>NZ_FNVU01000007.1 GCF_900107965.1 Actinacidiphila yanglinensis | reverse complement strand
TTCGAGATGAGGGCTCCCACCCACTTGATGGGGTAAGGCTCCCAGTAGACGACTGGGTTGATAGGCCGGATGTGGAAGCCTCGTGAGGGGTGGAGCTGACCGGTACTAATAGGCCGAGGGCTTGTCCATATTTGTTCGCGTCCACTGTGTAGTTCTGAAGCAACCAGCGTGTTGTTTCGTAGTGTTTCGGTGGTCATAGCGTTAGGGAAACGCCCGGTTACATTCCGAACCCGGAAGCTAAGCCTTTCAGCGCCGATGGTACTGCAGGGGGGACCCTGTGGGAGAGTAGGACACCGCCGAACAATTCTTGAGCCCCGGCTCCCGATTCCGATCGGGGGCCGGGGCTTTTTTGCGTTGTGGGGCGCTGTAGCGTGAGTGTGTGCAGTACGACCTGGTGATCTTCGACAATGACGGCGTGCTGGTGGACAGCGAGCCGATCTCCAACCGCATCCTCGCCGACCACCTGACCGGGGCCGGCCACCCCACCACCTACGAGGAGTCGGTCCGCGACTTCATGGGTGCCGCCTCGCACCGCATCCACGATCTGGTCCGCGAGCGGTCGGGTGCGGCGCTGCCCGCCGACTTCGACACGACGTACCACGCGCGGGTGTTCGCCGCTTTCGAGCGGGAACTCGAGGCCGTCGACGGTGTGGCGGAGGTGCTGGACAAGCTGACGGCGGACGGGGTGCCGTACTGCCTCGCGTCGTCCGGGAGCCACGAGCGGATCCGGGTCGCGCTGCGGAAGACC
This sequence comes from Actinacidiphila yanglinensis, assembly GCF_900107965.1. Classification (GTDB taxonomy): domain Bacteria; phylum Actinomycetota; class Actinomycetes; order Streptomycetales; family Streptomycetaceae; genus Actinacidiphila; species Actinacidiphila yanglinensis. The sequence goes on along the minus strand of NZ_FNVU01000007.1, from coordinate 420,467 downwards.
GGCCTGTACGCGCGGTTCGGGGAGGAGCGGATCTTCTCGGCCGAGGACGTGGGGCGCGGCAAGCCGGCGCCCGACCTGTTCCTGCACGCTGCCCGCGTCCTCGGATTCGCCCCCGAGCGCTGTGCCGTGGTGGAGGACAGCCGGCTCGGCGTGCAGGCGGCCCGTGCGGCCGGCATGGACGTCTACGGCTTCACCGCGATGACACCGGCCGAGGAACTGGCGGGGGCCACCGCGCTCTTCGGGACGATGGCGGAGCTGCCCGGCCTGCTGTCCCGCTGAGCCGTTCCGTTGAGCTGAGGTCTCCCCCTGCGCGGCCCTCCGGGGATTCGCGCGCCACGGGACCTACTCATCCGTAGCTTTCCCGCCTACCCTGCTCGCTTATGACGGACGTCACACGCCCGCAGGCCCTGCGGTACGGCCGGGCCGCCCTCGCGGTCAGCTTCTTCGCGCAGGGCGTCCTCTTCGCGCTGCTCGTCACCCGTATCCCGGCGATCCAGGACCGCTACGGGATCAGTGACGGGCTGCTCCCGGTGTTCCTGGCCGCGGTGCCGATCCTGGCCGGGGTCGGGAGCGTGCTGACCGAGCAGCTGGTGAAGCGGGTGCGGCCGAGCGTGGTGCTGCGCTGGGTCCAGCCGGTGGTCGGGCTGGTGCTGGTCGGGCTGGGCGCGGGGGACCGGATGTGGGTGGCCGCCGTGACGCTCGCCCTGTTCGGGGTGTGCGTGGGCGGCCTGGACGCGTCGATGAACATGCTCGGGGTGAGCCTCCAGCGGGCCTGGGGGCAGAGCATCATGCTGGGCTTCCACGCGGCCTACAGCCTGGGCGGCATCGTGGGGGCGTCGCTGGCGTGGTCGGGCGCGCACTGGCACTTCGCGCTGTTCTCGCTCTACGGCCCCGCGGTGCTGGTGCTGATCCCGCTGACCCTCACCGCGAGCCGCTGGTACCGGGACCAGGAGCCCGACGACGGGGCCGGCGGCGGCCCGGTGGTGCCGTACGGGCCCGAACCGGCCGGGGCCGCCGACCGGGGCCCCGGCAGGCCGTCCACCGCCCGTCCCGGGGCGTCCTCGGGCCCGCAGCAGGTCGTGATGCGCATGCTGCTGCCGCTGTGCCTGGTGATGGCGTTCGCGTACATCGGCGACTCGACGGTCTCCAACTGGTCCGCGAAGTACCTCCAGGACACCCTGCACAGCTCGGACCAGCTCTCCACGGTGCCGTACGCGGTCTACATGGTGACGACGCTGATCGGGCGGGCGGTCGGGGACCAGGGGGTGCGGCGGTTCGGGGCGGTCACGGTCGTGCGGCTGGGCACGGTGGTCGCGATGGCCGGGTTCGCGGTGGTGGCGGTGGCGCCCGGGGCGTGGGTGGGCATGCTCGGTTTCACGCTGCTCGGGCTCGGGTTGTGCGTGATCGTGCCGCAGACCTTCGCCGCGGCCGGGCGGATGTTCCCCGACGCGTCGGACTCGGCGATCGCCCGGCTGAACATCTTCAACTACGTGGGTTTCCTGGTCGGATCGCCGCTGGTGGGGGCGCTCGGCGACGCGTGGAGCTACCGCGGCGCGATGCTCGTACCGATGGTGCTGGTCGGGGCGACGCTGCTGTACGCGCGGTCCTTCGCGGCCGGACCCGCCGGGTACGGTGTCGGCCATGAGCGGCCGCGCACAGCTGATGTGGGATGACCAGGTAACGGCGTACGACTTCGGGCCGGGGCACCCGATGGACCCGGTGCGGCTGAAGCTGACGTGGGGCCTGGTGCGGGCGTTCGGGTTGGACGCGCGGCTGAAGGTGGTGGCGGCGCCGCCGGCCGGGGAGTCGACGCTGGAACTCGTGCACCGGTCCGACTACATCGCCGCGGTGCGCCGCGCCTCGGCGGATCCGCTTGCCGCGCAGGGCGGTTCGGAGGCGCGGTACGGCATCGGCAGTATGGACAACCCGGCGTTCGCGGCGATGCACGAGGCGTCCGCGCTGATCGCCGGGCAGTCGGTGGGCGCGGCGGAGGCGGTGTGGCGGGGCGAGGCCGACCACGCGGTGAACTTCGCCGGCGGTCTGCACCACGCGATGCCGGGGGAGGCGGCGGGCTTCTGCGTCTACAACGACGCGGCGCTCGCGGTGGCGCGGCTGCTGGAGTCGGGCGCGGAGCGCGTGGTCTACGTGGACACCGACGTACATCACGGTGACGGCGTGCAGACGGCCTTCTGGGACGAGCCGCGGGTGCTGACGATCTCGCTGCACGAGAGCCCGCGCACGCTCTTCCCGCACACGGGGTGGCCGGAGGAGACCGGTGGGGCGGTGGCGGAGGGCGGCGCGGTGAACGTGGCGTTGCCGGCCGGGACCGGGGACGCGGGCTGGCTGCGGGCCTTCCACGCGGTGGTGCCGGAGCTGGTGGCGGCGTTCCGGCCGCAGGTGCTGGTGTCGCAGCACGGCGTGGACACCCACGTCGAGGACCCGTTGGCGCATCTGGCGGTGTCGCTGGACGCGCAGCGGGTGGTCGCGGAGGCGTGCCACCGGCTGGCGCACGAGCACGCGGAGGGGCGCTGGGTGGCGCTCGGCGGCGGCGGGTACGCGGTCGCGGACGTGGTGCCGCGGGCGTGGACGCACCTGGTGGGGATCGCGGCGGGCGCGCCGGTCGCGCCGGAGACCGCGGTGCCGCAGGAGTGGCAGGAGCAGGTCTATGCGCTGACCCGGGGGTCGGTGCCGGCGCGGATGACGGACGGGGCGGCGGCGCGGTGGACCGGGTTCGACGACGGCGGGTACGACCCGGCGTCGCGGCTGGACCAGGCGGTGCTGGCCACGCGGCGGGCGGCGTTCCCGCTGCACGGGCTGCTGCCCTGACCCAGAGGGCGGGCAACCGGCGGGATGGCCGTGACCCGATCCAGTGGGTCGCCGCGGCCCCACCGACCCACTCGTCGGGGTGATTTCGGAGGATTCGTCATGCGCGGATCCCGGGGATCCGGGCAGGATCGGGCACGTGGTGAGTGTGGGTGCGCTGCGCGCACATCTGGTGGCGGTCGGCCTTGCGGGCAAGGTGACCACTGCGCGTGAGCAGAGCCTGGTGAACTACGGCCTGTTCGCGGCGCGTGATCCGCGGCAGACCTGCGGTCTCGATCCGGACGGCGAGTGGAGCCGGTCCGATCTGCTGCGCCTGATGGCCGACCGGTGCGGGGTGTCGGCCGATCCGCGGCAGACCTCGGGGCAGGACGCGATCGATCCGGACCGTACGGTCGCGGCGCTGGACGCGTTCGCGGAACGCCTGGCACGGGCCGCGCACGACCGCTCCCCCGTCCTCTTGGGCACAGGACATCCACATCGTCTCCTCGGATTCTACGCAACTTTGGCGGCCGCCTTGTCGGCGGCAGGCTGCCAAGTGCTCACCCCGCACTACGATCACTGCATGCGGATGTCCACACACTTCGGCGTACGTGCGCACAAGCTCAGCTACGTCGGCGGGGTGGCTCTGGTGCGTTCCGAGGGGGCGGAAGGAGGGGCGCACACGCACTCGCCGCTGCCGGTCCGGGCGGCCCTGGCGGCCACCGCCGAGCAGGCCGGGACGCTGCCGAAACTGGTGGTGGGAGACCACGGATTCGTCTGCGGAGCAGGACAGTTGGGCATCGAGGCGATCGGCCTGGGGGACTGCGACGACCCGGCTGTTTTCGTGGCGGAGGCGGAGGGCAGGGTGTCGGTGGCCGTACCACTCGACGACACCGCCCGCTCGGATCATTACCGGCCGGTCACCAGGTACGTGCTCAAAAGTGCGTGGCTCGCACAGTAGTCAACCCTTGGCAACTCCTCTTCCCCACTTGCATCATCCGCCCCTAATCTGATGGGGAGCGCACATGCCTGTTTGGAGTCGCCGGAGGGGAAGCCGGTGGCCGTCATGTGCGGAAGGTTCAGGTGTGTCATGGCAGTAACTGAAAGTCGGCCTCTGAACGAGGTCGTGTTCCTCACCGTCGCCGAAGTAGCGGCCGTGATGAGGGTGTCGAAGATGACCGTGTACCGGCTGGTGCACAGCGGTCATCTGCCGGCGATCCGCGTGGGGCGGTCGTTCCGGGTTCCGGAGCAGGCCGTGCACGACTACCTGCGCGAGTCCTATGTGGGGGTGGAATCTGCCTGAGCTGCCCGAGGCGGCCCGGTGACGGGTCGGTGACGGACCGCGTGGGCCTCGGTTACGTTCGTCCGCTCGGGGCGGGTAGGCTAGGCCGACGTAGGTCGTGTGGGCTCGGACGCCCCGCACCGAGTGAAACCGAAGCGAGGGTAGTCGTGGGCTCAGTCATCAAGAAGCGGCGTAAGCGTATGGCGAAGAAGAAGCATCGCAAGCTTCTCAAGCGGACGCGAGTTCAGCGCCGTAACAAGAAGTAAGCGAGCTCTTCTGCCGCTCTCCTGCCCCCTTCCTCCGCCTGATTCAGGGCGGGCGAAGGGGGCAGTGGCATGGGAGGGGGCAGGGAAGCGACCGGTCAGGGCGCGGGGCGTTTCGTCACCGTCGCGCAACAGCGGCGGGGTACGGTGACAGCATTCCCCTAGGAAGGCGCTGAACGTGGGCAAGGTGGTGCTCGTCACCGGAGTCGCGCGGCAGCTCAGCGGGCGGTTCGTCCGCCGCGTGCAGCGCGAGCCCGAGGTCGACCGCGTGGTCGCGGTGGACGCGGTGCCACCGGAGCACGACCTGGGGGACGCCGAGTTCGTCCGGGCCGACATCCGGCAGCCGATGATCGGCAAGGTGCTTGCCCAGCACTCCGTGGACACCGTGGTGCACCTGGACGTCAGCGGCACCCCGCTGGGCTCCGGCGGGCGCGCGCAGGCCAAGGAGACCAACGTCATCGGCACGATGCAGTTGCTCGGCGCGTGCCAGAAGGCGCCGACGGTGCGGCGGCTGGTGGTGAAGTCCACGACGAGTGTCTACGGTTCGGCGCCGCGCGACCCGGCCGTGTTCACCGAGACCACCCCGGTCAAGTCGCTGCCCAGCGGCGGCTTCGCGAAGGACGCGGTCGAGGTCGAGGGCTACGTGCGCGGCTTCGCCCGGCGCCGGCCGGACGTCGCGGTGGCGGTGCTGCGGTTCGCGAACATCCTGGGCCCGCGGGCGGACACCCCGCTGGCGGAGTTCTTCGACCTGCCGGTGCTGCCGACCGTGTTCGGCTACGACCCCAGGCTGCAGTTCGTGCACGAGGACGACGTCAACGAGGTGTTGGTGGTCGCGTCCACCGAGGCGCGGCGCGGGACCCTCAACAGCGGCACGTTCAACATCGCCGGCGACGGGGTGCTGCTGCTCTCGCAGACCGCGCGCAGGCTGGGCCGCCCGACCGTACCGGTGCTGCTGCCCGCGGTGACCTGGGTGGGCCGGGTGCTGCGGACCGCGGGTGTGACGGACTTCTCCAGCGAGCAGATCCGGCTGCTCACCCACGGCCGGGTGGTCGACACCCGGCAGATGCGCGAGACGCTGGGCTTCCGCGCCGCGTACACCACCGCCGAGACCTTCCACGACTTCGCCCGGACCCGCCCGGCCGGCCTGCTGCCGCCCGCGCGGCTGTCGGCCGCGGTCGACGGGGTGGCGGACCGGGTGCGGCGAGCGGACCCGGTGCGATGAGCGGTGAACACGGCGGCGCCGGACCACGTAGGACCCAAGGGCACGCAGCGGCAGAAGGAGCGGCAGCCATGACGGACGCGAAGGTCCTTCCCTTCGGGGACGACGCCCGTCGCCGCGGGAGTGGTGGCGGGACCGGGGCGAGGCGGTCACGGGGCCGGGAGCGCAAGCCGGGTGCGCCGGCGCCGGCACAGAAGGCCGAGAGCGGCCCCCAGGCGCCGCTGGCGGCCGTACCGGAGGACGGTCCGGGCATTCCGGCGCAGGCGGACGGCTCGGAGCCCGCAGCGGCCGCGGACGGCCCGCGGGACGAGGCTCCCGCCGGGTCCGGGCCCGACGCGTCCGACACCTCCGACGCGTCCGGGTCCGGTCCGGGCACGTCGCTGCCCGCGGCGCTCGGCGCGGTCGCGGACCGGCTGCTCGGCGGGCCGTGGGAGCAGAAGGTCGCGGCGGGGCTGTCCTTCCTGCGGCGCCGGGTGACGGGGGACTACGACGTCGACGAGTTCGGGTTCGACCCCGACCTGACCGACCAGGTGCTCCTGTCGCTGCTCCGGCCCATGTACGAGGGGTACTTCCGGGTCGAGGTCAAAGGCATCGAGAACATCCCCGCGGAGGGCGGTGCCCTGGTGGTGTCGAACCACTCCGGGACGCTGCCGATCGACGCGCTGATGACGCAGGTGGCCGTGCACGACCACCATCCGGCCGGGCGGCATCTGCGACTGCTCGCCGCGGACCTGGTGTTCGTCCTCCCGGTCGTCAACGAGCTGGCGCGGAAGGCCGGTCACACCCTCGCCTGCGCGGAGGACGCGCAGCTGCTGCTGGAGCGGGGCGAGGTGGTCGGGGTGATGCCCGAGGGCTTCAAGGGCATCGGCAAGCCGTTCTCCGAGCGGTACAAGCTCCAGCGGTTCGGGCGCGGCGGGTTCGTGGCGACCGCGCTGAAGACGAGGGTGCCGATCGTGCCGTGCTCCGTGGTGGGCGCGGAGGAGATCTACCCGATGATCGGCAACTCCCGTACCCTCGCGCGGATCCTCGGCATCCCGTACTTCCCGCTCACCCCCACCTTCCCGTGGCTCGGCCCGCTCGGCCTGCTGCCCCTGCCGACCAAGTGGACGATCCAGTTCGGCGAGCCCATCGCCACCGACACCTACCCGCCCGAGGCCGCGGACGACCCGATGCTCGTGTTCAACCTGACCGACCAGGTGCGCGAGACGATCCAGCACACGCTGTACGAACTTCTGGTGGAGCGGCGGTCGGTGTTCTTCTGAGGAGCTCGGTGCTCCTCCGGTGAGCCCGGACGAAGAGGGGCGGTCGACCCGTTGCGGGTGACCGCCCCTCTGCGTGCTCTGCGTGCCGGCTGCGGCGCTCCCGGCTCAGCCCTGGTCGTCGTCGCTGCTGGTCAGGCCGAGACCCGGAAGGAGACCGGGCAGCAGCGGGGGCAGCTCGACGGAGTGCGGTGTGGTGGGGGTCTCCGTCGGGGTCGTCCCGGTGGTGGGCTGTCCGGTGGGCGTGTCGAACAGGTTGCCCGAGCCGCCGATGAGCCCGTCGGGAACGCTGCCGGAGGGCGACGGGCTGGGGGTCTGACCGCTGTCCTCGCCCGCCGAGCCCTTCGCCGTGGTGGTGGCGGACGGGGTGCCCGACGGCCCGCCGGTGGGCGTACCGCCGCTGTGGCCGGACCCGTTGCCGGTCCCGCCGCGGGTGGCGGGCGTGCCGGGGGTGTCCTTCTGCGGCAGGGAGAGCGGAGCGACCTCCGCGTCTATGGCGTCGAAGAGCGAGGTCACCTGGTCGGAGACGTCGGCGAGTTGGCTGGGCAGCTTCCCGCTGAGATCGGTCCAGCTCTCCCGGTGGCTCTCCGCGAAGGTGTTCAGCAGCTCCATCGGCTGCAGCGAGCCGTCCTTCCGGTAGGCCGCCGTGAGCAGCCGGTGCCCCTCGGACGCCTCCTGGTTCATCCCGGACAGCGCCCTGCGCACCTCGCCGACCGACTCGTCGTCGAGCTGTCCGCCGCGCCCGCGGTCCATCAGCCGGCGCGCCTCCTGCATGCGGGTGGACGCCATGTCGAGGTAGACCTTGCCGCGGGAGGCGTCGTTGCCCGCCATGTCGAGCTTGATGTCCTCCATGCTGCGCTTGAGGCCGTACAGGCTGTCCCCGGGAAGCGCGTTGGTACTCGCCGCCGCGACTCCGCCGAAGGCACCCGCGGCGACCCCCATGGTCAGCCCGCCCACCGCGATCCGGCGCGACAGCCGGGAGCGCGGCGCGAGCCTGCGCAGCGCGGACGCGGGCCGGCTGCTCTCGGCGCGCTGCTCGGGCACCCGGGCGGTGGCGCGGAAGCTGCCGTCGGCGATCGCCTGCTCCATGGCCGCGATGAGCTGGGCGCGCTGCACCGTCTTGCTCTCGGGGTCCATGGCGGGGCGGGGGCGCCGGCCGAGGGCGCCGGCGAGCGCGACCATCGAGACCTGCTCGGGGTCGGCGTTCCGGTCGGCGGCATGGGAGCCGTGTCCCGCGCCGTGCCCACCGGCGCTGTGCGCGCCGTGTTTGTCCCGACCGCCGGAACCGGTGCCACGGGCACCGGTCCTGGGGTCGTCGGCAGTGGCGTCCGCACCGGCACCGGCGCCGTGCTCACCGGTGGTCTCCTCGCGGCCGCCGTCCAGCCCGGCGTCCTCGACCGCCTGGGCGAAGGCGTTCGCCCGGCGGTGTGCCGTTGCCTGTCCGATCACGGGCGGCACCTCCTCTCGTCTCCACACTCGACTCCCTCAGCCGTCCGGAAGGTTGCCCTGCCCGATGCCGTCCACCCGATCGGGTGAAAAACGCTGAGCGGCGTGCGGCGCGGAAGTGTCTGCATGTGATGCAACGAGTGCCGGTCCGGTTGGGTTACGCAGGTCTGATGATCGGGCAGGGCGCACCGCACGCGGGGCTCACCTGGCGTCTTCGGGCAGCAGGCGGGCCAGGGTGCGTACGGCACGGTACTGGAGCGTCTTGATGGCTCCCTCGTTCTTGCCCATCACGCGGGCGGTCTCGGCCACCGACAGGCCCTGCAGGAAGCGCAGCGTGATGCATTCCTGCTGCTGCGGGTTGAGTTTGCGGACGGCGGTGAGCAGCGCCTCGTTGGAGAGCTGTTCCAGGACCGATTCCTCGGGGCTGCGGGCCACCTCGTTGGCGTCCAGCATTTCGCCGGTGGTCACTTCGAGCCGGAATCTGCTCGACTTGAAATGGTCGGCGACCAGATTCCTGGCGATGGTGACCAGCCAGGCGCCGAAATCGCGGCCCTGCCAGGTGAAGGTGCCGATCCGGCGCAGGGCGCGCAGGAACGTCTCGCTGGTCAGGTCCTCGGCGGTCGCCTTGGAGCCGACGCGGTAGTAGATGTAGCGGTAGACGGTGTCGCTGTAGTGGTCGTACAGCCGCCCGAAGGCCTCGGTCTCGCCCGCCTGCGCGGCTTCGACCAGGTCCATCATGCGGCCGCTGTCGGTGTCCGACGCGGGCCGTCGGGCTTGGGTGGCGCGGTCGGCGGCGGTCTGGCCGCGCTGCGGGCCACTGGTGCGGGTGCGTCTGCCTGCGGCGGTGCTGACTTCGGCAAGGGCGTAGGCCGAGCCGGGGACGGTGGGACCGGACGTGGCGAGGGTGGGCACGGCGTACGCGGGGACCGTACGCGGCAACTGGTCGAGGACCAGAGCGCGCAGCGCAGCCAGGCCGGAGGTGACAACCCCGTCGTGTGGGTACACGGGACTCCCAGAGGCAGAACTTCCATCACGTGCAGTACGGGACCGTTCACCCGTCGTGGCGACGTGTGGGTACCGGAATGCGTCTGAGGAGAATAACGCTTCGTACAGGCGACGCTACACCGAGTTGTGGAATTCGCCGTTTCCGGCACTTCCTGTGCGGAATGGTGATCGACCAATTATCGAACAGGGCACGCCAGTTGACCACTTCCGGTCGTGAAGCGCTCGTGTGAAGCGCGTGTTGTGTCCGTGTCGAGGTCCGCCGGAAGTACGGCCGGACGTCGGTCGGAGGGTGGTCGGCGGGCGACCGCAACGCGCGGGGGAGCCGCCGGATCCGCCCCGGGAAGGGCGGCGCGGGCGGCCCCCGCGGTTCAGCGGTAGCGGCGCCGGACGGCCACCGCGGCCAGGACCCCGCCCGCGACGGCGCCCATGCCCGCGGCCGCCGGGACGCCGATCTTCACGGCCTTGCGCCCCGTGCGGTAGTCCCGCAGCCGCCAGCCCTCCGCGCGCGCGTGCCGGCGCAGCGCGCTGTCGGGGTTGACCGCGTACGGGTGCCCGACCAGCGAGAGCATCGGGATGTCGTTGGTGGAGTCGCTGTACGCCGCGCACCGCGACAGGTCCAGGTCCTCGGCGGTCGCCAGCGCGCGGACCGCCTCCGCCTTGGCCGGGCCGTGCAGCGGCTCGCCGACCAGCCGCCCGGTGTAGACCCCGCCGACCGACTCGGCGACCGTGCCGAGCGCCCCGGTCAGCCCGAGCCGGCGGGCGATGATCGTCGCGGTCTCCACGGGCGCGGCCGTGACCAGCCAGACCCGCTGCCCGGCGTCGAGGTGGGCCTGGGCGAGCGCCCGGGTGCCCGGCCAGATCTTGCCGGCCATGTACTCGTCGTAGATCTCCTCGCCGATGCTCATCAGTTCCTCGACGCGGTGCCCCTTGACGATGGACAGCGCGCTGTCGCGGGCGTCCTGCATGTGTTCGGGGTCCTCGGAACCGGCCAACCGGAAGTACGCCTGCTGCCAGGCGAAGCGGAGCAGGTCGCGCTTGTCGAAGAACTTCCGCTTGTACAGCCCGCGGCCGAAGTGGAAGAGGGCGGCACCCTGCATCACGGTGTTGTCGAGGTCGAAGAAGGCGGCGGCCCGGGGGTCGCCCGCGACCGGGAACGGAGGTTCGTGCGATTCGGCGGTCGCGTCGGCCGACCGCGCCCCACTGTCGAGCGCGGCCTCCGCGGCGGCCTCTCCTGCCAGCACGCTCCGCTCGGTGGCGGACTGCCTACGGGGGGTGAGCCATTTGAGAGCGGCCATGGCGCGAGCATAACCAGATCAGGGGTCGGGGCCGCTTCGCCCGGGATGCGGGCGCGTGAACGGGGCGGGACACAATGGCGGGTATGACGACGACGCCCCCGAAGACGGTGACCCTGATCGGCAAGCCCGGCTGCCACCTGTGCGACGACGCCCGCGCCGTGGTGGAGCGGGTCGCGGCGCAGACCGGCGCGGAGGTGACCGAGCAGGACATCACCCAGGACGCCGAGTTGTACGACCGGTACTGGGAGCAGATCCCGGTGGTGCTGGTCGACGGCGAGCAGCACACCTTCTGGCGGGTCGACGAGCAGCGGCTGCGGGCGGCCCTCACCGCCTGACCCGCCGGTAGGCCCACGTGAATCCGTGCACGAACGCATGGGCATTTTGAGCGCATTACCTCCGTACCCGCATATTCGATTACCATCGAGGGCGTTTTGTACACCCGGGGGCGATGCGTGAGGAGTGTGGACGCGTGCTTCCGGGCCGGACCGAGGGTGCGTACGGCTATGCCGTCGTCGACCTGGAGGCGACCGGATCGTCCTCGCACCGGCACCGGGTGGTCGAACTCGCGGTGCTGCTGCTGGACCAGGACCTGGTGCCGCAGGGCGAGTTCACGACCCTGGTCGACCCGCAGGGGCCGGTCGGCCCCACCCACATCCACGGCATCGAGCCGGAGCACCTGAGCGAGGCGCCGCGGTTCGACGCGATCGCCGCGCGGCTGCTGGCGCTGTTGCGCGGCCGGGTGCTGGTCGGGCACAACGTCGGCTGCGACCGGGCGTTCCTGGTCGCCGAGTACGCACGCCTGGGACTGCGGCTGCCCCCGGTGCCCGAGGTGTGCACGATGCGGATCGCGGGCGCCGGCGCGGGCCGCTCCCCGTACGGGCTGTCGCTGCGAGCCTGCGCCGCGGCGATCGGGCTCACCGACTGGAGTCCGCACACCGCGCTCGGTGACGCCCGCGCGACCGCGGCGCTGCTGGCCCACCACGCCCCGGCGCTGCCCGGGTTGTCCGAGGCGCTGGCCGCCGCGGCCGCGCTGCACTGGCCGGAGCCGTCCGGTGCGCTGGCCTCGGCGGAGGGGTTGTGGGTGCGGCGCAGCAACGATTCGGGGCGGCGAACAGTGCCGAATGCCCGGCATGGGCATGCGTGATGCCCATCACTTCCGCCGGGCAAATCGGACACCATCTTTGTGCACGCGTTCACAAAGACATAGCCTGGCGTCCACGGGGCGTCCCCAAAGACCGTGGTCGCCCTCAGCCCAGCTCTACCCGCAGGAGCACCGTGGCAACTGGCCGAACACACCGTCCGGCGACCCGCGGCCGAGGAATTCCCGAGGCCACCGTCGCCAGGCTTCCGCTGTATCTGCGGGCACTGACAGCACTCTCGGAGCGCTCGGTGCCCACCGTCTCCTCCGAAGAACTCGCCGCCGCCGCCGGAGTCAACTCCGCGAAGCTGCGCAAGGACTTCTCCTACCTCGGCTCCTACGGGACCAGGGGGGTCGGCTACGACGTCGAGTACCTCGTGTACCAGATCAGCCGGGAACTCGGCCTCACCCAGGACTGGCCGGTCGTGATCGTCGGTATCGGCAACCTCGGCGCCGCCCTCGCCAACTACGGCGGGTTCGCCTCCCGCGGCTTCCGGGTCGCCGCGCTGCTGGACGCCGACGCGGGCCTGGCCGGACGGCTGGTCGCGGGCCTGCCGGTGCGGCACATCGACGAACTCGAGGCCATCGTCGCGGACAACCAGGTCTCCATCGGTGTGATCGCCACTCCGGCCGGCGCCGCCCAGGAGGTCACCGACCGCCTCGTCGCGGCCGGCGTCACCTCCATCCTGAACTTCGCGCCCACCGTGCTGTCGGTCCCCGACGGGGTGGACGTGCGCAAGGTCGACCTCTCCATCGAGCTGCAGATCCTCGCCTTCCACGAGCAGCGCAAGGCCGGTGAGGAACGCCAGGACCCGGACGGTGACGTACCCGCCGTGATGCCCGCATGAGCGAGCGCAGCGAGCACATCATGGAAAGGTGCGTCCCGGACGAAGGCCGGCCCGAGCGCAGCGAGGGATGCGCATGAGTCTTCTCGTCGTGGGGCTGAGCCACCGCACCGCACCTGTCAGCGTCCTCGAGCGCGCCGCGCTGCCCGAGGGGGCCCGCCCCAAACTGCTCCAGGACGCGGTCGCCACCGAACCGGCCACCGAGGCCGCGGTGCTGGCCACCTGCAACCGCATAGAGCTGTACGCCGACGTCGACAAGTTCCACGCCGGTGTGGCCGAACTGTCCACGCTGCTCGCCCAGCACAGCAGCGCCGGCCTGGACGAGCTGACCCCGCACCTGTACGTCCACTACGAGGACCGCGCCGTCCACCACCTGCTGTCGGTGGCCTGCGGGCTGGACTCCATGGTGGTCGGCGAGGGCCAGATCCTCGGCCAGATCAAGGACGCGCTGGCCCTCGGCCAGGAGCAGCACACCGCCGGCCGCATGATCAACGACCTGTTCCAGCAGGCGCTGCGGGTCGGCAAGCGCGCCCACTCCGAGACCGGGATCGACCGGGCCGGGCAGTCCCTGGTCACCTTCGGACTGTCCCAGCTCGCCCCCGCCACCGGCCCGTTGGCCGGCCGCAGCGCCCTGGTGGTCGGCGCCGGATCGATGTCCTCGCTGGCCGCCACCACGCTCGCCCGCGCCGGCGTGCGCGAGCTGGCCATCGCCAACCGCACCGTCGAGCGCGCCCAGCGACTGGCGGCCGCACTGGCCGAGCAGAACCCCGGCCTGACCGCCCGCGCCCTGACCATCGCCGACGTGCCCGACGCGGTCTCCCGCGCCGACCTCGTCGTGTCCTGCACCGGTTCCACCGGCCTGGTGCTGACCGCCGACGACCTCGCCGCCGCGGTCGAGCGGCGCACCGGCGACGGCCCGCTGGCCGTGCTCGACCTGGCGATGCCGCGGGACGTCGACGCGGCCGCCCACCGGATCGAGGGACTGCACTTCGCGGACATCGAGTCGCTCGCCGCGGCCTCCGCCGACGCGCCGATGGCCGCCGACGTGGACCAGGTGCGGGCCATCGTCTCCGAGGAGGTCGCCGCCTTCGGCGCGGCCCAGCGGGCGGCCCGGATCACCCCCACCGTGGTGGCGCTGCGCGCCATGGCGGCCGATGTCGTGGCGGGTGAACTTTCCCGACTCGACGGTAGGCTGCCCGATCTGGACGACAAGCAGCGCGCCGAGATCACCCAGACGGTGCGACGCGTGGTGGACAAGCTCCTGCACGCTCCGACCGTGCGGGTCAAGCAGCTCGCCGGTGAGCCCGGCGGCGCCGGGTACGCCGACGCGCTGCGCGAACTCTTCGACCTCGACCCGCAGGCGGTCGCCGCCGTCAGCCGGGCCGACACCCGGCCGCCGACCCGGGTGGCACAGAACCGAATCGAGGCGGGCCATGAGTAACCCTGCGGGGCCGGAAGGGGCGCGGCCCCCGGCCGCCGACCCCCGACCGGCCCCGGGCCACAGCGGCGCCGGCGCTCCGGCCGCCGGCCGGACACCCCTGCGGCTGGGCACCCGCCGCAGCACGCTCGCGCTGGCGCAGTCCGGCATGGTCGCCGAGCAGGTACGGCGGCTGACCGGCCGGGAGGTCGAGCTCGTCGAGATCACCACCTACGGTGACGTCTCGAAGGAGAGCCTGGCGCGGATCGGCGGCACCGGCGTGTTCGTCTCCGCGCTGCGCGACGCGCTGCTCGCCGGCGACATCGACTTCGCGGTGCACAGCCTCAAGGACCTGCCCACCACCCCGCCCGAGGGGCTGGTGATGGCCGCGATCCCGGTCCGGGAGGACCCCCGCGACGCGCTGGTGGCCCGCGACGGCCTCACCTTCGCCCAGCTGCCGGCCGGCTCCAAGGTAGGCACCGGCTCGCCGCGCCGGATGGCGCAGCTCAACGCGTGGGCACGGTCACACGGTCTGGACATCGAGACGGTCCCGATCCGTGGCAACGTTGACACCCGAATCGGGTACGTTACTTCCGGCAAGCTCGACGCGGTCGTGCTGGCCGCCGCCGGGCTGAACCGTATCGGCAGGCTCGCCGAAGCGAGCGAGCTGATCGACACCGACGTCAGCCTGCCCGCTCCCGGGCAGGGTGCGCTCGCCGTCGAATGCGCCGCTTCCGACCCGGAGTTGGCCGCACAGCTCGCCGAGCTCGACGACCCGTTCACCCGGGCCGCCGTCACCGCCGAGCGATCCCTGCTCGCCGCCCTTGAGGCCGGCTGCTCCGCCCCCGTGGGCGCGCTGGCCGACCTCGTGGACGACGGGCAGTTTACCGAGCTGCGCCTGCGCGGCGTCGTCGGGACCACCGACGGCACCACGCTGGTGCAGATGTCCACCACCGGTCCCGTACCGGCGTCGGACGACGAGGCGCGGGCCGTTGGCCGCGAACTCGCCGTGGCGATGCTCGCCAAGGGTGCGGCCGGTCTTATGGGGGAGCGCACATCTTGAACCCCGCCGCCGTCGCTACAACCAACTCGGCCGGCCCCGCGGTCGGCCCGGCCGCACCAGCCGCCGGTCACGTGACCTTCCTCGGTGCCGGGCCCGGTGACCCGGGACTGCTGACGCTGCGTGCCGTCGAGGCGCTGGCCCTCGCCGACGTGCTGATCGGCGCGAGCCACGTGCTCGACGTCGTCCGCGGCCACGCCCGCGCCGACGTGGGCACAGCCGAACCCGCCGTCAGCGGTGAGGAGTTGGCCACTGCCGACGCCGCCGCCGCTGCTGCCGCACAGCTTGTCATGGCGTCCGCGCGCACCGGCAAGCGGGTGGTCCGTGCGGTCTCCGGCGACCCCGGACTGGACGCTTCCACCGCCGAGGAGATGCTGGCCTGCGCCCAGGCCGGCATCCCGTTCGAGGTCGTCCCCGGCGTCGCCGCCGCGCTGGGCGTGCCCGCGTACGCCGGGGTGCCGCTGAGCGGCGACGTCCGGTTCGTGGACGCGGCCACCGCCTCCGACCGCTGCTGGAGCGAGATGGGCGCCAGCGCCGCGACGCTGGTGGTCTCGACCACGCTGCAGACCGTGGCCGCGGCCGCCGCCGAACTCGTCGCGGGCGGGCGCAAGCCCGACACCGCGCTCACCGTCACCGTCGCCGGCACCACCACCCGGCAGCGCACCTGGAGCGCGACGCTGGCCACCATCGGCGCCGAGCTGAAGGCCACCAAGGCGCTCCCGACGCCGGAGGGCCCGATCGCCGCGATAGCCGTGGTCGGCGAGCCCACCGCGTACCGGCAGCAGCTGTCCTGGTTCGAGACCAAGCCGTTGTTCGGCTGGCGGGTCCTGGTGCCACGCACCAAGGAGCAGGCCGCGTCCCTCTCGGACCAGCTGCGCTCCTACGGCGCGGTGCCGCACGAGGTGCCGACCATCGCGGTCGAACCCCCGCGCACCCCGCAGCAGATGGAGCGTGCGGTCAAGGGCCTGGTCACCGGGCGCTACGAGTGGATCGCCTTCACCTCGGTCAACGCGGTCAAGGCGGTGCGCGAGAAGTTCGAGGAGTACGGCCTGGACGCCCGGGCGTTCGCCGGGATCAAGGTCGCCGCGGTCGGCGAGCAGACCGCGCAGGCGCTGGTCGAGTTCGGCGTCAAGCCGGACCTGATGCCCAGCGGGGAGCAGTCCGCCGCCGGGCTGCTGGAGGACTGGCCGCCCTACGACCCGGTCTTCGACCCGATCGACCGGGTGTTCCTGCCGCGCGCCGACATCGCCACCGAGACACTGGTGGCCGGGCTGGTCGAGCTCGGCTGGGAGGTCGACGACGTCACCGCCTACCGGACGGTGCGCGCCTCGCCGCCGCCCGCCGAGACCCGTGAGGCGATCAAGGGCGGCGGCTTCGACGCGGTCCTGTTCACCTCGTCCTCGACGGTGCGCAACCTCGTGGGGATCGCCGGCAAGCCGCACAACGTGACGGTCATCGCCTGCATCGGGCCCGCGACCGCGAAGACGGCGGAGGAGCACGGGCTGCGGGTGGACGTGATGGCTCCCGAGCCGTCCGTGCACGCGCTGGCGCAGGCTCTGGCGGAGTTCGGGAGGGCCCGCCGTACCGCTGCCGAGGAGGCGGGGGATCCGGTGACGCGTCCGAGCGAGCGTCGCCCCGGCGCCCGCCGCCGCGCCCGCGTCTGAGGGTGCCCCGACCCTCCGGGGTGCCCCTGTTCGCCGGATGAGGGACCACCTGCCGGTGGTGGGTCGGGGGTGCCTCCCAGGCGGAGCTCTGGGGGAGCGCAGTTCCCCGCGCCCCTGGGTATGTGCGGCTCCTCCGCGAAAGGAGGGTCACCACCCAGGGGCGCGGGGGGCCACTCCCCCTGGCTTCGCCGGGGGCACCCCCACCCAGCCGCCAGGCTGGGGGAGAACTGCGCTCCCCCAGAGCTCCGCCTGGGGGACCCCCACACCACCGCCGGACCGCAAGGTCCCGTGTCAGCAGGACGAGGCACTTCGGGGGGTCCCGCTCACCGACTGATCGTCGGAAAGAGCACACCTCCCACGGGCGTACCGTGGAAAACCTGGCACACCCTCCCAGCGAAAGGCGGCGCAGCCATGAGCAGCCGGTACGGCGAGTTCCCCGGAGCGAGGCCGAGGCGCCTGCGGACATCCCCGGCGATGCGCCGTCTCGTCGCCGAGACGCGGCTGAACCCCGCGGAGCTGATCCTCCCGATGTTCGTCCGCGAGGGCATCAGCGACCCGGTCGAGGTCTCCTCGATGCCCGGTGTGATGCAGCACACGCGCGACACCCTGCGCAAAGCCGCCCTGGAAGCGGCCGAAGCCGGTGTCGGCGGTCTCATGCTCTTCGGCGTGCCCGAGGTCAAGGACGCGGTCGGCAGCTCCGGCACCGACCCGGACGGCATCCTCCAGCAGGGGATCCGTGACGTCATCGCGGAGGTCGGCGACGCGGTCGTGGTGATGTCCGACCTGTGCCTGGACGAGTACACCGACCACGGGCACTGCGGCGTCCTGGACGACCAGGGCCGGGTGGACAACGACGCGACGCTGGAACGTTACGCCGAGATGGCCCGGGTGCAGGCCGACGCCGGCGTCCACGTGGTCGGGGCGTCCGGGATGATGGACGGCCAGGTCGGTGTGATCCGCGACGCGCTCGACGAGATAGGGCGCCAGGACGTCTCGATCCTCGGCTACACCGTCAAGTACGCCTCCGCGTTCTACGGTCCCTTCCGGGAGGCGGTCAACTCCTCGCTGCAGGGCGACCGCAAGACCTACCAGCAGGACCCGGCGAACTTCCGCGAGTCGATGCGCGAACTGGCGCTCGATCTCGCCGAGGGCGCGGACATGGTGATGGTCAAGCCCGCGTTGCCGTATCTTGACGTGCTGAGGAAGGTCGCGGACACCGTCGACGTGCCGGTGGCGGCGTACCAGATCTCCGGTGAGTACGCGATGGTCGAGGCCGCGGCCGCGAACGGCTGGATCGACCGGGACCGTACGATCCTGGAGACGCTGACGTCGATCCGGCGGGCGGGTGCGAACATGATCCTGACCTACTGGGCCACCGAAGTCGCCCAGCGGTTGTAGCCGGAGCGGCCGGGGAACGTGACGGCCGTGGAGCGCGTGTCGAGGAAGGGGAGGGGGTCCGGATGAGCCGGGGCATACCCTCGTGGGCCACGGTGGGCGGGCTGACCGCCGCCGCCATGGCCGTGGTGTCGGTGCTGGCGATCCAGGCCAGCGGATCGTCCCCCGGGGACAGGACGCCCGTCGCCGCGCCCACCCCGCACCCCTCCGCCAGCCGGCCGGCGACGCCGCAGACCCCGCCGCCGGTGCCGCCGCACTCCAACACCGGCAAGCGGATCGTCTACTCGCTCTCGCAGCACCGGGTGTGGGTGGTGCCGCGCTCCGGGCCGACCTCCACCTTCCTGGTGCAGCCCGGCACGGTCCCGGCCAAGCCCGGCACCTACTACGTCACCGGGCGCAACGTCTCCGGTACCGGCGCCGACGGTGTGAAGATCGAGCACTCGGTGTTCTTCGAGTACACCGCCGAGACCTGGGTGGCCTTCTCCGCCCCGATCGACGACGTGGTGAAGGCGCCGTCCGCCTCGCTGCACACCGGCGCGATCCGGGTGCACCGCGCGGACGAGACCAAGCTGTGGAACAACACCGTCATCGGCTCCACGGTCGTCGTGCTGCGCTGAGCCGCCGCCCCGCCGCCCCGCCGGCCACCCCCGCCCCCGGGCCCGGCGGCCGGATCAGTCCCACCAGAACTGCCAGACCTGAGCGTCCAGCAGCGACTTGGCGTACCCCCGCAGCGTGCCGGGACCGTTCTGCGTGATGTTGTCCGGGCAGAAGGACAGGTGCTCGGCGGCGACCGCTTCGGCGTCCTCGACGGTGGCCGGCGGCACGGCGACGGTGGCGGTCAGGGTGTCGAAACCGAGGGCGACCACGCGCAGGCCGAAGCGGTCCTCCCAGGAGCGCAGCACCGCGCACAGCAGGGCGACGTCGTTCTCGTGGTTGATCGGGCCGGTCCAGCCGATCGCGGCCGGGATGTCGGCGCTGCGACGGGCGTAGACCAGCGCGGCGCGCGGGTCGTGCAGGCGGCGGGCGCGGGTGAGTTCGGCGGTGAGTTCGGCCGCGACCGTGTCGGGCAGGCCGGCGGCGGCGTCGGCGGGGTCGAGCAACCCGGGGGCGAGGCCGGGGAAGTCGGTACCGAAAGGGGCGACCAGGTCGTCCGTCGCGTCGTTCGGCGGCACGTCGTCGGTGCCGGCGGCCGGGTCCGGTACGGGCGTCCCGTCGAGGGGCTCCGTCACGGCGGCGCCGGAGGTGTCGTCGTTCTCGGCGGCGGCCGGCCACGCGTGCGCCAGGAACTCCTCGGCGTCGTGGTCTCCGGGGTAGGACATCATGCCGGGGTCGAGCTCCCAGCCCGTGACATCCTCCCCGCCGGGTATCGCGCCGGTCTCCAGCAGCACCGGCAGCAGCCCGGCTGTGCGGGCGGCCAGCAACTCCCGCCAGCTGTCAGGTGCGGCGGGGTTGTCCGCCTGCCAGAGCAGCGGCTCGTGCCAGGGGCCGTCGAAGGTGGTGTCGACCAGCCGGCCCGGCGGCAGCCGCAGACCGAGAGCGGCGCCGCTCAGGTCGTCCGCGAGCCGGGGCAGAGGGTTTGGAAGCATCGCCATGCCGAGACTGTAGGGCCGCACGCCGACACCGTGGGAACCGCGGTCCCCGGCGTGGCGCGCCGGGGACCGCGGTGGGGCGCTACAGCCGCTCCGGGCTGCGGATGCCCAGCAGTTGGAGGCCCTTGCTGAGGGTGCGGCCGGTCAGCTCGCACAGCAGCAGCCGGTTCTCCACCTGCGCCGGGCCGCCGTCCGCGGTCAGCACCGGGCACAGCTCGTAGAACGTGGTGAACAGCGACGCGAGCTGGAAGAGGTACGAGGCCAGCCGGTGCGGCTCGTAGCTCTCCGCGACCTCGGCCAGGGCGTCGCCGAACGCGTCCAGGTGCAGTCCCAGCGCCCGCTCGGCCGGCTCCAGGGCCAGCTCGGGGTGGGCGACCGGCCGCTGGTCCGGGCCGGCCTTCCGGAAGATGGACCGGGTACGGGCGTACGCGTACTGGAGGTAGACGCTGGTGTCGCCGTTGAGCGAGACCATCCGGTCCAGGTCGAAGATGTAGTCCCGGCCGAGCGAGGTGGACAGGTCCGCGTACTTCACGGCGCCGATACCGACCTGCCGGCCGTTGTCCACGATCTCCTGCTCGGACAGGCCGATCTTCTCGCCCTTCTCCCGCACCACCGCGGTGGCCCGGTCGACCGCTTCGTCGAGCAGGTCCTCCAGCTTCACGCTGGCGCCGGCCCGGGTCTTGAACGGCTTGCCGTCCGCCCCCAGCACGGTGCCGAACGGCAGGTGCCGGGCGACCACCCCGTCGGTGAGCCAGCCGGCCCGCCGCGCGGTCTCGAAGACCATCTTGAAGTGCAGCGACTGCCGGACGTCCACCACGTACAGCAGGGTGGTGGCGTGCAGGTCGCCGGTCCGGTTCCGGATCGCGGACAGGTCGGTGGCCGCGTACCCGAAGCCGCCGTCGGACTTGCGGACGATCAGCGGGACCGGGTCGCCGTCCTTGCCCTTGATGTCGTCGAAGAACACGCACAGCGCGCCCTCCGACCGCACCGCGACACCGGACTTCTCCAGCAGCTCGCAGGTCTCGACCAGCATGTCGTTGTACCCGGACTCGCCGACGATGTCGGCGTCGGCGATCTCGATGTCCAGCTTGTCGTAGACCGAGAAGAAGTAGATCTTCGACTCGTCGACGAACCGCTGCCAGGTCGCCAGCGTCTCCGGGTCGCCGGCCTGGAGGTCGACCACCCGCCGCCGCGACCGGTCCTTGAACGCCTCGTCGGCGTCGAACAGGGTGCGGGCCGACTTGTACAGCCGGTCGAGCCGGGACATGGACGCCTCGCCGGCGTCCGCGTCGGAGCCCTCGGTGTGGTCCAGCGCGTGCGGGTGCTCCAGCAGGTACTGGATCATCATGCCGAACTGGGTGCCCCAGTCGCCGATGTGGTGCCGCCGGACGACCTGCTCGCCCTCGAACTCCAGGATCTTGGCGATCGCGTCACCGATCACCGACGAGCGCAGGTGGCCGACGTGCATCTCCTTCGCGACATTCGGCTGGGCGTAGTCGATGACGGTGATGCCGGGGGCGGCCTTCTCGGGGACGCCGAGCCGGTCGTCGGCCGCCCGCAGCGAGAGGTTCGCGGTGATCGCGGCGTCGGGCACGCTGATGTTCAGGAAGCCGGGGCCGGACACCTCGACCTGCCCGACCACCTCGTCGGTGGGCAGCGCGGCGAGCACGGCCGCGGCCAGCTCCCGCGGATTGGCCTTCGCCCGCTTGGCCAGGCCCAGCACCCCGTTGGCCTGGAAGTCCGCCCGGTCGCTCCGTCGCAGCAGCGGGTCGGCATCGACGGCCGACGGCACCGCGGCCGCGAGGGCGGCGGAGACGCGCTGCTGGAGCGAGGCGGAAAGAGAGGGGACCGAGGCCATGGAGATGCCGTTCCGTGTGTGAGCGGGAAAGGAGTTGCGACGCATGGTCGCACTCATGCGAGTATCCCACGGTGCTCAGGGGCGCAACATCAGTTATCCACAGGCCGGAGCCGGGGGCGGGGCACCCCCCGGAGTTGTCCACAGCAGTGGAAATACGGGGACGCCGGGTCTGGGAGAATGAAACTGCCGGGCCGGTCCCGGCCCCTGGACCGAAGCCGCCAGGAACCCCCATCGGAACCCCCAGGAAGAAGAGGACTGTGGCTGCAAGCACCGAGGCCGACTGGGTCTCCCGTTTCGCGGACGACGTCATCGCCGAGTCGGAGCGCCGCGCCCCCGGGAAACCCGTTGTCGTCGCGTCCGGGCTCAGCCCCTCCGGCCCGATCCACCTGGGGAACCTGCGGGAGGTCATGACCCCGCACCTGGTGGCCGACGAGATCCGCCGCCGCGGCCTCGAGGTGCGCCACCTGATCTCGTGGGACGACTACGACAGGTACCGCAAGGTGCCCAAGGGCATCCCCGGGATCGACGACTCGTGGGCCGAGCACATCGGCAAGCCCCTGACGTCGGTGCCCGCCCCGGCCGGCTCCGCGTACCCGAACTGGGCGGAGCACTTCAAGGCCGCGATGACCGCCGCCCTCGCCGACCTCGGCGTGGAGTACGACGGCATCAGCCAGACCGCGCAGTACACCGCGGGCACCTACCGCGACCAGGTGCTGCACGCGATGCGGCACCGCGCCGACATCGACGCCATCCTGGCGCAGTACCGCACCAAGAAGCCCGCGCAGCCCGCCGCCAAGCAGGGCCAGAAGCCGGTGGACGACGCGGAGTTGGAAGCCGCCGAGGGTTCGGGCGCCGCCGCGGAGGACGACGGCAGCGGCGCCGGGGCCGCGTACTACCCCTACAAGCCGTACTGCGGGCAGTGCGGCAAGGACCTCACCACCGTCACCGCGTACGACGACGAGACGACCGAGCTGAGCTACACCTGCGCCTGCGGCCACGCCGAGACGGTCCGGCTGAGCGAGTTCAACCGCGGCAAGCTGGTGTGGAAGGTCGACTGGCCGATGCGGTGGGCGTACGAAGGGGTGGTCTTCGAGCCGTCCGGCGTCGACCACTCCTCGCCCGGCTCGTCCTTCCAGGTCGGCGGGGAGATCGTCGGGCCGATCTTCGGCGGCAAGCAGCCGATCGGGCCGATGTACGCGTTCGTGGGCATCTCGGGGATGGCCAAGATGTCCTCCTCCAAGGGCGGCGTCCCCACCCCGGGTGACGCGCTGCGGATCATGGAGCCGCAGATCCTGCGCTGGCTCTACGCCCGCCGCCGCCCCAACCAGTCCTTCAAGATCGCCTTCGACCAGGAGATCCAGCGGCTCTACGACGAGTGGGACGCGCTGTCCCGCAAGGTCGCCGACGGCACCGTGCTGCCCGCCGACGCGGCCGCGTACGGACGGGCGATCGGCACCGCGGGCGGCGAACTCCCGCGTACCGCCCGTCCGCTGCCGTACCGCACCCTCGCCTCGGTCGCCGATGTGACGGCCGGCGCCGAGGCGCAGACGCTGCGCATCCTCTCCGAGCTGGACCCGGAGCACCCGCTGACCTCGCTCGACGCGGTGCGGCCCCGGCTGGACCGCGCCGAGGACTGGATCTCGACGTACGTCCCGGCCGAGCAGCGGACCGTGGTGCGCGATCGGCCCGACACCGACCGCCTCGCGGCACTGGACGACGCCGACAGCGGCGCCCTCAAGCTGCTGCTCGACGGGCTGGAGTCGCACTGGTCGCTGGACGGCCTGACCACCCTCGTCTACGCGGTCCCGAAGGTCCGGGCCGGACTGGCGCCCGACGCCAAGCCGACCCCGGAGCTGAAGGTCGCCCAGCGCTCCTTCTTCGTGCTGCTCTACGAGCTGCTGGTCGGCCGCGACACCGGCCCGCGCCTGCCGACCCTGCTGCTGGCCGTCGGCCAGGACCGGGTGCGGGCGCTGCTGGGCGGTAGCTGACCGCGCGGTTCGGGCGGCCCGTCACCGGGCCGCCCGAACCGCTACGGGATGTACTCGGTCTCCGCCTCGGAGCTGAAGCGGTAGCGCAGCTCGCGGTGCGCGGCGACGAGTTCGCGCTCCTCGGGGGCGCTGCCGCCGTACGCCTGCTCCAGCAGCCGGGCGAGCTGGCGGGCGTTGGGGAAAGTGCCCTGCTCGCGGACGTACTGGCGGTAGGCGGCGAAGTAGGCTTCCTCGACCGGCACCTCGTCGGGCAGCCGCAGGGTGCCGGACGGGTAGGTCACGAGTTCGGTCTCGGGCTCCGAGCCGATCGGCACCTCGACCACCGGGGCGGCGGCCTGCTGCTGGACCTGGCCGGGCTCCTCGCTGCGCGGGCCGGGGATGGCGAAACCGTTCGCCTCGCCATGGCCGTTGACACCGCCGGCACCGTTCAAGCCGCCGGCACCATTCCCACCGTTGGCGCCGTTGACGGGGTCACCGGTCGTGCCGACGTTGCCCAGCGGGCGGGTGCGGTTGGGCCCGGCAGGCACCATCACCTGCTGCTGCGGGTGCTGCTCCTGCCCGACGAACGGCTGCGGCGGCACGTCCTGCCCGGGCACGCCCTGCGGGTCGAACGGCTGCTGGGGACCGGCGTACTGCGCCTGGCCGTAGGGGTAAGGGTGCCCCTGCGCCTGCGCGGCCTGCTGGGCGGCGAACCAGGGACTGTCGTGCGGGGCGCCCTGCCAGTCCTGCGGGTACCCCTGCTGCTCGTAGAGCCGGCGTTCGTACAACTGCCGCTCGTACTCCTGGGCCTGGGCCAGCGCCAGGTCGAACTCCTGGTCCACCTCGCCGGCCGGCCCGACCGGCTGGCGAGCCGGGGCCGTCGCCACCGCTGTCGGCTCGGCGGACGCCCCGGCGGCCTGCTCGCCGGCCGCAACGCTCTCGACCGGCGCGCTGTCGGCCGGGGCGCTCGCGCTCGCCGCCGTCAACTGCTTGGCCGCGGGGGCGATTTCGATACCCGCCGCCTCCAGGCCCGCCTCGGCGGTCTCGGACAGCGGCACGCCGTAGCGGGCCAGCCGCAGCGGCATGATGGCCTCGACCGGAGCCCTGCGCCGCCACGCGACGCCGTAACGGGCCCGCAGCCGGGCGCGGTAGACCAGTCGGTCCTGCTCGCGCCGGATGACCTCCTCGTAGGAGCGCAGCTCCCACAGCTTCATCCGCCGCCACAGCCGGAAGGTCGGCACCGGGGCGAGCAGCCAGCGGGTCAGCCGCACGCCCTCCATGTGCTTGTCCGCGGTGATGTCCGCGATCCGGCCGATCGCGTGCCGCGCGGCCTCGACCGACACCACGAACAGCACCGGGATGATCGCGTGCATGCCGACCCCGAGCGGATCGGGCCAGGCCGCGGCGCCGTTGAAGGCGATGGTGGCCGCGGTGAGCAGCCAGGCGGTCTGCCGCAGCAGCGGGAACGGGATGCGCAGCCACGTCAGCAGCAGGTCGAGCGAGAGCAGCACGACGATGCCGGCGTCCACGCCGATCGGGAAGACGTTGGCGAACCAGCCGAAGCCCTTGTGCAGGGCGAGCGTGCGCACGGCGGCGTACGAACCGGCGAAGCCGATCCCGGCGATCACCACGGCACCGGAGACGACGATACCTATCAGTATCCGGTGAGTCCGGGTCAAACGTATCGCGGCCACCCGCGACCCCTCCTGCTCCTCGGCACCTGTCCCCGTGAACTGGCCGCCCCAGACTGCCATATGCGGGCGGCTTCGCGAGGATGGGTGGGCACCGCGGCCGGCTCGCGGTCGGACAAACGTACGGATACGGGGCCGGCGACGCCGAGTTGTTACGCGGCGCCGAGGTGGTGCCGTCGCGGCGGCGTCAGGCGTTGGCCGCCGCGACCGAGGCGACCGCGTCCTTCGCGGCGCGCTCGGCGTCGCTCTGCACGCTCTTCGCGCTCGGGTTCTTCTTGCCCTCCAGGCCGGCGCCGTTGTACTCGACGATCAGGATCACGTTGCCGGTGCGGACCACCACGGTGTCGTTCTGCGAGGTGACCTTGGCGACGGTGGCCTTGCCGCTGATCGACCGGGCCTCGTCGCCGAGGCCGGTCACCCCGGTGGCCGTGGTGCCCGAGGCCTTCTCCAGCGCGGCGATCTCGTCGGTGAACCGCTTGTGCGCCTGGAGGTCGGCGGCACCGAGCTGGGCGGAGGAGTCGTAGCGCTCCAGGGACACCGCCAGCCAGCGGTACTGGAACCCGTCCTTGCCGTTGCCGGTCCACGAGCAGCCGCTGCGGGTGCTGCCGGAGCCGGCGGTGTCCGTCGTGGTGCCGCCGCTGTGCTTCGCCTTCGGGACCAGCGAGGAGACCGTGTCCTTGGTGACGGTCCTGCAGGACGACGGCAGCGTCGCGAACCGCGCGGGGGCGAGCGGGGGAGTGGTGGTGGCGCTCGGCACCGCCGCGGCCGAGGAGTCCTTGCCGCCGTCCGCGTCCGAGCCGGAGGAGCCGCCAGAGCCCGACGAGCAGCCGGCCACCAGCAGGGCGGGCACGGTCGCGCCGGCGAGCAGCACGGCCAGGCGGCGCTTGGAGGTGCGTCGACGTCGTTCCATGGTCTCGGGTCCGTTCAGCTGCGGGAGTGGTCGGCCGGTTCGGCCCACCACCCTAAGGGGTCGCCGAGAGCCCTCGTCCCGCCCGCCCGGTCAGCCCTCGACCTTGTGCTGAAGGTCGCCGGCCACCTTCTCCGCGTCTTTTTGCAGGTCAGCGCTCTTCGGTGGCTGCGCGTCAGCGGGGGACGACTGGGTGTAGGTGACCGTCGCCAGCACGTTCGCGGTCCGGAAGACCAGCGTCACCGTACGGTTCGACGTCTTGCCGGGCTTCTTCGCCACGTCGTTGATGAATGCGGCGTTTCCCACACCGGACAGCCGGCGCGGCGCGAGATCCGGGCTCGACCCGCTCGCCCCGTTCGAGCCGATTGCGCCATTCGAGCTACTTGTGGAGGTGGAGGTCACCGGGTTCGCCGGAGTGGATCCCGAGCTGCCGTCGGTGCCGCTGCCTGCGGCCGCGTTCGAGGGGGAGGACGGGCTCGACGGGGTGGTCGTCGCCGTGGTCGGGCTCGTCGTCGCCGGTGAGCCGCTGGGCGGGCTCGACGGGATCGAGGCCGCCGTCGCCTTCTTGTCGAAGTCCGACGCCGCCTGCGCCTCGTCGCTCACCGCCGGGTCGTACGACACCACCCGGACCACGCTCAGGGTCAGCGAACGCGAGACGCCGTCGGCCGTCGTGCCCTTCCACGAGCAGCCCACCAGCCGGTCCGTGTCGTACGTCAGCGACTCCGCGCCCGCGTAGTCCTTCGCGCCCGGCACCAGCTTCTTCAGCGAGTTCGCGTCGACGGCCGTGCACGGCTGCGGCAGCGTGCGGTACTTGCCCGGCGGTGCCGGGGAGACGCTGCTGCCCGCGACCGGCACGGGCTTGCCGTCGCCGTCGGTGCTGTCGGACGAGCCGGGGCCCGTGCAGGCGCCCAGGGCGGCGACCGCGACCACGGTCAGCACGGCCCCGGCGGCAACCGGCAGCCTTCGTCTCGACGGCAGCGTGGACCGCACCGGCCGGACTCCCTTCGTCATACCTCGGCGCGCCTCGGCGTAATTGCTTGGCGCATATGAGCGAGCCTTGGACACAATGTCTACCGCACCCAGGACCCGAACCGCCTCTCGGGGCGGTGCGCCGGACGGCCCGCGAGGGCCCACCGGCACGACGGTGCAGGACGGGCCGCGCGCGCCCGTCCGGGAGCTGCGCGCGGGTTCCGCAGCCGTCTGTTCGTATTGTCACTCAATTTCTTGTGTCGCCACCGGGGGAATCCATGTCGTACACCGAGCTGCCGGGCGTCCGCGTACCGATCCGGATGTGGGCCGACCCCGCCGCGGTCGAGCAGGGCGCGATGCAGCAGCTGCAGAACGTGTCCTCGCTGCCCTGGATCAAGGGCCTCGCGGTCATGCCCGACGTCCACTACGGCAAGGGGGCGACCGTCGGCTCGGTCATCGCGATGCACGGCGCGGTCTGCCCGGCCGCGGTCGGCGTCGACATCGGCTGCGGGATGAGCGCGGTCAAGACCTCGCTGCGGGCCGGCGACCTGCCCGGCGACCTCTCCCGGCTGCGCAGCCGGATCGAGCAGGCCATCCCGGTCGGCCGCGGCCTGCACGCCGACCCGGTCGACCCCGGCACGCTCCACGGACTCGGCTCCGCGAGCTGGGACGGATTCTGGTCCCGCTTCGACGGACTCGCCGAAGCGGTGAAGTTCCGCGCGGAGCGCGCCGCCCAGCAGGTGGGGACGCTGGGCAGCGGTAACCACTTCATCGAACTCTGTCTCGATACGTCCGATGCGGTGTGGCTCATGCTGCACTCGGGTTCGCGCAACATCGGCAAGGAACTGGCGGATCACCACATCGGCGTCGCCCGCGGCCTGTCCCACAACCAGAACCTGGTCGACCGCGACCTCGCCGTCTTCATGACCGGTACTCCGGAGATGGACGCGTACCGCAACGATCTCTTCTGGGCGCAGGAGTACGCCCGGCGCAACCGCGCGGTGATGATGGCCCTGTTCCAGGACGTGATCGGCAAGGAGTTCAAGAAGGCCCGGCCCGTCTTCGAGCCCGAGATCTCCTGCCACCACAACTACGTGGCGGAGGA
This sequence comes from Actinacidiphila yanglinensis, assembly GCF_900107965.1. GTDB lineage: Bacteria > Actinomycetota > Actinomycetes > Streptomycetales > Streptomycetaceae > Actinacidiphila > Actinacidiphila yanglinensis. Next base: position 392,291 of record NZ_FNVU01000007.1, on the reverse strand, counting down.
GCGGTACGACGGGATGGACCTGCTGGTCACCCGCAAGGGCGCGATCCGCGCGGGCGTGGGCGAGCACGGCATCATCCCGGGCTCGATGGGTACCGAGTCCTTCATCGTCCGCGGTCTGGGCAATGCGGCGTCCTTCAACTCCGCGTCCCACGGGGCCGGTCGTCGCATGAGTCGCACCGCGGCGAAGCGCGCGTACTCGACGCGGGACCTGGAGGAGCAGACGCGGGGCGTGGAGTGCCGCAAGGACTCGGGCGTGGTGGACGAGATCCCGGGTGCGTACAAGCCGATCAAGAAGGTGATGGAGCAGCAGCGCGACCTGGTCGAGGTGGTGGCGAAGCTCAAGCAGGTGGTGTGTGTGAAGGGTTAGTCATCCGCGCTCCCGGGCGCCCGCCCCACGCGGGCGCTCGGGGCGTTGACGTGGACATGGGGGCGTGTTATTCCTCACTCGCACCTTCCTGGACTAGACCAACTCCCCTCCACGGTAAGGACCCCCACATGAAACGCCGCTTCACGTACGTCGCGGTGGCCGGTGCCGCGAGCATCGCCGGCGCGTTCGGGCTGCTGGGCAGCACCAGCGCGCTGGCCGCCACCTCCGGCCCGATCACGGGACTGGCCGGCAAGTGCGTCGACGTCGCGGGCGGTTCGTCCGCCGACCACACCGCGGTGCAGCTGTACGACTGCAACGGCACGAGCGCCCAGTCCTGGACGGCCGGCAACTCCGACAACACCCTGCGGGCCCTGGGCAAGTGCATGGGGGTGACCGGAGGCGCGACGGCCAACGGCTCCAAGATCGACATCTACGACTGCAACGGCACCACCGGCGAGGAGTGGACGCCCAGCAACGGCGAGCTGTTCAACGTCGCCTCCGGCAAGTGCCTGGACGCCACCGACAACTCCTCCGCCAACGGCAACCAGCTCCAGATCTGGACCTGCACCGGGACCGCCAACCAGCTGTGGAACCTGCCCACCGGCGGCGGCACGCCACCCGGCGGCGGGCTCGACACGTCCGTCGCGCCCGGGGGCAACTTCGACCTCGGGGTGTGGGAGCTGCAGGAGCCGATCGGCAGCCCCGGCTCGCCCACCACGATCCCCTCGTCCAGCCTGCAGGGGGCGAACGGCTTCCAGGACTCGTACTTCTCCACCGACGGCTCCGACGGCGCGATGACCTTCTGGGCGCCGGAGAAGGGCGTGACCACGCCGAACTCCAACTACGCGCGTTCGGAGCTGCGCGAGATGAACCGGGACGGCAGCGCCGCCGACTGGTCGCTGTCCGGCACCCACCGGCTGGACGCGACCCTGCGCGTGGTGTCCGTGACCTCGAACGTCTGCGTCGGCCAGATCCACCTCGGCTCCGGCGGGACGTCCACGAAGCCGCTGCTGGAGCTGTACTACCACTCCAACGGCGATATCGTGGTGGGCCTGGAGAACTCCCCGGACGGCGGCCAGACCACGCACACCGTCGGCAACGTGCCGGTCGGCACCAAGTGGAGCTACTCGATCGGCGAGTCCGGCGGCAGCTCGCTGACCCTGTCGGTCAACGGCTCCACCACCAGCTACGGCGTCCCCTCGTCCTTCTCGCCGTACAAGCAGTACTTCAAGGCGGGCTCCTACAACCAGTCGTCCTCGGACAGCACCACCAACGGCGCGCGCGTCGGGTTCTACGCGCTCAACGTGACGCACTCCTGACCGCACACCCCGCGCGCCCCGCGCGGCACCGGCTCCACCGCGGGCGGCTCACCGCTCGCGGTGGACCTTGGAGTTGCTGGCCTGGGCGCGCGGGCGCAGCACCAGCAGGTCGACGTTGACGTGGGAGGGGCGGGTGACGGCCCAGGTGACGGTGTCGGCGACGTCCTCGGCGGTGAGCGGCTCGGCGACGCCCGCGTAGACGGCCTCGGCGCGCTCGGTGTCGCCGTGGAAGCGGGTGAGCGAGAACTCGTCGGTCTTCACCATGCCGGGGGCGATCTCGATCACCCGCACCGGCGTGCCGTTGAGCTCCAGCCGCAGCGTCTCGGCGATGACGTGGGCGCCGTGCTTCGCGGCCACGTAGCCGCCGCCGCCCTCGTAGGTGGCCAGGCCCGCGGTGGAGGAGATCACCACGACGGTGCCGTCGCCGGAGGCGGTCAGCGCGGGCAGCAGGGCCTGCGTGACGTTGAGCACCCCGAGCACGTTGACCTCGTACATGGCGCGCCACTCCGCGGGGTCGGCGGTGGCGACCGGGTCGGTGCCGAGCGCGCCGCCCGCGTTGTCCACCAGGACGTGCAGCGGGGGGAGGGCGTCGAGGGAGGCGGCGAAGGCGTCGACGGCGGCGCGGTCGGTGACGTCCACGGCGTGCACCGAGGCACTGCGGCCGGCCGCGGTCAGTTCCTTGGCGAGGGCGTCGAGCCGGTCGACGCGGCGCGCGGCGAGTGCCACGTGGTAGCCGGCCTCGGCGAGCCTGCGGGCGGTCGCGGCACCGATGCCGCTGCTCGCACCGGTGACCACTGCGGTACGGGAACTCATGTCGCGCTGCCTTTCGGACGGTGGTGCCGCGGGGCCCCTCGAGCCGGGGACCCGGGCCGGGAAGACGTGTTCGAGGACCGGGCTCCTACCTGTTCAGCATAGGTCCGGCGGTGCGGCGGCCGCTCACGAGGCGGCGTCGAGCGCCCGCAGCATGATCCGCTGCTCGACGGTGAGCAGGGTGACGGTCGTCGCGCACATGAGCAGTGCGAAGGCGATGTGCGCGGCCGGGGTGGTCGCCTCGACGCCGATCGCGCCGAGCACGAAGTGCACGCCGACCCGCAGCGCGATCAGGCAGACCGCGATCTTGCGGGTCCTCCTGCCGCGCAGCATCGCCCGCGCCGTCCTCAGCCGCCCGCGCAGTGCGGTCCTGGCGAGCACCACGTTCACCGCGATCGCGACCGCGACGACGATCCAGGCGTGCGGGCTGGTGCGGATGATGTCGTACGAGGCTCCGAACAGGCCCTCGAAGGCGAAGAACCAGACGGGGACGGGCCGGTAGCCGCCGGAGCAGTCCGCGGTGGCGGTGTCCTTGGTGAGGATGGCCTTGGCGCCGGCGGTCTTGGCGGTGGCGGCCTTCGCGTCGGCGCCCTTGGTGGCGGTGCCGGCCGCCGCCCGAGCGATGGTGCCGGTGGTCTCGTCGGTGGCGGCCGGCTGCGTGGATACCTCGGTGATTGCCATGACCAAAGCTTCGCGTCGGCGGGGGTGCGGTCGGCAGAGCCGGACGTCCGGGGTCGGCGGTGACATCTGTCATGCCCGGCCCCGCCGTCTGTCACATCCCGGCCGCCCGGCGGGCGGCGAGCACGGTGTGCCGCAGCAGCAGCGCGGTGGTGATCGGGCCGACCCCGCCGGGCACCGGCGAGACCGCGGCGGCGCGTTCGGCGGCCGACGCGTCCACGTCGCCGGCCAGCCCGCCCTCGGGCGTCGGGTTGGTGCCGACGTCGACCACGACCGCGCCCTGGCGCAGGTGTTCGGCCGTGACCAGGCCGATCCGGCCGGCCGCCGCCACCACGATGTCCGCCTGCCGGGTGACCGCCGCGAGGTCGGCGGTCCGGGAGTGGGCGACGGTCACCGTGGCATCGCGGTCCAGCAACAGGTGCGCCAGCGGCTTGCCGACCACCGTGGAGCGGCCGACCACGGCGACGGTACGTCCCGACAGCGGGACGCGGTGGAAGTCGAGGAGCTGGACGACGGCCTCGGCGGTGGCGGGTGCGAACGCCGGGAGCTTGGCGGCGAGCCGGCCGAGGCTCAGCGGGTTCGCGCCGTCGACGTCCTTGTCCGGGTCGAGCGCGGCGGCCAGTTCGGCGGCGACCGAGCCCTCCGGCAGCGGCGTCTGCAGGATGATGCCGTGCACGGCCGGGTCGGCGCTCAGCCGCTCCAGCGCCTCGCCGATGCGCTCGGGCAGGCTGTCGGCGGGCAGCCTGACGATGTCGCAGGCCGGCCCGGACTTCTCGGCGGCGCGGGCGAGCGAGCGGACGTACCAGGCGGTCGACTCGTCCTCGGTGGCGACCACGACCGCCAGCCGGGGGCGTACCCCGGCTGCGTCGAACTCCGCGCTGAGCGCGGCGACTTCCGCCCGGATCTCGGCGGCGCGCGGGCGGCCGTCCAGGATCGGGGGCAGGGCGTCGGCCGCGGCTGCGGAGGACCCGGCGCTCATCGGGCGATCTCCTTGCGGACGGCCTCGGTGACGGCGCGCGCGCGTGCGGCGAGCGCCTCGACTCCTGTGAGGGCGGCCGCGAGTTCGGCCCGCACCGCGTCGTCCTTGATGCCGCCGAGGTTGATCTCGACGTTCACCCGGGCGGTGGTGGCCGCGGCGCGGGCCGCCTCGGTGGCGGCGGCGACGTCGGTCACGACGTTCGGATTGCCGAACGGCAGGATCTGCTCGGCGAGTTCGACCACCCGGGCCGCGACCGCGATCACCTCCGCCGGCGGCCGGGCGGCGCCCGCGAGCGCGTCGGCGATGGCGCGGGAGCGGGCCGCCTTCTGCTCGTCGTCGGCCCGCGGCAGCTTGTACGCCTCGGTGACGGCGGTGAAGGCGCGGGCGTCCTCCTGCACCAATGCGAGGGCGCGTGAGCGGAGTTCGTCGGCGCCCGCGGTGATCGCCGCGACCTGCTCGGCATGGGCCGCGTACTTCTCGCCGGTGGTGTAGCGGGCCACCATGGCGACCAGGGCCGCGCCCTGCGCCGCGTGGAGGGCGGCTGCCGCGCCACCGCCGGGGGCCGGTTCGCGGGCCGCGAGCCGTTCCAGGTAGCCGCCGATCGTCTGGTCCTGCATACGGGCTCCCACCTCGTGCCTGGCCGCGGCCGTCGTCGCGCGACGCGGTTCCGACCCTACCGGCGGCGCCGGGCCGGGCCGGGAGCGGAGCCCCCGGCGCGCTCACCGGGCGGCGGTCAGTGGTGCGATGAGGCGCGGTAGCCGTCCGGCACCCCCGGGGTGAAGACGACGTCGCAGTCGATGTGGTCGGTGCGGTAGCGCAGGATCGCGCGGTACGCCGCGGAGTCGTACCAGCCGTGCGCCGCCGCGATGTCGGGGAACTCGATGACGACCAGGTGCCCGGGCCAGCTCCCTTCGACGACGTCCAGCACCGAGTCGTGGACGAGGAAGCGCCCGCCGAAGGGGTCGAGGGTGTCGCACACGAGGTCGAGGTAGCGGCCGATCTCGGGGTGCGGGCGTACGGAGCGCATGTGGGCCACGGCGTAGGCGGTCATCAGGGTTCCTCCCGTTCGTCCGGTCCGGGGCGGTCGCCCCGCGTTCTCCGGTGCACACGACGCTACGGAGGCGCGGCGCGGGCGGAATCCGTCACGCTTAGGTATGCCGCCGGGCAAGCGACCGGGTATGCGACCGGGCGGGGGGCGTTCACGCCGGACTCCCCGCTTCCGGGAAGGGGCCCGGCGGCCGGAGCGGGGACGGGGTCCACGATCCTTGGGGCATGCGTGCCGCCCGCCTGATCCGCATGGCGCTCCTCGTGCAGTCGAGCCCCGGTCTGACCGCGGCCGCCCTCGCCCGCGAGCTGGACGTCTCCCGGCGCACCGTCATCCGCGACGCCCAGGCCCTCCAGGAGGCGGGCGTCCCCCTGCGGTCGGAGCGCGGCCGCGCGGGCGGCTACCACCTGGCGCCCGGCCACCGGACCCGGCTCACCACGCTGGCTCCCACCGAGGCGGAGACGCTGTATCTCTCCGGACTGCCCACGGCCCTGCGGGACCTGGGGCTGTCGGACGCGGCGGGCACCGCCCGGCTGAAGCTGGCGGCCACCCTGCTCCCGTCGCTGCGCGCGGCGGCCGAGTCGTCGGTGCGCCGCTTCCACCTGGACGCGCCGGCCTGGTTCCGCGAGCCGTCGGCCCCGGAGGTGCTGCCGGAGCTGGCCCGCGCGGTGTGGGCGGACCGCACCGTCGAGCTGGCCTACGCGCGGCCGGGCCGGGACGGCGCCCCGCCTCGCACCGTGTCCCGCCTGCTGGAGCCGTACGGGCTCGTGCTGAAAGCGGGGGTCTGGTACGTCGTGGGCCGGGTTCCGGGGGAGCGGCCGGGCCGGGACGGCGCCTGGCGCACCTACCGCGTCGACCGCGTCACGGCGCTCGAACCCGCGTCCGACGGCTGCGAACCCTTCGTCCGCGACCCGGACTTCGACCTGGCCGGGCACTGGCGGGAGCACGCCGCCGCGTTCGCCCGGGCGCTGCTGCGCACGACCGTCACCCTGCGTCTGACCGGGGCCGGCCTGCGTCGCCTGCCCGCCGTGGCCGACCCGGCCGGCGCGGCCGAGGCGCTGGCGTCGGCGAGCGGGCCGGACAGCGGCGGCCGGGTCGTGCTGGAGCTGCCGGTGGAGTCGGAGGACGTCGCCTTCGGCCAGTTGACCGGGCTGGGCGCGGAGGTGGAGGTGCTGGCCCCGGCGGGCCTGCGCGCCCGCTTCCGTGCGCACGCGCTGGCCCTCGCCGGGGTCTACGGGACGGAGTCGCCGGATCGGCGGGAGTCGCCGGATCAGCGGTAGTCGTCGGGCGAGCGGTCCTTCCCGCCGTACCGGACGTCCTCGAAGTACGCCCAGACGTCCGGCCGGCTGCCGTCCACGTCCCGTACGTCGTAGGTCCGGGCGAGTTCCGCGCTGGAGGCGGACCTGCCGTTCCAGCGGGCGGCCCGGTCCGGGTCGGCGGCGAGGGCGGCGACCGCGCGGGCGAGGTAGTACGGCGACTCGGCGACCGCGAAGTCCGGTTCCCGCGCGACGGCGTCGCGCCAGTTCTCCTCGGTCACGCCGAAGTGGGCGAGCATCTGCTCGGAGCGCAGGAAGCCCGGCGAGACGGCGACGGCGGTGCCTCCGTACCCGGCGAGTTCCTCGCCCAGCCCGAAGGCGATCCGGATCGGGGCGTTCTTCGCGAGGTCGTAGTAGAGGTTCTCGCGGTAGCGGCGGTTGGTGGCGGCCGTGCCGTCGGTGACCTCCACGTGCAGCGGCGCGTCCGAGCGGATCAGGAGCGGGAGGGCGAGGGCCGCGGTGATCACGTGCGAGCGCACCCCGAGCTCCAGGATCCGCAGGCCGTCGGCGAGGGGCGTCTCCCAGCTCTTCCTGCCGAACACGGCACCGGTGAGGAGGTGTTCGCCGCCCCACAGGTCGTTGACGAGGATGTCGAGCCGCCCGTGCCCGTGGTCGATCCGCGCGACGAGGGCGCGTACCTGGTCCTCGTCGAGGTGGTCGGTGGGTACGGCGATGCCGGTGCCGCCGGCCGCGTCGACCAGTTCCGCGGTCTCCTCGATGGTCTCCGTACGCCGGCCGACCTCGCTGGCGCGTGCGCGGGTGGTGCGACCGGTGACGTACACGGTGGCTCCGGCGCGGCCGAGTTCGACGGCGAGGGCGCGGCCGGCGCCGCGGGTGGCCCCGGCGACGAGCGCGATCCGGCCGGTCAGCGGGCGCTGCGGGCCGGTGTCCTGGATGTTGCTGTCCTTGTCCATGACTCCACGGTGCCTCCCAAAGGTGACAGGTACCGTCACCTTTTCCCGGCCCGCCGTATCCCCACCCGTCCGGCGGCCCGACTCCGCTCGGCGCGTGCCCGGTTCGGCCTCCCACCTGCCTCCATGGTCCCAACGGCCCTGCCCGTCACTCGCGTTCAGTCGCAACGAGTATCGATCGTCCCGCAAGAACGCGACGCTTGAGCGTAGTTGAGCTCCAAAGTTGCGAAATCTCCGTGCAGGAATCTTGTGGTGGCCGCTCGGGCCGCCCTACTGTCACCTCACCGTTTCGCCCCCTCAAGAGAAACGAGCTAGCGATGTCACGGAGCATCACCGGCGCGGTGGCAAGTGGGCCCGGCAGATCCCGACGAAGAGCGGTGGCCGCCTTCGCGGCGGTGACGGCGGCCGCGGCCGGCCTCGGTGTGCTGGCCGGCGCACCGGCCTACGCCGGCGGCAGGGCCCAGGACGGCGTGCGGGGCGCGGGCGGGGCCGCTGCCGTGACCCGGGCCGCCCTCGATCCCTCGCTCGTCGCGGGCAAGGGCGCGGACCTCGGGTTCACCGAGCAGGAGGCCGAGCAGGCGGTCACGAACGGCACGGTGATCGGCCCGAGCACGGCCGCGTACACGCTGCCCGCCGAGGCGTCGGGCCGCAGCGCGGTGACCCTCCGGCCGGGCCAGTACGTCGAGTTCACCCTGCCGAGCGCGGCCAACGCGATCACCGTCCGCTCCAGCGTCCCGGACGCGGCGGCCGGCGGCGGCATCACCTCGCCGCTCGATGTCTCGCTGCGCGCGAAGAGCGGCGGGACCGTCCAGGGCCGCAAGGAGATGACGCTCACCTCGCAGTACGCGTGGCTGTACAACCAGTACCCGTTCTCCAACGACCCGAACGCGGACCTGCTCTTCCCCGACCAGTGGATCACCGAGTGCGCGTGCGTGCCGGACCAGACCACGCCGGCGCCCACGGTGGCCAAGCCGTTCCGCCCCAACCACTTCTACGACGAGCAGCGGCTGCTGCTGGGCCGCACCTACCAGGCGGGCGAGAAGGTCCAGCTCACGGTGCCCGCGGGCGCCGCGACCACCACGGTCGACCTGATGGACTCCCAGCAGGTGGCCGCACCGAAGATCGACGTGGTGGCGGCGAACGTCCTCGCGTTCGGCGCCGACCCGACCGGCCGCCGGGACTCCGCGGACGCCATCGACAAGGCCATCGCCTTCGCCAAGCGCGCCCACCTGAAGGTCTACATCCCGCCGGGCACCTTCCAGGTGAACCGCCACATCGTGGTGGACGACGTCACGATCGAGGGCGCCGGCAACTGGTACACGATCATCAAGGGCCACCAGGTCACCCTGAGTTCGCCGGACGCCGGGGGGTCGCTGCACACCGGTGTCGGCTTCTACGGCAAGGACGCGGCCGACGGCGGCAGCACCGACGTGCACCTGTCCGGCTTCGCGATCGAGGGCGACGTGCGCGATCGGGTCGACACCGACCAGGTCAACGGGATCGGGGGCGCGCTCAGCGACTCCACCATCTCCGGCCTGTACATCCAGCACACCAAGGCCGGCATGTGGTTCGACGGCCCGATGCACGACCTGCGGATCACCGGGAACGAGATCGTCGACCAGACCGCGGACGGCATCAACTTCCACACCGGCGTGACCGATTCGCTGGTACGGAACAACTTCATCCGCAACACCGGTGACGACGCGCTCGCGATGTGGTCGGACAAGACCGAGGACGCGCGGGACACGTTCGACCACAACACCGTGCAGACGCCGGTGCTCGCCAACGGCATCGCGCTGTACGGCGGCACCGACAACACCGTCTCGGGCAACCTGGTCGCCGACCCGATCCGCGAGGGCAGCGGCATCCAGGTCGGCTCCCGCTTCGGTTCCGAGGCATTCACCGGCCACCTGTGGATCACCGGCAACACCACGGTGCGGGCCGGCACCTACGATCTGAACTGGAACATCGGGCTCGGCGCGATCTGGTTCTACGCGCTGGAGAAGAACATCAGCGCCGACATCGAGGTGACCGGGGACGACTTCCTCGACACCACCTACAACGCGATCATGCTGGTGAGCGACTTCCCGGTGAAGGACCTGTACTCGATCACCAACGTCCACTTCAAGGACATCAAGGTGGACGGCACCGGCACGTCGGTGGTCAGCGCGCGGGTCGCCGGCGGCGCGACCTTCCAGAACGTGGTCGCCCGCAACGTGGGCGCGGTGGGGGTCAACAACTGCGGCTCGTTCCACTTCACGCCCGCGGGCTCGGAGTTCGCGCTGACCGACCTCGGCGGGAACACCGGCGGCGGCACCACCGGGGACTGGCTCGCCCCGTGGGAGCTGCCGAACACGATCACCTGCGACGACCGTCCGGCGGTGGTACCGCCGCCGGCTCCCTCGGCCTGGTGAGCTGACGCGCCGAGCGTCCCCCGCGCACGACCGTGACCGCGGCCGCCCGACCTCCCCCGGGCGGCCGCGGTCAGGGGCGGCCGAGGTCTGGCACACTGCCCCGATGACTTCGGCGCTGATCGACGCTTCCCATTCCGGCACCTGGAAACTCGGCGACCTCACCGTCAACCGGCTCGGCTTCGGCGCGATGCGGCTGACCGGCAGCGGCGCCTTCGACCAGGGCACCCCCAGCGACCGCGAGCGGGTGATCGGCGTGCTGCGCCGCGCCGTCGAGCTCGGCGTGAACCACATCGACACCGCCGCCTTCTACTTCTCCTCGCTGCGCTCCGCCAACGAGCTCATCAACACCGCGCTCGCGCCCTACTCCGACGACCTCGTCATCACCACCAAGGTCTGGCCGGGGCGGGACAACTCCGGCGAGTGGTGGCTGGCCGACCCCGGGCAGATCCGGGGCCAGGTCGAGGAGAACCTGCGGCAACTCGGCCGCGACCACATGGACGTGGTGAACCTGCGGGTGCCCCGGCGCAACGGATTCCCCTCCCTCGCCGAGCACTTCGGGGCGCTCGCCGAACTGCGCACCGCCGGCCTGGTCCGTCACCTCGGCATCTCCAACGCGACCGCGGCCCACCTCGCCGAGGCCCGCGCGATCGCCCCCGTGGTGTGCGTGCAGAACCCGTACGGGATCGGGGCGGACGCCGACTCCCGTGCGATGCTGCGCGGTTGCGGGGAGGAGGGGATCGCGTTCGTGCCGTTCTACGCGATCGCCGGGAGCGGGCGGGACGGCGGCGCCGGTGCGGCCGCCGCACATGACGAGGCCGTGCTCGACATCGCCCGCGCGCACGACGCGACACCCGCGCAGATCCGGCTCGCCTGGACCCTCGCGCAGGGCCCCCACGTGCTGGCGATTCCCGGCACCGGCAATCCCGACCACCTCGCGGCGAACGTCGCCGCCGGTGCGATCCGGCTGACCCCGCAGGAGATCGCCCGCCTCGACGCCCTTTAGGCCCAGAGCGGCGGGCGCGGCACGGCTCAGCCCGCGGAGCGCTCCGCCCGCGCCTTGGGCGAGGACGCCTCGGTGTCGACCATGCGCCGAATGGTGGCGGCGCCGAGGCGTCCCAGCATCCCGCCGACCGGGCCCTCCATCGCGAAGGTGAGGTCGACCTCGCAGCTGTCCGACCCCGGCAGGGGCCGCACGACGTGGTCGGCCCACTGGCGGACGCCCCCGGCGGTGCGGCTCCAGCGGAAGCGCCGCCCGGGTTCAAGGGTGTCGACGGTGTAAGGGGTGGGGCGCCGGCCGGGCTGGGAGACGGTGACGGTCGTGCCGACGGCGAGCCCGGCCCCGCCGGTCTCGACCGCGGTGACGGTCGGCGTCCACTGCGGCCAGCCGCCGACGTCGGCCAGCACCGCCCACACCGCCGCCGGCGGCGCGTCCACCCGCACGTTCGTCGCGTACCGCATGCCCGCCTCCGGGATCAGGGGTCTCTTGACCAGATGGTCAAGAGACGCTCGCCGCTCACTCTAGACCATCTGGTCAAGATAGGGTGCGTGGGTGAGCGCGAAGGACGAGTTGACGGGAGCGGTGCTCGACCACCTGCTGAGCGGCGCCGGCGGCGAGGGGCTCGACCGGAGTCTGCGGGCGCTCGCCGGGGCGATTGGGGTCGGCCACTCGCTGCTGCTGTACCACTTCGGCTCGCGCGACGGCCTGCTGGCGGCGGTGCACGAGGAGTGCGAGCGGCGGGAGCGGGCCCATCTCGCGGCGTTCGGCGCCGAGGACGCCGACGCGCGCACGACGATGCACCGGATGTGGCGCCACCTCGCCGAGCCCCGCATGTGGCCGGTGTACCGCCTCGGGTTCGCGCTGCGGGCCCGCCGTCCGGCCGGCGCGGACGCCGTCCGGGAGCCGTGGATCGACGAACTGCTGCCGCTGGTACGGGCGATGGGGGTCCCCGGGGCCGGGGCGCGGGCGGAGGCGCTGCTGTGGCTGGCCACCTGCCGCGGCCTGCTGTTCGAACTCGTCACCGGCGCCGACCCGTTGGCCGTGGACGCCGCGGCCGAGGCGTTCTTCGCGCACTACTCCGGTGCGCCGCAGACCCGTTGAACGGGGCCCGTGCAGGGGCTTTGTGCGTATCCCGGCCGTTGCGGCGATCCGCCAGAGGCAAAGCGGGCGAAGGGGGTGAAGCGGCTTCCGGACGGACCCGGAACGCTACGGCCACACCAGGCAGTAGAGCTGGTGGCCGGATTCCTCGCAGCGGCGGGCGAAATCCTGCCATTCGTGCAGCATCTGGTAGATGACGAACGCGTCGCGGGGGCCGCGCCGGTCGGGGACCGTGGACCAGATGAAGGCGGCGGCGCCGAGCGACTCCTCGTTGGCGGTGCGCAGCGGGTCGACGACCGAGGCGGGCAGCCGCACCACGGCGTAGTCCGGGTGCAGGACCACGAGTTCGAGCGGCGGGACCTTCGACGGAGGTATGCCCTCGATGCCGGTGAGCACCATCGCGGCCATCGTCTCCGGCTTGACCTTGGTGTACATGCCCTGGCCGAGTTCGTCCCCGCCGAGTTCCTCGGGGCGCATGGAGATGGGGACGCGGGCCGCCGTGGCCCCGTCGGGCGCGCCGAAGTACTTGTAGGTCACCCCCACTCGGCCACCCCTGCTCCTGCCCTCTGCGGTCGGTCGCTGCTCCGGGTGGTCGGTCCCGGAGTCGCTGTTCTCCTGCGGTACGCGATCAGCGGGCCGGCGTCGCCGACCGGTGGGGCGGGAGTTTTCGGGCTCGCGATCGTCCGGCACGTCGCCCGGTCCACCACCGCGCTGCTGCATTCCACTACCCGACCATCCGTCGACCCAACCATGCAACCCGATCATCGTGTCAGATGCGAGGTCGAGACGTTGCGGCGCAACGCCCGTCGTTTGAGAGCATGTGCCTGTGAGCTATCCGTACGAAGCACCAGTGTCCCAGGAACTCTTCGACCGCGCGGCGGCCGTGACCCCAGGTGGCGTGAACTCCCCGGTGCGGGCGTTCCGCGCGGTCGGCGGCACGCCGCGGTTCATGGTCTCCGGTGCCGGTCCCTACCTGACCGACGCCGACGGCCGCGAGTACGTCGACCTCGTCTGCTCGTGGGGCCCGATGATTCTCGGCCACGCGCACCCGGAGGTGATCGCCGCCGTCCAGGCCGCGGTGGTCGGGGGCACCTCCTTCGGTACGCCCACCGAGGGCGAGGTGGCGCTCGCGGAGGCCATGGTGGCGCGGGTCGAACCGCTCGACCAGGTGCGGCTGGTGTCGTCGGGCACCGAGGCCACGATGTCGGCGATCCGGCTGGCCCGCGGCTTCACCGGCCGCGCGAAGGTGGTGAAGTTCGCCGGCTGCTACCACGGTCACGTGGACGCGCTGCTGGCCGCCGCCGGTTCGGGCGTCGCGACCTTCGCACTGCCCGACACCCCCGGGGTGACCGGGGCGCAGGCCGGCGACACCGTGGTGCTGCCGTACAACGACATCGACGCGGTCCGGGCCGCGTTCGCCGCGCACCCGGGCGAGATTGCCTGCGTGATCACCGAGGCGTCGCCCGGCAACATGGGCGTGGTGCCGCCGCTGGACGGCTTCAACTCCCGGCTGAAGGAACTGTGCGAGGCCGAGGGCGCGCTGTACGTCTCCGACGAGGTGATGACCGGCTTCCGGGTCAGCGCGGCCGGCTGGTACGGGATCGACGGGGTGCGGCCGGACCTGATGACCTTCGGCAAGGTGATGGGCGGCGGCTTCCCGACCGCGGCCTTCGGCGGCCGGGCCGACGTGATGGCCGCGCTCGCCCCGGTCGGGCCGGTGTACCAGGCCGGCACGCTGTCCGGGAACCCGGTCGCCACCGCCGCCGGGCTGGCCCAGCTCCGGCTGCTGGACGCGGCCGCCTACGAGCGGCTCGACGCGGTCTCGGCGCAGATCCGCGGGCTGGTCGGCGAGGCGCTGACCAAGGAGGGCGTCGCGCACCGGATCCAGACCGCCGGCAGCATGTTCTCCGTCTTCTTCACCGACGCCGAGGTCCGCGACTTCGACGGCGCGAAGAAGCAGGAGGCGTACCGTTTCACCGCTTTCTTCCACGCGATGCTGGCCCAGGGCGTGTACCTGCCGCCGTCCGCGTTCGAGTCCTGGTTCGTGTCGACCGCACACGACGAGCAGGCGGTGCAGCGGATCGCCGCGGCACTGCCCGCCGCCGCCCGTGCCGCAGCGGAGGCCCACGCATGAGTACCGAGAACCCCGAGCTGACCGTCGTCCACCTGATGCGGCACGGCGAGGTGCACAACCCCGAGGGCGTGCTGTACGGGCGGCGGCCCGGCTACCACCTCTCCGAACTCGGCCGGCAGATGGCCGACCGGGTGGCCGAGCACCTGGCGGGGCGTGACATCCGCCACGTCGTCGCCTCCCCGCTCGAGCGCGCCCAGGAGACGGCCACCCCGATCGCGAAGGCCCACGGCCTGGATCTGGCGACCGACGGGCGGCTGATCGAGGCGGCGAACATCTTCGAGGGCAAGACCTTCGGCGTCGGCGACGGCGCGCTGAGCAGGCCCGCGAACTGGAAGTACCTCACCAACCCGTTCCGGCCGAGCTGGGGCGAGCCGTACGTCGACCAGGTCGTGCGGATGATGGCCGCGCTCGGCGCGGCGCGTGACGCCGCGCGCGGGCACGAGGCGGTGTGCGTCAGCCACCAGCTCCCGATCTGGATCGTGCGGTCCTACGCGGAGCGGCGCCGGCTGTGGCACGACCCGCGCAAGCGGCAGTGCACGCTGGCCAGCCTGACCAGCTTCACCTTCCAGGGCGACGAGATCGTCTCGGTCGGCTACAGCGAGCCGGCGATCGACCTGGTCCCGGCGAAGCTGCGCGCGGGCGCGAAGCCGGTCCGGGGCTCGGTCGGCGCGTAGCGCTTCCCGCTCGGCTCCCGGGCACGCACGGTCGGCGCGCAGGTCCGGGCGGTCGGCTGCCGGGCTGCTCGGTCCGCGCCCGGAGCTTCCCGCTCGGCTCCCGGGCTGCTGGGTCCGCGCCCGGAGCTGCTCGATCGGCGCCACGGGCGGTCGGGGGACCGTCCGTACGCTCCCGGCTGCCCGGAGGCGTCCACTCCGGGCGCGCTCCGGCGCCCAGGAATTCACCCGGTCCGGTGGCCCGGGCGAACCTTTTCGGCCACGGCGCGCCAGCATCTCGCCCCCTCGGCGTACTCCGCGTAGGCCGCGTGCCATGGATCCCCCGCTTGCGTACCCCCTCATGGGCCTCTTTTACGGTGATCTGTTTAGCCCATAAGAGCCCTTTTCTCCGGCGAACCCCCGTTTCGCCATGACCACGAGGAAGTGGTCATGGTCAACGACGCAGACGCGGGAGAGACGGGGATCGCATGAGTGCCATGACCCGAAGGGCCCTGTTGACCACCACCGCCGGAGCCGCCGCGGGCATGGCCGTCGCCGGGTGCGGCGGAAAGGACGGTACCGCCGGCTCGGCGCCAAGCGTCCGCAGGACCGGGGAGCACTCGGGCGCGAGCGGGGCGAAGGGCCCGGCGAAGATCCTGCGGCTGATCGGCGACGGGTCGACCGCCGACACCGGCCCGCAGCCCGGCCAGCCCGTGGTGGACCGGCTGGAACCCGGCCAGACACCCCCGCAGTTCGTGATCTTCTCCTGGGACGGCGCCGGCGAGATCGGCAACGGGCTCTTCCCCCGCTTCCGGAAGCTCGCCGACGACCACGGCGCCAAGATGACCTTCAACCTCTCCGGCCTCTACCTGCTGCCGGAGAGCAAGAAGCTCCAGTACGCGCCGCCGAACAGCCCGCTCGGCGCCTCCGACATCGGCTACCTCTCCGACGACCACATCAGGATGACGCTCGACAACCTGCGCCAGGCGTGGAGCGCCGGGCACGAGATCGCCAGCCACTTCAACGGCCACTTCTGCGCCGGCGCCGGCAGCGTCGGCCGCTGGACCCCCGCCGACTGGAAGAGCGAGATCGACCAGGCGGTGTCGTTCGTCACCCAGTGGAAGACGAACACCGGCTGGGTCGACGAGGAGCCGCTGCCGTTCGACTACGCGAAGAACCTGATCGGCAGCCGCACCCCCTGCCTGCTCGGCCAGGAGAACCTGCTGCCCACCGCCGCGGCGATCGGCTGGCGGTACGACACCAGCAACCCGGGCGGCGACCAGATCTGGCCGGACAAGATGATGGGCATCTGGAACTTCCCGCTCCAGCTCATCCCGTTCCCGGGCCACACGTTCGAGGTCCTGTCGATGGACTACAACATGCTGGCCAACCAGTCCCACGCCGCGACCCAGTCCGACCCGCGCAACTACACGTACTGGCGCAGCCAGGCCACCGCCTCGTACGTCGCCGGCTTCCAGCGCGCCTACGAGACCAACCGCGCGCCGCTCTACATCGGCAACCACTTCGAGGAGTGGAACGGCGGCATCTACATGGACGCCGTCGAGGAGGCGTTCAAGCACATCGCCGCCCAGGGCCACAAGGACGTGCGGATGGTGTCCTTCCAGCAGTTCACCGACTGGCTGGACGCCCAGGACCCGGCGATGCTGGACAAGCTGCGCGAGTTGGAGGTCGGGCAGCAGCCGCCCGGCGGCTGGAAGCAGTTCACCGGCCAGGTGCCCGCCTCCGACGCGACCGGTGCGGCGCCCGTCAACGGAGCGGTCCCCGAGCCCGGGGTTTCCGCGGCGACCTGACGGGCACCTCCTTACTTGGGGCAATTGCCGTTTTTGGGGTTGCTGGTGGGGGGGTGAGGAAGATCGGCGCAGGGCCCATGCGAAACTTTTCACATGAGTTCTCCGCGCGCCCTCGGACGCCACCTGCTCCGCCGCGCCGTCGCGCCGGCCGGTGCCGTGGCGCTGGCGCTGACGCTCGCCGCATGCAGTTCGTCGTCGTCCTCCGGCACCGGCAACTCCAACTTCGTGGGGGGCAACGGCGACATCACGGTGGTCAAGTCCGCCGACCGCAAGCCCGCTCCCCAGCTGTCCGGTGAGACCGTGGCCGGCGGCACCACCAGCCTCGCCGCGTACAAGGGCAAGGTCGTCGTCGTCAACATCTGGGGGTCGTGGTGCGCGCCCTGCCGGGCCGAGGCGCCGAACCTGGCCAAGGTCGCCGCCGCCGACGCGGGCAAGGGCGTGCAGTTCCTCGGCATCAACACCCGTGACCTGGAGCGCTCCAACGCCGCCCGGTTCGACAAGCGGTTCGGCATCACCTACCCGAGCCTGTACGACCCGTACGGCAAGCTGATCCTGAAGTTCCCCAAGGGCAGCCTCAATCCGCAGAGCCTGCCGGCCACGCTCGTGATCGACCGGCAGGGCAAGGTCGCGGCGCGCGCGCTGGCCGCCCTCACCGAGGACCAGCTGCACAAGCTGGTCGACCCCATCGCCGCGGAGAAGTGACGTGGCGGGCAGTGCGGTCGTCATGCTCGCCGGCAGCGCGGACACGGTGCGGTCCGGAGCGCTGCTGGCGGCCATACCGATCGCGATGTTCGCCGGGCTGATCTCCTTCGTGTCGCCGTGCGTGCTCCCGCTCGTGCCCGGCTACCTCTCCTACGTGACCGGGATCACCGGCAGTGACCTGGCCGAGGCCCGGCGCGGGCAGATGTTCGCGGGCGCGACGCTGTTCGTGCTCGGCTTCAGCGCGGTGTTCGTCTCCGGTGGCGCCCTGTTCGGCGGCTTCGGCGCGGACCTTCAGGAGCACCGGCAGACGCTGACCCGGGTCTTCGGCGCCCTCACCATCGTGCTGGGCCTGGCCTTCATGGGCATCGTCGGCGGCCTGACCCAGCGGGAGTTCCGCTTCCATTACCGGCCCGGCGTCGGCCTGCTCGGAGCACCGCTGATCGGCGCGATGTTCGGGCTGGGCTGGACGCCGTGCGTGGGCCCGACGCTCGGCGCCGTGCAGTCGCTGGCGTTCACCAACGCCAGCGCCGGCCGGGGCGCGCTGCTGATGGCCTTCTACTGCCTGGGCCTCGGCGTGCCCTTCATCGTGGCGGCGCTCGCCTTCCGCCGTACGCTGGGCGCCTTCGCGTGGGTCAAACGGCACTACGCGTGGGTCATGCGGGTCGGCGGCGGCATGCTCGTCGCCGTCGGGGTGCTGCTCGTCACCGGCGTGTGGGACCACATCACCTACCAGATGCAGATCTGGTCCAGCGGCTTCACCCCAGGGGTCTGAACGTGAGCATCACGCACAAGCCAAGCGACGGCCGGGTGCCCGGCCAGGGTTCCGGGCCGGACGCCGGTCAGGATCCCGAGAGCAAGGCCAACGGCACGGAGAACGGCGGCGAGGACGACCTCGGCGCCGCGGGCGCGCAGCTGTCCACCCAGCCGGTGGACACCCTGGCCAGCGGGCCCGCGCTCGGCCTGGTCGGCTGGCTGCGGTGGATGTGGCGGCAGCTCACCTCGATGCGGATCGCCCTGATCCTGCTGTTCCTGCTGTCGCTGGCCGCGATCCCCGGCTCGCTGATCCCGCAGCACAGCGACCAGCTCAAGGTCGACGCGTTCAAGAAGGCGCACCCGGACATCAGCCCGCTGTACTCGCGGCTGGACCTCTTCCACGTCTACGGATCGCCGTGGTTCTCGGCGATCTACATACTGCTGTTCGTCTCGCTGGCCGGCTGCATCGTGCCGCGCACCTGGCAGTTCGTCGGCCAGCTGCGGGCCCGGCCGCCGGCCGCGCCGCGGCACCTGACCCGGCTGCCCGCCTACAGCACCTGGCACACCGACGCGAGCCCGGAGCAGGTCGCGCAGGCGGCCCAGAAGGCGCTGCGCGGGCGGCGGTTCCGGATCAACGCCAGCGGGACTTCGGTCGCCGCGGAGAAGGGGTACCTGCGCGAGGCCGGCAACCTGCTCTTCCACGTGGCCCTGTTCGGCCTGCTGATCGGCTTCGCGTGGACCTCGCTGAACGCGGCGTCCGGCGGCAAGCTGGTGGTCGAGGGCGACGACGGCTTCGTCAACAACCTCACCCAGTACGACGACTTCTCCGGCGGCACGCTCTACAACGCCGACGACCTCAAGCCGTTCGGTTTCACGCTGGACAGCTTCGACGACAAGTACGCCACCAGCGGCCCGGAGCGCGGCACGGCGCTGAAGTTCCAGGCGAACATCCACTACTGGAGCGGCACCAGCGGCAAGGACGCGAAGAAGGGCGCGATCTCCACCAACCACCCGCTGAGCATCGGCGGGGAGAAGGTCTACCTGATCTCGCACGGCTACGCGCCCGTGGTGACCGTCAGGGACGGCCAGGGCAACGTCGCGTACCAGGGCCCGGTGCCGTTCCTGCCGCAGGACACCAACCTGACGTCCACCGGTGTGATCAAGGTCCCGGACGCGCTGGGCAAGAACGGCGCGTCCGACCAGCTCGCCTTCAAGGGCTACTTCACGCCGACCGGTGACCTCACCCGCGGCCCGATGTCGCTCTTCCCGGGCGAGGTGGCGCCGATCCTGTGGCTCAACGCCTACCACGGCGACCTGGGGCTGGACTCGGGCATCGCGCAGAACGTCTACCAGCTCGACGCCACCCACATGAAGCAGTTCCAGCTCAACACCAAGACCGGCGTCAACGGTGTCGCGCTCAGCCCCGGCGACGTCATGCAACTGCCGGGCGGCGCGGGCAGCCTCACCTTCAACGGCGTGAAGACCTGGGCCAGCTTCAGCATCTCCCACCAGTCCGGCAACAAGCTGGCGCTGGTCAGCGGGGTGATCGCGATCCTCGGCCTGATGGGGTCGCTGTTCATCCAGCGGCGCCGGATCTGGGTGCGCGCGCTGCCGTCCGAGCACGGCACCCTGGTCGAGATGGGCGGCCTCGGCCGCAGCGAGTCGGCCCGGATCGCCGACGAGCTGGGCGACCTCATCGCGCAGCTCCAGCCGGACGCACCGGTCAGAACGACCCCGGACGAACCCGCGGACACCGCTGACGAGGGCGGGGACGAGCCGGGGACCGCACGCGTGCCCGGCGCATCCCACGCCCCCGACGAACCGACCACCCGGACCGACGACGAAGGAGCCCGCCCGTGATGATGGCGGCCGCGGTCAACGAGAACTTCGCTAACTACAGCAACTACCTGATCCGCTCGGCGATGTTCGTGTACGCGCTGGCCTTCCTCGCGCACCTCGCGGAGTGGGTCTTCGGCGGCCGGAGCAAGATCGCCGTGCAGTCGGCGGCGCTCACCTCCGACGCCGCGCCTCCGACGGCCGTACCGGCGGTGACCGTGCGCGCCGCCGGGCAGGCCGGCACGACCACCATCGAGCGGCCGAAGGTGATCACCCGCGCCTCCGCCAGCGACCGGGACATCTCCGACGGCCCCGGCGCCGCGGGCGGCAACGAGAAGGGCGACCTGTACGGCAGGATCGCGATCTCCTTCACCGTCCTGGCGTGGGTGCTGCACGTCTGCGGGGTCGCCTTCCGGGCCGCCTCGGTGCAGCGCGCGCCCTGGGGCAACATGTACGAGTTCTCCACCACGTTCGGCGCGGTCGCGGTCGGCGCCTACCTGCTGCTGCTCGCGCTGAAGAAGAACGTCCGCTGGATCGGGCTGTTCCTCACCACGTCGGTGCTGCTCGACCTGGGCCTGGCACTGTCGGTGCTCTACACCTCCAGCGAGCAGCTGGTGCCGGCGCTGCACTCGTACTGGCTGTGGATCCACGTGTCGTGCGCGATCATCTCCGGCGCGGTGTTCTACCTCGCCGCCGTCGGGACGATGCTCTACCTGTTCCGCGACCACTACGAGGTGGCGCTGATGACCGGGCAGGCGAGCAACACCCGCTGGGGCGACATCATGCGCCGGCTGCCGGCCGCCGCGAGCCTGGACAAGTTCGCCTACCGGATGAACGCGCTGGTCTTCCCGCTGTGGACGTTCACCATCATCGCGGGCGCGATCTGGGCGCAGGCCGCGTGGGGCCACTACTGGGAATGGGACCCGAAGGAGACCTGGTCGTTCATCACCTGGGTCGTGTACGCCGGTTACCTGCACGCCCGCGCGACCGCCGGGTGGAAGGGCCGCAAGGCCGCGTACCTCGCGCTGGTCGCCTTCGCGTGCTTCCTGTTCAACTACTACGGCGTGAACATCTTCGTGACCGGCAAGCACTCCTACGCAGGGGTGTGACGCGCCGGGCCTGACGCCGCGGTTCGACCGGGGACGGTTCCGCTCACTCGCTCTCGGGCGAGGAGCCGGGGCCGTCCCCGCGCTTCTGCCGGTTGAGCTCGGCGAGCGAGCGCAGGAACGCCGGGTTGTCGTCCGGGGGCACCCAGTCCTCCCGGTCCTCCTGCGGCGCTTCGAGCGGCCGGCCGTCCTGCGGGTGGCGCCCCGCCGCCCGCATCCCGCGGGCCGGCTCCCGGCCCCACTCGACCCGGCCCGCGCCCCACTGCCCGGCCACGCGCCGCTTGCCGAAGGCCAGCCAGGCCAGCGGGCCGAGCATGATCTCGCCGAAGAACAGCACGATCAGCAGCCAGACCACCTTCGGCAGCCCGCGCACCTGCCGCTCGGGGGTGCCCAGGCAGTCCACGAAGGCGTATATCCATACCGCGATCACCAGCAGGAACGGCATGTAGCGCGTCATTCGAAACCCCGGCCCCCATGTTGACCAATCCTTGACCCCACCCAGGTTAACCGGGCGGCGCCCGGACCCGGCGGCCCGGCCGCGTACCGCCACCTCGGGATGGAAGACTGGCCGCATGGCTTACGACGATCTCCGCTCGCTCCTGAGGGCACTGGAGAAGGACGGCGATCTCCGGCGGATCACCGTCGAGGTGGACCCCTACCTGGAGGTCGGCGAGATCACCGACCGGGTGAACAAGGCCGGCGGGCCCGCGCTGCTCTTCGAGAACGTGCGCGGCTCGCTCGCCCCGCTGGCGACCAACGTGTACGGCACCGACCGGCGGCTGCTGAAGGCCCTGGGCCTGACGTCGTACGCGGACATCGGGGAGAAGATCGGCGGGCTGCTCAAACCGGAGCTGCCGCACGGCTTCGTCGGGGTGCGGGAGGCGTTCGGCAAGCTCGCCGGCATGGTGCACGTGCCGCCGAAGAAGGTGAAGGACGGCCCCGTGCAGGAGGTCGTGCTCACCGGCGACGACGTGGACCTGGACCGGCTGCCCGCCCTGTTCACCTGGCCGCAGGACGGCGGCTCCTTCTTCAACCTCGGCCTGACCCACACCAAGGACCCCGAGAGCGGGGTGCGCAACCTCGGCCTGTACCGGCTCCAGCGGCACGACAAGCGCACCATCGGCATGCACTGGCAGATCCACAAGGACAGCCGCAACCACTACCAGGTCGCCCAGCGGCGCGGCGAGCGGCTGCCGGTGGCCATCGCGTTCGGCTGCCCGCCCGCTGTGACATATGCCTCGACCGCGCCACTGCCCGGCGACATCGACGAGTACCTCTTCGCCGGGTTCGTGCAGGGCCGGCGGGTGGAGCTGGTGGACTGCAAGACGGTGCCGCTGCAGGTGCCCGCGCAGGCCGAGGTGGTGCTGGAGGGCTGGCTGGAGCCCGGTCGGACGCTGCCGGAGGGGCCGTTCGGCGACCACACCGGCTTCTACACCCCGCAGGAGCCGTTCCCGGCGCTGACCGTGGACTGCGTGACGATGCGCAAGCGGCCGGTCTTCCAGTCGATCGTGGTCGGCCGGCCGCCGACCGAGGACGGCCCGCTCGGCCGGGCCACCGAGCGGTTCTTCCTGCCGCTGCTGAAGATCATCGTGCCGGACATCGTGGACTACCACCTGCCGGAGGCGGGCGGCTTCCACAACTGCGCGATCGTCTCGATCGACAAGAAGTACCCCAAGCACGCGCAGAAGACGATGCACGCGGTGTGGGGTGCCCACATGATGTCGCTGACCAAGCTGATCGTCGTGGTGGACGCCGACTGCGACGTGCACGACCTGCACGAGGTCGCCTGGCGGGCGTTCGGCAACACCGACTACTCGCGGGACCTCACGGTGGTGGAGGGCCCGGTCGACCACCTCGACCACTCGTCGTACCAGCAGTTCTGGGGAGGGAAGGCCGGTATCGACGCGACCCGTAAGCTGCCCGAGGAGGGTTACACCCGCGACGGAGGCTGGCCGGAGATGGTCGTCTCCGACCCGCGGACGGCGGATCTGGTGAGCAAACGGTGGAGGGAGTACGGATTGTGAGCGACGCACGCGAGGCCGCCGGGCGGCGGCGGGAGACGAAAGCTGCACTCTTGCACCGAGCGAGCTGTGGGGGCACCGCCCAGGCGGTAGCCCTGGGGGAGAACGGAGACAAGGCGTGAGCGCCACGACGCCGGACCTGTTCGAGTCGGAGCCGAGGCCCGACAGCAAAGTACGGGCGTTCCTGCGGCTGGTGATGATCGAGCACTCGGTCTTCGCTTTGCCGTTCGCCTACATCGCGGCGCTGACCGCGATGTTCCGCGACGACCAGACGGTGCACTGGGGCCAACTGCTCCTGGTCACCGTGGCGATGGTGGGCCTGCGGACCTTCGCGATGGCCTGCAACCGGATCATCGACCGGGAGATCGACGCGCGCAACCCGCGCACCGCCAGGCGCGAACTGGTCACCGGCGCGCTGTCGGTGCGCTCGGCGTGGACCGGCGCGCTGGTCGCCGTCGTGGTCTTCCTGGGCGCCGCCGCACTGCTCAACCCGCTGTGCCTGGCGCTGGCCCCGGTCGCGGTGGTGCCGATGGTGGTCTACCCCTACGGCAAGCGGTTCACGAACTTCCCGCACGCGATCCTGGGCCTGGCCCAGGCGATGGGCCCGATCGGCGCCTGGCTGGCGGTGACCGGTTCCTGGGACTGGCACCCGGTCGTGCTGGGGCTGGCGGTCGGCGTGTGGATCGGCGGGTTCGACCTCATCTTCGGCAGCCAGGACGTGGCCGCGGACCGCGCGCACGGCGTGATGTCGGTGCCGGCCCGCTTCGGCGTCCCGGTCGCCCTGTACGGGGCGCGGGCCTGCCACGTGGTCACCACCGCGCTGCTGGTCTGGTACGGCGCCACGACCGGGGCGGGCGGCTTCTGGTGGTTCGGCATGGCGATCGTGGCCGCGGCGTTCCTGTACGAGCACTCGATCGTCAAGCCGCACGACCTCAGCCGGCTGAACCGGGCGTTCTTCACGGTGAACGGCGTCATCGGCATCACGCTGTTCGTCTTCGCGCTCTTCGACCTGATCGCGCGCGGCCTGACCTGGTAGCGGCCTGACCCGGTCGCGGCCGGGCGCCTTGCCGTGCGGGGACACGAGGGAACGGTGCACGGGGAACGGCCCCGGCGGAAGAGTCCGCCGGGGCCGTTCGCGTACGTCGGTGCGTCGAGCACGGCGCGATCAGAAGACCGAGTCGTCCGAACCGCCGTCGCCGCTGTGCAGGTTGCTCGTGATCGCCCCGATCACGTCCTGCGGGTTGAGCGCCACCGCGCCGGCCGGCGCGCTGATCGGCGCGGCGCTGCCCCGGAAGCCCAGGGTCAGCGGCAGCGGGCCGGTCGACTCGCTGTCCAACTGGTGGATGTCGAAGGTGATCGACGCGATGCTGCCGTCCTTGATGGCGACGTCGGCGGTCACCTTCTTGTTGGGCACGCCCTCGGCCTGCTGGAACTTGTCCAGGTCGGACTGCTTCATCCCGGGGATCTGCTTCAGCGCCGGGGTGAGGTCGGTGGCCACGTCCTTCGCGAACTGCTGCGCGGGCACGGTGACCTTGACGTGGTCCGCGCCGCCCTTGCTGCCGCCGTCGGTGAAGGTGGCGTCCTTCGTCAGCGCGGCGCGCAGCCCGGTGACGATCTGGTTCTGCGTCTGCGCGTCGAGCGTCGGGGTGGCCGAGTTGGTGGTGCCACCGCCCTGCGCGGCGAGGGCGCTCTTGACGAACGCGCTCCACACCGTCGGGTCGATGCTGACCCACTTGCCGGTGAGGGCCGCCCCGACCGAGCCGGGCGTGGAGCTCAGGGTGTCCAGGTACTGCTGGTTGAACCCGGCGATGTCGCCCGCGTCGGACTTGTCGGTGTCCAGGCCCTCCAGGCCCTTGATGTCCGCCCGCAGGTAGACCTTCTGGCCGACCGCGCGCACCTCGATCAGCTTCTTGCCGCCGGCACCGTCGGTGGAGAGCACGAAGCCCGCCGAGGAGTCCTTGGTGGCGTCCTTGTCCTTGCCGAAGCTCTTGCCCAGCAGGTCCAGCGACTTCTGCGAGCTGCCGCCGACGGTGAGGTGCAGCGAGGCCAGCAGGTCGGCGTCGGCCTGGGTGAAGCCGTCCTCGTTCTTCATGGCGGAGTAGATCTGGGCGGAGGTGCCGGAGAAGCCCAGGTCGACGGAGATGGTGTTCTGCTTGCCGAGCTTCTGGAAGGCGTCGGAGACCTTCCCCTGCGGCGAGGCGGGGTCGTCCCCACCACACGCTGCGGCCCCGGCGGATATGAGGGCCACCACGGCGGCGGCGGAGAGGCCCTTGCGCATGCTGATGATGACGAACTCCTAGGAAGAAGAAGTGGTGGTGAGCTGACCAGCGGAGCAGAAGCGTAACTGTGCGGGGGCTGTGCCTTCACCGGGGTTGTTCGCGGCGAGTTTCGGGTCGGTTGGTTGCCGGGGTCCGGCAACGCTCAGACCGGGTGGGGCGATTCGCGGGGGCGCACCTCGGCGGGCCGGTCCCGGAACAGGTAGGCCGAGGCCACCCCGCCCACCAGGCCGAAGAGATGGCCCTGCCACGAGACGCCGGAGTGCACCGGCAGCACGCCCCAGAGGATGGAGGTGCCGTAGTACGCCCCGACCAGCAGGCCCACCACGAGGTCGAGCACGCGGCCGTCCACGAAGCCGCGCACCACGAGGTAGGCGAACAGCCCGAAGATCAGGCCGGACGCGCCGGCGGTGTTGCTGTGCGCGGGAGCGAGCGCCCACACCCCGAGCCCGTCGATCACGATGATGGCGAACGCCACCGCCAGGAAGCGGCCGATCCCGCGCAGGGCGGCGATGAAGCCGAGCACCAGCAGCGGAAGGGTGTTGGAGGCCAGGTGCGCGAACCCGAAGTGGGTGAAGGCCGACGGCACGATGTCCGCCAGCTCGCTCGCCCGGCGCGGCTCGATGCCGAAGCCGTCCAGCCGGTGACCGGTCGCCACGTCGGCGATCTCCAGCCCCCACAGCAGCGCCACCCAGGCCAGCATCAGCAGCGCGGCACACGCGGCCCGGTTCGTGACGCGCAGCGGCGCCGGCAGCACCCCCCGGTGACCGGCGCGTGACGCGGTACGTCCGTACGCCACCGAATCCCCCCGATTCCCCCATCGTTCAGTCCTCCCAGTGTGCACGACGCGACCGACATCGGCTGCGGTTCCCGTCACACGGGGCGCGAACGGACCGAATCGCTCGTAGCGTCGGAGAACGGTCCGAAACCGCCCGGGGCCGCGCCTTCCGCAGGTCGCGGCTACGCTCGACCGCGTGGACGACACGGGCACGGATGGGAATGCGGGTGCAAGTGCGGGTGTGGGCGCAAGCGTGTCCGCGGGCCCGGACGGCGGCGGGCGCACCCCGTGGATCGTCGGTGTCTCCGGTGCCTCGGGCACCCCGTACGCGGCGTCCGTGCTGCGGGCGTTGCTGGACGCGGGGGAGAGCGTGGACCTGGTGGTCAGCCGCGCCGCCCGGCTGACCCTGCTCGACGAGACCGGGGCGGCGATCCGGGACGGGCACTGGCGCGAGGACCTGTCGCGGTGGCTGGCCCGCGGCGCGGACGGCCGTCCGGACGCCTTCCGGCCCGGCCCCGACCTGGCGGCCGTCCGGTACTGGTCCGCCGGTGACCTCGCGGCCGGCCCGTCCTCGGGTTCGTATCCGGCCAAGGGCATGCTGATCGTGCCGGCCAGCACCGCGTGCGTGGCCGGGGTGGCGTTGGGCCTGTCCAAGGACCTGCTCCAGCGTGCGGCCGGGGTGACCCTCAAGGAGCGCCGGCCGCTGGTGGTCGCGGTGCGCGAGACCCCGCTCAGCGGTCAGACGCTGCGTCAGCTCACCGCGCTGGACGACGCGGGCGCGGTGGTGCTGCCCGCCTCGCCGGCGTTCTACGCGGGTGGTACCACCGCGCAGGAGCTGGTGGACTTCGTGGCCGGGCGGGTGCTGGACGCCGCCGGGGTGCCGCACCGGCTCTACCGGCGGTGGACCGGGGAACTGGGCGGGGCGGCCCCGGGGGAGCCGGGCGCGGCGGGCGAGGCCGAGCGCCCGGAGTAGGCCGCCGCGGTCCGGAGGCGGGGGACCGGTCGCGGCCGGGCGCCGGCAGCGGGTCGAAGCCTTGGGGGGCCGAGAGGCGGCAATGGAGAGGGCAGGAACCGTTTCATGCCTTAGATTCGTGTCCTGACAGCGCAGTCACCAGGCGAACGGGAGGGTCCAATCCGATGGACGCGGTGGACAGGCAGCTCATCCAGGCGTTGCGCGAGAACGGCCGGGCGTCCTATGCGGAGCTGGGCCGGCTCGTCGGCCTGTCGGGACCGAGCGTCACCGACCGGATCAACCGCCTGGAGCAGGCGGGCGTGATCACCGGTTACCGCGCGACCGTCGCCCCCGCCGCGATGGGGCTGGGGGTGACCGCCCTGGTCGGCCTCCAGCTCTCGGACGCCGCCGACCACGAGGAGGTGGCCCGGCGGCTGTCGGACCTGGGCGAGATCGAGGACTGCTGGTTCATCGCGGGCGACGACTCGTACATGCTCAAGGTGCGGGTCGGCGACGTGGACGGCCTCGAACACACCATCCGCCGGCTGTCCGGCACCAAGGGCGTGGCCAGGACCCGGACCACCATCGTGCTCTCCACCAAGTGGGAGAACCGCGTCGGGCAGCTTCCCGAAGAGGTGTGACGGGGGTCGATCCGGCCCGGGACCAGGGGAGTACCGTCGGGTGGGCCGAGCAGGGCAGCAGGGCCGCAGGCACAACGGGTACGAGGAGAGACGACACACATGGACGCTGGGCTCAAGCGCGAGCTGGAGGAGAAGGTCCACGCCGGTGAACGGCTGACCCGCGAGGACGGGGTCGCGCTCTACGAGTCCGACGACCTCGCGTGGTTGGGCGGCCTCGCCCACGAGGTGCGCACCCGCAAGAACGGCGACGTGGTCCACTTCAACGTCAACCGTCACCTGAACATGACCAACGTGTGCACCGCGTCCTGCGCGTACTGCTCCTTCCAGCGCAAGCCGGGTGAGAAGGACGCGTACACGATGCGGATCGAGGAGGCCGTCCGGCTGGCCAAGGCCATGGAGGGCGACAACCTCACCGAACTGCACATCGTCAACGGCCTGCACCCGACCCTGCCGTGGCGGTACTACCCGCGGTCGCTGAAGGCGCTGAAGGAGGCGCTGCCGCAGGTGTCGCTGAAGGCGTTCACCGCCACCGAGATCCACCACTTCGAGACGATCTCCGGCCTGCCCGCCTCCGAGATCCTGGACGAACTCATCGACGCGGGCCTGGAGTCGCTCACCGGCGGCGGCGCCGAGATCTTCGACTGGGAGGTGCGGCAGCACATCGTCGACCACCGCACCCACTGGGAGGACTGGTCCCGCATCCACCGGCTGGCGCACTCCAAGGGCCTCAAGACCCCGGCGACGATGCTCTACGGCCACATCGAGGAGCCCCGGCACCGCGTCGACCACGTGCTGCGGCTGCGCGAACTCCAGGACGAGACCGGCGGTTTCCAGGTCTTCATCCCGCTGCGCTACCAGCACGACTTCGTGGACATGAAGGACGGCAAGATCCGCAACACCCTCCAGGCCCGCACCACCATGGCCACCGGGGCGGAGGCGCTGAAGACCTTCGCGGTGTCCCGGCTGCTGTTCGACAACGTGCCGCACGTGAAGGTGTTCTGGGTGATGCACGGCCTGTCCACGGCCCAACTCGCCCTCAACCACGGCGCGGACGACATGGACGGCTCGGTCGTCGAGTACAAGATCACCCATGACGCGGACGACTACGGCACGCCCAACAAGCTCACCCGCGACGACATCCTCGACCTGATCCGGGACGCCGGCTTCCGCCCGGTGGAGCGCAACACCCGGTACGAGATCATCCGCGAGTACCCGGGTCCGGACGGGGACCGCCGGGAGTCGCCGCAGCCGATGCGGGTGTGATCCGGCCGACACGAAATCGGTGGGAGCCGGTCGGCGGTAATGGGTAGTCTGCTGTTATGGCGCTTACCTTCCAGCTCGATCCGGTGCTCGACGACGACCTGCGCGCGGGGGTCCTCGCGCTGTGGACGGACGTGACCAACGCGGGTGGCGCGGTCGGCTTCGTGCCGCCCGCCACCGCCGAGGAGATAGCGCCGACCATGGCGGAGTCGATCGGCGCGGTCGAGGCGGGGCGGCGCCGGCTGCTGGTCGGCCGCGACGAGGACGGCCGGATCGCCGCGACCGCGTTCCTCACCTACAACGCGCACCGGCTGATGACCCACTGGATCTGGCTCTACACGGTCATGGTCCACCCGCGCCACCAGGGCAAGGGGTACGGCCGGGACCTCATGGCCGCGGTCGAGCAGGCCGCGCGCGGCCTGGACGGCATCGAGGCGATCCGGCTGACCTGCCGTGGCGGGGTCGGCGTCGAGCGTTTCTACGCCTCCTGCGGATACAAGGAGGTCGGCCGGGTGCCGGGCGCGATCCGGGTCGCCCCCGGCGACG
Organism: Actinacidiphila yanglinensis; assembly: GCF_900107965.1. Classification (GTDB taxonomy): domain Bacteria; phylum Actinomycetota; class Actinomycetes; order Streptomycetales; family Streptomycetaceae; genus Actinacidiphila; species Actinacidiphila yanglinensis. Next base: position 362,891 of record NZ_FNVU01000007.1, on the reverse strand, counting down.
ACCGCGACGACATCGTGCTGCTGCTCCCGCTCTGACCCGGGAGCGTCACGCGCCGCGCCCGTCAGGTGCGGCGGTCCCGCGGTTCGCGGCGCCGGCCGGGCCCTTCGGGCGGGGGCGCTCCGAAGGTCCGGATCGCCGCGTGCTTCACTGGACGCATGCTCCGATACACCGCACTGCGCTTCGGCCTCATCGTCGCCAGCTTCGGGGTCATCTGGGGCCTCGTCCGGCTGCACGCCCTGCCGGCCGGGCTCGGTGACTCGAACTACCTGTGGGTCGCCCTGCTCGCCCTGGTCGTCTCGGCGCCGCTGAGCTGGGTGCTGCTGCGCGGCGTTCGCGAGCAGGCCGCCGCCCAGGTCTCCGACCGGGTCGAGCGCACCCGGCTCAACCTCGCGGCCGCCGCCGGCCAGGAGGACGAGGCCGACGACGAGGCCCGCGAGGTCGCCCGCGGCGGGGAGCCGCACACCGTCTGACCGGGCCGGTCCCCGCGACCGCGACCGCGCGCAGACCAAGGGGGGGTGGCGCCAGTGGAGACGCACGGCAAGCGCGCCCCGCGGGTGCCGCGGGCGGTCCGCGAACAGCAGATGCTGGACGCGGCGGTGGCGGTCTTCGCCCGCCGCGGCTACCGCGCCACCTCCATGGACGAGATCGCGGTCGCGGCCGGGGTCAGCAAGCCGCTGGTCTACCTCTACCTCAAGTCCAAGGACGAGTTGTTCGCCGCGTGCGTGCGGCGCGAGGCGGGGGCGCTCAGCGCGGCGGTGCGGGCCGCGGTCGAGACCGGCGCGCCGCCGGACCGCCAGTTGTGGTCCGGGCTGCTCGGGTTCTTCCGGCACACCGCCGAGCACCGTGACGGCTGGACCCTCCTCCACGGGCACGCCCGCAGCAGCGGGGCGCCGTCCGGGGAGGAGGTGGCCGCGATGCGGGTGGAGATCGTCGACTTCGTCACGTCCCTGATCGGGTCCGCCGCGCGGGCAGCGCCGTGCGGGCCGCGGCTTCCCGAGGACGAGGCGAGGGGGCTGGCGCTTGCGTTGGTGGGTGCGGCGGAGTCCCTGGCGGGGTCGTCCCTTGGGGGGCGGGAGGCCGCCGCGACCCTCATGAACTTTGCCTGGGCGGGGCTCGGCAACCTCCTCACCGGAGTCACCTGGGCGCCCTGAGCTGTAGGTGCGGCTTCTCCGAGAAAAGAAGCTCACCAACTCGTTGCGACCCTCTTTTCGCGGAAGGACCCGCACCCACCAGGGGCGCGGGGAACTGCGCGGACAACCACCGCGGACCGCAAGGTCCCGTAGCCGGCAGAACGGGGCAGCCGGGCGGGTCAGGGGCACCCTGAGGAGCCCACGAGGTGGACCTTGTGGAGGGAGCGGAGCTCGAAGCGGGGGCCGTGGGCGGCGAAGGTGACCGTGGAGGGCAGCGGGACCGGCGCGCGGAACTCGGCGCGCACCCTTTCCGTCAGGCCGAGCGCAGCGGCTACGCGGGCCACCGACCACATGCCGTGGACGATCGCGCGGGGGAAGCCGAGCGGGCGGGCCGTCCAGGGGTGGAGGTGGATCGGGTTGTAGTCGCCGGACACGCGGGCATGGCGGCGCCCGAGGTCCGCGGGCAGCCGCCACTCCTCGACCGCGGGAAGCGCGGGAGGCGCGGGAACCTCACGGAGTTCGGGCGCGGCGGGCGCGCCGGGCGGGGACTCGGCGACGGGGTGCCGGGCCAGGTACGTACTGCGGTCGGTCCACCGCGGCAACTCCTCCCCGGGCAGCCGCGCCTCGGTGACGAAGGTCACCTCGGTGCCGCGCCGGTGGGGTCGCAACTCCTCCGCGTGGACGGCGAGTTCGGGCCGGTCCCGAACGGTCAGCGGAAGGTGCGCGGTGATCTCGATCGAGGTGTGCACCAGCCCCATCAGCGGCAGCGGGAACTCCCTGGCCGCCATGATGCGCGCGGCCAGCGGGAATCCGAGGATGTGCGGGTAGGTCAGGGGAAGGAGTTCCGAACCGGGGGAGTAGCCGCACACCTCGGCGTACCGGGCCAGCCGCGCCGGGTCGACGCGGACGCCCGGCGCCGTCAGCCGCAGGTCCGGCAGCACGGCCCCGGCCGAGGGCTTCTTGGCGAGGCCGGTCAGTGCGCCGCGCCCCAGGGTGAGCAGCAGCGGCATCTCACGCCCCCAGCAGGGACTGCCCGCAGACCCGGACGACCTGCCCGGTGACACCGCCGGAGGCCGCCGCCGCGAACCAGGCCACCGTCTCGGCGACGTCCTGCGGAAGGCCGCCCTGGCCGAGGGAGTTCATCCGGCGCCCCGCCTCGCGGATGACCAGCGGCACGGCGGCGGTCATCCGGGTCTCGATGAAGCCGGGGGCGACCGCGTTGACGGTGATGCCGCGCTCACGGACCTCGGCGGAGGCGGCGAGCGCGCGGACGAAGCCGATGATGCCCGCCTTGGACGCGGCGTAGTTGGTCTGGCCGACGTTGCCGGCGATGCCCGCGATGGAGGCGGTACCGACGATCCGCCCGTGCGGCCGGACCGCGCCGGTCTTCAGCAGGTGGTCGGTGACGCGCAGCACGCCGGCGAGGTTGACCTCGATCACCGCGTCCCAGCCCTCGGCGGTCATGTTGGCGAGCTTGCGGTCCCGGGTGATGCCGGCGTTGTGCACGAGGATGTCGAGCCCGCCGGGTACCGCCGCGGCGATCCGCTCGGCGGCGTCGGGTGCGGTGATGTCCAGCGGGAGCGCGGTGCCGCCGATCCGGGTCGCGGTCTCGGTGAGCGCCTCGCCCGCCTGCGGCACGTCCAGGCACACCACGTGCGCGCCGTCCCGGGCGAGCGTGGCCGCGACCGCCGCGCCGATGCCCCGGGCCGCCCCGGTGACCAGGGCGGTACGCGTCGCGGCGGCGCCGTCGGCTCCCCCCGCCCCTTCCGGTTCGACCGCGGCCGGGCCGGTCCTGGGGCCGACCTCGATCACCTGCCCGCTGACGTACGCCGACTTGGGCGAGAGCAGGAACTCCAGGGTCGAGCCGGCCTCGGCGCCGGGCGCGAGCCGGACCAGCTGCACCGTCCTGCCGCGGCCGATCTCCTTGCCGAGCGAGCGGACGAAACCCTCCAACGCCTGCTGGGCGGCCGCCTGGTGGACGTCCGCGGGGTCCGGCGGGGAGCCGAGGACCACCACCCGGCCGCATGCCGCGAGCGACCGTACGAGCGGGTGAAGGCTGTCGCGCACCGCTCGCAGGCCGGCCGGGTCGGTGACGCCGGTCGCGTCCAGCACCACGGCGGCCGGGGCCGGTTCCCCGGGGGCGGAGGGCGGCGCGGTCTCGCCCGCGGCCAACCGCAGCACCGGACCGTCCAGTTCGGGGGTGGTGGCCGACCACCGCCGCAGCGCGGTCGGTTGGGGCAGGCCGAGCCGACGGGTCAGGAAGCGGCCGGGGGCCGTCCCGGAGAGGCGGAGATAGCGGTCGGCCATTGGCCTTCTCCTTACTCTGGAGTAAGTTTACCGCCGGTAAGGCTACTGGTGAGTTGTCGCTCCGGCCAAGAGCCCTCAGGAGTTGCGTATGCATACCGTTCGCCGCGTCGCCGTCATCGCCGGCCACCGCATCCCTTTCGCCCGCTCGGACGGCCCCTACGCCACCGCGTCCAACCAGGACATGCTCACCGCCGCGCTGGACGGGCTCGCCGCGCGCAACGGGCTGACCGGGGAGAAGGTGGGGGAGTTCGCGGCCGGGGCCGTGCTCAAGCACGCCCGCGACTTCAACCTCGCCCGTGAGACCGTGCTCGGCTCGGTGCTCGACCCGGCCACCCCCGCCTACGACATCCAGCAGGCCTGCGGCACCGGCCTCCAAGCGGTCTTCGCGGTCGCCGCCAAGATCGCGCTCGGCGTGATCGACTCCGGCATCGCCGGCGGCGCCGACACCACCAGCGACGCGCCGCTCGGCGTCAACGACGAGTTGCGCCGCGCCCTGCTCGCCGCCCGCCGCGCGAAGTCCACGGCCGGCCGGCTCCGCGCGCTGGCCGGGCTGCGCCCCCGCCACCTCGTGCCCGACGTGCCGCGCAACGCCGAGCCGCGCACCGGCCTGTCGATGGGCGAGCACGCCGCCGTCACCGCCGAGCGCTGGGGCATCACCCGTGCCGCCCAGGACGAGTTGGCCGCGGCCAGCCACCGCAACCTCGCCGCCGCCTACGACCGCGGCTTCTTCGCGCCGCTGCTGAGCCCCTACCGGGGCCTGGACCGCGACCAGAACCTGCGGCCCGACTCCACGCCCGAGAGGCTGGCCCGCCTCAAACCGGTCTACGGCGGCCCCGGCGGGACGATGACCGCGGGCAACTCCACCCCGCTCACCGACGGGGCCGCCGTCGTCCTGCTCGGCTCCGAGGAGTGGGCCGCCGAGCGGGGGCTGACCCCGCTGGCGTACCTGACCGCGTACGAGACGGCGGCGGTCGACTTCGTCTCCGACCGGCCCGACGCCGACGGGCTGCTGATGGCGCCCGCCTACGCCGTACCGCGCATGCTCGACCGGGCCGGGTGCGGGCTGGGCGACTTCGACCTCTACGAGGTGCACGAGGCCTTCGCCTCCCAGGTCCTGGCGACCCTCGCGGCATGGGAGGACAAGGCGTTCTGCGCCGAGCGGCTCGGCCGGTCCGCACCGCTCGGCCCGATCGACCGCTCCCGGCTCAACGTCGCCGGCTCCTCCCTCGCCACCGGGCACCCCTTCGCCGCGACCGGGGCCCGGATCGTGGGAACCCTCGCCCAACTCCTCGCGGAGCGCGGCTCACCCGGGCGGGGCCTGATCTCCGTCTGCGCGGCCGGCGGGCAGGGGGTCACCGCGATCCTCGAACGTCCCTGACGGGTCCGCCCGGACCCCGTGGAGGGCGGCAGCCACCCCAGAGGCGCCGCTCCCGCCCGCCAGGCCGGGGGAGGGACCGCGCGACCGGCCGCCTCGGCCGCAGCCATTCCGGCAAGCTCAACCGCCCTTGATCTCAGGAGCCGCAGGCATGTCAACCGAAACAGGGCAACTGGAGAGTCCGGCGCCGCAGATCGTGGCCGAAGGAGGCCGGGTCGTGCAGGCGGCCGTCCCCCCGCTGGTCGAGCCGCCGCGCAGCGGCAGCCTGGCCGACATCCCGTTCACCAACGCGGCCGAGGCCCCGCGGGAGGTGGTGCTGAGCCGCAAGGACGACGCCGACGGGACCTGGCGCGACGTCACCGCGGAGCGGTTCGCCGCGGAGGTGACCGCGGTCGCGAAGGGGCTGATCGCGGCCGGGCTGAAGCCGGGCGAGCGGCTGGCGATCATGGCACGGACCACCTACGCGTGGACGCTGCTGGACTTCGCGGGGTGGGCCGCGGGCCTGGTCACCGTGCCGATCTACCCGACCTCGTCGGCGTCCCAGACCGCGTGGATCCTCGCCGACTCCGGCGCCGCGGCCTGCGCGGTGGAGAACGTCGAGCAGACCCGGCTGGTCACCGGCCGCCGCGCCGGGCTGCCCGAACTGCGCCACCTGTGGCAGCTGGACGCGGGCGCGATCGCGCAACTCAGCACGGACGGAGCGGAGTTGCCCGACGCGCTGGTCACCTCGCGGCGGCAGGGCCTGGCTCCGGCGAGCACCGCCACGCTGATCTACACCTCGGGAACCACCGGCCGCCCCAAGGGCTGCGTGCTGACCCACGGCAACTTCTTCGCCGAGGTCGACAACGCCACCGAACTGCTGCACCCGGTCTTCAAGTCGGTGAGCACCGAGCCCGCCTCGACCCTGCTGTTCCTGCCGCTGTCGCACGTCTTCGGCCGGATGGTCGCCGTCGGCTGCCTGCGCGCCCGGGTCCGGCTCGGCCACGCGCCCAGCATCGCCACCGACGACCTGCTCGCGGACCTGGCCGGCTTCCGGCCGACCTTCCTGCTGGCCATCCCCTACGTGCTGGAGAAGGTCTACAACACCGGCCGGGCCACCGCGGAGAAGATGGGCCGCGCCGCCTCCTTCGACCGCGCCGCCGCGATCGCGCAGCGCTACGGCCAGGCGCTGGTCGCCCGTCAGACCGGCACCGGCCCCGGCCCCTCGCTGGGCCTGCGGCTGGCACACGCCCTCTACGACCCGCTGGTCTACCGGCGGATCAGGGCCGCGCTCGGCGGCAAGGTCCGGTACGCGATCTGCGGCGGTTCCCCGCTGGGCAAGAGGCTGGCGGCCTTCTACGCGGGGGCCGGGGTGATGATCTTCGAGGGGTACGGCCTGACCGAGACCACCGCGGCCGCCACCGTCACGCCGCCGCTGGCGCCCCGGCTGGGCACCGTCGGCCGGCCGCTGCCGGGCACCGCGGTACGGATCGCCGACGACGGGGAGGTGCTGCTGCGCGGCGGGCAGGTCTTCCGCGGCTACTGGAACGACCCGAGCGGGGTGCCGCAGGTGGAGGGCTGGTTCCCGACCGGTGACATCGGCGAGTTGGACGCGGACGGGTACCTCAGCATCACCGGCCGCAAGAAGGAGATCCTGATCACCGCGGGCGGCAAGAACGTGGCACCGGCGCCCCTGGAGGACCGGCTGCGGGCCCACCCCCTGGTCGGCCAGTGCATGGTGGTCGGCGACAACCGGCCGTTCGTGACCGCGCTGCTCACCCTGGAGGCGGACGGCCTCAAGCACTGGCAGCGGATGCGCCACAAGGAGGACCTGCGGATCGCGCAGCTGGTCACCGATCCCGATCTGCTCGCGGAGTTGCAGAAGGCCGTCGACGACGCGAACTCCACGGTGTCCCGGGCGGAATCCATCCGCGCCTTCCGGGTGCTCCCGGTCGATTTCACCGAGGAGAGCGGCCACCTCACCCCGTCGATGAAACTCCGCCGGTCCGCGGTCGCCACGGACTTCACCGAGGACATCGAATCCCTCTACCCCCGCCGCTGACCTGCCCACTCTTGCCCGGCATTGCCCGACGATGCCCAATAGCGTCCAACGGTGCCCGAATACACCCGCCGAACCCGCAGTTGCCCCGAATGCAGTCGGCGAGCCCACGGTTTGCCCGTTGCAGCCGTCGAGCCGAAGGGCGGAGGCGGGACGGCGGCAAGAAAGAGGACAAAAAGAGGCAGGGGCCCCGCGCAGTGCGGGGCCCCTTGGTACTGCAGGTTCTGGGCGCGATCGCGCCGCTGTCCGTCCGACTAGTGGAGAACTAGTTCGGGGTGACGTTCTCCGCCTGGGGGCCCTTCGGACCCTGGGTGACGTCGAAGGTCACCGGCTGGTTCTCCTCGAGGGAGCGGAAGCCGGTCGCGTTGATCGCGGAGTAGTGAACGAAGACATCCGGGCCGCCGCCGTCCTGGGCGATGAAGCCGAAGCCCTTTTCAGCGTTGAACCACTTCACGGTTCCGGTAGCCATAAAGCCCTCCTTGGGCCCAAAGGGTTGCCCTGCTCCAGAACCTGCAACTGCGAAGTCTGAAAACTACAAAAGCCTGCGGGTTACATGATCCGCAGGCTTTAGTACTGCAAGGAAACCAAACTGCAACTTGCGTCGAGCCTAGCATGGGGGGTCTGGCGCAGGGAAGGGTTGCAAGATCCTTCTTACGGCTCGCCGGGCCACCCCCGCACAGGGCCGTGGTGACCCAGGAGTAGCGTCCGCCATATGGACACAACCGCGCGTGAAAGCGACAGCGACCCGGTCCGCCCCAGGGTCGGCCACATCCAGTTCCTGAACTGCCTCCCGCTCTACTGGGGCCTGGCCAGGACCGGCGCACTGCTCGACGTGGAGCTGACCAAGGACACCCCGGAGAAGCTCAGCGCCCAGCTCGTGGCGGGTGATCTGGACATCGCCCCGATCACCCTCATGGAGTACCTCAAGCACGCCGACCAGCTCGTGGCGCTGCCCGACATCGCGGTGGGCTGCGACGGCCCCGTGATGTCGTGCGTGATCGTCAGCCAGCTCCCGCTGGACCGGCTGGACGGCCAGCGGGTGGCCCTGGGCTCCACCAGCCGCACCTCGGTCCGCCTCGCGGAGCTGCTGCTCACCGAGCGTTACGGCGTGACCCCGGACTACTACCGCTGCCCGCCGGACCTGTCGCTGATGATGCAGGAGGCCCAGGCGGCGGTGCTGATCGGCGACGCCGCGCTGCGCGCCTCCCTGCACGACGCGCCCCGGCTCGGCCTCGCCGTCCACGACCTCGGGCAGATGTGGAAGGACTGGACCGGGATGCCGTTCGTCTTCGCGGTCTGGGCGGCCCGGCGGGACTACCTCGCCGCGCACCCCGGCGCGGTGCGCGACGTGCACGCCGCCTTCCTCGCCTCCCGCGACCTGTCCCTCGAGGAGGTCGACAAGGTGGCCGAGCAGGCGTCGCGCTGGGAAGCGTTCGACCGGGACGTGCTGCGGCGCTACTTCACCACCCTGGACTTCTCGCTCGGCACCTCCCAGCAGTCCGGGATCGCGGAGTTCGCCCGCCGGGTCGGCTTCCCGTCCGGCGCGGGCGTGGAGTTGCTGCCGAGCGCCTGACCGGTCCGGCCTGCCGGGGGAGGGGCATCGCGTGCTCGTCGACGCGCTCACCGCGTTCCCGGCCGCGCCGCAGGAGAAGCGGCGCGCGCCGGCCCCGCGCCCGGTCGACGGGGTGGGCGCCGAACGGCCGGCCGCCGTCCTGCGGTTCACCGCCGTGCGGGGAGCCCTCTGGCGCGGCCGGCGGATCGTCGTCGACCCGCCGGTCCCCTGCGGCGGTCCGGCGGGTGAGCGGGGGACCGGGGGACCCGGGGCGGGGGGTCCGGGAGCCGGGCAGGTGGCGGCGAGCGGGGCCGGCACGCCGCCCGCGGGCGGCGCCCTCAGAGCGGCCCGGACCGCTGGCGTAGGCTGACCGGGTCCGATCCCGAACCCTCTGAAGGGCCTGCCACGGTGACTTCTCCGACCGACCTCGCAGCCGTCCTCGACCGCGCCGCCGCAGGGGGCAGGATCACCGCGGAGGAAGCGCTCGACGTCTACCGCTCCGCCCCGCTGCACGCGCTCGGCGCGGCGGCCGACGCGGTGCGCCGCCGCCGGTTCGCGGGCACCGAGCACATCGCGACGTACATCATCGAGCGCAACATCAACTACACGAACGTGTGCGTGACCGCGTGCAAGTTCTGCGCGTTCTACGCGGCGCCCAAGGACACGGAGAAGGGCTGGAGCCGCGGCCTGGACGACATCCTGCGCCGGTGCGCGGAGACCGTCGAACTCGGCGGCACCCAGATCATGTTCCAGGGCGGCCACCACCCCGACTACGGCGTGGAGTACTACGAGGAGCACTTCGCCGCGATCAAGCGGGAGTTCCCGCAGCTGGTGATCCACTCGCTCGGCGCGTCCGAGGTGGACCACATGGCGCGGATCTCCGGGGTGAGCGCGGAGGAGGCGATCCGCCGGATCCACGCCGCCGGGCTCGACTCCTTCGCCGGGGCCGGCGCCGAAATGCTGCCGGAGCGCCCGCGCAAGGCGATCGCGCCGCTGAAGGAGTCCGGCGAGCGGTGGCTGGAGATCATGGAGACCGCGCACCGGCTCGGCGTCGAGTCCACCACCACCATGCTGATGGGGACCGGCGAGACCAACGCGGAGCGGATCGAGCACCTGCGGATGATCCGCGACGTGCAGGACCGCACCGGCGGGTTCCGGGCGTTCATCCCGTACACCTACCAGCCGGAGAACAACCATCTGAAGGGCCAGACGCAGGCAACCCTCTTCGAGTACCTGCGGATGATCGCGATCGCGCGGCTCTTCCTCGACAACGTCGCCCACATCCAGGGGTCCTGGCTGACCACCGGCAAGGAGGTCGGCCAACTCTCCCTGCACTACGGGGCGGATGACCTCGGCTCGGTCATGCTGGAGGAGAACGTGGTGTCCTCCGCCGGGGCGAAGCACCGCTCGAACCGGATGGAGCTGATCCACCTCATCCGCTCGGCCGGACGCGTCCCGGCGCAGCGCGCGACGACGTACGAGCACCTCGTCGTGCACGACGACCCGGCGAACGACCCGGTCGACGACCACGTGGTCTCGCACCTGTCCTCGACCGCGATCGAGGGCGGCACCGCGCACCCCGAACTGAAGCTCCTCGCGGAGCGTTAGCGGCCGGGCCCCTGGGGGACGGACCCGGGTCCGGCGCTAGGGTGAGCACGTGACCCGCGCATCCCTGGAGAAGCAGCCGAAGGACGTCGCCGCGATGTTCGACGGCGTCGCGGAGAAGTACGACCTCACCAACGACGTGCTGTCGCTGGGCCAGACACGGCTGTGGCGGCGGGCCGTCGGGCAGGCGCTGGACGTGCGGCCGGGCGAGCGGGTGCTCGACCTGGGGGCGGGGACGGCGACGTCGTCGCTGCCGTTCGCCGCCGCGGGCGCGGAGGTCGTGCCGTGCGACTTCTCGCTCGGCATGCTGCGGGAGGGCAAGAAGCGCCATCCCGAACTCCCGCTCACCGCGGGGGACGCGACCCGGCTGCCGTTCGCCGACGGGGTGTTCGACGCGGTGACGATCTCCTTCGCGCTGCGCAACGTGCAGGACACCGACGCGGCGCTGCGCGAGATGCGGCGGGTGACCAGGCCCGGCGGGCGGCTGGTGATCTGCGAGTTCAGCCATCCCACGTACCGGCCGTTCCGCACGGTGTACACGGAGTACCTGATGCGCGCGCTGCCCCCGGTGGCGACGAAGGTGAGCAGCAATCCCGACGCGTACGTCTACCTCGCCGAGTCGATCCGGGCCTGGCCCGACCAGCAGGCGCTGGGCCGGCGGTTGAAGGACGCGGGCTGGGTGCGGGTCGCCTGGCGGAATCTCACCGGTGGGATCGTCGCGCTGCACCGCGGTACGAACCCGTAGGCCGGGGCCCCGTCCCGGAACTCCCGGCGCGGCGGCCGGAACCACGGAGTGACGTATTCCGGGTGATCGGTGCCGGTCGGGGCCATAAGCTGCGGTGTCCGCGGGGGGACAGCAGCCCCGCCATCCGACGGAGTTGACGATGCCGTTCTGTCCCGCCTGCGGGAACCAGGTCGCCGAGGCGGAAGGCATCCGCTTCTGCCCGCGCTGCGGCCGCGACCTGACCTCGCCCGCTCTTCCCGGGCAGGCGCCTGCGCCGACCCAGGCAGGCGGGGCGTTGCCGCCCCCTCCTCCTCCGCCGCCTCCCACCGACGCGCCGCCGTCGGTGCACGCCGCCCCGACCGCGCACGTGCCGACCGCACTGCCGCCGCCGGGCCAACCCGTCTACGGGCCGGCCCAACCGGGGTACGGGCCGGGCTATCCGCCGCCCGGGCCGGTCGCGCCCGGGCCCGGCGCGGTGTTCGTGCGACGGGTGTTCACCGGCCGCTGGGAGGCGCCGCTGCTGGTCGCGCTCGGACCGGCACTGACCATACTCGTGGCGGGCCTCGCGATCGCGGGTGCCGCGGGCGCCGCACTGCCCGGCGGCACGATCGGGATGGCCACGCGGACCCGGGCGGCCCTCGCGGTGCTCGTCCAGGGACTCGGCGGCAACCTCAAGCAGACCACGACCGTCACCACCGACGAGGACTTCACCGACCCGAGCGACGACGGCGACAACGGGGACGAGTTCTCCGACGGCGGCAGTGACGGCTCGGACGGCGGGGACGAGTTCCCCGACGGCGGCAGTGACGGCAGCGACGGCGGGTTCGACTTCTCCGACGGCGGGAGCGACGGCAGCGACGGCGGGTTCGACTTCTCCGACGGCGGGAGCGACGGCAGCGACGGCGGGGACTTCTCCGACGGCGGCAGTGACGGCTCGGACGGCGGGGACTTCTCCGACGGGGGCAGCGACGGCTCGGACGGCGGGGACCTCTCCGACGGCGGCACCGACGGCTCCGACGGGATCGACTTCTCCGACGGCGGCAGCGACATCGGGTACACCGCCAGCGGCAGCGGCGCCCACTCGCTCACCTACCACTGGACGCTGTCCGTCCTGCCGTGGACGGTCACGCTGGTGTGGGTGCTGGCACTGGTGCTCGGCCTGCGTGTGATGCGCAGGCGGCAGCAGTCCGCGGTGGCCGCGGCAGCCGCCGCGGGCGCCACCGACGACGGCACCGCGTTCGGCGCGGGCGCGCTCGGCGCCGGGGCGAAGGCCGAGAGCGCTGCCGCGGCCGTCCGGGTCGCGCTGCTCGCCGCCGCCGCGGCCCTCGCGCTCGGTTTCGCCGCCGAGCCGAAGATCGGCCCCGCGCACTTCACCACCGCGCCCTTCCTGGCCGCGCTGTGGACCTTCGTGCTCAGCCTGGTGACGGCCCTGCTGGTGCTGTGCCGCCCGTCGTTGCTGGAGTGGCTGGCCGCAAGGCCGGGCGCCGCGGCCGCCTACCGGGTGCTCGCCACCACCGCGACAGCCTTGCTGGCCACCCTCCTCATCGCCGGGGCCACCGTCTTCGTCATCGCCCTCGCCCACTACGACGACCTCACCGGCTGGGGCGTGGCCGCGGCCGGTCTGCTGCTGCTCAATCTCGGCGTGTCCGGGCTGGGTCTCGGCTGGGGGGCACCGTTCCGGGTCGGCGTCAGCGCCAGCGGCAGCGAGGACAGCTCCCACCACGTGTCGTTCGGCCTGGGCGACCTCAACCACGTCTGGGGCGGCTGGTCGGTGACCGGGGTGGTCGCGGGCGCGCTCTGCTGCGCGCTGCTGATCGGGGTGCTCGCGGTCCGGCGCTGCCGCACCAGGCCGGAGCAGTTCGCGGTGGCCGGCCTGTTCACGGTGCTGCTGGTGATCCTGGCCGCGGTCAGCGGCGGGCACACCGGCGGCGACGAGCGGCTGCCCGGGGTGCTGTCCCACCTCTCGGTCGGCACGGAGGTGCCCGAACTGCTGGGCCTGAGTCTGCTGTGGACCTTCGGCGGGGTGCTGGTCGCCCCGTACGTGTGGCGGTTGTTCGGCGGCCAGGTGCCGCCCCCGGCCGGCGTCGCACCGTACGCCACCGGCCCCGGCGCCCCGTCGCCGTACGGCACGGGGACCCGCGGCGGTGCGACCTACGGCGGTACGTACGGCGCCGCCGTGCCGCCCCAACCCGGCCCGCCCGCGGGGGCGTACGGGCCGGCGCAGCCGCCCGGGCCGCCGGCGCCGGCCGAGCCGACCGTGCACGACCTGGGCGTCGTGGAGCCGGACCGGCTGCGCAAGCAGCCGCCCGAGCACCGCTGAGCCGGTCGCCCTCCCGAGAGCCGCCGCTCCACTCGGAGCGGCGGCCTCATACACTCGGCATGACACCTCTGCACGCTGCAAGAGCCGTTCGCCGAACCGGGAGAGCCCACGTGACCGACACTGCCCTGTCCGAGCGCAGCGCCGACGTGATCGTCGTAGGTGCCGGGCCCGCCGGTTCCACGACCGCGTACTACCTGGCCAAGTCCGGTCTGGACGTCCTCCTTCTGGAGAAGACCGCGTTCCCGCGCGAGAAGGTCTGCGGCGACGGGCTGACCCCGCGCGCGACCAAGCAGCTCGTGTCGATGGGCATCGACGTCTCCGAGGAAGCGGGCTGGCTGCGCAACAAGGGCCTGCGCATCATCAGCGGCGGCATGCGACTGGAGATGGACTGGCCCGAGCTCGCCGCCTACCCGGACTACGGACTGGTGCGCAGGCGCGAGGACTTCGACGAGCTCCTCGCCCAGCAGGCGGTGAAGGCCGGCGCGCGGCTGTACGAGCGGTGCAACGTCGGCGCGCCGATCATCGACGAGCGCACCGGGCGGATCACCGGGGTCACCACCAAGCTCGGCGAGGACAAGGTGCCGGCCGCCTTCCACGCGCCGCTGGTGGTCGCCGCCGACGGCAACTCCACCCGGCTGTCGCTGGCGATGGGGCTGCACCGCCGCGACGACCGCCCGATGGGTGTCGCGGTGCGTACCTACTTCACCTCGCCGCGGCACGAGGACGACTACCTGGAGTCCTGGCTGGAGCTGTGGGACCGGCGCGGGCCCTCGGCGCGCCAGCTGCCGGGCTACGGCTGGATCTTCGGCCTCGGCGACGGCACCTCCAACGTGGGCCTGGGCATCCTCGACTCGTCCGCGGCCTTCCGCGAGCTGGACTGGCGCGAGGTGCTGAAGGCGTGGGTCGGCTCGATGCCGGAGGACTGGGGCTTCACCCCGGAGAACATGACCGGGCCGATCCGCGGCGCCGCACTGCCGATGGCCTTCAACCGCCAGCCGCACTACACCCGCGGCCTGCTGCTGGTCGGCGACGCGGGCGGGCTGGTCAACCCGTTCAACGGCGAGGGCATCGCCTATGCGATGGAGTCCGGCCAGCTCGCCGCGGACGTGATCACCCAGGCGCACGCGCGCGCCACCATCGGGCAGCGTGAACTCGCGCTCGCCGCCTACCCGCGCATCCTGAAGGACACCTACGGCGGCTACTACAACCTGGGCCGCGCCTTCGTGAAGCTGATCGGCAACCCGAAGGTCCTCCAGATGTGCACCCAGCGCGGCCTGACGCACCCGATGCTGATGCGCTTCTGCCTCAAGCTGCTCGCGAACCTCACCGATCCCACCGGCGGCGACGCGATGGACCGCATCATCAACGGCCTCACCAAGATCACCCCCCGCGCCTGAGCCGTCCCTGCCTGGGCGCCCCGACCGTCCCGGGGCGCCCCGACCCGGCCGTCAGTCGTTGTCGCTCTTCACCGCGTTGCGCCACACCGTGACGTCGAACGTCGAGTACTCGCTCGGTGAGGAACTGGGGGAGTGGCCGCGGTAGGTGAGCAGCGCGACGATGCCGTCCTGGGTGGTCGCGCAGATCTGGGAGCCGGCCGCCAGCCTGGCTTCGGAGATCTGCGTGGTGTAGCGGGTGTCGGCGCGGCAGGCCTCCAGGGAGCCCTTCTCGCCGGTGTCGAGCAGCACGAGTTTGGTGTTGTACGACCCGTAGACGCACTTGTCGTCGCAGCCGTAGTAGAAGTCGTCGAGGTTGTTGTACTTCGGTGTCAACGGGTTGTCGGCGAACTCCAGGTGGTAGCTGTCGGGCAGGTTGACACCCTTGTGCGTCTCCGGCTCGGGGCCGACCGGCTGGGCGGTCCCGCTCGGCGCGCGGCTCGTGGCGGTGCCGCCGCCCGTGGCCTTGGCGGTGCCGTGCTGGGCGCCACTTGCGTCGTCGCCGGTCTTCTTGTGGCTGTTCAGGGCGTGCACTGCGACGAGCGCGATGCCGAGGAGCAGGACCGCGCCGAGCACACCGGCCGGCACGAGCCACCGCTTCTTCCGCCCGGGGCCGCCGGCGCCGGTCCCGGGCCCGACGGGGTGGGTGCCGCTGCCGTAAGGGCCCGAGCCGTATCCGCCGGGTGCGGGCACCGCGCCGGGGTACGGCGTCTGCGGACCGTGCGGATTCTGCCGTCCCTGCGCGGCGGCGGGATAGCCGTAGCCGGCGGTCGAAGCGGGGTACGCGGGGGTGGTGTACGTCGGAGCGCCGCCGTACTGCGGACCGGCGGCGTGCGTCGGGGCGCCCGCGACGTCCTGCGGCGGCCCGGCCGGAGTGGGCGGCGCGGTGGGCACCGGCGGGCCGGCGGGCGCCGGGGGCGCGGCGGCTGTGGCGGGTGAGGCGGGTGTTGCGGGAGCCGTCGGTATCGGGGTGACCACGTCGGGGCGGGTCGTGGATCGCGCGGGCACGTGGTGCGCGGTGATGTCGGCGGCCACCGCGGCGGGCAGCCACTGCTCGGTCCTGACCAGTTCACCGCCTTCGGCCGCGGCCCGGCACATCGCCACCACCTCGTCGAGTCCGGGGCGTTCGGCGGGGTCCTTGGCCAGGCAGCGGACCACGAGGGGGCGCAGCACGTCCGGCACGCCGGTGAGGTCCGGCTCCTCGTGCACGATCCGGTAGAGCACGGCGTGGCTGGAACCCTCGCCGAACGCCGGTGCGCCCGCGGCCGCGTAGGCGGCCACGGCGCCGAGCGCGAAGATGTCGGTGGCCGGGGTGATCTTCCGCCCGGCAGCCTGCTCGGGCGACATGAACGCCGGTGTGCCGACGGTGACCCCGCTGCCGGTCAGCGCGGTGGCGTCGGCCGCGCGGGCGATGCCGAAGTCGATCACCCGGGGGCCGTCCGCGGCCAGCAGCACGTTGGACGGTTTGAGGTCGCGGTGCACCAACCCGGCCGCGTGGACGGCTTGGAGCGCCTCGGCGGCGCCGGCGGTCAGCAGCAGGACGGTCGGCACCGGCAGCACGCCGTGGCTCGCGACGGCCGCCGCGAGACTCGGGCCCTGCACGAACGCCGTCGCCAGCCAGGGCACCGGCCCCTCGGTGTCGCTGTCCAGCACGGGTGCGGTGTAAAGGCCCTGCACCCGGCCCGCCGCGGCGACCTCCTGCCGGAAGCGCTGCCGGAACTCCGGGTCCTCGGCCAGTTCCGGGCGGATCACCTTCACCGCGACCGGGCGGCCGGCGGGCGTGTACGACAGGTAGACCTTGCCCATGCCGCCCGCGCCGAGCCGGGCGGCCAGCCGGTAATCCCCGAGGGCCCGAGGAGCGCCCTCCTCCAAAGGCTCGAAGACGTTGTTGGCTCCGTTGGCTCCGTTGTCTCCCGTGTCTCCCGCGCGCACGACGACCCCTTCCCCCGATGACGTTGTCCTCGCGGGAGGTTACCGTGCGCGGGTGCGCTGGACCGCCGTGATCGGTGCCGGCGCCGGATCGGTCCGGAACGCGTGCGCCGGTACGCCGAGGAGCGGCGGGAGGCGGTCGGGCCGGGCCCGTCGGAGGGCATGGCGGGGCCGCCTCCCGCCGCTCAGGACGGAGAAGAGGGGTAACCGGTGGAGCGAACCCCCACGGGGGCGCGGCTCAGAGGACGTTGACCGCCCAGTCGGGCATGTAGTCGGCGAGCTGGTGAATGGCCACCGGGGTGGACGGGTTGGCCGCGTCCAGGTACTGGCCGTCGCCGATGAAGACGCCCACGTGGTAGGCGCTGCCCTCGCCGCCCCAGAAGATGAGGTCGCCGGGCTGGAGGGCGGAGACGGACACGGGCGTGCCGGCGGTGGACTGCTCCTGCGAGGTCCGCGGGATGCTGACGCCGATGGAGGCGAACGCCGCCTGCGTCAGGCCGGAGCAGTCGTACGAGTCGGGGCCGGTGGCGCCGTACACGTAGGGCTTGCCGAGCTGCGACTTCAGGAAGGCGATGAGCTGGTCGACCTTGCTGGAGGAGGCGGCGGTGACCTCGGCCGCGGGCGTGGCCGTCGCGGTCGAGGACGAACTCTGCCCGGACGAGCCGGACGTGCTGCTGCCGGCGGACGGCGCGGCGGCCTGCGCGGCGCGCGCCTTCGCCGCCTTCGCGGCGGCCTCGGCCTTGTGGCGTGCTGCCTTGTGCGCCTTGGCGGCCGTCCTGGCCGCGTCCTTGGCGGCCTGCTCCTGGTCGGCGGAGAGCGCGGCGGCCAGCGCCTCGCGCTGCACCGCGACGACGGCCTGCTGAGCGGAGGCCGCCGTGGACAGGGTCGCCGTGCGAGCGCCGGCCGACCGTGCCTGCGAGGAACCGGCGGCGGACGGCGTGCCGCCGGTCGTGGTGGGGTGCGTGGTCTCGGCTATGGCCGGAGCGGCCGCGCCGCACAGGGCGAACGCGCTGACGACACCGCCGACGAGTCCGGCCCGGCGCACCCAGTTCGGGTGGCGGGGCGCCGCGTGCCGTCGGCGGCGGCTATGGGTATGCGTGTCGGACACCTGTGTCCGGGATGTGTTCGGGGACATGGGTCTCTGGCTATCAGGAACGAATGGTTCCGTTCAATAAAGGTGGGATGCGCCACAGTTGACGTGCTCACGGCCCAATTGCCCGATTCACGATCTTGCTTGACAGGTGCTTTGGTCCGTTTTCATGGCTCCGGTGCCGTATGCGCTCGTGCACGGTTTCACGCGCGTCATTCCCGGGTTCCGGGGCTCACCCGGGCGGATTCCGCGGCGCTATCACGGCGATTCGTCCATCGCCAATTTGCCTGTGGGCGGCTCGTTCTGATAGTGCGTACGTCGCTCTGACCAGCGAGAACGCCCGCGATTATGACGTGAAGTGATCGTTTGGGTGCCATCCGCCGCAACATCACCGCTCATCCGACTTCATGATCGTTGGTCAGGTGGTGGAGATCACAAAGCTCGTGCGCACCCCCGTGTCGCAGATCACAGACCGGGAGGCATAGGATGCAGGCGGCTTGGGCTTGTGAACTGCCTCACATAGGCGCGATCTTCGCGATTCTGTGGCGCGGCGCACCGCCCCGGTCACGGTCCGTACATCAGTCACAGTCGACTGGAAGGAGCGGGGGACGGTGAACGCCTACGCGCCCATCCTCGTGCTGGGCGGCCTCGCGGCCGGCTTCGCGATCTTCTCCGTTTTCATGGCCTCGATCATCGGGCCGAAACGGTACAACCGGGCCAAGTTGGAAGCGTACGAGTGCGGCATCGAGCCGACTCCGCAGCCGGCCGGTGGCGGCCGCTTCCCGATCAAGTACTACCTGACGGCGATGCTCTTCATCGTCTTCGACATCGAGATCGTCTTCCTCTATCCCTGGGCGGTCACCTTCGACCGGCTGGGGATGTTCGGACTCGTCGAGATGCTCCTCTTCGTGCTCACCGTCTTCGTCGCCTACGCCTACGTGTGGCGGCGCGGCGGCCTGGAGTGGGACTAGCGGGACGTCAGAGGACCAGGGGACCGAGGAGACCAGGAGCCAACCCATGGGTATCGAAGAGAAACTGCCGAGCGGATTCCTGCTGACGACGGTGGAGACCGCGGCGGGCTGGGTGCGTAAGGCGTCGGTCTTCCCGGCCACCTTCGGCCTGGCCTGCTGCGCCATCGAGATGATGACCACCGGCGCCGGGCGGTACGACATGGCCCGGTTCGGCATGGAGGTCTTCCGCGGATCGCCGCGCCAGGCCGACCTGATGATCGTGGCCGGCCGGGTCAGCCAGAAGATGGCCCCGGTGCTGCGCCAGGTCTACGACCAGATGCCGAACCCCAAGTGGGTCATCTCGATGGGCGTGTGCGCCTCCAGCGGCGGCATGTTCAACAACTACGCCATCGTGCAGGGCGTCGACCACGTCGTACCGGTCGACATCTACCTGCCCGGCTGCCCGCCCCGCCCCGAGATGCTGCTCGACGCGATCCTCAAGCTGCACGAGAAGATCCAGCACGGCAAGCTCGGCGTGAACCGCGAGGCCGCCGCCCGCGAGGCGGAGGAAGCGGCGCGCAAGGCGCTCCCGACGATCGAGATGAAGGGGCTCCTGCGATGACCGCCACCCCGAACCCGCCCGAGCTGCCTGAGGAGCCCGCCGAGGGCGCGGTGCCCGCGCAGCGCCACGACGCCGGCGAGGTGATCGGCGTCCGGACCGGGATGTTCGGCGCCCAGAACGGCGGCGACACCTCCGGGTACGGCGGCCTGGTCCGCACGGTCCGGCTGCCCGGTGCCGCCAACCGCCCCTACGGCGACCCGTTCGACGAGATCGCCGACGAGCTGGAGGGCGCGCTGGAGGAGCAGGGCCTGCCGCCGGGCGAGGCGATCGAGAAGACCGTCGTCGACCGCGGCGAACTCACCTTCCACATCGCCCGCGAGCACCTGGTCCGGGTCGCCCGCACCCTGCGCGACGACCCCGCGCTCCGGTTCGAACTGTGCACCGGCGTCAGCGGCGTGCACTACCCGGGTGACGAGGGCCGCGAGCTGCACGCCGTGTACCACCTGCGCTCGCTCACCCACGGCCGGCTGATCCGGATCGAGACCAGCGCCCCCGACGCTGACCCGCACGTCCCCTCGCTGGTCCCGGTCTACCCGACCAACGACTGGCACGAGCGCGAGACGTACGACTTCTTCGGCATCGTCTTCGACGGCCACCCCGCGCTCACCCGGATCATGATGCCGGACGACTGGCCCGGCCACCCGCAGCGCAAGGACTACCCGCTCGGCGGCATCCCCGTCGAGTACAAGGGTGCCCAGATCCCGGCTCCCGACCAGCGGAGGTCGTACTCATGACCCCACACCTCCCCTGGGCTTCGCCACGGGCGACCCCATCGACCGCCACCCCTCAACGACTCCCTGCGGGAGGCTGTTCATGAGCTATGGATACACCGCTCCGCAGCAAGCGGAGGAGCGGGAGACCACCGAGGGCCGGGTCTTCACCGTCACCGGCGGCGACTGGGACGAACTCGCCGAGACCGTGGGCAAGGCCGACGACGAGCGGATCATCGTCAACATGGGCCCGCAGCACCCGTCCACCCACGGCGTGCTCCGGCTGATCCTGGAGATCGACGGCGAGACGGTCACCGAGGCCCGCTCCGGCATCGGCTACCTGCACACCGGCATCGAGAAGAACATGGAGTTCCGGACGTGGACCCAGGGGTCCACCTTCGTGACGCGCATGGACTACCTCACGCCGCTGTTCAACGAGACCGCCTACTGCCTCGCGGTGGAGAGGCTGCTCGGCATCACCGACCGGATCCCGGACCGGGCCAGCGTCATCCGGGTGCTGCTGATGGAGCTGAACCGGATCTCCTCCCACCTGGTGTGCATCGCCACCGGCGGCATGGAGCTGGGCGCCACCACCATCATGATCTACGGCTTCCGCGACCGCGAGTACATCCTCGACATCTTCGAGCTGGTCACCGGCCTGCGGATGAACCACGCGTACGTCCGGCCGGGCGGCCTGGCCCAGGACCTGCCGCCGGGCGCGGTCGACCAGATCCGTGAGTTCGTGAAGAAGTTCCGGAAGAACCTGCCGGAGTACGACAAGCTCGCCACCGGCAACCCGATCTTCAAGGGCCGGATGCAGGACGTCGGTTACCTGGACCTGACCGGCTGCATGGCGCTCGGCGCCACCGGTCCGATCCTGCGCGCCGCCGGCCTGCCGCACGACCTGCGCAAGTCCGACCCGTACTGCGGCTACGAGAACTACGACTTCGAGGTGCCGACCACCGACACCTGCGACTCCTACGGCCGCTTCCGGGTCCGCCTGGAGGAGATGCACCAGAGCCTGCGGATCGTCGAGCAGTGCCTGGACCGGCTCGCCCCCGGGCCGGTGATGATCGAGGACAAGAAGATCGCCTGGCCCGCGCAACTCGCGCTCGGCCCGGACGGCATGGGCAACTCCCTGGACCACATCAAGAAGATCATGGGCACCTCCATGGAGGCCCTGATCCACCACTTCAAGCTGGTCACCGAGGGCTTCCGGGTACCGCCCGGGCAGGCGTACGCCGCCGTCGAGTCGGCCAAGGGCGAGCTGGGCGTGCACGTCGTCAGCGACGGCGGCACCCGCCCGTACCGGGTGCACTTCCGCGACCCCTCCTTCACCAACCTTCAGACCATGGCCGCGATGTGCGAGGGCGGCCAGATCGCCGACGTCATCGTCGCGGTGGCGTCCATCGACCCCGTGATGGGAGGTGTCGACCGATGACCGAGGTCTCGCAGGGAGGTGCCTCCCGCGGTGTGTCCCTGGGCATCCCCGAACTGCCCGCCCCCGACTACCCGGCCGACGTCCGGGCCCGGTTGGAGACCGACGCCAAGGAGGTGATCGCCCGCTACCCCGGCTCGCGCAGCGCGCTGCTGCCGCTGCTGCACCTGGTGCAGTCCGAGGAGGGGTACGTCACCCGCACCGGCATCCGGTTCTGCGCCGAGCAACTGGAGCTCACCACCGCCGAGGTCACCGCGGTCGCCACCTTCTACACCATGTACCGGCGCAAGGCGTCCGGCGACTACCAGGTCGGGGTCTGCACCAACACGCTGTGCGCGGTGATGGGCGGCGACGCCATCTTCGACGAGCTGAAGCAGCACCTCGGGATCGGCAACGACGAGACCACCGAGGACGGCAAGGTCACCCTCGAGCACATCGAGTGCAACGCGGCCTGCGACTTCGCGCCCGTGGTGATGGTCAACTGGGAGTTCTTCGACGACCAGACGCCCGAGTCGGCCCGCCAACTCGTCGACGACCTCATCGCCGGCCGTGAGGTCCGCCCGACCCGCGGCGCGCCCCTGTGCACGTACAAGGAGACCGCGCGCATCCTGGCCGGCTTCCCCGACCAGCGCGCGGGAGCGGTCGAGGCGACCGGCGGCGCCGGACCCGCCTCCCTGGCCGGGCTGCGGCTGCACCGCGGCGAGGTCCCCGCCCCCAAGGTGGTCGGCCAGCGCGGCGAGTCGGCGACCGAGGACGCCGGGGCGTACGACACCCCCACCTCGCCGTCGCCCGCCCAGCACCCCAGCTCGCACGACGCGCCCGGCCGGACCGCCGAGTCCGACCCTGACAACCCCGCGGACCCGGTCGCGGACCGCACCGGCGACCACGCCACCGAGGAGGAGGGCGAGTGATGACCGTGGAACCGGCCGAGAAGCTGCTCGCGCCCGTACTGTCGGCGTTCTGGGACGACCCCCGGTCGTGGACGCTGGAGACCTACCGCAGGCACGAGGGGTACGAAGCGCTGGGCAAGGCGCTCGCGATGGCGCCGGACGACCTGATCGCCTACGTCAAGGACTCCGGCCTGCGCGGCCGCGGCGGCGCGGGCTTCCCCACCGGCATGAAGTGGCAGTTCATCCCGCAGGGCGACGGCAAGCCCCACTACCTGGTGGTCAACGCCGACGAGTCCGAGCCCGGGACCTGCAAGGACATCCCGCTGCTCTTCGCCAACCCGCACGCGCTCATCGAGGGCATGGTGATCGCCTGCTACGCGATCCGCTCGAACCACGCCTTCATCTACCTGCGCGGCGAGGTGGTCCCGGTGCTGCGCCGGCTGCACGAGGCGGTGCGCGAGGCGTACGAGGCCGGCTACCTCGGCACGAACATCAAGGGCTCCGGCTTCGACCTCGACATCACGGTGCACGCCGGCGCCGGCGCGTACATCTGCGGCGAGGAGACCGCGCTGCTGGACTCCCTGGAGGGCCGCCGCGGCCAGCCCAGGCTCCGGCCGCCCTTCCCGGCCGTCGAGGGCCTGTACGCCTGCCCCACCGTGGTGAACAACGTGGAGTCGATCGCCTCGGTTCCCGCGATCATCCAGCGCGGCAAGGAGTGGTTCCGCTCGATGGGCAGCGAGAAGTCCCCGGGCTTCACGCTCTACTCGCTCTCCGGCCACGTCGCCCGCCCCGGCCAGTACGAAGGGCCGCTCGGCATCACGCTGCGCCAGCTCCTCGACATGGGCGGCGGGATGCGGCCCGGCCACCGGCTGAAGTTCTGGACCCCCGGCGGCTCCTCCACCCCGATGTTCACCGACGAGCACCTCGACGTACCGCTGGACTACGAGGGGGTCGGCGCGGCCGGCTCCATGCTCGGCACCAAGGCGCTGCAGTGCTTCGACGAGACGACCTGCGTGGTGCGGGCCGTCACCCGCTGGACCGAGTTCTACGCCCACGAGTCGTGCGGCAAGTGCACCCCGTGCCGGGAAGGCACGTACTGGCTGGTCCAGTTGCTGCGGGACATCGAGGCCGGCAAGGGCCGGACCGAGGACCTCGACAAGCTCCAGGACATCGCCGACAACATCAACGGCAAGTCGTTCTGCGCCCTCGGCGACGGCGCCGCCGCCCCGATCTTCTCCTCGCTGAAGTACTTCCGCGCGGAGTACGAGGAGCACATCGAGGGCAACGGCTGCCCCTTCGACCCGGCCCGCTCCACCGCCTGGGCCGACAAGTCCCGTACGGAGGCCCACGCGTGACCATCTCGTCGTCCATCAGCGGCTCCGCCGCGGGGAAACGCGCGCCTCATGACAACGGGCAGCCCGCACCGCCCCCCGAAGACCTCGTCTCGGTCACCATCGACGGCATCCCGATCTCCGTCTCCAAGGGCACATTGGTCATCCGTGCCGCCGAGCAACTCGGCATCGAGATCCCCCGGTTCTGCGACCACCCGCTGCTCGACCCGGTCGGCGCCTGCCGCCAGTGCATCGTGGAGATCGAGGGGCAGCGCAAGCCGGTCGCCTCCTGCACCATCACCTGCACCGACGGCATGGTGGTCACCACCCAGCTCACCTCGCCGGTCGCCGAGAAGGCGCAGCGCGGCGTGATGGAGCTGCTGCTGATCAACCACCCGCTGGACTGCCCGGTCTGCGACAAGGGCGGCGAGTGCCCGCTGCAGAACCAGGCGATGTCCACCGGTGACCCCGACACCCGCTTCGAGGGCCGCAAGCGCACCTACGAGAAGCCGGTGCCGATCTCGCCGCAGGTGCTGCTGGACCGCGAGCGGTGCGTGCTGTGCGCGCGCTGCACCCGGTTCAGCCAGCAGATCGCCGGCGACCCGATGATCGAGCTGCTGGAGCGGGGCGCGCTGCAGCAGGTCGGAATCGGCGAGGGCGACCCGTTCGAGTCGTACTTCTCCGGCAACACCATCCAGATCTGCCCGGTCGGCGCGCTCACCTCCGCCGCCTACCGGTTCCGCTCCCGCCCCTTCGACCTGGTCTCCTCGCCGTCGGTGTGCGAGCACTGCGCGGGCGGCTGCGCCACCCGCACCGACCACCGCCGCGGCAAGGTGATGCGGCGGATGGCGGCCAACGACCCGGAGGTCAACGAGGAGTGGCTGTGCGACAAGGGCCGCTTCGGCTTCCGGTACGCGCAGCGGCCCGAGCGCCTCACCCACCCGCTGATCCGCGCCGAGGACGGTGAACTCGTCCCGGCCGGCTGGCCGGAGGCGCTGGCCGCCGCGGCCGCCGGGCTGACCGCGGCACACGGCCGGGCTGCGGTGCTGGCCGGCGGCCGGCTCACCGTCGAGGACTCCTACGCGTACGGCAAGTTCGCCCGGGTCGTGCTCGGCACCAACGACGTGGACTTCCGGGCCCGCCCGCACTCCGCCGAGGAGGCCGACTTCCTCGCCGCCCACGTGGCCGGCCACGGCGTCGACCTCGACGGTGCGGACGCCGGCGGACGGGGCGGCGCGCCGACCAACCGGGCGCTGGAGCAGGCACCGGCCGTCCTGCTGGCCGGACTCGAGGCCGAGGAGGAGGCCCCCGGGGTCTTCCTGCGGCTGCGCAAGGCCCACCGCAAGAACAAGCAGCAGGCCTACGCCCTGGCCACCCACGCCTCCCGCGGGCTGGAGAAGGCCGGCGGCATCCTGCTGCCGGCCGCTCCCGGCACCGAACCGGAATGGCTGGACGCGCTGGCCGGCGGGGTCGGACTGGACGAGGCCGGCCGGCTCGCCGCCGAGGCGCTGCGCGCGCCGGGCGCGGTGATCCTGGTCGGCGAGCGGCTGGCGGCGGTGCCCGGCGGGTTGACCGCCGCGCTGCGGCTGGCCACCGCGACCGGGGCCCGGCTGGCGTGGATCCCGCGCCGGGCCGGCGAGCGGGGCGCGGTCGAGGCGGGGGTGCTGCCCGGGCTGCTGCCCGGCGGGCGCCCGGTCACCGACCCGCGCGGTCGCGAGGAGGTCGCCCGCGTCTGGGGGCTGCCCGCGCTGCCGAGCCGGTTCGGACGCGACACCGGGCAGATCCTGGAGGCCGCCGCGGCCGGCGAGCTGGCCGCACTCGTGGTCGGCGGGGTCGAGATCGCGGACCTGCCGGACCCGGCCCGGGCCCGGGCCGCGCTCGGCAACGTCGGGTTCCTGGTCAGCCTGGAGCAGCGACCGAGCGAGGTCACCGAGCGCGCCGACGTGGTCCTGCCGGTCGCCGCCGTCGCCGAGAAGTCCGGCACCTTCCTCAACTGGGAGGGCCGGGCCCGGATGTTCGAGGCGGCGATCAAGCCCGACCAGGCCACGACCCGCCACCAGCTCCCGGACGCCCGGGTGCTGACCATGCTCGCCGACGCGATGGACGTCACGCTCGGCCTGTCCGACGTCCGGTCCGCCCGCCGTGAACTCGACCGGCTCGCCGGGTCGTCGGCGCACGCCGCGAGCGCGCCCGCCGAGGTGTCGGTGCCGCTGCCGCGGCCCGACGCCGGCCAGGCGGTGCTCGCCGGACACCGGCTGCTGCTCGACCAGGGCCGGCTCCAGGACGGCGACGACGCGCTGGCCGCCACCCGGCACGCCGCCGTGGCGCGGCTGTCGGCCGCGACCGCCGCGGAGGTCGGGGTGCTCGACGGCGAACCCCTCACCGTCTCCGGGCCGGCCGGTGTGGTGACGCTGCCGCTGGCCGTCACCCCGATGCCGGACCGGGTGGTCTGGGTGCCGCTCAACTCCGTGGGCGGCGGCGTCACTTCGGACACGGGTGCCCGTCCCGGGCAGGTCGTCCAGCTCAGTGCGGAGGTCCAGTCATGACCGCCCTGTTCGCCGGTGGCAGCCAGCTCGCCGCCACCACCACGGAGAACCTGTCGTTCTTCGGCACCGACCCGTGGTGGCTGATCGTCATCAAGGCGGTGTTCTGCTTCGCGTTCGCGATGCTGACCGTGCTGTTCTCCATCGTGTGGGAGCGCAAGGTCGTCGCCTGGATGCAGCTGCGGATCGGGCCGAACCGGCACGGTCCGTGGGGGATGCTCCAGTCGCTCGCGGACGGCATCAAGCTGATGCTGAAGGAGGACCTCACCGTCAAGCGCGCGGACAAGGTGGTCTTCGTCCTCGCGCCGATCGTGGCCGCGATCCCCGCGTTCATGTCCTTCGCGGTGATCCCCTTCGGCCCGGCCGACAACGAGGTGTCCATCTTCGGCCACCGCACCGCGATGCAGCTCACCGACCTGCCGATCGGCATCCTCTACATCCTCGCCACCGCGTCGGTCGGCATCTACGGCATCGTGCTCGCCGGCTGGTCGTCCGGCTCGACCTACCCGCTGCTCGGCGGGCTGCGCGCGTCGGCGCAGATGATCTCGTACGAGATCGCGATGGGCCTGTCCTTCGCGGCGGTCTTCCTCTACTCCGGCTCGATGTCCACCTCGACCATCGTCGAGGCCCAGCACGGCCGCTGGTACATCATCCTGCTGCCGGTCTCCTTCCTGGTGTACATCTGCACGATGATCGGCGAGACCAACCGGGCGCCGTTCGACATGCCGGAGTCCGAGGGCGACCTGGTCGGCGGCTTCAACACCGAGTACAGCTCGATCAAGTTCGCGCTGTTCATGCTCGCCGAGTACGTCAACATGGTGACGGTCTCCGCGGTCGCCACCACCCTCTTCCTCGGCGGCTGGCGGGCGCCCTGGCCGATCAGCACCTTCTGGGAGGGCTCCAACCACGGCTGGTGGCCGCTGCTCTGGTTCGTGATCAAGGTGCAGCTGCTGCTCTTCTTCTTCATCTGGCTGCGCGGCACCCTGCCCCGGGTCCGCTACGACCAGCTGATGAAGCTCGGCTGGAAGGTGCTCATCCCGGTCTCGATGGTCTGGCTCATGCTGGTCGCCGCCGTGAAGGCGATGCGCAACGAGAACTACGACTTCACGAAGATCGTGCTGTACATCGGCGGCGCGGTGGTGGCACTGCTGCTGATCTCGCTCGTCGTCGACGTCTTCCGGGACCGCGAGGAGAAGCGGAAGGAGGCCGGCGCCGGTGGCGCGCTGGCCCCGCCGGACAGGTTCGACCCGATGGCGGGCGGCTATCCCGTGCCGCCGCTGCCGGGGCAGACGGCCGAGCGGGTGCCACGGCGGCCCAGCCGCGCGCAGGCCCAACTCGTAGGCGCACCAAGTGCGTCCGGCGTGTCCGGCTCGTCCGGACAGGACGCCGCGCAGACGGAGAACACGGAGGACGGCGATGCCTGAGTTCCTGGATCCGGTCGCGGGCTTCGGCGTGACCTTCAAGGCCATGTTCAAGAAGCGGCTGACCGAGCAGTATCCCGAGTACAAGAAGCCCACCGCACCGCGGTTCCACGGCCGCCACCAGCTCAACCGGCACCCGGACGGGCTGGAGAAGTGCGTCGGCTGCGAGCTGTGCGCCTGGGCCTGCCCGGCCGACGCGATCTACGTGGAGGGCGCGGACAACACCGAGGAGGAGCGCTACTCCCCGGGCGAGCGCTACGGCCGCGTCTACCAGATCAACTACGCCCGCTGCATCCTGTGCGGCCTGTGTATCGAGGCGTGCCCGACTCGCGCGCTGACCATGACCAACGAGTACGAACTCGCCGACCGCACCCGCGAGTCGCTGATCTTCACCAAGGAGCAGCTGCTCGCCGGCCTGGAGGAGGGCATGGTCGAGTCGCCGCACTCGATCTTCCCGGGCATGGACGAGGGCGACTACTACCGCGGCGCGGTCACCGAGGCCGCGCCCGGCACCGTACGGCAGGTGGCCGTCTCCAAGGGCGAGAAGCCCGACGAGTCGGTGCCGGTCGAGAACCCGTTCACCGGCGAGCCCGAGGCGGCGGAGACCGTCGCCCCCGGCGGCAGCGCCCCGGCCGGGACGGGGGACGAGGCATGACCGGCTCGATGTCGCTCGCCGCCGCGGCGTACCAGACCTCCACCGGCGAGGCCGTGCAGTTCTGGGTGCTGGGCACCGTCGCCGTGATCGGCGCGCTCGGCACCGTCCTGATGAAGAAGTCGGTGCACAGCGCGCTGTCGCTGGCCGGCACGATGATCGTCCTCGCGGTGTTCTACCTCGCGCAGGGCGCGTACTTCCTCGGCGTGGTGCAGATCGTCGTCTACACCGGCGCGATCATGATGCTCTTCCTCTTCGTCGTCATGCTGGTCGGCATCACCGCCGCCGACTCGCTGAAGGAGACACTCAAGGGGCAGCGCTGGATGGCCGCGCTGTGCGGCCTCGGCTTCGGCATCCTGCTGATCGCCGGGATCGCCAACGCCTCGCTGCACAGCTTCGCCGGCACCGGCCAGGCCAACGCGGCCGACGGCGGCAACGTCCAGGGCCTGGCCCACCTGGTGTTCACCAAGTACGTGTGGGCGTTCGAGATCACCGGCGCCCTGCTGATCACCGCCGCGATCGGCGCGATGGTGCTCACCCACCGCGAGCGGACCGAGGAGCGGCTCACCCAGCGCGAGCAGGCCGAGGCCCGGGTGCGCGAGGGCAAGCAGGTCACCCCGCTGCCGGCGCCGGGCACCTACGCCCGGCACAACGCGGTGGACGTACCGGCACTGCTGCCCGACGGTTCGATCTCGGAGCTGTCGGTCAGTTCCACGCTCCGCGAGCGCGGCCAGATCCGCGACGTGTCGCGGGACGCGATGCGGCGGCTGGCCGAACTGGACCAGCGTTCCGACGAGTGGCTGGAACGCGCTCCGGAACAGCCCGAGTTGGAGCACGACGGCGAGCGGGCACCGGCCTCCGCCGAGGAGGGTGCCAAGTGAACCCGGCCAACTACCTGTACCTGGCGGCACTGCTGTTCACCATCGGCGCGGCCGGAGTGCTCATCCGGCGCAACGCGATCGTCGTGTTCATGTGCGTGGAGCTGATGCTGAACGCCTGCAACCTGGCGTTCGTCACCTTCTCCCGGTTGCACGGCAACCTCGACGGTCAGGTCATCGCGTTCTTCACGATGGTCGTGGCCGCCGCCGAAGTCGTGGTGGGCCTGGCGATCATCGTGTCGATCTACCGAACCCGCCACTCGGCCTCGGTCGACGACGCGAACCTGATGAAGCTGTAAGGGGCTGCGAGACGTGGAAACCCTGATCGGACTGCTCGTCGCGGCACCACTGCTCGGTGCGGGCGTCCTGCTCACCGGCGGCCGCCGGTTCGACCGCACCGGCCATCTGCTGGGCACGCTGTTCGCGCTGCTGTCCTTCGTGTTCGGCATGGTGCTCTTCGTCAACATGCTCGGCAAGAACGCCGACGACCGGGCCCTGCACTCGCACCTGTTCACCTGGGTGCCGGTGGAGGGCTTCCAGGCGCAGGTCGGCTTCCAGCTCGACCAGCTGTCGATGACGTTCGTGCTGCTGATCACCGGTGTGGGCACGCTGATCCACATCTACTCGATCGGCTACATGGAGCACGACGAGCGCCGCCGCCGCTTCTTCGGCTACCTCAACCTGTTCCTGGCGGCGATGCTGCTGCTGGTGCTCGCCGACAACTACCTGCTGCTGTACGCGGGCTGGGAGGGCGTCGGCCTGGCGTCCTACCTGCTGATCGGCTTCTGGCAGCACAAGCCGAGCGCGGCGACCGCGGCGAAGAAGGCGTTCCTGGTCAACCGGGTCGGCGACATGGGGCTGTCCATCGGCATCATGCTGATGTTCACCACCTTCGGGTCGTTCGCCTTCTCCAACGTGCTGCCGAGGGCCGCGCAGGCGGCCGGCACCCAGCACGCGACGATCACCGGCATCGGTTTCATGCTGCTGCTGGCCGCCTGCGGCAAGTCCGCGCAGGTGCCGCTCCAGTCCTGGCTCGGCGACGCGATGGAGGGCCCGACCCCGGTCTCGGCCCTGATCCACGCCGCGACGATGGTGACCGCCGGCGTCTACCTGATCGTCCGTTCCGGGGCGATCTTCAACGCGGCGCCCGACGCGCAGACCGCGGTGGTCACCGTCGGCGCGGTCACGCTGCTGTTCGGTGCGATCGTCGGTTGCGCCAAGGACGACATCAAGAAGGCGCTGGCCGGCTCCACGATGTCGCAGATCGGCTACATGATCATGGCGGCCGGGCTCGGCCCGATCGGCTACGTGTTCGCGATCATGCACCTGGTCACGCACGGCTTCTTCAAGGCGGGGCTGTTCCTCGGCGCCGGCTCGGTGATGCACGGCATGAACGACGAGGTGGACATGCGCCGCTACGGCGGCCTGCGGAAGTTCATGCCGATCACCTTCGTCACGTTCGGCCTGGGCTACCTGGCCATCATCGGCTTCCCGGGGCTGTCCGGCTTCTTCTCCAAGGACAAGATCATCGAGGCGGCGTACGCCAAGGGCGGCACCGAGGGCTGGATCCTCGGCAGCGCGGCCCTGCTGGGCGCCGCGATCACCGCGTTCTACATGACGCGGGTGATGCTGATGACGTTCTTCGGCGAGAAGCGCTGGGTCCCCGACGCCGAGGGCCACGAGCCGCACCCGCACGAGTCCCCGAAGTCGATGACCGTCCCGATGATCATCCTGGCGTTCGGATCGGTCTTCGCCGGCGGGCTGTTCAGCATCAACTCCTCGTTCGTGAAGTGGCTGGAGCCCGTCACCGGGCACAGCGAGGGCAACTCGCCGGTCAGTACCGGCACCGTCACCGCCGCCACCATGGTCTGCCTGGTGATCGGCGTCGGCATCGCCTGGCTGATGTACGGGCGCAGGTCCGTGCCGGCCGTCGCG
Source organism: Actinacidiphila yanglinensis (assembly GCF_900107965.1). Classification (GTDB taxonomy): domain Bacteria; phylum Actinomycetota; class Actinomycetes; order Streptomycetales; family Streptomycetaceae; genus Actinacidiphila; species Actinacidiphila yanglinensis. The sequence continues at coordinate 332,018 of NZ_FNVU01000007.1, read as the reverse complement.
CCGCGCGGCAGCCTGGTCACCCGGGCGGCCCGCCGCGACCTGCTCCAGGACGACTTCAACCACGTGGTGCTGGTCCGGGGCGGCGAGCACCTGACCCGCTCGCTGGTCTACCTCGACCACTCCCTGGTCGACGGTGTCGTCAACGGCTCGGCCGCCTCCGTCGGCGGCCTGTCCGGGCGGCTCCGCCGGCTCCAGAACGGCTACGTCAGGTCGTACGCCGTCTCCATGCTCGGCGGTACCGCGGTGGTGGTCGCCGCGACCCTTCTCATGAGGGCGGTCTGATAGCTCATGTCGTTTCCTCTGCTGACCGCCACTGCGGCACTGCCCGCGGTCGGCGCCATCGCCACCGCGGCCGTGCCCGCCGCGCGAAGGGTCGCCGCCAAGTACACGGCGCTGGCCTTCTCGCTCGGCACGCTGGTGCTCGCGATCATCGCGATGGTGCGCTTCGATCCCGGCGGTGCCCGCTACCAGCTCACCGAGTCGCACACCTGGGTGAAGAACTTCGGGCTCCACTACGACCTGGGCGTCGACGGCATCGCCGTCGTCATGGTGGCGCTGACCGCACTGCTGATCCCCTTCGTGATGCTGGCCGGATGGCATGACGCCGACCCCCTCGAGGGGCCCGACCCGAACCGGCGCTGGCGGCCCACCCAGGGCTTCTTCGCGCTGATCCTGCTGGTCGAGGCGATGGTGGTGCTGTCCTTCGAGGCCACCGACGTCTTCCTCTTCTACATCTTCTTCGAAGCCATGCTGATCCCGATGTACTTCCTCATCGGCGGCTTCGGCGACCGCGCGCACCCGGGCGGCGAGGAGGAGGCGGCCCGCCAGCGGTCATACGCGGCGGTGAAGTTCCTGCTGTACAACCTGGTCGGCGGGCTCATCATGCTGGCCGCGATCATCGGCCTGTACGCCGCGACGGCCAGGCAACTGGGCACCGGGACCTTCTCGTTGCAGCAGATCCTGGACGCCCGCGCCTCCGGGCAGTTCAAGCTGGGCACCGACACCGAACGGTGGCTGTTCCTCGGCTTCTTCTTCGCCTTCGCGGTGAAGGCGCCGTTGTGGCCGCTGCACACCTGGCTGCCGAACGCGATGGGGGAGGCCACCTCGCCGGTGGCGGTCCTGATCACCGCGGTGGTCGACAAGGTCGGCACCTTCGCGATGCTGCGCTTCTGCCTCCAGCTCTTCCCGGAGGCGTCGAAGTGGGCCACGCCGGTGATCCTGGTGCTCGCGCTGATCAGCATCATCTACGGCGCCCTGCTCGCGGTCGGCCAGCGCGACATCAAGCGGCTGATCGCCTACGCGTCCGTGTCGCACTTCGGCTTCATCATCCTGGGCATCTTCGCGATGACCAGCCAGGGCGAGTCCGGCGCGACGTTGTACATGGTCAACCACGGCATCTCCACGGCCGCCCTCATGCTGGTCGCCGGATTCCTGATCACCCGGCGCGGCTCGCGGATCATCGCCGACTTCGGCGGGGTGCAGAAGGTCGCGCCGGTGCTGGCCGGCACCTTCATGATCGGCGGTCTGGCCACGCTGTCGCTCCCCGGGCTCGCACCGTTCGTCAGCGAGTTCCTGGTGCTGGTGGGCACGTTCAGCCGCTACCCGGTGCTCGGCATCATCGCCACCCTCGGCATCGTGCTCGCGGCGCTGTACGTCCTGGTGCTCTACCAGCGGACCATGACCGGTCCGGTCAAGGCGGGCATCGAGGGCATGGCCGACCTCAAGGTGCGTGAAGTGGTCGTCGTGGCACCGCTGATCGCGCTGCTGCTCTTCCTCGGCGTGTACCCGAAGCCGGTGGCGGACATCGTCAACCCGTCGGTCAAGCACACGCTCTCCGACGTGCACAAGACCGACCCCAAGCCCGCGCTGGAGGCGAAGAAGTGAGCGCCGCACTGCATACGGGACCCGCTGTCCACAGCATGTGGACGAGCGCCGCGTCCACCACGGACCGCTTCCCCACCCCGCACATCGAGTACGCGCAGCTCTCACCGGTGCTGATCGTCTTCGGTGTGGCGATGGTGGGCGTGCTCGCCGAGGCGTTCGTGCCCCGCCGGTCCCGCTACACCGCGCAGGTGGTGCTGGCCATCGTCGGCCTGGCCGCCGCGTTCGCCGCCGTGGTGGCGCTCGCCGAGAAGGGCTACGGCACCACCAAGGCGCACATCGCGGCCATGGGCGCGGTCGCCGTGGACGGCCCGGCGCTCTTCCTCCAGGGCACGATCCTGCTGGTCGCCCTGGTGGCGGTGTTCACCTTCGCCGAGCGCAGGTTGGACCCGATGGCGCACGGGCAGCACGTCGACTCCTTCGCCGCCCAGGGCTCCGCGGTGCCCGGCGGCGACCAGGAGAAGGCCGCGGTCCGGGCCGGGTTCACCACCACCGAGGTCTTCCCGCTGCTGCTCTTCGCGGTCGGCGGCATGCTCATCTTCCCGGCCGCGAACGACCTGCTGACGCTCTTCGTCGCGCTGGAGGTCTTCTCGCTGCCGCTGTACATCCTGTGCGCGCTGGCCCGCCGCAACCGGCTGATGTCGCAGGAAGCCGCCGTGAAGTACTTCCTGCTCGGCGCCTTCTCGTCGGCGTTCCTGCTCTTCGGCATCGCGCTGCTGTACGGCTACGCGGGCTCCGTGTCGTACTCCGGGATCTCCTCGGTGATCGACGGCACCGCCAAGATCACCCCGGCGCTCGCCGACACCACCGGCAACGACGCGCTGCTGCTGATCGGCATCGCGATGGTCACGGTCGGCCTGCTGTTCAAGGTCGGCGCGGTGCCCTTCCACATGTGGACGCCGGACGTCTACCAGGGCGCGCCCACCCCGGTCACCGGGTTCATGGCCGCCGCCACGAAGGTCGCCGCGTTCGGCGCCCTGCTGCGGCTGCTGTACGTGGTGCTGCCCGGGATGCGCTGGGACTGGCGGCCGGTGATGTGGGGCGTGGCCATCGCCACCATGATCGCCGGTGCGGTGATCGCGGTGACCCAGACCGACGTGAAGCGGCTGCTGGCCTACTCCTCGGTCGCGCACGCGGGCTTCATCCTGGCCGGTGTGATCGCCACCGACAAGGACGGCGTGTCCTCGGTGCTCTTCTACCTCGCCGCCTACTCGTTCGTGACCCTCGGCGCCTTCGCGGTCGTCACGCTGGTCCGTGACGCCGGCGGGGAGGCCACCCACCTCTCCCGCTGGGCCGGCCTCGGCCGCCGCTCGCCGCTGGTCGCGGCGGTCTTCGCGGTCTTCCTGCTGGCCTTCGCCGGTATCCCGCTGACCTCCGGCTTCGCCGGGAAGTTCGCGGTCTTCAAGGCCGCGGCGCAGGGCGGTGCGATGCCCCTGGTGATCGTCGGTGTGATCTCCTCGGCGATCGCGGCCTTCTTCTACATCCGCGTCATCGTGCTGATGTTCTTCAGCGAGCCCAAGGCCGACGGCCCCTCGGTCGCCGTGCCCTCCCCGCTCACCTCGACCGCCATCGCCGTGGGCGTCGCGGTCACCCTCGTGCTGGGCCTGGCCCCCCAGTACTTCCTCGACCTGGCCGACAAGGCGGGCGTGTTCGTCCGCTAGCAGGGACGGAAACGGAGGGGCCCGGGGTGCGTACCCCGGGCCCCTTCCCGTGCGTGCGGGGCGGGGCACCGGCCGCGGTGCCGCTCGCGCCGCCCGATCGCCCCGCCGGCCGGTCCTCGCGCCACCCCGGCCCCCGGCGCTACCCCGCCGGTGTTTCCTTGGTCCCCAGATCCGCCGCCGTCAGCGGTGTGCCGGCCGGCACACCGGGGCGCGGGCGGGCCACCGGCGGGTCCGCCCCGATCCGCTCGCAAGTCAGCGCGGAGACCAGCACGGCCTCGTCGAGGGCTGCGGCCAGGTCCCCCGTCGAGGCGCCCGCCAGCGGTTCGGGGGCGTGCAGCCCGCGGCGGACCAGCGCGCTGAGCAGCCCCGCGGTGAAGGCGTCGCCCGCGCCCACCGTGTCGGCCACGGCGGCCTTGCGGCCGGGGCGGTCGAGCGCGCTGCCGTCCGCGCGGAAGGCGTGCGCGCCGTCGGGGCCGTCGGTGACGACGACCAGTCGCGCGCCCAACTCGGTCCAGCGCAGACCCGCCTGGCGGACGCCGCCGGGGTAGAGCCACTCCACGTCCTCGCGGCTTGCCTTCACCAGATGCGCGGTGGCCACCGAGCGCTCGACCATGGACCGTGCCCGGGCGCGGTCGGGCATGAGGCTGGGCCGGACGTTCGGGTCGTAGCTGACGAGCGCCTCGCCGCGGTCGCGTACGGAGGTCACCGCGGCGTGGATGTACCCGTCGCCGGGCGGGATCCAGGAGGCGAGGGAGCCGAAGTGGAGCACGGACGTGCGGTCCGGGACCCGGGCGGCCTCGGCGGCGGTCCACTGCCAGTCGGCGGTCCCCTGGCCGTAGAAGTCGTAGCTGGCCCGCGCCTCGGTGTCCAGGGAGACCGCGGCCAGCGTGGTCGCCTCGTGGGCGTGGGCCGCGCGGGACAGGTCGATCCCCTCGGCCTCGGCGTGCTCCCGCAGCAGCCGGCCGAAGGCGTTGTCAGCCAGTCGTGCCATCAGCGCGGTGTGCCGGCCCAGCCGCGCCAGCCCGACCGCGACGTTGAACGGGCTGCCACCGGGCCTGGCCTGGAAGTCGCACGGCCCGCCGTTGGCCACCAGATCGATCAGGGCCTCGCCGATCACCGTGACCAGCGGTTCGTCCTCCCCGGGCGCGCCGTCAGTCACCGGACGGCTCCCCGCGCCGGATCTCGCCCGAGCCGCGGGTGATCAGGCGGGTGGGCAGCACGGTGGTGGCCGGCGGCGACTGGTCGCCGTCCAGCCGCCGGAACAACGTCTCCGCGGCGATCCGGCCGATGCCCTCCACGTCCTGGGCGATGACCGAGATCCCCGGCCGGAGCATGTCCGCCAGCGGGAAGTCGTCGAACCCCACCATCGCCACCCGGTCCTGGAGGCCCAACTCCCGCAGCGCGCGGCTGCATCCGATGGTGACGACGTTCTGGCTGGTGAACAGCGCGGTGGGCGGGTCCGGCAGCGCGAGCACCTCGCGGGTGGCGTCGATGGCCGCCTGCTCGGTGACCAGGCCCTGGCGTACGAGGGCCTCGTCGACGGGGAGTTGGGCCAGTTCCAGGGCGTGGGTGTACCCGTCGTACCGCTGGGCGGCGGTGGAGATCGACGCGAGGTCCCCGAGGTAGGCGATCCGCCGGTGGCCGCCGGCCAGCAGGTGGTCGACCGCGGTGATCGCGCTGGCGCGGTTGTCCGAGACCACCGCGTCCGCGTCCAGCAGTTTCGGCTCGCGGTCGACGAAGACCAGTGCCGTCCCCGCGTTCTGCTCGCTGATCAGGTAGCTCTGGTCGCGGCCCGAGGGCACGATCACCAGCCCGTCGACGCGCCGGTCGATCAGCGTGTGGGCCAGCGCCCGTTCGCGGGCCGGGTCCTCGTCCAGGCTGCCGATCAGCAGCAGCACGCCCCTCTGCCGCGCGACGTTCTCGACGGTACGGATCAGCGCCGAGGAGTACGGGTTGGCCGCGTCCTCCACGAGCATGCCGACGCTGGCGGTGCGGCCGTCGCCCCGACGCAGGCTGCTGGCAGTGAGGTTGGGCCGGTAGCCGAGCCTCTCGGCCGCCGCCCGCACGCGTGCGGCCAGCGCCGGATCGACCGTGCTCACCCCGTTGACCACGCGCGACACGGTCTTGGGGGCCACCCCGGCCAGCAGCGCGACTTCGCGCATGGTGGGGCGGCCCGGCCTTTTCGGCGGCTCAGAGTTGTCCTGAGGCATCGTTGTCTCCCACGGGGGCTGCGTTACAGACTCGTTGCTTTCGCACTTCGAACAGCATCTTGACGCACTTTCGCACAACCGCCAGTCTGACGTCGAGACCACGTTGTCTCAGAGTCGGGTCGCGATTGGTTACAGAAGGGTTATCGAGATGAACGTCTCCCCATCCGGCGTGACCGCGGCCTCTCGCCGCGCGCGCGGTTCCCGTCTCGCGGCGGCCGGTCTGACGGTCTGTCTGGCGGCGGCGCTCGCGGCCTGCGGGTCCAACGGCGGCTCGTCCTCCGGGTCCTCGGGATCGTCGGGGTCCTCCGCCGGCAGCAACTCCGGCGCGAAGGTCGGAGTGTCCCTGATCGTCAAGACGCTCACCAACCCGTACTTCGTGTCGATGGAGAAGGACGCCAAGGCCGCCGCCGCCAAGGACAACGTGAAGCTGACGGTCGCGGCCGGCAGCAGCGACGGCGACACCCAGAGCCAGATCAGCGCCATCGACAACGCGATCGCCCGCGGCGACAAGGGCATCCTCATCACGACCAACGGGGACGCCGTCAACACGGCGCTGCGGCAGGCCAAGCAGGCCGGGCTGTTCGTGATCGCGCTGGACACGGCGACCAACCCCACCAGCGTCGCCGACATCACCTACGCCACCGACAACACCGCCGCCGGCAAGCTCGACGGGCAGTACGCCGCGGCGGCGCTGGCCGGCAAGCCCGCGGTCGTCGCGATGCTCGACCTGTTCAACAACCAGGTCGTGTCGGTCGACATCGACCGCGACCACGGCTTCCTCGAAGGAATGGGCATCGACCCGGGCAGCACCACCCAGAACGCCAAGGAAGCCAAGTCCGGCCAGTACAAGGGGGTTGCCGGTGGTCCCGGCGGCTCCTACAGCATCGCCTGCCACCAGCCGACCCAGGGCGCGATCAACGGTGGGCGCACCGCGATGGAGAACTGCCTGTCGGCCCATCCGGACATCAACGTCGTGTACGCGATCAACGAGCCCGCCGCGCAGGGCGCTTACAACGCGCTCAAGGCCGCGGGCAAGGCCGGCAAGGTCGCGGTCTACGCGATCGACGGCAGCTGCAGCGGCCTCAAGCTCGTGAGCAGTGGGGAGTTCGCCACGGACGCCGTCCAGTACCCGGGCAAGATGGCCTCGCTGGGCGTCGACTCCATCGCGAAGCTGGCCCGCGGCGGCTCCAAGCCGAGCGTCACCCAGGGCAAGACCTTCTACGACACCGGCACCGCGCTGGTCGCCGCGAAGCCGCTCAACGGGGTGACCGTCCAGTCCCCGACGCAGGCCGCTTCCGCCTGCTGGGGCAGCTAGACCACCACACGGAGCGCGCGACCGGGCCCGGCGGGCCCGGCCCCGCGTCCTGACCTGCCCTCCAAGACCGGAGGCGCCGGCGGGCGCCACTCGACCCGACCCCCGCCGGCGCCTCCACCACCATGCCACCGCCTGCCGCCGTCCTGCGGCGGGCGGCGAAGGGACCGCAGATGACCACCGACGTGGGCAGTGAATCCACCCCGCAGTTGGCGGAGGACCTCCTCAAACGGCCGGCCGGCCCGGGCCAGCGCGTGCACGCCGTCCTGCACCGCCAGCCGGCGCTGAGCCCGGCGATCGTCCTGATCCTCGCGGGGGTGGCCTTCACCCTCCTGAACAGTCGCTTCTACCACCTCCAGAACCTCTCGCTGATCGCCCAGCAGGTGGCCGTCGTGGGGTCGCTCGCCGTCGGCCAGACCCTCGTGATCCTCACCGCGGGCATCGACCTGTCGGTCGGCGCGGTCATGGTGCTCTCGTCGCTGGTGATGTCGAAGCTGGTCTTCGACCACGGCGTCCCCGGTGTGCTGGCGCTGCTGGCCGGTGCGGTGCTCGCGGTCGCCGCGCAGACGCTCAACGGGCTGCTGGTGACGCGGATCAAACTGCCGCCGTTCATCGTCACCCTGGGCACGCTCAGCATCTTCACCGCGGTGACGCTCATCTACGCCAAGGGCCAGACGGTGTCCCTGCAACCCGGCGGCTTCCTGCTGTGGAGCGCGGACACCGTCTCCATCGGCTCGCTCCACCTCACCAACGGCGTGCTGCTGATGATCGCCCTGTACGTGGTCATGGGCTTCGCGCTGCGCTACACCGCCTGGGGCCGTCACCTCTATGCAGTGGGCGACGACGCCGAAGCCGCCCGCCTGGCCGGTATCTCCGTCAACCGGGTGCTGCTGAGCGCCTACATGGTGGCCGGCCTGGCCATCGCGGTGGCGGCCTGGATCCTCGTCGGCCGGGTGGGCGGCGGTGACCCCAACAGCGGTCTGAACGCCAACCTGGAGTCCATCACGGCGGTGGTCATCGGCGGTACCAGCCTGTTCGGCGGGCGCGGAGCCGTCGTCGGCTCGCTGATCGGCGCGGTCATCGTCCAGGTCTTCGACAACGGCCTGGCGCTGGCCGGGTTCGACCCGAACTACCAAGTCCTGTCGGTGGGCGTGCTGGTGATCGCTGCCGTGTCCGTCGACCAGTGGATCAGGAGCGTGAAGGCATGACGGCGCCCGTGCTGGAGGCCAGGGGCCTGGTCAAACTCTTCGGCCGGGTCGTCGGGCTGAACGACGTCGGCCTGAGCGTCGCCGGCGGCGAGGTGCTGGCCGTCATCGGCGACAACGGCGCCGGCAAGTCCACGCTGATCAAGTGCCTGTCGGGCGCGCTGGTGCCGGACCGGGGCGAGATCCTCGTCGACGGCGTCCCGGTCCACTTCAAGCGTCCGCAGGACGCCCGCGAGGCCGGGATCGAGACCGTCTACCAGACCCTCGCGGTCGCCCCCGCGCTCGACATCGCCAGCAACCTCTTCCTCGCCCGGGAGATCCGCCGCAAGGGCCCGCTCGGCTCGGTACTGCGGATGCTCGACACCCGCGAGATGAAGCGGCAGGCCGCCGAGCACATCCAGCGGCTCGGCATCACCACGCTGCAGAACATCGGGCAGGCGGTGGAGACGCTGTCCGGCGGGCAGCGCCAGGCCGTGGCGGTGGCGCGGGCCGGCGCGTTCGGCGGCAAGGTGGTCATCCTCGACGAGCCGACCGCGGCCCTGGGCGTGCGCGAGAGCGCCCAGGTGCTCAAGCTCGTCAGGGACCTGCGCGACCAGGGCCTGGCCGTCATCCTCATCAGCCACAACATGCCCCATGTCTTCGAGGTCGCCGACCGCATCCACATCCAGCGGCTGGGCGGCTGCGCGGGCGTCATCACCCCCGCGTCGCACTCGATGGAAGACGCGGTGGCCGTCATGACCGGCGCCAAGACCCTCACGAGCGCCTCCGGATCGTGAGCGACCGGGCCCGGCAGCCGTCTGCCGCGGCCCCGCCGGCACCACACCCTTACCGACCGCCCCTTGGGAGCACTTCCATGGTCGACAGTACGTTCCCTCCTGCGCCCGCGTCGTCCGCGGCCACACCCTCCGATCCCGCTCCGCGCCCCCAGGAAGGTTCGCTGACGTCACCTCTCGCGAACCGGCGCACCTTCCTGACCGGCGCCGCCGCGGTGACCGCCCTGACCTTCCTGCCCGCCGCCCTGCGCGGCTCGCAGGCGTACGCCGACAGCCCCGCCGACTATCCCGAGTACCCGTACCCGACCACGAAGATCGGCGCCTACGACGAGTACTACCGCGGCCAGTTCCACTTCAGCTCGCGCATCGGCTGGATGAACGACATCAACGGCCCGCTGTACTACCGGGGCACTTACCACATGTTCTACCAGCACAACCCGCACGGGCTGGTCTGGGACACCATGCACTGGGGGCACGCGACCAGTCCCGACCTGGTGCACTGGACGCAGCAGGCCGTCGCGCTCGAACCGGGCGTGCAGCCCGGCAACCTGTGGTCGGGCGCGGGCGTCGTCGACAAGCACAACGTCACCGGCCTCAAGAAGGGCCCCGACGACCCGATCGTGGTGTTCACCGGCACCGGCGGGGTGCTGATGGACTACAGCACCGACGGCGCGCGGACCTTCACGTCCTACGGCAACGGACGCGTCGTCGCGGCGCCGCCCGCCGCCAGCACCGACAGCCGCGACCCCAAGGTGCTGTGGGACGAGGCCCACCAGAAGTGGGTGATGGTGTTCTGGTCGAACGAAGGCGGCAACGGCTACGACATCTACACCTCCACCAACCTGCTGGACTGGACGTACGCCAGCAGGCTCACCGCCGACTGGCTCTTCGAGTGCCCGGACATGTACCCGATGCGGGTCGACGGTGGCTCCACCGTCAAGTGGGTGATCAACGCGGCCAGTACGAAGTACGTCGTCGGCGACTTCGACGGGACGCATTTCACCACCGACTGGACCGCCCCCCAGCAGATGGACGTGGGACGCAACGCCTACGCCGGTCAGGTCTTCAACGACATGCCCGACGGCCGGATCGTGCAGATGGCCTGGCAGCAGGGCAACTTCGGCACCGTCTGGACCGGCAACGCCACCTTCCCGGCCGAGTTGCGCCTGGTCACCACCCCCGCGGGGCTGCGCGTCACCCGGCAGCCGATCGCCGAGATCGCGTCGCTGCGCACCGGCGGCCGGACCTGGTCCGACCGGATGATCAGCGCCGACCCGGCCGGCAACCCGCTGGCCGGGATCTCGGCCGACGGCTACGAGGTCATCGCCGAGTTCGACACCACCAGCGCCTCCGCCACCTCCTTCGGCGTGAGGGTGCACACCTACGCCGACGGCACCGGCAACGCCGACGTCGTCTACGACCTGACCCGGCAGACCCTGATGGGTACCGCCATGCCCCCGGTGAACGGCCGGGTGAAGATCCGGGTGCTCGTCGACCGCGGCCAGCTGGAGGTGTTCGGCAACGACGGCCTCTTCTCCTCCAGCAACAACCTCGACTTCGACCCGGCCCTCGCCGCCCGGGGCATAGCCGTCCACGCCGAAGGCGGCCGGGTGCGGCTGGTCTCGCTCCAGTTCCACGAACTGCGCCGCGCCTGGCCCGACTTCATCCCGACCACCAACCCGGGCAGCAACATCGCCGGCCCCTGGCAGGCGCACGGTGGGACGTGGAAGGACCTCGCCGACGGGAACAAGGCCACCGCCCACGGCCAGGGCTTCTACCTCGGTGCCCAGAGCGGCACCGACTTCCGCTACGAGGCGGACGTCAGCCTGGACGGGGCGGCCGCGGCCGGCCTCACCTTCCGCGCCGACGCCACGGCGCGGCACCACTACACCGCCACCCTCGACGCCGCGCAGGGCGGCCAGGTCACGCTGTGGCGCCCGGGCGCCGTCCTGGCCACGCACACCGCCCGGATCGACCCGAAGAAGTCCCACCATCTGGCCGTGACCGCCGTCGGGCCGCACCTCCAGGTGTTCCTCGACGGCGCCCCGGCCCCGGTCATCGACGTCACCGACACCACCTACGGCAGCGGCCTGTTCGGCCTCAACGTGCAGGACGGCGCCGCCACGCTGCGCAACGCCAACGCCGGGCTGCTCAGCGACCTCACCGGCGACTGGCAGCTGCTCGACGGCTCGATCTGGACCGACACTCCGGCGGGCCGGCGGGGCTGGGCCACCGCCGACGGCTTCCTGCTCAACAGCGCCACCGGTTCGGACTTCAGCTACGAGGCGGACCTGTCGCTGGGCAGTGCCGTGGCGATCGGCCTGACCTTCCGGGCCGACGCCACGGCGAGCGGACACTACACGGCGAACATCAACACCAGCGGCGGCGGCCAGATCAAGCTGTGGCGGCCGGGCCTGGACATCGCCACCCACAGCACGCCCATCACGCCCGGCCAGACCTACCACCTGAAGGTCGTCGCCGAGGGGGCGCGGCTGCGGGTCTTCCTCGGCGACGACCCGAATCCCGTCATCGACGCGCTCGACTCCACCTACGGCAGCGGCCGGTTCGGCATCAACGTCTTCAGCGGCGCCGCCACCTTCCAGCAGGCGGAGCTGACCCAGGGCCGGCCGCCGGCCTTCACCACCAACCTGGCCGGTCCGTGGCACACCGTCAGCGGTGCGTGGGCCGCCACGGCGGACGGGCAGCAGGGCGCGGCCCCCGGCGACGGGTTCTCGCTGTCGAGCAGCAGCGGCACGGACTTCCGCTACGAGGCGGACCTGTCGCTGGGCAGTGCGGCCGCCGCGGGCCTGACCTTCCGGGCGGACGCCACGGCGAGCGCGCACTACACGGCGAACATCAACACCAGCGGCGGCGGCCAGATCAAGCTGTGGCGGCCCGGCCAGGACATCGCGACCTACGCCACCCCCGTGGACCCGCAGAAGTCCTACCACCTGAAGGTCGTCACCAGCGGACCGCGCATCCAGGTCTTCCTGGGCGACGGCACGGCCCCGGTCATCGACGTCACCGACACCACCTACGGCAGCGGCCTGCTCGGGCTGAACGTCTACGACGGCGCGATGACCGCGCAGAACGCCGAGGTGCACTGACCCGGATCCTCGCCGCGGCCCCCGATCCCGTCCGGGGCCGCGGCAACCGGCGCCTCGCGTGACCGGGTTGCCGGCGGGTGCTCAGCCGGCCAGCGCCCAGCCGAGCAGGGCGGTGTGGGGGAGGGACAGTGATCCGTCCGGGGTGCGGAACTCCGCGGACAGGAGGTCGTAGTGCCGCCGCACCTCCTCGACGTCGTGCGGCGGCAGGCTCTGCAGGATCTGGCCGATCGAGGCCACCCCGGCGGCCGGGCCGGACCACCAGACCTCCGGGTCGACCACGTGGTTCCAGCGCAGGGTCGCGCAGCGGGCACCGGCCAGCCCGGCGGCCGTCAGCAGCCCGGCCAGGCCCTCCTCGGTGCGGGCGAAGTCGTCCTCGGCGGCGAGGGCCGGTATGGAGGGCGGGCGGGAGACGCCGGCCGCTTCCAGCGCCCGGCCCAGCAGCGCCTGCCCGGGGGAGCGCGGCGCGGGCCAGATCGTCACCGCGACGCGGCCGCCGGGCCCGGCCAGCCGGCGCAGGTCGGCCAGCGCCGCGGCGGGCCGTCCCACGTGGTTGACCACGAAGTTCGCCACCACCGCGTCGAACTCGCCGTCCTCGTACGGCAGTCCGGGCAGCACCCCGAGCCGTACCTCCGCGGCGGGCACCGCCCGGGCCGCCCGCTCGACCATGCTCGGCTCGGCGTCCACCGCGGCCACCTCCGCGCCCCGCCGCACCGCCTCGGCGGCGGCGGCGCCGGGTCCGGTGCCGACGTCCAGCACCCGCACCCCGGCGCCCACGCCGGCCGCGTCGAGCAGTTCGGGCACGGTGTGCGCGCACAGCATCCCGAAGCTCCGCGCGTACGCCGCCGCGCGCCCGGACCACGCCTCGCGTTCGAACGCGTCGAAGTCCCCCACCGCACACCTCCGTGCCGTACCGGCCATCCCTCGGAACTTGCAGGCGATCACTCTAGGGCAGCGCGGGGACACCTCCGTCCACCCGGATCCGGCGGGCCAACTCACCGACTCCGCCCCGGCGTTCGCCCTTCGCCAGGGGAACCGCCGGGGCGGGGTCGGGAGCGGTCGGGAGGGGCCTTCGAGGACCGTTCTCCGGTCCTCGGCCGAGCCGGCGGCCCTAGTTCGGGACCGCCAGCAGGAGGGCGAAGCGGTCGGCCGGATCGGTCCACCAGTGGCGGACCGTGAAGCCGCCGTCGTGGAGCTCTGCGGTGAGGGAGTCGCGGCGGAACTTGCAGGACAGCTCGGTGCGGATGTCCTCGCCCGCGGCCAGGTCGAGGGAGAGGTCCAGGTCGGGGATCTTGACGGTCTGGGCGGTGCGGGAGCGCAGGTGCATCTCGATCCGCTCCTGCTCGGTGTTCCACACCGCCACGTGCTCGAAGGCATCGGGTACGAAGTTCGCGCCCAGTTCGCGGTTGAGGACGTGCAGCACGTTCTTGTCGAACTCGGCGGTGACCCCGGCCGCGTCGTCGTACGCCCGGACCAGGACCGCGGGGTCCTTGACCAGGTCGGCGCCGAGCAGCAGCATGTCGTCGCTGCTGAGACTGTGCGCCAGGGTGCGGTAGAAGGCGGCGCGCTGCGGCCGGTCGAAGTTGCCGATGGTGCTGCCGAGGAAGGCCAGCAGGCGGGGGCCCGGCTCGTCGGAGAGCGGGATGCCGGACTCGAAGTCGGCGACCGTCGCGGAGACGGTCAGCCCCGGGTAGTCGGCGCAGATCGCGCGCCCGGCCTCCTCGAGGGCGGAGGCGCTGACGTCCAGGGGCGCGTAGCGGCGCAGGGTGCCGCCCGCGGTGAGCGCGTCGAGCAGCAGGCGGGTCTTGCGGGAGGAGCCGGACCCCAGCTCGATCAGGGTGGCCGCGCCGGTGGCCTCGGCGATCTCCGGCGCCCGGCGGACCAGGATCTCCTGCTCGGCGCGGGTCGGGTAGTACTCGGGCAGCTTGGTGATCTGCTCGAACAGGTCGCTGCCGCGCTTGTCGTAGAACCACTTCGGCGGCAGGGTGCGCGGGACGGCCGTGAGGCCGCCGGTCACGTCGGCGTGCAGCGTGGTGGTGAAGTAGTCGGCGGGCAGCCGGTCGTCGAGGGTGAAGCGGCTCGGATTCTCGGCGTTCATGAGGGGGGTGTCCTTGCGTTCGGGGCGCAGCGCGATGACGCGGACGCCGTCCGTGGTGGCCAGGAGCAGGGAACGGTCGGGGACCTCGCGCCACTCGCCGAGTGACTCCCCGACCGCGTCGTCCGGCTCGGACGCGACGACCACCGCGCCCGGGCGGAGCCGGTACCAGAGCGTGTCGCCCCACGCGCTGGCGGCGATGGTGCGGCCGTCGGTGAGCAGGAAGTTGAGCCGCGCGCTGGGGCGGGCCGCGGCGACCTCGCGGATCACCGCGGCCAGCGCGCCGCCGGGCGGCTCGCCGCGGCGCAGCCGGCCCGCGACCATCGCCCACAGCAGCGCGGAGTCCGAGTGCGCCTCCAGGGCGAGCAGTTCGGCCGGGCCGAGGCCGGTCGGCAGCCGGGTCCAGTCCGGCACGGCCCCGTTGTGGCTGAACAGCCAGCGGCCGTCCCGGAAGGGGGCCGCCGCCGACTCGTCGGGCGTGGTGCCCTCGGTGGCCGAGCGCACCGCGGCCAGGACCGCACCGCTGGCGATGGTCCGGGCCAGGTCGGCGAGGTTCGGGTCGGCCCACACCGGCAGCGCCCGGCGGTAGCGGGCCGGCAGCGGGAAGCCGGGGTCGCCCGCCCCGTCCCCGGGCCGACCGGCCCGCGCCGCCGGGGCGCCGTGCGGGCCGGCCGGCGTGCCACCGGGTGCGCCCGGCGACGGCAGCGCGATGGTCGGCTCCGGCGGGTACCAGCCGACCCCGAAGCCGTCGACGTTGACCGTGCCGTGCCGCTGCCTGCGCGGCTGCCAGGACTGCTCGTACAGCCCGCGCGGGGGCTCGACGAGCAGCCGGGCCAGCGGCACCGGAGGACCCAGGTACGCGAGGTGGCGGCACATCAGGCAGCCCCACCGCCCGCCGGAGTGCCGCTCGTGCCGTCGCGGTCCGGGTCGGCGTCCCTCGCGGTGCGGAAACCGGAGAAGATCTGCCGCCGGATCGGGTAGTCCCAGTTCCGGAAGGTGCCGCGGCAGGCCGCCGGGTCCACCCCGAAGGCGCCCCCGCGCAGCACCTTGTAGTCGGGGCCGAAGAACACCTCCGAGTACTCCCGGTAGGGGAAGGCGGCGAAGCCCGGGTAGGGGGAGAAGTCCGAGGACGTCCACTCCCACACGTCCCCGACCAGCTGCCGGGCGCCGCTGGGCGCCGCGCCCTCGGGGTAGCTGCCCGCCGGGGCGGGCTGCAGGTGGCGCTGGCCGAGGTTGGCGTGCTGCGGGCCGGGGTCGGCGTCACCCCAGGGGTAGCGGCGCGAGCGGCCGGTTTCCGGGTCGTGCCGCGCCGCCTTCTCCCACTCGGCCTCGGTCGGCAGCCGCCGCCCGGCCCAGCGGGCGAAGGCGTCGGCCTCGTACCAGCACACGTGCAGCACCGGCTCGTCGGCGGGCACCGGCTCCAGGTGGCCGAACCGGCGGCGTATCCAGCGGTCGCCGTCCCGGGACCAGAACAGCGGGGCCTCCAGCCCGGCCTCCTGGACGTGCCGCCAGCCCTCGGGCGTCCACCACGCCGGGTCGCGGTAGCCGCCGGCCGCGATGAAGTCGGCGTAGCGCCCGTTGGTGACCGGCACGGTGTCCAGCCAGAAGGGCGCCACCCCCACCTGGTGCGCGGGCAGTTCGTTGTCCAGGGCCCACGGCTCGGTACTGGTGCCCATGGTGAACGGCCCGCCGGGGACGAGGACCTCGCGCGGCAGCGTGGCGGCGTCCGCGGGCGCCGGCGGCGGCGCGGGGGCGTCCAGCACGGCCGGTCCCGACCGCAGCTGGTGGGTGGCGAGCATGGTCTCGCCGTGCTGCGCCTCGTGCTGCGCGAGCATCCCGAAGACGAAGCCGCCGGCCAGCAGCCGCTCGGGGTGGTCCGGGTCGATGTCGACGCCGGACAGCACGTCGAGGGTCTCGTCGCGTACCTGGGCGACGTAGCCGCGCGCCTCGGCCGGGCCGAGCAGCGGCAGCGCGGGGCGGTCGGCGCGCGGGTGCCGGAACGCGTCGTAGAGGTGGTCCAGGTCGGGCCGCACCCCGGTGCGGCGGCCCGCCTCGCGGACCAGCCACAGCTCCTCCTGGTTGCCGATGTGCGCCAGGTCCCACACCAGCGGGGACATCAGCCGGGAGTGCTGGGCGACGAGGTCGTCGTCGGTGACGGAGTCGGTGAGGACGCCGGTGCGGTGCCGCGCGGTCCGCAGCGCGGCCAGCGCGCGGGCGGCCGGGTCGGAGCCGGCGGTCGCCGTGCCGGCGGCGGCGCTGCCCGGCGCCGGGGCGTGCGGAGCGCCCGCCGGGTCCGAAGGTGCGTGAGGTGCTGCTGGTGCCGAAGATGCCGAGGGGACTGAAGTGGCCTGATTTTCGGCAGTGTTGTGGCGAGAGGTGCGTGGGTCAGTCACGACAAGCCTTCCGGTGGGTCAGGCGCGGCTCAACGCGTCCAACTGGTCGTGGGCCGGACATCGGCCGCGTTCTGGGTAGCGCTCGGCGAAGTCGGAGACGGCCTGCCGCAGGGCAGGGGAGGCGCCGGGGCGCGCGAGGGCGCTCTCGGCGGCGGCGAAGCACGCGCGTGCCGCCTTGGCCAGTTCCGGGTCGGCCAGGCCGATCCGGGCGGCTCGGCGCCAGATGGCGTCCGAGGGCAGAGGATCACCGTCCGCGCTCAGCGGTTCGGTGGCGGCGTAGGCGGATTCGGCGGCGACCGGATCGTCCAACAGGGTCGCCGCGAGCACCGTCGGCACGATCCACTGCTCGCCGTCCTGCGCGTCGGTCATCCGCAGTTCCAGCCAGCCGCGCGGGCGGACCGGCGGGAAGAGGGTGCTGAGGTGGTAGTCCAGGTCGCCGACGGTGGGCCGCCGTACGCCGCGCGCACCGCGTACCCACTCGCGGAAAGTGAGCCCCGCAGGCGCGGTCCAGTCGCAGGAGGTGCCGGATCCGGTGCCGGATGCAGAGCTGTTGTTCGAGCCCTGAGCGGAGCTGTTGCCCGCGCCGCGATCGGACTCCTGCTCTGCGTTCTGGACGTTCTGGACGTCCTCCGCCCGGCCGTCCGGGCGGATGCACAGCAGCCTGGCGTCCAGGGCGTACCGCGCCCAGGCGTCACGTGGCTCGTCGGCATGGTGCGGCTGGCGGGTGCGGCCCGGGTCCATCAGGGCCCAGTTGGCCTGCCGGGTGGACACCCAGCCGGTCGGCCGGCCGTCCCGGAACGGCGAGTTCGCGAACGCGGCGACCATGACCGGGCCGATCCTGTGGGCCAGCGCCCAGCGCCTGCGGTAGCCGGTCACCCCCGCGCTCTCGTCGCCGCTGTCCAGGTTGACCTGCAGGGATGCCGTACGGCGCATCATCGTGCGGCCCCAGGGGCCCTCGCGGTCGAAGAAGCGCTCCATCGCCAGGTAGCGGGGATGGTCGACGACCCGGGGCGGCTCGCGATGGGGATCCATGCCGTGTCCGACGAGCACCAGTCCGGCTCGGTCGACGGCTTCCCTGAGGACGGCGAGGTCTTCGGCCATCGCCGTCACGCACCCCGCGAGCGTGGGTGCGGGTGGAGAGCTCAGCTCCACCTGGCCACCCGGTTCCCGGGTGAGCCTGCTGCCCCGGGGCAGAGCCCCTGGGGCTTCGACCGGAGCGAGTGCCGCGTCCAGCCGTTCGAGGGATATCAGTTCGCGGGGGTCGGAGCGGTCCTGGACGAGCCACTCCAGCTCCACGCCGGTCCGCGCGGGCGGTCCCGTCTTGAAGCACACCCCCCTGATGTGGGCTTCCGCCTCGTCCTCGGTGAGGTCTTCACCATGGTCGGCGCGATCGGTTGCCATCGGTCCACCTCCTCATTTCATCTGCCTGTTCTTCATCCGAAGCGAGGACATGTCACATGTTGCTGTCGAGAGTGTAGTTCGCCATGGTGCGCGATGGTCTTACGGAACGATGAACAGCTATACGGTCAAGCATTCGATATTGGCCCAGCATTCCCTCGATCGCGCCCTTCACTCTTACGAGTGAGTCATATATGAATAAACCAGGTGATCAGGATTATACGGGCGGTGATCGCTCGTAGCTCGTCGCAGGGCGATGCCCCGGCGGTGATCAACACCTGACCGGCTACCCTGCCGGTAGGGGCAATCGCAGGTCCCCGTCCCCGGACGGGCCTTGCGGCAACCGCCCCAGCAGCTGTAGCCGCCGTAGCCGCCCAAGCTCAGACCCCGCCAGATGCCAGACCAGCGACAGGAGTACCCCTCGTGACCGTCGTCGGGCCCTTCGGGCTGAGCGTGTGGGACGAGAACCTCGATGCCGACGTCCAGGCCGGTCTCGCAGCCGTGGAGGAAGGGCTGCTGGAGGCGACCAAGAGCGACGTCCCCTTCATCACGGACACGGCCCGACACCTGCTCCAGGCCGGCGGCAAGCGCTTCCGGCCACTCCTGGTGATGCTGGGGGCGCAGTTCGGCGACCCGCACGCGCCCGGTGTGGTGCCGGCCGCCGTCGTCGTGGAGCTCACCCACCTCGCCACCCTCTACCACGACGACGTCATGGACGAGGCCGACGTGCGCCGGGGGGTGCCCAGCGCCAACTCCCGCTGGGGCAACTCGGTCGCCGTCCTCACCGGCGACTTCCTCTTCTCGCGCGCCTCGCACATCCTCGCCGACCTCGGCCCCGAGGCCGTGCGGGTGCAGGCCGAGGCGTTCGAGCGACTGGTCACCGGCCAGATCATGGAGACCGTCGGCCCGCGCGACGGCCGCGACCCGCTCGACCACTACCTGGAGGTCATCGCGGGCAAGACCAGCTCGCTGATGGCGGTCTCCGGGCGGTTCGGGGCGATGATGTCCGGCGCCGACGAGTCGGTGGTGCACATCCTCACGCAGTACGGCGAGCGGATCGGCGCGGCCTTCCAACTCGCCGACGACGTCCTGGACATCGCGAGCGACAGCCACGAGTCCGGCAAGACGCCGGGCACGGACCTGCGCGAGGGCATCCCCACGCTGCCGGTCCTGCACGTCCGCCGCTGGCACGCCCAGGGGCGCGGGTCGGCGACCCCGGAGGACCGCCGGCTGAACGAACTCCTCGACGGCGACCTCACCGACGATCTGCTCCACGCGGAGGCGCTGGAGTTGCTGCGGGCCCACCCCGCGCTGGAGCAGGCGCGGCGCGACACGGTCCGCTACGCGGATGAGGCGCGGGCCGCGCTGGCGCCGCTGCCGGATCTTCCCGCGAAGGCTTCGCTGGCGGCGTTGTGCGACGCGGTGGTGCACCGGGCGGGGTGACGGTCCCTCCGGGGTGCCCCGTCCTGCTGGTTGGGGGACCACCTGCCGGTGGTGGGGTGCTCGCGCAGTTCCCCGCGCCCCCGGTGTGCGCGGCTCCTTTCGCGTAAAGAGCGTCACAAGCCACGGGCGCGGGGAACCCACCCACCGCTGGGTGGTCCCTCAACGGGCGTACAGGGGCAGCCTGGAGGGTCAGGGCACCCCAGGGACGTCATACCGGGGGTGTACGTGAGGGCGCGACCGCGGGGGGATGTGCGACCGCGGGGGATTTGGTCGGATGGGGGTGCCCCGCTGCACGGCGGACTGGGCGACAATGGCCCGGGTAGTGGGACGAGTGCGAGCAGGCCGCCGCTCACGACGGAGGTAGGACGCAATGGCACAGATCCAACCGCTCGGGCGACCCGAGCCGGAGCAGCCGGACGAGCCGCGCGGCAGCCGTGGCCGGAAGTTCGCGCGCTACACCGTGCCGGTCGCCGTCGCGGGCATCGCGGCGGCAACGATCACGCTCGTCCCGGCGCTCGCCGACGCGGGCGACCCCTCGCTCCCGAAGATCACCGCGCAGCAGCTGCTGACGAAGATCGCCGCCTCGGACACGCGGACCGTCGACGGCACCGTGAAGGTGAGCACCGACCTGGGCCTGCCCGACGCGCTCTCGGGGGGCGCGGCGGGCGGCCTGCTGTCGGGTACGGGCGGCCAGGCGGGCGGCGGCGACGCGTCCTCACCCGCGGCGCCGCAGCGCCAGCTCACCCAACTGCTGGCCGGCACCCACCAGTTGCACGTGTCCACGGACGGGCAGGACCGGCAGAAGGTCTCGATCATCGAGAAGGCCGCCGAGTACAGCGTCATCCACAACGGCAGCCAGCTGTGGGCGTACGACAGCGGGTCGAACCAGGTCTACCACTCGACGCTGCCCGCGCCCACCGCCGCCCGCTCCGAGCAGCAACTGCCCGAGGGCGTGCCGACCACTCCGCAGGAAGCCGCCGAGCGGGTGCTCGACGCGGCGCACGGCACCTCCTCGATCACGGTCGACGGCACCGCCCGGGTGGCCGGCCGCAGCGCGTACGAACTCGTGGTCACCCCCGAGCACGCGGACAGCACCACGGTCGGTCGGATCCGGATCGCGGTCGACTCCTCGACCGGCGTGCCGCTGAGGTTCACGGTCGTCCCGAAGGGCGGTGGCAAGGCGGTCTTCGACCTCGGCTTCACCCGGGTGAGTTTCGACAGGCCGGCCGCGAGCACCTTCGCGTTCACGCCGCCCAAGGGGGTGAAGGTCACCGAGGGCAGGACCCCCGAGGCGGGCTCCGGGGCCACCAAGGGCTCCACGGGCGACACCGCCGGCCAGCCGACCGTGCTCGGCACCGGCTGGAACTCCATCGCGGTGATCGACACCGGCGCCCTGACCTCCGCGGCGGGCAAGGCGAAGCAGGACGGCGGCACCGACCTCGGCCTGGACGGCAAGGCCGGTTCCCGTCACGGCGGCGGTGACCCGCAGTCGCTGCTCGACAGCTTCGGCACCAAGGTCAGCGGCTCCTTCGGCACCGGCACCGTCTTCCACACCCGCCTGGTGAACGCGCTGCTCACCGACGACGGCAAGCTCTACGTCGGCGCGGTCACCCAGTCCGCGCTGACCGCGGCTGCCGGGGGCGCGAAGTAGCGTGCGGGCACAGCCGGCCGGGGCGGAAGCGCGCGGCGAGGTCGTGATCGAGACCCGCGGCCTCGCCAAGAGATACCGCGGCACCCTCGCGGTCGACGGTCTGGACCTGCGGGTACCGCGCGGCAGCGTCTTCGGCTTCCTCGGGCCCAACGGCTCCGGCAAGACCACCACCATCCGGATGCTGATGGGGCTGATCGAGCCGACCGCGGGCACCGCCCGGGTGCTGGACCAGCCGATGCCGCGCTCGGCCCGCTCGGTGCTGCCCCGGGTCGGCGCGCTCATCGAGGGCCCGGCGCTGTACGGTTTCCTGTCCGGCCGCGACAACCTGGTGCGCTACGACGCGGCCGACCCCACCGCCGACCCGCGGACTCGGCGGGCCCGGGTCGGCGCAGCCCTGGACCGGGTGGGCCTCGGGGCCGCGGCCGGCAAGAAGGCCAAGCAGTACTCGCTCGGCATGAAGCAGCGCCTCGGCCTGGCCGCGGCGCTGCTCCAGCCGCGCGACCTGCTGGTGCTGGACGAGCCGACGAACGGCCTCGACCCGCAGGGCATGCGGGAGATCCGCGGGCTGGTCCGGGAGTTGGCCGCGGACGGCACCACGGTCTTCCTGTCGTCGCACCTGCTGGACGAGATCGAGCAGGTCTGCACGCATGCCGCGGTGATGGCCCGCGGCCGGCTGATCACGCAGGGTCCGGTCGCCGAACTGTCGGCGGGGACCCGCAGCCGGCTCGCCGTCACCACACCCGATCCGGCCGACGCGGTCCGGGTGCTGGCCGATCACGGCGTGACCGCACTGGCGGAGTCCGGGCAGCGCGTCACCGGAGAGTTGCCCGCCGATCCGCCCGACCTCGCGGAGCTCAACGCGGCTCTGGTGGCCGCCGGTGTCCGGGTGCGCGGGTTCGGCCTCGAACGCGGCACGCTCGAGGACGCGTTCGTGGCACTGACGGGGGAGGGTTTCGATGTCGCGGGCTGAGACGGCACCCGGCGGTGCGGGCGCCCGGCGGGAAGGCGCCGACCAGGGAGCGGCACCGGCGCGGGAACCGGTGGAGGCACAGGAACACGCGGAGGTACCGGAACAGGGCAGGGCGAGCGGCGGGGACCGGGAGCGGAGCGCCACCGCCGTACCGCGCGCACCGCGGCTGCTGTGGTCCCTCGGGCTCTTCCGCTCCGAACTGGTCACCGTCTTCCGGCGGTGGCGCACCCTGGCGCTGTTCGCGGTGCTGGCGGGCGTCCCCGTGCTGGTCGGCATCGCGGTCCGGATCGAGACCCGCGACGGCAGCTCGATCGGCGGCGGCCAGAACGGCGACGGCGGGCCGGCGTTCATCCAGCAGGTCAGCAACAACGGCCTGTTCCTGGTGTTCACCGCGCTGGCCGCCACCCTGCCGTTCTTCCTGCCGATGGCGATCGGCGTCGTCGCGGGCGACGCGATCGCGGGCGAGGCGAGCGCCGGCACCCTGCGCTACCTCCTGGTCGCCCCGGCCGGGCGGTCCCGCCTGCTGCTGGCGAAGTACGCCTCGGTGCTGGCCTTCTGCCTCGCGGCGACCCTCGTCGTCGCCGTGTCCGGCCTGATCGTCGGCTTCGCGCTCTTTCCCGTCGGCAGCGTCACGACGCTGTCCGGCACCACCCTGCCGCTCTCCACGGGCATGCTCCGGGCCCTGCTGATCGCCGTCCTGGTGGCCGGGTCGCTGGTGGGCATCGCGGCCCTCGGGCTGTTCGTGTCCACCCTGACCGACAGCGGGGTCGGTGCGATGGCGGCCACCGTCGGGCTGCTCATCACCGTGCAGATCGTCGACAGCATCCCCCAGCTCCACGCGGTGCAGCCCTACCTCTTCCCGCACTACTGGCTGAGCTTCGCCGACGTCCTGCGCGACCCCGTCCCCTGGGACGCCATCGGGAAGAACCTGGGTCTCCAGGCGCTCTACGCGGCGGTCTTCGGCTCGGCCGCCTGGGCCCGGTTCACCTCGCGCGACGTCACGGCGTGACGAGCGCCTGCCCTCAGCCCTCGACCGGCTCGTGGTCGGGGGACTGGCCGGCGGGGGGCAGTGGAGGCGCCGACGCCGCCGCCCGCCGCGCCGCGGCCAGGTCGAGCCGGCCGCGGCGCGCGGTGCGCAGAGCGTCCCCGGTAAGGACGCCGAGCGCGGCCCAGACCAGGAAGAACCCGGCCCAGCGGTCCGCCGGCATCGTCTCGTGGAAGTGCAGCACCCCGATCAGGAACTGGAAGACGGGGGTGAGGTACTGCATCAGGCCGATCGTCGACAGCGGCAGCCGGGTGGCGGCCATCCCGAAGAGGATCAGCGGTATCGCGGTGACCAGGCCGCAGGTGGCGAGCAGGCCGGCGTGCCCGGCGCCGTGCCCGGTGAAGGTCGACCGGCCCCGGGCGCCCAGCACCAGCAGGAAGACCAGCGCGGGCACGAACTGCACGCCGGCCTCGGCGGCGAGCGACTCGAGCCCGTTCATCGCGAGCTTCTTCTTGATCAGCCCGTAGCCGCCGAAGGAGAACGCGAGGGTCAGCGCGATCCACGGCAGCCGCCCGTACCCGACGGTCAGGACGACCACCGCGACGCAGCCGATGCCGACCGCCGCCCACTGCACCGGCCGCAGGCGTTCGTGCAGCACCAGCACGCCCAGCGCGATGGTGACCAGCGGGTTGATGAAGTAGCCGAGCGAACCCTCCACCACGTGATCGGAGTTGACCGCCCAGATGTAGACGCCCCAGTTGATCGTCACCGCGGTCGCGGCGGCCGCCACCAGGGCCAGCCGCTTCGGCTGCCGGACCAGCACGGTGACCCATGCCCAGCGGCGCAGCACCAGCAGGATCAGCGCGGCCACCACCAGCGACCACACCATGCGGTGGGCCAGGATCTCCAGTGCCCCGGCCGGCTCCAGCAGCGGCCAGAACAGCGGGAACAGGCCCCACAGTCCGTAGGCCGCGAACCCGTAGCCCAGCCCTGCCCGCTGCTCGCCCATGATCGCCCCTCCTGCTGTCCACCGCAGTGAGAAGGTAGCGGGCGGCGGTTCGGCCTGTCATGGCCATATCGCACTGTGGTCATGACAGGCCCGGCCGGGAGCGAGCGGGACAGGGTCGGGGGAGGGGTCAGCCCTTGAGCGCGGCGGCCACCGAGTCCGGCATCGGGGTCGTCGGACGGCCGATCAGCCGGGACAGCTCCCCGCTGGTGCCGGCGAGCAGGCCGCGCCCGATCCCGCGGTCGACGTCGACCAGGATCTCGGCGAACGCCGCCGGGATGCCCGCGCCGACCAGGATCTCCAGGTGCCGCTCGGACGGGACGTTCTGGTACGCGATCTCCCGGCCGGTCGCCTCCGAGACCGCCGCCGCGTACTCCGCGAAGCTCCACGCGGTGTCGCCGCTCAGCTCGTACGCCTTGTTCTCGTGGCCCTCGCCGGTGAGCACCACCGCCGCCGCGGCGGCGTAGTCCGCCCGCGCCGCCGAGGCCACCCGGCCGTCGCCCGCGCTGGCCACCACGGCGCCGTGCTCCAGCACCGGGGCGAGATTGCCGGTGTACACCTCGGTGTACCAGCCGTTGCGCAGCAGGGTGTACGGCAGGTCCGCGGCGAAGATCTGCCGCTCCGTGACCTTGTGCTCCTCGGCCAGTGCCATGTCGGCCCCCTGGCCGCCCAGAATGCTGGTGTAGGCGAGCAGGCCGACCCGCGCCTCGCGTGCGGCGTCGATCACGGCGGCGTGCTGCGGCAGCCGCTTGCCGGGCTCGTTGCCCGACACGAACAGCACGCGCTCGCCGGCCCGGAACGCCCCCTTCAGGCTCTCCGGCCGGTCGTAGTCCGCGATCCGCAGCTCCACGCCCTTGGCGGCCAGGTCGGCGGCCTTGCCCTCGTCGCGTACGACCGCGGCGATCTCCCCCGCCCCCACCCCGCGCTCCAGCAGATCCGCGATGACGAGCCGGCCCAGGTGCCCGGTGGCTCCGGTGACGACGATACTCATGGTATTGCTCCCGTTCTGCGGTGTTCTGCCCGCCGGTTCGGCTTCCTCGTCACCGTAACGCGAACACTAACCCTGGGAAAGTACCCACCTTGAAGTACGGTACATCCATGAAGGTAAGTGAAGAGCGCAGGAGGGGCTGCCCGGAGCGGACCATCCTCGAACACGTCACCAGCACCTGGGGTGTCCTCGTCCTCACCGAACTGTCCGCGGCGGGGACGCTGCGCTTCAGCGAGTTGCGCCGCAGGGTGGGCGGGGTCAGCGAGAAGATGCTCGCGCAGACGTTGCGGGTGCTGGAGCGGGACGGGTTCATACGGCGCCGGGCCCGCCCGGTGATTCCGCCGCACGTCGACTACGACCTCACGCCCTTGGGGGTGCAGGCGGCGGAGAAGGTGTGCGCTCTCGCCGAGTGGACGGAGCGGAACGTGGGGGCCGTGCTGGCCGCGCAGGTCGCGTACGACACGGCGCCCTGACCCGCCGGGCTGCCCCGGACCCGCCGGGGTGCCCCGTCCTGTTGCTACGGGACCTTGCGGTCCGGCGGTGGTTGCTCGCGCAGTTCCCCGCGCCCCTGGTGTGTGCGCCTCCCTCCGTGAAAGGAGGGCAACCACCAAGGGGCGAGGAACTGCGCGAGCAACCCACCACCGGCAGGTGGTCCCTCGACCGGACAGGACGGGGCAGCCGGGTGGGTCAGCCGACGACCGTCCACGTGTCGTTGCCGGCGAGGAGCTTCGCGAGGTCGCCCTGGCCCTGGCGGGTGACCGCGCTCTCCAGCTGCTCGGCCATGTCTGTCTCGTAGACAGGACGGGCGACGTCGCGGAAGACGCCCATCGGGGTGGCCGCGCCCGCGCCGAAAGCGGTCCCGTCGGTGAGGCGGGAGAGGGCGAAGGCGTGGGTGGGGGAGGGGGAGTGCGCGTCGTGGACGAGGAGGTCCGCCTCGTTCTCCGGGGTGACGTCCACGACCGCGAGGTCGCCGGTGCGGGGGTCGCGGACGACGCCGCGGGCGGCTCCCTCCGGGCCGAAGCGGATCGGCGCGCCGTGCTCCAGCCGGATCAGGGCGCTCTCGGCGGTGCTCTTGTCCTTGAGGACGTCGAACGCCCCGTCGTTGAAGATGTTGCAGTTCTGGTAGATCTCGACGAGCGCGGTGCCCTCGTGGGCCGCCGCGGCGCGCAGCACCGACTGGAGGTGCTTGCGGTCGGAGTCGATGGTGCGGGCGACGAAGGAGGCCTCCGCGCCGATCGCCAGCGACAGCGGGTTGAAGGGCGCGTCCAGGGAGCCCATCGGCGTGGACTTGGTGATCTTCCCGACCTCGGAGGTCGGGGAGTACTGGCCCTTGGTGAGGCCGTAGATCCGGTTGTTGAAGAGCAGGATCTTGAGGTTCACGTTGCGCCGCAGCGCGTGGATGAGGTGGTTGCCGCCGATGGACAGCGCGTCGCCGTCGCCGGTGACCACCCACACGCTCAGGTCCCGGCGGGAGGCGGCCAGGCCGGTGGCGATGGCCGGGGCGCGGCCGTGGATGGAGTGCATCCCGTAGGTGTTCATGTAGTACGGGAAGCGGGAGGAGCAGCCGATCCCGGAGACGAAGACGACGTTCTCCCGGGCCAGGCCGAGCTCCGGCATGAAGGACTGGACGGCGGCGAGGATCGCGTAGTCACCGCAGCCGGGGCACCAGCGCACCTCCTGATCCGACTTGAAGTCCTTCATGCTCTGCACGCCGACGGCCTTGGGCACCAGGGACAGTGCCGTCGAGGAGGCAAGGGGGGAGGCAACCGCCTCAGACATCCGCGTTCTCCTTAGCGATCGCCTGCGCCAACTGCTCGGCCTTGAACGGCAGCCCGGTCACCTGGGTGTACGACCGGGCGTCGACGAGGTACTTCGCCCGGATCAGGTGGGCGAGCTGGCCGAGGTTCATCTCCGGCACCAGCACCTTGTCGTATCCGGCGAGGACGGAGCCGAGGTTGGCGGGGAAGGGGTTGAGGTGGCGCAGGTGGGCCTGCGCCACCAGGCCGCCTTCACGGCGGATCCGGCGCACCGCGGCCGTGATCGGCCCGTACGTCGAGCCCCAGCCGAGCACCAGGGTGCGGGCGGCGCCGCTGGGGTCGTCGACCTCGATGTCGGGCACCGTGATGCCGTCGATCTTCGCCTGGCGGGTGCGGACCATGAAGTCGTGGTTGGCCGGGTCGTAGGAGATGTTCCCGGTGCCGTCCTGCTTCTCGATGCCGCCGATGCGGTGCTCCAGGCCCGGCGTGCCGGGGACGGCCCAGGGGCGGGCCAGCGTCTCGGGGTCGCGCAGGTAGGGCCAGAACGTCTCGGTGCCGTCGGCCGCGGTGTGGTTCGGGCCGGAGGCGAACTCGACGTGCAGGTCCGGGAGTTCGTCGACGTCCGGGACGCGCCACGGTTCGGAGCCGTTGGCGAGGTAGCCGTCGGACAGCAGCATCACCGGGGTGCGGTAGGCGACCGCGATCCTGGCCGCCTCCAGTGCCGCGGTGAAGCACTCCGCCGGGGTGGCCGGGGCCACGATCGGCACCGGTGCCTCGCCGTTGCGCCCGTACATCGCCTGGAGCAGGTCGGCCTGCTCGGTCTTGGTCGGCATGCCGGTCGACGGGCCGCCGCGCTGGATGTCGACGACCAGCAGGGGCAGCTCAAGCGACACCGCCAGCCCGATGGTCTCGGACTTCAGCGCCACGCCCGGCCCGGAGGTGGTGGTGACCGCCAGCGAGCCGCCGAACGCGGCGCCCAGCGCCGCCCCGATCGCGGCGATCTCGTCCTCGGCCTGGAAGGTCCGCACGCCGAAGTTCTTGTGCCGGCTCAGCTCGTGCAGGATGTCCGAGGCCGGGGTGATCGGGTAGGAGCCGAGGAACAGCGGCAGCCCGCTGCGGCTGGAGGACGCGATCAGGCCGTAGGCGAGCGCGAGGTTCCCGGAGATGTTGCGGTAGGTGCCGGCCGGGAAGGCGCTGGTGGCGGGCGCGACCTCGTAGGAGACCGCGAAGTCCTCGGTGGTCTCGCCGAAGTTCCAGCCCGCGCGGAAGGCCGCGACGTTGGCCTCGGCGATGTCCGGCTTCTTCGCGAACTTCTTCCGCAGGAAGGACTCGGTGCCCTCGGTCGGGCGGTGGTACATCCAGGACAGCAGGCCGAGCGCGAACATGTTCTTCGCCCGCTCGGCGTCCTTGCGGGCCAGACCGCTGTCCTTGAGCGCTTCCAGGGTCAGCGTGGTCAGCGGCACCGGGTGCACCGCGTACGCCTCCAGGGAGCCGTCCTCCAGCGGGTTGGCGCCGTAGCCGACCTTGGCCATCGCGCGCTTGGTGAACTCGTCGGTGTTGACGATGATCTCCCCGCCGCGCGGCACGTCGGCCAGGTTGGCCTTCAGGGCGGCCGGGTTCATGGCCACCAGCACGTCGGGCGCGTCACCGGGGGTGAGGATGTCGTGGTCGGCGAAGTGCAGCTGGAAAGAGGAGACCCCCGGCAGGGTCCCTGCGGGCGCCCGGATCTCGGCCGGGAAGTTCGGCAGCGTGGACAGGTCGTTCCCGAATGACGCGGTCTCGGAGGTGAAGCGATCGCCGGTGAGCTGCATCCCGTCGCCCGAGTCACCGGCGAACCGGATGATGACCCGATCGAGTCGACGCGTCTGCTTACCGCTGGTGCGTTGCTCCCCGAGCGCCCCGACCGGGGCGCCGAGAGAGGGCGCGGGGCCCTCGTGTTCCTCGTTGATGGGGCTGCTGACCTGGCTGGTCACTGAACGGACCTCCTTCGAGGCGGCACGGCTCACCGGTCATGGTACGTCGGTAAGGGTCGCCTTCCCGGTACGTCCCGGCATCTCGGAGCCGGGCGGGGGGTCGCGCGGGCCACCACCCGTCCGGCTCTCTTGTGAGACAGCGTGTCAGCAATTCACGAGTTCAGGTAGGTCAGCACCGCCAGCACCCTGCGGTGATCGCCCTGGCTCGGCGCGAGGCCGAGCTTCAGGAAGATGTTGCTCACGTGCTTCTCCACGGCGCCGTCGCTCACCACGAGCTGCTTGGCCACCGCCGAGTTCGTCCGGCCCTCGGCCATCAGGCCCAGCACCTCGCGCTCGCGCGGGGTCAGCCCGGCCAGGACGTCCTGCTTCCGGCTGCGGCCCAGCAGCTGCGCCACCACCTCCGGGTCCAGCGCGGTACCGCCCTCGGCGACCCGGACCACGGCGTCCACGAACTCGCGGACCTCGGCGACCCGGTCCTTGAGCAGGTAGCCCACCCCGCGGCTGCTGCCGGCCAGCAGCTCCGTCGCGTACTGCTCCTCGACGTACTGCGACAGCACCAGCACCCCGACGCCGGGGTGGTCCCTGCGCAATTGCACGGCCGCGCGCACTCCCTCGTCGGTGTGCGTCGGGGGCATCCGCACGTCCGCCACGACCACGTCGGGGGGCGCCCCCTGGTCGGCCAGTGCACGTACCGCCTTGATCAGTTCCTCGGCGTCGCCGACCCCCGCGACCACGTCGTGGCCCCGGTCGGTGAGCAGCCGGGTGAGTCCCTCCCTGAGCAGTACCGAATCCTCGGCGATGACGACCCGCACCCTGTCCTCCACGGTCTCCAGCTTCCCCCGTCCGAACCGACTCCCCCAGCATCCCAGCATCAGTGCCCCGATGAGGAATACGGTGCGGGGTGGGCAAGGTTGCGCCCGGCGATCAGTGGCGGCCGCCCTGCGGGCGGACCCCAGGAGAGGAGAACGTGTGCGCGCGGTCGGCTTCGACGTCATCGGCGGTCCTGAGGTGCTGAAACCAGTGGAGCTGCCGGCTCCCGTGCCAGGCCCCGGCCACGTACTGATCCGGGTCGCGTACGCGGGAGTGAACTACGGCGAGGTGCAGCACCGGCTCGGCGACTTCGGGGCGCCGGACGGCACCGCCGTGCCCGGGCTCGAGGTGTCCGGCGAGGTGGCCGGCGTCGGACCGGGCGTCACCGGCCTCGCGGCCGGCGACCCGGTCGCCGCCTACCTCCCCGACGGCGGCGGCTACGCCGAGTACGCCCTGGCCCCGGCCGACTTCGCCTTCCCGCTCGACGGGCTATCGCTGCGCGACGGCGGCGGCGCCGGCCTCACCCTCACCACCGCCTACGGGGTGCTGGCCGGCGCGGCCCGGCTCACCGCGGGCGACACCGTGCTGATCCACGCCGCCGCCGGCGGGGTCGGCTCGGCCGCCGCCCAGATCGCCCGCGCGCTGGGCGCCGCCGCCGTCTACGGCACGGTCGGCTCGCCCGCCAAGGCCGAGTACGCCAAGCGCTTCGGCTACGACGCCCTCCACCAGCGCGACGAATTCGCCGATGCGGTCCCGGAGGTCGACGTCGTGCTCGACCCGATCGGCGGCCCGACCCGACTGGCCTCCCTCCCGCTGCTCGCCCCCTTCGGCCGCCTCGCCCTCTACGGCGAGGCCGCCCGCCACCCCGACCTCACCCTCCCGCTCCTGCCGCTGTGGAAGAACAACCGCTCGCTGACCGGCTACAACATCGGTGACCTCGCCCGCCGGGCCCCCGCCACGGTCCGCGCGCACGCCCTGTCCGCCCTCTCGCTGCTCGCCTCCGGCGCGATCCGCCAGGACGTCTCCGCGGTCCTCCCGCTCGCCGACGCCGCCCAGGCCCATGACGCCTTGGCGGCGGGGCGCAGCACCGGCAAGGTCCTGCTGCGGGTGGCGTAGCCTCGGCGTCGTGCGGCCCCCGTGGCGTAGCCTCGGCGGTCGTGCGGCCCCGCGTCGTGGCGGGGCGGGCGCACCGGACGACGAGCGAACCGGGGGTCGGCGCGATGGAACTGGTCACGGAGCGGCTGCGCTTGAGGATGTGGCGGGACGAGGACCTGGAGGCGCTGGTCGCCCTCGATTCCGACCCGGAGGTGATGCGGTTCATCCGCGACGGGTCGACCCGCGACCGGGCGCAGGTGACCGCGAGCTTCGCGCTGCTGCGGCAGAACTGGGCCGACCGCGGCTACGGCCTGTTCGCCACCGAGCTCGTCGGCAGTGGCGAACTGGTCGGCTGGGTCGGCATCACGGTGCCGAACTTCCTGCCGGAGATCCTGCCCGCGGTGGAGATCGGCTGGCGGCTGGGCCGCGCGCACTGGGGACACGGCTACGCCACCGAGGCGGCGCGCGCGGTGATGGCTTTCGGCTTCGACGAGGTACGGCTGGACCGGATCGTGAGCATCTGCCACCCGGACAACCACGCGTCCCGGCACGTGATGACCAAGCTGGGCATGGCCTTCGACCGCCGCACCACCGTGCCCGCGCACGGCGGGGCGGTCGACGTCACGGCGATCACGCGGCAGGAGTACGCGGCGGCCCGCGGCGACGCGGGTCAGCGGCGGACGGCCTCGACGCGGGGCGGCGGCACCTCGCGGCGGCCCGCAGCCGCTACCCGTCCGCCGGCAGATCGATGCTGAAGACGACGCGGTCGAGGCCGGGGCCGTCGTAGTCGGGCTGGACCGAGGGCGGGGCCTCGGGGGCGCCGGGGAGTTCGGTGAAGCCGATCCGGGTGTGGAACGCGCGGGACGCGGAGTTGCTCGGGCTGGTGATGGCGAGCACGCGGTGCCGTCCCTCGCCCCGGGCGAGGGCGAAGAAGCGCCGGTAGAGGGCGGTGGCGATACCGCGGCCGTGCAGGGCGGGGTCGACGCCGGCGAAGTGGATGTAGGCGACCTCGGGCTGGTCCTGGGAGAAGAATCCGATCAGGAACGCCGCGAGGTCACCGCTGGGGCGCTCCGCGAGCCGGCTGGTGCCGGTGAAGTGCTGGAAGTACAACCGCGGCAGCAGCAGCGCCCGTTCCCGGGACCCGGTCTCCCCGCCCAGCCCTCCCCACCACTGGTCGAGTACGGCGAGCACCCGTGCGTGGTCGTCGACACGCGGGGAACGCAGGGCCAGCCCGGCGGGGAAGTCGTTGGTCATCCGTCCAGCTTCCCAGCAAGTCCCGCGCGGCGACATGGAGGGACGCGTGGGATCGGTGTGATTCCGGGGGCGACGGCGCTCAGGCCGCCCACGCGCGCCTCCGCAGCGCCGCCCCCACGCAACTCCGCAGCGCCGCCCGCACCCGGCACGGCAGCGCCGCTCACACCCGCCACGGCAGCTCGGCGGCGATCCGGGTCGGGCCGCCCATCGGCGAGTCCACCACCAGGACCCCGTCCACGGAGTCGAGGCGCTCGGACAGCCCGGCCAGGCCCGAGCCCGCGTCGACCGCCGCGCCCCCGCGCCCGTTGTCGTAGACGTGCAGCATGAGACGGTCCCCGGTCTGCCAGACGTCGACGGCAGCACGCGAGGCGCCGCTGTGCTTGCTGACGTTCTGCAGGAGTTCGGAGACGGTGAAGTAGGCGATGCCCTCGATCGCCGGCACCGGGCGGGCCGGCAGGTCCACGGTGACGGAGACCGGGACGGTGCAGCGCGCCGCGACCGCCGAGAGCGACGGGCCCAGGCCGCGGTCGGTGAGGATCGCCGGGTGGATGCCGCGGGCGAGGTCGCGCAGCTCCTGGAGGGCGACCTTCACCTCGCCGTGCGCCTCCTCCACCATCGCGGCACCCACCGCCGGGTCCTCCAGCAGCTTCTCCTTGGCCATCCCCAGGTCCATGGCGAGCGCCACCAGCCGCGCCTGCGCGCCGTCGTGCAGGTCCCGCTCGATCCGGCGCAGGTCCGCCGCCGCGGTGTCCACCACCGCGCCGCGGTCCGACTCCAGCTCGGTGACGCGGTCGGCCAGCGTGGACGGGCCCAGCAGCCCGCTGACGAGCATCCGGTCGATGTGCGCCATGCCCCGCACCACCCACGGCAGCAGCAGGACCATCGTCACCCCGACCGTCACGCACAGCAGCATGTCCAGGGGCGTGTGCAGCCACCAGCCGTGCTGGCCGTTGAGGCCGTTGCCGTTCCCGTAGATCTGGATGCCCTGCTGGTTGAAGTAGACCGGGAAGATCCACCGCCACAGCGGGTAGGTCAGCAGCCCCCAGCCGTAGCTGAAGAAGGTGAGGGACACGCAGAAGGTGAAGACGCCCCAGGGCAGGTGCAGCAGGCAGTAGATCGCGTGCCGCCAGTTGACCCCGCTGCCGAGCTGGCCGCCCAGCCACGGGAAGAACCCGCGCGACTTGGTGCGCACCGGGCCGGGCTCCTCGACGTCCAGCCACAGCAGGGAGCGGGCCCGGGCGCGCTCGGCGTAGCCGATCGCCCGGCAGCCGCCGAGGGCCAGCACCAGGACCGGCAGCCCGATGAAGGTGATCAGCAGCCCGGCGCCCAGCGACAGCATCGTCACCGTCCACACGAACCCGACGATGCCCATCGGGAGGTTCAGCAGGAGGTAGGCCAGCTCCCGCCAGGTGCGCGCCTCGAGGGGCGCGCGCAGCGCGGTGGGCAGCCGGTGCTCGCGCCGGGCTGCCTGGATGCCGTACGCCATGGTCGGGACCGTCCTTTCGGTACTGCTGGTCGTACCAACAGACTGGACGAACGGGGGGCGGGGGCCCATGGTGCGGATCGGCGTCTTGGGGGTGGGGATTTCCCTACCCCCGCCGGCGGCACTATCCCGGGTCCCGCCCGGCGACCCGGCTCAGCGGGTCGCGCCCTGCCGGCGGAACTCCCGGTCCCGCCAAGGCAGTTCGGCCGTCACCACGGTCGGCCCGCCCACCGGCGAGGCCACCACGAACAGCCCGTCGACGGAGTCCAGCCGCTCCGCGAGCCCGGCCAGCCCGGACCCGCCGGAGACGTCCGCGCCGCCCTGCCCGTCGTCGCGCACCTGGATCATCAGCCGGTCCTCCGAGCGCCACACGTCCACCGAGGCCGTACGGGCCCGGCTGTGCTTGCTGACGTTCTGGAGGAGCTCGGAGACGGTGAAGTAGGCGATGCCCTCGATCGCCTCGGCGGGCCGCGCCACCAGATCCACCGTGACCGCGACCGGGACGGTGCAGCGGGTCGCGACCGAGGACAGCGCGGCGTCCAGGCCGCGGTCGGTGAGGATCGCCGGGTGGATGCCGCGGGCGAGGTCGCGCAGCTCCTGGAGGGCGACCTTCACCTCGCCGTGCGCCTCGCCGACCATCTTCGCCGCGGCCTCGGGGTCCTCCAGCAGCTTCTCCTTGGCCAGGCCCAGGCCCATCGCCAGGGCGACCAGCCGGGCCTGCGCGCCGTCGTGCAGGTCGCGCTCGATCCGCCGGAGGTCGGCCGCCGCGGTGTCGAAGACCACCCCGCGGTCGGACTCCAGCTCCGCGATCCGCCGCTCCAGCTCGTCGGACGGCTGCAGCAGCCCGCGCACCAGCGCCCGGTCCACCGCCGACATCCCCCGGGCCAGGAACGGCAGCACCGGCCACAGCACGAACAGCGAGGTCAGCGTCACCGTGAAGGTGACGATGCCCCACGGCAGCCGGATCGCGAGGTAGAGCGCGTGCCGCCAGGCGACCGGGTCCTTCAGGGTCGCCCACAGCCAGGGCAGGAACCCGCCCAGCGTCTCGCGCCGCAACGGCCGCGGCTCGTCCACGTGCAGCCCGAGCAGCGCGCGGGCCCGCCTCCGCTCCACCTTGCCCAGCAGACGGCATCCCACCAGGCCGAACGCCAGCAGCGGCAACCCGATCACCGTCACCGACAGGCCGGCGCCCAGCGTGAGGGTGGTCACCACGTAGATGAAGCCGACCAGGGCCATGGGGAAGTTCAGCAGGAGGTTCGCGATCTCCTTCCACGTCACGGCGTCGAAGGCGAACCGGGGACGGGGCAGCGGCTCGGACGAGGACGTGGCGGGACCGTGCGGGGTGGGCGAGGTGTCCATGGGCCAAGCCTGCCGTCCCGGCGGGGGCTCGCGCCATGGGGTGCACGCTCCGGCGCGTGGTGGGGTTATCCCCCCTGTCCCCGCCGGCGCCCGCTGTCCCCCGAAAGAGGTCGTCCGGTGTCCGCCGGGGCTTTCGCCGTGGCTCGTCCGGGTCCGCCCCGGGTCGGCCCCCGGGCTCGTCCGGGTCCCGTGCGGCCCATCCATGGACGGCTGCGTCCCGTCGTGAAGCCAGGGCCTAGACTCCCTCCGTATAAATCGTCTAAAGATCCTTCGGATCGCTGGACACCGCTGGTCAACGAGTGAACGAGGGGCGGACGGACGTGGACTACTTCCACGGCTACTCGGTCGTCGGGCTGGTCGCTGTCGTCGGCGTGCTCTTCGTGACGGTCTCGTTCACGGCCGGGCGGCTGCTGCGGCCGGACGTGCCGACGCAGGAGAAGCTGCTCACCTACGAGTGCGGCGTCGACCCGGTCGGCGAGGACTGGGCGCACACCCAGATCCGCTACTACGTGTACGCGTTCCTCTACGTGATCTTCGCGGTGGACGCGATCTTCCTCTTCCCCTGGGCGACGGTCTTCGCCGCGCACGGCTTCGGCGGCACCACGCTGGTCGAGATGTTCGTGTTCCTCGGCTTCCTCGCGATCGGACTGCTCTACGCGTGGAAGAAGGGCGTACTCGAATGGACGTGACCCTGCCCGAGCCCCGCCGGCTCGGCCCGCTGGCCCGGCTCGCCCCCGAGCCGATGAAGGTCGTGCTCAACTGGGGCCGCCGCTACAGCCTGTGGGTGTTCAACTTCGGGCTGGCCTGCTGCGCGATCGAGTTCATCGCCGCGTCCATGGCCCGGCACGACTTCATCCGGCTCGGCGTGATCCCGTTCGCGCCCGGCCCACGCCAGGCCGACCTGATGGTGGTGTCCGGCACCGTCACCGACAAGATGGCGCCGGCGGTGAAGCGGCTCTACGAGCAGATGCCCGAGCCGAAGTACGTCATCTCCTTCGGCGCCTGCTCCAACTGCGGCGGCCCGTACTGGGACTCCTACTCCGTGACGAAGGGCGTGGACCAGGTCATCCCGGTCGACGTCTACGTGCCCGGCTGCCCGCCCCGCCCCGAGGCGCTGCTCCAGGGCATCCTCAAGCTCCAGGAGAAGATCGCCCGGGAGACGCTCAGCGAGCGGTACGGTTCCGCACGGCCGTCGGCCGCCGCGCTGACCAGCGGCCTCGTCACCCCGCCGCCCCCGCCCGGGGGCGAGCCGCCCGCGGGCGGACCGGAGGCGGGGGAGCGGTGAGCGGGTTCGAGCGGCTGCCCGAGGGGGCGGCCGAGGTCTTCGGCGAGGGCGCCACCGCCGAGGAGGCGTACGGCCTGCTGACCGTCGACGTACCGC
Organism: Actinacidiphila yanglinensis; assembly: GCF_900107965.1. Classification (GTDB taxonomy): domain Bacteria; phylum Actinomycetota; class Actinomycetes; order Streptomycetales; family Streptomycetaceae; genus Actinacidiphila; species Actinacidiphila yanglinensis. The sequence continues at coordinate 295,831 of NZ_FNVU01000007.1, read as the reverse complement.
CCGACGGGTGGGTGGCGGCCCTGACCACGGCCCGCGACGTGCTCGGCTGCACCTTCTTCGACTGGCTCAGCGCCGTGGACGAACCCGGCACCGGCTTCCAGGTGTGCGCCCACGTCGTACGGCTCGACGGCGGCGTCGGGCGGCTGCTGGTGCGGACCACCGTGCCGCACGAGGCCGCCGAACTCGCCACCGCCACCGGCGTGTACGGCGGCGCCGACTGGCACGAGCGCGAGACGCACGAGATGTTCGGCATCGCCTTCACCGGGCACCCGGGGATGGCCCCGCTGCTGCTGCCCGACGAGTTCGAGGGCCACCCGCTGCGCAAGGACTTCGTGCTGGCCGCGCGGGTGGTCAAGGCGTGGCCGGGCGCGAAAGAGCCGGGCGAGTCGCACGACGGCGGCCCGAAGCGGCGCCAGATGCAGCCGCCCGGGGTGCCGGACCCGAACGACTGGGGCCCGATGAAGGGCCAGCTCCCGCCGGCCCCGGCCCGCCCGGCGCGCCGCGCGGGCGCGGGTGGGGGCGCCGGTGCGGCCGGTGCGGGGGAGCGGCCGGCCCGCCGGACCCGCGGCGCGAGCGAGGGCTCGGCGAGCCAGACCCCGCCGCGCCGGGCCGCCGCGCCGGACGCGCCCTGGCAGAAACCGGCCCGGCCGCCGGCCGCTCCGGCACCGGAGGAGCAGCCGCCCGCGGAGCAGCCGCCCGCCCCTGACGAACCGCCCACCGACGACGAAGGAGGCCGTACCCCGTGAACGACACGCTCCACGTCGTCCTGCGGCTGGTCGCCGTCCTCGTCGCGTTCCTGGTCCTCCCGCTGCTGGTCGGGCAGACCGAGCACAAGGTGATGGCGCACATGCAGGGCCGGCTCGGTCCGATGTACGCCGGCGGCTTCCACGGCTGGGCCCAACTCGTTGCCGACGGAGTGAAGTTCGCGCAGAAGGAGGACGTGGTCCCGGCCGACGCGGACCGCCGCATCTTCCAGCTCGCGCCCGCCGTCGCCCTGCTGCCCTACCTGCTGGTGCTGATCGTCATCCCGGTCGGGCCGCACGGCTTCGTCGGGGAGGCGGTCGACGCCGGGCTGTTCTTCGTGCTGGCCGTGATGGGTGTCGGCGTGCTCGGCTCGCTGATGGCCGGGTGGGCGTCGGCGAACAAGTTCTCGCTGCTCGGCGGCCTGCGCACGGCGGCCCAGCTGATGGCGTACGAACTGCCGATGCTGCTCGCCGCGGCGTCGGTGGCGATGGCCGCGGGCACCCTGTCGCTGCCGGGCATCGTCGAGTCGTACCACTGGTGGTGGACGCTGTGGCAGCTCATGGGCGGCCTGGTGTTCTTCACCGCGGGGCTGGCCGAGTTGCAGCGGCCGCCGTTCGACATGCCGGTGGCCGACTCGGAGATCATCTTCGGCGCGTACACCGAGTACACCGGGCTGCGCTTCGCGCTGTTCCTGCTCGCCGAGTACGCCGGGATCGTCGTGCTGTGCGGGCTGACCACGGTGCTCTTCCTCGGCGGCTGGCACGGGCCGTGGGCGGGCAGCGTCGGCTGGCTGTGGACGCTGCTGAAGACCGCGGTGCTCGCCTTCATCGTGATCTGGCTGCGGGTGAGCTACCCGCGGCTGCGCGAGGACCAGTTGATGAAGTTCGCCTGGACCGTGCTGATCCCGATCTCCCTCGTCCAGATCGCCCTGACCGGCGTCGTCAAGGTGGTGACCTCGTAAGCCATGCCTCTTCCCGGCTCCGGTCTGGCCAAGGGCCTGGCCGTCACGCTGCGGACGATGACCAGGAAGTCCGTCACCGCCCGCTATCCCGACACGCAACCCGAACTGCCGCCCCGCAGCCGCGGGGTGATCGCGCTGTTCGAGGAGAACTGCACGGTGTGCATGCTGTGCGCCCGTGAGTGCCCCGACTGGTGCATCTACATCGACTCGCACAAGGAGACGTCGCCGCCGGCCGCGCCCGGCGGGCGCGAGCGCAGCCGCAACGTGCTGGACCGCTTCGCCATCGACTTCGCGCTGTGCATGTACTGCGGCATCTGCATCGAGGTGTGCCCGTTCGACGCGCTGTTCTGGTCACCGGAGTTCGAGTACGCGGAGACCGACATCCTCGACCTGACCCACGAGCGCGACAAGCTGCGCGACTGGATGTGGACGGTGCCGGCGCCGCCCCCGCTCGACCCGGCGGCGGAGGAGCCGAAGGAGATCGCTGCGGCCCGCAAGGCGGCGGAGAAGCAGGCCGCCCAGGCCCAGGCCCAGGCCGAGGCCGAGAAGCAGGCCCGCCCCGGCGATGCCGAGGGCGGGACCGGGGAGGGCGAGGCGTGATCCACTCCGCCACCCACCACCCGGGATTCCTGTCGCCCACCGGCGTCGAGATCACCTTCCTGCTGGTCGGCCTCGCCACCCTGGGCGCGGCCGTCGTCACCGTCACCACCCGGCAACTCGTGCACGCCGCGCTGTGGCTGGTGGTCGCCCTCGGCGGCATCGCCGTCGAGTACCTGCTGCTGACCGCCGAGTTCATCGCCTGGGTGCAGGTACTGATCTACGTCGGCTCGGTCGTCGTCCTGCTGCTGTTCGGCCTGATGCTCACCAAGGCGCCGATCGGCCACTCGCCGGACGCCGACTCCGAGAACCGCTGGGTCGCCCTCGCGGTGGCCCTCGCCGCCGCGGGCACCCTGGTGTGGGTGGTCGCCGACGCCTTCCGCAGCACCTGGATCGACGTCCACCACGGCACCGGCCAGAGCGCCACCAAGGTCACCGGCAGCAGCCTCTTCCGCTTCTGGGTGCTGCCGTTCGAGGCGCTGTCGGTGCTGCTGCTCGCCGCCCTGGTCGGGGCGATCGTGCTGTCCCGACGGAGGGCCGACGTCCTTCCCCCGGCCCCCGACGGCTCCACCGCCCCCCACGGCAAGGACCGCTGATGCATCTCGTCTACCCCGCCGTCCTCGCCTCCCTGCTGTTCTGCGTCGGCCTGTACGGGGTACTGGCCCGGCGCAACGCGATCCTCGTCCTGATGTCGGTCGAGCTGATGCTCAACGCCGTCAACCTCAACCTCGTGGCGTTCGACACCTGGCTGCACGACCGCCTGCACTCCGGGCAGGCACTCACCCTCTTCACCATCACCATCGCCGCCGCGGAGATCGGGATCGGCCTGGCGATCGTGCTGCTGGTCCACCGCAACCGCGGCACCGCCGACATCGACCGGCTCACCGGCCTGGCCGACCCCGGGCAGCCCCTCGCGCTGCCCGGACCACCGGAACCGGGTGCCGCCTCCGGCCACGACGAGAAGGCAGAGGCCACCGCGTGACCCTGACCGCCCTTGCCGCGCTCGTCCCCGCACTGCCCTTCCTGGGCGCGGCCGCCGGACTCCTGCTCGGCCGGCGCGCACCCGGCTTCGTCCGCCCGCTGGCCGTGCTGCCCACCGCGACCTCCTTCGTGCTCGCCGCGATCGTCGCCGCCCGGCAGGGCACCGGCCGGCCCACCGACGCCGTCCACCGGCTGACCGTCACCGGCTCGGTGCCGATCGACCTCTCGCTGCACCTGGACGGCTTCTCCGTCCTGATCGCGGTGCTCGTCGGCCTGGTCGCCACCTGCGTGCAGATCTACTCCGTCTCCTACCTGCGCGACGACCCGCGCTACCCGTCGTACGCGGCCGTGGTCTCGCTGTTCACCGCCGCCATGTTCCTGGTCGTCTACTCCGGCGACCTCATGGTGCTGCTGGTCGGCTGGGAGGTCATGGGCATCTGCTCGTACTTCCTGGTCGGGCACTACTGGGAGACCGAGGCCGCCCGCTCGGCGTCGATCAAGGCGTTCCTGGTCACGAAGCTCGGCGACGTCCCGTTCCTGATCGGCGTGTTCGCGCTCGGCGCGGACGCGGGCACCTTCCGGATCAGCGGCATCCTGAAGGCCACCGCGGAGGGGCGGCTGCACCACCCGACGGTGATCGCGCTGCTGCTGCTCGCCGGGGTGGCCGGCAAGTCCGCGCAGTTCCCGCTGCACACCTGGCTGCCCGACGCGATGGCCGGTCCGACCCCGGTGTCCGCGCTGATCCACGCCGCCACCATGGTGGCCGCCGGCATCTACCTGGTGGCCAGGCTGCTGCCGGTGTTCACCGCCTCGGCCGCCGCCCTCGCCGTGCTGGCCGCGATGTCCGCGGTCACGATGGTCGGCTCCGGCCTGGCCGCGCTCGCCCAGGACGACATCAAACGCGTGCTCGCCTACTCCACGATCGGCCAGCTCGGCTACATGGCCGGCGCGCTCGCCGTCGGCAACCGCGACGCGGCCGTCTTCCACCTCCTCTCGCACGGCGCCTTCAAGGGGCTGCTCTTCCTGGGCGCGGGCGTGGTCATCCACGCGGCCGGCACCAACTCGCTGACCGCGATGTCCCGCACCGGCGCGCTGCGCAAGCGGGTGCCGGACGCGATGTGGACCATGGGCCTCGCGCTGGCCGCGCTGGCCGCCCTGCCGCCGCTGTCCGGCTTCTTCTCCAAGGAGTCGGTGCTGCGCGCCGCCGAGCACGCCTCCGCCGGGGACACCGCGCACGTGCCGTCGGCCGTCGGCTGGACCGTACTGGTGGCCGGACTGGTCACCGCCGTCCTCACCGGTGCCTACGCCACCCGGCTCTTCCTGCTCGCCTTCCTCGGCAACGGCCCGGACGCGCCCGACCACGGCAGGCAGCCCGTGACGATGACCGCCGTGCTGTGGGTGCTCGCGATCCCCACCCTCGCCTTCGGCGGGCTGACCTACCGCAAGCTGCCCGACTGGTTCGGCGGCGGCGGACCGCTCGGCCCGACCCTGGTCACCTCCGTCCTCGGCACCGGACTCGCCCTGGTGGGCGTGCTGGTCACCTACGGGGCCTGGAAGGCGGTCGCCGCCACCCGCCGGGCGGTGCCGATCGGCGCGGTCGTCGCCGAGCCGCCCACCGAGGGCAGCGCCCTGGCCGACCACCTCGACGCCGACTCCGAGCCGGCGCTGATCGAGGCCGAGGCCGAGGACCGCCACAAGGAGGTCTACGGGGACGTGGCCACCGCCCACGACCCCGGCGACCCGGGCCGGCTGCTGCTCGGCCCGCTGCACTCCGCCGCTGCCCACGGCTTCCGCCTCGACGCGGCCTACACGGCGCTGTTCGTCCGGCCGGTGCTGGCCGCCGCCTCGCTGGTCCGCTTCCTGGACCGGGACGTGGTGGAGACCTGGGTACGCGGCGCCGCGGGCGCCCCGAACCTGCTCGGCGCGGCCGTCCGCAAGGCCCAGACCGGAAACGTCCAGACCTACCTCAGCGCGCTGCTGGCCGGTGCGGTCGTCCTCGCCGTCCTCGTCGCCGTCGGAGGCTGAGCCCGAAGTGAACGACACCGCCCTTCAGTACATCCTCGCGGCGATCCTCGTCCTGCCGCTGCTCGGCTCGGCCGGCGCCCTGCTGCCGGCCCCGCCCGGCCTGCGCGGCCGCGGCCCGGACCAGGCGGTGCTGCGGCACGGCGTGACCGTCACCGGCGCGGTCCTGGTGCTCGCGATCGTGCTCGCCGCCGGCTTCGACCACGACCACCCGGCGAGGATGCAGGCCACCACCGACCTGGACTGGATCCCCGCGCTGAGGATCCACCTCCACCTCGGCGTCGACGGCATCTCGCTCCCCCTGCTCGTGCTGACCGCGCTGCTGACCTTCCTGTGCGCGCTGTACTCGTACTTCAAGATGCCGGACGGCCCCAGCCCCAAGGCCTTCGTGGCCCTGCTCCTGCTGCTCGAGGGCGGCACGCTGGCCAGCTTCGCGGTGCTCGACCTGATCCTGTTCTTCCTCGCCTTCGAGGCCGTGCTGGTCCCGATGTACTTCCTCATCGCCCGCTGGGGCGGCGCGGACCGGGAACGCTCCGCACTGCGCTTCATCGTCTACACCCTCCTCGGCTCCGTGATCATGCTGCTCGGCCTGCTCCTCGTGGGCGTGAAGGCGGGCACGTTCGACATGGTGGCACTCGCCTCTGACAACGGGTCACACCTCAGTCACACCACGCAACTGGTGGCCGTCCTCGCGATAGGCATCGGGCTGGCCGTGAAGGCCCCGATGTGGCCGCTGCACAGCTGGCTGCCCGACGCCCACACCGCCGCCCCCACCGCGGGGTCGGTGCTGCTCGCCGGGGTGCTGCTGAAGATGGGCACCTACGGACTGGTCCGGGTGGTGCTGCCGATCGCGCCCGGCGGGATGCGCACCTTCGCGCCGTACCTGGCGGCCTTCGCGGTCGTCGGCATCATCTACGGCTCGCTCGCCTGCCTCGCGCTGGTCCGCCAGGGCAACGGCGGCGACCTCAAACGGCTCATCGCCTACTCCTCGGTCGGCCACATGGGATTCGTGCTGCTCGGCATCGCCTCCATGACCCGCACCGGCGTCAACGGCGCCCTGTTCGCGAACGTCGCCCACGGCCTGATCACCGGCCTGCTCTTCTTCCTCGTCGGCGCCCTGAAGGACCGCTACGGCACCAGCGACCTCGACCAGCTCGCCGGCCGCACCGGCGCCGCCCTCTACGGCCGCGCGCCGCGCCTGGGCGGGCTGCTGGCGTTCGGCGCGGTCGCCTCGCTCGGGCTGCCCGGCCTGGCCGGCTTCTGGGGCGAGATGCTGGCGATGTTCGGCGCCTTCCGGCCCGGCGCCGGGCTCAGCCGCCCGACGTACGTCACCTTCACCGCGATCGCCGCCTTCGGGACCCTCCTGACGGCCGGCTACCTGCTCACCGTCATCCGCCGGATCTGCATGGGCGACCGCGACACCGCCCGGGCCAAGCCGGTGCTGGCCGACGTGCACGGCTACGAGTTCGCCGCGTGGACCCCGCTGGCCGCCCTGACCGTCCTCGCCGGGCTGTGGCCCGCGCTCCTGCTCGGCCTCACCGATCCGGCCGTACGCTCCCTGCTGGGAGGAAACTGATGACCTCCCTCGGCGCGATCGCCGTCCTGAGCCCCGCGCACGGCCCGGCCCCCGCCTCCCACACCGCGCACGCCGCCGTGCCGGCCCTGGCCGCACCGCTGACCGAGTCCGTCGACTGGGCCGCGATCGCCCCCGCCGCGATCCCGGCCGCGCTGGCCCTGGTGCTCCTGGTCGCCGACCTCTTCCTGCCGCCGCGCCGCAAGCAGCTGCTGGCCTGGTTCACCGTCGCCGGGCTGGCCCTCGCGCTGGTGTCCCTGATCCCGCTGCGGGCCGGCCACCACGCCACCTTCTGCCGCACGGACCTCACCGGCGGCGGCTGCTCCTACACCGCCGACCGCTTCACGCTCGTCGTGCAGGTGCTCGTCCTCGGCGGCGCCCTGCTGACCGCGCTGCTGTCCGCACCCGAGGTCGAGGAGGAGCTGCCGGCCGGCGAGTTCTGGTTCCTGCTGCTGGCCTCGGCGGCCGGCGCCACCCTGCTGCCCGCCTCGCGCGACCTGGCCACGCTGATCGTCGCGCTGGAGGTCACCACGCTGCCGTCGTTCGCCCTGGTCGGGCTGCGCCGCGGCGACCGGCTGGGCGGCGAGGCGGCGCTGAAGTTCTTCCTGACCTCGGTGACGGCCACCGCCGTGTCCCTGCTCGGCGTGAGCTTCCTGTACGCCACCACCGGCACCCTGTACCTGGATCAGATCGGGCGCACGCTCGGCCACGAACCCGGCCAGCTGCACACCCTCGGCAAGGCCGGCGCCGCCCTGACCCTGCTCGGCTTCGCCTTCAAGCTGGCCGTGGCGCCCTTCCACTTCTGGGTGCCCGACACCTACGCCGGCGCCCCGTTGCCGGTGGCCGCCTACCTCTCGGTGGTCGGCAAGGCGGCCGGCTTCTCCGGCCTCATCCTGCTCACCACGCTGGCCTTCCACCCGTACGCCGACACCTGGGGCCCGGCGATGGGCGTCCTCGCCGCGCTGACCATGACCGTCGGCAACGTCGGCGCGCTCCGGCAGCGGCCCGACAGCGAGCGCAGCGCCGTACGGCTGCTGGCCTGGTCCTCGATCGGGCAGGCCGGCTACCTGCTGGTGCCGCTCGCCGCTGAGGCCGCCGGCCGTCCGGCGGGCTACCACGTCGGCACCACCGTCGCCTACGCCCTGATGTACGCGGTGGTGAACCTCGGGGCCTTCGCGGTCGCCGCCCTGGTCACCCGCAGCGCGCCCGCCGGGCGCCTGACCGACTACCGAGGGCTGTACGGCCGCCGCCCCGCCGCCGCGCTCGCGCTCGCGTTCTTCCTGCTGTGCCTGGCCGGACTGCCGCCCGGGGTGATCGGCCTGTTCGCGAAGGTGGCCGTGTTCTCCACGGCGGTCGACGCCCAGCACGGCTGGCTCGCGGTGATCATGGCCGTCAACGTGGCGATCGCCCTCGTGTACTACCTGCGGTGGACGGCTTTGCTGTTCGGACGCACGGAGAACGGGCAGGAGCAGGGCATGGCGGGAACGGTGGGGACGGCAGACGGGGCGAGCGGCGCACTGGCCGCCCGCACCCCGTTCGCGCTCGCCGCCGCCATCGCCCTCGCCGCGGTCGCCGGGGTGGTGCTGTCCGGGGCACCGCAGATCGTCCTGCGGTACGCCGAAGGGGTGCTGTTGTGACCGTCCGGAGGGAGCGTGGAGCCGCCACGGGAGGCGGCGCGCCGGACTGAGGCGCAGGTGAGACGGGCTTCCGGCGCCGTTGAGGGTGGTAGCGCTACGTGCGCACAAGGGAACTAACGGCGCCCGAGTCGCGTTGACCCGTACGGGAGGTTTTCCTGAAGGGGGAGGTCCCCCGTCCCACACTTTGGAGGGCGCACGTGCACCGCCGGCACAACGGGTTGAAGACCGCCGTACTCCTCGGCGGCCTGTCGGCACTCATCCTGGTCATCGGCAGCTTCTTCGGCCGGACCGGGCTCATCGTGGCGCTCGTCATCGCCCTGGGCACGAACGCGTACGCCTACTGGAACAGCGACAAGCTGGCCCTGCGGGCCATGCGCGCCCGCCAGGTCAGCGAGTTCGAGGCACCGGGGCTCTACCGGATCGTCCGCGAGCTCTCGACGACCGCCCGGCAGCCGATGCCGCGGCTGTACATATCGCCCACCGACGCGCCGAACGCGTTCGCCACCGGCCGCAACCCGCGCAACGCCGCGGTCTGCTGCACCGAAGGCATCCTGCGCATCCTCGACGAGCGGGAGCTGCGCGGAGTACTCGGGCACGAGCTGAGCCACGTGTACAACCGGGACATCCTCATCTCCTCGGTGGCCGGCGCGCTCGCCTCCGTCATCGTCTTCCTGGCGAACTTCGCCTGGCTGATCCCGATCGGCCGCTCCGACGACGACGAGGGCCCCGGCATCCTCGGCGTGCTCATGCTGATGATTCTCGGCCCGCTGGCCGCCGCCCTGATCCAGCTCGCCGTCTCCCGCTCCCGGGAGTACGAGGCGGACGCCTCCGGCGCCCGGCTCACGGGCGACCCGCTCGCCCTCGCCTCCGCCCTGCGCAAGCTCGACGAGGGCACCAAGCAGCGCCCCCTGGCAGCCGAGCCCCGGCTGGAGACCACCAGCCACCTGATGATCGCCAACCCGTTCCGTCCGGGTGACGCCTCCAAGCTCTTTTCGACCCACCCACCGATGGCCGAGCGCATCACGCGCCTGGAAGAGATGGCAGGTCGCAATCGATGAAGACGATCCTCAACGTGATCTGGCTCGTGCTGTGCGGGCTGTGGATGTGCCTGGGCTACTTCCTGGCCGGGGCGCTCCTGTGCATCACCATCATCGGCATCCCGTTCGGTATCGCCGCTTTCCGCATCGGCATCTACGCGCTGTGGCCCTTCGGTTACACCGCGGTCGATCGGCGCGACGCCGGAGCGGGCTCCTTCGTCGGGAACGTGCTGTGGCTGATCCTCGCCGGCTGGTGGCTGGCGCTCGGCCACATCGTCACCGGCATCGCCCTGTGCATCACCATCATCGGCATCCCGTTCGGCTTCGCGAACTTCAAGCTGATCCCGCTGTCGCTGATGCCGCTGGGCAAGGAGATCGTGCCGACCGATCAGCCCTTCGCCACGCGCTGACCGCATCGCGTTCGGGCCGCGCCCGGTGCCATGCCATGCCGGGTGCTGGCTCCCCGTGTGCTCCAAGTCGTGCGGGTGTGCAGGGCGTTCTGGGTGTTCTGGGTGTTCCGCGTGCTCCGTGTGCTGAACAGAGGGGCCCTCCGGCCCGTACTCTCCAAGTCCAGCCCCTAGCGAGGAGATCGCGATGAGCCTGCAAGTCGGCGACAAGGCACCGGACTTCACCCTCCCCGACCAGTCGGGCGCGCCGGTGAAGCTCAGCGAGCGGTGGGGCGAGAAGGTCGTCGTCCTGTACTTCTACCCCAAGGACAACACCCGCGGCTGCACTGCCGAGGCGTGCAGCTTCCGGGACGGCTACGAGAGCTTCACCGACGCCGGCGCCGAGGTGATCGGCATCAGCTCCGACACGGTCGACTCGCACGAGAAGTTCGCCGGGCGCCACGAACTGCCCTTCACCCTGCTGTCCGACCGCGACCGCGCCGTGCGCAAGCAGTACGGCGCCACCACGCTGGGCGTGGTCCCCGGCCGGATCACCTTCGTGATCGACCGCACCGGCACCGTCCGGCACGCCTTCTCGTCGATGACCAACATCGGCGGCCATGTGGACGACGCGCTGGCAGTCGTGAAGCGGCTGCGGGACGAGAGCGAGTAGCGATCCCCGGGGGCCCAGCGGCGGGGCGGCTGCGCCCGGACAGGCCGAAGGCCGGCCCGGGCGCGGGGGCGCCCAGCCGGCCTCTTCCCCCCGGGAGCTTCCCCGGCGGCGGTCAGCGGTAGTTCACGAACTGGAGCGCGAAGTCCAGGTCCTTGCCCTTGAGCAGGGCCTGCACCGCCTGCAGGTCGTCACGGCTCTTGGAGCTGACCCGCAGCTCGTCGCCCTGCACCTGCGCCTTGACGCCCTTGGGACCCTCGTCCCGGATGATCTTCGCGACCTTCTTGGCGTTCTCCTGGGAGATGCCCTCCTCGATCGTCGAGAAGATCTTGTACTCCTTGCCGGACAGCTGCGGCTCGCCCGCGTCCAGCGCCTTCAGCGAGATCCCGCGCTTGACCAGCTTGCTCTCGAAGACGTCCATGATCGCCTTCACGCGCTCCTCGGAGTTCGCCTCCATGAGGATCTTCTCGCCCGACCACGAGATCGACGCCCCGACGTTCTTGAAGTCGTAGCGCTGCGAGATCTCCTTGGCGGCCTGGTTGAGGGCGTTGTCGACCTCCTGCCGCTCGACCTTCGAGACGATGTCGAAACTGGAGTCGGCCATCTTCAGTGGGCTCCTTGACTGTGTTCATCGGTACGCCGGTTGGATCACATCCGCGACGGCCCGACCCGGCACCGCCACCGGCCCAGCCTAGCCACCCGCGCCCCCGATGCCCTGATCAATCCGGTGGCGAACCACCCCTCTGCATCAGGTATCGTTTACCCCGTCGCCACGACCTCCGGCCCCAGGCCGGTCCGCGGCGCGTCCCATGGCGGTATGCCCGAGTGGCCAATGGGAGCGGACTGTAAATCCGTCGGCTTAGCCTACCGTGGTTCGAATCCACGTGCCGCCACACCCAGGGAAAACCCTCTCTGACCAGCAGCAATGCTGGATCGGAGAGGGTTTTTTCATGCCCCGGACGCGCGGTCGAACGGTGATCGAAATTCGGTGCTTTGTCTCACCCTGTCTCGGGATGACTCACGCCCTGATCAGGGCGTGTCCCCCAGGCGTCCCCCGGGGGACGGCGCCCCACCGCGCCAATCCTGCAAGGCCGCATCGATCTTCTGGTTGGCCCGGTCCTGCGACTGCGCCAACACCTTGGCGTACACACGGAAGAGGACAGCGACGGAGTGCCCTGCCCTGCGTGCGCACTCGATCGGCTCGACTCCCGAGCTGAGCCACAGGGAGACGCCCGCATGCCGCAGGTCGTAAGGCCGTCGTGCCAGCCGTGAGGTACCCGCCGCGTCCTCTCCGAGCGCGCTGCGGCGTGCCCGGGCCCACACCTCGCCGTAGCCCGACTCCTGCAACAACCCGCCCCGCTCGGTGCGGAACAGCCGGCCGTCGGGCGCCGTGCCGTACGACTCGATGTGGTGCCGCAGCAGCCGCACGAACGGCGGGGGGATCGGCACCGGGCGGGAGTCCTGCACGGCCCGCGCCTTGAGGTGCCGCCGCTCGTGCGCGCTGCCGTCATCGGTCCAACTCCGGCCCACCCGCACGATGCCGCCACGCAGCACGAGAGAGCCCCAACCGCTGGCCGGCAGGTGGCATTGCTCGGCTCGCAGCGCGGCGGCCTCAGCGGGACGCATGGCGGCGAAGTACAAGCACCCGAAGAACGCTTCCAACTTCTCCCCGCGGGGACCCTGCTGACTTACCGCCCGCAACAGGAGGTCCACTTGCCCGGGGTGCGGAACGGCCTCGGGGTCGACTGCTTCCGCGGACTTCGGAGCGCGCCATTTCACGGTGCTGAGCGGGCTTACCGGGGTGCGGAAATACTCGGCTTCGGCCGCCATGTTGAGCACGTCACTCAGGCACGCTTTCTTCCGGCGGGCCGTGCTCGCGGCGGCAGGACTGCCGTCTGTCTTCCGGCTGAGGGCGTCCAGGGCCAGCCGCAGCGTTGCCGCGTCTTCCAGCGCGGAAATCGGCACCGAGTTCTTCTCCACCCAGCGCAGGGCGGCCGCCAGTTCCGCGGGGGGCTGTTCCGACCAGCGATTGCGGTTGAACGCCCAGCCGTACAGAGCGCGTCGCAGCAGTTCGGGGGCGGGAGCTCCCGGAGCGGTCGTCACCAGGGCGGGGGTGATGGTGGCCAGTGCGTCGGCGTAGCTCTTGCGGGACTTGGCCGGGGCGGCGTCCCACTTGCGGTCGATGTAGGTCCGCGCGTGCTCGTACCAGGTCACCGCGCTGTGTCGTGCCCTCAACTCCGAGGCGGGCAAGCCCGTTTCTTCGTCGAACTGGTCCTGGTTGCGCAGCGCCGTCATCAGCTCCGACCGGCGGCCGTCGGCCTGAGCCTTGAGCGTGTAGCTCTTGGAGTGCTTGCGGGTGCCGACCAGCCACCGCAGCCGGTAGGGCTTCGGCCGGTCGCGGCGCGTCTCGATCGAGTAGATGCGTACGTCGAAGGTGAGCACGTGTCTCCCATGGGAAAGGGGCCCGCCGGCACGGCGGGCCCCTCGGATGTGGCGGGGTGGGTCAGGCGGTGAGCTGCTGCTCGCACTGGGCGAGCCAGGCGTCGAGGTCGGTTCGGCGGATGCGGATCTGTCCGTTCGGGAGCTTGAGGAGCTTGGGGGCTTGGCCGCGTGCCCTCATGCGGTAGAAGGCGGGGCGGCTTATGCCGAGTTCAGCCAGCAGTTCGGGGAGCTTGAGCATCTCGGGGCGAGGCATTGCACTCCTTGGCGGCGGTGTCTGGCAGGGCGGGGCGTGGGGGAGAAACGGTCCGGTGCGCGTCTGTCCGAGGTTCGGATTTCTGCGTCATTGCGTCATGTGCGTCATGCGGGCTTTTGACCTGCGGGTTTGCATGACGCAGCGGCATGAGGCTGCGTCATGCCTGCGTCATGGGATGCGTCATCGGGTGTCGCGCGCGGCGGGGTGATGTCCGTGCAGACGGTGTGCGTCAGCTGGCACTGGCGCTCCTACGCCTACGCCCGCACCGCGCCCGAGCGGCCACGCCGGACCACCCGAACATCGGCGACGGATTCTGCTGGCTCGTGGCCCATGACGCAGATGACGCAGGATGACGCAGGGCCCGCCGTCTGCGTCATGGTCGTTGCCGCAGGTGGAAGCCGGGTTTTCGGCCCGCATGACGCACATGACGCAGCGTCTTCCCTCTTAGGAAACGAATGGAGGGTGTGTCTGTGGTCTGTGGGGTGGTCCTTACGGCGTGAAGAAGGGGCCGCTTCGCGGCGCGACCTTTGGGCGGCCCGTGGGCCGAACAGCAAGAGGAGCACCCGCGCCGTCGCGCCCGTGGTGCTCCTCTTGCTTGTCCGGGCGCCTGGTCAGAACGCCTGCTGTTGCTCGGGTGGGGCAGGGCCGGCGGGGCGAGTCATTTCGAGGTAGCGGCCCTCAAAGGTGCGGCCGGTGTCGATGAGGACGCCGCGGGCGGCGAGGGTGGGCTGTAGACGCTTGAGGCGGTCGGAGAGGACTTTGCCGGTCGTCGGCCAGCCCTTCGGGAGGGAGCGCAGTTCCTCGCCCGCGTAGAGGCGGCTGAGGCACGCAAGCCACTCGGTGGAGGTCATCCGCTGTTCGGTGCCGGGGGTGAGGTTTTCGGCGTGGATAAGGACGGTCTGCGCAAGGAGATCGCCTTCGATGACGTCGTCGTTGAGGTCGTCGAGGCTGGCCCGGTACGCGCGCAGGGCCCCGAGGCCGGTCGTGGCGTCGAGCTGCGCACACAGGTGGGCGAAGTCCGCCATCCTCAGGTCGGTCGGCGTCTCCACGTCCACCGCCCGGACCTTGACCGTCAGATCCAGCAGGGACCCGAGGACGACGGGCAGGACTTCCGCGTACTCCGCCCACAACTCCGCCTCGGTACGGCGCACGCGGGGCCGCTCCAACCGCAGCGGCAACAGCCGCTCGGCCAGGTCCGGGCGGATGACGCCGACGTCGATGCCGGTCAGCAGCAGGGGGCGGCGGTAGCGGGCGCGGAAGACGTCCCCGTCGGTGAACAGTGCGCGCTTGACGTTCTCCGCGCCGGTGACGATGCAGCACATGGCGTCGGACAGGTCCGGGGTCATGTGGCTCAGGTTGTCCAGCGCGGTGACCCACCCGGCCGCCACCGCGGCGATCAGGTTTTCCTCGTCCTTCGGGGCGCGGCGCAGGTCACCGCTCATGCCCTCGATGATCCGGATGAGCATCCGCCCGCCAGTGGACTTGCCCGCGCCCTGCGGGCCGGTGAGGAACGGCGCCGGCACCGGGACGGAGGGTCCGAGGCAGCCGATCAGCCAGGCGATGGCGAGGCATTCGGTTTCGGCGGTGGCGAAGTTGCACAGTCTCAGCAGCAGGTCGATGCCTTTGCTGTTGGTGTCCTTGGCGGGCAGGGGGAGTTCCCCGGTGAGCTGGGTGCGGCGCCAGCACACTTCGCGGGGGTCGGGGATGGCGATGTCCCATCCGGTGGGGTGGATACGGACCGACTGCCCGTCGTTGCGTCCGAGGTCCAGCCACGTCGCGCCGTCGAACCCGGGCGCGACGCGGATGTGGACCGGCTGGACGTCCTCGGACAGGGCGAGTGCTTCGATCAGGTCCAGTGCCTCTTTCAGCGCGGTGCCGTTGAAGACGCCGTAACCGTCCTTGAACAGGCCGACCATGAGTTCCTGGCGGTGGCTGCCGGTGGTGCCCTGGGAGCGGATCGGGCGGGCCACGGGGTGGCCGTTGCGTTGGGCGTAGACGGTGCCGTCGGCGGTGCGGAAGTACCGGAAGTGCTCCTGGGCGTAGTCGGCGATGATCTCCCGGCCCGGAGTCTTGTCGTCGTCGGACACGGCTACACCCCCAGCCGGGTGCGGGCGTTGGTCCACGCGTCGGTGCAGTGCCGGACGGATTCGCCCTTGGCCTGCGCGGCGGTGAACAGCCGCGCGATATGGGTGTCGGTGAGGCAGCCGCACCGGCCGTGCGCGGACAGCACCGCGAGGAACGTGCGGTAGACGGTGGCGTGCACGGCGCTCGGGGCGGCGGTGATGGTCTGCTCGGCCATGGTGATGCCGCGCTCCAGGTAGGCCGGGGTGCGGTGCCTGCACGGCCCGCCTCGGGCCCCCGTGGGAACGGAGACGGCCGCCGGCCGCACCGCGGGGGTTTCCTTCACGGCCAGCGCGTGTACGGCCGCGGGCAGGGCGGTGAGGGTGCCGGTCCCGGGTCCGAGCCACCGGGCGTAGGACATGGAGGACTTCAGGTCCACGCCGTCCCGGACCGCGTTGACCGACCGCATGGTGCCTCGGTAGATCCAGTGCTGGCCGCGGGTGGTGGGCACGGTCCGGGTAGCGGGCAGCATCTCGCGCGCCCACGTCACCGCCGCGGTGGTGTCGAGGTCGACGACGGTCAGGCTGGCGCCGCCGGGGTGGTAGGCCACGGCCGCCGCGCCCCGCCAGGCTCTCGCCCAGGCGGCCGACGTGAGGACGGCCGGGTCGGTCGTGGCGGCGGCCCACCCGTGGCACGGCCGCGGGCAGGCGCAGGGGCCGGGGGTCTTCATGTTCGGCCGGCCGCCGCACGCGTTCCTGGCGCAGGTCGGGCAGTTCCCGAAGGGCACCTTGCCCTTGCGCAGTGGCAGGACGGGCAGGCCACCGGCGGCCACGTCCAGGGCTGCGGTGAGCAGGGTGTTGGCCGTGGTGGTCATACGGCTACCTCCCAGGGGGCTTCGGGGCGGGTGGCGAGGTAGTCGACATAGGCAGTGGCGATCCAGCGGGTGTAGGCGGGGGGGAGGGCTTCGCGGAGGTTGAAGTGGTCGTGGGACCAGTCGATGCCCTTGGCCTGGCGCATTTCCGCAACGGTGGCCTTGCCCCCGCCTTTGCCGTAGGCGGCCACGTACGGGCCGTCGCGGTACTCGCCGTGCCGCCACCCGCGGACGTAGCCGCGGTGGACGGGGTGAGGCGGCTGAGTGATCGTCCAGCCGCCCAGCTCGAAGTACCGGTGCATCAGCACTCCGAGGCCGAACTGTTCCCCGCACAGGCGCAGGTCTTTGCGGACCTGGGAGCCGGCCACGTTCTCCATCACCCACGCGCGGCCGGTGGACTCCAGCGCGGCGCGGGTAGGGCCGATCAGGCGGGGGTGGGCATTGCCGCGGGCGGCGTTGGTGCCCTTGGCGGGGGCGCCTTCTCCCTGGCAGGGCGGGGAGGCGTGGATGAAGTCGAACTCGTGGCCGTGGTCGCGGATGAACGCGATCGCGTCGCCCTGGTGGAAGTCGTCACCGCAGTAGTCCGGTTGCGGCCGGACGTCCACACCGGTCACGTGCGCACCGAACCACTGGTAGCCGCGGGTCGCGCCGCCGATGCAGCAGTAGGCGTCCAGCACCCGCCACAGATGGGGGCGCCGGGCGGGCAGGGGATAGGTCATGCTGAGGATCTCCAGTTCCTTGACGGGATTGCTGGTGAGCTGGGGCGACCGCTGTTCTTTGGCGAGAGGGGCGGTCGCCCTAGGCGTCCGTGATGTGGGGGAATGCGTGCCGACTTGGTTGAATCGCAAGGGGCTCGGGTGGCTGCTCCTGCAGATCGCCTCGGTGAGTGCGGTCGGGGTGTGCGGCGGCTTGTGCACGGCGCTGTTACAGCCGCGGCATTCGTCATGGCCAACCCTGTTGTTCCTGATCGGGGCCGCCTTCGTGCTGATGACGGTGTCCCTCACGGCGCTCGCGTGGCGTAACGGCAAGAAGGCCGCTCGGTAGGCAATGAGCACTGCCAGGCCGCGCCTGCTCACGGTTGTGTGGGTCCGCCGTCAGGCTCCGGTGGTAGTCCCCCGAGGGGTTTAGTGGCGCAGGTCGTTGCGGGTGTGGGCGATCAGCCCGCGGGTGTGGCTGGTCTGGCTGGTGGTCTGCTGGGTGACCGGCCCGGCGTAGTGGTGGTGGGTCTCGTTGTGGGTCGCCTTGAAGGAGCGCGCGGCCGCGGCGATGGCGGCGACCACGGACGCCAGGGCGGCGATGGGGAGGGTGACGAACAGGACGCTGGTCAGGGTCACGGCGGAGAATCCTTGGCAGGCGAGCCAGATGCCGCAGCCGACGCCGACGCAGGCACTCCCGACACCGATGCCGGCGACGGCGGTCCCGGCGGCCCATCCGGGCACGACTCGGGTGTCGGGTTGGGCGACGGGCGGGGTGGTGCCGTAGGTGGGAAGCGGCGCGGTGTCGCGGTAGGAAGTCGGCACTTGCGGCACGGGCCGGTAGGCGTCGGCGATGATCTGCCGGGCCTGCGCTGCGGCCTCGGAGTCGGTCAGGCGCAGGTGCCGGCGGGGCGGTTCGGGGGTGCTCGGGGTGGTGGTGTCCGGGTGCACAACGGGGTCCCTTCAACGAGGCGGGCAGCACCCCGGGGGTGGGGTGCTGCCCGTGCCTGGCTTGTCGCGTGACTTGTCGTCCCGCTTGTCGTGCGGCTTGTCGCTTGTCTTGTCTTGTCGCTTGTCGCCTCGCAGGTCACAAGCCGTTTCCAGACCCTCCATTGGGTGTGGGTGGCCTTGTGCCGGATGCGGTGGCGACAGGCGACAAGTGGTCAGTCCTCGGGCGTCTGCGGGGCGTGCCGGGCGTGCACGTAGCGGGCCTTGGTGCCCTCCCCGACGCGGACCGCGGTGCGGTCGTTGACCCAGGTCTTGAGCCAGCCGACGACGGTCTGCCGGGTCGTGCCGTGCGCGTCGGCCAGAGCGCGGGCGATCGCGGATGCACCGGTTCCTTCCGGGCCCGCGGCGAGCAGCAGCGCGAGTGCTTCACGCTGGGCGGGGCTGTCCTGCTCGCCCCGCAGCGCGGACAGGTTCAGCCCGCCCCCGCCGGCCGCCGGGTCGGCGCTGTCGGCCTCGGGGGTGTTGGGGTCGGGTGCGGTGTCGAACTGCTCGTCAATCTGCTCGCGGAACGCGCGCAGCATCGCCTCTTCCGGAGAGACTGGCTCGGCCGTGTCCTGGCGGGACAGGGCGGTCAGCTTCAGCCCGTCCCCACTGCTGCCGGCGTCGGGGGTGTGCTCGCGCATCCATGCGGTGCGGTCGGTGTCCCATCGGCGGGCGTAGGCAGGCCCGGCCGCCTTGGCCGACACGACGTCGAGCACGGGATGCCGCTCGGAGGTGGCGGCGGTGATCTCCCGGATCTGGTTGGGCTTGATCCGCCACGCCTTGAACAGGGCGACAGGGGATTCGGGGGTGCTCATGAACCCGGCTCCCTTGAAGGGGGCTTGGTCCACGCGCAGGCCGCGGGTGCCGGGGAACATCTTGCTCAGGTCCATGCCCTCGGTCTCGCCGCCGGTCAGCGCGACCCGGACTTTGGCTTCCCGGCGGATCATCAGGTTGCCCAGCACGCTCCCGGTGGCTCCGAGCGCGGTGAGCACCGTGCGCAGGCCCATCGCGCGGGCGATCCGGATGACTTCGAGGATCTTCTCGGCGAGCTTGCGCATCTGCCGGTCGGTGCTGACCAGGATCTCGGCACCCTCGTCGATGACCAGCATGATCTGCGGGGTGCGCCGGTCGATCGGCAGCAGATCGGTGTTGGCCTTGGCCAGTACGTCCTGGTAGGCCATCTTCCGGTGCTTCGCGATCCGGACCGCGGCGTCCAGCATGGCGGCGGCTTCCTCGAAGGTCCCGGCGAGCCAGTCGACCCCGGGCCGTACCGGCTTCCCCTCCTCGCTCTGGATCTCGCCGCTCAGGGCGGGCAGGACCCAGGGCAGGCCGGCCGAACCGGCGTTGAGGTCGATCACCCAGGTCAGCACGTCCTGCGCGCGGGCGAACCCGGCGAGGATGGAGTGGACCATGTTGGTCTTGCCCGATCCGGTGGGGCCCACGACCAGCGCGCACTGCTCGCGCAGGTAGGCGAGCACGGGTTCGGCGTTGGTGCGGTAGCCCCACGGGATACCGGTCAGCACCGACAGCGGCCCGTACTCGCTCGGGTAGGTACGGGTCTCTTCCAGGACGTTGACCGTGGTCACGTCGATGATGACCCGGCCCTGGTCGATGCCGGGGACCGCGGTAGCGGTGCAGCCGTGCGGCAGCCGGGCATCCGCGGACAGCCGCGCGGACTCGGCTGCGACCTTGGACCAGGTGGCGCCGCCCGGCGGAAGCTCGGCGTCGAGGGAGAACCCGGCGCCGGTCGGCCACATCTCCACACCCAGCACGCGCACGGTGATCCCGCACACCCGCTGGATACGGTCCGCCCACTCCGCGGCGATCGTGCGCCGCTCGGCTGACAGGTCGGTGGCGATCTGCCGTTGCTCGGTGGCGTGGGCCTCCTCCTCCCGCGCCTCCTCGTACAGTGCGGCCGAGCGGGCGGCGGCGCCGATCCCGACGCCGATCGTGGCCAACGACCCGAGCGCGGCCCAGGTCAGGGGCCCGTGGGTCATGGCCCATGTCGTCCACCCGGCGCCGATCAGCCAGGATGCGGCGCGGGTGGTCAGGGTGCGTCCGGCGTTGCGCAGGCGCAGGCCGACGATGGTGTGTCCCAGGGCGCCGGCGGCGCCGACGGCCAGGGCCCAGCCGGGCGGCATGGCAGTGGCAGCGCCGGTGGTGGCGATGGCGAAGGCTCCGGTGGTGGCGGACAGGGCGCCGGTCACAGGTCCGTGACCGGCGGCCCAGTCCAGCACCGGGCCATCGCTCTTGTGGGCGGTGGCAGTGCTCATCTCAGACGTTCCAGCCCTTCTCGGCCTCGGTGCCGTTGCGGGGGTCCTCATGGCGGGCGATGTCCTGCGCGTGCACGTCGCGGAACAGCGGGCCCATGTCCTCGGCGACCGCGACCGCGCTCATCAGCGCGCCGAACATGTCGTTGAAGCCGTCCGCGACTTCCTTCTCCAGCGGGAACTCACTGTCGGACCGCTCGGCGAGGATCTTCATCACGTTCGCCACGCTGGTCAGCGCGGCGGGCAGTCCCTCGACCATGGCGAGGATCTCCATGGCGTCGTCGGGGTCGTAGGCGTTGGCGGCCTGCTCCATCTCCGCGGCTGCCTCTTCGAACCGGAAACCGGACACATGCTCTCCTTCACTGACCTCGGATGCGGTGCTGGTGGGGGACTTGGGCCGCTGGACGCTGTCGGCGATGGCGTCGGCGGCCTCGGCCTCGGCCTGGGCGTCGGCGGCAGCTTCCTTCTCGCTCAGCTCGTCGCGGATGGCCTTGTCGCGGACGGCGCGCTGCTCGCGCGCCGTGGCGGTCAGCCGCTTGAACAGGCGGCGGCCGGGGTGGACCAGCCAGGGCAAGCCGAGTTTCCGGCCGAGCGGGCTGGTGAGCAGCCCCAACACCCCGACGGGCAGGGCGAGCAGCGCGGCCAGCAGGCGCCGGCCGTGAGCGCGGGCCGCGGACCGGCGAAGTGCCTGCCGGGCCGCCTTGCGGGCGGGTGCCTTACGCACCTCGGACCGCTTGGCTGCGACCTGCCCGGCGGTCTTGGCGTCCCGCCGGGCACGGCTCTTCGCGATCGCCGCAGTCTGCGCGGCCCGCGCCTTGCGGGCCGCACCACCGACCAGGCCGCGCCCCGCATGGCCCTTGCTCAAACGGTGCTGGCCAGCGGCAGCCTTGGGGCTGCGGCGGGCATCGGCCACCGCGCGGCGGGCCTCCACGGTTTGCATGCGCTGCCCGGCACGGGTGCCGGCCGCTTCGTGCTGCGCCGACCGCAGTGCCTTTATCTGCCCGAGGCGACCTGCGGCGGGGCGACTGGTGCTGCCGGTCGCGTTCCGGGACGGTTCCCGACCGGCCTTGCCGCCGGTCACCGTGGTGCCGCGGCGATGCTGGCCGGAGAGGCTGCCGCTGCGACCGGCGAGGATGCCCGCTCCTGACCTGCTGCTCCGCAGGCCCGCGGCCCGGGCGGAGTTGCGGCGGGCGGTGCGGGCGGCGGCGCGTCGGGACGTGCGGCGCGCGCTGGGCTTGCGTGAGCGGGTGGCGGCGACCGTGCCGAGGACGACCGCGCCGGTCGCGGCGACCACTGCGGCGATCGGGCCGCCCGCAAGCGAAGCGGCGGCGACCATGCCGACGGTGCTGTTCGCGCCGGTCAGCGCGAGGGGGACGACCGGCCAACCGCCGGGCGTGTGCTCCACCTCGGTGGTCCGGGGCGGGTTGGGCGGTTGCGGGGGCGGTGCGCTCTGGGCAGCCTGCGCGGCTACCGGCTCGGTGCTCAGTTCCGTCATGCTGAGTGCGCTCCTTTAGGGGAGTGGGGCCCGGCCAGAGCTGTGGAAGGTGACTGGTCGGGCCCGCGAACAGGGGTTATGCGGCGCGCTGTTCTTCGGGGAAGGCGCAGGTGGCGCACATGCCGAGAGAGCGCGGGATGACGTATCCCGCATCCGTGCGGCATGCCGGGCACACGCGGCGTGCGGCGTTCGCCTTGGCCAGGGCCGCCCACTTCGCGGGCGTCATCGGCCGGACCGGCTTGGCCTGCTCGATGCGGTAGAGGTAGGCGCAGCGGACCGCGCCGCAGGTCTTCCGCGAGCGCCACAGCACTTGTGCGGCGATCGGCTGCCCGCCCGGTCGCAGTCCGCGGGCGCGGAGTTGGCGGCGGGTGGCGTGTCCGTCCGGCGCCAGGCGATACGGGAAGGTCGGCAGCCCGTATCGGGTGCCGGCCGGATCGTAGAACCGGCTCACGCGGACACCACCGCGTCGGCGTCGAGCGCGGTGCCGAATGCGGGGGTCTCGCGCAGGGTCGCAGCACGGGTGGACACCCAGCCGATCGACCAGCCGGTCAGGTCCGCGATCTCCCGGACCGTCTTGCCCGCGGCCACGTACTCGGACACGGCCTGTAGCGCTTCGTCCTCGGGGAGCTTGCCGGTCGCGGCGAGCACCGCGGCCCGAGCAGCAGCCCGTTCATGGCGTTCATGCTCAGCCCGATCGTGTTCACGGGCCCGTTCACGCGCCGCCTGCTCAGCAGCAGCGACCGCAGCGGCCTGCTGCTCCGCAGCCTGCTGTTCGGCCCGCGCACGCTCCTGCTGTTCACGGCGTTCACGGTCGGCCTGCTCGCGTTCACGGGCCTGCGTGCGCTCCTCGCGCGCGGCCTGCTCGCGGGCGGCTTCCCGGTCGGCCTGCTCACGCGCCATGCGGGCTTCATGCTCGCGACCTGCGGCAAGTTCCGCCGCTCGCGCATCCCGCTCCTCCCGCGCACGCCGCTCGGCACGCTCTTCGGCCTCCCGCTGAGTACGTTCGGCAGCCTCGCGTTCGGCCTGGCGCTCCTGGCGGGCCCGCTCGACCTCGGCTTGCCGCTGTGCCTGCTCGTGAACAGCCTGTTCACGGCGTTCACGGTCGATGCGCGCCAGGGCCGCGGCGAGCGCGCGCCGGTAGGACAGCGACGCCTCCGACGTGACGATCAGCAGCGCGGGCGCGACCAGGTGAACACTCACCCCGACTCCGTCGCGGTGCAACGCGCTGTCACCGATGTTCAGGGCGAGGGTGAACAGTCCGGTCAGCCACCGCAGCACTACGGGCCACGGGCCGCCGTGCCCGTCCAGCCGGGCCAGGGTGGCATCCAGTCGCACCACGATGACGACAGCGGAATCGACCACTAGCGGGAGAATCGGCGCCGTCCAGCCCCATCCGGGAGCGCTGTGCTCGCGCATCAACGGCGTGACCGTCAGCACCGAGAACAGCACCGCGCCGGCCGTGATGGACCAGGTTCCGGCGGTCAGGACCCGTTCAGCCGACCGCACCGCGGCCGGGGAATCCGGAAGACTCACGGTCCTTCACCCCCGGCGGGGTGCACGTCGATGGCGGCGATCAGTTCGACCGGGGCCGGCGGGGCGTCGGGGTCGGGGTACATCTCGGTCCACTCCCACTCCTTGCCGGGAGCGGCCTGGTACCCGATGGCGGTAAGCGCGTCACGGCGCTGCGCGGGAGTGGGGATCGCGGCCCTGTCCGCCCACTCGAACTCCGGGTACTGCGAGGCAGGAATGCCCAGCAGCACCACGATCAGGGACCAGTGGTAGTCCCGGTGGGAGATCAGGGCGCGGTCGGCGCTCATGCCGCCCTCCGCTTCGACGTGGTGCGGCGGCGGGGCCGGGCGATCGGGCGGGGCACGGGCGCCAGCGCCAGGAGCTCCGGGCGGGTGCGGCCGATCGTCTCCGCGGCGAGCGCGGTGGTGCGGTCGAACAAGGTGGGGTCGTCGGCGAGGATGTCGCGCGCCGCGGCGAGCCGGGCGGCGCGTTCCTCGCCGGTCTCGCCCTCCTCACCCAGCCACAGGTCAAGCGGGGTGCCAAGGGCCAGTTCGAGGAAGTCGACGGTGGAATCGGCACGGTGGGGGCCGATGAAGTCGTGCTGCATGGGGATCGTCTCCGAACGGAAGAAGGCCCGGGCCGGCCGCAAGCGCGGCCGGCCCGGGGGATCGGGAATCACTGCTGCTGATCGGCGAGGTGGGCGGCATCCGCGTAGGCGTCACGGACCATGTCCTGCTGCCAAGCCAGGTCACTGCCGGACGCCGGAGGGTCCTGCGACCCGATCGCGGCGGCCCACTCATCGGCCTGCGACTGAAGATGCTGAGCGAGCGGATCGCCAGCACTCACCGGCGGCCACTTCCGTTCTCCGAACGCTTGTTGACCTCGGCGTTCTTACGCGACAGCTCCTCGCGTTCGGCGTCTGTCAGACTGGTGAACACAGGTTTCTCCTAGTCAGTTGCCTGTACGCGGCTCCGGTGTTTGCCCACCGGGGCCGCACTCGTTTCGTGGGGTGCTCCTGCAACCCCACGCCGACCACCGCCGGACGAGCGCGGTGAACGACGTGCAGCACAGGACTGCAAACGCGCAGCTCAACAGCCACGCGAACCGCCGTTTCAACTCCGGGAGGCGGGGCCCATGTATTGAGTTCTCAAG
This sequence comes from Actinacidiphila yanglinensis, assembly GCF_900107965.1. GTDB lineage: Bacteria > Actinomycetota > Actinomycetes > Streptomycetales > Streptomycetaceae > Actinacidiphila > Actinacidiphila yanglinensis. Next base: position 271,485 of record NZ_FNVU01000007.1, on the reverse strand, counting down.
CAACGAGCGCTTCCTTCGAGCCCGTTTCACGGGGCCCTCTGGGCGTACTCATGCAGCCCAAAGAAGGGCCGTCGCTTCCCGCTGTCCTAGGACTGCGGCGCGCAGTCATGACTGTGCACCACAGTCCCGGGACTGTCAACAGTCCTGGGACTGTGGTTGACTAGATCGCGTCGAGAGGAGTGCGGCATGGCGCCCAAGTGGCGGGAACTTGCGGACCGGCTGGCCGAACAGATCAGACGTGGTGACTACGGGCCGGGGGCTCAGTTGCCGCAGATCAGAGACCTGGTGGAACAAGGTGAAGGCTCAAAGTCCACGGTCCACGCGGCATACAAGGCGCTGGAGGCGGAGGGACTGGTCACGTCCTCACGCGGGCACGGCACGGTTGTCCGCCACCAGGCACCGCTGAAGCGTCTCGGTATCGCTCGGTACGACAAGGCGAAGTGGCGCGACAGTGACGAAGTCGCGTTCATCGCAGACCGAGTGGCTTCGGGACGGGCGTACAAGAGGGACGAGCAGACCCAGACCGTCAGTCTGGTGCCGGCCCCTGCTGCCGTGGCGGAAGCTCACGGTTTGCCGGAGGGCGCGAGTGTGTACGCGCGAGCCAGGCTGGTCAAGGAGGGCACGCAGCCCACGCACACCCTGACTAGCTACTACCGCCCTGAGCACGTGGAAGGAACGCGCATCGTAGACCCGGCTCCGGGCCCGGCTGGACGGGGCGGCGGCTTCCGCGTCCTCTACGATGCGGGATACGAGATCGACCACATGCAGGAGACGCTTTTCGCGCGCGTCCCCACAAGCGCGGAGATTCAGCTGCTCCAGCTCTCAGCAGGTGAGTGGGTGGTCGAACTGCATCGCACCACCTTCACGGCCGACGGGACGGTAGTGGAGCACGCGATCGGTGTCCATGCGGCCACGCGCTTCGCCTGGACGTACGACTTCGACGTGCCCGACTCGTCAAAGTCGGGGGACAAGCCGAAGTGATCTCAGCACAGGCATGGTCGGACGCTCAACGGCTCTGGGACTTCCAGAAGATGGGCCACGAGGTCCGACCATGCTCCGTGGCCATCGGTCTCGGCAGCCATGACCTGGGCGTAGCGGACGCGACAGCGGACCTCTATCACCGCGGCATGGTCCCGCTCATCGTGTTCACCGGTGGCAATAGCCCCACGACGCGCGAGCGAATGCCCCGCGGAGAAGCCGAGCACTACCGTTCCCGGGCAGTGGAGTTGGGAGTGCCGGCCGAGGCCATCTTGGTCGAGCCTAGGGCCTGCAACACAGGCGAGAACATCCGCTTCGCTCGGGCCCTACTTGAAGACCAACGGGTGGTCGTTCGATCGGCCTTGCTGGTCAGCAAGCCCTACGAGGAACGGCGCGCCTACGCAACCGCTCGGAAGATCTGGCCAGAGGTCGAGTGGCTCAGTGCATCGGCCGATGCGACGTTCGCCACCTACGCCCAGACAATCGGCGACACACGTCTCGTCATCGACATGATGGTCGGCGCTCAGCAGCGCCTAATCATGTACCCGGAGCAGGGTTTCACCGTCCCGCAGCACGTACCGGCCGACGTCCGGCAAGCCTATGAACGGCTCGTGGCGGATGGCTTCACGAGCCGTCTCGTGGCCCAATGATCGCCCTGTCACTGGGCCAACGGCCACGGTCACCCGTTGTCCCGTGTTGACGAATGACGGCGCGCGGCGCGATCACCTTCGCGCCTCCAGGTAGAGCTTCCACCGGTCAGCCGCTTCCTGGCACTGGAAGAGGGACTGCGAGCACTCCTCGCAGTCCCTCATGTGGTTGAGGTAGACCCGATAGGCGGTCTGGGCCCTGCCCTCGGCCGCAATGCCAGACACCACGGCGAGTGGTTTCGGTTCGTCACGCGCGTCCCGCTCGGCCACGTCGACTCCTCGTAGTCGGCTGACCCCCGGACCGGCTCTACGGTCGCGGGGGTTCTCCCTGCTCAGACGGTACCGCTATATAGCGCTCCATGGCGCCCCATGCGGCTATCTGAGGATGCCCGGGGCAGGGTGCCGCCTTACGTTCAGGTCATGAGCGGAGAGTTCCCGCAGTACGTCTACGTACAGGTTGCTGACCAGGTCGAAGCTGAGATCAGGTCCGGCGCGCTGCCGGTTGGGGCCCGCCTCCCGAACGAGCGGGACATGGGCGCGCAGTACGGAGTCGCGCCCGGGACCGCCCGTCGGGCTGTCGCAGAGCTACGCGAGCGCGGCCTGGTCGCCACACTGCCCAACAAGGGCACCTTCGTTCTGGCTACAGAGCCAGGACAGTAGCCCGCCAGCAGAAGCTTGGTGGTCGCTCCGCGCCTGCTCTGCTCGCACTGCCACTGGTGCAAGACTGGAAGAGACTGCTATCAAAGTGGATGCCCTACGGCTCACAGGCGTGTACAAGAACAGGACCAGGGGGCGTTGCTTTGGTGTTCTTGTGCCGACCCATTGGCGGCAATAAGCACACCTCCAGCGAGACTACCGAAGTCAGGTGGTTCCCGCGTGTACGCCCAAATGACCGAGGCGTATTCAATTCGAGCTGTCGACGCGTTGGATGCTGGCCCTACGGCCGTACGGATTCACGACGGTGAGCACCTTCTCACGGGATCCTCGCCTCCAGCGCAGATATGCATCCCGTCGGATTCGAAGCCATGGAGCTTGCCGCACTGGTCGTCTGAGTGGGCGTGAAGCTGGACCGAAGAGCTGGGCTGTCTAAATATAGCGCTGAAAATTGCTTAGCAACGATCCTTCGAACGAATTCATTTCTGATGTTGGCCGCGTGGATGCTAGCGCCGCCAGCAAGTTGTCCAAGGATGTCGGCTGGGCACGGCGTCCGAGAATTTTCATCACAAGCTGAGCTGGAAGGCCGTATTCTTCGAGATCGCCAACGTAGGGAGGCAAGAATAGATTCTGGGCGGACACCGCATACGGTCGATAATCGCACGCGCGATAGCCGTGCTCCCGGAGGATGGGGGATACGATGTTCTGAGTCGCCGTCAGCAGGCGTGGAAATTCGAAACCTGCCCACTGGCGCACGAAATCTAGAACTTGTTCGACAGCGTCGGTTGCATCAGAGCTTCCATACGGGTTTGCAATCTCAGTGTCGATTAGCTCTTTGATGTCTCCCTGTGAGTTGGCGAGAACGTTCATCCTGTATGCAAGTTGTCGGGGCGACGAGACACCTCCGTCGCGACCTTGTATTTTGTGGAGATGCTTCGCAATCACATCACAGGTTGCTTCTAGTTCCTCATAGCGTGGGAATCCCCGCCAAGATAGAAGTGGCCCAAGAGTGCCAATTTGCTGGCGGACATACTTTGCCAGCGAGATCTGATCGTTAGGATCTAGCCCAGTATTTCCTCTCAGAGTATCAAGTGGAACCTCGGTCTGAGTGTTAAATTTCTCCATCCTTCGTCTCGCATCAGTGGTTAGCTCTTCAGTGCTCAATTGAATTAGCAAGCTGTCTGGTACTTCAGGGCCCTGGCTGTAGAGTGGAACATCGACAGTAGGAAGTTCATCGCGCGGGGGATCGCGGAATACGAATACGTTTCCGACGAAATGACGCATCATCCTGCCCGAGCGCCCTTTTATATTCGAGAAAGTGAAATAGTCGAGATTTTTCCTGTTCAGTTTGTGGTCGAAGATTACGACATTCTTCGCCGACGTGTTGACGCCCTCGATTAGAGTCGAGGTACAAACGAGGAAGTCAATCTTTCCCTCATTAAACGCTGAAACTTGATATTGGGCCAATGATCTAGGAATCTTGCCGTGATGGATTCCGATGCCGCGTCGAAGAGCCTTGCTTACGAGCCACTCTTCATGGTAGTTATCCGCGAGCCAATCTGCGGCGGGGCGCAGAGACACGGCGTCATGCCCTAGCCCGGCGTTCATAAGCCCTTCCGTAACCTGGCGGGTGCGGTTGGGCGAGCTGCAGTAAATTAGGGTTGGTCCTTTGAGCTCCGAGCAGAGGGCCGAGAGGGTCTCAATTGCGGTATCGCGATGCAGAGCAGGAAGGATCTTGACGTCGCTGGCTACCGTCGCAAAGTCCGTAGCAATAAAACTCGCCGAGAACACTGCCGGAAGATTCTCTGCGAGCGCCTGGATATTGGGACCTGCAAGGTAGAATGTTGCATCCGTTTGCATCAAGCGTCGGAGTGCCTGATTTAGAAGAATGCCCCGGTCTCGATCACCTCTCCTGATATCCAGCTTGTAGAATTCGTCAATCATAAAGAGTTCGATATTCGGAAGCTCGGGCATGTCGAGTAGGCGTTCTTGCGTCATCACCAGTACATTCCGAGTCCCGGTTGGCTGCCCGGGATGAGTAATTATTTTATAGCGTCCGCGGAATCGAGATAGGCGCCGGCGCGTTTCATCGATGAGGGCGATAGTGGGAAGCACGACCGCGATATTTTCAAATCGCTCGGAGGAAATCAACGCGTCTAGGACCAGGCTCTTCCCGAAACTCGTGGGAGCGCTCAGGATCACATTTTCTCCGGCTAGGAGCTTTCTGTAAACCCGAGCTTGGACTTCATGGAACACGATGTCCTGATCGTAGTCGACAGGCCTGTGTGCTTCGTAAGCGATTAGATCGGGAAGCGATAATTCTTCCGTCGATAGGTACGGAAAGAGTCCAACTGAGCGCAGGAGACTGTTCAGCAAGCCGCTGAATTGGGCGAATGGCTCGGCGTTGTCTAGGACTCGAAGCAGTAGATCCCTAGCTCCGGAAGTGTCCCTACCTGCCGGAAGCAGACTCGCGACGTATTGGAGAACGTCGAACTCACGTCCAGAAGGGGCGCTGCGGATGAGTTCGCGCGCAGTACCTAAAGTCAAGCTGTTGCTTGCTGCCATGCCTTAAGCCTCTCATGGAGGTCTGACAGAAGAGTCCTCTTCTCATGCAGTGGAACGAGAATCAACCGAATTCTAACCCGCTGCGGCAGGCCTGCTCCAGTAAATCTACTCCATCCAGCCCTGATTTCGTCCTCAAATGCAGTTCGGTAAGCCTCTGCTGTAGCGCTCGGAGGAACGTTCAGATCCTTGCTCAACTCAAGTACGCGGTCGGCGACTACTCTACTGTCATATGTGAGAAGGACGGGGATGGTCAGGTTATCGAATATCTCATCCAGGCTGACCTCGTTTGCGATCAGTTGCCTCATTTCCTCGGCGTGAGCCCAGGAACTATCGATTTTTCCTCCGATGGCTGCAAATTCCGAGCGCAGATAGTCGGAGTCCACGTGTGCATGTAACTCGGCCACAACGTCTCGGATGGCGCGGGCCAGATTATCGTAGAATTTGACTTCCCCAAGCCACAATTCGAGCTTTCCGCTCGGGTCGGCTATAACATGGACGGCGTCGAATCCTTTGACTGTGTCGTTGTGGGAATCCTTGAAGAATATCTTACTGATGGCGATTTCAGTGTGAAATACTTCTCTGAGGACCACGTGAAGGAGTAGTTCGCCAAACTCGCCGCGTCGATGGTACCTATCGGTGAGGTAGATATTTTTGACTGCTCGACTAAGCATTTCCACGCCTGTGCCGCTGGTAAAATCCGCAGCTTCACTGGGTGACAGCGCAAATTCGGGGAGACTGTAGAACATTGTCTTGGCCAGTGCGCTGCGTCGCCATTCGCCCAACTCGTATCCAGCGCAGAGTCCCGTCAATGCCGGGCTAATGCCAGCATCGTCAACGAGGACTTCGAGGATGGCGCGCCGGCCGGTCATGAGATCCCGCCACTGAGAGCGTCGCAGACGGCTACCACCAGCACCGACGCCACACGCCAGCGATCAACAGATGAGTGCAAGATTCCCCCTCCTCGCCTCCCGCCCGGCATACATGATGCACCCGTTCTGTCGCTTGTGGGTCGCTCAGGCACAGTTCGACGAGAAAAAGGTGCCTTCAGCTTCATATTCGAAAATATGATCGATTTATCAAGTGTGAGGTACGCGTACTGGGCCTAGCTGTAGAGAGGTAGCCCAGGTTCAGAGCAATTCGCCCCGGGTTTCGGCGACATCAAAGCGGGTGCACCCCTGCTCCCATACGCAGGAGTGTCAGGCTTCTCGGGAGCCGTGTGCGGCACTTGCACGGAGGTTGGCCGACGGCTCACAGCGTCCGCAGATCAGAGGCCGACCGGTCTCAGTTCCGGTCTCGATTGTCCGATGGTCTGCCGTGGTCCGGAGTCGTTCCTCCGCGTCTAGATCGCCGTTTGACCTGTGACGAAGGATGTTCATGGACCGTCGCGGACCAAGATCGGACAACTCATAATGCGTAGATCCCGACGACGAGACCGCCGTAGAGGCACGCGTCCCCATTCAGGTGTCACCCTGCCGAGTGCAGTGTCTGGCCCTCTGATCAGCGAAAAGACAGAGTTGGCCGATGAACTTGCGGTAGTGGTCCAGCGTGTTGTAGTCCTTGCTGGGCGGGCCGTCGATCCACTGCTGCCAAAGGCCGTCCGGAGCGAGGAACTGCTCTGCCTGATGCGTGCCGAGCTTGGCGTCGAGCAACCAGAGCCTGCCGAGGGCGGCTGGCTGGTCGTAGTAAAGGTCGGGGAGGCGCAGGTAGCGGTCGAGGTAGGCGGCCAGGAAGGTGGCGTCGGCGGATGTGCGGAAGGTGGCGAGGGCGACGCAGTAGGCCGCCCCGGCGCCGGGCCATTGCCTGGCGAAGAGGAGTTCGCCGAGGGTTCGCGGAACTCGATTCTGCGGGCGACGGCTATGAGCCAGTCGGCGGTATTGCACTCACGCCATCCACCTTCGGGCAGGGTGCCCAGGTCGTGCGGGGTAATTTCGCCGGCAGCCTCGCCCAGGTCTCGTGTGAACTGCGCGCGCTCGGGTTCGGCCAGCCGCAGGGCGTTTCCGCCGAGCTTGAGGTAGCGCCGGTCGGGTCTGACGTAGCGGTGGACCAGTGTGAGCAGTTCGGGATCCTCGTTGGCGAAGCGCATGACGGCATCCTGTCCGGAGCAGCGGTGCCCAGCCAGTCCTTTGTGAGGTCGTCCGGATCATTCGATGGGCTTGCCGTAACGTTCACTGGGAGGGATGGGACGGGGGTGCGCGGTTGCTGGTCCGTCTTCACGTTCTCAGCGGCGGCCTGACGGCAATCCCCGACAGCAACGTCGGCGCACTTCACCTGACGAGGATGACCGTTGGTGCTCTGTGCCGGTCAGGTGGGAGAGGTCCGTGCCCGACGTTCCCCAAGTGAGCGTTGCCTGCTGACTCACCTAAGAGCTTGATCATTCTCCCGGCGTTCCCCAAACGGGCCAAATAGGCACAAAGTGGCTGGTCGGGAGGGGCGAAGCCGATTCACTGTAAAGGCGTCGTGCATCGGCGAGATCCCAGACCCGAGGTTCAGGGTGGAAAGTGGTAGCCCAAACCCGTCGCAGGCCGCTGAGTTGTCCCATGTACCTACCGCCCTGGGATGTCAGTGTTCAGGTCTACGCTGCCCCGCGTGGATGATCTCCTGAGCAAGGTCCTTGCGCGGCAGTCGTCTTGGGCGGCGAGTAACACGGAAGAGATGCGGGAACGCGGCGTCGTCATCCGGCAGCAGTTGCCCGAGCTCTTGCGTGCGTACGGGGATGGGTTGTCGGTAGCGCTGGGCGTTTTGGTGGACGACTTGGGCGTCGAGGGGCGAGACGGTACGGGTCTCAAGTCGGAGATTCCGTGGGTCCGAGTCTTCGGACGGGAGCAGTCGCCCAGTTCGACCACTGGGTGGTACGTGGTCTATCTGTTCAGTGCCTCCGGTCGCCGGGTCTACCTGTCGTTGAACCAGGGGACGACCATCTGGACAGGAGGGGTGTTCAAACCGCGCAGAGTCGAGGATCTCCGGGCTCGTGTCGACTGGGCCCGGCCTCTGCTGATGGGGGCTACGGCCAGGCGCTCGGACCTGCACGAGACCATAGAGCTAGACGCTCGGACACCCCTGGGGCGCGGCTACGGTCCTGGCAACGTGTTGGCCATCTCCTACGAGCGGGATCGACTGCCGGGGCAGGAAATCCTGTTGGAGGATCTGCGCTTCATGGCTGGGCTTCTCGGCATCTTGTATGCCGCTGAGCGTCTGGCCCCGTACATCCCGGGGGATCCGACTCCGGAGGTCTTGGAGGCGGAGCAGAGCGCGGCGAAGACCGCCGGCCGTCGTACCCGCGGCGGCGCGCGGTCGCCCAGGGCGGGCCAGGGCTTCCTGTTGACGTCGAGCGAGCGCAAGGCCATCGAGCGTCAGAGCGTCCGCCTGGCCACCGAGTACTTCAAGGCCGAGGGTTGGACGGTCAAGGACGTTGGCGACAAGGAGTCCTTCGACCTCCTGCTCAGGAGAGAAGGGGGACGGCTGCACGTTGAGGTCAAAGGGACCACCTCGGCTGGGCTGGAGGTGATCCTTACCCGCAACGAGGTGGAGAAGCAGCGTAAGTACTACCCCGACAACGCGTTGGTTGTCGTGCACTCGATCGAGTTGGACCGAACAGGGGCGGAGCCAATGGCGTCCGGGGGCGTCTTGCACTGCACCTCTCCTTGGGCCGTCGAGGACGAAGACCTCACGGTGATCTCTTACGCCTATCGAACCCAGGTCGGCGGAGGGTCAGCCAGTCAAACCGAAGAGGCACCATCGCCAGTTGTCGTCCCTCCACAACGGCAGGTGGGCCAGCTTCCACGCGCGTGACGGCCGTGGCGTGGTACAGACTGGAGCGGGACCCCCGGACCTCAATTCCGGGGGTCCCGCTTCAGCGGCTGAGGTCAGCGGGTCGAGCTGTTGCCGTCAGTTCTGCCGCATTCTGGCGGCCAGCTTTTCTGCGGCTCCTTCCCAGGCGTCTCGGCCGGTCATGGCCTTCTCCTTGGCCTCCAGGTTGCCCTCGTCGTCGTACTTGGCTGGCTCGACGAGGGTGCCGTGGAAGGTGTTCCCCGCGCGGGTGAAGTCGATGGCCGCGGCCGCCTTCATCGCCTGCGCGATGCTCACGTTGGTGCCATGTGTGACCTCGCGCACCGCTGCGGCCAGCGCGTACAAGACGTTGGCACTGGTCAGCCACGTGGCTTCGCGCAGCTTGACCATCCCGCTGGGGATCGCCAGAGCGGTTGCCACCTCGGGCAGAGCGCCGAACCCGGCCCAAAAATCGACCATCCTCTGAAGCGCGTCGTCATGTCCGGCGGTAGCGATCTCGACCGCGACGGCCTCGTCCCAGGCCCGGGACGAACGGGGGCCGGTCCCGACCAGGAGCGTGCCCGTGGCGTACCGGAGCGTCTTGAAGCCCGTGAGCTTTGGCGAAAGCTTGCCGGGCGAGTCGGTGAGGAACTCGATCCGTTTACCCCCCTCGAACAGCGACACCCGTCCGCCCTTGAGCACCTCCTCCAGCAGCATCATGTTGATCGCCTGTCGGCGGTCCATGGACTGTGCGATAGACGCGTTGAGCGGCTTGGCGTTCTGCTGCAGGTCAGTGAAGTCCTGCGCCCGACGTGCCTGGTCGTCGTCTAGCACTACGATCACGGGCTGGCCGTTGGCTTGCAGCCGGTGGAGCACGTCGTCGCCATGCCGGTGGGCCTCGATGACGTCGCCGTAGGCGGAGGTGCGGTGACCGCCGTCGCCCACCTTGGCCTTCGCACCCGGCCGCACGTAGAGCGTGCCCATGCTGATCGGAGCCTCGGGGTCGTCCGCCATGAACTCGGCGTCGTCGAGGCTGTAGTACACAAGGACCGAGTTGAGGACGTAGTCGTCGGTCTCTTCGATGTACTTGGCAATGGCCTGGCGGTGGTTCTTGTCCTCCTTGCGGTTGGTCCCAGTTCCCTGCAGCGGGTCCCAGTTCTCGCGGTCGCCGACGGTCCCGACGTAGGTGACCGGGCTCATCACGGTGGTCACCATCTGCCGGCTACCCATCTTGTAGCCGATAGCCGGGTACGCGACGCGCCCGTACGGGATTTTCGGTCGGGATGGCACGACAGCGGGGCCGCTGGGCTCCGTGGTCTCTTCCACGTTGGCTTCCTTCGCTCGCGGACGTTCAGTACGTCCGACCGAGAGGAAGCTACGCGATAATTGTCACGTAGGCAAAACAGAATGCAACGTACAGTTGGATTCTACGCGATATCGAGCACGTAATACGTAATCGAACTGACGTATGGCGCAGCCGGGGAGCGGACGCTTCGGGACGCGGCACCAGGGGTCGCGCGGGCCGCATCGGATGGACTTGAGCCCACAGGAGAGGGTGTGTGCGGGGAGAGGCTGGCGCCACCCAGGCGGAACGCTCGAACGCTCATAGGCGCCGTTGGAAAGCGCGTGGGGTGGGACCCCACGGGCTATGCACGGGCCACATCGCGCGATCATGAGCAACGGTCCGGGCCAGGCAGGTCAACGTATGCATGTTTCTCGGGGGCGGTCCTCGTGAAAACCGCTGTGGTGCTCCTTGCGCGTCGCAGGTGGGCGAGCGCCGCCGCCCCCGATCAGCCCCATATGAGAAGACCAGCACGGCGGGCTGCCATACGCGACCTCAACGGAGGAGCGGGCAACGCGATGGGGCGCCTCTCGCGGGAGCGTCCGCAGGGAGCTCCGGGCCCTCCTCGTCAGGGAGAGGACGACATCGCAAGAGGATGAAGCTTCGTTGTCCGTGCCTCGCGGTACGCTGCATCGTCTCCGGCGAGCGGCAGTCAGAGCGGGCAACCAGGCTCGCGGAGTTCGGAGCATTGTCGCCCCGTTAAGACACATCTGGAGACTTGAGTGCAGCCCACCAAAATCGTGGACCTCTTCGCCGGCCCCGGCGGGCTCGACGTGGCAGCGGAGAAGCTTGGTGTCTCCACGGTGGGCGTCGAATGGGACGCGGCCGCATGTACTACCCGCCGTGCCGCGGGGCTTGAGACAGCCGAGGGTGACGTCCGTCTATATGGACCCTCCGACTTCCCCGAGGCGGACGTCTTGGCTGGCGGGCCGCCGTGCCAGACTTTCACCGTCGCGGGAACAGGCGTCGGCCGCAGGGCCCTCGACGAAGTTCTGACGTTTGTTGAACGGCTCGTGGCCCGGGACGATCGCGAGGAGATCGAGAAGGACCTTGCCAAGCTGGACGACGAGCGGACGGGGCTCGTCCTGCAACCCCTCATGTGGGCGCTCGACGCCATCGACAAACTCGACCGCCCTTACCGGGCGATCGTCCTTGAGCAGGTGCCCGCTGTACTTCCGGTCTGGAAGGCATATGCGAAGGCACTGGTCGAGGAGGGCTACCAGGTCGACTGCGGCATCTTGCACACTGAAGCATTTGGGGTCCCCCAAACCCGTCGGCGGGCTGTCCTGATCGCCCGATACGGCAAGGACCCGGTGACCCTCCCATCAGCGACACACCGCATCTACCGCAAGGGCGTCGGGCAAGACTCCGGGGACACGAACCTGTTGCCGTGGCGGACAATGGCAGACGTGATCAGCCGACCGACCGCCTTCGAGGTCATCTCCAACTACGGCACCGGTGGCGACCCGAAAGCTCGCGGTCGCAGGCGGTCCGATGAGCCGTCCGCCACAGTCACGGGGAAGATCTCCCGTAACCGGGTAGTCGGCCCGGACGGCTCCGAACTCGACCGCTTCTCCTTCTCGGAAGCAGGCCGCCTTCAGACCTTCCCGACCAACTACCCTTGGTCCGGACGTGACGTCGGTCAGCAGATCGGCAACGCCGTGCCTCCTAGACTGGCTATGCATGTCCTGAGCACTGCATTCGGCTGGGACAGCCCGAGTGATGACAAGCTGCAAGGTCTTAATACGTGGACGGTTCGCCAGCCGGTCGAGGATGCCTCTCCCGTTGAGTGCTGATTGCTGACCGCGGTCCCCCGTGGCGGGGTTCGTAGAACCGGGCTCGATGCCTGCTGCCAGACTTCAGTGCGTGACGATACAAGAGGGTCTGCCGTTCCCGGAGGACGCCGCTCAGGCTGGCTTGCAGGAGTCGCGAGCGTTGGCGGCGAAGTACTCGCGCCGCAACACGTTCCGCACCTGGGATCCGCCGGGCGAGCCCATGGGCAGGGTGCCGCGCGAGTGGCGGATCCAGCCTGGTCTTCAGCAGCGTGTACCCGATGACCTTGCCCCATTCGTGGAGTGGTTCTACGACCGGCCGGAGGCGCGAGAGCGCTTCCGGTGGGCGCTCCGTGACTCCCTCGACGAATTGCTCGATGGTCCACGGACGGGGCGCTGGGCGTACCAGCAACTGACAAAGACGGAGAAGACGCATCTCGGCACAACCGTCGAGGTGAACCTCACCAAAGAGTTCGACATCGACAACGGCGCTGACCTCGACTGGTCCATAGCTGGCCTCGACATCGACTGCAAGTTTTCCAAAGATCTCGGAGGCTGGGAGATCCCGATGGAGATGTATCTGTGCGCTGACCACGGCGAGCGTAGTGGCCGGGCCAACCATGTGGCAGTCCTGACCTGGATGAACGATGACACGTGCCAGTGGGCCGTGGGCATAGTGCGTATCACCGATGAGCGCCTGCGATGGAGGCAGGAGCGGGATGCAGACGGCAACCGCGTACGTGCCTACAACCGAGACAACAAACGCAAGCTCGACTACGGCGCCAAGTCTGAGGTGCACTGGCTCTGGGGCGGGCTCCAGACAGATTTGCCGACGAACCTGCTGCGCCACCTGGAACCCGAAACACGCGAGCGGATTCTCACTGCATCAACGCGGGGCCGAGCATCGGGACAGCAGCGGGTGAATCAGCTGTTTCGCGAGGTTCCGGACCGGCTCATTGGCAGACAGACCGTGCTGACCGTCGGCCAGCAGGACGACTCGCCGAAGCGAGCCCGCGACGCAAGGAAGAAGCTGCGTCCGGAGGGCATCGTCGTGCTGGGTCACCAAGGATCACACCCACACGTCGCCCGCGCTCTCGAACTGCCGGTACCGATCAAGGGCGAGTGGATCTCCACCCGCCTTGTTCCCGTCTCATCCGACGATGCGCGACCGAAGTTCTCGGTGGACGGCCAGTTCTGGGCGCGCGTTCGTGAGAGTGAGCTGGATGGTGAACCCCACCCGGCGCCCGACTTGCCTGATGACCGAGAGATCGATGGATTGTGACCGACTTCGCCCGGGTGCGCTGAGCCGGGCTATGGCGCGCCCGGTGAGAGCGCGGCGTCCTCCCCCAGGTGTTCCCCGGGGAATGAGGCACACAGAACTTCGCAGCTCATAGGCGGTTAAAGGAGCCCACTGTAAATCCGTCGGCTTAGCCTACCGTGGTTCGAATCCACGTGCCGCCACACCTCTTGAGGGGCCTGTGACCAGCTAATACGCTGGCCGCGGGCCCCTCAGTGGTTTCCGGGGTGCGCGGGGGCCGAAGCGTGGGGCATGTCTGAGGGACGGGGGCGCCGTGTGAGCAGGAGGCGGTACGTCGCGCGTGGAGTGCCCGGTGGCTATCGCATCTGGGACACCAAGGTGGGCCGTTGGTGGGGTGACCTCTACGAGCTGTGCCCGGACGACCTGCTGGCAGAGCTCAACGGCGGGGCCGACCCTGCCAGGATCACCGCCCTCATGAAGCGCTACCGGGCACTGAAGCGGTAGCCGGCGTGATCGGCCGGGTGCCCCCACCGCTCCGGAGCGGCCTCGATCCGCGCATGATCACCGCGCTGACGATGGTGCCGTAGGCGAGGACCGAGATGCCGAATCCAGGCCCTTTTCGCTGACCTCAGCGTGGTTGTGAGGGGACGACGCCCGGCCGTCGGAGGAGATTGTCCGCTCATCGGCGAGGTCATCGACCACGGTTCGGTCGTGCTGGGTACTGATGGCTGCGGGATGAACTGGCATCTGGTCGTCACGGGGCCGCACCGCGGTCACCTATGGCTCGTCACCGGCGAGGGAGCTACCCCGTTCGGTGCGGAGTTCGGGCACACCACGGCCGAGTCGGGCTTCGCTGGTTGGGTTCGCCACTGGGCGGCGGGCGGTCCCGCGGACGGTGAGGCCATCGGCCCGGCCGCGTTCGATGGCCGCCAACGCCTCGGATGTGCCGAGCTCGGTGGGTGGACGTCCTGCCGAACGGCCGTCGTCGCGAGATATGTTCGCCTCGCCGAGTTCGGTGAACATCGGGCGGGGGTGGCGGCGGACATTCGCCGTGGCGGTCGCCATCCGATCGCGGACCCGTCCGGTCAGCGGAGGCGGCCGGGTCCGGACGCAGCGTCCAGCGGGACCGTAGAGCGACCGGCGCGACTTCTGCATCGAACCGGCGAGCCCCCGATCCACCCACCGACAGATCGCGATCCACAACTGCCCTACTGGTGTGGTCTCGGTGTCGAGGTGGTGCCGGCCGGCTGCGATCATCTTCGGGTGCGGGAACTCGATGAGTTGGTCCAGGTCGACGATCCGGCCTGGCCGGAGCTTCAGGACGTGTTCGCCGCGGGTGCTGTGCCCGTGCGGGTGTTGGCTCCCGACCCGGACGAAGGGCGCCGGTGCCTGCTCCAGATGCAGGTCACCGCCCGGTCGACTCTCGGCGCGCTGGCGTGGAACTGCGGCGGGCTGGTGCTGGACGACGGGTGGCTGCGGGTCTTCGGCGGGGGGTCGCAAGAAGGCCAGGGGCTGCCGAGCATCGGCCAGGTCAACGGGTTCCCCGCGGTGTTCGATCCTGCCTGGTACCCGGCCGCCGGCCTGGTCGTCGGTCACGACGTTCTGGGCGGGGTCTTCGTGCTGAACGGTCAGGACTGCGCTGCCGCGGGCCGGCCCGGTGCTCCGGGCCGGATGATCTACTTCGCGCCCGACACTCTTGCGTGGGAAGCGATGGACATGGGCCACTCGGCCTGGGTGGCCTGGCTTCTGTCCGGACGTCTGGAGACGTTCTACGACGGGCTGCGGTGGCCCGACTGGCGCCGGGAGACCGCTGCCTTGGACCCCTCGCAGGGGATATCCGTCCATCCGTTCCTCTGGTCGGAGGAAGCACACGCCGATCTCGCCGCGACGAGCCGACGGGCGGTACCGATGCGTGAAGTCCTCGGTGTGGCCGCCGATTTCGCACGGCAGGCGGGGCCCGTTGATCCGGGCTTCCTCGGCGAGGTATGAGACACGTCAGGGAGTCCCGCGCGCATTGCGGCCGCGCCGTGGGCTGCAGGTACCGCCGCCCGGGCAACTCCCGGGCGGTTGCCGGCAGGTTGGGCAAGCTGGTGGGGTGCCGATGCCGGTGCCACACTCGCCCATGTGGACGCGACCGAGTCCGAGCGACGGTTCGAGGCGGCGCGATCGGCCGCCCGCCGACGGATGTTCGTCACCGCCCCTGTCTGGGGACCGGTGTTCATCGTGGTCGGGGTCAGGGATCTGCTGCGCCTCGTGCCGGGGACAGGTCGGCCGATTGACGGGGGATCCGCCCCGCGTCAAGGTCACGTCGTGGGGTTCGGACTCTTCGTGACGGTCGGACTGTCCGCGATCTTCACGGCGATGCTCGTGTCCTGGCTGGCCTTCGACCTCCCCCCGGAGGGCCCGGCACGCGTTCCGGTGGCACTGGTGGCCGCCAGCCTGGTGAGTTCCCTCCTGTTCTTCCCCGTAGTGGTGATCTCGGCATCCCTGGACATGGGCGTTGTCGAGCGCAGGGCCCGGCGGGCATCCGAGTAGGCCGCCGGGTCGCGCGCGGTGGGCGAAGGGCCGCGGCCACCGCGTCACGACTCACGCCCGTTCCCGACCCCGTCGCGTCGAGCGGCATGACGAAGGCCCCGGGCCAGTGGCCCGGGAGCGCCGCCCGACGCGGGCCGCCCGGGATCAAGTGGCGTTGATGCTCACGATGTTGATCAGGCCGTGCGCTCCGGACGAGTAGTTGCGGCCCACGAACACGGACCAAGGCACCCTGTACGTCGCGTCCGTGACGGTCGTCGTGAGGCCGGAGACCTCGGGGATCGACACGGTGATCTGGGTGGCCGTGACGACCACGCGGAGCGTGTAGACCGTGTTCGCGGCAAGGGTCGCCCCGGTCGCGGTGTCCGCGAGTTGGGTGGACGTGTCCGCGGCTTTGTCGTCGCGGTAGATCCGCAGGCTGCTGTTGTTGCTGACCTGGCAGGTGTAGCCGTTGTGCAGGATCGAGCTGCTGCTGAGCACGGTCGCGTCGTCGTCGGCACCGAGGTGGACGTCGAGGAGCGACCAGCCGGTGCTGCCGGCCGTGGGGACGCTGAACGCGACCTCGACGGTGGTGGTGGGCCACGCGGGTGACACCTCGCCGGCGAGCAGCACGACAGCCTGCGAGGCGGCCGCGCCGGCCGGGGGCGGCAGCGGGATGCGGCCGGAGGAGTCGAGGACGGGCCGGGCGGCGGCGCTCGGGACGTAGCCGTACCCCCACAGCCCGGTGGAGAACGAACTGGTCGTACGGCGCGCGACCCGGCCGGAGACGTAGCCGGGGTAGTCGGTGATGATCCCCCGGCATCCCAGGGACAGCGCGCGGTCGCGCTGCTTGCGCCGGGTCAGGGTGTGGGCCCAGACGCCGAGCGGGTAGCTCTCGGCGACCGCGGCGGCTATCTGCCCGTCCGTGCCCGCGATGTCGAGGTCGAGCAGATCGGCGCCGGTCGCCTTGATGGCGGCCGGGTCGTCGGTGGCCATCTGCGCCGCGCTGCGCCACAGGTGCGCGAGGCAGCCCGCATCCTTGATGGCCGGGATCACCGCAGGATCGTTCGTGTTGATCAGCACCGACCGGTCGAGGCCGCGGGCCAGGATCATCGCGGCCAGCGGCGCGACCCCGTCGCTGGTCTTGGCCTCCACGGTCATCACGCGCCGGCCGCCGAGCTCGTCGAGGACCTGCTCGACGGTGTGCAGGGGCAGGTCCGGCGCTGCGGCGGCGAACCAGTTCGACGGGTCGGACCTCAGCAGACCCCACTGAGCGGTGTTGAACAGGCCGACGCTGCCGGACGACCTGGTGGTGCGGTCGACCGTCGCGTCGTGCATGAGGACCGGAGCGCCGTCGCCGGCGACCTGCGAGTCGAGGTCGAGGACATCGGCGACGGGGAACGAGCCGAGCAGCGCGGCGAGGGTGTTCTCCGGGCTCTCGCCGGCACCGCCCCGGTGCGCGTCGATGACGGTGGCGGGCAGCGTGTCGACGGTCACCGGGCTGCCGCCGAAGGGGTAGAGCGTCATGGTGCTGCCTTCCGGTCGGTCGAGGGCATGGCCGAAGTCCGGGCCGTCCACGGCGAAACGGCCCGCGGCGGCCCGGCGGGACGGCCTTTCTGGCGGCCGTCCTGGGAGAACCCCACGAGGCTACCGGGGCACGAAGGTCCGGCTGATCACACCGCCCAACTCCAGGCGCAGGACGGTCCGTTCGATCAGGAGGCGTGCGCTCGTCCCGCCCGGGGGGAGTGGGGGAGCGGACCCTGCCGTGGTCCATGCGTTCAGGGAGATGATCGGCCTGCCGGGGCGGTACTGCCGTTTCCGTCTCCCGCGGGTGGATCATGGAGGAGGCAGATCCGTCCGAGGGGCCGTCGGTGGCGTGCACCGGTGCGGCCGGTGCGGCTTCGCGCGAGTGGAAGGTAGGCAGCATGCCTCTGAGTGGTGAGTACGAGCCGAGTTCGGAGCAGTGGGTGCGCGACCAGGTCGCGTTGTACGAGAGCTCCGGGGGCAAGGAGGGTACGACCCTGCGGGGGGTGCCCGTGGTGATCCTCACGAGTCTTGGGGCCAAGAGCGGCAAGCTCCGCAAGAACGGTCTCATGCGGGTGGAACACGAGGGAACCTACGCCGTGGTGGCCTCCCAGGGCGGCGCGCCGAAGCACCCCACCTGGTACCACAACCTGGTCGCGAACCCGCTGGTCGAGCTCCAGGACGGCCCCGTGCGCCAGGACATGACGGCCCGTGAGGCCGCCGGCGAGGAGCGGGAGTCGTGGTGGGCTCGCGCGGTCGAGGTCTGGCCGGACTACGCGGAGTACCAGACGAAGACGGACCGGGTCATCCCCGTCTTCATCCTTGAGCCGGTCGCCGGCAACGGCTGACGCCGGGAGGGCGGCGCGGGCGCCGCGCGTCGGAAACGGCGCCGACCGTCCCGCCCGCCCCTCGGGGGTGCGCCCCGGCGCCGACCCGCGAGGAGCTTCCCCCGAAGCCCCGCACGGACGGGGTCGAGGATGCGGAGGAAGCGGGGCCGAGCGGATCGAAGTGCTGGTCAAGGTGAACTTGGTCCCGGAAGCGCGGCGGAGCCGGAGCCTGCGGGTCCGCCGCCGCCCGCAGCCCGCCGGCCGGACGGTTCCCCCGCAGGCGTCGCCTCAGGAGTCCGGGGCGAGCGGCGCCGGCGAGCGGCGCCGAGACGGGAAGTGCGGGCACCACGGGAAGCACGGGGAATTACGGGGGCACGAACCGGAGGGCCCGCGCGATCCGTCCGCGCGCGGCCCCCAGGATCAGCCCGTCACCGCCCTAGTGGGACGGGCCGCCCGGAATACGCGGGCCCGGGCGGTAGTGGTGGGTGATTCCCGCGTCCATGTCCCTCCCGCCGGCCCGGTGCGCGTCCGGATGGCTGTAGCGCGCGACCCGGCGCCGTCCGGACACGGTCTCCCGGACGGCGCGGAACGCCTTCCCGAACCACTGCTTCATCGATCCCCCCGGTGCGTTCGCGATTCTTCGTACGAAAAGTGTGCCGTCGCAGAACCTCTCTTACTCCTGGGCTGAGCCACATTTGAGGCACGGGTGAAAGGCCCCGGAGATCGCGGGGAAAGTCCGCGCGGTGCGGAATTTCACCCGAACGCACCCACCGGGCAGTGCGCGGGTCCGGCGCGGAGCCGCAAGTGTCGACGCGGTCCGCGTGACCGGCGGCGGAAGGGGCGATTCCGCCGGCCCGGCCGCTCGGGGGTTCGCGGGCGACGGACGGCGTGTCCGGGAGGGAACCTCTGGGCAAGGCTTGCGCGGGGGAGGGGCCCGGGGGTGATCGGTTTCGGCTCGCTGGGGCGGCCCGCCCGGCGCATCCTGGGTCCATGAGCGAGCCGACGCCAGGGCAGGAGCCCCGTCCGGAGCGGAACGAGCCGGACCGGGGGGAGGACGCCGGACAGCAGCCGCACCCGGCCGGCGGCTCGCTCCCGCCCGGCTCGGACGGCCGGTATGCCCCGCCGGGCGGCGGATACGCCCCCGCGGGCGGCGGCCCACCACACCCGCACGGACCCCTGCACGTGCCGCCCCCGCCGAAACGGCGGAAGTGGCCGTGGATCGTGCTCGTCTCCGGCCTGGTCTTCCTCGGTGCCATCGCGGGCATCGCGACCGCCGTGCGCAACGACACGACCAAGTCCGTCACGGTGCGGTACAGCGTCACCGGCACGGCCCGCGACGTGATCATCGCCTACCCCACCTGGCGCCAGCAGACCATCTTCACGCGCAAGGTGACGGCGAACACGCTGCCGTGGCACAAGGAGCTGACCACGAACGAGTTCGTCAAGGGCGGCACGCTCACCATCACGCTGGGGGCGGGAGGCGGCACGGCCACCTGCTCCGTCGTGGTCGGCAACGGCACGTCGCACACCGCCACCGCGACCGGCCCGCACGCGACCGCCACCTGCAAGGGCTTCTGACACCCCCACCCGCGCCCCGCCCGACCCCCGCCCGCTGGCTCCCCTCAGATCCCCGGCCGGTTCCGCAACGGATGCTCCGCCGGCACCTCGACCACGCAGATCCGTACGCCGTCCGGATCGGCGGCCCACATCTCGATCAGCCCCCAGGGCTCCTTCCTGGGCGGCCGGAGGATCTCGACGCCCTGCCCTGCCAACTGCTCGTACGCCTGCCGGGCGTCGGCGACCTGGAGCCACAGTTCCAGCCCGGGGGAAGGCGGGGTCTCCGCGCGGCCGGAGACCTCCAGGAAGCCGCCACCGAGGAAGTAGACGGTGCCCCGCTCCGGGCCGGTGCCGAACTCCCGGTAGATCTCCAGGCCCAGCTTGCCGCCGTAGAAGGTCCGTGAACGCTCCGGATCGGTGGGCCGCAGCAGGGTCCTGCTGCTCAGTACGTGCACCATGTGGGGTCCTGCCTGTCCTGGACGGCCGCAGGCAGGCGCCCGACGGGCCCGCACCCGTGGGCGGACCTCTCCGTGATACGGCGTCGGCCGCCCGAATTCAACGCTCGCGTGTCGCAGCGCGGGGCGTACCCGCTAGACGGGCGTGCCGCCACCTCCGGCGACGACATGGCGCACCTTGTCCACCGCCTTCTGGTAGAGCCCGGAGGCGAGTTGGGACGATCCGTTCCCGAACTGGAAGAAGGAGTAGTTGATCAGGACCGGCCCGACGTGCCCGAAGGCCAGGTACCCGTTGACCTGGACGCCGCTCAACTTGCCGTCCATCCGCGCCGCCGTGCTCTCCGCGCCGCCGAACCGGATCGGCTGGAGCGTCAGGGTGAGCCGGGTGCTGCCCCCGGTGAGCGTGAGCTTGTGGCACGAGGCGAGGGCCTTCTTCGTCTGCGTGAAGACCGCGGTCTGCCGGGCGGACGGGGCTGAGGTCAGCTCCTCGCTGAGCAGCGGCCCGGTCTGGCCGCCGGAGAAGTCGGCCTCCTGCGAGCGCGGCCCGCCCGGCGCGACCAGCACCTTCTCCAGCGCGGCGCACCCGGAGATCCCGCCGCCGCCCCCGCCCCCGCCACCGGACGACGTCGAGCCCCGCAGGCCGGTGTCCGCCGAGGTCAGCAGGGCGGCCTTCAACTCAGCCGGACCCGGCACCGGCTCGCCCGAGCCGGCCCGTGCCGTGCCGGTAGCGGCGGCCGCGCCGCCGGCGGTCGCGGTCCCGCCGAGCCCGACGGCCGCGGCGAGCAGCACAGCCGTGCACACTGTGCGAGCCCTGGTCACTCCGTGTCGACGACGCGTCCCCAGCATGGCGTCTCCCTCGGATCCCTCGGATTCCTCGGATTCGGCTGCCGGCACCCCGCGCCGGCCCCCTCGCCAGTCTGCGCCGACCCGCGCCGCGCCGCATTGTCAGAGCCGCCCGCCCGCCTGCCCGGCGCCTTCCGCCTGCCGGGTCCGCCCGCCCCGGGCCCGGGCAGCGCGAAGGGCGCCGCCCGGTTCCCGCCGTCGAAGAGGCGGGCGAAACGGAACGGCGCCCTCGTGTGCCGGCGCGAGCGATCACCTCGGCCGGGAGCGATCAGGAAGCGGACTTCTCCTGCGCCGCCTTCTGGACGTACTCGTCGGTGTACGTCTTCGCCAGGTCGATCTTGTGGCCCTTGACGGCCGGGTCGACCGCGTCCAGCACGCGCAGCACGGTCTGGGGCGCGTCGGCGGGCATCTGGCCGGTGGGGTTGTACATGCCCATCTCGTTCGCCAGCGCCTGGACGTACTGGTCCTTGCCGCTGCCGGAGTAGAAGTCGGCCGGGACCTGCGCGGTGATCTGCGCCGCCGAGTGCGACTCCATCCACTGCAGGGTCTGGTAGATCGCGTTGACCATCTTCTGCGTGGTGGCCTGGTGCGTCTGCTCCCACGAGGTCTGCACGGTCAGCGCGGTGCCGGGGTACGGCCCGCCGAGCGCGGCCTTGGTACCCGCGGCGGTCCGCATGTCGGCGACGATCGTGCCGAGGTGCTTCTTCAGCAGCGTGGAGATGGTCGGCTCGGTGGTGACGCCCGCGTCGACCCGGTTGTGCTGGAAGGCCGCCACGAAGGTGGGGCCGGCGGCGACGGCGACCAGGTGGGTCTGGTTCAGGGGGATGTTGTTGTGCACGGCCAGGTACGAGCCGATGGTCGAGCTGGCGGAGCCGAGCGAGGTCACGCCGACGTTCTTCCCGCGCAGGTCGCCCGGGGACTTCAGCGAGGACTCGTTGCTGCGGGTCATCTCGACCATGCCGGGCGCCTGGAGGAGCTGGACGACCGCCTTGGTGTCCTTGCCCTTGGCCTGGAGGTCGAGGTTGTGGTCGAAGAACCCGATCATGCCCTGGACCTGGCCGTTGAGCAGCGCGTCGGAGACCTGCGGGGTGCCCTGGAGGTTGACGATCTGGACGTCCAGGCCCTGCTTCTTGAAGTACCCCATCCGCGACGCCAGGATCAGCGGGAGGTAGCTCTGGTTCGCCTGGTTCGACAGCGCGATCTTCACCTTCGTCAGCGAACCGTCGCTCGCCGCGTCGCTGCCGCCGGACTTGTCGTCCGAGCAGGCGGTGAGCCCCGTGGCCAGGAACGCCGTCGCGGCTATGAGAACGATCTTCTTGTGCCACATGTGCTGTGTCTTCTCCTCGGGAGCGGGCATCTCGGCGGCCGTCTTCGGCCCCGCTGCGCCCTGCATGTCGTTGCGGGGTGAGTGTTCGTCAGGGGAGTTCCGGGAGTGCTGGGTGCCACGGGGATCACGCCTCCGCGCCAGACCTCTGCGGGCGCGGTTGCCACCGGAGCAGGCGGCGCTCCAGGAGGGTGATCAGTCCCTCGGCGGCCAGCGCGAAGGCGGCCGTGAGGACCAGGCCCGCGTAGACGCCGTTGGGGTCGAAGTTGGCCTGCGCCTGGAAGATGAGCAGACCGAGGCCCTGCTGCGCGCCGAGCAGTTCGCCCACGATCGCGCCGGTGACGGCGAAGCCGAACGCGACGTGCAGGCTGGTGGTGATCCAGCTCAGCGCGGACGGGACGACCACCTGCAACGTCACCTTGGTGCTGCCGGCGCCGAGGATGCGGGCATTGGCGATGAGGTTGCGGTCGACCTCGCGGGCGCCCTGGAACGCGTTGAAGAACACGCCGAAGAAGACGAGGACCGCCGCCAGCGTGGCCTTGGAACTGATGCCGAGGCCGAACCAGATCGCGAACACCGAGCCGAACAGGATGCGCGGGATGGAGTTGAGGGTCTTGATGAAGGGGGCGAAGACGTCGGCGAGGAACCGCATCCGGCCCAGCATGACGCCGAAGACGACGCCGAGCGCCACACCGACGCCGAAGCCGATCAGCGTCTCCTGGAGCGTCGTCCACACCTGGTCCCACAGCGAGCCCTGCGAGGTGCCGTGGCGTATCCAGTCCCACAACTTCGAGCAGACGCCCGAGGGTTCGCCGGAGTAGAACTTGTCGACAGTTCCCGTCGAGGCCAGCACCTGCCACAGGCCGATGACCACCACGAGAACGGCGACCCGGGCGGCGTTGACGAGCACGCGGCGCCGGATGCGCTGCCGGCGGGCGAGCGCGACCCGGTCGACAGGCGCGGCGCTCCTGCCCGGGTCGCCGGCGGCCTTCTTCTCGTCACCGCCGGTCACGTCGGCGGCCACCTCGTCGCCGGCCGTCTCGACGGCCGCCTTCTCGTCACCGCCCGGCCCTTCGGCGGCCTGCCCTTCACCGCCCTGCCCTTCGGCGGCCTTCGCCTCGGCGGCTTCCGGCTCGGCGGCGTCCGGCTCGACGGCGTCCGCGTCAGCGGATTTCGCGTCGTCGGGCTCGGTATCCGGTGTGCCGGCAGTCGATCGGGAGCCTTGCACGTTCATGCGCTCATGCCTCTTCCGGGCGGATGGGTCAGGCCGCGGTCTCGGGCGGCGCGGTCACGGTGCGGCTGTAGGCGACCTGCACCTCGTCACGCAGGGCTTCCCAGATCCGTTCGTGGAGTTTGACGAATTCGGGGGTGTGCCGGATATCGCGTGGATTCCTCGGCCGGGGGAGATCGATCGCGAACTCCTCCTTCACGGTGGCCGGTCCGGCCGTCATGACGACGACCTTGTCGGCGAGCGAGATGGCCTCTTCCAGGTCGTGGGTGACGAACACGACCGAGGGGCGGGTGAGGTCCCACAGCGCGAGGAGTTCGTCGGACATGATCTGGCGGGTCTGCACGTCCAGGCCCGAGAAGGGCTCGTCCATGAGGAGCACCCGGGGGCGGTTGATCATCGTCTGGGCGAGCGCGACCCGCTTGCGCATCCCGCCGGAGAGCTGGTGCGGGTGGTACTTCTCGAACCCGGCCAGGCCCACCCGGCGGATCCAGTCGGCGGCTTCGGCGTGGGCGTCCTTGCGCGACGCGCCACGGAACCGCGGGCCGGCCGCGACGTTGTTGATCACCGTCTTCCAGGGGAACACCGCGTCCGTCTGGAAGACGAAGCCGACGTCCTTCCCGATGCCCTCCACCGGCCGCCCGTCGATGAGCACCTCACCGGTGTCCGGCCGCTCCATGCCGGAGATCAGCGACAACGTGGTCGACTTGCCGCAGCCGGTGGGGCCGACCACCGCGGTGAACTCGCCGGCCTCGACCGTAAAATTGATGTCGCGCAGGACATCGTGATTTCCGCCTTGCGGCGTATTGAAGCACTTGGTCACATTGCGCATCACGATAGGCGGTGTTGTCGGTTGCCGTGATGTGACCGACCCATTGATGCGTTCATGCTGGGATTCGCTTGCCACGCGAGTGAGGCTGCCAGAACTTGGCGCGGGACAACAACCTCGTCGAACAAGGGTGCACTGACTTAAGCGCGCGCAGCGCCCTGATCTGGCACTGCCCGCCCGCACCGCTGTCCCGAGAAGATTCACAAAGTGCGTTTTCTGCGGATTGTCGACGATGGTTAGACCGGGGCGTGTTCTTCGCGGTAACTTCTTGCGATGACGTTCCGTTATCTCGGCATACCGTCTGAAACCCACCTGCCGGACCGGCTCGCACTGCGCATGCTGGTGCAGACTTTCCGGCCGGAGTTAATGGACAGGCTCGTCGACAAAGCCGAGCGGAGAGAGCGCAGGCGAAGACTGCTACCTGCCCAGCTCATGATGTATTTCGCGCTCGCGATGTGGCTCTTCGGGGCGTCCTCCTACGAGGAGGTACTCGCCAAGCTGACCGGCGGTTTGCCCGAGATGTTCCAGGGCGTGGGGGACCTGGCCACGGCCGCCGCGATCGCCCGGGCCCGGATGCGGCTCGGCGTCGAACCGCTCAAGGCGCTGTGCGGTCATGTGGCCGCGTCCGCGGGGCGCCGCTCGCCGCCCGACGACGGGCGGGTGTTCGTCTTCGAGAGTGTCGCCATGGAGGCGCCGGACACCCCCGCGAACCGGGTCGCGTACGGGGTGGCCGAGACAAAGGACCAGCTGAAAGGGCGTGCCCTGGACGTGTGGCTGGCCTCGCTCACCGACTGCCGGCTGCGTGCTTCCGCGGTCGCGGCCATCACTCCCAGCCGGGAGTCGGGGGTCGAGGGTGTCCTCTCCGAATGGCCGCACGACCTCCTCGGCGCGGGGGCGCTGGTGGTCGGCGACCAGGAGTTGGTCACCCCGGCACTGTGGCAGGCAGTGACCGAGTCCGGCGCGCACCAGATCTGGTGCGCCGCCGAGCGCGGTCCGGCGCGGCGGCACCTGCCGGTGGAGCGGGAACTGCCGGACGGGTCCTATCTGTCGACACTTGGGCCCGACGGCCCGGCTCGCGGCTCCGGCGCCGGGACGGTGGTCCGGGTGGTTCCGCGGACCGCCGGCTCCGGCCCGGGCCGGCCCGCCGACCCGGGTGCGCGGCCCCTCGCGCTCGTCACGTCGATCCTCGACGACTCCGTGACGGCGGACGAGATCTCCGCACGTCACGCGCGTGTGGCGGAGTTGTGCCGATCCGGTGTGGGTCAGTTCACGGCGCAGATCGCGGGGCCGCGTGTGGTACTACGGTCGAAAAGTCCTGAACTCGTCCAGCAGGAAATATATGCGATGCTTTGCACTTACCACGCGGTAGGGCACCTGGTATCGCCGATGTATTCGGCAGACCTGCTTTCGGACGAAGAGCGCGGCCCGGTGGTGTGACCACCGGGCCGCCCGGCCGCACTAAGTCAGTAGCGGCATCCTTTGCCCCCGTGGGCGTGCGTGTGCTGCAATGAGGGTCCCCGACGAGGGCGCGGAAGCACGCGGCGGCAAAGCGCTCGCGGCTTGGTGCGCACCGGAGTCGAGCGCTCGTTGTGGTGAACCGAATGACCAAGCGTCGCCGCGTCATGCTGCGACGTTATGAGTGTTAAGGGTTAGTGAATGGAAGACCAGCGGTCTCGCGGAGCCGGGTATCCGTTAAGGCGGGGGGACCGCGTGGCGCATCACAATGTGGCGATACCGTGACGGGCGCGCGCAGATCCGGTGACGCATCCGCTCCGAAGCGGAATGCCCTGGTCGGAAGTCTGCTCACCCGGTTGCACATCAAGCCCCGCCTGGGCGACTGGCGGCTGCGCAGTCGCATGCTGGTCCTGGTCCTGGTCCCGCTGATCGCGATCATCCCGCTGGTCGGCGTGCGCGTGGTGTCGGAGGTCGGCAGCCTCCAGAACGCCCGGCACATCCAGGACCAGGCACAGATCGCGGGACAGATCTCCATGCTGGTCGGCGCGCTCGACGACGAGCGCGACCTCACCGAGGTCGCGCTCAACGGCTCGGGCACCGCGAAGGACAAGCAGCTCGCCGCGGCCGAGACGACCACCAGCGCGGACATCAAGCAGTTCGACGAGAGCCTGCAGCAGCACCGGGACAGCATCGACGCCCTGCCCGCCGCCGTACGGCAGCTCGGGGCACGCGGCGAGGCCCGGCTCGGCGACCTCGATCCGCTGCGCGCCTCGGCGAAGGGCCTGGCCGCCGGCGCCGGTACGCCGACCTTCAGCGCGTACACCACGATCATCGACGACCTGCTGGACTTCAGCGACCAGCTCGCCGGTGTCAACTCCGACCACACGCTCGGCAGCCTGGTCGCCACACTGTCCTCGATCGAGCAGATCGAGCAGCAGACCTCCAGCGAGCGCGGCTACCTCGTCGACGTGCTGGACCGGGGCGACTTCACGCTGGAGCTGAAGGAGAACATCGAGCAGGCGCAGTTCGAGACGGCCAGCGACGCGCTCGCCAACAACGCGCCGACCTCGCTGCTCAACCTGTACCAGTCGACGGTCAGCGGCGACAAGGTCGGCGCGGCCGACGGCACCGTGCAGGCGGTCTCCACCGCCGCGCAGGAGGACATCCCGCTCGACAGCCTCGGCATCAGCAAGACCACCGCGTTCGACCAGCTGACCGACAAGCTCGCCGCGGTCCGGATCGTCCGGCAGCAGGCCGTGTCGGACATGAACCACCGCGCCTCGCACCTGGTGTCGGCCGACCGCACCCAGCTGTACGAGAACATCGCGATCATCATCGCGGTCGTCGCACTGTCCTTCCTCGGCGCCCTGGTGCTGGCCCGGTCCGTGGTGCGGCCGCTGCGCACGCTGCGCGTCTCCGCACTCGATGTCGCGGACAACCGGCTGCCGGAGGCGGTCCGCCGGTTGCGCGACGTGGAGCCGACGGAGACCGACGAGCCGGTGCGGGTCGCGCCGATCGAGCTCAGCACGCAGGACGAGGTCGGCCAGGTGGCGCGCGCGTTCGACCGCGTGCACGTCGAGGCGGTCCGGCTCGCCACCGAGCAGGCGCGGATGCGCAGCAACGTCAACGCGATCTTCACCAACCTCTCGCGGCGCAGTGAGAGCCTCGTGCTGCGCCAGCTGCAGCTGATCGACGACCTGGAGAACAGCGAGCAGAACCCGAGCCAGCTGTCCAGCCTGTTCCAGCTCGACCACCTCGCGACGCGCATGCGCCGCAACAACGAGAACCTGCTGGTGCTCGCGGGCGAGGAGCAGGGCCGCCGCTGGAACCAGCCGGTGTCGCTCTTCGACCTGGTCCGCGCCGCCACCGCCGAGGTCGAGCAGTACGAGCGGGTCGTGCTCTACGAGCTGCCCGACGTGGCCGTCACCGGTCACGCCGCGACCGACGTCGTCCACCTCGTGGCCGAACTCATCGAGAACGCCACGGCGTTCTCCGGCCCGGAGACCCAGGTACTGGTGGGCGCCAAGATGCTCACCGCCGGCGACGTGGTGCTGGACATCGCGGACGCGGGGATCGGCATCCGCCCGGAGGAGCTGGAGCGGATCAACCGCCGGCTCGCCGAGCCGCCGGTGCTCGACGTGGCGATCTCCCGCCGGATGGGGCTGTTCGTGGTCGGCCGGCTGGCCGCCAAGTACGGCATCCAGGTGCGGCTGACCAGTTCGGGCCGCACCGGCCTGAACGCGCTGATCCGGATCCCGCTGACGCTGCTCACCCCGGTGGGCGACGTCGACCCGGGCGCGGGCGACCCCCTCGACCAGAACGCGCTGCGGCCCGGCCCGTACGACACCCCCGAACTCGCCGGGGTGCTGCGCTCCGGGGTCCCGTCGGGACCGCCGGTCGGCGACCCGCGGTTCGACGGTGCCTACGGCGCGCCGGGCCAGCCGCCCGGCGGCGGGCGGCGGTACGAGGAGGCGCCGGCCGGGCGCCACTCGGGCCCGCCCGACGGCGGCTTCCCCTGGTTCCACGAGGAGGACGAGGCGGGCGGCCCGGACGGCCACGGATTCTCGTGGTTCGCCCAACCGCTCGAGGAGCACCCGCTCAACGGCGCCGGCCCGGATCGCGCGGCCCCGCAGGGGTCCCACGCGGCCGGCCTGCCGGCGGCCGGCTCCCACGTCCCCGACCCCCCGCAGTCCGGCCGGCACTCGTACCCCGGCCAGGCGCCGGACGGGCGCGGGTCCGACCGGTTGCCGATCTTCGAGTCGACCAGGTCGGGTTGGCCGGAGCCCGAGGGCGGACGAGGGCTGCCGGAGCGCGCCCAGCCGGACCGGGGACACCCGGACACCGGACGGCCCGTGGCGGGCGGCCAGTCCCCGCAACTGCCCGCGCGGCCCCAGCAGCAGCCCCAACTTCCCACCAGGGACGCCCGGGACACCCGGGACACGAGGGACGGCAGGGACGCCGCTCATCCGTCGCCCTCCTGGGCCCGGCCGGACGGTGATCCACGCGCCATCGGGGCCGGACCGGCGAACGGCCCGGCAGCCGGCGGGACGGGTGGCCCGCTCACCGGCGGCTCCACCGCGCAGGGCCTGCCCCGGCGGGTGCCGTTCGACAACCTCGCAGCCGGACTGGCGCCGCGCAGCGGAGCCGTGCCCCAGCCCAACGCGGCGCCGTCCACACCGCGTCAGGCGAACCTCATGAGGGAGCGGCTGTCCAGCTTCCACCAGGGCGTCAGGCGGGGGAAGGACGGGACCGAGCGTGACGGGCGCGGTCCGTCCCCGGACGGATCGGGTCCGCGATGAGCGGGTTGTCGTTCCCTTTGTCCACCGCGCCCCAGACCGCAGCGCTGTCGGACGACGTCCTCAGCAGCATAGGAAGCAGCCACAGCCATGAGCGACTTGAGCAACGAAGCGCAGAACCTGAACTGGCTCATCGCCAACTTCGTGAAGCAGGTGCCCGGAGTCGCACACGCGGTGGTCGTCTCCTCGGACGGCGTCCAGCTGCTGGCCTCGGCGTCCCTGCCCAAGGACCGCGGCGACCAACTCGCCGCGATGGCCTCGGGCCTGGTGAGCCTGACGCAGGGGGCGGCCACCCTGTTCGAGGCCGGGGCGGTCACCCAGACCGTGGTGGACATGCTGAATGGTTTCCTCTTCCTGACGTCGATCAGCGACGGCTCCGTCCTCGTGGTGCTGGCCGCACCCACCTGCGACATGAAGGTCGTCGGTTACGAGATGACCCTGCTGGTCGAGCGGACCGGCGACGTGCTCACCCCCGCCGTGCGCCGGGAGCTGCAGAACGCGGCCGCGGGCTGAGTCCCGGTGCGATCGGCTGTCCGAGTCACACCCGGAAGGATGTGCGTTCGTGAGTGGAGACCGCAGGCGCAACTCGTCGCCGTTCGTACGCCCCTACGCCGTCACGCGGGGGCGCACCACAGCGCGGACCGACTTCGCGCTCGAAGCACTGGTGAGTACCAGCGCGCGCGCCTGGGAGAGCGGCGTACGCCTCTTTCCCGAGCAACAGGCGATCTGCCGGCTGTGCATGAACCTCACCTCGGTGGCCGAGATCTCCGCGCTGCTGAACATCCCGCTCGGCGTGACCCGCGTCCTGGTCGGTGACCTGGCCGAGAGCGGGTTCGTCAACGTCCAGCAGCCGGGTCACGCCGGAGGACGGCCGGACGTCACGCTGCTGGAGCGGGTGCTCGTCGGGTTGCGCGGCCTCTGAGGGTGCCGGCACCGGCCGGCCGAGGTCCCGCGTCCGTCGGACGCGCAGCCCGGCAGCCGCGGCCCGACCGCCGCCCGTCGGCCGCGCGGCACCGGTCCCTCAGGACCCGAACGACCCCGCCGCGCGCACCGCGTCGGCCACCGGGTCGGAGCCCGCGATCAGCTCCAGCGTCTTCCCGGCGGTCTGCGGCACCACGAGCATCTCCGCCAGCACCGCGGCCACGTCGTCCCGCGCGATCTCGCCCCGGCCGGTGGATTCCGCCAGCCGGACCCGGCCGGTCCCGCTGTCGTTCGTCAGGGCACCCGGGCGCACGATCGTCCAGTCCAGGCCCGCTCGCGCCCGCACCTCGTCGTCCGCCACGCCCTTCGCCCGCAAGTAGGCGCTGAAGACGGGGTCCATGCCCCTGGCCGCCGGATCCGCGCCCATCGACGAGACCACCAGGAAGCGCCGCACGCCGGCCCGGACGGCAGCGTCCGCGAGCAGCACGGCCGCGCCCAGGTCGACGGTCTGCTTGCGCTCGGCGCCCGAACCGGCACCCGCGCCGGCCGCGAAAACCGCCGCGTCGGCGCCCTCCAGCGTCGCCGCCACCTGCTCCACCGTCGCCGACTCCAGGTCGAGCACGACCGGTTCGGCACCCACCGCCCGCAGGTCGTCGGCCTGGGCGGCATTGCGGATCAACCCCGCCGCGCTGTCGCCGCGTTGGGCCAGCAGCCGTTCGAGCCGCAGCGCGATCTGTCCGTGTCCACCAGCGATCACCGTACGCATGCCCCGACGCTACGCCTGACGGTGCGCCTGCCGTGGGAGATCCAGGGCTGCGTCGCCGGCCGAGTCGCAGTACTCGCGCACCGCGCTGGTCCGGGAGACCACCCGGCCGCGGTGGATCACGATCCGGCTGTAGGCCAGCGAGAGGACACCGGCCAGGCTCTCCCCGCGCACCGCGAGCAACTCGGCCGGGAAACCGGCCTCCACGCGTACTTCCGGCAGACCGAGGACGGCCCGGGCCTCCGCGCTGATCAGGCCGTACGCCTGCGGGGGAGCGCACTCGCCGTGGGAAGCGAGCAGGTAGGCCGCCTCCAGCGGGTCGCCGCGGCCGACCGGGTTGGCGAGGTCGCACAGCGCGCCGCTGCCCGCGGTGACCCGCACACCCGCCGAGCGCAGCGTGCGGACCGCGGTGAGCGGGACGAGCGGGCGCAGGGACGCGGCGGCGCGGGCGGCGGCGGTGCCGGGCGCGGGCGCGCAGTGGTCCAGGGCGCCGCAGCCGCCCTGCGGAAGGGCGACCACCGAGACGCCCGCGGCGGCGAGCCGGTCGGCGGTGCGCGCCACCGCGTCGGGGCCGAGCGCGGGCAGCCCGTGGCAGGGGCCGAGGGTGACGCCGGGCCGCAGCCCGCCGGCCATCGCGGCCAGCCGGGCCATCCGGGCCGGGTCCTCGGCGGAGGTGTGCAGATCGACCGGCAGCCCGAACTCCGCGGCCAGCGAGAGCACCGCCTCCGTGTAGCCGCTGGGGTCCGGGTCGAGGTCGGGGCAACCGCCCACCGCCGCCGCACCCATCTTCAGCGCGTCCCGCAGCATCGCCAGGCCGTCCGCGCCCGCCGCGCCGGTCAGCAGCCGCGGCACGGCCACCACCTGCACGTCCAGCAGCCCGCGCAGCGACTGCCGTGCCTGGAGGACCGCCTCCAGCGAGCGCAGGCCGCGGACATCGCCGATGCCCACATGGCTGCGCACCGCCGTGGCGCCGTGGCCGAGCTGGAGCAGCGCGGCCTCGGTGGCGCGGCGCTGGACGTCCTCGGTGTCGCCGGACGGCGGGCCGCCCGCGGTGAGCGCGAAGTCGAGGTGGGCGTGCGGTTCGGCGGGCGCGGGCAGCAGCAGGTAGCCGCGCAGGTCGATCCGGGCGCCGCGGTCGGTGCGGTCCGGCCGGTCGATGCGGTCGGTGCGGTCGCCGCGCTCGGGTCGGTCCGCGGCCCGCTCACCGCTGCGGTCGGGGCGGTCGGCGGACACGGCGAGGCTGCCCGCGGTGCCCACGGCCTCGATCCGCGGTCCGCTCAGCCGGACGTCGACGGTCCGGCCGTCGGTCAGCCGGGCACCGCACAGCAGCAGGGTGGCGGTCTCCGCGGTGGTGCTGCGGGGGCTGTCGGTCATCGCGCTCCTCCGGTGCGGGCCTGGCTGGCGGTGGGAGGCAGGATCACGGGACAGGAATACCGAGATCACCGGAGATCGGTGGGGATCGGCGGGGATCACCGACGATCTCAGGGGATCACGAAACGGAGTACGGCATGATCACGCCCTCCGAGCGTAGGGCGCCCGATGGCGCGGTCCCGGCAGGAGCGCATTAGTCGTACCGGTCGGGGTCGCGCGGAACGGGGCGTGCGGGCGGGCCGGCGGGGCCGCAAAAGGGCGCCGACCAGGCCCGGGGGAGGCGTGGTTGAGGTGTCCGCCAGGTCCGATGTGCCCTGCCGGATACGGATTTCACGTATCGCTGCGGAGCGTGTAATGTCTTCCTCGCTCGCCCCAATAGCTCAGTCGGTAGAGCGTCTCCATGGTAAGGAGAAGGTCTACGGTTCGATTCCGTATTGGGGCTCTGATGGATCGGTTCCCCGCCGTCACGGCGGGGGCCAGTTCGTCGAAGCGGCGTAGCTCAGTCGGTAGAGCAAGCGGCTCATAATCGCTGTGTCACCGGTTCAAGTCCGGTCGCCGCTACTCTCCGTAGCCGATTGCGGGTTCGGTCCCTCGATCGGCTACTCTTCCTGTGTTCATCACACTCGTTCGTCAAGGAGCACTCACGTGGCCGCCACCGACGTCCGCCCGAAGATCACGCTGGCCTGCGTGGAGTGCAAGGAGCGGAACTACATCACCAAGAAGAACCGGCGCAACGACCCGGACCGTCTTGAGATGAAGAAGCACTGCCCTCGCTGCAACGCTCACACCGCTCACCGCGAGACCCGCTGAGGCAGGCGGCGACGCGAGGCGGCGACCGTTCAGGCGCCGCCGAACCGAAGCCGCCCGTCGCGGGTCGCCGAGGTGCGGTCCGCTCCAGCAGTCCGCGTTTCAGGCTCAGCATCGGCTGACCGCCGGTCCAGACCGGCAAAGTCCTACCGTGAGGCCGTTCCCGTATCCGGGGACGGCCTCATGGCATGTCTCGACCCATCCGTACCGGAGGTAATGATGGCCCTCGACCCGTCCTTCGTGGGGCGGAGCTATCCGCCCGGCGCCGTCTACGAGGTCGGCCGGGAGAAGATCCGCGAGTTCGCCGAGGCGATCGGCGACCCGAACCCGGCGTACGTCGACCCGGACGCGGCCAAGGCGCTGGGCCACTCCGACGTGATCGCACCGCCCACCTTCGCCTTCGCGATCAGCTACAAGGCGGCGAGCCTGGTGATCAGCGATCCCGAACTCGGCCTCGACTACAGCCGGGTGGTGCATGGTGACCAGAAGTTCGCCTACAGCCGCCCGGTCCGGGCCGGCGACCGGCTCGCGGTCACCTCCACGATCGAGTCGGTCAAGTCCCTCGCGGGAAACGACATCGTCCAGATCCGCGGCGAGGTCCACGACGCGTCCGGCGAGCACGTGGTGACCGCCTGGACGAAGCTGGTGTCCCGCGCGGCCGACACCGCCGAGAGCGGCAACGACACGAACGGGGACGCGTGATGGCAGCGGCAATCTCCTACGACGACGTCGAGGTCGGCACCGAACTGCCGGCCCGGGACTTCCCGATCAGCCGGGCCACCCTCGTCCAGTACGCCGGCGCCTCCGGCGACTTCAACCCCATTCACTGGAACGAGAAGTTCGCCCGCGAGGTGGGTCTGCCCGACGTCATCGCGCACGGCATGTTCACCATGGCCGTCGCGATCCGGGTCGTCACCGACTGGACCGTCGACCCCGGCGCGGTCGAGGAGTACGGCGTCCGCTTCACCCGGCCGGTCGTCGTGCCCAACGACGAGCGCGGCGCGACCGTCCACGTCACCGCCAAGGTCGCGGCCAAGCTCGACGACAACCGCGTCCGGGTCGACCTCACCGCCACCGCGGACGACCAGAAGGTCCTGGGCATGTCCCGGGCCACGGTGGTCCTCGCCTGAGTCCTCGCCCGAGCTCGTCCGAGTTCGCGCCCGAGTCGCCACTGTGTGGCCTCGCCCGCGTTCTCGCCGGACCCGCCGGAGTGCCCCGCGCCGTACGGGGCACTCCGCCCCCCGGGTTGACAGGTAAGTGATTGGCCACTAACTTTGTGGCCATGGTCAGGATGAGCGCAGAGGAGCGGCGCATCAGCGTCGTCCACGCGGCGATGAGCGAGTTCGCCCAAGGCGGCTACAAGGGCACCTCCACCGAGGCGATCGCCCGCCGCGTCGGCGTCTCGCAGCCGTACCTGTTCCGGCTCTTCCCGAACAAGCAGGCCATGTTCATCGCGGCGGCGGAGTACTGCCTCGCGGCGACCCGGGAGGTCTTCTCGAAGGCCGCCCAGGGGGTGCCTGCCGAGGAGAAGCTCGAGGCGATGGCCGCCGCCTACCAGCAGCTGATCAGGGACGACCCCGACAAGCTGCTGATGCAGATGCAGACGTACGCCGCGGTCGCGGCGGCGGAGGCGGGCGGCGACCACGAGTTCGGCGCGACCCTGCGGGACGGGTGGCAGCAGATGTGGGACTCGGTCCACCTGGACCTGGGTGCCGAGGTCGAGGAGACGACGACGTTCTTCGCCTACGGGATGCTGGTCAACACCCTGGTCTCGCTGGGCTTTCCGCCCGGGCACCGCAACTGGGAGGGCTTCTACCAGTCGGCGCGACCCGAGTGACCGGCCCGGCCCGGGCCGGGCGGGTGGGGCCCCTTTTTTGGGGTCGAAACTTAGTGATCAATAACTAATAAGTGGACACGGTCATTCCGAATCCAGCAGGGGGCAGGAACGTGAGTAGCGAACAGCAGGAACCGCAGGGGCGGGCACGGGCGCAGGCACCGGGCACCTCGCTCGCCAAGCCGGGAGCGCCGCTCGACGAGGACGGGAAGAAGGGGCCCGGAATGGGCTGGGCCCTGGTCATCACGAGCGTCGCGGGCTTCATGGCGGCGCTGGACAACCTGGTCGTCACGACCGCGCTGCCGTCCATCCGCAAGAGCCTGGGCGGGGCGCTGTCCGACCTGGAGTGGACGGTGAGCGCCTACACGCTGACCTTCGCGGTGCTGCTGATGTTCGGCGCCGCGCTGGGCGACCGCTTCGGGCGGCGCCGGCTCTTCCTGATCGGCATCACCATCTTCACCGGGGCCTCGGCCGCCGCCGCCCTCTCCTCCGGGATCGGCGCCCTGATCGCCGCGCGGGCGGTGCAGGGCGTGGGCGGCGCGATCATGATGCCGCTCACCCTGACCCTGCTGACCGCGGCCGTGCCGAAGGACAAGCGCGGTATGGCCTACGGGATCTGGGGCGCGGCCAACGGCCTCGCGGTCGCCTGCGGCCCGCTGATCGGCGGCAGCCTCACCCAGCACATCTCCTGGCACTGGATCTTCTGGCTGAACGTCCCGATCGGCCTGGCACTGCTGCCGCTGGCCCGGCTGAAGCTGCGCGAGTCCTTCGCCCCCGACGCCCGGCTGGACTTCCGCGGCACCGCGCTGATCAGCCTCGGCCTCTTCGGCATCGTCTACGCCCTGGTCAGCGCGACCGACCACGGCTGGACCAGCGCCCGGGTGCTGTCCGGCCTGATAGGCGGCGGCGTGCTGGTGGCGGCGTTCATCCGGCACGGCTTCACCGCGAAGCGGCCGATGGTGCCGATGCGGATGTTCGCCAACCGCGGCTTCGCGGCGACCAACGCGACCAGCATGCTGATGTACGTCGGGATGTTCGGATCGATCTTCCTGCTCAGCCAGTTCCTGCAGACCGTCGCCGGGTACGGCCCCACCGAGGCGGGGTTGCGGATGCTGCCGTGGACCGGGATGCCGATGATCGTCTCGCCGTTCGCCGGCTACCTCTCGGACCGGATCGGCGGCCGGGTGGTCGTCGCCGCGGGGCTGGGGCTCCAGGCCGTCGGCCTCGGCTGGTTCGCCTCGGTGGTCGCGACGGACACGACGTACGCCGCGCAGCTGCCCGCGCTGATCATCAGCGGCGTCGGGATGGCGCTGTTCTTCGCCCCCGCGACGAACCTGCTGATGGGCTCGGTCCGGGCCTCGGAGCAGGGGATCGCCTCCGGGACGAACAACGCGCTGCGCGAGGTCGGCGGCGCGCTCGGGATCGCGATGCTCAGCACGATCTTCGCCGCGCAGGGCGGCTACCAGTCCCCGTCGGCCTTCGTGGACGGGCTCACCCCGGCCCTGTGGGTGGGTGCGTCGGTGCTGGCGCTCGGCATGGTCGCGGCGCTGTTCAACCCGACCCGGCGCGCGCTGGCCGCCCAGGGGGCGCCGAAGGACCTGGCGGACCCGCAGGACGCGGCCGGGCTGGAACTGAGCGCACACTAGCGCCCGCCGGGACGGGCCGCGGGGACACGGAGCCTGCGTTCCCCGCGTGGAAGCTGCCTTCCACGCGGGGAACGTAGGCTTTCCGCGTGGACGTAACGGAGAACGCCGAGCTCGCCCCGCTGACCACCTTCCGGTTGGGGGGCCCGGCCCGGCGGCTGGTCACCGCGCGGACCGACGAGGACGTGGTCGCGGCGGTGCGCGAGGCGGACGCGCGGCGCGAGCCGGTGCTGCTGATCGGCGGCGGCAGCAACCTGGTGATCGCGGACGAGGGCTTCGAGGGCACCGCCGTCCGGATCGCCACCCGCGGGGTGACCCTCCGGGGCACCGCGATGGAGCTGGCGGCGGGTGAGGTGTGGACGGACGCCGTGGCCCGCACCGTCGAGGCGGGCCTCGCCGGCGTGGAGTGCCTGGCTGGTATCCCGGGCTCGGCCGGCGCGACCCCGATCCAGAACGTCGGGGCGTACGGCCAGGAGGTCTCGGCCGCGATCAGCGAGGTGGTGGCGTACGACCGGCAGCGCGACGAGACCGTCACCCTGCCGAACGCCGCGTGCGCCTTCGCCTACCGCCACAGCCGCTTCAAGGAGGACCCGGCACGGTTCGTGGTGCTGCGGGTCCGCTTCGAACTGGAGGACGCGGAGGGGCTGTCGGCGCCGCTGAAGTACGCGGAGACGGCGAAGGCGCTCGGTGTCGGGCCGGGGGACCGCGTACCGCTGGAACGGGCCCGCGAGGCCGTGCTGGGGCTCCGGGCGGGCAAGGGGATGGTGCTCGATCCGGCCGACCACGACACCTGGTCCGCCGGGTCGTTCTTCACCAACCCGGTGCTGACGTCGGCCGAGCACGCGGAGTTCCTGGTCCGGGTGAAGGAGCGGCTCGGCGCGGAGGTCATCCCGCCCGCGTACCCGGCCGCCGCGGACCACGTGAAGACGTCCGCGGCCTGGCTGATCGACAAGGCGGGGTTCACCAAGGGGTACGGTGACGGGCCGGCCCGGATCTCCACGAAGCATGCGCTCGCGCTCACGAACCGGGGGGCGGCCACCACCGCGGACCTGCTGGCGCTGGCCCGGGAGGTGCGGGCGGGGGTCCACGAGGCGTTCGGGGTCACCCTGGTCAACGAGCCGGTGTTCGTCGGAGCGAGGCTCTAGAGGGTGCCCTGACCCTCCGGGGTGCCCCGTTCTGTTGCTACGGGACCTTGCGGTCCGGCGGTGGTGTGGGGGTCCCCCCAGAGCTCCGCCTGGGAGGTACCCCCAACCCACCACCGGCAGGTGGTCCCTCAACCGGCGGACAGGGGCAGCCTGGGGGGTCAGGGTGCCGCCCACGCGGTGATGGCGGTGAGGAGGCGGTCGCGGACGTCCTGGGGGGCCCTGGAGGCGCGGACGGACTGGCGGGCCAGCTCCGCGAGTTCGGGGTCGGAGAAGCCGTGGGCGTCGCGGGCGAGCTCGTACTGCGCGGCGAGGCGGGAGCCGAACAGCAGGGGGTCGTCCGCGCCGAGGGCCATCGGGACGCCGGCGTCCCAGAGGGTGCGCAGCGGCACGTCCTCAGGTTTGTCGTAGACCCCGAGGGCGACGTTGGAGGTCGGGCAGACCTCGCAGGTGATCCCGGAGTCGGCCAGGCGGCGCAGCAGGAAGGGATCCTCGGCGGCCCGGACGCCGTGCCCGACCCGCTGGGCGTGCAGGTCGTCGAGGCAGTCGCGCACGCTGGACGGGCCGGACAGCTCCCCGCCGTGCGGCGCGGCGAGCAGGCCGCCCTCGTGCGCGATGGCGAAGGCCCGGTCGAAGTCGCGGGCCAGGCCGCGCCGTTCGTCGTTGGACAGGCCGAACCCGATCACGCCCTGGTCGGCATAGCGGACCGCGAGGCGGGCCAGCGTACGGGCGTCCAGCGGGTGCTTCATGCGGTTGGCGGCCACGATGACGGCCATGCCGACCCCGGTGTCGCGGGAGGCGGTGCGCACGGCGTCGAGGATGATCTCCATGGTGGGGATCAGGCCACCGAGGCGCGGCGCGTACGACGTCGGGTCGACCTGGATCTCCAGCCAGCCGGAGCCGTCGGCGGCGTCCTCCTCCGCGGCCTCGCGCACCAGCCGCTGGATGTCCTCCGGGGTGCGCAGGCAGGACCGGGCGATGTCGTAGAGCCGCTGGAAGCGGAACCAGCCGCGCTCGTCGGTGGCCCGCAGCTTCGGCGGTTCGCCCGAGGTCAGCGCCTCGGGCAGGTGCACGCCGTGCTTGTCGGCCAGTTCCAGCAGGGTCGCGGGCCGCATGGACCCGGTGAAGTGCAGATGCAGATGCGCCTTGGGCAGCTCGCGGACCTCGCGCGCCGTCGTACCCACCTCGGTTCCTACCTCGCGTGCCATTCCAAGATCCTGCTATACGTCGGCCCCCGCCCGGAACCATTTTCTCCGAACGGGGGCTTGCCCGAAAACGCGAGCGGGACGCGCGAGGGTCAGTCCGTCGCCTCGCCGAGCAGCTTCTGCAGCCTGGAGACGCCCTCGACCAGGTCCTCGTCGCCCAGCGCGTAGCTCAACCGCAGGTAGCCGGGTGTGCCGAACGCCTCACCCGGGACCACCGCGACCTCGGCCTCGTCGAGGATGAGGGCGGCCAGTTCCACCGAGGTCTGCGGGCGCTTGCCGCGGATCTCCTTGCCGAGCAGGGCCTTCACCGACGGGTAGGCGTAGAAGGCGCCCTCGGGGACCGGGCAGACCACGCCGTCGATCTCGTTGAGCATCCGGACGATGGTCTGCCGGCGGCGGTCGAAGGCGGCGCGCATCTCGGCGACCGCGGACAGGTCGCCGGTCACCGCGGCGAGGGCCGCGACCTGCGCCACGTTGTTCACGTTGGAGGTGGCGTGCGACTGGAGGTTCGCCGCGGCCTTCACCACGTCCTTGGGGCCGACGATCCACCCGACCCGCCAGCCCGTCATCGCGTACGTCTTCGCGACGCCGTTGACCACGACGCACTTGTCGCGGAGCTCGGGGACGATCGCGGGCAGCGAGGTGAACTTCGCGTCGCCGTAGACCAGGTGCTCGTAGATCTCGTCGGTGAGCACCCACAGGCCGTGCTCCACGGCCCAGCGGCCGATCGCCTCGGACTCGGCCTCGCCGTAGACCGCGCCGGTGGGGTTGGACGGCGAGACGAAGAGCACCACCTTGGTGCGCTCGGTGCGGGCCGCCTCCAACTGCTCCACCGACACCCGGTAGCCGGTGGTCTCGTCCGCGACGACCTCGACCGGCACGCCGCCGGCCAGCCGGATCGACTCGGGGTAGGTGGTCCAGTACGGGGCGGGCACGATGACCTCGTCGCCCGGGTCGAGGATGGCGGCGAACGCCTCGTAGATCGCCTGCTTCCCGCCGTTGGTGACCAGGACCTGCGAGGCGTCCACCTCGTAGCCGGAGTCGCGGAGCGTCTTGGCGGCGATGGCCGTCTTCAGCTCCGGCAGGCCGCCGGCCGGGGTGTAGCGGTGGTACTTCGGGTTCCGGCAGGCTTCCACGGCCGCCTCGACGATGTAGTCGGGCGTGGGAAAGTCGGGCTCGCCGGCGCCGAAGCCGATCACCGGACGCCCGGCGGCCTTGAGGGCCTTGGCCTTGGCGTCCACGGCCAGCGTCGCGGACTCGGAGATCGACCCGACGCGGGCCGACACCCGCCGATCGGTTGCAGACTGTGCGGAGGGAGTAGCTGCGCTCATGACTGCATCGTCCCAGACCCCGGGTGGGCCCGGCACCCGTGTTCCGAGGGCCGGTTCGGCTCTTTCGGGTGCAAGGCGTTCGACGGCGCGGCCCGGACCACGTACACTCAGCGGTCGGTGGCCTTCCCAACGCCCCCTTGCGGTACGTTGGGGGTGTCAGCGTAGGGTCGTAGCTCAATTGGTAGAGCACTGGTCTCCAAAACCAGCGGTTGGGGGTTCAAGTCCCTCCGGCCCTGCTCCACACGTCCGACGGTGGGCGTGGGCGCAGGTAGTAAGCAGGAGCACTCGCCGTACCGCGCGACGGGCGCGGCATGGCCACGACCCGGAGTCAGGTGAGGACGAGTGACTGAGATCACGGACTCCGTTGAGGTCCCGGCTGAGGACGACAAGGAGACCGCCAAGAAGCCCCGCCGCGGCAAGCGCGGCAAGAAGGGCCCGCTCGGCCGTCTCGCTCTCTTCTACCGCCAGATCGTCGCCGAACTGCGCAAGGTGGTCTGGCCGAGCCGCAATGACCTGTCGACGTACACCACTGTGGTGATTGTGTTCGTTGTCGTCGTCATCGCCTTCGTCAGCGTGGTTGACTACGGTTTCGAGAAGCTTGTCTCGTCCGTCTTCGGATGAGTTGTCCCTCGATACCGCGGCTCGCGCCGGCTCCATGGCGTCGAGCCGTCTGTCCCACCCTTTGAGAAGTCAGGAAGAAGCAGTCACCGTGTCTGACCCGAACGTGCACGATGCCGACGTCGCCGACGAGTCCGTGGAGGAAGAGGACTCCGCGCTCGACATCCAGGCCGAGGCTGCGGACCAGGACGCGGAGGAGCCTGCCGAGCAGGACGCCGTGCACGCCGAGGGTTCCGAGGACGCCGAGGCCGCCGACGAAGCTGAGGACGCCGACGCCGCCGAGGACACTGAGGCCGCGGACGATTCCGAGGACGCTGAGGCCGCCGAGGACTCCGAGGA
This sequence comes from Actinacidiphila yanglinensis, assembly GCF_900107965.1. GTDB lineage: Bacteria > Actinomycetota > Actinomycetes > Streptomycetales > Streptomycetaceae > Actinacidiphila > Actinacidiphila yanglinensis. The sequence continues at coordinate 230,681 of NZ_FNVU01000007.1, read as the reverse complement.
CGCCGAGGCCGCCGACGACGCTGAGGACGAGGCGGCGGACGACGACGCGGCCCAGGATGCCGGCGAGGCCGAGGGCGACGCCGCCGCCGAGCCGGTCGACGCGGTCGCCGCGTTCCGCGAGGAACTGCGCACGCTGCCCGGCGAGTGGTACGTCATCCACACCTACGCGGGTTACGAGAACCGCGTGAAGTCCAACCTTGAGCAGCGCGCCGTCTCGCTCAACGTCGAGGAGTACATCTACCAGGCCGAAGTGCCCCAGGAAGAAGTAGTCCAGATCAAGAACGGCGACCGGAAGACCATCCGGCAGAACAAGCTCCCCGGCTACGTGCTGGTCCGTATGGACCTCACCAACGAGTCGTGGGGCGTGGTCCGCAACACCCCGGGCGTCACCGGCTTCGTGGGGAACGCCTACGACCCCTACCCGCTGACGCTGGACGAGATCGTCAAGATGCTCGCCCCCGAGGTGGAGGCCGCGGCCGAGGCCGCCGCCATCGCCGAGGGCACGGCCCAGCCGCGCAAGGTCGAGGTCCAGGTGCTGGACTTCGAGGTCGGCGACTCGGTCACCGTCACCGACGGCCCCTTCGCCACCCTCCAGGCGACGATCAACGAGATCAACCCGGACTCGAAGAAGGTCAAGGGCCTGGTCGAGATCTTCGGCCGCGAGACTCCGGTCGAGCTGAGCTTCGACCAGATCCAGAAGAACTAGTTCCACCCGGCTTCGAAAGGCCCCTGCCCCGCGGTTCGCCGCCGGGCAGGGGCCTTTCTCGTGCGAGGGGCGAACTCCGCGATCCGCAGGCGGAGTCGGCGGCACCGATCCGCGCCGACGCGCCGGCACGATACCCGCGCTGCCGCTCAAGGTGCCGGGCCGGATGGGCTTCGAGTACCCGTGGCTGAAGGTGAACGACGGCCGGAACCGGTCGACCGCCCGCGGCGGGAGCTTCCGTCGCAGGAGGCGGAGGAGGCCGCTACCGAGGAGCCGGCCGCCGGGGAGCGGGCGTCCGAGGAGCCGAGCGCCTGACGGGGGAACTTCTGACCGAACAGCGGGCCCCGGCCGACAGGTTGCGTCGGCCGGGGCCTGCGTGCGCTGTGCGGTACGCCGTCCCGTGGTGTCAGGAGGCGTCCGCGGTCAGGACCGGGAGGTAGCCGCTGGCGTGGCCGGTGGCGGTGGGGTGGTAGGACTCCCAGCTCGGGTCGATGACCAGGGAGTGCAGGTAGTCGTCACCGGAGCACAGTTCGTGGCCCTTGAAGGTGCTCCGCACGTCGCCGAAGGTGAAGCCGTGCGCGGCGGCGCGGGCGGACATGGTGGTGTCGAGCAGGTCCGCGGCCTCGTCGATCTTCTTGTGCTTGGTGTCACTGAGGCCGATGCAGAAGACGTTGAGGGTGTAGAGGTCGGGGTAGCCCATGACGACGACCTTCGCCGAGGGCGCCTTCGCGCGGATCGCGTTGTAGACCGCGTCCAGCTTGCCGGGAAGCGTGTTGCGGATGTACGTCTCGGCGGTGTTGATCCGGCTGACGCAGGTGTCGTCCGAGCCGGTCACGCAGGTGGTGATCGAGTCGGCGAAGCCGGCGTCGTTGCCGCCGATGGTGATGCTGACCAGCCCGGTCGAGGAGTTCAGGCCACCGAGCTGATTGTTGATCACATCCGTGGTCACCGCGCCGGAACAGGCGGCGAACGTGAACGAGGACGGGCTGTGCGCGCTCGCCCACAACGCGGGGTAGGCGCTGTTGCTTCGGTGGCAGTCGCCACTGGAACTGATGTAGTTTCCGGCGCCGTTGCCGGCCGAGTACGAGTCTCCCAAGGCGACGTACGCGGGCCCGGCGGCCTGCGCCGGACCTGCGAGCAACATCGCGGCCACCAGGGCGAAGGCCAGTGCGGCAAGGGCGGTTAAGGGCCTGGTCAGTCTCACGAAACCTCCAAGGGCAGGATCGCTGCTGCACCTTGGTACCGCGCGGTAGCTTCTCTTGGGAAGTGTTCATGCCAAGAATTCTCTGCGCGTAGACCTGAACGTCGGCCAGTGGTACGCGAGAAGCGGGTGTGTTCCGGCGCGACCTGTGGGACGCCGGGCCGTCGCGCCGGCCCTCGTACGGGAGGGGTCGGTCGGGCGCCGCGGGGGACAGGTCGGTCGGGCGCCACCGGAAGGGAGCGCGGGCGGACGGGACCCTCGCCCGGAGGGACGGCCGGGGGCCGCGTCCGGAGGGCGCTGACCTTATGATTTCAGGGCGCACCCCGATACCCGTTATTGTGGTGCGGTATGCCTGCTCGCAGGTATGGACACTCTCAACAGGACCCGGAGAGAGCAATGCCTCCCAAGAAGAAGAAGGTCACGGGGCTGATCAAGCTCCAGATCAACGCTGGCGCGGCCAACCCGGCCCCGCCGGTGGGCCCCGCGCTGGGCCAGCACGGCGTGAACATCATGGAGTTCTGCAAGGCCTACAACGCGGCCACCGAGTCGCAGCGCGGCATGGTGATCCCGGTGGAGATCACGGTCTACGAGGACCGTACCTTCACCTTCATCACCAAGACCCCGCCGGCCGCGAAGCTCATCCTGAAGGCCGCGGGCGTGGAGAAGGGCTCCGGCGAGCCGCACGTCAAGAAGGTCGCCTCGCTCAGCCGTGAGCAGGTTCGGGAGATCGCCACGACGAAGCTCCCCGACCTCAACGCGAACGACCTGGACGCCGCGGAGAAGATCATCGCGGGCACGGCGCGTTCCATGGGCATCACCGTCCAGGGCTGACCAGTACCACCCCGGCAGTGAGTGGAAGGGCCTGCTCGGCCCGGACCACGACTCCAAGACACCGTAGGAGCAGCAAGTGAGCAAGCGCAGCAAGTCTCTCCGCGCTGCGGACGCCAAGATCGACCAGGAGCGCCTGTACGCGCCCCTGGAGGCCGTCCGCATCGCCAAGGAGACCGCGACCACCAAGTTCGACTCGACCGTCGAGGTCGCCTTCCGCCTGGGTGTCGACCCGCGCAAGGCCGACCAGATGGTCCGTGGCACCGTGAACCTCCCGCACGGCACCGGCAAGACCGCCCGGGTCCTGGTCTTCGCGACCGGTGACCGTGCCGCGGCCGCGGAAGCCGCGGGAGCCGACATCGTCGGCTCCGACGAACTGATCGACGAGGTGTCGAAGGGACGGCTCGACTTCGACGCCGTCGTCGCCACCCCGGACCTGATGGGCAAGGTCGGCCGGCTGGGCCGGGTGCTCGGCCCGCGCGGTCTGATGCCGAACCCGAAGACCGGCACGGTCACCCCGGACGTGGCGAAGGCTGTCACGGACATCAAGGGCGGCAAGATCGAGTTCCGCGTCGACAAGCACTCGAACCTGCACTTCATCATCGGCAAGGCCTCGTTCGACGAGACCAAGCTGGTGGAGAACTACGCGGCGGCGCTGGACGAGATCCTGCGTCTCAAGCCGTCCGCGGCCAAGGGCCGGTACATCAAGAAGGCGGCCATCTCCACCACCATGGGTCCGGGTGTCCCGCTGGACTCCAACCGCACCCGCAACCTGCTGGTGGAGGAGGACCCGGCCTCCGTCTGACGGCAGCCGGTCCACCCCCTCGCCGCAGCGCCCCGCTTCCCCCGGTATCCCCGGGCGAGGCGGGGCGCTCGCCGTTTACAGTGAGTCGCTCGCACGCACCACGGCGTGCGACCAGGGGGGAACACGATGAGGACAACCACGGCTGCCTGCTGCGCGCTCGCGGCGGCAGCCCTGCTCGCCACCACGGCCTGCGGCGGCCCGACCCACCACGCCCGCACGGCGAACCCCGCGGCGAACAAGGCCACCCCGACGCCCTCCACGACGAAGGGCGCCGACCCCGCGGCGTCGAGGGCGGTCGCCGCGATGGTGGCTCGGGTGGCCGCCAAGAGTTCCAGCCGCCTGGTCGAGATCCAGCACCGAACCAGCGGGACGGTGACCATGTCGGGCTGGCAGGTCTGGGGGAGCAGCGGTGCGGCTCTCGATTTCACGGTCTCCCCGGCTGACCTCGGCATGCAGAACCTGAACCACTCCTCCCACATGGAGATGCGCACCATGGACGGCAGCGAGTACCTGTCGATCGACCCGGTGAAGAGCGGAGCGTTCAAGGGAAAGCGCTGGCTGCGGTATTCGATGGCGGCTGTCGGCGGCAGCGGCCTCACCGGTGCGATGGACAAGGCGGGCAGGCAGAGCCCGATCGAGGCACTGAGGGCGCCCGCGGCGGACGGCGAGGTGGCCCTGGTCGGGCGGGAGACGATGGACGGCAAGCCGACGACCCACTACCGCGCGACCGTCGCGGCCGACTCCGACATCGTCGCGCTGGAAGACGTGCCCGTCACCGCGCAGGCGGACGTGTGGGTCGGACCGGACGGCTATCCGGTGCGTTACGTCTGGGACGACGGGAAGCAGCGGAACATCACCGACTTCCAGAGCTTCGGTGGCGCCCGGACCATCCGGACCCCGCCGGCGTCGGACGTCATCGACACGAGCAACAAGGCGGCGGCGAGTTCGGCGCCACCGGCCGGCTGAGGGCGTCGTGGGAGTGCCGGCCCCGCCGGAGGCGATTTGCTCCGTGGCGGGGGGCTCCCGTACTCTCAATCCGAAGCCAAAGACCGCAGGTTGTCGTCGTGCCCGCAAGCGGGTGTGACGGCCGAAGGATTCCGCTCGGTGCGGACGGCCCGCGTAGGTGACCGGATCAAGATCTCCGGGGGTGCTGACGCCCTCCCGTCGAGTTCCGCCCCGTGCGCCTGCGCCCGGGGCGTTTGTTTTTCCGCCAAGTCACGTCCCCTTCGTCAACCGGGCGGTCCGCAATCACCCGGAAGGAGGCCGAGACTCATGGCGAGGCCTGACAAGGCTGCCGCGGTTGCCGAGTTGACGGACAAGTTCCGCGCCTCGAACGCCGCCGTGCTGACCGAGTACCGCGGTCTCACCGTGGCGCAGCTCAAGACGCTGCGTCGTTCGCTCGGTGAGAACGCCACGTACGCCGTGGTGAAGAACACGCTGACCAAGATCGCGGCCAACGAGGCCGGGATCAGCACGCTCGACGACCTGTTCGCGGGTCCGTCGGCCGTCGCCTTCGTGACCGGTGACCCGGTCGAGGCGGCGAAGGGTCTGCGCGACTTCGCCAAGGACAACCCCGATCTCGTCATCAAGGGCGGTGTCCTTGACGGCAAGGCGCTGTCCGCCGACGAGATCAAGAAGCTTGCGGACCTCGAGTCCCGCGAGGTTCTGCTCGCCAAGCTGGCGGGTGCCATGAAGGCCAAGCAGTCCCAGGCTGCCGCGCTCTTCCAGGCGCTCCCGTCGAAGTTCGTCCGCACCGCGGAGGCACTTCGGGCCAAGAAGGCCGAGGCAGAGCAGGGCGGTGCCGAGTAATTCGGCTCGCACAATGACCGCCGCCTGATCCCCAGGGCCGGCAGCGGTCGACGCGGGCCGAAGTACGCCCGCCGACATGTACACCACGGCACCAGCCGAAGGAATGGAAGGACGCCATCATGGCGAAGCTCACCCAGGACGAACTGCTCGCCCAGTTCGAGGAACTGACCCTCATCGAGCTCTCCGAGTTCGTGAAGGCGTTCGAGGAGAAGTTCGACGTCACCGCCGCCGCCCCGGTCGCGGCCGCCGCCGCCGCGGGTGCCCCGGGCGCCCCGGCCGAGGCCGCTGAGGAGCAGGACGAGTTCGACGTCATCCTCACCGCCGCCGGCGACAAGAAGATCCAGGTCATCAAGGTCGTGCGTGAGCTGACCTCGCTGGGCCTGAAGGAGGCCAAGGACCTCGTGGACGGCGCCCCGAAGCCCGTGCTCGAGAAGGCCACCAAGGAAGCCGCGGAGAAGGCCAAGGAGTCCCTCGCGGCTGCCGGCGCCTCGGTCGAGGTCAAGTAACACCTCGCACCGCGTCTGCTCCACCCGCCGTAGGGCGGCCACCCGATCGGGTGGCCGCCCTCGGTCGTTTTCGATCTCCGCGAGGCTTGGGCCTTGACGGATGGCACGCATCGCGCAATTCTCAGGACGCGCTGCCACACGCGGCCACCCGCTCCGGCACACATCGGCTCCACACTTCTGGGGAGCCGGATGCATGGATCGTCGGCGAAGCGGGAATGGATGCGATGGTGGTTGGGTGACCGGTTCGATACCGGGCGCACGCAGCAGGGCAGGATGACGGATGTGGACCCGGGCTCCGAGGGCCGGGCGCCACGGACGAGACAGGCGGAGGGGGCGACGATTCGGTACTCCGAATCTCAGCCTGGACATCAGTGGGCCAAGTGGCTACACTGACCCTTTGCGCTGCCTGTTAGCTGCTGCCTGGCCCGTCACCAGGGGTATGCCCGTGTCCGAGCATTCGTGAGGAAGCCTGCCATCAGGGCTTTTCTCTTCCGCTCGGGTTCGGTCCGGTACGCGCGTAGTGAGTCCGAGCCCTCGGAAGGACCCCCTCTTGGCCGCCTCGCGCAACGCCTCGACCACCAATTCGAACAACGGCGCAAGCACCGCCCCGCTGCGCATCTCCTTCGCGAAGATCCGTGAACCGCTCGAAGTTCCGAACCTCCTCGCGCTCCAGACCGAGAGCTTTGACTGGCTGCTCGGCAACGCCGCGTGGAAGGCCCGGGTCGAGGCGGCCCTTGACAGTGGGCAGAACGTCCCCAGGAAGTCCGGGCTGGAGGAGATCTTCGAGGAGATCTCCCCGATCGAGGACTTCTCCGGGTCGATGTCGCTCACGTTCCGTGACCACCGCTTCGAGCCGCCGAAGAACTCGCTCGACGAGTGCAAGGAGCGCGACTTCACGTACGGCGCCCCGCTCTTCGTCACCGCCGAGTTCACCAACAACGAAACCGGTGAGATCAAGTCCCAGACGGTCTTCATGGGCGACTTCCCCCTGATGACCAGCAAGGGCACCTTCTGCATCAACGGCACCGAGCGTGTCGTGGTCTCGCAGCTGGTCCGCTCGCCGGGTGTCTACTTCGACAGCTCCATCGACAAGACGTCCGACAAGGACATCTTCTCCGCCAAGATCATCCCGTCCCGGGGTGCCTGGCTGGAGATGGAGATCGACAAGCGCGACATGGTCGGCGTCCGCGTCGACCGCAAGCGCAAGCAGTCGGTCACCGTGCTGCTCAAGGCCCTCGGCTGGACCACCGAGCAGATCCTCGAGGAGTTCGGCGAGTACGAGTCGATGCGCGCCACCCTGGAGAAGGACCACACCCAGGGCCAGGACGACGCGCTGCTGGACATCTACCGCAAGCTGCGCCCGGGCGAGCCGCCGACGAAGGAGGCCGCCCAGACCCTGCTGGAGAACCTCTACTTCAACCCGAAGCGCTACGACCTGGCCAAGGTCGGCCGCTACAAGGTCAACAAGAAGCTCGGCAGCGACGCGCCCCTCGACGCGGGCGTGCTGACCACCGACGACATCCTCGCCACGATCAAGTACCTGGTGAAGCTGCATGCCGGTGAGACCGAGACCGCGGGTGAGAACGGCTCGCAGATCGTGGTCGAGGTCGACGACATCGACCACTTCGGCAACCGCCGCCTGCGCAACGTCGGCGAGCTCATCCAGAACCAGGTCCGTACCGGCCTGGCCCGGATGGAGCGCGTGGTGCGCGAGCGGATGACCACCCAGGACGTCGAGGCGATCACGCCGCAGACCCTGATCAACATCCGGCCGGTCGTCGCCTCCATCAAGGAGTTCTTCGGCACCAGCCAGCTGTCGCAGTTCATGGACCAGACGAACCCGCTCTCCGGCCTCACCCACAAGCGCCGGCTGAACTCGCTGGGCCCCGGTGGTCTGTCCCGTGAGCGGGCCGGCTTCGAGGTCCGCGACGTGCACCCGTCGCACTACGGCCGGATGTGCCCGATCGAGACCCCCGAGGGTCCCAACATCGGTCTGATCGGCTCGCTGGCCTCCTACGGCCGGATCAACGCCTTCGGCTTCGTCGAGACCCCGTACCGCAAGGTCGTCGAGGGTGTCGTCACCGACGACGTGGACTACCTGACCGCCGACGAGGAGGACCGCTTCGTCATCGCGCAGGCCAACGCGCCGCTCGACGAGGACCTGCGGTTCGCCGAGTCCCGCGTGCTGGTCCGCCGTCGTGGCGGCGAGATCGACTACATCCCCGGCGACGACGTCGACTACATGGACGTCTCGCCGCGCCAGATGGTGTCGGTCGCCACCGCGATGATCCCGTTCCTGGAGCACGACGACGCCAACCGCGCGCTCATGGGATCGAACATGATGCGCCAGGCCGTACCGCTGATCAAGTCCGAGGCGCCGCTGGTCGGCACCGGCATGGAGTACCGCTGCGCGGTCGACGCCGGCGACGTGATCAAGGCCGAGAAGGACGGCGTGGTCCAGGAGGTCTCCGCCGACTACGTCACGGTCACCAACGACGACGGCACGTACACCACGTACCGGGTCGCCAAGTTCTCCCGCTCCAACCAGGGCACCTCCTTCAACCAGAAGGTCGTCGTGGACGAGGGCGCCCGCGTGGTGGTCGGCCAGGTGCTGGTCGACGGCCCGTCCACCGACGAGGGCGAGATGGCTCTCGGCAAGAACCTGCTGGTCGCGTTCATGCCGTGGGAGGGCCACAACTACGAGGACGCGATCATCCTCTCCCAGCGTCTGGTGCAGGACGACGTCCTCTCCTCGATCCACATCGAGGAGCACGAGGTCGACGCCCGCGACACCAAGCTGGGCCCCGAGGAGATCACCCGGGACATCCCGAACGTCTCCGAGGAGGTCCTGGCGGACCTCGACGAGCGCGGCATCATCCGGATCGGTGCCGACGTGGTCGCCGGCGACATCCTGGTCGGCAAGGTCACCCCGAAGGGCGAGACCGAGCTGACCCCGGAGGAGCGGCTGCTGCGCGCGATCTTCGGCGAGAAGGCCCGCGAGGTCCGCGACACCTCGCTGAAGGTGCCGCACGGTGAGGTCGGCAAGGTCATCGGCGTGCGCGTCTTCGACCGCGAGGAGGGCGACGAGCTGCCGCCCGGTGTCAACCAGCTGGTGCGCGTGTACGTGGCGCAGAAGCGGAAGATCACCGACGGCGACAAGCTGGCCGGCCGCCACGGCAACAAGGGCGTCATCTCCAAGATCCTGCCGGTCGAGGACATGCCGTTCACCGAGGACGGCACCCCGGTCGACATCATCCTCAACCCGCTGGGCGTCCCGTCCCGGATGAACCCGGGCCAGGTGCTGGAGATCCACCTCGGCTGGCTCGCCAAGCAGGGCTGGGACGTCTCCGGCATCGGCGATGAGTGGGCCCAGCGGCTCGACGCCATCGGCGCCGGCCGGGTCGAGCCCGACACGAACGTGGCCACGCCGGTCTTCGACGGCGCCCGCGAGGACGAGATCGTCGGTCTCTTCGAGGCCACGGTCCCCAACCGCGACGGCGACCGGATGGTGAAGTCCTCCGGCAAGGCCCGGCTCTTCGACGGCCGCTCCGGCGAGCCGTTCCCGGAGCCGATCTCCATCGGCTACATGTACATCCTCAAGCTGCACCACCTGGTGGACGACAAGCTGCACGCCCGGTCCACCGGACCGTACTCGATGATCACCCAGCAGCCGCTCGGTGGTAAGGCGCAGTTCGGCGGGCAGCGATTCGGCGAGATGGAGGTGTGGGCGCTGGAGGCTTACGGCGCCGCGTACGCACTCCAGGAACTGCTGACCATCAAGTCCGACGACGTGCTCGGCCGCGTGAAGGTCTACGAGGCCATCGTCAAGGGCGAGAACATCCCCGAGCCCGGCATCCCCGAGTCCTTCAAGGTGCTCATCAAGGAGATGCAGTCGCTCTGCCTCAACGTGGAGGTGCTGTCCAAGGACGGCATGTCCATCGAGATGCGGGACACCGACGAGGACGTGTTCCGTGCGGCGGAGGAGCTCGGCATCGACCTGTCCCGGCGCGAGCCGAGCAGCGTCGAAGAGGTCTGACGGGCCGGCCCGTCCGGTCTCCAACCGGACGGGCTCTCCCGCGACCCGTTCAGACCATTTTGAGAATCAACCCTGAGAGGGATTGACGACACAGTGCTCGACGTCAACTTCTTCGACGAGCTGCGGATCGGCCTGGCCACCGCGGACGACATCCGGACCTGGTCGCACGGCGAGGTCAAGAAGCCCGAGACCATCAACTACCGCACCCTCAAGCCGGAAAAGGACGGGCTCTTCTGCGAGAAGATCTTCGGCCCCACCCGGGACTGGGAGTGCTACTGCGGTAAGTACAAGCGTGTCCGCTTCAAGGGCATCATCTGCGAGCGCTGCGGCGTGGAGGTCACTCGCGCCAAGGTGCGCCGTGAGCGGATGGGCCACATCGAGCTGGCCGCGCCGGTCACCCACATCTGGTACTTCAAGGGCGTGCCCTCGCGCCTGGGGTACCTGCTCGACCTCGCCCCGAAGGACCTGGAGAAGGTCATCTACTTCGCGGCGTACATGATCACCTGGGTCGACGACGAGCGCCGCACCCGCGACCTGCCGTCCCTGGAGGCCCAGGTCTCCGTGGAGCGCCAGCAGGTCGAGCAGCGGCGTGACGCCGATGTCGAGGCCCGGCAGAAGAAGCTGGAAGCCGACCTCGGCGAGCTGGAGAACGAAGGCGCCAAGGCCGACGTCCGCCGCAAGGTGCGTGAGGGCGCCGAGCGCGAGATGAAGCAGCTGCGCGACCGCGCCCAGCGCGAGCTGGACCGGCTCGACGAGGTGTGGGCCCGCTTCAAGAACCTCAAGGTCCAGGACCTGGAGGGCGACGAGCTGCTCTACCGCGAGCTGCGCGACCGGTTCGGCACGTACTTCCAGGGCTCGATGGGTGCCGCGGCGCTGCAGAAGCGCCTGGAGTCCTTCGACCTGGACGAGGAGGCCGAGCGCCTCCGCGAGATCATCCGCACCGGCAAGGGCCAGAAGAAGACCCGCGCCCTGAAGCGGCTCAAGGTGGTGTCCGCGTTCCTGCAGACCACCAACAAGCCCGGCGGCATGGTGCTGGACTGCGTCCCGGTGATCCCGCCGGACCTGCGTCCGATGGTCCAGCTCGACGGTGGCCGGTTCGCCACCTCCGACCTGAACGACCTGTACCGCCGCGTGATCAACCGCAACAACCGCCTGAAGCGCCTGCTCGACCTCGGTGCCCCCGAGATCATCGTGAACAACGAGAAGCGGATGCTCCAGGAGGCCGTCGACGCGCTCTTCGACAACGGCCGCCGCGGCCGCCCGGTCACGGGCCCCGGCAACCGTCCGCTGAAGTCGCTCTCCGACATGCTCAAGGGCAAGCAGGGCCGGTTCCGCCAGAACCTGCTCGGCAAGCGCGTGGACTACTCCGCCCGCTCGGTGATCGTCGTCGGCCCGCAGCTCAAGCTGCACCAGTGCGGCCTGCCCAAGGCCATGGCGCTGGAGCTCTTCAAGCCGTTCGTGATGAAGCGCCTGGTGGACCTCAACCACGCGCAGAACATCAAGTCGGCCAAGCGCATGGTCGAGCGCGGCCGCACGGTCGTGTACGACGTGCTGGAAGAGGTCATCGCCGAGCACCCGGTGCTGCTCAACCGTGCGCCGACCCTGCACCGCCTGGGCATCCAGGCCTTCGAGCCGCAGCTGGTCGAGGGCAAGGCGATCCAGATCCACCCGCTGGTGTGCACCGCGTTCAACGCGGACTTCGACGGCGACCAGATGGCCGTGCACCTTCCGCTGTCCGCGGAGGCGCAGGCCGAGGCCCGCATCCTGATGCTGTCCTCGAACAACATCCTGAAGCCCGCCGACGGCCGCCCGGTCACCATGCCGACCCAGGACATGGTGCTCGGCCTGTTCTTCCTGACCACGGACTCCGAGGAGCGCGAGGTCAGGGGCGAGGGACGGGCGTTCGGCGCCACCGCCGAGGCGATCATGGCGTTCGACAGCGGCGAGCTGTCGATGCAGGCACGGGTCGACATCCGCTTCCCGGTGGGCACCGTCCCGCCGCGCGGCTGGACCCCGCCGGAGCCCACCGAGGGCGAGGAGCCGTACCAGGTCGGTGACACCTTCCGGCTGCGTACCACCCTGGGCCGGGCGCTCTTCAACGAGCTCCTGCCCGAGGACTACCCGTTCGTGGACTACGCGGTCGGCAAGAAGCAGCTCTCCGAGATCGTCAACGACCTCGCCGAGCGGTACCCGAAGGTCATCGTGGCGGCGACGCTCGACAACCTGAAGGCGTCCGGCTTCCACTGGGCGACCCGTTCCGGCGTCACCGTGGCGGTCACCGACATCGTCGTGCCCGAGGCCAAGAAGGCGATCATCGCCTCCTACGAGGCGCAGGACGAGAAGGTCCAGAAGCAGTACGAGCGCGGCCTGATCACCAAGCAGGAGCGCTCGGACGAGCTGATCAACATCTGGACCAAGGCGACCAACGAGGTTGCCACGGCGATGAACGCCAACTTCCCGAAGACGAACCCGATCTTCATGATGGTCGACTCGGGCGCCCGCGGAAACATGATGCAGATGCGTCAGATCGCGGGTATGCGCGGCCTGGTCTCGAACGCCAAGAACGAGACCATCCCGCGTCCGATCAAGGCGTCCTTCCGTGAGGGCCTGTCCGTGCTGGAGTACTTCATCTCCACCCACGGTGCCCGTAAGGGTCTGGCCGACACCGCGCTGCGTACCGCCGACTCGGGTTACCTGACCCGTCGTCTGGTGGACGTCTCGCAGGACGTGATCATCCGTGAGGAGGACTGCGGCACCGAGCGCGGTCTGAAGCTGCGGATCGCCGAGCGGGCCGAGGACGGCACGCTGCGCAAGACGGACGACGTCGAGACCAGCGTGTACGCGCGGATGCTCGCCGAGGACGTCGTGGTGGACGGCAAGGTCATCGCCCCCGCCAACGTCGACCTGGGCGACGTGCTGATCGACCAGCTCGTGCGGCACGGGGTCGAAGAGGTCAAGACCCGCTCGATCCTCACCTGCGAGTCGGCCGTCGGCACCTGCGCCTACTGCTACGGGCGCTCGCTGGCCACCGGCAAGCTGGTGGACATCGGCGAGGCGGTCGGCATCATCGCCGCCCAGTCGATCGGTGAGCCCGGCACCCAGCTGACGATGCGTACCTTCCACACCGGTGGTGTGGCCGGTGACGACATCACGCAGGGTCTGCCGCGTGTGGTCGAGCTCTTCGAGGCGCGCGTGCCCAAGGGTGTCGCGCCGATCTCCGAGGCGGCCGGCCGGGTCCGGGTCGAGGAGACCGAGAAGACCAAGAAGATCATCGTCACCCCGGACGACGGTGCCGAGGAGATCGCCTACCCGATCTCCAAGCGCGTCAAGCTCCAGGTCGGCGAGGGCGATCACGTCGAGGTGGGCCAGAAGCTCACCTACGGCGCGACCAACCCGCACGACGTGCTGCGCATCCTCGGCCAGCGCCAGGTCCAGATCCACCTGGTGCAGGAAGTGCAGAAGGTCTACAACTCGCAGGGCGTGTCGATCCACGACAAGCACATCGAGATCATCATCCGGCAGATGCTGCGCCGGGTGACGATCATCGAGTCCGGCGACGCGGAGCTGCTGCCGGGCGAGCTGGTCGAGCGCGGCCGGTTCGAGACCGAGAACCGCCGCGTGGTGTCCGAGGGCGGTCACCCGGCCTCGGGTCGTCCGCAGCTGATGGGTATCACCAAGGCCTCGCTGGCCACCGAGTCCTGGCTGTCGGCTGCCTCCTTCCAGGAGACGACCCGGGTGCTGACGGACGCGGCGATCCACGCGAAGTCGGACTCGCTGCTGGGTCTGAAGGAGAACGTCATCATCGGCAAGCTCATCCCGGCCGGTACGGGCCTGTCCCGCTACCGCAACATCCGGGTGGAGCCGACCGAGGAGGCCAAGGCCGCGATGTACTCGGCCGTCGGCTACGACGACATCGACTACAGCCCGTTCGGCACCGGCTCCGGCCAGGCGGTGCCGCTGGAGGACTACGACTACGGCCCGTACAACGGCTGAGCGGTAGCACTCATCGCCTGAAGGGCGGCCATCCCGGGGTTCCGGGGTGGCCGCCCTTCCGCATGCGCGCGCATGCGGGCGAGGGCGACGGGGCACGCACGGGCGCCCACGGGCTCTCATGGGCGCCGGCAGCGGCGAGATAGATGCGTGTTACCGTTATCTCCGGTTGTCATCATCTGATGACATCGACCGGTGACAACCGGTCGGACGGACGACCGGAGGAGAACGGCGGCATCGTGTCGATCAGCGGAGACATAGCAAGCGGGTCCACCGGGCCCGGAGCCGCCGTACCCCGCGGGCTGCGGTTGCGCCTGCTCGGGCCGACGCTGGTGATCGTCGGCTCGCTGATGGCGGTCGTCTCCAGCCTCGGCGCCCCGCTCATCCCGACCATCGCCGACGCCGACGGTGTCTCGCTGAGCACCGCCGAGTGGCTGCTCACCATCACGCTGATGACCGGCGCGCTGGCCACCCCGCTGATGGGCCGGCTCGCCGACGGACCCCGGCAGCGGGACGTGATCCTCGCCGCCCTCGGCTCGGTGGTGGCCGGCTGCGTGGTGGCCGCGCTGTCCAACGGCTTCGCGATGCTGATCGTCGGGCGCGGCCTGCAGGGGGTCGGGCTCGGGCTGCTGCCGGTGGCGATGGCCGTCGCCCGGCGCAACCTCACGCCGGAGAAGTCACGGCAGGCCATCGCCACCCTCTCGATCACCACGGCGATCGGCGCCGGGCTCGGTTATCCGCTGACCGCGCTGATCGCGGAGACCTTCGACTTCCGGGGCGCGTACTGGTTCGGCGCGATCACCGTCGGCTGCGCCTTCCTGCTCGCCGCGTTCGTGCTGCCCGGCCGGGCCCAGGTCCCCTCGCGGCGGTTCGACACCGTGGGCGCGACCCTGATCAGCCTGGCCGTCGTCGGCCTGTCGGTGGTGCTCAGCGAGGCCGACGGCTGGGGGTGGACGTCGGCCCGCACGCTGGGGCTGTTCGCCGCCAGCCTGGTGGTCCTCGCGCTGTGGATCCCGTACGAACTGCGCACCACCGACCCGCTGATCGACCTGCGGCAGGTCAGGAACCGCTCGGTGCTCACCGCCGACACCGGCGGGCTCCTGATCAGCGTCGCGATGTACCTGCTGCTGCCGGTCGTGGTGGAGTTCGTCCAGGTCCCGGCGGCCAAGGGCTACGGGTTCGGGGCGTCGCTCGTCGTCTCGGGCCTGGTGCTGGTGCCGTACGCGGTCGCGAACTTCGTGGCCAGCCGCTTCCTCGGGGTGTACGAACGGCGGTTCGGCGCACGGAGCATGATCCCGCTCGGCTCGCTGATCTTCGCGCTCTCCACCGGCTTCTTCGCGCTGGAGCACGCGCACCTGTGGGAGGCGTTCGTGACCACCGGCATCGCCGGCTTCGGCATGGGCTTCACCTACGCGGCGATGCCCGGCTTCATCGTCCGCGCGGTGCCGCACAGCGAGACCGGCAGCGCCACCGGCTTCTACCAGGTGCTCCGCAGCATCGGCCTGACGTTGGGCAGCGCGCTGTCCGCGGCGGTGCTGATGGCGCACACCCCGGCCGGCAGCGCGCTGCCGGAGGTGTCGGGATTCCGGACCGCGTTGATCATCGCGTCCGGACTGGGCGTGGCCACCGCCGTCATCAGCTTCGTGCTGCCCGGGCTGGCACCGCGCGGCCGGGCCGGGTCGAGCGTGAAGGGCGGGTCGGAGACCGTCCCTATGATGGGGACGGAGGCGGGGGAGGAAGAGGCCGAACTCGCCGGTTCCGGTCTCATGACCGTCGACGACAAGGCGTCGGGCACGCGCTGAGGAGGTCCACGTGAGCGCCGAGTACGCGGGTCCCGAGCACGCGGGACCGGAAGCGGCGGCGCGCGAGGACGGGGCGCGGCCGCGGGCGGGCCGGGCCCGGGACGCCGCCGCGAGCAAGCAGGCACTGCTGCGCGCCGCACAGGAACTCTTCGGGCAGAAGGGCTTCGAGCGCACCACGATCCGGGAGATCGGCGAACGGGCCGGCGTGGACGCGGCCCTGATCGCCCGCTACTTCGGCAACAAGGCGGAGCTCTACGTCGCCGCGGTGGTCGCGGAGGACAACGCGGCGCGCGGGCCCGCCGAGTTCCGGGGGCTGGCGCAGATCACGGACACCCTGGTCGGCAGGTCCGACGAGCGCGGGCCCGGCCCGATCATCCAGGCGCTGATCCGGTCCGACACCTCCCCGGAGATCCGGGTGGCCGCGCGTGACCGTATCGCCGGGCGCATCGTCGAGCCGCTCGCGGAGGACATGGCCGCCCAGCACGTCGACCGGGCCCGGCTCCGCGCGGAGATCGCGGTCTCCGCGCTCTACGGCATCACCCTCGGCCGCTCGCTCGGCTGGTTCGAGGAGATCCGGTCCGTGCCCAGGGCCGAACTGGTCGCCCTGGTCACCGAAGCGCTCACCACGCTCACCCTGCCGCCGGGGGATGCCGGCGGTGCGGGGGAGACCGGTGAGGCGGGCACCGGCGCCGGATAGCCCGGCCCGCCGGCTCCGGGCGAGCCGGTCGATGTCACAACTTCTCTACACACGCCGGTCGTTCCCGCGGCGCCGCGCGCCCCTGGGGCATGCTGGAACCATGCTGGCGGGCGACGCGGATCGTGAGCGGGCGGTGGAGGTCCTCAAGGAGGCGTACACCGAGGGCCGGTTGAGACCCGAGGAGTACGACGAGCGGGTCGGCCGGGCGTACCAGGCCCGTACCTACGCCGATCTCGACCTCCTCACCGCGGACATCCCCGGCCCGCCGGCCGCGCCCGCGACCTTCGCGCCCGCGCCGGTGGCCCACCCGGCCTCCCTCACCCCCGCCCGGCTCACCGGCACCAACAGCGCGGCGACCGGCTCCCTGGTCTGCGGCATCATCGGTGTCTGCACCCTGGGCGTCACCTCGATCCCGGCGGTCATCCTCGGGCACGTCGCCCGGAGCCAGATCCGCCGCACCGGCCAGGACGGCGGCGGCCAGGCCACCGCGGGCCTGGTCCTGGGCTACCTGGTGATCATCGGCTACGTCGTCTTCATCGCGGCGGTCGCCGGAGTGATCTCGGCCACTGGCCACTGAGCCCGGGAGCACCCGTTCCGGGACCGCCGGGTCCGGAGGGCGGCCTGGCCAAGGCCCCGCCACGGCCCCGCCAAGGCCAGGGAGGACGGCCGGATCGGGGTGGGATTTGCGGCCACGTGGTGCCCGTATGCATTTGTTTTGACCGCAGCCGGTGCGGTAGGTACGCTCTCATCTTGTGCCTGGGGTGTGCCCGGGTCCTTGTGCGTGCCATGTGACCGGACAAGGACACCGAGGCCGCGGCGCCCGACAAGACGCACTTTCCGTTGCTTCGGAGACGTGCGGGGTCCGCGACACACCCGACCGCGTGGGTCGGTCCCCAGGTTAGATGTATCGAGATCGGCACACAGAAACCGGAGAAACGGTGCCTACGATCCAGCAGTTGGTCCGAAAGGGCCGGCAGGACAAGGTCGAGAAGAACAAGACGCCCGCGCTGAAGGGCTCGCCCCAGCGTCGCGGCGTCTGCACGCGCGTCTACACGACCACCCCGAAGAAGCCGAACTCGGCGCTCCGTAAGGTCGCGCGTGTCCGTCTGACCAGCGGTATCGAGGTCACCGCCTACATCCCGGGCGAGGGCCACAACCTTCAGGAGCACTCTATCGTGCTCGTCCGCGGCGGCCGTGTGAAGGACCTGCCGGGTGTTCGCTACAAGATCATCCGCGGTTCGCTCGACACGCAGGGCGTGAAGAACCGTAAGCAGGCCCGCAGCCGCTACGGCGCCAAGAAGGAGAAGTAAGCATGCCTCGTAAGGGCCCCGCCCCGAAGCGCCCGGTCATCATCGACCCGGTTTACGGCTCCCCGCTGGTGACCTCGCTGGTCAACAAGATCCTCCTGCACGGCAAGCGCTCCACCGCCGAACGCATCGTCTACGGCGCCCTGGAGGGCCTGCGCGAGAAGGGTGGCGCCGATCCGGTGATCACCCTCAAGCGCGCGCTGGAGAACATCAAGCCGACCCTGGAGGTCAAGTCCCGCCGCGTCGGCGGTGCGACCTACCAGGTGCCGGTCGAGGTCCGTCCGGGCCGTCAGAACACGCTGGCGCTGCGCTGGCTGGTCGGGTACTCCCGTGCCCGCCGCGAGAAGACCATGACCGAGCGGCTGATGAACGAGATCCTCGACGCCAGCAATGGCCTCGGTGCCTCCGTGAAGCGCCGCGAGGACACGCACAAGATGGCCGAGTCCAACAAGGCCTTCGCGCACTACCGCTGGTAGTCACCACCCCCATCGAACCGAGAGAAGACTGAGCCACATGGCCACCACTTCGCTTGACCTGGCCAGGGTCCGCAACATCGGGATCATGGCCCACATCGACGCGGGCAAGACGACGACCACCGAGCGGATCCTGTTCTACACCGGTGTCTCCTACAAGATCGGTGAAGTCCACGACGGCGCAGCCACCATGGACTGGATGGAGCAGGAGCAGGAGCGCGGCATCACCATCACGTCCGCCGCGACGACCTGTCACTGGCCGCTCGACGATGTCGACCACACCATCAACATCATCGACACGCCCGGCCACGTCGACTTCACCGTCGAGGTGGAGCGCTCGCTGCGCGTCCTCGACGGCGCCGTGACGGTGTTCGACGGTGTCGCCGGTGTGGAGCCGCAGTCCGAGACGGTCTGGCGTCAGGCCGACCGCTACGGCGTGCCCCGCATCTGCTTCGTCAACAAGCTCGACCGCACCGGCGCGGAGTTCCACCGCTGCGTCGACATGATCGTGGACCGCCTCGGTGCGGTGCCGCTGGTCATGCAGCTGCCGATCGGTGCCGAGGCCGACTTCAAGGGTGTCGTCGACCTCGTCCAGATGAAGGCGCTGGTCTGGTCGCTCGAAGCGACCAAGGGCGAGATGTACGACGTCGTCGACATCCCGGACACGCATGTCGAGGCCGCCGAGGAGTGGCACGGCAAGCTGCTCGAGGCCGTCGCCGAGCACGACGACGAGATGATGGAGCTGTACCTGGAGGGCCAGGAGCCCACCCAGGAGCAGCTCATGGCGGCCATTCGCCGGATCACGCTCGCCTCCAAGGGTGGCGCCGGCTCGGTCACCGTCACTCCCGTGTTCTGTGGCACCGCGTTCAAGAACAAGGGCGTTCAGCCCCTGCTCGACGCGGTCGTGCGCTACCTCCCGTCGCCGCTGGACGTCGAGGCCATCGAGGGCCACGCCGTCGGCAGCGCGGACGAGATCATCAAGCGCAAGCCCTCGGACGACGAGCCGTTCTCCGGTCTCGCGTTCAAGATCATGAGCGACCCGCACCTGGGCAAGCTCACCTTCGTCCGGGTCTACTCGGGCCGCCTGGTGTCGGGTTCGGCAGTGCTGAACTCGGTCAAGGGCAAGAAGGAGCGCATCGGCAAGATCTACCGCATGCACGCGAACAAGCGTGAGGAGATCGAGTCGGTGGGCGCCGGCGACATCATCGCCGTGATGGGCCTGAAGCAGACCACCACCGGTGAGACGCTGTGCGACGACAAGAACCCGGTGATCCTGGAGTCGATGGACTTCCCGGCGCCGGTGATCGAGGTCGCGATCGAGCCCAAGTCCAAGGGTGACCAGGAGAAGCTGGGTGTCGCCATCCAGCGGCTCTCGGAGGAGGACCCCTCCTTCCAGGTCCACTCGGACGAGGAGACCGGCCAGACCATCATCGGCGGCATGGGCGAACTGCACCTCGAGGTGCTGGTCGACCGGATGCGGCGCGAGTTCCGGGTCGAGGCCAACGTCGGCAAGCCGCAGGTCGCGTACCGCGAGACCATCCGCAAGACGGTCGAGCGCGTGGACTACACCCACAAGAAGCAGACCGGTGGTACCGGTCAGTTCGCCAAGGTGCAGATCATGCTGGAGCCGATGGGCGACGGCGACGCGACCTACGAGTTCGTCAACAAGGTCACCGGCGGTCGCATCCCCCGCGAGTACATCCCCTCGGTGGACGCGGGTGCACAGGAGGCCATGAAGTTCGGCATCCTGGCCGGCTACGAGATGGTGGGCGTCCGCGTCACCCTGCTCGACGGCGGCTATCACGAGGTCGACTCCTCCGAGCTGGCGTTCAAGATCGCCGGTTCGCAGGCGTTCAAGGAGGGTGCCCGCAAGGCGAGCCCCGTGCTTCTCGAACCGATGATGGCCGTCGAGGTCACCACCCCCGAGGACTACATGGGCGACGTCATCGGCGACCTCAACTCCCGCCGTGGCCAGATCCAGGCCATGGAGGAGCGCAGCAGTGCCCGGGTCGTCAAGGGCCTGGTTCCGCTGTCGGAGATGTTCGGCTACGTCGGTGACCTGCGGTCCAAGACCTCGGGCCGGGCCAGCTACTCCATGCAGTTCGACTCCTACGCCGAGGTTCCGCGGAACGTCGCAGAGGAGATCATCGCGAAGGCCAAGGGCGAGTAGTTCCTCGTACTGCCTCGTTTAGGCTTGACAGCAGGCTTTCGGGGTATTTCCCGCACTATGTGCCGGAAGTACCCCGGGGTCGGCATTCCAGCAAAGATCACCTGGCGCCGATGAAGCAAGGCGTACAGATCCACTCCCAGGAGGACCCCAGTGGCGAAGGCGAAGTTCGAGCGGACTAAGCCGCACGTCAACATCGGCACCATCGGTCACATCGACCACGGTAAGACCACGCTTACCGCGGCGATCACCAAGGTGCTGCACGACGCGTACCCGGAACTCAACGAGGCTTCGGCCTTCGACCAGATCGACAAGGCTCCTGAGGAGCGCCAGCGCGGTATCACCATCTCCATCGCGCACGTCGAGTACCAGACCGAGTCGCGTCACTACGCCCACGTCGACTGCCCCGGTCACGCGGACTACATCAAGAACATGATCACCGGTGCCGCGCAGATGGACGGCGCGATCCTGGTGGTCGCCGCGACCGACGGCCCGATGCCGCAGACCAAGGAGCACGTGCTCCTGGCCCGCCAGGTCGGCGTCCCCTACATCGTGGTGGCCCTGAACAAGGCCGACATGGTGGACGACGAGGAGATCCTGGAGCTCGTCGAGCTCGAGGTGCGCGAGCTGCTCTCCGAGTACGAGTTCCCGGGCGACGACCTGCCGGTCGTGCGTGTCTCCGCGCTCAAGGCGCTCGAGGGCGACAAGGAGTGGGGCGAGAAGCTGCTCGGCCTCATGGCGGCCGTCGACGAGTCGATCCCCACCCCCGAGCGTGACGTCGAGAAGCCGTTCCTGATGCCGATCGAGGACGTCTTCACGATCACCGGTCGTGGCACCGTCGTCACCGGTCGTATCGAGCGCGGTGTGCTCAAGGTCAACGAGACCGTGGACATCATCGGCATCAAGACCGAGAAGACCACCACCACGGTCACGGGCATCGAGATGTTCCGCAAGCTGCTCGACGAGGGCCAGGCCGGTGAGAACGTCGGTCTGCTGCTTCGCGGCATCAAGCGCGAGGACGTCGAGCGCGGCCAGGTCATCATCAAGCCGGGCACGGTCACCCCGCACACCGAGTTCGAGGCGCAGGCGTACATCCTGTCCAAGGACGAGGGCGGCCGTCACACGCCGTTCTTCAACAACTACCGCCCGCAGTTCTACTTCCGTACCACGGACGTGACCGGCGTGGTGACCCTCCCCGAGGGCACCGAGATGGTCATGCCGGGCGACAACACCGCCATGACGGTCTCGCTGATTCAGCCGGTCGCCATGGAGGAGGGCCTGAAGTTCGCCATCCGTGAGGGTGGTCGTACGGTGGGCGCCGGCCAGGTCACCAAGATCAACAAGTAGGTCCTGCGGGCTCGTTGAGCCGTAGAGAAGGTGCCCCACTCCTCCGGGAGTGGGGCACCTTCGCGTTGCCGGGGTTCTTCCGCGCGCCCGTGGGGCGCTCCCGACCGGCTAGGTGAGCAGCTTCGTGGCGGACCTGGCCGCCACCGAGGCGATGAGGGCGGTGAGGAGCACGCTCACCGTCACGACGGTGGCGGGGGCGCCGTAGGAGAGGGTGAGGGCCAGCACGGTCACCGCGACCAGAGGGCCGGCCGCGTACCAGGCGAGGTAGATGAGGGGGCCGGGGGAGCCGATGGGGGAGCCGCCGCCGAGGAACATCAGCTGGGTGCGGGCGGGGCCGCGGCAGGCGCCGTAGAGGGCGGCGGCGGTGAACGGGAAGGCGCACAACGGCATGTCGAGGAGGGCCGCGGGGGAGCCGTGCAGCGCGAGCGGGACCGCGGCCAGCAGGCCGAGGGCCGCGCCGACCACCGCGGGCACCACCCCGTGCTGCAGCATGAGGCCGCGCAGCCGGTACGGGGACCAGGCGGAGCGCCGCAGGTCGTCCGTCTCCACCCGCGCGGACTCGGCGAGGGCGCCGACCGCGAGGTAGCCGCAGACCAGGCCGACGACCAGGCCCACCGGGCGCCGCTCCCCGCCGAGGTCGGCGCCGAGCCCGGCGGCGGTCGCCGCGGCGGCCGTCCACAGCACGGAGCGGCCGAGCCGGCCGGGCGCGCGCAGCAGGGTCAGGGTGTCGCGCCAGACGACCGCGAGGTGCCGGGCCGCCCGGCCGCGCGGCGGCGGCAGCCGGACCATGCGGGTGGCGTCGCCGCCGGCGGCGTCCAGCAGGGCGAGTTTGGCGGCACGCAGTTCGAGCGACCACAGCACGGAGGCCACGGTGGTGGCGGTGGCCGCCCTGGCCCGCAGCTGGGCGGTCGGTACGGCGCCGGCCTCGCGGTGGGCGAGCAGCACGGCGGCCGCGGTGGCGGCCAGCAGCAGGACGACGGCGGCCGGCCAGCCCGGCGCGCTGCCGCCGCAGGCGCGGACCACCGGCTGGGCCGCCCAGCCCCACGGCCCCGACCACAACTCGACCCACTCCAGCGGCCGCACGCGGTGCCCGGTGCCGGCCAGCCCGGTCTGCGCGCCGAGTGCGGCGAGCAGCAGGACGGCGGGCGCGGTCCAGCGGCGCACCGTCGCGGCGCGGTCCGGGCGTCGCTCCACGGCCATGCCGAGGGCGACCGCCAGCAGCGGCAGGCACAGCGCAGCGGGCAGCACGGCCGGCAGCGCGGATCCGATCGACGCCTGGCCGGTGACGCGCAGCAGGACCGCGCCCGCGATCCCGCCGAGCACGCCGGGTATCAGCGCCAGCCCGGCGGACAGCCGGAACCACGGCCGCAGCACCGCCGCGCGCCGCACCGGCTGGCCCAGCAGCCAGCCCACGGCCGGGCCGGGCAGCACCACCGGCCCGCGCCACAGCGCGTCGCGGGCCGACACCAGGCACAGCAGCAGGGTCAGCGCGGGGAACACGGCGGGCAGGCCGCGGGTCAGCCCGGCGCCGAAGCCGCCGTAGTCCGCGCCCTCGTCGAGGCCGCGCAGGAAGTGGACGGCCAGGCCGCTGCCGTAGCCGACGACGGCGAGCAGCAGGGAGTAGAGGAGCAGCGCGAGGTCGCGGCCCTGCTGCCGGCGATGGGCCTTGCGTTTCCTCTTCAGCCAGGCCAGTGTCTCGGCGGTGCGGTCGTCGTCGGCCTCGCTCCAGCCACCGGAGGCGTACGCGCCGTCGCCGTCGGTCGGGTCCGCGCTGTCGGTGGGTTCTCCGGCCGCGGGGAACGGGCTCGCGGCGGGGCGGCTCATGCGCCCGCGCCGAGTTGCCGCAGCACGTCCGCGGGCGGGCCCTGGGCGGCGACCCGGCCGTCCTCCAGGGCGACCAGATGGTCGGCCACCGCCTCCGCCAACTCGGCCTGGTGGGTGGCCAGCAGCACCGCGACGCCGCTCTCCTTCTCGGCGACCAGCAGAGCGGCGAGCCGCTGCCGGGCGTCGGGGTCGAGCCGCTGCTCGGGCTCGTCGAGCACCAGCAGGTCGCGCGGCCGGACCAAGGCGGCGGCCAGCAGCAGGGACTGCATCTGGCCCGAGGACAGTGCGCCCGGCAGCGCGTCGGCGTGGTCGGACAGCCGCCGGTCCGCGAGCACCTGGTCGATCCACCCCGCCGCGTCGTCCACCGCGTGCGCGACCGTCACCAGCTCCAGGTGCTCGCGCACGGTGAGGTCGGGGTAGCAGGCCACGGTGTCGCCGACCACGGCGACCCGGGCGCGTACCTCCGGGTCGTCCTCGCTGATCTGCCGCCCGGCGAAGAGCGCCTGGCCGCCGCTGGGGGTGTCGCGGCCGGAGGCGATCCGCAGCAGCGTGGACTTGCCCGAACCGTTGTGCCCGAACAGCGCGGTGCAGGTGCCGGCGGTCACGTCCAGGTCCATCGGATGCAGGGCCTGCCGCTTGCCGTAGGTCCTGCTGACCTTCCGCAGCCGCAGCAGGGCGCTGCCGCCGGTACTGGCCTTCATACGGCCGCCTCCGAACTCCGGTGGGATGCTCCCGAGACCCTAACCCCGTGCGCGTCGGGTCGGGGCCGCCGCCCTCGCGCTCATCGCGGGCACGATCGCGCCGCCCGCCGTGCGCGGCGCCTGACAGGAAAACGGCCGGATTCCGCGCCCCTGCCACGCGCGTGCGCACGCCCATTGCGGTCCCGCGCGGACCCTTCCTCCGCTCCGCACCGGTCGCCCCGAATCCCGGGGGAGGGGACCGCAGAGGGAGAGGGCGCGGATGCGGAACACCACCAGGCGGGTGCGCGCCGCGGCGGCCACCGGGGGCGCGCTGCACGTGTACGGGGTCACCGGGCTCTGCCTGGGCCTGGTGGAACAACGGGGACCCGATCACCTACTCGGCCGACTACGTCGTAAAGCCGGCGCCGGGGATCACGGCCGGCTGAGACCCGGGCGGGCGGGGCCCTCCGCGGCGGCGCGGGGGGCCCTCCGCGCCGGCCGCTCGCCGTCACGGGGGGAGGGCGGGTTTGGCGGGGGCGGGGCCGCGGGTAAGCTACCCGGCTCGATTGGCGTCCGGTGCGTCCGGTATGGCAGACTGCTCAAGTTGCTCGGTCGAGCGCCGATGTTGCACGCCTCCCGTCGGGAGGACCGGAAGCGAGTCCCACAGTACTCGTCGCCTTATCTGCCCCCCGGGGCAGCACTGGGGCGGACGTACGGGAATCTCCCGGGAAGTGTCAGCGCGGCTCCGGCCAGGCATCCGGTGGGTGAGATCTCCCACGCACATCCCTGGTGCAGGGCCTTTCCGCATGCGGAAAGCCATGTGCGAGAGACGCGACACGCCCGACCGCGTGGGTCGGGCAAGCGGATGCCAGAGCGGAAGACAGAGACAAGGACTACGGAGTAGCCATGGCGGGACAGAAGATCCGCATTCGGCTCAAGGCCTACGACCACGAGGTCATCGACTCCTCGGCGAAGAAGATCGTCGAGACGGTGACGCGTACTGGTGCGCAGGTCGCGGGCCCGGTGCCGCTGCCCACTGAGAAGAACGTGTACTGCGTCATCAAGTCGCCGCACAAGTACAAGGACTCGCGCGAGCACTTCGAGATGCGCACGCACAAGCGCCTGATCGACATCCTCGACCCGACGCCCAAGACCGTTGACTCGTTGATGCGCCTGGACCTGCCGGCCGGCGTCGACATCGAGATCAAGCTCTGAGAGGCACGGAGAAGATGACCAAGCAGATCAAGGGCATCCTGGGCGAGAAGCTCGGCATGACCCAGGTCTGGGACGAGAACAACCGTGTCGTCCCGGTGACCGTGGTCAAGGCCGGCCCGAACGTCGTGACCCAGGTGCGTACCAACGACGCCGACGGCTACGAGTCGGTCCAGCTCGCCTTCGGCGAGATCGACCCGCGCAAGGTGAACAAGCCCCTCAAGGGCCACTTCGCCAAGGCCGACGTCACCCCGCGCCGCCACCTCGTGGAGCTGCGCACCGCCGACGCCGCCGAGTACACCCTCGGCCAGGAGATCACCGCCGAGGTGTTCGAGGCCGGTGTCAAGGTCGACGTGACCGGCAAGAGCAAGGGCAAGGGCTTCGCCGGTGTCATGAAGCGTCACAACTTCAAGGGCCTCGGCGCCGGCCACGGCGTCCAGCGCAAGCACCGCTCTCCCGGCTCCATCGGTGGCTGCGCCACCCCGGGCCGCGTGTTCAAGGGTCTGCGCATGGCGGGCCGCATGGGCAACGAGCGGGTCACCACCCAGAACCTGACCGTTCACGCCGTTGACGCGGAGAAGGGCCTGCTGCTCATCAAGGGCGCGGTTCCCGGTCCGAACGGCGGCCTCGTCCTGGTCCGCAGCGCGGCCAAGGGGGCCTGAAGGATATGAGCACCAGCATCGACATCCTGTCGCCCGCGGGCGACACTGCCGGGACCGTAGAGCTCCCGGCCGAGATCTTCGACGCCAAGGTCAGCATCCCGCTGATCCACCAGGTCGTCGTCGCGCAGCTTGCCGCGGCCCGCCAGGGCACGCACAAGGTCAAGACGCGTGGCGAGGTCCGCGGTGGTGGCAAGAAGCCGTACCGCCAGAAGGGCACCGGCCGCGCCCGTCAGGGCTCGACCCGCGCACCGCAGTTCGCCGGCGGTGGCGTCGTGCACGGCCCCGTGCCGCGCGACTACTCGCAGCGCACGCCCAAGAAGATGATCAAGGCCGCCCTGCGTGGTGCCCTGACCGACCGCGCCCGGCACAGCCGGATCCACGTCGTGACCGACCTGGTCGAGGGCGACGCGCCGTCGACGAAGGCCGCGAAGACCCTGCTGGGCAAGATCAGCGAGCGCAAGAACCTGCTGCTCGTGGTCGAGCGCGCCGACGAGGCCGGGTGGCTGTCCGCCCGCAACCTGCCCCAGGTGCACATCCTCGAGGCGGGCCAGCTGAACACGTACGACGTGCTCGTCTCCGACGACGTGGTCTTCACCAAGGCCGCCTTCGACCGGTTCGTCAGTGTCCCCGGTAACGGCGCCGCCGAGACCGAAGGGAGCGACGCCTGATGGCCGAGCAGACCGAACTGACCGAGGCCACCGAGCAGGTGGCGGTCGCCGAGATCACCAGCAAGACCTTCACGGACCCGCGCGACCTGCTGATCAAGCCGGTCGTCTCCGAGAAGAGCTACGCGCTGCTGGACGACAACAAGTACACCTTCGTCGT
Organism: Actinacidiphila yanglinensis; assembly: GCF_900107965.1. Lineage (GTDB taxonomy): Bacteria > Actinomycetota > Actinomycetes > Streptomycetales > Streptomycetaceae > Actinacidiphila > Actinacidiphila yanglinensis. The sequence continues at coordinate 203,807 of NZ_FNVU01000007.1, read as the reverse complement.
CGACCCGCGCGCCAACAAGACCCAGATCAAGCAGGCCGTCGAGGCGGTCTTCCAGGTCAAGGTCACCGGGGTCAACACGATCAACCGGCAGGGCAAGCGCAAGCGCACCCGCACCGGTTTCGGAAAGCGCGCGAACACCAAGCGCGCCATCGTGACCCTTGCCGAGGGCGACCGCATCGACATCTTCGGCGGTCCGGTCTCCTAACGGGGATCGGATCGAGTCGAAGTCCGGAATATTCCGAGGACTGAGAAATGGGTATCCGCAAGTACAAGCCGACGACTCCGGGCCGTCGTGGCTCCAGCGTCGCCGACTTCGTCGAGATCACGCGGTCCACGCCGGAGAAGTCGCTGGTCCGCCCGCTGCACAGCAAGGGCGGCCGTAACAACGCCGGTCGTGTGACCGTTCGCCACCAGGGCGGTGGCCACAAGCGCGCCTACCGAGTGATCGACTTCCGTCGGCACGACAAGGACGGCGTGCCCGCCAAGGTCGCGCACATCGAGTACGACCCCAACCGCACCGCGCGCATCGCGCTGCTGCACTACGCGGACGGCGAGAAGCGCTACATCCTCGCCCCCGCCCGCCTGCAGCAGGGCGACCGGATCGAGAACGGCCCCAGCGCCGACATCAAGCCGGGCAACAACCTCCCGCTGCGCAACATCCCGGTCGGTACCACGATCCACGCGATCGAGCTGCGGCCCGGTGGCGGCGCCAAGATCTCCCGCTCCGCGGGCGCCTCGGTGCAGCTGCTGGCGAAGGAAGGCAACATGGCCACCCTTCGCATGCCGTCCGGCGAGGTCCGGATGGTCGACGTCCGCTGCCGCGCCACCATCGGTGAGGTCGGCAACGCCGAGCAGTCGAACATCAACTGGGGCAAGGCCGGCCGTATGCGGTGGAAGGGCGTTCGCCCGACCGTCCGCGGTGTCGCCATGAACCCGGTGGACCACCCGCACGGTGGTGGTGAGGGCAAGACCTCCGGTGGTCGCCACCCGGTCTCGCCCTGGGGTCAGAAGGAGGGTCGTACGCGCTCTCCCAAGAAGGCGAGCAGCAAGTACATCGTCCGCCGCCGCAAGACGAACAAGAAGCGCTAGGAGCGGGTTTAGATGCCGCGCAGTCTCAAGAAGGGGCCCTTCGTCGACGACCACCTGAGCAAGAAGGTGGACGTCCAGAACGAAGCAGGCACCAAGAACGTCATCAAGACCTGGTCCCGCCGCTCGATGATCGTCCCGGCCATGCTGGGCCACACGATCGCGGTGCACGACGGCCGTAAGCACGTCCCGGTGTTTGTCACTGAGTCGATGGTCGGCCACAAGCTCGGCGAGTTCGCGCCGACCCGCACCTTCCGCGGTCACGAGAAGGACGACCGCAAGGCGCGGCGTCGCTGACCAGCGGCGAGAAGCGACCGACCATGACAGACACTGAAGGGACAACCATGGAAGCCAGGGCCCAGGCGCGGTATATCCGCGTCACGCCCATGAAGGCCCGCCGCGTGGTGGACCTCATCCGTGGCATGAACGCCACGGAGGCTCAGGCGGTCCTGCGTTTCACGCCGCAGGCCGCGAGTGAGCCCGTGGGCAAGGTGCTGGACAGCGCCATCGCCAACGCCGCGCACAACTACGACCACACGGACGCCGAGTCGCTGTACATCAGCGAGGCGTACGTGGACGAGGGTCCGACCCTGAAGCGGTTCCGGCCGCGCGCCCAGGGCCGCGCCTACCGCATCCGCAAGCGGACGAGTCACATCACCGTGGTCGTTGCCAGCAAGGAAGGGACCCGGTAATGGGCCAGAAGGTTAACCCTTACGGGTTCCGGCTCGGCATCACCACGGACTTCAAGTCCCGGTGGTACGCCGACAAGCTGTACAAGGACTACGTCAAGGAAGACGTCGCCATCCGCCGGATGATGACGCAGGGCATGGAGCGGGCCGGCATCTCCAAGGTGGAGATCGAGCGCACCCGCGACCGCGTCCGCGTCGACATCCACACCGCCCGGCCGGGCATCGTCATCGGCCGTCGCGGCGCGGAGGCCGACCGCATCCGCGGTGACCTCGAGAAGCTGACCGGCAAGCAGGTCCAGCTGAACATCCTCGAGGTCAAGAACCCCGAGATGGACGCGCAGCTGGTGGCCCAGGCGGTCGCCGAGCAGCTGTCCTCCCGCGTCTCCTTCCGCCGTGCCATGCGCAAGAGCATGCAGGGCACGCTGAAGGCCGGCGCCAAGGGCATCAAGATCCAGTGCGGTGGCCGTCTCGGCGGCGCCGAGATGTCCCGCTCGGAGTTCTACCGCGAGGGCCGTGTGCCCCTGCACACCCTGCGCGCGAACGTGGACTACGGCTTCTTCGAGGCCAAGACCACCTTCGGCCGGATCGGTGTGAAGGTGTGGATCTACAAGGGCGACGTGAAGAACATCGCCGAGGTCCGCGCCGACAACGCCGCTGCCCGCGCGGGTAACCGCCCGGCCCGCGGCGGTGGCAACGAGCGTCCGCAGCGCCGCGGTGGCGAGCGCGGTGGCCGCGGCCGTCGTCCCCAGACGGACGGAGCTCCCACGGCCGCCAAGGCCGAGGCGCCCGCTCCCGTCGAGGCGGCTCCGGCTGCTGAGACCCCCGGAACGGAAGGCTAAGTACCATGCTGATCCCCCGTAGGGTCAAGCACCGCAAGCAGCACCACCCCACCCGGCGCGGTATGGCCAAGGGCGGCACGGAGCTGGCGTTCGGCGAGTACGGCCTGCAGGCCGTCAGCCCCGCCTACGTGACCAACCGGCAGATCGAGTCCGCTCGTATCTCCATCACCCGCCACATCAAGCGCGGCGGCAAGGTCTGGATCAACATCTACCCGGACCGTCCGCTGACGAAGAAGCCGGCCGAGACCCGCATGGGTTCCGGTAAGGGTTCGCCGGAGTGGTGGATCGCGAACGTCAAGCCCGGTCGGGTGATGTTCGAGCTGTCCTTCCCGAATGAGAAGATTGCCCGCGAAGCGCTCACCCGCGCCGCGCACAAGCTTCCGATGAAGTGCCGCATCGTGCGGCGCGAGGCAGGTGAGTCGTGATGGCGGCCGGTACCAAGGCGACCGAGCTGCGTCAGCTTGGCGACGAGGACCTCCTCGACAAGCTGCGCGAGGCCAAGGAGGAGCTGTTCAACCTCCGCTTCCAGGCGGCCACCGGACAGCTTGAGAACAACACCCGGCTCAAGACCGTCCGCAAGGACATCGCCCGGATCTACACCCTCATGCGTGAGCGTGAGCTCGGCATCGAGACGGTGGAGAGCGCCTGATGAGCGAGAAGAATGTGACTGAAACTGCAGAGCAGCGCGGCTTCCGCAAGACCCGTGAGGGTCTGGTGGTCAGCGACAAGATGGACAAGACCGTAGTGGTCGCTGTCGAGGACCGTGTGAAGCACGCGCTCTACGGCAAGGTCATCCGCCGTACCAACAAGCTCAAGGCCCACGACGAGCAGAACGCCGCCGGCATCGGCGACCGCGTCCTCCTGATGGAGACCCGGCCGCAGTCCGCCACCAAGCGGTGGCGCGTCGTCGAGATTCTCGAGAAGGCCAAGTAGCCCAGTAATTCCTGCGGGATCCCCCGCAGGACGGTTCCGCCAGGCTCGGTGGCGCCGCGCAGTACGCGCGGCGCCGCCGGGAACCGGCAGACAAACAGGAGATAGACGTGATCCAGCAGGAGTCGCGACTTCGTGTCGCCGACAACACTGGTGCCAAGGAGATCCTTTGCATCCGTGTTCTCGGAGGCTCGGGTCGCCGCTACGCGGGTATCGGTGACGTCATCGTCGCCACCGTCAAGGACGCGATCCCCGGTGGCAACGTGAAGAAGGGCGAGGTCGTCAAGGCCGTCATCGTCCGTACCGTCAAGGAGCGCCGTCGCGCGGACGGCTCGTACATCCGCTTCGACGAGAACGCCGCCGTCCTTCTGAAGAACGACGGTGACCCCCGCGGCACCCGCATCTTCGGCCCGGTGGGCCGCGAGCTGCGCGAGAAGAAGTTCATGAAGATCGTCTCGCTCGCGCCGGAGGTGCTGTAACCGATGAAGATCAAGAAGGGCGACCTGGTCCAGGTCATCACCGGTAAGGACAAGGGCAAGCAGGGCAAGGTCATCGTGGCCTACCCCCGCGAGGACCGGGTCCTGGTCGAGGGTGTCAACCGGGTCAAGAAGCACACCAAGGCCGGCCAGACCGACCGCGGTTCCAAGACCGGCGGGATCATCACCACCGAGGCGCCGATCCACATCAGCAACGTGCAGCTGGTTGTTGAGAAGGACGGTAAGAAGGTCGTGACCCGCGTCGGCTACCGCTTCGACGACGAGGGCACCAAGATCCGCGTTGCCAAGCGGACCGGTGAGGACATCTGAGATGACTACTGCTACTTCAGGTGCCGCTACCACCAGCACCACTCCGCGTCTCAAGACGCGCTACCGCGAGGAGATCGCGGGCAAGCTGCGTGACCAGTTCTCCTACGAGAACGTCATGCAGATCCCCGGTCTCACCAAGATCGTGGTCAACATGGGTGTGGGCGACGCCGCCCGCGACTCCAAGCTGATCGAGGGCGCCATCCGCGACCTCGCCACGATCACCGGCCAGAAGCCGCAGGTCACCAAGGCTCGCAAGTCCATCGCGCAGTTCAAGCTGCGGGAGGGTCAGCCGATCGGTGCCCACGTCACCCTTCGCGGTGACCGGATGTGGGAGTTCCTGGACCGCCTGCTGTCGCTGGCGCTGCCGCGTATCCGCGACTTCCGCGGCCTGTCGCCCAAGCAGTTCGACGGCCGGGGCAACTACACCTTCGGTCTCACGGAGCAGGTCATGTTCCACGAGATCGACCAGGACAAGATCGACCGGGTCCGGGGCATGGACATCACCGTGGTCACCACGGCGACCAACGACGACGAGGGTCGTGCCCTGCTTCGTCACCTCGGCTTCCCGTTCAAGGAGAACTGACCGTGGCGAAGAAGGCTCTGATCGCTAAGTCGGCTCGCAAGCCCAAGTTCGCTGTGCGCGCGTACAACCGCTGCCAGCGCTGTGGCCGGCCGCACTCCGTCTACCGCAAGTTCGGCCTGTGCCGCGTGTGCCTTCGTGAGATGGCGCACCGTGGTGAGCTGCCGGGCGTGACCAAGAGCTCCTGGTAGTCCTCTCCCGGACATCAGGACCCGATCCACTACGCCGTAGGTCCCCGCTCCACACCCGCTCCCGGCTCCGGCCGGGGGAGAGGGACGGAGCAGACAGGAAACCCCGGCGAGAGAGGCCCAGGGCCAACTCATGACCATGACCGACCCCATCGCAGACATGCTGACCCGTCTGCGGAACGCGAACTCGGCGTACCACGACGAAGTCGGGATGCCGTTCAGCAAGATCAAGTCGCACATCGCGGAGATCCTCCAGCAGGAGGGCTACATCACCGGCTGGAAGGTCGAGGAAGCCGAGGTCGGCAAGAACCTCGTCCTCGAGCTGAAGTTCGGCCCGAACCGCGAGCGCTCGATCGCCGGCATCAAGCGGATCAGCAAGCCGGGTCTGCGGGTCTACGCAAAGTCCACCAACCTGCCTCGGGTGCTGGGCGGCCTCGGCGTGGCGATCATCTCCACGTCGCACGGTCTGCTCACCGGCCAGCAGGCGCAGAAGAAGGGCGTGGGTGGGGAAGTCCTCGCCTACGTCTGGTAACCGGGAAAGAGAGGTAGAGCAATGTCGCGTATCGGCAAGCTGCCCATCTCGGTTCCCGCCGGAGTGGACGTCACCATCGACGGCCGCACGGTTGCGGTGAAGGGCCCCAAGGGCTCGCTCACCCACACCGTCGCCGCGCCGATCGAGATCGCGAAGGGCGAGGACGGCGTGCTGCTGGTCACCCGCCCCAACGACGAGCGTGTCTCGAAGGCCCTGCACGGCCTGTCCCGCACGCTGGTGGCGAACATGATCACCGGCGTGACCGCGGGCTACAGCAAGTCCCTTGAGATCAGCGGCGTCGGGTACCGCGTCCAGGCGAAGGGCTCCAACCTGGAGTTCGCGCTGGGCTACAGCCACCCGATCGTCGTGGAAGCCCCCGAGGGCATCTCCTTCAAGGTCGAGTCCCCGGTGAAGTTCTCCGTCGAGGGCATCGACAAGCAGAAGGTCGGCGAAGTGGCCGCCAACATCCGCAAGCTGCGGAAGCCTGACCCGTACAAGGCGAAGGGCGTCAAGTACGCCGGCGAGGTCATCCGCCGCAAGGTCGGAAAGGCTGGTAAGTAGCCATGGCATACGGTGTCAAGATTGCCAAGGGCAAGGCGTACAAGGGTGCGGCGCTCAAGCGCCGTCACATCCGGGTCCGCAAGCGGGTCAACGGTACGTCCGAGCGTCCGCGCCTGGTGGTGACGCGGTCCAACCGCGGCATCGTGGCGCAGGTCATCGACGACCTCGCGGGCCACACGCTCGCGTCGGCGTCGACCCTCGACGCGTCCATCCGTGGCGGTGAAGGCGACAAGAGCGCCAAGGCGAAGCAGGTCGGCCAGCTCGTGGCCGAGCGTGCGAAGGCCAAGGGCGTCGAAGCTGTCGTCTTCGACCGTGGCGGCAACCAGTACGCTGGGCGGATCGCCGCCCTGGCGGATGCCGCCCGCGAAGCCGGTCTGAAGTTCTGACCCGGTTCCGTTAGCTAGCGGAGAAACGCCGAAGAGATCGAGAGGTAATTCCAATGGCTGGACCCCAGCGCCGCGGAAGCGGTGCCGGTGGCGGCGAGCGACGGGACCGTAAGGACCGGCGGGACGGCGGCCAGCAGGCCGAGAAGACCGCCTATGTCGAGCGGGTCGTCGCGATCAATCGCGTCGCCAAGGTTGTGAAGGGTGGTCGTCGCTTCAGCTTCACCGCGCTGGTCGTGGTGGGCGACGGTGACGGCACCGTCGGTGTCGGTTACGGCAAGGCCAAGGAGGTGCCGGCCGCCATCGCCAAGGGTGTGGAGGAGGCCAAGAAGCACTTCTTCAAGGTCCCCCGTATCCAGGGCACCATCCCGCACCCGATCCAGGGCGAGAAGGCCGCGGGCGTCGTCCTGCTCAAGCCGGCTTCCCCCGGTACCGGTGTGATCGCCGGTGGCCCGGTGCGTGCCGTGCTGGAGTGCGCGGGCATCCACGACGTGCTGTCCAAGAGCCTCGGCTCGGACAACGCGATCAACATCGTGCACGCCACGGTGGCCGCGCTCCAGGGCCTTCAGCGGCCCGAGGAGATCGCCGCCCGCCGCGGTCTGCCGATCGAGGATGTCGCGCCGGCCGCGCTGCTGCGCGCCCGAGCCGGGGTCGGTGTGTGATGGCGCGTCTCAAGGTCACGCAGACCAAGTCCTACATCGGTAGCAAGCAGAACCACCGTGACACCCTGCGTTCGCTCGGGCTCAAGCGCCTGCACGACGTCGTGGTCAAGGAGGACCGCCCGGAGATCCGCGGCATGGTCCAGACCGTCCGCCACCTCGTCACGGTCGAGGAGGTCGACTGATCATGGGTGACAACCCGATCAAGGTGCACAACCTCCGTCCGGCTCCGGGCGCCAAGACCGCCAAGACCCGTGTGGGTCGCGGCGAGGCGTCCAAGGGCAAGACGGCCGGTCGTGGCACCAAGGGCACCAAGGCCCGTTACCAGGTTCCGGAGCGCTTCGAGGGCGGGCAGATGCCCCTCCACATGCGGCTCCCGAAGCTCAAGGGCTTCAAGAACCCGTTCCGCACCGAGTACCAGGTCGTGAACCTGGACAAGCTCGCCGCCCTCTACCCCGAGGGTGGGGAGGTCACCGTTGCCGACCTGGTCGCCAAGGGTGCCGTGCGCAAGAACCAGCTCGTCAAGGTGCTCGGCTCCGGCGACGTCTCCGTGGCGCTGCAGGTGACCGTGGACGCGGTCTCCGGCTCCGCCAAGGAGAAGATCACCGCTGCCGGTGGCACCGTCACCGAGCTCGTCTGAGCCCGGATGTGCAACCCGACCGGGGACGCCCAGTACCTCAGGGCGTCCCCGGTCGTTCATTTCTGTGAATTTTCCCTGGCCGATGGGTCATTCCTACCGGGGGCACCTCGCCGGTAAGGTGGCGTGGCCCCTATCCGTCAGAAATCTCACCAGAGACCGTCCTTCCGCCGTGGCGCGGGGGGTGCAGGAGGCACCGTGCTCACCGCGTTCGCCCGGGCGTTCAGGACGCCCGACCTGCGCAAGAAGCTGCTCTTCACGCTGGCCATCATCGTGGTGTACCGGCTGGGCGCGCACGTCCCGGTGCCCGGTATCGACTTCGGCGTCGTCAACGACTGTGTGAAGCAGACGAAGGGCAACAACAGCCTCTTCGGTCTGGTCAACATGTTCAGTGGCGGAGCCCTGCTCCAGCTCACGATCTTCGCGCTCGGGATCATGCCGTACATCACGGCGAGCATCATCCTGCAGCTGCTGACCGTGGTGATCCCGCGGCTGGAGGCCCTGAAGAAGGAGGGCCAGGCCGGTACCACCAAGATCACCCAGTACACCCGGTACCTGACGGTCGCGCTGGCGATCCTGCAGGGCACCGGTCTGGTGGCGACCGCCCGGTCCGGGAACCTCTTCTCGACCTGCACCAAGGGCAACGACATCGTCCCGAACCAGTCGATCTTCACGACCGTCACGATGGTGACCTGCATGACCGCGGGCACCGTGATGATCATGTGGCTGGGCGAGCTGATCACCGACCGCGGCATCGGCAACGGCATGTCGATCCTGATGTTCGTCTCCATCGCCGCCGGCTTCCCCGGTTCGCTGTGGGGCATCAAGGTGTCCGGCACCATCGCGGGCGGCTGGGTCGAGTTCCTCGCGGTGATCCTGATCGGCCTGGCCATGGTCGGCCTGGTGGTCTTCGTCGAGCAGGCCCAGCGCCGTATCCCGGTGCAGTACGCGAAACGCATGATCGGCCGCAGGTCGTACGGCGGCACCTCGACCTACATCCCGCTCAAGGTCAACCAGGCCGGTGTGATCCCGGTCATCTTCGCCTCGTCGCTGCTCTACATCCCGGCGCTGATCGTGCAGTTCTCCGGGTCGACGGCCGGCTGGGCACAGTGGATCGAGCGCAACTTCACCAAGGGCGACCACCCGGCGTACATGGCCGCGTACTTCCTGCTGATCGTCTTCTTCGCCTTCTTCTACGTCGCGATCTCCTTCAACCCCGAAGAAGTAGCCGACAATATGAAGAAGTATGGTGGGTTCATCCCGGGTATCCGGGCCGGTCGTCCCACCGCTGAATACCTGAGTTACGTGCTCAACCGGATCACCTGGCCCGGTTCGCTGTACCTGGGTCTGATCGCGCTCGTACCGACGGTCGCCATCGCGATCTTCAACGGGAGCAACGGCAACTTCCCGCTGGGCGGCACCAGCATCCTCATCATCGTCGGTGTGGGCCTGGAGACCGTGAAGCAGATCGAGAGCCAGCTCCAGCAGCGTAACTACGAAGGGTTCCTCCGCTGATGCGTATCGTCCTGGTCGGGCCGCCCGGCGCAGGCAAGGGAACGCAGGCCGCGTTCCTGGCCAAGAACCTGTCGATCCCGCACATCTCCACGGGCGACCTGTTCCGGGCCAACATCAACCGCGGCACCGACCTGGGCAAGCGCGCGAAGGCATACATGGACGCCGGTGACCTGGTGCCCGACGAGGTCACCATCGGGATGGCCGAGGACCGGCTGGACCGTCCCGACGCCTCCGAGGGCTTCCTGCTGGACGGCTTCCCGCGCAACGAGCACCAGGCGCGGGCGCTGGACGCCTACCTGGCCCGGCACGAGATCGCGCTCGACGGCGTGCTGGACCTGGAGGTCCCCGAGGACGAGGTGGTCAAGCGGATCGCCGGCCGCCGGATCTGCCGCAACGACAGCGCGCACGTCTTCCACGTCGAGTACAAGCAGCCGAAGACCGAAGGCGTCTGCGACGAGTGCGGCGGTGAGCTGTACCGGCGTGACGACGACGCGCCGGACAAGGTGCGCAACCGGCTGGAGATCTACCACCGCGAGACCGAGCCGATCATCGACTACTACAAGAAGCAGGGCCTTGTGGTGACGATCTCGGCGCTCGGCCCGGTGGCCGAGGTCACCGGACGGGCGATGGCGGCGCTGCACGCGGGCGCGGACAGCGAGAAGAGCGCCTAGCCCAGCGGTGTGTGATGCGTCATACGGCCGTGGTGCCCCGACGGGCACCACGGCCGTATGGTTGGTGACGGCAGGTAAGAGCAAGGATGACGGCAGCAGGAAGGCATCAGCCGCGATGGTGGAGCTGAAGACCGCGGAGCAGATCGCGAAGATGCGGGAGGCCGGTCTGGTCGTCGCGGCGATCCACGAGGCGACCCGTGCCGCGGCCGTGCCGGGCGCCAGCACCAAGGATCTCGACGAGGTCGCCGCGAAGGTGATCGCCGACCACGGCGCCAAGCCCAACTTCCTGGGGTACGGCGGTTTCCCCGGCAACATCTGCACGTCGGTCAACGACGTGGTGGTGCACGGCATCCCGGACTCCGTGACGGTGCTGAAGGACGGCGACATCATCGCCATCGACGCCGGCGCGATCGTCGACGGCTGGCACGGCGACGCGGCGTTCACCTGCCTGGTGGGCACCGGGCACGCGCCGGAGCTGGCGGAGCTGAGCCGGGTCACCGAGGAGTCCATGTGGGCCGGGATCGCCGCCTTCCGTAAGGGCGCCCGGCTGGACGACATCTCGCACGCGGTCGAGTCCTACATCCGCCGCCAGCCGCGCCCGGCCTCGGGCAAGTACGGCATCGTGGAGGGGTACGGCGGCCACGGCATCGGCACCCAGATGCACATGGACCCGCACGTGCTCAACTACGTCACCAAGAAGCGCGGCCGCGGCATCCGGCTGGTGCCCGGGCTGTGCCTGGCGATCGAGCCGATGGTGACTTTGGGCACTCCGCACACGCACGTGCTCGAGGACGAGTGGACCGTGAAGTCCGACGACGGTTCGTGGTCGGCGCACTGGGAGCACACCATCGCCCTCACCGAGCAGGGCCCCCTGGTCCTCACCGCCCCCGACGGCGGCAAGGCGAAGCTCGCGGAGTACGGCGTCACCACGGCCCCGGACCCGCTTTCCTAGACCCGGCCCGCCTCCGGGCCACCGCCGTGCATAACGATCACGCACGGTGGGCATACTCCCGATTCGTGTTTCCGGGGGCCTTGCCGTAGAATCATATGTCGGCCCCGCGTGTCTTCCGGCATGTCCGGAGCCGACCCCGGTAGCCGATCCCGAAAGCAGGACATGGCCAAAAAGCAAGGCGCCATCGAGATCGAGGGCACCGTGATCGAGTCTCTGCCGAACGCGATGTTCAAGGTGGAGCTGCAGAACGGTCACAAGGTCCTCGCGCACATCAGCGGCAAGATGCGGATGCACTACATCCGGATCCTCCCGGATGACCGGGTCGTTGTGGAGCTGTCTCCGTACGACCTGACGCGCGGACGGATTGTCTACCGATACAAGTAACCCGCTTGTAGATCTCACACACGACCCGGAGAACCTCAGCCCCATGAAGGTCAAGCCGAGCGTCAAGAAGATCTGCGACAAGTGCAAGGTGATCCGCCGCCACGGCCGGGTCATGGTCATCTGCGACAACCTGCGCCACAAGCAGCGCCAGGGCTGACGCCCGCCGACCACCCCTGCACCAGCAGAACTTCGCGCGACGCACACGCGTTCATACGCATCTCCCATCCCCGTCCGGTACGGGGATGACACCCCCGGTGGAGGCCGGGGACCCGTTTCGTACCTGGTACGGCGGACGGGAACCGGAGCTGCGGAAGACCTCCGCAAACATCAGGAGCCACACACATGGCACGCCTCTCAGGCGTTGACCTCCCGCGCGAGAAGCGCGTGGAGATCGCCCTCACCTATGTCTTCGGCATCGGGCGCTCGCGCGCCCAGGAGATCCTGAAGAACACCGGTGTGAACCCCGACATCCGCGTCCGCGACCTTGCCGAGGAAGACCTCGTCAAGATCGGCAAGTGGGTCGACGAGAACTACACGACCGAGGGTGACCTCCGCCGTGAAGTCCAGGCCGACATCCGCCGCAAGGTCGAGATCGGCTGTTACCAGGGTCTGCGCCACCGTCGGGGCCTGCCGGTCCACGGCCAGCGCACTCACACCAACGCCCGCACCCGCAAGGGCCCGCGTCGCGCGATCGCCGGTAAGAAGAAGCCGGGCAAGAAGTAGTCCGACAGCCAGACCCCATCAGCGGTCTTCGCTGTAGGACCGACCACCTCCACCGGGAGAACCGACACATGCCTCCTAAGGGCCGTCAGGGCGCAGCCAAGAAGGTGCGCCGCAAGGAAAAGAAGAACGTCGCTCACGGGCACGCCCACATCAAGAGCACGTTCAACAACACCATCGTCTCGATCACCGACCCTGCCGGGAACGTGATCTCCTGGGCCTCCGCCGGGCACGTCGGCTTCAAGGGCTCGCGCAAGTCCACCCCCTTCGCCGCGCAGATGGCCGCCGAGTCGGCTGCCCGCCGCGCGCAGGAGCACGGCATGCGCAAGGTGGACGTCTTCGTGAAGGGCCCCGGCTCCGGCCGTGAGACCGCGATCCGCTCCCTCCAGGCCACGGGCCTCGAGGTCGGCTCGATCCAGGACGTCACCCCGACCCCCCACAACGGCTGCCGCCCGCCGAAGCGCCGCCGCGTCTGACCAGCTGATACAGGAGAACTGAGACAATGGCGCGTTACACCGGGGCCGACTGCAAGCGTTGCCGTCGGGAGAAGCAGAAGCTCTTCCTCAAGGGAGCTAAGTGCGAGAGCGCGAAGTGCCCGATCGAGATCCGTCCTTACCCCCCGGGTGAGCACGGGCGCGGGCGCACCAAGGACAGCGAGTACCTTCTCCAGCTTCGTGAGAAGCAGAAGTGCGCGCGGATCTACGGTGTCCTCGAGAAGCAGTTCGTGAACTACTACAAGGAAGCGAACCAGAAGACCGGCAAGACCGGTGAGAACCTTCTGCGCATCCTCGAGACCCGCCTCGACAACGTGGTGTACCGGGCCGGCTTCGCCAAGTCCCGTGACCACGCCCGTCAGCTGGTCCGGCACGGACACATCACCGTCAACGGCCGCAAGACCGACATCCCGTCGGCCCGCGTGTCCGTGAACGACATCGTCGAGGTCCGCGAGCGGTCCCGTAACCTGACCCCGTTCGCGGTGGCGCAGGGCGAGGCCGGCGACAAGACCGTGCCCGCGTGGCTCGAGGCCAACGCCGGCAAGCTGCGGATCCTCGTGCACAGCCTGCCCGAGCGCCAGGTGATCGACACCCAGGTGCAGGAGCAGCTCATCGTCGAGCTCTACTCGAAGTAGTAGTCGGGTAGAAGTTCGCAGGTGGAGGGTGGTGCGGCCGCCGTTTTCGGACGGTTCGGCCGCGCCACCCGTACCCTCGTAGTACAGGGGGCGTCAAATAGCGGGCGCCCACGACTGAAGGACCGAACACATGCTGATCGCTCAGCGTCCCTCGTTGACCGAAGAGGTCGTCGACGAGTTCCGCTCCCGGTTCGTGATCGAGCCGCTGGAGCCGGGATTCGGCTACACCCTCGGCAACTCCCTGCGTCGTACGCTCCTCTCCTCGATCCCGGGTGCGGCTGTCACCTCGATCCGGATCGACGGGGTCCTGCACGAGTTCACCACCGTGCCGGGCGTCAAGGAGGACGTCACCGACCTCATCCTCAACATCAAGCAGCTCGTCGTCTCCTCGGAGCACGACGAGCCGGTCGTGATGTACCTGCGCAAGCAGGGCCCGGGTGTGGTCACCGCCGCCGACATCGCGCCGCCGGCCGGTGTCGAGGTGCACAACCCCGACCTGGTGCTGTCCACGCTCAACGCCAAGGGCAAGCTGGAGATGGAGCTGACCGTCGAGCGCGGTCGCGGCTACGTCTCCGCGGTGCAGAACAAGCAGCAGGGCCAGGAGATCGGCCGTATCCCGGTCGACTCCATCTACAGCCCGGTGCTCAAGGTCACCTACAAGGTCGAGGCGACCCGTGTCGAGCAGCGCACCGACTTCGACAAGCTGATCGTCGACGTCGAGACCAAGCAGGCCATGCGGCCGCGTGACGCCATGGCGTCGGCCGGCAAGACCCTGGTCGAGCTGTTCGGTCTGGCCCGCGAGCTGAACGTCGACGCCGAGGGCATCGACATGGGCCCGTCCCCGACGGACGCCGCCCTGGCCGCGGACCTCGCGCTGCCGATCGAGGAGCTGGAACTCACCGTCCGCTCCTACAACTGCCTCAAGCGCGAGGGCATCCACTCGGTGGGCGAGCTGGTGGCCCGCTCCGAGGCGGACCTGCTCGACATCCGCAACTTCGGTGCGAAGTCGATCGACGAGGTCAAGGCGAAGCTCGCCGGGATGGGCCTGGCCCTCAAGGACAGCCCGCCCGGATTCGACCCGACCGCCGCCGCCGACGCCTTCGGCGCCGATGACGACGTCGACGCGGGCTTCGTGGAGACCGAGCAGTACTGAGTGCCACCGGCGGACAGCGGGATCTTCGCGTCCGCCGCGTACGACCGTGCCCCGCAAGGGGCGCGGGGAACTGCGCGACCAGCCGTCGTCGCGGCGCGCCGGGCCTGCGGGCCCAGCCCCCGCGGCGAGTCTCCGGACCACCGGTCCGGTGGTGGTCGCTCGCGCCGTTCCCCGCGCCCCCGAGGGGCGCCCTCCTCCGGGCGGAGCCCGGAGACCCACGAGCCGGCAGCCGCCGGTTCGCACTGACATCGGTACCTGACACGGCCGGTGCAGCGAAGAAGGAGAAGGACCATGCCCCAGCCCGCTAAGGGTGCCCGTCTGGGCGGGAGTGCCGCGCACGAGAAGCTGCTGCTCGCGAACCTCGCGAAGTCGCTCTTCGAGCACGGCCGGATCACCACCACCGAGGCCAAGGCGCGTCGGCTGCGCCCGGTCGCGGAGCGGCTGATCACGAAGGCGAAGAAGGGCGACATCCACAACCGTCGCCAGGTGCTGCAGCAGATCACCGACAAGTCGGTGGTGCACACCCTCTTCACCGAGATCGCGCCGCGGTACGAGAACCGCCCGGGTGGCTACACCCGCATCACCAAGATCGGCAGCCGCCGGGGCGACAACGCCCCGATGGCGGTCATCGAGCTGGTGGAGGCCCTGACCGTTCAGCAGAACGCGGTCGGCGAGGCCGAGGCCGCCACCAAGCGCTCCGCCAAGGACCGCGCCGGTGACGAGGCTCTGGCCGAGGTCAAGAAGGACGACGCGGTCGAGGACGCCGAGCCGGCGGCCGAGGCCGAGGACGCCGCTCCGGCGGACGAGGAGTCCAAGGACGCCTGAGCGTCCTGACGACCCACGGGCGGGCCCGTACCCCAAGGGGTGCGGGCCCGCCGACGTATGTGACACGGAGGAGCGACGGGTGAGCGAGGGGCCGGCGGCCGGATTCGTGCGGGTGCGGCTGGATCTGGGCTATGACGGAGCGGACTTCTCCGGGTGGGCGAAGCAGCGCAGCCGGCGGACGGTGCAGGGCGAACTGGAGTCGGCGATCGCCACGGTGCTGCGGCTACCCGATCCGGTGGAGCTGACCGTGGCGGGGCGCACCGACGCGGGGGTGCACGCGCGCGGGCAGGTGGCGCACGTGGACCTGCCGGCCGAGGTGTGGGAGCGGGAGAGCGGGAAGCTGCGGCGGCGGCTGGCCGGGCGGCTGCCGTGGGATGTGCGGGTGTGGGGGGTGGCGGAGGCGCCGCCCGGGTTCGACGCGCGGTTCTCGGCGGTGTGGCGGCGGTACGCCTACCGGATCGGCGACCACCCGGGGGGCGTGGACCCGCTGCTGCGCGGCCACGTGCTGTGGCACGACCGGCCGGTGGACGTGGACCTGATGAACGAGGCCGCGGCCCTGATGCTGGGGGAGCACGACTTCGCGGCGTACTGCAAGAAGCGGGAGGGCGCGACCACCATCCGTACGCTGCTCGACCTGTCGTGGGAGCGGGGCGCCGACGGGCTGGCGGTGGCGACGGTGCGGGCCGACGCCTTCTGCCACAACATGGTGCGGGCGCTGGTCGGCGCGATGATCCTGGTCGGCGACGGGCACCGGCCGGTCGGTTTCCCGGCCGAGGTGCTGGCCGGCAGGGAGCGGCACTCGGCGGTCAACGTGGTGCGCCCGCACGGGCTGACGCTGGAGGAGGTCGGCTACCCGGCCGACGAGCTGCTGGCCGCGCGCAGCCGGGAGGCCCGCAACATGCGGACGCTCCCCGGCTGCCTGTAAGGGCCCTCCTCCAGGCGGACGGCCCTTACCCGCGTCCTTACTGGCTGTTCGCCTGGGCCTGGGCGGCGTCGCGCCCGCGCTGGACGATCCGCTGGAAGGCGAAGTCCGACGCGTCGTTGGCGGCCTGCTCGCCCGTGGTGTTGCCCTGCTTGAGGGTCTGGCCGTTCTTGAAGCCGGAGATCGCGAAGTAGGCGTACCGCCCGACCGAGTTCGAGGTCATCTGGCAGGCCACGGCATGGCAGAAGTCGGCCACGCCACCGCCGTTGAGCGGGGCGATGTACTGCGCGACGTTGTGCAGCTTGGCGGCGTGGGCCTTGTCGGCGAAGACCGCGACGCCGACGGTGACGGCGATCTTGCCGTTGGTGTACGTGACCCGCACCAGCTTGGTGCACCCGTTGGAGGCGAGGGCACCGGACAGCGGGGCGCCGGCCGCGGCCGAGCACGTCGTGGTGACGGCGCTGTTGGTCTTGGTGTAGGTGCGGCCCTGCAGGACGAACTGCTTGCCCGGGAAGAGCGACGCCGGGGTCAGGGGCGCGGTGTCCTTGGCCGCGCTGGAGATGAAGTCCAGCGGGTTCGCGGGCGGCGGCGGGGCCACCGAGGAGAAGGACGGCTCGGGCGGCAGCGGCTTCTCGCTGGCGGTGGAACTGCTCGACGCGGTCGGGTCGGCGATGGTGTGGTCCGAGCTCCTGCCGGACATCACCACGGCCGTGGCCACACCGCCGGCTATCACCGCGACGGCGACGCCGCCGCCGACCAGCATCATGATCCGGCGGCGCCGGGCCCCGCTGGCCTGCTCCTCCGCCAGGGCGCTCCAGTCGGGCGTCCCGGGCACGGGGGAGGCGCCACGCGCGGCGGCGGGACCGGGCGTGCCCGGCCCCCTGCCAGCGGGTCCGGCCGGCCCGCTCGGGCCGGTGGGACCGCCGGGTGCGCCGGGTCCGCCCGGTCCGCGGCCGGTCCCCGCGCCGGGTGCCTCCTGGCGCGGGAAGCCGTATCCGCCCTGTGCCGGGCCGGGGCCGGGCGCACCGGGGGCCGCGGCGCCGCCCGGGGTGCCGGGTACTGCGGGTCCGGGCGGTGGCTGTTGCTGCTGCTGCGGGAAGCCGTACCCGCCTGCCTGCTGCCCCGGCCGGCCGCCCTGGGCGGGATCCTGGCCCTGGGCCGGTCCGGGCGCCGAGGGGCCCTGCGCGGAGGGTGCGGCCTGCGTGGGGGTACGCCTGCCCCGGGGGCCGGGCACGCCGGGCTGGCCCGGGCGGAAGGCGTAGGGGCCGTCGGGGAACGCGCCCTCGGGCGGCGCGGCGGCCGGGTCCTCGGGACCCGGGTCGGCCTCCGGCCGGGGCCGCGCGTGCTGCGGCGGGGCCGCGAAGCCGCGCCGGGGGTCGGCCTCCGACGTGCGGGAGGGAATGACACGTCCCTCCAGGACCTCGCGAGGACCGTCGGAGGCCTGGTTACGGGGTTCCTGCGGGGGCTGCTGCCCCGGCCCTTCACTCATGTGGCGCATCATATTGCCGTCGCGGCCCCGGAAAAGGACTTGGGGCGGGTCCGTGGCGGCAGGGAGAATCCGGGCCATGGGTCACGTGGAAGCCGCGCACATCGAGTACTACCTCCCGGACGGTCGGGCGCTGCTCGGTGATGTCTCCTTCCGGGTGGGCGACGGGGCGGCGGTGGCCCTGGTGGGCGCCAACGGCGCGGGCAAGACCACTTTGCTGCGGCTGATCTCCGGCGAGCTGAAACCGCACGGCGGCACCGTCACCGTCAGCGGCGGCCTCGGCGTGATGCGCCAGTTCGTGGGCAGCGTCCGCGACGACCGCACGGTCCGGGACCTCCTGGTGTCCGTCGCGCACCCCCGTATCCAGGCCGCCGCCAAGGCCGTCGACGCCGCCGAACTGGCGATCATGGCGCAGGACGACGAGCCCGCCCAGATGGCGTACGCGACGGCGCTGAGCGAGTGGGCGGAGGCGCGCGGCTACGAGGCGGAGACGCTGTGGGACATGTGCACCATGGCCGCGCTCGGGGTGCCGTACGACCGGGCGCAGTGGCGCGAGGTGAAGACGCTGTCCGGCGGGGAGCAGAAGCGGCTGGTCCTGGAGGCCCTGCTGCGCGGCCCCGACGAGGTGCTGCTGCTCGACGAGCCGGACAACTACCTGGACGTGCCGGGCAAGCGCTGGCTCGAGGAGCAGCTCGCGCAGACCCGCAAGACCGTGCTGTTCGTCAGCCACGACCGTGAACTGCTGGCGCGCAGCGCGGAGAAGATCGTCAGCGTCGAGCCGAGTCCCGGCGGCAGCGACGTGTGGGTGCACGGCGGCGGCTTCGCCACCTACCACGAGGCGCGCGCCGAGCGGTTCGAGCGGTTCGAGGAGCTGCGCAGGCGCTGGGACGAGAAGCACGCCCAGCTGAAGAAGCTGGTGCTGGACATGCAGCAGTACGCGGCGCGCAGCGACGAGATGGCCTCCCGCTACCAGGCGGCGAAGACGCGGCTGCGCAAGTTCGAGGAGGCCGGACCGCCGCCGGAGCCGCCGCGCAAGCAGGACATCCGGATGCGGCTGCAGGGTGGCCGTACCGGGGTGCGCGCGGTCACCTGCGCCCAGCTCGAACTGACCAGCCTGATGCGGCCGTTCGACCTGGAGGTGTTCTACGGCGAGCGGGTCGCGGTGCTGGGCTCCAACGGCTCGGGCAAGTCGCACTTCCTGCGCCTGCTGGCCGGGGACACGTCGGTCGCGCACAGCGGCACCTGGAAGCTGGGCGCCCGGGTGGTGCCCGGGCACTTCGCGCAGACCCACGCCCACCCCGAACTGGCCGGCCGGCCCCTGGTGGACATCCTGTGGACCGAGCACGCCCGCGACCGCGGCCGCGCGATGTCCGTGCTGCGCCGCTACGAGCTGGAACGGCAGGGCGACCAGACCTTCGACCGGTTGTCGGGGGGACAACAGGCCCGTTTCCAGATCCTCCTGATGGAGCTCCAGGGCACCACGGCGCTGCTCCTCGACGAGCCGACGGACAACCTCGACCTGGAGAGCGCGGAAGCCCTCCAGGACGGCCTGGGGGCCTACGACGGCACCGTCCTGGCGGTCACCCACGACCGCTGGTTCGCCCGCTCCTTCGACCGCTACCTGGTGTTCGGCTCCGACGGCCTGGTCCGCGAGACCGCCGAGCCGGTCTGGGACGAACGCCGGGTGGACCGGCCGCGCTGACCGTTTCCGCCGGCCGTCGGGGCTCCCCGGTGGCCGGCCGGGTGCGCGTCAGTGGTGGATGGGCTGCGGCGTGGTCGCGATGAGCCGCTGCCCGGAGCCGCCCCAGTGCAGGGCGATCACCTCCGCCATGATCGCCACGGCGGTCTCCTCCGGGGTGCGGGCGCCGAGGTCCAGGCCGATCGGCGAGGCGAGCCGGGCCAGCGCCGACTCGGGCACGCCCGCCTCGCGCAGCCGGCGCAGCCGGTCCTCGTGGGTGCGGCGGCTGCCCATGGCCCCGATGTAGCGCGCGGGTGAGCGCAACGCCCGCTCCAGCAGGGGGATGTCGAACTTCGGGTCGTGCGTCAGCACGCAGATCACGGTGTTCTCGTCGATCGGCACCCGGTCGAGGAAGCGGTGCGGCCAGGAGACGACCAGCTCGTCGGCGTCGGGGAAGCGCTTGCGGGTCGCGAAGACCGGCCGGGCGTCGCAGACCGTCACGTGGTAGCCGAGGAACTTGCCGATCCGGGCCACCGCTCCGGCGAAGTCGATCGCGCCGAACACCAGCAGCCTGGGGGGCGGTGCGAACGACTGGACGAAGACGGCGAGGTCGTCGCGGCGCTGCTCCCCGGAGCGCCCGACCCGGATCACCGTGGTGGCGCCCTGGGCGAGCAGCCCGCGGGCCTGCACGGTGACGGCCGCGTCCAGCCCGGGGTCGCCGAGGCCGCCGACCGCGGACTCCGGGGTGACCACGAGGTCGCGCTCGGGCGGCGAGCCCGGGAGGGCGGGAGGGGCGTCGCCGGAGGGGGCGGCGTGCTCGTCCAGCAGGGTGGCGACGGCGACCGGTCGGGTGGCGGCGATGGCGTCGAGCACGGCGGGCAGTTGCGGGAAGTGGCCGCCGCCCGCCGGGCGTACCAGCAGCTCGATGGTGCCGCCGCAGGTCAGTCCCACCTCGAACGCGTCGTCGTCGCTGACGCCGTACGCGGTGGTGGCCGGCTGCCCGCTGCTGATGACCTCGCGGGCCAGCTCGTAGACCGCGCCCTCCACGCATCCACCGGAGACGCTGCCGAGGGCGTCGCCGTTCTCCGCGACCGCCATCGAGGCGCCCGGGCGGCGCGGCGCCGACTTCCAGGTCCGCACGACGGTGGCCACGGCGAACCGGGTCCCGGCCGCCTGCCAGGACGCGATGCCCTCGGCGATGTCCCGCACGCGCACTCCTCTCCGCAGACCGGGCACGGGTGCCACGCACCCGAGCGCCGTGTGCCGCCCCGCTTCCATGGTCCCGCGCGGCGGCCTTCCGCGCCGCTCGCACGGCTGCCGCCGCGGGGTTCGGGCGGTGACGGCGGCGGGGCCACCCGTACGGTCGGCGCGCGCCCGTGTGCGGCGTTCTGCGGGGCGGGGGCGGCCGGGTCGGCGGGTCGGCCGCAGGGCCGGTCCCGCGGCCGTCAGCGAGCCGCGTGGGCGCCGTGACCGCCCCTCCGTGCTGCGGATGCGAACCCCCTGACGCGGGTGTCAACTGGTGCTAACGGTTCGCTCGGGCCGGCCCGGCGGCGGTTGTCGCCCGTCCGCCGCCCGGTGGAGCAGCGCAGTGGAGCACTCAGTCGAACTCGCCGAACTCGCCGTGGACGCCGCCGCGTTGCAGATGCCACGCCATGTCCCCGAGCAGGGTCGCAGAAGCAAGGGCCTGGGCCGCGTGGGGCATCGGGCCGTCTTGAAAGGGGCGTTCTCCATGCAGGTTCCCGCGCCGTTCGAGTACCGGCGGGCCGGCACGGTCGGTGAGGCGATCGGGCTGCTCGACCGCCTGGGGGACACCGCGCGCCTGGTGGCCGGCGGGCACAGCCTGCTGCCGATGATGAAGCTGCGGCTGGCCAACTTCGAGTACCTGATCGACATCAACGACCTGCACGGCGAACTGGGCTTCGTCGCCGTCGAACCCGGGTGGATCCGGATCGGCGCGATGACCCGGCACCGCGAGCTGCTGGAGTCCGATCCGCTGGCCGCCGCGTTCCCGATCTTCCGGGACGCCGAGCGGGTCATCGCCGACCCGGTGGTGCGCAACCGCGGCACCCTGGGCGGTTCGCTGTGCCAGGCCGACCCGTCGGAGGACCTGTCCGCGGTGTGCACGACGCTCGACGCGCGCTGCGTGATCCGGGGCGCGGACGGCGAGCGCGTCGTCCCGATGGCCGACTTCCACCAGGGCCCGTACGAGACGGCGGTGGGCGACGCCGAGATCCTCACCGAGATCCGCCTCCCGGTCCACCCGAACGGCTCCAGCGCCTACGAGAAGGTGGAACTCCGGGCCGGGGACTGGGCGGTGGTCTCGGCGGGCGCCGCCGTGCGGCTCGACGACGAAGGGCTGATCGCCGACGCCCGGGTCGGCCTCGCCGCGGTCGGCCCCAACACCGCGGGCATCCCGGGCATCGCCGACGCGCTGCGCGGCCGGCCGCCGTCCCAGGAGCTGTACGAGCAGGCCGGCGATCTCGCCGCGGCGGGTTGCGACCCGGTCACCGACCGGCGCGGCAGCGCGGAGTACAAGCGGTACCTGGCCCGCGAGCTGACCGTGCGCGTGCTGCGCACCGCGGTCGCCCGCATCGGCGCCCCGCCGGCGGCGGGCGACGGCGACATCAACCGGCAAGGGGTGTGAGTCATGCAGGTCACCATGACCGTCAACGGTGAAGAGATCACCCGGGACATCGAGGGCCGGCTGCTGCTGGTGCACTTCCTGCGCGACCACCTCGCGCTGACCGGCACCCACTGGGGGTGCGACACCAGCAACTGCGGCACCTGCGTGGTGTGGATGGACGGCGAACCCGTCAAGTCCTGCACGGTGCTCGCCGCGATGGCCGGCGGGCGCGAGGTGCGCACCGTGGAGGACCTGGAGCAGGACGGCGAACTCGATCCCGTGCAGCGCGGCTTCATGGAGTGCCACGGCCTCCAGTGCGGGTTCTGCACCCCGGGCATGATGATGACCGCCAGGGCGCTGCTGGACCGCAACCCCGACCCGTCCGAGGCCGAGATCCGCGAGGCGATCTCCGGGCAGATCTGCCGCTGCACGGGCTACGCCACCATCGTGCGCTCCGTCCGCTGGGCCGCCGCCGAGCAGGCCGGCACACGCACCGCCGTCCCGGACGACGCGGCCGCCCTCGGCGGGACCGATGCCACCGCCACCACCACGGGGAGCGCGTCATGACCACCGCCCCGGCCCGTACCGCCTTCGAGGACAACGACCACAAGCCGGTCGGCCACGGCCGGATGCTGCGCAAGGAGGACCCGCGCTTCATCCGCGGCAAGGGCCGCTACATCGACGACCTGCAACTGCCGGGCATGCTGCATCTGGCGGTGCTGCGCTCGCCGTTCGCGCACGCCAAGGTGGTGTCGGTCGACACCGGCCTCGCCGAGGAGCACCCGAAGGTACGGCTGGTGGTGACCGGCGCGATGCTCGCCGAGAAGGGCCTGGCGTGGATGCCGACCCTCTCCAACGACGTGCAGGCCGTGCTCGCCACCGACAAGGTCCGCTTCCAGGGGCAGGAGGTGGCGTTCGTCGTCGCCGAGGACCGCTACGCGGCCCGGGACGCCCTGGAGCTGATCGACGTCGAGTACGAGCCGCTGGACCCGGTGGTGGACGTGCGCACGGCGCTGTCCGCCGACGCGCCGGTGATCCGCGACGACCTGGAGGGCAAGACCGACAACCACTGCTTCGACTGGGAGACCGGTGACGCGGCCGCGACCGACGCGGTCTTCGCCAGGGCCGACGTGGTGGTCAGCGAGGACATCGTCTACCCGCGGGTGCACCCGGCGCCGATGGAGACCTGCGGCGCGGTCGCCGACTACGACGCGGTCGACGGCCGGCTCACCCTGTGGTCCACCACCCAGGCGCCGCACGCGCACCGCACCCTGTACGCGATCGTCGCCGGGCTGCCCGAGCACAAGATCAGGGTGGTCGCGCCGGACATCGGCGGCGGCTTCGGCAACAAGGTGCCCATCTACCCCGGCTACGTGTGCGCGATCGTCGGGTCGCTGCTCACCGGCAAGCCGGTGAAGTGGGTGGAGGACCGCTCCGAGAACCTGACCAGCACCGGGTTCGCCCGCGACTACGTGATGCGCGGCGAGATCGCGGCCACCGCCGACGGCCGGATCCTCGCCCTGCGCACCCATGTGCTCGCCGACCATGGCGCGTTCAACGGCACCGCCGCCCCGCTGAAGTACCCGGCGGGCTTCTTCGGCGTCTTCACCGGCAGCTACGACATCGAGGCGGCCTCCTGCAAGATGACGGCCGTCTACACCAACAAGGCGCCCGGCGGCGTCGCGTACGCCTGCTCGTTCCGCGTCACCGAGGCGGTCTACCTGGTCGAGCGGATGGTGGACTGCCTGGCGTACGAGCTGAAGGCGGACCCGGTCGCGCTGCGCCGCAAGAACTTCATCCGCCCGGATCAGTTCCCGTACCGGACCAGGACCGGCTGGGTCTACGACTCGGGGAACTACGCCCCGACGATGGAGCTGGCCACCCGGATCGCCGGGTACGACGAACTGCGCGCCGAGCAGGCCGCCAAGCGCGAGCGCGGCGAACTCATGGGCATCGGGGTGTCGTTCTTCACCGAGGCGGTCGGCGCCGGCCCGCGCAAGGACATGGACATCCTGGGCCTGGGCATGGCCGACGGCTGCGAGCTGCGGGTGCACCCCACCGGCAAGGCGGTGGTGCGGCTGTCGGTGCAGACCCAGGGGCAGGGCCACGAGACGACGTTCGCGCAGATCGTCGCCGAGGAGATCGGTATCCCGCCGCAGGACATCGAGGTGGTGCACGGGGACACCGACCAGACGCCCTTCGGCCTGGGCACCTACGGCAGCCGCTCCACCCCGGTGTCGGGTGCGGCGGCCGCGCTGGTGGCCCGCAAGGTCCGCGACAAGGCGAAGCTGATCGCCTCCGGGATGCTGGAGGTGTCCGTCGCCGACCTGGAGTGGAGCAAGGGCGCCTTCCATGTGAAGGGCGACCCGTCGGCGTCGGTCACCATCCAGGACGTCGCGATGCGCGCGCACGGCGCCGGCGACCTGCCCGAGGGCGTCGAGGGCGGCCTGGAGGCGCAGATCTGCTACAACCCGGAGAACCTCACCTACCCGCACGGCGCCTACATCTGCGTGGTCGACATCGACCCGGGCACCGCGAAGGTGACGGTACGGCGCTTCGTCGCGGTCGACGACTGCGGCACCCGGATCAACCCGATGATCATCGAGGGGCAGGTGCACGGCGGGCTCACCGACGGCGTCGGCATGGCGCTGATGGAGATGGTCTCCTTCGACGAGGACGGCAACTGCCTCAGCGGCTCGCTGATGGACTACCTCCTCCCCACCGCCCTGGAAGTGCCCGACTGGGAGACCGGGTTCACCGTCACCCCGTCCCCGCACCACCCGATCGGCGCGAAGGGCATCGGCGAGTCCGCGACGGTCGGCTCCCCGCCGGCCCTGGTCAACGCGGTGGTGGACGCGCTCAGGCCGTTCGGCGTGCGGCACGCCGACATGCCGCTGACCCCGTCCCGGGTGTGGGAGGCGATGCAGGGGCGGGCGACGCCGCCGAACTAGCCGGTCCGGGAACGAAGGACGGTCCGGCCGGCCGTGTGCGAGCCGGCCGGCGAACCGACGAGGCGAAGGAGGTGGCGTCAGGTGCCGAAGGCGGTGAGCGCCCGCGCGCTCGAACTCGCCGCCCAGCGCGTGCCGTTCGTACACGCCAGGGTCGTACGCGCCCAGGCGCCCGCGTCGGCGCACGCGGGTGACGAGGCGATCGTCCACGGCGACGGCACCGTCGAGGGCTTCGTCGGCGGCGTGTGCGCCGAGGGCTCGGTCCGCACCGCCGCCCTCGAAGCGCTGGACGGCGGCGGCCCGCTGCTGCTGCGCATCCTTCCCGAGGGGGAGACCGGCTTCCCCGAGACGCCGGGCGCCCGGGTCGTGGTCAACCCGTGCCTGTCCGGCGGCGCGCTGGAGATCTTCCTCGAACCGGTGCTGCCACCGCCGCTGGTCGAGGTGGTCGGGCGCACCCCGGTCGCCGACGCGGTGGTCGCCTTCGCCGGGCTCCTCGGCTGGGACACCTCCCGCACCCTGCCGGCCGGCCCGCTGCCGGAACGGACCGCGGCCGTCGTCGTCGCGGGCCACGGGCGCGACGAGGAGGAGTCCATCCGCGCCGCACTGGCCGCGGGCGTGGGCCGCGTCGCGCTGGTCGCCAGCCACCGCAGGGGCGACGCGCTGCTGGACGGGATGGGGCTCGACCCGCAGGAGCGGGCCCGGATCCACACCCCGGCCGGACTGGACATCGGCGCCCGTACCGCCCCCGAGGTGGGGCTGTCCATCCTCGCCGAACTCGTCGAGGCGGTCCGCTCCGGCGAGACCCGGGTGCCGGTACCCGCACCCGGCCAGGCACCCATGGTGGTGGAGGACCCGGTGTGCGGCATGAAGGTCACGGTGCTGCCCGACACCCCGCACCTGACCGCGGGGGCCGGGGAGTTCTGGTTCTGCGGCCCGGGCTGCCGCGACCGCTACGCGGCGGGACTGGTGGGGTAGCCGGTGGGCGGCAACAGATGGTGAGCACGCTGTTCGCGGACGCCGCCGAGGTGCGCCGGCGGCTGGACACGGTCGGCTACCTCGTCGACGAGGGCACCGCGACCGCCCTGTACCTGTCCGCGGTGCTGCACCGCCCGCTGCTGCTGGAGGGCGAACCCGGCGTCGGCAAGACCTCCGCGGCCAAGGCCCTCGCCGAGGCGCTGGCCACCCCGCTGATCCGGCTGCAGTGCTACGAGGGGCTGTCCGCGGGCGAGGCCCTGTACGAGTGGAACTACCAGCGGCAGCTCCTGGCGATCCGCCTCACCGAGACCACCGAGCGCAGGCTCACCGACGCCGACCTGTTCACCGAGGAGTTCCTCCAGGACCGGCCCCTGCTGCGTGCCGTGCGCCATCGCGGCCCGCTCCCGCCGGTGCTCCTGATCGACGAGATCGACCGGGCGGACGACGAGTTCGAGGCGCTGCTGCTGGAGTTCCTGGGCGAGGCCGCGATCACCGTGCCGGAGCTGGGCACCTTCACCGCGCCGCGCCCGCCCCTGGTGGTGCTGACCTCCAACCGCAGCCGCGAACTGCACGACGCGCTGCGCCGCCGCTGCCTCTACCACTGGATCGACTTCCCCACCCCGGAGCGGGCCGTGGAGATCCTGCGCCGCTCGGTGCCCTCGGCGGGCGAGCCGCTGATCGCCTCCGCCGCGGACTTCGTCGGACGCGTCCGCGCGCTGGAACTGGACAAGCCGCCCGGCATGGCCGAGGCGATCGACTGGGTCGCGGCGCTGTCCGCGCTGGACGTCTCCCGGCTGGCCCGGCGCGACGTGCTGCGCACCCTCAGCACCCTCGCCAAGAGCCCGGACGACCGGGTCGCCGTCGCGGACGCGCTCGACGACCTGGAACACGCGCGGGAGGCCGCGCCCTGACCTGCGCGCCCGGACCCGTGCGTCCTGACCGCGCGCCGCGACCTGCGCGCCCCGACCTGAGGAGGCAGTGGAAGCCATGAAGATCGAGAACGAGTTCGGCGTCGACGTGTCCGTCCCGCGCGCCTGGGAGGCGCTGACCGACCTGGAGAGCCTGGCCCCCTGCATGCCGGGCGCACAGCTCACCGGGGTCGACGGGGAGGTGTACAAGGGCCGGGTGAAGGTGAAGGTCGGCCCGGTGATCAGCCGGTTCACCGGGTCCGCGCACTTCGAGGAGAAGGACGACGACGCCCGCCACGCGGTGGTCGCAGCCGCGGGCAAGGACGCCCGGGGCGGCGGGAACGCCTCCGCCAGGATCGACGTCCGGCTCCGCCCCGAGAAGGACGGCACCCGCGTCAGCGTCTCCACCGATCTCACCATCAGCGGGAAGCTCGCCCAGTTCGGCAGCGGCATGATCAAGGAGATCTCGGAGAAGCTGCTCGCGCAGTTCGTGGACAACCTGGAGACGCAGCTCCATAACGGCGGCCCCCCGAAGGCGGCGAAGTCCGCGGCGAGGAAGTCGTCGGCGGAGCCGCCGGTGAAACCGGCGCCGGAGGCGGCAGCGGAGAAGCCCGCCCCGAAGAAGCCCGTTGCGAAGTCCGCGGCCCAGAAGCCCGCGCCGAAGAAGCCCGCCGCGGAGAAGCCGGAACCGGGAGCGGCGGAGCCCTCCCCGCCCGCGGCAACCCCGCCGACACCTGCCCGACCCGCGCCCGCGCCGCCCGCCGCTGCCCCCACCTCGCCCGCCTCCTCCGCGCAGCCCTCCGCCCCGCGTCCGGAGGCGCCGCCTCCCGTCGCCCCCGTCGTGCCCGCGGCCACCGCCGTCCCCTCCAGCTTCGACGGCGACGACGGCGACGACGAAGCTCTCGACCTGATGGAGCTCGCGGGGCCGATGCTCTACAAACGACTGCTGCCCGCGGCGGCGCTGCTCGCCGGGCTCGCCCTGGCCGTCGTGGTGCTCCGGCGGGTGCTGAGGTGACCCCGGGGGCCGGCGCCCCGGGGCCCGGCTCCGCGCTGCTGCCCGCGGTGGACCGCGCCGCCTTCGCGGTGGCGCTCGCGGTCCGCCTGCGCGAGCACGGCGTGCCGGTCGGTCTGACCCCCGTGCAGGACCTCGTCCGCGCCCTCGGCGCCGCGCCCGCGCCGACCCGGACGCAGCTGTACTGGACGGGACGGGTGTGCCTGGTGCGCGACCGGGACGGGCTGGCCGCCTACGACACGGTGTTCGACGCGGTCTTCGGGGACGCGGTGCTGCCCGCCGACCCCCACGCGCGCCGCAAGGGGCTGGACACGCCGCCCGCCGAGCAGGGGAGCCACGAGCCGGCGCCCGGCCACTCGGCCGGCGGGCAGGACGGGGACGGCCTGCCCTGGGTGACCCTGCCCGCCGCCGTCACCGGGGCCGGCGGGCCGGAGGGCGACGAGCGCGTCGCCCTGCCGGAGCGCCTGCCCAGCGCGCTGGCGGGGCTGGCCGACACCCCCTTCGGCGAGCTGAGCCCCCGGGACACCGCGCTGCTCGGGCAGTGGCTGGAGCGGTCGCTGCCGGTGTGGCCGACCCGGCGCTCCCGCCGGTACGCGGTCGGCGCCGGCGGGACGCGGATCGAGCTGAGGGCGACCGTGGCGCGGGCCCGCCGTACCGGCTGGGAGCCCGTACGGCTGGTGCGGGCCGGGCCGGTCAGCAGGCCGCGGCGGGTGGTCGTGCTGTGCGACGTCAGCAGGTCGATGCAGCCGCAGGCGGTCGCCTACCTGCATCTGATGCGGGCGCTCGCGCTGTCCGCCGACGCCGAGGTGTTCGCCTTCGCCACGACCGTCACCCGGCTGACCCCGGTGCTGGCGCACCGCTCGGCGCGCGCCGCGGTGGCCGAGGCCGAGGCCAGGGTCGCGGACCGCTTCGGCGGCACCCGCATCGCCGCCAGCCTGCGCGCGCTGCTCGCCTCGCACCACGGCGGCCTGCTCCGCGGCGCGGTCGTCGTCATCGGCTCCGACGGCTGGGACGGCGACCCGCCCGCGCAGCTCGCCGCCGCGATGGCCCGGGTACGCCGCCGCGCCCATACGGTGATCTGGCTCAACCCCCGTGCCGCCGCCCCCGGCTTCACCCCCGGCACGGCCACCATGGCGGCGGCCCTGCCCTACTGCGACGCCCTCCTGCCCGCGGCGGACTTCGCCTCCTTGCTGCGCGTCCCCGCCGCGATCGCGCGCGCTTCCCGTCACCCTCGCGGAGGCGTTTTGACCCGCCCGGGTGCCCACGGGTATTCTGCGATGTCGTTATGCGTATTGGCTTGCTCTATCTCACGTGAGAGGCCCTTACGCCGGTCCACCGGGCAGATGACCAGCGGCTGGCCCACGGGTTGCGTCCCCGTGTGTCACCGAGGCTGTCGTGATCGCCGGGTGGCCTTGTCAGGACCAATTCACCGAAGATAGCGAAGGCCAACGACCGTGCGTACGTACAGCCCCAAGCCCGGCGACGTTCAGCGCCAGTGGCATGTCATCGACGCGCAGGACGTCGTCCTGGGTCGCCTGGCCACCCAGGCCGCGACCCTCCTGCGGGGCAAGCACAAGCCCATCTACGCGCCCCACGTCGACACCGGTGACTTCGTCATCATCATCAACGCCGACAAGGTGCACCTGTCCGGGAACAAGAAGACCCAGAAGATGGCCTACCGCCACTCCGGGTACCCCGGCGGTCTGCGTTCGGTGCGCTATGACGAGCTGCTGGCCAAGAGCCCCGAGAAGGCCGTCGAGAAGGCCGTCAAGGGCATGCTCCCGAAGAACACCCTGGGCCGCCAGATGCTCACCAAGCTGAAGGTGTACTCGGGCGACCAGCACCCGCACGCTGCCCAGCAGCCGGTGCCGTTCGAGATCACTCAGGTCGCGCAGTAGTCCCGGCCACCTGCTACCAGAAAGAATCTGAGGAGAATCGTGGCTGAGACCACCGCCGAGACCGTCGTCGAGGGCGAAGAGTCCTACGACGAGATCACGACCTTCGAGTCCGAGGCCGTCGAGGGGGAGTACACCTCCGAGTCGATGGCCTCCCGCTTCGGCGACCCGCAGCCGGCCGCCGGCACCGGCCGCCGCAAGCGTTCCATCGCCCGCGTCCGGATCATCCCCGGCAGCGGCAAGTGGAAGATCAACGGCCGCACCCTCGAGGGCTACTTCCCCAACAAGGTGCACCAGCAGGAAGTCAACGAGCCGTTCAAGGTGCTCGAGCTCGACGGTCGTTATGACGTCGTCGCCCGCATCTCCGGCGGCGGCATCTCCGGCCAGGCCGGTGCGCTGCGCCTGGGCGTCGCCCGTGCGCTCAACGAGGCGGACGTCGACAACAACCGCGGCGCGCTCAAGAAGGCCGGCTTCCTCACCCGTGACGACCGCGCGGTCGAGCGGAAGAAGGCCGGTCTGAAGAAGGCCCGCAAGGCGCCGCAGTTCAGCAAGCGCTAGTCGTTCGGGCGGGGGGCGCGGCATGCCGCTTCTCCCGGTCCGGCACGCGACGCAACGCCCCGGAGGCACATCGGTGCCTCCGGGGCGTTCGCATGATGAGCTAGGGGCGTATATGTGTGCTTGTACGACCCAGTAGGACCCTGGGACCCAGCAGGACCGCGAGACACAGCAAGGCAGAGCCGCCGCATCGCATCGGAGGAAACACTGTGGGACGACTCTTCGGCACCGACGGGGTGCGGGGCATCGCCAACGCCGACCTGACCGCGGAGCTGGCGCTCGGCCTGTCGGTCGCGGCGGCACACGTGCTGGCCGAGGCGGGCAGTTTCGCCGGGCACCGGCCGGTGGCCGTGGTCGGGCGCGATCCGCGCGCCTCGGGCGAGTTCCTGGAGGCCGCCGTGGTGGCGGGCCTGGCCAGCGCGGGCGTGGACGTCCTGCGCGTCGGTGTGCTGCCCACTCCCGCGGTGGCGTATCTCACCGGCGCGCTGGGCGCCGACCTCGGCGTGATGCTCTCCGCCAGCCACAACGCCATGCCGGACAACGGCGTCAAGTTCCTGGCGCGCGGCGGCCACAAACTCGACGACGCGCTGGAGGACCGGATCGAGGCGATCTACCAGGAGCACCGCACCGGTGCCCCCTGGCAGCGCCCGACCGGCGCCGGCGTCGGCCGGGTCCGCGACTACGACGAGGGCTTCGACCGCTACGTCGCCCACCTCGTCGCGGTACTGCCGAACCGGCTCGACGGCCTGAAGATCGTCCTGGACGAGGCGCACGGCGCGGCCTCCAAGGTGTCGCCCGAGGCGTTCTCCCGGGCCGGCGCCGAGGTGGTCACCATCGGCACCCAGCCCGACGGCCTCAACATCAACGACGGCTGCGGCTCCACCCACCTCGAACTGCTCAAGGCCGCGGTGGTCGAGCACGGGGCGGACCTGGGCATCGCCCACGACGGCGACGCCGACCGCTGCCTGGCCGTCGACGCGGTGGGCGAGGAGGTCGACGGCGACCAGATCCTGGCCGTCCTGGCGCTGGCGATGCGCGAGCAGGGCACGCTGCGGGAGGACACCGTGGTCGCCACCGTGATGTCCAACCTCGGCTTCAAGCTCGCCATGGAACGTGAGGGCATCACCTTCGTGCAGACCGCGGTCGGCGACCGCTATGTGCTGGAGGAGATGAAGGAGCACGGCTACGCGCTCGGCGGCGAGCAGTCCGGCCACGTCATCGTGCTGGACCACGCCACGACCGGCGACGGCACCCTGACCGGGCTGCTGCTGGCCGCCCGGGTCGCGGCCACCGGCCGCACGCTCGCGGACCTCGCGGGCGTGATGCAGCGGCTGCCCCAGGTGCTCGTCAACGTCCCCGACGTCGACCGGGGCCGGATGTCGCGCGCGCCCGAACTGGCCGCCGCCGTCACCGAGGCCGAGGCCGAACTGGGTACCACCGGGCGGGTGTTGCTGCGTCCCTCCGGAACCGAGCCGCTGGTCCGGGTGATGGTGGAGGCCGCCGACATCGACCACGCCCGCACCGTGGCCGGACGGCTGGCCGACCTGGTCAAGGCGACGCTGGGCTGACGCCGGCCGGCGCGGGCCGGCGAACGGGCGCGGTGCGGCGGGCGGATGCCGCCGGTCGCACCGCTCCGTACCGTCCCCGCGCCGCCCGCCGGGTGGGCCTAGAGCTTGCGCAGGCTGAGCCGTTGGACCTTGTGGCCCTCGCCCTTGCGCAGCACCAGGGTGGCGCGGCTGCGGGTGGGCAGCACGTTCTGCTCCAGGTTCGGCTGGTTGACGGTCCGCCACATCAGCCGGGCGTAATCCAGCGCCTCCTCCTCGGGCACCTGGGTGTACTTGCGGAAGTACGAGTCCGGGTTCTGGAAGGCGGTCTCGCGCAGCTTGCGGAACCGGGCGAGGTACCACTGCTCGATGTCCTCGGTGCGCGCGTCGACGTACACGCTGAAGTCGAAGTGGTCGGCCAGGCCGATCCGGGTGCGGCCGTCCTGGCCGGGCAGCGCCGGCTGCAGGACGTTGAGTCCCTCGACGATCAGGATGTCCGGGCGGCGCACCGTCAACCGCTCGCCGGGCACGATGTCGTAGCTCAGGTGCGAGTAGACCGGCGCGCCCACCTCGGGGCGGCCGGCCTTCACGTCCGCGACGAAACGGGTCAGCGCCCGGCGGTCGTACGACTCCGGGAAGCCCTTCCGCGACATCAGGCCGCGCCGCTCCAACTCGGCATTGGGCAGCAGGAATCCGTCGGTGGTGACGAGCTCGACCCGGGGGTGTTCCGGCCAGCGCGCGAGCAACGCCCGCAGCAGGCGGGCGGTGGTCGACTTGCCGACCGCGACGCTGCCGGCCAGGCCGATCACGAACGGCGTGCCCGGCTGCGCCCCCGCCGGGCCGGCCGCCGCGCCGAGGAAGGTGTTCAGCGCCCCGCGCAGGCCGCTGTGCGCGGCGATGTACAGGTTCAGCAGCCGGGACAGCGGCAGGTAGACGTCGACCACCTCCTCCAGGTCGACGACGTCGCCGAGCCCGCGCAGCCGCTCCACCTCCTCGGCGGTGAGCGGCAGCGGCGTCCGGTCGCGCAGCGCGCTCCACTGGGCGCGCGTCAGGTCGACGTAGGGGCTCGTGGCGGTGGCGGGCGGCGGCTTGGTCGGCACCGGGCCATTGTCCCGTGGGCCGGTGGCGGCGCGTCAGGAGGGTCGGCCGGGTCCGGGGCCGTGCATGACCGCGCAGGAGGGTGTGCGGCGCCGCGGGCGGGCGCGTCGCCGGTGCGGATGCGCGGCTGTCCCGCCCCCTAAGCTGGCCTCCATGGACGGCAGCACGCGGCGGGTCGGGCCGGTCGGCGGGACGGCGGCGACGGCCTCTGTGACGGAAGCGGGTGGCGCGTGATCGTCGGCGTCGGCATCGACGTGGCCGAGATCGAGCGCTTCGAGGCGGCCCTCGCACGTACCCCGAGCATGGCCGGACGCCTCTTCACGCCCGCCGAGTTGCTGCTCCCGTCCGGTGCGCCCCGCGGTTCCGCGTCGCTGGCGGCCCGGTTCGCCGCCAAGGAGGCGCTCGCCAAGGCGCTCGGCGCGCCCGCGGGTCTGCAGTGGCTCGACGCGGAGATCACCACGTCCCCGGCCGGCCAGCCCCACCTCAGCGTCCAGGGCACGATCGCCGCGCGCGCCGAGGCCCTCGGCGTCCGCAGCTGGCACGTCTCGCTCTCGCACGACGCGGGCATCGCCTCGGCCGTGGTCATCGCGGAGGGCTGACCCCTGACCGGGAGCCGCGGCCGGTCCCCGGAGTCGGCCCGCGTCCCGAAGCCCGCGTCCCGAAAGCCCGAAGTCCGCTCCCCGAAAGGTGGTCCGCCGGGGCAGGCGGGAGGATGGGGGGGTTCGGACAGCGCGCGGCTCGGCGGGAGGCAGGGCATGAGGTACGGGCACAGTGTGGAGGCCGTGCGACGGGCCGAGGGGGCCCTGATGGCGCGAGTCCCGGAGGGCGCGCTGATGCAGCGTGCCGCGGCCGGGCTGGCGGCGGCGGGGGCCGACCTGCTCGGGAGGGTCTACGGGGCCCGGCTGGTGGTGCTGGTCGGCAGCGGCTCCAACGGCGGCGACGCGCTCTTCGCGGCGGCCCGGCTGCTGCGCCGGGGGGCGTCGGGCACCGCGGTGCTGCTGGCCCCCGAGCGGGCGCACGGCGAGGGACTGGCCGCGTTCCGGGCGGCCGGCGGCCGGGTGACCGGGGCCGACGGCGGAGCCGGCGTGATCGCCCACGCCGACCTGGTTCTCGACGGCATCACCGGTATCGGCGGGAAGGGCGGCCTGCGCCCCGAGGCCGAGCCGCTGGCACGGGCGGCACGGGAGTCGGGCGCGGCAGTGGTCGCCGTCGACCTGCCCAGCGGGGTGGACGCCGACACCGGCGAGGTGCACGGCCCGGCGGTGCACGCCGACGCGACGGTGACCTTCGGCACGTACAAGCCCGGGTTGCTGATCGATCCCGCGGCCGAACGCGCCGGTGCGCTGCGCCTGGTCGACATCGGCCTGGACCCCGCGGAACTGGGTACCCCGGCGCTGGAGGCGCTGCAGCACGCGGACGTGGCGGCGCTGCTGCCGCGCCCCACCGGGGAGAGCGACAAGTACCGGCGCGGCGTGGTCGGTGTGGCCGCCGGCTCGCGGCGCTACCCGGGCGCGGCGGTGCTCGCGGTGTCCGGTGCGCTGCGCGGCGGCGCGGGTGCGGTGCGGTACGCCGGTCCGGGCGGCGCGGCGGTGCTCGCCCGGCACCCGGAGACGCTGGTCTCGACGGGCTCCCCGCACTCCGCCGGGCGGGTGCAGGCGTGGGTGGTCGGGCCCGGCCTCGGCGACACCGCCGAGGCGCGCACCGCCGTGGACGACGCGTTGGCCGCGGACGTGCCGGTCCTGGTCGACGCGGACGGGCTGCGGCTGCTCACCCCCGAGGCGGTCCGGCGGCGCACCGCGCCCACCGTGCTGACGCCGCACGCCGGGGAGGCGGCGGCGCTGCTCGGCCGGGCCCGCGAGGAGGTGGAGGCGGGGCGGCTGCGCGCGGTGCGCGAGCTGGCCGCCCGGTTCGGGGCGACCGTGCTGCTGAAGGGCTCCACGACCCTGGTGGCCGACCCGGACCCGGAGCGCCCGGTGCGGGTCAACGCGACGGGCATCGCGTGGCTGGCCACGGCGGGCAGCGGAGACGTGCTCTCCGGCCTGACCGGTTCGCTGCTCGCCGCCGGGCTCGCGGCCCGGGACGCCGCGTCGGTGG
Source organism: Actinacidiphila yanglinensis (assembly GCF_900107965.1). Lineage (GTDB taxonomy): Bacteria > Actinomycetota > Actinomycetes > Streptomycetales > Streptomycetaceae > Actinacidiphila > Actinacidiphila yanglinensis. Next base: position 168,830 of record NZ_FNVU01000007.1, on the reverse strand, counting down.
GCGCGTATCTGCACGGCCTGGCCGCCCGGTTGAGCGAGGTGCCGCTGACCGCGCTCGACCTCGCCGACGCGCTGCCCCGCGCCTGGCGGAACGTGTCGGAGTAGGGCGGCCCGCGAAGTCCCGCGCTAGGCCCCCGGCAGGGTGTCGGCCGGGGGCGCCAGGCCGCGCAGCTTGTCCGGGTTGACCTGGAAGCGCAGTTCGGCGATGAGGCCGCCGGCGACCTCGAAGGTCAGCGCGCCGGCGGGCCGGCCGCCGAAGGTGAACAGCACGCCCGGCCGGCCGTTGATGCCGGCCGGCTCCGCGGTGATGCCCGCCACCTGCGGCTTGGCGAGCACCCCGAGCACCCAGCGGGCGACGGGCTCGGGGCGGTGCAGTGGCCGGGTGGCCGCGGTGACCTTGCCGCCGCCGTCGGACCAGGCGGTGACGTCGGGCGCGAGCAGTTCCATCAGCGCGTTGAGGTCGCCGCCCGCACTGGCCGCGAGGAACCGCTCGGTCAGCTCGCGCCGTGCCGCGAGGTCGACGTCCTCGGTGGCGTAGCGGGCCCGGCCGGCCTGGACGTGGCCCCTGGCGCGGTGGGCGGTCTGGCGTACGGCGGGCTCGGTACGGTCCAGGAAGCCGGCGATCTCGGCGTAGCCGTAGCCGAAGGCGTCGTGCAGCACGAACACCGCCCGCTCCAGCGGGCTCAGCGACTCCAGGACCACCAGCATGGCCATCGACACCGAGTCCGCGCGTTCCGCGTGCTCGGCCGCGTCCGGGCTCGCCAGGCCGGTGAGCAGCGGCTCCGGCAGCCACGGCCCGACGTAGGTCTCCCGGGTGGCGCGGGCGGAGGTGAGGCGGTTGAGGCACAGGTTGGTGACCGTGCGCACCAGGTAGGCGGTCGGGCGCTCGACCCGCGCGCGGTCCGCGGCCGCCCACTTAAGCCACGCGTCCTGGAGCACGTCCTCGGCGTCGGCGACGCTGCCGAGCATCCGGTACGCCGTCGCGAACAGCAGCCCCCGGTCCCGCGTGAAGGAGCCGAGCGCGTCGTCCGGCCCGGACCCGGTGTCCCCGTCCACCCCGCCCCCGGAAGATCGGCTCATGGCGTTCACCCTGCCACCGGCGGCGGTGGGGCGGCAATCATCCGCGCGCACGCGGTGACCCTCACGCCCTGAGGGTCTTCGGCGCCTTTCGATCGCCTCGTCCGCGGCGGACAGCCCGCGCGGCGCCCCGGCCGGGCCTGAGAGACTTGCCGCGTGCGTCCGTGCGGGCTCGGGCGCACGTGAGCCCGTCTTCGCCCAGGACCGCACCACGAGTCACCGCAAGGATCGCCGCCATGGACACCGACCGCGCAGTTCCGGCCGACGCCGTCGTCGACCCCGTCGCCGAACCCGCGCTCCGCGCGCACGCCCGGATCGACCTCGACGCGCTGCGGTCCAATGTCGCGGCGCTGCGCGCCCACGCGCCGGGCGCCGCCTTCATGGCCGTGCTGAAGGCCGACGGCTACGGCCACGGCATGGTCCCCTGCGCCCGGGCCGCGCGGCAGGCCGGGGCCGAATGGCTGGGCGTGGCCACCCCGCAGGAGGCGCTGGCCTTGCGCGCGGCGGGCCTCGGCGGGCGGGTGCTGTGCTGGCTGTGGACGCCCGGCGGCCCCTGGCAGGAGTGCGTCGAGGCCGACATCGACGTCACGGTCAGCGCGCGGTGGGCCCTGGACGCGGTGGTCGCGGCAGCGCGGGCGGCGGGCCGCACCGCGCGGGTGCAGCTCAAGATCGACGCCGGTCTCGGCCGCAATGGCGCGCAGCCCGCCGACTGGCCGGACCTGACCCGGGCGGCCCGCGCGGCCGAGCGGGCGGGGGCCATCCGCGTGACCGGCGTGTGGTCCCACTTCTCGTGCGCCGACGAACCGGACCACCCCTCGATCGCCCGCGAGCTCGCGGTCTTCCGCACCGCCCTCGACCAGGCGGACGACGCCGGGCTGGCCCCGGAGGTCCGGCACCTGGCCAACTCCCCGGGCACCCTCACCCTGCCGGAGGCCCACTTCGACCTGGTGCGGCCGGGCGTGGCGATGTACGGGATCTCGCCGGTGCCGCAGATCGGCGGGCCGGAGAGCTTCGGGCTGCGCCCCGTGATGACGCTCGCGGCCGCGCTGGCGTCGGTCAAGCGGGTCCCGGGCAACCACGGCGTCAGCTACGGCCACACGTACGTCACCCCGGGTGAGACCACGCTTGCGCTGGTCCCACTGGGGTACGCAGACGGTGTGCCGCGGCACGCGTCGGGAACCGGCCCGGTGCTGGTGGCCGGGAAGTGGCGGACGGTGGCGGGACGGGTGGCGATGGACCAGTTCGTGGTGGACCTCGGCGGCGACGTCGCGGCGCCGGGCGACGAGGCGGTGCTCTTCGGCCCCGGCGACTCCGGCGAGCCCACCGCCGAGGACTGGGCGCGGGCCTGCGGCACCATCGCCTACGAGATCGTCACGCGGGTCGGGCCGCGGGTCCCGCGGGTGTACGTGGGCGAGCAGGCGTGAGGGTGCGGACCGCGGCGGCCCCGCGGACCGTCTGCGCAGTGCCCGCGGGACCCGCGTACCGTCCGGCCGGGAGTCGCTGACCCGTGGCCGAGGGAGCGAGCATGAAGTGGGAACGGGCCGGGCTGGTCGGCGCCGCGATCGGTGTGGTGGCGGCGGGCGCGGCCGCGGGCGTGGCGATCGAACGCGCCACGGTGGGACGCGGGATGCGCCGCCGCGCACAGCTCGCGCTGGACGCCGCGGGCCCCTACGGAAGCCTGCGCGGCACCCCGGGCACGGTCCTGGCCGAGGACGGCACGGAGCTGTACTACGAGACGGACGAGCCGCCGCCCGTGCCGGAGCCCGACGACCAGCCGCCCGCGCCGCCCACCCGACCCGCCCGGCGCGGCTGGCTGCGCGGGCGGCGCGCCGAACCCGGGCCCGGCGCGGGGCAGGAGGCCGACGGGGCGCCCCGGCCGCCGGTCACCGTGGTCTTCTCGCACGGCTACTGCCTCAGCCAGGACTCCTGGCACTTCCAGCGGGCCCTGCTGCGCGGCACGGTGCGGGCGGTGTACTGGGACCAGCGCAGCCACGGCCGCAGCGAGCGCGGCCGGGACCAGCTCGCCGGGAAGCCCGCCACCATCGACCAGTTGGGGCGCGATTTGAAGGCGGTGCTGGACGCGGCGGCACCGCAGGGCCCGGTGGTGCTGGTCGGCCACTCCATGGGCGGGATGACCGTGATGGCCTTCGCGGACCAGTTCCCGGAGTACGTCCGCGAGCGGGTGGCCGGGGCGGCGCTGATCTCCACCTCGGCCGGCAAGCTGGCGGCGGTGACGCTGGGGCTGCCCGCGTTCGGCGCCCGGGCCTTCCGGGTGCTCGCGCCGGGCGTGCTGCGGGTGATGGGCCGCCAGGCGGATCTGGTGGAGCGCGGCCGGCGGGCCACCGCCGAGCTGTTCACCGGCGTCATCAAGCGCTACAGCTTCGGCGCCGACGACGTCGACCCCGCCGTGGCCCGCTTCGCGGAGCGGCTGATCGAGGCCACGCCGATCGACGTGGTGGCCGAGTTCTACCCGGCCTTCACCGAGCACGAGAAGGCCGACGCGCTCGCCGTGCTGGACGGCTCACCGGTGCTGGTGCTGGCCGGGGAGAAGGACCTGCTGACGCCCAGCGCGCACAGCGCGGACATCGCCGAACGGCTGCCGGGCGCCGAGCTGGTGCTGGTGCCCGGGGCCGGCCACCTGGTGCTGTTCGAGCGGCCCGAGGTGGTCGGCCCGGCGCTGGCGACGCTGATCGCGAAGGCCGCGGACGGCGTGCGCGCGCCCGTACCGCAGCGGCTGCGCGACCTGACGGTCCCCCTCGACGCGTAGCATTCGCCTTCATGGGCAAACCGCACGACCCTTATGCCGCGACCGCGGGTACCGCCGAGGACGCACACGCGGTCCGGATCACCGTACCCACCGCCGAACACATGCGTGAGCTGGGCAGACGGCTCGCCGCGTTGCTGGTTCCCGGCGATCTGGTGCTGCTGACCGGCGAGTTGGGTGCCGGCAAGACGACGCTCACCCGCGGGCTGGGCGAGGCGCTCGGCGTGCGCGGCGCGGTCACCTCGCCGACCTTCGTCATCGCCCGGGTGCATCCCTCGCTCACCGGTGGGCCCGCGCTGGTCCACGTCGACGCCTACCGCCTCGGCGGCGGTCTCGACGAGATGGAGGACCTCGACCTCGACGTCTCCCTGCCGGAGTCCGTGGTGGTCGTGGAGTGGGGCGAGGGCAAGGTCGAGGACCTGTCGGACGCGCGGCTCCAGGTGGTGATCGGCCGCACGATCGGCGAGGAGCGCGACCGCGCGGCGGCCGGCGAGGGGAACGGCCCCGGCCCGGAGGACGGCTCGGACGGCGCCGAGCGGGAAGCGGACGTCACCGACGACACGCGCGAGGTCACCGTGATCGGGATCGGGCCGCGCTGGGCCGGGCAGGACCTCGCACCGCTGGTTCTCTGAGTCGTCCCCCGGGCCGGACCGGGTTACGCCGACAGGCTGTCGGGAAGATGTTGCGTGAGGGTGGGTGGCCGTGGTGTGCTGGTAGCGGGCACCTCCTTAGGGTTGCCTAACTTCTCTTCCCGGGGAGGCGTGCATGACGGCCGACGACGACGCTGCCGCGAAGACCCCGCCGGCGCCCGCGCCGAAGGCGCCGGCTCCGCCGCCGGCGCCCACGGTGCGCGATCTGCTCGCTTCGTGTGCCGCCGCGCGCACCGTCTCGACCCCGCCCTCCGACGACGAGCGGCCCGCCCGCCCCGCGTCCTCCCGGTAGGCGCCGGTGGTTCCGGGTCGCCGCGACCGGCGGCCCGGCGGTTCGTACACGGGAGCGGGCCGTACCCCGCAAGGGACTCGGGCGGCCGCGGCGGATGCGGGACTCCAGGCCCTAGGGGACCACGACCACGAGCGAACCCATCGGGGCGTGCTGCCAGAGCACGGCCGCGTCGGAGGGTGCCTCGCGGATCGCCGAGGTGGAGATCTCCGGGTCGCCGGTGAATCCGACGTTCACCCCGTCGGTGGACGCGAAGAGGACCGCGTTGCCCGCCGCGCGGGCGAAGACGCGGTGCGTGCCGGTCGCGGGCGAGACGCCGGGCGCCTGCACGTCGTAGCCGCGCAGCACGTGCTCGTGGGCGTCGACGAGCCACACGTGGTGCCGTCCGAGGCTGTAGACGACCCGCGGGCCCTGCCCGGAGCCGCCGGGCAGCGCGGTGGGCGAGGCGGCCCCGGCGGGGGTTGCGCGGCCGTCGTGCGCGGTACTCCGGTGCCGCAGGGGCGCGTCGGCGGCCTGCGCCGTGAGCATGCCCACCGTCGCGATCGCCGTCGCGAGGAACCCGGCCACCGCGACCCCCGACCTGATCCGCACCACGGTCGCCGTCCTCCCGCCGAAGCGAATGTCATACATGCGTTATGGGGCTTTTGTCGGAAATGACGATATCAGCCGGTCCGCGCTCGCCCCTGCAGCCCCGCCGCGCCCGGCCTGCGCCGTAGGCTGGGGGCGTGCTGCTGCTTGCCTTCGACACCGCCACGCCCGCCGTCACCGCCGCCGTGCACGACGGGGAGCGGGTGCTCGCCGAATCCACCGTCATCGACGCGCGCCGGCACGGCGAACTGCTGGTGCCCGCCGTCGACCGGGTGCTCGGCACCGCCGGCCGTACCCTCGCCGACGTCACCGGCCTGGTGGTCGGCACCGGACCGGGCCCGTACACCGGGCTGCGGGTCGGCCTGGTCACCGCGGCCTCCTTCGCCGACGTCCTCGGCGTGCCGGTGCACGGCGTCTGCACGCTCGACGGGCTGGCCTGGGCGGCCGGCGAGGCGGGCCTGGACGGGCCGTTCGCCGTCGCCACCGACGCCCGCCGCAAGGAGGTCTACTGGGCCCGGTACGACGGCCCCTCGCACCGGGTCGGCGAGCCCGCGGTCGGTCGCCCCGCGGACATCGCCGCCGAGGTCGCCGGGCTGCCCGCGGTCGGCCCCGGCGCCGCGCTCTACCCCGAGGTCTTCACCGACCACCGCCCCGACCCCGCGCACCAGTCGGCGGGTGCGCTCGCCGCGGTCGCCGCCGCCCGGCTGGCCGCGGGCGAGACGTTCCCGCCCGCCCGACCGCTGTACCTGCGCCGCCCCGACGCCCAGGTACCGGCCGGCTACAAGGCGGTCCTGCCGAAGTGACCGAGCCGACCGGCGCCGCCCTGGCGGGCGGCGTCACCCTGCGGGACATGCGCTGGTGGGACCTGGGCGCGGTGCTCGCCCTCGAACACGAGCTCTTCCCCGAGGACGCGTGGTCGCGCGGCATGTTCTGGTCCGAACTCGCCGACGCCCGGCACCCGGCGGCCAGCCGCACCTATGTCGTCGCGGAGGCCGCGCCGGCCGCCGCGGCCGGTTCCGCCGGCGCCGCCCCCCGCCTCGTCGGCTACGCCGGCTTCGCCGCCGTCTCCGGCACCGGGGACGTGCAGACCATCGCCACCGCCCGCGACCAGTGGGGCACCGGTCTCGGCAGCCGGCTGCTCACCGAGTTGCTGCGGGCCGCGACCGCCGCCGAGTGCCACGAGGTGCTGCTGGAGGTGCGGGTGGACAACCCCCGCGCCCAGCGGCTCTACCAGCGCTTCGGCTTCGAGCCCATCGGCGTGCGCCGGGGCTACTACCAACCCGGCAACGTGGACGCGCTGGTGATGCGGCTGGCCGACCCCGCGCAGTCCATCGACGCCGACCCCCGCTGACGAACTCTGAGGAACTGATGGCTGACGAACCCCTGGTCCTGGGCATCGAGACCTCCTGCGACGAGACCGGCGTCGGGATCGTCCGGGGCCACACGCTGCTCGCCGACGCGGTCGCCTCCAGCGTCGAGGAGCACGCCCGCTACGGCGGGGTGGTGCCCGAAGTCGCCAGCCGCGCGCACCTGGAGGCGATGGTCCCCACCATCCAGCGCGCGCTGAAGGACGCCGGGGTCGCGGCGGGCGACCTCGACGGCATCGCCGTCACCGCGGGCCCGGGCCTGGCCGGCGCGCTGCTGGTCGGCGTCTCCGCCGCCAAGGCGTACGCCTACGCGCTCGGCAAGCCGCTGTACGGCGTCAACCACCTCGCCTCGCACATCTGCGTCGACCAGCTCGAACACGGCGCGCTGCCCGAGCCGACGATGGCGCTGCTGGTCTCCGGCGGCCACTCCTCGCTGCTGCTCGCCCCCGACATCACCGGCGACGTCCGCCCGCTCGGCGCGACCATCGACGACGCGGCGGGCGAGGCGTTCGACAAGGTCGCCCGGGTGCTCGGCCTCGGCTTCCCCGGCGGCCCGGTGATCGACCGGCACGCACGCGACGGCGACCCGAAGTCGATCGCCTTCCCGCGCGGCCTGACCGGAGGCCGCGACCCGGTCTACGACTTCTCCTTCTCCGGCCTGAAGACCGCGGTCGCGCGCTGGGTCGAGGCGCGCCGCAGGGACGGCGAGCACGTGCCGATCGCCGACGTGGCCGCGTCCTTCCAGGAGGCCGTGGTCGACGTGCTGACCCGCAAGGCGGTGCGCGCCTGCAAGGACCACGGCGTCGACCACCTGATGATCGGCGGGGGAGTGGCCGCCAACTCCCGGCTGCGCGCGCTCGCGTTGCAGCGCTGCGAGGACGCGGGCATCCTGCTGCGGGTGCCGCGGCCCGGGCTGTGCACGGACAATGGCGCGATGGTCGCCGCGCTCGGCGCCGAGATGGTCGCCCGCGGCCGTTCCACCTCCACCCTCGACCTGGCCGCCGACTCCTCGCTGCCGGTGACCGAGGTCTCGGTGCCCGGCGAGGCGGGCGGCCACGAAGGCCACGAGGGACACCCCCACGGGCACGACCACCCCCACGGGCACGACCACGTGCACGAGTTGAGCAAGGACAACCTGTACGGATGACCGTCACGCTGATGTGGGAGGCCGCCGCGGCCGACGACCAGGGCGCCGAACTCCTGGACTGGGCACGGCGCCAGGACCTGGCGGGCGCGCCCGAGCGGGTGGAGTACCTGACCGCGCCCGGTGACCGGGTCCTGGTCATCACCTGGTGGGACGCCCCCTACGGCGCGGAGCTGCCCGAACTGCCCGACCCGCCGCCCGACCTGGTCCGCCGCCAGGTGCACCGCTGGCGGTTCGTGTCGGTCGCCGTCAGATCCTGACCCGCCGTCCATTCCGTTCGGCCGTCAGACCGCGGCCCGGCCGGCCGACGCCACCGGGCCGCCGACGAGCATCGCCGGCGCCCCCGCCATCCGGGTGAGGAACACCGTCGCCTCGTGCGGTCCCTCAGGGCGTACCTTCCGCCGCAGCTCCTCCGGCTCCATGGCGAAGCCGCGCTTCTTCACCGTCAACCGCCCCACCCCGCGCTCCCGCAGCAGCGCCTTGAGCCGCTTGAGGTGGAAGGGCAGCGCGTCCTGGATCTCGTACGCCGTCGCGTACGGCGTCGGATGCGGCGTGTCGCCGGTGACGTAGGCGATGGTCGGGTCGATCAGCCCGCCGCCCACCTCGTCCGCGACCAGGGCGACCAGGTGGGCGCGGATCACCGCGCCGTCCGGCTCGTACAGGTACCGCCCCACCGGCCGCACCGCCGGGTCCGGCGGCAGACCCCCCGCGGCCAGCGCGGCCCCGCCGGGCAGCAGCGTGGCGCGCACGCTGCCGGGCCGGGTGCCGAACCACAGCGCGGCCTCCTTCACGTCGCCCCGGTCCGAGACCCACTCCGCCTCAGCGTCCCGGGGCACCGCGTCGTGCGGGATGCCGGGCGCCACCTTCACCGCCGCGCAGGGGACGGTGCGCGCGGCCGCCAACGCCCAGGACAGCGGCGGGGAGTACGCCTCCGGGTCGAACGTGCGGCCCCGGCCCGAGCGGCGCGCCGGGTCCACGAACACCGCGTCGTACCCGGTGATGTCGACGTCCGCGACGTCCGCGCAGCGCACCTCGATCCGGTCGGCCAGACCCAGCGCCTCGGCGTTCGCCCGGGCCACCGCGCAGGTGAGCGGATCGCGGTCGACGGCGAGCACCTCGATGCCCGCGCGGGCCAGCGCGATCGCGTCACCGCCGATGCCGCCGCACAGGTCGGCGAGCCGCCCGACCCCCAGCGCGCGGAACCGCTCCGCGCGGTGCGCGGCGACCGAAGCGCGGGTGGCCTGCTCGACGCCGTTGGGCGTGAAGTACATCCGCCCGGCGTCCTCGGCCGCGAACTTGGCCGCCGCGCGCTGCCGCAGGCGGGCCTGGCCGAGCGCGGCCGACACCAGTTCCGCCGGATGAGCCCGCCGCAAACGGGTGGCCGCCGCCAGTTCGTCGGCGGGGTCGTGGTCGCGCAGTTCGGCGAGCAGCTCCTGCCCGGCGGGGCCGAGCAGATGGGACAGGTCCTCGGGCTTCACCCGTCCATTGTCCCCGCCCTACCCGGCGCCCCCGCCGCGTCCGTCTCAGCCGCCGTGCCCGGCGGAGCAGGTGATGACCAGCAGCACCACCGCGGCCACGGCCTGGAACGCCGCCGTGATCGGGCGCTTGGCACGGGCGCAACCGATGGCGCTCAGCACGGCGAGCGCGGTGATCACGCCGAAGGTGATGGTCGGCGTCCAGTCGTGGGCGGCGACCGGGGCGGCCGTCGGGCGGACCGGGCCGGCTCCCGCGCGTACCGCTCGGGATGCGGTGGCGCGGCCGGCGCCGCCCCAGTCGCGCATCGCGAAGACGAACGCGCAGCCCAGGCACATGGCGCCGTCGATGATCAGCACGACCACGCCGATCATGAAGTCCGCGGCGGGATGCGGCGGTCGCGGCCGCAACTCCTCCTCGGTGTACCGGCGTCGCCTCTCGGTGACCTCGGGCCTGCGGGCGGCGTCGCGGGGCGGGCTCATGGCAGCACGGTGCCACGGGACGGGGGGTCCGTTGCCTGGTGCGCCGGTGCGGTGATCCGACCGCAACCGGGACGCGACCGGAACGCGCCGTTCCGCCGGGGTCGCACCCGGGTGGGGCGGAGCCACCCGTAAGTGCGCACCGCTGGCACTCCGCTTGACCGAGTGCTAAGCGCGTCCTAGTCTCGGTTCTGGCACTCGGCACCGCTGAGTGCCAATACTCAGCGACGGGCAGGTCCGGCACCCGCGACGACGGGCCTACCAGGTCGCCGACCCAGACAGACACTCCCGTGAGCCCTGAAGGGGGAGGTCGGATCGTGACGACCGCCAGCACCAAGGTTGCCATCAAGCCGCTCGAGGACCGCATCGTGGTCCAGCCGCTCGACGCCGAGCAGACCACGGCCTCGGGCCTGGTCATTCCGGACACCGCCAAGGAGAAGCCCCAGGAGGGCGTCGTCCTGGCCGTGGGCCCGGGCCGCTTCGAGGACGGCAACCGGCTGCCGCTCGACGTCGCCGTCGGCGACGTCGTGCTCTACAGCAAGTACGGCGGCACCGAGGTGAAGTACAACGGCGAGGAGTACCTCGTCCTCTCGGCCCGCGATGTTCTCGCGATCGTCGAGAAGTAGTTCCCGGCTTCACCACCAGCCGTGATCCCGCCCCGGATTCCCCGCCTCTTCCGGCCGGGACCCGGGGCGGTTTCGTTGACCGTCCTTGACGACGACATACGAGTAGACGAGGTAGTTCGCAGGCATGGCCAAGATTCTGAAGTTCGACGAGGACGCCCGTCGCGCCCTTGAGCGTGGTGTCAACAAGCTCGCCGACACCGTGAAGGTGACCATCGGCCCCAAGGGCCGCAATGTCGTCATCGACAAGAAGTTCGGCGCCCCGACCATCACCAACGACGGTGTGACCATCGCCCGCGAGGTCGAGGTCGAGGACCCGTACGAGAACCTGGGTGCCCAGCTCGTCAAGGAGGTGGCGACCAAGACCAACGACATCGCGGGTGACGGCACCACCACCGCGACCGTGCTCGCCCAGGCGCTGGTCCGCGAGGGCCTGCGCAACGTCGCCGCCGGCGCCTCCCCCGCCGCCCTGAAGAAGGGCATCGACGCGGCCGTCAAGGCGGTCTCCGACGAGCTGCTCTCCACCGCCCGCGCGATCGAGGGCAAGGAGGACATCGCCGCCGTCGCCGCGCTGTCCGCGCAGGACACCCAGGTCGGCGACCTGATCGCCGAGGCGATGGACAAGGTCGGCAAGGACGGCGTCATCACCGTCGAGGAGTCCAACACCTTCGGTCTGGAGCTGGACTTCACCGAGGGCATGGCGTTCGACAAGGGCTACCTGTCGCCGTACTTCGTCACCGACCAGGAGCGGATGGAGGCCGTCCTCGACGACCCGTACATCCTCATCCACCAGGGCAAGATCGGCTCGATCCAGGACCTGCTGCCGCTGCTGGAGAAGGTCATCCAGGCCAACTCCTCCAAGCCGCTGCTGATCATCGCCGAGGACGTCGAGGGCGAGGCGCTGTCCACCCTCGTCGTCAACAAGATCCGCGGCACCTTCAACGCGGTCGCGGTGAAGGCCCCCGGCTTCGGTGACCGCCGCAAGGCCATGCTGGGCGACATCGCCACGCTGACCGGCGCCACCGTCATCGCCGAGGAGGTCGGCCTCAAGCTCGACCAGGCCGGTCTGGACCTGCTGGGCTCCGCCCGCCGGGTCACCGTCACCAAGGACGAGACCACCATCGTCGACGGCTCCGGCGACAAGGCCGAGATCGACGGCCGGGTCAACCAGATCAAGGCCGAGATCTCCACCACCGACTCCGACTGGGACCGCGAGAAGCTCCAGGAGCGCCTCGCGAAGCTGGCCGGCGGCGTCTGCGTCATCAAGGTCGGCGCGGCCACCGAGGTCGAGCTGAAGGAGAAGAAGCACCGCCTGGAGGACGCGATCTCCGCGACCCGCGCGGCCGTCGAGGAGGGCATCGTCTCCGGCGGTGGCTCCTCGCTCGTGCACGCGGTCAAGGTGCTCGGCGACAACCTGGGCAAGTCCGGCGACGAGGCGACCGGTGTCGCGGTCGTGCGCCGCGCCGCGGTGGAGCCGCTGCGCTGGATCGCCGAGAACGCCGGCCTGGAGGGCTACGTCATCACCGCCAAGGTCGCCGAGCTCGACAAGGGCCACGGCTTCAACGCGGCCACCGGCGAGTACGGCGACCTGGTCAAGGCCGGCGTCATCGACCCGGTGAAGGTCACCCGCTCCGCCCTGGAGAACGCGGCGTCCATCGCCTCCCTGCTGCTCACGACCGAGACCCTGGTCGTCGAGAAGAAGGAAGAGGAGTCGGAGGCCGCCGCCGGCGGGCACGGCCACAGCCACTGACGCATCGCGCGCCTGAGGCCGTTCGGCCCCGAGGGCCCGCCACTCCGTCCCGCGGAGTGGCGGGCCCCGGTCGTTTCGGGGGCAGGGGCTCCCGGGCGGGCCCGCCCCCGGCGGGGGGCGCAACTCCCCGCCGGGGCCTCACCGTTTGGGGTCGTAGCGCCGCCCGGTCCGGGTGGAGGCAGCGCCGAAGACGGCCGGCGGGACGTGCCGGGCCAGCGCGACGGCCACCTTGTAGCGGGCCGAAGGGACGCTGACGGTGCGCCCGCGGGCGAGGTCGCGCAGCGCGGCGGCGACGACCGCGTCCGCGTCGAGCCAGGCCCACGACGGCAGCCGGGAGGCGTCCATGCCCGCCCGCGCGTGGAACTCGGTGCGCACGAAGCCCGGGCACAGGGCGAGGAAGCGGATCCCCGAGCCGCGCAGCTCGTGCACCAGCCCCTCGGTGAACCGCACCACCCACGCCTTGCTCGCCCCGTAGGTGCCGCGCGGCATGTAGGCGGCGACCGAGGCGACGTTCACCACGAAGCCGCGCCGCCGCTCCCGCATCCCGTCCACCGCCGCGGCGGTCAGCCGCAGCACCGCCTCGCAGTGCACCTTGATCATCCGCACCTCGTCCGCCACGGGCACGTCGAGGAAGGTGCCGCGGTTACCGAAACCCGCGTTGTTGACCAGGACGTCCACCGGGCGGGCGGGGTCGTGCAGCCGCGCCTCGACCGCCGAGATGCCGGCGTCGGTGGCGAGGTCGGCGGCGAGTACCTCCACCTCCACGCCGTGCGCGGCGCGCAGGGCCGCCGCGAGCCGGTCGAGCCGGTCGGCGTCGCGGGAGACCAGCACCAGGTCGTGGGCATCGGCGGCCAGCCGGCGGGCGAAGGCGGCGCCGAGCCCGGCGGTCGCCCCGGTCACCAGAGAAGTCGTCATGCCGCCACCCTAGGAGGGCGGCGCGCCTGGTGCTGCCGCGTTGCCCGTGATGCCCGTGGATGCCGCTCCGTGTCCTGCGGCGCCGGCCGCGCCTGCTGCCGCCGGTACGCGCCGCGCTCCTCCCGGTGTGCCCTCAGCGGGCCAGCCGGCGCCGGATCGCCGCGCGGTCCTCGGCCGGGAAGGCGGCCACGTCGACCAGTTGGGGGAGCAGTTCCGGCTCCGTCGTCACCGCCCGGAACGCCCTCGCGACCGTCATGCCGTGCTCCGGCCGGATCACCACCTCCACCGCGTCGCCCGCGCTCACCTCGCCGGTCTCGACCACCCGCAGGTACGGCCCGGGCAGCGCGGCCTGCGTGAACCGCCGCATCCACCCGCCCTCGTCCAGCCAGCCGGCGAAGGTCGCGCACGGGATGCGCGGGCACGACACCTCCAGCAGCGCCGAGCCGATCCGCCAGCGCTCGCCGATCAGTGCCGCGTTGACGTCGATGCCGGCCGTGGTGAGGTTCTCCCCGAAGCAGCCGTTGGGCAGGTCGCGTCCCAACTCCTCCTGCCAGCGGTCCAGATCCTCGCGGGCGTAGGCGTACACGGCCTGGTCGTCCCCGCCGTGGTGCTTCAGGTCGTAGACCCGGTCACCGGCCAGCCCGACCGCGCCGGTTCCCTTCGGGCCCGGCGCCGCCACGGCCACCGGACCCTCGACCGGCTGCTTGTCGATGCCGGTCGCCGGCAGCCGCTTCCACGGATTCGGCCGCGGCCGCCCCACGTTGACGGTCAGTACCCTCATGTCCATCGCTCGCCCGCTTCCTGCCGGCCGCTCTCCACCTGTCAACGCTCCGATGGGAGCACGTATGGGGTGGTGACGGCCAGTGCCGCGAAGCCGAGCCGTTCCAGGATCGGCCGGCTCTGGTCCGAGGCGTCCACCTGGAGGTAGCGGCAGCCGCGGGCGGCCGCTACTCCGGCGCGGTGCGCCACCAGCGCCCGGTAGATGCCGCGGCCCCGCCACTCCTCCAGGGTGCCGCCGCCCCACAGGCTCGCGAACTCCGTGCCCGGGTGGAACTCCATCCGGGCGCCGCACACCGGGCGATCGCCCGCCATCGCGACGGTGATCCGCATCCCCGGGTCGCCCAGGTGCGCCAGCAGCCCCTTCCTGAGCCGGTCGGCGCTCCTGCCGAACGCCTGCTCGTGCACGGACGCGACCCGCTCGACACCCGCCGCGTCCGTCACCGTCTCCAGCCGGACCCCCTCCGGCAGCCGGGGCTCCTTCGGCAGCGCGGCCACCTCCGCGACCATCAGCGTCTCGGGCGGTTCGGCGGTGAAGCCGGCGGCCACGAGCCGCTCGCCCAGGTCGGCCGGGCCGTCGTAGGAGTACAGCTTCCACTCGAACTCCCTGCCCTTGCCCTCGGGCGAGGCCAGCCAGTCCCGCTGTGCGGCGATCGCCCGATCCGCCCGCTCGCCCTCGTCCTGGGTGAACCCCGACCAGACCACGGCGGCCCACCCCGGCGGCTCGCCCTCCACCAGCCGCACCACGCCCTCCGGGGTGAGCTCCCCGGCGCCGCGCCGCATCTGCGTGTCGAACGTCTCCCGTACCTGCCCGATGTCCATCCGCGCACCCTACGGCGCACGCCCGCCGCGGGCCGCCTGGTTTTTGGCCTGCGGGAACTGCGGGAATCCTGTCGCCGCGCTACGCGAGGGCGTTCAGGACCCGGTCGACGTCGGCGGCGGTGTTGTGGAGGTGGACCGCGAACCGGAGCGTGCCGAGCGGCGTCGAGAAGCGCACCCCGGCGGCGGAGAGGCGGTCGGCGAAGGAGGAGGGCGGCCGGGCCACGGAGACGATCGCGGAGTCCCCGGGGACGGCGGGGTGGCCGAGGGCCTCGAACCCGGCCCGCAGCCGCCCGGCCAGCGCGACGTCGTGGGCGTGGACGGCCGCCACCCCCAGTTCGGTGAGCAGCGAGAGTGAGGCGGCGGCGCCGACGAAGGACAGGTACGCCGGCCGGGCGTCGAACGCCCGGGCGCCGGGCGCGAGGTGTTCGACCGGCCCGTAGCAGGACCCCCACGGGTCCAGCGCGGAGTACCACCCGGCGAAGGCGGGCGACAGGCTGCCCTCGGCCCCCTCCCGCACCGTGAGGAAGCACGCGCCGTGCGGGCTCACCAGCCACTTGTAGCCGTGGGCCACCACGTAGTCGTAGTCGCCGGCGCGGATCGGCAGCCAGCCCACGGACTGGGTGCCGTCGATGAGCACCCGGGCCCCGGCCGCCGCCGCGGCGGAGCGGATCGCCGCGAGGTCCGCCACCCGCCCGTCGGCGGACTGCGCGCCGCTGACCGCGACCAGCGCGGTGGAGGGCCGTACCGCTTCGGCGACACCCTCCAGCGGCACCAGCCGCAGCCGCAGGTCACCCCGGGCCGCGAAGGGATGCACCAGCGAACTGAAGTCCCCTTCGTACGCGACGACTTCGGAGCCGGGCGGCAGGGCCGAGGCGACCAGGCCGACCGCACCGGCGACCGTACTGGCCAGTGCCACCCGGTCGACCGCGACGCCGACCAGCCCGGCGTAGGCGGCCCGGGCGGCGGTCACGGCCGCCTCGTAGCCGTCGACGTCGGGCCGGCCGGCGGCCCATGCGTCGAGGGCGGACCGCAGGGCGGCGGCGGTACGCGCCGGGGGCAGCCCGTGCGTGGCCGTGTTGAGGTACCCCGGTGCGACACCGGCGTACTCGGCGCTGACGAGTTCCTGGAAACGGGAGGCGTTGGCGTCCATGCCTCCCGAGCCTGACGGCCGGCCGCCTCAAAGTCCATCAACGATGTCTGTCGGTTGAGCCCAAGTTCTGCTTATGGTTGTCGGATGATCGAGGCACGACACCTGCGGGTGCTCCGGGCGGTGGCCCGTACCGGTTCGTTCTCCGCCGCGGCCCGCGAACTGGGCTGCACCCAGCCGGCGGTGAGCCAGCAGATGAAGGCGCTGGAGGGCTCGGCGGGCACCCCGCTGCTGGTCCGCGGCGCCCGCGAGATGCGGCTCACCGAGGCCGGCGAGGTGCTGGTGCGGCACGCGGCGGGCATCCTCTCGGGGCTCACGGCCGCCGAGGAGGAGGTCGCCGCGATCGCCGGGCTGCGCGCCGGGCGGGTCCGGCTCGCCTCCTTCCCGTCCGGCAGCTCGACCCTCGTGCCGAGCGCGGTGGCGGATCTGCGCGCCCACCATCCGGACACCCGCGTCTCACTGGTCGAGGCGGAACCGCCCCGGTCGGTGGAGATGCTGCGCGCGGGCGACTGCGACATCACCCTCGCGTTCCGCTACGTGGATCTGCCGACGCCCGCGGAGGAGTCCTGGTCGGACCTGGTGGTCCGGCCCCTGCTCACCGACCGGCTGGTCGGCCTCGTCCCCGCGGACCACCCGCTGGCCGCGGGCTCGGGCGGCGCCGGCTCCGAGGGTGCGGGCTCGAAGGGTGAGGGCTCGGAGGGCGGGCGCGCTTCCGTGCCTTCCGTGCCGTACGACGCGCTGGCGGCCGAGCAGTGGATTGCCGGCTGCCCGCGCTGCCGGCGGCATCTCGTCGAGGTGTGCGAGCGGGCGGGTTTCACCCCGCGGATCGACTTCGCGACCGACGACTATCCGGCCGTGGTGGGCCTGGTCGCCGCCGGCCTGGGCGTCGCGGTGCTGCCCGAACTCGCGCTGGCGGCCGTGCGCACCGACGGCGTGGCCGTCCTGGAGATGGCGCCCTCGGTGGAGCGCGAGGTCGTGGCGCTCACCCTCCCCGACCTCGCCCACGTACCGGCGGTGGACATGATGCTCGCCCGGCTCACCCGAGCGGGCCTGCGTGCGCGTACCCCCCGTGACTGAGGGTCCGGCTGTGAAGAATCGATTCTGCGGTGGCCGCGCTCCGCGCGGCGGTCAGTAGAGCCGGGCCGGCTCCGAGTCGCGGTCGCCCTCCATCTCGACCCCCAGTTCGACCTCGGCCTCGTCGTCGTACGGGTCGTAGTCGTCGCGGTGGTCGTGCAGGCCGCGGACCTCGGCGTCGTCGTCCTCGTCGTCACCCGCGGCGTCCACCGCGTCGATGTCGTCCAAGTCCGCCTCGGCATAGCGCTCGTACCGTTTGCGCTGCCGGTCCCGCTCGCGTTCGCGGTCGTCGTCGTCCCGGTCGGTGCCCCGGTGGCGGGAGCGGCCCATCATGGCCTCGCGCTCGTCCTCGGTCAGACCGCCCCACACTCCGTAGGGTTCGCGCACGGCCAGCGCGTGGGTGGCGCACTCCGCGCGGACCGGGCAGCGCATGCACACCTCCTTGGCGGCGGCCTCGCGCGCGCTCCGGGCCGCACCGCGCTCGCCTTCGGGGTGGAAGAACAGCGAGCTGTCGACGCCGCGGCAGGCGGCCACGAGCTGCCAGTCCCATAGATCCGCGTTGGGGCCGGGAAGGCGGGAGAAGTCTGCCATTGCTCATCCCCTCGAAACGTGGGTGACGGCTGGGAGGTCGGCCTCGCGCGACCGTACGTTCCGACCGTACATCTACTGTCGTAGTAGATGTAAATATGACTCATCGCCAATCTAGCGACGAATACCCCCATCATCAGAAAAGAGCGGCCAAACAGTGCAAACTCCGGCATAAGACCCGTTCGGCACTGTTCGCGAAGGGGGTCGGTGTGCTGCGGATGTGGCGCGCCACCCCCCGAATGGCTCAACCCGGCTCCGCGCGGCCTCGGAATTCGCGGTCGGCTCGCCCGTCTGACCTGCGACTTGACCGGTACGTACCGGTGCGATCACGTAGAGTATGCAGGTCTGCGATCCGACGTCGTAACTCTTTCGAGTGAGGGTCGTTGAGTGTGGCGGAAGCGGTTGGCGGGATCACGTGATGCGGGCACATGCCCGGCCCGTCAGCCCCAACGGTGAAGATTCGTACTTCGTACAGCCTGGAGGCACAAGTGACGCGGTTCAGCTCCGGGGGGCGGTCATGACTTCCGTCCTCGTCTGCGACGACTCCCCGCTCGCCCGAGAGGCCCTGCGCCGTGCGGTGGCGACCGTGCCCGGCGTCGAGCGCGTGACCACCGCGGCCAACGGCGAGGAGGTCCTCCGCCGCTGGGGTGCCGACCGCTCGGACCTGATCCTGATGGATGTCCGCATGCCCGGCCTCGGCGGTGTGGAGACGGTCCGGCGGCTGCTGTCCGCCGACCCCGGCGCCCGCATCATCATGCTCACCGTCGCCGAGGACCTGGACGGGGTGGCACTCGCCGTCGCCGCCGGCGCCCGCGGGTACCTGCACAAGGACGCCTCGCGCGCCGAACTGCGGGCCACCGTCACCCAGGCGCTCGCCGACCCGACCTGGCGGCTCGCCCCGCGCCGGCTGCGCTCGGCCGAGATGGGCGCCGCGCCCACCCTGACCGCCCGCGAGATCCAGGTGCTGGAGGGGATGAGTCACGGCCGCTCCAACGCGGAGATCGGGCGCGAGCTGTTCCTGTCCGAGGACACCGTCAAGACGCACGCCAGACGGCTGTTCAAGAAGCTCGGCGCCTCGGACCGGGCGCACGCGGTCGCGCTCGGCTTCCGCTGGGGCCTGGTCCGCTAGGACCGTTCCCCGGTGCACGCCGCTGGTTCCACCCGCGCGCCCCGACCCCCGGCCGACCAGGGCGGACTCCCGCGGAACTCCCGCGGGAGCGGCCCGAAGTGGCCGACGGGTCCTCGGTTTCCCGGGGGAGGACGCATGCTTGACGTATGGACTTCCTCGGGGATCGGTGGGGGCCGGGTATGGCCGAGATGACGACGGTGGGCACGCGGACCCGGTTGTCCGCGTCCGCGCCCGGTGCGGAGGGCGGGCGCGACGCGGTGCGGGATGCCCGCCCCGCGACGCGTGCCGGCACGCCGGCCGCGGCGCGCGGCACGGGCGCCGGATCGGGCCGCGGTGCCGTCCCGGATGCCGCGCCGGATGCCGCGCCCGTTGTGGCGTCGGGCACTTCACCGGCCGCGGTGCCGGCGGCAGCGGCGGCTCCGGCGGGGGCCGAGCCGGGCGGGCCGCATAACGCTTCGGTGCAGAAGTACGGACGCGATGCGGCGAATCGTCCGGCGGCGAGGCACCATGGGTGGATGCGTGACGACGACCCCCCGGCGATCGGTGCCCTCGTTCGTCGCGCGGTCGACGGGGACCAGCGGGCCACACACGATCTGCTCGCCGCCGTCCATCCGCTCGCCGAGCGCTACTGCCGCACGAGGCTGTCCCGTCTGCCCGGTGACGCCCGGCACTTCGTGGACGACCTCGCCCAGGAGGTCTGCCTCGCGGTGCTGTGCGCGCTGCCCCGCTACCGCGACCTGGGGCGCCCGTTCGAGGCGTTCGTGGTGTCCATCGCCGCCCACAAGATCGCCGATCTCCAGCGGGCCGCGATGCGCGGCCCCGGCAGCACCGCGGTGCCCTCCGACGAGATGCCGGAGAAGCCCGACGACTCGCTGGGCCCCGAGGAGCGCGCGCTGCTCAACAGCGATGCCGCGTGGGCCCGTACGCTGCTGGCCCGGCTGCCCGACCACCTGCGCGAGCTGGTCCTGCTGCGGGTCGCGGTGGGCCTGAGCGCGGAGGAGACCGGGCAGGTGCTGGGCATGTCGCCGGGCGCCGTCCGGGTCGCCCAGCACCGCGCGCTGACCCGGCTGCGGGCGATCGCCGAGGAGTCCGGCGCGGTCTCCGCCGAGCAGAACGCCCCCGGCCTGAGCGCGTAGCCGCCGCGGCACCGAGGGTGCCGCCGGCGGGTGCGACGGCTCGGCGGGTCGTGGTGGCGAAACCGACAGTCCGGGCGCCTCCGGGCGGTCGGGGGAATAGCGGCGAAGCCACTACCATTGAAAAACTCGCCGGGCAAGACCATTCGGGAAGGTGTCATGTCGCTGAACGCCGACGGAGTAGCCGAGAAGTTCGCCACGCTCGGGCTCACCTACGACGATGTGCTGCTGCTCCCGGGGGCGTCCTCCGTGCTGCCGCACCAAGTGGACACCTCGTCCCTCATCTCGCGGAACGTCCGGGTGAACATCCCCCTGCTCTCCGCGGCCATGGACAAGGTCACCGAGGCGCGGATGGCGATCGCGATGGCCCGCCAGGGCGGCGTCGGCGTGCTGCACCGCAACCTCTCGGTCGAGGACCAGGTCAGCCAGGTCGACCTGGTGAAGCGCTCCGAGTCCGGCATGGTCACCGACCCGATCACGGTCCGGCCCGACGCGACCCTCGGCGAGGCCGACGCGCTGTGCGCCCGGTTCCGGATCAGCGGCGTGCCGGTCACCGACGAGGCCGGGCGCCTGCTCGGTATCGTCACCAACCGCGACATGGCCTTCGAGTCCGACCGGGGCCGCCAGGTCCGCGAGGTCATGACCCCGATGCCGCTGGTCACCGGCAAGGTCGGCATCTCCGGCTCCGACGCGATGGCGCTGCTGCGCCGGCACAAGATCGAGAAGCTGCCGCTGGTCGACGACGAGGGCCGGCTCCAGGGCCTGATCACCGTCAAGGACTTCGTCAAGGCCGAGCAGTACCCGAACGCGGCGAAGGACGCCGAGGGCCGGCTGCTGGTCGGCGCGGCCGTCGGCGCCAGCCCCGAGGCACTCGACCGGGCCCAGGCGCTGGCCGGCGCCGGCGTCGACTTCCTGGTGGTCGACACCTCCCACGGGCACAACAGCAACGCGCTGGACTGGATGGCGAAGATCAAGTCCAGCGTCCAGGTCGACGTGGTCGGTGGCAACATCGCCACCCGCGACGGTGCGAAGGCGCTGCTGGACGCGGGCGTCGACGGCGTCAAGGTCGGGGTCGGCCCCGGCTCCATCTGCACCACCAGGGTGGTCGCCGGCATCGGCGTCCCCCAGGTCACGGCGATCTACGAGGCCGCGCAGGTCTGCATCGACGCCGGGGTCCCGGTGATCGGCGACGGCGGCCTCCAGTACAGCGGCGACATCGGCAAGGCGCTGGCCGCGGGTGCGAGCAGCGTCATGCTCGGCAGCCTGCTGGCCGGGTGCGAGGAGTCCCCGGGCGAGCTGCTCTTCATCAACGGCAAGCAGTTCAAGTCCTACCGCGGGATGGGTTCGCTCGGCGCGATGCAGTCCCGGGGGCAGGGGCGTTCCTACTCCAAGGACCGCTACTTCCAGGCCGAGGTCTCCTCCGACGACAAGCTCGTTCCCGAGGGCGTCGAGGGTCAGGTCGCCTACCGCGGCCCGCTGTCCGCGGTCCTGCACCAGCTCGTCGGCGGTCTGCGCCAGACCATGGGGTACGTGGGCGCGGGGACCATCTCCGAGATGGAGTCCAAGGGGCGGTTCGTGCGGATCACTGCCGCTGGGCTCAAGGAGTCCCACCCGCACGACATCCAGATGACGGTCGAGGCCCCGAACTACCACGGCTAGAGCCGCGCGGGTCCGCCCGGGTCGCCTGGTTGCGGATGTGCCCGGACCTTGCGGTCCGCCGTGGTTGGTCTCGGTTGGTGACCCTCTTTTCGCGGAAGGAGCGGCACGAACCAGGGGCGCGGGGAACTGCGCGACAAGCCACGGCGGACCGCAAGGTCCGGGTCCATACGTGACGGGGCACCCCGGACGGACCCGCCATACTGGTGTGCGCAGGACGGACAGAGAGGCGTAGACGTGACTGAGATCGAGATCGGGCGGGGCAAGCGGGGCCGCAGGGCGTATGCGTTCGACGACATCGCCGTGGTGCCCAGCCGGCGGACCCGCGATCCCAAGGAGGTCTCGATCGCGTGGCAGATCGACGCCTACCGGTTCGAGCTGCCGTTCCTGGCCGCGCCGATGGACTCCGTGGTGTCCCCGGAGACGGCGATCAGGATCGGCAACCTGGGTGGCCTCGGGGTGCTGAACCTGGAGGGCCTGTGGACGCGGTACGACGACCCTGAGCCGCTGCTCGCGGAGATCGCCGAGGTCGACGACTCGCGGGCCACCGCCCGGCTGCAGGAGATCTACGCCGCGCCGATCCGCGAGGAGCTGATCGGCCAGCGGATCAAGGAGGTGCGCGACGCCGGGGTGACCACCGCGGCGGCGCTGTCGCCGCAGCGCACCGCGCAGTTCTCCAAGGCCGTGGTGGACGCGGGCGTCGACCTGTTCGTGATCCGCGGCACCACGGTGTCGGCCGAGCACGTCAGCGGGTCGCACGAGCCGCTGAACCTGAAGCAGTTCATCTACGAACTCGACGTGCCGGTGATCGTCGGCGGCTGCGCCACGTACACCGCGGCCCTGCACCTGATGCGGACCGGCGCCGCCGGCGTGCTGGTGGGCTTCGGCGGCGGCGCCGCGCACACCACGCGGAACGTGCTGGGCATCCAGGTGCCGATGGCGACCGCCGTCGCGGACGTGTCGGCGGCCCGGCGTGACTACATGGACGAGTCCGGCGGCCGGTACGTGCACGTCATCGCGGACGGCGGCTTCGGCGCCAGCGGCGACCTGCCGAAGGCGATCGCGTGCGGCGCGGACGCGGTGATGATGGGCTCGCCGCTGGCACGCGCCACCGACGCGCCGGGCCGCGGCTTCCACTGGGGCATGGAGGCGGTCAACACCGAACTGCCGCGCGGCAAGCGGATGAACCTCGGCACCGCCGGGACCACCCAGGACATCCTGCTGGGCCCGTCGCACGCCCCCGACGGCTCGATGAACTTCTTCGGCGCCCTGCGCCGCTCGATGGCCACCACCGGCTACTCGGACCTGAAGGAGTTCCAGCGCGTCGAGGTCACGGTCTCGCCGACCCACCACCGCTGAGCGGAGAGCCCGCAGCCCGCGCGAAGGGGCCCGTACCGCAGGGAACTGCGGTACGGGCCCCTTCGTCGTGTGCTCGGGTGCGCGGCTCAGCTCTCGCCGAGGCGCTTCGCCAGGCCGAACGCGGCGATCCCCGCGAACACCAGGAAGAAGACCCGCATCGCGCCGAAGTCCGACTTCCACGCCTTGAACAGCGTGCCGAAGTGGTGGAACATCAGCTGGCTGACGGAGAGGTCCCCGCCCTGCTGGCTCACGAAGTGACTGATGATCAGCGCGCCGCCGAAGATCTCGCCGAACATCACCGAGAGCAGGGCGAGCACGATCGCCACGCAGGGCAGCGCGATGTTGCGCCCGCCGACCTTGCCCATCACGACACCGATCAGCGCGCCGACCGCGAGCGCGGCGTAGCGGAACTCGGTGGTGGTGCCGTCGCTCTTGGCCATGGCGCGCAGCAGGCCGCCGTAGGCGAGGGCCGCGACGATGGCGACGACCACGCCGGCCACGATGCCCAGGCCCACGTTGTCGCGGTACTGGGCGGCCGCCGGCGGCGGGTAGGCGTTCGGGTTGAAGGCCGGTGCGGCCTGGGGAGCGCCGTAGGGGTTCTGCGGCTGGCCGTAGCCGTACGGGGTTCCAGCCGGCTGCTGGGCGAACGGGTTCTGGCCGGAAGGCTGTTGGGGTGGTGGGAAGTTGGCGCTCATGAAGTTCCCCCGGGGACGGAAATGGGTATCGCACAAGGTTGCGTCCGTGCGAAGAGGTGACGCCGAAATCTAGCAGGGGGGAACGACAATCGGACAAGATGCTTCATCTGCTCGTTACAGGACCACGACACGCGCACACAACCCCTGCCCCACCGGGCCCGTTGGTCCCCCTCAGAGCCGTGCCGCTGCTCCCGCGGGGGTCGCACCCCGGGTGTCCAGCAGGAGTTGGGCCTTGACCGCCAGGCCCTGGAGGTCGTACGTGCGGTGGTGCTGCAGAAGCAGCGTCAGGTCGGCGTCGGCCGCCGCCTCCCAGAGCGAGTCCGCGCGCGGCACCGGATGGTCGAGAACGCGCCATTGCGGCACGTACGGGTCGTGGTAGCCGAGTTGGGCGCCCAGCTCCATCAGCCGGGTGCCGATCTCCCGGGCCGGCGCCCCCTCCTGGTCGGCGACGTCCGCCTTGTAGGTGACCCCCAGCAGCAGCACCCGGGCGCCGCGCAGCGACTTGCCGTGCTCGTTGAGCAGGGCCGCGGCACGCTGCACCACGTAGCGCGGCATCCGGCCGTTGACCTCCTGGGCGAGTTCGACCATGCGCAGCGGGTGGCCCGGGGTGCGCGGGCGGCCGCTGCCGGTGCGGGTGGGGAAGTGCGGGGCGGCGTTGGGGTCGAGGGGCACCGCGTGGCCGCCGACGCCGGGACCGGGGCGGAACGCCTGGAAGCCGAACGGCTTGGTCTCCGCGCAGCGGATCACGTCCCACAGGTCCACGCCGAGGTCGTGGCAGTAGACCGCCATCTCGTTGGCGAAGGCGATGTTGACGTGCCGGTAGTTGGTCTCCAGCAGCTTGACCGCCTCGGCCTCGCGCGGGCCGCGGGCCCGGACCACCCGCTCGCTGAACCGGCCGTAGAAGGCGGCGGCGGCCTCGGTGCAGGCGGGGGTGAGGCCGCCGACCACCTTGGGGATCTGGGCCGGGCCGAAGTCGCGGTTGCCGGGGTCGAGCCGGCCGGGGGAGTAGGCGAGGTGGAAGTCGCGGCCGGCCCGCAGCCCGCCGGCCTCGATCAGCGGCCGCAGGTACTCCTCGGTGGTCCCCGGGTGCACCGCCGACTCCAGGACGACGGTGGTGTGCGGGCGCAGGTGCCGGGCGAGCGCGCGGGCGGCGGTGCCGACCGCCGTCAGGTCGAGCGCGTGGTCCTCGCCGAGCGGGGTAGGCGCGCAGATCACAGCGGTCCTGACCCGGCCGAGCACCGCCGGGTCACTGGTCGCGCGGAAGCCGCCGGCCAGCATCCGGCGCAGTTCCGCCGCGGCCAGGGTGCCCGGCGGCACCCGGCCGGCGTTGATGTCCGCCGCGGCGGCCGGATCGGGGTCGTATCCGATGGTGCCGATGCCGGCGGCGGTGGCCGCCTGCGCGAGGGGGAGACCGGCGTGGCCCAGTCCGAGTACGGCGAGGTCTGCGGGCATGGTGGCGGGTCCTCTCCCTGGAGCCGACCTCGGTGAGTCGCACGAATGGGCTCACAGATGGCTTTAAAACAGGCTAACCAGACAATTGACTGATATGACCACTCGGCGCGCCGGGCAGCACTGGCCGGTCGGCGCCGGTGCGGTCACTATCGAGAGGGAGGAGCGCGAGGGAGGGGGCGTCACCGCACCCCGGAACGACGACCGAGCGACCGCCGCCCAGGCGACACCGAGCTCCACCGATCAGCACCGTATCGACGCGGTTACGGAGGCACGGATGCGTACGACATCACTCGGCCCGGAAGAAAGGGCCCAGGCCCTCGCCCGAATGGCCGAGCACGAACTGGACATCCTGGTCGTGGGCGGCGGCGTGGTCGGCGCGGGCACCGCGCTGGACGCCGCCACCCGCGGCCTGACCGTCGGTCTGGTCGAGGCCCGCGACTGGGCCTCCGGCACGTCGAGCCGGTCGAGCAAACTCATCCACGGCGGCCTGCGCTATCTGGAGATGCTGGACTTCGCCCTGGTCAGGGAGGCGTTGAAGGAGCGCGGCCTGCTGCTGGACCGGCTGGCGCCGCACCTGGTCAAGCCGGTGCCGTTCCTCTACCCGCTGGAGCACAAGGGCTGGGAGCGGCTCTACGTGGGCTCCGGCGTGGCGCTCTACGACGCGATGTCGTTCTCCTCCGGGCACGGCCGCGGCCTGCCCCTGCACCGCCACCTCAGCCGCAAGCACGCGCTGCGGGTCGCCCCCGCGCTGCGCAAGGACGCCCTGGTCGGCGCCCTGCAGTACTACGACGCCCAGGTCGACGACGCCCGGCTGGTGATGACGCTGGTGCGCACCGCGGCCTCCTACGGCGCCGTGGTGGCCAACCAGGCCCGCGTCACCGGCTTCCTGCGCGAGGGCGAGCGGGTGGTCGGCGCCACGGTGGAGGACCTGGAGGCGGGCGGCGAGTACGAGATCAGGGCCCGCCAAGTGGTCAACTCCACCGGCGTGTTCACCGACGACACGCAGTCCCTGATCGGCGAGCGCGGCCAGTTCCACGTCCGCGCCTCCAAGGGCATCCACCTGGTCGTGCCGAAGGACCGCATCCACTCCACCACCGGGCTGATCCTGCGCACCGAGAAGAGCGTGCTGTTCGTCATCCCCTGGGGCCGGCACTGGATCGTCGGCACCACCGACACCGACTGGGACCTCGACAAGTCGCACCCGGCCGCGTCCAGCGCCGACATCGACTACGTCCTCGAACATGTGAACTCGGTGCTGACCACCCCGCTGACCAGGGACGACGTCCAAGGTGTGTACGCGGGGCTGCGGCCGCTGCTGGCCGGCGAGTCCGACGCGACCAGCAAGCTGTCCCGCGAGCACACCGTGGCCCACCCGCTGCCGGGCCTCGTGGTGGTCGCCGGCGGCAAGTACACCACCTACCGGGTGATGGCCAAGGACGCCGTCGACGAGGCCGTGCACGGCCTGGACCGCAAGGTCGCCCCGTGCTGCACCGAGGACGTGCCGCTGCTGGGCGCCGAGGGCTACCAGGCGCTGTGGAACGGCCGGGCCGCCACCTCGGCCCGTACCGGCGTGCACGTCGCACGGATCGAGCACCTGCTCAACCGGTACGGCACCCTCGCCGAGGAGGTACTGGCGCTGATCGCCGAGGACCCCTCGCTCGGCGAGCCGCTGCCGGCCGCCGACGACTACCTGCGCGCCGAGATCGTCTACGCGGCGAAGAGCGAGGGGGCGCGTCACCTGGAGGACGTGCTGACCCGCAGGACGCGCATCTCCATCGAGACCTTCGACCGCGGCTCCCGCTCCGCGCGGCTGGCCGCGGAACTGATCGCACCGGTCCTGGGCTGGGACCAGGGGCAGATCGACAAGGAGGTCGAGTACTACGAGAAGCGGGTGGAGGCCGAGCGCGAATCGCAGCTCCAGCCCGATGACCAGACCGCGGACGCAGCCCGGTTGGGCGCTCCGGATATCGTTCCCCTCTAGGCGCCGTCGCCTTGGGGCGACACCTGACGCGCCGGCGGGGGATCGGAAGGGCACGAAATGGACGGGGCGGGACACAGCGACGAAGGGCGGCTCGTCGCAGGCCGCTACCGGCTGCTCGAACGCGTCGGCCGGGGTGGGATGGGCACGGTGTGGCTGGCCGAGGACGAACTCCTCGGCCGCCAGGTCGCCGTGAAGAAGTTGCACCCACCGCAGCCGCACATGGACGACGAGGAACTCGCCACCCTCTTCGAGCGCACCCGGCGCGAGGCCCGGGCCGCCGCGCGGATCAGCCACCCCAACGTGGTGGTGGTGCACGACGTGGTCGACGACGCCGGGCTGCCCTCCATCGTGATGGAGTACGTCCCCTCGGTCACCCTCGGCGAACGCCTCAAGCAGCAGGGCCCCTTGGACCCGGCCGAGGCCGCCCGGGTCGGCCGCGGCATGGTCGCCGCGCTGCGCGCCGCGCACCGCGCCGGGGTGCTGCACCGGGACGTCAAGCCCGGCAACGTGCTGCTCGGCGAGGACTCCCGGATCGTCCTCACCGACTTCGGTATCGCGCAGGCGTCCGGCACCTCGACGCTGACCCGCACCGGCGAACTCATCGGCTCCATCGACTTCCTGAGTCCGGAGCGGATACGGGGCGCCCTGCCCGGGCCCGAGTCGGACCTGTGGGCGCTGGGCGCGACCCTGTACCAGGCGGTCGAGGGCGCCTCGCCCTTCCGCCGCCCCACCGCGATCGAGACCGCGTACGCGATCGCCGAGGAGCCCGTCCGGCCGCCCGCCCACGCCGGGGCGATCGCCGACGTGATCGGCGGGCTGCTCGCCAAGGAACCGGCGGAGCGGCTGTCCGCCGAGGACGCCGAGCGGATGCTGCGGCTGCCGGCCTCGGAGCTGGACACCGCGGCGGTGGACCGCAGCCGCTTCGAGTCACCGCCCGGCCGGACCACCACCACCCGGGTCCCGCCCTACGGCGGCACGCCGGCCGAGCCCGGCCAGGGCGCAGGCGGCCCGGGTGAGGCCGCCGGATACGGCCAGGTCTCGCCGGACGGCGGGCCCGGCGCACCGGGCGGCTCGCACCCCGTGCCGGCCGGTACGCACGCCGCGCCGCACCGTGACGCCGGTGGACGCCGGCGCCGGGTGGGGCCCTGGATCGCCGCCGTGGTGGGCCTGGCCGTGCTCGCCGCCGGCGCGCTGTTCGCCGCCCACGACCTCGGCAGCCACGACGACTCCGCCTCCGACGGCGGGCCCACCGGCGGTCCGACCGGGACCACCCCGCCGCCCAGCGCCACGGCCGACCCCTCACCCACCACCCCGAGCACCGCGCCGTCCTCCCCGCCGCCGCTCCCCGACGGCTACGTGCTGGACGAGCGGGCCAAGGAGAAGTACGCGGTGCCGGTGCCCAAGGGCTGGAACCGGAAGGTGTCCCAGGGCGGCGACATGGTCGACTGGGTCGATCCCAGCGGACTGGTGGATCTTCAGGTCGACGCGCTGGACTTCGCCAGCACCGACCCGCTCGAACACTTCGAGGAACTGGAGCCGCAGACCGAGCAACAGGTCGGTCCCAGTTACCACCGCGAGCGGATGGACCGGACGACGGCCTTCGGCGAGAAGGCCGCGCTGTGGAGGTTCACCTTCAAGGGCAAGGTCCGCAGCTGGCGGGCCATCGACCTCGGCTTCGGCCGGCCCGGCGGCACCGAGTACGCCATCTACCTGTCGGCCCCGCTGGAACAGTGGGAGCAGTGGCTGCCGGTGTTCGACAACGCCGTCGCCGGATTCCGGCTCAACCCCTGACCGGTCGAATTCGCAACCACCTTCCCCGTTCGGGGATGATGGGTAGCGGAACCGCCCGACAACCGCCGCCGGCACCGCCGTTGGCGGCCTGCCGGGCGCGGGCCGCACCGGCACAGACGCGCGCCCGCACTCCCCGGCAGCCGGCAGACACACCCGGAAGACACGACAGAGGAATTCCATGAGCGAGGTCGAAGGTACCGACGGACGCGTGCTCGCCGACCGGTACCGCCTCGAAAGCGTGCTCGGCAAGGGCGGCATGGGAACCGTGTGGCGCGCCGTCGACGAGACGCTGGGCCGCAGCGTCGCCGTGAAGGAACTGCGCTTCCCCGGCAACGTCGACGACGACGAGAAGCGCCGCCTGGTGACCCGGACGCTGCGCGAGGCCAAGGCCACCGCGCGCATCCGGAACACCGGCGCGATCACGGTCTTCGACGTCGTCAAGGAGGACGACCGGCCATGGATCGTCATGGAACTGGTCGAGGGCCGGTCGCTCGCCGACGCGATCCGCGAGGACGGCCCGCTCACCCCCCGGCGAGCCGCCGAGGTCGGCCTGGTGCTGCTCGACGTGCTCAAGGCCGCCCACGCGGAGGGCATCCTGCATCGCGATGTGAAGCCGTCCAACGTGCTGCTCGCGGACGCCGGGGCCCGTGACGACGAGGAGCCGGCGACCGGGGGCGGGCGGGTCGTCCTCGGCGACTTCGGCATCGCCCAGATCGACGGCGACCCGTCGGTGACCTCCACCGGCATGCTCGTCGGCGCGCCGTCGTACATCTCGCCCGAGCGGGCCCGCGGGCAGAAGCCCGGCCCACCCGCGGACCTGTGGTCGCTCGGCGCCCTGCTGTTCGCCTCCGTCGAGGGCCACCCGCCCTACGACAAGGGCTCCGCGATCGCCACCCTCACCGCGGTGATGACCGAGCCGGTCGGCCCGATGCGCGTCTCCGGGCCGCTCGCCGAGGCGATCTCCGGGCTGCTGGACAAGGACCCGGACCGGCGGCTGGACGACGCGGGCGCCCGCCGGCTGCTCACCGCTGTGGTGGACGCCCCGGACGTGCCGGTCGAGCCGGCCCCCGACCCGACCCGCGCCCTGCCGATCCCGAGCATGCCGCCCACGGTCGGCGGCCCGCACGCCGATACGGGCCCGGTCGACCCCCAGCCCGTCCCGACCGACGCGCCGCCGGCCGCCCGCAAGGCCGCTATCGACCAGGCCAGGGCGCGCGAGGCGCTGCGGGCGCTGCGCAAGGCCGCCGACCCGCGGGACAAGGACGGGGCCGGATCGGGTCCGGGTGCCCCGGCGGGCGCGCGGCGGGCCTCGCTGAACGACGTGCTGCAGCGCCGCACCCTGGTGCTGGTGGTGGCCGCGGTGGTGCTGGCACTGCTGGGCACCGTGATAGGCGTCGCGATCGCCGAGTCCGGCGGCGGGGGCGGCGACGGGAAGGGCGGCACCCCCGCGGGGAGCACGCCGAGCACCGCCACGCACGACACCGGCAAGGGCCGGGGCACCGGGCAGGCCAAGAACTCCGGGGACGCGGGGAGTTCGCCCGCCACCGGCGGTACCGCCACCGCGCCGTCCGCGCCGGCCTCCCGCCCCGCGGCCGGCGCCGGGACCGCGCTCCCGGCGGGCTGGAGCGTCCACAAGGACTCCGAGGGCTTCTCGATAGCGCTTCCCAAGGGCTGGCGGCGGATCGGCGACGACGGCTACGGCGTCGGCTCGCGCTTCAAGGGCCCGGGCGCCGCGACCTTGCTGGTGGACTGGACGCACTCCCCGGGCAAGAGCGCCCTCGGCACCTGGCAGAAGGACTCCGCCGCCGCGCCCGGGCAGATGCCCGGCTATCACCAGATCAAGGTCGCGAAGGCGCAGTACCGCGGCTACGACGCGGCCGACTGGGAATACACCCGGCAGCAGCAGGGTAAGGCGGTACATGTCCTGAACCGCGGCATGGTGACGGGCCCCGGGCACGGCTACGCGCTGCTGTACACCACTCCGGCCGGCGAGTGGGCCAGTGCAGCGAACCGCCTCAACCTCGCGACGTTCTTCAGTACCTTCAAACCGGCCAAGTAGGCGGGCCGGAGCACGTAAGGTGAGTACGTGTGGACTGTCCGCAGCCGGATGCGGACCGACTTCCCGTCGGAAGTGTCCGGACCCGAACGGGCCTGACCGTTTCGGGGTGTGCGGCGGATGAGCGACCAGGCGGGCCGGAAGGGGGGCGCCGTGGAGGAGTACGCGGGACGCGTGCTCGCTGAGCGCTACCGGCTGCCCCGGCCGCCCGCCGACGAGTTCGAACTCGTCGAGAGCCGCGCCTTCGATACCTACAGCGGCCAGGAGGTCCTGGTCCACCAGGTGCTGCTGCCCGAGGTGGTCAGTGCCGAGCCGGCCGAGGGGTCCGAGGCGTCCGACGGGTCGCGCAGGCCCTCGGGCGACGGCGACGACGGGCTGGACGAGAGCGCCCGGCGCGCCCTGGAGGCGGCCCGCAGCGCCGCGGCCATCCCCGACCACCCGCGCCTGGTCCAGGTCTTCGACATATTCGTCGAGGACGGCAGCCTGTGGATCGCGAGCGAACTGGTGTCCGCCCGGTCGCTGGCCGCGTTACTCGCCGAGCGGCCGCTGGACGCCTACCGCGCCGCCGAGGTCGCCTCCGACGTGCTGACCGCGCTGCGCGCCCTGCACGCCACCGGCTGGACCCACCGCAACGTCACGGCGAGTACCGTCCTGGTCTGCGACGACGGCCGGGCGATGCTCGCCGGCCTGGCCGCGGGCGCCGCCCAGGAGGCGCTGTGCGGGTACGACCCGCTGCCCGAGCAGGTGCTCGCCGGCGGCGGCGAAGGGGACGACTGGCACGGCCCGCGCTCCGCGCTCGAACAGGAGCGGGCCCGGCAGAACCGCATCACCGTGGTCGGCGCCGTCACCGAGCGCTGGGCGCCCGAGCAGGCGCACGAAGTCCACGAGAACTGGCGGCTGTCCCCGCCGGTCGGCCCGGCGGCCGACCTGTGGGCGCTCGGCTCCCTGCTGTTCCGCAGCGTGCAGGGCCACCCGCCCTACCCCGAGGAGAGCGCCGCCGAGCTCGTCCAGCTGGTCTGCGCCGAGCCGCCCGCCTTCGCCGAGGAGTGCGGCCCGCTGCGCCCGATCGTCGAGTCGCTGCTGCGCCCGGATCCCGAGGAGCGGCCCGAGGCGGAGGAGTTGGGCGGCTGGCTGCGCTCCCTGATCCGGTCCGCGCCCGAGCCGGACCTCGGCGTCAGCACCGTGCAGGTGCCCACCGATCCGGCGAAGCTGCCGGTCAAGCGGCGCCGGGGCGAACTCGTGCGGCGGCGCAGGAAGAAGGCCGCTGCCGAGTCCGACGCGGGCGCCCAGCATCGCCGGCACGCCCGGGGCAAGCAGGCCAGGGCCGGCCGCCTGCCCAAGCAGGCTCGGCCGGCCGGTCCGGGTAAGGCCGTCGGCATGTCCTCGGCGGTGGCCGCACCGGACGCGCCGACGGAGCAGATCCTGCCCGCCAGGCCGGCCCGCCCGGCGAAGGCCGCCAAGTCGGCCCGCCCCGCCGTGCCCGACCAGACCACCGTCACCCACAGCGGCCCGCGCACCGCCACCCGCCCGCACATCCACGAGGAGGACGTCGTCTACCGGCGTCCCGACGGGAGTTCGGACTCGCCGCGCCGGCTCGGCCTGCGGCTGCTGATCGCGGTGCTGGTGATCCTCGCGGCCGTGGTGGCGTACGCCCTGCTGTTCCTGCCGCAGCGCAAGGACTCCTCCGACGGCGCGCACGCCGACCGCACCCTCCCGGCCGGGATGCCGCACCCCGGCGACGGCAAGAACGGCGGCGGCAAGTCCGCAGGCGCCTCGACCGCACCGAGCACCGGGGCGTCCACCGCGAGCAAGCCGCCCGCCGGTTCGTCCGGCAAGCCGGCGAGCAAGCCGCCCACCTCGCCGTCCGGCCCGGCACTCGGCCCCGACTTCGTGCTGCGGCGCGACGCCGCGGGCTTCTCGGTGGCGGTGCACACGGGCTGGCAGCGCTCGGGTGCCAACTCGAAGGACGAGGTCACCTACGCCGGCGACGACCTCCAGCTCACCGTGGTCCCCGGCCGGGACAGGTCGTCCGCGCGCGGCACCGACCCGGTCGCCTACCAGCTCAACGAGCCGGAACTCGCCGACTTCCGCGCCTCGTCCTGGTCCTCGGCGTCGGGCCTGCAGTCCCTGACCCTCGACGGCCACCCGGCCGCCGAGGGCGAGTACACCTACCGCGACTCCAGCGGTCAGGGCGTGTACGCGCGCAACCTCGCCATCCTGATCGGCGGCAAGTACCACATCGTGCTGGTCACCGGCCTGGACAGCCAACGCGCCGCGGTCCAGCAGGCGTTCGACAAGGCCGTCCAGACCTACAGCGCGGGCTGACCCCGCGATCCGCTCCGCCCGGCGAATCAGCCGCCTGTTCGACTGATCTGACCTGCACGAACCGTCACGATGCCACCGCACGCTGGCGTAGTTGCAGAAGTCATGGAGAAAAAGGCTACTGATGGGTATCCACGGCGGTCCGGCCGCCGTACCCTCACCGGCATGACGGATTCGCCGGAAAGCGTGACACCCAGTGCCTCCCTGGTCGACGGCAGCACCGACAACCCCGTCGCGCCGCGCCCCGCGACCTCGCGCGGTCCGCAGGACGTCGTCACCCCCGAACTCGTCGCCCGGCTGACCCAGGGCGTGGTGGGCTCCGGCCGGACCGCGAGCCACACCCCGCTGACCGGCGAGCAGCTGGCCGAGCTGCCGGAGGCCACCCCGGACGAGGTCGCCGAGGCGTACCGCCGGGCCCGCGCCGCGCAGGCCGGCTGGGCCGCGACGCCCGCACGGCAGCGCGCGAAGGTGCTGCTGCGCTTCCACGACCTGGTGCTCGCCCGGCAGGCCGAGGTGCTGGACCTCATCCAGCTGGAGACCGGCAAGGCCAGGCTGCACGCCCACGAAGAGGTCCAGGTGGTCGCGATGTCCGCCCGGCACTACGGCTTCAAGGCGCCCTCCTACCTCAGGCCGAAGCGGCACACCGGCGCCGTGCCCACCCTCACCAAGGCGCTCGAACTGCGCCAGCCGCGCGGGGTGGTCGGGCAGATCGCGCCCTGGAACTACCCGCTGGAGCTGTCGGTCGGCGACGCCCTGCCCGCCTTCGCGGCCGGCAACGCGGTGGTGATGAAGCCCGACACCGAGACCGCGCTCACCGCGCTGTGGGCCCGCCGGCAGTTCATCGAGGCCGGGCTGCCCGAGGACGTCTGGCAGATCGTCATCGGGGACGGCCCGGTGGTCGGCCCCGCCGTGGTCGAGCACGCCGACTACGTCTCCTTCACCGGCTCCACCCGCACCGGCCGCGAGGTCGCCCAGCGCGCGGCCGCCCGGCTGGTCGGCGCCTCGCTCGAACTCGGTGGCAAGAACGCCCTGCTGGTGCTGCGCGACGCCGACCTGGACCGCGCCGCGGCCGGTGCGGTGCGGGCCTGCTTCGCCTCGGCCGGGCAGCTGTGCATCTCCATCGAGCGGGTGTTCGTGCACGAGTCGGTCGCCGACGCCTTCACCGCGAAGTTCGTCGCGCTGACCCGGGAGATCCGGCTCGGCACCGCGCTGGCCTACGGGGCGGGCATGGGCTCGCTGGTCGGCGAACGCCAACTCGCCCTGGTCACCCGGCACGTGGAGGAGGCCCGGGAGAAGGGCGCCACGGTGCTCACCGGTGGCCGCCCGCGCCCCGACGTCGGCCCGTACGTCTACGAGCCGACGGTGCTGGAGGGCGTCGAGGCGCCGATGGCGGTGTGCGCCGAGGAGACCTTCGGCCCGGTGGTGTCCGTCTACCGCTTCCGCGACGAGGACGAGGCGGTCGCGCGCGCCAACGCCAGCGCGTACGGGCTCAACGCCAGCGTGTGGACCCGCGACGTCCGCCGCGGCACCGCGCTCGCGGCCCGGCTGCGCTCCGGCACCGTCAACGTCAACGAGGCGTACGCGGCGGCCTACGGCAGCGTGCGGGCGCCGATGGGAGGCATGAAGGACTCCGGGCTCGGCCGCCGGCACGGCTCGGAGGGCATCCTCAAGTACACCGAGGCGCAGACCGTCGCGACGCAGCGGCTGCTGCCGATGGGCCCGGCGTTCGGCCTGAGCGACGAGAGCTACGCGACCCTGCTCAACCGGTCGCTGCGGCTGATGAAGGGCCTGCGCATCCGCTGACCCACCCCCGACCAGCGACTCCCGGAGGACCAGGTGGCACAGGAAGACGGCTACGACTACGACGTCATCGTCGTCGGATCGGGCTTCGGCGGGGCGGTGTCCGCGCTGCGGCTGACCGAGAAGGGCTACCGGGTCGGCGTGCTGGAGGCGGGCCGCCGCTTCGCCCGGGAGGAACTGCCGAAGAACTCGTGGGACGTGCGCAACTACCTGTGGGCACCCTCGCTGGGCCTCTACGGCATCCAGCGCATCCACGTACTGGGCAAGGTGCTGGTGCTGGCCGGCGCGGGGGTCGGCGGCGGCTCGCTGAACTACGCGAACACGCTGTACGTCCCGCCGCCCGCGTTCTTCCAGGACCGGCAGTGGGGCGCGATCACCGACTGGCAGCAGGAACTGGCGCCCTACTACGACCAGGCCAGGCGGATGCTGGGGGTGCGGCTCAACCCGACCACGACACCGTCGGACGTCCATCTCAAGGCGGCCGCCGAGAAGATGGGGGTGGGGGACAGCTTCCACCTGGCACCGGTCGGCGTGTTCTTCGGGGACGGGCGGGACGCCTGCGCGGACCCGGAGGCGGGCGCCGCAGGGCCGACCGCCGCGCCCGGCGAGGAGGTCGCCGACCCGTACTTCGGCGGGGCCGGGCCGTCCCGGCGGGCCTGCACCGAGTGCGGGGAGTGCATGACGGGCTGCCGGCACGGCGCGAAGAACACCCTCAACGAGAACTACCTGCACCTCGCGGAGCGGGCCGGCGCGGAGATCCGGGCGATGACGACCGTCGTCGAGCTGGCCGACGACCCCGCCGGGGGCTACCGGGTCACGACCGTGCCCACCGACCGGCGCCGCAAGGGCGGCCGCGGCGTGCTGCGCGCCCGCCAGGTGGTGGTCGCGGCCGGCACCTACGGGACGCAGACCCTGCTGCACACCATGCGGGACGCGGGCCGGCTGCCGCGGATCTCGCCCCGGCTGGGCGAGCTGACCCGGACCAACTCCGAGGCGCTGGTCGGCGCGCAGACCAGCGCGTCGCGCTACCGCAAGCGCCACCCGGACCGCCCGCTGGACTTCACCCGGGGCGTGGCCATCACCAGCTCGGTGCACCCGAACGACCACACCCACATCGAGCCGGTCCGCTACGGCCGCGGCTCGAACGCGATGGGCAACCTGTCCATCATGGCCGCGCCGCACCGCGGGAAGCTGCCGCGCTGGGCGGAGTTCGCGGTCAACTACCTGCGCCACCCGGCGGTCGGGCTGCGCTCGCTGTCGAACTTCCGCTGGTCGGAACGGACGATCATCGGGCTGGTGATGCAGACCAGCGACAACTCGCTGACCACCTACCGCAAGGACAAGGGCCTGGGCAAAGGGCTGCTGACCGCCCGTCAGGGGCACGGCGCCCCCAACCCGGTGCACATCCCCGAGGGCGCGCGGGCCGCCGAGCTGATCGCCGAGGAGATCCACGGCTTCGCGGGCAGCAACATCGGTGAGGCCACCGACCGGCCGATGACCGCGCACTTCCTGGGCGGCTGCCCGATCGGCGCGGACGCCGAGCACGGCGTGATCGACCCGTACCACCGGCTGTTCGGGTACCCGGGCATCCATGTGGTCGACGGTGCCGCGGTCTCGGCGAACCTGGGGGTCAACCCCTCGCTGACGATCACCGCGCAGGCCGAGCGGGCGATGTCGCTGTGGCCGAACAAGGGGGAGTCGGACCCGCGGCCGGCCCAGGACGAGGCGTACCGCAGGATCACCGCGGTCGAGCCCGTCGCCCCGGCCGTGCCGGCGGACGCGTTCGGCGCGCTGCGGCTTCCGCTGCTGCCGATACCCCGCGTGCCTCGGGTGGAAGAGGCACCGCAGGTGCCCAAAACGCCCTGAACACGCTGTAATGTGTCACTCGCAGAGCGGCCGGTCCCGGGCGTCCCCGGGAGCCGACCGCCTCTTTAGAGTCGTGACCGGGCTGCTGTCCCCTGCCGTCCGGCCACTCGGGCCGATGCGAGGTCCCACGGCGGCCGCATCACTGCGGCCGCCTCATCGCACCGGTTCACACCCCGCCCAGCTGCGTCTAGGCGGTGTCCATTTCCACGCGTGGTGTTGGGTTACCGCCCCTGGCTGGCACGGACACCTCCTCCAACGAAGGGCCCGTCGGCCGGTCACGTGCCGTTCGGGTGATCCCCCTCGAAAGGGGAAGCGTGCGGCGGCCGGTCATACCGTCACACCCGGCCGCGCCCCAGCTCCAGCAGGGTCATGGCCAGCGCGGTACCGGGCCGGCCGAGCGCATCGCCGTACACCCGCAGCACCTCCATCTCGCGGGCCAGGTGCAGCCGCCGCCCGCCCGCTCCCATCCGGGCCCGCTGCACCTCCCCGGAGATCTCGACCCGGCGCCGGACCAGTTCGATGATCTGCCCGTCGAGAGCGTCGATACGCTGCCGTGCCTCGGCGATCACCTGCTCGGCGGCGGAGGGCAGCGGTGCGTCGTCCGGCGCGGCCGGGGCGGGAACGGCTGCGGCTGCCGGCAGGGCGTCGGCGGGAAGGGCGCGGACGGGCTCGGGGTGGGCGTCGGTCACGGTCTGCTCCTCGGGTCGGTGGCACGTCGGTCACGACCCGGGCACCGGTCCGGAAGCGACAGGCGCCCCGGGCCGAGTGGCCCGGGGCGCCTGGAGGTCGCTTGCGTCAGCTCACACGACGCGACCATGGCAGCCGGACCGGCCGGTGCCATAGGTAAACGCGAAGGTGTACTGGTGCA
Source organism: Actinacidiphila yanglinensis (assembly GCF_900107965.1). GTDB lineage: Bacteria > Actinomycetota > Actinomycetes > Streptomycetales > Streptomycetaceae > Actinacidiphila > Actinacidiphila yanglinensis. Next base: position 131,196 of record NZ_FNVU01000007.1, on the reverse strand, counting down.
TGGCGCCAGTATGGACCACCCACCGGGTGCGGGCGCAAGGCCGTATCCAGCGCGGTGCCGGGGGCGCCCGAGCAGGGTCGGGAGGTTCCGCCGCCCTGGGTAGACTGGCGGCATACTCCCGTAACCCTCGCCGGAAGGCCGCCCGTGTCCTCAGCGACCCCAGCCGACCCCGCTCCCGAGACCGACACCGTCCTGGTCGTCGACTTCGGCGCCCAGTACGCCCAGCTCATCGCCCGCCGGGTGCGCGAGGCGCGGGTCTACAGCGAGATCGTGCCCTCCTCCATGCCGGTCGCCGAGATGCTGGCGAAGCGGCCGAGGGCGATCATCCTGTCCGGCGGCCCGTCGTCCGTCTACGCGCCGGGCGCGCCCGGCCTGGACCGCTCGATCTTCGAGGCCGGGGTGCCGGTGTTCGGGATGTGCTACGGCTTCCAGCTGATGGCCACCACCCTCGGCGGCACCGTCGACAACTCCGGCGCCCGCGAGTACGGCCGGACCGCCCTGGACGTGTCCAAGCCCGGCTCCACCCTGTTCGAAGGCACCCCCGCCCAGCAGTCGGTCTGGATGTCGCACGGCGACGCCTGCTCGGCCGCCCCCGACGGCTTCACCGTCACCGCGAGCACCGACGTCGTGCCGGTCGCCGCGTTCGAGGACGACGAGAAGCGGCTGTACGGCGTCCAGTACCACCCCGAGGTGCTGCACACCACGCACGGCCAGCAGATCCTGGAGCACTTCCTCTACCGCGGCGCCGGCATCCAACCGTCGTGGACCACCAGCAACGTGGTGGACGAGCAGATCGCCGCGATCCGCGCGCAGGTCGGCGACCGGCGGGCGATCTGCGGGCTGTCCGGCGGGGTGGACTCCGCGGTCGCCGCCGCACTGGTGCAGCGCGCCATCGGCGACCGGCTGACCTGCGTGTACGTCGACCACGGCCTGATGCGCAAGGGCGAGACCGAGCAGGTCGAGAAGGACTTCGTGGCCGCGACCGGGGTCCGGCTGAAGGTCGTCGACGCCTCCGAGCGGTTCCTCACCGCGCTCGCCGGGGTGTCCGACCCGGAGCAGAAGCGCAAGACCATCGGCCGGGAGTTCATCCGGGTCTTCGAGCAGGCGCAGGCCGAGATCGTCGCCGAGGCGCCGGGCGACCAGCCCGTGGAGTTCCTGGTCCAGGGCACCCTCTACCCGGACGTGGTGGAGTCCGGCGGCGGCACCGGCACCGCCAACATCAAGTCGCACCACAACGTCGGCGGCCTGCCCGAGGACCTCGAGTTCGCCCTGGTCGAGCCGCTGCGCAAGCTCTTCAAGGACGAGGTGCGGATGGTCGGCCAGGAGCTCGGCCTGCCCGACGAGATCGTCCAGCGCCAGCCGTTCCCCGGTCCCGGCCTCGGCATCCGCATCGTCGGCGAGGTCACCAAGGAGCGCCTCGACCTGCTGCGCGAGGCCGACGCCATCGCCCGCGAGGAGCTGACCGCGGCCGGCCTCGACCGCGACATCTGGCAGTGCCCGGTGGTGCTGCTCGCCGACGTCCGCTCGGTCGGCGTCCAGGGCGACGGCCGCACCTACGGCCACCCGGTGGTGCTGCGGCCGGTCTCCTCCGAGGACGCCATGACCGCCGACTGGTCCCGGCTGCCGTACGACGTGCTCGCCCGGATCTCCACCCGGATCACCAACGAGGTCGCCGAGGTCAACCGGGTCGTGCTGGACGTCACCAGCAAGCCGCCGGGCACCATCGAGTGGGAGTGAGCGGGCGCCGGCCGCGCGGGCGGCGGGGTGGTCACGTCCCGCCGCCCGCCCTCCCGCGCGGCCGTCCCGCGAAAACCCCGCCGCGTTGAGTCGAAGTGCCCTGGTGTACGTATGACGGCGTGACGCCGCTGCATCGGAAGACCACTTCCACCCCACCAAGCGCGGCGGGAGAGCGGGGACACGATGCTCGAGACGTGGCGGGACACCGCACGCCGCTACGCGCTGCTGCCGTTGCGGATCTTCCTCGGCGTGACCTTCACCTACGCCGGGATCGACAAGCTGACCAGCAACACCTTCTTCACCGACTCGGCGAACGGCTCGCTGCTCCAGACCCTGCACGGCGTCCGGGACTCGGCGGCGATACCGGCCATGGTCGACCTCGCCCTGAAGGCGCCGCACGGCTTCGGGTACGCGATCGCCCTCGGTGAACTCGCGGTCGGCCTCGGGGTGTTCTTCGGGCTGCTCGGCCGGGTGGCCGCGCTCGGCGGCGCGCTGATCTCGCTGAGCCTGTGGCTGACGGTGAGCTGGTCCACGACGCCCTACTACTACGGCAACGACCTGGCCTACCTGATGGCCTGGCTGCCGATGGTGCTGGCGGGCACGCCCTACCTGTCGCTCGACGTGCTGGTGAAGAAGTGGCGGGCCGGTGCCGACGTCGGCGCGGGTGCTCCGGCGTCCGGCGGCGGTCCGGGCGCGGCTACGGTCGAGGAGTCCGCCGCCTCCGGACGTCCCGTACGATCCGCACCACCTGCGTGAGGCTCGCGGTCACCAGGACCAGGCCGAGCCCGCAGCTCGCCGCGGTGATCGTGGCGTTCCGGTCGGACAGGTCCCACACCCCGGTCGCGTCCAGCAGGAAGGACACGGACAGGCCGATCAGGACCAGGCCCATCACCAGGGCCGCCGGCTCGAAACGGTGCCGCTTCACCGGACCACCCGCAGATCCCCGACGCCGACCCGGACCGTGAGTTCGATCGTCCCGGTGGACCGGATGCCCGGCTTCGGGCCGTAGACCTCGGTGTCGTGCGCTCCGCCCTTGATGTTCACTCCGCTGTCGCTCCGTCCCGGCAGCAGCACGTCGCCGACGCCGATGTGGTAGTTCAGGACGACCGTGGCGTCCGGTGGCAGCCGGACCACCGCCTCGCCCAGGTTCACCTTGACCCGGCTGCTCACGGTGCGGTCGTGCAGGGCCGTCCTCCGCAGGTCGAGGTCGCCGTCGCCCACGCCCCGGACGTACAGCGGCTGGATCGCGGCCGCGGTGGCCGGGGTCCAGTGGCTGGTCCAGCCCTCCGGGTTCTTGGGCAGCGAGGCGGTGGCGATCAGCCCGGCGATGGTCAGCAGCGACCAGAACGCGGTGGCGCCGCGCGGCCGTCCCGCGAAGGACGCGACCAGGTAGGCCACGCCGAAGACGCCCAGCGCCGAGGACAGCCCGATCTCCACGCTCGCGCCCACCGACGTCCGGTGGAAGGACACCGAGGTGCCCACCGCCGCGGCCGTCGCCGCCAGCAGGAAGGCCACCAGCCCGAACGGCCACAGCCGCTCCTTGCGGGTGGCCCGCTTCCGCTCCCGCCAGGCCTGCCGATCCGCCTCCTGGTACGGCCCGTCGTCCGGGCCCCACAGGTACGCCGGCTTCGTCAGCGAGTCGCGCCACCAGGACGGGGTGCTGCCGGGCTCCGGCGGGGCCTGCGCGGCCGGCGGGGCGTCCGCGACCGCGCTCGCGGCCACCAGCGGGGTCTCGCCGGCCGCCTGTATCCGGCCGCGCTGCTGAGACCAGTACACGGCGGCGGCCGTCGCGCCCAGCAGGATCAGCGAGAACGCCTGGTTGGCGCCGTTGTCGAGCATCGACGCGTACAGGCCGCAGCCGACCAGCGTCATGAGGACGGCGGTCAGCGGCGCGCCCTCGATCCGTCCGGACAGCAGGCGGTGCGCCTCGCTCTCCTCCTCGCCCTCCTGCGGGATGACCAGCCAGCCCATGCCGTAGACGATCAGGCCGATGCCGCCGGTCAGCGCGAGCACCGCGAGCACGATGCGGAAGATCACCGGGTCGACGCCGAACCAGCGGCCCGCGCTGTGGCAGACGCCGGCCAGCACCTTGTCCTTGCCGCGGCCGCGCCGGAGCGGGGGGTGCCCGCCGTCCGCGCTTCCCTCGGTCTCGGCGCCGTCGCCGTCCTTCGCGCCGTCCCTCGCGCTGCCCTTCGCGTCGCCCCGTGCCCGGCCCGCGTCCTTGGTCCATCCGGCGCCGGAACCGGCACCGCGGTCGCTCCCGGGGGCGCCGGCCGGCCCCGGCACCTCGGCCGCGGTCGGGAGCGGGGGCGGCAGCGTCGCCTGGCTGCCCTCGTCGCGGTCCCGGTCCCGGGGCCGCGTCGCCTGGCTGCCCTCGTCGCGGTCCCGGTCCCGGGGCGCACTCGTGTCGGTGGGCTCGTCGGTCATAGCCACCATGGTCGCGTGTCCGCCGCGGTACCGGCACCCGCCTGGACCCTGGTACGACCCTGATCCCGCCCCGGAGGCCCCCTGGGGGTCCGCTCGCGGATCCTCGGGGGTTCACCCTGATGCCCCCGGGGTCGCGCCTGTGTGACGATCGGTGTATGTCAGCCAGCCCCCCGCCCCCCGGACCGTCCGGCGGCGTCACCGGAGCGTCCTTCCTCGCGCCGCCCGACCCCGCCGCGTCCGGTGTGCGCAAGCTCTACCGCAGTTCCGAGGGCCGGATGATCGGCGGCGTGGCGCGCGGGCTGGCCGGCCACCTCGGACTGCCCGTGCTGTGGGTGCGCGCGCTGTTCGTGCTGCTCGCGGTCTTCAACGGCATCGGCATCCTGCTCTACGCGGTGTTCTGGTTCTTCGTGCCGCTCGGCGTCGGCGGCGTCTCCGAGGCGAAGGAGCCGCGGGACGCCCGTTCCTGGCTGGCGGGCAAGCGTCCGGACAAGGGCCAGATCATGGCCCTGATCGCGCTGGCGGCCGGCACCGGCATCCTCGTCGACAACTTCAACCTCGGCGCCGCCAACCGCGCGGTGTGGCCGCTGCTGGTGATCGGCCTGGGCGTCTCGCTGGTGTGGCGGCAGGCCGACAACGCCCGCAAGGCGCGCTGGGTCGAGATGAGCCACGGCAAGCGGTTCTGGCCGCTGGTACGGGCCGCGGGCGGCATCTTTCTCGTGATCGCGGGGGTCACCGGCTTCATCGTGGTGCGCGGTTCGGGCAGCCACGTCGGCGGCATCCTCCAGGCCGCGCTCGCCGTGCTCGTCGGGGTCGCGCTGATCGCCGGACCGTATCTGGTGCGGATGACGCAGGACCTGTCCGCGGAGCGCCTGATGCGCATCCGCGCCCAGGAGCGCGCCGAGGTCGCCGCCCACGTGCACGACTCGGTGCTGCACACCCTCACGCTGATCCAGCGGCACGCCGAGGAGCCGCGCGAGGTGGCCCGGCTGGCCCGGGCCCAGGAGCGCGAGCTGCGCGCGTGGCTGTACCGCCCCGAGGGCACCGGCCGCGACGACGAGCCGACCACGCTCGCCGACGCGGTGCGCGCCGCCGCCGCGGAGGTGGAGGACGCGCACGGCGTGCCCGTCGAGGTGGTCTGCGTGGGGGACTGCCCGCTCGACGACCGGCTGGTCGCGCAGATGCAGGCCGCCCGCGAGGCGATGGTCAACGCGGCGAAGTACGGCGGCGACGGGGGCGCGGTCCAGGTCTACGCCGAGGTCGAGGAGGCGAAGGTGTTCGTCTCGGTCCGCGACCACGGCGCGGGTTTCGACCTCGACCAGGTTCCCGACGACCGCATGGGCGTAAGAGAATCGATCATCGGACGGATGCGGCGCAACGGCGGTGAGGCCCGGCTGCGGGCCGCGCCCGGCGGCGGCACGGAAGTCGAACTCGAGATGGAGAGGGTGGCGGCGGCATGACTACGCCCACGGGAGACGAACGACGGGTCCGGGTGGTCCTCGTCGACGACCACCGCATGTTCCGCACCGGGGTGCAGGCGGAGATCGGCGCCACCGACGAGACCGGGGTCGAGGTGGTCGGCGAGGCGGCCGACGTCGACCAGGCGGTCGCCGTGGTCACCGCCACCCGTCCGGAGGTCGTGCTGCTCGACGTCCACCTGCCCGGCGGCGGCGGGGTCGAGGTGCTGCGGCGGTGCGCCGCGCTCAGCGCCGACCCGGACCGGCCGGTGCGCTTCCTCGCCCTGTCGGTCTCCGACGCGGCCGAGGACGTGATCGGCGTGATCCGCGGCGGTGCGCGCGGCTACGTCACCAAGACCATCACCGGGCCGGACCTGGTCAACTCCATCTTCCGGGTGCGCGACGGCGACGCGGTGTTCTCACCCCGCCTGGCCGGCTTCGTCCTCGACGCGTTCGCCTCCACCGACGCCCCGCCGGTCGACGAGGACCTCGACCGGCTCACGCAGCGCGAGCGCGAGGTGCTGCGGCTGATCGCCCGCGGCTACGCCTACAAGGAGATCGCCAAGCAGCTGTTCATCTCGGTGAAGACCGTCGAGTCCCACGTCTCGGCGGTGCTGCGCAAGCTCCAGCTGTCCAACCGCCACGAGCTGACCCGCTGGGCGACCGCCCGCCGCCTGGTCTGACGCGCCTGGTCCGACGCGCCTGGTCGGGTCGTTGCCGGGGCCGGCGGCGCCCCTACCCGTCCTCGTCGGCCGGCCAGACCAGGCTGTAGTTGGGGACGCGGGCGGTGCGCTGGTCGACCGGGGTGTGGACGGAGTCCATGGGGACGTCCTCGGGGACCAGGCAGCGGGAGAGGTGGATACCGGTCAGGCAGGTCTCGCACCAGAAGGACGCGTAGCCGACCCGGTCCGGGAAGAGGCCCTGGAAGGCCAGGTTCAGCTTGCGGGCACCGCAGTTGGGGCAGCGCACGTCGGGCGCCGTGTCCGGCAACCGGTCGTAGTGCTGCTGGAAGGCCGCCATCCAGCCTTCCCAACTCGCCGTCAGGGCGTGCATCGCCGTACTCCCGTCGGTTCGGCTCATCGGGCGAGCGTCGACAATACGCCGCCGCGGGGCGGCCGGTGGCCGGAATGCCCCGAACCGTGACCTTCTCCTCCCGCGGATCACGCGGCGGGGTCACTGTGGCGCAGATCGCGCACAGAAATTTCACAGGATGTGCAACGTGCGGCCTCTTTCGACCGTCAAGGGAGGCGAGCCAGCAGGCTCATGATTCCTCTCGTCGCGGCGACCGGTCAGCCGGCCGCCCCGACGCTGCTCAAGCGGAGAATCCATGCGTATACGCGCAACCGCGGCTGTCGCAGTCGTCTCGGGGGCCCTGGCCCTGACTGCCGCCGTGATCCCGGCCGCGCAGGCGACCGGCACCTCCTCTGCCCAGGACGGTTGGGCGGCCGCCCACCGCCTGGCGGCAGGCACCGCGCGATCGGCGGCGACCACGTTCGGCGCCCGGACCAGCGGCACGGCCGCCGAGCCGGCCTCGGGCCAGCCGTACCAGCTCGCCGTGGCCTTCTCGAACGTGAAGGTCGACAGCGGCAAGCCCGCCGTGGTCGTCGGCACGACGAACACGGTGCACGTCCCTTACAGCTTCACCCTCACCGCCACCGACGTCGACGTCAGCGCGGACGACTTCATCGCCGGTGTGGACCTCTACCGCGGCTCGGCGACCGACCCCGCCAACGACCTGTACGGCGACAACGCGCCGACCTGCACGGTCACCTCCTCCACCAGCTCGTCGACCGGTGTGGTCACGGTGGAGAGCTGCAAGGGGACCATCGACATCTACCCGCGTGAGGACCTGACCCTGAGCGACCCGGGCACGGGCTGGCACTCGGTGGCCTGGGCGGTCGCGCTCAACGGGCAGGACGGTGACAACCCGGACGAGAGCAAGATCGGCGAGGCCGACCACACCGGCCTGGCCGCACCCGCCCTCCAGCGCTACTCGACGCTGACCGTGAACGCGGCACCCGAGCCGGTGAAGAAGGGCGCGACGGTGACCATCACCGGCAAGCTCAGCCGCGCCAACTGGGACACCCACGTCTACGCGGGCTACACCGGCCAGTCGGTCAAGCTGCAGTTCCGCAAGAAGACCAGCAGCACCTACACCACGCTCAAGACGCTGAAGACGGACAGCCACGGCAACCTGAAGACCACGTACAAGGCGTCGGTCGACGGCTACTGGCGCTACACGTTCGCCGGCACCTCGACCACCCCGGCCGCCACCGCGGCGGGGGACTACGTCGACGTCAAGTGAGCCCGGACCGGGCTGAATCCGGTCCGCGCGAGCCGTCCTGAGCTCCCTGCGGAGACGGGGGGGCCCGCCACCGGCCGGCCCGTACGACCGGGGCCGCCCGTGCACTCGCGACAGCGGGCAACGCACGGGCGGCCCCGCCGTGTTCGGTCCTGGCGGCCGGCGCGCGCAAAACCCTGGACAGTGCGGGCCGGGTTTTGGCACGGTGGGGTGCTCCGACGCGCAGTTCGCTTACGTCGCCGGCCGCCGACGCGGTGGCCGAGTGCGGCAGGCAGGGGACCCCACCATGACCGCACACCGTCTCGCCCCCGAAGTGGCCGGCTTCTACACCTCGCAGAGCACCTTCTCCGACCCCGGCGAGCTCGTCGGCTGGTACACCGATCTGCCCAGGGACGTCGGCGCGCTCGCCCGGGTGGTGCGGGACGTGATGATCCACCGGGTCGAGGGCGGGCAGTTCGGGGTGCCGATCGCCGAGGACCGGATGCGCGGCGACGCGGAGACCCGCTACGTCGACGACATCCTGCGGCTCGTGGTGGAGCGCGACGGCGCCCCGCTGGTGGAGCGGCGGGAGTTCGCGGACCGTTTCGTCGGCATCTGCCGCGACTTCACCCTCCTGCACGTCTCCCTGCTGCGCCACGTCGGCATCCCGGCCCGGCTCCGCTCCGGGTTCGCCTCCTACTTCGGGAACGACGGCTTCCACTTCGACCATGTCGTCACCGAGTACTGGGACGACGAGCGCGGCTGGCTGCTGGCCGACGCGCAGATAGCGGACACCGCGTGGTACCCGATGCCGTTCGAGCCGACCGACGTGCCCAGGGACCGGTTCCTGGTCGCGAGCGAGGCGTGGCAGCTCATCCGCGCGGGCAAGGCCGACCCGAAGTCCTTCGGGCTGCACCTGCCGGAGGGGCCGATGGTGGGGGAGTTCTTCGTGGCCGGCAACATCCGGCTCGACCTGGCGGCCCTGAACAAGGTCGAGACCCTGCTCTGGGACGTCTGGGGCATCGGGGCGGGCGACGACGGAGCGATGACCGACGACATCCGCGACCTCTACGACCTCGCCGCCCGCGCCACCTGCGGCGACGTGCCGTTCGACGAGGCCCGCGCCCTCTTCGCGTCCCACGACGGCCTGCGCACCCCGGCCACGGTGATGTCCCTGTCGAGCTTCAACGGCCCCACCCGCGTCACCCTGCGCTGACCTGCTCCGCCCCGTGGCGGAGCGGTACGACGTGGCCGTGCCCAGGTGCCGCCCGGGTGCGGGCCGAGCCGGATCGAAGGGCGGTCTCAGGCCGGGCGGGTCGCGCCCGCGAAGGGCATCTCCGAGACGGGGGCGATCTGGACCGGGGCGCCCGGGTGCGGGGCGTGGATCATCTCGCCGTGGCCGATGTAGAGGCCGACGTGGGAGATGCCGGAGTAGAAGAAGACCAGGTCGCCCGGGCGCAGTTCGGACTCTCCGACCCGCGTGCCGGCGTTGATCTGGGTGTAGGTGGTGCGCGGCAGCGAGACCCCCGCGGCCTTCCACGCCGCCTGGGTGAGCCCGGAGCAGTCGTACGCGCCAGGACCGGTGGCGCCCCAGACGTAGGGCAGGCCGATGGCCCGGTAGGCGAAGGCGACGGCACGGGCGGCGCGTGCGGAGGGCGCGGCGTCGGTGCCGAGCGGGGTGCGGGACGTGCCGCGGGTGGCGGCCGCGTCGCTGAGCGCGATGTCCGTGCCGTCCGGGGGGTCGACGGTGGCGCGCTGCGCAGGGGTGAGGGAGGCCAGCAGCGCCTGGGCCCGCCGCAGTTCGGACTGCACGGTGTGCTTCCGGGAGGCGAGCGTGGTCTGCGCGGCCTTGAGCGAGGCCAGCTTGCCGTCCGCCTCGGCGCGGGTCTGCTCGATGTCGCGCCGCTGCCCGGCGAGCCGCGCGAGTGCTGCCGCCTGCCGGTCGCCGATCCGGTCGAGCGCGCCGATCTGGTCGAGATATGTCTCGGGGGAGGAGCTCAGGGCGAGTTGGAGGGTCGGGTCCAGCGTGCCCGAGCGGTACTGCGCGGCCGCGATCCCGCCCAGTTCGTCGCGGGTCGCGTTCATCCCGGCGGTCTTGCGGGCGAGTTCGGCCTGGAGGTCGGTGACCGCCGAGCGGGCCGCGTCGGCCTTCTGCCGCGCGCCGTCGTACTGCTGCGTGGCGGCCTCCGCCTTCCGGTACAGCGCGTCGACCTCGGCCCTGACCTGCGCGACCGATCCGGGCGCGCCGGGCGCGCCGTCGGAGCCGGCCGTGTCCGCGGAGTCGGCGGGGGCGGCCGGTCCCGGCTCGGCCTGCGCGGTCCTGCCGAGCAGGCTGACGGAGGCGGCCGAGACGAGGGCCAGCGACAGCGCCGCGCGGGCGGTGGTCCGGGAGGTGAGGGGCGGCCGGGTGATGCGATCGGCCGGGCGGCGACTGTGGCGACTGTGCGAGGCCATGCGGCCGACACTCCTTCGGCAGGGAGGCCCGGCGGCACCGCGCACGGGGGGACGCGGCGCCACCGGACTTCGGTGGAGGCGACCGCGCCGCGAGCGTGTCGACGGCGATGGGATCGGCCACCGCCAAGGACGCTAAACCTGCGCCCGGGGGCGCACGGGCCGGGTGTTCGGGACTGACCCCTTTCCGCCGTGACCGACCGGATCCGACCGCCGTTCGACGGGTGACCCGCCCGCATCGCGGCGCCGGCCGACCGATGCCCGCGATCGGGCACCCCGCCCGGGGTCCTGTGTGCTACGCGCCGTAGGGTCCCGCCCATGGACACCCTCATCAATGTGTTTGTCGGGCTGCACATCATCGGCATCGCGGCGCTGCTGGGCGGCTTCCTCACCCAGCTCAAGGCGATGGGCCGCGGCAGCGCCGAGCCCAGGTTCGTCCCCGGCATGCTCTACGGCGCCGCGACGATGCTGGTCACTGGCGTGACCCTGGTCGGCCTCTCGCACGCCGACGGCCGGCACCCGAGCAACGTGAAGCTCGGCATCAAGCTGGTGGTGCTGCTGGTGATCCTGGGCCTGGTCTACGTCAAGCGCGACGAGGAGAAGGTCGACGCGGTGTCCTTCGGCGCGGTGGGCGGCCTGACCGCCGTGAACATCTTCATCGCGGTGCTGTGGACCTGAGCGCGGCCGCACGCACCTGAACCCACCCCACCCCCGTCACCCACCCCGTCCGCAGGGAGAACCGCGATGACCGGCATCTCGTACGACCGCGCCACCGCCGAGCAGTACCGACTCGCCCGCGAGGTCCCGCGCGCGGGGCTGGCCGCATGGCAGGCGGCGATCGAGGAGGCGGCCGGACTCGCGCCCGGCACGACCGTCCTCGACGTGGGCGCCGGTACCGGCGGATTCGCGGCCGCGCTGCACGACTGGTTCGGCGTCCACGTCGTCGCGGTCGAACCCGCCGAGGCGATGCGCGCGCTGATCCCGGTCGTTCCCGTGACCGCCGGCGGATCCGGGATCGAGGCCCTGGACGGCCGTGCCGACGCACTGCCGGTGCCGGACGGGAGCGCCGACGCGGCCTGGCTCGGCTCCGTGCTGCACCACATCCCGGATCTGCCCGCCGCCGCACGGGAGTTGCGCCGCGCCCTGAAGCCGGGCGCACCCGTGCTGATCCGCAACCTCTTCCCCGGCCGGGCCGAACGCGACCTGAGGGTGCGCTTCTTCCCCGAGACGGCGGCGGTGGTCGACGGCTACCCGACGGTGGACCGTGTCTGCGCCGACTTCGCGACCGCCGGATTCGAACCGCGCGAGCTGGCCGCCATACCGCAGGAGAGCGCGCCGGGCCTCGGGCAGTACGCGGACCTGCTGCGCCGGGACACCGACACGAAGCTGCGCGCGCTGAGCGACGAGGAGTTCGCACGCGGCATGGCGCGGCTGCGCGCGGCAGACCCGGCGGAGCCCGCGGTCAGCTGGATGGACCTGCTGGTCCTGGCTTGAGCGCTTGAGCGCCTGAGCACGTGGCCCCGGGCCTGAGCGCCCGGGCCTGAGCGCCCGGGCCCGGGCGCCCAGGCGCGGGCTCGCCGTCAGGCGTTCAGGGCGTCAGGCGATGCGGCGGGCCGCGGCGAACGGCATCCAGTCCATCGGTGCGATCTCCACCGACGCGCCCGTGTGTGGGGCGTGCACGACGTTGCCGTTGCCGATGTAGATGCCGACGTGGCTGATGCCGGAGTAGAAGAAGACCAGGTCGCCCGGCTGGAGGTCGGACTCGGACACGGCCGTGCCGTCCTTGACCTGGTCCCAGGTGGTGCGGCCGATGGTGATGCCGGCCGCGCGGTAGGCGGCCTGGGTCAGCCCCGAGCAGTCGTACGAGTTGGGGCCGGTGGCGCCGGAGACGTACGGCTTGCCGCGCTGGGCGAGGGCGAACTGGATCGCGGTGGCGACGCGGCCGGAGGCGGGCCCGCTGTACTTGTACGTCGCGCTGGAGGCCGGCGCCTTGGGCTGCAGCGCCGCGAGCTTCTTCTTCTGCTCGGCGTTGAGGCTGTTGAGCAGCTTCTGCGCGGCGGCGAGCTTGGTCTGCGCGTTCTTCTTCTGGGTGGCGAGCTTGCTCTGCGAGCTGGTCAGCTGCTGGAGGCTCGCGGTGGCCTGGGCGCGCTGGACCGACGCCTGCTCCTGCTGGATCTTGAACGACTTGAGCGCCTGCTCCTGCGTGGCGGTCATCCGGTCCAGCAGGTGGTTCTGCGACAGGAAGCTCTGCGGGTCGTTGGAGAACAGCAGCTGCGTGGTGGCACCGAAACCGCCGGTGCGGTACTGCTCGGCGGCGAACTGGCCCAGCACGCGGCGGGACTCGTTCATCTTCTCGGTCTTGTCGGCGACGTCGGCGAGCAGCTGGTTGGTCTTGGTGCGCTGCGTCGCCGTCTTCTCCTTGGCCTGGTCGTACTGCTGCGTGGCGACCTCGGCCTGCTGGTTGAGGGAGTCGACCTGCTTCTTGACCTCGCTGATCGAGGGCTTGGCAGGTGCCGCGTTCGCGGTCTCGCTCATCAGGGTGACCGACGCCAGGGCCGCGGTGGTGATACCGACGGCCGCCCGCGGGGCGGTCATCGCGAGTATCCGGGTACGCGGCTTGCGGTGCGACGCCAAGGAGGCGCTCCTTCCGTGGACCGCCGACCGGGTTAGCTGACGGGTTCGGGCGGGAAAGGTCGCCCTACCGGACGGACGCGGGTGCGTCTGTCCCGATTCACCCCGATGTGCCTGTGGGTCCCCGGCTCCGGCCGCCGGCCGGATTAGGCAGAGGTGGTGCGCTGCCGGACCGTTGCCGACGGGAGGCGTACCACCTAGCGGGCTACCGTAGTCAACTTCGCCGAGTGATGGGAAGTTTGGATTGCAATGTGACCGAAATCGCTTTGTGACCTGGGGTTTTGCCGTGCGCTTTAACGGTGGAAAAGGCCCGTGTGGTGGCGACACGGGCAGGCGGCATCATTACGGACGGACCGCCCCGTAGAAGGGCATCTCGGTGATCGGGGCGATCTTGACCACGGTGCCGGTGTGCGGGGCGTGGATCATCTCGCCGTCGCCGATGTACAGCCCGACGTGGCTGACGTCGCTGTAGAAGAAGATCAGGTCGCCCGGCTGGAGGTCGGCCTCGGAGACCCGGGTGCCGACGTTCACCTGGTCGTAGGTGGTGCGCGGCAGGTCGATCCCGGCGGCCTTGTACGCGGCCTGGGTCAGCCCCGAGCAGTCGTAGGAGTCCGGGCCGGTCGCGCCCCACACGTACGGCTTGCCGATCTGGTTCCGCGCGAAGGCGATGGCCTGTTCGGCGGCCGAGGAGTTGGACGCCACGACGGGCGCGTCGGCGCCCTTGGCCGCGGTCTTCGCGGCGGCGGCCTGCTTGGCCTGCTCCTGCTCGGCGAGCTTCTTCGCCTTCGCCTTCGCCTCGGCCTCCTGCTTGGCCTGGAGTTCCGCCAGCCGCTTCTTCTCCTGCGCGTTGAGGCCGTTGAGCAGCTTCTGCGCGGCGCCGAGCTTGGTCTGGACGTCCTGCTTGGCGGACTTGAGCTCGCCCTGCTTGGTGGTCAGCGTGGCCAGGCTCTTGGCCGCCTCGATCCGCTGCTGGGTGACCGCGGCCTGCTGGGTCCGGTAGCTCTCGACCGCCGCCTGCTCCCGCTTGCCCATCACGTCGGTGAGGTGCACCTCGTCGGCGAGGTCCTGCGGGTTGTTCGACAGCAGGTAGCGGCTGGTGGTGAGGTCGCCGCCGCTGCGGTACTGCGCCGCCGCGAACTCGCCGAGCACGCGCCGCGAGTCGTTGAGCTTCTGCGTCTTCTGGGCGACCTGCGTGAGCAGCTTGTTGACCTTGGTGTTCTGCTGGTCGGTCTGCTCCTGCGCCTGGTCGAACCGCTGCGTCGCCGCCTCGGCCTGCTGGTTGAGGGAGTCGACCTGCTTCTTGACCGTGCTGATCGACGGCTGCTTGGGCTTGGGGGAGGCGGGAGTGGCGCTCGCGCTCTCGCTGAGCAGTGTCACGGTCGCCAGCGCGGCCGTGGTGATCCCGACGGCCGCGCGGGGGCCGGGCGTGCTGAGTATCGCGGTACGGGCCTTACGGTGCGTCGCCATGGCGGACGGACTCCTCTCGGACGCTGCCGGATCCGGCTGGTGCGGCACGCTAGCCAATGCCTGGTACGGCTGGGAAGGGCGATGTCCGATAGGCCCGATACCTTTTCGTAATGTTTTGCCGAAGCGGCCGCATCGTCACCCAGCGTGGTATCCGGGCTACCCACGCGGCGACTTCCGCGGACGGCGGTGGAGTGTCCCCGCGGGCGCCTAGACTCGGGAGGCGATGAGCAGCCTCTTTGACGACAGCTTCCTGGCCGGTATGGACGCGGCCCACGGCCCCTCCGACGGTGAGCAGCCCCCGCCCCCGGAGGACGGCCCCGGCGGCGAGGACGTCCCGCACGACCTGTTCCACGGCCGGTACGACGGCCCGCCGGCCCACGACGCGCAGTACCGCAACGGCGCGGCGCGTCCCGTCGCCGACCCCGCCCAGCTCCTCGTGGGTCTCAACGAGCAGCAGCGCGCCGCCGTCGAGCACCACGGCGGGCCGCTGCTCATCGTCGCGGGCGCCGGCTCCGGCAAGACCCGCGTGCTCACCCACCGCATCGCCTACCTGCTCGGCGCCCGCGACGTCCACCCGGGCTCCATCCTCGCCATCACCTTCACCAACAAGGCCGCGGGCGAGATGAAGGAGCGCGTCGAGGAGCTGGTCGGGCCGCGGGCCAACGTGATGTGGGTGTCGACCTTCCACAGCGCGTGCGTGCGCATCCTGCGCCGCGAGTCCAAGACGCTCGGCTTCACCTCGTCGTTCTCGATCTACGACGCGACCGACTCGCGCCGGCTGATGGCCCTGGTCTGCCGCGACCTGGACCTCGACCCCAAGCAGTACCCGCCGAAGTCGTTCAGCGCCCAGGTCTCCAACCTCAAGAACGAGCTGGTCGACCACGAGACGTTCGCCGCGAAGGCGGAGAACGGCTTCGAGAAGAAGCTCGCCGAGGCGTACGCGCTCTACCAGGCCCGGCTGCGCGACGCCAACGCGCTGGACTTCGACGACATCATCATGACCACGGTCAACCTGCTGCAGGCGTTCCCCGAGGTCGCCGCGCACTACCGGCGGCGCTTCCGGCACGTCCTGGTCGACGAGTACCAGGACACCAACCACGCCCAGTACACCCTGGTGCGCGAGCTGGTCGGCACCGAGGACCCCGCCGCGGACCCCTCCGAGGAATCCGCCCCGGACGCCGTCCCCACCGCCGAACTCTGCGTCGTCGGCGACGCCGACCAGTCGATCTACGCCTTCCGCGGCGCGACGATCCGCAACATCCTCCAGTTCGAGGAGGACTACCCGCAGGCCCGCACCATCCTGCTGGAGCAGAACTACCGCTCCACCCAGAACATCCTCAACGCCGCCAACGCCGTCATCGAGCGCAACGCCGGCCGCCGCGCGAAGAACCTGTGGACCGAGTCCGGCCAGGGCCCGGTCATCACCGGCTACGTCGCCGACCAGGAGCACGACGAGGCGCAGTTCGTCGCCGACGAGATCGACCGGCTCACCGACGCCGGCGACGCCCGTCCCGGTGACGTCGCGGTCTTCTACCGCACCAACGCCCAGTCCCGTGTCTTCGAAGAGGTCTTCATCCGGGTCGGCCTGCCCTACAAGGTCGTCGGCGGCGTCCGCTTCTACGAGCGTCGCGAGGTCCGTGACGTCCTCGCCTACCTGCGCGTCCTGGCCAACCCCGAGGACGCCGTGCCGCTGCGCCGCATCCTCAACGTGCCCAAGCGCGGCATCGGTGAGCGCGCCGAGGCGATGATCGACGCCCTCGGCCAGCGCGAGCGGATCTCCTTCCCGCAGGCCCTGCGCCGCGTCGACGAGGCGTACGGCATGGCGGCGCGTTCGGCGAACGCGGTCAAGCGCTTCAACACGCTCATGGACGACCTGCGCACCGTCGTGGAGTCCGGCGCGGGACCCGCCGTCGTCCTGGAGGCGGTGCTCGAACGCACCGGCTACCTCGCGGAGTTGCAGGCGTCCACCGACCCGCAGGACGAGACCCGGGTCGAGAACCTCCAGGAACTCGCAGCCGTCGCCCTGGAGTTCGAGCAGGAGCGGGAAGGGGAGGAGACCGGTTCGCTCGCCGAGTTCCTGGAGCGCGTCGCCCTCGTCGCCGACTCCGACCAGATCCCCGACTCGCCCGACGGCGAGGAGGACACCGGGGGCGTGATCACCCTGATGACGCTGCACACCGCCAAGGGCCTGGAGTTCCCCGTGGTGTTCCTCACCGGCATGGAGGACGGCGTCTTCCCGCACATGCGGGCCCTCGGCCAGGTCAAGGAGCTGGAGGAGGAGCGCCGGCTCGCCTACGTGGGCATCACCCGTGCCCGCCAGCGGCTCTACGTCACCCGGTCGATGATGCGCAGCGCCTGGGGACAGCCCGCCTACAACCCGCCCTCCCGGTTCCTGGAGGAGATCCCCGACGCGCTCATAGAGTGGAAGCGGACCGGGCAGCCCGGCGGTGGCTCGGGATCCAAGGCCGCGGCCTCGCTCTCCTCGTCGATCGCCGCGCGCGGGCGCTCGGGGACCGGCGGGTTCGCCACCCGGCGCTCCACCGGGGACCGTCCGGTGATCTCGCTCGCCGTCGGCGACCGGGTCACCCA
Source organism: Actinacidiphila yanglinensis (assembly GCF_900107965.1). Classification (GTDB taxonomy): domain Bacteria; phylum Actinomycetota; class Actinomycetes; order Streptomycetales; family Streptomycetaceae; genus Actinacidiphila; species Actinacidiphila yanglinensis. Next base: position 114,159 of record NZ_FNVU01000007.1, on the reverse strand, counting down.
CGACCAGTTCGGCCTCGGCACCGTGGTCGCGGTCACCGGCCGCCCGGGCGACGAGAAGGCCACCATCGACTTCGGTGACGAGCGCCCCAAGCAACTCCTGCTGCGCTACGCCCCGGTCGAGAAGCTCTGAGGTCCCAGCCGTACTGACCCGCGTCAACGACCCTGCGGGTCAGTACTCCTAGCGCGGGTCCAGCCCGTGGGAGAGCAGCCAGGGCAGCGGGTCGATCGGTGACCCTCCGTGCGGGCGCACCTCGAGGTGGAGGTGCGGGCCCGTGGTGTTGCCGGTGTTGCCCGAGTAGGCGATGACCGTGCCGGCCTTCACCGTGCCGGAGCGGATCTTCGTGCTGCTCAGGTGGCAGTACCAGGTCTCGGTGCCGTCGGGCGCGGTGACGATCGCCATGTTGCCGTAGGAGCTGTTCCACTGGGTGCGCACGGTGCCGTCGGTCACCGCCATCACCGGGGTGCCGACCTGCACCGGGAAGTCGATCCCGGTGTGCAGGGCCATCCAGTGCTCGCCGGACTGCCCGAAGTACGCGCTCAGGCCCTTCTGCTTCACCGGCAGCACGAACTTGGGCCGCAGCGCCTCCTTGCGGGCCGCGGCCTCCGCCGCCGCCTTCTTCGCCGCGGCCTGCCGGTCCTTGAGGTCCACCCGCTCCTGGGAGCGGCTGGCGCGGGTGGCGAAGTCGTCGGCGTCCTGGCTCACCCCGCTGAGCTGCCGGTCGAGTTGGGTGGTCGGGGCCTTCCCCGACGCGTCGGTCGTCGACTTCGAGGTGCCCTGGGCCATCCCGACCCCGCCGACGGCCGCCGCGCCGACCGCGGCCACGCCCATCACGGCCACCGACGGCACCCCGACGGTCAGCAGCGCCGAGCGCTTGGCCGGCTTCCGGCGGCGGCTGCGCGCGGTGGGCACCTCGTCGACGGCGAACTCGTGCCGTACCGGTTCGTCGTCGGCCGGCGTGCCGAACGTGTACTCCTCGCCGAGCAGGGCGGTGTCGTCGGGCTCCGGCTCGGGCGCCACCGGCGCGGCGAACGGCGTCGTGCCGGTCGCGGTCGCCGTGCCCGCCTCGGGCTCGCCGTACCCGCTCGCGTACTCGGCGCCGGGGTACCCGCCGGGCGGCGTGTCGTACGCCTCGGCGGTCCCGGTGCTCCCGGTGGCCTCGAAGGGGACGGACACCTGCTCGTACAGCCCGGTGTCGCCGTTGCTGTCGTACCCGTAGCCGTACCCGTAGGTCGGGTAGGCGCCGGAGTCCCACTCCTGCTGCTGCGGGAAGGCGGGCTGCTGCGGGGTCTGCCAGGCCGTGGTGTCGTACGTCCCGGTGTCGTAGTACGTGGCGCCTGTGCCGGTCGTGGTCGCCGTGGCCGCGTACGGGTCGTGGACGGCGTAACCGCCCGTGTCGTACGTGCCCGTGGCGTACCCGCCGGTCTCGTAGCTGCCGGTTTCGTACGTGCCCGTGGCGTACGTACCGGTGGCGTAGCTCCCGGTGTCGTACCCGCTCTGGTCGTAGCCCTGCTGCGCCGTGCCCTGGTCGTAACCGTAGGCGTACTGCTGGTCGTACGGCGCGGCCTGCTGCGGGATGTGGCCGTAGGCATGGCTGCCGGTCGTGTCGTCCGCGTAGGTGGTGCCGAGGGTCGGGTAGGAGCCCGAGGAATAGGCGTCGTACGCGTGGGCGTCGTAGTCGGAGGAGTACTCCGACGGGTGACGTTGGTTCACCGCCAGCTTCTCTTTCGCCTAGGCAGCAGGAGAATTAGCGGCGACTGTAGCCCTCCGTACGGGGCGCAGACAATCTTCTGTCCGGAGCTGGCGTCCGCCTTGCCCGGTGTTCGGTCGATATTCGACCGTTATGTGTCCGTTATGCGGCGTCGATCGCGCCCGGCAGCGGCCCCGGCCCGGACAGGGCACGCCTGATCTCCGCGGCCACCGAGCCGTGCACGGGCAGCGCGAGATGGCCCACACCGCGCACCTTGATGTTGGAGGTGGAAAGGTCCGGGTGTTCGAGGCACGCCGCCTCGGCGGGGATCATGAGCTCGTCGAGGTCGCTCCAGAAGGCCACGAACCGGGTCCGGCAGCCGGGCGCCGGCCGTGCCAGCTCCTCCAGGACCGGCGAGCCGGGCCGCATCTGGCGGGCCAGCGGATGCGGGGCCAGGGCCGGCACCGCGCGGGTGCCGGAGTGGGGTGTGCCCATGGTGACCAGGGTGCGGACCCGGGCGTCACCCCCCAGGCACTGGACGTAGTAGCGGGCGACGAGACCGCCCAGGCTGTGGCCGACGATGTCCACCCGGGAGTGCCCGGACTCCGCGCAGACCCGCTCGATGTGCGGGCCCAGCATGGCCGCGGCGGTGCGGATGTCGCCGGTCAGCGGGGAGTAGTTCAGCGCCTGGACGCGGGTCCAGCCGTTGCGGAGCAGGGAACGGCGCAGCAGGGCGAAGGCCGAGCGGTTGTCGACGAAGCCGTGCAGCAGCAGCACCGGGGGGTGGGAGCGGCCTTCGGTGGGCAGGAGGGCGGGGTCCGAACGGGCCTTTCCGGTGGCACCGGGCGCCCTGTGCTGCGAGTCCTGGGGGTCCTGCGGGTCCTGGCCGTCCGCCTGGTGCGGCGGCGCGGCGATGCGCTCGGGCAGGATTCCGGTCGGATACAGCAGCAGGTGCCCGGCGAGCACGGCCACGTCGATGGCGGTGGCCTTGGCCAGCTCCGCCGTGTGCCCGTTCCACAGGGCTCCGCTCCACAGCGCGCGGCCGGGGATACGGCTCCAGGGGCTCCCACCGGGGGCCCCGCCCGGTGTCGGGCCCGGTGTCGGGCCCGGCTCGGGGTCCGGCTCGCTTTCCGAGGACTGGGCTGTCATGGCCCACCTCCCGTCGCGGCGCCGCGGGGTCGTCATCGACCCCGGGTGCCCTCAGCGGGAGCCGGAGCGGATGCCGCATCCCCGCGCCCTGCGGCTCGATACGCGGCGATGCGGCGTCCTGACTGCGGCTCTCGAAGGAACGAGCCGGGCGTCCCCGCGGCTTCCGGTGTGTCCCGCACCGGGCACCGTGGGCAGCCCCGACCCTTGTGCATGTGTCCCACTGTGTGATTTCCCCCTCCCTGCCCCGCGTAAAACTGTCGGGCGCGGCGAGCTGGCGCTAACGTTCGTTTACGCGGTAGCTCGCTCACTCTGCGCAACGGCGCCAGGTGAGTCCTGTGCCAGGGATCATGGAGGCAGTAATGGGAGTGTCCGGACCGATCCGCGTGGTGGTCGCCAAGCCGGGGCTCGACGGCCATGACCGCGGTGCAAAAGTGATCGCGCGTGCTCTCCGTGACGCCGGCATGGAGGTCATCTACACCGGGTTGCACCAGACCCCCGAACAGGTGGTGGACACCGCGATCCAGGAGGACGCCGACGCGATCGGGCTCTCCATCCTCTCCGGCGCCCACATGACGCTCTTCGCCAAGGTGGTGGAGCTGCTGCGCGAGCGTGACGCGGAGGACATCACCGTTTTCGGCGGCGGGATCATCCCCGAGGCGGACATCCCCCCGCTCACCGAACTCGGCGTCGCCGCGATCTTCACCCCGGGCACGCCCACGGGGGACGTCGTGGCCTGGGTCAAGCAGAACGTGGGTCAAGCCGCCTGACCCTCCAGGGCGCCTTGGTTGGTGGCCCTTTTTTCGCGGAGAGAGCCGCACAAACGAGGGGCGCGTGGGGGCACCTCCCAGCCGCCAGGCTGGGGGAGAACTGCGCGAGCAACCACAGCGGGACCGCAAGGTCCCGTAGTGGCAGGACGGGGCAGCCCGGGGGGTCAGGGCAACCTGGGGGTCAGGGCGCCGTCTCACCGAGCTCCGTGAGCATCAACGCGCGCAACCGCAGCGTGCCGGTCAACCGCTGGAACGCCTCCGACCAGTACGCACTCGCCCCCGGCGAACCGTTCGGCGCCTCCTCGGCGGCAGCGCTCAGCACGCCCACCTGGTCCGCGGCGGCCGGATCGAGGCAGCGCTCGGCCAGCCCCATCACCCCGCTGAAGCTCCACGGGTAACTCCCGCCGTCCCGCGCGATGTCCAGCGCGTCCACCACCGCCCGGCCGAGCGGCCCGCTCCAGGGCACCGCGCACACCCCCAGCATCTGGAACGCCTCCGACAGGCCGTGCACGGCGACGAACTCCGCGACCCAGTCGGCGCGTTCGCCCGCGGGCAGGATCGCGAGCAGCTTCGCGGGATCGCCGATCGCCGCCACCGGGCCGCCGCGGGCCGACGGCGCGCCGAGCAGCGCGCGCGCCCAGCCGCGGTCCCGCTGGCGTACCGCCGCCCGACACCACGCCGCGTGCAGGTCGGGCTGCCATTCGTCCAGCACCGGGAGGGCGATGATCTGCTCAGGGGTCCGCCCGCGGAACCGCCCCGGCCACACCGACAGCGGGGCCGCGTCCACCAACTGGCCCATCCACCACGAGCGTTCACCTCTTCCGCTGGGCGGCTGCGGGGCCACGCCGTCCCGCTCCATGGCGGCGTCGCACTCGTACGGTGCCTCGACGGTGATCCCGTCGGCGCCGAGCGACACGCAGGTGCGCGCCCGGGCCGCCATCCGTGCGGCCAGCGCGGACGAGGGCAGCGCGGAGAGCAACTCGGCAGCCGTCGAACGGACATTGCGGCTGCGGTCCGCCAACGACTCCTCCAGGAACGGCTCGTCCGCCGGGGACAGCCCGGTACGCAGCGCGTCCACGAACATCAGCCGGTCCTCGGCGCGTTCGGCCCGCCACGTCGAGCGCAGCAGGGCCAGCGCACCGGCCGGATCGGACTGCCGCAACCGGGTCAGCAGGGCGACGCGTTCCGCGAACAGGCCCTCCTCCCAGAGCCGTTCGCGGGCCGCCGCGTCCTCGGCGGCCGCGGCCGTGCTTACCGCGCCGCTGCCCGCCCGCAGCGCGAACTTCCACTCGGGATTCAGCTCCGCCAGCCACAGCGCCCGCGGTCCCGCGACGGCCAAGGCGTCCGCGCGCAGGTCCGTACGCGCCCTGGCGGTGTCCAGCAGCGCGGGCAGCAGCGCGGGCGGCAGGGCGAAACCCCGACGGCGGGCCGCCGCCAGCCACTGGGGCAGCAGCTCCAGCAGGCTCGGCGCCGAACCCTGCCGGCCGCGGCCGCCCTCGGTCAGCATCATCTCCAGCCGGCGGCGGGCGGCGTCCGGCACCTCCGGGCGCGGGTCGGGCGCCACCGGCTTCGGTCGCTCCCCGGCGACTCCCGGCCGCAGGCCCGCCCGCCGTCGCACCACCCCGACCGCCGCCGCGTCGAGCAGCCCGACGGCCGCCTCCTGCGCGTCCCCCACGACTCCCGTGGGGCGGCGCCGCTCCGTCCCCAGCAGCGCGCTCCCCACCAGGTCGTCCCACGTCCCACCCATCGTGTGCCCCTTTCCCTTCGTCCTTCGGGTCGCTGGTGTGTCCCTGTCGCCACGCCCGGGTGCTCCGGTGCCCGCGCGTCTCGTGCTTCCTGCCTTCCGGGAAACGGCTGACCGCCGCCGGTGGACGCCCCCCTCCGGCGCCCGCCGGCGGCGGTCAGGCGAGGACCGGTGTGGGCGCGGGTGCGGGAGAGGACGGGGACCATGCGGTGAGCGGCCGGGCTCCGGTGGGGGTGAGTTCGGCGAAGAGGGTGAGGGGATGGCCGCCGGACAGCGCGGCCAGCCGCCACGGGGCCGGGCCGGTGAGGGGGACCGCGTCGGGGCCGGCGACGTCGGCGAGCTGCCAGCGGTCGGGCCCCGGCACGGGGACGACGTCGGTCAGCAGGACGGGCCAGGCATCGAGCCAGGGATCGTCGGCGAGAGCGGCACCGTAGGCATCGAGCGCCGGGCCGATGGCGGTGCCCGGCGGGATGGTGCCCGGGGCCTCCACGCTGGCGCGGTGCGCGCCGAGAGCTGCCCGCAGCGGCACCGCCGACGGGTGGTAGGCGAGCTCGGCCTCCACCACGAGGCCCACCGGCAGCGCGAGTTGGGGGGCGCGACCGGCCGCGCCGAAGGACAGCACCAGGGCGAACCGTCCGGCCGCAGCGTCATGGAGCCATATCCGGCGGGTGGTCAGGTCGTCGGTCGTGTCGTACTGCGCGAGGACCAGCCACTGCCCGTGCACGGTCGGACCGGCCAGTAGATCCGCGCTGTCGACGGTGAAGCCGATCCTGGCCCGGACGGTGTCCACCAGCGGCTCCGGCAACCCCTCGCGGCCGAGGAACCCGCGCGCGAGCAGATGCAGCAGCGCCGTCTCCTCCAGCATGCGGGACGGCCAATCGCCGCCGGTCGCGGGTATCGCGCCCAACTCCCGCACCCGCGCGGCGAGTCCGGGCGCCTGGGCGTCCACCATGCGGGCGGCCGTCTCGTCGAACGCCTTGTGTCCGGCGGTGTCCGCCCCGGCCAGCCCGCCGCGCAGCAGGTCGGCGAGCCGCTGCTCCAGCTCGGCGGCGCCGCCCTCGACCCGCACCGCACGCCGGTCGGCCCGCTTCCTGGCCGCCCCCGGGTCCGCGGGGCCCGCGGCGCGCGGCGCGTCGGCACCGGCGGCGCCTCCCGCTCCGGACTCCTCCTTCTTGCGCCGCGCGGCCGTCCACTGCTCCACCCACTCCGGCTCCGCGCTGGCGCCCGCGGCCCCCGCCGCGGCGATCGGCCCGTCCGCGCCCCCGGCCCACAGGAGCAGCAGCGCCAGCGCGTGCTTGCACGGGAACTTCCGGCTCGGGCAGGTGCAGCGGTACGCGGGCCCGCGGGTGTCCACCGCCGTCTGGTACGGCTTGCTGCCGCTGCCTTTGCACAGCCCCCACACGGCGGTCCCCGCCGCCCCCGTGCCGGACCACGGCGCGGGTTGGGCGAGCTTCGCGCCCGCCGTGCGTGATGCGGCGTCGGGCGCCAGCGCGAGCACCTGATCCACCGTCCAGCGCGTTTCCGTCTCCATGTCCCAGACCGTAGGTCCCGGCACTGACAATCGCCATGAGCTGCGGAAATAGCGCTGGGTGACGGATTGTCAGTGGTCGGGTGCATCGTGGGAAGCACACCGAACGAGCACGGGGTCGAAGGGCTCCGCGCAAGCGAGTGGGGGAGAATCGTGTCGCTTTTGTCCGCACCCAGCAGCACCACCGCCGGTTCCGAGCCGACCGGTTCCGGGCCGACCGGTTCTGGGCCGACCGGTTCTGGGCCGGCCGCGCCCGGCGCCGCGCCGAGCGCCGAGCAGGCGCTGCGCCCGCACGCGGAAGACTCCTTCGCGGACGAACTCGTTGCGCTCGCCGCCGCCGACGACCGCACCCGCCCGGCCCGATGGAAGCTCTCGCCGTGGGCGGTCGCCACGTACCTCCTCGGCGGGACCCTGCCGGACGGCACCGTGATCACCCCGAAGTACGTCGGCCCGCGCCGCATCGTGGAGGTCGCGGTCACCACCCTCGCCACCGACCGCGCGCTGCTGCTGCTCGGCGTGCCGGGCACCGCCAAGACCTGGCTCTCCGAGCACCTGGCCGCCGCGATCAGCGGCGACTCCACCCTCCTCGTCCAGGGCACCGCCGGGACCCCGGAGGAGGCGATCCGCTACGGGTGGAACTACGCGCAGTTGCTCACCCACGGCCCCAGCACCGACGCCCTCGTGCACAGCCCGGTGATGCGGGCGATGGCCGAGGGCCGGATCGCCCGGGTCGAGGAGCTGACCCGCATCCCGGCGGACGTACAGGACACCCTCATCACCATCCTGTCCGAGAAGACGCTGCCGATACCGGAGTTGGGCAGCGAGACCCAGGCCGTGCGCGGCTTCAACCTGATCGCGACCGCCAACGACCGCGACCGCGGGGTGAACGAACTGTCGAGCGCGCTGCGCCGCCGGTTCAACACCGTCGTGCTGCCACTGCCCGCCACCGCGGAAGAAGAGGTGGACATCGTCTCCCGGCGGGTCGACCAGCTCGGCCGCGGCCTGGACCTGCCGGTCGCGCCGCGCGGCGCCGAGGAGATCCGCCGGGTGGTCACCGTCTTCCGCGAGCTGCGCGCCGGCGTCACCGAGGACGGCCGCACCAAGGTCAAGTCGCCCTCGGGGACGCTCTCCACGGCCGAGGCGATCTCGGTCGTCACCGGCGGTCTCGCGCTCGCCGCGCACTTCGGCGACGGGGTGCTGCGGGCGGGCGACACCGCGGCCGGCATCCTCGGCGCGGTCGTCCGCGACCCGGCCGCGGACCGGCTGGTCTGGCAGGAGTACCTGGAGACGGTGGTCCGCCAGCGCGACGGCTGGAAGGACTTCTACCGGGCCTGCCGTGAGGTGTCCGCATGAGGGCGGCCTCCTCCGGCGGCGCGGCGCTCGCCGGCGTCCGGCTCTCACACGCCGTGCCCCGTGCGGCAATCGGCGCTGCGGACGGTGAGCCTGAGGTGCCCGGGAGCCGGGCCCCCGGTCCGGTCTCCGCGCGCGAGCCGCACGCGGTCGGTGGCGGGGCGGGGTCCGCGGTCCGGTCCGCGGCCCTGACCGTCTCCGGTGCGGAGGCGGGAGCCGCGCCGTCCTCCGCCACGCCGGAGAAGGGCCACGCGCCCGGCGGAGCAGTGGGAGCGGTGCGGCGCCGGCCCTCCTCCGGCCGGTCGGACGACGTGGTGCTGCTGGGAGTGCGGCACCACGGGCCCGGCTCGGCGCGCGCGGTGCGTGCCGCGCTGAACGCGTACCGCCCGGAGGTCGTGCTGATCGAGGGGCCGCCGGAGGCCGATGAGCTGACCGCGCTGGCCGCGGACCCCGCGATGCGGCCGCCGGTCGCGCTGCTCGCCCACGTGGTGGACGACCCGGCACGCGCCGCGTTCTGGCCGTTCGCCGAGTTCTCCCCGGAGTGGGTGGCGATGCGGTGGGCGGCCGCGGCCGGCGTGCCCGTGCGCTTCATCGACCTCCCGGCCGCCCACACCCTGGCGCTGCGCGCGGCCGATCGCGACGGCGCGGACGGGCTGCCGGGTGCCGACGGCGAACCCGTACCCGTACCCGATCGCCACCCGGCACCCCCGGGCGGAGACGCCGACGTCCGGGTCGACCCGCTGGCGGTGCTCGCCGAGACCGCGGGGTACGACGACCCGGAGCGCTGGTGGGAGGACGCGGTCGAGCACCGGGGCGGCGCCGAGGAGACCGATCCGCTGCTGCCGTTCGCCGCGGTCGCGGAGGCGATGGCCGCGATCCGGGCGACCTACGGCGACGGGGGTGACGACCGCGACCCGCTGCGGGAGGCGCACATGCGGTTGCGGCTGCGCGAGGCGCGACGCGGGTACGCCCGCACCGCCGTCGTGTGCGGGGCGTGGCACGTCCCGGCGCTCGCCGACGCCGTACCGGCCGCGGCCGACCGGCAGTTGCTCAAGGGACTGCCGAAGGCGAAGGTCGAGACGACCTGGGTGCCGTGGACCCACCGCAGGCTCGCCCGCGCCGGCGGGTACGGCGCGGGGATCGACTCGCCCGGCTGGTACCAGCACCTGTTCACCGCGCCGGACCGCCCGGTCACCCGGTGGATGACGAAGGTCGCCGGGCTGCTGCGCGACGAGGACCTGCCGGTCTCCTCGGCCCACGTCATCGAGTCGGTGCGGCTGGCCGACACGCTCGCCACGATGCGCGGCCGCCCGCTGGCCGGTCTCGGCGAGACCGTCGACGCGGTGCGGGCGGTGATGTGCGACGGCTCCGACGTGCCGCTCGCGCTGATCCAGGACCGCCTGGTGGTGGGGGACGTGCTCGGCGAGGTCCCGCCGGACGCCCCCGCCGTACCGCTCGCCCGCGACCTCGCCCGGGAGCAGCGTCGGCTGCGGCTGAAGCCCGAGGCGCTGGAGCGCGAGCTGGAGCTCGACCTGCGCAAGGAGATCGACGCCGGCCGCAGCCAACTCCTGCACCGGCTGCGGCTGCTGGGCATCGGCTGGGGCGAGCCGACCGCCGGACGCGGCGGCAAGGGCACCTTCCGGGAGAGCTGGAGACTGCGCTGGGAGCCGGAGTCGGCGATCCGTGTCGCCGAGGCGGGGATCTGGGGCACCACCGTGCGGGCGGCGGCCGGCACCCGCGCCCAGGAGGCGGCGGTCGCCGCGGCCACCCTCGCCGAGGTCACCTCGCTCGCCGAAGTGTGCCTGCTGGCCGGGTTGTCCGACGCGCTGCCGACGGTGATGCGGGTACTCGCCGACCGTGCCGCGCTGGACGCCGACGTCGGCCACCTCGCCGCCGCACTGCCCGCCCTGGTCCGCGCGGTCCGGTACGGCGACGTCCGCGGCACCGACTCCACCGCGCTCACCCGGGTCGCGGCGGGTCTCGCCGAGCGGATCCGGATCGGCTTCCCCCCGGCCTGCGTCAATCTCGACCAGGACGGCGCCGCCGCGCTCCGCGCCCGTATGGACGAGGTGCACCGCGCGATCGCCCTGCTCCCCGAGTCCCCGTCGGAGGCCGGACCGACGACCGGGGCCGAGCGGCCCGCGTCCGGCGGCGAACCCGCGTCCGGCAGGGAGCCCGCATCCGGCGGCGCGCCCGCATCGGGCGGTCTCCGGGACCGGTGGGCCGGGATGCTGCGGGCACTCGCCGAGCGGGACGGCGCGGTGCCGGGACTGCTGCGGGGCGCCGCGGCCCGACTGCTGTTGGACGAGGGCCGGTTGGACGCCGCGGAAGCCGCCCGGCTGATGGGGCTCGCGCTCTCGCCGGGTACCGGCCCCGCGGAGGCGGCCGGCTGGATCGAGGGCTTCCTCGCGGGCGGCGGGATGCTCCTGCTGCACGACGAGCGGCTGCTCGGGCTGGTGGACGGATGGCTGGCGGGGGTGCCGCGGGAGGCGTTCACCGACGTACTCCCGCTGCTGCGGCGGACGTTCGCGGAGTTCGAGCCCGGAGTGCGCCGCTCGGTCGGCGAGTTGGTGCGGCGCGGGCCTGCCGCGGTGCGCCGTCCGCGGGCATCGGCCGCCACCGGTGAGACGGGACTGCCCGGTTTCGGGCCGGACCTGGATCGGGTCCGGGCGAACACCGCGGCCAGGACCGTCCGGCTGCTGCTCGGGCGCGGCAGCACCACAGGACCGGGCGAGTGGGAGGACCACGGCGACCCGGCGGAGCGGGACGACCAAGGGGGAGCACACCGATGAACACCAGCGGCACCCGGCGGGAAGCGGACGCCGACGAGCGGATGAGGCGCTGGCGGCTCGTCCTCGGCGGCGCGGCCGACGGCACCGGCTGCGAGCTGACCGGGCGGGACGAGGCGATGGACCGTACGCTCGGCGCGCTCTACGGCAGCGGCGGCGGGAGCGGGCGGGGCGAGAAAGGGGCGGAGCGGTCGGCGGGGCTGGGCGGTTCCGCGCCGCGGGTGGCCCGCTGGCTGGGCGACATCCGCACCTACTTCCCGAGTTCCGTCGTCTCGGTGATGCAGCGCGACGCGATCGACCGGCTGGGCCTGTCGGCCCTGTTGCTGGAACCGGAGATGCTGGAGGCGGTCGAGGCGGACGTGCACCTGGTGGGCACCCTGCTCTCGCTGAACCGGGCGATGCCGGAGACCACCAAGGACACCGCGCGGGCCGTGGTGCGCAAGGTGGTGGACGACCTGGAGAAGCGGCTCGCCACCCGGACCCGGGCGACGCTGACCGGGGCGCTGGACCGTTCGGCGAAGACCTTCCGGCCGCGCCATCGCGACATCGACTGGGACCGCACCATCCGGGCCAACCTCCGGCACTACCTTCCCGAGCACGGCACCATCGTCCCCGAGCGGCTGGTCGGGTACGGCCGCGCGGACCAGGCGGTGAAGAAGGACGTCGTGCTGTGCATCGACCAGTCCGGGTCGATGGCCGCGTCCGTCGTCTTCGCCTCCGTCTTCGGGGCGGTGCTCGCCTCGATGCGCTCGATCGACACCAAGCTCGTGGTCTTCGACACCGCGGTGGTCGACCTGACCGACGCGCTCGACGACCCGGTCGACGTCCTCTTCGGCACCCAGCTCGGCGGCGGCACCGACATCAACCGGGCGCTGGCGTACTGCCAGTCGCTGATCACGCGGCCGGCCGAGACCGTCGTGGTGCTGATCAGCGACCTGTACGAAGGCGGTATCCGCGACGAGATGCTCAAGCGGGTCGCGGCGATGAAGGCGTCCGGTGTGCAGTTCGTGGCACTGCTGGCGCTGTCCGACGAGGGTGCGCCGGCGTACGACCGGGAGCACGCCGCCGCGCTCGCCGCGTTGGGCGCGCCCGCCTTCGCGTGCACTCCCGACCTGTTCCCGGAGATCATGGCCGCCGCGATCGAGAAGCGGCCGCTTCCCGTCCCGGAGCCCTGACCCGGGGCGACTCCCGGTGGGGCGTCCCGGGGCCCGCGGCGGGCGGGCCGATCCCGGGGAAGGTTGTGACCGTTCTCACCGCCCGCATGTGAGGTGCGATTTAGGACGCCACGGCCCGCGGCGATAACCTGCAAGACGGACATGCCGCGTACTCGGTCACCGTGTGCGCTTCCCTTGTGACTGCGCACAGTCGCCCTGCCCGTAGCGGCACGCCCAGCCGATCAGGCGGCGCTGCACTTCCGGCGGCAGCCGCCTGCGAGACGCTGAATTCCGGGCAAGCCCGAGGAATCCAGGAAACCAAAAGGGAGACGGACGCGCGTGGACCTGTTCGAGTACCAGGCGAGGGACCTCTTCGCCAAGCACGGTGTACCGGTGCTGGCCGGTGAAGTCATCGACACGCCTGAGGCGGCGCGCGCGGTGGCGGAGCGACTGGGCGGCCGTGCGGTCGTCAAGGCGCAAGTCAAGGTGGGCGGCCGCGGCAAGGCGGGCGGCGTGAAGCTGGCCGCCGACCCCGCCGACGCCGTGGCGAAGGCCGACGCGATCCTCGGGATGGACATCAAGGGCCACACGGTCCACAAGGTCATGCTCGCCCAGACCGCGGACATCAAGGAGGAGTACTACGTCTCCTTCCTGCTGGACCGCACCAACCGCACCTTCCTCGCGATGGCGTCCGTCCAGGGCGGCGTCGAGATCGAGGTCGTCGCCGAGGAGAACCCCGACGCGCTGGCCAAGGTCCCGGTGGACGCGCTGGAGGGCGTGACCCCGGAGAAGGCCGCCGAGATCGTCGCGGCCGCGAAGTTCCCGGCGGAGATCGCCGACCAGGTCGCGGACGTGCTCCAGAAGCTGTGGACCGTCTTCGTCAAGGAAGACGCCCTGCTGGTCGAGGTCAACCCGCTGGTCAAGACCGGTGACGGGCAGATCATCGCGCTCGACGGCAAGGTCTCGCTGGACGAGAACGCCGCCTTCCGGCAGCCGGAGCACGAGGCGCTGGAGGACAAGGCCGCCGCCAACCCGCTGGAGGCCGCCGCCAAGGCCAAGGGCCTCAACTACGTCAAGCTCGACGGCCAGGTCGGCATCATCGGCAACGGCGCGGGCCTGGTCATGTCGACCCTCGATGTCGTCGCCTACGCCGGTGAGGCGCACGGCGGCGTCAAGCCCGCCAACTTCCTCGACATCGGTGGCGGCGCCTCCGCCGAGGTGATGGCCAACGGCCTGGAGATCATCCTCGGCGACCCGGACGTGAAGTCCGTGTTCGTCAACGTCTTCGGCGGCATCACCGCCTGCGACGAGGTCGCCAACGGCATCGTGCAGGCGCTGGCCCTGCTCGCCTCCAAGGGCGAGGACGTCAACAAGCCGCTGGTCGTCCGCCTGGACGGCAACAACGCGGAGCTGGGTCGCAAGATCCTCTCGGACGCCGCCCACCCGCTGGTGCAGCGCGTCGACACCATGGACGGCGCGGCCGACAAGGCCGCCGAGCTGGCTGCGAAGTAAGGAAGAGGGACTCAAGACACCATGGCTATCTTCCTCACCAAGGACAGCAAGGTCATCGTCCAGGGCATGACCGGTGCCACCGGCATGAAGCACACCACCCTGATGCTGGCGGACGGCACCAACATCGTCGGCGGCGTCAACCCCCGCAAGGCCGGCACCAGCGTCACCTTCGAGCAGGGTGAGGTCCCGGTCTTCGGCTCCGTCAAGGAGGCCATGGAGGCCACCGGCGCGGACGTGACCGTCATCTTCGTCCCGGAGAAGTTCACCAAGAGCGCGGTGGTCGAGGCGATCGAGGCCGAGATCCCGCTCGCGGTCGTGATCACCGAGGGCGTCGCCGTCCACGACTCCGCCGTGTTCTGGGCGCTCGCCCAGGCCAAGGGCAACAAGACCCGGATCATCGGCCCGAACTGCCCCGGCCTGATCACCCCCGGCCAGTCGAACGCGGGCATCATCCCCGGCGACATCACCAAGCCGGGCCGGATCGGCCTGGTCTCCAAGTCGGGCACGCTGACCTACCAGATGATGTACGAGCTGCGCGACATCGGCTTCTCGTCCGCGGTCGGCATCGGCGGCGACCCGATCATCGGCACCACCCACATCGACGCGCTCGCCGCGTTCGAGGCCGACCCCGACACCGACCTGATCGTGATGATCGGCGAGATCGGCGGCGACGCCGAGGAGCGGGCCGCGGCCTTCATCGAGAAGAACGTGACCAAGCCGGTCGTCGGCTACGTCGCCGGCTTCACCGCGCCCGAGGGCAGGACCATGGGCCACGCGGGCGCCATCGTCTCCGGCTCCTCCGGCACCGCGCAGGCCAAGAAGGAGGCCCTGGAGGCCGCGGGCGTCAAGGTCGGCAAGACGCCGTCGGAGACCGCACGCCTGGCCCGGTCCATCCTCGCGGGCTGACCACAGGTCCGGCCCCGGCCGGACCACCCCGGGTCCGGCCCAGGCCGGGCCCGGTGATCCACGGCGGCGCGGGTCCGTCTCCCGGAGGGGAGCGGGCCCGCGCCGCCGCATGTCAGGGGGAGCCCTGACCGCCGGTACGGGCGGGTGCGTGCACCGTCGCTGCCGGTCCGGGCCGGACCGGCCGGCGGGACGACTGGTGGGCCGGGGTGAGGATCACCGCCGCGGTGGTGGCCACCGCAATCGCCGCGGTGAGCGCGTACGCCCCGAAGGTACGGCGCCGGGCACCCCGCCGGCTCGCGTCCCGCACGCCCTCCGGGCGGTCCGGCGGCTCCGGCTCGGTACCTGCGCCGCCGTCGAGCAGGGCGCCCAGCCGCACCGGCAGCGCCTCGGCCGAGAGGTCGGGCACCGCCTCGGTCAGCGCCTCGCGGGCGCCGGCGATCCGCGCCGCGGCCGCCTCCTCGCCTGCCTCCGCCTCCGCGGCCGTCGCGGGCAGGTCGAGCCCCAGGCCGTCATGGAGCAGGACCGCCTTGCGGCGGACCGGGGGCAGCGTGAGCAGGGCCGCCGCCAGCGGGTCCGCGGGGATCCGCGGCCGCGGCCGGTGCCCGCCCGCCCACGACGGCACCCACCGCTGCCAGGGCGCGAGCGCGTGCTCGTACGCCGTCGCGCGCACCCACCCCACCGGGTCGCTGTCCTGCGCCACCTCCTCCCAGCGCTGCCAGGCCAGATCGAAGGCGTGTGCCACGGACTGCCGGGCGCGCACCGTGTCACCGGTCAGCAGCTCCACCTGGTGCAGCAGCGGGCCGGCCGCGTGCGTGTAGAGGGCGTCGAAAGCGTTCTCGGGGGTGGCGTCGTCGGGCAGCCCAAGGGCCAGGGCGGGCGGGGGCGTTCGTGCGGGTGCGGGTGCGGGTGCCGCGGTCGCGTCAGCGGGTGCCGGTGCCGGTGCCGGTGAAGGTGCCGTGGTCGCGTCCGGGGCTGCGGGCGCGGGTGCCTCCGTGGCCGTCCTGGTGGGGGCGCCGATGGAGGTCGGAGCGGTGGCGGCCACGAGCGTGGCCGCACCCGGGGCGGCGGTGGTCCTGGGGTGCCCGGCCGTAGCGGGGGCGTGGCCTGCGGCCGAGGGTGCGGCGGGACGGGCGCCCGCGGGGTCGGCGAGGGCGGTGGGTGCGGCCGGGCTGCCCGAGGCGCCCGGAGTGCGGGGGGCGCGGGGCGGCCGCGGGGTCCGCGCCGTCCCTCCGGCCGTGGAGCGCTTGCGGGACCTGCGCCGTGAACTCATCGGTCCGCCTCCTGCCGGGCCTGCGCCATTCCGGTGGCGTCCATCCGCTGACGTGACGGTCCGATAAAAAGACACATAACGGCCATAGTGACCGACACGTCGACTTTCTGCCTTCTCCCGGGGCGAAACGGGTCCAAATGACACCATGGGTCGCCGTGACGCAGATGAGCGAGCCGCTGACCGCTTCCGTATCCGCCCCGCCGCCGCGCTGGGCCGCCCTCCGCGTGTCCGGGCTGGCCACGGGCGCGGTCGCCGCCGGGCTCGGGCTCGGCGGGATCGCCGCCGCCGTGCTGCTGCTGTGGATCGGCTCGCCCTACCCCGACAGCGGGCTCGGCGGCGCTCTGCACGTGGGGGCCGGGCTCTGGCTGCTCGCGCAGGGCGCGGACCTGGTGCGCACCGAGACCCTCTCCGGTGACCCTGCTCCCGTCGACGTGGCGCCGCTGCTGCTCAGCGCGCTGCCCGCGTGGCTGGTCTTCCGCGGCACGGCCGCGGCGGTGGCCGCCGCGGTCGACGGCAAGGACGCCGACGCACCCGACGGCTCCGGCGGGTCTCCCGGCGCCGGAGGACGGGAGTTCGCCGGCGGGCCGGACCGTGCCGGGGGCGGCGGCGATCCCGACGGCCGCCTCTCCGGTCAGGCCCGGCTGCACGTCGCGCTCACGGTGGCCGGCTGGGTGCTCGCGGGCTACCTCACCCTCGCCGTGATCGCCGTGGTCTACGCGACCGGCGGCACGGTCCACGTCGACCCCCTGAGCGCCCTGTACGTGCCGGTGTTCGCGGCCGCCGCGGCCGGGTGCGGCGCGTGGGCCGGCTGCGGGCGGCCGGGCGCGGAGCGGCTGCCGCTCGGCCGCGTCCGGAGCGCGCGGGTGCACCGGCTGCACCGCGCGTACGCCGAGGAGGCCGGCGCGGCGCTGCGGGCCGCCGCCCTGGCCTGCGGGCTGCTGCTGGCCGGCGGGGCACTGATCGGGGCGATCGCGCTGGCGTGGCACGGCGGCGCGGTCGGGCGGTCGTTCCAGCAGCTCAGCGGGCCGCTGGTGGGGCGGGTCTCGGTGCTGCTGCTGGCCGTCGGACTGGTGCCGAACCTCGTCGTGTGGGCGTCGGCGTACGCGCTGGGCGTCGGCTTCTCGGTCGGCGCGGGCAGTGCGGTGGCCCCGGCCGGCGCCTCGGGCTACCTGCTGCTGCCCGGGTTCCCGCTGCTGGCCGCGCTGCCGCACAGCGGGACGTGCTGGGTCGGCTGGACCACGCTCGCGCTGCCCGTGCTCGCCGCGCTCGGGCTGGCCTGGTGTGTCGGGAACGACGCCTGGCCGGTGTGGAGCACGGTCCGCGTCACGGCGGGCGCCACGCTGTTCCTGGGCATCGGTGTCGCCGTGCTCGCCGCCTGGTCGGGCGGGCCGATCGGCCTGCACCGCCTCGCCGACTTCGGGCCGCGCTGGTGGCTGGCGGGGGCGGCGGCGACCGGGTGGACCCTGGTGATCGCGGTGCCGGCGGCGCTGGTCATGCGCTACCACGTGGCCCATCCGCCGCACCCGTGGCGGGCGTTGGTCGGAGGGATGCGGGTTCCCCGGCCGCGGATGCCGGACGTGCCCTGGCCGCGGCTGCGGAGGTCGGCGGTGCGCCCGGCCGGCCCGGACGAACCCGGCGGTACGGTGCCGGCGGCGCCCGCGGGCCCGCCCGGGTACGGGGGAGCGGGCGCTGCCGCGCCGTCGGCCGGGTTCCCCCTGCACGGGCCAGGCCCGGCGCACTCCGATCCGCTGCCCTGGCCCAGCCCGGCCCCGCTGCCGCTCTTCCCGCCGCCGCTGCCGGACCTGCCGCCGTCCGCGCCCCCGACCCCGCCGGTGTCCCCAGCGGCGCCCCCGACCCCGATCCCGCCCCGCCCCGAGGAGCCCCCGTCGGAACCGCCGGCCGGTCCCCCGCCCGAGCCGGCGGCGGAGCCTCCGGCCGGCCCGCCCGCGGAACCCCCGGCGGAACTGCCCACTGAACCCCCCGTCGAGGCGCTCCCCGAACCGCCCGCGCCCTCGGACATCGCGCCGAAGGACGTGGCGCCTGCGGACGGGACACCCGCGAAGGAAACGGCCCCGGCGCCCGAGCCGCCGGAGGAGCCCGCGTAGCCCACCGGCCGAGCCGACCCCGCGCGCTGCTCCCGTTCACCGCTCCCGCCCGGCCCGCACCTGGTGCGGCCGGGCGGGAACGCAGCGCGTCCCCCCTCGTATCGGCACGGAGGGACCGCGCGGCCTTCCGGACAGGAAGGTCGGCGCCGACGGCGCCTGTCCTCCCATTGGCGCCGACCTCGCCCCAACGCGCAACGAAAGCAGGGGACTTCACCCCTCACGGGGCGTCAACCGGCCGTTCCGCCCGCGCCGTCGGGGCATCGGCGGTACCGTGCGCCCCCGCGCCCGCGCACCCAATGTTCCGTGATCCCATGATCACGTGGCGTATCCGCCCGCCTTCCCATCATGCTGGCTCCCCGGCTTCCTGACGGCGCGTCGGCACCGCCCCCGGAAGCCCCTTCCGGACATTCGTACGGCACGTGGGAAGGTCAGATGTTCACAAATCAGGTGCTGGTCGTCATCGGGCTGGTGACGGTCCTCGCATGGAGCGTGGTGATGGCCGCACTCGGCCAGGTCGCCGCGATCGCGACCCTGGTCCCGTCCGTCGGCCTGCTCGCCCAGCAGGTCGTCAAGGCGCTGACCGACGGCGGTACGAAGCGGCCCGCGGCGCAGGTTCCGCCGCCCGCCCCGGTTCCCGCGCCCGCGCCCACCCCGGCGCCCGCGCCGGTGGCGGCCCCGGACGAGGAGCGCACCAGGTGACCCCGCGTTCGGTGCTCTCCGAGCAGCCGGAGGGGGAGCCCCCCAGTAGGCCGGGCCGCAAACTCGGCCCCGTCGCACCGGAGGTGGGGGTCGCGCACCGGGCCTGGCTGGAGCCGGTCCGCGACTGCTTCCTCGCCAGCGGGATGACGGTGGGCGACCTGAGCGAGCGCACCAACTACGCGAAGTCGAAGATCTCCGAACTCCTGCGCGGGACAGGGCTCTACCCGCGCTGGGAGATCACCTGCAGCGTGCTCGTGGTGCTCGGCATACCCACGCCCCCCGTGCTGCGGCTGTGGGCGACGGCCGCGGTCGAGGCGAACAAGAAGCGGGACTGGATCGACGCGCAGAAGGCCGTCGCCAGGAAGGCCGCCGCCGACCCGCGCCCCGACCTGCCGCCGGTGGACCACCGGGGCTTCACCCAGCTCAACGGCCGCCGCTACACGCTCTACGCGCGGGTCTTCCTGGCCGATGCCGAGCAGGCCGAGCAGGTCGTCACCGAGACCTTCGACATCCTCTGGCTGCGCTGGGACGAAGCCCTCGCCAGCCCCGACATCCGGCGGTACGGCTGGCGGGTGCTGCGGCAGTCCGTGATGGCGCGCACCCCGTGCACCGGCGACGGCCGCCCCGACCTGCGGGCCGCCGGGTTCGGCACCGAAGTGCTCAGCCGCACCCCGCCCGGGGGGCAGCTCGCGCAGATCGAGGAGTCCATGCGGCTCTTCCACGCGGTGGGCGCCCTGCCCGACCAGCAGCTCGATGTCGCGGTCCTCAAGCACCTGCGCGGCCTGCCCGACGACGTCGTCGCCGAGGTCCTGGGCGTGCCGCTCGCGTCGGTGCTCCACGCCGACCGCTACGCCAGGCGGCGCCTGGCCCACATTCTCGACCAGCACCACCCGGGAGGAACCCAGTGACTCCGCCGACTCCGAAGACCCCGCCGGCTCCCGTCGACGTCCTGCTGTCCCGCGCCCTGCTCCTGGACGACCCCGCGGTCCCGCGTGAGGCGCCCGCCGCCGGCCGGGCCGCGGGAGCGACGGCCTCCGCCGCGCACGGCCAGGGCTGGCCGGCGCCGATCCCCGAGGGCTGGCACGACAGCGACGCCGCGGGGCACGACCTGCGGACGCTGTGCGAGGCGGTCGTCGCGCACACCGCCACCGCGCTGGAGGACTTCGAGGCCGAGCATCTTCCGGCCCCGCAGGGCGCGAACGTCCTGGCCTGCATCCTGCAGCTCGCCGCGGACGAGGACGGCGCGCGCTTCTGGTGGCAGTACGCCGCCGGGGCCGGGAACGGCACCGCGTCCTACTGCCTCTACCTGCACCACCGTTCGCTGGGGGAGACCGACCTGGCGTCCCTGTGGCGCGGCCGGACCCGCCTCGACACCCCGCCCTCGCGCAGCGGCGCAGCGCTCCCCGCGCGGCGCGGGGTGACCGTCTCCTACCAGGAGGCGCAGCAGGTGTACGACGCGGACGCGAGCACGCCGACCGTGCTGCGCATCCTCGGGCTGCTCGCGGGCCGCGCCGGGCGCGCCGGCCGGCCGCGTACCGAACTCGTGGACGCCGTCATGGACTACGCGCCCGGCGCGGTCGGCTACGTGCGGGACGACGGCTACGAGATCCCGGTCCCGCAGCGGCACTTCGCCGAGGGCATCCGGGTCATCCTCGCCGTCACCGCGGGCAGCCCGGCCGCCGGCTCCGTGCACCGGTCGCCGGACGCGGGCAGATCCGCGGCCGCGGCCGGCACGGGGCACTCCGACGCGGGCTGCGTGCAGGCGACCCTGCCGAGCCGCCGGCGCAGCGGATCGCGTTCGCCCTGCTGAGGGACGACCGTGCGCGCCGCTTGGGCCGAACGAGGTCCACGGCCCGGCGGGGGCGGCACGCGGGACGGCCCGGTGGGGGACCGCCCCCGCCGGGCCGTGGACGTGCCTTTGGGGCGCCCTCGCCTAGTCCTTCAGGGCCGGCAGGCCGCGCAGCGGCGAGGGGAGGAGCTTCTGGCAGGCGTGCGAGGCCGGGGCGGTCAGCGCGTCGGCCTTGCAGTCGTAGTAGTCGCGGTAGGCGATCTGGAAGCCGTAGGTGGCGCCGACGATGGCGAGGGTGAGCGCGCTGGTGACGATGCCGGTCCAGGCCGCGGTGAGGAAGGAGCGCTGGGCGTCCGGGCCGGGCGCGGGCGGCGCCGGGCGGGGGGTCTGGGTGGCGTCGGCGAGCGCGGAGGCGGCCTGGGCGCGGGCGTTGGCGCGGTCCTCCGGGGACATCCGCATCGCGCTGATGCCCCAGTAGAGGGCGAGCGCGCCGAGCAGCAGGCCCACCGGGGTCCAGCCGAGCAGCGAGAAGATCAGGCCCCAGCCGCCGCACACCAGCGAGTAGCGCGAGCGGCGCTGCGCCGGGTCGGTCGGGTCGAAGCGCGGGCCCTGGCCCTGCGGTCCGTTCGGCCCCTGCTGGCTGTCGGGCCGGCGGGCGAACGGGTCGGGGCGTCCGGACTGCGGCTGGCGGCTGCTCCACTGATGGCCCCACGCCTGGGGCGCGCCGTGCGGGGGAGGGGGCTGACCCTGCTGCCCGGAGTCGCCCGAACCCGAGTCGTCACCTGAGCCTGAGCCGTCGCCGCCGGAGCCCGATCCGGACCCGCTGCCGGAACCCGATCCGGACCCGCCGCCGGAACCGGACGCGTGCCCGCCACCCGCTCCCGACCCCTCGCCCGCGTCACCGGACGGCCGCCGCGGCTGCCACGGACGGTCCGGAGCGCCCTCAGGGGGCGGCGCGAACGGGTTGTCCCGCCGATCGCCCTCGGGCGCGCGCAGCGCGAGTTCCATGCGACCGCTGCTCATGATGTGATGCGCCATCCCCTTGGGCTCGACTCCTGTCGCGTACGTGTTCTCCCGCAGACGCTACCGCCCGCACGCTCCCCCGTCCCGTGGGGGCTGTCCGGAGTGCCGGTATCGTTGCTGACGGCCGGCGCTCTCGTAGGGTTCCCCGAATTCGAACGGTCCCGGTCTCATAGAAACATCCAAGCAGCCCGAAATACAGCCGCCAGGGTCCCCGTTCGCGGGATTCCCGCACGCCCGAGAGAGGCCCCGTCCGTGGCCGCCCGCACTCCCGCCCGCCTTGTCGTCCTCGTCTCCGGTTCCGGCACGAACCTCCAGGCCCTGCTCGACGCGATCGACGCCGACCCCGGGTACGGGGCGCGGATCGTGGCGGTCGGCGCGGACCGCGACGGGATCGAGGGCCTGGAGCGCGCCGAGCGCGCCGGACTGCCCACGTTCACCGTGCGGCTGCGGGACCACGCCGACCGGGCCGGCTGGGACGCCGCCCTCACCGAGGCCACCGCGGCGTACGACCCGGACCTGGTGGTCTCGGCCGGCTTCATGAAGATCGTCGGCGCGACGTTCCTGGCCTCGTTCGGCGGCCGGTTCGTCAACACGCACCCGGCGCTGCTGCCCAGCTTCCCGGGGGCGCACGGCGTGCGCGACGCGCTCGCCTACGGCGCCAAGGTCACCGGGTGCACCGTCCACTTCGTCGACGACGGCGTCGACACCGGCCCGGTCATCGCCCAGGGCGTGGTCGAGGTCCGGCCGGACGACACGGAGGAAGCGCTCCACGAGCGCATCAAGGAAGTCGAGCGACGGCTGCTCGTCGACGTGGTGGGACGCCTGTCGCGCGACGGCTACCGCATTGAGGGACGAAAGGTACTGATTCCGGCATGAGCGCCACCTCCCAGGACACTCCCCAGGGGAACGGAACGAAGCGGCCGATCCGCCGCGCGCTGATCAGCGTCTACGACAAGACCGGGTTGGAGGACCTGGCCCGCGGCCTGCACGCGGCCGGGGTCGAACTGGTCTCGACCGGGTCGACCGCCGGGCGGATCGCCGCCGCCGGCGTCCCCGTCACCAAGGTCGAGGAGCTGACCGGCTTCCCCGAGTGCCTGGACGGCCGGGTGAAGACCCTGCACCCGCGCGTGCACGCCGGCATCCTCGCCGACCTGCGCCTGGAGGACCACCGGCGGCAGCTCGAGGAGCTGGACGTCAAGCCGTTCGAGCTGGTCGTGGTGAACCTCTACCCCTTCCGTGAGACCGTCGCCTCGGGCGCGAGCCCCGACGAGTGCGTCGAGCAGATCGACATCGGCGGCCCCTCCATGGTCCGCGCCGCCGCCAAGAACCATCCCTCCGTCGCGGTCGTCACCAGCCCCGCCCGCTATGCCGACGTGCTCGCCGCGGTCAACGACGGCGGCTTCGACCTCGCGGCCCGCAAGGGCCTGGCCGCCGAGGCGTTCCAGCACACCGCCGCCTACGACGTGGCGGTGGCCTCCTGGTTCCTGGACGGCTACAGCGCGGACGACGAGTTCCCCGCCTTCACCGGCGCCACCTACACCCGCCTCAACACCCTTCGCTACGGCGAGAACCCGCACCAGGGCGCCGCGCTCTACACCGACGGCAGCGGTACGGGCCTGGCGGGCGCGGAGCAGTTGCACGGCAAGGAGATGTCGTACAACAACTACGTCGACACCGAGGCCGCCCGCCGGGCCGCCTACGACCACGACGGCACCTGCGTGGCGATCATCAAGCACGCCAACCCGTGCGGGATCGCGGTCGGCGCGGACGTCGCCGAGGCGCACCGCAAGGCGCACGCCTGCGACCCGCTCTCCGCGTTCGGCGGTGTCATCGCGGTCAACCGCCCGGTGTCCGTGGCGATGGCCGAGCAGGTCGCGGAGATCTTCACCGAGGTGATCGTCGCGCCGGCCTACGAGGACGGCGCCGTCGAGGTGCTGGCCCGCAAGAAGAACATCCGCGTGCTGCGCTGCGCGGACGCGCCCGCCGCCACGACGGAGTACCGCCCGATCGAGGGCGGCGTCCTCGTCCAGGCCAAGGACCGCCTCCAGGCCGACGGCGACGACCCGTCCACCTGGACCCTCGCGACCGGCGAGCCGCTGTCCGAGGACGCCCTGGCCGACCTCGCCTTCGCCTGGCGGGCCTGCCGAGCGGTCAAGTCCAACGCGATCCTGCTGGCCAAGGACGGCGCGACCGTCGGGGTCGGCATGGGCCAGGTCAACCGCGTCGACTCGGCGAAGCTCGCGGTGGAGCGGGCCGGGGCGGAGCGCTCCGCGGGTTCGTACGCGGCGTCCGACGCGTTCTTTCCGTTCCCGGACGGGTTGGAGGTGCTGACTGCCGCCGGCGTCAAGGCGGTGGCTCAGCCTGGCGGCTCGATCCGCGACGAGGCCGTGGTCGAGGCCGCCCGCGAGGCCGGCGTGACCATGTACTTCACCTCCACCCGCCACTTCTTCCACTGAGCGGTCCGGGGTGCCCTGACCCCCCAGGGTGCCCCGTCCCCCGGTGGAGGGACCACCTGCCGGTGGGGGTTCGCCGCGCAGTTCCCCGCGCCCCTTGGTGGTGACCCTCTTCTCGCGGAGGGACCCGCACAAACCAGGGGCGCGGGGAACTGCGCGAACAACCACCGCGGACCGCAAGGTCCCGCAACCGGCGGCCAGGGGCACCCTGGGGGGTCAGGGGCACCCCGCTACGCGTCGTCGCGGACAACCACCGTATGCACCATCTTGTCCGCCCAGGTCTGGCGCTTCTCGTCCCACAGGGGCCAGAGGTAGCCGAGGCAGCAGGGGAGCGCGTCGAGGCCGTGCAGGATGCGGCGGCCGAAGGCGAGCCCGAAGCCGAGGGCGGAACCGTCCGCCTCGCGCAGCAGCCGGATGCCGACGATGCGCTTGCCGGGCGTCTGCCCGGTGGAACCCTCGCGGTAGCAGAGGAAGAGGAACGCGGCGAGCGAGAGCACCGAGCCGATCACCATGAGCAGGACCGAGCTGGCGGGGATGTGCGGGGTCGTGCAGTCGGCCCGGTCGATGTTGTGGTCGTCGCAGGTCTGCCACGCGTCGAGCACCTTGCCCACGAAGCGCCCGTACCCGGCGAAGAACAGCCCGCTCGGTATGAGGTTGAACATCAGGGTGTCCAGCAGGAGGGCGCCGAGGCGCGCGCCCCAGCTCGCCGTCGGGGGCATGCCCTGCGGCAGGTTGCCCGCCGGCGGGTAGCCGTACGGCCCCGCCTGGTAGCCCGGCCCGGCGCCGTACGCCTGCGGGTGGGGCGGCTGCGGGCCGCCCTGGGGGTACGGGCCCGGCCCGTACGGCGGCTGGGCGCCGGAGGGCGGCGGGCCGTAGGGCTGCGGGGGCGGTGGACCGTACGGGTCGGCAGGACCGGGGGGCTGGCTCACGAGCGGGTTCCTTGGCGGCTGGAGCGGCGGGGGACGGGGCGTGCGCGCACATCGTCGGGCCCGGGCGGGCAGCCGCGCAAGGGGCACGGTTGCCTGGTTCGGCGCCGGTACGCCGTCACGTCGGTGCCGGGTCGGTGCCGGTTGATGCCGGGTCGTCCTCCGGGAAGCGTCCGGTTCGCGGGCGGATTGGTCGGCCGGTGTGTCGATCCGCGAGTATGGGGGTATGACCGCCCAGATTCTCGATGGCAAGGCCACGTCCGCCGCGATCAAGTCCGAGTTGACCGTCCGCGTCCAGGCGCTCAAGGACCGCGGGGTCCAGCCCGGCCTCGGCACCCTGCTGGTCGGCGACGACCCGGGCAGCAAGTGGTACGTCGCGGGCAAGCACCGCGACTGCGCGCAGGTGGGCATCGGCTCCATCCAGCGCGAGCTGCCCGCCACCGCCACGCAGGAGGAGATCGAGGCGGTCGTCCACGAGCTCAACGCCGACCCGGCGTGCACGGGTTACATCGTCCAACTCCCGCTGCCCAAGGGCATCGACACCAACCGGGTGCTGGAGTTGATGGACCCAGAGAAGGACGCGGACGGGCTGCACCCGATGAGCCTGGGCCGTCTGGTGCTCGGTGTCCCCGGACCGCTGCCCTGCACGCCCAACGGCATCGTGGAACTGCTCCGGCGGCACGGCGTCGAGATCAACGGGGCGCACGTGGTCGTGGTCGGCCGCGGCATCACCGTGGGCCGGTCGATCGGGCTGCTGCTCACCCGCAAGTCCGAGAACGCCACGGTGACGCTCTGCCACACCGGTACCCGGGACCTGTCGGCGCAGCTGCGGCAGGCCGACATCATCGTGGCCGCGGCGGGCGTGCCGCACATCGTCAAGCCGCAGGACGTCAAGCCCGGTGCGGCGGTGCTGGATGTCGGCGTCAGCCGCGACGAGGACGGCAAGATCGTCGGCGACGTCCACCCGGGCGTGGCCGAGGTGGCCGGCTGGCTCTCGCCGAACCCGGGCGGGGTCGGGCCGATGACCCGCGCGCTCCTCCTGCAGAACGTCGTGGAAGCGGCCGAGCGCGCGGCGGCGGGCCATGTCGGCTGAGGCGGCGGGCGGGCCCGCAGACGTGCCGGACGGCACCGCGAACGCGGCGCCCCGCGAGCCGGGCGGCCGGCCCGCGATCACCCGCAGCACCGCGCGGCCCGAGGGCGGCGGCCGCGCGGCCGGCGGCGACGCTCCGGCCCCCGCGCGGCAGTGGCCGATCATCGTCGTCATCGCCGGCGCGATCATCGGGCTCATCGTCACGGCGACCGGGGCGTTTCGTGCAGGCACGCTCCTGATCGGTGCGGCGCTGCTGCTCGGGGCGGTCCTGCGGTGGGCGCTCACCAACGTCGGGATGCTCGCGATCCGCAGCAGGTTCACTGATGTGATCACCTACGGGATACTCGGGGCCGCGATCGTGCTGCTCGCGCTCATGGCGCAGCCGGACCCGTTGATCCGCATCCCCTTCCTCGAGGACATCATCCACTTCTCGGTTCGCTAGCGGACCCTCCAGGCTGCCCCGTCCTGCCGGTCGAGGGACCACCCGTGAGCGGGTGGCTTCTCGCGCAGTTCTCCCCCAGCCTGGCGGCTGGGAGGTGCCCCCAGGCGCCCCTGGGTAAGTGCGGCTCCCTCCGCGTAAGGAGGGTCACCCACCAGGGGCGCGGGGAACTGCGCGGCGAACCCCCACCGGAGGTGGTCCCTCAACCGGCAGAACGCACCTCTTCGTTGGGTCCCCCTACCACGGGCGTGCCCATTCCACGGGAATTCGGCCGAAACCCCTTCTCTTGGGGGAACTTCGTCCTAGCGTGGACCGGGAGTAGGGCGCGGGTGAGGGCGAGGGGTTGCCGTGGCGCAGTGGGAGCCGTTGGCGGACCGCATTCCGTTGGACATGCGGCGGCTCGCCACGCAGCTTCGCCGGATGAAGGACCGCAGCGGACTCACCGTGCCGGCGCTGGCCGCGCGGACCGCCCAGTCCGCCCAGACCTGGGAACGGGCCCTGGCCGGGCGCCAGTTGCCGCCGCTGGACGCGGTGGAGGTGCTGGCGCAGGCGAGCGGCGCGGACTACGACCGGATCGGCGCGTTGTGGCGGCTCGCGGAGAAGGCGAGCCACGGCACGGGGGACCGCGGCAGGGGGCGGCCGGTGCCGTCCCCCGATCCGCTGGACCCGCTGGGCGCGGAGGAGGGGCTGCCCGGCAAGGGGCGGCGGTTCCTGCTGCTGGGTGGGATCGGCCTGCTCGCGGTGGGCGCGCTGATCGCGGTGCTGCTGACCGCGGGCCCGAGCACCGGCCGGGCGCCCGCGGGCGAGGCGAACCCGTCGGCGTCGGCGCCCGCCGGGCCCGGCACCTCCGCACCGGGGCAGCGGCACCAGGGCGGTTCGCCCCGGGCGACCGGGCCGGGCGCCACCGCGGACCCGGGCGCGCAGGACCCCGCCGCCATGGACCAGCCCCTCTCGGGGACGGACGAGCCGTCGGCGTCCGGCACCGCCGCGGGCAGCACGAGCGGCACGCCGGCCTCCGGCACGCCGGGCGGGAAGGGCGCCGGCGGCCCGGCCACCACGCCGTCCACCGGCGGCGGAAGCGGAAGCGGCGGCACGTCCACCGGCACCTCCGGGCCTCCGGCGTCCTCCGCGCCGCCGAGCACCACCCCGTCCCCGTCGCCGAGCGCGTCGCCGTCGCAGCTGTGCATCGGCCTGATCCTGCTCGGCGTCTGCGTCGGCTGACGGGACCGGCGCACCCGGTGCCGCCGGACCCCGCCCGGCCCGCACGACCCGCCGTGTCCCTCCGGTGACCCGGGCCACAGGAGGCCGCGTCATCTCCCGGTCCGGCGCGCGATAGCCTGGCGGACGGCTCTCTTGACGCCGAGAGATCCACGTTCGGGGCCGCTCGGGCCACTGCCGGGGCGACCAGATCCCGCAGTACCGCCCGCAGCACCACCCGAAGCAAGAAGGCCAGGAGAAGGCAATGACTCGCACTCCCGTCAACGTCACCGTCACCGGAGCGGCCGGCCAGATCGGCTACGCCCTCCTCTTCCGCATCGCCTCGGGCCACCTGCTCGGCGCGGACGTGCCGGTGAGGCTCCGGCTGCTGGAGATCCCGCAGGGCCTCAAGGCGGCCGAGGGCACCGCCATGGAGCTCGACGACGCCGCCTTCCCGCTGCTGCGCGGCATCGACATCACCGACGACCCGAACGTCGCGTTCGACGGCGCCAACGTCGCGCTGCTGGTCGGCGCCCGCCCCCGCACCAAGGGCATGGAGCGCGGCGACCTGCTGGAGGCCAACGGCGGCATCTTCAAGCCGCAGGGCAAGGCGATCAACGACCACGCGGCCGACGACATCAAGGTCCTGGTCGTCGGCAACCCGGCGAACACCAACGCGCTGATCGCGAAGTCCGCGGCCCCCGACGTACCCGCCGACCGCTTCACCGCGATGACCCGGCTCGACCACAACCGCGCGCTCGGCCAGCTCGCGAAGAAGACCGGTGCCGCCGTCGCCGACATCAAGCGCGTCACCATCTGGGGCAACCACTCCGCGACCCAGTACCCGGACATCTTCCACGCGGAGATCGCGGGCAAGAACGCCGCCGAGGTGATCGACGACGAGAAGTGGCTCGCCGACACCTTCGTCCCGACCGTCGCCAAGCGCGGTGCGGCGATCATCGAGGCCCGCGGCGCCTCCTCCGCCGCCTCGGCCGCCTCCGCCGCCCTGGACCATGTCCACACCTGGGTGAACGGCACCGCCGACGGCAACTGGACCTCCATGGGCATCGTCTCCGACGGTTCCTACGGCGTGCCGGCCGGTCTGATCTCCTCCTTCCCGGTGACCACCAAGGACGGCCGCTACGAGATCGTCCAGGGCCTGGACATCAACGACTTCTCCCGGCCGCGCATCGACGCGTCCGTGCAGGAGCTCGCGGAGGAGCGGGACGCGGTCCGCGCCCTCGGCCTGATCTGATCCACCCGGGCCCGTCGGCCCGGTCCGGTACGGCCCCGCCGCTCACGTCGATGAGCGGAGGGGCCGTACGCGTACGGCGCGGCACGGTGCCGATCGGTGTGGGGCGCGTCACACCGGTGGGGCGGTGTGACCGCAATCGCACCGAACGCCGCAGTCGTGCACGGGGTTGCGGTGAAGAATCGCTGTGAGGTTGTAAGCCGACTGCAACCTGACGGGGGTTTGCTAGGTCTCAGTAGGCGTTCCAGACAGGTGCCATCGGCTCGAGGTAGCGGGGAAGTGCGTATGACCAGGTCCTCCCATGGTTCCCGGAGGCATGGCGCGAGGAGGCCCGGAGAGGCTCCCCCGCCCTCTGGTCCGATACCGGGAACGGGGCCGGGAGCGGGGCCGGGGCCGGGCGGGCGCGCGGCGGCGCGCAGGAGCAGGGGCCGGGGGAAGCGCGGCGGCGGCCGGCGTGCCCTGAAGATCGTCGGCCTGACCATGGGATTCCTCCTGCTGGTCGGCTGCGGCGCGGGCGCGTACGCGTACTTCAAGCTGACCGGCAACATCAAGTCCGACGACCTGTCCGCGAACGGCAAGAACGGCGCGGGCAAGGAGAAGCCCGACGCGTTCGGCCGCACCCCGATCAACATCCTGGTGATCGGGTCGGACGCGCGGGCCGACGCGGCCGACAAGAAGCTCGGCGGCGCCGCAGACTCCAGCGGCGCCCGTGCCGACGTGGAGATGGTGCTGCACATATCCGCCGACCGTTCCAACGCGACGGTGATGAGCATCCCGCGCGACCTGGTGGCCAGTTGGAGCGGCTGCCACGACAAGGGCCACGCCTCGATGGGGCCGCAGACCGACCAGAAGATCAACGCGGCGCTCAACGGCGGTCCCGGGTGCAGCGTGGACGCCGTCCACCAGCTCACCGGGATAACCATCGACCACTTCATGATGGTCGACTTCGACGGCGTGGTGAAGATGTCCAACGCGGTGGGCGGGGTCCCCATATGCGTCGACAACAACGTCTACGACCCCTACAGCCACCTGAAGCTGAAGAAGGGCGACCACACCCTCAAGGGCGACGCCGCCCTGGAGTTCCTCCGCACCCGGCACGGCTTCGGGGACTCCAGCGACAGCCGCGGCCGTACGGTCGCGCAGCACATCTACCTCAACTCCCTGGTCGGCACCCTCAAGAGCCACGGCACGCTGAGCAGCCCGACGAAGCTGTGGAAGCTCGCCAACGCGGCCACCTCCGCGCTGACCGTGGACAACTCCCTGGACTCCCCGTCCAAGCTGATCGGCCTCGCGAACGACCTCAACAAGGTCCCGCAGAACCGCATCACCTACGCCACCCTGCAGACGTACGACACCACGGTGAACGGCGTCTCGGAGACCCTGATCAGCAAGCCGAGCGCCCCCGCGCTCTTCAAGACCATCATCGACGACCAGTCCCTCACCACCGCGAGCGGCGGGAAGACCAAGGCGTCCGCCGCGCCGACGGTGCCGCCGAGCACTATCGCCGTGACGGTGCAGAACGGCACGGAGACCGGCGGCCGGGCCGGCGCGATCGCGCAGGAGCTGATCGACAAGGGCTTCAGCCAGCAGACCACCTCGGGCAACGGCGCCTCCGCCGCGACCACCTTGCTGAGCTACCCGGCCGGTGAGCAGGCGCAGGCCCAGAGCGTGGCCAAAGCGCTCGGGCTGCCCTCGAAGGCGGTCAAGCAGGGCACGGGCACCGGGATCGTGCTGCTGATCGGCAACGACTGGACCACCGGCACCGTGTTCCCCGGCGGCAAGGCGGGTTCGACCCCGGCCGACACCAAGCAGGCCCTCGACGGCGCCAACTCCAAGCTCAGCAAGTGCGCCCACGTCAGCACGTTCGACGACGTCATAGGCCTCAACGCGCAGGGGCGGCCCACCTCCTCCGACCACACCTACGGCAGCGTCTCGCCGACCCGCGCCTACGCGCTCAGCTCGAACGTCAAGGACTCCGCGCCGTAGCGGAGTCGACGCGGGTCCGGGGCCGGGAGAGGGCCCGGACCCGGGTGGCGCGCGGGGGAGCGGACGGTGTCCCCGCTCAGCGGCAGAACTCCGCCAGCACCTCGCACAGCAGGTCCAGCGCGCCCCCGAACGCGTGGTCGGGCGGGGTCGCGTAGCCGATCACCAGAGCCGTGCCGGACTCCGGGGCACCCAGCAGGTCCACGTCGCCCAGCGCCAGCCCGCGTTCCCGGGCCCGGGCGACCAGCGCGTCCAACGGGCCCGCCGCCGGGGGGAGTTCGACGACGGCGTGCAGTCCGGCCGCGATGCCGGAGACCCGCACCGAGGGGACGCGTTCGCCGAGCGTGGCCACCAGCCGGTCCCGGCGGGCCCGGTAGCGCAGCCGCATCCGCCGCACGTGCCGGTCGTGGGCGCCGGACCCGATGAACTCCGCCAGCGTCAACTGGTCGATCACGGGCGAGTGGTGGTCGGCCATCCGCTTCTCCCGGACCACCGCGTCCCTCAGGTGCGGTGGCACCGTGATCCACGCCAGCCGCAGCCCGGGGGCCAGGCTCTTGCTGGCGGTGCCCGCGTACACCACGTGCTCGGGAGCCAGACCCTGCAGCGCGCCCACGGGCTGCCGGTCGTAGCGGAACTCGCCGTCGTAGTCGTCCTCGATCACCAGGCCGCCGGTCGCGCGGGCCCAGTCCACGACGGCGGTGCGCCGCTCGGGCGACAGCGGGACGCCGGTCGGGAACTGGTGCGCCGGCGTGAGCAGGACCGCGTCCGCGTCGCCGAGACCGTCCACCCGGGCGCCGTCGGCGTCCAGCGCCAGCGGCACGGTCTTCAGCCCCGACACCCGCAGCAGCGTGCGGGTGTCGGGGAAGCCCAGCTCCTCCACCGCGATCCGGCGGCCGCCGCGGGCGTACAGCACCCGCGCCAGCAGGCCGATCGCCTGGACGAAGCCGGTGCAGATCACCAGCAGCTCGGGGTCGACCCGCACCCCCCGCACCCGCGCCAGGTACGCCGCGAGCGCCTCCCGCAGCTCGGGCCGCCCGCGCGGATCGGAGTACCCGAACGCCTCGCTCGGCGCCGCGGTCAGCGCCCGGCGCGCGGCGGCGCTCCAGGCGGCCCGGGGGAAGGCCGAGACGTCCGGCGAGCCGGGCCACAGCGAGTACGGCAGCCGCACCGGGTCCGGCACCATGCCGTGCTCGGTGCCGCCGCCGCGCGGCGCGGCGGCCGCGGCCGGGACCGCCGTCACGCCCTGCCGCGCCGCGACCCTCGTCCCCGACCCCTGCCGCGCGGTCAGCCAGCCCTCGGCGACGAGCTGCCCGTACGCGTCGGCGACGGTGTTCCGGGCGAGTCCCAGGTCGCGGGCGAGGGTGCGGCTCGACGGCAGCAGGGTCCCCGGTGCGAGCCGCCCGTCCCGCACCGCCTCCCGCAGCGCCGCCTCCAGCCCGGCGCGCGCCCCGACCCGCCGGTCCCGGCCGACCGCGAGATCCAGCAGCAGGTCGTACCCGCCGGCGCGCCCCGACTCGGAGGGCTGATCCCGGTGGCCCGAATTGGCCCGTGCGTTCATGGTTCAAGTGGACCACGGGACGGAGCCACTTCGCAGCTACGTTTGGGGGCATGACCACAGCCGAACAGACTCCCGCCACCACCACCGAGGACACCGTGGCCCCGCCTCCGCCCCGGATCGACCTTCGCGCGCAGGCACCGGACTTCTACCAGGCCATGTTCGCCCTCGACAAGGCCGCCGCCGCCGGGCTCGACCCGGTCGTCCGCGAGCTGGTGCGGGTGCGTACCTCGCAGCTCAACGGCTGCGCGTTCTGCGTCGACAAGCACAGCGCGGACGCGCGCACGCACGGGGTGAGCGAGCAGAAGCTCACCGGTGTGACGGTGTGGCGCGAGACGCCCTTCTTCACCGCGCGCGAGCGGGCCGCTCTCGCGCTGGCGGAAGCGGTCACCCACCTCGGCGCCCACGGGGTCGCCGACGCGGTCTACGACGAGGCTGCGGGGCTTTTCGACGAGGCGGAGATGGCTCGGCTCCTCGCGATGTGCGTCACGATGAACGCGTGGAATCGTATCGGCGTGACGTGCCGGCTCAGCCCCGCGGCGCGCCCCTGAGTCCAGGGCGCCCCTGACCCGCCCGGCTGCCCCGTCCTGCCGGTTGAGGGACCACCTGCCGGTGGGGGTTCGCCGCGCAGTTCTCCCCCAGCCTGGCGGCTGGGAGGTGCCCCCACGCGCCCCTTGGTAGGTGACCCTCTTTCCGCGGAAGGAGCCGCACAGAACCAGGGGCGCGGGGAACTGCGCGAACAACCACGGCCGGACCGCAAGGTCCCGTGACCGGCAGGACGGGGCAGCCTGAGGGGTCAGGCCAGCGCCTCCCGCAGGCGAGCGAGGGACCAGTCGAGGTCCTCCTTGGAAATGGTCAGCGGGGGCGCGAGCCGAATCGTGGACCCGTGGGTGTCCTTGGCGAGGACCCCCCGCCGGAGGAGCCGCTCGGTCAGCGCGCGCCCGGACCCGATCGCGGGATCGACGTCGATCCCGGCCCAGAGCCCGCGCCCGCGCACCTCCCTGATCGCCCCGCCGGAGGCGATCGCGGCGAGCTCGCGGTGCAGGTGGTCGCCGAGCTCGGTGGCCCGCTGCTGGAACTCCCCGGTCCGCAGCATGGCGACCACCTCGATGCCGACCGCGCAGGCCATCGGGTTCCCGCCGAAGGTGGACCCGTGCTCGCCCGGGCGGAAGACACCGAGCACCTCGCGGGAGGCGACGACCGCGGAGACGGGGACGACACCGCCGCCGAGCGCCTTGCCGAGGACGTACACGTCGGGGACGACGTCCTCGTGCTCGCAGGCGAAGGTGCGGCCGGTGCGGCCCAGGCCGGACTGGATCTCGTCGGCGACGAGGAGCACCCCGCGCTCGCGAGTGAGCCGCCGCACCCCGGCGAGGTAGCCGGGCGGCGGTACGAGGACGCCGGCCTCGCCCTGGATCGGCTCGATCAGCACGGCCACCGTGTCCTCGTCGACCGCGGCCTCCATGGCGGCGAGGTCGCCGTAGGGGACGACGGTGAAGCCGGGCGTGTACGGGCCGAAGTCCGCGCGGGCCTCGGGGTCGGTGGAGAAGCTGACGATCGTCGTGGTGCGGCCGTGGAAGTTGCCCTCGGCCACCACGATCTTCGCCCGGCCGTCGGGCACGCCCTTGACCTGGTAGCCCCACTTGCGGGCGGTCTTGACGGCGGTCTCCACCGCCTCCGCCCCGGTGTTCATCGGCAGCACCATCTCCTTGCCGCACAGCTCGGCCAGGGCCTGGCAGAACTCCGCGAACCGGTCGTGGTGGAAGGCCCGCGAGGTGAGGGTCACCCGGTCGAGCTGGGCCTTGGCGGCGGCGATCAGCCGCGGATTGCCGTGGCCGAAGTTCAGCGCCGAGTACCCGGCGAGCATGTCGACGTACCGGCGGCCGTCGACATCGGTCACCCACGCGCCCTCGGCGGAGGAGATGACGACGGGCAGCGGGTGGTAGTTGTGCGCGCTGTGCTCCTCGACGGCCGCGATCTCGCGGTCGGTCGCGGTGGTGCCGGGAGCCGGGGCGCCGCCGGAATCCGGGATGCCGGGGTGGATCGTCACGTGCTCACTCCGTTCGTCGTGCGTCAGGAGCCAGGCCGGGCCTGGAGCGGGGCGGGGGTGATGCCCCTTCCCTCTATCGTCGCTCACCGCCGGGCCGGTGAAACGTCCCGCGGACCTGCACCTGTGCACCGGGCCGACGGCATCGCACAGGGGTGTGGGAGCGGCCCGGCGGCCTGAGAGAATGGGGGTATGGCCAACCAGCGACCGCGTGCCCTGTCCGGCATCCAGCCCACTGCCAGCTCCTTCCACCTGGGCAACTACCTGGGTGCGATCCGCCAGTACGTGGCCATGCAGGACACCCACGACGCCTTCTACATGGTGGTGGACCTGCACGCGATCACCGTGCCGCAGGACCCGGCGACGCTGCGCGCCAACACCCGGCTCGCCGCGGCTCAGCTGCTCGCGGCCGGCCTCGACCCGGACCGCTGCACGCTGTTCGTGCAGAGCCACGTGCCCGAGCACGCGCAGCTCGGCTGGCTGATGAACTGCATCACCGGCTTCGGCGAGGCGTCCCGGATGACGCAGTTCAAGGACAAGTCGGCCCGGCAGGGTGCGGACAGCGCCACCGTCGGCCTGTTCACGTACCCGATCCTCCAGGTCGCCGACATCCTGCTCTACCAGGCCGACGCGGTGCCGGTGGGGGAGGACCAGCGGCAGCACATCGAGCTGACCCGGGACCTGGCCGAGCGGTTCAACGGCCGGTTCGGCGCGACCTTCAACCTGCCCGCGGCGCACATCGTGCGCGAGGTCGCGAAGATCTACGACCTGCAGGACCCGACCGCGAAGATGAGCAAGTCCGCCGCGTCCGCCAAGGGTCTGGTCAACCTGCTGGACGAGCCGAAGGTGTCGGCGAAGAAGTTCCGCAGCGCCGTCACGGACACCGACACGGTCGTCCGCTACGACGAAACGGAAAAGCCGGGCATCAGCAACCTGCTCAGGATTCACTCGGCCCTCACCGGTACCGGAATCGCCGAACTGGAGGAGCAGTACGCGGGCAAGGGCTACGGTGCGCTCAAGACCGACCTCGCGGAGATCTTCGTGGCGTGGGTCACGCCGTTCCGCGAGCGCACGCAGGAGTACCTCGGGGACCCGGAGACGCTGGACTCCCTCCTGGCCAAGGGGGCCGAGAAGGCGCGGGCCGTCGCCGCCGAGACGCTGGCGCTGGCCTACGACCGGATGGGCTTCCTGCCCGCGAAGCACTGAGGAACCGCAGCACCAGAGCACGGAAGAACCGAAGAACC
This sequence comes from Actinacidiphila yanglinensis, assembly GCF_900107965.1. Classification (GTDB taxonomy): domain Bacteria; phylum Actinomycetota; class Actinomycetes; order Streptomycetales; family Streptomycetaceae; genus Actinacidiphila; species Actinacidiphila yanglinensis. The sequence continues at coordinate 78,500 of NZ_FNVU01000007.1, read as the reverse complement.
GAGGGTCGGGCGCGGAACGGATCGGGCTGTGACACACGTCGCTGTCCGGTTCGTACGCATGCGCGCGACACTGAGCTGGACGACGAGCACGCATCACACGCGGCACACAGCACACGAGCGCGGCCGCGAGGCGACCCGGGAAGGGGTGAACGCAGTGGGTGTCACGATCATCGGCGTGTCCATCGCGGTCCCGGAGCCCTACGGCCGGCTGCTCCAGGACCGCAGGGCCGGGTTCGGCGACCCGGCGGCGCACGCGATCCCCACACACATCACCCTCCTCCCGCCGACCGAGGTGCTCCGCGAGGACCTGCCCGGCCTCGACCGGCACCTCGCCCGGGTCGCCGCGGGCGGCCGGCCGTTCGTCATGCGGCTGGACGGCACCGCGACCTTCCGGCCGGTCTCGCCGGTGGTGTACGTGCGGGTCGCCGAGGGGGACGCCGCGTGCGGCGAGCTCCAGGAGCAGGTGCGGTCCGGGCCGGTGGCCCGGGAGCTCCAGTTCCCCTACCACCCGCACGTCACCGTCGCGCACGGCATCGCCGAGGAGGCGATGGACCGCGCGCAGCTGGAGCTGGCGGGGTTCTCCGCGGAGTGGACGGCGTCCGGCTTCGCCCTCTACGAGCAGGGCCCCGACGACGTCTGGCGTCAGCTCCGCGTCTACCCCTTCGCCACGGAAGAGCCCCCCGCCCTCCCCCACCAGCACACCCGCCGCGTGACGGCTCCACGCTGACCCGTTCCTGACCCGGGAGTACCCGCACCCACCAGGGGCGCGTGGGGGCACCTCCCAGCCGCCAGGCTGGGGGAGAACTGCGCGCGCGACCCGCCACCGTGAGGTGGTCCCTCAACCGGCAGGACGGGGCAGCCCGGGGGGACAGGGGCGCCGACTACCTCGCCGCGGTGACCCTACGGAAGAGCGGCCTCGGCAAATGCCGCAAGGCAGCCATCACCGGCCGCAGCCGCCCCGGCACCCAGATCACCTCGGCCCGCCGGCGCAGGCCGGCCTCGATCGCGGCGGCCACCACCTCCGGCGTCGTCGCGAAGGGCGCCGCAGGCAGATGCCCGGTCATCCGCGTCCGCACGAACCCGGGCCGTACCGCCATGACATGGACCCCGCAGGGGTGGAGCGCGTCCCCGAGCCCCTGCGTGAACGCGTCGAGCCCGGCCTTGCTGCTGCCGTAGATGAAGTTCTCCCGGCGGGCGCGCTCGCCGGCGACGGAGGAGAGGACGACCAGGGAGCCGTGTCCCTGGCGCTGGAGCGCGGCGCCGCAGACGAGCGACGCGGACACCGCCCCCGTGTAGTTGGTCGTCACGACGCGCACCGCGGCCGTCGGCTCCTGCTCGTCGCGCGCCTGGTCCCCGAGCACGCCGAAGGCGAGCAGCACCATGTCGATGTCGCCCTCGGCGAAGATCTTGCCGAGCACCTCCTCGTGCGTGCCGGGTTCCAGCGCGTCGAACGCGCTGACGTGCACCTCGGCCCCGAGCGCCGTCAGTTCGGCCGCGGCGGCGTCGAGCGCGGGGGAGGGCCGTCCGGCGAGGTGCACCCGCCGGGTGCGGCGGGCGATCAGCCGGCGCGCGGTGGCCAGCCCGATCTCGGAGCCGCCGCCGAGCACCAGCAGGGACTGGGGAGCCCCGAACGCGTCCTTCATGAGCGAACTCCCTACGTCACAGCGCGAGTCGACGTGCCAGGTCGGAGGTGATGGCGCCGCGCGGGTCGTAACGGGCGCGCAGGGAACGGAAGTCGTCCAGCCGCGGGTACATCCGGCCGAGCATGTCGGGCCGTAGCCGGGAGTCCTTGGCGAGGTAGACCCGCCCGCCCGCGCCCGCGACCTCCTCGTCCAACTCGTCGAGCAGCGCGCCGAGCCCCGGCAGCGCGGCGGGGATGTCCAGGGCGAGGGTCCACCCGGCCATCGGGAAGGAGAGCCAGCCGGGATCGCCCGCGCCGAACCGCTTGAGCACCGCGAGGAAGGACGGGCAGCCGCGGGTGCTCAGCCGCCGCACCACCGAGCGCAGCGCGTCCTCCTGGCCGTGCCCGACCACGAACTGGTACTGCACGAAGCCGGCCCGGCCGTAGACCAGGTTCCAGTCCGGCAGGCCGTCCAGCGGGTGGAAGAAGGTGGCGAGCTTCTGCAGCCGGCCGCGCTGCTCGCGGGGGGCCCTGCGGTACCAGAACTCGTTGAACAGCCCGACGGTGGTGCGGCCGAGCAGGCCGTCGGGCGCGGGGCGGGGTGCGGCCGGCAGCCGGCGCGGCCGGAAGGCGAGCGGGGCGTTGCGGGCCCGCCGCGGCAGGGCGTCGAGCGGGGCGTGGTCGCCGCGGGTGAGCACCGCGCGGCCGGTGCGGGCGCCGCGGGCCAGCAGGTCGATCCAGGCGACCGAGTAGCGGTAGCGGTGGTCGGTGGCGGTCAGCCGCGCCATCAGGTCGTCGAGGTCGGTGGCCCGCTCGGTGTCGACGGTCATCAACGAGGTCTCGACCGGCATCAGTTGGATCGTGGCGGCCAGCAGCACGCCGGTCAGGCCCATGCCGCCGGCCGTCGCCCAGAACAGGTCCGGTTCGGTCTCGGGCGTCACCAGCCGGGTCTCGCCGTCGCCGGTCAGCAGTTCGAAGGCGCGCACATGGCGGCTGAAGGAGCCGGAGACGTGGTGGTTCTTGCCGTGGATGTCGGCGCCGATCGCCCCGCCGACGGTGACGTAGCGGGTCCCGGGCGTGACCGGGACGAACCACCCGAGCGGCAGCAGCACCTCCATCAGGCGGTGCAGCGACACCCCCGCGTCGCACGTCACGACCCCGTTGACGACGTCGATCTCGTGGATGCGGTCCAGGGCGGTCATGTCCAGCACCACGCCGCCCGCGTTCTGCGCCGCGTCGCCGTACGCCCGACCCAGACCCCGCGCGATCGCGCCACGGTTGTCAGCGGCCCGTACCGCCGCGACGGCTTCCTCGTACGTGCCCGGGCGCAGCAGTCGGGCGGCGGTCGGGGCGGTGCGGCCCCAGCCGGTGACGGAGGTGATGGCCGGCGCGAGCGGTACGGGCATGCCGCGAACGTACCGCCGGCCAACCCGAAGGAATGCCCGATGAGGTGTGGAACGTCAGTGTTTGCGGCTTTTCTCACTGGAACGGGCGATCGGGAGGGGTAAGGGAGGGAGTCGCACGGTAAGAATCCGCAGTCAGGTGGCCGAATCGTATGACTCGTACGACTCGTATGACGCATGCGACGCGCACGACGCCCGTCACGCGCCGGCCACGCACGAGGAAGCGGCTGAGGGAGCGAGGAGGTGCGGCCCGTGTTCCGCCCGGATCACGACCTGCTGGACATGCTGCGCCGCTGCGGCCGGCACCCGTACGGTGCCGCCGCCGCCAAGGGCCTGTCACTGGCCGGAGAGCACGGCGCGGTGTGGCTCGCCGCGGGCCTGGCCGGCGCCGCCGCCGACCCCGCCCGCCGCCGCGCGTGGCTGCGTGCCACCACGCTGGTCGCCGCCTCGCACGCCGCGAGCATGGCCGTCAAACGGGTGGTGCGCCGGCCCCGGCCGCCGCTTCCGCCCGGTGCCACCCCCCTGGTGCGCACCGCGGGGCGGCACAGCTTCCCCAGCTCGCACGCGGCCTCCTCCGCCGCGGCCGCGCTCGCCTTCGGCGCCCTCGCCCCGGCCGCGCCCTTCCGCCCGCTCGCGACCGCGATCTGCCTGTCACGGCTGGTCGCGGGCGTCCACTACCCGACCGACGTCGCCTTCGGCGCTCTGCTCGGTGCGACCACCGCCCGCCTCGGGCGCGACTGGACCCACAGGGGTGTGCGATGAGTGAACCCGCCGTCGTCATGGACAACAAGCCCGCGCCCGCCGCGGTCGCGCCGCCCGGCACCGGATGGGACGTCGCCACCGGCCTGCTGCGGGCCGCCCGCCCCCGGCAGTGGGTGAAGAACGGCCTGGTGCTCGCCGCGCCCCTCGCCGCCGGCCGGCTGCTGGACATGGACGGGGCGATACGACTCGCGACCGCGCTGGTGCTCTTCGTCGCCTGCTCGGCCGCCGTCTATCTGATCAACGACGCACGGGACGCCGAGGCGGACCGCGCCCACCCGGTGAAGTGCCGCCGCCCGGTCGCCAGCGGCCAGGTCCCGGTCGCCGCCGCCTACACCGCGGGCGGCCTGCTCGCCGTCCTCGCCCCGGCCACCGGCGCGCTCGCCTGCAACGGCCACACCGCCGCACTGCTCGCCGCCTACGTGGTGATGCAACTCGCCTACTGCCTGCGGCTGAAGCACATGCTCGTGGTCGACCTCGTGATCGTCACCACCGGCTTCCTGATGCGGGCCATGGCCGGCGGCCTCGCCCTGGACATCCACCTCTCCCGCTGGTTCCTGATCACCTCCGGCTTCGGCGCGCTGTTCATGGTCGCCGCCAAGCGCTACTCCGAACTCGTCCTGATGTCCGAGCGCGACGGCGACGTCGGCGCCACCCGCGCGCTGCTGGGCGAGTACACCATCGGCTACCTGCGGTTCGTGTGGCAGCTCGCGGCGGGCGTGGCCGTGCTCGGCTACTGCCTGTGGGCGCTGGAGAGCAGCCACAGCGAGCACGGCCTGCTGCCCTGGCGGCAGTTGTCCATGGTCCCCTTCACCCTGTCGGTGCTGCGCTACGCGGTCTTCGCCGACGCCGGCGCCGCGGGCGAGCCCGAGGACGTGGTGCTGCGCGACCGCCCGCTGCTGGTGATCGCGCTGGGCTGGAGCGCGCTGTACGTGCTCGCGATGGTCAATTCGTGAGCCGCCGCGGGGGGCCGGGCGCGTGGCGGGCCGGCTCGTGCGGGCGGTGAGGAGGGGAGCGCGGCCGGGGATGTGGCCCGAGGTGATGGGGTTCGCGCTCGCCGGCGGCGCCGCCTACGCCGCCGACCTCGGACTGTTCGTCTGGCTGCGCGGGCCGGCCGGGATGGGCCCGCTCACCGCGAAGGCACTGTCATTCCTGGCCGGCTGCGCGGTGGCGTACCTGGGCAACGCGCTGGGCACCTACCGCGGCCGCGGCCGGTCCGGCGGCGGCAGGGCGCGGCGGTACGGGGCGTTCTTCGCGGTGAACCTGGCCGGGGCGCTGGTGCAGTTGGCGTGCCTGGGCTTCTCGCACTACGTCCTCGGCCGCACCTCCGCCCGCGCCGACATCGTCTCCGGCGCGGGCGTGGGGATGGTTCTGGCCACCGCGCTGCGGTTCTGGGGCACCCGAACGCTGGTGTTCAGGGCCGGCGTCGAGCCGGACGACCGTCGGCTCCCTCGTCCGGACGGGGGAGCCGCGCAGGCCACGGGCGTGCGGACGGCGGGGGAGGGTAGCCGCCCGACATGGACTGGCTGACCGGATTGCCGTGGATCGGCCCGCGGATCGCGAGGGCGATGCGCACGCATGCCTGGCGGGCCTTCGCCCATCTGCAGAGCGTGCACTGGTCGCGGCTGGCGGCGGCGATGACGTTCACCAGCTTCCTGTCGCTCTTCCCGCTGCTCGCCGTGGTCGCCGCGGTCGGCGCCGCGACCTTGTCGGACCGTCAGCTGGACAAGCTGGAGAACAAGATCACCGAGCAGATCCCGGGGATCGCCGACAAGCTCGACATCAACGGCCTGGTCGCCAACGCCGGCACCATCGGCGTGATCGGCGCCGTCGCCCTGGTGTTCACCGGTATCAGCTGGGTCACCTCGCTGCGGGAGTGCCTGCGCGCGGTGTGGCACAAGGACGACGAGGGGCGCAACCCGGTCACCGGCCGGCTGCACGACGCGCTCGTCCTGCTCGGCCTGGGCGGGGCGGTCCTCGTCTCGCTCGGCGCGTCCGGCTTCGCCACCGCCGCGGTCAACTGGACCGCCGACCGGGCCGGGCTCGACAACCACGACCCGGGCCGCGTCCTGCTCACCGTGGTCGGCTACCTGATCGCCGTCGTCGCCGACTTCCTCATCCTGCTCTACCTGCTGACGCTGCTGCCCGGCGTGGACCCGCCCCGCAGGGCCGTCGCCGTCGCCGCGCTGATCGGCGCGGTCGGCTTCGAGCTGCTGAAGGTCGCGCTCAGCGGCTACCTGCGGGGGGTCGCGGGCAAGAACATCTACGGCGCCTTCGGCACGCCCATCGCGCTGCTGCTGTGGTTCAACTTCATGGCGAAACTGCTGCTGTACTGCGCCGCGTGGACCGCGACGCAGGACGGCGGGGCCGAGCCGGGCGGCGGCGTCAGTGCCTCCGGAGCGAGCGGGGACGGCGCCGACGGTCGGGACGGGGGGAAGGAGCCGGCGAAGACGCCTGATCCGGCGGAGTCGCCTCGTCCGGCGCCTGCTGCGGATGCTGCGCCGGGAGGCGCGCACCGCTGGGAACCACCGCGGACGGAAGCGGGCGGCGGCGCCGCACGACGATGATCACCGCGGCGAGCACCACCAGGGTCGCGGCGGTGATGCCGGCCGCCGTCCACAGCCCGCGCGAGGACGACGACGACGTGGTGACCGCGGCCACCGGCCGTGCGGACGTTTTGGCCGGCTGCTTCGACGGCTCCGGCGCGGTCACCTGGCTCAGCGGCGGCACCAGCGAGCCGACCGGCTGGATGCTCGGCGCGGCCTTGAAGCCCCAGTCCAGCAGGGACGCCGCCTCGCGGTAGACCGCGTTGTGCCCGGACTTCGGGTCCGGGTGCATCACGGTGACCAGCAGCTTGCGCCCGCCGCGCTGCGCGACCCCGGTGTAGGTGGCACCGGCGTTCGTCGTGTCGCCGTTCTTCACCCCGGCGATCCCCTGGTACGGCTTGAGGTCGTAGTCGCCGGTCAGCAGGCGGTCGGTGTTCTGGATCTGGAACGACTCGCGGGTCTTGGACGGCTGGCCCTTCTTGGGGTGCGCGACCTTCTTGTAGTCGCCGGGGAACTGCGCGGTCGGCGTCGAGCAGTACTCCCGGAACTCGGGCAACTGGAGCCCGGCGCGCGCGAACAGCGTCAGGTCGTAGGCGCTGCTGGCCTGCCCGGGCATGTCGTAGCCGTCGGGGGAGACCACGTGCGTGTCGTCGGCCTGGAGTTCGTGCGCCTCGGCGTTCATGTCGGCCACCGTCGCGGGGACGCCGCCGTTCATCGCCGACAGCACGTGCACCGCGTCGTTTCCCGAGCGCAGGAACACCCCGAGCCACAGGTCCTTCACGGTGTAGGTCAGGTTCTCCTTGATCCCGACCAGGCTGCTGCCCTCGCCCATGCCCTTCAGGTCCGAGGCCGCCACCTTGTGCGACTCGGCCTGCGGCAGCTTGGGGATCAGCATGTCGGCCAGCAGCATCTTCAGGGTGCTGGCCGGGGCGAGCTTCCAGTGCGCGTTGTGCTCCGCGAGGATCTCGCCGGTCTCGGCGTCCGTGACGATCCAGGAGCGCGCGGTGAGTCCCTTCGGGAGCGCGGGTATGCCCGCACCGGTGTTCGCCTGCGTGCCCGGCAGGCTCAGCCGGTCACCACCGACCTTGGACATCACCGCGGGCGGGGCGGGTGTCCTCGACGGTGCCGGCGCCGCCTGCGCGGTGCCGGCCAGCACGCTTCCCCCCAGCAGGAGGGCGGTCAGGGACGCAGCGGACGCTTTCAGGGCGGAGGTCGCTTTCTTGGCCACCCGCAGAACGTACCCGCCTCGGCCGTCCCACCGCGCCCCCGGGCCCCGTCCCGCTCCACGTGACCCTGCGCACTCTCGCCGCCCGCGACCCCCGCCCCCGGCCGTCGCCGCCGCGGGCGACCCGCCCATACTGGTACGTATGAAGCTCAGCCGCCGCGTCTCCTGGTTCCTGGTCGCCTTCGGCGTGTGGAGTTGGATCGTCTGGACGACGTTCGTGAAGAACCTCTGGAAGGACACCAGCGGCCTCGCCTTCCACCACGGCGACCACTCCCACCCGACGGCGTACTTCTGGATCCACCTCGCCCTCGCGATCACCTCCACGGTCCTCGGTACGGCGATCGGCGTCCTCGGCATCCGCGGGCTGCGCGCGCTGCGCCCGGAACGGGACGGTGCCGGGCGGCAGCAGGCGGCGGGTGACGCGGCGGACGGAGCGGCGGCGGTCTCGTCGGCGGACGCCCCGGTCGAGGAGCGGTCGGCCACCCGCTGAGCGCTTCCCGCTGAGCAGCGCCCCCGTCGAGCGATCCCCGCGGGGAGCCACGGGTCAGCCGCGGCGTTTGCGTCCGGCCGGGCGGGACGGGGCGCTCTCCGCGCGGGGGAGCGGGGTCTTGCCGATGGTGGGGAGTATGAAGTCCTGGATCAGACCCTTGGCGTCGCGGACCAGGGGGCGGAACGCGCGGTAGCGGGACAGCGCGATGATCCGGGCCACGAACGGGGTGGAGCGGCGGACGAACTCCCGGGTGCGCGCGGTGTCCTCGGTGCGGTCGAAGACCCAGTACAGGACGACGACCATCAGGTGCAGCCACAGCAGGTCGGGCAGCAGCTCGGCGAGTTCGGTGTCGAGCTTGGGCGCGAGGTCGGAGCCGGTGAGGACGTCCCGGAAGAGGGTGACCGCGGTCTCGCGGGCCGGGTGGGACTCGTTCGAGAACGGGCTGAGCGAGCTGTCCGGGTCGGCGGCGGTACGGAAGAACTGCGCGGCGAACTCGTGGTAGTCCGCCGCGCAGTCCAGCCAGGAGATCAGGGCGATCTCCAGGCGGCGCGCGAAATCCCGCTCCCCCTCCATGCGGGATGCCGCGTCGCGTGCGTGGTCGTGCGTCATCAGGTCGTAGAACCCCTGGATCAGGAATTCCTTCGACTCGAAGTAGTAGTACGCGTTGCCGACCGAGACCCCGGCCTCCTGGGCGATCGCCCGCATCGTGGTCTTGTCGTACCCGCGCTCCTGGAACAGCCGCATCGCCGTGTCCAGGATCGCCGCGCGGGTCTGCTCGCTCTTGCCGGTCTTCGGCCGGGCCCGGCCGCCGGGCAGCGGCTCGGCCTCGCCGGCGTCGGCCTGCGTGCCGGTCTGCGGGGCGGTGTTCGCGGTGGTGCGGTCGTTCATGTCCTCCACCCGGGTGAGCCTATCCGGGGTCGGGCCCGCAGCCGTCCGTGCAGGCGGCGTCGCGGTCCGCCGCCGCGGCGGGGCCCGGTGCCTGGCTCCACCCGGTGACGCGGTCGTACGTCCAGCCCGGCGCGACCGGGTACGTCTCGGTGCCCGGCGGCCTGGCCGGCGGATGCGCGAGGGCGCCGTGGCGGGTCGCGCCGCGGTACTTCGCCGCGCCGAGCACCGCGGCGCGGGCCAGCCGGCGCCCGGCCGGGGAGGTCAGGGTGTGCGAGAACCGGCGGTGGTCGGCGAGCGCCCACAGGCAGACGATCCAGGCGCTGTCCCCCCGGTAGACCTGGCCGTGGTCGCCGACCACCGTGACGTCCTTGGCGGTGGCGGCGTGGTCCAGCTCCGGGAACCGGGTCCGTGCCTCGGCCGATCCGGCCGGGACCAGGACGAGCGGTACGAGCTGGCGCTGGCGGGCGAGCCAGCCCGCGGCGAAGGCGCACAACCCGCAGTGCGGGTCGTACAGCACGGTCAGCGCGCGCAGCGGCCGGCGGTCGGCCGCCGCGTGCCTGCGGGTGGGCGCGGCGGTCATCTCAGGCCCCGGCGGTCTTCGGTCCGACCGCCCACGTGGTGGGTGTGCTGTCGTCCGGGTCGATCGGCGGGAACTGCTCCCGGTCGCTCAGTCCGCGCCGCCGGAAGCGGTTGAGGACGTAGACGTTGCCCAGGTGCATGGCGCCGAGCACCAGCAGCACCACGCCGAGCTTGACCGACAGCGCCTCGAAGACCTCACGGGCGTCGTCGATGGTGTCGGTGGTCTTCAGGTAGAGCGCGACAAAGCCGAGATTGACCAGATAGAAGCCGACCACCAGCAGGTGGTTGACGGCGTCGGCGAGCTTCTCGTCCCCGTGCATCACGTCGGACAGGAAGATCCTGCCGTTGGAGCTGAGGGTCCGGGCCACCCAGACGGTCAGCGTGACGCTGATCGCCAGGTAGATGACATAGGCGAGGACGGTGAGGTCCATGGCGCATTCCACCCCTGATGCGAGTGTTGTTGAACGTGTTCAAAACTCTCTGACGGCAAGGATGCTAGACCTGTTTTTGAACATGTTCAAGTGATTGGGGACGACCCCCGTTTGACGGAGGCCGGGCGCCGGGACGCGCCGGCGAGGACGCGAAAGGGCCCGGCTCCTACGGGGGAGGGAGCCGGGCCCGGTTCGGTGGGCGCGAGGGAGAGGGGCCGCGCCGGGGTGGTGTCAGTCGGAGGAGTGGCTCAGTTCCAGGTCGACGTCACCGTCGCCGTCGCCGCCCTCCTCGCCGTCGGTCAGCCGCACCGTCGCGGGGAAGGGGGGGTAGCCCATGGTGAGCAGGGTGTAGCTGCCGGGATAGAGGTTGGCGAAGGCGTACGACCCGTCCTTGCCGGTGCGCACCTCGGCGACCTGGTGGCCGTCGGCGTCGCGCAGGACGACCTTCGCGTCCTCCACGGGCGCGCCGTTCGCGCGGCGCACCGTGCCGGTGAGCGAGCCGGTGCCGGTCAGCACCAGGTCGCAGTCGACCGGGCTGCCCGCGGTGAGCACGCTCGCGGTCTGCGGGTGGTGGCCGGGGGCGCCCGCGACCAGGACGTACGAGCCGCCGGTCGGGACCGGCAGGGAGAAGGTGCCCTCCGGGGTGGCCCGCGCCCGCCCCGCCTGGCGGCCGTCGGAGGCGATCAGGGTCAGCTCGGCGCGCGGCACCGGCAGTCCCGCGGAGCCGGTCACCCGCCCCCGCACCAGCGCGCCCGCGGGCGTACCCCCGCCGGAGTCCGCGCCGGCGGGGGAGCCCGCTGCCGGGTCGCCCGTGGTGTCACCGGCCGCCGGAGCGTCGGCCTCCTCCTCGGCGGGCTCCACCGCCAGGTGCGGCAGGCGCCGGCCCAGCCACTGCGGCAGCCACCAGTTCGCGGCGCCGAACTGGTGCATCAGCGACGGCACCAGCACCGTGCGCAGGATGAACGCGTCCAGCGCCACCGCCCCGGCCAGGCCGATGCCGAACATCGCCAGCACCCGCTGCCCGCTGAGCACGAAGGCGGCGAAGACGCAGATCATGATGACCGCCGCCGAGTTGATCACCCGGCTGGTCTCGGCGAGGCCGACCCGTACCGCCCGCGCGTTGTCCCGGGTGAGCATCCACTCCTCGTGCATCCGGCTGACCAGGAACACCTGGTAGTCCATCGACAGGCCGAACAGCAGCGACAGCATGATCACCGGCAGGAAGGCGTCCACCGGCCCGGCCCGTCCGGCGAGCGCGCCGCCCCAGCCCCACTGGAAGACCGCGACCAGCACCCCGAAGGAGGCCGCGGCCGCCACCAGGTTCATCACCGCCGCGGTCAGCGGCACCACCAGCGAGCGGAACGCGAACAGCAGCAGCACGAACCCGAGCGCGATGATCACCAGGACGAAGAGCGGCAGCTTGCCGTACAGCACCGTCGAGAAGTCCTCGAAGATCGCCGTCTGGCCGCCGACGTAGGCCCGCATGGTGCTGCCCCGCTCGGCCGCGGGCACCACGTCGTCGCGCAGGTGGTCGATCAGGTCGGAGGTCGCCTTGTCCTGCGGGGAGGTGGTCGGCACCGCGTCCACCAGCGCGACCGTCTGGCCGGGCTTCATCGGCGCCTGGGCCGCGTAGGCGATGCCGGGGGTGGCGCGCAGGGAGGTGACCAGCCCGTCCAGGGCGGTCCGGTCGGCGGCCGAGGGCACTTCGGCGAGGATGGTCAGCGGCCCGTTGAAGCCCGGCCCGAACCCGTCCGCGAGCATGTCGTAGGCCTTGCGGGTGGTCGTACCGGCCGGGTTGTTGCCCTGGTCGGAGGAGCCGAGCCGGAGCGAGAGCGCCGGGATCGCCAGGGTCACCATCACCACGACCGCGACCACCGCGAGCGAGCGCGGGTGCCGCTGGAGGAACGCCGACCAGCGCGCGGCCGGCCCGGTGGCCGCCTCGACCTGCGGCCCGGACGCGGCCAGGGCGCGCCGCTGCCGGCGGCTGAGCACGCGCAGGCCCAGCAGGCCCAGCAGCGCGGGCAGCAGGGTGACCGCCGCCGCGACGGTGATGATGACGGTCAACGCGGCCGCCACGGCGACTCCGTTGAGAATGGTCAGCCGCAGCGTGAACATGCCGAGCAGCGCGATGCACACCGTGCCGCCCGCGAACAGCACCGCCCGCCCGGAGGTGTTCAGCGCCACCACCGCCGCCTGCTCCGGGGTGCGGCCGCGCAGGATCGCCCGCCGGTGCCGGGTGACGATGAACAGCGCGTAGTCGATACCGACGCCCAGGCCCACCAGCGTCGCCAACTGCGGGGCGAAGTCGGCGATATCCATGCCGTGGCTGAGCAGGATGATCGCCGACGAGGAGATGCCGATCCCGAACAGTGCGGTGATGATCGGCAGCAGCATCCCGAACAGCGAGCCCAGCGCGAGGAAGAGCACCACCCCGGCCGCCGCGATGCCGATGCCCTCGGCGAGTTCGGGCAGCGGCTGCTCGGCCTGCGCCGGCTTGGCGCCGCCGACCTCCACCTGCAACCCCGGTCCGCGCGCGGAGTGCGCGGTGTCGATCAGCAACTGCGCCTGGGCGTTGGACAGGTCGCCGCCGAGCTTGGTGTACGTCACGGTGGCGTACGCGGTCCGGCCGTCCCTGCTGATCTGGGCCGCGCCCGCCGTGACGTACGGGCTGACCACCGCGCCGACGTCCTTCTGGTGCGTGATCCGCGCCAGCACCGGGGTGATCCGCTCCCGCACCGAGGCGTCCCGCACCGAGCCGGAGTCCACGTGCCACACCACGGTGTCGCCCTCACCGGACTGGGCGGGCACCGCCTTGTCCAGGAGGTCGAGCACCTTCGCGGACTCGGTGCCCTTCAGCGAGAACGCGTTGGAGTACGCCTCCCCGGCCGCCCGGCCCGCGCCGCCCACGCTCAGCAGCGCGGCCAGCCACAGCAGGATCACCCACCACTTGTGCCGGAAGCACCAACGCGCCACACCTGCCACGGTCCTGTCCCCCATCTCGTCGGAGATCGTCCGGGGCACCCGGACGTGGTTCTCCCCTTCAGCGTCCGTGGCCGTCCACCCGGCCACCAAGCCGAACCGCGTTCTCTCAAGGAACTCCAAAGTTCTCCGCCGCCCGCCCGCTCCTCGGCGCGCGGATACTGAGGGGCATGGACGCCACCGTGCTCATCGTCGAGGACGAACCGGGTATCGCCGACATCCTGCGAATCACCCTGAAATACAACGGTTTCACAGTCTACGAGGCCGCCACCGGCCGGCAGGCGCTGTCCATCGCCCGTGAGCACCGGCCCGACCTGGTGCTGCTCGACGTGATGCTGCCCGACGGCAACGGCTGGGAGGTGTGCCGCACGCTGCGCGAGGAGCGTGCCGCCGAGGGCACCGGCCCGGCCGATGAGCCCGACGACCTCGCGGTCATCTTCGTCACCGCCCGCGACGCCCCGCGCGACGTGGTGGCCGGGCTCGCGATCGGCGGCGACGACTACATCACCAAGCCGTTCGGCGTCGACGAGGTGGTGGCCCGGGTGCACGCCGTGCTGCGCCGCACCCGCCGCCATCCGCTGCCCCCGGCACGGGTGTTGCGCCACGGCGACCTGGAACTCGACGAGGCGACCTACACCGCCCGCCGGGCCGGCCAGCTGGTCGAACTCACCCCCACGGAGTACAACCTGCTGCGGCACCTGCTGCGCAACGCCGGCCGCATCCTCACCAAGGACCAGCTGCTCCAGCACGTGTGGCGGTACGACACCGCGGTGTCCTCCACCGTCGTCGAGACCTACATCTCCTACCTGCGGCGGAAGTTGGACCGCCTCGGGCCGCCGCTGATCCAGACCCGGCGCGGGGTCGGCTACGGCATCTGCGCGGACCACCCGGCCCCCTCGCCGACCACCGCGGGAGCCGGGACATCCGAGGCGCGCGAGGTCCCGCACGGGTCGGACCCGTCGGAGCCGCCCCCGGCGCACGGGGCTCGCGGCGTCTCCGCGACCGGGGGTGCCGCATGAGGGCCGCACCGGCGGTACGGGCGCGCTGCGGCTTCTGGCCGCGACCGCAGTCGCTGCGCGGCCGGTTCACCATCGCCAACGTGTCCTTCCTCGCCGTCGGCCTGGTGCTCGCCGCCGCGGCCAGCATCGCCGCCACGTACATGGTGCTGATCGGGGAGATCGACGGCTCGCTGCAGTCGTCGCGGTCGGCCATCGCGCAGACCTCCCTCGACGCGCGCGGACTGCGGCAGTTGTGCACGCTCGCGGACCTGCTCGGCAGCAAGGACGGCTCGGCGGTCGCCAAGGCGTTCCAGCAGGACATGCTGATCGTGCTGGACCGGCGCGGCACGCCCGCCGCGGTGTGCGAGAACGGCGCGGCGCCGATCGACGCCGAACAGCGGGCACTGGCCGCCGCGTTGCCGAACCCGGACAAGCTGGCCCAGGGCGGCGCGGTCACCGTGCACAGCGGCAGCAAGAAGTACCGGGTGGTCGCGGTGCGGCTGGCCGACGGCACCATCGTGGTCAAGGGCATGCGGATGAACGGGGTGGAGCACGCGGTCGGCACGCTCCTGGTCGTGGAGGGCTGCGTCGGGGTGGTGCTGCTGGCGCTGCTCGCGGTCGGCTCGCTGACCGCGGCCCGGCGCCGGCTCAGCCCGCTGGAGGACATGGTGGAGACCGCCTCCGCGATCTCCGAGGGCGACCTGTCCCGGCGGGTGCCCGAACCGACCGCCCGCAACGGCTCGGAGGAGGTCGAGCAGCTCAGCGGCTCGCTCAACGCGATGCTCCAGCAGATCGAGACCGCCGTCACCGACAGCGAGCGCGCCAGCGCCCAGCTCCGGCAGTTCCTCGCCGACGCCTCGCACGAGCTGCGCACCCCGCTGGCGTCGGTCCGCGGCTACCTCCAGCTCTACGAGAAGGGCATGCTCGACGCCGACGAGCAGGACCGGGCGCTGCGCCGGGTGTCCGCCGAGGCGCTGCGGATGAGCCGCCTGGTCGACGAACTCCTCGCGCTCGCACGGCTCGACGACCGTCCTGCCCTGCGCTTCGGCCCGGTCGACCTCGCCTGCCTGGTGCGGGAGTCCGTCGCCGACCTCGCCGCGCAGCAGCCCGAACGGCCGGTGACGATACGGGTGTCCGAGGACGCGGCGGTGCTCGGCGACGAGGCGGGGCTGCGGCAGGTCGTCGGCAACCTGCTCGGCAACGTCCGCGTGCACACGCCCGCCGACGCCCCGCTCACCGTCGAGGTCGGGGCGGAGGGCGACGACGGGATCCATCTCACCGTCAGCGACGGCGGGCCCGGGCTCGCGTCCGCCGACGCCGCACGCGTCTTCGACCGGTTCTTCCGCGCCGCCCCGGACCGGGCCCGGGACACCGGTGGCGCCGGCCTCGGCATGTCCATCGTCCACGCCCTGGTCCAGGCCCACCACGGCTCGGTCCGCCTGGAGACGGCGCCCGGCGCCGGCCTGACGGTGCGGGTGACGCTGCCGGTGGTGAGCCGGCACCTCGCCCCGGTGTAGCGGGCCCGTCCGCCCGCGCGCCGGCCGGTCCGTACCGCCGGTCAGGCGGCGGGTACGCGCACCTCGGGGGCGGGCAGCGCGCGGGCGGCGCGGACGCCCGGTACGGCGGCGGTGCCCAGGCACGCGGCGGCGACGAGGGCGGCCGAGACGTACAGGGGCGCGGCCGGGCCGAAGGAGCCGGCGGCGAAGGGCGCGACGGCGTACCCGACCGGCATCGCGGCCAGCGACAGCAGCCAGTCGTAGGAGGTGACGCGGGCGAGTACCCCCGCGGGCACGGACGCGTAGACGTAGGTCTCCCAGACCGGCGTGAGGAAGCCGAGGGCGGCCAGGGCGAGGCCGTAGGAGGCGATCAGCAGCCACGCGGGCGCGCCGGCGGCGAGCAGTGCCAGCGGCAGCGCGTACGTGGCCAGGCCGAGGTTGCCGGTGAGGATCGGCCGGCGCGGCCGGGCCCGGGAGGCCAGCAGCGACCCGAGGAGCAGCCCGACCGAGCCGGCCTCCAGGACCGCCACCCAGACCCCGTCGCCGCCGGCCCTGCGGTGCGCCACCAGCGGGCCGAGCGTGGCCAGGACGGCTGCCGCGCCGTTCCAGATCCCGTGCGCCACGAGGCTGGTCCAGTACCAGTCGCGTGAGCGCACCTCGCTCCAGCCCTGGACCAGGTCCGCGCGGATCGACCGCGCGGGTATCCGCTCCCGGCGGATGCGGATCACCGCGAGCATCGAGGCGCTGGCCGCGAAGGAGGCGGCGTCCAGGACGAAGGCCCAGCCGGGCCCGGCGGTGAAGATCAGCCCGCCCGCGACGGCCGGGCCGGCCAGCCGGGTGGCGTTCGCCGCGGATGCGGTCAGCGCGTTGGCGCGCAGCAGCCCGGCGGCTCCCACGGTGCCGTTGACCAGGGGCGCCGTGGTCGGCATCGCGAAGGCGGACGCGCTGCCGCCGATCGCCTCGGCCACCGCGATGTGCGCCAACCGCGGTGTCCCGCCGATGAGTTCGAGCCCCACCAGGAGCTGGGCGGCGCACCGGACGAGGTCGGTGGTCAGGGCCACCTTGCGCGCGTCCAGCCGGTCGGCGACCACGCCGCCCAGCGGGAGCAGCAGCAGGCGCGGCACCATCGCGCAGCCCAGCACGAGGGCGAGCGCGGAGGCCGAGCCGGTGGCGCGGCTGATCGCGATGGCCAGGGCGGCGGGCACGACGGCGTCGCCGAGCGAGGACAGGGTGCGCCCGGTGAACAGCAGGCGGAAGGCGCGGATCCGGAGAGGGTGCGTCACGCCGAGCAGGGTATTTCGGCGCCGAATCTTTCGTCAACGAATATTTCACCACCGAGGAAGGAGTGAGGGCCCGGCATAGGATGCGGTCATGACGCCCGCCTCCGCCGCCCGCCCGCCGACGCCCCCGCCGGCCGGCCGGCCGCCGCGAGCCGGGAATGCCGGGAACGCCGCCCGGGACTGGACCGACGGGCACGTCGAGCGCTGGCAACCGGTGCTGCCCGGCCTCGACCCCGACATCGAGGGCGCGGTCACCCGCGCCCAGGCGCTCACCTCCCACCTGCGCCGGGTGCGGGAGCGCTCGCTGGTCGACTTCGGCCTGCACAAGCACGAGTTCGACACCCTGCACACCCTCGCCGGCCGCGGCGGGCGCGCGGCCCCCTCCGAACTCGCCGCCGACCTCAAGATGGCCCCCGCCTCGATCACCGGGCGGCTGGACGGCCTGGAGCAGCGCGGGTACGTGCGCCGCAGCCACTCCGCGGAGGACCGCCGCCGCGTCGACGTCGAACTCACCGACGCCGGCCGCGCCGCGTGGCTCGGCGCGCTGGACGTCGTCGGCCACGAGGAGTACCGCCTGCTGGGCACCCTCACCGCCGCCGAACGCCGCACCCTGTCCGACCTGTTGCGCCGGATCATGGTCGTCGCCGAGGACGCGGGGAAGAGCGGGCCGCCGCGGTAAAGGGGACCGGGCGGAAAAGGTCGGGCAGAAGGCCCAGGCCGAAGGCGTCAGGCGGGAAGGGGCCGGCCCGGCAACTGGCGGAGGATCGACGGGTCGGTGATCGACGCGTCGTCCGCGAGCAGGAACGCCTTGGAGAGCACCACCGCCAGCATCCCGCCGTCCTCCTCGAACGGCAGGAACAGCCGGCCCGGTGCCCGGCTGCCCCGGTCGGTGACGATGCACAGGTACGCGTCGTGCGGCTCCATCAGTACGTTCCCGGAGCCGATGTGGATGCGGTAGGCGCCCAACTCACCGCGGACCCGCAGGAAGCGGCCGGCGATCTCCACCCGGTCGGCGATCCGGGTCCGCGGCAGCAGGCGGGCCAGCGCCTCCTTGCGGACCTGCGCGGACGACGGCAGGTCGCCGAACGCGGCGCGCCGCCAGTAGTCCGCGTGCCGGGCGTCGCCACCGTCCTGCCACTGCGGGTCGGCGGCGATGGAGGACACCCCGACGAACAGGTCCACGTCCCGCATCGCCTCCGACAGCACCAGCGGCGGCACCTCCGCCAGCTCCGCCTCGACCCAGGAAGAGCGCCCCGGCGGCCGCCGCTCGAACCGCACCTGGTCGGTGGAGCACAGCGAGGCGATGGCGTGGCCGTCCTCCTCCCGCTCCACCAGCTGGTAGAAGAACCGGGCCCGCCACCCGGACCCGCCCGCCGACGGGAGCACCCGCACCGCCTGACCGTCGTATCCGCCGTCCCAGTACCCCAGGTGGTCGGCGGACCAGCCGCGCGCGGCCATCAGGGACCGTGCCTGCGGGAAGCGCAGGATGTGCGCGGCGAACCGGTTGGAGTACGACCGGGTCTCCTCCTCGGCGGGGGTGAGCAGGTAGACCTCGCGGAAGACCTGCTTGACCGGCTGCCGCAGCTCCCGCCCGGTCAGCTCCGTCCGCCACGCCTGCACGTCGTCGACGGCCGCGCGCAGCGGGTGCCACAGCCGCACCAGGTCCGCCGCGCCGACCCGGGCCGCGGTGCCGTCCGTACCGGCCAGCGCCCAGCCCGCGGCTCCGCGTTCGGGGAGCCCCGCGGTCCAGGTACCCGCGCCGGCCGCCCGCACCTCCCACAGCAGCGCACCCGCGAGCGCGCCCGTCACCGGGTGGTCGGCGTAGTAGCGCTGCCAGTCCGCACCCGTCCACTCCGCGCCCGCCGCCAGGCATTCCTCCAGCCGGGCCCGCTCCGCCGACAGCAGGGACCGCAGCTCCTTCAACGAACCTCGTACCAGGGAGAGTTCGGTGGCGGCATGGTCCCGCACCGGCTTCGGAGCGGCGCGCACCACCCGCCCCTGCGGGGTGCGGAAGGTCAGTGCCGCGGTGGCCGCGCCGTCCACCGCGAGCAGTGCGGTGTACCCGCCGGACAGGACGAACTCCCTCGTTCGGCGCGCGTCGAGCCCCGACGACGGCACCGCGCGCTCGCGCAGCTGCGCCGGGGTGAGCCCGGTCCTGGCGGCGATGTCGAGCTGCGCCCGCTCGGCCGACTTCAGCAGCGTCCGGTTGCGGACCTTCGCGCGCACCGCCGCCAGGGCGCCGACGGCCTGCTCCCCGCGGGTCCCCTCGAAGGAACCGAGCACCGCCACGGCCGCGGTCGCGACGTTGCCGTTGCGGGACATGCCGCCCGACCCGCCGATACCGGTCCCGGCGAGCAGCGCGCACGCGCCGACCAGGGCTACGACCCGGTCGTCCTCCAGATCCGCCGCGGTCCAGAGCAGCCCCCGCACCAGGCTGGTGTTGGCCGCTCCGGCCAGACCGCGCACCCGGGACACCCGGCCGTAGCTCCAGCGCACGGTCACCGCGGTCTCCGGCTGCGCGGCGAATCCCGCCAGCAGCAGCCGGACCGCCTCGGGGCCGCGGGGCGCCGCCGCGAGCAACTGCCCGGCCAGGGTGCGGAACTTCTTCGTGGCGCGTGGCTGGGCCAGGGTCGCGCAGTGGGCGAGGAGGGCGGCGACGCCGTGGGAGGCGAGGAGGTCGGCGTGCTCGGCACGCATCCGCGGCCCGTAGGCGTCGTCGTCGTCCAGTACCGACCGGGGCAGGCCGGTGGCGTCGTCCTCCTCGGGCGGGGCGAGGACGTCGAGCCGGCGGCGCAGGCCGTCCCGGTCCGCGGCGCCCTTGACGTGCGGGGTCCACCTGCTCAACTCGACCACGACCGGCCGCAGCGCGGCGAGTTCGGACGGGTCCAGCGACTCCATCGCGGCCACCGCGAGTTCGACCATCGGAGCCGTCCGCGACCAGACCTCGTCCTCCTGGCCGGTCACCCGCCCGGCCAGGACGGCCGCCTGCGCCGCGGTCCACGGCAGCCTCATCGCGGCGAAGGCGCGTACCGCGCGGGCGACGACCCGGTCGTCCTGCGCGTGCGACAGAATGCGGTGGAACCGCTCCGCCGCCAGGAGCAGTTCGTCCTCGTTCAGCCCCGCGACGAGCCGGCCGACGGCGGATGCCCCGAACTCCCCTTCCGCCGCGCCGTCCCGCTCGCGGTCGTCGGCCGCGGCCCGGTGGAGCCGCACTTCCAGCAGTGCCGTCATCGTCATCGCATGCCCCCTGCTCGCGCGCCGCTCGGCGCCCGTCCCCCGGCGGGGACATCACCGGCACGCTAGGCGCGGCCACCGACATCCGGGGCCGGGGTGGTTGTCGGCGGGGTCGCCTAGAGTCCCCGCCATGGCAACGGTGACCTTCGTCGACGAGACGACGTCCGGTGACAGGCGCGGCTCCTGGGGGCTGGAGATCGCGGAAGAGCGGCTGACCGCAGGGGAGTTGATACGCAGGCGGGTCTTCCAGGAGGTCGCGGAGTACAACGCGGCCCGACCGGAGGTGTTCCGCGGCCTGGTGCGGCCCACGGACGCCGAACAGACCCTGAACGGCTATCGGTTGCGCACCCCGCGCCGGATCGACGCCGAGGAGCAGTGCGCGCTGGCGCTGGATGCCTTCCGGCGCAACGGCTTCCTGGTACTGGTCGGCGACCGCCAGGTCGAGGAGGCGGACGACGAGGTCGACCTGCCGCTCGGCACCGAGGTCGTCTTCCTCAAGCTCGTGCCGCTGGTGGGTGGCTGATGGCGGTCCTCGGCGAGCTGGTGGTGGCCGCCCGACGGCACGCCGCCGACGGGAACATGGGCCGGCTGGCCGACACCCTCGTGGAGGCCCTCACGCGGACCGGACGGCTGTACCCCGGCATGGAGAAGCCGATCGCCACCGTCATGGCGCTGCCCGACGGCGACCGGCGG
Organism: Actinacidiphila yanglinensis; assembly: GCF_900107965.1. Classification (GTDB taxonomy): domain Bacteria; phylum Actinomycetota; class Actinomycetes; order Streptomycetales; family Streptomycetaceae; genus Actinacidiphila; species Actinacidiphila yanglinensis. The sequence continues at coordinate 57,878 of NZ_FNVU01000007.1, read as the reverse complement.
CGCCTGGTTGACGCGCTGGTCGACCGGCACCGGGCCGGCACCGAGGAGACCCGCCCGCTGCTGCTGCAACTGGTGACCCTCGCCGTGCAGGGCCTCGGCGAGGACGCGCTCGCCACCGAGCGGTCCCTGCGGCTGGCCGGGTACGCCCACGTGCACACCGTGTGGCACGGCGACGAGCTGAGCGTCCTCGCGGCCGCCGAACTCGCCGCCGGGCGCACCCTGCCGCCCGAGGCGGTCGGCGTCATACGGCGCACCGCCGCGATGGCGTACTGGGGCAAGCAACTGGCCGCCCTCGCCAGGACGCTGCACGAGCCGGTGCTCAACGTCGGCGAGCCGTGGGCCGACACCGCGCTCGCCGAGGCCGCCGAACTGGGTCCGGAATGGACCGGGTTGCTGCGGCACGCGGTCGGCGCGACGGCCGCGCGGCCGTCGGAGGCGTGGGAGAAGCAGGGCCGTGCCCTTCTCGACCCGCTCGACCCCGGCGCCGTGCGGGCCCGGCTGCTCGGCTGGCTCGCGCTCGTCGGCCGCCCCCGCAGCCTGCCGTACGAGGAGAAGGAGCACGCGCCCGGCCAGAACGACCTCTACGACCCGTACAACGCCAACGCGCTGCGCGGCCTCGCCTGGCTGCTGTCCCTGCTGCCGCCGCACCCCGACACCGCCCGCGCCCTCGGACGGCTGGTGGAGACCTCGCTGCGCAAGGTGCCCGGCACCGGCCCGCGCAACCCGAAGGTCGCCAACGCCGCCGTGCTGGCGCTGTCCCGGATCGAGGGTGAGCCCGCACTCGCCGAACTCGCCCGGCTGGCCTCCCGCATCACCTTCAAGGGCACCCTCAAGCAGGTCGACGCGGGCCTGGGGACGCGGGCCGCGGCGATGGGGCTGAGCCGCGCGGAGGTGGAGGAACTGGCCGTGCCCTCCTACGGGTTGACCGAGGTGGGCCGGCTGCCGCACGCATACGGGGAGTTGGCCGTACGCGGCGCCAAGGCGGTCCTGACCTGGCGCAACGCGGCGGGCAAGGACGTGAAGAGCCCGCCCGCGCCGCTGAAGCGGGAACAACCCGAGCTCATCGCGGAGTTGAAGACCGCCGCGAAGGACATCGACCGGACGCTCAGCGCGCAGGCCGAACGGCTGGACCGGCAGTTCCTGGCCCGCCGCAGCTGGGCGCACGCCGCGTGGCGGGACCGCTACCTCGACCACCCGCTGGTCGGCACCCTCGCCCGCCGGCTGCTGTGGACCGTCGACGGCACGCCTTGCGGCTGGGCCGGCGACGCCCTGCGCGCCCTCGACGACGCCCCGCTCGGGCCGGTGGCGGACGACGCCGCCGTCGAGCTGTGGCACCCGGTGGGACGGGAGCCGGCCGAGGTGGCCGGCTGGCGGGAGTGGCTCGAACGGCACGGGATCACCCAGCCGTTCAAGCAGGCCCACCGCGAGGTGTACCTCCTCACCGACGCCGAGCGGACCACCGGCACCTACTCCAACCGGTTCGCGGCGCACGTGCTGCGCCAGCACCAGTTCCACGCGCTGGCCGCGGTCCGCGGCTGGCGCAACCGGCTCCGGCTGTGCGTCGACGACTCCTACCCGCCGGCGATGCGCGAGCTCCCCGAGTGGGGCCTGCGCGCCGAGTTCTGGATCGAGGGGGTCGACTTCGAGGCGGGCGGCGGGATCACCGACTCCGGCGCCTACAGCTGGCTGACCACCGACCAGGTCCGCTTCTACCCGGCGGACGCGCCCGTGCACGAGGCGCACGCCTCCGGCGGGGGCTACGGCTACGGCCGGTACTCCGGGACGGTCGCGGCCGCGCTGCCGCTGGAGCAGGTACCCGCGCTGGTGCTCAGCGAGGTACTGCGCGACGTGGACCTGTTCGTCGGGGTGGCCAGCGTCGGCAACGACCCCACCTGGCAGGACGGCGGTCCCGGCGGGCACTTCCGCGCCTACTGGGAGAGCTACGGATTCGGCGAGCTGTCGCAGACCGCGCGCAGCCGCGGGGACCTGCTGGCCCGGCTCGTGCCCCGGTTGGCCATCGGCGACCGCTGCCACGTCGAGGGCCGCTTCCTGCACGTCCGCGGCGACCGGCACACGTACAAGATCCACCTCGGGTCCGGCAACATCCTCATCGCGCCCTACGACGCGTACCTGTGCATCGTGCCCAAGGCCGCCCCGGCCACCCCCGACGTCGGCTACCTGCCCTTCGAGGGGGACCGCACCCTCGCGGTGATCCTCAGCAAGGCGATGCTGCTCGCCCGGGACACGGAGATCACCGACCGGACCATCCTCAGCCAGCTCTGACCGGAGCCCGTCGCCGGCCGCAACGCGCCGGGCCCCGCTCCTCATCAGGAGCGGGGCCCGGCGTCCGTCACGGGGCTGCTCGGCAGCCCACCGGCGGGATCAGAAGCGGCGGGTGATCAGGGCGCGCTTCACTTCCTGGATCGCCTTGGTCACCTCGATGCCGCGCGGGCAGGCGTCCGTGCAGTTGAAGGTGGTGCGGCAGCGCCAGACCCCGTCCTTGTCGTTGAGGATCTCCAGCCGCTGCTCACCGCCCTCGTCGCGCGAGTCGAAGATGAACCGGTGCGCGTTGACGATCGCGGCCGGGCCGAAGTACTGCCCGTCGTTCCAGAAGACCGGGCAGGACGACGTGCACGCCGCGCACAGGATGCACTTGGTGGTGTCGTCGAACCGCTCGCGGTCGGCCGCGGACTGCAGCCGCTCGCGGGTCGGCTCGTTGCCCGTGGTGATCAGGAACGGCATGACGTCGCGGTACGCCTGGAAGAACGGGTCCATGTCGACCACGAGGTCCTTCAGCACCGTCATGCCCTTGATCGCCTCGACGGTGATCGGCTTCTCCGGGCTGACGTCCTTGATCAGCGTCTTGCAGGCCAGCCGGTTCTTGCCGTTGATCCGCATCGCGTCCGAGCCGCACACCCCGTGCGCGCACGAGCGGCGGAAGGTCAGCGAGCCGTCGATCTCCCACTTGACCTTGTGCAGCGCGTCCAGCACGCGCTCCTTCGGGTCGACCTGGATCTGGTAGTCGACCCACTCGGCCTCCGCGGAGACCTCCGGGTTGAACCGGCGCACCCGCAGCGTGATCGCGATCAGGTGGGTTCCGGTGACCTCGGCCGCGTCCAGGGCCGAAGAGTGCTTGTCGAGCGTCGGGGTGCTCATCAGTACTTACGCTCCATCGGCTGGTAGCGGGTCTGCACGACCGGCTTGTAGTCGAGGCGGATCGACTCGGCGCCGTTTGCGTCCACCTCGCGGTAGGCCATCGTGTGCCGCATGAAGTTGACGTCGTCGCGGGTGGGGAAGTCCTCGCGGTAGTGGCCGCCGCGGGACTCCTTGCGGGCCAGCGCGGAGACGGCCATGACCTCGGCGAGGTCCAGCAGGTTGCCCAGCTCGACGGCCTCCAGCAGGTCGGTGTTGAACCGCCTGCCCTTGTCCTGGATGGACACGTTGAGGTAGCGCTCGCGCAGCTCGCCGATCTTCTCCACCGCGGTCTTGATGGTCTGCTCGGTGCGGAACACCATGACGTTGGCGTCCATGCACTCCTGCAGCTCCAGCCGCAGTTCGGCGACCCGCTCGTCGCCGGTGGAGTTGCGCAGCCGCTCGATCTGCGCCTCGACCTTCTCGGTCGGGTTCTCCGGCAGCGGCACCAGGTCGCTGGCGTGGGCGTAGTCCGCGGCGGCGATGCCGGAGCGTCGGCCGAAGACGTTGATGTCCAGCAGCGAGTTGGTGCCCAGCCGGTTCGCGCCGTGCACGGAGACGCAGGCCACCTCGCCGGCCGCGTACAGGCCCGGGACGACGGTGGTGTTGTCGGAGAGCACCTCGCCCTGCACGTTGGTGGGGATGCCGCCCATCGCGTAGTGCGCGGTGGGCTGGATCGGGATCGGGTCGGTGTACGGCTCGATGCCCAGGTAGGTGCGGGCGAACTCGGTGATGTCCGGCAGCTTCGCGTCCAGCTGCTCCGGCGGCAGGTGGGTCAGGTCGAGGTAGACGTGGTCGCCCTCGGGGCCGCAGCCGCGGCCCTCGCGGATCTCGGTGTAGATCGCGCGGGAGACGACGTCGCGCGAGGCGAGGTCCTTCATGACGGGCGCGTACTTCTCCATGAAGCGCTCACCGTCCTTGTTGCGCAGGATGCCGCCCTCGCCGCGGGCGCCCTCGGTGAGCAGGATGCCCATCCGCCAGATGCCCGTCGGGTGGAACTGGAAGAACTCCATGTCCTCCAGCGGCAGCCCGCGCCGGTAGACCGCCGCCTGGCCGTCACCGGTGAGGGTGTGCGCGTTGGACGTCACCTTGAAGAACTTGCCGGTGCCGCCGGACGCGTAGATCACCGCCTTCGCCTGGAAGACGTGGATCTCGCCGGTGGCCAGCTCGTACGCCACCACGCCGGCCGACCGGCGCACCCCGTCCACCTCGGTCAGCAGCTGGTCGAGGACGTAGAACTCGTTGAAGAACTCCACGCCCTCCTTGACGCAGTTCTGGTACAGCGTCTGGAGGATCATGTGACCGGTGCGGTCCGCGGCGTAGCACGAGCGGCGTACCGCGGCCTCGCCGTGGTTGCGCGTGTGGCCGCCGAAGCGGCGCTGGTCGATCCGGCCCTCGGGCGTCCGGTTGAACGGAAGGCCCATCTTCTCCAGGTCCAGGACCGCGTCGATGGCCTCCTTCGCCAGGATCTCGGCGGCGTCCTGGTCGACCAGGTAGTCACCGCCCTTGATCGTGTCGAAGGTGTGCCACTCCCAGTTGTCCTCCTCGACGTTGGCCAGGGCGGCGGCCATGCCGCCCTGCGCCGCGCCGGTGTGGGACCGGGTCGGGTAGAGCTTGGTCAGGACGGCGGTGCGGCTGCGCTTGGTGGCCTCGATGGCAGCGCGCATACCGGCGCCGCCCGCGCCGACGATGACGGTGTCGTACGTGTGGAATTGCATGGTGTCGATTCCCTGTCCGGCCCTGGCCCTAGCGGATGTTCGGGTCGAAGGTGAAGATCACCAGGGACCCGAGCGCGATGGTGAACGCCACGGCGGTGAACAGAATGGTCTTGAGCCAGACACGGGTGTTCGGCTGCTCGGCGTAGTCGTTGATGATCGTGCGCAGGCCGTTGCCGCCGTGCAGCATGGCCAGCCAGAGCATTGCCAGGTCCCAGTACTGCCAGAAGGGCGAGGCCCAGCGGCCCGCGACGAACGCGAAGCCGACCTTGGTGACACCGCCGTCCAGCACCAGCTGGATCAGCAGGTGGCCGATGACCAGCACCACCAGCACGACGCCGGACAGCCGCATGAACAGCCAGCCGTACAGCTCGAAGTTGGTGCGGGTGCTGCGCGGTGTGCGCCGGGTGCGGGCCCGCGGCGGCTCGATCAGCGGCGCCGGGTTGTCCGGGCTGTACGAGGCGCTGGAGCTGGTCAGCTCCACCGCGTCCTTGGGGGAGACTTCAGTGGCCATGTGTCGTTCAGCTCCCGAACAGGTCTCGGGCGGCGTGGCCGAGGACCGGGTAGATCGCGCCGAGCATCAGGAGGATCCACAGGCCCATCACGCTCCAGAACATCTGCTTCTGGTAGCGGGGGCCCTTGGTCCAGTAGTCGACCGCGATGATCCGCAGGCCGTTCAGCGCGTGGAAGAGGATCGCGGCCACCAGGCCGTACTCCAGCAGGCCGACGACGGGCGTCTTGTAGGTCGCCACGACCTTGTCGTAATCCTCGGGGGAGACCCGCACCAGGGCGGTGTCGAGGACGTGGACGAACAGGAAGAAGAAGATGAGGACACCGGTGACTCGATGAGCCACCCACGACCACATGCCTTCCCGGCCGCGGTACAGCGTTCCAGCCGGCACGGAAATTACCCTCCGGGAGCGGGGTGAGGGCTGCCGGCTTCGTGTCGGTCACGCCCGGCCGGGTACGGTCCACCGGCCCCGGCCATCGTAGCGACGTGACCTGTGCCCCGACGGGCGGGGTCGGGCTTGTGTGATCGATCCCGCACGGTCGGGTGAACGTCAGGCGGTGCCCGCGTCCGCCAGCACGATCGGCGGGCGTGCGCCGGGGCGCAGCGCCAGCCGCAGCAGCCGGGCCCGGCCGATCCGCCGCAACTGCTCCGCGGCGACGACCGACTCGCGGTCCGCGTCGTGGCCGAGCCGGGTGCGCAGGCTGGACATGGTCTGGTCGAGGGCGACGGCCGGATCGGCCGCCTCCAGGGCGATCACAAAGGCGTGCCCGAACTTCGCCTCGTACGCGGCGTGCGCCGCCCGCAGCGCGGTGTGCACGGTGAGGCCGCCGCGGTCCGGCAGCGCGGTGGTGTCCTCGCCGGCCAGTGCCTCGGCGAGGTCGGCGGGCGTCAGGTCGTAGGCCGCCTCGTCGGCCGCGGCCAGCAGCGCGTCGACGGTCGGGTAGGGGCGGTGGGCGGCTATCCGCCGGGCCCAGCGGCGGGCCCCGCAGCAGGTGAGGAGGGCCGTTTCGGCGTCGGCGGCCGAGGCGCGGTTGAGCAGGCTCAGCCCCTCGGGCGGCGTGTCGCTGGACAGCGGAACTCCTGGATCGCGATGCGGTCCCGCCGGTGCGGGGAGTCGCACGGCGGGCGGTACGCGGCCTGTGACGCGGCGCGTGACGGGGGTACCGCAACAGTAGACGCCGCCGCGCCCGGGCCGGTTGGCCCGATCCGCGAATTCACCCGTACGTGCGGCTGTTCGGAGGGTGCGCTCGGCGTGGCGGACGTGCGGGAGCGCCTCCGACATGCGCGGTCATGCGCGGTCATGCGCGGCCATGCGCGGCCATGTGCGGCGGCCCCGCGCGTGCACGGTGACGACGGGCCCGGCGGGCGCCGTCGCGGCGTCCGCGGGCGGATGAAGACGGCCGGGGTCCGCCTCCCCCCACAGGAGCGTCCCCGGCCGCCGTCTTGTACGGCGTACGCAGGTCCGAAAGTGTCACCGGCCGCCATGGGGCAGGATGGTGGATGTCCACGGGGGACCAGGGGGTCGAGGGGGCGGGGCCGGACGTGGATCTCGAAACCGCGGTGAGCGCGGCGCAAGGCGGTGACGAGACCGCGTTCAGGGTGCTGTACCGCGCGGTGCAACCGCAGTTGCTGCAGTACGTACGCAGCCTGGTCGGGCCGGGCGACGCGGAGGACGTCGCCTCGGAGGCCTGGCTGCAGATCGCCCGTGACCTGCCGGGCTTCCGCGGCGGCGGCGCCGCGGTCCGGGGCTGGGCGGCGCGGATCGCCCGCAACCGGGCGCTCGACCACATCCGGGCGCGCAGCCGCCGGCCGGTCTCGGGGGCCGGGGTGGACGAACTCGTCGCCCTGCCGGGCCTGGCCGACACCGCGGGCGAGGCGCTGGACGCGGTGGCCACCGACCGCGCGCTGGCCGCGATAGCGGCCCTGCCGCGCGAGCAGGCCGAAGCGGTGCTGCTGCGGGTGGTGATGGGCCTGGACTCCACCAGTGCGGCCCAAGTGCTCGGCAGGCGGGCCGGTTCGGTGCGGATGGCCACCCATCGCGGTCTGCGACGGCTGGCCGAACAGCTCGCCCCGGCCCGCGAGGACCGGGAGGATGATACTCACGGAGCGCAGGAGGAAGCAGAGGAACGAGCGGCAGCGCGGACGGATGTGACGTTCTCCGCGCCGAGGGCACGGTGAGGAAGAAGAGGCATGAGCGACGACGGACGGGCCGGGCTCCCCGGCCCGCGACGGCCCGAAGGACCACCGGGCCCGCGGGGAACCGGCGGCTCGGGCGGTGTGCCCGTGCACCCCGGTGTGCCTGCCGGCCGCGCGGACTGGCTGACCCACGACGCGGCCGAGGCACTGCTGTCCGGGCGGCGGCCGCCGCTCGCCGACGCACAAGCCGAAGGTGAGGCGCAGCGGTTGGCGCTGCTCCTGCTGGCGGCGGCGGCCGGACCCGCCTCGCTCGACGCGCTCGATCCGCTGCGCGAGGAGGAGGCACTGGCGGCCTTCCGCGCGGCGCGTGCGGCCCGCACCGACGGTCCGGCGGTGGAGTTGCCGGCGGTCGGCGCACCGTCCCCCTGCGTGCCGGTGGCGGGGCGTCCGGCCGCCGGCCGGCCCGGCCCGGGCGTCTCGCTGCCCGAACCCGTGGTGGTGGGCCGGTTCGCCGCGAGCCGGTCGTGCGCCGAACGGGCGGTGCCGGCGCGGCGGGCGCGGGTCGGGCGGTCGACGCGGATCGTGATGGCCGCGGCGGCCTCCGTGGTCGTGCTCGGCGGGGTCGCGGTCGCCGTGGCGGCGGTCACCGGGCAGGCCGGGGCCCGGGAGCCGGTCCGGCCGGCCGGCACCAGCGCGCCGTCGACCGCCACGCCGGACCGGTCCGGCGGGCCCGACGCAGGCGTCGTCGGGGTGACCGGCCACGGTGCTGAGGCGCCGGGTGACGCGCCCGACCCTGGCGGCCCGCCCCCGGCCCCGCCCGCGCACGGCGCCGCGCACGGTGCGGAACGCCAGCTCGTCGCGCCCTCGGCGCACGGCAACCACGAGCACGGCGACGGCGACCAGAAGAAGCACCTCCCGCGCGGCCGGCACCGCGCCCGGGGGCACTCCCGCGTGACACCGCCGGGCGCGTCGCACTGACCTTCGGCGGGCCCGCCGGACGGCCCGCCCGGCACGTCGGGTGACACTTCCGCGCCCCGCGCCGCCGTATAGGAGTGGACCGACTGGTCATCGGTCCGGTGGACGCCGGTTCTCCCCGTACCGGTGTCCGCGACACAGAGCGCGGCCGGGTGCGTTTTCCCCCTGCCCGGCCGCGCTCGCCCAGTGCCGCCGCGGCGCACTGTGAGGAAGGTCCCAGCGCGAATCCCGCCCGGCCCACCCGCGTCCCGCTACAGTCCGTGGCGGGCCCATCCGTTTACGCGTCGGTCACTTCGCCGCGACCCGGGCGGGCGGCGGGGGGCGACGGCCCCGTCTGCCGCCCGTACCGCGCGCCGTACGCCCCGCGCATCCCGGCGGGACCGGGTGCGCCCGGCCGCAGGGCCCGGTACCCCCATCAGCGAGCCAGCGGAGGCGGAGAGCATGACGCGAGAGTCGGAGTCCGGTCTGCCGATCGAGCCGGTGTACGGCCCGGAGACCCTGGCGGGCTGGGACGCCGCCGGGCGTCTCGGCGAGCCCGGTCGCTATCCGTTCACCCGCGGCGTGTACCCGTCGATGTACACCGGCCGCCCCTGGACCATGCGCCAGTACGCCGGGTTCGGCACCGCCACCGAGTCCAACGCGCGCTACCAGCAGCTCATCTCCCACGGCACCAATGGCCTGTCCGTCGCCTTCGACCTGCCCACCCAGATGGGACACGACTCCGACGCCCCGCTGGCCGGCGGCGAGGTCGGCAAGGTCGGTGTGGCGATCGACTCGATCGAGGACATGCGGGTGCTCTTCGACGGCATCCCGCTGGACAAGGTGTCCACCTCGATGACGATCAACGCGCCCGCCGCGCTGCTGCTGCTCCTCTACCAACTCGTCGGCGAGGAGCAGGGGGTGCCCGCCGACAAGCTCACCGGCACCATCCAGAACGACGTGCTCAAGGAGTACATCGCCCGCGGCACCTACATCTTCCCGCCGAAGCCGTCGCTGCGGCTGATCGCGGACATCTTCGCGTACTGCCAGGCGGAGATCCCGCGGTGGAACACCATCTCGATCTCCGGCTACCACATGGCCGAGGCAGGGGCCTCGCCCGCGCAGGAGATCGCCTTCACGCTCGCGGACGGCATCGAGTACGTGCGGACCGCGATCGCCGCCGGGATGGACGTCGACGACTTCGCACCACGGCTGTCGTTCTTCTTCGTGGCGCGCACCACCATCCTGGAGGAGGTGGCCAAGTTCCGGGCCGCCCGCCGGATCTGGGCGCGGGTGATGCGCGAGGAGTTCGGGGCGAAGAACCCCAAGTCGCAGATGCTGCGCTTCCACACCCAGACCGCCGGGGTGCAACTCACCGCGCAGCAGCCGGAGGTGAACCTGGTCCGGGTCGCGGTGCAGGGCCTGGGCGCGGTCCTCGGCGGCACCCAGTCGCTGCACACCAACTCCTTCGACGAGGCCATCGCGCTGCCCACCGACAAGTCGGCCCGGCTCGCGCTGCGCACCCAGCAGGTGCTCGCCCACGAGACGGACGTCACCGCCACCGTGGACCCGTTCGCGGGTTCGTACGTGATGGAGGCGATGACCGACGACGTCGAGGCCGCCGCCCTGGAACTGATGGGCAAGGTCGAGGAGTTGGGCGGGGCGGTGAACGCGATCGAGCGGGGCTTCCAGAAGTCCGAGATCGAGCGGAACGCCTACCGGATCGCCCTGGAGACCGACGCGGGCGAGCGGGTCGTGGTCGGCGTCAATCGGTTCAAGCTCGACGAGGAGGAGCCGTACGAGCCGCTGCGGGTGGACCCGGCGATCGAGGCGCAGCAGGCGGAGCGGCTGGCCCGGCTGCGCGCCGACCGCGACCAGGCCGCGGTCGACCAGGCGCTCGACGCCCTCCGCAAGGCGGCCACCGGCACGGACAACGTGCTCTACCCGATGAAGGAGGCGCTGCGCTGCCGCGCCACGGTGGGCGAGGTCTGCAACGCGCTGCGCGAGGTGTGGGGGACGTACGTCCCCACCGACGCGTTCTAGAACGGGCCTCCCCGGGCGGCGGGTTCGACGCCGCGTTCCCGCCCCGCCGCCCGTGGCGGAGCCGCGCGGCGCGGCGCTCAGCGGGTGGCGTAGGTCAGGACGCGCCGGCCGAGGAGGGACTCGACGGAGTCGAGCAGGGCGAGGGCGTCCTCGGCGACGGTGCCGGGCGGGCGCCCGGCCCGGGACCGGTCGCCGATCTCGCGGAAGAGCTGCTCCTGGACCCAGCCGAGCTGGGAGGCGACCAGGCGCGGCGTGGGGTCGCCGGGCTCGGCACCGGTCTCGGCGGCGAGAGTCTCGGCGAGGGCGTCGACCATCTCGCGGGTGGTGGCGTCCAGGCGCGCGGAGAGGGTGGGCTCGGCGCGGACCATTTCGAGGAAGCGGCCGAAGCCCTGGGTGAGGCCCACCATGCGGTCGCCGTTGCGCAGTTCACCGCGCAGGGCGGCGAGCACCGCCACCGCGGCGGACTGGCCCGGCTCGCGGTCCCGCACCATCTGCACCATCCGCTGCGCGGACGCCTCCTCGGGGTAGAAGACCAGGTCCTCCTTGGAGGGGAAGTACGTGTAGACGGTGTTCACGGACACCTCGGCGGTGCGGGCCACCTCGGCGATCGTCACCCGGGCGAAGCCGTGCTCGAGGAACAGCCCGGTGGCCACCTCCGCGATGTGGCGCCTGGTCTGCCGTCTCTTCTCGTCGCGCAGCCCGACGGCGAGGATCGCCTCGGCGCGCGTCGGCTGCTCGCGCAGACTTCCACGGGTGATGTCGCTCACTGTTCCATCGTAGGGCAGGGCGTCCGAGCGACCGTGTCCGTTATCCGGCGAGCTGCGCAGCCCGCGGGCCGTGCCCGGGCTCACCCGAGGGCGGCCTTCTTCAGCGCGCGGGCGCCGCGGGCGACCCTCCGGACGGCGCGCACCCGCGGCACCAGCGAGCGCCGGGGCGGGAGCGCGCCGGGCAGGCCGAGCGAGGTGAGCCGGCGCCGCTTGAAGTACGGCCAGGTGCCGGGGCCGAGGTTCGCGCCGAGCCAGGCCACCGCCTCGGACCGCAGGTGCGGGTACGCCTCGGCCTGCATGCAGTAGCCCACCGTGTGCAGCAGCGGCGTGAGTTCGTCGGCCACCTGCTGCGGCGAGGGCGACGTCCAGTCGCGTACGGCGTCCGCGTCGGACACGTCGGGCAGCAGCGCGTGCACGAGGGTCACCGGCACCCGGTTGCTGTTCTGGTACGGCGAGAGCCGGTCGAGCAGCAGCTTGGTGCCGCTGCGGGCGACGGGGATGCCGTAGAGGGCGGACGCGGTCAGCAGCGCGGTGGAGAAGCAGCCGGCCACCAGGGCGGGCCGGGCCCGCTGGTAGACCACCTCGGCGAGCACCGGGCTGTCCAGCACGGTCAGTTCGGCGCCCAGCTTGCGCGCCTCCTCGCGGAGCGGCTCCAACCAGTGCGCGGGCGCGGTCGGGTGCGGCTTGAAGACCAGCCGGCGGTGGCCGAGGGCGACCGCACCGCGCACCAGCGTCAGGTGCAGCCGCTCCTCCTCCTCGACGCTGAGGATGCCGAGCGCCGACAGGTACTGGCCGAGCAACAGGGCCGCGTCGGCGGGCAGTTCGTCCACCGGGTCGGCGCCGACGAGGCTGCTCGTGCGGGTCGCCTCGGCCACCTCGGCGAGCACCTTGGTGAACTCCGCGCTCGGTACCACCCGTGCGGGGACGCCGAACTCGCTGAGCAGCAGCGGCTCCAGGCCGGGCACCAGGTCCAGGTGGAGCAGCGCGTCGATCCGGGTGTCGACCAGCAGCCCGAGTTTGTTGCGGGTCGGGCCGTAGGACATCAGGCCGTCGGCATAGACGGTGATCGGGGCGCCGGTGAAGACCTGCGCGAAGGACAGCGCGGGCGCGACCTGGATGGACTCCACGACCAGGTCGAGGTCGTCCTCGCCCAGATGCCACAGCTGCCGGAAGTACCGGTCCCACATGGGGACTTCGTCGGTGCGCGGGGACCAGCCGCCCGGGTGCATCGGCCGGATCGCGTCGTTCCAGGACACGACCCGGTCGAAGCGGGCGCGCAGCGGCTCGAAGCCGGGCGACCGGTCGGGGGCGTCATGGGTCTCGGGCACGCCGGCGTTGTTGCTGACCACGAGGATGCGGCGGTCGGCCGGCGGCAGCGTGCCCGCGTCGATGGCCGCGGCGAGCGTGGCCATGCCGTAGAGGGTGGAGGCAAGGAGGAGCTGGGTGCGAGCCATCAGGCCACCGCCGATCCGCTGGTCGCGTTGTCGCGTACACCGTCGTCGCCGTCATCGCCGGCCGAGCCCGCCGCGGGGCCGTCGGCCCTGCCCGACATCCGCCCGCGCAGGCGGCGGACCCGGGCGCTGCGTTCGGCGTCCATCGAGTCCAGCGCGTCGGCGAGCAGGTCCGCGGGCAGCCGGCCGAGCGCTGCGGCGGACAGCGTCTTGAGCCGCCGGGCCAGCACCGGCTCGAACCGGTCGATGTTGTCCAGGTGGTGGGCGATGATCGCGCAGTAGGTGCGGATCGCCTTGGGCAGGAACCGCTCCTCGTCGGGGTCGCCGGCGAGTTCGGCGATCACCTGGTCGAAGGAGCGGACGAAGTCGAGTTGCCGCTCGTCGCCGATCTGGGTCAGCGAGGTGTTCACCCCGCGCCGGTAGTGCACCCCCAGCAGGCCGACCACCGCGCAGGACTTCGCCTCCCGGTGCAGCCGCCAGATCCACGGCCGGTCCTCGGCGGTGCGCAGGTGCTCGGGCATGTGCACCAGGCCCTGCTCGACGATCCGGCGGTGGTAGGCGCCGGCCCAGGAGTAGGGGTAGTCGACCAGCGACGGCCGGTCCGCGGGCAGGATCGCCGAGCGCGGGTCGAGCCGCGCGTTGCGGCGGCCGTGCGGGGCGCGGATCACGTTGCGGGTGGAGCCGGTGCACTGGACGTGGTCGGTGCGCAGGAAGTCGACGTCCAACTCGTCCATGGCGCGGGCCAGTTGCGGCAGGTAGCCGGGGGCGAGCCAGTCGTCGCCGTCCATGAAGGTCAGGTACTCGCCCCGCGCCGCGTCGATTCCCGCGTTGCGCAGCGCCGCGACCCCGGTGTGGTCGCGGCGTATGACCCGGGCGCCCGGCAGCGAACCGACACCCTCTTCCAGGAGTTGCGGGGTCCGATCGGTCGACCCGTCGTCCATCAGCAGGAACTCGAAGTCCGAACGGGCGTTTGCTCGGAGGCTGCGCAGCGCATCGGGAACGAATGGCTGCACATTGAAAAAGGGCACGATGACGGAGAGCTTGACCACGCGATTACTTTAGGGCGCCGCTCGGCTCGGTACTTTGCCGGTTGCGTACTTCCAGGTAAACGGAGAATGGCGAGAAGGTGATTCGCTCGCGCTGGGTGATCACTCGCAAAGTAGCGGCATTCTGTTTACCTTCCGTTGGCCTTCGATTAGCCCATTCCACCCACCCGCTTCCTACTGTCTGCGACGTGCCAGAACGTACGTCATTGCCCCTGCGGGTCACGGTGATCGCCGATTCGGACACCCGCTGGAAGTGGGGTGCGCTGACCGCGCGCCGGATCGACCCGGATGCGCGGCTCGATGCCCGCTTCCTGCGCGGCCGTGCCACGCCCACCCCGCGGCAACTCGCCGAACTGGGGATTCCGGCCGACACGATGACCGAGCAGACCGCCGCGGAGATGCTCGCCGAGATCAGCGCGGACACCTGCGACGTGCTGGTCGTCTCCTGTGTGGGCGGCACCATCCAGTGCTTCCTGCACGGCTTCGACCGGGCCTGGCGCGGCCACGCCCGCCGCCCGGTGGTGGTCACCGGCTACGTCGGCGTGGTCTACGAGAAGCTCACCGACGGCCTGCTGCTGCGGGCCGGCGCCGACGTGGTGCTCGCCAACAGCACCGACGACGCGCTGCGTTTCCGGTCCGTGTACGAAGGGGTCGGCTTTCCCACCGGCGCCATCGTGGAGACCGCGCTGCCGTTCCTCGACGGCGCCGCGTACCGCCGCGACAGCAGCCGGCCGTTCACCGTCACCTTCGCCGTGCAGCCGTCCGCGCCGGCCGAACGGCCCGAACGGCTCTACCTGTTGCGCCGGGCCGTCGAGCACGCCCGCCGGAACCCCGACCGCGAGGTGCTGGTGAAGCTGCGCAGCATGCCCGGCGAGCAGACCACGCACATCGAGGAACACCCCTACCAGCACCTGATGGAGTCGCTGGAGCCGCCGGAGAACGTCTCCCTGGTCTACGGCGCGATGGGCGAGGTGCTCGACCGCACCGACCTGCTGGTCACCGTCAGCTCCACCGCCGCGCTGGAGTCGCTGCACCGCGGCATACCCACCGCGATCCTCACCGACCTCGGCATCCGCGAGACCCTCGGCAACCACCACTTCCTCGGCTCGGGCTGCCTCGCCTCCTGGGACCAGCTCGACGACGGCGGACTGCCCGAGGCCGACCCCGAGTGGACCGCCTCCCACGGCGTGGGCACCGGTGACCCGTACGCCGACCTGCGCGCCCGCGTGCACGCCCTGCGCGCCGCCGGCCGGCTGCCGCGACTGACGCCGTACTACACGCTGCGCACCGCCCCCGGCTACCTGCCGGGCATCCTCGCCCGGCAGGGCCTGGACCCGGAGGGGCTGCCCACCGTGCGCACGGCCACCGCCACCGGCGGCAGCAGCCGGGTGCGCAAGGCCGCCCGCCGGATGATCCGCAAGTCCGCCCGCACCGCCTACCGCCAGGGCGTCCAGCGCGTCGCCCCGGCCATCCGCCGCTGGGGCCAGCTGTGATCAGCGGCCCCGGGGCGGTGACCCGCGCCGCCGGTGGCGGGATGCGACCGGCCGGCCCCGCCGGGGGTGGCCGCCCCCGTACCGACCCGGTCCCCGGGACGCACCGCGCCGCGACCGCGGCCAGTACCACCGCCACGACAGGAGCCGCACGATGACCCAGACCATCACGTCAGCGGGGGAGCCACCCCGCGCCCCGGCCGCCGACGCCCGGGTCCTCGCCGTCATCCCGGCCCGCGGGGGTTCCAAGGGCGTCCCGGGCAAGAACGTCGCGACGGTCGGCGGGGTGCCCCTGGTGGCCCGCGCGGTGCGCGCCTGCACCGCCGCGCGCCGGGTCAGCGCCGTGCTGGTCTCCACCGACGACCCCGCGATCGCCGAGGTGGCGCGGGTGTCCGGCGCCGAAGTGGTGCTGCGGCCGGCGGCGATCGCCGGCGACACGGCGACCAGCGAGGCCGCCGTACTGCACGCCATGGACGCGTACGAGGCGATGAGCGGCTCCGCCGCCGACGTGGTGCTGCTCGTCCAGTGCACCAGCCCGTTCATCACCGGCGACGAACTCGACGGTGTCGTCGCGGAGATCACCGACGGCGGCGCCGACACCGCGCACACCGTCGCGCCCTTCCACGGCTTCGTCTGGCGCGAGGACGGCACCGACGCGGGCAACGGCGTCGGTGTCAACCACGACAAGACCACCCGCCCGCGCCGCCAGGACCGCCCGCAGGACCTGCTGGAGACCGGCGCGGTCTACGGCATGCGCGCCGACGGCTTCCGCACCGCGGGCCACCGCTTCTTCGGCCGCACCAGCCTGGTGTGGACCGACCCGGCCCGGGTGCTGGAGATCGACGAGCCGGCCGACCTGGAGCGGGCCCGCGCGCTCGCCCCGCTGCTCGACGCCGGTGCCACCACCCCGCGCCGCGACGACATCGACGCGGTCGTCCTCGACTTCGACGGCACCCAGACCGACGACCGGGTGCTGATCGACTCCGACGGCCACGAGGCGGTCACGGTGCACCGGGGCGACGGCCTCGGCGTCGCCGCACTGCGCAAGGCCGGCGTGCCCGTCCTGATCCTGTCCACCGAGACCAATCCGGTCGTCGCCGCCCGCGCCCGCAAGCTCCAGGTGCCGGTACTGCACGGCATCGACCGCAAGGACCTCGCGCTCAAGCAGTGGTGCGAGGAGCAGGGCATCGCCCCCGAGCGGGTCCTGTACGCCGGCAACGACGTCAACGACCTGCCGTGCTTCGGCCTGGTCGGCTGGCCGGTCGCCGTGGCCGGCGCGCATGACGTGGTGCGCGCCGCGGCCCGCGCGGTGACCAGCGCCCACGGCGGCCACGGCGCGATCCGCGAGATCGCCGCCTGGCTGCTCGGCCCCACGCTCGCCCGCTGAGCGGCCCGCCGCCGTCCCCCTTCCTCCCCAACCCTTCCGGCCTGCGCCATCCCCCTGTCCCAACCCCGTAGTGAAGGAACACCTCGTGACCACCTCCCTCCCCGCCAACCTCCGTGCCGTCGGCTCGCGCCACATCGGCAACGGCCAGCCCGTGTACATCACCGGCGAGATCGGCATCAACCACAACGGCGACCTGGAGAACGCGTTCGCCCTGATCGACGCGGCCGTCGCCGCGGGCTGCGACGCGGTCAAGTTCCAGAAGCGCACCCCGGAGATCTGCACCCCGCGCGACCAGTGGGAGATCGAGCGCGACACCCCCTGGGGCCGGATGACCTACATCGACTACCGCCACCGCGTCGAGTTCGACGAGGACGGCTACCGCGCGATCGACGAGTACTGCCGCAAGCGCGGCATCGACTGGTTCGCCTCGCCGTGGGACGTGCCCTCGGTCGAGTTCCTGGAGAAGTTCAACGTGCCGGTGCACAAGGTCGCCTCGGCGTGCCTGACCGACGACGAGCTGCTCCAGGCGCTGCGTGCCACCGGCCGTACCGTCGTGCTGTCCACCGGCATGTCCACGCCGCGCCAGATCCGGCACGCGGTCGAGGTGCTCGGCAGCGACAACATCGTGCTGTGCCACGCCACGTCGACGTACCCGGCGAAGCACGAAGAGCTGAACCTGCGCATGATCAACACCCTGCAGTCCGAGTTCCCGAACGTGCCGGTCGGCTACTCCGGCCACGAGGTCGGCCTGCAGACCACGCTCGCCGCCGTCGCGCTCGGCGCGGTGTTCGTGGAGCGCCACATCACCCTCGACCGCGCCATGTGGGGCTCGGACCAGGCCGCCTCCGTCGAGTCCCAGGGCCTGGAGCGCCTGGTCCGCGACATCCGCATCATCGAGACCTCCCTCGGTGACGGCGTCAAGAAGGTCTACGAGGGCGAGCTGGGCCCGATGAAGAAGCTGCGCCGGGTGCCCGGCGTGGTCGCCGAGCAGCAGGCGGCCGACGCCGCGGTCTGACGGCCCCGCCCGGGCCGCCGCCTTCCACCGGTTCCCCGACCAGTTGCCGGTGGCGGGCCGGGGCCCGGCGAGACCAGGGGAGTACCCCCGGCGCCCCCGGGCGTTGCGGTCCTTCCGCGGAAGGACCGCAACGCCCGGCGGGCCCGGTCCCGCACCAACGGCGGAACCGTGCAGCCGCCTTCCGAAAGGAACCCTCATGGCCGATCGGCCCGCCCCACCGGGTGCTGTCGCGCTCGTCGAGTCCCCCGTCCAGTTGCTCAACGTGCTGGAGTGGGGGCACGTCCGCCCGCCTGCCGCACCCGGCGAACCGGCGGAGCCCCTCACCATCGTCGTGCTCTCGCCCGCCGACCCCACCAGCCGCGGCCAGTTGAAGCGGATGGCCGAACTCGCCCGCGACGAAGGCGCGCTGGTGCGCTGGTACGAGGCGCGCGGTGGCCGCGGCGGGCTGCTGCGCACCGCGTGCGCGCTGGCCCCGACGCTGCTGCGGGTGAAGCGGCTGGTGATCGGCGACCCGTTCTCCCGCCTGGTGCAGGTGCTGCTGCCGCTGTGCCGGGCGAAGGACATCACCGTCGTCGACGACGGCACCGCGACCATGGAGTTCACCGAGATCCTCGCCCGCGGCGGGAAGCTGGTGCGCTGGCACCGCAGCGGGCGCCGCCGCTCCCCGGGCGACGTCGCCTTCGGGCTCTTCGCCCGGACCGCGCGCCGCCACCTCACGCCCGGCCGCCGGCACCGGATCGAGCTGTTCAGCGCGATGCCGGCCACGCCGCCGCCGGGGATGGCGGTGCGGGCGAACCGGTTCGCGTGGACCCGGGGGCGGTTCGGGCCGCCCCGCACGCTGTCCGGCACCGACCTGATCGGCACCTCGCTGGTCGAGACGGGTGTGGTCGACCCCGAGCGCTACCTCACCGTTGTCCGCGGGCTGGCCGAACGCCACGGTGCCCGGCGGTACTTCGCGCACCGCCGCGAGTCCCCGGCCAAGCTGCACCGGCTCGCCGCGGAGACCGGCCTGGAGATCGTCCGGCCCGACCTCCCGCTCGAACTCGTCGCCCGCCGCGGGCCGATCGGGCGGTCCGTGCTGTCCTTCCCCTCGACCGTCGTGCACACGCTGCCGCTGGCACTGGCGGGCACCGGGGTCACGATCACCGTCTGCGACATCGACCAGGAATGGCTGACCACCGCGGCCTCCCCCCGCGCCCACACCTTCCTGAGCGACATCACCGACAAGGCCCGCGAACTGCACAACCTGACGTAGCGGGGCGCCCGTTGACGTGGGCGGCACCTGGCGGTGTTCGCCCGGTAGCCAACCGCGCGTAACCCCTTGATCATGTCGATGGGGTCGGATACGGGAATGGCGGAGCCCTTAACCCTGCCGACCCTGCGCGTGGCCGTCCTCACCGACGGCGCCCTCGACGGTGACTCCCGAGCGATGCGCGTGGCGGCCGCCGCGCGTTCCGCCGGCTACCAGGTCACGCTGATCGGCGCGCCTCCCGCGAGGGCGGCGCAACCGGGCGCCGAGATACGCCACGTGGCCGTGGGCACCGCCCTGGGCGGGTACCGCGAGCGCCGCCCCCGCCCTGGGCTGCGCTGGCCGCTGGCCTACCGCAGCGCCGAGTCGTACGAGCGCCGCACCGCGCTCGTCGCCGCCCACCGCTCCCTGCTGGCCACGCGTGCGGCCGAACTGGACGTGGTGCACCGTGCGTTGCCGTTGCAGGCGTTCGCCAGGACCGGCCACGCGATGAGCGCGGTCCGGCTGGGGCTCCGGGCCGGCTGGACCGGCCTGCGGGCCGCCCAGCACCGGGCCGCGGTGCACCGGCGCGGAACGCCGGACGCGCGGCTGGACGATCTCGTCGCCGGGCTCGCCCGCCTGCTGCTCGGCCGCCGTGCCTGGCGCCGCCTGGACCCGGGCCTGCTGGACCAGGAGATCGCGTACGGGCCGGTGCTCGACTCGGTCCGCCCGCACCTGATCCACGCGCTCGGCCACCGCGCGCTGGCCCTGGCGATCAGGGCCGCGCTGCGCGCCGAGGGGGCCGGGCACCGGATCGAGGTGGTGTGGGACGCGCCCCCGGGCATCCCCGCGCCCACCCGCAGGGCCGCCGTCACGGACGAGGCGCTGCTGCGCTCGTACGCCCGCGAGGCCGACGGCGTGGTCACCGTCGGCGACCGGCTGGCCGGTGAACTGCGGGCCCGGCACGGCCTGTCCGCGCTGCCCGCCGTCGTCCGCAACACCCCGCCGCTGACCTCCGCGCCGGCGAGCCGCGACGCGGGCGTGCGGGCCCGCTGCCGGCTCGGCCCCGACGTCCCGCTGCTGGTGCACGCCGGCCCGGTCACCCCCGACCGCGGCCCGGTCACCGTCATCGAGGCGCTGCCCAAGCTCTACGACCTGCACGCGGCGTTCGTCGTGCCCGACCCGGACCACCCGCACCTGGCCGAACTCCTGGACCGCGCCGCCCAGTTGGGGGTGCACGCCCGGCTGCACGTCCTGCCGTACGTACCGGTGCCGGAGGTCCCCGCGTTCCTGTCCTCGGCCGACATCGGCGTGCTGCCGGTGCATCAACTCCCGCACCACCAGACCGTGCTGGCCACCCGCTACTACGAGTACGCGCACGCCCGGCTGCCGGTGGTCGTCTCCGACGTGCGGGCGATGGCCGCGGCCACCCTGGAGGTCGGCAACGGCGAGGTGTTCCGGGCCCGCGACACCGCCGACTTCGTCCGCGCGGTCGGCGCGGTGCTGACCAACCCCCGCCGCTACCGCAAGGCGTACGACCGGGTGGACGTGCTGCGCCAGTGGTCCTGGCAGACCGAGTCGGCGCCCCTGCTGGACCTGTACGGCCGCCTGCTCGGCCCGCGCCGCTGATCGACCGCCCGCCCCCGGGGTGGGGGACCGGGTCAGGCGACCGGCGGTCCCTGGATGTAGTGGCCGTTGCTGTCGTACGGCCAGGCGTTCGCCTTGCAGCCGTGCAGGCCGTCGATCTGCTGCATCATGACGGGGGCGAGCTTGCCGGTGCCGGGGCAGCCCTCGTGGCCGTGGCCGATGCGGTGGCCGACCTCGTGGTTGATGATCAGGGCGCGGTAGTCGTGGATCGGGCCGTCGAACTCGGGCGAGCCGAGGATCCAGCGCTTGAGGTTGACCACGACGGTGGCACCGACGTCGCAGTTGACCTCGCCGTGGGTGTGCAGGCCTGCCGCGCCGCAGATGTCGTCGACGGTGTCGGGCGTGGCGATCTTGATCACGAAGTCGGCCGGCCCGGACGAGACGAGCTGGAAGCCGTCGCGGCCGTCGTCGGTCCACCCGCGCGGGTCCCCGAGGATGTCCTGGATCTCCCGCGCGGCGGATGCGGACGCGACGCCCGTGCCGCCCTCGACCTGGACCTCGTAGCGGCGTATGTCACCGTGGCCCACCGGCTGAGCCGAGGCGTCCGCGGTGCTGAACGTGCCGGTGCCGTGGGTCGGGACCTTCGCGGTGCCGGGCTTCGACGCGCTCGCCTTCGGGGTCGCCTTCGGGGTGGCCGTCTCCTGCGGCGGGGTGTCGCCCTCGATCGACGGCGCGCCGTCCTGGAGGGCGCCCGGGGCGGCAGAGGCCGCCGAGGTGCCCGCGTGGGCCTGACCGCCCGACTTCACCGCGTAGACCGTCGCCCCGAGCAGCGCCAGGAAGATCATCCCGAACAGCAGGTACGCCCCCCGGCCGGTGCGGGCCCGCCCGCCCGCATGTGAACTCGCACTCCGACTGCGCGCCCTGCCCATTCCACGTCCTCTCCGATCACCGGCACGACGGCGGCACGGCGCGACCCCTGGGGTCCCGTCCCGTGCCGCCGGCCCGCACGGGCGGTCGAGGGGGGAGGACCGCGCACCGTGCGTGCGGCCTCCAGGCTCGCCGCGGCACGTGATCGCGCCTGGTCCGTACGGTCACGGATCGGTAACGGTGTGGCGGATGTGGCCTGTTGGGGGGCGATGGCGGTCCGGTGGCCCATGTGACCGTTCTGCAACAGATGGCCCGCCCGGCCCTCCCGCGGGTTGGCCCGCGGCGCGGCGTGCCCATACTGATGCGCGTGTCCCGCGTCCTGCTGATCGAAGACGACCCGGCCGTCCGGCGGGCCGTCGAGTGGGCGCTGCGGCACCGCGGGCACGTCGTGGCGGCCGCCTCCACGGGCGAGGAGGGGCTGCCCCTGCTGCGCTCCCACCGGCCCGACGTGGTGGTCCTCGACCTGATGCTGCCCGGCATGTCCGGGCTCGACGTCTGCCGCCGCATACGCGAGCGCGACCAGGTCCCGGTCATCATCGTGACCGCCCGCGGCGACGACGTGGACGTGGTCGTCGGGCTGGAGGCGGGCGCGGACGACTACGTGGTCAAACCGGTGCGGGCCAGCGTGCTGGAGGCGCGGATGCGGGCGGTGCTGCGCCGGACCGACCCCGACGCGACCGGCCTGACCCGGCCGCGGCCGCGGACCTTCGGCGACCTGGTCGTCGACCGGTCGGCCCTGGTGGTCACCTACCGGGGCGAGCCGGTTCCGCTCGCGCCCTCCGAACTGCGCCTGCTGCTGGCCCTCTCGGCCTCGCCCGGCCAGGTGCTCAGCCGCCAGCAGCTGCTGGAACTGGTGTGGGAGCACAGCTACCACGGGGACGTCCGGCTGGTGGACGCCTGCGTGAAGCGGCTGCGCGGCAAGCTCGGCGGCAGCCCCGGCTGCATCGAGACGGTGCGCGGCTTCGGCTACCGCTTCCGCGCCGCGTGAGAGCGGGTCGCCGTCCATGGTCAGGATGCCCGGAGCGGTGCGGAGCCTGCGGTTCCGGCTGGTCGCCGGCTTCGGGTTGATCGCGGTGGTGAGCGCGCTCGGCACCGGCGCGCTGACCTTCCGGGAGGCCCGCACCGGAGTGCTCCAGCAGAGCCAGGACACCGTCGTGAACCAGTTCCGGGACAGCGTCGACGCGTTGACGCCCGGCGTGCCCGCCCCGCCCGGCCAGTCCGGGCTGGACGCGCTGGTGTACCAGCTCGCCTCCACCCACCGCTCGCAGCACTGGCGGGTGCTGGCCACCTACGGCGACCTGCGGGCCGGCTCCGCACCCGGCGACGGCTTCCCCGAGTTGACCGGCACGCTGCGCACCTCGGTGCGGACCCGGTCGGTGGCGGTCTTCCAGCGGGTGCACACCGGCGGCCGCTCCTCGCTCGTCGTCGGCCTGCCGGTCGTCTACGGCGACGGCGAAGGCGGCCGGGTCGGATCCGGGCTGACCCTCTACCTGGTGGTGCCGCAGACCACCGAGCAGCAGTACGTGACCGCGCTGGTCGGGGCGGTCGAGCGGGCGGCGGTGCCGGCGCTGTGCCTGGCGGTGCTGCTCGCGCTGTTCGTCGCCCGCGGCGTGCTGCGCCCGGTCCGGGCGCTGCGCCAGGCGACCCGCCGGATGGCCGCGGGACACCTCGACACCCGGCTCAGCGTCAACGGCTCCGACGAACTCGCCGACCTGTCCGCGGCGTTCAACGAGACGGCGGTCGCGCTGGAGCGGTCCGTGTCGGAACTGCGCCGCATGGAGGAGCAGTCCCGGCGGTTCGCCGCGGACGTCTCCCACGAGCTGCGCACACCGCTGGCCGCGATGTCGGCGGTCACGGACGTGCTGGACGACGAGGCGGCGCACCTGGAACGGGGCACCGCCGAGGCCGTCCAGCTGATCAGCGAGGAGACCGAGCGGCTGGTCCGGCTGGTCAACGACCTGATGGAGATCTCCCGGTTCGACGCGGGCGCGGCCGAACTCCACCTGGACGAGATCGACCTGGCCGAGTCGGTGCGGCGCACCCTGGCCGCGCGCGGCTGGCAGGAGAAGGTCGCGGTCCGGCTGCCACCGCCCGGTGCGGCACGGATGCCGGTCGATCCGCGGCGGTTCGACGTGGTGGTGGCCAACCTCGTCGGCAACGCGCTGCGGCACGGCACGCCCCCGGTCACCGTCTCCCTGGAGCTGCGCCGGGAGCCGTCGGGGGAGGGGTGGGCGCGGCTGGTGGTCGCCGACCGCGGGCCGGGGATCACCCCGGAGGTGCTGCCGCACGTCTTCGAGCGCTTCTACAAGGGCAGTTCGGCGCGTACCCGCAGCGAGAGCAGCGGGCTCGGGTTGGCGATCACCGCGGAGAACGTGCGGCTGCACGGTGGGCGGATCCAGGCGCGGAACGACCCCGCGGGCGGCGCCGTCTTCACCGTCGACCTGCCGGCCGGGCACCCGGGGCGGGCCTCGTGACCGGGTGGCGTGCGGGCGCGGCGGTCGCCGCGGCGGGAGCGGCGGCCGTGCTGCTCGCCGGGTGCGGGGTGCCCACCACCGGTGTGGTCGACGTCGGGGTGCCCGCGAGCGGGCTGCCCGCACCCGAGCGCCGGTCCTCCCTGGTGCCGGTCTACTTCCTGGACGGCGACAACCTGCGTCCCATTGTCCGCGACGTACCGCCCGGGGCGGATCCGGTGACCGCGGCCGTCGAACTGCTCTTCGCCGGCCCGCCGAAACCGGGCGGCGAGCTCACCACGCGCCTGCCCCGGCCGCCCGTCGCGGTCGCGGTCCACACCGAGGGGCAGACGGTCACGGTGCGGCTGCCCGGCGGGCGGCCGGCGCCGGACACCCTGGCGATGCGGCAGGTGGCGTGCACGGCGGCGGGCGCGCTGGGTTCGCCGAAAGCCGTCGCCGTCTCCGGCGGGGCGGCGCCGACCGCGGCCGGAGGTGGCGCGTCCTCCTCGGCGGTCCGGATCGAGGTCGTCGGCTCCGGCTGGCAGCGGGACGTGACGGACCCGGCGTGCCCGTCCCTGCCCGCACCCCCGTCCGCCCCCGCCGCCCCGCCCGTCACCGGCCCGCCGTCCGCGCAGGCGCCGCTTTCCTGACCCGGGTCCTCCCCGACCCGCGACCTCTCCTCCTCGCGTCCTTCCGGGCCACGGCCCGGCCCGGCACCGCCCAAATTTTTGACAGTACTTATATAAGTGCTGTTACATCGATCCCATGACGAGCGACGAACCGGCACCGCGCCCGCAGTCCTTCGATCCCTCCGAGGAGAGCGTGTGGCGGCCGCTGCGGCTGCTGCTGTCCGCGATGGACGACGACATCGCGCGCCTCTACGCGGGCGCGGCGATCGAGGGCATCCGGCCCACCCACGTCATGGAACTCCTGCGGCTGCACGCCCGCGGCCCGATGACCATCACCGAGCTGGCCGCGTCCGTGCACCTGACCCACTCCGCGGTCAGCCAGAAGGTGGCCGCCCTGCGCAAGGCGGGCATGGTGCGCACCGTGCCCGGCTCCGACGCCCGTACCAAGCGGGTCGCGCTCACCGCGAAGTCCCGCCGGCTCGCCTCCCGGCTGGCGGCCGAATGGCAGGCCACCGAGCGGGCACTGGTCGAGCTGGAGGCCGAACTGCCCTACCCGCTGAGCCGGGTGGTCACCGACATCGAGCAGGCGCTGGAGCGCCGCAGCTTCCACGACCGGATCCGCGCACTCCTGGCGGAGGACCCGGAATGGCAGTGAGACACCTGCTGGTCGACACCACCCCGCTGCGGATATCCCCGGCCTTCCGGCGGCTGTGGACCGGCCGGGCGATCTCCGGGTTCGGCGGGCAGATGACGCTCGTCGCCGTGATGTACCAGGTGTGGCAGTCGACCGGCAGCACCGTGTGGACCGGCGCGGCCGGGCTGGCCCAGGCGGTACCGGTGGTCGCCCTCGGGCTGCCGGCCGGATCGGTCGCGGACCGGGTGGACCGGCGCCGGCTGTGCCTGGCGATGGCGCTGGGCCAGGCACTGTGCTCGGTCCTGCTCGCCGTCCAGGGGCTGGGCGCCCGCTTCCCGGCGGCGGGACTGCTCGCCGTAATCGCCGCGCAGTCGTCCTTCGGCGCGTTCTCCGGACCGGCGTCCGGCACCTTCCTGCCGCGGCTGCTGCCCAAGGAGTCGCTGGCCGCCGGGCTCGCGCTGAACCGGGTCGCGTTCCAGGCCCAGATGCTCGTCGGCCCCGCGGTCGGCGGCCTGGTGATCGGCGCGTGGGGCGTCGGCGGCTGCTACCTGGTCGACGCGCTGTCCTTCGCCGCCGGACTGTACGGCCTGCTCGGACTGCCGGCGATGATGCCCGGCGACGAACCCGCCCGGCCCGGGCTGCGCGGTGTCGCGGACGGACTGGCCTTCCTCGCCCGCACCCCGGCGGTCCGCGGCGCCCTGCTCACCGACCTGGCGGCCACCGTGCTGTCCATGCCGATCAGCCTCTTCCCGCTGGTCAACGCCGAGCGGTTCGGCGGCAACCCGCGCACCCTCGGGCTGTTCCTTACCTCGATCGCGGTGGGCGGGATCGGTGCCTCGGTGCTGTCCGGGTCCTTCACCCGGCTCCCGCGCCCCGGCCTGGTGATGCTCTGCGGGTCGGCGCTGTGGGGCGTCGCGCTGACGCTCTTCGGCCTGTCCACACGGCCGTGGGCGGCGCTGGGCTGCCTGGTGGTGGCGGGCGCGGCCGACACGGTGGCGGTGGTCTCGCGCGGCACCATCGTGCGGCTGCACACGCCGAACGCGATGCTCGGCCGGGTCGGCGCGGCCGAGCAGATCGTCGGCCAAGCGGGGCCGGACCTCGGCAACATGCGCGGCGGGCTGGTCGCCGGTGCCTGGTCGGGCACGGCCGCGCTGGTCAGCGGCGGGCTGCTGTGCGTGGCCGCGGTCGCGCTGATCGGCGCCGGCACCCCCGGGCTGCGCTGGGCGCCCGCCCACCCGGCCGAGGACGCCGCGCCGTGACGCGTGAGGTCAGCGGTGTGGGGCCGCACGTGTGAGGCGGCGGTGACCGTACGGCGTTGCCTCGCCGGAGCGCCGTCGTTGCGCGACTATGAGGGTGTTCATGCCTCGACCCCAAAAGGGTGGGCATACCCCAGAGGATGACCAGGTATGCGCCGAACGGGCGACTCTTCTCCTCCAGATCTTCACAGCAGAACATCGTTTTTTTCCGATCACCCGATGAGGAGCCGGTCGTGAGGCATAACCTAACTGAGGTGAACGACTCACCCGCAGCGCAGTCCGGCGTGCCCGACGAGGCCGTACTCAGCGACGACCTGCGCGCCGAACTGATCGCCTTCCGCCGCGACCTGCACCGCCATCCCGAACTCGGCCGGCAGGAATTCCGTACCACCGAGCAGGTCAGGGCCAGGCTGGCGCAGGCCGGGCTCAGCCCGCGTGTCCTGCCGGGCGGGACCGGGCTGGTCTGCGACATCGGCGCCGCGGGCGACGGGCGCAAGCGCCTGGCGCTGCGCGCCGACCTCGACGCGCTGCCGGTCCCGGACACCAAGGCGGTCCCCTACCGCTCCACCGTCGAGGGCCGCGCGCACGCCTGCGGCCACGACGCGCACACCAGCGTGGTGCTCGGCACCGGCCTGGTGCTCGCCGACCTCGACCGGCTCGGGCGGCTGCCGCGCCCGGTGCGGCTGGTGTTCCAGCCCGCCGAGGAGATCATGCCCGGCGGCGCGCTCGACGCGATCAAGGCCGGGGTGCTCGACGGTGTGGAGCGCATCCTCGCGGTGCACTGCGACCCGAAGGTGGACGTCGGCCGGATCGGGCTGCGGGTGGGCCCGATCACCTCGGCCGCGGACAAGCTGAAGCTGTCGCTGGACGGCCCCGGCGGCCACAGCGCGCGGCCGCACCTGACCACCGACCTGGTGATGGCCGCGGCGAAGCTCGCCACCGAGCTGCCGGCCGCGCTCTCCCGCCGGGTCGACCCGCGCGCCGGGCTGAGCCTGGTGTGGGGCCGGATCCAGGCCGGGCACGCGGCCAACGTCATCCCGCAGCGCGCCGAACTCGAGGGCACCGTGCGCTGCCTGGAGCTGGGTGCCTGGCACGAGGCGCCCGACCTGGTGCACGAGGTGATCGACCAGATCGCCGCGATGTACCGGGCCAAGTGCGAGATCACCTACCAGCGCGGGGTCCCGCCGGTGGTCAACGAGGCGACCTCGGTGGAGCTGCTGCGCGACGCGATGGTCCGCCGGTTCGGCGGGCACAGCGTGGAGGACACCGAACAGAGCCTCGGCGGGGAGGATTTCTCCTGGTACCTGGAGCACGTGCCCGGCGCGCTGGCCCGGCTCGGCGTCCGGCCGGTCGGGGACACCACCAAACGCGACCTGCACCAAGGGGACTTCGACATCGACGAGGGCGCGATCGCGGTCGGCGTGGAGCTGTTCACCGCCGCTGCGCTGCTGTCCTGACAGGGGGTGAAGCCCCGGCTACCGGGGCTTCACCTGGTCGAAATGCGTCGATCCGATAACGGGTCTTCATGCGGTCTTTACCTGGGATCTACGCGCGTTAAGCTCCGGCTTAGCCAGCGCCGGACGGGGCGCTTTCGAACTGAAGGGGACCCTCTTGCGCCGGGTATCCAAGATCGCTGCCGCGGGTGTGGTGTCCGCGGCCCTCGCGCTGACCGCGACCGCGTGCGGCAGCAGTTCCACCGACAGCGGTGGCAAGGACAAGGGCGTCGGCATGGCCTACGACGTCGGCGGTCGTGGCGACCACTCCTTCAACGACTCCGCCGCCCGCGGCATGGACAAGGCCACCAAGGAATTCGGCCTGAAGTCCAAGGAGCAGACGGCCAGCAACTCCGACACCGAGTCCGACCGCGAGGAGCGGCTGGACCAGCTGGCCGGCGCGGGCTACAACCCCGTCGTCGCGGTGGGCTACACCTACGGCGACGCGGTCACCAAGATAGCCAAGAAGTACCCCAAGACCACCTTCGCCATCGTCGACTCCGTGGTGAGCGCGCCCAACGTCGACAGCATGGTGTTCTCCACCGAGCAGAGCTCGTACCTGGCCGGGGTGGCCGCGGCGCTGAAGTCCAAGACCGGCAAGGTCGGCTTCATCGGCGGCGTGCACAACACCCTGATCGGCACCTTCCAGGCCGGCTTCGACCAGGGCGTCAAGGACACCAAGCCGGGCGACCAGGTCACCGACCAGTACCTGTACGAGACCGACGACCGCGGCTACAACGACCCGGCCGCGGCGGCCGGCAAGGCCAAGGGCATGCTCGACAAGGGCATCGACGTCATCTACACCGCGGCCGGCCTGTCCGGTGACGGCTCGATCCAGACGATCGCCGGCAAGCCCGGCACCTGGGCGATAGGCGTCGACTCCGACCAGCACGAGGACCCGGCGCTGGCGAAGTACAAGAACCAGATCCTCACCTCGGCGATCAAGAACGTGGACGTCGCCGTCTACGACCTGATCAAGTCGGTGCACGACGGCAAGCCGAAGGTCGGCACCAACTCGTACAACCTCTCCAACGGCGGTGTGTCGCTGGCCACGTCGGGCGGTTTCCTCGCCGACGTCCAGGCGCAGCTGGACGCCGCGAAGCAGAAGGTCGTGTCGGGGCAGATCAAGGTCAAGTCCACCCCGTGACCCGAACCGGGTGACCCGGCGACCGGCCGCCCGCGCGGCGGTTCCGTCGCCGGCCACCCGGAGACACACAGCAGGACAGGGACACGGAGGCTCGGCGGGGGGTTGCTGCGGCACCTCCCGCCGGGCCCCTTCTTCGTGCTGTGGATCTTCGGGACGACGCGCGTAGATACATCTTGGCGCGATACCTTCACCCCCACGTTCCGCCCGCCCGAGCCTTTCCCCGAGGGGAGTGCGCCATCAACGCGTCCACGAGTCCACCCGCACCGACCCCGCCGCCGCCCGAGTACAGCGGCCCGGTGGCCGTCGAACTGCGCGGCATCACCAAGCGCTTCCCCGGGGTCGTCGCCAACCACGACATCGACATCGTCGTGCACAGCGGAACCGTGCACGCCCTCGTGGGCGAGAACGGCGCCGGCAAGTCCACCCTGATGAAGATCCTCTACGGCATGCAGAAGCCGGACGAGGGCACCATCGCGGTGGACGGCGAGCAGGTCTCCTTCGGTCACCCGGGCGACGCGATCGCCCGCGGCATCGGCATGGTGCACCAGCACTTCATGCTCGCCGACAACCTGACCGTGCTGGAGAACATCGTGCTGGGCAGCGAGAAGCTGCACGGCATCGGCGGCCGGGCCCGGGCGAAGATCACCGAGATATCCGACGCCTACGGTCTCGGGGTGCGGCCCGACGTCCTGGTCGAGGACCTGGGCGTGGCCGACCGCCAGCGGGTGGAGATCCTCAAGGTCCTCTACCGCGGCGCCCGCATCCTCATCCTCGACGAGCCCACCGCGGTCCTGGTGCCGCAGGAGGTCGAGGCGCTCTTCGAGAACCTGCGCGGGCTGAAGTCCCAGGGCCTGACCGTGCTGTTCATCTCGCACAAGCTCGGCGAGGTGCTGTCGGTCGCCGACGAGATCACCGTGATCCGGCGCGGCACCACCGTGGGCAGCGCGGACCCCCGCAGCACCACCGCCAAGCAGCTCGCCGAGCTGATGGTCGGCAGCGAACTGCCCTCGCCGGAGACCCGCGAGTCCACCGTCACCGACGAGCCGATGCTCACCGTGACCGGGCTGCGGCTGGTGGCCGTCGACCCCGAGGGCACCGAGCGCGCGGTGCTGGACGACATCGGCTTCACCATCCACAAGGGCGAAGTGCTCGGCATCGCGGGCGTGGAGGGCAACGGCCAGGCCGAACTGGTCGAGGCCATCATGGGGATCCGCGCGCTGGACGGCGGATCGCTCCAGCTGGACGGCCGGGACATCACCGACACCCCGACCCGCCGCCGCCGTGAGGACGGCATCGGCTACGTCCCCGAGGACCGGCACCGGCACGGCCTGCTGCTGGAAGCCCCGTTGTGGGAGAACCGGATCCTCGGCCACGTCACCGAGCAGCCCAACAGCAAGGGCTTCCTGATCGACACCGCCGCGGCCCGCCGCGACACCGAGCGGATCGTCCGCGAGTACGACGTGCGCACCCCCGGCATCGAGGTGACCGCGGCCTCGCTGTCCGGCGGCAACCAGCAGAAGCTGATCGTCGGCCGCGAGATGAGCCACCTGCCCAAGCTGCTGATCGCCGCGCACCCGACCCGGGGTGTGGACGTCGGCGCGCAGGCACAGATCTGGGACCAGATCCGCGAGGCCCGCCGGGAGGGCCTGGCGGTGCTGCTGATCTCCGCCGACCTGGACGAGCTGATCGGCCTGTCCGACACGCTGCGGGTGATGTACCGGGGCCGGCTGGTCGCGGACGCCGACCCGTCGACCATCACGCCGGAGCAGTTGGGTTCGGCGATGACCGGCGCCGCCTCCGGCCACCTTGAGCAGCAGGCCGGGAACGGCACACCGACCGGGGACGGCGCGCAGCCCCGGATCGGCGAGCAGGCCGGGGGAGAGGACCGATGAAGAAGTTCGACAAGGACCGGGTGGTCCTGGGGATCGCCGCGCCGGTGCTGGCCGTGGTCGGGGCGCTGATCGTCACCGCCCTGGTGCTGCTGGCCACCGGCAAGGAGCCGTTCCACGCGTTCGACGTGATGGTCAACTACGGCGACAAGACCGACAGCCAGGTCTACATCCTCAACAAGGCCACCACGTACTACCTCGCCGGGCTCGCGGTCGCCATCGGCTTCCGGATGAACCTGTTCAACATCGGCGTCGACGGGCAGTACCAGTTGGGCGCGTTCTTCGCGGCCGTGGTCGGCGGCGCGATCTCCATCCCGGGCGTCGTCGAGGTGCCCGTGATCATCCTGACCTCCATGGCGGTCGGCGCGATCTGGGCGGCGATCGCCGGCGTGCTGAAGGTGACCCGCGGGGTCAGCGAGGTCATCTCCACGATCATGCTGAACTCGATCGCGGGCATCGTGATCGGCTACTTCCTCCAGGGCGGCCGGCTCGGCGTGCTCGACAAGGACGCCAACATGGTGTCCACCAAGCCGATCCCGGTCTCCAGCCACCTGTTCAGCTTCAAGACCGCCACCGACCCGGTCTTCGGCTTCATCGTCTTCGCGGTGCTGGCCGGCGTCATCTACTGGTTCCTGCTCTCCCGCACCCGCTTCGGCTTCGACCTGCGGACGGTGGGCCGTTCGGAGTCCGCGGCCCAGGCGAGCGGCGTCAGCGTCAAGCGGATGATGATCACCAGCATGCTGATCTCCGGCGCCATGGCGGGCCTGGTCGGCATGCCCACCCTGCTCAACCAGTCCTACGACTACGGCAACGACTTCCCGACCGGCATCGGCTTCACCGGCATCGCGGTCGCCCTGCTCGGCCGCAACAACCCGGTCGGCATCGCGGTCGGCGCGCTGCTCTGGGCCTTCCTCGAACGCGCCTCCGCCGGGCTGGAGTTCGAGGGCTACGACAAGGAGATCGTCGGGGTGATCCAGGGCGTCATCGTGCTCGCCGTGGTCATCGCCTACGAGCTGGTACGGCGCTACGGACTCACCCGGCAGCAACGTCAGGTGGGCGCGGAACTCGCCGCCGCCGGTACCGACGACAAGCAGGAGGTTGCGGCGTGAGCGCCACCACGACACAGACCCCGCCGCCCTCCGCGCCCTCCGCCAAGGCCGGTGCCCGGGCGAGCGGCCGGATCAAGCTCACCCTGCCGGTGATCCTGCTGATCGTGGCGGGCGCGCTGATAGCCGTCTCCGCGGTGCGGGCGATCACCGGCGCGGAGGACGTCACCTCCTCCGGCCAGGTCGCGGGCGCGCTGGCCGGCGCGGTGCCGATCGGCCTGGCCGGACTGGCCGGCCTGTGGTCGGAACGGGCCGGCGTGGTCAACATCGGCCTCGAGGGCATGATGATCCTCGGCACGTTCTTCGGCGCCTGGGCGGGCTGGCAGACCAACGCCTGGATGGCGGTACTGGCCGGTGTCCTCGGCGGCGCCCTGGGCGGCCTGGTGCACGCGATCGTCACCGTCACCTTCGGCGTCGACCACATCATCGCCGGCGTCGCGATGAA
The DNA here is from genome assembly GCF_900107965.1 of Actinacidiphila yanglinensis. GTDB lineage: Bacteria > Actinomycetota > Actinomycetes > Streptomycetales > Streptomycetaceae > Actinacidiphila > Actinacidiphila yanglinensis. Next base: position 25,380 of record NZ_FNVU01000007.1, on the reverse strand, counting down.
CATCCTCGCCTCCGGTGTCACCACCTACCTGGCCAAGCGGTGGTTCAACGTCGGCAAGGCCGCCCAGCACGGCGGCACCAACCGGCAGTCGCCCCAACTCGACGACGTCAAGCACTTCACCGTGCCGGGCCTGTCGCACTGGCTCAATACCGTCGAGACCCATCACTGGTTCCTCGTCTCCGACCTCGCCGGCATCGTCGGCGGCGTGGTCACCAACATCTCCGCGATCACGCTGCTGGCGATCGTGCTGTTCGTCGGGACCTTCTTCGTCCTGTGGCGGACGCCGTTCGGCCTGCGGCTGCGCTCCTGCGGCGAGAACCCGGTGGCCGCCGAGTCGCTGGGCGTCAACGTGTACACGTACAAGTACGCGGCCGTGGTCATCTCCGGCGCGCTGGCCGGGCTGGGCGGCGTCTTCCTCGCCATCAGCACGCACTTCTACCTCGAAGGCCAGACCGGCGGCCGCGGCTACATCGGCCTCGCCGCGATGATCTTCGGCAACTGGCGGCCGGGCGGCCTCGCCATGGGCGCCGGGCTCTTCGGCTACGCCGACAGCCTCCAACTGCGCAACGGCGGCCCGTCCGTGCACGCGCTGCTGCTGCTCATCGCGGTGCTGCTGCTGGCGATGGCGCTGTGGAAGTTCTACCGCGGCGCGCGGATCGCCGCGGCCGTGGCGCTGGGCTTCGCGGTGCTGCTGGCAGTCTGGTACCTGCTGACCGACTCCGTGCCCGACGAGATCGTGGAGGGCACGCCGTACGTCGTGACGCTGCTCGTCATGGGCCTGTCGGCGCAGCGGCTGCGGATGCCGAAGGCGGACGGGCTCCCGTACCGGAAGGGGCAGAGCGGATGACGCAGGACGCCGGGGGGCCGGGCGACCGGGGGCCGGCCCCCGCGGCCGTGCCCGGGCCCGACGTGGACTGGCGCGCGCTGCGCAGCGCCGCCCGGGAGGCCATGGAGCGGGCGTACGCGCCCTACTCCGGCTTCCCGGTCGGCGCGGCCGCGCTCACCGACGACGGCCGCACCGTGGTCGGCTGCAACGTCGAGAACGCCGCCTACGGGGTCGCGCTGTGCGCCGAGTGCGGGCTGGTCTCGGCCCTGCACGCCTCCGGCGGCGGCCGGCTGGTCGCCTTCACCTGCTCCGACCTGCGCGGCGACCTGCTCATGCCGTGCGGGCGCTGCCGGCAGCTGCTGTGGGAGCACGGCGGCCCCGACCTGCTCGTCGACACCCCGCGCGGGGTGCGGCCGATGAGCGACGTCCTGCCCGACGCCTTCGGGCCCGAAGACCTCAAGCGCTAGGAAGTCCCGTTTCATGGACGCCATTTCAGTCATCCGTGCCAAGCGCGACCGCGGCCGGCTCAGCGACGGCCAGATCGACTGGGTGATCGACGCCTACACCCGTGGCGAGGTGGCCGACGAGCAGATGTCGGCGCTGGCCATGGCGATCCTGCTGAACGGCATGGACCGGGCCGAGATCGCCCGCTGGACCGCCGCGATGATCGCCTCCGGCGAGCGGATGGACTTCTCCGGGCTGGTCCGGCCGACCACCGACAAGCACTCCACCGGCGGCGTTGGCGACAAGATCACGCTGCCGCTGGCACCGCTGGTCGCCGCGTGCGGCGCGGCCGTTCCGCAGCTGTCCGGGCGGGGCCTGGGCCACACCGGCGGCACCCTCGACAAGCTGGAGTCCATCCCCGGCTGGCGGGCCTCGCTCGGCAACGACGAGATGCTGGCCGTGCTCGCGGACGCCGGCGCCGTGATCTGCGCGGCGGGCGACGGGCTCGCGCCCGCCGACAAGAAGCTGTACGCGCTGCGGGACGTGACCGGCACCGTCGAGTCGATCCCGCTGATCGCCTCCTCGATCATGTCCAAGAAGATCGCCGAGGGCACCGGCGCGCTCGTCCTCGACGTCAAGGTCGGATCCGGCGCCTTCATGAAGTCCCTCGACGACGCCCGCGAGTTGGCATCCACCATGGTCGGGCTGGGCACCGACCACGGGGTGCGCACCGTCGCGCTGCTCACCGACATGTCCACCCCGCTCGGCCGCACCGCGGGCAACGCGCTCGAAGTGCGCGAGTCCGTCGAGGTGCTGGCCGGCGGCGGCCCCGCCGACGTCGTCGAGCTCACCCTCGCCCTCGCCCGCGAGATGCTCGACGCCGCCGGCCTGCCCGACGCCGACCCGGTCAAGGCACTCGCCGACGGCTCCGCGATGGACGTCTGGCGCCGGATGATCAGCGCCCAGGGCGGCGATCCCTCGGCGCCCCTGCCCACCGCCCGCGAGCAGCACGTCCTGACGGCCCCCGCGAGCGGCGTGCTCACCGCGCTGGACGCCTACGCCGTCGGCGTCGCCGCCTGGCGCCTCGGTGCCGGCCGCGCCCGCAAGGAGGACGCCGTCCAGGCCGGCGCGGGCGTCGAACTCCACGCGAAGCCGGGGGACACCGTCGCCGAGGGCGCCCCGCTGCTCACCCTCCACACGGACACCCCGGAGCGATTCCAGACCGCCCTGGACGCCCTCGAAGGAGCCTTCACCCTCGCACCCGAGGGTGCTTCCTTCACGCCCTCACCCGTCATCCTCGAACGCATCGACCGCCCCTGAGAACGTATTGACCGCCCCGACCCACCCGCCTGCCCCGTCCTGTCGGTTGAGGGACCTTGCGGTCCGCTGTGGGTTGTGGGGGCACCTCCCAGGCGGAGCTCTGGGGGAGCAGTTCCCCGCGCCCCTTGGTTGGTGACGCTCTTTTCGCGGAGGGTGCCGCACATATCAGGGGCGCGGGGAACTGCGCGAACAACCACCGCGGACCGCAAGGTCCCGTGACAACAGGACGGGGCTCCCCGGAGGGTCAGGGCACCCTCAGGGACCGGCCGAACCCCGAGGCAAGCGGCATCCTCAACCCCAAAGGCGGCGGAGCCGCAAGCGCATCGGCGACAGGCCGGGCAAACGGCCGCTCCAAAAGAGACCCCAGCACGAAATCCGTGGTGAGCGCGAAGACTTCCGCCCGGTGCTGGTGCAACCCGTGCCCGTCGGAGTGCACTTCGAACCTGCACACCTCCCGATTCACCTTCTTCGCCCGCTCGGCGAGGCGATAGGAGAGCTCGGGATCGGTCGAACTGTCGTCGGTACCGTGCACGATCAGCACCTGGCGCCCGTTGAGCTGCTTGACCGGCTCCGGCTCGGGATCCTCGGGGAGCCACGGCGCGAGCGCGACGACGGAACGCACGGCGGGGTGCCCGCCGGCGTGCAGCGCCGCCCGCGCGCCCATGTCGAGGCCGACGAGGCACACCGGCACGTCGCCGTAGCGCCGCACCGCCTCGCCGACGGCCCACTCCGCGTCCTCCGCGGGATGCGCGTGACCGCCGTTCCAGCCGCGGAAGCGGTAGTGCACGACGTGCGCGGCCACCCCGTCGGGCGCGCCGGACCGGACGAGGTGGCGGGCGAGCGGCCACATCGTCGCGGCGGCCATGGGCGAGCGGCGGCGGGTGCTGAGCGCGTCGCCGCCGGGCAGCGCGAGCACCACCGCGCGCACGGTCCTCGCGCCGGCGTACTGATCGCGCTGCCGGGGCACGGATACCAGGCCGGGTGCGACCTGACGCCCCAGTCGCGCGCCACGTGCCGGTAATGCTTGCGAAGCCATGGCGCAACGATGGCAGACAGGAGGGTGTGCGTTCGATGGCCGAGCGGAAAATAGTTGGTCCCGACGCGATATCTACGCGCGTAGGGACTATCGTTCGAGGATGCAGAACCCGACACCTCACCTCCCCACGGCAGAACAGATCCGCCGCGCCCCGAAAGTCCTCCTGCACGACCACCTCGACGGCGGGCTGCGGCCCGGCACGATCGTCGACATCGCGCGGGCGACCGGATACGACGCGTTGCCCGAGACCGATCCCGACAAGCTGGGCCGGTGGTTCCGCGAGGCGGCCGACTCCGGCTCGCTGGAACGGTACTTGGAGACCTTCACGCACACCTGCGCGGTGATGCAGACCTACGACGCGCTGGTCCGGGTCGCCGCCGAGTGCGCCGAGGACCTGGCCGCCGACGGCGTCGTCTACGCCGAGGTGCGGTACGCCCCCGAGCAGCACCTGGAGGGCGGGCTGACCCTGGAGCAGGTGGTGGAGGCGGTCAACGAGGGGTTCAGGGAAGGCGAGCGGCGCGCGCGGGAGGGGGACAATCGGATCAGGGTCGGTGCGCTGCTCACCGCGATGCGGCACGCGGCCCGCTCCCAGGAGATCGCCGAACTCGCCAACCGCTATCGGGACCGGGGCGTCGTCGGCTTCGACATCGCCGGCGCGGAGGCGGGTTACCCGCCCACCCGGCACCTGGACGCGTTCGACTACCTCAAGCGGGAGAACAACCACTTCACCATCCACGCCGGCGAGGCGTTCGGCCTGCCGTCGATCTGGCAGGCCCTCCAGTGGTGCGGCGCGGACCGGCTCGGCCACGGGGTGCGGATCATCGACGACATCACGGTCGACGACGAGGGCGTGCACCTCGGCCGGCTCGCCTCCTACGTGCGCGACAAGCGGGTGCCGCTGGAGATGTGCCCCAGCTCCAACCTCCAGACCGGTGCGGCGACCTCCTACCGGGACCACCCGATCGGGCTGCTGCGGCGGTTGCACTTCCGGGTCACCGTCAACACCGACAACCGGCTGATGTCGGGCACCAGCATGAGCGAGGAGTTCGGGCATCTGGTCGACGCGTTCGGCTACACCTTCGACGACATGCAGTGGTTCACCGTCAACGCGATGAAGTCCGCGTTCATCCCTTTCGACGAACGGCTTGCCATGATCAACGAGGTGATCAAGCCGGGCTACGCCGAGTTGAAGGCGGAGTGGCTGTTCGCGTCGGGCGCCGCCGCACCGCCTCTGGCCAGCGATTCTGCCGCAGAGCGGGGTTGAGCGAGGGGGTTGTGCGCCGGGGTGCGGATCGGCATCACGGCCGCGCCACGCCGGTTGCGAGTAACGCGATCAGCTGACTACGTTCCGTTGCCATGCAAACCCTCACCAAGAAGTCCCTCACCACCGTCGCCCTCGGTCTCGCCGTCACCGCCGCGGCGGCCGGTACCGCCTCCGCCACCGGCCTGGTGCAGTCGGGCGAAGCCCTCGCCCCGATCGGTTCGGCCGCCAACCTCGTTCCCGGTGCCACCTCCACGGTGGCGGGTGCGCAGACCGCTCTCGGCAACGGGACGTCCGCGTTGCCGACCGGGTCGGGGAGCCTCGTGCCCTCGGACAATCACCTGTCGGGGAACTCGCTCGGGCCGGCCACGGGGTTGCTCGGCGGTCTGCCTCTCGGTGGCTGAGTAATCCCGGGTGCCCTGACCCTCCGGGGTGCCCCGTTCTGTTGACAGCGGACCGCAACGTCCCTCAACCGGCAGGACGAGGCACCCCGGAGGGTCAGGGCACGCTCGCGGTCAGCGGAAGCGGGGGAACCGGCTCGGCCTCGCGGAGTCCCCGCAGGAGGCGGCGCCGGGCCGCCGGGACGACGAGCAGGTGCGCCACCGCGACACCCACCGTGTTGAGGATCAGCGCGTCCACGTCGAAGAGCTGCCCGGGCACCATCGTCTGGGTGAACTCCACCAGCATCGAGACCATCAGCCCGGCGAAGACCGTCCGCAGGAAGGACGCGAGCCCCGACGCGTCGGGCCGCCCGCCGGCCATCGGCAGCAGCACGCCCAGCGGGGCCAGCAGCCCGAGCCCCGCGCCCAGCCGACGGGCGGCCTCGACCGGGCCCATCGACAGGTCCTCGCGGATCGTGCCCAGCGGCCGCAGGTTCGGCGCGGGCACCCACGCCACGTAATGCGGCCGCAACAGCATCCATCCGACGAACACGAGATACGCGGCGGTGAGCAGCAGCCCGGCCGCGCGCACCCTGAAGACAAAGCCGTCGTGCCGCACGTTCTCGATGACGCCCGCATCACGCGCGCCGGTTCCCGTTCCGCCACTGCGACACGCCCGCCACCTGCGTGATCCCGGTCACAAGCCCCTGGCGAGGCCCCTGACGATCAGCTGAGGGGCATGCCCGTCATGTCCGCCTCGTCGGTGCCGGTGAGCAGATCCGACGTGCAGCCGTACCCGCGCAGCTTGCCGTCGGGCGCCGGGCCGCCGAGGACCACCTTGCCGTCGGGGGCGACCGCCGAGTCGGCGGCCAACGTGCACACGATCTGCGCGAGGGCGAAGGAGGGCAGCTCGTCCAGCGGCTCGTTGAGGCGCAGCGCGTCCGCGCGGTCGCCCTTGACGGGTCCGTCGATCTGCAGGAAGCCGGGCACCGCGGTGGAGAACCCGTCCTTCGTCTCCGTGGCGCGCGGGCTGATCTGGAGCTGCGAGAGCAGCGTCCTGACCTCGCCGAGCCGGTTGATCCGCCCGTCGCGCACCTCGGTGGTGCGCGAGACCGGGGCGACCTGGGTGTTGCACACCAGGTAGACGCGGTGGACCACCATGTCCGGTGAGGTGGCGGACGGGGCCTTGGGCGGCGCGCACGCCACCCGGGACGGCGCCGCGCCGTCGTCGACCGGGACGGTGGTGGAGCGGATGCCGCATCCCGCCAGCGTCACCAGTACCGCGCAGGAGGCCGCCAGAACGGCCGCGGAGCGGCGCGGGCCGCGCCCGCCCCCTCCGGGCCGCACCCGGCGCCCGCCGGGCCCCCTGCCGCCCGCCGGTGCGTTTCTCGCCGTCATCACGCGCCCCCCGCGGGCCCTTCGGCGCCGCCCTCGCCACTCCTGGTGGATCCGCCGGGCGGCGGGGACCCCTTGCCGTCGTCGCCGTTCGTCCCCGCCGTGCCGTTCGCCCGGGTGGCGCCGCCCTCGTCGTCCTCCGCGGGCGGGCGCACCGGCATCCGCAGCGTGAACACCGCGCCGCCCTCGGAGCCGTTGGCGGCGGTGATGTCGCCGCCGTGGATGTGCGCGTTCTCCATCGCGATGGACAGGCCCAGGCCGCTGCCCTCGGAACGGGCCCGGGAGGCGTCGGCCTTGTAGAACCGGTCGAAGACGTGCGGCAGCACGTCCTCGGGGATGCCGGGACCGCGGTCGGAGACCACGATCACGATCTCGCCGTCCGGGCCGCCCTCCCGGCGCAGGCTCACCCGGACCGGGGAGCCGCCGTGCTTGAGCGCGTTGCCGATCAGGTTCGCCATGATCACGTCGAGCCGGCGCGGGTCGATGGTGGCCAGCAGCCCGCGCGGCGCGTCCAGTTCCACCGAGTCCAGCCAGGCCCGCGCGTCCATGCAGGCCATGATCATGTCGGCGACGTCCACCTCGTCGACCCGCAGCTTCGCGGTCCCGGCGTCGAACCGGGTGACCTCCATCAACGTCTCCACCAGCTCGTTCAGCCGCCGGGTCTCGCTGACCACCAGGCGCACCGCCGGGGCGATCATCGGGTCCAGCGCATCCGCCTCGTCCTCCAGGACGTCGGTGACCGCGGTGATCGCGGTCAGCGGGGTGCGCAGCTCGTGCGACATGTCCGCCACGAAGCGGCGGCTGGCGGCCTCGCGGGCCCGCAGCTCCTCGACCCGCCCCTCCAACTGCTCGGCCGCGTTGTTGAAGGTCCGCGACATCTCGGCGAGCTCGTCGGTACCCGACACCTTCAGCCGGGTGTCGAGCTGGCCCTCGCCGAGCCGCTTGGCGGCCTCGCCGAGCCGCCGCACCGGCCGCAGTACCGCGGATCCGGCCGCCTGGGCCAGCAGGGCCGCGCCGATCAGCGCCAGCAGCGTGGCGATGCCCAGCGACCAGGCCAGCGAGTTGAGGTCCTTGCGCTCGGCGTCCAGCGACTTGAGCATGTAGCCGGTCGGGCCGTCGCCGTTTATCCGGGCGCCCGCCACCAGATAGGGGTGGCCCTCCAGCGAGATCCGCTCCCAGTGCAGGTGGTAGCGGCCGTCGTCCTTCGTGTGCTTGGTGTTCACCGCCCGCACCAGCGAGGCGGGCACGTCGTCCATCGAGAAGGTGCTGCCGTCCGACCGTTCCGCGCACGGCCCGCCGGCCGAGTTGTCGATCAGGACGACCTGGTAGGTGTCCGGGCCCCCGATCCGGTTCGCGGCTATGCCCAGCGACTTGCAGGTGGGCTCCACCGGCAGCGAGGAGGCGTTGCGCTGCAGGGAGTCGCGGAAGTCGTTGAGGGCACTGTTCTGCGCCCGGGTGAGCACCGCGTCGCGGTTGAGCCAGTACGCGATCCCCGACACCGACACCGCCGCGGTCAGCGCCACCAGCGCGAACACCGCGATCAGCCGCAACCGCAGGCTGGTCCAGCGCAGCAACCCGAACAGGCCGCCATGGGCACGGCTCACTGAGGCGTGTCCAGGCGGTAGCCGACGCCGCGGACGGTACGGATCAGGGTCGGCGACGACGGAACGTCCTCGATCTTCGCGCGCAGCCGCTGCACGCAGGCGTCCACCAGCCGCGAGTCGCCGAGGTAGTCGTGCTCCCACACCAGCCGCAGCAACTGCTGCCGGGACAGCGCCTGGCCCGGCCGGCGGCTCAGCTCCAGCAGCAGCCGCAGCTCGGTCGGGGTGAGCTGGAGGTCCTGGCCGTCCTTCGTGACGGTCATCGCACTCCGGTCGATCACGATCGAGCCGAACGCCGCCGAGTCGGTGCTGTCCCGCTCGCCGCGGCGCAGCACCGCACGGATGCGGGCGTCCAGCACCCGCGGCTGCACCGGCTTGATCACGTAGTCGTCGGCACCGGACTCCAGCCCCACCACCACGTCGATGTCGTCGCTGCGCGCGGTGAGCAGGATGATCGGCAACTGGTCGGTCCGCCGGATGCGCCGGCAGACCTCGAAACCGTCGATCCCGGGCAGCATCACGTCCAGCACGATCAGGTCGGGCCGCTGCTCCTTGAGCAGTTTCAGGCCGTCCTCGCCCGTCGCAGCGGCCACCACACGGTGGCCCTGGCGGGACAGGCCGAGTTCGAGACCCGTACGGATGGCGTCGTCATCCTCGATCAGCAACAGGAAAGGCACGGCGCCATTGTTGCCTACGAGGGTGAGGGTGCGGGAAGGGGTCGAGCCGTAGCGACTCCCGCAGGTGCGCGTAAACCGGTGTGACGCCCGGTTCCTGGTGGGTTTCCTGAGGGGCGAGGGGCCGTACGGACCCTGGATGCGCGGGGGTGACGTGCTCTGCCCGGCCCCGCCTTCCTGCGGCTTTCCTCTGTGACGGCTCTGTGACACTCGGCGGACAGCGTGATGAAACTGGCCCGGCAGTCTTATGCCCATCGGACGAACGCGAGGCCACACAGGCTGCGACGCCGAAGACCACGTGGCAGGTTCCACCAACGGGGGCGCGAGATGAACGCACTGCACAGCACCACCACCACCGCAGTTCATGCCGCGCACGCACGCCCCGGGTTCCGGGCCAGCGAGATGTCCGGTGCCGCGAACGGACGGGGGTACGCGCGCGGCACCGGACGCACCAGCACCTTCCAGCCGGCCCGCCCGCGTCCCGCGCACATCGCGCCGGTCGACGCGACGCAGCCCGCGGGCGCCGAGCCCGCCGCGGCGCGGGTGCCGGAGCAGCGCGGCGCGCAGCACTCCGCCGAGGCGGAGGCCGCGTTCACCGCGTACGTGCAGGAGCGGCGCGCGTCGCTCTACGCGACCGCCTACCACCTGACCGGCGACCGTTTCGCGGCGGAGGACCTGCTGCAGAGCGCGCTGTTCTCCACGTACCGCGCCTGGGACCGGATCAGCGACAAGGCGGCCGTCGGCGGTTACCTGCGGCGGACCATGACCAACCTGCACATCAGCGCGTGGCGGCGCCGCAAGCTCAGCGAGTACCCGACGGAGGAACTGCCCGAGACGGTCGGCGACACCGACGAGATGGGCGGGACGGAGCTGCGGGCCGTGCTGTGGCAGGCACTCGCCCGGCTGCCCGAGCAGCAGCGCACGATGCTCGTGCTGCGGTACTACGAGGGCCGCACCGACCCGGAGATCGCCGACATCCTGAACATAAGCGTCGGCACCGTGAAGAGCAGCATCTGGCGGTCGCTGCGGCGCATGCGGGAGGACGAGGCGCTGAGTTTCGGGCGCAGCGAGGAAGAGGCGTTCGGAGAGCTGGTCGCGTAGCGACGGTTCCCGGACCCTCCGGGGTGCCCCGTTCTGCCGGTTGAGGGACCACCTGCCGGTGGTGGGCTTGTCGCGCAGTTCCCCGCGCCCCTGGTTTGTGCGGGTCCTTCCGCGGAATGAAGGTCGCAACCCCCCGGATGGGTACGGGTCCCTCCGCGGAAAGAGGGTCACCACCAAGGGGCGCGTGGGGGCACCTCCCAGCCGCCAGGCTGGGGGAGAACTGCGCGAGCAACCACCGCGGACCGCAAGGTCCCTCAGCTGACGGACAGGGGCATCCGGGGGTGGGCCTCGGCGATACGGGAAAGCGCCGCGCGCTGATCGCACGGCGCGCAGCCGAACCCGACCTGGCGAGCCACGATCGCGCGTTCGGCGCGGAAGAGGTGCCAGCCCCGCCGGATGAGGAACCGTACCGACTTCCGCCCCTCGCGCAGGTCGCGGACGAAGCGGCGGCGTGCGGTCGTCGCGGGGTTGCCGCGCAGGCATATCGCGTCGGCCAGCAGCCCGAGGGCGCGGCAGCGTTCGACGATCTCCGCGGCGAAGATGCCCTCGGCGACGAACAGCGGCGCGCCCGCGAGGTCCAGCCGGTTCCACCCGGCGACCGCGCTGGACGCGATGTCGTAGCGCGGCGTGTCCGTACTGCCGCGCTCGCACAGCTCGCTGATCGCGGCGACGGCCGCGTCCGCGTGCCAGGAACCGGGGGCGTCCCAGTCGGCCGCGTCACCGCCGGGCAGCAGCGGGAGCGTGGGGTCGCCACCCTCCTTGTAGAAGTCGTCGAGTGCCAGGACCGGCAGGCCGGTTCGCGCGGAGAGCGATGACTTGCCCGAACCGGACGGTCCGGCCAGCAGGATCACGCGGGAGCGGGAAGGTGAACTCACGGACAACCATTCTCCCGGAACCACGCCCGGGGGACTCCCCCCGGTATGACAACTACCGTCCGCGGTCATTACGTTACGCTGCGACAGCAACCGATGACGTCGACAGGAGCACGCACATGCCCTCGCTGCGCACCGCCCTCACCCTCACGCTGACCGCCGCGGCGGCGGTGGCCGTCACCCCGGCGGCCACCGCCTTCGCCGCGGACGCCCCGGCGGCGCTGCCGGACCTCCAGAGCGCCACCGGCGCGCTGCCCACCTCGGGGATCACCTCCGCGGTGCCCACCCAGTCGGTGACCGGCGCCCTCGCCAACGGCATCGAGCCGGTCCGCGAGCTGAAGCTCGACCCGCTCAGCAACACCACGGTCGACCCGCTCACCAACGGGGTCGGCTCCCAGGTCGCCGACTTCCAGACCGTGTCGACGACCGACGCCACCGAGCCCCTCACCGGCGGCGGTTCGCTGGGCAGCCTGCCGCTGACCGGCTCCGTCACCGGCCTGCTCCCGCACTGACCGCCGGAGCCCTCAGACCCCGATCGGGTGCCAGACCGTCTTGGTCTCCAGCCAGGCCGTCAGGCGCGAGGTGCCCGGGTCGGCGGTCCAGTCCTCCCCAAGGGCGGGCCGGCGGACCCGCTTGAGGTTGTCGGCCGCGGCGGCCTCCAGTTCGGCGGCCAGCTCGGGGCCGGCGCCGGTGAGGTCGATCCCGTTGACGTCCTGGTGGGCGGCGAGCGGCGTGGCGATCTCCGCGGTGCGGCCGGAGAGGAGGTTGACCACGCCCCCGGGCACGTCGGAGGTGGCGAGCACCTCGCCCAGGGACAGCGCCGGCAGGGGCGCGCGCTCGGCGGCGACCACGACCGCGGTGTTGCCGGTGGCGATCACCGGGGCGAGCACCGAGACCAGTCCGAGGAAGGACGAGTCCTGGGGCGCGAGTACCGCGACCACGCCGGTCGGTTCGGGCGTGGAGAGGTTGAAGTAAGGACCGGCAACCGGGTTGGCGCCCCCTACCACCTGGGCGATCTTGTCGGTCCAGCCCGCGTACCAGACCCAGCGGTCGACCGCCGCGTCCACCACGGCCGCCGACTTCGCCTTCGACAGGCCCTCCGCGTCGGCGACCTCGCGGGCGAACTGCTCGCGCCGCCCCTCCAGCATCTCCGCGACGCGGTAGAGCACCTGCCCGCGGTTGTACGCGGTCGCCCCGGACCAGCCGGCCACCGCTTTGCGGGCCGCGACCACCGCGTCCCGCGCGTCCTTGCGCGAGGCGAGCGGCGCGTTCGCCAGCCACGCGCCGCCGTCCTGCCCGCCGCCGGAGCCCTTGGCACCCCTGGAGTCCGTCACCTCGTACACCCGGCCGCTCTCGGAGCGGGGGAACTTGCCCCCGACGTACAGCTTGTAGGTCTTCTGGACGCTCAGCCGCGTCGTGGTCCCCGGCGCCTTCATCGGTCGCCCTCCCCTTCTCCGTGGCCCCGCCCGCCGGCCGGCACGTCCGCCGCCGCGAGGTACGCCTCCAGGCCGTGCCGGCCGCCCTCCCGGCCGTAGCCGGACTCCTTGTAGCCGCCGAACGGCGAGGTCGGGTCGAACTTGTTGAAGGTGTTCGCCCACACCACCCCCGCCCGCAGCTTGCTCGCCATCGACAGGATGCGCGAGCCCTTCTCCGTCCAGATCCCCGCGGACAGCCCGTACGGCGTGTTGTTGGCCTTCTCCACGGCCTCGGCGGGCGTGCGGAAGGTCAGCACCGACAGCACCGGGCCGAAGATCTCCTCCCGGGCGATCCGGTGCGCCTGCGTCACCCCGGTGAACAGCGTGGGCGCGAACCAGTAACCGGACTCGGGCAGCTCGCACGCGGGCGCCCAGCGCTCCGCGCCCTCCGCCTCGCCCGCCTCGGCGAGCGCGGTGATCCGGGCCAGCTGCTCCGCGGAGTTGATCGCCCCGATGTCGGTGTTCTTGTCCAGCGGGTCGCCGACGCGCAGCGTCTCCATCCGCCGCTTCAGCGCGTCGAGCACCTCGTCCTGCACCGACTCCTGGACCAGCAGCCGCGAGCCCGCGCAGCACACGTGGCCCTGGTTGAAGAAGATCCCGTTGACGATGCCCTCGACGGCCTGGTCGATCGGGGCGTCGTCGAAGACGATGTTCGCCGCCTTGCCGCCCAGTTCGAGGGTGACCTTCTTCCCGGTGCCCGCGACGGTGCGGGCGATCGCCTTGCCCACCTCCGTCGACCCGGTGAAGGCCACCTTGTCCACGCCCTCGTGGGCGACCAGCGCCGCGCCCGCGTCGCCGTACCCGGTGAGGATGTTGACGACACCGCGCGGCAGGCCCGCCTGGCGGCAGACGTCGGCGAAGAACAGCGCGCTCAGCGGGGTGGTCTCGGCGGGCTTGAGCACCACGGTGTTGCCCGCGGCGAGCGCGGGCGCGATCTTCCACGCGAGCATCAGCAGCGGGAAGTTCCACGGGATGACCTGGCCGGCCACGCCCAGCGGTCGCGGATCGGGGCCGTAACCGGCGTATGCCAGCTTGTCGGCCCAGCCCGCGTAGTAGAAGAAGTGGGCCGCGACCAGCGGCAGGTCCACGTCGCGGGTCTCGCGGATCGGCTTGCCGTTGTCCAGCGACTCCAGCACCGCCAGCTCCCGGGACCTCTCCTGGAGGATGCGGGCGATCCGGAACAGGTATTTGCCGCGCTCGGCGCCCGGCAGCGCCGACCACGTCCCGAACGCCTTGCGCGCGGCCCGCACCGCCCGGTCGACGTCGGCCTCGCCGGCCCGCGCCACCTCGGCGAGCACCTCCTCGCTGGAGGGGGAGACCGACTTGAAGACCCGGCCGTCGGCGGCCTCGGCGAACTCGCCGTCGATGAACAGCCCGTACGAGGGTGCGAGGTCGACGATCGCCCGGGACTCCGGCGCGGGCGCGTACGCGAACTTCTGGTGTGCCATGAGGGATCAGTCCACCGTGACGTAGTCGGGACCGGAGTACCGGCCGGTGCTGAGCTTCTGCCGCTGCATCAGCAGGTCGTTGAGGAGGCTGGAGGCGCCGAACCGGAACCACTCGGGCGACAGCCAGTCGTCGCCGAGGGTCTCGTTCACCATCACCAGGTACTTCACCGCGTCCTTCGCGGTACGGATGCCGCCGGCCGGCTTCACCCCGATCTGCACGCCGGTGGCCCGGCGGAAGTCGCGGACCGCCTCCAGCATCACCAGGGTGTTCGCCGGGGTGGCGTTCACCCCCACCTTCCCGGTCGAGGTCTTGATGAAGTCGGCGCCGGCCAGCATCGCCAGCCACGAGCAGCGCCGGATGTTGTCGTACGTCGACAGCTCGCCGTTCTCGAAGATCACCTTCAGGTGGGCGCGGCTGCCGTCCTCGCGGGTGCAGGCCGCCTTCACCGCCTGGATCTCCTCGAACACGTCCAGGTAGCGGCCGGACAGGAACGCGCCGCGGTCGATCACCATGTCGATCTCGTCCGCACCCGCGGCGACCGCCTCCGCGGTGTCCGCGAGCTTGACGCTGCGCGCGGCCCGGCCGGACGGGAAGGCGGTCGCGACGGCCGCGACGTGCACGTCCGTGCCGCCCGCGGCGGCCACCGCCTCCTTCGCCACGGCGACCATGTCGCCGTACACGCAGATCGCGGCGACCGGCGGGACACTCCGGTCGGCCGGGTCCGGCCGCACGCCCTTCGCGCACAGCGCGCGCACCTTTCCGGCGGTGTCCGCGCCTTCCAGGGTGGTCAGGTCGATCATCGAGATCGCCAGGTCGATCGCGTACGCCTTCGCGGTCGTCTTGATCGAGCGCGTGCCCAGGGCTGCCGCTCGCGCCTCCAGCCCGACGGCGTCCACCCCGGGCAGGCCGTGCAGGTAGCTGCGCAGGGCCCGGGGGGAGGAGCTCACGTCGGGGAGGAGGGTCGAGGGCGGGACTACTTCTGAGGACATGGTCACCACATCACCATATCTACGCGCGTAACACCTCCGCTACCTCCTGCGGGGGGCTGGGTGCGGGTCCGGCCGGGTTGCCCGGTTCGGTCGGTTCCCGGACCACCTGCCGGTGGGGGTTGTTCGCGCAGTTCCCCGCGCCCCCTGGTGGTGACGCTCCTTACGGAAGGGGTCCGGCCGGGTTGCCCGGTTCGGTCGGTTCCCGGACCACCTGCCGGTGGGGGTTGCTCGCGCAGTTCCCCGCGCCCCCTGGTGGTGACGCTCCTTACGGAAGGGGTCCGGCCGGGTTGCCCGGTCCGGTCGGTTCTCGGACCACCTGGCGGTGGGTGGCTTGTCGCGCAGTTCCCCGCGCCCCCTGGTGGTGACCCTTGTTCCGTGGACGTACCCGGGCGTGCGGGGGCCGCTCGACCTTTTTTCGCGGAAGGACCCGCACTTACGCAGGGGCGCGGGGAACTGCGCGACAAGCCCACCACCGGGAGATGGTCCCTCGACCGGCAGGGCGGGGCACCCTGGGGGGTCAGGGGCACCACAGGGACGCCTGATCGGGCAGAATCGGACCTTATGACGAGTCCCAAGAACGACCGCTCGGGACCGGCCACCGCCGGGAACGGGCAGCCGAAGTACGCCGACCGTTCCTACCGGTCCGTGGCCGGCGTGATCGGCGGCGTGCTGCTGCTCTGCCTGGCCGGATGGCTCGGCGGGGACGCGATCGCGCGCGGCACCGGCCACACCCCGTGGCTGGCCCTGGCGGCGATGCTGTGCGCGGTCCCGCTGATCATCGCGTTCAGCCTCCGGCCGGTCGTCTACGCCAGCGACGAGCGCATCCTGGTGCGCAACCCGTTCCGCACGATCACCGTGCCGTGGGCCGGGGTGGACAGCATCCGCGCCGCGTACTCGACCGAGATGGTCGCGGACGGCCACAAGTTCCAGCTCTGGGCGATCCCGGTGTCCGTACGCGCCCGCAAGAGCGCGGCCCGGCAGAACGCGAGGGCGCAGGCGGGGGACAGCCGTGACGTGTTCGGCGCGATGCCCCGCCGCCGTCCCGGCCGGCCCGACGACGACGGCACCATCCGCGCTCCCTCCGACCGCTCGGTGAACGAGCTGCGCGAGCTGGCCGACCGGCACCCGATCGACGAGGAGACCCGGCCGCGTCCGGTGATCCGCTGGTGCTACGAGATCATCGCCCCCTCCGCGGCCGGCGCGGTCGTCCTGATCGTGCTCGCGGCGATCGGCTGAGCCGGCCCCGCCCGGGCGATCAGATGCCGGCCGCCGCCGCGAGGTCGGCCTTGAGGGCTGCCAGCAGGTCGGCCGCCGTGCTCCGGGCGGCCGTCAGCGCGGACCCGTCGGAAACGGGCACGACCACTTCGAGATAGCACTTGATCTTGGGCTCGGTCCCGCTGGGGCGGACCACGACACGGGCACCGTCGACCGGGGCCCCGGCCAGGTGGTACCGCAGGCCGTCGGTGGGAGGCAGGCCGCCTGCCCCTTCGGCGAGGTCGTCGACGCCGGTCACGGCGAGGCCCGCCAGGGCGGCCGGCGGGTCCGCCCGGAGCCGCTTCATCGCCGCGCCGATGAGGGAGAGGTCCGCCACGCGCGCGGAGAGCTGGTCGGTGGCGTGCAAGCCGTGGGTGAGGGCGAGTTCGTCCAGCAGGTCGGCGAGCGTGCGGGACTCCCGCTTCAGGGTGGCGGCGAGTTCGGCGACGAGCAGCGCCGCGGTGATGCCGTCCTTGTCGCGCACCCCCGCCGGGTCGACGCAGTAGCCGAGCGCCTCCTCGTAGCCGTAGCGCAGGCCCTTCACACGGGAGATCCACTTGAAGCCGGTGAGGGTGTCGGCGTAGCCGAGTCCGGCGCCGGCGGCGATCTTCGACAGCAGCGAGGAGGAGACGATGCTCGCCGCGAAGGTGTCCCGGCCGGGGACGGCCGCACCGCGCCGGACGAGGTGGACCGCGAGCAACGCGCCCAGCTCGTCGCCGCGCAGCATCCGCACGCCGCCGGGCGCGGCCGGGTCCGGTACGGCCGCCGCACAGCGGTCCGCGTCCGGGTCGTTGGCGATGACCACGTCCGGGTGGTGCTCGCGCGCGGTCGCGAAGGCGAGGTCCATCGCGCCGGGCTCCTCCGGGTTCGGGAAGGCCACGGTGGGGAAGTCCGGGTCCGGTTCCGCCTGCCGCGGGACCACGGCGGGTGCCGGGAACCCGGCCCGCTCGAACGCCGCCAGCAGCGTGCGCAGCCCGACCCCGTGCATCGGCGTGTAGACGGTCGCCACCTCGCGCGGGCCGCCCGGCGCGACCACGCCCACCGCACGGTCCAGGTACGCCGTGACGATTTCTTCGCCGAGTACGGTCCAGCCGTCCTCCGGCCTCGGCACCGTCTCCAGCGGGCCCACCGCCGCGATCCGCGCGGCGATCTCCGCGTCGGCCGGCGGCACGATCTGCGAGCCGTCGCCCAGGTAGACCTTGTAGCCGTTGTCCTGCGGCGGGTTGTGGCTCGCGGTCACCATCACCCCGGCCGCCGCTCCCAGATGACGGATGGCGAACGCCAGCACCGGGGTGGGCAGCGGGCGCGGCAGTACCGCCGCGCGCAGGCCCGCGCCGACCATCACCGCGGCGGTGTCCCGTGCGAAGCGCTCCGACCGGTGGCGGGCGTCGTACCCGATCACGACCAGGCCGCCGCCGATGTTCTCGAGGTACGCGGCGAGGCCGGCGGCCGCGCGTATCACCACCGCCCGGTTCATCCGCATCGGGCCGCCGCCCATCGCTCCGCGCAGGCCCGCGGTGCCGAACTCCAGGGTGCCGCGGAAACGGTCCTCGAGGTCCGCCCGTGCGGAGTCGTTCCCGTCCTTCGCGGCGTCCACCAGGGCTTGGAGCTCCGCTCGGGTTTCGGGGTCGGGGTCCTCAGCGATCCACTGCGTGGGCTCGAGCCGCACGTCGGTCCTCCTTGGTCCGTTCGTTCGCCCTCAATCGCCGGGCGGGCTTGGCTGTGCTCGGGCTGCCCGTTGCTCTGTCCTCAGTCGCCGGGCGGGCTGGGTTGGGCTCGGGCTGCTCGTTGTCCTGCCCTCAATCGCCGGGCGGGCTTGGCTGTGCTCGGGCTGCTCGTTGCTCTGTCCTCAGTCGCCGGGCGGGTTGGGTTTGGTTGCCGTGGCGGGTGGCTTGAGGTCGGGTGGCGGGGCGGCGTGGGTTTGGTTGCGGTGCGCGTCGTGTTTTGCGCCGGGCGGGGCTCGGTGCCATTGGCGGGACGGCTTCGCGGTTGCGCGCCGGGGGATATCAGCCTGCCCGGCGATTGAGGGCGGAAAAAGGGGCGGGCGGGCGGGGAGGAACCCTCAGAGGCGGCCCAGCACCTGGTGGAGGAGGGCTCCCATGCGGGCCGCGGACACCCGGCCGGCCTCGAGAACTTCCTCGTGGTTGAGGGGCGCCCCGGTCATCCCGGCGGCGAGGTTGGTGACGAGGGAAATACCGAGCACCTCCGCGCCCGCCTCGCGCGCAGCGATCGCCTCGAGGGCGGTGGACATCCCCACGAGGTCCCCCCCTATCGCGCGGACCATGCCGATCTCCGCGGGCGTCTCGTAGTGGGGGCCGGGCAGTTGGACGTAGACGCCCTCCTCGAGGGAGGCGTCGACCTCGCGGCACAGGGCGCGCAACCGGGGGGAGTAGAGGTCGGTGAGGTCGACGAAGCGGGGGCCGAGCAGCGGCGACGAGGCGGTCATGTTGATGTGGTCGCTGATGAGGACGGGCTGCCCGGGCCGGAAGCCGGGGCGGAGGCCGCCGCAGCCGTTGGTGAGCACGATCGTCTTGCAGCCGGCCGCCACCGCGGTGCGCACCCCGTGCACCACGCTGTCGACGCCGTGCCCCTCGTAGAGGTGGGTGCGGCCGAGGAAGACCAGGGCGCGCACCTCGCCGATCCGCACCGAGCGGACCTGTCCGGAGTGGCCGGCCACGGCGGGCGCGGGGAACCCGGGCAGATCGGTGATCGGTACCTCGTGGTCGTGGGTGCCGAGTTCGTCGGCGGCGGGCACCCAGCCCGACCCCATGACGAGGGCCACGTCGTGCGTGTCGGCGCCGGTCAGCTCGCGGAGGCGGGCGGCGGCGGCATCGGCCGCGGCGTAGGGATCGGGTTCTGCGGAAGCGTTCACGCGGATGAGCGTAACCCGTGTTTCCCTACGCGCGTAGACGCCTCAGGCACGTGGCGTCCGGAAATCGGATCTTCTGACAATTGACGGTGTGGGCGCGCTCCGGCATCCGGGTGGCGGCCGTGCGGTGCGGGGTGCCTCAGCAGGGCCGCTTGCGCAGCTCCATCACGTAGTCGTAGGGCGCTCCGGCGGACTCCGCCGCGTCCGCGATCTCGCCGAGATAGCGGGCCGAAGGCAGGCCGCCCTCGTAGTCGTTGAGGACGAACAGCCACGCCGCCTCGTCGCCGTCCAGGGTGTGCACGCGCAGGGTGGTGCGCCGGTAGATGGACAGCGGCACGCCCTCCCAGCGGTCCATCGACTCCTCGTCCACCTCGGCGATGTCGTACAACCCGATGAACACCTGGTGGCCCGGCGCCTCCACGACCGTGGCCAGCGCGCCCTCCCAGCCCATCTGCTCGCCGCCGAAGGTCAGCCGCCACCCGTCGAGCCACCCGGTGCCGCGCAGCGGGGAGTGCGGGGCGCGGCGGGTCATCAGCCGCGCATCGAGGTTGCTTCCGTAGGCGGCGTAGAGCGACATGGACACGAGAGTACGGGAGCGGGGTCGACACGGCGTAAGGAGCGGACACCGCGTCCCCGCACGATCCGCCCGTCGGCGGTCCCGGCCGGACCCTGGCGCGGATCGCTTGGCGCGTGCGGGACAATGGGGTACGTGACTCGGATCGTGATCATCGGCGGCGGACCCGGCGGCTACGAAGCCGCGCTCGTAGCGGCACAGCTCGGCGCGGAGGTGACCGTCGTCGACACCGACGGTCTGGGGGGTGCGTCGGTGCTGACCGACTGCGTGCCGTCCAAGACCCTCATCGCCACCGCCGAGGTGATGACGACCTTCGACTCCTCGCACGAGGAGCTGGGCATCCTCGTGCACGACTCCGTCCACGCGGTCGCCGGCGGGCAGGAGGGCCGCGCCCCCCTGGAGCGTCCGGCCCGGGTGGTCGACGTGGACCTCGGCAAGGTCAACCGCCGGGTGAAGCGGCTCGCGCTCGCCCAGTCGCACGACATCACCGCGGCCGTGACCCGGGCCGGCGCCCGGGTGATGCGCGGCCGCGGGCGGTTGGAGGGCTGCCCGACCGCCGAGGGCACCCGCACCGTCGTGGTCGAGGCCGCCGACGGCAGCACGGAACGGCTGACCGCCGAGGCCGTGCTCATCGCGACCGGCGCGCGCCCGCGCGAGCTGGAGGACGCGCTGCCCGACGGCGAGCGCATCCTGAACTGGACCCAGGTCTACAACCTCGACGAGCTGCCGGAGGAGCTGATCGTGGTCGGCTCCGGCGTCACCGGTGCCGAGTTCGCCGGCGCCTACCAGGCGCTCGGCTCCCGGGTCACCCTCGTCTCCTCCCGCGACCGGGTGCTGCCCGGCGAGGACCCGGACGCCGCCGCCGTCCTGGAGGACGTCTTCCGCCGCCGCGGCATGAACGTGATGGCCCGCTCCCGCGCGCAGTCCGTCAAGCTGGTCGGCGACCGGGTCGAGGTGGCCCTCGCCGACGGCCGGATGATCAGCGGAACGCACTGCCTGATGGCGGTCGGCGCGATCCCCAACACCGCGGGGATGGGCCTGGAGGAGGCGGGCGTCAAGCTCACCGACTCCGGCCACATCAAGACCGACAAGGTCTCCCGCACCAGCGCCCCCGGCGTCTACGCGGCGGGCGACGTCACCGGCATCTTCGCGCTGGCCTCGGTCGCCGCGATGCAGGGCCGGATCGCGATGTACCACTTCCTCGGCGACGCGGTGGCGCCGCTCAACCTCAAGACGGTCTCCTCCAACGTCTTCACCGACCCCGAGATCGCCACTGTCGGCTACACCCAGGCCGACGTCGACGCCCAGCGGATCGAGGCGAACGTCGTCAAGCTCCCGCTGCTGCGCAACCCGCGGGCCAAGATGCAGGGCGTCCGCGACGGCTTCGTCAAGATCTTCTGCCGGCCCGGCACCGGCATCGTCGTCGGCGGCGTCGTGGTCGCGCCCAAGGCGAGCGAGCTGATCCACCCCATCTCGATCGCCGTCGACAACAGCCTCACCGTCGAGCAGATCGCCAACGCCTTCACCGTCTACCCGTCGCTGTCCGGCTCCATCGCCGAGGTCGCCCGCCAGCTGCACGCCCGCAAGACCGGCTACGGCAGCTGAACTCCCGCCGCCCCGCTGTCACATGGCGGTGACGGCCGGCCCCGGTCCGGTAACAGTGGGACGCGTTCGCTCGTTCTCGGTGACCTGATCCCCCTCCGGTGAAGCCACATGCCGGCCGCTGGGAGGTCGAGGCCCGCACGCTCGACGACCAGGCCGCGGCGCGGAAGAAGCAGCAGCCGGCGAAGGGGAGCGGCCGACTCGCCGGGTTCGACCCCGACCGGATCACCACGCCGGCCCGGCGTAACCGCCGTGCGGGGGGGGGAGCGGGGAGGGGGCGCACAACCCTGGGGGGAAGGGAACGCGCGGTCGAGCTATAGCACTTGACGGTCTGTTTTGTGCACGTCTTCCATCAACGGGTGCAAAACGCTGAAACCGTCCGGTCGTTGGCATTACTGTCGGTTCCGTGTTCGCTGCAGAACGTCGTCAGTTGATTCTGGAAATGGTGCGGGCTAACGGAGCGGTGTCGCTCCGGGAGCTCGCCCGGGTCGTCCAGACGTCCGAAGTGACCGTGCGCAGGGACGTACGGGCGCTGGAGGCGGAAGGACTGCTGGACCGCCGGCACGGCGGTGCGGTGCTGCCGGGTGGCTTCACCAGGGAGTCCGGCTTCCCGCAGAAATCCCATCTAGCGACCGCGGAGAAGACGGCCATCGCCGATCTCGCGGCCGGTCTCGTCCAGGAGGGCGAGGCGATCGTGGTCGGCGCGGGCACCACCACGCAGGAGCTGGCGAGGCGGCTGGCCCGGGTGGCCGGGCTGACCGTCGTCACCAACTCCCTGCTGGTGGCGCAGGCGCTCGCCCATGCCAACCGTGTCGAGGTGGTGATGACCGGAGGCACCCTGCGCGGCTCGAACTACGGCCTGGTCGGCAGTGGAGCCGAGCAGTCGCTGCAAGGGCTGCGGGTGTCCCGGGCGTTTCTGTCCGGCGCGGGTCTGACCGCCGAGCGCGGGCTGTCCACGTCCAACATGCTCTCCGCGAGCGTGGACCGGGCGCTGGTGCAGGCCGCCGCGGAGGTCGTGGTGCTCGCCGACCACACGAAGCTCGGCACCGACACGATGTTCCAGACGGTGCCGACCGACCGGATCACCCATCTCGTCACCGACGATCCCGAGCCGGACGACGAGCGGGCCGGTACGGAGCTTCAGGTGCTGGCCGACAGGGGTGTGCAGATCACCGTCGCGTCCCTGCCCGGGGTGGGGCCGTCGCCAGCAGTGGCGGCGGCCGCCGCGGCGGACGGGCTCGCGACCGGTCGCGGCCACCGCGACCTGCCGGGTCCGCGCCGGCACCAAGGACTGCGGGGCGGCCAGGCGCTGGGCGCCCCCGCCGGTGGGGAGGCCCCCACCCCGCGCCTCGCCGACGTCCGGCGGCGCTGACCCGATCGAACCCGATCGAACCCGGCCCGCCCGGTTGATCCGGGCGCCCCCGTCCCCGGCCCGGCAGGCTGCGCGCTCAGCCGGAATGGGCGGGGGCGTCGGCGGCGGCCGCCACGACCGGACCGCTCGCGCCGTGCGGGCCGCCCGCCCGGAAGGCGTCCCCGGCCGGACGCGGACGCATGCCGTCCACCGCGAGGGACATGAGCCGCTGGAAGACGCCCTTCTCCGCGGGGTCCTTCTCCGCCGCCTGCACGATCGCGTAGGTCAGCTTGAGCAGGTCGCCGATCGTGATGTCCTCGCGGACGGCGCCGGCGCGCTGGGCGCGCGCGAGCAGTGACCCGCCGGACGCGCGCAGGCTCGCCTTGCATGCGGGCATCTGCGTCTCGGACGCCTCGACGATCGCCGCCGCCATGCCGCGGTAGGCGGTGGAGTGGACCGCGACCGCCTGCAGCCATCCGACGAGGCCCTCCGTCGGGTCATCGGCGGACATCAACTCTTCGGCACGCGCCGCGAGTTGGTCGATCTCGCGGAGGAAGACCGCGTTCATCAGGTCGTAGCGGCTCGGGAAGTGCCGGTAGAGCGTGCCGATGCCGACACCCGCGTGACGCGCGATGTCCTCGAGGGCGACATCGGTGCCGTGCACGATGAACGCCTGACGGGCCTCCAGGAGCAACCGGTCGTAGTTGCGCTGAGCATCTGCCCGCATCGTCGTCACGCCTCCACTCCGGAACATCTCGCCGAAAGCGATTGTACTTCCGGAGGGTGCCTCCGTATAGTTTTCGGAGGAGACCTCCGTTTACCTCTCCGCTGGAGGCTTACTCAACATGTCCACGTCCACTACGCGTGATTCCGACGGCCCCACCGGCACCGCTGCCGGCCCGGCCGCCGGCACCACCGGCGCCACCACGGGCGCCACCCGCCTGCCGTCGTCCCCCGCCAGCAGGCACTCCTACCTCGTTCTCGGTGCCATCGTCGGCACCCAGTTGATGATCCTGCTCGACGCCACGGTGGTGAACGTCGCGCTTCCCGGCATCGGCACCCACCTGGGCTTCTCGGCCACCGGCATGTCCTGGGTGCTGAACGTCTACACCCTCGCCTTCGGCGGCCTGCTGCTGCTCGGCAGCCGGATAGGCGACCTGATCGGCCGGCGCACCGCGATGGTGTGGGGCGTCGCGGCGTTCACCCTCGCCTCCGTCGCGGGCGGCGTCGCCAACGATGCCACCACGCTGCTGGTCGCCCGCGGCTTCCAGGGCGCCGCCGCCGCGCTGGCGGCACCGAGCACCCTCGCCCTGATCGCCACGTCGTTCTCCGAGGGCAGCGAGCGCAACCGCGCGCTGAGCGTCTTCTCCGCGGTGTCCGGCGCGGGCTCGGCGATCGGCCTGACCGCGGGCGGTGTCCTCACCGACCTGGGCTCCTGGCGCTGGGTGTTCTTCATCAACGTGCCGGTCGGCATCGCCATCATGCTGCTCGCGCCCCGCTTCATCAAGGAGACCGAGCGGCACCGCGGCGGCCGCTTCGACGTCGCGGGCGCGCTGACCGGCACGCTCGGCATGGCCACCCTGGTGTACGGCTTCATCCGGGTGGGGGAGAGCGACTGGAGCGACGGCCGGGCGCTGACCTCGTTCGCGATCGCGGTCGCCCTGCTCGGCGCGTTCCTGGTCAACGAGACACGGGTCGAGCGCCCGCTGGTGGTGCTGCGGCTGTTCGCCGACCGCAACCGGGCCATCGCCTACAGCGTGATGCTGCTGGTACCGGCCGGGATGTTCGGCGTCTTCTACTTCAGCACGCAGTACCTCCAGACCTACCTGCACTTCAGCCCGTTGAAGACCGGCTTCGCGTTCCTGCCGCTGGCCGGGCTGCTCTTCCTGGCCGCGCGGCTCGCGCCGCGCATGATCGGCACGTTCGGCGCCAAGACGGTGGTGAGTATCGGCCTGCCGATCAACCTTGCCGGCACGATCTGGATCACCCAGCTCGGCCCGACCGACGGCTACGCCGCCGGCATCCTCGGCCCGCTGATGCTGGTCGGTTTCGGGGTGGGCTGGACGATGATGCCGCTGAACACCTTCATCCTGTCCGGGGTCCAGCCCAAGGACGCGGGTTCCGCGTCCGGCCTGCTCCAGACGATGCAGCAGGTCGGCGGCAGCCTCGGCCTGTCGATCCTGGTCACCGTCTTCGGCACGGTCTCCCGGCACGCGCACAGCGACGCGTTCATCAACGGTGCCACCGCCGCCTTCACCCTCGCCGCGATCTTCGTCTCCGCCGCGCTGGTGATGGTGCTCCTGCTCAAGGCGCCGCCGAAGCCCGCGCTGCGCTGAGCCGGCGGTACGGGCCGCACCGCCGGCCCGCCCCGCACGCACGAACGCCGGTCGGCTGGTCCCGTGACCAGTGCGACCGGCGTCGTCGTCCATCAGGAGCGGGTTCGGGTGAGCGGCGGCTGACGTGGCGCCAGCCGCCCCGCGGGTCTCAGTCCTTGATCTCGCAGATGACCGCGCCCGAGGAGATCGAGGAGCCGACCTCCGCCTTCAGGCCGATGACGGTGCCGGCGCGGTGCGCGTTGATCGGCTGCTCCATCTTCATGGCTTCGAGGACGACGATCAGGTCGCCCTCGGCGACGGTCTGCTTCTCTTCGACGGCGACCTTCACGATCGTGCCCTGCATGGGCGAGGCCAGCGTGTCGCCGGAGACAGCCGTCGCCGCCTTCGCCGCGGCCCTGCGCTTCGGCTTCGCGCCCGCCGCCAGACCGGTCCGGGCCAGCGCCATCCCGAGGTGTGCCGGGAGGGAGACTTCGAGGCGTTTGCCGCCGACTTCGACGACGACGGTTTCGCGGCTGCCGGTTTCCTCTTCGTCGGGGGTGGTGCCGGTGAAGGGGGGGATGGTGTTGTCGAA
>NZ_FNVU01000015.1 GCF_900107965.1 Actinacidiphila yanglinensis | reverse complement strand
ACCACGGAGACCTCGCGGACCACGCCGTCGGCCACGGCGTGGATGGCGCACCAGTCCGCCAGTTGCGGCACCAGGGTGCGGCTGACCCGGACCATTCCGGCGTCCCCGTCGAGCGTGCTCGCCAGCGCGGAGGTGGCGGCGGACAGCAGCGCCAGGCGGTCGAGGGCGTCCTGCAGGGCGCCGGGAGCTTCGTCGTCCATGTCCAGCCCCTCCCTCGCGCGGTCCGCAGGGCCTTCGGGGACGCCCAGCGGGCCTCTGCCCTGGGCCGGGCGGCGGAACCGCCCGGAACGGATCGTCGTACGCACGGCGCGCGCACCTGTCGGCCCCGCGCGGGTTCAGCGGCTGCCGGACGGGGCGGGCGCAGCGCACGCGCAACTCGCCGTCCGCCACGCGCGTGTCGCACGCGGGCGGGGGCCGTAGCCCGGCCGGTCGCGCTCCAGCCGGCAGAGAGATGGAAGGCACTGCCGTGCCACCGGCAGTGCAACCAGCCCTCCACCACGTTCCCGTCCGACAACGGACCGTCGTCGTGGCTGCGCGGGTCGGCGAGTGCGTGGCAGGGCCCTTCGGCGGTGCGGCCCACCGCGACCGGCACCTCTCCCACCATACGGCGCACGGGCTGCCCGTGCGCCGAACGTGTCGACCGGGCCCACGCGGTGCCAGCCGGGCGGCACGAGACGGGGCACGGCGCCGGCGTGGTTCGCGCCGGCGCCTGGCGGTGGGACAGATGTCCGCCCGCCGCCGCGGCGGCACCCACCGTGCACGGCCGGGCCGGCGCGTAGGCGCGGCCGCGCAACGGGTGGCCGGTGGTCGACTTCACCGACGACGACCCGGTAGAGCAGTCCTGGACGCCACCGGCGGGCGCGGCGCCGACTGCGGACGGGCCGGCGCGGAGTGCATCCTTTGGCGCGGGCGGGGTACCCGACAGGCGTGGTTCTCGGGGCCGGCACGGAATTCTCGGCTGGAGGGCGACGATGGGCCTCACGGTGCGCGAACTCAGGGTACTGCGGGACATCGAGCAGACATTGGCACGAGATGATCCGTGCCTTGCCCGGCAGCTCTCGTCCATGGCGCTGACGCCTGCCGCCGGAAAAGGCGAGCAGGACGACGAGCAGTACGCCGAGGACTCGCGGCCCGGAGGCACCGCCCGCCGCCTCGCCAAGTGGTGCGGCGCGCTCACCCTCGTGCTGCTCGCGGTGTCCGACCTGCTGGTGTCGACCGAGGTGTTCTACGCCGCGGGCGGGGCCGCCGTGGCCGCGCTGGCGAGCTGGCTGGTCGCCCGGGCCGCCGCCCACGGCAAGAGGCGGGCACCCGCGCGGACATGAGACGACGAACCCCACCCCTGTGAACGCAGCGTCATGACCGTTGTCCTGAGCGTCCGCGCGTCACGGCCCCGGCTCCGGCACCTCAGTCCTGTGGCGGTTCCGGCAGCCGCGCCGGACGGACGATCCGCGGCCGGGGCCCGGGGCCTCGCTTGTGGCCGAACAGGTCCCGGGTGCCGGTGAGTTCCAGAATCCGGGTGACCGGCGGTGACATCTGGGAGACGGTCAGTGCGATGCCCTGCTCGGCGGCGCGCTGCCGCACGCGGAGCAGGGCGTTCAGTCCGGAGCAGTCGAAGAACGTCACATCGCCCAGGTCGATGTCCATGGCGCCGGGGGAGCGCGCCAGGCAGCCCGTCAGGATCTCGCCCAGGAGGGGTGCCGTGCCGAGGTCGATCTCGCCGGCGACCGCGGCGCGGGTCTGGTCCGCCCGCTCCACGAGACGTACCGCGATGTCCGAGTCGAAACCCGTGAACGCGGTGGTCGTGGTCGGCCGGGCGGTGCGGGGCTCTTGCCTGTCGCAGGCGGGCAGGCGGAGCTCCGAAGCGGACATGGAGGCCTCCGTGTTTCCGTCCGTCGGTGTCTGCCGATCAGGGTGCCTGCTGCCACCACGCACGTCAATAAGTACATGAAATGAAAGTCGTGTATTGGGTCACGTGAATCACGGGGCCTACGATGGGCGGATGGACGAACCAGCTGACTCGCGTCCCACCTGGACGTTCCTGACCAACCACGCACGGGTCCTCGCCGCCATCGCCCGCGATCCCGGGACCCGGGTCCGGGACATCGCCTCCCGCTGCCTGCTGACCGAGCGCGCGGTGCAGCGGATCATCGTGGACCTGGAGGAGGGCGGCTACCTCACCCACACGCGCAGCGGGCGCTCGAACCGTTACGAGATCCCGCCGGGCACCACGCTGCGGCACCCCGCGGACGCCGGCCCGACCGTCGCGGAGCTGCTCACCCTGCTGGACATGGGCCCCGACGACGCCCGGCGCTGATCTCCGCATCCGCGGTCGGGGGAGACGTACGACGCACCCTTCCGCGGCCCGGACCGGGTTGCCACGTCGGGAACGCCGCGTCGCAGAGACGGGTCCGTGATGTCGGAGCCACCCGGGGCAGGAGAAATCACTACTGCCTTTTGGGAGGATGTCATGAGGAGAGAGCGGATCGGCCTGGCCGACATCCTGGCGGCCGCGGAGGACGCCGCGCCGGTGGAGTCCGTGGACGTGGTGGCGCGGAATCTGCGCGAGCGGTTCGACGCCCGCTACGTGTCGCTCCTGCTCGTCGACGTCGTGGGTCGGCGGGTGGTGCGGGTCAGCGAGGAGGCGCAAGCACCGGCCGGCAGCCGCGCGGACCACATCCCTCTGGCCGGGACCGCGTACGACGAGGTGCTGCGTACGCAGGAACTGGTCCTGACGCGGGACAACGGCGACGGCCAACGGGTGCTGGCCCCGGTCACCAACCGTGGCGACGCCCTCGGCGTCCTGGAGCTGACCCTTCCTCATCCCACCCCCGAGGCGCTGGAGGAGGTCGCCGACACCGCGCACGCGCTGGCCTACATCATCGTCACCGACGGCCGTTTCACCGACCTCTACCACTGGGGCCGGCGCACCACCGACGTCAGTCTGGCCGCGGAGATCCAGCGGCAGCTCCTGCCGTCGGCACCCTCCTGCGAGGCCGCCGAGTTCTCGCTGTCCGCGGCGTTGGTGCCCGCCGACAGCATCGCCGGCGACACGTACGACTACGCACTCGACCGGGACACCCTCCACCTGTCGGTCACCGACGCCATGGGACACGACACCGACGCCTCGCTGATGGCCACGCTCCTGGTCAACGCCTCCCGAGGCGCCCGCCGCGCCAGAGCCGATCTCGCCGAGCAGGCCCGGCGGATCCATCAGGTCATGCTCGACCACGGCCGCCACACCTTCGCCACCGGCCAACTGATGCGTATCGCCCTGGACGGCAGCGCCGCCCGCCTGGTCAACGCCGGCCATCCCTGGCCGCTGCTTCTGCGCGGCGGCACCGTCGAAACGCTCCACCTGGGGGTCGACCTGCCCTTCGGCGTCCCCGGCCCCAGGCCCCACCGCGTCCAGGACGTCGACCTGCGCCCCGGCGACCGTCTGGTCCTGTACACCGACGGCATGCAGGACCGGCGGGCCCAGACCGTCGACCTGCCCGGCCTGATCCGCGACACCGCCACCGAGCACAGCCGCGAAGTCGTCCGCACGCTGACCGCGGCCGTGATCGATACCTGCGGCGACGGCCTGCAGGACGACGCCACCGTGCTCTGCCTGGACTGGCACGGCCCCGGTCCGGAAGGGCGACGGGCGGACCGCGGAACGCAGTCAACGTACTGATGCTGTCATTACCGCAGGCCACGCATGATCTGTGCGTAGGGGAAGGCGGCAGGGGCCCGAGAGGAGTCAAGGGCCCCGCCTGCCCTGCGGCCTGAGGAGACGTCGGGCCGACGCCCGGCGTGGACCCTCACTCCGGCGCAGGCGCCGACGACGCGAGCAGTTTTGAATCGACAGGAGTCACGCATGCCCACGATCACCACGGCGGACGGCACGGAGATCTTCTACAAGGACTGGGGCAGCGGTCAGCCGATCGTGTTCAGCCACGGGTGGCCCCTGTCGGCCGACGACTGGGACGCCCAGTTGATGTTCTTCCGGACTCGCGGCTACCGGGTCATCGCCCACGACCGGCGGGGCCACGGGCGTTCGGCGCAGGTCGACGGCGGCCACGACATGGACCACTACGCCGACGACCTCGCCGCGCTCACCGAGCACCTCGACCTGCGCGACGCGGTCCACGTCGGCCACTCCACCGGCGGCGGCGAGGTCGTGCGCTACCTGGCCAGGCACGGCGAGGGCCGGGTGGCCAAGGCCGTGCTGATCGCGGCGGTACCGCCGCTGATGCTGCAGACCGACGACAATCCGGGTGGCCTGCCCAAGAGCGTGTTCGACGGCTTTCAGGCCCAGACCGCCGAGCACCGCTCGACCTTCTACCGGGAACTGCCCGCAGGCCCCTTCTACGGGTTCAACCGACCCGGGGTCGAGCCGGTCGAGGCCGTCATCCAGAACTGGTGGCGGCAGGGCATGATGGGCGGCGCCAAGGCGCACTACGACGGCATCGTGGCCTTCTCGCAGACCGACTTCACCGAGGACCTGCGGCGGATCTCGGTACCCGTGCTGGTCATGCACGGTGACGACGACCAGGTCGTCCCGTACGCGGACTCCGCGCCACTGACCGCCGCGCTCCTGAAGAACGCCACGCTGAAGACCTACACCGGATTCCCGCACGGCATGCCGACCACCCAGGCCGATGTCATCAACGCCGACCTGCTGGCCTTCATCGAGGCCTGACCGCGGCAACAGGCCACGCGTGCCGTGTCCTTCGGGGCTGGCGGGCTTCGGGGCCGGCGGGCTCAGGGCTGGAGGGCCGAGAGCGGTTCTCCAGCCCGCCCCGCGGCCCCGCCGTGAAGCGCTGATCGACGCCCTCGCGCTGTGGGCCACCCAGCGGTTCGCCGCAGCGGTCGACGCCGCCCACCCGGACGCTCCTCCGCTGGTCGCCCTCTCCCAGACGACGGCGAACGTCCTGAGCGTCAAGGTCGGTTGGGGATTCGCGATGAGCTACGCCTCCTCGGCCATTCCCGAGGTGGCACGCGTCCACCGCGATGTACGGGACACGTGCGAGCGCCTGTTCCGCCGCGCCCGGGAAGCCGGTGTCCTTCGCGCCGATGTCGACATCTCATGGACCCGCCGCGTCTACTACGCCCTCATCCACGAGGCCGCACAGAACAGGAAGGAGAAGGACATCGACGCCGTCGCGACGCTCATCGTGGACACGCCGCTCCGCGGCGCGGGCGCGCCCCATCCCGACCGCCCGTGACACCTGCCGGTCGCGGGCGGCCCTGGTCCGCCCGAGGCGGCCGAGCCAACTCCACCGTTCCCCTTGACGCTTGCCGCCCGCGGTGGAAGTATCGGCGCGCTTGACAACGTTGTCACGCCGCCGACGCGGTCATGGTCCCTGACCGCGGAGCGCGCTCCGAAGACCCCTGAGGCCGTTCGCGTCCAGTTGAGAGGTTTGGGGTAATGGTCGATTTTTCCCGAGTCGTCGCGCGCCTGCGGAAGGAGCCGGATCCGCCTCGGCCGCGGCGTATCCGGCCGCGGACACGCCTCCGGCATACGGCGCTACGGCTGCTGGCGGTGGGCGCGGTCGCCGCGGCGCTCGGAGTGGCGCCCGCCGCCGCGACATCGGCGGCCGGCGCCACCGGCCCGACGGGCCAGGTGAGTGCCGCACCCGCGCCCGCCCGGCCGGCATCGCAGTCACCGTCGGCGCAGGCGCCGAAGAGCGCGGCGGACGACGCGAGTTACACCGCCTCGAACCTCCCCGACTGGGCCATCGGCCCGTTCACCCGCAGCGCGGACAATCCGCTGATGACGCCGAGCGGCAGCGGGTACGAGTCCGCCGCCCTGTACAACCCGGGCGTGCTCTACCGCGGCGGCCAGTACAAGATGCTCTACCGCGCGCAGGGTTCCTACGGCGGCCCGTCGCAGATCGGGTACGCCTCCGGTTCCGACGGCACGCACTTCACCGAGGACACCGCCGCCAACCCGGTGATCAACTTCGACACGGCCGGCCAGCAGGACAAGTGCGGCCTCGAGGACCCGCGCCTGTTCGAACTGGACGGCACCTACTACTCCTTCTTCACCTCCGTGCACCCGAAGGCGGACGGCACCTGTTACGGCTCGTACGACATCTCCGAGTCCACCTCGACCGACGGCGTCCACTGGAGCACGCCGTGGATGGTGGAGCCGAGCACCGGGAACAACAAGGACGCGGCGGTGGTCACCGACGCGAACGGCAGCCCGCGCAAGGTCAACGGCGAGTACGTCATGTACTTCGGCCAGGGCGACACCGGCACGGACATCGCGTACTCCTCGGACCTGCGCACCTGGCACGCGAAGGGCAGCACCACCCCGAGGACGGCCGACCCGCTCGACATCCACTACCCGAAGGGCTGGAAGCCGTACGAGGTGGCGGTGGCGGTCACCGACTACCGCACGCTGGTGGGCAAACCCGCCAACTCCGACATCGTCGTCTTCACCGCCGGAACGCTGATGGCCAACGGCCGGTGGTTCTACGCCATCAGCGAGGAGGAGTTCTCCGGCCAGGAGCCGACGCGGATGCTGCACCAGTTGAGTGACGCGGTGCTCACGCCGACGCCGGACGTGCCGTACGAGTGGAACGGCCAGACGCCGAAGACGGCGTGGATGAACAGCATCTTCTTCCACAACGGCCAGTACATGATGTACTACGGCGGCGGCGACACGGTCACCGGCCTCGCCACCGCGGGGCTGCGCCGCCCGCAGCCGGCCCGCCCGGCCGCGACGCCGTTCCGGACCGGCTTCGAGCACGGTCAGCCCGTGCCGGACTGGGTCGACGGCGTCGACACCGATCCCGGCGGCGGAGGGATCGCCAACGTCACCGCGTACGGCAGTGCCAGCAGCCCCGAGGCCAGCGCACGCCAGGACAACGCCCACGACGGCACCAACGCCCTCATGTACTCCGGGCACGCCACCGGCGCGACCGACGACCACGCCTACATGCGGCTGTTCGACCTGTCCGACCGGCCCGTGAAGGTCGGCAAGGACACCACGTTGAGCTACTGGATCCACCCGCAGGCGAACGGCCCGCTCGCGACCGGCGTCAGCGGCGACAACAGCAGTTGCGTGGCACCGGACCTCGTCTTCGCCGACGGCAGCACGCTGCACGGCCTCGGCGGGTCCCCGCTCACCCCCGCGTCGCAGTGCGGCAAGCTCACGCTCGACCAGTGGAACCAGGTCAGCGTGGACATTGGCAAGGCGGCCGCGGGCAAGACGATCGTCCGTGTCGACCTGGGCTACGACCAGCCGTCCGGCAACGGCGGCTACCGCGGCTACGTCGACGACCTCGCGCTCTCCAACACCCCGGCACGACCCGCGACCATCAGCCGCGTCACCCCGGCGCAGGCTGCTCCCGGCCAGCAGGTCACCCTCACCGGTAAGGGCTTCGGCAACTCCTCGCACGGGCGTGAGCTCGTGCTGTCCGACGCCGGCGTCCACTGAGGCGGCGCCGGGGACCTGGGCACGCTCACGATCGACCACTGGTCGGACCGCTCCGTCACCTTCACGGTGCCGCGGCCCAGCGGCCCGGCGATCTCGACGAGTTCGGGGCCGGCCGACATCTGGCGGGTCGAACCCGGCAGCACCGCGAGCGTCGCGGTGGTCTCCGGGCCCGGCGCGACGTCCGGCAGCGCGCAGTTCACCGTCGGGGCCTCCGATGCGCTGTCGGACTACTCCAACGACGTGGGCGTCTCGCCGGACACCAACCGAGGGTGCGGCGCGCTCGACAACGGCACCGACACCTACTCCGCCGACGCGCTCGCCACGGCCTCGCCGCAAGCGCTCACCCCCGGCGCGCGCGTGACCGCCGGCGGGCTGACCTTCACCTGGCCGCGCGCTCAGTCGTGCCAGAACGACAACGTGCGCGCGCTCGGCCAGACCGTCCTCCTGCCGCACCGGTCCGGCGCCGGCCAGATCGGCTTCCTCGGCGCGGCGACGGACGGCGCGCACTCGGGCACCGTGACGATCCACTACACCGACGGCAGCACCGGCACCGCGAAGCTGGCGCAGTCGGACTGGGGCACCACGCCCGGCGCCGGCAACACCTTGGTCTCCGCGATGACGTATCGCAACCAGGCGCTCGGCCGGCAGGACCACGCCTTCTACGTCGACGAGCAGAGCGTCCCCGTCGACCCGGAGAAGGTCGTCGCGTCGATCACGCTGCCCACCGACAAGGACATGCACATCTTCGCGATGGCGCAGGACGGTGTGCCGAGTGCTGACCACTAGCGAATAGGCCGCCTCCGGGGTCCGGGCGGGTCGTCGGCGCATCGACGGCCCGCCCGGAGCTCTGCCGGGACCGCCGGGAAGAGCAGCGTGCCGGACCGCTACCTGCCGGCCGGTCCCGGAACCGTTCCGCGGCTCGCCGAGTCCAAGAGGCGAGGAGAGGGGGACGCCTTGTCGGGGGACGGCGAACGCAGAACGTGGAAGTCGCTCACGGTGCTGGTGGTGGCGGTGGTGCTTCTCTTCGCCGGTGTCGCCGGCATAGCAGTTGCCGGCTTGGAGATCGCACACCACCTCAACCGCCAGAAGATTCACTGCGGTCCGATTGGTCCGGGCGAGCGCTGGAACTGTCCGGGCCCCGGGCCCCATCCTCTCGCCCGACCTGCAGAGTAACTCCCCCTCTTCATGGCCGCGTTGCCGGGTCCCCGGTGCGCTGCCGGCGGACTGAACGCCTGCTCAGGCCCGCCGCTCCTTCTCCCACTGGGCCCGGTTCACCTCGGCCGGCCGGGGAAGCCGCTCGCCGTCCAGGAAGAGGTCGACGTGCTCGTTGTAGAAGGCCACCAGGCCGGCGATGGGTGAGAGCTGGCGGGTCGGGAAGTCGTACGCCCAGGCGAGATCGGAGTGGACGGCGCTACTGGTGCGGACGGACCAGTAGCCACTGGTCCGTCCCTTGTACGGGCAGCTGGTGACGGTCGCGGTGGGGACCATGCGGTTCCAGTCGACGTGCACGCGGTCGAGGTAGTACCGCGTGGGCAGACCGGTCTCGAAGACCATCACCGTGGAGGGTGCGTCGGCGATCACCTCGCCGTCGACCTCGATCCGGACCGTGCGTCCGGAGCGGAGGGCGTCGACCCTCGTGTAGGGGCTGCGTGGATGGACGAAGACCTGCTCGTCCTCCTCGAACCAGGCGTCGATCGCCTCCCAGCGGAATCCGGCGGATCCGCGGATCTCCTCCGGAGCCGTGTCGTCCCACACCCACGCCGCGCCCGAACGGGTGAGGCCGTCGACCTTGAGGGTCTGCCGCCGGCCGCCGCCGATGCCCAGGGGCATCGTCTTGCCCTCGTCGGTCAGCAGGCCCTCGGCGATGTCCCTCAGCGGAATGCAGTACTGCGGGTAACCGGGCCAGGCCCAGACGTACTTCGCGTCCGTGGTGTCGAAGACGCAGCGCCCCCCCACCAGGCCCCGTACGCGGCGGGGAGACGGTTCGACGTGTCCTACGGGCACGATCATCCCGGGATAGTTCCTGCTGTCGTCCATGATCGGACTCCCGCCGTCGACTGGGGGCACCAGTTGCGCCCTGGACGTCCCAGATGACCACAGAGGGATACGCAGCGCACCCACAGGGAGGAACGCCGACCGTCCGGTTCGGAGACTCGGCTGTACGAGCCCTGCGAGCACCTCCGAACAGGACGGCCGCGCCACCGGAGTCCGGCGGCGCGGCGTCGGTGCTGCACGCACCGTCTGGATCAGGGGGCCGTCAAGGCTGACCCGGTGAGGGGGGACGGCGCCGCGCGTCGCGCCCTGTTGACGAGCCCCCGGCCGGCATCCGGCCGGGGGCTCCTGGCCCGCGAGGGCCGGCGGCGGGGTCGCCGTCAGGACGAGGAACAGGCCGCTCCGTTGAGGGTGAAGGAAGAGGGCGGTGCGGTGCTGGAGGTCGTTCCCTGGAACCCGAAGTCGACGGAGCCGCCCACCGGGACGGTCGCGTTGTAGCCGAGGTCGGTGGCGGTCACGGCGGCGCCGGACTGGGTGGTCCTGGCGTTCCAGGCGCTGGTGATCTTCTGGTCACCGGGGAAGGTCCACCGGAGCGACCAGCCGTTGACGGTGGCGCTGCCCGTGTTGCGCACGGTCACGTCCGCGGTGAAGCCGCCCGTCCAGGCGTTGGCGATCGTGTAGGTGACGGCGCAGGTTCCGCCGCTCGGGGGAGTGGTCGGGGGCGGGGTGGTGGTCGGAGGAGCGGTGGTCGGCGGCGTCGTCGGGTCCGATGTTCCGGCGGACGCCAGCGCGTAGGCCACGTCCGGCAGGAAGGTGCCCGCGGCGCCGGCGCAGCCGTCCGCCTCGCCGGGCGGCTTGACCCAGAGGAAGGCGTCGATCGCCGCGTCCCCGGTGTCGGTCGTGGGGTAGGTACCGATGGCCCGGCCGGACGGGTCGCACCACGCCCCGCCCGGTGCGGGGCCGTTGCCGTTGCGGCTGGTGTCCACCACGGCGTGCAGGCCGCTCGGGTTGCCGAGCGCGGCCAGGACGTTCTTGGCGAAGTTGACCTCGTTCGCGGTGGTGTTGAAGTTGGAGACGTTGGTGAACAGGCCGTCGGCGTTGGCCAGGATCCCGGCGTCACGCAGCCGGTTGGCCTGCTCCGTGGCGCTGTTCCAGGCCGAGTGGCCGCCGTCCATGTAGACCTTGGCGTTGGGGTCGGCGGAGTGGATGGCGGCGCCCGCCCGGGAGAGGGAAGCGAAGCGGTCGGACTGCTCCTGCGCGGTCAGGCAGGTGGTCAGGGAGACGGAGTCGGGTTCCAGAATGATGATCGACCGTCCGCTGCCGAGCCCTGCCGCGAAGTCGCGCACCCAGGCGTCGTAGGACGCCAGGTCCGGCGCGCCGCCTGCGGAGGCGCCGCCGCAGTCGCGGTCGGGGATCTCGTAGACGGCGAGCACCGGCACCTGCCCGGCGGCGGCAGCGGGAGTGGTGACCGCCTTGACGTCGTCGGTGATGGTGGAGGGGCTGTAGCTGGAGAACCAGATCGCCTGCGGCTGGGAGGCGATCCGCCGGGAGATGACGGGCTGGCGCGAGTCGCCGGGATTGGCGGCGACCCAGCGGGCGACCTGGGAGTTCGGGTCCTTGTAGAGCTGGGTGCCGGTGGGGAGGCTGCCCTGGGGCGCGGCGCCCGCGGTGATCCCGGTGCCGAGCGCGATACCGGTGGCGGCGAGGCCGGTGGCCAGGCCGATGGCGGCGGCCCTGCGCAGCCGGGACCCGCGTGGCGGGGCCGCGGCGGGGCGCGAAGCGTGGGTGGGGGGTGTCACAGTCGTCCTCCGTGCTCTCGTGGGGGGAGAGGACCCTCGGGATGAGGGGCAGTGGCAGGGAGTTCCGTTCATGGGAGCGCTCCCATGTACCGGGTCAGAGCTTAGCCAGGTCGGCGGAGGCGCGTCATCCCCAGGAGGCGCATCACTTGCTCAGCGGAGGGCAAGGGCCGTCCAGGACACGCGCGGCAGCTCGATGGAGAGTGCGCCCGGCAGGATGCCTCGGGTGGCGACGTCGACCGCCGGCATCAGTTCCGAGTCGGTGAGCTCGAGCCACCTGGCGAACTCGTCGAGGCCGACCTGGTTCGACTCGAGCGAGTGCCAGGCCCGATGCGCGGGTTCCGGTGGCTCGGTGCCCCGGTAACGCGCCTGAGCTCGGAGCGAGTTGGTCGTGCTGCTCGGCAATGCCGGCCACCCGCCTCGGGCTCCGCGGCCGGTCCGGAGTCGTGACGACGTGGCGGGGAAACGGGTTGAGGGGCGATCACCGGGCTGGTAGCTTCCACTCGACCGTGACTCCACCCGAGGAGGTGAGACCCGTGAACGCTGTATCGACGTGGGTGCTCCCCCTTCCCGTCATGGCCGGCGACTGACGCAGGCGTCGCCGGGAGCGCCTCGCCAACCAGGCACTCCCGAAAGGCAATACCTGTGCACTCTCTGCAGTTCACCGCCGAGTCGTCGTCAAACGGCCTGCTCGCACGCGACTTCACCGTAGGTGAGGTCCCCGGCGTCCTCTGGTCGCCGGCCGCCGGCGCGGCCGATCGCGCGCCCTTGATCCTGATGGCTCACGGCGGCGGCAACCACAAGAAGCACCCGGCGATGTCCGGCCGCGCCCGGCTCCTCGTGACCGGCTGCGGATTCCATGTCGCCGTCATCGACGCGCCCGGTCACGGCGACCGGCCGCGCACGGCGCACGACGAGGCGGAGATCGCCGAGCTGTTCCGGGCCCGGGCTGCGGGCGAACCGGAAGGCCCGATCGTCGTGCGCTACAACGACCATCTGGCGGAGATCGCCGTACCCGAGTACCGGGCAACTCTGGACGCCCTCCAGGAACTTCCGGAGATCGGCACCGAGGGGCCGGTCGGCTTCTGGGGGATCAACATGGGCACCGCGATCGGCGTACCGTTCGTGGCGAGCGAACCGAGGATCGCGGCCGCGGTCTTCGGCCAGCACTGGCCCGACGTCCTGGCCGAGAAGGCGCAGCTGATCACCATCCCGATCGAGTTCGACCTGCAATGGGACGACGAGCACATCTCGCGTGAGGAGGGACTCGCGCTGTTCGACGCCTTCGCCTCGAAGGAGAAATCGCTGCACGTGAACGCGGGCCGGCACAAGGAGCTGCCCAGGTTCGAGGCGGACAGCGCGGTGAGGTTCTTCGCCCGGCACCTTGCCGGGTCGACCACCGCGTCGGCCTGACGTGCCCGGTTGTGGCGTCCGGCTCGCCGGCCGGGCGCCACGACCCCGTCCCGGGTCGAGGCGGCCCTTCCAGTGCGGACCGTGAGCGGCGACCGCCCGACGCGTCACGTCAGCGGAGAGGGCGGACCGGCTGCGTGGGTGAGGCCGGCGGTGCTGTCCAGCTGGCGAGGAGTCTGAGGCGGTCCTCCGAGGGGGTGCCCGGCTCGGCCGCGTAGATGATCAGGTCGTGGACGGCCCGTTGCGGCAGCGGCAGGTCCAGGAGGCGGAAGGTCATCTCCAGACGGCCGACTTCGGGATGGTTCAGCCGCTTGGCGCCTTCGTGATGGATCCGGACGTCGTGACTGGCCCACAGGGTGCGGAAGTATGGGCTGAGCGTGGACAGTTCGCCGACGATCTCCCGCAGGGCGCGGTCGTGGGGTTCGCGGCCGGCTTCGGCGCGGAGCATGGCGACCGTCGCCCTCGCACCTTCCTCCCAGTCGACGAAGAAGTCGTGGGAGCCGGGGTCGAGGAAGAAGTACCGGGGGAAGTTCGCGCAGCCCCGGTCGCCGGTGGTGTCGCTGTCGAACATCGGCGCGTACAGGGCCCTGCACAGCGCGTTGCTCGCGACGATGTCCAGACGGCCGTTGCGTACGAAGGCGGGGGCCATGGTCATGGAGTCCACCATCCATTGGACGGAAGGCGGGATCGTGACGTCCTTGCGGCGGTGCGAGCTGCGGCGGGCGGGGCGAGCCGCTCGGGCCAGAGCGAGCAGGTAGGTGTGCTCGTCCTCGTCCAGGAGCAATGCCTTCGCGACCGCTTCCAGCACGTCCTCGGAGACGCCGCCGATGTGGCCCTTCTCCAGCCGCGTGTACCACTCGGTGCTCACGCCGGCGAGGGCCGCGACCTCCTCGCGCCGTAGTCCCGGGACCCGGCGCCGTCGGCCGGAGGGCAGCCCGACCCGCTCCGGGGCGAGCTTGGCGCGTCGGCTGATGAGGAAGTCGCGGATGTCCGAACGGTTGTCCGTGTGACTCCCGGTGCGGTTTCCGGACGGGGATTCCATTCGCCCACGGTACCCATGGTCCGGCCGACCGAGAGGGGTTGCGTTTATACCCCCCATAAACGCGATCTTCTCCGCCTCCGGCGGCGCCGGTTTCATGGGGCCGGCGGACGTGAACAGCCCTCCTTCATCGCGGCACTCCTTCATCGCGGGCCGCCGTCCGCCGTCCCGCATCCACGCTTCAGGAGCATGACCATGACCAGCAGGACCGTACTGATCACCGGCGCGACCAGCGGTATCGGCGCCCACACCGCGCGGTTGCTCCTCGACCGCGGCCACCGCGTGGCCGTCACCGGCCGCAACGAGAGCAGACTGAAGGCGTTCCTCGACGAGGCAGGCCACCCCGACCGGCTGCTGGGCCTGGTCGCGGACGCGGCGGACTGGCAGGCCACCGAGGCGGCCGTGACCCGTACCGTGGGGCGTTTCGGTGCCCTGGACGCGGCGGTGGCCAACGCCGGATTCATGTCCGGTGACTCCATCGGGGCCGGCGACCCGACGCTGTGGTCGCCCATGGTCCTCACCAACGTCCTCGGTCCGGCCCTGCTGGCCCATGCCACCCTGCCCCACCTGGAGGCCACGGGCGGACGGCTGGTGCTCATCGGCAGCGTCGCCGGGCTGAAGAACTCGCCCGCCAACCTGTACTCGGCCACCAAGTGGGCGACCACCGGACTCGCCGAGAACCTGCGCCTGCACGCGACGACCCGTGGCGTCGGTGTCACTCTTGTCAACCCGGGCATGATCGACACACCCTTCTGGCAGGGCGCCGACGTTCCCTCCTTCGCCCTGCCTCCCCGGCCCGTCGCCGAGGCCGTCTGCTTCGCCCTCGATCAGCCGGCCGGCGTCGACCTCAACACCCTGACCATCCGGCCCATGGGTCAGCCCGCCTGACCACGCTCGGTTGTTCAGCGCCGCCGCCCGAGGTCGACCACGACCTTGCCGCGGACGTGTCGGTCCGCCTGGAGCTCGACGGCCGCGCGGATGTCCTCGACGGGGAAGGTTGCCGCGATGGGTACACGCAGCCGGCCGGCGGCGACCAGCCGTGCGATGTTCTCGAGAGCGTCGGGCGCGGCGTTGGCGCCGTTGGCAGCCGGGATCCCTTCGACCACGCCCGCGATCGTGCAGATGCGGTCGTCCGGAACTCCCAGCTCGCGGGCGACGTGCACCGTGTCCGTGCCGTGGAGGTCCAGTGCGGCGGTGGGGTCCGCATCGAGATCGCGGACCCTGCCGACGAGGCCGTCCCCGTACCCGACCGGCTCGGCGCCGAGGCTTCGCAGATGCTCCGCCGTCGACGGCGAGCCGGTCCCGATGACCCGGGCACCGGCGATGCGCGCCAACTGCACCGCGAACACGCCGACTCCACCGCCCGCGCCGCCTACCAGCACGATGTCGTCCGGTCCGAGGCCGAGGACGGCGAGAGCCGCAGCCGCGGTGCTGCCCGCGATCGCGAGCGTGGCGGCGGTGCGATCGTCGACGCCGTCCGGGGTGTGATGGGCGACGCCGCTCGCGATGTTCCCGTTCGCGTCGACCACGACGAAGTCGGCGACAGCTCGGGAGAGGGCCGCCCCGAACACGCGGTCGCCGACGGCGTATCCGACCGCGCCCGCACCGACCTGGTCGACGACTCCCGCGTAGTCGGTCCCGAACCCGGTGGGCAGGCTCAGCCCGAACCGTGCCGCGGTCCCGGCGTCCGCGGTCATGATCCAGTCCATCGGGTTCAGACCGGCCGCTGTCACCCGGATACGGATCTGCCCGACGCCCGCCCGGGGTTCGGGCACCTCCTGGACGGCCAGTACCTCCGGGCCCCCGAACGACTCGAGCCGGACCGCCCTGCTCATGCCGTCCCGAAGGCCGTCGTCATGCTGCGTCATGCTTCCTCGTCTCCTCGCACACATGGAGCCGCACACTGAAACGGACTATGCTCCACTTACTGAGTCAACAGTACCGGAGCGTGATCCGTTTTGAAGGGTCCGGAATCGCGGGCAACGCGGGCCGATGCCGCACGCAACCGCGAGCAGCTGCTCGAGGTCGCGACGCGCCTGTTCGCGTCGGCCGACGGGCAGCCGTCGATGCGTGCGGTCGCCCGCGAGGCCGGCGTCGGCATCGCGACGCTCTATCGCCACTTCCCGACCCGCGAGTCCCTGGTGGAGGCGGTCTACCGTGACCAGGTCGTCCGCCTCACGAACGGCGCCCGGGACCTGCTCGTCGACGCGCCGCCGGCCGTCGCGATGCGTCGTTGGATGGACCTGTTCGGCGACTGGATCGCGACGAAGAGCGGCATGCGCGACACGCTGCTGACGGTGATCGAGTCCGGCGCCGTCGGCCACGCCCGGACCAGGGACGAACTCCTCGGCGCGATCTCGGCGATCCTCGACGCAGGCCGCGCCGCGGGAGACCTCCGGCCCGAGGTCACCGCCGAGGAGGTGGCGGCGAGCCTGATCGGGATCTTCACCGTCGCCCACCAACCTGGACAGGCGGTCCCCGCCGACCGGCTCCTCGACATCCTCCTCGACGGTCTTCGACCTCGAAGTCGTCCGTGAGGAACGGTCGTACGCTCGCGCGCCAGCGTTGTGTGCGCGACGCGGTTGCGCGACGCGGTCCGGTTGCGTACCGAGTCGTGAAGGGTCCGGGCGGGCGGCCGTGCGCAAACCCGCCCAACGCCCGTCCGACGGGATCTTGAGCTCCGGCACCGATGTCAACTAGCCTCGCTGACAATGCACTTGGGGAAGTGCAGTCACATGGGGGGATCCAGCGCCGCGGCTTTCTTCGGCCTGCCCTCCCATCAAGCTGGGGGGTTTGATGCGATTCAGGACGACCGCGGTCACCTTGACCGCGAGCATGCTGGCGGGCACCGTTCTCGCCGTACTGCCGGCCACGCAGGCGGCAGCGGGGGAGCCGAACGACGAGATTCCCCGCATCGTGCTGGACGAGGCGCACCAGCAGGTCTTTCTCAGCACCGGGGGCATGAACGACTCCCTGGAGGTGTACGACCTCCAGGGGACCCGGGTCGGCACGATCGACGACCAGCCCGACGCCGGGGAGATGGCGCTCTCGCCCGACGGCACCACGCTGTACGTCGCCCACACCGACCTCGGCACGATCTCCGCGGTCAGCACGACCACGCTCCAGCAGACCGCGCTCTACCGGACGGATGTCGACACCGAGCATCTGGCGTACGCGGGTGGGCGGTTGTGGTTCGGCTACCACGACGCCAACGCCGTACAGGAGGACGGCATCGGCTCCGTGGACGTGCAGGCGCAGACGCCGGCCGTGCATCTCGACCCGCAGTGGCAGTGGGATGCCTGGGCTCCGAGCGTCCTGGCCGACCCCGCGGACCCGAACCTGCTGGTCGTCGCCAGTGACGGCGGCGACGGTGGGCTCGGCCTCTTCGACGTCTCGACGGCCACCCCGGTCGAGCGCGCGCAGTACGAGGACATCGGCGACACCGCCGGCGCCGCGGTCACCGCGGACGGCAAGGACGTGGCCGTCCCCACC
Organism: Actinacidiphila yanglinensis; assembly: GCF_900107965.1. GTDB lineage: Bacteria > Actinomycetota > Actinomycetes > Streptomycetales > Streptomycetaceae > Actinacidiphila > Actinacidiphila yanglinensis. Next base: position 183,667 of record NZ_FNVU01000015.1, on the reverse strand, counting down.
GGGAACTCCCTCGTGTACTACGGGATCTCCGACCTCATGCCCGACGGCCCGGCGGTCCCGCTGAGCGACCGCGCCACGACGCTGGCCTTCGCCCCGGACGGCACCGCCGCGATCGGCTACTGGCTGTACTGGTCCGTGCCCCCGGTCGGGCTTTCCGTGCTCAAGTCCGGTGAGTCCGCGCCGCGCCGCACCTTCGACACGCCGGTCGACGAAGGCGGCCTCGCGTGGTCGTCGGACGGGTCGCGGCTGTACGCGGTCACCGGCGGCGGTTCCGGGCTGGGGGACACCGACCCGGTGCTCCACGTCATCGACCACCCCGAGCAGGCGGACACGACGATGGCGCTGACGCCCCCGGACGACGCCACGGCCGGAACGCCGTACACCGTCACGGGCGCGCTGACGTCGGGGGCCGCGTTCGCGGCCGGGCAGAGCGTGCACGTCACGCGCACCGACGCGGCGGACCCGGACGGCACCGCGCTCCCGGACCCGGCGGTGGCCGCCGACGGCACCTTCTCGTTCACCGACACGGCGTCCGCCCAGGGCGACGTGTCCTACCAGGTCTCCTACGACGGCGACCGCGACCACGCCCAGGCCGGGGGTTCGGTGACCGTCCCGGTCGCGAAGCCCGCGAAGGCCGACACCACGCTGTGGCTGGAGTTCACCGACCGCGCCAAGGTCGGCAGGAAGCTCAAGCTGGACGGCCGCCTCAGCTCGCCGCTCGCCATTCCGGCGAACGCCACCGTCACCATCACCCGGCAGGACGCGACCGGGCCTGTGCCCGCCCTCGTCGGCACCCGGAAGGTCGCCGCCGACGGCACCTTCCAGATCAGCGACGTCCCCCTGGTGGCCGGCCCGGCCGTCTACACCGTCACGTACTCGGGCGACGACGCGTACAACGGCAGCACGGTCTCGGCCACGGTCGCCGTCAGCTCCTGACGGCCTGATCGCCACCGCGACCGGCGCGGTGGAGTCCTTGCCCCGCCCCCACCACGAAGGAGGGGGAGGCTGACCGTTCGGCAGCAGGCCCGGGGGTGCCTGCTGCCGAGCGGGAGGACGGCCCCGGGGGCGCCGTCGGTGGAAGAACCTGCGTCGTCGAACGCCGCCGACCACGCAGCACCGCGCCGGGAGCGCGCTGCGCCCGTACCGCGTCTGCCCCCGATTCACCGAGCCCGAATGGGCCGCTGTCCAGCAGGCCGCCAGTGTCGCTGGCCTTGCCCCGGCGGGTAGGCCGCTGCCGCCACCCCCGCAGCGTCGCCCAGCGTCAAACTTTCCGCCGCGGCGGCCGACTACCGGCGTGGAGCACAGGAATTGATGGAGTCCGATCGCCGGCTCATCGCCGTCGGCAACAACCTCAGAGCAGCCCTCGCCGACATGGGCCTCGACGGGACTTTCGCCCTTCCTCGAGTAGCCGCCCTCCTCAGGGCAACCAGCACGGGGACGCCGTCGGTATGGGGTGCAGCCCCACAGCCTGGGAAGCCCCTGGGGCAGGACCTGACTTGTGGCGGCCAGGGCCGCTTCTCCGAATGTGATCCTGGGCAGTTCGCGGGAGCTGTCGTCGTGGCAGGCTTCCAGAGAGGGTGCGGCGGCCGGGCAGGCGGACGCCCACCCGGCTTCGATACGGACCTGTACAAGAAACGTCACACCGTCGAAAGGGCCGTTGACAAGATCAAGAACTACCGGGCCGTCGCCACCCGATACGACAAACGCGCCTACATCTGCCTCGGCACCGTCACCGTCGCAGCCACCCTCATCTGGCTCCGCACTTGATCGGCCCGACGGGACTTAAGCTGATCCTGGCAGCAGCGGAGAAGGGGCGTGGGCGTGACGGCAGAAGAGGACGGCTTCGACCGCCAGCTCGAACCGTTCCGCACGGAGCTGCTGGCCTACTGCTACCGGATGCTCGGCTCCGCCCACGACGCCGAGGACCTGGTCCAGGACACGTACCTGCGGGCGTGGCGGGCGCGGGAAGGTTACGACGACACCCGCAGCTCGCTGCGCACCTGGCTCTACCGGATCGCGACGAACGTCTGTCTGACCGCCCTGGAGGCCCGCGGCCGCCGCCCCTTGCCGTCGGGGCTGGTGGCCGCGTCGGACCCACTCGGGCCACTCGTCCTGGGAGAGAACCCATGGCTCCAGCCCTTGCCGGACTCGCTGCTGGCGGTGGGCGATCCGGCCGGGACCGCGATCGACCGCAGCAGCCTGCGCCTAGCATTCGCGGCCGCCCTGCAGCATCTGTCGGCACGTCAGCGTGGCGCGCTGATCCTGCGTGACGTGCTCGGCTTCTCCGCGTCCGAGGCGGCGGAGATCCTGGGTACCACCACCGTATCGGTGAATAGTTCGCTGCAACGGGCACGTACCCGGGTGAAGGAGGCCGGAGTCGGGCAGGAACGTCTCCGCGAGCCCTCCGCGGCCGAGCAGCGCGCCTGGGTCGACCGCTATATGAAGGCGTTTGAGCAGGCCGACGTCGAGGGGCTCAAGCGTCTGCTCACCGAGGACGTGATCATGGAGATGCCGCCGATGCTCAACTGGTTCACCGGCCGCGGCAACTACGGGCTGTTCATGGACTGGGTCTTTGGAGCGGCCGGAACGGACTGGCAACTGAGGACGGTCACGGCCAACGGCGGCCAGCCCGGGTTCGCCGCCTATCAGCGGGTCGGCGACGGTTACCGGTTGCACACACTCCAGGTGTTCACCGTCACCGCCGAGGGCATCAGCCGGAACTCGGTTTTCCAGGATTCCGAGGTCTTCGCGGCCTTCGGTCTGCCGATCGAGCTCGACGACATCATCTCCTGACCGCGGGCGCGATGAGTTTCGACCCTGGCGCCGGTATGTACTGACGAGTTCGCCCGGAGCATCCCGGGCGGACCGTTCACCAGGGAGAATCCGATGTCTGAGAGTCGTGCGGAAGACGTGGCCGCGATCAGGGCCGTGCTGGTTGCCTCCTACCGGGCGTGGGACGCCGGCGACGCCGATGGCATGGTTGCCGACTACACCGCGGACGCGACTGCCATCATGGCCGGTTCGCTCCGTGACAGCCGTGACGTGATCCGCCAGAACATGGCGCTGGGCTTCGACGGGCCTCTCAAGGGCAGTTCGACCTACAACAAGCAACTCAGCCTCCGTTTCCTCGGCAGCGACGGCGCGATCGTCGTCAGCGAGTCCGGCATCCTGTTCGCCGGCGAGACCGAGGTCCCGTCTCCGCGCAAGGTGAACGCGACCTGGGTGCTGGAGAAGCGGGACGGCCAGTGGCTGATCGCCGCCTACCACAACAGCCCGGTGCTGGCGTCGGCGAACTGAGCCCTCGGATCTGTCCGGCGGATCCTCGCTGGCGCACGCCGTTTGGCTCGGTGCCGCGCCGCGTTGGCAAAATGCTCTGGTAGCCCCGCTACGAAGGGTGCTCTGCCGCCTCGCGAAGGGTCGCACCACACGGCGTGGGGTGATCCGCGAAGATCGGCCGGACAGACCTTAGGACGACGGCGAAGTCATCTGTAGAGATTCGACTCTTACCGTCTGCCCCCACGATGAGGTCGTCCAGCGCGCTGCGGTACGTTCCGATTCGGGAACCGGGCCTGATCAGTGCGGGTGGGCTGATTATCGTCCAGCGAACATCATGGACGGTGCGGACATAATCCAGTGCGCCGCCACTCGCGTGCATGATCTGGAGCACAGGCCGGTTACGACGCGCAGAGCCGGATGTGTCAGGGTCACCTTCGTACGATCGCGGACGATAGCCACGACGTCATGTCCGCGATGGAGCGCTTCGCTCAAGATGCGACTGCCAACCATTCCAGTGGCGCCGAAGAGGGCGATTCTTGCCCATGTTGCCTCCCGAAGTTGCGTCACGACGGGACCTTCGTTTGCCTCAGCGTAGACGGCCTAAAGAGCAGTCAGCGGGGACTGCTTGCGGGTCACTGCGAGACGATCGACCGGACATGGACTCCAACCTCGACATCCACACCGTCGACGCGGGCCCGTCTTCGTCACCGCGGCGAGGAGCCTTTGCGGCGCCGAATTCGATGAGCTTCCGCACCATCATCTCCCCCAACTGCGCTACCTCAAGGGCATCTTGACCCTCGTCGGCCATCTTGCTGGGGGCCGTTCATCACCTGTGATCTCCGAGCATGCTGCTCTCCGCCGAGCATCACGCGCGTCAACAACCCTGGGGGTCGATACATTCAGGACACCGGGGGCTTGAAGAGCTGGTACTCGGCCACTCTCTCGAACCCGAGGCGCGTGTAGACGGGCTCGCCCAGGGTGCTGGCCTGGAGAGTGCCGATGTGCAGCCCCCGTTGTTGGCCTGCTGCCAAGGCAGCCACAGTGAGCACCGCGCCGATGCCCCGGCGGCGGTAGCCCTCCGGTGTCGTGACCACGTAGATCCCGGCCACGCCGTGAGCATCATTCATGAGGGCTGTGCCTACCGCCTTTCCTTCAAGACGGGCGGTGAGGCGCACCATACGGGGGGCGTCCCCGCGCGCAGCTTCGATGCGCACGATATCGTGTGCCAGCTCCGGCCCCATGGCGAAGGACGGCCCGTAGGTCCGAGCCCATTCGGTGAGAGCCTCGGCGCCTTGCACGGTTTCTACCTTCAGCTCCGGCGGGCCCGTCACTTCGGCAACCCGGTCGAGCGCGACGGCCATGACCGGTATCGTGCCGATCCTTTCCGCGCCATGTTCGACAAGAGCGTCAGCGACCCCGTCCGCGCTGTCCGGTCCCACCCACCACTGCCAGGGCACGCCGGCCAAGGCGCTCTTGGCTCGGGCGAGAGCCTGGCCAACTCCATCTTCACCGCCGCTTCGCAGCTGGAGTACTCCGTTGAGATGACCATGTGCAAGCCCGCTGCGGTAGTGGACGAGGCGGTCATCGGCGCGGTCTGGTTGTCCCCAACCCAGCCAGTAATCCCGGAAATTGGCGAGCTGCGGCTCAAGGTCGGCGATCCTTCTCACTGTCATTCCCCTTCGCTGTCATGCCGGAGAACGTCACGTGCTTGCGGCGGTCGCGTTGACCATTGCCTGTCGGAGGCCCAGGGTGCCGGTCGGAATTCCGACAGATTCGTGTTCGGCAGGAGGGACGGCCTGCTATCCGACAGTCACGGTGACGGTTAGAGGCGGGGCAGAACGTTCTGCTCCACATGGTGTCCACCCGAGTCTCTCCGTCGGGAGCGAGTGGTGTAAAGACCGAACGTTCTGTACCCCCCTCTCGATGAGTGTGTGATGGGGGTGCGTCTGGTGTCTGCTGCTGGCGGCGAGGGAGTGCCTGGCGACAGTGACCGCCGTCGTCGACACAGTCGGAACCTCGTCAACCGCCGTAAAGGGCCCGAAGTTGGCTTCGATGGAGCCGGTGGAACCCGCCCGCTACGAGCGGCACTTCGCCCGCTCGGCCTGCCTCGGGCAACGCCGCGCCACGGCCGGCCGCGACGGACCCGCCCGGCGGAGGGCGCGCCGCTCCCGGAATGCCCCGGCGGAGCGGCTCGGCTCACGAGTGCGACGACAGAAGCCAAGACCAGCCGTGCCAGCGGTAACCCGCATAGGTGCACCCAGCCCGCGGCCAACCGAGGGTGCGAAGAGAACGTTCGGTCTTGACGGGGCCCGCTTCGGCGGAGAGACTTCGAGTGGACAGAACGTTCTGCACTGCCACAGGCTCGCGGCGAGTCTCCGGTCACGGACTGCCTTGCGGAGCATTCGGCCGGCTTCATCCCGGACGACATGTCTTCCGCGAGCTGTTGACGCTCGATACCCGCGGGGACCCCCTAAGGCTTCCGTCGAGCCGACCCGTACGCCGCAGGTCATCCAGGAACTCGAGGTCATCCGATCATGAATCCAACAGGGGACCGGCTGCTCGCAGTTGTGTCCGCTTATGCCGCCGCGTTCGAGGATCTTGCCGTTGCCACCACGGGGCGCACGAGCAGAGGTCCGCAGGGTGCCGTGCTTGCGATCTCCGGTGCACGGGTTGCGGCGCTGAACGTGATCATCAGTCCGCGTCTGGAGCCGAGCGCCGAGGAGATCATGGCGCTCGCAGTTGAGGGGAGCCCGTGGGAGTTTCCCTGGAGCATCCAGGTGCGGGGAGTACCGGATCCGCTGGTCGCCGAGGCTGCAGCGCGGCACGGGCTGACGCATTTCGAGCGGGAGCCGCTGATGATCCGGTACCCCGACCAGGGGCTGCCGGCCGAGTCGTTGGTTGACGGCCTGCGCGTACGGGCAGTGCGGGACGACGAATTGGACGTGTACGCCAGGACGGTGGCGGAGGGCTTCGAGGCGCCGCACGAGATGTTCCAGGTGCTGGCTGATCCTTCCCTGGCGAAGATCGACGCGATCACGTTCTATCTCGCGGAGCTGGACGGCGTGCCCGTGGGAACGGGCATGACGGCCGGCTCGGGTGACCTGACCGGTATTTTCAACATCACCACCCTGCCGGGCTGCAGGCGCCGTGGGTACGGGCGGGCTGTCACGCTGGAGATGGTCCGTGCGGGCTTTGCCGCGGGTGCCGGCACGGCCTACCTCTACGCGTCGGAGATGGGGGAGCCCCTGTACCGGTCGATCGGCTTCCGCACCGAGGAGTACCTGACGCTGATCACCGCCCCGTCATAGTGCCTCGCGACGGTCGGCCGTCCCGCGGGCCCGGGGGGCAAACAGGTGGCCTGCCCCACGACCCGGCCTCGTCCTCCTCCCGCACCGACCCTGAACGACATCCCGGACCAGGCGCGACCGGCTGCCATCACTTCCAAGGACGCGAACGTTGGCGACCGCAGAGCCGAAGACGGAAGCAGAGGGTGAAAGATGGCTGAGCTGGAACCGCGCGGCGTCGTCGATGGTGCCTTTCGGGTGCTGCGAGCTCTCCCCGAGGTGGGCCGGAAGCATCAGGTGGCGCGTCTTGCACTGCTGACCGGGTTGCCACGTCCGACGGTGCACCGGCTGCTCGGTCAGCTACGCCGATCCGGGGCGGTGGATCGGACTGACGGCCAATGGGCCCTGTCGGCGTCGCTGCTGGGCCTGGCGCAACAGGTGGAGCCGCTGGCCGGTCTACGGGAGACAGCCGCGACGGTCATCCAGCGCCTGCGGGAGCAGTCGGGCGCCGCAGTGTCGCTGGTCGTACCGTCGCAAGGATCGTTCGTGGCACTGGAGATGGTCCCGGGCCGGGACGCGCTGCCGATCGACGCGCGCAGCGGTGCGCAGATGCCCGCGTCGACGGCTGCCGCGATGGTCCTGGCCCCCAGTGCCATGCCCGCGGCGCGGCGGCGGCCGTTCGGCGCCGCGGTCGACGACCAGGACGTGATCGCAGGACTGACCTGCTACGCGGTGCCGGTCGATCTTCCCGGTGGGCGGAAGGCGTCGTTGCAGATCGCCACCGCGGCGCGGTGGCCCGCGGACAGGCTTGCGGGGCACGTCCACCGCGCCGCCATCGCGCTGGAACGCAGGGTTTCGGCGCTGTGACCCGGCGGTTGTCCGTTCAACGGACAATGCCTCGTACGGGCGAGGTGCTTGTTTCATGCTGGCCGGGATCGATCCCCCCGATGGAAGGACTCTCATGACGGACCGGAAGATCGCCCTGATCACCGGCGCCGGGCGCGGTCTGGGCCTGGCCATGGCGCGACACCTGACACGCTCAGGTGTCGCGGTGCTGGGAACCTATCTCACCAGTGAACGCCAGGCCGCCGAGGCATCCGGACCGGACCTCGTTTTCTGCAGGCTCGATGTCACCAAGATCGATACGTTTCCGGATTTCGTCACCACCGTGCGGAGCACGCTGCGGGAGCGGTTCGGCATGGAGACCTTTGACTATCTGGTCAACAACGCCGGCATCGGCACGTACGCGTCGTACGCGGCGACCACGCCCGACCAGTTCGACGAACAGGTCCGGATCAATCTCAGGGCGCCGTTCTTCCTCACCCAGGCGCTGCTGCCCCTGATCAATGAGGGCGGCCGTGTGCTCAATGTGTCGACTGCTCTGACCCGAGGCGTCGTACCGGGGATGTCCGCCTATGCGGCCACCAAGGGCGCGATCGAGGTACTGACCCGCTACCAGGCCGTCGAACTCGCCGAGCGGTCCATCCGGGTCAACACCCTCATGGGCGGCGCCGTTTTGACCGACTTCGGCGGAGGCATCATGCACGCGCCGGACACTCAGAAGCTCGCCGCCCACGCAATCGCCCAAGGCCGGATCGCCATGCCCGACGACACTACGGCCATGGTTCCCGCCATCCTCTCCGAAGCCTTTCAATGGGCGACCGGCTCGATCATCGACGTGTCCGGCGGCCAGAGCCTCTGACCCGACGCATGCCCTCGGGATTCGTCCGCTCGCAGTCCGGTAATGCCGGGCTGATCAGCGCGGGACGCCGGCACGCGTCTCACTCGGCCCGGGCCAGGGTCACGGTGCGGGATCCGGGGGTGAAGTCGCCGAAGGACTGGGGCCAGGATTCATCGGGCCAGTGGTACGTCACGCGGCCTTCGACGGGCCGGTAGCGGGCTGTGTAGAGCGTTCTCGAGCCCTGCTCGTCGACGGATCGGTACAGCGGCGGTTTCAGCATCGCCACCACGTCGTCCGTGCCCGCGGCGCGAATGGCGCGCAGCCGCTCCTGGGTTCGCAGGGCCCGTTCCTGCTCGGCGGTCACCGGCAGGTGCTGGTGGTTGGCGGCGCAGGCGTCCGGCGCCACCGTCGGCGGTATGTCCGGTCCCACGAACACGGTCACCGCCTGCACGGGATCGACAAGGGTGAGGTTCTGGGGGACGGCGATGGGCAGGGAAGGCAGCCTGGCGACCGCTTCATCGACGGTGTCGCACGTCTCCAGCAGGTAGCGGACCACGATGAGAATGGCGAAGCCACCTCCGTGGACGGAACGTCCACCCCAGGTGAGCGAGATCGCGAGACCGGCGTCGTTCATCCCGTCCAGCAAGCCCCACAGCATGTCCTGCATGCCGATCACGGGGCGCAGGAAGCAGGAGGAGGCGATGGTGCCCTCGCACTGATCGGGCGGGAGGTCGTAGTTGCGCAGCAGGGTGCCGTTCCGGCCGATCTGCGTGCAGGACTGGGTGAACGGCCGCAGTGCCGCGTGGGTGAGGAAGGCTTCCGCCCCGGGTCGGTCGAGTTGGCCGGCCAGGCGGTCCAGCACCGGGACCAGTTCCGGCATGTGGGCACGGAAGAGCGTCCGAACGCGGCCCGCGCCCTGCGGAGTTCGGCCCTCCGCGGTCAGCAGGCCCTCCATCTCCGGCCACAGGGCATGGGCGTAGGTGCCCCACCGCCCGTCGCCACCGTCGCCGACCTCGATCGCCTGGAACGTCTTCTGCTGTTGCCCCATGGCTGCCACCCCTTGTGGGAATCGGACGAGGTGAGGGCAACCTAGTGAATTGCGGGGTGAATCACCAGGTGGCCGCCATCGGCGACGCCCTGCCGCTTCGGCGACGGAGATCCCCGCATCCCCGAATCAGCCTCCGGGCGGTGTGCATTGGGCCCACCGGGACAGGGCGGTCACCGGCTCGAAGCGCACTTGACCTTCCCCCAAGGGAAGAGAGCACGCTCTCCCACATGAGCGATCGGTGCGTTCTCGCTCGTCAAGGACGGGACGGAGAAGAGGAGTTCACGTGATGGCGGCCTGCGTCATTCTCGATATCGGCGGCGTGCTGGAGATCACGCCGGAAACGGGATGGGAGCGGCGGTGGGAAGAGCGGCTGGAACTGCCGCCGGGCACCGTCCATGAGCGGATGCACGATGTGTGGCGAGCGGGGAGCCTCGGGAACATCAGCGAGCGCGAGGTGAACGAGCAGGTGGCGGCCCGTTTGGGGCTCGACGCGCCGCAGGCCGAAGCCTTCATGGGCGATCTGTGGGCGGAGTATCTGGGAACGCCGAATGAGGAGCTCATCGCCTACGTGCGAGGGCTGCGCGGGACCTGCGGGCTGGGCATCCTGAGCAACAGTTTCGTCGGTGCCCGGGAGCGGGAGACGGCGCGCTATCACTTCGACGAACTGGTGGAGCGGATCGTCTACTCGCACGAACTCGGCATCGAGAAGCCCGACCCGCGGGCGTTCGAGGCGGCATGGGCCGGCTTGGACGTACCGCCGGAGAACTGCCTGTTCATCGATGACTTCGCGGTCAATGTCGAGGCGGCTCGGGCGGTCGGCATGCAGGCGCATCTGTTCGAGGACAACGCGCGGACCATCGCACGCATCGGGACGCATATCCGCCGGAACCCGGGAGCCGGCTCACCTTCCGTGACCCGTGCGCGCTGAGCGGCGCGGTCCTACGAACAGGCCACGCTCGACTTCGTCGAATCCGGGGGATCCGGGTACGCTCCCGGAGCCGGGTGGACGGCCGCCGTTCATCAGGGAATTCTCTGGAGGAACCGTGAGCAGTGATCTGAGCGGTCAGGTCGTTATCGTCACCGGCGCGTCGTCGGGAATCGGTGAGGCGACCGCGCGCCTTCTGCGTGAGTCCGGCGCGCACCCGGTGCTGGCCGCACGGCGCGCCGACAAGATCACGTCGCTGGGCAAGGAACTCGACGGAGCCCTGGCCGTACCCACCGACGTGACCGATCCCGGACAGGTCCATGCACTGGTGCGGGCCACGATCGAGCGGTTCGGACGCGTGGACGGGCTGGTGAACAATGCCGGAGCGGGTGCGTTCTACCGGCTGGACGCGATCGACCCGGCCGAATTCCTCGCGATGCTGAACCTGAACGTGGTGGCTCCGGTGACGGCCATTCAGGCCGTGCTGCCGTCCATGCGCGCGGCCGGACGCGGACGGGTGGTGAACGTCAGCTCCGGCGCCACGCTGCGCCCCATGCCGGGCAACGCCATCTATCCGGCGACGAAGACCGCCGTGAACTGGCTGAGCGAGGTCGGCCGGCTCGAACTCGCCGAGGAGAACATCCAGATCTCTCTGGTGCTTCCCTTCGTCACCGATACGGAGTTCTACAAGCGCGACGATCTGCCGACGGGCTTGGAGGCGCACTCCGCGGAATACGTCGGCCGGGTCATCCTGCGCGCGTTGCGCACCGGGGAGGAGCGCATCGAGATCCCGCGGGGCCCCGAGCAGCCGGATTTCCCCGATTCAGTCTGACAGCCTGTCCGTTCACCCGCACCGCGGTGCCAGCCAGGACAGCTGCTCGGCGGTGTGAAACGCGCCGCCGCCCTCGTGTCCGTTGAAGCGGTACTCGCGGATCTCCTTGGGGCCCGCCCAGACGTTGTAGGCGGCGTAGACGGTCGAGGGCGGACAGGTGGGATCCATCAGCGCCACGGAGAAGAGGGCCGGGGCGGTGGCCCGGGCGGCGAAGTGGACTCCGTCGACGTAGGACAGGGTCCGGGCGATCCGGTCGGCCCGGTCGCGATGCGTCGCCGCGTAGCGCACGATCTCGTCGTAGGGGGCCTTGTCCACGATCCACGTGGCCCGGGGGAAGTCGCACAGGAACGGCACGTCCGGCAGCGCCGCGACGACGTCGCCGGCCAGTGCGGCGGCGGCGATGGTCAGGCCGCCGCCCTGGCTGGCCCCTGCGACGGCGATCCTGGCCGGGTCGACCAGGGGATGGGCGCGGGCGGCGTCGACGGCCCGGACGGCGTCGGTGATCAGCCGCCGGTAGTAGTAGGTGCTCGGATCGGCGATGCCACGGGTCATGACGCCGGCGTAGGCGGGGCCCGAGCCTTCGGGGTCGGGGGTGACTCCGACGCTGATGTGCGAGCCCTGGCCGCGGGTGTCCATCACCAGCGTCGCGAAGCCGGCCGCGGCCCACAGGGTGTTCTCGTGCGGAAGGCCCCGGCCGCCGCCGTAGCCGATGTACTGCACGATGCACGGCAGGGGTTCGGTGGTGCCGGCCGGCAGGTGGAGCCAGCCGGCGATCGGCTGTCCGCGGAAGCCCGGGAAGCGCACGTCGTAGGTGTCGATCAGGGTCAGGCCGGTGCCGACCTTCGTGAAGGCCGGCCGCTCCTCGTGCGCCCGGGCCTCGGCCAGCGTCGCGGCCCAGAAGTCGTCGAAGTCGGCGGGCTCGGTGGAGGCGGAGAGATGGCCGCGCAACTGGTCCAGCGGCAGGTCGGCGTAGGGCATCGGTTCAGCCTTTCAGCCCGGTCTGCGCGAGACCTTCGACGAAGTGCCGCTGGGCGGCGATGAAGACGAGCAGGACGGGGACGACGGTGGTCACGGAGGCGGCGAGCTGGATGTTCCACAGGTGGGAGCCGTACGCGTCGGTGTACTGGGTGAGGGCGACCGGGAGCGTGTAGTGGGTCTTGTCCGTCTCGTAGACGAGGGGTTCGAGGTACATGTTCCAGCTGTTGAGGAAGGTGAAGATCGCGACCGACGCGAGCGCCGGCCGGGCCAGCGGCAGGGCCACCCGGACGTACAGGCCGAACCGGCCCAGCCCGTCGATGCGGCCGGCGTCCTCGAGTTCGTCGGGGATGGCCAGGAAGAACTGCCGCATCACGAACGTGCCGAGCACGCTCGGCGCTCCCAGGATCGGGATCACGATCAGCGGCCAGTGCGTGTTGGTGAGCCCCAGGCGGTCGACCATCTTGAACAGCGGGATGATGGTGACCTCGGTGGGGATCAGCAGCCCGCTGAGGATCATCGGGAACAGGACCTTGTTGCCGGGGAAGGGGATGCGCGCGAACGCGTAGCCCGACAAGGACGCGACGAGCATCGTCCCGGCGGTCACCAGCAGCGCGATGTAGAGGCTGTTGAGGTACTGGTGGCCCAGCGGGTAGTCCGCGAAGGCGGTTCTGTAGTTCGACCACCGCGGGTGCAGCGGCAGCAGCTTCGGCGGGTAGCTGAGCACCTCGTTCTCGGGCAGCAGGGACGAGGTGATCATCCACCAGGTCGGGAACACGAACGGGATCGCGAGCACGACCATGGCCACGTACAGCAGCGGCTTCTTCCACCGGCCGGGGCGCCGCTCCGGAGTCCTCGGCGCGGCGGCGCTGCGATGCCGGAGCGGCAGGGCGTGCGGGGTGGCTGTCTCAGGACTCATAGAAGACCCACTTCTTGCGCAGGCGCCACTGGACCAGGGTGAGCACCAGGATGATGGCGAACAGCACGACCGCGACGGCGCTGCCGTAGCCGAAGTCGTGGTTGTCGAAGGCCTGCTGGTAGAAGAAGTACACGAGGACGTTCGTCCTGTTGCTCGGGCCGCCCTCGGTCAGGATCTGGATCTGGGCGAACACCTGCAGGGAGCCACTGATCGTCACGATCGTGGTGAGCAGCGTGGTGGGGCTGATCATCGGCAGCACGACCGAGCGGAACCTGCGCCACGGCCCGGCACCGTCGATGGCGGCTGCTTCCAGCAGCGACCGCGGAACGCCTTGGAGCGCCGCGAGGAACAGCACCATGTTGAGGCCGACGTTCTTGAACACCTGGACGATCACCACCGACACCAGCGCCGAGTTGTCGCCGCGCAGCCAGTTGGGCCCGTCGACGCCCACCGCGTGCAGCATCGAGTTGATGCCGCCGTTGTTCTGCAGCAGGAAGTTCCAGGTGATCGTCCAGGCCACCAGCGACACGACGACCGGCGAGAAGAACAGCGTCCGGAACACCGTGGTGCCGCGCAACCGCTGGTTCAGCAGCACCGCCAGCAGCAGGGCCAGGCCGATGTTGATCACCACGAGCGCGATGCAGAACAGCACCGTGGCGCGGGCCACCGACGGTGTGGCCGGGTCGTGCACCAGTTGCGAGTAGTTCTTCGTCCCCGCGTACTTCGTCACGCCGGAGAGCACGTTGGAGGTGTGGAAGCTGGAGTAGACGACCGCGATCAGGGGGTAGAGGACGAACGCGAGGAAACCCAGGGTCTGCGGCAGGACGAACAGCCAGCCGCTGAAGGTGTCCCGCCGCCGCAGGGTCCAGAACCGCCGCGACCCGCTCGGTCGGTGAGGCGTGCTCGCCCGCTCCCTTGCCGGCCGGATCTTCTCCATGGTCGTCACTGGGACAGGGCCGGTGCGATCGCCTTGCACACGCCCGCCAGTACGGAACCGACGTTCGCGCCGGATTTCCACATCGGGTCGAGCGCGTTCTGGACGAGGTTGGCGATCTTGGCGCTGTTCTGGTGGGAGGGCAGCACCGAGCCGGTCTTGATGCCGTCGATCACCACGTTCTGCAGTTGCTGCGGAGTGAACATGGGGTTGGCCTTGGCGAGCGTTGCCGTGGTGAGCTGACTGTCGCGGGCGGGCGGGAAGTAGCGGGCCAGCTTCGCGGAGTTGGCCGCGTCGGTGAAGTAGGCGACGAAGTCCGCGGCCTGCTGCTTGTGCGACCCCTTCGTCATGACCCCGATGCCGGCCTGCCCGATGACCTGCGACGCCCCGGCCGGTCCGGCCGGGAGCGGGACGATACCCCAGGTGAAGGGATGGTCGGCCAGCAGCGTGGCACGGCTGATCTGGGTGATGGTCAGGGCGGACTCGCCCGCGAAGAAGTCGGCGGTCTCACCGGGGCCGGGCAGCGCCTTGTCCTTGAAGATCGCGTCGTGCAGGAACGTCATCGCCTGCTGCATCTTCGGGGAGTCGAACTCGCACGTCTTGCCGTCGGCGGACCACGCATCGGCACCCCAGCCGCGCCACAGGGCGGCGAGCTCGATCCAGGTCTTGTAGTCCCAGTCGCGGATCACCAGGCCCTGCTTGTCGGTGTGGGCGGCGACCTGGGCGGCCATCTTCTCCGCGTTCTGCCAGGTCCACTGGTGGTCGGCGACCAGCTGGTCCGGGGTCCTGGTGACGCCGGCCTTCGCGAGCAGGTCCTTGTTGTAGAACATCCCGAACGGCGAGGTGGAGAACGGGTACGCGTACAGGTCCCCGCCCTGCGTCCACAGCTTGGTGGCCGCGGGGGCCAGGTCGTCGTACTGGTAGCCGGCCGTCTTCTTCAGCGTCGGGCCGAGGTCGGTGAGGGCTCCGGAGGAGACGAAGTCGGGTGCGTCCCGTTCCAGGACCCACGCCATGTCCGGCGGGTTGCTGCCGGCTATCTGCGTGGTCAGAGCGGTGGTGTAGTTGTCGATCGGGAGGTAGTCGAAGCTGATCGACGCGATGTCCGGATGGGTCTTCCGGTAGTCCGCCGCGATGCTGTTGAACAGTGCCGTCTGCGACGTGTCGTTGCTCCACACGGTCATCCGCAGCGACACGTTCGAGTCGCCCGATCCGGAACCGTTCGAGCATCCCGCCAGCGGGACGACCAGCAGGGAGACGGCGGACAGCGCGAGGGAGGCGAGCCGGAGGCGTCTGGTTCTCATCGTTGCTCCAGAGGATTCGGTTCTAGTAGCCGCGGATCTCGGGCCAGGCCAGCGGAACACCGCGCCCGGACAGCAGGGACTGGTAGTCGTGGAGGTGTGCGTCCGTGGCGTGCACGCCGTGCGGCGTGCGGCCGGTGGCGACGCAGTGCGCGGCGAGGGTGCCGGCGGCCTCGCCGATGTTCCACTCGACGGGATGGAGCCGGTAGGCGCCGTTGGTGATGTGCGTGGTGCCGATGTTCTTGGCGGCCGGCAGGAGGTTGGTCAGCCGCTGGGGGAGCAGCGCGCCGAGCGGGATCTGGAACGGGGCCGAGGCCACGTCGAGATAGGTGTCGCCGCCGGTCGACGGGTGCAGGTCGATGCGGTACATCCCGATGCCGACCGAGTCCCGGTAGCGCGTCGCACCGTGGTCGCCGCGGATCGCCAGCGAGACGTCGTCCTCCTTGACCGTGGTGACGGCGCGGATGCGGCGGGACTCGCGCACGTAGACGTCCTGGGCCAGGCCGTCGTCGGAGCCGAGCAGGTCGCCGCGCAGCCTCAGCGACGGGAAGCCGGTGCCGCCGTCGGGCCGCGGCGCCTCGGTCTGCATCCAGTACAGGGCCGACAGTGCCAACTCCCGTGCGCCGTTGCGGTGCTTGGCCGCCTCGTCGGCCGAGACCTCGAACAGGGGGCCGTCCATGTAGTCGATCATCGGCCAGTTCACCAGGGTGATGTCGCTGGCGTAGGCGCCCGGCCCGAACAGGCGCCGCGCCGCGATGCGCCGGAACCGCCACAAGTCGTCGGTCCCCGCGTCCTTGCTCTGGTCCGCCTCGACGGCCAGCGGGTCGTCGTCCGGGTTGGGGTCGAGCCAGCCGTTCGACGGTTCGAGGGTCCGCGGGTTGGGCCAGGAGAACGCCAGCAGCGGTCCGGGCCAGACGGCCGGCCGCACCGAATGCCAGTGGTCGTAGGTCGCGGGGCGGTCGATGGTGTGGTCCCCGTCGACGTGGTCGACCGCGAAGCACCAGGACACGGCCTGCATGGTCAGCGGTTCGGCGTGCTCCTTCGCGCTGGGCTCGCCGGTCTCGTCCCGGGACTCCGCTCCGGTGACGTACTCGGCACCGGCCAGCGGCAGCAGGTCGCCGGTCTCCGTCGCGTCGATCACGTACCGGGCGTGCACCGTGACCGGGCCGTCCGCCGTGTCGCCGTCCGGTACCAGGGTCACCGCGGTCACCGCGTCGCCGTCGACCGCCGCCGCCTCCGCGCGGTAGGGGCGCAGCACCGTCAACCGGCCGGAGCTGCGGGCCGGGGCGAGCATCGCCTCGAGGACCGACACGGCGACCCGCGGTTCGTGGCAGAGCCGGCTGACCAGGCCGGCGCCCGGGTTCAGTTGGCGGGCGCGCAGCGCCTGGGCGGTCAGCGGGTAGTGGCGCCGGTAGTACGCGCGAATGCCGTCCCGCATCGACCGGTACGACGCCGTGACACCGAGCATCTCGACCCACGGGTGCTCGTCCGGAGGGGTGGCCTGGGCGGTGAGTTGCCCACCGAGCCACCGGGGGCCCTCCGTGAGCACCACCTGTGCGCCGTGCTCGGTCGCGGCCAGGGCGGCGGCGATGCCACCGAGCCCTCCTCCGACGACCAGCACGTCCGTGGATAGTTCCTTCACCCGCGCGCCCTCCCTTGGTAATTCGTATTAGCGCACGCTAGGGAAGGATTCCGGAGAAGTCAACGGCAAGTTTCGGGGAAGGTTCGGGGCGGCCGCCCGGCGCAGGGCGCGGTGGACCCGCCGCCGGGCGAGGGAAGCGCGCGGCTCGGCGCCGTGCGTGACGACGGCTCAGCGGGCAGTGGTGCGGGGCGCCTCGGCGACGGTGCTGCCGTCGACCAGTTCGCATGGGAGGAGGACCTGCGACCTGCGGCCGGGTTCGATGTCGCCGCGCAGCATTCCGACGAGGATGCGCACCGCTCGGGAGCCCATCTCGCGGCGCGGGATCCGGAACGTGGTCCAGTCGATCTCGGGCGTCGCCCGGAGTGGCCACGACGAGGTCTGCGTGGGATCGGTGTCACCGAGCACGCCGATCGACAGGTCCTCGGGCACGCGCAGCCCGGAGTTCATGGCCAGCGCGTGCAGCGCGACGGCCATCTCGGTCGTCTCCACCAGGGCAGCGGTGACCCGGTCGGCACGCAGCCGCTCGAAGACGGCCGACGGATCGACGTCGGTGAGAGCCAGCGGCGTCTTCCGGTGCCGCCGGCAGGCACGCAGGTAACCGTCCCGCCGGTCCGCCGTCGACTCGCTCTCCTCGCGGTACCCGACGAGCGCCACCCTGCGGTGGCCGAGCGACCACAGGCGTTCGTGCAGGGCGGCGGTGGCCGCGGCATAGTCGCCGCCGACGTAGCTCACCGGTCCGGCGGACGACTCGCGCCGGCCGATGAACACGAACGGGAACCGCTCGTCGACCAGGCGGTCCAGCTCGTCGCGATCGGTGTGCCGCCCGAGCAGGATGCAGCCGTCCGCGATGCCGAGCCGGTTCGATCCCTTCTCGTAGACCTTGCGCCGGCCCTGCCGGCGGCCCGGGCTGGTGAAGAGCAGCAGGTCGAACCCCTGCGCCTCCGACTCCTCCTCGATACCGCCGAGGAACGGGCCGTAGAAGTCCGCCGTGCCGGAGGGGAAGACCGCCTCGTAGGTGAAGACGCCGAGGATCCGGTTCGACTTGCCGCGCAGGCGCCGCCCCATGATGTCCACGGTGTAACCGGTCTGCCGCAGCGCCTCCTCGACACGCTTGCGGGTCTCCGGCGCGACGCGCACCCCGTCGGAGTCGTTGAGCACCAGCGAGACCATCGCCTGAGAGACGCCCGCGAGGCGGGCCACCTCGGCCTGGGTAACCCGTTTACGGCGCTGCGTCACGTGCTGCATCGTAACGCCGGCCTCCTCTCCGGACGATCGACTCCCGGCCGGCACGGCCGTGCCGGTTCTCTGCCGCACCCATGATAATACGTATTAGCCCTTGACTTCCAGAGCGTCATGGAGCCACGATCCCTCACGCCGCCCCGGGCGCCACCCGGTCCGGCCCGCTCCCGGCTGCCATCCTCCACCCCTACCGTGAGGGTCCTTCTCATGTCCGCTGAGCACACACCCCGCGGCATCACCCGCCGCTCGACCCTGCTGGCCGGCGCCGCACTGGCCCCCGCCTGGTTCCTCGGCTCGGCCCTCGGTGTCCCGGGCCGGCCCGAGGCGGCGACGGCCGCGGACTTCGCGAAGGTCCGCACCCAGTGGCACGACACCCTGATCGGCGGCTACAGCACCTCCGACCCCGTGCTCACCCGCTACGCCGAGGCGATGGCCGAGGTGGCGAACGGCCTGTGGTCGACACTGAACACCACGGCGTCGCGCACCAACCTGTGGGCGGACCTGGACAGCAGCACCGTCTCGGCCGTCCAGCGGGACGTGGCCGGGCGGTTGCGCCAGCTCGCCCTCGCCTACGCCTCGCCCGGCTCCTCCCTGTCCGGCAACACGGCGCTGCTGGGCGACGTCACGTCCGCCCTCGACTGGTTCCTCTCCCACAAGTACGGGGTCACCGCGCAGTACGACAACTGGTGGGACTTCCAGATCGGCATACCGCTCGCGCTCAACGACATCTGCGTCGCGCTGTACGACCAGCTCTCGCCCGCCCAGCTCGCGACCGCCACGGCCGCGATCGCCCGGTACCTGCCCGATCCGAGTCGGGTGGGCGGAGCGACCGCCACCGGCGCCAACCTCAACTGGACCTGCGCCATCACCACCGTGCGCGGCGCGCTCAGCCAGGACGGCGCCGTGATCGACGACGCGATGACGGCGATCGCGAACCTCTTCCCGTACAGCACCAGCGGGGACGGCTTCTACCCTGACGGCGGTTTCCTCCAGCACGTCTACTTCGCCTACAACGGTTCCTACGGGGTCTCCCTGCTGCAGTACCTGACCTATCTGCTGGTCGCCGTCCAGGACACCCCATGGGCGGCCACCGCGGATCAGGTGCAGCGCGTCCACATCTGGACACAGGCCAACTTCCGGCCCTGGATCTACCGTGGCGCCTTCATGGACATGGTGCGCGGTCGCGCCCTGTCCCGGTTCTACGAGACCGACCACCGCATCGGGCGCCTGACCGGCGCCACGCTGCTGCAGCTCGCCGGGATCTTCCCGCCCGGCCTCGCGCGCGAAGTGCGCTCGCAGGTCAAGGGTTGGATCGGCGCGGACACCTACCAGGACTTCTTCACCTACGACCCCGTGCCGCTGGAACAGGTGCGGATCTCGTCGATCGCGCTGGGCCGGTCGGTCGTCGCCGACGACTCGATCCCGGCCGGAACCGAGTCCACCGCCTCCGTCGTGGCCACGTCGATGGCACGGGTCGTGCACCGGCGGCCGTCCTTCGCCTTCGCCATCGCCATGGACACCCCGCGCATCAAGCCGTACGAGAGCGCCAACAGCGAGAATCTCCAGGGCTGGTACACCGGCGAGGGCGCCGCCTACCTCTACCTGGCCACCCAGCCGGGGCACTGGACCAACGCCTACTGGCCGACGGCGAACAAGTACCGGATACCCGGCGTCACCCTCGACACCAAGACCCTCGCGCTGGGCACCAACCGCGGCTCGACCAACACCTGGGCCGGCGGTGCCCTGCTCGACGGCAACGTCGCCGCCGGCATGGGACTGTCGTTCGCCAAGCAGACACTCACCGGCCGCAAGTCCTGGTTCTGCATCCAGGACGCCGTGATCTGCCTGGGCGCCGGCATCACCAGCACCGACGGCCACACGATCGAGACGATCATCGAGAACCGCAACATCGGCCCCGACGGCCGGTCGAACATCCATGTCGACGGCACCGTGGTGGCCTCGACCCCGAGCAGCACACCGACCGTGGTCGAACCGCATTGGATCTACGTCGACAACCTCGGCGGTTACGTCTTCTCAGGCGGCCACGTCACGCTCGTGCGTGAGGACCGCACCGGCAAGTGGACCGACATGGACCACCGCAACGTGAACGTGGACGCCACCGCCTACACCCGCCGGTTCGTCACCATGTGGGTCGACCACGGCGTCAACCCCACCGGCGGCGGTTACCACTTCATCCAGTTGCCCGCCGCGACCTCGGCCCAGACCGCGGCGTTCGCCGCCTCCAACGACGTCACCGTGGCCGCGAACACCCCGCAGGTCCAGGCCGTCGCCCGATCGGGGTCCGGGGTCGCCATGGCCAACGTCTGGCAGGCAGGCGCGCCCAGGGCCGCCGGCATCCAGGTCGACGGGACCGCCTCGGTCGTCACCCAGCGGAAGGACGGGACGCTGAGCGTGGCCGTCTGCGATCCGACCCAGGAACTCACCGGACCGGTGACGGTCACCGTCGACGGAGCCGTTTCCGGGGTGACCTCCGTCGACCCCGGGATCACCGTCCTCGCCACGACACCGAATGTCCGCCTGTCGGTGGCCGTGGCCGGAGCGGCGGGGAGGACCTTCGTCGCTCGCTTCACCACCGCATAGGACACCGCCCGGTCCTCCGGCAACGAAGTGCCGGTCGGTCGCCGAAGAATCGGTCGCCGAAAAGTCGGTTGCCGACGAAGAAGAGGAGGCTCCATGCGCGCAAAGGCAGCGGTCTTAGCCCTCGGGATGCTGGCCGCGAGTTACGCGGTGACGTCCGGCTCGGCACAGGCGGCGGCGCCGCCGATGTCCTCCGTGTACGAGGCGGAGGACGCGACCGTCTTCCACGGCACGGTGGACTCCGACCATCTCGGGTACACCGGAACAGGCTTCGTCAACAGCACCAACGAGGTCGGCGCGTACGTCGAGTTCACGGTCAGGATGCCGGCCGCGGGCGCCGCGACGCTGGCTCTGCGCTACGCCAACGGGACGACGGCGGGGCGCGCGGCCGACGTAGGCGTCAACGGCGCGGTGGTGTCCACGCCGGGCTTCGCCCCGACCGCGGACTGGAACACCTGGGCGGTCACCAGGATCCCGGTGACCCTGCGGGCGGGGACCAATCTGATCCGGCTGACCGGCACGACGACGGGCGGTCTGCCCGACCTCGACTCGCTCACCGTGGCCGACCAGCAGAGCACGGACTGGTCGGACGCGGTGGTCGACTCCACGATGCAGCGGTACACCCCGTCGAGCGTCGGCGGCTGGAGCTACCCGGTTGCCCTGTACATGATGGGCCAGTACCAGCTCGCCCAGCACACCGCCGATCCCGCCCGCCGGGCCGCCCTGATCGCGTACGTCAAGGCGTGGGCCGACCGCTTCGTCGACGCCGACGGGCACATCAACAACAGCTTCGACAGCCTGGACAGCATGATGCCCGGCCAGGTGATGATCGCGCTGTACCGGGAGACCGGCCAGACCAAGTACGGCCTGGCCGCCAAGCAGATCCACGACCGCCTCCTGCCCGGCGCCGGGTACCCGACCACGAGCGACGGCGGGTTCTGGCACGCCGACACCGCGGACCGGGCGAACCAGTTGTGGTCGGACGGCACGTTCATGGCCGACCCCTTCATGGCGCAGTACGGCAAGTACGTCGGGGACAGCACCCGGTCGTTCGACATCGCGACCCAGCAACTGGTGGTCTACGCGAGCCATCTGCAGCAGGCGAACGGCCTGATGAAGCACGCCTACGACGCGTCCGCGTCGGCATCGTGGGCGGACCCCGGGACCGGCCTCGCACCGGAGTACTGGTGCCGCGCCGTCGGGTGGTACGGCATCGCCGCCACGGAGATCCTCGACCTGATTCCGCCCGACCAGCCGCGCCGGGCGCAGCTGATCGCGATCGTCCGCAACCTGGTCCGCGGCATGGTCGCCTACCAGGACCCGGCCAGCGGGAGGTGGTTCCAGGTCGTGGACAAGGGCGGCAGCGCCGGCAACTGGACGGAGACGTCCTGCTCGGCGATGTTCACGCAGACCATCGACACGGCGCTCAAACGGGGATACGTCTCCGGCGACGCCTACCAGGCCGCGGTGACGGCGGGACACCGCGGCGAACTGGACCGGATCTCCCTGCACGACGACGGTCTCACCTACCTGACGAACATCTCCGTCGGGACCGATGTCGGCGACTACGCGTACTACGTCGACCGGACCCAGGCCACGAACGACATGCACGGGCTGGGCGCGTTCCTCTACTTCTCCGAGGAGGCCGGCCACTGACACGGCCCTCCTTCCCGGGTGGTGCACCGGGCAGGCCCGCGCCTCCGTTCGCAAGCCGGCGACGATCAGGGAGATTCGTTGGCCCGGGCACGGGGACGGATGGCGCGGCCGCCGTGTGCGGTGGCGGTGCGTTCGGAGCGGCCCTCCACGGTGAAACTGACGACGGTCAGGGCGCAGCCGACCACGCCCAGCAGGGCGCCGAGCCAACTCGGTGCGAGGTAGCCGTGTCCCTGGGCGATGACCACGGAGCCCAGGGCCGCGCCGAGGCTGTTGGCGATGTTCATGGCCGACTGGTTGATGGCCGCGCCCATGAGTTGGGCGCCCGGGGCGACCGCGATGAGCCGCGCCTGCAGGGCGGGGCCGAGGAACATACTGGTCGCTCCGAGGAGGAAGGCGCCGACGAACAGCCCGCCGTGCGCATGCGCGACCAGGGCGAAGACCACGAGGGCGGCGACGATGCAGGGGAAGCCGAGCAGCAGGCTGAACCGCAGGTTCCGGTCGGCGGACCAGCCGCCGACCGCGTTGCCCACGGTCATACCGAGGCCGACGGCGACCAGGGCCCAGGGCACGGCTGTCGAGGGCAGCCCTGCGACGTGCGTCGTGATCGGTGCGAGGTAACTGTCGACGGCGAAGAAACCGGCGAAGCCGATGGAGGCGACGGCGGCAGCCATCCACACCTGGGGGGCACGCAGCGCGCCGAGCTCGGCACGTGGCGACCCACCTGTGTAGGCGGAGTCCTCGGGAACGACGACCCACACCGCCAGCAGCGTCAGGAAGAACACCGCGGCGATGGCCAGATAGGCGATCCGCCAACCCGCGTCCTGGCCGAGGCTGGTGATCAGCGGCACTCCGATGACGTTCGACGTCGTCAGGCCCGCCAGGACCAGGGCGAATCCCCTGGCCTGGTTCCCGGGTCCCATCAGGCGGGCCGCGAGTATGCCCGCCGCACCGAAGTACGCGCCATGCGGCAGCCCTGCGATGAAGCGTGCCGCCAGCAGCATCCAGAACGTCGGCGCGAGGGCCGAGGCCACGGTGCCGGCGACGAACAGCACGAGGAGGCCCAGGACCAGCCGCTTCCGGGACACCCGGGCGGCCAGCACGGCGATCGTGGGGGCACCGACGACGACCCCCAGCGCGTAGGTGCTGACCGACCAACCCGCTCGGCTGATGGCGTCCGACGAGGAACGCGCGTACGGACCCGGAAGAAGGCCGTGCGCAATCTCCGGGAGCAGGCCCATCGCGACGAACTCGGTGAGCCCCACGGCGAAGCCGCCCAGGGCCAGAGCCAGCAGCGCGGCCCGGCGGCGCGACGTCGTCAGGTCGTTCATGGACGGAGAATACAGCAACGCTGTTGCGTAATAGAGTGGGCGGATGCGCAACCCAGCCGCCGGCCTCGGTTTCCTCCGCGACTACAACGAGGGCCTCGTCGTCGCGATCGCCCGCGACAGCGTCCCGTTCGATCGCGCGTCGGTGGCCGCCGCGACCGGCCTGACCCCCCAGGCCGTCTCCAAGGTCCTGGCCCGGCTGATCAAGCAGGGACTGATCGCTCCGAGCGGCCTCAGGCGCCAGGGTGCCGGGAAGCCCACCACGCTCTACGAACTCGTCCCCACCAGCCGGTTCGCGGTGGGAGTACACGTGGCTCGCCGGACCCTGCGGACCGTCCTCACCGACCTGCGCGGCGACGTCGTCACGTCAGCGGTGACCCCGCTGCCGCCCGACTTCACACCGCAGGACCTGCTTCGGGCGATGGCCGACGGCGTGGTGCATCTCACCCGTGACCGCCCGGACACCTCCGGCCGGATCACCGGTGTCGGCATCGGCATGGTCGGGCCCCTGGACCACGCGCTCGGCATCGTCCGCGATGCGCACCGCCTGCGGCACTGGCACGACGTCCCTTTGCGTGAACGCGCCGAGGAGGTCCTCGGCCTGCCCGTCCACCTCGACAAGGACGTGACCGCCGGCGTCACGGCCGAAGCCTGGCGGCGCGGCCCTGCTTTTGACGACGCGGCTCTGATCATGGTGGAGTCGGGCGTCGGTGCGGGACTCTGGCTGGACGGCCGAGCCCACCGCGGCGCCCATACCAACGCGGGGGAGTTCGGCCACACCGTCCTCCAACTCGACGGCCCCCGCTGCGCCTGCGGACGCCACGGATGCCTGGAGGTCCTGCACGACCGCGCGGTCGCCGACGGCGACATTCCCCGCGCCGCTCGCATCCTTGCCGCAGGCGTGGTCAACCTCATCCAGACCATCGACATCGGCCACGTCGTCCTCGCCGGCGCCGATCTTCTCCGGCATCACCGGAGCTACCGTGCCGCCGTCGCCGACGCGATCGAGGCCGAAGTCCCCCGTGCCGACTGGCTCACGGTCGAGGTGACCCTGTCCAGCCTGGGTGCCGACATCATCGCCGCCGGCGCAGCGATGCAGATCCTCGATGCCTCCTACGGCGTCCCGAGCCCCGCGTCGGTCGGGCCGGCCATCCCGATGCAGATCGAGCAGCAGGCGCGTTAGCGCCCGGGGCTTTTCGGTGAGGCCATCGGGCGCCGGCGCAACGAATACCGGTGCACGATGCTCCTGGCGCCGGTCGGGTCCTTGGGCCTGGCCGGCGCCAGGGCGGACATCGCATGGTGGCCCCAGGTTGCGGACCCGTGTGGGGCGAAACAGGTCGAGGGCGCCGCATCCGGGTGGTCCCTGGGACCTGACGGCGGGCGAACCGGCGTTCAGGCACGACTCAGGAGCGCGATCGCCCAGGGCCGCAATTGCTCGTCGGCCTCGAGTACGCCGCCCTCGGAGACGGTCAGGGGGGTCACGGATCCTCGCTCGGCGCTCGCGCGGATCGCGGCGACGTCGGCCAGGGACGGATTGGGGTCGCGGCCACGCCGGGTCCACTCCGCCATGGCCCAGCCGTTCTCGGCATCCACTACTTCGAGTGTGTAACGCTCGCCGGGCGCCAGCCCGGCGATGCGCAGCCGCAAGGTCTGCGGCAGCCCGGTCGCCAGGGTGCGGTCGGCGATGGCTCGCGTGTCGAACGACGCGGGCGCGCTCAGCGTGACCTCGTCCGGATAGTGAACGGCCAGAGCCGCCACGCCGGTGCCGCGACGAGTGACGACGAGACCCGCTTCACGGTGGACCATCCGGTCACCCAGCGCGTTCAGCATGCGGTAGGCGTGCATCGTCGGCTTGGGTATGCCGTTCTGGTTGAGCATGCCGAATCCGCCGTGGAACGGATCGCGGCCGGCGCCCTCCTCTTCGAAGACATCGGTGAAGGTCCAGTAGGCGAGACTGTCGACCAAGCCGATCGACCCGAGCACGGAGCGGACCACGAATGCGGCGGCCTGTGGGTAGTCGTGGGTGAAGTCGCGGGAACTGGAACTCGAACTCCACTCGGTGAGGTGGATCTCGGCCTCGGGATACGGGCCGGCGTCGACGATCTCACGCACCCGGCGCAGATCGGTCGGCGTGGCATCGACGCCGCGGGTGAGCTTGCGACCGTTGCCGTGCCCGTCCAGCGCCCAGTCGGTGGGATAGGGGTGGCACGAGACGAAGTCGACCGGGACCCGGTTGTCGGCGCAGAACCGCAGGAACTCCTCCAGCCACACCGGCCGCCAGTCGAGGGAGTCGAGGTCGTGAGCGGTGAGCACCGTCTCATGGTGTGTGGTGTCCTCGACCTCGCCGTCGAAGCGGGCGTCCGGTACGAAGTTGCTCGTCGCCGGCCCCCCGACCCGTAGTTCGGAGTCGACCGACTTCACCGCCTCGGCCGACACCCGGTACAGCTCGAAGTACTCGCTGCGGGTGCCGCGGAAGAACGGGCCGAGGTTCGGCTCGTTCCACACCTCGAAATACCAGGCGCGCACCTCGTCGATCCCGTAGCGCCCGACCCAGTGCTCGACGGTGGTGCGCACGAGCGCAGCCCACTTCACGTAGTCGGTCGGTGGAGACCCGTTGGCCCCCCACCAGAACACGGTCGCGGTCTCGCGTGCCAACTCCGGCGGGGAGAAGCCGAACTCGACGAACGGCCGCATCCCGGCGGCGAGGATCGCGTCGAACAGCAGGTCGACGTAGTGGAAAGAGGGCGCGACCTCGCCGTCTGTCTCGCGGTAGATGAACATGTCGCCGTGAAACAGGCCGTGGAAGCGGACGTAGCCGAAGCCGCCGAGCCGGCGCACGTGTGCCAGTTGGCTCTGCCAGTCGGCGCGCAGGCCCTCGTTCGCCCGTCCGGCGCCGACGACACGGCTCCAGAAGTGGTCCAGCGGCACGTGCGGTGCGCTGGCGAGATCAAGGTCCAGTTCCATGATCAGCTCCGGGTTCGCAATGAGGTGGGTTGGTTCATGCCGCAGTCGATCAGGCGGGAATGAGGCCGAGCGCGACGAGCGCGTCCCACAGGCCGTCCAGCGGACGCGAGTCCTGGGCCATGTGCGCGGTGGTGACGACCTGCTCGGCGCTGTCGGCACCGACGACGACCGACGCCACCAGCGGGTCGCGCGCCGCGTAGGCGAGGGCCGCCCGGGGGAGCGTGGTGCCGGCTGTCGCGGCGTGATCGGCCAGTTGCCTTGCCCGGGCGAGCAACTGCGGGGGAGCCATGGCGTATTCGTACCGCGCATCGGGGCCGGGATGGTCCTGCGCGAGCATGCCGCTGTTGAACACGCCCGCGTTGAGTACGGAGATGCCCGCCGCACGTGCGGCCGGGATCACCTCCGTGAGCGCGGGCTGCTCCAGGAGGGTGTACCGCCCGGCGATCATGATCGCGTCCAGCTCGTCGCGGGTCGCGAACGCGGTGAGTGCCGCCATGTCGCCCGTGCCGACGCCGATCGCGTCGACCACGCCCTCGTCCCGCAGCCGTACGAGCGCTGGAAGGCCGTCGTCGAGGGCATCCGTGAGTCTTTCCTGAGGGTCGTGCAGAAGTGCGATGTCCAGCCGGTCCAGCCCCATGCGCTCCAGTGACTCCTCGATGCTGCGACGGATGCCTGCCTCGGTGAAGTCCCAGCGCCGGGTCGGTTCGCCATCGCTGCCGGGCCTGATCAGGCGGCCGACTTTGGAGCTGAGCACGTAGTGTTCCCGCGGCCGCGAGTGCAGCGCGAGGCCGAGCCGCTTCTCGGCGAGGCCGAGCCCGTAGTGCGGCGCGGTGTCGAAGTAGCGGATTCCGGCATCCCAGGCGGCGTCCACGATTGCCGTCGCACGGTCCTGGGTCACCGTCTCGTAGAGATCACCGAGCTGGGCTGTTCCCAGGCCCAGTGCCGTCACCCGAACTCCGGAGGTGCCGAGGTCGCCGGCCCTCATACCGCCAGGCCGTAACTGTCGATGGCCGTTCCTGCCAGGACCTGTTCGCGCTCGCTGTCCGAGAGCGGATCGAGGAGCGCTGTCAGGGCGCCGAGCTCGTCGTGGAGCGGGACGCGCAGGCTGGACACCGGCCAGTCGGAACCGATCATGAGCCGGCCGGGTCCCAGCGCGTCAAGAGCGACGTCCAGGGCGGCCGGCCGGACTGCGTCTCCGGAGAGCTTCATGCGCACGTTCGCATGAGGGGCGAGCGCGCGCACCCGGGCCTGCCATGGCGCGTCGGCTCCGCCCGGGTCGCCGAGATGATCGATGACGATCACCATCGACGGGTGGTCGGCGGCGCAGGCGAGCGCGTCGCCGAGATCGCGACGGCTGACCAGCAGTTCGAGCACGAGGCCTGCACGGGCGTAGCGCGCGATGCCCGCGCGCACGCGCGGCCGCCGCAGCCAGCCGGGTTCCTCGGACATCACGGAGTGGCGAATGCCGACGAGCCCGGAGAGGTCCGCGGCGTCGATGTCTCCGGCGAGATCGGCCCATCCGACCACGCCGCGCACCAGGGCTTCCTGTGAGCATGCCGTGACCAGCCGAGCGGTCTCGGCGCCCGACTGCTCCGCCGTCACGACGACGGCGCCGTCGACGCCGCAGTTGCCGGCCGCGGCGGCGTACTCGTCGAGCGCGACCGGACGCCGGATCGAGGCGGTGCGATCGCCGGCCAGCCAGGGCGCCGCCGCGACCTCGGCGCCCCACAGATGCATGTGGCTGTCGATCACCGCGCGGGCAGCTTTGCCTGGTTGTCGCGCCACTGTTCGTACTCGGCGCGGCTGTTCGGGCTGAGCGGGTAGTAGTCGGAGAGCCGCGCGCCCTGCTCGAGCCGCATGCGGCTGAAGGACTCCCAGTCCTCGTGGTCCTCCGCGTCCTGGATGAGCTCCTGCGCCTTGCCGGCGGGCACGATCACGGCCCCGTCGTCGTCGGCGACGACCACGTCGCCCGGCAGGCAGAGCACGCCGCCTGCTGCGACCGGGACGTCGTAGGCCCAGGGGAAGAGGTCGGTCTGGGACGCGTAGTGGGGAGTGGTGCCCGTGCACCAGATGGGAACGCCGAGCTCGCGGACCCGGGCGGCGTCGCGAATCCGGCCGTCCACGACGATGCCCGCGCCGCCGCGTCGCTTGAAGTACCGCACGAGCATGTCGCCGAAGCAGCCGGTGAAGTTGCTGCCCCACGCCTGCACCACAAGCACGTCGCCGGGCTGAACCGTTTCGAGCACGGCCCAGAGCGCCGTGTCGCGTTCGACGTACTCCTGGCCCAGGCCGCTTGCCACGTCCTCGCGCTGCGGCATGAACTGCAGCGTGAGGGCGGACCCCACGACGCGGCTGCCGGTCTCCAGCGCCGTCGGTCCCTGGACGGCGGTCCGGGTGACGCCCATGCTGTGCAGTTTCGCGCAGGCTGTCGCGGCGCCGATCGCCTCCATACGGCGAATGCTGTCGGCATCGGCACGTTGGAACGGCTCGCCCCGGACAGGCAGCGGCCACACCCTTGACATGGGGTTCTCGGTATCCATCACGTGTCTTTCTGGGTTGCGGTGTGGGCGAAACCGGTGTGAGCCGGCCGCTGAGCGCGCCGGGTGATCTTGAGCCGCATGGAGATGCGGTGCAGCGGGGGAAGGGAGACCACGAGCCGGGGCGACCCGATCGAGGTGGTCACCGGCCGCACTTCCGGGTCGGGGATGAGGTAGTCGTGGGAGTCGGCGGGGTATCCGTCGCCCGCCTGGTCGAACGTCACCTGGTCGATGCGGTCCTCTGCGAACGCGCCGGCCTGGACCACCACTTCCCGTGCGGAGAGGGCGTCGAGGTTGACCAGGTCGAGGCAGACGCCGTCGGCATCGGCCTCGCGCACGAGCGCGGCCACGCCGTCCGGCAGGCCGGGACGGCCGCGCAGCGCGTCACCGAACGTCACCCGGGCCAGCGCGAGTCCTCCGTTGTAGAGCGCCGGCGGCGCGCCGGTGACCAGCTGGGTGAGGACCTCGGTGACGACCGGATTGAGCCGCTGCCACCAGTGGATGTCGTCGTCCGGCGGCCCGTACGGCGTCGCCCGCATCAGAGCGAGGCGCTTGGCCACTTGGCCCAGGGCGAGTGCGAGGGCGTCCTCGGGATAACCGGGGTTCCGGCCGAGGAGGAACGACACCCACGGCGCCTCGTGCCCCTGCTCTTCCTTGTCCTGGAACCATTTCGTCTCGCGCCAGTCGAAGCCGGCGTCCTTCTCGAGTGATTCCAGTCGCCCCAGATCGCCGGCCGACGACGTCAGCCACCACAGCCAGACCGGGTAGATGAGCGGGACCGGGTGCAGGTCGAACCAGCCGTTCGCCCCGTGACGGTAGGGCACGAGCTGGACGGGCACGCCGGGAGCGACGCTCATCTTCTGTGCCCAGCCCCAGCCCATGCTTCCGGTAGTGGCCGCGTCGGTGCGCACGACGCTCTGCGCCACGACGGTGTCCAGTGGCACTCGCGCGAGATCCAGCCCGGCTGTGTCGCCCGTCACGAGGGTTTCGTTGACGGCGGCGATCATGGCGGCCGCCTCGACCGAGTGGAGCCCGTGCGGCCAGGCCCAGCCGTAGTGGCCGCCGTACCAGTGCCCCTCGTGAAGTTCGCCGACGATCCCCGAGGGGCCGATGTTGTCCGGGATCAGGCCACCATTCGCGGCCGCGCGCTCACGCCACGCGCTGACGTAGTCGACGACCCAGTTCCCGAACTCCGGGGCGTGGTCGTAGAGCCACGCGTTCGTCACCAGGGAGGTGGCGGCGAGATTGATCGCGGTGTCGCCTCGGCCCAGACGCTCCTGCATGGCGTCGCCCATGCGCCGGGCGTTCTCTTCGGAGAACAGGTCCTCCCAGTCGGCGATGCCGGGAAGGTCGTCGAGGGGCAGCCCGTAGGCCTTCATTCCGGTCTGACGAGCGCTGTACTCGATCCACTCGGTTCCGAGGCCGGGACGCGGGCCGCCCGATCCGGTGTGCGGGGCGACGATGATCCGCGCCGCGGGATCGTAGTTGCCCTGGGCCGGGTCCGAGTAGAGGCGCGCGAACCGCAGCGCCCGCTCGCGGAAGGCGGCGTCGTCCGGATCGGCCGCGCAGATGGCGTAGAAGAAGTTCAGCGACTCGCCCTGGTGGAACCAGTCGTAGCCGACTTCGTATTCGTCGCGGACGAAGCCGAACTCCGTCATCTGCGCGGTGACCCCGGCCCAGTGTTTCTTGGCCGACGGGAGGAGGTCGTCGGCACCGCCGAGCCGGTAGAGAACCGGCCAGTTGAAGAAGGGCTCGTAGAAGTCGTCCACACCGTCGCGGTGGTGCATGCGTCCGCCGTACGTCAGGCGTCCGTCGGGACCGCAGTACGTCGCTTCGAACTCGCGCCAGGCCTGGTCGAGAACGGTGAACAGGCGCCGCTCCAACACTGCCCACAGTGGGGTCTCACGAACCGGGACCGTCGCCTTGACGTGCGGCAGCCCATCGGGTGAATCGTTCATCGCGCTCATCCCTTGATCGCTCCCGCGGTCAGGCCGCCGATGATGCGCCGCTGCATGAACACGTAGAACACGATCACGGGCGCGGTGGCGAGCAGGATGTTGGGGTACACGACCGTGTAGTTCGTCGAGAGGCGGCTGATGGCGGCGTACACGCCGGTCGTGACGGTGTAGACCCCGGACTGGGGGCCGAGGATGAACTGCGGGTTGACGAAGTCCGTCCACACACCGGCCGAGTTCAGAACCATTGCGGTCGCAGCGACGGGACGCATGAGCGGGAAGATCACCCGCCAAAAGGTGCCGTAGCGACTCGCACCGTCGATCCGCGCGGCTTCGTCGAGCTCGCGGGGGACCGTCTGCACGAACGCGACGAACAGGAACACGGTGGTGGGAACGGTCAGAGTCGTCTCGAACAGCAGGAAGCCCGGAATCGTGCCGATCAGTCCCAGCGCCTTGAGTACGTAGATCACCGGAATGACCAGGGTCTGGCCCGGAATGAACAGGCCGGCCAGCAGCACGAGCATGACGGCCCGGTGATACCGCCGGGTCCCCCGCGCGATGGCGTAGGACGCTGGTCCCACGATCAGCAGATTCAGCACGTTGACCGCGACGACGAACAGCACCGTCACGCCGTAGGCCCGCACGACGTTGAAATCCGGCGAGGTCAGAGCGGCGTGCAGGTACTTCAGCGAGAACCCGCTCGTGGGCCAGCCGAAGGGCTCCGTGAGGATGTCGTGCTGCGACTTGAACGCGTTGGTCACCATCAGGTACAGGGGGCCGACCATGATGAGGACGAGGACGAGAACGGCCAGGAGGCGGCCAGCCCGGCGCCCGGTCATGCGGCCACCGCCTGCTCGCTGCGCCGACGGGCCGCAGTGATGACGATGGTCACCACGACGATGAAGACCATCAGCACCACGGACTGCGCGGCGCCGTAGCCGAGCTGGGTGTTGTCGAAGGACGACGTCAGGATGTTGTACACGAAACTCTGCGTCTCTCCTGCGGGCCCTCCGGCGGTCAGCGCGAGGATCAACTCGTAGACCCGCAGGAGGCCGATGACGACGAGGACCACGTTCACCGTCACGGTCGGCGCGAGCATGGGGAGCTTGACACGCCAGAAGGTCTGCCACGGGGACGCACCGTCGATCTTCGCGGCCTCAAGGACGTTGTCCGGCACCGTCTGCAGGCCGGCCAGATACAGCACCACGTTCACCCCGAAGCTGGACCACACGATCACGCAGACCACCGTCGCGATCGCCCACTTCGGGTCCGAGAGGAAGGGCAGGGAGTGGTGGGCGCCGAGCGCTGCGTCGACCGCGCCGTTGGTGCCCAGAATGGACGACCAGAGGAAGCCCAGGATCACTGCGCCCACGACGTAGGGGTAGAAGACCAGCACGCGCAGGATCGCGTTGATCCGGGTGTTGCGGTTGAGCAGCAGCGCGACCCCCAGCCCCAGCACGTTGCACGCGATCGTGCCGATGGCGGTGATCAGGAGCGTGAGGAACGCCGCGTGCTTGACCGCGGGGTCGTGGATGAGGCGGGTGTAGTTGCGGAACCCGATCGTGTGCGGCGGGGAGGTGAAGCCGTTCCAGTCGGTGAAGCTGAGGTACACCGCGATCCCGATCGGCACGATGATCAGGCCGGCGACCAGGATCAGCGGAGGCGCCATCATCGCGATGTCGGCCGCGGTCTCTCTGCGGCGCGCGCGGGTGCGTCCGAGCGGCGGCCGGGGGCCAACCGTCCTCGGAGCGGTCGGCACGGCTGTGGCCGTACTACTGGCCGGCATTGGCGTTCCACCAGGAGTCGAGCTTCGCGGCCGCCTTGTCAGCGGACTGGCCCGTGTAGAGCGACTGCACCACCGTGTTCAGCTCGTTGCCGAATCCGGCGTTCACTCCGGGCCCGGCGGTACCGGTGACCGTTCCGGGCGCGGTGTCGACGATCTTGCCGACGGCCGCGTCGAGGTCGCTTCCCGAGTAGCTGTACCCCGCCCGGAAGTTGCCCTCCGACTTGAGCGACGTCGTGACCGCGGCCTTGTCGGTCACCAGGTACTTGACCAGGGCGAGGTCGAGGGCCTGGTGCTTGGAGGACTTGAGGATCGAGTAGGGCTGGGCCTGGCCGCTCATCTGCTTGGGCGCGGATCCGTCAGCTGTCGGCGTGGCGAACACACCCACCTTGAACGGCAGGTTCTTGGCAGAGTCGACGCTCGCGTCCAGCCAGTTGCCCATGATGTACATCCCCGACCTGCCGGCGAGGAAGTTGTCGATCGAGTCCTGGTACTTCTCGCCCAGCGAGTTCTTGGGGATCGCGCCGCTGGCGACCCACCCCGCGTAAGCCTTCAGATAGGTGGCGTAAGGGCTGTGCGCGAAGGTGACCTTCTTGTCGTTGCGCTCGGCGTACCAGGTGGGGTCGCCGCCGAGCAGGCCAGGGTTGGCCATCATCGAGAACTGCGCGCCCGTGACCCACTCGCCCGCCGTCTGCAGTGCGACGTATCCGGCCGCCTTCAGTTTGCCGAGGTCGGCCGTGAACTCGTCCAGTGACGTCGGCGGAGCGGTGATGCCGGCCTTCTGGAACGCGGTCTCGTTGTAGTACACGAGCGACTGGTTCTGCAGCCCGGTGGCGACCTGCCAGATCCTGCCATCCACCTTGTTGGAGTCCGAGAGGGGCGTCGAGGTCACCCATGAGGCGTTCGGGAAGTCCGTCATCTGCGGAGCGACCACAGGGTCGAGGGTGCTCGCGACGATGTCCGGCGCCGCTCCCGAGACGAGTTCCTGCTGAAGCGTTGACTGGACGTTCGTGCCGGAGGGCGATTCTATGGTGACCGTGACGCCCGGGTGGCTCTTGACGAACGGAGCGACCAGCCCCTTGTAGTAGGTCTTGGTCAGTACCGGGGTGATGTTGGCCAGGATGCGGATGTTGCCTGTCATGGCGCCACTGCCTGAAGCCGAGGAGGACGAGCACCCGGCCAGGGCGACCAGGGATACGGCGAGCCCCGCCGCGACGGAGACCTTCGCTGTGCGGGTGCGGTGAAGCACACCTCCCTGGCGGGCGGAGGGTGCCCCCACGGTGGTGCTGGTGGATCCGGTGCGTCTCACGGTGACCTCAACTCGATTCTCGGCTATCGATAGAACATATGATGATGCCCGTAACCTGGATGTCAAGAGCCCCGTCACTAGATCGGGGCGAGTATCGATAAGATGCCAGGTGGTCTCAACCAAGGAGGGTTCATGCCAGACGCCATCGGACAGCCACTGACCAAGGTCCTGCTGTCCGACCAGGTGTACGCGCGGGTGCGACGCCTGATCATCGAGGGTGTACTCGAGCCCGGCGCCCGGCTGGTCGAGTCGGAGATCGCCCGCCAGTTCGAAGTCAGCCAGGCGCCGGTGCGTGAGGCAGTACGACGCCTGGTGCACGAGGGCCTGGCGGACCACATCCCGCGCCGGGGCAGCTTCGTGGCGGTGGTGTCGCAGGAAGACGCCCACCACGCCCGCGCCGTGCGAGTGGCGATCGAGGAACTGGCCGCCCGCACGGTGGCCGCGCAGCCCTCGGGTACGGCCTTCGAGGCGCTGAGTGTCCAGGTGGAGGCCATGCGCAAGGCGGCGGTCCAGGGGGACGTCGGAGGCTTCCGGGACGCCGACATCACCTTCCATCGCACCGTCTGCGAAGTCAGCGGGAACCCCTTTCTTCCCAAGCTGTGGGCCGTGATGGAGCCGAGCCTGCGCGCCTTGCGGGTCGTCTCCGATCCGCTGTTCACCGGCGACTGGGCCGCCATGGCAGAGGGCCACGCCCGCCTGCTGTCCGCTCTGCAGTCCGCGGATCCCGACCTGGCGGCGACCAAGTTCGCCGCCCATGCGCGCGGAGATGACGGGATCCTCTCGGATCTCTGACCGTATCGAAGCACGTCAGCGCCCCGCCGGCGGTAGCCGGCGGGGCGCTGACATGTCCGGGGGAGGGGACTGCCCGGGCCTGTCCGGCCCTGCGCTCGGGCGGCGGCAGCGCAGCTCGCAGCGGGGCGGGTGCCTTGCTTCCAACGATTGACGAGAATCGATGGGGAGACTAGCTTCGCGACAATCGATAACCGATTGGAGCGCAATGTCGAATCGATCAAGACCCCGCAGCGCCGTCCTCGCGGCCGCGGCGGTCTTCCTTTCCCTCGGCTTCAGCGCCCTCGCCACCAGCGCGCAGGCGTCAGCGGGCCCGCGTACCTTCTACGTCGCTCCCAGTGGTTCGGACGTGCATGCGGGCACTGTGCACTCGCCCTTCAAAACGATCCACCAGTGCTCGTCCGTGATGTCCGCGGGCGATCGCTGCCTGATCGAATCCGGCACCTATCACGAGACGGTCGCGCCCGCCCGGAGCGGGACCGCCGCCGCGCCGATCACCTACGCGGCCGCCCCCGGCGCGCAGGTGGTCGTCGACGGTGCCGACCCGGTGAACGGATGGAAGGCCGTGACCAGCCGGGATCTGACCTCCCTCGAAGGTGGTGATCCCTTCCTGGGCGGCTCCGATTTCGCG
The DNA here is from genome assembly GCF_900107965.1 of Actinacidiphila yanglinensis. Classification (GTDB taxonomy): domain Bacteria; phylum Actinomycetota; class Actinomycetes; order Streptomycetales; family Streptomycetaceae; genus Actinacidiphila; species Actinacidiphila yanglinensis. Next base: position 148,067 of record NZ_FNVU01000015.1, on the reverse strand, counting down.
ACCGCGGTCGGAACCGGCCAGGTCTACCAGGCGCACGTCACGATCAACCCCGGCCTGTCCGGCAACCAGGTGTTCTTGGACGGTGCGCAGCAGACCGAAGCCCAGTGGCCCTACCCCGGGGGTGACGTCAGCGTGCCCAAGCTGGCCTCCGCCCAGTCCGGTACCACCGACAGCCTCTCCGATACCGCCCTCACGCAGCCCGCCGGCTTCTGGACCGGTGCGCAGCTCACCGCGCACAACTGGTTCGTGAGTGAAACGGGCACCGTCAGCGACTCACAGGTCGGGAGCATCACCGCGGCCGGCCTGCCCACCTGCGTCGGGCTGAGCCCGAACCAGAGCACCGACTACTCCCTGAAGGGCAAGATCGAACTCCTCGGGCGGCCCGGCGAGTGGTTCTACCAGACGTCGAGCCACACGCTGTACCTGTACTCGCCCGACGGTTCGAAGCCCTCCGCCGGTTCCGTGGAGGCGAAGCAGCGTGCCGTCGCCATCGACCTCACCGGCCGCTCGCACATCTCCGTCCTCGGCCTGGGCATCCGCGGCGCGACCGCCCGGACCTCCTCGACTTCGACAGGCGACGTCCTCGACGGGCTCGTCGCACATGACATATCCGCCGACGCGCAGCTGGACCCCGACCCGAACATGGTGACCGCGCCCGATGGTTGCGCTGTCCTGACCGCCGGTGAGACCACGTCGGGCATCCTGCTCAAGGGGCACGGGAACGTGATCCGCAACAGCCTGATCGACGGCAGCACCGGCAACGGCGTGGCCATGTTCGACTCCGGCAACACCGTGACGAACACGACGATCCTGCATGTGGACACTTTGGGCAGTTACGCGGCGGGCATCAACGTCCTGGGCGCGGACCAGAGCATCACTCACAACACGATCGAGGGTTCCGGTCGCAGCGACATCAACATCGACAACAAGGTGGCCGGAGCCAGCGCGCCGGGCCACACCATCGCCTACAACGACCTGTCCGACTACGACAATCTGGTCGTCGACGGTGGCGCCGTCTACGTCTGCTGCTCGGTGAACATGGCGACCACGGTCATTCACCACAACCAGTTCCACGACCCGTCCCCGTTCGCCCACACCGCGCCGGCGCCCGGCGTCTATCTCGACAACAGCACCTACAACGCGACCGTGTACGACAACGTCGCCTGGAACCGCACCACCTACGGCGCCGTCCTGATCAACCCCAATGGACAGAGCACCTCGGGCAACCGGATCTACAACAACACCTCCGGCACCGACACCAACGTCGCCAGTACCTTCGGCGGCACGTACTCCGACACCGACATCGTCAACAACATCGGTGTCACGGGCACCGATCCGGGGATCACGAACTCGAACAACTTCACTCCCGTCAGTGCCGCCCACTTCACGAACCCGGCCGCGGACGACTTCACGCTCACGGCGGACTCACCGGCCCGCAACGCGGGAGTGGTCTGGTCACCGGCGACGGACGGCTCCACCGACCCGCAGCCGAGCCTCGGCGCCTACCAGTACGGAGCCCCCAAGTGGGTCGCAGGCGCCGGCCGGGTCGGCCAGAAGGTGGAAGCCGAGTCGTACACCTCCGGCAGCGGCGTCAGCACGCACGCCGCGGGCACGGGCACCGTCGTCGGCAGCTTCGACGGCGGAGACTGGATCGGGTACGACAACGTCGACTTCGGCACCCGCGCGAACCTGTTCACCGCGTTCGCCGGCGTGGACGACTCCTACGCCGATGAAGGCATCGAGATCCATCTCGACTCCGTCACCGGACCGCTGATCGGTGTGCTCTCCGTCGCGGGCACCGGCGGCTTCGACACCCTCTCCGTCCAGTCCACATCGATCACGCCCACCAGTGGACACCACAGCGTCTTCCTCGTCGCCCCCGGTGGACAGCCCGGATTCGGCAACATCGACTACTTCTCGTTCAGCCACGCGGGTCAAAAGCCCCAGTAGTTTCGCATGTCAGCCGTCGTGCCGCCCGGGTCCGACCCGGGCGGCACGACGGCTACCCGAACACGTGCGGAAAATGCGGGATCGCCACCGTGCGTGGCCGGGCCACCGTCGCCGAAATGGCCATAAAATGGGCTTCGAGGGATCTTTTCCTTTCGGAGGACCGTCCCCTAGCGGCGAAGCGAGGCGCAATGGGCTCGTTGTACGGCGGACCCGACCAGGCACCGGACGGTGCCGTGGCGGCCGTCGTGGACAGTGACGGGACCTTCACGGCGTGGAGCGGTGAGGCCGAACTCCTGCTGGGCAGACCCGCCGGCGAGGTCGTGGGCAGCCGGGTGGGCGCGCTGCTCGCCCACGCCGGTGATTGGCAGGTCCTGCTGGCGGACGGCGGTGGGAAGGTCCGGCTGCTCGACGGCTCCGGCAGGCCGGTCGAGGCGTATCTGGGCATCACCGACCTCGGGTCCCCGCTCGCCGAGGGCGGGCGGTGGCTGGTCCTGATCCATCGGGCCGCAGCGGTGGAGAACCTGCGCGTCGACGAAGCACTGGTCCGCGCGCTGCTGAAGGAGAGCAGGCCGGGGCTCATCGTCTACGACATGGAGTTGACGATCCGCCGGGCAGCCGCCTCGTTGGGGGATGTCACGGGCCGCAGGCTGCCGGACATCTACGACCCGCGTGATGCCGCGGCACTGGAGGAGCGCCTGCGGGAGGTCGCCCGGACGGGCACCGCGATGATCGGCTGGGAGCATTCCATGCGGCGTAGTGGTGCGCCGGGCGGTCGTACGGCGCTCTCCTTCTCCGCGTTCCGGATGACCGCCAAGGACGGGCGGCCCATCGGTGTGGCCAGCGTCTGCCGCGACGTCACGGAGTTGCACCGATCGAGGCTGGGCATGGACCTGCTGCACCGGGCCGTCACGGCGGCTGCGGCGCCGCTGGACGCGACACGTACCGCGGAAGCGTTGGTGGATGTCCTGGTGCCGGACTTCGCCTCGTGGGCGGCGGTCGATCTCGTGGAGGAGGTCTTCGAGGGGGCCGAGATGCCCGGTCCGGACGAGCCGTGGCCGACGCGGCAGCGTCAGGCGGCGGGAGCGCAGGCGCCCGGCAGGGCAGGGGTGGACCCCGGGCGCCGTGGCCGGGCCATCGGCCGCGCGCCCGACACCCCGCGAATGCGGCGTCTGCGGGGCGGAGAGGCGTTTCTCCTGAACGACCTGCCGCTGCCGGACCACGACGTCGGGGTGCGGGCACGGCACCTCCGGGCGGTCTTCCCGCCGGACGCGCGGTCCGCGATCGTCGCCCCGCTGGCCGGCGGCGAGGGCCTGCTGGGGGTACTGAGCCTGTCCCGGGCGGAGTCGGAGGCGCCGTTCGACGAGGAGGATCTGGCGCTGATCACCGAGTTGACACCCAGCGCGGCCCTGAACATCAGCAACGGCTGGCAGTTCGCCCGGGAGCACCGGGCGGTGCTGACATTGCAGCGCAGCCTCCTGCCACCGTCCCGGGATCGCACGGCAGCGGCGGAGGTCGCTGGGACATACGTGTCGGCGGCGGCGGAGACCGGCGTGGGTGGGGACTGGTACGACACCGTGCCCCTGTCGTCGTTCCGTTCGGCGTTCGTCGTCGGAGACGTGGTGGGGCGCGGCCTGCGGGCCGCGGCGACGATGGGCCGGCTGCGAACGGCGGTCCAGAGCTTCGCCGACCTCGACCTGGACCCGGGGGAGCTCCTGGCGCGGCTCGACGACCTGGTCTCGCGGCAGTCCGCGGAGCGCGAGGCGACGACCGGCGGCGGTCCGGAGGACACCGCGGGTGCCACCTGCCTGTACGCCGTGTACGACCCGGTGAGCCGTCTGTGCAACCTCGCCAGCGCCGGGCATCCGCCGCCCGCCCTGGTCCGGCCCGACGGATCGGTGAGCTTCGTGGACCTGGACCCCGGTCCGCCGCTGGGGGTGGGCGGCATGCCGTTCGAGACGGCGGAGTTCACCGTGGAGCCGGGCAGTGTCCTTGCCTTCTACACCGACGGGCTGGTGACGCAGGGGGGCCGCGACATCGAGGACGGCATGCGGGCTCTGTTGCGGCGGCTGGGCGAGGCCCAGCGGCCGGATGTCCCGCTGCGGGAACTGGGCCGAGACGTCGCTGCGCTGCTGCCGGCCCGTCCGACGGACGACGCGGCACTGCTGCTCGCCCGGACCCGCGAGGTAACGCCCGTGGACACGACCTTCTGGGAACTCCCGGCGGACGACCGGGCACCCGCCGAGGCGCGGCGGCTGGCGGCCGGTCAGCTCTCCGCCTGGGGCGCCGACGATCTGGCCTTCTACGTGGAGATCGTCATCAGCGAGCTCGTCACCAACGCGGTCCGCTACGGGGGCGGCCCGATCGGCCTGCGGCTCATCCGTGGTGATGTTCTCGTCTGCGAGGTCACCGACACGAGCAACACCCAGCCGCGCATGCGCCGTGCGCAGTCCACGGACGAGGGCGGGCGCGGACTGTTCATCGTCGCCCAGTTGGTGCGCCGCTGGGGCAGCCGCTACGGGCGTTCGGGGAAAACGATCTGGGCGGAGCTGCTTCTGCCGCCGGCCGGAGCCGCGACCTGAGGCGCCGATCCACCGGGCCGCATCGTGGACCGCGCCCCGTGCGGATGCAGTCGCGGCGGTTGCCACCGGGCGCGGATCGCCGGATTCCCGTGGCGTCGGTGGTCCTGCTGACGCAGCCTGCAGTCCGCATGGTGGTGCCCATGCGCACTACAGGCTGCAGCCGGGATCAGTGAGTGGCTGGGGTCAGCCCTCGACCGGGATCAGCCGCTGATGCTGATGTCGTCGAGGTAGCCGCGGTAGCTGCCGTCGCCGCCGGGCTGGTCGTAGCCGAGGTCGATACGTTCCGGAGTCTCGCCCGCGGCCACCGCGCCGATCTTTGCCGTGACCAGGTTCCACTGATTCAGCACGAGATGGCCGCATTGACCGGCCGGGTTCAGTTTGTTGCCGTTCTGGTCGACGGCGCCGAGATCTCGCAGCGCCTTACCGTGGCGGAAGACCATGTCCAGCGCCATGCACGTGCTGTTGTCCGTGTATTGCGGATAGATCCAGTACGACAGCGTGGTGTTGGCGTCGATCTTCGGTGGATGGGCCGACGTGTCGAAGATCTCGGTGTAGGCGTAGTCGGTGGGTGCGCCGGTCGCCGCACCGGAGTACAGCAGGGCGTTGGTCCCGGTGTGCGTGGTCTCCTGTCTCAAGCCGGTTTCCGGACCGGTCAGGCCGAATCCTGGATAGGGAACGACATTGCTGATCCCGCCGCTCTGACCGCCGTTGTCGTCGATCTTGTCGACCCAGTCCGGTAGCCGCTGGCCGGTCTCGAAACCGGTGGAACCGAACGGCGCCTGCTTGCTGGTCCGCAGCGGTGAGGTGGCCAGGGCGATCACGTTGTCGGAAGCGCCGTAGTACATGTACCACTGGCCGTTGTGGAACAGGATCGAGTTCATGAACTCGGTGTTCGGGGTACCCCCGCTGATCTCGTAAGGTGTGGCCGGGCTCAGGGCCGTGTCGGTCAGTTGGCCGATCTGCTGGGTGGGGTTCTTCCCGGAGAACTCGACCTCGCTGATGGCGTAGTACCAGCGGCCGTTCGACATCAGCCCGCCGGCCACGAACATGTTGATGTTGTGGTTGACCGGGCCGTCCTTGACCGTCTTGTAGTCCGTGACCGTTACGCAGATCTCCCACGGGTTGTAGTTCTCAGGGAAGTTCATGTTGATCGGGGTCCTGTGGGTCCAGGTCTTCATGTCGGTCGAGTAGGCGATGAAGCGCCCCTTGGCCGGATCGCCGTCGCCGTAGTACATGACGTACCTGGGACCGTACGGGGTGGGCATCAGCACGGGGGTGTCATTGCTGTCGGTGACGACCGCCGGGTCGTAGTTCGTCTGCACGATGGGCACGGCTTTGGTCCAGTGCACCAGATCGGTGGAGGTGGTCTCCATGATGGTCTGCGGGGGACTGTTGGACCAGTCGTAGGCGGCCTCGAAGCTGTAGTAGGTACCGTGGAGTTCGTACAGCCGCGGGTCGGTGACGCCGCCACTCTCGTAGGGCAGCACATTGTCGGTGATCACCGGGTTGTTGGCGTTCCGGGTGAAGTTCAGCCCGTCCTTGCTGGTGGCGAGGCCGATCTGGTCCGGTCCGCCGCCGTTGCCGCGGTAGAGCATCTGGAACCGGCCCTTGCGGTAGACCACTCCAGGATTGAAGACGTGCGCCGACTCCCAGCCGGTGCCGGTCGGGCTCAGCACCGGTGCCGGGTCGGGCTGGGGCTGCCGGGTGAACGGGCCGATCGCCCAGTCCGGAAGGTTGGAGGCGGTGTAGTCGGCGTGCGCGGCGCCACCGCCGGCGAGCAGGGAGGCCGCCAGCAGGCCGACCACGGTCAGCGCCCGGACCAGCAGCTTGAGGACGGTCCGGCGTGGGGCGTCGATTCTTCGTTGCCTGGGGATCTTCGCGCTCGGGTCTTCGGGTGTTCGGCGCATTCAACGCTCCTTTTGAGTGGGGGATCGGAGTCGTTCTGACATCGTTGTCAGGGCATGCTGGAGCGTTCCACCATGATCAATGCCCGTCAGGGTGAAAGAACGGATCTGTGGGGGAGGTCATCCTGCTGATGACTCTCGTTCTTAGATCCGAAGGCGGCTCGAAGTCGGACCAATATCGCTGTCAGAACGCCATTGACCACAGAAGGTTCCACCGCGGTCGGCCTCTGTCAAGATAATGGAACAGATCTATCGTGGCGGATCTTGAAGACTTCAGATGCTAATGACTCTGATCTGCTGGATCGATGATCTGGGTGCGATGTCCAGCGAGGAGCCGGTGCCACTCACGCCGCACGCCGCTGCGGCCGGTGGTTGCCCGGTACGGGGGCGCATCACCGCGCCGCCTCCTCGCGATGCGTCTCCCGCGTGGCTCTGCTCGGTTGACCCGAACCACCACATGTATCCCGCACAACGAGCCCTGCAGATGTGGATATCTGTACCGTTTTGCCTCGCCTATTGCTCGCACCATCACGGGAGTTCGGCACGAGTCTTCCCCTGCGGATCGGCTGCTGCCATAGTGGCGTCCCGAATAGATCTGGTTCATCCGATCGCAAGGGGATGCCGTGACTGCAAGCGCAGGCAGGGGAGAGGCGGACGACGCGGCGGAGCGTTACCGTCCGGGCTACGAGCTGGTCGCGGAGCAGCTGCTGGGCTACATCGTCGAGCAGAACCTGATGCCGGGCGACCGCTTGCCGACCGAACAGGGCCTGGCCGAGATCCTCGGTGCGACGCGCAACGTCACCCGGGAGGCGGTCAAGGTCCTGGCAGCGATGGGCAGGCTCAGCGTCCGTAAGGGGGCCGGCATCTTTGTCGCCGCCTCGCCGGGGGAGTTGGCCAATGATCAGTTGGCGCACTTCCAGCCCACCAGCATGGAGCATGTGCTGATGCTGCTGGACTACCGGCGGCTGATCGAGTCGGAGACGGCGCGGCGTGCCGCGACCCTCGCCACCCCCATCGAGGTGCGGGCGATCAGGGAGAACGCCGAACTGACGCTGGCTGCCGGAAAGACGGTCGACGCCCAGGAGTTCGCCCGGGTCGACGCCCTGTTCCACGAGTGCGTCGGCAACGCCGCCCACAACCTCTTTCTGCGGTCGAGCGTGGCCAACATCCGTCGGCTGTTGTCGCAGTCGGACGTCCTGCTGTTCCACGGGGACCTGCCCGGCTCGCTCGAAGTCGCGGCGGACCAGCACATCGCCATCACCCAGGCCATCGCAATGGGCGACGACGAGTCCGCGGCGGAGCTGATGACCGCCCATATCGACACCACGCAGCATCAGTTCGAGCGCAGGATCCGTGACCGCGTGTTCAACGTCAGCACCAAACCGGCACCTGCCGGTCCGCAACCGTCGGAACAGCAGGCGTCGTCCGCCTCGTAGCGCGGACCTCGCAGGCACTCCGGAGACGCGTGGCTGGCGAACCCGGCCAACGAGGCGTACTTCGCCGCCGATGTCAGCAGTGCCTTCAGGACCGCCGCCGACGAGGTGTCGACCGGCTGGTCGAACACCAAGTTCAGCGACGCCACCGCCTGGTCCAGTGTGGTGCTGCCCGCGCTGACCGCCGGCACGTCGCTGACCTCCACCCTGCCCGCCTGGCAGACGGCCATCGCCAACGAGGCGAAAGGGGTCGGATGCGCGGTGACCACGCGAGGACGCTGCTGGAAGCCCGGCACGTCACCGCTCCTGCTCACCGCGACGATCATCCACCGCGGCGCGGCGGCGGCTTCGCGGACGTAGCGAAGGTATGAGGCGGGGCGCAACGAAAGAGTGAGAACGCCTGCCGCGCGTTCTCCGCCCGTGGCTCAGCAGTCAGTCCCCTGTACGGCACCACGTCACCGTGCTCCGCCCATCGACCGCGCGCGGAACGGAAGCGATCCGAGGGCTGCCTCGCGACGGCTCGCCTCCGACGTTCTCACCGCTCGCCGTGTTGCTTCCTTCCCACCCTAGGAGAGTTCAGTGTTCCCAAGGACCACGCTGCAGCGTGCGGTCGCCGCGACGGTCACCGCAGGACTGGCCGCAGCCCTGACGCTCGCGGTCGGCCCCACGACGACCGCGCACGCGGCCTCGCTCAGCACCGCCTGGCGGAACGGGGCGTTCTCAGAGAACGTCGCCGGCATCGTCGGCCGTTCCGACGTGGTGATCGGCCGCGCCAACACCGCCGACACCCAGTACCTGCCGCTCGGCAACGGTACCCTCGGCGTCGCCGCATGGTCGGCCGGCGGATTCACCGCCCAGCTCAACCGCAGCGACACCATGCCCGACCGCAAGTCACCCGGCCAGGTCCAGATCCCCGGGCTGGCCGCGATGACCTCGGCACCGGACTTCACAGCGACTCTGGACATCTACGACGGGGTGCTCCGGGAGTCCGGCGGCGGTATGACCGCGAAGGTCTGGGTGGCCTCGAACAAGGACGAGTTGGTCGTCGACGTGACCGGCGCCGACCCGGCCGCGGCGCAGACCGCGACGGTCCATCTGTGGTCAGGACGCACGCCTACTGCGGCGGCGTCCGGCGGGACCGGCACGCTCGCGGAGACCTGGGTCGACAACACCGCCCTGGGCAGTTCCGGCAGGACCTTCGGCTCGCTCGCCGCGATCACCGCCGGCGGCAAGGACGTGGCCGCCTCGGTGGTCGACCCCACCTCGGTACAGGTGCGTTTCAAGCCCCACCCGGACGGTTCGTTCCGGGTCGTGGTCGGCGCGCCCCACTGGACCGGCGGTGACGCCGCGACCACCGCGTCACATCTGCTCCGCTCCGACGCCACCACCCCCAAGGCATCGCTGCTCAGGGCCCAGACCGGGCACTGGAACTCCTTCTGGAACAGCACCGGCCTGATGGAGATCTCCTCCGCCGACGGCTCCGGCGCGTACATGGAGAACCTCCGGACGCTCTACCTCTACAGCGAGGCCGCCTCCATGGGCGGCGAGTACGGAGGCAGCCAGGCGGGTGTGGCCGACATGTTCAACTTCGACCAGGACCACCAGGACTGGTACCCGGCGGGCTTCTGGCTGTGGAACCTGCGCGCCGAGATCGCGACGAACATGAGCTCCGGGAACTTCGCGGAGAACATCCCGACCTTCGACATGTACCTCAAGGACCTGCCCGCCATTGAGTCCTGGACCAGCGCCCAGATGGGCGGCAAGCCCGGCGCGTGCGTCCCGGAGACGATGCGCTTCAACGGTAACGGCTGGTACTCGGGCGGCACGGGCAACGCCTCCTGCAGCCTGGCCGCGTCCCCCGACTACAACGCCGAGACGATCACGTCGGGCGCCGAGATCGCGCTGTGGACATGGCAGCAGTACCTGGACACCAAGAGCCTGCCCTTCCTGCAGAGGTACTACCCGCTGATGAAGCAGTCCGCCACCTTCCTGCTGGCCTACCAGAGCGTGGGATCGGACGGCTTCCTGCACGCCACCGCCAACGCCCACGAGACCCAGTGGAACGTCTCGGACCCGACCACCGACCTGGCCGCCGACGCCGCGCTGTTCCCGGCCACCGTCGCCGCAGCCGAGCTGCTGCACAAGGACGCCGGCCTGGTCACGGAGCTCAAGAAGGCACAGGCCGAGATCGAGCCCTACGCCCGTACCGACGCGGCAACGCACACCCAGCTGCTGACCCCTGCGGACGACGCCGCCGGAACCGATGTCATCTCCGACTCCTACCAGCCCGCAGCCGCCCTGAACAACGGCGAGAACATCGGCCTGGAGCCGGTCTGGCCCTACGGCCTGATCGGTGACGACTCCTCACTGACCGCGCTGGCCACCCGCACTTACACCAGCCGTCCCAACAACGGCGGCGACTGGAGCATGGACGCCGTCGACGCGGCCCGCCTCGGTCTGGCCGACCAGGTCCGGACGGACCTGGTCAGCATCACCGAGCGGTACCAGGCCTACATGGCCGGGACGTCGAGCGCGTTCGGTGGCGCCCCGGGTGACGAGCCCTACCTGGAGCAGTCGGCAACGGTCGGCACCGCCCTGAACGAGGCGCTGGCCACCGACTACGACGGCACCCTGCGATTCGCGCCGGCCTGGCCGTCGGACTGGAACGTCTCCGGCACGGTGTACGTGCAGAACGGCTCCAAGGTCGACGTGCAGGTGCAGAACGGCACGCTCACCACCGCGGCACTGGTCGCCGGCAAGACAGGCCCCATGACCGTCCGCAACCCGTGGGCCGGGAAGTCCGGCCACGCCGTCAAGGTCGTCAACGGCTCCAACGGGGCCCTCGTGACGGGGCCCACCACGGCGACCACCTTCACCCTGCCGGTCAGGGCCGGCACGTCCTACCTGATCGAGGACACCGCCGCACCCACCACCGGCTATCCGTTCGCCCGAGTCACCGGTACCGCCGCGACCACCGCCAAACACCTGGGGCCGGTCCAGATCGGAATCGACCCGCCGGTCCGCGCGGCCTCCCTGGCCGCCAGCTTCGACAACGTCGGGATCACCGCCGACGACAACACCGACGTGGGCAACTACGACGGCAGCCAGGCCAGTTACTCGCAGACCGCCCTGGACGACGCCGGAGCGGCGCCGGGCGCAAAGGTATCCTCCTCGGGCGTCGACTTCACGATGCCCGAGGTGGCGGCCGGCAGCCCTGACAACACGGTCGCCAACGGCCAGATCATCACCTTCAGCGGTTCCGGGTCCACGCTCGGTTTCCTCATCTCGGGCGACTACGGCTCGGCCACCGGAACCGGCACCCTCGCCTACACCGACGGCACCACCCAGAGCTACACCCTCACCGCACCCGACTGGTTCTCCACCGATCCACCGGCCGGTGGCGCGGTGGCAGTCAACTCGGCCTACCAGAACCGGCCGGGCAACACCAGCTACCAGCACTCCGCCGACATCTTCTCCGCGACCGTCCCCGTCGACCCCGGCAAAACCCTCGCCTCTGTCACCCTCCCCGCCGTCGGCGCCCTCGCCGCAGGCAACCCGGCCCTTCACGTCTGGGCCCTCTCCCTGGGCTGATCCTCACCCCGCCGCACGACCGGACAGGAACTCCCGTCCGGTCGTGCGGCTACCCACCTGTGCACGGCAGCCGCTGTCCGCGCTGAACATTCGGGTGGATTTCATCGGCAGGGGCGCGGCGACGAGTGCGGGGACACGGGGCGGGGCGCCGTGGACCCGGGTGCGCGGAGGCCGGCGACGACGACGCCGAGCATGCGGCCCGCGGCCGTGCGGTCCGGGCCGGCGGCGCCGGCCACGGCGGTGACCAGGGCCAGGACCTCGGCCCATTGCAGGGACGGGCGGATCCGGCCACGGTCGAGCGCCCGGGTGAACAGCGGCGCGGCGGTGACGCGGATGCGTTCGTGCCACTCGTCCACCTCGGCCTTTGGTTCCTCCGGCACGAGTGCGTAGGCGGCGACGAGGGTGTCGCGCAGGCCGCGGCTGGCCTGCATGTGCTCCACGACGATGCCGAACCAGTCGAACAGGGCGTCGTCGTGGTCACCGTCCTCGACGCGCGTCCGGGCTTCGGCGCACAGTGCGTCGATGGTCTGCGCGTAAACCGCGCTGAGCAGCGAGCGGCGGGTCGGGAAGTGCCGGTACAGCGTGGCGTTCGAGACCCCGGCCCGTACGGCGATCACGTCGAGGGGAGCATCGGCGCCGGCGTCGTGGAAGACCTGCGTCGCCGTCTCGAGCAACAGCGCCCGGTTGCGTCGTGCGTCCTTGCGGGCGGGCTGGTCGGCCACGTCACTCTCCTTGCCAATCCGGGGAAGCTCCCCGTATCGTGCCACGAACAGCGATCCGGGGAGACTCCCCGCTTTCAGAGAGTCGAGAATCACCCATGACGTCTTCCAGCCCGGCTGAGGTGGTCCGCGCGATCAACACCCTGCGGGCCGCCGGCGACTTCGACGCGGCATTGCGGCACATCGCCCCGCGCTCGCTCGACCAGGGTGTCGAGTCCGACCGGGCGCAGTGGCGCCACAAGTGGGAGGGGATCCTCGCCGGGGTTCCCGACTTCGCGGTCACCGCGCTGCAATGCATCGAGAACGGTGAGTGGGTGGCCAACCGCTACCGGATCACCGGCACCCACACCGGAGACTTCTTCGGCCGGCCCCCGACCGGACAGCGGTTCGAGATCGCCGGCATGGACATGGTCCGCGTCGTCGACGGCCGCCTGGTCGAGCACTGGATCGTCGCCGAGCCCTTCTGACCGCCCGTCCGTTGCGACGGCCGTTGGAAGACCCGTCACCGGCGTCCCCCCGGGGTTCGAAGTCGCCCCCGCCAACGGCGATCAGGCCGAGACGATGGCCTCTTGGCTGACCTCGGGCGCGAGGTCGCGGCGATGACGCGGTCTGTTCGAAAGGTTGTCGCTGTGCAACGATGGTTGGACGGAGAGATTGGCCGGTGTCCTGCCGCGTGGTGCGGGAGGGCTGGTTACGGGTCCCGGGCATAGCCCCCACCACGGGCATTCGGTCCCGCCATCGCTGCCGGGTCGCTGTTGACGGCGCCCCAGTGACCTTGGGCTCATGACCCCCAAGGGGGCGCCCACTGTGCTCATCACCACGTCGAAGGACGGCGTCGCAGCCGTCATAAGCCCGAGCGGCGAGATCGACTTCGACACCCTGCCCGGCCTCCTCGCCGCCGAGCAGGAGCTTCCGCAGTCCGTCAGGCAGGTGACCTGGGACCTGCGGGACGCTGTGTTCATGGACGTTGCGGGTCTTCACCTGCTCTTTCAGCAACGGCTCGTCTGCTGGGACAGACATCGGACGTTGATCGTCACCGGCCTGCAGAAGCAGCCGATACAACTGCTCCAACTGGCCGAGGAACTGTTCCCGGCCGGCCACTGGAGCGACTTCCTTCCTGCGAGCAGACCAGCATCTGCCGCTTGAGGTACGGAGGTTTTCCAGCGCATCCCGCTGGGCACCGCAGCTCTCAGCGGGGTTCTGCCCTTGCGGCGGGAGCGGAGCTGACGTGCCGTGTCCACGACCACGTGCACATGGACGCCTGCCCTCGGACCGACCGGACTCTTGGGCGGCCGGTGGGGCGAGGTGCTTCGCTGCGCGGTGGCTGCGGGTCGACGACGGTGATTCGGTCGGGCGGGGAAGCGGAGGGTTTTCGTGGTTCTTCCCTGGTCCGGTGAAGTGGTCCACCAGGCGCCGGGCCCGGCGTCACTGCTGCGCGATTTGGACGCGGAGCTCCGGCTCCATCAGTTCGACGCCGACTCGACCGCACGGTTCATGGGTGCCGCGGACGACACGGATCTGCTGAGCAACTCCGCGATGTACGCCCTGGCGGCCCGCGATCGGACGGGAGAATTCACCGACACCGGGGCAGGGGCCCTCGCCGAGCTGTTCCTCAGGAACGGTGAGGTCTCCTTGGGCATCTACGAGCGTCGGCTGACGTACACAATACGTTCCCTGCTGCAGACCCTCGACCTCGTGTACGAAGTCGGCGGGAGTGTGCGGGCTCGGGCTTCCATCTCGCCGCTGGGTACTTCCTATTACCTGTCCGACCGGATCTTCGCGTGCCTGCCCGAGTCCGACGGATACCCGGTCGTCGTGTCCAGGGGTGCCGAAGGGGACTTCGGGCCCGTGATGCCTCCGCATGCGAGCACTCTGTGCCTCCTTGAGCACACGACCGCTCGCGGCGGAAGGCTGCTCGACGTCGGAACAGGTTGCGGGGTGCTCGCACTTGCCCGTGCTCGTGGATACCGGAGCGTGCGCGGCATCGACATCGATCCGCGCGCCGTCGCCTACGCGAAGGCCAATGCGCTGCTTGCGGGGTGCGAGGCGGCTTTCGACGTGAGCGACTTCCGCGCCTGCCGGCAGGACTTCGGCCCGGCCGACCATCTGCTCTTCAACGCCCCGTCCCGGAACGACGATTCCGCGGTGTCGCAGGGGGTGTCCCGGCTGCACACCGCAGGCCTGATCGAGGAGCTGATCGAACACCTTCCCCGGGCTCTTGCGGCGCCAGGCGGTCTGGCCGAGGTGCTGGTCATCATCCCCGTCCCCGAGCGTGCGGAAGGTGCCCGCGACGTGGTGGGCCAATGGACCGGCGGGCACGCGCCCGTGGTCGTCGACGTGCGCGAGGTGGAGGACCCCGCACTGACGATCACCGCCGAGGCTATCGAACGGCTCCGCATTCGCCCGGGGTGCGCACTGGCGGACAGCCGGGAGGAACGGGCCGCGCTGGCGCGGGCGCTGAAGTCCTCGCGCACCCGCCGGGTCGCCCCTGCGGTCCTTTCGATCCGCGCCCGACCGGCCGCCTGACTCGCTGAGACGGTCGCACCAACGGGGACATCGCCGAACTCCGTGACCGGTGGCCCACCGGCCGCCAGGCGGACCGGGGAGGAGTGACGCGTCGGAACGTGTCGTCACAGCGCCCCGTGCAAGCCGCCCGCGTCCACGGTCAGGGCCGTTCCGTTGACGTAGGAGGACCGTTCCGACAGCAGGAAGGCCACAGCCTCCGCAACCTGTGCGGGGCTGCCGACGGATGCGCCCGGGTTCTTTCGGCGTAGGTCCACGAGAAGGCGGTCGCGCAGGCCGCCCAGCATCCGGGTATCGATGACACCTGGGCAGACGGCATTGACCCGGACGCCGTCACGTGCGTACTCAGCCGCCAGTGCCCTGGTCATCCCGATCACCGCGTGCTTGCTCGCCGTGTAGGACACCGACAGGCTGTCAGCGGCACGCAGCCCGGCCACCGACGCGCAGTTGACGATGCTTCCGCCCCTCGCGGCGGACATCAGCCGCAGCTCGTGCCGCAGGCAGCGCCACATACCCTTGACGTTGACAGCGAAGACCTGGTCGAAGTGACCCTCTTCCGAGTCGTGGAAGCGGGTGCCGCGCAGGATCGTGTCGGTCCCGATCACCCCAGCGGAGTTGAACGCGCCGTCGAAGTGAGGAAGCAGGCCGGGCAGCGCGTCGAACAGGGCGTCGACGCTCTCATCCACGGTGATGTCGACCGGGACGAAGTGCGTGTTGCCGGCGGACAGTTCGTTGCTGAGCCGGGTGCCCGCGTCCTTGTCCCGCCCGCAGAAGACCACCGTGTGGGTGATCTCCTGGGCGAGCAGACGGACTGTCGCCTCCCCGATGCCGTGGGTACCGCCCACTACGAGATAACCGCGGCTGGTCGCATACGGGTCAGCCATCGTGGTTCCTGTCTGTCGGCGGGGCGATGCCGGCGGCGGCCGCGGCCGCGCGCAGCCGGCGGGCGAGGGCCGGAAAGCCATCCGGGTCGTGGGCAGCGGTGACGGCGGTGCGCAGCGCGCCGATCCCCGTGCCCCATGTGCCGCTGAGTGGCACCGTAAGGAGGCCGGCGTCCAGGGCCGCCGAGAACCACCGGTCGGCCGCGTCGTCACCGCCGGCCCCGAGGGGCACGATCGCCGCGGCCGACGCCCCCGTCCCGAACCCTTCGGCGTGCAGGGCCTCCCGCCAGCGGTCGCCGTTGCGACGGAGCCGGCCGACGAGCCCGGCGCCGTCCCGGAGGAGCGTTGCCGCGGCCTCCGCAGCGACGAACGCGCCGATGGGGGAGATCGGGGTCGAGAACACCGCGCCACGGTCGCCGCGCAGCCGTTCGGCCAGGCGCCCACCGCACGTGACGAACCCGCCGCTTGACGCCAGAGCCTTCCCCAGCGATCCGACCCGTACGTCAATGCACCCGGTCATGCCGAAATGCTCCTCGATCCCCCGTCCCGTCGGCCCGATCTGGCCGAGGGAGGACGCCTCGTCGACGTACAGGGTGCAGCCGAAGTCCCGTGCGCAGGACGCCAGCCCGGGCAGGTCGGCGATGCCACCCGTGCTGCCGGACAGTGCCTCGGCGGTGATGACGCTGCCAGGGCCTGGGGCGTGGGCCTTCAGCTGGGCGGCGAGGTCCTCGACATCCTGGTGCCGATAGACGTGCAGCACGGCGCCGCTGAGCACGCATCCGTCGAGCACGGAGCGGTGCGAGCGCTCGTCCACGAAAACGGTTCCGCCGGGTCCTGCGACCAGGGGGATGGCGGAGGCATTCGCCAGGTAGCCGGAGCTGAACAGCGTGACCGCCTCGGCGCGGAAGATCCGGCGTAGCAGTGTCGCGAGCCGTTCGTGCTCCTGGGAGTGCCCGTTGATCGCGCTCGAACCGTGCGGTGCCAGGGAGGTCGCGCTGTTCACGAACGCGGCGACACGGCGGCGGATGCCCGCGTCACCGCCCAACCCCAGGTAGCTGTTGGAGCAGAGGTGCTCCAGGTGACGTCCGTCCACTTCGACGGTGGTCTCGGTGACCTTCGACGCGGTACGGACGCGCTGCGGTCCGCTCCGGCCCCCAGGCGTCTTTGCGTACGGTGCGACGGACACCTCCGCGGGTGGCGCAATCAACGACTGCTCGGGAGGTCTCGCCGGTGCGTACGTTGAGGGGAAGGCGGCCGCAGCGACGACGGATCCGGACCCTGACAGGGGAGCGTCCTCGTCCGGCTCCATGGACGTCGCCGCGATCAGCTCGGCCGCGGTCATGGTGTGCGTGAGGCGACTTCCGTACCGGGTGCGCCAACCGCTGCCGAGCCGGCTGACAAGCGAGACGAACCGCAGTGAGTCGACACCGAGGGCCGTCAGCGGTACGTCCATGGGGAACCGGTCGAGGCCGGTGTGGCGACGAACGAACTCGCCCAGCAGGATCTCGGCGTGGCGTTCCGGCCCGGGCGTGGATGGCGGCTCGTCACCCCCCGTGTCGCCGCCTCTCCCCTCGCCGCCCGGAGCGTGGGCCAGTGCCACGAGCTGGGCCTGGTCGAGTTTGCCGTTGGCCGTCAGCGGCAGGGTCGGGACGGTCCGCACCTGGTGCGGAAGCAGGTGGGTCGGACGGGTCGCGCCGAGCGCTGCACGGAAGCGCTCCGGTTCGAAGCGGATCGTGTCATCGATCGGGACCAGGAAGGAGACGATCGTGGGGTGCCCGTCCACGTCGACCACCACGCAGGCGGCATCGTGGACGAGAGGGTGGCGCCGGCACGCCTCGCTTATCTCGGTCAGCTCGACCCGATGACCGTTGATCTTGATCTGGGCATCCTCCCGGCCGGCGAACACCACGCCGTGCCGTGGGGAGATGTATCCGATGTCACCGGTCAGGTACAACGGGACACCGGCTTCGCCCGCTGGTACGTCGCGTCGGAACCTCGCCTCTGTCAGCGCGGGATCACCTGCGTACCCGAGGCCCACGTAGGGGCTGCGCACGGCGATCTGGCCGCGCTGCAGAGGCAGGCAGCGCCGACCACCCGGTGTGAGGACGAGGAGTTCGGCGTCCTTCATGCCGGTGCCGACCGGCACCACCGCCGGCAGGAGGTCCAGCCGGTCGGCGGCCGGCAGCCGGAAGAAGCCAACCGCGCGCTGGGTCTCGGTGGACCCGTAGAGGTTCACCAGCTCGGCCCCGGGCGCCGCGAGCATCAGGCCACGGGCCTGCTCCCGGGTCAGCGCGGAGCCCACGAAGAACACCCGTCGCAGCCCGGTGAGCGTGCCTGGCCCGCCACCGGTGAGAAGTGCCGTGGCCGCGGGGTTCACACAGATCACCGCGACACCGGCAGCGGCCAGCCACCGCGGCAGCGCCACCGGGTCGGTGAGGTCGCGCTCCTTCGGCACGCAGATGGTGCCGCCCAGATACAGCGGTGTCATGATGTCCCGCTGCAGCGGGTCATGACCGATGCTGGAGCACATGCCGAATCGGGCGCCCGCGAGCGGCCCGAGCACGCGGTCCATCCAGTCGAAGAAGTACGTGAGCGAGCCGTAGCGGCCGAGCACGGCTTTGGGCGACCCGGTGGTTCCGGAGGTGAACGTCAGCACGGCGGGGTCGTCCGGGCCGAGGCGATCGTCGTGGAATCGGGCTGCCGGCGTCCCCTGTGTCGTCAGCGTGGTCACCGCTCCCCTGACACCCGTGCCGGCCAGGTCCAGGACGAGGTCGGCGCCGGCGAGGCCGACGCAGTGTTCGAGGTGGTCAAGCGGCAACGCCGGGTTGAGCACCGACACGGTCGCGCCCACCTTGTATGCGGCCACCACCGCCACCACGAGGACCCGATCACGGTTGGGTACCAACACGATGCGGCTGCCGGCGCCCAGTCCGCGTTCCTCGAACTGCGCGGCGACGAGATCCGCCATCCGTTCGAGTTCCCGGTACGTGGTGACGCCGTCGGCCTCCGACACGGCCACCCGGCCGGGGTGTTCCGCGCAGACCGCCGAGAAGCGGGCGATGAAGAGAGGCGGTTCGTCGGGTGCGATCGGTATCGGGCGGGTGGCGCAGGGGGCCAGCAGGTCCTGGAGCGGCAGTTCCTCTCCGGCGCTGTCCGCCGTGACGAGCGCCCAGGCGCGTTCCACCAGCGCGGGCAGGCCCTGAGTGTCCTCTCCCGCAGCGACGGACAAGGTCACCCGCGCTCCCGCCTCGTCGATGTGGAGGGCGGTGGCGGGACGCAGCCTTGCCATCAGATCGTTGTGGTCCCGTTCGGCCAGCGTAGACACGAGATGCGACGGTTCCGGTCCCGCTCCTGGTGCCAGGGCCGGTGGCGAGCCGGACAGCAGGGCGGCCAGATCGGCGAGGGTGGCCGTTTCGGGGTCGAGCCGGGTGAGATCGATGCGGGTGAGCTCAACCCCGGTCGGATCGATCGCGGTCGGGCCGGTCCGGGTGGTACCGCGCGGTGCGGGGGCGGGTCCCGTCCGGCCCGTCGGGTTGGGGACGTCCCCGCCGGCCGGAGCGGCGACAGCCACCTGTCCGTCGCGGCACACCGCGTCGAACACCGTGTGGAGCGCCACCGCGTACGCCGTCGCGCGGTGGCCGCCGACCCTCGCGGCGGTGAAGCCGGTGGAGGTGTAACTGTCCGGCCATGACCGGGTGGAGCTCGTCATCGCCGGCGTTGCCTTTCCGAGGGGAGGGGACGCGTGCCAAGGTGCGTCACCGGCGCCGTACCAGGGGCGGACGGCGCCGTCTGCCGATGCGGTCGGAGACGATCAGGGCCAGATGGGCCATCGTGTCCGCGCCCAGCAGGTCGGCGGCGGACAGGTCGGTGCCGAACCGCTGGTTCAGCCGGTTGACCACCTGCATCGCGGCCAGCGAACCGCCACCCAGGCCGACGAACGTCCGCTCCGCGGTGGGTGGTTCGCTGAGGCCCAGCACCTCCGACCAGATCTCGCTCAGCGCGGTCAGCACCTCGTGACCGGCGGGTGCGGGTGCGGGTGCCGCGGCCGGCCGAGCCTGCGCCGCCCGCGTTTCCAGCTCGCGCCGCGCGATCTTGCGGTTGCCGGTGACCGGCAGCTCCGGCAGGACCTCGATCCGAGCCGGGACCATGCTCGACGGGAGCCGCTGGGCGAGGTACGCCCGCGCGGACCGGGCCACCTCCCCGTCGTCAGCGACCCCCGGCGCGCACACGACGTAGGCCGCGAGGGCCTGGACGCGGCCGGCCTCGTCGCGTACCGGCACCACCACCGCCTCGCGCAACGCGGAGTGCTCCCGCAGACAGGACTCGATCTCGCCGAGCTCGACGCGCACGCCGCCCACCTTGACCTGGTGGTCGATGCGGCCGAGGATCTCCACCTCACCGTCGCCGCGCATCCGCACCAAGTCGCCTGTGCGGTACAGGCGCGCCCCCGGCTCCTCGCTGAAGGGGTCCGGGCGGAACTTCTCCGCGGTCAGGGCGGGGTCACCGAGGTAGCCCCAGCCAACGGCGACACCACCGAGGACCTGGTCGCCGGGCTGGTCGATGCCGGCGGGCCGGTCGAACGCGTCCAGCACGTACGCCGTCTGGTTGGCCATGGGCCGCCCGTACGGGATGGACCGCCAGGCCGGGTCGACGTGCTCGATGCGGTAGGTGACGCTGGCGACCGAGGCCTCGGTGGCGCCGCCGATGCCGATGATCCGCGCATCGGGGAACACCCGCCGCACGGCGTCCGGCAGGTCCATCGGAATCCAGTCGCCGCCCACCAGGACGGCCCGCACCACGCCACCGCGATCAGGCCGCCAGGCAGTGAGGAACTGGGACAGCAGCGAGGGCACCGACTCCCACACCGTGATGCCGCGTTCTGCCACCAGATCCGTCCAGTGCCGGACGTCGTTCTCCCGGCCCAGGTCGGGCAACACCACAGTGGCCCCGGCCATCAGCGTCGAGAAGAGGTCGAGGATGCTGATGTCGAAGCTCGGAGAGGAGACTGCCAGCACCCGGTCGCCGGGCCCGAGGGCGATCCGGGCGCTCAGATCCGTGAGCATGGCGGTACGGCCCGCGTGGTCGAGCATCGCGGCCTTGGGGCTGCCGGCCGATCCCGAGGTGAAGATGACGTAGGCGAGGTCCGACCCGTGGACGGGCGGCCGCGGCCCGTGCGGCGCCGGCCGAAGGTCGGCGGGGGAGTCCAGGACGATCACCGGCGTGCGGTGCTGCCCGGCCACGGGACGGCCGCCGGCGGCGATCACGAGGTCCACCCGTCCGATGCGGCGCAGCGTCTCCTGCCGAGTGCCGGGCAGCAGTGGGTCGAGCGGCACGTACGCCGCGCCTGCCTTGAGAACGGCGTACGCCGCGATCACCAGCTCGACGCTACGGCTGACGGCGACGCCGACCCGCCCTCCGGGGCCCACACCGCAGGCAGTGATCCGCGCGGCCAGCGCGTCGGCCAGCCGGTCGAGCCGCCCGTAGCTGAGGACGTCCGTGCCCTGTTCCACGGCGGCGCGGTCCGGCATGGCCCGGGCGACGGCCTCGATGTGCTCGTGCAGGCAGGCCGTCTCCGGCAGCGGAACACGGGTGCGGTTGACGTCTGCCAAGAGCTCGCGCTCGGCATCGGTGCGGTGGTCGACGGAACCGATGAGCGTGTTGTCCGGAGCGAGCAGGTAAGCGGCGACGTGGTCGGCGATCCTTGCCGGCGCTCCGGGGTCGGCGGGTGTCGCGGCGCAATTGGCGGTCACCGTCCAGGTGCTGTCCGCGTGTGGGGTGAAGCGCAGGGTCACGTACTCGCCGAGCGCCACGTCCACGACATCCTCGGACACCGCGTCCGGCGTTCCGTCCGAGCCGGCCACCGGCGCGGGACGGTCCCCGACCGATCTGGACAGCCCGGCGCGCAGAGTGCCCATCGTCGGGTTCGGGCAGGGATCGCCGGCCGAGGCCGCGGTCCAGGTGCCCGTGGCCGGGCTGCGGACCAGGAGGCGCGTGGGCGGCTCACCGCAGTAGCGGGTCGCGAGGGCGTGGACCGCGGCGGCGAACGCGCCGGCGCCGACGGCCGCCGGGTGCACCGGGACGCCGGTCGCGGTGGTCGCGGGCCCGTCTGTCCACAGGACCGGGAGTACGGGGTCCGCGCGCTCAGGCATGGGCCGCCCGATCCGGCACCGGCCGCAGCCGGCCGTACCCGGTCAACGACGTCAGCTCCACGGTGGCCTCGCAGCGGACCCGCTCGTAGTCGAGTACGAATTCGCCCACGAATCGGACCGTTCCGGAATCAGCGCCGGACCGCGCGGCGGTCAGGTCGCTGGCGGCGGGATCCACGGGCACCGTCAGTTCCGTGCCACCCTGCGTGGTGGGGAAGTACAGGCGTATCTGGCCGCGGGCCGCGGTCACGGCGAGGTCCTCGCCGTCGCGCAACCGCACCTCGACCGGGTGCTCCCGCGCCGAGAGACGGGACACCAGCGAGGGGGGCTCGTCCTGCGCCTCCTCCTGTGGTTCGTCCGCCGCCGGGACGCTGTTCCCTGCCGCAGCAGCCTGTTCGGCTATCCGCCGGCGCACGGACAGCGGCCGCATGTCTGTCCACACCTCGGCAATGTGGTCCAGGCAGTGCTGCTTGCCGCCGGACACGCCGACGGCGTCCCAGCCGCCGGGCAGCTCCTGGTCCGCAGGCCAGATCGAGTACTGCTCCTCGGCGTTGACCACGACCCGGTACTCCTGGGCGTCGGCGTCCATCAGGCCTCTCCTCGGTTCTCCGCACGGCGGTGCGGTGCTCTCATCGGTCCGGGCTGTCGGGGGCGTCGAATGGCGAGGGCGTGCTGACGCTCCACCGCAATGCGGCCATGCGCTCCTCGTCGGTGGCGAGGTCCAGGTCCGTCACCCGCTCGTTCGGCCGGGCGGCGAGGGCGTCCAGCAGCAGGCGCAATCGTTCGGCGAGGCGGGCAGCGCCGCCCGGGTCCAACAACGTGTGCGCGACTGAGACTTCCGCGCTCAGTCCGGTGGCGGTCCGCCAGAAGGCGACGACCATGTCGGCCGGAGCGCTGTCGCGGTGCGCCACGAGCGGTTCGAGGACGAACTCCGGCGGCTGGGCGTCCGGGACCGGGGCGGTGTGCGCAAAGGTGAACAGCACCTGCCCCACCGAGGCGGCCGCAGGGTTTCCGCCGTCCCGCCGCAGGGCGGAGACCACGTCGGCGAACGGCACGTCCTGGTGCGCGAGACCGCCGGAGACCGTACGCAGGACGCGGCCGAGCAGTTCGCGTACGGTCGGCCCCCCGTCCAGCCGCAGCCGCAGGGCCAGGACGTTCAGGAACAGCCCGACCAGACCCTGCGTCTCGGGCCGGGTACGGTCGGCCACCGGGACACCGACCACGATGTTGTCCTGGCGCGTGTACCGGTGCAGAACGATGCCGAGCGCGGACAGCAGCGTCACGAACAGGGTGACGCCCTCCTCGCGGCTGAGCTGCTCCAGCCGCTCGGTGGTGGCGAGCGGCAGCGTGAACAGGCGCCGGGTGCCGGTCGGGGCCGCCGCGGCAGCCGGATCGGCAGCATTGGGCTGCGGCAGAGCCAACCGGGCGGGCGCGTCGCGGAGTTCCTCGACCCAGTAGGCGAGTTGCCTGTCGAGTGCCTCCCCGGTGTGCTCGCGCTGCCAGGCGACGTAGTCGCCGTACCAGATCGGCAGTGGTGGCAGCGCGTCCGGTTCGTCCCGCCGTCGCGTCCCGTACAGCGCGGTCAGCTCGCCGAGCAGGACGCCGCCCGACCAGCCGTCGAAGACGATGTGGTGGACGAAGAGGACGAGTACGTGGTCGTCGTCCGCCAGCCGCAGAACGCAGCAGCGCACCGGCGGCGCCGCGGACAGGTCGAAGGGCCGGGCCGCTTCGGCGTCGACGATCCGGCGTACGGCCTGCTCGCGCTCGGCGGCCGGCAGGCCGCTGAGGTCCCTCGTCGCGACCGCGACCTCCTCCGGCGGGCGCACCTGCTGCGTCGGAACGCCGTTCTCCAGCCGGAACACCACGCGCAGCGACCGGTGGCGGTCGAACAGCGTCTCGAGGCACCCGATCAGGCAGGCTGCGTCCAGCGGTCCGCGCAGCCGGTACGCGCTGCCGCTGTTGTACTCGGCGCTGTCCGGCCGGAGCCGGTGGTCGTACCAGATGCCCTGCTGGGCACGGCTGAGGGGCGCTCGGTCGGGCGCGGCGGACGGGCGGATCGCATCGTCGCGCGCCGCCGCGGGGGCCTGTTCGACGTGCCGGGCCAAACCGGCGACCGTCGGCGACTCGAACACCGCGGCCAGCGGCAGGTGCACCCCGAAGGCGCGCCGGATGGCCGCGGCCAGTCGCGGAACGTGGAGGGAGTGGCCGCCGAGGTCGAAGAGGTTGTCGTGGACGCCGAGTTGCCCGACCCCCAGCAGTTCCGCCCAGACCTCGGCCAGTACCGCCTCGATCCGGTTCCGCGGGCCGTCGGCGGCGTTCCCGGTGAAGGTCGGGCCGGGCAGGGCTTGGCGGTCCAGCTTGCCGTTGGTGGTCAGCGGCAGCCGGTCCAGGACCACGACCGCGGCCGGGACCATGTACCCGGGCAGGCGCGTGCCGGTGGACTCCCGCACCTGCGGGGCGTCGAGACGGTGCCCGGGCGCCGGCACGACATAGCCGACCAGGTGCTCGCCGTCGACGACCACGACCGCCTGGCGTACTCCCGGGTGAGCCAGCAGCGCCGACTCGACCTCGCCCGGCTCGATCCGCTGTCCGCGCAGCTTGACCTGCCCGTCCAACCGGCCGAGGAACTCCAGGGAGCCGTCCGGCAGCCATCGCACCAGATCGCCCGTCCGGTACAGCCGCAGCGACGTACCGGGTGCCGTGGCCGGGGCGAACGGGTTCGGCAGGAAGCGTTCGGCGGTCAGCTCCGGTCGCCGCCAGTACCCGGCGGCGACTCCGGGCCCACCGATGAGCAACTCGCCGGGTACCAGGGTCGGGACGGGCTCACCGGCCCGGTCGACCACGTACACCTCGGTGTTCGGCAGCGGGCTGCCGATCGGCATCGTGGGCCGTTCGGCAGGTGCGGATGCTTCGTTTCCGGCGGGCCCTGCCGGTCCGGTGGTCAGTTCCGGCCGCGCCACGGGTGCCACCACCTCGTAGGAGGTGGCGAACGTGGTGGTCTCGGTGGGGCCGTACATGTTGCGGACGGTGCGGGGGGAGACCGCGCGCCGGACCAGGGCGTCCACGGCGGCGCGGTCCACCTTCTCGCCGCCGTAACCCAGCTCGCGGATACCCTCGGCGAGCGAGGGGTTGGCCGCCAGGTGCTGGCTGAACAACCCCGCAGTGAGGTAGAGAACCGTGATGGCGTGCCGGCGCAGCGCGGCAGCGAACTCGGCGGGGTCGAGGACGGTCGGGGTCGGCAGTATCACCAGGGTGGCCCCGGATGTCAGGGTCGCCCAGCATTCGAAGGTGTGGGCGTCGAAGGAGACGTTCGATGCCTGGACGACCCGGTCACCGGGCCGGACCCGCAGGTAACCGGCGTCGTGCACGATCCGGGCGATGGACCGGTGCTGGATCACCACGCCTTTGGGTCGGCCGGTGGAGCCGGAGGTGTACAGGACGTGCGCGAGGTCGTCGGGGCCCGGCCGGGGCAGCCGCCGCGCGGGCCCGGGACCGGACGGCAGGTCGTCCACGGCCAGAACCGGCACGCCCGCGTCGGGGAAGGTACGCGACAGATCCGTCGTGGTGAGCAGGAGGGACGCCCGGGTGTCGTCGAGCATGAACCGCAGCCGTGCCGCCGGATGGTCCAGGTCGAGCGGGACGTATGCGGCACCGGCCTTCCAGATCGCGAGCATGGCGACGATCAGGTCGATGCCGCGGTCCAGGTGGACCGCGACCAGGTCGCCCAGTCCGGTGCCGCCGGCGGCGATGTGGCGGGCGAGCCGGTCCGCCCGCCCGTCCAGCCCGGCGTAGCTGAGGCGGTGGTTCCCGCAGACCACCGCGATCGCGTCCGGAGTGCGGGCGACTTGGTCCTCCACCAGCCGGTTGACCGGCACGTGGTCGGCGAACGGGCGAACGGTGGCGTTGAGTCCGCTGAGCAGGCGGTGCCGTTCACCGGGAGCCATGAGATCGATCCTGCCGACCGGGACGTCCGGGCGCAGCGCCACGGTGCGCAGTACCCGGGCCAGGTGTGCGGTCATCGCGGCGGCTGTGGCGGCGTCGAACACCTCGGTGGAGAAGGAGAAGGTGCCTTCGAGGCCGCCGTCGCGCCGCCCCCGCAGGATCAGCGAGAGCTCGAACTTGACCGCGGTCGTGTCCACCGGCACGGGCGTGACGTCGAGCCCCGGGAGCGACCAGGGCTCGTCGGGCGCGTTCTGCAGCGCGAACCCGACCTGAAAGAGCGGATTGCGGCCGTGCCGGCGACTCGGGGACAACTCCTCGACCAGCCGCTGGAACGGCACCTCCTGGTGTGCGTACGCGTCCAGGGACATCTGCCGCACGCGGCTCACCAGATCGGTGAACGTGGGCGCTTCGGCGAGGTCGACCCGCATCACCAAGTCGTTGACGAAGCAGCCGATCACGTTGTCCGTCCCGGGCAGGTCCCGACCTGCGACAGGTACGCCGACGACGATGTCGTCCTGCCCGCTCCAGCGCGACAGCACCACAGCGAACGCCGCCAGGGTCACCATGAACAGCGAGGCGTTGAGGCCGGCGCCCAGGGCGCGCAACCGGGCCGCGGTCCCCGAGGGAACCTCGACCGGCAGCGATGCACCCGCTCCCGACGGTTTCGCCGGCCGATGCCGATCGGTCGGCAGGGACAGTTCCGGGAGGTCGGCCAGTTGCCGCCGCCAGTAGCCGAGTTGGCGCTCCCGGGCGGCGACCTGCGCCGGTTCCCGTTCCGCCAGCGCCAGGTCGGCGGGCTGGAGCAGCGGTGCGGCCAGCCCGTGGTGGCCGCCGGTCGACCCTGCCGCGTACTCGGCGGCGAACTCCGCCGCCAGCAGGTCCATGGACAAGCCGTCGGCCGCGATGTGGTGCACCGTCACCACCACCGTTGCGTCGTCGGCCGCCGACCGCACGACAGCGACCCGCAGCAGCGGGTCCCGGGCCAGGTCGAACGGGCGCGAGGTCTCCGCCGCGACGATCGTCCGGGCCGTGCGGCGCCGCTGTTCCGCGTCGCCCACCGCCGACAGGTCGTGCTCGTCCAGGGCGACCGGCCGGGGAGGGTCGACGACCTGGTGTGGCTCTCCATCCGGGCCGGCGACGAAACGGGTGCGCAGCGACTCGTGTCGCGCCACGAGGGTGCTGACCGCGGACGTCAGCGCGTTCACGTCGAGGTGGCCGCGGACCCGCAGCACCGTGGGGATCAGGTAGTCGGCGAGGTCGGGCCGCATCTGCTGGACGAGCCACAGCCGCATCTGCGCCGACGACAGCGGGACGTGCTCGGGCCGTCGCCCCGGGGCGGGCACCCGCCGTTCCGCCGTTCCACCGTCAGGCGTGGTTCCGGCGCCCGGCCGGGTCGTGCCCCGGGTCCCGATCCCCTCGGCGAGCAAGGCGACCGTGGGCCGTTGGAAGACGTCCCGCACGGAGATCCCGGTGCCCAGGGTCTGGCGCACCCTGCTGGCCATCCGCGTCGCGAGCAGCGAGTGGCCGCCGAGGTCGAAGAAGTTGTCGAAGACGCCGACCCGCTCAAGGCCGAGCAGTTCGGCCCAGATACCGGCGAGGACCGCCTCGGCCTCGTTCCGGGGTCCGTCGGGCGAGCTCCGGCCGAACCGTGCCGCGGGCAGCGCCTGCCGATCCAGCTTGCCGTTGGGGGTGAGCGGCAGTCGGTCCAGGACCACTACTGCCGCCGGCACCATGTAGGCCGGCAGCAGCTTCGCGGCGGACTCCCGCAGCGCCGCGGGGTCCACCGTCTGCCCGGGTACCGGAACGACGTAGCCGACCAGTCGTACCCCGCCGTCCACGACCACCACCGCTTGGCGCAGTCCCGGATGTGCGAGGAGGGCCGACTCGACCTCGCCCGGTTCGATCCGCAGGCCGCGCAGCTTGATCTGGTCGTCGAGGCGGCCGAGGAACTCCAGCGATCCGTCCGGCAGTCGCCGCGCCTGGTCCCCTGTGCGGCACAGCACGCTGCCCGGCTCCGGTGCGAACGGGTCGGGGACGAAGCGCTCCGCCGTGAGGTGGGCGCGGTTCCAGTAGCCGAGGCCGACCATGGGTCCGCCGACGCAGAGTTCGCCGACGACGCCGTCGGGGACCGGCTCCATGTGGCGGTCGAGCAGATGGATCCGGGTCCGCGCCAGCCGGTGGCCGATCGGCACCGACAGTTGTGCGCCGACCGTGCCGGCGCGCGTGTCGACGCGGTACGCGCTGGAGGCACAGCTCGTCTCGGTGAGACCGTAGGTGTGCCACAGCTCGCCCGGCCATTCCCGCCACGCCTCGAAGGCGCGGATCGACGGCGCCGGTTCGCTGCCGAAGATGATCCGCCGCAAGTCGGGGGGCACCAGCGCCACCCCGTCGACCGCCCAGGACATCAGGGCGGTCGGGGTGGTGGACAGTGCGGTGGCGCCGGTCCGCCGCACCAGCGGCCACAGTTCCCCGGGGTCCCAGGGGGCCGGGCCGTCGGGCAGAGCGACCGAACCGCCCGCCAGCAGCGCCGGGTAGATCTCCTCGGACAGCACGTCGAACCCGAGCGGGGCCAGTTGCAGCCACCGGTCCCGCGGTGTGAGGCGGTAGACCTCCGCCGCGGACAGTGCGAACGCGGCGACTCCGCGGTGGGTGTTGATGGCGCCCTTGGGCGTGCCGGTCGAGCCGGAGGTGTAGGTGACGTAGGCGGGGTCGCCGGGATCGACGGTGACGGAGGGCGCGGCGGTTCCCGGACCCACCTCCGGCCGGTCGAGGCAGGTGGCGGGTACGGCGCCGGTCACGGCGGCGCGGGCCGCCAGGGCCTGCGTAGTGAGCAGGTGGGCGGCGGCGCAGTCGTGCAGGATCAGCCTGATCCGCTCGTCCGGGTACTCGGGGTCCAGCGGCACGTAGGCGGCCCCCGCCTTGAGCACGCCGAGCATCGCGGCGATCAGGTCGGGGCGCCGGTCGACGAGCAGCGCGACGCGGTCCCCAGGACGGACACCGCAGGCTGCCAGCCGCCCGGCCAGGGTGGTGGCCCGCCCCTCCAACGCCCGGTAGGTGACCTGCTGCTCGCCGCAGACGACGGCGACGGCGTCAGGAGTGCGGTCCGCCTGCCGCGCGATCAACTCGTGGAGGCACAGGGATTCCTGAGGGGCGATCTCGTTCTCGCGGTTCACCATGGCGGCTCGTTGCCATGGGGTCAGCAGAGGCAGGCGGTGAACGGGGCGATCCGGGGCGGCCAGCGCGGCCAGGAGGATTGTGCGCAACTGCCCGGCGAGTCGGGCCGCCCGCTCGCGGTCGAACAGCTCCGTGCGGTACTCCAAGGTCGCGCGCTCCGGCTCGGCGGCGTCCACGGCGAAGGTCAGGTCGAAGCGGGTGTAGCCGGTGTCGGTCGAGCGGCGTGTCACGGGAAGCGACTCACCGGACTGCGCCTCCGCGAGCGTGAACATCACCTGGGCCAGGGGCGCCGTCCCGGGGTGGCGTTGCGGGTTGAGATGGCCGACGAGCTGGTCGAAGGGCAGCTCCGGGCGACCGATCGCCTGCAGGACGGCCGACCTGACCCGCGCGAGCAACGTGCCGAAGCCGGGTTCGCCGGTGAGGTCGACGGGGATCACGACGGTGTTCACCATCGGCCCGACCGTGCGGGCCAGCGACGGGCGGTGGCGGGCGCCGACCGGGGTGGCGATCAGCAGCCGCTCCTCACCGGCCTGGCGGCCGACGACGACACCGACGGCCGCCAGCAGGGCCATGAACAAGGTGGAGTTGCGGTCGGCGGCGAACGCCCGCAGCGAGGCGATCGTGGCGGCGTCCAGCCCGAGGTGTGCCCGTGCACCGCGGAAGGACGCCGCCTCGTGCCGCGGCCGGTCGGTCGGCACGTCAAGGAGCGTCGGTGCCCCCGCCAGCAGGGCGGTCCAGTGGGCGAGTTCCGTCTTCAGCGCCTCGGGGGTGAGCCGCTCCCGCTGCCTCGCGGCGTACTCGGCGAACTGGGTCCGGGGTGGCGGCAGCGCGTCCTGGTCGTCGGCGAACAACTCTCTGACCACGATGTCCATCGACGCCGCGTCCGCGACGGCGTGGTGCGCCGTGAGCAGCAACTCCTGGCGACTGTCGGGCCCCAGGAGCAGACTTGCGCGGATCAGCGGCCCGCAGGCGAGGTCGAACGGTCTGGCGGCCTCGTCGGAGCGCAGCGACGCGGCCCGCTCGAGGAAAGCGGCCGGCGACAAGGCACGCAGGTCGTGTACGGCCATGGGCTCCGACGGTTCGTTGGCCACGACCTGGAAGGGAACACCGTCCTGCTCGGCGAAGGTGGTCCGCAGCGCGTCGTGCCGACGGACGACGGATCGGAACGCGCCGGCCATCACCTCCGGATCGCGCGTGCCCTGCCATTCGAGGTGCCACGCGATGGTGTATTGCGGAGTCCCGGATTCCATTTGATGGAGCAGCCAGTAGCTCTCCTGAGTGCGTGAGGCCGGGTAAACGGTTGTGCGATCGTCTGATTTCCGGAACGGATTCGGGGAGGATTTCTCGACGCTCACGACGTGAATCTAAGAAGTCCGAGTTGGCCTGTCAAGACGTCACATCCCCATCTCGCGCACGCAGTCGATACGTTGGGACAAAATCTCACATTGGTGGTCGACTGGGGATTTTTGCAGCCCGGGATGGGTGCGGAGAGGTCGGCCGAGAGGGCGAGGGGAAAGCGTCGGAGAGGGGTTGACACTAATTCATGGACATGCCATATTTGTGGAAATGCGCTTTGGTCGTCGCAGGCAAGGGAGCGTACTCATCATTGCCTCGCCTCCTTTGACTGCTTGGCGGTTTTTCTGGTGAACTCCCGAAATTTTCCGGCGAAAACACAAATCCGCTCAGCCGTGAATGAGACGTGCTTGCACGATTTCGTGGCGCGCCATGCCCGTTCGACTCCGGACACGATCGCGGTCTGCTCCGGCCCGTCGTGGCTCACCTATCGAGGACTCGATCGCCGTTCCGACCAGCTGGCGGCACTTCTGCGGCGCCTCGGTGTCGGACTCGAGTCGGTGGTCGGCGTGTGCCTTGAGCGCTCGGTGGACTTCGTGGCGGTGGTGGTCGCGGTTCTCAAGGCGGGCGGTGCCTATCTGCCGCTGGATGTGGGTTATCCGGCGCAGCGGCTGGGCGCCATGGTTGAGGACGCCGCTCCGGTGGTGGTGGTCACCGACAGCGCGCACGCCGGTCTGCTCGATCCGGGCGCGGTGCAACTCCTGCTGCTGGACCGGATGGACGCGGAGGTTGCTCAGGACGCTGACGGCACTGCGCCCCGCGCCCTGCCCGTGGTCCACCCGGACAACCTCGCGGTACTGCTCTTCACCTCCGGGTCCACCGGCCGGCCCAAGGGGGTCTGCCTCACCCACCGTGCCATCGCGGAGATGGTGGGACAGCCGAACTACGCCATGCTGGGGCCGGCCGACCGGATGGCCCAGATCGCGAGCCCGTCCTTCGACGCGGCGGTGTTCGAGACCTGGTCGGCGCTGGCGCGCGGCGGTGGTCTCGTCATCCTGAGGCAGGACGAGGTCGCGGACCCCGACGCCCTGGTCGCCGCGATCGCCGACCGGGCCGTCACCATCGCCGCTCCCACCAGCGCACTGGTCAACCAGAAGCGCCACCACCAGGCGCTGGCCGCCGCGCCGATGCGGTTCCTGCTGTTCGGCGGCGAGTCGGTGAACGCCGAGGCGGTGCGCGCTCTTCTCGACGGTGGTTTCCCTGGTCATCTGGTCCACATCTACGGGCCGACCGAGGCTGCCATGTTCGCCACCTTCGAGGTCGTGGTGCGGCCGCCGGGACAGCACAAGCGGGTGCCCATCGGCCGGCCGGTGCGCGCCAGCGAGCCGTATCTGCTCGACGGCCGGCTGAGGCCGGTGCCTGCCGACATTCCGGCGCAGATCGTGATCGGCGGCAGCCGGCTGGCCCGCTGCTACCTCGGCAGCCCGCGGAGCACGGCCGAGCGGTTCCGGCCGAACCCGTTCGCACACCGCCCCGGCGAGCGGGTCTATCACACCGGTGACCTCGCCCGCTTCCTGCCGGACGGACGGCTGGAGTTCCTCGGCCGGATGGACCGCCAGGTGAAGGTCTCCGGGGTCAGGATCGAGCCCGCCGAGGTGGAGGCTGCGCTGTTGGCGCTGCCCGGCGTGGCGGCGGTAGCGGTGCGTGCCCGGCCGGCAGCCGACGGCCGGCTCGTACTCGTGGGATATGCCGCCCGGGAACCGGACGCCGAGATCACCTCGTCCCAGGTCCGTGCCGCGCTCGCCGGAAGCCTGCCCGCGCACCTTGTCCCGTCGGCCGTCGTGGTCCTGGACCGGCTGCCGCTGACCGCCAACGGCAAGGTGGACGACGCCGCCCTGCCGGTACCGGCCGCGCGCGGCGGCGCCGGGACCGGCCGCCGGCTCGAAGGGGAGACGCAGCTGCGGATCGCCGAGGTGTGGCGCGAAGTCCTCGGCACAGAGGAGGTCTTCGCGGACGACGAGTTCTTCGCGCTGGGCGGGCACTCGCTGCTGGCGTTCACGATGCTGGCCGCCGTGTCGGCGGACTTCGGGGTCGACGTGCCGATCGGGCACCTGGTCGCGTCACCGACCCTGGCCGACCTCGCCGACCTGGTGGACGTCGCTCGCGCGCAGGCGCCGGATGCGGCCCGCGGCGATCTGCGGCTGCTCAGGAAGCACCCGGCGGGCCCGACGCTCGTGCTGGTTCACCCGGTGGGCGGGAGCGTGTTCGCCTACCTGCCGCTGATCGAAGCGCTCCACGGGACGTGCGCGGTGCTCGCCTTCGAGGCGGTGCGGCCCACCGGAGAGACGGTGTCCCGGCTCGCCGCCCGCTATCTGGACGAGCTGTTGGCCGCACGACCGGACGGCGTGGTCGTCCTGGCCGGCTGGTCGATGGGCGGCGTCATCGCGCAGGAAATGGCGGTGCGATGGGAGGAACGCGACGGCACCCGCGCCCCCGTGGTGATGATCGACACGGAGAACCCGGCCTCGGAGCCACGGCCGGTCGACCGCGGCGAGGCAAGGACGGTCTTCCTGCGGGATCTGTTCTCCTCCCTCGGACTCCCGTCCGACCAACTCACGGCGGATCTCCTGACCGCGTCGTGGGCCGACGTGGTCGCCTCGATGACCAGGGCGAGGCCGGACGACGCCTCCCTGCGGCTGCTCACCGAGACCGACCTGCTGACCCGGTTCCAGCTGTTCGTCTGGCTGTACGAGGCGTTCCACCAGCACACGCCGGCGCCCTACGCCGGTCCTACGCACCTGGTCCGCACGGTCGGTCATCCGAGCATGGCGTCGCCTTGGGCCGAGCTCTGCGGCACCTTCGACGTGCTCGCGCTGCCCGCCGACCACTACACGATCCTGCGGCCGCCGATCGTGGCCGCGGTGGCCGCGCGGATCAAGGACGCCCTGGGGCACGTGGGCAGCACCGGGGACCAGTCCCTGTCCTCGGACGCGGATCCGGACCCGGACCCGGACACGGAGAGGCGGGGTGAGCAGTGGCGATGAGCCGCGCACCGGCGAACCCGGTGCCCCACGACGAGCAGGACCGCAGCGGGGACTTCGGGAAACTGCTCGGCTCGGCCACCGTGTCGATCACCGGCGACGGGATGTTTCTCAGTTCCGTGGCGCTGCTGGCGGCGCACTACACGCGCGACCCCGCAGCGATCTCGGTGGTCACCGCCGCCGGCGCGGTGCCGATCGTCGTCCTGGGCCTCCCGGCCGGTGCCCTGGTGGACCGGTGGGACCACCGCAGGACCATGGCCGCCGTCGACGCCGCCCGGTTCCTGGTCGTCGTGCTGATGGCGCTGCTGATCGCCACCGGGCACGGGTCGATCGGACTGATCGTGGCTGTCGCATTCCTGATCGCCGCCGGCGAGGCGTTCTACGGAACCGCCGCCCAGTCCATCCTGCCGCACCTGGTGTCCCGCTCCTCGCCGCGACTGCGGCGCGCCAACTCCCGGCTGACGGCAACGCGCATTCTCTGCAAGGACTTCGTCGGCCGCCCGGTGGGCGGCGCGCTCTACGCCGTCGCCGGGTGGATACCGGTGCTGCTCAACGCGCTCTCCTACGCCACCGGTTCGCTCCTGGTCGCCGGCATCCGCCAGGAACGGCACCGGCCCGCGACCGGCGCGCCCGGCCCGAGGTCGCTGCGCGCGGAGATCGGGGAAGGGGCCCGCTGGCTGTGGGACCACCGGGTGCTGCGCACGCTCGCGCTTCTGGTGGCGGTGGACAACCTGGTCTTCTCCGCCTGGATCGGCCTGCTGGTGCTGCTTGCCCAGGACCGCTTCCACGTCAGCGGAGTGGGCTTCGGTGTCCTGTCCGGATGCATCGGCGCCGGGGCGCTGTGCGGAAGCCTGCTGGCCTCCCGGCTCGGCACTCGCTTCGGCGCCGCGCGCGTGATGACCGCGGTCATGCTCCTGGAGGGTGTGGCGACGCTACTGCTCGGCGTCGTCCGGCAGGCCGTGGTCGCGGCGCTGCTGCTCGCCGTGGTCGGGTGCGCCGCGGTGACCTGGAACATCCTGACGGTGTCAGCGCGGCAGAACATCGTCCCCGAGCATCTCGCGGGGCGGGTCAACGGCGCCTACCGGCTGCTCGCGGGTGCCGCCGCGCCGGTCGGCGCGCTGATCGGTGGCGCCGTGGCGTCGTTCACCGGCATTCCCCAGGTACTGCTCGGGGGCGGGGTGATCACCGTCCTGCTGGCCCTGGTCGGGATGCGGGTCGTCGACGACGCCGCGCTGCGGCGCACTTCCGACGCCGGGGAGGACTGATGCGGTCCCGATCCGCCGCGCCCGCCCCTGCCGCGGCGTCCAGCCTGCCGGCCACCCCTGCCCAGCGCCGGATGCTGCGCCTGTCCGGGGGCCGGCTGGACGACGCATGCCTGTGGGCACACCGGACCTTACGGCTCCACGGAACACCGGACCGTACGGCGCTTCAGCGGGCGATCGAGCAGGTGGCCGATCGACACGACGCGCTGCGCTGTGCGTTCACCGTGGACGAGGGCGGGACGCTGCGGCAGCACCTCGGCGCCGCTCCAGCACCGCGACTGTCTCCCGACGCTGACAGGGCGTCCGAACGTCTCCTGGACGGTGGCGACGCCCCTCATGTCATCCCCGATGACCGATGCGAAGGCACGTCACCCACCCGGGTCGCACAGCCGCTGTGGATCAGGCTGCGCGACCTCGGCGCGGGCGATCATCTGCTGGAAGTGGCCGCGCACCGGCTGGCCTGCGACGAATGGTCGTTGACCTTGCTGCTGGCCGAACTCGGCGAGCGGTACGGCGCCGCGCTGCCCGGCCGCGAGGCCGCGCGGAGCCGTCCGGCCACCGGCTACGCCGAGGCGCTACGGCAACAGTCGGCCGCCTTGGCGGGGCTGACGGGCGGTCATCTAACTTTCTGGTCACAACGGCTCGCCGACCTGCCCCACGGGACGGCCCTCGATACGCCGGACGGCCCATCGACGGACGCCGGGGCAGTCCTGCTCACCCGCGCACTGGACCCCGCGGTGTCCGCCGAGCTGTCCCGGGTGGCCGCCGTCTGCGGTGCCACCGACCACATGCTGCTCATCGCCGTGGCCCAACTCGTCCTCAGTCGCCGCACGGGTACCTCCGACGTGATGGTGGGCGCGGCAGCAACCGGGCGCCGGCCCGGCTGGCAGCGCACCATCGGCGCGTTCGCGACCACGGTGGCTGTACGCACAGACCTCTCCGGCACTCCCGGTTTCGCGGCGCTGGTCAGTCGGGTCCGCGATGCGGTGGTGGATGCCTACCGGTACCAGGACCTGTCGTACGACACCTCCCCGGCTGACATCGGAGCTGCCCCTGGAGCAGGCGTCGGCGTGGACCCCGGGGACCCGGCGGACGCCTTCGGTGAGCGGTCGCCGGCCTTGACAGCGGACCTCGTGGTCGAGCCGCCGCTGCTGGCGACGCCGCCGCAGCGGTGGGGGGACCTGGTGGCCGAGCCGGCCACGCCGGGTCCGCCGCCCGACCCCGCCTCCCGCGCGGTGCTGCGTACCGTCACCGGCCCGGGCGGCTGGCGGCTGCTGCTGTCCGGCCGGGCCGACCGGATCGCCGAGGACGACGCGGCTGCCTTCCTCGCCCAACTCGACCACGTACTGCGGCAGGTCGCCGAGAC
This sequence comes from Actinacidiphila yanglinensis, assembly GCF_900107965.1. Lineage (GTDB taxonomy): Bacteria > Actinomycetota > Actinomycetes > Streptomycetales > Streptomycetaceae > Actinacidiphila > Actinacidiphila yanglinensis. The sequence continues at coordinate 112,263 of NZ_FNVU01000015.1, read as the reverse complement.
CCCGGGACGGATCGCAGACGCGATCTCGCTGCTGCCCGCCGAGCACCGAGCCGTGCTGCCCGACCCGCGCGCGCCGCTGCCCGAGCCACCCGCGACCCGCGACCTGGTCTCGATGGTGGCCGGTCAGGTGTCCCGGAACCCCGGCGCACCCGCCGTGGAGCACGCCGGACGGGTCTGGTCCTACCGTGAGTTGTGGCAGCGGTCGGAGCACCTGCGCTCGGCACTGGCCACCACCGGAGTGGAGCCGGGGCACGTGGTGGCGGTACGCGGCTCCGGGTTCGGGATGGTGGCCGCCATGCTCGCGGTCCTGCGCGCAGGCGCCGTGCTGATGCCGATGGGGTCGGCCGCGCCGATGCGGCGTCAGGCCGCGCTCCTCGATGCCGGGCGGCCCGCCCTGGTGCTGTGCGCCGACGACGAGGAGGTCCCGCCGCGGTGCCGCGTCCCCGTGCTGCGGGTCGACCCCGCCACCGGTCTCGGCTCCGCCGGTTCGGAAACCGGCGCGCATCGGGTGCCGCCGCCTCCCGAGGTGTCAGCCGACGACAGCGCGTACCTGTGCTTCACGTCGGGGACGACCGGAGAGCCGCAGCCGGTGGTGGGCACCCATAAGGGGCTGGGCCATTTCCTCGGCTGGCAGCGTGACACCTTCGGGGTGGGACCCGCGGACCGGGCCGCCCAGTTCACGGACGCGTCCTTCGACGTGTTCCTGCGCGACGTGTTCTGCCCGCTCGTCTCCGGCGCGACGCTGTGCGTTCCGGACCGGCCGGGCGGACGGCTGCCCGATGACCCTCTCGGATGGCTGGCCGGGCAGCGCGTCACCCTGGCCCACCTGGTGCCGACCGTCACCGCGGCCTGGCTCGCCGAGCGGTCCGGCGGCCCGGACAGTACCTGCCTGCGGACCGCTTTCTTCGCCGGCGAACCGCTGTCCGACGCACTCGTGCGCGACTTCCGATCGGCGTTCCCGGCAGCGGAGGTCGTCAACCTCTACGGCCCGACGGAGACCACGCTCGCCACGTGCTGGCATCGCGTGACCTTCCCGCCGCGCCCGGGCACCCAGCCGGTCGGGCGGCCGTTTCCCGGTGCGCAGGTCATGGTGCTCGGTCCGCAGGACCGGGAGTGCGGCGTCGGTGAGATCGGCGAGATCGTCATCAGGACGCCGTACCGCACGCGTGTACCGGAGGGGACCGCGGACGACCGCGCGCCCCGCTTCATCCCGAACCCGCATACCGGCGATCCGGCCGATCCGGTCCACCGCACAGGCGACCGTGGGCGCTTCCGTGCCGACGGGACGCTGACCGTACTCGGCCGCGTCGACGACCAGGTCAAGATCCGCGGCGTCCGGATCGATCCGCGGGAGGTGGCCGCGGTCATCCAGCGGCACGATGCGGTGTCGGCCTGCGTCGTCCTGCCGTCCACGGGTGCCGGACAGCCCGTCCTGACCGCGCACGCCGTCCGCGCCGACCCCTCGTTGACCGTCTCCGATCTGCTCAATCACGTCAGCTCGCGGCTGCCCGCGGCGATGGTCCCGGCCCAGATCCACTTCCACAGCCGGCTCCCCGTCACCCGCAGCGGCAAGCTCGACCGGCGGTGGCTGCGGGAGCACGCGGCTGACCGCGCGCCCACCGGGACCGCCGCGGCACCCCGTGCGTCGGGCGAGGCGCGCTCGGTGGCCGAGGCGCGAATAGCGGCGATCTGGCAGGACCTGCTGCCGGTCGATCAGGTGGAGCGGCAGGACAGCTTCTTCCACCTCGGCGGGCACTCGATGCTCGCCATGCGCATGATCGGCGAGGTGAGCGACGCGTTCGATGTGGACGTACCGCTGCACGCCTTCTTCGACGAGCCCACCATCGCCGGGCTCGTCCGTGTCCTGTCCGCGGCGGTCGCGGGCCCCATCGATCCGTCGAACCAGCCGGGGGGTTAGCCAGTGAAGACAAGCCACACCGACACCGATATCGACGCCCGCACGACGACAGCCGTGCCCGGCAGCGTGCTGCGCATGCGAGTGACTCCGCAGGAGGCCAGTCGGATCCGTGCTCTCATCGAGGAGTTGGGTGCCGCCGATACACCCCCCGAGGAGCGGCTCACCGAGTTTGCGGTGCGCGCACACGATCTGCCCGTACGACTGCGGAAGCTGCTGACCGGGTTCCGGCTGGCCAGTGACGCACCCGCCGCCGGGATACTGCTGTCCGGGCTGCCGGTCGACGAGGATGCGCTCGGCCCGACGCCGACCGAGGCCACCGCAGAGTCCAGCACCGAGGAGTCCGCCCGGGCAAGCACGCTGCTGCTCCTGCTGGCCTCTCTCCTGGGCGAGCCGTTCTCCTTCGCCACCCAGCAGCGCGGGAAGCTGATGCTCGACGTCTTCCCGGTCTGCGGCCACGAGGACACCCAACTCGGGTCCAGCTCGCAGACCGAACTGGAGTGGCACACCGAGGACGCCTTCCATCCGCACCGGGCCGACTGGATCATGCTGCTCGGGCTGCGCAACCCCGACCGTGCACCGACCATGTTCGCCCCGGTCCAGGACCTGGAACTCGGCGAGGACGTGCGTGACCTGCTCTTCGAGGAGCGGTACGTCATCCTGCCGGACGAGTCCCACACGGTCGCGTTCAACCAGGCCACCACCGGAACCGGCAGCGGCGACCACGTGTCCGCCGCCTTCGACCGGATCGCCGACATGTCCACCCGGCCGCAGCGGATCGCCGTGCTGTCGGGGGACCGTCGGTTCCCGTTCCTCCGCATCGATCCGGCGTTCATGCCGGAGGAGCTCGGCGACCCGGATGCCGAGCGCGCGCTGTCCCTGATCGGTTCCGAGATCCACCGCACCATGCAGGAAATCGCCCTCGGCAGCGGCGACCTGCTGGTCATTGACAACAAGCGGGCGGTGCACGGCCGCAGGCCCTTCACCGCCCGCTTCGACGGCACCGACCGATGGCTGCGCCGCATCAACATCAGTGCCGACCTGAGGGCGTGCGCGGACCGTCGGCACGGACCGAACTCCCGTGTGCTGGTGTGACTCACGGCAGGAGCGGTTCGGCAGACCCACCCGACGGCAGCGAGGAGAGCAGGCGGATGTCAGCGGGCGCACCCGGTACGCAGGACCGGGCGAACACATCGGGAGCACAGCGGCAGCAGGCCGCGGACGTGGCCCGCATCTTCAACTCAGCGGTCGCGGCATGGTCCATCGCCGCGGCATGGGAGATCGGCGCCCTGGACGAACTGCGGGAGAAGGGACGGCTCGACGCCCCGGAGTTCGCCGAACGGCACGACCTGGACGTGCCCTCCACCGAGGCCGTCTTCACCGCCCTCGCCACGGTCGACATCGTGCGGTACGAGCGGAGCGGCGGCAACGACAACGACGCAGGCGGCGACGGCATGTGCGAGGTGCTGCCGGGACCGGCGTTCGAGGAGACCTACCGCACCAAGGCTCTTTTCCACTGGCTGTGCCGGGGCAGTGCGCCGTTGTTCACTGCCATGCCCGACGTGATGCGCAATGCCAACCGCACGGGGCGGTTCTACCGCCGCGACGCCGAGGCGATCAGCCGGGCCTGTGCCGATATCGACGCGCAGTTCTTCCAACCAGCGTTCCGGGGCGCCATGGACGCCCTGGACTTCGACTTCTCCCTCGTCGTCGATCTGGGATGCGGAGGCGGCGGCCGGCTCACGCAGATCCTGCGGCGCCATCCGCAGGCGCGCGGGCTCGGTATCGACATCGCTCCGGCGGCGCTGGACCTGGCCCGCGGCGACGCTGCCGACGCGGGAGTCGGCGACCGTGTGTCCTTCGTGCACGGCGATGTCCGGGATCTGGCACCGCGTCCGGAGTTCGAGGACGCGGAGTTGTTGACCTGCTTCATGATGGGGCACGACTTCTGGCCGCGCGCGGACTGCGTGGCATCGCTGCGCCGGCTGCGGGACGTCTTTCCGCGGGCCAGGCGGTTCCTGCTCGGCGACACGGCCCGCACCCAAGGGCCCGGTCGTGGGGCGATGCCGGTCTTCTCCCTCGGTTACGAGGTCGGGCACGCCCTGATGGGCGCGTGCATCCCGTCGCTCGACGAGTGGCGGGACGTCTTCCCGGAGGCCGGTTGGGAACTGCGAAGGACCCACCTCCTGGACACACCCGCCGAGTCGTTCGTCTTCGAACTGGGCTGAACGGACCGGGTGTCAGGAGGGCTGGGCTGGTCGATGCAGGACACGGCCGCCTTGATCCCGTCGACCTCCGTCGCTGCGCCACCTCACGCCGTCTTGCCGCTGATCACCGCGACGACAGGAACACTGCCCACACCATGCGATGCCATCGGTCCAGGTTGACTCACCTGCGAACCCCCGCAACACCGCGAAGCCACCCCCCGTACCCCCCAGGTGGCAAACGATGAGCCCCCTTTCCTACGAGCAGTACGGCATCTGGCTGCACGACCAGGCCGCCGACGCGCGCGGGGCGTACAACACGCCCTTGGCGATCCGACTGACCGGGCCGCTGGACGTTCTCGCGCTGCGGGCCGCGTTCGGCGACGTGGCGGCGCGGCACGAACCACTGCATACCGTCATCGTCGACGGCGAACGCGACGACGGCCGGAGCGGCACGCGCGACGGGCGCGGTCCGCGGCCGCGGCTCCTGGACCCAGCGGCCGGTCGGTACGAAATACCGCTGCAGGTCGTCTCCGCATCACGGCTCGCGGAGGCGCTCGCCGACGTGGCCCACGAACCGTTCGATCTGGCGGCCGAACCCCCGGTGCGGGCCCGGCTGTTCCGGACGGGCCAGGAGGAGCACACCCTCCTGCTGGTCGTGCACCACATCGCAGGGGACGGCCTCTCGCTCACCCCGCTGTGCCGTGACCTGTCCACGGCCTACGCAGCGCGCGTCGTGGGCACGGCACCGCGGTGGAAGCCGCTGCCGGTGGACTACTCCGACTACGTCGTGTGGCGGGGCGGGGTCCTGGGCGAGGAGGAGGACCCGGGCAGTCTCGCCCACGAGCAGGCGGAGTACTGGACCGGCGCCCTGGCCGGGCTCCCGGAGGAACTCGCGCTTCCGGCGGATCGCCCCCGGCCGGCCACGCCGTCCGGTGCCGGGCGCTCGGTGCGGCGGCCTCTCGACCCCGCCCTACGAGCCCGGTTGGCGTCACTCGCGACGGCCCACGACACCACGCTGTTCACCGTCGTGCACGCCGGCCTGGCCGCGTTGCTCACCCGGCTCGGCTGCGGCACGGACATCCCTGTCGGCGCTCCCGTGTCGGGGCGGTCCGACACAGCTCTTGAGGACATGGTCGGGCTCTTCGTCAACACGCTGGTGCTGCGGGCGGACACCTCCGGCAACCCCCGGTTCGGCGAGCTCGTCGACCGGGTGCGCGACGCCGACCTTGCCGCGTACCGCCACCAGGACCTGCCGTTCTCGCGGGTGGTGGAACTGCTCAATCCGCCGCGCAGCGCGGCACGGCACCCGCTCTTCCAGATCATGCTGACCTCCTGGGACGAGGTCTGGCCCGACGCCCGGTTCGAAGGCATGCGGGCAGAGCTGGTCCCGGTCCAGGTCAGGGCCTCGAAGTTCGACCTCTCTCTCGCCTTCGCGGACGGAACGGAGGGTCCGGGCGACCCGGACAGCCCGAGCCGGCGCAGCCGGGAACCCGCGCACCACGGCCCTTACCTCGACCTGACCTACAGCTTGGACCTGTTCGGCGAATCGAGCGCGGAACGTCTGCTCGACCGGCTGGTCGCGCTGCTCACCCGCTGCGCGGCGGCGCCCGCGACCCGGATCGGCGAGCTCGACGTGCTCACGGAGGGAGAGTCCGAGCGCCTCGCGGCCTGGAGCCGCGCCGACCGGCCGGCCGCCCGGCCCGAGGCGTCCGTGCTGCCAGAGATGTTCGAGTGCCAGGCCGCGCGGACCCCCGACGCCGTCGCCGTCGAGACCGTCGACCTCCAGCTTTCCTACGCCGAACTGAACGCGCGCGCCAACCGGTTGGCGTGGCGCCTGATCGGCTTGGGTGCCGGGCCCGAGCAGTTCGTGGCGGTCGCGCTTCCGTCCACCCACGACCTGGTCGTCGCGGTACTGGCCACCCTCAAGGCCGGCGCGGCATACCTGCCTGTCGACCCGGAGTTGCCCGACGAGCGGATCGGCACCATGCTGTCGGACGCGCGGCCCGCCGTGCTGCTCACGCTCACTGCCACCGCCCGTACCCTCCCCGTCGGCCACGGTGTGCGACTGGTCCTCCTCGACGCACCGGACACCGGCGTGGACGCGCCTTCGGGTGACGCCGTCGGGGCCGGGCCGGGGGTCGCGGCCGCCCCGACCGTCCCCGCCACCGCTCGGCGGCGCCCCACGAACCCCTGCGACGGCGACCGGACGGCGCCGCTGACGGCCGGTTGCCCCGCCTATGTCATCTACACCTCGGGCTCGACCGGCGAACCCAACGGGGTGGTCGTCGAGCACGGATCGGTCGTCAACTACCTTGCCCAGGTCGCCCGGGTCCACCCAACGGCATGCGACAGCACGCTGGTGCACGCGTCGATCTCCTTCGACGGCACGGTCACCAGCCTCTTCACCCCGTTGATGTCCGGGGGGCGGGTCCACCTCGGCAGCCTGGACCTGACCCCGTCGCCGCGGCCGGCGCTGTTGAAGGTGACCCCGTCCCACCTGCCCGTGCTGCTCGGGGAGTCCGCGGTCTCCCCGGTCGGCACCCTCGTTGTCGGCGGCGAGCAACTCCTCGGCGAGGCGCTACTGGAGTGGCGGGAGCGGCATCCGGGCGTGGTGATAGCCAACCACTACGGCCCGACCGAGGCGACTGTCGCCTGCACCGACCACAGGATCGACCCTGCCGACCCGCTCCCCGCAGGCCCTGTCCCGATCGGACGGCCGCTCGGGAACATCCGCGTGTACGTCCTCGGCGGTACACGGCCGGTGCCGCCGGGTGTGCTCGGCGAACTGTGCGTCTCCGGGGCCGGGGTCGCCCGGGGATACCTGGGCCGGCCCGCGCTCACCGGCGAGCGCTTCGTCCCCGACCCGTACGGGCCGCCCGGCACCCGCATGTACCGGACCGGCGACCTGGCACGCTGGCGGGACGACGGCGTCCTCCTGCTGGCCGGACGCGCCGACGAGCAGGTCAAGATCCGCGGCTTCCGCGTCGAGCTCGGCGAGGTGGAGGCGGCGCTGCGCGCCGAGCCCACCGTTGCCCGGGCCGTGGTCGTCGCCGGCCGGAACCGCTTCGGCGACCGGCACCTCGTCGGCTACGTCCAGCCCCGATACGGCGGCGTGAACACCGACGCGCTGCTGCGGTGGTCCGCGGACCGTCTGCCGCACTACATGGTCCCTGCGGTCCTCGTCGTGATGGACCGCATCCCGCTCACCCGCAGTGGCAAGGTCGACCGCGGCGCCCTGCCCGAACCGGCGGCGCGGGCCGCCATCGGGCGGGTGGGGGAGTCAGCTCCGCACGAGGCAGTGCTGCAGACCCTGTTCGCCGACGTCCTCGGGCTTGATCAAGACCGGGTCGGCAGGGACGACGACTTCTTCGACCTCGGCGGTCACTCCGTGCTGGCCGGCCGGCTGATCAACCGGGTGCGTGCGGTACTGGGCGCCGGGATCACCCTCCGGAACGTGTTCGACACCCCGACCGTCTCGGGACTGGCCAGCGCCCTCACCACCGAGCGGCCGAACCGGCCGCCGGTGCGGGCCGGCATCCGACCGGAACACCCCCCGCTCTCTTATGGACAGGCGCGGATGTGGTTCCTGCACAGGATGGAGCCGTCAAGCATCGCCTACCACATCCCTTACGTCATGCGGCTGTCGGGAGATCTGGACACTGTTGCGCTCTCCGCCGCGCTGGGAGACGTGGTCGAACGGCACGAGGTGCTGCGGACGGTCATTCGCGAGGAGGGCGGCACGGCGTACCAGCGGGTGCTGCCCGGGCCACCGGTCACCACCGCCCTGACGGCCTGGCCGACAACCTTCGGACGCCTGGACGCGGCCGTCGTCGCCGAGATGGGCCGCACGTTCGATCTGAGCGTGCAACCGCCTCTGCGGGCAACGCTGTTCGGGCTGGGCCCGCAGGATCACGCCTTGTTGCTGGTGCTGCACCACATCGCGGGTGACGGCTGGTCCTTCCTGCCGCTCACCGAGGACCTGGCCACCGCGTACGCGGCACGTAGGGCGGGCCGGGAACCGGCGTGGCCACCGCTGACCGTGCAGTACGCCGACTACGCCGCCTGGCAGCGCGACCTGCTCGATGGCACCGGAGAGGCGGCCGGCGCCGCCGCCGGTCAGGAGCGGTTCTGGGCGGCCGCACTGGCGGGCCTGCCGGATGAACTGCCGCTGCCGCGCGACCGGGAGCGTCCGGCCGAGCCGACCGCGGCCGGCGGAACACTGCCGATCACCATTCCGGCGGACGTCCACCGCCGGTTGCAGCTCCTGGCCCGCGCGACCGGTACCAGTCTGTTCATGGTGGTGCAGGCGGGTCTGGCCGTGGTCCTCAGTCGTCTGGGCGCAGGCACCGACGTGCCGATCGGCACTGCCGCCAACGGGCGGCCGGACCGTGCGTGGGAGGGGCTGGTCGGCTTCTTCCTCAACACGTTGGTGCTGCGCACCGACCTTTCCGGTGATCCTCCCTTCAGCAGGCTGGTGGAGCGGGTCAGGGAGACCGACCTGGCCGCCTACGCTCATCAGGATCTGCCGTTCGAGCAGGTGGTCGAACTGGTCAACCCGGCCCGTGCGGCGGGCCGTCACCCGCTGGTGCAGGTCATGCTGGCCTTTCACAGCTCGCCGCATCTCGACGTCGACATGCCGGGGCTGGTCGTGACCTCCGGAGCCGTGCCGACGTCGACGGCCAAGTTCGACCTGTCCTTCCGGTTCCGGACCCGTCGGACGGCCGACGCCCTCCCCGACGGGATCAGCGGCGCGCTCGACTACAGTCTCGACCTGTTCGACAGGGCGACTGCCGGACGCCTGGTGGACTGGCTGATCGCCGTGCTGGCCCGAGGCTCGTCGGAGCCCTCGACGCGGGTCAGCGCGTTCGACTTCCGAATTGACCCTGTCCCGCCGGTCCGGCCCGGCGAACCGTCCCCTGTGTGGGAGCCGGACGGCTGGAACAAGCCGGGTGAGCCGGCCCGGCGGTTGGCCGCCGCGCTGGGGGAAGCCGGCCCCGCGATCAGGCCCGACCTACGCGTGCTGGACTACACCCTCACACCCGTCCCGGCCGGCATCACGGGACGCCTTTACGTGAGTGGGGTGTCGCCGGACGCGCGCCACGCCGTCGAGTTCGCCGTCCGGTGGTTCGTCGCGGACCCGTTCGGCGCCCCGGGCGCGACCATGGCGCGCACCGGCGTGGCAGGTTACCTCGACGTCACGGGGGAGTTGGTGCTGCTGGAGGAGGAAGCGGCGATCACCCCGGATCCGTTCGCCGAGCCCGAGGCGCTCTGCCTGGTGTTGCGCGGCACGCAGAACCAACGGTGCCTCTGGCCGGTGGGGGTTCCTGTACCGGCCGGATGGGAGGTGGCGCTGCGCGCGGGCACACCGGCCGAGGCACTTGCCTTCGCCGTGCAGGTCGCAGGTAACGACCGTGAACCGTAGTCGCACCGGCAGCGGCGCGGGAACGCGGAGGGGACGTCGACCGTGGACCGCCGACCGGCCCGCCTACGGTCGAGACAAAGCGTGCGGGTTCGTCGCCGTCCGCCTCGCGCTCACGTCCAGGTGACGACAGTCCGCTCGTCGACGAAACCCATGAGGAACGACACGTTCGTCCGGTGTCCCTTGCAGGCGTCGACGGCATGGACATGTCGTCCGTTGAACACGTAGACGTCACCGCTTCGAACATCGAGCTGTATCGCATCGAATGGTTCGAGGGTCGCTGCCGGGTAGGAGAATCCCGTGTGCTGAATTCCCAGCGATGTTCTGCTGTCGTCGTCCGGACGAATGTTCCAGACGACCAGACGGCCACCGTCTCCCTGCTGGACACACATGTTGACGGCGCAGATCTCGTAGTCGGCCGCTCGCTGGATCTCGAATCCGGCCTGTCTCGGGTCCGTGCACTGCGCCTCGTCCTCGTGAGGGTCGAGGGCAAAACTTCCTTCCTTGTCCCATGCGCGAATCAACGCGGCACCGGCAGGCTCGCCTTCGTGTTCGGCGATACGGATACTCGCACCGTAGCGGGCGAGTTCCTCCGCCATCGCCGACCTGAAGGAGCGCCACGGAGAGTGGGGCACGTCAAGCAGCGGGAGTACCGCGTCAGCCGTCGTCGCGGCGTCCTTGAGGTAGCTCTCGGTCGACTTGTTCCAGTGGTAGGAGCCGATGCAGTAGGAGGGCTCCCCGTCGCGGCGCAGCAGACCAGGGCTGCTCCAGAATCGGGCGACCGTCTCCTTCTTCGCGTCCTCGGGTATCGCATCGCGGAAGATCACGCCGAGTCGCCGCCCACGCAGAACGTCCATCACTGGCTCGGGGTCGAATTCATTCCGCTCTTCGAAGCGGAAGAACGCCGATTCGGTTTGAACTCCGGTGAGTCGAAAATCTTGCTTCACAATGAACGCACCCATTTTCCGAAATGCCCGATTGGCCCGTCTTTCGAATATTGCAGGAGGATGTGAAGGCCCTCGAAAATAACCTGGATGTGATGTCATGTCAATGCCGCTGTTGGGTGTCGACATCCGTGCGGATGTGCCCGACCTGGAACCGCACCAGGTCGGGTACAGGTCAAGCAGAGCCGGCCAACTAGGTAGCGATCCAGTGGAGGTTGACGCGGCGCCATGGAGATATCGCTGGATGAAACTCAGGACCGTCACCTGTCCGTCTTCTGGGAGTACCTGACGGACCCGGAAATGCAGCAACTGGCGGCTGTTGGGGGAAATGCCTCGACGTCCGTGGCCATTCTGATCGGGACCGGGCCCAAGTACAGCCCGGTCCCGCAAGGCGCTGACGAACCGTTCTCGCCGACGGCGCCGTGGAAGGGCATGCCGTCGTGGTCGGGTCGCCCTCGCTCGTCGTCGATGCGAGAGCGTGAGCGAGAACCTAACAGGTCCCTTCGGGCGCTGGGGATGAACGGATGAACGGAGTCACGGCGTCCGGAGGACGGTGCGGGCCGACCGGGCAGCGGTTTCTCAGCGCGGCGCTTTGATCGTCTCCGCGTCGGCGACCCAGCCGAGCGCACCGGCGATCAGGCCGGCCTGGAATCGGCTCTTCACCTTCATCCTGGTCATCAGCTCGGACATGATGCGGCGCACGGTGCGCAGCGAGATTCCCAGGTGCCGGGCGACGCCGTCGTCGGTCAGACCGAGCCCGAGCAGGTGGAGGACCTCTCGCTCCTGGCTGGTCAGTCCGTAGCTGTCGCGGCGTTGCGGCGCGCCCAACGGGGTCGCGTCCTGCCACACCCGCTCGAAGAGCGCCACCAGGGGGGTGATGACGCCCTCACTCGTCACGACGAACGCACCCGCGCGAGCCTCGGCGGGATCGAGGGGCAGCATCGCGGTCGAACGGTCCACCACGATCATGCGCAGAGGAAGGGTGGAGACGGTCCTCACCTGCCCGCCCAGGTCGGTCAGCCAGCGGGCGTAGCCGACACTCGCGGCGTCGTTCCTGATGCTCTCCAGGTAGACCGTACGCATACTGATGCCGCGGCCGAGAACGGCTTCGTCAAGGGGCCTGCTGTTGTCCAGCACCTCTTTCGGCTGCACACCGCCGGGGGCGAAGGCCAGGACTTCGTGGCGCGCCTCGCGGGCCAACTGCTCGATCTTCATCCGCACCTCCCCCAGGTCGGTGTAGAACTCGGACTCCAGCCTGGGGGAGCCGACGTTGAGCGCGCTGTACTGCGCCATGAGAGCGCTGACGGCACCGCGGCTCAGCTCGACCTCCTGCTGGTGCCGGGCGAGTTCGGCTTCCTTGCGTGCGAGGATCGAGGCGAGGCCGAGTGCGGGGCTGATGGTGTGCCAGTGATCCCCGGCTTCGGGGGATTTCTCCGCAAGGGAGAGTTCCGCGAGCCGTGCGAGTGCCGCGCTGATCCACGTCTCCGACTTCCCGAAGTGCGTGGCCAGTTCCGCCATGCCCCAGTCGGGGTTCCGCAGCATTATGTGGTATACGGATTCAACCTGATCATCGAGCCCGAGTATCTCGAACACTGGTTCCCCCGTGAGTCCTCGTTGGCGCGTCGCCATGGTAGCCATATGTACACCCCGAGTGGTGGAGCATGTAAGGTTTCGTCGGTTGTCCGGGCGGTAAACCCGAAGCTCGGCAGCCGTGCGGCGCGGCATCGTGAACACTGTGTGTCGGCGCCCCGCTATGCGCCGTTCCCTGTCCGCGGAACCGGGTTCCGACGGCCGCCCGATCGCGTGCGCACATGTGAACGCCCGCCGCGTACGGATGAACATCCCCCGTTGCGCGACGTGTTGAGGGGTCGCGTTCAGGACTCTGCAGCATGTCCGCACGGGACGGCGGGTGGTGGACGGCGAAGCGGTGGTCGTCAGAGGGTGGTTGACCGCGCCGCTGATCAGCCCGACGCTGGGGCGGAGAACTCGCCGGAGGCCGCGGGCCGTCCCCTGGCGGTCGGCAGCGGTACGGGCTCACGGGGTCGGGCAGGGGCGAACACCGGGGCTGATCGTTCGCGATCACGGCCGGTCCGGTTGGATCTCCTGCGCGAACGCATCCTCCCCGCCCAGCGGCCCGTTCAGGAAATCGCGACAGTCCGCCAACGCCGGGGAAAGGGAAATCGATTCGCTCTCATCCGCCCCGATGAATTCACCCGGGACCGTTCGCGTCATTGATTCCTGGACGCGCCGTGGCCTGGTCTCTGATAAGTGCGTCGTGGGCTTTCCCTTTCGGGTGCGCGGTGTCTTTTTCGCCGGCGGCGTCCAGGGCGTGGCGTGCGTGCGGGCCGGCCGAAGGACGCCCGCACGCACGGTGGTCCCCGCTCGCCGTGGTCTGGCTGGATGGTGCGAGGCCGGAAGCTGCAGGCACCGAACCCGCGGCAACGGCATCCGCGGCGGCCATGCTGCACTGATGTACGCCATTCGACTCCAACTGCTCAGGACCGGCTCGCCCCACGGCGAGCCCACACCGACGGACCTGGTCGAGGTCCTCATCGAGGGGCTGCCCCCGCCGTGCGGGGTCCAACAACTCACCGCCCTGACGGACCAGTCGGGGCGCCGCATCGACGCGATCGCGTTCGTGCTGGCACCTTCCCTGTTGGCTGCGGAGACCGCGGTGCGCCGCGCCTGTCTGGATGCGATCGCCCGGTCCGTGGTCTTTCCGGGATGGAGCCTGACCCGTTGCGAGGCCGACTTCATGCTGACGATGGATCTGCCGTGACCGCGGACGGCCCGCTTCCGGAATTGCCGCTTGGTGCCATCGCACTTGATGCCAGGAGCCTCGCGTGACAGTCGGACCTGAGGTCAGGAATGCTCAAGACCTGACAGGGCGCGGCTGGAACGGTCGTAGGAAGCCGGTGCCCTGGGGCAGCCCATTCCCTCTCGCTGGAAGGTCGCTCACACATGAAGATCTTGACCGTGTCGATATTCGCCGCACTGGCCCTGGTACTGCTCGGCTCGCTGGCAGTGGTGTCCGGACACGGACCGAACACCGCTGCTGGAGGCCGTGGTTCGCAGCAGAGCGCGACGGCGCCCCTCGCCTCGCCGAGCGGTGACACCCTGGGATGGGGCTGACCGTCGCGAGCGGTAAGGGCCCCGCGGCTCGGGCAGGACTCAGACCGGGCCGCCCACCTCGTGACCGGCCCGCTGCAGCACGCTGATCGCCTCCTCCTTCCGCGGCGAGGGCACCAGCACCACATCCGCGTGGTAAGTGGAGGCGACGAACACCGGTACCGCTGCCGCGGCCAGCGGCCCGACCAGCGCGACCAACATGCCCGGAAGGTCCAGGGCGTGAGCGCTGTCACCGTAGAACCCGGTCCACAGCTCATCGCCGGTGCCTTCGGCGGTGTGCTCGCGAATGACCGTCAGGCCCTCGGGGGCCCGAATCAGCGCGAACCACCGGTCATCGGGAGCGCTGCGCGCACCCGGCAGGTGCTCGACCACGAATTCCGTCGGCAGTAGACGAAGCCGTTGGACGGTCGCTGAAGTCATGGCTTCCCTCATAGGACGGTCCATCTGCCATGCCCCATTCACTTTACCCCACACCGAGCCATGGAGGCCGATCATGCAGGAGACCGAAGAGTTCGACGATGCCGTCTTCGACGTCGTCGTCAACGACGAGGAGCAGTACTCGATCTGGCGCAACGACATGCCGCTGCCGCTGGGCTGGACGAACGCCGGCTTCCAGGGGTTCAAGGACGAGTGCCTGGCCTACATCGACGCGCACTGGACGGACATGCGCCCGTTGAGTGTCCGCCGGGACATGGAAGCACGGCAACGCTGAGACAGCCCGTCCGCGCACGACTGAGAAAGGCAACGACAGTGGCGGGACGTGTATCCGTGGCTCCGGTCGGCCGCGCACGAGAGCTGCGACTCTTCGAGACGGTGGCCAGGGCCTCGGAGCACGGGCCCCAGTTCGTCGCCCTGGTCGGTGACCCGGGGATCGGAAAGACCCATCTGCTGACCGCGGTGCGCCGACGTTTCGCGGGCGCCGGCTGGCAGGTGGTCTCCGGAAGGGCCCGCGCCGTCGCCGTACCGTACGGGCTGCTGGCCGATGCACTGGACGGCCTGCCCGAGGGAGCGGCCGCCGGGCTCGCCCCCCAGGACGCGGAGTCGGTGGCTGTGGTGCTCCCCGTGCTGGGCCGTGGGGCGGCTCCGGCCGGACCGCCGACCGAGGGCTACCCGGTCGGCCGCGCGATCAGCTCCTTGCTGCAGTGTGCAGCCGCCGCCTCGCCCCTGCTGATCCTGCTCGACGACGTTCACCAGGCCGATGCGGCCTCCTTGGAGATCCTGGAGTACCTGCTGCACCATCCTCCGCACCGGAGGGTGGTCATCGCGGCGGCGTACCGCCCGCGGCAGGGCCCGGACCTACCCTGGCAGGGATACGGGAGCCATGGCGCGTTACCGGTGTGGCTGGTGGCGCCACGCCCCCTGGGCGCCCAGGAGGTGGACTCGCTCATCCCACCCGGCACCGCGCCCGCGCGGCAGGCCGTGCTGCGGGAAGCGAGCGCCGGCAACCCGGGAGTGCTGCGGGCCTTCCTCCAGGCCGGATCGACCGCTTCCGGCCGCGGCTATGGCATGGACGAGCTGCGGATCGGCGTGCCGCCGGTCGTCCCGGGAGCTCTCGCGGTCGGACAGAACCGGCTGACCCCGCTCGCGCGGCTGGTCGCCGAGGCCGCGGCGGTTGCCGGGGACCCCTTCGAGCCCGACGTGGTGGCCGCGGTCGCGCATCTCGCCGAACCGCGTGTGCTCGCCGGCCTCGACGAGCTGCTGGCCGCGGACCTGCTGCGGTCGGAGGGTGTCTGGCGTGGTTTCAGGTTCCGTGACCTCGCCGTCCGCGCCGGTTTCTACCACGCGTCCGGTGCGGGCTGGCGCTGCGCGGCCCACAGCCGGGCCGCCACCGCACTGTACGGCCGCGGGATGTCAGCCACCCGCTGCGCCCACCACCTGGAGCACGCCGCGGCCATCGGTGACACGGCGGCGGCGGCCCAGCTGTTGACGGCCGCCAGGGAAGCGGTCCCGCTGGCACCGGATCAGGCCGTCCGTTGGCTGCGTACGGCCGACCGCCTGCTGGCGCACCGTACTCCGCCAGAACTGCCGGCTCTGCTCGCGATCGCACTGGCCGCCTCCGGCCGGGTCGGACCCTGCCTGCAAGCCCACGAGGCAGCCGGCGCGGACCCTCGGCTCGACGCCGGCCTGCGGGGCGAAGCGACGCAGTGGTGTGCTCGCGCGCTGCGGTTCGGGGGCGACCACAGCGCGGCGCGGCGGCTGTTGCTCAGCGCCCGGCCGGCGGGCCGGGCCGGAGCGGGTCTTCACCTGGAGCGGGTGACCCTGGCCTACGAGCTGGGCACGTCCCATGCGCAGGACCAGGCGGAGCTGCTGCGGCTCGGAACGGACGGGGAACGTCCGGTACGGGCGCACGCCCAGGCCCTGCTGGCCCTGCTGGCACTGGACCGGGACGACCGCACCGACGCCGCGGCCTACGCGCTGGACGCCGCGGTACTGGTCGACGCACTCGACGACGCCGCGGCGGCGGGCCGGCTCGAAGCACTGTACTGGCTGGCCGAGGCCGAGTTGCGGCTCCAGGACCTCGACCTCTCGGTACGCCACTTCGGCCGCGGCCTCGAACTCGCGGTCCGGTACCAGCAGGCGCAGCTCGGCAACCGGATGCGGTCGGGACTCGCCCGGGCACAGGGCCGGGGCCCTGAGCAACTGCCGCCGGGACGCGCCGAGTCGGGGACCGCGGCGCCCGAACGGTCCACCGTGTCCGCCCTGGGCCTGCTCAGCAAGCGGGAGCAGGGCATAGCACGGCTGGTCAGTGAGGGAATGACGAACCAGCAGATCGCCACCCGCCTGGTCATCAGCCCGAAGACGGTGGAGACCTACCTCGCCCGGGTCTTCAAGAAGCTCGAGGTCACCTCGCGGGTCCAGGTGGCCCACCTGGTCGGCCGGGCCGGGGGCGGGCTGCCCGTCGCGGGCTGAAACCGTCGTTCGCGGTCCGGGGCGAACACCGGATGCTTTCACGGGTTGCCTGCCGCCGACGCGGGCCCGCTCAATGGGCGGGTTCGCGCCGGCGGCAGGCTGTTCTCGCCGGTCCGTCAGGTGCACCGAGCTCCCGGCGTGAAGGGCGCGCCGGGACAGGCGGCCACGCTCCTTGCCGGATGACCACGTGCCGGATGACCACGGTCGGCGACAGCTCAGCTGCTCCGCCGCGTGGAGTCCTCGCCCATGTCTACGTCCTCGGGCGGTACATCTTCGGTCCGGGCGGGTGCGGCGGACAGGTGACACACTGTGCGGGCAAGTCCCGCCGCCGAGATCGCCTGGAGAGCGGCGACCAGCAGTGTGGCCAGCAGAACCAGGGCGGGCGACGGGGGCAGGCCGGCGAGTGCCGCGACGATGCGCGCCGTCGAGGAGACCGAGCCACCGTGCAAGGCGCTCCACAGCAGCGGCAGCGCCCACCCGGCGCCGGATGCGAGGCCGGCCGTCGCGAGCATCGGCGCCGTGCTCCTGCGGCGGCCCCAGACGCCGACGGCCAGCCCGAAGGCGAACGGCAGGAACCACAGGCCCGCGGCCGTACCGAGGGCGGTGGCCGCGGCGCCCAGGACGGCAGCCGTCGCCACCGGGGCGGGCAGCCGACCGCGCAGGCGGGTGAACGGCGTCGGCGGGGCCGGCCGGGCGGTCTCGGCCGCGGTCGAGAGCTCAAGGGATGTCATCACGGTTCACCGTTCCGGTCGGAGGGTCCAGCGGACGTCGCCGGATGATGTGCCGTCGCGGGACTGCTCGGCGGCGGTGCGCAGCGGCAGGTACCGTCCGTCCCACCACAGCGGGATGAGGTTCTGGTACCAGGGCGATGCGGGATCCTCGCTCTGCCCGCCCGGGTAGATGGCCTTGGCGGTGGACTGTCCGGGACCGGTCCAGGTGACCGTCATACGCCAGCTGGGCCCGAAGTCGGAGACCATGCCGTCGTCGGCGGCGTTGGGGGTCCACGGGTCGCCTCCGGCCGGGAACGGGCCGTAGCCGAGTGCCGCAGCCCCGGTCAGGGAGGGGATCTTCCGCTGGTGCAGCCGCCCCCAGGTCCAGTCGGCCGGATCGTTCCCCAGCTGCTTGGTGAGCGAGTCGACGGTCTTGGTGAAGGCCGCGCGCATGGCCGCGGGGGCGTTGGGAGTGGTCGAACCCGGCGATGCGAAGGCGGCGTTGGTCGGGTCGTGCAGGGTCCACTGCTCGAGATCCTCCACCAGCGGGCCGGGGGCGTGGCCGAGATCGAGGTTCCAGGGGTCCAGGCTCACCGGGACCTTCGCCTCGTCCCACCAGGGCTGGAAGACGGTGCTCAGGTACGTGCCCCAGAAGGTCCACCACACGCTCGCCGCCGGGGACGAGGCGTCCATGGACCCGTTCCAGCCGGCCAGCATGGTCCGGACGGACCGGGACCGGGCGTCGAGGGACGTCCCGTCGAGTGCGCTGAGCAGTCGCGGCACGATCGAGCGGGCGAGGCTGTCGGTGACGCTGCTCTGGAGCGCCGCGGAGCCGGAACTGCCGTCCTGCGTCGTACCGTCGAGGGAGCCGTAGATCTCGTCGGCACGGTAGCCGGGGTCGAATCCCTGCGAGGTGCCGATGTAGTACGGGTAGTTCGCGCCGACCGGGCGCTGGTTGGCCGTCGCCACCACATGGCCGGGCGGGTCGTAGGTCTTCGGGACGGCGGCGAAGGGGATGGTGCCGGAGATGTCGGACTCGCCGGTCCCGGACAGCGGGAGCCACGGCTTGCCGGAGCGGACGAGCGGGTAGTAGCCGGGAGCGATGATGCCGATGTGGCCCTGGTCATCCGCGTAGACGAAGTTCTGGGTGGGTGCGCGCCACTCGCGCAGCGCCTTGGTGAAGCCGCCCCAGTCGCTCGCGGTGTTCACGGACAGCAGGGCACTGAGATCCGCCGAGGGGATGTCTCCCATCCAGTCGACCGAGGTCGTCTGGCCCTTCTCGGTCATGATCGGGCCGTGCACGGTGAGGTTGACGGTCAGCGGCACCGAGGAGGCTCCGCGCACCGGGATGGTGTAGTGGACCTTCTGCAGGGGACGCCAAGCGCCCCGCCAGAAGTACTCGTCAGGGTGCGAGGAGCTGGTCCTCTCCTTGTAGAACAGCGTGGACTGGTTCTGCACGTCCGTCAGGGACCAGGAGATGTGCGCATTGTGACCCAGCAGGATGGCGGGCATGCCGGGGAGACTGGCACCGGTGACGTCGAACCCCGGGGAGCGCAGGGAGACCTCGTACCAGTAGGAGGGGAGCGACAGCTGCAGGTGCGGATCGCCGGCGAGCAGCGACACGCCGCCCCGCAGGGCGGAGCCGTTCACCGCCCAGGCGTTGCTGTCCGGATGGATGTGCCGGAGATCGTCGGGCAGGCTCGCGGTGCCGGACAGGATCGAGACCGCGGCCGCGGCGGCATCGGCGGTGGTGGTCGAGGTGGTGGCTGCGGCGGTCGTCGGAGCGGCCGACGAGGTCGCCGGCACCGCGGCGGCGTTGGCGTTGGCCGCGGCCAACGGATCCGTGCCCAGGTAGTGGTACGGGCCCGGGTCGTAGGGCTGCTGGGCGTTGGCGGGTTGGACGGGGAACCACCGCGCGGTGTCCGCCGCGCCGAGCGACTTCTGCAGGATGCTGTAGTCGAGAGGCGCGGTGGTGAAGTCGAGCTGCTGGGTCAGGACCTCCTGCACCACCATGCTGTCCACGGGGGTCCAGCGGGCCGGGTGAACCCCGGTCAGACCGTAGATCGCCGGCCACTCGTGGGTGCTGTGCAACTCGGCGAGCCGGTCGTTCACCCCCTGCGCGTAGGCGGTGAGTGCCTGGCCGGCCGGGCTACCGGGGGCTGTCGCGGCCCACTCGGCCCGGGCGGTGCGCTCCAACCCGAGGCGCAGTTCGAAGGTGTCCGAGGCCACCGCGGAGGACCCCTGGAGCTGGGCCAGCCGGCCCTCGCCCAGACGGCGCTCCAGATCCATCTGGGTGAGCCTGTTGCGGGCCGTGACGTACCCCTGGGCGAGGAAGAGGTCGTGGTCGTTGGACGCCTGTACGGAGGCCATGCCGGACGACGTGAAGGAGACCTCCGCCGTGCCGGTCAGGCCGGGTATCCGGAGAGCCTGGGAGTGGGGGAGCCGGGCGCCGGCGGCCGACGGCCAGACGCCCCCGCCGGGAGCGAGGGCCCGTCCCAGGGCCGGCACCGGTCCGATGCCGACGCCCAGGACGAACATCAGCAGGGTGGCGCTGAGCGTCGCGGTGAGACATGCGGCGACGCGGCGCAGTCTGGCAGCCATGGTGCTCCCGTCATGGGTCGAGATCGGGTGGACCGACAGGCGTCGGTCGCCGTCAGTAGGCGTTGACCGGGCGCCCCAGGTCACGGGCGAAGACGTCCAGCAGCTCGTCCGGCGCGTCCATGAAGCGGTAGTGGGCTCCGTCGAGCACGCGGAACTCGGTCTCTCCGCAGTCGGACCAGGACGCCATCAGCCGGTGGTCGACCTCGACGTCCTGGTTCCAGCCGAGCGCGGTGATGGGGCACACCAACCGGACCGGCGCGGCGGGGTGGTAGCGCTTGTTGGCCTCGACATCGGCGCGCAGGATGTCCAGGCTCAGCTCGACCAGGTCGGGGCGCGGGGCGCCGCCGAGCTGGACGATCAGGGTGCGGACCTCCTCGGCCAGCTCCGCGTCGCTCATTTCGAGGAACCTGCCCTGCGGGCCCGTGTGCGGTGCCACCTGGGAGGACACGAACAGGCGGTCCGGCGCCGGGTAGCCGCGCTCGGCGAGGCGTACCGCGGTCTCGTAGCCCGGCAGGGCGGAGCCGCAGTGACCGAAGAGGGCGAACGGCCGGTCGAGATGGGGGAGCAGGGCCTCGACCAGGTCGTCGGCCAGTGCCTCGTACGTTCCGTACGGCTCCTCGCGGAAGCGGTTCTCGCGGCCGGGGAACTGGACGGGGCAGACCTCGATGTCCCCCAGGAACCGGGGCCACTTGCGGTACATGGTGGCTCCGCAGCCCGAGTACGGCAGGCAGAACAGCCGGATGCCGCTCTCGGGTGAGGGTTCGCGGAGGAACCAGCGGGAGGTACCTGTGTCGACTGGCATGGTCTGGCGTCCTCCTGGGAGAGGCGGGGAGAGGCGTGAACGGGGGAGTCGATGGGTGTCAGTGGGCGGGCACGGCGAGCCGGTCCACGGCGTCCCGGCGGAGTCGGGCGACCAGTGGCATGTGCTTGATGCCGGCGACGAAGTTGGAGTGCAGGTGCTGGATCTCCCCGGCCGGGGTGAATTCCTCGAAGGTGGCGAACATCTCGCTGAACAGCACCTTCAGCGTCATCCTGGCCACGGTGTGGCCGACGCAGTAGTGCGCTCCGCTGCCGAACGCGATGTGGCGGTTGGGCTTGCGCCGGATGTCGAAGGTGAACGGGGCCTTGAAGGCGGCCTCGTCGCGGTTGGCCGAGCCCAGCCAGACCACCACCGCGTCGCCGGCCCGGACCTGCTTCCCCGCCAGTTCGACGTCCTGCAGGGCGTAGCGCATGAAGTGGTTCGCCGGGGAGGCCCAGCGCAGTGCCTCGTCCACGCCGCCGCCGAGCAGTTCGGGGTGGGTGCGCCAGTCGTCCCACACCGGTGTGCCCATGATCTCGGCCATGGCGCCGGTCGGGACGTAGGGCGTGGTGACGTTGGCGCCCAGGATGAGGCTGTAGCAGTTGGACAGGATCGCGCCGGTCTCCAGCCTGCGGCCGTCGATCTCCATGTCGAGCAGCATGCTGATCAGGTCGTCGCCGAGGTTGTCCCGGCGCTCGCGCAAGATGTCGTGGAAATAGGCGAACAACTCCCGGTGGGCGGTCTCCAGGGTCGCCTTGGGGCCGCCGGGCTCCTGGAACTCGGGGTCGTCCGGGGCGATCGACATCGCGGTGAGCCGGGTCAGCCGTGGCCAGGTCTCGCGGGGGAGCGCCATCATCGTTCCGGCGGTCGCCATCGGCAGGGTCATCATGGCCTCTGCGAAATCGAAGGGCTCCTCGGTCAGCGCGGGCGCGAGGACCCTGCGGACCTCCTCCGTCACGGCGTCGCGGTAGCGCTCCACCCGTTTGCTGGTGAGGGCGCGCTGCATGGGCTCGCGCATCCTGTTGTGCCGGGGCGGGTCGGTGGCGGCCATCTGCCGGCCGCGGGCCGGGTCTTCCTTGCCGAGCAGGAAGAGCATGGTTCCGCGTTGGGAGGTGAAGCGGGTGTGGTCGCGGAGGACCAGGTCGGCGTCCTCGAACGTGGTGACCGACCAGAAGCCCAGGGTGTCGTTGACCGGCTGCCAGCGCACCGGCTCGCGGTCGCGCATGGCGTGCCAGACGGCGTGCGGGTCGCCGTCACCGTACAGGCGGGAGTCGGAGAGGTCGTAGGAGTCCAGGTCGACGGAGTCGGGGTCGACGGGGTGGCTGAGGCGCATAGCGGCGTTCCTTCCAGGCCGGGCGGGGCAGTCGGGTGGCTCGGGTCACGTCCGAACGGGGTTGTCGGCCAGGGCGGGCAGGGTCTCGGTCAACTCGGCGACCGTGGGGTGCAGATAGAGGGTCCGGGCCGGGACGGTGACGGCGAAGCGCTGCTGCAGGCGGGACAGCAGTTCCGCCGCGAGCAGCGAGTGGCCGCCCAACTCGAAGAAGTCGTCCTCCACCCCGACCGGTTCGATGCCGAGCAGGTCGCCCCACTCCTCGGCCACCACGGCCTCCAGCGCGCTCCGCGGCGCCTGGTACTCGCTGTGGAGGTTGCGCGGCAGCCTGCGGGCGGCCGGCAGCGCCGAGCGGTCGACCTTCCCGTTGCGGTTGAGTGGCAGTTCGGCGAGGGACAGTACGGCCGAGGGCACCATGTAGGCGGGAAGTTCGGAACGAAGTTCCTCGCGCAGGCGCCGGCCGAGCTCGGCGGGATCGTCGTCCTCGGGACTGAGCGCGGTGATGTAGGCGAGCAGCCGTTTGCCCCGGCTGCCGTCGTCCTGCGTGGTCACCACGGCCTGCCGGACGTCGGGATGGCGGGAGAGGACCGCCTCCACCTCGCCGGGCTCGACGCGGTAGCCCTGGACCTTGATCTGCCGGTCGGCGCGGCCCAGGAACTCCAGGGAGCCGTCGGGCAGCCAGCGGACCAGGTCGCCGGTCCGGTAGAGCCGGGCTCCGGGGAACCCGCCGAGCGGGTCGGGCCCGAAGCGGTCGGCGGTGTCCGCGGCGCGCCCCAGGTAGCAGCGGGCCAGCCCCTCCCCGCCGGCGTGCAGTTCGCCCGGCACGCCCACCGGGACCGGTCGCAGCAGCGGGTCGAGTACCCGCACCAGAGTGCCGCTGATCGGCCGGCCCACGGGTACCGAGGCGTTCCCGGGCGGCAGCGTGGAAGTCCAGACCGTGGTGAAGGTGGTGTTCTCGGTGGGTCCGTAGCCGTTGCTGAAGACCAGTCCGGGGTGGCTCTTGAGCAGCGACTGCACCCGGTGGGCCGGGACGACGTCGCCACCCGCGAGGACGTGCCGCAGCCCGGTGAACGCGTCGAGATGGCCGCGCACCATCCGGTCGAACAGGCCCGCGGTGAACCATGCCACGGTGATCTTCTCGTCGACGAGCGTGCCGGCGAGACGACTGGTGGAGATCGGCCCGGCCGGGTGGATCGCCAGGGCCGCCCCGTTGGTCAGCGCGCCCCAGATCTCCAGGGTGGAGGCGTCGAAAGCGACGGGGGCGAGTTGCAGGAAGACGTCTCCGGGGCCGAAGTCCGCCCAGTCCGGCCGCTGCACGAGGCGGGAGACCGCCCGGTGCGAGACGCAGGCGCCCTTGGGAACGCCGGTGGACCCGGAGGTGAAGCTCACATAGGCGAGCTCGTCGGGATGCACCTCGCAGGACACCCGGTTCGGCAGATCCACCCCGCCCGCGATGTCCTGCTCGCCGGCGGAGCCCGCCGGGGCTTCCAGCGTCAGTAGGACGGCTCCCTCGGGCGGCCGGGTCCGCAGGCCGGGCTGGGCCAGGACGACGTTGGCACCGGTGTCGGCGAGTTGCTGCCGGAGCCGGGACGCCGGGAGGTCGGGCTCGAAGGCCGCATAGGCGGCGCCCGTCTTGAGCACGGCCAGCAGGGCGACCACGAGTTCCGGGGAACGCTCGGCCAGGACGGCCACCACCTGTCCGGGCCCCGCCCCGGCCTCCGCCAACTGGGTGGCCAGCCGATCGGCGTGGCGGTTGAGCCCACTGTAGGTCAGGACGGTTCCACCGCAGCGGAGCGCGGTTGCCTCGGGAGCACGCCGGACCTGGTCCTCGACCAGCAGATGGATGGGCCTGGCGGCGGCGGGAGCGGCCCCCGAGCCACTCCAGGTCTCGATCCGGCGCAGTTCCGCGGCCGAGGCCAGCCGGAGCCCGGAGACGGCGCGACCGGGGTGGGCCCGGGCGTCCGCGCGCGCGGTCCGCACCTGGTCCAGGAGTTCACCGGCCAGGCCGGGAGGCCGGTTCGGGGGCACGGCGCAGTAGAGCGTTCCCGCGTGCAGGAAGAACACGGGGACCGCGGCGGGAGCGCCGGGTTCGGGGGTGCCGAGCAGCAGCACGGCGTCCGGCTCGCAGTCGTCCGATTCCACGGGGATCTCGACGCCCCTGCCTGCCAGCGTGGCGAGGTCCGGGTCGTCGGAGAGGTCCGCGTCGAACAGGTGGCGGCCGCCGTTCCGGTGGACCGTGATGCGGATGTGCTCCTGGAGCGTGCGGCGGTGCAGTACGGCGGCCAGTGTCGCGAGCAGTTCGGCGGGCTCGGTCGCCCGTGGCGGTATCGGCTCGGTGGTCAGGGTCACAGTTCCTCCAGGGCGGGCTCGGATGCCGCGGTCGCGGCCGCGGGTGCGTCGGCCACGGGGACGCGCAGCGGGAGGGCGGCGTGTGCACCGAGGACGCGGACGCCCGGATCGGCGGCGACCAGGCGGAGCAGGTCGCGGTAGTCGGCGGCGATGTCGGCTGCCCGCTGCGGGGTGAAGGCATCGGCCCGGTAGGTGACGATGACGTGGGTGCCGTCCTCGCCCGCGGTCACCCGCAGGGTCAGGTCGCGCAGGGCGTGGTGCCAGGGCGGATCGGCGATCATCTCGCTGCGCAGTTCGCCGTCCGGGGCCAGCGGGATCTCCGGGTCGCTCTCTTCGGTGAACAGGACCCGCATCAAGGTCCGGCGTCCTTCCACCGGGTCCATTCCCAGGGCGTCGATCAGCTCGTCCAGGGGGAGTTGGTGGTGCTCGAAGTCCAGCAGCGTGGCGTCGCGGACCTGCTCGAGCACCGTGTGGAAGGCCGGGTCGCCGGACAGGTCGGGACGGAGCATGAGGTAGTTGATGAAGGCGCCGATCGGCGCGTAGGTCTCGGGCCGGTCCCGGTAGGAGTAGGGCGTGGACACCATGGCCCCGCGCTGGCCCGAGTAGCGGGCGAAGAGGAGGTGGAAGGCGGCCAGCGTGACCATGAAGAGCGTTGCCTGGTGCTCCTTGCCGAGCCGGCGGAGCCGATCGATCGTCTCCTCGTCGACCGGGAGTTGGCAGGTCAGGCCCGCGGACGACGGTTCGGGGCCCGGTTGCACGTCGGTCGGGAGCCGGAGCGGTTCAGCGTCGGCCAGCCGGCGCTGCCAGTAGCCGGTCACCCGCCGGCGGGTGTTGTCGTCCCAGCGAGCCCGTTGCCAGGCCGCCACATCCGCGGGCTGCACGGTGAGCGGTGGCAGCGGGCTCGGGACTTCGGCGGCCAAGGACAGATACAGCGCGCTCAGCTCCTGGATGAAGACCTCCATGGAGTGCCCGTCACTGACGATGTGGTGCAGCACCAGCATCAGGTGGTGCTCCTGCGGGGCCAGGCGCAGTACGTGCAGTCGCGCCAGCGGACCGTTGACCAGGTCGAAGGGCTGGTCGATCGCGGCTGCCGCGGCCGTCCTGGCCTGCTCCGCGGAGACCTCGAGGACCGGGAGTGTCAGCCGGTGGCCCCGGTCCAGTACGACCTGCTCCACGGTGCCGCCCTCGCCGGCGCGGAACACCGTGCGCAGCGACTCGTGTCGCTCCACCAAGGCGTCCAGCGCACGCTGCAGCAGGGCGAGGTCCAGCGGTCCGAACAGCCGGACGCCGCCGAGGGTGACCCAGGTCGACTCACCCGGGCACTCGTGGTGGAATTCCCACATCAGCTGCTGGACCGGCGACGCGGGGAAGCGGTTGACACCGGGTCGGCGGCCCGCCGCGGGGATGCCCGGGTTGCGTCGGGCGCGTCGGGCCAGGAGCCGCTGCTCGAGTTCGGCCCGGTCCCGCAGGCTCCGTTCCGCGGTGGTCATGAAGCCACCTCCTGGGCGTCGTCGGCGGACTCCTCCAGCAGGAGTTCGAAGATCCGGTTTCCGAGTTCGGCCACCGTGGGGTCCGCGGAGAACAGCGTCCGCAGCGGCACCTCGACTCCGAACTCGTCGCGGACCTCGGAGATCATCCGGACCGCGGAGAGCGAGTTGCCGCCCAGTTCGAAGAAGTCGTCGTGGACGCCGACGCGGTCCGCGCCGAGCAGTTCCTCCCAGATCCGTGCGAGCCCTTCCTCCACCGGGGTCCGCGGCGGTGTGTACGGCGTGGTGCTCTCCCGGGCCGGTTCCGGCAGCGCGCCCCGGTCCAGCTTGCCGTTGGCGGTCAGCGGCAGCGCGGTCAGCGGGACGAAGACGGCCGGGAGCATCCAGGCAGGGAGCTTCTCGGCGAGGAAGGCGCGCAGTTCGTCGCTGCCGGGTCCGTCCGGGTCGCGGGCCACCGTGTACGCCGCCAGGCGTGCCTGGCCCTGAGCGTCGGGGCGGTTCTCCACCACGCAGCCGGAGAGTGCCGGGTGGCTGCTCAGCGAGGCCTCCACCTCGCTGGGCTCGACCCTGAAGCCCCGTATCTTGACCTGCCGGTCGGCGCGTTCGACGAATCGCAGGGTGCCGTCGGACCGGCGGCTGACCAGGTCTCCGGTGCGGTAGAGCCGGGCTCCGGGGACCGTGCCGAACGGGTCGGGCACGAAGCGCGCCGCGGTGAGCCCAGGGCGCCCGTGGTAGCCGCGGCTGACGGACGGCCCGCCGAGGTACAGCTCTCCGGCCACGCCGTCCGGCACGGGTTCGAACCATGGGTCGAGCACATGGGCCCGGCAGCCGGGCAGCGGCGTTCCCAACGGGACCACCGCGTCCGGCTCGCCGTCGAAGTCCACGGCGGCAGCGGCGGAGGTGCAGCTGGCCTCGGTCACGCCGTAGACCTGGACCAGCCGTCCCGGCCACTCCTTCCACGGCAGCAGTGTGCGCAGGGTCGGTGCGGCCTCGCTGCCGAACACCAAAGTGCGCAGGGTCGGCGGGATCGCGGCGCGTTCGGCCGGGCCGATCGCGGCGAGCCTGGACGGCGTGGTGGACAGGACCGTGGCTCCGGAGGAGGCGACCAGGTCCCACAGCTCCCCGGTGTCGACCGGTGGTTCGCCCTCCGGCAGCGCCACCGATCCCCCGGTGAGCAGATGCGGGTACAGCTCCTCGGCGACCACGTCGAAGCCGAGCGGGGCCAGTTGGAGGGCCCGGTCGTCCTGGTGGAGTCCGAAGGCCCCTGCAGCGGCCAAGGCGAAGCCGGTGACGCCCCGGTGGGTGTTCATCGCTCCCTTCGGTTGCCCGGTCGAACCCGAGGTGTAGATCAAGTAGGCACCGTGGTCCGGATGCGCAAGGTCGGGGGGCGGTCCGGCGGGCGTGTCCGGCAGTGGGGCGTCCACCGCCACCACGCGTGCGGCCGAGGCCGGCAGCAGCGGAGCCAGCGCGGGCGTGGACAGCACGAACGGGGCGGCCGAGTCGGCCAGCATGAACCGCAGTCGGTCCTGCGGGTAGCCGGGGTCCAGCGGCACGTAGACGCCACCGGCCTTGAGGACCGCGAGATAGGCGGTCACGAGTTCCGGTGAGCGGTTCAGGAACACCGCGACGCGGGTCTCCGCGACGACGCCCGATGCGCGCAGGTGCCGGGCCAGCCGGTCGGCGCGGCAGTCGAGCGAGCGATAGGTGACCCGGTCGTTCCCCTGGACCAAGGCGACGGCGTCGGGGGTGGCGGCGGCCTGCCGTGCGAAGACCCGGTGCACGCAGTCGGCGGCGGGGTCCGGCGCCGGGGTGCCTGCGGCCAGGATGCGCGCCCGCTCCCGGTCCGGAAGCAGCCGCAGCCGCGAGATCCGGGCGGCCGGATCGTCGGCGACGGCGGTCAGCAGCTCGGTGAACTGCTCGGCCAGCTTCTCGACGCTGCTCCGGTCGAAGAGGTCGGTGCTGTACTCCAGGGTGCCGCGGGTGCCCCCCGGCCCGGGGGTGAGCTCCAGTGAGAGGTCGAACTTGGCGGTGCGGGTGGCCACGTGCATGGCCTCGTAGCTCAGCTCGCCGACGGACCACTTCTGCTCCGGCAGGTTCTGCAGCGAGAACATCACCTGGGCGAGCGGTCCGCCCAGGCCCGCGTAGCGCGGTGGACGCAGTTCCTCGACCAGCCGCTCGTACGGCAGGTCCTGGTGTGCGTAGGCGCCGAGGCAGGCCTCCCTGGCCCGGCCCAGCATCTCGGCGAAGGTCGGATCGCCGGAGGTGTCCAGGCGCAGGACCAGGGTGTTCACGAAGAAGCCGATGAGCCCGGCGAGTTCGGAGCGGTCCCGGCCGGAGACCGGCGAGGCGACCGGGATGTCGCGGCTGCCCGAGTGGCGCGAGAGCAGCACGGAGAAGACCGCGAGGTAGAGCATGAAAGGTGTGCACTCGTGCGACCTGGCCAGCCGCTCCAGCCGGTCGTTGAGGCTCGCGGGAAGCTCGAAGGCGTGCAGACCGCCTGCCGAGGAGGCCGTGGCCGGTCGTGGCCGGTCGGTCGGCAGCCGCAGCGGCACCAGCCCCGCCAGCCGGTCGCGCCAGTACCCGACCAGCTTGTCCAAGGCCGGCCCGTGGAGGGTGTCGCGCTGCCAGACCGCGTAGTCGACGTACTGGATCGGCAGCGGCTCCAGCGCCGGCGCCCGGCCGGCGGCATGGGCCTCGTAGCAGAGCGACAGCTCCTGGAAGAGGATGCCCGAGGACCAGCCGTCCGTGACGATGTGGTGCACCGTCAGGACGGCGACGTGGTCCTCGGCGTCGCGGCGCAGCAGCCGCATCCTCAGGAGCGGTCCCGCGGCGAGGTCGAAGGGCTTCTCGATCTCGCGGAGGACCAGGGCGTCGATGTCGGCGTCGCCCACCTCGTCGATCGGGAGTTCCAGGCGCAACTCCGGCAGCACCGACTGGAGCGGCTCGTAGCCGTCGAACCCGAACACGGTGCGCAGTGATTCGTGCCGCTCCACGACCGAGTTGAGCGCCGCGCGCAGTGCCACCGGATCGAGCGGACCGCGCATGCGTACCGCTGCCAGCACGTTGTAGGTGGGTTGGCCTGGATCGACCCGGTCGACCAGCCACAGGCTCTGTTGGGCGAAGGAGGTCTCCGCGGTCAGCGGCTCCTCGTCGGTGTGCGTCACGGCAGCACCCTTTCCGGCCTCGACGGCCCGTGTCGGCGTGGTCATGGGGTGCGCTCCCGGTGGCCCTGCCGGGGGCCCGCCGCTTCGGTCGGCCGGCCCGAGGCGGCGGCCCGCTCGGCGCGGCGGCGCCGAAGCGCCTCGCGGCTCTGGCGGCGTATCGGGGCGATCTCCTCTTGCGGACGGCTCAGCCGCTCGTCCACGAAGGCGGCGACCGAGGCGATGGTCGGCGACTCGAAGAGCCGCCCCAGCGGAACATCGATCTTGTAGTCCTTGCGCACCCGTTCGATGACCTCGGCCCCGAGCAGCGAGTGGCCGCCGAGTGCGAAGAAGTCGTCGTGAACGCCGATCCGGTCCACACCCAGCGCCTCGGCCCAGATCCTGGCCAGGGACTTCTCGGTGTCGGTGCCGGGTTCGCGCTGTGCCTCGGCCGCCGCAGCGAGCAGATCGGGCCTGGGCAGCGCCGCACGGTCCAGGGTCAGGTCACGACCGGTCGGGAACGCGTCGACGACAAGGAGGTGGGCGGGCACCGCGTAGCCGGGGAAGCGTTCCTGCAGGTGGGCGCGGAGCAGCGGGGCGACGGTACGTGACCGGGCGGCGGTGAGCGGCTGGTTGGCCAACGGCCGGGGTGTGCTGCCGGGAGCGGCGGGGCGGCGGCCGAAACCGGTGGGGAAGTGCTGTTCGGCGCCGGCCCCGGTGTCGTCTCCCGGTTCCTCCCGGGTGAGCAGGACGTCGAGTTCGTCCCCGGGGCCGTCGTCGCGGTACTGCAGCATCGCCCGGTGGCCGGCTTCCGCGGCGATGCCGTTGAGCTGGTGCGGGTCGATCGGACCGCCGGCCCGGGCCGGTTGCGGCACCAGCGCGGCGGTCACCTCGGCCGCGCTGCGCAGGGTGTCGGCGTCCAGGGCCCGCAGCGCGTCCAGCCGGGCGCGCAGCCGGGCGTCGGGGACGCCGCGCAGCAGGACCCGGCTGTGCCCGCCCGCACGGAGAAGTTCTGTCAGCGCGGCCGGGTCGAGCCCGTCGGCCTGCCAGTCCAGCGTGGTGACGGGCGGTGCCGCCGCGATCGGACTGCCCGCGCGCAGCACCACGTCGTACCGATAGCCGGCCAGTTCGTTGCGGCTGCGGCCCAACCGCGGCAGGACGTACACCTCGGCGAGGCCCGGGAGGCGTCCGGCAAGACCGGTGAAGTAGCCGGGATCCAGCGCGAGTTCCTCCTCGCGGGCGACGTGGGACGCCACACTGTCGCGCAGCTCCGCGGCGCGCGCCCCGGGTTCCAGCCGGGCCAGTTGCGCGGGCAGGTGCAGGGCGCGCAGCAGCGGCAGGCTGCGCACCGCGCCCAGGTAGACGTGGCCGCCGGGCGGGAGCAGGGCCAGCGCGCCTCGCAGCACCCGCTCCAGATAGGACTGGTCCGGGAAGTACTGCACCACCGAGTTGATGACCACGGTGTCGAAGCGGGCGTCCTCGAAGTCGGTGAAGTCGTCGGCAGCCCTGGGCAGCAGGGTCACGTCGTCGACCTTGTTGGCGAGCCAGTCCTGGTGGCTGCGGATGTGGGCCAGCGCGCGGGTCGACAGGTCGGTGCCGGTGTAGGTGTCGCAGCGGGGCGCCAGACGGAACAGAAGCGCGCCGGTCTTGCAGCCGATCTCCAGCACCCGGGCGGGGCGCAGCGCCGTGATCCGGCGCAGGCTGGAGTCGGCCCACTCGCGCATCTCGGCCGCGGTGAGGTACTCGCCGGTCTGCGGGCTGTTCCAGCCCTCGGGGTTGAGCGTCGGGTCGTCCTCGGCGCTGCGGCTGGTCCAGATCTCCTCGAAGAGCTTGCGCCCCCGGTCGGCGGAAACGGCTGTCCCGCCGGTTCCCTTCGTACGGGGCGTGGACGGGTCGGGACGCAGCGAGACGTGCGCGACCAGCAGTGGTTCGGTCTCGGCCGCCGACAAGTCCTGGGCGAGGGTGGCGGCGTTCGCCCGTGCCACGTCCGGGAGTTCTTCCAGGGCGGCGGCGATGTCGCGGGTCTCCAGCAGGTGCCGGCGTACCCGGGTCTCCTCGGCCAGCAGGTCGAGCCGACCGTCCGGCAGCCAGCGGGCCCGGCTCCCGGTGCGCAGCAACTGGCCGCAGACCCCCAGCGGATCCTCCACCAGCGCGTCGGCGCTCTCCCGCGGACGGCCCAGGAACACGGGCGGGGTCGGCGGTACGGTCAGGCAGAGTTCGCCCGGCACGCCCATCGGCACCGCGGCGCCGCACCGGTCCAGGACCCGTACGCCGGGGCCGGGCAGCAGCGTGCCGAGGAGCGACCGCGACCCGGGCCGGTGAGTCGCTGCCACCGGCTGGGCGAGGGTGTCGAGCGCGGCCGAGGCCGGACCGCTCTGCTGGAACAGCCGGGCTCCGGGCGCGACCCGGGCCAGGTCTCCGACCAGGGCGGGCCACGCGGCCTCGCCGCTGATCACGACGTGCCGCAGCGGGGCCGGGCCGCGGTCGTCCTCGGCCAGCGCGGCGAGGACGCCGGCGAGCGTGGACGCTGTGCAGCGAAGCGTCCGCACCGTCTCCCGGCGGACGGCCAGGGCGATCCCGGCCGGCGAGCCGTCCTCGGGCAGGACCAGCCGTCCTCGCGCCGCCGGCACGCCCAGCAGTTCCCAGGGCGCCAGGTCGAACGCCGACAGCGCGACCAGCACGGCGTCGCCTGCGGTGAGCGGGAAGCAGGTCGCGGCCCAGGCGAGCCTGCGAGCCACCGCCGCGTGGGAGTTGACGGTGCCGACCGCGGCCGGTTCAGGACGGGGATAGCACACGAAGGCCGGACCCTCGGCCGGGACGGTCCAGGCGGGGCGGTCCTCGGGAAGGCCCTCGGTCTCCCGCGGGTCGCCCGGGTCGACCGGGCGCACCATGGAGTCCAGGCCCTTGGGACCGTCGCCGTCGGTCAGCACCAGTCCGGCGGAGCAGTCCAGCAGGGCCTCGTTCAGCTCCGTGACCGGATAGTCGGGGTTCAGGGGGACGGCGGCGCCGCCTGCTTTGGCGACGGCGAGCAGTGCCGTCACCAGCCGGGCGGAGGGGGGCAGGCAGACCGCCACGGGCTGGCCGGGTCGTACTCCCAGGGCCTGGAGCCGCCACGACAGCCGGTTGGCGAGACGGTCCAGCTCCTGATGCGACAGCGTGGCGTCGGGGCCCGAGACGGCGGTCACGGAGGGGGCCGCGGTCCTGGCCCGGTCCATCAGCCCCAGGAAACCGGCCGGGGCCTTCGGGGACTCCGGGGCCGCCGTGCCGCCGGGGGCCGGCGCTCCGCTGCCCACGTCCCGCAGCCGGTCGCTCTCCGCGCGGCCGACCAGGGGAAGTTCGGCGACGATGCGGTCCGGCTGACGGCCCGCGGCGTCGAGTACGGAGTCCAGCGAGTCGAGCAGGCGCAGGACGATGTCCTCGGTGAACAGGTCGGTGGAGTAGTAGACGGTGCCGGACAGGCCGCCCGCTCCGTCAGGCGACAGATCGACCTCCAGATCGAAGCGGGCGGTGTCGGTGCTCAGGCCCGCGACCTCGAAGGTGAGCCCGGGCAGTTCGACGCGCCACTGCGGCTCGTTGTGCAGGCCCAGCTGATGGCGTACCAGCGGAGCGTGCGCGATGGCGTCGCGCTCGGGGTTGACCGCCTCGACCACCCGCTCGAAGGGGACCTCCTGGTTGTCGTACGCGCCGAGCGCCACCTCGCGTACCTG
The DNA here is from genome assembly GCF_900107965.1 of Actinacidiphila yanglinensis. Taxonomy (GTDB): domain Bacteria; phylum Actinomycetota; class Actinomycetes; order Streptomycetales; family Streptomycetaceae; genus Actinacidiphila; species Actinacidiphila yanglinensis. The sequence continues at coordinate 79,616 of NZ_FNVU01000015.1, read as the reverse complement.
GCACAGCAGTTGGCGGAACGTGGGGTTCCCCGAGGTGTCGACGCGCAGTGGTACCTCGTTGATGAAGCAGCCGACCAGGTGCTCCACCTCGGCTCGGCCCCTGTTGGCCACCGGGCAGCCGACGACGACGTCGCTCTGGCCGCTCCACCGGGACAGCACCACCGACTGTGCCGCGACCAGGGCCATGTAGAGGGTGCTCTGCTCACTCTCGGCGACCTCGGTCACCCGGCGGATCACGTCCGCCGGGATGTGGCGCCGCAAGGTGCCGCCGTCCCAGCTGAGCACGGTCGGCCGGGGCCGTCCGGTGGCGAGGTCCACCAGCCTGCTGTCGGCCAGCCGCTCCCGCCAGTAGTCGAGCTGATCCCGCATCCGGGCGCCGTCGAGCCAGCCGCGCTGCCATTCCGCGTAGTCGCCGTACTGGACCGGCAGGTCCGGCAGCTGCGGCTTCTCGCCGCGCAGGTGCGCGGCGTAGCGTTCTCCGATCTCGCGCATCAGCAGGTTGACCGACCAGCCGTCCGTGGCGATGTGGTGCTGGCACAGCAGCAACAGGTGTTCCTCGGCCGAAAGCCGCAGCAGGGTGGGTCGGAGCATCGGGTCGCGGGTCAGGTCGAAGGGACGGCGGGCCTCGGCCGCGCAGTACTCGGCAGCGGCGCCCTCGCGCTCCTGGACCGGCAGTACGCTCAGGTCGACCAGCGGCAGCGACGGCTCGGTTGCCGGGCCGACCCGTTGCACGCCGGCGCCGTCGACCTGGTGGTAGGTGGTCCTGAGGATCTCGTGGCGCTCGACGATCGCGCCCAGGCAGCGCCGCAGCAACTCGGCGTCCAACTTCCCGCGGATGCGGGCGGCTCCGGCGACGTTGTAGATGGCCGCTTCGGGCTGCAGTTGGTCGAAGAACCAGATGCGCTGCTGCGAGGAGGACAGCGGCAGGCAACTGCGGTCTCCAGGGACCCGGGTGATGCGGTCCACGGTGCCGGCACCGCCGAGGCGGTCGACGAGACGGTCGAACAGCTTGCGCTGCTCAGCGGTGAGCGTGGCGGGTCGCATGGATGCCTCATTCTTCTTCCGTGGCTGATGCTGCGGGTCGTCGGACGGTCAGCCCGTGGCGGCGCGGGCCCGGCGCAGGACCTGCGCGACGTCCTGTCCGAGTCGCGCCAGGACGAGGTCGGTCGACTCCTGGACGAAGAAGTGGCCGCCCGGGAAGATGCGGATCTGGAAGTCCCCGTCGCTCTCGTCCTGCCACCGGGCGGCCCGCTCCTGGCTGACCGAGCGGTCATCGGCCCCGAGGTAGACCCGGACCGGGCAGTCGAGCGGGGGTGCCTGCGGGGCGACAGGGCGTCCGGCGAGCACGGTGAGATCGGCACGCAGTACCGGCATGAGCATCCTCAAGTACTCCTCGTTGGCGAGGAGTTCCTGGGGCGTGCCGCCGGCCTGCGCGAGGAAGTCGCGCAGGCCGGCGTCGGTGAGCCGGTCCACGTCGTCCTTGCGGCGCGGGCTGCGCGGCGGTTCGCAGCCCGCGGCGACGAGCAGGTCCGGGACCAGGCCGGCGGACCGGCGCAGTTCACGCACGAGTTCCGCGCCGACCGCCCCGCCCATGCTGTGGCCGAAGACCACCAGCGGGCGGTCGAGCAGCCCGGCCGCGGCCCGGCTCAGCGGCGGGACGATCTGCTCCAGCGTGGTGGCGGCCGGCTCGTCCGCCCGGGTTCCCCGGCCGGGCAGTTCCACCGACACCACGCCCACGTGCGGGGGCAGCAGGTGCGGCCAGCGGCGGTAGAGCCGGGAACTGCCGCCGGCCGGCGGCAGGCACAGCACTCGCAGCTCCACCTGGTCGTCCATCGACCAGTCGCGCAGCCAGGCGGTGCTGTCGGAGTTCTGCATCGGATCCACCTCCCACGGGAAGAATTCCTGCTCCCAGCTTCGTCATCCTGAGTCGTGGTGGTAGTCGGGGGAGTCCCTGACAGTGGACCCACGCGGTGCCGTACCGGGTTCGGCCGACCGGTCCACATCGGTGCGGAGCGCGATGAGCAGACCGACGGCGAACAGCGCGGAGCCGGCGACGAAGGGCGCGCGCAGCCCCCAGAGTTGGGCGAGCACACCGCCCGCGGCGGCCCCCAGGGAGGTCATTCCGACCGCGACCATGCGGTAGGACGCGTTGACCCGGCCGCGCAGTCCGGCCGGCACCAGGCTCTGCCGGGCCGACACGGTGACCACATTGGTGACTCCGACCGAGGCACCGACCCCGGTCAGCGCCAGCGCCGCGACCGGGGCGCTCGAGGTGGCGGCGGCCACGAGGAAGGCCGGCGGCCCCAGCGCGAAGGCGAGGCGCAGCGCGCCGCCGCGCCCCAGCCGCCGGGACAGGGCCGGGGCGAGCAGCGCGCCGGCCACGCCCGCGCTGGCGATCAGGGCGAGCAGCAGTGCGTACAGGTCGTGGCCGACGTGGAGCACCTGAAGGGCGTAGAGCACGGCGATGGAGACGACGGCGGTGACGCCCATCCCGGACAGGCCGGCCAGCAGACACAGGGTGCGCAGGGGCCGGTTCTGCCACAGCCAGCCCAGGCCGTCCATCAGTTCCCCGGTGATGCCGCCCCGCGGGGGGTCTTGCGACGGCAGCTCGGACGTGCGCGGGGCAGCCGACGGCGCCGGCGACGGCCCGACGGAGCCGGCCAGCGCGGTGGCGGTGATGGCGGAGACCAGCAGCGCCGCCGCCCCGAACGAGGCCGAGTCCAGGAGGAACGGAAGCCCGGCCGGGAGCACGACCAGGAGTGCGCCGGCCGGCGGGCCCAAGAGGTCGATGGTGACCAACTGCGCGCTCTGGACTCCGCTGTTGGCGCTGTCGAGCCGATCGGGCGGCACCAGATCAGGGAGCAGCGTCAGCGCCGCGTTGTCGCGGAGCGTCTGGACCGAGCCCAGGACGAAGTTCAGGCCGATCAGCAGGGCGATGTCCGCCGCCCCTCCCGCCATCAGGACGGCGAACAGGGCGGCGGCCAGGGCGGCGGCCAGATCGCAGGCGCTCATGATCCGGGTCCGGTTGCGCCAGCGGTCGGTCAGGACCCCGGTGAAGGGGCCGACCAGCACGAACGGCAGGCCACCGGCGAACCAGACGGCCGCGACCGCCTCCGGTCGGCGGCTCAGGGCCGCGGCGACCAGCGGAAGGGCCCCGACCCGGACACCGTCCCCGGCTCCGGAGACCAGGGCGGCCCACCACAGGTACCAGTAGGACCGGCCCAGTGCGCGACCGGTGGCGGGAGCGTGGGACAGCGTGGACGATGCCATGGGGTCGGCACCCCTTCCGGGGCGGTCTCACGCCCCCGTGGTCGTGACGGCAGGCCGGCCGGGTCAGTCCCCGGTGGCTCCGTCGATGAGCTCCCGGACGATGTCGGCGTGCCCGTTGTGGCGTGCCGTCTCCTCGATCATGTGGATGACGATGCGGCGCAGGTCGATCCGGCCCCAGCGCTCATTGGGCACCGTCCGGTCCAGCGAGTCGGCGGCTTCGAGGATCTTCCGGCTGCGCTTGCACATGGCGAGGTAGGCGTCGACGATCGACTCGGCGGTCTCGTGCGGCTCGGGGCGGAACCCCGCCTCGGGATCGTCCTCGGTTTCGTACAGCGGTGGTTCGCCGGTCTGCGCGTACTCGTTGACGAACCAGCCCTGCTCGGTCTCGGTGAGGTGCTTCACCAAGCCCAGCAGCGAGGTGCCCGAGGGCACCATCGGACGGCGCAACTGCTCCTCGTCCAGGCCGTCCAGCTTCTCCAGCAGCGTCGCGCGGTGCCAGTCGAGCCAGGCGGCCAGTGCCTCCTTCTCGTCGGCCACCGCGGGTGGGGGAGTTCGCCGGACGGGAGTACGGAACACCATGGGGGGACACCTTTCCTCGGTCGGGCTGCGACGTTCGGGCTTCACCGTTCCCGCGGCGCGGGCGGATCAAGCCGGGCAGCCCTTCATCCGGCATCCTCCAGCACCGGACCGATCACGGTGCGCTGCCCGTGCCCGGACCTCGGGTACGCGTCCGCGGCGCCGGCCGGCAGCGGGTGGTCGGGCAGCGGGAAGCGCCGGCACAGGTCCCGCGCCTCGGCGGAGACCTCCTCCCGGACCGACTCGTCGAGCAGGTACTCCTGGCTGCCGAGCGGGCGGACCCGGTGCAGCACGGTGGAGACGAGGTCCGCGCAGCGCGCCACCTCCCCGGGGCCCATCCCGCGCAGGGCCAGGATGTTGGTGCCCAGACGCAACCCGCTGGTGATCCGCGGGCCGTGCGGGTCGCCGGGGATCGAGTTCTTGTTGACGACGATGCCGCAGCTCTCCAGGGCGCGTTCGGCGATTCGCCCGGTCAAGCCCTCCCCGGCGACGTCCAGAAGCACCATGTGGGTGTCCGTGCCGCCGGTCAGCACATGGTGGCCTGCGGCTTCGAGCCGTGATGCCATGTGCCAGGCGAGTTCCAGGATGCGACGGGCCATCAGCCGGAACTCGGGGGTGGCGACCGCGGCCAGCGCCCTGGCCTTGGCGGCGATGGTGTTCAGCCGAGGGGTGCCCTGCACGTAGGGGAAGACCGCGTTCTGCAGCGTCTGTTCGAGGGTCCTCCCCGACGGCAGGGCCCGGTCCGCGTCGCGGCCCATCAGGATGAGCCCGCCCCGCGGACCGTAGAGCTGCTTGTACGTACTGGTCGTCGTCACATGGGCGACGTCCACCGGGCTGGGGTGCACGCCTGCCGCGACCAGTCCCGCGATGTGCGAGATGTCCGCCACCAGGTAGGCACCGGCCTCGTCCGCGATGGCCCGGAACCGGGCGAAGTCCACCGTCCGCGGGTAGGCGCTGGCTCCGCAGAAGATCAGCCGCGGCCGGTGCTCCCGGCTGAGCCGGGAGACCTCGTCGTAGTCGATCCTGCCCGTCCGGTCGAGCCCGTAGGGCACCGCGCGGAAGAACCGCCCCGACATGGAGGCGGCCGCGCCGTGGGTGAGGTGGCCGCCGGCCCGCAGATCCATGCCGAGCAGGACGTCGCCGGGCTCCAGCAGCGCGCACAGCACCACCTGGTTGGCCGTCGAGCCCGAGTGCGGCTGGACGTTGGCGTAGCGGGCACCGAAGGCGGCCCGGGCGCGGGCGACCGCAAGCCGCTCCACCTCGTCGACGATGTCGCAGCCGGCGTGGTACCTGGCGCCCGGGTAGCCCTCGGTGGTGACGTTTCCGGCCGCGCTGGCCTCGCAGACCAGCACCGAAGGGTCGGCGATACTGGCCGCGGCGACCATGGACAGTGTCTCGTGCTGCCGGACCTGCTCGCGGTCCAGCAGCGCGTACAGGTCGGGATCGGCGCGGGCCAGCGACTGCACTCCGTGGGCGAGCGTGCGGGCGAAGGTCTGTCCGGTCATCGGGTCGCTCCTTCCGCCGCTGCGAACTGCTCCCGGGCGGTGTCGTCGGTCATTGATCGGATGTGCAGGTAGAGAGTGGCGATCGCGTCGGCGTCCAGACCGGCGGCGGTGGCGGCGGCCGCGGCGGCCCGGGCCTGCCCGGCCACCGTGGCGGACTCGAACACCTCGCGCAGCGGGATGTCCACGCGGAGGTTCTCGCGCACGGCCGAGGCGACCTGGGTCACGCCCAGTGAGTTGCCGCCCAGCTCGAAGAAGTCGTCGTGGGCACCGACCCGGTCGATCCGCAGCACCGCCTGCCAGATGTCGGCGACGGCCAACTCCAGCGGGGTGGACGGTTCGACGTAGTCGTTGCCCAGCGTCGCGCGGACCGGGTGCGGCGCGGGCAACGCGCTCCGGTCGAGCTTGCCGTTCGCGGACAGCGGCAGGGCGGACAGCGGCACGAACACCTCGGGGACCATGTGGTCGGGCAGGGTCCTGCGGAGGTGGTCCCGCAGCTCCGCGATCACCGGTGTCTGCTGCCCGGCCACCGGAACGACGTACGCCGCGAGGCCGATGCCGCGCCCGGAGCCATCGGTTCGCACCACCGTCAGTGCCTCGGCCAGCCCGGGGTGGCGCAGTAGCGCGGCGTCCACCTCGCCGAGCTCGACGCGGAACCCGCGCACTTTCACCTGGTGGTCCAGGCGGCCGAGCAACTGGACGGTACCGTCGCCGCTGTAGCGGGCCAGGTCACCGGTCCGGTAGAGCCGGGCGCCCGCCGGGACCTCCGGGTAGACACCGGCGAAGGGATGCGGGCGGAAGCGCTCGGCGGTCAGCGAGGGCCTGTCCAGGTAGCCGCGGGACAGGCCGATGCCGGCCAAGCACAGCTCGCCCGGCACGCCCGGCGGAACCGGGCGCAGGTCGGGCCCCACGATCAGCGCCTGCTGGTTGTCCATCGGCCGTCCGTACGGCAGGTGCGCCCAGTTCGGATCGACCGCTCCCACCAGGTACGCGATCGAGTGGATGGATGCCTCCGTGGCGCCGCCGAGCGCGTGCACCCGCAGCGCGGGGAACAGGGCCCTGGCCCGGTCCGGCAGCTCCACCGGTATCCAGTCCCCGCCGAGGAAGGCCGCCCGCAGTGTGGGGGCGGCCGGTGGACGGCCGCCGTACGAGTCGACCAGCGCCTCCAGCAGTGAGGGCGCCGAGTTCCACACGGTGACCCGGTGGTGTTCGACCAGTTCCGCCCAGTGCCGGGGGTCCTTCGCCCGGTCGGCCTCGGGAAGCACCACCGCCCCGCCGGCCGCGAGCGTACCCAGCAGCTCGTATACGGACATGTCGAAACTGGACGCGGACAGAGCCAGTACCCGGTCGTCCGGACCGACCCGCTCCCTCCGGTTGAGATCGGCGATGTTGTTCACCACGCCCCGGTGGGTGACCGCGACGCCCTTGGGTGTGCCGGTGGAACCGGAGGTGTAGATGACGTAGGCGAGGTTGTCCGGGCCCACCTCGGCTGCCGGCGCCGGGGCCTCGCCGGACCTGCCGTCGCCGTCGAGGCCCTGGTCCAGGTCGAGGTCGAGGTCGAGGACGCGCGGCCCGGGCGCTCCACCAGCACCCAGGACCAGCCCGGTGGCCGGATCGACCGGCAGCCGCCCGAGCAGGTCGCCCGAGGTCAGCAGCACGGCCGGGCGGGCGTCGGCGAGCATGTGCGCGAGGCGGTCGGCCGGATAGGCCGGGTCCAGCGGGACGTACGCGCCACCCGCCTTGAGCACCGCGAGCACGGCCACCGCCATCCGCTCGGAACGCTCCAGACAGAGCGCGACCCGCACGTCGGGCCCCACGGCCAGTCCCCGCAGCCGCGACGCGAGCGCGTCGGCGCGCCGGTCCAACTCGCCGTAGCCGAGTTCGCCGTCCGCCCGGATCAGCGCCGTCGCCTGCGGGGCGGCCGCCGCCTGCTCCTCGAAGAGCTGGTGCAGGCAGCGGTCCGGTGCCGGTGCATCCGTCCGGTTCCACACGCCGACCTGCTGGTCGAGTTCGGCCGCGGTGAGCCAGGGCAGTTCGCGGACCGGACGCCCGGGTTCGGCGAGGGCCGCGCCGAGCAGCACCTCGAAGTGCCCCCATAGACGGCGTACCGTCTCCGGGTCGAAGAGGTCGTCTGCGTACTCGACGAAGCCGGCATACCCTTCGTCGGTCTCGCGCAGTTGGACGTCGAGGTCGCACTGGGCGCCGCCGCGCTCGGTTCCGGCCGCGGACACCCGCAGGCCGGGCAGGTCAGGCACGGGCAGCGGCGCGTTCTGGAGGATGAACATCACCTGGGCGAAGGGTGTGCGACTGAGGTCGCGCTGCGGGCGCAGCTCGGCGACCAGCAGGTCGAACGGAAGATCGTGGTGGTCGAGTGCGCCCAGCGTGGTCTCCCGTACCCGGTCCAGCACCTCCACGAAGGTCGGGTCGCCGGCGAAGGAGGTGCGCAGCGGAACGGTGTTGATGAAGCAGCCGATCAACTGCTCGGTCTGCGGGGTGCGGGTCGCGGTCCCGGTGCCGACCACGATGTCCTCGCTGCCCGCGTAGCGTGACAGCAGTGACTGGAAGGCACCGAGCAGAACCATGAACGGGGAGACCGCGCAGCGGCGCGCCAAGTCCTTGGTCGCGTGGGAGAGTTCCGGTGACAGGGAGACCGCGAGCTGCTTTCCGCGCAGTGACTGCACCGGTGGTCGCGGCCGATCGGTCGGCAGGTTCAGCGACGGGGGGGCTCCGGCCATCCGCTGACGCCAGTAGCCGAGCAGTTCCTCCAGCCGGTCCCCGTGCAGCCGGCCGCGCTGCCACACCGCGTAGTCCGGGTACTGCAGCGCGATCTCGGCGAGCGGTGCCGGCGTCCCGGTCACGGCTTCCGCGTAGCAGGCGCCGAGTTCCCGCAGCAGGACCCCGCACGACCACAAGTCGGACACCAGGTGATGCAGGGTGAGGGCGAGCACCCGCTCGTCCTCGGAGGTGCGGAACAGCCGGGCCCGGATCAGCGGTCCCGCCGCCAGATCGAACGGCCGGGCGGCCTCCACCGCCAGGACCTGTGCCAACCCGTCCTCGGACACCGCCTCCTCGGGCAGGGCGACCTCGACCGACGGGTGCACCAGCTGGACGGCCCGGCCCTCGACCTCGGTGACGCTGGTCCGCAGGGCCTCGTGCCGGTCGACCACGCGCTGCAGCGACCGCCGCAGCGCCTCCCGGTCCAGCTCACCCGTCAGGCGCAGCGCCAGTGGGATGTGGTAAGCGGTGGTGCCCGGAGTGACCTGTTCGACGATCCAGAGGCGCTCCTGCGCGGAGGCCAGCGGGAAGATGGCGGTTTCTGCTGTCGGCATGACCGGCTCCGTACTCTGCCGTGGACGTGGGTGAGTGTTCGGGATCCGTGCGGGAGCGCCGCTCACGGTCGCCCCGATCCGGAGCCGGTGAGTGCCTCGGGCAGGGCCACCGTCCCGTCGGCCTTCCGGGCGCCGGTGTAGCGCGAGCGGTCGGCGCGGACGATGGTGTCCGCACCCGGGTCGCGGCGCGGCCCGTCCATGCCGCGGTCCACGGCGGCGGCGATCCGGGTCACGGTCGGCTCGACGAACAGTTCCTGCAGGGGGACGCGGACTCCGAAGTGTTCCTCGGTGCGCAGCGCCAGCCGGGCCATCAGCAGGGAGTGCCAGCCGAGAGCGAAGAGGTCGTCGTCGCGTCCCACCGAGGCCACGGCCAGCATCTCGGCGGCGAAGGCGGCGATGGTCCGCTCGGTCGCGGTGGCCGGAGCGGCCGGCCGCGTCCCGACCGCCTCCGTGGTCGCGGACAGGGCCCGGCGGTCGACCTTCCCGTTACCGGTGACCGGGATCTCCGGCACGGTCAGGAAGGAGCCGGGGATCAGGTACTCGGGGAGCAGGGCGCGCAGATGCGCGCGCAGTACGGCCGGGTCGAGCGGGTCCGGTCGCGAACGGCCGGTCGTCAGATATCCGACCAGTCCTGTCTGTCCGCCGGGGGAGCGCCGGGGCACGACGACGGCCTGCAGCACGTCGGGGTGGGTCCGCAGGGCCGCCTCGATCTCGCCGGGCTCGATCCGGTGCCCGCGGATCTTCACCTGGTCGTCGGCCCGGCCGAGGTAGACCAGCCGCCCGTCCTGGTCCAGCCGCGCCAGGTCGCCGGACCGGTACATCCGGCGGCCGGGAAGCTCGGGGTGCGGGATGAAGCGCTGCGCGGTCAGTGCCGGCAGGCCCAGGTATCCCCGGGCCACACCGGCGCCGCCGAGGCAGATCTCGCCGGGTTCCCCGACCGCCGCCAGCGCGCCGTCGGCACGGAGCAGCCGCAGGTCGGTTCCGGTCAGGGGGACGCCCAGCCCGATCGCGGACGTCGGATCCGTACCGCACGGCAGCGGTCCGTACGTGGCGTGCACCGTGATCTCGGTGATGCCGTACATGTTGGTGAGTCGGGTGCCGGGGTCGCCGTGCGCCCACCAGGTCTCCAGGTGCCCGCGGTCGAGCTTCTCGCCGCCGAAGACGATGTGGCGCAGGTCCAGTCCGGCGAGCTGGTCGGGGCAGGCGGCCGTCAGTTCCGCGAAGACGGCGGGAGTCTGGTTGAGCACGGTGACCCGGTGCCGGCGCAGCAGGTCCCAGAGCGCCCTGGGCGACAGCGTCGCCTCGGTCGGGACGATGACCAGGGCACCACCGTGGACCAGCGGCCCCCACAGCTCCCACACCGAGAAGTCGAAGGCGTAGGAGTGGAAGAGCGTCCACACATCGGTGTGGTCGAAGCGGAAGTCCTCGGCCGCCGCGAAGAGGTTGGCCACCCCCCGGTGTTCGACCAGCACGCCCTTGGGCCGGCCGGTGGACCCGGAGGTGTGGATCACGTAGGCCAGCCGGTCCAGGTCGCCGGGTACCTCCGGGGCCTGCTCGGGCAGCGCCGCGATCACCTCCGCCTCTGCGCCGAGGTCGATGACGTCGGCGGTGTACTCGGGGAGCGAGGCGAGGGTGGCGGTGGTCGCCACCACGACGCGGGGCGCGGAGTCCCGCAGGACATGGTTGATCCGCTCCGCCGGGTGTCCCGGGTCGAGCGGTACGTAGGCGCCGCCCGCCTTGGCGACCGCGATCACCGCCACCACCAGCTCGGCTGTGCGCGGCAGGCACAGCGCCACCATCGACTCGGGTCCGACGCCGGCCGAGCGCAGCCGGTGCGCCAGCTTGTTCGCGCGGGCGTCCAACTCGCGGTAGCTGAGCGAGCCGCCGTCCCAGAGCAGGGCGACGCGGTCCGGGGTTCGTGCCGCCCGGTCGGCGAACTGCTCGTGCACCGGCCGCAGCGGCCGGGCCTGGCGGTGCGAGCTGTCCGGCCGGTGGACCTCCGTGCGAACCTCCGTGCGGCCGACCGGCGTGTCGGGGTCGTGCACCAGGGCGCCGAGGACCTCGGTGAAGGACGCCGCCCAGCCTTCGGCGGTGGACCGTGCGAAGAGGTCGGGATCGAAGTGGAGCAGTCCGACGAAACCCTCGTCGGCGTCGGCGAGGGTGAGGCCGATCTCGAACTGGCTCGGAGGCGGAGTGAACTCCGCGGATTCCAGCCGCAGTCCGCCGATACTGCCCGAGGTCCCCGGCCTGCCCAGCGCGCAGGCGGCGACGAGCGCGCCGCAGGACCCGACGGGCCGATGCACCGTCAGGACGGCCTGTACCAGGGCAGGTCGACCGGCCTCGCGCCGCGGGTTGAGCCGCTCGACCAAAGAGGGGAAGGGGAGTCCGCTGTGGCGCAGTGCACCGCGAACGGTGGCGTGCGTGCGCCGCAGAAGGCTCCGGGAGTCCTCATCCGCGGACAGCGTGCCGCGCACCGGCACGATGTCGGCCAGCAGGCCGATCCGCGCCGCGTCGGCCGGGTCGGTGCGCCCGTGGACCGGGGTCGCCACCAGCAGGTCGCGCTGCGCGCTCACCCGCCCGAGCAGGACCTGCCATGCGGCCATCAGTACCGTGTACGGCGTGGTCCGCTCCTGGCGGGCGAGAGCGGTCAGCGCGTCGGTCAGTTCACGGCCGACCTCGACGGGCACGGCGTCGCCCTGAAAACGGCGGCTCGGCGGGCGGGGTCCGTCCAGGGGCAGCAGCAGGCTGGTGGGCGCACCGTCCAGCTGGTCGCGCCAGTAGTTCCACAGCTGCTCGGCGGGCGCCGGATCGGGCGGCGCCGTGGCCGGTCCCGGTGCGGTCCTGGTCGGCGGTTCGGGAGCGGGCGCCGCTTCGCCGGTCTCGACGGGATAGCGCCGGTCGATCTCCGCGAGGAGCAGTTCCAGTGACGCGAGGTCCGCGACGAGGTGGTGGACCGAGAGCACCAGGCGGTGCTCGCCGGGACCGGTGGCGAAGACCGTGACGCGCAGCAGCGGGCCGTGCTCCAAGTCGAAAGGCAGGTAGGCGGCTTCTTCGGTCCGCGAGCGAAGCACGTCTCCGCTCCAGCCGATGGCGTCATGGCGGGAGAAGTCCGGGGGCAGGTCGTCCGAGACCTGCCGGACGATCTCACCGTCCACCGTCCTGACAGTGCTGCGCAGGGCGGGGTGCTGCCGGACGGCTCCACGCAGGGCCCGCTCCAGGGCGTCGGTGTCCAAGCTGCCGTGCACGTCCACGGCGGCGGCGATGACCTGGCTCCTGGCCCCGGGGGCCAGTTGGTGGCCGAGCCACTGCGAGCGCTCGTTGGCGGACAGCGGCTGGATACCGACCGCGGCGCGGACGTCCTGTCCCCGCTCCGGCTGCGGCGCCGGTACCGGGAGCGGATCGGGGGAGCCTGCCAGTAGGCCGGCCAGCTCGGTGAGGCTGAGATCCGACACGTCGTCGAGCTCGACCCGCCGGCCGAGGGCGCGCTCGATGCGCTGCTGGAGGCCGACCGCGCCCAGCGAGTCGAGTCCCAGCGCGACCAGGGGGGAGTCCTCCGCGAAAGCCCCCTGGCCGAGGACGTGCTCCAGCTCCGTACGGAGCACGTCCAGGACGTCGGCGGTCCGCAGATCCTGCGCAGCGGACCCGGATTCGCGTGGGGGAGCGGTACGGGCCAGTTCCGGCAACGCACCGGCGAGCAGTTCCTCGCGGCAGGCCCGCCGCTGCACTTTGCCACTTGAGGTACGGGGCAGGCCGCCGGTCCTGATCAGGACCACCGCGTACGGGCGCACGCCGTGGGCCGCCGCCACAGCGGTGCTCACGGCCTCGGCGACCTCCGCGAGGTCTCCCTCGAAGGAGCGGTGCACCTCGTGCACGACGACGAGTTCCTCGGCGTCGAGGACCTTGAGCGAGAAGGCGGCCCCGCCGCCGCGGGACAGCGCGGGGTGGGCTGCCTCGGCACTTTCCTCGATGTCCTGCGGGTAGTGGTTGCGGCCGCGGATGATCACCAGATCCTTGAGCCTGCCCGAGACGTGCAACTCCCCGCCGCTCAGATAGCCCAGGTCCCCGGTGCGCAGGTACCGGGTGCCCGGCTCGTCCTCCAGCGCGGCCCGGAAGACAGCCGCGCTCTCCTCGGGTCGGCCCAGGTAGCCCTCGGGCACGCTGGGAGACGCGATCCAGATCTCGCCGACCGTTCCCTCCTCGCGGCGCAGCCCGCTGTCCGGGTCGACGATCCGCACCTGGTGCTCCTCCGGTACCGCGCCGCAGGAGACGAGGGCGCCGCCGGCTTCGGGCGGGGAGTGGTCGATCCGTACTTCGGTGCCCCGGACCTTGGCGCTGACCAGGAGCGTCGCCTCGGCGAGTCCGTAGCACGGGGTGAGCGCCTCGGCCCGGAAGCCGCACTCGGCGAAGGTCTCGGCGAACTGCCGCAGCGTGTGCGGCCGGACGGGCTCGGCGCCGTCGAAGGCGACCTCCCAGGCGCTGAGGTCCAGGGCCGCGCGCTCCTGCACGCTGACACGGTCCACACACAGCTGGTAGGCGAAGTCCGGTGCCCCGCTGATCGTCGCGCGGGTGCTGCTGATCGCCTCCAGCCAGCGGGCGGGACGCTGCACGAACGCGGTCGGGGACATCAGGGTGCAACTGCCGCCGCAGTACACGGTGCCGAGTACCGAGCCGATCAGTCCCATGTCGTGGTACATGGGCAGCCAGGACACCACACGGGTGGCCTCGGATGTGCCGAAGAGCCTCCGGGTGACCGCGGCATTGGCGAGCAGGTTGCCGTGGGTGAGCAGGACTCCCCGGGGAGTCCCGGTCGAGCCGGAGGTGTATTGGACGAACGCCGGGGTCCCCGCGTGCACGCCCGGCGCGGTCCAGTTGTCCGCGTACTCGGTCGGTACCTCGTCCGTCGCCACGATCCGCAACCCGACGTCCTCCGCGAACAGAGCGCCCAGCCGCAGCGCGGACTCCGCGGTGGTCAGGGCATGCGTCGCCCCGCAGTCCGCGGCGATGCCCAGGACGCGCCGTACCGAGCGCGGACGGCGGGTCGGCGGATACGCGGGCACGGCGATCGCGCCGGCGTACAGGCAGCCGAAGAAGGCGGTCACGTACTCCACCCCCGGCGGATAGAGCAGCAATACCGGGCGATCGGCGAGCCCGAGTTCCCGCAGCCGCGCCCCGATCGCGCGTGCCCGGCGGTCGAGTTGGCCGTAGCTCAGTGCGGCCGCCGGCTCCTCGCCGTCGACGAGGAAGTCGAAGGCGGCACGGGCGGGTTGCCGGTCGGCGGTCCGTGCGAGCAGTTCAGTCCAGTCGCCCGCGCCGGGGTTCGGCTGTGTCATCGGCACCTCACTGGTCCTGGGCGCGGGGCGTCTCCCTCGCCGGATGGGCGGTCCTGAGGATCGGTGTGCGGATCAGACGATCGCGCGGCCGTGCGACCCGTAGCGCCGGTCCTCCGACTGGCGCAGGTCCGCGGTGATGTTGATGCGGCGCAGCCAGCGGTCGCTGCCGTCGTAGCGCGCCTCGAACGGGCGGCGGCCGTGCACGGCCCGCTTGTTGTCGATGACCAGCAGCTCACCCGGGGCCAGGACCACGTCCTGGATCCGGTCGTCGATGGACCGGATCACCTGGTCCAGGGCCTTCTCCGCGGGCTCGTCGTCCAGGTCGCGCTCCATGAACGCGGGGTCAAGGCGCACGAACGGCGCGGCGGGGTCGCCGGTGAGCACGGCGGTCCGGTGCGGACTGCTGTTCATCTCGGCGACCTGCTTGAACGCCCGGCCGACCCAGTCGTCCTCGTCGACGCCGGTGGTGGCCTCGTTGAAGGCGGCGGTGTGCGACTCGTCCGGAAGCACCACGAAGCGGTCCTCGAAGAGCACCCGGGAGGTCTCCTGGTCCAGCGGGACATCCTGGATCGGCAGGAAGGTCGTCGGCACCCGGTCGTGGTTGCGCAGGCAGAACAGCATGAGCCAGTCCGCGCGCAGCGGGTGGAAGGCGTCCTCGTTGTGCCACTCCAGGTTGACCGTCGAGCTGGACCCGAGCTGCGACTCCTCGTGCCCGCGCACCGGGAACACGTCGAGTACCAAGCGGCCGCGCTGCTGGGTGAGGTAGGAGAAGGGATTGCCCAGCAGGGAGCCGGTGAGGAGCAGCAGTGCGGCGGCGCGTTCGGCCTCGGCGCCGTCGGGCGTGTCGGTGTAGGAGAGCGGGGTGGGGCCCACGGCGGACTCGTCGATGGGCAGACCGGAGATGACCAGCCCACCGTAGGGGCGGCCGGTCAGCCGGAAGGAGTTGAGCACGCTGCGCAGCCGGAGCGGAAGCCCATGGGCGTGCAGGGCCAGCCGCTCCAGCCGTTCCTCAAGCGGACGGCCGGGGTCCTCGGCGAGCACCGTGTCGGTCGTCGCGCGGATCGCCTCGCGCTCGTCGGCGGTCAGTTCGAGGCCGGGGATGTTGTCGGTCGCTCGGACGGTCAGCTCCTCGGAGCCTGCCGTCCGCATCGAAGTCGAACCCATGTCGTACCTCCGGGGAACGTGCGGGGATCGAAGTGCCGTGTCGGCCGTGCTTCGGCGGCGGCCGGCACGCGGTGGTGCACAGGACACGACAGTGGCAACAACCATCGCCGGGGCGACAGTCGGGAGGATGCCTGACAGCAGACCCTCCCCGCTCCGGCAACCGGCGGACGTTCGCGCACTACGGTTCGAGACCGAGACCGGGGCTGCTCCGCCCGAGGAGGACGCCCCGGCCGCCGTCCCAGGAGGAGGCAGCCGTGTCCCACAGCCCCGTGTACCGCGAGCGCGGGCTCACCATCGCCGCGGGTTTCAACGGCCCGCCGACCAGCGCCAACGGCGGTTACGCCTGCGGTCGGCTCGCGGCCATGGCCGCCGAGCACCTGGAAGGACCCGTCGCGGTGACACTGTTGTCGCCTGTGCCGCTCGCCGTCCCGCTGGTCTACCGCGTGTCGGGGCGGCGCGGCCAGGCGTGGGCCGGGGACGAGCTGGTCGCCACCGTGAGTCCCGCGAACGACGAGGTGGTGCCGGTCCCCGGGATTTCCCCGGCGGAGGCCGAGGTGGCCGCAGAGTCGTTCCTGGGCCGCACCGGCCACCCCTTCCCCACCTGCTTCGCTTGCGGTGTCGACCGCGGGGGCGAAGGACTGGGACTGACCCCGGGACAACTGCCCGGGCGCTTCGGCACGGTCGCCTGCGTCTGGTCACCCGACGAGCGGCATGCCGACGCGTCGGGGACCATCGCGGCCGAGGTGGTCTGGGCGGCGCTGGACTGCCCTGGCGGCTGGACCACCGATCCCCGGATCGAACTGCGGTTGCTGGGCCGGATGACCACCCGCGTCGTGGAACCGCCGCGCGCCTCGCGCCCCTGCGTGGTGGTCGGTCAGCGCACGGGCGGCGGCGGTCACGTGGTGGTCAACTCCACAGCCCTGTACGACGCGGAGGACGGCAAGCTGCTGGCGAGCGCCACGGCCCACTGGGTCGCGGTCTGAGGCGGCTCCGTTCCCACCGGTTTCGCCGTGGACAGCGCGGCCGCGTCGTCCAGACACAACCAGGGCTACCGGTTTGCCCGGATGCCCTTCCGGGCGCACGGCCTTCGCGGATCTGCCCGCCCCGCCGTGGCGGCTTCGACAACCTGGATCAAAGACCTCGTTCAGCTCTCGATGCCATGATGCCGGGCATGACACAGCACAGTCGTGAGGACCAGGAACGGGCTCTGGAGAACGCCCTCCGCCTGCTGGAGCGCACGATCCGCTTCGTGCGGACATCGCAAGACCGGTCGGCCGAGCGAGCTGCATACGCAGCCGACCTTGTTCGCCTCGCCAAGGGCACAGCTTCAATCGCCATGCGCCTCGACGAGACGGCCTGACACCAGGCGTGAGGCCCGATGATCCAGATCAAAGACCGCACTCGGATCATCCGTTGATCACGCATCGGTACACCTGGCCAACCGTCCAATCTCACATCAGGTGCGGCGCGCTGCGGATGGAGGCGCGTCGGTGTCCAGGGCTTTGCGGACGCTGCGGCCGGTGTGCTCGACTGCCTGGTCCAGCAGGATGATGACTCGAAGGCTCACGAACCGCCCACTCACGATCCAGACTTGGAAGGTGGGACAAGCCAAATCCTGTCTCCCCGATATCCGTGGGCGCGGGTGTCAGGAGGGCCTAGAGCACGCGCAGGGCCTGGTCGAGGTCACGTTCGCGTCTGGCCAGCGCGTGCATGACGGCCTGATCGCCATGCCGTTCCCGGGCAGCCGCGATGAGCACGTCAACCGCGACGGCCAGGGTGGCTTCGGGCGCCGAGCAACGAACGCCCACGCTCAGTGCCAGATCATCCAGGTGGACTGCCAGTTCGACGCAGCGGGTCCGGAGGTAGCCGTCGAGCAGCATCTCCTCTCCTGGCCGGTGAAGGATGGCCACTCGCCGATCGGTCGGCTCCTTGTCCAGCCTGGCTGCCAGCCGTCGCCACGCAGCCTCCGCCTGCTCGGCAACGGCGGCGGGGCCGGCTGCTGCCGTTTCCTCGCTCCGCGCCCGCACGCCGACGTTCAGCGCGGAGCCGGGAACGGACGTGCCCACGAGCCTGGCGTAGTAGTGCACCGGAGACACCGGTTCCGTGCCGACCACTTGGCCGTCGAGGAACCACTCGACTTGCAGAACGCTGCGTGCGAGGTGGCCGGCCAGCCCGCCGACCGACATCCCTGGCAGCACTGATTCCTTCTCCCAGCGATGTGCCAACTCTTCAGTGGCCAGGAGTTGCACGGCCCGTTCAGCAGCCAGTAGGTACGCCCCGCGTATCTCCGAAGTCATGCGGGCATCTTGCCGATACGTTGGTCACAGTTGCCGGCGTGTCCATGATTTGGTCATTCTGTCCAACATGCGGACCCGCGTCCGGGGCATTCGAGAATGCTCCAGGCCGATACGGGCGTCGCTGCGATCGGCAGGCTTCCTGTTCTGTGACTGGCCACCCGGTCTCCGCGGCCCGAACTTCTCCCTTCCAACGGGCGCCCGCGACATGGAGGGGGCTTCGGCTTGTCCGTCATTGCTCGGGTCCGCCGACAGCGCGATCGAGAACCCTCGGCGCCGGAGTCACGCGCTTGGGCGAGCGGGACGGGGCGGTCGATACGGAGGCCCGGAGGCAGGGGCGGCCGCGACGTCGCTTGTCCGGCGGCTCTGTTGACGGCACGCGGACCCCTCGCGTTGCGGGTGAGAGTGCTTGATGCGCTGGTCGGCCCGGATGGTGGGGGAGTCAAGGATTTGGTCATGGGGCTTGACATGCGTGCGTCCAGTGGGGCTATCTGATGATCGACGTTCGAGTCTGTTCGGTTGGCGTCCGAGGAAGTGCGAAGATGTGACGTTTTTTGTTCGTTCGACCGGATGATCTGCTCGACGTTCCCCGCGGGAGGGCGAGTTCGACGCCCTTCCGATCCTGCCTGTCGCGCCGTCAGGGCGCTGCGATGGAGGAAGACCCTCATGAGGAGATCGATCCGCGGCATGCTGGCCGCGTTCACCGGAGCTCTGCTGCTCTCCACGGGTGTGACCGTGACAGCGGGGCAGACGGCGCATGCCGAGGCCGCAACTTCCGGTTCCGGCTCCGCCGCCGGCGCCAAACCCGTACTCGGCTGGAGCAGTTGGAGTTTCATCCGCCGCACCCCGACCGCGCAGAACATCGAGGCGCAGGCGAAGGCGCTCAAGGACAGCGGGCTGGCGAAGGACGGTTTCGTCTACGCCAACATCGACGACTTCTGGTACCACTGCCCCGGCAGCCAGGGCCCGGACGTCGACCAGTACGGCCGCTGGGTGACCGACGAGACCGCGTTCCCTCCCCAGGGGAGTGAGAACGGCATCCAGGTCGTCGCCGACTACGTGCACTCGCTCGGCCTGAAGTTCGGCCTGTACGTGACGCCCGGCATCTCCCAGCAGGCGGTCGCGCAGAACACCGCCATCAAGGGCACGTCGTACCACGCCGACGACATCGCCACGACGAGCCCGGAGAACAACTACAACTGCGGCGGGATGGTCGGTATCGACTACACCAAGCCCGGCGCTCAGCAGTTCACCGATTCCTGGGCGGACCAGTTCGCCGGCTGGGGCATCGACTACCTGAAGATCGACGGCGTCGGCACGCCCGACATCGCCGACGTCCGGGCGTGGTCGCAGGCACTGCAGCAGACCGGCCGGCCGATCCACCTGGAGCTGTCCAACAGCCTCGACATCAACAACGCGGCCGCCTGGAAGCAGCTGTCCGACGGCTGGCGTACCGGCGGCGACATCGAGTGCTACTGCGGGCCGAACGGCAGCAGTTACCCGCTCACCTCCTGGTCCTCCATCACCTCCCGCTTCGACCAGGTCGCCGCCTGGGCGCCCTACGGCGGGTCCGGCGGCTACAACGACTACGACTCCCTGGAGATCGGCAACGGCACCGACGACGGGCTGACCCCGGATGAGCGGCGTACCCAGATGAGCCTGTGGTCGCTCGCCGCGTCGCCGCTGATCCTCGGCACCGACCTGACGCATCTGGACCCGACCGACCTCGCGATGCTGAAGAACAACGACGTCCTGGGCGTCGACCAGGACGGCATCGACGCGAAGCGGATCGCGGACGGCACCGACAGCCAGGTGTTCGCCAAGACCGAGAAGAACGGCGACGCGATCGTCGGTCTGTTCAACACCAGCTCCTCGCCCCGCGAGGTGGCCACCACCGCGAAGGCCGTCGGGATCGCCGGCGCCCGCGACTACGCGCTCACGGACCTGTGGAGCCACGGCGCCACCGAGTCCGCCGGCCGGATCGCCGCGGACGTGCCGCCGCACGGCGTGGCGCTCTTCCGCGTCCACCCGACCCGCCAGGTCGTCGCCGGCGCCGACCCGTCCGTGACGCTGGGGCTGAACTGGGCGCCCGCCGCCAGTGACAGCACCACCCGCACGGTCACCGCGGTGCTCACCGACAACGGCTCCCGCCCCGTGACGGACGCCGCGCTCGCCCTGACCGGCCCGGACGGCGCGACCGTCACCACGCATTCCCCGACCCAGGCACGTGTCATCGCCGGCGGGCACGCGCTCAGCGCCACGTACACCGTCGCCCTGAAGCCGTCGGACGACCTGTTCCCGTCCAGCGCGTTCCAGGCCACGGCCTCCTACCGCCACGGATCAGGCACCACGCGGCTGGCCGTCGGGGACACGATCACCGTCAACCACGCCGTGACGGCCCCGTACAAGACCTACTCCTCCACCACGGCGGGCTTCAGCCAGTCGGGCACCCGTCTCGGCATCCAGGCCCAAGGCGCCGACCTGTACAACCCCGTCGACGAGTACGGCACGATCTACCAGCCGGGAGCCGAGCACGACGGTTCGACGACCACGGTGAAGATCGACTCCCAGGCGAACACCAGCGTCTGGGCCAAGGCCGGGATCATGGTCCGCAACGACATCACCAAGGCCGGCTCCTCGGCCGGCTACGTGGCCCTGGTCGAGACCCCGGGCAACGGCTACCTGCTCGACTGGGACAGTGACGGCGACGGGCAGCTGGACTCCCAGTCCTCCACCGGCACCGCCACCTACCCGTCGTGGCTGAAGCTCGTCCGCGACGGCAACACCTACACCGGCTACTACTCCACCGACGACTCCACCTGGAACCTCGTCGGCACCGCCACCCTGCCCACCGCCGCGGCCACCCAGGACGTCGGCCTCACCGCCACCTCCCATGCCGCGGGTACCACCGGCGAGGTCGACTTCGACGACTTCACCACCACGTCCTCGTAGCCGACGGTCGACAATCCCACCGGTGCCGTGCGGAGTGGGGAGCCCTGGGCGCCCCACCCGCACGACACCGCGCCGGCCGACCGACCTGCCGGCTCGCTGACCGGCCACCTGGGCCAACCCGATCGAGGCGCACTTCGGCCCGCTGCGGCAGTTCACCCTGGCCGGCTCCAACCACCGCGGCCATCCCGCGCAGACCCAGGCCCTGCACCGCTACCTGCGCCGGCGCAACGCCCACGCCCGTCACCCCGACGTGCTCGTCGCCCAGCGCGGGGAACACGGGGAGGGCATCCGCCGGGGCGGACGGCCCATCGACTGCGCTGCCTGATCGCTCAATTCGCCGACGCTGACGGACGATGCATCAGCCGATCGCAGCAGCGGGCTCGCCTCGCCCAGAACAAGGCCGAACCCGGTGAACCTATGCGGTCACAGCACCAGGCAGTCGGCTCAGGAGCGCGACGGCACACAGCACGGGGATCAGCGCGGCGAGCGTCCAGGTCAGGCCGGCGAACTCGGCGGCCCAGCCGATCACCGCGGGACCGAACAGGGTCCCCGCGTAGGTGAAGGTGGTGAACCGGGAGATCAGCGTCGCGGCTTCCGAGCTGTCCGGCTTCGCCTGTCCGACCGCGCTGTAGGCCAGCGGGATCAGGACCGAGGCACCCGCGCCCGCGACGGCGAACCCGCCGATGGCCGCGACCGGGTTCGGTGAAAGCAGCGCCATCGCCAGGCCGCAGGCCGCGACGAGGCCGCCGGTGCGGAAAAGGGCCAGGGCACCGTAGCGGAGGGTCAAGCGGTCGCCGATCACTCGGCCGACTGCCTGAGCGCCGGTGTAGGCGGTCACGGCCGTCGCCGCGAGACCGAGTGACGCGCCCCGGGAGTCGTGCAGGAAGATCGCGCTCCAACCGAGGGCGGCGCCTTCACAGACCATCAGCGCGGTGCCGGTCAGGCCGAGTGCCACGACCTGGCGGCTCCAGCCTCCGCGTTGGCCTCGGTGGCGCTGTGCGGGCGAGGGCTTGGGGGCGCGGTCGCGCGTGCCGGTCTCCACCAGGAGCCGTCCCAGCAGCAGGCCCCCCGCCATGAGCACGGCGGCGGCTACGGCGAGGTGCGCGGCGAACGAGACACCCGCACGCTCCAGGGCGGCCGTGGTGAGTGAGGCCACGACCGCGCTGATGCTCCAGGCGGCGTGGCAGCCGTTGAGTAGGGGACGTCCGATGCGCTGTTGGACGGTGACGGCGTGCGTGTTCATGGCCGCGTCGGTGGTGCCGTGCAGGGCGCCGAGCGCCATGACGACCACCACAAGTTCGACAACTCCGCCCACCAGGCCGACCAGTGCCA
Organism: Actinacidiphila yanglinensis; assembly: GCF_900107965.1. Lineage (GTDB taxonomy): Bacteria > Actinomycetota > Actinomycetes > Streptomycetales > Streptomycetaceae > Actinacidiphila > Actinacidiphila yanglinensis. The sequence goes on along the minus strand of NZ_FNVU01000015.1, from coordinate 57,867 downwards.
GCAGCACGGGCATGACGACGAGCGAGGTGCGCAGCACCGGCCCCTCCCCGTGCCGCGCCGTCAAAGCGCCGACGCCCTGCATGCAGGCGATGGCCGCCACGGCGAAAACCATGCCGATGAGCCCGAGTTGCCCGTCGCTGAAATGGTGCTTGCTCTTCAGCGATGCCAGCCGGACGACATACGTCGACAGCGTGAGCCCATTGAGAAAGAAGACCGCTGTGGCCGGCCACCGTCCGGAGTTCCCCGGACTGCCTGGATCCTCTGATGTGGTCGAGCCGTCCCGGACCGGGCCGGCAGCCGTTGGTGTCGTATGCGCCGCGGTCTGTTCCTCGGCAGTCATCGTGCGCTCCGTCACGTCCCCCCGTGATCCGAGGATGCCCGGACGGCGGGTGAGAAACAGATCGACCCTAGCACCGCCGCACACTGCCGAGCCGCTCCCCGGTAAGTCGTCAACGCGGCCCGCTCGATCAGGCCGATCTGACCTGTACCCCTGTACGAGAGGGGTGCCGATCGTCGAGGCCAACAGCATTGTCGCGGGCCGGAATCGCACCGAGCCGGTGCTGCCGCGGTGCACGATTTGCTGCGTCTCCTTCCCCTCCTGGTCGGTCGGTCCGCGCACTCGGACAGCCTCGGCCACCGCACCTCCAGTGGCCGGATTCGGACGTCACCGACTGACTCGTACGACGGCCGGATCTCAAGGGGTGCGACACGCGGCGTTCGACGCAACGGCGCTCCGTCGCGCGGACCCGATTCCCTTCAACTCCCGTCCTGCGGGGGTGCGCTGTGCCGGTCCGATCTCCAGGCGTGTGGCGTCCGGCGGGCTCGACCCGGAGTCGTGCGGCGCCGCGCGGGGGAGCGCGTGGTGCCCGCGGGCGGCCCCCGATCCGCAATTAGTTCAACCGTTGACTTAATTGCCGGGGGTCGCATACGGTTGCCGCGGTTCCTGGGGTGCCCGCCAGTCGAGGGTGCCCCATCCGGCCAGGTCCGTGGAGGTGGAGGTGAGGATGTCCCAACCGACTGCTGTCCGCGCGACAGCGCCCCTCATCCGGTATCCGCTCGGGCGGGCGATCCACGCATCCCCTGCCAACCCGTGCTCCACTCAAGGCACTTCGGCCGGGCCGACCATGAACTGACCGGCCTGGTCCCCCCCGTGAGGACCCGACACCACCGACCAGGTGTCGAGCGTCGCAAGGGCGGACCTCCTCGCGTGCCCCCAACGCGCCCGAACCGAACGATCTTTCCGCATCCGTGCTCGATGCGCCGGCAGGGGGCGATCAGGCACGGTCGGGAACAACCCAGCATTCACACCTGACACATGGAGGTGTCGCGTGAGCAGAGCACGGAGATTGACGGTCGCGCTGCTGTCGGCAGCAGCGCTCCTGGCGTCCGCGCCGGCGACAGCCGTCGCCGCCGGACATTCCGAGCACGGGCCGGGCACGCACGGTTCCGGCGGAGCCGCGCACACCGGCGTCTACCCCGACGCCTTCGCCCGCGCCGGCTACGCGCCCAAGGCCGTCGACGCGAAGATCGGGGCGGCCTGGCAGCAGCTCTTCCACGGCGACCCGGGTACCGCGCCGACGCACGGCGACGGGCAGACCCTCTACTACCAGCTCACCCCCGACATGGCCTACGTCGAAGACATCGGCAACCAGGACGTCCGCACCGAGGGCATGGGCTACGCGATGATGCTCGCGGTCCAGCTGGGCCACAAGCACGAGTTCGACTCCCTGTGGAATTTCGCGAAGTCCAAGATGCAGATCCAGAGCGGCCCGGAACAGTACTACTTCGCCTGGCACACCGACACCACCGGCAAGGTGATCGACAGCGGCGTGGCCCCCGACGGCGACCAGTGGATCGCCGCCGCGCTGGACTTCGCGTCGGGTCGCTGGGGCGACGGCACGGGCATCTACTCCTACGGCCACGAGTCCCAGCAGATCCTGCACGCGATGTGGCACGAGTCCGACAACGGCGGCGTGGACATGTTCGACCGGACCAGCCATCTGCCGACCTTCTCCCCGCCCTTCGCGGTCGGCTACACCGACCCGTCGTACAGCCTGCCCGGGTTCTATCGACTCTTCGCCAAGGCCGACCCGGCCGACGCGTCCCTGTGGAACAGCGCCGTCACCGCGGGCGAGGCGCTGCTCCAGAAAGCCGCGGACCCGCGAACCGGCCTGGCCCCCGACTACGCGAACTTCGACGGCACGCCCTACATGAGATCGACGGAGTCGCCGACCGACAACGCCTACGACCACAACTTCCAGGAGGACGCCTGGCGGGCGATCGCCAACGTGAACGTGGACGCCGCCTGGTTCGGCGTCAAGCCCTGGCAGACCACGTACTCCAATACGCTGGAGCGCTTCTTCCAGGGCCAGGGCGTGACGACCTACGTCAGCCGCTACCACCTGGACGGCACCCCGCTGGCGCAGGGGCAGAACACCTATGAGCCGGCCCACGCCCAGGGCCTGGTGGCGATGAACTCGACCTCGGCGATCTCCGCCACCGACCGCGGCCGGACGGACTTCGTGCGGGACCTGTGGAACACCCCGGTCCCCTCGGGCCAGGCCCGGTACTACGACGGCATGCTCTACCTGCTCGGAATGCTCTACGACAGCGGCAACTTCCGTATCTGGGCGCCGGCGGCTCCCGGGCACCACTGACGCGCGTTCAGGTCCCTGGGGTCAGGCCCGGGTATCGAGCGCGCCGACGGTGCCGCCATCCCGTTCCTGGGATGGCGGCACCCTCGGTCGCGCCCCGACGCGAAGGTGCGGTCGCTGAGCGCCTGGGCGGTTGGCGGTGGGCTCTTACATGGAGGCGGGCGGCAGCGGGCTGAGTCCGGTCGGGACGGACGACCGGCTGTGCGGAGGCTGCGTCGGTCTCAGCCGGTGTCGGACGGGTTCGCCGCCGCTGTCGTGTCCTGGGCGGGCTTGAGTCGCTGGGCGAGGACGGCGGTGACGAGGCTGAGGGCGGCGAGGGCGTAGAAGGCGATGCGGTAGCCGTCCACGACGGCCGTATTGCCGCTGCCGGTGCTGTGGCTGGTGACGGTGGTGGCGATGGTGACCAGGACGGCCAGGCCCAGGGCGGCGCCGAGTTGGCGGCACATGTTGAGCAGCCCGGAGGCCACGCCGGCGTTGCGCGGGGCGATGCCGCTGGTCGATGCCACGATCGCGGGCATCATGGTCAGGCTGGTGCCCGCAGCGACGACCACGGTGGGCAGCAGCACGTGCGCGACGTAGTCGGAGTGGACGGGAATCCGCCCCAACCAGGCCAGTCCCGCGGCGGCGATGGCCCCGCCGATCCCCACCAGGCGGCGGGCTCCGACGCGGGGGATCAGCTTCTGGGACAGGAGCACTCCGATGCTGATGACCGCGACCATGGGCAGCAGGGACAGTCCGGTGCGCACGGCGCTCTGGCCCAGAACCTGCTGCAGGTACAGCGAGAGGAAGAACAGCGGCGCGGTGAGGACGGCTCCCATGCACAGCGTGAGGATGTTCCCCATGCGCACGTTGGCGAGGGAGAGGATCCCCGGTGGGACCAGCGGGTCGCTGCTGCGGCGCTCGATGGCCACGAACGCCGCGAGCAGGAGCAAGCCGGCCGCCAGGGAGACGATCACGCGGGGCGTTCCCCAGCCCGCGTCCGGGGCGGCCGAGACGCCGTGGACGAGGGCTCCGGCCGACAGCGTCACGGTGATCGCGCCGGGGAGATCGATGTGCGAGCGTCGCCGGCCGGTCGCGGTCGGCGCGAGGAACATCAGGCCGGCGATCAACAGGCCGGCGCCGATGGGCACGTTGACCAGCATCACCCATCGCCAGCTCAGCTGGGCCAGCAGGCCGCCGACCACGATGCCGGCGGCCCCCGCGCTGGAGGCGGCAACGCCCCACCAGGTCATGGCGCGGGTGCGCCGGTCGGGCTCGGTGTGGCTGGCGGTGATCAGGCTCAGGCTGGACGGTGCCAGCGCCGCCGCTCCTGCGCCCTGCACCACCCGGGCCGCCAGCAGCATCCATCCGTCCTGGGCCAGCCCGCCGGCCAGGGAGGCGAGCGAGAAGACGACCAGTCCGATGTGGAAGGTGCGACGGCGCCCGAAAAGGTCACTGGCGCGGGCGGCGAACAGCAGAAGACCGCCGAAGGCCACCAGGTAACCGTTGACCACCCACTGCTGAGCAGAGGCGGACAGGCCCAGGCCCGTCTTCATGGACGGCAGGGCCACGTTCACGATGGAGGAGTCCAGCACCACCATGAACTGCGCCACGCACGCCACAGCCGCGACGGCCGCGAGCGGGACGCGGGGCTTGGCCACCCCGTGCGAAGGATCCGGCGGCGCGGATGTCCTGGTGTCCGGGCAGGTGCGTGATCGATTGGGCATGGACGCTGCTCCTCGGAGATTCCGGATAGGCTGTCCGTCAACCGTACGGCGATGCCGGATAGGCTGTCCACTTGTTGGGGGGCTGTGCCGGAGAAGCTGGTGCACCCGGGCGCGAAGAGCAGGCGTGGAGGAGTTCATGGAGGCAGGCAGGACGGCGTTCCCGAAGAGGCGTGCGGCCGCGGAACGCAACCGCGACAAGATCCTGGACGCGGCTCGGGAGGCGTTCGCCGACCCTGCCCCTGACATCTCCATGGCGGAGATCGCCCGCCGCGCGGGGGTAGGTATGGCCACGCTGTACCGCAATTTCCCCGGTCGGCAGGAACTCCTGGAAGCGCTCTACGCCGACGAGGTCGACCAGATCTGCGACGCCGCCACGATCGAGCCGGGCCAAAGCCCTGCGGCGGCCCTCACTGCCTGGCTGCGTCTGCAGATCGCGTTCATCCCGCACAAACGGCTGATCATTTCCGAGCTGCTGGAGTACACCGACCGGGAGGGCATCACCAGCCACCGGGCTCGGGCCATCGAGGCGGGTCGTCCCCTGCTGACCGCAGCCCAGGAGTCAGGACAGATCCGCGATGACCTGACGCTGGAGCAGGTCTTCGACCTGATCGTCGCCATCGCCAAGGTCAACGAATCGCCCGACTACCTGCGGCCCCTGTTCGAGACCGCCCTCGACGGCCTGCACCGAACGACAGCATGACGAGGCCATCCGGCGAAGGCTCTCCCGAGGCTGCGGCTCGACGGGGTCCGTGTGACGCGGACGCCGTTGAACGGGCTGCCGACGCCGAGGAGTTCGCGGCCCGGTACGCGGCCTTCGGTCACTGGATGCTCACCACGGCTCCCACCGTCTGAAGCGGGTCCGGCAGGGACGGCGCACGACCCGCAGCGCCGGTGCCCGCGACGGTGACCAACACCCACAAAGTGGGCAACAGGGTCGCGCAGCGGTCCGTCTTGACAGGTTGGGGCCGAGTCGCCATGCTCTCAAGAGAAAGAACGTTCGGTCTCGATGAGTCCGGCGGCGCGGCGTACTGGGCTTCCTGCGGAGCAAACCGACCGTGGCACCTGCTGACTCACGCCTGTCCCCTTCGCGCAGTCCTGAAAGGATCACGGTGACCACCGCTGACTCATCTGCCGCCGTCACATTCGCACCAGCTCTGGACGCCTCGGCCCACCCGATGGCCGAATGCTCCGCAGGGGACACCTGAGGGCGGATCGGGCGCTCATTCATACGTACATCGGGTGACGACCGGTGTTCCTGATGGACGTCCCGAGCATCCGGGACACACCGTCTTCAATGCCGCAGCAGACCCCGAGTGCAGGATCGGCTGCCACGGCCGACCTGCCACCCGCCAGTCCAGTCCCGGCGATGGGCGTTTCCCGTCGACGCGCGATACGCCCACGACCAATCCCCAACCGCGAGACGAGATCGATCGCATGGACCACGACAAACTCACCAGTGCCATTTCCGCCGCCTGGTCGGCGGACGTGCTGCCCAGCCTGTCCGCACTGATCGGGATACCGGCGGTGTCCCCGGCTTACGACGCCGCCTGGCAGGAACACGGCCATCTCCTTGCCTCCGTCCACCACTTCCGCGACTGGCTGGCGACACGCTCGCTTCCCGGCATGCGCTGCGAGGTCGTGGAACTGCCGGGCCGTTCGCCGGTTCTGCTCGTTGACACGTCGGCGAGCGCGGAGGCCAGCGCGGGCGGCACGGTCCTTCTCTACGGGCACCTCGACAGGCAGCCGCCCGTCAGCAACTGGTCGGAAGGGCTGGGGCCCTGGCAGCCGGTGCTGCGCGACGGGCGCCTCTACGGCCGCGGGTCCGTCGACGACGGCTACTCCGGCTATGCCGCAATCACGGCTCTGGAGGCCGTCCGCGCCGCCGGTGGCGCGCACACGCGGACCGTGCTGCTCCTGGAGACGGGCGAAGAGTCCGGCAGCCCCGACCTCCCGGCCTATCTGGATCACCTTGCCGAGCGGCTCCACGACGTGTCGCTGGTGATCTCCCTGGACGCCGGCGGCGGCGACTACGAGCGCATGTGGCTGACATCGAGCCTGCGTGGGGTCGTGCAGGCGACGGTCACCGTGCGCGTGATGGACAGCGGAATGCACTCGGGCCTGGCGAGTGGGATCGTGCCGAGTTCGTTCCGCATCATGCGCCAGCTGCTGGACCGCGTCGAGGACCCGGTGAGCGGAGAGGTGCTCGTGCCGGCGATGCGGGTGGCGATCCCGCAGGAACGACTGGCGGACGCCGAGGCTCTCGCGGCTTTCGAACCGGGAGTGCTGCCCCGGCGGTACCCGCTCGTGGAGGGGATGCGGCACGTCTCGGACGACGACGTCGAACTGATCCTCAACAGCACCTGGCGCCCCACGCTTTCGGTCATAGGCGCGGCGGGCTTTCCGGAGCCCGAGGTGGCCGGCGCCGTGCTGCGGGCGTGGACCTCCCTGAGGCTGAGCTTCCGCCTGCCACCCACGGCCGACGCCGAGGCCGCACGAGCCGCACTGGTGGAGATCCTCACCACCGACGTGCCCTACGGCGCGCAGGTCGAGGTCCACGACTTCGTGACGGTCAGGGGCTGGCACGCCCCGATACCGTCTGCGTGGCTCGACGCTGCGCTGGAGCAGGCAGGTGAGCGGGTGTTCGGTGCGTCGCCCCGGAGTATGGGTCTGGGCGGCGGAATCCCGTTCATGGAAATGCTGGGCAAGCGCTACCCGCAGGCCCAATTCGTGGTCACGGGTGCGGTGGGTGCTGACTCGAACATGCATGTACCCGACGAGTGGCTCAACATCAGGTTCGCGGAGCAGATCACCACCTCGGTCGCGTATCTGCTCGATGCGCACGCACGCCGACCCCGCGGTGTGTCAATTTAACGGCTCTGTCCCGTAGTCGGTGGTGGCGGTGGGCGACACGTCTCGTTGAACTCGTACGCGAGATGTCAACGCCCTGGTGGCGACCTGGGGCGGCGCAGTGATCACCCATGCCGCTGCCGCGGACGACCTTCAGCGCTTCATGTCCCAGCGCGCTGGTGCGCACATCGAGAAGGTCGGTTCCTCCCCCGCAGTGATGGTCGGCCACCCCCAGCGCGGTCACACGTGTGATCGAGGACGCCGACCACGGCACAAAGTAAGAACGCGTCCAGGCAGAACATCACGCCTGGCCGGCCGGGCGTCGCTTCCCAGCGTCGCGCCGCCTGCGCAACCGCATCGGATGCTGGACGAGATGGAGATGAAGACGATGAGTACGCAGGATCCGATCGAGCGCCTCATGGACGCGATCAATTCGCATGACCCGCAGAAGGTCGCGGACTGCTTCACCACGGACTACCAGGTCGAAGCACCCCACCGCCCCGCGGAGGGGTTCACCGGCAACGAGCAGGTGCTCGCGAACTGGATCGGGATCTTCAAGCGCCTCCCCGACATGCGGGGCCGGGTGCTGCGCCGTGCCACCGCGGGCCCGGAACTCTGGGCGGAGTTCGAGTACGTGGGTACCGGACCGGACGGCGGGACCATCGTACTGGGCGGACCCGCCATCATGTGGGCCCGTGACGGGCTGATCGCCCGGGCTCGGTTCTACATGGCTCCCGTCCCGGCTCCGGACGCCGACTGAGCAATGGTCACCTGCGCGGGGCCGACCCGCGCGGAGTGCGTCGGTGGGCGTCGTCGGGCCGGGCGGTACCCGTCGGCGTGTCTGTGGCGGGCCTGCTTCGACTGGTGCGGCCGAGGGCTGAAATGTGGGCACACTGGTGGTCTTTCGCGGAAAACCGGCCGCGCCTCGCCCGACCCGCTCAGCGGCGGGCCGGACGAGGCGCGGCGATCGGCTGCCTGCCCGGGTAGGGGAAAGCGCTCAGGGGGTGTAGCCGACCCAGGAGTGGAGCGGGTCGGAGGTGTCGCAGGTCCACTGCGTGGCGTCGGCGCCGTTGGTGCCCGAACCGCCGTAAACGGTCAGGCACTGCTTGCTGTTGCCGTTGACCAGTTCGGAGCCGCCGGAGGCGGCCACCCGGGTCCACTGCTCGGCCGTTCCCCCGTCACACGTCCACTGGGTCGCGACGGCGCCCGGGGTGGTGGACCCGCCGTAGACGGTCAGGCAGCGGTTGCTCTGGAAGTTGCGGATCTCACTGCCGTCCCAGTACCAGTTCTGCGCGCTCTTGCCGTTGCAGTCCCACTGGGTGATGTCGGCGCCGTTGTTGAGGCTGGAGCCGTAGGGGGTCAAGCACTTGCCGGTGCCGGCGTTGCGCAGGCGAACCGTGGTGATGGCGCGGGCCGTCGGCGCGAAGTCGAACACGAGGCGCTCGGGATAGGTCTCGCCGGCCTGCCCGACCTCGCTGACGCCGCGGATACGGTCGGTCGAGGCGTCGTAGTCGATGTTCTGGGTCATGTCCGGTACGGCGGTGAGGACCGAAGGAGCGGTTCCGGACGTAGCGGTGTGGACGCAGGCGCTGGTGTCGGCGCCGGGCGTGGTGCGGTATCCCGTGTCGAAGCTGCCGGGGCACATCCCGCTGATGTAGAAGGTGCCCTTGGCGTACAGCACGCCTTGCATGGCCCAGACCGGGGAGACCCAGGCGGCGGTGGCGGTGGCCGCGGCACCGACGGTGGTGTCCGAACCGCTGTCGGCCTGCGGCAGACCGGTGGAGGTGTCGAACGGCCACCGGACGATCCGGCCGTCCGCCTGCGAGGCGTAGAACTCGTTGGAGGTCAGGGCACTGTGCTCACGGTCGAAGCTGAGGCCGTTGAGACAGGGAGAGTCGAGGGTGAGGCAGCTGGTGTCCCCGGCGGAGAGCGTGTTGTAGGCGTAGCGGATCGGCAGCACGTACGCGAACCCGTCGGGCTCGGCGGCGTCACGGTGCAGATCCGAGACCTTGGCGACGTACAGCGAACGGCCGTTGGCGATCAGCAGGTTGTCGCCGAACCAGACGAGCCCGTCACCGTGGTTTCCCGCGAGAGGGCTGACGCTGCCGTCCGCGGCGGGGGTGACGAGCAGCACGTCCTCATAGTTGGGCGTGCTGGAGGAACGGTCGACAAAGCGGATCTTCGATTCCGTGTCGTCCGGCCCGTGCCACGAAGTGGCCTCCCAGCGGCGGCTGCTGTACGTACCGTCGGCGGAGGCGGTGTGGGGCACCGAGAAGCCCTGCGGGTCCCAGTCGTTGCTGCCCGAGTCGTCGACGGCGTTGTTCCAGCAGTACCCGTCGGCATCCACGCCGGGGTTGAACGGTTCGGGGAAGCACAACCCCGCCTTGCCGTCGGCGCCCTTCCCGGCAAGGAAGTCGAGGGCGACGGGAGCGAGCCCGCTCGTCGGGGAGTCCTCGGCCTTGATCGCGCCGGTGTTGTCGCTCAGCAGGTGAAGTTTGAACTGCGAGACGGTGGCCGCATCAAGGGGCGCGAGGGGGGAGGCCGCGGCGTGCGCGGCGGTTCCGGTGCCGAGGCACAGCCCGGCGGCGAGAACCGTGGCGATACCGGCGCACTTCGCCAACCGGGCGAATCTGCGTATGAGGTGAACCCGCTTTTTCATTCGCGGATCGTACAACCGCCGTCCCGGGCCGAGGAGATCCCTGCGCGTCGCACGCCGCCTCCGTTGCCATGGTGCGCCGCGGCGCCTGCGGGCACGCTCAGTGTTGCGATCCGGGTTCCGCGCCGGGCACGGGCTGCGCCGCCTGGCCCTCCGTGGGGCGCAGGTCCTGGGAGCCATGCGGACAGCAGTTCCAGTTGCTCGGCTCCCGGGCTTCCGGGCGGCGCGGTGAACCACAGCAGGCGCTGGTGTCCGTCCTCGCTGAGGAGGTGGAAGCAGTCGAGTTCGATGACGCCGAGCATCGGGCGTGATGCCGGCAAGGGAACTCCGTAAGGTGAGTCCAGTTCCGTTTAAGGTGTATCGTTTCCGGAGTCGCGTTCATCTTACGGAGGAGGTTTCGTCGCCGCAGGGAGACCGTGCTGACGGCCTCCGCAGCGGGGTGGTCGAACTCGGCCATCGCATCATCGACGAGGTGGCCGGCGTGGACGGGCTCGTGAACAACGCGAGCGCCCTGGCGCCGGCCCTCAGCATGCCGTTGCCGGCCGGGCCAAGTGGCCTACCGGAGCCCAGTTCCGCGTCGGCGGCGACATCACCCCGACCGTCTGATCACCAACCCGCGCCCCTACGACGAACAGGACTGTCACCATGCCCTTCGCGCTGAGTTCCGTGATCATCGACGCCGCCGACATCGAGCCCGAGGGCGCCTTCTGGCACCAGTTGCTCGGCGGCTCGATCCACCGCACGCCTACCCATCACTTCATCCAGGCCCCCGGCCTCCCCGTGATCGTCGTCCAGTCGGCCCCCACCCAGATCGCCCCGAACTGGCCCGAGGGCACCTCCCAGCAGATGCATCTGGACTTCGCCGTCGAGGACCTCGCGGACGCGGACCGCACTGCCACTGCCGCCGGCGCCGTCCGGCTGCGGCCTACCACCGACGTCACCGCGAAGACCGGCAGCCGCGTCTACGCCAGCCCTGCAGGACACCCGTTCTGCCTGCGTTCCGCGTGATGCCGCATGCCGCGTCCGTGTCCCGCGAGGCTTCCGCCGGCCGGTGGGGCCACCGCGGAGTACCTCGCCCGGTGGCCGTGATCTCCGAGGAAGCCGCAGTGCTCGCCGCTGCGGCGGAGCGGTCTTTGCCCGAAGGGGCGCGCACACCCTCTCGCAGCCGGACAGGTCCGCGGCCACCGCGGTGGCACCTCCCGCAGCCGACACGCACATGAAGTGACTTCGCAACGTCCCCCGCTTCGCGATGCCCGTACCGCGATCTGCACGCGCGGAGACCGTCGGCCGCCCGTTCTCAGCGGCAACACAGACCCACGTAGCGCCGGAGCGGGCTTGGACGGGCGCTCCTGGGGGCGGCGGAACTCCTGGCTGCGGATGGACAGTTCGCCGACGAGGGCGCCGAGGTACAGCTCGCGCGCGTGCGGGTCGAGGAAGACGAAGCGGGCCTGGTTCCGTTCGGCTGCGGGGAGCGCGCGGAAGTCGGTGATCAGCCGTCCGGCGAGCGGGTTGTGGGCCAGCACGTCGAGGCGCCGGCCGAGGACGAAGGCGGGGCGGCATGCCTGCTGGAGGGTGTCCAGCAGGTCCCAGGTGGCGGGGTGGACGTGCTGGGGGCGGGGGCGCCGGCGGGCGGGCCGGGGGCGGGGGCGGGCGAGGGCGTGCAGGTGGCCGCGCTCCGCGTCGTCCAGGATTCGACGGCGGAGGGTGGCCCACTTTGTCCCCCGACCAGGCGGGCCCTTCTGCGGCCTCTTTTGCCTGTTCGGATCGAGTTCAGTAGAAGCCGGGCCTCATCGCCGGGAGTGGCGGCCGGGGCACCGTCAGAACAGACAATATGGAGGCATCACATGTCGACGTGGTTCATCACCGGCGCATCCCGCGGGCTGGGGCTGGAAATCGCGCGGGCCGCGCTCCGGGGCGGCGATACGGTCGTGGCCGCCGCCCGGAATCCGGGGAAGCTGCCGGAGGACCTGCAGACATCCGATCAGGTCCTCGGCGTCGCCCTCGACGTCACCCGGAGTGAGGAGATCACCGCGGCCGTCGAGACGGCCGTGCAGCACTTCGGCGGCATCGACATCCTCGTCAACAACGCGGGCCGTGGCCTGCTCGGCGCGCTGGAGGAGATCACCGACTCCGAAGCACGCTCGCTGTTGGACCTCAACGTCTTCGGGCTGATCAACATGACCCGCGCCGTCCTGCCGGGAATGAGGGCGGCCGGCGCCGGGAAGATCGTGCACATCGGTTCCCGCTCGGGGTTCGAGGGGGAGCCCGGGGTGAGCATGTACTGCGCCTCGAAGTTCGCGGTCGCAGGTATCGGCGAGGCGCTCGCGGCGGAACTGGAACCGTTCGGCATCCAGAGCATGGTCGTCGAACCCGGCGTCTTCCGCACCGACTTCCTCGATACCAGTTCTCTGTCGACTCCGGCTCGGCGCATCCCCGCCTACGACGGCACGCCCGCCCACGCCACCCTGGACTGGATCGGCACCGCCAACCACAGCCAGCTCGGCGATCCCGTCAAGGGCGCCGCCCTGATCTATGAGGTCACCAGTGGGGACACGCTCCCCGGGCATCTGGCATTGGGCCGCGACGCGGTCGAGCGCCAACTGGTCAAGATCCGCAGCATTCAGGACGACCTGGCGGCCTGGCGGGACAAGTCCGCGGCCACCGCCTGCGATGACGCCGCCTGATCACCCCGACCGTGAGAAAAAGGACATACTCCCTATGACAACCCTGCTTACCGGACGGCCACTTGAGGGCCGCGTGGCCGTGGTCACAGGTGCCTCCAGCGGAATAGGTGCGGCCACCGCACGCCGGCTCGCCGAACTCGGAGCCTCTGTCGCCGTCGTCGCACGCCGCCAGGAGAAGCTCTCCGCCCTCGTCGCGGACATTGCTTCGGCCGGGGGAAAGGCCATATGTCTATCCGTCGACGTCACCGACCGTGCAGCCGTCCGCACGGCCGCAGACCAGGTGTGGGAGGCACTGGGAACGGCGGACCTGGTGTTCAACAACGCGGGCGTCCAGCTGATCTCCGCCATCGATGAGCTCAAGGTCGACGACTGGCAGCGGCAGATCGATCTCAACGTCACGGGAGTGATGAACGTGATCGCCGCCTTCCTCCCGCACCTGACTGCCAGCGCCGAGAGCGGAAAGCCCGCCGACCTGATCAACACCTCCTCCATTGCGGCGACGCGCATCCTGGAGAAGTTCTCGATCTACTCGGGTACCAAGGCCTACATCAGCCACCTGACCCGTCTCATCCGGGTCGAACTGGGCCGGAAGAACGTGCGGGTGAGCGCCATCGAGCCCGGCATGGTCGATACCGAACTACCCGACCACGTCACCGACCCCGATGCCAGCGGCCTGATGGCCGGCCTGCTCCGCGACATCGAGTGCCTGCGCGACAACGACATCGCGGAGACCGTCGCCTTCATCGCTGCCCTTCCCCGACACGTCAACATCAGCGAGCTGACCATCCTGCCCACGGCCCAGCCCGTTTGACGCGACAGACAGGCGGTGTGCCCGCGCTGTTGGGGCAGCCCCGGGCACACCGGCCAAGGCCCCGGCCTCCATGTGTTCTGGCCAGGTGTTGCGGGTCCGGAGGATGCCGTCCACGCCGCCCAGGAAGGTCTCGGAGATCAGTTGCGGGTCGAGAGGCAGCCGGTTGCCATGGCGCCGTCGCAGAGCATGAGGTCCCGGGGTCCAACTCGGCCCGGGGTGTGACTGTCTCGCGCCCGTGTACGGCAACGCGGCCGACCAGCTACGGTCGAGCCGTCCTCGCCAAGTCGCGCCGCTCCGGCCGGAAAGCTCGCCTCCCGTATCCGAGACGATTGAGCGAAACTCGGAGCGTGGGTCGGAATCCCCTGGCCCTGGCCACTGGCGTTCTCACGGCCTTGAGGCTTCGGGGGCATACCGGTGCGCGGGCCCACTGCAGTGCCGTTCAGGTCAGCCCACTGGCGGTGAGGAGTTCGTGAAGGCGTTCCGCAGGCAGGATCGGGTTGGCCGCCGCGCCTTCGGCGGTGTCGGGAACGGCCAGCAGCGCGGAGACCTGGTCAGGGGGCAGGAGGGGATTGGCGGCGGCTGCCCCACGGACGCTCGCCTCGGGGTCTGTGAGCAGGCGGACGGGCGGCTGGTCCCATGTGGAGTCGGCGGCAGCCAGCGCCCGAACCTCCGGATCTTCGTGGTCGAGAAAGAGCTGCAGGCCGGTACGCGGAAAACCGGGGAGCGCCAGCAAATGGGGACGCTGACGTGGAGTCGCCAGGAAGGCGTCGAGGATCGTTTCGGGCGGTGCGCACGGGTGGTGGTAAGCCAGCAGGTGCCGGACCTCCGGATCGGGATCGTCTGCCAGGCGGTTCACGAGTTCCTCGGGGAGCCTGGAACAGGTCGCGGCGACCCGGCGTAGAAGTGGATGTGCGGACGCTGCGCACGCGGCGTACCAGTCCGTGTCCGTCGTGCGTCGTTCCGCGATGGGGCCGATGACTTCGGCCGTCCTCCCGATGACCTGGTCGATGGCATCCCGCTGCGCCCAGGTGCGAGGCAGCGGATGCACCAGTGCCCGCGTCCGCACCGCGTCCTCCGGGTCGTTCGCCAGTTCCGCCAGCACTGAGGGATCGAGGTCGGCCCTGCCGGCCACGCGTTGGCGTACGACGGGATCGGGGTCGCGCGCGAGTCGGGCGACGACATCGGCGGGAGTGTGGCGGTTGTGGGCGAGCGACCAGAGGTCGCGCCCGCTCGCGAGACATGCCTCAGCCACGGAACGGGAGACCGCGTAGTTGACCAGAATGATGGATCGGCCGTGGCAATCGCGCTCTGGAAGGTCGGCTTCCATGGCCTCGGGATCCAGGACGCGGCTGTGGACCCGCGCGGCCTCGCGTACGGCGGGGACCGGGTCGGCCAGGAGAGCATCGCGTTGCAGGGGTGTGAGCCAGAGCCACAGACCGGCGGCTCGGCGCCGCAGTTCGGGGTTCTCGTGCTCGGGCATGGCACAGCGGAACGCCTGCGATATCTGCCCGGAGACCTCCAGTTCCTGCCTGATCTCGTCTGCTGTGAGCAGTTGACCGTGACCGGCGTCGTCCTGCCTGGTCAGCAGGATTTCCAGGACGTCGTCGGGCAGCGCGTCGACCCTGCCCACGCGCGGGCGAGGGCCTGAGGCAAGGGCATTGCGCACGAACGCGTCAGGGTCGTTGACCAGCCGACCACGCTGCCCAGGGGAGACGTGCCTGTTGCGAGCCAGTCCTCGGCGCACGGCCCGTTCCGGATGCGCAATCACTGCGTCGATGACGTCCGGGGGAAGGCCGCGTTCCTCGCAGAGGATCTTCCGGGCTGGACCGGCGGCAGGGGCCAGCAGACGTAGCAGGACTTCGGACGGCGCGGCGGGGTTGGCGGCGACGCCCCGCAGCCACATTTCCGCCAGAGGGGAGGAGGGCACCTTCGCATCCTGCCCTGTCGCAGTGAACCCTTGGGCGTTTCCCACTGGATCTTGACGGACCGCGCTGCGTCTCGGCGAAGGTTGAGCGGGCAGGTCAGGGTGTCCCGTCCGGTCTCGCTGGTCCTTGCAGAGCCTCACCGTGTTGCGCACAGATCGCGATCTCGGCCGGACCAATGAGTTTCGTGCGGATCCGCAGTCGACACTGCCGGATCCACCGACACAGGTGGGCCTGTGCTGGAAACATTCCAGCGCGGGAGGAAACGCATGGAGGCAGTGATGGGCGTCGACGACTCCGCGCAGGAGCGCACGATCGGGGCGGGCGAGCAGCGGACGCGGGTGAGCGGTCCCAGGGTGTTGGTGGCGGGGGCGAGCATCGCCGGACCCGCGCTGGCCCACTGGCTGCGCCGGCGGGGGGCCGAGGTGACCGTGGTGGAGCGGGCTCCCGAACTGCGTCCCGGGGGGCAGGCGGTGGACGCGCGCGGGGTCGCCAAGGAGGTCATCAGACGCATGGGGCTGGACGCTGTGGTCCGCGCGGCGTGCACCGACACCGCCGGCGCGCACACCGTGGACGCGGACGGGCAGGTGCTGGAGACCTTCCGCGCGGACGACGACGGTGGCGACGGGTTCATCGCGGACATCGAGATCCTGCGCGGGGACCTGTCGCGGCTGCTCTACAACGACACCCGCGACGGCGTCGAGTACATCTTCGGCGACCGAATCGCCGAACTCACCCAGGATGCGGGCGGAGTCGATGTGGTCTTCGCCTGCGGCAACCGGCGGCGCTTCGACCTGGTGATCGGGGCCGACGGGCTGCACTCGCCGCTGCGGGCGATGGTCTTCGGGCCGCATGAGCGGTTCCTCCGCCACCTCGGGCACGTGCTGGCCTTCTACAGCGTGCCCAACGAGTTCGGGCTGGACCGCTGGCTGCTGGAGTACCAGCACCAGGAGTCCGGACGCTCCGCCCTTCTGCGACCCATCCAGGACGCCACCCGGGCGATGTCCATGTTCTCCTTCACCTCGCCCGGCTTCGACGTCGACCACCGTGACGTCGCGGCCCAAAAGCGCCTGCTGCGTCAGCGGATGGCGGGCCTGGGCTGGCTGGCCCCGAACATCCTTGCGCACCTGGACGACACCCCGGACTTCTACCTCGACCAGGTCGCCCAGGTGGTGATGGATCGCTGGTCGAGCGGACGCGTGGGGCTGCTCGGGGACGCGGCGTTCAGCTCCTCGCCGATGTCCGGGCAGGGCACCGGGCTGGCGCTGGTCGGCGCCTACCTGCTGGCAGGAGAGCTGGCCGCCGCCGGCTGGGACCCCGACACCGGGTTCGCCCGCTACGAGACGCGGATGCGCTCGTTCGTCGAAGCCAACCAGGAGATCGGCCGATTGAACGCCCGCAGCCGCGACGTCCCCGGGCCGGACACCCAGCCGCCCCCGGACTTCGCCGGCGAATGGTTCGCCGAGCTGGTCGGCCGCGCGATCAACGGCATCGAGCTGCCCGACTACGCGGGAGCACCGGACTCCACAGCCTCCGCCGGATCACCGATCACCTCGTCGGCCACACCGTAGCGCGGGATCGCAACGGTTCCGTCACTCGGCTGATCGGCGTGCACCGGAACTGACAAGACGTGTCGGTGCGGGTGCTGGCGCCGGACTACCAGCGCATCGTCTTCTTGCTCGACGATGCCGCGCGGGAGGGGACGGGCCCGATGGACTGCCGTCGGATCGCTCAGCGGCGGGGCTGGGAGACGTCCGCGGCCGGGGTGACAGGGGTGCGCGCGAAGGCGCGGGGGATGGCGGAGCGGGGTCGGCCGGCCAAGGAACGGGGCGGCCGGTTCAGCGCCGCCTTCCGGCCAGGCGGCGAGTCATGAGGGGGGTCTCGCAACGCCCAGGAAGCGCAGCACCGCCAGGACGCGGCGGTGGTCGGCGTCGGCCTTGGGCAGGTCGAGCTTGGTGAAGATGCTGTTGATGTGCTTGGCGACCGCGCTCTCGCTCACCACCAGTTCGGCGGCGATGCCGGAGTTGGACCGGCCGCCCGCCATCAGCTCCAGCACCTCCCGCTCGCGCGGCGTCAGCCGGTCGAGCGGATCGCTGTGCCGGCGCACCAGCAGCTGCGCGACGACCTGCGGGTCGAGCGCGGTGCCGCCGGCCGCCACCCGGCGTACCGCCTCGGCGAACTCCTCGACGTCGGCGACCCGTTGCTTGAGCAGATAGCCGACGCCCGAGGTGTTGGCGGCGAGCAGATCGGCGGCGTACCGCTCCTCCACGTACTGCGACAGCAGGAGCACGGCGGTACCTGGGTACTGGTGGCGGATCACCAGCGCGGCGCGCACTCCCTCGTCGGTGAATCCGGGCGGCATGCGCACGTCGACCACGGCGATGTCGGGACGGTGCTCCTCGACGGCCGCCAGCAGCCCTTCTGCGTCGGCGACTTGCGCGCACATCTCGAAGCCGGCCGCCTCCAGCACCTTGACCACACCGATGCGCAGCAAGAGGGAATCCTCGGCGATCACGGCGCGCACGGCAGCTCCACGGTGATGACGGTCGGGCCCCCGGCGGGGCTGCGGCAGGAGAACGTGCCGTCGACGGACGCGACGCGCTTGGCGAGCCCGGCGAGCCCGGTGCCGCCGGCCCCTGCGAGATCCGCGCCGCCCGCGCCGTCGTCCGCGACGACCACCAGCAGTGTCTCCCCGATCCGGTGCACGGTCACCTCCGCCCGGGTCGCCCGGGCGTGTTTGACCACGTTCGTCAGGGCTTCGGAGACCACGAAGTACGCGACAGCCTCGACCGTGGGTGAGGGGCGCCGCGGCAGGTCCACCGCCACGCGCACCGGAATCGGGAGGCGAGCGGCGACCCCGGACAGCGCGGCGTCGAGGCCGCGGTCCTCAAGGACGGCCGGATGCAGACCACGCACCAGGTCGTTCAGCTCGGCGATCGCCTCCTTCGCCTCGCGGTGCGCCTCGTCGATCACCTTGCGGGCATCGGCCGGCAGATCGCCGAGGGTGGCCCTGGCCAGCCCCAGATTGACGGCGAGTGAGACGAGGCGCTGCTGCGCGCCGTCGTGCAGGTCGCGCTCGATACGCCGCCGCTCGGCGTCGGCGGCGTCGAGCACGCCGGCCCGGCTCTCGGCGAGGTCGGCGACCCGGCGGGCCAGCTTCTCCGTGCGGCTGGGCCCGAGCAGGACCTCGGCCGCCCGGGTGTCCAGCCGCACCAGCGCGCCGGTCAGCCGGGGCCCGAGGAACAGCAGGGCGAGGCCGCCGGCGGTGATGTACGCGGCCTGCGTGGTGTACCCGAGGTCGGTGACCCGCCACTGCGGGGGCAGCGCCCAGATCCACACGTAGATGGAGGCGGCCACGAGAGCGGCGGCCCAGACGGCGAGGACAGCGAGGTCCAGCACGGCGAGCAGTGGACCCGCCACGGCGTGGTAGCAGACCTGCCGCCACAAGGCCCGCGAGGTCAGCCGGCGCACCGCCCACGTCCAGTTGCGTCCCGGCCCGGGTGTGGGCGGGCGCGGGAGGTCCTTGCCGACGAGTGCCCGGTAGCGCCGCCGCTGCCCGACGGTCAGCAGGGGTGTCACCACGAGCGTGAGCAGCACGGGCAGCGGAGTCACCGCCGGCACCAACGCCGCAAAGGTGCCGAGCAGCCAGAGCCACAGCGGCACCACGGCGAGGTGGAGCGGCAGGCCGGCGGCGATGAGCGCGGTCCGGTGTCCCGCCCTGCGGAACGGCCGGCCCGGCACCAGCTGCAGCCACGTCGTGAGTTGCATGCGTCAAACGGTAAAGCCGCAGGCCATCCCCGTGCCATGACGCTGCCGCCCGGTTCGGGGGTGCACTTTTCTCCACCCCGGGTCGGAACCCTGCGTTACTGACGGCGCCCTGGTGCGGGGCGGAGGGTGGAGCACGTGACAAGGAGAGCCGGCGGGGAGTGGGGGAAGACGATGCGTCAACTGGCTTTGTGCGATGAGGAAGTGGCCGACACCGAGGTGATCCCGCTCTACGAAGGGGCGGAGGAGCCGCGCCCGGCGCGGGGCATGCGGCGGGCCGGGTGGCTCCTGGTCGCCTGCGGGCTCGCCCTGCTGCCGTGGTTGTACGTGCTGGCCACCGGCCTGCCGGCCACCGCGACCGCGGCGCACTGGCCGGTCGCCTGGGTCGGGCTCGACGCGCTGGAGGCGCTCGGCCTGATCGCCACCGGCCTCCTCGCCGCCCGCGGCGACCGGCGGGTCGCCCTGGCGGCCGCCGCGACGGCGACGCTGCTTGCGGTGGACGCCTGGTTCGACACCACGACGGCGGCCCCGGGCGGCGACTTGGCCACCGCGGTCGCCATGGCGCTCGGCGCCGAGCTGCCGCTCGCCGCGCTGTGCGGCCGGCTGGCGCTGCGGACGCTGAGCCGGCCCGCGTGACGCCGACCGATCGCCCTTGGGTGGGGACGAGGACGGAGAGGCGGGACGTGTGTCCGAGCAATCGGTGAGGCCCAGCGGGGTCCTGGCGAATGACGAAACCCGACTGCTGCAACGGGCTCTCCCTGAATGGGGCGGGGCGGCGCGGTGCAGCGACCAACTCACCTTCGGCACAGGGTTCGTGGACGCTCGTGATCTGCCCGATCGGTGCCGCGTCCCGGGCCGCGCCCTGGGTGATGATGATCCGATCAAGCCCGTCACATGGGCGCGGATCCTGCTGGCTGCGGAGATCGTCTTCGTCAGCGACCTGGCAGGCTCAGGCGTCGAGTGGCAAACGACCATCGGCTCAGCGACGAGGTCACCCTCGCGCCGTGCGGGACAGCGTCACTGATGCACGACCGGCCGGAGGCAGATCCGGTGGCCGGGGAAGATGCCGTAGCCTGCACCACCCAGGCCGTGCTGCGCGGCAGCACCGTCAACCCGCTCGGCCGCCCCGTACATCAGGAGATGCAGGACCATGAGCTCGCCGATCGAGGAGCCGATGCCGGAGGCCGGGATACGGGCGGAGCCGGTGGCCGGACGACTCGAAGGACCGGCGGTGCGCAGTGGGCGGCGGGAGGCGCTGGGGCGGGTGGTGTCCGAACTGCGGGACGACAATCTGTCCGACCGGGCGGCGGCGCTGACGTACTACCTGGTCCTGTCCGTCGTGCCCGCCTTGCTGGTGGTCGTCTCCACGCTCGGGGCCGTCGGGCCGGCGGCCACCGATCCGCTGAGCCGCAGCGTCCGGCGGCTGGCGCCCGGGCCCGCGCGGGATCTCGTCACCCAGGTTCTGGCGAGCCTGCAGCGGCAGCACGTCACCGCGGGCGTCTTCGGCGTCCTGGCGCTGCTGTGGTCGGCGTCCGCGTACGCGGCGGCGTTCATCCGGGCCATGAACGCCGTCTACGACGTACCCGAGGGGCGTCCGCTGCGGGTCCTGCTCCCGCTGCGGCTCGGGCTGACCGTCCTGACCATGGCGCTGCTGACCGTCCTGGCCGCCTTGGTCGCCGTCAGCCGGGACCTGGCCGACCGGATCGGCGCCGCCCTGGGGGTCGGCCACGGCGCGGTCACCGCGTGGCAGTGGGGCAAGTGGCCGCTGCTGATCGTCCTGCTCAGCCTCTTGTTCGCCCTCCTGTACTGGGCCGCGCCCAATGCCCGGCAGCCCTTCCGCTGGGGCACGGCGGGTGGACTGGCCGCCGTCGTGCTGCTCGGGGCCGCCTCCGCCGGATTCGCCTTCTACACCAGCCACTTCGGGTCCTACAGTCGGGTGTACGGGGGCCTCGCCGCGATCATCACGTTCTTCATCTGGTTGTGGCTGTCCAACCTCGCCCTGCTCCTGGGAGCGGAGGTCAACTCCGAGCTGGACCGGCAGCGCGCCATCGACCACGGGCACCCGCCGGGCCAGGAGCCCTTCATGCCCCTGCGCAGCGCCGACAAGCTCCACGACGACGCCCTGTGACCACCCGGCAGGAGCCGGGTCGGCGGCGCAGGCCGGGGCCAGTGCGGACAGTGCGGTCCCCGAGCCCGTCCACGCGAATGGGACCGAGGCCGGCCGGGGATCGCCTCCAGGCATGCCGCCCCTCCTGACCGCTGCCACGCGGCAGTGGCCGGCGCGCACCGCGCCGCGCCGGGTCAGCCCTTGACCGCGCCGGAGAGCATGCCGCGGATGAACTGCCGCTGGAAGAAGAGGTAGAGGACCACCACCGGCACGGAGATGATCACGGCGGCGGCCGCCAGCAGGTTGACGTGGACCATGTAGCGGCCTGAGAACGCGCCCAGGCCGAGGGTCAGCGGCTGGTGGGCGGGGTCGGACACCAGGATCAGGGAGAGGAAGTAGTCGTTCCAGGTCCACATGAAGCTGAGCAGGATCAGGGTCATGACGGCGGGTTTGGCGATGGGCAGGTAGATCCGCCACAGTGAGGTCCAGGAGTTGGCGCCGTCCATCTGTGCCGACTCCCCGATGCTGGCCGGGACGGCGCGGAAGGCCGCTCGCATCCAGAAGGCGCCGAAGCTGACCCCCATGCCCACGTGGGCCAGGATGATGGCCTGGTAGGTGTCGATCAGCCCCTCGGACTGGAAGTCGTAGTAGAGCGGGACGATGATCGCCTCGGTCGGGATCATGACCCCGAGGAGCAGCAGCGGGAAGAGCACCTTCTCCCCGACCACCCCCAGCACCCCGAAGGCGAATCCGCTGAGGATCGCCAGCACCGTGGACAGGGTCACCGCCGTACCCGTGATGATCAGGCTGGACTTGAGATAGTGACTGAAGCCCGCCTGCTGCCAGGCCTGGGTGAAGTTGGACCACTGCAGGTGACCGAGGTCCAGCGTGCCGGAGATGTTCGGGCTCACCGCGACGCCGAGGATCCAGGCGACGGGGAAGAGCACCGCGGCGGCGAGCAGGCTGAGAAAGGCGTAGTTGAAGACCTTTTCCCGGGTGGAGATCATCAGTCGTCACTTTCGGAGAGCTTGACCACGACCAGCGAGATGATCAGCGAGACCACCGCGAGCACCACGCCGATGGCGCAGGCCGCGCCGACGTCCGGGTTGGCGAAGGCCCGCTGGTAGAGCACCACGGTCGGCGTGATGGTGGATGTCCCGGGACCGCCTCTGGTGGTGAGCCAGACGATGTCGAAGACCCGGATGGCGCCCAGCATGGTGAGCGTCAGCACCACGGCGAGCTGCCCGCGCAGTCCCGGCAGGGTCACCGTGAAGAACTCCCGCAGCGGGCCGGCACCGTCCATCCGCGCGGCGTCGTACAGCTCGCTCGGGATGTTCTGGATCCCGGCCCCGAACAGCACCATGCACAGCCCGTACGCCCCCCAGGTCCCGGCCAGGCCGAGGGCCGGCAGCGCCCAGGTGTAGTCGCCCAGCCAGCCGCGGGTCAGCCCGCCCAGGCCGAAGGCGGTCAGCACGGAGTTGATCGGTCCGGCGGGGGCGTAGATGCGCTTCCACACCACTGCGGCGACGGCGGGGGTGAGCACCTGGGGAAGGAAGATGATCCAGCGGTAGACGCCGGACCCGCGCACGTCCCGGCGCGCGGTCAGCGCCGCGCTCGACATCCCGAGAGCGATCGGCAGGACGGAGAAGAAGACGATGAAGAACAGGGTGTGCGCGACGGCCTGCCGCAGTGTCGGGTCGTGGACGAAGCCGGTGTAGTTGGCGAACCCGGCCCAGGTGGCGGAGGTGACCCCGTCCCAGTGGTAGAAGGACAGCCGCACCCCCTGCACCGCGGGCAGCAGCACGACGACCGCGTACACCAGCAGCGCGGGGGCGAGGTAGGCCAGCCCCAGCCAGCGGCGGCGCCGCCGGTGCGGGGACACGCGGGCGCGCCCTGCCCGGAGCGGGGGACGGACGCCTTCGGCCCCCGCGCTCGCTGCCGCCACCTTGCCGGTTCGGCTCTCGCTGAGTGTGGACACCCCTACCTCGCCAGGGTCTTCACAAAGGCGGCGTCGTTCTGGCGGGCCGCGCTGACCACCGCGCTCGGGGTGGACTTGCCGGCGAGCATGTTCTGCATCGTGGTGTTGATGGTGTTCAGCAGTGTCGGTGTGGACCAGTCGAGATAGGGCACGGAGGCGCCGTCCACCGAGAGCCGCTGGGCGATGGCCACGTCGTCGGTGAACAGCGGATCCCCGGCGGGGGCCTTCACGTCCGGGTGCAGCAGGGGCATCGTGCCCTTCTTGACCGCCAGTTCGGCCGCCTGGGTGCCGGCGGCGAAGTTCAGGAAGGCCGCGGCGGCGTCGGCGTGCTTGGACTTGGCGGAGACGGAGAAGTTGGCCGCCGAGGAGGCGGTCGCCACCGGCTTGCCACCGTCCGCGCGCGGCAGGACGAACGAGCCGAAGTTCTTGGACTGGCCTGCCTTGAGCGGCAGTGATCCGGAGTAGTCGAAGTGGAACAGGCCCTGCCCGTTGACGAAGTCCTGCGCGGCGTCCGCCGCGGCGACCCCGGCGTAGTCCTTGGTCAGGTAGCCCTTGTCCGACCACTGCTTGAGAGTGGATACGGCTTTCGGGAACCCCGTCCTGTCGATGTTCACCAGGCCGTGCGAGTAGACGAAGTCGGCGATGTCGGCCGGCGAGCCGAGGGAGTCCATCAGCGAGAAGAGCGGCTCGGTGATCCCGCCCTGGTCCACGTTGCCCAGGGAGATCGGGTTGACGCCGGCCGACTTGGCCTTCGCCAGGTCCGCCTGGAAGTCCGCGAGCGTGCTCGGTATCCCGGCGCCGATCCGCTTGAGCAGGGCCCGGTTGTAGTAGACCTCGATCACCGAGGCCCGCGCGACCGGGGCGCCGAACATCGAGCCGGTGCCCATCTGCTTGCCGTCGGTGCTGAACTCGTGCTCGTTCGCGATCGACTGCGGGAAGGTCTGCTTCCAGCCGTACGCCTTCGCGTAGTTGTCCAGGTTGAGCACCAGGCCGCCGCGGACCAGGGTGCCCAGCGACTGCCAGCCGTTGTTGGCCGGGACGATGTCCGGCGGGTTGGCGGACTTCAGCTTCAGCGGCAGGGCGGCCATCACGTCGCCCCAGGGCAACGAGGTCCGCTTGATGGTGATGTTGGGGTACTTCTGCTCGAACGCGGAGACCACGGAGGTCATCCATGCGTTGTCCGTGCCGCCGGAGAAGGAGTCGAGTACCTGAAGCGTGATGTTGCCCATCGTGGCGGGGTCGGTCGAGACCGGACCCGACGAGACGCTGTTGCCGGCGGTACCGGCGTCGGTTCCCGGCATGCAGCCGGCCAGCAGCGCCGTCATGGCGACCGGAACCAGCATGATGCCGATCCGCCCTGTTCTCCTGCGCGAGACCACGATGTCTCCTGTCGTCGGTGGACCATTTGCTGTCTCGGGTACCGCGAGCTTAGGAGCGGCAGACCAATTAGTCCAGATGTTTGGAAGCTGGTTTGTTTTCACAGATCTGGCTCGCCTGGTCCGGTTGGCTTGCTATCGTGGAGGGATGACAAGCACCGGGGAGGAAACCGGAGCGGGGGCAGCGGTCACGCAGACCTACCGCCGGCTGAGCGAGGCCCTGCGCCGAGGCGCGTTCCCCGCGGGGGGACGGCTGCCCGGAGAGCGCGACCTCGCGGGAAGCCTGGGCGTGAGCCGCTCGACGCTCCGTCAGGCGCTCGGCCGTCTGGCCGAGGAGGGCAAGCTCGAACGCTCCTCGCAGCGCGGCTGGTTCGTGCGGGCCAACGTGGTCGGCGAGCCGCCCAGCACCCTGCAGAGCTTCTCCGAGATGGCACGGGCCCGCGGACTTCGGGCGCAGTCGAGGATCCTCGGCAGCCGTTCGCGGGCCGCCACGTTCGAGGAGGCTGAGCAACTCGGCATCGCCCCGGCCGCACGGGTGTTGGAGCTGCGCCGGCTGCGCAGCCTGGACCAGGTGCCCGTGTGCGTGGACCACAGCATCATCGTGCTCGCGCTCGCCTCCGGGCTCGACGCCCTCGACCTCACCGACCGTTCGCTCTACGACACCCTGGAGCACGAGTGCGGGCTGCGGATCGCCCGCAGTTCCTACTCGGTACGGGCCGAGGCCGCCGACGAACCCACCGCAGAACTGCTGCTGATCGAGGCCGGTGCGCCCGTGCTGATCGGCGAGGAGATCACCTACACCGAGGACGGCGCACCGGTGCTGACCGGGCGGATGACCTACCGCAGCGACGCCTACCGCTTCCAGGCGGATCTGTTCCGCACCATCTGACGCGTGGTCGCGCCCTGGCGTCGCCGGGGCGCGGCGGGGGCGCCGCCTCAGGTGGCGAGGAAGTCCTTGGCCGGCATGCTGCCCGCCACCCTGGCCGTCACGCCGTCCGTCACCGTGATGCCGTTCTCACCGAGCGCGTCCAGCAGCGCTCCTGCCACCGGTGGCAGGGCACCGCGGTGCGGCTGCGCGTGCGGCAGGTGCGCCGGCAACTCCTCCAGCAACGCCGCCGCGACGGGGGAGCCTTCGGCCATGAGCACCGACCCCGACAGGACCACGCTCACCGGAGCGCCTGCTGTGGCCAGCCCGGTGCGGCGCGCGGCGACACCCGCGTACGTCGCCAGGTGCTGCCCCTGCGCGCGGACGATGTCCGTCGCCACCGGGTCGCCGTCCTTCGCCACGGCGGTGACCACCCTGGCGCAACTGGTGCGGTCCCGGGGACCGGCACCGCCCTCACGGGCGGTCAGCCAGTGGTTCAGCTCCTCGGCCGTGGACCGGCTGTAGTGGGTGAGCAGAGCCTGTGTCAGGGCGGTGGGGGGCGCGAGGTCCAGCTCCGCGAGGAACACCGCCTTGAGGGCGTCGTTGGCCAGGCCGATCGCGCCCATGGCGTGCTGGCCCCACCAGCCCATGTCCCACAGCTCGCCCGAGGGACCGCGGGCCGCGATGGCGGCCGCGGTCCCCGCCGCGATCGCGACGCCGATCCCCGAGGGCTCGCCGCAACGGATCGCCGCGTACCCGTCGTTGAGGATGGTGCGACGCACCAGGGACGGCTGGCGTCGGGCCAGCGCGTCGTCCCAGTAGGCCGCGTCCTCCGGCCAGTCGACACCGGCCAGCCGGAAGGCCGCTCCGGCCAGCGCCGACGGATCGGCGCCCGCCCGGCCCAGCGCGGTGCCGACCGCGGACATGACCGCGTCGACCGCCGCCTCCGGGGTGGGGGCGCCGTAGATGTCGCCGCAGCCGGAGCGCCCGGCGCCCACCACCTCTCCCGAGGCGGTGGACACCAGGGCGGCGGTCTTGCTGTTGCCCGCGTCGACGCCGAGGTAGAGCGCTGTCGCGGTGGCCTGGTGCGTCACGGGAGCAGCCGCTCCGGCAGCCATGCGGACTGGGCAGCGGCCAGTTCGGCGTACATCGCCTCGGCGACGGTCAGCGACGGCACCAGCGGGTTCGCCATCAGCGCCCGTACGGCGTCGTCGGCGTTGCCCTCCCATGCGGCCTTCGCGGTGAGGATCTGGTACTCCGCCAGTTGCTGGGTGATGCCCAGGACCGAGTGCGGCAGCGGCTTCTGCTGCTCGGGGTGGAACCCCTTGCCGTCCACCGAGCCCCACAGCTCGACCACGGTGGAGTCGGCGAAGCCGGGCAGCCAGCCGCCGGTGTTGGTGATGTTGAACGGCAGCCGGATCGCGGTGTCGTTGTAGTACGCGCTGATCGCGTCGATGGCGAGTTCCAGCTCGTGGATGCCGCCGCGGGAGCGGTCCTGCTCCAGCCGGGGTGCGTCGGAGGCGGCCTGCTCGCGGTAGTGCTGCCAGTAGTCCGGCAGCGCGTCCATGATGACCTCGGAGCGGGTCTTGGCTGCCAGTTGCCGCTCTCGGAGGATCTCGTCGCGGAAGTAGTAGTAGTTGAAGTAGTCGGAGGGGACGGACTCCATCGCGACGGCCAGATGCAGCGCCCGCATGCCGTTCACGTCGTCGGTGGGCTTGTCCTTCAGCGCCTCGTACCGCTCGCGCAGGATCGGGAAGGCGTCCTGGCCGTCGTACGTCGCCTCGTTCGACCAGCAGTTGTGGTTGATGCCGACCAGGTTGGCCTTGAGCTTGTCGGGGTCCAGACCGGCGGCCTTGGCGACGACCGGCGGGAAGACGATCGGGCCTTCGCAGAAGGACGCGATGGGGATGTCGGTGTAGTCGGAGACGGCCTGGGAGACGATGTTGACCGGGTTGGTGTAGTTGAAGATCCGTGCGCGGGGCGCCACTTCGGCGAGGTTGGCGCACAGTTCCTTGATCACCTGCACCGAGCGGAGCGCCATCATCATGCCGCCGGGACCCTGCGTCTCCTGGCCGATGACGCCGTACTTCAGCGGGATGCGCTCATCGATCGCACGGGCGGCGAAGCCACCGGGGCGGAAGCTGGAGAGCACCGCGTCGACGTCCCGCAGTCCCTCGCGCTGGTCGGTGGTGGTGGTGACGGTGATGTCCAGCCCGGCGTTGCGGGCCATTCGCTGCGTGATGGACCTGACCACCTCGAGGTGGTCGGGGTCGAGGTCGATCAGCACGAACTCCGAGCCGTCGAACTCGCTGCCGTGGTGCATGAAGGAGGCCATCGTGCCGGGAGCGCGTGAGGAGCCGCCACCGAGGTAAGCAATCTTGACGCGGGCCATCGATCCTCCAGGATCAGATCGGGTTCCGGACACCCGGGTGTCCGGACAGGTGGGGTGCGCGTGCGTCAGGCCGAAGTGGTCGGCGCCGCAGCGACTTTGAGGGCGACCTCGTCGACGTACAGGCGCGGCCGGGCGCAGTCGGTGAAGATGGTGGCCGGCCAGTCGGGTTCGTAGTGCTCGGCGCCGGTGAGCCGGCCGACCGCCCTCGCCTTGTCGGCGCCGTGCGCCACCATCACCACGCGCTTGGAGCGCTCGCGGATGGTGCCGATGCCTACCGTCACCCCGTACCGGGGGACTTCGTCCAGGCCGCGGAAGCTCGGGAAGGTCGCGAGGTTGTCCTTGCGGGTCTGCTCGGGCAGGGCGACCACGTGGGTGCGGGCGTCGGGCGCCGTGCCCGCGGGGTTGAAGGCGATGTGGCCGTCGCCGGCGCCCGAGGCGAGCAGGAACAGGTCGATGCCGCCGAGTGCGGCGATCCGTTCGTCGTAGGCGTCGGGCTCGGCCGGGTCCGGCACCAGGAAGTGCTCGGCCTTGACGCCGCGGCCCGGACCGGCCGCGGCGCCGAGCCGCCGGACGATCTCGCGCCGGCCGAATCGCACGCAGCTGTGCAGGAGTTCGGGGTCGATCCGCCGGTAGCCGGCGGTGGCCTCGTCGCGGTCGACGTACTCGTCCATCATGACGATCACGACATGGCCGAGGTCCAGGCCGCGCGCGGCCACTTCGTCGGCGAGCGCGCGGTACGTGCTGTGCGCGCTGCGCCCTCCTGGGCAGCCCAGCACATACCGCCGCCCGTCGCGCGCCGCGCCGTCGATCTCGTCCGCGATCTCAGCGGCAAGAACGCAGCCCAGGGCTTCGGAGTCACGGAACACCGTCGGTACTACACGCACAGAGCCAACTCCTTCGAGGACCAGATACGCCACTGACAGTATCCTGGTCTGACTGGTCCATGCAACGGTCTGTTGGGTCCATCCGGAGCGCGTGCGTGGCTGACAACCCCGGTCAGCGGAGCGGATCCCGACGGCCTCCAGGTCGCAGAGCGCGCAACCCGGGGATTCAGCCCTTTGTTGTCAGGCGTGCTCCGCTTCCGCGGGTCGGCCGTGGAGGTTGGGGCACCCGTAGCGCCATGACGGCCATGTCGTCGGCGTTGTCGTCGGCAGGGACTTTCGCGAGGAGCGCGTCGCAGAAGTCGGCCGGCGGGAGGTGCGCCGCGTCGAGGGCGTGCCGGCGTAGCCGTTCCAGGCTGATGTCGATGTCCTCGTGGCGGCGCTCGACGAGGCCGTCGGTGTAGAGAAGCAGCGTGGACCCTGGGGGCAGTTGTTCGATTGCGCTGGCGTAGTGCGGGTCGGGGTCGAGGCCGATGAGTGGGTCGCGGGCCGCGGTCAGGAAGCGGGCGGTGTGGTCGGCCTCGACCAGGAGCGGCGGGGGGTGTCCGGCCACGGAGTAGTGGAAGGCGAAACGGTCGGGGCCTGGGCGTTTGACCCGGCCCAGGATGCAGGTCGCGGTGCAGTCCAGGTAAAGGGTCTGCACCGACATGTCGAGGCGACGGAGGACGGCGCCGGTGGCTTCTTGGCGATCCAGGGCCAGCCCCCGCAGCATGGTGCGCAGTTGGCTCATGGTGACGGCGGCGGGGAGGTCGTGTCCGGTGACGTCGCCGATGGTGAGTACGAGGGATCCGTCGGAGAGTTCGAAGGAGTCGTACCAGTCCCCGCCGATCTCCGCCGCGGTGTTGCTGGGGCGGTAGCGGACGGTCAGGTGCAGGTCGGGAAGGTCCGGCGGGTCGGTGAGCAGGCTGCGTTGCAGGGCGAGGGCGAGTTTTTTGGTGCGCTGGTATTCCAGGGCGCTCTTGAGCGGTTCGTGGGCCCGTTCCAGGAGTTGTCCCAGCAGTTCGGTCTCTGGTTGGCCCAGGGGTTGCCGGTCCCCGCAGACGGTGGCGGTGACCAGGGCCGCGACGGTGCCCTCGACGACGACGGGCAGCAGGATCACGCTGTTCGCCGCGGGCGGCATCCACGGCTCGGTGCCAGGAGGGGCGAGCTCGAGGGGAGGGGTACCGGGCGGGAAGGTGGCCTGGACGGGGACGCGGTGCTCGACCGCGTGCGCCAGGGGACTGCCCGGCCGCAGATGCTCCTCACGGTGCGGCGGGAGCGGCGGGAGGTCCGGCCGGGTGGTGGCCGCGACGCGCTCGGCGGACTGGGTGCGCCCGGGGCGTCGCAGCGCCTGGGGGAGGAGGTAGACGGCGCATGCGTCGGCCAGGGCGGGCACGACGACGTGGGTGAGGGCGACCAGGATCTCTTCCAACTGCACCATGCCGGCGGTGCGGGCACTGGCGCGGGCGAGTAGATCCTCGCGACGCGTCTCTTGCCACTCCTGCTCGACGTCCTTGCAGGTGCCCACCCATTCCAGCACGTGGTCGTTGTCGATGACGGGTGCGGCCTCGACCGCGACGTGCCGGTAGCTCCCGTCGACCGTGCGGACCCGATAGGAGGTCGTGAACACCGGCGGGACCTCGGCGAGGGCGGCGTACCAGTCCCGGACGACCGGCCCCCGGTCGTCCGGGTGCAGCGCATCCGTCCATCCGTCGCCCCGGTACTCCTCCCAGCGCTGCCCCGTCATCTGCTCCCAGCCGGGGCTGCGCTCGATGACCCCTCCCCGAGGGCTCATCGCCCAGATCACCTGCGAGGTGGCGCTGACCAGGCTCGAATATCGCAGGAAGGCGCGCCGCCACTCCTCGGACAGGACGCGGTCCCGCTCCGCGGCGCTCACCTGCTCGGTGACCTCCAGGATGACGGCCAGGAGGCCATAGGTCCCGTCCGCAGTGGTCAGCCGGGACACACTGCAGGTGACGTAGCACGCCCGGCCGACCCTGGACCCGGTCTGGAGCATGTCCGCGGGGGCGGCCGTGATGACTTTGGGCCGACCCGTGGCCAGGACGTGGTCGAGGACCTCGAAATAGGCGGCCCGGGTCGCGTCGTGGAAGGCCTCGCGCATCGGCGTGCCCAGCGGAAGGTCACCGAACAGCCGACGACAGGGCTCGTTGGTGTAGGCGATTCGATGCTCAGGTCCATGGGTGACGACGACGGCCACTGCCATGGAATCGAAGACGTCGGACCCCAACGAGGACAGGGGCCCGCCCTCACTCAGAGAAACCACCGGCGCTTCCTCCCGCCAGCTCCGGAAATCGACCTCGGTGACGATTCAACCCATAGATCCCATGATGCGCCTGTTTCTGACCTCGGGCTCAGCGAATCCGGCCATGGGCTCGCGGCCTGCGCGGGCATCGTGGGATGCGCTGGTCAGGCGCCGGCGCGAGCGCTCTCCGATGTGCTGATCGGGGCCCGCATCCGTGGCTCTAGGACCCGTTCGCGTTGATCGTCACGAACCCTGACTCGTACGCGCCGATCACCGCCTGCGTCCGGTCCCGCGCCTGCATCTTTGCGAGCACCGCGCTGACATGGGACTTCACCGTCTCCGAGCCGATCACCAACTGTTCGGCGATCTCGGCGTTGGACAGTCCCCGGGCCATCAGCCGGAGCACCGTCGCCTCGCGTGCGGTGAGAGCGACCCGCTCCAGCGCGTCGCCGGCCGACCGGCCGCCGTACTCGGCGGCCAGGGCCCGGACGGCGGCCGGGAACAGCAGCGAGTCGCCCTCGGTGACCAGCCGCACGGCGTGCACGAACTCCGCCGGCCGGGCCCGCTTGAGCAGGAAGCCGTCGGCCCCGGCGCGCAGTGCCTGGTACACGTACTCGTCGTTCTCGAAGGTTGTCACCACCAGGATCTTGGGTGGGGGTGCCACCGTACGCAGCACGACTCTGGTCGCCTCGATCCCGTCGAGCAGCGGCATGCGCACGTCCATGGCCACCACGTCCGGGCGCAGCTGCCGCACCAGGGGGACGACCGCGGCTCCGTCGGCTGCCTCACCCACCACCCGGATGTCGGGCTGGGCTTCGAGGACCGCCCGCAGGCCCGCCCGGACCAGGGGTTCGTCGTCGACCAGCAGCACGGTGATCGGCATGGACTCAGCCTACTGACGGGCCGGTGGGGTGTTGCTGGGATTCCCGTGGTGCCGCGAGCCCGTCGAGGGGCAGCCGTACCCGCATCCGCCATTCACCGTTCACCGGGCCGGCCTGCGCTTCCCCACCGAGCAGGGCCGCCCGCTCACGCAGGCCGCGCAGGCCGCTGCCGCCACGGCTGCCAGGGCCGGGCGCGGGCGATGGCGGCCGCGGCAGCGGATTTGCCACCTCCAGTTCCAGCTGCGGTCCGGCCATCGCCACTCGCACCCGGATCGGCACCGGGCCGGCGTGCCGTAGCACGTTGGTGAGCGCCTCCTGGAGGATCCGGTAGCCCTCGCGGGAGATCGGCCCCGGCAGTTGGCCCAGCGGCCCGGACAGCTCGGCGTCCACTGCCGAGCCCGAGCCGCGCGCTGCCTCCAGCAGCCGGTCCGCCTCCCCCAGAGTGGGCCGTGCGCCGGCCGGCCTGCCGCTCTCGCGCAGGATCAGCAGTACCCGGTCCAGGTCGTCCAGCGCGCTGCGGCCCACCTCTTCGATCGCGGCCAGCGCCCGTTCGGTGAACGCGAGGTCCCCGGCGGCCCGGGCGGCACCCGCCTGGAGCACGGCGACGGTCAGCGCGTGGCCGATGGAGTCGTGCAACTCCCTGGCGATGCGGTTGCGCTCCAGCAGCTGCTCGGTGCGCTCCTCCAGGAGGCGCAGCCGTTCCGCGGGGGAGGGCCCGAGCAGCATCCGGGCAAGGCGGGTGACGACGTGCCCGAGCGTGATCAGCAGGACGAGCGACCCCCCACCCGGAAACGCGGCCAGGGGAGTCCACCACCAATGCGGCTGCCAGACGCCCAGGGCCGGAACGGTCACCGGAGCACCACCGACCCCCAGCCTCAGCATCTCGATGGTGAGCATCGGGCCCCAGGCGGTGGTCATCACGGCGACTCCCGCGAGGACGAGCCGTGCCTCCAGCCAGAGCACCGTCCGCCAGCGGTCCTGCCACGTGGTCGCGGTCGCCGCCGCGATCGTGGCGTCGGGCCGCCCGCGTTCGTCCGGCACCAGGAGCGCTTGGGCCTGGAGGCCCTCCCCGAGGCGCACCACCGGGATCAGGCCCGCCGGCACGGCCATGACCGCAAGCAGGTACAGCTCCCTCGGCGCGAAGAGTCCCCACAGCGCGATGGCGCCGGCCGGCACGCACAGATGCAGCCAGCGCGTGTACGTGACCGGTCGCGCCAACGGCCGTGCGAGCCCGCGGAATCGGGTGGGACGGAGGGAGTCGGGCACCTGGTCATGCTGCCAGCCGGGCGTACGCGGCGGCCCCCCCGTACGGGGGAGAGGAAACCCACCGCCGGGGGAGGCGGCGGGGTCCTCTCCACTGCCAAGGTGGCTTCGTCACCAGCATCGACGGCCATGACCCCACGACGGACCGCGGTGGCATCCGGATAACGGCCGGCTCACCGTCACCGTGCCCCCGGTCCGCGACATGACCTGACATCGAGCTTCCCGGCGCGAGGCCAGGCCCCGATGGTGACCGGCCGCGCACGCTCATGCGCGTCCATGCGCACGGCCGACCGCGCGGGCCACGCAACCCTGGTGCGGCCGGAGCCGGCCATCGACACCTCTGAACCCGGAGACAATGATGAAGCACACCATCGCCCTGGTACTGGGCGTCCTTTCGCTCGGTGCGACATGCCTTTCGCCCAGTGCGCCATGCTTCGCCGCGACCGGTCCGACGTCAGCGACGACGCTCTCGTGGAATCCGTGTGCCCAGCCCGATGGCCCCGCCGACCAGCAGTGCGCCGACCTGTCCGTCCCCGTGGACTACGGGAAGCCGGACGGCGCCCACCTCACCTTGCGCGTCACGCGCCTGGTCAGCGACCGCCCGGCCGCCCGGCGCGGCACCCTGCTCGTCGTCCCGGGCGGCCCGGGCGGCTCCGGCGTGGACACGCTCGCCCACACGGGACCGGCGATGCGCGAGGCTTTGCACGGCGCCTACGATCTGGTCAGCCTCGACCCGCGCGGGGTGGGCGGATCCACGGCAGTCGGTTGCGGACTGAGCGCGGACGACCGGGACGTGATGAACCTCCGCAGCTGGCCCGGTCCCGGCGGCGACATCACCGACAGCGTCGCCCGCGCCCATCGCATCGCCGACGTCTGCGCCCGCAACGGCGGTGCCGTCGTCCGCAGTTACTCCACGGCGAACGAGGTGCGCGACATCGAGCGCCTGCGCCAGGCCCTCGCTGCCGCGAAGGTGTCGATGTACGGGGTGTCGTACGGCACGTATGTCACCGCCGCCTACGCGCAGGAACACCCCGAGCACACCGACCGGGTGGTGCTCGACAGCACCGGCGATCCTGACCCGGCGCGAGTGGAACGCGGTTGGCTCGCCAATACGGCGGCCGGCGCCGACGAGCGGTTCCCCGACTTCGCCCGCTGGGCCGCCGAACCCGCACGCGACCGCAACGGCCTACGGCTGGCCCAACACGCCAGCGGAGTAGAGCCGTTGGTGCTGTCCCTCGCCGACCGGCTGGACCGCGCGCCCCGGGCGACCACCACACCGCACAAGCCGCTCACCGGCGACATCCTGCGCCAGGCCGTCCAGCAGGCGCTGTACAGCGACGGGGGCTTCCCCGCGCTGGCCCAACTGATCAAGACGGCCGAGGACCCCCACGCCACGCTCGCCCTGCCACCCGGATACGCCACGCCGATGCCGGACCGCGACGCAGCCGTGTTCACGGCGACGCAATGCAACGACGTGAGCTGGCCCCGCGACGTTCACGGCTACGCCCGCGCCGTCGCGACCGACCGTATCCGCCACCCGCTCACCGCGGGACAGCCGGTGAACCTCACCCCCTGTGCCTTCTGGCACACCGAGCCTGCCGAAACCCCGGTCCACATCACCTCGGACGGGCCCTCCAACATCCTGATGCTCCAGAACCTGCGGGACCCGGTCACCCCGTACTTCGGCGCCCTGCGCATGCGGACGGCCCTCGGCGACCGGGCCCGCCTGGTCACCGTCGACCAGGGCGGCCATGGCGCCTACCACGCCGACGGCACCACCTGCGGCGACCGGGCAGTGACGGGGTATCTCCTCACCGGGCACCGCCCGTCGGCCGATCTGCGCTGCCCGTCCGACGACTTCGGCGCCGACCCGTTGATCCGGCACCACGTCGAGCACGACCACACCGGCTCACCCGCGGATGACGTGGGTTGACCGGGGAGGTCCCGTGCGCGGACCGGGGCGGGACGACCCACGTGGGCTGAGCGCCGCGTGCGTGACGAGGACCGACCACCGGCCGGGTCGTCCGAGTGGATGACAAGGCGAGCCCGTAAGACACCTCGGCCGGAGGATCCGTCGGCGGAGTCGGCTTTCTACGCTGAAACAGCAGTCGGACAACTTGCTGGAGGACGCGTGATCAAGGCCGAGGGATTGACCAAACGCTACGGGGAGAAGCTGGCCGTCGACGGCTTGACGTTCACCGTCAAGCCGGGTGTGATCACCGGATTTCTCGGCCCGAACGGCGCCGGGAAGTCGACGACGATGCGGATGATCATGGGGCTCGACTGCCCCACGTCCGGCTCGGTGACGGTCAACGGCAAGCCGTTCGCCGAGCACCGTCGCCCGTTGGCCGAGGTCGGGGCGCTCCTGGAGGCCCGGGCGGTGCACACCGGCCGATCGGCTCGTAATCATCTGCTGGCGATGGCTGCGACAGCGGGGATCGGGGCGGAGCGGGTCGATGAGGTGATCGGGATGGTCGGGCTCGGCGACGTCGCCGGTCGGCGCGCCGGTGGTTTCTCGTTGGGCATGGGGCAGCGCCTGGGTATTGCCTCGGCACTGCTGGCCGATCCGCGGACGCTGATTCTCGACGAGCCGGTCAACGGGCTGGACCCGGACGGGGTGCGATGGATTCGCAACCTGCTCAAAAGGCTGGCCGGCGAGGGTCGCACCGTGTTCCTGTCCTCGCACCTGATGAGCGAGATGGCGCTGACCGCCGACCACATCATCCTGGTCGGGAAGGGCAAACTCCTGCGGGACCAGTCGATGGCGGAGTTCATCGCCGGCGCGTCCGCCGATGTCGTCACCGTCCGTTCCCCGCAGGCAGGCCGGCTCGCCGACCTGCTGGCCGGCGCCGACGTCACCGTCCGCAACGTCGCGGAGCAGACGCTGGAGGTGCAGGGCCTCACCAGCGACCACATCGGTGTGACCGCCGCGGGCGCCGGAATCACCCTCCTGGAACTGGCCACTCACGCCGCGTCCCTGGAAGAGGCGTACATGGCCCTGACCGACGAGTCGATCGATTACCGTTCCAGCGTTGATGACACCGAGGTTGCCGCATGAGTACCGCCACGACCGACGCCCCTGCCGCACTCCCGATTCCTCGGACCGCTGTCGACAGCCAACCGATCACCCTCGCGCGGGCGGTGAAGGCCGAATGGATCAAGTGGCGCAGTCTGCGTTCGACCTGGACGGTGCTCGGCGCGGCCGTGATCGGCATGCTGGCCGTGGGGTTGATCGTCGCCTACAACACACGCCATCTGACGGGCAACCAGGACGCCAACGACCTTTCGTCCTCCGCGACACTGCAGGGCTTCTTCCTGGGGCAACTGCTGATCGGGGCACTGGGTGTGCTGTTCGTCTCCAGTGAGTTCAGCACTGGCATGATCCGCTCGACGTTCGCGGCAGTCCCCAAGCGTCTCCCGGTACTGTGCGCCAAGCTGGTGGTGTTCTTCGTGGTCACCGCGGTGGCGATGACCACGATCACCGTGATCACCTTCGTTGCCTCGCAAGCACTGATCGGCCACTACCGCACAGGCTTCTCGCTGTCCGACCCGGGGGTGTGGCGCATCGTGCTGGGCACGAGCCTCTACATGGTGCTGGTCGGGGTCATCGGAGGAATGATCGGCTGGATGGTGCGCTCGACCCCCGGCTCCCTGGTCAGCTTCTTCGCCCTGCTCTTTGTCCTGCCGGAGTTGCTGAGCCTGTTCGCATCGACGGGCCGGCACATCGCGCAGTTCCTTCCGTCGCAGGCAGGGGAGGCCTTCGCTGTTGCGCAGCCCGAGTCCCCCCATCTTTCCCCCGGAGCGGGCGTGCTCGTGTTGTGCGCTTGGGTGGTCGCCGGGATCGTCGCGGCAGCTTTCTCCCTGCATCGCCGCGACGCCTGAGTGGGACACTGAGATCATGCTCCCTGGCCGCGTCGGCGTCACACCGGCAGCACGCCATCTGCTACAGGACTTGACGCTGGCCGTGGGCGTCGCCTTGGCCGCCGTGCTGGCCGACGTCCTCGGTCCCGACGTCCGCAGCGTCTACGCACCGTACTGGGACGTGGCCCTGGCCGCGCCGCTCGCCCTGCGCCGTCGTGCGCCGGCCACGGCCGCCGCTCTGATCGCCGCGGTCTGCCTGACGCAGTGGCTGGCCGATGTGGTGGCCAACGCCGACCTGGCCGTGCTGATCATGCTGTACTCCCTGGGCGCCTGGGAGCGACGCCGCTGGCTGCTCGCTGCGGCCCTCTTCGTGGGCGAGGCCGGCGTCGTCATGGCCGTGGCACGATGGACGCCGAAGCCGCACCAGTGGCTGTCGGGCGTGATGGCCACCGGAACGGTCACCGCCGCCTTGGTCATCGGCCTCTACGTCCGCACCCGGCGGGCCTACCTGGCATCGATGATCGAGCGAGCCGAGACAGCCGAACGCGACCGCGACCATCGGGCCCGGATCGCCGTGGCCGAGGAACGCACCCGCATGGCACGCGAGATGCACGACGTCATCGCCCACAGCCTCGCGGTCATGATCACCCTCAACGACGCGGTCGCCGCCACGTCCTCCGATGACACGGTCCGGGACACCGTCACCCAGGCATCCGATGTCGGACGTCAGGCCCTGGCCGAGATGCAGCGCATGCTCGGCGTCCTGCGCAGCACCGACCCCGCGGATCTCACACCCCAGCCCGGCACCGCGCAACTGACGGACCTGATCTCCATCGTCCGATCGGCCGGCCTGACAGTGGAACTCGCGATCTCCGGTGACCCGGGCAACCTGGCACCGACCACGCAGCTCACCATCTACCGCATCGTCCAAGAGAGTCTCACCAACGTGCTCAAACACGGCCGCAACGTCCGGCGGGTGATCGTGTCCCTCGGTTACCGGGACGATCGCGTAAGGATTCGGGTCATGGACGACGGTGACCCCCGCACGCCGCCGGACGACACGGTGACCGGACACGGACTGGCGGGGATGCGGGAACGGTCCGCTCTCTACGAGGGCAGCTTCCACGCGGGTCCGGTCCGCGGCGGCTGGGAGGTCTTCGCCGACCTCGGGCTGACCGACCCGGCGGGTGTCGCATGACGATCCGGGTGCTGCTCGCCGATGACCAGGATCTGCTGCGTCACGGCTTCAAGATGATCGTCAACGCGCAGACCGACATGGAAACCGTGGGCGAGGCGGCGAACGGCACACAAGCCATCGAGCAGGCGGCGGCGCTCAGGCCGGACGTCGTTCTCATGGACGTCCGCATGCCGGGAACGGACGGGATCGAAGCCACTCGTCACATCGCCGCCCATCTGCCCGAGGTCAAGGTACTCATCCTGACCACCTTCGACGTCGACGAGTACGCCTTCACCGGCCTGCGCGCCGGCGCCAGCGGCTTCCTGCTCAAGAACGTCAGGACGGAGGAACTCCTCGCGGGCATCCGGACGGTGGCCCGGGGCGATGCCATTCTCGCGCCCAGCACCACCCGCCGACTTCTCGACGCCTACGCCGGCACCTTCCACGCCACGAAGGAGGGCGTCCCCCCGAAGGATGTCCTCTCGCCGCTGACGCAGCGCGAACGCCAGGTGTTCACGGAGATGGCGTCCGGCCTCACCAATCAGGAGATCGCCGACCAGCTCGTCCTGTCGGAAACCACGGTCAAGACACACGTCGCTCGGGTCCTCGCGAAACTGCACCTGCGCGACCGGGTCCAAGCGGTCATTTTCGCTTACGAGAACGGACTGACCACACCGAGCAACTAGGATCCCTGCGAGTCACGGCGGACGCACGCGTCCAGCGTCTCTCCTGGTTCGCCGCCGCCGGACAGCGTCCAGCATCCCCTCGCCCAGATCGGCTTGTTGGCGTCCCGCAGGCGCAGCACGTACTGGCCACGGTCGTTGGCCAGGGGCACCAGCGTCCGGCCGATCCGGGGTGGTGACCGGTACCGAAGCAGCCTCCCTCGACCTCCCCGACCCTTTGGGACCGCGGTCCTTCCCCCACACGGGATGGAGCGTTTCGGGCGCTGCGGCCTACTCCTCGGTCCTGAAAGATGATGGGGCAGAGGATGTCGAAAACAGCCCGGCGGCTCCGTCTCACAGGGAGATAGGGCCACCGTGGCCGGACCAAGGCAGGGAGGCCAATATGGCGATTCTCCGGATGGACAACGTCGGCATCGTCGTCGAGGACATGGACGCCGCCGTCGCATTCTTCGTGGAACTCGGAATGGAGCTGGAAGGAAGGGCGGAGATCGAGGGCCCCTTCGCCGACCAGTGCACCGGGCTCAACGGCGTGCGCTGTGAGATCGCGATGGTCCGGACGCCGGACGGTCACAGCAGGCTTGAGCTCGCGAAGTACCGCAGTCCCGCGGTGATCAGCGCCGGGCCGCGCGACCGGCCGCACAACATCGTGGGCACGCACCGCGTCATGTTCGCCGTCGATGACATCGAGGACACCGTTGCCCGTCTGCGCGCTCACGGCGGAGAGCTCGTGGGCGAGATCGCCCGGTTCGAGGACAGCTATCTGCTCTGCTACCTCCGCGGTCCGGAGGGCATCATTGTCGGACTGGCCGAGCAACTCGGCTGACGTTCCCCGAAGGGATCGTGCACCCGGACAAATGGACCTTCAGTTCGTCGTTGTGTGTTTCATTTCCGGTCAGCCGGCTCCGTGGAGGAACGAGCGGCACCGGGGGTTTCATCAAGGTGGGCAGGATATGCGTGCTCGCCCGGACCGAGGTCCGTTCCACGAGGGAGCGGAGTCGGCCCAGGCCCTCGATGTTCGGGGAGCCTTCGCGGGAGATGACGGGCATGCTCCCGCGTTTGCGCAGTTGCCGGCGGACGGCCGGAAGTCGTACGCCTTGTCGCCGAGGAGTGCTTCGGGACGGTGGCGGGCCCCGCCCGTCATGGCGGCGGCCCGCCGCCGAGGTGCCCCGCTGCTACTGCCTGCGAGCGAGCCCGAAGAACCGTGCGCGCCAACTCTTGCGCGGAGACCTTGCTGGTATCGACCCTGAGGTCGTACCTCGCCTCATGGGCGTGAACGGTCCGCAGGTGCCCCCTCGCCAGGCCCGCCGGATTGCCCCGTGCCGCCTCCCGCTCCTCCAGCACATCGATCGGGCAGTACACCCCGACGAGATGGACCTCTACGTCGGCGAGCGCCTGGAGCCAATCCTCCAGCAGATCGGGATGCAGCAGCATCTCGTCGACCACGACGTTGCAGCCCTTGAGCGCCAGTGTGGCGACCGACGCGCAGGCGGCGGTAAGCATCCGGCGTCCGACGTCGCCGTACCGGACGCAGATCAGCTGACGGCCGTCCTCGTCATGCTCGGACCGGTCGTAGCGGAACCCTTCGAAGCTCAAGTGCCCACCGCGGGCACCGGCCCACTTCTCCGGCACCATCGAAAACAGCGTGTCGATGCCCCAGTACAGGTACGGCACATCGCTCTCTTCCTGGATCGCGCGGGCCAACGTGGTCTTACCGGAACTTGATGTGCCGTTGAGAAAGATCACGTGACCCGGGCGGTCATCCTGCACAGAGGCTCCCATCCAGCCAACGTATCGGCCCCGACCGACGACGGTGCGGCCCTCCGACGCACGACGCCGCGCACCCGCCGCGGCCGCCTGGATGTTGTGCGTGAGGGCCGCCGCCGTCGTGCTGTGCGCCACGACGGTGCTCGCGGCCGGCCTGCAGGCCTAGGACGACACCGGCCTCTACCGGCCGCTCGCCCTCCCGCTCGTGCTTCGCCTCGGCGTCCCCTGGAGGTTCGCCGTGGCGTACAGCGTCCCGCCCGCGCCAAAGTCGCCACGGGCCGATCTCTTCTGAGGCAAACCGCCGCCTCGCCCGGCGACGACCACCCCTGCTGCGCGAACATCCCGGCGCCGCGCTGACCCTTACGAGGTCCGAAGGAGAGCGCGGCCGGCGCCCCGCGGGCCCTTCCGTTGTACGGAAACGAGAACGGACGGGGATCTTGACACGCCTTCAACTTCTTGGTGATATCTGACGCGTCACGTTTGATTGTGTTCGGTTGATGGTCGAGACGCTGCTCAAGAAGGAACAGTGCGGGCGGGACGGCACCGCACGACGCCACCGTACGGACGCCACCGTGAGGACGCGGGGCGACACCCACCCACCAGACCACCTCCCGGCCCGCGCCTGATCCTGCGGCGCGGCCGAATCCCACGATGCGGGGGCGCCGTGCTCCCCCCACGTTCCCCCGCATCGCCGGTGCCGCCTGCCAGGGCCCGCCCCCCGCGGACCCGTCCCGCCCGCGCCGTGGAGGATGCCCGAATCGAGGAGAGCTCAATGAAGAGACCTGTGCGCGGCCTGCTGGCCGCGCTCACCGGCGGGCTCCTGGCCGTGGCCGGCCTGTCCGTCACCGCCGCGCCGGCCGCCCACGCCGAGGACAACGGCGTAGGCGCCAAGCCCCTTCTGGGCTGGAGCAGTTGGAGCTTCGTGCGGTCGCACCCGACGGCCGCGGTCATCGAGGCGCAGGCCAAGGCGCTCAAGACCAGCGGCCTGGCGAACGACGGCTACGTCTACGCCAACGTGGACGACTTCTGGTACCACTGCCCGGGCTCCCAGGGCCCGGACGTCGACCAGTACGGCCGCTGGGTCACCGACGAGACGAAGTTCCCGCCGCGCGGCGATGAGAACGGCATCCAGGTCGTCGCGGACTACGTGCACTCCCTCGGCCTGAAGTTCGGCCTGTACGTCACGCCGGGCATCTCCAAGCAGGCCGTCGCGCAGAACACCCCGATCAAGGGCACGAGTTACCACGCCGACGACATCGCCACCACCACCGGCGAGGCGAACTACAACTGCGGCGGCATGGTCGGCATCGACTACTCCAAGCCCGGCGCGCAGGACTTCGTCAACTCCTGGGCCGACCAGTTCGCCGGCTGGGGCATCGACTACCTGAAGATCGACGGCGTCGGCACCCCCGACCAGCAGGACGTGCAGGCATGGTCCGACGCGCTGCGCAAGACCGGCCGCCCCATCCACCTGGAGCTGTCCAACAACCTGGACATCAACAACGCCGCCACCTGGAAGAAACTGGCCAACGGCTGGCGCACCGGCGGCGACATCGAGTGCTACTGCGGTGCGAACGGCAGCAGTTACCCGCTGACGTCATGGTCCTCGATCTCCTCCCGTTTCGACCAGGTCGCGGCCTGGGCGCCCTACGGCGGCCCCGGCGGCTACAACGACTACGACTCCCTCGAAGTCGGCAACGGCGCCAACGACGGGCTCACCCCCGACGAGCGCAAGACGCAGATGAGCCTGTGGTCCCTGGCCGCGGCGCCCCTCACACTCGGCACGGACCTGACCCACCTGGACCCGGCCGACCTCGCGCTGCTGAAGAACCGCGACGTGCTCGGCGTCGACCAGGACGGTATCGACGCCAAGCGGATCTCGTCCGACGGGGCTGCCCAGGTCTTCGCCAAGACCGAGCCGAACGGCGACACGGTGGTCGGCCTGTTCAACACCGGCTCCGCGCCCAAGCTGGTGTCCGCCGCCGCGCCGGCGCTCGGCCTGCCCGCGGCTCCCGACTACTCGCTGACCGACCTGTGGACCCACCAGGCCACCGAGTCCGCCGGCACCGTCGCCTCCGTGGTGCCCGGCCACGGCGTCGCGCTTTACCGGATCACCCCGCTGAAGAAGGCCTCGGCCACGCTGCCGCCCAGCACTGCCCTCACCGTCGGCGGCCTGGACGCCCCGACCCAGAGCTCGCCGGTCCCGCTCACCGAGACCTTCACCGACTACGGCGCCAACACGCTGAAGAACGTCACCCTCACCCTGGGCGCGCCCAAGGGAGCGGGTGTCACCCCGGCCGCGCCCGTCCGGTTCGGTTCGGTGCCCTCCGGCGGCACCGTGGAGTACCCGTTCACCGTCACCGTCCCCGCGGGCCCCGGCCCCTTCGACACCGCCGCGGTCACCGCCAAGGTGACGTACACCTCGCGTTCCGGTAGCGAGCAGGCCACGGCGGGCGCCACCGTGGACGCCGCCAAGCCCGTCGGCTCCCCGTA
Source organism: Actinacidiphila yanglinensis (assembly GCF_900107965.1). Lineage (GTDB taxonomy): Bacteria > Actinomycetota > Actinomycetes > Streptomycetales > Streptomycetaceae > Actinacidiphila > Actinacidiphila yanglinensis. Next base: position 14,859 of record NZ_FNVU01000015.1, on the reverse strand, counting down.
CAAGACGTTCGCCTCCACCACGGCCGGCTTCGGCCGGTCCGGCACCCAGCTGGGCATCCGCGCCCAGGGATCGGACGTCTACGGCAGCACCAACGAGTACGGCGCGATCTACCAGCCGGGCGCCGAGCACGACGGATCCACCACCGTGGTCAAGGTGACCGCGCAGACGAACACCGACCCGTGGGCCAAGGCCGGCATCATGGTGCGCAACGACATCACCAACGCCTCGGGCTCCCCCGGCTTCCTCATCCTCGCCGTGACCCCGGGCAACGGCTACGCCCTCCAGTGGGACAGCCACGGCAACGGGCAGTTGGACTCCAACCAGTCCCGCGACCAGGCCGTCACGCCCGTCTGGCTGAAGCTGGTGCGCAACGGCACCACCTTCACCGGCTCCTACTCCACCGACGACTCCACCTGGACCCAGGTCGGCAGCGTCAGCGTCCCGCAGGCCGCTGCCACGCAGGACGTGGGCGTCTTCGCCACCGCGCACTCCGCGGGCAGCACGGGCGAGGCCGACTTCGACTCCTTCACCACGAGCTGACCCTCCCGACCACGAACTCCCCGTGCTCCGGACCCACCGGAGCACGGGGAGTCCGCTTTCGCGGGGGACGGCAGCCGGGAGGAGCCACGCCAGTGCCGGCGAACACGGCGATCACGGCACCGCAGTCATGGGGGAATGTGCGCAGGGCATTGTGCGTGATGCCCGACATTGTGCGAGTCTGGCGGGAGAGGAAATGTCTTGGGCGGATTTGCCGCCCGCCAGTCGATGACCCTATGGGATCGTAGGAGAGCAACAGGTGAGCGGCTCGTACGAGCTGATGGCCCTGATCGACAATGCCGGCACTGTGCTCCGCTGGACGCAGGCCGCCGAGCGCTTGTGGGGCTACTCCGCCGCCGAGGCAACGGGCCGTCCAGCCGATCGGCTGTTGACGACCGGTGGCGAGTCCAGGCCTGCCGGTCCGCTGACCGCCTCGGGGAGCTGGTCCGGACCGGTAGCGCTCAGACAGCGCGACGGGGGGTGCCAGATGGTGGATCTTCGCGTCACTCCTCTTCCCACAGGCGAAACCGACCAGGACTGGCTCGCGTGGGAAGCTGCCCCTGTCGAGGCGGGTCCCCGCTCCGGCCTGGATACCGGGATGCTGAAGACACTCTTCGGGCACGCTCCGACAGGTGTGGCGTTCTGGGGGCTCGATCTACGCTGCACCTGGTACAACGACACGCTCACGGGCATGGATTTCATGCCCGGCGGTCCGCGGGTGGGGGACCGGCTCCCGGACCTGCTGCCACCCGGGCGCGGGCACCGCCTGGAGGACACGATGCGGCGGATCCTCGACGGCGGCCCACCGTCCATGGATCTGGTGTGGATGCATCCCCCGGCAGGAGGAGACCCCGAGCTGTCGCTGTCCTTCTTCCGTCTCGACGACGGGGACGGCCGGGCGCTGGGCGTGTGCCTGACGGTCGAGGACATTCGCGAGAGCTGGTCGCGGCAGCGCTTGGGGCTCCTGGTCGAGGCCGGCACCCGGATCGGAACCACGCTCGATGTCATGCGCACCGCACAAGAGCTGGCCGACACCACCGTGGCGACGCTCGCGGACTTCGTCACGGTCGACCTCGCCGATTTCGTCGTGCGGGAACAAGAGCCGCTGGAGCGCCTCAGCTCCACGGAGGCCAGCATTCCCGCCTTCTACCGTGGCGGAATGGCCTCCATCCACCCTGGCGTTCCCGAGGCCCTCTGGCAGCGCGGCATGCCGGTGCTCGTTGCTCCGTCCTCCCCCTACACCGACGTCAGGGATTCCGGAGAACCCCACTTCGAGCCGGTGATAGACACTTCCATCCCGGGAACCTGGCGCGACCACGACCCCGACCGGGCCAGGGTCTTCCGTCAGTTCGGAATACACTCCCTGATGATCGTCCCTCTCCAAGCGCGCGGGAAGGTGCTCGGCATCGTCTCCTTCCTGCGGTCCAGGAACCAGGCCCCTTTCAGCAGCGTGGATGTCTTTCTCGCCGAGGAACTGGCGGCGCGGACCGCCCTGTCCCTGGACAACGCCCGGCGCTACAGCCGCGAGCGCACCGCGGCTCTCGCTCTGCAGCGCGACCTGCTGCCCCACATCCTGCACAGCGGCGACGCGGTCGATGTGGCCTCGCGCTACCTGCCCGCGGACAAGCACGGAGGCGTCGGCGGCGACTGGTTCGACGCGATCCCGATGTCGCGCAACCGGGTCGCCCTCATGGTCGGCGACGTCGTCGGCCACGGCATCAACGCGGCGTCGACCATGGGCCGGCTCCGCATGGTGCTCAACACCCTGACCAACCTGGACCTGCCCCCGGAGGAAGTGCTCGCGCGTCTCGACGAACTCGTCGTCGGTCTGGCGCGGGACCGACCCGAGGAGGAGCTCACCTCGCCCAGCGTGGGAGCCACCTGCGTCTACGTCGTCTACGACCCCGCGACCCGGCGCTGCACCATGGCCAGCGCAGGGCACCCCCCGCCGGCCATCGTCACCCCCGACGGGAACGTCGAATTCGTCCGTCTACCCCCTGGAACGCCCATCGGCGTCGGGCTGGGTGACTACCGTTCAGTCGAGATGGAACTGGCCGAGGGAAGCCTGATCGCGCTGTACACCGACGGCCTGGTCGAAACCCGCGAGGCCGACATCGACCACGGACTGGACCGACTGCGCACCGCCCTCGCCGTGCCGGCAACGACACTGGAAGACCTCTGCACCCAGGTCATCGACACCACACTGGCCGGAAAGCAGCCCGAAGACGACGTCGCCCTGCTGCTCGCACGCACACTACCCCTCGCACCGTGATTTGCGTCTTCGGAGGTGATGCAGCGGGTTGGACCTGATCCGGGGGTTTGCCTCGGCGTCCAGGTTGGTGTCCGCAGAGACGAACGGCCACCGGCTGATCTTCGACGTGGTGCGTGTGCGCTTCCGGCCCCGGCAGTCTCCGGTGCTGCGGGGTCAGTGCTGTCCAGGTGTTGGGGACTCTCCTACTGTCACGAGCCCGGTTTCGTAGGCGATGACGAGGAGTTGGGCGCGGTCGCGGGCGGCGAGTTTGGTCATGGCGCGGCTGACGTGGGTCTTGACGGTGAGGGGGCTGAGGAGCAGCTTCGCCGCGATTTCGTCGTTCGAGTGGCCGCGGCCGACCAGTGCCAGCACTTCGCGTTCCCGGTCGGTGAGGCGGTCGATCCGGTAGTCCGTCGTGCGGGAGTCGGTCCGGAGCTTGGCGGCGATGTCGGCGATGAGGCGGCGGGTGACACCGGGAGACAGGAGCGAGTCGCCCCGTGCGACGATCCGCACGGCCTGGATCAGCTCTCGGGGAAAACAGGGCCAGCTCGCGTGCACGGGGGTGTCGGCACGGAGGAAGTTCGGCCATGGTCACCGGGCAGTCCGTCCTTGCCCTTCCACTGATCCTACGCCGCTCGGTCGGGCGGTCTGTTCGTGCGTGTGCGCGGCGTGGCCGGGTATCCGGCAGGAGCGGGCGGGCGGCCTGTTGGGGGCCGTACGGGTGGTGTCCGGCGTGGCCGGGTTGCTTCCCCGGGCCGTGCCGCCGCCTGGCCCGAGAATGCGAGGCGGCGAGTAACAGGCGGGCGGAGGAGGCGAAGCCGAACGGTGCGTACGGCGATGGTCGAGGCCTTGGCGTGGTGGGGTGCCCTGTTCGCGACGCAAGTGATGCTGATCGGTCGGGTAGACGCGGTCGAACTGGCCGTGGCGGGGGCCGCCGCCACGGTCGGCGCTCTGGCGGCGTGCCGCATCCGCCGCGCGGTGCCGGCCGCGCCGGGAACCCCGCGCGCGAGGCGGCCCCGCGCGGCGACTCTTCGTGGCGTGCTGGCCCTGCCGTGGTCGCTGGTGCGGGGGAGCGGGGTGCTGGCACGCGACGTGCTGCACGGCGGCGGATGCGCGGCGGGAACGCGGGTCGCCACCTTGCAGGAGGGCACGCGCACCGCTTCGGTCGCCCTGCTCCTCGCCGCGTCGCCCGACAGCTGCGTCCTGGCGATCACCGAAGGTCCGGACGGCGAGGACCGGGTGGAGGTGCACGCCCTGCGGCGCCGTCCGTCTGCGGTGGAGCGGGCGATCACCGGACGCGGGAGGACCCGGTGAACGCCTGGGAGGCGGCCGCGCTGGTCCTGCTGGCGGCCGGCGGGCCGGTGTGCCTGTGGGGCGTCGCCCGCGGCTCGGCGGTGCGGCGGCTGACGGCGCTGTCGCTGCTGTCGACCGTGGTGGGCGCCGTGTTCATGGTGCTGCCCCAGGCGTACGCGCGGCCGTCGTACCAGGACCTCGCGCTGGTGCTCGCGGTCCTGTCGCCCGCGGGGACTCTGGTCTTCACCCGCTTCGTCGCGGGACGGCCGTACGACAGCGAGGGACCGGAACGAGAGTCCGTACGGGAGACATCGTGACCCGCCCGGGAGATCGGGCGAGCGGGGAGGCATGCCGATGAGCGGAACGCACATCGCCGTCCTGGTGCTGCTGTGGGCGGGAGTGGCGAGCGTGTTGCTGTCGGTGGCCGCGCTGATACGGCTGCGAGGGCCGCTGATGCGGCTGCACGCGCTGGCCGCGGCCTCCTGCCTGGGACTTCCCCTGCTGGCCGTCGCGGTGGCGCTCCAGGAGGGAGCGGGCCGCGCGGCCGTCAAGTCGCTGCTGATCGGGCTGGTGTTCGCCGCGGGTGGCACCGCGAGTGCGATCGCCGTCGGAAAGGTGACGTCCGAGGCGGAGAAGCGGGGGGAGCGGTGAACGAGGTCGTGGTCGGCGTCGCGCTGGCGCTGGTGGTGGTCTGCGCCACGCTCGCGGTGCTGTGCCGCGAACCGGCCAGGCAGGCCGTGGTGCTCGGAGCCCTCGGCCTCTGCCTCGCCGTTCTGTTCGCGGTCCTCCAGGCGCCGGACGTCGCCCTCTCGCAGATCGCGGTCGGGACCGCGTTGACGCCGCTGCTGATCCTGCTCACGGTCCGGAAGGTGTCCCGTCCGATACGCGACGCGGACACCCACCCCGGCGGCCCGGAAGAGCCCGGCAGTCCGGAACAGCCGGGCGGGCAGCCGGATCCGGACCTCGGACCGGGCGAACGGCGCCCGCCGGGCAGGGGCGGAGCATGAGCTCCCGGACTCGGCTGCTGCTGTTCGGCGCCGCCGCCCTGGTCATCGCCGCGTTCTTCGCCGTCGCCTGCACCGAGATGCCGCGGTCCGGTGGCGCCTCCCACCCGTACGGGGACCGGGCGGTGGCCGCGGCCCTCGCCCACCGCACCGCCAACGTCGTGTCGTCGGTCAACTTCGACGTCCGGGCCTTCGACACCCTCGGCGAGGAGTCGATCCTGTTCGGCACCGTACTCGGGGCGACGCTGCTGCTGCGCCTGGCCCGGGACGAGCATCGGCGGCCCGCCGCGTCGGAACGGGTGCTGCCCACCACGCGGCTGCTGGGCACGGTGCTGCTCCCGGTCGCGCTGGTGGTCGGGGTGTACGTCGTCGCGCACGGCCAACTCAGCCCGGGCGGCGGGTTCCAGGGCGGTGTGGTGCTCGCCACCGCGCTGCACTTCGGCTACGTCGCCGCCGACTACCGCGTGCTGGAGCGACTGCGGCCGCTGGCCGTGCTGGACGTCGCCGACTCGCTGGCGGCGGCTTCGTTCACCGCGATGGGCCTTGCCTGCCTCGCGGCGGGCGGCGCGTTCCTGCGCAACGTGCTGCCGCTGGGGACCTTCAACACGATCACGTCAGGAGGAACGGTGCCGCTGTTCAACGCCGCGGTCGGCGTCGAGGTGGCCTCGGGTGTGATCGTGCTGCTCGCGCACTTCCTCGACCAGGCCGTCGAGATCACCGGACCGGGCGAGACAAAGGAGGAACGCTGATGGGTGTGTGGCCCTATCTTGCCGCCGGATGGATCCTGCTGGTGGCCCTGTACGGACTGGTGACCAGCCGGAACCTGATCCACGCGGTCGGGTGCCTCGCGGTCGCGCAGTCCTCGACCTACGTCATGCTCCTCGCCGTCGGATACCGCGACCACGGTACGGCGCCCGTCTTCTCCGACCTCCGGCCCGGCTCCCGCCCGCTGGTCGACCCCGTCGTCCAGGCCCTGGCCCTGACCGACGTCGTGGTCGGGGCGACCGTGACCGCGCTGCTACTGGCGCTGACCATCCAACTGCGCAAGCGCCATGGGACCGTCGACCCCCAGGCCCTGACCGGGCTGCGGGGCTGACGGGGTGACCGCCGCCGTCCTGCTGCCCGTGGCGGTGGCGATCCCCCTGCTCGGCGCGGCGCTGCTGGCGGTGGCCGGCCGGGTGCTCCCGCGGGCCGGCTGCGACGTCCTGGCGACCACGGCAGCCGCGGGCGAGGTCGTGTGCCTCGCGCTGCTGTGGCCGCGCACCGGCGGTGTCGCCACGGCCCGGCTGGGCGGCTGGCCGGCACACGTCGGCATCGCCCTCGTCGCCGACCCGCTCGGCGCCGGGCTCGCCCTGCTCGCCGCCTGCCTGGTCCTGGCGGTCGTCGTCTACTCCTGGCGGTACTTCGACGAGCCCAGCGGGGAGCGCGCCGGCGTGTTCCCCGCGATGGTGCTGCTCTTCGAGGCGGGCATGGTCGGCTTCGCGCTGACCGGCGACCTCTTCAACGCCTTCGTCTTCTTCGAGTTGATGGGAGCGACCGCCTACGCGCTGACCGGTTACCGGATCGAGGACCCCCGCCCGCTGCAGGGCGCGATCACCTTCGGCATCGTCAACTCCTTCGCCGCGTACTGCTCCCTGCTCGGTATCGGCATGCTCTACGCACGCACCGGGCAGCTCGACCTCGCCGCGATCGGCCGCCAACTGGACCGCCACGACCACGCGGACCTGCTGGTCGTCACCGCCTTCGTCCTGGTCGTCACCGCGATGCTGGTCAAGGCCGCCGTGGTGCCCTTCCACTTCTGGCTCCCCGACGCTCACGCCGTCGCGCCGACACCGGTGTGCATGCTGCTGTCCGGCGTCATGGTGGAACTCGGCGTCTACGGCGTCGCCCGCGTCTACTGGACGGTCTTCTCCGGTCCGGGAGGCGTGCCGCACGACGCGTTCCGCCACACCTTCACCGCGCTGGGGGCGCTCACCGCTCTGGTCGGCGCCCTGATGTGCTGGCAGCAGCGGCACCTGAAGCGGATGCTCGCCTTCTCCACCATCAGCCACACCGGGCTGTTCGTGGCCGCGCTCGCCCTGCTGACACCGGGCGGCACGGCGGGCGCCGCCCTCTACGTGGCCGCGCACGGATGCGCCAAGGCGGCACTGTTCGCGCTTACCGGGGTGCTGCTCGACCGGCACGGGTCCGTCGACGAGTACGGACTGCACGGCCGCGCCCGCGATCTGCCGGTCGCCGGGGTCCTCTTCGTGCTGGGCGCGCTCGCCCTCGCCGGGTTCCCGCCGTTCGGCACCAGCCTGGGCAAGGCCCTGAGTGAGGAGGCCGCCGCCGGTTCCGACGGATGGCTCCTCCCCGTCTACGTGGCGGCCTCCGCGGTGACCGGCGCCGCGGTGCTTCGCGCGGGGCTGCGGATCTTCTGGGGCGCCGGTCCGGTTCCCCGCAGTCGCCCGGACGAGGCGGAGACGTCGGGTGAGGGCGAGGAACCCGAGGTCCGCGACCCGCGGCGGGCCATTCCGCCGATGATGATCGTGGTACCCGCGCTTCTGATCGGACTCTGCGCCACGTTGGGATGCCTGCCCGCAGCTTCGCGCGCCCTGGCACGAGGTGCCCGCGCCTTCACCAGTGCCGCCGCCTACCGCGACGCCGTGCTCGGCGCGGCGTCCACCGTCACCGGCCGGCCGCCGTCCTCGGCGTGGACCACCGTTGGTGTGCTCCTCGGCCTCGCCTCGACCGCGCTCGCCGTTCTCCTTGCGACGTTGGCCGTCTGGGCCCCGCGCCCGGAGCGTCCGCTTCGTACGGCGGTCGCCGCGATCCGCCGGCTGCATTCCGGTCACCTTGGCGACTACCTCGCATGGCTGGCCGTGGGGGTCGCAGTGCTGAGTGTGGTGCTCGCCGCGCAGACATGACCACGTGGTCTTGAGCGCCCCGCTGCCGGTGCCGATGTCCAGGACGTCCGTGCCCTGCGCCAGGTGAGGGCCCGGATCAGCAGCCGGGTGTCGTGCTGGGGGGGCGTAGACACCGGGCAGCCTCAGCGCCCTCTCCCGTCGGCGGTCCATGGGAACGGTCATCCCGTCGTCACCTCGCACCAGGTCTCGTGGCGGCCCGCGCCCCTCGTGAAGCTGCCCGGGGCATCGTCGTGGGGCTGGCTGGATCTCCGCTGCCTGCTTGCGCGAGGCAACGCACCTGCGACCCGCCGCTTGGCGGCGCTGACCCCCGGGTGCCCCCTCCGCCGGACGGGATGCGCGGATTGCGCGCAGTGTCCGAGGAGGCGCGCCGCCGCCGTGGGGTGCAACGTTGCTCTGGTGAGGCGAAGCGATCAGGACCGTCCACGTACCAGGGCGGCGTTCAGTTCTGGCATGGCCGGGCAGGCGCCCTGTATGACGGCAACCCATCTCGAACAGGAAGTGACATTCGAAGGAGCGGGCCCGCTCGACGCCGGCCGTCTGGACGCGCTGCCGAAGGTGGCGCAGGTGACGGAGGCGCCGCGCGAGGAGCTCGATGCCGTGTACTACGACACTGCGGACCTGCGGCTGCTGTCCCGAGGGATCACCCTGCGCCGGCGCCGCGGGGGCCACGACGAGGGCTGGCACCTGAAGCTGCCCGCGAGCGCCGGCAGGCGCGAGGTCCACGCGCCGCTGCGGGCCGGCAAGCCGGGGGAGGTCCCCTGGGAACTCGACCGTAGGGTCCGGGCGTACACGCGGAGCCACCGGCTGGGCCCGGTCGCGCACTTGCGCACCCACCGGCGGCGGCACCTGCTGCTGGACCGGAAGGGCCGCACCCTCGCGGAGGTCGCCGAGGACGAGGTCGACGCGCACATCCTCGACGTCGAGCGGCTCCGGACCGCCGCCATGCACTTCGCCGGCCCGGAACCCGCCGACTCCCGCGCCGGAGCCACCCGCCGAACCGACGCGCGGGACACCGCGCCCCGCGGGTCCGGGGCGGACGGAAGCGGCACGAGCACCCGCGTCGTGCACTGGTCCGAGGTCGAGGTCGAGAAGGAGCGCGGCGACGAGCGGCTGCTGGGCGCCGCCGACCGCTGGCTCGACGCGCACGGCTGGAGCCGGCCGGCGCGCACCGGCAAGCTCGACCACGCGCTGGGCGCCGCGCTGTCCCTGCCGCCGGACGCCGCCCCGCCGTCCCGGCCGCGCCCGGGCACGGCCGGGGAGTGCTTCATGCGGCGGCTGTCGGAGCAGACCGACATCCTCCTGGAGACCGACGCCGCAGTCCGCGCCGACGAACCCGACGCGGTGCACCGGATGCGTACGACCAGCCGCCGCCTGCGTAACCTGCTGCGCGACAACCGACCGCTGCTGGACCGCCGGCGTACCGATGCCGTCGCCGTCGCGCTGCGCCGTCTCACCCGGGCGCTGGCCGATGCCCGCGACCACGAGGTGCTGGCGGCCGATCTGCCCCGGCAGGCGGCACAACTGACGGAACCTCAGGAGCGCGCGCTGGCCGGCCGGATCGCCGGCCAGGAGGCCGCGCGCTACGCCGAGGCACACCGCTCGGCGGCCGCGTGGCTGGACCGGCCCGCCTACTTCGCGCTGCTCGACGCCCTCGACGGGCTGCGCACCGAGCCCCCGCTGCGCCCGGGCAGGAGCCGCCGGCCGGCGGCGAAGCACCTGCGCAAGGTCGCCGCACGGAACCACCGCCGCCTCTCGCGCCGGATGAGGACCGCGGCCGACGCCCCCGCGGGCCCGCCGCGGGACAAGGCGCTGCATCAGACCCGCAAGGCCGTCCGCAGGGCACGTCACTCCGCGGAGACCGCACTGCCCTATTCCGGTAAGAGGGCGAACAAGTACCGCAAGCGCGCCAAGGCCCTCCAGGGAGTGCTCGGCGCGCACCAGGACGCCGTCGTGGCCCGGGCCGAACTTCCCGACCTCGCCGCGCGCGCCCGCCGGCGGGGAGCGGACACCTACGGTTACGGCCGGCTCCACGCCGAGCAGGAACGCCGCGCCGCCGCGGCGCTCGATGCCCTCCCGTCGATGTGGCGGCGGCTGCGCCCGTACTGAGGAAGGGGCCTGCCTCCGTCCCGGGCTTCCGCACTGCCGGCCCCGTGCGTCGGTGTCGCCTGCAGGAGCCGGAGATGAACGATGAGAGCGGCTCCGTCGGGTCGGCAACCGCCTGGCGCGTCGGCCGGGTGTGGACGCAGCGACAACAGGAAGCCAGAGAACGGAGTAGGGCTGCGATGACCGCAGGACATGATCGGGACGACGACCCGCGCGGTCCGGGCGGCGGTGCCGGCCGGACCGAGACCCCCGAGGAGCGCGCGGACCGGCGCTGGACGGACCTGCTCCAGGAGTTGCGGGTCGCGCAGACCGGCGTGCAGATCCTCTTCGGCTTCCTGCTGACGGTCGCGTTCCAGCAGCGCTTCACCCAACTGACCGCCACGGACCGGGACATCTACGTCGTGACGGTCATCCTCGGCGCGGCCACCACTGGCGCTCTGGTCGGGCCCGTCTCGATACACCGGCTGCTCACCGGACGCCGGCTCAAGCCGGAAACGGTGGCATGGGCGTCCCGCCTGACTGTGTTGGGCCTGGTGCTGCTGCTGTGCACCATGGCGTCGTCGCTTCTGCTGGTACTGCGCGTGGTCGTACGCGACCCGGTCGCGGGCTGGCTGGTGGGCGCGATGGCGGCGTGGTTCGTCCTGTGCTGGTTCGTGCTGCCATTGTGGGCCCGGCACCGCAACACGTCCTGACGGCGCGGCGCGTCGGGCAACGTGTGCGGTCTGAGCGGAGGAAGGCTCACGGCGTCTTGCGGTGAAGTCCCCACGATGCGAGATCAGTTGGCGATTTGGCGGCAGCCGCGTCTGTCGGACGTGGCCGTGGCGGCTAAGCAGGCCCGGGCAGTCGGGCCGACGGTGCACGCCTGGGGCGACCCCGGCTTCTCCGCGCGGCGCGCACAGCACATCTTCAGGACCTGGACCGGAGAGGACGAGAGGTGACCATGCCCGAGGAATTTGGCGAGGACGTTCGCGGAGCGGTGCTTTTCGACGTGGACGGCACCTCGATGGACACCGTGTACCTGCACACCGTCGCGTGGTGGGAGGCGCTGAGGCAGCAGGGCTCGGTGGCGACTATGGCCCGGATCCACCGGTACATCGGGATGGGCAGCGACCACCTGCTGGATGAACTGCTCGGCAAGGACCGGGATCGGGGCGCGGACGAGACCCTCAGCGCCGCGCACGACACCCTCTATGCGCAGTACTGGTCCCGGCTTGTTCCGCTGCCCGGTGCGTCCGCCCTGCTACGAGAGTGCTCCGTGCGTGGATGGCGCGTGGTGCTCGCCTCGTCTGCCAAGCAGGAGGAGGCGGAAGTGATGACCCGTGCGCTCGACGCGGACGAGGCCATCGACGCGATCACTACTTCCTCTGACCTGTCGTCCAGCAAAGCGGCTCCCGATCTTGTCCAGAGGGCGTTGGAGCGGGCGGCGGTCCCCGCCGAGCGCGCGGTCTTCGTCGGCGACGCCGTGTGGGACGCGAAGGCCGCCCGCAAGGCGGGAGTCCGCTGCCTGGGACTGGTCGCCGGCGGCTGCTCGGCAGGGGTAGGGCGAGGCGGGAATGGAGAGGGTGTACAAATCCCCGGCGGATCTCCTCGACCACCTCGACGACAGCATCCCTGCGGGGCCCTCCGGCGGAAAGTGACCCTGGCCGACTGCCCCGGCGCTTCGCCGGGGAGTCCTGGCCTGCCGAGCGGGGAGCGGTCGGGCGTCTGGTGCCTCCACCCGGACGGACTTTCCCGCGAAGCGGCCTCAGCCGACCCTTTCTACGCTGGTCCGGCGGATGCCGGACAACGGCATGTCACCTCCCTGCGGAGGATGAAGTCCTTTGGGAGGACCGATGGCGATCCGGCACCAGCTGATCGAACGCACTCCGGAGCAGGTCTGGGCGGTGCTGGCCGATCCACGGCGCTACCACGAGTGGGTGGTCGGTGTCGCCGGTTCGGCCTCCAGCAAGGGGGAGTGGCCCCGGCTCGGCGCCGACCTCGTCTACCAGGTGGCGCTCGGACCGTGGAAGGGTCACGGTCGTACGGTCGTCCGGCGCTCCGAGGCCCCGCACCTGCTGGAGTTGGAGGCGGACAGCGGTCCCTTCGGCTCCGCCAGGATCGCCCTGGAGGTTCGGCCGTGGGGCGAGCAGGACAGCGGCGTGATCATCGATGAGCACCCCCTGCGGGGCGCGGCGGGTTCGTTGCACAACGTCGTCGTGGACGCCTTCCTCCAACTACGGCATCGCAGCATGCTCAAGCGGCTCGCCGACGTCGTCGAAAAGCGCACCCCCCGTGACCGGGAACCGTTGCACACCGTCAAGTGACCGTTCGTGGGCACGACGCCCTCCCGGGCTCCGACCGGCCCACGCACGGGCGGCAGGCGGGCGACGTCCGCCACCAGGACCGAGGAAACGGGAGCACGTCATGCCGGACGCGGTGGTCATCGGGGCAGGCCCGAACGGTCTGGTCGCCGCGAACCTCCTGGCGGACGCCGGCTGGAGCGTGGAGGTCCTGGAAGAGCAGCCCGAGCCCGGCGGGGCGGTGCACAGCGACCATGACGTCCACCCGGACTTCGTCAGCGACGTGTTCAGTTCCTTCTATCCCCTGGCGGTCGCTTCCCCCGCGCTCGCCGCCCTCCGGTTGGAGGACGAGGGGCTGCGGTGGAGCCACGCGCCGAGCGTGCTCGCCCACCCGCTGCCCGACGGCCGCTGCGCCGTCCTGGACCGCGATCCGGACGCCACCGCCGCCAGCCTGGAGTCCTTCGCGCCGGAGGACGGCGACGCCTGGCGGGAACTGTACGGACTGTGGAACCACGTTGGGGAGGACCTGCTGGGATGCGTGTTCGCGCCCTTCCCGCCGATCCGCAGCGGGGTACGGCTCCTCGCGAAGGTCCGGGCGGCCGGTGGGCTGCGCCTGACTCGCATGATGATGCTCCCGGCACGGCGGCTCGGCGAGGAGTACTTCGCGGGGGACGGCGGTCGGCTGCTGGTGGCCGGCAACGCGCTGCACGCGGATCTGTCCCCGGAGTCCGCCATCGGTGGCGGCTTCGGCTGGCTGATGTCCATGCTCGCCCAGCGGCACGGGTTCCCCGTGCCGGTCGGAGGGGCGTCCGCGCTGACCGAGGCGATGGTCCGGCGTCTGGAGCGACAGGGCGGGAGAGTGCGGTGCGGCGAGCGCGTCACCGAGGTCGTGGTGCGGGGCGGCCGCGCGCTCGGTGTGCGGACCGCGACCGGCGAGGCCGTACGCGCCCGGCGAGCGGTACTCGCAGATGTCTCCGCACCCGCACTCTTCACGCAACTGGTCGGCGCCGAGCACCTGCCCGCGCGGCTTGTGGCGGACCTGCGCCGCACCTTCCAGTGGGACTTCTCCACGTTCAAGGTCGACTGGGCCCTGGACGGCCCGATCCCCTGGACGTCCGAGGGGGCTGCCCGTGCGGGCACCGTGCACCTCGCCGACGGTGTGGACGACCTGACCCGCTACGCCGCGCAGATCGCCGTCCGGCACGTCCCGGACCGGCCCTTCCTGCTGCTCGGGCAGATGACTACCACCGATGCGACCCGGTCTCCCGCGGGAACGGAGTCCGCGTGGGCCTACACGCACGTCCCCCAGGAGATCAGAAGCGACGCCGGGGACGACGGCCTGACCGGGACCTGGGACCGTGGCGAGCAGGAGGCCATGGCGGACCGGATGGAGGCACGAATCGAGCAGTACGCGCCCGGCTTCCGCGCCCGTATCCGGGCCCGCCGCATCCTGGCCCCGCCGACGTTGCAAGCGAGGGACGCCAACCTGGAAGGCGGCGCGATCAACGGCGGCACCACCGCCCTTCACCAGCAACTCGTTTTCCGGCCCACACCCGGCACCGGACGCCCCGAGACTCCCGTCAAGGGCCTGTACCTGGCATCTTCCGGGGCGCATCCCGGCGGCGGGGTCCACGGAGCACCAGGTGCCAACGCCGCGCATGCGGCGTTGCGCGGCCCGATCCCGCGGTCCGTTGTCAGCTCTGTGCAGCGCGCCCTGACCTCCCGCCGCTGACAGCCGCCCGCTCGATCGCGGACCGCACCGGCTCGTCCGGCGCTGCACGCCGTACGCCAGGCTGCGCCCGCCTGACCATCGCTGCAGACCTGCTCGTCGTAGCCCGGCCTGGGCCTTCAGGGCACCCGCACCGCCAGCAGCGCGATGTCGTCAGCGTCGGCGCCCAGGCCGTGCAGGAGTTCCTCGACGAGAGTGGCGACCGATTCCCCGGCCCAGGAGGCCGCCTCCCGACGCAGCCGGGTCATGCCGCGTTCCAGGACCTCACCGCGGCGCTCGACGAGCCCGTCGGTGTAGAGCAGGAGCGTCGATCCCGGGGGGCAGCGGGATGAGCAGCGGGGGAGGGTGCCCGGCCCGGGACCACTCCACGACCCACGGGCCGCCCGGTTCGCCCTTGAGCAGGGCGTACACGCAGGTGGCGGTGGTCGACGGGTGCAGGGTGTGGTTCGCGCGGTCCAGCCGGCCCAGGATCTTGCCGGCCGGCTCCTGCCGGTCGCAGGCGATCCCGCGCAGCATGTTGCGCAGCTGGCTCATCGTCACGGTGGCCTGCAGGTCGTGGCCGGTGACGTCGCCGATGATGAGCGCGATGTCGCCCTGCGGCAGCACGAAGCAGTCGTACCAGTCGCCGCCCACCTCGGCGGTCGTCTGCGAGGGTTCGTACCCCGCCGCGAGCCCGAGCGGCGCGATGTCGGGCAGCGACGGGAGCAGGGAGCGCTGGAGCCGCTCGGCGATGCGCTGGGTCTCGCGGTGCAGGCG
>NZ_FNVU01000008.1 GCF_900107965.1 Actinacidiphila yanglinensis | reverse complement strand
CGAGGGAGCCGGCGGTGTAGCCGTTCGAGGCCACCAGGCCCTCGACGACCTCGTCCTCGGTGATCTCCAGATACGCGGCGAGTTCGGCCACGGTGGGCGGGGCGTCCAGCACCGTGGTGAGGTGGTCGCGGGCCTTGGCCAGCTCCACCCGCAGTTCCTGGAGCCGGCGCGGTACATGGACGGCCCAGCTGGTGTCGCGGAAGAACCGCTTCATCTCGCCGACGATGTACGGCACCGCGAAGGTGGTGAACTCCACCTCGCGGCTCAGGTCGAACCGGTCGATCGCCTTGATCAGCCCGAGGGTGCCGACCTGGAGGATGTCCTCCAGCTCGTCCCGGCCCCGCCCGCGGAAGCGCCGGGCGGCGAACTGCACCAGCGACATGTTCATCTCGACCAAGGTGCTCCGCGCGTACGAGTATTCGCGGGTGCCCTCCTCCAGGTCCTGCAGCCGGTCGAAGAACAGCTTCGACAGTGTCCGCGCGTCCTTCGGGGGCGTCTTCCGCGCTTCTTCGATGAACGGCAGCCCACCTACGGTCGGAACGTCGTGGCCGGCCCGGGCCGGTCCTGTGGTTGTTCCTGCACCGTACGTGGTTACCGCCATGTGGTCCCCTCACGCTGCCGAGTATGTCCAGCATCGCCTGCCCGCGATCGCGGCAAGCACACCAGGATCGGAACACGACTGATGGGGCGGTGAGGCTTCCGGACTACCAGTGCCACCGGACCACGACGCCGAATGTGCCGCCAACACCCAGGTGAGATGAGCCCGCGCTGCCATGCGATCTTCACGATCACTTCTTCCGGCCTGCGGTCGCGCTGTGCCACTCTTGCGGGACCGGCGGTCGTTCGACTCGGGAGCATGCATGGATTCTTCCGCCGCACAGGTCCCGAGGGACGTGCCACGGTTCACAGTGTCCTGCGTCCTGGGGACTCCCAGCTTGATCACGGTGCGCGGAGAGGCCGATCTGGGCGGCATCGAGCTGCTGCAGAGCGCCGCGGACCGCGCCTTGGAGCACCACTCCCACGTGGCCTTCGACCTCGCGGGGGTGACCTTCGCCGACTCCACCTTTCTCAGCATCCTCCTGCAAACCCGCCTGAACGCCCTGGAACGTGGCGGAACCGTCCTTCTGCTGGCACCCAGCGCCAGCGTCCGCCACCTGCTGAGCATTACCGGCGCACTCGATCTCTTCCCGGCGGCCGAGTGAAAGACAGTTCAAACAGCTGTGAGTGAGAGCCGGCTGCCCGAACGCGGAGTTGCGCGAGGGATAGGCGTGGGTGGCCTACGGCGTGTGTCGAAAGTGGATGGTTGTGGTTCTGTGGCCTGTGTTTTTATGGCGGAGTGAACAACGAGAGATTCGGGTCTTCTGTGGAGAGGCCGGGCCCCAGGGTCCGCCCGAGGGCTGATGGCGATGTCGAGGGGTGCGTGAGGGTTCTCGCGGAGGTCCATCGACGTGACGGGTACCCGGTGAATTGGCCTGGCCGGCCTCATGAGTGGTTGTCGCAAGCTTCTCTCTTGGGGGCCTGGGTAGCTGAACTTGGTGGCCGTCTCGTTGGTCATGTCAGCTTGTCTCACAGCGGCGAAGGAGATCTGGCTCCTGGCTTGTGGAGCGAGCGCAGTGGGACGAGCGAGGATTTGGCCGCGGTGGTGAGCCGGCTATTCGTTGCCCCGCAGGCCAGGGGGCACGGCATCGGAGCACTGTTGATGGGCAGAGCAGCGGAGGAAGCACGACGTCGTGGCCTGCACCCGGTGCTCGACGTTGTGGTCTCGGATACTGCCGCGGCGGCCCTGTATGAGCGGCTGGGCTGGGAATTGATGGCCACGGTCGAGCAACGATGGAGTCCTTCTCAGCTGGTGGCGATCCACTGTTACGCGGCAGCGTCGTGATCTGGCGGGACACAGCAGCCACTCGTTGATGGCGGCGACGATGACGGTCGCCTCATGGACGCCCGCTTGGCCCCGAGTAGCCCGGACACCCCACGACTAGGCTGTCTCCATGATTCGCGCTGTGGTGTTCGACGTCGGTGAGTGCCTGGTGGACGAGACCCGTGAGTACGGCACCTGGGCCGACTGGCTTGGTGTGCCTCGGCACACCTTCGCCGCCGTGTTCGGCGCGGTCATCGCGGAGGGCCGTGACTACCGGGAGACGTTCCAGGTCTTCCGGCCCGGGTTCGACCTGTCCGAGGAACGAGCGCTACGGGCAGCCGCCAGGAAGCCCGAGTGGTTCGGTGAGGACGACCTGTACCCGGACGTGCGGCCCAGTCTGTCGGCGTTGCGAGAGTCCGGCCTGTGGGTGGGCATCGCCGGCAATCAGACTGTGCGAGCGGGCGCCCTACTCCGCGACTTGGATCTGCCGACCGATTTCATTGCGACCAGCGACGACTGGGGCGTTTCGAAGCCCGATGTCGCGTTCTTCGAGCACGTGGTCGAAGCCGCTCCAGCCGGACCGGGCGAGATCTTGTACGTCGGCGACCGGCTGGACAACGACATCCGCCCCGCGGTTCGAGCGGGGCTGCTGACCGCACTGATCCGCCGCGGACCGTGGGGGACGATCCAGCAGCGCGACCCGGATGCGGATGCCGTCACCGCCATGCGCATCAGTTCCCTCACCGAACTGCCGGAACTGATCGCGAAGTTCAACGCTGGAGGGCGCTGAACGTCATTCCCGAGGCCCAGAGCGGATCGTTGACCGCGATTTGGCGGCGATGGCGGCTGCAAACGGGGCCAACCGTGTTGCTGTAGGTCGAGGAGCAAGAACCCGATGTCCTTGACACCAGGGTGAACGCCGTTCATGTCTCCGCTAGGAGGTCGTTGAACGCGGCAGCCACGACAGTAGGACCGTAAGCGGCGAGCGCCCATAGTGCGGAGACCTTCGAAGCTGCAGTCCACAGCTTCTCGGAGGCAGAGGGTGGACGGAAGGCACAGATGTTGAGTTGGCGCTCCTCGAAGGGACCGTGGTCGAGATACCGCAGACCGCCAGTGCCGCAGAGGTAAGTGCCGGCGTTCACCGCAGCCGTGAGGTCGGCCAGGCGCATTGAGCGGTCCGAGGAGGCGGAGAGATCGCCGCTGCGCACGATGGAGCCATGCCATCTCAAGAGGTTCAGCAACGCACGCGTGGTGGCTTCGGCAGCGGCGGCAGTACGACCGGTCTCGGTGACCGCGTGAACGGCGGGTTCGAGCACGGCCTGCAGTAGTGGCCAGTAGTCGCTGAGCTGGTAGTGCTGTGCGGGCAACTGGCTGAGGCGACGGGCGGCACGTGCCGGATCTGCAAGCCGAGCGTCGCGGATCAACGTCGCTCGCCCATATGGGAGGTGAGTCTCCAAGGACAGCCACTGGTGCTGCTCCGGGTGGTCAAGTACAGCGAGGCGAGCCCGGTGCTGGTAGTCGCGGCGGGCGAATTGGACATCGTCGAGGATCACCCAGACATCGGCCGCGTAGAGCTTCGCGAGAGTGGAAAGGCGGGGCAGCAGGTTGGGCTGATGGATCGCACACGAGCGTGCCGCCGGCGCGTCCAAGAACGTACCGTGATCAAGCGGGCAGCAACCAGGTGTCGTAGCCACGGGAGCGGAGGCGGTCGAAGGCATCGCGGACTCTTCCCGGGACGTGCTGCTCCACGGCGAAACCGCGCTTGGGGTAATCCATCACACGGTCCAAGTCGCCCATGAGCATCTCAATGAGCTGCTTCTCGTCGTCATGTGTCCTGACGTACTCGTCGTACGGCATGTGCTGGGAGACGCATACCGGCTCCACCTCGGGCCAGAGCTTGCGGCATGTGGCGTAGGCGCGACGCTGCATGTAGGGCATCGAGATGAGGAGCAGGGTGGATACTGCGATGCCCGTGTTCTCCAGCACCTCGCGGGAGAAGCCGATGTTCTGGCCGGTGTTGGTTGCCTTCGGCTCAAGCAGGATGGCTTCGTTCGGCACCCCGAGGCAGAGCGCGTGCTCGCGATAGTGGGTGGCCTCACCGCGGGGAAACCGCGCCCGGGTGGCTGTGCTGGTGTCGCCCGTGAAGACCACCTTCGGGAACATGCCGTCGTGGTACAGATCGGCGGCGGCGGTGGCCACACCGAGATCGAGGCTGCCAAGGGCGATCGCAGCGGAACAGGGCTTCAACTCGTGGCCCATCTGGTGGAAGTCCCAGATCACGCGAGCGTCGGCCCGGTCCGCGTCGCTGATCGGATCTTGGTAGGTCACGTGTACTCCTCGCTGGTGCGCACGGTTTTGATACTTCGTAGTTGGTGCTTCAGGCCGTATCGCGTGGCGATTTCGGAGGCACGATCGAGTACAGAGTGGCCGACGCTGCGGGTGGCGGGGTCGGTGAGCAGAATGTGGCCGTGCGCGGTATCGATCTGGACCCGCTGGAGCGGGGTCTCGAATCGACCGTTGTTGCGTGCCGTATCGATGAAGGCCAAGGCGCGGGTGAGATCGCCGACACCACGGTGGGCCGTTACGAGCGCGAACAGCGCATGCGTGAGGGCACGTTGGCGTGGGTGGCTCACTACCGGCGCCGGGTGGAGGAGCTCGCGGGGGCTGTCACCGGGGTGCGCGATCAGGTGGCCTCCGGCGAGGCGGTGACCGTTCCTGCGCTTCCGTCGGCGTCCGTCCAGGAGGGCCCGTTCGCCGATGTCGACCGCAGCCTGATCGCACTGGGCCAGTTGGCCGTCGAGGCGGTTGAGCAGGCGTCCGCAATCGCCGCGACGAATGTATCGCGCTCGGCGTCTTCGCCCGGCTCAAGCAGGTCGCGCTGGCCTCCTACGATCGGATCGTCGGCCTCGTGCTCGACCAGATCGCCGTCGATGGCTCCATCACCAAGGCACCGGGTGGCGGTGAGGTCGCCGGACGTTCACCAGTCGACCGTGGCAAACAGGGCCTCAAACGCTCAGGCATGACGGATGGCTACGGAAATCCGCTGGGCCGCGTGCTGGCCGGAGGGAACCGTCACGACTCCCCGCTCCTCGCCTCGACCCTGGACCGCCTGGACGACCTGGGACCCCTGCCGGACGACGTTACCGTGCACCTGGACGCCGGCTACGACTCTGACAAGACCCGCGCCCTGCTCGACGAGCGCGGCCTGCACGGCCGCATCGCGCACACGGGCGAGAAAGCACCGATCCAGGCACGTCAGAGGTGGCATGTCGAAAGGACCCACGCCTGGCAGAACGCCTTCTACCGCCTCGCCCGCTGCTACGAGCGCCGGGTAACTGCCATCGACGCCTTCTTCGACCTGGCCGACACCATCATCACCGTTCGTACCCTGATTCGACGGGCATGGACGACCCACCGCTGGGACGAACGCCCGATCCGCCGCCCGTGAGAGCACGCCTGTCTGGGGACCTCTCGTCGGCGTTGCAGCGAGCGGTCGTCGGTGGTCGGTGCGCCGGCTGCGGGCCATGGGGAGTGCGCCCGCCGACTGCTATCCCGGGGTGCTGTCTTCGCTCATGGTCTGGGTGCCGATGACGTTGAGGAGCCGGAGCCGGTCGGCGGCTTCGCTGCCAGGAGCGGCGGTATAGGCGACGATGCGCAGATCGCTGCCGGGAGCCGTCAGCACGTCACAGTCGAAGGTGATTGCGCCGGCATCGGGGTGATGGACGGTCTTGGTGTCCGACTCATGGACGCCCACGATGCCCGTGTCCCACAGGCGTGCGAAGTCGGTGCTGACACCCCGCAGGTCCTTGATCAGGGAGCGCAGGCCGGCATCGGCGGGGTAGCAGGCGGTCGCCGCCCTGAGATCGGCGACCACGGCCGCCTCGAACCGGGCCTCCTGCTCGGGGGTGTGGCTGACCCGGCTGGGCAGACCGGCGAAGTGCCGCCAGACGATGTTGCGCTCGCGTCCGCGCAGCGCGGACGGGTCTCCGAACAGGGCAGCCCACAACGGGTTCCACAGAATCAGGTTCCAGGCGGCGTCATACACGCTCAGCGGTGCGCCGTCCAGCTGGTCGAGCAGCCTTCGGACCCCCGGTGGAATGTGCGCCGACAGCTGCCCGGGACCCGGCGCCGGCTGGCCCGCGAGGAGATACAGGTATTCGCGCTCGGCTGCCGACAGACGCAGGGCGCGGGCCAGCGCGGACAGGACCTGCGCCGACGGGGAAGTGGCCCGGCCCTGTTCCAGGCGGGTGATGTAGTCCACCGACAGGCCGGCGAGCTGGGCCAGTTCCTCGCGGCGCAGTCCGGCGGCCCGACGTACCCCGCCCGCAGGCAGTCCGACCGTGGCGGGGGCGATCCGGTCCCGCCAGCCATGCAGGGCTCTGCCCAGTTCCCTGGATTCGCTCACCGTCCCAGTATCGCGCCGCCGCGCCCGGACAGCCTGGTACTGCTGGTCCACTGGCTGAGGCGGGCACTACTTGTTCGTCTGCGGTGCGACGACGGTGGAGACATCACCGACCCACCGATCACCACCGGAGTGAGCACATGACCGCCACATTGATCACCGGAGCGAACAAGGGCCTCGGTTTCGAGACGGCTCGCCGCTTGATCGAGGCCGGGCACACCGTCTACGTCGGGGCACGCGATGCCCACCACGGCCGAACGGCGGCCGAGAGGCTCGGCGCCCGCTTCGTTCAGCTCGACGTCACCGACGAGGACTCCGTCAAAGCCGCCGCCGAATTCGTCCGCGCGGACGCCGGCCGCCTCGACATCCTGGTCAACAACGCCGGGATCGTGGGCGCGCGCAAGCCAGTCGGCGAGGTCACCGGGGCCGACATGACGACCACGTACGACACGAACGTCTTCGGCGTCGTGCGCGTCACGCACGCCTTCCTGCCCCTGTTGGAAGCAAGCGACGCCCCGGTCGTCGTCAACGTCAGCAGCGGTCTGGGCTCGCTGGCGGCGTGCGCCGACCCCAGCCGGGTGGAGTTCCAGGTGACAGTGCTGGACTACAACTCCTCCAAGACCGCGCTGGTCATGGTCACCTCGCAGTACGCCAAGGCGTTCCCCGCCATCCGGTTCAACGCCGTCGACCCCGGCTACACCGCCACCGACCTCAACGGCCACCAGGGCACCCAAACCATCGAGGAGGGCGCGGAGATCATCGTCCGCATGGCCTCGATCGGCGCCGACGGCCCGACCGGCGGCTTCTTCGACAAGACCGGCCCGGTCATCTGGTAACGATCCGGTCGCTGATGCGTGGGCGATGGCGCCCAGCGGATGGGTCGGGACGTAAGCCGGCCGCTCAGGCAACAGCGCGGCAAATTGGTCCCAGAGCGGTTCGGTCAGCCACGATGGCGGGACAGGCACAGGTCTCCCCGTTGATCACAGAGCGTCGCAACTCCAGGGTCACCCATGCCTGCGCCTGCTTTGCTGCCGGGGTGCACCACCGCGCCTATCCGCGCGGCCTCTAAGGTCGGACACTGGATTTTCCCTTCCAGTCCTTAGCGTGGGTTCGCTCGAGGGGGCCGCGGTGGCGATGTGGGCCGACTTGGGTTTTCAGGAAAGCCCGTATGCGACTCGACCGGTCCCTGCCACAGGGAAGGGATAGAGCCTCTTCGTCGGGCGAGACGCCGCGGCCAAAAGGATGGCTAACTAATACTCCGGCCGTAGATCGTGATCTTGCTGGTCGGGGCCGGTGCGGAGAGGGCTGCGGTCACCGTTGATCATCGTGAGTTGTGTCGACAAACGAAGATCAGGCGGTGGCCACAGGTCACAGCGTCGTACCTACCCCATGGCGGTCGATGTTCGACCAGACACAGGTGTGGTCGTCCCGCGATCCCCAGGCATGGGGGATGTCGATCGCGTGGATACTGGGCCCATGCGTATCGACTTCGATCCCGCCGAGCAGGACCGCGGGTCGTTCTACAAGCTCCTGACCTCGGTGATCGTGCCCCGGCCGATCGCCTGGGTGTCGACCACGAACCGGGACGGTTCCGCGGACAACCTCGCACCGCACAGCTTCTTCACCGTCTCCTGCGTGAGTCCGCCCATCGTGCAGTTCACGTCGGTGGGGCGGAAGGACTCGGTGCGGAACGTGGAGGAGACCGGGCAGTTCGTGGTCAACCTCGCGCCGGAGCACCTGTTCGAGCAGATCAACGCGACGGCGACGGACTTCCCGCACGGGGTGAGCGAGTTCGACGAGGTGGGGATCGCCCGCGAGCCGAGTACCCGGGTGAAGCCGCCGCGGGTGGCCGCGTCGCCGGTGGCACTGGAGTGCGAGCTGCACAGCACGCTCCGGCTGGGGGACTCGACCGTGGTGTTCGGGCGGGTGGTGTACGCGGTGGTCTCGGAGGCCGTGATGTCCGACGGCCTGCCCGACGTCCGCGCGCTGCGCCCGCTGGCCCGGCTGGGCAAGGACGAGTGGGGCACCCTCGGCGAGGTGCTGGAGATCAAGCGGATCCCGCTGGCGGACTGGCCGGATCCGCTGGGGCGTTGACGCCTTCGAGCGGGTCCGCGGGCGTGTCCGGGCCGGCGTCGGACGTCCGGGTCCGGCGGCGCGCGTACGCCGTCGCCGCGACCGCGGTCACCCCGAGGAACCCGAGCGCGAGCAGGAACGTGGGGGACGTCGGCGAGGCGGCCCGGGCGCCCGCGACCACGTAGGCGGCGGTGTTGGCGGCGCTGCCCGCGGCCGTGGCGGTCAGGAAGGGCGCCAGGCGGATGCGGGACAGCGCCGCGGCGTAGTTCGCCGCGGCGAACGGCACGCCCGGGAAGAGCCGGAGCGCCAGCGTGCTGCGGAATCCGTGCCGGCTGAGCTGGCGGTCGAGGGACAGGACGAGACGCCCCCGCAGCAGCGGCCGTACGGCGTCACGTCCGAGGAAACGGCCGAGCAGGAAGGCCAGTCCGGCTCCGAGCACCGTGCCGCCGATCGCCGCGGGCAGCCCCGCGTGGATGCCGTAGAGCGCGCCGGCCGCGGCGTTGAGCAGCGGGCGCGGGACGAAGGCGACGGTGGCGAGGCCGTACGCGAGGGCGAACAGCAGGACCGCGGTGGTGCCCGAGGTCTGCGGCGGCCAGCCCTTGGTCAGCAGCCGCTGCGGCTGCCAGGCGATGGCCAGCGCGATCCCCACGGCCAGCACCGCGACGAGCAGCCCGAACCGCGTCCACGGCGAGAGCATCAGCCGCGAGCAGCGTACGGCCAGCCGCGCGACCGCCCCGCGGGACGACGGTGCCGGCACGAAGTCCGCCTCAGCCTCTGCCATTTGCCGAGCCTAACCGAGCGGCGCGGCCCCGGCCGATGCCCGGGCCCCGGACGGGTGGTCCCGCCCCGGCCTCGACGTACTGCCGGGACGCCGCTCCGAACGCGCCCTGGTCCGGCGAGCCCGCCCGGGCCACCACGCCCCTACGCCGGCTCCTCGACCTCCCGCCGCACCCGCGGCCCGCCTTCCGCGATCACCGCGGACGACGTCACCGCCGTGCGCCGGTCGAGCCGTCCCGCCGTGACCGCGATCGCGAGCCCGACCACCGCCAGGACGGCACCCACCAGCGCGGGCGAGGTCCAGCCCCAGCCCGCCGAGATCGCCGCGCCGCCCAGCCACGCGCCGCCGGCGTTCGCGAGGTTGAAGGCGGAGTGGTTGGAGGCGGAGGCGATGGTGGGGGCGTGCCGGGCCTTGTTCATCACGAGCATCTGGAGCGGCGTGGTGGTCATGAAGCCGACCGCGCCGAGGACGACCACGGCGATCGGCGCGGCGACCTTGGAGCCCGCGGCGAAGTGGAAGCCGACCAGGACCACCGCGAGCGCGGCCAGCGAACCGTAGAGGGTGGGACGCAGGGCGCGGTCGGTGAGGGGGCCGGCGGCCAGCGCGCCGAGGGTCATGCCGATGCCGAACAGCGCGAGCAGCAGGGTGACGGAGGAGTCGGAGAACCCGGTCACCTCGGTCATCATCGAGGCGAGGTAGCTGTAGACGGCGAACACCCCGGCGAACCCGAACACCGCGGTGAGCAGGCCGAGTACGACCTGGGGTTCGCGCAGCGCGCGGAGTTCCTGGGCCACGCCGACGTGCTCCTCCGCGGGCAGTCGCGGGATCAGCAGTGCGAGGGACGCCAGCGCGACCAGCCCGATCACCGAGACCACCACGAACGTCGCGCGCCAGCCGAGGTGCTGGCCGAGGGCTGTCGCGGCGGGCACGCCGACGATGTTGGCGACGGTCAGCCCGAGGAACATCGCGGCCACCGCACGCGCCCGGCGCTCCTCGGCGACGAGCCGTGCGGCGACGACCGCGCCGACGCCGAAGAACGCGCCGTGCGGCAGCCCCGCCAGGAAGCGGCCCGCCAGCAGGGTCCAGTAGCCGGGCGCGAACGCGGAGGAGAGGTTCCCGACCGTGAACAGGCCCATCAGCAGCAGGAGCATGCGCTTGCGCGGGATGCGGGAGCCCAGCGCGGTCAGCAGCGGGGCGCCGACCACGACGCCGAGCGCGTAGGCGGAGACGAGGTAGCCGGCGGTCGGCACGGAGGTACCGAGGTCGCCCGCGACGTTGGGCAGCAGGCCCATCATCACGAACTCCGTGGTGCCGATGCCGAAGGCACTCACCGCGAGGGCGAGGATGGCCAGGGGCATGGAGGGTGTCCTTTGCGGAAGGAGGGGTGGGGACGGCTTGTTAAGTTTAACAGCGGAACAAAGTCTCCCACCCGCTGGATTCCCGTACGTCACCGGCAGATGAAGAACCATCGACAGTTGCGTCACCAGCGGGTTCGCGGGTGCGCCGACCCACTGACCGGTGCGCGGGCGCCAACCCGGATGCGCCGGGCGGTAATTCGTTCGACGGACCTGCCGCGCTCATGGATGATCGTCCTATGTTCCGGCTCGCCTTCCTCGCAGACGCCACCGCAGCAGCGGTCGCGCTGAAGGCTGCCCGGAACGCATCGGCCGCACAGGCCGCATCGGCCGCCCGGCCCGCCTTCCTCGACGGCGCACGAAGCTGACCCTCCCCGGAACGACATATCCGGCGGACCCCGCAGGGGGAGGGTCGGTACGGCCCGGGGTCCGCGAGGCGGTCCGCCGCCTTCCCCCTTCCGGCCACCGCACGTCACGCGGCGGCCGTCGAGGAAGAGCCCACCCATGCCCAAGCAGGCGTACATCCGCACCAAGCCGCACCTGAACATCGGCACCATGGGTCATGTCGACCACGGCAAGACCACGTTGACCGCCGCCATCACCAAGGTGCTGGCCGACCGGGGGAGCGGCACGTTCGTGCCGTTCGACCGGATCGACCGGGCCCCGGAGGAGGCGCGGCGCGGCATCACCATCACCATCGCGCACGTCGAGTACGAGACCGACACGCGGCACTACGCGCACGTCGACATGCCGGGACACGCCGACTACGTCAAGAACATGATCACCGGCGCGGCCCAGCTGGACGGGGCGATCCTCGTCGTCTCGGCGCTCGACGGCGTCATGCCGCAGACCGCCGAGCACGTGCTGCTCGCCCGCCAGGTGGGCGTGCGCCACGTCGTGGTGGCGCTCAACAAGGCGGACGCGGCCGACGACGAACTGGCCGACCTGGTCGAGCTGGAGGTGCGCGAACTGCTCTCCGCGCACGGCTTCGCCGGTGACACGCTGCCGGTGGTCCGTGTCTCCGGGCTGCGCGCGCTGGCCGGCGAGCCGCGCTGGACCGCCGCGATCGAGGCGCTGCTCGACGCCGTCGACACGTACGTGCCGGTGCCCGAGCGGTACGTCGACGCGCCGTTCCTGCTGTCGGTGGAGAACGTCCTCACCATCACGGGGCGCGGCACCGTCGTGACCGGCGCGGTCGAGCGCGGGGTGGTGCGTCCCGGGGACCGGGTCGGCGTGCACGGCGTCGACGGCGAGGCGCTGACCAGCGTCGTCACCGGGCTGGAGACCTTCGGGAAGCCGATGGAGTCCGCGCAGGCCGGCGACAACGTGGCGCTGCTGCTGCGCGGGGTGCAGCGCGGGCAGGTGCGGCGCGGTGACATCGTCGCGGCGCCGGACAGCGTGACGCCGCACCGCCGTTTCACCGCCCGGGTGTTCTTCGTGCCCGCGGCGGAGGGTGGCCGGCACACGCCGGTCGCCACCGGCTACCGGCCCCAGTTCTACATCCGCACCGCGGACGTGGTCGGGGACGTCTCCCTCGGCGCCGAGGGGATGGCGCTGCCGGGCGACACCGCCGACATCGCCGTCGAGCTCGGGCGGGCGCTGCCGCTGGAGCCCGGGCTCGGCTTCGCGATTCGCGAGGGCGGTCGCACGGTGGGGGCGGGCACGGTGACGTCCCTCGGGTAGCCGGCCGCGGACGGGGCCGGGCGGGTCCGCCCGCCCGGCCCGGTCCGTTCACCGGCCCGGCGGGGCTGGTCCCCCCGGTGCCCGCGCCTCCCGGATCGCCGGCCGGTCCGGGAGGAGGGGAGGATGGAGGGGTGCAAGGTGAAGCGATTCCTGTGACGCGTGCCGTGGACTTCGGGGTGGCGAAGCTGCTGCCCGACGTGGACCGGGACGACGCGTGGCTGCTGACCGTCGACGGCGCGCCGCAGTCCTACGTGGACCTGGCCGACCCGGAGTACGTGGAGTTCGAGTACGTGCGGCGTGTCGCCCATGTCGTGGAGGCGGTGTGCGACACGCCGGTCGAGCGGGACGGGCCGCCGGCGATGGTGCACCTGGGCGGCGGGGCGATGACCCTGCCGCGCAGATTCGCCCGGACGGTGCCGGACGCGGCGCACGACGTCGTGGAGGCCGACCGGGGTCTGGCCGCGCTGGTCGCCGCATACCTGCCCTGGCACGCGCCGCAGATCCGTACGCACCTCGCGGACGCCCGCGAGTGGCTGGCCGGGCGGCCGGACGGGAGCGCCGACGTCCTGGTCACCGACGTGTTCGGCGGGGCCAGGGTGCCCGCGCACCTGACGACGGTCGAGTTCGCGACCCACGTGGCCCGCGTCCTGCGCCCGGGCGGCGTGTACGTGGCGAACCTCGCCGACCAGGCGCCGTTCGCCTTCCTCGGCTCGCAACTGGCCACCGTGCGTGCCGCGTTCGGGCCGGGGGTCGAGGTGTGCGTGCTGGTGGAGCCGGGGGTGCTGCGCGGCCGCAGATACGGCAACGCGGTGCTCGCGGCGGCCCGTTGCCCGCTGCCCACGGACGTGGTGGCGCGGCGGTGCGCGGCGGATCCGTTCCCCGCCCGGGCGCTCGACACGGCGGAGGCGCTGCGCGCGTTCCGGGGCTCGCCGGTGTACGACGCGGCGGCGACCGACTCGCCCGAGCCGCCGGACGGGGCCTTCACGGTCGGCTGACCCCCGGCCCGTTCGGCCCCGTACCGCCCCCGGCGCTGCCTAGGCTGAAGCGGCGCGGAAGCGACGCCGCGCCCCGAACCAGCGGAGGACACGGTACCCATGGCGACGTTCGAGATCTCCACGGCCGGCGCGGACGAGCTGAGGACGTTCGCCGACTGGGCCGACGACGAGCAGTGGAACCCGGGCCTGTCGGACGGCGAGGCGTTCTACCCGACCGACCCGCACGGCTTCCTGCTCGGCCGGCTCGACGGCCGGGCGGTCGCGTCCGTGTCGGCGGTGCGCTACGGCCTCGACCACGGGTTCCTCGGCTTCTACATCGCGCGCGAACCGGTGCGCGGCCAGGGCTACGGGCTGCGGATGTGGAACGCGGCCATGGACCGCCTCGACGGACGCAACGTGGGCCTGGACGGCGTCGTCTCCCAGCAGGACAACTACCGCAAATCGGGCTTCCGCCGGGCCTGGAACCACATCCGCTACGAAGGCGTGCCGTCCGGCGAGCAGGCCCCCGCCGGCGTCACCCTGGTCGACGCCGGCACGCTGCCCTTCGCCCGGCTCGCCGGCTACGACCGGCGGTTCTTCCCCGCCGCACGCGACGTCTTCCTCGCCGCGTGGATCGGCCTGCCGGGGCACACCGCGCTCGCGGCGGTCCGCGACGGGGAGCTGTGCGGGTTCGGGGTGCGCCGCCCCGCCCGCTCGGCGGCGCGCGTCGGCCCCCTCTACGCCGCCTCCCCGGACATCGCGCACGCCCTGCTCGGCGCGCTGGCCGCCACCGCCCCGGGCCTGCCGGTCGCCGTCGACGTCCCCGACGTGAACCCGGCCGCGACCGCCCTCGTCGAGCGCCTGGGGCTGCGGCCCACCTTCGAGACGGCCCGGATGTACACCGGCCCCACCCCCGCGATCGACATCGCGGGCATCTTCGGCAACACCACGCTCGAACTCGGCTGAACGGCCGGGCGCCGCGCGGCGGTCCGAGGCGTCAGGGGGTCTGGGCGAGGTCGGCCGGACCCGCGGGCAGCGGCCGCACGTCGGGTGCCGCGGTGGCGATGCCGGCGTGCTCGGAGGCGACCTTCACGCGGCGTTCCAGCCGGCGCACGTCGGGCAGCAGCAGGACCGCGCCGGTGAGCAGCAGGACCAGCACGGAGGAGCCCCACAGCGCCCGGGTCCTGCCGAAGGCGATCGCGGCGGGACCGGCCAGCGCGGTCGCGATCGGGGTCAGCGACACCGAGCCGAGCCAGTCGTAGGCCGACACGCGCGACATCTTGTCCTCGGGGATCTCCTGGTGCAGCGCCAGCATCCAGCCGACCGCGAAGACCTCCACGGCCAGTCCCGTGACGAACATGGCCGTCGACAGCAGCCACGTCGGGACGGCCAGGGCGAGCGCGGCGGCGGGCAGCGCCATCGGGAAGACGCCCATGGTGCCGGCGAGCAGCATCCGGCGCGGGCGCCAGCGGATCATCAGCAGCCCGCCGCAGACCGTGCCGACACCCGCGGCGGCCACCGCGATGCCCCACGGGCCCGCGCCCCCGAGATGCTCGCGGGCGACCAGCGGCCCGTAGACCGACTCGGTGGCCGTGACGACGCCGTTGACGACGCCGAACTGGAGCACGATGCCCCACAGCCAGGAGCGGGAGGCGAACTCCCGCCAGCCCTCCCGCAGTTCTCGGACGATGCCGCCGGACTCGGCGGGGCGCTCCACCGCCTTGGTGCGCAACCTCGCGCGCATGGCCGCGGCGAGGGCGAACCCGGTGGCGTCGACGGCCAGCACCCAGCCCGGGCCGACGGCCGCCACCAGCGCGCCGCCGAGGGCCGCGCCGATGATGCTCGCGCCGTTCATCGACAACCGGTAGACCGAGAACGCCTTGCCCGCGTGGCCCGGGTCGACCGTCGAGAGCACCATGCCCTCGGAGGCGGGCGAGAAGAACGCCTGCCCGGTACCGCCCACCGCGGCCAGCGCGGCCATCGTCCACAGCGCGGGCGAGCCGGTGATCACCAGGATCGCGAAGGCCGCCTGCGACGTGGCGTTGAGCAGGTTCGCGCCGACCATCACCCGCTGCCGCGGCAGCCGGTCCGCGACCGCGCCGCCGACCAGCAGGAAGACCACCAGGGCCAGCGTGCGGGCGGCGACCACCAGGCCGACGTCGGTGGCGCTGCCGCCCTGCTCGATGACCGCGTAGGCGGCGGCGATGGTCGCGCCGGAGTTGCCGAGGTTGGAGATGAAGGACGCGCTGACCAGCAGCCGGAAATCCCGACCGGCCCAGGGCGGGGGATGCGGGAGGGACGGCAGCCGCCCGAGCAGGGCACGCACGGTGCCGTCGGGGTGGCCGGAGCGGGGGCTGGTGCGGTTCACCCGGGAACTATCCAGGAAAGCCCCGCCCTCCGCCAGGGAATATCGGCTCGGGCCCCTGGCTCAGGCCCGCCCGGTCCGGGCCCGTGGCGCGGGTCCGCGTGTGCACGGTCCGGCGCCGCCCGGTTCGGGTCCGCGTGTGCTCGGCTCGGGTCCGCGGTCCGGGTCCGCGGTCCGGGCCCGCCCGGCTCGGGGTGGGTCCCGGGTCCGCGCCGGGTCGGTCCGACGACGGTCCGGGGGCCGCCCTCGGCCCGTCCGGGGTCCGCCGCGCCGAGCCGCTCGGGCCCGGCGGGCGGCCGGGGCTACTTCTTCAGTGGCCGGATGGTGCTCTTGATCTTGTCCACGACGGACTGCGCGAGCTGGTCGGACACCCCTGTGTCGGCGTAGAGCACCCACACCACCGGCGTCGGCGTCTTCTGCGCGGGGTCCAGCCACGCGACGGTATAGGCGACGCCGCCGGGCGACGAGCACTTGTTGGCCTTCGGCACGTTGGTCGCGGTGGCCTCGGACTGCCAGCCGCTGATGCCGTAGGCGTCCTTGAACGCCTTGCTGTCCTTGGCCTTGGAGAAGGTGCCCTTGCCGTTGTCCTGGTAGGCCCAGTACGCCCACGCCTCGGCCTCGTTGTCGGCGGCGTTCTTCAGGCTCTTCGCCCCGCTGCCGCCCTTGGTGCCCACGGCGGCCCGGTCCGAGTCGCCGTCCTTGGTCGTGCACCACGCGTGCTTGTAGTACGCGGGCGCGCTCATGACGACCTGCGGGTCGCCCTTCTTGTCGGTGAAGCCGATGCTCATGCCCTCGGTGTCGACCGTCCAGTCCGGCGGCACGTCGAACGCGACGTTGCGCTCGTCGCGCTTGACCACCTTCCAGCCGGGGATGACCGGCTTGAGGTCGGTGGCGGCGCCGCGCGGGTTGTCGCTGCTGTCACCGCCGCTGGCGGCGGGGGCGCCGGTGGACGGCGTGCCGGTCGGCTTCACCGACGCGGTGGGCTTGGTCGTCTCCTTGGCGTCGTCCTTCTTGTCGTGGTTGCCGGTGACGTAGACCGCGCCCACCGCCACGGCGGCGATCACCGCGACGGACGCGGTGATGGCGATGCCGATGGTCAGCTTCCGGTTGTCCTTCTCCGGCGGCGGCCCGCCCGGTCCCCCGGGGCCGCCGGGCGAGCCCGGGCCCCACGACTGCGGGTTCGTCGGGTAGCCGGACGGCGGCTGGCCGGGCTGCTGGTAGCCGGGCTGCGCGTACGGGTAGGCGGGCTGGCCGTACGGCTGGGTCTGCTCAAAGCCGGACGGCTGCGGCGCCTGTGGGGGTTGTTGCGGCTGCTGCTGCGGTTGCTGCGGCGGCTGGTAACCCGGCTGCTGCTGGTACCCGGGCTGCGTGTACGGGTTGGGCGGTTGCCCGTACGGGCCCTGCGAGGGCTGCGGTTGCTGCGGTTGCTGAGGGGGGGTGCCCTGCGGGTACTGCTGCCCCCCGGACTGCTGGTCTCCTGGCCACATGGCTCGAAACACTAGGGGAGCGGGCCGGGCGGTTCCACGCTGGATCGCTCTACTCACTGGTAACATACGGCCATGTCCGAGACGACGCCCTCCATAGGCGAATTCCTCACGGCCACCGTGCCGATGGTCCGCACCCTGAACCTCCAGTACGTCGAGATCACGGCCGAGCGCGCGGTCGTCTCGCTGCCGGACCTCCCCGAGTACCGCAACCACGTCGGCGGTCCGCACGCGGGCGCGATGTTCACCGCCGGCGAGTCCGCCTCGGGCGCCGTCGTGGTCGCCGCGTTCGGCGACCAGCTCGCCCGGGCCGTGCCGCTCCCGGTGCGGGTCGAGGTCACCTACGCCAAGATCGCCCGAGGCGAGCTGCTCGCCACCGCGACGCTCGGCCGGCCCGTCGCGGAGGTCGTCGCCGAACTCGACGCGGGGCAGCGCCCCGAGTTCGCGGTCGAGGTCTCCCTCACCCGTGAGGACGGCGCCGAGACCGGGCGGATGACCGTCGTGTGGACGCTGCGCCCCCACAGCTGAGGGGCCGGTCGGCCGCGCGGCAGGTGGGAGCCACGGAGTGGTGACCGGGGGAGCACCGCTGAGCGGACGGGTTGTCCGCTCCGTCGGTTAGGCTTCCTTGAGCGTGCTGCGGGCACGCGTTCGACCGCCACCCCCGGGGAGGGACCTGCTGTGCACGTGCAGGACTGGCTCGACGGCATTCCGCCGGTCGCCGTCTACCTGATGGTGGGTCTCGTGGTCGGGGTGGAGAGCCTCGGCATCCCGCTGCCCGGCGAGATCGTGCTGATGACGGCGGCCCTGCTGTCCTCGCAGGGCCACGTCAGCCCCTGGATCGTGGGTGCGTGCGCGATTCTCGGCGCGGTCGTCGGCGACTCGATCGGCTACGCCATCGGGCACAAGGGCGGCCGGCCCCTGCTGGACTGGCTCGGCCGGCGCTTCCCCAGCCATTTCTCGCCGGGCAACATCGCCACCGCCGAACGCTCCTTCCAGCGCTGGGGCATGTGGGCGGTCTTCTTCGGCCGGTTCGTGGCCCTGCTGCGGATCTTCGCCGGCCCGCTCGCCGGCGTGCTCAAGATGCCGTACTACAAGTTCCTGATCGCCAACGCGCTCGGCGGCATCGTCTGGGCCGGCGGCATCACCGCGATCATCTACTACGTCGGGATCGTCGCCGAGCCCTGGCTCACCCGCTTCGGCTACGTCGGGCTCGGCATCGCGGTGCTCTTCGGCATCGGCTCCTTCCTCTACGTCCGGCGCCGCGCCGCCAAGGCCCAGGCCGAACTCGAGGCGAAGGCCGAACCCGAGGTCGTCGTCACCTCGTCCGGCGAGTAGCCGGAGCAGGCCGAGCAGAGCGAGCGAGGCGCAGCGGCGGAAGACGCCGGCTCCGGCGACGATCCGCCCCGCCGCTACCCGGCCCCACCCGGCAGCTGCGGTACGTCACCCCCGCCGCCCAGCGCCTCGCGGTGCGTCCCGGCGAGCGCCACGTAGTGCTCCGCGTTCAGCCGCAGCATCTCCCGCTCCTCCGCGGTCAGCTCCCGCTTGACCTTCGCGGGCACCCCCGCCACCAGCGAGTGCGGCGGCACCTGCATGCCCTGCGGCACCAGCGCCGCGGCCGCCACCAGCGAACCGGCACCGATCCGGGCCCCGTTGAGCACCGTGGCGCCCATTCCCACCAGCACGCCGTCCTCGACCACGCACCCGTGCAGCACCGTGTTGTGCCCCACGGTGACGCCCGCGCCCACCACCGCGGGGAATCCGGGATCGGCGTGCACCGTGCAGTTGTCCTGGATGTTGGAGCCTTCGCCGATCCGGATCTTTTCGCAGTCGCCGCGCAGCACCGCGTGGTACCAGACGCTCGCCCGCGCCCCCAGCGTCACGTCGCCGAGCACGACCGAGGTCGGCGCCGCGTACGCACTCGGGTCCAACCGCGGCTGCCTGCCGAGGATGCCCGCGACCAGTGCCCCGGCCGCCTGCCCCACCGCGCCCGCATCCGCGCCGCCCTCGCCCGGGGTCCCGCCTGCCTGCCGCACCGACTCCGCCATGCCCGCTCCGTCCGCTCCCGCGCCACTCCACCAGTGTTCAGCGGCACCGTATACGGTGGCCGTGTGCCCGAGAACGAGAACGTGTTCTTCTCCCTGCTGTCCGGTGCC
Organism: Actinacidiphila yanglinensis; assembly: GCF_900107965.1. Taxonomy (GTDB): domain Bacteria; phylum Actinomycetota; class Actinomycetes; order Streptomycetales; family Streptomycetaceae; genus Actinacidiphila; species Actinacidiphila yanglinensis. The sequence goes on along the minus strand of NZ_FNVU01000008.1, from coordinate 369,053 downwards.
GCCGCCTGGCGCCGGCGCGCCACCACCCGGCTGGTGCACCGCGCCTGGCGCCGCGTGCAGAACGCGGGCGCGGTCACCGCGGAGCGCCCCGGTCTGCTGCGTTTCGGCCGGATCGGGGCCGGTACCCGGCTCGCCTTCCCGCAGGGCACCGTCTTCGGGGAGCGATGGATCCACCTCGGGGCGTGCTGCATCATCGGCGAGCAGGTCACCCTCACCGTCGGCCTCGCCCCCGCCGACGTCGACTACGGCCCGGACCCGGTGATCCGCATCGGCGACGGCGTCGTCCTCGGCCGGGACAGCCACGTCGTCGCCATGGCCCCGATCGTGATCGGCGACAAGGTCTACTGCGGCCCCAACGTCTACGTGACCAGCACCAACCACTCCTACCACGACCCGGACCAGGCGATCGGTGAGCAGTGGCCGAGCTCCGCGCCGGTGGAGATCGGCCCGGGCAGCTGGCTGGGCGTGGACAGCGTGGTGCTGCCCGGCGCCCGGCTCGGCCGCAACGTGGTCGTCGCCGCGGGCTCCGTGGTGCGCGGCGAGATCCCCGACCACGCGGTCGTGGCGGGCGCCCCCGCCAGGATCGTCCGCCGCTGGTCGCCCGACACCGGCTGGCAGCCGCCCCTGCGCACCCCCGCGCCCTCTCCCCTTCCCGATCGGGTGCCGCCCGAGGAGCGCCTCGACGTCCCCGAACTCGAAGCACCCGCCGGCGCCTGACCTCCCCGCGCCCGAGCCCCAGGCTTCCCCCGGGGCCGCGCCGCCCGCCTCGGGGATCTGGTTGGATTGGCGGTATGCGCGCACCGATCGGACCCTTCGAGGATGCCCAGCCCGCCACCGAGCGACGCGAGTTGCTGCCGCCGCCGGTCGCCGCGGCGGTGACCGCGGAGATGCTGCACGTGGACACCGACCCGGCCATCGCCGACACCGCTGACTTCGTCGCGACCTACGGCCAGGACCTGCTGGAGAAGTCGGCCAACTGCGTGGTCGTCGCCGGCAAGCGCGGCGGTGAACTGACCCTGGCCGCCTGCGTGGTGCTGTCCACCACGCGCGTCGACGTCAACGGCACGGTCCGCCGCCACCTGGGCGCGCGCAAGGCGTCCTTCGCCTCGATGGACACCGCGGTGAGCGAGACGGGCATGGAGTACGGCGGCATCACCCCGGTCGGACTGCCCGCGGCCTGGCCGCTGCTCGTCGACGCGGCCGTGGTGGAGACCGCCCACGTGGTGATCGGCAGCGGAGCCCGGCGCGGCAAGCTCATCGTGCCCGGCAAGATGCTCGCGACCCTGCCCGGCGCGGTGGTCCTGGACGGCCTGGGCGCCTGAACCCCGGCCCGCCCCGCACCACCCCGACAGCGACGCCCAGCCTGCGCCCGCCCCACTACCGGGGCCGGCGTCAAAGCTGCAGTATCTCGACGGCAGGACAGCGGTAGAATAATTCCCTATGTCTAGCGCCGACGCTGGCATAGAGGGGGCACGGTGGAGCGGGAAGACGAAGCCGCACTTCAGGCACTCGGTCTCACGGCTGAGGAGCGGGCAGGCATGGGGCTGGACCGCCCTGCGGATGGCGAGCCGGAGACCCTGGCAGACGTCTACATCAGGCGGTCGAAGAAGAGCGAAGACCTGGCGACCCTGCGGGGTCATCTGCGCCAGGTGCACGCCTATCTAGCGCGAGAGGACGTGGCGATCCGTCACGTGTGGCTGGAGCAGAAGAGCGCCAGCAAAGTGCATGTCCGTCGCGACGAGTTCGATAACGCGTGTGCGGCCGTGCTCGCTGGCCGCTCAAAAACCCTGGCAGCATGGAAGACGGACCGCTTTGACCGACGCGGAATGGGGCAAGTTACCCCGCTGCTCGACGAGTTGGAGAAGCGGCGGGGGCGTCTCGTCTCAACGTCCGAAGGGCTGGACAGCTCACGCGGAGGCCGCGTTGTCTTTGCGTTGCTGTCGGACCGCGCGATGGAGGAATCACGGGATATCTCCAAACGCGTCCTCATCGGGCTCGAATCACATCGGGTAATCGGTCGTGTTCCCGGCGGACCTCTTCCATTCGGGCTGCAGCGTGTCGGCAACGGTCGGATCGCCCCACACCCGGACGAGTATCCAACGGCCCGGAAGATTGCTGAACTTCTCCTAGAAGGTCTTGGGGGAACCACGGCCGCACACCGAGTCAACGCGGAGGGACTGTCTACCCGCTCGGGGCGGCACTGGTCTGCCAATGCAATCGCGCGTATGGCGCAGTCCCCCCTTTGGGCGGGACTCGTCCCCTTCCGGGAGCGACACATCGACGAGTTTGGGCAGCCGATCGACAAATGGGGGACGTGGAAGGCTGACGTCCTCCTAGACGCCAGTGGCACGCCAGTGTCTTGCGGAACTGGCGTAGTGACGCTGACCGAGTGGTATGCGATTAAGGCGCAGTTCTCCTCTCGAACGTTCCGCGGCGCCAAGGGGATGCACGGAGCAAAGCGACCCGGAAAGCTTCTGACTGGAATCATGAAGTGCCCACACTGTCAGGTGGGGATGGTGTCGGGTGGCGAGTCTTACCGTTGCCGCACGCATCTTGAGGGTGGCCCCACAGCCTGCCGGGGAGTCCGAACGAAGGCGTCTCGCGTTGATTTCGTGGTGGGGGAGATGTGGGTGACCCACGTGTCAGCGCTGGAGCCAGGCGGCGAGGCCTTATACGAGATTGCGCGCCGATGGCTGTCATATCAGGACCCTGAAAAGAAAGCGCGACACCGTCACACGGAGGCCGCGCTTAAGGACTCTCATCGACGGGCGGAGGAGCTGGATGCGGCGTACTACGTGCACGGCCGCATGAGTGCCGAGCGGTACGCGCAACTTGCCGACGCGCTAGCGGCACAGGTTGCACTCCTGGGCGAAGACTTGCGGGAGTTGGAGCGGCAAGCTGACCTGACGCCGCTTCTCGACGCGGAACTGTTGACGGAGGCTTGGGCGACGGCGGAGCTGGACGACAAACGGATGTTGCTCCGCAGCGTCGTCGACGAGTTGGTTCTACTACCGTCCGCAAAGCAGGGAGACAGGACGCCCATTGAGAATCGGCTTCGCGTCCGATGGGTTGGCGGCCCGAAGTAGCCCGCGAACGACGGAGAGCGCCCCCCAGGACCCTCTTGGGGGCTCTCTCTTGTGTCTGGCGACTCGTCGGCCGTCGACGTTGACCACGGGCCCGCTGGTGGCCGCTCGGGCAACTTCGCCCCGGGGCGGCGCAGCTGCCAGCGGATGAACTCATGGATCACCTCGCCGCGCGGGCTGCGGCCGGCGGGGTTCGCCACCTTGGCAGCCACTAGGAAGGGCTCCCACTCATCATCAGGCATCCGCACCCCCCCCGGGGAGGGTCCCAGCCTCCTCCGCTGATGGAAGAGACCGACGGTGTCTGTCGCCCTTAGGCAGTTTCGTTTGGATCACCGGCCGGACCAGAGGAAGATCCCGCGATGTGGAGTCCGCCCAGGTAGATGGCGGCTGTCTTCTCGTAGCGGATGGCAATGCCTCGCCACTGTCTCAAGCGATTGATGCACCGCTCGACGGTGTTGCGCTGTTTGTAGGTCTCGTGGTCGAAGGCTGGCGGCCTGCCGCCTCGGCTGCCCCGACGGAGCCGGTGGCTGCGCTGGTCTGCGGGGACTGGGATCACTGCCCGGATGCCGCGGTTACGCAGGTGCTCGCGGATTGCGCGGAAGGAGTACGCCTTGTCGGCCAGGACCAGATCCGGCCTGGTGCGAGGCCGTCTTCATCGACGGGGAACTCGTAGGCGGGCCATGACCTCGGTGAAGGCAGGTGCATCACCGGCTTGTCCGGCGGTGAGAACGAACGCGAGGGGCCAGCAGCGGGCACCGGCCGCGTGCTGGTGCGCTCGCACGATCGTGGAGTCGACCGAGACGGCCCAGTTGAGGTCCTCGTCTGCGTCCGTTGGTGCCACCAGAGCGGTAAACACTCGCTCCCAGGTGCCGTCGACGGCCCACATTCGCAGCCGGTTATAGACGCCACGCCAGTTGCCGTACTTCTCCGGCAGGTGGACCCATTGCGTCCCGGTCTGGAATATGTGGGCAATGGCGTCGATCACTTTCCGGTGGTCGCGCCAGCGGCCACCCCGCTTCGGCGTGCGGTCCGGGAGTAACGGCTCGATCCGCGCCCACTGCGCATCGGTCAACGACATGACCTGACAACGAGGTGCATCGTTGCCGGACGCTGCCCTATTCAGCCAGGTCTGGCATCTGACGTCGTGCTTCCGACATCCACAGCCCTTCTCCGCCACGCGTCATTGACTCATCGCGTCCCTAGTACTCCAGCTGTAGATCTTGATCTTGGCCTGTGGGCCGAGAGCATCTCGGGTCGGAGGTCGGTTTCTGCTGGCCGCTGGCAGGTAGACCGGGCCCGGTGAAGCAGGCACTATGCCCCGGTGAGCATCGTCATCAAGTTCTTCGTGGCACCGGACCATGAAGCCGCCGCTGCTGTCGCGGAGGGTGGTCCCGACGGGGTCTTCGAGTCGCTGACCTTCGGCAACTTCGATGTCGAGGAGGCTCTGATCGAGTGGGAGAGTATCCTCGCCGGTCGGAGCTTCGAAGAGGTCCTCGACGACGATGTTCCCGAGACTGTTGCCGACCCGGACGAGGGCGAGGGTCCGCTCGTCCTTGCCGTCTCCCGCACCCTTCAAGCCGCCCTGAGCGCCGCCGACGCGCACCGGCTCGCAGAGGTCAGCCAGCTGTGGGTGGCTGAGCGGGCGGCAGAGGGCGAGGGCTTCGATCCCGAGATCGCTGTGTGGATCCTGAGGGGCTTGGCCAACGTGGCTCGTGCCGTCGGCGAGGGAGACGAGAGCTTGTACTGCTGGGTGGCGTAGAAGGGAACGGCCACCGTTGATCATCGTCGGTTGTGTGGACAGACGAAGATCAGCTGATGGCTGTGGGCCACAGCGTAGACCCTGCCCGGTGGCAGCCGGTGTTCGACAGCCTGATGGCGAGGGTGGCAGGGCGGTTCGCCCGGGTCGAGCCGCGTCGCAGAGCACGGGCGTTCGTGCTGGGCCTGCTGGCAGAGTTGCCGCGGAAGAACTGCTGGACGATCGCCGAGCACGCCGGTGACAGCAGTCCGGCCGGTATGCAGCACCTGCTCAGCCGCGCGTCCTGGGACGCCGACCGAGTTCGCGACGACATACGGGACTTCGTGGTCGAGCACCTCGGCAACACGGACGCCGTCCTCGTGGTGGACGAGACCGGCGACCTGAAGAAGGGCACCGCGAGTGTCGGGGTGCAACGCCAGTACACCGGGACCGCGGGCCGCATCGAGAACTCGCAGGTCGCCGTCTACCTCGTCTACTCCACCCCGGCCGGGCACGCTGCCATCGACCGCCGCCTCTACATCCCACGCTCCTGGACCCAGGACCCCGACCGATGCAGAGCGGCGGGCATCCCGGAGGACACGGGGTTCGCCACCAAGCCCGCCCTGGTCACCGAGATGATCGCCCAGGCCCTGGACGCCGGCGTCACGGCCTCATGGGTCACCGGCGACGAGGTCTACGGCGGCGACCCGCACCTGAGCGCCGAGCTGGAGAGCCGTCAGGTCGGCTATGTATTGGCCGTCTCACGCAAGCGACCGATCCCGACCCGCGCGGGCATCTTCACGGCCGGCATGCTGGCCCACTGCCTCCCGAAGAAGGCCTGGCAGCGACTCTCGGCCGGAGACGGTGCCAAAGGTCACCGCTTCTACGACTGGGCCCAGGTCGAGATCGACAGCCCGTCCGGCAGCACAGGGCACCGGTCCTTGCTCATTCGACGCAACCGGCGCACCGGCGAACTCGCTTTCTACCGCTGCTACTCGGCTGGACCCGTTCCTTTGAGCACCCTGGTCAGGGTGGCTGGCCGCCGCTGGACCGTGGAGGAGACCTTCCAGTCCGCGAAGGGACTGACCGGGCTGGACGAGCACCAGGTCCGCCGCTGGACCTCGTGGCACCGCTGGACCACGCTGGCCATGCTCGCGCACGCCTTCCTCGTGGTCACGGCTGCCCTCGAACGGACCGCCGTGGCCACCTCACCAGGGCTCGCTCCGCTGACCTGCAGCGAGATCCAACGGCTCTTCGCCGCCTTCGCCGCACCACAACCCTGCGGCCTGGCGCACCGCCTCAGCTGGTCAAGCTGGCGCCGACGACACCAAGCCCGTGCACGCAGCAGCCACTACCAGCGCCAGGCCCTCCAACAGTCGTGATCAAGATCTACAGCTGGAGTACTAGGCTGCTGACTCCAGATAGTCCAGCCGTGCCTGCGTCAGGCTCAGCCTGCCGTTGGGCCCGCCCCGCACGATGTGCGCGTCCGCGCCATCCTGCCCATCGTCCTCCCAGCCGCACTCCGGACAGATCTCAAAATTGGCCTGTTCCTCCAGAGTCCGCTGGAAACAGCAGGGGCATGGGATGAGGCCGCCAGCGGCGTCGCTTGACTGACTGGAGAGCGAGTCTTCAGAGGCCATGGCTGACATCGTTGCACTCTCTTCATGATCCACACGACAGCCCCTAGCTCTGGCGGCGCCGTCCAGCGCGCCACCTGCCATCCCCGTGGCAGGGGGCTTTGTTGTGCGGTCGACTGCTAACGCAGGGAGTTAATCTCGATCGCGGGACAGCGATCCATGACCATGTCCAGACCCGCCTCCCGCACCCGCGCGTACGCCTGCTCGTCGACCACGCCGAGCTGGAACCAGACCGCCTTCGCGCCGACCGCCGCCGCCTCGTCGGCCACCGCGCCCGCCAGCGCGGAGTTGACGAAGACGTCCACCACGTCGACGGGGAAGGGGATCTCCGCCAGCGACGCGTATCCCTTCTCGCCGTGCACCGACTCCGCCTTCGGGTGGACCGGCACCACGCGCTTGCCGAACCGCTGCAGCACCGCCGCCACGCCGAACGCCGCCCGCGACGTGTTGTTCGACAGGCCGACCACCGCCCAGGTGTCACCGCTCTCGGTGAGGATCCTGCGCACCGTCTCCGCGTCGCCGTACATCCCGCTCACCCTTCCCCTGCTTCTGCCCGCCCGCACGCTTCCCCGCGCTTCCTGCCTGATCAACGCCCCGCCCGGCACCATGATTCCCCCGGCACTAGGCTGAAAGGGTGGTAGATCGGTATCTGACGGTGGCGCGGCCGGGCGTGTACGAAAGTGAGATCAAACGCTCGCGGTTCCGGTGCGCGCTGGCGCCGGCCGGCAGCCAGGAAGAGGCCGAGGAGTTCGTCCGCGCCGTGCGCAAGGAGCACCCGGGGGCCTCGCACCACTGCTACGCGTACGTCATCGGCCCCGACGGCCGCCTGCACCGGGCGAGCGACGACGGCGAGCCCGGCGGCACCGCGGGCACCCCCATGCTCCAGGTCCTGCTCGCCCGCGAGGTGCGCGACACCGTGGCGGTCGTCACCCGCTACTACGGAGGCGTCCAGCTCGGCGCCGGCGGGCTGGCCCGCGCGTACGGCGGAGCCGTGTCGGCGGCGCTGGACGCGACCGGCACCGTCGAGCGGCGCCTGCTGGCCCTGCTCACCGTCACCGCCGACCACCAGCGCGCCGGACGGCTGGAGAACGACCTGCGCACCGCCGGCCACGCCGTGCGCGAGGTGGAGTACGGCGCCGCGGTCACCTTCCGTCTCGGCGTCCCCGAACCCGACACCGCGGCCTTCCGCTCCTGGCTCGCCGACGCCACCTCCGGCACCGCCACCTGCACCACCGAGGGCAGCGCGTATGTCGACGTCCCCTGAACCGCCGCCCCCGGCACGGCGCAAGGCGACTCCGCGGTAGCCGGAGAGTGCCCCGCGGGGTGTGCGGGCGAGGGGCGGGAGTGATCGGTAGTACGGTGCTGCTCTGCGGGTGAACGCCCGGGGACGATGAGGGGGACGGGTGCGGTTCGGAGCGGTGGCGTGAGATTCCTGCACACCTCGGACTGGCACCTCGGCCGGTCCTTCCACCGGGTGAGCCTGCTGGAGGACCAGCGGACCTTCCTCGACCACCTCGTGGCCACGGTGCGCGCCGAGCAGGTGGACGCGGTGCTTGTCGCCGGCGACGTCTACGACCGGGCGGTGCCCCCGCTGGGCGCGATCGAGTTGTACGACGAGGTCCTGCACCGCCTCGCCGATCTCGGCGTGCCGGCCGTGCTCACCTCCGGCAACCACGATTCGGCCCGGCGGCTAGGGGTCGGCGCCGGGCTGATCGGCCGGGCCGGCGTCCACCTGCGGACCGACCCCGCGACCTGCCACCTCCCGGTCCTGCTGCCCGACCCGCCGCACGGCGACGTCGCCGTCTACGGCCTGCCCTATCTCGAACCCGCCCTCGTCCAGGCCGAGTTCGACACCGAGCGGGCGGACCACACCGCCGTGCTGGGCGCCGCCATGGACCGGGTCCGCGCCGACCTCGCCACCCGCCCGGCGGGCACCCGCGCGGTCGTCGTCGCGCACGCCTTCGTCACCGGCGGCGCGCCCTGCGACAGCGAGCGCGACATCACCGCCAGCGGTGTCGAGGCGGTGCCCGCCGGCCTCTTCGACGGAGCCCATTACGTCGCGCTCGGCCATCTGCACGGCTGCCAGACCATCAACGACCGCGTGCGGTACTCCGGTTCGCCGCTGGCCTACTCCTTCTCCGAGCAGCACCAGCGCAAGAGTATGTGGCTCGTCGACCTCGGCCCCGGCGGCGACGTCACCGCACGCCGCCTCGACACCCCCGTGCCCCGCCCGCTCGCCCGGTTGCGCGGCCACCTCGACGACCTGCTCGCCGACCCCGCGCTCGAACCGCACACCGGGTCGTGGGTCGAGGCCACGCTCACCGATCCGTTCCGGCCGCACGAGCCGATGGCGGCGCTCGCCAAGCGGTTCCCGCACATCCTCGCGCTGGCCTTCGAGCCCGACCGCGACACCGAGGACCCGCTCGCCACCTACGCCCGCCGGCTGCACGGCCGCACGGACCAGCAGATCGCCGAGGACTTCGTCGCCCACGTGCGCGGCAACGGCCCGGACGGAGCCGAACGCGGCGTCCTGCGGGCCGCGTTGGACGCGGTACGGGCCGACGCCGTCCGGGCGGAGCGCGACTGATGCGCCTGCACCGCCTCGTCCTCACCGCCTTCGGCCCGTTCGCCGGCAGCCAGCGGGTCGATTTCGACGAACTCTCCGCGGCGGGGCTGTTCCTGCTGCACGGCCCCACCGGCGCGGGGAAGACCTCCGTCCTGGACGCCGTCTGCTACGCGCTGTACGGGCAGGTGCCCGGCGCCCGGCCTGCGAACCGGCTGCGCAGCGACCACGCCGAGCCGGCTACTCCGACCGAGGTCGTCCTCGAACTCACCGTCGGCGGGCGGCGGTTGGAGATCACGCGGCGCCCCGAGCAGTTGCGGGCGAAGAAGCGGGGCACCGGCACCACTGTCGACAAGCCGGTCACGCTGCTGCGGGAGCACGTCGGGGGCACCTGGCAGGGCCTGTCCACGTCGCATCAGGAGATCGGCGAGGAGGTGCGGCAGCTCCTCGGCATGAGCTGCGAGCAGTTCTGCCAGGTGGTGCTGCTGCCGCAGGGCGAGTTCGCGACGTTCCTGCGCGCGGGCGCGGTGGAGCGCGCCGCGCTGCTCGGGCGGCTCTTCGACACGCGCCGTTTCAAGGCCGTCGAGCAGTGGCTCCGCGACCGCAGGCACGACGCGGAACGGCAACTGGCCGCAGGCGACGGTGAACTGCGGCAACTCGGCGCGCGGATGCGGCAGGCGGCGGGGTACGGCGGCGCGCCGTACGGCTCCGGGTCCGTGTCCGATCCCTCCGGCGCACCGGATGACGGACCCGGATCCGGCATCGACGTCGGCTCCGCGGGCGACGCGGCGACCGAACTCGGCGCCGGCCTGCTCGCCGAGGCCGCCGTCCTGCGCTGCGAAGCCCGCGAGCGCTACGACGTGACGGCCGGCGCCGTACGCCTCGCCGAGGACGGGCACCGCACCGCGGCCGAAGCGGCCGCCGTCGCGCGCGAGGTGGCGGCCCTGCAACAGCGGCGTCGCGACGCCCTCGACCGCGAGACGGCCGCGGCCCGGCAACGGCCCGCCCGCGCCGCCGTCCGGGACCGCCTCGACCGCGCGCATCGTGCCCTCGCCGTCGACCCCGCGCTCGGCCTGCACGACAAGGCAGCGGCCCGGCACGCGGAGGCCCTCGCCGCGGAGCGGGCCGCGGTCGGCCGGCTCGCCGGTTCGGGCGAGCTCCCCGCGCTCCTCGCCGCCGATCTCCCCGCAGACGCCGTCACCCCGATCGCGCTGCCCGCGCAGGACACGCACCCGACGTCCGCCGCGCCGACCGCGACCGGTCGGGGTTCCTCCCGTTCCTCCGGCGCGGCACACGACGGGTTCCGGGCCGGCGCCGGCCGGGGTGAGGCGTCCGCACGCCGTGGGCCGTCCGGTCCGGCCCCGGGGGAGGAGTTGCCGGGTGCGGCCGGTGGTGAAGCGGTCCGCGGCGTCCCGGCGCAGTACGGGCCCCGGCGTGCGGACGCCGCGGAAGCGTCCGCGCCCGCCCCGCGGCGGCTGTCCGTCGACGCGATCGCGGGCAGGGTGGGGGAGTTGCGGGAGGAGCTGGGCTCCCTGGCCGGCGCGGGCGAGGCCGAGGCGCGGCTGGAGGAGATCGCCCGGCGGCGGGAGCTGTTGGAGCGGGAGGAGCGGGCCGACGAGGGCGCCGTGCGGGAGGCGCAGGCGTGGCTGGAGGGCTGGGCGCGGGAGCGGGGACGGCTGCAGGGCCGGGTGGAGGCGGCCGCTGAGGCGGCGGCACGCGCGGAGGGACTGGCCGGGAGGGTCGAGGCGGCGCGCGGACGGCGGGACGCGGCGGCCGAACGGGACCGGCTGGCACGGGGGACGGAGCGCGCGGAGCAGGCCGCCCGCGAGGCCCGCGACCGCGCCGCGGAGGCCCGCGAGGCGTGGCAGGACGCCCGGGAGGCCCGGATCGCGGGAATCGCCGCCGAGTTGGCGGACGGCCTGGTCGACGGGGAGCCCTGCCGGGTCTGCGGCGCCGAGCAGCACCCCGCCCCGGCCCGCCCCGGCGCCGGCCGCCGGACCACGTCCGCCGACGAGGACAGGGCGAACGCGGCCTACGAGCAGCGCCGTTCGGCGTACGAGACGGCCGGAGCGGAAGCAGCCCGGCTGCGGGCCGCACGCGACGCGGCCGCCGCCTCGGCCGGAGCCGCGCCGTACGCCGAACTCGCTGCCGCCTGCGCCGAGTCCGAGGCCGAGCATGCCGCCGCCGTACGGTCCGCCGGGGACCTCACGGAGGCCCGCCGCGCCCTCGCCCGCGCGGAGGAGGAACGTGAACGCCGCACCGCGCAGCGGGAAGGCGCGCTCAGCCGCAGCGCCGCCCGCACCTCCCGGCGGGAGGAACTGGACGAGCAGCACCAGCGGTTGGCCGCCGAACTCGCCCGGATCCGCGCGGGCCACGCGACCGTACGGGCCCGGCACGCGTCCCTGACCGCGCGCGTCGGGCTGCTGGACCTGGCGGCGGACGCGGCGCGGGAGCGCATCGACGGCGAGCGGCGGCTCGCGGAGGCGGTGGCGGCGCTCGCGCAAGCTGCCGCGGCGGCGGGGTTCGGGTCTGCCGCGGAAGCCGCCGCGGCGCTGCTGCCACCGGCCGAACTCGCCCGAACCGAGCGGGAGGTGGCCGCCTGGGCGCGCGAGGAGGCCGCGATCGAGGCGGCGCTGGCCGCGCCCGAACCGGCTGCCGCCGCCGCGCTGCCGCCCGCCGATCCCGACGGCGCGCAGCAGAGCGCGCAGGCCGCGCACCGCCGGTTGCGGGACGCCTCCTCCGCGGAGTCGGCCGCCGCCACGCGCTGCCGGGAACTCGACCGGCTGACCGCCGAGGGCACCTCGCGGGTACGTGAACTCGCCCCGGCGCGTGAGGAGTTCAGCCGCCTCAAGCGGCTGGCGGACCTGGTCGCGGGCAACTCCGCCGAGAACCAGTACCGGATGGAGCTGGAGACCTACGTCCTGGCCGCCCGGCTGGAACAGGTCGCCGCGGCGGCGGGGGTGCGGCTGCAGCGGATGTCCGCGGGCCGGTACACGCTCGTGCACAGCGACGCCCGCGCGGGCCACCGGGCCAAGTCGGGCCTCGGCCTGATGGTGGTGGACGCCTGGACCGGCACCGAGCGCGACACCGCGACGCTCTCGGGCGGCGAGACGTTCTTCGCCTCGCTCGCGCTGGCCCTGGGCCTGGCCGACGTCGTCACCGACGAGGCGGGCGGGGTCCGGCTGGACACCCTCTTCATCGACGAGGGCTTCGGCAGCCTGGACGAGCAGACCCTCGACGAGGTGCTCGACGTCCTGGACGGGCTGCGCGCCCGCGACCGCGCCGTCGGCATCGTCAGCCACGTCGCGGACCTGCGCCACCGCATTCCCGCCCAACTGCGGGTGGTCAAGGACAAGGACGGGTCGAGCGTGCGGATGCACACCGGCGCACGCTGACGGTATCCCTCGCCGCGCCCGGGCCTGTTGCGAGGGATTCCGCCGGCCGGCGCGGCCGCGGCGTCACAGGACGAGCGGGCGGCGTGCCAGCGGCGAGGAGTAGACCACGCTCGTGGTGACCGCGCCGAGCCCGGAGATCCGCCCGGTCACCTCCTCCAGGTGCCGCATCGACCGCGCCGCGACCTTCATCACGAAGCAGTCGTCGCCGGTGACGTGGTGGGCCTCCAGCACCTCGGGGGTGGTGTCGAGCAGGTCGTGGAAGGGCTTGTAGTTGCCGTGCGGATAGCGCAGCCGCACCAGCGCCAGCACCGGCAGGCCGACCCGCTCGGGGTCGATCACGGCGGAGTACCCGGCGATCACCCCCGCCTCCTCCAGCCGCCGCACCCGCTCGGTGACGGCGCTGGCGGACATCGCGACGACCCGGGCCAACTCCGCGTAGCTCGCCCGCGCGTCCTCCTGCAGGGCCGCCAGCAGCCGCCAGTCCGTCGCGTCAAGGGAAAACGTGGTCATTCCCCAGCGATACCAGGGAAAGCCCGGTCGATCAAGAAGAGCGCCGGGGAATCCGCCTTCAGCCCGCGGGGAGGGGGCCATAGATTTCCCGGCATGACAGCCACCACGCAGAGCGCCGCCGCACCCGGACCATCACCCGCCGTACCCGAACTCGCCTCACCCGCAGTCGAACTCACTCCACTCGCACCCCAAAGTGCGTGCCCCGCCCCCGAATCAGTCGCACCCGTACCCGAACTCGCCGTACCCGTACCCGAACTCGCCCTACCCGCACCCGCACCCGCCGGACCCGTGCTCAGCACGCCCCCGGCCGCACCCGCCGAGGCGGCCGCGTACTTCGCCGCGAGCCTCGCCTTCCACACCGACGTCTCCGACGTGGCCGCCGCGCTCGCCGCCGGCGGCGACCCCGGGTTCACGCTGGTCGACACCCGCAGCACCGAGGCGTGGGACCAAGGCCACATCCCCGGTGCCGTGCACCTGCCCACCGCAGAGATCCCGCGGCTGGCCACGACCTTCCTCGACCCGGCCCGGCCCGTCGTCGTCCACTGCTGGGGCCCGGCCTGCAACGGCGCCGCCCGCGCGGCGCTCGCCCTGGCCCAACGCGGCTACCGGGTCAAGGAGATGCTGGGCGGCATGGAGTACTGGATCCGCGAGGGCCTCGGCTACTCCACCGCCGACGGCCCTGCCCGCCGCGACCCGGACCCGCTGACGGCGCCCGTCGTCGCCGACGTGTGCGGCTGCTGACCCCCCGGCGCCCTCACCGCCGAGACGGCGGCCCGGGACACCGTCGCGGAGGGGCCCGCCGTCAGACGTGTCCCGCCGGCGGAACCCCCGCCGTCACTCCGGCATCGTGGTCAGCTCGTACGACCACAGGTCCCCGCGGTTCGCGACGCGCTCGAAGCCGATCCGCTCCAGGACCTTCTGCGAGGCGAGGTTGCCCGGCTCGGTGGTGGCCAGGACGACCACCACCTCCGGCTGGCCCAGTGCCCACTGGCACAGGGCACGGGCCGCGTCGGTCGCCCAGCCCGCTCCCCGGCCGGACTCCGACAGGTCGTAGCCGATCTCGACCGCGCCGCGGTCCGGCGGGCCGTGGAAGCCGACGCCGCCGACGGCGATCCGGTCCTCGGTGCGCTGGATCGCGAACAGCCCCCAGCCGGGATGGTAGACCCCCGCGCCGGCGGCGGCGACCGTCATCGACGCCGCGCTCATCGTGCCCTCGCCCGGCACCCCGTCGATCCAGGTGAGCGCCCCGGGCTTGCCGTCGGCCAGCAGCGCGGCCTCCCCAGGAAGCTGCTCGCGCAGGGTGAGCCGGCCCTGGGTGAGCACCAGGCTCCCGGCGTCGTGGGAAGCGTGCAGAGTCATCGGGCCGAACCGCCTTGTCGCCAACGGAAGGAAGCAGGAGCCGGACCCGGCCCGCACGACACCCGGAAGGCGCGCGTGAGGAACACCGAGACCCCCTATCCGGCACCCTACGCCCTGGTCACTCGCCCCGGGAGGGCGTCCCGCGCACTGCTCACCGGGGCCCGCGGGACGGTGCGCGGAGCGGGCCGGCGGGGCCCGGTTCGAGCCGGACCCCACGTGCCCCGGGAGCACGCCGCGGGCGCGACGGCCCCGCCCGCACCACTACAGCGCGGACAGCTCCACGAGGAGATCGTCCAGGCCCAGGGAGCCCAGCGACAGCGCGGCCATGTGCCATGCCTTCAGGTCGAAGGCGTCGCCCCGAGCAGCACGGGCGGCGGCCCGCCCGGCCAGCCAGGTGCGCTCGCCCATCTTGTAGCCGATCGCCTGGGCGGGCATGCCGAGGTAGCGGATCAGCTCGCTCTCGACCGTGTCGGCGGGGCTGCCGCTGTGGGCGGCGAGGAAGGCGTGGCCCAACTCCGGCGTCCAGCGCTCCCCGGGGTGGAACGGCGAGTCGGCCGGGATGGTCAGCTCCAGGTGCATGCCGATGTCGATGATCACCCGCACCGCGCGCATCATCTGCGCGTCGAGGTACCCCAACCGCCGCTCGGGGTCGGTGAGGAAGCCGAGTTCGTCCATCAGCCGCTCCGCGTACAGCGCCCAGCCCTCCGCGTTCGCGCTGACCAGCCCGACGGTGGCCTGGTAGCGGGACAGGCTCTCGGCGATGTGCGTCCACTGGGCGAGCTGGAGGTGATGGCCGGGCACGCCCTCGTGGTACCAGGTCGAGACCAGGTCGTAGATGGGGAAGCGGGTCCGGCCCATCGTCGGCAGCCAGGTGCGGCCGGGGCGGCTGAAGTCCTCGGTCGGTCCGGTGTAGTACGGCGCGGAGGCACCCCCGGGCGGGGCGATGCACGCCTCCACCTTCTTGACCCGCTCGGCGAGTTCGAAGTGCGTGCCGTCCAGCGCGCCGATCGCCTCGTCCATCAGCTCCTGCAGCCAGGCGCGCACCTCCGGCACGCCCTCGATGACGGTGCCGTGCTCGTCGAGGTGGCGCATCACCTGCCACGGGTCGCCGTCGGGGAGGATCTTGCCCGCCTCCGTGACCATCTCCGCGAGCAGCCGGTGGAACTCCGACCAGCCGTAGGCGTACGCCTCTTCGAGGTCCAGGTCCGCGCCGTTCCAGAAGCGCGAGAGGCGGGCGTAGCGCTCGCGGCCCACGGTGTCCGGAGCGCCCTCGACGGCCGGCGCGTACGTGTCGCGCAGCCAGTCGCGGATCTGCGCGAAGGCGGCCGCCGCCTCGGCCGCCGCCGCGTCCAGCTCCGCGCGCAGCTCGGCCGGGCCGTCCGCGGTGAGCTGGGCGAACCAGCTGCCCGCGGCGCCGTCGCCGACCCACGTGCCGATCTGCCCGATGACGGTCTCGACCTGCTTCGGGCCGCCCAGCAGGCCGCGGTCCAGGCCCGCTTCCAGCGAGGCCCGGTAGCCGGCCACCGAGGCGGGCACCGCGCGCAGTCGCGCGGCGAGGTCGGCGTGGTCCGCGGCGGTCTCGGTGGGCATCAGGGTGAAGGTCTCGCGGATGCTGTGCAGCGGCGAGTTGATGTTGCTGACCGTCCGGAGGTGCTCGTCGGCCTGGTAGACCTCCAGGTCGGCCGACAGCCCGCCGCGCAGCAGGCCGGCGCAGCGTCGCTCCACCGGGCTGTCGCCGCCGGGCCGCGCCTCGGCCTCGGCCAGCCGGGCGAGGGTCTCGCGCGCCAGGTCGGCCACCGCCCGGGCTCCGTCGGGGGAGTAGTCCGGCAGTCTGCGGGCACTGCCCGGCGCGCCGAGGTACGTACCGAGGGTCGGGTCGAGGGCGATCAGGTCGTCGACGTAGGCATCGGCGACCTGGCGGGGCAGCGGGTTGTTGGTGAGAGTCGACATGCGGCCATCTTGGTATGCCGAGTGGTACGGCGTCACCCCGGGACTGCCTGCGCGACCTGCGACCGGCCGCCCGGCCCGGGCGGAACGGTCCGGTCCGGACGCTCGCCGGACCGGGCCGGGCCGGAAACGAGCCCGGTCGCCGTCTCGTCACACCGGACGGTCGATCACCGTCCAGGGCAGCAGCGCGGGTGCGCCGGCGGCCGGCGCGGGCAGCGTGGCGGTGACGACGAGGGTGCCGTCCTCGACCTGGTAGTCCAGCGGCAGGTCCAGCTCGCGCATGGTGGCGATCATGCCGGTGTTGGCGGACCGGGTCACTGCGTAGACGCTCTCGCGGCCCGCCTCCACCGCGAGTTCGACCAGCTTGCGCAGCAGGGCGGCGCCGATGCCGCGGCGCTGCCAGTCGTCCTCGACCAGCAGCGCGACCTCGTTCTCGTCGCCGTCCCAGAGCAGGTGGCCCAGTGCGACCAGGCGGCCGGAGGCGGTCTCCACCGCGAGGGACTGGCCGAAGCGCGGGCTGAGCAGGTGGGCGAGATAGCGGTCGGCGTCGGCGACCGGGCCGTGGTAGCGCTGGGCGAGCGTGGCGGGCGAGCAGCGCTCGTGCAGGGCGAGCGCCGCCGTGTGGTCCTCGGGGCGGGCCCGGCGCAGGCTGATCTCGTTGCCCTCGGGCAGGGTCAGCACGTCCCGGCGGTGCGGCATGCGCACGCCGAGCCGGGCGTCCAGCTCGACCAGGGCCCGGGCGCGGGCGAACTCGGTGGGCGTGAAGGGCAGATGCTCGCGGCGTACGGTGATCATGCCGCCGGACGGGTCTCGCAGCCGCATCACGGTCGGCGCGTCCTCGGACCCGCCGTCCCCGCGCCGCTCTCCGTCCGGGCCGTCCGGCCGCTCCTGGCGTTCGTCCTGCTGCTCGTCGTGCTGCCCCGCGGGGGTCGAGCCGATCGTGCAGCGGCCGAAGAGCTGCCGCAACGCCAGCGGGAGTTCGGCCGCGTCCAGCGCGGTCCGGGTGGCCAGGGTGAGCATCCGGGTGGGCATGTCGACCAGGTCGTGCGCGTCGGCCCGCTCCAGCCAGGTGTCGGTGCCGCCGGCGTCGGCGACGGTCAGGGCGAGCGCGGCCGCGGGAACCCCGGACGGCGCCCGCAGCAGGAACTCGTCCACGGTGGCGTCGGCCAGCGGGTGCGTCTGGAGGGTGACGATGTCGACCCGGCCGGCCGCCAGCGCCGTGCACACGGCGCCGAGGGTGCCCGGCGCGTCCCGTACGGTCGTCCGCATCCGCCACAGCGTGGTCGGGCCGGGAACCGACGCGGAGGAGGGCGCGGGGGCGATGGCTGCCGGAAGCAGCGGGTGGTCGGCGTTCCGGGTGTGTGCCTGCGCGCGCTCACCGGTGTCGCCGTGCCGTCCGGTCCACCACAGGTGGAAGCCCGCGGCGAGCAGCAGCCCGGCCGCCGAGGTGATCAGCAGCACTCTCCCGTCGGGGCCGTCGTTGACCAGGTCGGCCACGCAGTCGGCGACGGCCATCGCGGCGAACAGCGCAGCTACTTCGGCGAGTTCACGGCCCCAGTGACGGCGCCGTGCGGGGGCGGAGGCAGAGGAGGTCGAATGCGGCATACGGCCACCATGCCGAAGACGTGTTGCGCGATCACGAACACACCATGACCGGACGGTAAAGGGGCGATCTTTTCGGTTAACTCACCTTTTCGTGGGTTTCGCCGATCTCGGGTGAGTCCGGGTCGTCCCCGCAGGTGGCGCGCCCAGCAGGCGCACCGCGCGGGCGATCGCCTCCGGCGCGAGATGCGCGTAGCCGACCACGAGGTCGACCTCGTCCCCGGCGGCCTGCCGGGGAGCGGGCCCGGCGGTGTAGTCCGACAGCGGACGCAGCCGCACCCCCGCCGCCGCGGCCCGCGCGAGGAACCGCTCCTGCGGCCCGTAGCCCGCCGGCAGCGTGACGATCGCGTGCAGCCCGGCCGCGATGCCGCTGACCCGCGCGCCGGGCAGGTGCTCGGCCAGGGCGGCGACCAGCGCGTCCCGCCGCAGCCGGTACAGCCGCTGGCAGCGCCGCAACTGCCGGTCGTACTGGCCGGTGGTGAGGAACTCCGCGAGGACGGCCTGCTCGGTGACGGGGTTGCCCAGATCCATGGTCCGCTTGCGGGCCGCCGCCTCCTCGACCACGTCGGCCGGGGCCACCAGCCAGCCCAGCCGCAGCCCCGGCGCCAGGGACTTGCTCACCGACCCGGTGTACGCGACGTGGCCGGGCGCGAGGCCCTGCAGCGCGCCGACCGGCGCGCGGTCGTAGCGGAAGTCGCCGTCGTAGTCGTCCTCGATCACGAGACCGTCCACCGACCGGGCCCACGCGGCCAGTTCGGCACGCCGCGACGCCGAGTACGCCACGCCCGAGGGGAACTGGTGGCTGGGCGTCGCGATCACCGAGCGCACCCCGGAGGCCGCCAGGGCGTCCACCCGCAACCCGTCGGGTCCGACCGGCACCGGCACGGCCGACAGCCCCACCGCGGCCAGCAGTGCGTGGTGTTCCGGGCTGCCCGGGTCCTCCACGGCGACCGCGCGCTCGCCCCGGGCGTGCAGCACCATGCCGAGCAGCGTGTGCGCCTGGGCCACCCCCGAGACCACCATCACCTGGTCCGGCTCCGCGGCCACGCACCGCCGCCGGACGAGGAGTTCGGCCAGTGCCTGCCGCAGCTCGGGCAGCCCGCGCGGATCGGGGTAGCCGAACGCGCGGTGCGGCAACTGCGCGACGATCCTGCGGTGCGCGGCGGACCAGGCCGCCCGCGGGAAGAGCGAGAGGTCCGGCAGGCCGGGCCGCAGATCCGCCGGGCCGCCCCGGTCGTCCGTTGCGAAGCCGCTCACGGCCGGTACGGCGGGGCCGGCCGCGGTGCGAGCCACCCACGTGCCCGAACCCCGCCGCCCGGTCAGGTAGCCCTCGGCGGTCAACTGCTCGTACGCGTCGGTCACCACGCCCCGCGACACCCCGAGGTCGGCGGCCAGCGCCCGGCTCGACGGCATCCGCACCCCGGCCGCCAGCCGCCCCGACCGCACCTCCTCGCGCAGCGCCGACTGCAGCGCGCGGCCCCGCCCGCGGCGTGCGACGTCCAGCGACGGCAGCAGTACCTCCCACGCGGCGGTGGGCACCTCCCACGCGGCGGTGGCCCCGGCGGCGGCGTGGCTCGCGGGAGTCGCGGCGCCGCCCGCACCGGAAGTGGTTCCCCAACTTTCCATGAAAGTGGACCTTAAAGCAGACCGCCTCGGCTCCGTACGGTCCGGACATGAACTCCTCGCACCGCACCGGCGTGCTCCTCAGCGCCCTCGCCTGCGTCCTGGTGGGCGCGTCCTTCACCGCGGGCGGCGCCCTCGTCCACTACCCGCACGCGGGCGGCCAGGCACTGCGCTACGGCGCCGCGTTCCTGCTGCTGGCCGGCCCGGCCCGCCGGAGCGCGGCGAGGTTACGGGCGCTGCGCCTGCGTCACTGGCTGCTGGCGGCGGCCGTCGCCGGGGTCGGCATGGTCGGCTTCAACCTGTCGGTGCTCGCTGCCGAGCGGACCGCGCAACCGGCGGTGCCCGGCGTGCTGGTGGGCTGCGCGCCCGTCGTGGTGGCGGTGCTGGTCCCGCTGGCCACGGGACGCCGGCCGACCCGGTCCGTCGCCGGGGGAGCGGTGCTGGTGGCGGCGGGCGCCTTCGCCGTGCAGGGCTGGGGCGGCACCGACGGCCGGGGCCTGGCGTGGTCGGTGGCGGCCCTCGGCGGCGAGGTGGGGTTCGCGCTGCTGGCCGCCCCGCTGGTGCGCCCGCTCGGGCCGCTGCTGCTGTCCACCTGCGTGTGCGGGTTCGCCGCCCTGGAGGCGGGAGTACTGGCCGCGGCCGGCGACGGGTTCCGGGTCCCGACGGCTCCACAGGCGCTGGCACTCGGCTGGCAGTCCGTCGTGGCCACCGTGATCGGCTTCGTCTGCTGGTATGCCGGGTTCCAGCGGCTGGGCACCGAGCGGGCCACCCTCTTCTCGGGCCTCATCCCGGTCGCGGCGGCCCTGACCGCGCCGGTGGTCTCCGTCGGCACGCTCGGGATCGGGCAGCTCGCCGGCAGCGGGCTGGTGGCCGCGGGCGTGGCGGTGGGCTCGGGCGCGCTGCGGGGCGTGGAGCCGCGCGCGAAGGAGGACGTGGGGGAGCGCTCGACGGAGGGCCTGGCGGCGGGCGTGACGACGGCCGTGGCGGCGGACGGGCAGCGGGTGACGGCCGACCGCCGGGGCTGAGCGTGGCGGGCGCGCGGGGGATCGGTGCACGTCGGCGAGGGCGGGCCGGGCCGGCGGGTGCGGCCGGCGGGGGGCGTGCGGCGGGCCTGCGGAGGAAGGGGAAAGCGGGAGAAAACGGTCACTGCATTTATGCGTGGGGGCGGGAACTCCGCCGGGATGGGGGGAGTTGTGTCAGTACGGGCCGGTGCGAGTCGCCGGCCCGGCCAGCGGCTCCGACCGGGCGCCCCCGTCCCGGTCGGAGCTTCGAAGGCCGTCCGCGCGTCCGCCGGCCCCCTCCTCCGGCGGGCCGCGGGCGGCGCGCCGGAAGAGGGTGTGCCGGAGCCGGGCGTGCCGGTCACGGCACTAGTTCACGCCGAACGCCTGCTGCAGCGGGTCGATCGCGAAGTAGGCGAGGAAGCAGACGGACACGCCCCACACCAGCGGGTGCACCTCGCGGGCCTTGCCGAGGGCCGTCTTGAGCACGACGTAGGACAGGAAGCCCGCGCCGATGCCGTTGGTGATGCTGTAGGTGAAGGGCATCACCGCGATGGTCAGGAACGCGGGGATGGCGGTGTCGAACTCGGTCCAGTCGATGGTGCGCACCTGTGCCATCAGCAGGAAGCCGACGGCGACCAGCGCGGGCGCCGCCGCCTGCGCGGGCACCACCCCGGCCAGCGGCGACAGGAACAGCGACAGCGCGAAGAGCGCGCCGGTCACCACGCTCGCCAGGCCGGTGCGGGCCCCCTCGCCGACGCCTGCCGCCGACTCCACGAAGGCGGTGTTGGAGGACGACGACGCCAGGCCGCCCGCGACGGCCGCGGCACCGTCGATGAAGAGCACCCGCCCGATGTTGGGCACCCGGCCCTTCTCGTCGAGCAGCCCCGCCTCCGTGGAGATGCCGACGATCGTGCCCATCGCGTCGAAGAAGTCCGACAGCACCAGGGTGAACACCGACAGGATGCAGGTGACCACTCCGGCGTCCCGGAACCCGCCGAAGAGGCTGAAGTTGCCGACCAGCCCGAAGTCCGGTGTGGCGACGAGCTTGTGCGGCACGGTGGGCGGGTTGGTGCCCCACGCCAGGTCGGGGATGTCCGCGATCTTGTTCACGATGATCGCCACGATGGTCATCACCACGATGCTGATCAGGATCGCGCCGCGCATCCTGCGCGCGACCAGCGAGACGGTGAGCAGCACCCCGACGCAGAAGACCAGCACCGGCCATCCGGTCAGCGTCCCGTTGCTGCCGAGCTGCACCGGGGTGGTGTTGTGCGCGGCGTCGGGGATGCGGGTGACGAATCCCGCGTCGACCAGGCCGATGAACGCGATGAACATGCCGATGCCGACGGCGATCGCCTGCTTGATCGCCGGCGGGATGGCGTCCATGATCGCCTGCCGCAGGCCGGTCACGACCAGCAGGCAGATCAGCAGGCCCTCCAGCACCACCAGGCCCATCGCGTCCGGCCAGCTCATCTGCGGGGCGAGCTGGAAGGCGACCACCGCGTTCAGGCCGAGGCCGGTCGCGATCGCCAGCGGGAGGTTGCCGCCCACGCCCATGATCACCGTCATGACGGCGGCCACCAGCGCGGTGACGGTGACCACCTGGTCGGTGTGCAGGTGGACGTGGTTCATGTCGGCGCTGCTGGTGAGGATGATCGGGTTGAGCACGAGGATGTAGGCCATCGCGAAGAAGGTCGCGATCCCTCCGCGCACCTCCCGCCCGGGTGTCGATCCCCTCTCGGATATCCGGAACCATCGGTTCAGGGCGTTGTCGTCGCCAGGTGGGGCGGGTGCGGGCGTCACGGCGTCGGCGACGGGTCCGGGCATGGTGCTCCTTCTGGAATTGTCCGAAGTCGGTGGCGGGGCACACGGATTGTGCCCCCGTGCGGCGCCGCGCGGGTTTCCCCGGCGTTACCCCGTATCACCGTCGGGTTTCGGACATGCCCAGGTCAACACTTGCGTCAGGGAAAGATCACCCGTCGTCCCCGCCGCCGGCCCGGTCCCGGCCGTCGTGGGCCGCGCTCACAGGCCGCCGGTCACCCGCAACGTCGCGCCCGTGGTGTAGGACGCGTCCGGCGACAGCAGCCACACCACCGCCCCGGCCACCTCCTCCGGCTGCCCCGGCCGGCGCATCGGAATGCGGTCGCTCTTGCGCCACGGCCGCTGCGCGTCGCCCATCGCCGCGTGGATGTCGGTCACGATCATGCCGGGCTGCACCGAGTTGACCCGCACGCCCTCCTCGGCCAGTTCCTTCGACAGGCCGAGCGACATCGCGTCGACCGCCGCCTTGCTCGCCGCGTAGTGCACGTACTCGCCGGGGCTGCCCAGGGTTGCCCCGCCCGACGAGATGTTCACGATCGCGCCGCCCGCGCCGCCGTACCGGGTGGACATGTCCAGCACCGCCCGCCGCGCGCAGATCAGCGCGCCCATCACGTTGACGTCCACCACCCGGCGCATCACCTCGACCGGGGTCTCGGCGAACCGGCCGAGCGGGCCGGTGATGCCCGCGTTGTTCACCAGGCCGGTGGCCGGGCCGAGCGTCTCGCGCACCGCGCCGAAGAAGGCGTCGACCTGCTGCTCGTCGCTGGTGTCGACCTGGTGCACCATGCAGGTCCCGCCGCCGTCGCGGATCTGCCGGGCCACCTCCTCGGCCGCCTCCTGCGCCCGCTCGTAGCCGATCGCGACCTGGTGGCCCGCCGACGCCAGACGCAGCGCCACCGCCGCCCCGATACCGCGGCTGCCACCGGTGACCACCGTGACCTGCTCCATCGCCCCGCTCCTCGCTGTGCCGTTCGCGCCGTCCACCCTGCGTGGCCGTCGCCGTCCGTGCGCCGTGCGCCGTACCCCGTGCGTGGCGCGCCGTCCCCGGTCGTCCCGCAAAGATCACGAACGCTACCGCAGCGCGCCGTCAACATCGTATGAACGCCTCATGTATCCGGTTCCGCCGGGCATGGGCGGGTTCGAGGATTGGTCTTGACCAAGTTTGCGATGCGCCTCTATCGTCCTAGTAGTGCAAGGACCTTTAATAAACACGGGTTCGGAAACAAGCCTGAACAACGCGTGACCCGGCCGGGGCCCCGGCGGTCACAGCCCCGGCGATTGCGAGGACAGGGTGGGGACCACGCAGCTCGAAGCTGTGCAGGAGCCGAAGTACTGGCACCTCAAGACCGTGCTGAACGACGCACTCGACTCGGAGTTCGAGGTCGGCGAGATCCTGCCCAACGAGCGGGACCTCGCCGCGCGCTTCGGGGTCGCCCGCGCGACCCTGCGCCAGGCGCTCGAACAGCTGGAGCTGGAAGGCCGCCTGCAGCGCCGGCGCGGCGTCGGCACCACCGTGGCGCCGCCCCGGATCGGCGTGGCCGTCGGACCGTCGGCGAACGTCTGGCCCGGCGCCGTGCGTGACGCGTGGACCACGATCGGCTGCGTCGAGGCGGTCGCCCCCGCGCCGATCGCGGCGCTGCTCGGCACCGACCCCGAGCAGGCCGTGCACACCGTGCGCCGCGAGCGGGTCACGCAGGGGCAGCCGGTCGCCACCGAACTGCTCTACGTGCCGCCCGCGTCGGTGCCCGGGCTGTCGACGCTGCTCACTCCCGCCGAGCACGCCCCCGCCGTGCTGGACGAGTTGCACTCCCTGGAGCTCGAAGGCGAGGACCGCGCCGTCGAGTTGGGCTCGGCCCGTGCCGAGGACGCGAAGCAGCTCGACCGGCTGCCGGGCGCGCCCGTCCTGGTGGTGACCACCCGCTACTACGCGCAGGGGCGCGTCGCCGCCGCCTCGGTCGCGACCTACCGCGCCGACACCTGCCGGCTCACCTTCGGCGACTCCGGTGCGCTGGAGGTCATGCACGAGCAGCCCGGGCGCCGCCAGGCGTCCTGACCGGCCGGGGCCGCACCCCGCGGACCCGTCGCCCGCCCGCTCTCTCCACGCGCCCGCATCCGGCCGCGTTCGGCCCGCTCCCGTCGTGCACGGGGGCGGGCCGCAGCCGTGTCAGGGGCGAGGGCGGGCCGGGAGCGGGGCCGGGTCGGGGCGGGAAGGCCCGCGCGGGCCCAACTCCCCCCGGTCCACCCGTAGGTGCGCGCCGTGCGGTCAGCGCCGCGGCAGCGACGACTGCTCGACCGCGAACAACTGCTCCTCCACGTGGTCGAGCGCCAGCCGCAACGCCCCGGTGGCGATCGCCTCCTGGCCCAGCGCGGAGAGCACCACGTTCGGAGGCCGCAGGCAGTAGCGCGCCAACTCCGAGCGCAGCGGCTCCAGTACGCCGTCGAGCCCGGCCGCCCAGCCGCCGATCACCACCAGCTCCGGGTCGATCGCCAGCACCAGCGCGGCCACGTCGTGCACCAGCCGGCGCAGGAAGCGGTCCAGCGCGTCCTTGGCCTGCACGTCGCCCTCGCGGGCCAGCGCGAACACCCGCTCCACGGCGGGCTCGTCCAGCGGGTGCAGCGGCGTCCCGGTGGTCGACAGCAGGTGCTCGGGCGTCACCTCGCGGCCCAGCAGGTGCAGCGCGCCGATCTCCCCGGCCGCGCCGCCGAAACCACGGTGCAGCCGGCCGCCGATCAGCGAGCCCGCGCCCGGGCTCAGCCCGGCGAGCACGAAGACGACGTCGTCCGTGCCGACCGCGGCGCCCTTCCAGTGCTCGGCGACCGCGGCCACGTTGGCGTCGTTCTCCACCAACACCGGGCAGCGGAAGGAGCGTTGCAGGCGCTCACCGAGGGCCAGCCCGGTCCAGCCCGGCAGCGCGGTGCCCAACCGCACCTCGCCGCCCGCCTCCACGATGCCGGGACTGCCCACGCCCACCGCCCACAGGGTGCTGCGGGCCACGCCGGCCCTGCGCAGCAGGTCCGCGACGGTGCCGCGGACCCGGTCGATCCGGTCGTCGGCTCCGGCCGACTCCGCGACCTGGTGGCCGAGCGAGTCCAGTACCTGGCCGCTGAGGTCGGAGAGGACCGCGCGCACCTGGTGCGCGCCGATCTCGATGCCCAGCAGGTGCCCGGCCTCGGCATGGAAGCGGAAGCGGCGGGCGGGCCGGCCCTGCTTGCGCGTGTCACCCGGCTCGGGCGCGACCTCCACCACCAGGTCGGACTCCGTCAGCCCCTCGATGACGCCCTCGACCGTGGGCCGGGACAGCCCCGTGTCGTGCACGAGTTCGGTCAGGGTCGGGGTCTGCGCTCCGCGCAACGCATGGAGGACGACCGCGGAGTTGATCCGCCGGAGCAGGGACGGGTCCCCGCCGGTGAGGCGCTCCAAGGTGTGTCCTCCCAGCCTGTACCTGTGTCGCGGATCGTACCCGGCGCGGGGCCGCGCGGCGAGTGCCGCCGGAACCCGTCCTCCGCGCCGTGCCCCGGGAGCCGCCCCCGGACGCCTGCCGCGCCCCGTACGTCCTGCCCCCGGACACCGTACGACCAGCACGGACGTGCCCGGACTACGGCCCGGGCACCGCTTCCGCGGCAGGCCCCGCGAGGTGCCTCGCGACGCCCCCCGCGGCCGGTTCGGCGAGGCCGCTTCCGTCGAGTTCGGCGCGGTCCGCCGGGAAGGCCGCCGCGCGCAGCCGGGCGAACTCCTCGGCCAGTGCGGTGGGCGACCAGTGCGCGTTGAGGCCGCTGGGACTGGGCAGTACCCAGACGCGGGCGCCGCCCAGGGTCCGTTCCTGCGGGCCGACCGACGCGTGCTTGTCGGCGAACGCGACGCGGTACGCGGTCACGCCCAGCACCGCCAGCCACTCCGGCCGGTGCCGCGCCACCTTCGCGGTCAGCGACCTGCCGCCGGCGACCAGCTCCTCGGCGGTCAGCTCGTCGGCCCGCGCGGTCGCCCGCGGGGCCACGTTCGTCAGGCCGAAGCCGAGCGCGAGGACCTGGTCCTGCTCCGCCGGCGCGAACCGGCGCGGGGTGAAGCCCGAGGCATGCAGCGCCGGCCAGAACCGGTTGCCCGGGCGGGCGAAGTGCCGACCCTGGTAGGCCGACATCAGCCCGGGGTTGATCCCGCAGAACAGCACCCGCAGGCCGGGCCCGACCACGTCCCGCAGCGTGCGGGTACGGGCCTCGGCCAGCTGCTCGGGTGTCAGAGGATCGCCCCCGGCCGGTACGCCGCCGCCTGCGGGTACGCCTTGACGACCTCCTCGACCCGCCCGGCCACCTCGGCGACCTGCTCGGCCGCCGCACCGGTGAAGGACAGCCGGTCGGCCATCAGCGCGTCCAGCGCGGCCCGGTCCAGCGGGATCCGGTCGTCGGCGGCGAGCCGGTCCAGCAGCTCGTTGCGCTCGGTGCCCTGCTCCCGCATCGCCAGGGCCGACGCGACCGCGTTCTCCTTGATCGCCTCGTGCGCCGCCTCCCGGCCCACCCCGGCCCGCACCGCGCCCATCAGCACCTTCGTGGTGGCCAGGAACGGCAGGTAGCGGTCGAGTTCGCGCGCCACCACCGCCGGGAACACGCCGAACTCGTCCAGCACCGTCAGGAAGGTCTCCAGCAGGCCGTCGAACGCGAAGAACGCGTCCGGCAGCGCCACCCGGCGCACCACCGAGCAGGACACGTCGCCTTCGTTCCACTGGTCGCCGGCCAGCTCGCCGGTCATCGAGGCGTAGCCGCGCAGCACCACCATCAGGCCGTTGACACGCTCGCAGGACCGGGTGTTCATCTTGTGCGGCATCGCCGAGGAACCGACCTGGCCCGGCTTGAAGCCCTCGGTGACCAGCTCGATCCCGGCCATCAGCCGGATCGTCTTCGCCAGCGAGGACGGCGCGGCGGCGAGCTGCACCAGCGCGGTCACCGCCTCGTAGTCCAGCGAGCGCGGGTAGACCTGGCCGACGGAGCTGAACGCCCGCGAGAAGCCGAGGTGGTCGGCGATCCGCTGCTCCAGGTCGGCGAGCTTGGCGCTGTCCCCGCCGAGCAGGTCCAGCATGTCCTGCGCGGTACCGACCGGGCCCTTGACGCCGCGCAGCGGGTACCGGTTCAGCAGCTCCTCGATCCGCCCGAACGCCACCAGCAGCTCGTCGGCGGCCGTCGCGAAGCGCTTGCCGAGGGTGGTCGCCTGCGCCGCCACGTTGTGCGAGCGGCCGGTCATCACCAGCTCGCCGTACTGGCCCGCGAGCTGCCCGAGCCGGGCGAGCACCGCGACGGTACGGTCCCGGGCGTGCTCCAGGGACAGCCGGATCTGCAACTGCTCGACGTTCTCGGTCAGATCGCGCGAGGTCATGCCCTTGTGGACCTGCTCGTGCCCGGCGAGCGCGTTGAACTCCTCGATGCGGGCCTTCACGTCGTGCCGGGTGACCTTCTCGCGCTCCGCGATCGACTCGAGGTCGACCTGTTCCAGCACCCGCTCGTAGTCCGCGATCGCCTGCGGCGGCACGTCGACGCCCAGGTCCGCCTGCGCCCGCAGCACGGCGAGCCAGAGCCGGCGCTCCAGGACCACCTTCTGCTCGGGCGACCACAGCGCGGCCAGCTCCGCGGAGGCATAGCGACCGGCGAGGACATTCGGGATACGCGGCTTGGCTGTCACGTGTGGAGATTCTACTGGTCGTGAGGGGTGGCCCGTACGGCGGCGAACCCGGCGCCGCCCCCCGCGGAGACGGCCGCGGTTCGGTCCCGCGCTCACGCGGCGGGACGGGCCCCCGGGCGGGCGTCAGGCGTCGGTCGCGGGGACGGCCGCGCTGTCGGCCGGTGCCGGGGCCGAGGTGGTGGGGGACGGCGCGAGGTAGGGGAGCAGGTGTGCGCGCTTGGGGCTGCGGCCGTCACCGCTGGAGCGGCCGGTCAGGCGGCGGCCGATCCACGGCAGCAGGTGGGCGCGGGTGAAGCGCAGGTCGGAGACGCGGCGGGCGGTCCACCCGGCGCGCACCTCCGGGGGCAGCGGGCGGGTCCAGTCCGACTCCGGAGGCAGGCCCAGGGCCTGCCAGACCGCTTCCGCCACGCGCGCGTGGCCCTCGGCGGTGAGGTGCAGCCGGTCCTCGGCCCACATCCGCGCGTCGCCGAGGACGTGCGCGCCGTACAGGTCGACGACGACCGCGCCGTACCGCGCCGCCAGGTCGTCCACGAAGTCGAACAGCTCCACCATCCGCGGCAGGAACCGCGTCGCGACCGGGCCGCGCCTGATCGGACTGCGCATCAGCACGAGGCGGTCGCAGGCCGGGGCGAGGCGCTGCACGCAACTCTCCAGCGCCGCGCACACCGCGGCCACGTCGCAGCCCGGCCGCAGCACGTCGTTGAGCCCGCCGACCAGGGTGATCACGTCGGGGCGCATCGCGGCCGCCGCGTCCACCTGCTCGTCGGCGATCTGCCGGATCAGCTTCCCGCGCACCGCGAGGTTGGCGTACCGCAGGCCGGCGCCGCCGTCCCCCCGCGCCGCGGCCGCCGCCAGCCGCCCCGCGAGCAGGTCCGCCCAGCCCCGGTAGGAACCGTCGGGCAGCAGGTCCGACATCCCCTCGGTGAAGGAGTCTCCGACGGTGACGAGGCTGGTGTACGTGGCTGGGGTCCGCATGGCCCGCTGATCGTACCCGCGCGCCGCCTCGAGTCGCGGCGGGACCTCGCCGTACCCGCGGTGCGCGGCGCCGGTCAGGTCCGGCCGCGCACCACCAGCTTCTTCAGGACGTCCTCCATGGTGACGAGGCCGACCCCGCGCCCGTCCGCGTCGACGACGGCGGCGAGGTGGGCGCGCCCGGCCCGCATCGCGGTGAGGACGTCGTCGAGGGGGGTCGCCGCGCCGACCCGGGTGATGCGGCGCAGCGCGGAGCGCGGGAAGGGCGCGTCGCGCGGCTCGGCGTCCAGGGCGTCCTTGACGTGGAGGTAGCCGAGCACCCGCCCGTCGTCGTCGGCGACCGGGAAGCGGGAGAAGCCGGACCGGGCGCTCAGGGCCTCCAGCTCCTCCGCGGTGACGCCGAGCCGGGCGCGCACCACCCGGTCCGGCGGCACCACGATCTCGCCGACCGGCCGCCGCCCGAGTTCCAGCGCGTCCCGCAGCCGCTCGGCGGCCCGCTCGTCGAGCAGCCCGGCCGCGCCCGCGTCCACCACCATCCGCGACAACTCGTCGTCGGAGAACACCGCCGCGACCTCCGTGCGCACCTCCACCCGCACCAGCCGCAGCCCCAGGTTGGCCAGCGTGTTGATCGCGAAGATCAGCGGGCGCAGGGCCCGGGTCAGCGCCACCAGCGGCGGCCCGAGCAGCAGGGCCGAACGCACCGGGTCGGCGAGCGCGATGTTCTTCGGCACCATCTCCCCGAACAGCATGTGCAGGTAGGTCGCGACCGCCAGCGAGATCACGAAGGACACCGGGTGCACCGCACCGTGCGGGACGTGCAGCAGGTGGAACAGCGGCTCCAGCAGATGGGTGATGGCCGGCTCGGCGACGATGCCGAGCACCAGCGTGCAGGCGGTGATGCCGAGTTGGGCGGCGGCGAGCAGCGGGGAGACGTGCTCCAGGCCCCACAGCACCCGGTGCGCCCGCCGGTCGCCGGCCTCCGCGCGCGGCTCGACCTGGTCGCGGCGTACCGTGATCAGCGAGAACTCGGCGCCGACGAAGAAGCCGTTGACCACCAGGGTGAGCAGGCCGACCACGAGCTGGACGGCGGTCACCGGGCGGGCCTCCTGCCCCCGGTGGCCTCGCCGCCGCCCGGACCGGCGCCGAGCGGCGGGGAGACCAGCCGGGCCCGTGCCGCGCGCCGGCCGCTCGCGTCGCTCACCTCGATCCGCCAGCCCTCCACCTCGAGCACGTCGCCGCGCTCCGGGATCCGGCCGAGCCGGTGCGCGATCAGCCCGGCCAGCGTCTCGTACGGCCCGTCCGGCACGTGCAGGCCGATCCGCTCCAGGCGGTCCTCGGTACGCGCGGCGCCGTCGGCGTCGTAGACCCGCCGGCCCAGCGGGTCCTCACGCAGGAAGAGCAGGTCGGGCAGCTCCACCGGGTCGTGCTCGTCGCGCACCTCGCCGACCACCTCCTCGACGATGTCCTCCAGCGTCGCTACGCCGGCGGTGCCGCCGTACTCGTCGATCACCACGGCCATCGACCGGCGGCTGGAGAACCGGTCGAGCAGCCGGTCCACGGCCAGGGAGTCCGGGACGAGCAGCGGCTCGCGCAGCAGCTGGGTGACCGGCAGCCGGGGCCTGCGGTCGGCGGGGACCGCGAGTACGTCCTTGATGTGCACGGTGCCGATCACCGTGTCGAGGGACTCGCGGTAGACCGGGAAGCGGGACAGCCCGGTGGCGCGGGTGGCGTTCGCGACGTCCTCGGCGGTGGCGCTCGCCTCCAGCGCGGTGACCTGGACCCGGGGCGTCATCACGTTCTGCGCGGTCAGGTCCGCCAGGCCGATGGTGCGGACGAACAGTTCGGCGGTGTCCGGCTCCAGGGCGCCGGCCTTCGCCGAGTGCCGGGCGAGCGCGCGCAGCTCCTGGGGGCCGCGGGCGGAGGCCAGTTCCTCCGCCGGTTCCAGGCCCATGCGGCGCAGCACCCGGTTCGCGGCGTTGTTCAGGTGCCGGATCAGCGGCCCGAACGCCGTGGTGAAGGCGCGCTGCGGGGCCGCGACCGCCTTGGCGACGTCCAGCGGGCGGGAGATCGCCCAGTTCTTCGGTACCAGCTCGCCGATCACCATCAGCGCCACGGTGGACAGCGCCGTGCCCAGCACCAGTGCCAGCGAGGCGGCCGCGGACGACGGCAGCCCGGCGGCGCGCAGCGGACCGCGCAGCAGCTTGGCGACCGACGACTCGGCCAGCATGCCGATGATCAGCCCGGTCACGGTGATGCCGAGCTGCGCGCCCGACAGTTGCAGGGTCAGCGAACGGACCGCGGACAGCGCCGCCGCCGCGCCGCGCTGCCCGTCCCGGCTGGCGCGCTCCAGGTCGCCGCGCTCGACGGTGGTCAGCGAGAACTCCGCCGCGACGAACACGCCGCAGACGAAGGTGAGCAGCAGGGCCACCGCCACCAGGAGCGTTTCGGTCATCGGAACACCTCGGTCCCATGATCGGCCAGGGTCCGCGCGCCCGCACGGCACGGCGGTCCGCCGGTACGACCGCGATCCCGCCCGAAGGCGGGCGCGGCCGCCGCTCCAGGCCGCCGCCACAGATCGCCGGGCCGGCTCGGGCCCGCTCAGGCCAGCGGCTTCGTCCAGCGCCGCCAGTGCTCCTCGGGTCCGTAGCCGGCCGCCCGCCAGGCGTGCTGCGCGCGGGCGTTCGCCTGCAGGACCATCGCGTCGCCGCGCCGCCCGCCCAGCGCGAGGAAGCGCACCTCCGCCGCCTCCAGCAGCGCGCGGGCCACTCCCTGGCGGCGCGCGTCCGGGTGCACGGCGAGCCGGTACAGGTGGCAGCGCCACCCGTCGAACCCGGCGATCACCGACCCGACCAGCAGGCCGTCCCGCTCGGCGAGCAGCAGCGACTCCGGGTCCCGCGCCAGCAGCGCGGTCACCCCCGCCTCGTCGTCGCTGATGCTCGTGCCCTCGGCGGCCACCCGCCAGAAGGCCAGGACGTTTCCGGCGTCCGCCGCCGCGGCGGGCCGTATGCGAAGGTCGTTCACGCCATCCAGCCAAGCAGCCCCCCGCCGGGGCGGCGACGGAATTCCGCGATGCGAGACACCGGCGGGGCCGTGGGAGACCACCCGGCGCGGCACCCGGAGGCGCCGCGCGGCGCCGGCCCGCGCGTCCCCCGAGGGCGCTCTTGCCGCTACTAGCGCCCGAGCGCTAGCGTGGACGCATGGCGAAGACCCAGTTGAACGTGCGGGTGGAAGAAGCCACGGCGGAGACGGCGCGGGAGCGCGCCTCGCAGCGCGGCATCAGCGTGAACCGCTACATCGAGGAACTCGTCCAGCAGGACGAAGGGGAGAACGGCCGGGCGTTCGTCCAGGCCGCCGCCGACTTCATGAGGCGATACGAAGCGGTCTTCGACGAGGAGTTCGGCACTCCCGCCCAGCCGGCCGAAGGCACCCGTTGACCCTGCGCGTCGACCTCGCCTGGCTGCTGATGGTCGCCGAACACAACACGCCGGGAGATCCCCAGGTCACCGACTGGGGCGCGCTGGTGGCCGCGGTCAGCCGGCACCGCGCCGAGATATTCGGCCGCCCCGTCTACGGCGACGAGCACCTGCGGGCCGCCGCGCTGCTCCAACTGCTGGTGCACGTGCCGGCGCTGGAGCGGTCCAACGCGCTGTTCGCCACCGCCGTGGCCTACGCCTACCTCGTCGCGGAGGGGCTGAAGGTGACCACGTCGCCCGAGCAGGTCCGCGACTTGGCGCGCCTGGTCAAGGCCGGCGGGGTCGGCGTCGACCGGATCGCCCGGGAACTGCGCGCCTGGACCCGCTGAACCGGGCCGGCCGGACGTGACCCGGTCAGGCCAGGTCCGGCCACGCCCGGCCCCGCTCGTCGGTCGTGCCCGGCGCCGCGTGCCGCCGGGCGCTCACCCCTGCGCGGGCAGCTCGGGCCTCCCGTAGACCTGCCCGAAGCCCGCCGCGTCCCACACGCCGCCCAACTGCGGGGCGAGCCAGTCGCGGGCAGCGGTCCGGAACACGGTGGGCGACAGGGCCGCGGCCGACTCAGGCAGCGCGCCGAGCAGCGGCGAGCCCGCCGCCACCGGCAGGTCGGCGACGTTGCAGCGCTCGGCGAGCCCCGGGTCGGCCGCCCAGCTGCCGATGATCACACCGAGACAGGTGAGCTTGCGGGCCCGCATCGCCTCCGCGGTCAGCGCGGTCGCATTCAGCGTGCCCAGGCCCGCCGGTGCGACCAGCAGCATCCCGGCGTGCAGCAGGGCCGCCGCGTCCGCCAGCGTGGAGCCCTTCTCGTCGTAGCGGACGAGCAGGCCCCCGGCGCCCTCCACCAGCACCACGTCGTGCACGGCGGACAGCTTCGCCGCCGCCTCCGCGATCTCCTCCGGGCCCACCGCGGGGCGCCCCGAGCGCCGCGCGGCCGTCGCGGGTGCCAACGGCTCGGGGTAGCGCGCCAGTTCCACCGCGGTCACCTCGCCGGCCAGCCGCGCCACCTCCGCGGCGTCCCCGGGCTCGCTCGGCGACACCCCGGTCTGCGCGGGCTTGAGCACCGCCACGCTCAGCCCCTGCGACAGCGAGGCGGCGGCGACCGCGGCCGTCGCCACGGTCTTCCCCACCTCGGTCCCCGTCCCGGTCACCACGACGATCGCCATGCTCGCAACTCCCCTCGGAAAGACCCCCAGCATGCCCGCCCACCCCCCACCTCCCGCAAACGGGTCCCGGCCGCGGGCCGGATCCCGGTGCGGGCGGCGGCGTCTCAGCCGCGGTCCAGCCGGCGGACACCCGCGGTGACCGCCCACCAGAAGACGGCCAGCGCGAGCACGGCGACCGTGACGGAGTCCCAGGGGGCCCGCAGCCGGCCGGACCCGCCGAAGGTACCCAGCCAGGACAGCAGCGTGAGCGCGGCCAGGTAGACCACCAGCCAGGCGCCGTCGCCCAGTTCCCGGCGCAGGGTGGCGCGGGACTCCTGTCGCCGCAGGAAGAGAAAGAGGAGCAGCCCGCCGAGCACCAGCGGCAGCGCCAGGCGCAGATCGTGCCAGCCGGACCAGTAGACGAACTCCCCGGAGATGACGAAGGCCACCGGGGCGATCGCGCGCAGCCCGGGCACCCAGCCGGGGAGCCGGTCGCGGGGGCTGAACAGGAAGACGGCCGCGGCCACCGAGGAGGACGCGTAGATCAGCAGATACATGTCGCCCATGACGCTGACGATGTTCTGCCAGCCGCCGAAGGGCAGCAGGAACACCACGATCACCGCGAGGTTCAGTGCCAGCGCCCGGTTCGGGGTGCCGAAGCGCCGGTCCACCTGCATGACGGTGCGCGGCAGCAGGCCGTTCTTCGCGAGCGCGTACGTGTGCCGGGAGTCGATCGCCACCCCCACGTAGGCCGAGCCGCCCGGGGAGATCACCGCGTCGACGTAGAGCAGGCTGGACAGCCACTGGAGGTTGAGCAGCAGTGCCAGCTGGCCGAACGGCGAGTCGAAGTCGACGCCCTTCCATCCGTTGCCGAGCAGCCGCTCCGGTACCGCGTAGAGGAAGGCCAGCTGGAGGGCGAGGTACATCGCGACCGACAGCCCGATGCCGGCCAGCACCGAGGACGGCATGGTCCGGCGCGGGTCGCGCGCCTCGCCGGAGAAGTCCAGCGGGGCCTGGAAGCCGTTGACGGAGTAGACGATGCCGCCGGCGGACAGCGCGCTGAGGCAGGCCGCGTAGCCGTACGGGGCGAAGCCGCCGTGCGAGGTCAGCCGGTCGCCGGTGTGCAGTCCGGAGGCGAACAGCGCGATCACGGTGATCGTCGGCACCACGACCTTGAACACCGACACCGCGTTGTTGACCCGCGCGAAGAGCTGGACGCCGAACCAGTTGAGCGACGTCAGCACCACGCTCACGCCGAGCGCCAGTCCCAGTCCGGAGGCGCTGAGGGTGTGGCCGTTGTACAGGCGCGGCAGGTAGTGGGCGCTGTACTGCATGATCGCGGTGATCTCGGCGGCCGTGCCTCCGACGGACAGCAGTACGGACCAGCCCACCATGGTGCCGACCAGGCGCCCGCTGGCGTACAGCGGCCAGCGGACGGTTCCGCCGCCCTCCGGCCGGGACGCGCCGAGTTCCACCATCACCAGGGCCACCAGCGCGCTGAGCAGCCCGGCGCCCACCCAGGACAGCAGCGAGGCGGGGCCGGCGATCTGGGCGGCGAACATGGCGGCGAAGAGCCAGCCCGAGCCGAGGATGTTGGAGAAGCCGATCGCGGTCAGGCCCCAGAAGCCCAGGCGGTGCTTGAGCCGTCGCTCCTGGGCGGCGACCGGCTCGCCACCCTCGGCGGGCGGCGGCGCCGGGGGGCCGTCTGGCAGCCGGTCCTGGGACACCGCACGCTCCTCGACATCGCCGCGCTCCGACCCCGCCCCGCCCTGAGGGTGCCATGCCGGGCCCGGCGGGGGCGGTACCGCTGCGTACCGCGCGGCGCGTGCGCGGGGCCGGCCCGGTCGAGGCGGGGACCAAGACCGCGCGGGCGGACGGCCCTTGGGCCGGCTCCACGTCCTACGGCTGGGACGTGCTGCTGTCCTGGCCCGACGCCGGGTTCCGCGTGAGGCCGTCACCGCCGGGGGAGGGCGTGGCCGTGGACGTCGAGTGGGGGGTGGGGGACTGGCTCGCGCCGCCACCCGAGCCGGAGGTGCTGCCTGTCCCGGTCCCGTCGCCGCCGCCGGGATTCGACGGGGAGGAGGGGGTCTGCGTGGGCGTCGGCTGCCCGCTGTGCTCGGGCGCCGTGCTGGGGGCACCCGACTGCGGATGGTCCGGCCGGGACGGGGCGTCCCCGCCGCTCCGGGTCGCGCTGCCGGAGGGCGTGGGGGTGCCGGTCGGGTCGCCGCCCGAGGGCGTGGTCGTGTGGTGCGACGAGCCGCCGCCGGAGAAGACGTCGCCGACGGTGGTGCCGCCGGACCCGCTGATGCTCCTGCCGGAGGTCGCCTCGTATGCCGTGATCCCGCCCATGGCCAGGCCGAAGGCGATCACGACCGCGACCACCGGGCGCTTCCACCCGCGCCCGCGGGCACGGTGGAGCGTGCCCGCGCTGAACTCGCCGTCGGCGGGCGGCTGCCACAGCGGGCCGGTCCGCGTGGGGACCGGCCCGGTGGCCGCGAGCAGCCGCGTCGCGTCCGTGACGTCGCCGGGGAGGTGCTCGGGTTCGGCCGCAGGGAGCAGCCCGGTCGGCTCGCTCGGCGGGAGCAGCGCGGTCGGGTCGGTGATCGGGGAGGCGTGGTCGGGGAGCAGCGCGGTGCGGTCGGGGTCGGCGGGGTCGAAGCTCGCGGTGGGGTCGGTCGCGAGACGTGCCCGGGTGTCGTCCGGACCGTGTCCGCCGGACCGCTGGATGGCGGTCTTCGTGAGGAGGGCGGAGGGGGCGTCGCCGGAGTGGAGGGTCGGCAGGTGCAGCGTCGGCAGCGTGACCCTGGGCCGGGCCTGGACGGCGACCTCGTGCACGTGCCGGCCGGTGCGCCGGAAGACGTAGTGGAAGATCGAGCCGCCGCAGGTGCCCAGGGCGCTGACCACGCCGGCGCCCATGATGGTCCCGTAGACGCCCAGGTTGGAGGCGAGCTTGGCGGCCACGACCGCGGCGACGGCGCTCCCGGCCACCTGCGGGACGCTCAGGTCGAGCGGCTTGTCCTTCGGCGTGCCCGAGGGGGTCGCCTCCGGCTGCTCCTTCGGTTGCTCGTCATCGACCTGCCTGTCGTCCATGCCAGCCCTTGCCTGCCTCTCCCGTGCCCGGCTCCTGCCGTGCCGGCCCTTCCCGCCCGGTCCATGACGGGAAACGCCCGTTCGGGGGTACAGGTTCCGTTTGCGGCGTTTTTGTGAAGAGCGCCACGGTGGGGCGGGGAGAGGCGGGCCGCGACGAGCGAGCGTCGTGCCTCCGGGGGAGGGGATGCGGCAGGGCCCCGGTTGCCCGGGGCCCGGGTCACCCGGCGGCGGCCGCCGCGCGGATGGCCTCGCAGACCCGGGCGACGTCCTCGTCGCCGGTGACGTACGGCGGCATCGTGTAGATCAGGTCCCGGAAGGGCCGCAGCCAGACACCCGCGCGGACCGCGGCACGGGTGGCCGCGTCGATGTCGACGGGATGGTCGAGCTGGACCACCCCGATCGCGCCGAGGACGCGGACGTCGCGCACCCCGGGCAGCGCGGCGGCCGGGGCCAGCCCGTCCCGCAGCCCGGCCTCGATCCGCTTGACCTCGGTCGCCCAGTCCTGGGCGAGCAGCACGTCGAGGGACGCGTTGGCGACGGCGGCGGCGAACGGGTTGCCCATGAACGTCGGGCCGTGCGCGAGGACCGGCACCTCGCCGCGGGAGATCCCCTCGGCGACCCGCGAGGTGCACAGGGCCGCGGCGAGTGAGACGTATCCGCCGGTGAGCGCCTTGCCGACGCACATGACGTCAGGCGCGATCCCCGCGTGCCCGGCGGCGAACAGCCGCCCGGTGCGGCCGAACCCGGTGGCGATCTCGTCCAGGACGAGCAGCACGTCGTGCTCGTCGCACGCCTCCCGCAGCACCCGCAGGTACGCGGGGGAGTGGAAGGCCATCCCGCCGGCGCCCTGGACGACGGGCTCGACGACGACCGCGGCCAGCTCGTGCGCGTGACGTGCGATCAGCCCGCGCAGGTGGGCCGTGTACGCGGCCGACGGCTCGGCGTCGAACCCCGGCGGCGGCGCGTCCGCGAAGACCTGCTCCTGTAGCACGCCGGACCAGAGATGGTGCATACCGCCATCCGGGTCGCACACCGACATCGGCTGCCAGGTGTCGCCGTGGTACCCGCCGCGCCACGTCAGCAGCCGCCGCTTGCCCGGTCGCCCCAGGGAACGCCAGTACTGCAGGCACATCTTGAGCGCGACCTCGACCGACACCGAGCCGGAGTCGGCGAGGAAGACGTGCTGCAGCGGCTCGGGGGTGATCTCGACCAGCCGCGCGGCCAGCCGCACCGCCGGCTCGTGGGTCAGCCCGCCGAACATGACGTGGCTCATCCGGTCCAGCTGGGCGTGCGCCGCCTCGTCCAGGACCGGGTGCCGGTAGCCGTGGATGGCCGACCACCACGACGACATGCCGTCGACGAGTTCGGTCCGGCCCTCCGCGGGTGCGGCCAGCCGCAGCCGGACGCCGGAGGCCGACGCGACCACCAGCGGCTCCTGGCGGCCGGGCATCGGGCCGTACGGGTGCCAGACGTGCTGCCGGTCCAGGTCCAGCAGCACGTCCGCGGGCAGCGGTTCAGGCATTGGGCGGCAGGTCCGTCCCCGCGCCGCGCCGCCGTACGGCGACCAGGTCCGTACGGGCGCCCGCGCTCGCGGCCGGTCCCGGCGCCGACGTCGCGGCGGCGACGGTCCGCGCTGCCGCCGGCTCGCCGTGCTCGCAGGACCCGCATCCCGTGTCGTGCGACCCGCAGCCGGAGCCCCCGGCGGCCGGGGCCCCGTCGCCGTCCGCCCGGCGGTGGGCCGGCAGCGTCGTCGTCTCCGCGCCCTCCACCTCGAAGCCCGCGTCCGTGATCATGTCGAGGTCGGCCTGGCCGGCCTGCCCCTCGCTCGTCAGGTAGTCGCCGAGGAAGATCGAGTTGACCAGGTGCAGCGCCAGCGGCTGCATGGTGCGCAGGTGCACTTCCCGCCCGCCCGCCAGCCGCACCTCGACGTCCGGGCAGACGAACCGCACCATCGCCAGGATGCGCAGGCACCGCTGCGGGGTGAGGTTCCACTCCTTGGCCAGCGGGGTGCCCTCGAACGGGATCAGGAAGTTCACCGGCACCGAGTCCGGGTCCAGGGCGCGCAGCGAGAACACCACGTCCACCAGGTCCGCGTCGCTCTCGCCCATCCCCGCGATCAGCCCCGAGCACGCCGACAGCCCGGCCGCCTGCGCCTGCCGCACCGTGTCCACGCGGTCGTCGTAGGTGTGCGTCGTGGTGATGCCGGCGTACGTGCCCTCGGAGGTGTTGAGGTTGTGGTTGTACGCGTCCGCGCCGGCGGCCCGCAGCCGCTCCGCCTGGTCGCCGGAGAGCAGGCCCAGGCAGGCGCACACCTCCACGCCCTCGTTGCCCTCCTTGATCGCCTCGATGGTCTTCGAGACCCGGTCCACGTCGCGGTCGGTCGGGCCGCGCCCGCTGGCCACCAGGCACACCCGCTTCGCACCGCCGGAGACCCCGGCCGTGGCCGCCGCGACGGCCTCGTCCGGCTTCAGCCAGGTGTACTTGAGGATGTCGGCCTGCGAGCCGAGCCGCTGCGAGCAGTACGAGCAGTCCTCCGGGCACAGCCCGGACTTGAGGTTCACCAGGTAGTTGAGCTTGACCCGGCGGCCGAACCACTGCCGGCGCACGCGGCCCGCCGCGGCCACCACGTCGAGCAGTTCGTCGTCGGAGGTCGCGAGAACCGCCAGCGCCTCGTCCCGTGTCGGCGGTTCGCGCCGCAGACCCTTGTCCACCAGTGCCGTCAGCAGATCCATGCCCGTCATCCTCGCTCACGGCGGCGGGCCCGGCCAAGAGCGCACCGCACAACACCGGTGGCCCGAAG
The DNA here is from genome assembly GCF_900107965.1 of Actinacidiphila yanglinensis. Taxonomy (GTDB): domain Bacteria; phylum Actinomycetota; class Actinomycetes; order Streptomycetales; family Streptomycetaceae; genus Actinacidiphila; species Actinacidiphila yanglinensis. The sequence continues at coordinate 329,638 of NZ_FNVU01000008.1, read as the reverse complement.
TGTGTGGATCACCACACTCCGTACCGGTCCGCGGACCCAGTACGTTGCTACCCGTGGACACCGCAGCTCAGCAGCAGGAACCTGCCGAAAGCCCCTTCGGGTGGCTCGCCGACGCCGACCGGGTCCGACGTGCCGCGGGCCTGCGCCGCGAACTGCGGCCCCGCGCGGCCGACTCGCCGCTGCTCGACCTGGCCGGCAACGACTACCTCGGCCTGACCCGTCACCCGGAAGTGGTACGGGCCGGCGCGGACGCCTGCCTGCGCTGGGGCGCCGGCGCCACCGGCTCCCGCCTGGTCACCGGCACCACCGCGCTGCACGCCGAACTCGAGGCCGAGCTCGCCGCCTTCACCGGCTTCGAGGCCGCCCTCGTCTTCGCCTCCGGTTATGCCGCCAACCTCGCCGCGATCACCGCGCTGACCGGGCCCGGCACCCTGCTGGTCTCGGACGCCGCCAACCACGCCTCCCTCATCGACGGCTGCCGCCTGTCCAAGGCCACCACGGAGGTGGTGCGGCACGCCGACCCCGACGCGGTGCGCAAGGCGCTGCAGGGCCTCCACGACGGGACGGCGCGCGACGCCGACGGACACCAGGGCCACGGCGACCCTGACGCGCGGGCGCTGGTGGTCAGCGACGCGGTGTTCTCCGTGGACGGCGACGCGGCGCCGCTGGCCGGGCTGGTCGCGGCCTGCCGCGCGCACGGTGCGGCGCTGCTGCTGGACGACGCGCACGGCCTCGGCGTGATGGGCGAGGGCGGCCGGGGCAGCGCCAACGCCGCCGGACTGGCCGGGGCGCCCGACGTGGTGTGCACCGTCACCCTGTCGAAGTCGTTCGGCGCCCAGGGCGGCGCGGTGCTCGGCCCGGCCGTCGTGATCGAGCACCTGGTCAACGCGGCCCGGTCCTTCATCTTCGACACCGGCCTGGCGCCGGCCGCCGCCGGAGCCGCCCTGGCCGCGCTGCGGCTGCTGCGCCGCGAACCGGACCGGGCGGGCCGCGCCCGGCAGGTGGCCCGGGACTTCCACCGGCTGCTGGCCGAGCGCGGTCTGGACGTCACCGCGCCCGACGCCTGCGTGGTGTCGGTGCGCGCACCCACGCCCGGCAGCGCTCTCGCATGGGCCGCGCGCTGCCGGGACGAGGGGCTGGCGGTCGGCTGCTTCCGCCCGCCGTCCGTGCCGGACGGGGTCTCCCGGCTGCGGTTGACCGCGCGCTGCGACCTGACCGGCCGTCAGGTCCGCCGCGCGGTCGATGTCATCGCCGCGACGGCCCCACCGCGCTGAGCGGCCGCCCGACCGCGCCGAGCGGACCGTCCTCGGCCAACTCCCGGAGGAAATCGGCCCATGCCCGCGGTGCGAAGAGCAGCGCGGGCCCGCTCACGTCCTTGGAGTCGCGAACCGCGGTCAGCCCGGAGGGGAGCCGGGCGGCTTCCACGCAGTTGTTCGCGGCGGTGCTGTGACTGCTGCGCCGCCAACTCGCGCCGCTAAGCGTCTCGCTGGAGGAAATAAAACGGGGCAGCGTTGTCATGAAACCTCCTTACGGATGCTGTTGATCATTTCGGCCGACTCCTCCCGGTGAAGAGCGCGGCCACTCAATCGGGCGAACGCTGCTCCGTACGCCCCGATGTCTTCTTTCCGATCGACGTAGAGACTACTCGTCAAATGGTCGACAACCACCACGTCGAGATCCGCACTGCGCGGAAATGAGAAGATGACGAAAGAATTAGTCACTCCTTGGTGTCCGCCGGCTGCGAAGGGCAGCACCTGCAGCCGTACCTGCGGCAGCTCCATCGCCTCGCGCAGCCGCAGCAACTGCTCGGCCATCACCTCCCGGCCGCCCACCCACCGCCGCAGCACCGACTCGTCGAGCACCGCCCACAACTCCAGCGGGCGGTCCTGCCGCAGCACGGCCTGCCTGGCTATCCGGACGTCGACGAGCGCGTCCACCTCGCGCTCGCTCAGGTGCGGCATCACGTCCCGGGTCAGCGCGCGGGCGTACGCCGGGGTCTGGAGCAGTCCCGGCACCACGCTGTTCTCCATCGAGCGGGCCCGGCTCGCGCCGGTCTCCAGGGTGATGAAGTCGCGGTACTCCGTGGGCAGTACGTCGCGGAAGTCGTGCCACCAGCCGCGCTGGTAGCCGCGGCCGGCCAGCGTCGCCAGCAGGTCGCGCAGGTCGCGGTCGCGCACCGCGTACACGTCCAGCAGCACCGCCACGTCCTCGGCGAGTACGCTGCTGCGGCCGGTCTCGATCCGGCTGACCTTCGACTGGTGCCAGCCGGCCAGCCGGGCCGCCTCCCCGCTGGTCAGTCCGGCCAGATCGCGCAGCCGACGCAGCTCCTCGCCGAGCCTGCGCCGGCGCACGGCCGGGACTCGTTCCATGATGTCTCGTGCCTCCTGGGCTGAAGTGGGTGCGGCGGTCGTCCACCACGAACACTGCGATACGCCAGTGTGCCGACCAAATGCGTTCTCACGTAGCAGAGTTCACCGTTTTGAGCGACAGATATATGCATTGCACTGCCCTCGGTCGCTTATGGCGGCACGATGGATGACACTCTGGCGCGAATCAGCCGCATCCGGACCCGATCGTACGGAACCACGTACGCCACGGTGGCCGGCCCGGCGGGAAAGGGAACAGCGTCGTCATGGCCGACCTTCAGGAAGCAACCCTCACCCTGCCGAGTGATCCCGCGTCGGTGTCCGCGGCCCGGGCCTACGTGTGCGCGCGGCTCGCCGAGTGGGGGCTGCCGCCCGCCGCGCCGGCGCTGGACTCGGTCCGTCTGGTCGTCTCCGAACTCGCCACCAACGCCGTGCTGCACACGTCCGGTCTGTCGCCGAACTTCACCGTGGACCTTCGCCTGGAGCGCGCGGAGCACTTGCACATCGGCGTCACCGACTCGCATCCCCGCTGGCCGCAGCGCCTGCCCGGCGCGGTCCAGCAGGACAACGGGCGGGGGATGGTGATCGTCCGCCACCTCATCGCCGAGTCCGGCGGCAAGTTGCGCATCATCCCGACCTGCGACGGCGGCAAGACCGTCTGGATCATGATCCCTTGGGCGGTCCCGGTGGTCTGAGCGACCGCCAAGTACCAGCGCACCGCATCTCGGTGAGCCCGACGGGTCCTGGCGGGCGCTCACTCGTCCGGCGCGTGCGGGGCCCGCACCAGAAGGGCCTCGGCTCCGACCGGGGTGAATCCCGCGGCGAGGAACGCCCGCAGGCTCGCCGCGTTGCCCGGCGCCACCTGCGCCCACAACGGCCCGCCGCCGGGCACCAGATGGCGCGCCGCGACAGCGAGGGTCCGCCCCAGTCCCCGCCCGCGGGCGCCCGGCTCGACCTCCACCGCCGTCTCCCAGCGCCCCGCGACGCCGCGGCCCAGCAGGAGCGTCCCACCCGGGAGCGACCAGGCCCGCACCTCGTCGCGGTGCCTCAGCGCCCGTACGATCCGCGGGTGCGAACGGTCGGCGGTCTCCCGCAGGGCGGGACCGGGCGGCGGCCCGGGCAGCGGCCCGGCCGTCATGAGGACGTCGATGTTGTTGACGTGACGGCCGGTGCGGGCCGAAAGAGCGCTGAGGAAGGGCGGGTTGAGCGGCGCGGAGAGGTCCTCCGGCGGCAGCAGCGACCGCAGCGCGCCCACGCCCCCGCTGGATCCGGCGTCCTCGTCCGCGTCGAGGTCCGCGAAGACCACGGTGTGCGCGGTGAACGCGATCACCCCGCAGTCGCGTGCGGACGTTTGCGGCACGAAGGTGACGCTCCCGTCGGGCGGGGGGAAGGCGCCGCGCGCGGCATCCGCGAGCAGCCGGGCGAGTACGGCGGAACGGTTCATCCCCGCATCCTTCCGCCCGGCCGGCATGCGGTGCCCGCGGGGGCCGCCGGAGCGGCCAACTCCGGTTGCCCGAAGCGGCGTACGGTCCCCCGTACAGGAGGACGCGCCGACGATCGGGTGACGGTCCGCGGCGGCGGGGCCGGCGACCGGCACGCTGCCTTCCATGATCATGAACCGAGTCAGGTCGCTCGCCGCGGCCGGCGCGCTGATCCTGACCGCCATCCTCGCCACTCAGACCTCCGCCGGTCCGGCGACCGCCGCCGCGGACACGGTCAGGGTGCCCGAAGCGGCCGCGGCGGCGGCCTTCTGCCCCACCGTCGGCGACCCCCTCTACGCCGCGGCCGACCGCAGCGTCGACGTCCACCGCATCGTTCCGGACCCGCCGACCTACCGCGGCACCTGCGATGAGCTGTACCGCGCAGACGGCCGCGCGCCCTCCGTCGTCTTCCACGACGGCTTCCACCCGAAGGCCCCGCTGGACGGGCAGTACGACCTCGCCGCCTACGTCGAGGTCAACCAGCCCTCGCCGTTCGTCAGCACCAGCTACGACCACGACCTCTACAAGCAGTGGAAGTCCGCCTACAACTACTACGTCGACGCTCCCGGCGGGATCGACGTCAACGCCACGATCGGCGACACCCACAAGTGGGCCGCGCAGCACGAGGTCGCCTTCGCCGGCGGCATCGCGCGGCGCTTCATCGTCGGCGCCTGCCCGGTCGACAAGGCGACCAGGAGCGAGGTCCTGTCCGCCTGCGTCCGCAACCCGTTCTACGTCCCGTGGCGCGGCACCCCCGCGCCCGAGCCCGAGAGGCCCGAACTCCTCCCGGTGAACTGACCCGCCGCGCCCCCGCCCTCCGCGCCGCCGCACGCGCGGGGCGAGGGCGCGCCCGCGTCAGCCGTCGCGCTCCGCCACCGACTCGACCAGCCGCTCCAGGTCGTCGAGGTCGGCGGCGTACTCCGCGTCCCAGTCGACCGGGGGCAGGAGCCAGTCCGCGACCGCGGCGTGCGCGGGGAACGCATCGCCGGCCCTCCCGCGCACGCCGCGCGGATCGCCCGGGCCGAACCGCCCACCGGACTCGGAGGCGATCCACCCGAGGACGTAGGTGCTCACCAGGCGCTCCAGGCGCGGCACCTGCCCGGGCGGCACGCCGGCGTCGAGCAGGGCGCCGTAGAGCAGGTCCACGGTCCCGACCGCGTCAGGGGTGACGGCGGGACGGGAGAACAGCAGGGTGACCGCCCACGGATGACCCATCGCCAGACTCCGCGCGGTGTCGGCGAACGCCCGCAGGCGGACCCGCCAGTCCTGGCTCCCCGACAACTGGGGCGCGGCTTCGCCGACGTTCGCCAGCAGCCGCCCGAGCATCGCGTCGAGCAGGCCCGCCTTGTCCTTGACGTGCGGGTAGAGCGCCATGGGCGTGACGCCGACCGCCTGTGCCACCGCCCGCATGGACACCCCGCCCAGGCCCCGCTCGTCGGCGATCGCCAGGGCCGCCTCCACGATCTCTTCCCGTTTCCCGCTCATGCCTCTACACTGTAGATCTATACGGTGTAGATCAACTTCAGGGGGCGGTGGTCCGGGATGGACGCGGAGGGTTCGGGCGGCATGCTCGCGGCACGGGGACTCAGGAAGCGCTACGGCGGGCGGACCGCGCTCGACGGCTTCACCCTCGATGTGGGCCCCGGCGAGATCACCGGCCTCATCGGGCACAACGGAGCGGGGAAGACCACCTTCGTGGAGGTCGTCACCGGCCTGGTCCGCCCGGACGCGGGCCGGGTCGAGGTCTGCGGGACCGACGCGCTCGCCCATCCGCGGGCCGCCCGCGCGCTGCTGGGAGTGGCGCCCCAGGAGCTCGCGCTCTACCCGACGGTGACGGTCCGGGAGCACCTGCGGCTGTTCGCGGGCCTGGCCGGCCTGCGGCGGGGCGCCGCCGGCCGCTCGGTGGCCGCGGTCGCCGAGGAGCTGATGCTCGGCGACGTCCTCGACCGGCGGTGCGCGGTGCTCTCCGGCGGGCAGCGCCGCCGGACCCAGGCCGCCGCCGCGATGGTCGGTGCCTCCCGGGTCCTGCTGCTCGACGAGCCGACGGCGGGCGCCGACCCGGAGACCCGCGCCGCCCTGCTCGCCGCGGTCCGGGCTCGTGCGGCGGCAGGCGCGGCGGTCGTCTACACCACCCACTACCTGCCCGAACTCGTCGACCTGGACGCCACCTTGGCCGTGGCACGGGACGGCCGCGTGGTCGCCCGCGGCGCGCGTGCCGAGCTCACCCGTGACCTTCCCGGCGAGATCCGGGTCACCCTCGACCCGGCCGGCCCGCGCCCCGTCCTGCCCGAGGAACTGCGGGCCCGCACCCGCCCCTGCGGACCGGACGGCCTGCGCATCGCCACCCGCAATCCGCCCGCGGATCTCGCCACCCTGCTCGGCACGGGCTGCGCCCCCACCGCCGTCGACGTGCGCCGCCCCGATCTCGACGACCTGTATGCGGCACTGGCCGCCACCACGCCGGCCCGCAGGGAGGCCAGCCATGCGGCATGACCCGGTCGTGGGCGCGGCCGCGGCAGTCGGGAAGCGCCCGCCGAGGAGGGCCGGGCACGAGCCGCGGGAGTTCCTGCTGCGCGCCGGGGTGCTGGTCCGGCACAACACCGCGGTGCTGCTGCACGAACCCGGCCCGCTGATCGGCCGGTTGGTGATGCCGTTGATGATGCTGCTCGCGATGCGCCCGCTGTATCGCGCCGCGCAGGGACCGGCCGGCACCGCGCAGGCGGTGGTGGGGTCGCTGGTGATGTTCTCGCTGCTCGCGCTGTCGGTGGTGGGCAGTTCGATCCTCTCCGAGCGGGCCTGGCGGACCTGGGACCGGCTGCGGGCCACCCCGGTGCGGCCGCTGGAACTCCTGGTCGGCAAGGCCGTCCCGGTGCTGGGCGTGCTCGCCGCCCAGCAGGCCGTCGTGCTCGGCTTCGGTGTCGTCGCGTTCGGCATGCCGGTTGCCGCCCCCGGCCTGCTCGGGCTCGCCTGCGTCGCGTGGGGGCTGGCGCTGCTGGGCATGGGCAGCGCGGTCGGCCTGCTCGCCCGCAGTTACGGCCAGCTGTCCGCCGTGCTGGACATCGGCGCGTTCCTGCTCACCACGCTCGGCGGCGCCCTGGTGCCGATTTCCACGCTGCCGGGCTGGGTGCGCGCGATCGCGCCCGCCTCGCCCGGCTACTGGGGCGCCGACTGCCTGCGGCACGCCGCCGCGGGCGACACCGGCCGTACCCTCACCGGTGTCGCGGTGCTGCTCGCGGTCGCCGTGGTCAGCGGGTCCATCGCCGCGTGGCGGGTGTCCCGCGGATGGGGCCGCGCGACGGCGATGTGACACCGCGTCAGCCGGCGTCCTCAATTCACCCGGCCGTACCACACGCCGCTGGTCCAGATCCGCTCCAGCCGGACCGTGGCGCCGGTCTTGGGCGCGTGCCAGATGTAGCCGCCGCCCGCGTAGATCCCGACGTGGTACACGGAGGAGCCTGACGAGCCGCTGTGGAAGAAGACGAGGTCGCCCGCCCTGCGGGAACTCGCGGAGATGTGCGTGGTGCGGTTGTACTGCGCCGAGGCGGTGCGGGGGAGTTTCTTGCCCGCCCGTTTGAACGAGTACAACGTCAGCCCCGAGCAGTCGAATCGGTTGGGGCCGGTGGCGCCCCACTGGTAGGGCGAGCCCTTCTTCGACGCGGCGATGCTCAGCGCCTGGGCCGAGACGGCGGCGGCGTCGGCCTGCTGGGCGGCGCCCGGCAGCAGGGGTGGGACGGCGACGGCAGCCGCCGTGAGCAGGGAGGCGGCTCCGAGCCGCGAGAGCCGGGCGGACGCCGGCCTGAGGTCGATGCGGTTGGGCGTGCACATGCGCAACCCTTCGTCATCAGCCTGCGAAGGATGACCTGTCGGGTTCGGGCTGGCGAAGATGCCCGGCCGCGTACGGCGGCTTCACCCCAAGGGCGCCCCGGCGCCCGCCGGAGACCGGCGGGCGCGGGTCGACCCGTCGTGCTGGGTCCTCCGCTCCTGCCGTTGCACTCGTGTCGACCTGGCATCCGCGCGTCGGCAGGACTGGGCATCCGCACGGACCGCCCCGCCACGGTGGCGGGGGCTTGTCGTCACCACGGATGGTTACGCACACGGCGAGCCGGTGCGGGGACAGAAACGCGCGATGTGAGTTTCGTCACATCGCCTCCAGCCGGGTGAACCCGAGGCGCAACCCCCCGGTCGTGCGCCCCCCTCGTACCCGCTGAACTGCGCGAACCGGTGGGCGCCCGGAGGCGGTCCAGCCGACACGCGCAATCGCGCACCCGATTGCCACACGAACTTCCGATACGCCAATGGGCTGATGGGATCGGGAGGGGTATCGGCGAAAAAGGTGACAGGCAGTCACGCCGGTCGAGATCACTCAGGGGTCCGCACGGGCCGCCTCATTCGCCCGGAGCCTCCGGTCCGCCCGATCCGCCCGATCCGCCCGACCCGGCGGTCGCCGGATCGGGCGCCACCGCGACCCGTGCGGACCGCCGCTCCCCGTCCAGGACGCGCAGCGCCCGGCCGAGCGTGGCGTGGTGCAGGTCCGTCTCACCGCGCAGGTGCATCACCGTCAGCGCGTCCCGCAGCGCCACCGCCCGGCTGACGAGGGCCTGGGCGGAACGCAGCGCCGTGTAGGTGTCGGTGGTGCGGGAGGGGTTGATCCGGCCCATCAGGTCGACCAGTTCCAGGTAGCAGTCGACGAGTTCGCCCTCCGAGCGGGTGAGGGCGGGCAGCGGCGGGAGTTCGGGCACCACCGGGGCTCACCGCGCGCGGGGCCCGCGCGGGGCCGCGGACTTGCGGCTGGTGGTCATCATGTCGACCAGCCCGTACGCGACCGCCGACTCGGCGTCGAGGATGGTGTCGCGCTCCAGGTCCGCGGTGATCCGCTCGGCCGGCTGCCCGGTGTGCCGGACCAGCAGGGTCTCCAACTGCTCGCGGGTGCGCAGCATCTCGTTCGCCTGGATCTCCAGGTCCGAGGTGTCTCCCTGCACCACGTCGCCCAGCGCCGGCTGGTGGATGAGTACGCGCGCGCCCGGTGTGATCATCCGCTTGCCCGGAGCGCCCGCCGCCAGCAGGACCGCGGCCGCCGACGCGGCCTGCCCGATGCACACCGTCGCCACGTCGCAGGTGACGAACTGCATGGTGTCGTAGATCGCGGTCATCGACGAGAAGGAGCCGCCGGGGGAGTTGATGTAGACGCTGATGTCCTGGTCGGGGGACGCGCTCTCCAGATGGATGAGTTGGGCCATCACGTCGTTCGCCGAGGTGTCGTCGATCTGGGTGCCCAGGAAGATGATCCGTTCCTGGAGCAGCTTGGAGTACGGGTCCATGGTGCGCACGCCGTTGCTGCTGCGCTCGGTGAACTCGGGCAGGACGTAGCGGGCGGTGGGGGTCAGGGACGCCGTCGGCGTCCTGGGCGTCATGCGGTCGGTCATCGCACACCTCCGTCGACGCCGCGCCGATGCCTCGGGGCGCCGCCTCGGGGTCCCCGGCGCCGGCATCGCGCACGGCATCAGTGCCGTCAGGTCAAAATGTACAGGACGTACATCTCGTTATGATGGTGAGCATGACCCACGACGTACCGGTGACACAAGCGCGCGCGCAGCTCGCCGAACTGATCAACCGCGTGGTCTACGGCGGCGAACAGGTGGTGCTGACCCGGCACGGCAAGCCCCTGGTCGGCCTGGTCTCCGCCGCTGACCTGCAACGACTGCGGGAGCTCGACGAGCAGGCCGAGGAGCAGGTGATCAGTACGGTCTCGACCGTGGGCGGTCGCGCGTCCGCCACGGGCGAACGCCGCCGGTTCGGCATCGCCGCCGAGCATCGCGGTCCCCAGCCGGGCGACCGCCGCCCGTAACAGCCGTTAACGCGGGGGAAATCCCGCGGAACTAATCTCGCGGTCCGGAGACTGTGAGGTGTGGCTGTGCGGTTGACCCCCCATGAGCAGGAGCGGCTGCTGATCCACGTGGCCGCCGACGTGGCCGAGCGGCGGCGCGCCCGCGGCCTGCGCCTGAACCACCCCGAGGCGGTGGCGCTGATCACCGCGCACATCCTCGAAGGCGCCCGGGACGGCCGCGGGGTGGCGGAGTTGATGGCGTCCGGCCGGACCGTGCTGACCCGCGCGGACGTCATGGACGGCATTCCCGAGATGATCCCCGAGGTGCAGGTCGAGGCGACCTTCCCCGACGGCACCAAGCTCGTGACCGTCCACGACCCGATCGTCTGAGGGGGCGGCGCCGTGATCCCCGGAGAGATCCTGCCCGCCGAGGGGACCGTGCCGATCAACGCCGGCCGCCCGGTCACCCGGCTCACCGTGCTCAATGCGGCCGACCGCCCGGTCCAGGTCGGCTCCCACTACCACTTCGCCGAGGCCAACCCGGGGCTGCGGTTCGACCGGGCCGCCGCCCGCGGCCTGCGGCTGAACATCGCCGCCGGAACCGCCGTCCGCTTCGAGCCCGGCATCCCCGTCGAGGTCGAACTCGTCCCCGTCGCCGGGCACCGCGTCGTCGCCGGACTGCGGGGCGAGACCGCGGGGCCGCTCGACGCGACCCCCGAGCCGAACGGAGCCGCCGGTGCCTGAGCTGTCCCGCGCCGTATACGCCCGCCTGTACGGGCCCACCACCGGCGACCGGATCCGCCTCGCCGACACCGATCTGCTGATCGAGGTGGAACGCGATCTCGCCGGCGGCCCCGGCAGCGCCGACCACCCCGGTACGGCGGGCGACGAGGCGGTGTTCGGCGGCGGCAAGGTCATCCGCGAGTCCATGGGCCAGGGCCGCGCCACCCGGGCCGAGGGCGCCCCCGACACCGTGATCACCGGCGCCGTCGTCCTCGACCACTGGGGCGTGGTCAAGGCCGACGTCGGCATCCGCGACGGCCGGATCACCGCGCTGGGCAAGGCGGGCAACCCGGAGACGATGGACGGGGTCCATCCCGACCTCGTGATCGGCCCGGACACCGAGGTCATCGCGGGCAACGGCGCGATCCTCACCGCCGGCACCATCGACGCGCACGTCCACTTCATCTCGCCGACCCTGGTCGACCAGGCGCTCGCCACCGGCTGCACCACCCTGGTCGGCGGCGGCACCGGCCCGGCGGAGGGCAGCAAGGCCACCACGATCACCCCGGGCGGCTGGCACCTGGCAAGGATGTTCGCCGCACTGGAGGCGTACCCGGTCAACGTCGGGCTGCTGGGCAAGGGCAACACCGTCAACCAGCCCGCGATGCACCAGCAGCTCAGGGACGGCGCCGTCGGCTTCAAGATCCACGAGGACTGGGGCGCCACCCCGGCCGCGATCGACGCGTGCCTGTCCGTCTGCGAGCGCAGCGGCGCACAACTCGCCATTCACACCGACACGTTGAACGAAGCGGGCTTCGTCGAGGACACGCTTGCCGCGATCGCCGGACGCGGCGTGCACGCCTACCACACGGAGGGCGCCGGCGGCGGGCACGCGCCCGACATCATCACCGTCGTCTCCCAGCCGCACGTCCTGCCGTCCTCCACCAACCCCACCCGGCCGCACACCGTCAACACCGTCGAGGAGCACCTCGACATGCTGATGGTCTGCCATCACCTCAACCCGGCCGTCCCCGAGGACCTCGCGTTCGCCGAGTCACGCATCCGGCCCACCACCATCGCCGCCGAGGACGTGCTGCACGACCTCGGCGCCATCAGCATCATCAGCTCCGACTCCCAGGCCATGGGACGGATCGGCGAGATCGCGATGCGCACCTGGCAGACCGCGCACGTCATGAAGCGCCGCCGCGGGTCCCTGCCCGGCGACGGCCCCGCCGACAACCACCGGGCTCGCCGCTACATCGCCAAGTACACCATCAACCCCGCGATCGCCCAGGGGCTGGACGCGGAGATCGGCTCCGTAGAGGCCGGAAAGATGGCCGACCTGGTGCTGTGGCAGCCCGCGTTCTTCGGCGTGAAACCCCAACTGGTCATCAAGGGCGGCCAGATCGCCTACGCGCAGATGGGCGACGCCAATGCGTCCATCCCCACACCCCAACCGGTGCTGCCCCGGCCCATGTTCGGCGGGGTCGGCGCCGCGCCCGCCGCGAACTCCGTCAACTTCGTGACCCGGGCCGCCCTCGACGACGCGCTGCCCGAACGGCTCGGCCTCGCCAAGCGGTTCACCGCGACCCGAGGCACCCGCAAGGTCACCAAGGCCGACATGAGGGAGAACGACACGCTGCCCAGGGTGGAGGTCGACGCCGACACGTTCACCGTACGGATCGACGGGGAGGTCGTGGAACCATCACCCGCGACCGAACTTCCCATGGCCCAGCGCTACTTCCTCTTCTGAGGGATCATGGCGACGGACCACGGCTGCCCCGTCCCCGGCGCGCGTGCCGCACTGCTGCTGCTCGCCGACGGCCGCTTCCCGGCGGGCGGACACGCGCACTCCGGCGGCGCCGAGGCGGCGGTGGCCGAGGGCCGGCTGCGGGACGCGGGTACGCTCGCGGAGTTCTGCCGGGGCCGGTTGCACACCACGGGACTGGTCGCCGCCGCACTGGCCGCGGCGGCGACCTCCGGGGCCGATCCGCTCGGCCTCGACGACGCGGCGGACGCGCGCACGCCGTCCGCCGCGCAGCGCGCGGTGTCGCGGCGGCTGGGCCGCCAACTGCTGCGGGCGGCACGGGCCGTGTGGCCCGCCCCTGCGCTCGACGACCTTGCGGCGGCCCGGCCGCGCGGCGTGCACCAGCCCGTCGTGCTCGGGCTCACCGCCGCGTCGGCGGGGCTGCTGCCGCTGGATGCGGCGTACGCCGCGGCGTACGACTGCGTCAGCACGCCCGCGTCGGCGGCGGTGCGGCTGCTCGGGCTCGACCCGTTCCAGGCGGCGGCCGTCCTGGCCGCACTGGCCGCGGAGGTCGACTCCGTCGCGGAAGAGGCCGAGGGCGCCGGGCGGCGAGCCCTGCGGGAAGGGCCCGCCGCGTTGCCTGCGGGATCGGCGCCCCTGCTGGATCTTGGCGCGGAAGCGCATGCGGGGTGGGCCGTGCGGCTCTTCGCGTCATGAGGGGCCCTCCGGGGGCGGGGGCCGCGACCCTCCGGGGCGGTGGGTTCCGTCGGTCGAGGGATCACCTGTCGGTGGTGGGTTCTCGCGCAGTTCTCCTCCAGGGCGTCGCCTGGGAGGTGCCCCCACGCGCCCCTGATCGGTGCGGGTTGGCGGAGTTCGTGGAGCACTCCTCCCCAGGGCTTCGCCTGGGAGGTGCGCCGCGCTCCTGGTCCGTACGGGAGCCACAGGGCATGGAGTTGGACGTGTCGGACGAAGGGAGTGGTGAGGATGCATCGGGATGGGCCCGAGGTCTTTCCGGAGCGGTATACGGCTTCGGTGGAAGTGGGGGAGAGGGCGCTGCGGGTGGGGCTGGGCGGGCCCGTGGGGTCGGGGAAGACGGCGACCGTGGCCGCCTTGTGCCGGGCGCTGCGCGCCACCGTGTCGATCGGGGTGGTGACGAACGACATCTACACGCGGGAGGACGCGGACTTCCTGCTGCGGGAGGCGGTGCTGCCCGCGGAGCGGATCGTCGCGGTGGAGACGGGGGCGTGTCCGCACACCGCGATCAGGGACGACATCTCGGCGAACCTGGAGGCGGTCGAGGAGTTGGAGGAGGCGGTCGGCCCGTTGGACCTGGTGCTGGTGGAGTCGGGCGGGGACAACCTGACGGCGACGTTCTCGCGGGGCCTGGTGGACGCGCAGGTGTTCGTGATCGACGTGGCGGGCGGCGACGACATCCCGCGGAAGGGCGGCCCCGGGGTGACGACGGCCGACCTGCTGGTGGTCAACAAGATCGATCTGGCCCCGTACGTCGGCGCCGACCTGGAGCGGATGGCCGTCGACGCGGCCGCCCAACGCGGCGCGCTGCCCGTGCTGTTCACCGCAGTGAAGCAGCCGGGCGGGATCGACCCGGTCGCGGCCTGGGTGGGTGACCGGCTGGCCGCGTGGCGGGCGGTCCGCACGTGACGGACAGCACGGCGGCGCAGGGGGTGACGGCCGTCGCGCGGATGCGTGCGGTGCCCGACGGGCGGGCCGGCACGGCGCTGCCTCTGCTGGCCGGCGAGGGACCGTTGGCGCTGCGGCGGACCGGGTCGCCCGGCGATGGGGGTGCGCACGTCACCGTCGTGGGGGCGATGACGGCGCCGCTCGGCGGGGACCGGCTGCGGATCGAGGCGGAGGTGGCGCCCGGCGCCCGGCTGACCGTGGGCGCCTCGGCGGCGACGGTGTCGCTGCCCGGCCGGGACGGCGAGCAGGCGGCGTACGACGTGCGGCTGGCCGTCGGGGCGGACGCCGAACTGCGCTGGCTGCCGGAACCGGTGATCGCCGCCCGCGGCAGCGACCTGCGCATGACCACCCGGGTCCGACTCGCTGCCGGGGCCCGCCTGTTGCTGCGCGAGGAGCAGATCCTCGGCCGCTACGGCGAGCCGGCCGGCCGCCTCGTCACCCGCCTCTCCGTGGAACTCGACGGGCGCCCCCTGCTCGATCAGGAACTGTCCTTCGGCCCGGGCACCGCGCCCGGGTGGGACGGCCCGGCCGTGCTCGGCGGTCATCGTGCGGTCGGCCAACTCCTGCTGGTGGCACCGGAGCTGGGGGAGGAGAAGGCCGAACTCGCCGACGTGCCGGCGGAGTACGGTCGCGCGGCGCTCACCCCGCTCGCCGGCCCGGCCCGGCTGGTCACCGCGATCGCCCCCGACGGACACCACCTGCGCCGCCTGCTCGACGCCTACCTGCACCGTTTTCCGGGCGGGTGACTCCCCGGCCGCTGACCGCCGGCCCCCTCAGACGTCCGCCGCCAGTGCCTCCGCGAAGATCCGCGCCGCCCCCGCCGGTTCCGGGCGGGTCAGCACCTCCACCCGGTGGACCAGGCGCGGCGCGACCAGCGGGACTGCCACCACGGACCCGGCCGGCACGTCCCCGCCCCAGCCGGCCGCCCAGCCGGGCAGCGCGGCCAACCCGTGTCCTGCGGCGGCGAGTTGCCGCACCACCCCGGAGTCCGCACCGCGGTACCGCATCCCCACCGGAAAGGGCGAGCCCGTCGCCGCGCGCAGCGCCGCCAGGTCCACCGCGGCGTCCGGCGCGTCCAGCCACCGCGCATCCGCCAGATCGGCCAGCCGCAGCCCGCCGCGCCCGGCCAGCGGATGGTCGGCCGGCAGCAGCACCATCAGCGGGTCCTCGCCCGCGCGCACGACCGACAACCCGGCCGCGTCCGGCAGCGGCAGCGGGTCGGTCGGCGCCACGGTCCCGGCCACCAGGCCCGCGTCCAGAGCGCCGTCCGCGATACCCCGCACCACCTGCGCCGGGTCCAGCAGCCGCAGTTCCACCTCGGCCCGGGGCGTCCGCGCCCGTACGACGTCCAGCGCCCGCACCGCCCGCCCGCCGAGCGCGAGCGCGCCCGCCGCGCCGATCACCAGCCGGTCCGGGGGAGTGCGCGCCACCCGTACGACGTCCGCGCGGGCGGCGGCGAGGCGGGCCAGCAGGGGGCCGGTGTGGTCGAGCAGCCGGGCACCCGCCTCCGTGGGCGACACCGGGCGGCGGCCGAGGAGTTCCACGCCCAGGTCGGCCTCGAGTGCGGCGACGTGCTGGGAGACCGCCGACTGGGTGTAGCCGAGTTCCCTGGCCGCCGCCGAGAAGGAGCCCAACCGCGCCACCTCGGCGAACGTACGCAGCAGATGCGGGTCCATGTCCATCAGTATCACTGATGTCGCCACCATCGATCATCGTTGGACGCGATGACCCGGTGGCCCGCAGCATGGGAGGCATGACGACGACACCGCCGGAAGCGGCACCTCCGTCCCGCCCCGCACGCCTCGCCCTCGTCGGGGACCGCTCCCCGTCCGTCCGTTCGCACCAGCGCATCCCGGGCCTGCTCGCGGCACTGAACGAGCGCCATGGCCTGGCCGTCGATCCGTACTGGATCCCCACGCAGGACGCCGAACTCCCCGGCGCCGTCGACGGTTTCGACGCCGTGTGGCTGCTGCCGGGCAGCCCGTACCGCAGCGAGGCGGGTGCGCTCGCGGCCGTGCGCACCGCCCGGACCCGCGGCATCCCCTTCCTCGGCACCTGCGGCGGCTTCCAGCACGCGCTGCTGGAGTACGCCCGCGACGTCTGCGGACCGGCCGGCGCCAGGCACCTTGAGAACGACCCGAGCGACGCCGAGTACGGCGACGACGTCCTGATCGCCCCGCTCGCCTGCTCGCTCGTGGGGCGCGAGGGGCGCCTCCGCACGGTCCCGGGCAGCCTCGCCGAACGCCTGCTCGGCAGCAGGGAGACGGTCGAGCGGTACCACTGCGGGTACGGGCCGGTGCCGGGGCTGCTGCCCCGGCTGGAGGCGGCCGGGCTCCGCTTCACCGGGCACGACACCGAGGGCGCCGCCCGGGTCGCCGAACTGCCCGGCCACCCCTTCTACCTCGCCACGCTCTTCCAGCCGGAGCTGTCCGGCGACGGCAACGACCCGCACCCCTACATCAGGGCTCTTGCCGAGGCCGCGCTCGCCCGGGTGGGCAGCCGCCGGACCGCCACCGCCTCGCCCGGCCCCGCCTGACCCGACGCCGGCTGCTCCGGGTCACGCCCGCCACACCGGGTTACTCCGTGGACTCCGCCGCGATCGGCTCGGTGCGCGGCGCGGCCACCCGCACGTAGTCCTTCGTGTTCAGCGCCAGCGAGCGGTCCAGCCGCGCCGCGTTGAAGAAGATCTCGTCGTGGACCAACAGCCCCGGATCGACGACCAGTTCCAGCTTCTCGTCGAACGAGAAGGGCAGCACGGTGCCGCTCACGCTGCCCGCCAGGCGCTCGGCGATGTCCCGGGACGCGAACGACACGTAGGTGCCGGAGAGCATCGCCTTCACCGCGCCCAGGTCCACCCGTCGGTCGCCCGGCACCACGGCGAGGACGTAACGCGTCACCTTCTTCCCCACCTTGACCATCACCACGATGCACTTCGCCGCCTGTGGCAGGGCGTTGCCGCGCATCGCGCTCACCAGCTCGGTGGCGCCCTCCGGTGCGTGGTCGATGATCCGGTACTGCGCGCCGTGCTCGTCCAGCAGCCCGATCAGCCGGTCGTAGGTCTCGTGGTCGCCGTCGGTCCCGCCCGCCGTCTGCGTGTCGTCCGACGCGTGCGTCACTTGCTCGCTCATGGCCCCGCTCACTGTGCTCGTGTTCCGGTCCCGGTCCTTCGTCGCGGGTCCGGCGCGTCGTCCCGGTCCTCCGATGCGTCCCGGCCCTCCGGAGCGTCCGGCGCGAACACCGCGGTGAACGCCGCCCGGGTCGGGGAGTTCCCGCTCCGGTCCAGCACCGCGAAGACCGCCTCGTCCACCGCGCCGGTGAACCGCCCGCCCGGACCGAGCAGCGCCGCGAAGGCTCCCGCGACCTCGGCCGGGTCGTTGCGGAAGACCCCGCAGCCCCAAGCGCCCAGCACCAGACGCCGGTAGCCGTTCGCCACCGCCACCTCCAGCACGCGTTCCGCGCGTGCCGCCAGCGCCGGTCCGACCTCCCGCACCCGCTCCGGCATCGTACGCGCGATCACGCCCGCGTTCGGTGCGGGGGAGGTGAGGAAACCCGCGAGGTACGGCTGTGCGAGGAGCGTGCCGGAGTCCGCCCGGAAGACGGGGACCGCGGGGGAGTGGATCACCCGGTCGCTGTAGAAGGTGTCGCGGACCTCGCGGTGGTGGGCGTAGAACTCCGGTGCGCGCAGCAGGCAGTGGTACAGCGCCGAGGCCCGGCACAGCGCCTCCTCCTGCGCCTGGGCGCCGTTGACGTAGCCGCCGCCCGGGTTGCGCGCGGAGGCGAAGTTCAGCACCGCGACCGCGCCGGCGCCGTCCGCGACCAGCCGTTGCGCCGCCTGCGTGCTGCTCTCCGGCGTGACCGTGCAGCGCGTGCCGGGCCCGCCGCCGGCCGACGCCGGGACCTCGACCGGCATCGGGCCGTACATCGCCGTGCCGTCGGCCGCGCCCGCCACCGCGGCGGCCACGTCCACCCAGCGCCCGTCGGGGCCGGTCCAGCCGCCCTCGGCGATGATCCGTGCGTTCTCGCGGGCGATGTTCCGCAGTCGTGCGCTCATGCTCCGGCACGGTACGGCCAAGACCCGCCCCCGCACGATCCGTTATCGCCCGCGCGGGGGCCGCGGCACGGGTCCGGGGTGCGCCCCGCGCGGCCGCCGGACGCCTCCGCACACCGCCTTGCACCGCCCGCAAGACGCGATATAGCGTGAACCGTGTTCCGTCGGATCCCCCCAGGAGGTCGCCTCGTGTCCGAACCGTCGCCGCGGAAGTCGCCGGAGCCGGGCGGGACGGTCGACGCGCACCTGCGGGTGTCGGACGACGAACGGGACCACAGCGCGGCCCTGCTCGGCGACGCGTTGGCCGCCGGGCGGATCGACGTCGGCGAGCACGCCGAGCGGCTGGAGGCCGTCTACGCCGCACGCACCCGCGGGGACCTGGCACCGGTCACCGCCGACCTGCCGACCGCCACACCCGGTGCCCCGTTGTCCGCGCCGGGCGACAGCGCGCCCGTCGAGGCGCTGTTCGCGAAGGTACGGCGCGCGGGGCAGTGGCCGGTGCCGCCGCACACCGTCGCCCGGGCCCGTTTCGGCGCGATCGTCATCGACCTGCGGCAGGCGGTGTTCACCCGCCGCGAGGTGGTGATCGAGGCCGTCTCCTTCTTCGGCAAGGTCGAGATCCTGGTCCCCGACAACGCGAACGTCTACGACACCGGTTCCGCCCTGTTCGGGAAGCGGTCCCAGACGGGCAGCCGGGAGGGCAAGGAGGCCGACGGTCCGGTCGTGCGGATCACCGGGCGTTCGGTGTTCGGCCACGTCCGGGTGATGCGCGGCTCGAAGTGGGCCGCCTGGCTCGGTCACCACATGGGCGGCCAACTGGACGCCGGCATGGAGCAGTTCAGCCGCCACCTGGATCGGCGCATGGAGCACCTCGGCCGGCACATGGATCGCCGCATGGGCCGGGGAACGGGCGGGGACGACGGCGGGGACGGCGGCCGCGACTCCTGAGCGCGTGGCCCCGGCGGCGGCCGCGCCCGGCCGACAGCCCCTCCGATCCCGAGCCAGGCCGCGCCTCGCCGCCCGCCGCCCGCCCGCCGCCGTGACGCCGCACGCGGCGATCAGCCCCGCTTCGCCAGCCAGGCGTCCTCCGCCGCGTAGTCGAACCAGTCGCCGGACGCGTCCGAGAGCTTCGCCGGCAGCGGGAAGCGCTCCTTCCAGTCCGCGCCGGTCACCTCGTCCACCAGCCACGCCACCGTCCCGGGCAGCGAGTCCTCGTACGTCGTGACCGCCCGGTATCCCAACTCCCGCTCGGCCGCGGTCATGTCGAGCACGACCGGGTACTGCGTCGCCCACGGGTGGCTGCCCACGGTCGGCTCCGGCGGCGGCCCGTCCACCAGGACGGTCTCGGAGGTGCGGCCCATCGCCCGGTCGATCTCGGCGCTGATCTCCGCGGCGGTCGGCACCGCGGGGTCGCCGGCGTTGAGCACCCGCGAGCCGGGAGCGCGCGCGGCCAGCCGGACGAGTTCGGCGATGTTCGCGGCGTGCACCGGGTGGAACCTGGTGGTCCCGCCGTACGGCAGCACGCGCACCGTGCGGCCGTCCAACGCCCGCTTCACGAAGTACAGTTCGCGCGGCAGCGGGCTGTGCGGGCCGTGGATCGCGCCGGCCCGCAGCAGCGTGCTCGGCAGCCGGTCGCCGGCCGCCAGCAGGGTCTGCTCCAGCTCCACCTTGCGGGTGCCGTACGTCTCCGGGCCCGCGGCGACCGTCGGCTGCGTCTCGGGGATCGGCACCGGATAGCGCGGGAAGCCGTCCGGCTCCTCCTGGGTGTCGAAGCTGCGGCCCTCCTCGTCCCGGTAGATCGCGGCGCTGGAAATCACCACCGCCGAACCGATCCGGTCGGCCAGTGACAGCAACTGCCGGGCGTGCTCGCCGTCGTAGGCGACGCAGTCCAGCAGGACGTCGCAGCCGTCGCCCAGCGCCGCGGCCAGCGCGGCGGTGTCCGTGCGGTCCACCCGCACGGTCCGGACCCCGGGCGGCCAGCCGCCGTCCGATCCGCCGCCCCGCGACGCCGCCGTCACCTGCCAGCCGTCCGCGGCGAGCGCGCGCACCGCCTGCCTGCCGATCTGCCCTGATGCTCCGAGGATGAACGCTGTTCCCGTCATGCGCCGAACGTACGGCCCCCCGATCGGCCCGACCAGGGTGTTATGCCCTGCGCGGATCCGCGCAGGGCGCAATCCGCCGGTACGGCGCGGGCGCGGGGACGGCGGGGCGCGGCCGGGGGCCAGGGGGACGGCAGAGCCACGGAGACGGCGCCCACGAAACGGCGGCCCCCGGCCGGGCCGGTGGAAATCGCGATGCGGCGGCCCCGTCCGGCTGCCTACAGTTGGCAGTGCCGCGAAGCGAAGGCAGGGGCTCCTTCTCCCCCACAGGGGGGAATTCCTCCCCTGCCGGCCCGTACTCGCAGCACCCCACGGGGGGAGACAACTGGACACGGGTGGCCGGCGAAGCGCAGTGCGGGCCTCCTTCAGGATCAAGCGGTTGCGGGTTCGAGTCCTGCCCGGACCCTTCGGGCCCGGTAGCTCAATCGGCTGGAGCACCTTGGCACGCGCCCGTACGACCCGGCACTCGCCGGCCGCCCGGGCCCAGTTGTGGCACCTCCCGTCCGGTCGCCTCGCGGCCGGACCGACGACGGTGGACGACAACCGAACAGGCGCCGCGAAGCGCAGCACGAGCCTACTTCCGCTCATCACGGGGAGGTCGCGGGTTCGAATCCCGCCCGGCCCGCCAAGGGGGGCCGGTAGCTCAGCACGGCAGAGCACCATGAAGCCCGTGCGACAGGAACTCGCGGCGCCCGTCCGGGCCCACCGGCCGGTCCGATCATCCACCCCCACCCGTACCGCACGCGGGCCTCGCCCTGCCCGCGGCCGGCCGAGTGCGGGACCACGCCCTCATGGCAACTGCCATGACGACACGTCAGGAGATCGGAACCATGGGCAAGTTCGCCGCGCGCCGCCGCGCTCCCACCGGCCCGGTGGCCACCACCGGCCGCACCACCACCTACGAGGGCGGCGCCGCCTTCAGCCGGGACGCCAAGAGCGACCTGTTCCTGCTCGCCGCCGCCTCCATGGTCGGCGAGGACACCTTCTACGAGTCCGCCGCCGACCGCGACAGCCGGTTCCGGCAGCTCGTGCACGCCGTGACCCGGACCGACCCGGACTGGGTGGCGCGGTTCGTGCCGTACCTGCGCGGTGAGATGAACATGCGCTCGGCCGCGGTCGTGGTCGCGGCCGAGTCCGCGCTGGCCCGTCGCGCCGGCACCGACGTCGTGCCGAGCGTCTCCGTACGGAAGCTGGTCGACTCCGCGCTGCTGCGCGCCGACGAGCCCGCCGAGTTCCTCGCCTACTGGAAGGCGCGCACCGGCAAGGCCACGCTGCCTGGCGGGGTGCAGCGCGGTCTCGGCGACGCCGTCACCCGCCTCTACACCGAGCAGGCCGCGCTGAAGTACGACGGGGCGGCCGCGGCCTGGCGGATGGCCGACGTGGTGGCGCTCGCCAAGCCGCGCCCGGCCGGGCCGTGGCAGGCCGACCTGTTCGACTACCTCGCCGACCGGCGCTGGAAGCGGGACGTCGTGCGGGTCACCGCCCGGCTGCCGGTGCTCACCGCCTACCGGGCCGCCATGGCCATGCCCGTCGCCGAGCGCCGCGCGTACTTCCTCGCGGACCCGGCGCGGTTGGGCGCTGCCGGGATGACGTGGGAGCAGCTGGCCTCGCTCGGGGCGATGGACGCCGCCGCCTGGTCGGCGATCGCGCCGCGGATGGGGCTGATGGCGCTCACCCGCAACCTGCGCAACTTCGACGAGGCAGGCGTGCCCGACGACGTCGCCGAGCGGCTCGCGGCGCGGCTCGCGGACCCCGAGCAGGTGCGGCGCTCCCGGCAGTTCCCCTACCGGTTCCTGTCCGCGTACCGCGCGGCGCCGTCGCTGCGCTGGGGCGCCGCACTGGAGCGGGCGCTCCTCGCGTCGACGGGGAACATCCCGGCGCTGCCGGGCCGCACGCTGGTCCTGGTCGACACGTCCGCGTCGATGCGGCGGGCGATCTCGGGGCGCAGCCAGGTCCGGCACGTGGACGTGGGCGCGCTGTTCGCGGTCGCGCTGGCCGCGCGGGGCTGCGACGTCGACCTGGTCGGCTTCGCCAGCGGCGTGTTCAGCCACCGGCTGCGGCGCGGCGGGAGCGTGCTGCGGCAGGCCGACGAGTTCTGCGCGCGGGTCGGTGAGGTCGGGCACGGCACCGAGACGGTCACCGCGCTCAAGACCGCCTACCGGCGGCACGACCGGGTGGTGCTGTTCTCGGACATGCAGGCGTTCGCGTACCCGGGGACCGGCGCGCACGGCCTGTCCGTGTCCACGGCGGTGCCCGCCTCCGTGCCGATGTTCGGCGTCAACACGGCGGGGTACGCGCCGTCGGCGCTCGACACCGCCACCGCGGGCCGCTACGAGATCGCGGGGTTCTCGGACCGGCTGTTCACGCTGGTGGACCTCCTCGCCCGCGGCCGCGACGCCACGTGGCCCTGGGAGCCGTGAGGGGCGGTGATCGCCCGCCGCGGAAGCCGCCCACCGGTCCGGGCGGGGGAGAAGCGGGGGAGAAGGGGCCTTGTTCCGCGCGCCGTCCGGAGTGCCCGGCCGGGCGGCACGCGGCCGGGCACTCGAACCGCCGAGGCGCCCGTGCTCTTCGCCGGCGGCGAAGCGCACCCCCTGGGCCGCGCCGGGCCTTCCCGGGGCTCGCGTCGTACGGGGTGATCCGGCGCCCGTCCCCGCCCGACGCCCGTCCGGACCTCGCGGCTACCAGTCGCCGTCCACCACCTGCCCGGGCGCGTCACCCAGCGGCGTGATCTGCTGCGAGTCCGGGGCCACCCACGGCTGCTCGTCGTCGCCGAGCCAGTCGCCGGCCGGCCGCACCTGCTCCAGCGGGCCGGCCGCCGCCACGTCGTCGGCGTCCGCGTCGTAGTACGCGAACCACGGCAGCCCGGCGGCGGTGTAGGCGGCCCGGTCCACCGGTGAGGCGGGCGCCGGCTCCCCGGTGATCTCCCGCCACTGCGGAGCCGTCGCCAGGTGCACGAACACCCGGCCGGAGGGCTTGCGCCGCCAATCGTCCAGCGGCCGCACGTCGCGGTAGACCTCCTGCCGCATCAGGCCGCCCGCGCCCAGGCCCATCGCGGCCGCGGTCCGCCGGGCCGCCGGTGACCGTGGTCCGCCGGGTTCCGCCGCCGGGCTCTCCGGTGCGTGGGCCGCCATCGGCACGGCCGGCGGCCCGGGCGCACCGCCCGGCTGCGCTCCGCCGACCCCGCCCCACCCGGCCACCTCCCGCTCGGGAACCGCCCGTGCGCGCTGCTCGGCGTGCCACCGCGCCAGCACCGACGTGCGGAGCTCGAACACCTGCAACTGCACGCCGCCCCAGACTTCGGCGCCCGAGACCTGGCCCTCCACGGTCGCGCCCAGCCCCAGCGGCACCGCCACGAACTGCCGGATCGTGCCCCGGCCGGAGTTGATGCCGTCCAGCCACGGCTGGCGCGGCAGCACCAGGTAGTTCTGCGGATCCTGCGCCAGCCGGTCGCTCCACGGCCGCCCCGACACCGCGCACACCTTGCCCACCCCCACCTGGAGGGCGACCGGGGCGGAGGCGGAGAAGCTCAGCCACATCGCCTCGCGCTGGTAGACCGGCAGCAGCACCCCGCCGTGCCCGAGCCACTGCTCAGGAGCCCGGTCCGGGTAGTCCGCGACCCGCCGCAAGGGGAAGCCGCCCAGTCCGGGCGGCAGCGGATGGGTGCCGGTCTCCGGCAGCCGCAGCGTCCGCATGAAGCGCACCGTGGCCCCGCCGGGCAGCTCGAGCGCCCCCTGCGAGACCCTCACCTGTCCGCCCATCCACGGGCCCCCCTCCGGTCAACCGCGACCGCGCGCCTGCAGCGACGCCAGATAGGCGTTGTACGCCACGAGTTCCGCGTCGCCGTTCCGCTCCGCGGCCCGGTCGGTACGGCGCGCCTGCCGCTTCTCGGAGGTGTACCACTGGAACAGCAGGGCCACCAGCACGACCACCGAGGGGATCTCGCTGAATGCCCACGCGATGCCACCGGCCGCCGTCTGGTCGCTGAGCGGGTGCACGTTCAGCGACGCGGGCGGGTGCTTGAAGGTACTGACCATCGGCTCGCTCGCCATCATCAGCGCGATCCCGAAGAACGCGTGGAACGGCATGCCCGCGAACAGCTCCAGCATCCGCATCACGTAGCCCGGCCGATGCGGGCCCGGGTCGATCCCCATGATCGGCCAGAAGAACACCAGGCCCACCGCGAGGAAGTGCAGCATCATCGCGATGTGCCCGGTCTGGCTGCGCATCAGGTCGTCGAAGATCGGCGTGAAGTACAGCCCGTACAGGCTCGCCACGAACAGCGGGATGGTGAACGCCGGGTGGGTGACCACCCGCATCAGCCGGCTGTGCAGGAACGCCACCAGCAGCTCGCGCGGACCGGTGCGGCCGCGCCCGGCGGTCGGCAGCGACCGCAGCGCCAGCGTCACCGGGGCGCCCAGCAGCAGCAGGAGCGGCGAGAGCATGCTGAGCACCATGTGCTGCACCATGTGCACGCTGAACATCGCCATGCCGTAGTCGTTGAGCTTCGTGCACATCGTCACGCCGACGGTCAGCACCCCGACCGCGAAGGACACCGTGCGGCCCACCGGCCACCGGTCGCCGCGGCGGATCAGCCGCGCCACGCCCCAGCCGTACAGCGCCAGCAGCACGACGCACAGCACCAGGAAGAACGGATCACCGCCGAAGGCCAGCCCGCGGCCCAGCGTGAACGGCGGCAGGTCCGCGTCCATGCCCGGCATTCCCGGCATGGCCAGCATGGCCGAACCGCCGTGATCCATCTGTCACTCCTTCACCCGATGTGCCCGCACCAGACTAGAACCGCCCCCGGTCGCGGATCCGGCCGGGGGCGTCGACAGCGGGTGGGGAGGGGGTCAGCGGCGGATCCACCGCCCGGGTACGGCGCTCAGAGCACGCACTCGGCCTCGGTGTAGCGCTCGACCGGCACCGTCTTGAGGTGCTCGACCGCCTCCGAGAGCGGGACCAGGTCGATGTCGGTGCCGTGCAGCGCCGTCATCATCCCGAACCTGCCGTTGTGCACGGCCTCCACCGCGTGCCAGCCGAAGCGCGTGGCCAGCACCCGGTCGTACGCGGTCGGGGTGCCGCCGCGCTGCACGTGGCCGAGTATCACCGGGCGGGCCTCCTTGCCCAGCCGCTCCTCCAGCTCCACCGAGAGCTGGTTGGCCACCCCGGAGAACCGCTCGTGCCCGTAGACGTCGGTCGCGCCGGAGGTGAAGTCCATCGTGCCCTCGCGGGGCTTGGCGCCCTCGGAGACCACCACGATCGCGAACTTCTTGCCCGCCTCGAAGCGCTTGCCGACCACGTCGGTCAGCTCCTGCACGTCGAACGGCCGCTCCGGCACCACGATCGCGTGCGCGCCCGCCGCCATCCCGGAGTGCAGCGCGATCCACCCGGTGTGCCGGCCCATGACCTCCACGATCAGCACCCGCTGGTGCGACTCCGCGGTGGTCTTCAACCGGTCCAGCGCCTCGGTCGCGACGGTCACCGCGGTGTCGAAACCGAAGGTGACGTCGGTGGAGGCGATGTCGTTGTCGATCGTCTTCGGCACTCCGACTATCGGCAGCCCCGCGTCCGACAGCAGCCGGGCCGCCTTGAGCGTGCCCTCGCCGCCGATCGGGATGATCGCGTCCAGGCCCAGGTCGGCGACGTGGCCGCGGGCCTGCTCCACCCCGCCGCGCAGGTGCGCCGGCTGGACCCGGGAGGAACCCAGGATGGTGCCGCCGCGGGCCAGGATGCCGCTCACCGCATCGAGGTCGAGCTTGCGGTAGTCGCACTCGAGCAGGCCCTTCCACCCGTCGTGGAAGCCGATGACCTCGTCGCCGTGGTCCACCACGGCACGGTGCACCACGGACCGGATGACGGCGTTCAGCCCGGGGCAGTCGCCGCCGCTGGTCAGGACACCAATACGCATCGCTCGCTACTCCTGCAACTCAACCGGACGGCCGGACCCCGTCGTCCGGATGGATCGTCGCCAGCTTACCGAGCGGGACCCGGGCGCCTCCACGGCGACCGCACTGCGGACACCTGACGATTACCCGAACGGCAGGGCACGTCCGCACAGCGTCACGGTGACGTCCCTGGTCCGCCCGGGTCCTGCGGTTCAGGCCGGCTGGACCGCCGCGGCGATCCGCTCCGCGCGCAGCGCGTCGTACCACTGGTCGTCGACCGGCGGCAGCGCGTTGACGTCCAGCGCCAGCTTGATCAGCATGTCCGCGATGTGCGGGTTGCGGGCCATGACCGGGCCGTGCATGTAGGTGCCGAACACCGTGTCGTTGAACGCGCCCTCCGTGCCGTCGCCGGTGCCGTTGCCCCGTCCGATCCGCACCCGCGCGAGCGGACGCGCGGTCGGCCCGAGGTGCGTGACGCCCTGGTGGTTCTCGAACCCGGTCAGCGGCGGCAGACCCAACTGAGGATCGATGTCGGCCAGTACGTCACCGACGCACCGCTCGCCCTCGCCGCGCGTGCTCACCACGTCCAGCAGGCCCAGGCCCGGCTCGGGGTGGCCCAGGTCGTTGACGAACTCGTGGCCGAGGATCTGGTAGCCCGCGCAGACCGAGAAGACGATCGCGCCGTTGGCCACGGCCCGGTTGAGCCCGCCGTCGCGGCGCAGGCGTTCCGCCGCCAGCCGCTGCGGCCGGTCCTCGCCGCCGCCGACCAGGTAGATGTCGCCGGAGGTGGGGATCGGCTGGTCGGAGCGGACGTCGACCCGGGTGACCGGCACCCGGCGCTGCTGCGCCCGCCGTTCCACCACCAGCGCGTTGCCCTGGTCGCCGTAGGTGCTGAGCAGGTCGGGGTAGACCCACACCAGGCGCAGGCTGGAATCACTCATGCGTGCTTCTCCTCGGGTCCGTTGGGGGGATCGGGCCTGGGACCGGGCAGCGGCGGGTCCCGGGGCGTCCGCCCACCCCGCCTCGCGGTTCAGTTTCCGACCTTACGGCGCAGGTCCTGGAACGCGGTGTAGTTGGCGATCGCCTCGATCCGGCCGGGCGGCGCGGAGCGCACCGCCTCGTCCAGGTCGGCGCAGACCCGGAACTCGAGCCCGGCCACCTCCAGCCGCACCGCCAGGTCGAGCCGGCGGTCACCGAGCACCATGATCGGATGCCCCGCGAGGCGGGTGTAGTCGACGTCCCACAGCCAGGAGGTGTCGGTGCCGTCGGCCCCGCGCGCGTTCACCGACAGCACCACCGGCGCCGGCGGCCCGTCGATCAGCGAGAACGTCTCCAGCCAGCCCGCGGGGTTCTTCGCCAGCAGCAGCCGGACCTGGCGCTGCCGGTAGGTCACCACGTCGTAGCGGCCGGCGACCGCCTGCACCTTGTACATCCGCTCCAGCGCGACCTTGGGGTCGATGCCGAAGGCGGCCGCGACCGCGGTGGACACCGCCGCGTTGGACTTGTTGGCGCGGCCGGGGAGTTGGAGGTGGATCGGCCACGCGACGCCGTACGGGTCGACGACGTGGTCGCCGGACAGTGCCCACGTCGGGGCGGGGCGGCGGAAGCCGCACTCGCCGCAGAACCAGTCGTCCGACGGGCGCTGCAGCACCCCGCCGCAGGACGGGCAGGACCAGGCGTCGTCCTTCCACTCCTGGCCGGCCCCGACCCACACCACGGTCGGGCTGGAGGAGGCCGCCCACACGATCAGCGGGTCGTCGGCGTTCGCGACGACGATCGCCTCGGAACCCGCCAGCCCCTCGCGCCACTTCTCGGCGAGCATCCGCGTCTCGGCGGCGCGGTCGAGCTGGTCGCGGGAGAGGTTGAGCAGGGCGATCGCCTTGGGCGTGACGTCCCGCGCCACACCGGCGAGGTACTTCTCGTCGACCTCGATCACGCCGAAGCGGGCGTCGGAGCCG
Source organism: Actinacidiphila yanglinensis (assembly GCF_900107965.1). Taxonomy (GTDB): domain Bacteria; phylum Actinomycetota; class Actinomycetes; order Streptomycetales; family Streptomycetaceae; genus Actinacidiphila; species Actinacidiphila yanglinensis. The sequence goes on along the minus strand of NZ_FNVU01000008.1, from coordinate 301,806 downwards.
CCCGCCAGCGCCGAGGTGATGCCGGCCGGCATGTTCGCGCCCAGCGCGTTGGACACCACCGGGCCGCCCGCGCGCAGCGCCTCGGCGAGCAGCCGCGTGGTGGTCGTCTTGCCGTTCGTGGCGGATACCAGCACGACGTCCAGGTGGCGGGCGAGGCGCGCGAGCAGGTCGGGGTCGAACCGCAGCGCGACCTTGCCGCCGATCACCGATCCACTGCCCTTGCCTGCGACGCGGGATACGGCCGCCGCGGCCCTGCCCGCCGTCACGGCGAGCTTCGCCCGCGGCGTCAGCGGCTCAGAGTTGCCTGCCATCCTGTTGTTTCCTCCTCGACATTCGCCCGGGCATCAGCCTATCGACTTCCGGGCGGGGGAGTTGACCGCCGCGAGGGCCGGTGCCGCGCTCCGGCCACGCCGGGCGGCGGGTCGCCCGGCTGCCCCCGTCGGGGGTTGCCGAACCGGTGGGGATGGCGAGGCCGTTCGGAACGCGGCGCGGCGTGCGCCCTACAGTCCCTGGCTGCCGGCCCGGTCGCCGGCGAGGGTGAGCCGTCCCCACAGCAGGTCCGCCAGGGTACGGACGAGTTCGTCGCGGGAGCATGGCCGCTCGCCCAGCCACCAGTCCCCGGCGGCGAACATCATCCCGACGATGCCGTGGCCCCAGATCCGCGCGACCTGCCGGGAGTCCGGGCCCAGGTCGAGCCGCTCGGCGATCACCTCGCCCAGGTCCTCGCCCATCCGCCGCAGCAGGGGCGCCTGGTGGCGGCCGACGTCGAACCCCTTCTCCCCGTCGGCCGCGGGCGTCTCGGCCGGGTGCATCAGGAAGCGGTAGACCTGCGGGCGGGTCTCGATCGCCGAGAGGTACGCGTGCAGGGTCGCCTCGACCCGGTCGCGCCGGTCGCCGGGGGAGTCCAGCGCGCTGCGCAGGGTGGCCAGCAGCGCGTCGGTGTGCCGCTTGGCGAGCGCCCGGTACAGCCCCGACTTGTCGCCGAAGTGGCGGTAGAGGATCGGCTTGGTGATGCCGGCCTCGGCGGCGATGGCGTTCATCGACGCCTCCGGCCCGTCCCGCAGTACCACGCGCTCGGCGGCCTCCAGCAGCTCGGTGCGGCGCCGCTCCGTGGCGGTCCGCTGGTCCTGCCGATGCCCGGTCTCCACCGTGCGCCTCCTGGTCGTCCGCCGCGCTCGGAGGGCACCGAGCGCCGCTGGTCCACTGCTCGTGTGCCACTGCCCTGGGCGCAACGTAACACCCCTGGGCCCGTTCACGGCCCGGCGGCCTGCGAGTTGACATCCCCTACCGAACGGTAACAGACTGCTGTTACCGCAAGTAACAAGTACGTGGAGGGGACGATGGGCGACTTCACGCTCGAACTCAACGACGAACAGCAGTCCGTGCGCGAGTGGATCCACGGCTTCGCCGCGGACGTGATGCGCCCGGCCGCCGCCGAATGGGACGAGCGCGAGGAGACGCCCTGGCCCATCATCCAGGAGGCAGCCAAGATAGGGCTGTACTCGCTCGATTTCTACGCCCAGCAGTTCTTCGACCCGACCGGCCTCGGCATCCCCATGACGATGGAGGAGCTGTTCTGGGGTGACGCGGGCATCGCGCTGTCCATCGTCGGCACCGGCCTCGCGGCGGTCGGCGTGCTCGCCAACGGCACCGAGGAGCAGATCGGCACCTGGGTGCCGCAGATGTACGGCGACGCAGACGACGTGAAGGTGGCCGCCTTCTGCTCCTCCGAGCCGGACGCCGGCTCCGACGTGGGCGCGATGCGCACCCGCGCGGTGTACGACCAGGCCAAGGACGAGTGGGTGCTCAACGGCACCAAGACCTGGGCCACCAACGGCGGCATCGCCAACGTGCACGTGGTCGTCGCCGTGGTCGACCCCGACCTCGGCACCAAGGGCCACGCGTCCTTCATCGTGCCGGCCGGCACCCCGGGCCTGTCCCAGGGCCAGAAGTTCAAGAAGCACGGCATCCGCGCGTCACACACCGCCGAGGTCGTGCTGGAGGACGTCCGGGTCCCCGGTGACTGCCTGCTCGGCGGGAAGGACAAGCTCGACGAGCGGCTGGCCCGTGCCCGCGAGCGGGCGAAGTCCGCCGACGGGGAGAGGGTCAAGAACGCGGCGATGGCCACCTTCGAGGCGTCCCGCCCGGCGGTCGGCGCCATGGCCGTCGGCACCGCCCGCGCCGCCTACGAGTACGCCCTCGAATACGCCAAGACCCGCGAGCAGTTCGGCCGGCCGATCATCGACAACCAGGGGGTCGCCTTCCAGCTCGCGGACATGCGCACCCAGATCGACGCTGCGCGGCTGCTGGTGTGGCGGGCCTCCTGGATGGCCACCGCCGGGCGCCCCTTCACCTCGGCCGAGGGCTCCATGTCCAAGCTGTTCGCCAGTGAGACCGCGAAGAAGGTGACCGCGCAGGCGGTCCAGATCCTCGGGGGGAACGGCTACACCCGTGAGTACCCGGTGGAGCGGATGCATCGGGACAGCGCGATCTACACGATTTTCGAGGGCACCAGTGAGATCCAGCGGCTCGTCATAGCCCGAACCCTCTCCGGCCTGCCCATCCGCTGAGGCCGAGGCTGCCCTGACCCGCTGGGGTGCCCCTGTCCGCCGGCTACGGGACCTTGCGGTCCACGGTGGCCGTTCGCGCGGTTCCCCGCGCCCCTGGGTTTGTGCGGGTCCCTCCGCGAAAAGAGGCTCACCACCCAGAGGGCGCTGGGGGCCACCTCCCAGCCGCCAGGCTGGGGGAGGAACTGCGCGACAAGCCCACCACCGGCAGGTAGTCCCTCAACCGGCCGGCAGGGGCACCCCCGGGGGTCAGGGCGCGCCAGCCGGGAGGGTCAGTCGCGGTAGCCGCGCAGCAGGAACCACCCGAGGAACGCGGCTCCGACGACGGACACCACGATGAAAGTCCGCATCACCGGCCCGGGGCCGGGCGACTGGCTGACCGCCAGGGTGGTCAGCACGTGGTGGATCTGCATGGCGACTCCTTCGACTCGACGCTCCAGCGTAGCCCCGGGCGTCGCGGCCACCGCCCGCAGGGGTGGGCGTGGCGGGGCGCGCCGCGCGCGACGTGACGGCGGACACGTCAGGGCCTGCCCGGACCCTCACACCTGGGCCCCGGGGTCTGGTTCAATGGGGGGCATGGCCAGGACTGCTGACACCGGGACAGGTCGCGACGACCTCGAGCCCTTCTGGCCGTCCCGGCAGGAGCACCACTTCGACCGCTGGTGTTGCCGCGCGATCCCCGCGCGGAACCGCTTCTCCCGCTGACCTCGCGCCGCATCCGGCTCCCTCGCCGCCTGCCGCCCACCCACCAGCCGGTTTCCGGTCCCGCGCATACGGAGTCCTCCCGACCCCTCGCGCGAAAGAGCCGAACCCATGTCGAACGTCTCCTCCATCCCCTCCGCTCCCGCCGCCGTGACCGCCGCTCCCGCCGCCCGGCAGCGGCTGCGCGCCGTACGGCCCGACGAGGTTCCACCTGCCCCCGACTTCCTGCCGCCGGGCGCCACTTGGCTGCCGGCTCCCGGACACGTGCTGCCCGCGGTGGCCGGCGGCGCCCCGATGGTCGGCTACCTGGTCCTGGTCCCGGCCGACCGGGTCGGGGCCGAGCCGGCCCGTACGCTCGCCGATCCGTACGCGCTCGACCCCGGTCCGGCCGGCCCGCCGGTCGCCGAGCAGGGGCCGGCCGTGCCACCCGGGCCCGCCACGCCGGTGCGGATAGACGCCGAGCGCCGTACCGCCGACGTCGAGGGCCGCCCGCTGGACCTGACCTACCTGGAGTTCGAGCTGCTGGCCCACCTGGTCGCGCACCCGCACCGGGTGCACTCCCGGGACCAGCTCGTCACCACCGTGTGGGGGTACGGCCACGTCGGGGACGGCCGCACCGTCGACGTCCACATCGCCCGGCTGCGCCGGAAACTGGGCGCGGAGCACCGCGGCAGCATCGTGACCGTGCGCCGGGTCGGCTACAAGTACGCGCCCGCGCCGACCGCGCGCTGACCCGCCCGTCAGGGGCATCCGGCCGGTGATCCCGCATCCCGTCCGGTTGCGGGTCCCGGTCGCGTGCCCGCGCGGCCGGGGCTACGGCACCACCGTGACGGGCCATCGCCCGGTCTTGACCAGCCGCACCGCGACCGAGCCCACCAGGCGGTGGCCGGCCCGCTCCGAGGCGCCCACCACCACCGCGTCGGCGGTGAGTTGGTCGGCCGCCATCGCCAGCCCGTTGTAGGGGTCGCCGCGGAAGGTGTGGAACTCCCACCGCACGGTGAAGGTGCCCTGCACCCGCGCCACCGACTTGCGGATCTCCGCGAGCAGCAGATCCGCGATCCCGGTGTCCGCCTCCGACACCGGCACGCCGAGCGCGGCGCCACCGGCGATGTACGGCTGTACGTAGACCAGTGCGAGCAGGGCGTGCTGGCGTCGGGCCAGACCACCGGCGTACGCCGCGGCACGCCAGGAGGAGTCCGAGCCGTCGAGCCCGGCGACGATCACTTTCGGTCCGTCGGTGCCACGTTCGAAACGTGCCGGTAGCTTCTGCTCTTCCACCAGGTCAGGCTATCGGCCGCGAGCACCGGTGGATCACCCCCGTGCACGCAGCGTTCTCACCCGATTGGTCCTATTGCCACGACATGGGCGCATTTGCGGGGCACGCTGGTGAAGAGGAGTGAAGCAGGTGATCGCCCGTCCGGTGCACCGGTCGACCAACGGCCCGTGCCCGCGCTCGGCGGTGCCCACGCCGCTACCGGGGAGGTTTGCGATGCCTTGCGTGTCCACGAACGTGTTCGTGCGGCGTACGCCGACGGAGGTCTTCGACTTTCTCGCCGATGCCCGCAACCTCGCCCTGTGGAGCTCCGGGGTGGCGTCGGTGGAGTCGGCCTACGTACGGCCGGGGGGAAACGCGGTGTATCGCTACCGGTATCCCGGGCGGCGGCGGCCGTACCACCTGGTCTGCGCGGACTACGAGCCCGGCCGCCGGATAGCGTTCCGCGGCCAGCGGATGTGGTGCCCGCTGGGCACGCAGGTCCCGCTGTACGCGTTCGAGTTGCTGCCGCACGCCGACGGCACCCTGGTGCGGCTGTCGGTGACCAGTTCGCTCAGTGCGGCGCTGCTGCTCCTCGCGCCGCTGGTGGCGATGGCCTGGCGCCGTGATCTGCCGGCCGACAGCCTGAAGTTCCGCGACCTGCTGGGTGAGGGCCGTACGACCGGCGAGGCGTTGCCGGCGGCGTCGTCCGAGGTCGTCCCGAGCGTGGGGGCGGGAGCGAACGCGGGTGCGGGCGGTCCGGGCGCCGGCCCGGTCCCCGGAACCGACGCCGCTCCCGCCGGCGCGCCCGAGAACGTCCCGTCGGTGCCCGCCGCCACCCCCATGCGGACCTCCGCGACCCCGCACGGATTCGACTATGCTCATTGAGTGTTAAACTAACGTGGTGGCAGGGTGCGTGACGTGCCCGCCCCCGTGACTGCCCCGGCCTGGTCCCCCCGTCCCGGCCGGGGCTCCTTCATGTCCGGCGGCGCCAGCGCCCGGAACGCCTCCGCGACCTGCATCAGCCAGGCCACGTCCTCGTCGATCGTGCCGCTGCGCGGCAGGGCCGGGGCCGTGGACGGAGGGCGGCGCGCCGGTGGTTCGGCACCCGCGCGGCGCGCCTCCACGGCCGCCGTCAGTGCCGCCGCCTCCACCACCACGTCCGACATCCCGCCGCCCTGCGGCAGGCCCGCCACCGCGCCGGTCCCCGCCGCGGTCCGCGCGGCCAGCCACGCGGGCACGTCGGCCGGGAAGTACGGCCGCAGGGACAGCCGGCCGTCGTGGATCTCGATCACCCGCCGGTACAGCGCGAACTGCGTCTGCCGCAGCGCCGGCCGGCCCGGCCGGAAGCGGCTCGGCCGCGACGGGAGCAGCGCGATGGCCGGGTGCGCCTCGTACAGCGCCGACCACAGCGGTTCCAGCGCCCGGTACGCGCGCGCGGCCCGCACCAGCCGCAGCGGCGCGGTCAGCAGCCGTCCCCACGACGTGGCGGTCGCCCCGACGACCGCGAGCAGCGCGCAGGTCAGTGCGAGCACGGCCGCGGGGACGTCCTCGGCGGTGTCCTGACGCCCGGACCGCAGCACCTGCGCGGCGTCCGCGAGCAGCAGCAGCGCCCACACCGCCCCGACCGCGCCGCTCGCCTTCATCAGCACCAGCCCGGTCCGCAGCGAGCTGCGCGGCATCCGCCGGGCGTGCCGGCCGAGCAGCGTTGTGAACAGCAGCAGGCAGCGCAGCGCGTACGCCACGAACAGCACGTCGTAGCCGGCCAGCAGCCAGCGGCCCGGGGTGCCGGCCACGAAGCCGGTGCCGCCCCGGTCGTGCAGGCCGGCGGGCACGAACAGCGCGGCCAGCAGCAGGGCGGTGCCCAGCGCCTGCCAGGTCAGCCGCCGCTCGGTGCCGTGCCCGGGTTCGCCCAGCGCTCGTGCGATCAGCGCCAGCGAGGTCAGGCCGGTCACCTTCAGCTCCGCGCCCAGCAGTACCCCGATCTGCGGCACCGGTCCGAACCGGTCCAGCGCGGTCACCGTGGCCGGGGCCAGCACGAGCAGAGCCGCGCCGATGGACAGCGCGAACCGGTCGATGTGGCGGGTCGCGGGATCGGTCTCGTGATGCCGGTGGAGCAGCATCCGGTAGCAGGAGAACGCGATGAGCAGCGCGCCCGCGCCGTAGGTCCCGCCGTCAACCACGCGCCCGGCCCCATGCGGCGAGCGCGCCGAACATCGAGCCCAGCCGCCGCTGCTGGCCCTCCGCGAGCTGAGGCGCGGCCGCCTCCCGCGCCGCGCGCGAGCAGATCAGCGACGCCAGTAACTCCGCCTCGTGCTCCTGCGGTTCGGTGTAGACGGTGCGGCCCAGCACCCTTCGGACCAGGGCGTCGGGGAGGTGGCTGAGCAGCGCGTCGGTGCCGGCCGGGCCGGGCCCGCCCGGAACCGGGCCGCGCGCCGCCCGGTCGTGCCCGCACACGAGGTGGGCCGCTTCGTGCAGCAGGATGTGCCGCTGGTGCAGCACCGTGGTGTCCGTGGCATAGACGATGCAGTCCGCGTGGTCGGTGACCATCAGCAGCCCGCAGGGCAGGTTCGGGCGGGTGTCTACCGGGATCAGCTCGATCGGCCGCCCGCGCCGCTCGGCCAGCCGGGCGACCAGGGCCACCTCGTCGAACGGCCTCGGCAGGGAGGTGTCGCCCATGACCTGCCGGTACTTCTCCCACAGCGCGCTGTGCGCCGGTTGCGCCCTCACGTCCTCACCCCCGTCGGAGCCGGTGTCCGACGACTCGTCCCGAGCACCGGATCTCAGGAACCCACCGCCCTAAGGGGAGTTCCTATCGGCCTCCCTCTTGGCGATCAGGTCGATCATGTCGCTGATGGTGCCCATGCCCTCCGGCGACAGGTTCACCGCTCGCAGCGCGACGCTGCGCACCCCCGCGTCCCGCAGGGCGCCGAGCAGTTCCAGCTCGGCGGCGATCCGCGCGCCCTGCTCGTCGTCGAAGAAGTACGCCACCGGGATCTGGAAGAACTGCGCGAGCGCTTCCAGGTGGCGCTTGGTCGGGTTGGTCCGCCGCCCGGTGCGCAACTGCCACAGGTAGGTGGTCGAGAAGCTCTCCCCGGTCGCGTCGCGGCAGGCGCGTGCCACCTCCTCGTGGGTGTACACCTCGCGGTCCGGCCGGCGCACCACGCGGAAGAGCGCGTCGATCTTCTCCGCGAGAGTCGCCGTCCCCGTATCCGGCGCCACCCCGTCCCCGTTCCCGACCCCGTTGATCATGCCGCGATTCCACCGCCCCGCCCCGACCGGAGGCCCATCGTATCGGTGCGGGGCGGCAGTTGGCACTCCCGTCCCGCCGCCCCCGTCCGTCGCGGCCGGGCGCCCGCCGGGCTACGCCGGGCGGGAGGGGTCGTCGTCGCCGTCCTCCAGCCGCACCCGGGCGAGCTTGTCGGGGTTGGTGACCAGGAAGATGTCGGTGACCTGGTCGCTGTCCGGGTCGAGGTCCATGACCATCACGGCGTAGGGCGAGTCGCCGGAGAAGACGACGGCCGACGGGTCGCCGTTGACGTAGCGGTAGCGGATGTCCAGGGCCGCGGGCAGCTGTTTGCCGGCGTAACCGGTGAGCATCCGCGCGACGTTGTCGCGTCCCTCGACCGGGCGCAGCGCGGAGCGGGCCTTGCCGCCGCCGTCGCTCCACATCGTGACCTCCGGTGCGAGCAGTTCCATCAGCGCGGCGAGGTCCCCGCCGAGCGCGGCCGCGACGAACCGCTCGGTGATCTGCTGCTGCAGGCGCGGGTCGGCCTGGTAGCGGGGGCGCCGGGCGTGGACGTGCTCGCGGGCGCGGTGGCCGAGCTGGCGGACCGCGGCGGGGCTGCGGTCGAGGATGGCGGCGATCTCGGTGTGGGCGTAGCCGAAGACCTCGTGCAGCACGAACACCGCCCGCTCCAGAGGGGTGAGCGTCTCCAGGACGACCAGCAGCGCCATCGACACCGACTCGTTGCGCAGCGCCGTCTCCGCGGCGTCGGCCGCCCGCGCGGCTGCGTCGGACTCCCGTGCCGGCGGGGTCTGCGTGACCAGCGGCTCCGGCAGCCAGGAGCCGACGTACGTCTCGCGACGCCGGTTGATGCCGGCCTGCCGCGCCAGCGCCTGGTTGACCGCGATCCGCACCAGGTAGGCGCGCGGATTGTCGATCTCCGCCCCGTCGGCCCGGTCCGTGCGGCGGGTCCAGGCGAGCCAGGTCTCCTGGAGCACGTCCTCGGTGTCGGAGACGCTGCCGAGCATGTTGTAGACCACCGAGAAGAGCAGCTCGCGCAGGCCGACGAACGCCTGCGTGGCCCGGTCGCCGGCCCGGCCGGCGGTGGCCTCGGCCACGGGCCCGGCCGGGACCTCGCCGGTGAGCGCGGAGCCTTGCTCGGCGGTGGCCTCGGCCGCGCCCCGGGCGGTGAGCGCGGCGCCGAGCTCCGTCGTGCCCAACCCGGCGGTCGCGCCGGCCGTGCCCTCGGCGCCGAATCCGGCGATCGACTTCGCCGTGTCCTCGGCCGGGACGGGCGAACCCTCGGCGGCGGGTGCCGCGCCGAACTGCGTGCTGGGCTCGCCTGCGGGCGCGGGTCGCCGCTGCGGGGTGTCGGACACGATGGAGCCTCCCGTGGTGCGTTTCCCCGGAGAGGTCCCGCGCCCGCCGGGTGTGACATCGCAGCAGGGGAATGTGGGGCAGGTCACATCATCCTCGGGAGTGCCGCGTCAGTAGCGCAGCACTGCGGCGATGTGACCGGAGTCCGCCAGATCCCCGTCCGGCACGAACCGTACCCGGGCCCCGGTGTCCAGCGCCTGCTCGGCGATCTCGTCCACGATGTCGTCCCGGGCGCCCCGCTCGCCGGAGTCCGCGGGCACCAGGTGCTCGCCGTCGTCCCTGACCGTGGTGCGGTAGCCGTCCTCGATCGCCACCAGCGACGCGCGGCCCTCGGTGACCGACTGCCACACCTCGTCGACGCCGCCCGCGAACGTCCGGCTGCCGCGGGCGCGGTCCAGGTCGTCCAGCACCGCCGCCACCGCCCGCTCGTCCCGCTGCCGGTCGGCGTCCTCGACCGCCCGGGCCAGCGCCTCGCCGGGACCCTGGGCGAGGCCGCCGTGGCCGATGTGCGCCACCGCGTCCCGGGCCACCGGCCCGACCTCGTCCAGCGCGCTGATCGCCTCCGGCTCTGCCACCAGGTACATCGGCCGCGGATCGGCCGCCTGCACGGCCGTCACCGCGTCGGTGACCTCCCGCAGGAAGGTGCGGGTGTCCTCGTCGTTGAAGGTGCTGGGGGTGTCGCCGATCTGCTCCTCGCGCTCCGGGTCGAAGTCCACCGGCGGCCGCCGCACCGGGAAGTGCCCCTGCTCCTGCTGCGGGGTCTGCTGGCGCCCGCCGCTCCACAGCGTCGCCGCGTCGGCCGACAGCGCCAGGACCCAGAACGGCTGGTTCGCCGCGTACGCCGCCACCAGGTTGCGGGTCAGGAACGTCTGCGCCAGCAGCACCCGCTCCGGCACGGACCGCTCCAGCGACCACACGTGGTGTTCGCCGGGCGCGGCGAAGATCGCCAGGCCGTCCTCGGCGTACACCAGGTCGACCTCGGCGAGCGCCAGGTCGAGCTGCCCGATCACGTCGATGCGGTCCGCCCGGGAGACCTCGGGGTCGCTGTGCACCGCGTTCTTGGCCTCCTCCAGGAGGTTGCGCAGCCGCACGCCGTCCTGCGCGTTGTCCGGCTGGCGCCGGTGGGTGGGCAGCAGCACCGACACCGCGGGGTACTTGCGGGGGCGGCGCAGCTCGGCGAGCGCGGCAGGGGTCAGCGGCTGGTGCATGGAGGGCATGGGCACACCTTTCCGGCGGCTTGCGAAGACGCTCGCGGCGGCGGGTCGCGCGCGCTGGGCGCGGGGCCGGAGCGGCGGACACGACGGGCGGGGGGCGCCGGAACCCGTTCCGGCCGCGGGTGCGGCCCGAACCGTCCGTCTCCCGGTGTCTTCCCGTCTTGCTCTCTCTTCCTGGACTGTCCCTTCCTGGATATATCAATCAGTCGACTTCCGCAGCCCAGCGGACTCGCCGAGCAGCTCGTCCTCGGCCCACGCCACTGCCAGTGCCCGGGTCCCGCGTACCTCCGCGCCCGCCGCCAGGCCGCCATGGCCGTGCGCCTGTCCGCCGGGCACCACGCACACCCGGTGCCCGGCCGCGGTGACCCGGGCCAGCGCCGCCTCCAGCATCGCCCGGGCCGGCGGCCGCACCGTCAGGACCTCGGCCAGGTCCAGCACCAGCCACCCCGGCCGGTCCGGTGCCACCGACGCCAGCGCGTACAGCACCCGCTCCACCGCCGTGAAGTCCAGCTCGCCGCGCGCGGCCACCACCGCGACACGCGATCCCTCCCGCGCCAGCAGCTCCCGTTCCCGGGGCGGGCGGGCGGCGCCCGAGGGCTGCTGCCCGGCCGTCGTGCAGGCGGTGACGGTGTCGGGGCCCGGCGCGGGCGCGTGCATCAGGTGCATGCCGAACCGCCCGGACATCTCGCGCAGCGCGGCCACCGCCCGCACCGGGCTGCCGGTGGGGTCCAGGGGCGGGCTGTAGCAGGCGAGACCGAACCGTCCCGGGCTCGCCGCGGTGAGCCCGCCCGACACGCCGCTCTTGGCCGGCAGCCCGACCCGCACCAGCCAGTCGCCGGCCGCGTCGTACATCCCGCAGGTCGCCATCACCGCGAGCACCTGCACCGCGACCGGCTCGGGCACCACGCGGCGGCCGGTCACCGGGTTGACGCCGCCGGTCGCGAGCGTCGCGGCCATCACCGCCAGGTCCACGGTGTCGACCCGCACCGCGCACTGCCGGAAGTAGGTCTCCACCGCCGCGCGGGGCTCGGTGCGCAACGAGCCGGCGGCGTGCATCAGGTAGGCCAGCGCCCGGTTGCGGTCACCGCTCGCCGACTCCGAGAGGTACACCTCCTCGTCGACGTCCAGCCGGCGCCCGGCGAACGCGCCCAGCCCGTCCAGCACCCGCGCGAACCGCTCCTCGGGGCTGCCCGCGGGTACCAGGTTGGTGGTCGCGATCGCCCCCGCGTTGATCATCGGATTGGCGGGGCGCCCGGTGCCGCGCTCCAGGCTGATCGCGTTGAACGCGTCCCCGCTCGGCTCGTTGCCCACCCAGCGGTGCATCTCGTCCAGCCCCAGCTCCGCCAGCGCCAGCGCGTACACGAACGGCTTGGACACCGACTGGATCGAGAACCGCACCGCCGAGCGCCCCGCCTGGTACCGGTGGCCGTCCATGCTGACCAGCGCCAGCCCGAAGTCCTGCGGATCGGCCAGCGCGAGCTTCGGGATGTACGAGGCGACCTCCCCGTCCGTCAGCGGCAGCAACAGGCGGTGCACCTCGGCCAGCCCCGCGCTGATCACGTCCAACGGTCCCGTGTCGATCATGCGTCCATGCTTCGCGCGGTCCGGCCCGCCCGCAACGCGGAGCGGTCCCGCACCGCGGGCGGGCACCGGCCGCGTCCCGACCGATCCGCGGTCGTCGCCGGCCGCCGGACCCGCCGACGAACGCGGCCCGTCACGCACCGGCCCCCCACCCCCGCCCGTGACACACGCAGAGTGATGTGCCAAGCTGCCGACCGCGAGGGGGAGGCGTTTCGATTGGCGGGGCGGGAGTCGAGGACAGGTCTGGACGGGGCGCGGGTGGCGCTCGCCGTCGTGGTCCTGGCGGGGATCGCGGTGACCGCGATGCTGCTGCGGCCGAGCAGCGGCGCGATGAGCCAGGGCCGCGGGCCGATGGGCGGTGGCGGCGCCACCGTCGGCGTGGCCGCGCTGTGGGTGGTGGCCGCCCTCCTGGTCAACGGGCGCTACCGGGAACGGTTCAACCGCTACGACGAGCGGCGCGGCGTCGCCGAGCAGCGCCTCGCGGACGTCGTCCGCCACCTCCTGCTCCTCTCGCCGGTCGCCGTGCCCGTCCTCCTGCTGGGCCTGCACCGCTTCGACACCACGTCCGGCGGCCGGAAGCCCTACCCCTCGGTCCTGCCGACCCGGTCCGACGACACCACCCCCACCCCGTTGCCCACCGACCACAAGCCGCACGACGACAAGGGGTCGCTGCACCTGCCGGGCTGGCTGCTGCACGCCGGGCTCGCCCTGGTGGCCGTGGTCGTCGCCGCCGCCGTGGCCTACGCCGTCTGGTACCTGCTGCGGGTGCTGCGTCGGCCGGAACCTGCCGCGCCCCACGGCGACTTCGCCGTGCTGGACGACGAGGAGGAACTGCTGGCCCAGGCCGTGGACTCCGGTCGCCGCGCCCTGCGGGACACCGACGACGCCCGGGCCGCGGTGATCGCCTGCTACGCCGCGATGGAGACCTCGCTCGCCGCGTCCGGTGTCGCGCGACGCGCCTCGGACAGCCCGCAGGACCTGCTGGAGCGCGCCGCCGCCGACGACCTGCTGAGCGGCCCGGCCGCGGGCGCCCTGACCGAACTGTTCCGCGAGGCCCGCTACTCCACGCACCCGATGGACGACGGCGACCGTCGGCGGGCGTCCGACGCCCTCGGCGAGATCGCCGCGCAGCTCGAACGGCGGGCCGCCGCGGACACCGCCGACGGCCCCGCCCCCACCGCGGAGGCCGGCCGGTGACCAAGCACCCCGACGCCCCCGTGCCCCGCCACCGCATCGTGCCCGAGACACCGGCACCCACGGTGCCGGTCCGCAGCACGGCCGCCGCCCTCGTCGCGGGCGGAGTCCTCGCGGTCGCCCTGGTCGCGCTCACCGACGGCGTCGCCGCGGCCGGCACCGCCCTGGTGCTGCTGTCCCTCGTCGGGCTCGGCATCGTTCGCTACGTCGCCGGCAGTAACGCCCAGGACAGCGGCTACCGCAAGGCCGTACGCCTGCTGGGCAGCCGCGCCCCGGCCCTGGGCGAGTGGCAGCGCATCGTCGACCACTCGCTCGGCAGGGACGGCGCCGTCCCCTTCGCCACCACCCTGCGCCCGCAGCTCCAGCGACTGTTCGCGTCCCGGCTGGCCGAGCGGCACGGCATCGACCTGTACCGCGCCCCGCAGCGGGCCACCGCACTGGTGGGGGAAGCGTGGTGGCCGTGGATCGACCCGGCCCAGCCGCCCCCGGCGCCCGAACTGCCGGAAGCCGTCCTGGCCGGGCTGCTGGACCGGCTCGAAGCGCTGTGAGCTGCCCGCCGCCGGTGCCCGTTCCCGTGCCGGGCCGCCCGGGTCCACCGCGCGCCGTGGGCCCGTCCCCTTCCCGTTTGCCGTTCCGTCGCCCCGTTCGCACAGAGTGAGGATCCCCGCTGTGAGTAGTGAGAAGTTGCCGGTCGAGGACAGCGCGGTGCTCTCGCCGCAGGCGGCGGGAGCGCGGGCGGCCGAGGTGCTGGAAGAGGTGCGCGGCGCGGTGGTGGGCAAGCCGGAGCCGCTGGCCCTGGTGATGCTGGGCATCCTGGCAGGCGGGCACGTGCTGATCGAGGACCTGCCCGGGCTCGGGAAGACCCTGCTGGCCCGGTCGTTCGCGACGGTGCTCGGACTGGACTTCCGGCGCATCCAGTTCACGCCCGACCTGCTGCCGTCGGACGTGACGGGCGCGCCGTTCTACGACCAGCGCTCGGGGGAGATGGTGTTCCGGGCCGGGCCGGTCTTCACCCACCTGCTGCTCGCCGACGAGGTGAACCGGACCCCGCCGAAGACGCAGGCGGCACTGCTGGAGGCGATGGCGGAGTCCCAGGTGTCCGTGGACGGGAGCACGCGGGCGCTGCCCGACCCGTTCGTGGTGGTGGCGACGGCCAACCCGATCGAGTACGAGGGGACGTACACCCTGCCCGAGGCGCAACTGGACCGGTTCCTGCTGCGGGTGCGGATGGGCTACCTCGCCGCGGCCGAGGAGGTGGGGATGCTGCGGGCGCGGGTGGCGCGCGCGGCTCCCGAGGCGCGGCTGAGGGAACTGACCGGCCCGCGCGAGGTGCTGGCGATGCGCGCCGCCGTCGAGCGGGTCGAGGTGGACGACGACCTGCTGGAGTACGTGGTCGCGCTGGTCGGGGCGACCCGCGCGCACCAGCACATCCAGGTCGGCGCCTCGCCGCGCGGCGGGCTGGCGCTGGTGCAACTGGCCCGGGCCCGCGCGGTGATGGCGCTGCGGGACTACGCGACGCCGGAGGACGTGAAGTCGGTGGCGGTGCCCGCGCTGGCGCACCGGGTCACGCTGAAGCCCGAGTTGTGGGTGCGGCAGATCGACGCGGACGAGGTGATCCGGGAGATCGTCGGGACCGTGCCGGCGCCGCAGACCCTGCCGCGCGCCGCCGCCGCGTCATGACCGGACGGCCGTCGCCCGACGGCTCCGGGACCCGCCCGGCACCGGACCCGGCCGATCCGCGCGCCCGGGCGGTCGAACGCGCCCTGGGCGGACGGCAGGTGGGCCGGGACGGCGTGTACCAGGCACCGCCGGAGCCCACGCACGGCTGGCGGGTGAGCGAACGGGCCCTGGGCTGGAGCACGGTGGCCGCGGTCGGTCTGGCCGCGGCGCTGCTCAGCGGGCACGCGTGGGTGCTCGCCCTCGCCGCGATCCCGCTGACGCTGCTCGCCGTCTCCCTGCCGCTCGGCGCCCGGCCGCAGCACGTCGAGACCACCGTCGAGGTCGCCCCGCGCCGCTGCTTCGAGGGCGAGACCGTCACCGCGCGGATCACCGTCGCCCACGACGGCTCCGTCGGCCGGCTCGACCCGGGCATCACCCCCGGCCCCGGCATGCGGGTGGACGCGCTCGCCGTCGGCCGCGCCCGTATCGAACTGCGGCTGACCGCCGAGCGGTGGGGCCGCTGGACCCCGGGCACCGTCGACATCGACCTCTACGACACCGGGGGACTCGCCCGCCGCACCGTCCGCGTCGACCTGGGCGAGGTCGAGGTCTTCCCGCTGCCGACCGCCGCGGGGCTCACCCCCATCCCGGTCCGGCTGCCGACCCGGCTGGGCGAGCACGCCTCGCCCCAGCGCGGCGAGGGCATCGAGGTGATCGGGGTGCACCCCTACGTCCGGGGCGAGCGGCAGCGCCGGATCAACTGGCCCGCCACCACCCGGCGCGGCTCGCTGCAGCTCCACCAGTTCGCCGCCGAGCGCGCCGCCGACACCGTCGTCATGCTCGACGTCTTCGGTGACATCCGCGACCCCGTGACCGGCCTGTCCTCCCTGGACGAGACCTTCCGCGCCGCCGCCGGCCTCGCCCGCGCCTACCTGAGCACCCACGACCGCATCGGCGTGGTCTCCATCGGCGGCGCCACCCGCTGGCTGCAGCCCGGCAGCGGCGACGCGTACTTCTACCGGATCGTGCAGAGCGTGCTGGAGGTGCGCAAGGACCTCGCCCGGCGGGGCACCGGCCGGGTCCGGCTGCCGCCGCGCGCGCTGCCCGAGGGCGCCCTCATCTACGTCGTCACCCCGCTCGCCGACCAGCGCATCCTCGACGTGCTGCACCAGGTCAGGGCCGGCGCCAACCCGATGGTGGTGGTGGAGATCCCCTCCGGCGACCCGGAGGTCGAACCGGGCGACGTCACCGCGGAGATGGCGCTGCGGCTCTGGCGGGCCAACCGCGACGCGATCCGCTTCGCGCTCGCCGAGCGCGGCATCGCCGTCATCGCCCACCAGCCGGGGCAGACCCTCGACCTCGCGCTGGCCCCGCTGCTGCGCACCCGCATCCACGGAGGAAGCCGATGAGCCCGACGGTCCGGGGCCGGCGCGCCGCCCCGCTCGCCACCCGCTGCGTGGGCACCGCGCTCGTGGTGGCGGCCTGCGATCCGCCGGCCGCGCTGCGCGGATCGTCGCTGCAACCGGCGCTGGTGGTGATCGCGGCCCTCCTGGCGTGGTGGGCGAGCCCGATGATCGACGAGCGGCCCGCGCAGACGTCGATGCGGTGGCCGGCGCTCGCCGCCCGGCGGCGTGGCACGGTCATGGCCGCCGCCTCGATCGCCATCGCGGCCGTCACCGACCCCCCGGTGTGGCTCGCGGCCTGCGTCGCCGTCCTGCTGCTGGCGTATCTGCTGCTCACCGACGCCTGGACGACCGGCGTCACCGCCCCCGCGCGGCGCCCCGCGCCGGGGCCCGCCCTCGTGACGGCCGCGGCCAGCGCGCTGGTCCTTCTCGCCGCCGAGGCACCGCTGTCGCACACCCCGTGGGCCCGGCTGGCCGCCGCGCTCGCGGTCGCCGCGACGGTCACCTCCCTCGTGCTCGTGCTCCGCCGGCGCGGCGGTGGCGCCCCCCGCTGACGCGCCTGGCGCCCGGAGGGGGACGAGCCCGACGGCGTCGTGCGGTGTGCTCGAGCCGGCGGTTGTGGTGGCTGGTGGCCAAGGAGCACGCAGGGCGAGGGCGTGGGTGGGGACAGTGATCAGGGCGTGGATGCCCGCGAGGGTGAGGCAGCCGCCTCGGGAGCCTCGCCGGTCCAGGATCCTGCCGACAGGTATGCCGAGGGCCGCGGAGATGACGAGTGCCGTGGAGAAGGCGGCGGTGACCGCGGAGTTGGGCCATCCGGTGTCGGTGGTGATGCGCGGGGCGAGTACGGGAAATGCGAGTAGACGACGCCCCAGCTGGTGATCTGGGTGGCGCACAAGGCGGGGAGCACGGCGCGGGGCCGCGACCGATCCGTACGGGTCGCGGCCCCTGGGGTGTGCAGGTCGGTCATCGACGTGTCAGCAGCACGAGGCCGTGGTGCTTCCTGCGGAGACTGCCGCGGTGTCCTGCGTGGTGGCGCAACAGGTGCTGCCCTGTTGCTTGGTGAGGCTGTCGGCGTCGGCCTTCACGACGTAGACCTCCCAGGGTTCGCTGCCCGGTCCGTGGACCCACACCTTGTCCTGGACCGCGTAGCAGCAGGTGGTGTCGTTCTCCACGTCGGTGGCCAGGCCCGCGTCGGCGAGGCGGGTGGTGGCGGCGTGGACGGCGTCGGTGGTCTCGACCTCGACGCCGAGGTGGTCCATGCGGGTGTCCTCATCGGGTGTCCCCTGCACCAGGACGAGCTTGAGCGGTGGCTCGGCGATGGCGAAGTTGGCGTAGCCGTCGCGGAGTTTGCTCGGGGCGGTCCCGAAGAGCTGGGTGTAGAAGGCGATGGACGCCTCCAGGTCCGGGACGCGGAGGGCGAGTTGTACGCGAGACATGGCGATCCTTCCGTCGTGCGGGGGTGGTGGGGGTTCAGCAGCCGCCGGTCGACACGGGTGTGCCGGTGCCGATCTGCAGGACGGACGGCGCGGCGCAGCAGCCCCCGGCCTGTTCGGACCGGGGGTCGTCGAAGAGGCCGGAGCCGCCGCAGACGCCCGTCTCGGGCAGGGTCAGCTCGACGCGGTCGGCCGAGTCGAGGTCGCCGGCGAGGGCGGCGGCCACGGAGCGGACCTGCTCGTAGCCGGTCATCGCCAGGAACGTCGGGGCGCGGCCGTAGGACTTCATGCCCACCAGGTGCACGCCGTGCTCGGGGTGGGACAGTTCGCGGTGGCCGTGGGGGTGGACGGTGCCGCAGGAGTGCTGGTTGGGGTCGATGAGCGGGGCGAGGGCGACCGGGGCCTGGAGGCGTTCGTCGAGGCCGAGGCGGAGTTCGGTGAGGAAGGAGAGGTCGGGTCGGAAGCCGGTCAGGACGATCACCTCGTCGACCGGGTCGAGGCGGCGGCCGTCCTCGGCGACCAGGACGAGCTCGTCGCCTTCGCGCTCGACGACGGTGGTGCGGAAGCCCGTGACGGCGTCGGCGTGTCCGTCGTCGACCGCGGCCTTGGCCCGCAGGCCGAGTGCTCCGCGGGCGGGGAGCTGGTCGGCCTCTCCGCCACCGAAGGTGGAGCCGCTGATGCCGCGCCGCAGGACCCAGACCGCGCGGGTGCCGGGGGAGTCCTCGGCGAGGTCCGCGAGGAGGGCGAGCGCGGTGAACGCGGAGGCGCCGGAGCCGACGACCGCGGTGCGCCTGCCGGCGTAGCGGGCGCGATCGGCGTCGTTGCTCAGGTCCGGGACGCGGTAGGAGATGCGGTCGGCGGATGCGTCCTCGCCCAGGGCGGGCAGTCCGTCGCCGCCCAGTGGGCTCGGGAGGGACCAGGTGCCGGAGGCGTCGATGACGGCCGCTGCGGTGAGCCTCTCTTCGCCGCCGTCGGAGTGCTGGACGTGGACGGTGAAGGGCTGCTTCTCGCGGTCGGCGTCGACCACGCGGTCGCGGCCGGAGCGGGAGACGCCGGTGACGCGGCTGTCGTAGCGCATGTGGTCGCTGAGGGCGTCGGCGAGCGGCTGGAGGTACTGCTGGGCCCAGTCCGCGCCGGTGGGGTAGGTGTCCGCGCGGGGCCTGGTCCAGCCGGTGGGGGCGAGCAGCTTCTCGGCGGCGGGGTCGACGAGTTCGGACCAGGTGGAGAAGAGCCGTACGTGGCCCCACGCGCGGACGGCGGCGGCCGCGTGGCGGCCGGCTTCCAGGACCAGGACGTCCTGGCCGCGTGCGGTGAGGTGGGCCGCGGCGGCCAGGCCGATCGGGCCGGCTCCGATGACCACGGTGGGCGGGGTGGTGGCGGGCGCGTTCACGGTGGTTCTCCTCTGTTGGCCCTGATTCGACATTCATCAATGCGCTGTCGTCCCAGCCTCGCACTTGGTTTGATGAACGTCAACTTAGACACTCGTCGAACCCATACGCGACTGAGGCGTACCTTGAGGTGGTGGCCATCGGACGGGGCCGGTTCCGGCGGAGGGTTGGCGTTCCCCCATTGATTCGATGTGTGTCAACATAGAAGCATGTCGAAAGTGGAGTTGCTGCCCGTGCTGGAGCCTGACGCGGACGCCGTCCCGTGCTGTCCGCCGCTCAGCGAGCGTGCCCTGACCGCCGAGGAGTCCGTCCGTACCGCGGCGATGTTCAAAGCGCTCGGTGACCCGGTGCGCCTGCGGCTGTTCTCCCTGGTGGCATCTGCCGAGGGCGGAGAGGCGTGCGTCTGCGACATCTCCGACGTCGGCGTCTCCCAGCCCACGGTCAGCCACCACCTGAAGAAGCTGCGCGAGGCGGGGCTGCTGACCTCCGAGCGGCGCGGCACCTGGGTCTACTACCGCGTGGCGCCGTCCGTGCTCGCGGCGATGGGCAATCTGCTGGCGACGTCCAGCTGAGAATCCCCCTCGCCCAATCCCTCACCCTCTCGGCTGTTGCCGGCGATCTCGCTCACCCGTTACGCAGCGGGTGGTCCCGCCCGCGCAGGTCGTGAGGATTCGCCCGGTCCCGCCGTCGTGGCGAAGAGGGCGAACTCATCGACGCGCGCTGCCCCCGGGGACTTGAGGCCAGGAGTTCGGCGATCTCCCGGGCCGCGTCGCGGGCCGGGCGGCCGACGCCGATCAGGGTGGCGGAGGCGGGGCCGGTCCAGTCGCCGTAGCCGAGCAGGTGGAGGCGGGGTTCGGCGCTTGCGCGGGTGCCGGTCGTGGGGATGTGGCCGCGGTGGGTGCGCAGTCCGAGGGGTGCCAGGTGGGAGAGGGCGGGGCGGAAGCCGGTGCACCAGATCACGGCGTCGGCGGGAGCGGCGCTGCCGTCGGGCCGGACCGGCCCTTCCGGGGACAGTCGCGAGAACATCGGCTGGGCTGTGAGCCGGCCCGCGTCACGGGCGACCCGGACCGGGGGCACCGCGACGATGTCGCCGAGCGAGGCGACTCCGCCGGTGTCGGCTGCGCCGCTTTCGAGGGCGCGGCGGCGGGCAGTGGCGGCGTCGAACAGGGCGCGACCGTCGATGGCGTCGGCGAGGAAGCGCGGAGGACGCCGCGTGACCCAGGTGAGGTCGCAGTGGGCGGAGAGGTCGGCGGCGATCTGGGCGCCTGAGTTGCCGCCGCCGACCACGGTGACACGCTGCCCGGCGAAGTCCGCCGGGCCGCGGTACTCCACGGTGTGGAGTTGCCGGCCGCCGAATACCTCGCGGCCGGGAACGGCGGGCAGGAAGGGACGCGCCCACGTGCCCGTTGCGCTGACGACGGCTCGGGTGCTCCACTCGCCGGAGTCGGTGTCCACCCGGAGGAGTTCGCTGTCGCGGTGAACGCCGCGTACCCGGACCGGCCGGTGGACCGGTAGTTGGTAGCGGTGTTCGTACGCGGTGAGGTAGTCCACGACGTGGTGCGCGTCGGGGTGGACCTCGCCGCGCTGGTGCGGCATGGGGCGGCCGGGCAGGGAGGAGTAGGGGGCGGGGGAGAACAGGTGCAGGGAGTCCCACAGGTGCTGCCAGGCTCCGCCTGCCGCGAACTGGGCGTCGAGGATGGCGAACTCGATGCCCAGGCGGCGGAGGTGGTATCCGGCGGCGAGCCCGGCTTGGCCGCCGCCGATCACCACCACGTCCATCCGACGATCAGTCACTGCGTCGGCCTGCCCGGCCGAGATGTTCGGCTGCTCACGCGGTTGCTCCGACAGCGGCGGGAGCGGTGGTGAACCGTCGGCGCCAGGCGAGGGAGACGTAGACGAGGGCGATCAGGACCGGGACCTCGATGAGCGGGCCGACGACGCCGGACAGGGCCTGGCCGGAGGTGACTCCGAAGGTGCCGATGGCGACGGCGATCGCGAGCTCGAAGTTGTTGCCGGCCGCGGTGAAGGCCAGGGTCGCGGTGCGGTCGTAGGACAGGCCGATCGACTTGCCGAGGGCGAAGGTGCCGAACCACATGATCGCGAAGTAGGCGAGCAGCGGCAGGGCGATGCGGGCGACGTCGCCGGGCTGGTGGGTGATCGTCTTTCCCTGGAGGGCGAAGAGGATGACGATCGTGAACAGCAGCCCGTACAGGGCCCACGGGCCGATCCGGGGCAGGACCTTGGCTTCGTAGTCGGTGCGGCCCATCTTCTGCTCGCCGATGCGGCGGGTGAGGAACCCGGCGATCAGCGGGATGCCGAGGAAGATGACGACGTTGAGGGCGATCTTTCCGACAGAGATGTTCAGGTGCTGCCCGTTGCCCAGGCCGAGCCACTTCGGCAGGACGTCGAGGTAGAACCAGCCGAGCAGGCCGAAGGCGATGACCTGGAAGACGGAGTTCAGGGCGACCAGGACGGCGGCCGCCTCGCGGTCGCCGCAGGCGAGGTCGTTCCAGATGATGACCATGGCGATGCAGCGGGCGAGACCGACGATGATCAGGCCGGTGCGGTAGGCGGGCAGGTCCGACAGGAACACCCAGGCGAGGGTGAACATCACCGCCGGGCCCACGATCCAGTTGATCAGGAGCGAGGACACCAGCAGCCGCCGGTCGCCGGTGACGCTGTCGAGCTTGTCGTAGCGGACCTTGGCCAGGACCGGGTACATCATGATCAGCAGGCCCAGCGCGATCGGCAGGGACACCCCGCCGATCTCGACCTTGGCCAGCGTGTCGTTCAGGCCGAGAATGGCTCGGCCCAGTCCGATACCGACGCCCATGGCGATCAGGATCCACACCGCGAGGAAGCGGTCCAGGGTGGAGAGCTTCGCGACGATCGAGGGTTCCTCGACCGCGGCGGGCGCTTCGGCACGGGTCACGGGCAGGACCTTTTCGTGTCGGCGGCCGCGGTGGCGCGTGCGGTGGCGGCGAGTTCGGTGAACTGGCCGGCGAGGGTCTCGATGACGTCCGGTCGCAGCTTGTAGTACGTGAACCGGCCGCAGGGCTCGGTGTCCACGACGCCGGCCTCGCGCAGGACCTTCAGGTGGTTGGAGAGGTTGGTCTGCCTCGCGCCCGTCTCCTCCACCAGGTGGGTGGTGCAGAGCGTCTCGCGGGAGAGCAGGGTCACGATCTGGAGCCTGAGGGGGTCCGCGAGAACCCGGATCAGGTCAGTGTCGACTGACGTCAGCATGGGCTGATACTGTCACATCAGTGGTGGCTGACACCACCGGGCCCTGATGTCCATCGGGCCTGATGCGTCGTTCGACGAGAGAGACCCTCAGATGTCCGACAAGCCGTCCGTGCTGTTCGTCTGTGTCCACAACGCCGGCCGCTCCCAGATGGCCGCCGCGTGGCTCACCCACCTGGCCGGGGACCGCGTCGAGGTCCGCTCCGCAGGCTCCACGCCCGGAGATGCGGTCAACCCCGTCGCGGTCGAGGCGATGAGGGAGGTCGGCATCGACATCTCCGCCGAGACCCCGAAGGTACTGACCATCGACGCGGTCCGCGCCTCGGACGTCTGCATCACCATGGGCTGCGGAGACGCCTGCCCGGTCTTCCCCGGCAAGCGGTACCTGGACTGGAAGCTGGACGACCCGGCCGGTCAGGGCCTGGACGCCGTCCGCCCGATCCGCGACGAGATCCGGGTGCTGGTGGAAGACCTGATCGCCGAGATCGCCCCGGGGCCTGCCGCCTGAGCGGGACCGCCGAGGTGCGGGAGGTCATCGTCATCGGCTCCGGCCCGGCCGGATGCACCGCCGCCCCCTACGCCGCCCGCGCCCAGCCCAAGCCGCTGCTGTTCGGCAGCTCGATCTTCGTCGGCGGCTCGCTGACCACGACCGCCGAGGTCGAGAACTTCCCCGGTTTCCCCGAGGGCATCGACGGCCCTGACCTGATGAACTCCAGGCGCGCCCAGGCCGAGCGCCTCGGCGCCGAACTGATCGACGACGACATCGTCTCCGTCGACCTGACCGGCGAGATCAAGGAACTGACGGACTCCGAGGGAACGGTGCGGTGATCATCGCCACCGGCTCCGGCTGTCGCAAGCTCGGCCTGGCGGCCGAGGAGCAACTCTCCGGCCGCGGCGTCTCCTGGTGCGCCACCCGCGACGGTTTCTTCTTCAAGGACCGTGACAACGCAGAGCGCTACCTCGCCCACCTCGCCGACGCCGCGGGTCGCGGGACGCAGACGGGCGACGAGCAGCACGGCGCTGCTTCGGACGGGGCTCTGGCGCCCGTCGGCTGACCGCCGCACTCCGCCCGCGGGAGGGGCCGCACTCCGCCCGCGGGCTCTGGGTCCGAGACGACTTGGAGGTCGTCAAGGAGTCCGCACCCGGCAGCACGCCTGGGCCGGCTTCCGGGGAGGGACCCGCGCTTCACCAGACACCCCGCCACCCACCACTTCACCGGTTCAGCCCGAACCACCCAGTTCATCAGGCCTCCCTCTGTTCACCTGCGGCCATGGTGCTTTACCGTTTAACCGCGCCGCTCACCGGCGCCATCGGACGAGCAGGCAGGGGAAGACGCCATGAAGGACATCACGCCGGTCGCCGACGGCTGGGAACTGCGCGTTCCCGACCACGGCAGCGTGCCCGCGCAGGTGCCCGGGTGCGTGCACACCGACCTGCTGGCCGCCGGACTGATACCCGACCCGTACCTGGACCTGAACGAAGCCGAGGTGGCGTGGGTCGGCCGGGCGGACTGGACGTACCGGACCGTGCTCGGGCCGCTGGACGGGCCGGGCGAGGCGGGCCACGAGCGGGCCGATCTGGTCTTCGACGGGCTGGACACGGTCGCGGAGATCCGGCTGGGCGACCGCGTACTGGGGGCCACCCGCAACATGCACCGCGGCTACCGCTTCGACGTCACCGGCCTGCTGGACGGCGCCGGCGGCACCCCGCTCACCGTGGCCTTCACCTCCGCCTACACCGAGGCAGAACGGGTCCGCGCGCTGCTCGGCGACCGGCCGAACGCCTACCCCGAGCCCTTCCCCTACCTCCGCAAGATGGCCTGCTCCTTCGGGTGGGACTGGGGACCGACCCTCGTCACCGCCGGGATCTGGAAGCCGGTGCGGATCGAGCGCTGGTCCACCGCCCGGCTCGCGGGCGTCGCCCCGCTGGTCACCGTCGACGGCGCCACCGGCCGGGTGGAGGCCCGGATCGACCTGGAGCGCACCCCCTCCGGCGCCGCGCGCCCGCTGACCGTACGCCTGCGGGTCGGCGGCTCCGTCGCCGAGGCGACCGCCGCGCCCGGCACCGACCACCTCACCGTGAGCTGCGAGGTGCCCGACGCGCGGCTGTGGTGGCCGCGCGGGTACGGCGAACAGCCGCTGTACGCCTGCGAGGTGAGCCTGCTCGACGGCGACGAGCAGCTCGACGGGTGGGAGCGGCGGATCGGTTTCCGCTCGGTCGAGCTGGACACGTCCCCCGACGAAGGCGGTTCGGGGTTCACACTGGTCGTGAACGGCGTGCGGATCTTCGCGCGCGGCGTCAACTGGATCCCGGAGGACGTGTTCCCGAGCCGGATCGGCGCGGACACCTACCGGCTGCGACTGGAGCAGGCGGCGGACGCGGGCGTGGACCTGGTGCGGGTGTGGGGCGGGGGGATCTACGAGAGCGAGCACTTCTACGACGCCTGCGACGAGTTGGGGCTGCTGGTCTGGCAGGACTTCCTGTTCGCCTGCGCCGCCTATCCGGAGGAGAAGCCGCTGCGCGGCGAGGTCGAGGCCGAGGCGCGGGAGAACGTGGCGCGGCTGATGCCGCACGCGTCGCTCGTGGTGTGGAACGGCAACAACGAGAACCTGTGGGGTTTCCGGGACTGGGAGTGGGAGGAGCAGCTCGCGGGGGAGAGCTGGGGGGAGGGCTACTACCTGGGCCTGCTGCCGCGGGTGGTCGCCGAGGTCGACCCGACCCGGCCGTACTGGGCGGGCAGTCCCTGGTCGGGGTCGTGGGACCACCACCCGAACGACCCGGAGCACGGGACCGCGCACTCGTGGGAGGTGTGGAACCGCGAGGACTACGCCGCGTACCAGGACAGCGTGCCTCGCTTCGTGGCGGAGTTCGGCTGGCAGGCCCCGGCGGCGTACGCGACGATGCGGCGCGCGCTGAGCGACGACCCGCTGGCGCCCGACTCCCCGGGCATGCTGCACCACCAGAAGGCCGGCGACGGCAACGGGAAGCTGGCGCGCGGCCTGGCCCCGCACTTCCCGGTACCTGCCGACTTCGACGGCTGGCACTATCTGACCCAGGTCAACCAGGCACGCGCGGTGGCGGCGGGCGTGGAGCACTGGCGGTCGCACTGGCCGCGGTGCGCGGGCACGGTGGTGTGGCAGCTCAACGACTGCTGGCCCGTGACATCGTGGTCCGCGATCGACGGTGACGGCCGCTTCAAGCCGCTCTACCACGAGTTGAAGCGGCTCTACGCCGACCGGCTCCTCACCGTCCAGGAACGCGACGGCGCCCTGGCGCTCGCCGTCGTCAACCAGTCCGGGCAGGAGTGGGCCGGCACCGCGTGGCTGCGCCGCGTCGACGTCGACGGAGCCGTGCTCGCCGAGGCCCGGGTGCCCTTCACCGCGGCCGCGCGTACCGTCGCCCTCCTGCCGGTCGACCCCGGCCTGCGGCCCGCGCCGGACGGCGGCAGGGAACTGCTGGCCGCCGACGCAGGGGAACTGCGCGCGTACTGGTTCCCCGTGCCGGACAAGGACGTCGCGTACCCGGAGCCGCAATGGGACCTGGAGCTGGCCGTGCGCGGCGACGGCGCCGACGGCACCGCGCCCGTGGTCGAGCTCACCGTCACCGCCCGCACCCTGCTGCGCGACCTGCTGCTCCAGGCCGACCGGCTCGACCCGGCCGCGACCGCCGACCGCGGCCTGATCACCCTGCTGCCGGGCGAGAGCGCCACCCTCACCGTCCGCGGCTGGCCGGACCCGACCCGGAAAGCCGCGGCCACCGCCCTGCGGACCGTCAACGCGGCGGTCATACGGTAGGTTGATCCCGGCGCCGCAGTGCGCCCACACGACGAGCCGAGGAGGTGGGACCGATCAACCCCTGCACGACGAACCGGTCGTTCCCACCGTCCGGCCCCGCGCACTGACGCCTCGGCGTCACGGAGCGACGGCAGGGCCGGGGGAGCGCCGCACGCTTCCCGAAGGGCACCACACCATGCCAGAACCCGCCTTCCGCACCCCCCGATCCACCTGGCCCGAGACGGCCGACGTCGTCACCGCCCTGCGCACCGCCGGGTGCGTCTTCGCCGAGGACGAGGCACGCCTGCTGTTCTCGGCCGCCGGTACCCCGGACGAGCTGGCCGCCATGGTGGAGCGGCGGGCCGGCGGCTTGCCGCTGGAACACGTCGTGGGCTGGGCGGAGTTCGCGGGGCTGCGGATCGCCGTCGACCCGGGGGTGTTCGTGCCCCGGCGCCGCACCGAGTTCCTGGTGGCGCGGGCCGCGGCACTCCTGCGCCCGGGCGCCGTCGTGCTCGACCTGTGCTGCGGCTCCGGCGCGGTCGGCGCGGCCCTCGCCGCCGCCGTGCCCGGCATCGAACTGCACGCTGCCGACCTCGACCCCGCGGCCGTCCGGTGCGCCCGGCGCAACCTCGCCCCCGCGGGCGGGCAGGTGCACCACGGCGACCTGTTCGCGCCGCTGCCCGCCGGCCTGCGCGGCCGGGTGGATCTGCTCGCCGCGAACGTCCCCTACGTTCCCACCGGCGACCTGCCCTTCCTGCCGTCCGAGGCCCGCGACCATGAGGCGCCGCTCGCGCTCGACGGCGGCGCCGACGGGCTCGACCTGCTGCGCCGGGTGGCCCGTTCCGCCGGCAGCTGGCTCGCCGCCGGCGGCGCGCTCGTCTCCGAGACCAGCCGGGCCCAGGCGGCCGCCGCCCGCGCCGTCGTGCGGGCCGAGGGCCTGACCGCGCGCACGGCCCACGACCCCGACCTCGGCGCCACGGTCCTCCTCGCCACCCGCCGGTAGCCGCGCCCGCGCCCGCCGCGCACCGGGGCGGGCGCGGGTGGACCCGGATGCGTCCAGTCCATTGACATGTCCGGAGCCACCCCCCTACCTTCGCCGTCGAAGCGCTTCGACGAGCCGTGTCGAATCGATTCGACGCACATCGCACGTCGCACGTCCCCGCGCACCTTCCGACGCCAGGTGGAGGACCTTCCATGTCGACAGCGCGCCGCCCGCTCGTCCTGACCGCGATGGCCCTGGCCGCCTCCCTGCTCCTCGCGTCGTGCGGGAGTTCGGGGGGCGGCCAGGGCGACGGCAAGACCCTCAAGCTCTGGCACTACGAGGGCGCCGACAGTGCCATGGGCATCGCCTGGAACCAGGCGATCGCGGAGTTCAAGAAGACCCACCCCGGGGTGAAGGTCGAGTTCGAGGCCAAGGGCTTCGAGCAGATCCAGAAGACCGCCTCGATGGTGCTCAACTCCGACGACGCCCCGGACGTCATGGAGTACAACAAGGGGAACGCCACCGCGGGGCTGCTGGCCAAGCAGGGCCTGCTCACCGACCTGACGCCGGAAGTCACCAAGTACGGCTGGAACAAGCTGCTCAGCCCGAGCGTCACCACCACGAGCGAGTACAACGCCGCGGGTGTGATGGGCTCCGGCAAGTGGTACGGCGTGACGAACTTCGGCGAGTACACGATGGTCTACTACAACAAGGACCTCTTCGCCGCCAACGGTGTCAAGGTGCCCACCACGCCGGAGGAGTTCACCGCCGCGCTGGCCGCCTTCAAGGCCAAGGGCATCACCCCGCTGGCGAACGCCGGCGCCGAGTACCCCGCCCAGCAGTACCTCTACCAGCTCGCCCTCACCAAGGCCGACCGCTCCTGGGTGAACGCCTTCGAGCTGTACAAGGGCAAGGTCGACTTCCACGACCCGGCCTGGACCTATGCCGTCGACACCTTCGCCGACTGGGTCAAGAAGGGCTACATCGCCAAGACCTCCAGCGGCGCGAAGGCCGAGGACGCCGGCGTCTCCTTCATCAGCGGCAAGTACCCCATCTTCTTCTCGGGCAGCTGGTGGTACGGGCGCTTCAAGAGCGAGAACAAGTTCGCCTGGGGCTCCTTCCTGTGGCCGGGGTCGAAGCTGACGCTGGGCTCGGGCGGCAACCTGTGGGTGGTCCCGAAGAAGGCGAAGAACAAGCAACTCGCCTACGACTTCATCAACATCACGATGAAGCAGGACATCCAGAACGCGCTGGGCAACAACGGGGGCATCCCGGTCGCCGCCTCGCCGTCGGCCATCACCGACCCGGCGTCCAAGACGCTCATCGAGAACTTCAACAAGATCTCGGCCGCCGACGGCCTCGCCTTCTACCCGGACTGGCCGGTCCCCGGCTTCTACGACGTGCTGGTGTCCGCGACGCAGAAGCTGATCACCGGCAGCGGTTCGCCCGACCAGGTCCTCGACCAGTTGCAGAAGGCGTACGACGCGGGCGTCCCCACGTCATGAGGGCCCGATCGCACGCCCGGGGCGGCGGCCTCGCGCTGTACCTGGTGCCCGGCGCGCTGGCGTTCCTCGCGGTCATCGTCCTGCCGTTCGCGATGAACGTCTGGTACAGCTTCACCGACTGGCAGGGGGTGGGCTCGCCGCACTGGACCGGGCTCGCCAACTACCGCCGGCTGTGGTCGGACGACCAGTTCTGGGAGTCCTTCCGGCACAGCCTCGCGATGGTCCTGGCGATGGCGGTGATCCCCACCGCCCTCGGCCTGGTCGTGGCCGCCGCCCTGTTCGACTTCGTGGCCAGGAACTTCGGGTCGCGGATCGCCAGCCTGCTGCGGGCCTGCTTCTACCTCCCGCAGGTGCTGCCGATCACCGTGGCCGGCATCGTCTGGAGCTGGGTGCTGGCCCCCGAGGGCGGCGCGCTCAACGCGCTGCTGAAGGCGGTCGGGCTCGGATCGCTGCGGCAGGACTGGCTGGGCGACCCGAAGGTGGCCCTCTACAGCGTGATGGCCGTCATGGTGTGGGTCCAACTCGGCTTCCCGGTGGTCATCTTCATGTCGGGCCTGCAGCGGATCGACCCCGCCCTGCACGAGGCGGCCGAACTGGACGGGGCCTCCTGGTGGCAGCGGTTCTGGCACCTGACCCTGCCCCAACTGCGGCCGGAGATCTACGTGGTGATGCTCTGGTGCACCATCGCCGCGCTCAAGGTCTTCGGTGCCGTCTACGTGCTGACCAAGGGCGGGCCCGCGGACGCCACCGACGTCCCGTCGTACTTCTCCTTCGCCACCTTCTTCGAGAAGACCCAGGTCGGCTACGGCTCGGCGATCGCCACCGTGATGGCAGTGATCATCCTCGCGCTGGCCCTGGTGGGCCTGCGTTTCCAGACCCGTGCGGAGGACGCGCAGTGACCACGGCCAAACGCCTGCCCGCGCTGACGGTGATCGTGCTCGGCGCGGTCGTCATGGTGCTGCCCCTGCTGATCGTGCTCAACAACGCCGTCAAGTCGCCCGGCGACTACTCCGCGCACGGCCCGCTCGCGCTGCCCCACAAGATCTACCTCAGCGGCATCAAGAGCTTCTGGACCCGGGTGGACTTCGGCCGGATGCTGCTCAACTCCACCGTGATCTCCGGGTCGGTGGCGGTGATCGGCGTGGCGCTCTCGCTGCTCAACGCCTACGCGATCGGCATCGGCCGGATCAAGGGGCGGACCTGGGTGCTGGGCTTCTTCGTGCTGGCCAACATCCTGCCGCAGGAGTCCCTGGTCTACCCGCTGTACTACGTCGCCAAGCAACTCGGCCTGTACGACACCCGGTGGAGCCTGATCATCGTCTTCAGCGTCATCCAGGCGGCGTTCGGCACCTACCTGCTCTCCTCGGTGCTGGGGTCCTTCCCCCGGGAGATCATCGAGGCCGCGCGGATCGACGGTGCGAACAGCTGGCAGGTGCTGTGGCGGATCGTCGTCCCGGTCAGCCGCCCGACCCTCGGGGTGCTGATGGTGTTCTTCTTCATCTGGACCTGGAACGAGTTCCTGCTGCCGCTGGTGATGCTGCCGTCCAACGACAACCAGACGGTGGCGGTGGCCCTCGGCGTGCTCCAGGGGCAGCGGCTGATGGACGCCACCATGACCAACGCGGCCGGCCTGCTGGGCTCGTTGCCCGCCATCGCCTTCTTCCTGATCTTCCAGCGCACCCTCACCCGCGGCATCGCCGTGGGCGCGGTCAAGTGAGATCCCTTCCTCCACGAAAGGCTCGCCGATGAAGTTCACCGACGGCTACTGGCTGCTGCGCGAGGGAGTCACGGCGGCGTACCCGTCCGGAGTGCTCGACGTCGTGCCGGGGAAGGGCACGCTCACCGCGTACGCGCCCACCCAGCCCATCCGGAACCGCGGCGACCTGCTCAAGGGGCCGGTCGTCACGATCGAGTGCACCACGCCGATGCGCGACGTCATCGGCGTGCGCGTCACCCACTTCGCGGGCGGCCCGCCGGCGGGCCCGCACTTCGACCTGACCGGCGACGGCCACGAGGGGGTCGTGACCACCGGCGCGGACGAGGCGGTGCTGACCTCGGGCGCGCTCAGCGTCTCCCTCGCCCTGGGGGACACCTGGCGGATGGAGTTCCGCGCCGGCGGACGCACGCTGACCAGCAGCGACGCCAGGGGCATGGGCTTCATGACGACCGCGGAGGGCGGCCACCACGTCCGCGAGCAACTGCGCCTCGGCGTCGGCACCAGCGTCTACGGGCTCGGCGAGCGCTTCGGGTCGCTGGTCAAGAACGGCCAGACCGTGGACATCTGGAACGCCGACGGCGGCACGAGCAGCGAACAGGCGTACAAGAACGTGCCGTTCTACCTCACCGACGCCGGCTACGGGGTCTTCGTCGACGACCCGGGGAAGGTGTCGTTCGAGGTCGCCTCGGAACACGTGTCCCGGGTCGGGTTCAGCGTCGAGGGCCAGCAACTGCAGTACTACGTCATCCACGGGCCCACCCCGAAGGACATCCTGCGCCGGTACACCGCCCTCACCGGGCGCCCCGCGCTCCCGCCGGCCTGGTCCTTCGGCCTGTGGCTGTCCACCTCCTTCACCACCTCCTACGACGAGGAGACCGTCACCGGCTTCGTGGCGGGCATGGCCGAGCGCGAACTGCCTTTGTCCGTCTTCCACTTCGACTGCTTCTGGATGCGGGAGTTCAACTGGTGCGACTTCGCGTGGGACCCGCGGGTCTTCCCCGATCCGGCCGGGATGCTGCGCCGGCTGGCGGACCGAGGGCTGAAGGTCTCGGTGTGGATCAACCCCTACATCGCCCAGCGCTCCCCGCTGTTCGCCGAGGGGAAGGCGGCCGGATACCTGCTGAAGCGGCCGGACGGCGGGGTCTGGCAGTGGGACCTGTGGCAACCCGGCATGGCCCTGGTGGACTTCACCAACCCCGAGGCCGGCGCCTGGTACGCCGCCAAACTGGAGGCGCTGCTGGCCATGGGCGTCGACTGCTTCAAGACCGACTTCGGCGAGCGCGTCCCCACCGACGTCGTGTACTTCGACGGCTCGGACCCCGAGCGGATGCACAACTACTACACCCACCTGTACAACCGGACCGTCTTCGAGGTGCTGCGCAAGCACCGCGGCGAGGGCGACGCGGTGCTGTTCGCCCGCTCGGCGACCGCCGGCGGGCAGCAGTTCCCCGTCCACTGGGGCGGGGACTGCGAGTCCACCTGGGAGTCCATGGCCGAGTCGCTGCGCGGCGGCCTCTCGCTCGGCCTGTCCGGCTTCGGCTACTGGAGCCACGACATCGGCGGCTTCGAAGGGCTGCCCGACGCCGGGCTGTTCAAGCGCTGGATCGCCTTCGGCATGCTCTCCTCGCACAGCCGGCTGCACGGTTCGTCCTCCTACCGGGTGCCGTGGCTGTTCGACGAGGAGGCCGTGGACGTGCTGCGTGCCTTCACCCGGCTGAAGCTCGCCCTGATGCCGTACCTGTACCAGGCCGCCCACCAGGCCCACGCCGAGGGGCTGCCCCTGATGCGGGCGATGGTGCTGGAGTTCCCCGACGACCCCGCGTGCGCCCACCTGGAGCGGCAGTACATGCTGGGCGGCGACCTGCTGGTGGCACCGGTGTTCACGCCGGAGGGCGAGGTGGCGTACTACGTGCCCGAGGGCACCTGGACGCACTTCACCACCGGCGAGCAGGTCACCGGCCCGCGCTGGGTGCGCGAGCGGCACGGCTACCTCAGCCTCCCGCTGCTGGCGCGCCCCGGCGCCGTCATCCCGGTCGGCGCGGTCGCCGACCGCCCGGACTACGCGTGGACGCACGAGGTGACCCTGCGGGTGTTCCGGCCCGAGGACGGCTCACGGACCACGGTGCGCATCCCGCGGCACGGCGCCGAGGAGGGCGCGGCGGCCGAGCCGGTCGAGGTCACGGTGGTGCGCGAGGGCGCGGTCCTGCGGGTCGACAGCACCGGCGGCTCGTCCCCGTGGGGCGTCGAGGTCGTGGGCGGGCCCTCGGCGCGGGCCGCTGCCGGAACCGGTAGCCTCACCCTCGATCTGTCCGGCTTCTGACGTAAGTTCGCACAGTGGGCCGTCGTCAAAGGGAGCTCCATGGTCAAGATCACCGACGTCGCCGCGCACGCGGGAGTCTCCCCCAGCACGGTCAGCTACGCGCTCAGCGGGAAGCGGCCGATCTCGGCGGAGACGCGGCAGCGCATCGAGCGGAGCATCCGCGAGCTGGGCTACACACCGCACGCCGGCGCCCGGTCCCTGGCCAGCAGCAGGGCTCAGGTGCTGGCCCTGGTGCTGCCGCTGCGCAAGGGCATCCACGTGCCCGTGGTCATGCAGTTCGCCACCTCGGTGGTCACCGCGGCCCGCGCGCACGACCACGACGTGCTCCTCCTCACCCAGAGCGAGGGTGAGGAGGGGCTGCTGCGGGTGGCCAGGAGCGCCATGGCGGACGCCTTCGTCCTGATGGACGTGGAGTTGGAGGACCGCCGGCTGCCGCTGCTGCGCTCCCTGGACCGGCCCTCGGTGCTGATCGGGTTCCCCGCCGACCCGACCGGGCTGACCTGTATCGACCTGGACTTCCACCGGGCCGGCGAGGCATGCGTGGAACACCTGGCGGAGCTGGGGCACCGCCGGGTGGCCCTGGTCGGCTCGCCGCCCGAGGTGTACGCCCGCGACACCGGGTTCGCCCGGCGGGTGGCCGACGGCTTCCGCGAGGCAGCCGACCGGGCCGGGCTGCCCTCGAGCGTGTGGCCGTGCGCCGACACCTCGGTGGCCGCCCGGGCGCTGGCCGAGCGGCTGGTGCGCGAGCAGCCGGACCTGACCGGCATCGTGGTGCACAACGAGCCGATCGTCCAGCCGCTCATCGAGGCCCTGGTCGCCCAGGGGCTGCGGGTCCCGCAGGACGTGTCGGTCACCGCGATCTGCCCCGACGAGATCGCCGAGCAGGCACCGATCCCGGTCACGTCGGTCTCCATCCCGTCGGCGGAGGTGGGGGCGGGGGCGGTCGAGCTGCTGATGGCCAAGCTGCGGGGCCAGGCCGTCCCGGAGTCCACCCTGCTCCCGGTCCGCCTCACCGCGCGCGCCTCCACCGCGCCGCCCCCCACCGCGCGCCCGGCGCACGGCTGACCGTGCGCCCGGGGGCAGCGGCTATTCCGCGGGACCGTCCGCCGGGCGCATCCCGGCCGACCACTTCTCCTCGATGTTGCCGAACTTCCAGATCGCCAGCGCCACCGCCCAGGTGACGAAGAACAGCCCGACGATGACGTAGCCGACGATGTTGAGGTCGAGCCCGCCGATCCAGTCCCAGAAGGCGCCGTGCAGCCCGGCCTTGTCGGCGACGAGCCCGAGCAGCTCGACGGTGCCGATGATGAGGGCCACGGCGACGGACAGCCCGGTGATGGTGAGGTTGTAGTAGACCTTCCGGACGGGCTTGGAGAAGGCCCATTCGTAGGCGAAGTTCATGAACGACCCGTCGATCGTGTCCAGCAGGCACATCCCCGCCGCGAACAGGACCGGCAGGCAGAGGATCGCGTACCAGGGCAGGCCCGAGGCGGCGCCGGACCCGGCGAGGACGAGGAGGGCGATCTCCGTGGCGGTGTCGAAGCCCAGGCCGAACAGCATGCCCAGCGGGTACATCTGCCAGGGCTTGGTGAGGGACTTCATCAGCCGGCCGAGCAGGCGGTTCATGAAGCCGCGGTTGTCCAGCTGCTCCTCCAGCCCGGCCTCGTCGAACTCGCCGTGCCGCATCCGCCGGAAGACCTTCCAGATCCCGGCGAGGATCAGCAGGTTGAGGAACGCGATGACGTAGAGGAACGCACCCGAGACGGTCGTGCCGATCCAGCCGGTGACGTCGTGCAGCCGCGAGTTGTCGTCCTGGACCGGGCCGGCCAGCGACCGCACGCCGATGGAGAGCAGGAACGCCAGCACGAAGACGATGCTGGAGTGGCCCAGGGAGAACCAGAAGCCCACCGAGAGCGGCCGCTTGCCCTGGCCCATGAGCTTGCGGGTGGTGTTGTCGATCGCGGCGATGTGGTCGGCGTCGAAGGCGTGCCGCATCCCGAGCGTGTAGGCGGTGACGCCGATGCCGACGCCGAACACCCCGGTGCCGGTCCGGTAGTGGTGCGGCGCGACGATCGCCGCGAGGGTGAACCATCCGATCACGTGCAGCGCCACGATGAAAGCGGCCATGCCGCCCAGCCGGAGCCACTCCGCCCGCGACATGGAGCCGGAGATCCGGTGCCAGCGTGACCCGGGAGCGGCCGGGACCTCGAGGAGGGAAGTCAACGTTGCGTCCTTTGCGACGGGGGCGGGGCACCTCAGTGCGACACGTTACTTGTTGCAACTCACTCGCAACAAGCCCGGGCCGGCAACTACCTACCCCGCCGACCTGCCCTCATGCGGGGCGCACGGGAGCCCGCGACAGCACGCAGTCCCCGCAGAGCGCGCCCGCGCGCCCGGGCGCGGCCCGGTAGATGAGGCAGCAACTGCTCCGGCGGAAGGCCCCGGCGGCGGTGTGCAGCCCGCCCCCGCGCAGGGGGTCCCGCTCCAGCAGCAGCCCGGCCAGCGTGCGGGCCCGGGCTGCCGCGTCCGGGCGGGCGGCGGCGATCATCGACGCGGCGCCGTTCAGCGCGGACGCCGCGTTGCCCCGCAGGACGTGCGGCGACACCCGGAACCGCCCGCACGCATCACCGATCTCGCGCACCGCGCCCGCGAACACCGCGGTGGCGAAACGGTCGGCGAGCGCGGCGGGATCGGCACCATGCGGGTCGCCGTCCTCCGCCGCGCAGAGGGCGTCGTCACCCGCCGGCGGCAGCGCCAGCGGGTACGGTCCGCCGAGCGCGGGCCGCCACCGCAGGTCCGCCAGCCGCAGCCGCTCGGGCACCCGCCCGTGGAGCACCGCCAGCGCCAGGAAGGGTGCCACCAGCCGCGCCACCAGCCCGAGATGGACCACCGACGCGGCGACCCGCACCTCGACGGCCTGCTCGGGCTGCCCGCCACCCTGGGCCAGCAACTCGCGCACGCGTGCCACCCGGGCCGTCAACGCGTCGCCGCCGTCGGCGAGTTCGGCCATCGACCGCCAGCCGTCCGGGCCGGTCGTCCCGTCCCCCGGAGCCGGCCCGCCCGCGCCGATCGCCTCCACCGCGAAGAACGGCCCCAGCTGCGCCAGGGCCGTTCGTACCTCGACTTCGTCCACCCCGCCACCCTGCCACCGCGCGGGCGGCCGGTCGCGGGCGGCTCCCGCGGTCACACCCCCATCGGGTCGGCCCGGGGCGCCGGGGCCGCGCGGACCGCCGGAGCCGGGTGCAGCACCCGCTCGGCGAGCGGCGCGAAGACCAGCCCGATCGCGGACCACATCAGCAACTGCGCGGCCACCGAGTACAACC
Source organism: Actinacidiphila yanglinensis (assembly GCF_900107965.1). Classification (GTDB taxonomy): domain Bacteria; phylum Actinomycetota; class Actinomycetes; order Streptomycetales; family Streptomycetaceae; genus Actinacidiphila; species Actinacidiphila yanglinensis. Next base: position 265,950 of record NZ_FNVU01000008.1, on the reverse strand, counting down.
GGAACTGGAACAGCACGTCCGCGGGGAAGCCCGGGTAGACGATGCGGCCGTGCGGATCGGTCAGCGGCAGCGGTGTCTCGGTGGCGTGGTCGCCGTAGTGCTCGCGGTTGGCGGCGAGATGCCCCAGCGGGGGCAGCAGCGCGATCACCACGCCGATCGCGACCGCGAAGGCGGCTCCGGCCAGCAACGTGGCGTTCCACGTGCCGAACCGCTCCTTGAGCCGCTGGCCGCACCACACGGCGAGCGCCAGCAGCGTGATCGAGCAGACCACCATGATCAGGTACAGGCCGGTGCGCGCCCTGATGGTCTCCTCGTGCCCGATCGCCGGCGGGTTGGCCGGGTACTTCAGGAACGGCACCAGGGAGAAGCCGAGGAAGCCGCCACCGGCCACCAGGAGCGCGAGCGTGCGCGGCCGGAGATTCCCGACCCGCCCCAGGCACACGGTGTACACCACCGCGAAGATCGCGCCCATCGCGACACCGAAGAGGATCAGCCCCACGCCGATGCCGACGTCGGCCTGCACCGTCCGGCTGAACAGGTCGGGGCCGGCCGGGTCCACCGGCAGGCCCGCGGCCTTGTCGAGGGCGGCCTGCGCGGCGTCCCGCCCGTTCTCGTAGTCGATCGCCCGGCCGATCTGCGGCTCGGCGAAGATCCGTGCGAAGACGAACGCGAGCAGCCCGGCGAGGGCGCCGGCGAGCACGCCGCGCAGGATGAGTCGCTTTTCCATGTCGAGTTGTCCGCCTGCCGTGGTCGTCAGTGGCAGGGGAAGCCGAGGAAGTGCCGGGCGTCGTGCACGAACTCGTGGACGTGCATGTCCCGGCCGAACACGGAGACCGCGCCCTGGTCGACGCCGATGAAGTAGTACAGGGCCAAGGCGAGGATCGTGGTGCCCGCCAGCCACAACACGGCCTGGGAGACGGGCAGGACGACGGGCGTGGCCTCGGACGAGCCGGGGGTGGACATGCTGCTCACGGGTGGGCCTCCTTCGGGGATCTTGCGTCCCTCGTTCGATGGGGCTTCGTGACGGCGGAGTATCTGACTGCCCGAACGCCCGGGAGGCGAGCGGGTTCACAGTGGCGCGACCGTGCCGGATTCCCACCGGCTTCCTCACACCTTCACGAACTGCCAGCGTAGGGGCCCGCGATCGGGCACGTCAACGGATGTCACGTGCATGTCGCCACCCCACGTCGCGACCTGTTGCCGACCGCCATCTCCGGACCGGGAGTCCGGAACCCGCCCGCCGGATGTCCGGATCTGTGGGAGGCCCGTCCTCACGGACATGCCCGCAGGGAGCGTTCCCCGCCGATGCTGGGGGAGTGGCAGCGGTCCCGGCGGCTCCCGCCCGAGGACCGGCAGATCGACGAAAGGCGCAGGTGACATCCATGACGGCAGAGACCGGCTACCCGGCCGACGTGCGCATCCCCGACACCGCCCTGGCCCGGGAGGCCACCGAACTCGTCCGTGACTCCGCGACCGAGCTCATCTACCACCACTCCCGGCGGGTCTACTGCTTCGGCAGTCTCCAGGGCAGCCGCCGCGACCTCAGCTTCGACCCCGAACTCCTCTACGTCGCCGCGATGTTCCACGACCTCGGCCTGGGCGAGCGGTTCCACGCCAGCGGCCGGCGCTTCGAGGTCGACGGCGCCGACGAGGCACGCCGCTTCCTGCAGTCCCACGGCGTGCCCGAGGACAGCGTCCGCCGGGTGTGGACCGCGATCGCCCTGCACACCACCCCGGGCATCCCCGCGTTCATGGAACCCGAGGTCGCGCTGACCACCGCCGGTGTCGAGTACGACGTCCTCGGCATCGGCTACGGCGACATCGGCGACGCCGACCGGGCGGCGATCGTCGCGCTCCACCCGCGGCCTGACTTCAAGCGGCGCATTCTCGCCGCATTCACCGACGGCATCCGCGCCAAGCCCGGGACCACGTTCGGCAACGTGAAGGCCGACGTGCTGGCCGCCTACGTCCCCGGCTTCGAGCGGGGCGACTTCGTCACCACCATCCTCGACTCGCCGTGGCCGGAGTGACCCCGGCCGCGGGCTGAGCCCGGGGGCTCGCCCGCCCGGACCCGCGTCGCCCGGGCATCCACCGATCGGTGGATGCCCGGGTCCACCCATCGCCGCCGCACCCCGCCCCGCTGGTCGATCCGCCCGCCCGCCCTGCGGCGGGAGCCTTCTGCATGACGGCGAACACGCGCCGCGCAGGGGAAGAGGCAACGGGATGACGGTCATCGAGGTCGACGGGCTCCACAAGCGGTACGGCGAGCTGACCGCCGTGCACGACGTGTCGTTCACGGTCGCCGAGGGCGAGATCTTCGGCATCCTCGGCCCGAACGGCGCGGGCAAGACCACCACCGTCGAGTGCCTGTCGGGCCTGCGGGTCCCCGACGGCGGCACCGTCTCCGTCCTCGGCCACGACCCGCGCCACGAGCGCGACGCCCTGCGCCAGGTGCTGGGCGTCCAACTCCAGGAGAGCGGGCTGCCGGACAGGCTCACCGTCCGCGAGATCCTCGACCTGTTCGCGTCGTTCTACCGACGCCCCGCGGACAGCGCCGAGTTGCTGGACCGGCTCGGCCTGCGCGACAAGGCCGCGGCCCGCTACAAGAAGCTCTCCGGCGGCCAGAAGCAGCGGCTCGCGATCGCGCTGGCCATGATCGGCAACCCCCGCGCGGTCATCCTCGACGAGCTCACCACCGGCCTGGACCCGCACGCCCGCCGCAACACCTGGGAACTCGTCGAGCAGGTGCGTGCGGGCGGCGTGACCGTCGTCCTCGTCACGCACTTCATGGAAGAGGCCGAGCGGCTGTGCGACCGGGTCGCGCTGATCGACGCCGGCCGGGTCGTGGCCGTCGACACTCCGGCGGGCCTGGCCGCCCGCGCCGACCGGAACCAGCGGATGCGCTTCCGGCCCTCCGCCGAACTGGACGAGGCGGTGCTGCGCGCGCTGCCCGAGGTGAGCACGGTGACCTGGCACGGGCCGCAGGTCGAGATCACCGGCGACGGCAACCTCGTCCTCGCCGTCACCTCGCTGCTGGCCCGGCGCCGGATCATCGCCGCCGACCTCCGTGTCGAGCAGGCCACCCTCGACGACGCGTTCATCGCGCTCACCGGCCACGACGGCGCGTCCTGAGCCGTCGCCCCGTGCGCCTCTCCCGGCCGACCCCGAAAACCCGCGGCCTCGGCCGAACCCGCAGCCGGACCCGCCTCCGTACAGACAAGGACCCCGCGATGAGCACCCCCGCACCCGCCCTCCCGCACATGACCCGCCAGGGCTTCCGCGCGCTGACCGCCACCCAGGGGCGGCTGCTGCTGCGCGAGCCGGCCACCCTGTTCTGGCTGCTGTTCCCGCTCGGCATGGTGATCCTCTTCGGCAACATCCCCGCCTTCACCACCGATTCCGGCTCCCTGGGCGGCAGAAGCGTCATCGACGTCTACGTGCCGACCATCGCCGCGATGGTGCCGCTCTTCCTCGGCTGCGTCCTGCTGCCGACGAACATGGCCCAGCTCCGGGAGAAGGGCGTCCTGCGGCGGTTGTCGGTCAGCCCGGTGCCCGCCGCCGGGATGCTCGCCGCGCTGCTCGCCGTGATCGCCGCGCTCATCACGGCCGGCGTCACGCTGATCATCGCCGTCGGCCGGCTCGCCTTCCACGTCACCCCGCCCGCCGACCCCGGCGCCGTGGTCTCGTCCTTCCTCCTCGGCAGCACCGCGGTCCTCGCGCTCGGCCTGGTGGCCGCCGCACTGGCGCCCACCTCCGGGGCCGCCACCGGCACGGGCGTGCCGGTCATGGTGCTGAACTTCTTCTTCAGCGGCCTGTACTTCCCGGTCGCGGAGATGCCGCATGCCCTGCGGGAGATCGGCGCGTACGTCCCCTTCGGTGCGGTGACGGCCGCCTGGTCCGGCGAGGGCGCCCTGTGGCAGCACCTGCTGGTGCTGGCCGGATACACCGTGGTCGGCGCCATGGTGGCCGTACGCACCTTCCGTTGGGAATGATGACCAGGTGAACGCACCACGGACAGCACGCGGCACCGCCCCCGGGCGGTCCGCCGCCATGGCGGGGCCGCAGGCGCAGGACCGGCCTGCCGAGCCCCCGCCCGGCGGGGAGCAGGCCGCGGACGACCGTTTCCGGCAGCTCCAGCACCTGCTGCCCTACGGCGGCCTCGCCGTCTCGCTGGCCCTGGTACTGGCCCTCGGGCCGCACCACCCGCGGTCCGTCGCCGCGGCGGTGGGACTGTCGGCGGCCGCCGCCCTGTGGCACCGGTTCATGGCGGTGCCGTACCCCCCGCCCGCCGGCCGCCAGGGCCAGGCGATCGCCTACTGCGCCGGAGTGCTGCTGTTCATCGCCGGTCTGGTGCTGCTCAGCCCCTACTTCGGCTTCTTCGGCTTCACCGGCTACCTCCAGGTGGCGCTGCTGCCCCGGTGGCTGCGGCCCCCGGCGATCGCGGTCAACGCGGCGGCGATGGCCCTCAGCCAGGTCGGCGGCATCGGCCACCTGCACGGCGGGGGCGCAGCCGCCTACGCCGGGCTGGTCGTGGTCAACCTGCTGGTCGCCGGTGCCATCACCTACCAGGGCATCGAGGAGGACCAGCGCAGCAGGCGGCGCGCCAGGATGGTCGACGAGCTGGCCGAGGCCAACCGGAAGCTGCGCGAGACCATGGCCGAGAACGCCGGGCTGCACGCCCAACTGGTCACCCAGGCACGCGAGGCGGGAGTCCTCGACGAACGGCAGCGGATGGCCGGCGAGATCCACGACACCCTCGCGCAGGGCCTGACCGGCATCGTCACCCAGCTGGAGGCCGCCGACCGGTTCGACGGCGAGCCGCTGCGCCGCGCCCGGCACATGGCACTGGCCCGCCGGCTCGCCCGGGAGTCGCTGGCCGAGGCCCGCCGCTCGGTGCAGGCGCTGCGCCCCGGTCCGCTGGACGCCGCCGCGCACCTGCCCGGCGCGCTGGCCGATCTCGCCGAGCGGTGGACCCAGACGTCCGGGATCGCGGTACGCGTCGAGGTCACCGGCGACGCCGTGCCGCTGCCGCCTGCGCTGGAGGTCGTGCTCTTCCGCACGGCCCAGGAGGGCCTGGCCAACATCGCCAAGCACGCGGGGGCGAGCCGGGCCGGGCTGACCCTGTCCTACACCCATGAGGTCGTCGTGCTCGACGTCCTCGACGACGGCGCCGGCTTCGACGCCTCCGCCGCCGCTGACCGGGCCGGGCGGAGCGAGGACGGACACGGCTACGGGCTCACCGCGATGCGGCAGCGGCTGCGGCAGGTCGGCGGGGCGCTGGCGATCGAGAGCGCGCCCGGCGACGGGACGGCGCTCAGCGCGAGCGTCCCCGCGGTGCCGGCGGCACCGGACCCCGAGCCCGGCGAGGCCCCCGGGGTATCGGCGCCCGGTACGGACGCGGCTGCGCGGGAGAACGGTACGGACCCGTCTTCCGGGCCACCCGCGCACGCCGCGGACCAGGCTTCCGGGCCCTTGGCGCACGGTACGGGCCCCGCCCTCGGACCGCCGCCGTACGGCAGGAGCCGGACGGAGCCGCCGCGGGCGCTACCTCATCCGGCGCCGATACGGCCGCGGGGGAGCTCCCGCAGGGCCCCGCGGCCACGAAACCGGGACGCACCCCCACCGGCGGCCCCGGGATCATGGACAATGCCCTGTGACCATTCGCCTGCTCGTCGCCGACGACCACCCCGTCGTCCGTGACGGCCTGCGCGGCGTCTTCGACGGCGACCCGGACTTCGAGGTCGCCGGCGAGGCCGCCGACGGGGCCGAAGCCGTGGACCGGGCGCTCGCACTGGGCGTGGACGTGGTCCTGATGGACCTGCGCATGCCGCGGATGGGCGGCGTCGAGGCGATCGGCCTGCTGCGCGAGCGCGCCCCCGCCGTCCACGTGCTGGTCCTCACGACCTACGACAGCGACGCCGACGTGCTGCCCGCGATCGAGGCCGGCGCCACCGGCTACCTCCTCAAGGACGCGCCGCGCGACGAGCTCGTCCGCGCGGTCCGCGCCGCCCACCAGGGGCAGTCCGTGCTCGCGCCCACCGTCGCGCAGAAGCTCATCGGCCGGGTCCGCGAGCCCGCCGGGGGTACGGCCGCTGCCTCCGGGACGCTCACCGAGCGCGAGCTGGAGGTGCTGCGGCTGGTCGCCGCGGGAACCACCAACCGGGAGGCGGCCCGGCAGCTGTTCATCAGCGAGGCCACGGTCAAGACCCACCTGCTCCACCTCTACGCGAAACTCGGGGTGCGCGACCGCGCCGCCGCGGTGGCCGCCGCCTACCGCACGGGCCTGCTCACCTGAGCGCGTCACGGCCTGGCGCCCGCCCGCCCGGGATCCAGGGAATCCCGTCCCCCGGGAGGCGGAATCGGGCCATTCAGGGCATGATGGTGTACAGCCCCTGGGGAGGTGTGTGCCCATGGACGACTATCCCACCGTGTACGAACTGGTCTTCCAGGCCCCGGCCGTCGAGGACGACGTCGTGGTCGTACACCGCACCGACGCCTCCGGCGCGGGTGGTTACCCGGTCTACGAGGACGAGACCGGCATCGTCCGCGCCGAGATCAGTGCCGACGGCGAGGTCCGGATGATGGCGAGCGGCGGTCACCAGCAGCCGCTGCCGCCGATGGCGGTGCGCGCGGCGTGAGCAGTCCGCGCGCCTGAGTGACCCGCGCGGCCCGAGCATCCGGGGCCGCCCGGGCGAACCGAGCAACGGAAGCGGGCGGGTCGCGGCGAAGCTGCCGCGGCCCGCCCGCTTCGTGCCGGGGCGGCGCTCCGGGCGGCTCAGCCGCCGCCGGGGCCCTTTCCCTCCACCAGGACCGCCCGGTCGCGTGCGGCCACGACGGCCGTCGACAGGCTCGCGATGTCGTAGGCGCCGTGGTGGCGGCGGCCGTTGATGAAGAACGTCGGGGTGCCGGAGACCCCGCTGAGGTCGGCCGACTCCACGTCCTGCGCGACCCGCGCGGCGCCCTTGCGGGCCTTCAGCGCGTGCCGGAACTTGTCGAGGTCCAGGCCGAGCCGCTCCGCGTGGCGGACCAGGTCCTTGATGTCCAGCTCGTCCTGACTGGTGATCAGCAGGTCGCGCATCTGCCAGAAGCCGCCCTGCATCGCCGCCGCCTCCGAGGCTTCGGCGGCGAGTTGCGCGTGCGGGTGCACGTCGGTCAGCGGCAGGTGCCGCCACACGTAGCGCACGTCGCCGAAGTCGGCGAGCAGCTCGCGCACCACGTCCTCGGCCTGCCCGCAGAAGGGGCACTCGAAGTCGCCGTACTCGACCACGGTCACCGGCGCCTCCAGCGGGCCGCGCACGTGGTCGCGGGCCGGGTCGACCGGCTCGGCCAGGTCGACCACGGAGTGCGCGGTGCCCAGCAGGGCGCGGGCCCGGCGCGCCTCGGGCAGCCGCGAGGTCACCAGGGCCACCGCCGAGGTGCTGAGCATCGCGAAGACCACCGCGCTGAGCACGCCGATCTTCGCCTCGTCCAGCCGGTCCCCGGAGAACGCCAGCGTCGCGATCAGCAGCGACACGGTGAAGCCGATGCCCGCGATGGTGCCGCCGCCGGTCACCGCCGCCCAGCCCACCGGCGGCCGCACCCGGCCCCTGCTGAGGCGGGTCGCCAGCGCCGTCGACCCCACGATGCCGATCGGCTTGCCGAGCCCGTAGGCGAGCAGGATGCCCAGCGTGATCGGCGAGGTGAACGCCCGCGCCAGCAGCGAGCCGTTGATCTCGATGCCGGCGTTGGCGAGCGCGAACAGCGGCACGATCACGTAGCTGGTCCACGGGTGGTACAGCCGCTGCAACCGGTCGTTGGGCGACAGCGCCGACGCCAGTCCCAGCCGCGCCTCCCGCTCCAGCTCGGGCGTCGGCTGCTCGCGGAAGGACCGGAACAGGCCGCTGGCCCGCTCCAGGGCCTCGCGCGGAGCCGGGTAGGCGTACGCCAGCAGGCCGATGATCAGACCGACGACCACCGGGTCCACCCCGGAGTGCACGAACCCCGTCCACGCCCCGATCCCCAGCACCGCGTACACCATGCCGCGGCGTACACCGGCCTGCCGGACCCCCCACGTCACCAGCAGGAACCCGATCCCCACCGCCAGCGGCGTCCACGAGATGTGCTCGCTGTAGGCGATCGCGATCACCGCGAGGCCCACGAAGTCGTCGACCACGGCCACGGTCAGGATGAAGGTGTGCAGCCGGCGCGGGAAGCGCGAGCCGAGCAGCGCGAGCATGCCCAGCGCGAACGCGGTGTCCGTGGACATCGCGCTTCCCCAGCCGTGCGCCGCGTCGCCGCCGGCGTTCACCGCCAGGTAGATCGCCACCGGCACCACCATGCCGCTGACCCCCGCGAGCAGCGGCAGGGTGATCCGCTGCCGGTCGCGCAGCTCGCCCATGTCGAACTCGCGCCGCGCCTCCAGCCCGACCACCAGGAAGAACAGCGTCATCAGGCCGCTGTTGACCCAGTCGCGCAGATCCATGTCGACGCCGTGGCCGCCCAGTTGCACCGACAGCCGGGTGCTCCACACCGAGGCGTAGTCGCCCGGCGCGACATTCACCCACACCAGCGCCGCGATCGTGGCCAGCAGCAGTACCGCCGCGCTGCCGGACTCCGTGCGGATGTACGCCCAGTGCGACGCGGTGCTGTCGCGGTCCCGCTCGCTGCGGTCCTGCTCGGCCCGGTCGGTCAAGGGAGCCGTGAAGCCCCGGAACATCCAGCCTCCCCTCGTGTGAACTGCTCTGACTCACCCTGGCACGGTTGGTTGCCGCCGGGCGCGCCGAAACCGCCGAGCCGCCCTCGGCGGCCGCGCCGGTGCCGTACCCTCCCGAACGGGGAGGATGCAGCGATCATCGCGGATCGGGGGCGGGCATGGCGACCGGTACGGCGGACGGGGAGCACACCGTCGAGCTCAGCGCGGGCACCCTGGCCTACGGGGACACCGGCGGCGACGGGCCGGTCCTGGTCCTGCTGCACGGCCTCGCGCAGAACGGCAGCGTCTGGCGGAAGGTCGTCGACGAGCTGCGTACCGACCACCGCTGCCTGACCCCGACCCTCCCGGAGGGCGGGCACCGCATCCCGATGCGTCCGGAGGCGGACCTGTCGCCGCGGGCGGTCGCCGCGCTCGCGGCGGAGTTCATGGACCGGCTCGACCTGCGCGACGTGACGCTCGCCGAGGTCGACTCCGGCCGCGCCCAGCAGGTCGCCGCCTTCCACGGCGAGCGGATCGCCCGGCTGGTGCTGGTCGCCTGCGAGGCCTTCGAGAACTACCCGCCGGGCCTGCCCGGCAAGATGATCACCCTGGCGGCGCGCGTGCCCGGCGCCCTGCACCCGGCGGTGCGGATCATGGCCGCCAGGCCGCTGCGCCGCTCCACCGCCGGCCTGGGCGTGCTGAGCAAGTACCCCGTGCCCGACGAGGTGGTCGACGGCTGGATGCGGCCGCTGCTGACCGACCCCGCCATCCGCGCCGACCTGCGCCGCTACCTGCTCGGAGTGCGGCACGGCGAGATGGCGGAGGCCGCCGAGGAGCTGCGCCGCTTCGACCGCCCGGCGCTCGTGGTGTGGGCGACGGAGGACCGGATGATGCCGGCCGCGCACGGCCGCCGGCTGGCCGAACTGCTGCCGCGCGGCCGCCTGCTGGAGGTCGCCGACTCCCGCACGCTCGTCCCCGAGGACCAGCCGGGGCTGCTGGCCGGGGTGCTGCGCGACTTCGTCGCGACGACGGGCTGAGCGGCGGGGGAGCCTCGGGCCCTCCGGGCCGGAACCGCGCGGCCCCGACGCGCGTATTCCGTAAGGACCACCGGTGATCCCAGCGGGCCCGCTGGTGGGAGGATGGTAACGGTCGTAATTCGTAGCACCACGACGACAAGGGGGCGGTCGGTGATGGCACGGGACGAAGCCGTGATCGGCTGCACGGGGGAACTCCTCATCGGCACCCGTGGACCCGCCGGACCCGGCGAGGTCCACGTGCGGGTCAGGGGCGGCACCGAGACCTTTCTCGCCTGGTCGGACGAACCGCTGCCCAAGGGGGCGACCGTACTGGTGGTGGAGTCCCGCGGCAGCCGCCAGGTCGACGTCATCGAATGGGCCGACAGCCTGGACGCGCCGGCGGGTTGAGCCGCGCACATGGAGGAGACGAAGGATGTTCGGATACCGCGTTCCCGCGCCGGATGAAGCGATGCTGATCTCAGGGGGGCGACGAGGGCTGGGCGGTGCGCCGTTCCGCGTGGTGACCGGCCACGGCAAGTTCGTGCTGCCGGTGTTCCGCAAGACCCGGTTCCTCACCCTCGCCATGTGCGAGGCCGAGGTGTCGGAGAAGTGCGTGACGCGTCAGGGCATCGCCCTGACGGTGAAGGCCGTCATCGCGTTCAAGGTCGGCAACGACCACGAGAGCATCGTCAACGCCGGACAGCGCTTCCTGTCCGACCAGGACCAGATGGCGATCCTGACCGGGCGGATCTTCGCCGGTCACCTGCGGTCGATCATCGGCTCGATGACGGTGGAGGAGATTGTCACCGAGCGGCAGAAGCTCGCCACGGAGGTGCTGGAGACCTCCAAGTCCGAGATGGCGAAGATCGGCCTGACCGTCGACTCGCTGCAGATCCAGTCCATCGACGACGGCGCGACCGGCTACATCGACGCCATGTCCGCGCCGCACAAGGCCGCCATCCAGCAGCAGGCGCAGATCGCGCAGGCGCAGGCGACCCAGGCGTCCGTCGAGGCGCAGCAGGTCGCGGCGCGCAACCAGGCGGAGTACGCCCGGCAGACCGCGGTCGTGCAGGCCGAGTACAACGCCGAGGTGGACCGGGCCCAGGCCCAGGCCGCCCAGGCCGGCCCGCTCGCCCAGGCGCACGCCCAGCAGGAGGTGCTCGCGGCGCAGACCGAGCTGGCACTGCGCGCCGCCGAGCTGCGCCAGCAGCAGCTCGTCGCGGAGATCGTCAAGCCCGCCGAGGCCGAGGCCGAGCGGATCCGGGTGCTGGCGGTCGCCGACGCCGAGCGGATGCGGATCCAGGCCGCGGCCGCGGCCTCGCACGACCGGGTCGCGCTGGACAAGATGCTCATCGACCAGCTCCCGCAGATCGTCAAGGAGGCGTCGGCGGGTCTGTCCGGCGCCAACGTCAACGTCCTCAACGGCGCCGACGGCCTCAGCGAGATCGCGGCAGGTCTGGTCAGCCAGGGTCTGACCATCCTCGACTCGGTCCGCAAGAACCTCGGCGGCGAGCAGAACGGCGAGGCCCCCGGCACCGGGCTGACCCTGCGCGGGCACGTCGACGGCAAGGGCCGGCGGAACGGCTCCTCCGACGGCCCGGTCGACATCGACTGAGCAGTGCGGTGGCGCCGGCGGCGGCGCGGCGGCGGGACGCTCCGGCGGTCCCGCGCGCCGCGCCGCCGCGGCCTTTCGGGGCCGGGCGGGGAGATCTTGCACGAGCGGGCGGGTTCCGGGCGTGCGCGTGCTTCCCGGGACCGGGCGGTGTGAGCCCGGCTCAGCTCCGGTCGCGCAGGTCCTTCACCCGCTGGATCTTGCCCACCGACCGCTCCAGGGTCTCCGGGTCGACCACGGTGACCTCGACCGACACCCCCACGCCGTCCTTCACGGCGCGGGCGATCGACTCGGCGGCGGCTGCGCGCCCACCCGCGTCCGCCCCGGCCCTCGCCTCGACCCGTACCGCCATGTGGTCCATCCGACCCGGCCGGGTCAGCTCGATCCGGAAGTGCGGCGCGACCGCGGGGGTGCGCAGCACGATCTCCTCGATCTGGCTGGGGAAGACGTTCACCCCCCGCAGGATGATCATGTCGTCGCAGCGGCCGGTGACCTTCTCCATCCGCCGCATCGCCGGGCGCGCGGTGCCCGGCAGCAGCCGGGTCAGGTCGCGGGTGCGGTAGCGGATCACCGGCAGCGCCTGCTTGGTGAGGGAGGTCAGCACCAGCTCGCCGCCCTCGCCCGGCGCCATCACCGCGTCGGTGAGCGGGTCTACCACCTCGGGCAGGAAGTGGTCCTCCCAGATGTGCAGGCCGTCCTTGCCGTCGGCGAACTCCTGCGCGACTCCCGGCCCGATCACCTCCGACAGTCCGTATATGTCCACCGCGTCGATCGCGAACCGCTCCTCGATCTCGGCCCGCATCCCCTCCGTCCACGGCTCGGCCCCGAAGATCCCCACCCGCAGCGAGGTGCTGCGCGGATCGACGCCCTGCCGCTCGAACTCCTCCAGCAGCGTCAGCATGTACGACGGGGTGATCATGATGATCTCCGGCTCGAAGTCCCGGATGATCTGCACCTGCCGTGCCGTCATCCCGCCGGACGCCGGGATCACCGTGCACCCGGCCCGCTCGGCGCCGTAGTGCGCGCCCAGGCCGCCGGTGAACAGCCCGTAGCCATACGCCACATGGACCTTGTGGCCGGGCCGGCCGCCCGCCGCCCTGATGGAGCGGGCCACCACCTCCGCCCAGACCGACAGGTCGTGCTCGGTGTAGCCCACCACCGTCGGCAGCCCCGTGGTCCCGCTCGACGCATGGAGCCGCCGGACCTCGCCCATCGGCACCGCGAACATCCCGAACGGGTACGCCGCCCGCAGGTCCGCCTTCGTGGTGAACGGGAAGTGCGCCAGGTCCGCCAGGCTCCGGCAGTCCTCCGGCCGGACCCCGGCCGCGTCGAACTTCCGCCGGTACGGCTCGACGTGCGTGTACGCGTGCCGGAGGGTCGCCTGGAGCCGTTCGAGCTGGAGTTCCGCGAGCTCGTCCGGCCCCATCCGCTCCGCCGGGTCCAGCAGTTCGTCCGGAACGCTCCCGCTCATGCTGCTCTCCCTCGCACTCCGGTCCCTCACCGACCGACCGTTCGGTTCGACCTCGGAGCAAACGAATCAGCAACCGCTTCCGCTGTCAAGGAGTCGCATCCCCCGGCTCCTCCTCCACCCGGTGCCGCGACCGGGTGCGGTACCCGGCGACCTTCGCGAGGTTGCCGCAGCGGTCCATCGAGCACCACCGGCGGCGGCGCGCCTGCGAGTCGTCCACGAACAGCAGCGAGCACACCGGGTTCCCGCACTCCTTCACCCGCGCCGCCCCGGGCCCGCCCAGCAGCAGCACCCCGTCCCTCGCCACGGTGGCCAGCGCTGCCCCCGCCACCGGCCCGCGCTGCTGCCACCGCGTCCCCGGCCCGCCGGCGTGGTCCCCGCCGGCGGCCACGAGCTGCGGCGCCAGATCCGGCAGGACCGCGACCCGGTTGACGACCGCGATGTCGGTCTGGCCGTACGCCCGCCCGTCCATCGCCGCCCGCACCAGCCGGTTCAGCGCCTCCCGCAGCACTCGGGCCTGGGCCAGGCCCGCCGCGCCGACCTGCGGCAGCAGGGCCCCGGTCGGCAGCAGTCCCGCCTCGGCGAACCACCGTGCCAGGGAGGCCGGTTCGGGCAGCCGCTCCACCGGCTCCGTGTGCCGCATGCCGAGCGTGGCCACGAAGTCCAGGCACACCCGCCCGCCCACGAACCGGAAGTCCGTCCCGCTCTCACCGCTGGCCGTATGAGTCGACACCATGACACGACCGTAGCAGTTGACACCTCTTCAAGCGGTGTCGCAGAGTGGGAGCCCCTCACCGGTGACGGCGGGCCGGGCGGATTCCGGCCGGCGGTCGCCGACGACACGAGACAAGGTGGCCCATGCGCGCGGTACGGATCGACGAGTTCGGCGGCCCCGACGTCCTGACCCCGGTCGACATGCCCGACCCCGTCGCGGGCCCGGGCGAGGTCCTGGTCCGGGTGCGGGCGGCGGGCGTCAACCGCGCCGACGCCCTGATCCGGGCCGGCCGCTACCACCGCGCCCGGCCGCTCCCGCTGGTCCCCGGCCTGGAAGCGGCGGGCACCGTCGCCGCCGTGGGGGAGGGCGTCGACGGCCTCGCCCCCGGGACGCCGGTGATGGCCATGGGCGCCGCCACCCCGGGCTTCTACGCCGAGCTCGCCGCCGTGCCCGCCACCCGCGTCGTCCCGCTTCCCGACGGCATCGACCCCCGGGCCGCCGCGGGGCTGCCGACCGCCTGGCTGAGCGCCTGGTACTGCCTGCACCGGCTGGCCCGGATCCGGAAAGGCGAGACGGTCGTCGTGCACGCCGCCGCGAGCGGGGTGGGCACCGCCGCCGTCCAGATCGCCGCACACGCCGGTGCCCGGGTGATCGCGACCGCCCGCAGCGCCGAGAAGGTCGGCTGGGCGTCCGGGTTCGGCGCCCACGAGGCCCTCGACACCTCCGGACTGTCCGGCGACGCCGCCGTGGAGGAGGTGCTGCGGCTGACCGGCGGCCACGGCGCCGACGTCGTCCTGGACACGGTCGGCGGGGACGTCTTCGCGCAGAGCCTGCGCCAGACCGGCTTCGCCGGGCGCGTCGTCGCCCTGGCCAACGTCGCGCTCGCGCCCAGCACCGTGGACACCCGCGACTTCTACCCGAAGAACGTCTCCATCCACGGCTTCCAGCTGACCGGCCTGATCGAGCACGGCTACGACCCGCGGCCCGACCTCGGCGAGATCGCCGCGGGCGTCGCGGCCGGCACCTATCGCGTGCCGGTCGAGGCGTCCTTCCCGCTCGACCGGGCCGACCGCGCCCACGCGCAGCTCGAACAGCGCGACAACCGCGGCAAGATCGTGCTCACCGTCCAGGACTGAGCCCGCGCCTGAGCCCGCACGAGCCGCGCGTCCGGTCCGAGGGCGCCGCGGATTCGTGCGTACGCCGCCGCGGAAGAACCTCTGAGGCGCGGGGCGTCAGAGCGCCGAGTGGCCCGCGACCAGCGCGGTCGCGAGCGAGGAGAGCCGCGCGCGCTGGTCGCCGGTGAGATGCGCGGCGAGAGCGCGGATGCGGTGGCCCGCCTCGGCGGCGCCCTCGCGGGCCAGCGCGTGGCCGTCCTCGGTCAGCGAGACGAGGACGGCACGGCCGTCGCGGGGGGAGGGCGCGCGGCGGACGAGGCCGCGCCGCTCGGCCCGGTCGACCAGGCCGGTCATGCTCGACTTGTCGAGTCCCAGGTGCCGGGCGAGTTCCTGCATGCCGGGCTTGCGGTCGCGCAGCACCCCGAGCAGGCGGAGCTGGACCACCGACAGCCCGTGCTCGGCCGCGACCTCTCCCAGCACGCCCTGGACGAGGAACGAGAGCTGCGCCAGGCCGTCGGCGATCCCCAGGTCCCCGCTTGCGGGCTCGGGCGAACCGGGTGCGGGAGTGCCTGGCTCGCGTGTGCCGGGCTCCGGCGCGGAGAGGGCAGGGGTCGAGGCGTCGTCGGGCATGGGGCCACCCTAGCTTGACTTAGTACGTGGCACCAATTAATTTGATTGGTGTCACGTACTAAAGCAGCTTCGCGTACCCGTTCTGCCACTCGAAGGAGTCGCCATGCGCGCCGCCGTCGTCCGCTCGTTCGACCAGCCGCCCCGCTACGAGCACTTCGCCACCCCCGTCCCGAGCGGCGGGCAGGTCCTCGTCGACGTGCTCGCGGCGGGCCTGCACCCCCGGGTCCGCTCGGGTGCGAACGGCACCCACTACACCAGCGACGGGCGCCTTCCCCTGGTGCCCGGCATCGACGGTGTCGGCCGGCTGCCCGACGGGCGGCGGGTGTACTTCGTGGCCGACGACGACGTGCCCGGCACGATGGCCGAGCAGGCGCTGCTCGATCCGCGCCGCTCCGTCCCGCTGCCCGAGGACGCCGACCCGATCGTCGTCGCGGCCGCGATGAACCCGGCGATGTCCTCGTGGGTGGCGCTGCGCAAGCGGATCTCCTTCCGGCCCGGGCAGAGCGTGCTGGTGCTCGGCGCGACCGGCAACGCGGGCCGGATGGCGGTGCAGATCGCCCGCCGCCTGGGCGCCGCCCACGTCGTCGCCGCCGGGCGGGACCCCGGTCGGCTGGACCTGCTCACCGGCCTGGGCGCCACCGACGTGGTGTCGCTGGCCGGCGACCCGCAGGAGGCCGCGGACCGGCTGGGCGAGGCCGCCGCCGACGTCGACGTCGTCATCGACTACACCTGGGGCGCCCCGACCGAACTCGCCATCCCCGCGCTGCTCACCCGGCGCACCGAGCGCAGCGCGGCCCTGGACTGGATCCAGATCGGCTCCATGGCCGGACCCGACATCACCCTGCCCTCCTTCGTGCTCCGCGCGGCCAACCTGCGGATCATGGGCAGCGGTCAGGGCTCGCTCACCGCGGCCGGAATGATCGCCGAACTCCCCGCCCTGATCGAGGAGTTGTCCTCCGGAACGCTCACCGCCGCCGCCCTTCCGCTGCCGCTCGCCGACGTCGAGCGGGCCTGGACCACCCCCACCGAACCCGGCGGCCGCGTTGTCCTGACCACCTCTGCCTGATATCCGTCCCACGGTTCCGCTGGCGGCCCACCTTCCCGCGGGGTAGGACAGGAGGTGCGAGGCCGCGATCCGTGGGCAGGCGCACGCCAGGAACAGCAGCCGGGCCGCAGAAGGGAAGGTCAGCCGTGGCACGACCGAAAATCCTCGTGGTGGGCGCGGGCTTCGCCGGAGTGGGGTGCGTACGCCGGCTGGAGCGCAGACTCGGCGCCGGCGAGGCGGACATCGCCCTGGTGACGCCGTTCTCGTACCAGCTCTACCTGCCGTTGCTGCCGCAGGTCGCCTCCGGCATCCTCACCCCCCAGTCCATCGCGGTCTCGCTGCGCCGGAGCAAGAAGTACCGCACCCGGATCGTGCCCGGCGGCGCGATCGGCGTGGACACCAAGGCGAAGGTCTGCGTCGTCCGCAACCTCGCCGGGGAGATCGTCGACGAGCCCTACGACTACCTCGTGCTGGCGCCCGGCAGCGTCACGCGCACCTTCGACATCCCGGGGCTGGCGGACAATGCGCGCGGCATGAAGACCCTCGCGGAGGCCGCCTTCGTGCGCGACCACGTGATCTCGCAGCTCGACCTCGCCGACGCCAGCCACGACGCCGCCGAGCGCACCGCGCGGCTGCAGTTCGTCGTCGTCGGCGGCGGCTACGCGGGCACCGAGACCGCCGCCTGCCTTCAGCGCCTGACCAGCAACGCCGCCACGCGCTACCCGCGGCTGGACCCGCGCCAGATCAAGTGGCACCTGATCGACATCGCGCCGAAGCTGATGCCCGAACTCGGCGAGAAGCTCGGCCTGAGCGCGCAGAAGATCCTGCGGGACCGCGGCATCGACATCTCGCTCGGCGTCTCCATCGCCAAGGCGGGCCCGGAGGAGGTCACCTTCACCGACGGCCGGGTCCTGCCCTGCCGCACCCTGATCTGGACCGCGGGCGTCGTCGCGAGCCCGCTGATCAAGACCCTGGACGCGGAGACGGTACGCGGCCGCCTCGCGGTCACCGCGCAGATGTCCGTGCCCGGCCGGTCCGGGGTCTTCGCGCTCGGCGACGCCGCCGCCGTGCCCGACCTCACCAAGGACGACGAGGCCGCGGTCTGCCCGCCCACCGCCCAGCACGCCATGCGCCAGGGCCGCAAGGTCGCCGACAACGTCATCGCGTCCCTGCGCGGCCGGCCCCTGCAGCCGTACATGCACAAGGACCTCGGGCTCGTCGTCGACCTCGGCGGCCGGGACGCCGTGTCCAAGCCGGTCGGCATCGAGCTGCGCGGCCTGCCCGCCCAGGCCGTCGCCCGCGGCTACCACTGGTCCGCCCTGCGCACCAACGTGGCCAAGACCCGGGTGCTCACCAACTGGCTGCTCAACGCCGTCGCCGGCGACGACTTCGTGCGGACCGGCTTCCTGGCCCGCACCCCCGCCGCGCTGCGCGACTTCGAGTACACCGACGCGTACCTGACGCCGGAGCAGGTCCGCGAGCACACCGAGGCCGCCCACCTGCAGCAGAAGTAGCCCCGACCCGCGCCTGCGCGGGTCGGGCCCGCATATACCCGCCCCGCGCAGGCGTCCCGTGTCCGCCGTGCCCCCGGCAGGTGGCATGATCGGAGCGTGGCAGACCGCATCATCGCCGCCTGTGACGGCGCGTCCAAAGGAAATCCGGGTCCGGCCGGCTGGGGCTGGGTCATGGCCGACGGCTCGGGCGAGCCCGACCGGTGGGCGGCGGGCCCGCTGGGCACGGCGACCAACAACGTCGCCGAACTCACCGCCCTGGAAGAGCTGTTGACGACCGTCGACCCCGCGGTGCCGCTGGAGGTCCGGATGGACTCCCAGTACGCGATGAAGGCCGTCACCAGCTGGCTGCCGGGCTGGAAGCGCAACGGCTGGAAGAACTCCGCGGGCAAGCCCGTCGCCAACCAGGAGCTGGTGGTGCGCATCGACGCCCTGCTGGCGGGGCGGGCCGTCGAGTTCCGGTACGTGCCCGCGCACCAGGTCGGCGGCGACCGGCTGAACGACTTCGCCGACCGCGCCGCCAGCCAGGCCGCCTCCACCCAGCAGGCCGCGAGCAGCGCGGTCGGCTCGCCCGCCCCGCCGCCCGCTCCCGCGAGCTCCCGCAAGCCCGCCAAGGGCGGGGCTCGCTCCTCCACGCGGCCGGCGCCGGGCGGCGGCGGGTCCGAGGCGTCCGGGTCCGGCTCCGGGTCCGGCAAGGCCGGCGGGGGCGCCGTGCGCACGCTGAAGGCCAAGTACCCGGGCCGGTGCCGCTGCGGCCGGCCGTACGCTGCGGGCGAGCCGATCACGAAGAACCCGGACGGGTGGGGTCACCCGGACTGCCGCTGACGGGGCTGCGCCGCTTGCCGGAGCCTGGGCACGGTACGGGGAGGTCCGGGCCGTCCGGGGGCGTTCAGTCCCCGACCGCGTCCCCGCCGTCGCCCGTGGCCGCGTCGGCCCGGGCCGGCCGCGAGGGGTCACCGGCGTCCTGGTAGCGCAGCAGCAGCATCGCCGCGTCGTCGTGGAGCGGCCCGCCCGTGTGCCGGATCAGGTCCGCCCGCAGCGCCTCCAGGGCCCGCTGCGGGTCGCGGTCGGCCAGCACGTGCGCCCGCTCGCCGAGGGGGTAGAACGTCCCCGACCGGTCCCGGGCCTCGGTGACCCCGTCGGTGTACAGCAGCATCTGGTCGCCGGGGTGGAAGTCCACCTCGAACGGCAGCGGCGGCTGGTCCTGCCGCAACCCGAGGCCCAGCGGCAGCGAGTACGCGGGCGGCTCGGGGAAGCGCACCTGCCCCCGGGGACCGACGATCATCGGCGGCGGGTGGCCGAAGTTCAGCAGCGTGGTGCCGCCCATCGGGCGGATCTCCGCGATCACCGCGGTGACGAACTTCTCGCCGCCGAGGGTGCGGTCGGCCGCGCGCTCCACCCGCTCACCCACCCCGGTCAGGGTCTTCTCGTCGTGCGCCGCCTCGCGGAAGGCGCCCAGCACCACCGCGGCCGTCTCCACCGCGTCCAGCCCCTTGCCCTGCACGTCGCCGATGATCACCCGCACCCCCGCGGGCGACGACACCACCTCGTACAGGTCCCCGCCGATCCTGGCCTCGGTCACCGCGGAGGTGTACGACACGGCGGCCCGCAGAGGGCCGGCCCTGCGCGGGACCGGCCGCAGCAGGACGCGCTGCGCGACCTCCGCGATCGACCGGACGTTCGCCAGTTCCGCCTCGCGCCGCTGGCGGGTGACCGCGGCGATCACCGCGGCGATGGTCACGCCCAGCACCGCGCCGATCGCGGCGAACCCGCGCCGCTCGGCGAACAGCCCGTCCACCGCGCCCAGCGCGCAGACCACGGCGACGGCCAGCGCGCCGATCACCGCGGTCCGCACCCAGGAGCCGACCAGCCCGGCGAACGCCGGGCCGAGCGCCACCAGCGGCAGCAGGCCCACGCTCGCGCCGCCGATCCCGTCCACCAGGGCCACCACCGCCATCACGGCGTAGGGCAGCACCGTCAGGGACAGCGGCGCGGACGGCCGGTCCATCGCGACCGGAAGCAGGCTGCTCCCGGTGTCGGACCCTCCGTCGGCCGCCGGCATGACGTCCGGCTCGGCATCCTGGTCCACGCGGTCGGCCTCGCCGTCCCCGGGCGCGGCAGGGGACTGCGAGCGCTCCGGGGCGGGAGGGCGGTCGGCCCGGGATCGTCGCAGCACGGTCACCTCTCCTTCCCCGTCCTCAAGGCTAGGCCGGGGACGCCGATCAGGCCCGCGGATCCTCACAGGCCGTTACCGCTTCGCGTCCGGATTCAAAGCTTCGCGTACCTCACAGGTACCCCCGCACCGGGCGCACACCCCCGCACCGGGCGCACACCCCCGCACCGGGCGCACACCCCCGCGCCGGGCGCACACCCGTGCGCCGGGCGCACACCCGTGCGCCCGGGTCAGGACGGGGGATTGCCGGTCTCGCCCGCGATGAAGGGGGTGATCTCGAACATGCCGGCGCACTCCGTGATCTGCCCGGTGAACGTCAGCGACGCCTTGCTGCCCGGCGGGTACATCTTGAGCTGTGTCGAGGCCGGCAGGCAGGTGCCCTGCTGGTTGGCGGTGTGGATGGTGTCGCTGGCGGTCCCACCGGGCTTCAGCACGACGGGGGAGTAGTCCATGGGCCTGCGGGTGGCGGGCTGGCCGATCTGCTGGCCGTTCGCGTCGAGCATCGACAGGCCGGGATAGCCGGTGAGATGGCAGGCCGTCGAGCCGGTGTTGGTGATCACCAGGTAGCGGTAGAGGTTGCCGGCGCCCGCGTCGCCGCCGCCGAGGGCGGCGCTGAGCTGCGAGGCGGCGCACATCGGGGTGGTGTCCCCGCCCGTCGGGGCGGTGGAGGGCGCGCCGGCGCTCCCGGTGGTGGCGCCGGAGGTCGGTGTCGTGGGAGTGGGCGCGGCCGGGGTGTGCGAGCCGCCCGTGCCGGTGGCCGGTGTGCCGGACGGCCGGGCCGTCGGCGTGCCGGAGGGCGTGGGGGTGCCGGTCAGAGAGTTGCTGGCCGGGGGGCCGACCACCTCGTCGCCGTTGCCGCCGGGGTCGATCACCCCGGTCACGAAGAGCGCACCGGCGATCACGGCGGCGGCCACGCCGCCGCCCGCGAGCGCGCGGACCGTGCGCCGCCGCACCGCCCGGCGCCTGATGCGCTCGAACGAGCCCGGTGGGGCGGCAAGGTAGCCGCCCGGCGGCCGCATCAGGCGCTCCACCGGGTCGGGGGCGCCGTCGCCCTCGGGGTCGTCGATCCCGCCGAGGCGGTCGAACCGCTCCGTGTGGGAGAAGGGATCGGCGCGCGCGCCGGGGTCGCCACCGCCCTGGTGGCCGGAACCGCCGGAACCGCCGGGAGCCCCGGGTCCACCGTGGTCGTCGGGCCGGTCCGGAACCCCGGGGCGGTCAGGAAATCCGGTCATGGTGCTCCCCGAGCTTGGCGCGCAGCAGTTCACGGGCGGCGTGCAGATCGGCCTTGACGGTGCCCTCCCGGCGGCCCAGCAGGGCCGCCACCTCCCGGACCGGCAGGTCGGCGTAGTAGTAGAGCAGCGCCGGGTTGCGCAGCCGCTCCGGCAGCGACTGCACGAGCATGCGCACCGTGGGGTCGGTCGCCTCCGGCTGCTGCTTCACCGCTTCCTCCGTCGTCACCCGGCGCAGGGCGCGCCGTTCGCGCTCCAGTCTGCGCCAGTGGTCGCGCACCAGGTTCGCCGCGGTCACGTAGAGGAACCCGCTTGGCTCCTCGACCTTCGTCCAGCGCGCCCACAGCCGGGTGAACGCCTCGGACGCGATCTCGTGCGCGGTCCCGTCGTCGTCCACCAGCTTGCGCACCCAGCCCGCCAACCGCGGGTACAGGGCCGCGAACAGCTCGGAGGCCGCGCGCTCTTGAGACCGGATGACCGCTCCCCTCGCTCGTCGTGACTGCCCGGCGGGGCCCGCCGACCGTACCGGCCCGGTCAGGCCGCACGGTCGGCGGGCCGGTACGGTCGGCGTCGGGTTCACGATCCGGACACCAGCGAGGCGTACACGATCACGTTGTCCGGGTAGCCGCCGCCCCCGCTGATCCGGGTCCCGCCGCATGTGATGAGACGCAGCTCAGGGTGGTCGACGTTCCCGTACACGGCCGATGTCGGGAAATGCGACTTGGCGACGGTCTGCACCCGGTCCACGACGAAGGTGGCCACCGAGCGGTCGGCGCGGACCACCGACACGGTCTCCCCCTTGCGTAGCTCGTCCAGGTGCAGGAACACCCCGTCACCGTAGGCGCCGACGGTGACGTGCCCGAGGATCACCGAGGGGCCGAGCTGGCCGGGCGTCGGCGAGCCGTCGTACCACCCCGCGGGGGCGTGCTTCTCGATCGGCGGCACCTTCACCTCGCCGTCCGCGGCCAGGCCGAGGGACTCCACCGGCGTGTCGACGCCGATCGAGGGGATGCGCAGGCGCGCGGGCGTCGAGCGGGCCATGGGCTGCGCCGAGGCCGAGGCCGAGGCCGCGGGTGCGGACGTGGACGGGCTCGGCACGTGGCCCGCGGCCGAGGTGCTCGGCGCCACCGACCCGCCGTCGGACGGCGTCTGCGCGGGCGCGGTCGACGCGCACCCGCACAGCAGCGCCAGGCCCGCCGCGAGCGCGCACACGGCGCTCCCGCGGCGGGCCCGGCGGCCGGCGGCCTCCTGACGTACGGCGGTCACGCCGGCCGGGCGGCTCAACGGCCGTCCCGCACCCTGCGGCGGCGCGCCACCGCGAAGCCGGCCGCACCCAGCACGAGCGCGCCCGCGCCGGTCGCGGCGAGCGCCGTGCTGTCACTGCCGTGCGAACCGGTCGCCGCCAGGCCGGTGTCGGGGGCGCCCGAGGGCACGGTGGGCACCTGGGCGCCGCCGTTGGCACCCGTCGACGGTGCGGAGGTGGGTGACGTGGTCGGGGTGCCGCCGTCGTTGCCGCCCTTGCCGGGACCCATCGGGGTCACCGAGAAGGTGTTGAAGCACTCGGTGATGGCGCCGGGGATCGTGAGCGACGCGGTGTTCCCGGGCGGGTAGATCTTCAGCTTCGAGGACGGCTGCAGGCAGGTGCCCTGGTGGTTGGCGGTGTGGATGGTGTCGCTCGCCGACGCGCCGGGCTTCAGCACGACCGGGGAGTACGTCCGGGGCTCCCGGGTGGCGGGCTGCCCGATCTGCTGGCCGTTCGCGTCGAGCATCGACAGACCCGGGTAGCCGGTCAGGTGGCAGGTCGTCGAGCTGGTGTTGGTGATCACCAGGTAGCGGTAGAGGTTTCCGGCACCCGCGTCGCCGCCCCCGAGGGCGGCACTGAGCTGCGAAGTGCCGCACATGGGAGTGCCGGTGGAGTCCGCGACGGGCGAGGACGCCATCGCCGGCACGGCTCCCAGCACGGCCATCGCGAACACCGCGGTTCCCGCGGCGAGTGAACTGCTGCGCATCTCCTGCTCCTTGTCTCCCCGGATGTCTTCCCAGGCCCCTCCCGGGGCTTCCCCGGGCGACTCGCGGAACCCGTCGTCCGGAATCGGGAACAGAGACGACCGGTCCCGCGCCCGGGTTGTAAAGAAACGTCAAAGTCCGTCCGATTGACCCCAACGACCTTGCTGACCAGCCGACTTCGGGTTTCGGCCCACCCTTCACTACGATCCTGCGATGATCATGCGAAAGCTACTGGCCGCCGGATCGGCCTGCGGGCTGATGGCCGCGCTGGCCTGCGGCCTGCTGCCGGCCACCGCCCACGCCGGGGAACCGGTGCCGGGAGCCACCCCCAAGGTCGAACTCGTCCTCGACGTCAGCGGCTCGATGAGTGCCAAGGACATCGACGGGCAGTCCCGGATGTCCGCCGCCAAGCAGGCGTTCGACGACGTCGTGGACTCCACGCCCGACGGAGTCGAGCTCGGCATACGCACCCTCGGCGCCAACTACCCCGGTGACGACCGCAAGACCGGTTGCAAGGACACCAAGCAGCTCTACCCCGTCGGCGAGCTCAACCGGGATCAGGCCAAGAGCGCCGTCGCCACCCTCCAGCCCACCGGCTGGACCCCCATCGGCCCGGCGCTGCTCGCCGCCGCGAGCGACATCAAGGGCGGCGACGGCACCCACCGCCTGGTGCTCATCACCGACGGCGAGGACACCTGCGCGGCCAACCCCTGCGACGTGGCCCGGCAGATCGCCGCACAGGGTGTCGACCTCACCATCGACACCCTCGGCCTGGTGCCCGACACCCACACCCGCAGCCAGCTCAGCTGCATCGCCGAGGCGACCGGCGGCACCTACACCACGGTGCAGCACCGCCAGCAGCTCACCACCAAGGTCAAGCAGCTCGTCGACCGCAGCACGGACGTCGCGGTGACGCCCACCGCCACCCAGGGCGCCGACACCTGCGCGGGCGCGCCGGTGCTCAAGCGCGGGCTGTACAGCGACCGCGAGACGTTCTCCCAGAACCGCTGGTACCGCGTCGACGTGCGCCCCGGGCAGGAACTGCGCGCCTCCGCCACCGTCTCCGACGACCGCTCGGTGAACGCCGACTACGGCGTCCTGCTGCGCGGCGTGACCCTGCACGGGCGGGAGATCGTCCGCGACGACGAGAGCGGCACCGGGCGCACCGACGCCGTGTCGGCCGGCATCCGCTACCCGAAACCGAAGGCGGACGACGACGACACCCCGGCCGAGACGGTGTGCCTCCAGGTCGGCAACTCCTTCTCCGCGCCCGCCTCGGTCAAGACCACGCCCGGGCTCCCGGTCGAGCTGTCCATCGACCTCGTGCACAGCCCCGACCAGCCGTCCGACGTGGCCTTCTACGGACTCGGCCGCGGCTGGTGGCTGCTCGGCCTGCTCGCCGCCACCGGCATCGTCGCGGGGCTGATCACCGGCTGGGCCGCCCGCTGGCGCCTGAACACGGGGAGGACCCGCTGATGCGCACGCTCCGACTGATCGGCGCGGTCACACTGCTGGCCGCCGCCGCGCTGACCTCCCTGACCGGCACCGCACTCGCCGACGACTCCAGCGCCACCCCCGACCCGAGCGCTTCCGCCACCGGCTCCGACGCGCCGCCCACCCAGGCGGGCACCGACTTCCGCACCGCCACCGTGGTCGGGCAGGGGGTCCAGGCCACCGCCGACGCCTCGGCGGGCGACTACCTGTACTGGCAGTTCCCCGCCGACACCGGGCAGCACGTCACCGTGCACGCCACCGTCACCTTCCCCACCACCTCGACGCGGCACGGCGCGTCCAGCTGGCAGGTCGACGTCTACGACGGCCTGCGCCGCCGCCAGCCCTGCCGCTACGGCACCCAGACCGCCACCGCGGCCGCGTCCGCGACGTCCGTCGACCTCGTCTGCCACCTGCGGACCATCCGCTCCTGGGCCGAGCCGTGGTCGAACGACCCGCTGCGCGGCGCGTACTACGTGCGCGTCACCGTGCTGGACCTGCCCTCGACCGACCTCGGTCAGCCGGTGCACGCCACCGTCGAGGCCACCTCCGACGGCACCGCCGGCAGCCAGGCCGTCGACGGCTCCGTCGCCCCGGTGGTGACCGCGAACGGCCCCCGCGTCGCGCCCTCGGACGGCTGGGCCGGCACCTGGTGGTCGCCGCGCTGGCTGTGGACCGGAGGGGGCGGGCTGCTCGCCATCCTGCTCGCCTTCGCCGGCCACCGGCTGGCCCGCGGTCCGCTGCGGCCGCCCGCGCCCTCCCGCCCGCCGATGTACGACCGCCCGGACCGGCCCCGCGAGCCCGCCGGGTACGGCGACTGAGGCGAGCGGGGGAGACCGGGGATTCCGGAGGACCGGACGACCGGGCCGTGCGCGGGTGCCGCGCACGGCCCGGTCCGTCGTTCCGTGCGGTCCTTCCGGGCGCGGGGGCCGGGAGCCCGGCCCCCGATTGCGCCCACGGCGGACCCCGACGGTCCGGCGAGTGGACCCCGACCGGTCACGCACGGCCCGGACCCGGTAACGTCCTGTGCGTGGTCGGCTGCCGGCCGGTCCGCGGCCGCGGGATTCCCGCGGACCGGGGCGAACCGCCAGGCATGATCACGCCGTACCGGGGAAGGCGAGGCGAGGCACCGGGCCATCCCCGAGTCCTTCCCTGTCCCGAACGGAGCGGCACCCCAGTGACCAGCGAGCACCCGTCAGCGCCCCCCGCCACCGCGCCCGCCGTGGACGCGCCGCGAGGAGCCCCCTGCTGGGCGAACCTCACCGCGCGCGACCTCCAGGCGTCGGAGAAGTTCTACGGCAGCGTGCTCGGCTGGGAGTTCCGCAACACCACCCTCGGCAGCCACTTCGCGGTCGCCCTCAGCAACGGCCGCCCCGTCGCCGGCATCGGCGCGGTCGCCACGGACCTCCAGATCGCGGTCGGCTGGACCCCGTACTTCTTCGTCCCCCAAGTGGACGAAGCCGCCGCCCGCATCCGGGAGCGCAGCGCGACGGTGGCGCTCGGCCCGGTCGCCTTCGCCAAGGGCCGGGCGCTGCTCGCCGCCGACCGGGACGGCGCGGTCTTCGGCGTGTGGGACGGCCGGCTGCCGAGCGGCTGGGAGAGCTGGAACGACCAGGGGCCCGTGGTGGTGCGGCTGCGCACCCGCGACGCCTTCGAGGCCGCGATCTTCTACGGCGGCGTGATGCAGTGGGCCGACGGCAGCCCGGACGGGTGCACCGTGGACTACGAGCACGACGAGGTCGTCGTGCGCAGCGGCGGCGCGGTCGTCGCCCGGCTGAGCTCCGGCGCGGTCGAGGCCGATCCCGACCCGACGGTGCGGCCGCACTGGGACGTGCAGTTCACCGTTCCCGACATCGAGGCGTGCGTGGCCGCCGCGCGCGGCCTCGGCGGCACCCTGGTCCGCCAGGGCGCCACCTACTCCGGTGCCTTCGCGGAACTGCGCGACCCCGACGGCGGCCTGTTCACGGTGATCACCGACCGCGCCGACGGACCCGCGAACTGACCGGAGCGGTCCTGGCAGCGGATCCTGGCAGCACGGACCCGCCCGTCCGTCCCGCGGGTCCGGCGGCGTGCTCAGTCGAGGTACTTCTCCGCCCAGATCGTCTTCCCCGACGGCGTGTACCGCGTGCCCCAGCGGTCGGCGACCTGCCCGACCAGGAACAGCCCGCGCCCTCCCTCGTCCCACGGCTGGGCGCGGCGCGCGTGCGGCGAGGTGCTGCTGCCGTCGGAGACCTCGCAGATCAGCGCGTGGTCGCGGATCAGCCGGAGCGTCACCGGCGGGCTGCCGTGCCGTACCGCGTTGGTCAGGAGCTCGCTGACCACCAGCTCCATCGCGAACGCGTGCTCGGCCAGGCCCCACGCCTCCATCCGCGCCATCAGCGCGGCCCGCGCCGTCGCGACGTCCTCCGGTCGTGCGGGCAGCTCCCACATCGCCACCCGGTCACCGTCCAGCACCCGGGTGCGCGCCAGCAGCAGCGCCACGTCGTCGTCGCGCTCGGCGGGCAGGTGCGCGTACACCCGCTCGCACATCCCCTCCAGGACGTCCTGCTGCCGGCCCGCCCCGTCCCGGCCCGCCCGGTCGGTGCCGGGCGAGAGCAGTGCGGCCAGCGTCTGGGTGGCGTCGTCCGCGGCCTGGTGCCGCAGGTCCAGCAACCCGTCGGTGTACAGGGCGATGACGGTGCCCTCGTCGAGCGTCACCTCGCTGCCCTCGAAGGGCACCCCGCCCACGCCCAGCGGCGGGTTCTTCGTCACCGGCGCGAACTCCACCCGGCCGTCGGGGGAGACGAAGGCCGGCGGGGTGTGGCCGGCGTCCGCCATCGTGCAGGTCCGCGTGATCGGGTCGTAGACCATGTACAGGCAGGACGCGCCGGGCTCGTTGCCCTCGTCGCCCTCGCTCATGCGCAGCACCAGGTCGTCCATCCGCGCCAGCACCTCGTCGGGTGCCAGGTCGAGGTCGGCGAGGGTGTGCACCGCCGTGCGCAACCGCCCCATCGTGGCCGCCGCCTGAACCCCGTGCCCGACGACGTCGCCCATCACCAGCGCCACCCGGGCGCCCGACAGCGGGATCACGTCGAACCAGTCGCCGCCCACGCCCGCCGCGGTGTCGGCCGGCACATACCGGTAGCGCACCTCCGCGGCGCTGCTCGCGGGGAAGTCATGGGGCAGGAGCCCCCGTTGCAGGACCAGCGAGGTGTCGCGGCTGCGGGTCAGCGCGCGCTCCCGTGCCCGGCCGACACTGATGAGTACCGCGACCGACGCCGTCGCGGCCACGAGTCCCAGCCGGATCACCCACATGTCGGTGCTGTCCTCCGGCTGCCAGTGCCGCAGCGCCGCGTAGGTCGCCACGGTCAGCGCGCCGATGAGCGCGGTGGCCTGCACTCCGTGCACCGCGGCGGCGAGAAAGGGCACCACCGTGAGGACCAGTCCGAAGTGGCCGGTGGGTGAGGTCAGGACGAGTGCGGTGGCGGTGGCGGCGAGTACCAGCAGAGGCGCCGCGCGCCACAGGGGCGCGAGGCCGTAGCGTGCCGTCGCGTCGGCGCCCGATTCCGCGCCGGTGTGATTCACCTTGCCCCCTTCGACAAGTCGACGGGAACGCCTCGCGTCCACCCGCCTCCGTTCCGAGGTGAACCGGCGTTACCGAAAGCCTACGTCAGAGACATCGTGGTCGCTGAGAGTGACCGGTGCGGCGGGTGCGGGTGCTGCCGCGGGTGACGGCTCCGGTGCGGGCGCGCCGAACCGGGCGAGGCAGTGCCACACCTTCTTCAGGTCCTGCGGGTCGTACCGGCCGCCGGCCACCGCCGCTCCGATGACCGCCGGGTCCAGCCGGCCGTCGACCGCGATCCGGGCCCCCAGCTCCACGAACCGGGGGCCGCGGTAGTCGGGATGCCGGCGCAACTCCTCGACGGCGAGACGGAATCCGCCGTGCCACTGGAGCGGGAAGGGCAGCGCGCGGGCCTGCTCCTCCACCGCGGTGCCGCGGTAGCAGGGGTCGAGGACGAGGGCCTCGACGTCCTCCGCGAGCCGCACCGGCCGGTGCACTTGCGCCTCCACGTAGTCGTCGAGCGCGTCGGCGCGGTCCGCCTCCGCCAGCGCGACCAGCGCCATGCGCGCGGCCACGCCGAAGTCGGAGGGCTCGCAGAAGCTGTCGGGGTAGCAGAAGGTGGTCCGCGCGAGCACGTGCCCGGCCAGCCGGAAGTGCGCGGAGCCGAACCGCGGCGCCGCGCCGGTCGGGCGGCGGCGGAAGTTCAGTGCGCCGTACACCGGCCGCTGCTCGGGCGGCGCGTCGTCGTACGCGGCGCCGAAGATCCGGCTCTCCCAGCGCCAGCGGTCGCCGCCCGGGTACGCCGTGAGGCCGCCGTTGCTGCTCCCGGTCACGAACTGCGAGCGGTAGACGCCGTCGGCGGCCAGCGTGGCCAGGATCGCGCGGTCCCCGTGGGCCCGGTCCGGATGGAAGTTCAGCGTCACCCGCAACCGCGGGTCGAGCGGGCCGCCGGCCGACAGCCCCTCGACATGGCGCAGGGCCCGCTGCGCGGGCGTGGGTGGCAGGTCCTTGCTCGTCATCCCCGCAGTGTGCCCGGCAGGACGCGAACCCGCGCACATGATTTCGGGGGAGCCTGCCCCGGCGGACGTCGCCGCGTGGGCGACGTCCCATGGATGGATCGCTGAGACCCGTCCGCGCAGGGGCCGAGCTCGTACCAGCGGTGCGAGGTCTCCGTGGTGCCGCGGGACCGTTCACCCGGTCCGGCGCGGTTCATTCGCCGTCGCACCGCTCCAGAACGAGGCTCGCGGACCCGGCTTCGAGTCCGTTGGAGTCCTCCAGGTGGAGATGAGCCCCGTCGGGCGTGCCGTCCCGCGCGAGTGTGAGCAGATGGTCGGCCAGGGTCTTCAGCCCTGCGGCGTTTGCTTCGATGACGATCTCTCCGCCGAGGTCGCGCACCTCGATGCGCGCACCCTCCTCCCACGTGAAGACTCTCGTCACCCCGTCCGCCACCGTATTGAGGCGCGTGGACACCGGCGGAGAGCCGTTCGATTCGGAGGTCATGCGCAAGGATCACCCATCGACCGGGGCCTGAGCCAGTAGGTTGCGCGTAGGTGCACGCCTTCCAGGTCCGTTGGATGAGCCATAGGGTCGTTCGCCTTCGTGGCTCAATGAGACGGAAACGGACGGCAGGGAACGCCCACCCCGTCCGCTGCTCGGCGGTGCACGTGATCGCTCGACGAGCGTCACGCGCGGGTGCGGTGCCCCCGTCGGGCGAGCGGGTGGCGGGCACGCGGGGACACCCGCTACTCGTCCTCGAACTCCTCGACGGACGGCGGCAACCGGTACTGCCGTTCCACGTCGGCGAGCCGGGCGCGACGCACCTCGCCGATCGCGTCGAGGTCCGCGCAGACGACGGTGTGCGCCGGCATGACGAGGTCGTCGGGCAGGGGGTCTATCCCTCCGACCCGTACGGCGATCGAGCCGACGACGTACGTCGTACCGCCCGGTCTGGTGGGCTCGATCCGCCACCAGTACCGACGCGGCACCTCCTTGGCCCGCATCGACCTGGTCGCCAGATGCACCCAGCGTTCGTAGTTGGTGAGCACGGTCCGCACTTCCATGCCGCACTTGGGGCACTCGTCGGGCTCGATCGGCTCGAAGCTCTCCGGACCCGGGTCGGGCCTGGGCAGGGCCGTTGCCCCGTCGAGGTCCGCCATCTCGTTCGCCACCCGGTTCCAACACGGATCGCAGCGCATCACCTCGAGCGGGAACGCCACCCCGCGCATCTGCGCCGGCCGGCTCGGGTCGCCGCAGTCCCCACACACGTGCCGCTGTTCGGTGCGCCCACCACCCATACCTTCGAGTGTGAGCACGTGGGCGCACCGAGTAATAGGGCGAGTTCAAGCCCAATCCTGCTGGTCGAGCGAACCTGCCGGTTCGACGCCGGCGGACGGGCAGGGATCGCTCGGCGACCGGGGGAGCCGGATGTGCGGGCAGGCCCGAGAGCCGGGACCCGATCCGAACCGGTCGGCCTCGGCGATGCGGGCGACTCCCGGTGACGCCCGGGGCGAAGCCCCAAGGGCAGAAGGTCAGTTGGCGGACGCGGGCGCCGGCGTGGCGGGCAGGGGCTGGAGGCTGGCCGGCACGGACTCCAGAGCGCTGTCCCAGACCGCGGCCATCTTGTCGTACCCCTCCTGCTTGGGGTGGACGCCGTCGGCGAGGTCGTCCGCGGTGAGCGCGGCGTGCATGTCCACGAGGTGGACGTTCGGGCCCTTGCTCGCGACGATGTCCGGGATCGCGGCGTTGTACGTGTTCACCATCGTGGCGTGCGGCTCGCCCTGCTCGGTGATGATCCGGGCCACGAAGAGCTGCACGTCCGGCTTGGTCCGGAGGATGTGGTCGATGAGAGTGGACAGCCGGGCGGGCGCATCCGCGACGTCGTCGTCCTGGTTGATGTCGTTGGTGCCGATGTGCAGCAGGATCGTGCGCGGGTCGGTGGCGTTCAGCCAGCCGACGATGTTCGCGTCGAGCTGGTCGATGCGCCAGCCGGGGTGGCCTTCGTGGTCGTGGTCGCCGAGTTCGGCCGGCCCGTTGGTCTGCGAGCCGACGAAGTCGACGAGATGGCCCGCGCCGGCCAGGTCCTGCCACAGCGTGACCCGGTAGCCACCGGGGTAAGGCGTGTAGCCGTCGGTGATGGAGTCGCCGAGGGGCATGATCCGGACGCCGCCGTTGGACTCGCCCGGTATCGCCGCGACCGCGGAGGTCTGCGGCAGCGCCACCACGAGCGCCGCGAGCAGTCCGGCGAGCGCGGCGAGCAGGGACAGCGCGCGCCGGCGGGCGGCGGCGGGGGAACGGCCGGGGCGTCCCCGGCGAGGGAGGGTTCCGCGCATGGTGGGGGAGTCTCCTTTCGCGCGGCGCGGGCGAAAGAAGCCGCCTCGCGCCAGGAAACGTGCGGGAAAATGAAGGACTTTGCTCAGAAGTCGAGCGGGCTGATGCTGCCTCACATCAGACTGCCGGACCGCGTCGAGGTCACGAGGCATGCACATCAAGGCAGTTGGGGAGGGGTGTGGGTGCTTCGCGTGGAGGCAGGCGAGCAACGGGCGGGCGTGCGGGCGGAGATGGCATTCTGCGCGATGCCGTAGACAAGTCCGCCGGCCCTCTCTAGGGTCTGAGCGAGTCGCGCACTGTCGTCACCAGTCTCACCAGACCCTTCAGCTCCTCCGGTCCCACCCCACCCGCACGCCGGTTCCCGCACCGGCCGGCCCCCACACGACAGAGGAAGCCCCGATGACCAGACGACCCCTGCCCGGGTTCCGCCGCCGCGCGCTGCCCCTGATCGGTGGCTGCGCGGCGGCCCTGCTGATCGGCGCGTCCGGCGCGCTGCCCGCGAACGCCGCCGCCCACCCGAGCGGCTCCGCCGCGCGGCCCCCGAAGGCGGCCGCGCCCGCGTGGGACGGCACCTTGTGGGCCACCCAGCTCCAGTTCGACGACCACGGCACCGCCTGGTCCCAGGCGAGCTTCGCCGCGCTGAAGGCCGACGGACTCAACAGTGTCGAGATCGACCTGCCGTGGAACACCCTCGAACCGTCCGCCGGCCACTACGACTTCACCGAACTCGACCAGGAGCTCGGCAACGCCGCCGCCGCGGGCATCAAGGTCGTCCCGATCTTCTGGCAGGCCGGCTGGGGCGGCAGTCCCGCGAACTGGATCACCAGCCGCGAGGTCAAGAGCGACGGCACGCAGGGCGACCAGCCCGTGTGGTGGGACCCCACCGAGCAGCCCGAGTACTTCGACTACGTCACCAGCACCCTGAAGCACATCGTGTCCAACCCCGGGTACGGCGGCTCGATCCTCGACTACGGCCGGCTCGACGCCCAGTGGGACATCAACAGTGGCGCGGGCGGCTTCGCCCCGGCGGACGTCGCGGAGTTCCACAGCGCCTACCTGCCGCGCACCTACGGCACCGTCGCCGCGTTCAACACCGCGAACGGCACGACCTACAGCTCGTTCGACCAGGTGCCCGCCGCGCCGGCCGGGCAGCCGCTGGCCGGCGTCTACCAGGCGTTCCGCGCCTGGAGCGTGCAGGACACCTACAGCAGGCTCGCCGCCGCGGCCCGCGCCGTCACCAACACACCGCTGTACTTCTACTACGGCGGCCACGTCGGCGACGGCGCGAACTACGCCAACAACCCCGACACCTTCTTCAAGGTCGCCAAGCAGTACCGCGTCACCATCATCGAGGACGCCGCCAACAGCCCCGGCCTGTCGATGCTGTTCGGCAGCCTGTCGCGGGCATACGGCGTGAAGGTCGCCCAGGAGTGGACCGCGCCGACGGACGACGCCTCGATGAAGGCCCAGGCCGCCCAGTGGGTGTCCCTGCACGCCATGGACCTGCCGCAGAACGGCGGTGAGGACTTCTTCATCCACGACGGCACCAGCAAGGACACCATCGGCTGGCCGGTCTACACCGGCTTCGTCCCCACCCTCGAAGGGATGACCGGGTCCTACCCGACGAAGCCGGCCGCGGTGTACATCGACTACTCGCTCGCCTACGGCAACCCCTCCGGCGGCAGCCTCGGCGCGCCCGAGGACCACATCACGAACCTGTGGCTGGCCCAGCAGGCCGGCTTCTCCGTCGTGACCAGCCAGGAGGTCGCCAACGGGGCGGTGAAGCTGGGGCAGTTCAAGGCGGTGCTCCCGCTCAACGGGGTCGACGCGACGCTGAAGTCCTACCAGTCCGGGGGCGGCACCCTGCTCACCTCCGACGCGCAGATGGCGCAGTACGCACCCGCGTACGTCCGGCTCTCCGGCGCCGGCACCGCGCAGACGGTCCCGGCGGTCGCCAACGACCGCAGGAGCGCGTCGCTCACCCTGGCCGGGATCAGCCCGACCACCGGCTACGACGGCCCGGTGACCGTCCTGCCCTCCGGCCTGAACCTCGTCTCCGGCAGCTACCACCTCGTCGACGCCGCCGGCGGGACCGTCCTCCCGCAGAAGGCCGGCGCCGACGGCGGCCTGTGCGCGGCGGCCACGCTGGCCACGGGCGCCCTCGCCGAGTGGAAGGTCGTCCCGGGCGCGATCCCGTCCGGCACTCCGGTGCCGGCCGCTTGCGCGTAACGCTCGCGCGTCGCTTGGCGCGGTCGCCGTCGCTGTCTGCGGCCCGGACCCGGTCCGCCCCTCGCGGGCACCGGGCCCGGGCCGCCGTAGCATCGGCGCGTGAGCCGCAAGGAGGGCAGGGCACGCCGACTCGCCGTCGGCGAGGCGGAGTTCAGGTGGTCGGTGCTGCACCGCCACGAGGCGCGGGGCGAGGGCCGGTACGAGGACTGCCGCCAGGTCGTGGTGATCCGCCGGTCCGGCCGGCCGGGGTGCCTGCGCGTGGTGTTCCGGGCCGCCCCGGGCAGGTACGTGCCGGGCGGGGCGACGACGGCCTCGGGCACCGTCGGGGTCGTCGGCGGCGCGGCGCTGAACCTGCACGAGCCCGGCACCGCGCGGGCTCTGCTCGACGAGGCCCTGGCCCGAGGGTGGCGTCCCGAGGGGAGCGTGGCCGAAGAGGCGGACGGCTGGGCGCTGTTCGGCGCGGTGGCCGCCCGCCGCGGCGCGAAGCCGGAGTGCTGATCCGACGGCCGGCTCCGTGCCCCCGGCGCGGGGCGGACCACCTCGACGGCCGCCGGATCGCCCGGCAGCGCGCGGAAAACCGCGTGACGCGGTCGGCGCCGTTCGCCAGACTCACCGGCATGAGTCCGAGGATCACCCGCATCAATCCCGACGACCTCCATCCCACCGCCGGCTACAGCCACGTCACCGTGGTCGAGGCGGGCCGCACCGCCCATCTCGCCGGCCTGGTCCCGCTCGACCGCGCCGAGGCGCTGGTCGGGGCGGGATCGCTCGACGCGCAGATCGACCAGGTCGCCGCGAACGCGCTGGTCGCGCTGGCCGCGGTCGGGGCCGGGCCGGAGGATGTCGTCCGCTCCGTCATCTACGTGTGCGGCGACGAGACCGACCCGCTGGGCGCCGCCTGGCGCCGCCTCACGGACTCCGTCATCGGCCCGGCGTTCACCACCGCGAGCACCCTGCTCGGCGTCACCCGGCTCGGCTACAGCGGGCAACTGGTCGAGGTCGACCTGACCGCGGCGCTGCCCTGACCCGGGGGAGGACCCGCGGATGAACGCCCACCTGCGCGTGTGGTGCCTGCGGCACGCCGAGTCGGAGAACGTCACCTCCGGCATCGCGGGCGCCGTACCGCACGCGGCGCTCACCGCCCGGGGCCGCGAGCAGGCCG
The DNA here is from genome assembly GCF_900107965.1 of Actinacidiphila yanglinensis. GTDB lineage: Bacteria > Actinomycetota > Actinomycetes > Streptomycetales > Streptomycetaceae > Actinacidiphila > Actinacidiphila yanglinensis. Next base: position 231,008 of record NZ_FNVU01000008.1, on the reverse strand, counting down.
CCGCGGCAGGCCGTGTGCTCGCCGCCCACCGGCCGGTGGCGGTCTGCACGAGCAGCGCGCTGCGCGCCCGCGAGACCGGGCGGATCGTCGCCGAGGCCGCCGGTGGCGTCGTGACGCGGGCGCTGCCCTCGCTCGTCGAGGTCGGCATCGGCACCTTCGAGGGCTCGGCCGACCCGGCCGTCCACCGCCGCACCGCGGAGGTGCTGCACGCCTGGGTGGTCGGCCAGGACCTCGACCAGCGCGTCGCCGACGGCGAGAGCGGCCACGAGGTGCTCGCGCGAGTCACCGGAGCCTTCGACGACATCGCGGCCGCCCACCCGGGCGACACCGTCGCCGTCGTCGGCCACGTCGCGTCCCTCACCGCCGCCCTGAGCCACCTCTGCGGCCTCGGCCCCGCGGTCTGGGGCACCCCGTTGCCCCACGCCGCCCCCTTCCTCGTGATCCACGACGGCCGGACCTGGCACTGCCAATCCTGGCCCGCCCCCGCGCCCACGGGGAACTGAGACGCTGGACCGCCGGGGACGCGGGTGCGGCGGACGGCGGCCGGATGTCAGTGGGCCGTGGTTGCCTGGAGTCAGGACCGCAAGGGGCGTGCCGGGCAGCACGGAAGGTGGGAGCGGTGGCGGAGCGGAACCGGGTCACCCCGCTCGGCGAGGTCGCCGCGTTTGCGTTGCGCGGGGCGTGGACGGGCAACCGGGGGATCCTGCACGACGGTCACCGGGTGGTCCGCTTCCACGCGAGCGACGCGTGGCTGACCTGCGCTCTGGAGTTCCGCGGACGCTGGCGGCGGCAGTGGGAGCCGCACCACTACACGTACCTGTTCTTCCACGACGAGGCGGTGTCGCTGGCCGCCGGGCACCGCCCCTGCGCGGAGTGCCGCCGCGCCGCCTACACCGAGTACCGCGAGGCGTGGAGCAGCGCGCTGTCCGTGCCGGTGCCCTCCGCCCGGGAGATCAACCGGCACCTGCACGCCGAGCGGCTGTACCGCGGCACCCACCGGCGCCGCCTGCACGACATGGTGTGGTCCGGGCTGCCCGACGGCGTGTTCGTGCTCCTCGACGGGCGGACCCCGGCACTGCTCAGCGGCGGCGCCCTGGTGGAGTGGACGCGAGACGGCTACGGGGCGCGGCGTCGGGTGCCCTCCGCCGGGCGGGCCGTGGTGGTCACCCCGCCGTCCTCGGTGGCGGCGCTGCGCGCGGGCTACCGTCCCCAGATCGACCCCGGGGCCGCGCCCGCCTGATCAGCCGCGCCCCCGCACCCACCACCCTCACCCCTCGTCGGCGAGCACCTCGTCGAGCGAGCGGCGGTGCTCCGCGGCGGACGCGGGGTCGGTGTCGATCTGGTCCGCCAGGCAGATCAGGGACTTCCAGACCAGCCAGCCCCGGGCCCGCGACCAGGTGGCGGGGTCGTGGCCGACGGCCGCGCGGAACGCCTGCCTGCTGCGTCCGGAGAACATCGTCCAGGCGATGACGAGATCGCAGGCGGGGTCGCCGACCCCGCAGGTGCCGAAGTCGATGACCGCGGCCAGCCGGCCGTCCTCGACCAGCAGGTTGCCGTGGGCGATGTCGCCGTGGAACCAGACCGGTTGATCCTCCCACCGGCTGGTGAGGGCCTCGTCCCAGATCCGTTCGGCCCGGTCGGTGTCGATGCCGTGGCCCGGACGGCGGCGCAGTGTCGCGAGGGCCTGCCGGGTCTCGTCGTCGTAGTGGGCGGGCGGACCGCCGCGGTGGAAACTGTGTGCGCCGGCCGCGGGGCCCCCGGAGGCGTCCGCGCGCTGGAGGGCGCGGACGAACCCGGCCACCGAGACGGCGAACTCGGCCAGGTCACCGATGCGTTCGGCGCGCGCGGTCTCCCCGGCCAGCCAGCCGCGCACCGACCACGGGTACGGATAGCCGCAGCCGGGTTCGCCGGTGGCGAGCAGCGGCGGCACCGGCACCGGCAACTGCGGGGCCAGGACGGGCAGCCAGCGGTTCTCCTTCGCCACCGCGGGGACGTACCCCTCGGCGGTCGGCAGCCGTACCGTCATCGCGTCGCCGAGCCGGTACGTCCGGTTGTCCCATCCGTCGACGGGAACCGGCGCCACCGGCAGTCCCGCCCACTGCGGGAACTGCTCGGCGAGCAGCCGCCGTACCAGCGCGGCGTCGATCCCGGCCCGCCCGTCGGCCCTGCCGCCCCCATCGACGGGGGAGTTGCTCTCAGAGCTCTCGATCACCCAGGGATGGTGGAACGCGGACCCGCGCCCCCGCAACGGGTTTTGGCCTCCGCACCGGGCCGTCCGCGCACGATGCGCGAGGAGTTCGCACCTGCGACGAAGTTGCCCGTACCGGAACGCCCACCTACGCTGGCTGCGCCGTGGTGCTCGGGAAGATCGGTGCGATACCGAAGCGGCCCTCGCCACTGTGATCGGGAAGTCGTCGTGTTCGTTCCGCCCCGCATGCCGGGGCGGAGGCCACTGGTCGCCTGTGCGGCCGGGAAGGCCGAGCGCGGCGGCGTTCGACCCGTAAGCCAGGAGACCGGCCACGGCACCGCACGACGACACTGTCCACGAGGTGCTGGAGAGGCTGCCCCGACATGACCCTGCCCGAAATCGGCCCGGCGCCCGCCGGCCCGGCCGGCACGACGCCGGTTCCCCCGCTGCGGCGCTTCGGCCGCGCGGACCTGATACGTACCGGCGTGCTGCTGGCCGCCGTCGCCGCCCTGCACGTGGTGGCGTTCGCGATCCTGGTGGTCATGGTCGCGCCGCACCACTACGCCGTCGGCAAGCAGGCGTTCGGCGTCGGGCTCGGCGTCACCGCGTACACGCTCGGCATGCGGCACGCCTTCGACGCCGACCACATCGCCGCCATCGACAACACCACCCGCAAGCTGATGGCCGACGGCCAGCGGCCCGTCTCGGTCGGCTTCTGGTTCGCCCTCGGGCACTCCAGCATCGTCATCGTGCTGGCCGGGTTGATCGCGGGCGGCGCGAAGATCGCCGGTACCCTCTCGAACCAGGACTCCGGCACCCACGCCACCCTCGGGGTGATCGGCACCACCGTGTCCGGGTCCTTCCTCTATCTCATCGCGGCGCTCAACCTGGTCGCCCTCGCGGGCATCCACCGCGTGTTCAAGGAGATGCGCGCCGGCAACTTCGACGAGCACGAGCTGGAGAAGCACCTCGACAACCGCGGCTTCATGAACCGCGTCCTGGGCCGCCTGACCCGGTCGATCCGCCACCCCGGGCAGATGTTCCCGGTCGGGATGCTGTTCGGCATCGGTTTCGACACCGCCACCGAGGTCACCTTGATGGTGATGGCCGGTTCGGGCGCCGCGGCAGGGCTGCCCTGGTACGCGATCCTGTGCCTGCCGCTGCTGTTCGCCGCCGGCATGAGCCTGTTCGACACCCTCGACGGCACCTTCATGAACTTCGCCTACCACTGGGCGTTCTCCAACCCGGTGCGCAAGGTGTACTACAACCTCACCATCACCGGGCTGTCCATCGCGGTGGCCTTCGTCATCGGCACCATCGAACTCGTCGGTGTCCTGCACGACAACGCGGGGTTCAGGAACGCCTTCACCGACCAGGTCGCGGGCATCGACCTGAACAACGTCGGCTACGTCATCGCCGGGCTCTTCGTCGTGGTCTGGGCGTGCGCGCTGGCGTACTGGCGCCTGGCCCGGGTCGAGCACCGCTGGGGCGGGGCGGCGGCGGGCGGGTCCTCAGGGCGGTGACACGGGCGGTGACACGGGCGGTGACACGGACGGCGACGCGGACGGCGGCGACAGGGAGGTCGCCCCGGCGGCCGGGGTGCGGGTCACGGCGAGAACGGCCATGTCGTCCTGGCGGTCATGGCCGGTCCACCGGTCCACGTCCTCGGTCAGCGCGTCGACCAGGTCCCGCGGATCCGCGAAGTCCCGGCCGGCCAGCGCGGAGCGGCACGGATCGTAGAAGACCCCCTTGCCGTCCCGTGCCTCGGTGACCCCGTCGGTCACGAACAGCACGCTCGCGCCCGTCGGCAGCGGCCAGCGGTCGATCGGGCGCTCGTGCGTGGCCGCGCCCGGCAGTCCCATGCCCAGCGGCAGCGCGTACACGCTCGGCCGCAAGGGCGTGAACGACCCGCCCGAGACGAGATAGGGCGCCGGGTGCCCCCGGTTGACCAGGAGGAGGGTGCGCCCGTCGAGGGGCACCTCGGCGAACAGCGCCGTGGCGAAGTCCTCGGCCGGGAAGTCCACGCCCTCCCGCGCGGCGTTGCGCGCCAGCGCCTTGTCCATCCGCGCGGCCAGCGCGGCCAGGCTCGGCGCGTGCTCCGCCTCCTGCCGGAACGCCCCGATCGCGACGGACACCGCGCCGATCGCCTGCAGTCCCTTGCCGCGCACGTCCCCGATCATCAGCCGCACGCCGAACGGTGTCTCCTGGACCGCGAACAGGTCGCCGCCGATCCGCGCCTCCGCCTGCGCCGCGGTGTACGTCGACGCGACGGCCAGCGGCCCGGCCCGGGCCGGGAGCCGGGGGAGGACCGCCCGCTGCGCCGCCTCCGCGACGGCCGTTGCCCGCGCGAGCTCGGTCACCTGCCGTCTCATCAGCACGTTGACCGCCAGCGCCAGCACCCCCACCACGCCGACCACCGCCGCGTCCACCAGGGTCGCCAGCAGCGGCTGCCCCTGGCCGAGGTCCAGCACGACGGCGGCGACCGTCGCGAGCACCGCGAAGAGCACGCCGACACCCAACGACAGGGTCCCGGCGGCGGCCAGCGGCGCCGCCGCCAGCAGCGGCAGACCCACGTACGGTTTCGGGCCGAAGAGGTCGAGCAGGGCGCCTGCCACCAGCGTCAGCGTGGCGAGCAACCCGGGCGCCCTCCACAACGCGGCTCGCTCTCCCATCGCCCGTGCTCCTCATGGCGCCTGGTGACCGGGGCCGCCCGCCGCGCCTGCCGCGGGCTTTCGTCCCTCAACGGTAACGGCTGGCGGGAGGCCCGCAAGCGCGACGCCGCGACGGCCGCCCGGGAGACCCGCAGCCCTCACCAGCCGGGAACGAGCCGAGAAGACATCGGAGCTGTCGGCGATCCGACCGGTCCGGATCCTTGACAGGAAGCGGAAGAGAACCGAACTTGAGAGGGCTTCGCTCACGGATTCATCAGATGTATCGTGCCCCGCCCCACCGACTGCCCCCCACCATCGGTAGCGCCGGCCCGCCCCCACGCGGACGGCCCGAAGGGACCGTGACGCCATGCAGCGCCCCACCGGAACGTGGCCCACCCACCGCATCCTGCTGCTCTGCGCGGCGCTGGCGCTTGCCGTCGGCACGCCTGCGGCGCTGGGTGGTGGCCCCGCCTCAGCCTCCGCCTCCGCGGCCTCGGCCGCCGCACCCGCCGTGGTCGTGGACGACGGCGGCACCTCCCTCACGCACCGGGCCGCCGCGGACACCGGCGCCCTCGGCGTGACCTTCGGATTCGAGACCTCCACGCTCGCCGGCGGCCCGTACACCAACCAGGGCAGCACCATCTACAACCTGCCGATGTACCAGGCGGCGGACCAGCCCAGCTCCCAATTTTGGCTGAACTGCGTGGAGCAACTGGTCTCCGCCGGGGTGGACTTCGTCGCGGTCGACACCCGCGGCTTCGTACCCGGTTCCGCCGTGCCCAACGGCGGCGGCGACCCGCGCGAGCTGACCGAACTCGTGGCCGCCATCAACCAGGCGGGAGCGGCCGGCACGCTCAAGATCGCCGCGTTCGACGACACCCCCGCGTCGATGACAGACAAGAAGAACCAGGTCAAGCACCACACCGGCGGCTACTCCCCGCCGTTCGACATGAGCGACACGACCGGCGCGGGGGAGGGCGGCTACCAGTACCTGTGGGACGACGACCTCAAGGCGTTCTTCCAGGCCGTCCCGAGCAGCATGCTCTACAAGGTCGACGGCCGCCCGCTGGTCTACCTGTGGTCCGACAACAGCTTCGCCTTCAGCAACCAGGGCGGCGGCAACTCCGCGGCGATGCTCTCCTACGTCCGCACCCAGGCGCAGGCGCAGTTCGGCGAGAACCCGTACTTCGTGACCGACCAGTCGTGGATCGCCAACGATCCGGGGGTGGCGTCCGTCGCGGACGGCCAGGACGCGTGGTTCGGCGTGCCGAGCCCGGCGTACACCAACGCCACGCTCAACGGCCACACCTTCGGTGCCACGGTGCCCGGCTTCTCCTTCGTGACCGGCTCCACGAACATGGTGATCGACCCGGACCACGGCCGGACCCTCGTGAACGACCTCGCCGCGACCGTCGGCGCGAACGACTCCCTCACCCTGGTCGAGGGCTTCAGCGACTGGCTGGAGAACGCGGCGCTGTGGCGCACCGAGGACGCGCCCTATGCCACCACGCTGCGCGACTACCCGGGCCAGGACATCAACATCCTGCGCCGCTACTCCAAGGCGCCCTTCCCCGGCACGCTGACCGTCCAGGCGGAGACCGCCGACTCCGTCTCCGACACCACCTCCGGCAACGACTTCGGCGTCTACCGCGCGGACGGCCTCGACGTGCAGACCACGACCGACACCGGAGGCGGCTGGAACGTCGGCCTCGTCGCCACCGGCGAGTGGGAGCAGTGGAACGAGGTCCCCCTGCAGAACACCGAGGACTTCACGGTGCGCGTCGCCACCCCCAACCCCAGCACGCAGCTGCGGTTCGTCGTGGACGGCGTCGCCGGTCCCACCCTCACCGTGCCGGACACCGGCGGCTGGCAGACCTGGCAGACCGTCGACGCGGGCACCTTCCAGTTCAAGCCCGGCACCTACCACACGGTCCGGATCGAGTACCCCAACGGCGGCCTCAACGTGGACTGGTGGCAGGCCGTCAGCTCCTGAGCCCCTGCTCCGCCTCGTCCAGGGCGCGCGCGTAGGTGACGGACTCGCGGTCCACCGCGAACCCGAACTGCCGGTAGAACCCGAGCGCGCCGCTCGGGTTGGCCGTGTCCACGGTCAGCGAGGCCGTGGCGTACCCGGCGCCGCCCGCCGCCCGCAGCAGGTCGGCCAGCAGCGCCGGGGCCGCGCCCCGGCCGCGGTAGGCGCGCCGCGTGCCCAGGTAGCCGACATGGCAGTCCCGGCTGCCCGTGGCGGCGGTCTCGGCGGTGCTCTCCTCCGCCAGCAGGTAGGCCGCCACCTCGTCGCCCGCCATCAGCAGCCGCGACATCGCGGGCCGGAACGAGCGGGCGCCGGTGACCCATGTGCGCCAGTCGGTCCGGTCGAGGCTGGAGAAGTTCCAGTGGTCGCGGAACGCGTCGTTGTGCGCGAGCCGGGCGGCCTCGTCGTACGCCGCGTCGTAGGTCACCAGCCGGGTGCCCTCCGGCGCGGGCCGGGCCTCCGGGCGGTCCCCACCCACCGGCTGCTTCATCCCGAACCACCAGCGGCAGGCGGTGAAGCCGCATTTCTCGGTGAGTTTCAGCAGCCCCGCGTCGCCCGCCTTGCCCTCCAGCAGCAACTCGCCCGGCAGCGCGGACAGCGTCGCGTCCCCGGTGTGCCGGGCCCGTGCGCGCCCCTCCAGCCAGCGGACCAGCCGGACCCCGATGCCGCGCCGCCGCCACTGCGGGTGGACCGTCGCCTCGCCCTGGAAGCGCGCGACGTCCACCGCGCCGTGCGGTGTGTGCAGCACCGCGAACGCGGCCAGGCGCGATCCGTCCCACAGCCCGACGGTGTCGCGCGCGACGTCCAGCTTGGGGTCGTCCAGGACGTCGAGGAGTTCCCCGGCATCGACGTGGTCGCCAGCCCGGTCCACCCGCTCGACCGCCTCGTGGAGGTCCAGCCAGGCAGGGACGGCGTCCCCGCCGAGCGGGCGGGTGCTCAGCTGCCCCGTGCTGTCCAGATTGTCCATGATTGCCATCTTTTCACGCTGCCGATCCGCGGTCGCGGCGGCGCCCGCCCGGCGCGGGAGGCGGGGGTGGGCGGCGGTCGGCGCACGTGAACTGCGTCACAATGCCGGGTGGTGTGCACCGCCCCCTTCCGGGCCGGGCGGCGGGCAACGGCCCGCCCGGGGTGGCCGATCCGGGTGGACCACGCCCCCGAACCGGGTGGTAGGCCCTCCGTCACGCTCTCCGGAGAACTTAGGGGAACCTTCCCCGCGCCGCGGGTGCCTGGTACAGATGGAGGGGATACGCCAGCACATCGGAAGTCTTGCCATGAACCAGGACAACACGCCCGGCCTCACCCCCTTCGCGATCGACCTGACCTTCGAGGAAGCCCGGCGACGGGCCGAGGTCGTGGCCGCGCTCGGGCCCGACTGGGACCCGGTGGCCGTCCTCCGCGGTGAGGACGAGGCACACGCCCTGCTCTACTCCGGCCTGGACGCCGAGCAGCAGCGCACCTACGACCTGCTGGTTGCGGCCGGCGTGCTGCCAGGGGAGGAGCCCGGACGTGCCGCTGCCCATTGACCCGCAGGCGGACCCCGCCCGCCGCGCCTGGGTGGCCTGCCCGGTCTGCGAGGACGACCGCCACTGCGCGACCTGCGCCGACCGCCGCAACTGCGGCGAGCACTGGCGCTACCTGATCTCGAACCGGGGTCCGGTCGTCCACCTCCAGTGCCCCCGGTGCACGCACATGTGGGAGCTGAACACCCGCCCCGGCGTCACCCCCCGCGACGACGGCACCGCCTGCGCCTGACGCGCCCGGTCCCGTACCAAGCCCACCCCGGCGGCGCCCGACGCCGACCTCGCGCGCCGGCCGCCGCGACCGCCGCCCTACGATGCGATCACGTGTACGGGCGCGGGCCCGTCGCCGCCGAGCGGAGGGCACCATCGTGATCAGCTCCACCGACGAGGAACTGCTGCGGCGCGCCGTCGCCATCGCGGCCGACGCCGTCACCCTGGGAGACGCCCCCTACGGCTCGCTGCTGGCCGGACCGGACGGCGCGATCCTCGTCGAGGCCCACAACACCGTCCGGCGCGACAACGACATCAGCGCCCACCCGGAGCTGAAGCTCGCCCGCTGGGCGGCCCGCGAACTCGACGCCCAGACGGCCGCGCGCACCACCATGTACACCAGCTGCCAGCCGTGCGGGATGTGCGCGGGCGGCATCGTCCGCTCGGGCCTCGGGCGCGTGGTCTACGCGCTGTCCACCGAACAACTCGTCGAGCTCAACCCGGAGTCGGGCGCCTGGCCGGCGGTGGCGCAGGACGGACCGGCGCTGTTCGAGGCGGCCCGGGTGCCCATCGAGACGTACTACCGCTCCTGACGCCCGTCGGGCGTCGGCGGGCGGCACCCCGTCGCCACCGGTCGCCGGTCGGGTCAGTCGCAGGCCTCGGACCAGGCCGGCCCCATCGGGTCGCACTGCTCCCCGCCGGGTGGCGTGTCCACGGAGTGCGCGACGAGCACACCGAGCACGGCAAGGACCGCTGCCGCCACGGTCAGGGCCGCGAGCCGCACCCACGATCTGTTCTCGGCTTTGCCTGGCATGGGCATACCTCCCCCTCCCTGCTGAGACCCCGAGGATCTTGGATCGGTTCCGGCCGGGGGCCGTTCAGATCTCCGTCACGCGGGGGCGCGCGGCGGGGGAGCGCACCGGGTCGGGGACGGGCTGCTCGTTCTCGAAGGAGATCAGGAGGGTCCGCAGGAGGCCGGCCAGGACCTGCTGCTCCTCCGGGCCCAACGCGTCCAGCATCCGCCGCTCGTTGGCCAGGTGCAGCGGCGCCACCCGCGCGATCAGCGCCTCGCCGGCAGGGGTGAGGCCGACCAGCAGGCTGCGCCGGTCGTGCTCGTCGGGGAGGCGCTCCACCAGCCCGGCGTACTCCAACCGGTGCAAGGTGTGGGTGATCGCGCCGGCGGTGCGCATCAGCGCCTGGTGCAGGTCGGTCGGGGTCATTCGGTGCGGCGGGCCGACCCGGGCCAGGCTCGCCAGGATGTCCCAGCTCTGCCGGGTCAGTCCGTGCTGCCGGAACACCGTGTGCAGGCCCGAGTCGACGTACGCGTGCAGGCGGCCGAGCCGGGCGATCACCGCGATCGGGGAGGTGTCGAGGTCGGGCTGGTGGGCGGCCCACTGCGCCTGGACCCGGTCGACATGATCGCTGTCGGCTGAAGGGGAGTCATTTACCTGCACATTAAAATAAACTAGTCTCCGCTCCATTGGACCGCAAGCGCACGCCAGGAGGCACCCGTTGACCGAGTCCAGTCCCGACACCGGCGTCGGCCCGCGGAGTCTCACCGCGCTCCTGCACGAGGCGACCGCGCTGGCCGGCGCGTTGACGGGGGCCGACGCGGAGCGGCTGACCGCCAGCGTGCTGCGGCCGCTGTCGGCCGCGGTGGAGCGGCTCCCGGCGGATCCGGCGGGGACGCCCCACGAGCCGCCCGAGCCCCCCAAGTCCCCAGCAGCGGCGGCGCCTTCGGAGGCAGCCGCCGGTGAGCGGCTGTGGGCGCTGGCGCAGGAGGCGACCCGGCTGCGGACCCACCCTGAGGCGCCCGCCGGACTGGTCGAGGCCGCCGCCGCCCTCCAGGACCTGGTCCGTACCCAGGGCGACGGCGACACCGCGGCCCGGCGGCTGGCCGAACTCCGCCGGCTCCAGGAGCGGTTGCCGGCCGCGGTCGTCCCGGTGCCCGACGGGCCCTACCTCGTCACCAACGCCGAGGACGTCACCGACCACCTCGGCGAGCCCGTCGCGGTCACCCCGACCACGGCCCTGTGCCGGTGCGGCGCCTCCGCGCGCAAGCCGCTGTGCGACGGCAGCCACGCCACCAGCGGCTTCACCTCGACGAAGGACCCCCACCGGGTTCCGGACCGGCGGGACACGCATGTCGGGCAGCAGGTCGACGTCCTGGACAACCGGGGGACGTGCCAGCACTCCGGCTACTGCACCGACCGGCTCGCGACGGTCTTCCACCAGCAGGGCGACACCTTCGTCACCCCCAGCGGGGGCCGCATGGACGAGATCGTGCGGGCGGTCCGCGACTGCCCGTCAGGTGCGCTGTCCTTCGCGATCGACGGGGCCGAGGCACGCGACACCGTCGATCACCACGGCACCCGCCCGCCCGCGATCGAGGTCACCAAGGACGGCCCGTACCGCGTCACCGGCGCCGTCCCGCTCGTCCGGCCCGACGGCGCGCCGGTGGAGCGCAACCAGGGCGCCTCCCTGGAGCACTACGCCCTGTGCCGCTGCGGCCGGTCGCAGAACAAGCCGTTCTGCAGTGGCATGCACTGGTACGTCGGCTTCCGTGACCCGGCCCCGGACGCCGAGCACCGGCCCACCGTCTTCGAGTGGGCCGGCGGCCTGCCGGCGCTGGAGCGGATGACGCGCCTGTTCTACGAGAAGCACGTCCCCCAGGACCCGCTGCTGGCACCGCTGTTCGCCACGATGTCCCCCGACCACCCGCAGCGCGTGGCGAAGTGGCTCGGCGAGGTGTTCGGCGGGCCCGCCCGCTACAGCGAGGAGTACGGCGGGTACACCCGGATGGTCTCCCAGCACGTGGGGAAGGGCCTGACCGAGGAACAGCGGGCGCGCTGGGTGCAGTTGCTGACGCGGTCCGCCCAGGAGGCGGGCCTGCCCAACGACCCGGAGTTCCGCTCCGCCTTCGGCGCCTACATCGAGTGGGGCTCCCGCCTGGCGGTGGAGAACTCCCAGACCGGCGCCACGCCGCCGCCGAACATGCCGATGCCGCACTGGGACTGGCACACCGCGGCAGGCGCCCCCGGATCGCGCGTCTCGGCGCTCGCCCCGCCCGCCGCGGAGACCGGACCGCCGCCGGCGCTGCCGGCCGACGGCGAGCAGGTGCGGTTCGGCGAGCACGTCAAACCCCTGTTCCGGTCGATGGACCGGCAGTCGATGACCTTCGTGTTCGACCTGTGGTCCCACGAGGACGTCAGCCGGCACGCCGACGCGATCCTGCAGCGCCTGCGCGCCGGCACCATGCCCTGCGACGGGGCGTGGCCTGCCGACCGCATCGACGCGTTCGCCCGCTGGATCGACGACGGAAGGCAGCCGTGACCGCCCCTTCCGCCCCGCGTACCGGGGCGCCGGCATGGCCCTGACCGACAGCGGGCGGGTGGAGGCGTTCAGCGACGGCGTCCTCGCCATCGCCATCACCCTGCTCGTGCTGGACCTGCGCGTACCTGCGCGGGATGACCTGCACGGCGCGAGCCTGGCGTCGGCGCTGTCCCACCAGTGGCCCGCCTACGCCGCGTACCTCGTCAGCTTCCTCACCATCGGCATCATGTGGGTGAACCACCACGCGATGTTCACGCAGGTGCGGCAGGTCGACCGGCCGGTGCTGTTCGCGAACCTCGCGCTGCTGCTCGCCGTGTCGTTCCTGCCGTTCCCGACCCACCTGCTCGCGGAGTACCTCACCGCGGACGGCCGCGACGCGCACACCGCCGCGGCGGTCTACAGCGCGACCATGCTCGCCGTTGGCCTCGCGTTCAGCGTGCTGTGGCTGGCCATCACCCGCACCGCCGGGCTCCTGCACGCACACCTGGACCGCGCCGCCGGCCGGGCCGCCCTGCGCCGGTTCGGCGTCGGTTCGGTCGCCTACGCGGGCACCGTCGCGCTGTCCTTCGTCAACGCCTACGCGACGCTGGCCGTCCACGGCGCCCTTGCCCTCTACTACTGCTTCGACCAGCTCGCGACCTCCGGCCGGGCGCCGGTGCCGGAGCCCGGGGCGGAGTGAGCGCGAGCGCCGCCGGCCGTCAGAAGTTGATCATGTGGCCGGCCAGGCCGTGCACCGCCTCCTTGACCGCCTCGCTCAGCGTCGGGTGCGCGTGCACGTTGCGGGCGACCTCGTGGACGGTGAGGTCCCACTGCTGGGCGAGGGTGAGTTCGGGCAGCAGCTCCGTCACGTCGTGGCCGATGAGGTGGGCGCCGAGGAACTCGCCGTGCCGGTTGTCGGCCAGGAGCTTCACGAAACCGCCCGGCGCGCCGAGGCCGTGCGCCTTGCCGTTGGCGGTGAAGGGGAACTTCACCACCTTGACGTCGAAGCCGCGCTCGCGCGCCTGGGCCTCGGTCCAGCCGAAGCTGGCGATCTGCGGCTGGCAGTAGGTGCCGCGCGGGATCATCACGTAGTCCAGTTCCATGGTCTCCGCGTCCGCGAGGGTCTCCGCGGCGACGATGCCCATCGCCTCGGCGGCGTGCGCGAGCATGAGCTTCGCGGTGACGTCGCCGATCGCGAAGAGGTGCGGCACCGAGGTGCGGCAGCGGCCGTCCACGTCGATCGCGCCGCGCTCGGTCAGCCGGACCCCGGTGTTCTCCAGCCCGTAGCCCTCGACGTTGGGCGCGAACCCGATGGCCTGCAGCACCATGTCGGCCGCCAGCACCTGCTGGGCGCCGTCCTTGCCGGTGACGGTGACCCGCACCTGGTCGCCGGAGTCGTCGATGCCGTCCACGCGGGTGGAGGTCAGGGCGCCGATGCCGAGCTTGCGGTACTGCTTGGCGAGTTCCGCCGAGACCTCCTCGTCCTCCAGCGGCGCCAGCCGGTCGAGGAACTCGACGATGGTGACCTCGACCCCGTAGTTGTGCAGGACGTACGCGAACTCGACACCGATCGCGCCCGCGCCGGCGATCACGATCGAGCGCGGCAGCTCCTCACGCAGGATCAGCTCCTCGTAGGTGACCACGCGTTCGCTCAGCGACGTGCCGGGCAGCAGCCGGGTGGAGGCGCCGGAGGCGATGATGCAGTGCTCGAAGCCGACCGTGCGGGTGGAGCCGTCGGACTGCTCCACCCGCAGGGTGTGCGGGTCGAGGAAGCTGCCGCGCCCGTCGATCTCGGTGATCTCGTTCTTCTTCATCAGGAAGTGGACGCCCTTGACCCGGCCGTCGGCGACCTTGCGGCTGCGCCGGAAGGCCTCCCCGTAGTCGAAGGTGATCGGGCCGTCGGAGACGATGCCGAACGTCTTGGCCTCGCGGGTGACGAGGTGGGCGAGCTCGGCGTTGCGCAGCAGCGCCTTGGAGGGGATGCAGCCGACGTTCAGGCACACCCCGCCCCAGTACTTCTGCTCGACCACCGCGACCCGCTTGCCCAGTTGGGCGGCGCGGACGGCGGCGGTGTACCCGCCGGGGCCTGCTCCGAGTACGACGACGTCGAAGCGCTCGTCCATGGAGGTTCCTCTCGACAAAGAACGCCGTGCTCCGTCGGCACGGCTCGGCCCGCACCAGGCACGGGCATCCTGACGGCAACGTGATCACACGTTAGCGTCAAGCGGCGCCGTTCCGCGTGCGGTCACCCTGCTGCCGTGAAACGCAGCCTGATCGTGCGGGACTCCGGGCGGAGCGCGAACTCGGGCCACACGTCGGGTCCGCAGGCCCGGGAGCCGAGGCCGTGCTGGGCGGCGTCCACGATCAGGTGGGTCGCCGTGGAGGGCGGCAGCTCGTGGGGGTGGCCTGCGCGTGCGATCTGCTGCGGGGTGTGCCGGCTGAGCGAGAAGCCGGGGCGGCGCCCCTGCGTGTCCGGCAGCGCTGTGAGGTGCAGCACCTCACTCCCCGCGGCGGTCAGCGTCAGCTCCCGCACCCGGGAGCGGTGCCCGGTCTCCTGAGGGCGGGCGTAGTCGACCCCGAAGTCGCCGACGGTGGAGGCGAACCGGCCGGTGCGTGCGGCGCGCAGGCTGTCGGGGTAGGACTCGAACGGGCCGAGGCCGAACCACGCGACGCCGTCGACCGCGGCCGCGCCGTCGGGCAGCGCGAGCCGGACACCGATCCGCGGCCACACCGTCGACCAGCCGCGCGACGGCTCGATCTCCACCCGCAGTTCGAGGGCGTCGTCCACCAGCGACCAGACCGACTCCACCGACACCGACAGCGCCGAGTCGGCCGCGGAGACCCGGTCGAGCGTGCGCAGGGCGCCCTGGGTCGCCTCCACGGACACCCGACGCGTGGTGAGCCGGTCCAGGCCGTCGCGCCGCCACAGGTCGGCGTTCGAGACGCCGGGCACCGACGCGTCGCTCCCCTCGACCTCCTCCGACGCGCCCTTGTCGTTGTCGGTCGGCGCGCGGAACAGCTCCAGCCGCGGGCCGGCCACCACTCGTCCGGCCAGCCGCACCAGGGAGCCGCCGGCGAACTCGGCGATGCCGAGCGCCAGGGTGCCCTCGCTCGGCCGCCACCCGGTCACCGGCCGCACCGCGGGCGCGGATCGAGGCGCGGAACGGTCCAGTTGCGCGGTCGCGACCACGTGGCCCGCCGGCGCCCAGGCGGTGTCCGCCGCGAGCACCGCGTCGAGGGTGAGCCAGGTCTCCGCGTCCCGGGACACCGCGATCGGCGGCAGCGGAACCCGCACCGACCCGCCCGCGGGCACCACCGGGACATCCAGGTCGCCGCCGTCCACCCGCGTCCCGTCGTGCTCGACGCGCCACCGCAGGGTCAGGTCGGAGGTGTCGGCCGAGTGCCGCAGGTTGCCGATCTCCACCTCGTCCCCGTCGAAGGCGAAGCGGATCGGCTGCACGACCGCCTTGTACTCGTGCAGGCTCGGGGTCGGGACGTCGTCGCTCAGCAGCATGCCGTCCATCACGAAGTTGCCGTCGTGCACGACCTCCCCGAAGTCACCGCCGTAGGCGTAGTACGGCGTGCCGTCCTCGGTGGTGGCCAGGATGCCGTGGTCGCGCCACTCCCAGACGAAGCCGCCGTGCAGCCGCGGATGGTCGTGGACCAGCGCCTCGTACTGGTCGATCGCGCCCGGTCCGTTGCCCATCGCGTGGACGTACTCGCAGTGCAGGAACGGCCGGGTGCGCTGGCGGGCGCCCTGGGCGGGGGTGCAGTTCAGCAGCGGCGTGGTGGAGCCGTCGGTGCCGATCTGCTCGGTCTCGGGCACCGACGCGTACATGCGCGAGTAGACGTCGGTGTACTCGCCGGCGTGGTCGCCCTCGTAGTGCACCGGCCGTCCGGTGTCGCGGGCGTGCACCCAGGCGGACATCGCCGCGAGGTTGCCACCGGTCCCCGCCTCGTTGCCGAGCGACCACATCACGATGCTGGGATGGTTCTTGTCGCGCTCGACGGTGCGCTCGATCCGGTCGAGGCAGGCGGCGCGCCAGGCCGGGTCGTCGCTGGGGTTGCCCGCCCAGCCGAGCTTGTCGAACCCGTGCGTCTCCAGGTCGCATTCGAGGACGACCCAGAAGCCGAGCTCGTCGGCGAGGTCGAGCAGCCGCGGGTGCGGCGGGTAGTGGCTGGTGCGGATCGCGTTGACGTTGAACCGCTTCATCCGGGCGAGGTCCTCGCGGGCGTGCGCCTCGTCGAAGACCCGGCCGCGCTCGGGGTGCGTCTCGTGGCGGTTCATCCCGTGGAACACCACGCGCCGGCCGTTGACCAGGAACCGGTCGCCGCGGATCTCGACGGTGCGGAAGCCGACCCGCAGGGCGATGCTCTCCGCGGCCGACGACACGATGGCGTCGTACAGGCGCGGCTGCTCGGCCGACCAGGGGTGCACGCCTTCGACGTCGACCGGAGCCACGTCGGCGGGCGTCGCCCACACCTGCTCGACGCCGAGTCCGGGCAGGCGCAGGGTGACCGGGAACGCCTCGGGACCGGCGGTGATCTCGGGCTCGATCCGGCCCCGCCCGCCGTCGAACCCGGTGCGCAGCCAGACGTCGTCGATGCCGCCGGCCGGCCGGGCGAGCAGCGTCACCTCGCGGAAGACGCCCGGCAGCCACCACTGGTCCTGGTCCTCCAGGTAGCTGGCCGCCGACCACTGGTGCACGCGCAGCGCCACCACGTTGTCGCCCGGCCGCACGTACGCGGTCACGTCGAACTCGTGGGCGAGCCGGCTGCCGGCGGCGCCGCCGACCTCCTCGCCGTTGACCCAGACCGTGAAGAGCGACTCGACACCGTCGAACCGCAGCAGCACGCGCTCGGCGTCCGACCACGCCGCGGGCAGCTCGACGTGGCGGCGGTAGTCGCCGGTCGGGTTCTCGTCCGGGACGTGCGGCGGGTCGATCGGGAACGGGTACTGCACGTTGGTGTAGATCGGCCGGCCGTAGGCGCCGTCGCCCTGCAGCACCCAGTGCGAGGGCACCGGGATGTCGTCCCAGCCGCCGTCGTCGTAGCCCTCGGCGGCGAAGTCCTCCGGCACCGCCGCCGTCGGCGACAGCCGGAAGCGCCAGTTCCCGTCGAGCGGGATGCGGGGGGCGTCGGAGTGCAGCCACGCGCGGGCCGCGCGCAGCGCGCCGCGCCCGGGAGCGGTGTCGGAAACGTGGCGGAAGGTGGACGAGTGCACGGGGTCACGACTCTTTCGTGGAACGGGCGGGACCGGGGCGCCGGCCCGCCGGGGCGGGCCGGCGTGACCGGGGACTACCTGACCATGATCGTCCGTATCTCCCACGGACCGAGGGCGAGGTCGACCACACCGGTGGCGGGCGTCACGGACGACAGCGGCCGGCCGAGCAGGTCGACCGTGGTGGCCTCCGTGAACGCGCCGGTCACGCGGGCGGTGACCGGCGTGTCCCGCATCGCCGCCAACCGCACCTCGATGCCGGGCTCCTGCCCGTCGTCCGCGACGCGGCGGATGCTGGAGACGAGGACGCCGGCGCCGTCGACCCCTATGCCGGGGGAGTCGGCGGGCAGGGGGCCCGCGGCCGGCGCGGTCCCGCGGGCGACCAGCACGTCGTTGCGGAACTCCTCGGCCAGCGCCACCGCGTCGGCGCCCTGCCAGCCGGCGGCGGAGGGCAGGACGGCGAGGCGGTTCTCGATGCGTACGCCGAGGTCCTGCGCGCCGGGCACCGGGATCTCCGACGCCGCGGGCTCGTCGCGCAGCGGGTGGATGTTGACGCTGATCGAGCCGATCGCGCGCAGCAGGGTGACGGCGAGTTCGGAGCCGCCGTCGGCGAGTTCGTACTCGGTCGCGTGGTCGACCAGGACCGTCGCCGGACCCGCCGCCACGAACGACGCGGCCGGGAAGGTCGGGATCGGGTACTCGCCCCAGCCGCCCTCCGCGGTGAGACCGCGCTCGGTGACGGCGAACTGCCCGGCCGACGCGGAGACGGAGACCGGCTCGGGCAGCGGCACGTGGAAGCGCACCCGGTGGTCGGCCGACCGGTTGAGGAACGAGGTGCACACCCGCACGAACGGCTCGCCGGTGCGGAGTTCCACGACGGTCTCCACCGGGGTCGCCACGGTGTGCCCGCTGCGCACGTCCCGGTCGTCGCCGAGCGCGACGGGCCAGTCGTAGACCCGGGTGACGCGGACCCGGGACCGCAGCGGGCCGTCCTCGAGGAGTTCCGCCTCGACCCGCGCGGGCCGCTCCACCCGCACGTCCTGGGCCGGGGGTGCGTAGTTGTAGCTGTCACCGCGGTCGCCGCCGTCGACGAGGCGGCCGACCCCGCGCAGCACGGTGCCGTCGGCCCCGGTCACGTCGAGGGTGCCGTCGGCGTTGACGGCGACCTCGACCAGCCCGTTGGACAGCGTGCGGGCCGTCGCGGTGGCGGGTGCCGTCGCCGGTGCCGGGGGAGCGCCCTCGCCCGGGGCCACGTGGACCGAGGCCAGGCCGGAGGCGGGGACGTGCACGGGCACCAGCGCGGTCGCGCGGGCCTCCTCCAGCGTCAGCACCCGCCACTCGCCGGGATGCGCGGCGGCGGCCTCGGCGACCTCGCGGCGCAGCACCATCAGGTCGAACGGGCCGCTGGTGGGCACCTCGGCGAGATGGAACACGAGCGAGCCGGCGCTGAGTTCGTACGTGTCGATCAGCCGGCCGAACAGTTCACGGCGGTGGATGCGGCGCAGCACCCGCTCCAGCTGCGAGGCGTCCATCCGCTCGTCGCTGAGCACCGTCGGGGCCTGCGCGACCAGTTGCACCGGCCGCGTCGACCCGTCCGCCGCGGTGGCGACGAGCACGGCACCCTCGTCCGGGGCCGCGGCGTCGACCTCGACCAGGGCGGTGCGCGGCACGGGCAGCGGGTTGGCGACCAGGTAGCCGTCGCTCGGCACCCGGGCGGCGGGCTCGGCGAGGGCCGCGTCCCGGACCGCGCGGGCCGCGTGCGTGGCCTCGGCCAGCCGCGCCTCGACCTGGTCGCTGGTCTCGTCGGTACCGGAGCCGACGACGGAGTCGTGCGCGCTCGACTCGATGATCTTGTGCCAGGCGAGCGCGAGGAAGGGCGCGTCGTCGCGGGCCGACCACAGCGCGTTCATCCGCTCGGCGTGGTCGATGGTGCGCTCGGCGACGGCCATCCGCTGCTTGAGCGCGAGCCGCACGGACAGCACGCCCGGCAGGATGTTGCCGCGCACGTGGCTGCGCAGCTCGCCGGTGACGACCGCGGAGACATCGTCGCGCACGTGCTCGCGGATGTACTCGTCCAGCGTCGCGATGGTGATGGGGCGTCCGACGCCGGACGCGCGGTTCAGCCAGTCGGCGAGCCGCGGGTCGGGCGCGTTGTGGTCGGTGCCGGCCATCGCCAGCACCGGGTCGTTGCCCCACCGCTCGCCGGTCATCTCGGCGTACTCCGCGAGCGCGTGGCCGATCCGGTCGGGCACCAGCAGGACGTCGAGGCCGTTGTCGTAGCCGTCGAAGAGGAACTCGGTGCGCACCTCGGAGCCGTCGGGGGCGAGCCAGCGGAAGGCGTGGCCGTCGACGGAGCCGGGAACGCCCCGCCACAGCGCCGCGTGCTCGATCCCGGCGCGAGCCAGGATCTGCGGCATCTGCGCGACATGGCCGAACATGTCCGGCAGGTAGCCGATGGGCATCGAGCCGCCGAGTTCGGCCGCCGCCGCCCATCCCATCCGGAGGTTGCGCACGATGGTCTCGCCGGAGCAGAGGAACTCGTCGAGCAGGATCAGCCACGGCCCGATCGCGAGCCGCCGCTCGCCGACCAGGGCGGCCACCCGGTCGCGGTTCTCCGGCCGCATCTCCAGGTAGTCCTCGATCGCGGCCATCTGCCCGTCGACGGTGAACCGGAAGCCGGGGTTCGCCTCCGCCGTCTCCAGCACGGTGTCGAGGGCGGCGACGAGCCGGTGCCGGAAGACCTGGAACGGCTCGTACCACTCCCGGTCCCAGTGGAAGTGGGGTACGAAGACGGCTGAGTCGGGCAGCCGGCCGGGGTCGGCGGAGTTCTGCATGGCGGGAGGGACCTTCTGTTCGGCGGGCTGTGCGGCGGGCTGTTCGGGCGAGCGCGCGGGGCGCGGCTCGGTATGCGGGCACGCCGGGACGGCATGCCGGGATGGCGCGGCCGCCCGGACGTGCGGGTCGGGCGGCCGCGTGGGGGCGACTGCGTGCGTGCGGGCGGCGCTACTTGAGGGCGCCGGAGGCGAGACCGGTGCGCCAGAACCGCTGGAGGAGGATGAACACGACGATCACCGGCAGGATCGAGACGAGCGACCCGGTGATCACGGACTCCTGGAGCAGAGGGGCGCGGGCGGTCTGGCCGTTCCACTCGTACAGGCCGAGGGTGATCGGGAAGAGGGACTCCTTCTGCAGCATCACCATCGGCAGGAAGAAGTTGTTCCAGATCGCGACGAACTGGAACAGGAAGATGGTCACCAGCGACGGCGACATCAGGCGCAGGGCGACCGAGAAGAACGTGCGGAACTCGCCCGCGCCGTCCAGCCGCGCCGACTCCAGCAGCTCGTCGGGGACCGCGGCGGCGGTGAAGATGCGCGCGAGGTAGACGCCGAACGGGCTGACGATGCTCGGCAGGAACACCGCGAAGTAGGTGTTGACGATGCCGGTCTTGGAGAACAGCAGGAACAGCGGGAGCGCCAGCGCCGTGGTGGGGACCAGCACGCCGCCGAGGATGACCGAGAAGAGGAACTCGCGGCCCCGGAACGGGAACTTGGCGAGCGCGTAGCCGCACAGCGCGGAGATGAAGGTGCCGACGGCGGCGCCCAGCACGGCGTAGATCACGCTGTTGACGGCCCAGCGGCCGTAGATCCCGCCGTCGCGGCTGAAGAGGGTGTGCAGGTTGTGGAAGAGGTCGAAGTGCGAGAACGCCAGCCCGAAGGTGGAGGCGAGGTCGCTCTGCGGCTTGGTCGCCGCCACGATCAGGAAGTAGATCGGCAGCAGGAAGTAGATCGCCAGCAGGAACATCAGCGACATGGCGGCGGTGCGGCCGACGCGGCTCTCGCGGGCCGTGCTCGGGTTGCTCACAGTCCGGCCCTCCTCGTGGTCAGTCGCATGAACCCGAAGCTCAGGACGAAGGTGACGACGGCGATGACGACGGAGATCGCCGCTGCCTGCTGGTAGTTGTTCCCCGAGGCCACCGCGTACGCGAGCATGTTCGGCGTGTACGTGCTGGAGATGTTCGAGGAGATCTGGCGCAGCACGGCCGGCTCGGCGTACAGCTGCAGCGTGCCGATGATCGAGAACACCGTGGTGAGGATGATCGACGGCGCGATGATCGGGACCTTGATCCGCCACGCGATCGCCCAGTTGCTCGCGCCGTCGAGCCGCGCGGCCTCGTACAGCTCCTGCGGGATCGACTGGAGGGCCGAGAAGAGGATCAGCATGTTGTAGCCGGTCCACAGCCAGGTGGAGACGTTCGCCGTCGACCACAGCACGGCGCCCGGGCCCAGGAAGTTCGGTGTCAGGCCGACGTCCTTGAGCACCTCCACGACCGGGCTCAGCTGCGGCGAGTACAGGAACGACCACATGATCGCGGCGATGACGCCGGGAACGGCGTACGGCATGAACGCCGCGATCCGGAAGAACGACCGGAGCCGGAGCAGCGGGCTGTCGAGCAGCAGCGCCATGATCAGCGCGACGAACAGCATGACCGGCACCTGCACGACGCCGAACAGCCCGATGCGCTCGATGCTGCTCCAGAACTCGGTGTTGTGGAACACCTGGACGTACTGGTGGAAGCCGCCGAACGTGGTGTACGACGTGCCGTACTGGCCGCCGGTGCGGCGCACGACCCGGAAGCTCTGCCAGATCGCGTAGCCGATCGGCACCAGGTAGAAGAGCACGAACGGCAGGAAGAACGGGGTGAGGAACGCGACGATCGTGCCGGCCCGGGGGCCGCCGCCGAGATGACGGCGGCGGCGCCCGGAGGCCGCCACCACGCGGGTCGCGCGGGATGCGGTGTCGGTCATGCTGCGGTCACTTGCCCGCGGTCGCCGGGATCGCCAGATCCTTCATCGACTTCAGCGCCGCCGCCTGCGCGGCCGACAGCGAGCCGGTCAGCGTCCCACTGCCCGCGGCCGCCTTGGCCATGGAGTCCTGGAGGGCCAGGTTGACCGTCTTCTGGGTCGGCCCCCACGCGAAGCTGGTGTCGATGTTCTGCGACGAGTCGGCGAACACGTCGAAGATCTTCTGGTTGTTGTAGTACGGCACGCCCTGGGACAGGGCCGGCAGCTTGGTGCCGGCGGTGGCCGCCGGGTAGAGGCCGCCGAGCTTGTTCTCCAGCGCGAGGGCCTGCGGGTCGGTGTTCAGCCAGGAGTTGAACTCGACCGACTCGTAGAGGTGCTTGCTGCCCTTCATGAACGCCACGGTCGAACCGCCCCAGTCGCCGGAGGCGGCGTTCGTGCCCCACGTCGGCATCGGCACGACCGCCCACTTGCCGGCCTGGTCGGGCAGGTTGTCGCGGAACATGCTGTAGCCCCAGGCGGCGCCGACGTAGCTGGCGACCTGGTTCTTCTGGTAGGCCGCGTACATCGGGGTCGACCCGTTGGCGAGGTCGGTGCGCACCAGCTTCTGGTCGATCAGCTTCTGCCAGTACGCCGCGACCTGCTTGCTCTGCGCGGAGTCGACGCTGACGTGCCAGGAGTTGCCGGAGTAGGAGTACATGTGGGCGCTGTTCTGCCACAGCAGCCCGTTGAACCACTCCGCGTTGTTCGGGTCGAAGAACGTGATGCTCAGGTTGTGGTCGGCGTCGTGCAGCTTCTTCGCGTCCGCGGCGTACTCGTCCCAGGTGGTGGGGATGGAGAGGCCGTGCTGCTTGAAGATGTCGCTGCGCACGAACAGGGCCATCGGGCCGGTGTCCTGCGGGAAGGCGAACACGCCGGTGCCGCCGAAGCTGGCCTGCGACCAGGTCCAGGGCACGAACTTCGACTTGGCGGCGGTGGCGGCCTTGCAGGACGAGGCGTCCACGAAGGCGTTCTGGGTGCGCAGGTCGGGCAGCTCGTCGTAGCCGACCTGGGCGAGGTCCGGCGCCTTGCCCGCCTTGAGGGCGTTGCCCAGCGTGCCGTACTGGTCGTTGGAGATGTTCTTCGTCTGCACCTGGACGTTCGGGTGGCTCTTGTTCCACAGGGCGACGACCTTGTCCATGCCCGGAACGGTGTTCCAGTACTGGAGGGTCACCTTGCCCTTCGCGGGGGCGCACGCTGCCGCCGCCGCGGACGAGTGACCCGACGGAGCGCTCGACGAGCACCCGGTGAGTACCACCAGACTGGCTGCCGCGGCGACGCCGGCGAGGCGTATGCGCGTGACTGTGTTGCTCATATTTGTCCTTGAGAGAACGGCCGGCGATGCGCTGGCCGGGTCGACGTTGACACCTCAGGCAAGGGGGGATGTCTTCCGAGTGAAACGGACGCGACGCAACGGTGTCGGGTCGGGCGACAGGCGCCCTGGCGGGAGTTAGCAAACCATGTTTGCTAATTGCCCCGCAATACTTTGTGAGGACAAAGTTCGGTCACTCCGTCGCGAGGAGCAGCGCGGACGGCCGCGGTGAGAAGGTGTTGTCGAGCACGAGGGTCGCCGCTCCGACGGCCGCGACGTCCACCGGGATCGCCGACTGGGCGAACCTGATCGGGTGGGGCGGGATCAGCGCGGGGTCGGCGTGCACCGCGCCCGGCAGTGCGGCGAGGATCGCGGGGGAGACCCGGGCCCAGAACGGCCCGCCGAAGATGACCTCGTCGATGTCGAGGAGGTTCACGATCACCACGATGGCGCGTGCGAGCGCCTGCGCGGCGCCGGTCAGGATCACGCCGGCACCGGCGTCCCCGGCTGCGGCGAGCGCGGCGAGACGGGTGAAGGCGGCGTCCACGTCGACGGTGGAGTCGGGACTGCCGGCCTCCGCCGCGGTGAGCACGCCGGCGTGCACCGCCTGCTGGACCAGGGTGCGCGGCACCGTGATGTGCCCGACGCACCCGCGCCGCCCGCAGGCGCACACCTCGCCCTCGGGATCGACGGTGATGTGGCCGGCGTCGCCGGCGTTGGAGCCGATCCCGCGCACCACCTCGCCGGCCACCGACAGACCCGTGCCCAGGCCGGTGCCGTAGTACATGAACGCGAAGTCCCGGCTGCTGGTGGGATCGGCGAACCACAGCTCGGCGACGACCGCGGCCGTGGTGTCCTTCTCCAGCAGCACCGGCAGGCCGGTGGCCTCGGCCAGCGCGCGCCGCAGCGCCACTTGGTGCCAGGTCGGCATCATCGGCGGGTTGAGCAGCAGGCCCTCCTCGACGTTCACCGGCCCGGGCGACGCGATGCCGATGCCGAGTATCCGGGACCGGTCGACGGCGGAGCCCGCGATGAGCGCCTCGATCGCGTTCGCCATCTCGTCGATGACCGCGCTCGGGTCCCCCGCGGTCGGCGTGCCGGTGCGGGAGTGGTCCCGCACCGTGCCGGACAGGTCCACCAGGACGTAGGTCACCGCTGCGGGGTCGATGTGCACCCCGACCGCGAAGCCGCCGCTGGGGTTGAGCTTGACGACCGCGGCCGGCTTGCCCGGACCGCTGTTGCGCCGGCCCTGCTCGTCGACCAGGCCGGCGTCCAGCAGGCGGCGGCAGACCTTCGTCACCGTCATCCCGCTCAGCGCGGTCAGGGCGGCGAGTTCGGACCGGGTGATGCCCTCGGGGCGCCGGCGAATGGCGTCGAGGACAACCGTCTGGTTGTACTCGCCGACGGCGGGAAGGTTGGTTCCCGTGCGATTCATGGCTGACCCTCCGCCCGCGCTGTGACCCGTCGGCAGCCTAGCCGGGTCCTCCGGGCGCCGGGACGCTGCCCCTTCACCGCCGCCGCCGGGCCGTCCGTTCCGGCGCAGGTGGGGTGCATGCCTCAGCCGTGCCCGGCCCCGTCCTCACCGCCGTCCCCCCGGCCGGCGGCATCCCCGGCGGCGAGCAGCGGACGCTGCGCGCGCTTGTGCGCGGCGTACTCCGCGTGGGCGGCGCGCGTAGATTCCAGCGTGGACTGCTCGCTCACCGGGACGTCCCACCAGCTCTCGCTGTCGGGGGCCGGGACGAGCGGGTCGGTCTCGACGTGGATGACGACGGGGCCGCCGTCGTCCGGCCACGCCTTCGCCCGGTCGATCGCCGCCTCCAGTTCGGCCCGCGAGTGCACCTCGATCACGTGCGCGCCGAGGCTGCGGGCGTTGGCCGCGAGGTCGGTCGGCAGCGGCGGGCCGTCGAGGCGGCCGTCGGCGGAGCGGTAGCGGTAGCGGGTGCCGAACCGCTGCGACCCGAGCGACTCCGAGAGCGAACCGATGGAGTGGAAGCCGTTGTTCTGGACCAGGACGACGATGACCTTCACCCGCTCCTGGACCGCCGTGACCAGTTCGGTCGGCATCATCAGGTAGCCGCCGTCACCGACCATGGCGAAGACGTCCCGGCTGCCGTCGGCGAGCCGGACACCGATCGCCGCCGGGATCTCGTACCCCATGCAGGAGTAGCCGTACTCCACGTGGTACGCCTTGCGGTCGCGCACCCGCCACAGCTTGTGGAGGTCGCCTGGCATCGACCCGGCCGCGCAGAGCACGACGTCCCGCGGGTCGGAGCGCTCGTTGACGCAGCCGAGCACGGTGCTCTGGGTGAGCACTCCCTCCGCCAGCTTGTCCGTCACCGAGACGTCGGGGTGGTAGGCCGCCTCGACCTCGGCGTCCCAGTCCGCCCACCCGGCGGCCTGCCGCTCCTCGTACGCCACGGGCACCCGGTATCCGTCCACTGCCGCGGTGAGCGCCGTGAGCGCCTCGCGGGCGTCGGCGACGACGGACAGGCCGGCGTGCTTGCCCGCGTCGAAGGCCGCGATGTTGACGTTCACGAAGCGGACGCCGGGATGCTGGAAGGCCGTTCGGGAGGCCGTGGTGAAGTCGCTCCACCGGGTGCCCACGCCGATGACGAGGTCGGCGTCCCGGGCGAGGGCGTTCGCGGCGGTGGTGCCGGTGGAGCCGACGGCGCCCATCAGCCGCGGATGGCCGTGCGGCAGCGAGCCCTTGCCCGCCTGCGTCTCGCCGACCGGGATGCCGGTCGCCTCGGCGAACGCGCGCAACGCGTCCTCGGCGCCGGAGTAGTGGACGCCGCCGCCCGCCACGATCACCGGGCGCCGCGCGGCGCGGACGGCGGCCGCCGCCGCCTCGACGCGGGAGGCCTCGGCCGGCGGGCGGGCGATGTGCCAGGTCCGCGGGGCGAACAACTCCACCGGCCAGTCGTGGGCTTCGGCCTGGACGTCCTGCGGCAGCGCGAGCGTCACCGCACCGGTCAGCACCGGGTCGGTGAGCACCCGCATCGCACCCAGCAGCGCGGACGGCAACTGCTCCGGCCGGGAGATCCGGTCGAAGAAGCGGGACAGCGGTCGGAAGGCGTCGTTGACGCTGATGTCCGCGGCGTACTCCTGCTCCAGCTCCTGGAGCACCGGCGTGCTCACCCGGGTCGCGAAGGTGTCGGAGGGCAGCAGCAGCACCGGGATGCGGTTGATCGTCGCGAGGGCCGCACCGGTCAGCATGTTCGTCGAGCCGGGGCCGATCGACGCGGTGCAGGCCCACGTGGCGAGGCGGTCCCGCTGCCGCGCGTAGGCCACGGCGGTGTGCACCATGGCCTGCTCGTTGCGGGCCAGCACATAGGGCAGGTCGGTCGCGCCGTCCGCCTCGTGCTCCTGCTGGAGCAGGGCCTGCCCGATGCCCGCGACGTTCCCGTGCCCGAAGATGCCGAGGACCCCGGCGAACAGCCGCCGTCGCTCGCCGTCCCGCTCCGACCACTGGGCGGCGAGGAACCTGGTCGTGGCCTGTGCCACCGTCAGCCGCACCGTCGCGGCCCGCTCCGTGCTCATGCCGTGTCTCCTGAGGCTGTGCCGGACAAGGGGAGTCGCCCGTCGAAGGGTCGGCCGGGCCAGGTGTCGCGGACCCCGGCGTGGGCGGGGTCGTCGCAGATCAGCCAGGCCCGCTCGGGCCCCGGGCCTGCCATGACGTTGAGGTAGTACAGGTGCGCGTCGGGGGCGGCGATCGACGGGCCGTGCCAGCCGTAGGGCACCAGGACCACGTCGCCGGTGCGCACCTCGGCGAGCACGTCGATCGGCCGGTCGTCGCTCGCGGCGTAGACGCGTTGATAGCCGACCGGATCGGTGCCGCCCGGGTCGGTCGAGCGCGTCTCGAAGTAGTAGATCTCCTCCAGGACCGTCTCGGCGCCCGGGCGGGGCGTGTCGTGCTTGTGCGGCGGCCACGAACTCCAGTTGCCGGCCGGGGTGATGACCTCGCAGGCGATGATCGCGTCGGCGTCGAGGACGTCCGGCGTGCCGAAGTTGCGCACCTCGCGCGAGGCGGTGCCCGCGCCGCGCCGCTCCACCGGCACCTCGCCCGCGGTGACATGGCGGAACTCCCGCCCGCCGGCCGAGCCGGACCCCGTCCCGCCGGGCCCGCCGTCGCCGGTGACCAGCGCGCCGGCGAGCGCGACGCGGGCCGGGGCGCCGCTCGACGACCGCAGCGTGATCCGCGAGCGTGCCGGTACGTAGGCGACGTCGGTGGCACCGGCGAAGACGTCGGCCCGGCCGGCCAGTTCGGCCTCGTGGGCGATCCCGTCGGGGGTTCGCGCCGTCACGCGGACGCCGCCGGACAGCGGGACGACCAGGTACTCCCAGTCGCCGCCGTCCAGCACGCGGGTGTCCGCCCCGGACAGGGCGGCGACCCGCAGGCTCGTGTGGTGCCAGCCCTCGCGCCCGGGGCCGACGGCGACGTCCCATCCGTCGCCCGCCGCGCTGCCGAGGGGGAGGGTCCACCGTCCGTCGCCGTTCATGCGCCGCTCCCGTGCACGAGGTCCGCCGCGATGTCGACCGCCGCGGCGACATCGCCGTCCGGCGGATAGAGGAGCGCGCGTCCGACGACCAGGCCGCGCACGGCCGGGATCTTCAGCGCGGCTCCCCATGCCGCGTAGGTGAGGTGGGCCTCGCCCTCCGGGTCGCCGCCGAGCAGGAGGGTGGGCATCGTGGTCGCGTCCAGGACCCGGTCCAGCTCGTCGACCACCGGCAGCTTGAGCCAGGTGTGGGCACTGCTCGCGCCCAGCCCGCTGGCGATGGTGATGGACCTGATCACGCTGTCGGGGTCGAGGAGGTTGCGCACCCGGCCGTTCTCGCGCACCGACAGGAACGGCTCGACCATCGCCATCAGCCCGTGCTCGGCGAGCTCGGTGACCGCGGCGGCCGTCGCTTCGAGGGTCGCCACCGTGCCGGGGTCGCCGAGGCAGATCCGGGTGAGGGTCTTGCCGCCTTCCAGGCCCTGCGCGGCGATGGCCTGCGGGGTGTACGCCGTGATGCGGTCGTCGAGTTCGAAGGCCGAGCCCTGGATCCCGCCGCGGTTCATCGAACCGAGGGCGACCTTGTTCTCCAACGCGCCCATGAGCAGCAGGTCGTCGAGCAGGTCGGGGGTGCTGAGCACCCCGTCCACGCCCGGCCGGGACAGCGCGGTGGCGAGCCGGTCCAGCAGTTCCGTGCGGCTGGCCATGGCCCGGTCGTTGCCGCGCACGCCCAGCGCGCCGCGGGCCGGGTGGTCGGCGGCGACGATGAGCAGCCGGCCGTCGTCCCCGATCAGCGGGCGCCGCGCGCGCTCCTGCCAGGAGCGCCCGATCCGTTCGGGATGGCGAGCCCTTATCTCGGTCAGTTCGGCGGCGTTCATCCTGCCGTCCCTTCGGATGTCGACGGCCGGGAGGCGAGGGCCGCCTCCACCTCGGCGGCCGTGGGCATGGCCGTCGAGCAGGCGAGGCGGGAGGCGACGATGGCGCCTGAGACGTTGGCGAACGCCAGGGTTCGGCGCAACGGCCAGCCGTTGAGCAGGCCGTGCACGAGCGCGCCGCCGAAGGCGTCGCCGGCGCCCAGGCCGTTGACCACCTCCACCGCGAACGGCGGTACCTCGACCCGCTCCTCGCGGGTGGCGGCGAGCACGCCCTTGGGGCCCTGCTTGACCACGGCCAGTTCGAGCCCGCGCTCCAGGAGCGCGTCGGCCGCGCGCTGCGGGTCGCGCTCGCCGACGGCGACCTCGCACTCCTCGCCGTTGCCGACGGCGACGGTGACATGGTCCAGCGCCAGGCCGACCTGCTTCCTCGCCTCCTCGGGACCCGACCAGAACATCGGCCGGTAGTCGAGGTCGAGCACCGTATGGGCGCGCCGGCCGCGGGCCTGCCACGCGGCGAAGTGGGCCGCCCGGCTGGGTTCGGCGGACAGCCCGGTGACGGTCGACCAGTAGACGCCCGCCGCGCGGATGTCGTCCAGCGGCAGCTCGTCGGGCTCGATCATGAGGTCCGGCGCGGTGGGATAGCGGTAGAAGTAGAGCGGGAAGTCGTTCGGCGGGTGGAGCTCGCAGAACGTCACCGGGGTGGGCGGCCCGTCCGGTACCGAGAGCGGCGCGATGTGCACCGGGTCCACGCCGAGCCGCGCGGCCTCACGCCGTACGTAGCGGCCGAAGGGGTCGTTGCCGACGCGGGTGATCAGGGCGGCGTGGCGGCCGAGCCGGGCCGCGGCGACGGCGACGTTCGTCGCGCTGCCGCCGAGGAACTTCTCGAACGTCCGCACGTCCTCCAGGCCGACGCCGTGGTCGAGCGGGTAGATGTCCACCCCGGTCCGCCCGATGGTGACGAGATCGTGGGCCATCGGTCACTCCACCGCGCCGGGAGCGCGCCCCGGCGTCCGGGCGAGGGACAGGAGGTAGGCGAAGGAGGCGCGCACATCGTCCACCGGGTCGGCGGCACCGGCCTCACCGGGCGCGGCCCGGAGCACGGTGTCCTGTTCGAGTACATACCACCCGGTGTAGCCGCTGCCCTCCAACACGCGGACTATCGCGGCGATGTCCACGTCGCCGCTGCCCAGCGGCGCGTACATGCCCTCGGTCACGGCACGGGTGTAGGTCAGGGCGCCGCTGCGCACCTGGCGGGCGAGGTCGAGGCGCACGTCCTTGAGGTGGACGTGCGCGATGCGGTCCGGCCACCGGGTCGCGGTGGCGACCGGGTCGCCGCCGCCGATCAGCAGGTGCCCGGTGTCGAGGCAGAGGCCGACCACCGAGCCCTCCAGCACCCGGCGGGTCTCCTCGCCCGACTCGATCATCGTGCCGACGTGCGGGTGCAGCGTGGCGACGAGGCCGGCCGCGGCCGCGGTGGCGGAGATCCGGTCGAGATTGGCCAGCAGCCGCTCCCAGCCCGCCTCGTCGAGCACCGGGCGGGCGTCGTACCCGTCGGTGCCGGTGGCCGCCGCGATGACGACGGTGCCGGCGTCGGCGGCGAGCAGGCCGGCGATCGCCGCCTCGACCTGGGGGAGCGGGTCGTGCCCGGGATCGTGCAGCACGACGGGGACGAACTGGCCCACCGCCCGCAGCCCGTACGAGGCGAGGACCGCGGCCTTGTCGGCGGGGGCGTCGGGCAGGAAGCCCTCCGGGCCGAACTCGGTGGCGGTCAGCCCGATGTCGCGCATCTGGCCCAGGACCAGGCCGGGTTCGAGCTGGTGGCCCCAGCCGGGCACCTCGGACACGCCCCAGGAGATGGGCGCGCCCGCGACGCGCTGGGCGAGCGGGGTCGTCATGGCCGCGCTCCCGTCATCCGTCCGACGCCGGCCGACCTGATCCGCATGCCCGCCCCTTCCCTCGCTTCTCGCAACTGTCGCGCTCCCGGGTCGTCTGCCCCGCTCGCGTCCATCGAGCGTGCCTTCCCGGGCGACAGCATGTCAATGGTTTGTCCTGACATTCTGACTTCCGATCCTGCGGATCGTGCGACGTCAGGCCATGATCGGCCGCTCGCCGCGGCGCGGTTCGGACGCCGCTCGGCACCTGCGCCGGCGTACGGGCAGGAGTCGGGCCCGCCGTCGAGGAGGCGGCCGCGTGCGGCGCTCAGCGGGCTGCCACCGTCATCTCGAACGAGTAGCGGGAGGCCCGGTACACGTGGCAGCCGTACTCCACCGGCGTGCTGGACGCGTCGTAGGCGATGCGGACCATGGTCAGCAGGGTCGCGCCGCGGGTCTCGTCGAGGAGCCTTGCCTCGGCGGCGGTGGCCCGGCGGGCGCCGATGGTCTGCTCCGCGGTGCTCAGGGTCACGCCCGCGCGGCGCACCAGCTGGTACAGCCCGGCCCCGGCCAGCGCCTCCTCGGTCAGCTCCACGGTGCCCACCGGCAGGTGGTTGTGCAGCAGCGCGATCGGCTCGTCGTCGGCGTACCGCAGCCGCTCGACCGCCACCACCTCGGTGCCCTCCTCCACCCGCAGCGCGACGGCGACGTCGCCGTGGGCGGGCACGGTCTCTATGGACAGCACCTCGGTGCGCGGCCGGCGCCGGTCGCGCTCCAGGTCCTCGTAGAGGCTGGTGAACCCGACCTGGCGGCGGATGCGGTTGGTCAACACCTGGGTGCCGACGCCGCGTTTGCGGCTCAGCAGCCCCTTGTCGACCAGGTGCTGCATGGCATGGCGCATCGTCGGGCGGGACAGCCCGAACTGGTCGGCCATCGAGACCTCGTTGCTCAGCCGGGTACCGGGCGGCAGCACCCCGGTCTCGATGAGCTTCTCCAGCTGCTGGGCGAACTGGAAGTACAGAGGCACCGGACTGCTGCGGTCGATGGTGATCTGTTTCGCGAACGACTCCATGCCCACCCCTCCTTGGACTGCTGGCGACGGCCAGTATGGCGCATCCCACACTAAGCTCTGTACGTCCATATGTCATTACAAACTCTTGCCTTGTCATCCGCTGAAGAGTAGAAACCAGGTGGGCAGTCCAGGTCCTCCGCTCGAAAGGCATCCGCACATGCGCATCGGACTCATCGGCACGGGCCGTATCGGCAGGTTCCACGCCGCGACCCTCGCCGGCCTGCCGACCGTCACCGGCATCGTGGTGCACGACGCCGACGAACCCTCGGCCCGCGCCACGGCGCAGGAGGTCGGGGCGGAGTACGCCGGCGACCTGGACGGGCTGCTCGGCTCCCGTCTGGACGGCGTCGTGATCGCCGCGCCGACGTTCGCCCACGCCGAACTCATCCTCGCCGCGCAGCGCGCCGGGCTGCCGACCTTCTGCGAGAAGCCGGTCGCCGGCACGCTGGAGGAGACCGACGCGGTGCTGGCCGCGACGGCGGGCTCGACCGTCCCGCTGCACATCGGGTTCCAGCGCCGCTTCGACACCGGCTACCAGGCGGTGCGCGAGGCGATCGGCAGCGGCCGGCTCGGCTGGACGCACACGTTGCGGGCCTG
The DNA here is from genome assembly GCF_900107965.1 of Actinacidiphila yanglinensis. Lineage (GTDB taxonomy): Bacteria > Actinomycetota > Actinomycetes > Streptomycetales > Streptomycetaceae > Actinacidiphila > Actinacidiphila yanglinensis. Next base: position 198,816 of record NZ_FNVU01000008.1, on the reverse strand, counting down.
CACCTCCGACCCGACGCCGCCGCCGCGCGGCTACATCCCCGGGTCCGGCGGCATCTTCCGCGACTGCTCGGTGCACGACTACGACATCATCCGGTGGGTCACCGGCCGCGAGGTCACCGAGGTGTACGCCACCGGCGCCAACCGCGGCGAGGACTTCTTCGCGGACGCGGGCGACGTCGACACCGGCGTCACCCTCCTCACCCTGGACGACGGCACCCTGGCCACCTGCACGGCCACCCGGTACAACGGCGCCGGTTACGACGTCCGGCTGGAGGCGTGCGGCTCCAAGGGCACCCTCGTCGCCGGCCTCACCGACCGGACCCCGCTGACCTCGGCCGAGGGCGACCCGTGGCCGACCGGCGAGCCGCACCCCGGCTTCATGGAGCGGTTCCTGGACGCCTACCGCGCCGAACTCACCGCGTTCACCGAAGTGGTGGCCGGCACCCGGCCCAGTCCCTGCACCGGCCAGGACGCGCGCGCCGCCCTGGCCGTCGCCGACGCCGCCAGCCGCTCGCGCGCCGAGGGCCGCCCGATCCGGCTCGACCCGCCCGCCTGAGCCCCCCGGCGACGCCGGCCGACCCCGTGCGACCACCTCGAACCGTCCCGCCCGCCGCTCGGGCACGGGACCGCGTCGTCGGGGTCGGGAGACGATCAGCAGCCCGTTCGACTCGAAGGAGACATGAATGGATGCTGCCGAGCGCATCGCACGGGGTCTGCTCTACACCGAGAGCGACACGACGACGTGGACGTCCGGATCGGGGACGGCGTCATGATCGCGCCGAACGTCACCCTCACCACCACGGGCCACCCGATCCACCCCGAACTCCGCTACGACCACAACCGGTTCTCCGAGCCCGTGACCATCGAGGACAAGGTCGGGATCGGCGGCAACGTCGTCGTCCTGCCGGGTGTGACCATCTCCCACGGATCGGTCATCGGCGCCGGCAGCGTGGTGACGAAGGACGTCCCGCCCATGGTGGTCGCGTTCGGCGCCCCTGCCGGGCCGTGCGGCCCATCACCGACGACGACCTGAAAGGCCGCCGGGGCGACGACTCCTGAGGCACCGTCACCGCCCGAGGCCCGCGAGCGCGCCGATCGCCCCGAGCCCGACGGCGGCGCACGCGACCGCGGCCGACACCGCCACGCACCGCCTGCGCAGGCTCACGTAGCGGGCGGTGTACTCCAGGCGCAGCTCGCCGGCGCGCTCGCAGATACGGGCCAGCATCGCCCGCGAGTCGGCGGTCCGGTCCGCGACGTACACCCGCTCCACGTCGTCGCGCTGTCCCGTGGTGAGCCAGGGCAGCAGGTCGGTGAACTCGCGGGCCCGGCGGCGGGCCTCCTCGACCTCGGCGTTCCAGAGCAGGAAGCCCTCGACCTCCCAGATGCCGTGCTCGTCTTTCCCGAGCGCCCGCGCCTGGGACCCGCGCCTCTCCTTCCTCATGGCTGCTCGCCGCCCGGCGCCGAGAACCCCGGCCCGGTGGTCGGTGCGGCGGTGTGGTCCACCGTGGCGATGTCCGGGTGGTGCAGGTCGAACGCCGGGGACTCGGAACGGATCCTCGGCAGTGTGAGGAAGTTGTGCCGCGGCGGCGGGCAGGAGGTCGCCCACTCCAGCGAACGGCCGTAGCCCCAGGGGTCGTCGACCTCGACCTTCTTGCCGTACTTCGCGGTCTTCCACACGTTGTACAGGAAGGGGAGCATCGACAGGCCGAGCAGGAACGAACTGATCGTCGAGACCGTGTTCAGCGTGGTGAAGCCGTCCGCCGCGAGGTAGTCCGCGTAGCGGCGCGGCATGCCCTCCACGCCCAGCCAGTGCTGGACCAGGAAGGTGCCGTGGAAGCCGATGAACAGCGTCCAGAAGGTGATCTTCCCGAGCCGCTCGTCGAGCATCTTGCCGGTCATCTTCGGCCACCAGAAGTGGAATCCGGCGAACATCGCGAACACCACGGTGCCGAAGACGACGTAGTGGAAGTGCGCGACCACGAAGTACGAGTCGGAGACGTGGAAGTCCAGTGGCGGCGCCGCCAGGATCACACCGGTCAGACCACCGAACAGGAAGGTGATCAGGAACCCGATGGACCAGAGCATCGGTGTCTCGAAACTCAGCGAACCCTTCCACAGGGTGCCGATCCAGTTGAAGAACTTCACCCCGGTCGGTACCGCGATCAGGAAGGTCATGAACGAGAAGAACGGGAGCAGCACGCCGCCGGTGACGTACATGTGGTGCGCCCACACCGTCACCGACAGGCCCGCGATCGAGATCGTCGCGGCGATCAGCCCGATGTAGCCGAACATCGGCTTGCGGGTGAAGACCGGGATGACCTCGGAGATGATGCCGAAGAACGGCAACGCGATGATGTACACCTCGGGATGGCCGAAGAACCAGAACAGGTGCTGCCACAGCAGCGCCCCGCCGTTGGCCGCGTCGAAGACGTGCGCCCCGAACTTCCGGTCGGCCTCCAGACACAGCAGCGCGGCCGCGAGCACCGGGAACGCGAAGAGCACCAGGAGGGCCGTCAGCAGCACGTTCCAGCAGAAGATCGGCATCCGGAACATCGTCATGCCCGGAGCGCGCATGCAGATGATCGTGGTGATGAAGTTGACCGCACCGAGAATGGTGCCGAAGCCGGAGAGCGCCAGACCCATGATCCACATGTCGGCGCCGATGCCGGGCGAGTTGATGGCGCTGGTCAGCGGGGAGTACGCGAACCAGCCGAAGTCCGCGGCACCTTGGGGCGTGAGGAAACCGCCGACCGCGATGAGCGAGCCGAACAGGTAGAGCCAGTAGGCGAGCATGTTCAGCCGCGGGAACGCCACATCGGGCGCGCCGATCTGCAGCGGCATGATCCAGTTGGTGAAGCCCGCGAACAGCGGCGTCGCGAACATCAGCAGCATCACGGTGCCGTGCATCGTGAACGCCTGGTTGAACTGCTCGTCGGACAGGAACTGGTTGCCCGGACGCGCCAGCTCGGCGCGCATCAGCAACGCCATCACGCCGCCGACGAGGAAGAAGGCGAACGACGTCACCAGGTACATCGTGCCGATCGTCTTGTGGTCGGTGGTGCTCGCCCAGCTGACCACGACGCTTCCGGCTCGCCTGCGCTGGTACGGAACTTCGTCCGAGTACGAGTCGTCGAGTTCGGCCGAACCCGTGGTCATGCCACTCGTCACTTCAACTCTCCTCCACCCGGCCATGGGTTGGCCATGGGGAAAGAATGGTGAACCCGAGGGGGAAAAGGGCGCGGGCCTCGCCGCTGCGTCAGCCGATCGGAGCAATCGTGCGCGCGGGCCGGACCTGCCGAAACGTATCGGCGGACGTGCCCCGTGCGCACCGGACGCCGCGAGTCCCCCCGTGCACCGGACGCCGGAACGCGCGACCGCGCGGGACCGCCCCGGAAAGGAGCGGCCCCGCGCGGGCGAGCGGGACGGGTCAGCTGCCGAAGACCTGGAAGTCCCAGAGCGAGTAGCCGTATTGGGTGGCACGCTGGGTCCCGTACACGCGGACATAGCGCCCGCTGCACGAGACGTTGATGTTCTGCACACCGCCTGGTCCGGTCGTCGTGCTGTAACAGGTGGTCCAGGTGTTCGCGTCGTTGGACACCTGGATCTGGAACGCCTTGGCGTACGCGGCTTCCCAGTTGAGAGTCACCTTGGTGAGGGCGTAGCTGCGCCCGAGGTCGACCTGGAGCCACTGCGGGTCGCTGAACCCGCTCGACCACCGGGTGCCGCTGTTGCCGTCCACCGCCGCGGAGGCGGGGAACGTCGCGTTCTCCAGCGACGACGCGGTCGCGGTCTTGCCCTGCGCGACGTCGCTGCCGGTGCTGCCGCCGCCGGGGGCCTTGTTGTAGACCGCCACGTAGTCGATGTTCATCTGTCCGCCGGAGACGGTGGAGGCGTTGGGGCCGCCGCCGAACGCGGCGGGGAAGCCGCCGCCCATCGCCAGGTCGTAGATGATGAAGAACGGGTGGTCCACGGCGTTGGCCCACGTGGTGGCGTCCACCTGGGTCGACTTGACGGTGAAGTAGTTCTGGCCGTCGAGGTACCAGCGGATCTGCTCGGGCGAGACCGAGCGGTCGATCTGCACGGCGTAGGTGTGGTAGCCGGTCTGGCAGCCGGAGCAGGCGTGCTCGCCGGAGCCGATGCCGGTCGACTCGTTGCACGGGCCGCCGGGGTTGGTGCCGCAGTGCAGCGTGCCGAACACCGAACTGCGGGCGTTGATGTCCTCCAGGATGTCGACCTCGCCCGAGGTCGGCCAGGTCGTGCCCGTGCGCAGAGTGGAGCCGAGCATCCAGAACGCGGGCCAGTAACCCGCCCCGTTGGAGGTGTTGAGGTTCGGCTGCTGGATCGAGGACTGCATCTCGACCACGCCGCCGGCCGGAGCGCCGAACGACGACGACTGCGTCTCGATCCGCCCCGACGTCCAGCCGGAGCCGGGGTTGGAGCCGGAGTGCAGGGCCTTCAGCACGAGGTGGCCGTTGCCGTCCTCGTAGACGTTGGAGGTGCTGTTGGTCATGGTCTCGATCTCACCGGTGCCGAAGCTGCTGCCCGGGCCGGTGTCGTACTTCCAGGTGGAGCTCGGCACGCCGGTGTTGGCCGCGCCGCTGAAGTCGTCGCTCCACGTGGTGGTGAAGCCCGCCGGTGGTGCGGGGACCGCGCTGGGTGCGGCGGCGGGGGCGGCGGCATCGGCCGCCGCGGGGGTGGCCGCGCCTCCGGTGCCCGTCGCGGCGGTCAGGCCGGCCAGGCTCATGGCGCTGACGGCGAGTGCGGCCAGCGCCAGCCGAGCCTTGCCGCGCCGCGCGCGCCTGCCGCTGCTGCCCGGGTCGAGCGGTTCCGTGTGCTGTGGTGCCTGTCTGGCGAACATGCGTTCTCCTGTCCCGTATGAGGCCGACGTGGGGGGTGCCCCGTGCGAGGTGACCTGCGAGAGCGGAACCCGCGGTGCGGACCGGTGCCCGGGCCCGGATCGGCCGCCCGGCGCGGACCGCGAGCGGCGTAACCGTTTGCGGTCCGCGCGCGGTTCGGACATCGGGAGGCCGCGGGGCATGGTGTTCTCCTGACCGGGTGGGGGACCGCGTACGGGAACGACGCTCGTGTGAGAGCGCTCTCTCAGTCTGGGAGTTGTATAGAGCTCCCGCCGCGGCGGCGTCAAGAAGCCGCACAGGAAACGGGGTCGGGCCGCGGGGGGAACGCTGCGGCCGGAGCGCGGTGAGGACATGAGCCGCCGGGTCGGCGGGCCCGCGCGCCTCCCGGCGGGCGGCGATATTCGCTGGACACCGACCGAACCGGCGGCCAGCGTGGGGGGAATGGAGCAGCAGGACATCTGGGACGCGGAGACGGCCGAGCAGTACGACACGCCCGGGCAGGGCATGTTCGCCGACGAGGTGCTGCGTCCGGCCGTGGACCGGCTCGCCGCACTCGCGGGTACGGGAGCGGCGCTGGAGTTCGCGATCGGGACCGGCCGGGTGGCCGTCCCGCTGACGGAGCGGGGTGTCCCGGTCACCGGCATCGAGCTGTCGCCGCCGATGGTGGAGGTGCTGCGCACCAAGGCCGAGGAGGCCGCGATCCCGGTGGTCATGGGCGACATGGCGACGACGGGCGCACCGGGGGAATACACCCTGGTCTACCTCGTCTTCAACACGATCGCGAACCTGCTCACCCAGGACGAGCAGGTCAGCTGCTTCCGCAACGCGGCCCGCCATCTCCGGCCCGGGGGGCGGTTCGTGGTCGAGCTGTGGGTGCCCGAGCTGCGCACCCTCCCGCCCGGTCGGACGGCCACGGTCTGCCGGTCCGAGCCCGGCTACATCGGTCTGGACACCTACGACGTCGTGTCCCAGCACGTCGTCTCGCACCACTTCCGGTTCGACGAATCCCGGCAGGCGCGGCTGTTCCGCACCCCGCACCGGTACGTGTGGCCGGCCGAACTCGACCTCATGGCCAGGCTGGCCGGGTTCGAGCTGGAGACGCGGCACGCGGACTGGGACGGCGCGCCGTTCACCGCCGACTCGCCCTCCCACGTCTCCGTGTACCGCCTCCCGGCCTGAGGTCTACCAGGCGCCGTGCTGGGCCATGCCCAGCGTCAGCGCGGCCACGGCGGTGGCGAGGAACACGATCCCGCCCACGATGTTCCGCGAACCCACCCGCAGGTGGGCGAAGATGGCGCCGACGAAGTACAGCACCAGGCCGCAGGCGGCGAGGGTGCCGAGGACCGGCACGGCGAGCCCGGCCAGCAGTCCCAGGGTGCCCGCGGCCAGCAACGTCCCCAGCACCGGTACGTACTTGCGCGGCAGACCCTTCATGTCCGCCTGGGTCTTGGGGTATTCGTGGCCGATCAGGTAGGTGACTGCCGCGGCGCCGTTGAAGACCGCGCCGACGAGGGTGACCGTGAGAAAGGTGGCGTGCACGTTTTCTCCGCTTCTGTGGTGACGGGGACCTGCGGCAACCCGACGCGGGGTGCCGTTCTCCCGTCAGGACCGGGTGGCACACCGGTTTCGTGACACCTGGGTGTGGAGGACCGCGGGGCGGGGCGGGAGACGCCGGGCCCCGGCCGTCTCCCGCCCGCGTCCAGGTCGCCCGAAGGAGGGAATCGGCCGCCACGTGCGGAGGACAGGCCGGTGCCGGGGGCGCGGTGGCCTCGTTCGCCTCGGGGGGTGCTTCCTCCCGTCCGGCCGCTGGGAGCAGGGCCGGTGAGCGCGCCCGTGCGAGCGGGCGGAGACCGGAGGTCACACGCATGACGACGTGGCGGGACTGCCTCGTGGCGGGGAACGTGCACTCCGCGGGGGCGCAGGAGGACTACACGGCGGCCGCGCGCTACCTGCGCAGACGCGAACCCGCCCTGTACACGGCGATCCGCCTGGTCGGCTGGGACGAGTACCAGCCGCACGCCGTGGCCGGGTACGCGTTCGCGTCCTTCACGGACGACCTGTGCGACTACGGTTCGCCGCCGGAACGCGCGCTCCGCCTGGACGCGTGGCGCCGGGAGGTGACCGGCGCCCTGGAGTCGGGAACCGCCCCCCACCCGCTGCTGCGCGCCTACGTCGGCTCGGTGCGCGAGCGGGAGATGCCGCACCGGTGGGTGCACGCCTACCTCGACGGGGCAGGCGTCGACCTCGACTTCCAGGGGTTCGCCGACGAGGCCGACCACCAGGCGTACATCGACCGCCTGTCCTGGCCGTTCGCCATGATCACCGCCGACCTGGTGCACCGTGGTGGCGGCAGCGAGCACTACGCGCGCTGCTGCCGCCTGCTGGCCGACCTGTGGCAGCGCACCGACTTCCTCGTCGACCTCCACCAGGACCTGCGGGGCGGGCGGCTCTACCTGCCGGAAGACGCCCTCGCCCACCACGGCGTGACCCGCGGCGACCTGGAGTCGCGCAGCTCCAGCGGCCGGGTACGCGCGCTGGTGCACGCGACCGCCGACACCGGACTGGCCCTCGCCCGCCGGGCGTTCTGCGTCCTGGAGGAGATGCCCGGCCCGATGCGCCCGCTGGTCCGCTTCATGATCCACCTGGCCCGGCTCCGCCTGGAGCGGGTCAGGTCAATCGGAGCCGGGATCACCCGGAGGCCCGTCGGCGACCGGCCGGTCGCCTGCCTGCGGCTCCTGTCCGCGGCCCGGTCCGAGACACGCCGCGCCCGAGCACGGCGGGCCCGGCCGGACGGAGAGGAGGAGGACGGGTCCGGGTCGTGCCCGGCCGGCCCGCCGCCTTCCGGGCCCGCCACGGCCAAATCCGATGCCATGGCGGGGACCCGGGCCGCCGCCCCGGTCGGCACCTCGCCGGACCCGGCGCGGGACCCGGCGCACGATCCGGCTCGGGGTCCCTCCGCCGCGACCGAGGCGCTCCGCCGGGCCCTGGCGGAGGAGACGGCCGCGCGCTGGCCCACCCACGCCGAGGGCATGGACGCCATCCACCACTACGCGCTGATCCCCTCGGGCAAGCTGCTGCGCCCGTTGCTGCTGTGCCACAGCGCGCTGGCCCTCGGCGCCGAGCTGGACCAGGTCCTGCCCGCCGCCGTCGGCTTCGAGTGCGCGCATGTCGGCAGCCTCGTCCACGACGACATCCTCGACGAGGACGCCGTACGCCGCGGCAGGCCCGCCGTCCACACCGCCTACGGTCCCGGGAAGGCGCTCCTGGCGGGCAACGCCCTGCTCTTCACGTGGTTCCGCGGCCTGGCCGAATGCGCCGAGCGGGGCGTCGACCGCCGCCGGATCACCGACGCCCTGAGTGTCCAGGCCCGCGCCGGGGTGGAGATCTGCCGCGGCATGGTCGACGAGCTGGCCATGGCGGGCGACCTCGGCTGCGGCACCGACGCCTACCTGGACATGGCCCGGCGCAAGACGGCGGTCCTCCTCGCGGCCGCCTGCCGCGTGGGCGCGATCCTCGCCGACGCCCCGCCCGACGTCCAGGACCGCCTGTCCGCCTACGGCGAGGCACTGGGCATCGCCTTCCAGATCCGCGACGACCTCATCCCGTATCTCGCCCCCGGCGACGGCGACGGCAAACCCGCCGCCAGCGACGTGCGCAACGGGCGTCCCACCTACCCGGTCCTGCTCGCGCTGGAGTCCGCGGACGGCGCCACCCGCAGCGCCATCCGGCAGGCCCTCACCGACCGGACCGACCCCGCGGCGGCGCGGCTGCGGATGGGTGAACTGCTGAGCGCAGCAGGGGCGTTGGCCGCGGCCCGGACCGCCGCGGAGGGGTACGGCACGCGGGCCCGGCAGGCTTTGCACGGCCTGCCGGAGAGCCCGCATCTGAGCGCGCTGCGGCTGCTCACCCGGCCCCTGCCGGCCGCGCGGCGGGCCGGCCCCGGGGCGCCGGCGACCAGCTGGGAACCGGGAGCCGGCCGGGCGCCCGCGCCGCGTCACGGCGACGGGGCTCCCGAGCCGCGGCAGGGCGCCGGGCGGGCGCCGGAGTACCCGCACTGAAGCGCCGCCCCGCGCCGGGTGGACCGGCGCGGGGCGGCGCGGGCCGCGGAGGGGAATCAGGCGAGGGCGCGCTTGTGCAGGGCGGTGACCGCGGTGCGGGCGGAGCTGAACGCGCCGTGCTGCCACGCGTCCATGTAGCTCAGCCAGTCGCCGGCGAAGTAGACGTGGCCGGTCGGCGCGGTGAGCGGCTTGTACCGGGGGTCGTCCGGGCCGCCGGGAGTGCTGTGCCAGGCGGCCTCCTGGTGCGGGAACTGGCGCCAGTGGTGGGAGAAGGAAGTGGCGAGCTCGGAACGGTACTTGTCGCCGTAGATCTTCACGCCGGCCGCCACTGCCCGGGCCTCGCGCTGGGCCGGGGTGAGCGGGGCGTAGGAGTCGGCGTTCGCTCCGGTGTTGTAGTAGCCGATCAGCAGCCCCCGCTCGCCGTGGAAGCCGTAGGAGGGGTGCCAGATGTGCGTGACGTCGAGGTCGGTCTCGGTGATGCCGCCGTATATCCGGTAGTCGGTCTCCCACCAGCGTGACCTGTACTCCAGGCCGATCTTCGCCGCGGACGACGGCGTGATCGCCTCCAGCGCGGACTGCACGCCGGAGCCGAGGTTGTGCGGGACCTTGGCCAGGATGTTGGGCGGCATCGCGGACACGCAGAAGTCCGCTTCGATGCTGCGGGCCCGGCCGTCGCGGCTGTAGGCGACCGTGACGCCGTGCTCGGTGTCGGTGATCCGCGTGACGGCGCTGCCGTACTGGATGCGGCGCGCGCCGATCGCAGTCGCGAGCGCGTACGGGATCCGGTCCATGCCGCCGACCGGCTGGAACATCAGCATCGCCTGGTCGAACTCGAACTCGAAGGAGAAGTAGCGGCCGACGCCGCTGGCGAAGACCTCCGAGGCCGACGGGACGTCGCCGGCCACCACTCCCGGCTGCCCCGCGGCGCCGGGCCACACGCTGTAGCCGCGACGTGTGCTGCCGGTGTACTCCAGGGAGCCGCCGAGGTCGCCGTAGTCCTTCAGGAACTCCATCAGGCGTTCCTTGTCCGACGCGGTCAACTGCTGGTCCAGCGAGCCCTGGTCGGTGAGCTTGGCCAGCATCTCGGTGGTGTAGCCGAAGACGTCGGCCTTCGCGGCGCGGTAGCGCGCCGGGGCGGTCATGCCCGCGGACTCGTTGTAGAGGAAGGCGTCCGCGTTGACGTTCGTGAACACCTCGATGGGAACGCCCAGTTCGCGGCAGTAGTCCAGGGTGACCATCCACTGTGCGAGGCGGGCCGGTCCGGCGTTCATGTACTGGCCCGGGGAGAAGCGGGCCGTCTGCGTGGTGCCGTACAGGTCGGTGGTGGTCGTGCCGCCGCGGACGGTGAAGTTGCGGCCGCCGGGGCGGTTCTGGGCTTCGAGGATCGTGCAGTCGTAGCCGGCCTTGCCGAGTTCGTAGGCGGTGGCGAGCCCGGCGATGCCGCCGCCGAGCACGACGACCTTCGCGGCGGCCCGCCCGGAGAGCGTGAAGTCGCTCTTGCGCGGCGCCTGGTAGCTCGCCGCCTCCCGGGTGGCCGCCTCGGCCGACTGGGTCAGGCCGAGGGCGCCCATGGTGGCGAGCATGGCGCCGGCCCCACCGGTGGCACCCACAGCCCGCAGGAACGCGCGTCGGTTCAACTGGGTCACTGTCATGTCCCCTTTCCTTCACTGGCCGTTGGGGACTCTGGCAGCGGGGTGTTACGCACGACGCCTGTGCGTGTGTCCTGCAGGTAAGCGAGCAAGGGTGCCCCGGAAGCGGCGGGAACGTCCCCCTTCCGGTGCGAAGCAGCCGTATTGCCGCAGGCCCGCGGGCCGGGTGGGAACGCGGGGAACAAGGGGACGGCGGTCGGCGCCAAGCGCACGGGCCCCGATCGCATGCCGGGACGGTGTGTCAGAGCGCGGCGAGGCGGTCCACCAGCAGTTCCACCCTCGGCTCGATGTCCTCCGGCGGCAGCCGTCCCGCCCGGGTCAGGGTCGCCAGCCCGTGCAGGGACGCCCAGAACACCTCGGTGAACAGCCCCGGTTCGACGCCGTCCCCGGCGACCTCGCCCAGGCTCTCCAGCAGCGCGGCGAAGGCGTCCTTCAGGGGCTCCGGGGTGTCCTCCCGCGCGTACGCCAGGCCGCCGTCGAGCTGGAACAAGGCGTCGTAGACCGCCGGGTTGCGTGCGGCGAAGTCGAGGTAGGCACGGGCGAGGGCGGCGACCCGGTCGCGCGGGCCGCTCGCTCCGGAAGCCGCGGCACGCATCGCCACGGCCATCTCGGCGGCGCCTTCAAGGGCGACGGCGCCGATGATCTCGCGCTTTCCGCGGAAGTGGCTGTAGAGGACGGGCTGGCTGTATTCGATGCGCTCGGCGAGCCGGCGCGTGGTGACCGCGTCCCAGCCCTGCTGCTCGGCGAGTTCACGGGCCGTCGCCACGATGAGGCGCTCGCGCTCCGCCCGTTCGCGTGCCTTGCGTTCCTGTACCGACATGAATTGATCCTAGCATCGCTAGACAATCGAGCGGCAACAGTACTAGCGTTGCATCGTCAGCTAGCAGCGCTAGATGCCAGGGGGTCATCATGCTCAGCGCACTTGAGGTCGTCTCCAGCGTGGTCGTCGGCGTGATGGTGGGGGTGGAGTTCTCCGTCGCCTTCGTCATCAACCGGATCCTCGATGCCCTCCCGGAGGACAGCGGCCAACTCGGCCGAGCCCACGGGGGCCGGATGCTCGGCGCCGTGATGCCGGTCTGGTACCTCACGTCGCTCGCCCTTGTCGCGGTCCGGGCCGTCGCCGGATGGCACCACCACGGCACCGGACTCGTCGTCGTCGCCGGCGCGCTGCTGATCCTCAGCGTGATCATGTCGCTTCTGCTGCTCGTCCCGATCAACAACCGCGGCAAGACGTGGACCCCTGACAACCGGCCGGCGGACTGGAAGGAGCAGACGAAGCGCTGGGACCGATTCCACTACGTCCGCGTCGCCGTCATCATCGCCGCCTTCGCCCTGCTGGTCGCCTCCCTCACCTGAGCGTGCGGGTACCCGCACATCTTCGAGCAGATCGGCGTATGACACGGCAGTTGCAGCCGGGGGAGGGCAGCCGGAGACCCCTGTCCCCCCGGGCGGTCACGTATCCATCCACCGTGCCGGGAGCCGAGGCCGCCACCACGCGTGGCACCGTCCCTGAAGACCTGAAGAGGAGCCGCCATGACCGTGGAACTGAATCACACCATCGTCCCCGCCCGTGACCCGCAAGCCTCGGCGCGCTTCCTGGCCGAGATCCTCGGCCTGAGTGTCGATCCGCCGGTGGCGCACTTCACGCCGGTCACGCTGGCCAACCAGGTCAGCCTGGACTACGACAGGAGCGACGACTTCGAGCCGCACCACTACGCGTTCATGGTCGGCGAGGAGGAGTTCGACGCCGCCCTCGCCCGGATCCGGCAGGGCGGCATCATCCACTACGGCGATCCCGCATGCCAGGAGATCGGGCAGATCTATCACAGCAAGAACATCGCAGGCCGCAGGGGCACTTACTTCCACGACCCCGACGGACATCTCATGGAAATCCTCACTCCGGGCGGTGCCGGGTCGTGATGCCGACGGCGACCCGGCGGAGCGCAGCCGTCGCTGACGGAGGCATCGCGTTCGTAGTCGCGGGCGACACGGTGACGCGCGTGGACGGGTGTCCGGATCAGCGAGGCCCGCTCGGGCATGCGGCACGCCACCGGCAAAGCCCTCTGGCACCGCGGTCGCCATGGCGCTCGGCGCCGAACTGCCGCTCGCCACGCTGTGTGCCGGCCGGCGCTGCGGACGCTGAGCCGGTCCGCGTGACGGCCGCATCAGTACATCGGTCACGCCCGACCAGGACACCTCGACACGATCCTGTGACGAGCTCATAGGACATGGTCCGAAGGCTTCACGCGATTCCGGTCCGTCGGGCGGCGGTCCGCGAGCATGCACAGCGGTCGCGGCCCTGACGCTCTGTAAGGGATAATTTCCCGCATGCGGGTTGATACGCGGGTCATCGCTCTGGCCGGTGGTGCAGTGGTGGCGGCGATCGTGCTCGGCTTCTGGGCAGGAGCATGGATCGGTGCCGCAACTGGATTGGGTGGGCTTCTGACGCCGGTGCTGCTGGAGGCAGCAATGAGGCGACGGGACGGTCGCGTGGCGACGGCTGAACGCGCCAAATCCGTGTTTCAGCCGGTGAGTCCGCTCGCCGTGACCGCGAGCATCACGGATCTGTTGCGGCCGGAGAACGAGGTCGTCCCCTTTCGCCGTCGGCCGGAGTCGGCGGAGTTGCTTCGATGGTGCCTGACTCCTCAGCAGCAGAAAGTGCGGCTGATCACTGGGGAGGGTGGCGTCGGAAAGACCCGTCTGGCCGTGCAACTCGGACGCGACCTTGTTGCCGGGACATGGCAGACGCGATGGGTGCGTCGGGGCGGGGAGGCCGATGCCGTCCGTATCGCGGGCGAGTTGGGACAATCGGTGCTCTTGGTTGTCGACTACGCCGAGACAAGGACGGGCCTGCTGCAACTGGTGCGGGCCGCAGCGAGCCTGCCGGACCAGCCGCCGTTTCGGCTTCTGCTCCTGGCGCGTAGCGCCGGGGAGTGGTGGGAGGAACTCCTCGGTAGCTGCGACGACTCATTGAGTGAGGCATTGACCGCGTCGCCACCGCTCGCTCTCGAGGCGATGCCCGGCAGCAGCTGTGGAGAAGCGTTCGTCGATGCGGTGAGTGCGTTTGCCGCGAGGCTCGGCCTTCCTCCGCCCGATGCGGTCATCGCGGATCACGAGCCGAACGTTGTCATCCTTGCCCTGCACGCAGCGGCCTTGCTGGCCGTGGTGGAACAACAGGGTGGATCGGATGTGACCGCAGCACTTGGCGTTGGCACCGAGGTTTTCAGTCGTCTGCTTCGGCATGAAGCGCGCTATTGGCACCAATCGGCCCGGGCCCGCGCGCTCCTCCTCGATCCGGGCGTGGAACGCCGAGCGGTCGCGCTGGGAACATGGATCGGCGCCAACAGTGAGGCCACTGCGGCCGATCTGCTCAGGCATGTTCCCGATCTCGTCGCGTCACCGGAACTCCGTGGAAGGACTGCGCGCTGGCTGCGCGACCTGTACCCGGCCGGTTCGGATGGCAGAACTGACGAGCACCCGGAATGGCTGGGTTCATTACAGCCGGACCGGCTCGCCGAGCGGCTCATCGGGGAGCTGCTGGCCGATGATCCGGGCCCGTTGCGGTCACTGCTTGCGGCGCTCGAGTCGCGGCGCCTGCTACGCGCGCTGACCATTGCCGTGCGCGCCGCCCAGACCGACAGCCGCGTCACCACCTGGCTCCAGGAAGCGTTGGGCGCCTTTCCGCACGTGCTGGTCCCGCCGCTGATCACCGTCGCGATCGAGACCGACCCTGCTGTCGGCCGTCTCATCGCGCAGGCAGTGGAGGAGGAGACCGACGCGGCGACCTTGCTGGCTTTTGACAGCATCATCCCGGGCCGCACGCTTGCTCTCGCCGAACCGGCGGTGGTGATTGCGCGTCGGATCGCGCACCTCGCCTCGCCGGGCAGCAGCAACCGCGCATCCCGGCTCATCCGCCTCGGCACCAGGCTTTCGAATGCGGGTCACGACGCGGAGGCCATTGCGGCAATCACGGATGCTGTCACCATCTTCCGGCGCCTGGAAGCCGAGACGCCAGGAGAGTTCACGTACGAACTCGCCAGCAGCCTGATGGGATTGACCGGTTCCCTGGTACGCGTTGGCCGCTCGGTAGAGGCAGTGACCTCCGCCCAGGAGGCGGTCACGCTCCTTCGTGTACTGGCCGACCGCGACCTTTCCACGTACGGCCGCACCTTCGCGGACACGCTGGTGAACCATGGCGGAGCCTTGTTCTTCGTCGGGCGCACGGAAGAGGCGCTGCCGGCGCTTGACGAAGCCGTCGCCATCTATCGGAGCTTGTCCGTGGCGGGCGCCGGTGACGGCGCTGTGGACGTGGACAGCGATGACATCGCGGCTGCACTGACGTTCAAGTCCGTGTGTCTGGGAATGCTGGGCCGCGCCGAGGAGTCATGCGCGATCTCGGAGGCAGCGGTCGCCAGCTATCGTCGGCTGGCCGAGGAGAACGCCGACGCGTTCGGGCCGTTGTTGCCATCCGGACTCCTGATACATACGGCCCTGTTGCTCGGATGCGGACGGTTGCAGGATGCGCTTCGGGCGGTCGAGGAGGCGGAGGCGATCTACCAGAGCCTCGTGGTCGATCGACCCACAGCCTTCAACAAGGATCTGGCTCAGGTTCTCGCGGTTCGGGCGCTATGCCTGGAGGCGCTCGGACGCACGGCTGCGGCGCGGGAAGTCCTTGACCTTGTTGTCAACATCTGTGGGCGCACGGCAACTGCTGACGCCGCAGTGGAAACAGCGGATATCTCAGGGATGTTGGTGGAACACGCCACGATTCTGGAGCGGTGCGGCAGGCCGGCCGAAGCCGAGCTGGCGCGTGGTACAGCCGCCGCCCTCGCCGACCGGAGCGCATCAGAGTTCCTGACACCTCATCAACCATGAGCATCGAGGACTCGCTGCCGGTCGCTGGACCGGTACGGCCGACGTCTCTGACGGCCGCTCCCACGCGATCCCGCCCCGAAACGCCCCGGAACGGCTGATCAGAGGTGGGATGCGGCCTGCTGGTGGTGCGTGTGGCGCCCGGGGCGGGTGTGTAACAGGAGTGTCCTGACGGGCAGTCGGGTGGAACGGCCTGACGGGTCGGACGAGTCCTGGTGATCAGGAACGCTCGCTCGTACCGACTCGTACGGACCCACACCGGTTCGTACCGGCTCACACCGGGCAACCGGAGCCTCCAACCGACACCGAGGAAGAAAAGATGCGCGTCCACAAGCTCACCTTCGCCGCCGTGATCGTCGCCGCGGGACTCTCGCTCACCGCCTGCAACAACGACGACAGTTCGGCGAAGAGCGATCCGACCTCCTCGACCACCGTGACGTCCGCGGACGGCGGTGCGAGCTCGGACGGCTCGGGCACGGGCGGTTCCGACCAGGCCGCGACCGGCTCCGGCGGGCAGGGCACGGGCACCGGCACGTCGTCCTCGGGCGGCGGCTCCGGCTCGGGCGGTTCGGGCACGGGCACGACCGGCTCCGGCGGGCAGAGCACGTCCGGCGGGATCGGCTCCGACGCGAGCGGCAAGGGCGGCAAGTGCCGCACCGACGACCTGAAGATCACGGCGACCGACACCTTCATCGACGGCGACCCGGCCGGCAGCGTCGCGGTGGGGCTGAAGAACGACAGCGGCCGGACCTGCACGCTCGCCGGGTTCGCCGGCGTCGACCTGACGACCAACGTGGGGGCGGTGTCCGCGAAGCGCGTCGGTGCCCCGGCCACCGCGATGAGCCTCAAGAACGGGCAGGAGGTGGACTTCAACGTCAACTACCCGCTCAACACGACGGGCGGCACTGGGGCCCGCATCACCGGGCTGCGGGTGACCGCGCCCGACGACACGACGTCGGTCACCGTGCGCTGGCCGGGCCGGGCCTCGCTGCCCACCGGCACGGACACCGGCGGCCAGGGCGTGGAGGTCGGCCCGATCGGCAGCGCCGGCCAGGGCGGCTGACCCGCTCGCGCGCCGGTTCGGGAGCGCGGACCAATCAGCACGAGGCCCGCCGTGAGGCGTTCGGATGGCTCCACCGCTACAACACCCGACGCCGCCACTCCCGCCTCGGGCACCGCAGCCCGATGGCCTACGAAACAGCGAGGCTAGACAATCTCTGCCTTCGGATTGACGTTCTTCGCGAGGAGTTCGTTCATCTCGCCGAAGGCCATCGACGCCTTGCTGTTGCTCTCGTCGTGGAAGCGCAGCAGGTAGTGGTACATCACGGCGACGCACTTGTCACGGCTCTTGTACTCCGCGTTGTCGGTGAGCTGCAGGCGCTCGGAGATCTCCTTGATCTTCCCGTCGGGCGTCGTGTAGAGCGGGTGCCACCGGAGGGTGACGGCGGGGTTGAGCCGCTGGATCATGCGCAGTTGGGGGATCTCCTGCGCGATCAGGACGCTGTCGGGGTTGTACGCCCGCAGGAACACGTGGACCGGGCCGGTCGCGCGCTCGACGAACGCGGTGGACAGGACGTTCCACAAGGGCGCCTGGAGCTTCCAGTTGGCGTGCAGCTCCAGCTGGTCGACGACCTTTCCGAGTCGGGTGAACTCCAGGGAGGTGTGCCCCTTGCCGTGGGCGTAGACGCTCACGTCGAAGCCGCCGGACCAAAGCGCCAGAGTGGGAGTGGTGATCCGCAGGTGGTCGCCCACGAGGTTGACGAGCTCTCGGTACCAGGTGTTGGAGGCCCGGAGCTTGCGCCGCTCCGCCGGGTCGATCGACTCGTCCGAGGATTGCCGGTTCAGGACCTCCTGCTCGGCGACTCCGCCCAGCAGCAGTTGCCAGGCGCTCTCGGTCACGTCCGCCGGGAATCCGCCGGCTTTCATCATCTTCTGGAACACGGGCCATTCGGGGTGGTCCTGCGCCCTGGCGGCGTAGTGTTCCGTGGGTGCGTCGGCCGAGGGCTTGCGGCGTTGCACGGTGCGCGCGGCCCCGGCGCCGTCCGTCGCGCGCTGGGCCGTCTGCTCGGCTGCGGGTGCGGCGGTCCGGTCGGTGGCCCGTTCGGGCGTGGGGGCGCTTCCGGACATGACCCGCCGCGCGTTCTCCTCCGCGGCGACCTCGAACCGGTCGGACGGGTCGGAGATGTTCATCCCGTTCCCGTTGTCGGTCCCCGCGACGGGGCCCTGCCGCTGCTGGAGGACATGCGTGAGTTCGTGGGCGAGGGTGTGCCGGTCACCGCCGCCCTCGCCGATGACGATATGGCTACCGGAGGTGTAGGCGCGGGCTCCGATCTCCCGCGCCGACTTCTTCGCGGCTGCGTCGTCGTGCACGCGTACCTCGCTGAAGTCGGCGCCGCCGAACCTCGCCTGCATGTCGTGCAGTTCCCGGTCGGGCAGCGGCCGGCCGGGAAGGCCGAGCACGTCGTGCGCCGCCATGCGACGCTGCACCGGGCCACCGTCCGGCGCATCCTGCTGATGGCAGGAGGACGAACCGTTCACCTGCTGCTGCGTCTCCAGCAGGTGGGCGACCGTGGCGTTGCCGGCCAAACGCTGTAAGGCAACGACGGTTGCCGGCGAGGGCCCGCCCAGAAGCTGCCCGCCGAAAGCGGCCACCGTGCCGAGTCCTTCGGGACGCGCCGGCGCTGTGGGCCTGCGCGGCACGCTTCCCTGCCTCCGCGTAACGCTCACGTCCCGCTTCCGCTCCTGCACGTACTCACTCCTTCGGTACTCCACGCCGCGCGCCGGTTGTCCGTCCCACTGTGGTGGCCGGCCGGGCCGACGCTCTCCCCAATCTGCTCCCTTTCTAGACGGCGACGACCAGGCGCGACAACAAGCGAAAGGGCATGCGGCACGTTCTCGCGGGTACCGTACGTGCCCTCGCCGGGCTGGAAGGTGACGAACCGGGGAGGTGACGAGAGCGAGCCGGCAGCATCGACGCGGAGGTACCGCACGTCGGGGCGCCCCGGCGAGCGGGTTGTGGCGGCCTTCGACCACGACAGGCGCGGCGAGGTCTTCCTGAGCACCGTCACTGCAGCCACCCCGGTATGGCCACTGACCTGACGCTTGGTCACAGCGCGAACGGACGGTAGGCCGACGCTTGCTCGACTACCTCGGCCGCTGTCGGCTCCTGCTCCTCGGGCCGGAAGATCAGATGCGACGTAGCCGCTCGGACGGGCGTGGACGTGGTCGAGCGCCTCCAGTACGGCGTCGGCCTGGGCATCGTCCGCGTAGCGCCCATCCGTGACCTTCTGGAGGAGTGCAACGGACGATTCGCGGCCCGTCACCGACATGGCCCGAGCCATGTACACCAGTTGCACTTCTCCATATGCCCTGGTCAGGAGGCTCTTTCTGAGCCCGGTCCACTGACGATGCGTCAGGGTGACGGTGGTTCGTGACTCACCCGATCGGGGTTGCTCCGCGTGACGACTCCCGTCAGCCGACCTTGAATACGCGTCACCCCGACATGCGAGCCCACCAGTCCCGGGGCCGTGGTGGCGACCCGCGCGGGTATTCCGATCCGGGCGCCGATGAGTTCCGGGGGCCGGGTCGGTCCACCCTGGCGTCAGCACATCACGCACCCCCCGAAGGACAGCACATGAGCGAGCGGACCCCGGGCGCCTACGCCGAGGTGGACGGCCTGGAGATGTACTACGAGGTGCACGGCGACGCCGACGGCACGGGGCGGCCGCTGGTACTGCTGCACGGCGGGGTGCTCACCATCGACCTGAGCTTCGGGGCGCTGCTGCCGGCGCTGGCCGCCCGGCGCCAGGTGATCGCCGTCGAGATGCAGGGCCACGGCCACACCGCCGACACCGACCGCCCGCTCACCGTCCCGGGGCTGGCCTCGGACGTCGGGGCGCTGCTCGACCGGCTCGGGGTCGAGCGGGCGGACCTGCTCGGCTACAGCCTCGGCGGGCTCGTCGCGCTGCAGATCGCCGTCACCCGGCCCGAGCGGGTCGGCCGGCTGGTCCTGGCGGCCACCCACTACGCCCAGGACGGCTACCACCAGGAGATCACCGGGCTGGACCGGACCTCCCCGCGGATGCCCACCGAGGCCGACTTCGCCGCGATGCGCGCCGCCTACGAGCGGGTCGCCCCCGACCCCTCGCACTTCGGGGACTTCCAGGCCAAGTGCTCGGCCGCCGCCATGGCCCCGCTGCCGTGGACCGGCGCGGACCTGGAGGGCATCGCCGCCCCGACGCTGCTGGTCATCGGCGACACCGACTTCGTACGCATCGAGCACGCGGCCGAGATGCACCGCCTCATTCCCCATTCCCAGCTGGCTGTGCTGCCCGCGACCACGCACATGGAACTGGTCCGCCGTGCCGCACTCCTGCTCCCGATGCTCGACGCCTTCCTCGGCGAGTGAACGCCGGCGCGCCGCACACTCTCACCGGGCGGCCGGTCTCGCGCGGTCGATCGCTGCTGCCGCCAACGGCCGGTGTCGCCGAGCATCGCCGGGGGCCGGCCGGCGGTGCCGGCACACTGAAGAGCGGTCGAGGAGGCCCCGCGCGCGGATCGTCAACTTGCCGCCGCGCGAGGGGGTGATGACCGCAGCATCGGCGCCGACAACGCTCGGTCAGGACGGGACCGACACCACCAGGGGTGACCCGGTGCCGGTGTGGTGCGCGTGCGCGGCTCCGGAAGTCCTGATGCGGCGTCAGGAACGCAGGAGGGTGTTGAGCCGGGCGGCCTGGAGGGTCAGGTGGTCGCGCTCGGCGAGGTCGAGGGCCTTGCGCGCGGCCTCGTGGTAGAGCCGCGCCGCCGTTTCGAGGTCGCCGTCGCGCTCGTGGAGGTACGCCGCCACCGCCGCATAGCGGGGCAGCGACGCGTCCAGCGCGGCGAGCTCCGCCAGCCCGGCGCGCGGGCCGTCGGCCTCGCCGACGGCCACCGCGCGGTTGAGCCGGACGACGGGATTCGCGGTCAGGGCGGCGAGCTCGTCGTACCACTCGACGATCTGCACCCAGTCGGTCTCCTCGGCCGTGGGCGCGTCGGCGTGCAGGGCCGCGACGGCCGCCTGCGCCTGGAACTCGCCCAGCCGGTCGCGGGCGAGGGCCGCCTGGAGGATCGCGACGCCCTCCGCGATCGCCGCGATGTCCCACCGGCCGCGGTCCTGCTCGGCGAGCGGCACGAGGCTGCCGTCGGGCGCCGTGCGGGCCGCGCGCCGCGCGTGGTGCAGCAGCATGAGGGCGAGCAGCCCCGACACCTCGGGGTGGTCGATCGACGCGGCGAGTTGCCGGGTGAGCCGGATCGCCTCGGCGGCAAGGTCGACGTCGCCGGAGTAGCCCTCGTTGAAGACCAGGTAGAGCACGCGCAGCACCGTCGCGACGTCGCCGGGCCGGTCGAAGCGCACGCCGGAGACGGTCCGTTTGGCGCGGCTGATGCGCTGCGCCATGGTCGCCTCGGGCACCAGGTAGGCCTGGGCGATCTGACGGGTGGTCAGGCCGCCGACGGCGCGCAGCGTGAGCGCGACCGCCGATGACGGGCTCAGCGACGGGTGGGCGCACAGGAAGTAGAGCCGCAGCGTGTCGTCCGCCTCGGGCGCGGGCCCGGGCGCCGGCTCCTCCTCCACGCGGTCCTCGCGCCGGCGGCGGGCGGCGTCCGCCCGGGTCGCGTCGAGGAACTTGCGCCAGGCCACCGTGACCATCCAGCCCTTCGGGTCCCGCGGCGGATCGGCGGGCCAGACGCGGACCGCCTCGACCAGCGCGTCCTGCACGGCGTCCTCGGCCGCCGCGAAGTCGGCTCCGCGGCGGACGAGGACGGCCAGCACGCTCGGGGTGAGGCTGCGGAGCAGCACCTCGTCCATCGGCGAGGTCACTCCGTGACGGTGTGGTGCGCGGTCAGGAACGGGCGCACCTCGAGCCACTCGTGGATCGGCTTCCCGCCCGCGCCGGGCGCGGCCGACAGCTCCCCGGCCAGTTCGATCGCGCGCTCCTGGCTGTCGACGTCGATCACCATCCAGCCGGCGATGAGGTCCTTCGTCTCGGCGAACGGCCCGTCGGTCACCGGCGGGCGGCCCTCGCCGTCGTAGCGGACGAACATCCCGTCGGGGGAGAGCGCCTGGCCGTCGACGAACTCGCCGGTGCCCTCCAGCCGGTCCGCGAAGTCCTGCATGTACCGCAGGTGCGCGGAGACCTCCTCCGGCGTCCACCGGTCCATGGGGACGTTGTTGACCGCGGCCGGAGCGCCCCGGTAGTGCTTGAGCAGCAGGTACTTGGCCATGGTGGGTCTCCTCGGTGCTGGTGCGACCCATTGTGGTCGCGCTCACCCCTGGGACGGAGCCGGACGCGGCTTCTCGACATCGCCGCGCGGATTTCTTCCGGCGGTTTTCTCCGGCCCCGCTCCGGCCCCGGTCCGCCCCCGCCACGGCCCCCTCCCACCCCGCCCCGAGCCGCCGGGACCCGGCGGGAAAACGGTTCGTCGCCGCCGGTCCGGCCGCACTAGCCTCAGCGGCCATGGGAGCACGAGCGCAGTACGTGGTGGTCGAGAACGGTGCCTGGCGGCGGCACTTCTCGCACTGGGCCGCCAACCGGGTGGTGGCCGACCTGCTGCCCGGTCCGGCCGCGGCCACCCGCTGCTTCCGGGCCAACCGGGAGATCGACGAGTGGCTGGACGACGTGTGGTGCGAGGGCGCCGCACTGGTCGACCACGACCGGCGGGTCCTGCGCTGGTTCGCCTTCGCGGACAGCTGGGCCGACCACGTCGCCGCCCGCGCCGTCCTGGCCCGGACCTGGCCCGGCTGGGACGTGCGCTTCGCGCACGACGGCATGGGCGACCTGACCCACCACCTGGGCCTGGGCAGGGACCTGACCCGCGCCCCGGGCTGGTTCGAGACCTTCGAGCCGTTCTGGTCCCCGGACGCCGAGGAGACCGAGCCCTGGTCGGTGGTCTCCCTGCGCCTGCCCGGCGGAGCCGTCCGCGCCTGGGGCAGCGGACTGGAGACCGTCGAGCAGGTCGCCGCCGGCCCCCGTCTGATCGACCTGCTCGCGGGGTCCCCGGCCACCCCGCCGCCCGCGGACATGCCGTACGGCGGCGTCCACTTCGACCCGCGGGCCCGTACCGTCTCGATGTGGGCGGTGCAGACCGTGGCCGGCGTCCACGACTGGCCGCTGCCGGGCTGGGAGCGCTGGAGCCTGGACTTCCGCGGCGACGACCACACCCACCAGGCCGCGCTGCTCCCCGCGGACTTCCCCTTCCCGCGGCCGCCGCTGGCGCCCGCGCTGCGGGAACTGGCCGGACATGCCGGCACCCCGCCGCCCGACGCCGGCGCGGTGCTCGGCCGAGCCGCCGCCGCGGCCGGCTTGCAGGGCACCGCCGCCGTGGTGAACCCGTCCGCGCTGGTGCCGCACGAGACCGGCGATCCCACGCCCGCGGAACTGGCGGAGCTGCGCGCGGTGCTCGACGAGCTGGTCGCCGCCGCGGAGGACGCCGAAGGGGCACGTCCGGACGCGTGACCGTCCGGGCAGGGGGCCCGCGCCGAGCGGTCGCGCCGCTCTGCGCGCCGGGCGAACGGGCACCGCGCCCGCCCGTTCACACCGCACAGTGGGGGCATGCCGAACCGCGTAGCCGTCCTGTCCGACATCCACGGAGTCCTGCCGGCCCTGGAGGCGGTGCTCGCCGAACCCGACGTCGCCGCGGCCGATCGCCTCGTCCTCACCGGTGACATCACCGCCGGCCCCCAACCGGTCGAGGTGCTCGACCTGCTGGCCGGACTCGGCGACCGCGTCGTGTGGATCAGCGGCAACGCCGACCGCGAACTCGTCGAGTACCGCCGCGGGCAACGCGACACCCTCCCCGATCCGATCGCCCCCTGGGCGGCGGGCCGGCTCCGTGAGGACCAGCTCGACCTCCTGGCCTCGCTGCCCCGTTCACGCTCCCTGTCCGTGAACGGCCTGGGCGAGGTGCTGTTCTGCCACGCCACCCCGCGCGACGACGAGGAGGTCGTCCTGGTCGACTCCCGCCTCGACCGCTGGAAGGAGGTCCTGAGCGGGCTCGCCCCCGACCTGCGCACCGTTGTCCTGGGCCACACCCACATGCCGTTCGTCCGCCTCGTGTTCGGCCGGCTCGTGGTCAATCCCGGCAGCGTCGGCATGCCCTACGGACGCACCGGAGCGCACTGGGCGCTGCTGGGCCCGGGCGTCGAACTGCGCACCACCCGCTTCGACCTCGACGCCGCGGCCGCCCGGCTCGCCCGGGACTCGTCCTACCCCGGCATCGCCGAGTGGGCCGACTACTTCCTGCACGCCCGCGCGACCGACGCCGACGCCCTCGCCGCCTTCGGCCCGCGGGACGGGCGCCACGACCACCCGTGAGGGTCACCCGCCGAGCGGGCCCGACCGCGCACCTCCCCGTCCGGCGCGGCCCTGCGACGCGCCGGACGGGCGGGGCGGACGACCTGCTGCGGATGGCGGGCGCTCGCGTTCCGGCCCGAGCGTGCCCGCCACCCTCACCCCCCGTCGCGATCCGACCCTAGGACCGGCCGCCGACCTACGCGCGCCACCGCGTGCACGGGAAGTCGCCGATTCGCGCACGGCCATGCGAGCGGAAAGCGGGCGGCGGGAAACCGATGAGGGCGTAACTGGCAAGAGGGAGGCCGGAATTGGCGCGGACACGCCTGTACGGTCGGTACCCGCGTGCCCTACGGTCCGGCGTGGGGGCGGGACGATCGGGGGTCGACCTGACATGAAAACGCGCATCACTGCGGCACGACTCGATCGGCAGGATGACCTGCAGGCAGCCGCCTCCTCGCTGCTGGTGCCCCTGACGGTCACCGCCCCGGGCGACACGCCGTTCTGGGCGAGTGTCGAGGCCGCCGCCGCGGGCCCCGCGGTGATCGCCCGCATCAGCGGCGCCGCGCACACGGTCGCCCGGCAGGCCCGTGCGATCAGCTCCACCGACCGGGAGCTGGTCAAGGTGGTGCTCTTCGACCGCGGTCACGCGCTCGCGGCGCAGGACGGGCGCCAGCAGGCGGTCCGCTCAGGGGAGTGGGCCGTACTCGACACCACCCGGCCGTACGCGCTCGCGGTCCCCGAGCCCTGCGCCGTGCTGGCGGTGGGGCTGCCCCGCGGCCGGCTGGGTCCGTACGCCGGGACCCTGGCCCGCCGGACCGCGCAGCCGCTCCCGAGCGGGCGGGGCGTACGCGGCGTCATGCGCGCACTACTGCGCGGCGTCGACGAGCACATCGACGGCGACCTGCCCGCCACCAGCGGCGCGCACCTCGCGGACGCGCTGACCGCGCTGCTCATCGCCGTGTACGCCGACACCACTGCCGAACGCGCCGACGTGCCCTGCGACCTGACGGAGCGGATCATCGGCTTCACCCGCGCCAACCTCGCCGACCCGGGACTGTCGGTGGAGTCCGTCGCCCGCGTGCACGGCATCTCGCCCCGCCACCTGCACCAGCTCTTCCGGCGGGCCGGCGGCCGCACCTTCGCCGCGTGGGTCCGGCACGAGCGCCTGCTGCGCGTCCACCGGGACCTGGCCGATCCGGCGCTGCGCCACCTCACCACCGCGGTGATCGGCGCGCGCTCGGGCCTGCACGACCCCTCCCACCTCAGCCGCGCGCTGAGAGCCGAGTTCGGCCGGACCCCGTCGGAGATCCGCCGCACCGGCGGAGCGGGTCCGGGTACCGGCTGACGGGGGCCGCCCGCCCCCTCCGCATGCTGACGTACCGTCAGATCGATCCGCCCACCTGGACGGAACCGGCCCCGAGGACGTTCAGGAGGGCGAGCGCCTCCGCGCCGGGCGAACCGGGCGGCGCGCTGTAGAGCACCAGGTGCTGGTCGCGATCGGTGAGGGCGAGCGCGTCGCAGTCGACGGTGATCTCACCGAGGACCGGGTGCCGGAAGGTCTTCGTCAGCGTCGGCGGCGCCTGCACGTCGTGCCGCTCCCAGAGCCGGGCGAACCCGGTCCCTGCCGCCAGGAGCTCGTCGACGAGCCCGGTGACCGCGGGATCGGTCGGGTAGCGCGCGAGGGTGGAGCGCAGCTGCATCACCACGTGGAGCCGGAACTCCGCGGCGTCGGAGACCCCGTACAGCGTCCCGCCGGCGTGCGGCGCGTCGAGGAACGCCCGGCGGGCGAGGTTGCGGTCCTGCGGGGCGAGCTCGCCGAAGTCCTCCATGAGCGCGGCCGCGAGGTCGTTCCACGCGAGCACCTCGAACGCGGCGGACATCACGAACGCGGCGGTCTGCGGCAGCCGCTCCAGCAGCGTCAGGATGCTCGGGCGGACGTCGCGCCGGTGCAGCCCGGTGCGGCTCGGCGCCGTGCCCGCCAGGACGTGGAGATGGTCGGACTCGGTGTCGGTGAGCCGCAGCGCGCCCGCGATCCCGGCGAGCACCTCGGCCGACGGCCTGGGCGCGCGGCCCTGCTCCAGCCGGACGTAGTACTCCGTCGAGATGTGCGCGAGGACCGCCACCTCCTCCCGGCGCAGGCCGGGGGTCCGGCGCCGCGTGCCCGAAGGGAGGCCGACGTCCTCCGGCCGCAGCCGCTCGCGACGGCTGCGGAGGAACGCTCCGAACTCCTGCTTGTCCATACCGCCAGTCTGCACCGCCCGCGGCGGCCCAGCGTGGTACTGCCTGTGCCTGCCTACGGCCCGGTGGCCGTGCCGACACTGGCGTCATGACCCAGCACACCGACATCGCACCCCTCGGCCTCCTCACCGGCAAGGTCGTCCTCATCACCGGCGCCAGCCGCGGCATCGGGGCCGCCGCGGCCCGGCTCTTCGCGCGGGAGGGCGCAGCCGTGGTGCTCGCCGCCCGCGGCACCGACGCCCTCGGGCGGATCGTCACCGCCATCCGCGCCGACGGCGGCGTCGCCGACGCCGTGACGACCGACCTCGCCGACCGCGCGAGCATCCGCGCGGCGGTCGACCGGGCCGGCGAGCTGCACGGACGGCTCGACGGCGCCTTCAACAACGGCGCGGCGATCCAGCGTCCCGGCCCGCTGGACGGCACGAGCGACGAGGACCTCGAGGAGCAGTTCGCGGTGAACTTCCGCGGGCACTGGACCGCGATGACGGCCGAGGCGGAGCTCATGCGCCGGAGCGGCGGCGGAGCCATCGTGAACACCTCCAGCATCGGCAGCCGCCGTGCCAACCCGGAGCTGCCCGCCTACGGCGCGATGAAGCGCGCGCTCAACAGCATCACCGAGACCGCGGCGGTGACGTGGGGACCCCAGGGGATCCGTGTGAACGGCATCACCCCCGGCGGCACCGCCACGGAGATGATCGACGCGTGGGAGGCGTCGTCCCCGGGGGTCATCGAGCGCATCAACGCGAGCATCCCGCTCGGCAGGATGGCCGAGCCCCGCGAGGTCGCCGAGGTGGCCGCGTGGCTGCTCAGCGACCGCGCCTCGATGGTGACCGGGGCGATCGTCCCGGTCGACGGCGGCGCCGGCGCCTGAGGGTCCCGCGCCCCCGGGTGCCGCCGCGGCCCCGGACCGGAACCGGTCGGCCACGGCTGGGCCGGGGGAACGGACCGGGCGCGCCCCCCGCCGATGCGGGGAGCGCGCCCGGGTACGAGCCCGCGTCGCCTCAGGAGGCGGACCGTTCGCTCATCCGCCGTAGCCGAGCGCGAACAGGTGGACGGTTCCGGACGCGCCCGTCACCGGGAGCGTCACCGAGGCGACCGTCTTCGTCGCGTCCAGCGGCACCTTCACCGAGAAGACGTAGGCGTTCACGCCGTCCGTGCCGCCGTCCGCGGTGTTGCGGTAGCCGGTGGTGATGGCCGTCGTGTCGCCCGCCACCGGCTTGGTGCCGCCGCCGTTGAGCGTCCAGTCGGAGAACGCGACCGTCGCCTTGGCGGTGGTGCCGTCGGTGTAGGTGACCGTCAGGTCACCGGGCACACCGCTGCCGTCGGTCGGCGCGTTGGCCGCCGCCCCCAGCAGCCCGAGGTACGCGCCCGAGGTGCCCGCCGGCTGCGGGAGCGTCTGGCCCGCGACCTCCAGGTTGTCCGGGGAGCCGGCCTTGATGGTGGGCCAGGTGTAGTCGATGCCGTCCGCGGTGACCTTCCCGCCGCTGGTGACGCCGGCGGTGGTCAGCGCGTTCTGCGAGTACGCCCACCCGCCGTCGTCGAAGCCGCCCGAGAAGTGGGAGGCGTCGGGGTAGACGCCCTCGTTCGTCTCGTACGGCCACAGCTCGCCCGGCTTGGCGACGGCCACTCGCAGCGTCGCCGCGGCGAGCGAGGAACCGCTGCTGTGGTCGGTCACCGCGAAGGTCACGGCGTAGGAGCCCTCGGTGTCACCGGCGGTCACCGGCACCTTGGCCTCGGCGGTGCCCGACGGCGGCACGGTCAGCGAGCCCGACGCGGTGCCGACCGTCACCCCCGAGGGGGCGGTGGCGGACCAGTCCGCGGTGACCGCCTTGCTGCCGAGGTTCGTCAGCCGCAGGGTGGCGTCGCCGGACCCGCCCGGCGCGACGATCAGCCCGTCACTGGACGGCCCGGTCGCCGCCAGCACCTTCCCGCCACCCGTGGTGTCCGACGGCGGGACCGAAGCGGCCGACGCGCCCCACGAGGTGTTCGGCGTGGTGCCGAGGGTCCAGTCGAGGCTGCCGGCCTTCTCGAACTGCCCGAAGGTCAGCCACGAGCTGTTGGTCGCCTTGCCCTTGACGTCGAGGGACTGGACGTAGGGGGCGTTCGTCGCGGCCTGGGGCGCGTTGATGGAGACCTGCTTGCCGTCGGCGAAGGTGACCTTCGCGACTGGGAAGACCGGGCTGCCCAGCACCAGCGTGTCGGTGCCCGGCGTCTCCGGGTACATCCCCAGCGACGACCACACGTACCAGGAGCTCATCGCGCCCAGGTCGTCGTTGCCGAACGAGCCGACCGGCGCGTTGAAGTACAGCTTCTGCTGCGCCTCACGGACGGCTGCCTGCGTCTTCCAGGGCTGCTGGACGTAGTTGTACTCCCAGGGGATCTCCAGGCTGGGCTCGTTGCTCAGGTCCGCGTTGGTGCCCGACGGCTGCGCGATGTCGCTGAGCAGGCTGTCGAGGTAGGACGAGTAGGCCGCCGTGCCGCCGCGGGCGGTGATCAGCTGCTGGAGGTTGAACGGCACCATCGGCGTGTACTGCGCGGAGGTGCCCTCCACGAAGCCGTTCGAGGTGCCCGGGGTGAACCCGCCGGCGAACTGGCCGTCGGTGTTCTTGCCCTGCATGTAGCCCGTCTGCGGGTTGAAGACGTTCATCCAGTCCTGCGCGCGGGATGCGAACTTGGTGTAGTCCGCGGTCTTGCCGAGCGACTTCGCGAAGGACGCCAGCGCGTAGTCGGCGCTGTCGTACTCCAGCTGGGTGGAGACCGGACCGTAGAAGTTGCAGCAGGAGTACGTGCCGTCCAGCGGCAGGTAGCCCTTCGCGTCCCGCACCGCCTCGCCCGGGCGGTCCTGGTTCGGCGCGGTCGCCTCGTGCTCCATCGCCGAGAGCGCGTGCGCGGTGTCGAAGTTGCGGACACCGAACGCGTAGGCGTCGGAGATGATCGACGCGGCCGGGTCGCCGACCATGACGTAGCTCTCGCCGTTGTTCGACGCCCACTTGGGCAGCAGGCCGGTCTGGTCGTACCCGTTGAGCATCGAGGTGACGATGTCACCGGTCTGCTGCGGCGCGACCATCGAGATCAGCTGCGTCTGGGAGCGGTAGGTGTCCCAGCCCGAGTAGTTGGCGTACTGGGCCTTCTGGCCCTTGGCCAGCTTGTGGACCTGGTTGTCCATGCCCATGTACTGGCCGTTGTCGTCGGAGAACACGTTCGGGTGCAGCAGCGAGTGGTAGAGCGCGCTGTAGAACTGCACCTGCTGGTCGTGCGTGCCGCCGCCGATCCGCACCCGGCCGAGGACGTCGTTCCACGCGGCGTGGTTCGCGTTCCGCATGGCGTCGAAGTTCCAGCCCTTGACCTCGGTCGACAGGTTGGACGCCGCGTTGTCGTCACTGGTGTACGAGATGCCGACCGCCGCCGTCACGGTGCTCTTGCTCGCCGTGTCGAACGTCAGGTACATCCCGTTGGCGCCGGTCACCGGCGGGTCCGCCGCCTGCGACTTCGCGGCGGAGGAAGCGCTGCCGCTCGGGTGCACCTTCGGCGACGGAGTGCCCGGCACCGTGAAGTGCTGCTCGTGCAACGGGGTGTTGGAGGGCTTCGCGAGCTGCTGCTGCGGCCGGCCCTCGCTGAGCGACTTGGTGTTCGGGTTGATGGTGCTGCCGACCCAGGTGCCGCTCGCGGTGAACGGCTGGTCGAACTTGATGTCGAAGTGCAGGGTGTAGTGGTTCGAGGCGCCGCAGAAGTGCCCGCTGTCGACGGAGCCGCTCACCTCGTTCTTGCCCACCACCTGCACCCGGGTGCCGTCCACCTGGGACGCGCCGCTGCTCAGCTTGAGCAGCAGGTTCGACTGGGCGCCGGCCGGGAAGGTGAACTTGCCCAGGCCCGCGCGCGTGGTGTCGGTCAGCTCGGTCTTGACCCCGCCGGCGTCGGTGACGCCGTAGTAGCCCACGCCGGTCTGCTCGTCGTCGTGGCTGAACTGCGAGCTCGTGTTGGACAGGTTCCCGGACAGCGCGCCGGTCACCGGCAGGATCGGCACGTCACCGGCGACGCTGCACCCGGGGCCGGAGACATGCGTCAGGCTGTAGCCGGAGATCTTGCTGTCCTTGTACTCGTAACCGCCGCCCTGGGTCCGGTCGGGCGTGGTGTCCGGGCCCCACTGCATCATGCCGAACGGCACGTCGGGCCCCGGGAAGGTGTTGACGGCGCCGGAGGTGCCGATCAGCGGATTGATCAACGCCGCCGGGTCCGCGACGAGTTGGGGGCCCGATGCCGCGTTCGCACCGGCGAGCGACTGGAACGGCAGCGCCGCGATGCCCACGAGGGACACCACGACAAGGCGTTGACGGAGTCTGCTGCTGAAACGGGGCCGGTCGGGGCGCCGTTGTCTGACCATCGGTTGCCTCCGCGAGACGTGCTTCGCACATGGGTGTGCCAGGGACGGATGGCGTCCTCGATCGGCATCGGCGCCGTACTGCCCACCTGACTGACAACGTTGCCAATCTGCACGAGGCATGAGTAGAACGCGGACCCTGATCGCCTGTCAATGACCTGGAAGCACTCGACGACTCCCGCACCCCAGTGATCACACCGGTCCCGGCGTGTCGGGCATGCTCGTACGATGCCTCCGGCGACGCGAGTGGTGAGGTCAGCGTGCGTGTCGCGGGATCCGCGCCGCGGCGGCCGGTTCAGCGGGCGAACGGCGGGATCCCGCCGCCAGGCACCCATTCGGGCGGCTGGACGGACATGACGCAGCGTCAGGGTGCGAGGCGGTAGACGACGTTGCGGCGCAGCGGGCCCTCGGGGACGGTCGGGTCGTCGAAGTCGTCCGCGGGGTCGTGCGTCATGCCCAGGCGGCGCATCACCGCCTGCGAGCGGAGATTGGTGGTGGTCGTGATCGCGAGGATCTCCGGCAGCGCCAGGGAGTCGAAGCCGTAGGCCGTCACCGCGCGCGCCGCCTCCGTGGCGTATCCGTGGCCCCAGGCCGGCCGGGCGAGCCGCCAGCCCGCCTCGACGCCGGTGAGCGGCACCTCCTCGTCCACCGGGTCCAGCCCGGCGAAGCCGATGAACTCACCGGTGGCCGTCAGTTCCACCGCCCACCAGCCCCAGCCCCGCTGGTCGAGTTCGGTCCGGAAGAACGCCGCGGACGTGTCGCTCTGCTCGCGCGTGAGCACCTCGGGAAAGTACTCGCGCACCTCGGGGTCGGCGTTCATCGCCGCCCACGGGTCGAGGTCGGAGTCACGCCATCCGCGCAGCAGGAGGCGGTCGGTTCGCAGTTCTGGCATTTCGCCAGCGTAACGTGATCAGGGCGCGTCGAAGCGCTCCCCGACCGGGCGGGCCGGCGTGCCTCCCTGCACCGCGCCGTCGGCGGGGGCAGCGGGTCGACTCCCGCCCGATCGGCGGACGTTGGCGGTTCGCGGCCACGTCGCCGCTGCCGCCCGGCAGTCCTTCGACCGCCCGGGTAGGGTGTGGCGCTTGCGGCCGGCACGGTCACGCGGGGGGCCCGGGTGACGTCAGGTCCGCGCGGGCCCCGCCCGCCTCGCGGGGAGACATCAGCGTGTTCAGGGGGAGAACGTGGCACATCCAGCCGTCATCACGAGCCGTTTCCTGGAGGGTGCGGAGCGTCAACGGGCCTGGGGGACCGGCCTGCTGGTGGTCGCCGGCCTGCTGTGGATCTACGCGGCCTTCGAGCTCTTCACGCCCTACCACGCCGACCGCGGGCACTGCACCGCACCGTTCGCCCGCGACCAGGACACCGTGCACGCCCAGTACGACCAGGACTCCAGTGCCGTCTTCGGCTCCGACGACCACGAGAAGGCCGTCGCCTGCGCTGCCGACCGCGACTGGCCCAAGCCCGTCGCGGCCCTGATCATCGCCCTTCCCCTCACCGCGGTGGGCTCCTCGCTGATGACGGCCGGCACGGTCGGCGCCCGCGTGCAGAGGCTGATCAGGGACATGGAGCAGTCCACGTCCTGACGGCCCGCGACGCGCACCGGGTCCGGCCGGGACACCCCTCCCCGCGATCATGAAGCACAGCTTGGGCGCGGGTTAAGAAACCCTCGATGGACCGGCGCGGCGCGGGAGGGAAGGGTGGGATCGCCGCGGCGAACGTGCCGCGGCGACCCGTCCAGGTTCAGGGAGTCACGCCGGTGAAGGCACTTGTGAAAGCGAAGGCGGAGCCCGGCCTGTGGCTGACGGACGTGCCCGAGCCGGCGCTCGGCCCCGACGAGGTGCTGATCAAGGTGCTGCGCACCGGCATCTGCGGCACCGACCTACACATCCGGGCGTACGACGGCTGGGCGCAGCAGGCGGTGCGCACCCCGCTGGTGCTCGGCCACGAGTTCGTCGGCGAGGTCGTCGACGTGGCGCCCGGCGTGACCGGCATCGCCCCGGGCGACCAGGTCAGCGGCGAGGGCCACCTGGTCTGCGGTACCTGCCGCAACTGCCTGGCCGGCCGCCGCCACCTCTGCCGCAGCACCGTCGGCCTGGGCATCGGCCGGGACGGCGCGTTCGCCGAGTACGTGACGCTGCCCGCTGCCAACGTGTGGGTGCACCGGGTTCCGGTCGACCCGGACGTCGCCGCGATCTTCGACCCGTTCGGCAACGCCGTGCACACCGCGCTGTCCTTCCCGCTGGTCGGCGAGGACGTCCTGATCACTGGGGCCGGCCCGATCGGGATCATGGCCGCGGCGGTCGCCCGGCACGCCGGCGCGCGCAACGTGATGATCACCGACGTCAGCCCGTACCGGCTGGAACTGGCCGAGCGGGTCGGGGTCAGCCTCGCCCTCGACGTCCGCACCTCCACCATCGAGGACGGCCAGCGCTCCCTGGGGCTGCGCGAGGGGTTCGACGTCGGCCTGGAGATGTCGGGCCGCCCCGAGGCGCTGCGCGAGATGGTCGCCAACATGACCCACGGCGGCAAGATCGCCCTGCTCGGCCTGCCGACCGAGGAGTTCGCGGTGGACTTCGCCCGCATCGTCACCTCCATGATCACCCTGAAGGGGATCTACGGCCGGGAGATGTACGAGACCTGGTACGCCATGTCCGTGCTGCTCGAAGGCGGCCTGGACCTCAGCCCGGTGATCACCGGCCGCTACTCCTACCGGGACTTCGACGAGGCGTTCGACGAGGCGGCCGGCGGACGGTGCGGCAAGGTCATCCTCGACTGGACGGCCTGACCACCGCCCCCCGGTCCGCCCCGGCGCCCGCAGAAGAGGCCGCACGGACCAGGCCCGTGGCCCCCGCGGAGCCCCGGCCCCGCCGACTCGTTCGCGCTGACCCGTTCCCGTAGACCCGCCCCGCCCCGCCCCGCGCGGTCCCCGGTTGCACCGCACCCGCCCACCCCTCAAGGAGAGCCACCCGATGCTCGACTCCGTCCGCGCGGACCTGCGCGCCACCCTCGACGAGATCCGCACCGCGGGGCTGCACAAGCCCGAGCGGGTGATCGGCACGCCGCAGAGCGCCACCGTCGCCGTCACCGCGGGCGGCCGGCCCGGCGAGGTGCTCAACTTCTGCGCCAACAACTACCTGGGCCTGGCCGACCACCCCGAGGTCGTCGCCGCGGCCAAGGACGCGCTCGACCGCTGGGGCTACGGCATGGCCTCGGTGCGCTTCATCTGCGGCACCCAGGAGGTGCACAAGGAGCTGGAGGCCCGGCTGTCGTCCTTCCTCGGCACCGAGGACACGATCCTGTACAGCTCCTGCTTCGACGCCAACGGCGGGGTCTTCGAGACCCTGCTCGACGAGCGCGACGCGGTGATCTCCGACGCGCTCAACCACGCCAGCATCATCGACGGCATCCGGCTGTCCAAGGCCCGCCGGCTGCGCTACGCCAACCGCGACATGGCCGAGCTGGAGCAGCGGCTCAAGGAGGCCGGCGACGCGCGCCGCACCCTGATCGTCACCGACGGGGTGTTCTCCATGGACGGCTTCGTCGCCCCGCTGGAGCAGATCTGCGACCTGGCCGACCGCTACGGCGCCATGGTCATGGTGGACGACTCGCACGCGGTCGGCTTCGTCGGCCCGCGCGGGCGCGGCACGCACGAGCTGCACGGCGTGATGGACCGCGTCGACATCCTCACCGGCACCCTCGGAAAGGCCCTTGGCGGCGCCTCCGGCGGCTACGTCGCCGCCCGCGCGGAGATCGTGGCGCTGCTGCGGCAGCGCTCGCGCCCGTACCTGTTCTCCAACTCGCTGGCCCCGGTGATCGCGGCCGCCTCGCTGAAGGTGCTGGACCTGCTGGAGGACGACTCGGACGCGGGTCAGGGCCCGCGGCTGCGCGCCCGCCTGCACGCGAACACCGCGCTGTTCCGGGAGCGGATGGCGCAGGAGGGCTTCGAGATCGCGCCGGGCGACCACCCGATCGTCCCGGTCATGATCGGCGACGCCGAGCTCGCCGGACGGCTGGCCGACCGGCTGCTGGAGCACGACGTGTACGCGATCGGCTTCTCCTACCCGGTCGTGCCGCACGGCAAGGCCCGGATCCGGGTGCAGCTGTCGGCGGGCCACTCCACCGACGACGTCGAGCGGGCCGTCGGGGCGTTCGTGGCGGCCAGGGCGTCCCTGGCAGGATGACCGGGTGATCGACACCCGGCGACTGCGCACCCTGCGGGCCGTGGCGGACCACCGTACGGTGACCGCCGCGGCGGCCGCGCTGTACCTCACCCCCTCGGCCGTCTCCCAGCAACTCGCGGCGCTGGAGGCCGAGGTCGGGCACCAGCTGCTGGTCCGCGACGGGCGCGGGGTCCAGCTGACCGCGGCCGGGGAGATCCTGGTCGCGCACAGCAGCACCGTCCTCGCCCAGCTGGAACGGGCCGAGGCGGAGCTCGCCGCGTACGCCGGGGGAGAGGCGGGCGTGGTCACCGTGGTGTCCTTCGCCACAGGGATCACCACGGTGCTGGCCCGCGCGATGGCCGCCCTGGCCGCGTCGTCCCCCGGCATCCGGGTCCGGGTGCGCGACGCCGAGGGCGACGAGAGCCTGACCATGGTGCTGGACGGGCACGCGGACCTGGCCGTGGCGGTGGAGTACCGCGGGGCGCCGCGCGACGACGACCGGCGGCTGTCCCGGGTCGCCCTGTACGCCGAGCCCTTCGACGCGGTGCTGCCGCGCGGCCACCGGCTGGGCCACTGCGAGCGGGTACGGGTCGAGGACCTGGCGGACGAGCCCTGGATCAGCCCCTACCCGGGCAACCCCTGCCACGACGTGGTGACGCTGGCCTGCGAACTGGCCGGGTTCCAGCCCCGGGTGACGCACTCCTCCGACGACTTCAGGGCGGTGGCCGCCCTGGCCGGTGCGGGGGCGGGCGTCGCGCTGGTGCCGCGCTCGGCGCTGCGCGGCGTGCACCTGCCGGACGTGGTGATCCGGCCGGTGGCCGGCAGCCCCGCCACCCGTCGCGTCTTCGCGGCCGTACGGCGCGGGGCGGAGGAGCACCCGCTGATCCGCCCGCTGCTGGACGCCCTGCGGGCCGCCGCCGAGCACGCCCGGCCCGGCGCGGAGAGCTGATCCGCGGATCAGCGCATGAGGAGGGTCACACCGTCGCCGGTCGGCCCCCGGCGCTCGGCCCCTCCGCCGGCGCCGGCTGCCGCACCATGAAGACGTCGACCGGGTCCTCGCGCTCCAGGCCGAAACCGTGCCGCTCGTAGAGCCGGCGGGCGGCGCTGCCCTGCAGGACGTTCAGGCGTACCACCGCGCCCTGCGCGTCGGCGCGCCCGAGCACCTCGCGCAGCACGGCCGAGCCCAGCCCGCGGCCCTGGTGCCGGGGGGCGAGGTAGAAGTGCTCCAGCAGCAGCCCCTCGTCGCCGGGCCGGACCGTGACGGAGCCGGCGAGCTCACCGTCCACGTCGACGATCGACGTGTACTGCGCGGAGAAGGTGTCCCGCAGCCGCTGTCGCACCCGGTGCGCGTCGTACCGGCCGAGCCGTTCCAGATCCGCGCGCAGCACCACCGCCCGCAGCTCCACGAGCGGTTCGAGGTCGGCGCCCGTCGCCGGACGCAGCGCCCATCGCGCCCCGTCGCCGGCCGGCGGCGCCCCCTCCGTACGGTCCTGACCTGCCAGTACTCCACTGTCCATGAGCGGATCATCGCATCGGGCGCCGCGCCGGCAGCGAGCGGTCTCGCCAGTCGGACGCGGATCCCCGCGATGCGGCCGGGGACCCGCAAGGGGCCCTGACACGCGGGGAATAGGGTGCACGCGTGGAACGGATCCTGGTGGTGGGCGTCACCGGTGCGGGCAAGTCCACGCTCGCGCGGGCCCTCGGCGGCCTCCTCGGCGTGCCGTACCACGAGATGGACGCGCTGTACTTCGACGGCCCCGGCTGGTCGGTCAGCACCCGCCTGACCGAGGACGTGGCACGACTCGCCGGCGGGCCCCGCTGGATCATCGACTCGCTCGGCTACCCGGAGGTCCGCGACCTGCTCTGGGAACGGGCCGGCACCGTGATCTGGCTGGACTATCCCAAGCGGGTCGTCATGCCCCGCGTCCTGCGCCGGTCCGTGCGCCGCACCGTCACCCGCGAGGTCCTCTTCGGCGGCAACCGGGAGACGTGGGCGGGCTGGCTGAGCCGGGAGCACCCGGCCTGGTGGGCCTGGTCCCAGCACGGCGCCCGCCGCCGCGAGGTCGCGCGCCGCGTCCGCGACCCCCGCTTCGCCCCACTCGACGTCCTCCGCTTCGCCCACCCCCGCGACGCGGCCGCCTGGCTGTCCACCCTCACCCCGGCCGACCCCTCGGAGGTGCCCGCCCCGTGAATCCGGCAGCGCGAACGCACGACGACGTGACGCCACCGACCCAGAGCGCCGTGCAACTGGCGGGCGGCGAACCGTTCCTGGTCCGGGACAAGCCCGTTCCGGTGCCGGGGGAGCACCAGATCCTCGGCCGGGTGGAGTGCGTCGGGCTGTGCTGGTCGGACGTCAAACTGCGCCGGCAGTTCGAGCAGCACGTGCGCAAGGGGCCGGTCCTGCGCGACGCGTGGCTGCGGGACGTCCCGTCCTACGTGCCCGGGCGGCTTCCCGCGGTGCCGGGGCACGAGGCCGTGCTGCGGGTGGTCGCGGTCGGAAGTGCGGTGACGGGCGCGGTCGTCGGCGGACGGTACGTCGTGCAGCCGGACTTCCGGGACCTCCCCACAGCGCACTCCAACGGCGCGTTCGGCTACAACTTCGAGGGAGGGCTGCAGCAGTACGTGCTGCTCGACGAGCGGGTGGTGCTCGCCGCCGAGGGCCGGAGCCACCTGCTGCCGGCTCCCGGGACGGCCGCCGCGAGCCAACTGGCCCTGGTCGAGCCCTGGGCGTGCGTGGAGCACGCCTTCGCCGCGCGCGAGCGCCGCCGGCTGCGGTCCGGCGGCACGGTCCTGGTCGCCGGCGCGGGTGACGCGGGCGGGCTCGACCTGTCCGCGAGCGGCCGCGTGCTGTGCACGACTCCGCACCCGGGCATGACCGCGGTGGACCCCGCCGCGCTCGCCCCGCGCTCGGTGGATGACCTCCTCTACCACGGGTCCGACGCCGCCGAGTTGGAGCGGTTGATGCCCCTGATGGCGAACGGCGGCCTGGTGCTGGTCGCGACCGGCGGGCGCCGGTTCGGGCGCCCCGTCGACCTGTCGGTCGGGCGGGTGCACTACGGCGGCCTGCGGATCGCCGCGACCACCTCCGACGACCTCGCCGACGCCCTGGCAGGGATCCCCGCCACCGGCACGCCGCGCGAGGGCGCCCACGTCACCGTCGTGGGCGCGGGCGGCCCGATGGGCGTGATGACGATGGTCCGCGCGATCCTCGCCTCCCGGCCCGCGGTCGCCGGGTCGGGGCCGGCCGCCTTGGTCGAGGGCGCCGTGCGCAATCCCGCGCGCGCCGCGGCCCTGCGCCGGCGGGTGGCCCGCGCCGCGGCCGAACACGGCGTCGAGGTCCGCCTGTTCGACCCGCGCACCGAGCGTCCGCGCGGCCCCGTCGACCACTGCTTCCTGATGGCTCCGGTCCCCGGCCTGATCGGGACCGCGATCGAGGACGCCGCCGAGGGCGGGGTCATCGACGTGTTCGCGGGCATCGCCGAGGACGTCCCCGTCGACCTGGACACCTACGCGGCGAAGCGGCTCCACCTCACCGGCACCTCGGGCAGCGCGGTGGGGGACATGCGCGCGGTGCTGGCCGAGGTGGCCGCCGGCCGGCTCGACACGAACCTCCCGGTCGGCGCGGTCAGCGGGATGGCGGGCGCCCTCGACGCGCTCGACGCCGTACGCGACCGCGCGATCCCCGGCAAGGTCGTCGTCTACCCGGCGCTCGACGACCTCCCGTTGCTCGACCTCGCCGCGCTGGTCGCCCGCCATCCCGGCATCGGCCCACTGCTGGAGGACGGCAACTGGAGCGGGCCGGCCGAGCGCGAACTGCTCCGCCTCGCCGCCCGGCGCTGACCCGCCCCGAGGCGCCGGTCGGAAGGCTGCGTGGCGGGGCCAGGTCCCGGACCGTACGGCCGCACTACGATGACCCGCGTGAAGCCGCGCTACGAGCAGCCGGGCGCCCCGGGCGGGACCACCCTGGTCTGCTTCGTGCGCCGTCAGCGCGCGTTCGACTTCGCCTGGCACTACCACGAGGAGTACGAGCTCACGCTCATCACCGAGGGCGACGGCACCCGTTACGCGGGCAGCACCGTGGAGCGCTACCGCCCCGGGGACCTGGTGCTGCTCGGCCCGAACCTGCCGCACACCTTCACCTCCGAGCCCACCGAGGGGGTGGCCGAGGCGGCCGTCACGCAGTTCCGCCACGACTTCCTCGGGCCGGGGTTCTTCGCGCTGCCCCAGTTCCGCGCGCTCGACGGCCTGCTGGCGCGGTCCGCCCGCGGGCTGCGCTTCGCGCGGGTCCCCGGCGGCGTGCGGGCCCGCGTGGCCGAGCTGCCCCACCTCGATCCGGCGGCGCAGACCGTCGCGCTGCTCGACGTGCTGTGCCGGCTGGCCACCGGCGTCGAGAGCACCCAGATCACCGGGCCCGGCTACACGCCAGCCCCGGGCAGCGTCGTGCGCGACCGGGTGGACGCCGTGTGCCGCCACCTCCAGCAGACCCACACCGAGCCGGTGGACCAGGCGGAGGTGGCGGCGCTGGTGCCCATGTCGCCGACGTCCTTCAGCCGCTTCTTCCGCGGCGCCATGGGCCGCACCTTCACCGACTACGTCAACCAGCTGCGGGTGGAGACCGCCTGCTCGCTGCTGGCAGGGACCGGGCTGCCGGTCACCGAGGTCGCCGCGCGCAGCGGGTACCGCAACCTCTCCCACTTCAACCGCCGTTTCCGGCAGTTGAAGGGGCTGCGCCCGACGGAGTACCGGACCGCGCACCAGCGGCCGGAGACGATCCGTCCGGCCGGGCCCCCGCCCGCGGGGGAGTTCGGCGCGTAGACCTCGTGGGGGCTCTCCGGGTGTGCCCACGCGCCGGACCACGCGACGACGGATGACGAATGCTGCACGCGCTGTCAAAAACCCACGCCTGTACTCCCGTTGACATCGCCCCGCGCGGGCCTGTCACGCCCAGACCACCACGTACGCACTCCGGTACAACCTCTTGACCCGCTTTGCAAGCGCATGCAAGGGTTGCACCACGAAGGGAGTGAGCGATGACCACCAAGGCACGTGTCGCCATCGTCGGCACCGGAAGTCGCGCACAGCTGTTCACCGAGGGGCTCGCCCGCCGCGAGCACATCGAGGTCGCCGCGTTCTGCGACCCCAACCGGGTGCGGATGGCCCACCACAACCGCTTGCTGGCCGCCGCCGGGCGGCGGCCGGCACGCACCGGAGGCCCGGAGGACTTCGCGGACCTGCTCCGCTCCGAGCGGGTCGACACCGTCGTCGTCACCACCGTCGACGCGCTGCACGACGTCTACACCGTCCCCGCACTGCGGGCAGGCTGCCGGGTCGTGAGCGAGAAACCCATGACCACCGACGCGGAGCGCTGCCGCCGCATCCTGGACACCGTTGAGGAGACCGCCGGCGACCTGTCGGTGGCCTTCAACTACCGCTTCAACCCCGTGCACGAGCTGGTCCGCAGGGAACTTCACGGCGGCGCCATCGGCGACGTGCTGTCCGTGCACTTCGAGTGGCTGCTTGACGTGCGCCACGGCGCCGACTACTTCCGCCGCTGGCACCGGGAGAAGGCCAACAGCGGGGGCCTCATGGTGCACAAGGCCGGCCATCACTTCGACCTCGTCAACTGGTGGCTGGGTGCCCGCCCCGAGCGGGTCTTCGCCCTGGGCCGGCTCGGCTTCTACGGCCGTGCGAACGGCGAGCGCACCGGCTACCGCCGTGACTACGACCGTGCCCACGGGTCGCCCGCCGCCGCGGCCGACCCCTTCGCGCTGCACCTGGAGGACAACGAGGGCCTGCGCGCCCTGTACCTGGAGGCCGAGCGGGAGGACGGCTACCACCGCGACCGGAACGTCTTCGGCGACGGCATCACCATCGAGGACGACATGGCGGTCCTGGTCCGTTACGCGACGGGCGCGAGCATGTCGTACCACCTCACCGCCTACTCCCCGTGGGAGGGCTACCGGGTGATGTTCAACGGCACCGGCGGCCGGCTGGAGCTGGAGGTCGAGGAGAGCGCGTGGCAGCGGCCGCGGGCCGGACTCACCTCCGCCAAGGGCGCCGTCCACGGGGACACCGCGCTGGAGAACGCCGGCGGTGCGCGCATCCTCGTCCGGCCGCTGTGGCAGCCACCGCGCGAGGTGGAGATCCCGGAGTTCGACCATGCCGGGCACGGCGGCGGGGACGCCCGGATGATGCGGGCACTCTTCGACGGCGAGGCGGCCGGCGAGGCCGCCGGGGGAGCGCCGATCGCCGGCCACGTGGACGGCGCCCTCGCGCTGGCGGTCGGGCTCGCCGCCAACACCGCCTTCACCGGCGGCGAGGCGGTCGACATCGATGACGTGGTGCGCGTCAAGTGACCGCCACCATGGCCGACGTGGCACGCGAGGCGGGGGTGTCCGCATCCACCGTCTCGCGGGTCTTCAGTCTGCCGGGGACCGTACGTACCGACACCCGGGAGCGGGTGCTCGCAGTCGCCCGGCGGCTGGACTTCACGCCCAACCGGACGGCCAGCTCGCTCGCCCGGGGCCGCACCCGGACGCTCGGCCTGCTGGTGCCGGACGTCGTGAACCCGTACTACGCGGAGATCGTCAAGACCGTGCAGCGCCGGACGCGGGCCAAGGACCACGCGCTCTTCCTGGCCGACACCGGTGATGATCCGGCCGACGGATTCGAGCTGGCGCGGATC
Organism: Actinacidiphila yanglinensis; assembly: GCF_900107965.1. GTDB lineage: Bacteria > Actinomycetota > Actinomycetes > Streptomycetales > Streptomycetaceae > Actinacidiphila > Actinacidiphila yanglinensis. The sequence goes on along the minus strand of NZ_FNVU01000008.1, from coordinate 157,590 downwards.
ATGGCCCGTCAGACCGACGGCCTGTTGCTCGCCGGCCCGCGGATGACCGACGGGATGGTGGGGGAGCTGACCCGGGCGGGTCCGGTGGCACTGATCGGCGCCCGGTTGCCGGAGACGGACAGCGCCTACGCACAACTCGACACCGGGATGCGGCACGTGGCCCGGCATCTGGCGGCGCTCGGCCACACCCGGATCGTGTACGTCAACGGCACCCGCACCGCCCGGACACCCGGGCACCGGCAGCCGGTGCAGGATGCGTGCGACGAGTTCGGGATCGAACTGGTCGAGCAGCTCGGCCCGTTCGACCTCACCTTCGACAACGGTGTCGCTGCCGCGGACCTGGTACCCACCAGCGGCGCGACCGCGGTCATCGCCCACAACGAGATGGTCGCGCACGGGGTCGCCTGCGGCCTGGCCCGCCAAGGACGGTCCGTGCCCAGCGACTTCAGCCTGGTGACCGTCGACGACACGTTCATGGCGCGGGCGATCCACCCCGCCCTCACCGCCCTGCACATTCCTCTCGACGTGATGGGCGTGCGCGGGGTGGACCTGCTGCTGCAGAGGATCGAGGACCCGGACGGCGAGCCCCGGCACGCGGCGCTGCCCACGAGCCTGGTGGTCCGAGGATCCACCGGGCGGCCGGGCGGCGCCAGGCCGTGAGCCCGAGCGACTCCGCCCAGCGACCGCCGGGCGCCGCGAACCGCTGAACCTCGCCGGTCACGGCACCGGCCCCCGACCCACCAAATACCCGGTCCCGCCCCTTGAGGGTGACGGCCCCTCATCCGCCACTCGCCGACGTGCCTTGCCCGGGACGGGTTCCGCCCCGGCATGTCCGTGGCCCGAGCACGCCCCGCGGCCCGTCGCGACGACCGCCGCCGCCCCGTGCTCCCCCCTGCGCTGCGTGCCCGCCACCGCACCTGCGAGGCGCAGCCGACGGAAAGGCCCGTACCACCCAGTCATCATCCGTCAGCACCGAGAAGGAGGAACGTCCCGTGAGACGCACAGTGAAAGTTTGCGTGTTCGCGACCGCGGCCCTGCTCGCCGCCACCGGGGTCGGCACCGCGACCCAGGCCCAGGCCCGGCCCCTTGCGGCCGGGGCACATCCGGCTGCCGCGGCCGCGCAGCTGCTGCCGACCGGCTACCTGGACACGAACGGAAGCCAGATCATCGACTCGACGGGCAAGCCGGTGCGCATCGACGCAGCTGCCCTGCACGGCAACTCCCGCCTCGACCAGAACGTGATCGTCAACCAGGACACCCCGCTCGCGGGGCTGGACGCCAATATGCGGGCGATCCGCGCCGCCGGTTTCAACACCGTGACCCTCGCCTGGAGTGATGCCAGCCTGCACGACGCCAACGCCGGCGCCTACCTGGCCGGCCTCGACGCGGTGGTCACCGCGGCCGGCAGCCAACTCCTCAAGGTCATCATGAACCACCACAACGACGAGGGCGCGGCCGGCAACGGCAACTGCCTGGCCCAGCAGGGCAACGGGCTGTGGTACGACAGCGGGCCCGGCACCGACGGCACCGACGGCTGCGGCACGCCCGGCACCGTCACGCAGGCGTCCTTCCTCGCCGACTGGCAGGAGATCGCCACCCGCTACAAGGGCAATTCCACGGTCATTGGCTTCGACCTCGACAACGAGCCGCTCGCGTACCCCGGTGAGAGCACGTGGGGCGATGGCGGCGTCACCGATATCCAGGCGATGTACACGTCCGTGGGCAACGCCGTCGAGACCATCGATCCGGGTGTCCTGGTGATCTGCGAGGGCCCGCAGAACTACGGCGGCTCCTTCGCCGGCGGTGCGGGCGTGAAAGCCTTCGAAGGCGATCTCACCGAGGTCGCCGCCCATCCGGTCGTGCTGTCCACCGCGAATGCCGGACGGAAGCGGGTCGTCTACTCGGTGCACGAGTACCCGTACTCGGTTGGCCACACCACCCCGGACAGCGGCCCCGAGGCCGTCGCCCGGTACAACGCGGTATGGGGATACCTGGAGGCGCAGAACATCGCGCCGGTGTGGATCGGCGAGGCCGGCGCGGCGATGACCACGGACGACGACACCGCCTGGGCGAACACCCTCACGTCGTACGTCAACGGCCAGGAAGGCGCGAGCGGCGGGCCGGCCTTCACCGGCACCCAGCAGGGCGTCAGCATCACGTGGTACGTCTGGGACACCCAGGGGCTGGGCGCACTCAACAGCGACGGGACGCTCAACCAGGCCCGTTTCGGCGTGTACTCCCAGTGGCACACCTGACCGCACCCCACACCACGCACCGCGACCACGGCCGGCCGCTGAACCGCCTCATGTGACCGTTTCTGCGCGATGCATTGACGTTGGACTGGTCCAACGATACGTTCCCATTCCGGCGTTGGACTGGTCCAACAAATTCCTGACAGCGCGTCGTTGGACCAGTCCAACGAAAGGGGGACGGCATGGCCAAACTCACCATTCGTGATATCGCCAGATTGTCAGGACTGTCGAAGTCGACGGTTTCCCTGGTGCTGAACAACAGCCCGAAGGTGGACCCGGAGACGCGCCGCAGGGTCCTCGCGGTGATGCGCCGCAACAACTACGTGCCGAGCTTCGCGGCCACCGCGCTCGCCAAGGGCAACACCGGCCTGATCGGCATGATTGTGCCGGGCCTGACCTGGCGCTTCATGGCGGACATCAACTACGGCGTGGCCAAGGTCGTCGAGGACACCAAGTACGAAATCGTGCTGTTCACCAGCACCAACGAGCGCGACTACGGTGGCGCCATCGACCGGGTTCTGAGCTCCGGCCTGTGCGCCGGGCTGCTCGTGGTCGCCCACGACCAGCGGCAGCTGGAGCGACTGGTCGACCTGCACCGCAGCGGTCTTGTCGTCGTCCTGATCGACACGCTCGGCGCGGAAAGCGACCTGCCCGCCGTCGGAGTCGACAACCACACCGGCGGCCTGCTGGCCGCCCGCCACCTGATCGAACTCGGCCACCGCCGGATCGCCAGCATGCTCGGCCCGCTCAACCACGCGTATGTCCAGGAGCGCCTGCGCGGGGTGCGGGACGCCCTGCGGGAGGCCGGCCTGGCGCCCGACCCCGCCCTTGAGGTCGAGACGGACTTCGATGAGGCGCTGGTGCGCAGCCGTACCCGCGAACTGCTGGAACTGCCGCCCGGGCGCCGCCCGACGGCGCTGTTCGCCTACCACGACTCGGCCGCCTTCGCCGTGCTGGACGAGCTCGCGCAGGCCGGCGTGCGGGTCCCACAGGAGGTGTCGGTGGTCGGTTTCGACGACATCGACGCCGCCGCCCATGTCCGTCCGGCCCTCACCACGGTCCGCCAGCCCTTCGCCCGGATGAGCGAGCGGGCCGCGGACATCCTCCTCGCCACACTCGACCATCCCGACTCCGACGGGACGCCCCAGCGCCTCGTCCTTCCCACCGAACTGGTCGTGCGGGACAGCACCGGTCCCGCCCCTGCAGACGCCTGACACTCCTGCGCCCACGGAACACCCCCACCCCCACCCCATCCCCCCGCACCGCCTCGACGCCCGCCGGTGAAGCCGCGGCACGGAGCGTCGCGGTGCCGTGCCCACCCGGCGCCGCACGCCTCCCCCGGCATCGGCGGTCCCCTCCTCGACGACACCTTGCTCACGATCGGAGCGTAAGGTCTCATGTCCCCACTCAGCAGACGCGGCTTCCTGGCCGCCTCCGCCGCCGGCGGCACCGCGCTCGCCACCGCACTGTCCGGATGCTCCTCGTCGTCCTCGACACCTCCGGGCACCACGACGATCAAGCACTGGGACTGGTACGTCAGCCAGGAACCGTGGCTGAAGAACGAGATCCAGCTGTTCCAGAAGGCCCACCCGAAGATCCGGATCAAGCGGACGGTCCAGGTGAGCGACCGGTACCCGGACCTGATCAACCTCGCCTTCCGTGGTGGCGAGGCACCGGACATGCTGATGATCCCGTCGAGCCCGAAGTTCGAGGAGCAGGTCGCCGACGGCTGGCTGCGCCCGCTGGACGGCTTCGCCACCCCGCAGTGGCGCGGCAGGTTCCCCGCGGGGAACTTCTTCAACGGCGTCGACATGGTCGAGAACAAGGTCTACAGCGCCCCGTTCGGCGGCAACGCGCCCTGGTTGCAGCTGTACATCCACAACGGCCTGTTCAAGCAGGCGGGCATCACCAATCCGGACGGCTCCGCCAGGCTCCCCAGAACCTGGGACGACGTCACCGCGGCCGCGGAGGCGATCACCAGCAAGAGCGGCGGCCGGTCCTACGGCCTGGGGTTCGGCAACGTGCCGAACGTCTCGCTGCCGTGGTGGGTGGAACTGTTCGTCCGCGGCGCCGGCTCACCGGCCGGCTACGGCGTGGACGGCCTGGACTACCGGGTCGGCAAGTGGACCTTCGGATCCGACCGCAACTACGCCGACTTCCTGGAACTGCTGCTGGAGTGGAAGAAGAAGGGCTACATCTACCCCTCGTCCATGTCCATAGGCGACGAGCAGGCGCGGGCGTTCTTCGAGCGGGGCAAGTTCGGCATGATCGTCGGCGGCGTGTGGAACCAGACGACCTGGACCCAGCACCACTTCACCGACTACAGCCTGACCACGCTGCCCTCGCCGACCGCGACCCCGAAGGCGTTCTTCTACTACCCGCCGGGTGGCAGGGTGTGGGCCCTGTCCCAGCACTCGAAGGTCTCCGACGCCGCCTGGCAGTGGTTCGACTGGCTGCACGGCCCGGCCGCCGGACAGCGCTGGGTGGAGGCGGGCCAGGGCCTGTCGATCTTCCCGGAGGCGAACCAGCGGGCCAGGATCAACTCCCAGGCGTTCCGGGCCTTCGTCGACCTGCGCAAGTACGCGATGCCGTGGCCGGTACCGGCGATCCGCAACCCCGACGTGTCCAAGGTCGTGGTCCCGGCCGTCACCCCGGACCTGCCCGACGTGCTCACCGGCCTCTACACCGGACAGCTCAAGGACATGGGCGCGGCCCTCTCCGACCTGGAGGACCGTCGCAACAAGGCCCTGGCCGACGGCGTCAAGGAGGCCCGGGCCAAGGGCGCCAAGGTCAGCCTGTCCGACTGGGTCTTCACGGACTGGGACCCCACCCGGCCGTACCAGAACAAGCCGGCCTGACCCGGAGGATTCCGTGCAACTCCTCGACACCGCCACCCCGAAGCCGCCGACCGACGGGCTCGGGGCGGCCCACAGGGCGGCACCGCCGAAGAACGGCCGGTGGCGCCGGCTCGTGGCCGGCAGGCTCAGCTATCTCTACCTCGCGCCGCTGATGGTGCTCCTGCTGCTGTTCGTGGTGTACCCGATCTTCGGCTCCCTGGCGTACACCTTCTACCGCTGGAACGGCATCGGCTCGCCCGGGGACTTCGTCGGTCTCGACAACTTCCGCCAGATCGCCCACGACTCGATCTTCTGGCGGGCCGTCAGCCACACCTTCGTGTACTCGATCGTCGTGGTGCCGGTCCAGCTGGCGATCGCGCTGGTGCTCGCCCTCGTGCTCAACGACCGGAAACTGCGCTTCTCGGCGTTCTACCGCACCCTTTTCTTCTTGCCGGTGGTCACCTCGCCCGCCGTGGTCGGCGTCGTCGTCCAGTTGATGCTCTCCAACTTCGGCGACACCCTGAACGGCTGGCTGCTGGACGCCCACCTGATCGGCAGGCCGGTCGACTGGCTCGGCAACCCGAGGATCGCGCTGGGCATCATCATCGTCGTCGGGATCTGGCAGACCCTCGGATACAACCTCGTGTACTTCCTCGCCGGACTGCAGACCATCCCGGAGGAAGTCTACGAGGCGGCGAAGATCGACGGTGCGGGCCACGTGCGGACGTTCGTGAACATCACCGTGCCGCTGCTGCGACCGGTCGGCCTGATGATCGTCATCCTGGCGTTCATCGGCTCGTTCCAGGTCTTCGACCTGGTGCAGGTACTCACCGGCGGCGGGCCGTACTTCGGCACCGAGGTCGTCAACACCTACATTTACCACCTGGCCTTCGGCGGCAACCAGGCCGCGGCCACCGAACCGAACGTCGGCCTGGCCTCCGCGGCCTCCTTCTTCTACGGCCTGCTGCTCATCGGCTTCTCCGTGCTGCAGGTGCTCATCTTCCGGTCCCTCGCCAAACGCCGCGCCGCTGGGCGCGCCTGAAAAGGGGGCAGCCACGTGGCACTCCTGGTCTCCAGCTCCCGCCGCGACCGGACACCCGCCCGCCGCCGGGCGGCCGTGCGCCGCACGGCGGGCCGGTCCCTGATCCACCTGCTCCTGCTGGTCGGCGGCCTGCTCTGGTTGTTCCCGTTCCTGTGGACCCTGGGCAGCTCGTTCAAGAGCGCCGACGGCTTCTTCTCCCGGGGCCTCAACCCCTTCCCGGACGGCGTGCACCTGTCCAACTACAGCGGCGCCTGGAAGGGGGCGTCCTTCGGCACCTACTTCGTCAACACCGTTCTGGTGGCCGGCGGCTCGGTCGTCCTGACCCTGCTCGCGACCTCCATGGCCGGCTACGTGCTGGCCCGTACGGACTTCCCTGGCCGCAAGGCCTGCATCGGGCTGATCTCGGTGACGCTCTTCCTGCCGCACGGCTACACGATCATCCCGGTCTTCGACATCGTGCGCGGACTGCACCTGCTCAACACCTTGTGGGCGGTGATCATCGTGCAGTCCTCCAGCAGCCTGGTCTTCGCCACCTTCCTGTTCATGGGCTACTTCTCCACCATGGACCGGGAGATCGAGGACGCGGCCAAGGTCGACGGGGCTGGGTTCCACCAGACCTTCTGGCGGGTAATGCTGCCGCTGTCCGGCCCGATGCTGGCCACCGTCGGCCTGTTCACCTGCATCAGCGCCTGGAACAGCTTCTTCGTCCCGCTCGTGTTCACCCTCTCCAAGCCCGAACTGCGCACGCTGCCGGTGGGGATGTACTCCTTCGTCGGGCAGAACTCCACGGACTGGACGTTCCTGTGCGCCGGCTCGGTGATCTCCCTCGTGCCGATCGTGGCGGTCTTCCTGCTGCTGCAGCGGTACTTCGTCAACGGACTGGCCGGCGCCGTCAAAGGCTAGAAAGGAGCCTCCGTGTCCCTGCGCCTCGCCCTCCTCAGCTTCTGGCACGTGCACGCGCGCGACTACGCCCGCCAGGCGTCCGAGCACCCGGGCACCGAGATCACCGCCGTCTGGGACGAAGACGGCGCCCGCGGGAAGCGCTGGGCCGACGACCTCGGCGCCCGCTTCCACCCCGACCTCGGCGGCCTGCTCGCCAGCGACGACGTCGACGCGGTCGTCGTCACCTGCCCGACCGCCTCCCACCGCGAGGTCATCACGGCCGCAGCGGCAGCGGGCAAGCACGTCTTCACCGAGAAGGTCCTCGCCCCGACCCCGGCCGAGTGCGCGGAGATCACCGCAGCCGCGGACGCCTCCGCCGTCGCCCTGATGCTCTCGCTGCCCAGGCTGTACGAGGGCTACACGACCGCCATCCGCAAGGTGCTGGCCGACGGCGTGCTCGGCCGGCTCACCCTGGTCCGCGCCCGCCTCGCCCACGGCGGTTCGGTCGGCGCGGGCTGGCTGCCCGAGCACTTCTACGACCCCGCGGCCGCCGCGGGCGGCGCTCTCATCGACCTCGGCTGCCACCCCATGTACCTGACCCGGCTGTTCCTCGGCCGCATGCCGGAGACCGTGACCGCGTCCTTCGGGCACGTGACCGAGCACGCCGTCGAGGACAACGCGGTCGCCGTCCTGCGCTGCGCGGACGGCGCCCTCGGTGTGGTGGAGGCCTCCTTCACCGCGCCCGCCTCGCCGTTCTCCCTCGAAGTGCACGGCACCGAAGGATCACTGGTGTACGGCACCCCCGAGCCGAAGCTGCTGCTGAACACCGGCGGCGACTGGCGTGAACTGCCCCTGCCGCCGCGTACCGGCACACCCTTCGACCTGTTCGTACGCCATGTCGCCGACGGCACCCGTGACGAGGAGAACCTCGCCCTCGGGCTCGACCTGACCCGCCTCATGGCCGCCGCCATCCGCAGCAGCCGGGAGGAAGGACACCACCTATGACCCTCTCCATCGGCCTCATCGGCTGCGGGAACATCTCCCGCGCCCATCTGCGCGGCTACCTGGCCGTCCCGGACCAGGGCGCCGTCACCGCCGTCGCCGACATCGACCCGATCACCGCCGCCGAACGCGCGGAGCAGGCCGGCGGCGCCCGGGCGTTCGCCTCCTACCGGCGGATGCTCGACGAGGCGGACGTCGACGCCGTCGACATCTGCCTGCCCCACCACCTGCACGCCGAGGCGATCATCGCCGCCGCCGAGGCGGGCAGGCACATCCTGTGCGAGAAACCGCTGTGCCTGACGCTTCCGGACACCGACCGGATCGCCGGGGCCGTCGCCTCGGCCGGAGTCACCCTGATGTGCGCCCACAACCAGCTCACGCTGCCCGCGGTCGCCCGTGCCCGCGCGATCATCGACTCCGGGGTGCTGGGGCAGGTCTACGAACTGCGCACCACCGACAGCTTCTTCAACGACTTCGACCCCGCCACCATGGGCTGGCGCGCGCACGCGGCCACCAGCGGCGGCGGCGAGCTGATCGACACCGGCTACCACCCCACCTACCTGCTGCTGTACCTGGCCTCGGCCCGCCCCGCCGCGGTGACCGCGATGCTCAGCACCCACCGGCTGGCGTTCATGGAAGGCGAGGACTCCGCCCGGGTGCTCGTGCGCTTCTCCGACGGCGCGGTCGGCGAGGTGGTCACCAGCTGGGCCTACGAAGCGGCCCCGTTCACCGAGAAGTTCTCGGTGGTCGGCGAGCGCGGCAGCCTGTGGAGCGACGGCACCACGCTGTGGCACAAGCCGCGCGGTCAGGAACCCACCAGGGAGCAGTTCCCCGCCGTCGACTCTGTCCCGGCTGTCTGCGCCGACTTCGTCGCCCGGGTACGGGACCGCGCGCGGCCGGTGCACACCCACGAGGAGGGCACGGACGTGCTCAAGGTGATTCTCGCGGCCTACCGGTCGGCGCAGGAGCAACGGGAGATCGGTCTGTGACGGGGTACGCGACCGGCGACTTCGACTTCGATCCGCGGCGCGGCGTCGCCGAGTCGTTGTGGACCGCGAGCGGCTGGTCCACGGTGGCCGCGATCCCGGGCACCGTCTGCGGGGTGGGTGCCTGCTACGCCCCGCCCCATGCCGCGCCCCGGGCCCGGCTGGCCGTCGTGCTGGAGGCCGACGGCCTCCGCGTCAGCGACACCGGCGCCCGCGGCATGCAAGTCACCGAGCTGCTGCCCGCCGGCGGCACCTGGCGGCTGGACGGGATCGAGCGGCGCGGCACCTACCATCGCCGGCACGACGGACAGCTGACGTCACTGCTGGTCACCTCGGAGCTGACACCGCTGCACGGACACCCCGGGTACGTGCTGCGGGTCGCCGTGCGCAACCGTTCCCAACGGGATCTGACGCTGCGCCTGCTGCCCGAGCTGGCAACCGGTCCGGTCGGCGAGCTACCGCTGACCGACTGGGGCTGGATGCCGCCGGAGCCCGAGGCGGCCGCGCACCAGCGGCCCGCCCTGCGGCACGGGCCGCTGGAGACGGCACTCGCGCCCGCGGACGAGGCCGTCTTCGAACTGGCGGTGCTGCTCGACGGCAGCAATCCGGCGGGATTCCCGGGCGCGTGGGCGCGGGAGTCCCGCGCCCGGATCGGACGGCGGACCGCGGAGGCCCTGGCACGGGTGCCGCGGCTCACCACGGAGGTGCCGGGACTCGACACGTACTACCGGCGCTCGCTCGCCAGCGGCCTGGTCTGCCTGTGGGACAACCCGGCCTTCGCCACCGTTCCCTTCCCCGCCACCTCCGGCATCGACGGCGGCGCCCTGTGCGCGTACGCCTGGGACACCGGCGGTTACGCCCCGCACACCCTCGCCCTGCTCCTCGGCCGCCGCACCGCCGACGTCCTGGAAGTCATGGTCAAGGGCGACCTGACGGACCATTACGCCATCGCGCCCGACGGCAGCGGCATCGGCGTCGCGTACGCCTACAGCGGCTGGTCACTGGTGATGCTCGCGCACGCCGCCGCCTGCCATGACGGGATCACCCCGGACCTGGTGGCGCGGCTGCACGACACGGAGGCGCATCTCGCCCAGCGCTTCCCGGCCGTGGGGGAACTGCGAGACTACGGCGGCCAGCAGAACCTGCTGGAGATGCGCTCCACGGGCTGGGAGCACGTGGTGGCCAGCCCCAACGCCGAACGGGCCTGGAGCCTGGACCTGCTGGCGGAACTCGCCGAGGAGTACGACGCCCCGGTGCGGGCGGCCCCGCTGCGGGCCCAGGCCCAGCGCATCCGCCAGGCAGTGGCGCAGGAGCTGTGGGACCCGGAGGCGGGTTGGTTCCGCAGCCGCTACCCCGACGGCCACACCGAACTCGCCTATTCCGTCCAGGCGTTCGACGCCATGCGGGCCGGTGCCTGCACCCCGTCGATGAGCACGGCGCTGCTGGCGCACCTGCGCGACGGCGCCTTCCTCGGCCGCTACGGCATCAGCAGCGTCTCCGCCGAGGACCGCCTGCACTACGAGCTCGGAGACGTCGACTGGTCCGGCGGTGGCGCCTACACCGGCGAGGCACCGCAGCTGGCACTGACCCTGTGGGAGCAGGCCAGGCCCCGATCCGCCTGGGACGTGCTGCGACGGGTGCTGTGGATGGGAGAACACTTCCCGTACTTCCCGCAGGACCACTACTGCGACCGCCCCGCCGCACAGCCCCGCGGCCGGCGTGCCAACGTGATCGCCGGGCTGACCGGCGCCGAGGCGGTCCTGCTCGGCATGGCCGGGCTACGGCCGCGGGTCGACGGCACCCTCGACCTCGACCCTCCGGACTGGCTGCCCGGCGGGCTGGAACTGCGCGGGCTGTACTACCGCGGCCACGAGATCGACGTGCGACGCTCCGCCGGGCACTGCGAGGTGTCGGTGGACGGCCGAGTCATCAGCGCCGGGGCGCCCGCTCCGCTTCGCCTCCTGGGAGAGCCGACATGACCGACCTTCTCGACCGCTTCGAGCACGAGGGCTACGCCGTCTTCCGCGAGGTCGTGGACCCGGACCTGATGCGGGAGACGGCCGGACACGTCGAGTGGCTGCAACGCCGCCACCCGGACCTGCGGCCCGAACAACTGGGCCACACACTCCTGCGCGACGACCCGTTCTGGCTGCGGCTGATCTCGGACGACCGGCTGCTGGACATCGCCGAGACCTTCGTCGGCCCGGACATCGCCCTGTTCGCTTCCCACTACATCAGCAAGCCGCCGTACTCGGGGCAGCCCGTGCTGTGGCACCAGGACGCGGCGTTCTGGCCGTTGGAACCCATGCGGGTGGTCACCTTGTGGCTGGCGGTCGACCACTCGACCCCGGAGAACGGCTGCGTGCGACTGGTCCCCGGCAGCCATCGCGGCGGCATCGCGGCGATGCGCGAGAACACCGCGGTGGACAACGTGCTCGGCGAGGAGATCGCGGTCGACGTCGACGAGTCGGCGGCCGTCGACATGGTGCTGGCGCCGGGCGACGTCGAAGTGCACCATCCGAACATCGTGCACGGCAGCAACGCCAACACCTCAGCGCGCCGGCGCTGTGGCCTGACCATCCGCTACATCCCGACCTCGACCCGCATCACCGCCGACGAGCAGCCCTATCCCAGCGCGTTCCACCTGCGCGGCGAACCCGGCGTGAACACCTACCAGCCCTGGCCCGAGTTCGACCCGGCGCGGCACTACGCCTTCAGCTCCGCGGGGCCGTCGCCGGCCTGACCGTGGTCCGGGGGCGGGCGGCCCCGGACCACGCACCGGCGCCGGTGTCCGGGAGAACCCTGCCTCCCGGACACCGGCGTTTTGTATCGTGCCGGCGGTCAGCCGGCCGTGGCCGCAGCCGGCTGGTCGTAGCCGGCCACGCCGTGCACCAGCTGCGTGAACTCCTTCCCGCTGGTCGTCAGGTTGAGCTCCACGTCGATCTCCCAGCGGCCCGCGGCCGGAGCGGTCGCGACCAGGTTCGCCGCGGCGGTCGTGCGGCCCGACGCGTCGGTGACCGGCGCTGCCGCCACCTTCTGCACGACCGTGCCGTCCGGGCCGATCAGCCAGAACGTCATCGGGTTGTCGGCACTGGCGTCGGGCGTCGTGAAGGCGACGTTCAGCGACTGCTTGCCCGCGGGCACGTCCAGGCCGTAGGTGCTGATCTGGCCGACCTGCCGCCCGACGCTGCTGGTGATCGTGGTGTCGAACGCGCCTCCCCGCGAGGGGATGAGCGTCCTGCGGGCGACCGGCACGGACGTGCGGGCGCCGTTGCCCGCGACGAACTGGACGGACTCCGGGTGGTCGCCGGGCGCCGCGGGCATGGACACCCGCAGCGGCACGGTGGCACTGGAGTGGGCCTTGATCCGCACCTGGTGCACCGCCGGGGCGGTCACGTAGTGCTGGCCCGTGACGCGGAAGGAGACGTCGCCGGTGTAGGTGCCGGGGACGTTCGGCGGCTCCTGGAGGTGGGCGCGGCCGTTCGCCCACAGCACCCGCGCGGTCCAGCGGCCCGCCACCGGCGCGGTGACCTCGACGTGCTGGATGTCGGACACCGTGCCGAGGCGCCCCGCCCTGGTGGGCGGCGTGCCGTAGTCGTAGGAGATCTGGGTGAGGCTGCCCTTGGGGTCGATCAGGGTGAAGGACAGGATGGTGGAGTTCGCCGGGTCCGGGATGCGCAGGTCGGCGTTGAGCCGGTCCAGTCCCTTGGGCACGTCGAACGTGACGGGCGCGGCGGCCGTGGCCCCCTCGGCGGGCACCGGCAGGCTCGGGTCCGGCGCGCTGACCGGTTCGGTGACGGTCCGGCCGATCTGCGTGGTCCGCCCCAGCGACCGGTAGTCGGCGCTGACCTCGGTGTCCTTGCGGCTGGTGTTGAACAGCGTGACGGCCTGGGTGCTCGTGCCCGCCGGGGCGGTGACGTCGAGCTGCGTCGGCGAGGTGACGAGCAGGTCGGCGGCGTCGGCCGGCGCGCCCTTGCCGTGAGTGGACACGGTCGTGCCGGGCTCCTGCTGGGCGGCCCTGACCGCGGCGGCGACGTTCAGCAGACCGGAGCCCTGCTGGTCGGCGGGCGCGCCGACGTCGGTCGCCGTGCTGGTCAGGATCTCCTTGACCAGGGCGGGGGTCGGCTTGGCCCCGGCGTGGGAGTCGGCGTAGGCCTGGATCACGTCGGCGGCGGCGCCGGCGACGAGCGGGCACGACTGGCTGGTGCCGCCGAACGCCTCGGTCTGCGTGTTCTCCGGGCAGTCGCTGCCGTTGGGGTTGCAGGCCGCCTCACCGCCGTATCCCGGGGCGACCAGGTCCACGACGCGGTTGTTCGGCGCGGTGCCGCCCGACGACAGCGGGGTGATGTCGTCGTTGGTCCAGCGGGTGTAGCCGGTCGCCTGGGCGCTCAGCCGCAGCGTGTTGGTCGCGCCGACGGCGATGGCCAGCGGGTCGGTGGCCGGCGAGGACACGGTGCCGGAGTCGCCGCTGTCACCGGAGGACACCACCACGGTCACGCCCGCCGCGATCGCCGCGTCGTTCGCCGCGTAGAAGACGGCGTACCGGCCCGGCTGCGGGGTGAAGCCGTAGGACTCGGAGATGATGTCGGCGTGCTCGGTCACGACAGCGTTGTCGATACCGGCGACGACCTCGGACTCGGACTGCGTGACGGCGCCACCGGTACCGCTGGGCGGGGTGTCGATCACCGAGCTGTCGACGAGCGAGGCGTCCGGCGCGACACCCTTGATGGTGAAGGTGCAGCCCGACGGCAGCCCGGAGTACGGCAGTTCCTTGGAGTAGTCGTAGACGACGGTGCCCTGGCCGGCGATCGACGAGGCGTCACCGTAGAACTCGCCGTCGCTGTCGTCGGCGGTCGGGTCGGGGGCGTCCAGCACGACCGGCGTGCCGTCCTTGCGGATGAAGTTCGGGTTGCCCGCGAGGTCGTTGATGCCCTCGTTGGCGACGATCACGCCCTGGCCGGTGGCGATGTCGTTGCCCTCGGCGCCGGCCTTCGGGTCGTCGGAGGACGCGCGCACGTCGGACAGCGCCTCGGGCTCGGTGAACGGCTTGGCCGGATCGGCCGGGCACAGCGCCGGGTTCAGCTTGGCCGGCTTCGCCTTCGGCACGCTCGACGCGGGATCGACGGTGATCGTCGCGTCCGGGAGGATCTTCGCCACCGCCGGGTCGGCGCGCAGCCGCTCGACCTCCGCGGCGGACAGGTGCGCCGCGACGGCGTTGACGCTGACGAGCTGCCGGATGTCGGTGCCGCCGCCCGCCTTGATGGCGGAGACGATCGAGCGCTGGTCGGAACGGGTGGCCGATGTGCGGGCGGTGCCCTGGGCCTTGAGGGCGAGGCCGGTGTGCTGGTCGGCCAGGACCACGATGACCGCGCCGCCCGCGTCGGCCCCGTACACCGCGGGGGCCAGGGGAGCGGACGTGACCGGCGCGGCGGAGGCGCCGCCGGTCCCCATGAAGGCGAGCGATATGCCCGCGGTGAACGCCGTTGCCAGAGTTGCCAGTCGAGTTCGGTTCACTGAACCCTGCTTTCGTCCGGGTGGGTTCCCGCGACGGTCCCGGTGGCCGCCGCCACCGGGGTGCGGGCCCGTAGGGCATGGGAAGGGCGTAGGTCGGTGATGACGACTCCCACGTGAAGATCCGAAGGAAAAAACGCTTGTAGAGTACACGCCAACTTCACTTGCGGTCCCGTGCTGCGGGAAAGGTGTGCGAGAGAAATCGCCTCGTCAACCCGCCCTGGCGGCAACGCTGTTCGGGCGCGGGCCGGGCCACGGGTTCGGGCGCGGGAGAGGTCACGGGTCCGGGTTCGGCGAGGGGTCGGCGCGAGCCGCCGTGGCGACCTCGGGAACCGCGCGCACCTGCGCGGGTGTCGTTGCTTGCACCCACCACCAACGGACCGGATGCGAGGACGGGATGAAGCGACGCGTGACGAGATACCTGGCCGCGGCACTGCTGGCGCTCATCGCGCTCCCCGCGCTGGCGGGCTGCTCCAGCGACAAGCGCGGCACGGGGGATTCACCCGTGGCCAACCACCGAGGCGACGACACCCCCGCCAACGTGACCAACTTCCCCGACCAGTTCGCCAACATCGCCACCAAGTGCGTGGCGGGCGCGCCCGGTTTCCGGGCGTTCGTCACCACGCGCGACGCCGCCCCCGTCGTGCTCGCCGACCCCACCTGCAAGGGCTGACGGGCGCCGACGGGGGCGCGGGAACCGCGACCGGCTCGGGAACCTCGGCCGGCTCGGCACCGACCGGGACCGGTCAGGAACCTGATCTCGCCCCCGAGACCGGGGCGGCGGTCCGGTCCACCCGGAGGTCGACGGTGGAGCTCGCCAGGACCTCGCCGCGGGGGAGCAGTGGCCCGGCCAGCGCCGTGGTGACCAGCGCCATGATCACCATCATGGTGAACATCTGGCTGTCCAGGACGCCGAGTTGCACCGCCGCGTTGAGGATGATCAGCTCGGTCAGGCCACGCGTGTTCATCAGCAGGCCCAGCGTCCAGGACTCCCGCCAGGGCAGGCCGGACAGCCGGGCCGGCACCATCGCCCCCAGCAGCTTGCCTCCGCAGGCGACCGCCAGGATGGCGGCCAGCTCCAGGTACTGGCGGGGGTGCAGGCCGTTGATGTCGACGCCCAGGCCGGTGACGATGAAGAACACCGGCAGCAGCACCAGGCTGACGTGGTCCAGCGGCTTGCGCAGGTGCTCGGCGAGCTGGGCCGCGGGCTCGCGCGGCATGATGAAGCCGAACAGGAAGGCGCCGAAGATGCTGTGGATGCCGATCCAGGTGGTCAGGTAGCCCGACAGGAAGGTACCGGCGGCGAGCGTCACCACGAGGTACCGCCACTGCTGGCGCCCGGCGAGATGGGCGACCAGCCGGGCCAGGGCCGGGCGCACCAGGAAGAACATCGCCACCACGTACACGGCGCTCAGGCCCAGCACCTGGAGCAGGTCCTTCGGGCCCCGGGAGCTGACCAGCGCGGAGACGTACGCCAGCATGCACCAGGCCAGGACGTCGTCCACGGCGGCGCTCGCCAGTGCCAGGGTGCCGACCCGCGTGTGGGTGAGCCGGTTGTCGGTGAGGATGCGCGCGAGCACCGGGAACGCCGTCACGGACATCGCCGCACCCATGAACATGGAGAACGTCAGGAACGAGATGTGGTGGCCCGCCACGGTGTCGTGGTGCGGGTACAGCAGCGTGGAGACGGCGACGCCCAGGCCGAAGGCCAGCGCGACCGAGCTCAGCGAGACCGCGGCCGCCATGCCCCGGTGCGGACGGATGATCCGCTTCTCGAACTCCCAGCCCACCATGAACATGAACAGCAGCAGGCCGACCTGCGAGACCGCGGAGAGCAGCGGGCGCACGTCGGCCGGGAAGAGCTTGTGGGGCAGGTCGCCCGGAAGTAAGCCGAGCAGGCTGGGCCCGAGGGCGATACCGGCGAGGATCTCGCCGATCACCGCGGGCTGGCGTACCCGCCGGACGAGCCAGCCGAGCAGGATCCCGGTCAGCAGGACGATGGCGATGCCCGCGACCATCGTGGCCACCTGCAGGTCCGCGTGCGCCGCGACGCTTTTCAACGCGAGGCTTCTCATGAAGGACAGCACCTTTCGGAACGGGGACGTTCGGCGTGGAGCGACGGCGTGGACGGCCCGCCGCCGCGAGGGCGAGGAACCGGACGGACCGTCCGTGGTGCGCGGGTGACGTGCGGTGCGGTGGAGCCGGGGAACCGTGCGGGCTCGCTGCGGCGCGCTGCCGGCCGCGCGGGCCGTCCCGCCGGTCGGGTGCGGCGGTGGCCCACGCGGTGCGGCCGGGCACGTGCGCCAGGTGCGGGTGCCCGGATCCGGTGGCGTACGGCGGGAGTTGCCCACCGGCGCGGTCCGGACCGGAGCTTCCTACCCCGCGCACGGCCGGGGAACGCCGTGCGGCAGCGCGCCGGGGTGGGGAACCGGCCGCACGGGCGGAAGCGCGAGCCCCGCGCGCGTCCGGGCAGGCCCGCACGCGGACGCGCGGCCGGGCCCGCGGGCAGGCGGGTGCGCGTCCGTACCCGCGCGCGGGCGCGAACCCTGCCGACCCGGTCGCCGATCCGTCGGCGCCGCTCGGGCCGAACGGGCCTGCCGGCAAGGCGAGGTGGCGCTACCCGCCGAGCCAGGCCAGCGCCGCGGCCACCAGCGTCTGCACGCCGGTCGCCAGCGTGGGGTCGAGCACCGGCGCGAAGGAGGGCGAGTGGTTGGTGGGAATGTCGGCAGCGATCCGGCCCGCTGCCTCCGCCGCCGCGTAGGCCGCCGGATCGCTGCCGCGGACGAACCAGTACGCGGACGGTATGCGGCCACCGTCCGTCAGCAGCCCGAAGTCCTCGCTGGCGGGCACCAGCGGCACCGGGACCAGCCGTTCGGCGCCGAAGTGCTCGGTGAACGCCGCCAGGACGGCCTCGCCGGCCGCCTCGTCGTTGACCAGCGCCGGAAAGCCGTACAGCAGGTCGACGTCCGGTTCCGGCGCCCCGGAGGTCGCCGCCTCGCCGCGGACGATCCGCTCGATCGCCGCCAGCGCCCGGTCGCGGACCGCGGGCTCGAACGAGCGCAGGGTCAGGCCCAGTTCGGCCTCGTCGGGGATGATGTTCTCCTTGGTGCCGGCGTGCATCGACCCGATGGTCAGCACCAGCGGATCGGTGGCCGCGACCTCACGGGACACCACGGTCTGCAGGCGCAGCACGGTCGCCGCCGCCAGGACCACCGGGTCGACGGTCGACTCCGGCCGCGATCCGTGGCCGCCCTTGCCCCGCAGCCGGACCCGGATGGCGTCGCCCGCGGCCATGGTGACACCGTTGCGGTGGCCGATCCGGCCGGCCGGTCCGGGGCCCACGTGCTGGCCGAACGCGACCGCGGGGGTGCCGAACCGCTCGTACAGGCCGTCGTCGAGCATCGCCCGGGCGCCGCGGCCGATCTCCTCGGCGGGCTGGAAGACCAGTAACAGCCGGCCCGACCAGCCGGTGCGGTGCC
Source organism: Actinacidiphila yanglinensis (assembly GCF_900107965.1). Lineage (GTDB taxonomy): Bacteria > Actinomycetota > Actinomycetes > Streptomycetales > Streptomycetaceae > Actinacidiphila > Actinacidiphila yanglinensis. The sequence goes on along the minus strand of NZ_FNVU01000008.1, from coordinate 139,599 downwards.
GGGCCAGCACGTTCGCCGCGCCGAGCAGCCACGTCGTGTGCAGGTCGTGGCCGCAGGCATGCGCCACCCCGTCGCGCACGGACGCGTACGGCAGGCCGGTCTTCTCGGTCACCGGCAGCGCGTCGATGTCGGCGCGCAGCAGCACGGTCGGCCCGTCGCCCCGGGCGAGGACGCCGACCACGCCGGTGCCGCCGACCCCCTCGACGGTCTCGCAGCCGAGCGCGCGCAGCCGGGTCGCGATCAGGTCGGCCGTGCGGTGCTCCTCGAAGGACAACTCCGGGTGGCGGTGCAGGTCCTGGTACAGGTCGGTCAGCTCGGTCAGCAGGTCGGGTGGCACGGAGATCATCGGTTACCTTCCGTCCGGTCGGCGGGACACGGGTCGATGGTAGGGGCGCCCCTTGTCTGAGTGAGCGCTCACTCGTTAATCTCCGGGGGTGACCGACGACACGAGCGGGGGAGCCCGGCGGCGGCGCCGCGCGCCCACCCTCGACCCCGAAGAGCGGCGCGCCGCCATCATCGCCGCCACCCTCCCGCTCCTGCTGGAGCGCGGCGTTTCCGTGACCACGCAGCAGATCGCCCGGGCCGCCGGCATCGCCGAAGGGACGATCTTCAGCGCGTTCCCCGACAAGCAGTCCCTCGTCCACGCCACCGTGCTGAGCAGCTTCGAGCCCTCGGCCCTCGTGACCGCGATCGGCGCCATCGACCCCGGCCTGGACCTGCGCGACCGGCTCGCCGAGGTGATCGGCATCATCGCCGACCAGCTCGTGACGACCGAACCGCTGGTGGCCGCGCTGCGCAGCCGGCCGGTGCCCGCGGAGGTCAGGGACCCGTTCCTGGCGGAGGTGGCGCGCTACCGGCAGCGCCTCATCGCGGCGGTCGCCGACGTGGTCGAACCGGACGGCCGGCTGCTCCGCCAACCGCCGGTGATGGTTGCCCAGTTGGTGGTCGCGATGGTGTTCGCCACCACCCGGGGCACCTTCGGCCTCGGCGACGCGCTCGACACCAGCGAGATCTCCACGCTGCTGCTGGACGGCCTGCTCCGGCGGGACCAGGACACCGGCCCCGCGCGGCGGCCGGCCCGGGCGACCGGGAAGGTGCGGCGCTGATGTTGGTCGGTCTGATGAGCCGTCACCTGCGGCCCTACCGCCGGGCCCTGACCCTCGTCGTGCTCCTGCAGGCCGCGCAGTCCGTCGCCGCGCTCGAACTGCCCAGTCTCAACGCCGACCTCATCGACAACGGTGTGCTCACCGGGGACAACGGGTACATCTGGCGGATCGGCGAGGTGATGGCGGGCATCGCGTTCGTCCAGATCTGCTGCTCGATCACCGCGGTGTACCTGAGCTCCCGGGTCGGCACCTCGCTGGGCTACGACCTGCGGGCGGCGGTCTTCGACCGCGTGCTGGCCTTCTCCTCCCAGGAGGTCAACCGGATCGGCACGGCCTCGCTGTTCAACCGCACCACCAACGACGTGCAGCAGGTGCAGCTGCTGTCGCTGCTCACCGGCACCCTGCTGGTGCCCGCGCCGATCATCTGCGTCGGCGGCGTCATCATGGCGCTGCGCCTGGACGGTCCGCTCTCCGGCCTGTTCGCGGTCATCATCCCGGTGCTGGTGGTCATCGTGGGGGTGCTGCTGGCCCGGATGCTCCCGCTGCACCGGCTGGCCCAGACCCGGCTGGACCGCGCCAACGGCATCCTGCGCGAGCAGATCACCGGCGTCCGCGTCATCCGGGCGTTCGTCCGGGACGACCGCGAGCGGCGCAGGTTCACCGCGGCCAACGAGGAGCTCACCGAGGTGTCGCTGCGGGTGAGCCGGCTGATGGCCGTGATGTTCCCGCTGCTGATGCTGGTGATCTACCTGTCCAGCGTCGCCGTCCTGTGGTTCGGCGGGCACCGGATCGCCGCCGGGGGGATGCCGGTCGGCGCGCTGCCGGCCTACCTCTCGTACCTGATGCAGATCCTCATGTCGGTCCTGTCGGCCACCTTCATGTTCACCATGATCCCGCGGGCCGCGGTCAGTGCCGAGCGCATCCAGGACGTGCTTTCCACGCAGCCGGCGGTGCGGCCACCGGACCACGGCGTGACCGCGCTGCCGCGGACCGGCGAACTCGAACTGTCCCAGGTCGAGTTCCGCTACCCGGGCGCCGAGTCGGCCGTGCTGCAGGGCGTCGACCTGCTGGCCCGTCCGGGCACCACCACGGCGATCGTCGGCGGCACCGGCAGCGGGAAGACGACCCTGCTCACCCTGGTGCCGCGGCTGATCGACGCGAGCGCGGGTACCGTCCGGGTCGGCGGCGCCGACGTGCGGGAGCTGGCCCCCGGAGTGCTCGCCACGCAGATCGGATACGTACCGCAGCGGCCGTTCCTCTTCTCCGGCACCATCGCCGGCAACCTGCGGCACGGCAGGCCCGACGCCACCGAGGCCGACATGTGGCACGCCCTGGAGGTCGCCCAGGCACGGGAGTTCGTCGAACGCCTCCCGCAGGGCCTGCACGCCGAGGTCGCCCAGGGCGGCTCGAACCTGTCCGGCGGGCAGCGTCAGCGGCTGGCCATCGCCCGCGCGCTCGTCGGCCGGCCGTCGATCTACCTGCTCGACGACTCCTTCTCCGCGCTGGACCACGCCACCGAGGCGGCGCTGCGGACCGCGCTCGCCGGCGAGACGGCCGCGGCCACCGTGCTCGTCGTCGCCCAGCGGGTCAGCACCATCCAGGACGCCGACCACATCCTCGTGCTGGACGAAGGGCGCGTCGTCGGGGCCGGCACCCACACCGAACTGCTCGCGCACAACGCCACCTACCGGGACATCGCCCGGTCCCAGCGCGACGACCAGGAAGCGGCGTGACATGACCCAGCCCACCACCATCAGGCGACCGCCGCTGGCGGGCGCGGTCGGCGCCGGACGCGCGCTGGGCGGCGGACTGCCGCCGCCCGCCGTGCTGGACCTGCGCGGCTCGGTCCGCCGGCTGGCCCGCACCCTGCGCCCCGACCGCCGGCTCATCGCCGCCACCGCCGGCTGCTCCGTGATCAGCGTGGGCCTCGCGGTGCTGGGGCCGCGCCAGCTCGGCAAGGCCACCGACGTCATCATCACCGGGCACATCGGCGGCCAACTGCGGCCCGGCGTCACCAAGTCCGCGGCGATCGCGCACCTGCGCGCGACCGGGGACGGCCGGGTGGCCGACGTGGTGTCCGCGCTGCCCGTCGTGCCCGGCCGCGGCATCGACTTCTCCCGCCTGGGCGCCGTCCTGCTCGTCGCCCTGCTGCTCTACGCCGGCTCCGCCGTGTTCGGCATCGTCCAGACCCGGCTCACCGCCCGGGTGGTGCAGCGCGTCGGCTTCCGGCTCCGGGAGGAGGTCGAGGCGAAACTCTCCCGGCTGCCGCTGAGCTACTTCGACGTGCAGCCGCGCGGGGACGTGCTCAGCCGCGCGACCAACGACATGGACAACCTCACCCAGACCATGCAGCAGACGCTCAGCCAGCTGCTCACGTCGATCCTCACCATCGCCGGCGTGGTCGCGGTCATGTTCTGGGTGTCGTGGCTGCTGGCCCTCGTCGCGCTGACCACGGTCCCGCTGTGCCTGCTGGGATCGGCCCGGATCGGGCGCCGGGCCCAGCCCCACTTCGTCACCCAGTGGGCGACCACCGGCCGCCTCAACGGCCACATCGAGGAGACCTACGCCGGGCACACCGTGGTGCGGGTCTTCGGGCTGGAGGAGGAGGCGCGGCAGACGTTCGACCGGCACAACCGCGAGCTGCGCCGGGTCAGCTTCCGGGCGCAGCTCGCCTCCGGGGTCATCCAGCCCACCATGCTGTTCCTGGCCAACATCAACTTCGTCCTCGTCGCGGTGAGCGGCGGGCTGTTCGCCACCGCGGGCATGGTCACCCTCGGCAGCGTCCAGGCGTTCATCCAGTACTCCCGCCAGCTGAGCCAGCCGATCACCCAGGTCGCGACCATGAGCAACCTCCTGCAGTCCGGCATCGCCTCCGCGGAGCGGATCTTCCAGCTGCTCGACACCGACGAGCAGCCGCCCGACCCCGACCCCGCGGTCCGGCCGGCGGCGGTACGCGGCCGGATCGTCTTCGAGGACGTCAGCTTCCGGTACACCCCGGACGAGCCGCTGATCGAGCACCTGTCGTTCACCGCCGAGCCGGGGCAGACCGTCGCGATCGTCGGCCCCACCGGCGCGGGCAAGACCACCCTGGTCAACCTGCTGATGCGGTTCTACGACCTCACCGGCGGCCGGATCACCGTCGACGGCGTGGACATCGCGACGATGACCCGCGAGGACGTGCGGCGCGGCATCGGCATGGTGCTGCAGGACACCTGGCTGTTCCGGGGGACCGTCGCCGACAACATCGCCTACGGCGCGCACGACCCGGCGCCCGAGCGGATCGAGCGGGCCGCGCACGCCGCGCACGTCGACCACTTCGTGCGCGCGATGCCCGACGGCTACCGGACCACGCTCGACGCGGAGGGCACCAACCTCAGCGCCGGAGAGCGGCAACTCGTCACCATCGCCCGCGCGTTCCTGGTGCAGCCGAGCATCCTGATCCTCGACGAGGCGACCAGCTCGGTGGACACCCGCACCGAGGTCCTGATCCAGCGCGCGATGAACACGCTGCGCGCCGGGCGGACCAGCTTCGTCATCGCCCACCGGCTGTCCACCATCCGCGACGCCGACCTGATCCTCGTCATGGAGGCGGGGCGGATCGTGGAACAGGGCACCCACGAGCGACTGTGCGCCGCAGGCGGTCCCTACGCGCGGCTGCACGCCGCGCAGTTCACGGGGGCGGAGCGCGGGTCGGGCTGACGCCGCCTCAGGCAACCGGGTCTGGGGATCGGTTCGGGCGGCCGGTACAGCCTGCCTGTGCTGCCCACCCGTTCCGGTCCGACGGTCCTGGCCGCCGGTTCCGGTCCGACGGCGTCACGCCACCGGGTCGGCCGCTCCGACGTGGATGACCTGGCCCGACATGATGGCGGCCGCGTCGCCGGCCAGGAAGGCGACGGTGGCGGCGAGTTCGGCGGCCGCCACCTCCTGCCCGGCCGCGGGGAAGCCCGACGCGGGGGAGCCCGGCGCGGACGGCAGGATCTCCGCCGCGGCCGGCGCGCGCACGCCCAGCCCCGCCACGACGAGGTTGGCCGTCACGCCGAACACGTCGGCCTCCATCGCCAGCGTCCGGGTGAACCCCTCCAGCCCGGCCCTGACCGTGGTGTTCTCCCGCTGGCCCGGCCCGCACAGCACGTCGGCCACGGTGACGATGCGCCCGCGGCCCTCCCTGATCATCGGGTCGAGCACCGCCTGGCTGATCAGGAACGACTCGCGCAGCAGCCCGCCCACGCACGCGTCCCAGTCCGGCACCTCGTGCAGCGGCGCGCCCAGCCGGGCCTCGACGACGTTCAGCAGCACCGCGGGCGGGCCGAGTTGCCCGTCCACCTGGTCCACCGCCTGCTGCACGGAGCCGGCGTCGTGCGGGCGCACCGCCAGGGCCAGCGCCCGGCGGCCCACCCGGCGCGCGTGCGCCACGACATGGGCACCGGCCTCCGCCGACGGGCCGAGCACGGCGAGGTCGAACCCCTCCTCGGCCAGCCGTCCCGCGATCGCGTCCCCGGCGGCCCGCCCCGCCCCGCAAAAGATGGCAACTGCGGCCATCACGGCCTCCCCCCGCCGACCTCCACCCGAAATCGTGCCGGGAGCGTAGCAGCCGGATCGGCCCCCGGCGCCGATCGCTGACGCGCCGCACGCACGGCGACGCGCACCGTGCAGATCGCTCTGGACCCCGCCGACGGCGGCTGCCTACACTCGGCGACGTCCCTTGAGGCCCTGAGGCGGCAGCGTCCCGCCCCGGCAGCCCAACCGACGGTCTCAGGCTCTCCTGTCGCGGAAGACCTGCCCCCAGCGCTGTCCCCAGCCGGGAGCGCGGGCAGCGCGACGGGGCCGCCCGAACGGATCACCGAGGCCCGCCCCGCCACCGCGCGGCGGCGCCCAGCCCTGCAGCCGTACACCGAATGGGAGCGCGCCATGCCCGGCAACGACCACTACGTCCGGCAGATCCTGAAGTCGTTATCCCCCGATGAGGACCGCGTCTGCCTGGTGTACGAGGACACCCCGACGCGCGCCGGCGAGCTGTCCGCCGCGGTCCGCTCGGCCGCGGCCGGGCTGCGCGCGCAAGGCGTCGGCGCCGGCGACGTCGTCGCCGTGATGACGGTCAACAACACGCCCGCGACGCTGATCCTGCGCTATGCCGCCGGTCTCGTCGGTGCCGTCGTGGTGCACGTCGGCACCGTCAACGCGGTCAACCCCGGTGACGTGCTGCGGGTGCGCGAGCAGTTCGACATCGTGCGGTCCACCCGGGCGCGTGTGTTCGCGATCGACGCCGACAACGCCGAACGGGCCCGCGAGCTGCGGGACCGCTTCGAGCGGCCCGTGCTGCTGGTCGCCCTGGGCGACCTCGGCCCCGACGTCGTCGACCTGAGCGTGCTGCCGCCCGACGCCTTCGACCTGGCCGACGCCGCCCAGGGCGAGCTCGCCGTCGTCACGTACACCAGCGGGTCGACGGGGCGGCCGAAGGGCGTGTGCTGGTCGTACGAGGTGCGCAACGACGTCCTCGCGCGGATGGCGGCGCAGGCGCACCGTCAGACGGTGCTCATCACCGCGCCGTTGACCCATACCGCGGCGTTCACCTCCGACAACGTGCTGGTCGCCGGAGGGACCGTGGTCCTGCACCACGGGTTCGACGCGCGGGCCGTGCTGCGGGCGGTCGAGCGGCACCGGGTCACCCGCATGATGCTCTCCGCCCCGCAGGTGTACGCCCTCAAGGACCACCCGGACGTCAACAGTGCGGACCTGTCCAGCCTGCGCGACCTGATGTACACCGGCAGCCCGGCCGCCGCCGACCGGCTCGCCGAGGCGGTCAAGGTCTTCGGCCCGGTCCTGTGCCAGATCTACGGCAACAGCGAGTGCGGCCAGATGTGCCGGCTGTCCGGTGACGACCACACCCGGCCGGAGCTGCTGCGCACGGTCGGCCGGCCGGTCGACCTGGTGACGCTGAGCATCCGGGACCTCCAGGACGACCGGGAGTTGCCGCCCGGCGAGCCGGGCGAGGTGTGCGTGCACACGCCGCTGGCGATGACCGGGTACTGGGACGACCCGGAGCAGACCGCGCGGACGCTGCGCGACGGCCGGCTGCACACCGGCGACATCGGCCACCTCGACGAGGAGGGCTACCTGCACCTGCGCGGGCGGATCGCGGACGTCATCAAGACCAACGGCATCAAGGTCTACCCGGCGGCCGTGGAGGGCGCGCTGGCGGCCCATCCCGGGGTGGCGCAGGCGGCGGTGTTCGGCGTCGCCGACGCCGACCGGCTGGAGCGCATCCACGCCGTGGTGGTCGCCCGTGACGGCCACCACGTCACCGCCGACGACCTGCGCGATCACGTCGCCACCACCCTGTCGCCGAACCAGGCCCCCGCCGTCGTGACCTTCCGCGCCGAGCTGCCGGTGCTCGGATTCGGCAAGCCAGACCGGTTGCGGCTGCGCGCGGAGGCCGAGGAAGCGGCGCGAGTGCCGAGCCACAACGAATGGGAGATGAGATGACCCTGCCCACCACGTACGCCGCCGGGCGGGACACCCAGCCGGCCGAGGCGGCCTGGCACGCGTATCTGGCCGCGGTGGACGAACCCACCCTGCTGGTACCGGTGCTGGCCTCCGCCGCCGGGGCGGGTGGGCCGGCGGGAGCGGCACGCACCGAACGGGAGCTGTCCGAGGCGGTCAGCGGCCGGCTGGCCGCGCAGTGCGCGGTGCGCGGGCTGGCCCTGGAGTCGGTCGTGCGGGTCGCCTGGGGAGCGGTGCTCAGCCTGCTGACCGGCGGCGTGCACGTGGTCTTCGGCGGCCCGGCGCTGCCGGTGCGGCTCCACTACCGGGCGGCGGCCTCCTTCGCCGCCGCGGCGGAGGAGCTGGCCGGCGAGCAGTCCCGGCTGGCCGGCCACGAGCCGGCCTGGAGCGATCCGTCGGGGGAGCTGTTCGACACCGCGCTGGAGGTGGCCGGCCCGCAGTCCTCGGACCCGCTGCCCGGCGGGGCGCCGGTGCGCTGCACGGTGCATCCCGGAGCGCGGACCCGGCTGTGCGTGACCGCGCGGGGAGCCGTCGGGACCGACCTGCCGGCGGAGTTGCTGGTCCGGCTGCTCGAAGGGTTCGCCGACGACCCGGACCGCCCGATCGGCACCGTCGCGCTGCTGACCGGCGACGAGCACCACCGGGTGCTCGGCGTGTGGAACGACACCGGCGAGGAGCCCGCCCCGGTCTCCCTGGCCGAGGTGGTGCGCCGCCAGGCCGCCGACCATCCGCACCGCACCGCGCTGGTCGGGGACGGCGAGACGCTGACGTACGCCCGACTCGACGAGCGCGCCGACCGGCTGGCCCGCCTGTTACGGCGGCGCGGCTGCCGTCCCGAGGACATCGTCGCGCTGGTGCTGCCCCGCTCGGTGGAGATGGTCGTGGCGATCGTCGCGGTCGGCCGGGCGGGCGCCGCCTACCTGCCCGTGGACCCCGACTACCCGGCCGAGCGCGTCGCGTTCATGCTGGCCGACGCGCGGCCGGCGCTGCTCGTGACGACCGCCGGGTCCGCGCCCCCGGCCGGGATCGGACCCGAGCCGATCGTGCTGGACGACCCCGGGACCGTCGCCGACCTGCGCGACGAGTCCGCCGCCGGAAACCCGATCCCGCCGTGCCGGACGGCCAACCCGGCCTACGTCATCTACACCTCGGGCACGACCGGGCGCCCCAAGGGGGTCGTGGTCACCCACGCGGGACTGGCCTCGCTCGCGGCGGCGAAGGTCGAGCGCATGGCGGTCGCGCCGGACAGCCGCGTCCTGCAGTTCGCCTCGCCCAGCTTCGACGCGTCCATCACCGAACTCGTCGCGGCCTTCACCGCCGGCGCGACGCTGGTCGTCCCGCCGCCCGGGCCGCTGGCCGGCGAGGAACTCGAACGGGTGCTGCTGGCCGAGCGGATCAGCCACGCGGTGCTGCCGCCCGTCGCGGTGGCCAGCCTCGCCGAACCCCGGCTGAAGGGCCTGCGCACCCTGGTGATGGCGGGCGAGGCGTGCCCCGCCGAACTGGCCGCGACCTGGTCCGGCGGGCGCCGCACCATCAACGCCTACGGCCCGACCGAGGCGACCGTGTGCGCCACCATGAGCGAGCCGCTGTCGGGTTCCGAGCCGCCGCCGGTCGGCGGCCCGATCACCGGCCGGTCGGTCTACGTGCTCGCGGACGGGCTGCGGCCGGTCCCGCCCGGCGTCGTCGGCGAGGCCTACGTCGCCGGCTCCGGCCTCGCCCGCGGCTACCTGCGCCGGCCCGGCCTCACCACCACCCGCTTCGTGGCCGACCCGTTCGTGCCGGGCGGGCGGATGTACCGCACCGGGGACCTGATGTCCTGGCGACAGGACGGGACACTGGCCTTCCACGGCCGGGCCGACGACCAGGTCAAGATCCGCGGCTACCGGGTCGAACTCGGCGAGGTGGCCGCCGCGGTGGCCGGTCACCCCGGCGTCGCCCGCGCGGTCGCCGTCGTCCGCGACGAGGAGCCCGGCGGGCCGCGGATCGTGGCGTACCTGGTCCCCGAGGACGGGGCCGCGCCCGACCCGGACGACCTGCGCCGCCACGTCGAGCGCTTCCTGGCGCCCTACATGGTGCCGGCCGCGTTCGTGGACCTGGACGACCTCCCGCTGACGCCCAGCGGCAAGCTCGACCGGGCCGCACTCCCCGCGCCGAAGGCCGCCCCCGCCCCGGCGGGCCGGCCACCGCGCACCCCCACGGAGACTGCGCTCGCCGAGTCCTTCGCGAAGGTCCTCGGCATCCCCGAAGTGGACATCGACAGCGACTTCTTCAAGCTCGGCGGCAACAGCATGCTCACCATCGTGCTGATCCGCGAGGCCCGCCGGGCCGGGCTGTCGATCTCGCCGCGCGACCTGATCAACCACCCGACGATCGAGGCGCTCGCCTCGGTCGCCAGGACCACCGGGTGAACGGCACCCACCGCCAGCACGGAAGGAGCGACGTGTGAACACCCGACCGGTGATCTCCCCGGACGACATCGACGCCATCGACCTGGCCGACGCGCGGCTGCACGCCGAGTACGACCTCAGCGAGGTGTGGCGCCACCTGCGTGCCCACCGGCCGGTCTACTGGCACACCCCCCGCGAGTCGCGGCCCGGCTTCTGGGTCGTGAGCCGCTACGCCGACGCGATGACCGTCTACCGGGGCAAGGACCGGTTCACCACCGAGGGCGGCAACGCGCTCGCCACGATCCTCACCGGCGGCGACTCGGCGTCCGGCACCATGCTGGCGGTCACCGACGGCCAGCGGCACGCGCAGATCCGCAACATCCTCATGCGGGCGTTCTCCCCCCGGATGCTGGACGAGATCAAGCAGGCCCTGAAGGTGACGGTGGACCGGCTGCTGGTCGAGGCGATCGAGAAGGGGCCGTGCGACTACGCCCACGACGTGTCGGGCAACGTGCCGCTGGGCGCCATCTGCGACCTGCTCGCGATCCCCCGCGAGGACCGCAGGCACCTGCTCGACCTGACCTCGCACGCCTGGAGTTCGGACTACGCCGACGCCCCCTACGAGGACAGCTGGACGGCGAAGAACGAGATCCTGCTGTACTTCTCCGACCTGGCCACCACCCGCCGCGACGGCAAGCACGACGACGTGGTGAGCCTGCTGGCGAGCAGCCGGATCGACGGCGAGCACCTGACCGACGCCGAGTTGATGGCCAACTGCTACGGCCTGATGATCGGCGGCGACGAGACCGGCCGGCACGCCATCACCGGCGGCCTGCTCGCCCTCATGGAGAACCCCGACCAGTGGGCCGCCCTGAAGAAGGGCGAGGTGGACATGTCCACCGCGGTGGAGGAGGTGCTCCGCTGGACCCACCCGTCCCTGCACGGCGGCCGTACGGTGACCGGCGACGTGAGCATCGGCGGCGAGCGGTTCGCCACCGGCGACGCGGTCAGCGTGTGGATCTCCTCGGCGAACTTCGACGGCGAGGTCTTCGCCGACCCGGACCGCTTCGACCTCAACCGTTCCCCGAACAAGCACCTGACCTTCGCCTTCGGCTCCCACTTCTGCCTCGGCCACTACCTGGCGCGGCTGGAGATCGAGGCGGTGCTCGACGGGCTGCAGCGGCTGGTCGCCGACATCGAGCCGCTCGGCCCGGCGCAGCCGATCTACTCCAGCATCCTGTCCGGCCTGCAGTCCCTGCCGGTCCGCCTCGTCCCGGAGCCGGGCGCGACCGCCGCGTCCTGACCCCCCATCAGAACGGAGAAACCGTCATGAACCAACCCGATCGGGAGTCCACGGACGTCGACGTCGTCGTGGTCGGCGGCGGGCCGGCCGGCTCCACCGTCGCCTCCTTCGTCGCCAAGCAGGGCGGCCGGGTGCTGCTGCTGGAGAAGGAGACCTTTCCCCGGTACCAGATCGGCGAGTCGCTGCTGCCGTCGACCACGCAGTGGATCTGCGGGCTGCTCGGCGTGGCCGACGAGGTGGAGGCGGCCGGCTTCCAGACCAAGACCGGCGGCACCTTCCTGTGGGGCGCCAGCCCGAAGCCGTGGTCCTTCACCTTCGCCACCGCAAGCCACCGCGGGCGCCACGCGTTCCAGGTCGAGCGGATGAAGTTCGACAAGATCCTCCTGGACAACGCCCGGCGGCTCGGCGTGGACGTGCGCGAGCAGTGCGCCGTCAAGGACGTCGTCTCCGACCCGGACCGGGTGCGCGGCGTGACGTACACCGACGCCGGCGGCGCCGAGCACACCGTCACCGCCCGGTTCGTCGTGGACGCCTCCGGCAACAGCAGCCGCATCCGCCGGCACGTCGGCGGCACCCGCGAACTGGCCGAGTACTTCCGCAACATCGCCGTCTTCGGGTACTTCGAGGGTGGCAAGCGGATGGACCCGCCGCTGCGCGGGAACATCCTGTGCGCGGCCTTCGGCGGCGGCTGGTTCTGGTACATCCCGCTGACCGACGAACTGACCAGCGTGGGCGCCGTGGTGCCGGCCGACATGGTCGACAAGATCCAGCAGGACCGCGAGGCCGCGCTCACCCAGTTCATCGGCGAGTCCCCGATGATCAGCGACTTCCTCACCGACGCGCGACGGGTGACGGAGGGCCCGTACGGAGAGGTGCGGGTGCGCAAGGACTACTCGTACAGCAACACCCGCTTCTGGCGGCCCGGCATGGCGCTGGTCGGCGACGCGGCCTGCTTCGTCGACCCGCTGTTCTCCACCGGCGTGTACCTGGCCACGTACAGCGGGCTGCTGGCGGCGCGCTCCATCAACAGCGTGCTGGCCGGGCAGGTCGAGGAGCAGCGTGCCTTCGCCGAGGCCGAGTTCCGCCACCGCCGCGAGTACAACCTGTACTACGAGTTCCTCAAGGCGGTCTACGACACCCACCAGGACGAGACGTCGTACTTCTGGACCGCGAAGAAGCTGACCGGCGGCACCGCTTCGGAGGCCGACTCCTTCAGCTACCTCACCGCCGGCCTGGGCGCGGGGGAGTACACGCCGGTGGACGGCGGACCCGGCGCCCCCGACGCGGCGGCGCGCTCGCGCGGGCGCGGCCCCGACGAGGACGCCGCGATGCGGGCGTTCTGGCAGGGCCGCACCGAGGAGTTCACCACCGAGCACCACCCCGACCCCAACCACCTGCGGCTGGACGACGGCAACCACCAGCGGCTGCTGCGCACCATCGAGGAGGGCTGGCGGGCCCGGCCCGACCGGCTGACGGTCTCCGGCGACAGCATGTACTGGCAGGAGCCGGAACCGGAGCCCGAGCCGGAGACCGCGATCAGCGCGCCCGCACCCGGGGCCGGATGACCCCGGCCAGCTGAGCGAGCGGGCCGGGCAGCGCCATCTCACGGTGCTCGCAGTCGACCTCGTGCTCCTCGATCAGCCCCGTGACGTGGGGCCGCCAGGCCGCCCGGTTCGCCGAGGCGGGCCGGCGGCCCCGCGTCGCACGGAACAGCAGCAGGTCCCCGTCGAACGCGGCCTCAGGCGGCTGGCGCATCAGCCGGGCGTTGTTGAGGAAGACCTCCACGACTGCGTGCCGGCTTGCCTCGTCGAGAGCCGACAGCGGCCCGCCCTCGACCCCCAGCGCCGCCACCACCCCGGCCCGGTCCGGCACTTCCTCCCCGCCGGCGGGCGTGCCGCCGACGAAGTGCACCAGCTCGGCGAGCATCTCCGGCTCCTGCGGCGGGCGGCCGTCCGCCGGGCCGACCCCCGGGTAGCTGTCGAGCACCGCCAGCAACTCCACCCGCTCACCGCGGGCCTGCAGCATCGTGGCCAGGGTGTGCGCGACGTGCCCGCCGAAGGACCAGCCCAGCAGGTGGTAGGGGCCGTCCGGCTGCACCCGCAGGATCTGCTCCAGGTAGTCGGCGGCCATCTCCCGCACGGTCGCCGGCAGCGTCCCCCGACCGTCCAGCCCGCGCGCCTGGAGGCCGTGGACGGGGTAGCCGGTGCCGAGGCCGTGCAGCAGCCCGGCGTAGCACCAGCTGAGCCCGACGCCCGGGTGCACGCAGAACAGCGGGGCCCGCCCGCCGTGGGCACGCAGCGGCAGCAGCACGCCCAACGCGTCCCGCTGGCTGCCCACGCCCACCCGTTTGCCCAACCCGGCCACGGTCGGCGCCTCGTACACGTCGCGGACCGACAGCTCCGCGCCGAGCACCTCGCGGACCCGCTCGACGAGGTGGGCCGCCAGCAGCGAGTGGCCGCCCAGGTCCAGGAACGAGTCGTCGATGCCCACGGCCGGGAGCGCCAGCGCCTCGGCGAACAGGTGGCACAGCAACTCCTCGCGCGGCTCGCGCGGCCCCCGGCCGGCCGGGCTCGGCTCGACGTTCGGGGCCGGCAGCGCCTTCCAGTCGACCGCGCCGTCACCGGTCGACGGCAGGTCGTCCAGAACGACCACCGCGGCCGGCACCGCCCGTTCGCGCAGCACCCCGCCGAGGTAGGCGGCGCCGGCCAGGTACGCGCGCAGGGCCGCCGGATCGATCCGGCGGCCGGGCGCGGCGACGGCGTAGCCGACCAGGCGGCCGTCGGTGAGCGTGACCGCGGCCCGGGCGACATCGGGGTGCTCGGCGAGCACCGGGCCCAGCTCGGCCAGCTCGTCCGGGTCGGGTAACAGGTCACCTGGGCCGGTCGCGGCCGGTCCGCCGGCGGCCAGCCACACGGCCAGACCGGCCACGGTCGGCGACTCGAAGACGTGCCGCACCGACAACTCGGCGCCCAGCACCTCCCGGACCCGGCCGACCAGCCGGGTGGCCAGCAGCGAGTGCCCGCCGAGGTCGAAGAAATCGTCGTCGACGCCGACCGCGTCGACCCCGAGCACCTCCGCGGCCAGCTCGCAGAGCGTCTGCTCGGTCAGCGAGCGCGGCGGCCGCCCCCCGCCCGCCCCGGCGAGGTCCGGCACGGGCAGCGCCCGCCGGTCCAGCTTGCCGTTGCCGGTCAGCGGCAGCGCGTCGAGCACCACCACGGCGGCCGGCACCATGTGCTGGGGCAGCCGCTCGGCCAGCGCGCGGCGCAGCGCCACCGGATCGACGCCCTGCTCGTCCGCCGGGACCACGTAGGCGGCGAGCCGCCGGTCACCGGGACGGTCCTCGCGCAGGACCACCACCGCGGCGCCGACCTCGGGCTGCTGGGCGACGGCCGCCTCCACCTCGCCGAGCTCCACCCGGAAGCCGCGCACCTTCACCTGGTCGTCGGCGCGGCCCAGGAACTGCAGCGTGCCGTCGTCGTTCCAGCGGGCCAGGTCCCCGGTGCGGTACATGCGCCCGCCGGGCGGCCCGAACGGGTCCGGCACGAACCGCTGCGCGGTCAGCGCGGGCCGGTGCAGGTAGCCGCGGGCCACCGCGCGACCCGACAGGTACAGCTCGCCGGGCATCCCGACCGGCGCCGGGGGCAGGTCGGGCCCGAGCACGTGCGCCCGCGCGCCGCGGATCGGCCGGCCGATCGGCGGGGCCGGCGAGGCCGCCCCGGCGGGGTGCAGCGCGGTGCCCGCCGTCGCGCACACGGTGAACTCGGTCGGCCCGTACGCGTTGACGAGGGTGCGTCCCGGTGCCCAGGTGTCCACCAGCGTGCCGGGGACCGCCTCCCCGACCACGACGACCGTGGTGCCCGGGCGGATCGCCTCGACCGGGATGCTGGCCAGCACCGCGGGCGTCAACGTCACGTGGGTCACCGGCGGTTCGGCGGCCAGGGCGGCGATGACGGCGTCGACGCGCGGCTGCCCGGCGTCCGGCAGCACCAGGGCCGCGCCCGACGTCAGGGCCTGGCACAGCTCCCAGAACATCGCGTCGAAACCCACCGACGCCGCCTGGAGCACCCTGCTGCCCGGGCCGGCGCCCAGCGTCTCGCGCTGGTGACGGGCCAGGCCCGGGACCCCGGCGTGGGTGGCCAGCACGCCCTTCGGGGTGCCGGTCGAGCCCGAGGTGTAGATGAGGTAGGCCGGGTGGGCCGGCAGGAGCGGCCGGGTCCGCTCGGCGTCCGCGACCTCGTGATCGCGCAGTTCCGCCAGCCCGGCGGCGACCCCGGGCTCGTCGAGCACCAGGGCGGGTGCGCCCGAGCCGTCCAGCAGCGGGAGGTGCGCGCGGCCGGTCAGTACCAGGTGCGGGGCGGCGTCCTC
Source organism: Actinacidiphila yanglinensis (assembly GCF_900107965.1). Classification (GTDB taxonomy): domain Bacteria; phylum Actinomycetota; class Actinomycetes; order Streptomycetales; family Streptomycetaceae; genus Actinacidiphila; species Actinacidiphila yanglinensis. Next base: position 123,937 of record NZ_FNVU01000008.1, on the reverse strand, counting down.
CAGCAGCGACCGCAGCCGCTGCCGCGGGTGGTCGACGTCCAGGGGCAGGTAGGCGCCCCCGGCCTTGAGCACCGCCAGCGCCGCCACGACCAGGTCCACCGACGGCGGCAGCGCCACCGCCACCAGCCGCTCCGGGCCGACCCCGCGGCCGATCAGGTAGCGGGCCAACCGGTTCGCGCGGGCGTGCAGTTCGCGGTACGTGAGCGTCGTGCCGCCGCATCGCACCGCCGGCCCGTCGCTGCCTGCCCACCGGGCCAGCAGGTCCGGCACGGTGACATCCTGGGTGTCGTCGCCCGCCGGCCCGGCGGCCAGCCGGAGCAGCCGATCGCGCTCGGCCGGCGAGGTCAACTCCAGTCGCGCGACCGGCAGTCCGGCATCGGCGCCGACCACCTGGCGCACCGTCCGGAACAGCCGCTCGTGGTGGCCGGCCAGCTCCGCCCGGCCGTACAGCGCCGGATTGGCGTCGCTGTGCAGCAGGTAGCCCTCGCCGGGACCGAGATCCTCCGCGGCCACGCTGAAGTCGGCCACCGGGCCGTTGGTCAGGCCGTGGATGCGCCACTCCCGCGCGCCGTCGTGCAGGCGGCGCGGGAAGGACATGACGTTGACCACCAGCCCGAACAGCTCCCGCCCGCCGGCGCCGCGCTCCAGCTCGCGGGCCAACTCCCCGCTGCCGTACCGCTGGTAGCGCAGCCCTTCGAGGAGCCGTTCCGCGGCCTGGGCGCGCAGCTCGCCCACCGTCGTGCCGGGCGTGATCGTCATGCGCAGGGGGACCGCCTGGGACAGCATGCCCGGTATCCGCCGCAGCCGCCGGCTGTCCCGCCCGCCGACCGCGAGCCCGATCACGACATCGGACGCACCGGTCATCCGGTGCAGGTAGGCCGCCGCGGCGGCCACCAGATGGGCCGGCGCGCCCGACGCGGCCGGCAGGTGCGGCGCCGCTTCCCCGCGCAGCTCCGCGTGCGGGACCTGCCGCGTCTCCCGCAGGAAGTCCGACGGCAGCGCGGCGGGCGGCTCGCCGAGCCGCACCGCCTCGGGTGCGTCGCGCATCCGCTCCCGCCAGAAGTCGCGGCACCGCCCGAACGCCGCCGAGCCGCGGAACTCCCGCTCGTCCGCGAGCAGTTCGGCCAGGCCGCCGAACGTGCACGGCGGCGCGGGCGTCCCGGCGTGGCCGGCGGCGTACACCTCGGCGACACGGCCCACCATCAGCCCGAAGCTGTAGGCGTCCATCAGCAGGTGGTGGTTCGCGTGGTACCAGACGAACCGGTCGGGTCCCTCGCGGAACAGCGCGAACGAGAACAGCGGCGCCCGGTCCAGCGGCACCGGGTCCCGCAGGTCGGCCCGCATCCACTCCAGCGCGGTGGCCCGCGGGTCGGGCGCGGCGCTGACGTCGACGAACGGCAGCGACCAGTCCGGCTGCCCGCCGAGGATCTGCCGCGGCTCGCCGTTCTCCTCCACGAACCGCAGCCGCAGCGCGTCGATCTCGTCGACCACGCGCCGCAGCGCGGCCTCGAACACCTCCGGCCGCACCGGCCCGAGGATCTCGGTGCAGCCGCCGATGTTGTAGACCGGGTTCGAGGGGGCGGACTGCTGCGCGAGCCAGATCTCCCGTTGCGCCGCGGTGAGGGGCAGTGAGGCGCTGGGCGTGGCACCGGGTTCCATCTCGCTCCGTTTCCCTTGCGTTGCGCTCAGATGGTGATTCCGCCGTGGATCTCGAAGACGGAGGCGGTGACGTACGCCGCGCGGTCCGAGGCGAGGTACGCGATGAGGTCCGCGACCTCCTCGGCGCGGCCGAACCGGCCCAGCGGCACCGCGTCGAGCAGCTTCTTGCGGGACCGCTCCGGCATGGCCTGGATCATGTCCGTGTCGATGAGGCCGGGCGCGACCGTGTTCACCCGGATCCCGAACCGGCCGACCTCCTTGGCCAGTGCCTTGGAGAAGCCGATGATGCCCGCCTTGGACGCGGAGTAGTTGGTCTGCGAGGCGTTGCCGTGCACCCCGGCCACCGAGGACAGGGTGACCACGCTGCCGCGCCGCCGCTTCATCATCGCGAACGCCGCGGCGCGGCAGACCTCGAAGACCCCGGTCAGGTTGGTCGAGAGGACGCTGTCCCACTCCTGGTCGGACATCATCACCAGCGGCTGGTCACGGGTGATCCCCGCGCACGTCACGGCCACCTCGACCGGCCCCAGGGTCGACTCCGTCTCGGCCAGCCAGCCGCGTACCGCGTCGCCGTCGGTCACGTCGGCGGCGACGGCCAGGCACCGCCCCCCGTACCCGGTGGCCAGGTCCACCACCTCGCGCGCCGCGGACTCCTCCGAGCGGTAGCAGAAGCTCGTGTCGAAGCCCTCCCGGGCCAGCCGCAGCACCGTGGCGCGGCCGATCCCGCGGGAGCCGCCGCTGACCAGCGCGACCCTCCGGCCGTCGTCGTCTGCCATCCGTCCCCCTCAGCCTCGTGGCGGGCGCGCGGCGGAGTGCCGCTCGCCCAGGCGCAGCACCGCGCAGGCAACGGTGCCGTCGCGGTCGACGGAGCTGACCACAGCCGGCCGCCCCGCCGCTTCCGGCACCCGGTCCAGCGCGCTGAGCACCGACACCAGCTGGAAGGCGGCGGACGCCGCCCCGGTGTCGCCGAACGGCAGCTGCGGCAGGCGCTGGAGGGCGCCGGGGCCGAACAGGTCGGCCAGGACCGCACGTTCCGTCTCGCCCGCCGGGCCGGGCGGGCAACTCGGCGACACCGCCCAGACCTCGTCCGCGCCGACGCCGGCCGAGACCAGGGTGCGCAGCGTTACCTGGCGGAGCGCGTCGGCCGGATCCTCGCCGTGGTAGACCTGGCTGCGCACCGCGAGCAGTTCGGCGAGTGCCGGGCCGCTGGGCGCGTCCTCGCTCAGCAGCACCGCGCACCCCTCGCCGAGCAGCACCGGACCGGCGCCGACCGGCCGGGCATGGTGCTCCAGCCAGGAGCGGGTCACCGAGAACTCCTCGGCGGCGCCGCACACCACCTTCCGCGCCCGGCCACAGCCCATCAGCCGCCGCTGGTAGCTCAGGGCCAGCAGCCCGGCGGCCCGGCCCCCGGCGACGGTCGCGTTGGGCCCCCGCAGCCGATACCGGATCGCGCACTGCCCGGCGGCGCAGTTCATCACGGTGTTCGGCATCCGCGCCGGGTCGACGTAGAACGGCCGCGCCCCCTGCAGGGACTCGCGGGTGAAGTCGGTCATGCTCTGCACGCTGCCGGTGGTGGTGCCCAGCACCAGCCCGGTCTGCTCCGGTGCGTCCGGTGCCGGCTCGTCGGTCCCCTCCAGCAGCCGTCCGACGGCGACCGCGGCCAGCGCCGTGACCCGGTCCATCACCCGGGTCCCCTTGCCGAGCGCCTGCCGGGGGGAGAAGTCGGGTACCAGGCAGGCGTGCGGGTCCGGCGGCGCCGGCCACTGCTCCGGATCGAGCGCGGCGGTGGGGGAGGCGCCGGACCACAGGCCCTCGGTGAACGCGTCCCGACCCGTACCGAACGGTGAGACGGCGTCCCACTGAGTGATCACGATGCCCATGTGAGTCTTCCTTACCGGTACTTGCCGAGGACCACCACGGCGTTGGTGCCTCCGAAGGCCATCCCGTTGTTCTGCACGATCCGCAGGTCCGCCTCGACCGACGTGTTGGGCACGCAGTCGATCGCGCATTCCGGGTCGGTCCGTTCGTGGTTGATGGTGGGCGGGATGAAGCCGTGCGTGATCGCCAGCGCGCACCCGATCGCGCCCAGGGCACTGGCCGCGCCCATGGAGTGGCCCAGCATCGACTTCAGCGACACCGTGCGGGGCGGCTGCTCGCCGTAGACCTCGCGGATGGCCATGCTCTCGGTGACGTCGTTGTGTTTCGTGCCGGTGCCGTGCGCCGAGATCAGGTCGACCTGATCGGGCGTCACCCCGGCATCCCGCAGCGCGAGACGGATGCAGCGGGCGACGCCCGCCTGGTTCGGCGCGACCGGGTGGAAGGCGTCGCAGCTCAGCCCGCACCCGAGGATCTCCGCGTAGATCCTGGCGCCGCGGCGCAGGGCGGAGCCGAGCTCCTCCAGCACCAGCAGCCCGGCGCCCTCGCCGGTGAGGATGCCCTTGCGGTCGACGTCGAACGGGCGGCACCGGTCCGGCGCGATCGTGCCCAGCCGGTAGAACCCGGTGAACGTCTTGCGGCACATGGCGTCCGCGCCGCCGCACAGGGCCACGTCGACCTCGCCCGAGCGGATCGCGTCGAGCCCGCTGCCGATCGCGTAGTTGCCCGCCGAGCAGGCGGTGGCCACCGTCGACGCCTCCGCCTGGCGCAGCCCGAGCTCCTGGGCAACGGCGGTGGACAGCCGCAGCGGCGACACCCGCCGCACCGCGACCCGGTCGTACGCCTCCGGCCCGCCGTCCAACTCGGCCTGCACCAGCCGGTCCAGGTCGTACGCCTCGCCGTCCGTGGTGCCCACGGAGACCAGCACGGGTTCGTCCCGCAGCCGCTCGACGGGAAGGCCCGCGTCCTCGACGGCCATCCGCGCCGCCGCGACCGAGAACTGGCTGGCCTTGCCCAGCTCCTCGAGGTCGAGGGTGCGGATCCATCCGGCCGGGTCGAAGCCGACGACCTCGCACCCGTTGTCGTACTCGAAGCCCTTCGTGTCGAACACGCTGATCGGCCGGACACCGCTGCGGCCCTCCCGCAGCGCGTCGGCGAAGTCCGCGGCCCCGATGCCGATGCTGGACAGCACACCGACGCCGGTGACGACCACCCGCCGCCGCCCGGCGGGCGAAGGGTCCACCACCGCTCCCGTTGACATGTGTGTGCTCCCCTTGATCGGTGGGCGGTCGCTACCAGCCCGGTGTCGCCTCGAGAACCTCGTACACGCCGCGCATGTTGACCATCCGCGGCACTTCGGACTGGGCGATCACGACGTTGAACCGCTTCTCCAGCCCGGCGAGGATCTCGATCAGCATCAGCGAGTCGGCCTCGTGGACGTCGACGAAGCTGCTGGTGTCGGTGACCTCCGGCTCGTCCAGCTCCAGCAGCTCGCAGACGAGTTCCTTGACCTGGGTCCGGCGCTCGTGGTCCATCCGTTCCTCACCTCCGTCCCGGCCGCCCGGTGCGGGCGGACTGCCTGTCATCCGGCCGCACCGGAGTCCGGTGCGGCGTGCGTGGTGGCCGCCTGCCGGCCGAGCCGTACGGGCAGGGCCGCCAGGCCGTGCATGATCACGCTCGGGCGCCAGCGCAGCTCGTCGGCGGGTGCCGCCAGCGCCATGTCGGGGAAGCGTTCGAGCAGCCGGCCGAGCGCGACCTGCGCTTCCATCCGGGCCAGCGCCGCCCCCACGCAGAAGTGGATGCCGTGCCCGAAGCTGAGGTGGCCGCCGGTCTTCCGCTCGATGTCGAAGGCGTCCGGGTCCGGGAAGCGCCCGTCGTGGTTCGCGGCGCCCAGCGCCAGCAGCACGATGTCGTTCGTCGTCACCGAGGAGCCCCCGATGGTCATCGGCTCCGCCGCGTACCGCCATGTGGTGACGGGCGCGGGGGAGTTGTAGCGCAGCGACTCCTCCACCGCCGGGTCCAGCAGTTCGGGCCGGGCGCGCAGCTTCGCGAGCTGGTCCGGGTGCTGCAGGAGCGCCAGCAGCGTGCTGCCGAGCAGGTTCACTGTCGTCTCGTGCCCGGCGATCAGCAGCAGGCCGGCCATCGAGACCAGCTCCAGCGGGCTGAGCCGGTCGCCGGCGTCGCTCGCCTCGACCAGGTCGGACAGCAGATCGTCGGCGGGCGCCGAGCGCTTGGCGGCCATCATCTGCGCGAGGTAGCCGCCCATGGCGGTGGTGGCCCGGCGCAGCTCGTCCCGCGACCCGGAGCCCACGATGACGGTGGACCAGGCGCGGAAGGCGCGCTGGTCGGCGCGGGGGATGCCGAGCAGCTCGAAGATGACGGTGAGCGGCAGCGGGAAGGCGAAGGCGTCGACGAAGTCGACCGTGCCGCCGGCGCCCTGCTCCACCATCGCGTCCAGCAACTCGTCGGTGATCTGCTGCACCAGCGGCCGCAGCCGTTCGACGCGGCGCGCGCTGAACCCCTTGACCACCAGCTTCCGCAGCCTGGTGTGCTCGGGCGGGTCGCTGTTGAGCATGTCGGTGGCGACCGTCTCGGCCCGGTCCGATCCGTCGAGCCGCGCCAACGTCGCCCGGTCGATGATCGCCCGCAGCCGCGCGGAGTCCTTGCGCAGCCGCCCGTCCATCAGCGCCGCGGACACCTCCGCGTAACCCGTGACGACCCATACCGGAATGCCGCTGGGGGTGTTCGCGCGATGTATCGGGCCCACTCCGCGAAGCTCCGAGAAGACGCGGTAGGGGTCGTGCATATAACGGTCGCTGAAAAGGCCGTTCCCGCTCAATGTCTCGACCGTCACGGTGCCCCCTTTCTTGCGGTTGCCGGATGAGCGCGATATGCCGTCGTGCGTCGGCTGTTTCGTGCGGGGAATTCAGCGGGACAACGGGGTGCCCCTCGGCGAACGGGCTTGACCGTACCCGATGGTGCCAGTGCCGACAACCCTGTTCATCTGCGCCGGACGGCGGCGTGCGGCGCCGCGGAACGGCCTTCGAACCGGCCATCTGTTCATGACCGCAGGGGAATTGTCGGCCCATCCGACATCGGTCCGGGGTGTTGCTCAGCGGTTATCGACGTCGATTGTCCGCGCTCACCAGGAACGTAATGGAGCGCACTGCGGACGGCCGTGATCATCTCTTTTCGCGGCGCCCTATGACGTGGTCTCCCCGTGCCCGTCGACGCATCATCCCCGATGTCCTGGGAGTTGACCAGATCGGTTTTGCCCTTCCGCTGCCGGCGGGCCGTCGCCGGTAAGGCCCGGGCCTGCCGAAACACCCCGTGCGCGGGCCCGATCCACCGGCTCGACGGGAGTGCGGCGGTCCGTGCTCACGCGCACCCCGACGCCCGGGGGTTGGGGTGTCCGGTGGACGGGACAGCGCGCGTCGCGGGCGCGCCCGGGCGCGCTGGGTGCGGGGCGGGAGCGGGTCGGGTGGGGGTCGGTATCGGGACGGAGGGTGACGTACAGGTGAATAACCGTTTCTTGCGGGATATCGCCCTACCGGGCGGGCTGCGGCGGTTCCTGCGGTTCCCGCGGCTCCGCGGTCCGGGCAGGGCGTGTGGGCCGAGAGGGCCGGCGGCGACGGGTGCGCCGGGGGTCCGGATGGACGTGTATGTGAACATCGGCCCCGATGCCATGGACCGGCGGCGCGCTCCGGCCACGGAAGCGGCCCGATCCCGTCCGGGCCGAGGGGGGCCGTGGCGGCGGATGGCCGTTCACATGACGGAACTTCCGTCACAGTTCTGGTCGTTGACCGCCTCCGGCCTGCGGTTTGCCTGCAGGCGCCATGTGTTGGGAAGTGTTTCCTTGTCTTGAGTCTTGACCTCAAAAGAAACACGACAACACACTGAGCATCATTCCCCTCACGGGACGCAGGGCATCTCCACACGCACGGCGTGCACGGTGCGGCTGCCACGCCCCCTCAGCGGAGCGGCGCCGAACTCCGCGTACCGCAACGAGACGAGGAGCACCCCATGACCGGATTCAGCCGTCGAGATTTCCTCAGGGCCGCCGGTGTCGGGTCCGCCGCCCTGGCCGTGCCATGGGCGGCCGGCGCGGACCGGGCGGGCGCGAGCACGGCCGCGCCGACCGTGCTGAGCGGGACCGTGAGCGCGTCGGGCAACTGGCAGGTGACCGCGAGCGCCCTGGGCTGGACCTTCGGCGGCTCGCTCGGCTCGGCGGCGACCGGCATCGCCACCCGCTCGGGATCGGACGCGGTGGGCTCGTACACCGAGACCACCTTCACCTTCCGGTCGGGCGCGCGGAAGGGCGGCATCCGCGTCTACGACGCCGCGTCGTCCGTCATCTTCACCGACACCTACGTCGAGGCCGGCGCGGGCGGCGACCCGTTCCCCACCTTCACCGGCTACCCGAAACTGCCGTACCGGCTCAGCCACAGCGACTGCTTCGGCCGGTTCCAGTTCAACACCTTCGCCGGCGCCTCGGACAGCCCGTGGGTGTTCTTCGACGCCAAGGGCGGCACCTTCGTCCTCTCGGCGGCGAACCACTTCCAGGAGGCGCAGACCTCCCAGGCCGCGGACGGCTCGATCGCCGCCGGCGTGCTCGACTCGATCGCCACCCTGCCGGCCGGCTACTCCCGGCAGACGATCCTGTCGACCCACGCCGGGGTCGGCGCCGCCCACCAGGCGTGGGGCTCCGCGCTGACCCGACTCGCGGGCAAGCAGCCGGTCGCCAACGACGCGGGCCCGGTGCTGGCCACGCTGGGCTACTGGACCGACAACGGTGCGGACTACTACTACAAGTACGACACCTCCAAGGGCTACACGGGCACCCTGCTGGCCGTTCGCGACGAGTGGGCGGCGCAGAAGATCCCGATGGGCTACATGCAACTGGACAGCTGGTGGTACCCCAAGGGCCCGAACGCCGACTGGAACGACCTGCCCGACGGCGCCTACCTGTACGAGGCGGACAAGGAGCTGTTCCCGGACGGGCTGGCCGCGTTCCAGAAGCAGTTGGGCAAGCCGCTGGTCACGCACGCCCGGTGGATGGACCGGTCGAGCCCGTACCACGGCGAGTACGCGTTCTCCGACAACGTCGTCATCGCCCCGGAGTTCTGGCAGAGCGTCATGGACTACCTGCGGGATTCGGGCGTCGTCGTCTACGAGCAGGACTGGCTCTGCAACAACGCCAAGCCCGCCGAGAACCTCACGGACGCCGACGCGTTCTTCGACAACATGGCCCACCACGCGGCGGCCGACGGCATGGACATGCAGTACTGCATGGCGCTGCCGCGCGACTACCTGCAGACCACCCGCTACCCCAACCTGACGACCATCCGGGTCAGCGACGACCGCTTCGACCGCCCGAAGTGGGACATGTTCCTCTACGACTCGCAGCTCGCGGGCTCGCTCGGGGTGTGGCCGTGGGTCGACGTCTTCCTCAGCGGCGAGACCCGCAACCTGCTGCTGGCGAACCTGTCGGCCGGACCGGTCGGCGTCGGCGACGCGCTGGGGAAGGTCAACGCCGCCAACCTCTTCCAGGTGGCACGCCCCGACGGGGTCATCGTCAAACCCGACGTGCCGATCGTCCCGACCGACGCCACCTACGTCGGCGAGGCCGCCGGGCAGATGCCTCCCATGGTGGCCACCACCCGCGCCGCGCACCCCGGGCTGACCTACGCGTACGTCTTCGCGTACGCCCGGCAGGTCGCCGCTCCGCAGCAGGTCCTCCAGGCGGAGAGCGCCACCCTGTCCGGGGTGGTCGTCGGCACGGACAACGCCGGCTACACCGGGAGCGGGTTCGCGGACTACCAGCACGCCTCCGGCGACTTCGTGGAGTGGACGGTGCAGGCACCCGCGGCGGGCACCTACACCCTCCAGTTCCGCTACGCCAACGCCGACTTCACCCCCCGCCCGCTCGCGGTCACGGTGAACGGCGGCGCCGCGCACGACGTGGCCTTCCCCTCCACCGGCTGGTGGACGTCGTGGAGCGTCACCGGACTGACCGTCACGCTGGCCAAGGGCGCCAACACCGTCCGCGCGACCGACACCGGTGCGAGCGGCCCCAACATCGACTGGCTGGGCGTCACCCAGGGCGCGGTGCCGACCGGCCTGCGCCAGAACGTGTCCTTCACCCTCGCCGAGGCCGGCGTGACCGGACGGGCGTACGCCTACGACTACTTCGCCGGCACCGGCACCCTGGTCGGCGCGGGCGGCAGCGTACGCGCCACCGTCACCGACGGCACCTACTGGGTGATCGCCCCGGTCGGCGCGTCCGGCATCGCCTTCCTCGGCGACGCCGGGAAGTTCGTCGCGCACGGCGACAAGCGCCTCACGCACGTGAGCGACGACGGGAAGGTGCACGCCACCGTCGCCTTCTCCGCGGGCGAGGGCCCGGTGACGCTGCACGGCTACGCCCCCCGGAAGCCGACCGTCCAGGCGACCACCGGCAGCGTCGGGGCCGTCGGCTACGACACGTCGACCAAACTGTTCACCGTCACCGCCACCGCGGGGTCGGGCGACCAGGCGGTGCTCACCGTCACGCCCTGACCGCATCGGCGCGCCCGGCCCGTCCCGGAGCACGGGCCGGGCGCGCCGCCTGTGGGCCAGAGGGTGTCAGCGGGCGTCAGCGCGCCCAGCGGTCCATCGACGCGGCGGTGCCGACGAGGCACTCCAGGGCGCCGTCGCACCCGTGGTGTTCGGTGCGCGGACCTGCCCACGGGGCGGGGCGGGTCACCGACTGCTGAGCAGGTTCAGTGTGTTGGTGGCGTCGTCCACGAAGAAGACCCGGTCGGGGCAGGTGGCCACCGCGAGCCCGAACAGGGCGCCGGCTCCGGCCGGGTCGCCGCTCTTGTCGAGGGTGCGCACCGCCACCTGGTCCCCACGGGGCGTGGTCTCCACGAGGTTTCCGTCGCCGCTGTTGACGGTGAGGATGTTCCCGTTGGGCGCGACGGCCAGGCCCAGCGGACCGTTGAGCTTGCCGTCCGTGGTCACGACCTGCCCGGTGCCCGCACTGTCCCTCCGGTCCACGGCGTCGGGGATCGCAGTGATCCGGTTGTCCACGGTGTCGGCCACGTAGAGGGTCTTCCCACTCAGGCCGACGCCCGTCGGCCCGATGACCAGAGCGGCGGGGTCGGTCTTCTGGTCGAATCCCGACCCGATGGTGGTCGTGTCGACCCTGACGGGCGGCTTGTCACCACGGAGTCGGAGGCCGATGCGCAGGACAGTGCCGTCAGGCACGATGTCGCCGCCCCCCGCCACGGTGCCGTTGAGGACGTTGGTGACGAACAGGTCCGTACGGTCGCCATGGGTCGTGGCGGTCATGTCCCAGGGGCCGTTGATGCCGTCGCCGCTGAAGGTCTCGCGTACCGTGCCCCGGTTGTCCAGCACGATCAAGCAGCCGGCCTGCGCCGTGGCGGACGTGCCGTCGGTGGTGGGCAGGCTGCCCACGACGACCCAGCCACCCGGCAGGACCGACAGTGCGGTGGTCAGCCCGACGCCCCCGGGGCATGCTCCGGGCAGGTGCTTCGGGTCGATCTGCGCGAACAGGCTCGCCGTCCCCTTGGGGTCGACCTGCACCAGGGTGGTCCCGGTGCCCTGCTGGTTGGCGGCGTCGTTGAAGTTGCTGACCAGCACGTTGCCGCGGTGCAGGCGGCCGGCGCTCTTGTCGATGACGACGGTGCCGTAGGGATTGACATCACCGTTACTCGGAACGGTCGAGGCGACGGTGCTGACGTTCTTCAGCGGCTTGACGAACGGCCGGGCGCTCCCGTCGCTTCCACCGGGGCCACCGTGCGGCGCGGCGGCAGCCGCCTGGCCGGCCGTCAGGAAGGTGGCGGCAGCGACGAGCGCCACGGCCGCTGTACGGGGAACGTGAAACCTCATGGGTTCTCTCTCCTTGGAGTGCCCTCGGTCGCACCCCCGCGACCCCCGGACATCTGCACGCGGGCCGGCAGTTGTCCGGCCATCGACCACATAAGTGCCATCCACATCGCGACGCTCGCCGAACAGGGCCACCAGCGCGACCGCTGTCGGCCGTCAGGTGTGTGCCTCCCCGCCATGCGCCCGCCGTCCGTGGACGGCCGCATCCACGCCGGCGGGATGTCGGCGCCCGCACCGTGACGACGACCCGGTCGCAGCCCGGTGCGCTGTCTCCGCGTCCGGCGTCGGAACGGTCACGTGCCCGTACCCGGTCGCCCCGCGGGCGCCCAGGGCGACGGCGTATCGAGTGCCGGAAGTGCGGAGGCGGGCCGACCCCCGCGTCGTGTCCGCGGGGCGGGGCGGCGGTGCTAGCTTCGTGCCGCGTGCGTACGGCCGGCGCCGAGGTCACAGGAGAGGTGGATCCGGTGAGCGAGCAACTGCCCGAGGGCGCATGGGTGTTGACGGGAGACGAGATCGACGCCCTCGACGCGAGATGGGCGTCGTGCTGGACCCCGGGCGAGGTCGCGCGCCGGCTGGACGGGATCGCCGCGCCGTGGTGCGTCGCGGCGGGCTGGGCGCTGGACCTGTTCCGCGGCACGCAGACCCGCCCGCACGGGGACATCGAGATCGCGGTCCCGGCGGCCCGCTTCCCGGAGGTCCGCGCGCGCTTCCCCGGCTTCCGCCTCGACGCGGTCGGCACCGGCCGGATCTGGGAGGACGCCGGCCCGGAGGCTCTGGCCGCCACCCACCAGACCTGGCTGCGGGACGCGGCCACCGGCGACTACCTGCTCGACGTCTTCCGCGAACCGCACGACGGCGACACCTGGATCTGCCGGCACCACCCGGCGATCCGGCTGCCCTACGACGACATCATCCGCCGTACCCCGGACGGCATCCCCTATCTGGTGCCGGAACTGGTCCTGCTGTTCAAGGCGAAGCACGCCCGCCCGAAGGACCAGGCGGACTTCGACCGCACCCTGCCGCACATGACCGCGGTCCAGCGCGGGACGCTGGCCGACCTGATCGCCCGCGCGCATCCCGGACATCGCTGGCTCGCGGACCTCTGACGTTCGCGGGCCCGGGGACCTGTGACGCCGGAAAAGTTCGAGTGACACCGGGGGAGCGAGTACCACCGCCGGGCGGGAGCGCGTCAGGCCGCCGGCCCGTCGGCCATGATCCGCTCCAACGTGCGCCGCCCCATCAGGCTCAGCGACGGATTGCTCTCGACGTAGTACCAGACCAGGCCCATCGCCTGGACGAACGCCCACGCCTTCCCGCGCCCCCAGGCGATCTCCCCGCACCCCAGGCGCTCGCGCAGCACCTGCCGGGGCGCCGCCTCCAGCAGGTGCCACGCGCCGACGAGGTCCAACGACGGGTCCGCCGGCCCGAATCCGCCGACGTCGAGCACGCCCGCGAGCCGGCCGGCCGCCACGAGCACATTGCCGGCGATCAGGTCGCCGTGCGCCATGACGTCCCGGTCCGCCCCGCGCGGCAGGTCGCGCAACGCGGCCCACTGGCGGCGCAACCGGGGGACGTCCAGGAGTTGCCCGCTGTGCCGGAAGCAGGTCTCCATCCAGGTGTCGTGGGAGCGCAGCTCGCCGCCCCGGCCCGTACCGGAGAAGGTACGGCCCTGCGTGGGGATCGCGCGGAGGTCGGTGAGCAGGTCGGCCAGGTCACCTGCGAACGCCGTCGACCCGCCCGGGTCCTCGTCATCGGCGACGGTCCCGGGCAGCCAGGTCTGCACCGACCAGGGGAGGGGGTAGCCGGCCCCCGGCCCGCCCAGCGCCACCGGCTCGGGCGTGGCGAACCGCGTGCGGCCCGCCAGTTCGCGGGCCGCCGCCGCCTCGGACTCCAGCAGGCGCCGCGTCGACGCCGGGTCGTCCCCCTGCAGCGGGAGCCGGGCCGCGAGCCGGTCGCCGATCCGGTAGACGGCGTTGACCGTGCCCTGCGTGCCGACCCGCCGCAGCGGCAGGCCGCTCCACTCGGGAAACTGCGCGTCCACCAGCGCGCGTACCGTGCGGGGCGTCACCGTCAGCTCGTTGGCGTGCATCTTCATGGGGGAAGCATCCGCGCCCCGATCTTCGACGGCAACGCGTTTTGTCGGGGCGGTGGGTTCTCCGGGAGCCGTGCTCCGGGGGCGCCGCGATCCCGGGCCGCACGATCACGGGGCGCCGTGCTCCCGGCGCCTCCTGGGCCGGGAGCGGACGTCGACCCGAGTTCAGTCGTGGTCGTACCTGCTCCCGGTCGCGAGCACGTCCGGCAGCCCGATCGTGTCGAAGAAGCCCGGCAGCCCGCGGTCCGCGGCCGTGCCCGCCGGCGGCGTTCCGTCGCGGACGATCCCGGACAGCGTGTCCTGCACGGCGCGGGTGGCGGCCAGCAGCGCCGACACCGGGAAGATGACCATCCGGTAGCCCAGTTCGCGCAGGCGCTCCATGCCCATCGGCGGGGTCCGGCCGCTCTCCACCCAGTTGAAGAGCAGCGGGACGTCGGGCAGCGCCCTTGCCGTGGCCTCGATCTCCTCCTCGCTGCGCAGCGCCTCCACGAACAGCAGGTCCGCCCCGCAGTCGCGGTAGCGGCGTGCGCGCTCCAGCGCCGCGTCGAAACCCTCGACGGCCCGCGCGTCGGTGCGCGCGATGATCACGAGGTCCGGGTCGCGGCGCGCCGCCACCGCGGCCTCGATCTTGCCGGCCATCTCCGCTGCGGGGACCACCGACTTGCCGTCCAGGTGCCCGCACCGCTTGGGTGCCTGCTGGTCCTCCAGGTGCAGCGCGGCGACGCCGGCCGCCTCGTACTCCTGCACGGTGCGGACGACGTTGAGAGCGTTGCCGTAGCCGGTGTCGGCGTCGGCGACGACGGGGACACCGACCGCCGAGACGATCCGGCGGGCGGCGCCGGCCATCTCGGTCATGGTGAGCAGCCCGACGTCCGGCCGTCCGATGAGGGAGGCGCTCGCGCCGAACCCGGTCATGTAGACGGCGGGGAAGCCCGCCTGCTCGACCAGCCGGGCGCTCAGCGCGTCATAGGCGCCCGCGGCGGGCACCGGGTCGTCGCCCGCGAGCAGTTCGCGCAGGCGACGCGGGCCGGACGGACCCGTGTTCAGCAGATCGGACATGCGGCGACCCCGATTCTCGTTGTTTCTCTCGCGTCTCTGGTTCCAGGTACCCGCTACCCGTACCCGGCCCCTGCTGCCGGACGCGCCGCCGCCCACCCTTCCCCGCGCGCGCCGCCCCCCGCCGTCGCCGCGCCGGCCGACCGCGCGGCACGCCGCGTGCGGGTGACGGTCCGTCCGCCACACCACCCGGACCGCTGACGCGCCGCCCCCGGCCCGCCGGCCCCGCCCCGCCGACTGTTCGGTGGAAGGAGGTTGAACGGTTGGCCGTTGCCACGCGTACTCCCCCCAGGCGTCACCGGCGCCTCACAGACCTCGCAATGCGGCAGAAGAGGTGGGAAATGCCCTCACGAAGCATACGGTTGAACGGGACGACGGTGCAGGCCGACTACGAGTCGGCCGGATCGGGCAGCAGCCAGAGCTCCGAGCAGTTGCTGGACTGGCTGCGGAACCGGCAGTCCCAGCGCGGCCCGCGGTTCGGCTGCGGCCTCGCCCAGTGCGGGGCCTGTACGGTCCTGCTGGACGGAGCGGTCACCCGCTCCTGCGTCCGCCAGATGCACACCGTCGCCGACGGCGCGGAGATCCGCACCCTCGACGGCCTCGCCGACGGGCGGCGGCAGCACCCGTTGCAGCGCGCGTTCGTCGAACTCCAGGCGGCGCAGTGCGGGTTCTGCGTCAACGGCATGGTCATGGGCTCGCTCGGGTGGCTGGAAGGCCGGATCGCCGCGGGCAACACGGCGGTGCCGACCGAGCAGGAGACCAAGGACTTCCTGTCCGGCGCGGCCCCGGACAACACCCGCAACTACCTGTGCCGTTGCGGTACCCACACCCGCATCGTCGCCGCCGTGCGCGCCGCGGCGAAGGAGATGACCGGATGACCACCGTCGCGAAACCCTCCCGCCGCCAGTTCCTCGCCGGAGCGGGCGTCCTCGCCGTCGCCTTCACCGTCGGCAACGGCGTCGCCCACGCCGGCACCCCGGACGGCATCGTCCGCATCGACGACAGCGCCGGGGAACCCGACCAGTCCTGGCTGGTCCTGACCGAGGACGCCATCACCGTCTACAGCGGCAAGGTCGAACTCGGCACCGGCATCCAGACCTCCCTCACCCAGATCGTCGTCGAGGAGCTGCGCCTGCGCGTCGCCGACGTCCGCTACGTCCAGGGCGACACGCTGCTGTCCGTCAGCCAGGGCGGCACCACGGGCTCCAAGAGCATCCAGAACGGCGGCGTCCAGCTGCGCCAGGCCGCTGCCACCGCCTTCGCCGAACTCCGCCGGCGGGCCGCGGCCGCCCTGCGCGTCGACGCCCGTGAACTCCACGCCGCCGACGGGGTCTTCCGTGCCCGGGGCCGCAGCGTCGGCTACGGGCGGCTGCTGCGCACCGGCAGCAGCGTGCTGCCCCTCGACACCGCGGCGCCCGTCCTGGCGCCCCGCGACTACCGGGTGGTCGGCACCAGCCAGCCACGGGTGGACCTCCCCGGCAAGCTCGACGCCACCTTCGCCTTCCTCCACGACATCGCCCCGCCCGGCACCCTGCACGGCCGCGTGATCCGCCCGCCCGGCCGCAATGCGCACAGCCCGGTGATCGGCGACCTCGACCGCGCGCAGGCCGTCGACGGCTTCGTGACGCTGGTCCGGCACGACCGCTTCATCGGGGTCGTCGCCGCCACCGAATGGGCCGCCGCCCGCGCGGCCTCGCCCTCCACCGGCATCACCGTCACCTGGAGCGACGGCCCGGCGATGATCCCCCAGGCCGAGCTGCCCACCGCCCTGCGCGACCCGGAGAACCAGTACGCCACGGTGGTCGAGATCGACGACGGCGTCGACCCGCTGTTCGCTGCCGCCGGCACCGTGCTGACCGCGCAGTACTTCACGCCCTTCCACATGCACGCGACCATGGGCGCCTCCACTGCCGTCGCCGATGTCCGCTCCCAGCCCGACCCGGACACCGGCATCCAGGCGACCGTCTGGTCCGGCACCCAGAACGTCACCGCGCTGCGCGGCGCCCTCGCCGGGCTGCTCGGCCTGCAACCCACCGCGGTCCGGGTCATCTACGAGGAGGCGTCCGGCTGCTACGGCCACGACGGCGTGGACGACTGCGCCGCCGACGCCGCCCTGCTCTCCCAGGCCGCCGGCGCACCGGTCCGCGTGCAGTGGACGCGCCAGGACGAGCACGGCTGGGAGCCCTACGGCGGCGCGCAGGCCCACGACATGAAGGGCGCGCTCGGCACGCACGGCATCACCGCGTGGTCCCACCTGAACTACGCGCCCACCGCCAACAGCCGCCCCTCGGCCGGCAACCCGGGCACGCTGCTGGCCGGCGCCCTGACCGGGCTGCTGCCCGACCCGCTGCCCGCCAGCTCCGTCGACACCTCCGGGCGCAACGCCCCCCTCACCTACGCGATCCCGCAGCGGGTCGAGGCGCGGCTGATCAAGAGCTTCGAGACCATCGGGCCCGCCTCACCGGCCCCCGCCGCCCCGCTCACCTACCGCATCCCGCGCACTACCGCGCTGCGCTCCCTGGGCGGCTTCTCCAACAGCTTCGCCAACGAGTCGTTCTTCGACGAGCTCGCCCACGCCGGCGGCCACGACCCCCTCCGGCTGCGGATCGACTCGCTCCCCGACCCGCGCGCGGTCGACGTCTGCCGCGCGCTGCTGCCGGCCTGGAACCGCCGGCCGAAGGGCGGCGACGGCGTGGGTGCGGGTGTGGCCTTCCACCAGTACGAGGTCGTCAACGCCTACGTCGCCACGTACGTCGAGGTGCACGTCGACGCGGCGACCGGCGCGGTCCGGGTCGACCGGGTGGTGGTCGCCCACGACTGCGGCCTGGTGATCAACCCCGACGGCCTGCGCAACCAGATCGAGGGGAACGTCGTCCAGGGCATCAGCCGCACCCTCAAGGAGGAGGTCCACTACACGGGCGACGCCGTCACCTCCCTGGTCTGGCAGTCGGCGACCCCGGGCGCCGCCTACGACGTGATCCGCTTCAACGAGGTACCCAGCATCGAGACCATCCTTCTGGACCGCCCCGACCAGCCCGCGTGGGGCGCCGGCGAACCCACGATCGGCACCATCGGCGGAGCCGTCGCCAACGCCGTCTTCGCCGCCACAGGCGTGCGAGTGCGCACCCTCCCGATCACCCCGGACAAGCTGCAGGGCGGAACCGCGTGACCGCCGCCCGCCTCCTCCTCCCGCCGCCGCACCGAGGGGAGCCGCCGCGCCGTGCTGGACATCGCTGAGGAACTGCACCGGTGGTGCCTGCGGGCGGAGCCCTTCGCGGTCGCGACGGTCTCCCAGGTGGGCGGCAGCACGCCGCGCGGACCGGGCGCGGCCCTCGCCGTGGACGGCGCGGGCACGGCCGTGGGCAGCGTGTCGGGCGGCTGCGTGGAAGCAGCCGTCTACGACCTGTGCGCGGACGTCCTCGCCGACGGCCGGCCGCTGGTCCGGAGCTTCGGCTTCTCCACCGACGACCTGTTCGACATCGGCCTGACCTGCGGCGGGACCGTCGAGGTGCTCATCGAGCGGATCGTCCCCGCCGACCGGCCGGAGATCGTCGCGTTCCTGGCCGCGGCGGCGCGGCGCGAGCGGGTGGCGCTGGTCCGCCCGGTGGCCGATCCGGCCGCCGGGCCGGGCCGGGCGCTGGTGGTCCGCCCCGACCACCCGGACCGGGGGAGCCTCGGCGCCGCGGAGCTCGACCGGATCGCCGGCGACCGGGCCCGCGAGCTCCTGGCCGCGGGCACGACGGGACCCCTGGTGCCCTGGCCGGGCCACGCCACGAGGCTGCTGGTGGAATCCAGCGTTCCCGCCCCCCGCCTGCTGCTGTTCGGGGCGGTCGACGTCGCCGCCGCGCTCGCCCGGCTGGGCTCGGTCCTGGGATACCGCGTCACGGTGTGCGACGCGCGCCCGGTCTTCGCCACGCCGGCCCGCTTCCCGGCGGGCGTCGAGGTGGTGGTGGACTGGCCGCACCGCTACCTCGCCACGGCCGACGTCGACGCCCGGACGGTGATCTGCGTCCTCACCCACGACCCGAAGTTCGACGTGCCCCTGCTGGAGCGCGCGCTGGGCCTGCCGGTCGCCTACGTCGGCGCCATGGGGTCGCGCCGCACCCACGACGACCGGCTGGCCCGGCTGCGGGCCGTGGGGCTGGACGAGACCCGGCTGGCCCGGCTGCGCAGCCCGCTCGGACTGGACCTGGGGGCCCGCAGCCCGGAGGAGACCGCGCTGTCCATCGCCGCCGAGATCGTCTCCGACCGGCACGGGCGCAGCGGCCTTCCGCTCACCGGGACCAGCGGCACGATCCACCCCCCCGACCGGGTGCGCCCCTCCGCCCGGCCGGCTCCCACGCGGCCGTGAGCGGGCACCCGGCCGCGGTCGTCCGACGCGCAGCCGGCCGTCGGTCAGCCGACCGGCGGCCGGCTGACCGGTGACCCGCTTCCACGGGTAGACGACCGGTCGTACACTGACCGGTATGGGACGTACGAGTGAGGCACGGGAGAAGATCCTCGCCGCCGCGCAGTCGCTCATCGAGCTGCGCGGCTACTCCGCGCTGGGCGTCGCCGAGATCTGCAAGGCCGCCGGCGTGCCGAAGGGGAGCTTCTACTACTTCTTCGAGTCCAAGGAGACGCTGGCGCTCGCCGTGATCGACGAGCAGTGGGCGGCGCAGGAGCGCGACTGGGCCCGGGTGCTGCGCGGGGACGCGGAGCCGCTGCTGCGGCTGCGGCAGCTGTTCGAGGAGACCGAGCACGCCCAGCGCTCCGGCCAGCGCAGCTGCGGCACCGTGTCCGGGTGCATGTTCGGCAACCTGACGCTGGAGCTGAGCAACCAGACCGAGCCCATCCGGATCCGGCTCCAGCAGGTCTTCGACGCCCAGGTGGACATGGTCGAGTCGGTCGTCGGCGAGGCCCGCGAGCGCGGTGACATCACCGCCACCGACGACCGGGAGGCCGCGCGCTCGGTCGTCGCCCAGCTGGAGGGCCAAGTGCTCTTCGCCAAGCTCTACAACAACACCCGCCGGCTGGACGCTCTGTGGGCGAACTGCCTGGCGCTGCTGGGCGCCCGCGCGCCGCAGGACGTCCCCGTAGGGGCCTGAGGCGACCTCGCGGGCCGGCGTCCCCGCGGGATCCGCCACCCCGCGCCCCCGCGGACCGTCCGCCTGCGGACGACCCTTGATCGTTCCGCGCTCTGCTGACAGGCTGCGCCCATGGATCTGGGACTCGCGGGGCGGACGGCCTTCATCACCGGTGGAAGCGGCGGCATCGGGCTGGCCATCGGCCTGGCGTTGCAGAAGGAGGGCGTGGAGGTCACCGTCTGCGGCCGGGATCCCGAACGGCTGAAGGAGTGCGGGCTGCCCGGCGTCCAGGCCGACGTCACCGATCCCGACGCGCTCGGCCGCGCGGTCGACGAGGCCGCGGAGCGGATGGGCGGACTCGACCTGCTCGTGGCCAACGCCGGCGGTGCCCACGGCGGAGGGCTGCTGGACTCCACCCCCGAGGACTGGCTGCGCACCTACCAGGTGAACGTCCTGCACGCCGCCCACGCCGTGCGCGCCGCGGTGCCGCACTTCGAGGGGCGGGGCGGGGGCAGCGCGCTGGTGGTCGCGTCGATCACCGGGTGGAAGCCCGGCCCCAAGTCGTCCTACGCGTCGGCGAAGGCCGCGGAGATCCACCTCGCCGCCACGCTGGGCCAGGAACTCGGGCCGCGCAACATCCGCGTCAACGCGCTCAGCCCGGGTTCGGTGATGTTCGAGGGCGGCGGCTGGGCCTGGTTCCGCGACAACCGCCCCGACCAGTTCGAGGCCTTCGCCCGCGACGACTTCCCCGCCGGCCGGCTGGTCGATCTCCAGGAGGTGGCGGATGTCGCCTGCTTCCTGCTCTCGCCCCGGGCCGGCGGCGTGAACGGCGCGAACATCTGCGTGGACGGCGCCCAGGACCACCCGAGCGCGGGCCGCTTCTTCCCATCCGGCGCCTGACGCCCCACCTCGGGCCCCACGGAACGGGGCGGCGGCGCCCCGGCTGCACCATCCCGGCGCGCGTACCCCTGGCCTTGCGTCCACCCGCCACCGCAGGGACCGTTCGGCACGCTCACGACGGGACCACCTGCGCGCTCTTTCGCGTCCCCGACGGCCCGCTGGAAGGCGTGCAGGGCCTCCTTCTCCAGCAGCCAGGCCCGCTTCCACCGCCGGTACTCGGGCGAATCGGGGTCGTGCACCGCGCCGTTGACCGCTCGCAGGGCGCGCATGGCCATCCCGATCAGCGAGATCGCCTCGCACCACTCCCGTGCCGGCTCCTCCAGAGCGGCGTGGCACCATCTCACCTCGTGGGTCGCGGCCACGGCCTCGCCCACGCAGGCGCGGAAGGCCAGTTCCAGCGCGGCGCTCTCCTGCCCGTCGACCACCGCCGCCTCGAAATGGAGCGCCGCCTGTATCGCCACGTATCCCTTCTGGTGAAAGGCGTTGCACGCGACATCGATCGCGTCGATCGCCGCGCCCACGGCCCGTAACGCCTGCTCGTGCGCCGCCTGTTCGCGTGCGGCGCGGCCCGCGGCCCTCGCCCCCACCGCTGCACCTACGGCCCCCGCGGCCCCCGCGACGCATGCCGCGAGGACCGCCGCCACCCCCTCGTCCATGCCCGGTATCTTGCCGCGTGCATCGGGCGGATGCCATCGCGGGCCGTACGCCCGGCGGCTCGACACCCGAGGGCGCCGGAGCCCGTCGGACCCGGTGCTGCCCGTCCCATCGGCGATACGCAGGATGTGTGCTCTCAGTACTCCGTCGTCGTCACGCTGGACGGATGCTGCGACCACCACGAAGTGCGGAGCGCGCATCACCGGACCCTGCGGTCCCAGGACCCTCAACTCCGTTGCTGCGCACGTACGGTCCCGTCCCTCCGCTGGTGGCCTACACTGACTCGCTCCACATCAAGCGGAGTTCACGCCGTGCACGGGCGTCGTCGGCGCCTGTTCGGCGGCGGCGACGGAGACGGGGGCACCGTGCGGAGGAACCACGGCGAGTTCAGGGGACCAGGACGGACGCCAACTCAGGCTGAGGCGGGGGCATTGACGGCTGGACGCGCAAGGCGGGGCCGGGGGTGGCGGATGGGCGGCCGGCTCATGGCCGTCGGGATCGCCGCGCTCGCGCTGGGCGCGGTGACGCTGACGCCGGCCGGCGCGACCTCGGGCGTGCGGGACGCGGCCTCGTCGGGGCAGGCGCCGCGGGTGTCCACCGCCGCGGCCACCCCCGCGTCGGCCACCACGCCGGGAGCCGCTACCCGCGCCTCCGCCGCCGCTGCCGCGCGGCTCCAACTCAGCGTGCACCCGGTCTCGGACGCCACGGTGTCGGCGATGGACGCCACCTTCACCAACACCAGCGTCGATACCGTCGTGAACACGGTGAACCACCACCTGCACGCCATCGGCAGCAGCGCGTGCACCAGCTCCGAGGCCGCGACCGCGCCCAGCACGCCCACGGTCGCGGCGGACAGCACCTACTGCTGGGACGAGGGCGACGCCACCACGCAGTACTGGTCGCCGCAGGGCATGACCTCCTCGGGCGACGCCGACGGCGACGGGCTGTGGGGCACCGACCGTGTCGTCGTGTCGGGATGGGGGAGCGCAAACACCTCACCCGCGATGGGGCGCCTCGCGCTGATCAACGAGACCGCGGGGTCGGCGAACAAGGACGGCTACCGCTGGGTGCTGCCCGTCATCCCCACCGACGGCGGCACCGACTTCGCCCGCTTCGGGTCCCACATGGGCGGCATGGTCTGGTGGGGCGACAAACTCCTGATCACCGCGTCGCTCGACGGGGACGCGCACCACAACGCCATCTACGTCTTCTCGACCCAGCACATCTACCAGGCCAACACCGACGCCTCCTGGATCGGCCACGACGGCAGCGAGACGTCCGCGGACGGCTACCAGTACTTCTGGCCGGCGATCGGGTCGTACAGCGTCGACGCGTCCTGCAACTACACCGACCACAGCGACGGCCGCCTGCCGTGCTTCGACGGGCTGTCGATGGACCGCTCCAGCAGCCCGTACACCCTGGTCGCCAACGAGTGGGTCTCCAGCGGCGCCACCGACGCGACCTCCCGGATCTGGCGGTACCAGCTCGCCCCGGCCGGCGACGCCATGCCCCTCGCGGTGAACAGCTCGGGCACCGCCGCCCCGCTCGACGTGTACGACACCGACATCATCGGCATCCAGGGCACCCTCGACCAGACCGAGAACGGCGAGAAGGTCATCTACACCGCCGACGCCCTCGGATCACCGCAGGCCCGGGGCCTGCCCTGGCGGGTGCCGTTGCCGGCCACCGGCGCGCAGACCGCGGCCCACGTCTCTACGTCCACCGGCGGCAGCGCGACCGGGCAGGGCACCTGGGCGCAGCACACCGAGGGGATGACGTACATGTCCGACCAGAGCCGGGCGTGGGTGCAGACGGAGTGGGCCGCCGACAAGGACGGCAAGTGGCCCACCAGCGACCCGGTACGGCAGCGGATCGTGTTCGACCTTCCGGTGAGTGACCTGCGCGCGGCCCTGACCGGCTGACACCCTCCCGCCGCGCGCCCGTTGCGTCCGCTGCCGCCGTGATCCGTACGCCGGCAGCGGGCGCAGCGGGATCCTCCGGAGGGACATGCCCGACGCGGTCCGACGCCGCCCGACCCGGAGGTGACGGCGCGTACGGTGAACCGACGGCGTTCCCGCAGACCCACCACGCCGCCGCGGTGCGGCCGGGTGCTGGCCGGGGAAGAGCTCCCGCGCTCCCGTGCCCGCCACCTCCACGTGGCCACGGAGGTGGCCAAGGCCCTGGCCCTGCTCGCACTGGGCGTGTCCGTCCTCACGAACCTGACGCCCTGAAACAGCCCCGCGACCCACGCAGCCTCGCCCCGGCTCCGGCAGCCCCACCGACGGCTCGTGTCACGGGTACGAGAACGGCGGGAACCTTCGGCCGGGTGCCGGACACATACAGGGCATGGAACTGAACGACGCTGTTCCCACCGCACCCGGGGGAGGGATCTCCGACCGGCAGTTGTGGGCACGGGCAGTCGACGGCGACCGGGAGGCGTTCGGCCGGATCTTCGACCGTCATGCGAAGACCGTCTACAACTACGCGTTCCGGCGGACGGCCGACTGGTCCGAGGCGGAGGATCTCACGGCGACCGTCTTCCTCCATGCGTGGCGTCGGCGGTCGGAGACCGTGCTGGACCGTGATTCGGCTCTGCCGTGGCTGCTCGGGATCGCCGATCGCCTGCTGTCGAACACCAGACGGCGGTTGCGGCGGGCAGAGGCGCTGCTGTACCGGCTCGTCTCGCATGACGAACCCGTGGGCGACCACGCCGACCGTGTCGCCGGACTGGTCGACGACGAGCGTCGGATGTCCCAGGTCCATCGCGCGCTGGCCCGGCTCCCGCGCCACGAGCGCGAGGTCGTCGAGCTGTGCATGTGGTCCGGCCTGGATCAGCAGGCGGCCGCGGCGGCGCTGGGAGTGGCGGTCGGAACCGTGAAGTCGAGGCTGCACCGGGCACGGCGCAGGCTGGGTGCCGACCTCTCCGGCAAACCCACGGCGGCGACGTCGTCCAGTTCGAAGAAACCCGTCACTGCGGAGGAGGTCGCACGATGAATGACGCGCAGGGTGTTCCGACGCCTCCTCCCGATCGTGATCTGCCGGACCACCGGCGGATCCGAGAGGAGCTACTGATGAAGATCGACCCGGAGGACAAGCACGCTTCGCTGCCGCGCAGGTGGGGGGTGCCGCTGGTTGTCGCGACCGGTGTCGCGGCGGCGAGCATCGCGGCCGTGGCCGTCTTCGGCGGGCAGGGGACCGCCGCCGCCAAACCCGTCCTGGCCGCCGGCGGCGGCAGCCCGAGCAGCGCTGCGACGTCACCGGGTCCGAGCCCGACGCGGGCCTCCTCGTCGGGCGGGACCGGCTCGGCGCCCTCCTCGGCCCCTGCCCCCGGCGGCGCCACCGTCACCAGCGTGGCCACGGCCCCGATCGACGCAGGGACCGTCGCCAAGATCCTGTCCTCCTGCCTCGGATCGGACGCCCGGAGATACCACGCGGTGATCGGTGTCCGCACACCGGTCGCCTCGCGGGACTGGGACGGCACGGTCATCGCCGTCGACTCCGCAGGCCAGTACGTGCAGTGCGAGACCAAGGGCAATCGGGGCACCAGCCAGGACGTGCCGCCGACCTTCATCAACAACCGCCTGTGGGGGACGGGCCACATCGTCGAGTACTTCGACTCCATCGGCGAACCGGCCGGCCAAGGCAGGTACGTCTCGGTCGGTGCGGGGCACTACGCCTCGGGCGTCGCCAAGATCACCATCAGCTACGGCGACAACCCGAAGGAGTACCCGGCGGTCATGGCGGGTGGCGCATTCCTCTACACCGCAGCCTTCTCCACCGGGGCGTCCGCCACCCATCATTTCTCCGCGATGCCGAACCCGTACGTCCACGCCTACAACGCGGCCGGCAAGGAGATCTACAACCAGGAGAAGGACGCGGAGCTCACCGGCAACCACAAGTAAGCCGGCCCGACGCCGCTTTCATGTGACGGGCTCCTTCGCACCCCTCACCTCCCGGCCGCACCCGATGAAAGCCGGGTGCGGCCGGGAGGCGGCTCCGGCTGTTCGTGGGGAGCAAGGACGGGTGCCCGTCAACCGCCTGCTCGATGGGCAGGGTTACGACGTACGCAGCCACGCGGCGACCCGCTCCACCGCACCCTCCTTCAGCGCGTTCGGTGCGGCGGAACCCGTGATCGAGGCGGCAGCAACCGCCGCGAGCCGTTCGTCGCTCAGGCCCAGGACGGAGCGGGCCGGTTCGTATTCGCGCAGCAGGTCCGTGTCGAACAGCAGCGACTCGTCCGCGTTGAGCGAGCACCAGCGCATGAGGCATGCGCCAGGCTCCCTCGCAAACGGAGTCGCGGCGCGCGCGCCCGCCCGCCCGCCCCACGATCGCGGCTCGCGGCCGGCGGCCGCAAGCGTGATGACGGGCACTCAGGACCCGGGGCGCACGACGGCTGCTGGGATACTGCCGTCCTGTGACCTCTTCCACTCTCGCCCGCCGCATTCACGCCACCTCCCACCTCACCGGAGAGTTCGTCCTGCGCTCCGGCCGCCACGCGACGGAGTACTTCGACAAGTACCGCTTCGAGAGCGATCCCGTCCTCCTGGACGCCATCGCCGGGGAGATGGCCGTCCTCGTCCCGCCGGACACGCAGGTGCTGGCCGGACTCGAGATGGGCGGCATTCCCGTGGTCACCGCGCTCGGTCGGCACACCGGCCTGCCGTGCGCGTTCGTGCGCAAGGAGGCGAAGGCGTACGGCACGTGCCGCCTGGCCGAAGGCGCCGACATCGCCGGGCGCCGGGTGCTGGTCGTGGAGGACGTGGTCACCAGCGGCGGCCAGATCGTCCTGTCCACCGCCGAACTGCGCGCCCTGGGCGCGGACATCGCTGAGGCCCTGTGCGTCATCGACCGGCAGCAGGGCGGCGCGCAGGCGCTCGCCGCGGAAGGGATCGGCCTGCGGTCCTTCCTCACCGCGGACGCCTTGAAGGCGGCCGTCGGCGGCTGAAGCGCGGTGCGGTCGGCGGCGCATCCCCCGAAGTCCGGCGGCCGGACAACCGATCCGGCGGATACCGCACTTGGTGGACTGCGGCACTAGCCTGGCGGCTGTCAGATCGGGTCGTTCCGAGACTTCACCTCCACGGGGGACCGCGTGGCCACTCACGAGCAGCCAGCCGGGGCACCGGACCTGGACGAACTCAGTCGACGAGCCCGGGCGGCGGGTGTCCCGGAGCGCGACGAGGGGTTGATCGTGTGCGAGAACCTGGTGCGCATCTACCAGACCGAGGGCGTCGAGGTGCAGGCACTGCAAGGTCTTGATCTGGCCGTGTCCCAGGGAGAGATGATCGCGTTGATCGGGGCCTCCGGTTCGGGCAAGTCCACGCTGCTGGCCATCCTCTCCGGCCAGGACGTGCCCACCGCCGGATCCGCCGAGGTCGCCGGCCACGACCTGCTGGCGATGAAGCGCCGTGACCGGCTCGGCTACCGGCGCTCGACCGTGGGCTTCGTCTGGCAGCAGAGCGCGCGAAACCTGCTGCCGTACCTCACGGCGGCCGAGAACGTGATGCTTCCGATGACCTACACCGGGGTCAAGCGCTCCCGGCGCCGAGCCCGCGCAGAGGAACTGCTCGACCTGCTCGGCGTCGGCCACTGCCGCGACCGCAATCCCGACGCGCTCTCCGGCGGCGAGCAGCAGCGGGTCGCCATCGCCGTCGCCAACGCCAACGAGCCCAGGGTCCTGTTCGCCGACGAACCCACCGGTGAACTCGACACCGCCACCAGCGACGAGATCTTCGCCGCGCTGCGCCGTGCCAACGAGGACCTGGGCGTCACCGTTGTCGTGGTCACCCACGACGCTCTGGTGTCCGAGCAGGTCCAGCGCACCGTGCGGATCCGCAACGGCCGTACCTCGACCGAGGTGCTGCGACGCGTGTCCACCGACAAGCACGGCGTCGGCTCCGTCACCGCGGAGGAGTACGCAGTGCTGGACCGCAACGGACGGCTCCAGATCCCGCGCGAGTTCACCGAGCGCCTGCACCTGCGCAAGCGGGTGCGGCTGGCTTTGGAAGCCGATCACGTCGGAGTGTGGCCCGACGCAGCCGCGCGGCAGGCGTCTGCCGCGGAGGGCGGCAGCAGCGCGGAGAGCGACGGGAGCGACATGAAGAAGCGATGAGCAGGCGTTCACATGACGCGTAGTACGGCGGCCAGGCGGCGTTTGCGTGCGAGGACGGTCTCCGTGGCCGCGGCGGCGAGAACCAGCAGGATCGCGCCGCCGACGAGGACGAGAGTCAGAGAGTAGTCGGTCCGCAGGGGCGGTCGGCCGGGTCCGCCGGTGAATTGACCCAGGTTCAGGGTCTGCGCCATGAGTCGCGGTTCGAGCAGGCCGACAAGGGCGCCGCCCAATGCCGAGACCCCTGCGAACGGGAGCATCTGCAGGAAGTTCACCGCGCCGGCCTCCTTGCCGCCCAGCCCGAGAGTGCGCAGCAACGAGGTGGTGCGGCTGCGCTCGCCCGAGGTGAGGATCAGATCCAGGGCGACCGCGAGCAGGCCGGTGAGGGCGGCCAGGGCCGAGGTGGTGGCGTAGATGTTCCCGAGCCCCTGGGTCAGGCCGTCGTCGCGCAGGGCAGCCAGCGTTTGGGAGCGGGTGCGCACCTGCGCCAGCGGCCCGAGCGCCGTGGTCGCCGCCGACCGCAGTGCCGTGGTGCTGGTGGCGGCGTCACCCTCGCCGTGGAGCAGTAGGACGGTGCTTCCGGAGGACTGCTGCGGCATCAGGTGCTCGGCGGAGGCAGTGGTGATCAGCATCGGGGTCCCGGGGGTGACCTGTTCCGAAACCGGTCCGAGCAGAGGGTCACGCAGGTCCGCCGCGGTGAGGGTGCCGACAGGGTTCAACGAGAGGTGCACGGCAGGACGGCCGTGGGTCTGGATGGTCGAGGTGAAGCCGCCGCCGGCCTCCCGCGCACGCAGGGCGGGCGAGACGACGGAAGGGAGCGCGACACCCCTGCCGCCCGGCGTCCGCGGCGAGGCGGTCAACGCGGACAGCAGGGCACCGGCCAGTGGCGAACGCGGGGCGACGGCGACCAGTTGCCGGGGATCCACGGTGATCACCGCGACCGGCGAGATCTCTGCGCCGTCGGCGTCTCCCACCAGGTCGAGCGTGTGCAGGTGCTGAAGAGCCGTACGTATCCCGGCGGTGCCGTTCAGCGTGCCCGGTGCCGGCGTCGTGCTCCCTGGGGTGATCGCGCAGGCGTCGGCGCCGGCGCTCCAGGCCGCGCCCGCGGCCAGGCCATCGCCGATCGTGTGCTGCACCAAGCCACCGAACACAGCCGTTCCCAGGGTCAGGACCATGACGAACAGGGCGAGCCCGGTCGCCGGCGCATCATGGGCGGCCCCGGATACGGCGACGAAGCCCACCGCGCCCTTGCCGCGACGGGTCCGCCGGGCCAGAAGGCGCAGCGCGAGCGGGTGGATCCGCAGCAGGACCAGAGCAGCGGCCAGGGCGACCAGTACCGGTACCGCGCCCAGCACCGGGTCGGGTCCCTGCGATCGCAGCGCGGCCACGCCTGCGGCCGCCGCGAGCAGCACCGTGGTCTCCATGACCACGCGCCGGCCGCCGGCGACGGTCCGGCGCGGGCGCCGGCGTCGACGGGGACCGCGCGGTTCGCGCACCGCGAGCCAGGTCATCAGCGACACCGCCAGCGCCACCGTCGCGGCGGCGAGGGCGGCCGCCATCGGTTGCGGCGACCCGGACGTTCCGGTGGGAGCAAGGGACCGGCCGCCCGCCCAGCCGAGCAGGGCTGCGATAAGTACCACCGGCCATGTCACGGCGCTGCGCAGGAGGACCAGCCGTACCGTGGACGCGCCTCGCGCGCGCTGCAGCCGCAGATGCGGCCCACGGCGGCGCAGCAGCAGCCGGACCGCGACCACCGCGGTCGCCAAGGAGACGGCGGCCAGCGAGTCGATCGCGAACGTCGCGAGCGCCCTGGCCTGGTGGTCCTGCGTGGTGAAGGTGTCGAGGAGCGGGGTCAGGGCGTCGGCCACCACCAGCGGCCCGGTGCGCTGGCCGCCGACCTGGCAGCTCTCGCCGCCGGTGAACTCGTCGGTTCCGCGGCAGAGTGCGGTGTCCAGGTCCACGCCGTAGCGGGACAGGGGCCCGCTCAGCGCGCGGGCCCGGTCGAGTGCCGCCCGGCGCAGGTCGGCGTGCATCTCCCAGGTCACCGACGGGCCGGACACCCCGGCGTTGGCCAGCCAGTCGGCGGCATCGGTGCCGACCAGGCCGGCTACGGCGAGAACGCTGCCGGCGGCGTTCTGAGCGGGATACCGCAGCGGCTGGGCCACCGTCTGCCAACTGCTCCAGAAGTCGTCGGCCCCGGACGCCGGACGGAAGACTCCGCTCACCAGGAGCACCGCGTGGGAAGCCGGCAGTCCGGCGCGCGGACTCGCGAAGTCCAGTCCGAGCCGACTGCCGACGCGAACCCCCAGGGCCTGCGCGGTGGCCTGCGACAATCCGATCTGCGGCGCTGTGCCGAGCGGCGTGCGGTCGGCCGGGGCGTGGCCGCTCACATAGCGCAGGTGGGCCTTCGCCTGCGGCAGATCGCTGATCGCCAACTTGGCGCTGGTGATCGCCGGTCCCGGCGGATGCGGCGAGGTGAGCGTCGCCTGGTTGTACTCGTAGCTCCCGCTGCCGGCGAGGGTGACGTGGCGCGCCGCTGAGCCGCTGAGCCGATGGACCAGAGTGCGGCCGTCGCTGAGCAGGCTTGCCATGTTGACGCTGGGCGGGCCGGAGTTGAAGACTTCCGGCACTGTGCTCACGCGGATCAAGGAGGCTTGGGTCTGCGCGGCGGCGATCCGCTGCCGCAGCGCTCGGTCCTCCTGGCGGCCCGCAACGGCGGGAGCCCATGCACACATTCCCGTCAACGCCAGAACCAGCACCGCCAAGCAGGCCAGCAGCGGTAGATCGCCCCTGGTCTCCCTGCGTATCAAGCGCAGCGTCATCGCGGTGCCCGTACTGAGCGGCGCATCGCCGTCCGCCCTTTCCCGTCGTGTCCGGCCGTGCGCCTCAACGGTCGTCCCCTGCCCGCAGCACGCGCACCAGGTCCACCCGAGCCAGCAGGCTGGCCAGCGCCAGCACGACCGCGCTGACGGCAAGAGCGGTCACCGCGGCGGTCACCGCCACAGTGCGCCAGGGCACGACCAGCGGCAGGGGCGGATACGGGGCCTGGCCGGTGTCGTCCACAGTGACCAGCGGCAGCACGGCTGTCGCCAGTGCCATGCCCATCAGCGCTCCCGGGACCACCGCGAACAGTGTCAGACCCAGCTGCTCCGCGCCCAGCAGCGAGGACAGGTTCCGCGAGCCCACGCCGATCGCTCTCAGCAGGGCGAACTCCCTCTGTCGCCGCCGCGCGGAGATCACCGCGTGGACGGTGAAGGCGATGATCGCGAAACCGGGGGCCAGATATCGGATGAGTTCCAGTATCCGGCGCAGCCCGCTGCGGAACGGGTCGGCCTCCAGCGCCGCGGCGGTGTGCGCCGTGGTCGTGACACGGCCCAGAGCGGGCTGCGACTGCGCGGCTGCGGCCGTGCGCGCACCGTCGGTGCTGCCGATCCACCAGAACGCGGGGTCCTGCTGGGGTGCGCCCGCAAGCGTCAGCGCACTGGCGAGCCTGCGCTGGTCGGCGATCAGATGCCCCTGCCCGCGACCCAGTCCGCGCAGCGAGTCGACCCGCCCGACGATCCTGGCGGGCACCGGTCTGCCGCCGCCCAGGTCCAGCGTGGTGGTGCTGCCGACGGCGAGGTGGGCGTCGTGCAGCGCCTGGGCGTCGGCCCGAACCGGAAGCGGAGCCGGTCCGCCGGCGGAGCTCGCCACGAGTCTGACCTGGCTGCCCGGCTGCGTGTCGGTGTCGGCCGTGCCGGGGAGGTCGCTTTCGGCTGCCGGGGGCCCCTTGAGGCCGGTGCTGATGGTGGTCCGGAGCGCGTCGGGGCCACCGTGGCGAATCGAGCACACGCCCGCAGTGCCGTAGAGGTAGAGGCCGGACGTGTTCCCTTTGCAGGCCGCCGCGGTGGCGTCCGGGGCGTCTTCGGTGCTGTCGGCCCAGACCTGTCCGGCCGGCAGGGGAGTGGCCCACCTGTCCGCGGTGCCGCGTGAGCCGACTCGCATCACGTCCAGGTCCAGGAGCGCGGGGCGCACCTTCGGCTGGGGCAGGACGGTCACGGCGGTCACCGTCAGCGGGTACGCGCGCGGGTGGCCGCCGCTCAGCGGGACGTCCAGGGGGACCACGACGATGTGCCGTGCCCCGTCGGCGGCAGGCAGGATCACGGGCAGCGTGCTGTCGAGGCCGGCCGCGTCCTGAACGGTCAGTTCCAGACGCGGCGCGGCGGTGCTGCCGTCGCTGCGTACCCTCTCGTCCAGCAGCAGCGCGGTCGGGCGCCCCGGGATGGTGATCCCGAAGGCGGCCGACGAGGGTGTGCGGGATGCGGAAACGGCGGTGGTACCGACCAGTTCCTCGGTGGCCCCGCCGGGCAGGTTCGCGCCTGCTCGGGTCACCGGTGCCACGTCCGTTACCGCAGGCAACGCGCGATAGGCGGCGCTCAGTGCCGCGGCGGGGTAGTCGTCCTGCTGGTCCGGATCGATCCTGACGTCCGCGCCCACCGTGAACGCGGCCTGCTCGGACGCGAGGCCGCCCAGGCAGGCCAGCGCGGTGGTGGCGAAAGCGCTGACGGACACGGCCAGGCACATCAGCACCACGGGGCCGGCGTGGTGCGCGGCACGACGGCTCAGTTGCCAACCGGCGAGGGCGAGCACCAGACCCCGGCTGCGGCGACCGAACGCGTCCAGCAACCGGGAAGTCAGCGGCAGGAGCCGCAGCAGCAGGAGTGCCGCTGCCCCGCTCGCCAAGGTGGGCACCAGGACCAGCACGGGGTCCACCGACACGCGGCCCCCGAGGCCGCCGGCGATCAGCGAGCGGTGCCGCCGCAGCTCCAGATACCCCAGGACCGCGAGGGCCAGCAGCGCCAGATCGGCACCCAGCCGCTGCGCGACAGCGGCCCGGGCGCCTCGGACCACCCGCAACCGCATCGACGGCAGCACGGACAGCAGCCCCGCCACGCCGTGCACCAGCAGGGTCAGAGCCACCGTCGCCCAGGCGTCAGGACCTCGGCTGCCAGGATGCAGCAGCCCGGCCAGATACGGTGCGGCAACAGCGGCAGGGATACCGGTGAGAGCCCATTCGGCTGCCGCGCCGCGCAGCAGGCGCAGGGTGCCGGCGCCCCGTGCCTGCTGCAGGGCCAGCTCACCACGCCGGTGCACGGTCATCTGACGCGCCGTCAACATCAAGACGGCAAGGGCGAGGACCGCCAGCATCACGCTCGGCATGAACAGCGCGGATCGGGCCGCCACGGTCGGCACCGCCAGGTCGTCGATCGCCTCCGGAAGACCGGACGACACGGCCAGGTCGTCCAAGGAAGGTTTCTTCCCCCGGAACACCGACACGTCGCTCCGACTGCCGGTGAAATTGCGGACCCGATTGCGCAGCCCTGCCAGGTCCCCCGTGTCGAGGCCCGAGAAGTCGGGCTGCATGGTCCAACGCACCGTCAACTGCCCGTTCAGGACGGCGTTGCCGTTCAGCGCCGCCGCCGGGACCAGCAGCAGTTTCTGGCTGGCGCTCTCGCCCTCGGTCAGGTCCCCGGCCATGGCGGGCCAGAACCCGACGGCACCGGCCGCACGGAAGACGCCGGAGATCCGCAAGGTGACCGCGCGGCCGGAGAGATCCTGTAAGCGGAGGCTGGAACCGGGCCTGAGCCCCAGGCGTTCGGCCAGCGGCTGGGGCACCGCCGCGTCCACCGGGGCGGTGGAACCGGTGGAGACCCGGACAGCGGGCAGGGAGGTGAACGCGTCGGCCGAGGCGTCCGCCGTACCGGCGGGCCAACGCCCGGCGACCAGACGTCCGAACCTGCCCGCATCCTGCACCGCGACCGGGTGCAGTCCGCTGCCGCCGGGACCGCGCGGCGCGCCCGCGACCCCGTCGACACCCACCACCGAGACGGGCGCAGTGCCCAGCAACCCGACGTAGGTATGCTGCGGCACACCGTCGAACACCCTGGCGCCCGCGGCTCGAACCCCCTGATCGGCAGCCGCCATTCCGCCGGTCCGGAAGGACGCGTTGACGGACACCTGCGCGTCGAGGTCGGCGGTCAGCTTCCGGACCGCCTCGGAGTCGACCGAACCACCTGCCACCGCGACCAGGGCGGACAGCGCCGTCGCACACAACAGCACGGTCAGCGCGACGGCGGCGAGAACCAGCCCGTGCTGGGTCGACCGCCTGGCGACGGCGGGAAGACGCCGGCGGGGGCGGTGGGGAGCGCCCGGACACCGCCGTGGCCCCTGGGGAAGGCCCGTGGCGACCACATGAACCCCCGCGGTATCGAACATGTGACGTAACGGTGCGTCATAGTCCTATCAGGCAACGACAGGCGCCGCAAGGAACACGATCTTCCACCGTCGCGGACGGGCGGTCGGGCGAGCGTTCGTGACCGGTACAGGACGCGATGCAGGCTGTCCGGAGCGCCGGAGCGCCGGAGCCCGGGAAGCCACCCGCCCGCACTCCCGCTCCGTCGGCGCGGGCGCGTGCCCCATGACTCCTTCCCCTCCCTGATCCCGTGCTGTTTGCCCCGTGCCTGGTCAGAGCGTTGGACGGGGGAGGCCCGCCGGCACCCGGGCATATCATCTGCGGTCTACACGGAAGTGGGGACCGACATATGAGCGAGGCCGTACCGCATCCTCCGTCCTGCTGCGCACCCGGGCGCGGCGGCGGTCCCGGTGAGTTCGTGGTGCTCGGTACGCCACCGGGTGCGGCCTCGGAAGCGGGAGCGGTCGGCGGTCCGGCGGGGACGGCCGGCCCGGGGGAGGGGCACGGCCCGGACGGCTCGGTGCTCCTGCCGGGCGGCACCTTCCTGATGGGCACCGACGACGCCGAGGGGTTCCTCGACGACGGCGAGGGCCCGGTGCGCCAGGTGACCCTGCGGGCGTTCCGGATCGACGCCCACGCGGTGACGAACCGGCGGTTCGCCGCGTTCGTGGCCGACACCGGCTACGTCACCGAGGCCGAACGCTTCGGCTGGTCGTACGTGTTCGCCGGCTTCCTGCCCGCGCATCTGCGCCGGGGCGCCGCCCGGCCGGAGCGCACGCCGTGGTGGTGCGGGGTGCCCGGGGCGTGGTGGCGAGCACCGCTGGGGCCGGGCAGCGGCGTGGACGACCTCGTGGCGCACCCCGTCGTGCACGTGTCGTGGGCGGACGCCGACGCGTACTGCCGGTGGGCCGGCGGCCGCCTGCCGACCGAGGCCGAGTGGGAGTACGCCGCCCGGGGCGACCTGGAGCAGCGCCGGTACCCGTGGGGCGATGAACTCCTGCCCGGCGGCGAGCACCGCTGCAACATCTGGCAGGGGCGCTTCCCCACCAGGAACACCGCCGAGGACGGGTACGAGGGCACCGCCCCGGTGGACACCTTCGCGCCCAACGGGTTCGGCCTCTACAACATGGCGGGCAACGTGTGGGAGTGGTGCGCCGACTGGTGGACCACCGACCACCCGGCCGGCCGGCGCAGCAACCCGACAGGCCCCGCCCGGGGCACCTCGCGGGCGATGCGCGGCGGCTCGTACCTGTGCCATCACTCCTACTGCAACCGCTACCGCGTCGCCGCCCGTACCTCCAACACCCCCGACAGCACCACCGGCAACCTCGGGTTCCGCTGCGTCCGCGACGTGTGAGAACGCCCCTTCGCGGACGCCCGATTGTGAACGCCCGTGAAGGGAACGTAACCCCGGTGATAAGGATCAGGTCGCGACGGGAGAGCTGACGAAGCGCCAGAACCCTTTCTGACGTGGTGACTTGCCGCCCGGACCCGGAACCGGCGGCGCCGAGTTCTTTTTTCCGGAGCATTGACGAAAAAATCGGCGGGTCCGCATCCTGTCGGCATGCAGCAACAAGACGGCCTCCTGTCCCGCCTGCGCCGGGGCCACGAGCAACTGGTGCTGGACCTGCTGCGCACGCACGGACCGCTGAGCCGGGGCGAGTTGGGTGCGCGCTGCGGTCTGTCGCGCACCACGCTCTACGACATCGTGGGCGCGCTGGTCGCCAACGGCGCGGTGGTCGCGTCGGCGCCGGAGGCGGGGCAGCGCAAGCGGGGCCGGCCGGTGGAGCGGCTCGCCCTCAACCCGGAGGCCGGGCAGGCGATCGGCATCGACTTCGCGCGGCGGGCCGTGCACGTCGCGGCGGTCAACGTCGCGCACGAGGTGGTCGGTTCGGCGAGTGAACCGCACGGTCCCGATCTGAGCTGGGCCGACCGGGTCGAGCTGGCCGAGCGGCTGATCGGGAAGCTGGCCGGGGACTCGCTCCGGCTGGACGCGCTCAGTGCCATCGGGGTCGGGATGGTCGGGCCGGTCGTCGGACCCGGACCCGTCGTCGGACCGGCCCAGGCCCCGGCGGTCGCGCTGGTGGGGAAGGGCGGGTCCGACGCAGGGTCCGGGTCCGGGACGGCGGCCACGGCGGGAGACAAGGGAACGGGTGCGGCAGGGGGCACCCCGGAGAACCCGGCGGAACCGGCCGCAGAGGTCGCGTCGCCCGCACACCCCACCGATACGACCGCCCGGCCGCCGGAAGACCCCGGCGCCGTCTCCCGCCTGCTGCGGGACCACTTCGGGGTCCCGGTGCTCGTGGACAACAACACCCGCCTCGCCGCGCTCGCCGAGTCGACCTGGGGCGCGGCCGCGGGCGGCGAGGACGTCCTGTACCTGCGGCTGTCGCACGGTGTGGGCGGCGGGCTGGTGGTCGGCGGCGCGCTGCACCGGGGCGCCCACGGCCTGTCCGGCGAGTTCGGCCACATCACCGTCGACCCGGACGGCGCCCCCTGCGAGTGCGGGGGCACCGGCTGCCTGGAGACCGTCGCCTCCGTGGGGGCGGTGCTGGACGCACACCGCGCGGCCGGGGGCCGCGCCGACGACATCGCGGCGCTGACCGCGGCGGCGCGCGACGGCGAGGACGCCGCGGTCGGCGTGTTCGCCACCGTGGGGTGGCAGGTCGGCACGGTCCTGGCCGCGGTGTGCAATGCCATCGGCCCCGGGGTGATCGTCGTCGGTGGCGAACTCGCCGCCGCGGGAACGGCGTTGACGGACCCGATCGAGCGCGCGCTGTCCGCCCGCATATTGCCCGTGTCCCGCGACCGGATCGACCTGCGCTCCGCCGCGCTGGGGGAGGTCGGTGCCGCGCTCGGCGGCATCGCGCTCGTGCTGCGGGAGTCACCCCTGCTGAACCGCTACCCCGCCGTACCCGACGCCGCGGGTACCGAGCCGGCCCCGACAGCGTCGTCGGCCGCCTTCCCGACCGGCACCCGCACCCGTACGCCCCCCGCGGCGCCCACGGATCCTGCGACCCGCACCCGATCCGCCGCACCGAAGGCCCAGCGGGACGCGGGCAGCGTCGGCGAACCCCGAAGCACCCGATGAGCAGCCGCGAGCGGAACGAGGCAACGATGGACCTGGTGACGAGCCGGAAGGACGCCGCACCGCCCGCGGGGGCGCCCTCCGACGGGGCCGCGACCGCCCCGCCCGACCCGCGGGTCCGGCGCCGTGGCGTACCGCGCCTGGTGCTGAACCTGATCGCGGTCGCGATCGGCCTCGGTGTGTGGGCGCTGCTGGCCGCCCGCGGGGTGCACGACCTGCCCGGCCCGGTGGCGGTGGGACGGCGGGCCAGCCAACTCCTGGGCGACGGCACGCTGGAGGGCGACATCGCCGCCAGCCTGCGCCGGGTGCTCGTCGGCTTCCTGCTCGGCACCGCGCTCGCCGTCGTCGTCGGGTTCCTGATGGGCTGGTACCCGGTGGCGCGGGGCCTGTTCGAGCCGTACATCCAGTTCTTCCGCACGGTGCCGCCGCTGGCCCTCATCCCGCTCGCCGTCGTGCTGTTGGGCATCGGGGAGACACCGAAGATCTTCGTGATCTTCATGGCCGCGTTCCTGTCCAGCGTGGTCGCGACCTTCCAGGGCGTGCTGGACGTCGACCGCACCCTCATCGACGCGGCGCGGGTGCTGGGTGCGAAGGACCGGACGGTCTTCCTCAAGGTGGTCATCCCCGCCTCGGCGCCGTTCATCCTGGTCGGCATGCGGATCGGGCTGGGCGCGGCCTGGTCGACCCTGGTGGCCGCGGAGCTGATCGCCGCGCAGGAGGGACTCGGCTTCCGGATGCAGCACGCCGAGACGTACTACGACCTCGACACGATCTTCGTGGGACTGATCACCATCGGCGTGCTCGGCCTGGTCATGGACCGGCTGCTGCTGCTCGCCGAGCGGCGTCTCACCGGTTGGCAGGAGCGACGATGACGCACAAGATCTCCTTCCGGGACGCCGTCAGGACGTACCCGGTGAAGAACGGGACCTTCACCGCGCTGGGCGGGGTGACGCTGGACATCGAGGAGCGGGAGTTCGTCACCGTCGTCGGGCCGTCCGGCTGCGGCAAGAGCACGCTGCTCGGCATGGCCGCCGGGCTGGTCGAGCCCAGCGCGGGCGAGGTGTCCGTGGACGGCCGGCCGGTCACCGGACCGGGGCCCGACCGCGGGGTGATCTTCCAGCAGTACGCGCTGTTCCCGTGGCTGACGGTGCGCCGGAACGTCGAGTTCGGGTTGCGGCTGACCTCGATGCCGGCCAGGGAACGCCGGGCGCGCGCCGACCACGCGATCGAGCTCGTGGGCCTGTCCGACTTCGCCGACGCCCTGCCGAAGACCCTGTCGGGCGGGATGAAGCAGCGCTGCGCCATCGCCCGCGCCTACGCGGTCGACCCCGAAGTGCTGCTGATGGACGAGCCGTTCGGGGCGCTGGACGCGCTGACCCGGGTGCAGTTGCAGGACCGGCTGCTGGATACCTGGGCCAAGGAGCGGCGCACCGTCCTGTTCGTCACGCACGACGTGGAGGAGGCGGTCTACCTCGCCCAGCGGGTCGTGGTGATGGCCGCCCGGCCCGGACGCGTGCACACCGTGATCGACGTGGACCTGCCCTATCCCAGGACCGAGGAGATCCGGCTCTCCGCGGACTTCGCCGCGCTGCGCAACCAGGTCTGGCACTCCGTCTACCACCAGGCCCCGGCGAACGCGGACGCCTGATCCCGCTTTCCCGGGCCGGGCCCTCTCTTGAACCACCGCGCACCCGCTGCGACCCGCACCCCGCGTGACCCGCACCCACCTCACCCGCTGAGCACCCCGAAAGGACGCCCCATGTCCCCGATGAGCCGTCGCGGCTTCGTCACCGCACTGTCCGCATCCGCGCTCTCACTCACCGCGACCGCCTGCTCCTCCGGCGGGTCCGGCGGCTCCGGTGGCGGCACCAAGGTCCGCTTCGGCTACATCGGCGACTTCAACGGCTCCAGCCTGCTGGCGATAGCCGACAAGCAGGGCCTGTGGAAGAAGGCGGGCCTGAGCGCGAGCGTCAAGGTCTTCACCAACGGCCCGATCCAGATCCAGGCGCTGGGCGCCGGCGACCTCGACTACGGCTACATCGGCCCGGGCGCGCTGTGGCTGCCCGCGACCGGCAAGGCCCGGGTGATCGCGATCGACACCCTCACCTTCGCCGACCGGGTGATCGCCCAGCCGGGCATCACCTCGATGCAGGGGCTCAAGGGCAAGAAGGTGGCGGTGCCCGAGGGTACGTCGGGCGAGATGATCCTCAACCTCGCGCTGCAGAAGGCGGGGATGACCACCTCGGACATCAAGAAGGTGGCGATGGACCCGGCCACCCTCGTGTCGGCCTTCTCCGCCGGGCAGATCCAGGGCGCCGGCTTCTACTACCCGCTGATCGACACGATCAAGAAGCGCGTACCGAAGCTGGTGGAACTCGCCGCCGACCGCGACTTCCCCGACCACGCCTTCCCGACCGCGTTCGTCTCCGGCCCCAAGGCCGATCCGGAGCGGGACCAGAAGGTCGTCCGGGTGCTCCAGCAGGCCAACGACTGGCGGGTCGCGCACAAGGACGAGGCGATCGGCCTCGCGGCGGACATGCTCCAGGTCAGCAAGGCACAGGTGCAGGCCGACGCGGCCAACGTGCAGCTGCTCACCACCGCGGAACTGGTCGCCAAGACCAAGGACGGCACCGTCGAGAAGTGGCTCAGCGGCCTCACCGACTTCTTCGTCGGAACCGGCCAGGTCAAGAAGGCGCCGGCCCCCTCGGCCTACTACGACGGCACCGCCTACGCGAAGGTCTACGGCAAGTGAACCTGCTGTTCCTGATGACCGACCAGCACCGGGTGGACACGCTGGGCGCCTACGGGAACCCGCACGTGGCCACCCCGCACCTGGACCGGCTGGCGGCCGGCGGCACCCGCTTCGACCGCTTCTACACGCCCACCGCGATCTGCACGCCCGCCCGGGCCAGCCTGCTCACCGGCCAGGCCCCCTTCCGCCACCGGCTGCTGGCCAACCACGAGCGCAACGTCGGCTATCTGGAAGACCTGCGCGAGGACGTCTTCACCTTCCCCGCCGCCCTCGCCGAGCGCGACTACCAGCTCGGCCTGGTCGGCAAGTGGCACGGCGGCACCCAGCGCAACGCCGCCTCGTACGGCTTCGAGGGCCCGGACCTGGCCGGATGGCACAACCCCGTCGACCACCCGGACTACCTCGCCCACCTCGCCGAGCACGACCTGCCGCCCTACCGGATCTCCGAGCCGGTCCGCGGCACCATGCCCAACGGCAATCCGGGCAACCTGCTCGCCGCCCGCCTGCACCAGCCGGTGGAGGCGACCTTCGAGTACTACCTCGCCAGCCGCACCATCGAGCAACTGGAGCGCTACGCCGCCACCGGCCGGCCCTTCTTCCAGGCCACCCACTTCTTCGGCCCCCACCTTCCCTACCTGCTGCCCGACGCGTACTACGACCTGTACGACCCCGACCTCGTCGAGCTGCCCCCCTCGATCGCCGAGACCTTCGAGGGGAAGCCGCCGGTACAGCGCAACTACAGCGCCCACTGGACCTTCGACACGATGCCGATCGAGGTGACCCGCAAACTCATCGCCGTCTACTGGGGCTACGTCACCCTCATCGACGAGCAGATCGGCCGGATCCTGACCCGGCTGGACGAGCTCGGCCTGAACGACGACACCTCGGTGTTCTTCACCGCCGACCACGGCGAGTTCACCGGCGCCCACCGGCTGCACGACAAGGGCCCGGCGATGTACGAGGACATCTACCGCATCCCCGGCATCATCCGGGTCCCCGGCCTCCAGCCGCAGGTCCGGCAGGAGTTCGCCACCCTCACCGACTGCACCGCCACCATCCTGGAACTGGCCGGCTGCGATCCGGCCCCCGCCGTGGACAGCCGCAGCCTGCTGCCCCTGGTGCGCGGCGAGCACCCGCGGTGGCGCACGGAACTGCTCGCCGAGTTCCACGGCCACCACTTCCCCTACCCGCAGCGCATGATCCGCGACGACCGCTACAAGCTCGTGGTGAAC
The DNA here is from genome assembly GCF_900107965.1 of Actinacidiphila yanglinensis. Lineage (GTDB taxonomy): Bacteria > Actinomycetota > Actinomycetes > Streptomycetales > Streptomycetaceae > Actinacidiphila > Actinacidiphila yanglinensis. The sequence continues at coordinate 83,335 of NZ_FNVU01000008.1, read as the reverse complement.
CCCGAGTCGGTCAACGAGCTGTACGACCTGACCGCCGACCCGCACGAACTCACCAACCGCTACCCGCATCCCGAACTGGCCGACGTCCGCCGCCGTCTGATGCGCCGGCTCTACGGCCTGCTCCGCGAACGCGGCGACAACTTCTACCACTGGATGACACCGATGTACGACATCGGCGCCTCCGACTACGACCCCAGTCTCAGCGCGTTCGAACCGGAGCGCTCGGCCTGACCCGCGCGGGGGCGCCGACCCGCCTCCGCGGCCCCCGGTCACCGCTCACACCTCCAGGTCGGCGAGGACCTCGCGGGCGGCCCGGGCCCCGGAGGCGAGGGCGCCCTGGACGGAACCGGTCGCGCGGTGGTCCCCGCACACGTAGCGGCGGGCGCCCGCCCCGCCCTCCATCCGCGTGGTCCGGGTCAGCGGCCACGGGGGAGCCATCGCCGGCAGGGCCTCCGCGACGCGGTACTCCCCGACGGGCTCCCAGTCCCGGGTAACGGTGTCGTACAACTCCGCGAGGACGCGGCGCACCTCGGCCTCGGTCGGGGTGTCCGCGGCGCCGAGCACCGACGTCGAGACGAGGGCGCGGCCCGGCGGCGCGTACGTCGGGCCGACCTCGCTGAGCACCACGGTGTTCAGGACGCGCCGGGCCGAGTCGGTGAGCAGGACGGGCTCGGCGAGCGGGGAAGCGGGCGCGCTGTGGTAATAGGTCGTCACCGCGCGGGTCGGCACCGCGGGCAGCTCGGGCAGCAACCGGCCGGCCGCGCCCGGCCCGGTGGCGACCACGACCGCGGCGGCCCGCAGCTCCCCGCCGCCGGCCAGCAGCACCCCGTCGCCGGTCAGCGCCTCGACCGCCGACTCCAACCGGACCGTGCCGGGCGGCAGCCCGTCGGCGAGCAGCGCCGGCACCGCGCCGATGCCGTCGGCCGGCAGGCAGAGGGTGCCGCGCAGCATGGACCGCCACACCAGGTGGAAGAAGCGGCTGGACGTCTCCAGGTCGTCCTCCAGGAAGACTCCCGACAGGAACGGCCGCAGTACCCGGTCCGCGAACTCCTCCGACAGGCCCGCGTCGGCCAGCGCGGTCCTGGTGGTGCGATCGGCGCCCCGCTTCAGCACGCGGGCGGGCGCGAACATGTCCCGACCGCTGAGGACTCCGAGCGCGGCCAGGTCGCGCGCGGACCCCAGCCGTCCGGGCACGAGGCCGGCCAGGCCGCCGAGCCGATCCGGCCCCCGGCTGGGATCGGCGAACCGCACCCGCCCCTCGGGGGTGTGCACCAGCATTCCCGGGGTGAACGGCCGCAGCCGCAGCGCCCGCAGCTCAAGACGCCGCTTGACCTGCGGATAGGACGTGTTGAACACTTGAAAGCCGCGATCGAGCCGGAACCCGTCCCGTACGTCGGTGCGCATCCGCCCGCCCACCCCGTCGGAACCCTCCAGCACCCGCACCCCGATCCCGGCCTCCGCGAGATCCCGCGCGCACGCCAACCCCGCCACACCCGCGCCCACGACCAGCACGTCCACCGGTTCCACCCCATCCGCCGCCACGACCGCCACCACCCTCTCCTCACGTGGGGCATACCCGCCCCACCCCGGAATCCACGAGGCCATCCGAGTGAAGGTCGGCGATCCCGCGGGTCGTTGGGCTCGCGCCATGTCGGTCGCGCAAGGGAGAAAGGGACCGTCGATGGCCGAAGCCACCGCGCCGCTCACCGAGTTCATCCGCGCCTACGAGCAGGCGACGAACAGCCACGACATCACCCGGCTCGTCCCGCTGATCGCGCCCGAGGCCGTCTACTGGTTCTCCGACGGTTCGCACCGCGGCCGCGAAGCCGTCCTCCGCGCCATCGCCGACACCTTCGCCACCATCCGCGACGAGACCTACCGGATCGACGATCTGGAGTGGATCGTCCACAGCGATGACCACGCGGTCTGCCGCTACCGGTTCACCTGGACCGGGGCCGTCGACGGCCGGCCGCGATCAGGCAGCGGGCGCGGCACCAACGTACTCGTCAACAACGCCGGAACCTGGCAGATGCTCCACGAGCACCTCAGCGCGTGACCGGGCCTCGCCACCACGTCCGACACCGCCTCGGCTGACCACGTCGATCGACTCTCCTCAGCGCAGCACCGCCGCCAGCAAGTCGCCCCCCAGCTCGGTCAGATCACCCACGTTCACCGTGTACCGGACGTAGCGGCCCTCCCGCCGGGCCGTGAGGAGGCCCGCGCGGCGCAGGATGGCGAGGTGGCGGGACACCTCCGGAGGTGAAAGCTCCCATGCGTGGGCCAACTCGCCTGTGGTGTGCGGGCCTCGGGCCAGGGTGCGCAGCAGCCGCAGCCGTACCGGATGTGCGAGCGCCTCCAGCCGCAGCGTCACCGTTTCCAGCGAGACGGGCTCGGGTGGGCCCGGCTCGGCGACGGGGTACTGCAGCACCGGCTGCCACCCGGGCGCGTGGACCGCCACCAGGTGCGGCCGGCCGAAGACACTGGGGAGGAAGGTGACCCCGGAGCCCTGAGCGGCGGTCGCATTGTCCTGCAACTTGTCCACGATGATGCAGTTGCCGTCCGGCGCCAGGGCGACGGCGCCGGAGATCGACGCGAGCGCCGCCCCGACGCCCTGACGCTTCAGCAGATCGTTCTTCAGCCGCAGGTCGGTGGCGAGTTGTACGGCGACACCCGCCCAGGCGGCGTCGAAGAAGGCCTCGGCGCACTGTTCGAGGGTGTCGCGCACCCGCGCCCGTACGGCGGCCGGGTCCGCAAGCAGGCGTTCCGCGAAGGCCTCCTGGAGCGCACCGCGCGCCTGGGCGAGATCCAGGGCCCGCTCGCGCGCTGTTACGTCGGCGAGGGGCGACGGCGCGGCGAAGTGGACCCGGTTGCTGCCGCACGTGGTGATGAGCGCTGCGGTGACGTAGGTCTCGTCGTCGATCCGGTCCACGTCGTCCAACTCCTCGGCGAGCGTGGGCCGGGGCCGCGCGGGAACCAGGAAGTCGGCTCGTGAGGAACGCCAGAGGAACTCCGCCTCCCTGAGCCGCTCGGCCAGCTCCGGCGGGAGCCCGGCCCAGACGTCCCCGGCCCAGCCGGCGAGCTGCGGGTGGTGCGCGGGTTCGGCCAGCACGTGCAGCATCGCGGTCAGCTCGGCCAGGGGCGAGGCAGCGAATCGCAGCTGCCCGGGCTGCGGGCCGCCGATGCCGATTCTCAACGTCATTCGCCCATTCTCGCTGGTCGGCCGACCGATGGCCGCTTCGGTTGACGGTTTCCGTCAACCGGCATGGCCCGCCCTGCGGCCGAACGCACCGTTGACGCCATGGCAACGACCACCAAGCTCCAGCCGCGCGCCCTCGTCCGTGCCTCCGGAGGCCCCCGCTATGCCGTCGCCCTGGCCGTGGACGCGCTCGGCACCGGCTTGCTGCGGCCCTTCCTGCTGCTCTACGGGGTGACGGTGCTGCGGCTGTCCGCGTCGGTCACCGGCGTCGCCATGACGGTCGGCGTCGTCATGGGCCTGGTGTGCATGCCCGCGGTGGGCCGCTGGCTGGACCGGGGCGCACGCAGCACGGTTGTGGCGGCGTCGATGCTGGTGCGGGTGGTGGGCGTGGCGCTGCTCCTGCTCGCCCCGGCGGGGCACGTCTGGCTGTTCGCGAGTGCGGCGCTCTTCCTCGGCATCGGCAACCAGGCATGGCCCGCCGCCCACGCGGCCCTCGTCGCCACGGTCGTCCACGGCCGCGAACGCGACGCCGCTCTCGCGGGAGGCCGCGCGCTGCGCAACGCCGGCCTGGGCGTCGGTGCCCTCCTCGCCACCGCATGCCTGGCGGGCGGCACCACCGCACTTCAGGCCCTGGCAGCCGTCACCGGGCTCGCCTACCTCGCCGCGGCCGCCTTGGCATGGTCGGTGCACCTGAGCACGCATCCGGCCGCCACCGCGACCACGGACAGGACCGAGGAGCCCGCACCCCGGATGCGCGCGCTGCTGGCCGCCAACGTGGTCTACGTCTTCTGCCTCAACGTCCCCGAAGTCGCCCTGCCTCTGGTCCTGGTGACCCGGCTGCACGCATCCCAGACATGGTCGGGCACCATCTTCGTGGCGAACACGGTGCTGGTGGTCACCCTGCAGGTGCCGGTCACCGCCCTGCTGTCCCGCTTCTCCCGGCGAGCCGTGCTGGCGTTCGCGGGCGTGGTGATCGCGGCGTCCTACCTGGGCTTCCTCGCGGCCACCTCACTGCGCCACGGCTGGAGCGCCCCGGCCGTCGCCATAGTGTCCGTGCTCTGCACCCTCGGCGAGATCATCTACGCGGGCAGCGCCACCGCACTGGTCGCCGCCCTCGCCCCGCCCCACGTCCTGGGCCGCGCCCTCGCTCGTTTCCAGCTCACCACGGGCTTCGGACTCGCCGTCTCCCCGGCGGTCATCACCACCCTCGCCTCCCACGGCGAGACCGCCCTCTGGGCCACCCTCGCCGCCGCAACCCTCCTCGCCGCCGGCGCCGTTGCCCACGAGAAGGACCAAGGAACCCGGCTCACGCGGCGCCGATCCCGTCCTCAAGCGACGCACCGTCCGACCGCGACACCCGACCCGGAGAGGGTTGCCGGTCGGCCCCGGGCCGGCGCCCCCGGCCTCGACGGCCAAGGCGAACACAGTCCTGCCGGTCGGTGACGCTCAGGCCGGTGTCCCGGTCGTGTCCCGCCGACTCCACGAACGGTGTTCACCCGACCTGCGTGCGGGCCGGGGCCGAGGCGGTCACGCCGCCGGGAAGAGCTCGTCGAGCCGCGCGGAGAGCTCGGGGGTCCACTGGAGCCCCAGTGCCTCGTGGATCCCCTGCCACTGGGACTCCTTGCTGACGCCGATGACCGGAGCGGCGACCTGCGGGTGGTTGGCCAGCCAGGCCAGCGCCAGGCCGGCCGGTGTGACACCCTGCTCGGCCGCGAGCCGATCGAACGCCTCCACCCGCTTCATCAGCCCCGGATCACCCAGGAACTCGTCGGTCCGGCGCCCGGTACTGGCCCGGCTGCCCTTCTCCGGTTGCTCGCCCCGGCTGTAGCGGCCCGCGAGGATGCCGTTCGCCAGCGGCGAGTACGCGGTGTACGCCAGGCCCTCGGCCCGCGCGATCGGCAGGACGGACAGGTCGTCACCGCGGACGATCAGCGAGTAGGAGTTCTGGATCAGCTCGGGACGTACGAGACCGAGCCGGTCCGCGGCCTCCAGGGCGGACTCGAGCGCGGGCCGGTCGACGTTGGACAGGCCGTACGCCCGGATGCGGCCGCTCTCCACGGCCGAGCTGAACACGGGGAGCGACTCGGACCACGGCGTGTTGGGGTCGACCGTGTGCGCGAAGTAGAGATCGACCCGGCCCAGGGTGTCGACGCTGTGCTGCAGTTGTCGGGCCACGCGCTCGGGAGACAGGTCGGGGCCGCTGCTCGTGAAACCGGTCTTGCTCTGGATGAGCATGCCGGAGTCCGGCTGTGCCTTGTTCCACACGCCGACCACGCGCTCGCTGTTGCCGCCGGTGTAGACGTCGGCGGTGTCGATGACCCTGAAGCCCTCGGCGACCGCCCGGTCGATCAGGTCGATGCCCTCGGAGTCGGACAGTCCCAGCCCCGGGCCGGTCTGCGTCGCGACTCCGCCGATGATGCCGGTTCCGAGCACGAACCGTCCGAGCTGCGCCCGTCGCTCTGTCAGGGTCGATGCGATCCAGGTCATGGCAGGTCCTCCACGAGAGTCGGCCGCGCAGGCAGTGCGACCAGGCATGCGGGTAGTAAGTACGATTTTCGAACTCACCCCCGGTCCGCACGCTACTCCAGGTCGGTCCGGAAAGCGAACTCGCTCGCCGTGGTGCGGCCCGGGGCTCGGATGTTCCACGCTCCCGGGGGAAGGGCCGGCCGGATCGACGCTGGGAAGGGGTAGTCTGTGGGGGTGAGTCCGGAATCCGAATCGACCAGCCGCACAGCCCCCCGGGTCTGCTCCATCGCCGACGCGCTCGATGTCGTCGGGGAGCGCTGGAGCCTGCTCGTCGTGCGGGAGCTGGGATTCGAGGTCCACCGGTTCAAGGACATCCAGATCAACACCGGCGCCCCCCGGGAGACGCTCGCCCTGCGGCTGCGCAAGCTGGAGGACGCCGGAGTCATCGAGCGCCGCCGCTACAGCGAGCGCCCGCCCCGGGACGAGTACCTGCTGACCGATGCGGGTCGCGCGTTGCTTCCCGTCCTCAGGGCACTGCGGGAGTGGGGGGAACGCCACGTCACCCCGCCCCGGACACTGGACGCCTGACTCGGCTCGCCTGGCGCCGCCAACTGGTCCCGCACGGACGGGACTCGACGTGTGAGCGGTGGAGGGCTGCGGGCGGTGGTCGCCCGGGGAGTGCTGGTTCAAGGGCGACGTGACGACGACAGTCGAGTGGACCGGGCGCCGCACAGGGAAGAGCGGCGTCCGCGAGGAGGAATTCCGTTCGATCGCTGCTCGGGAAGCGGAACCGCGGCCGTCGGGTGGAGCGCGCCTCACGCCGTACGCGGATCGTCCCGGTGGTCGACGTACTCCAGGGAGATCGGGCCGATCGCGGTGACCTGCGTGACGTACTCGCCGGATTTCGCCCAGTGGAAGTGTGCGGTTCCGCTCGGCAGCACCACGACGGCCCCGGGCGGGTACGCCTGCAGCTTGTCCTCGTCGAACTCCTCTCCCAGCCCGATGTAGAAAACGCCGGAGACGACGGTGTACACCCTGTCCTCGTGGTGCCGGTGCGGCATGAGCTTCTCGCCCGCCGGCAGCCTGACCCGCACCACGTACGGATCGGGCTTCGACGTCTCGCCCACCACGACAGCGAGGCGGGCCGCGGGCGGGAATCCGTCGAACGGCTGCCAGTCGATGTCGTGGGGCAGAACCGACCGGAAAACGTCCTGGTCTACCTGGTGCGAGCCCATCCGCGCGACCTTCCTGAGAGCGGGAACGGCGCATCCTTCCCCCACCTTCAGCGTGCGCCTGTCAGCGCGCCGACGCCATCGCAGCCCCGCCGTCGCCACGGCCCGACCGCCGCTGTGCCGCGCCCACCGCCTCGTCCTCGTCGACGAGGTGCTCCCGCCACAAGCGCCCCGATTCCGTCCGGAGGGGTTCGCGCCCCCCGGAACCGCGTGGCCCGGCCGGGAGAGGTCCGAACTGCCCGGTAGGGGCCGGGTGGAACCGGGCCGGGCGAACTCCGGGACGTGTGCGTTCCCGCCCGGGCGCCGCCCGGCCCCCTCCCCACGGCGACCTCCTCAGTGATCCGCGTTCAGCAAGTCGCGCACCGCCCAACCCGCGGACCCCACCCCGTCCTTGCCGCCCTGGACGACCGCGGCCACCGCGATGTGGGAGTCATAGGCGACGAACCAGCCGTTGGTGCTCGAACCGACCTCCGCCGTGCCGGTCTTGGCGCCGCCGTCGATGCCGGACATCCGGGGTGCGGCGGTTCCGCTCTGCGCGGTGGTGCGCATCATCGCGCGGACCGAGGCGGCGGTGGACGACGCGATCGGCCGGGCGGCCGCCTTCTGAGGGATGCCGGGCAGCAGGATCGGCTGGTGGAAGGCGCCCTGGGCGATCGTGGCCGTGACGGACGCCATGGCCAGCGGGTTGGCGATGATGCGGCCCTGGCCGATGGCGTCGCCGGCGCGTTCGTTGCGGCTGCCCGCCGGGTCCGGGATCGCGGCGTCCACGGTGCCCACCCCGATCTTCCAGTCCCCGTCCAGCCCGAAGGTGTCGTCGGCCTCGTTCTTGAGGTCCGTCATGCCGAGGTGGTTGTCGGTCATGCGGATGAACGCGGTGTTGCAGGACATGGCGAAGTCCTGGGTCATGGTCGAGCCGGTCGCCGACTCGTTGTCGACGTTGTGGAAGGTCTGGCCGTTGACCAGCACCGTGGGCGTGCACTCCGCCGCGCTCGACGGTGACAGGCCGCCCCTGTCGATCAGGGCCGACGCCGTGATGAGCTTCATGGTGGAGCCGGGGGCGAGCGCGCCGGACAGCGCGGTGGTGCCGGAGGTGTCGGCGATCGCCTTGATCTGTCCGGTGGCCGGGTCGATGGCGACCAGCGCGGTGGGCTTCCCGGAATTGTGGCTGTCCCGGACCGCCTGCTCGGCGGCCGCCTGGAGCCGGGAGTCGAGCGTGGTGCGCACGACGACCGGCTTCGGCCCGGAGAGGGTCTTGAGCACCTGCACCGTGCTGCCGCTCTCGGAACGGATCAGGATGCCGCTGCCCGCCGTGCCCTTGAGCGCCTTCGAACGACTGCTGGCGACCGCGTTGATGACCGACGCGACCGCGGGATGCGCGGAGGCGTCCAGCGCGGTGCCGTCCGCGGTGGTGACCTTCACCTGGGTGGTCGGGATGGACCCGACGGCCAGGTTCTGGCCGTCGTGCAGGTCGGGGTGGAGCACGCTGTTCTGCCAGTGCACCTTCGGGTCGCCGCCGGTCCGCCGGACGACGAGCGAACCGTCGTAGGACCAGGCGGTCTTGCCGCTGTCGACCCGCAGCGCGGCGTGGAAGCGCACCAGGGTGTCGTCCGGGTGCGACGGGTCGCTCCGGGTGGCCGGAGTGATCCGGCTGAACGCCAACCCGCTCTCCCCAAGGCCGTCGTGGTAGTCCTGCAGCGCCTTCGCCGACAACGCGGGGCTGTCCGTGTCGCGCGCCGCCTTGTCGACGTCCCCCGCCGCCCACGAGGTCAGAAACCCGCGGGCGAGGGAGCCCGGGGTGGGTGTGCCGTCCTTGCCGACGACGGCGTGCACCACGGCGTACGCGCCGTATCCCGCCACCAGCAGGATCACGACCGCGGCCACGGCGACCGCGGCGCCCCCTCGTCTCCTGCGCCGTCTTCCGTGCGAACCCATGGTGTGCATGGTCATGCCGATTCCCTCCCTCTGGCACGACGCCGTCCCGAGTCCCCTGGACGAGCCGCCCTGCCAATGCCCTGAGCCGTCGACGCGGACACCGCCCGCGCGCACCCCAGGGCGGGGGAATCCCCGCACATGGGTGCGGGGGGAGTGAATCACGGTCGCTCCCCCCGCGGTGCGACACGACGCATCGGGCCGGGGGTGGGCCCGGTGGCGCGTGCTTCGCCAGTGAAGTCGGACATCCGGCCGATGTCGAATATGCTCTTGATGCCCGGCCGATTCGTGAACGATATCGATGCAGTTCAGGAGGTCTCTTGCTCACCGAAAGGCATCTGGAGATCTTCCTCGCGCTCGCGGAGGAGGAGCACTTCGGTGCCGCCGCGCAGCGCGTGGGCATCACGCAGCCCCCGCTGTCGCAGGGACTGCGGCGGCTGGAGGCGCTGCTCGGCGTGCGGCTGTTCGACCGGGGCCGCGGGGTCGCCCTCACCGAGGAGGGCGAGCTGCTGCTTCCCCACGCGCGCACCGCGCTCGCCGCCCTCGGCGAGCTGCGGGCCGCCGCCGACGCCTGCGAGCCCGCCGGCGGCCGCCGGATCAGGCTCGGCCTCGCCCCCGAGGTGCCGATCCGGCTGGTGGCCGACCTGGGCGCCGCACCCGCACGGGCCGGGGACGGGAGCCGGATCAGCGTCGTGACGGCCCCGACCGCCACCCTGCTCTCCCGGATCGGAAGCGGCCGGCTCGACCTCGCCGTCACCCAGCACCCGGCCGTGCTGGACGGGCTCTCGGCCGGTCCCGTCGTGCTCCTGCCCACCTGGATCCTCTCCCCGTCGGGCCACCCCGCGCCCCGGCACCTGCCCGTCGCGGTCCGCCCCCGCGAGGAGGCGCCGGCGGCGTACGACCTGCTCGTCGACACGCTGGCCAGTCGCGGCCGGCGGGTCGAGACCGTCGTGGTGCCCGACGAGCGCGCCGGGCTCGCGCTGGTCGCGGCCGGTCAGGCCGTGCTCGTCACCGCCGACGGCACGCTGAGCGCCGACGGCGTCGAGCGGCGCAGAGCGGCCGGTCCGGAACTGCCCCTGCGCCTGCGGGTGGTGTGGGGCGCGCGCGCCGCGCGGTCGCCCGAGGTCGTGGAGACCGCCCGGCTGCTGACGGAGACGCTCTCCCGGGAGGCGGCGAAGTGACCGCGGCAGGCGGCGCCCGCACGGTGGAGCAGGCCATCCGCGACATGTTCGCGGACGCCGGTGTCCGCGGCTGGCTGCACGCGTCGGACCTGGACCGGCCGGACGCCCGGGTGACGATCGACCCCGAGCACCCCGCACCGATGGGCTCGCTCTACAAGGTCCCGTTGATGGCGGCGTTCTGCCGGCTCGTGGACGCCGGGGCGCTCGACCCGCGCGCCCGGGTGACCCTGGAGCCCTCCGACCACGTGCCCGGCCCCACCGGCATCTCGCTGCTGCGCGACCCGGTGTCCGTGTCGCTGCGCGACCTGGTGGTCCTGATGATGACGATCTCCGACAACACCGCGGGAGACGCGGTGCTGCGGGAGGTCGGTGCGGAGGCGGTCGAGGAGGTCTGCCGTGATCTCGGCATGTCCCGCACGCACATCGAGGGGGGCACGGCGCGGGCCTGGTCCCAGCTCGTCACCGAGACGGGCACCCGGTCGCTGGGCGACGCCATCGCCCGCATCTCCGACAACGACGCCACCATCCCCCCGCGCGTCTACGACCCCCTGTCCAAGGCGTCCGGCACCCCCGCCGATCTGGGCCGGCTGCTGCGGGCGATCTGGACCGACCGGGCCGCGTCCGCGGCGAACTGCGCGTTCATGCGCGAGATCATGGGCCGGCAGGCGTGGCGGCACCGGCTGGCGTCCGGTTTCCCGTACGACGACGTGACCGTGTCGGGGAAGACGGGCACCTTCGGGGCGATGCGGCACGAGGCGGGGGTCGTCGCGCTCCCCGGCGGCGGCACGTACGTCGTGGCCGTCTTCACCCGGGCGGCGCGCGTCGACCACCGGCTGCCGCGCGCGGACGCCGTCATCGGGGCGGCCGCCCGCGCCGCCGTGGAGGAACTCGCCCGCGGCCGCGACGGGTAGCGCGGGGGACGCCCCGTCGGCCCCGGGGAAGCACCCTCGTGGAGCGGCCGCGCCAACGGGCGGGACACACCGGGGTGCGTCCCGCCCGCTGTCGTGCAGGGGCCGGCTGTGTACGGCGCGAGTGCCGGCCGGCGCCCGATCAGTTCAGCGAGGCGGCGAACAGGTGCATCCCCGGCAGGTTCGGCAGCGTCACGTACGCGAGTTGCTTGCCCGCGGTGACGGGCACGGACGTCGCGTAGAGGCTGACCTGGTGCGGCCCGCTCCCGCCGGGCGGCTGGTTCCAGTCGTCCATGGTGGCCACGAGGGTGTCCCCAGCGGAGGGCGAGTTGGCCCACCAGTCGGCCAGCGCGACCGTCGCCGTCGAGGTGCTCCCGTCGGTGTAGGTGAGGGTGACGTTCCCGCTCTGGTTGCCCGGTCCGCCCGCGCCGAGCAGGTCGAGCCTGCTGCCGCTGCCGGACAGCGCGATCACCTGCCCCTGCGTCGCGATGTTGTCGGGCTTCCCGGGCGCGACGTCCGGCCAGGTGAAGGTGGCCGCGCCGGAGGTCACCGAGCCGCCGGGCGTGATGCCCGCCGTGGCCAACTGCTGGGCGGAGAAGCTGTAGCCGGAGCCGTCGAAGTTCGCCGACCCCGGGTCGGAGTCGTCGCTGATGCCGGTGTTGTCGAAGGCCGCGGACCAACCCGCGTACGGCGTAGTGACGTTGGCGACGGCCTGGGCGACCTTGCCGTGACCCACCTGCGCCTCGTCGAAGGCGGCGTCCAGCGTGAGCTGCGCCGAACACGGCGAGGCGGTGGCCGGCGCGGTCACGTCGAAGGTGAGCGGGGTGGTGGAGTGCGGGCCGGCCGTCCTGATCCGGACGCTGCGCGGGCTGACGCTCCATCCGGCCTGCACGCCCGGCGTGACCGTCACGTCGCTCACCGGCACGTCGGCGTCGTTGACGAAGCTGCCGGTCACCGTCATGTGCTGCGCGGGGACGATGGACGGCGCCTGCAGGGTGACGCCCTGCGAGTCGTAGGAGCGCACGACCCGCACCGACGCGACGGCGGGCAGGTGTTGCGAGGAGTCGCCGACCAGCAGGCCGTAACCGCCGTCGGCGATCTGCCAGTTCCGGGTGGTCTCGTTCCAGGTGCGGAAGTCGGAGGCGGGCACGTCGAAGGTGACGCGGCGGGTCTGGCCCGGTGCGAGGCTCACCTTCTGGAAGGACTTGAGCTGCGCGGGCGGCTCGCCCGTTGCCGCGGGGTCGCGCACGTAGAGCTGCACGACGTCCGAACCGGCCCTGCTGCCGGTGTTGGTCACGTCCACACTGGCCCGGACCGTGCCCAGCGACGTGGTGGTGGGCGCGGAGACCTTGAGGGCGCCGAACCGGAACGACGTGTAGGACAGGCCGTAGCCGAACGGGAACAGCGGGGCGATGTCCTTCGCGTCGTACCAGCGGTAGCCGACGTCCAGGCCCTCGGAGTACTCCACCTTCCCGTCCGTGCCCGGCCACTGGGCGGCCGTGGACGCCGGGACGTCCGCCAGGCTCTTCGGGAAGGTCACGGGCAGCTTGCCCGACGGGTCGACGTCGCCGAACAGCAGCGACGCGATCGCGTTGCCGTCCTCCTGGCCGGGGTACCACGCCTCGAACACGCCCTTCACCGAGTCCAGCCACGGCATCGTGACCGCGGAACCGGTGTTCAGCACGACGACGGTGTTCGGGTTGACCGCCGCGACGTCCTCGATCAGCGTGTTCTCCTCGGCGGGCAGGTCGATGTCCTGCAGGTCGCTGCCCTCGGCCTCGAAGTCGCCGGCGAAGACCACCGCCACGTCGGAGGACCTGGCCTCGTCGACCGCCTGCTGCAGCGCGGTGCCGGGCCCGCCGGGCGGCTGCCAGCCCAGGTCCAGCAGCGAGCCGCCGCCGTCCTGGTAGTAGTCCACCTCGATGCTGACCGGCTGACCGGCCGTCAGCGTGACCGTGCCGGTCTCCGTGGTGCCGCCCTGGTCCCGCCAGTTGTCGATGACCTGCTTCCCGTCGACGAGCAGCCGGCTGCCGTCGTCACTGGTCACCGAGAAGGTGTACGTCCCCGTGCTGGGCGGGGTGAGGGTGCCGGTGTACGCCGCGGACCAGCCGCTCGCGGGCACCGAGGGCGCCGGCGGGCCGCCGTTCCAGTCGAAGTCCACCTGCGCGGTGTTGCGCGTGGTGAGCGGGTCGCCGGACAGGGCCGTGCCGTTGTAGTAGGTGCCCGTCAGGCCGCTGCCGGAGCCGGAACTCGGCGCCAGGGCCGACGACGGCACGGGCGGCAGGGCGCCGTAGAGGCTGTCGCCGGGCGCGTACCGCACCGTGGTGCCCTTGCCGGCGCGCGCGGCGATGCCCTCGTACGGCGTGACGACGGAGTCGGCGGTGACGGCCGCCGAGCCGCCGCCGGCGGTGAGCGCGTCGGGTCCGGCCTCGCGGCCGATCACGGCGATGGAGGACGTGCCGTCCTTGGCGGCGCCGCCCGCTGACGTGCCCTTCGCCGGCGTGCCCTTCGACGACAGCGGCAGCAGACCGCCGTCGTTCTTCAGCAGGACGGTGCCGTCCTCGGCGACCTTCCTGGCGACCGCGACGTGCGCGGGCGTCGTCACCACCGAACTCGGGCTGCCGGTCGGCGGGTTGGTGAACAGGTGGTACTGGAACATCGCGGTGAGGATCGGCCGCACCAGGCCGTCGATGTCGGCGGTCGACACCTGACCGTCCGCCACGGCCTGCTTGAGCGGGGCACCGTAGAACGACCCGGAGGGCATCTCCATGTTCATCTGCGCATCGGCGGAGGCGACCGTGGAGTGCGTCGCGCCCCAGTCGGAGGTGACGAAGCCCTTGTACCCGAGCTGGTCCCGCAGCACCTGCGACATGATGTACGGGTCCTGGCAGGCGGGTTGGCCGTTGATGAAGCTGTAGGAGCACATGATCGACGCGGGCTTCGCCTGCTTGATCACGCTCGCGAACTGGGAGAGGTAGATCTCCTGCTCGACCCGCTGGTCGATGATCGCGTCGTCGTCGGAGTTGTTGCGGTTCGCCTCCTGGTTGTAGACCGCCCAGTGCTTGAGCTGGGCCATCTCCCCCGTGGCCTGGATGCCGTCGACGTCGGCGGTCCCGATCTGCCCGGCCAGGTACGGGTCCTCGCCGTACGACTCGAAGGCGCGGCCCCACCGCGGGTCGCGGACGATATTCACGGTCGGCCCGAGGTCGACGTCGTCGCCCTTGCCGAGCTGCTCGCTGCCGACGACGTCGCCGTACTGCCGGGCCAGGCCCTGGTCCCACGTCGCCGCATCGGCCACGGGCGCCGGCAGCTGGGTCACGCCGGTCATCTGGTGCCCGACGCCCGCGGGGGAGTCGTCGAGCGTCAACTTCGGTATGCACAGGCGCGGGACGGCCGGCACCGTACCGGCGTAGTCGCTGCTGTTGTCGCCGTGCAGCTCGCCGAGCTTCTCGTCCAGCGTCATGCGGCCCAGCAACTGGTCGATCCGCTGGTCGACGGGGGCGTGCGAGGTCACCCAGGGGCAGGGGGACGACGTCGCGGACGCGGACGGCGCCGCGTGCGACGGTCCGGCCTGGGTGAGGAGGGCGGCGGACAGGACCGCGACGGTGAGCGCGGAGATGCGTCTGCGACGCCGTCGGGTCGAAGTGGTGCGCATGTGACTCCCTTGGCCTGATGGGCCGTTCGACATCGTTGTCGAAGCCGGACGACGGGACCATAGAAGCCGCACAGGCTACGGTCAACGGCTGCGACGGGAGTCGCCCGCACGGAGCGTCGGGCGGGCGGGGGAATGGCGCGGGTGGGGGCGCGGGTGACGCGGGGCGGCGGCCGGCCTGGCGGCGGCGAGCCGCGGTCCGCGGTCCGCGTCCCCGTGGCGGACCGGGCGGGCGGGGCCGCCTACCGGTCGCCCTGCTGCTCCGGCATTTTCGCCACGGCGTCGAGCGCGGCGTGCAGGTAGGGGATCAGGCGCTCGGTGTCGGGGCCGTCGAGCGCGGTGTGGCCGAGCAGGTGGCGGTTGAGCAGGACCCCCGCGCAGATGGCGATGAGCAGGGCGGCCCGGCCCTCGGTGTCGGTGCCGGGCAGCGCGTCGGCGAGCCGCTGCTGGTAGTTGCGCTCGATGCTCTCGCGCATGATGGCCGCCGCCCGCGGGTTGGACGCCGACCGGAGCGTGAGCAGCAGCCCCTCGGCCGGCGCGGCGTCCGCGCCGGTGGCGCCCGGCGCCTCGTGCCCGCCGGTGAGCAGCGTGCGCGCCGCCTGCGCGTTGTGTTCGGGCGTCATCATCATGGACTTCTCGTAGGCCAGGTCCACGACCTCGGCGAACAGGCCCTCCTTGGAGCCGAAGTACCGGCTGATCAGCCGGGTGTCCACCTCGGCCGCGTGCGCGATCTCCCGCAGCCCGGCCGCGTCGTAGCCCCGCTGCGTGAACGTCTCGCGGGCGGCGCTCAGGATGGCCGCCCTGGTCGCGGCCGAGTCCCGGCGGCGGGCGGGGGCAGGGGGAGGGGCGTCCTGGCTCATGGCGTCCAGGTTACGCGGTGCGCAGGGG
The DNA here is from genome assembly GCF_900107965.1 of Actinacidiphila yanglinensis. GTDB lineage: Bacteria > Actinomycetota > Actinomycetes > Streptomycetales > Streptomycetaceae > Actinacidiphila > Actinacidiphila yanglinensis. The sequence goes on along the minus strand of NZ_FNVU01000008.1, from coordinate 67,883 downwards.
CGCCGACCGGGCCTTCCTTGCATGTCCACGAGTGTGGACTTACGATGTCCTCAGTTGTGGACATGCTGCACCAGGCGGCGTCCTGTCACCGAACGAGAAGGATTCACCATGCCCGTTCCCCAGCGTTCCCTCGGAACCGGCGGCCTGTCGGTGGGCGCCGTCGGCTACGGAGCGATGAGCTTCGCCCGCCCCTACGGGCAGAGCGCGGAGCACGCCAGCGACGACAGCGCCGACGCGCTCCTCGGGCGCGCCGTCGAACTCGGCGTGACCCTCGTCGACACCGCCGACATCTACCGCGGCAGCGAGGAGGCGATCGGCAAGGCGCTGGCCACGCGCCGCGACCAGGTGGTCCTCGCCACGAAGTTCGGCATCGTGCGCGGGCTGACCCCCGGCGGCGCCCCGGTCCTCAACGGCCGGCCGGAGTACGTCCGCGAGCGCATCGAGAGCTCCCTGGCCCTCCTCGGCACCGACCACGTGGACCTGTACTACCAGCACCGGGTCGACCCGGACGTCCCGATCGAGGAGACCGTCGGCGCCATGGCCGAACTCGTCGCGGCGGGCAAGGTGCGCCACCTCGGGCTCAGCGAGGCCGCGCCGGACACCATCCGCCGCGCCCACGCCGTCCACCCGATCAGCGCGGTGCAGACCGAGTGGTCCTTGTGGTCGCGCGACATCGAGCGGGAGGTCCTGCCGCTCACCCGCGAGCTGGGCATCGGGATCGTCCCGTACAGCCCGCTGGGCCGGGGGATGCTCACCGGCCGGATCACCTCGCGGGAGGACCTCCCGGAGGGCGACTACCGGCGGAGCATGCCCCGGTTCTCCCAGGAGGCGTTCGACGCCAACCTGGCCGCCGTGGAGACGGTGCGCGAGATCGCCCGGGCGCACGACGCGGCTCCCGGCCAGATCGCGCTCGCCTGGCTGCTGGCGAAGGCGGACGACGTCGTGCCCATCCCCGGCACCCTCCACGTCGCGCGCCTCGAGGAGAACAGCGGCGCCGCGCGGGTACGGCTCACCGCGGCGGAGATCGCACGGCTCGACGCGCTGCCCGTCCACGGAGAGCGCGAGAGCGATCTCGGCCACAACTGGTTCGACGGCGTGACCCCGCCCCTGCGCTGACCGCCACCCGTCCGGAAGGGGGGCGCCGTCCCACGCGGCGCGGGGGCGGGGGAGGGCGACCTCCCCCGCCCCCGGCCGGCTACCGCACCTCTCGCGCGCGGGTGCCGGCCGGCGCGGTGACGTGCAGGGTCACCACGGCCGCCGGGAGCGCGTACGGCGTGTCCGTGCCGAAATCGAGCCGGGCCCGGTAGTCGCCCGGTCCGGTCACCGCGGTACTGCCCGCGTCCAAGGTGACCGTCACGGTGGCGGACGCCCCCGGCCGCAGGGTGAGCCGCCGGGTGCTCTCCTTGAGCCACGGGACGTCGGACGTCGGGTCGACAGCGAAGCCCGGCAGGGTCTCCACCGCCGAGGTGACGGCCAGCCCGCCGGTACCGCCGCCGACCTTGGAGAAGCCGAGCGCCCCTCCGCCGCGGTAGGTGGCCGTGGTGGCGTCGGGCAGGGCGCTCCAGGTGTCCTTCTGCGGGTCGTAGGCGAAGCTCTGGTTGGTCAGCGCATCGTCGTTCACCCCGCCGGCGACCACCAGCAGCCCGTTGGCGGCCGCGTAGGCCGATCCCCACAGCGGCACGGGCATGTCCGCGAGCCGCGACCAGGTGCGGGACGACGGGTCGTAGACATAAGTGTGGGCGATGTTCCCGGCGTTGGTGGCTCCGCCGCCGCAGTAGAGCCTGCCGTCGACGGCCGCGCAGGACACCCAGGAGACCGGCTCGGGGTAGTCGGCGGCCTGGCCCCAGGAGTCGGTCGCCGGGTCGTAGACGTTGACGTCGGAGACGCCGCACTCCACGTCGCACCCGCCGACCAGGTACAGCTTGCCGTCGAGCACCGCGGAACCCGCGCCCGCGTGCGGATGCGGGTCGGACGCGCCGGTGGACCAGGTGCCGGTGGCGGTGTCGTACACCTCCAGCTTCGGGTCCGGGTCCTCCGCCGGTCCGCTCCAGCCGCCGGCGACGTAGAGCCGGTCGCCGATGAAGCCGTGACCAGGTGCCTCGCGGGCGTCGGTGGCATCGGCGAGCTGCTTCCAGGTGCCGGCGCCCGGGTCGAGGACGTAGAGGTCGTTGCTGTCGCCCTCGCCGTTGATGGAGAGCCCGGGATCGCCGAAGCCGGTGTAGAGCTTGCCCTGGTGGCTGTCGGCGATGTTGTCCATCGTGGCCGCGGGCAGGGAGGGCCCGGACTGCCAGTCGTCGGCCGGCGCCGGCGCGGTGTGCCCGGACGGCGAGGCGCCGGCGGATGCCGCGGGGACCCGGCCGAGCGGGTAGTCGCCCTTGAGGCGCTGGAGGGGCGCGCCCCCCGCTGCGTCGGGCAGCACCGTGTCGGGCTGCTCGCCGAGGGTCAAGGTGGCGTTCGCCGTACCGGTGTTGGTGATCCGCAACTGCCGCGTGACCTGCTTCCCGCGTGCCGCCGTGGCGTCGACGCTGCCGGGCGACACGGCGAGCCGGCCGGCCTTCAGGGCGTAGGAGACCGCGGTGGTGCGGTCGGCTCGCACCGTCAACGTCCTTGGCCGGCTGGTGTATTCGCTCTTGGACGCGGTGAGGGTGTGCCGGCCGGGGCCGGGGGTGAACAGCGAGAAGTAGCCGTCGTCGAGGGTCGGGTCCTCGGGGGTCGCCACGGTCCGGGTGTGCACGGCGGCATCGCCGGCGTCGCTGATCGTGGCACCGGTCGCGGGCAGGCCGGTGTTGGCGTCCGTCGCGGTGCCGACGACCAGGCCGCCGGGCGTGGGCGTGTAGTCGCGCTGCCCGACGAAGACGTCGTCGACGCCCCAGTACCAGACGCCCGTCGCCGCGTAATGGAAGCGGAGCTGGACGGCCTTGTCGTTCGCGTACGCGGTGAGCGGCACGACGACCGGGGTGGGTCCGGCGTAGTACACGTTGTCGTCGGGCGACCAGACCGGCGTCCAGGTGGCCCCGCCGTCGTCGGAGGCCTCCACGCCGAAGTCCATCCGCGAGGGGTTGTAGGTGTACATGGTGTCGAAGGCCAGCTCGGGGGTGTCCTTGCCGGTGAAGTCGTAGACAGGGCTGACCAGTTCGGAGTCCTGGCTGGCGTCCCAGCCGTAGTAGGTGCTGTCCACGATGGCGAAGGACCCCTGGCCGCCGGTGCTGTTGCCCTCGCCCGCCGGGTCGTCGAACTCCCAACCGCCCTGGGTGCCGTCGGCGTTGGTGACCGTCCAGCCCTGCGGCGCGGCGCTGGGTGAGTCGAAGGTCTCGGTCGTGCCGGTGAGGTGGACGGCGTAGCCGGGGGCGGTGGCGACCCAGGGATCGGCGTCCATCGCGAGGTCCGCGGCCAGCGGGCGCGTGCCGACGTGGATCTTCCGGGTGAGGGCCTCGTACCCGGGGGAGACGGCGGACACGTCGAGCGTGAAGTCGGCGTCGCGCGGCAGCGTCACCCGGTAGGCGCCGGTGACGGGGTCGGTCCAGACCGCGTTGGGGTCGCCCTCGACACCGATCCTGGCGTAGAGCGGCCAGCCGTGGCCCGAGCCGTCCGTGACCTTCCCCGAGACGGTCTCGCTGGGCACCCGGGTCACGCTGATGTTCCTGGTCACGGAGGCGCCGTCGGCGATCGCGACGTCCTTCAGGGTGCGGGTGGCGTACCCGAAAGCGGTGGCGGTCACGTCGTGGCTGCCGGCGGGCAGCGCCAGGGAGTAGTGGCCCGAGGCGTCGGTGCGGGCGGCGTCGGTGCCCGAGGAGATCGTGGCGCCGACGACGGGCCGGCCGGTCGCTCCGTCGCGGAGCGTGCCCGACAGCAGGCCGTGCGGGCCGGTGCGGAAGGACTGCAGGCCGTTCGGGGTGCCCAGGCCGGTGGGACCGTCGTAGCCCGCGCCGGCCTTGCACAGGTAGGCCGGGTCGCAACCGCCGTTGCTCCCCGTCGTGACGTCGTTGAGCCCGTCGCGGTCGGCGTACGGGTAGGCGTTGGGGTACGTGCCCGCGACCGGGGTGGCCGCGTCCGCGTAGACCGACGCGATGACGGGCGACGACGCGCTGGTGCCGCCGAACACGCCCCAGCCGCTGCCGCCGTAGGTCTGGTAGACCGCGACCCCGGTCGCCGGGTCGGCGACCGCGGAGACGTCGGCGACGGCGCGGTGGTCGCAACCGGTGTCCTGCTGGAAGGCCGGCTTGGGCTCGTAGAGCGAGCATCCGGAGCCGGCCTGCGCCCAGGCCGCCTCGGACCAGCCGCGCGCGCTGCTCCCGTCGCGGCTCAGCGAGGTGCCACCGACGGAGGTGACGAACTGCGAGGCCGCGGGGTAGGCGACGCCGTAGCCGTAGTCGCCGGAGGAGGCCACGACGGCGACACCCGGGTGGTCGTAGTGGGCGTCGAGCGCGGTCGTCTCCGACGGGTCCTCGCCGCTGCCCGGGCCCGCCCGGTAGTCGGTGCCGTAGGAGTTGGAGACGTACTTCGCGCCGAGCGCCACCGCGGTGTCGACCGCCGCGCCGAGATTGTCGCCACTCGGGTCGTCCCCCTCGACCAGGAGGATGTGTGCCTGGGGGGCTATCGCGGAGACCATGTCGAGGTCGAGGGATATCTCCCCGGCCCAACTCGGGTCCGGCTGCGGGTAGGCGCTGCCCCCGCGCTGGTCGACCTTGGTGAAGCAGCCGTCGGCCGAGGTACACGCGGGCAGGCCGAACTGCGCCCGGTAGGCGGCGAGATCGGCCTCCGCGGCGGGGTCGTCGTAGGCGTCGACGATCGCGACGGTCCGGCCCGCGCCGCCGCCGGCCGGGAGATTGTAGGCGCTCTGCAGGTCGCCCGGCCCGTACCCGGCGGGCGCGGTGGCGACCCGCGCCCCGCGGGCCGCGGACACGTCGGTACGGCGCAGAGCGAAGCAGGCGAAGTCGCCCGGCTGCGGGGTACCGCAGACGGGCCTGTACGACGGGGCGCCCGCGCTCCCGCCCGCGCTGCCGCCCGTCTGGGGTGCCGGCTGGGCAACGGCCGCGGGCGCCTGCAGCCCCAGCACCGCCACCGCCGCCGCGACGGCGCCGAGAAGCGCCCGCCCGCCTCGCACCCTTCGCCCCGCGAAGAATCCCGATCTTCCTTTTTCGCGCACCGGCCACTCCCGTATGGACTCAGCGGAAGACGCCCCTCGCGTGCGACGACACCACAAGGGGCACTGTCGCCACACAGTGGATCCAATGGACTAGACATGTCAATGGGCCCTGGACGCAGACCAGTTGGCGCCGTCAGTGCGTGACGGTGCCCCGGCGGGAGGCCCGCCGGGGCGCCGGGAGAAGCGTCCGGGATCAACCGGTGGTGCAGGGTGCCCCGTTGAGCGTGAAGGACGACGGCGGGGCGTTGGTGCCGCTGTAGGAGGCGTTGAAGCCGAGCGTCGCGGACGCGCCGGGCTGGAGCGTCGTGTTCCAGGGCGGGGCCGTCGCCGTGACCTGGGCGCCGCTCTGCGCCCAGGTGGCGCTCCAGCCGTTGTCGATCCGCTGGTTCCCGGGCCAGGAGAAGCCCAGCACCCACTCGCCGACGGGCCGGTCACCGGTGTCGGTCACCGTGACCGTGCCGGTGAAGCCGGTTCCCCAGTCATTGACGCTGTAGGCCACCTTGCAGGTCGCGGACCCGGACGCGGCCGGCGACAGGGTGAGCATCGTCGCGGTGTACGGCGGCAGGGTCTGCGCCGTGGCCGAGCCGGCGGTGCCGGCGGTGATACCGGTGGCCGGGGAGGTCAGCGTCGCGGTGGCGGGCGCCCCGGAGCCCGGGGTGAAGCCGGTGTAGTCCAGGGCGACGCTGTAGGTGGTCGACGGATCGTCGTTGACGAGCATCACCTTCAGGCCGCCGCCCGCGGACTTCACCGCGTACGCCTGCACCAGCGGCGCGCTGGACGCGGCCTTCACCACCGTGTCGCCCGGGTGCAGGAACGCGCCCGCCAGCTTCAGCCCGTAGTACGCGGGGAAGGCCGTGTCCGCCGCCGGCTCGCACAGCTGCGTGCCGTCCTGCGCGGCGCCGCAGGATCCGTCGGACAGGACGCCGTAGTCGCCGTATTGCGCGGAGCCGGCGAGATCCGCACCGTTGTCGCCGCCGGTGACGATGCCGTTGTGGAGCTGCCACCAGTCCACGTTGGCGACCCCGTTGCCGGTCCACTGGGCGTAGTCCTGCACCAGGTAGAGGGCGTTGACCACGCTGAGGGTCTGCTTGCCCGGGTTGGACGAGACCGAGTTCGTCTCGGTGAGCATGATCGGCAGATCGGCGTCGCCCGCGTACTGCCCGAACTCCGACCGCAACGAGGCGGTAATGTCCGGGATCTGCGCGGTGTCGGCGAGCAGTCCCGCGTCGGTCGGGCCGGGCGGCGTCACGTTGCTCGGGTTCTGCGGGTACCAGTGGACGTCGGCGAAGTCCACGGAGGAGCCGAGGGCGTCGAGCACGGTCTGGTTCCAGGGTTCGGGGCTGCCGGGCGCGGTGATGCCGTCGGGCCAGCTCCCGGGGGCGGTCAGCACCACACCGACCTTGATCGTCGGATCGACCGCCTTCATCGCCCGGATGTACCCGGCGGCCGTCCGGGCGTAGACCGCCGGGCCGCAGGAGTCCGGCTGGGTCGGCGGCGGGAAGGTGGACCCGCAGTGGTCGTCGGGTTCCCAGGAGCCGCCGTAGGTGCCGTTGCCGTAGACCTCGTTGCCGATCTCCCAGTACTGCACGTGGTCGTGGTGCTCGACGTTCGCGTACCGCACCCAGTCGGCGGCGACCTGGGCGCCGCTCTCCGCGGGGGAGCGGGTGGCGCCGACCCGGTCGCCGGTGCCGTAGTCGACCGTGACCATGGTCTGCGCCCCGGCGGCGGCGGCCGTCGCCGTGAAGTCGTCGAAGTCCGTGGGCAGGTGGGCGCCCGAGACGATGTCCGTGCTGCTCTGCCAGTCGTAGGTGTCGGACTGCGTCCCGCCGGGGAAGCGCATCAGCCCCACCCCGGCGTCCTTCACCAGACCCGGCACGGCGGAGTCGGTGACATGGGTGTCGTAGGTGGAGGCGTTCAGCCCGACGGCGGTCGAGGGCACGGTCGCCAGGTCGGTCCCCGCGGCGACGGTGACGGCCGCGGTGCCGGTGTCCGCGGCGGAGTGCGCATGGGCGCGGGGGGTGGACGTGGCCGCTGCGGCGGGCAGTGCCGCCAGCAGCACCACGACGGGCACGGCGAGGCCGGCGGCCAGGCGGCGAAGGGGAGTGCGGGTGGGGGGATTGCGCATCGACTCTCCTGAAGGGGGGTCCTTCGTCCGGCGCCGTGTGGGGGAGCGCCGGACGCGCGAGCGGATGGGAGCGCTCCCATCCACGAACGACCCTCACCCCCGCGCGGTCCTCGTGTCAACATGCCGTCGGCGTACGGCCGGTGGCGGGCCCGGCGTCACCGACGGGCCCGCCGCGTTCGGGAGTGGTGGGAAAGGCGGTCAGCCGGGCAGGTTCCAGTGCTGCGCGCCGGTGCCGTTGCAGTCCCAGATCTGGAGTTGGGTGCCCTCGGACGTCGAACTGTTCGGGTCGTCCAGGCACTTGCCGGAGTTGGGGTTGAGCAACGAGCCGTTCGACTGGGGCTGCCAGACCTGGGCGCCGGTGCCGTTGCAGTCGTAGAGGTCGACCGTGGACCCGTCCGCGGTGCCCGAGGAGTTGACGTCCAGGCACTTGCCCAGCGCCTGCAGCGTGTTGCCGGAGGCGACGGTCCACTGCTGGGCGGAGCTGCCGTTGCAGCCCCAGATCTGCACGGGATTGAGGTTCGTGGTGCTGGAGGAGCGGTCGTCCACGCACAGGGAGGAGGAGATCCCCGAGGTGATCGGCCCGGTCGCCTGACCGCTGCCCCCGGTGCCGCTGAAGGCGCCGGTGCCGTTCGGCGTGCCCAGGCCGGTCGGGCCGTCGTAGCCGGCGGTTCCGGTGCACAGGTAGGACGGGCTGCAGGAGCCGTCCGACCCCGACGTCACGTCGTTGAGCGCGGACGCGTGGCCGTACAGCACCGACGCGGCGCTCGCGGAGGGCGCGCCGGCGAGTGCGAAGGTCGAGGCGATGATCGGCGAGGAGGCGCTGGTGCCGCCGACCACGAACCACCCGCCCTGCCCGTAGGTGTCGTAGACCGCCACGCCCGTGGCCGGGTCGGCCACCGCCGAGACGTCCGCGACGGTCCGGTGGGAACCGCAGCCGGTGTCGGTCTGCCAGGACGGCTTGGCCTCCCAGGAGGAGCAGCCCGCCCCGGCGCCCGACCAGGCCGACTCCGTCCAGCCGCGCGAGGTGCCGGAGTCCTGGCGCAGGCTGGTGCCGCCCGCGGCGACGACGTACTTCGACGTGGCCGGGAAGCTCACCCCGTAGCCGCCGTCGCCGGTGCTGGCGACGTCCACGACCCCGGCGTGGTTGAAGTCGGCGTCGGCGCCGGCGTCACCCGAACCGTCGCCGGTGCCCCAGCTGTTGGAGATGAAGTGGGCGCCGAGGGACACCGCCTCGTTCTGCGCCGCGTCCAGGTCGCCGGCCTCGATCACCAGGATGTGGCACAGCGGGCACACCGCGGAAACCATGTCGACGTCCAGCGACGCCTCCGTTCCCCAACCCGTGTCACCTCCGGGGTAGTTGCCCTGCTGCCCGCTCCCGTTGACCTTCCGGAAGCACCCGTTGGCGGTGGTGCACGCGGGCAGGCCGTACTGGGCGCGATAGGTGGCGAGGTCCGACTCGAGGTTGGGGTTGTCGGCCAGCTCCGTGACGGCCACGGTGGCACCGCCGCCGCTCGATGCGGCGGCGGAGGCCAGGTTGTAGGCGCGCTGCAGGTCCGAGGGGCCGTAGCCGGACGGCGTCGCCTTCGGGGAGAGTGCGTCGTCGTGGAGCGCGTGCAGGTCGGTGCGGACCAGGGCGTAGCAGACCGGGGCGCCGGGGTGCAGCGGCTCGGAACACGCGTGCGCGGTCGTCACTTTGCCGGAGGTGGCGGAGGTGCCGGACGGGGTGGCGGCGTGGGCCGCCGGCGACGCGGCGGCAAGCCCCGTCGCCGCGACCAGCGTCAGGACCCACTGGACTGATCTCTTCAAGGTGTCACCTGCTCGTGTGGGGGGTGGCGGCGGTCCCGGCCCGTCGCCGGCGGACGTGCGGGAGCCGCCGACGCGCCGGGCACGCTCTGCCACAGGGCGCGTCCGACGTGCGGGGTGGGGCAGGCCCGGAGCGGCCCGACGAGCTGGCGACGTTGCCTGACCCGATCCTGACAACGTTGCCAAATCGCCTCCGGCGCCCGGGAGTTCGTCATCCATGGACTCGAAGGGGGCGCCGGGACGGCCGTGCCGGTGGGGCGGACGCGCCGCGAGGAGAGCGCTCCCCGAAGGTAGCCAGTCGCCATGCACGCGTCAATGGTCTGGACAAAGCCCCGGGAGCCCCGCCGCTGCGGGGGCCGACCGCCGAACCGGCGGCCCGGCTCGGCCGATGCGCCCGGCCACCGGGCAGTCGTCCGCAGGAGGCGCGGCGAGCCGTGCCGTCTTGCGCAGGCCGTGAGGCGGCGCGGCCATGAAGCGGCGGCCGATGAGGCCGGCGGAGGATACGGTGGGGAGCCATGACGCCGGAACCCCCGGGCGGGGAGCACGCCCTGCGAAGCAAGTACATGCTGATCTTTCGCGGGGGCGCGGTCTCCCGGCAGGATCTGTCGCCCTCCGAGCTCCAGGCGCACGTCGAGAAGTGGTACCGCTGGTCCGACGAGCTGGCCCGGCAGGGTCGGCGCAACACCGGAACCGCGCTCGACAACCCGGGCGCCGTGGTCCGCGGCCAGGAACATGCGGTCACCGACGGCCCCTACACGGAGTCGAAGGATCTGGTGACCGGCAGCATGGTCTTCGAGGCCGCCTCCCTGGCAGACGCCGTCGCCGTGGCCCACACCTGCCCGACGTACGAGTTCGGCGGCTCGGTCGAGGTGCGGCCCGTCCAGGACCCCGGGATCTGAGGCTCGTGGACGCGAGGCCCGCCGCCGTGTCGGGTACGGAGCCGGTCGAGGACCTGGTCCGCAAGGAGTACGCCCACATGGTCAGCGCGCTGACCCGGGTCCTGGGTCCGTCCAACCTCCCGCTCGCCGAGGACGTCGTCCACGACGCACTGGTCAGCGCCATGCACGCCTGGCGTTTCGGGATGCCGCAGGACCCGAAGGCGTGGCTCGTCCGGACCGCACACAACCGGGCGATCGACATCATCCGCCGCGAACGGCGCCACCGCTCGCTCCTGCCCGAACTGGCCACGGCGACGGCGCTGACCAGCACGATCGAGGCGGCACTCGCTCCTGCCGCCGAGAGCGCCGGACAGCTGGCGATGATGTTCGCGGTGTGCGACCCCGGCCTGAACCGCGAGACGCATGTGACCATGATCCTGCGGTGGCTGTGCGGTCTGTCGCCCAAGGAGATCGGTCAGGCGTTCCTGGTCGACACGCGGACCATCGACCGACGGCTGCACCGGGGGCGCGGTCGGCTGCGCCGGCTGGGCCGGTTGCCCGATGTGGACGACCTGCCCGACGCCGGCACCCGGCGCGACTCCGTCCTGCGGGCGCTCTACCTGCTGTTCAACGAGGGCTACCACGGCAGCAACCCGCACGACCCGGTCCGCCCGTTCCTGTGCGAGGACGCGCTGCGTCTGACCGAGCTGCTGCTGGATGCCACGGCCACCGCGCAACCTGACGTGCACGCCCTGGCCGCCTTGTTCTGCTTCGACACCGCCCGCCTGCCGACGCGTCTGGACGAGCACGGAGTGTTCGTGCCCCTGGAGGATCAGGACCGCGGCCGCTGGGACCGGGCGCGCATCGAGCGCGGTCTGACGCACCTGGCCCGCTCGGCCGCCGGGGACCACCTGTCCCGCTGGCATCTGGAGGCCGGCATCGCCTGCGAGCACGCGATCGCGCCGTCGGTCCGGGAGACCGACTGGGACCGGATCGTCGGCTTCTACCAGATCCTCGCCGAGCGGTCCCGGAGCCCGGTCGTGGCGCTGAACCGCGGGCTGGCCGTGGCCGAGCGGGACGGCCTCGACGCCGGCCGCCGCGAGCTGATCGCCTTGGCCGGGGAGCCGAAGCTGTCCCGGTATCCCTTCTACTGGGCGGCCCGGGCCGACCTGGAACGGCGGGCCGGCAGCCACACCGCGGCCCGGGAGCTCTACTCCCGCGCCATCGCGCTGTCCCGGAGCCCGGCCGAGCGCACGTCCTTCGAGCGGCGGATCGAGAACCTGTAAATCTCCTGGCGCCGTGTCCGGTTCCGGCGGCCGCCGTTCGTCGTCCTGGTGAAGACCGACAACCAGGAGGAGAAATGAACGATCTACTCGACGCCGCTGTCGTCGCGCACGGCGGCTTGGACCGATGGAACCAGGTCACGTCGATCACCGTGGACGCCTCCGTCACCGGCGCCCTCTGGTCCCTCAAGGGCCAGGACGACGCGCTCAAGGACGTTCGCTTCGAGGTGGACACCACGCGGGAGCGGCTGACGACGGACTTCACCGGCCAGGACAGACGGTCCGTCTTCGAGCCCCACCGAGTCGTCCTGCAGCGCCGTGACGGCACGCTGATCGACGCGCGCGACGACCCGGAGACGTCGTTCGACGGTCATCGGTTCCAGACCCCGTGGGACGACCTCCATCTCGCCTATTTCGCCGGGGAAGCACTGTGGACGTATCTGAACACGCCGTTCCTCTACACCCTGCCCGGGTTCGCCACTCAGGAGATCGCCCCTGTCGACGTCGACGGTGAAACGTGGCGGCGGCTGCAGGTGACTTTCCCCGACCACGTCAAAACCCACACCCGGCAGCAGATCTCCTGCTTCGGCCCGGACGGGCTGCTGCGCCGCCATGACTTCACCATCGACATCCTCGGCGGGGCGACCGGACTGCTGTACGCCACCGGCCACCGCGACGTCGACGGCATCGTCGTCCCCACCACGCGCCGGGGCTACGCCTGGCAGGGCGACTACCAGCTCGTCCCGGAGCCCCTGCTGGTCGCCATCGACATGGGCGAGATCACCCTCCGCTGACCTCAGGCGGCTGACCGGCGGCCCGTACAGGACCGGCCGGCCGTCACCGGATCGACCACCCGAGAAAGGGAACGGCAATGCGCAGACTCATCGAATCGACCCTCGTCTCGCTGGACGGCGTCATCGAAGCGCCCGAACGATGGGCCCGCTTCGACGCCGAGGCCGCGGCGTATTCCATGGCGGAGCTGGAGAACTACGACGCCTTCGTCATGGGCCGGGTGACCTACGAGAAGTTCCTCGCGAACTGGGGCCGCACCACCGGAAATCCCTACACCGACCTCATCACCGCCATGCCCAAGTACGTGGCGTCCCGGTCCCTCACCCGGTTGGCGTGGAATGCCACCGTCCTCGGCCCCGACCCGTCCACCGCGATCGCCCGGCTGAAGGAACGGCCCGGAAAGGACCTCATCAAGTACGGCACCAGCCGTTTCGACGACACGCTCGTGCGCGACCACCTGATCGACGAGTTCCGCTTCTGGATCATGCCCGTCGTGGTCGGCTCGGGGCAACGGCTCTTCCAGGACGTCGACACCTCCGGCCTCCACCTCAGGCTCACCGACCACAGGAGGCTGGAGAACGGGTCGGTGATCCTCAGCTACGCACCGGACTGACGGAGGTGCTGAAGGACGGTACGCGCGGCTGTCGTGGACCGGCGAGGTCGTGGCTCCGGGCGCCGCGGTCCTCGCCGCGCCCGAGTGCCGGGCTCAGGACCCGTCGCCCACCAGAGCGATCGCGCGCGACTCGGGAACCCCCAGCATCAGCAGGCTCGTGATCGTCGCCGCTCGGGCGCCGGGCGTCCCGTTCGTCCGGTCGCTGTCCGCGAGGGCGAACACGACGCCGTAGGCGACCTGGCTCAGAATGCCCGCGGGCAGGTGCTGGGCGAAGACATCGCTGTCCTGGCCCCGTTTCACGAGGTCGGCGAGGAGCTCGTCGACCGGCCCGAGCAGGCCGTGGATCGCCTCGCCGTACTCGCCACGGCGCAGCGCCAGCAGCACTCGGTACCGGTGCGCCACCGGCCAGACGCGGGCGATGAACTCGACCCACGCCGCGTCCGCCGCCGTGTCGGTGGCGTTGACCTCGGTGAGCACGCCCGTCACCTCGGTGACGGCCCGTTCCGTGAGGGTCCGGATCAGGTCCAGGCGCGAGGGGAAGTGGCCGTAGACCGTGCGACGGACGACGCCGGCCGCGGTGGCGATGTCGCCCATTCCGGCGTCGGGGTTCTCTCCCAGCACATCGAGGGCGACGTCGAGGATGCGATCGCGTGTCTCGTTCATCGAGCGCGCACGGGAGGACTCGGTGGGCATCGCACCATTGTTGCACACCGCTGTGCAGTGAACTACGCTGCACAGCGGTGTGCAACGAAAAGTTGCGCCGTGCTTCGACGCTCAGGAGAAGAAGGCAATGACCGCACCGACGCCGCCGCCCTCGACCCTCGTCCGCCCGTTCACCGTCTCGATCCCGGATGCGGAGATCGACGACCTCAAGCAGCGACTGGCCAGAACCCGCTGGCCGGATCCGGAGACGGTGGGGGACTGGTCGCAAGGGGTTCGCGTGGAGAACGCCAGATCTCTGGTCGGCCACTGGGAGCGCGGCTACGACTGGCGGCGCTTCGAGTCCGAGCTCAATCGCTTCCCCCAGTTCCTGACCGGGATCGACGGGCTGGACATCCACTTCATCCACGTCAGGTCCGAGAATCCCGGTGCGATGCCGCTGCTCCTCACGCACGGATGGCCGGGCTCGGTCGTGGAGTTCCTGAAGCTGATCGGCCCGCTGACCGATCCGGTCGCGTTCGGAGGGGACGCGGCCGACTCGTTCGACGTCGTCGTCCCGTCGCTCCCCGGGTTCGGGTTCTCCCAGAAGCCCACGGAGACCGGGTGGACCGTATCGCGCATCGCCGGCGCGTGGGTGGAGCTGATGAAGCGTCTCGGCTACACGAGATGGGCCGCGCAGGGCGGCGATTGGGGTGCCGTCGTCACCACCGCCCTCGGGGCCATGCGACCTGAGGGGCTGCTCGGAATTCATCTGAACACCCAGTACGCCTTTCCCGCGCGGATACCCGACACCCTGTCGCCCGAAGAGCGCCACGCCGTGGAGACCCTCGCCCTCTACACCGGCGACCTCGGCGGGTCGAACCACCTTCAGGGCACGAAGCCGGAGACCGCCGGATTCGCCCTGGCGGACTCTCCCGCCGGTCAAGCCGCCTGGATCTACGAGAAGTTCCAGTCCAAGACCGACAACCACGGGCTCGCCGAGGACGTGCTCGGCACCGACGACATGCTCGACGCGATATCCCTCTACTGGTTCACCAACAGCGCGGCGTCGTCCGCCCGCATCTACTGGGAGAACAGATCGGCCACCTTCGCCGGCCCGAAGCTGACGCTCCCGGTCGCGGTGACCGTCTTCCCGAAGGACATCCCGCGCCTGCCGCGAAACTGGATCGAGGACACGTACAGCAATCTGATCCACTACGGCGAGGCCGACAAGGGCGGGCACTTCGCCGCCTTGGAACAGCCGGAGACCCTGGTCGGCGAAATCCGCGCGGGCCTGCGCACCCTCCGTACCTGACGCGAGCGCGGCCCCGCGGCCCCGCGCCGGCTGACGGTCGCCGGTAGGTGCGTGCCCCGGGTCGGCCCGCCCGTGGCCTCGACACGCGGGCAGGTGCCGGAGGTGCTGCGAACCGTGGCGGGAAGGGGCAAGCTGGGAACAGGCCGCCTGCGAGAGGAATCACCATGCGCAACGGAGCCGTGCAGCTCGCTCTGACCACGGACGCGCGAGACGACATCATCTGGTACGCCATCATCGCGGTCATCTTCATCATCGGCGTCATCTTCGCCATTCGCAGCAACTGACCGCCGCAGCGGGGCCGGACCCTGATCCGGCTGATTCCGAGGCCGACCTCGCCACTGCTGGATCCGTTCCGCGTCCTCTCAGTCGCCGGACGTGCGGTCCAACGCGTCCGCCGCACGCGCGTTGCCGGCCAGGGCGGCACGCGTCCACCAGGCGCGCGCGTCCGCGACCTTGCCCTGGTCGTACAGCAGATTGCCGAGATTGAACATGGCGATGGTGTTGCCGGCGTCGGCCGCATGGGTCCACCAGGAGAGGATCGCCACGGTCTCCTCGGATTCCTCGGCTTCCGACGTCTCCGCCGCCTCCCCGGTCTCCTCGGGCGGTTCGGCCCGAGGGGACAGGGAACGGTCCTCGATGTCGAGACGGTCACGTGCCACCCGGGCGATGCGGCTCTGGTCGTAGAGCAGGACCCCGAGATTGAGCATCGCGTCGGCGTTCCCGGCCGCGGCCGCGCGCTCCCAGAGACGGCGTGCCTCCAGGCGGGTCTGGTTGTAGAGCAGGTAGCCGAGGTTGACCATGGCGGCGGTGTTGCCCTCCTCTGCCGCACGCGACCATCGCGTGTACGCGTCGGACACGTGGCCCTGTCGGTAGAGCAGGGTGCCGAGGTTGACCATGGCGGTGACGTTCCCGGCGTCGTCCGCGCGGGTGTACCAGTCCCGGGCGCCTTCGATGTCTCCCTGGTCGTGCAGCAGGACACCCAGGTTGACCATGGCGCTGGTGTTACCGTCCCCCGCCGCGCGGGCGTACCAGGTGCGGGCGGAGTCGCGGTCGCCGGTTTCCTCGGCGAGGACGCCGAGGTTGAGCATCGCGTGCGTGTTTCCGGCGCCTGCCGCGCGGGTGTAGCAGTCGTGGGCGCCTGCGGTGTCTCCCTGGTCGTGCAGCAGGACGCCGATGTTCGTCATCGCGGCGGTGTCTCCGCCCTGGGCCGCCTGGTCGTACCAGGAGCGTGCGGCCTCGTGGTCGCCGTCCTCCGCGGCGAGCACGCCGAGCAGCCCCATCGCGCGGGTGTTGCCGCCGTCGGCGCTGCGGCGCCAGGCGTCGCGGGCGTGCGCGCGGCGGTCAGCGACGTGGGCGGCGCGGCCGATCCCGAAGCAGGCCTGCGCGTCGGCCGTTTCGATCAGGGCGGTCCATACTGCGTCACGGACGTCCCCCGTGGCGGGCGCGGGAGACGTCGGACCGGTGTGGTTGGTGAGGATGTCGGTGACCCGGTGCCCGTTCGTCCGGCCGGGGATCGCGGCGTGCGGGAAGAGCGGGGAGATGCGGTCGGTGTGGTGGACGGCCTGGCATGCCCAGAGCACGCCCTCCTCGAACCACTCGGGTGAAGCGTCGGCGCGCTGACGGCCCGTCAGGAACGCACCGGCCAGGGCTCGCAGGACGGGGGCGGGGATCGTCGGAGGGTGCCCGCACCGCCGGGCGGTCACCGCGGCGGTCAGGACTGCCTTGCCGTAGGGGTTGTCGGCCTGCTCCCAGCGCAGGATCAGCTCAGGGGCGGCGGACAGGATCTGGGTCAGCCCGAGGCCCGTCACGCCGTGGGCGGAGGCATGGGCGAGACGGGGGTCGTGACCGGCGAGTTCCCGGGCCCGCTCCCATTCCGGCTCGGTGAAGTCCACCAGGGAGAAGACCCTGGCCTGCTCCAGAACGTCCCTGTCGTTGCGGTTCGGTGCGCCCGCCGGCTGCTCGGCGGGGGAACCGCCGGAGCCGGCGCCGTCCGGCGGGGCCCCGGCGGCGCCCGCGGGGTGTGCCACGGCAGCGGTGGGCGGGGACGGCACGGAGGACGGTGCGCGGAGCTGGTGGTAGCGGTCGGGCCAGATCGTGCCGACGAGGATGACCGGTCGGGTGTCGTCGGCCAGGAGGCGACGCACGGTGCCGGCGTGCAGGGGGCTGGGGCCGGTGAGGAAGTCCTGGATCTCGTTGAGCCAGATCACCGTGCGGCCGCGGTTCCGTCCCTCCGACCAGGCGGTGATGTCGCCTCCGCTGGTGGGCAACATCATGTGCCAGTGCGGCAGTTCGCGCAGCAGCGCCTCGTAGGCGGTGCGGGTCTTGCCCGCGGCGGCCGCTCCGACCAGCAGCACGAACCCGCCCTTCGACGACCGTGCCCGGAGGAAGGTGCGCAGATCCGCGTCGATGTCGCGGGTGACGTACTCGGGCAGGTCCGGCTGCAGGTCCTGCGGCGCGTCGACGGGCAGCGGGATCGAGGGGTGGATGTCGAGCAGGGCGGGATCCACCTCGTTCACCAGCGGGATCCTGCCGTCACGCAGCGGGAGCTGCCCGCGGGCCTGTGCGGCGCGCGCGTCCCGGTCGAGACGCATCTTCGTGCGGTCGGCCGCGGAGTCGCTGAACGTCTTGTACAGCGGCTTGACCCCGGCCAGCGCCGCCGCGGCGCCGGCCAGGACCACCGGGGCGATCCAGCGCAGCCCGGGCAGGTGGACTGCCCTGACGACCTCCGGCACGGCCGTCAGCACCGCCGTCGCGGAGACGAGTCCGACCACTGCCCACGACGACTTCCAGCGCTCCCACCCCATGGTCGTATCGTCCTCGCCCCGCGTGGAGCGCCGCCACCCACTCACCGAACCCGGCGGTCCCGAACCCGGCGCGGGTCCGCGCCCCTGTCGGGCGGGCACGGCCGCGCCCGCCCGACGGGAAGCAGGGGTGGAGTCCAGAACGAACCGCGCGCGCTGCGTGCCCCACGAACCGGGCGCCCGGACCGGTCACGGCCAACACGGTTCACTGCGGCATCACTTGGAGAAGCGCATCATGCGGCGCGCGACGTGCCGATGGTCGTGGCAAGGCGGCGGGCCTGTTCGTGAGCGGCCGTCATGGACGCCTCGTGCAGCGGAAGAAGCGGGGCGAGCGCCGGAGCCACGGGGGCCATGGTCAGCTCGGGAATCACGGTGGTGACATCCAGGCCGAGGAGCCGGTCGTGGCCCAGAACGGCCTTGAGGGTGGGCACCACGTAGTCGAGGCCCTCGTTGGGAGTGCCGGGGCCGTAGCCGCCGCCCCGGGCGGAGACGAGCACGGCCGGACGGCCCGCGACGGGGGAGAGGCCGTTGTGGACGAAGGTGCGGTCCATGACGAGGATCTGGTCCAGCCACGCCTTGAACACCGACGGCATCGAGAGGTTGTACATCGGCACGGTGAACAGGTACGCCTCGGCGCCGAGGAACTCCTCGATCAGCTCGTCCTGGAGGGCGGCGGACTTCGCCTGCTCGGGGGTGTGCAGGGCCGGGTCCGTGATGCGGGCGGTGATGCCCGCGGCGTCGAGGTGGGGTACCGGCGAGGCGGCGAGGTCACGGTGGACGACCGGGCCCAGCCACTGGTCGCGGAAGGACCGGGCGACCTGGCGGGAGACGGAGGCCTCGCCGAGCGAGGAGGAGTCGATGTGCAGCAGGTACGACATGACGTTGACACCTTTCACGGATTCAGCGGTGAGGAGGAGACGACAGGCCAGGGAGGGCCCGGGAGCCGGCGCCGAGGGCGGGCGACCTTGACCTCGATCGCTCCCTGCACGGCCTGACCTGTAATTCCTCTCTTTTGTGCGTAGCGCCATGATGGGCCAGTATGGAAGGCGGTACAAAAGGCACACGGGTGTGCGCGACGGAGAGGAATGGGTGCCATGCAGGACAGCGCTGGTACGGACACGGCGGCCGCGATCGGGCCGTGCGCGGGGATCCCCGCCGACCGCATGGCCTTCATCCGGCAGGTGCTGGACCGGGTCGGCGACAAGTGGAGCATGCTGATCGTCGCCGTCCTGGAGGACGGTCCGTTGCGCTACACCGACCTGCAGCGCCAGATCCCGGGCATCTCCCAGCGCATGCTCACCCACACGCTGCGCCAGCTCCAGGAGGACGGCCTGATCACGCGCTCCGCCTACGCCGAGGTGCCGCCGCGCGTGGAGTACGCCCTCGCCCCGCTCAGCCGCGGCCTGAAGGACATCGTCATGGAGCTGATCCGCTGGGCCTCGGAGCACCACGACGACATCCGCGCCAACCGCGCCCAGAGCGGCGCCGCCTCCTCTTCTCCCTCCTGACGAGTCGACGGGCCCGACCGCCTTTCCAAGTTCGGCGCCCGGCTCCGCACTTCGGTCACGAGCGCTCCCGCCTCGTCCTCGACCGGCCGCCGCTCGTCGCGGTGATTCGCCAAGGCCCCGAGGCGACGGGCGCCGCCGGATCGTGGGCGGAGCCCAACTGCGGGCAGACGAGGGGCATGGACACCAGCGACACGCCTCCGCAGCCGACCCGGCCGCCGGCCGCCCCCGCCTCCCGGCCGCCCGAGGTGCCGCCCCAGCCGGCCGAGCCGCCTCGGGAACCGCCGCACGCGCCCGGCCCGCGTCCGGACGGGCGCGGCGTACGCGCGGCCTCCGGGCCGGCGCTTCTCGCGGTACTCGCCGTGGCCGTGGCGGTCGTGCTGGTGCTGGTGCTGACCGGCAACGGCAGCCGCCACCACGACGACAGCGCTCCC
The DNA here is from genome assembly GCF_900107965.1 of Actinacidiphila yanglinensis. Taxonomy (GTDB): domain Bacteria; phylum Actinomycetota; class Actinomycetes; order Streptomycetales; family Streptomycetaceae; genus Actinacidiphila; species Actinacidiphila yanglinensis. Next base: position 48,549 of record NZ_FNVU01000008.1, on the reverse strand, counting down.
GCGCACCACCAGCCGTCACCGGCCGGCGGCCCGAGCGGACCAGGAACGTCGGACTTCCACGCCCCCGGCACCGGCCTGATCCTCCTCGACGGCGCTTCCGGCCGGATCCAGGTGACCGCCGACCCGAACGCCCACACACTTACCGGGAGTTACCACCCCGCTGACGGCAACGGCGCGACCCTGCACGGGCGTTCGGTCCACGATCCCGCGACCGGCCGCGACGCGCTCTCCCTCGGCTGCGCCGACGGGTCCGGCATCACGGTCCCCTGCGCCGGCGACCTGGCGCTGACCGTGCCGGAGCACACCGGGCTGCGGCTGCGCCAGACCTCGGGCCGGACCGTTCTGATCGGGCTCGGCGGCGACGTCACGGTCGATGCCTCCTCGGTCCAACTCACCACGAGCGGCCTGCGGTCCGGCAACGCTCACTTCACCGTCACCTCAGGCAGCGCCGACCTCTCCTTCGCCGGCGCACCCCGCGACCTTGACCTCCACGAGACCTCCGCCTCCGTGACCGCCCACCTGCCGCACTCCTCGGACGGGTACGCGGTCACCACGGTGGCGACCTCCGCGAGCACCCAACTGGCCGTCCCGCGCAACCCCGCCTCGACCCACCGCCTCGCCCTGGCGATCACCTCGGGCTCCCTGACCGTGGCGGCGGACGGCTGAGGGCCACCCTGTCACTACGTGCCTGCGTCCGGCCGGAACCGCCCGGACCGGATCGGCAGTTCGGAAAGTCCGCCGCGCGGGGCAGTCGCAACCTCGTCCGCACCCGTTTCTATGGGGGAACGAGGGAGGGCGTATGAACGCCGACGAGGAACGCGAGTTCCGCGAGTTCGTGGCGGCGCGGTCGAGATCGCTGCTGCACACCGCTTATCTGCTGACGGGGGACTGGGAGCAGGGCCGGGACCTGCTGCAGACCGCGCTCGCGTCCACCGCCCGGCGGTGGTCGCGGCTGCGTGACCGGCAGCAGCCGGAGTCGTACGTGCGGCGGGCGATCTACCACGCCCAGGTGGACCGCTTCCGGCTGCTGAGCTGGGGACGGGAGACGGTCACCGACACTCTCCCGGACCACCCGTCCGCCGAGGCCGCCGACTGGGCCGAGACCGTGGTGCAACGCCGGGACATCATGGCCGCGCTGCGGCAACTGCCCAAGCGGCAGCGCGCGGTGATCGTCCTGCGGTACTTCGAGGACCGGCCGGACGCCGAGATCGCCGAGATCCTGGGCATCGCCCAGGGGACGGTCCGCAGCCAGACCCACAAGGCCCTGGCCACCCTCCGCGCCGCCATGGGGGAAGCCGGCCTGTCCGCTCCGACCACCCACCCCGCTGCTCCCGAAAGGGGCGTCATCGCATGAACGAGTCGACCGAACACCCCCTGGACGGAACGCTGCACGACCTCCTGCACGCCCAGGTCCGGGACGGCGAGGGCAACGCCGCGGGGCCGCATCTGGTCGGCCTGGCCGACGGAGCGCTGCGGATCGCCGGGCGGCGGAGACGGTACCGTGCCGGGGCCGGCGTCATCGCCGTGGCCGTGCTCGCCACCGTCGGCGTCGCCGTCGCGAGCGGCACGACCGGGCACACGAACGGGACGCAGCCCGCCGCTGAGGGCACCGGACCGGCGGCCCTCCTTTCCATCCTGCCCGTGTCCTCGGTCACGGAGCGCGCCTGCGTCCCCGGCAGCGGCGGCTTCACGGTGCCCGCGGCCACAAACCACCCCACCTACTGCGTCAGCGTCGACCGGAGCCGGGGGATGACCGACGTTCGCGTCGCCTCCGCGAAGGCCGACAGGAGCGCCACCGCGGGCACTTGGCAGGTCGAAGTGACGTTTTTCCCGGCCGACCGCGCCCGCTACACCGCCTTCACCGGCTCCCTCGCCACCCATGAGGCCCCGACCAACGAATTCGCCCTCGTGGTCGACGGAAAGCTCTGGGGCACACCCCTCGTGGACAGAGCCATCACCAGCGTCGACATCGTCGGCTGGGGGGACCTCACCAGCGCCGCCACCCACCACCTCGCGGACCGCCTGACCGGCCGCGCCTGACCCGCCCCGCTGTCCGGTCCCGGCCCGCCGCCCGGTCCCGCCCCACCCGGAGCAGCCGGCCCGGAAGTCCTACCCGGAAGATCCTGCCCGCCCTCACCGAGACGACCGCCGAGGGCGGGCAGAATGCTTCGGCCGAGCGCGCCGACCTTCCGACGACCCGACGACCCGTCAACCGCCCGCTCGGACCGGAAGTTCGGTGATGCCGAGGGCGAAGTCCAGGTTCCCCACCCCGTGGTTGGCGAGGCCCACCGTGACCACGCCCGCTCCTTCCAGCCAGTGCGCCATTTTCAAGTCGCCGACGTCGAGCGGGCGCAGCCCGAGGCTCTGGATGAACGCCTCCACGCTCGCCTTGGCCTGCGCGTCGTCGCCGGCGAGGAAGACGTCGGGCCGGCCCTTCTCCAGGACGTGCCGGAAGACGGTGTTGAACGCCTTCACCACGCGGGCACCGGCCGGGGCCACCCTGGCGACTTCCTGCGCGATCGAGGTCTCCTTGCGGTGGGCCAGCCCGTCGAACGTGGAGTTGAAGGGGTTGCTGATGTCGACGAGGACCTTGCCCGCGAGGGCGTCCCCGTACTGGGAGACGACCGGCACGACACCGTCGTACAGCAGGGCCAGGATGACGATGTCCCCGGCCGGGGCGCTGCCCCATTCTCCTGTCGTGGCGCCGCCGCCGAGAGTCTTCGCGAGGTCGGCGGCCTTGGACCGATCGCGGCCCATGACCTCGACGGTGTTGCCGCCCGCCACCGCCCGCGCGCCGATGGTGCGGGCCATGTTCCCGGTGCCGATGATGCTGATGCTGCTCATGAGATGTCCTGCCCTCGTGGTGGGTTGCCCGAACTAGAGGGCGGTGGTGCCGCCGTCGGCGACGAGTTCCATGCCGTTGACGTAGCTGGAGTCGTCGGAGGCGAGGAAGAGGGCGGCCGTGGCGATCTCGTCGGGGTGGCCCATCCGGCCGCGCGGGATGAGGGACTCGAACTGGCGCATGGTGGCTTCGTCGAAGAGCTCCTCCTGCTTGGCGGTGGCGACCTGACCGGGGGTCAGGACGTTGACGCGGATGCGGCGGTCCTTGAGCTCGTTGAGCCAGACGCGGGCCCAGGCCTGCTGGACGGCCTTGCTGCCGGCGTAGACACTCCAGCCGGGAAACGCGCCGAGGGAGGCGTTGGAGCCGGTCATGAGGATGGAGCCGCCGTCGTTGAAGAGCGGGAGCGCCTTCTGGACGGTGAACAGGGTGCCGCGGGCGTTGAGGCCGAACCAGGTGTCGAACTGGGCCTCGGTGATCTCGCCGAGCAGGGCGGGCTCGCCGCCGCCGGCGCTGGCCCACAGGACGTCGATGCTGCCCTTCTCCCGCTTGACGGTGTCGTACAGGCGGTCCAGGTCGTCCAGGTCGGAGGCGTCGCCCCGGACGCCCGTGACGTTGCGGCCGATCTGCCGCACCGCCTCGTCCAGGGCCTCTTGGCGGCGGCCGGTGATGAAGACGTGCGCTCCCTCGTCGACGAACAGCTTCGCGCCGGCCAGCGCCATGCCGGTGGAGCCGCCGGTGATGACCGCGACCTTGCCGTCGAGCTTTCCCATGGTCATTCCCTCGGGTCTGTGGTGCCGTGCGCACCTGGGGCGACGGTGCTAAGTACACCGCCCTGTGTGCTTAACCGTAGGCGGCGGATCGCCGGGACGCAAGCTATGTACACCGGTCGTTACCCGACTGCGGTACGGTGGACCCATGACGGAGTTGGAGAAGGGCCCCACGGGCCGCCGCCGCGGCCGGGGCGCCCGCGAGCGCATCCTCGGCGCGTCCCAGCAGCTGTTCCGGGAGCAGGGCATCAACCGCACCGGCATGGACCAGCTCTGCGCGGCGGCCGAGGTGTCCAAGCGCACGGCCTACCAGCACTTCACGAGCAAGGACGAGCTCGTCGCCGAGTACCTGCGACGGTTCGACCCCACCGTTCTGTCCGGCGTGTTCGACCGCACCGACCTCACGCCGCGCGAACGGCTCCTCGCGGCCTTCGACATCCCCGCGACCACGCCCCTGTGCCCCTACATCGCGGCCGCCGTCGAGCTCCACGACCCCCAGCACCCGGCGTCCCAGTACGCACGCGACTACAAGAAGGCCGTCGCCGCGCGGCTCGCCGACACCGCCCGCGAAGCCGGCGCCGACGACCCTGAACAGCTCGGCGAGCAGCTCGCGTTGCTCATCGACGGCGCCGCGGCCCGCACCCGGGTCCTCGACGCCGACGCTTTCCCCACCGCCGCCGCCATCGCCGCCGTCCTCATCGACAACGCCATCCCCGCCGGCTGACGTACCGCCGGTGCGCACGAACGGCCCTGTCACGCTCCGGCGCAGGAGGAGCGGCGTTCAGTCGAACGTGCTCACGCGCGCCGTGAGACGGTGTCGCCTCCGCGCTGCCACATCTCGTAGTTTCCGCATTCCGCCGTGATCTCGGCCGTCGACCGAGCCGCCGTGACGAAGTCATCCACCACCGGTGAGGTGCGCGATGCCGCCACGGCGAGGCACACCTGATCGGGCGCCAGATCCGGGATGGGCACGTAGACGACCTCCGGATGCGAGGAGAACACGGAGGCCGAGCGGGCCAGGAAGGCGATGCCCCGTCCGGCCGCGACATGCTCGAGCGTCTCGTCCACCCCGCGCACCGGGTACCCGGCGTCCGGGAGCGGGCGCTTGGTGGGCTGCGTGCTCGGGTCGCCGTGCCAGAGCAGCCGTTCGCCGGCCAGGTCGGCCTCGGTGACCTCATCCTTGCCGGCGAACCGGTGCCCGGCGGGCAGCACCGCCACCCGCGGCTCGGCGTACAGCGGGGTGACGCGCAGGCCGGCCTCGTCGATGGGCAGCCGTACATAGCCGACGTCGATACGGCCGTCGAGCAGCAGCGCCGCCTGGTCGTCCTCTTCGATCCGCTGCAGGTCCACGACCACGTCCGGGTGCCGGTCCTCGAACGCGCGGACCGCAGGGGTGACCGCGATGCCGGCCCGGAAACCGACCATCAGCCGCCGCTCGCCGCCGGCGGCCGCGGACACCCGGCGGCGGACCGCCTGGGTGGAGGCGAGCAACGGACCGGCGTCGGACAGCAGTTGCCGGCCCGCATCCGTCAGCTCCACGCCGTGGCGATCCCTGGTGAACAGCGAGACGCCGAGATCCTGCTCGAGGGCGCGGATCTGCCGGCTGAGCACCGGCTGCGCGATATGGAGCTCATCGGCGGCGCGGCCGAAATGCAGCTGGTCGGCCACGGTCACGAAATAACGCAGTTTGCGCAGATCCAGATCCATGGAACCTCCAGCTGGTGATGCCTTCAGGGTATCACCACGGCTCAAAGAGGTCTTGGACGCCGACTCGGGCCCGATGGCAGCCTGAAAACAGGCGCTTCAGAACGCCGAAGGGAATTCGGTCCAAGAATTCGACACCCGAACCAGACAGACGGGTCCAGGCCCGGAAAGCAGGAACTCCGATGAGCAGCATCAGCATGGTCGGGCTGGGAAACATGGCCCGCGCACTGGCCGGGCGGGCGCTCGCCGGCGGTCACGCCGTCGAGATCATCGGCCGCGACCAGGCCAAGGCCGAGGAATTGGCCGCCGCGCTCGACGGTGCCACTGCCGGAGCGGCCGGGGCGGCCCCGACCGGGGACCTCGTGATCCTCGCCGTGCCGTACGCCGGCGCGGCAGCGGTGGTGAGGGAGTACGGGGACGCGCTGCGCGGCAGGATCATCATCGACATCACCAACCCCGTAGCCCCCGACCTGCAGGGCTTCACCGTCCCCGACGACAGTTCCGGCGCACAGGAGATCGCCGAGGCGGCTCCCGACGACGCGCATGTCGTCAAGGCGTTCAACACGCTGTTCTCCCATGTTCTGGCGGCCGGCCCGGCCGAGGGCCGGCCTCTGGACGTGTTCATCGCCGGCGACGACGCGCAGGCGAAGGCAAATGTGTCGGCATTCGTCGAGAGCCTGGGGCTGCGCCCCTGGGACACCGGGAACCTGTTCATGGCGCGGGCCCTGGAGAACGTCGGCCTGCTGGAGCTGGGCCTCATGAACCACTCCGTCAAGCACACCGATTTCTCCCTCGGCATCACCCTCCTCGGCTGAGCACACCCTTACCACTACCTCTTGGGCCGCATGACGCGAGTTCACCTGCGGCACGAGAAAACCCCGCACCTACCTCACAAGGAACGTCAGATGCGCGTATTCGTCGCCGGGGGGACCGGCCATTCCGGTTCCTACATCATCCCCGAACTCATCGCCGCAGGACACGAGGTCACCGGCCTGGCCCGGTCGGACGCTTCCGCGGCGGCCCTGTCCGCGCTCGGCGCGAAGGTCCGCCGCGGCGACCTCCAGGACCTCGACGGGCTCAAGGACGCGGCCTCGGATTCCGACGGCGTCATCCACGTCGCCCACCGGCAGGATCTGCTGCCCTCCGGCGGGATGGACGCCGTGGCCGCCGCGGAACTCCCGATCGTGCTCGCGTACGGCGAGGCACTCGCGGGAACCGGAAAGCCACTGGTCGCTGCGGGAAGCATGGGCTCGCCCGGGAACCTGGAGCGGTCGGTCGTCGAGGAGGACCCGGCCCTCCCCGCCGGTGACGAGCACAAGGGCACCCTGCGAGTCCGCAACGTCGTGGAAAGGGCCGTTGTCGACCTCGCCGAGCAGGGGGTGCGATCTTCGGTCGTGCGGATCGCCAACATCGCGCACGGCACGACCGATCGTGCCGGCTTCCTCCCCACGCTGATCGCGCTCGCGAAGGAGAAGGGGTTCGCCGGCTACCCCGGGGACGGTGCGAACCTGTGGAACGCCGTGCACATCCGCGATGCCGCCTCCTTGTTCCGCCTGGCGCTGGAGAAGGGGCCGGCCGGCAGGTACTGGCACGCGGTCGAGGACGGGGGCACCCCGTTCCGCGCGATCGCCGAGGCCATCGCCGGCCGCCTGGGCCTGCCCGCCGTGAGCGTTCCCAACGACGCCCTGATGACGCCGGGGTACTTCGGGTTCCTCACGAACATCGTCACCCAGAGCTACCCGGCGTCCAACCTCATCACCCGCCGCACCCTCGGCTGGGAACCCACCCAGCCCGGACTGCTCGCCGATATGGACAACGGCCACTACGTCCCCGCCCGTTGACGGCGGGAACCCCGGATCGTCACGAGGCCGGCAACCGGCACGCTCGGCTTACCTGAAGGACGTCAAGATATGAAGACGGTGGGATTCATCGGAAGCGGAAGCATCGGCAGGACCCTCGCGCGGCTCGCTGTCGGGGCCGGGCACCACGTGGTGCTCAGCAACTCGCGTGGTCCCGAAACGCTCGTGGACACGGTCGCGGAACTGGGGCCGCGGGCGTTCGCGGCGACGAGCGAAGAGGCCGCAGCGGTCGGTGACATGGTCGTGATCACGGTGCCGGTCAGCGCCTTCCCCCTCATGCCCGCCGCGCGACTGGCCGGCAAGGCGGTCATCGACACCTGCAACTACGGCCCCGAGCGTGACGGGCACATCCCCGAACTCGACAGCAAATCCCTCACCTCGAGCGAGCTGCTCCTGCGGCACATCCCGGACGCCCTGCTGGTGAAGGCGTTCAACACCATCTTCTTCAAGCACCTGCTGTCACTCGCCCGCCCGGCAGGGGCGGCCGACCGCTCCTCCCTGCCGATCGCCGGAGACTCCGCGCCGGCGAAGGCCACGGTGACCGCATTCATCGAATCCATCGGCTACAACGTGGTGGACACGGGAACCCTGGCGGGCAGTTGGCGGCAGGCGACGGGCACGCCTGTATGGGGAACACCGTACGGGCCGTACTCGAACGAGAAGGGCCGGCCGGCCGGCGAGGACGCCATCCGCGCGGCACTGGCCGCCGCAACGCCGTAACCGTCGATCCCCGCGGACCGTGACGCGGTCCGGCCGTGCCATGCCCCCGCCCGGGGCACACCGGGTGGGGGCAGCGGGCCGAGGAATGAGACCGGGCGGCACCGGGAAGCTCCGCAGGAGGAGCCGCGGACGACTACCTCGGGCAGGGGGCGCGCCGGCCTCCCCGCAGCGCGACCGGGCCCTCGCGATCAGCCGCCGGCCGGGCGCGCTGGTTCCGGCGGTCCCCTGCTGCCCGTCCTCCCCGCCTCCGCCGCGCCCTCGCGCCACGTCCGCCCTGGCAGCCGGTCCGCTCCCGCGGATCGGCCGTGGTCATGCGAAGACGAGGACCTGGCGGCCGACGACGTCGCCGTGCCCGAGGGACTCGAGGTTCTCGTTGATGTCCGCGAGGTCGACCTTGGTCACGTTGTGCTTGACCAAGCCGCGTTCGGCGAGTGAGAGAACCTCGACGAGGTCGAGGTGGTTGCCCCAGAAGGAGCCCAGGTAGGACAGTTCCATGCCGACGAACGGGAACTGCCGGTGCTCGACGTGGTCGCTCATCAGCCCGACCGCCGCCACCGCCCCCTCGGGACCCAGCAGGGCGAAGTCCATGGAGATGGACTGCTCGCTGCCGACGCAGTCCAGCACCGCGTCGAGCGTCCTGCGGCCCGTGTGCCGTTCGAGCTCGTCCTGGATGGCCTCGGTGGACTTGTCCCGTACGTTGATGCCGTGGTCCGCGCCGTTGTCCTTGGCGACCTCCAGTTTGCGGTCGCTGCGGGCAAGAGCCACCACCACGGCTCCGCTGCCGAGCAGCTTGGCGTACTGGACCGCGTAACTCCCGAGCCCGCCAATGCCGGTGACCGCGACCGTGCGGCCCGGTCCGAGCTTGCCCGCGTCACGCAGTTTGCGCATTCCCCGGTACGGGGTCATGCCCGCGTCGGTCATCGGCGCGAGCAACTCCGGCTTCTTCGCGGCCTCCTTGGAGACCGGAATGACATGCCGGTACTGCACCGCCATGTACTCGGCGAAGCCTCCCGGCGGGCCGAACCCCACCCACCGGCCGTTTCCGCTGCACAGATGCTCGTTGCCCTCACGGCACTGCCGGCATGTGCCGTCACCCCAACTCGGGTTGACCACGACCATGTCACCCTCGGTGTAACCCACCGTCTTCGGAACGCCGCTGCCCAACCCCGCCACCCGGCCGGTGACCTCGTGACCGGGAATGTACGGGAAGTCCACGGGAAACGGTCCCTTGAAATACCCGTCCTGAAGCTGGTAGTCGCTGCGGCATATTCCCGTCGCGGCGACCTTCAGCAGAATCTCGTCCGCCGCCGGATCCGGAACGGGAACCTCCTCGATCCGAAGAGGCTCGTTGTAGCCGTGCATCCGGGCTGCCTGCATGTGCATGAGGTACTCCTCGCTTTCCCTTGGCGGACTGTGGCCATTTCGGTGGGGGTTGGGAAACATGTCATGCCGGACCGAGTCGCGGCTCCTCACCCAGCGTCTCGCGCATGGAGGAGACCTGCAACCTGCCTGGGGGCAGCTGAACACGGGTGTCATCGGCGTCGCCTGCAGTGCCGACTCCGGTGCCGTTGCCTCCGGACGTCCCGGCATTCCCGCGCCCAGGTTCACTGCCCAACTCGGTTCTTTTCGCGCCTACGCAAACCGTCGGTACCTGTGCATGAAACGGCAGCGTACGATTTGCTGCCGACTGGTGGGCATATCACACTGGTAGTCGGCTGCTTCGTGCGAGAGGTCGGCATGAGCAGGTGCGGCGGCGTTGGCCGCTGCTGCCTCGCGGAATGTCGGCTGTTGTGCCACCGCTCACCGATATCGCTGCGAGTGCCGCGCGAATCGGCGGGAGAATCGCAGAAGGGACATCGCAAGAATGAGCACGCATGAGGGTCGCTGCGCGTGTGGCGCGGTGACGTACGGTTTCGATGACGAGCCGTCGTTCGTCGCCAACTGCCACTGCACGGACTGCAAGCGGGCGTCCGGCGGTGAGATGGCGACATTCGCACTCGTCGCCGAGTCGGATTTCCACGTGACGGGTGAGACCACGAGCTTCCACTACCCGAAGAACGCGGAGACGTGTGCGGGCAACGGTCTCGACCGGGTCTTCTGCGTGCGCTGCGGTTCCCGGGTGTACACGAACAACCTGGCCGACTTCCCCGGAGGCGTCTTCGTTCAGGAGGGCAGCCTTGACCGCCCCGATCCGTGGTTCTCCCCCCAGGTCGAGATCTTCACGTGGAGCCGGCAACCCTGGGTGCAGGCGCTTCCCATCCCGCAGTACGACCACGGTGTCACGGCCACGGCGGAGGCATCCTAGAGAGCGCCGGCCGTTGGCAGTTGTCCGGCACGGGGATCACGTGGTCGCGGTGCCGGCGGAGTTGGTGATCCACCTGGCCGGCGGCCTCGGTCCGAGCCGCGTCTCCCGTGACCGCCCGCCGTCACCGACCCGGCCGGTGCCGAGCGGCTCGGCAGGCGGCGCGAGGTGATGGTGCGGGATCCGGAGGTGCCCCTGGCGGTTCGGCCGGCGGTCGTTCGGGCGGAAGGCTGCCCTCCACTGGTGGTGATGCATAACCTCATATGTATGACGATGGGGGATGAACTGCTGCTGCTCGCGATCGATCCGCGTAAGCGGCGGATACGGGGTGGGGGCCGGCTCCGGTTCGCTCTGCGGGCGGCGGAGTTGGCGGAGTTGGCCGCGGGTGGACGGATCTCGCTCGGGGCGCGGCGGATCGAGGTGGTGGAACCCTCGCGCGGAGGGGACCGGCGCCTCAACAACGTGCTTCACAGCCTGTGCCGGGCCACGCCTGCGCCCACCGTGAAGGACTGGCTGCGCGAGACCCCGCGCTCCCTTGTCAGCGAGTACCTGTCCCGTCTGCAGGATCAGAGGGCAGTGCGCGTTCGCCGATGGCGCGACCGCGGCGGCCGAACCCGCCACGACATCCTCTCCGTCGACGTGTCGCGCCGCCGGGCGCTGGTGGCGCATGTCGACACCGTGGTCCGCTCCGGCTCCGCCGCGCCGTCCTCCGCCGAGAGCACCCTCGTCCTTACCGCCCTCGTCCAGGCGGCCGGCCTCGCCCGCACCGTGTACCCCGGTCCGCGCGGCTTCCCTGCCCGCCGCCGTCTGGCTCGGCTCGTCGCCGCTGATCGCCTCGCCACCACGACCGCGCACGCCGCCGTCGCCGACCTGGAGCTCGCGGACGCCCTCGCCACCGGCGTCGACCTCCTCAGCCGCCGTCTCTACGACGAACTCACGGATCTGTACGCCGACTTCACCACCGGCGGCCACAGCCTCGGCCATGACCTGGACCCCGGTGCCTGGTCCGGCGCGGACTCCACCTCACACACGGGCGTTCACCACGCACCCGGCGACCATGGCGGCGCCCACCACGGGGGAGGCGGCGACGGGTGGTGACCCGTACGAGTTCGCCGGCGCCGTCGACTGCAGCGATCGGGAACACCGGCACTGCTCGTTGTACACGGGTGCTGCCTGAGCGGCGGGCTGTCCTGCCAACGCTGCTCAAGCAGCACCCTTGAGTGTCAGTGACGGCGCGTCAGGATTCGGGTTTCGTGGTGGTGGCGCTGGGTGTGGCGGCTGCTTTGCTGACGTGGGGCGAGACGCGTGCTGGGTGCCGGTGTCTCCGTCCGACGTGCGGGGTGGGGCGGGCCCGGAGTTGTCCCGACGGGCCGGCGACGTTCGCTGACCCGATCCGGCGATGTTGCCACATCACCTGCAGCGCCCGGGAGTTCGGCATCCGTGGACTCGGATGAGGTGACGGGACGGCCGTTCCGGTGAAGCGGACTCGTCGCGAGGCGAGCGCCCCGGGAAGCGCGAACCGTCCAGCCGCTCGGACCGCCGCAGCGCGCGCCCCGCGGCGTGCGAGGTCGCGCCGAGTGCACCCCCCGCCGAGCGCCGCCCCGGGTGCCGGCGGGAGCTTCGTGCCAGGCGGCGTCCCTACGGCCTCGGCGTCTCGGCCGCTCGCGGCCTGGTGACGCCCGGGGCGCGGCGGGGGTCGATGCACCGTACATGTTCTCCCGGACCGTGACCGACGGGCCTGCTGGTGCTGGAGGTGTCCAAGGGGCGGGAGTCCGATGAGGAATGCCCGCACCAGGGCTCTTGGCAGGATTGTCAGACGGTCATATAGTCAGGCAATCGATCGCGGGAGCCAAGCCAAAGGGGGCGATATGGCGATGAGTCATGCCATCCCGTCGGAGTACATCACCGACGAGGGGAGGCGCCCGTGAGCGGGTACGAAGTCGTCGTCGCCCGCTACGGGACGCGGCAGACGGTCCGCAGCGAGGTGTTCCTCAACTACGGCCTCTACGGCGAGCCGGACGCGCCGATCGGGATGGACTACTTCTTCTGGGTCGTGCGCAACGAGGCCCGCACCTTCGTGGTCGACACCGGCTTCAGCCGGGCCGGCGGGGCGAACCGCGGGCGCACCACGCTCATCGACCCCGTGGAGGCGTTCACCGCTCTCGGAGTCGACCCGGCCGACGCCCCCACGGTGATCGTGACGCACGCCCACTACGACCACATCGGCAACCTCGACCACTTCGACCGCTCGCAGGTCGTCGTGGCCCGCGCCGAGGTGGACTTCTGGGCCGGGCCGCACAGCCGCCGGGTGCAGTTCCACCACTCCGTGGAGGACGCCGAACTGGCCGAACTGGCCTCCGTCGTCGACAGCGGACGCGCGGTGCTCTTCGACGACCGCGTCACCGTCGCCGACGGCATCGAGGTCATCCGCGTCGGCGGCCACACTCCCGGCCAGAGCGTGGTCCGCGTCGAGACCGCCGACGGCCCGGTGCTGCTCGCCTCCGACGCCGTCCACTACTACGAGGAGAGTGAGAAGGCGATGCCGTTCGTCTCGGTCGCCAATCTCGTCGACATGTACGCCGGCTTCGACACGATCGAGGCCATGGCCGCGGGCGGGGCGGCCCAGGTGGTCAGCGGGCACGACCCGGCCACCCTGGACCGCTTCGGCCGCGACGGCGGCCCGCTCGGCGACGCCACCGCCGTGATCGGCAGGGCGCGGACATGACCGGCGGACGCTTCGAGGGCCGGGTGGCCGTCGTCACCGGCGCCGGAAACGGTCTCGGCCGCGGCAGCGCCCTGCGGCTGTCGCAGGAGGGCGCCCGCGTGGTCGCCGTGGACATCGACGAGGCGGCGGCCCGCCGCACCGCCGCCGAACTGCCCGGCGAGGCCGTTGCCGTGGCCGCCGACGTGGCCGACGAGGAGGCGACCGCACGCTGGGACGCCGCGGCCGTGGCCGCGTTCGGCCGGGTGGACCTCTACCACCTGAACGCCGGGATCTTCGGCACCTTCGCCCCGCTGCCCGAGCTGACCGTCGAGGAGTTCGACCGGGTGCAGGCGGTGAACGTGCGCGGCCAGTTCCTCGGGCTGCGGGCCGCCTTCCGCCGCTTTCGCGCGCAGGGCGGCGGCGGGGCGATCGTGCTCACCGCCTCGATCGCGAGCCTGACCGGCAGCGCCGACCTGCTGGCGTACCAGACGTCCAAGCACGCGACGCTCGGCCTGCTGCGCGGGGCCGCGCTCTACGGCGGCCCGATCGGGGTGCGGGTCAACGCGGTCGCCCCCGGCATCGTGCCGACCGACCTGTTCGCCGCGGCGGCCGGCACGGTCGGCGGCAAGAACGACATGGAGCGGCGGGCGTCCACCACGCCGCTGCGCCGGGCCGGGACCCCGGCGGACATCGCGGCGGTGACCGCGTTCCTGCTCAGCGAGGACGCGGCCTACATCACGGGCCAGGTGGTCTCGGCCGACGGCGGCGCCAGCGTCGTCAACACCGTCCGTCCCTCGGGCGGCGCCGGGGCCTGGCCCACACACGAACTGGACGAAGCGCTGTACGGCACCGCGGTGCCGGCCGGCGGAGACGGAGGGATCGGATGAGCGGACGGATCGGATTCATCGGCCTGGGCAACATGGGCGGGCGGATGGTCAGGCGGCTGGTCGAGAGCGGGCACGAGGTGCTCGGCTTCGACGTCCGGGACGGGCTGGCCGCCGAGGTCGGCGCGCGGCCGGCCGGCAGCGCCGGCGAGGTCGCGGCCGCTTGCGGCACCGTGCTGCTGTCGCTGCCCGACAGCAAGGTGATCGAGAAGGTCGTCGGGGGCGAGGACGGCGTGCTCGCCCACGCCCGCGACGGCCAGATCGTGGTCGACCTCAGCACCGCGAACCCGGCCTCCACCCGGGCACTGGCCGAGCGGTTCGCCGCGAAGGGCGCGGCCTTCCTCGACGCGGGCATCTCCGGCGGCGCGGCCGCCGCCGACAAGGGCGCGCTCACCCTCATGGTGGGAGGCGACGCCGAGGCGCTGGAGCTGGTCCGCCCGGTCCTGGACGCCTTCTCCTCGCGCGTCTTCCCGTGCGGCGAGAGCGGAGCCGGGCACACCGCCAAGGTCCTCAACAACTTCCTGAACGCCGTCGCGCTCGCCTCCACCGCCGAGGTCATGGTCGCCGGCAAGAAGGCCGGCCTCGACCTCGCGGTGCTGCTCGATGTCCTCAACGCCAGTTCCGGGGTCAACTTCGCGACGCTGAACCGCTTCCCGCGGATCATCACCGGCGACTACCTGGAGGGCGGCCTCACCAACGCCCTGATGATGAAGGACGTCACCCTCTACGCCGACCTCGCCGCCGACCTCGGCGTCGCCTCCCTCAACGTGAGCGGCCCGCTGGCCAGCTTCGGTCTCGCGGGCGGCCTCGGCTACGCCGACCGGATCAGCAACACCGTGGTGGACGCGATCGGCGACGTCTCCGGCGGGGTGCGGCTGCACACCGGGAGCGCCGAAGGGGGAGCGGCGTGATCATCATGCCCGGCCGTTCCGCGGAAGTGCCCGACTCGGCACGGAAGTCCGACACTTTCACCGGCCAGGTGTGGGCCGACCCGGTCTTGCCCGCCACCGACGGCGTCGTGATCAACACCGTCTTCTTCGCCCCCGGCGCGCGGACCTTCTGGCACCACCACGAGCACGGCCAGATCCTGCACGTCCTCGCCGGCTCCGGCCTGATCCGCAGCGAGGACGGGCCCGTCGAGCAACTGCGCCCCGGCGACGTGGTGTGGGTGCCGCCGGGCGAGCAGCACTGGCACGGCGCCGGCCCCGGCTCCTATCTCGTCCATCTCGCCATCTCGCTCGGTACCACGGTGTGGGCCGAGGAAGTCGCCGGTGCCACGGGTGCCGGCCCCCGCCCGATGTGAGGACTCCCCGATGACGACAGACGCAACGCACGCCGAGACCTACCAGCGCGGGCTCGACCTGCGCCGCGCGGTGCTGGGCGCCGCGCACGTCGACCGGTCCCTCGGCCAGGTCAGCGACTTCACCCGCCCGGTGCAGGAACTCGTCACCGAGTACTGCTGGGGGGCGGTGTGGGGCCGCGAGGCGCTGGACCGCAAGACCCGCAGCCTGCTCAACCTCGGCATGCTCACCGCCCTGAACCGCTCGCACGAGCTGGCGGTCCACGTGCGCGGTGCCCGCACCAACGGCGCCTCCGTCGCGGAGATCCAGGAGGTGCTGCTGCAGACGGCGGTCTATGTCGGCGTGCCCGCCGCGCTGGAGTCCTTCCGCGTCGCCGAGAAGGTGCTGCGGGAACTGGGCGAGGTCGGGGAGGCGGACGGCGATGAGTGAGAACCAGGGCGGGGTCGCCTTCGTCGGCCTCGGCAGGATGGGCCTGCCGATGGCCTCCCAGCTGGTCCGGGCGGGGGTGCCCACCGTCGGCTTCGACGTCGGCCCCGCGGCCCGCGAGTCCTTCGCCGCTGCCGGCGGCGCCGTGGCGGACTCCGCGGCCGCCGCGGTCGCCGGCGCCGCGACGGTGATCCTGATGCTGCCGGACTCCGGCGTGGTCGAGTCGGTGCTGGGCGACCCGGAGGTCGTCGCTGCGCTGCGGCCGGGGACGACCGTGGTCGACATGAGCTCCTCCGAGCCGGCCCGTACCCGTGCGCTCGCCGGGAAGCTCGTCGGGCTCGGCGTGGCGATGGTCGACGCCCCCGTCTCCGGCGGCGTGGCGCGGGCTGGCACCGGCGAACTCGCGGTGATGGTCGGCGGGGAGGACACCGACGTGGCACGGGTCGAACCGCTGCTGACCCGTCTCGGGACCCTGTACCGCTCCGGCGGTATCGGCAGCGGCCACGCGGTGAAGGCCCTCAACAACCTGATGTCGGCCACGCACCTGCTGGTCACCAGCGAGGCCGTGCTCGCCGGACGGCGGTTCGGCCTCGACCCGGCCCGGGTGCTGGAGATCGTCAACGCCTCCAGCGGGCGCAGTGGTTCCAGCGAGAACAAGTGGCCCCGCTTCGTGCTGCCCGGCAGCTACGACTCCGGTTTCGGCCTGCGGCTGATGCTCAAGGACATGCGGATCGCCGTGGCCCTGGCCGAGCAGGTGGGGCTGCCCAGCCGGCTGGGCGCCGACGCGGTCGAGGTATGGGCCCGGGCGGCCGAGGAACTGCCCGCCGACGCCGACCACACCGAGATCGCCCGCTGGCTCGACGAGCACGCCCCACCGCCCGCGGGCGCGTGACCACCGTCCCCGTACGGGCAACCCCGAAGGCCGCTCCGGAAAGGGCGCGGGGCGCCCACCGCACGAGAAAAGGCACACCATGACACTCAACGCCCGCCAGGAAGAGATCAAGGCGCGGTTCATCGAGGTACGCGGGACGTGGAGCCCGAGCTGGGAGTCGATCCTGCGCCTCGATCCCGAGTTCCTTCTCGCCTACCTCGACTTCTCCGCCGTGCCCTGGCGGCAGAACCACCTGACGCCTCAGGTGAAGGAACTGATCTACATAGCCGTCGACGCCAACGCGACGCACATGTACCTGCCCGGGGTGCGCCAGCACGTACGCGCCGCCCTGGACGTCGGCGTGACCCCGGCCCAGATCATGGAGGTGCTGGAGCTGTGCGCCACGCTCGGCATCCACGCCATGAACATCGGCGTGCCGGTCCTGGTCCAGGTCCTCCAGGAGAAGGGGTTGCGCACCGGGCCCGCCCCGCTCACCGAGCGGCAGGAGCAGATCAAGGCGGAGTTCACCGGGAACCGCGGCTACTGGAACCCCTTCTGGGACGACATCCTCGAACTCGACCCCGAACTCTTCGCCGCCTACACCGAGTTCTCCTCCGTGCCCTGGCGCGGCGGCTCGCTGGAGCCGAAGGTCAAGGAACTCGTCTACATCGCCTTCGACACCGCGGCCACCCACCTCTACACCCTCGGTCTGAAGGCCCACATCGAGAACGCCCTCGGTTACGGCGCCACCGCCGAGGAGATCCTGGAAGTGATGGAGATCGCCTCCGTCCTCGGGATCCACGCGGTCACCGCCGCGGCGCCCATCCTCGACGAGGTCGTCGACGAGGTGCGCGCGGCCGGGCAGAACGGCGGGTCCGGGCGATGACGGCGACCTCGTCCGGCCCCGCCGACCAGCCCGGCGCAGCGGACCAGTCCGGCCCCGCAAACCAGCCGGGCGCAGCAGACCAGCCCGGCCGGACGGCCCCCGCCGACCAGGCCCCGGTCCTGGTCACCCGCGTCGGCGAGCGGATCGCCCGGATCACGCTGAACCGCCCGCACAAGCGCAACGCGCTGGACCGGCAGGCCCGCCAGGCACTGCGCGACGCACTGGCGGAGTGCCGGGACGCGAGCGTGGTGGTGCTCGCCGGCGCCGGCGGCACCTTCTGCGCCGGAATGGACCTCTCCCAGCTCGCCACGAAGAGCAGGGACGACGAGGACGAGCTCAATCGCAGCTGGCGGATGGTGCAGGAGGACATCCGGCACCACCCCGCCATCGTCATCGCCTCGGTGGCCGGCTACGCCCTGGGCGGCGGCGCCACCCTGATCAACACCTGCGACCTGGCCGTGGTCGCGGAGGACGCGCGGATCGGCACCCCGGAGATCGGCTTCGGCTTCTACCCCGGCCTCGCCGGGCCGGCTGCCCAACTGCGGTTGTCCGCCAAGCGCGCGGCCTGGATGGTGCTCACCGCCGAGCGCATCGACGGCCGCACCGCCGAGGCGTGGGGCATGGCCAACCTCGCCGTGCCCGCTGCCGAGCTGGACCGGCGGACCCTCGAACTCGCTGAGCGCGTGGCCGGATTCGATCCGGTGGCGCTGGAGTGGTCGAAGAAGGCGCTCTGGCAGATCCCGATGCACATCGGCGAGTGGGGCGCGGCCCTGGAGTTCGGCGCCTATGTCAACGCCGAGATCCACGCGCGCACCCGCTCCCACGAAGGCGCCCTGGAGGGGTTCCTCGGCGGCGTCCGCCACCCCGGGCAGGGGGCCGACCGATGACCGCGGAACCGGCCGCACCCGTGCCCCCGCGTGTGCTGCGGGTGCTGGAGCTGACCGAGAGCGTCGCCGGAGGCGTGTGCGGGCGGCTGTTCGCCGGCCTCGGCCACGACGTGGTGCGCGTCGCCACCGACCCCGCCGACCCGTTGCGGCACCGTGCCCCGCTCAACGCCGACGGGCTGTCGCTGGAGTTCGTCGCCGTGCACGCGGGCAAGCGCGGCCTGGACGCGGCCGGCCCCGACGGCGGGCTGCCGGACGTGCACCGCCTGCTCGCGGACGCCGACGTCCTGGTCCTGGACGCGACCCCGAGCCGGGCCCGCGCGCTCGGCCTCGACCCGGGCGAACTCGCCGCCGCCCACCCCGAACTGGTCACCGTGTGGATCACCGGCTTCGGCCCGTCCGGTCCGTACCGCGACCTGCCCGCCGACAGCCTGCTCGCCGAGAGCTACGGCGGCCTGGCCACCATGATCGGTGAGGCCGGGCGGAAGCCGCTCGCCCTCGGCGGCGAGCAGGCCGCGCACTGCGGGGCCGTCACCGGCTTCCTCGGCGCGATGCTGGGACTGCTGCGCCGCGACGCCGGGCAGGGCGGCGACCTCGTCGAGGTGGCGCTGTGCGACGTCGCCGCGTACATGGACTGGAAGAGCGACGTCAACTGGTCGATGACCGGCCTCGCCCCGGGCCGCGCGGTGCGCGACCAGGGCGACTGGCGGCTGGTGCGCGCGGCGGACGGCTGGGTCGGCTACATCTTCCTGCCGCGGCACTGGCCCGCGGTGGTGGAGCTGATCGGCGACCCGGCGCTGCGCGACCCCGCGCTCGCCTCGGAGGAGGAGCGCAGCGCGCACCCGGAGCGCTGGTGGCCGGTGATCGAGCGGTGGACCGCGCAGCTGCCGGCGCAGGAGGTGTACACCCGCGCCCAGGAGCTCGGCCTGCCCTTCGGCTGGGTGGCCCGCACGTCCGACCTCGCGGCCTCCGAACAGCTCGCCGGCCGGGGCTTCCTCGGCCTCGGGCCGGAGGCCCGCGCCGGCCGGGTGCCGGCCGTCGGCGGCCCGCTGCACGGCGCCGGACTCGGCTGGGACTCCGGCCGGCCGCCGGCCCCGCAGCCGGACACCGCGTGGCTGCCGCGCAAGGAGCCCGCATCCCGCCCGTCCGCATCCCGCCCGCCGGTAGACCTCCGGGCCGCAGCCGAGCGCCCGCCGCTCGACGGGCTCGTCGTCCTCGACTTCGGCACGATCACCGCGGGCGCGGCGGTCACCCGGCTGCTCGCCGACCACGGCGCCACCATCCTGAAGGTCGAGTGGACCGACCGGCCCGACACCTTCCGCACCTGGAAGCTCACCGAGTCCCAGCTGCGCGCCGGAACACCGCCCACCTCGCCCTACTTCCCGTCGAACAACATCGGGAAGCTGGACGTGGCGATCGACCTGAAGACCGCCGAGGGGCAGCGCCTGGTACGCGAACTGGCCCGCCACGCCCACGTGGTGGTGGAGAACTTCCGGGTGGGCGTCACCCGCCGGCTCGGCATCGACGCGGCAACGCTGCTCGCGCAGAACCCGCGCCTGGTGTGCCTGTCGCTGTCCAGCCAGGGCCAGCACGGCCCGGAGGCGGGCAACCGCTCGTTCGGATCGACGCTGGACCTGCTGTCCGGCCTCGCCTCCGTCACCGGCTACCCCGACCGCGGGCCCACCTGGTCCTCGTACGAGGTCAACTACCCCGACCAGCTGGTGTCCCTGGTGGGCGCGGCCGCCGTGGCCTACTGCGTGCAGCAGGACGTCACCGGCGCGGAACTCGACCTCTCCCAGCGCGAGGCGGTGAGCTGGACGCTGTCGGCGCAGATCGCCGACTACGTCGTCAACGGCCACGACGCCCGGGTGACGGGCAACCGCCGCCCGGGGGCGGCGCCGCACGACACCTTCCCGGCCGCGGGCGAGGACAGCTGGCTGGCGGTGGCGTGCACCACCGACGCCCACCGCGCGGCGCTCGCCGGCTGGCTCGGACGCCCCGACCTCGCCGGGCGGGACCCGGCGTGGTGGGACGGCGAGGAGGCGGCCGAGCTGGTCGGTGCGGTCACCGCCGCGCTGCCCCGCGACGAGGCAGCCGCGGCCCTGCTGGCCGCGGGCGTGCCCGCCGTTCCGGTGCTGACCGCCGCCGACCGGGCCGCGACCGCGCGGTTCACCGAGCGCGGCGTGACCTTCGGCGGTGACGGGCCGCCGGTGAAGGGTTCCCCGATGGTGTTCGCCCGCTACTCCCCGGCCGTCCGGCCGGTGGCGCCGGCGATCGGCGAGCACACCCGGGAGGTGCTGACCGGGTTGGCCGGCCTGGCACCCGACGACGTTCGGCGCCTTGAGGGCGCCGGCGCCGTCCACTGCGCCCGGCCGGCGGGACCGGCCGGGGGAGACGACGCACGGAAGGAAGGCGAGAGCCGGTGACTGACGCGATGAGCTCCGCAGGCGGACTCATGAGCGCGGAGATGGTCGCCATCCCCGCGATGGTGATCCGGGGCGGTACCAGCAAGGGGGTCTACCTGCGCGGACGCGATCTGCCCGCGGACCGCTCCCTGTGGGGCCCGTACCTGATCGACATGTTCGGCGCGCGCGACGCCCGCCAGATCGACGGGATCGGCGGCGCGATGCCGACCACGAGCAAGTGCTGCATCGTCGAGGAGAGCGCGCGCCCCGACGCCGACGTGGACTACACCTTCGCCCAGATCGGCATCGGCGAGGAGCGGGTCTACTGGGACTTCAACTGCGGCAACCTCACGCCCGCCGTGGGGACGTACGCGATCCTGGCCGGCCTGGTGCCTGCGGTGCCGGGGCGGACCAGCGTGCGGGTCTACCAGACCAACACCCGCATGCTGCTCACCGTCGACGTGCCGACCGGCCCGGACGGCAGCCCGCTGGTCGCGGGCGACTTCCGGATGGCCGGGGTGACCGGGCCGGGGGCGCCGGTGACCACCGACTTCTCCCGGGCGATCGGCGCCTCGCTGGGCGGCGGCCTCTTCCCGACCGGCCGGCGCACCGACGTGATCACCGTGCCCGGTGTGGGCGAGGTGACCTGCTCGATCCTGGACCTGGCGAACATGTGTGTGTTCTTCCGGGCGGAGGATGTCGGCCTGACCGGCCTGGAGATGCCCGCCGACGGCCCCCTGGGCGTCGCCGAGCGCTTCCACGAGGTGCGGCGGGCCGCCCAGGACCTGCTCGGCGTCGACCACGCCACGACCACGCCCTGGCCGGTGGGGGTCACCGCGGCACGGGACTTCGCGCTCTACGGCGGCGGAACGCTCGCGGCCGCGGACTACGACTTCGCCGTGCGCTTCGCGGGCATCCAGCCGATGCGCGACACCCTGCACGAGGCGTTCCCGGGCACGGCGAGCTGCTGTACGGCGGTGGCGGCGGTGACCGAGGGGACGGTGGTCCACGACCTGTACCCGCGGCGCAAGCCCGGCAGCGTGCTGCTCGCGCACCCCTCGGGTGTCTCGGTCGTCGAGGCGGCCACCCACGACGAGGACGGGGGGTGCGTGGTCGATGCCGTCCGGATCGCGCGTACCGCCCGGCCGATCATGCGCGGGGAGGTGTTCGTGCGGAAGGCGGAGGTCGAGCGGTTGTGCTCGGCGATCCCCGCCGAGGACCGCATCCGGTCGGCAGTGCCGCCCGCCGGGGCCGTCGCTGAGTAATCGCACCACGTCAGGCCTATTGCTGTGCCTCCCTCCGGGAGCTACAGTCGGCACACTTCACGAATTGTCAGTCTGTCAGACAATCTTTCTCATCGGTCCCACGTGCATCGATGGGATGCGTAAGTTCACAAGGAGTCGGTGATGGCAAGACATCACAGCGGACGGGTCGGTACACGGCTCGCCGCGGGTTTCCACGGGCGGCAGGGCCGGCGCAGAGGCGCGCTCGCCGCCGCGGTGGCCGCCGCTGCCCTGGTCCTGAGCGCGTGCGGCGGCTCGGGCTCGGGCAGCTCGGCCAGCGGTGACATCAAACTGGGCATCTCGGTGCCCCTGAGCGGTGCGGTCGGCTCCAGTTGCGCGCCGATGAACAAGGCGATGCTCGCCTGGTTCGACCACGTCAACGCCCAGGGCGGCATCGGCGGCCACAAGATCAAGGTCGACAACCGCGACGACGGCTACGACGCGGCCCGCGCGGTCACCAACACCAAGGCGTTCATCAGCGAGAAGGTCGTCGCGGTCACCGGCCAGTGCGGCAGCCTCCAGCCGCCCGCCCAGCTGCCGCTGCTCAACGCGGCCAAGATCCCGTTCATGTACGTCTTCGGCGCCTCCACCTCGCTGCTGAAGCCGCTGAGCCCGATGTACTTCAACCTCATGCCGACCTACGGCAGCCAGCTCGTCTCCGAGATCCCGTGGGTCTTCCAGCAGCACGGCCCCGGCACGGTCGCCCTGCTGAGCACGGTGACGCCGGACTCGCCCACCACCGCCAAGGAGGTCGAGGCGGCCGTGAAGAAGGCCGGTGGCACCTTCGTCGGCGACTACAACGCCCCTCCCGGCACCGCGGACTTCTCGCCCGAGGTGCTGAAGATGAAGCAGAAGCACCCCGACTACGTCGTCCTGGACCAGATCCCGCAGGACGCCGCCCGGTTCACCCAGGCGATGACCGACAACGGCTTCGCGCCCAACAAGTACCTGGTCGGCTCCAGCGCGGTCTCCCAGCAGACGTTCCTCAGCGGCGTCTCTCCCGCGCTCCAGTCCAAGCTGCTGGTCACCTCCGACACGATCGCGCCCGCCAGTGCCGAGGCCACCGACTGCGTCGCCGTCCTGAAGGCGGCCAAGATCGAGGTCGAGGGCGTGACCCTGCGCGGCTGCGGCACCGCCCAGGTGGTGGAGTCGGTGCTGAAGGCCGCCAAGAAGCCGATCGACAGCCAGAGCGTCGTGGCGGCCATGGAGAGCATGTCGCAGGTGAAGGCCTCCGAGATCTACCCGCCCGTCTCCTTCTCCGCCACCAACCACGTGGGGGTCTCCAACCTCTACGTCTTCGGCGTGAAGAACGGCGCCTTCTACCAGGCCGGCTCGATCGGCGGATGACGGACCGACCGCAAGGACGCGCGGTGGCGCGGCCGTCCGGGCCCCACGGGGACCCGCACGGCCGCCCCCGGCGGAGTGGGAGAACGACATGGGACTTGCTCTATCGGTCATCGTGAGCGGCATCGCCTTCGGGCTGCTCATCGGCATGCTGGCCTTCATCCTCGTCTTCCTCTACAAGACGACAGGAGTGGCCAACTTCGCAGTCGGCAACATCGGCATGTTCGAGACGTTCATCGTCTACGAGCTGTGGAAGGACGGCATGGGCCTGTGGCCCGCGGCCGGCATCGGGCTGGTGTGCAGCGCCGTCTTCGGCGTGCTCATCTACCAGGTGGTGCTGCGGCCCTTCGGCGGCAGCCAGGCCAACACGCTGGTACGCACCGTCGCGCTGTTCCTGCTGCTGGCGGCGATGGCGGACGTCTTCTTCGGCCGCGACCAGCCGTACCACTTCCCGTCTCTGCTGCCCAGCGGAGGCACCAAGGTCGGCGGGGTGCTGCTGCGCTGGTCCGACCTGATCACGGTGGGCATCGTGCTGGTGATCGTCACGGGCTTCGTGGCGATGTTCCGGTACACGCGCACCGGCCTGCAGTTCCTGGCCGTCGCGCAGCGCCCGGAGACCGCGCGGCTGCTGGGCGTGCGCGCCACGCGCCTGTCGACGATCGCCTACATGCTCGCGGGCTGCCTGGCGCTGCTCATCGGCCTGCTGCTGGCACCCAAGCAGCTGCTCTTCTCGCAGATGATGAACCCGATCCTGCTCTTCGCCTTCGCGGCGGCGGTCGTCGGCGGGTTCACCAGCCTCGGGGGCACGTTCGTCGGCGGCATCATCATCGGCGTCGCCACCGACCTGGTCTCCACCTACCTGGGCAGCGACCTGACCCTCGCCAGCGCGCTGGCGATCATGCTGCTCACCCTCGCCGTGCGCCCCAACGGGCTGTTCGGCACCGCCCAGGTGAGGCGGCTGTGAACGCGCCCACCCGAACCCATCACGAAAACGCGGGAGTTGAACCATGCTGACGCGAGCCAGGGACGACGTGGGATGGCCCGCGCTGGTACTCCTGTTGCTGCTGGCGCTCGCACCGCTGGCGGTGACCGGTGTCAGCGAACAGGGCATCCTCGTCGTCGCCATGATCTACGCGGTCGGGGCGGTCGGGCTGGACGTGCTCACCGGCTACTCGGGCCAGTTCTCCTTCGGCCAGTTCGTGTACTTCGCCATCGGCGCGTACGTGATGGCCGCGGTACGCATCCACGCCCACTGGCCGTGGGTGCCGGCCATCATCGCCGGCGTCGTCGCCGCCGCGCTCGTCGCCGCGGTGATCGGCTCGCTCTTCGTGCGGCTGAGGTTCTTCGGCTCCGCGGTGGGCACGTTCTTCCTCGGCGCGGTAGCGGTGGACCTGATCAGCGGCGCCCGGCTGTCCCACTGGACCGGCGGCTCCAACGGCCTGGCCGTGCTGCCCGTCACCATCGGCGCCAACAGCCTCTCCGAAGGCGACTGGCTCTACTACACGGTGTGGATCGCGCTCGCCGTCAGCGTCGCGCTGTGCCTGCGCTACACCAAGGTCCGCGCGGGCATGGCGGCCCGCGTGGTGAAGGAGAACGAGGTCGTCGCCGCCGTCCTCGGCGTGCGGGTCTTCCGCGAGAAGGTGCGCGCCCAGGCCCTGGCCGGAGCGGTCGCCGGGCTCGGCGGGTGCATGCTGGCGCTGGACGTCGGCTACCTGTCGCCCGACACCTTCGGCATCAGCCAGTCCATCGAGCTGTTCGCGATCGTCGCCGTCGGCGGCACCGGCAGCATCGTCGGCCCGGTGCTGGGCGCCGTGTTCTTCTTCAGCCTGGTCAACGGCTTCGCCTCCACCTCGGCGTCCGCCTCGCAACTGCTGTTCTCCCTGGTGGTGCTGGCCGTCGTGGTGCTCTTCAACCGCGGGCTGTACGACCTGGTCGAGCAGGCCGTGCGCAAGCTGTTCGCGCTGCGCCGGGCACCGGCTGCGACCGGTGCGCCGGAGGGCCCGAAGACGGCCCGGGCCGGCGACGCCCCCGTGGCGCCCGACGAGCAGCCGGTGCCCGCGGCCACCGCCGAGGACCGCCCGCGCCAGGCCCCCGCGGGCCCGCCGCTGCTGGTGCTGGAGAGCATCGGCGTCGATTTCGGCGGGGTACGGGCGCTGGGCGGGGTGGACCTGAGCGTCGCCCGCGGCGAGGTGCACGCCGTCATCGGTCCGAACGGCGCGGGCAAGACCACGCTGCTCAACTGCATCAGCGGCATCCAGCCGGCCACGGGCCGGGTGGTCCTGGACGGCGACGACGTGACCGCGCTGCCCGTCTCCGTACGCCGGGGGCGCGGCATCTCGCGGACCTTCCAGCACCCCTCGCTGGTCGCCGACCTCACCGCCCGGCAGAACGTCGAGGTGGGCGCGTACGCCACGCACAACGGCTCCGCCCTGCTGGAGATGGCCGGGCTGCCCGGCACCCGGCGCCGCGACCGGGTCGCCCGTGAACGGGCGGTCGCCGCACTGGAGTTGCTGGACTTTCCGGCGTCCCGCTGGGGCGTGCACGCGGGCGAGCTGACGATGGGCGAGCAGAAGCACATCGACATCGCGCGTGCGCTGGCCAACGAGCCCAAGCTGCTGCTGCTCGACGAGCCGACCGCCGGGCTCGGCGAGGAGGAGATCGACGCCGTCGCCGGCGCCATCGAGGGCGTGCGCCGTGCGGGCGTGACCGTGGTGGTGATCGCCCACCATGTCGGGTTCGTCCGCAGGATCGCCGATCGCTGCACGGTGCTGGACTTCGGTCGGGTCCTCACCTCCGGCACGGCCGGCGACGTGCTGAGCGACGACCAGGTCGTCGATGTGTTCGTCGGAGCCGGAGGGAAGTCATGACCGCGGTGAGCGAGGAGAGGGCCGGCGCCGGCCTGAGCATTCAGGACCTGCACGTGCGTTTCTCGGGTGCGCGGGTGCTCGACGGGCTGTCACTGGCCGTCGCGCCCGGGGAGATCGTCGGCCTGGCCGGCCGCAACGGCGCCGGCAAGACCACCACGCTGCGCGCCATCTCGGGCCTGGCCGCCCGCAGCGGCGGGGTGATCTCGCTGGACGGCGTGCGGCTGCCGGCGCGGCCCGAGGCCGTCGCCCGAGCCGGCGTCGCCCACGTCCCCGAGGGCCGCGGCATCTTCGCCGACCTCACGGTGGAGGAGAACATCCGGCTCGGGATCGTCCGGAAGGTGCCTGCCGAGCGGACGCTTCGGGGCGCGCTGGAGGAGGCGTTCCCGGCCGTCGTGCGGCTGCGCGGCCAGAAGGCCGGCCGGCTCAGCGGCGGCGAGCAGCAGATGGTCGCCCTCTTCCGCGGGCTCATCGGCAGCCCGCGGGTGCTGCTCGTGGACGAGATGAGCCTCGGCCTCTCGCCCCGGGCACTGCGCACGGCCATCGAGGCGCTGGCCGGGCTCGGCCGGGCGCACGGCATCGGCGTGCTGGTCGTGGACCAGAACAGCCGCATGCTGCACGAGCACTGCGACCGGGTCCACCTGCTCAACGACGGGCGGGTCCGGTTGTGGGAGGACGCCAGCGACATCGCGTCGGCGTACTTCGCATGACCGCGCGTCCAGGGGCACTGCCGCGCGCGGCCGGCGGCGCCGTCACGGCCGCGGCCGCCGCCCCGCCGGCCCTCGCGGGGCGGCGGCCGCGGCGGCCGCGAGTGGCGGCCACGGACCGCGCAGGCCCTATGCTGGGTGGGCGCACCGGCTCATTGTCAGACAATGTATGAGCGCCGATCGGCGTCCCCGGCTCCGCCGCCGACATGCAGGGACGCCGGCACCGTGAAACGAAGCACACGGCCGCGAAGGCCGCCTTTGGGAGGACACAGCGTGGGATCGGACAAGAGCACGGCGGGCAGCGAGGCCGGAGCGCCCCTCGCCGGGGCGCGGATCGGCCGCGTCGCCGCCCCGATTCGCGAGCAGGTCCTCGACGTGATCCGCCAGGGCATCCTCGACTTCCAGCTGCGGCCCGGACAGCGACTGATCGAGCGGGAGCTGATCGAGCAGCTGGGCGTGTCGCGGCCGACCATCCGCGAGGTGCTCTCCCGCCTCGTCGCCGAGGGGCTGGTCACCATCCAGCCCCAGCACGGCGCGATCGTCGCGGTGCTCTCCCCGGTCGAGGCCGAGGACATCTACGAGATGCGGGTCCCGCTGGAGGTGCTGGTGATGCAGCGCTTCGTGAAGCGGGCCGGCGACGAGGAGATCGCCGAACTGCGCCGCGCCCTGGTCCGGATCGAGGAGATCACCGAGGCCGGCTCGGAGACCCAGACCCGGCTGCGGGCCAAGGACGACTTCTACCAGATCGTCTTCGAGGGCGCGCGCAGCCCGGTCCTCGCCCAGACCCTGCAGACCATGCAGGGGCGCATCCGGCTGCTGCGGGCCACCTCTCTTGCCACCGCCGGCCGCCCCGAGGCGTCGCTGGAGGAGATCCGCCAGCTCGTCGACGCCATCGAGCGGCGCGACCTGGACGCGGTGGCGGCCGCGGCGACCGCGCACGTGCGCAACGCCGCCGCGAGCGCGCTGAACCAGCTGGCGGAGAACGAGGCGGAAGCGGCCCGGAACTGACAGCACGTCACGCGCCGTGGGCCCCTCCGGGGGAGAGCGGCGGCCCGGCATCTGCCGGGCCGCCGCTTCGCCGTCTCACCCGCCGGGCGGCACCTGCCGGGGGTCACCTCCCGGGTTCACCCGCCGGTGGCCAGCGCCCAGCGGACGAAGGTCACCTCGTCGTTCACCGGCTCGAACACCGCCGTGACCGCGCGGCCGATCGCCATGCCGGTGAGGTCTCCGCGCATGATGCCGTACATCTTCAGCCCGCAGGTCAACTCCACCAGGCCGACCACGTAGGGCAGTTCGTCGGCGAAGGCCGGGTCGAGGGCGCGGTGGTAGGTGGCGTGGCTCCACAGGGTGCCGGCCGGCTCGACCTCCTCCCAGGCGAACTCCGCGTGCTGGCACTCCGGGCACACCGCCTCCGGCGGCCACAGCCGGTAGCCGCAGAAGGTGCAGCGCGGGACGGTGAGCCGACCCTCGCGGGTGGCCGCCCAGAACGGCGCGGTCACCGGGTCGGACAGGTCGGGCAGGGGCTTGGCGATCGTGTTCACAGCGCACTCCGGGTGGACAGGATGGTGGCGGCGCCCTTCCAGAAGTCGTGCGTCTGGGCGTGCAGGGCGATCTCCGCCCCCGGGACCTGCCGGTCCCCGGCCTCGCCCCGCAGTTGGGCCACCGCCTCGTACAGGTGCATCCAGTTGTGGGTGTAGCTCTCGGAGAGCTGCCCGCCGTGGGTGTTGACCGGCAGCCGCCCGCCCGGCCGGGTGTGGCCCTCGGCCAGGAACGGACCGGCCTCGCCGATGCCGCAGAACCCGTAGTACTCCAGCATCTGCAGCACCCACACCGAGGTGCCGTCCTGCAGGTACGCCAGGTCCATGTCGCCGGGCCCGAGGCCGGAGTTGCGGTACACCTGCTCGGCGATGTCGCCCAGCCACGGGCGCATCAGCTTGTCGTCGTTCTGCTCGTTGCGGATCGCCGAGCGCTGCGCCATGCCCAGCAGGTGCACCGGTGCGGCGTGCAGATCGACCGCCCGCTCGGAGGAGGTGACCACGAAGGCCGCGCCGCCGTCGGAGATGACGGTCAGGTCGGCCCGCCGCAGCGGCTCCACCACGTAGGGCTGCGCGAGGTAGTCGCCGATGCCCATGGGGGAGCGGAAGACCGCGCGCGGGTTGAGCGCCGCCCATTCCCGCTGCGCGACGCTGACCCAGCCCAACTGCTCCTCGGTCGTGCCGTACAGATGCATGTGGCGCCGGGCCGCCATCGCGGCCGGGCCCGCCACGTGCAGGAAGCCGTTGAGGGCCGCCCACTCCGCCGAGCCGCCGATCGGGCGGCTGAAGCCGATCCGCGCGCTGCGGGCGTTGGTGCCGTAGGTGAGCAGCACCGTGCTCGCCAGGCCGGCCCGGATCGCCATCGCGGCGAGGTGCAGCGAGAAGCCGGCCATGCCGTAGTCGAGGGTGGTGCTGTAGTCGGGGTTGATGCCGAGCAGGGGCCCCATGCTCTCGTCGGTGCCGTGGTCGGTGAGCGGCGCCTTGCAGGTGATCAGGCCGTCCACGGCCGACTTGTCGATCCCGGCGTCCTCCAGCGCGGCCACCGCGGCCCGGACTGCGATGATTTCGGGTGATTCACCAGGAATCTCCCCTTGTTCCGTGGCTCCCGCGCCGATGACCGCGACTCCGGGGGGCGGCCCGATTCCTGAACCCACACCCAACTCCCTCTGTCAGTTCGTCCGACTGTCAGACGATAATATCTGCAAGGACCCCACGGGCACCATGCCCGAACGGGAATCCATCGATGGCACCGCCGCAGGTCACGGCCCGGCGGCCGGCGCCGTCCCCGCACAACAGGCCACGGGGGGCATCGGATGACACCGGACGAAGCGCACACCGAAGCGGCGGCAGAAGCCGCGGCCCAAGGCTGGCGGCCCGCGGCGATCGGCCGGGTCTCCACGCCGCTGCGCAACCAGGTACTCGACATCCTGCGGCGGGAGATCCTCGACCTGAAGCTGCGCCCCGGCCAGCGGCTGATCGAACGCGAACTCATGGAACGGCTCGGGGTGTCCAGGGCCACGGTCCGCGAGGCCGTGGTCCGCCTGGAGTCCGAGGGCCTGGTGACCTCCGTCCCGCAGCGCGGCGCGATCGTCACGGTCCTGACGGTGAGCGAGGCCGCCGACATCTACGAACTGCGCGGCGTCCTGGAGATGCTCGCCGCCCGGCGGTTCACCGAGCGTGCCACCGACGGCCAGGTGCGCCACCTGCGCCAGGTCTACGACGAGCTGGCCACCGCGTCCGCGCCCACCGAGGACACCCTCGGCCCGCTGCGCGCCAAGGACGCCTTCTACGAGGCCCTGCTGGAGGGCGCCGCCAGCCCCGTGCTGACCTGGACCCTCACCGGCCTGCAGAGCAGGGTCCGGCTGCTGCGGCAGACCTCCTTCTCCGTGCCCGGCCGGGTGCGGCAGAGCCTGGCCGAGATCCACACGCTGCTCTGCGCGATCGAGGCCCGCGACGCGGACGCCGCCGCCGAGGCCAGCGCCACCCACATCCGCAACGCCGCCCGGATCGGCCTCGCCCGCATGTCCGAGTCCGTCCCGCCCGAAGTTCCCTAGGCACTTCGTGCGCGCGCGGGCATCGGCTTCCCTGCGAAGAGGTTGGCGGGCATTGGCGAGGGGTGCGCGAAGGAGCCCGACCATGGCGGAATGCCCGTGGTGTTCGCCTTCCCGAGCGCCTTACGTGGCGGCTCGACGCGTTCGGCCCTGGCGAAGCACCGGGTGTGCGGGATTCCGGTTGTCCACGATGACATCGGCGGGGGATCGAGGATCGGCCTCGGTGTCGTAGATCCGCTCGGCGGGGATGTAGTAATCGCAGTAGTGCTCTGCAGTCGCCTGCTCGGATTCCCTCCAGGCGGCGTCACGCCCGGCGCCCCTGGCCGGCACCAGGTCGAAATCGATGTCGACGAAGATGCGGAAGTCAAAGAAATCGCGAAGTTCCGGGCGGAGCGGACAGGCGCCGTCGGCGATCACGACCGCGTCGTCGGACACGGACCGCACCTCGTCCGGGAACGGATTCTGGTTCCGTTGGTCGAAGAACCTCACGCGGATCCGTCGAACTCCGCCCGGTCCAGGGGGCGACAGCAGGAGAGCGCGGATCGCGTCGGGATCGAACGCGCCGCGGTAGAAGCCGGCCGGGCCCGGAGGCCGCTCGGCCCGGGTCCACTTGAAGTCGTCCGGTTCGGCCCCGAAGGCAGCTCCGCCCGCAATCCGTTACCGCGGCGGCCAGTTCCCCGGCCAACGTCGATCTGCCGGACGCGGAGAATCCGTCCACACCGACGCGACGGGGATGCGGCCGTTCGATCTCGCGGATCAGCCGGGCCAGACGGTGGAGAACCTCCGTGCGTTCGCCGGTGTCCGGCGGGGTACTGGAGTCCGGACAGGTGGCGGGCCCCGAGGACGGAGGCCGGTCCCGCTCGAAGGAGCGCCGCCGACACCGCGGATACCCCAAAAGCTGACGCGGAGCCGACCGGTTGTTCGCGGTGCCCTCACGTTCACTGCCCCGACGGGTCACGGCTATTCACGGATCCTGGTGCGCGGAGTGCCGGCTTCATCCCTCGGCCCGGAACCCGAACGCGGGCATCGGCGGACAGTAGGTGACCGTGTCCGACGCTCCGAAGGAAATCCATGAGTTCAGTGCGAGATGGCCAGTGACGGCGGCGCCGGAGACCGGTGTCCGCCATGCCCCGGGTCCGGACGAACCGTCCGAATCCGACGCGTCGATCATCGAGAGATCGTTGGACGAGCCCGAGGCGTTCGCCGAGCTCTTCGACCGCTACGCCGAGGACATCCACCGGTATGCGGCGCGACGGGTCGGGGCGGAGGTCGCGGACGACCTGATGGCCGAGGCGTTCGTGGTCGCCTTCCAGCGGCGGCGCCGGTACGACGTGTCGCGACCGCAGGCGCGCCCGTGGCTGTACGGGATCGCCACGAATCTCGTCCACGACCACCGGCGGGCCGAGGCGCGCCGGCTGCGGGCCCTGTCGCGGGCGGCCGCGACCGCGCCCGACGGCTGGAGCGGCGGCGACGAACCGATGGCCGAGCAGGTGGCCGCCCGCGTCTCGGCCGAGAGCGTGCGCGGCGCGCTGGCGGGAGCCCTGGCGAAGCTGCCGGCCCGCTACCGGGACGTACTGCTGGTCGTCGCCTGGGGGGACCTCAACTACGCGGAGGCCGCCGAGGCCCTGGGCATACCGGTGGGCACCGTGCGCTCGCGGCTGAACCGGGCCCGCGGCAGACTGCGCGACGCGCTCGGCGGATCGGATCCCACCATCCTCCAAGAAGAAGGAGCCTGATCATGGACAACCTCGATTCCGTGCGCGAACTCGCCGCCGACACGCCCCCGTTGAGCCACGACGCCCGCTCCGCCGCTCGTCACCGGCTGCACCGTGCCATCGCCGACGAGAGCCGCCGCGGCGTCTCCGTGCAGTTGCCCCGGCGCAAGGTGTTCCGCCTCGTGGCGGCCGCGACCGTCGCCGCAGGGGTGGGCGGATCGGCCGTCGTCGCCTCGACCCGCGGCGGCTCCGCCCCCTCCCGGCCGGGTGGCGCCCACTCCGGGTCGATACCAGCCGTCACCGTGGCCGAGGTGCTGCACAAGGCCGCTGACAGGACGCGCTCCAGCGGCGGGCAGCTGCCGATCCCGCGCAACGACCAGTACTTCTACACCAAGACCTTCACCACGCACACGCTCGTGAACGGCGGGAGGACCAGGACCTGGACCGACGAGAGCTGGCTGTCGGTGGACGGCTCCAAGCCCTCCCGGCGGGAGGAACTCGGCAAAGTCCACGACGACCCCCCTACGGGCAAGCACGAGGTGCCGTCGCTGCCCACCGAATACGCGCAGTTGAAGAAGTGGCCGACGGACCCGGACACGCTGTACAGGTTGCTCGGGGGCGGGAGCAAGGGCGTCTGGGCTGATCCGAAGGACTCGACCGACCCCGCTCCCGACCCTGACTCCCAGGTGTACATGGAGGCGTGCCTCATGTTGAAGGGGCCGCGCGTCATGCCGCCCGGGCTGCAGGCCGCCCTCTTCGAAGTGCTCGCGAAGCTGCACCGGATCAAGCTGGATCACGACCAGGTGGACGCTCTCGGCCGGCACGGGATCGGGGTGGCGTACCCCGACCTGTCCTTCGGCCTCGTCTTCGACCGCTCGACCTACGACTACCTGGGCCTGCGCGAGACGAGCGGCGAGCTGAAACGCATCAAGGGCAAATGGCGGCAGGTCGACGGGTACACCGGGGTGACGGCCCTGGAGAAGGTGGGCGTGGTCGATCGCATCGGCCAGCGACCCTGACCAGGATGGCTCCACCCGTATGTCGCTCGGCCCGTGGCGCCTTGGCGTCTGGCGCCAGTGGGGCCGATTTCACGAGGTCGCGGCGGCGGGGAAGGAGAGCAGGACCTTGCTCGAGCGTTCGGCGGCTGCCGCCTCGTGGAAGGCCGACTCCGCGTCGTCCAGCGGGAAGACGGAGGTGACGATGGGCGCGAACCGCTCGATGTTGCGTCCCATGATCTCCAGGGCCGCGGGCATCTCGTGGTAGAAGCGGCTGGAGCCCATCAGAGTCAGTTCCCGGGGGACGACCAGGTGCAGCGGGGCGGTGACGCCGATGGGAGGAAGGTGTCCCACGTTGACGAGCACACCGCCCGAGCGCAGTGATCGCAGGGCGGTGGCCAGTCCCTGCGGGGTGCCCGAGGACTCGATCGCGATGTCGGCCGACGGGACCGGTACCGGGACCGGGGCCTCGGCGTCGACCCGCACCACGTGCGTGGCCCCGATCCGTACGGCCAACCGCAGCGGATGGTCGAAGACGTCGGTCGCCGTGATGGTCGCGGCGCCCAGCGCGCAGGCCATGGCGACGCTGAGCAGGCCGATGGGACCGGAGCCGATGACCAGGACATCGCTGCCCTCGACCGAGCGGTTCAACTCTCGTACACGGTCAAGGCCGTGGAGCGCGACCGAGGCCGGTTCGGCCAGGGCGGCGGTCTTCATGTCGAGTGCGTCGGGGACCGGGACGAGCCGGCGAGCGGGCAGGACCAGGCGTTCGGCGAATCCGCCGTCGGTATGCGGTATCCGGGCCGCGCTGCCCAGGTACCGGAGGTCCGCGCACAGGTGCTCGGCGCCGCGCCGGCACAAGCCGCATGCCCCACAGACCCGGGCCGGATGCACGGCGACGCGGCTGCCCAGGGCCGGCCCCGACCCGTTCGCGGCCGGTTCGGCGACGATCCCGACGACCTCGTGCCCGAGCACCATGGGGGAGCGCAGTACGGACTCGCCGATCCGCCCCTCCTTCCAGTAATGCAGGTCGGAGCCGCAGATACCGCCGTAGGCGACAGCCACGACGGCTTCGTCCCGTCCAGGAACGGCCGCGAGCCTGGCACCGGCTGTCAGGGGAAGGGGGCCGGAAGCCGTCGGGGGGGAGACGAGCAGAGCCCTGACTTCCATTCAGATCACCGCCGTCATGCCGCCGTCGACGTAGATCACTTGACCGTTGACGAAGTCCGACGCGGACGATGCCAACCAGATCGCCGGGCCGACCACGTCCTCGACCCGGCCCCAGCGTCGGGCCGGGGTGCGGCTGGTGATCCATCCGCTGAACTCGGGATCGGCGACCAGCGACGCGTTCAACTCCGTGTCGAGATAGCCGGGCGCAAGCCCGTTGACCTGCAGACCCGAGGGCGCCCACTCGGCGCACATTGCCCGGGTCAGCCCGACCAGTCCGCTCTTGGCCGCCGCGTACGGCGCGGTCGTGGGACGCACGAGGTGGCTCTGCACCGAGCATATGTTGATGATCTTCCCGCTGCCGCGCGGCAGCATCCGCCGGGCGAGAGCACGGCCGACGGTGAAGGCGCCGGTGAGATGCACGTCGATCACGCGCTTCCAGTCCTCGGTCGGCATCTCGGTGAGTGAACCGCGAATCTGGATCCCGGCGTTGTTGACCAGGACGTCAGGGCAGCCGTGGGCAGCCATGAGTGTCTGGCACGCTTCTTCGGCAGCCGCGGTGTCGGTGACGTCGAAGACGCTGAACTGCACCTCCAGCGGTGACCGGCGGGGATCGTGAGACAGCAGTTCGCCGCGCAGCGCCTCGGCGCTCGCTGCGACTCGCGTGGCATCGCGGCCGTTGAGAACGACTCGGGCCCCGGCCAGGGCGTAGCCACGTGCGATGGCGTAGCCGATGCCGCGCCCGGAACCGGTGATCAGGGCGAGCCTGCCGGTCAGATCGAACGCCGGAAGGCCGGCGTGGGTGGCGAGAGGCACGTCACTGCTCCGGAGAGGGTGTGGTTCCCAGCACTTCGACACCCGTCGCGCGCACCAGCGTCAGCGCGGCGGCCGCGGCGGCCTCCGGGTCTCGGGCGGCGATGGCCTGAATGACGCGTTCGTGGCGGTCCAGCGAGGCTGCGGTGTCGCTGGTGAACAGCTGGCGCCGGTCGGAGTACCGGGCGTGCAGGGTGGCCAGGAGGGTCTGCACGAGCTGGCTGAAAACGGTATTGGCGGCGCCCTCCAGCATCGTGCGATGGAAGGCGGTGTCCGCCTCGACGAACGTCGCGCGGTTGCGCCGGCCGTAGGCCTCCCGCATCCAGTCCAGATGCTGGTGGAGCCCGGTCACGAGTGCGGCTTCGCCGTGCACCGCGGTGATCTTCACCGCGGCCGGCTCCACTGCCTCGCGCAGCGCCATCAGCTCCCCGAGTTGGGCGTCCGCGTCCGGGCCGTCGGCACGCCAGGCGATGACCTGGGGATTGAGCAGCGCCCACGTCGCCTGCGGCTGGATCGTCGTGCCCGCCTTGTGACGGGGCCGGATCATGCCGAGGATCTCCAGCGCGCGCAATGCCTCGCGGACCACCGAGCGCGAGACCTCGTACTCGGCGCCGATCTGCTCGGGGGAGATGACGCTGCCCACCGGCAGGTCGCCCTGGGCGATCCGTCGGCCAAGGGCGTCCATCAGCTGTGCGTGCAGGCCGTTCGGCCTGGCTCCTGGTGATCCGAAGCTCGACAACTGCAGCTCCTACAGGTGGATATGGGACTCGATCACGGACGACGACGCTACTCCGGGCGTGCAGGAGTCTTGACCAACTCCCGCCAATAGTCTGATTATACAGACTATATTTCAACTGGCGGGAGGGATCGTGCAGATCACCGCGGTGGAGACGTTCCTCGTGACGCCCCGGTGCACGAGCTCCTGGGGCCAGGTCCGCGACGGGGTGCGGGTCTACGGCGCGTCCTGGGTGTCGCCTTCGGCGCCACCCTTCTGGCCTGCATCACCAACGGACCGGTGATCATGCAGGTTTCCCCTTGCTACCAGCGGATTGTCCTCGGTCCGGTCCTGACGGTCGCCGTCGTCACCGACCGGCTCCGCGCACGCCCGGGAGAAAGGAAACAGCGATGACCCGCACACCGACCAAGCTCGCAGCCCTGCTCATGCTGCTCGTCGGCACGGCAGTGGCACCTGCGACCGCCCACGCCACCGACCATGTCGCCGCGCCCGCCGCGGACACCGGCCAGACCTACCGGATCGTCGAGGCCGGCAGTGGCAACGTGCTCGGCGCGATGCGCTCCGGTGACGACCCGCCCATGACCGTGGACGCCTACGCCGACAACCCCGACCAGCTCTGGCGGATCGCCGACGCCGGCGACGGATACTCCGAGATCGTCAACGACGGCACCGGCAAGGCCCTGTCGACCGTGAACGGTGGCTCCGGCAACGGCGCCGTCGTCCATCTGTGGGACTACCTGACCACCTTCCCCGACCAGCACTGGAAGATCACCGACAGTCCGGACAGCACCGTCACCCTCGCCAACCAGGGCACAGGCGACCGGCTGCTGTCCACCGACGACGGCGCCACCACGGCCGGCACGGCCACCCAGCTGTGGGACCAGGTCGACGGACGGGCCGGGCAGACCTGGAAACTGGTCCCCACGACCCTCACCCGCGACATCACCGTGCACACCGGCGACGTCGTCAACAAGGTGCCGAAGACCACCGTCGCCACCGGCATGGAGGACGTCAACCACGAGATCTACGGCGGCATCTACAGCCAGATGATCTATGGCGAGGCGTTCCAGGAACCGGCCGCCGACCCCGGAGTCAGCGGCATGTGGCGCTCGTTCACCACCGGCTCCGCACGGGCGACGTACGCGCTCGCGGACCCGTTCAAGGGCTCCCAGAGCCAGCGCCTGCAGTTCACCTCAGGCTCCGGGAGCGTCGGAGTGGAGAACCGCGGCCTGAACCGCCAGGGCCTGTCCGTCGTTGCCGGCCGGCCCTACGACGGGAAGGTCACACTGCGCGCACAGACGCCCCAGCGGGTCCGGTTGAGCTTCCAGAACGCCGACGGCTCCAAGGTGTACGCCCACACCACCGTCACCACCAGCGGCACCGGATGGAAGACCTACTCCTTCTCGCTCAAGCCGAGCAACGCCGACGCCCATGCCCGGTTCGCCATCGAGCTGACCGCACCCGCCACTGTCGACGCGGGATACGCCTTCGTCGAGCCCGGGGCGTGGGGCCGCTACAAGGGACTGCACGTGCGCAAGGACGTTGCCGACGCGATGGTCGCGCAAGGGCTGAAGGCGATCCGGTTCGGGGGCTGCGCCAACAGCGGCTGCGGCGACGTCCCGGACTACAAGTGGAAGACGATGACCGGCGATCCGGTGAACCGGCCGGTCACCAAGGGATTCTGGTACCCGTACGAGTCCAACGGCTGGGGGATCTTCGACTTCCTTCAGCTCGGCGAGGCGATGGGCATCCAGGCCGTGCCCTCGCTGAACATCGACGAAAGCCCCTCCGACATCGCCGACCTCATGGACTACCTGTACGGCCCGACGAGTACCCGGTGGGGCGCCCAGCGCGCCGCGGACGGCCACCCCGCGCCCTACACGGCCAAGCGCTTCGAGCTCGGCAATGAGGACGCGGTCGACGAGACGTACTGGAACAAGTTCAAGGCCCTCGCGGACGTCATCTGGTCCCGCGACCCCTCGATCAAGCTGGTGGTGGGCGACTTCACCTACTCCGACGTCATCACCGACCCGTTCCACGTCACCGGCGGCGGCAAGGTGAACACGCTGGCCGCACATCAGAAGATCCTCGAACTGGCCAAGCAGTACGGCGCCGAGGCCGACTTCGACATCCACCTGTGGACGGGGCAGACCGACGGAGTCCTCGGCCAGATCAAGGCGCTGGACAGCTACGCCTACTGGCTCGGGCGCCTCGCACCCGGCGCCAGGTACAAGGTCGTCGTCTTCGAACTCAACGCCGACAGCCACGACCAGGCCAGAGCCCTCGCCAACGCCTACGCGATCAACGCCCTGCAGCAACGGCCGGATGTCGACGTCGTCTCGTCCGCCAACGCCCTGCAGGTCGAGGGGCAGAACGACAACGGCTGGGACCAGGGCCTGGTCTTCATGACCCAGAGCCAGGTCTGGGGGCAGCCGCCGTACTACGTCGACCGGATGAAGGCCTCCTCCTACCGGCCGAACGCGGTGCGCACCGAGCTCACCGGCACCGACGACAGCGTCTTCGACGCCACCTCCATGATCAGCGACGACCGCAGGAGCCTGTCGATCGACGTGGTGAACTCCTCCGCGCAGCCCCTGGAGTACACCGCCACTCTCGACGCCTTCACCGCGGCCGGTGACGCCACGGTGACCACTCTCAGCGCCCGCCCCAACGCCACGAACACCTCGACCAACCCGCTCAACGTCGCGCCCGTCACCTCCTCGCTGACGCCCGATCCGGGCGGGCACACGTTCACCTACGTATTCCCGGCCTACTCGTACACCTCGCTCCAGCTCAACGGCGGCACCCCGGCTGCCGGCGGGCGGTAGGCAGCGTGCGCGCGTACCCGGCCGCGCCCTGCACGCTGCACCGGGCCCACCACGCGGAGGGCCCGGTGTGGGACCACACCCGCGCCGAGCTGCTGTGGGTCGACATCTACCAAGGACTCGTCCACCGGGCGCGGTGGAATGCCGGCACCCGCACCCTCGGTGTGTGCACACCTACCGCGCCGGCCAGGCGGTCGGCGCGGTGGTCCCGTGCGCCGACGCAGGCCAAGGGTGGGTCGTCGCCTCCGAGTTCGGCTTCTCCCGCCTGCACGCCGACGGGACCTTCCAGGTGCTGGCCGAGCCCGAACGCGGGCGCCGTCCCGTCACGCGGATGAACGACGGCACGTGCGATCCGCGGGGGCGGTTCTGGGCCGGCAGCATGGCCCACGACCGCACCCGCGGCGCCGGCACCCTGCATCTGCTGGCCGGTGACACCAGCAGGCCCATGCTCGGCGAGGTCACCATCTCCAACGGAATGGCCTGGACCGGCCCGGACGAGTTCCTCTACATCGATACGCCCACCCAGCGGGTCGACCGGCTCGGCGTCGCCGGGAACGGCGCGATCACCTCACGTGAGACCGCCTTCGCCATCGCGCCGGGGCTCGGTTCGCCGGACGGTATGACCGCCGACCGGGAGGGCTGCCTGTGGATCGCGATGTGGGGAGCGGGCAGCGTGCTGCGCTTCACCCCGGCGGGCGAGGTCGTCGCGCGGATCACCCTGCCCGCACGGCAGGTCAGCAGTTGCTGCTTCGGCGGGCCGGAGCTGCGGACACTGTTCATCACCACGTCGCAGGAGGACTACACGCCCGAGCAGAGCGCCCGCGAGCCGGACGCGGGCCGGCTGTTCGCCGCCGAGGTCGACGTCCCTGGCCTGCCCGCCGACCTGTACACCCGCACACCCGGCGGCGTGGCACCCACCGTCACACCATGAACGGAGGCACACCATGAACGGATCGTCCCCGACGCCCACCCGGGTCGCGCTGGTCGGCTGCGGAGCGATGGGGGAGATCGTGGCACGCGACGTCTACCCCGCCGCTGTTCGCGGCGGCCCGGTGGAACTCGTCGCCGTGGTCGACCCCGACGACGCACGCGCCGCCGCCGCGGCCCGGTACACCGGAGCGCGCAACCACCGGACGCTGGCCGACGCGCTTGCCCAGGAGGACATCGACGCTGTCGACATCCGGGTGCCGCACCATCTGCACGCCGCTCTCGCACGGGAAGCCATCGGGCACGGCCGGCACGTGCTGATCGAGAAGCCGATCGCCACCACCGTCGCCGACGCCGCGTCGATGGTCGACGCGGCCAAGAGCGCCGGCGTGGTGCTGGCCGTCGCCGAGAACTACCCCCACCTGAAGGCGGTCCGCGACGCCCGCCGACTGCTCGCGGAGGGACGCCTCGGACGCGCCCTGGCCATCCAGGGCACCCGCGCGTACCGGATCGACGGGGTGTGGGTGCGCGACGGCTGGCGGAAGAGCGACGGTCCGGCCGGCGGGATCCTCCTCGACCAGGGAACCCACCAGGTGAGCCTGATCCGGCAGCTCGGCGGACCCGTGACCGCGGTGTCCGCGGCCGGATCGCTCGACACCGTCACCCTGACGCTGCGCCTGGACAGCGGCCTGGTCGCGCAGTCCCTCATCACCTGGCACAGCCCCGGTCCTTGGGACCAGGCCGAGGCGAGCGTCATCGCCGAGGGCGGCCGGCTCGACGTGGTCGTCGACTACGAAGGGCACACCGGCGGCTGCGTCACCTGGACACCTGGCGGCACCGACCGCCAGGGCGCCGAGAACTACTACGACAGCCACCGGCTGATCGTCGAGGACTGGATCGACGCCGTCCGGAACGGCACCGGGAGTCGCGTTCCCGGAGCTGAAGGGCTGGAGGACCTTGCGGTGGTCGCCGCTGCCGCCGAGTCACTCGACCACGACGGCGCCTTCATCCCCGTCGGTCGCCGGTGACCGAGCCATGTCGCCGAGGAACTCCACCAGGGCGGCCCTGGACATCGGACCGCTCGCGGCCGCTGTTGCCTCGCCCCGATCGATCAGTACGAGCGAGGGCGCGCCGGTGACGCCGTACCGCCGAACGGGGCCCGGGCACCTTGCGATGTCGGACCGGAGGACGATCAGCCGGCCCTGGTAGGTGTCGGCCACCTCGTTCACCAGCGGGTCCATGGCTTTGCAGGCCGCTGCTGCCTTGGGCCAGACCCCGTGGAAGTAGGCGAGTACCGGGACGTTCGCCCTGGCCAGGATGAACTCGAACTCGGCGTCCTCCTGCGGTTGGTGGACTCTGCTTGCCATCGGTACTCCCGTCACCGGCTCGTCCTGGCGGTGCCGCCCGTCACCGTGTCCTGCGTACCTGGGCGGCTTTGCGGGCTTCGGCCATCATGCGTGCTTCCGCTGCTTTGCGGGATTCCTTCGGGGGACGGCCGGAACGGGTGCCGAGGCCCCGGAACGCCGTGGTGCCGGACTTCGCCCGGTCCTGGACCGGTGGCCGTTTCGCGCCGGTGATGCGGGTCAAGGCGTCCTCGCCGGAGTGCACCTGGGTGACCGTGGGGCGGATCCCGGCGTCGGACATGATCCGGTTCACGTCGCGGCGTTGGCCGGGTGTGACCAGGGTGACCACGCTGCCGGATTCCCCGGCACGTGCGGTGCGCCCGCTGCGGTGGAGGTAGTCCTTGCCGTCGGTGGGCGGGTCCACGTTGACGACGAGGTCCAGGTCCTCGACGTGGATGCCGCGAGCGGCGACGTCGGTGGCCACCAGTACCGTGATCCCGCCGTCCTTGAACCGGGCCAGCGTGTGCGTGCGCTGCGGCTGCGACTTCCCGCTGTGCAGGGCACCCGCGGAAACGCCGCTGCCCCGCAGATGGCGGGTGAACTGGTCCACCGCGTGTTTGGTGTCCAGGAACATCAGGACCCGCCCGTCCCGGGCGGCGATCTCGGTGGCCGTCGCGTACTTGTCGGCGGGGTGGACGTTCAGGACGTGGTGTTCCATCGTGGTGACCGAGCCCCGCGGCGGGTCGAGGGAGGCCAGAACCGGATCGCTCAGGTAGTTCCCGACCAGGTGGTCGACGTTGCGGTCGAGGGTTGCGGAGAACAGCATCCGCTGCCCGCCCGACGGGACCTGGTCCAGGATCTCCGAGACCTGCGGCAGGAAACCCAAGTCGCACATCTGGTCCGCCTCGTCCAGCACGACGATCCGTACCCGGTCCAGGTGGCAGCTTCGCCGGGTGACGAGGTCGGCCAGCCGTCCCGGCGTCGCCACCACGACCTCGGCACCCGCGTGAAGCGCTGCTGCCTGGCGGCTGATCGACAGCCCGCCGACCACCGTCACCGAGCGCAGCCCGAGTGCCTGCGCGTAGGGGGCCAGTGCCTCGCTCACCTGTTGGGCGAGTTCCCTCGTCGGTACGAGGACCAGCGCGAGGGGACGCTTGGGTTCGGCGCGCCGGCCCTCGGTGCGCGCGAGCAGCGCGAGCCCGAAGGCGAGGGTCTTTCCCGAGCCGGTCCGCGCGCGGCCGAGGATGTCCCGGCCGGCCAGCGCGCTCGGCAGGGCCGCCGCCTGGATCGGGAAGGGCTCCCGCACGCCGTGTGCCGCCAGCGCCTCCGTCAGCCCGGCCGGCAGGTCCAGCTCCGCGAAGGACCCGGCCGGCGGCAGGCCGGGCGCCACCGTCCCCGGCACCGAGAGATCCCCCCGCGGCGCCCTTGCCCGATCGGACCTGCCCGGTCCGGAGCGGCCGGAGGCCGGCTGCTGCGCGTTCATGGGGGTCCTTCCTCGGTTCGGCGCCCTTGAAAGGATTCCGGCTCCCTGCCTGTCCGGCACGGGCCCGGACCGTCTCCGAGCATGCCTCGACATTATCAGCGCGGGCCCCGCCCCGGCCGCCCCGTGACCTGGCCGGCCAGGGTCCGGGCCGGCGCCGCTGCCATGAGGTGAGTGCATGAGGTGAGCGGAGGGCTGCTGCCGTCCGGCGGGCGGGGTCGGTCCGCGGCCACCGCTCGCAGTCCCGGTTGTGCGAGCCGGCCGCCGAGGTGGGCGGGTGCGGTGGAGTCTCGTACCACCAGTTCGGGTTCGTGCATCGGCGCCCTGCGGATCTTCGCCGACGCCAAGGGCGACATCACCCAGCCGGTGAACGTCACCGGCAACACCATCAAGGACACCTCCTACCAGACGGTCCTGCTCGGCCACGCCCACCAGATCAGCGGTCCGACCCTCGACCACGACACCATCACCGGCCCCGGCACCTCCGGCTTCGACATCGACGACGTCCCCGGGAGCATGACGGTCAGCAACACCTCCGCCAGCGGCACGGCCTCGTCGGCCCTCCACAACCCGGGCGGCTGCACGATGAACCGGGGCCCGGGGACCTCCGGATTCAGACCACCGTCCCTCCCTCGAGCCGCCTCGCCCTCCGGAACACCCGACTGCGCGCCTCAGGCGCAGCCGGGTGTTCCGGAGGTCGGTGAGGTGGGGACAGTCCCTGGACCCCCGGGGACGGCGGGCCGCCGGAGGGGCGGGCCGCCGGACTCACGGGGTCTGCCGACGCGTCACACCTGGTCGATCACCCAGCGGGACGCCGTCCCGATGGTGGGCTGGAAGTTGACCTGGGATCCGACCACTCCGCTTCCGTTCAGGTAGTGGCCGCTCACGTCGTGACGGATCGACTTCGGACTGCCGGACGTGGTCGTCCACCGCTGGTAGGAGTCGGTACTGTCACACGGGAGGGTGTAGACCTCCGCGCCGTTCCCGTCGAGGCACTCGTTCGTCGCCGGGTTGCGGAAGACACCGCCTGCGATCTGCCACACCTGCTTCGCGCTGCGGTCGCAGG
This sequence comes from Actinacidiphila yanglinensis, assembly GCF_900107965.1. GTDB lineage: Bacteria > Actinomycetota > Actinomycetes > Streptomycetales > Streptomycetaceae > Actinacidiphila > Actinacidiphila yanglinensis. The sequence continues at coordinate 5,143 of NZ_FNVU01000008.1, read as the reverse complement.
TGCCGAGGACGACGATGCCCTGCTGCCCTGTTTTGGCGGTGACCTGGAGACAGGCGTTGCTGCTGTTGCCGTTGATCACCTGGTAGTTCGTCACCGCCGCCTGCGCCGAGGTCGCCGCGCCGAGCATCACCGTCGAGCCGACCGCGAGCGCCGCACCCGCACCGGCGAGTCGGATGAGGCTTCCCTTGAGTTCCATGTCGATCCCCTTTCGTTCGGATTGCCGCCGCCCACAGTGAGGCGCGGCACAGCCCGGGCAGGGCGTTCCCGGTGGAATCCGGATCCGCCGGACCCCGCCGCCGGATGAGCTACATTTCTGGACTCCGATGTCCGGACGATTCCGGACGGCGAGACGGGGGAGAGCGGCGTACATGGGCGGAACGGACTCACCGCAGAGCTGGTTCGTCAACCGGTTGCAGCGCCTGCGCACCTCCTCGGGGTCGCCCACCCAGGCGCAACTGCTGGCCTACGACGAGAAGAAGGTCCTCTCCCGGTCGTCGCTGTCGGACCTGCTCGCCGGCAAGTTCACCAAGCCGCCCCCGTGGGAGCGGGTCGCGGCCTACGCGACCGCCTGCGTGCGCGCCGCGAACGCCGCCCGGATCGACCTCTCGCCCCAGGAGGAGATCGCGCGGCTGCGCGGCGACCACGCCACCCTCACCGACCTGCTGGAGGCCGCGTTCAGGGATGTCCGCGTTCCGGCGGCACGTCCCGGAGGCTCGCGATCCCGCCCGGCGACGTACCGGCTGCCACCGCGCAACACCCACTTCACCGGTCGCGACGCCGCACTGCGCGCGTTGCGGCAGCGCCTCACTTCGGGCGACGACGGCGGGATGCAGGCCGTGCACGGGCTGGGCGGCGTCGGCAAGACGCAGCTCGCGGTGGAGTACGCCTATCTCTACCGCTCGGAATACCGGTACGTGGTGTTCGTGGACGCCGAGGATCCCGATCTGGTGGCGTCGCAGTTCGCGTCGCTGGCCAGGGAACTGGGACTGGCGGAGGTGGGTTCCGAGCAGGTCGTCTCGCAGGTGTACGGCCGATTACTGGACCACACGCCCTGGCTGGTCATCTTCGACAACGGGGAGAGGCCCGGCACGCTCCTCGACGCGCTGCCGCCGGGCGACCTGGGGAGCGGCGGCCACATCATCGTCACGACCAGGCGCCGTGGCTGGTCGAGCAGGGCCGGCGTCATCGACCTGGAGGTGTTCACCCGCCGGGAGGCGGTGGAACTGCTGGCCCGGCGGGTGCGCGGCCTGACCACAGCGGTGGCCGACCGGATCGCCGAGCAGTTGGGGGACCTGCCGCTGGCGCTGGAGCAGGCGGCCGGGTACATGAACTACAACCACACCGCACCCGAGGTCTACCTGGCCCTGCTGTCCTCGCGGCTGGAGGACATGATCGCGCTCGGCGACCTGGCGGACCGGCCGGCGGTGGTGGTCGCGACCCTGTGGCAGCTCAGCGTGCGCAAGCTGGAGGTCGAGCAGCCGCACGCCAGGCAACTGCTGGAGCAGTGCGCCCTGCTGGCGCCGGAGCCGATCCCGCTGGACCTCTTCACCGCAAGTACCGAACCCCTGAACGCAGCCGCGGCCGATCCGGTGGCGTGGGACACGACGGTCGGAGCGCTGGCCGGTCTGGGGCTCGCCCGGCGTGAATCCTCCTCCCTGCTGCTGCACCGGCTGGTGCAGGCAGCCGTCCGCGCCGCGATGCCGGCCGACGTACGCACCGGCGCCCGGGTGCGGCTGTGCCGGGCGTTGCTCGCGGCGGTGCCGCACGACGTCCACGGTGACCCGGACGCGCGGCCGCGATGGCAGCGGCTGCTCCCGCACGCGCTCGTGGTGACCAAGGACGAACCGCCGGCCGAATGCGCCGCGGAGACCGCGGAACTGCTGAGGCTGGCGTCGGAGTTCCTCCTGTCGATCGGGGACCACTCGGTGGCGCTGTCCCTGTGCGAGCGTGCCGTCGCGATCGACGAGTCGCTCGAACACAGGGATGCGGAACTCGGCTTCGACCTGATCACCCTGGCGCAGATCCACCGGGACCGCGGCGCTCCGGAGCGGGCGGGTCCGACGGCGGAACGTGCCCTGCGCCTGCACGAGTCCTGCCTGCCGGCGGACAGTCCCGCCATCGCGACGGACCTGGCCACTCTGGCCCGCATCCGGCACCTTCTCGGCGATCACCGGGCCGCGGTGCTCCTGGCCGAGCGCGCACTGCGGATCGACGAGGCGGCGTACGGGCCGGACGACCCGTACGTCAGCTTCGACCTGATCGCGCTGGCGGGCGTCCACCTCGCCCTGGACGACCATGCCGTGGCCGTGCCGCTGATCTGCCGGGCGCTGCGCATCCGCGAGGCCAGCTACGCGCCGGACCATCTGTACATCGGGTACGCCCTGCTGCTCAAGGCCCGGGCTCTGCACGCGCTGAACGACCCCGCCGCAGCGGGCCTCGCGCGCAGGGGCGCGCAGATCCTGAACGCGCGGCTGGGCAGGACCCACCCCCAGACCGCCGACGCCGTCGCCCTGGCCGACCTGCTGGCGGGAACGGTTTCGAGAGAGTGAATTCGCGCCGTCCCTTCCGTGTGCAGGGACCTCTGCGCGAGCTGTCTCCGCATTTCGAGCGGCGCCTTGCGCTGTTCTGCCGGCGGTGAACACCTGCCCGACCGGGCTCGACGATCACTACCGTTCAGTCTCATGACGACGGTTACCACACGCAGGGTCGAGTACCCGGCCGACGGCCTGACGATGGTCGGACATCTCGCGCTCCCGGCGGGTGTCGACCGCCGGCCCGCGGTGCTGCTCGGACCAGAGGGCATGGGGCTCAGCGACGTGGAGCGCCGCCGGGCGGAGGCTCTGGCCGAGCGGGGATACGTGGCGCTGGCCTTCGACCTTCACGGTGGGCGCTATCTGGGCGCCCCCGAGGAGATGCTGGCCCGTTGCATGCCGCTGCTCGGGGACCCCGACCGGATGCGGGGCATCGGCCACGCGGCGCTCGACGTGCTGCGTGCCGAGCCGCGGACCGACCCCGCCCGGATCGCCGCCGTCGGCTACGGCACCGGGGGCGCGATCGCGCTGGAACTCGGGCGCGATGGCGCCGACCTGCGCGCGATCGGGACCGTCAACGCAGTGACCACGGGCCGACCGGGCGAGGCAGCGCGCATCCGCTGTCCGGTGTGGGCCGGGGTCGGATCGGAAGACCCGATCATGCCGCCCGCGCAACGGGACGCGTTCACCGCCGAGATGCAGGCAGCGGGCGTCGACTGGCGCCTCGTGGTCTACGGCGGCGCCCTGCACGCTTTCCACCACCCGACGGTCGACCACCCGACGGTCCCTGGTGTCGGCTACCACGAACTGCATGCGAAGCGAGCCTGGCGCGACGTCGTCGACCTCCTCGCCGAGTGCCTGCCCGTGACGGAGCGGTCCGGTCAGGAACCGTGAGACGTCTGCCGAACGGCGACCCGCGCCGCTCGGCAACCACCCGTTCAACGAGGCGCTCAACCGGACCGGCATCCGCCCGTCCAACCGGCCGTGGCGCACCGACACGCGGCCCGCAAACCGCCCCGGGCCCGCGGGTGGGCGCCGGCAGTGTGGAGCGCTGGTTGCCCGGTGGCAGGGCGTGGTTTTGGGCCGGCGCTGCTGCCATGAGGTGACAAGCTCGGCACCGTCCGAGCTGGTTGGACGGCTGCTTCGGGGTCCAACCGACGTCGGACAAGCCCTCGCTCCACTGAGACCCGGCAACCACGCGGCGGCGTGCAGCCGACCGGTCGGTGCGGCGCACCGGGCACGCGTCCGCGTTGTGGCGGTCGAGGACGGCGCGGGCTTTTTCGGTGGCGGCGTTGCGGAGGCCTGGGAACCATCTGTGCACGGTGCCGTGGGACGGCGGATCAGACGGACTTGACCTCGCCGCCGTCCATGCGCAGGGTCGACCCGGTCATCCAGCGGGCCGCGGGCGAGACCAGGAACGCCATCAGTTCGGCGATCTCCTCCGGCTGGCCGAAGCGTCCGATCTCGGCCTTCTGCGGGAACTTCTCGATGGCCTCCTCGACGGTCATGTCGTGCAGGGGTGCCCAGTGCTCGAGATAGGAGCGACGGCGCCCGGTCATGACCGGGCCGGGCAGCACGCTGTTGACCTGGACACCGTCGGTGATGCCACGGTCCGAGAACGCCTTGGCGAGGGCCGCGATCGCCGCGTTGATCGTGCCGACGGCCGCGTAGGGGGCCTTGGGGAAGATCGCGGAGTTGCCCGACATCAGCACGACGGAACCCTTGGCCTCGGTCAGCGCGGGCCATGCCGCGATGGTCAGGCGTCGGGCGCCGTGGAGCTTGAGGGCCATGCCCGCGTCCCACTGCTCGTCCGTCATCTCGAACAGGTCGATCTGCGGTACCGCGCCGGCGATGTTGACCAGAGCGTCGATGCGGTGGAACGTCCCCAGGGTCCGCTCGACGACGGTTGCCGGTGCCGCCCGGTCCGAGAGGTCCAGGTCGACGACAAGTGGCTCGGCCCCTGCCTGGCGCACCTCGGCGGCGGTGTCCTCCAGGCGGCTCTTGTTGCGTGCGACAAGTACGACCGAGGAGAAATCCCGTGCCAGCCGGATCGCTGTGGAGCGACCCATACCCTGGCTGGCGCCGGTGACCACTGCTACGGAGTTCGGCATTGCACTCTTCCTTTCTGCTCTGAAGGTCAGCTCGGCCCGCAACCGCGGTGGACCGGTCGCGGACCCGCGCGTCTGTGTCGTACGTCAGTGGCCGGCAGGGTCGGTCGGACGGGTCGGTCGGACTCGGCCCTTTGCGGTCTGCGCGCTGCCCGGCGGGCCTGCTCGTTGGTGAGGACGCCGGCCGGGGCCTGGTCAGGTGGTGAGGAATGCGCGGATCGCGGTGGCGATCTCCTCGGGGTGGGTTTCGAGGGCGAAGTGGCCGGTGTCGAGGAGGCGGATGTCGGCGTGGGGGATGTCGCGCCGGAAGGTTTCGGCTCCGGCGGGTAGGAAGAAGGGGTCGTTGCTGCCCCAGATCGCGAGGAGGGGGGGCGTGCTGGTTCGGAAGTACTCCTGGAAGGTGGGGTAGAGGGCGATGTTGTTCTGGTAGTCGAGGAAGAGGTCGAGTTGGATCTCGTCCGCGCCGGGTCGGGCGAGGTAGTGGTTGTCGAGGCTGTAGCCGTC
>NZ_FNVU01000039.1 GCF_900107965.1 Actinacidiphila yanglinensis | reverse complement strand
CGGGGTATTTGGCGTCGCAGTTGCCGTCGGCGGCGTATATGAACAAGTTCGTGATCGTGGTGGATGCGGATGTGGATCCGCGGAGTTTGAATGATGTGATGTGGGCGGTGTGTACGCGGACGGATCCGGCGGAGGACATCGAGACGATGCGGCAGACGTGGGGGAGTCGGGTGGATCCGTTGCGGGCGGCGGGGTTGCCGCCGTTCAATACGCGTGCGGTGATCGATGCGTGTCGTCCGTGGTCGCGGTTGGCGGATTTCCCGAAGGTGGCCGAGGCGAGTCGTGAGTTGACCGATCATGTGATCCGGCGCTGGCCGGACGCACTCGGCGGCACACGGTGAAAGCCGGTACCGCCGTGCCGTCGCCGTCCGGCTTCCCGTCGGTCGGTGACGGCACCCGGCGGCTGGAACTGCTGCGCATCCTCAAGAGGAGCATGGCGGGCGACAGCATCGCCGACGAGATCGCCGTGGCGGTCGCGACCGAGATCGTCGAGGGCCGGCTGCGCCCCGGCGACGACCTCAACTCCGTCGAGCTCGCCCGCACCTTCCGCAGCAGCCGCACCCCCGTCCGCGAGGCCCTGCTGGTGCTGGAGCGCGAGGGTTTCGTCGAGATCGCCGCGCGCCGCCGGCCGCGGGTGGCCCGGCTGGCCCTGCGCGAGGTGCGCGAACTGTACAACCTGCGCGCCCAGTTGTACGCCCTGGTAAGCCGCCGCGTGGTCGCCGTCGGCACCGACGCCGACCTGGCGGTGCTCCGCGGGCACCAGCGGGAGCTGCAGTCCGCCGCGGACGACGACGACGTCGACCGCTACTTCTGGGCCAACGTCCGCTTCCGCAACGCCGAGATGGAGATCGCCCGCGACCTCACCCTGGGCCGGGTGCTCGACACCCTCGGGCTGCGCGCCCTGCAACTGCGCCACCTCAGCCTGTCCCAACCCGGCCGGCTGTGGCCCTCGGTCACCGACCACGCCCGCCTGCTGCGCGCCTACGAGGACCGCGACGCCGACCTCGCCGCCGCGCTCACCCAGTCCCTGGTGCTCGGCGGGCTCGCGGCGATCGAGCGCTCGGGCTGGACGGGGGAGGAGACCTGACGCGGCGTCACCCGATCGAGCCGCCGCCCGGCCCCCGCATCACCGGCACCGCATCACCGGCCCCGAACCACCGAAGGAAGGCCATGGCCGTTCCCCTGCGTTTCCGCCTCAACCACGAGGACGTCGAGGTCCACGTCCAGGATCCCGCGTCCACCCTGCTCGACCTGCTCAGGAACGATCTCGGTCTGACCGGCACCAAGTCCGGCTGCGCGATCGGCTACTGCGGGGCCTGCACGGTGATCGTCGACGGCCGGGCCGTGCCGTCCTGCCTGCAACTCGTCGGCCTGCTCGAAGGCCGCGAGGTGCGCACGATCGAGGACCTCAGCGGGCCGGACGGCCTCGACCCGGTGCAGACGGCCTTCGTGACGTGCGCCGGCATGCAGTGCGGATTCTGCACGCCCGGTCATGTCATGGCACTGCGCGCGCTGCTCGACCAGGAGCCCGAGCCGGACGAGGAGCGACTGCGGCAGACCGTCGACGGCAACTACTGCCGCTGCACCGGCTACGTGAAGATCCTGGACTCCGCGCGCGAGGCCGTGTCCCTGCAGAAGTCGCTCACCGGGGAGGCACGCTGATGTCGACCACGCACGCACCCGTCCCGGGCCTGCCCCGCGAACGGGATGTCCTGCCCCCGGTGATCGGCAGCGCGGTCCAGCGGATCGACGCCGTGGAGAAGGTCACCGGCAGGGCGTCGTACGCCGCCGACACCCGCATCCCGCGGATGCTGCACGCGGCCGTGGTCCGCTCGCCGCACGCGCACGCCCGCGTGCTCGCCGTCGACACCTCGCGGGCCGCTCGGGTACCGGGCGTCCACGCCGTCATCACCGGAGCCGACACCGCGCAGGTCAAGTGGGGCGCCTTCCGGCCCGACCTGTATCCGCTGGCCGTCGAGCGGGTGCGATACGTGGGCGACGAGGTGGCCGCCGTCGCCGCCATTGACCTCGAAACCGCCCGGTACGCCGCCGAGTTGATCCGGGTCGAGTACGAAGTGCTGCCGGCCGTCCTCGACCTCGACGCGGCCCTCGCCGACGGCGCGCCGCTCGTGCACGACGACGCGCCCGGCAACCTCGCGCACGAGTTCGCCTTCGACCGCGGCGGCGCGCGGGAGTGGCTGGAGCGCAGCGACGTGGTCGTCGAGGGCGTCTGGCAGAGCACCCGCCAGTGGCACGGCTCGATCGAGACGATCGGCTGCACCGCCGAGTGGTCGCAGGACCGGGTCACGATGTGGGTCAACACGCAGACCCCGTTCCTGGCCCGGCAGCGCTATGCCACCGCCCTCGGGCTGCCGCTGCGGGCGGTACGGGTGGTGCAGACCGAGATCGGCGGCGGCTTCGGCGGCAAGTCCGGCGACGACAACACCTCGGTGATCTGCGCGATCCTCGCCCGGAAGACCGGCCGGCCGGTGCAACTGGTCAACACCCGCGAGGAGGAGTTCCTCGCCAGCCGCCCCCGGATACCGATGCGCTACCACGTGCGGCTCGGATTCACCTCCGACGGGCTGGTCACCGCCAAGGAGATCGACCTCGTCGCCGACAACGGCGCCTACACCGGCAAGGCACAGGCGGTGCTCGGCGCGGCGACGGTGCGGCACGACGCGCTCTTCACCTACCGTGCGGTGAAGGCGCGCTCCCGCCTCGTCTACACCAACCTCGTGCCCACCGGCGCCTTCCGGGGCTTCGGCAACCCCTCGGCGGACTGGGCGGTCGGGCAGGCGTGGGACCTGGCGGCCACCCGGCTCGGCATCGAGGTGCCCGACCTCTTCCTGCTCAACGCGGTCGAGTCCGGCAGCGTCTCCCCGCACAACCACCGCATCAGCAGCTGCGAGCTCAAGCAGTGCATCCGGCGGGCCGCCGCCGCCATCGGCTGGTACGACAAGCGCGCCGCGCCCACGCCGCACCGCGGCCTGGCCATGGGCGTGAGCGTGCACGTCTCCGGCCGGCGCAGCTTCGGCGACTACGACGGCAGTTCCGCGATCGTCCGGCTGACCGAGGACGGCCGGGCCGCCGTCATCATCGGCGAGGGCGAGATCGGGACCGGCGCGCGCACCACCCTCGCGCAGATCGCCGCGGCCGAACTCGGCCTGGCCGTCGCGGACATCTCCGTCTCGCGCCCCGACACCGACCTGACCACCCACGCCCTCGGGGCACTCGCCAGCCGCGTCACCTACGTGGCGGGCAACGCCGTGAAGCAGGCGGCCGAGCGGGCCTGCGAGCAACTGCTGGCCGCCGCGGCCCGGCAGACGGGACGTCCCGCGGCCGAACTGTGGGTCGAGGACGGCCACGTGCACGCACCCGCCATGCCCGGCGAGGACACCCCGCTCCGTCAGCCGGTCGGCACCGTGGTGCGGGCGGAGCTCTACCGCCCCGGCGGCGAGCCGATCGTGGGTCTCGGCTCCTTCGACAACCCCTCCGAGTTCCCCGACCAGTTGCGCTACGGCAACGAGTCCGGCGCGTACAACTTCGTCGCGGAGGCCGCGGAGGTCGAGGTCGACCCGGCGACGGGCGCGGTGACGGTCCTGGAACTCGCCGCGGCCGTGGACTGCGGAACCGTCCTGAACCCGCCGCTCGCCGAGGGCCAGGTGGAGGGCGCCATCGCCCAGGGGCTCGGCATGGCGCTCACCGAGCGGTTCGACTGGGACGGCGGCGCCCCGACCCGGCCGAACTTCGTGGACTACAAGATGCCGACCGCGGGCGTGATGCCGAAGCTGCACGTCGAGTTCGCCGACTCCTACGAACCGACCGGTCCCTTCGGCGCGAAGGGCGTCGGCGAGATCGCCCTCGATCCGGTCCCGTCCATCGTGGCCAGTGCCGTGGCCGACGCGGTGGGCGTGCGCGTCCACGAGCTGCCGATCACCGCGGAGAAGATCTTCTGGGGTATCCGGACCGGCTCGACCACGCCACCGGAGCAAGCCGGGCCCGGCGGGCTCAGCGAGTCCGCCGAGCCCGCCCCGCCCGACCGGCCTGCCCCGCCCCGCGATCGCGCCCCCGGAGAGGAACGCTGAGATGACCACGCTCGATCACGGACCCGCGCCCACGGACGCGGCCCGGGAGCCCGTGCACCTCCTGAGGGCGGGCTCGCTCACCGATGCCCTCGCCCAGCTCGCCACCGAAGGGGCCGTCCCGCTGGGCGGCGGGGTCGGACACGCCCTCGCCCGGCAGGCGCGCCGGCCGGTGACGGCACGCACGCTCGTCGCCGTCGCCGACATACCGGAACTGGCGGGCATCGCCTGGACCGACGACCGGATCGTCATCGGTGCGGGCGTGCGGCTCGACGCGATCGCATCCGACACCCGGTTGCGGGAGGAGTGGCCGGTGGTGGCGGAGGCGGCCGGGTCCGTGGCGACCGCCCGGATCCGCCGGATGGTCACGCTCGGCGGGAACATCGCCGCCCGCGACGACAGCCACGACCCGCCGGTGGCCCTCGCCGCCGCGGGCGCGGTGCTGACCGTCCGCGGTGCCGGCCACCGCCGGACGCTGCCCGTCACGGAGGTCGGCTCCCTGAGCGCGGGCGAACTCGTCCAGGACGTCAGGCTCCCGCGCAGCACGCCGGGCGCCCGTATCGGCTCCGCGTACGAGAAGTTCCTCGTCCGCGGGGTGTGGGAGTACGCCTGCGTGAACGTCGGCGCCGTGGTCGCGCTGGACGAGTCGGGAACGGTCGAGCGGCTGTCGGTCGCCGTCGGGTCGGTGACCGGTGGCCCGGTCGTGGTCGACCTGGGCGCGCTGCCGGGCCGGGTGCCGGACGCCGACCTCGTCGCCGAGGCGGCCCGGCTCGCGGCCGCCGCCACCCGGCCGTACAGCGACGTGCGCGGTTCCGCCGCCTACAAGTCCCTGATGATCGCCGAGTTCACCCGCAGGGCCGTCAGCAAGGCGGCGCTGCGCGCCGCGGGAGGAGCCGACCGATGACCGTACCCGCCGTGGAGGGGCAGGCCGAGACACGCGACGGCGTCACCCTCTCCTACACCCTCCACCCGGCCTCCCCGGCCGCGCCCGACGCCGGAGCCGACGCCGTGACCGCCGCCGGGTCCGGGCCCGACGCCGGAGCGGCATCCGGAGCCGCCCCCCGGATCGTCCTCGTCCACAGCCTGGCCCTGGACCGCTCGCTGTGGTCCGGCGTCGTCGCGGCCCTCGACGGCCGCGCCGACCTCCTCACCTACGACTGCCGCGGCCACGGCCGATCCGGCAGGCCCCAAGGGCCCTACACCACCGAGCAGTTCGCCGACGACCTCGCCGACCTGCTGGACCACGTCGGATGGAGCCGCACCGCGGTCGCCGGCTGCTCGATGGGCGGCTGCGTCGCCCAGCACTTCGCGGCCCGCCACCGCGACCGCACCCGCGCGGCGCTCTTCGTGGACACCACGGCCTGGTACGGCCCCACCGCCGCGCAGGACTGGGCCGCGCGCGCGGACGCCGCCGAACGGAAGGGCCTGGCCGCCCTCGTCCCCTTCCAGCTCACCCGCTGGTTCGGCGACGCCTTCCGGCAGGCCGAACCGGGGCTCATGGACCACCTCACCGCGGTGTTCACGGCCAACGACCTCCAGGCGTACCGGGCGACCTGCGCCATGCTCGGCGCCGCGGACCTGCGGGCGTCCGCCCCGCTCCTCGCGCACCCGGCCGCGGTGCTGGTCGGCGCCGACGACGGGGCGACCCCGCCGGCGATGGCCCGGGACCTGGCCGAGCGCATCGGCGACGGAGCCGCCGTGGTCGTACCCGGCACCCGGCATCTCACCCCGCTGGAGAACCCGCGGGTGGTGGCCGACGCGCTGCTCGCCCTGCTGGACCGCGCGGCGGTCGGGGACCGCGCGTGAACGGGCCGGGCGGCGACGCGCCCGCGCCGGTCACCGACGTCCACGCCCACCACGTCGGCGCGCACGTGGTGGAGCGCATCGAGGCCGAGGGCGCCGCCCACGGCGTGCGGATGGTGCGGCAGGACACGGCGGTCCGGGTCGAGGTGGCCGGGCGGCTCAGCGGCCTGCCCCTGATCCCGCCGCTCAACGACGTGCCGGCCCGCCTCGCGTGGATGGACGCCGCCGGGGTGGACGTCCAACTGGTCGCCCCCTGGATGGATCTGGCCGGCTACGAACTCGACGGTCCCGACGGTCACTGGCTGTCCGCGGCCCAGAACGATGCACTGGCCGCCCTCGTCGCGGAGCACCCCGACCGTTTCCTCGCCGCCGCCGCGGTGCCGCTCCAGGAGCCCGGCCTGGCGGCGGCCGAACTGCGCCGCGCGGTCGGCGAACTCGGCCACCGCGCGGTGCAGATCGGCGCCCGCGTGGGGGAGGCGGGCCTCGACGACCAGGGGCTCGACGTGTTCTGGGACGCGGCCGAGGACCTGGACGTGCCGGTGATCGTGCACCCCGCGGAACTCGACGTGCCCGAACGCAGCCGGCGGCTCTTCCTCCACATCCTGGTCGGCAATCCGGCCGAGACGACGTTCGCCGCGGCTGCCCTGATGCTCGGCGGGATCCTCGAACGCCACCCGCGGCTGCGGGTGCTGCTGGTGCACGGCGGCGGCTTCGTGCCGTACCAGATCGGACGGCTCGACCGCGGCTTCAGCGCGGCCCCGCCGGCGTTCCGGGCGCGCGGCGAGCTGCGGCCGCGCGCGCTGCTCGACCGGCTCTGGTTCGACTCGGTGCTGCACGACGACGACGCGCTGCGGCACCTGGTGGACTTCGCCGATCCGGGGCACGTCGTGCTGGGCAGCGACTACCCGTTCCCGATGCGGGTGGACCGGCCGGTCGGCGCCCTCGGTGGCGCGGGCCTCGACGCCGGGCAGCGCGCCGCCGTCCTGGACCCGGCCGGGCTGCTCGGCCCGGCCGCCGCGGGCACCGGCCTCAGCGGTCCGAGCCGGTCCACCCCGAGCGCTCCACCGCGGCCAGCCCCCGGCGGACGATGGACTGCGTGAGCGCCGCCGCCAGTTGCGCTTCGCCGTCCACGTACGCGCGCACCAGCCGGCGGTGGTCGTCCACCGACGTGTCGAGGCGGCCGGGCAGGGACAGGCTGAGGTGGCGCAGCTGGAGGGTGCGGATGCCCACGGAGTCCAGCACGGCGCGCACCGTCTCGTTCCCCGCCAGCCGCGCCTCGGTGTTGCGGAACTCCACGACGAGCCAGAAGTACCGCTCCAGGTCGCCGTCCGCCGCGGCCTCCTCCAGCCGGGCCTGGATGCCGTCGAAGACCGAGATGTCCTCGGGGGTGCAGTGCGCGACCAGCCGCCGGCTGACCAGGCCGTACAGCTCGCCGCGCAGCTCGTATATCTCGCGGACCTCGGTCAGGCCGAGGCTGCGCACCCGGGGGCGTTTGCGGGCCGCGATCTCCACCAGGCCCTCGCGCTCCAGCGTCTGCAACGCCTCCCGCACGGGGGTGCGGCTGCTGCCGAACCGCCGTGCCAGCTCGACCGAGTTGAGGTCGTCACCGGGCCGCAGACGGCCCTCGACGATCCCGGTGCCGATCGCGACCAGGATCCGGGCGCCGACGCTGTCGAGGTCCTCCGACCGTCCCAGCACCCGCAGGATCTCCCGCCCGCCCGCGGTCAGCGCCGGCTCGGGCCGGCCGTCCGGCGGACCCCCGTCGACCACCATCGTCACGCACCGCCTCACCGCTCGTCGCGGACTGCCGAAAGGTCCCTCTCATGGATCACCACATCACATCACGGGTGCCCTGGGACGTTCCAATTCCCGGACCCGGTGGCACGCCGTACCCCGCGGCGGCCCGGCGTCATGGGGAGCGCGTCGCCGGTTCGTCGGCCGTCCTTCCCCGGCACCGGAACGGGCGCCCTGAGCACCGGGCGGCGGACCCTGAGCACCGCGCGGCGAACCCGGGGGACCGCGGCCATGCGTGAGCTCCTCGACCCGCTGCGCGGCTGGCTCGACGACGGGACGCCCTTCGCGGTCGCCACGGTGGTCGACGTCCTGGGGAGCGCGCCGCGCCGGCCCGGCGCCGCCATGGCCGTCACCGCCGACGGGCGGGTGGCGGGCAGCGTCTCGGGCGGCTGCGTCGAGGGCGCGGTCTACGAGGCCGCCGGCGAGTCGATCCGCACCGGCGCCGCGTCCTGGCACACCTACGGCATCAGCGACGACGACGCGTTCGCCGTCGGTCTGACCTGCGGCGGCACCCTCGGCGTCCTGGTCCGCCCCTACACCGGACCGGGGGAACGGGCCGTGCTGGCCGGCCTGCTGGACGCCCTCGGCCGCGCGGAGAGCGTCGCGCTCGCCACCGTGACCGGCGGCTCCGCTCCTCTGGGCGCGCAGCAGGTGGTGCGGGGCGGCGGCTCCGCCGGCTCGCTCGGTGACCCGGGCCTGGACCGGGCGGCCCGCCTCGACGCCCTCGGCTCCCTCGCGCAGGGCGCGACCGGCGTCCGGCGCTACGGCACGCACGGGGAACTGCGCGAGCAGGACGTCACGGTCTTCGTGCAGACCTTCACCCCGCCGCCGCGCATGCTCGTCTTCGGCGCCATCGACCACGCCGCGGCGACCGCCCGGATGGGCGCCTTCCTCGGGTACCGGGTTACGGTCTGCGACGCGCGGCCCGCCTTCGCCACCCGGGAGCGCTTCCCCTTCGCCGACGAGGTGGTCCGGGCCTGGCCGCACGACTACCTCGCGCGCACCGAGGTCGACGAGCGGACCGTGCTGTGCGTCCTGACCCACGACCCGAAGTTCGACATCCCCCTGCTGCTCGCCGCGTTGCGGACACCGGCCGGCTACATCGGCGTGATGGGCAGCCGCAGGACCCACGAGGACCGGCGGGCCCGGCTGCGCGCGGAGGGCGTCGGCGAGCGGGACCTCGCCCGGCTGGCCGCGCCGATCGGGCTCGACCTCGGCGCCCGTACCGCCGAGGAGACCGCGGTGTCGATCGCCGCGGAGATCGTGAAGTCCCGCTGGGGCGGCACCGGTCTGCCGCTGGCCGGACTGGCCGGCGCCATCCACGGCCCCGCCCCCGCGGCCCCGCACCGACTCGCCGGCCGCTGAGCGGCGCGGCGCGATGCCGCGGGGCCCCGCGGGATCACCAGGGCTGCTGGGTCCCGAAGAAGCGCTTCCAGAAGTCGAGCCGGGCCGGGTCGGCGATCGGGATGGGCGCGAACCGGGCGCCCAGCTCCATGACGACCGGCACGGCGGCCGCGTACGGCGGCCAGTGCGGCAGCCCCGGGCCGTTGGGATCGCCGGTGGCCGCGAAGTTGGCCCAGTACGCGGAGACGGTCGCGGCGACCTCGCGGTCCTCGTCGGTCCAGGCGGCGCTGCCCGGGTCGAGGTTGTCGAAGACGAACTCGATCTCGGAGCTGTGCGAGGCCCGGCGCGGCTGCTGCCCCTGGGCGGGCGACGGGTGGGTCCAGAAGTAGGTGTAGGCCGGCCGGGTCGCCCGCGCGGTCCACTCGGTGCCCCACAAATACGTGGAGATACGGGAGTTGTCGCGCACAGCGGTGTTGCTGGCCCGCGCCGCCTCGTCGTCCGAGCCGGCCGGGTACAGCCGGAGGAACTCCTCGGCCATCGGCCCGAACTTGTGCCGGGCCGCGGCGACGAAGGCGTCCAGGGTCACGTGGATCGGCGGGGCGCCGGCGTTGGGTGCGGCCGCGCCGCGCACCCGGTACTCGGCGAAGGTGGACTCCGGAACGGCCCCGCTCTCATCGAGGTTGTTGCCGGCGAGGTAGGCGACGTCGTTCTGCCGCCCCTCGGTGTAGGTCCCGGAGTACCCGTGCGGGAGCACATAGCCGTCGACCACCGGGCGGAACAGCGGCGGCTTGCCCGTGCTGCCGCTGTCCACCCCCGTGTCGAAGGCGGGGCGGCCGTCGACCAGCTTCTGCCACGGCAGGGCGCGCAGGTCGGCGAGCGAGCGCGCGCCGTGCTCGCGCGCGTACGTCTGCCCGGCCTGCTCGGCATCCGCCAGGGTCCGGTACGAGGTGGCCAGGTAGCGCAGTTCGGGATCGCGCGAGTGGCGGGCGTGGCTCTGCGCGATCGCCCGGTGGAACAGGCCCTTGGCCAGGGGCGACATCGCGAGGAAGTTGACGGTGCCGGCACCGGCCGACTGCCCGGCGACGGTGACCCGGCCCGGATCGCCGCCGAAGGCCGCGATGTTGTCGCGCACCCATCTCAGCAGCGCGATGCTGTCGAGGATCCCGTAGTTGCCCGACACCCCCTGCGCGGACTCCGCGCTCAGCTCCGGGGTCGCGAGGAAACCGAAGGCGCCCAGGCGGTAGTTGAAGGTCACCACGATCAGGCCGTGGCGGGCCAGGCTCTCGCCGTCGTACCGGGGGTGGGCGCCGGTGCCGGCCCGGAAACCCCCGCCGTAGATCCACACCAGCACGGGCAGCGGCCCGGTGCGTGCCGCGTCCGCCGGCGCCCATACGTTGAGGTACAGGCAGTCCTCGCTCATCGGCAGGTCGATGCCGGCCCGGGACGCGTCGCGCGGCGACTGCGGGCACATCGGCGCGAAGCTGCCCGCCCTGAGCACCCCTTCCGCGCGGACCGGCGGCTCCGGCGGCCGCCACCGCAGCGGTCCGACCGGGGGCGCGGCGTACGGGATGCCCCGGTAGACCGTGATCGAGCGGTCCCGGCCGGATATGCCGTCGATCAGGCCGGACTCGGTCTCCACTGGTGCGCTCATGTATCGCTCTCTCCTGAAGGGGACGAGGGGGAGTCCGGCTACGAGGACCGGGGGAGCGCCCGGAGCGGACCGGCCGGGGGACTACTTGAGGACGAGCGCGTGCCGCGCCGTTGCCACGTGGTGGCCCATCGCGGCTCTCGCCGCCTCCGGGTTGCGGGTGACGATGGCCAGCAGGATCGCCTGGTGCTCCTCGTAGGAGCCGGCCCTCGGATGGTGTGCGGACAGGTTGCGGTACTGGCGCATCACCAGCGGGTACAGCAGGGTGTCGTACGCCCGCGCCAGCGTGAACTGGTGGGCGGCGGCCTTGACCTGCTGGTGGAAGAGCCGGTTGCCCTGGGAGTACGCCGCCTGGTCGTCGCGCGAGCGGGCGTCGGCCATCGCCTCCAGGGTGGCGCGCAGTTCGTCGATCTCCTCCTCGGTGGCCCGCTCGGCGGCCCACCCGGCCAGCGCTGCCTCCAGCGTCTCCCGTGCCTCCAGGATGTCGCGGGCCTCGTCGGGCGAGAAACTGCGGGTCCGCACCCCGCGGTTGACCTCGCTGGTGACGTACCCCTCCTGGGTCAGACGGGCGAGGACCGCGCGCATGGTGCTGCGCGAGACACCGAACATCCGGGTCAGGTCGGCCTCGGTGAGCCGGGTGTCCGGCTCGATGCTGCCCGACAGCAGGAGCGAGCGCAGTTCCTCGTACGCCTGGCTGGACCGGGTGGCGGACGTCCTGCTCTCGTTCGCGACGCCGCCGTCGCTGCTCTGTTCCAACGTGATCGCCTATGAAGTGTGAGAAGGGACAACACCGGGAGACCGCTCCGGCGAACCGTGCGGTGCCCGGGGCGCGGCGGCCGCACGTCCATGCGCGAGCCGCGCCGAGGTCAGCGTAGAGGCGACGTACGGTGCCGGCGCGACTCCGGCACCACCGGGTCACGAGGATCGCCTCACGACTCCCACTTCACCTCGCTGGACTCCCTGGATTGTCCAACAACGCGCGGTCGAACGCAAGGCCACCGAGACGCCACGCGCGGGTCCCGGATCCGCACGCCGCTTCGGCGGGCTGGCGAGGCAGGATGTCATCGGCGGGTGTACCCGATCCGCTCGTGCGGCGCCGACCGGGCCTGTGAAGGGGCTGAGAGAGCTCCTCGCTGCTTGTCGGACAATGAACGGGCCCGCGGATGCACCGAATCCGTGCGGGCCGCCGGCTCACGGCAGGTACGCGTTGGTGAAGTTGTCGACGGAGATGAGGGCCTGCCCGGTCTGCAGGGCGTCCAGCGAGTTGATGAAGGTCAGGGTCGTGGTCCAGACCGACAGCTTCATGGTGTCGCTGGTGGGCCAGCCGACTTGGGGGAGGCTGGCTTTGATGACGGAGGTGGGGATGCCGGGGAGTGCTTTTTGGGCGACGGTCTGGACGGTGGTGGAGTTGATGTTGGTGTGCATGTAGGCGGTGGCCTGCTGGACGGCGGTGGCGAATTTCTTGGCTGTGTCGGGATTCTGGGTGAGGTAGCTGTTGCGGGCGACGACGATCTGTCCGTAGCCGGCTTGTGCTTCGGACCAGGCGGGGACCTTGATGGAGTCGGCGACGACGATGCCGTCGCCGGTGTCCTGGATGGCCAGGGGGGTGGGCTGGGAGGTGACGAACCAGTCGATCTGGTTGCTTTTGAGGGCTGCCTTGTCGGCGGCGGGGCTGGGCAGGGAGACCCACTTGACCTTCGAGGAGTCCACCCCGTAGGCCTTGAGGAAGACGGCTGCTTCGCCCTTGGTGTTGGCGGAGCTGGCGCCGCCGGTGGAGCCGTCGAGTGCTTTGGCGACCTGGGCGGCGGGGGTGTCGGCGGTGAGGCCGTGCGCCGTGGCGAACTTGGTGCTGACGATCAGGCCGAGGGGGTTGCCGCCGCCGTCCGCCGCGATCGCCGTCTCCGGGACGTTCTTGCCGATCGCCGAGACGAAGTCGGTCGGACTGTCGTTGAGGAACTGGATGGAGCCGGACTCCAGTGCGGAGGTGCCGGTGGCCGCGGTCGTCGTCACGTACTTGACCTTCAGCTTCTGCTTGCTGAAGTAGCCGTTGGCCTCGGCCAGCCGGATCGGCAGGTCGAAGATGTTGCCCGCGACCCCGACCGTGACCGTGGTCGTGCCGTC
>NZ_FNVU01000005.1 GCF_900107965.1 Actinacidiphila yanglinensis | reverse complement strand
CACGAATTCGACACCCCCCACTTCGCCCAGGACCCCATGGGCGACGTCATCCCCCTCGACAGCCACATCCGCGTCGCCAACCCCCGCACCCCGAAAACCGACGACTCCCGCATCCTGCGCCGCGGCTACAACTACGACCGCGGCATGGACACCGACGGCAACCTCGACATGGGACTCATCTTCATCTGCTACCAGCAGGACCTGGAACGCCAGTTCACCACCGTCCAAAAACGCCTCGCCGGCGAACCCCTCGTCGACTACATCACCCCCTTCGGCGGCGGCTACTTCTTCGCCCTCCCAGGAGTCAAAGACCGCACCGACTGGCTCGGCAGCACCATGCTCGCCTGAGCGGGAGCCGTTCGGTGGATCGGTCTCCGCCGTGACACATACGGCGCGCCGCCATTGTCATGCTCGGTCCAATGGGACGATCATGTACAGCAGGTGAACATTCATCGACGGCACGCCGAAGAGCACCACACTGCGGAGGCTGACCAGGTATGCGTGGGACGACCGGTAGGACCGAAAAACCAGGGTGCTCGCGGCTACGGGCGGCGCGCTGGGGGGCATGGGCGGGATCGGCCGCACTCGTACTGCTCGGCGGCGCCGCGCCCGCCGGGGCCGACACGGGGCACCACGGGGGTGGTGGCGGCAGCAGCACGGCCACTCCGATCAAGCACGTGGTCGTCATCTACGACGAGAACGAGTCGTTCGATCACTACTTCGGCGCGTACCCGGTGGCGGCGAACACCGACGGCACGACGTTCACCGCGTCGAAGAAGACGCCCAAGGACATCGACACCGCCCGCCACGCGGGGCTGCTGACGAAGAACCCCAACCAGTACCCGCCGACCAGGCTGAGCCCGTCGCAGGCCGTCACCTGCGACCAGAACCACAACTACGGCCCCGAGCAGTACGCCGCGAACGGCGGCAAGGCCGACCAGTACGTGCAGAACACCGACTCCGGCAAGTGCTCGGGCGGCCTGTTCTACCAGCCCGGCCTGGTGATGGACTACTACGACGGCAACACCGTCACCGGTCTGTGGAACTACGCCCAGCACTACACGCTCGGCGACAACTCCTTCAGTTCGGCGTACGGCCCGTCCACCCCCGGGGCGATCGAACTCGTCTCGGGTCAGACGCACGGCGTGATCTCGATGGACCCGTCGACGGGCACCGAGAACCCGAAGCAGACCCCCACGCCGGACCCGTACGCGGTCGTCTCGCCGGACGCCAAGGGCGTCGGCACCATGATCAACGACCCGGATCCGGCCTACGACGACTGCGCCGACAACAGCCACTCCAGCACCAACGCGGTGGCGGCACTGACCGGCAAGAACATCGGCGACCTGCTCAACGCCAAGAACGTGACGTGGGGCTGGTTCCAGGGCGGCTTCCGCCCGTCCACCCCGTGGGACGGCAAGCAGGGCGACTACGCCGGTTGCCAGGGCACCACGCACCCCAACGTCGGCGGCGCGGCCTCGGTCGACTACAGCTCGCACCACGCTCCGTTCCAGTACTACAAGTCGACGGCGAACCCCCACCACCTGCCGCCGAAGAACGTGGCGGAGATCGGCCACAACGGCCAGGCGAACCACAACTACGACCTCACCGACTTCTCCGCCGCCCTCTCGGCGGGCCGGCTGCCGGCCGTGAGCTTCCTGAAGGCCGCCTCCTACCAGGACGGCCACGCGGGCTACTCGGACCCGATCGACGAACAGCACTTCCTGGTCAGTGAGATCAATGCCATCCAGTCCTCCCCGCAGTGGCAGGACACCGCGGTCGTGGTGGCGTACGACGACTCCGACGGCTGGTACGACCACGCCTACGCCACCGTGGCCAACGGCTCGAAGGACACCACGGTCGGCTCCAACGGCAAGTCCGTCGACAGCCCCGCGTGCCAGGCCGGCCCGAGCCCGAAGGGCGGCTACGCCGACCGCTGCGGCCCCGGCACCCGCCAGCCGCTGCTGGTCATCTCGCCCTACAGCAAGGTCAACGCGGTCGACCACACCCGCACCGAGCAGGCGTCGATCACCCGGTTCATCGAGGACAACTGGCACGCGGGACGGATCGGCGACGCGTCCTTCGACACCCGGGCGGGCAGCCTGACCGGCGCGTTCGACTTCTCACACCCCAACGACAAGCAGGTGCTGCTGAACAGCGACGGCTCGGTGAAGTCCGTCCGGCAGCTGCACCGTTCGGCCGCCGTGGACGCCGCCGCGAACTCCGCGTCGGCGGGATCGACCGGCGGCGGCTCTGCCGCCACCCAGGACTTCGCCGGGTCCGGGGGCAACTCGGCGGCCCTGCCGCTCGGCATCACCACCGGCGTGCTGCTGATGGGCGGCGGCGCGCTGTACTACGCCCGGCGCCGGCGGCACGGGAGCACCGCGTCCTGAGCCGGGGCACCGTTACCCAGGGGCCGCCCCGCCGCACCGGCGGGGCGGCCCCTCGCCGTTGTCGGGTCCGGCATCGCAACGCCGTTCATCGGCAAGGGAGTTGCGGGTGGACTAGGGTCGGGGCGTGGTCGCGGAAGCGGTGCGGGGAGCGGTCGAGTGGGTGGTGGCGGCGCTTTCGGGTGCCGTGACGGCGCCGGAGGAGGTGGCCGGACGCCTCTCGCCGCGACTGGCCGCGCGGGGGGACCTCACGGGTTTCCTCACCGCCAACCGCCGGTTCGCGGCCTTCCGCGAGCACCAGGCGGTCATCGAGGGCATCGAGACGCCCGGCCCCTGGACCGCGCGGGCCGCGGTCCGCACCGGCCCGCTGCTGTGGGAGCTGGACGTCGCGGTGGAGCCGGAACCGCCGTACCTGATACGGAGTTTCCAGCCGCGCCCGGTACCGCCGGACGCCGTGCCATGGACGCGGATCGCCGCCTCGCTGCGCACGCACGACCGCGTGGAGTCCGCGCTCCCGGCCCCCGCGGCGCGGCGGATCCACGAGCGGCTGCTGCACGCGGTGGAGACCCACCGCATCGTGGGACTGGCCGCCGCCATCGGGGTCGGAGCGGAGACGGTCCACCGTGAAACCCTGGGAGTGGCCGACCTGCAGTCGCGGACGCCGCTCGACGACAAGGCCGTGTTCCGGGTCGGTTCGGTGACCAAGGCCGTCACCGCGCTGGGCGTCCTGCGGCTGGCCGAGACCGGCGCCGTCGACCCGGACGGCCCGATCGACGCCTACGTGGCGAGCCCCGTCCTCGTGCCGCCCGCACCCGGTGGCCGGACCCCGACCGTCGCCGAACTGCTGCTGCACCGCGGGGGCCTGCCCAAGGACCTCGCCGTCAGCCGCGCCCCGCTGCTCGCCGGCACCCCCCTGGCGCAGGTGGCGCCGCGGATCGACATGGCCTGGCCGGCCGGTGAGCGGCCGGAGTACTCCAACGTCGGGTACGCGATCCTGGGCGCGCTCATCGAGGCGGTCTCGGGCGACGCGTACGCCGACTTCTGCTCCCGGGAGGTGCTGCCCCGCTTCGGAATGACCTCTGCCTGCGTGCAGCGCCCCGGCGTCGCCGCACCCGCGACCGTCACCGGCCACCGGGTCGCCGCCGGTCACGTGTCACCGGCCCCGCCCGCCGTGGCGCCGTACCCGGCCGCCGGCGGCATGACCGCCGGTGTGGACGACCTCCTCGCGCTGGCCGGAGCGTTCGGCCGGGCCACCGACCCCCTCGTGCGCACCGCTCTGGCCATGGCGGTGCCGGCCGGGCCGGGGACGCGGTTCGCCCCCGGCGTCGCGCTCCTGGACCGCCCGGCAGGGACCCTGGTGTGGCGTGCCGGAGCCACCGATGGCTTCACCGCGGAGGTCCTCGCCACCGTCGACGGCTCCGTGCGCGTGGTCCTGGCGGCCGCGAAGTCACCCCCCGACGGCCTGCGCGCGGTGGGGTTGGACCTGATCGGCCGGCTGGCTGCCGCCTGAACGGGGCAACCCCGCTCGTCCCGGCGTCAGTTGAAGCGGGAGCTCGGCACCGGACCCGTCGCGCGGACCCGGTCGCGGGGGCCCTGGAGCCAGGTGCCGGCAACGGCCGCGACGAAGGACGCGAACGCGGTGTCCGGGTCGGACGGGGTGGCTCCGTCACCGGAGCCGGCCTCGGGGCTCGCCGCCACGATCTCCGCGGCCAGCTCCGGCTCCGGCCGGGTGTCGGCCGGAAGGCGGTCCACGCCGGAGCCGCCGACGCGGCCGCGCAGCTGCTCCCCCCACGGCGGCATGGCCGTCTGCGCCAGCAGGCCCACCGAGTCGGCGGTGACGGGCGGGGTGTTCGTCCAGCAACTGGCGTGCTCGTGGAGGATCTGGCCGGGGGTACGGGAGATGAGCGCCCGCACCGCCTCGACGCCCGCTTCGGGTGCCTCCGGTGCCAGCAGCTCCTTCAGGTCGTAGGCCACGACGAGGGTCTCCTCGCGCGCCGGCTCGAAGGGCACGGCCGGCAGGCCCAGCAGCTCGGCCGCGGCCAGGCCGAGGACACGGCTGCCGCGGTCCGGGAGCAGCGAGACGGTCGCGGGCCGCTGCCCGCTCGCCTCCAGGGCCATGCGCAGCCGCTCGATTCCGGTGCGGCAGGCGGCGTAGGAGTCCTGCAGGTACGCGTAGCGGCCGCGCATCCCGGCGTCGAAGCCGTAGGGCGAGAGGTGGCCGAGCAGCGAACCGCGGAGCACGTACTGCCAGCCGCGCAGGTCGGTTCCGTCCAGCGGTGCCGCGTCCGCGGCGCGCACCACGGCGGCGCGGGCCATGACCCGGCCCAGGCGCGCGTGCACCGGCCGCCACATCTCCTCGGAGGGGGCGGCGAGTCGGGCGAACTGCTGCTCCGCCAGGTCCAGCCGGCCGGAGGTGGCAGCGTTGAAGACCAGCAGGTAGCGGTCCGGCCAGTCGTCCAGCGAGTCCGCGTGCGGCAGCAGCAGGTCCACGGCCTCGCCGTGGCGGTCCTGGTCCTCGTAGGCGGCGACGAGTTCGCGGCGGGGGCCGGCGGCCTGCGGGTGGGTCCGGACCACCTCGCGCAGCGCGGGGATCGCCAGGTGTCCGACGCCCCGCTCGATGCAGGTGTAGCCGAAGTCGTAGAGGGCGCGCCCGTCCTGCGGGTCCCCGACGACCTTGGCCGCCGCGTCGCGCAGGTCGTCGAAGCCCGCCGCCTCCGCGGCCCGCCCGGTCACCCGGGCGATCTCACCGAGCGGTGCGCTCTCGGCGCAGGCACGCAGCCGGCGCAGCGCACCGGGCACGTCCCCTGCGTCGAGCTGCGCCCAGGCTTCGGCTGTCTCGGGTGTACTGAAGGCGGGTGGGGCGGACCGGGCGGACGAACGGCGATCACGTCGCGAGAACATGTGACCGAGCGTCGCAGAGGCGTCCGGCGTCGGGCAATCGAATACCGTGCCGCTGCCGCCGCTTCGGCGGAGGGCGCGGCCCTCCGCCGATGCGCGCCTTGCTCCAGCGGCCCGTTCGCCCCTTGCCTGAAGGGGAGTTCAGCCGCAGGCGGCCGGGACCACCTGAAGTCCGGTTGTGCGGGCCTCCCTGGGGAACGGCCGCCGGGCGCGGTGATGCGCCGCCCGGAGGCCGTCCCGTTCCGCCGGTGGGGTCAGCTGGTGAAGTCCATGTACTTCCAGCTGCCGTACGTGGTGGCGTTCACGTTGTCGCCGGAGCTGTTCGCGACGTAGACGGCGCGGATCCGGGCGCGAAGGGTCCTGCCCGGAGCTCCCAGGTTCACCGCCACCTTGCCGTCGGAGGCGAGCGCGAAGTACTCGGAGTCGGAGGTGTACCAGGCGCCGCCGGAGTAGACCTGCAGGTCGAGCCGCGCCTTGCGGCCCTTGTGGGAGTTCATGGTGGTGGTGAGGACCGGCGCGGTCTTCTTGTGGTAGTACGCGTAGGTGGTGGACCCGATCTTCCCGGTCCTGTACTGCTTCGAGAGCGCCGACGAGACGTGGGCATAGGTGTACTCGTGGGTGGTGACCGTCTTCGGTGCGGTGCGGTCGTCGCCCGCGTAGACGGCGCTGAACGTCCAGTTGCGGTACAGGGTCACCGACACCGAAAGGTTGCCGGAGGAGTTGACCGTGCCGCTCTTCAGGAGCCGCTTGCCCTGGTCGGTGCCGTACGGGTCCCCGTAGATCGCCACCGTACGGTTCTTGTACTCCGAGCCGAGGTGGACGGTGTAGGTGGTCTTCGTGCCGTAGCTGAAGTGCTTGCCGTTGTTGCCGACGGTCAGCTTGGGCGCGGTGCGGGAGACCGCGACCTTGGCCGAGGTGCCGGCGGCGGTGTGCGTGGCGTCCCCCGCGTACGCGACCGTGTAGGTCACCGTGCCACCGGCCGGCGGGGTGTCGGGGAAGCTGAACGTGCCGCCGGAGCCGGTGGTGACCGTGGCCAGCGCCTTGCCCTTCGGGCTGTCCAGGTCGGTACGGGTCACCTTCAGCTTGACGCCGGCCGGGAGCGGCACCGTCGCGCTGATCCTGCCGGTGACGGTGAGCTTCTTGGCGCGGGGCGCGCTCGTGGGGGCCTTCACCGACACCGTCGGTACGTTGAGCGTCGGGTCGGTGAGGACCTTGAGGGTCCAGCTGGTCGGCGTGCCCATGTTGCCGTTGGAGGCTCCTTCGAGGGCATACACCCGCGAGTCGTCCGGGGCCCAGACGGCGTCGACCGTCTGGGCGTTGGTGGCGTAGGAGTGGATCGGCTGGGTGCCGTCGGGCCGGTAGATCCGCACGGTGCCGCTCTCGACCTGCGCGACCATGCCGTCGGCGGAGACGTCGCCGGTCTCCGCGGCGGTGTTGGGGTACGCCCCGGTCTGGGTCCAGCTGTTCTGGGTGTAGCTCATGCGGTACGTGCCGTCGAGCAGCAACCCGCCGCCGGGGATGAGGTCGACGTCCTCGGCGATCTCCACGGGCCCGCTGTAGGGGGACACCGAGGACACCGTCTGTGGTGTCCCGCTGGAGACGTCGAACACGGTCACCGTGCAGGGCGACGACCCCTCGGTGAGGGCGGTGAGCAGGTTCGGCTCGGCCGGGTTCGCGCTCAGGGCCTCCGGGTTCCAGAGCAGGAACTTCGGGGCCTGACCCAGTGTCACGGTGCCGGCGGAGTCGATGGAGCCCAGACTGGCGTCCCACTGGTCACCGTAGCTGAACCAGAGTCTGTCCCCCGCGAAGGCCACGTACGTCGGCCCCTTGGTGGTGTCGACCGGGTAGCGCGCCTCGACGGCGAGGGTGGCCGCGTCGATGGCCACGATCTCGTGCGAGGTGGACGCGGCGGCGTACAGGGTCGAACCGTCGGTGGAGACGGCCAGCCCGGTGACCCCGGGGATGCCGGTGAGCGCACCGAGTTTCGTGCCGTTCCGGTCGGCGGCGTAGACGGTGCCGGCGGTGGTGTCGCCGACGAAGACCCGGTCCAGCGGGCCGTCGGCGACGACGCCGCCGTCCGAGGTGACGGTGACGGCGGGAGCCGACGTCGCCGACGCGGGTGCCGCGACGCCGAAGCCGAGCGCCACCGAACCGAGCAGGACCGCGGTGGCGGTCGCTATGGATGAACTGCGCGTACGCACAGGTGTGAGCCCCCCAAGGCTGAATGAAAGAAAGCAGGTGGAGCCCGGCGCGTCTGTCGGTCGGCCGCGGATGCCTCCCCCGGCACAGCGGCCACCGCGCAGCTCGGGCTGCGGCCCGGATTCTATGGCACGGTGCCGACACCCGGCGCCGGTTTTCCCACCCCACGCCTCCGGGCAACGACGTGCGAAGGGCCCCGCTGCGGGCAGCGGGGCCCTTCGGCCGTTCAGACCTCCGTGGAGGCGCCGCGCCTGCTCACCCCTGCGTCACCGTCCACACGAAGGTGGCCGTACCGGAGACTCCCCGGCTGTCCGTGGCCGTCACCGTCACCGTGTACGTGCCGGTGGTGCTGCCGGTGCCGGAGACCGTGCCGTTCGACGTGATGCTGATGCCCGGTGGCAGTCCCGTCGCGGTGAAGACCGGGGTCTGCGACGGGTCGGAGTCGACGGCCTGCATCGCGAACGAGGCCGCCTTGCCCTTCGGGCTGCTGTAGCCGAAGGGATTGACCACGCCGACGGTCTCCGCGCCCGGCACGCCCGAGTTCGCGGTGACGTTCGCGCTGACCGCCGTGTTGGCCGGTGAGACGCCCGCGCCCGAGGAGCCCGCGGCGACCTGGCCGGTGAGCGTCTGGGCCAGGCTGGTCGAGCCGGCCAGCGGCAGGTTGTCGGACGCGTCCCCGACCTTGATCGAGTACGTGCCCGCCCTGGCCTCCCACTGGTTGTCCGCCGCCGACCACGAGGCCAGTTGGTGGACGGTCAGCGGGAAGGTGACCGTGGCGCTCTGGCCCGGATCGAGCATGACGCGCTGGAAGCCGGCCAGTTGCTCCGGCGGGTCCGCGCTGGCGGCCGGATCGCCGACGTACAGCTGCGCCACGTCCGCCCCGGCCGCCGACCCGGTGTTGGTGACCGTCGCGGTCGCCGTCGCCCTGCCGTCGGCGTCGAACGCGCCGACGCTGAGGTGGGAGAAGGAGAACGTCGTGTAGGACAGGCCGAATCCGAACGCGA
Source organism: Actinacidiphila yanglinensis (assembly GCF_900107965.1). Lineage (GTDB taxonomy): Bacteria > Actinomycetota > Actinomycetes > Streptomycetales > Streptomycetaceae > Actinacidiphila > Actinacidiphila yanglinensis. Next base: position 547,526 of record NZ_FNVU01000005.1, on the reverse strand, counting down.
ACGCGGGTTTGATGTTCTGCTGCTGGTACCAGCGGTAGCCGATGTCCACGCCCTCGCTGTAGGTCGGGCCGGTCGGGGTGCCGGGCCACTGGGCGGTGGTCTGCGCCGGGACCTGGCTCAGGCTCGCCGGGAAGGTGACCGGCAGCTTCCCGGACGGGTTCGCCGCGCCGAAGATCAGCGCGGCGGTGGCGGCGCCGGTCTCCCCGCCGCCGTACCAGTTCTCGAACACCCCGGCGACGGAGTTGATCCACGGCATGATCACCGGCGAACCGCTGTTGATCACCACGATGGTGTGCGGGTTGGCCGCCGCCACTTGGGTGATCATCGTCTCGTCCGTGCTGGACAGGTTCAGCGAGGTCAGGTCGCTCTCCTCGCCCTCCGGGGCGCTGACGTAGACGAGCGCGTAGGCCGCGGACCGCGCCGCGGCGACGGCCTGCGGGATGTTCGCGGTGCCGTTGTCGTCGCCCGCGGTGTAGGTGACCGTGACGTTGGACCCGACCGCGTTCTGGACGCCGGTCAGCGGCCAGACCGTGTTCGAGCTGTTGACGCCGCCGCTGCCGCCGCCGCCGAGTTCGACGCCGGCCCCGCCGTCGGTGCCGATCACCGCGATCGACTCCTTTCCGGCCGGGTTCGGGTTCAGCGGCAGGGTGCCGTCGTTCTTCAGCAGGACCGTGCCCTCCTCGCCGAGTTGGAGTGCGGTCTGCTGGTGCGCGGCGGTGGTGACGGTCGCGGACAGGGAGCCGCTCGCCGGGTTGTCGAACATGCCGAAGGCGAACATCTGGGTGAGGATCTGGGCCACCCGCGCGTTGACGATCGCCTGGCTCAGCGTGCCGTTGGACAGCGCGGTGGTCACGCTGCTCGCGTTGGAGAACGGCATCGCGATGTTCATGCCGGCCTCGAGGGTCGCGACGGCGTTGCCGGCGCCGCCCCAGTCGGAGGTGACGAAGCCGTCGTAGTTCGCCTGCTCGTCGAGCCCGTTCTCCAGCAGGTCGGCGTTCTGGCAGGAGGAGGCGCTGTTGACCACGGCGTAGGAGCACATCATCGCGGCCGGCGACGACTTGGCGACGGCGGTCTGGAAGGGCGCCAGGTAGAGCTCCTCCAGCGCCTTCTGGCTGACGATCTCGTTGTCACCGCCGTTCGGGTACTGCTCCTGGTCGTAGGCCGCGACGTGCTTGACCATGGCCATCGTGCCCTGGTCCTGCATCCCGGCGACCTCCGCCGAGGTGATCCGGCCGGACTCGAACGGGTCCTCGCCGTAGGTCTCGTAGGTCCGGCCCCAGCGCGGGTCGCGGACCAGGTTGGTGGTCGGGCCGAGCGAGACGGTCGCGCCCTTGCCCGCGAACTCGGCGCCCTTCGCGGCCCCTTCCTGCTGGATCAGCGCCGTGTCGAAGGTCGCGGCGGCGTTCTCCCCGTCGGGGAAGGCCGTCACCCCGCCGTTGCCGTCACCGACGCCGGACGGGCCGTCCTCCATGTTGAGCGGCCGGATGCACAGATCGGGGATGCCGGGCACCTGGCCGATGTAGGAGGAGGTGCCGTCGCCGGAGAGCAGGGAGGCCTCCTCCGACTGGTCCATCGTGTCGAGCACCTGTTGGACCCGCTGGGCGACGGGCGCGGTGGAACCCACCCACGAGCAGGTGCCGTTGCCGCCGTTGCCGTTGCCGCCGGTGACCGGGGCCACCGTGGTCAGGCCGTAGACCTGCAGCTCGAAGACCGAGTAGCCGAACGAGGTGGCGCGGGCCGTGCCGTTCATGCGGACGTAGCGGCCGGTCAGGGAGGCGGGGAAGGTCTGGTTGCCGCCGGTACCGGTGGTGGTGGAGTAGATCGTGGTCCAGGTCGCGTCGTCCGTGGAGACCTGGACCTGGAACGCCTTGGCGTACGCGGCCTCCCACAGGATGCCCACGCTGCAGATCTGCCGCTGGGATCCGAGGTCGACCTCCAGCCACTGCGGGTCGGTGGTCGCGCTGGACCAGCGGCTGCCGGGGTCGCCGTCGGTGGCGTCGATCGCCGGGTAGGCGACGGCGTCCTGGGTCGAGGAGGCGGTGGTCGGTTCGTCCAGGGCGAGGTCCTGGGTGCCGCAGTACTCGGTCGGGCCGGTGCCCCCGGTGCCGCCCGAACCCTGGGTGAACGCCATGTAGTGGAAGTTCCAGCCGTTGGAGTCCTGGTCGAGGGTCAGCGTCTGCTGCCCGGCCGGCAGGGTCACGCTCGCGGTGACCGTCGTCCAGGTCTCGTAGCCACCGGTGTTCGGGACGTTCACCGCGCCGGACAGGTTGGTACCCGAGGAGTCGGCGAGGTGCAGCGCGTCCGCGACCGCGTACGGCGAGGACACCCGCAAACTGACCGTGTAGACACCGGCGGTGGCCACTTGGACGGTGTACGTGAACCACTGCCCGGGCGTGATCCAGCCCATGTCGTACGCCCCGCCGGGCGCACCGGTGTCCTGGGTGTCGGCGGTGGTCTCGAGGTCCACCCCGTCCGAACGGTAGCTGTTGGCAGTGCCGTTGGCGCCCGTGACGCTGTACGCCGTGCCCTGGCCGCCGGTGTCGTAGTTCGCCGCCTGCACGGTGCCGGGCACGGGTGCGGGCGTGCCGCCGTACGGATGGCCGCCGCCCGAGCCGCCCGAACCGTTCCCCGAGGCCAGGGTGAAGTCCATCGCGTGGAAGTTCCAGCCGTTGGAGTCCTGGTCGAGGGTCAGCGTCTGCTGCCCGGCCGGCAGGGTCACGCTCGCGGTGACCGTCGTCCAGGTCTCGTAGCCCCCGGTGTTCGGGACGGCCACCGCGCCGGACAGGTTGGTACCCGAGGAGTTGGCGAGGTGCAGCGCGTCGGTGATCCCGTACGGCGAGGACACCCGGAAGGCGACGCTGTACGTGCCGGCGGTGGCGACGTCGACCGTGTAGTGGAACCACTGCCCGGCCGTGATCCAGCCCATGTCGTACGCACCGCCGGCCGCGGTGGTGCCCTGGGTGTCCGCCGTGGTCTCGAGGTCCACGCCGTCCGAACGGTAGCTGTTGGCGGTGCCGTTGACGGCGGTGACGCTGTACGCCGCGCCTTGGCCGCCGGTGTCGTAGTTCGCCGCCTGGACCGTGCCGGGCACGGCGGCCGGAGTGCCGCCGAAGGCCGCGCTGCCGGCGGCGTAGGCCGCGGGCGGGCCCCCGACCAGTGACAGGCCGAAGAGGGCGGCCACTACGAGGAGCGCGAGGAGCGTGGGCCGGTGGCGGGGTGGTCGCGGTCTGCGGCGCGCAGCCGCGGGGGCGGGCGGCCGAGGGCGAGAGAGCAACGTCATCGCGTTCCCTTCAGGTGCCTGATCTGTGTCTCGGGCGCTGGCCCGACCGGTGGGGGGCAGGACTGATTCCGCGGGGGTGCTCGCAGCGGCGTTCCGGTGGTGCGGTGAGGGCGTCGGGGCATGGCGAACCGCGCTGCCGGGTACGGCAGTTCGGTACGCCGTGGGTCGTCCCGCCGACCATGGAGAGTGTCCCGCCGCCGGGGCCGGAAGTCTCGGAGAGCGCTCTCCAAGAGTGCGTCAAACTTCTTCCACAGGGGGGTGGGGACGATCGTCGCGTTCCGGGGCTCGGCCCCCTACCGCGTGGGCTTGTGCCGCCGACTCGACCCGGGGGCGTGGGGCCCTTGTTCCTCGAACCGCCGCCCGCTGTCGGGGCTGCCGCTGTTCATGAGGAGGACCAGCTGCTCGAACTCGTGCCGCAGGTCCGTGAGGGACCGCTCTGCCGAGCCGACCCACCGTTCCCAGAGACCGTCGAACCCGAGGAACTCCCGCGCCCGCCGCGTGCCCAGCCGAGCGTCCAGGTGAAGCAGCGCGGCCAGCGTCCAGTACTCGCCCTCGGCCTCGGCTGCCGGGGTGAGCGCCTTGCGCAGGTGGGCCACGAGCAATCGGCCGTCCAATTCGCCACCCAGGCAGGCCAGCGCGAGAGCCGGACCCTGCGGGTCGGCGGCCGGTTCACCGTCGAGGATCCGGATCAGCCGGTCCCGCAGATCGGTGCGGCGCCCGGCGGCGATCAGCCGGCAGGCCGTCGCGGCCTCCCGCCAGCCCCTCGATCGGGGCAGCAGGAAAGCCGTCCCGGTGAAGACGTACTGGTACCGGCCCCGGGCTTTCACGTACTTCCGGCGCAGCCCGATCTCTTGCCTCCGCCGCGGATCCCGGGTGAGCAACTGGTCGGCGAGGTCTGCGCCAGGGTGCGGTCGGGGCCGCCCTGGGCGGCGAGGTTCCGGCCATCTCCATAGCGCGTACACACCCGCCCGACCTGCGATTTCGGCCGACGCACTCGGTCAGAGCTTCCAGGCGCTGCAGAGTTCGTCGAGAAGCGCATCCTGCCTCTTTTGCAGGGTGACCGGAGTCCAGGTCCGAGTGCGGAGCACCTGGGTGGTCAGTGCGAAATTGACCACCCCGAGCTTTCCGGTGAAGTAGCGCTCCTTCTTCGTGCTGAAGTCGTAGTTCTGGGCCTGCGAGTTCTTGTACCGGTTGAGGAGCACGAGGTTGGCCAGCCGGTTGGTCCAGAACTGGCGCTCCTCGTCGGCGAAGTCCGACATCCACTGCGAGCCACGCTTGGGGTTCTGGGGCAGCACGTGCTCGACCGTGATCAAGGGGTGTGCGTAGAGGACGCCGGAACCCTCGACCAGTACTTCGTCCAACCTCAGCAGGATGTACTTGCGCGTTCTGATGTCCAGGTAGACAGGCCCTTCGAGGCGCTCTCGCGTCGCGTTGCGCTCCTCTTCGGTGAGCTGGAGCGACGGCGAGTCCAGGCCGGCGCCGCTGTCCAGGTCACGCAGCAGCTCGGCGTACCTCTGCACTCGCTTGGTCGTGTACATCCGGCGGATGAACATGCTGGCGGACAGGCGCTCCAGCGCTCGTAGGAAGCTGTTGAGCCACTCCGGATCGCTCCCCCGGGTCCGCAGTGCCCACAGCGCGGACGGACGCCAGTCGTTGTTGTCGATCTGGGCCAGGCGCCTGAACCACGCGTTGACCTGGTCGGCGCCCGCGTCTGCGCCGTAGCGGTGATCACGCATCTGGACATAGGCGTTGGCGTAGGGCACCAGTACATCGTCGACGAAGCGCTGCGCCTTGCCGGGCAGGAAATGAGGTTCCAGCACCTGTCGGGGGAACTCCTTGAGCAACTCCGCCTTGGCCCGCTCCTTGGCGTAGATCATGCGCAGATGGAGGAAGAGCTCGGCGAAGTCATCGCGGCCCAGGGCCTGTTCGGCGTCCTCCCACTTGGCGGCGGCAGCATCCGCTGCTCCGCCTTCGCCGAGGTCGCCGATGATCTGGGACTTGAAGATGTCGGCGGGAGTGAGATCGAGTCCGCGCGAGTTCATCACGCTGAAGATCCGGTGGGCGCTGCTGAGATCGGGAGTGCTGACGACCACCAGGAAGGTGCGGACGATCATCATCTGCACGAGTTCCAGCCGCCGCGCGGCCGTCCATCCGGACAGTTCTCCCGCTAGGGCGATGGCGTTGTCACGGATGGCCTTCTGGGCATCGGTCTTCAGTTCGGCTGTCGGAAGGTCGGCCAGCGAGAGCGTGGCACCTTTCGTCTGCACCCGGCTGTGGAAGAAGTCGGCATCCTTGGGCCGCAAGGTCAACCGAGGCTTGGCGGACAGGCCCTTGGAGATCTTGCCGGGTTCGCAGACCGCCGCGTCGAGTTCGGACTGCAGCGCGGGATCTTCGGCCAGGTCCCGCAGCACGGCCAGCAGGATGGTGAGCGTGGTGAGCCGCTGCTGCCCGTCGATCACCTGCGCGACCGAGTCAGACGGCTGCTTCACCAGGACGATCGATCCGAGGAAGTACGGTTCGTCCGCGCCGCCGTCAAGTGCCTCGGTCAGGTCGGACAGCAACTGCTGGGCCTGCTCGACCTCCCATGCGTAGGGCCGCTGGTACTGAGGAATACGGAAGTCGTAGTCGCTGCAGAACACCTTGTCCAGCGGCATTTCGTGGGCTTCGAGCTGCTTCATACATCAATCGTTCCGCGACGTCGGAAGCAGTGTGAGTGGAACGTGGAATCTGCCCGACACATATCGCCGGGCCGCACGCCTCCGCTCGGGCCGAGGGGGAACGCCCTCTTCGGAACCCTCGTTACGCGCCGTCGGCGAAGAAGGCGGTCAGGGCGGCGGTGACGGCTGCGGGCTGCTCGTCGGGGATGAAGTGGCCCGCGTCGGGGACGACGACTCCCGTGGCGTGGGGGGCCCACGGGCTGAGGGAGGCCGCCATGTCCGGGATGGAGCCGTGGCTGCTGGAGATCCCGAGGACGGGCAGGGCCAGGTGTCGGCGCCGGAGCGCCTCGTGGTTCCTGCGCGCGGACTCCGCGGCGTCGCGGTAGTAGGCGAGGGAGGCGCGGAGGCCTCCGTCGGCAGCCACGGACGCCGCGTAGTGGTCGAGTTCGTCGTCGTTAAACGTCTCCGGCGCGAGGGTCTTCGCCTTCAGGAACCAGCCGACGTACTCCCGTTCGCGGCCGGCGAGCAGCGTCTCGGGCAGGTCCGGCACGAGGTGGAACGCGAAGTGCCAGGTCTTCCAGGCGCGTTCCGGGTCGATGGGGATCGCCTCCGGGAGCGTGATGCCGGGGATTCCCGCGTCGAGCAGTGCGACGCCGCGCAGGTCGCTCTCGTGGGCGAGGGCGAGGGAGAAGGCGACCCAGGCGCCGATGTCGTGGCCGGCCAGCCAGTAGGCCTCCGTTCCGAGGGCCCGCACGGCGGCGTGGACGCGGGCGGCGACGGTGTGCGTGTCGTAGCTGCCCTCCGGACGCTCGGAGTGGCCCTGGCCGGGCAGGTCGACCGCGAGGACGTGGAACCGCCCGGCGAGGCCGCGCATCACCTCGTGCCACGACCACCAGGTCTGCGGGAATCCGGCGAGCAGGACGACGGTCGGGCCGGTCGGCAGGCCGCCTTCGACGACGTGCAGGCGGACGCCGTCCGCGTCGACCCAGCGGTGGGCGAATCCGGGGAGGTCGCGCAGGGGCAGCTCGCCGACCGGGTTGCCCTTCCCGGCATTCCGGACATCGGTCGCAGGGTCGGTCACGGGATCCTCCATCGGTGCCAGGTGTGCTGATGCGGTGCGTCACGAGGGCGCGGGCCCTGAGCGCGGCACCCCCGGCGAGGCGCCACACGGGAAGACTAGCGCATCATGGACTGGTTAGTTCAAGATGAAGCCGTCACCCACCGGCCCGTACGATCGGAACACCCCTCGGCAAGGAAGTGCCACGTGGCAGGCAAGAAGCAGTTCGACATGGACACCGCGCTCGATGCGGCGCTGATCCGGTTCTGGCGCTCCGGATACGCCGACACCTCGGTGGACGACCTGTCCCGGGCCACCGGCCTGAACCGCAGCTCCATCTACTCCTCGCTCGGGGACAAGGACACGCTCTTCGTCCGCTGCCTGGACCGCTACGCCACCCGCTACGGCGACAGGTACGACGCCGCCCTGGCGTGCGCGGCCGACGAGCCCCTGACCGCCGTCCGCGCGTTCTTCGACGTCACCCTGGAGCGCATCGCCGATCCCGCGCTGCCGGACGGCTGCCTGGTCGCCCAGTCCGCGATGGCGATCCCGGTGCTGAGCCCGGGCGTCGCGGCGCACGCGAAGGAGACGCTGGGCCTCCAACGGCTGCGGCTGCGCGCCGCATTGACGGCCGGCGGGCTGAACGACCAGCAGGCCGACGCCTTCGCCGTCCATGTGGCCGCCGTGAACCACTCGCTCGCCGTCATGAGCAGAGCCGGGACGAGCGCGGCGGAACTGCGGGCCGTCGTGGGCGTGACGGTGGACGCGCTCGCCCAAGCGCTGGGCGCACACGCATAGTTGCCCAGGTCGCGGTCGGCGCCGGGCGTGTCACCGGGGAGGGCCGTGAAGGCGGCGGGACCACGGCTGTCGTGTCGGTCCGCTGAAGTATCGTTCCCGCCACCGCACACCGACTGGGGGGACCGAGAGAAATTGACCGGCCTGTCTGCCTTTCCGCTGCCTTTCCACGCCTCCCGCTCGCTGTCGTTCGCGACACCCCGGACGCTGCGGGAACTCGAGATGATGCAGTGCAGCGCCCACATCCGGGAGAAGCCGGAGTGGTTCGAGAAGAGGAACGACACCGGTATCGCCGCCCGGTGGACCCAGGAGGCCCTCGCCCAGGGCCTCACCGAGGCGCAGGTGCGGTACGTGCTGGCCGAACTCGGCTACTACGCGGCGCTGCGGGACGGGCGAACCGGCGTCGAGGTGTCCGCCGTCGACGGGGTGTGGCAGTCGGACACGCTGGTCGACGACGAGCTGAGGTCGCGGCTGCGCACGGCGGTGCGGGTGCTGGAAGAGGTCCCCGAGCCGGACCGGGACTGGCATCCCGGATCCGGCGGCCAGGTGCTGGACCTGGTGCACCCCTCGCTGTTCTGCCTGGTGAGAGAGGTCAGCGGCGCCCCGGAGCGGGCCTGGCAGAACCCGACGGACCGCTACTCGTCGTACGAGTTCTCGGAGCGGTTCCAGTGGCTGCCCACGGACGTCGACGTCAACGAGGACGGCGAGGTCGCGTTCCGCTCGTACGTCAACAACGTCCACCCCGAGACCCACCGCGAACTGTCCGCCGTCCTGCCCGAGTTGTTCGCGCGGATGCTCCCGCTGCTGGAGAACGTCCTCACCGATCTGCGCCATCCGCGGCCGCTGCGCATCACGGCCGATCCCTGGGGGTGGTACGACTCGGAGCCGGCGTATCCGGACCGGTCCTCCTACGCCGACGACGCGGCCTACGCCGAAGCCCGGGGCGTATGGGAAGAGGCGCATGAGGCCTGGTGGGACACCCGCCGCCCGGTCGTCCCGGACGCCCCGGCCTTCACCCCGCCCGAGGTGCCCGACGGCTCCGCCCGGGTCGACCTGCGCGGCCGCCGCCTCCAGGTCATCGTCAAGCTCGCCACCATCCACCTCACCCCGGAGCGGCCCGAGTACGCCGGCGGTTCCTGGCACGTCGAGGGGATGGTGAACGAGCGGATCGTCTCGACCGGCATCTACTACTGGGACAGCGAGAACATCACCGAGAGCCGGCTGAGCTTCCGCGCCGCGCTCGACGACCCGGACTACGAGCAGAACGACGACAACGGCCTGCGCGAGGTCTACGGCCTGGAGGACGAGGACGCGCTGAACCAGTCGCTGGGCTCGGCGTCGACCCCGGCGGGCCGCTGCCTGGCCTTCCCGAACATCCTGCAGCACCGCGTCGGCTCGTTCCGCCTCGCCGACCCCACCCGCCCGGGGCACCGCAAGATCCTCGCGTTCTTCCTGGTCGACCCGTCGGAGAACATCGTCTCGACCTCCGACGTGCCGCCGCAGCAGCCGTGGTCCGACACCTCGACCATGACCCTGGAACAGGCCAGGACCTACCGCGAACACCTCATGCGGGAGCGGAAGTTCTTCGTCGACGAGCACAACGAGCAGCTCTACGAACGCGAGTTCTCCCTCTGCGAGCACTGAGCGGCTCCGGGCCCGGAGCGCCCCCCCGGGCCGCGGCCGGTCGCGTCCGCGGCCACCCCGACGCCGCCGTCCGGGTGGCCGCGGGCGAAGGAGCTTCCCGGCGCAGGGACGGCACGCTCCACCAGCGCGCGGAGTGGTATCGCGACAGATACGATCTCTGGTGATACCAACCCGATCCACCCTTCTCCCGCAACGGCGTGAGCGGCTCCGGGCTTCAGGCGGTGTACGGGCCGGCGGAGTTGCCGGCCGGATGGCGCAGGGCCTGAACGTGCGGTCCGCCCCGCCGGGCGGCCGTCACACCACCGAGGTCGGGTTGACCCCGTCGAACTGCCGTACCCAGTACGGCGGGGCGCCCACCGTTCCGTTCCACTGCGAGACGATCAGGGTCAGCGAGGACGCGCTCGCGCTGCCCGGGTGGATGTAACCGCCGTAGAGGTTCGGCACCTGCACGCTGGTGATCTTGGGGACGGGGGTGCTCCAGACCGCGTCCGGGCGGGCGGCGGTACGGGTGAAGATCGCGCCCAGGACCACGTCGAAGCAGCTCATGCAGTAGGTGTCGCCGATCCGCTTGACCGAGAACTCGCCGGTGTTGTTGCCGGAGAGGATCACCGACGGCGGCGTCGCGGAGCCGGTCCACTGCCAGGAGCCGTTCAGGTAGGCCCAGTTCTGCTGCGCGCCGAAGTTCCCGGCGCGGAAGTCGTCGGGCCGGATCCGGAACAGCTGGATCGCGCCGCCGTCGGCCGAGTTCCGGTGCGTGCCGTTCCAGCGCTTGGAGAAGATGTACAGCCAGCCGTCGGGGTCGATGCCCGCGAACGACCACATGCCGTACATCGACTGGTTGATGCCCCGGTGGTCGCCGTCCCAGTGGTAGTCGTAGTCGGTCCAGGTCACGCCGTAGTCGTCGGAGTACGCGACCCCCGACATCAGCGAACCGTCGTGCCCGTCCACCCACGGCGGGTCGTCCGGCCCTCCCCACGTGTACACCGAGGTGTACTGGATGTAGGTGCGGCCGCCGAACTCGATGCAGTCGTTGGGGATCCGGCTGATCTCGAAGCCGTACCCGTTGTCCGCCCGGTGCGCGTAGCCGAACAGCTGGCCCGCCGCGCCGCCGGTCGGCATCGCCCAGGTGAAGGAGATCGGCGAGGCACCGGACGCGTCGAAGGAGTCCTGGTTCAGCATCACCGGCGAGCCGATGTACGGCTCCCCCTGCTGGATGTGGGTCCACGCGTCGCCGAAGACGTAGCCCCAGGTGTTGTCGTGTTCCCGGTGGTACGGGATGCCGAGGTCGCCGGAGCCCAGGCCCTGCGCGCTCGCCGAGTCGCCGGGCTCGTCGCACAGCGGGGTGCCGTTCTGCCCCGCGGCCTGTGCGGGCGCGGCGCCCAGCAGGCCGGCGCCTGCGACGGTGGCGCCGAGGCCCAGTCCCAGGCCCGACCTGAGCACCGTGCGCCGGCTCGGGCGGGAGGCGGGAGAGGGAGGAGGGGTACGAGAGGGGTCGGACATGTGTGGGGTCCTCCGGACGTGGTCTGTTGCGGGGGCGTGGTCGGTGTGTCGGGCCGGGGTCGGTGGTTCGGGGGCGTGGCGCCCGGCCCTACCGCCACCTCAGCGGATTCCGGGGCACGTCGGCCAGGGTGGTCGGGCTCGGCGGAGAGGTCCGTACGGTCGGCGTCGGGGGTGACGGCACCTCCGGGGCACGGGAGTGCGGGGTGGGGTGCGCGCCGGGGTGGGGGCTCGTGTGGGTCGGCCGCACCGTCGTCGCCGGCGGCGAGCCGCTTCCGCTCCCGTCCGCGGCGGACCCGCGGAGGTTGCCCGTCGCCTCGACCGCGGCGCCGCAGGTGAGCAGCACCGCGGCCAGCACGGTCAGTCCGACGGAGGCGCGCAGCGAACGGGACGTCGTGGAACGCGGGTCGGCGGCGCTCATCAGTCGACGTACTCCTGGGCGACCGGGACGTACTCGAAACCCTTGACGTCGGTGTCGATCAGCATCGTGCCGGTCTGCGACGAGGCGATCAGGGTGTTGAGCAGGCCGGAGATCGCCGAGCTCAGCGCCGACTCGGTGTCCGAACCGTCGGCGATGAACAGTGCCTTGGTCGCGACCTGTTCCAGCACGTTCCGTTTCGCGCCGCCGAAGCCGTAGGCGATCACGTGCGGGTGGCGGGGCCAGTCCCTGTCCACCAGCGTGCGGAAGGAGTTCTGCCACTGCGCGTCGGTCGGGCCGCCGTCGGTCAGGAAGAAGACCGTCGGCCGCAGCACGCTGAGGTGCTGCGACCTCAGCTCGTGGACGTCCTGTTCGATGCACTGCCGCACCCGGTCGAAGGTCTTGCCGTACTCCGTGCGGCCGCCGCAGATCACCTCGGGCATGGCCGGTACCTGCTCCATGTCCGACATCGGGATCACCACGTGCACGTCGGTGGAGAAGGCGATCACGCAGATGCGGGCGAACTCCGAGACGCGGGGGTTCATCGCGAGGTTGTAGTGCAGGCGGGAGAGGGTGGCGTTGAGCACCGCTTCGTGCGGCTTCATCGACGAGGACGCGTCGATCACCACGTAGGTGGGCAGGCAGACGGACATGGTGCACCTCTGGGCTAGTGGCTGGCAGCGAGGATGAAGATCACGATCATGGCGACGACGACGAGCGCGAGGATCCATCCGTCGTACGAAGGGGTCGGCGCCTGCTGCTTCTTCTCGGCGGTCGGCGGCGCGACCGGCGCGGTCTTCTCGGGGTCCGTGACGAGGGCGGTGCGAGGCCGCGGGTTCGTGACGGGCAGCAGGGGCAGCGCGGCGCGCGGCGGACGGGGCATGGCCCGCAGGTAGGGCCCCCCGTCCAGCGCCTGGTGGAGCTGGGCGGCCGAGGGGCGCCGCTCCCGGTCCGTGGCGAGCAGCGTGTCGAGCAGTACTTCGCAGACGGCGGACTGGTTCGGCCAGGGGGACGCGGCGACGGCGTGGAAGGCGTCCGCGTCGCGCAGGCCCGTCATGCATTTGGCGACCAGCAGACCGAGCCGGTAGCGGTCGGTGTACGTGTCCGCGTCGGTGCCCTGCGGCGTGAGCGGGTCGTCCCAGTTCGGCTGGTGGACGTCGGGCATCTTCGCGGGCTGGCAGCCGTCGACGTCGATGAGGTAGACGGAGTGCCGGTCCGGGCTCCAGAAGGCGTTGGAGAACGACCAGTCCGAGTAGACCAGGCCCAGGTCCGCGATGACCGCGGCGAGTTCGGCGAGACGCCGGCAGGCGGCCAGCCGGCCGTCGAAGCCCGGGGGCGGCAGTCCGATCCGCCGGATCGACGCGTCGGGCTTCGCCAGCCAGTCGATCTCCACGAAGCGGCGCTCGCCGAACCCGCCGCGCCGCAGCTCGGCGCGGTAGTGCTCGGGCGCCATCGGGACCACGCAGCCGACGGCCGGGTTGCCGGGCGCATGGATCCGGGCCGCGGGCCAGCACGTCCCGGCGTGCAGCACCGCACGATCCGCCTCCGGGAGCGTGCCCGGAGCCGCGATCAGCAGGTCCAGCCGGGCGGCGTCCTCGGCGTGCCGGCCGGGCCGGTAGAGCTTCGCCAGCCAGCCCGGGTGGTCCGCCAGCGGACGCACCGCGATGGCCTGGCCGTTGCGTTCGGAGATCGGCTCGGCGAGCGGTCCGAGATCGTCGAGACGCACGGCCGGCGGCAGCGTCCAGCCGCGCGGATCGGCCGCCGGGGCGCCGTTGCCGGCCCCGGCACCGGCTCCTTCGACGCGCGGGGGGTTCGTCATGACCGGCCCCCGTTCCACACCACGACCGCGGTGCGGTCGTCAAGACACTGCGGCGCGTCGAAGCCGACGTCGGCGACGAACCGCGTCGCCGGGACCGGCGAGCGCCAGGTCTGCGCGAAGTACTCGTTGACGGAGCTCGCCGGGTCCGCCCACGCGTCGCCGATCCCGTCCGTGACCAGGGCCAGGGCGGCACCGGGCGGCAGCGTGACGAAGTGGTCCCTCGCCAGTTGCGGCGTGTCCGGCAGCCGCCCCGCCACCTCGTTCGAGATCACCGCGGCCGCGCGGTCCTTGGGATCGCCGGAGGAGAACAGCCACAGCGGGTCGCGCGGATCGAGCGTCCAGGCCGAACTGTCGCCGAGCCACGCGACCCACGCCCCCGCGACGCCGTCCGCGTCCGGCTCGCCGACCACCGCGGTGATCAGCACGGTGGCCACGTCCGAGGTGGCGACGCCGCGCCCGGTCGCCTGCGCGGCGACCGATTCGGCGATCCGCCCGTACAGGCCCTTGGCGTCGAGCCCGTCGAAGCCCGCGGTCGCGAGCTGCTCGCGCAGCAGGGTGACGGCCTGGCTGGAGGCCGTGGTGGCGCCGGCATCGGACCACGCCGCGCTGGACAGGCCGTCGGCCACGGCCACGATCGCGTACCGGCTGTCCCGGCTCCGCCCGATCCGGTAGGAGTCCTGCCGCGGCTCGGCGGGCCGGGCGCAGCGGTGGCCGGGTCCGATGACGGAGGCCGCGCGGAGGGTGAGGGCACCGACGGTGGCCTCGTCGGCCGCGATCCCGTTCTGCACGGTGCGCTCGGGCAGCAGCCAGGGGTAGCCCTGGGCGCGGGCGCCGTCGCCGAAGCGGGGAACGCTGAGGTCGGTGGGCCGCTCGCGCAACAAGGGCCGGAGCCGGGCGGGCCGGGCCTGCGGCGCCGGTCCGGTGACGTAACGGCAGACCGGAGCCGCGGCGGGGGGCTGGGGCTCCTGCGCGAGCCGGTCCCGCTGCCGGGCGAGCGTCGCGGCGGCCTGGGAGCCCAGCGCGGCGGCCGTGCCGACGACGCCGACCGCGGCGAGGGCGAACGCGTCCACCACCCGGCCGTACTGCCGATGCGGCGTGCTGACCTCGATGAACGCCCCGATGACGACGGCCGCGAGCAGCACCGCCCGCACCCATCCGTCCATGAGACCGCCGTCCCGGTTCTCGTACCGGCTGTCCTCCCGGCTCTCGTACCGGCCGTCGTACCGGCCGTCCTCCCGGCTCACGGCCGTTCCCCGGGCTCGCGGGATTTCGGACCGGCGGCGAAGTGCTGACTCCCGTGCTGCACCGCGAAAACCTCCCCTGCATCGGCGGCGGAATTGACCTGGATCGCGATGTCCGGCCTTTCCGGGACGCGCAGCGACGCAAGCGCCGTGACGTCCTCGGCGAGAGCCGGATTCCGGTCGAGCAGAGAGGACAGTGCCTCGGTCCAGTACGCCACCGCCGTGCCGTCGACCGCTCCCCTCGCGGCGGTCGACGGCCGGTCCAGTGCGGCGGACAGCTCCCGTTGGCGCCCGCCGCGCGCACCCGCGAGGACCCGGCTCATCAGCCTTTTCGCCTCGGTCCACAGATCGGTGCCCATCGCGGAGACCAGAGCGGTGGCCCCGGTCGCGGCCAGCTCGGCGAGTTCCTCGTTCATCGGCGCGGATCAACTCCGGTCGTCGTGGCGGATGTACTGGTCCCCTCGGTGGACGGCGAAGACGGTGCCGTGCCCGGTGGCGTGGACGGACTGCTCCGCGGTGCGCGGCTCGGGACCGGCAGGCTGCTCGCCGGAGCCGGAGCGGGCGTCGGAGCGGGCGTCGGCGTTGGCCTTGGCGTCCGTGCAGGTGCGGGAGCCGGCGTCCTCCCGGTCGGAGCCGGCGCGCGGGCCCACAGGGCTGCCCGGGTACCAGAGCCAGGCCCGCGCGGCGTACTCCTTGACCCGGACGTCGGCCGCCGTGAACGCGTCGGTGTCGAGCCCCGCGTGGCCGTGCCCGACCGTCTCCTCGTAGACGTGCCGCGAGAGGATCGCGGCCACCGGGGTGCCGTCCGGGCCGGCCAGGGCCGCCTGCCGCAGCGGCGCCGAGTCGAGCAGCCGGGCCAGCACCTCGAAGGGGGCGCCGGAGGCGGCGCCTTCCTCGTCGACCCGGATCTCCCCCGCGTGCAGCGCGGCCCGCAGCCGCAGCCGGGTGCCCTGGTCGGCGTGCCGGTTGTGCTCGCGCAGGCGCGCGTTCAGCTCCGGCAGCAGCGGCACCAGCAGCCGGGCCTTGGGCAACCCCGCCGGGGCGACCAGCAGGCAGCCGTCGCCGGTGTCGAAGTACGCGAAGTCCCGTCCGTCCAGGTCCGCGGCATCGAGGGAGTCGAACAGCGCGGCACGCAGTACGCCGCGGATCCGCTGCAGCCGCTGCTCGCCCCGGCCCGCGGAGCCCGCGATGTCGCACGCCAGCAGCGCTCGGTATTCGTACGTCGCATTCACCATTCCTCCGCGGCTACGACTGGGGCGGCAATTCGAAGATCGAAAGGCCGCCGTCCCGGATATCCCGGTGTCGGCACGATGATTGACGAGAGCGTAGGGGAGGGGTCCTCTGGGAGAACGGCTACTAATAGCGCTTGTGCCGTTTCGGCGGGACGAGAAAGAAACGTGGAGGAAGGTGCGGCCGATGAACAGCACACCGGTGCGCGTGACCGCGGCCTACTGGCCGCCGGCGGGACTGCTCGGCCGGGTCGACGCGGCCGACCGGGCAACCCTGCTGGGACTGGGCCACCGCGTCGTCTACCCCGCTGGTCAGATCACCATCCACGAGGCCGACACCTCGGATTTCGCGCTGCTGCTGCTCGGCGGCACGGTGAAGGTCACCGCGCACGCGCTGGACGGCCGCGAGGCGCTGCTGGCCGTGCGGATGGCCGGGGATCTGGTCGGCGAACTCGCCGGCATCGACGGTCAGCCGCGGACCGGCACGGTGACCGCCTGCGGCAGGGTACTGGCCCGCTACATCCTGCGCGCCGAACTGCTGGAGTGCACGAACAAGCACCCCGCCATCGGCCTCGCACTCAGCGCGAGCGTGGTGGCCAAGCTGCGCACGGCGACCACCCGGATCGTCGACTTCACCGGTTGCGACGTGCTCGGCCGGCTGGCCAGGATCCTGCACCACCTGGCCGTCACCTACCGGCTGCCCGGCCGGAACGAAGCCCAACTTCCGCTGTCGCAGCCGGAGATGGCCACCCTGGTCGGCGCGGCGGAGTCCTCGATCCACAAGGCCCTGCGCGCGCTGCGGGAGTCGGGCGCGGTCGTGACCGGCTACCGCAGGATCACGATCCTCGACCTGGAGCACCTGGCCCGGATCGCCGCCGCGGCCGCACCGCCGAACGGCCGGCCAATGTCGCCAAACACGTAGAAGCGCCGGGTTCGCACGACGCGCCGGCGCCAGCATGACCGGGTGCCGAGACCCGAGCGCGGGAGAGAACGGGGAGAGAGCGGATGCCGGACAACAACGGTGAGCTGGACGATTCCGAGATCCGGGTCGGCGACGTCTCCGGAACGATGGTCGTGGGCAGCCACAACACCGTCAACAACCTGAGGATCACCGCTGGTTACGGATCGACCGTCACGGTGCACGGGGGGCCGCTGCCTGATCCGGTCAAGCGCCGGCCGATCTCCCATCTGCCGCGGTCCACCGCCGAGCCGCTGATCGGCCGCGCGCGGGACCTCCGGATCCTGCACGAGGCCGTCGACGCCCATCAGTTGGTGCAGGTGTGGGGTGCGAGCGGGGTCGGCAAGAGTGCGCTGCTGCGCCATCTCGCGCGGACGCTGCCGCCCGGGCCCGAAGGCGCCGCCTACATCGAGGCCGGCGGACGTACCGCCGACGACATCGCGCAGGCGATCTTCGACATCAGCTTCGACGCGCCGAACTACAAGCCGTCGCTGGAGGTGCTGAAGGAGCATCTCAAGACGCTGCGGCTGCGGATCTACCTCGACGACGCGGGACTTGACGAGAAGGACCTGCGCCGGCTCTTCGACCTGGCCCAGCTGTCCACGTTCGTCCTCACCGCGGAACAGCGGTCCACCGTCGGCGCGGTGCACGCGATCCGGCTCGAAGGGCTGACGCCCCCGGCGACGGCGCAACTGGTGGAGGCCCTGCTGGGCCGCGCGTTGCGGCCCGACGAGGCGGCGACCGTGGCCGCGCTGCGCGACGTGGTGGACGGCAGCCCGCTCCAGTTGCGGCGCATCGCCTCGGCGGCCGCGACGGGCGCGGGCCTGCCGGGCATCGCCGATCTCCCGGAACTGCTCCCCGCGTTGGTGCGCCGGCTCCAGCCGCAGGAGCACGACCTGCTGCACCTGCTCGGCTCGGTGTCCGGCGCCGAGCTGGCCGCCCGGCACCTCAACGATCTGCTCGGCCGTCCGGACGGCGACGCCGTCGCCGACGGCCTGGTGCGCCGCGGTCTCCTGCTCGCTTCGGAGACCGGCTACAGCTGCCCGCCGGACGTCGCCGCGTATGTCCTCGACAGCCGGGCGACGACGTTTCCGGCGGATCGGCTCTGCCGTGCGCTCACCGTATGGGTCCGGGCGACGGACACCGCGCCGGACGACGTCGCGGCGCACTTCCGGGTCCTGGACGCCGCGGTGGTGGGGGCGGAGAGGAGCGGGCACGCGGCGCTCGGCGCTGGGCTGGCCCGTGCCGCCTCGCCGAAGCTGGCGCTGTCCCGGCAGTTCGACGCGTGGGGCAGCCTGCTGGGCGCCGGGTGGTCGGCCGCGAAGAGCGCGGGGGACAAGGAGGGCGAGGAGTTCTTCCTGCGCGAGGCCCGCACCCGCCGGAAGGCGATCGGCCGGGCCGCGCTGACGACGGCCCTGGTGCTGGAGGCGGACGTGCTGTGGCACGAACTCACCGTCCTGCGCGGTCACACGGCGATCCAGCAGGTCGTCAACGGGGCGTCGGCCGTCCCACCGCCGGCCCACCCGGTCACCCCGCCGGTCACGCACCCGCCGGCCCACCCGGTCACCCCCGCGCACACCCCGATCCACACGGCCGGCGGCGCGCACACGGCGAGCCACGCGTCCACCGCGTCCGCCCACCTGCACGCGTCGGCGGCGAGGCCGGTGGTCAACCTCTCCCACGCCGCCCAGCAGCCCCCCGCGGCGGCCGCACACACAGCCGCCTCGGCCGCCCACGGAGCCGGCGCGAACCCCGCCGCGCAGATCCCGCAGCGCATCGACCTCTCGCACGCGCACACCTCCGCCACGCACACCTCCGCCGCGCAGTCGCCCCATGCCGCGAGCACGGGCGTCTCCGCAGGGGGTTCGGGCCACGCGGCGCTCGCCCCCGTGGTCGCCGTGGGTGCCAAGGGCGGCATGTCGGCCCTCGCCATCGCCTGCGCGCTCGGGCTCGTCACCGTGCTCGGCGTGGGTGCCGCGGCCTACGAGCACAGCCGGCCGGACCCGAGTCCCGCCGTCGCATCGGGCCCCGTCAGTACGCCCCCCGTGGATGACATCAGTACGACGGCTCCCGACGACGTCAGTACGCCCACCGTCGATCCCGTGTGCGCGAGTTTGGTCTCTGACCTGCCCCCAGAAATCGAGCAGTTCAGCACAGATGCCTCCGCCGCGACCGACGAGATGGACACGTACAACAGCGCCATGGGCGACTGGAACTCGGGCGAAGCGGCCACCGCTCCCGACTCCGGCGCGGTGTTCTCCGCGGTCCGCACCGTCATCAGCGACCTGGGCTCCGTCGAGTCCACGCTGGAGACGGCAGCATTACAGGCCCAGGACGACGACGTGGCAACAGATGTCAACAGCATGCTGGATCCCGTTCAGCAGATGGAGAGCCTGTATCAGTCGTACGAGAACTCCGCACAGGGCACCGACTTCGACACGTTGGACCAGCAGTCGTCAATCCTCTCGGCCGCGGACAGCCTGGATACCGACTGCGGTGAATGACATCTCCCCCGACCAGCAGAGAAAGGCTCGCCCATGACCGCGGAAAGCAGCCCGCCCCACGGGAACATCCACGTGGGGGACGTCTCCGGCACGTTCATCGTGGGCGACGACAACCACGTGACGCACGCGACGCACGCCCCCGAGCAGGCCCAGCCCGAGCCCCGACCCCAGCAGCGGAACTCCGCGGCGGACCAGGCGGCCGTCTTCTCCGTCGCGCACGGCACCATGCACGTCACGTACACCCCGGAGAACGCCGCACTCGCCGCACACGCCGCACACCCGGAACACACCGCGCCCGAGCCCGCGGAGGAACCCGGGGCGGACCGCTGAGGAACGCCGCGTGCCCCGGTCGGCGATCGACCGGGGCACGCACCCGCACCGCTTCCCGCACTTCCGCTCACTCCTGGTCGGCCAGCAACTCCAGGTCCTGAGCGCTCAACGTCGCCGTCTTCAGCAGTTCCCGGATCAGGTTGACGCTGAGCGTCGAGCCGACCGGTTCGCCCACCTCGTCGCGCCGCAACCCGCGCACGCCCCGGCGGTGCAGCCGTTCGCGGACGTCCTCGACCGCGTTCGCGACCGACTTGTGGGTCCAGGACTTGGTGGCGTACGGCGACGCGTTGACCAGGCGGGCGGTGTCCTCCCAGGCCAGCGGGAGCGGGAAGGCGTCGTGGCCCTCCAGGTAGCGCCGGGCGAGCGCGGTGAGCACCAGCCGCTCCTGCGGGGAGAGTTCGTGGACCGTCTCGGGATCCACGGTCTCCGCGCTGCTCGTCGAGCGGGGGTAGCGGCGGTCCTCGTCCACGACGCGCACCTCCACCAGGTGGGAGCGCTGCTTGGACGAGTTGATCACCAGCGGCGTGTACCCCGACGCGATGATCCTCTTGTGGCCGGTGAGCATCAGCACGCCGTCCGGCAGTTCGATCGGCAGGTTGCCGGTGTTGATCAGCCACCAGTCGCCGTCCGCTCCCGTACGGGTGAACAGGCCGTGCCTGCGGCTGACGGTCGGATCGTCGACGCCGACCGGCACATGCACGTCCTCGCGGTCCCGTCCGAACAGCAGCGTGTACCGGCGCGGCGGCACCGCGTACCCGCCCTCCGGGCCCAGGACGAAGATCGTCCCGGGCGGCGACGAGATCACCCGGTCGGAAGGGCTCCCCGGTGGCAGCATCTGGGGTGGGAAATTTCCGTACTCCATATCACAAACCTCCGGTCGGCTCGCGCCAGTGTACGAGCGCACCGCGGGGACCGGTCCTCCTACCAGAGGCGGTGCACCGGCGTCCGGGATACGCGGGGTCCGCCCGGAGGGCACGCGCGCGTTCGCCGCCAACGCGTAGGGTGTGGACCCGACTTGCTCGCGGCAGCCGACCCGCCGCGAGCACGAGCAGCCGGGGAACCGCTGATGATGGACAGCACGATCGCCGAACCGCTCAGCCCGGACGATCCACAGGAGATCGGCAGCTTCCACATCATCGGCCTGCTCGGCACCGGTGGCATGGGCGAGGTCTACCTCGGGGCGTGGGACCGGGGCTACGCCGCGGTCAAGCGGGTCCGGCCGCGCCTCGTCACCAGCGAGCGCTTCGAGCGCGAGGTCGGCATCCTCTACCGCGTGCCAGGCGGGGTCGGGCCACGGGTGCTGGCGAGCGACGTCACCGCCGAACGCCCCTGGTTCGCCACGGAGTACGTCCCCGGGCTCACCGTGGACGAGGCGGTACGGCTGCACGGCCCGCTGCCCGCGGAGTCGCTGTGGCTGCTGCTCGCCGAGGCGGCCGCCCAACTCCGCGCCGTGCACGCCGCCGAGATCGCGCACCGCGACGTCAAGCCCGGCAACGTCATGCTGGTGCGCGACGGGGTGAAGCTGATCGACTTCGGCATCGCGCGCGCCGCGGACCAGGCGCGGCTCACCAGGACCGGTGCCGGCTACGGGACGCACGGATTCGCCGCGCCCGAGCAGCAGGCCGGCGACGAGGACGTGCACGCGCCCGCGGACGTGTACGCGCTCGGGGCGTTGCTCCTCTACGCCGCCTCGGGTCGCACGCCCGGCGCCGTCCCCGACGTCGAGCCGCTGCGCGCCGTGGACGCCGGCCTGGCCGCCGTCGTCGCGACCTGCCTCGCCACCGACCGCGGGGACCGCCCCACCGCCGGTGAGGTGGTGGAAGCGGCCCGCGGGCACCTGCCCGTCGACTCCCCGTCCTGGCCCGCCGAGGTCACCGCACGCATCGCCTCGCGCCGTGCCTTCGCCGCGACGCCGGTCGGCAGGCTGGAGACCGTCCCGCCGCCGAGCCCGGACGCGGCCCCGGAGCCCGTGACGGTGCCGAACTCCCCCGCGGCGCCGCGCCGTCCGCGTCCCCGCACCCGCCTGCTCCTGGGCCTGGCCGCGGGAGTGGTCGCCCTGGGCGCCACGGCGACGGTGCTCACCTTCCTGCCGTCCGCGTCCTCGGGGAAAGGCGCCGGGCAGTCGTCCGGGAGCGCGCCGGCCACCATCGAGCCCGTCGCCGGGACGACCCGCCCGTCCGCCGCGAGCTCAGGTCACCCGGGCACGTCCACCGCGAGTCCGAGCGGCCCGCACGCGTCCACGGCCGCCAAGTCCCCCCACCCGAGCGCGGGTTCACCGGGCCCGACCGCCTCCGTGGGCGCGCCCCACCCGGGTTCGGGCGCCGGCACCACCGCGCCCGCGAAACCTGATCCCCATCCCACCTCCTCGTCGATCAGCGGCATCAACGGCACCGACGACACGACGCAGGTGAAGGGCTCCGAGGCGGACACCACCTGGGTGGGAAACGACGCCACGTGCTCCGCCTGGCTCGACGACAACGGCTCCGGCGGGCTCGCGGGCGTGCTCAACACCTCCCTCAACCAGACCTGCGGCGCCGAGCTCTACCGGAGCGACGGCGTCGCGTACACCTTCCAGGCGGCCCGGGGCGCCGCGAAGACCACCTTCCTCCCGGACGCCGGCCGCACGATGTGGATCTGCGTCTGGAACGCGAGCGACCGTTCCAGCGAGCAGTGCTCCCCCCGCTTCGGCATGAACGGGACCACTCCCGTCAAGGAGTGAGGCGGACGGCACGACGCGGGAGCCGCGACGGCGGAACGTCGCTCACGTCGTCGCCGGCTCGGCGGCGAGGAGCTCGTCGATGACGGCCGCCTCCGCGCGGGCCAGTTTCAGGGAGTACGTGTCGTCGCGGCTCCCGCTCAGTTCCAGCAGGACCGCGCACTCGCGCGCCGCGCGCTGATGGGCGCCCTGTTCTCGCAGTGCGCGGCTCAGACCGAGCCGGATCTCGCGTTCGGTGGTCCATTGCCCGTCCACGTCGAGCAGTTCCAGGGCGGCCTCGAAATGGAGCTGCGCTTCCCCGGGCCGGTCGAGAGCCAGGAGCGCGTAACCGATGTTGCACCGCGCGGTGTCCATGAACACCGCGTGTTCCAGTTCCTCACCCAGCCGCAGGCTGCGCTGGTGGAAGCCGATGGACAGCCGCGCATCGATGCGATCATGGAGATTGCCCAGATGGCTGAGGGTGATGGCCTCGTTGTAGCGGTCCCCCGACTCCTCGCACAGCCGGAGGCAGTCCAGCAGGGTGACCCTCGCCTCCTCCAGCCGATCCAGCTTGTCCAGGAGCAGCCCGCGGTTGCAGAGTTCCCCTCGCTCCGCGTCCGTGTCACCGCACGCGCGCCACAGATCGAGGCAGTCGTCGATGAGGGCCAGTGATTCACCGTGGCGACCGGCACCCCAGTGGGCGGCGGCCATGTAGTTCCATGCCGCTCCCCGCGCGGGGGTGTCGCCCGCCGCCGTCGCCGTGGCCGCGACGATGCCGCCCGCGGCCAGGAGTTCCGCGAAGCGCCCTTGCCGCTGCAGGCAGGCGCACGCGGCCATGCCGAGCTGGATCACCACAGGGTGGGCGCGCGGTCCGGGGAACGTCCTGCCCAGCAGCGCCAGGACGTTCGTCCGCTCCACCTCGGACCAGGCAGCCGCCCGCGTGGCGTCGACAGGCACCCGCACACCGTTCCCCGGCGCCAGGAAGACGAGCCCGCGGTGACGGGACGGAAGCAGCGCCCTGGCCGCACCGCCGGCCATCGCCGCGTACCACTCCAGCACCCGGGCGACCGCGACGCTCCGGCCTTCGCGGTCGGTCTCCTGCTGGGCCAGTTCCCGGCAGACGTCGCGTACCAGGTCGTGGGGTGCGTACCGGCCGAGGTGGGTCTCCTCCAGCAGCGCGACATCGACCAGCCGGTCCAGCGCCCTGCCCGCCTGGTGTTCGGTGACGTCCAGCAGGACGGCCACCACCGGCGCGCTGTAATGCGGCAGGTCCAGCGTTCCTATGCCCCGGAAGACCTCGGCCGCCATCCGCTCCTCGGATCCGGTGCCACGGGTCAGTGCCTGGTAGGTGACGGACAGCGTCCCCCGCACGCTCAGGTCGTCGAGGTCCAGTTCGTCGAGCCGCTCGCGGTGTCCCGTGAGCCTTTCCACCAACGAGGAGACCGACCAGGCGGTTCTGGCGCTCAGCCGGGAGGCCGAGATACGCAGCGCCAACGGCAGGCCCCCGCAGAGTTCGGCGAGTTGCGCGGCCGCTGCGGGCTCCGCGGCGATCCGGTCGCGGCCGGCCACCGAGCCGAGCAGGGCCACGCAGTCCTCCTCGGCCAGCGGGCCGAGCGGCACGTGCACGGCGTGCTCGATGCCCGCCAGCCGGACCCTGCTGGTGACGATGACGGCGCAGCCCGGCCCGGCCGGCAGCAACGGCCGTACCTGTGCGGCGGACAGGGCGTCGTCGAGGACCAGCAGGATCCTGCGACCCGCGAGGAGCGACCGCAGATGAGCGGCGGCCGCCTCCGCTCCCTCCCCCGGGGGCGGGGCGTCGCCGAGCGAACGGATGAGGGTGTCGAGGGCTCCGGCCGGTGCGACGGCCTCCAGCCCGGGGGTGGCACCGTGCAGCCGGACGAAGAGCTGCCCGTCCGGAAAACGCTCGCTCAGTTCATGAGCGGCACTCAACGCGAGCACGGTCTTGCCGACTCCGCCCATGCCGCTGACCACCACGACCGTCGACGCGCCCGCCGGCATGTCCCGTGTCAACGCGTCGTCCAGAACGGCGCGTTCGTCGCTCCGACCCACCAGCGAGACGGTTTTCGGCGGCAGTTGGGCCGGGCGCCGAGGTGGTGCCGGCGCCGGTGCGGCCGTGACGCGCAGCAGATCGAGATGGAGTGCGCGCAGTTCCGGGGAGGGCTCCGTTCCCAACTCCTCGGCGAGCACGGTGCGCAGCCGACCGTAGGCGGCCAGGGCCTCAGCGGGCCGACCGAGGTCGCGCAACGCGGCGATGAGGAGGGCGTGCGCGCGTTCGCGCAGGGGATGCGCCGCGACCTGGGCGCCGAGAGCGGCGAGGACGTCGGCGGGACGTCTCGCACGGAGGGCCGCGGCGGCCCGATCCTCGCAGGCGGTGAGGTGGAGTTCATCCAGCCGGGCGCTCTCCGCGGCGGCGCAGCCGCCGACCGGCATCCCGCCGAAGGGTTCTCCACGCCACAGCGCCGCCGCCCGCTCGTGCAGCATCAGCGCCGCCGCCCGGTCCTCGTCGGCCGCGGCCTGTGACGCGGCGGTCAGCGCCGCCTCGTAGGCAAGGACGTCAAGCTCCGGTTCAGCCGGCGTGAACTGGTAGCCGCCGGGCCGTGTGTGCAGCAGGGAGGCTCCGGCCGGTCCCGCCACCGAACGCAGCAGCGCGCGCAGCCGGGAGACCCGTACCTGGAGGGCGTTGGCGGGGTCGGTGGGCTGATCGGCACCCCAGAGGACTTCCGCCAGATGGCCGGTGCTCACCACGTTGCCGCGGTGGACGATCAGTTCGACCAGGAGGGCCCGGTCCCGGCCGGCGGTGGGGACGACCGCGCGTCCCTCGTGCCGCAACTCCAACAAGCCCAGGACAAGGATCTGCACCGGGGCAGTGTGTCAGGCGCGCAGCCGGGGGGGACAGCGATCGTACAGGTGGGGCTGACAGTCTCGACCACGGACGCGCACGATGGGCGCGGCGGCGCGGGACCCCCCGCCTGCCTTGGGGGCCGACGAGGGGGCACGGGTGGATTCGATCGGCGGATCCGGGTTCGGCGACGACCGGGACGACACCGGCGACTTACGGCTCGGTCTCGTGCGGACGATGCTGTGGGCCGCGGTCGGTCTGATCATGGTGATCAGGCTGCTGTCGGCGTGGCAGGAGGGTCTGGCCTGGCCGGCCGTGCTGCTGGCGACGGCCCCCTACCCGCCGATGGTGGCGCTGCTCCGGGCGCCGCCGCGAGGTGGACCTGCCGTCCGCGGCTTGCTGCCGGCCCTGTTCGCGGTGCTCTACCTGCTGCCGTTCACGCTGCTCGGCGTGCACTGGGACTGGCTGCCGTGGCCGGTCGCGGTCGTCGCGCTGTGCAGGTTCCGCGGGCGGCTCGGCTGGGCGCTGTTCGGACTCGTCCTGGTGGTGACGCAACTCGCCGGGCTCCGGCTGGACGACGGGGTCGTGGTCGCGAGCGAGAGGACGGCGAAGACCGCGATCGACGGCTTCATCGTGTTCGGCCTCTACGCTCTGGCCGCGATGGTGGCGCAGTTGCACGCGACCCGGGGGGAACTGGCGAGGGAACTCCTCGCACGCGAGCGGGAACGGCTGGACGGAGAGCTGCGCGCCCTCGTGGGACGGCGCCTGCGCCTGCTCGCACGGCAGTTGGCGCACTCGCCGGAGGCCGGGCCGGAGCACGAGGTGGACAGCCGGCTCGAGGTGATGGTCGAGACGGCCAGAGGCGCCCTGGCCGACGTCCGCCGCGCGGCGGGCTCCTACCGGGAGCCCTCCGGGCCGCGTCCGGCCACCGGCCCGCCGCCGGCCACCGCACCGATCGTGTCACCGAAGGAGGCGAGACGGGCCCTGGCCGGGGTGTACCTGTCCGACGCCCTGGTCGTGGTCTTCAGCGATCTCGCCCAGTTCCACCGGCCCTGGACGGTGCTGGTCATGGTGCCGGTCATGTGCGCGGCCGGCGCGGTGCTCCTGCTGATGCGGCCCTCGCGCCGGCAGACGGTGCTGCTGGGGCTGCTCCTGGTCCCGACCGCGTTCCCGCTGGGCGATCTGCTGTGGGAGCTCAACCTGTTCACCCTGCTGTGGCCGTTCGTCCTCGGCCCGGTCTTCACCCAGTACCGGCGGCGGGTGGCCTGGTCCGTCGCGGGGGCGCTGGCGATCCCGTACGCGTCGCTGTTCGTCTATCCGCCGCCGATCCCCAATCCCGCCGGGATCGCGGCGTCCGTGATGTCGATGGTCGTACTCACCTGGGTCTCCTACAGCCTGATCCGGCTGTCCCAGCTCGTGGTGGTGCTCCGGGAGGCCCGGCAGGACCTGGCGCGGGAGGCGGTGATCCGCGAACGCACCCGGGTGGCAAGGGACTTGCACGATCTGGTCTCCTCCAGCCTCTCGGCGCTGGCGCTCCAGGGTGAGGCGTGCCGGCGGCTGCTCGCCTCCGATCCCGCGCGGGCGCGGGCCCGGTTCGCGGAGCTGCCCGAGCTCGCGGAGCGGATGCAGGCCGAACTCGACGCGCTCGTCTCCGGCCCCGCCCTGCTGCGCACCCACGACGAGGTGGCCGCCGCGCGCAGTGTGCTCGAGAGCGTCGGTGTGCGCCCCGACGTGTCCGTGCCCGACGGCCCGTTGCCGCCCGAGGTGGACGCGGCGCTGGCAGCGGTGCTGCGCGAGGCGGTCACCAACGTGGTGCGCCACAGCCGGGCCGGGAACTGCACGATAGCGATCACGTCGGTGGCAGGGGTGGTGCGCCTGCGCGTGGTCAACGACGGTGCGACGCCGGTGCCGAGCGCCGCCGCCCGGGTGCCCGCCGCACCGGGAACGAGCGGTTCGGGGCTGCTCGGGATGTCCGAGCGGACCGGGGGCCGGCTGAGTGCCGGGCCGCTGCCACGGGGACGTTTCGAGGTCGTCGCCGAGTTCGTCGCCCTCTCCTGAGTCGCGTCACGGCCGCTTCAGATCCACCCTGCCTCGGTGGCGATCCTGATCGCGTCGACGCGGTTGCGGGCCGAGAGTTTGCCCACCGCCGAGGTCAGGTAGTTGCGCGCGGTGCCGTAGGTGATGAACAACCGCTGGGCGATCTCCGCCGGTTGGGCGCCGGTGGCCGACAGGCGCAGCACCTCGGTCTCCCGCTGGGTCAACGGGCTGGCAGGGGTCTCCAGCGCGGCTACGGCGAGATCGGAGTCGATCACCCGTCCGCCGGCCGCCACCGTGCGGATCGCGGAGGTCAGTTCCGCGGCCCGCGCGGCCTTCGGCAGGAAGCCGGCGACCTGGGCCCGCAGTGCCCTGCGCAGCTGGCCCGGAGCGGTGAGCGCGGTCAGGATGACGACCTTGCACCCGGGCAACGCCGTGCGCAGCCCGATCGAGGCCTCGACGCCGTCGAGACCCGGCATCCCGATGTCGATGATCGCCACATCCGGCCGGTGGGTCAGGGCGGTGGGCACGATCCGTGCGCCGTCGTCGACCTCGGCCACGACGGCCATGTCCGGCTCGGCGGAAAGCAGGCCGACCAGGGCCTCGCGCAGCAAGTGCATGTCCTCGGCGATGAGGATCCGTATCCGACCATCCGACGCGAGACCCTCGGCCATGGGGGCATTCTCACCGATCACCGGCGGATGTACCACCGCGACTGTGCGAAATGCACAACCGGATACCTGACAGCGGCACTTCGAGATCCACGCCGGGCACGACAGGCTGATTTCCCCGGGCCGGTGCACACGGTCCACGCGCAGGCGCGTGGACCGCGGGCCCCTGCTGCCACCGCCCGGTCCGCCTCCTCGAAAGGACAGGACGTCATGCCCGACGAACCGAGACGCGACCTCGACGGCAAGGTGGCCCTGGTGGTCGGCGGCAGCCGCAACCAGGGCGCGGCCATAGCCGAGCTGATCGCCTCCCGCGGCGCCACCACGGTGGTCAGCTATGCCAACGACGAGGGCGCCGCCGAACGGACCCTGGCCGCGCTGGAGAAGCACGAGGTCGTCGCCGAGGCCGTCCGCTCCGACGCGCGCCGCTCGGCCGAGGTCGACGAGCTGTTCGCCGGCGTCCTCACCCGCCACGGCCACCTCGACATCGTCGTGCACACGCCCGGAGCGGTGATCAAGAAGCCGCTGGCCGACTTCACCGACGCCGACTTCGACCACCTGATCGACCTGAACACCCGTAGTGCCTTCAACACCCTGCGGGCCGCGGCACGCACGATCGCGGACAACGGCCGCTACGTCGTGCTCTCCACGACGCTCACCTCGATCATGACCGGGCCCTACGGCCTGTACTCGGGCTCCAAGGCCGCCGTCGAGCGCATGGTGCTGGCCGCGGCCAAGGATCTCGGTGCGCGCGGCGTCACGGTCAACGCCGTCGCGCCCGGGCCGATCGACGACTCCTTCTACCGCGACGCCGAGACCCCCGAGGCGATCGCGGCTGCCACGCACCACAGCCCGCGCAACCGCCTCGGCCGGCCCGAGGACGTCGCGCCCGTCGTCGGCTGGCTGGTCGGCGAAGCGGCCGGCTGGGTCTCCGGCCAGACGGTCCGCGCCAACGGCGCCATGTTCTGACGTCGGGGATGACGGACAACCCGACGATGAATGACGAAACGCCGCCGCGCCGCCTGGTGGTGGGCATCAGCGGCGCGACCGGGATCGCCTACGGGATGCGCGCGTTGGAGCTCGCCCGCAAGGCCGGAGTGGAGACGCACCTGGTCGTCACGCCGGCCGGCCAGCAGACGCGTGCCTACGAGACGGATCTGACGGCGGCGGACCTGGCCGCGATGGCGGACGTGACCTACCGTCCGGGGGATGTCGGTGCGGCCATCGCCAGCGGCTCCTTCCGCACCGCGGGGATGCTCGTCGCACCCTGTTCGATCCGCACGCTGTCGTCGGTCGCCTACAGCGGCAACGACAACCTGCTGACGCGGGCGGCGGACGTGACGCTGAAGGAGCGGCGCCGGCTGGTGCTGCTGGTGCGCGAGACGCCGCTGACGCTGGGGCACCTTCGGGCGATGACCGCGGCCACCGAGTCCGGAGCGATCGTGATGCCTCCGGTTCCCGCCTTCTACCTGCGGCCGCGGAACCTGGACGACATCGTCGACCATTCCGTGGGCCGTGCGCTGGACCTGTTCGGGATGAAGGTCCCGGGCATGCCCCGATGGGGCGAACAACCCTCTCGAAAGGACATGTCGTGAAGCACCTGCGCAGCCTGCGCGAGTTCATCGAGGAACTGGAAGCGATCGGGGAGGTCCAGCGGATCGAGGAGGAGGTCGACTGGCGGCTGGAGATCGGCGCCGTCATCCGCCGCTCCTACGACCTGCGGGCGCCCGCGCCCCTGTTCACCAACATCACGGGATACCAGGGCACGGGGTTCGCGGTGCTGGGTGCTCCCGGCGCGCTGTCGGGGCCCGATCACCCGCTGGCCCGGATCGCGCTGGCCCTCGGGCTGCCGGCCGGCGCGACCGGGCCGGAGATCATGGAGACCGTCGTCGCGGCCCGCGCGAAACCCGGGATCCCACCGCGGGTCGTCCGCGCGGAGGACGCTCCGTGCAAGGAGAACGTGCTCCTCGGGGACGACGTCGATCTGCTGAGGTTCCCGACGCCGCTGATCCACGGCAACGACGGCGGCCGCTACCTCCAGACGTACGGCATGAACATCGCCCGCACGCCCGACGGGTCCTGGACCAACTGGTCGGTCAACCGCATGATGATCGCCGACCGGAACACCCTCGGCTGCCTCATCCCCGGCCCGCAGCACCTGGGCATCATCCGTGCCCAGTGGGCCGCGGAGGGCAGGCCGCTCCCGATCGCGCTGGCCCTCGGCGTCGAACCGGCGCTGCCGTTCATCGGCGGCATGCCGCTGCCCGAAGGCGCCGACGAGTCCCATTTCCTGGGGGCACTGTTCGGTGAGGGCCTGGAGGTGGTCCCCGCCGAGACCGTGGACCTGATGGTGCCGGCCACCGCCGAGATCGTCGTCGAGGGCCACATCGCCTTCGACGAGACGGTGATGGAGGGGCCGATGAACGAGTACCCCGGCTACAACGCCCTGGAGAAGTCGCTCAAGCCCGTGTTCCACGTCTCGGCGATCACCCACCGGAACGGCGCCGTCCTCCCCGTCGTCGCGGCCGGCCCGCCGGTCGAGGAGGACCACACCGTCACCGGCACCATGCACGCCGCCGAGATCCTCCACCAGCTCCGCGCGGCAGGCCTGCCGGTCGCCTCGGCGTGGTTCTCCTTCGAGTCGGCGATGCACTGGCTGATCGTCTCGGTGCGCGCGGACTGGCACGAGGTGACGGCCGTGCCGTCGGCCGAACTCGCCCGCAGGATCGGCGACGTGGTCTTCACCGGCAAGGCGGGGTTCGGTGTCCCGAAGGTGCTGCTGGTCGAGGACGACATCGACATCACCGACATCGACGACGTCGTGTGGGCCTTCGCGACCCGGACCCACCCCGAGCACGGCGAGATCCATTTCCCCGCCCTGCCGCACGTCCAGCTGTCGGTCTACCTCTCCGAGGCCGAGGCGCACTCCTACCGGGCCGGGAAGGTGCTCCACAACTGCCTGCTGGCCGACCTGTTCGCCAAGGGGGACCGGCCGGTCAAGGGCAGCTTCGAGAACGGATGGCCCGCCGAGATCCGGGAGCGCGTCCTGGCCAGGTGGGAGGCGTACGGCTACCGGTGACGGCGTCGGCCGGGCTCAGCTGGTGTAGTAGCCCTCGACGTCGGCGACGGCATTGACCGTGTCGCTGGCGTTCTGGATCACGAGGCGGCCGTTTTTGAGGGGAGCGTAGGTGAGGACGGCGGTGGTGCGGCCCGCCATGAAGTTGAGCGTGGAGACGTCGGAGTCGTACGCGGCGAGGTACCCGTTGGCGCTGGCGCCGACGGCGGTCAGGTTGACCAGGACGCCGGTGGCGTTCGACGGGATGCCGGCGACTCCCGCCACCTTGACCTGCACTCCCCCGCGGGACGTGATCACGCCCTTGGGCCCTCCGATGCCGGATCGCGTGTCCAGCACCCGGACCGGAGTGATCGGGTGCAGAGGCTTGTTGACCGGCTGGGCCTGGGGGCCGAACGGTGTGTAGAAGCCCTCGATCGAGGCGATGAGGTGGACCGCACCGGCGTTGTTGTAGAGGGACACCCTGCCCTGGGCATCGACGGGGACGACGACCATGGCCGCACGCGTCTCCCCCGCACCGAAGTTGAGGTTCGACGCGGTCGGCACCGCGTCCCCGGGGCGGTACGCCGTGACGTAACTGCTCGCGGTCGCACCGGTCTCGGCGACGTCGAGGACCACGGAGGTCGCCCCGTACTCCGAGGAGCCTTGGACGCCGATGCGAGGAAGGGCGGTGAAGGTGAGGGAGGAGTGTGCGGCGACCTTGCCGAGGGCGGGCAGGCCCCGTGCCTTGTCGCCCCGCGTGTCCAGCAATTTCCACTCGTCGCCCTCGTCGACGAGGACATCGCCCTGGCCCGTACCGGGGGTGAGGGTGGTGTAGCCCTCGACGTCGGCGACCAGGTCCGCGGAGCCGCCGGAGTGGAAGAGGGAGACCGTCCCGTCGGGGCCGATCGGCAGGGTCACCAGGTTGGCCACGGTCCGGCCCTTGGCGTAGTTGAGGACCGACGAGGTGGGCCGGGAGGCGCCGCCCGGATAGGCGGTGACGTACCCGCCGGCGGTCGAGCGCGTGACCGTCACATTGAGCAGCACGGAGGTGGCGTTCGTGACGGGACCGGCGCCGTTGACCTTGAGGTGGACGACGCCGCCCGAGGCGACCTGCCCCTTGGACGCACCGAGCCCGGTGCGGGTGTCGAGGATGCGGGTGGGGCTGGTCGAGACGAACACCGGGCCGACCGTGACCTTGGCCGTGGTGCTCGACGTCCGCCCGCCCAGGTCGTCCTCGGTGGCGTGGACGGTGTAGGTGCCCGCCTTCGCGTAGGTGTGCTGCAGGTCCTGGCAGGAGTAGTTGCCGGTCGTCGCGGGCGTTCCGTCACCGAAGTCGATACGGCAGGAGCCGAGTTCGAACGGGTCCGTCTGCAGGGCCCGGTCGGTGACGCTCACCGCGAGCGGCTTGCTCGCGTCCTGCGCGTACACGTCGATGTCGGCCGCGAAAGGGGCCTGCGGGGCGATGTACAGCACCAGTTGACGTTCCCAGGCGAGGGCGCCGGGGGGCGCGTCGGTGTCGACCGTGATCACGACGCGGCCGTCACCGCCAGGCAGTTCGGTGTACGTGTGCCGGACGGACGCAGCTGTGGAGGTGACCTCCGGGGTGCCGTCGCCGAAGTCGTACGTGCGGCTGACCGTGGTCCCCCACGGGTTGGTGTCGTGCGGGGTGACCGTCACGGTGGCGCCGACCGCGATGCGGTTCGAGGAAACCTCGGGGTAGCCGACCGCGAACGGGTTGCGCTGCTCGTTCGCGCCACGGTCGAAGTAGCCGGGATCCGTGCCGGTGTCGGCAGTGAGCGGGTCGTCGACGCGGGGGTAGCCGAGGATGTCGGAGGAGAGCTCGCCGGGGGCGTTCGCGTCGGCCGAGTCGATACCGGGGTTGCCCTCGCCGTACCACTGGAAGCCCTTGGCGGTCGACGCCGTCCCCGCGACGATGTCGTGGCTGCCCTGCCCGGTGGCGGCCTGGAACGGGGCGACCTCGGAGTAGTCGGTGCCCGCCCAGCGGTAGGCGGCGCCTCCGGCCCGGGGGTAGTAGAGGTTGTAGCCGATCGTGGTGGTGGCCGTGGAGTCCGCGCTCACCTCGATCCGGCCGCGGTCGAACCCGTTGTTCTCCACGGTGGTGCCGGTGGAGGCGCCGTCGATCGCGACGAGGTCGGTGAGCCCGCCCAGGTTGTTGCTGGTGACGGCGGTGTCCACGGCTCCGTCGAGGACGATGTCGCGGTCGGCGTACTCCCCTTCGTCGATGTCGTTGGTGGTGACGACGGTGTGCCGTACCCCCGCGCCGACGCTGATCACGGGACTGTCCTCGTCGCTGGGGTTGAAGTAGTCGCGACTGATCGTCAGGTCGCTGCTGCTGCCCGACACCGCGATCGTCGGTGCGTCCTCGGCGCCGTTGAAGTCGAACCGGTCGATCGTAAGGTCGTCGGAGTCCTGCACCCGCACGGAACCGGCGGAGAGCGTCAGCGACCCCGCCCGCAGGGCCACGTCGTGGACGCCGGCGAAGGTGAGCCCGGCGACCGTGAAGCCGCCCTCGATGGTGACGGGTTCACCGGACGTGCCGGACGTCGTCACCGTGGTGGCCGGGTACTCCCCGAAGCCCGACACGGACACCGTGTCGCCGGGCTGCGCGGCGTCCACCGCGGCCTGGAGCGTGCAGTAGGGCTCCGCCTGCGTGCCGGTACCGGCGGCGGTGTCGGAGCAGGACGCGTTGTTGATGTCGACGTACCGCGTGGACGTGTCGGCGGACGCCGTCGCCACCGCACCCGGCAGGAGCCCGCCGCCGACGAGCAGCGCCAGCACGGCAACACCGACCGCACGTGATCTGTGCACAGTTCCCCCCCAGGGACCGCGCTCCACCGTTCGACGCGGGCGGGGCGCCGCGAGTGACGAACGTGAGGAAAGCGCCTGACCTTATCAGTAGCCGCCGGGCCGGTTCAGTGGACGGCCCAGGCCTCGCGGGGCAGCCAGTGGAAGAGGTCGTCGCACGCCTCGGCGGGGTAGAAGATCGGGCGGGTGAGCAGGCGGTCGCCCTCGCGCTGGACGTTGATCGTCACGCCCAGCGACTCCGACGCGGGGACGCCCGCGCTCAAGTAGACGAGTTCGGTCTCCGGCGGGCGCGTCTCCGCACGGTCGAGCATCCACTGCTCCAGCACGGAGGGCACCCGGCCGACCAGCGCCATCCCGTCGGCGCGGACCTGGGGTCCGCACAGGGCATCGACCACCACGCCCGCGAGGCGCTCGTCGGTGTAGTAGAGGTGCAGTCCGAACTCCTGGAAGGTGCCCTCCACCACCCTCCACGCCTCCCCGGCCCGAGCCGCCTTCTGCTGCCGCTCGGTCTCCTCCGTGACGCCGCTCATGGCGTCCGCGACCTCGGCCGGGCTCATGCCGAAGTGCAGCGGCCCCACTGCCTTGTACGGCTCCGACGTCCACTGCTGCCGCTCTTCGTCCGGCAGGACATGCCACCACCCCTTGAACATGGCCGGAGTCTACGGAACCGTCCCGGCGCCGGCCCGGGCGTCCCGCCGCC
Organism: Actinacidiphila yanglinensis; assembly: GCF_900107965.1. Lineage (GTDB taxonomy): Bacteria > Actinomycetota > Actinomycetes > Streptomycetales > Streptomycetaceae > Actinacidiphila > Actinacidiphila yanglinensis. The sequence continues at coordinate 513,259 of NZ_FNVU01000005.1, read as the reverse complement.
ACAGGGCCGGCGACCTGCCGTAGCGCTGCTTGAACGCCCGGCTGAACGCGGCCTCCGAGGTGTATCCCACCCGGTCCCCGACCGCCCCGACCGCAAGGGAGGTGCCGCGGAGCAGGTCGGCGGCGGCGTCGAGGCGGACGTGGGCGAGGTAGGTGGCCGGCGGCTTCCCGACCCGGGCGGCGAAGCGGGCGGAGAACGCGGAGCGGGAGAGGCTGCACGTGCGGGCGAGTTCCTCGACGCTCCAGTCGTGGCCGGGGTCGCGGTGGACGGCGCCCAGGGCCGGGCCGATCTGCGGATCGAGCGCGCCGGCGAGCCAGTTCGGTTCCGCGCCCGTGCCGGCGGCCCACGCGCGCAGGATCTGGATGAAGAGCAGGTCGAGGATGCGGGCGACCATCACCGCCGATCCCTGGGAGGGCGATTCCATCTCCAGGAGGATCATCCTGCGGGCCACTTCGAGCCCTTCCAGTGCCGGGCCGCCGCCACCGCGCAGGACGATCACCGGCGGGAGGCTCGCCAGCAGGTGGCTCGCCCGGGGGTCGCCGATCGTGAAGGTCCCGCAGAGCCAGCGTGGCGGTCCGGGCGCGGCGGCGTCCTGCGGGGTGGACCCGTCCGACCCGTCCGGAGCCGCGATACGGGCGGCGGGCGCGACAGGTACGGCGGGCGTCAGAGGTGTGGCGGGCGCCGGCTCCCCCGTGCCGCTGATGTGGTGCGCGTCGCCGCGCGGCAGCAGGATGACGTCACCGTGCCGGGCCCGCTCGGCCCGCGGGGCGCCGTCGATCCGGAGCAGGACCTCGCCCTCCTCGACGAGGTGCAGCGTGCCGACGCCGGAGAAGCCGACCGAGAAGGGGCCCGACGGGGCGTACACCGCCATGCGTTCACCGCTGAGGCGAACGCTCCGCAGCAACTCCGAGAGCAGGTCGTGCGGTTGGCCGGCGGGATCCGGGGCGGGTGCCGCGGTGCCGTCCGCGGGAGTTCCGGCGCCCTCCCGCGGCGGTTCGACCCCCTCGCCCGGCGACCGTGGACGATCAGCAAAATCCCGCGGCGGAACCGTCATGGCCGCCCCCCTTCTCCCTGCCTAGGCTCGACGTACAGCGAGTGAAGCGTAGGGCTCAGGCCCCCGCCGCAGACGGATCGTCCGCATCGCACCCGACGACACAGGAGGCCACCCGTGACCGAGCAGGACAACCCGACCAAGATCAGCTTCGTCTACTCCAACCCCACCGACCCGGACGCGTTCGAGGCGGCCTACCCCGAGCAGCTCACGCTGGCGCGCAAGCTCCCCGGCCTGCTGCGGCTGCAGGCGTCGAAGGTCTGGCCGAAGGAGGACGGCAGCCCCACGCCGGCGTACCGGCTGCTGGACCTGTACTTCACCGACTACGCGTCGGCCAGCGCCGCCACCGCGGAGGCGGGCCCCCTGGTCACCGCCACCCTCGAACACGCCACCGGAGGCGTGGTGATCGCGTTCGCGGAGATCCTCGAGGACGCCTGACCTGTCGTGCGTCCGGAACGGGGAAGGGGTGACGGCATGGCGAACCGCTGGATCGGGGCAACGGTCGACTGCGTCGACGTCGAGCGGGTGGCGGGTTTCCGGAGCGCGCTGCCGGACCGGCCACCGACCCCTCCCGGCCGGGCCGGGTCCACCTCGGCCGGCCCGACGACCCGCAGCCCCGCCTCACCTTCCGGCCGGTGACCGAGCCGCGCCAGGGCACGGTCCGCCTCCACCTCGATGTCGCCGCGGACGTCATGGACCAGGGCATCGCCCAGGTCGTCGACGCCACCGACCACCCCGCCCCCGGCTACGGCACCGCCCCCACCCGCCCCCTTACTGACGCGCCGCACCGTTGAACGACCGGGGGCCGGGCCGCTCTCAACACGCCCGGTCCCTCCGCCTGTTGGAGCCGTTCACCACAGGGCGCGGATGTCGTGCGCGGGGTAGGCCGGATCGGGTGCGGCCGGCAACCGGTATCCGGCGGCATCCAGATGTGCGGCGGCGTCCGCGTCGAGCTGTGCGAGCCATTCCGGGACGGACGTTCCGTCCGGGAGGCCGGAGGCCCGCAGGCCGTGGACCGCGGCGGCCCATTCCGCCTCCGTCGCGCCCGCGGGCCACAGGCCCCGCACTTCGTCGAGTTCCCGGCGGGCCGCCGCGATACGGAAGTCCTCCAGCGGAGCCGAGGGCGCACCCGCGTTGCGGTCGGGCACCGCACTCGCGGGGTCCAAGCCGCCGCGGGAGAGCAGGCGTTGGAGATTGGGGAACCGCTCCCGCCACTCCCAGTGGGTGTCGGGCGGCGCCGGGGCCACCCGGTAGCCCTCGTTCTCGAACGCCGCCAGGTACGGGACCATCATCATCAGGCACTCGACGCGGATCCTGCCGCGCGGCGGGATGAGCGGGGGCATCCGTGCGAACGCGGCCGACACGTCCCAGTGTTCGACGCCGAGATGGACCACCTCCATGATTTCCCGGGTGGCCCGGAAGCAGCGCAACGGGTAGTACACGGCCACCCGTAGATAGCTGGACATGCCACGCGACGGCGTGTCCTCTGTGTCGACGAAGCACTCCTCCGCCGGCACCGGCACCGAGCGGTACGCCTCCAGCAGGGTCCGCAACTCCGGCAGCCACTCGGTGCCCGGCCCGAAGATGTCGGGTTGGGTCACCAGACTCACACCCCACCGGTCGCGCCGGTGGCACCGGCCGCCTCGCCGCCGTCGGCGAGCAGCCCCTTCGCACGGAGGAACGTCTCGTCGATCTCCATGGATACGGACTGCGCGGTGATGTCGCCGACGACGCGACGGATCACCTTCAGCCACTCGGCAACGAAATCGGTTCTGCGCACGATGAGTCGAGAACGCTCGTTGAGAAGGAACTCGTAGTTGCCGACGATGTTGTCCCACCGGGAGTCGACGACCAGATTCTCCCCCTCCGGCCGGAACGACCACACGGCGAAGAAATCCGCCGCCCCGGTGGTCAGTTCGGCCTGGACGAATCCGTCCGACCGGAGCTCCTCCAGGAGATCGACGATGTCGTCCACGAAGACGCGCAGGTCGTCACAGTAGTTGACGACGACCGGCACCCGGTTCCACGAGATGACCAGACGCTCCGTGTGGTCGGGGTAGAGGGCGACGAGCGCGTCCCCCATGTCCAGGACGACCTCGTCACCGACATCCCTGACCTCGGGGTCCCCGGTCTGGATCCAGAAGGTCATCGTCATCCAATCGTGGTCGGGTAAGCGTGTATGACGCCGGTCTTCAGTCGCTTCACCCAGACGGCGTTGGGCCTGTCACGCTTGGCGCAGGAACGAAGCTCTGCACACGTGAACGGAGGTCAGCCGCTGTTTCCTTGTCGGTCATGCCCGTGCCTCCCTTGTAGGAGCCCTCAAGTCAACGACTGGCCGGGGCGGCCTCGCGGTTCCCTCGACACCACGTGCCGCCTCGCTGCTCGCAGCCGCTCACCCCGTGCGAAGGGCCCCGCCGTGCGGAGCGGGGCCCTTCGGTGTCACGGGAAATCGATTCCTTTTCGTCTAACCGATGTCGACTCCCGTTACCCTGTTGTTCCAGGTGTCGTAGACGGTGCCGCCGCAGTTCTCCAGCGATAGATCTTCGTACCATCTGCCGGGCTTGAGGGAAAGGGAAGGCGAGCAATCGCCGTTGGAGTTGAGGGTGATGGTGTACGGCGAATTGTTGAGAACGCTGGACACCTTGCCCGCCAGGGGCGCGGGTATGCCGTAGGCGCCCTTTCCGTTGACCTCGGACCAGGCGCCACCCGCGAAGCCCGGGTAGTCCCAGAAGCAGACCCAGCCGTCCTTGCAGTCCGTGTACGCCGCAGGGTGCACGGAGGCCGCCTGCCGCGCTCCATCAGCCGCGGACGCGCTCCCGCCGCTGCCGGCCAGGAACGCGGTAGCCATCGTGACGGAGAAAGCGGCCGCGGAGAAAGACTTTCGTACGCGCATGTACGCATCCGTTCTTCTCACCGAGAAAAGGTGCCGGCTATGACGAGATGTCGCCGTACGAACCTAGCAGCGGCCGGCCCCGACAGCCAGGAAATCTCGCAACGGACGCGCACCGCAGCGCATTTCGAGTCACCTGGAATTAATTCTTCCGAACGGACGAAAAGAATCCGATCCACTCTTGGCCCGGGTACACCGAAGTGGCCCCGCCGTATGGAGCGGGGCCCTTCGAGGGGTGGGTCAGGCCAGGGCGAACTTCTGGGCGGCGGAACCGTTGCAGTCGTAGATCTGCAGGCGCGTGCCGTTGGCGGTGGCGCCCGACGGCGAGTCGATGCAGCGGCCCGTGGTCGGGTTGGAGAGCGAACCGTCGGCGTCGACGACCCAGTTCTGGTACCCGCCGCCGTTGCAGGTGGCGAGTTGGAGCTTCGTGCCGTTGGCGTTCACGCCGCCGGCGACGTCCAGGCACCGGCCCAGCGTGCGCAGGGTCTGGCCGCTCCAGGTCCACTTCTGGTCGAGGGAGGTCGCCTGCTGGCAGCCCCACAGCTGGACCGCGGTGCCGTCGCCGCCGGTGTCGTCACCCGCCACGTCCACGCAGGCGCCGCCGGGACCGTAGATCGGGGTGCCGATGGCGAAGTTCTGGGCGCCGGAGCCGTTGCAGTCCCAGATCTGCAGCCGCGTGCCGTTGTCCGTGGCGCCCGACGGCGAGTCGATGCAGCGGCCCGTGGTCGGGTTCAGCAGCGAACCGTTGGTCTGCCGCACCCAGTTCTGGTAGCCGCCGCCGTTGCACGTGGCGAGTTGGAGCTTCGTGCCGTTCGCGTTGGCGCCGCCGGCGATGTCCAGGCACCGGCCGAGGGTCTGCAGGGTCTGGCCGCTCCAGGTCCAGTGCTGGTCCGCGGCCGCCGACTGGCAGTCCCACAGCTGGACCGCGGCGCCGTCGCCGCCGGTGTCGTCACCCGAGACGTCGACGCACTTGCCGCCCGGGCCGGTGATCGTCTGGCCGGTCACCGAACCGCCGCCCCCGGAACCGGAACCGGGCGCCTTGTTGTACACGGCCACCGAGTCGACGACCAGCTTGCCGCCGGAGACCGTGGCCGCGTTCGGGCCGCCGCCGAAGGCCGCCGGGAAGCCGCCGCCCATCGCGAGGTCGTAGATGATGAAGAACGGGTGGTCGATCGCGTCGGACCAGGTCGTGGCGTCCACCTGGTTGGCGTTGACGGTGAAGAAGTTGTTCCCGTCGAGGTAGAACCTGACCTGCTCCGGCGACACCGAGCGGTCGATCTCCACCGCGTAGTCGTGGAAGCCGGTCTGGCAGCCCGAGCAGGCGCGCTCGCCCGAGCCGATGCCGGTCGACTCGTTGCACGGCCCGCCCGGGCTCACCCCGCAGTGGATGGTGCTGAAGTCGGAGCTGCGGCCGTTGATGTCCTCCATGACGTCGACCTCGCCGGACTTCGGCCAGGTCACGCCGTCGCGCAGCGGTTCGCCGAGCATCCAGAACGCGGGCCAGTAGCCCGCCCCGTTGGCCGTGGTGACGTTGGGCTGCTGGAGGATCGACTCGATCCGGACGACGCCGCCCGCCGGGGCGCCGAAGGTCGCCGCCTGGGTCTCCACGCGGCCGGACGTCCAGCCGCTCCCCGGGTCGGAACCGGAGTGCTGCGCCGTGAGCACCAGGTGGCCCTGGCCGTCGTAGGCGACGTTCGACGTGCTGCTGGTCATGGTCTCGATCTCACCGGTGCCGAAGCTGCTGCCCGGTCCGGTGTCGTACTTCCACAGGCTCTGGTCGATGCCGGTGCCGGCCGCACCGTTGAAGTCGTCGCTCCAGGTGAGCGTGAAACCCGACGGCGTCGGGGGCACCGTCGCCCCGGCGTTCGGGGTCATGACGGCGGTGGCCGCCATCATGACCGCGACGGCGGGGACCAGGATCGCCGCTCTCTTCCACCCGCCGCGCCGCAGCCTTGCAAGGGTTGAACGCATATGTCCGACCTCCGGGAAAGGGCACGATTCCGCGTGTCCGCCACGCCGCCTCTGGCGGGAGGCCCCGGGCGCAGGACGCCGGGGTGCGTCTGCCTCCCGCGAGGACAGACACCTGGGAATGTCATGTACACAGCTTGTCGATCGCCCCGTCGCACGACAAGACACGGGACACGCCAACCCTCCGGGCCGGTGGCGCCGATGCCGTGATCGCCTGCGGGGACAGGGCCGTTGGCACCGGCCGTTGGCACAGGAGGGGCGGCGGCCGGTTCCGGGGCGGCCTCCGCCATCGACGAGAACCTGTGCCACCGGCTCCGGGACAGAACCGTCGCTTCGCCGTATGACATGGCGCACACGCGTTGGCTAGCCTGCACCGCATGACTGCACACGGGGGAGATCGAAGTGGCCTGAGTGACGTGGGAGCCACACCGCTCACACCGGACGACCCGCCACGAATAGGGCCCTTCACCCTGGTGGGGCGGCTCGGGGCGGGCGGCATGGGGCGGGTGTATCTGGGCCTGGCCGACGGGCGGTTCGCCGCCGTCAAGCGGGTGCATCCGCACCTGACCGAGGACGAGGGCTTCCTGCGGCGCTTCGGTCACGAGCTGGACCATCTCGCCCGCCTGCCCGCGGGGGTCAGCGCCGAACTCCTGGACAGCGACCGGAACGCCCGGCCGCCGTGGCTGGCCACCGCGTACGTACCCGGCATCACTCTGGACGCCGCGCTGCAGGTGAACGGCGGGCCGCTGCCGGTGCCGGACGTCTGGCTGCTGCTGCGCGACGCCGCCGCGGGACTGGCGGCGGTGAACGGGACCGGCATCGTGCACCGCGACCTCAAACCGTCGAACGTCATGCTGCGCCCGGACGGGCTCACCCTGATCGACTTCGGCGTGGCGATGGCACTCGAGCAGAGCCGGCTGACCCAGTCCGGGATGGTGATCGGCACCCCGGCGTACATGTCGCCCGAACAGGCCTCCAGTCGGCGGAACCTGACCGGTGCGACCGACGTGTTCGCGCTGGGCTGCCTGCTGGGGTACGCCGCGACCGGGCAGCCGCCCTACGGGGACGGCGGTGGCGTGCAGATGCTGTACCGCATCATCCACGAACAGCCGGACCTCGAACCGCTGCGAGCGGTCGACCGGGAACTGGCCGCGGTGGTCGCCGACTGCCTCGCCTATGACCCCCAGGACCGGCCCACCGCTGCGGAGTTGGTGCGCCGCGCCACTCCCCACGTCGCCGCGGACGTGCCCCCCTGGCCACCCCGCGTGCGCGAACCCCTGGCCATGCGGACCGAGTCGGCCCGCCGCATGCCGGAACCGCGGTCCGAGGACGCTCCCGCGGACATCAGCCGGGCGCCGCTCCCGGCGGCCGGTCCCGAACGGCACAGGTGGCGACTACCGCGTGTCCTGGTGATACCCCTGGTGGTCGTCGCGACCGGCGGCGCGGCGGTCCTCGTCCCGTACGTGCTCACGCCCAAGACCCACACCCCGTCCTCCGCTGCAAGCGGGGGTACCAGAACGCCTGCTGGCGCCACCACGCGCTCCTCCCACCCGTCCGCGACGCCGTCCTCGGCCAAGCCCTCGACGACGGCGCACAGTTCTCCCCCGCACGGTGCGGGAAAACAGGGCAGCAGGAGCACCGCCGGTGCGGGAACGGCTACTTCGGGTGCGTCAGGCTCCTCCGGGTCGGCCGACGGCGGTTCCTCGACGAACGCGGGCGGGTCCGGCGGGTCGAAGGGCTCGGGTGCGGGCGGCTCGTCGTCCGGCGGCTCCTCCGGCGGCACCGGCTCGTCCGGATCGGGCTCCGCGATCTCCGCGAGCGGCACCCACCGCCTGCTCTCCGCCCTGGACGGCAACTGCCTTGCCTCCAACGTCAACCACAGCACCTCCGCCTACCTCGCGAGCTGCAGCTCCAACAGCATCTTCCAGTGGACCTACTTCTCGATCTCCGACGGCACCTTCGAACTGCGCAACGGCAGCACCGGCAACTGCCTGGCCGGGAGCGGGGACAACTTCACCTACATGACCACCTGCGGCAGCACCGACGCCGACCGCTGGAAGTTCGGCTCCCCGAAGTCCGCCCGCAGCACGCTGGAGAACACCTCGGCCGGCCAGTGCCTGCAGAACTCCACAGCGGTCGGCGGGTACGCGGTCACCAGGGCGTGCACGGCCTCCTCCGACATGATGTGGTCGAACGACTGACGGGCCGGCCCTCCCGCGCCCTCCGACCCACCCACGGGCCCACCCTCGGATCCGCCCCTCCCGGTCCGCGCGTCCTCCCGGCGCACACCACCGCCCCCACCCCCGAACGGCCCCCAACCAGCCCCGCCGCGAACGCTTTTCGCCGTCGCGACATGTAGAGGGTGGGAGCCCCGGGAGCGGGGACGGGACGAGGAGGGTGTGTGAGCACCGACGAAGAGGCGCTGTCACGCGCGCGGCACGATCCGGCGGCGTTCGAACCGCTGGTGGACCGGCACTCCGCGGCACTGCACGCGTATCTGTTCCGCCGCTGCGGCCCGGTCGCCGACGACCTGCTCTCCGAGGTCTGGCTGACCGCGTACGCCCGCAGGGCCGACTTCCGGGTCGTGGAGACGGGGACCGTGCGCGGCTGGCTGTTCGGGATCGCCCGCAACCACGCGCTGGCGCACTGGCGCAGGAACGCGTCGGCGCCCACGCCCGGCAGCCCCGCGCCCGGCGGCGACGACACGTGGGACGCGGTGGACGCCCGGCTGGACGCCGCGCGACTGCGGCCCGCCCTGCGCGCGGCACTGCGCGAACTGCCGCCGGTGGAAAGGGAGGTGCTGGTCCTCACCGCCTGGGAGCAGCTCACCCCGGCCGAGGCGGCGCAGACCGTGGGCATCGGCGCCGCCACCGCGCGCTCCCGGCTGCACCGGGCCAGGGCCCGGATGCGCGACCTCATGGCGGACCACCCCGCCGACCGGCGGGCCGGCCCCCCGCCTCCCCTCGTCCTGAAAGGTGCACAGACGTGACCGAGCCCAGCCCGCACGACCTGCCGTTCGACGGCTGGGACGAGCTCGTGGCCGCCGGCGCGGCGCCGGCCGCCGACCCCGCGGTCCTCGCGGCGGCGCGTACGGCGGTCGCCGGCGCAGTCCACCGCGACACCTCCCCATGTCCCCGCACGAAAGCGGTTGTTGAGGTCACACGGGACGACGTGCGGCGGCTGCCCCGACGGCGCCGCCCGGCGCTGCGCGTGGCCGTGACCGGCCTCGCCGCGGCCGCCGCCGCGGCCGTGATCACCCTCGCGCCGTTCCCCGCGCACCACCGCGGGACGACCGGTCCGGGGAGCGGCACCTCGTTCCTGACCGACGTCGCCTCCGAGCAGTCGATCGGGTCCGCCGACTGGGAGGACGCGCCGTACTGGAAGGTCGTGTCCACCCGGGTCGAGGCCGGCGGGAACCCGGGCGGCGACGTGACGGCGTTCCTCGCGCACCGCGCGGGGCTCACGTCCCACCTGCGGGCCACAGCCCCGGTCACGGAGGACAAGCCGTCCGCCGGGCCGTGGCGCTTCACCGTCGGGACCGGCCGGCTGACGTGGGACCAGCTGGCCGAACTCCCCACCTCACCTGTCGAGTTGCGGGCGCGGCTCCAGCCGTACGCCGAGCCGGGCCAGGACCCCTCGGAGGAGGTCTTCGGCACCGTCGGCGACCTGCTGGCCTCGCCGGCACCGCCCCGGGTCCGGGCCGCCCTGTTCCGGGTCGCCGCCCGGCTGCCCGGCGTCCACGTGGTCGGCCCGGCGACGGACGGCAGCGGCCGGCACGGCACTGCCGTCGAGCGCGGCGACGGCTCGGTCGTCATCCGCTACCTCATCGACCCGACCGGCCGGTTGCTGGAGACGGTCGTGACCACCAAGCACGCGCTGCCCGCCCTGCCCACGACCACCAGGCTGCGGAGCCTGGCCGGCATGAACGGCGTCACCCAGGGCCGCGGCATCGACGGCAGCCGGCCCGCGGTGCCCGCCGGCGGCGTCGTCGAGCGCACCACCTACACGTCCATCGGCCCCGCGACCGGCCTCGACCGACCCTGACGGCCTGACGCCCTTCCGTCCGCTCCACCCGGCGGCCACCCCGGCCGCCGGGCCACCCCCGCACGCCCTCCTGGAGAGCAGATCACCATGTCCCGATCGACGATCATGACCCTCGCGACCGCCGTGCTCATCGTGGCGGGGACGGCGACCACCACCGCCACCGCCCAGGCAGCGCCCCGGTCCTCACCCTCGGCGGCGCCCAGGTCCCCGTCCCTTGCCGGCAATGCGTCGAGCTGGACCTCGGCCACCCTGCCGGTGAGCGACACCGTCCTCGACGGCGCCGCCCAGCCCGATGCCGGCACCACCTGGGCCGCGGGTTTCCGCATCACCCAGATCGGCAAGGTCAGCGTGCACACGCCGGTGCTGCTCACCCGCCGGGCCGGCGACCCGCGGGGCTGGGTGAGCACGCCGACCGCCACCCTGCCCGACGGGGCCCAGACCCGGTTCAACGGCGTCACCGCGACCTCGGCCTCCGACGGCTGGGTCGTCGGGGACGACGCCGCGCAGGCCGGCGGCATCGTCACCGAGCGCTGGAACGGCGCCAGTTGGAGCCTGAACGCCGCTCCCGTCCCGGCCGCCACCTACGACGACTCGGCCGGGCTGCTGAGCATCTCCGGGCGCGGCTCCGACGACGCGTGGGCCGTGGGCTGGGCCCAGATCGACGACGGCACCGCGACCGACCCGGACAGCGGGCTCCCGTACACCCAGACGCACATGGCGGGGCTGGCCGAGCACTGGAACGGCTCCTCCTGGACGGTGCAGCGCCTCCCGGAGCCGGCCGACGGATTCGTCCTCAACGCCGTCACCGAGATCGGCCCGGACGACGTGTGGGCCGCCGGCAGCACCACCGACAGCGACCAGCCGGTGCTCATGCACGACGACGGCCACGGCTGGACGCAGGTGCCCGCGCCCCAGTACGTGGGCCTGGCAGGCGAGTTCAACGCCCTCGCCGGCACCGGGCCCGACGACGTGTGGGCGGTGGGCCGTACCGTCCTCGACGACAGCGACGAGGGCCACGCACTCGTCGCGCACTGGGACGGCCACAGCTGGCGGCAGGTCACCGTCCCCGCGGCGGCGGGCCGCCTCAGCGCCGTGACGGTCACCCCCCAGGGGGTCGTGGCCGTCGGACGTACCACCACCGCGGCCTACCCCGGCCCCGGCGCCGACGGGTACGCCATGCGCCTGTCCGGCGGCACCTGGCACTCGCTCGCCCTGCCCTCCGGCACGCTCTTCGACCCGGAGGGCGTGGTGGGCTCCTCGTCGCGGCAGACCACCGTGGTGGGCGTGGTCGCGGATCCCACCCAGCCGGAGCCGCAGCCGATGATCCTCACCAGCGGCGCCTGATCTGCCACCCACCTGTCACCCGGGTCCCCCATCTCCCGGACGCCGCCCGCCGGCTGCCGGGGGACCCGGAGGGGGCTCGGGCCGACGGGTGGCGCCCCTTCGTCCGAAGTCGATCGGAGACTCCGGGCCGCCCGTGCTCAGGGCTGGATGTTCTCCAGGTCGTCGAGCAGGCTCGGGTGGGTCGGCTTCCAGCCGAGGGCGGCGCGGGTGTGCGCGCTGGAAGCGGGCTGGTCGGCCGCGAAGATCGTGGCGAGGGCGCCGAAGCTCTCCGGCGGCACCGACTCGACGGGCAGGCCGAGCCGCCGCCCGATGACCGCGGCGATGTCGCGTACCGCGTCGCCCTCGTCGGCAACCGCGTGCCAGGCGGTTCCGGCCGGGGCCTCCTCCAGGGCGAGCCGGAACAGGGTGGCGGCGTCGCGCGCGTGGACGGCCGGCCAGCGCTGCGCACCGTCTCCCGGGTAGCCGGAGACGCCGGTGCGGCGGGCGATGCCGGTGAGCAGCCCGGCGAAGCCGCCCTCGCCCTGGTGGTGGACGGTGCGCGGCATGCGGACGGCCGAGCTGCGCACGCCGCGCTCGGCGAGGGCGAGCGTGCGGTTCACGGACCGGCCTCGGCCGCCGACGGGTCCGTCGGTCGGCACCGGGTCGTCCTCGGTCGACGCGCGGCCCGCGGCGGCGGGCGTGCCCGACACGGTGACGAGCGGCCGGCCCGTGCCGACCAGCGCCTCGCCGAGCGTCTCCAGGGCGGCGCTCTCCTCGGCGATGCCCCGGGCCCACGCCTCGGGCGAGCTGAAGTCGTTGCTGAACGCGAGGTGGATGACGCCGTCCGCCTGCTCCGCGCCGCCGCGCAGCACCGCGAGGTCGGCGAGCCCGCCGGGAAGCGCGTCGGCGCCCGCGGCCCGGGCGCGTGCCGCGGAGGCGTCGGAACGGGTGAGGACGGTGACCGAGTGGCCGGCGGTGAGCAGTTCGGCGACGACGGCCGTGCCGATGAGGCCCGTTCCGCCGGTGATGAAGACGCGCATGGGAGCTCCCAGACATGATGAGACAGGTGTCCCATCACCGTACACCGTGATGCGACACCTGTCCCATCGGCTAGGCTGGCGGTATGCCGAGATGGAAACCGGATGCGCGCGAGCGCCTGATCGTGGCGGCGCTCGACCTGTTCGTCGAGCAGGGCTACGACAACACGACGGTTGCCGAGATCTCCACACGTGCGGGGCTCACCCGGAGCACCTTCTTCCGCCACTTCCCGGACAAGCGGGAGATCCTCGCCGCGGGGCAGGAGGCGCTGAGCCGGCTGCTGGCCGAGGGCATCGACTCCGCGCCGGCGGACGCGACGCCGATGGCGGCGGTCGCGGCCGGACTGGAGCGCGCGTCGGGCACGATGACGTCGTTCAACCGCGAGCTCGGCCCCATGCTGCGCGCGGCGATCGAGGCCAACGAGGAGCTGCGGAACCGCGAGGCGCTCAAGAGCATCGGCATGGCCGCGGCGATGACCGACGCGCTGACGCGCCGCGAGGTCGCGGAACCCGCGGCGCAGGTGGCCGCCGAGATCGGCGTGCTCGCCTTCAAGCGCGGGTACGCCCGCTGGGCCGACCCCGCCCGGGACGCCGACCCCGGCGAGCTGGCGACCCACACGCGGGCGGCGTTCGACGAGCTCCGGGCGGCCGCGGCGGAACTTCGCTGAGGACGGCGGCCGGAGAGCCGGCCTCCGCCGCGGACCCCACGACGCCGAACGGCCTGGCCCCGAACTCGGGCCAGGCCGTGGGACGTTCTCAGATCACGCCGATCACGCCGATCACGCGGATCACGCGGATCAGCGGCTCAACAGGCGCCGAGGTCCTGCCAGACACCCCATTCTCCGGTGGTGCCGGGCTCCTCGCCCTGCGTCCACCACTTCGCCGACCAGTTGTGGCCGTTCCAGCTGACCTTGTCGCCGCCGGTGTAGACCTGCGAGGAACTCCAGGAGGCGGTGGTGCAGGTCGATCCGGACCCGCCGGTCGTGCTGCCGCCGGTGGTGCTCCCGCCGGTGGTGGTCCCGCCCGTGGTGCTGCCGCCGGTCGTGCTCCCGCCCGTGGTGCCGCCCGTCGTCCCGCCCGAGCCGCCCGCGTACTGGAGGAACGCGTCGGTGAACGCCAGGCTGTTCTGGCTGATCTCGCTGCACGTGGGCAGGGAGTTGGCGCTTCCGCTGCACGGCTGGTCGCGGTTGACCGACCAGAACGCCAGCCGCGCGATGCCGTGTTGGGCGGCGAAACTCTCCACGGTCTGGGCGTCGGCGAGGGTGAACGTCGACCCGTCGTCGTTCTTGCCGATCATCGGGGTGATCCCGAGGTTGGCGTAGGAGTAGCTCGAGTCGACGGACTGCATCTGGGACAGGGTGGCCCCGGCCGCGGCGACCGAGCCCTGGCCCATCTCGGTGCCGGTGCCCGAGTAGTAGTCCATGGTCATGATGTTGACCACGTCGATCTTGACGCCCGCGGTCTTGGCGGCCTTGAGGATGTTCACGCCGTCGGAGGTCAGCCCGCTGGCCAGCACCGGCAGCGTCACCGAGAACTGGAGGTTGGGGTTGGACGCCTTCAGGTCCTTCATGGCCTGCATCTGGCGGGCCGTGGCGGCCGTGTCCGCGATCGCGGCGCCCTCGATGTCGAAGTCCAGCCGGGTGACGCCGTAGTCGTTGATGAGGGCCTGGTAGCCGGACTCGATCGAGCTCTGCGTGGAGCAGGTCCAGGCGAGCGGCAGCCCACTTGCCCCGCCGGACGAGATGATGACGGAGGCGCCCTCGGACTTCGCCTTGGCGATCAGCGGGTCGGTGAAGGAGTCGGCACCGATGGGGAGGGTGTCGCCCCAGATCTGGTTGCAGCCGGAGCCGAGGACGAAGGCCGCGGTGTAGGCCTTCAGCCCGTGGCCGGTGATGGCGGTGTCGAGCATGCCTTCCTGGCCGTTCGACATGTCGACGTAGGGAGCGACGGAGTAGGTGCTGGTCGCCGCGGCGTTGCCGGCGGGGGCCAGGGCGAGGACCGCACCGGTCGTCGCGAGCGTGAGCGCGGAGGCGGAAGCCGCCCATTTCGCAAGGCGCATGGAAGCCCCTCAAGCGTGAAGTGGTGGGGGGAGCGTGCATCTCGGGCCTGAGTTGGTACGTACCAAACCGCGCGCGAGCACACCGCGTCAAGAGGACTAGACCAACTTTCCTGTTTCCCGCGGCCCCACCCGCCCCTGACGAAGCGCCACCGCCCGGTGCGCTGAGCTGCGTTCCGGGGCGCCGCGATTCCTTTTCCGGTCCCGGACGGTCTACCTGTCGGGGCCCGAGGACCTTCCGCGTGCGCGGCGGGCCGAGGGCCGAGGTACCAGGAACCGTCAGAGAGGATCACCACCGGTGGAGAGTCAGCAGGATTCCGCGCCCTTCCGGCAGTTGAGCCGGGCCTTCGCCAGCACCCGGGCCGTGCTGGCCCGGGTCGGACCCGACGGGTTGGACGCCGGGACGCCGTGCCGGTCGTGGGACGTACGCGCCCTGATCAACCACCTCGTCGACTCGGCCCGTTGGGGAGCCTCCGCCACGCTGGGGACGGGCGGGGAGCACACCGACGAGGACTTCGCGGCCGGCGACTTCCTCGCCGTCTACGACGACGGCATCAAGGTCGCGCTGGCCGCCTTCGGGTCCGCCGGAGTCCTGGAGGGGACGTTCGAGCTGGGGTTCGGTACGTTGTCGGGCGCGGGCCTGATGGGACTGCTCGCCAGGGACCAGTTCACCCACGGATGGGACCTGGCCCGCGCCCTCGGGCACGACACCGACCTGGATCCCGGGCTCGCGGACGAACTGCTCGCCCAGGCCCGGGTGGAGATCCCCGACGCCTACCGCGGCGGGGAAGGAGAGGCACCCTTCGGGCCCGTCGTCGAGGCTCCGACGGGCGCGTACCCGGCCGACCGGCTGGCCGCCTTCCTCGGCCGCTCCACATGACCGGAGACCATTGGTGACCTGGTACGGACCCGACCGGGAGACCGGCACTCCCGACGGCGAGGCGTTCGCCGGCGCCACCGAGCCCTTCCGGCGGGAGCTGCTGGCGCACTGCTACCGCATGCTCGGCTCGGTCGACGACGCCACCGACGCGGTCCAGGAGACCTACCTGCGCGCCTGGCGTTCCTACGACGCGTTCGAGGGCCGGTCGTCGGTGCGCACCTGGCTCTACCGGATCGCCACCAACGCCTGCCTGACCGCGCTGGCGCACCACAGCCGGCGGGTGCTGCCGTCCGGCCTCGGCGGTCCGGAACCGGACCCCGAGGCCGCGCCGGTACCGGCCGCACCGGGTGTCCGCTGGCTCGAACCGCTTCCCGACGTGCTCGTGACCCCGGACGCAGCCGATCCCGCCTCCGTCGTCCTCGCGCGGGAGGACCTGCGGCTGGCGCTCGTCGCGAGCCTGCAGTACCTGTCCGGCACGCAGCGCGCGGTGCTCATCCTGCGGGAGGTGCTGTCCTTCCCGGCCGCGGAGGTCGCCGCCATGCTCGGCACCACCACGACGGCGGTCAAGAGCACGCTGCAGCGCGCCCGCAGCCGGCTGCGGGAGGTGTCCCCCGCGGCCGACGAGATCACGCCGCCCACCGAACCGGCGGCCCACGCGTTCCTCGACCAGTACATCGCGGCCTTCCAGAACGCCGACGCACCGGCCCTGGAACGGCTGCTGCGCCGTGACGCCACCCTGGAGGCGACCCCCTTCACCACCTGGTTCGCCGGGAACGCGACCTGCGTGCCCTACCTCCGTACCTGGGTGCTGGGATCGCCCGGCGACTGGCTCATGCTGCCCACGCGCGCGAACGGGCAGCCCGCCGCGATGGCGTACACCCGTGATCGGCGCGGCGGCTACCAGGCGTACGGCGTGGTGGTGCTCACCGTCACCGTCGGCGGCATCAGCCGGATCACCTCCTTCCACCAGCCCGCGCTGGCCGCCGCGTTCGGCTTCCCACGGCGGCGGGCACCGGGCAGCGTCGCGACGGCGCCGCGTGGCGGATGATGGGGGGTGACGGCAGGACGGCGGGTGTGAGGGGCGGCGCAGTGACGGAGAGCGAATCCATCCGGGCGGAGGCGGGGACGCGGGCGCCCGGCGGGGAACCGGAGCGCGCACCGGCCGGCGCCCGGCCCGCGGCCGACAGCGCGCCGGACGCCGGGGCCGCGCCCGGAACCGGGACCGAATCCGGGACCGGTGGCGAGCCCGGGAGCGGGCGTCCCCGGGGGTCGCTGCGCCGGCGGCTGGGCACCACCGTCGTCTTCCTCGTCCTCGCGCTGCTGTTCGTGCTGCCCTGGTGGACGCTGTTCGGCTCCGGCGCCGGCTGGCCGTTCCCGGTGTTCCTCGCCGGCACCGTCGTCTTCGCCGTCGCGCTGGTCTCCTTCCCCTTCCTGATCACCGCGGGCCACGGGCGGCGGCGGGCCGACCGCGCGGCTCGGATCGCGGACAGCACCCTCGGGGTGGTCTGGGTGCTGTTCACCTGGTCGGTGCTGGGCGGCCTGGTGCACCTGGTGCTGCTCGGCCTCGACGCCGGCGGCGCGCACCGCGCGAGGATCGTCGCCGTGGCCGTCGCCGCGGTCTCGGCCGTGCTGCTGGCCTGGGGCCACCACGAGGCCATGCGCGTGCCCCGGGTGAAACGGGTCGACGTCCGCGTGCCGCGGCTCGGCGCCGGCCTCGACGGCACCCGCGTCGTGGTGCTGGCCGACACCCACTACGGGCCGATCGACCGGGCCCGCTGGTCGGCGCGGGTCACCGAGGCGGTCAACGCGCTCGACGCCGACGTCGTGGTCCACGCCGGCGACATCGCGGACGGCACCCCCGCCCAGCGGCAGGAGCAGTCCGCGCCGCTCGGGACGATCCGGTCGCGGCTGGCGAAGGTCTACGTCACCGGGAACCACGAGTACTTCGGGGAGGCCCAGGGCTGGCTCGACCGCATGGCGGACCTCGGCTGGGAACCGCTGCACAACCGCCATGTCGTGGTGGAGCGCGGCGGGGACCACCTCGTCCTCGCGGGCGTGGACGACGTCACCGCGGAGTCCTCCGGCCTGGCCGGGCACCGCGCGAACCTGGCCGGCGCGCTGGACGGGGCGGACCCGGACCGGCCGGTCCTGCTCGTCGCGCACCAGCCCAAGTACGTCGGGCAGGCCGCTGCCGCCGGTGTCGACCTGCAGATCTCCGGGCACACCCACGGCGGCCAGATCTGGCCGTTCCACTACCTCGTCCGCGTCGACCAGCCGGTCGTCCACGGCCTGAGCGAGCACGGCGAGCGCACCCAGCTCTACACCAGCCGCGGCACCGGCTTCTGGGGCCCGCCCTTCCGGGTCTTCGCCCCCAGCGAGATCACCCTGCTCACCCTCCGCGCCACCACCACCGCCTGACCCGCCCGGCCCCGCCCGGTTCAGCGGTGGGCGAAGACGGGCTCCCAGCCTCCGGGTGACGGTTCGTCAGTGGTCGTGTGCCGTGGCCCGGAGAGGGGAACCTCCTTGCTGCCGCCGACGGTGACCAGCACCAGCCGTGTGCCGAACTCGTTCGTGCTGCCGGGCATGATGTCCCACGCGATGAGGTGCCTGTCGTCGACCCAGGCCAGGAGTACCTCCCCCCGTTGCAGCGCGACCCGCTTGCCGGTGACCGGGTCGAGCACCTCGGTGGCGGTCGACCAACCGTGGCCGGCGGAACCTCCCGCCATCAGGGTGCCGTCGGGGGACAGCCCGGCCGGCACGCCCTCGGTGTCCTCGTACTTCTCCCTTCCCGGCGCGGGCACCGCGGTGCCGTCGAGACGGCGGAAGACGGTCACGGGCGCCGTCATCCTCCGGTCCATCAGCAGGGAGCCGTCGGCGCTGAACAGCAGCGCCGAGCCGGATCGGGGAAAGGCCTCGAACGGCACGGAGACGTCGGGTGCCACCGGATGCCACTGCGACGCTCCGGACGGCAGGTCGACGACGGCGAAACCGGTACGGGAGTACTCCGCCCGCGGCTGGTACGTGTCGTTGACCATGGAACGTTTCGCCCAGAACAGGCGGTTCGGGTTCTGGTCGTAGGTGGTGACCACCGCCTTGCCGCCGTCCGGGGAGACGGCCACCGCGCCGGCGCCCTGCGGCACCGGGATCCAGCGGGTCACCTGGTCCGTGGCGAGGTCGAGGAGGCCCACCCGGCGTGCCGGCAGGGTCTGTTCGATGACGACGGCGGTGCGCAGCCCGGGGGCGACGGCCACGTCGGACCAGCGCGGGTCCGAGGTGTAGCGGCCGGTGCGCGGGTTCAGCAGGTGGTAGGTACGGGTCTGGATCACGTCGTGGTCGGGCTGGCGCACGCTCCGGGTCGAGTAGTAGGCGGCCAGCACCTGGTCACCGGCCGCGATGCGGTCGAGGGGCGGCGACTGCGACGGATGGCTCTCGACGCCGCTGACGCCCGAGCTCTCTGACGGGCCGTTGCCACCCCGGTCGAGCGCGGTGGGCGTGATCACCGCGGCGGTGACGGCCGCGACCGCGACGACGGCGGCGGTGAGACCGCGGTTCCTGCGGCGGACGCGGCGGGCGAGGACCCGCTCGGCGAGGTCGGCGGGCGCGGGCCGGGCGGACGCCGCCTGCTCGTGCAAGGTGTCACGGACGAGTTCGTCGAAGGTCACGGTCGTACCTCCACAGGGGTGCCGGCGGACGCGGGACTGGCGTCGCCACGGTGGTCGTCGGAAGGCGGCGCGGGAGTGGTGGGCCGGCCGCGGGCCTGACTCCCCGTGGCTTCCGCGTGCGGCGAGTCCGGCCCGGCGGGCTCGTCGAGGGCGCCCCACTCGGGTACCAGAGCGCGCAGCCGGGCGAGCGAGCGGTGGGTGGTGGAGCGCACCGTGCCGACCGAGCAGCCGAGCATGCGGGCCACTTCGGCCTCGGGCAGGTCCTCGAAGTAGCGCAGGACGAGCACGGTGCGCTGGCGGGTGGTCAGGCGAGCCAGGGCCCCGCGTATCACCAGCCGCAACTCGGCGGCGCCGGTGCCGTCACCCCCGGCCGCCCCCTCCGGCGGTTCGGCGACGGTCAGTTCCTTGCGGCGCCCCTTCAGCCGCCACCGGCTGACCTGCTGCCGGTACAGCACCTGCCGGACGTACGCCTCCGGTTCGTCGATCCGGTGCCACCGGTTGGCCACCTTGACCAGCGCGTTCTGCAGCAGGTCCTCCGCCGCGTGCCGGTCGCCGCCGCTGAGCAGCACGGCGGTCCTCAGCAGCGCGGTGGATCGGTTCGCCACGAACTCCCGGAACACGTCCTGGTCTTCGGCATCCATGATCACCTTCGCTCCCCGGCGGCCCGTTGCCCCCTCCTGCCGGTACTGACGCCTGCCGACGGCCCCCGCTATGCCTCACCTTTGCAGGCACTGTGCCGCCACGGACACCGCGCTCGCGTCGAGGACACCATGTCCCGGCGCGTCCAGGCCTTCTGCCCGGGCCGGGCCGGGCCGGTCGACGGTGTGGCGATCCGACAGCTCCCGCGGTACGGGGTGTGCGGCCGTGACAGGTTCACCGCCGCTCTCCGCCCTAGGGTCGAATCTCGACCAATGGAGGGTCAACGCACCCCCGTTGCCCCTTTCGAAGCAGTGCCAGCCATAAGGACCTACCTCTTGATGATCGCCGCGCGCGTGAAGAAATTCACTGCATCGGTCGCCCTTGCCGGCGGCATGGCCGCCGCAGCTCTTGCCCTCACCGCGGGACCGGCCTCCGCCGCGACCGCCTCGGCCGCTCCGACGGTTGCGGCCGACGCCAACTACTACATCTTCACCTACGACAACCCGGCCTCGTGTGCACGGGACAGGGATATCAACCAGGCGCAGAACGCGGTGGACGGAGGGTACTTCTACTGCGGCGGGGCCAATGCCACCGAGCTCTGGTACCACGGGGACCACCCGGTCCCGGCCGAGGGTGGCAGCTGACCTCACCGAGGCATCGAGCCGGAGAGGGGCCGCGTCCGGGATCCGGGGCGCGGCCCCTCGGGTCTGCCTCAACCCGGTTGCCGGTGAGGCGAGGTGACGGTGGATCAGTGGGCCGCGTTCGACCAGACGTCGACCACGATCTGGTGGTGCTTCACGCGCGGAGCCGCCGCGTCCCCCGCGTAGGTCCGGTCGACCTGCGCCGCCTCGGCCGCGCTCGGGAGGGCGTTGGTGCAGGAAGTGCCGGGTCCGTGGCCGGACATGAGCTCCGAGCACGGGCCGGTGTAGTCGTCGAGCAGACCGAAGATGTGCCCGGTCTCGTGCGCCGCGATCCGGGTCGCGTCGTATCCCTCGTCCAGTGCCTCCTGGCCGAGTTGCACCTCACCGCTGTCGCCGGGGAAGACCGGCCCCAGCGTCGTCTGGGGCCAGCCGGCGGTCGCCACGTAGACGTAGTCGGCGGAGCCGCGTGAACTGGCGGGCTTCAGTTGCACGTTGTGCAGGGCGGCGTTCCAGTTCTGCGCTCCTTGCGTGATCGCGCTCGCCCACTGCCCCGCCTGGCTGTCGTCGTAGGTCAGGGTGACCACCGCCGCGGTCGCCTTCGGCGCGGACTGCGCCGATGCGACGGCGGACGTCGTGCCCAGCATCGCCGGAACCAGCGCCGCCACGGCGACTATGCGCTTGATCATAGGCTCGTGCACCTCCTCGGCATCGATTGCCTCACACGCCACAAGGGCACCATCAGGATGGCGGCCTCCACAAGTAGCCGGCTCCGCACGTTCGCCGAATCGGCGCGAAATCGCTCGGGGTTGCCCACCCGGCCGGGTGCCCGACCGCTCCTTCCGGTCAGTCCGACGAACGGGTCACGAGCTGGGTGGGATTGACGAAGCGGAGCGCGACCAGCAGCAGGACGGCCATCGTCCCGGTGTAGAGGACGGCCATTGCGTCGATGGACTGGGTGCTGCGGATTCCGGCCGAGTTGACCGCGGAGAACAGCGCCACGATGAGGGTCTGGCTGGTCGGACCGGCGGTCAGGAAGGTGAGTTCGAACATGCCGAACGTCCGCACCAGCACCAGGATTCCGGCCGCGAGGATGCCCGGCAGCAGCAGCGGCGCGAGGATCCGGGTCAGCACCGTCCAGGTGGAGGCCCCGCACATCCGGGCCGCCGCCTCGATCTTCGGGTCGACCTGCTCGATGAACGGCGTCATCGTGAAGATCACGAACGGGATGGACGGCACCAGGTTCGCGAGCACCACACCCGTGAGCGAGCCGGCCAGGTGGAACTTGTAGAGCACGGTCGCCATCGGGATGCCGTACGCGATCGGCGGGACCAGGATCGGCAGCACGAACAACGTGGTGAGCAGCTTCTTGCCGGGGAAGTCCCGGCGGGCCAGGGCGTAGGAGGCGGGCACCGCCAGCACCAGCGACAGGAGCACCACGAGGAAGGTCACCTCGACGGTGGTGCCCAGCACCTGGCCCAGCGAGAACTCCTTCCAGGCGTCGCTGTACCAGTGGCCGGTCCAGCCCGAGGGCAGCCAGCTGGCGAACCACCGGCTGCCGAGCGAGTCGACCAGCACGGTGCCGATGACCCCGAGCAGGTTGACGAAGAAGAACGCCAGCACCGCCCAGGTGAGCCAGGTCCCCGGCCGCAGGGCGAGCCCCCCGCGGCGCCGGGCCGTGGCACCGGGAGCGGGGCCGGTGGCCGGAGCGGGCCCGGAGCCCGCCGTGGAATCGGCCGCGTGCACGCTCGCGCTCATCCCTTGCCTCCGGTGGATCCGCGGTAGAGCCGGGAGCGCAGCACGGCGACGGCGACCAGGACGACGAGCATCAGCGCGGTCATGATCATCGCGTCGGCGCTGCCCTGCGCGTAGTCGAAGCGCTCCAGGGCGGCCTGGTACGCCTCGATGGAGATGACGTGGGTGCTGCCGTTGGGGTCGCCGACCATCATCGCCGAGGGGAAGACGGCGAACGCCAGCACGAAGCACAGGCTGAAGGTGGTCAGCAGCCCGGGCAGCAGCAGCGGGAAGGTGATGTACCGGAACCGCTGCCACCAGCCGGCGCCCAGCGTGGACGCTGCCTTCTCCAGGCTCGGGTGGATGCCGGAGAGGTACGAGTGGGTCAGCAGGTAGGCGAAGGGGAAGCCGCTGATGATCAGCGAGAGCAGCACCCCGGTGTAGTTCATGGTGAGGTGCATCGGCGAGTCCGCCAGCCCCAGCAGGTGCAGGGTGCGGTTGAACCAGCCGGCCGGGCCGTAGAACTCCAGGATGCCCTCGGCGGTGAGCACCGTGCCCAGGGTGATCGGGACGACCAGCAGGGCGAGCAGCAGCCGCTTTCCGCGGAACTCGCGCCGCATCCGGTACGAGATCGGCACGGACACCCCGACGTTGATCAGCGAGGCGGGCAGGGCCAGCGAGAAGGTGGCCCAGATCGACTTGCGGGAGAACGGCTCGGAGAAGAACTGCCGGTACGCCCCGAGGGCGCCGCCCTTGGCCGGCTGGAAGGACAGCTGGAGGCCGTACAGGAACGGGTAGCAGAACAGCGCGATCACCGCGAGCGCGGCGGGCAGCACCAGCAGCAGCGTCCGGTCCACGCCGCGTTCGGCCAGCCGGTGGCGCAGCGCCGCCTTCGGCTCGCTCCCGGCCGGGATCGTCGCGCCGCTCGTCGCAGGACCGCTCACCGGGACCCCTCCTCAGCGGACTCGCCGGACCCGGCGGACGCGGTGGATTCAGCGGACGCGGTGGGCTCGGACGAATCGCCGGGCTCGGACGAATCGGCGGACTTGGCGAGCGTGGCCGGCCCAGTGGATTCCGCGGACCCCTCGGGCCCGCCCGGCTCGTCAGGCTCCGCGGACCCGCCGGGCTCCGCGGACCCGCCGGGCTCCGCGGCCCCGGCCGGCGCACCCCCCGCCCCGAACACCAGCGCACGCTCCGCGTCCACCGCCAGCGCGATCGCGTCGCCCGGCCTGACCTCGCGCCCGGCCCGGAGGTGGACGCGGTCGCCATCGGCGGTGACCGCCTCCACGTGCAGCACCCTGCCGTGGTACTCCACGATCTCGGCCACCGCCTCGGCGACCCGGGGCTCGCCCTCCTCCGCGATCCGCACGTCCTCCGGACGGATCGCGACGGTCACCTGCTGCCCCTGCGTCACCCGCGCGTCACCCACCACGGTCCCGGTCAGCCGCAGTCCGCGCCGGGCCGCGACCACCTCAGGCCCGCGCGCGGACACCACCTCGAGCGCCAGCAGGTTGCGGTAGCCCATGAAGGCGGCGACGTGCGGGTCGGCGGGGTGCTCGTACAGCTCGGCCGGGGTGCCGATCTGGCTGACCCGGCCGGCGTCCAGGACGACCAGCCGGTCGGCCAGGGACAGCGCCTCCTCCTGGTCGTGCGTCACGTAGAGCGTGGTCAGCCCGAACTCCTGGTGCAGCCGGCGGATCTCGCTGCGCATCTCCAGCCGCAGCGCGGCGTCCAGGTTGGACAGCGGCTCGTCCATCAGCACCAGGGGCGGCTCCATGACGATGGCGCGGGCGATGGCCACCCGCTGCTGCTGGCCGCCGGAAAGCTGCCCCGGGTGCTTGTGGGCGTGCTCGCCGAGCCGGACCAGCCGGAGCACCTCCTCGACCCGCCGCTGGATCTCGGCCTTCGGCACGCCGCGCATCTTCAGCCCGAAGGCGACGTTGGCGCGCACCGTCAGGTGCGGGAAGAGGGCGTAGTTCTGGAACACCATGCCGAAGCCGCGCTTCTCCGGCGGCACGGTGTCCACCCGCTTCCCGTCCAGCAGGATCTCGCCCGCGGTCAGCGGCAGCAGCCCGGCCAGGCAGTTCAGCGCGGTCGTCTTGCCGCAGCCGGAGGGGCCGAGCAGCGCGACGAACTCACCGCCCCTGACGGTCAGATCGAGCGGGTGCAGGGCGGTGTACGCACCGTACGCGCGGCTCATGCCGCGCAGGCGCAGCTCGCCGAGCTGGGAGGCGGCCCGGACCCCGCCCGCCCTCGTGGCGGGCGTCCTCGCGCTGGCGGTCATGTCGGTCACCGTGCTCACTTGGTCGAGCCGATCCGCTTGTCCCAGAGATCGAACGCGGTCACCTGGGCGGTGGCGGGCAGCGAGTTCTTGATCGGGTTGCCGGAGATCCAGGAGTCGAAGCGCGGGTCGCCGTACTTCGCCAGGGTCGCGCGGGAGGCGGCCGGGGCCTGGGTGATGCTGACGTCCTTCACCGCGGGGCCGGGGTAGAAGTACCCCTGGTCGTAGGTGACGGCCTGCTGCTCGGGCGTGAGGATGAAGGCCAGCAGCTTCATCGCGGCGATCAGCTCGTCGTTCGAGACGCCCTTGGGGATGACGCCGTACTGCGCGTCGCTGACCCAGGTCATGCTGTCGAACTTGGTGACCCTCATGGACTTCGGCACCGTGCCGAGCGCGCGCGGGTTGATGTACCAGCCGGTGGTGCTGGCCATCAGGTGCGTGGTGCCCTGGGCGATGTTCGTCATCGTCGCCGAGGTCTTGGACGGGTAGGCGGCGGCGTACTTGTTGAGCTCGGTCAGGTACGCCCACGTCTTGGACCAGCCGTTGGTCGGGTCGGTCGGGTCGGAGTCGCCGAGCAGGTACGGCAGGCCCATCAGGAAGGTGCGGCCCGGGCCGGAGTTGCGCGGCTGGGCGTACTGGAACTTCCCCGGGTTGGCCTTGGCCCAGTCCAGCAGGGCGTCCGTGGTGGTGGGCGGGGTCGGGACCTTGGCGGGGTCGTACTCCAGCAGCGGGCCCGAGGGGTACCACACCAGCTCGATGCCCTGGTCCTGGGCCAGCGTGGCCATGGCGGCGGCCGAGGGCTGGTAGTTGGACATCAGGTCGGGGAAGAACGCGGGGTAGTACGGCTTGAGGTCGTACCACAGGCTCTTCTGGATGCCCGCCGACAGCCCGTCGGTGCCGGTCAGCACCAGCTGGATCTGCACGTTGCCCGCCTGCTGCTGCGCCTGCACCTTGGGGGCGAGTTCGGGGGCGGTGCCGGTGGTGGTGGTGATCTTGGAGACGTAGCCGGGGTTCGCCGCCTTGAAGGCGTCGATGATCGGCTGGGTCAGGGCGAGGTTGCCCGCGACGTCGAGGATGTTCAGCGTGACCGGTTTCGAGGGCTTGCCGGCCAGCGCGGTGGGGGCGGCCGGCTTGTCGTCGGAGTTGCCGCTGCTGGGCGCGCCGCAGGCGGCGAGCACCGGACCGGCGGCGACGGCCGTGGCGAGGGTGCCGAGTACCCGGCGGCGGGGCAGCCCCTGCGGGCTGCTGGGGGACGTTCCGAGCGGGGAGGTGCCGGTGGGGGACATGTCCGGTGGAACCCTTCGGTCGCAGGAAGTGGGCGTGGGCCGTACTCCGATGGGGATGTGACGGGACGTCAGCTGGGGTCGGGTGCCGGGTTGCGGCCCGGCCTGGCGAGGAAGTCGAAGTCGCAGCCCTCGTCCGCCTGGGTGATGTGTTCCGCGTACAGCGCGCCGTAGCCGCGCTCGTAGCGGGCCGGCGGGGCGCGCCACTCCCGGCGGCGGCGCTCCAGTTCGGCGTCGTCGACCACCAGGCGCAGCAGCCGCCGCGGGACGTCGAGGGTGATCGGGTCGCCGGTGCGGACCAGCGCCAGCGGACCGCCGATGTGCGACTCGGGGGACACGTGCAGCACGCAGGTGCCGTAACTGGTGCCGCTCATGCGCGCGTCGGAGATCCGCACCAGGTCCTTGACGCCGCGCTCCAGGAGGTACGCCGGGATCGGCAGCATCCCGTACTCGGGCATGCCCGGCCCGCCCAGCGGTCCGGCGCCGCGCAGCACCAGCACGGTGTCCTCCGTGACGCCGAGCGCCGGGTCGTCGATCCGCTCCTGCAACTCGCGGTAGGAGTCGAAGACGACCGCGGGGCCGGTGTGGGTCAGCAGCCGCGGATCGGCGGCGAGGTGCTTGATGACCGCACCGTCCGGCGCGAGGTTCCCGCGCAGCACGGCGACGCCGCCCTCGCGCGACACCGGGTCCTGCGCCGTGCGGATCACCGTGGACGCGGTGCCGTCCGGGCCGTACGCCTCCGCGCCCTCGTAGTAGGTGCCGAAGTCCTTGCCGGTGACGGTGATCCGGTCCGGGTGGAGCGCGCCTGGCACCTCGGAGAGCCGGCGCAGCAGCGCGGGCAGCCCGCCGGCGTAGTGGAAGTCCTCCATCAGGAACGCGCCCACCGGCCGGACGTCCGCGAGCACGGGGACCCGGCGCCCGATCCGGTCGAAGTCGTCGAGGGCCAGATCCACGCCTGCCCGCCCGGCCATCGCGACCAGGTGGATCAGCGCGTTGGTGGAACCCCCCAGCGCCAGCACCGTGGTGGCGGCGTCCGTGAAGGCGTCCCGGGTCATGATCCGCGCGGGCGTCAGCTCCTCCCGGACCGCCGCGACGGCGCGGGCACCCGCGGCGGCGGCCATCCGGTGGTGCGCGGAGTCCACGGCCGGGATGGACGAGGAGCCGGGAAGGGCCATGCCCAGCGCCTCGGCCGCCGCGGTCATGGTGGAGGCCGTGCCCATCGTCATGCAGTGCCCCGGCGAGCGGGCGAGCCCGCACTCCAGCTCCGCCATCTCGCACCCGCCGATCCGGCCGGCCCGGTACTCGTCCCAGTACGCCCACAGGTCGGTGCCGCTGCCCAGCGTCCGGCCGCGGTGGTGGCCGCGCAGCATCGGCCCCGCCGGCACCACCACGGCGGGCAGGCCGGCGCTGGCGGCGCCCATGAGCAGCGCCGGAACGGTCTTGTCGCACCCGCCCATCAGCACCGCCCCGTCCACGGGGTAGGAGCGCAGCAGTTCCTCCGCCTCCATGGCGAGCAGGTTGCGGTAGAGCATCGGGGTGGGCTTCTGGAAGGTCTCCGACAAGGTGGCGACGGGGAACTCCAGCGGGAATCCGCCGGCCTGCCACACCCCGCGCTTGACCTGCTCGGCGCGCTCGCGCAGGTGCATGTGGCAGGGGTTGATGTCGGACCAGGTGTTGAGGATCGCGATGACCGGCTTGCCCAGGTGCTCCTCGGGCAGGTAGCCGAGCTGCCGCATCCGGGAGCGGTGGCTGAAGGTGCGCAGCCCGCCGTCGGCCGCGCCGCCCTCGCCGAACCAGGCCGCGCTGCGCAGCCGCGGGGCCGGGGTGTCGTGCGCCTGCCCGTTCACCGGCCCGTGCGCCGAGCCGTTCGCCGGACCACCCGCCTGCCCGTTCACCGGATCCCTCACAGCCAACCCTCCTGCCGCCACTGCCCGACCAGGCCCGCGATCCGCTCGCGCAGGTCCTGCGGCAGCACGCGGGACGGCGGGCGTACCGCCCGCCCGGACAGGCCCAGGTGGGCCAGCGCCTCCTTGACCACGCTGACGTTGTCCGCGGAGGCGTCCGCGGCGCGCAGTTCCTCGAAGGTGCGGGCGGACTCCCACACCGTCATCGCCCGCGCGTAGTCCGCGCGGCGCAGCGACTCCAGCAGTGCGGTGGCCAGCCCGGGCGCCACGTTGACCAGGCCGGAGGTGAAGCCGGTCGCGCCCACGGCCCAGTAGCCCGGGGCGGACAGCTCGGCCAGCCCGGCGATCCACACGAACCGGCGCAGCCCCGCGTCACGCGCGACCCCGGCGAAGCGCACCGGGTCGGGGACGGCGTACTTCACGCCGATGACGTTCGGGCTGCGCTCGCCCAGGGCGCGGATCTGCTCGCCGCTGATCCGCGGGTCGCGGACGTAGAGCACGACCCCGAGTTCCGGCACGGCGTCGGCGATGTTGCGGTGGTACTCGATCCACCCCTCCACGGAGCGGTACGGGTGCACCGGCTGATGCACCATCACCGCGTCCGCGCCGGCGCCGCGCGCGTGCCGGGCCGCGAGCACCGCGCTCTCGACGTCGAGCCCGACGCCGGCCATGACGGCGGCCCCGCCGCCCGCCGCCGCGACGGCCGACTCCACCGAGCGCCGCGTCTCCGCCTCGGTGAGCGTGTAGAACTCGCCGGTGTTGCCGTTCGGCGTGATCGCGTCCACGCCGTGCTCGACCAGGCGGCGGATCAGCGCGGCGTGGTTGTCCCAGTCCACGCTGCCGTCCTCCTGGAACGGCGTGACCGGTATCGCGATGATCGTCGCCAGCCGGTCGCGTAATGCCTCCATGGGGGAGGCCGGGTCGTGCGTCTCCAGGATCATCAGGTACGCCTCACTCACCGTCTCGTCCGGGCAGCCGCGTGATCGTCGACGGCCGCTGGTGCCTCAGGCTCCGTCCTCGGGGAAGTTGCGGGCCGCGAAGGAACTGATGTGACTGCGCATCAGGTCGCGAACCAGCTCGGAGTCCCCGTCCTCCGCGGCCCGCAGGATCGCGCGGTGCTCGGCCGCCTCCATCCGCCAGGAGGGCTGCCGCGACCACGCCGCGCTGGACAGCAGCGCGGTCTGGTCGCGCAGTTCGTCCAGCGATCTCACCAGCAGGGGGTTACCGCAACGGGAGTACAGCGCGCGGTGGAACGCCCGGTTGGCCAGCGAGCGTTCCGCGGTGTCCGCCGCGCGGTCCGCCCGGTCCAGCGCCTCCTCGGCCTCCCGCCCGATCCGTCCGGCCGCGGCGCTGCGGGCCGCCGCCGCGGGTTCGAGCAGCAGGCGCATGTCGTACACGCAGCGCGCGTGCGCCTGGTCGACCTCGCGCACGGCGGCGCCCTTGTACGGGCTCATGATGACCAGTCCCGAGCCGGCGAGCGTCTTCAGCGCCTCGCGCACGGGGGTCTTGGACACCTCCAACTGCTCGGCGAGATCCGCCTCGACCAGCGCCTGGCCCGGCTTCAACTCCCCCGTCAGGATCGCGTGCTTGATCGACGCGAGCACTGCCTCGGTTCGGGAGGGCAGCGCGCGCGGGCGGGACGGATCGCGGTGGGCGACGGTGTCGGACACGTCTTCTCGGCTCCCGGGGTTCGCACCAGGTGGGGCTGTGCCGTACGGCCTCTCATATACGATGTGCGCCGACCGTAGGGTCTTGGTCGTGGACGGTCAAGGGGTCGCGCACCATCCCGCCGCATCGCTCCCACCGGGCATAACTGGCCGTATCAGCCCCTTCCGCCACGCATCGTGCTAGGGCGGCGAGGACGGGCTATACGCCGGACCGGTCGGCTCTGATATCTGATGTGCGACGGCGAGCGACCGGGCCTCGCGCCCGATCGGGGGTGCGTCAGCTCGCCGCGGGGCGCTTCCGGTTCGGCCGGGTCGCGGGAAGGCGGCGGGTGAAGGCACAGCTCGCCAGGGTGATGCCGCCGGCCGCCAGGATCGCCGCTTTGAGGCTGTCGAGCTGGGCGGTGGAGTACGCGTCCACGACGGCGTCGACCTCCGCCGGTGGCAGGCCCGCGCTCTGCGCCCCCGCACGCACCTGGTCGGCGCTGACGAAGCTGACGCCCGCCTCCATCCTGACGGCCGCCTCCTTGCGGGCCGCCTCGGAGATCCGCGGATCGCTCTCGATCTGCGTCGTGAACGCGGTGACCAGCGCACCGATGAGGAGGGAGCCGATCAGCGCGGTACCGAGTGAGGACCCCAGGTTCTGCGCGGTGTACTGGAGCCCGCCCACCTCGCTGCGGTCCGTCTCCCCCACGCTGGACTGGACCACGTTGCCGAGTTGCGAGGCGAGCAGTCCCATGCCCAGCCCCAGCACCGCCATGGCGAACCCGAAGGAGAGGTCGTCGATGTGCGGGGCGATCGTGGCGAGCAGCCAGACGATCGCGACCAGCAGGACGAGCAGGGCGATCCAGACCACCGTGCGGGGGCTCGCGAACCGCCCGAGCACGGGCCCGCTCATCGCGGAGACCAGCATCGTGGCGGACACCGGCAGCAGCCGCAGCCCGGTCTGGAAGGCGTCCAGGCCCTGCACGACCTGGAGATAGAGCGGGATGGTGAAGAACAGCCCGAGCAGGATGAGGTTCTGCCCGAGCAGCATCGCCAACCCCGAGCGCAGAGGGGCGAGGTGAAAGAGCGACAACTTCACCAGTGGCGCCGGGCCGCGACCCTCGTCGTGCCGCGCCGTCGTCCGGCGTTCCCAGGCACCGAAGAAGCCCAGCACGACGCCGCCGGCCGCGATGACGAAGAGGGTCGGCGAGAAGCCGAGCACGGTGAACGGCGGGTTCCGCGGCCGCAACCAGCCCCAGGAACTGCTCTGCAGGACACCCAGCACCAGCACGGCCAGCCCCGCCGCGGACAGCAGCGCGCCGACCACGTCGAGGCGCGCGCGCCGCGAGCCGCGCGGCGGGTCCGGTGCGATCCAGCCGAGGAGGGCGAGCATCGCGAGCACCAGCACGACCTCGCCCACGAACACCAGCCGCCAGGTGAGATAGGTGGTCACCCAGCCGCCCAGCAGCGGGCCGACGGCGATCCCTGCGCCGGCCAGCCCGCCGATCACACCGTAGGCGACCGCCCGGTCGGCCCCCCGGTAGGCGCCGGCCACCAGCGCGGCCAGCGCGGGGAGCACCAGCGCGGCACCCAGCCCCTCGACGACCGACCATCCGACCGCGAGCACCCACAGGACCGGGGCGGCGGCGGTGATCGCCGAGCCGGCGCCGTACACCACCAGGCCGACGGCGAACATCCGCCGGCGGCCGAAGAGGTCGCCGAGCTTCCCACCGGTGATCATGGCGGCGGCCATGACCAGCGTGTAGAGGGTGATGACCGCCTGGATCGCGGTGACCTCGGTGTCGAAGTCCTTCACCAGCTGGCTGATCGAGACGTTCATGACCGAGGTGTCCAGCACCATCAGGAACTGCGCCGTGCCGAGGATGACCAGCGCCCGCCAGCGTCCCATGTGCGTCTCCTCGGCGCGGACGCGCTGCGCGCAGCGCGTGACCGGCGGTTGCGGCGCCGGCACGGCCACCGGGCGCGGAGTCGACACGATAACTCCCTGTCCGACCGTTTTCGCCGCATTGCCGGACCGGCCCGCGGGGCGGTCCGGCGTTACCGTGGAAGGACAAGCCGCCGTTTCACGCACCATCGGTAGCGGCTCACGGCATCGCTGAAAGGTGGTCCGGACATGACCACAGCGTCGGACACCCCCGTTCTCGACACCCTCGCCGCCATGACGCTCGACTCGATCGACCGCTGCGGGCTGGACGAGCGCACGTTCCTCCTCACCCGCATCGCCGCGCTGGTCGCCATGGACGCGCCCGCGGTGTCCTATCTCGCCCATGTCGAGCCGGCCGCCAACGCCGGCGTGACCGCGGAGCAGGTGCAGGACGTCCTGATCGCGGTCGCCCCGGTCGTCGGCACGGCACGCGTCATGGCCGCCGCGGACCGCATCACGGACGCGCTCGGCTTCGCCATCACGGTCGCCGAGAGCTAGCCGAACTGGCTGAACTGTCCGTGGGGCGTTCTAGCCTCCCGCCGCAAGCGCATCCGCACGGTGGGGGGAACGTCCCATGGGCGAGCACGCAGCGGCAGAACGGATCCTGCGCCGCGGTTGGGAGATCGACGCGAAGGACAAGCAGGAGAGCGCGGGGAAGGACTACCCGGGCCGGGAGAGGATCGCCGAACTCTTCGGCGAGCCCGACGACTTCGAGGAGGTCGTCGCGCCGTTCGGTGCCGCGTGGCCCGGACTGGCCGCGACGGCCGGGGCCCGGCCGGGCACCGACCGGCAGGCGGCCGAGGTCCTGGCCGAGATGGCGGAGGACGGCGGCTGGCAGGAGTGCCGGCTGGACGGTGTGCACCGCGCCGCGGACCTGCCGGACCTGGCCGAGCAGCGCGGCTTGGTGGACTGCTGGGTCCATGACGCGCAGGAGTTGAGCGTGGTGCTGCGGTCGTGGGAGGAGCGTTTCGGCACCCGGCTGGTGAGGGTCGGCCCGGACCGCGTGATCGTCTCGGTGGCGGCGTCGGCCCGAACGGCCGCCGAGGCGCAGGCCGTTGCCGCCGAGCACTTCGCCTTCTCGCCGGACACCATCACCCAGGGCGACGACGAGACCCTCGGCGAGTACGCCGCCAACCAGGTGCTGGACGCGGAGGCGTGGGTCTTCTGGGGGGAAACAGTGCGCGCCCGCCGAGTGCGGGCGCGGTGGGTCGGCTCCGTGCCGGCGACCGGTGTCGATCCGGTCGCCGGCACGAACCGGCCGGGGACGTACGGGCGTTCGCGCCGTGTCACAGGCTGCGCGCGGTGATGTCCCCGTGGGAGGTGGTCGCGCGGATGTCGAGCGCGACGGTCCCGTCGTTCTTCAGTGCGTTGCTGATCCGGCCGTGACCGGTGTCGGCGTCCAGGGCGGCGGAGACCCCCGCCGCCGCGGTGACCGAGATGGCACCGGACTGGGTGCGCAGGACGACGGCACCGGTCACAGCCTCGTTGATCCGGATGTCGCCCCGGGCGGTGCTGATCTCCGCGGGCCCGCCCAGCCGGCCGATCTCGATGTCGCCGTCGACCGCGGTGAGCTGGACGCTCCCGGCCTCGTCGACCTTGGTGTGGCGGTAGGCGCCCTCGAAGGCGAGGTCACCGAGCCGCCCGACGCCGCGGAGCTCCGCACCGGCGGACTTGCCCTCGACACGGGAACCGGCCGGCAGCTGGACGGTGATCTGCACGGAACCGGACGGACCGAAGAGCTGGTTCTGCGGCTGGTCGGTGGCGATCCGCAGGACGCCGTCGGCGTAGGAGACGGTGGTCCGCTCGGCGGCCTTGACGTCACGGGACTTGCTGGAGTCGGCGGGCAGGATCTCGACGGTGGTGTCGGTGCGCTCGGCGGCGATGATCTGGATACGACCCGCGGGGATGTCCAGCACGGTGGAGATCGGGGCGGGGGTGTCGAACTTCTGCATCATGCTCTCCGTTG
Source organism: Actinacidiphila yanglinensis (assembly GCF_900107965.1). GTDB lineage: Bacteria > Actinomycetota > Actinomycetes > Streptomycetales > Streptomycetaceae > Actinacidiphila > Actinacidiphila yanglinensis. Next base: position 480,309 of record NZ_FNVU01000005.1, on the reverse strand, counting down.
CTCGTTCGCTGTTTCCGATGAGTGAAACGCTACGTTGCTTTCCATGATCGGACAACGGCTTCGTTGCATGACATCACTATCTGACCAGCTCAGAGCCGTAGAAGTGTTGCAATCGTCTGAGAACTAACGCAACGGCGACTTGCGTTGCGTTGCAATGGGCGAGAGGTGAACGCTAGGGTCGGAGAGATCGGGGACCATCACCAGGGAGTACCGAGGAGAGCGCGATGCCCGGAGGCAGGCTCACCCAGCAGGAACGCCGGCAGATCGCGCTGGGACTGGCCGACGGCCTCGCCTACGCCGAGATCGCCCGGCGCCTGGACCGCCCGACCTCGACGATCACGCGGGAGGTGATGCGCAACGGCGGCCCCACTTCCTACCGGGCGGACCTGGCCCACCGCGCCACCGAGAAGCGCGCCCACCGGCGTTCCCCCGCCTCGTCCCGCGGCCCGGCGTCAGCCCGCGCTCCGCAGGACCCGCACGGACGCGACGCGGAAGCCGTGGCGGAGTACGAGGAGACGCTCACCACCGTCCTGATGACCTCGGGCCTGACCAAGATGGCAGCCCGGGTGCTGACCTGCCTGTTCACCACCGACGCGGGCAGCCTCACCGCGTCCGAGCTGGCCCGGCGCTGCGAGGTCAGCCCCGCGTCCGTGTCCAAGGCGATCGCCTTCCTGGAGGGCCAGAGCCTCGTCCGCCGGGAGCGCGACGAGCACCGCCGCGACCGCTACACCGTCGACGACGAGCTCTTCTACCAGGCGACGATCGCCAGCGCCCGGGCGAACGACCGGCTGGTGGAGGCCGCCCGCCAGGGGGTCGCCGTGCTCGGTACCGGCACCCCCGCCGCGGCCCGGCTGGAGAACATCGCCCGCTTCCTCGACTTCATCAGCGAGAGCATCACCCGCGCCGCCGACCAGGCCCGGGAGGTGCTCCACACGTCATCCGGAACTCCCGGAGCACCCGACACTCCCGGGGCGGGTTCCGGCGGCACGGCCCGGCCGGACCCGGAACACGGATAACGGATAACGGATAACGGATAACGGGTAACGGACAGGGGCCGGCGGCGCCCTCGGCACCACCGGCCCCCGTCGACCGCCCGGCGGGAAACGCCTCCGGGTCAGTGGCCGTAGCCGCCGGTGGGCTGGTCCGTGGGCTCGTCCGACGGAGGGCAGGACGTCGGCGAGGCCGTGGGCGTCGTGGGCGGCTCCGTCGTGGGAGAAGTCGTCGGCGTCGTGGTGGGCTCGGTGGTCGGCGGAGTCGTGGGCGGCGTCGTCGTGGGCGAAGTCGTCGGCGCCGTGGTGGGTTCCGTGGTCGGCGGGGTCGTCGGCGACGTGCTGCAGTCGATGGCTCCCGCGAAGGGGAAGTCGTGGATCTCGCCCGCGTTCACGTAACCGCCGTTGCCGTCGGACGGGCCGGCCTGGAGGGAGCGGACCACGATGTCGCCCTCGATGTTGGAGGCGTCGAGGTCCGTGAAGTCCGCGCCGGGCGCGTAGACCGTGCCTTCGAGGCTGTCGCCGGAGGTCATGTCGATGGTGTGCGCGTCGGGGAAGTCCCACAGCATGTACGGGGCCTGCGGTCCGGCGGCACCGGCGAGTTCGACGCTCTGCCAGGAGTACCGCCCGCCGGTGCCGGTGGTGTCGACCACGACGACGAACGGGGTGTTCGCGCTCGGCTGGTTGCGGAAGGTCAGCACCGACAGCCGGTTGAGGTCGCGGCCGGTGATGTGCAGGACGTTGGTCCGCCCCGGGGTGAGGGTGACGTACGCCTGGGTGCCGTCGGCGAAACCGGTCTGCGGGTCGAGCGGGGCGCCCTGGGCGTCGTCGAGCGTGACGTTCGCCGCGCAGGTGCCGATCTCGGTCGCGCGGGCGCGATAGGTGGAGAACAGCGACGGGAAGTCGATCAGACCCGGGCGCGGTGCGACCGAGTCCGTCGGCTGGTCGGTGGTGAGTTCGACCCGCGGCGTGGCGTCGTAGCCCGCGCCGGCCGGGACGACGCGGTCGTGGACCTCGGCCCCGTTGGCGTCGTGGTCCAGGACCGACACCCCGGCGCGGTCGCCGATCTTCAGGTAGCCGTCGCTCCCCACCCGCAGCACCCCGGCCGGCGCGCTGTCGGCCGTGTCCACCCGGCCGCCCACCAGCAGCGCGGTCGGGCGGGCGTCGCCTGCGTCGGTGAAGGAACCGGCGGTGTGGATGGCGACGTTGTAGCCGGGGCCGAAGGAGAGGTCGCCGCCCAGGGCGACGGTCCCCTCCGTCTCGGTGCTGCCGAGGAGCGCGTCGTGCTCGACGATCGTGCCGAATCCCTGGTTCCCCTCGACCGGGTTGCCGATCGCCGCGCGCGGCGCGGCGGCGGCGCTGTCCGCGGAGGGCAGGGTCACGAGACAGGCGACGGCGAGGCCGGCGGCACAGACGAGCGCTGACGCGAGTGGGGGAGTATGCATACCTTCGACACTAGGAAGGCCGTACGGGGTTCACTCTTCTGTACACGGACGGCCACTCCATGATCGACCCGATCGGACGCATCATCATATTTACCCAGGAGAAGCGCCCCGTCCGACGCGTCAGGCCGGCTCCGGCAGGTTCGGTGCGGCAGCGTCGGGAGGTGCGGGGTCCAGGCGGGCGAGGTTGTCCCGGACCCGCGCGAGGCCCGGCTGGAAGCCGAGCTCCTCGAAGATCTCCATCGCCTGCCGGAAGCAGTCGCGGGCACTGTCCGCGCGGCCGAAGTGGTGGAAGGTCCGGCCCAGGGTGTGCAGGGAGTCGCCCTGCAGGTACTGGATGCCGGCGCCGGTCGAGACCTCCAGCGACTCCTCGATGGAGGCGACCGCCTCCTCGAACCGGTCCAGCCCCCGGTAGGCGTCGCCGAGGTTGTTGAGGGCGACCGCACGCGTGTAGGACGAGCGCGTCGTGCCGAGGGAGTCCAGTGCCCGGCGGTAGTGGACGACCGCCTGCTCGAACCGGCCGCCGTCCAGGTGGACATCGGCGATGGCGACGTGCGGGGTGGACTTCTTGATCCCCATCTCCGGCGGGAACCCCGCCCACAGGGCGAGGGCCCGCTCGCCGCACTCGATGGCCCGGTCGCCCTGCCGGATCTGGGAGTAGAGGCTGGCCAGGTTCCCCAGCGCGACCGCTTCGCCGACGCCGTCCCCGGCCCGCCGGTGCAGCGCCAGCGCCTCCTGGAGCCGGGCCAGGCAGGACTCGCTGCGCTCCCACACGCCGTGGCAGACGCCGAGCCGGTGCACCGTCCACGCCTCCGCGGAGATGTCGCCGCTCTGCCGCGCCACGACGAGGGCCCGTTCCAGGCAGCCGCGCCAGTCGAAGGTCAGGTCGGTCATCGCATAGGCCATCATGCGGATGGCGATGAGCGCGGCGAGGTCGGCGCGCCCGCACCCGGTGGCCGCGTCCACCGCCGCGGACAGGGCCTCGGCGTGCTGATCGAACCAGGCCACCGCCTCCTCGGGTGCGGAGAAGCGGGGCGGTTCACCGACCCCGGGCTCGGGCGCCGGCTCCGGCAGGGAGGAGGGGGTCGGGTCGATCACGACCATGGCGGCGTCCGCGGCCCGGGTGTACCAGTACAGCAGCCGCCGCACGGCAGCGTCCCGCTCCGCCCCGGGCACGGCGTCCTCCAGCCGCTCCCACGCGTAGGACCAGATCAGGTCGTGGAAGGCGTAGCGCCCGGGTTCGAGGCCGACGAGCAGGTGGATGTCGACGAGATGGTCGAGCGCGGCCTCCACGTCGGCGGCCGGCGCGCCGGACAGCGCGGCCACCTCCTGGGTGCCGAACGAGGAGGCGGGGACGAGGGCGGCGGTGCGGAAGACCTGGGCGGCGTCCACCCGGCGGACCCGCCCGGTGGAGGCCGCCGCCTGGAGCAGGTACCGGTAACTGAGGTCGAAGGACGCCCGGATGGCCAGGTCGGAGACGGACAGCTCGTCCAGCGTCCGGCGCCGGTCGGCCAGGCGGGCGGCGAACCCCGCGATCGACCAGGTCGGGCGTTCGGCCAGCCGGGCACCGGCGATGCGCAGCGCCAGGGGCAGGCCCGCGCAGCCGGCGGTCACCGCGGAGACGGCCGCGGGTTCGGCCGCGGCGCGCTCCGCCCCGAGGATCGACGCGAGCAGCCGCCGCGCGTCCTGCACCGGCAGCAGGTCCAGGTCGAGCCGGTGCGCGCCGGGCAGTCCGGACAGCCGGCCGCGGCTGGTGCTCAGCACGGCGCAGCCGGCGGCGGCCGGGAGCAGCGGGCGGATCTGCGCGGTGTCGCGGGCGTTGTCGAGCAGGATCAGCAGCCTGCGCCCGGACACCTCGGAGCGGAAGCGCGCGGTGCGCCCTTCGAGATCGTCGGGCACCTCGCGGGGCGGGACGCCCAGGTCACGCAGGAAGGCGGCCAGGACGTCCGCGGGGTGCCGGGGGTTGGCGTCCGCGCCGCGCAGGTCGACGTAGAGCCGGCCGTCGGGGAAGCGGTGCGCGACCAGGTGCGCGGCATGCACGGCCAGCGTGGTCTTGCCCAGGCCGCCGCCCCCGGTGACGGTGGCGACGGCGGGGCTGCCCGGGCCGCCCGCGGTCGCGGTGAGCGCGCCGGCCAGCCGCTCGACCTCCGCTGTCCGGCCGGTGAAGTCCGGCGCGTCCGGGGGAAGTTGGGACGGCACCGGCGGGGTCGCGGCGGCGGCCGGCGGCTCCGCCGGTACCGGCACCGCGGGTTCGGCGGGCCCGGCGCCGCCGGCCGCGCGCTCCCACAGGCCCAGCAGCGGGGCCTCGTCGACCTCGGCGGCCCGCGCCAGGTTCGCCAGCGCCGAGCGGGTGACCAGCCGTTTGCCGTTCAGCCAGCGCTCCCACGACGAGCGCGCGTAGTGCGTCCGGGAGCCGAGGTCGGCCAGCGTCCAGCCGCGCGCGTCCTTCAAGCTCCGCAGTTCCTGGGCCAGTTCGCGGGCGGGGGTGGTGAGCCCGTCCGGCAGTGGCACCCAGTTGGTCGGCACGGCCAGCCTCCCTGTCGTCCCTCTCGCGCCCGTCCCCATCGGCGCACCCTCGCGTCCCAAAGACGAGGTGACGGCTCTGGGACGGATGGGATTGTCCCACGTCCACCTGAGGGTCTCGACGGCCCCGCACCCGGCCGGTCAGGATCGTCGAGCAGGCCGCGGACCGTACCCGCAGCGCCACGTGCCCTCGCGGCACCCGACGCAGGTCGGAGGCGTGCCCGCCCGGGCGACCGGGCACGGGGACGGCGGCGGCCGCCGCGTGGCGGGGGCGGAGCCGGACGGGGGAGCTCCGCCCCCCGGCACCGCGCGACCGGCCGTGACGACCCGGGCGGCGAGCACCAGGGCACCGACTCTCGGACGGTGGCCCCGCGTTCGGGGAATCCGGCCGCGGCCGGAAGCGATCCGGCCCGGAAAGCTGCCGCGTTCCGCACAAGAACGTCCGCCCCGGCCGATGGCACGATGGCGCCCATGACCGACTCCCGCACCGTGAGTTGCCGCCCTACCGCACCGCGGACCCTGGCGTACCTCATCGCGTCCGGCGTGCTCGGGGCGGGCGTGGCCGCGGCGCGCTTCGTGTACGGGGCCGCGTTCGACGACCCCTGGGCCGACTTGGGCCTGGTCTTCACGGTCGTCGGCGTCCCGTGCGTGCACCTGCTCGGCGCGCGGGTGGACGCGGACGCGGAGGGCCTGCGCTCCCGTACGGTGCTGCGGCGCCGGAGCGTGCCGTGGCGCGATGTCGCGGACCTGCGCGTCCAGGTGCGGGAGGTGCGCGGCACGCGGGTCCGCCGCGTCCGCGTGGTGCGGCACGACGGACGCACCTGGCGCCTGCCGCTGCCGGTGAGCGGTGCCGCCGACGACCAGGTGGCCTTCGACGCGAAGCTCGCGGCGCTGCGCGCGCTGCACCGCCGGCACGCCCTCGGCGCGTCCGCCACGCCGCTGCCGGGGAACGGATCGGGTACGGGGCCGGTCAGGGTTCCGCGGGTCGGCGGGGCGTGAGCAGGCCGCGGTTGAACGCCTCGGCCACCGCGGCCGCGCGGTCGCTGACGCCGAACTTGCCGTAGACGTTGATCAGATGGGTCTTCACCGTGGCCTCGCTGATCAGCAGGCGGGCCGCCACCTCGCGGTTCGTGGCACCGGCGGCCACCCACTTCAGCACCTCGGCCTCCCGCTGGCTGAGCAGCCCGGGAGCGGGCGTGCGGACCCGTTTCATCAGCGTGGCCGCGACCGACGGCGACAGCACCGCCTCCCGGTTGGCGGCGGCGCGCACGGCCCGCAGCAACTCGTCCCGGGGCGCGTCCTTCAGGAGGTAGCCGGTCGCTCCCGCCTCGATGGCCGGCAGGACGTAGCTGTCGGAGTCGTACGTGGTCAGCACCAGCACCCGGGAGGTGCTGCCCGTCCGGGCCAGTTCGGCGATCGCGGCCACGCCGTCCATGACGGGCATCCGCAGATCCATCAGGATGACGTCCGGTGCGAGGCTCGCCGCCAGCCGTACCGCCTCGGCGCCGTCGGCCGCCTCGCCGACGACCTCGAACGCCGGATCGGGGGAGAACAGACCGCTCAGGCCGTCCCGGACCACCGGGTGGTCATCGGCGACGAGCAGCCTGATGGGCGCCGGTTCGGGGGAGTTCACGCGCCGGCCTCCGCTGTCCCGTGCGGCACCCGGGCGGAGACGGTCGTCCCCGATCCCGGTGCCGACTCGACCCGCACGGTGCCGGACAGCGCTTCGATCCGCTCCCGCATCGCCTCGAGGCCGAAGCCGCCGGGCCCGCCCCCCGCCCCCGAGCCGGCCGGAACGGGGACGGCCGGAACGGGGACGGCCGGAACGGGGACGGGAAGTACCGGCGCGGGCGGGCGGCCCGCGGCCGGCTCGAAGCCGCGGCCGTCGTCCCGCACGTCCAGGACGACCTCGTCCTCCTGGTAACCGAGTGTCAGGGACACGGTGGTGGCACCTGCGTGCCGTGCCACGTTGGCCAGCGCCTCCTGCGCCGCGCGCAGCAGCGCGAGTTCCGCCTCCGGCCGGGTCGGGCGGGCCGTACCGCTGGTGGTGACCCGGACGGTCACGCCGTGCAGCGCGGACCAGCGTTCGGCGACCCCGGCCAGCGCCTCCCCCAGCCCCGCGGTCTCCAGCGGCTGCGGCCGCAGCGCGTCCACCGACCGGCGCGCCTCGGCCAGGCTCTCCCGGGCCAGCCGGGTCGCCGCCGCGAAGTGCGTGCGGCCCCGCTCGGGTACGCCGCCCGCGAGCTCGGCGGCCTGCAGCTGGGTGACGATCCCGATCAGGCCCTGCGCCAGCGTGTCGTGGATCTCCCGCGCCATCCGCTGCCGCTCGTCCAGCACCCCGGCCTCCCGTGCCTGGACCAGGAGTTGCCGGTGCAGCCCGGCGTTCTCGGCCAGCGTCGCCCGCAGCCGGCGGTTGGCCTCCCGCGCCTCCGCCAGGGCCGCCTCCCGCGCCTCGTTGACGCGTTCGGCGTTCCGCTCCCACCAGGCGAACCCGCACAGGCAGATCACGTTGACGGCCAGCACGACCACGAAGGCGGTCAGACCGACGGCGCTGTCCTTGGGCACCCCCGCCGCCTGGGCGCAGCCCGACTCCAGCGCGACCGCGGCGACCCCGGGCATTCGCCACGGCCAGGGCACGATCCCGAAGGCGTAGAAGTAGCAGGCCGGTGTGAACAGCCCGAACCACGGGTCGCGCAGGACCAGGACGCCGATGAGCACGACCAGCCCGGCGAAGAACAGCCCCATCACGCCGGGCCGGTCCCACCAGTCCGGGTGCAGGGTGAACATCCACAGGATCCACAGCGCGGTCGCGGCGCACAGGCCGAGGTCGACGCCCGGCGGGGTGCCCACTCCGTGCCGGAGGACCGGGGTCACGACCGCGAGCGCGGCCAGCAGCACGTACGGCACGACCGTCACCAGCGGCAGCAACCGCTCGTCCTGCCCGCCCTTCATGGCGGGCAACTCCCGCCCGCTCATGCGTGCCCTCCACGTCGGCGTCATTCCCAGCGAAACAATCTCACCGCGGCCACGCCGAAGACAACGGCATAGCAGGCCAGCGTCACCAGTTGGAGGGGATGCGGCCCGTGCCCCTCGGTCGCGTCGGTCAGCGCCTGCACCGCGGCGCCCAGCGGGGTGGCCCGGCAGACGTGCCGCAGCAGCGCGGGCATGGCCGCGATCGGGAGGAACAGCCCGGCGAAGAACATCATCACGTAGAAGAGGGTCGCGCCCACCGCGCTCGCGATCCGGCCGTTGGGCGAGGCCGCGGCGACGAACAGGCCGATCGCGGTGAGGGCGAGCGCGGCCAGCACGAGGGCGAGCACGTAGCCGCCGAGCCGGCGGGGCATCCACACACCGAAGGCCAGCCGGGCCACCACCAGGAGCGCGATCACGGAGACCGCCGCGGTCGCCAGGTTGACCAGGAGCTGGGCGGCGAGCACCCGGGCCGGCCCGACCGGGGTCGTGCGCAGCCGGCGCAGCACCCCCTTCTCCCGGTATCCGGCCAGCACTTGGGGCACCACGTTGAACGACACGGTGGCCAGGACGAAGGCGGCGAGGATCGGCACGTAGAGGTCGAGCAGGGTGGAGCCGCCGAGGTTCTGCCGCGGCCGGTTGTAGAAGGGGATGTTGCCGAAGACGACCAGCAGCATCATCGGCATCCAGACGGCGAGGACCGGGCCCGCCTTCTCCCGGACGAACAGGGTCAGTTCGGCGAGCGCGAGCCGTCCCAGCACGGATCCGCGGGGGACGGCCGGTGGTACGGGCCCGGCCGGGGTGGTGGGTGACATGGCGTGCTCCTCCTGCTCGTGGGCTGGTTCGCGCCGACGGCGGCCCCGGCGGCGCCCGTCGCGGTGGCGGCGCGGTCACCGGTCAGCGCGACGAAGGCGTCCTCGAGGCTGGGCCGGTCCACCCGCAGGTGCTCGGCGACGATGTCGTTGCGGGCCAGCACCGAGGTGATCGCGTGGAGGGTGTTGCCGGTTCCGGTGACCACCACGAGGTCGCCCTGGCGGGTGAGGCCGGTGACCTCGGGCAGGCCGGTCAGCAGGGCGTCCTCGAAGGGGACCGAGGGGCGGAACCGGATCCGCTGGCCGTCCTGGACGCGTTCGGTCAGGGCGGTCGGGCTGTCCACCGCGACGACACGGCCCCGGTCGATGACCGCCACCCGGTCGCAGAGCCGTTCCGCCTCCTCCATGAAGTGGGTGACCAGCAGGATCGTCACCCCGCGGGAGCGGATGTCCTGGATGAGGTCCCAGGTGTCGCGACGCGCCTGCGGGTCCAGCCCGGTGGTGAGCTCGTCCAGTACGGCCACCTCGGGACTCCCGATCAGCGCGAGCGCGATCGACAGCCGCTGCTTCTGCCCGCCGGACAGCTTGGCGTACGGGGTGCCGCGCCGGCCTGCCAGCCCGAGCACGTCCATCAGGACCTCCGGGTCGGCCGGCTTCCGGTAGAAGGAGCCGTACAGCCGCAGGGCCTCGCCGACCTTCATCCGGTCGGGCAGCTGCCCGTCCTGGAGCTGGACCCCGAGCCGCTGCGTCACCTCGGCCCGATCCCGCCGGGGGTCGAGCCCCAGCACCCTGATCTCGCCCCGGTCGGGGTCGCGCAGCCCCACGACGCACTCCACGGTGGTCGTCTTGCCGGCGCCGTTCGGGCCGAGGATGCCGAAGATCTCCCCCTGCTCGACGGTGAACGAGACGTCGTCGACCGCCACGGTGGCGCCGTAGCTCTTGTGCAGGTGCCGCACCTCGATGACCGCTGGCATGCCCGACGTCTCCTCCGGCTCCGTGGTCCGCCGTTCGCTGGCCTTCAGCCTGCCAGCGACGCGGTCACGGCCCCATCGGCCGCCCGGCCCCATTCCGGCGCGGACCGGTCGATCGACCGGACGGAGGGCCGCCTCCACCGATCGGTGGAGGCGGCGGCGGTACGGCTACGGGCAGGCGTCGACGTCCTCGTCGGAGGGGCCGCGCCGGCGGAGCCGGGTCAGCAGCGGCGGGGAGTACCAGCCGGGCTGCTGGCCGGTCATCCAGGCGTCCACCGACGGCTTCGGCGGGCGCACGCCACCGGCCGCGTACAGGGCGACGCCGATCACGCCGCCCGTGATGGAGATCCAGAAGCAGATCCACAGCGCGGTCCTCGTGCCCGCGTCGGCATTGCTCCCGACGGTGGCGGCGACGTACAGCAGGACCGGGGCGATCATGAAGGCCGCCACCGCGCGGATCAGCTCGACGATCGCGAACACGCGCTGCACCTGGGGCGAGCGCAGCGAGAAGCCGGCGATGAACAGGGCCGGGACGACGGAGGAGCCGACGCCGATGCCGACCAGTCCCGAACCGACCCCGACCAGGACGGAGGTGGGCGGGGAGGCGGCGTTCATGACGGCGATGCCGACGGCCAGGAAGGCCAGGCCGACCAGCACGTAGTAGTGGAGAAAGCGGGTGCGGAAGACGATGCCGAAGGTGACCGCCGTGATCACCGCGCCGCCGAACTCGGGCAGGTAGAGCAGTCCCAGGTGCATGTCGGAGAACCGGTGGGCCAGGACGGTCTCGGTCAGCGAGATCGCCGACACCGACGCGGCCGCCGCGCAGATGGCCGCCACGATGCCGGCCACCGGCAGGGTGCTGATCAGGCTCCGCACGCACAGCAGCGGGCGTTTGGCGGTGTACTCGTGGACGAAGAGGATGACGATCACCAGCAGCCCGCCGAGCAGCGGCCCGATCGTGGTGGCGTCGACGAAGGGGTGGGTGAGCAGTTCCGAGGCCCCGAAGAAGGCGGCGGCGCACCCGATGACGGCCAGCGACAGCGCGATCCAGTCGATGGGCGCCCCCGGATCGACCGGCGGGGTGTCCTGGAAGGTCAGCACGGACAGCACGAGTGCCGCCGCGGCGACCCCGGCGATGGCCCAGAACAGCGGGCGCCAGCCGTTGGAGGAGGCCTGGATGCCGCCGAGCACCGGGCCGAGCGCGACCGCGCCGAAGATGCAGACGTTCATGATCACCGCGGTCTCGCGCAACCGGGCGGCCGGGTACCCGGTGATCAGGGGCGGTACGGCGGCGATCAGCAGCAGGCTGGTGCACAGGCCCTGCAGGACGTGCCCGATGATGAACATCGCGGCGGAGTCCGCCGCCGCGGTGAGTACCGAGCCGATCAGCAGCAGGGTGCCGTAGACGAGCAGCATCCGCCGTTGCGGGCGCTTCTGGGCGAACTGCACCGCCAGGACGGTCCCCACCGCGTACCCGGCGTTGGCCATGCCCGAGGTGATGGCGACCGCCTGGAGGCTCATGTTCAGATCGCCGGCGATGATCGGGGTGATGGGCCCCAGAGCCGCCGACAGGGCCAGGTAGGGGACCAGGGCGAAGACGACCATCGCCGCCACCGCGGGATACCGGCCGGCCAGCGGGCCTTCGTGCATGGGCGATTCCTTCACGTTCGGTGGGAAATGTACGCGTACGGTCCCTATCGTGACCCGCTGCCGCCGATCTCCCGCCAAGCGCAGCCGCTGAAGTCACCCGTTCGATGCTCCGCCGGCCGCAGTCGCTACTCCTCGTGTTGGGCGACCGCCTCCTCGGGGACCGCGGCGCCCGCCGGCCGGCGCCGGTCGAGCCAGGCGTCCAGGACCGCGTAGGCCCGGGCGCGCGGCCGGGGCAGGGAGAGGAACACGTCGTGGCGGGCGCCCTCGATCGGCGCCACGGAGGTCTCGCCGCCGAGGCAGCCGGCCCACCGGGCGATCTGCCGGACGTCAAGCACCGTGTCGGCGCGATCGCTCACCTCCGTGTAGCGGGACGAGAAGTGCGACCGGTCCGAGCGCAGCACCAGGGAGGGCACCCCGATGTCCAGGCCCCGGTGCAGCCGGGCGTGCCCGCGGCGGATGGCGTGCAGCCAGCCGACGGTCACCGGGAATCCGGCCAGCGGCTTCATCGCCAGGTCGAACTCCCACTCCCCGGTGCCACTGGTGTGCAGCGTCTCCCCGTACACGCTCGGGCCCAGCTTCAGCCGCCGCCGCGGGAAGGGCCGGACCAGCATGCGCAGCGCCTGGGTCACCGCGCCGCGCTGCACCGGCTTGGCCTGGAGGTCGAACCACGGGCTGTTCAGCACCACGCCGGCGACCGGCGCGACCTGACCGGCGGCCCGGCGCCGGTCCAGCCAGAGCGGGACGATCAGCCCGCCGGTGGAGTGCGCGACGAGGTACACCGGCAGGCCGGGATGGGCCGCGGCGACGATCGCGAGGGCGCGCTCCAGCTCGTCGTCGTACAGGGCGAGGTCGGACACGTAGTGCGCGGTCTGGCCGGCGCGCCGCGCCCGGCCGCACTTGCGCAGGTCCAGGCCGTGGAAGGCCAGTCCCTGCCCGGCGAGGAAGTCGGCCAGCTCGGTCTGGAAGAAGTAGTCGGAGAAGCCGTGGACGTACACGACCGCGCCGTGGACCGCCTCCCGCGCCCGGACCTCGCGCCGGACCAGGACGGCCGAGATCCGGCCCTCCCCGTCGGGGTCGGCGCCCAGGTCGATCTCGTGCCGGCGGTAGCCGTCGCCGAGGATGTCCGGCCGCCAGTCGGTGTCGGGCATGAACGACCTCCGGGGTGGGTGGCGCCGTCGAGCCGGCCGGCTCGGCGGCGATCGGGGTGGGCGAGGGGACGTGCGGTCGGGCGGGTGGAGGAGCGGGCGGTCCCGGGGCGGCGACCGCCGTGCTGCGGCACGGTCACGAGGGCCGCGGCCCTGCGCGCGTGCTGCGGTCGAGGTGGAGCTCGGGGTCCTCGACCGGCAGGTGCCGCAGGAGTTTCACGTCGCCCGTGTAGTTCAGCGAGGTCAGCCAGGGGGCGCGGTCGCCCTGCCGCGGGAGCCGGTCGATGACGCGGCGGACGTAGCCGGCGCCGAAGTCGAGGAACGGCCGGGTCGGCATGGCCGGGTCGGCGGGCACCGGGTGCGCGATGTCGTCGCCGCGGGCGTCCATGCGGGCGAGCAGCCGGCAGAAGTGCTCGCACAGCAGGCCGATCTTCAGGGTCCACGAGGCGTTGGTGTACCCGATCGCGTAGGCGAAGTTCGGCACCCCGGAGAGCATCATGCCCTTGTAGGCGATCGCGTCGGCGAGGTGGACCGGCCGCCCGTCCACGGTCAGCGCCATGCCGCCCATCGCCTGGAGGTTCAGGCCGGTGGCGGTGACGACGACGTCCGCGTCCAGCGTGCGGCCGGACGCGAGCAGGACACCGGTCGCGGTGAACGACGCGATCCGGTCGGTGACCACGGAGGCCGTCCCCCGGCGGATGGCGCGGAACAGGTCGCCGTCGGGCACGGCGCACACCCGCTGGTCCCAGGGGTCGTACGGCGGGTTGAAGTGCTCGTCGACGGGATAACCCGAGGGCAGCAGCCGCGCGTTGAGGCGCCGGATGATCCGCCGTACGGCCTTCGGGTACCGCCGGGAGAGCCGGTAGAACGCCTGCTGGCGGACGATGTTCTTGCGCCGCGCCAGCCGGTCGCCGCGCTGCTCGCCGAACACCCGGATCAGCAGCCGGGCGAGCCGGTCCGCGGCCGGCACCGCCACCACGTAGGAGGGGGTGCGCTGCAGCATGGTCACGTGGGCGGCGGCCCCGGCCAGCGCGGGGACGAGCGTGACCGCGGTCGCGCCGCTGCCGATCACCAGCACCCGCTTGCCGTCGTACGCCAGGTCCCGCGGCCAGTGCTGGGGGTGGACCAGCTGCCCGCGAAACCGCTCCTGCCCCTCGAAGCGTGGAATGAAGCCCTCGTCGTAGCGGAAGTAGCCGCCGGCGCAGAAGATCCAGTTGCAGGACACGACCCGGCGCGCGCCGGTGCCGGTGTCCTCGACCTCCACGCTCCAGCGCGCGTCGGCCGAGGACCACGATGCCCCGAGCACCTTCGACCGGAACTGGATCCGCCGGTCGATGCCGTACTCGGCGGCCGTCTCCCGCAGGTAGCGGAGGATCCGGTCGCCGCCGGCGATGGCAGGACCGTCCCGCCACGGCCGGAACGCATACCCGAAGGTGTGCAGGTCCGAGTCCGACCGGACCCCCGGGTAACGGAACAGGTCCCACGTCCCGCCGGACGCCTCGCGCGCCTCGAGCACCGCGTAACTGCGCTGCGGGTGCTCGCGCTGGAGGTAGTAGGCGGCGCCGATACCGGAGATGCCGGCACCCACGATCAGGACGTCGACCGAGGCCGGCCGCGGGTCGGTCACAGTCATGCCGCCCATCCTGACCGCTGCCGCGCGGAAGGACCAGTACGAGTCCTCCTGGGGGAAGCACTCGCCGCGCCCGGCGGCCCCACCCGGGGCGCTGGGGGAGGCTGCGCGGGCAACCCTCCACCGACCGCGAGGCCCGGCACCAACCGTTCGCACCCGTTGGTGCGGCCCGACCTATGCCCCGGTGAGCAGCGGATCGTACGCGGTGGAACGCTGCCGCCCCGCCATGAAGGAGAGGAACTCCTTCACGAACGCGCTGCGCGAGCAGCTCCCGCCGGAACCGCCCACGACCCGCCGGAACCCGGTCCGGAACAGCGCCCGGTACTCCTCCGCGTCGATGACCTGATCCCCATCCGCGTCCGTGACATCAAAAAGCACCTCGGCCACCCGGATCAGCGCGGGCCCGGCCAGCGAGGGGACGGCCGCGACGTACTCCTCCCTGCTGATCCGCCCGTCGCCGTCGCTGTCGAGGTCCGACTGGAGCTCCCGCCACCAGGCCGCGTAGGCGTTGTAGAGCCGGGTCTCCTCCGGCTCGTCGAGATCGAGCCGGGAGGCCACCTCCCGGGCCATGGACGCGAGGTCGGGCCAGTCCAGATAACCGTCGCCGGTCTGGTCCAGCACCGCGGTGAAGAACTCGCCGCTGCCGCGCGGCGCACCACCACCGCCCGGCTCGGCCGGTCCGCGCTGCTCGGGAAGCGGCGCGACCAGCCGGAACAGCGCGCCGGCCTGCTTCATCCGGTCGCGCACCGCGGTGAGCGCGGCGGCCTGCGGGTCGTCGCTGTCCGGGGTCAGGTAGAGCAGGTTGGTCAGGGTCTCGGTCCGCAGCCAGCCGTCGGGCAGGAAGCGGGACAGCCCGACGGCCGTGTAGACGCTCTGCATCAGCACCTGCGCGCCCGGGGTCTCGGGCAGGCCGGCCCGCCGCCGGAACGGCTCGGGGAGGGAGGCCACGGTGATCGTGCCGATCAGCGGGCCGGCGAGGGCGCGGCCGGCGGCCCACACGGTGGGCAGGCCGTCCAGCACGGGCGGCGCCGGGAGGTGGTCGAAGAGCTTGTAGAGGATGATCTGCAGCGCCTCGGTGTTCTCCAGTTCCTCCTCGACCACGCGGTCGTAGTACCGCCAGAACTCCGGCAACGTGGGCGGAAGATGGTCCGGGCGGTCCGTCAACACGTCCAGGAACGCGCGGAATTCGGCGTAGAGCTGCTCCATCGTGGCCTGGTCGAGCGGCTGTCCGCTCAGCCGGCACATCGTGACCGAGCTCTCGAAGAGGGTGGCCACCACCCAGGCGCGGACCTCCGGGTCCATCGCGTCGTAGGGCCGCTCCCGCGCATCGGTGCCGCTCAGCCGCGCGTGCAGGCGGTTGAGCCGCGCCGCCTCCCGCTGCCGCGTCTCCTCGTCGGGACCGAACATGCGCTGGAGGCTCACCAGGGTGTTGCGCAGCCGTCGCCACGGGTGCATCACGAAGGACGAGTTGTCGATCAGGGCCGCGCCGATCTGCGGATGTGCGGCCTCCATGACGGTCGCCCTGACCACGGCCAGTGCCCAGCGGGGATCGTTGAAGAAGCGGTGGAACTGCGAGTCGGGGCCGAAGAGGGAGGCGGGCTGCTGGGCGGGGGTGTCCGTCACGGGTGGGGTCTCCGTTCGCGGGCGGCATCGGTACGGCGCGGTAGAGCAGTTGGTACGGGGGTGGGCGGAGGCAGTCCGGGGTCAGGGCGGGGTCAGCGCGGGGTGACGCCGCCGAAGCGGCGGTCGCGGCGGCGGTAGGCGTGCAGGCACTCCAGGAAGTGCGGCGCGCGGAAGTCGGGCCACAGCACCGGCGGGAAGATCCACTCGGCGTAGGCCACCTGCCAGAGCATGAAGTTGGAGATCCGCTGCTCGCCGGAGGTCCGGATGACCAGGTCCACGTCGGGGGTGTCGGGAAAGGGCAGGTGCGCCGCGAAGTGCCGCTCGTCGACGGCGTCCGCGGGCAACCCGCTGCGGATCAGCGAGCGGGCGGCCTCGACGATGTCCCGGCGACCGCCGTGGTCGAACGCGACGGTCAGCGTCATGCCCCGGTTGGTGCCGGTCAGCGTCGTCAGGTCGGCGAAGTCACGGGCCAGCGGCGCCGGGATCCGCGGGTCCGCCACCCCGAGGAAGCGGCAGCGGATGCCGCGCGCGTGCAGCAGCGCGGCGTGCTTGCGCACCACGCGGCGGACCAGCCGCATCAGGAAGTCGACCTCGCCGCTGGGCCGTTGCCAGTTCTCGGTGGAGAACGCGTACAGGCTCAGCCACCGCACGCCCGCGGCCCGCGCGGCCTCGATGACGTCGATCACCGTCGTCTCGGCGGCCTGGTGACCGGACGTCCGCGGTAACGAGCGGGCCGCCGCCCACCTGCCGTTCCCGTCCATCACGCAGGCGACGTGGCGCGGCACGCCCCTCCGGGTGCCGCCGGCGGTGGGAGCTGCTTCCTCGACCGTCACACGTCCTCCCCCACCTGATCCGGCCCGCACCCCGGACCCCCCGACAGCCTGCCGCCGCCCGCCCCCCGCCACACCGGGTTCCCCCCGGGTTCACCCTCCGCACGCCCGTCCGAACCCGGCGCTCCCGGGGGCCGTGGACAGCGGGAGTCCCGGCCGGTAGACACGGGTGTGAGGGCCGAGGGGGCGTGATGGACTGGACGGAGTGCCCGCCCGAGGACGTGGGCGTGGACCGGCAACGGCTGGGCCGGGTGACGGAGTTGGTACGGGCCCGGGGCGCGGTGTCCCAGCTGTGCGTGCTGCGCGACGGCAAGGTGCTGCTGGACCGCTCCTTCGGCTGCGACCCGGACGCGCTCTTCCTGACCTTCTCCGCGGGCAAGCCCCTGGTGGCCCTGCTGGTCCACCTCCTCGCCGAGCGGGGCGGGCTCGCCCTCGACGACCCGGTGTCCCGGCACTGGCCCGAGTTCGGCGAGCACGGCAAGGAAGCGGTCACCGTACGGCAGGTCCTCCAGCACCGCTCGGGCATGTCCACCGCGCGCGGCATGCTCGGCGACGCGCTGGCGATGACCGACTGGGAGCGCTCGGTCCGGGGCATCGAGCGGGCCCCGCTGCGGCACCCGCCCGGCCAGGCACCCGCGTACCAGGTGATCATCTACGGCTTCGTGCTCGGGGAACTCGTCCGGCGCGTCACCGGCACGCCGCCGCGGGAACTCCTGCGCACCGAGTTCCTCGCACCGCTCGGGCTGCGCGACCTGCACCTCGGACTGCCCGACGGCGCCTGGTCCCGGCACGTCCCCGTCCGCGGGCGCGGCACCGCCGCACGCCTCAGCGGCCGCGCCCTCAACCGTCGCGCCACGCGCCGCGCGGTCATCCCGTCCGCCGGTGTCTCCGTGACCGCCCGCGACCTCGCCCGCTTCTACGCGATGCTGCTGCGCGGGGGTGAGCTGGACGGCACCCGGGTGCTGGCACCCGACACCGTCCGCGAGGCGCGGCGGCTGTCCAGCGACGACGAGGTGGACCGCGTGATCCGGCTGCCGATCCGCTGGGCCCAGGGGTTCCAGCTCGGCGGTCCGCCCCGCGACGCCGCCCACGCCCGGCCCATGGGCCGGCACAGCAGCGAGGACGCCTTCGGGCACAACGGGAGCAACTGCTGCCTTGCCTGGGCGGATCCCGGCCGCGGCCTCGTCTTCGTCCACCTCACCGACCTGCTCACCGGCGGGCACGAGGGGGCGCGGCACCAGAGTGCGGTGAGCGATGCGGTGATCACGTCTTGCGCGTGACCCCCGACGACGGGTGATCCCGCCCGCCCCGGGACCACCCTCCGGTGGTGGGTGACCCGCGCCGTCCCCCGCGCCCCCGGGGTGGCTCGGTCCGTCGCACAGTGCCCGCGCGCTGTGGGTGACCCGCGCCGTCCCCCGCGCCCCTTGAGTTGCCCTTCTCCCGCATCACCGGCGCGTCAGCGCACCGGCCCCCGCGGGAGACCTGCACCTACCCAGGGGCGCGTGGGGGCACCTCCCAGAGGCGCGGGCAACCCCCGTCAGGGCTTCCAGATCTCGTCGATCTCCGCCTCCGCCGCCGCCAGACTCGCCTCGGCCAACGGCAAAAGCTCGGCCATCGCCGGGTTGCTCCCGGCCAGCGTCAACTCCGCGGTGATGAACCGCGGCTCCAGCCCCGTCATGGACACACCGTGCGGCAACCAGGGCTCGGCGTGGTCCCAGCCCTCGCGGGGCGTACCCGCGCCGTAACCGCCCCCGCGGGACGCCAGCACGATCATCTCGCGCCCGCCGAGCAGCGGCGCCATCGTCTCCGCGTCCAGCGAGAGCCCCGGCACGATCAGGTGGTCGACCCAGGTTTTGACGCCACTGGGAACGCCGAAGTTGTAGAGCGGCAGGCCGAACAGCACCGTATCGGCGGCCTTGACCTCGCCGATGATCTCCTCGCTCAGCGCCCAGGCGGCGGCCTGCTCGGGGGTGCGGTCGGCGGCGGGCACGGCACCGGCGTGCACGGACGCGGGGATCAGGTGCGGAAGCGGGTGTGCGCCCAGGTCACGGTAGGTGACGGTCCCGCCCGGGTGGGTGTCCTGCCACTTGGCTGCGGCGCGCGCGGTCAGTTTCCGGCTGACGGACCGCTCGCCCTGGATGCTCGCGTCGATGTGGAGGAGATGGGGCATGTCGTTGGCCTTCCATAGATAGTTTGTGCAACACCAACGATTTATAGCACACCACTCTTCTTGACGTCCGGGTAGACTTTGCGGATGGCCCTGCCCGTGCGGAACCAGTCCCCGAGGCGGTCCGGAGCGCTCCTCGACCAGCTCGCGCGGCGCATGCGGCTGCGCGGGGAGTCCGCCCTGGCCCAGCTGGGCCTGCGGCCGCGCCACCTGCTGGCGCTCACCGTGCTGCGGGACCGGCACGGCAGCACCCAGCAGGCCCTGTCCGCGACCCTCACGCTGGACCGCGCCAACGTCGTGGGGCTGCTCAACGAACTCGAAGCCGACGGCCTGGTCGAGCGGCACCGCTCACCGGAGGACCGGCGCCGCCACGTGGTCCGCCTCACCGACGCAGGCGCCCAGCGGCTGGCCGACGCCGAGTTCGCGCTCTCCGGCGCCGAGGACGACGTCCTGGGTGTCCTCGACGAGGCGCAGCGCGAGACGCTGTACGAACTGCTGCGGACCGCCGCCTGCGCTCAGCTCGGCGAATCCTCCGCCGACGGGTCCTGCGTCACGGACGCCGAGTCCTGCGTCGCCGATGCCGAGCCCTGCGTGGCCGACGCGCGCTCCGCCTTCACCGAGGGTGACTCCTGTCTGTCCGATCCGGACGGCGCCACGGCCACGCCCAGCGACATCGCGCCGACGAAGCGCGGCGTCCCCTCCTCGTAGAAGACGTCCAGCTCGGCGAGCGTGAAGCCCGCGCCGGTGAGCAGGTCAGGGATCGGCCGGGTGAGCCGGCAGCCGCCGGCCACGCGCCGCTGGAGGGGCTCGAGCCGCCGCTGCCAGCGCCGTACGTCCTCGTCGGGGGCCAGGCCGTGCTCGGCGAACCGCAGCACGCCGCCGGGGCGCAGCACGCGCCGCACCTCGCGCAGCGCCGCGTCGGGGTCCGGGATCGTGCACAGCGTCCAGGTGGAGACGGCCGCGTCGAAGGTCGCGTCGGCGAACGGCAGCGCCTGGCCGTCCAGACCCGACCGCAGCACCGGTACGGCCGAGACCGACAGCCGGGAGCGGGCGAGCCGCCAGCCGCTGTCGGAGGGCTCGACGGCGTCGACCCGCGTCACGCCGGGCGGGTAGAAGGGCACGTTGAGCCCCGAGCCGAAGCCGATCTCCACCACGGTCCCGGCCAGCTCCGCGCAGACCCGGCGGCGCAGCACCGCGGCCTGCCGCGACCCGCAGGCCGCGTCGATCAGCCGCGGCAGGACCCGGTCGGTGTAGATCCCCATCGCCGCCCCCTCGTGTGGCTCCCTCCCGCCAGTCTGGCACCGCCGCGCCGCCCCGGTACCCCCTCGGCGCCCGGCCGCGACGGGGCGCCGGAGGGGTTCCGTGCCCGCCGCCTCACGCTGCGCGTGCGCCGCCGCCTTGAGCCTCCTCGCCCGCGGGTGTTCGCTGGAAGGACCACGGAGGTGGTGAACATGAAGGCTGTCGTCTACGAGAAACCCTTCTCCGTCGCGGTCACCGAGGTCGACGACCCGGTCATCGAGCATCCCGCCGACGTGATCGTCCACATCACGTCGTCCGCGATCTGCGGATCCGACCTGCACATGTACGAGGGGCGCACCGCGGCCGAGTCCGGCATCGTCTTCGGCCACGAGAACCTGGGCGTCGTCGAGGCGGTCGGCGCGGGCGTGACGTCCCTGGCGGTCGGCGACCGCGTGGTCATGCCCTTCAACGTGGCCTGCGGGTTCTGCAGGAACTGCGTGGCCGGCCGCACCGCCTTCTGCCTCACGGTGAACCCGGGCTTCGCCGGCGGCGCGTACGGCTACGTGGCGATGGGCCCGTACCCCGGCGGCCAGGCCGAACGCCTGCGGGTGCCGTTCGCCGACTTCAACTGCCTGAAGCTGCCGCCGGGCGACCAGTTCGAGACCGACTTCGTGCTGCTCGCCGACATCTTCCCGACCGGCTTCCACGGCTGCGAGCTGGCCGACGTCGCCCCCGGCGACTCGGTCGCGGTCTACGGCGCGGGGCCGGTGGGGCTGATGGCCGGCTACTCCGCACTGCTGCGCGGCGCGTCCCGGGTCTTCGTGGTCGACCGGGTGCCCGAGCGGCTGGCGAAGGCCGAGTGCGTCGGCGCGACGGCGGTCGACTACACCGAAGGCGACCCGGTCGAGCAGATCCGCGACCTCACCGAGGGCGAGGGCACCGACAAGGGCATCGACGCGGTCGGCTACCAGGCACAGGCGCACGACGCGGGCAACGAGGAGCCCGGGACCGTGCTCAACGCCCTGGTCGACACCGTCCGCCCGACCGGCGCGATCGGCGTCCCGGGCCTCTACGTGCCCTCCGACCCCGGCGCGTCCGACGAGGACGCGCGGCACGGCCGGCTGCTCGTCCCGATCGGCAAGATGTTCGAGAAGGGCCTGCGGATGGGCACCGGGCAGTGCGACGTCAAGCGCTACAACCGCCGGCTGCGCGACCTGATCACCGCCGGGCGGGCCCGGCCCAGCCTGGTCGTCAGCCACGAACTCCCGCTGGAGCAGGCGCCGATGGCGTACGAGAAGTTCGACATGCGGGTGGAGGGCTTCACGAAGGTGGTGCTGCACCCCGCACTCGCCGCCTGACCGCCCGACCGTACGACCGACGACGGACGGTTCACCGCGCCGGCCCCGTTCCGACGGATGTCGCAACGGGGCCGGCGGGTGGCGGAAGGCCTGCGGCCCTATTCGAGCACGACCACCGAGCGCAGCACGTCGCCGTCCCGCATCCGCGCGAACGCCTGCTCCACGTCGGTGAGTTCGATGGTCTCGGTGACGAACGCGTCCAGGTCCAGGCGGCCTTGCAGGTAGAGGTCGATCAGCATCGGGAAGTCGCGGGACGGCAGGCAGTCGCCGTACCACGACGACTTCAGCGCGCCGCCACGGCCGAACACGTCCAGCAGCGGCAGTTCGAGCTTCATCTCCGGGGTGGGCACGCCGACCAGCACCACGGTCCCGGCCAGGTCCCGCGCGTAGAAGGCCTGCTGGTACGTCTCGGGGCGGCCGACCGCCTCGATGACCACGTCGGCGCCGAAGCCGCCGGTCAGCTCGCGGATCGCCTCGACCGGCTCGTCCGTACGGGAGTTGACGGTGTGCGTGGCACCCAGCCGGTGCGCGGTGGCGAGCTTGCGGTCGTCGACGTCCACCGCGATGATCCGCGCGGCGCCCGCCAGCCGGGCGCCGACCACGGCCGCGTTGCCGACGCCGCCGCAGCCGATGACCGCGACCGAGTCGCCCCGGCCCACGTTCCCGGTGTTCAGGGCCGCGCCGAGCCCGGCCATCACGCCGCAGCCGAGCAGGCCCGCTGCGGCGGGTGACGCCGCCGGGTCGACCTTGGTGCACTGCCCCGCGGCGACCAGCGTCTTCTCGGCGAACGCGCCGATGCCCAGTGCGGGCGACAGCTCCGTGCCGTCCAGCAGCGTCATCTTCTGCCGGGCGTTGTGCGTGTCGAAGCAGTACCAGGGCCGCCCGCGCCGGCAGGCACGGCAACGCCCGCACACCGCACGCCAGTTCAGCACCACGAAGTCGCCGGGCTCGACCTCGGTCACTCCCGGGCCCACCGCCTCGACCACGCCGGCCGCCTCGTGTCCGAGCAGGTACGGGAAGTCGTCGCCGATGCCGCCCTCCCGGTAGTGCAGGTCCGTGTGGCACACCCCGCACGCCTGCACCGCGACCACCGCCTCGCCCGGTCCCGGGTCGGGCACGACGATCGTCTCGACCGCCACCGCCCCGCCCTTGTCCCGCGCCACCACACCCCGAACCTGCTGCACCACGGCATCCACCTCTCTGCGGATCTCTGCGGAGTACGCCTGCCGGGCATTATCCAGCGGCGCCGGGAACAGCACCCGGCACCTTTGCCGCCCAGCCGTGCCGCGTCCCCCGCCGGCGAACGGCGGGGGACGGTCGGGAGGGGCCTACTGGCTGGTCGCGGCGTGCAGGGGGAAGCCGAGCGCCTGCATGGCCCGCTGCACCTCGCCGGCGTTGAAGTCCCGCCGGTCCTGGCGGGTGATGACCGCGCCGACCTGCATGAGCGGGTAGCGGACCCCGCCGATGTCGACCGAACCGCCGGTGACGGGTTCGGGGGCGACGCCGTTCATCGCCTTCTCGACCTCGGCCGGGTGGAAGTAGAAGTGACGGCGGGCGATGGTGACACGCATCATGCCTCGACAGGGGGTGAGAGGACGGGGAAGGTCAGACGGTGGCGGCGGAGCGCAGCGGCGCGCCGACGTGGTGCAGGTGGCGCAGGGCCTGGGCGTAGGAGGCCAGGAGCCCGCTCTCGGCGTAGGGGATGCCCAGTTCCGCACAGTACGCCCGCACGATCGGCTGGGCGCGGCGCAGATGGGGTGTGGGCATGCTCGGGAAGAGGTGGTGCTCGATCTGGTAGTTCAGCCCGCCGAGCACGACATCGATCAGCATCCCGCCGCGCACGTTGCGCGAGGTGAGCACCTGGCGGCGCAGGAAGTCCGGGCGGTCCTTGCCGGTCAGGGTCGGCATGCCCTTGTGGTTGGGCGCGAACGTGCAGCCCATGTAGACGCCGAACACCGCCTGGTGGACGGCGACGAACGCCAGGGCCTGGAGGGGCGGGAGGATCAGCAGCAGCGCGGTGATGTAGGCGACGATGTGGGCGCCGAGCAGCACCGCCTCCAGGGTGCGCTGCTTGTACGCGGGCCCGAACAGCGCCCGGACCCCGGCCACGTGCAGGTTCATGCCCTCGAGGGTGAGCAGCGGGAAGAACCAGTACGCCTGGCGTCCGCCGATCCAGCGCGCGACGCCGCGGGCGTTGCGGGCCTGGCCCTGCGACCAGACCAGGATGTCGGGACTGACGTCCGGGTCCAGTTCCTCGTGGTTGGGATTGGCGTGGTGGCGGGTGTGCTTGTCCTGCCACCAGCCGTAGCTCATGCCCACGCACAGGTTGCCCGCTATCCGCCCGGCGGTCTCGCTGGGCCGACGCAGCCGGAACACCTGGCGGTGCGCTATGTCATGGGCGACCAGCGCGATCTGGGAGAAGAGCACCCCGAGCACGACCGCGACGGCGAGCTGCCACCAGGTGGGGCCGAGCAGCGCGAACACCGTCCACGCGGCCGCGTACAGCACGGCGACCCCGCCGATCCTGGCCACGTAGTAGCCGGGCCGGCGCCGCATCAGTCCGGAGTCGGTGATCCGCCGGACCAGCACGGAGAAGTCGCTGCTGTCGCAGGCAGCCGCCTCGACGGGCGGTACCGAGACGGCCGTCGCGGCCGTGTCGGACGTGGGGTTCACGCGGCACGCCGGCGGGGCTGGGCGGTGCGCGCGCCGGAGGAGGAGCGGGCGCCGCCGGTGCGGCCCGCGGAGGACCCGCCACCACCCCGGCCGGCGGAGGTCCCGCCACCGCCCCGGCCCGCGGAGGTCCCGCCGCCGGTGCGGCCGGAGCCGCCGCGGCCCGCGCCGCCCCGGGCCGCGCCCGTGGCGGGTGCGCCGCTGCCGCGCGGCCGCCGCCTGCTGCCGCCGCGTCCGGTGGAGGCGCCGGCGGAACGCGGTTCCGCCGTGGGCACCGTGATCACGACCGGCACCCCGGAGGGCACCCGGGCACCGGTGATCCGGGCCAGCTCGTCGTCCGCGGAGTGCACCTTCGCGGTGTGCGGGGTGATCCGGGCCTTGGCCATCAGCCGCTCCATGTCGCGGCGCTGGTCGCTCAGCACCAGCGTCACGACCCGGCCGGAGGCACCCGCGCGGGCGGTCCGGCCGCCGCGGTGCAGGTAGTCCTTGTGGTCGGCGGGCGGATCGACGTTGACCACCAGGTCCAGGTCGTCGATGTGGATGCCGCGCGCCGCGACGTTGGTGGCCACCAGGGCGGTCACCTCGCCGCTCTTGAACTGGGTGAGGGTCCGGGTGCGCTGCGGCTGGGACTTCCCGCCGTGCAGCGCGGCCGCCCGCACCCCGCTGGCCAGCAGGGTCTTGGCGAGCCGGTCCACGGCGCGCTTGCTGTCCAGGAAGAGCAGCACCCGTCCGTCGCGGGCGGCGATCCGCACCGTGGCGTCGCGCTTGTCCTCGCCGGTCACGTGGAGCACGTGGTGCTCCATGGTGGAGACGGCGCCGGCCGACGGGTCCACCGCGTGCACCACCGGGTCGGACAGGAACCGTCGCACGAGGGTGTCGACGTTGCGATCGAGGGTCGCGGAGAAGAGCATCCGCTGGCTGCCCGGCACCACCTGCCGCAGCAGCGCGGTGACCTGGGGCAGGAAGCCCATGTCGGCCATCTGGTCGGCCTCGTCGAGCACGGTGATCACGACCTGGTCGAGCGCGCAGTCGCCGCGCTCGACGAGGTCGCGCAGCCGGCCGGGCGTGGCGACGACGATCTCCGCGCCGCCGCGCAGCGCCGCGGCCTGGCGGCCGATCGACAGCCCGCCGACGACCGTGGCCATCCGCAGGTGCAGGGCCCGGGCGTACGGCGTCAGGGAGTCGGTGACCTGCTGGGCGAGCTCGCGGGTGGGCACCAGCACCAGCGCGAGCGGCCGGCGCGGCTCGGCGCGGTGGCCGGCGGTACGGGCGAGCATGGCCAGCCCGAAGGCGAGGGTCTTGCCGGACCCGGTGCGCCCGCGGCCGAGGACGTCGCGCCCGGCCAGTGAGCTGGGCAGCGTGGCGCCCTGGATCGGGAACGGCACGCTGACGCCCTGCCGGGTCAGTTCCTCGGACAGCGGCGTCGGCAGGTCGAGCTCGGCGAAGGTGGTGACGGCCGGCGGGGCGGGCGTGCCGGTGACGATCAGGCTCGGCTCGTCGGAGCCGGTGTCGGCCGGGCGGGCGCCGCCGCGGGCTGACCCCCGGGGCGCACCGGTACGGCCGGCACCCTGCTGGGGAGCACGGGAGCGGCGGCGGGGGCGGGCGGGGCCACCCGATGTGGACTGCCGGTTTCTTTCGGGCATGCGTGAAGCCTTCCTCGAAGGCGGCGCGTGCCGAAAAAGACTCCGCAAAGTGACATCAGGCGGAGACCCGCAGAACGAGCCGGAGATGAACAGCGGAGGAGTCGGACCGCAGCGAAAGGTGAACTGCGGGGGACGCGGGAAAAGCGTGGAACACGGGGGGGACCCCGGAGAACGCTGGGGAGCACCGGGACCCCGGGTACGCGGCGAACGGGGGACACGGTATTCCGTGGTCCGTTCGAAAAGCGCACCCGGGTACGGCGAGGGCCGGGCCCCGCGCCCGATTGCAGCGGGACCCGGCCCCAGGTGGTGCGTCGTCCGCGATCAGGCGGGGACGATGTTCTCCGCCTGCGGGCCCTTCTGGCCCTGCGTGACGTCGAAGGTCACCTTCTGGCCTTCCTGGAGCTCACGAAAGCCCGAGGTGGCGATGTTCGAGTAGTGGGCGAAGACGTCGGCGCCGCCGCCGTCCTGCTCGATGAAGCCAAAGCCCTTTTCCGAGTTGAACCACTTCACGGTACCGGTTGCCATGTCTAACTTCCTCTGATAGGTGCAGTTCCCGAACCCGCACGTCACGCGTTCGGCGTCGCTGCAATGAACCCCATCTGGAGGCCGGAAAACAAAATGCGCCCGAGGGTCACATCCCGTCAGGCGCACACAGAATTCATGGGTACCACAACCGCAACAATTGCCAGGCTAGCACACCTCCCCCGGCACGCGAAGGGACGCAGCTCACACGGCCGCCGCAGGGGGCTCGGGGTCAGTGCCGCCGCTGCGCCGCCATCACGTCCCGCATGGACGCGACCAGCGCCGAACGGTACCGGCTCAGGTCGTCGGGGCTGGGCGGGGTGCCCTGCAGCGAGTTCGCCACGGCCGGATCGGGGGCGATGTCGTTGAAGCCGGTCAGGGTGACGGAGAAGACGGCGCCGCCGTGCCGTACCCGCAGTTCCTCGGTCTGCGAGCTGATGGTCAGCAGGTACGCCTCGTCGCCGATCCCCGGAACGGAGGAGTCGGCCTCGGCGGGATTGAGGTCGCCGGTGTCCAGGCCGCGCTGGTCGTCGAACTCGGCGCGCGGATCGGTGCTCTTGTGCAGGTCGATCGTGACGAACACCTGGTACCTGCTGGTGACGGTGCCGGGCGTGCGGGACCCGACCGACAGGGTGCAGTGGATCTGGTCCAGCGCCGGGCCCAGGTGGGCGGCGGCGGGAGTGACCGCCTCGCTGTCGGTGGCCCCGAGGGCCCGGGTGAGCGGGTCGAGGCTGCCGTCCGAGCAGGGGCTGGCGCCGAGCGCGTAGCCGTGCAGGTCGGGGCCGGTGTCCCGGTGGTCGTCGTAGACGTGCAGGCCGATCATCCACAGCACGGAGGCGACCAGGAGCCCGCCGGCGCCCCAGGTCCAGTGCCGCCGGCGGGCGAGGCGGCCGGGGGGGCGGTCGCCGGCGTCGCCGATCACGTCGGGCCCGGACTCCTCGGAGCCCCCGGTCAGTTCCGGCTCGGTTATCACGACTGCTCCTCGTGGTCGGCCTGCCCGCATCCTGCCCTGCGGGCACCCCCTGTGGGTATGCCTCGACGGACACCTCGACGGACGCAGGCCCCGGCATGGGCTCCTCCGGGAGGTCGGCCGTGAAGGGGTGTCGTAGAGTCCGGACAAAACGGTGTCTATCGGGTGCGGAGCCTGGGGTTCCTCCGCGCGGGCGTCAGGAAGGTCCGGCGATGAAGCAGACCGAGGCGACGAAGGCGAAGCGCGGGACCGGGACCGGGCGGAAGGCTGCGGCCGAGCCGACGGGCGTCGACCGGGACCGGGAGGACGAGGCCGGGTCCGGCGGGGTGGCCACCGTGAGCGGCGCGGCCATGCGGTCCCCCGAGGAGCGGGCCCGGCTCGGCCGGGCGGCGCGGGCGGACGCGCCGCGCTCCTCGCACGCGGAGTTCGCCCCGGCCCCGGACCGCACCGACCCGGTGGAGACCCTGGAGCGCCAGTCGGCCACCCGGCTGCCGGAACTGGTGCCGATCCGGTACGGCCGGATGCTCGAATCGCCGTTCCGCTTCTACCGGGGCGCCGCCGCGATCATGGCCGAGGACCTCTCCCGCACCCCCGGCTCCGGGCTGCGCACCCAGCTGTGCGGCGACGCCCACCTGATGAACTTCCGCCTGCTCGCCTCCCCCGAGCGCAACCTGCTCTTCGACATCAACGACTTCGACGAGACGCTGCCCGGGCCCTGGGAGTGGGACGTGAAGCGGCTGGCCACCAGCATGGTGATCGCCGCGCGGGAGAACGGCTTCGACGACGGGGAGCGGCGATCGATCGTGCGCGGAACGGTCAGGTCCTACCGCGAGCAGATGCGGCGCTTCGCCGGGATGCGCGACCTCGACGTCTGGTACGCCAAGGCGGACGCCGAGCTGCTCCAGTCGCTGGCCGCGGGGCGGCTGCAGGCGCGCGGGCGCAAGCGGCTGTCCTCGGAACTCGCGAAGGCGCGCGGCCGCGACAGCCTCCAGGCCGCACGCAAACTCACCGAGGTCGTCGGCGGCAGGCAGCGGATCGTCTCCGACCCGCCGATGCTCACCCGGCTCGAGGACCTGCTGCCCGGCGCGGACGCCGAGCGGGTCGAGGACCTGCTGCGGGAGCTGCTCGGCGGCTACCGGCGAACCCTGGAGCCCGACCGCCAGCACCTGCTGGAGCAGTTCGGCGTGGTGGACATGGCGCGCAAGGTGGTCGGGGTCGGCAGCGTCGGCACCCGCTGCTGGGTGATGCTGCTGATCGGCCGCGACAGCGGGGACCCGCTCTTCCTCCAGGCCAAGGAGGCCGACACGTCGGTGCTGGCCCCCTACGCGGGCGCGAGCCGCTACGCCCTCCAGGGCAAGCGGGTGGTGGTCGGGCAGCGGCTCATGCAGTCGGCCGGGGACATCTTCCTCGGGTGGGAGCGGACGCTGGGCATGGACGGGGTGCAACGCGACTTCTACGTACGGCAGTTGCGCGACTGGAAGGGAGTGGTCGACCCCTCGCGGATGGTGCCGCGCGGCATGGGCGTCTTCGGCGAGCTGTGCGGGGCGACGCTGGCCCGCGCGCATGCCCGGTCCGGCGACCGGATCGCCATCGCCGCGTACCTCGGGCGCGGGGACGTCTTCGACCGGGCGGTCGCGGCGTTCGCGGAGGCGTACGCGGATCAGAACGAGCGGGATTTTGCTGCGCTGGGCAAGGCGGCGAAGGCGCGGCGGGTGCGGGCGGAAGGGGTTGCGGTGGCCGGGGGACGGGGGGCGCGGGCCCGGAAGGGGTCGTGAGTGCGGAGGCTTCGGGGCGGGACCGAGCCAATCGGTAGGGACGGTTGTCGCCGGACCATCCGGCGGTGGGGCGTTGCTCGCGCCGTTCCTCCCCCAGCCTGGCGGCTGGGAGGTGCCACCAGCGCCGCTGACGGGGCCGCTGGCCGCCACCGCGGGCGGACCGCACCAATCGGTACGGACGGTTGTCGCCGGACCTGCAGGCCGCCGGTGGTTGCTCGCGCCGTTCCTCGCGCCCCTGGCAAGGGCTCGGGGGAGGAGACTGGGGGGCTCGGGGGTGAGGGAGGGTGGGTGTGAGGGAGAGCGCTGGGGGGCGGCTGGCCGTGCGGCGGATGCCTCGGGAGGTGGATGGGGCAGTGCTGCTGCTGCACGGCGGGTACGAGCAGGACGCCAGGGGCCCGTCGCGGCTGAACGCGCCCGGGCTGCGGATGCGGCCCTTCGCGGCGGCGGTGACGCGGGCCACCGAGGGGCGGGGGGTGGCCGTCGCGGAGGCCCGGTACCGGTTCCGGGGGTGGAACGGCGAGCGGGCGGACGCCGCGCACGACGCCGCCGAGGCGGTGGAGCGGCTGGTGAAGCTGACCGGCGGCGCCCCGACCGTACTGATCGGGCACTCCATGGGTGCCAGGGCCGCCCTGCGCGCGGCGGGGGCCGCGGACGTGGTCGGGGTGGTCGCGCTGGCCCCGTGGTGCCCGCCGGGCGAACCGGTCGCCCAACTGGAGTCCCGCCGGCTGGTGTTCGCGCACGCGACCGGCGACCGCGTCACCTCGCCCGCCGAGTCGCTGCAGATGGCGGTCGACGCCCGCGCGGCGGGCGCGCAGGTGGCCCGCTACGAACTGCCCGGCGGCGACCACGCGATGCTCCGCCGGATGCGGGTGTGGCACGACCTGGCGACCTGTGCCGCCGGCGCCGTGCTCGGCCTCGGGCCGGTGCCCGCCGAGATGGCCTCGGCCTTCGCCCAGCGCGCCGGTCAGCCGGACGGCCTCGCGCTCCCGATGCTCCCGGCGCGGACTGCGGCGTAGCGATCGGCACGCGGGTGGGGCGGCTTGCGTCCAGTGCCGTGGCCGGAAAGGTCTGCCTGGTTCGCGGTGTCCGGTGCGGTGCATGCGTACTCATGCGGCTCCCACAACGCTGGGGGCACCTGTCCTCCCGCCGGAGGCAGGGGGACAGGTGCCGTGCCGGGTGCCGCGAAACGGTGAACCTTTCCTGCCACGGCACTAGGCTGGCAGGAGCAGCTGGTTCGCTCCCGCCCGCCAGGCGGGGCGCGTCGTAAGAGGGAACCCGGTGGGAATCCGGGACTGCCCCGCAGCGGTGAGCGGGAACGACCGCCGTCATACGCACTGGGTCCGGGTACGGACCTGGGAAGCGACGGCCAGTAGGTGTACGTCCGGCCCGGCCGGGAGTACGTGCTCGTGAGTCCGAAGACCTGCCCGTTGCCCGTGCGCGCCCCGGCGCGCGCGGAGATCCGGTGACCCCGAGGGCGGGTCGGCGTACGGGACGAAGCGGCGGCACCTCGTGTGCGCGACCGCCCGGCCCGCCGCTCCTTCGCGCCCCGCGCGGTCCCCGGAACCGTTCGGGACACACGCTCGCGAAGGAGAGCCCCAGTGACACCGCAGACACCCGCCACGCCCGCCGCTTCCGCGCCCCCGCCGCCCCGGCTCCGGGCCACCGTGTACGGCTACCCGCGGCAGGGACCGGACCGGGAGTTGAAGAAGGCCGTCGAGGGCTACTGGAAGGGCCGGGTCAAGGCCGATGCCCTCCGGCGGACAGCCGCCGAGCTGCGCCGTACGACCCTGCGGCAGCTCGCCGAGGCCGGCCTCGGGGAGGTGCCGACCGGTCACTTCTCGTACTACGACCACATGCTGGACACCAGCGTGATGGTCGGCGCGGTGCCCGAGCGGCACCGGGCCCTGCTGCGGAGGGGCGCCCTGGACGGCTACTTCGCAATGGCCCGGGGCACGCGGGACACGGCGCCGCTGGAGATGACCAAGTGGTTCGACACCAACTATCACTACCTGGTACCGGAGTTGAGTCCGGACACCGTCTTCACCGCCGACTCGGCCAAGCAGGTCTCCGAGTTGGGGGAGGCGCGGGAGATGGGGCTGGACGGCCGGCCGGTGCTGGTCGGCCCGGTGACCTATCTGCTGCTGGCCAAGCCGGCGCCCGAAGTGGGCGCGGACTTCGACCCGTTGACCTTGCTGGACCGGCTGCTGCCGGTGTACGCGCAGGTGCTGGCCGACCTGCGGGCGGCCGGCGCGCGCTGGGTCCAGCTCGACGAGCCCGCGCTGGTGCAGGACCGCACCCCGGCCGAACTGGACGCCGTGGCCCGCGCGTACCGCGAACTGGGCGGGCTCACCGATCGGCCGGAGCTGCTGGTCGCGTCGTACTTCGGGAGGCTCGGCGAGGCGCTGCCGGTGCTCGCGAGGACGCCGGTCGAGGGCCTGGCGCTGGACTTCACCGGGCCGGGGGCCGCCAACCTGGACGACCTCGCGGCCGTCGGCGGCCTGCCCGGCAGGCGGCTGGTCGCGGGCGTGGTGGACGGCCGCAACGTGTGGATCGATGACCTCGCCGCCTCGCTGTCCACCCTCGGCACCCTGCTGGGCCTGGCCGGCCGGGTGGACGTCGCCCCGTCCTGCTCGCTGCTGCACGTGCCGCTCGACACCGCGGCCGAGAAGGACATCGACCCGCAGGTGCTGCGCTGGCTCGCCTTCGCCCGGCAGAAGACCGCCGAGGTCGTCACGCTCGCCCGCGGCCTGGCCCACGGCACCGGAGCGATCGCGGCCGAACTGTCGGCCGCCCGGGCGCACTTGGCGGCCCGCGCGCACTCCGCGCTGGTGCACGACCCGGCGGTGCGCGCCCGCGCCGCGGCCGTCGACGCCGCGGACACCTCCTGGGACCGCCGCTCCCAGCCGTACGCCCGGCGCACCGCGGCGCAGCGCGAACGCCTCGCCCTGCCGCCGCTGCCGACCACCACCATCGGGTCGTTCCCGCAGACCGACGACCTGCGCGCGGCCCGCGCCGACCTGCGGGCCGGGCGGATCGACGCCGCCGGGTACGAGGAGCGGATGGCCGCCGCGGTCCGCGAGGTGATCGCCTTCCAGGAGCAGGCGGGGCTGGACGTCCTCGTGCACGGCGAACCCGAACGCAACGACATGGTGCAGTACTTCGCCGAGCAGCTGACCGGCTACCTCGCCACCCGGCACGGCTGGGTGCAGTCCTACGGCACCCGTTACGTACGCCCGCCGATCCTGGCCGGCGACGTCTCGCGGCCCGCGCCGATGACCGTCGCGTGGACCTCCTACGCGCAGTCGCTCACCCCGCGCCCGGTCAAGGGGATGCTCACCGGCCCGGTCACGATGCTGGCCTGGTCCTTCGTCCGCGACGACCTGCCGCTCGCCGACACCGCCCGCCAGGTCGCGCTCGCGTTGCGCGACGAGGTCGCCGATCTGGAGGCGGCCGGCACCGCGGTCATCCAGGTCGACGAGCCCGCGCTGCGCGAGACCCTGCCGCTGCGTACCGCCGACCGGCCCGCCTACCTCGCCTGGGCCACCGAGGCGTTCCGCCTCACCACCGCCGGGGTCCGCCCGGACACCCAGATCCACACCCACATGTGCTACGCCGAGTTCGGCGACATCGTGCAGGCCATCGACGACCTCGACGCGGACGTGATCAGCCTGGAGGCCGCCCGCTCCCACATGCAGGTGGCGGACGAGCTGGCCGCGCACGGCTACCCGCGCGAGGCCGGGCCCGGGATCTACGACATCCACTCGCCCCGGGTGCCCGGCACCGCCGAGCTGACCGCGCTCCTGCGCCAGGGCCTGGCCGCGATCCCCGCGGAACGCCTGTGGGCCAACCCGGACTGCGGGCTGAAGACCCGCGGCTGGCCGGAGGCGCGTACCTCGCTGGAGCACCTGGTCGCGGCGGCGCGCGAGGTGCGCGCCGAGCTGGCCGCGGGCGGCTGAGCGGTACGCACCGGCGCGGGCGGGACGGCGTCCAGGGCGCCGTACCCGCCCCGTTCCGCGGCCCGGCGCGGCGCCCCCGCCCCGACTCGGGGCCCGACACGGCGGGGGCGCCCGCCGGGCCGGGCCCGCGGCTTGGCATGATGCGTAAATGAGCCGAAACCGCCGAACCGCCGCCCGAGCCTTCCGTGCCTCCGGAGCCGTGCGCACCGCCCGGGCGATCGCGGTGGCGGCGGTCCTCGCCGGACTCGTCACGGCCTGCTCCGACTCCGGCTCCGGGTCGCACGCGACCCCGGCCGAGACCACGGCGGCACCGGACACCCCCGGGCAGGTCACCGTGCACGAGGACGACGTCGACCTCACCATCACCGATGCCGTCGCGCACCTCGACGGCGCGGGCAACGGCACCCTCACGATGGCGGTCCGCAACGACAGCGGGGTGCCCGAGCACCTCGACATGGTCGGCGCCCCGGACGCGGGCCGCGGCACCCTGGCCGGCAGCACCAAAGGCGTGACCGGCGACAGCGGCAGCATGATGGACGCGGGCATCTACCTGCCCACCGGCACGACGGTCACCTTCGGCGGCACCGGCCCGACCGTCACCTTCACGGCGGTCCACGGCGTCACCGCCGCCCACACGCTGCCGCTCATCCTCCAGTTCGGCGTGGCCCGCCTCGTCCACCTGTCCGCCCGGGTCACCACGACGGGCTGACCCGCGGGGTCCGCAGGCGTGCGGGGGCCGGCCCCCGCACGGGCCGCGGCCGCACGGAATCCGGTGGTCCACCCCGCCGGGCGGCTGCGACGATGCGGGCATGTCCACGTCCCTGCCCGTACCCGCGGCCGTGCCCACCCGCGGCATCCGCGCCGTCCACAGCGCCGACACCCTCACCGTCTACCAGGCGTACTCCCCGGCCATCGCACTCCCCGCCGCCGCGGCCGGCCGCTTCCCGGCGGACTACGGACGCGGCCGGATGACGTGGATCAAGCCGTCGTTCCTGTGGATGATGTACCGGAGCGCGTGGGCCACCGCGCCCGGGCAGGAGCGGGTGCTGGCCATCCGCATCCGCCGCGAGGGGCTGGACTGGGCACTGGCGCACGCGGCGCTCTCCTCGTACACCGACCGGGTGCACGCCTCCCGCGACCAGTGGCGGCAGGACATGCGCCGCTGCCCCGTACGCGTCCAGTGGGACCCCGAACGCGACCTGCACGCACGCCCGTTGGCGTGGCGCTCGCTCCAGGTCGGGCTGCGGGGCGAGGCCGTCGACCGCTACCTCGACGCGTGGGTCACCGGCATCGAGGACGTCACCGGCCTCGCCCACACGATCCATGCCCACGTCCGCGCCAAGGATCTCGACCGCGCCAGGGCCCTCCTCCCCGACGAGCGCCCCTACCCGCTGGATGCCGCCCTCGCGGGCCGTGTCGACGCGACGCCGGCAACCGAGGGCGGCACGTCTGCGGTCGGCCCGGTGCTCTGACGTATTCAGGGGCGGGGGGTCGCCCCGGCAGGCTCAGGTCGCGATGTCGGGGTACGGCAGCGTGACATGGGCCAGCCGGCGGGCGTACTCCAGCTGGAAGCCCAGCGGTTCGGCGTGGTCCCGCTCGAACATCGCGATGAACAGGGTGAGGGTGAGGAAGGGGTGCGCGCCCAGCGCGAAGAGCGCCGGGTAGTCGTGCGCGACCAGCGCGGCCCGCTCGGTGTCGTCGAGGGCGAGCCAGGTGGTGGCCTCGCCGGCCACGCAGTTGAGCAGGCGCCCGGCGTACTCCGCCTCCCAGTGGGCGACGGTCCCGGCCGGGTCGTCGCGGTAGCGCTCCACCAGTTCCGGGTCGCGGTCGACGGTGTAGAGGAACTTGTTCAGCAGGTACTTGCTCACTCAGGCGCTCCGTTCGGGTACCAGGTGAAGTACGCCTCCATGGTGTGGAACAGGTCGAGCGTGTCCACGTAGTCGGCCCTGCGGCCCTGCCCCGCCACTCCCATCATCAGCATGAAGTCCATGAACCCGTGGGTGGCGTTGCCCGGCAGGTGCAGGCTGTCGAGGCTCACCTCGGCCAGGCACTCCTCGATGTCGCCGCCCGCGATCCAGCCGACCGCCTTCCGGTCGAACTCCGGGTCCGGGCCGTGCGGGCCGAACTGCCGCGGCCCGCCCAGCTCCAGCGACAGGTGCCCGGTGCCGATCACCGCGACCCGCTGGTCCGACGGCCAGGACTCCACCACCTGCCGGATCATCCCGCCGAGCTGCACGAACCGCTTCGGCTGGGGCAGGGGCGGCGCGAAGATGTTGGTGTACACCGGCACGATCGGCAGGTCGGCCTGCGGCCGCAGGGTGATGATCGGGCAGGTGATCGAGTGATCGATCCGCAGTTCGTTGGAGAACGCCAGGTCGAACCCGGCGTCCAGGCCCTCGCGCAGCACGTGCGCGGAGAGCTCCTCGTGCCCCTTCAGGAGCATCTTCGGCAGCCCGAACTCGCGTTCCTCGTTGGAGAAGTTGGCGTCGTAGAAGGGCGCCTTGCCGACCAGGAACTGCGGCATGTTGTCCAGCCAGAGCTGGTGGAAGTGGTCCGAGCCGACCATCACCAGCACGTCGGGGCGGGCCCGGGTCAGCGTCGCGCGGAACGCCTCGATCTTGCGCACCCACTCGTCGGCGAACGGCGGCCGGTCCGCGCCGGTCGCGGTACTGGCGCGGTAGTAGAAGGGGTGGTGGGTGGACGCGATGACCGCGACCAGTTCGGCCATGTCAACCTTCCTCGGCGGGGGAGTCGGAGCCGGACGCGGGTGCCTCGGCGTCCGGGGGGAGCGGGCACCCGTCGGGCAGGTACGGATCCGGCGGTACGGAGCGGTTGTTGAGGTCGACCGACAAGAAGACGTCGTTGCCGACCGGGTGCCGCAGCTCCTCGGCGAGCTGCCCGATCAGTCCGGCGGTACGGGCCAGCAGCGCGAAGCCGCGCAGGAGTTCCAGCGGCAGGCCGAGGTCGGCGAGCGCCGCGCCGCAGACACCGGCGCCGTTGAGCGGCAGCGTACGGCCGAGGACCTGGGGGTGCACCCGCCCGATCGCGGTGAACAGCGACAGGTGCGGGCCGAAGTGCCCCTCCTCGGCGGCGATCTCCAGCAGCCGCGGGGTGCGCGGGTCGCCGTCCTTGTGGACGTGGTGGCCCAGGCCGGGCACGAACACGCCCGCCGCCCGCCGGGCCGTCACCGTGGCCAGCGCCAGCGCGTCCCATCCGGCGTCGTCGTCCGGCAGCGGACCGTCGACCGAGGCCAGGACGTCGTGCAGGAACCGGCCGCTGTCCTCGGTCACGCCGAGGAACCGCGACCCGCCGCCGAGCAGCCCGGCCGCGAGCGCGCCCTGTACCGAGTCGGGCGCCGACAGGTACGTCAGCCGGGTGACGATCGCGGTCGGGGTGAAGCCGTGGTCGGCCAGCGCCGCGAGGACCGTCTCGAAGACGCGGGTCTCCCCCGGCGTCGGGCGGCGCTGCGTGGCCAGCCAGAAGGCGAGTTCACCGAAGCCGACCGAGCCCATGACGTCGCGCGCCAGGTCGTGCCCGAGCAGGGTGATCGTGTCGCGGGTGGAGGCGCCCAGCGCGGTCGCGTACACCGGCCGCTCGTACGGGCGCTGTTCGTCGGCGGGCTGTTCGTCAGCCGGCCGTTCGCTCGCGGGCGGCTCGCTCCCGGGCCGGTCAGCCATGGTCCGCCTCCTTCCGGGCGTCGCCCAGCCACGCGCGCACCTCGGCGCCGTGCTCGTCGAGCCCGGGCGGCGGCCGGTGGTAGCCGACCGGCGTGCCGGAGAACCGGATCGGGTTGCGGGTGGTGGGCACCGCGCGGTCCGCCTCGCCGACCTCCACGATCGGGTCGAGCCCGAAGCGTTCGGCCAGCGCGAACCCGCCGTCGATGGTGTTGATCGGCCCGCAGGGCACCCCGACCGCGGTCAGCGCGTCGAACCACTCCATCGCGCCGCGGGTGGCCAGCCGCTCCTCCAGCAGCGGGCGCAGCTCCTCCCGGTTCCTGGTCCGGTCGGCGTTGTGCGCGAACCGCGGGTCGTCCGGCACGCCGGGCAGCTCCAGCACCTCGCACAGCCGCCGGAACTGGCCGTCGTTGGCGGCGGCGACGATCAGCAGGTTGTCGGCGGTGGGCAGCGGCTCGTACGGGAACACGCTGGGGTGGGCGTTGCCCATCCGGTACGGCACCACGCCGCCGGCGGCGTACGCCGAGCTGTGGTTGACCAGGCCGGTGAGGGCGGAGGACAGCAGGTTCACCTCGACGTGCTGGCCCGCGCCGGTCGCGTCGCGGTGGCGCAGTGCGGCGAGGATGCCGATCACCGCGTGGTTGCCCGCCATCACGTCGAAGACCGAGATGCCGGCCCGGTAGGGCGGCCCGTCCGGGTCGCCGGTCAGGCTCATCAGCCCGGAGACGGCCTGCACCATCAGGTCGTAGCCGGGCACGTCGCGGCCCGGGCCGGTGCCGAAGCCGCTGATCGACGCGTAGACCGCGCCGGGGTTGGCGGCGTGCACGCTGTCGTAGTCGAGGCCGTACTTCGCCAGGCCGCCGGGCTTGAAGTTCTCGATCAGGACGTCGGCGCGGCGGGCGAGTTCGCGGGCGAGCCCGGCATCGCCGTCGTCGTGCAGGTCGAGCGCGACGGAGCGCTTCCCGCGGTTGACGCCGAGGTAGTAGGTGGAGACGTCGCCGCGGACCGGGGGCATCCAGCCGCGGGTCTCGTCACCGTGCGGGCCCTCGACCTTGACGACCTCGGCGCCCATGTCGGCCAGCAGCATCGTGGCGTACGGGCCGGCGAGCACCCGGGAGAAGTCCGCGACGAGCAGGCCCGACAGGGGGCCGGGCGGTGGCGCCGCCGTCGTGGGGTGGTCCGCCATGCGCTCCGCCTCTCGCCTTCCTGCGCGGACTTCTGTCCGCACAGCGGACCCTTGTCCGTAACGGCGAGTCTGCCGCCGCGCGCCCCATCGGTCAAGGTGCTCCGGGCGCGTGACCGCTCCCTGCGCCGGGCGGCGCGGCCCCGCACGCCGCCGCCTCACCCCTGCCGCCTCACCGCCGCGCGGGCTGCGGGCGCGGGCCCTCCGCGGCGGGGGCGCCGGGCGCGACGCTGACCTGCGGCAGGTCCTGCACCCGGGCGAAGTCCGCGCCGATGTCCCCCGCGGCCTGGAGCAGCAGCGGCAGATGATGCTCCAGCAGGTACTCCACCGTGGTCTCCGCGGCATGGCAGTTGACGTTGATCCCGGCGATCACCCGGCCCGAACCGTCGCGCAGCGGAGCCGCCACCGACCGGATGCCCAGGGCCAGTTGCTGGTCGGTGAGGGCCCAGCCACGGGCCCGCACGTCGCGCAGCTCGGCGTCGCGCTCCGCGGACTCGGGCACCTCGCGGGCCGCCAGGCCGGAACGGGTCGGCTGGGCGAGCACCTCCTCCAGCTCCTGCGGCGACAGCGCCGCCAGCTGCACCTTTCCCAGCGAGGTGGCGAGCGCGGGGAACCGGGTGCCGATCTGCACCGCGAGCGAGACGATCTTCGGCACCGCCACCCGCGCGACGTAGACGATGTCCGAGCCGTCCAGCTGGGCGATCGAGCAGGACTCGCCGGTGCGTGCGACCAGGCGCTCCAGATGCGGCCGCGCCACCTCCCACAGCCCCATGGACCCGATGTACGCGACGCCGAGGTCCAGGACGCGGGGGGTCAGCCGGTAGCCGCGCTCCTCCGCGCGGACGTAGCCCAGTTCCTCCAGGGTGAGCAGGATGCGGCGGGCGGTGGGCCGGGCCAGCCCGGTCGCCGCGGCCACCTCGGCGAGCGTCATCGCCGGGCGGTTCGGGCGGAACGCGGTGATCACCTCCAGCCCGCGCGCCAGCGCTTCGATGAAGTCGGGACCCGTCCCCGTACGCGGCATGGCACGACCTCCTCGCGAGCTGGCCTCCCCCGAAGGGTAGCCGCAGGTGTCCGCGCTACGGACGGTCCTGCCCGCGATGCGCGGCGGCCGGCTCCGCATCGTCCATTGACACCGGCGGCGGCCTGCGCGAGGGTGGCCCCAGCCAAGCACTGTCCGCAGAGCGGACGTGTGTACGCGTAACGCGAAGGAGCGTGAGGCGATGAGCCAGCGGACCGACGACACCGCGGGCCGCCCGGTCGTGCTGCGCGGCGGCACCGTCCTGACGGTGGACGCCGCCCGGCGGGTGCTGCCCGGGCACGACGTGCTGGTGGTCGGCGACCGCATCGCCGCGGTCGGCCCCGGTCTCGCCGTCCCCGACGGCACCGTCGAGATCGACGCGTCCGGCGGCATCGTGATGCCGGGGATGATCGACACCCACCGGCACCTGTGGCAGACCGCGATGCGCGGCTACGGCGCCGACTGGACGCTGACCCAGTACTTCGTCTGGTACTACCTGGAGTGGGGCAAGATCTTCCGCCCGCAGGACATCCACGCGGGCAACCTGCTCGGCGGCTGGGAGGCGCTGGACGCCGGTGTGACCACCACCGTCGACTGGTCCCACGGGCTGCGCACCACGGAGCACGCCGACGCGGCCGTCGACGCCCTCCAGGCGGTGCCCGGCCGGTTCGTGCTCGCCTACGGCAACATCCAGGAGGCGCCCGCCACCTGGACGGCCGCCCCCGAGTTCCGCGACTTCGTCGCCCGCCGCATCACCGGCGACGACATGCTGGGCTTCCAGCTCGCCTTCGACGTCACCGGCGACCCGGCGTTCCCGGAGAAGCCCGCCTTCGAGGTGGCGCGCGACCTGGGCGTCGCGGTCACCACGCACGCCGGCGTGTGGGGCGCCACCGGCGACGACGGCATCCGGCTCATGCACGAGCACGGCTTCATGACCCCCGAGACCGTCTACGTGCACAGCGCCTCGCTGTCCCAGGACTCCTACCAGCGGATCGCCGCCACCGGCGGGTCCGCCTCCGTCTCCACCGAGAGCGAGCAGAGCGCGGGGCAGGGCTACCCGCCCTCCTGGGCGCTGCGTGCCCACGGCATACCGGTCTCGCTGTCCATGGACACCTCGGTCTGGTGGAGCGGCGACCTGTTCTCCGCCATGCGCACCACCCTCGGCGCCGACCGCTCCCACGAGCACCTGACCGCCCACGCGGCCGGGGAGACGGTGACGCACGCGGCGCTGCGCGCCGACCAGGTCGTGGAGTGGGCCACCCGCGGCGGCGCCCGCGCCCTCGGCCGCGAGTCCGACCTCGGCAGCGTCGAGGCCGGCAAGAAGGCCGACCTGGTGCTGATCAAGAACGACGCCTCGCCGGTCTCCTTCCCGCTGCTCAACCCGCACGGGCACGTCGCCTTCCAGGCGCAGCGCGGCGACGTCCACACGGTGCTGGTCGACGGCCGGCTGGTGAAGCGCGACGGCCGCCTGCTCGACGTCGACCTCCCGGCGCTGCGCCGCACCGTCGAGGGGACCGTCGACCACCTGCGGTCCCAACTCGGCCCCGAGGCCTGGGAGCGCGGCATGAACCCCGACGTCCCCGAGACGAAGGTGCTCGACAACCCCTACACGTACACGGACTACCAGAGCGGGAGCACGCACGGCGGCTGAGCCGCAGGCTCCGCCCCGGTCGGTGCGCGCGGACTACTTGCCCGCACCGACCGGGTCGACGGTGACGGCGGACTGGGTGCTGTCACTGACGGGCAGGTTGATCGCCAGGTCCATGGTGTGGGAGTGGGTCTCGTTGGGCGGGGTGACGACGAGGCTGGTGAAGGTGACACCGCTGCCGCCGGAGTTGTTCGGCGGGAAGTGCAGCGTGAAGTTGGTCTCCTGACCGGGCGTCAGGGTCACGTCGGGCGCGGCGAGGTGCGTACGGGCGGCGCTGATCGTGCCGTCCTTGCCCTTGAGGTCCACCCCGGGGAAGCCGTGCAGGGTGCAGGTGTCCGCCCCGTGGTTGGTGAGGTTGATCAGCACCTCGCCCTCGCCCATGCCGGAGGAGTGGCTGAAGGAGAGGTCGGCGGTCTGGCAGCCCCCGCCGCCGCCCGTGCCGGACCCGCCCGAACCGGAGCTGCCGGAACCGGAGTTGCCCGAGCCGGAGTCGCTGGTGGCCGACACGCCCTTGCCGTTCGCCGAGGGGTCGGCCGTCGAGCCGGAGGAACCGCCGGAGCCGGAGGCGTCCTGAGTGGCGGACGCCGACGGGGACGAAGCATCCGCGGTGGAGGAGTCGTTGCCGCCCCCGCAGGCGGTGAGCGAGAGGCCCGCGGCCACCGCGACGAGGGCAACGAACGAGATCTTCCGGATCCGCATGACTTCTCCTTCTCAACCGATGCCCACCCGTGCCGGGCAGGCCCTTCTCCCTCCCGGACTCCCTGGTCACCGGCGCGGTTTCGGCCGGAGTGACACGAAGACACTCCCGTGACAGGCGAGTAGGCACCTCGTGACGTACCCCCCGGGCGTGTGACCGGAACCGGACGAAGATCCTCCGGGCTCCGCGACACTACGGCACCGCGACCCCGCGACTCCGCGCGGCACGCACCGGTCAGGCCCCGGGCGCGTCCTTCGACGGGGCGACCCCGGCGGCATGGCGCTTGCGCTCCAGGACGACGATGGGGCAGTTCAGCGCCTCGGCGATCTTCACGAGGTTGGCCGGGGTGGCGCTGCGCCAGCCGGACTCGATCTCACCCATCAACTGCTCGGAGATGCCGACGCGATCGGCCAGCGCCCGCTTGGTCAGCCCGGACTTCTCCCGCGCCCAGGTGACCGCCTCCGGCTCCTGGCAGAGCCTCCTCGGACGGGTGCGGCTGCGGGGCGTCATGCGGGACAAACTAGCGCGTAGTAGGGCGTGGATCAAGTACTACGCGCGTACTACGCGACATGCGGGCGTAGTGCGGCACATCGGTGCAGGCCAGCCCGATCCCCCGGCGGCCGCGGGGCGAGGACGCTGGACGCTGCGTGCGTAGTTGTGCGAAGCTCGCGCCATGACTGAGGGCCCGCAGCCGCCGCCCGAGGGGCTGTTGATCATGGCGGCGGCGAAGAAGCTGCGCATCTCCCAGCGGGAGGCCGCCCGCCGGGCCGACGTCAGCGAGACCTGGTGGCGCCGCATCGTGTCCGGCTACCAGCTGGTGAACAAGGTGAAGGTGCCCACCCGCGGCGTCGACGAGACGCTGGCCCGGATGGCGCGCGGAGTGGGGGTCTCCGCCGAGCAGTTGGAGGCCGTGGACCGCGCCGGGGCCGCCGAGGCGCTCCGCAGGATCGAGGCCGAGGCCGCCACCGCGGCGGAGAAGGAGCGGCGGGACGCCGACGCCGCCCTGCGCTCGGCCGGCGCGCGGACCCGGGTGGAGGAGCGCTGGCACATGCTGGAGCCCGTCCTGCTCCGGGCACCCGTCGACCTCGACCCGTTCGAGCGGGACGACCTGCGCGGGCGCGTCGATGTACTGCTCGCCCGGAGTCCGGAGTGGCATGCGCAGGAGCCCGCGCCGGCGCCGAAGGACCGGGACCCGGAGAACCGGAAGAGCCCGAAGGGCCGGAAGAGCCCGAGGACCCGCGGCCGCGCCCAGCGCTCCGAGCACCCGAAGAACGCGCGGTAGCCGAAAGCGCGGTAGCCGCCGGCACGGCGCGGCCCCGGCCGGACGCCGGCACGGCCGGTGGACGTCCTCAGCTCGGCGAGAGCCGGTACAGCGCCGCCGCGCCCGCCTCCAGGTCCACCGTGAGCGGGCCCGCCGCCCCCGTGTCCGTGTACGTGGCGCTCGACGGCGTGAACCTTGCGACGCCCTTGACCTGGGCCGGGTTGACCCCGATCCGCACCGACGCGGCGCCGTCGGGATCGCGGTTGACGACCAGCAGGTGCCGGGTGCCGTCGTCCGTGGCACCGGCCCCGGCCCTGAACAGCGCGAGCACCACCGCGTC
Organism: Actinacidiphila yanglinensis; assembly: GCF_900107965.1. Taxonomy (GTDB): domain Bacteria; phylum Actinomycetota; class Actinomycetes; order Streptomycetales; family Streptomycetaceae; genus Actinacidiphila; species Actinacidiphila yanglinensis. The sequence continues at coordinate 437,603 of NZ_FNVU01000005.1, read as the reverse complement.
ACCGGTGGCCGTGGCCACGTACGGCCCCGGGGCGAACGCCGTGGTGCCGGGCGGCAGCGGGGTGTCGTTGGCGTGCTGCACGGACTCCGAGACCAGCGGCTTGAGTTCGCGGCCCACCGGCCGGAGCCAGCCCGCGTTCAGCGCCTTGGCGGCGTCGTAGAGCGGGGTGCGCTTCCCGTCGACGGTGATCAGCGCCTGCGTGTACCCCTCGCCGCGGGCCGGGTCGGGCGTCCAGTAGGTGAAGTACTGGATGCCCTTGCAGCCGTACGCCAGGCTGATGTTGACCTGCCACGCCAGCTGCGAGGCGGTCGGCACCCGGTGGCCGTTGTAGCCGGTCGACTGGATGTAGGTCCAGGCGGGCACGCCGGCCTTGAGCGACGCGGCGCGGACGATCGCCCAGGTGTCGAAGTAGTTGACGTCGACCCCGTCCGTGAGGATCGGGTAGCGGTCGAAGGAGATCAGCGCGGGCCGCACCGCGTCGACGTACGCCTGCACGAAGTCGGCGTAGGTCGCGCCGTTGCCCCGGTTGATGTTGGCGTACGGCAGCAGGGCGGGGGCGGTGGCGCGCACGATGCCGGTCAGCGCGCCGACGGTGGGGAAGCGCTCGCGGGAGGGCTCGTCGTAGACGCTGAGGCCCGCCAGCGACGGATGGTCGGGATAGCTCGCCAGGGCGGCGCTCACCCAGGACGTGGCGTCGGCCGTCGTGATCGACGACGGCACGGTCCGGTCGTCCGTCACCGTCATGTGCTGCGCGATCGCCTCGATCCGCGGGTCCCCGGCGACCAGCACCTTCAGCCCGACCTGGTCCGCCATGCCCAGCGCGTAGGACGCGCTGCGCGCGTCGAACAGGTAGTTCCCGGTGATCAGGAAGGTGAAGCCGGCCTCCGTGATCTCCTGGTAGCGGGCGAGCGTGGTCTCGTAGGGGTGCGGTGGCCAGAACAGCCCGATCGGGAAGTCCGGGCCCCCGACGAGCGGGAGGTCCGTGCTCGCCGCGGCACTCGACCCGTCCGCCACGTGCGCCGGAACCGCGGCCGTCGCCGCCCGCCCCGCCGGGCCCGCGGCGTCCGCCCGCCCGGCCGCCAGCCCGCCCGCCGCGAGCACCCCGGTCCCCAGCCCGGCCGCCCGCAGCAGTGACCGGCGGTTCACCCCGCGAGCCGGTCCGGACGACGAAAGCTCCTGCTCCGGCATGCTGCACCCACTCCACTCGGAATCGCGACCGACGACAGAGACCCGCCCCGCCATCATGCAGACCGCCCGCCCTCATCCCGGTCCGCCACGCCCCACCCGGCCCACGAGTCCCGGGATCGGCCGTCCGCGCCGCCGGACGAACGACGTCCGGGCCGGCCCGAAAGGGGGCCGGCCCGGACGTGGTGGTCCACCGCGCCGCCGTCCGGGGACGGCGGTCAGGCGGGGTGGAGCGGGTGACGGGTGCTCAGGCGATGTCGAACCGGTCGAGGTTCATGACCTTGTTCCACGCCGCGACGAAGTCCGTGACGAACTTCTGCCGCGCGTCGTCGCTCGCGTAGACCTCGGCCAGCGCGCGCAGCTCGGAGTTCGAGCCGAAGACGAGGTCGACACGGCTGCCGGTCCACTTCACCTGGCCGGTGGCGTCGTCGCGGGCCTCGAAGGTGGTCGCGTCCTCCGCCGTCGGCCGCCACGTGGTGCCCAGGTCGAGCAGGTTGACGAAGAAGTCGTTCGTCAGGGTGCCCGGGGCGTCGGTCAGCACGCCGAGGTTCGAACCGTCGTGGTTCGAGCCCAGCACGCGCAGGCCGCCGACGAGGACGGTCGTCTCGGGGGCGCTGAGGGACAGCAGGTTCGCCCGGTCGATCAGCAGGTACTCGGCCGGCAGCCGGTTTCCCTTGCCCACGTAGTTGCGGAAGCCGTCCGCGCCGGGCTCCAGCGCGGCGAACGACTCCGCGTCGGTGTGCTCCTCGGTGGCGTCGACGCGGCCCGGGGTGAAGGGCACCTCCACCGCGAACCCGCCGTCCTTGGCGGCCTTCTCGACCGCGGCGGCGCCGCCGAGGACGATCAGGTCGGCCAGCGAGACCTTCTTGGTGCCCGCACCGGCGTTGAACTCGCGCTGGACGCCCTCCAGGGCGCCGAGCACCGTCACCAGCTGGTCGGGGTTGTTGACCGGCCAGCCCTGCATCGGGTCGAGGCGGATCCGGGCGCCGTTGGCACCGCCGCGCTTGTCACTGCTGCGGAACGTCGAGGCCGACGCCCAAGCGGTGGAGACCAGTTGCGAGACGGTCAGCCCGGTCGCGAGGATCTTCGCCTTGAGCGCGGTGACGTCCGCGGCGTCGATGGTCCCGTGGTCGGCCACCGGCAGCGGGTCCTGCCACAGCAGCGTCTCCTCGGGCACCTCCGGGCCGAGGTAGAGGGACTTCGGGCCCAGGTCGCGGTGGGTCAGCTTGTACCAGGCGCGGGCGAAGGCGTCCGCGAACTCGGCCGGGTTCTCGTGGAAGCGGCGGGAGATGGGCTCGTAGACCGGGTCGAAGCGCAGCGCCAGGTCGGTGGTGAGCATCGACGGCGCGATCTTCCGGTCCGCGTCGTAGGCGTGCGGGACGGTGCCCTCGCCGGCGCCGTCCTTCGGCTTCCACTGGTTGGCGCCGGCCGGGCTCTTGGTCAGCTCCCACTCGTAGCCGAAGAGGTTGTCGAAGAAGCCGTTGCTCCAGCGGGTGGGCGTGCTGGTCCAGGTCACCTCCAGGCCGGAGGTGATGGCGTCCGCGCCCTTGCCGGTGCCGTGGCTGCTCTTCCAGCCCAGGCCCTGCGCCTCGATCGGCGCGGCCTCGGGGTCGTCGCCGACGGCGTCGGCCGGACCGGCACCGTGGGTCTTGCCGAAGGTGTGGCCGCCCGCGATCAGGGCGACGGTCTCCTCGTCGTTCATCGCCATCCGGCGGAACGTCTCACGGATGTCGCGGGCCGACGCGATCGGGTCCGGGTTGCCGTTGGGGCCCTCGGGGTTGACGTAGATCAGGCCCATCTGGACGGCGCCGAGCGGGCTCTCCAGCTGGCGGTCGCCGGTGTAGCGCCGGTCGTCCAGCCAGGTGGTCTCCGGACCCCAGTAGACGTCCTCCTCCGGCTCCCAGACGTCCTCGCGGCCGCCGGCGAAGCCGAAGGTCTGCAGGCCCATCGACTCCAGCGCGACGTTGCCGGTGAGGACCAGCAGGTCGGCCCAGGACAGGCTCTGGCCGTACTTCTTCTTGACCGGCCACAGCAGGCGGCGGGCCTTGTCGAGGTTCGCGTTGTCCGGCCAGCTGTTGAGGGGCGCGAAGCGCTGCTGCCCGGCCCCGGCGCCGCCGCGGCCGTCGCTGATCCGGTACGTGCCCGCGCTGTGCCAGGCCATCCGGATCGCGAAGGGGCCGTAGTTGCCGAAGTCGGCGGGCCACCAGTCCTGCGAGGTGGTCAGCACCTCCGCGATGTCCTGCTTGACGGCGGCGAGGTCGAGGGAGCCGAACGCCGCGGCGTAGTCGAACTCCTCGCCCAGCGGGTTGGCCACGGCCGGGTTCTTGGCCAGGATCTTCAGGTTCAGCCGATCGGGCCACCAGCCGCGGTTCCCACCGCCCTGGGTCGGGTGCGGGGCGCGGTCGTGCGCGACCGGGCAGCCACCCGCGCCCTCGGTCTTGGCGTCCGTGACGATCGCGTCGTCGTTGTTGGGGGTGTGGTCAGACATGGGGAATCCTTCCGGACCGGGCGGAGCACGGTGCTCAGGAACTGCGGGGGTGCGGAGGAGCCGGGGCGCGAGCGCCCGGGGCCGCCCCCGCGGGGACTCGGCTCTTCCTGACCCTTGGCTGTCGCCGGAACCGATCCTACGATGGACGCAGTCCAAGTCAAGAAGCGGGCCAAGCACATATCCGATCAAAATCAGGACGTCCGCTGGTAAACTGCGGTCACTCCGCGAACCTGATAGGTGAACCGACATGAGCGACCTGTTGGAACGACTGCGTGGCCGCGGCTGGCGGATGACCTCCCAGCGGCGCGTCGTCGCGCAGGTGCTCGACGGCGACCACGTCCATCTGACGGCCGACGAGGTGCACGCCCGCGCGGCCGAGCGGCTGCCCGAGATCTCCCGGGCGACCGTCTACAACACCCTGGGCGAGCTGGTCTCCCTCGGCGAGGTCATAGAGGTCGCCACCGACGGCCGCGCGAAGCGGTACGACCCCAACGCCCACCGCCCCCACCAGCACCTGGTCTGCTCCGGCTGCGGCACCGTCCGCGACGTCCACCCGGCCCGCGACCCGCTCGCCGACCTCCCCTCCGAGGAGCGCTTCGGCTTCACCGTCTCCACCGCCGAGGTCACCTACCGCGGCCTGTGCCCCTCCTGCCTCCTGGCCTGACCGGCGGGTCGCCCCCGCCGGCCGGGCCCGTCGCTCAGTCCTCCAGGCGGACCGGCATCAGCAGCGAGAAGGCGTCCCCTTCCTCGGCCCCGTCCTCGTCGACGCGGCGGAACGCGATCGGCGCCGTGGGGGCGCCGAACTCCACGACCAGCCGTTCCCGCGTACCGGCCGCCAGCGCGTCCAGCGCGTCCAGCAGGTAGTCGCGGTCGACCGCGATCCGGTCCCTGCCGGCGCCGTCCCCCTCGTCCACGACGGCCACGGTGCCGTCGGCGGTGATCTCGAGCAGGCTGAGATCGCGGGCGGTGCCGCCCTCCTCGCCCGGGTCGCCGGCGCGGACCGGTCCGCCGCGCACCGCCGCGCGCAGGGCCGCGACGTCGACGAGCGTGCGCGTCCCCGGCGGCAGGGCCGCGAGCCGGCGGTAGTCGGGGAAGTCGTGGTCGAGGCACCGGCCGGCCGCCTGGCGGTCCCCCGCCTCCAGCACCACCCGGCCGTCCGCGACGGAGAGCCGGACGCCCCCGTCGCCGCCGCCGCTGCCGGTGAGCAGCGCCCGCATCGCGTCGGCGACCGGCGCGGGCACGACGAACTGCGCGCGCGGCCCGTCGTGCCCGCTCGCACCGGCCCGGGCGACGGCCATCCGGTAGCGGTCGGTGGCCACCACCCGGAGCGCGTCGTCCTCGGTGTCGAAGAGCACACCGCCGAGCACCGGCAGTTCGGGGTCGGTGCTGGCGGCGAAGCGGACCGCGTCCAGCGCCGCGGCCAGCTCGTCGGCGGCGACCGTGAGACTCACGGTCGGGGTGCGGAATGACGTCATGGGGTTCTCCCGGTGTTCGAGAAGTGCGCGGACCGTGGAGAGCGCGGCGCGGGCCTCGGACAGCCCGCGTTCGAGACGGCGCAGGTGCGCGTCGAGCAGCGTCCGTACCAGGTCGGTGTCCGCGCCGGACCACGCGGCGAGCACCAGCCGGACGTCCGCCAGCGGCATGCCGGTCCGGCGCAGCCGCGCCAGCAGCCGCGCCTCGGCGAGCTGCCCGGGGCCGTACCAGCGGTACCCGCTGGCCGGGTCCACCCGCGCGGGGACCAGCACGCCCGCGCCGTCGTAGAACCTTAGGGCGCTCACGCCCAGGCCGCTGTCCCGCGCCATCTCGCCGATACTGCGCATCCCGCTCTCCACTCGCGTGAATCTCCTCCCTCGACCGGGTCGAGGGTCAACCCCGATCCGCCCCGACCGCCACCGACCGGCACCGCCACCGACCGGAAGAACGACTCCCACTGCCCCCGCGCGGGATGCCAGGGTGGCTCCATGGGCACGACAGGAGTGGACTGGAACCGGGCACTGCGCGAGCAGTGGGAGTTCCACTGGAACCATCAGCTCCGCGCACGGCTCGCCGGCCTCACCGACGACGAGTACTTCTGGTCCCCGGTGCCGGACGCCTGGAGTGTACGGCGGCGCGAGGGCGCTCCCCCGGGGAATCCCACGGCGCGGGGTCGCTCCGGCGGCGGCGAAGGCACGGGGCGGCCACGACAGCTCGGGGCCGGCGACTTCCTCCTGGACGACGCGTACCCCGGCTCGGTGCCGGCGCCCTTCACCACCGATCGCCTGGCGGCTCGGCCACGTCGTCGCCGGCGTGCTGGCCGCGCGCAACGCCGCGCACTTCGGCGCACCGGCGGCGTCACCCGCCACCTGGGAGTACGCCGGCGGCGCGGACGCCGCGCTCGGCCAGCTGGAGGCCCAACTCGACCTGTGGCTCGCGGGGGTGGCCCGGCTCGGCGACGAGGGGCTGCGGGTCCCGGTGGGGGCGGAGGAGCCCTTCCCCGACGCGCCCATGGCCGACCTGGTGCTGCACATCCACCGCGAGCTGATCCACCATCTGTCCGAGGTCTGCCTGCTGCGCGACCTCTACCGGCACCAGGCGCACGCCCCCACGAGCGGAGGAATCCGGTGAGCCGCGAGATCCAGGTCACCTTCGACGCCCACGACCCGCAGGCGCTGTCGTCCTTCTGGCGCGAGGCGCTCGGCTACGTCCACCCCGGCCCGCCCGGTGTCGACCTGCCCGAGGGAGCCGACCCGCTGGCCGCGTGGGACGCGTTCCTCGATCGGGCGGGCGTGCCGGAGGAGGAGCGCAACGCGGGGTCGGCCGTCGAGGACCCGGAGGGTCGCGGCCCCCGGATCTTCTTCCAGCGGGTGCCGGAGGGCAAGGTCGCCAAGAACCGGGTGCACCTCGACGTCCGCGCGGCTCCCGGACTCGCGGGGGAGGAGCGGATGGCGGCGCTGGAGGCCGCGTGCGACCGGCTCGTCGCGCTGGGCGCGACCCGGGTGCGCCGCCACGAGCCCGCGCCGCCGATGAGCGCCGGCTTCCTCGTGATGACCGACCCCGAGGGCAACGAGTTCTGCCTGGACTGATGCCGCCGCCCCGCCAACCGGTCGCGACGCAACGAGAGTTGGCGCGGCCTCAGGGAAGGTGCGGCGCTCGGGCGGCGGTACGGCCGGCCGGCGGCCACCGCGGTTCCGTCCACGTTTGCCGCGCGATTCCGTAAACGTTGCCGTTCCCTTGACACCGCTCGGAGCGAGGGCCGATTCTCCTGGGGGAGCGTTCTGAGAGCGCTCTCAGGCATGCTCGCACGCCGTTCGGACGCTGCGCGATCGGATCCGAACGGGACTGCACGCAACCCCCCATCCCCCACACACAAACCCCCACACCCCCCACAGCGGAAGGAAAGGGAGGACGCATGTCCACCCCAGACACGCGCGGGACAGCGTCGCGCCATCGACGAAGGTCACCGCAGACCCCACCTGTCGTACCCGGCACATCGGGAACGGCGGGCGCATCGGCACCGCGGACCCGGCTGCGCCGCGGCCGGGTCATGGTCGGGCTGATCGCCGCGGTCGCGGCGTTCACCGGCCTCGCCCTGGCCGGTTCGCCGTCCGCGATGGCCGACGCGAGCGCGAAGGCGGCCGCGGCACCGGCCGCCGCCCGCCCCGCGGCCGCACCCTCGGACGTGCCGGCCGCACCGTCCGGGTTCAGCACCACCTGGAGCGACGACTTCAGCGGCGCCGCCAACTCCGCGCTGGACACCGGGACATGGCGCTACGACGACGGCGCCGGCGCGAACTTCGGCACCGGCGAGATCGAGACCACGACCAACAGCACGTCCAACGTCTACACGGACGGCAACGGCCACCTGGTGCTGAAGGCGCTGCACTCCGGCACCGACCCGAACTCCGGTTGGACCTCCGGCCGGGTCGAGACCCAGGCGGACGGGTTCGGCGCGCGGCCGGGCGGCGTGGTGCGCATCCAGGCGTCGATCCAGCAGCCGAACCTCAACACCACGACCGGCGCGGGCTACTGGCCGGCGTTCTGGATGCTGGGCTCGCCGCTGCGGGTCGGTGTCGGCTGGCCCGGCTCCGGCGAGGTCGACATCATGGAGGACATCAACGCCCGCAGCTCGGTGTTCGGCACCCTGCACTGCGGGGTCAGCCCGGGCGGCCCGTGCAACGAGTCGACCGGCATCGGTTCCGGTGAGCGCGCCTGCTCGGGATGCCAGACCGGATACCACACCTACGCGGTGGAGATCGACCGCTCGACGTCGCCCGAGCAGATCCGCTACTACCTCGACGGCGCCAACTACTTCACCGTCAACTCCAGCCAGGTGGACGCCACCACCTGGGCCAACGCGGTCGACCACAGCTACTACGTGATCTTCGACCTGGCGATCGGCGGCGCCTTCCCGGGTGCCTTCGGCGGCGGTCCGACGTCCGCGACCGCGTCCGGCGGCCAGATGAACATCGACTACGTGGCCGTCTACAACAAGCCGGCCGCGGGCGACCTCGGCGCGAACATCGCGCAGGGCAAGCCGACCACGTCGTCCTCCAACGAGAGCGCGGACTTCCCGGCGTCCAACGCGACCGACGGCAACATCTCCACCCGCTGGTCGAGCGGCTTCTCCGACCCGCAGTGGCTCCAGGTCGACCTCGGCCAGTCCTACCAGCTGACCCACGCGAGCCTGACCTGGGAGGCGGCCGCCGCAGCGGCCTACCAGCTACAGGTGTCCGCCGACGGCCAGAACTGGACGACCGCGTACACCAACAGCAACAGCCCGCAGGACCTCCAGGACACCGCGCTGAACACCACAGGGCGCTACGTCCGGGTCTACGCGACCGCGAGAGCCAGCCAGTACGGTGACTCGCTCTACGAACTGGCCCTGTACGGCACGCCGTCCGGCGGCAGCAATCCCGGCGGCGGTACGGGCACGCTGCTGTCGCAGGGCAGGACCGCCACCGCATCCTCGACGGAGAACGGCAGCTTCCCGGCGTCCGCGGCGGTCGACGGCAACGCCGGCACCCGGTGGTCCAGCGGCTTCTCCGACCCGCAGTGGCTCCAGGTCGACCTCGGAGCCACCCACACGATCGGCAAGGTCGAGCTGAACTGGGAGACCGCCTACGGCACGGCGTTCCAGATCCAGACCTCACCCGACGGCCAGAACTGGACCTCCGTCTACTCCACCACCAGCGGGACCGGCGGCGACCAGACGCTGGCGGTCACCGGATCGGGCCGCTACGTGCGCCTGTACGGCACGCAGCGCGCCACGCAGTACGGCTACTCGCTGTGGGAGTTCCAGGTCTACGGCAGCTGATCCCGGTCCCCGGTTCCGCCGGGGACCGATCGGCCACGCGTCCTGGTGCCACGTCCGCGCCGCACCAGGACGCCCCTTCGCCGGGCGGTACGGGCCGGGATGTCAGGACCGGCCCGCACCGCTCCCTCCCGCCCGGCGCCGGCCCGGCGGGGCGGTGTCCTGCCACCCGATCCGGCGGCGGGGCCCCCGACCTGGCCACGCAGGCGTAAAGAAGCTGTCAGTAAGACCGCGCCCCGCGTCAGGGGGGCGTCAAGGCCCGGCCCCCGGGCCGGGGCGAAACCTAGCGTCGGCACCATGGGACGCGGCGAGTACTCCGGCACGGTCCCCCGGCCCCGGGTCGGGGACGCTGACGGCCCTGCCACCGCGCACGACCGCGCGTGGGCCGGACGGCGCCGGACGGCCTACGCCGCCGCGGTGACGGTCCTTGCCGCGGCACTCGCACTGGATGCCTGGGACGGCACGCTCGACCCCGCCCGGCTCGTCCTGTGGCTGGTGTTCGCGGTGGCGCTCTTCGCGATCCTGCTGCCGGAGCGGACCACCACGGGCGAGGGCTGGCTGGAGGTGCGCGGCCTGCTGCGCAGGCGCCGCGTGTACACGGACTACCTGGTGTCGGCCCGGTTCCTGGGTGCCATAGACCGACGGGTGGTGCTGCGCGACGCGTTCGGCGGCGTGGTGTCGGTGGAGGCGGGCGTACTGCTCGCGAACCCGTTCCTGTGGCACGCACTCGACCGGGGCGCCCGTCACGCGCACACCGCGGGACTGCTCGCCGACCGGGGCGCGCTGCGCGAACTCGCCGAGGCGATCGACGCGCGCGGGGCCCGCGACCTGCTGGCGAAGGCGGGCATGTAGGACGGCCCCGCACGGCGCGCCCACCTGGCCGGAGGGTCGTGCCGCCCGATCGGCTGACGCGCAGGCGTGCCGGTGTGTCGGGCCGGGAGGCTGCCGCGGCGGCGGCGGATGGTGGTGGGCGGCGCCCGCCGGGCACGCGTGCACCGCGCGTCCGGACGATCGCGCCGCCCTCCGCATCTCCCCCCACGCCCTCACGGAGCACGAATGCGCCTGCTCGCACGCGGCCTGTCCGCTGCCCTGCTGCTCGCCCCGCTGGCCCTCCTGCCGACGGCCGCCTCCGCCGCCGGCGGACCCCCGCTCGGCCCGGGCCCGGTCGCGCCGCCGCCGGGACCGACCCGGACCACCCCCGCCCCGCTGGTCAGCGCCACCGGCACCTCGGTGCCCGACCAGTACATCGTGACGCTCGACAAGGACGTCAACCTCACCGGCGCCGCGCGCACCCTGGACATCAAGCCGCTGTTCACCTACGGCAAGGTGATGCACGGCTTCGCGGCCGTGCTGACCGCCTCCCAGCTCGCCACCGTGCGCAACACCCCGGGTGTCCTCGCGGTGGAGCAGAACGCCCAGGTCACCGACTTCGACCGCCGCATCGGCGGCCCGCGCGGCGGCGCCGGCGGGGCGCAGCCCCGGGTGACGGCGGCCAGTTGGGGCCTGGACCGGATCGACCAGCACAACCTGCCGCTGGACAACCAGTTCAGCACGCTCGGCCATGGCGCCGGCGCCACGGCGTACATCGTGGACACCGGGATCGACTACGGGCACAGCGAGTTCGGCGGACGGGCGGTGCCCGGCTTCGACGCGATCGGGGACGGCCGCGACGGCGCGGACTGCGCGGGCCACGGCACCCACGTGGCCGGCACGGTCGGCGGCGCCACCTTCGGCGTCGCGCCCCAGGCGTCGCTGGTGAGCGTGCGGGTGCTCGACTGCCAGGGCTCCGGCACCCTCGCCGGCGTCATCGCCGGCTTCGACTGGGTGGCGGACAACGCCAAGCAGCCCGCCGTGGTCAACGCCTCGCTGGGCGGCGGCTACTCCCCGGCGCTCAACGCCGCCGCCGACGCGCTCGCCGACAGCGGGGTGCTGCCGGTGGTCGCGGCCGGCAACAGCACGGAGGACGCCTGCGACGTCTCCCCGGCGAGCGCCGGCGAGGCGCTGACCGTCGGCGCGAGCAACCGCACCGACCAGGAGACGAGCTTCAGCAACTACGGCTCGTGCCTGTCGATGTTCGCGCCCGGCCAGGCCATCGTCTCGGCGAAGCTCGGCGGCGGCAGCATCGCCATGGACGGCACCTCGATGGCCAGCCCGCACGTGGCCGGCGCGGCGCTGCTCTACAAGGCGGCCCACCCGTCGGCGACGGCTGCCGACGTGCGGACCTGGCTGGACGACAACGCCACCGAGAACGTGCTGTCCGGCGTCCAGGACTCCCCGAACCGGCTGCTGTTCACCGGCGGCCTGTAACCCCGCACGACCCGCACCACCCGTCCGGCCCGCAGGACGCGGGCCACCGGCGCGCCCGTACGGACTCCCCCGGGACCTGTCAGGTCACAGGGTCCGTACGGGCGCGCCCGCCTGCCAGGCCGCGATGTCCTCGACCGCGTCGCCGTAGAAGATCCGGTACGTCTGCTCGGTGACGTAGCCCATGTGCGGCGAGAGCAGGGTGCGGGGGGCGGTGCGCAGCCAGTGGCCGTCGGGCAGCGGCTCGACGTCGAAGACGTCCAGCCCGACCCCGGCCGGCCGGTCCCCGGCCAGCGCGCGGCGCAGCGCCTCCTCCTCGATCAGCCCGAAGCGCGAGGTGTTGACGAGGTAGGAGCCGGCCCGCATGGCGCCCAGTTCGGCGTCGCCGATCAGGCCGCGGGTGCCCTCGGCGAGCACCATGTGCACGGTGGCGACCTTCGCGGTCGCGAACAACTCGTCCTTGCCGACCAGCCGGGCGCCGCCCTCCGCGGCGCGCTCGGCGGTGAGGTGCGGGCTCCAGGCGACGACGTCCATGCCGAACGCGGCGCCCACCGCGGCCACCTGGGTGCCGAGCCGGCCGAGGCCGACGATGCCCAGCACCTCGCCGGACAGGTCGGGCGCGACCCGCTGCTGCCAGCCGCCGGCCCGGACCCGGGCGTCGTCGCCGGCCACCCCGCGCACCAGGCCGAGGATCATCGCCCAGGTCAGCTCCGAGGTGCCGGTCGGGTACCCGCCGGTGCCGCACACCAGCACGCCGAATTCGGCCGCCGCGGCCACGTCGAGGGAGGCGTTGCGCATGCCGGTGGTGACCAGGAGCCGCAGCCGGGGAAGCCGCCGCAGCACCTCGCGCGGGAAGGCGGTGCGCTCGCGCATCGCCACCACCACGTCGAACGGCGCGAGGGCGGCGACCAGTTCGTCCGGGTCGGCGATGTGCCGGGGGAAGAAGACCGTCTCGGCGCCGGGCAGCCGCCCGGACCAGTCGGCCTGCGACTCGGCGACCTGCTGGTAGTCGTCCAGTACGGCGACTCGCAACGACACGGCGGCTCCTCCTGGTCTGGGCGCCGGGTCCCGGCGCGGCGGCTCCCGGTGATCCTACGGGCGGGTCCGCCCGGGCGCGGGGGTCACCCGTCGGACGGGTCGCCGCCGTCGGCGCCGCCTTCGAGGTCGCCCTCGGTGTCCAGGTAGACCTGGCGGAGCGCGGCGAGCACCTCGGGGTCGGGTTCGGCCCACATGCCGCGGGACTCGGCCTCCAGCAGGCGTTCCGCGATGCCGTGCAGCGCCCAGGGGTTGGCGTCCTGGAGGAAGGCGCGGTTGGCGGGGTCGAGGACGTACGCCTCGGTGATCCGGTCGTACATCCAGTCGGCGACGACGCCGGTGGTCGCGTCGTAGCCGAAGAGGTAGTCGACGGTGGCGGCGAGTTCGAAGGCGCCCTTGTAGCCGTGCCGGCGCATCGCCTCGATCCAGCGCGGGTTGACCACGCGGGCGCGGAAGACGCGGGAGGTCTCCTCGACCAGGGTGCGGGTGCGGACGGTCTCGGGCCGGGTGGAGTCGCCGATGTACGCCTCGGGGGCGGTGCCGCGCAGCGCCCGGACCGCGGCGACCATGCCGCCGTGGTACTGGAAGTAGTCGTCGGAGTCGGCGATGTCGTGCTCGCGGGTGTCGGTGTTCTTCGCGGCGACGGCGATCCGGCGGTAGGCGGTCTCCATCTCGCCGCGCGCCGGGCGGCCGTCCAGCCCCCGGCCGTAGGCGTAGCCGCCCCAGACGGTGTAGACCTCGGCGAGGTCGGCGTCGGTGCGCCAGTCGCGGGAGTCGATCAGCTGGAGCAGCCCGGCGCCGTACGTGCCCGGGCGGGAACCGAAGATGCGGGTGGTGGCGCGGCGCTCGTCGCCGTGCTCGGCGAGGTCGGCGCGGGTGTGCGCGCGGACGTGGTTGAGGTCGTCGGGCTCGTCGAGGGAGGCGGCCAGCCGGACCGCGTCGTCCAGGAGCGCGACGGTGTGCGGGAAGGCGTCCCGGAAGAAGCCGGAGATGCGCAGGGTGACGTCGATCCGCGGGCGGCCGAGCTCGTCCGCCGGCACGGCCTCCAGGCCGGTGACGCGGCGGGAGGCGTCGTCCCACACCGGGCGGATGCCGAGCAGGGCCAGCGCCTCGGCGATGTCGTCGCCCGCGGTGCGCATCGCGGACGTGCCCCACAGGGACAGGCCCACGGACGCGGGCCAGTCGCCGTTGTCGGCGCGGTAGCGGGCCAGCAGGGAGTCGGCGAGGGCCTGCCCGGTCTCCCAGGCGAGCCGCGAGGGCACCGCCTTGGGGTCGACGGAGTAGAAGTTGCGGCCGGTGGGCAGCACGTTGACCAGGCCGCGCAGCGGCGAGCCCGACGGCCCGGCCGGCACGAAGCCGCCGGCCAGCGCGTGCACGGTGCGGTCGAGCTCGGCGGTGGTCGCGGCCAGCCGGGGGACCACCTCGCGGGCGGCGAACTCCAGGACGGCGGCGACCTGTTCGCCCAGCCCGGCGGCGATCCCGGGGACGGCGGCCGGGTCCCAGCCCGCGTCCTCCATCGCCTGGACCAGGGCGCGGGCGCGCTCCTCGACGGCGTCGGCGGCGGTGCGGGTGGGGGCCGACTCGTCCAGGCCGAGGGCCTCGCGCAGCCCGGGCAGGGCCGCCGTGCCGCCCCAGATCTGCCGGGCGCGCAGGATCGCCAGCACCAGGTCGACCCGCGCGGCGCCGGCCGGGGCGCCGCCGAGCACGTGCAGGCCGTCCCGGATCTGGGCGTCCTTGATCTCGCAGAGCCAGCCGTCGACGTGCAGCAGGAAGTCGTCGAACCCCTCGTCGTCGGGGCGGTCGGCCAGGCCGAGGTCGTGGTCGAGCCGGGCGGCCTGGATCAGGGTCCAGATCTGGGCGCGGATGGCCGGCAGTTTCGCCGGGTCCATGGCGGCGATCTGGGCGTGCTCGTCCATGAGCTGTTCGAGGCGGGCGATGTCGCCGTAGGAGTCGGCGCGGGCCATCGGCGGCACCAGGTGGTCGATGAGGGTGGCGTGCGCGCGGCGCTTGGCCTGAGTGCCCTCGCCCGGGTCGTTGACCAGGAACGGGTAGATCAGCGGCAGGTCGCCGAGTACCGCGTCCGGGCCGCAGGCGGCGGACAGGCCGGCGTTCTTGCCGGGCAGCCACTCCAGGTTGCCGTGCTTGCCGAGGTGGATCATCGCGTCGGCGCCGAACCCGCCGTCCTCGACGGGCGCGGAGATCCAGTGGTACGCCGCCAGGTAGTGGTGCGAGGGCGGCAGGTCGGGGTCGTGGTAGATCGCGATCGGGTTCTCGCCGAAGCCGCGCGGCGGCTGGATGAGGACCAGCAGGTTCCCGTACCGGAGCGCGGCGAGCACGATGTCGCCCTCGGGGTCGCGGCTGCGGTCCACGAACAGCTCGCCGGGCGGCGGGCCCCAGTGCCGCTCCACGGACTCGCGCAGTTCCCGCGGGAGGGTCGCGTACCAGCGGCGGTGGTCGGCGGCCGGTACCCGGACCGGGTTGCGGGCCAACTGCTCCTCGGTGAGCCAGTCCTGGTCGTGGCCGCCGGCGTCGATGAGGGCGCGGATGAGGGCGTCGCCCGGGTGCGGGGCGCTGCCCGCCGCGCCGTCCGGGGCCGCGTCGGGGTCGTGGGTGTCCTGCGGCGCGTCGGAGTTCCGGGGCGCTGTGGTGTCCTGCGCCGCCGCGCCGTCGTCGAGGCCCGGGACCGGGTCGGGGCCGAAGTCGTAGCCCTCCTCGCGCAGCCGGCGCAGCAGGGCCATCGCGCTCGCCGGGGTGTCCAGGCCGACGGCGTTGCCGATGCGGGAGTGCTTGGTCGGATAGGCGGACAGCACCAGGGCCAGGCGCTTGCGGGCCGGGGGTATGTGGCGCAGCCGGGCATGCCGCAGGGCGATGCCCGCCACCCGGGCGGCACGTTCGGGGTCGGCGACGTAGGCGGGCAGGCCGTCGGCGTCGACCTCCTTGAACGAGAACGGGACGGTGATCAGCCGCCCGTCGAACTCCGGCACCGCGATCTGGGTGGCGGCGTCCAGCGGGGAGACCCCCTCGTCGCTCTCCAGCCAGGCGGCGCGCGAGCCGGTCAGGCACAGGGCCTGGAGCACGGGCACGTCCAGGCCGGTGAGCGCTCCCGCGTCCCACGCCTCGTCGTCGCCCCCGGCGGACGCCTCGGCGGGGCGGGTGCCCCCGGCGGCGAGGACGGTGGTGACGATCACGTCGGCGGCGCCGAGTTCGGCGACGAGTTCCGGCTCGGGGCTGCGCAGGGAGGCGACGTAGTACGGCAGGGCCCGGCCGCCGCCCGCCTCGATCGCGTCGCACAGGGCCGCCACGAAGGCGGTGTTCCCGCTCATGTGGTGGGCGCGGTAGTAGAGCACCGCGACGGCGGGAGCGTCGCGTGCATGGGAGGCCGTGTCCGTACGGCGCTCCAACCGGCCCCAGGACGGCGCCGGTGCGGGCGGCTCGAAGCCGTGGCCGGTGAGCAGCACCGTGTCCGACAGGAAGCGGGCGAGCTGTTCGAGGTTGGCGGGGCCGCCGTGCGCCAGGTACGCGTGCGCTTCGGCGGCGATGCCCACCGGCACCGTCGACGCCGCCATCAGCTGGGCGTCCGGGGCCTGTTCACCGCTCAGCACCACCACGGGCAGGCCGGTGGCGCGCACCGTGTCCAGCCCCTCCTGCCACGCCCGCACCCCGCCGAGCAGCCGGACGACCACCAGGCCGGCGCCGTCCAGCAGTTCCGGCAGGTCGTCCAGGACGAGCCGGGCGGGATTGCCGAAGCGGTACGGAACCGGGCCGCCCGCCGCCCGCGCGCTCAGCAGGTCCGTGTCGGACGTGCTCAGCAGTGCGATCCGCTCGGGGCGTCCCTGGTCGGCAGAACGGGACAACTCGGATGATCCGGTCACGGCGCTACCCTTCCTCGGGGTGTCCACGCCCCGGGCGGTGGTCGGACGGCGGGAGTTCCTGGCTCACCCCGCCACCGGGGAGACCCTGGTGGCAAAGTTCACAGTGGCGGGACCGCGCCGGATTCGCACCGGGCTTCCTCCCCTGTCGCCGTCTGCGGCGATGGCGGACCTGATGGCCCGCACGTGAGCATAGTAAGCGCCGCCGCCCCTCGGCAGATCATCCGATTCACAGCACGGTGGGTATGCTCGCCGCCATGCCCACCGCCCCCGACCAGCCCCTCCGGCCGCCCCGGCCGGACGCCGCGGCATGCCCGGCGGACGGCAACGCGCAGGCGGGCGGCGGCGCGCCGAGGGCGCGGGAGCGGGCGGACGCCTGCCCGGGCGCGCTGCGGCTGCACACAGCGGACGACGGCGCGCTGGCCCGGATCCGGCTGCCCGGCGGGCTGCTCGGCGCCGCGCAGGCGGAGCGGCTGGGCGAGGCGGCCCGGCGGTGGGGCGACGGTGACGTCCATCTCACTTCGCGCGGCAACGTCCAACTGCGCGGCCTGGCCCCGGACTGCGCCGCCGAGCTGGCCCAACTGCTGGACGGGGCAGGGCTGCTGCCGTCCGTCCCGCACGAACGGGTACGGAACATCGTCGCCTCCCCCCTGTCCGGGCTCGACGGGCGCGGGCACCTGGACGTGGGGGAGTGGGTGCGGGCGCTGGACGAGCTGCTGTGCGGCAGCCCCGCGGCCGCGGCGCTGTCCGGACGGTTCCTCTTCGCCCTGGACGACGGGCGCGGCGACGTCGCCTCGCTCGCACCCGACGTGACACTGCGCGCGGCGCCGGATGGAGCCGCTCTGCTGCGGATCGGCCGCAACGCGCCCCTCCGCCTTCCGGCCGGCGACGCGCCCCGGGCCGCCCTGCTCGCCGCGGAGGCGTTCCCGGCGGCGGCCGCGCCCGACGGGGGCGAGCCGACCGCGTGGCGGGTGGCCGAGCTGCCCGACCGCGGCGCGGGCCTCACCGCCGCCCTCGCCAGCCGTCTTGCCGCATCTCCGGCGTCCCCGGCGTCCGCCGCCTCACCCCCGTTCCCCGCGTCCACCACCTCCGGCCCACCCCCCGCCACCGCGCCTCGCGACGGCACCCGGGGAGAGGCCGGGTCGGCGGCGCCCCCGGCCCTCGGCGCCGTCCCGCACCCGGACGACCCGGGCGGCCCGCTCGCCCTGTCGGTCCTCGCCCCGCTCGGGCGCCTCACCCCCGCCGCCTGGCGTGCCCTGACCGCGCTCGCCGCCCGCACCCCGGCCGCGCAACTGCGGCTCACCCCGTGGCGCGGCGCCGTCGTCCCCGGCGTGCCCGCGGGCCGCGCCCGGGAGGAGCTGGCCGTCCTCGCGGCGGCCGGACTGGTGACGGACACGGCTTCCCCGTGGGTCGGCGTCGGCGCGTGCGCCGGGCGGCCCGGGTGCGCGAAGTCGCTCGCCGACGTGCGGGCGGACGCGGCCGCCTTCGTCCGCGGAGCCGCCGGCGAACCCGGCGAACCCGGCGACCCCCGCGTGCGGCCGCTGCCCGTCTACTGGTCCGGCTGCTCCCGCGGCTGCGGCCGGCCCCGTACCGGCGACCGTGTCGACATCGTCGCCACCCCCGACGGCTACCGCGTGGACCTGTTCCGCGCGGGCGCCGTGACCGGTGGCACCCACCCCCGCCCTTCCGACCTCGTCGCCACCGTGGCGGCGGCGCGCCGCGGCGCGCTGACCGAATGAGCGAGACGACCGTGCCCCCTGAGCCCCCGGTGTCCCCGGACCTCGCGGACTTCCCCGACTTCGCCTACGAGAAGGACGGCGCGGCCATCTACCGCCGCTCCTTCGCCACCATCCGCGCCGAGGCCGATCTCGGCGGGCTGCCCGCCGACGTCGCCCAGGTCGCGGTCCGGATGATCCACGCCTGCGGCATGGTCGACCTGGTGGCCGACCTCGCCTGGACACCGGACGCGGTCGCGCGCGCCCGGGCGGCGCTGCGGGCGGGAGCGCCGATCCTGTGCGATGCGGCGATGGTCGCCAGCGGCGTGACCCGCAAGCGGCTGCCCGCCGACAACGAGGTCATCTGCACGCTCGGCGACCCGTCCGTGCCGGCGCTCGCCGCCCGGCTCGGCACCACCCGCACCGCGGCCGCCCTGGAGCTGTGGCGGGACCGGCTGGACGGAGCGGTCGTCGCCATCGGCAACGCGCCCACCGCACTGTTCCGGCTGCTCGAACTCGTCGCCGACGGCGCGCCGCGCCCGGCCGCCGTCATCGGCGTCCCGGTCGGCTTCGTCGGCGCCGCCGAGTCCAAGCAGGCCCTCACCACCCACCCGTCGGCCCTCGACCACCTGGTCGTCCACGGCCGGCGCGGCGGCAGCGCCATCGCGGCAGCCGCTCTCAACGCGATCGCGAGCGAGGAAGAATGAGCGCCCCTGTGTCCCCCGACCCGGCATCCACCGCCGCCGCCCCGCCGCGAGAGGCGGGCGTGGGGCGGCTCTACGGGGTCGGCCTCGGGCCCGGCGACCCGAAGCTGCTGACCGTGCGGGCGGTGGAGGTGATCGCGGCGGCCGACGTCGTGGCGTACCACAGCGCGCGGCACGGCCGGTCGATCGCGCGGGGCATCGCGTCGGCGTACCTGCGCGACGGGCAGATCGAGGAGAAGCTGGTCTACCCGGTCACGACGGAGACGACCGACCACCCGGGCGGCTACCAGGGCGCGATGGAGGAGTTCTACGAGCAGGCGGCGGCGCGGCTCGCGGCGCACCTGGACGCGGGGCGGAGTGTCGCGGTGCTGGCGGAGGGCGACCCGCTGTTCTACGGGTCGTACATGCACATGCACAAACGGCTGGCCGGGCGGTACCCGGCGGAGGTCGTGCCGGGGGTGACCTCGCTGGCGGGGGCGTCCGCGCGACTGGGCACGCCGCTGGTGGAGGGCGAGGAGGCACTGACCGTCCTGCCCGGCACCCTGCCGGAGGAGGAGCTCACGGCGCGGCTGGCGGCGGCCGACACGGCGGTGGTGCTGAAGCTCGGCCGTACCTTCCCCGCGGTGCGCCGGGCGCTGGAGCGCTCGGGCCGGCTGGCGGAGGCGCGGTACGTCGAGCGGGCCACGATGGCGGGCGAGCGGATCACCGAACTCGCCGCGGTGGACCCGGAGTCGGTGCCGTACTTCGCGGTGGCGGTGCTGCCGAGCCGGGGCGGCGCGGTGGTCCCCGCCGCCCGGGCGGCGAGCGAGGCGCAGGACGGCGCGGAAGGACCCGGTCCCGCCACGGACGGGGACGAGCGGAACGGCGAGGGTGCGGCCGGGCACGTGGTGGTCGTCGGTACCGGTCCGGCCGGGCCGCTGTGGCTGACGCCCGAGACCCGCGGCGCCCTCGCCGCGGCGGACGACCTGGTCGGCTACACCACCTACCTGGACCGGGTGCCGGTCAGACCCGGCCAGCGCCGGCACGGCACCGACAACCGGGTGGAGGACGAGCGCGCCCAGTTCGCCCTGGAACTCGCCCGCAGGGGGCGCCGGGTGGCGGTGGTGTCCGGCGGCGACCCGGGGGTGTTCGCCATGGCCACCGCCGTGGTGGAGGCGGCCTCGCAGCCGCCGTACCAGGACGTGCCGATCCGGGTGCTGCCCGGCGTGACCGCGGCGAACGCCGCCGCCGCGCGGGTCGGAGCGCCGCTCGGCCACGACTACGCGGCGCTGTCCCTGTCGGACCGGCTCAAGCCGTGGGAGGTCATCGCCGAGCGGCTGCGCGCGGCCGCCTCCGCGGACCTGGTGCTCGCGCTGTACAACCCCGGGTCGAAGAGCCGCACCTGGCAGGTGGCCAAGGCACGCGAACTCCTGCTGGAGCACCGCGCCCCCGACACCCCCGTGGTGGTCGCCCGCGACGTCGGCGGAACGGCCGAGGAGATACGGATCATCCGGCTCGCCGACCTGGACCCGGCCGAGGTCGACATGCGCACCCTGCTCATCGTCGGCTCGTCCCGGACCAGGACCGTGGTGCGCGGTGACGGCGAGCAGGTGGTCTGGACGCCGCGCACCTACCCCCGGCCCTAGGGCCTGCCGCGCCCTCCCCGCGACCATGGCCGCCACCGCGTCCCCCGCCGTCCCGCCGCCGGCGCGTACTCAGCCGGTCCGTTCGCGCACCCACCGGGCCGCCCGCTCCGCGTCCTCGGCCACCTCCACCCCCGCCACCGCGGGCGGCCGGCGCACCACCACCACGGGCACTCCCGCCTCCCGGGCCGCCACCAGCTTCCCCGCGGTCGCCGCGCCACCGCTGTCCTTGGTCACCACCACGGCGATCCGGTGCTCCCGCAGCAGCGCCGCCTCCCCCGCCACCGTGAACGGCCCCCGGTCCAGCAGCACCTGCATCCGGCGCGGCACCGCCCCCTGCGGCGGGTCCACGGACCGCACCAGGAACCACAGGTCGTCCAGCCCGGCGAACGCGGCCAGCCCGGTGCGTCCGGTGGTGAGGAACACCCGGGCGCCGAGGGCGGGCAGCACCTCCGCGGCGTGTGCAAGGGAGTCCGCCGGGTGCCAGCGGTCGCCCGCCACCGGCGTCCAGCCGGGGCGGCGCAGCGCCAGCAGCGGCACCCCGGTCAGCGCGGCGGCCTCGGCCGCGTGGCGGCTCATGGTGTCGGCGAAGGGGTGGGTGGCATCGACGAGGGCGTCCACCGCGTGCCGCCGCAGCCAGCCGGCCAGGCCCGCCGCGCCGCCGAACCCGCC
Source organism: Actinacidiphila yanglinensis (assembly GCF_900107965.1). GTDB lineage: Bacteria > Actinomycetota > Actinomycetes > Streptomycetales > Streptomycetaceae > Actinacidiphila > Actinacidiphila yanglinensis. The sequence continues at coordinate 416,719 of NZ_FNVU01000005.1, read as the reverse complement.
GATCCGCACCTCGCCCGGCGGCAGCCGGGGTGCGGCGACCCGCCCGGCGAGCGAACTGGTCACCGCGGTGGCGGGCGAGCGCGCGGCCAGCAGCCCGGCGAGTTCGCGGGCCTCGGTGGTCCCGCCGAGGATCAGCACGTGCACGGCGGTACGTTCCTTCCGTGAGCGGTCGGGAGCGGGCATGACGCCGAGCGGGTGCGCGGACGTACGGGCGCGGGTGCGGAACCGGGTCCGCACCGGCTGGGGCGTGCCCGCGTGAGCGGGGTCGAGGGCGGCCGCAGCGCCCAACTCAAGCACACCGGGCTGCGGCCCGGCTGGACGACCGGTGCCTGCGCGACCGCCGCCGCCACGGCGGCGTACACCGCACTGCTGGCGGGCGACTTCCCCGACCCGGTGACGATCACCCTGCCGCGCGGCCAGACCCCCGCGTTCGCGCTGGCCGTCGAGGAGTTGGCGGACGGCACGGCGATGGCGGGCGTGGTCAAGGACGCCGGGGACGACCCGGACGTGACGCACGGCGCGCTGATCCGGGCCACCGTACGGCGCTTGCCCGCCGGTTCCGGGGTGGTCTTCCGGGCCGGTCCCGGCGTCGGTACGGTCACCCGTCCCGGGCTGCCGCTGGAGGTGGGCGAGCCGGCGATCAACCCGGTGCCGCGGCAGATGATGCGCGACCACATCGCCGAGGTGGCGGCGCGCCACGGCGACGCCGGCGACGTGGAGATCACCGTCTCGGTGGACGGCGGGGAGCAGATCGCACGTTCCACGTGGAACATCCGGCTGGGCATTCTCGGGGGTCTTTCCATCCTCGGCACCACCGGCATCGTGGTGCCGTACTCCTGCTCGGCGTGGATCGACTCGATCCGGCGCGGGGTGGACGTGGCCCGGGCCGCGGGCCGTACCCACCTGGCCGGATGCACCGGCGCCACCTCGGAGAAGACGGTCACCGCGGAGTACGGCCTGCCGCTGGACGCGCTGCTGGACATGGGCGACTTCGCGGGCGCGGTCCTGAAGTACGTGCGCCGCCACCCCGTCGACCGGCTCACCCTCTGCGGGGGCTTCGCGAAGCTGTCCAAGCTCGCCGCCGGTCACCTCGACCTGCACTCGGCCCGCTCCCAGGTCGACCTGCCGCACCTGGCCGGCCTCGCCCGCGCCGCGGGCGCCGGCAGTGCCCTCGCCACCGCGATCGAGGGCGCCAACACCGCGCTCGGCGCCCTCCAACTCGCCACGGCGGACGGGGTTCCCCTCGGCGACGAGGTGGCCCGCACCGCCCGCGACCAGGCGCTCGCGGTCCTCCGCGGCGCCCCCGTCACGCTCGACGTGCTCTGCATCGACCGCGCCGGCCAGGTGGTCGGCCGGGCCGATCCGAAGTGCGCCATTCCGCGTCGCGAGCGGTGAACTCTGCCTAGGATCAAGCGAGTTCGTACACCGGTTCGCAGGGGGCGGGCCGGCACCGACAGCAAGGGGGGCACCATGTCAGGGATTTCCCGGCGTTCCGTTCTGGGCTATACCGGCACCGCCGCGGCGGGCACGATCCTCGCGACGGCGGCCACGGCGCAGTCCGCCCAGGCCGCACAGCCCGGCGAGACGGCATCGGCGAGCGCACCGCACACCGCACCCGCGACGGCCCACGCCCAGCAGGCCGGCGCCTCCACCGCGGACTTCCCGTTCGGCACCACCTTCACCGGCAACGTCAGCCCGACCCTGCCCGGGGGCGAGGACAACAGCAACCTCAGCATCACCTTCACCGTGCAGTGCACCGAGGCCCCGGCGGCCTACGACGTCACCCCGCTGGAGATCGCCAACGCCCTGTCCGCGTACGCGCAGAGCAGGGGCTGGCCGGCGATCACCTTCTACGGGGCCCCCGCGCCGGTCGCGCTGAACTGACCCACCACGTCCGCACGGTCGCACGTCCGCGGCCCGCCCCCGCGCTCAGTCGCGCGGGCGGGCCGTGGAGTACAGGTGACTGTCCGGGAAGGACTCCGCGGCCAGGGTGCGGCCGACGATGATGACCGCGGTACGGCGGATACCCGCGGCGTGGACCTGTTCCGCGATCGTCCCGAGGGTGCCGCGCAGCACCACCTCGTCCGGGCGGCTGGCGTAGGCGACCACCGCGGCCGGGCAGCCGGCGCCGTAGTGCGGCAGCAACTCCTCGACGACGCGGTCGACGTAGCCCGTGGCAAGGTGCAGCACGAGCAGCGCTCCGCTGGCGGCGAGGGTCGGCAGGTCCTCGCCGGGCGGCATGGGGGTGGCGCGCTGCGCGACCCGGGTGAGGACCACCGTCTGCCCGACCGCCGGCACGGTCAGCTCCCGCTTCAGCGCGGCCGCCGCGGCGGCGAACGCCGGTACCCCCGGCACCACTTCGTAGGGCACGCGCGCCGCGTCGAGCCGGCGCATCTGCTCGGCCACCGCGCTGAACACCGACGGGTCGCCGGAGTGCAGCCGCGCCACGTCGTGCCCGTCGCGGTGCGCGCGGACCAGCGCCGCGGTGATCTCGTCGAGGTCCAGGCGGGCGGTGTCGACCAGTTCGGCCCCGGCCGGGCAGTCGGCGAGCAGCTCGCGCGGCACCAGGCTCCCGGCGTAGAGGCACACCTGGCAGGACGCGAGCAGCCGCGCGCCGCGCACCGTGATGAGGTCGGCGGCGCCGGGCCCGGCGCCGATGAAGTACACGGTCATGTCTGGTCCGCTCCTGGGGGGCCGGCCGGCTTGACCGCCGACCACTGGGTGACCGGCATCGCCTGGCGCCAGCCGGTGAAGGCGCCGACGGGTGCCGCGTGGGCGACGCCGAGCCGGACGAGGTCGCCGCCGTGCCGCCGGTAGCGGGCGGCCAGCAGCGCCTCGGACTCGAGGGTGACGGTGTTGGCGACGAGCCGGCCGCCCGCGGGCAGTGCGTCCCAGCAGGCGTCGAGCAGCCCGGCGGCGGTGAGGCCGCCCCCGACGAACACGGCGTCGGGGGACGGGAGTCCGGCCAGTGCGGCGGGCGCGGCGCCGGTCACGACACGCAGCCCCGGCACGCCGAGCCGCTCGGCGTTCGCGGCGATCCGGGCGGCGCGGACCGGGTCGCGCTCGACGGTGACCGCGCGGCACGAGGGGTGCGTGCGCATCCACTCGATCGCGATCGCGCCGGAGCCGCCGCCGACGTCCCAGAGCAGCTCGCCGGGCGCGGGGGCGAGCGCGGCCAGCGTGACGGCCCGCACGTGGCGCTTGGTGAGCTGCCCGTCGTGGTCGTACGCCTCGTCCGGCAGCCCGGGCACCGCGCCGAGCCGCAACGCGTCCGGGGCGCGACGGCATTCGACGGCGACGACGTTCAGCGGGTCGCCGGGGGCCGGCGCCCAGCCGTCGGCGGTGCCGTCGGCCGCGACGCGCTCGCGGGCGCCGCCCAGTTGCTCCAGCACCCGCAGCCGGCTGGGCCCGTAGCCGCGGTCACGCAGCAGCGCGGCGACCTCGCCGGGGGTGGCCGCGCCCGCGCTGAGCACGACCAGCCGGCGGCCGTGGTGCAGGGCGGCGGCCAGCGCGGCCACCGGGCGGCCGACCGCGCTGATCACCGCGGTGTCCTCGACCGGCCAGCCGAGCCGGGCGCAGGCGTAGGCGACCGACGAGGGGTGCGGCAGCACGCGGAGCGTGTCCGGGCCGAGCACCTCGGCCAGGGTGCGGCCGATGCCGTGGAAGAAGGGGTCGCCGCTGGCCAGCACCGCGAGCCGGCGGCCGGCGTATGCGGCCAGCAGCCCGGGCACGGCCGGGCGCAGCGGCGACGGCCAGGGCACGCGTGCGACGGCGCACTCCGGTGGCAGCAGGTCGAGTTGGCGGGGACCGCCGATCACCGCGTCAGCGTCGCGCAGGGCCGCGCGGGACTCCTCGGGCAGCCCGTCCCAGCCGTCGGCGCCGATGCCGACGACGGTCACCGGGGTGGGGGCGGAGATCACGCGGGACACCTCGGGGTCGGGGAGCGGGCCAGGTCAGCAGGACTCTACTGACCTGGCGCCGACGCCCGCCGGGCGGGTTCACCGCTCCCGGGCGCTCCGCCGGGTGGGCCGCACATGCCGGGTGCGCCGCCGGACGTTCACCGGATGCGCCGGGTGCGCCCGGATGGGCCGGGGGCGCCGCTCCCGGTCCCCCCGCGCCTCAGGGCCGGCCGACCGCGTAGGTGAGGTAGGCGAACTGGCCGGACTGCTCGGCGGCGGTGAGGGTGAGCCGGGAGGCGGTCAGCCGGCGCGGCAGCAGCGGGGCGCCGCCGCCCAGGAGGACCGGCGCGACCCCGAGCACGATCTCGTCGAGCAGTCCCGCGTCGGCGAACGCGCCGGCCAGCTCGCCGCCGCCGACCAGCCAGATCGCGCGGTCCCCGGCGGCCGCGGCCATCGCCGCGTGCACCGGGCGGACGTCGCCGCGCACGAAGGTGATGTCGGCGCCGGGCACGGCCGGCAGGTCCCGGTGGGTGAAGACCCAGCACGGCGTACTGCCGTACCACCCCTGCCACTTGTCGGGCCGCTCCAGCACCTTCTCGTGCTCCAGCACCCATGTGTAGGTGGTCGCGCCGGTGGCGAAGGCGCCGACGCCGGCGAAGAAGGGCGCGAAGCGGTCCTCGCGCTGCTCGACCTCGAAGAGCCAGTCGAGGGAACCGGCCGGGTCGGCGATACGGCCGTCGATGCTGGTCGCGGTGAAGTAGGTGGTCTTCGCCATGGGTTCACCGTAGCCGCGGGCACCGACACCGCCGGTGGGCGCGCGCGGGACCCGGGCATGCGAACGGGCCGCCGGCGAGGGGGGAAGGCCGGCGGCCCGAGCGGAGGAGCAGCCGGCCGGCTCGGCTCGCGGACGCGAGCCTCACCGGCCGGTTGCCAGGGTGTGACCGGGAACGGGTCAGTGGTTGCCCGCACCGTTGGCGGAGAGCACCGGGATGTCGCTCAGGACGTGCGAGACCGGCTCGTCGCCCTGGATCTGGCTGGAGTTCTCCGTGCACTGCTCGTTCTGCGGCGAGGTCAGCACGTTGATGTCCTGGGCGGTGATCGGGACCAGGCCGACCAGCGAACCGACGTTCGCCTTGAGCGGCAGGCCGACGCAGGGCTTGTTCAGGGTGCCCTGGACCAGGCCCAGGTCGGGGCTCTCGGTGCCACTGGTCATGGTGTTGCCGAACGCCTGCTCGGCGCCGTTGCCGTCCACCGTGGTGGTGCCCTCGTCGTTGCCGACCGCCATGGCCTGCGGGGCGGCGGTGGCGCCGACTGCGACGACCGACGCGGCGAGAGCAGCACCGGCAAGCATCTTCTTGATCATTTGTGTTCCTTTTTTGGTGCTTGGCGCACTGTTCTGGAAGGTCTGGAGCGAATTGATCAACCGCTCCAGCGGGGTTTGGTTCCGGTCTTTCACTCCGACGGGGGATAAGTCGGCCGAGAAGGACCGGGAAGTCGGTACGGCAGGGGGGCGGGCGGATCAGCCCAGCGGCAGGCCGCTCAGCGGCAGCCCGCCCAGCAGGCCGCCCAGCGGCAGCCCGTTCAGCGGCAGACCACCGAGCGGCGAACTGCCGGGCTGCGCAGCGGCGGGGCCGTTCGCTCCGGTCGCACCGGGCGCTCCGGACAGCGCGGAGCCCGCGGCGTGCGCGGCGTCCTGCCCCTTCTGGAGGGTGGACCCGACGGCCGTGTCGTCGACCGCCTTCTGCACCGGCTGCTCGCTCAGCGCCTGGTCCACCCCGCCGTTGATGCTGGTGGGCATCCTCGACATGTCGTCGGCCGAGATGGGCGATCCGGTGCTGTCAGCGGCAAAGGCCGGTGCGGCCATCCCGGCCGCCATCACCGAACCGGCCAGTACTGCCGCAACCTTTGAGTACTTCACTTGCCACCCTTTCCTGAGCCGAAAGCCGGCGGCTCGACCCTGGGAAGTCGAGCAGCCGTGGAACGCCGTCGGACGCCGAAGTCCGGCGCCGTGCACAACGACCGCGCCGATCGACAGGAAACGGAAACAGAAGGACAGCAAGGACAATCACTCGTACGTGCGGAACCTTGGCGCAGTTCTCCTACTAATCACCTTTCAGTGACGAAAGGCATTTTTCCGTCCTGCGCCGGAACACCGTCAGCGCGTACGGGCGGTGGCGCGCGCGGCCCGGGAGGCGCTCTGGGAACGCCGGTAGAGCACCGCGCCGCCCAGCAGCAGCGCCGCGCCGAGCGCGCTCGCGAGACCGATCTCGCGGTGGTCGAGCCCGGTCTCCGCCAGCCGCTGGTGCACCACGACCGGCTTGACCGGGGGCGCCTCGGGCGCCGGCGGAACCTGCTCGGTGCGCGGCGGGGGGACCTGCCGCGGCGGGGTGGTCGGCGCGGGGGACGCGTCGTTGCCGCAGGAACTGCCGAACGCGGGGTTCAGCAGCCCGACTGCGTCGACGCTGTCGCCGCACACGTTGACCGGCGCATGCACCGGAACGTCCACCGAGTTGCCCGACAGGATGCCGGGCGATCCGGTCGATGTGCTCCCGCCCCCCGCATCCGCCTGCGCGTACCCCCCTGTCACGGCCATCACGCTGCTCGCGGCAGCGACGGTCAGCAGGCTCCGGCTCAGGATGTGTCGCATCGATTCTTCTTTCGGCTTCGCTTCTCCAGGAACGCGCGGCTGGTCCGCGCGCCCCCGCCAGACGCACCGCCCCGGGGCGCGGACGGATCCGGCGCTCCGGGGCGGTACCTGATCAAGGCGCTGTCACCGCCCCGCAGGCGGACGTCAGTTGTCGGCGTCGACGCAGGTGGAGCCGAACGCCGGGTCCAGCAGCCCGATGACGTCGACGGTGTCGCCGCACAGGTTGACCGGCACGTGCACCGGGACCTGGATGACGTTGCCCGACAGCACGCCCGGGGAGCCGGCGTCGACCGCATCGGCGCCGGAGTTGGCGAACGCGGGGACAGCGGCACCGGCTGCCATGAGGGTGCCGGCGGCGACCGCTGCGATCTTCGAGAACTTCACGGTGAACTCCTTTTCCGGAAACGGCGTCGTGCACCGCCACGGCCTTCGTGACGGCCGCCGGGCAATTCCTCGCCCGAGCACACCGCTGCCGACCGGATCAACGATGGCACTTGTGCCGAGGAAACTCCCGAACGGCCCCCGGAGTACACCATCCACCCGAATGGGCGCGGAAATTCCTCACACCGGAAAGGCGCGAGCGGACGCCGCCGGGAAATCACGACCCGGCGCCGGTACGGAAAAGGGTGCGGGTGAATTCCGGACCACCCGGTCGACGTGCCGCCCGGGCCGTTCCGGCGGTTCCCAGCGGTTCCGGAAGCTCCGGCTCGTTCTCCCTACGGCGACGGCCCCGGTGCACCCGACAGCGCGGGGCCGGGGCCGTACGCAGCGCCCGACGGCGGGACGGGCCCGCCGTCAAAGGCGTCAGTGGTTGGCCGTGCCGTTGCCGGACAGGATCGGCAGGTCGTCCAGGATGTGCGACAGCGGCTCGTCGCCCTGCGACTGGGTGGAGTTCTCGGTGCACTGCTGGTTCTGCGGCGACGTCAGCACGTTCAGGTCCTGGACGCTGATCGGCACGACGCCGACGAGCGAGCCGAGGTTCGCCTTGGCCGGCAGGGCGATGCAGGGCTTGTTGAGCGATCCCTGGACCAGCGCGAACGACGGGCTCATCACACCGCTGGTGTACGTGTTGCCGTAGCTCTGCTCGGAGCCGTTGCCGTTGGCGGTGGTGGTGCCCTGTTCGTCGCCGATGGCCATCGCGCCGGGCGCGACCGTCGCGGAGACACCCGCGAGCGAGGCGGCGACGGCGGCCGTGGCGAGGAGCTTCTTGATCACGATTGGTCCTTCTGGGAAGAGAGCGGGCCCCGGTACCAGGGTCCGGTCTGATCAACAGCGTGACCGCCGGTTGGTAATGATCCTTCACCCGAACGGATCGCTGCCGATCATCGTGCATTACACATTCCCCCACACGAGTGAATATCGGCATGTGACCCCGGCACACCCTCCCGCAGGTCAAATCCGATGGTCATAAGAAACGGGCAGCTCACAGCAGCTGTCCGCGGTGCCGCGCGTCCTGCGTGAGTTACCTGGGGTCGTCTGCGACCGTGTGCTGAGGATTCAAGGGGATTACCTGACAGGCACGCTATTCGTTGATTGCACGCGATCCGCTGATCACCGCCCACCGGTGCTCGGGGCGACCACCCCGACCGATCGGCGGACCGCGGTACCTACCGGACCTCGGACGTCTCCGGGTCCCGGAGAAAGGGAACGGCGCGCGATGCCGCAAGACCAAGACGACCAGGACCCGTCGGCCCCCGGAGCCGACGGGCCACGGCTCGACGGACTGACGGTGCTGCACGTGGCGCAGCCGGTGGACGGCGGGGTGGCCCGCGTCGTCGCCGACCTGGTGCGCGCGCAGGCCGCCCAGGGGGCGCGGGTCGTGGTGGCCTGCCCGCCCGGCGGGGACCTCGGCCCGGCCGCCGCGGACCGCGGCGCGCAGGTGATGCCCTGGCCCGCCCGCCGCTCGCCCGGCGCCGCGCTGCCCGCCGAAGTCCGGTCCGTCGCCCGGCTGATCCGCGCCGCCGGCCCCGACCTGCTGCACCTGCACAGCTCCAAGGCGGGACTCGCCGGCCGGCTGGCCGCCAGGGGCCGCGTCCCCACCGTCTTCCAGCCGCACGCCTGGTCCTACGACGCGGTGTCCGGCCCGGCCGCCCGGGCGGCGCTGCGCTGGGAGCGGGCGGCCACCCGCTGGACGCACCGCGTGCTGTGCGTCAGCGCCGCCGAACGCGACTCCGGGGTGCGGCACGGGGTACGGGCCGACTGGGCGGTCGTCCCCAACGGCGTCGACACCGCCCGCTTCCGCCCGCCGCTGCGGCACTCTTCCGCGCGGGCGGCACTGCCCGCGCTCGCCGGCCTCGACGACGAGACCCCGCTGGTCGTGTGCGTGGGGCGGCTGTGCCCGCAGAAGGGCCAGGACGTCCTGCTGCGCGCCTGGTCCGCGGTGGTCGCGCGACTGCCCACGGCATGCCTGGCGCTGGTCGGCGACGGCCCGGACCGGCAGCGGCTGCTGCACGACGCTCCCCCGGGTGTGCTGTTCGCCGGGGCCGCGGCCGACACGCTGCCCTGGTACCAGGCCGCCGACGTGGTGGTGCAGCCCTCCCGCTGGGAGGGGATGGCGCTCGCGCCGCTGGAGGCGATGGCGTGCGCGCGGCCGGTCGTGGCCACCGACGTCAGCGGCGCCCGCGAGGCGCTGCCCGCCGCCGACACCGAGCTGTGCGTCGTGCCGCCGGAGGAACCGGCCGCGCTCGCCGGCGCGTTGCTGCGGCTGCTCACCGACCCCGCGACCCGTACCGCCACCGGGCTGCGCGCCCTCGCCGACGTCCGCGCCCGCCATGACGTCCGCGGCACCGCCGCGGCCGTCGGCGCGTTGTACACGTCGCTCGCGCCACCGCCCGCGACCCGTCCCTCGCCGCTCCAGGACGTCGAGGTGCCCGCCCGGTGAACCGCCCCTCGACCCCGGACCACTCGGTCCCGCACGACATCGCCCCGCCGCCCTGGCCCGAGACCGGCCTCCCGCCGTACGGCGACGCGGCATACGGCGATGCGGTCTACCCGGGCGCGGCGTACCCCGGCGCCGTCTACCCCGGCGCCGCCTACCCGGGCCCCGCCTTCGGCGACACGGCGTACGGCGACCCGTACGGAACTGGCGCCATTCCGGGAGCGGCCGCCGGTGCGGGGGCCGCGGCCCCACCCGGCTTCCCCTATGGCGAGTTCACCCCGGCGCCGGCCCCTCCCGGGCCGGGCTTCGGAACGGCGCCCACCGCGGGCGACCCGGCCCAGCGGCACGTCCCGGCGACGGCCCCCGACCGCACCGACGAGCCCGATCTGCGGCTCGTCGTCCCCCAGCCGCACGCCCGGCCGGAGGCGGGCGCCGGTGCCCGGCCCGCGGCGCCCGAGCGGGGCGACCGCGCGGCCGGACCGGCCCCGGACGCCCGCCCGCCGGCCCTCGCGGGCCGGCTGTCGCGCGGCGGCGTGCTCGCCGCGGCGGACTGCCTGGCCGGACTGTTCGGGCTGTGCACGGTCGGGTTCGCCGGGAACCCGGTGCTGCCCGCCGTCCTGCTGTGCGTGCTGCTCGCCGCCCACCGAAGAGCCGGGCTCTACCGGCCGGCGCTCACGCCCGCCGCGCTGGACGAGGTGCCGGCGATCGCGCTGGGCACCGTCCTCGCCTGGGGGCTGGCCGCCGCCGCGACCGCCGCGACCGCGCCGCACGGTGCGCTGGGCTGGTCCCAACTCCTCGACGCCACCGCGCTGACCGGATGCGCGGCCGTCTTCCTGCGCGCCCTCGCGCACCGTCTGCACCGGCACCGCGCGCGCCGCACTCCGGCCCGCACCCTCGTCATCGGTGCCGCACCGGCCGCGCAGGACCTCGCCGCGGCGCTGCGCGCCCACCCCGAATACGGCCTCGCCCCGGTGGTGATCACCGCCCCGGCACCCCCCTCCGGTCCCGGCGGGCACGACCTCGCCGCACCGGTGTTCCCGGGCTTCGCCCACCCGCCGGGGCCCCACCTCCGCGAATCCCTCGCCCGCCGCACGGCGAAGGCCGAGGCGCTCGCCGTACCGGGCGCGCCCGCGCCGTATCCCCCCGGTCCGCCCGGCCAGTTCGCCCCCGGTGTCCCCGCTGCCCTCCCCCACCTCGTCACGACCGCCGCCGCGGACATCGCCCGGATCGCCGTGCGCGAGGCGGTGCGGCACGCGGTGGTGGTCGGACCGGCCGGGCCCGCCACGGAGCGGGCCGTCGCGCTGCTGGCCGCGCACGGCTGCCGGATCTGGCAGGTCGACCCGGCCGGACACCGGCCGGAGGCCACCGGCGCGGACGCGCCCGGCCGGATCGCACCGCCGCACCTGTGGGGTTACGCGTGCCGCCCGATGGCGGGCGGGCGCGGCGCCGGGCGGCGCGGCAAGCGGGCGCTGGACATCGTGCTCTCCGGGCTCGCGCTCACCGCGGCGGCACCCGCTCTGGCCGGATGCGCGCTGGCGGTGCGCCTCGCGGACGGGCCGGGCGTGCTGTTCCGGCAGGAGCGGATCGGCCTGGGCGGGCGGCCGTTCACCCTGCTGAAGTTCCGCACCCTGCGGCCGGCCGACGACCAGGAGGCAGCGACCCGCTGGAACGTCGCCCACGACCACCGGATGAGCGCGGTCGGCCGGCTGCTGCGCCGCACCTCGCTGGACGAGCTGCCGCAGTTCTGGAACGTGCTGCGCGGCGACATGAGCCTGGTCGGGCCGCGCCCCGAACGCCCCTTCTTCGTGGAGAAGTTCAGCGGCGAACTGCCCGGCTACCAGGACCGGCACCGGATGCCGGCCGGCATCACCGGCCTCGCCCAGGTGAACGGCCTGCGCGGCGACACCTCCATCCCGGACCGCGCCCGGTTCGACAACCACTACATCGACAGCTGGTCGCTGTGGCAGGACATCGCGATCCTCGTCCGCACCGCGACCTCGTTCTTCCGGTTCGGCGGTAGCTGATGACCTGGACCCCCGCGCTGCCGGGCCGCACCGCCCCCGCCACCCACCGCGGCGGGCCGGCACCCGTACCGGCGCCCCCGCGCGCAGCGGCGCCCGCACCGCTGCTCCGCCGGCTCGCCCCGTACGCCCACCTGCTGCCCGCCCTCGCGACCATCGCCCTGCTGGCCGCGCCGGTCACCCCGGGGGACGTCACCACCTCCGGGAAGGTCACCCCCGCCGACGCCGCCTCCGCGGTGCTCGTACTCGCCTGCGCCGTCCGCCTGTTGCGCGACCGCCGGCGGCTGCTCACCCCGGCCGCGGCGATCGTGCTCGGCGCGCCCGTGGTGGGCTTCGCGGTCGCGGCGATCACCTCGCCCGACCCCGGCGCCGGGGTGACCGGATTCCTGCGCTACGCCCAGGTGTTCGTGCTCGTGCCCGCCGCGCTGGTGCTCCTCCTGCGCGACCGGCGCGACTTCGCGGTGGTCGCGGGCGCGGTGGTCGCCCTCGCGCTGGTCCAGGGTGGGATCGGGGTGTGGCAGTACGCCACCGGCACCGGCGCCTCGTACCAGGGCGAGGACGTCCGCGCGGTCGGCACGTTCGGGCCCTCCGACATCATGGGCATGGCCACGGTCGTCGCGTACGGCCTGGTCATCGCCGCGGGGTACGCCCTCGCGCCCGGCCGCCGCGCGGTACGCACCGGGGCGGCCGTCTGCGCCGCCCTGCTCCTGGTGCCGCTCACCGTGTCCTTCAGCCGCGGCACATGGATCGCGACCGCGCTCGCCCTCACCGCGATGACGCTGCTCGCCGGGTGGCGGCAGGCCCTTCGCGTCCTCGGGGTGCTCGCCGCCTGCGCGGTGCTCCTGGTCGGCGGGGTCGGGGTCGGCTCCCAGATGATCACCCAGCGCCTGGACAGCATCACCCAGGTCACCGACGCGCCCGACCAGTCCGTCACCGACCGCTACACCCTCTGGTCGGCCGCCCTGTCGATGTGGCGCGAGCACCCCGCCACCGGGGTCGGCCTCAAACGCTTCCCCGACGAGCGCGACTCCCACGCCTCCCTCGCCCTCGACTCCGGGAGCGACACCGCCGGCGCCGGGCAGACGTTCACCCGCGAACCCCTGCTCTCCCCGCACAACATGTACCTGCTCACCCTCTCCGAGCAGGGCCTCCTCGGCTGCGCGCTGCTGACCGGGTCCTGGGCCGCCCTCCTCGCGGCCGGCACCGCCCGCCTGCACCGCGCGCGCCGCGCGCCGCGCGCCCTCGGCTCCGGCGGCGCCGTCGCCCCCGGGCTCGCCGCCGTCGGCCTCCTGCTGTGGCAGTCCGTCGACTTCCTCTACGCCGACATCGGCGGCCCCTCCACCACCCTCACCGCCGTCCTGCTCGGCCTCACCGCCTGGTGGGCCCTCCACTCCGCCGACGGGCCCGCCCGATGACGAGCACGGAGGTCCCGCGGCCCGCGGGCGAGGGCCCGCCCGAGGACGCGGAACCCTGGAGGAGGCCGGCGCGGCAGGCGGCGCCGGACCCGCACGCCGCGGGAAGCGTCGACGGAGCCCCCTACGACCTGTGGACCCACCCGGCCGACTCCTTCCACCCGGCCCACCCGTCCGCCGGATCGGCCTTCCTCCCCGACCCGCCCGACGTCTGGGCGCTGCCGCCCGAGCCGATCGAGGTACGCCCGCCCCGCACCCGCGGCGCGCACGCGGCGCCGCGCCCCTCGCGCATGGCACACGCGGCGGCGGTCACCGCGGGGCTGAGCGTCGCCGGCTCCGTCCTCGGCCTCGTCCGCGACCAGGGCATCGCCCACCTGTTCGGCGCCGGCGCGGAGAGCGACGCCTTCCTCGTGGCGTGGACGATCCCCGAGATCGCGGCGACGGTCCTGATCGAGGACGCGATGGCGCTGCTGATGGTGCCCGCCTTCAGCGCGGTCCTCGCCCGCGGCGACGGCACGCGCTCCCTGGTGCGCGGCACCCTGCCGCGCCTGCTCGCCGCGCTCGCGGTGCTGACCGCCGCGCTCGCCGCGGGCGCCCCTTGGGTCGTCCGCGTCCTCGCCCCCGGCCTCGCCGACCCGGCCACCGCCGTGGCGTGCACCCGGCTGACCGCGCTGACCGTGCTCACCTTCGGCGTCGCCGGCTACCTCAGCGCCGCGTTGCGCGCGCACCGCCGCTTCGTGCCACCCGCCGCGATCTACATCGCGTACAACACCGGCATCGTCGCCGTGCTCCTCGCCCTGCACGGCAGGCTCGGCGTGAAGGCGGCCGCCGCCGGGGTCGCGGTCGGCGGCGCGCTGATGATCGCCGTCCAACTGCCGTCCTTCGTCCAGGTGTTGCGCGCCACGCCGCCCGGCCCGGCCGGGCCGGTCCCGGGCAACCCGCTCGGACTGGCGCTGCTCGCCCCGGTCGTCGTGTTCACCCTCAGCCGGCAGGCACAGGTGCTGGTCGAGCGGTTCTTCGCCGCACCGCTCCCCGCAGGGGCGATCTCGCACCTCAACTACGCGGAGAAGGTCGCCCAGTTGCCGATGGCGCTGTCGGTGATGATCGTGACGGTCACCTTCCCGGTCCTGTCGCGGGCGCTGGCCGGCGGCGACCTGGAGCAGGCCAGGCAGCGGGTCGAACGCGACCTGGCGCTCGCCTGCCTGGTGGTGCTGCTCGGCACCGCCTACGTGGTCGCGTGCGCCCCGCAGATCATCGACGTCCTCTTCCAGCGCGGCGAGTTCACCGCCGCCGACACCGCGGCCACCGCGACGGTGATGCGGGTCTACGCCCTCGGCCTGCTCGGCCAGAGCCTGGTGGGCGCCCTGGTCCGGCCGTACTTCTCGGCGGCCGGCCCGACCTGGTACCCGGCCGCCGCGATGGCGCTGGGCCTGCTCGTCACCGTGGTCACCGACGCGGCCGCCGCCGGGCCGTGGGGCGTGTACGGCATCGCGGCCGGCAACGCGCTCGGCATCACCGTCACGGCCGCCCTGCTGCTGCGCGGCCTGGGCGCCCACACCGTCGCCGTCCGGGCCCGGGCCGTGGCGCCCCGCATCGCGCGGATCGCGCTGGCCGCGCTGTGCGCGACCGCCGCCGGGTGGGCGCTGGCGCACCGGCTGCCGGACCCGGCGGTCGCCGTGGCCGCCTGCGCGGTGGCGGTGCCCGCGGTGTTCGCCGCGGCCGCGCTCGCCGCCCGGGTGCCCGAAGTCCCCGACCTGCTCGCCATCGTCACACGGAAGGGCCGTCCATGACCGCTGACCTCCTCCTCCCCGCGGGTGTCCACACCGGCCGCCCGGCACCCTGGACGCTGATGTACCACTCGGTGGGCGACCGCCGGGCCGGCGACCCGTACCTGGTCACGGTGACCCCGGACCGGCTCGCGCGCCAGCTGCGCTGGCTGCGCCGGCACGGCCTGACCGGCGTCAGCATGCGCGAGCTGCTGACCGCCCGGGCCCGCGGCCGAGCCGCCCGGCTGGTCGGGCTGACCTTCGACGACGGCTACGCCGACTTCCTCACCGAGGCGGTGCCGCTGCTGCGCGAGTACGGCCACACCGCGACCGTGTTCGCGCTGCCCGGCCGGCTCGGCGGCAGCAACGTCTGGGACCCGGAAGGCCCGCGCAAGCAGCTGCTCACCGCCGACGGCATCCGGCGGGCGCGGTCCGCCGGCATGGAGATCGGCTCGCACGGCCTGCTGCACCGCGACCTGACCACCCTGGACGACCACGAACTCGACGCCGAACTCCAGGAGAGCAGGCGGCTGCTGGCGGAGATCACCGGCAGCGTCCCGGCCGGCTTCTGCCACCCCTACGGCGCGGTCGACCCGCGCACCGTGGCCGCGGTCCGGCGGGCCGGATACGACTACGCCTGCGCGGTCGACCCCGGGCCGCTGGCATGCGGCCACGCGCTGCCACGCGCGTACGTGGGCCAGGCCGACAACTCCCCCCGGCTGCACGCCAAACGGCTGCTGCACCGGGTGCGGCGGCCCCGGCTCGCCCCGCTCCCCGCCGGATCCGTGCCGGCAGGAGGCACGGCATGAGGGTCCTGCACGTCATCACCGGCCTCAACGTCGGCGGCGCGGAGCAGCAACTGCGCCTGCTGCTCCCGCACCTGGAGGCCGACTGCGAGGTGCTCACACTCACCGACCCCGGCCCGGTGGCCGACGCGATCCAGGCGGACGGCGTCCGGGTGCACCACCTGGGGATGACCGGGAACCGCGACGTGGGCGTGCTGCGCCCGCTCACCGCGCTCATCCGCGCCGGCCGCTACGACGTGGTGCACACCCACCTGTACCGGGCCTGTGTCTACGGGCGGCTCGCCGCGCGGCTGGCCGGCGTCCGCACCGTCGTGGCCACCGAGCACTCGCTGGGCGCCACCCAGATCGAGGGCCGCCCGCTGACCCTCGGCACCCGCGCCCTGTACCGCGCCACCGAACGGCTCGGCCACGGCACCCTCGCGGTGTCCACGACCGTCGCGGAGCGGCTGGTGCGCTGGGGCGTGCCCCGCGAGCGCGTGCACCTCGCGCCCAACGGCATCGACCCGGAGCCCTTCCGCTTCGACCCGAAGGTGCGCTCCGCCGCCCGGGTCCGGCTCGGCATCCCCGAGGACGCGTACGTGGTCGGCGGGGTCGGCCGGCAGGTGCCGGGAAAGCGGTTCGACGCGCTGGTCCGGGCGGTCGCCGACGTGCCCGGCAGCCACCTGGTGCTGGCCGGCGACGGACCCGAACGGGTGCCGCTGCTGCGGCTCGTGCACCGCCTGAACCTCCAGCACCGGGTGCACGTCACCGACTCCAGCGGCCCCGACGTGCCCGCGCTGCTGGCCGCCATGGACCTGTTCGTCTCGGCCTCCGCCGAGGAGGCGTTCGGGCTTGCGGTGGTCGAGGCACTGGCCGCCGGGTTGCCCGTGCTCCACACGGCCTGCCCCGCCGTGGAGGACCTGCCCGCCGAGGACGCGCCCGGCACCCGCCGGATCGACCTGGGCGAACTGCCCGCCGCACTGGCCGCGGAGCATCGCGCGGGACCGCGCCGGCTGCCCGTCCCGGCGGCCGTCGGGATCTACCACATCGCCCGCACCGCGCAGCGCGTCATGGCGCTGTACGCCGAGGCGGGCGAGCGGCACCGTCCGCGGCCCCACCGGCAGGAAGCAGCAGCGACCGTACCCCACCCGGCCCGGGCCGCCACACCCCCGCAGGCACCGCCCGCGGCACCCGCTGCACCCGCGGCCACCGCCGAACCCACCACCCCGACACCCGCGCAGAAGTGAGACACACCGTGAACCACACCGGCGACACCAGCGACCCGCAGGACCGCAGGCGGCGCGCGCCACGACGCGCGCTGCCGCGCTGGCTGCCGGTGCCGCTGGGCATCGGCATCGGGCTGCTCGGCGGCCTCGGCTACGGGCTCGCCGCCACCCCGCAGTACGCCGCCACCGGGTACGTGATGGTCGTACCGCAGAAGGGCACCGACGCGACGACCGCGCTCGGCTTCGCGCAGGCGTACGGCCGGATCGTCACCGGCTCCGCGGTGCTGGCCGGCGCCCAGGCCGCCACCCACACCGCCGCCGCCGACCTCAAGGGTCACGTGCAGGCGGCCACTTCACCGGACGCCCCGATGATCTCGGTCACCGGCAGCTCGTCCCGGGCGCGGACCGCCGCCACCATCGCCAACGGCGTGGCCCGCTCGCTGGCGGCCACCGGCAACCGCGACTCCGCGAGCACCGGCGTCCGGCTGCTCGTCTTCTCCCCCGCCGCCGCCCCCGCCGCGCCCTCCTCCCCGTCCGCGACGCTGTCGGGCGCGGTCGGCGCGAGCGCGGGCGGCCTGCTCGGCGCCCTCGTCCTGCTGGTCCGGCCCCGGCGCGAGGACGGCGAGCCGGCCCGCACCGCGCTGCCGGCCCCGTCGGTCCACCCGTCCGAACCCCGGCCCGAACGCGCGGCGGTGTGAGCGTGGAAGGCCCCGACACGCAGGCGCCCCCGGCCGTCACCGGCACCCCTCGCCCGAGGACTCCGGAGGCACCGCCGACCGGCGCCGCTCACCCGACGGACGCTTCGGCACCGGCCATGGCGGCCGGACTCGACGTCCACATCTGCCGCGACCCCGGCGAGTTCGCCGCGCTCGCCCCGCAGTGGGCGCGCCTGCACCGCGCCTGCCCGCGGGCCACCCCGTTCCAGAGCCACGGCTGGCTGTACTCGTGGTGGCTCTGGTACGGCCGGCCGGGGCGGCTGCGGATCGTCCTGGTGCGGCGCGGCGGCGACCCGGCCGGGGAGGGCACGGAGTCCGGCGGCCAAGGGGAGTTGGTGGGCGCGTTCGCGCTGATGCGCACCTACCGCCCGCTGCCGGCCCTCGTCCCGCTCGGCGGCGCCGTCACGGACTTCTCCGACGCGCTCGTCGACCCCGGCGCGGGCGGCGAGGCGGTGGCCGCCGCCCTGGTGCGGGGGATGCGCCGGGCGTCCCGGGGCTCGCTGGTCGACCTGGGCGAGGTGCCCCCGGGCGGCGCCGCCGGGCGGCTGTACGACCTGTGGCCCGGCCCCAAGCGGATGCTCGCCGACTCCGAGTGCCTGGAACTGCCCGGTGGCCCGATGTCCGAACTCATCGCCCGGGTGGGCAGTTCACGCGGCCAGCGCATCCGCTCCAACCTGCGCAAGATCGACGCCGCCGGCATCCAGGAGCACGACGTGCCCGCCGCGGACGTGCCCGCCGCCGTCGCCACGATGCTGCGGCTGCACGCCGCGCAGTGGGAGGGCCGGGGCGTCACCCCCGAGCACCTCCGGCCCCGCTTCGCCGCGCACCTCTCCCACGCCTGCGCCCTGATGACGGAATCCGGCGAGGCGCTGCTCACCGAGTTCCGGCTGCGCGGCGCGGTGGTCGCCGTGAACCTCACCGTCCTGTCGCCCGCCCTGGCCGGCGGTTACCTCTACGGCGCCGACCTCCCCGCCCTGAGCGCGGCCAAGGTCGACCTCAACACCCTCCTCACCCGGCACGGCGCCCGCCTCACCAGTGCCGCCGACCGGCCCGTCCACAGCATGCTCAGGGGCGCCGAGCCCCACAAGTCCCACTGGCGCCCCGTCCCCACCTCCAACACCCGGCTGCTGCTGTCCACCCGCCGGTCCCTGCCCTCCCTCCTCACCCGCCGGGCGCTGGCCGCCCTCCGCGCCGCACTGCGCGAACTGCGGCGCCGGCGGCGGTCACGCGAGGCCCCGGCGGGGAAGGCCGCACCGGCTACCAGGCACCCTCACCGGCCACCTGACGGGTCGTCGCGTTGAGGCGGTTGAAGAGGTTGGTGACCCCGATCATGAGGGTGATCCCGGCGAGCTGCTCCTCCGTGTAGTGCCGCGCCGCCTCCTCCCAGATCTCGTCGGAGACGCCCGCCGGATTGTCGGCGAGCCGGGTCGCCGCCTCGGTCAGCGCCAGCGCCGCGCGCTGCGCGTCGGAGAAGTACGGCGCCTCGCGCCAGGCGGCGACCGCGCCGAGCTGCTCGTCCGTGACGCCCGCCTTGCGGGCGTTGCGCACCCCGGCGTCGACGCAGGCGCTGCACCCGTTGATCTGGCTCGCCCGCAGGTGCACCAGTTCCATGGTGGAGTGCTCGACCCCGCTGCTGCCGGCCGCCTTGAACACCTCCACGATGGCGGGCATCGCCGCGGGAATGATCTGCGCCGGGTTCTTCATCCGTGCCTGCATGACTGCTCTCCTCGGGTCTCCCGGAGGCGCCCCTTCGGTGCCTCCACCGCAGTGACGAAGCGCCGCCGGGAGATGTGACCGATCCGGCGGGAAAACCGGATCGGCCGTGTCGTCGCAGGTCAGAGCAAGTACGGGCAGGTCAGGACCTCACTTGTGGCCGGTGGACCGGGTCGGGGCGTGCGGCGCGGCGACGGCCGCGGTCTTCCGCCCGAACAGCAGCGACCGGTACACCTCGGACGACTTGGGGTTCTGGTCGCACTTCCACACGCCGTGCGGGCAGTAGTCGGTGATCGTCTGGTACAGCGGGTGGTGGGCGATGATCCAGCCGAGCATCAGGCTCATGTAGTCGGGATCGTCGCCGTTCGTGAACAGGCCCCACTCCGGGTAGGAGATCGCCTTCTTGTGCTCGGCCGCGAAGTCGACCTGCTCCTGCAGCCCGTACGGCTCGGTGACCTGGTCGTGGAAGGTCGACCCCGGCGGCTGGTCGTAGGAGTCCATGCCGATGATGTCGACGGTGGCGTCCCCGGGGTAGCACGCGGTCCAGGCGATCGCGTCCTGGCCGCGGTTGGGGGCGAAGTCGAAGCGGAAGTGCTGGCCGGGGACGGCCCGCATGGCAGCGACCACCCGGTTCCAGTACGTCTTCCAGCCGGCGGGGTCGGGGCCGCAGCGGTGGGTGTACGTGGTGCCGTTCATCTCCCAGCCGAGCACGATCACGGTGTCGGGGACGCCGAGCCGCACCAGTTGCCGGGCAAGCCGGGTGAAGTGCACGTCGTTCGCGCCGCCGGCGCCCTGCTCGATGAGGTCGCGCACCTCGCCGTCGGGGACCCCGCCCTCGTTGTCGGCCTGCATCGGCACGTTGAGCACGAAGAGCCGGCCGGGCTCGGCGCGGGTCCACCGGGCCCACGGGCGGAGCAGGGCCCCGTCGCCCTCGATGCTGCTCCAGTCGTCGCCCGGCAGGTAGGTGTGGGCGACGCTCACCTCGGTGCCGCCGAGCCAGTTCTGCAGCCCGCCGAGGCTCTCGACGCCCTTGCTGCCGGAGTCGGTGAACGCCCCCAGCGGCGGCACCACACCGGTGGCCCCGGCGGACCGGGTTCCCGGCGCCGACGACGCGCGCGCGTGCGCGGCCACCGGGCTGCCGTGGGCCGCCGTGCCCAGCGGTCCGCTGCCGGCCGGGCCGTCCCCGAGCCGCGACGCCGTCACGCCGCACACCAGGAGCGCGACCGTGACCGCCGCGACTCTCCCCCTCGACCACCACTGGTGCCGATCGGCCATGGCCACTCCTCGTTCGCCGGCAAGGACGCCCCGGACGCGCCTCCTGAGCGACAGTCATAACGTACGAAGAAATGGCGCGCGCGGATTCGGCGACCTGGGCGCGGCGGTGCTGCAAATGGTCGGAAGGACATACGATCGCCTCATCCGACCCCAACTCCCGTACCCACGGCGGAATCCATTTCCATCTCATTACACGCCACGCCCTCGCAGCGATATCACTCGGCCGGATGAATTCCGGGATCACCCTTGCTGATAATCGGCTGCAATGCCGGGATTCTCAGCCGTACGAGGCAAGATGAACCGCGGCCGGGAGCCGAGGACCATCGACGAGAGCCACGGCCGGCGGGGGAGCCGAGGGGGACCGACGAGAGGAGCCGGGCATGGTGTCACGCAGGAGAGTGCTCAGGACCGGGCTGACCACCGCCGCCGCCGTCTCGGGCACCGCGATCGCGTTGCGGCCGATGCTCGCGGCCGGGCAGCCGGCCGCGGACCAGGCACCGGGCGGGGAGGTCCCCGCGGGCTCGGACGGGAAGTCCGGCGTGACCGCAGGAACCGGCGAGGGCGTGAGTACCCCGCTGTTCGACGAGGTCTACCGCGGCCGGCGCATCCAGGGCTTCACCTCGACCGACGCGAGCGGCCTGCTGCTGCTCGTCGACGGGCGGCCGCTGGGCGCGATGCGCCGGTTCGACGGCAGCTTCATCAGCATGGCCGACCACTACCAGTCCTACCCGACCCCGCTGGCCACCGCCCGTGGTGCGGTCGACGTGATCGGGGGCGCCCAGCTGGCCGATGCCGCCGCGGCGCACCACCACTGACCGACCGAGCGTCGAGGGAGCGCACCTGTGTACACACGGAAGAACCAGCGGAACCTGACCAGCGCCCAGCGCTCCCGCTTCGTGCAGGCCGTGCTGAAGCTCAAGCAGAGCGGCGGCTACGACAAGTACGTCAAGCTGCACACCCAGTACTTCACCGCCGACGGGGAGACCGGGCTGCGGGTGGCGCACATGGCCCCCACCTTCTTCCCGTGGCACCGGCAGTTCCTGCTGGTCTTCGAGCACGAGCTGCAGATGATCGACCCCGACGTCACCATCCCGTACTGGGACTGGACCGCCGACCGCTCCCCGACCTCGGCCCTGTGGGACGCCGACTTCATGGGCGGCAACGGCCGCTCCAGCGACGGCCAGGTGACGACCGGCCCGTTCGCGTACCAGACCGGCAACTGGCCGATCACCTACGGCGTCACGCGGGAGAACTACCTCACCCGCAACATGGGCCGCCCCGACCGCCCGATCGTGCTGCCGACCGCCGCCGAGCTGAACGACGCGCTCGAGACCGCGACCTACGACACCGCGCCGTGGAACTCCGCGCCGAGCACGAAGGGGCTGCGGAACACCATGGAGGGCTGGACCGTCAGCGACACCGAGGGCGGCTACCTGCACAACCGGGTGCACCAGTGGGTGGGCGGCCACATGATCGGCGGGTCCTCGCCCAACGACCCGGTCTTCTGGCTGCACCACGCCTTCATCGACCTCATCTGGACCCGCTGGCAGCGCAAGCACCCGAAGTCCGGCTTCCTCCCGGCGAAGCCGCTCAAGGCGAGCGACCCGGAACACGGCCGCGTGATCAGCCTCACCGAGCCGATGCCGCCGTTCAACGTGAAGCCGTCGGTGGTGCTGGATCACCGCAAGTACTACACCTATGAAGAGGGCTGACGCACGAGTTCCCGGAGTGGCCGGTCCGCCCTCACCCGCGATCGCCCACTCTCCCGGAAGGGACCGGCCGCGCAGGGAACGAGTAGGAGGCCCGACCCGTGGAACTGCGGGCTGACGCCCGAGTTCCCGGAGTGGCCGGTCCGCCCTCACCCGCGACCGCCCACTCTCCCGGAAGCAGCCCGACCCGGAAGGGACCGACCGCGCAGGGAACGAGCAGGAAGCCCGACCCGAAAAACAGCGGGCTGACGCCCGAGTTCCCGGAGTGGCCGGTCCGCCCTCACCCGCGATCGCCCACTCTCCCGGAAGGGACCGACCGCGCAGGGAACGAGCAGGAAGCCCGACCCGAAAAACAGCGGGCTGACGCCCGAGTTCCCGGAGTGGCCGGTCCGCCCTCACCCGCGATCGCCCACTCTCCCGGAAGGGACCGACCGCGCAGGGAACGAGCAGGAAGCCCGACCCGAAAAACAGCGGGCTGACACACGAGTTACGGAGGGGCCGGCCAGCGGCTCCTCGGCAGAGGTGACTTCGCCGAGGTTCCGTGGCCGGCGGGGGAACGGCCCCGGCCTCGTGCGGAGGCAGGGGCCGTTCGGCTGGGCGGGTGCGGCTCAGTACTCGCCGCCGCCGTTGCTGTCCCAGTTGCTGCCGCCACCGTGCGACGAGCTGTTCTCGCACTGGGCGCCGAACGCCGGGTTGAGCAGGCCGACGACGTCGATGGTGTCGCCGCACACGTCCACCGGAACGTGCACCGGCACCTCGGCGACGTTGCCGGACACCACACCCGGCGAGCCGGCCGCTGCGGCCCCGGCACCGGCGTCGGCCGAAGCCACACCCGCGCCGGCGGCCAGCGCAGCACCTGCGGCGGCGGTGAGGGCCATGGCCTTCGCGATACGCGACATCAAGATCTCCCTGGGACGTCCGACAAGATGAGAATTACCGCAACGCTGCGGCTTTTGACTCCTTGGGCAACGCCCGGGATCAGCAATGGTCACGCAGGTTGAGCCGAATCGGTGGGAATTCCGCTGCGGGGCGGGCGGAATGGGCCGCGGGGATGAATACGGGCGGGCCCGGGCACGCACGCGGCCCGCGGCCCGTTCCTCCTCACGAAGGCGGCGGGCGGCGAGCCAGGTGCGCGCGGTCAGCGCGGAGAGGTCGTCACAGGGTCGGGGTGGTGGGCAGCGACGGGAGCGCCGGCAGCCCCGGCAGGTTGGGCGCGGGCAGGCCGCCGCCGAGCACCGTGGCGACGGCGACGTTGACCAGGCCGGTGATGACCGCGGTGGCGGCGGTGACCGTGCCGGCCACGTCGCCCGCCGTGACGGCCTTGCTCAGCGAGTCGACCGCGGTCTGGAGGGCGGCGAGGGCGTCGGACTGCACGTCGGCGGCGGCCCGCGGGTGCACGGTCCGGGTGGTGGCGGCCGGCGCAGCCGGAGCCGCGGGGGCGGCCGGAGCGGCGGGAGCATCGGGGGCCGCGGGGGCGGCCGGAGCAGCGGGAGCATCGGGCGCTGCGGGAGCGGCCGGGGCGTTGGGCGCGGCCGGGGCCGAGGAGGCGGCGGGGAGCGCCGACTTCGCCGCGGCGATCGCGTTCGTGGCGGCGGTGACGTCCGACGTCACCTTGTCCTTCGAGACGGGCGTGGCCAGCGCGTCCTGGACCAGCGTGGTGACCGGGGCGAGCACCCCGCCCAGGTTGCCGAGCGTCTTGGCCTGGGCGAGCAGCGTGGCCGCGTCGGCCTGCGCCTTGGGGGCCGCCGGCTGGGCGGCGGCGGAGTGGTGGCGCGGGGTGTCGGCGGACGCGGTCCCGACCGCGCCGCCCGCGAGAGCGGCGACGAGCGCGGCGGAGACGACCACACCGGTGGTGCGAAGGCTGTGCATCGGACGGTTTCCCTTCGTGGGGGGTGGAGCTGATACCTCGACCACCGTCGAAAAGGCCACCTGCGCCCGCAACCGAGCGGCACCCACGGGCCGCGGGTGCGCGGCCCGGCGCCCGCGCAAGTCGGCTGCGGGTGGCCGGGGTTCGGCCGTTCACCACCGGCGGGGCCGAGATAGGCCGTTGGGGGTGCGCGCACCGGCCCGCGCGCTTCCTCGAACGGGCGAATCCGGGGCCCGGGAGTCGCCCGCAGAGGTGACATCGGCGCGGTCCGGCGCCGGTGGACCGTTAGGGTCCCGCGCATGAGCCAGACCAATACCGCGTCCACGTCGTCGCTCCAGAGCCGGATGGGCACCCTCGTGGTGATCCCGTGGGCCGGCGCCCACGAGGACGGCGAGGACATCGCGTTCCTGCTGGCCTACTCCCTCGGCGACGGGGTGGACGGCCCCGCTGCCGGGCAGGAGGCGGTGCTCGAGGCCGCGCGGGAGATCGGCCTGCCGGTGGGCGGCACCGTCCTGGACGTCGCTCAGGTCCAGAAGTTCGACGTGCGGCTGCTCGTCGCGGCCGACAAGGCGGTGCTGACGATGCCTTACCTCAAGGTGACCTGTCCGGTGCCGGACCAGTGGACGGCCGCCGCCCGGGCCCGCGGGTCGGTCCACGTCATCCTGGCCAGCCGCCCGTGGCCCGAGGGGGTGCCGGGCGCCCGGATCACCGAGGAGGAGCTGCGCGCGTTCGCCGCCGACGAGGAGGTCCTGAGCACCGCGGCCCACTTCCGGGTCCCGGCGGGCAGTCTCAACCGCTGAGCGGTGTGCTCGCCCGGGTGGGACGGGTGCGGCCCGGGCGGGCACACGGACCGGCGGCCGAGGCGACGGGGGAACCGGGGAACAGACGGCGAAGGGGCGCTCCTCCGGTGGGAGGGGCGCCCCTTCTCGTACGGGCCGTGCTCGGGCGGTGATGTCCCGCCGGTGCGGGGAGCGGTCAGCCGCCGACCAGTTCGTTGCCCGCGCTCACCGCGTCGGACCCGGCCTGGACCGCCTTGTGCACGGCGTCGACCTTGGACCCGACCCCGGACTGCTGGATCACCCCGGTGGCGGCACCTCCGGCCTGGGCTCCGGCGTCGGAGGCGGTCACCGCGGTGCTCGCGAGGGTGGAACTGAGGTCGGCGGCCTGCACGGCGGGGGCCGCGGCGGCGGCCAGCACGAAGGAGCCGGCCGCGGCGGTGGTGAGGATGCGGAATACGTTCATGATCGGTACAACGTCCGAACCCGCCGCAGGGTACGCCCGCGGCGCCGAGCGTCAGCCTCCGTCCACCGCGTTCACCCGCAGGTGGACCGGCACATCCGGGCCGCGTGTCCGGGCCGCCCATCCCGGCGGCGGCCTCCCGTTCGTACGGACCCCGGTTGACGGGTGGCCAGGGGCCTGAGGGACGCAGGTGACGGACCGTCCGGGGCGTGCCCGCGCTGTTGCCCGGTCGTGACAACCACCGCACAGGGCCGGGAAGTCGCCTTGACACGCTGCCCCCACAGGTGGTTCACCGCCACCGCTCCGTCTCATCGTTCATGGGGGAACCGAGATGCCCGCGCCCATACGCCGCCGCCGCGGCACCGCTGCCGCCATCGCCCTGACCGCCGGTGTCACCGGCGCCGCCCTGCTGCTGTCGGGGTGCGGACCGGACGACCCCACCGCGGACGGCACCACGCCGCCCGCGACCACGGGCGCCCCGACCGCCCCCGTGAAGCCGGTCACCTCCTCCTCCGCGCTCAACGGCACCGCGCACGGCGGGCTGACGATCAGCGACGGCACCCGGTACGTCGTCATGAACGGCACCCGCGTCGACTTCGGCACCCTGGTGCGCGACCTGTCCTGGTCCCCGGACGGCACCAAGGCCGCCTTCGTGGACGGCGACGGCGACCTCGTGGTGAGCGACCCCGACGGGAGCGGCCGGGTGGTCGTCGCGAAGAACCCGGGCGGGCAGACCTGGTCGCACCCGACCTGGCAGACGCGCAAGGCGGACCCCGCCAACGGCCTCACCGCGCTGGACAACCTGATGTTCGCGGCGCAGTCGGGCGGCACCACGAAGCTGGAGAGCGTGCCGGCCACCGGCGGCGCCCCGCAGCCGATCGGCCTCAACGAACTGCCGAGCGACCACCCCGACCCGCTGCCCGCCACCGGCAACATCTGGCCGAACGCGGGCTCCAACGGCGCGGCGGCCTACGCCAACCCCGGCACCGGCAAGGTCTACATCCGGGACGACAACATCCGGCAGCAGGGCTCGGCGGTCACCACCGGCTCCGAGCCGGCGATGTCCGCGGACGCCATGGAGGACATCGTCTTCGTCCGCTCGGTCGACGGCCACGACCACCTGTTCCTGGACCGGGGCACGAACAACGGCCCGACGTTCAAGGACCTCACGCCCGGCGCGACCACCGACTACACCGAGCCGGCGTTCTCGCCCGCCGGGGACGTGGTCGCCGCGCGGACCCCGGCCGGGATCGTCGAGGTGCGTCTCGACGGCACGGGGTCGCCGGTGAAGGTCTCCGACTACAAGGGTCTGCCGGCCTTCCGCACCTCCTGAACTCCCCTCGCGCGGGGCCCGTTCGGGCGGGCGTGGTGGAATGCGGGGGTGGTGGCCCCGGTTCCGACGGGGCCACCACTCTCCGTGCTGTCAGGCCGGCCCTGTCAGGCCGCCTTGTGCCCGGTTCTGCCGGGGTCCGGGCTCTGCCGGGGTCAGCGGTAGCAGGTGGTCACGAGAACGGTGTCCCCCGCGTGGACGACCGTCGGGGCGTGCGGCGAGACCAGGACCACCGCATCCTCCGGCTTCGAGCAGTCGGCCTTCCGGACCCGGGTGAACGTCGGCGTGAGACCGAAGTGGACGAGCGCCACCCTGGCCCTCGCCGAACTCACACCGGCCAACTGCTCCGTGGCCGTGCCGTCGCTGGTGCGGACAAGCAAGGTAGTGCTGTCAGCGGTGGCCGCGGCGGTCCGCTGGGTGGTGTGCGAACTGCCGCCGGTGGCTCCGGCGGCCAGTGCGGTGCCCGCGCCGGCCACGACGAGGGCGGTGGCGATGCCCGCGATGGCCGTGGCCCGCTTGCGGCGGGCCCCGCGCGCGATGGCGGCCGTGTCGAAGTGCGGTGTCTCGGCGGTGTTCATGAAGTCCTTCATGGCGTTCACCAGTTCCTGCTCGAAAGGTGTGCAGCCGGAAGGCCGCGAACCGTGTGTGCTCATCGGGTTCCTTCCGTGGGCTGCCGGGATGAAGGGCCGGGGAGTGCGGGGAACTGGCCTCTGAGCTTGTCGATGCCGCGGGCGAGCTGGGACCGCACGGTGCTCGGCGAGATCCTCAGGTCGGCCGCGATCTCGTCGTCGGACAGGTCGTGGATGTACCGCAGCACCACGACCGTCCGCATCCGCATCGGCAGGCCCTGAAGGGCCCGGATCAGCTGGTCCCTCATGTCGACCTGCCCGAACTGGTCCCCGGGGGCGGCCCGGTCGGCGCCGTCCTGGTGCGGGACCGTACGGCGGAACCGCCGCCACCGGTCGTTGGCCAGGTTCACCATGATCCGCCGCACGTAGGCGTCCGGTGTGTCCTTGGCGGCGATGGTGCGCCACTTCCGGCAGGCCCGCTCCAGGGTCTCCTGGGCCAGGTCCTCCGCGGCCTCACGGTTTCCCGTCAGGACCAGCGCCCCGCGGAACAGTGCGGCCGACCGGGCGACGACGAAGTCGTGGAAGTCCTCGTAGGACCCCGCATCGGACTCGGCCTCCGCCCGCCCGGGCTCACCGCGTCGGACCCGCATCAGGTACTCGGTTGCCAGCTCCACGCTCCCCCTCCCTTCCTGTCACCCCTCCTCGACGGGAAAGCGGTCGCGTCTGCTGCACGCGCAAGGTGAGACCTGGGTCACACCTCCGGGTCGTCGAGCGCGGCCCGCAGCGCGCCGAGGTGGGTGTCGGCCGTCTCGTGCGGCAGGAACTCCACCACGTCCAGGAAGCGGAAGAGCGTGCGCTGCGCGGTCACCGCGTACTCGAACTCCGCGAAGCCGACCACCGCGCCCAGCACCCCGCGCGTCGCGCCCCGCACGACGTGCGCGGTCATGCCGTCGGGGTGTTCGGCGTCCGCGCCACGGCGGGCGTTGGGCCGGGCCAGGTACGGGCAGACCATCGAGGCATAGAGCATGCATGCCCGGTGCCCGGGGCCCTCGGTGGTCGGCGCGAGGTTGCGGTACGGGCGGCCCGCCGCGCGCGCGTCGGCGATCGCCTCGGCCTCGGCGGCGCCCACCACCCGCCAGACCGGGCCGCGCGGCATCGGGGTGCCGCACACCGAGCACAGCCGGTGCCGCGCGCAGTCCGCGCTGCGCGCATGGTCGGTGAGCGCGAACTGCGGCTGCTCGCCCTGCCACGGCGTGATCGCGGGAACCGGGTAGCCGCGCTCGTCCCGCGGTCTGGCCTCGACGGGCGGCGGCTTGGGTACCGCGTCGAATCGCACGGGCCATGCCTATCAGGCGGCACGGCCCGCCGGAACTCCCCGCCCGCGACGGCGCATCGGACGCGGGTCCACTCCCGGGTGCGGCCCGGGGCGCTCAGCCCGCCGGCTGCCGCCCGCCCGGCGCGGGGCCGTCACCCGCGGGTCCGTCGCCGCCCGCCCGGCGCTCCCGCCAGTCCGCGACGACCTGCTCCACGTCGAACGGCTTCAGGTTCAGCGGCGGGCCCTCCAGGGGCCGGCGGATCGCGGCCTCGATCTTCTCGTTGACCGCCGTGATGATCGCCCGCACCTGCCGCTCGGACCGGGCCTCGGCGACGGCGTCGACCACGTCCTCGGCCTCCTTGCGCAGCACCAGCGAGGGCGGCAGGAAGGACAGCCCCTCGCGCTGCATCTTGCCCTTGACCCACCACAGCTCGTCGTAGGGGGTGTTCAGCGAGGCGAGCGGCTTTCCCCGGCCGGGGAGGTTCGCGAAGTCACCGCGCTCCTCGGCCTCGCGGATCTGCCGGTCGGTCCAGGTCTCGAAGGAAACGCCTGGCGGCTTGCGTTCGGTCACGGGGTCACTCCTCGATACGCCTCGACACGGGATCGCGGGGCACCAGCGGCGCGTGCACCTCCGAGGCTAACAAGGCCGCCGGACCCGGCGGTAAGGGGTGTGCTCCCTGAATCGCGGGCCTTACCGCTCGCGTAACCCGGGCGATCGCGGTGCCTACCGCGCGGGCTCGCGCCTCGGCCCGTGCCCGGGCGCCGCCCGCGCGGCCAGCACCGCCACGTCGTCCTCGGCCGCGTCCGGCGCCAGCCGGCTCACCACCTGTCCCAGCAGCGCGTCCAGCGGCCCGTCGGCGTGCGGCAGCTTCAGCCCGGCCAGCCGGGCGAGCGACGCGTCGATGTCCTCGCTGCGCCGCTCCACCAGGCCGTCGGTGTACAGCAGCAGGGTGTGCCCGGGCGGCCAGGGCGCGTAGACCGTCTCGTAGGAACCGCGGAGGTCCGCGCCCAGCGGCGGGCCGGGCGGCACGTCGAGCAGCTGCACCCGCCCGTCCGGCGAGACGACGGCGGGCGGCAGGTGGCCCGCGCTGGCGAACCAGGCGGCGCCGCGCAGCGGGTCGGCGATCGCGAGCAGGCAGGTCGCGGGCCGCTCGGCGCCCCCGGCCGACAGCAGCCGGTCGATGCGGCGCAGCACCCGGTCCGGCGCGTCCCCCTCGCTGGCGCCGACCCGCAGCATCGACCGGTAGTGGCTCATCTCGACCGCGGCGCCGATCCCGTGGCCCATCACGTCGCCCATCGCCAGCAGCGTCAGCCCGCCGGGCAGCGCGAGCGTGTCGAACCAGTCCCCGCCGACCAGGTCGTTGGCGCCCGCCGGCAGGTAGCGGGACGCCACGTCGACCCGCGGGTTCGGGGTGCCGGGCGCGGCCAGCAGGGCGCGCTGCAGCTCCACCGCGATGCCGTGCTCCCGGGTGTAGCGGCGGGCGTTGTCCAGGCTGATCGCGGCCCGCTCGGCGAGCGCACCGGCCACGGCCACATCCTCGTCGTCGAAGCCGGGCGAGTCCCCGGCCCTGATCATCGTCACCGTGCCGATCTGCTCGCCGCGCGCGGCCAGCGGCACGATCAGCGCGGAGTGGATGCCCGCCGCCCGGTAGGCGGCCACCCGTTCGGGATTCGGCGCGGACCGGCTCAGCTCCTCGTCGGGCAGCAGGTTCATCCGGATCGGGCGGCCCGTCTCCAGGCAGCGCGGGATCGCCGAGCCGGGCTGGTAGTCGACGTACTCCCCGGGCTCGCCGAAGCCCGCGACCACCGCACGCAGCGCGGGGCGGGCGCTCATCGCGGCCCGGCGCAGCCGGACGGTGCCGTGCGGCGGCGGCCGGTGCCCGTCCCTGCGGCCTGTCGAGAGGACCTCCACCGCCGCGGTGTCGGCCAGCACCTCGACCAGCAGGTCCACCAGCTCCTGGCAGGTCTGCTCCAGTTCCAGCGTGGAGCCGATCCGCACCGCCGCCGCGTCCAGGACGAGCAGCCGCTCCCTGGCCCGCTCCAGCTCGCGCTGGGTCTCCCGGTCCTCGCTCACCTCCAGCAGCACCAGGCCCACCCCCAGCACCCCGCCGGCGTCGTCCGTGACCCGGTGGCAGCAGCCGTTCCAGTAGCGCCTGGCGTGCGCGGAGTCCGCCCGGGTCTGCCCGCTGGAGGACACCTCGCGCGGCACGCCGTCGGCCAGCACGCTGCGCAGGATCTGCTCGTCGAAGTCGACGCCCGGCACCACCTCCGCCAGGTGCCGCCCGAGGTGCGCGTCGGCGTCGACCCCGTTGATCTCGGCCAGCGCCGGGTTCACGTACAGGAAGCGCAGTTCGCGGTCGAGCAGCGCCACGCCCGCCCGCGTGCCGTCCAGCAGCACCTGCCAGACCGCGTTGCCGAGCGGCGGAACGTCGGGCTGCATCGGCGTCCCTCCTCGTGGTCGTACGTCCACCCTGCCCGCAGGTCGCCGGATCGGCGATTCAAGCGAGTGCGTACGGAGACGGAGGGGTGCCCACCCCCGGCGGGCCCGCCCCGGCGGAGCTCAGGCGCCGGCGCGGCGGGAGCGCGCCGCACGCAGGACGAGGGACAGGACCACAGCGAGTGCACAGGCCGGCGCCGGCAGCAGCAGGCCGCAGGCAGCGCCCCGGGCGGAGGGGTGCACCGCGACGAAGGCGCCCAGCACCGCGACGCCGAGGGTCGCCCCGAGCTGGCGGACCGCGTTGAGCAGGCCGCCGGCCGCACCCGCCGACCCGGGCGGGGCGAGCGTGATCACGGCGGTGGTCAGCGCGGGCAGCGCCAGCGAGACGCCGCAGCCCGCCGCGCACAGCCCCACCGCGAGCACCGGGTACGGCGCCCCCGCCCCCGCCGCACCCGCCATCACGCCGCCCGCCGCCACGAGCAGCGCCAGCCCCGCCCGTACCGGCCGGTCCGGCCCGAGCCGGGCCACCAGCCGCCCCGTCACCAGCAGCGGGTTGACCGCCGTGGGCAGGGTCAGCGGCAGGAAGGCGGCCCCGGCGGCCACCGTGCCGTAGCCGCGCGTGGCCTGGAGGAACAGCGGCAGTACGAACAGCACCGCGGTGAGGGCGAACCCGACGGCCGCGCCCGCCGCGAGCATCGGCGCCATCCCGGGCGCCCGCAGCACCGCCGGTACCAGCACCGGCGAGGCGCTGCGCCGCTCCCGCCGCGCGAAGAGCGCACCCGCGGCGACCGCGCCGGCCGCCGACCAGGCTCCGTGCACGGCCGCGTGCGCGCCGAAGGCGATCAGCGCGTCCGTGGTGAGCGCGAGCGCCGCGCACGCGGCGAGCTGGCCGCCCCAGTCGATCCGGCGCTCCCCGCGCGGGCAGCGCACCGAGGGACCGGCGACCAGGGCGAGCACCACCACGGCGAGCGGCACGTTCACCACGAACACCGCCCGCCATCCCGCCAGCGCGACCAGCAGCCCGCCCGCGATCGGACCCGCCGCCAGCGCCGCCCCGCTCACCGCGGCCCACACGGCCACCGCGCGGGCCCGGCGGGCCGGTTCCGGATACAGCCGGGTGATCATCGCCATGGAGCTGGGCACGCAGGCCGCCGCGGCCACCCCGAGCACCGCCCGCAGCCCCACCAGCGTCCACAGCCCGGGCGCGCACACGCTGAGCAGCGACCCGGCGCCGAAGGCGGCGACACCCGCGCGGAACACCCGGTGCGCCCCGTAACGGTCGCCGACCGCGCCCGCCGACAGCAGCAGCGCGCCGAACGCGACGGTGTAGCCGGTCACCACCCACT
Source organism: Actinacidiphila yanglinensis (assembly GCF_900107965.1). Lineage (GTDB taxonomy): Bacteria > Actinomycetota > Actinomycetes > Streptomycetales > Streptomycetaceae > Actinacidiphila > Actinacidiphila yanglinensis. The sequence continues at coordinate 384,569 of NZ_FNVU01000005.1, read as the reverse complement.
GCAGCCCGACGGTCGAACTGCCCAGCGAGCGCGCCAGGTCGGGCTCGGCGACGGACAGCACGGTGGTGTCGAGCAGCACCATGAAGTACCCGAGGGCGATGCCGAGCAGAGCGGGCCCGGTGCGCGGCGCGGGCGGCGCCGCCTGGGGCGGCAGGGTAGGCGGAAGCGTGTGCGACATGCCCCGCACCCTCCCGCCGCGCCCGCGCCGCGCTCCACCGCCTGGCTCGCACTCTCCGTTCGGCGGAACCGAATGCGACGATGGCGGGCATGACGAAGCGAGGGGCGGCGCCCGGCCCGTCCGGCACGACGCGCACGGCTCGCACCGCGGGCGCCACCGTGACCAGGGACAGCGCGGGCGACGCGGGCAGCCCGGGCACCGCAGGCGCTGCGGGCATCGCAGGCACATCCGGCACCTCAGGCGCATCTGGCATGGAGCTGCGGCAGTTGCGGACCTTCGAGGCCGTCGTCGGCACCGGAAGCGTGACGGAGGCCGCGGTACGTCTCGGGCTGGCCCCGTCCTCCGTATCGCAGGCGGTCCGCACGCTGGAGCAGTCGCTCGGCGTCGAGCTGTTCGAACGGCTGCCGCGCGGAATGCGGCTCACCCCGGCCGGTGAGCGGCTGCTGGTGTGGAGCCGGCGGCTGCTGGAGCAGGCCGAGCAGGCCCGCCGCGAGGTGGTCGACGCGGGCCGGCAGCGGACGGCGGTACGGCTCGGCGCGCTGGAGTCCATCGCCGCCGCCATCGTGCCCGGCATCCTGGAACGGCTCGCCGCCCGCCGGCCCGAGCTGGCCGTCGACGTCACCTCGCAGGCCGACCGCTCCGCGCTGCTGGCGTCCGTCGCCGCCGGGGAACTCGACGCGGCCCTGGTGCTGGACGCCGGCGACTCCCTCGGCGGCCTCGGCTTCCCGCTGCCCTCGGGCACCGACCTGGAGTTCCTGGACCTGGAGCCGGTGCCGCTGATGCTGGTCGCCGCCCCCGGGCACCGGCACGCGACCGCGGATCGGCTCGCCCCGGCGGACCTGCGAGGGGAGCGGCTGCTGGTCAACGTCAGTTCCGCCTGCTCCTTCGCCCTCGCCGCCGACCGGTTGTGCGGGCCGGGCGTGGAGCGGGTGCACGCGGGCAGCGTCGCGGTGATGCGCGCCTGGGCCCGGCGCGGGATGGGCATCGCACTGCTGCCGTCGTTCGCCGTGGCCGACGAGGTGGCCTCCGGCGCCCTGGCCGCGCTGCCGCTGCGCACCCCGACGCTGCACCTGCGGCTCATCTGGCCGCCGTCGCGGGCGACCCACCCGCCGACCAGGGCGCTGCTGTACGCCGCGAGCGGCTGACCGCGCGGGGGCCGGCAGATGTCCGGGCGTCAGGTCGCCGCGTCCGGAGCGTCCGGCCGCCTCGCCGTCAGATCGTCACACCGTCACACCGCAGCACCAGAACGCCATCGCGCTGCCATCGCCTCGTCACCCCGCCGTCCCGGAACCGTCGCCGCGTCACCGGCCCTGCCTCCGGGGGGTCGTCACCCCGGCGGAAGCCCCGCCACACTGACGGCCGAACCGGGCAGGTTCAACCTTTCGTACGCCTATGGGTAATTCGGCTGCACGCCATCCCTGCGTCGAGGCTGCGCCCGGACAAGCCGGGCCGGTAGGCTTTCCGTGTGATCTTCAAGCGCATCGGAAACGGGCGGCCGTACCCGGACCACGGCCGGGTGAGCACGCGCGAGTGGGCGGACGTCGCCCCACGTCCCGTGCGGCTGGACCAGTTGGTGACCACCAAGGGACAGCTCGACCTGGAGACACTCCTGGCGGAGGACTCCACGTTCTACGGCGACCTGTTCGCACACGTCGTGAAGTGGCAGGGCGACCTCTATCTGGAGGACGGGCTGCACCGCGCGGTGCGCGCGGCACTCCAGCAGCGGCAGGTGCTGCACGCTCGGGTCCTGGAGATGGACTGACAATCCGCTTACGCTGCGCTCATGAGCATGTTGACGCCCTCCGGGATGGGCGGGAAGTACCGGGTAACGGGCAACTCGTATCCGCGTATGCGCCCGCCGAAGCGACGCGGACGGTTCGTGACCGTCCTGATCGCCGCGGTAGTCGTACTCGGCCTCTTCGGCTGGGGCGCCTTGCAGCTCTTCCATGTCTTCAACGGTGACGACAACGACTCCAAGGCGAACGCCGCGCCCAGTAGGCCCTCCTGCGCGCCGACGCCCAGCCCGACGGCCACCGGCAAGCCCAAGCCCCTGCCGCAGCCGACGCAGGTAACGATGAACGTCCTCAACGCGACGACCCGGGGCGGCCTCGCGAAATCCACCGCCGACCAGTTCGCCAGCCGCGGCTTCAAGGTGGAGCGGTTCGGGAACGCGCCCGACCCGTACAACGCGAAGGTCACCCAGTCCGCGCTGATCGTGGCCGGGCCGGCCGGGGAGGCGGCCGCGCGCGAGGCGGGTACCCAGGTGCTCGGCTCCACGGTGAAGATCGATCCCCGGCGCAAGGGCACCACGGTCGACGTGATGATCGGAAGCGCCTTCGCCAAGCTCTCCACGCCCACGCAGGCCGCCGCGGCCCGGGTGACCGCGGAGAACCCGCCGCCGCCGAAGCCGGTCTGCACGACCCCCTCGACCGGCCCGACACACAAGAGCTAGTGCCGTGGCCGGCCACCAGGGCCGGCAGGTGCGAGCCGGGGCTAGCTGACGGTGCCGTAGAGGCGGTCACCGGCGTCGCCGAGGCCGGGGACGATGAACCCCCGCTCGTTGAGCCGCTCGTCGACCGCCGCGGTGACGACGGTCACGGGCTTGCCCGCGAGTTCGCGCTCCATCAGCTCGACCCCCTCGGGGGCGGCCAGCAGGCAGAGGGCGGTGACGTCGTCGGCGCCGCGCTCGATCAGCAGGCGTATCGCCGCGACCAGGGTGCCGCCGGTGGCCAGCATCGGGTCGACCACGTACACCTGGCGCCCGGACAGGTCCTCGGGCATGCGCGTGGCGTACGTCGTGGCCTGGAGGGTGTCCTCGTCGCGGACCATGCCGAGGAAGCCGACCTCGGCGGTCGGCAGCAGCCGGACCATCCCGTCGAGCATGCCGAGCCCGGCCCGCAGGATCGGCACCACGAGCGGCCGCGGGTACGACAGCCGCACCCCGGTGGTGGGCGCGACCGGGGTGGAGATGTCGACCTGCTCGGTCCGCACGTCGCGGGTCGCCTCATAGGCGAGCAGCGTGACGAGCTCGTCGGCGAGCCGGCGGAAGGTGGGCGAGTCGGTGCGCTGGTCGCGCAGCGTGGTGAGCTTGTGCGCGACCAGCGGGTGGTCGACAACGTGGAGACGCATGGGAGGACTGTATCCGGCCCCCTCGGGTCCGCGGATAGCCCTCCTCACCCTCGCCCTCTGTGCTCGCGAACGGGTAAACCGCCCCTTCGGGGGAAGGTTCCCGGGGAATCGCGACACAGACGCGGGGACGGTGGCACTCATGCCGGACACGACGGGCCGCGACAGCGGCGGCGCACGCGGCTCCAAAGCCCTTCCACAGGCCCAGCGCGAACGGGAGCTGGAGCGGCGTCACAAGCGCGCGGCGTTCCTGCGCGAGCTGGACGAGGCGAAGGAACTCCGCGACCGGGTCAAGCCCCGCCGGGCCCGAGCGGCCCGGATGCGCCAGCAGATGCGGATGCGGACCTTCCGCTGGTGACCCGCGCGCCGGTTCCGCCGGCGACAGGGAGGCGCCTCGGCGCGGTCTCCTCGCGCCTCCGCTCCACTCCCCTCACGTCTCTTCACGTCCCTTCACGCCCCCGGTGCGATCGGCGGAGCGTGACCGCTTATGGCGGTCGAGTGACCGGTGGGGCCGGTCGGGGGTCCGCCAACATCGGGGTTTTCCCGAGAAGTGACCAAGTCCTGGCACGTCGCGGTGTCGAAGACCCTTCGCAACGCCCTTGTTTCTGCCACGATGCCGAGTGGGTGGGACCATCATGGAACCCTCATGAACCGGAAGTGGGGAACCCACCCGGTCCGGACGGCCTGAGACCTGTGGGAGAGTCACGGTGTACTTCGCCGCACTGCTCGCGCGCACCGAGGACGGTTGGCAAGCGAGCGAACCCGATCTCGACGATGTGGAAACCCTCGCCGACCTGAGCGACTTGGCTCGTACGGCCGGCGACGAGGAGGAAACGGTTCTGGTCTTCATCGAGCAGGAGGACGCCTGGTTCGGCGTCATCCGGGTCGACGGTGAAGAGGACCCCAGGATCTATGTGTCCGACGCGGCCGCCGCCGCCCGCAGCTCGTACGGGGAGATCCTGCTCACCGACGAGGTGCTGGGCCGCGACCCGGAGAACGCGGACGACCTCGACGACCTTGTCGACCTCGACGGCACCGAGGACGGCGATACCGACGACACCGACGAGGACTCCGTAGCCGGGCCCTCCGAGGACCACGTGCCGACCGGCCCGCTCGGCGAGACCGAACTGCTGGCCGACCTGGGCATGAGCGCCACCGAACTGCTCGCGCTGAGCGGCGACGGCGCCCTGACCGGGGAGGCCCTGGGCGAGATCGCCGACGCGCTGGGGGCGTCCGACGTACTGGAGGCGGTCCGCTGACACAGTCCGGCACCGAACCCGACGTCCTGCGGGACCCCTGGGCACCCGCCATGCGGCTCGCCCTGGCGGAGGCCGAGCACGCCCCGCTCACCGGTGATGTGCCGGTGGGCGCGGTCGTGCTGGCCCCCGACGGTTCGGTGCTGTCCCGTGCGCACAACGAGCGCGAGGCCACCGGCGACCCGACCGCCCACGCCGAGGTGCTGGCCATCCGCCGCGCGGCCGCCGGCCTCGGCCGGTGGCGGCTGACCGACTGCACCCTGGCCGTCACCCTGGAGCCGTGCACGATGTGCGCGGGCGCCATCGTGCTGTCCCGGCTGGAGCGGGTGGTCTACGGCGCGCCCGATCCGAAGGCGGGCGCGGCGGGTTCCCTGTGGGACCTGGTCCGCGACCGCCGCCTCAACCACCGCCCCGAGGTGATCGCCGAGGTGCTGCCCGGCCCGAGTGCGACCCTCCTCACCCGCTTCTTCCGTCCAAACGATTTCTGACCATCGCCTCCCGTGGGCTAAGCTCTCTCCCGGTAGCGTGTCCGAGCGGCCTAAGGAGCACGCCTCGAAAGCGTGTGAGGGGGCAACTCCTCCGTGGGTTCAAATCCCACCGCTACCGCTCTTCGACCGAAAGCCGGTGCGCTTCCCAGCGCACCGGCTTTCGTCGTCTCCGCGTCTCCGCGTCTCCGCGCCTGCCCTTCTCCGCACGACGCCGCGCGCGCGTCGCGCGCCACCCACCACAAGCCACCGCACCACGCCGCGCACCGTCCCCCCGCGCACCTCCCGCAACGCCCCGCTTCGGCCGCCGCCGCCCCGAATTGCCTGGGGCATGCACATTCCGCCGGGCTGCCGGTGATCCACCCCCTCTTGTTCACCCGGGCGTTCCCACGATGAGGTGTACTCCGCACGTTTGTACGGCTCGGCCACCCGACCGGTCGGCCTCGCGTACGACGCCTCAGGCCGGTCCGGTCACGAACAGAGAGAAGAGCAACCGGACATGGCTCTCCACGCAGGCAGATCCTGGAGGGTGGGCGTCGCGGGACTCGCGCTGGCCGCCTTCGGGGTCGGCGGGCTCACCGCGCCACCGGCCCTGGCGGCTCCGTCCGCCCGGGCGGCGACGAGTGATCCCGCGTCACTCGTCGACGAGTTCATCGGCACCCAGGACAACCACGCGGCCAACACGACGGAGTCGGCGTACGGGGACACCACCCCGGGCGCCACCACCCCGTTCGGGATGGTCGACTTCAACCCCACCACCTACAACACCGCGGGCGGCAGCTACACCAACCAGGGCGGCTACGAGTACGACGCGGACCAGATCCGCGGCTTCTCGCTGAACCGGATCTCCGGGACGGGCTGCGCGGGCACCAACGGCGCCGAGGACTTCCCGGTCTTCCCGTACGCGGGGGCGCTGCCCGGCGGGGTGCTGCCCACGGTGCCGAGTGCGAGCGGCATCAAGTCCTACTACTCCTCCTTCGACCACGCGCAGGAGAGCGCGACCCCCGGGTCGTACCAGGTGACGCTCGGGAACGGGATCAAGAGCGAGCTGACCGCCACCACGCGGACCGGTGACGCGCGCTTCACCTTCCCCGCCTCGGCCGCGTCCGGAACGCTCGTCTTCGACACCGCGGGCTCGCTGAACGGCAGTTCGCACGCCACCGTGCGCATCCTTGGCAACGATGTCATCGAGGGCAGCACGACCGTGCAGCCCACCTGCAAGGTCGGCCCGTCCTACACCGCCTACTTCTACGCCCGCTTCACCACGCCCTTCACCGCCGCCGGCACCTGGCAGGACTCGGCGGAGAGCGCGGTCGTGGACCTGGGCGCCTCGACGGACGTGTCGGCGTCGTCCAACGCCGCCCACGGCACGGGCGCGTTCGTCAGCTTCGCGCCGGGCAGCACCACCGTGGCGGACATCGGGCTGTCGTACGTCAGCGCGGACGGCGCGCGGGCCAACCTCGACAGCGAGGTCGGCCACACGGGCTTCGACGCGCTGCGCGCGAGCGCCCACCGCACGTGGGACAGCACGCTCGGGCAGATCCGGGTCGGCGGCGGGAAGCCCACCGGCACCGCGCGGTCGGCGCAGTTGGAGACCTTCTACACCGCGCTCTACCACGCCACCCTGCACCCGAACGTCTTCGACGACGCCGACGGGCAGTACACCGGCTACGACGGCAAGCTCCACGCGGTGAAGCCCGGCCACCACGAGTACACCACGTACTCCGGCTGGGACATCTACCGCGACGAGGCCCAGCTGATCGCGCTGCTCTTCCCGGACCGTGCCTCGGACATGAACCAGTCGATCACCGATCTCGCCACGCAGGCGGGCTGGTTCAACTGGCCGATGCTCGACTCCGCCCAGAACAAGATGGACGGCGACTCGCTGGACTCGGTGCTGGCGAGCATGGACGCGTTCGGCGCGACCGACTACGACCGGGCCGGCGCGCTGCGGAGCATGGTCGACAGCCAGACGCTGGTGCCCAACGACGCCCCGAACGCGCCCGCCGGCGGCGTGCCGGTCACCAACCGGCGCCAGGGTTTCTACCAGTACGCGGCGCTCGGCTTCGACAGCGACACCAACGGCATCGCCTGGCCGACATCCAGCGACCTGGAGTACACGGTCGACGACTTCGGCATCGCGCAGATGGCGCAGCGCCTCGGTGACGACAGCGCCTACGGGACGTTCATGCAGCGCGCGCAGGGCTGGCAGAACCTCTTCGACACCGGGCAGGACGCGCTGGCGCCCCGCAACAAGAACGGCTTCGACCGCGGGGTGAACCTCAAGGTCAACACCGGGCAGTTCGCGGAGGCCAGCGGCGCGCAGTACGGCTGGATGGTGCCGCAGAACATCGCCGGGCTGGTCGCGAAGAAGGGCGGCGCCGCGCAGGTGGAGGCGCAACTGGACGCGTTCTTCAGCAACCTCGCGCCCGGCTCCACCCAGGCCAACCCCGGCTCCAACAGCCCCTACGCCTACATGTCCAACGAGATCGACTCGCAGGACCCGGAGCTCTACAACTGGATCGGCCGCCCGGACCGCACCGCGGACGTCAACCAGGAGATCCGCGACGCGCTGTGGACGGACAACGACCCCGACGGGCTGTTCGGCAACGACGACCTCGGCGCGCTGTCCGCCTGGTACGTGTGGTCCTCGATCGGCGTGTTCCCGGCGGTCTACGGCCGCTCCGAACTGGTCGTGTCGGGACCGGCGTTCAGCTCGGTGAAGATCACCAGCTCGGGCCCGTCGCACCGGACGTACACGCTCAACGCGCCCGGGCAGAGCGACAGTTCCCGGTACGTGACCGGCATGCGGGTGGACGGCCGGGCCGGCTCGGCGAGTTGGCTGCCGCAGTCGTTCGCGCAGAAGGGCGGCACCGTGGACTTCACGATGTCGGACCACCCCGGCAGCTGGGGCACCGGGAAGGACGACGTCCCGCCGTCCTTCTCCGACGGCAGCGACGCCTACAACAACATCGGCGCGACGCCCTCGGGTGAGGGCGACACCGGCAGCTTCGACGCCTCGAACAACAGCTACCAGGCGGGGCTGCTGCCGGCGCCCGGCGCCACGGTCGCGTTGCCGGGCACATCGGTGACGTACACCTGGCCGGACACGGCCGCGGGCGCACCGGACAACTGGATCCCGCACGGCCAGACCATCGCCATGGGCGGGGTGCGCGCGGGGCAGATCTCCTTCCTGGGGGCGGCCACGAACGGTCCGTCCGCCGGCATGGCGTCGGTCGACTACACCGACGGCACGCACCAGGACGTCCCGGTCGACCTCAACGACTGGACCTCGCCCAACCTGCCCTCGGGCGCCAACACCACGGTGCTGACCACCGCCCACCGCGACAACGCCAACGGCACGCAGGACAACACGCCCGCGATGGTCTACGGCACCAGCCCGCAGAAGCTGGACCCCTGGAAGACGATCGCCAGCGTCACGCTGCCGACCGCCACCGACAACGGCGTGATGCACGTGTTCGCGATCGGCACCTCGCCGGCGGACGCGGCTCCTCTGCAGGCAAGTGCGGTGCTTCCCGACCACAGCGGCCGCCAGGTGAACGCCGACCTCGTGACGCTGTCCGGCGGCGCGGGCGGCGGCGCGGCCGACTACCGGGTCAGCGTCGAGTGGGGCGACGGCCACAGCGGCACCGCGACGGTGCTCGCGCTCGGCGCGTCCGGCGACTACTCCGCCTTCGGCAGCCACGCGTACCGCTCCCCGGGCCGCTACCGGGTCACCGTCAAGGTCTCCGACGGCACCTCGACCCGGACCGTCACCACGTCGCTGGCGGTGTCCTGAGATGCGCACCATCACCACGGCCGGCCGCAGGACCGGCACATCCGACATGAGAGAAACCACCATGCACCTCGCACCACGGCGGCCCCGCGGGCGGCGCCTGCCCGGCGCGCTGGCGGCCACGGCGCTGACCGCCGCGGTCACGCTCGCCGCCGCGCTCACGGTCGCGCCCGCGGCGTCGGCGACCCCCGCGGCACCCGCGTCCGGCACCCTGGCCACCGCCTCCCCGATCAAGCACCTCGTCGTGCTCTTCGACGAGAACGTCTCCTTCGACCACTACTTCGGGACGTACCCCAAGGCCGCCAACACCGACGGCACCTCCTTCACGGCGGCGCCCGGCACGCAGACGCCGGTGAACCTGCTCAGCGACGGCTCCAAGCTGCTGACCGCCAACCCGAACCAGTACCAGCCGCGGCGCCTGGCCGACTCCGAGGCGCTGACCTGCGACCAGAACCACAGCTACACCCCCGAGCAGCAGGCCTACGACAACGGCGCGATGGACCAGTTCGTGCAGCACACCAGCAGCGACCGCTGCTCGGGGCTGTACGGCAGCCCGGGCCTGACCATGGACTACTACGACGGCAACACCGTCACGGCCCTGTGGAACTACGCCCAGAACTACGCGCTCAGCGACAACAGCTTCGGTGACGTGTTCGGGCCGTCCACCCCCGGCGCGCTCGGCCTGATCTCCGGGCAGACCCACGGCGGCATCACCGTCGACTCCACCACGGGCGCGCAGCGCTCCCCGTCGGCCTCGGGCACGGTACGCAGCCCCGACCCGACCACCGGCGTCGGCACGGTCTACGGCGACTCGGACCCGGCGTACGACGACTGCTCGGACAACAACCACACCTCGACCAGCGACCTCACCGCCGTGCAGGGCCGCAACATCGGCGACCTGCTGAACGCCCGGAACGTCACGTGGGGCTGGTTCCAGGGCGGCTTCGCGCCGACCTCGTCCCCAGGCGGCAAGGCGGTCTGCGGCGCCACCCACGCCAACGTCGGCGGCGCCTCGTCGGTGGACTACTCGCCGCACCACGAGCCGTTCCAGTACTTCGCGTCCACCGCCAACCCGCACCACCTGCCGCCGACGTCGACGTCGGCGATCGGCCACCAGGACCAGGCCAACCACCAGTACGACCTGACCGACTTCGACCGCACGCTGGCCGCGGGGAACCTGCCGGCCGTGTCGTTCCTGAAGGCCGGCGAGTACCAGGACGGCCACGCGGCCTACTCCGACCCGCTGGACGAGCAGAACTTCCTCACCAGCGAGATCAACGCCCTGCAGAAGTCACCGGAGTGGTCCAGCACCGCGGTGGTCGTCGCCTACGACGACTCCGACGGGTGGTACGACCAGGTCGCCGCGCCGGTCGGCAACGGCTCCACCGACTCCGGCGCCGACACGGCGATGTGCACCTCCGGCCCGGCCGCATCCGCCGGCTACCTGGACCGCTGCGGTCCGGGGCCGCGGCTGCCGCTGCTGGTCATCTCGCCCTACAGCAGGCAGAACCACATCGATCACACCCAGACCACCCAGTCGTCCGTGCTGCGCTTCATCGAGGACAACTGGGGGACCGGGCGGATCGGCGACGGCTCGTTCGACGCGAAGGCGGGCTCGCTCGACTCGATGTTCGACTTCGCCAGGCCGCAGCAGCGCGCGGTGCTGCTCGGCGCGGACGGATCGGTGGCGGTGAAGGTCCCGATCAAGGTCGCGCCGGGGCGCATGACGGTCCTGCCCGGCTCGGATCGGGTCGCCCCGCGGACCAAGGCGACCGCCTCCGGCCCGGACGCGGCGTCGGCGTCGGCGGGCGGGAAGGGCGCCGGCGGTGCCTCCGGGTCGGCGGGTCCGGATCTGGCGGCGACGCGCTCGGACGACTTCCGGCTGAGCGGCGCCGAGATCGCGGGCGTGTCGGTGCCGGCCGTGCTGGTCGCGGGCGCGGCGGCCTTCTGGCTGCTGGCCCGGCGCCGGCGTACGGCCGGGTCCGCGGCGGCGTCCGGATCCGGTGCGGGTACCACTGCCGGGACGGCGGAGGTGAAGTGACGGTCCGTCCGCCGCACCGCAGGTAGACACGGGGCCCCCGCCGGAACGGACCGGCGGGGGCCTCGCGCCGTCACCCGTAAGGCCTCGCGATCCTCTTATTTTTTGCGGATGATGATGCTGTCCGGTCGTCTGGTTACTCCGTACGGCGGATAGAATTCGGCGATTGCACACTTGTGACCGCTGGTGCCGAGTCGCTGCTGGGAGGCCAAGGAGCATGGCGCAGGCGAGGAAGATCGCCACCTACGTGCTGGTGATCTTCGTGCTCTACACGATCATCGACCAGCCGGCCCGGGCAGCCGATCTTGTGCAGGTGGGGTTCGTCGGGATCTCGAACGCCGCCAAGAGCCTTGGGCAGTTCATGCACGACCTGGCCAACTGATGGCCGAAGGAAGACGCGAGGAGTGGCGATGATCCGGCATCTGGTGCTGTTCAAGCTGAACGAGGGCGTGAGCCGGGACGAGGAACGTGTGGTGGCGGGCGCCCGCGGCTTCGCGGAACTCGGCGCGCAGGTACCCGAGGTGGTGTCCTGGGAGTGCGGCTGGAACGTGACGGACCGGCCGATCGCCTACGACTTCGCCATCAACTCCTCCGTCGCCGACACCGGCGCCCTGACCCGCTATCTCGAACACCCCGCACACCAGGCGGCGGTCGCCCCCTGGTCGGAGTTCGCCACCTGGGTGATCGCCGACTACGAGATCTGACCCCGCCCCCGTCGCACACCCGTGCGCACCGGCCCCCCGCCGTCCCCGGCGGGGGGCTTTTCCGTGCCGCCCCGGGCCGGGGTCCGTTCCTACAACACGGCAATATGCGGTGCTTGCACAAAGCACTCATGAATGGTGATGCTATGACCGCTTTGCTGGACGTTTTGACGGATGTTCGGCGGATGCTGTGCCCGCAGCAGGCTGGAGTGGACCGATAAGGGGAGTGGTGTGGCGGTGCCGGCCCGAACGACGTCAACGTCGGCGTCAACGTCGGCGTCAACGCCGGCAGCGACGTATCCGCGCGGCAGGACGCGGGCGCCGAACAGCAACGCGGCCGACGCGCGGGCGCTGACCCAGGTGCTCTTCGACCAGATCGTGGAGCTGGAACCGGGTACGCCCGAGCACAGCCGGGTGCGGGCCGCGCTGATCGAGGTGAACCTGCCGCTGGTGCGGTACGCCGCCGCCCGCTTCCGCAGCCGCAACGAACCCATGGAGGACGTGGTCCAGGTCGGCACGATCGGCCTGATCAACGCGATCGACCGGTTCGACCCCGACCGCGGGGTGCAGTTCCCCACCTTCGCGATGCCCACCGTGGTCGGCGAGATCAAGCGCTACTTCCGGGACAACGTGCGCACCGTGCACGTGCCGCGCCGGCTGCACGAGCTGTGGGTGCAGGTCAGCGGGGCGATCGAGGACCTCACGGTGCTGCACGGCCGCTCCCCGACCACCGCGGAGATCGCCGAGCGGCTCCGGCTGTCCGAGGACGAGGTGCTGGCCTGCCTGGAGGCCGGCCGCGCGTACCACGCCACCTCGCTGGAGGCCGCCCAGGAGGGCGACGGCTCCCCCGGCCTGCTGGACCGGCTCGGCTACGAGGACCCCGCGCTCAACGGCGTCGAGCACCGCGACCTGGTCCGGCATCTGCTGGTGCAACTACCCGAGCGCGAGCGGCGCATCCTGCTGCTGCGCTACTTCGGCAACCTGACCCAGTCACAGATCAGCGCCGAGCTGGGGGTTTCGCAGATGCACGTGTCCCGGCTGCTGTCGCGGAGCTTCGCCCGGCTGAGGTCCGCAAACCAGCTCGAATCGTAACCCACCGGGATTAAGCCACCTGCACAGATAAGTCGACATGACGCTACAGCGTGTTGCCGACATGTGACATTCTGCGGGGAGCGCGTTTGTGACGGCCGGACCTCCGGTATTCCAGTGGAGGAACAACCGTCGCTCGCGACGCCCGTCCGCGACCTCAAGGGGGTGGCATGTCCGTACAGTTGGGCAGTCCCAAGATGCTTCGTACCGACGCAACCGACGCAGACGTACCGCATGACGCTGTGCACAGCGATGCCATCGACACCCGCACACTGTCCCGTTCGCTCTTCCTGCGCCTCGCGGAGCTGCCGGCCGGCAGCCCGGACCGCACCTACGTCCGCGACACGCTCATCGAGCTGAACCTCCCGCTGGTGCGGTACGCGGCGGCCCGCTTCCGCAGCCGCAACGAGCCGATGGAGGACATCGTCCAGGTCGGCACGATCGGCCTGATCAAGGCGATCGACCGGTTCGACTGCGAGCGCGGGGTGGAGTTCCCGACCTTCGCGATGCCCACCATCGTCGGCGAGGTCAAGCGGTTCTTCCGCGACACCTCGTGGTCGGTGCGGGTCCCGCGCCGGTTGCAGGAGCTGCGGCTGGCGCTGACCAAGGCGAGCGACGAGCTGTCGCAGAAGCTGGACCGCTCGCCGACGGTGGCCGAGCTGGCCAACTGCCTCGGCGTCTCCGAGGAGGACGTGGTCGACGGCCTCGCGGTGGGCAACGCCTACACCGCCAGCTCGCTCGACTCCCCGCCGCCCGAGGACGACGGCGGCGAGGGCACCCTGGCCGACCGGCTGGGGTACGAGGACACCGCGCTCGAAGGGGTCGAGTACCGCGAGTCGCTGAAGCCGCTGCTGGCCCAGCTGCCCCCGCGCGAGCGGCAGATCATCATGCTGCGGTTCTTCGCGAACATGACGCAGTCGCAGATCGGCGAGGAGGTCGGCATCTCCCAGATGCACGTCTCCCGGCTGCTGACCCGCACGCTTGCGCAGCTGAGGGTGGGCCTGACCGCCGAGGCGTAGGACGGGATGGAGTGGTCGCCGGGCTCGGCTGCCCAGCGGATCGCACCGCTCCTCGCGAGGCGGAAGGCCGCCTACTTCATCGCGAGCGCGACCACTCCCACGATCACCACCAGGACCACGATCACACCGATGACCAGGCCCGCGCGGCTGCGGCCCTGCGCGCGCTGCACCTGCGCCGGGGGCGGCTGCTCGTCGACGAAGGCACGGAACATCTGGGTGCTGCCGGCCGGGTCGTAGTTGTTCTCAGGGTTGGGCGAGGAGTTCGACATGCCGCCAGACCCTAGCGTGTCGGCGGAATAACCCGCACCCCCCGCGAGTTACCTCACCACATGGCACGCATCGGTAACTCTGCGCTCGACGTCTTCCCCCTCGCCCTCGGTGGCAACGTCTTCGGCTGGACGGCCGACGAGCCGCAGTCCTTCGCCGTCCTGGACGCGTACACCGAGCGCGGCGGCAACTTCATCGACACCGCGGACGTCTACTCGGCCTGGGTGGCGGGCAACTCCGGCGGGGAGTCCGAGACGATACTCGGCAGCTGGCTGGCCCGGCGCGGCCGGCGCGACGACATCGTGCTCGCCACCAAGGTCGGCAGCCACGCCGATGCCGCCGGGTTGCGGTCCGAGACGATCAAGCGGGGCGTCGAGGCGTCGCTGCGCCGGCTGCGGACGGACTACATCGACCTCTACTACACGCACCGCGACGACCTCTCGACGCCCGTCGAGGAGATCATCACCGCGCTGGACGCCCTGGTGCGGGAGGGCAAGGTCCGGGCGATCGGCGCCTCCAACATCTCACCCGAGCGGCTGGCCGCCTCTCTGGACTTCTCCGAGCGCGAGGGCCTGGCACGCTACGAGATCGTCCAGCCGAAGTACAACCTGGTCGAGCGCGACGAGTTCGAGGGCCCGCTGGCCGACCTGGTCGCCGCCCGCGGCCTGTCCACCGCCCCGTACTACGCCCTCGCCTCCGGCTTCCTCACCGGCAAGTACCGCCCCGGCGCCACCGAGGTCTACAGCGCCCGCGCCCCTCGGGCGGCCGGCTTCCTCACCCAGGGCAGCGGCCCCAAGGTGCTGGAGGCGCTGGACGAGGTCGCCGCCGCCCACGACGCCGAGGTCGGCACGGTCGCGCTGGCCTGGCTGGCCGCGCAGCCGACGGTGGTCGCGCCGATCGCCAGCGCCCGCACGGCCGAGCAGGTGCCGTCGCTGACCGCGGTCGCCGACCTGGAGCTGACCGCGCAGGAGGTGGCCGCGCTCACCGCCGCCTCCTCCTGACCGCTCCCGCCCGGCCGCGGGGCCGGCTCCCTCGCGGATCCGGCTCCCGGCCCTGTTGCCGCCCTCCTGTGACCTCGCACTCGACCGGCCCGCAGCACTTGCGTCCTACAACCTTTCCTCCCTACGGTTGCTCAAGGCAATCAAAGGTGCGGAGACATCCGGGCAGGGAAGGCGAGGAAGCGGGGGAGAACACCACGGGGAGTCAACTCCCGGTCGTACGGCGCCGACCCGCAGCGGAGAGGTCGGCGCGTACGGCACGGGTACGGGTCCTGGCGGCGGCCGGAGCAGGGGACGGCCGAGGCCGCACGCCGGGACCCACACACGGGGGCAGCCGAGCCCGCCGGGCGGGGGCGCTGCCTCCGCCCCGGCCGGCCGGCCCGGCGTAGGGTGCGGGCATGGCTCCCAACATCGCCACCAACACCACAGTCGACCGGGACGGACTGCTGGAGTTCGTCCGGCCCCGGCACCACGCGATCCTCCTCACCACCCGTGCCGACGGCCGCCCGCAGGGCTCACCGCTCACCTGCGGGGTCGACGACTCCGGGCGGATCGTCGTCTCCACCTACCCCGAGCGGGCCAAGACGCGCAACGCCAAGCGGGACGCGCGGGTCAGCGTGATCGTGCTCTCCGACGACTTCGGTGGACCGTGGGTCCAGGTCGACGGCAGCGCCGAGGTGCTGGACGTGCCCGAGTCGGTGGAACCCCTCGTGGAGTACTTCCGCAACATCTCCGGCGAGCACCCGGACTGGGCGGAGTACCGCGAGGCGATGATCCGCCAGGGCAAGTCCCTGATCCGGATCACCCCCGAACGCTGGAGCCCGATCGCCACCGGCGGATTCCCGGCCCGGCTGGCCTGAACAGCGGTACGGCGCGGCGCGGCACGGGAGGTCCGTGCCGCGCCGCTGCCGGCTCAGCGCGTCACTTGGGCGCGGTGAGGTCGTAGACGGTCGTGCCGCCCACCGTCTTGGCGGTGTAGTGCGACTGGACCCAGGAACTGATCGCGGAGGACGCGTTGCTGCCGCCCATGCTGCCGCCCCCTCCCGTGCCGCCGCCGATGAAGTAGTGGATGCGGCCGTCTGCCACGTACTTCTCGAACTGCGCGAGCGTGGGTGACGGGTCGCTTCCGTTGAAGCCGCCGATCGACATCACCGGCTTCTGGGTGGCCAGTTGGTAGCTCGCCTGATTCTGCGAGCCGATCGCGGCCGCGACCCAGGTGTACTTGCCGGCGTCCTTGAGCAGCAGGGACTTCATGGCCGAGCTGACCTGGGCGCCGTCGAGCAGGCCGCCCATCCCGCCTCCGCCGCCGGGGAAACCGCCCGCACCCTCACCGGAGGTGCCGCCGCCCGGGATGCCGTTGGTGCCCTGGCCCGGCGTCTGGCCCTGGCCGGGCGTCCCGCCCTGTCCCTGACCGGGGAACTGGCCCTGCCCGGGCAGTTGCCCCTGGCCCTGGCCCGGCGTCCGGCCCTGCCCGAACGGGCTCGTGCCACCGCCGGGGAAGCCGCCGCCCGCGCGGCCCTTGCCACCACCGGGGACACCACCGCCGCCGGGGAACCCGCCCATGCCGCCCTGCACGGCGGGCCCGGCGGTCACGATGGACCCCTCGTGCCCGGTGCCGACCGTCTGGAGGGTGTACGCCACCGGCCCGCCCAGCGCCGCGGCGATACCGACCACCGCCGTCCCGACCGCGAGCCGGGCACCGATCCGCGTCGTGGCCATGCCGGGCAGCGCGCCCGCGAGAAGCGCGAGCGCGGCCACCGCACCGGCGACGACCAGGGCGATGCGCAGCCACGGGTGCCAGTCGGGCGAGCGGTGCAGCAGGGCGTACGCCCACACGGACGTTCCCGCGACGGTGATCGCGAGGACGGACGCGGCCGCGATGTGCTCCCGGCGCTGCCAGAGCAGGGAGGCTCCCATGCCGATCACGGCCGCGATGTACGGCGCGAGGGCGATGTTGTAGTACTGGTGGAAGATGCCGGACATGTAACTGAACGTCACGAAGGTCATCAGCAACGAGCCGCCCCAGACCAGGAAGGCCGCCCGGGTCGCCGAGGTGCGGCGCGCCCTGCGGGTGATCCACAGCCCGGCGACCAGCAGGGCGAACGCCGCCGGCAGCAGCCAGGCGATCTGCCCGCCCATCTCGGAGTTGAACAGCCGCCCGATGCCGGTGGCGCCCCACATGCCGCCGCCGTTGCCGCCGGGTCCCCCGCCGCCGCCGACGCTGCCGGTCTCGTTGCCGGTGATCCGGCCGAAGCCGTTGTAGCCGAAGGTCAGCGACAGGAAGCTGTTGTCCTGCGAGCCGCCGATGTACGGGCGGGACGACTTCGGCCACAACTCGACGATCGCCACCCACCAGCCGCCCGCGACCACCATCGCCACGGCCGCGTAGAGCACCTGGAGCAGGCGGCGGCGCAGCGGCGTCGGCGCGCAGAACGCGTAGACGACGGCCAGCGGCGGCAGGATCAGCCACGCCTGGAGGGTCTTGGTCAGGAAGGCCAGCCCGAAGACGGCCCCGGCGAGCAGCAGCCACTTGGTGCGGGCGTCCTCGACGGCCCGCAGCACCAGGTAGACCGCCGTGACCATCAGCAACGCCAGCATCGCGTCGGGGTTGTTGAAGCGGAACATCAGCGCCGCGACCGGGGTGAGCGCGAGCACCGCGCCGGCCATCAGGCCCGCACCCGGACCGAACCGGCGCCGGACCGCCGCGTAGAGCACGCCGACCGTGGCCACGCCCATCAGCGCCTCGGGTACGAGGATCTGCCACGAGCCCAGCCCGAACAGCCGTACCGACAGGCCCATCGGCCACAGCGCGGCGGGCGGCTTGTCGACGGTGATCGAGTTCGCCGCGTCGGAGGAGCCGAAGAAGAACGCCTTCCAGCTCTGGCTGCCCGCCTGGACGGCTGCGGAGTAGAAGGAGTTGGCGTATCCGGAGGCGCCCAGGTCGTACAGGTAGAGCACCAGGGTCGCCACCAGCAGGCCCAGGAACGCCGGCCGGGCCCAGGCCGGGTCCTCGGGTTTGCCGCGCCAGATCCGGTGCAGGCCGCGGCGCGCCGCGCGGGCCGCGACCGCGGAGGTCGGCTGCGCGCGGCTCGGGGCCTCGGGGGCGGCGGGCCCGACCGGGTCGGCGACGGGATCGAGGGCGGCCGGGCGGGCCGCGCCGTCCAGCGCGTGGGCGTCGCTCGGGGAGGTCATCGGGCACTCCTCAGGTCGTGGTCGTCGAATCCGCCGAGGTCACCGCGGTCGTCGCGGTCACCGGAAGCACCGGGAACTCCGGGCGCGGGGCCGACGGGAGCGGGACGGACGGTGGCGAGGTCATC
The DNA here is from genome assembly GCF_900107965.1 of Actinacidiphila yanglinensis. Lineage (GTDB taxonomy): Bacteria > Actinomycetota > Actinomycetes > Streptomycetales > Streptomycetaceae > Actinacidiphila > Actinacidiphila yanglinensis. Next base: position 366,299 of record NZ_FNVU01000005.1, on the reverse strand, counting down.
GGCGAGGACCGCGCCGGATCCGGCATCGGCGGGGGACTCAGGGCCGCCGGTCCGGCCGTACGGGTCGGTGCGGTCGGGGAAGAGCCAGGCGCGGAAGAGCAGGAAGCGCAGCACGGTGGCCGCGAGGTTCGCCGCGATCAGCACGGCGAGTTCGGTGCGGTGCGCGGGATGCGGCACCGCGGTGTGCAGGGCGGCGAGCGAACCGCTGGTCAGGGCGAGGCCGATGGCGAACACCACCAGCCCCTGGGCCTGGTGGCGGACCGCCCGGCCGGGGCCGCGCACCCCGAAGGTGAGCCGCCGGTTGGCGGCGGTGTTGCCGAGCGCGGAGAGCAACAACGCCAGCGCGTTGGCGAGTTGCGAGTCCATGGCGCCGCGGAAGAGGAAGTAGAGGGCGAGGTAGACCAGCGTACTGAGGACGCCGACCGCGCAGAACCCGACCAGCTGGCGGGCCAACCCGGCTGGTACGCCCGACAGTTCGCGGTCGCGCGGGTCCTCGCCGAACGGCCGGCGCAGCCGGTCCAGGGCGAGCCGCCCGGTGGCCAGCGCGCGGCCCACCCGCCAGACGCCGCGCAGGTCGGCGGCCGCGGTGCGCACGATGTCCACGCTGCTGTCCGGGTCGTCGATCCAGTCCACCGGCACCTCGTGGATGCGCAGCCCGGCACGTTCGGCGAGGACCAGCATCTCGGTGTCGAAGAACCAGCCGCCGTCCTCGACCATCGGCAGCAGCCGCTGCGCGACGTCCGCGCGGATCGCCTTGAAGCCGCACTGCGCGTCGGAGAACCGCGCCGCGAGCGAGCCGCGCAGGATCAGGTTGTACGTGCGGGAGACGAACTCCCGCTTGGCACCGCGCACCACCCGGGAGGACTGCGCGAGCCGCGAGCCGATGGCCAGGTCGGAGTGGCCGGAGATCAGCGGGGCGACCAGCGGGAGCAGGGCGTTGAGGTCGGTGGACAGGTCGACGTCCATGTACGCCAGCACCGGTGCGTCCGAGGCGGTCCACACGGTGCGCAGCGCCAGCCCGCGCCCCTTCTGCTCCAGCCGGAAGGACACGACCTCGGGCAGTTCGGCGGCCAGTTGCCCGGCGATCGCGGGGGTCCGGTCGGTGCTGGCGTTGTCCGCGACGGTGATCCGGAAGCTGTACGGGAAGGTGGCCTCCAGGTGGGCGTGCAGGCGGCGCACGCAGGGGCCGAGGCTGCCTTCCTCGTTGTGGACGGGGACGACGACGTCGAGCACCGGTGGCGCCTCGGAGGAGGAGGGCGCCCCGGACGGGCCGGTCGTGAGGCGGGCCGCGGCGCCGGGCGAGGATGCTGCGGCCGTGACCGGCAGGTGCCGACGCGCGGGCAGGTTGCCGAGATTGGTTCGCATGCCAAGAGCCTCGACAACCGCCCTGTCACGGCGATGTGCCGAGCCTGAGGGACGCCTATGAGTCCGGTGATGCGGGTGGGGCAGGAGTGGTCCAGGCCACCTTCGCCGGCGGCGCGGGCGGTACGGGTCCGGGTTCCGGCGCCGGCCAGGACCGGCCGTCCGGCGTGCTCGGTACGGCGGCCACCGCCGGCACGGACCTCGCCGCGGCCGGCAGCGTGACGGTGAAGACCGTACGGCCCGGGGTGGACGCGACCTCCACGGTGCCGCCGTGCGCGACGACGACGGAGTGCACGATGGCCAGGCCCAGGCCGGTGCTGCCGGCCGTACGGGACCGGGAGGCATCGCCGCGGGCGAAGCGCTCGAAGACGTGCCGGCGCAGTTCGTCGGGGATGCCCGGACCGTCGTCCTCGACCTGGAGCACGACCTGGGCCGGGCCGGACAGCACCCGGGCGGTGACGGTCGTGCCGGGCGGGGTGTGGGTGCGGGCATTGGCGAGGAGGTTGGCGAGCACCTGCTGGAGCCGCGGCGCGTCGGCGTGGACGGCGACGGGCTCGTCGGGCAGCTCCAGCCGCCAGTCGTGGTCGCGGCCGGCGGCGCGCGCGTCGCTGACCGCGTCCACGACCAGCGGTGACAGGTCGACCTCGGTCCGGTCCACCGGCCGGCCCGCGTCGAGCCGGGCCAGCAGCAGGAGGTCCTCGACCAGGGTGGTCATCCGGGCCGCCTCGGACTCGATCCGGCCGAGGGCGTGCCGGGTGTCGGGGCCGACCGGCTCCTGCCCGCGGCGGGTCAGCTCGGCGTAGCCGCGGATGGAGGCGAGCGGGGTGCGCAGCTCGTGGCTGGCATCGGCGACGAACCGCCGGACCCGGGTCTCGCTCTCCTGGCGGGCGTGCAGGGCGGAACCGACGTGCCCGAGCATCCGGTTGAGGGCGGCGCCGACCTGGCCGAACTCGGTGCGCGGATCGGTGTCGGAGTCCGGCACCCTGGTCAGCGGGGCCACCTCGCCGCGGTGGAGGGGCAGTTCGGCGACCCGGGTGGCCGTCGCGGCGACCCGGCGCAGTGGTTGCAGGGCGATCCGCATCAGGGCGGCGCCGGCCAGCCCGGCCGCGACGAGCCCGGCGGCGGTGACCGAGACCTCCACCCACATCAGCGTGGACAGGGTGTCCTGGGTGCCCTCGGTGCTCAGGCCGACCAGCACGGTGCTGCCGTCCTGCGCGGGGGTGGCGGACTCCACCCGGTAGTCGCCGAGGCCGGGGACGGTCACGGTGTGCGGTTTGCCGTCGCGCGGCACGCCGGCGAAGGCGGCGGCCTGCTTCGCGGTGAGGTCGTCGGCGACGAGCTGGCCGGTGCTGGGGCTGGTGGCGCTGACGGCGGCCTCGGTGACGGTGCCGGCGGAGCTGACCGTCGCGCCGACCGTCTCGCCGGGCTGGCCGCCGCCGGCGAGGAAGACGAAGGGGATGGCCCCGGGGAGGGCGCCCGCTCTGGCGCGGTCGTCCGGGCCGGTCGCCCCGCGCTGGCCGGGGGTGACGCCGGGGCCGCCCTGTCCGGGGCGCGGCCCGTCGGCGCGCACCGCCGTGTCGTGCACCTTGGAGTCGAGCTGGCCGTACAGGAAGTCGTGCAGCGCGAAGATCGTGACCGAGCCGATCACGGCGCAGACGACGGCGACCAGCGCGACGCAGGAGGCGACCAGCCGGCGGCGCAGGGACCAGCGCCGCGGCGAGAAGCGCGGGCGGGGGCGGCCGGGCGGACGCGCGGGCGGCGGCGGGGCCGCCGTCCCCGCGGGCGCCGGCGGGGGCGCCGCGGTGAGGGTGGAACGGATCACACCGGCTCGCCCGGCTTGATCAGGTAGCCGGCGCCGCGCCGGGTGTGGATCATCGGTGCGCGGCCCACGTCGATCTTGCGCCGCAGGTAGGAGATGTACAGCTCGACGACGTTGGCCTGGCCGCCGAAGTCGTAGGACCAGACCCGGTCCAGGATCTGGGCCTTGCTCAGCACGCGCCGCGGGTTGCGCATGAGGTAGCGCAGCAGCTCGAACTCGGTGGCGGTCAGGTGGATGTCGACGCCGCTGCGGCTGACCTCGTGGCTGTCCTCGTTCAGGACGAGGTCGCCGACGGCCAGCACGGACTCGTTGCGGATCGCGGCGGCTCCGGAGCGGCGCAGCAGTCCGCGCAGGCGGGCGACGACCTCCTCCAGGCTGAACGGCTTGGTCACGTAGTCGTCGCCGCCGGCGGTGAGGCCGGCGATCCGGTCCTCGACCGCGTCCTTCGCGGTGAGGAAGAGCACGGGGACGTCGGGGGTCTGGCGGCGCAGCCGGGCCAGCACCTCGAGCCCGTCCATGTCGGGGAGCATCACGTCGAGCACGACCGCGTCGGGGCGGTTCTCGCGGGCCGAGCGCAGCGCGCTCGCGCCGTCACCCTCGGTGCGGACTTGCCAGCCCTCGTAGCGCAGTGCCATGGAGAGCAGGTCGGCGAGCGGGGCCTCGTCGTCCACGACGAGGACCCGGACCGGGGAGCCGTCCGGGCGGGCGAGGTCGCCGGCCGGGGACGGTGCGGGGGTGGTGTGGGCGGTGTGGCCGGCAGCTGCGGCGGAGTGGGTGGCGCGGGTGGTCGCCGAAGAAGTGGAAGGCATGCGATCACCCTGTGCACGCGCTATGAGAGCAGCCTTAATCCGTTTCTGTGAAAACTCTGAGAATCCTGGGCGGACGGATGAAGGTCTGCTTGACGCGGCCGTGGAGGCCGCTCACGGCACGCTCAGGAGGCGCTCAGGGCGGGCTCAGGGCACGCTCGGGAGGCTCTCAGCGCACCCCCAGGACAGCCTCAGGGCATCCCCACGGCACGCCTCAGGTACCCCGGACACCCCGGGCACTCCAAAGGCCGCTCAGTCGAAGCGGATGTGCCGCAGGCCGACCGCGGCGCGGCGCAGCCTGCCGCGCAGCGCGCTGTCGGTGTCGGGGGCGAGGCCGAGCCCGGCGGAGGCGGCCACCCGGTCGGCGACCTCGGGGACGGTGAGCCGGTCGGTCCACACGTGCTCGGCGAACTCCGCTCCGGCCAGCCGCTCCAGGCACACGTCGAGGCGGCGTACGGCGAAGGTGTCCCGCCGTGGCGGCGCGTCCTTGCCCGCCGCCCGCTGGAGCACCCGCCCCAGGCCGCGTTCGCGCAGCCGGCGCAGGACCGTCTCGCGCTCGGCGAGCAGGGCGAAGTGGTGCACCTCGTGGCCGTCCGCGCGCAGCCGGCCGACCGTCTCCCGGAAGTAGGCGGGTTCGACCACGGTCATCGGCACGATCACCGGGCCGGGCTGACCGGCGAGCGCCAGGCCCAGCACGTGGTGGACGGCGTCGCGCCACACCGGAATGTCCTGGAAGTCGCCGCGCAGCGCGGGCGGCAGCATCCGGTGCAGCCCGAACCCGACGTGCTCGGGGTCGCAGACGACACTCCCGGGCAGCCGCCGGCGCAGCTCGTACGCCGTCTGCGTCTTGCCGCCACCGAAGGGGCCGTTGATCCAGATCAGCATGGGGCGAGCTTAGAACGGCGGTCCGCCGCGGCCGGACGGCACGAACGGCGGTGCCGCGGACGGCCCACGCGGGTCGACCCCTTGGGCCGTCCCGCTTCCGGGTGATACCAAAGAGAGCGGCGCCATCGGGTTCGGAGGGATGGTGACGGGTAGTCACGAAGAGCGCGGATCTTCACGGCGGTCCGCGCGAACACCGCGATCGGATCGTCGGACGGGGGCAGGTCGAGCGATGCAGGGTGGAGTCGGACTGACGGCGTACCTCGTCAACGAATCACGGGCCCGCCGGCCCGACCTCGCGCAGGACGGCCTGGCGGCGGCGTGGATACCCGAGGACGGGCGGCCGGGCGTCAAGGCGCTGTGGCAGGAGTTCGCCGACGCCGTCTACCCGCATGACGACCTGGTGGTCTCGCTGCGCGGCCGGTACATCGCGGAGACCCTCGCCGAGGCGCTGCGGGCCGATCCGGACACCGTGCTGGTGGTGTGCGGCGCGGGCTTCTCGTCGTACCCGTGGCTGCTGCCCTTCCCGGTCGCGGTCGAGGTGGACCTGCCGCACATGGCCGAGGCGAAGCGGCTCCGTGCGGCGGAGCTGATGGAGGCCGGCACCGCGCCGGAGCGCGACGTACGCCACATCGGCGCCGACCTCGCCGTGCCCGCCGAGCGCGCGGCGGTGGCCGAGCAGGTGCGGGGGGTCGCCGCCGGCCGGCCGGTCGCCTACGTCGTCGAGGGAGTCGTCTTCTACCTGCCCCCCGACGACGCGCGGGCGCTGGTGACGCTCGGCGCGCGGTTCGGCACCACCGCGGTGACCGCGGTGAGCTACTGGCCCGCCGCGGGCTCGGGCAGTACCGTCCTGGCCGACCAGCGCGCCTGGTTCCGCAGCCGGTCGGTCCCGGAGGACGCGAGCCACCACACGCACGCCGAACTGGCCTCGTTGCTGGGCGCGCCGCTCGACGACCTCGGCCCCGAGGACCTTCAGCGGCGCTACCTGGACCGGGTGGAGGTCCCCGAGTCCGCGCTGATCCCGGAGTACGTGGCGGTGGCATGGCACGCGCGCGCGGCGGGCCGCACCGACCGCACCCCCGGAGGCGACGGCGGTGCCGGCGGGCGGGAGGCCACCGCATGAGCGGCGGGGTACTGCACCTGCAGTGCCGCGCCTACCCCCTGCACCACCGCACCCCCACCACCTCGCTGGCCCCCTTCGCCGTGCCCGACCACGGTGAACTCCGCCCCGTCACCGGGTCGTTGAAGTCCCTCGCCTACAACCCCGACGGCACCATCGAACTGGACCTCACCGCGATCATCCGCCCGGCCGTGGCACTTCCCGGCACGGAGATCACCGCCTGCCACGCCCGCATCCTGACCGCCGGCACCGTCATCGTGGTCTACGCGCTGCGGCACGAACAGGACCTGCGGCTGCTGAGCCTGCCCGAACTCGACGCCCTCGACGCCGGCATCAACCGGGTGTTACGCGAAGCCGACGCGCCGATCCTCAGCGCCGTCCTCGCCGCCGCGGTCAGCAGCGGCCTGGTGCAGAGCATCGCGCTGCGCCCCGACCTCGCGGTGGCCGGCGCCGGTTCGCCGATCGACCGCCGGTCCGCGCGCTACAACGCGCACTTCGTCACCGAGGACCCGCCGTGGGATCCCGACTCCCGCGTGCCGGAGGTGGCGTCGGGGCCCGAGTGCCACATCCTGCTCCCCTACACCTACGCGTGGGACCACGACCCCGACGCCCCGCTGTCCGACCTGCTGACGATGACGGAACCGACCGACATCGCCGTCGCGCAGCAGTCCGTGCTCACCGGGGCCATCATCGCCGGGCGCTGGGTGCTCGGCGACCTCGCGCACGCGCACCCCGAGAACACCGACGTGCACGCCTTCCGGCGCTTCCTCGACGGGCTGTGGGCCGACTTCCACCACCTCGACAGCTACCGGATGGAGTCCGGGCAGGTCCCCCGCGCCAGCTATCTGTCCGCGCGCCAGGTCATCGGCCTCGACGACACCCAGGAGCGCGCCGACAAGCTCCTCGGCTACGTGAGCAGTTCGCTGCTGGCCGCCGCCTCCGAACGGGCCGAGGCACTCGACGCCCGCCTCAACCGGGTCGCCGCCGCGCTCACCGTGGTCAGCGCGGCCTCCTTCGGCCTGGACATCGCGGTGTTCGTGCTGCCGCAGGTGTCGCTGTGGACGAAACTCGCGGTCGTGGTCGGCCTGCTCGGGATGGCGACATCGGGACTGGTCGCGGCCATCCTGCCAGGGGCGCTGCGCAGGTCGATACGGCGGTCCGGCGCGCCGGTCGAACTCTCCGGCCGCGGTGGGCCGACGGTATTCCCGGTCCCCGCCACCGCGGCGGTCGCCGGGCCGCCCGAGGCCGCCGAACTCCCGTCGCCGCGGCTCAGTCCTCCGGGTGGTAATACGCCAGCAGGGCGCTGAGGGAGGCGATCCACCCGTCCAGCTCGGCCGGCTGCCGGGTGCCGACCTCGCAGGAGTGCAGGCTGTCGTCGTGCAGCGTCAGCGCCACCACCAGCACGTGGCGACGCCCGGCGCCCCTCTCGCACCAGATCACGTCGACCGACGGCCAGGGGAACTCCCGCACTTCGCCGTTGGCCCCGAGCGAGATGCCCGCGGCATCGGCGAGGATCGCGTTCTTGCGGTCCATAGCGAGGAACTCGGGTGCACCGGGCGGGGGTTGGTCGACGGGCTGGACACCGTAGCCGGGCCCGGCGGGCGCCGGGCCGGGGTAGCCGTACCCGGCCACCGGAGGGTAGGGGGAGGTCGGGGCGTACGGCGAGGGCGGCAGCGGGACGGGGGGCGCCGGGGCGTAGCCGGGCATCGGGGGGACCGAAGGGCCGGCGGGAGCAGGGGTGCTGGGCGCGGGAGGGCCCGCGGCGGCAGCGGGTCGGGGCGCGCCGGCGAGCGGACGCATGGCGTCGGCGGGACGGAAGTCCACCGGGCGGGCATCCACGGGTCCGGCGTTCGTGGATCCGGCCGCGACGTCACGGGGTTCCTCGTCCGGCGGGCTGAACCAGTCGAGCAGGCGGTCCGTGTCCGGCCTGCGCAGCGGGTCCTTCTCCATGCAGGCGGCCACCATGGGCCGCAACGGCTCGGGCACCGCGCTGAGGTCGGGATCCTGGTGCACCGAGCGGTACATCAGCGCGACCGGGGTGCCGCCGCCGAACGCCGAACCGCCCGCGGCCGCGATCAGTACGGCGCCGAGCGCGAACACGTCGGCGGCGGCCCCGACCTCCCCGCCCTCCGCCTGCTCGGGCGCGAGGAAGCCCGGGGTGCCGAACGCCGTGCCCGTCACGGTCAGCCGGGTGTTCTCCACCGCCCGCGCGATCCCGAAGTCCAGTACCCGCGGCCCGTCCTCGGCCATCACGATGTTGGCCGGCTTCAGGTCCCGGTGCACCAGCCCGCAGCGGTGGATCGCCTGCAGCGCCTCGGCGAGCGCGGCGCCCAGACCGCGCAGCCGCTCCTCGTCCATCGGCCCCTGCTCCGCCACCAGCCGCGCCAGCGTCGGCCCGGGCACGTACGCCGTCGCCAGCCAGGGCGCCTCCGCGTCCGGGTCGGCGTCCACCACCTGCGCGGTGTGGAACCCCCCGACGCTGCGCGCCGCCGCCACCTCCGCCCGGAACCGCTCCCGGAACACCGGGTCGCCCGCGAGCTCCGGGCGGGCCACCTTCACCGCGACCAGCCGCCCTCCCCGTGACCGGGCCAGCCACACCATCCCCATCCCGCCCTCGCCGAGCTTGCGCACGACGCCGTACCCACCGATGCGTTCCAACTCCGACTCCCGCCCCCCAGGCCCAGGATCACCGGCTCCACCCTCCCAGAGACCCCGTCCCGCCCCCAACCCGATCGCCCGCCCCCGCGGCCGCACGGCCGCACGACCCCGGAGACACGCGAGCCGCCTCCGCACCGCGGGGACGCGGGCGGAGGCGGCTCGGCTCATTGTTGTGCTCATCGAAGCGCGGCCGGCGGACCGCGCGGAGGTCAGAAAATGTGCGGGCGCGAGCCCGGCTCCTGGCGCGGCATCGTCTGCGTGGCCGGCGGCGTGGCCGGCTTCGGCAGCTGGCTCACCTCGTACTGGGCCAGGTTGTACTGGCCGTTGGTGTCGGGCAGTGCCGGGAACTTCTTCTTCGCGTCGGAGAAGCGGAAGGCGGAGGTCAGGTCGCCGACGTTCTGGCGGCGCCAGGCGCTGATGTTCGTCTCCTTGACGCCCGTGATCTTCTCCAGGAAGCGCAGCTGCGAGGTGTGGTCCGAGACCTCGGAGCTCACCCAGCCGCCGACGGTCCACGGCGAGACGACGATGCAGGGCACGCGGAACCCGAGGCCGACGGGCAGGTTCGCGCCCTTGACGCCGGTCACCGAGTTCTTGCTGACGATCTCGTCGGGCGTGCCGGCCGGCGGGGTCGGCGGCACGACGTGGTCGAACAGCCCGTCGTTCTCGTCGTAGGAGAGGATGAAGACGGTCTTGGCCCACACGTCGGGGTTGGCCGCGATCGCGTCCACGATGCTCGCCACGAAGTTGGCACCGGCGGCGGGCAGGTTGGCCGGGTGCTCGTCCAGACCACCGGGCGGGAACATCCAACTGACCGTCGGCAGCTTGTCGTTCAGTGCGTCGTACTGGAACTGGCCGATCGGCGACGTCGCGACGGTCTGCTGGTACAGCTGCGAGTCGGGCGACAGCGCCATGTACTGCTTCATGTGGTGGATCTGGTCGGTACCGGTGCCGTCGGCGTTGGAGTGGTAGAACTTGAAGCTCACCCCCGCCTGGAGCAGGCGCTCCGGGTAGGTGGTCCAGGAGTAGGTGTTGGCGGGTGCGCCGTTGTCGAGCGCGGGGCCGCCGGCAAGGCCGTTGGGGTCGATCGTGCCGCTCATCCACATGTAGCGGTTCGGGTGGGTGGGGCCCATCACCGAGCAGTGGTAGTTGTCGAGGATGGTGAAGTTCTCCGCCAGGGCGAACTGGAACGGGATGTCCTCGCGGGTGTAGTAGCCCATCGTGTAGGGGCCGTTGGTGTTGCCGTCCGCGGCGCGGTGGGCGGGCAGCCAGCTGTCCATGGCACCGTTGTTCCAGGCCGCGTGCTGCACCTCCCACGCGTGGCTCGTCGACGGGATCGCCTGGGCGTTGGTGGTCAGCGTCGGCAGGTGGTACGGCAGCATGTAGCCCGCGGAGCTGGACGGGTCGGGCTGCTTGAAGACGGAGTCGCCGTTCGGCAGCGTGGCGGCCTGCGGGTCGCTGAAGCCGCGCACGCCCGAGAGGGTGCCGAAGTAGTGGTCGAAGGAACGGTTCTCCTGCATCAGCAGGACAACGTGCTTGATGTCGGACAGCTTGCCGGCCTTGGCAGCGCCCGCGGCAACCGCCTTGCGGATGTTGCTGGGCAGGGCCGAGTCGACGGCGGCCAGGCCGCCGACCGTGGCGGCGGAGCCGAGGAGGCGTCGCCGCGTCAACCCTGAACGAGCGCTCTGGTCCGGAGTGTTGTTCATCGAAGTCCTTTCGACTGTCGGCAGGAGCCGACATGGGGGCCTTCGAAAACCTCACCCCGCCAGACGCTGATCGGCCCCTGATCATGTGGCCGAACGTTGAAGTCTGTCTGAATACGGCCAGCAACTCCCCACAAGGCACCAGAGGTTGGGCATTGGGCAGCACTCCGCCCGTCCATGACGGAAGCGCCCCCACGGAGGAGTGACCATGGGGGCGCCGGTATGCGGACGTATCGGACGCATGCGGGTGGTGAGGTGGCTTGGGTGAGGACAACTCCGCCCCGCCCGCTGCATGAATGCCTACGGACGGGGCGGGAGGCGAGCGGTGCTCAGTCGATGCAGAGGATGAGGATGCACAGCCCCTGCTGGGGCGGCGTCGTCGGCGAGGTGGTCGCCGGCGGGGTCGAGGGGGTGGACGTGGCCGGCGGGGTGGTCGCGGTGGTGGTGCCGCCGCTGCCCGAGCCGGTGCTCCCCGTCGCTGTCGTGTCCGTGCCGCCGCTCGTGCTCGTCCCCGAGTCGCTGCTCGACGGGGCGGTGGTCGTCGTGGCCTGCGGGGACTGCCCGGTGTGGGTCGTACTCCCACCGCTGGACGTTCCGTCGGCGATGCGCACCGAGCCGGCGTTGTCGGTCACCGTGTGGGTCGCCTGCACGGACGGCACGGACGGCGTACCCGCGGAGGCGTGCCGACCGGGGGTGGCGTGGTGCGCGGGGGTGGGCGCCTGCTGCGACAGCGAGGACGGCCCGTTGCCCGGCGAGGTGTGGGTCTCCAGGTTCACCGGCGCCACGGTGTCGGACGAGGCGGTGGTCGCGCCGCCCTTGCCGCCGTGGGCGTGCAGCGAGGCGAGGGTCACGCCACCGCTGAACAGCGCGAAGGCGGTGGCGACGCCGGCGCGGCGCCGGCTCTTCTTCCACCGCGCCATCTGGCGGCGCCGGGCCGCACGGCCGCGGTGCAGGGTGGGCGCGATGGAGGCGGGGCCGAGCACGGACTCCGCGGGCGGCTTCTCCCCGTCCCCCGGGGCCTCGGCGGGGGCGAACGCCGTCGGCGCGGAGGCGGTCGGGTCGAACGCGGACGGCTCGAACGCGGACGGCTCGAACAGGGCCTGCTCGAACCGGGTCATGCCCGCGTGTGGAGCCGGGGCGTACTCCGGCAGAGGAGCCGGCTCCGCGGAGGAGGCCGCGGGCTGGAACCCGTCCGGCGCGAAGCCGGCCTGGGGACCCGTCGGGTACATGCCGTCGTGATGCCCGCCGGGCACGGTGGCGGCGGCCGGGGCCGGCTCGGGCGCGTAGGCACCGCAGCCCGGGCACACCAGCGCGCCGTTGACTATCCGTTGGCACGTGTAGCAGAAGTCCATTCGCGGTCTCTCTGTGCTGGCTTCGCAGCCGAAGGCCGCTGGCATGTCCACGTCTGCGCGAAGGGGCAGGCGCCCGACCATAACAGGAGTAACGGCAGAGCTTGCAGGGGAGTTGTGCTGCTTTTGAAAAGACCCGAGGCCGCACCCCGTGCCCCGTGGGCCTCCCCGGCAACCCCATCAACGGAGCCGGCCCACGGGCCGTGACACCCGCGCCCGGGCGAAAGACGATCCGTCGGCCCCGAATCCCCGTTTGTGGAGTGGTCGTTCGTTTGTACGGGGGCCGGTCGACGGTGATGTGCACGGGGCCGTTCGACGGGGGCGGCGGCAGCAACGGCGACGGCAAGGCCGCCGCGCCCGGGGCCCTGCTCCGGGGCCCGGCGCGACCCTCTACCGTGAGAGCAGGAACGAGAGGACTCCTCCGCCATGATCACCTTCCCGGCCGGCCGATCCTTGCGGATCGGCACCCGCAGCTCACCGATGGCCCTGACCCAGGCCCACACGGTCGCCGACCTCCTGCGCAAGGAACAGCCCAACCTCCAGGTCGAGCTGGTGGACGTCACCACCGAGGCCGACCGGTGGCAGGGCGACCTGTCCCAGCTCGGCGGCAAGGGGCTGTTCGTCAAGCAGATCGACGTGATGCTCCAGCGCGGCGAGGTCGACCTGGCCGTCCACTGCATGAAGGACGTCCCCGGCGACACACCACTGCCCGAGGGCCTGGTCTTCGCGGCGCACCTGCCGCGCGACGACGTCCGCGACGTCCTCCTCTTCCCCGAGGGCTCGACGCTGCGGACCCTCGCCGACCTCCCACCCGGCGCCACGGTCGCCACCTCGGCGGTGCGCCGCAAGGCCCAGGTCCGCCGGATGCGCCCGGACCTCGACGTCGTACGGGTGCGGGGCGCCGTCGGCAGCCGCATCGACAAGCTCGACGGCAAGAAGGACGCCGGCGCCCGGCTGGACGCCATGATCCTCGCGACCTCCGGCCTGGTGCGGCTCGAGATGTCGCACCGCGGCCGCCAGATCTTCACCGTGGACGAGATGCTCCCGGCGGTCGGGGCCGGCGTCCTGGGCCTGGAGTGCCGTCACGACGACGAGCCCGTGATCGGGCTGCTGAGCCGGCTCAACCACCAGCGGACCATGACCGAGCTCACCGCCGAACGCGTGATGCTCCACGACCTGCGCGGCCACTGCAACAGCCCGATCGCCGGGCACTGCGTCACCGAGCCGGACGGCCGGCTCGGCCTGCGGGGCATGGTCTTCTCCGCGGACGGCACGACGCTCGTCCAGGCCCACCTGCGGGACGGCAGCACCGACGACCCGGCCGCTCTCGGCGCCCGCGTCGCGGCGGAACTGCTGCGCCAGGGCGCCCGGGAGATCATCGAGGCCATTCCGCACTGAGGTCAGCCGGCGGCGCCGCCGGCGCAGCACGCGGTCCCGGCGGCGCGGCCACTGGCCATTGGCCACTGGCACCGAGGGTGCCGGCGTCCGCCTTGACGGTGTACACCTCTCACGGCTCACGGCCGGGTCCGGTCACCCACACCTTGTCCTGCACCGCGTAGCAGCAGGACGTGTCTTTACTCCTCGAAGGTGGCCAGGCCCGCCTCCCGCAGGCGCTCGGTGGCGGCGGTGACCTGCTCGGTGCCGGCGACCTCGACACCGAGGTGGTCCAGCCGGGTGTCCTCACCCGCCGTGCCCCCGATCAGCACGAGCTTGAGGGGCGGCTAGGCGACGGCGAAGTGGGCGTAGCCCGGGCGCGGCTTGGCGGGTTCGGCGCCGAACAGCCTGCTGTAGAAGGCGATCGAGCCCTCCAGGTCGGCGACGCGCAGGGCGAGTTGAACGCGGGCCTTGGCGTACTCCCATCGGCAGCCTTGTTTCGGCGTTTGTCGATACAATTCCACCGTGACACCTGGTGAGGCGGCTGTCAATATAGACATCGGTCGAAACAGACAGGCCGCCGCTCGGACAGAACGCCGGGGCGCCCCGCGTGCGGACGGTCCGCAAGCCTTCGCGCGAGGCGGACCCGGCCGGCTCCGAGCGGCCACTTCCGGGCCCGTGCCGTCCCGAAATCCCGCCGTCCGGCCGGAGCGACCCTCCCCGCGCCACGCCTCACTTCTGCGCGGCACGTGCGCGAACGGCACACAAGGCGACGACCCGGCCAAGAAATCGCCAACTCCCCACTCCCCGCTCGCGCCCATGCCACGGAGTCCGAGCGCCCTCCATCCGCCGGCTTGCGATCCAGGACAAACAGGGTAGGTCCCAATTGGGGGCACACGCGGCGATTCATCGTCGTATCGTTCTCGCGTGACCCCAGAGAGCATTGCCAATGCGGCAGTTTCTGTCATCGGATCTTTTGGAGCCTTAGCCGGAGTCCTCAGTAGGAACAAGAGGCTGCGAGGAAATATCCGCGACAATCTGCGCCTCCTGGACGAGTTGCAGGCCAACTCCGTCATCCGTGATCACACTCCCGCCATCACCTGGCTGAGCGGTCGCGTCGCCCTCGATGTGGCCAGGCTCGCGAAACAGCCCCTCGGGAACCCGAAGAGGCCGATCTCCAAGGGTGGCGTCACCTTGGCGACGGTGGTCGCCGCCGGGTTCGGACTGTGGACATACACCCTCGACAAGGGAGGGTTCGTCTGGTACTCGCTCTTTCCGGGGACGGTCGTTGCCATCACGCTCTTCTCCATCCTGGGAATGACAACGAACCGCGAGATCCCGCAAGATGAAGGCGAGCCTGCGAAGAGCGAACTTCCGACCGCCCGCAGCGGCGATTCCGACTCCGCCGAAACCGAAGTCGCCGCGGACTCCTGAGGAATACGGTCCGCCGTCAAGCGGGAACCATCCGAGCCGGATTCGCCTTCCCACGCCCGAAGCCCCGCCACACATGCGGCCCGCTCCTGGTCGCCCTCACGCTCCACCCCGCGCGAGGCGCCGCGGCGGCTCTCCGAAGCGATGGGCGGCCGACCGGGCCCGTTGCCGTCCCTCGCCGCCGCGCGACACGGAAGAGCCCCGCTCCGGGTGATCCGGGCGGGGCTCTTACCTGTGGTGCACTCGGCAGGATTCGAACCTGCAACCTTCTGATCCGTAGGCGCGTGCACGACGTTCCCGAGTGCTGCGGATCAACGACACGAACCACGTTCCGCTAGGCCTTGATCACACATCGCAGGGTCGATGTGCGCTGCTGACTGCGGACGTTGATGTCAGCAGTTGATGTCACGCGGCTGATAGTTGATCAAGTCCGTTTGCTGCATGAGAATCTGACTATCCGTCCACTTTGGCGGACGATCCGTGGTGTACTCGCTTGTCGTGACACTAGTCGGCGATCGAAACCTGTTCCACTTCACGCACCTGGACAATTTGCCGCACATCCTTGCGGAGAAGCGCCTGGTGGCCGATAGCGTGATGCAAGGCAGGGGTGGCGTGCCCATGGAGTGCGGCGATCGATCGATCAAGTCCGAACGAAGGACCAGGCACATCACGCTACCCCCGTACGGCTGTCCAGCCGACTACGTGCCGTTCTACTTCGCCCCCCGCTCGCCGATGCTCTACGTGATCAGCAAAGGGGGCGTGCCAACCTACAGCGACGGACAGAACCCCTTGGTCTACCTCGTGACCAGTGTTGATGACGCCGTCAGCACTGGACAGCCGTACGTATACAGCGACGGCAACTGTGCCGCTGCGATCACCAGGCACTACACGGACCTGAGATCGATGGACGAGGTCGTTGATTGGGACGTCATCAAGGCCACATACTGGGCCAATACGAGCGATGACGGGGACCGCATGCGTCGTCGTGCCGCCGAGTTCCTGGTCCACGAGCACTTGCCGATCTCCGCTATCCACACGGTAGCCGTCTATGATCATGAACACGCTCAGCCAGTGACCCACCTGCTCAGGGGAGCAGGAATCGAACTCCCAGTGACTGTCAGACGTGGGTGGTACTACTGAACCGTGCGGTAACTAGCTACATCAAGCCAGGGGCGACATCGACCGCGAGGAAGGGCTCAAATGATCACCCGAGGCACCGGCAACCTGCTCATGGCAGATGTCGATGCCCTTGTTAACACGGTTAACACCGTGGGCGTAATGGGCAAGGGCATCGCTTTGCAATTCAAGCGGGCTTATCCGACGAACTTCGAGGACTACAAGGCTGCGTGTGACCTTGGCGAAGTTCAAGTCGGTCGCATGCACGTCCACGAGCTCAATCAGGTAAGCGGCCCACGCTTCGTCATCAATTTCCCGACGAAACGGCACTGGCGTTCGCCATCAAAGATTGATGATATCACCTCTGGCCTCATCACTTTGCGTGATGAGATCGTCAAGCGAGGAATAAAGTCAATTGCCGTCCCTCCCTTGGGATGTGGAAATGGTGGACTGGACTGGCGTGACGTCGGCCCCCTAATCGAGCAAACACTTGGGACTATTCCTGGAGTGGAAGTCCGGATCTGGGAACCGTCAGGATCGCCAAATCCAAAGGCGATGCCCAATGCAGCGGTTAGGCCTCCGCTAAATCGTGAACGAGCGTCCTTCCTCGCGGCATTGGGTCGCTACGTCCAATCGGGAATCGCTAATGGACTTGCGATCGAACCGCGCGTCTCACTCCTCGAAGCTCACAAGGTTGCCTACTTCCTTCAAAAGCTTGGGCTGCCACTTGGCCTGAAATTTGAGAAGGGTACCTACGGCCCCTACTCCCAGCCACTCGACCGGGCGGTCTCAGTGATGGAGGGACATTTTGTCACTGGATTTGGCGACGGCACCAGCGGGGCACAAGCGCTTCTCGAACTTGACAAAGAAGCGGTTGAAGAGGCCGAGAAGTTTGTTTTAAGGTCAACCGAATTCGAGGTTGTTTCTCGCAGGTTCCAGAAGCTCATCTCGGGCTTCGAAGATCCGTTCGGAATGGAACTTCTTAGTACCGTTCTTTTCGCATCAGAGGAACTTGTGGACCCGCCTGTCACTCTTGAGAAAATCGTTGAGTGCACCCAGGGGTGGAACGACCGCAAGCATCGACTCTTCACCAACGCTCACGTTGCGACTGCGTGGGAACGGATTAAGGACGTCGGACTTCACGCGATCTAACTTTCAGCCCGCTGATCGGTGCCCCCATCAGCGATCTCTCCTCTAGAGGGAAACTCTGATGGGCGCACGACTCTTATCCCGGCGTCGAAGTTCAGTAGAACTTCTGCAATTGGTCAGATCGACCGACTCGCCCAACCTCCCATATCGGTCACGGGAGAAGCCGACGGCCATCGTGGATTCGAACGGGAACATCAACGGCGTCTAGTGCGTCCAGTACGCGAATCGCGTACGCCTCAGACATATTGCGGCGCACCTGCGCGCGCGTAAACCACCGTACCTCTGTGGACTCGTCTGAAGTGCGTTCTCCACCACCGATTGGACGACAGCAAAAGACCAAAGCGACCACGCCGCGCGTCATGTTCTTATAAACGCCTGTGAGTCGCAGTGCCTCAACCTTCACTCCCGTCTCTTCCCAGACCTCTCGGCACGCCCCCGCGCTGGGCTCCTCGTCCAACTCCAGCACCCCGCCCGGGGCTTCCCACGCGCCGTTGTCCGCGCGGCGGATCACCAGGACCCGACCGTCGTCGCGGACCACGACGCCGGCGACCGAGACCGAATGGAGCGGCATTGACGGACTCACCTCGGTAGCGTTACTCATGTACATGAGCATAGGAGGACTGAAGGACATGGGCTCTACTGCCTCGCGCGACTCTGGCAGGGCACGATACCTACAGATCGCCGAAGACCTGGCAGACCAGATCAGGGAAGGCGTTCTGAAGCCTGGTGAGCAGGTACCCAGCGAAGCACAGCTCATGAGCCGGTACTCCGTCGCGCAGGGCACCGCGCGGAAGGCCGTCGCCGAGCTGCGGCCGATGGGCCTGGTCGACACGCTGCACGGCAAGGGCACGTTCGTGAAGAGCAAGCCCCCTGTGCGCCGCAAGTCGTCGGACCGCTTCCGCCGGTCGCACCGCGCTGCGGGCAAGGCGGCGTACATCGCGGAGTCGGAACAGGCCGGCAAGACTCCGGGTGTGACTGTCCTGTACGTCGGTCCCATCGACGTACCAGCCGACATCGCCGAGCGCCTGGATGTGACCGCGGGAACCAAGGTGTTGGCCCGCCGGCGCCTGTACTTCAGCGACGGCACACCGACCGAAGAAGCCACGTCCTACCTGCCGTGGGACGTAGCCAAGGACATCCCGGAGCTCTTCGAGAACAACCCCGGGGGCGGGGGCATCTACGCACGGCTGGAGGACAACGGCCATCTCCTCAAGGAGTTCACCGAGACCGTGCGGGCACGGCTGGCCACCAAGGAGGAGACCAGCGCGCTTCAGCTCAGCCCCGGAGCCCCCGTCATCCATCTGACCCGAAGCGCTGAAGCCGAGAGCGGCCGCGTAGTGGAGGTCTGCGACACGATCATGGCGGCTGACCAGTTCGTTCTTGACTACCGCATCCCCGCCGGAGACTGACAGCAGCGCGCCACCCGCAGCCCGTCGCGAACGAAGTTCTTCGCGGCGGGTTGACTCATGTACAGGAGTCATGCACTCTTCTAAATGTCACTCCTGCACATGAGTGCAGGAGTGACTCAGTGGCCCTCTTCAGGGCTGCTCAGGCACGCCAAAAGGGGTCCGGGACAGAGCGGACCGAGGCGCCCGGGGCCTTTGCATCCGGAGGGCACGAGACCGAAAGGTCACGTCTCTGCCTGCAACGGGCTTAGGCGGCTCTACCTGATACGGGAGCCGCTGGCCCGAAGGAGACATGCACGTCAGCCCCGGCATCCACGCCGCGAGGGCGCCGGATCAGATCCGGCCCGGGGCACTCGCACCACCCACAGCCCGGTTCGGCGGCTCCCGACCAAGGACATTCCGCCGTTCCGGGCCCTCCATCCATCGTCAGGAGACGACCCGTGTACGACTTCGTTGGCCCCCACCGGGCCGAGAGCACGACCGAGTTCATCGAACTCGCGCTGGGCACCACGCTGGAACTGTGGCTGGGCGTCGAGGGCGAGAGCGAGCAGGAGCGGGCCGCGCGTGAGGCGGCGGCCCGAGACATCCTCACCGACGACCCGGGCATGGTCGACCGGACCACTGCTCTGGCGGTGGAGACGATCGGCCGGACGATGCCGGAGCTGCTGCACCTCGCCCCGGCGCCCCGCCGCGCCACGGTGGTCCGCCGCCGGGTGGGCAGGAAGGGGCTGGCGGCATGAACCGGACCGCCAAGACCCTTCTGGTGGCTGCGTTAGTGGTGGTCGTCGGGAT
The DNA here is from genome assembly GCF_900107965.1 of Actinacidiphila yanglinensis. GTDB lineage: Bacteria > Actinomycetota > Actinomycetes > Streptomycetales > Streptomycetaceae > Actinacidiphila > Actinacidiphila yanglinensis. The sequence goes on along the minus strand of NZ_FNVU01000005.1, from coordinate 347,335 downwards.
GGCGTTCCGGGTGTCCTGGAACGCGTTGCGCGACATCGCCAGCACGGTCGGAGCCGACCACACCGCCGCCCTGCTCTACCCGTTCGTGGTCGACGGACTGATGGCCCTCGCACTGGTCGCCACGCTGGTGCTGACCGGCGCGGACCGGAAGTTCGCCTTGCGGGTGCTGGCCGGCTACACCGCCGCCTCGCTGGTCCTGAACTACGTGCACGGTCTGGTGCCCGCGCTGCACGCGCATGCCGCCGGCCGGATGCACCTGGTCGACTACGGGCCCGCCAACTGCGTGCTGGTCCTGCTGGCCACCTCGCTGCCGGTCGGGTCGATTTTCTTCGGCTCCGACCTGGTCGCCAAGGTCCTCCACCACCGACCCACCCCGGTCGCAAACCAGGATCAGACCATCACATCCACCGTAAATCAGTTGGGGTCTGACCTGCGGAAGTCGAGCGCCGACACCCCGCCCACCCCGGTCGCCCCGACCGTTCCGGAGTCGACCGACCCGGCGCCGCTCCCCGCACCCGTCGAGCCTGCTCCGGCTGGTCCCCGTCGACCGACCGGCCCGGTGCCCAAAGTCGCCCGCACGCCCCGACCGACCCGCACCCCCGACCAACTGCTGACCGAGGCACGGCGGGCAACCGCCGACTGGTCGGACACCGAGTTGACCGGCGAGGCGATCCGCAAGGCCGTGCACACCTCGTCCGCCAACGGCCGGATGCTGCGCGACGCCCTGCGCGCCGAGCGCACCGCCCCGGCGCCCCTGCACCTGGTCGACACCGACCAGCACGCCGACACCGCTGCCGCGCTGTGAGAACGGGAGACCCCGTCATGACCGACCTCAACAAGGCGTCCGCCGAGGCGGTGGAAGCCGCCCGGCAGGGCGAGCAGTTCGCGGTGATCCTCGCCGCGATCCAGGCCGCCCAGATCATCCAGGCCCAACAGCCCACCACCCCGCCGCCGCCCGTGGCCGTCCCGCAGCAGTCCAGCGCGGGCACGGCCGGCAAGTGGCTGGCCATCGGTATCGGCGGCTCGATGCTCATGGTCACCGTGGCGTTCGCCGCCGTGGCGCTGGCCATCGCGTCGGCGTGCATCGCCCTGGTCGCGCTGGTCGTCTACGGCATCTACCGCGACATCCGGAAGCGGTGACCCGATGATCCACACCCACCCCAACGACCCGCCCCTCACCACCGGCGAGGCGGCACGCGTCGCCTGGCTCATCGCGCGTATGGGCAAGCGCGGTCTAGCCGGCGACGACGTCGACCTGACCGACTTGCAGCGCAAGTTGGACCGCATCCTCAACGCCGCCCGCAAGCGCGCCGAGCAGAACGCCGAGTAGCTCCACCCCGGACCGACCGTCATCCGCCAAGACACCGGCCGGTCCGGGCCCCGCACCTCACACCAGAGAGCAGGGAACACCAGCATGACCGAAATCATCGACCTCAACTCACGACGGGCCCGGCCCGTCCCGGACCTGACCAAGCACGACAGCGACCCCACCCGCGACGCCCCCCGAGTGCTGGAAGGGGTCGTTATCCCCTCCGGGGTTCCAGGGCGAGCCAAGTCCGCTGCCGCACGCGCCGCGCTCGCCGGGGCGGGGCTGCGACGTGCCGCGGGTGTAACGCGGCACGTCGTCACGCATGACCGCACCAAGACCGGCGCCCGGCTGGTGGCCCGGCACGGCTCCTACGTGGTCGGCGGTGCCGGCGTGCTCGCCAAGCGCACGTGGGACGGCCGCAGTGCTGCTCGGTACGAGCGAATGATGCGCATCGCCGAAGCCGCTGGCAACAGCGAGGAAGCCAAGGAGTGGGAAGAGCGCGGCCGGCAGTTTCGTGCCGCGCGTCACCAGCGCCGGATGGATCTGCTGACCATGCCGCAGCGAGTCGCGAAAGCCCTGGTGGTCGGTGCCGCAACCGCGACCGGCGGACTGCTCGGATTGGGTGTCCTGCTGGCGATCGCGGAGAAGCACCCCGGGTTGGTGCTCGCCCCCATCATGGGCACCATCGACGCCGTCCGCTGGGCGGTGGTCCTCGTGACCATCGTGTGGGGCCCCGCACTGTGGCTCGCCCCCTGCGGCGCGTTCCTCGGGCTATGGAACACCGGCCGCCTGCGCGGAGCCGCACCCCAATGGGCGCTTCCGGCTCGGGAACGAAGCGACGGGGCGCCGATCACCCCGTCGATCGTGGTCACCGCCGTCCGTGACCTGGGGATTGCGCCGCTTCGGGCGTCGATCAAAGCTATGGAGGACAACGGCGCGGGGATGCTCTCCCCGATCGTCCTTGCCGGGTGCGGAGTGGAAGTCGACATCACCCTGCCGTCGGGGTCCAGTACGGAGGAAGTGCTGGCCCGGCGCCGGAAGTTGGCGGAGAACCTGGGTCGGCATGAGCACGAGGTGCACCTGTCGGTCGCTCCCGCCGCCCGCACCGTGCGGGCGTGGATCGCGGACTCCGGGGCGCTGGATGAGCCGATCGGACCGTCCCCGCTCGTCCTCGACGCGGACATCAGCGCCGACTACGCCAAGGGACGCGCCCCGTGGGGTGTCGACCTGCGCGGGGATGCCGCCCTGATCAGCCTGTATCAGCGGCACATGCTCATCACGGGCCTGTCGAACCAGGGCAAGACGGCGAGCTTGCGGGCGTTGGCGCTGTGGCTCGGCCACGACCCGGCGGTCATCTTCCGGATCGGTGACCTCAAGGGCATCGGAGACTGGCGGATGTTCACCGGCATCGCGGAAGTCCTGATCGAGGGACCGACCGACGAGCACGTCATCGACGTGACGGAGATGGTCGAAGGCGGCGTCGAGGAGATGAACCGGCGCCTGCTCGCGCCTGGCGGCAGCACGTTCCCGCCGCTGGTGTTCATCGTGGACGAAGCGCAGGTCGCCTACGGCTCCGCAGCCCGGGACACGTACGTCACGGACAACGGCACCGTCCGGTACGGCGCTCCCTACGGCGGGTCGAAGGCCACCTCGCGGTACTTCCAGGCCGTCAAGAAGATCCACGACCAGGGTCGCGCGGTCAACGTGACGATCTGGGAGGGCACGCAGGACCCGACGAACGAGAACCTGCCCAAGCGGTCCCGCGAGGGCAACCACATCCGTGCCTCGCTCGTTCTGGGCACGGAGTCGCAGGCACGGATGGCGCTGGGCGACAACCCCATCGACGCCGGGGCGGCCCCGCACAAGCTCCGGCAGGGTCTCGACAAGGGCGTCGTCGTGGTCGCGGGTGACGGGATCAAGCTCGCCCCCGGCCAGCCGTCGGTCACGGTGCGGACGCACTACATCGACGAGGACCAGGCCAAGGAACTCGCCGCCCGGATCAAGGCCCGGCGTGCCGGCGTCGACACCCGCACCACCGCCGACACCGGCGACATGGAGCGGGTGGACCACCTCGCCGACATCGCCACGGTGCTCGGGGAGGCGAAGCGGCTGCGGACCGACGAGGTCCGCCACCGCCTCGCCGCGCTCAACCCCGCCGCGTACGCGCACTGGACCGCGCAGGACCTCACCGCGGTTCTCACCGACGCCGGGGCTGCCCCGTACAAGTCCGGCGGCGTCATGGTCGTGTCCGCCGACGCCGTCCGCGACGCCATCGCCCGCCGCGACACCGACGCGGACACCGCCGAGGATGACGCTGAGTAAAGGGAGGCGGTGAGGGAGGCAGGGAGAACTCCCTACCCGCCTCCCTCACCCCGGCTCCCTGACCTGATCAGCCACAACACCCCGACAGGGAGTCAGGGAGGAGCGCTCCCGGGACCTGCGGAAACCCCCGAAAACCAGGGCTCCCGGACCTCCCTATGCCTCCCTCCCTGCACGCACAGTCACCATCCCGGCGTCAGGAAGGAACGACGCTGTGACCCTGCCTGTCTACCGCTACCGCCTCGCCCCGCACGGCCTGATGACCCGCACCCAACTCCGCGCCGCCGGCCTGAGCGCCGCCCGTGCGGAAGTCGTCGGCGAACTGCGCTGGCGCTCCCGCAAGGCCCGCCACTACGGCGGCTACCGCGTCGCCTACCTCTACGACCCCGCCACCGCCCGGCCCGTCCGCCCGATGACGGCCGGACGCTGGCGCTCGCACGCGGCGATGATGCGCGCCCGCCGCACCTGCCCGGACTGCAAGGCCGTACAGCCCTACGTCATCCCGACCTCGCTGGGCTGCTGCTGGCCCTGCGCTGGCGCGTAGTTCCCGTGGCGGCGGCTCCCGACCAAGGACATCCGCCGCCACGGTCCTCCATCCATCCCCGTAGGGACAGGAGAACGACCAGCATGACCCATTCCACCGTGATCCGGCGACGGCCGAACCGGCCGTTACTGCTGGACCTGTTCGCCTGCGCCGGCGCGATCGGCACCGGCTATCACCGTGCAGGGTTCGACGTGCACGGCGTCGACATCGTGAACCGACCCAACAACCCCTTCCGCCTGACCGTCGCAGACGCTCTGGACCACCTCGCCAGCCTCATCGACACCGGGGAGATCGGGCGGTACGCGTTCGTGCACGCCTCCCCGCCGTGCCAGGACAAGTGCGCCCTGACCGTGGGCACCAATCGCTCCCGAGGATGGGGCGGCACCCATACCGACCTGGTGGCTCCGACCCGAGCCTTGCTCGAACGGACGGGACTGCCTTACGTGATCGAGCAGCCCAACGGACGCGCGGAGATCCGCAAGGACATCACCCTGTGCGGCGAGATGTTCGGTCTCGGAGTGATCCGGCACCGCAACTTCGAGCTGGGCCACTGGTCTGCCGACCGGCCCCGACACAAGGCCCACCGTGGTCGCGTACGGGGATGGCGGCACGGCGAGTTCCACGACGGCCCGTACGTCGCCGCATACGGCAACGGCGGTGGCAAGCCCACCGTGTCGGAGTTGCAGGCCGCGATGGGCATCACGTGGACCGACGTGCGCGAGGAACTGACCGAAGCTGTCCCGCCCGCCTTCGGCGAATGGCTCGGCCGCTCTTTCCTCGCATGCACCATGGAGGCAGCGGCATGAACCATCTGCTGAAAGCCGCCCAGGACGCCGCCCAACGCGGCTGGCCCGTCATCCCGCTGCGTCCCGGCGGGAAGGTCCCCGCGCTGCACGGCGAGCGCCGGTGCCCCGGCACCGGCGACTGCACGGATGGGCACCGCACGTTCGAGCAGCGCGCCACCACCGACCCCGCCCGCATCGAACGCTGCTGGACGGCGGGCCCGTTCAACGTCGGTATCGCCACCGGGCCCGCCGGCCTGCTCGTGGTCGATCTGGACACGTGCAAGCCGACAGACGAGAAGGGCACGCCTGACGGCGCGGCCAACTTCCTGGCGCTCTGCGAGCGCGCCGGACAGGTGATGCCCACCACCCGCACGATCCGGACCCCCAGCGGCGGCCGGCACCTGTACTTCACTGCCCCGCCTGGCACACGGCTGACCAACACCGCGAGCACCCTCGCGAGGAAGGTCGACACCCGCGCATGGGGCGGACAAGTCGTCGCCCCCGGCTCCGCGACGCCTCAGGGCCCGTATGCGGTCCTGGACGACTCCCCGGTTACAAAGCTACCCGAATGGCTTCAAACCGCCCTGACAGCCCCTCAGAGGACCCGCACGGCACCAATCCGGCCCACCCCCACCCGCCATGCGGGGCGCCTCGCCGATGTCGTGCTGGACCGCGAGGTGTCCACCGTGGCCAGCACGGGTGAGGGCGGGCGGAACGCTGAACTGCTGCGCGCGGTGCGGGCGGTGGGCCGGTTCGTGGCGTGGGGGGATCTCGACCGCGCCTCCGTGGAAGCGGCTTTTCAGGCGGGGGGCGAGTCGGCGGGGCTCCCGGCTGCCGAGTGCCGCGCCACCATCCGATCCGCCCTGGACTGGTCGATCCGCACGGCTCGCCCCCGGGAGGCGGCATGACCGACCAGGGCCGCCCCGGCCTGAAAAGCCTCACCGCACCCGCCACCGGGCCCTGCCTCGCCGAACCGGCCGCCCCTCCCACCAGCCGTAGGGCGCCGAAGGTCGCCGCCGAAGGCGTCCCTTCTGCTGTTCTCCCTGACCAGCGCCGCATCACGCAACAGCGGTTGATCGGGTGGCTCCACATCGTGGCCCCGCCGGACTGGCGGGCCCGGGTGTCGGCCACCTCGCACTGCGCGTGCGGTCGCCACCTCACCGCACACGGCCGTGCCGACGTGCTGGCCCTGGTCGCCGACCACGCCGAACACCGCGCTGCCTGCCCGCTGCGCAACGCTCCCGAACGGAGGCACGCCGCATGAGCATTGACAACGGCGCTGACCTGCTGGACCAGGTCGAAGCGTTCCACCGCCGGTTCAACGCCTTCCCGACCGAAGCCGCCTACGTCGCCGTGGCGTTGTGGGACGCGCACGCGCACCTGCTGGACTGCTTCGACTCCACCCCGCGCCTGGCGTTCCTGTCCCCGGAACCGGGATCGGGCAAGACGCGCGGACTGGAGATCTGCGGAACCCTCGTCCCCCACCCCATGGCGGCCGTGAACGCGTCCGCCGCCGCCCTGTTCCGGGCGGTGTCGATGGACTCCGGGCGCCCGACGATCCTGTTTGACGAGATCGACACGGTGTTCGGTCCCAAGGCGGGGGACAACGAGGAACTGCGCGGCCTGATCAACGCAGGTCACCGCCGTATCGGGGTGTCCTACCGGTGCGTTGCGGTCGGCGATCAGCAGACCGTCCAGCCCTTCCCCGTCTATGCCGCCGTAGCCGTCGCGGGACTCGGCTGGTTGCCGGACACAATCCTGCACCGCTCGGTCGTCATCCGCATGCGCCGAAGGGCCCCGAACGAGCACGTGGAATCCTTCCGCTCCCGCATCCACGAACCGGAAGGCCACGCGCTGCGGGACCGCCTCGCCGCATGGGCCGACAGCGTGCGGGACCGCGTCAACGGCGCGTTCCCCACGATGCCGGACGGCGTCAACGACCGCCCGGCGGACGTGTGGGAACCCCTGCTCGCCGTCGCCGACGCTGCCGGCGGCGCCTGGCCGATCCGGGCCCGGGAAGCGTGCGTGGAACTCGTCACCGCAGCAGCCGCCGGAGACAAGGCGTCGCTGGGAATCCGGCTCCTGACCGACCTGCGCGACAACGTGTTCTGCGGCGCCGAGCGCATGCCTTCCACGCAGATCGTCGCAGCGCTCAACGCTCTGGACGAAGCGCCCTGGGCCGACCTAAACGGCAACCCCCTGGGCTCCCGGCAGTTGTCCAAGTACCTCGCCGAGTACGTCACCGCCGACAACCAGCCGATCAAGGCCCGCAACATGCGCATCGGCGAGGGAGTGGCCAAGGGCTACTACGCCGCCGACCTCACCGACGCGTGGGCCCGCTACTGCCCCCCTCCCCCCGGAAAGTCCGCTACATCCGCTACACACCCCGAGAAACTGCCCCTGAGCAGCGAAAACGGTGTAGCGGAAGCAGGCGGCTGAGCCGCTACATCCCCGCTACAGGGGCCACCTATCCGCTACACGCCTCGCCCCGTGTAGCGGATGCGTCCGCTACACCCTCGAAATCCGCTACATCGATCACCGCCCTGACCTGCGATGTAGCGGATGTAGCGGATGTAGCGGACTTCCAGGGGGAGGGGTGCCCCTCCCCCCGTCACTTCCTCACCGTGCCCCGCAGCACCACCGCTGCGGGGCACGGCCCATGTCCGGACCAGGAGGACACGGTGACCACCGCCCCACCGCAAGCCCTGACCGTCCCCGAAGTCATGACCGCACTCCGCATCAGCCGCTTCAAGGTCTACGACCTCATCCGCTCCCGCGACCTGCCGAGCTTCACCATCGGCCGCGCCCGCCGCATCTCTGTGGACGCGCTCGCCGCCTACATCCGCACCCGCACCGAAGACGAGGACTGACCATGGCAAAGCGCCGCGCCAACGGTGAAGGCACCATCACCAAACGGACGGACGGTCGCTACCAGGCCGCCGCATACGTGTACCGCCCGGACAGGACCCGGGTACGGAAGTTCGTCTACGGACGGACCCGCGAAGACGTGGCCGGCAAGCTCACGGAACTCCAGGAGAAGACTCGGCAGGGAATCCCCGCCGCGACCTCCGCCATGGCGTTCGGCGACTACCTGACCTACTGGCTGGCCACCATCGCGCCCACCCGGCTCAAGCCGGCGACGCTCAACAGCTACGAGGGACTGACCCGCCTCTACATCCGGCCAGCGCTCGCCAAGAAGAAGCTCAACCGCCTCTCGCCAGCCGACATCCGGCTGTTCCTCGCGCAGTTCAAGAACGGCTGCCTGTGCTGCCTGCGCGGGGTGGATAAGGCGCGCCCGCAGGAGGAACGGAACTGCTGCGCGGTCGGCCGGTGCTGCGAGCGCCGACCGTCCGCCCGGACCGTCCAGTACGCGCACGCTGTGCTGCGGTCCGCGCTGCAACAGGCGGTCCGGGAAGAGCTGATCGTGCGCAACGTCGCGCGCATCGTGGAAACCCCCACCGTCGAACGCCAGGAGGTCCGCCCGTTGGACGCTGCGGAAGCCCGAATGCTGCTCAAGACCGCCCGCCCTCACCGTCTCTACGCCCTGTGGCTGCTGCTGGTCTCGACGGGGTTGCGGAGGGGGGAAGTCCTGGGCCTCACGTGGTCGGACATCGACCTCACGAACGGCCAACTCAGGGTGCGACGCAATCTCCAGCGCATCAGGCGAGAGCTGATCTTCGGCACCCCGAAGACCGCGCGTTCGCTCCGCACCATCTCCCTCCCCAAGCGGTGCGTGCGGGCCCTCAACGAGCACCGCGAGGTGCAGGAGCGGGAACGGAAGGTGGCCGGCGAGAAGTGGAAGCCGGTCCCGAGTCAGCCGAGCGGCCTGGTGTTCACCACCGCCACCGGCAGGGCGACCGACCCGCGCAGCCTGAACCGGATGCTGACCGTGCTGTGCCGGGACGCCAAGATCCGCCGGGTCCGCGTGCACGACCTCCGGCACACCTGCGCCTCGCTGCTGCTCGCGCAGGGGGTCGACGCCCGGACCATCATGGAGACGCTGGGACACAGCACCATCACCATGACCCTGGACACCTACGCGCACGTGATGCACACGACCCCGCGGGCCGCAGCCGACCGCATGGACGACGCGCTCGGAGAGGACGATCCGGAGGAAGCCGAGACGGACGAGGCAGGCCCCGAAGCCGCCGCCTGACGGAGCTCTCGGACCGCGTTGATGTCAGCCGGTGATGTCAAAGGCCCCCTGGACGATGTCCAGGGGGCCTTTGAGCTGTGTGCACTCGGCAGGATTCGAACCTGCAACCTTCTGATCCGTAGTCAGATGCTCTATCCGTTGAGCTACGAGTGCGGGTGGCTTCGCGGCTCTGGTGGGCCGGTCGGCGTCGCGGGAACAACATTACATGAGGGGGAGCGGGAGGCGAAATCGATAAGGGGGAGGGCTGCTGAGCTGGGAGAACGGGGTGGCGGAGGGGTGCGGGACCCGGGGCCGGAAACGGGTGGAGCCCCGGCCGTGGCGGGACGGCGGGGCTCCGGGTGAGATGGCGGAGGCGGAGGGATTTGAACCCTCGATGGACGGTAAAGCCCAAACCGCATTAGCAGTGCGGCGCCATAGACCGGACTAGGCGACGCCTCCTGGCTACGTGCCCGGGTGAGCGGGCGCGTGGGGGAATGATGGCACAGCCTGGAGGGCTGCGGCCAATCCGAGAATACGGTACAAGGCGGGGGCTGGGCAGGGCAAAGGGGTTGCCCCGGTGGCGGTGGCGGCGGACGCGCCCACGAAGGAGTGGTAGCCCAGGGGAAGGGGCGGGTGGGCGGTAGGAGAAGGGCATGCACACTTCCCAGCTCGCCCTGCTCCGCCTCGCCCGCGGCGGCGCCGTCGCCCTGATCGGCACGGCGGTAATCACCGGGGTCGCCTACGGCGCGGCGCAGGACGCGGCGAACGGATCGGCGATCGACGCGGCGTACGGCTCGGCGACACACGCGTCCGCGCAGACGCACACCGCCATGGGCACCGCCACGCACACCGCCACGGCCTCCTCGCCGAACGGCGCCCCGTACCGGACGGCCCCGGCCGCGCGGGGGTCCCAGCGGGTCGGCGGCCTGCTGGACGTGGCCTACGACGACGGCGCCGGCCACACCCGCAGCTACCGGCTCAGCTGCGGCGCGGCCACGAGGCGCGGCGCGGGCCGTGCGGCCACGGCGGACGCCTGCGCGCAGCTGGACACGATCGGGGGCCCGGCCCCCGCCGTACCCGCGGGTCAGGCGTGCTCGATGATCTACGGCGGCCCGCAGACGGCCCGGGTGACCGGAACCTGGCAGGGCCGCACCGTGCAGGAGTCGTACCGCAGGACGAACGGCTGTGAGGTGACCCGCTGGAACCGCATGGTCCCGGCGCTGCCCAACCCGGTGGCCGACGCCTCGCGAACGGCCCCCGTTCGCGGCTGACGCACCGACCCGGCACGGGACCCCGGACCGGGCCCGACGCGCGCATCCCCACAAGCAGGACACACGTCCCGCACAAGTACCCGCACAACGGTCCGGCGCCCGAAAAGTCACGGCCCTCCTCCCGTGACGCACACCACACCTTCACCGCACAACCCCCAACCCCCCACCGCGTGACGGCACATGAGCGTCCACCACCCCAGGAGCAACCCCGACCCGTACACTCGGTCTAGTGACATGGCCCGGGGGCGGCGGCAAGATGGGCCGCCCGTGACGACAGCCGGTACCGCCGTACGACTCAGCCGAGTTCGTCCGGACCGGCTTCCGGAACTGCGCACCGCACCGGGCGCTGCGCCACGCGTAAGGCATATGCGGTAACAGGGAGGACGCGTCTCGTGAGCAGCAGGCCATCCAGAGGCGCTGCTCGCCTCGCCTCGATACTCGACGCTCTCCCGGACGCGTTGCTGCTGGTCAACGCCAACGGCACGGTGGTCAACGCCAACGCCATAGCGCTGGAGACCTTCGAGGCGCCGGGCACCGCGCTGGTCGGGCGCGGGCTGCTGGACCTGCTGCCGACCTTCGACCCGAAGCGGATCCCGGGCTCGATGCGCAGCCCGAAGGAGGCGGCGGCCGACGACACGCGGACCAAGCCGACCCGGATGCAGGCGCGGCGCACCGACGGCGCGGAGTTCCCCGCCCAGGTGACCTCCGCGAACCTCGACGACAGCCGCACCGCGTACGCGGACTTCGGCGACGGCACGCCGCACTACACCGGCGACGAGTTGCTGATGCTGGTGGTGCGCGACCTGTCCGGCACCGTGGACACCGAGGCCGAACTCGCCCGCCAGCAACGGCAGACCGAGATGATCCTGCGGGCGGCGGCCGAAGGCGTGGTCGGCGTGGACACCGCGGGCAAGATCGTGCTGGTCAACCCGTCGGCCGCGCAGATCCTCGGCTACCGGGCGACCGACCTCGGCGGCAAGGAGCTGCACCCGCTGGTGCACCATTCCCGCCACGACGGCTCCCCGCTGCCGTACGAGGAGACCCCGCTCGCCGACACCCTGCGCTCGGGCCGCAAGCACCGGGTGCGCGGGCAGGTGCTGTGGCGCAAGGACGGCAAGGCGGTGCCGGTCGACCTGACCACGGCGCCGGTCCGCGACGGCGACCAGCTGGTCGGCGCGGTGATGACCTTCACCGACCGGAGCCAGTACGACGCCTTGGCCGCCCGCACCGGGCAGCTGCGGGCGCTGCTGGACACCTCGCTGCGCGCGCCGCTGGCCGAACTGCGCACCGAACTCGACGGGCTGGCCGGCGATCCGGCCGGGCAGCTCTGGCCCGAGGCGAACCAGATCCTGCACCACCTCGCCGCCGGGTACGCCCGGATCACCACCCTGATCGACAACGTGCTGGACTTCCAGCGGCTGGACCGGGGCGACGACAAGCTGCACCGTTCGCTGATCGGCCTGGACGAGGTGGTGGCCGCCGCGGTCGAGGGCGCGGTCGAGCTGATCGGGCCGGGCCGGGCCCAGTTCGCGGTGCACGCCGCGCCGATCGAGGCGTCGGTGGACGGCGCGCGGATGGCGCACGCGCTCGCCCACCTCGTCGCCGACGTGGCGGGGGTGGACGCCGCGGGCAACACGATCGCCTTCAGCGGGGACTCCACCATCGTGGTCGCGGTGGCCCAGCGCGGCGACGCCGTCCGCATCGACGTGCGCGGCCCGAGCGCGGGCGGCGACCCGGTGCACGTGCCGCTCGCCCGGGGCGTCATCGAGCGGCACGGCGGCGTGCTCCAGACCCACGAAGTGCCCGGCCAGGGCAGCGCGTACGTCCTTGAAGTGCCGCTCGGCCTGGGCCCGGAGGGTTCGAGGCGGGTACGGGCGGTGGACGGGGACGCGGACGCGGACGGCGGCGACGACGGCGCACCCGCCGGGCAGGGCGGGCACGCCGGGCCCGGTGCGGCTGCGCGCGGCGGCGCCCACTCCGGCGGGAACGGCGACGCGGCAGCGAGCGGGACGGACGCCGGCGCGACGGGCACCCCGGCCTCCGGCGGGCGCGGCGGGCGCCGTTCGCACGCGGCACGCGGCGGCGCCGCCGAACCGGCGCGGGGCGGACCGTCCGCCGAGGGCTACCCGGGCGCGGACGGTCGGGGCCCGGCGGACGACGGCCAACACCAGGACGACCAGGGCGGATCGGCCGAGCCGGGCCCGTCGAGGCAGCGCCGGCACATCGACGACACCGGTACGGTCGTGGCGCCGTGGGCGATCCCGCCGGCCGCGGACCAGAGCGAGGCGCCGACCGGGCGGCGGCGCGCGCTGCGCCGGCCCATCGGGCGTCCCGAGCCGCCCCAGCGGCAGGAACAGCCGCCGTCGCAGCCGCGGATGGAGCCGCACGCGCAGCTGCCGTCCCCGCCGCAGCCGTCGAACGTGCCGGGCGGAGCCGAGCACGGCGCGCCCGCGCAGGGCGCACCGGCTCAGGACGTGCCGCCGACCGGGCGCCGGGCCCGCAGGGGACGCCCGGCGGTGGAGGAGCAGGGCCCGGAGAGTGGCGGCGAGCTGCGGCAGCTTCCCGCGCCCCGCATCCCGAACGCGCTTCCCCCGGCCAACGGCGCCGGCAACGGAGGACCGGCCGCCGCGAACCCGCAGGGCGGCCAGGACCCGGCCCCCGGCACCGGCCGGCGGGGCCGCCGCGCCCTGGAGGCCGCACCGCCGCCGCCCGTGCCCGGCATGCCCTACCGGGAGGACCCGCCGGACGCGGGTCAGCCGCGCGCCGGAGCCGAAGGGTGGCCGCAGCCCGTACCCGACCCCCCGCACGCCGACCCCGGCGCCCGGGCGGAGTCCCACGGCGAACCGGCCCCCGAGCCCGGCGCGCCCGCAGCACCCCCGCAGCAGCCGTCCCCCCGGTCCTGGCCCGACCCCGGGCGACCGATGCCCTCGGCGACGGACCAGCCCGGGCCCGCGGCGACGCCCTGGCCGGCGGCCGGCGCGCAGGGCGCCCCGCACCAGGAGCCGCAGGGCCCCCACCACCTGCCCGCGACCCGGGGCGGCCCGCACCAGGACCCCGCGCAGCAGGCGCACGGCCGGGCCATAAGCGTGCGCACCCTCGGGCAGGGCATGCCGTTCGGGGCCGACCCGCGCGAGCAGACCCCGACCCAGGCCGTACAGGCGCAGAACCCGCAGGGGCTGCCCGCGCAGGTCGCGGCGGGCGGCTCCGGGCGCCGGCGCAGGCTCGCGGCACCCCCGCAGCAGAACCCGGAGAACCCCCAGGGCCCGCAGCCGTTGGTGCCGAACCAGCAGCCGGGCCCGGGCGGGGAACACCAGGCACGGCAGCACCCGCAGGCCGACCCCGACAGCGGCCAGCTCCCGGTGCGCAAGCCGGACCCGCGCGGCCACCGGCCGTCCGGCGGGGACCGCGAGACCGCGCTGCTGCGGCCGGTGCCGCCGCTGGAGGACCCGCGCCAGCAGCCGCCCGGGCGGTCGTACGCGATCGGGGCGCCGGCCGCCGGCGCCGCCGAGGGCCCGGAACCGCTGGACGGCCCGAACGGCGCGGTGGACGTCACCGACGTGACCGGGCCCGAGGGCGCCGACGACCGGCACGAGGAGCCGCTGGAGGAGCCGCGCCGCCTGCTGGTGTGGCCCGAGCCCGATGTCTCGACCCGGCAGGCACTCACCGACCGCGGCTACCGCCCGGTGATCGTGCGCTCGCGCGAGGAGGTCGACGCGCAGGTCGCCGAGCCGCCCGCGGCGCTGTTCGTGGACCCGCTGACCGGGCCGATCACGCGGACCGCGCTGCAGGCGCTGCGGCAGGCGGCCGCCGCGGCCGAGGTACCGGTCCTGGTCACCGCGGGCCTGGGCCAGGCCACCCGCGAGGCGGCGTACGGCGCCGACCCGGCGGTGCTGCTCAAGGCGCTCGCGCCGCGCGACAGCGAGCAGCACCCGCCGCGGGTGCTGCTGGTGGAGGGCCACGACCCGATCGCGATGGCGTTCGCGGCCACCCTGGAGCGGCGCGGCATGCAGGTCACGCACGCCGACTCCGAGGCCGACGCGATGACCAAGGCCGCCCAGATCCACCCGAACCTGGTGGTGATGGACCTCATGCTCATCCGGCGGCGCCGCCAGGGCATCGTCGACTGGCTGCGCGGCCACTCGCGGCTCAACAGCACCCCGCTGGTCGTCTACACCTCCGCGGACATCGACCCGGCGGAACTGCCGCGGCTGGCGTCGGGCGAGACCGTGCTGTTCCTCGCCGAGCGGTCGACGAGCACGGACGTGCAGTCCAGGATCGTGGACCTGCTGGGCAAGATCGGCGCGTAGCCGGTGCCGGCCGGATGGAGCGCCTCGTCGGCGGGCGGAATACCCGGCGGGGGTAATCCGTTGGGCCGGCCCCGGGGTGTTTGCTACGGTCGGATCATGACGCCGTTCACCGTCGCGATGATGCCCCGCAGGGGCCGCTGACGCGCGAACGTGCGACGCATCCGAGGCCCCGAGTCGGGGCCTCTTCCGCGTCGCGGGCCGGAGCCCCGCCTCTCCGATCGCAGGAGGTTCCGATGTCGCGTTTCTACGTCACGACCACGATCCCTTACGTCAACGCCCGTCCCCACCTCGGCTTCGCTTTGGAGCTGGTGCAGGCCGACGTGCTGGCCAGACGTGCCCGGCAGGCCGGCCGGGAGGTCCGCTTCCTGACCGGCACCGACGACAACTCGCTGAAGAACGTGCTCGCCGCGGAGGCCGAGGGCGTCCCGGTGCAGGACCTGGTGGACCGCAACGCGGCCGCCTTCGCCGGGCTGCGCGGGCCGCTGGCGCTGTCCTTCGACGACTTCATCCGCACCAGCAGCGACCCCCGGCACCGGGTGGGCGTCGAGCGGCTGTGGGAGCGGGTGGCCGCGTCCGGCGACCTGTACCGTACGCACTACGAGGGGCTGTACTGCGTCGGCAGCGAGCAGTTCTACACGCCGGACGAGCTCACCGAGGACGGCCTGTGTCCGGAGCACCTCACCCGGCCGCAACTCGTCTCCGAGGAGAACTGGTTCTTCCGGCTGTCCCGCTACGGCGACCGGTTGCGCGCGCTGATCACCGACGGCACCCTGCGGATCGAGCCGGCCGCGCGCCGCAACGAGGTGCTGGCCCTGATCGACTCCGGGCTGCGCGACTTCTCCGTCTCCCGCTCGCAGCGCCGCGCCCGGGGCTGGGGCATTCCGGTGCCCGGCGACCCCGACCAGGTGGTCTACGTCTGGTGGGACGCGCTCGGCAACTACGTCACCAGCCTCGGGTACGGCACCGGCGCCGCGGACTTCGACACGTGGTGGGGCGAGGGCGCGGAAGACACCGCCGAGGGGGCGGCCGGGAGCGCCGATCGCGACGCACGCCGGCGGGTGCACCTCGCGGGCAAGGGCGTGCTGCGCTTCCACGCCGTGTACTGGCCCGCGATGCTGCTGTCGGCGGGGCTGGCACTGCCCACGGACATCCTGGTGCACGACTACCTGACCGTCGACGGGCGGAAGATCAGCAAGTCCGAGGGCACCGCGGTGGATCCGGCGGAGCTGGCCGCGGAGGTCGGCACCGACGCGGTGCGGTGGTGGCTGCTGCGCGACGTGCCCCGGATCGGGGACGCGGACTACACCCGGACCCGGCTGGTGGAGCGGGCGGACAGCGACCTCGCGGGCGGCCTGGGCAACGTGGTGAACCGGATCGTCACCATGGTGCACTCCTACCGGGACGGCCGGGTCCCGGAACTCGCCGCCGAACCGCCCGCGGGCACGGAGGCGCTGGCCGAGGCGGTCGAGGCGGCGCCCGGGCGGATCGACGCGGCGCTGGAGGCGTTCGACTTCCGGCGGGCCTCCGCGGCGGTCTGGTCGATCGTGGAGGAGGCGAACCGCGCGGTGGAGGCGACCCGTCCCTGGGAGTCGGCCACGGCGGAACGCGGCGGTGACGCGGCGGCGGGCGTACGGCTGGACGCCGTGCTGGCCGCGCTGCACCGCGGCTGCGTGGCGCTGGCGGAGGCGGCCGAGCCGTTCCTGCCGGGGGCGGCGGCCCGCATCGCCGCCCAGGTCACGCCGGTCGACGGGGTGCTGCCCCCGGCCCGCCCGCTGTTCCCGAGGATCGGGGGGTAGGCGGGCGGGCGCGGGGCCGCCACTGGTGCGGGCGGTGCGCCGAGAGTGCGGGTTGCCGAGGGCGCGCTGCCGGGTGAGGGCGCCCTGCCGGTGGAGGGCGCCGCGGCGCCGGGCTAGAGGCTGGTGACGTCCAACTCACCGTCCGCGTAGGACTTCCGGATGACCTTCTTGTCGAACTTGCCGACGCTGGTCTTCGGCACGGCCGGCACCACCGCCCACCGCTCCGGCACCTGCCAGCGGGCGATCCGGGCGGCGAGGAACGCGCGCAGCTCGGCGTAGTCGGCGGTGGCGCCCTCGCGCAGGACGACGGTGGCGAGCGGGCGTTCGCCCCAGCGGTCGTCGGGGACGGCGACGACCGCCGCCTCGGCGATGTCGGGGTGGGCCATGAGGTGGTTCTCCAGGTCGACCGAGGAGATCCACTCGCCGCCCGACTTGATGACGTCCTTGGCCCGGTCGGTGAGGGTGAGGTAGCCGTCGTCGGAGATCACCCCGACGTCGCCGGTGCGCAGCCAGCCGTCGGGGCTGAACTTGTCGTCCGGGCGCAGCGGTTCCTCACCCGCCCCGCCGTAGTACGCGGCGGCGATCCAGGGGCCGCGCACCTCCAACTCGCCTGCGGACGCGCCGTCCCAGGGCATCACCGTGCCGTCCGGGCCGACGAGCCGCGCCTCGACCGAGGCGGGGAAGCGGCCCTGCGTGAGGCGGTACCCCCACTCCTCCTCGGGCGTGACCCCGCCCGGCGGGTGCGCGATGGTGCCGAGCGGGGACGTCTCGGTCATGCCCCACGCGTGGCACAGCCGCACCCCCAACTGCTCGTCGAACGCCTTCATCAGCGCCGGCGGGCAGGCCGAACCGCCGATGGTGACCTGCTTGAGCGAGCTCACGTCGCGCGGCTTGGCGGTCAACTCACCCAGCAGGCCCTGCCAGATGGTCGGAACGGCGGCCGCGTGGGTGGGCCGCTCGCTCTCGATCATCTCGGCGAGCGGCCCGGGCTGGAGGAACCGGTCGGGCATCAGCAGGTTGATCCCGGACATGAACGCCGCGTGCGGCAGGCCCCACGCGTTGACGTGGAACATCGGGACGACCGGCAGTGAAGTGTCGTGGCTGGTCAGACCCATCGACTCGGCGGACAGCACCTGCATGGAGTGCAGATACACCGAACGGTGCGAGAACACCACGCCCTTGGGGTCCCCGGTGGTCCCGGAGGTGTAGCACATGGCGGCGGCCTCGCGCTCGTCCAGCTCGGGCCAGTCGAAGCGCTGCGGGCGGTCCGCGATCAACTCCTCGTAGCGGTGCACCGCGGGGCGGGCGCCCTCCAGCAGCGACAGGTCGCCCGGGCCGACGACGACCACGTGCTCGACGGAGTCGAGGCCCGGCAGCAGCGGGGCGAGCAGCGGCAGCAGGGTGCCGTTGACGAGGATGACGCGGTCGGCGGCGTGGTTGACGATCCAGCTGAGCTGGTCGGCGGGCAGCCGCAGGTTGAGGGTGTGCAGCACCGATCCCATCGACGGGATCGCGAGATAGGCCTCCATGTGCTCCGCGTTGTTCCACATGAGGGTCGCGATCCGGTCGCCGCGGTCGACGCCGAGCTCGTCGCGCAGGGCGTGGGCGAGTTGGACGGCGCGCAGGCCGGTCTCCCGGAAGGTGCGCCGCTGCGGCTCCTCCCCGCCGGTCCAGGTGGTGATGGTGGACCGGCCGTGCACCAGCACGCCGTGCGCGAGGATGCGGGTGACGGTCAGCGGAACATCCTGCATGGTGCTGAGCACGCGGGCCTCCCGGGCGACGACGAGGGTTTTGCCCGTGATTCTGCTTCCATACCGCGGGGTATGTCACTACCCCGCGGGCGATCCCGCGAGATGCACCGGCGCCGAGAACGGTCGGGACCCCGCCGAGAACGGTCAGGCGACGCTGAGTTCCAGCTCGGGGTCGTCACGGAGCTTGCCGAGCGCCCGCGACACCGCGCTCTTGACGGTGCCGACCGAGACGCCGAGCGCCTCCGCGGTCTGCACCTCGCTCATGTCCTCGTAGTAGCGCAGCACCACCATGGCGCGCTGCCGCGGCGGCAGCCGGGCTATCGCGCGCAGCAGCGCGTCGCGCTGGGCCTGCTGTTCGACGGGGTCGGGGCCGATGACGGGCGCCTCCGGCAGCTCGTCCGTACTGAACTCGTCGACCCGGCGCTTGCGCCACTGCGAGGTACGGGTGTTGACCAAGGTGCGGCGGACGTAGCCGTCGACCGCGCGGTGGTCGTCGATCCGGTCCCAGGCCAGGTAGGTCTTGGTCAGGGCGGTCTGCAGCAGGTCTTCCGCGTCGGCCGGGTTGGGGGTCAGGGAGCGCGCGGTGCGCAGCAGCGTCGGACCCTTGCTCCGGACGTAGGCCGTGAACTGCGTCGCGTTGGCGCTGGTGCACACTGGCGTGGTCATGACTCCAAACTAGGAGCCCGGGCCCGGTCGGCGGATCGGCCGCAGGTGCCGAAACGGGATCACCCTCAGGTCGTAGGCCGGGGGCTGTCCCCACCCCCCGGGGGTGGAGCCGGAGGTGGCCGTCCCGCAGGGGATTGCCCCGGGGGAGTAGGGGTCGCGGGGGGCAGCGCCCCGCCGGCGGCCGGTTTTCAGCCGACGACGGCGACCGGGGCGTCGATCAGGTCGCGGTCGACGGTCAGCTTCTTTCCGCCGTGCGACTCGGTGACGGAGCCGTGGTATTGGTGGATGCGCGCGTGCGGGGTCCACGCGCCGGACCCGAGCGACGGCTCGTCGGTCAGCGTCGGGGTCACGCCCCAGCGGGCGTACCACAGCACCTTGGGCAGGTCGGGCGAGCCGGCCAGCCGGGCCTTCGCCATGTGCCTGATGCCCGAGTCGGCGCTGCTGTAGAACCCGGAGACGTACCCTGCCGCGGCCACCGCCCGGTCCCAGGCCTGGATGTACTTCAGGGTCGCGGTCGCGCACGACGCGTTCCCGATGTCGTACGCCTCCATGTCCAGGTAGAGCGCGCTGCCCGGGTCGAGGCCGAGGTCCTGCGCCCGCTGCACCGCGTCGGCACCCTCGCTCGCGCCCTGGGTGGTGGGCTGCTTGGTGTCGATCCGGTACGGGTTCTTGTTCGAGCCCGACACGCAGGGGCTCTGCGAACCGACGTAGATCGGCAGCAGCCGCCAGCCGGCCCGGGTGGTCTGCCGCACCCAGTCCGTGGTCAGGTAGGTCTGCGACTTGCAGGCCCGGGCCCGGCCGCCGAAGTAGATCCCCGCCGCGCGGTAGTCGGAGTGCGCGATCCACGCGTCCATGGTGGCCAGGTCAGGGGCCTGGCAGGTGTCGAAGCCCTGGCCGCTGAAGTTGCGACGGGCGTCGAGGGCGGCGGCGTTCGCGGGTACCACCTGGAGCAGCATCCCGGCCAGCGCGAGAGCGCCCGCGAGGAAATAGCGGATAAAAGCACTTCTTTGGTTCATTTGGCGAGTCAACGATGATCACGGCGCCACACCGTGACGACACGCGGGTGCAGCACCCCCACGCACCCATCTGCGCGACCCGCGAGCGCGCCCGGCGGGCGGATGCGGCGCCGGGAACAGGCACGGCGCAAGGGGGTACGGCGCACGGGGGCAGGGCGCAGCGGAGTACGGCGCAGGGCGGGGCGGAAGGAGGGTCGGCATCGGCGGGGATCGCGGTGCCGAAAGTTTTCCACAGGCTGTGGACAATTCGGCGCGGCCAGCTCCCCGCTCCTCCCCCGAAGCACCCTGGCAGCGTCAGGGCAATCCCCCTCTCATCGCCCGGCACGCCGCCCACCGCCCCGCTCTCCTCTCGCGATCCGCCACCGCGTCCGCCCGACCGCCGCGCTCCCTCCCCCCCGCGTGACGTCGCCGCGCCGG
The DNA here is from genome assembly GCF_900107965.1 of Actinacidiphila yanglinensis. GTDB lineage: Bacteria > Actinomycetota > Actinomycetes > Streptomycetales > Streptomycetaceae > Actinacidiphila > Actinacidiphila yanglinensis. The sequence goes on along the minus strand of NZ_FNVU01000005.1, from coordinate 327,019 downwards.
CCGTCCTCCCCCGCCCGTCCACCGACCCCCTTCGCCTTCCTCGACCTCCCCCGGGGGCCAGGAGCGCGCGGCGGCACTCGCGTGCCGCCGCGCGTCCATGTGACCAGGCCCCTCGTCAGCGGACCGGCGCGGCGGGCGCGCACGGCCCACGGCTCACCACAGCGGCGAGAAGTGCACGGCCACCGTGTTCTGCTCGATGTTGGTGAAGGCCGAGTTCGCCACGCTGGCCGTGTTGTTCTGGTTCGAGGCGCCGGCACCGGTGGCGGCCTGCTGGGTCGTCGTCACGTTGCCGGAGTTGCCGCCGATCACGTTGCCACCGGAGTTGCTCACCACCGTCGCGTTCGAGTTGCCACCCGCAATGGAACCGTTGTCGGCCGCGGCGGTGCCGGCGAACAGCACTCCCGCAAGGGGCAGTGCCGCGACGGCGGCCAGGACACGGACGGTACGGATGCTTGCCATGGTGTTCCCTCCAAGGGGACATACTCTCTGACGTTCGGGAAGCGGCCGGCCGACCGCTCCGCCGGTTCGTTCGGCGTCGCCATCAGCAGATTTGCCCACCCGACCGTCCGTGATGCACCACCATGATCCGTTTCCCTCGCACGCGTGACGATCTGTCGATAAACCCATCGACCGTCCTTTTTGGGGGCACTTGGCGCGTGCGGTGCAGACGGATCACCACCCCGGCCCGAGAGGGGCCGTCGCCCCGATCGCCACCGGCCGCAGCCCCACCCCGTCATGCTCCCACCAGCTCACCGAACCGTTCGGCACCTGCGCCGGGATCGTCCCGGGCCGCCTCCCGCCGATGCCCGCGAGCACCGCCTCGACCGCCGGTACCACCGCGTCGTGCGCCACGAACAGCACCCGCCGGCCCGCCGCCCCCGTACCCAACTCCGTCAGCAGGCCCCTGACCCGCAGCACCACGTCCGCCAACGACTCGCCGCCCGGCGGCCGGTAGAACCACTCGCCCACCCGCTCCCGCCGGTCCGCCTCCGCGGGCGCGTGCGCACGGATCGCCGGCGGCGTCATCAGCTCCAGCACGCCCATCTCCCGGTCCCGCAACCGCTCGTCCACCAGCGCGGACCCGTACGGCACCCCCGCCTCCCCCGCGACCGCCGCCATCACCTCCCACGTCCGCAGTGCCCGCAGGTAGGGCGAGCACACCACCAACTCCGGCCGCTCGCCCGCCCCCAGCCCGGCCAGCCACTGCCCCAGCACCTCCGCCTGCCGCACCCCTCGCTCCGACAACGGGACCCGCGCGTCGACCGCCTCCCCCACCGCCAACTCGGGGTCACCCGCCGCCACAGCCCGCGCGAACACCTCGTTCGCCGTGCTCTCCCCGTGCCGCACCACCGCCAGCCGCGCCAACCCGCAGCCGTACGGCACCGATCCGTCCATCACCGGGTCCCTCCTCGGCCACCGCGCCGTCCGACCTCTTGTTTTGCGGGCGGGCGAATCTCAGGCCGAGGAGAGCGAGTTCCCCTCGCGTTGGGGTGCGTTCGCCTCGCGCCGGACCCGGAGGGCCAGCCGTACGGCCTCCGCCAGCGCCATGCAGAAGAAGACGAAGCAGGCCGTCGCCATCACGGCGATCACGTTCTGGGTGTCGCCCGTGTCCGTCTCCGCCGCGCCCCAGGCGAGAAGCCCCGTCAGGACGAAGAACACGCCCGCCCAGACCGCCGCGTGGCGAAGCCGCCGGGTCCGCGCGGCCCGGGCGCGCACCAGTGGGCTCGCGGGCCGGACCGCTTGGTGATGGCTCAACGCGTTCATGGAGGACCTCCAGGAATCCGGGTAGTCCAGCTGGTTCGGGTGGCAACGGGTGCTTCGCGAGGGGTCGGCGGTGAGCGGTGGAGTGGCGCGGGCGGTCCCGTGTCGGCGGCGCGCGCTCGAGGACCGGGCACCGCGCAGGCGTCTCCAGGGCCCCCGGCACGCCGGTCCCGTCCGGCCTCGACCCCCGGCCACGCGTCCGAAGCCGTACTGCTCACCATTCTCCGACGCGCTCCCGGCATCTGCACCTTCGGAAGGACCCCGTGCGCCGGACAGCGCCGTTCCCGTGCGGCGGACACGCTGAGTGACAGCCCGGCGACGCGGCGGTCAGACCCGGAACTCCACGCCGGACGCGGGCAGCACGCGGACGTGCCGACCGGGGAAGCGGAGGTGCCGGAAGATCTCATTGTGGTGAGCGATGGACGCGTCCGGCGAGGCGTACGGGCTGCCGTCGGGCCGGACGGACGTCGTATGCCCGTCGGCGACCAGCACCAGGTCGTATCCGTGACCCAGCGCCCGGCGCGCCGTGGTGTCCACGCAGATCTCCGTCGCGAACCCGGTGACGACCACCTCGGTGACCCCCAACTCCCGCAAGGTGCGGTCGAGGTCGGTGTCGAGAAAGCTGTCGGGACTGGTCTTGTGGACGACAGACTCGCCCGCGGTGGGCGCGAGTTGGGTGACGACCTGCCAGCCCTCGGTGCCCGCTTCCATGCCGGATCCGTGGTCCTGGACCGTCACGACCGGTACGCCGGCGGCCTTGGCCCGCTCGCGCAGCCCGGCGATCACGGCGATGGTCTCGACGGGCCGGTGGGCGATGCCCATCGGGTCGTTCTGCATGTCGATGACGAGGAGCGCGGAGGTGTGCGGCACGGGCTCACGGTAGCCGCATCCTCCTTCGGAGCGCCGCCACGATTCGGCGGCACGGTGCATCGGAATGCCGAGGGTCCCTCTCGTACGCAGGCCGAGGTGTGCCCTCGTACGCAGGCCCCCGCAACCCCCGCCATCCGTGCCCTTGATGGCGCGGTGCGGGTCGTCCGCAGACGGTCTGCAGCCCAGGGTGTCCGTACGGTCGTAGTACAGTCGGCCCGCATGAACGCAGCCGTCCCCTCCCGGCGCACGCTGCTCAGTGCGGCCGCCCTCGCCGGAGCCGCAGCACTCACCTCCTGCGCGCGAAGTGGTTCGGGCTCGCCGAACTCCGCTGGCAGGGCGTCGACTTCGGCTTCCCGTTCCGGCACCGGCGCCCCGGGCAGCACCGGCCGGGACCCGCTCGAGGACGGCCCGCCCGCCGACACGGCGGCCTCCGCCCGCTCGACTCCTAAGGCGTGGCGCTACACCCACCTCGCGAACACGTGGAACGGCTCGTACCAAGCACTCGCCGTCACCTCCCCGGACGACGTGTGGGCCCTTGGTGCCAAGGGCGGTCTGAAGGACGGCAAGCGCCCGACCGCGCTGTTCCTCGACCACTGGGACGGCAACCGGTGGAACAGCCACCCGTTGCCGGACGAGGTCACCCCGGAGGGCATGCCCTGGGCGCTCGCCGCGGGCGGTCCCGACGACATCTGGCTCGCAAGTCGCCCGGCGGACGCCTCCGTTCCGTCCGCGTACCACTGGAACGGCGAGAAGTGGCGGGCCCTGCCCACTCCACCGGTGGCGAAAGGCCAGTTGTCCTGGGGCGGCGGTGTCGACGGACCCTGGCTCGCCGCGGCGGGCCCACGCCACCTGTGGCTCTGCGTCGACGGGAAGACGCTCCACTGGAACGGGGAGAGCTGGCACCTGCCCGAACTCCCCTTCAACGCGCGGTCGATCACCGCCTTCCGGCCCGCGACCCCGGACGGCACCCCGCAGGCCTGGGTGGTGGGAAACGAGGGGTCGGTGGCGGACAACTGCGGAGCCGATCCCTGCTATCCGCAGCCGGCGAGTGCCCGTTGGACTTCCAGCGGCTGGCAGCGGCTGGACACTCCCACGTACCGCTTCCCCGATCCCGTGCCTCCGGAGGCGAGCGCCCAGCTCGACACCGTCGTCCACGACGCGGAGCGCGCCCGCCTGTGGACCCTCGGGACCAACGACTTCGCCCAGGGCGAGGTCGACGACGAGCCCGTCCCGCAGACCATCGTGCTGACCGGCGCCGGAGGCAGCTGGACGAAGCGCCAACTCCCGTACACAGGGCGCGGGGTGGGCACGTCCACCACGGTCCCCGACGGGACCGGCAGCCTGCTCCTGGACTCGCAGACCCGGCTCACCGGCGACGGGAGGATCGTCCGCCTGGGCTTCCCCGCGGATGTGCCGGGTCCGCCCGAGCAACCCTCTTCCTCGGCGGCGAAGTCGGCCGCACCGTCGTCGACTTCGCCCTCGCCCTCACCTTCGAAGAAGAACTCCGGCCAGTCCATGGACTGCGTCGCCACCTGCCTGGTCCCCGGCACCCGTACGGTGCTCGCAGCCGGCGCGGTGCGCGCGTTCCTGCCGGACAGCGGGGAGCAGCCCCTTCGCCCGATGCTGGCACGCTACGACGCGGTCGAGGACGCCTGAGCGCGATCCGTGCGGGGCTCCGTCGGGGGGCTCCCACGCGGGATCGGGGCGGCGGTGCCGATTTCGACACCGCCGCCCCGACGACCGGTCACTCGTCAGCTGTCAGCCATCAGCTGCCAACCGACGTCCATCAAGGGCCGGTTGTCAGCCGACGTTGAGCTTGATGAAGCTCGCGGTCGAGCCGAGGAAGGAGAAGTCCCCCTCACCGGGCTGGCCCACGGTCCCGTACGAACCCGTGTTGGTGTTGTAGGCGAAGCCACCGACCTGCACCTTGGTCGGGGCGGTGAGGGTGAAGACCCCGGTGCCGTTCGCCGGCTGCTCGATGCTGCCCGTGGGGTCGACCGGCACCGGACCCGTCTGGACGGTCCCGCCCAGCGCCTCACCGGACTTCCAGTCGTACGCGTTGTCGCCGTTCACGTCGGCCCACAGGAACGCCGTCCCGTACGTGTTGTTCCCGTCCGGGTTGTCGGAACCGGTGCCGGCCTTGCGGCTGAAGTCCGCGTAGAGCGTGTACTGGTACGTACCCGCCGGGAGCGTCACCTCGCTGGTGAGGGGCGTGGCGAACCCCGGGTCGCCGACCTTGCCGCCCACGTGCGTCAGGACCGTCTGGCCGCCGTTGAGCGCGTTCGCGGTGGTGAGGGAGACGGTCTGGGCCGCGGCGGCCGCGTAGTACCCCTCCACGTCCACCACGACCTGGGTGGTCGCGGACGCGTAGATGTCGACGTACCCCGACGTACCGATGGTGACCGCGCCCGTGTTGGAGATCGACACCCCCTTGGTGAAGTTGAGGGTGCTCGCGCTGGACCGGGTCGTGCCGTCCGGGTACGCGGCGAGGTACCCCTTGCCCGTCGCGCCGGTCGCGGTCACGTCGAGCTCGGCCGAGGTCGCACCGGACGTCGGAACCCCACCGACGCCTGCCACCTTGACGCGCAGCACCTTGCCGGCCCCCAGGGCGACGGTCGTACGCGTGTCGGCGATCCTCGACGGGTTGAGCGCATGGTAGTTCGCACCGCTGCCGCCACTGGAGTCGGCGGAGGCGGCGGTGACGCCGACCATCGCGACCAGAGCGGCACTCGCGGCACCGAAAGCCATGATCTTTCGCATGGTGTGTTTTCCCCTTCAGTTCTGGCGGGGCGCAACTCGGCGCCCCCACCCCCCTTGCTGGAGCTGCGCACGTATGCACCATGCGCATCCCCGCGTGATCCGGGTGAGGCTCGAACCCACCACCAAGGGACCGACGTCCCCCGCTCTGCCAACTGAGCTACCGGACCGCGACACACGTCTTTCGACGTGACGTTCTTCAATGGCGCAGCAACGCGCTTCCCCCACGGCCAGAAGATATTGCCCTGCGGCTCCCGGAACGGCCGGAAGCCCTGACGTGATCGAATGTTTTCGTTCCTGATCCGTCGCGCGCCCCACCCGGAACTCGCGTGCGGATGCGACGCGTTGCACCGGATCGGGACATCGGCGGGCGCCGATGGTTGCGAGGAATCCGGGTGGCTCTCCTCCCGGACCTTCCAGCACGCACGACCCCCATCAATCCCGGGTGCGCCCCCACACCTCGGGCCGATTCCGCTCGGCTGACTTCACGCCGCGTGAAGCCCGTTCCGTCCGCCGAACCATCGGGAAACCGATCCCAGCCTCTCGAATCCCCCTACCCCCTGGAGGCAAAGAATCGGTATCCAGATCGGCCAGATTGCCCCGGTGGTGACGGTTCGTCAAGATACTTTTAGAGAAAATTCAACCTCTTTGATACCCGCTGGTCACTCTGGTTCACAGCTACACGCGTCAACCCCGCACGTGAGGCGAGGGACATACGGGATGATCAATCATTTTCCGTGCTCAACCCGGCGGATGAACCTCTGCCACCGCCGCCCCGCTCCCGTCGGCCAGAGTTCATCTGCGGCCGGTGTGCCGCTCGCCCACGCACTGCTGCAATGGATGCCGTCCACGAACAACAGGACGTGCCACCGGTCGAGTTGGAGGCGGTCAACCGCACCTTCGCGCAGGACGTCCAGCCCGACGACGAGGTGGAGGGGATCGCCGCGCTGGACCTCGGCCCGAGCGGCAGCCAACTGCACGTCCTGAACGTGGGATCCGGCTGGAAGTCGACTTTCCGCCACCTCCAGCACTCCCAGCCGGCGGGCTGACCTCGCCGCACGCCCGAACGGGCCGACCGCCGGTGCGGGCGCACACCGCGCGCCGCACACCCGCGCACCGCAGCACGAGCGCCGTCATGGGGGACGAGCCGATCATGGGCGACTACTTGAGCGCCGACAACATCGTGGCCCTGGTCACCGCGCTGATCGGCGTCGGGGTGTCGATCGGCGTCGTCTGGTACGAACGCCTCGTCCGCGGCAAGAGCATCGGCTACCGCGTGCAGATGGACATCGCCGTCGACAGCGACAACGAACTGTTCAGCGCGCTGCCCCGGATGCCCGAGGCCACGCTGGTCCTGCTGCGCATCGAGAACGACGGCGCGGAGGACATCCGGCACGGCGACTACACCGACCGCGACGAACAGCGGGGCCTCACCGTCCAGTTCAGCGGTCGGCACGTGCAGAGCGCCGCCGTCACCCAGCCCGATCCCAGCGGCCTGATCGAGCACTTCAGGCTGTCGGCGGACGCGACGGGCGTACGCCACCGGGACAACAAGGTCTTCCTGCCGCGCGTGCCGCTCAACCCGGGCGAGCACTACAAGCTGCTGATCCGGCTCACCGGCGGTCCGGTCCGCTCCCGGGTCGAGATCACCGGCGGGATCGCGGGCGGCCGGGTGAAGCCCAACCGCTCGGTCCCGATGGACGAGAAGCCGCCGCTGTTCAGCCGGCCCAGCCGGCTGATCACCGTCATGCTGACCGTCTGCGTCACGGTGCTTGCGGGCATCATCATCGTGGGCAAGGACACCCCGCCGCCGATGGACTGCGCCACCGGGCGGCTCAAGGTCACCGGCTCCACGGCGTTCGCCCCGGTCATGCAGCAGATCGCGCGGAAGTACGAGTCCCAGTGCCCGCGCTCCACGGTCACGGTGGCCGCCCAGGGCAGCGAGCAGGGCGTGCGGCAACTCGCGGACGCGGGCGCGGAGACCGGCAAAGGCACCGCGCCGGCGGTGATCGCCATGTCCGACGGCCCCAAGCCGGACGGCAGTTACCCGAACCTGCGGGACCACCGCGTCGCCGTCATCGCCTTCGCGCTCGTGGCCAACAACGACGTGCCGGTCACGAACCTGACGACGGGTCAGATACGGGCGATCTACCGGGGGGACATCGCCAACTGGGACCGGCTTGGCGGCCCCGACCTGCCCATCCTCCTCGTCAGCCGCACCGCCGACTCGGGCACCCGCGACATCTTCCGCCGCCGGATACTCGGTGGCCGGGGCGAGCCGGCCTTCACCTCGCGCGACTGCCGGCACAAGAACTCCCCGTCCGACCGGGTGATTCGCTGCGAGCTGGACAGCACCGCCGAGGTCCTCGGGACCGTCGCCCGGCTGCCGGGAGCCATCGGCTACAGCGAGGTGCGCGCCGCCGCCTCGTCCGCGGGGGTGCGCACTCTGACCATCGACGGGCAGGCACCCGCGCCGCAGGCCGTGGCCGATGCCAACTACCCGTTCACCGAGATCGAGTACGCCTACACCTCCGGCCTCCCACCCGCGGATTCCCTCGCCGCCAGCTTCCTGAACTTCACCCTCCGCGGCGTTGGCCAGGACCTGTTGACCGCTGGCGGCCATCTCCCCTGCTACACGCCGGAAGGGCTGCAGCGCTGCCAGGAGCCCACCGCGGGTGCGTCGAAGTAGCGCCGTCCGTTTCTCCTCGTCCTGTGACAGCGGTCACCGTCCCGTCACAGGCGGCCCACAGCGGAAACCCCCTCAGAGAACTCACGGTCCTCATTCGTGTCAGCCGATGCAAGTGACCAGCTCATCGCTAGGGGAAATCATGATCCGCCGTACCGCGCTCGCCAGTGTCGCCCTCGGCTCCGCCGCCCTGCTCCTCACCGCGTGCGGCTCGTCCCACTCGGCTGCGAGCACGCCGGCCAACAGCGCCAAGGCATCCAGCGCCGCCGGTTCCTCCAGCGGCGCCGCCGATCCGTCCAGCACGCCGCAGCCCTCGGGCAACCTGGCCGGCTCCGGCAACGCGCCCGCCCCGAACGGGACTGCTCCCACCGCCCCGCCCGCCGCCGCACCGGCCACACCCCCCGCGGCACCGGCAGCCTCGACCAAGACGGCGAAGCCGATCCGCACCCAGACCCTGGTGGACGGCAGCAAGGCCGAGATCTACCGGCTGGGCGACGAGCACTACCGCGCCAAGGTCGTCGACGACAAGGGCGAACTCTTCGTCACGCTGGAGACCCACGGACACGACGCGGGGCTCGATGCCAACGACATGTTCATCGAGCTGTCGCTGGACGGCACCATCCACTCCTGGATGGGCGGCGGGCATCAGGGCCCGGGCACCTTCAAGCTCGCGGGCGGCTGGACGGCCAAGGTCACGAAGATCGGGGAACTGCGGTACCGCGCGCAGATCCTCGGCAACGAGGGCGAGGTCGACGCCACGGTGGAGACCGACCAGCAAGACGTCGGCCTCGACGCCAACGGCATCTCCATCGTGCTCAGCAACGGCGGCATCATCAGCGCGCACGCCTGACCGCGGGCTCGGGCGGTGGGAGCCCTTCCGGCGGCCCACCGCCACCGTGACCTGTGTGTTCGATCCGCCCGGGGAATCAAACAGGGCCGCCGGACGCTGTGCGGAGTGTGAAGAAGATCGGATTCCTCTCCTTCGGACACTGGTCGCCGAACCCGCACTCCGGCACCCGTACCGCAGCCGACTTCCTGCACCAGTCGATGGATCTGGCGGTCGCTGCGGAAGAGCTCGGCGTGGACGGCGCGTACTTCCGGGTACACCACTTCGCGCGGCAGGCGGGCAGCCCGTTCCCGCTGCTGTCGGCCATCGGCGCGCGGACCTCGAAGATCGAGATCGGCACCGGCGTGATCGACATGAGGTACGAAAACCCGCTGTACATGGCTGAGGAGGCCGGGGCCGCCGACCTCATCTCCGGTGGCCGGCTGCAACTCGGCATCAGCCGCGGGTCCCCGGAGCAGGTGATCGACGGCTGGCGGTACTTCGGCTACGCCCCCGCCGAGGGCGAGAACGCCGCGGACATGGCGCGCCGCCGCACCGAAACCTTCCTCAAGGTGATCGAGGGCGAGGGTTTTGCCCAGCCGAACCCGCGCCCCATGTTCGCGAACCCGCCGGGGCTGCTGCGCGTCGAGCCGCACTCTGAGGGGCTGAGCGACCGGATCTGGTGGGGCTCCGGCTCGAACGCGACGGCCGTGTGGGCCGCGAAGCTGGGGATGAACCTCCAGAGCTCCACGCTGAAGGACGACGAGACGGGCGAGCCGCTGCACGTCCAGCAGCGCAAGCAGATCGAGACGTACCGTGAGGCGTACCGGGCGGCCGGCCATGCCCGCACACCGCGGGTGTCGGTCAGCCGCAGCATCTTCGCCCTGACCAACGACCTGGACCGGGCCTACTTCGGCCACGACCGCGAGTCGCGCGACCAGGTCGGCATGATCGACGACACCACCAGGGCGATCTTCGGTCGGTCGTACGCCGCCGAGCCGGACACGCTGGTGAAGCTGCTCCGGGAGGACGAGGCCGTCCAGGCCGCGGACACCCTGCTGCTGACCGTCCCCAACCAGCTCGGGGTCGCATACAACACCCACGTGCTGGAGAGCATCCTCACCCACGTGGCACCCCAGCTCGGCTGGCGCTGAGCCTGAGCCGCCCGCACGGCCCCACCTACGTACCGCTCTCGACCCCCTGCCGCTCACCTTGGCTGGGAGACAAGCAGCGGTCACGACCGTCCACCGGAAGTCCACGGTGTCCGGCAACGTGCTCCGCCACGCGGTCGAACGTGGGGTCCTGCCCTCGTCCCCGTTGGGGAGGTCGACTCATCGAAGGACGCCAAACAACCTTCCAGCGCTTCCGCCGAGCGTCCCGACTCGGTCCACACCTGGTCCACGCGCACGGGTCGAGGGCGGAACACGGGCGGTCCAAGATGACCCCGAACACGCCGATGGGGCGCCCCATCAGGTGGGGCGCCCCATCAGGTCCTGCCAAGAACTACCTCTGCGGAGGCTGTGGGATTTGAACCCACGGTGACATCGCTGCCACGACGGTTTTCAAGACCGTTCCCTTCGGCCGCTCGGGCAAGCCTCCCCGGGTGGCCCCGGGAAGGGGGACACCGTGGGGGACAGCGTATCGGGTTGCCGGGCGGGGGTGAGGGGGGTCAGCTGTCGCTGTCGCCCTTGCGGCTGCCGAGGGTGACGGTGGTGGTGTGGGTGGAGCCGTCGCGGGTGTAGGTCAGGGTGACCTGGTCGCCCGGCTTGTGCTGCCAGATCTCACCGATCAGGGTCTCGCCGCTGTCGACCAGGGTGCCGTCGAACTTGGTGATGACGTCGCCGGGCTTGAGGCCCGCCTTCTCACCGGGACCGTTGGCGGAGATCGCCGAACTGGAGTCCGTGGAGATCTCGGCGCCGTCGCCCTCGTACTGCGTGTTGAGGCTCACGCCGATCACCGGGTAGACCGGCTGGCCGGTCTGGATGAGCTGGTCGGCGACCCGCTTGGCCTGGTTGATCGGGATGGCGAAGCCGAGGCCGACGCTGCCGCCCTGGCTGCCGGGGGAGGAGGTGCCGCCGGGCTGGATCGCGGAGTTGATGCCGATCACAGCGCCCGCGGCGTTGAGCAGCGGGCCGCCGGAGTTGCCCGGGTTGATGGAGGCGTCGGTCTGGATGGCGCTCATGTAGGAGGCGCTGCTGCCCTCGCCGTCGCTGGAGGCGACCGGACGGTGGACGGCCGAGACGATGCCGGTGGTGACGGTGCCGGACAGACCGTACGGCGCGCCGACCGCGATGGTGGCGTCGCCGACGGCGGCCTGGTCGGAGTTGCCCAGCGGCAGCGGGCTGAGCTTGACGCTGCCCGGGTTCTTCAGCTTGATGACGGCGACGTCGTACCCCTGGGCGCGGCCGACGATCGAGGCGTCGTAGGTCTTGCCGTTGGAGAAGGTGACGGTGAGCTTGCCGCTGTCGGCGCCCGGGGCGACCACGTGGTTGTTGGTGAGGATGTGGCCCTGCTTGTCGAAGACGAAGCCGGTGCCGGTGTCGCTCTCCTGGCTGTTCTGCGCCTTGATGGTGACGACGCTGGGCAGCACCTTGTTGGCGATGCCCGCCACGGAGGTGGGCGCGCGGTTGAGCGCCTTGCTGCTGCTCGCGGCGGAGACGGTGGTGGAGCCCGAGTCGTCGTTGTGCTTCGCGGCGTAGTAGCCGATGCCGCCGCCGACGCCGCCGGCCACCAGGGCCGCGACCAGGACCGCGGCGACCATGCTGCCGATGCGGCGCCGGCCGCGCCCGTCGCCGGACGGCGAGCTCGGGGGCATCGGGGTGCCCCACACCGGGCCGCCGGGCGAGCCGGGGCCGCCGGGGCCGGGCTGCGGGGTGGCGTAGGAGGGGGTCGACGGGACCGCGTACGGGTCGTTCACCGGGGTGGGCTGGCCCTCCTGGCCGCCCTGGCCCTGGTGCTCGGGTCCCTGCGCGCCGGGCTGGCCCGGGTGGCCGGCCTGGGGCGCGCCGTAGGGCGACGGCGTGGGAACCCCGTAGCCGGGTGCGGGCGCCGCGGGCGGCTGCTGCTGGTAGTACGGCGGCTGAGGAGGCTGCGGCTGGTGCTGCGGCGCTTCGTACGACGGCGCACCGGCCTTCCGGTCGAACGGCGAGGAGCTGCCCGGGGCACCTCCGGCCAGCTCGCTCGGCGGCGGGCCGTACGGCGACGGCGGGCCGACCGGCGGGGGCGCCTGGGTCGGCAGCACCTCGGTGCGCTGCTCGCCGGAACCGGAGAAGCCCTGCGACCCGGGGGCGGCAGGGGCGGAGGAGCCGGGAGCGGCATCGGCGCGGGGCGCCGGGGCCGGCTCGGCGTCGCGGTCCTGCGCCTGCGCCGGCACGTGGTCCGCGGGGGCAGGAGCAGGCGGCGCCGCGGGGGCCGCCGGGACCTGCGCAGCCGGGGCACCGTCGGGCGCAGCCGCCGACTCCGCAGCCGGTACGGACGACCCGGCCTCGTTCTCGGTGCTCACAGCGTTTCTCCTCAGGGTCATGACGAACGACAGAAGACAGGGGACCGATCACGTCGTGGACACAGCATTTCCTACGGCGTGTCGGACCGCCGTAAGGGGTAGCTGTGTGCCGCGCGCGGCCGCACCGCACGGCGCCCTCGCCCGTGCCCCGGACGGCACAGCCGCCGGTCGCGCGGTACGTGGCCGCCGGCCGCACGGTGGCACCATGGCCCGGTGACGTTTGCGCGCGTGGCCCCTGAGCCGTACCCGGAGGGACGGCCGGTCCAGGTCGTCGCCCACAGGGGCGCTTCCGAGGACGTACCAGAACATACGCTCGCCGCGTACCGGAAGGCTATCGAGGACGGGGCGGACGCGCTCGAATGCGATGTCCGGCTGACGGCGGACGGCGAACTGGTGTGCGTGCACGACTGGCGCGTCAACCGTACGTCCAACGGCCGTGGTGCCGTGTCGTCCATGGAACTGGCCGATCTGGCGGCGCTGGACTTCGGCTCCTGGAAGGGGCAGAACGCCGACCACGAGGCGCCGGAGCGGTTCGACGGGGAATTCGATCGGGAGTTCGACGAGGACGCCGACCGGGGCCTGCGCGGCAGTGGCCGGGGCGGTCCGGGCGACCCGGGCGAGCGCAGCCGGGTGCTCACCCTCCGGCGGCTGCTCGAACTGGTGGCGGACACCGACCGCAGGGTCGAGCTCGCGATCGAGACGAAGCACCCGACCCGCTGGGCCGGACAGGTGGAAGAACGGCTGCTGGAGTTGCTGGGACGGTACGGGCTGGATCGCCCCGCGCCCGGTACGTCCTCCCAGGTGCGGGTGATGAGCTTCTCCGCCCGCTCGCTGCGCCGGGTCCGCCTCGCCGCGCCCGGGCTGCCGACGGTCTACCTGATGCAGTACGTCTCGCCGCGCTACCGCGACGGGCGGCTGCCGGCGGGCGTCGGGATCGCCGGGCCGAGCATGCGGATCGTCCGCGCGAATCCCGGGTACGTGGCGCGCCTGCACCGCGCGGGGCACCGCGTCCACGTCTGGACGGTGGACCGCCCGGAGGACGTCGAGCTGTGCGCGCGGCTCGGCGTCGACGCGATCATCACCAACAGGCCGCGCCACGTCCTGGCCCAGCTCGGCCGCTGACCCGAGCGCACGAAGCGGGACGGCAGCCGGGAGCGGGACGCGCGCGGGAAGCGGGACATGTGCCGGGAGCGGGACAGCCGCACCCGCGAAGCGGGGCCCGGGAGCAGTTCCGGGACGGCGTACGCGCCTGGTCAGGGGCCCGCCCGGACGCATGGCCCCCGTCGCCGTCGCTGCCGCCCTCGCCGTCGCTCTCGTCGCCCGTCACCGCCTTCGACGCCGTCCGGGGCGTTGCCGCCACGGTCGCGCGCGAGGCGTACACCCCGCCCGCCGGATCGTCACGCGTCGCGCCGGATCGTGCCCCGGGCGACCGCGTGTCCCATTTCAGCCGTCAGTGTGCCGTAAAGGATCGGGCTTGGCCTGTTTCCGCTCAGGCCCCAAGGGGCATCCACCCTGTGGCGTGGGGTGAATAGGGAGGTCTCGGGGGTGTCGTCGATGGTGGCGCAGGAGGTGCCGACGTCCACGACCATGGCCCTACCCCATGGTCCGAGGGGCGTCGCGGAAGCAAGACGCAGGCTGCGCGCGGATCTGCGCGCGCGGGAGGTTCCGGATCCGGTGACCGATGACGCGGTCCTGATCCTTTCGGAGCTGATCAGCAACTCGTGCCGGCACGCCCGCCCGCTGAGCGACGGGGCGTACGAAGGCCCGGGCCGCAGCGGAGCGACCCTTCGGAGCGGCCGGACCGGCGGCGACGTGCGGAGACCGGAGGAGCGGGCGGGCGTGCAGACGCCCGCGCGCCATCCGGTCCGCCCCGACCGTGCGGACCCCGCGGAGGACGACCGCGGCATACGCGCGGCCTGGTCGGTGGACGACGGCGGGCTGCTGGTCCTGGAGGTCACCGACGGCGGCGGCCCGACCCGGCCCCGCCCGTCGAGCCCGTCGCTGAGCGCGCACGGCGGTCGTGGCCTGGGCATAGTCGGCAGCCTCGCCCTGCGCTGGGGTGTACGCGACGCGCCGGGCGAGGTGACGGTGTGGGCGCTGCTGCCGATCCGCGGCAGGCACGCGCGCCGCGACGACTCCGTGGGCACCGGCATCGGCCTTCCGCTGGGCGTCCCCCTCGGCCTCCCGCTCGACCTCGCCGAGTCGCTGGACGACCTGGGCTAGAGCCCCGGCCTCGACCCAGGTGTCGGCCGGCCCGCGCGCCCGCATGCGTCGGGCCCTCATGCGCCGGACCCGCACGCGTCGAGCCCCGCCTCCGTGGCCGATTCCCGCCCCGTCACCCTCGCTTCACGGCGCACCACGCCCGTCGCGGGCAGGAGCGGGGGCCGGTGAGCGCTAGGCTCGCAGGCCCGAGGAACGCCGTACCGGGAGAGACCGGGAGACACCGAGCATGGCCAAGAAGCGCGCGACCGCGACCACATCCAGGAGCCGGCAGACGGCGGCAGGCGATGCCGTACCCGTCGTCGGCGCGCGCGAGCCGTGCCCGTGCGGTTCGGGGCGGCGGTACAAGGCGTGCCACGGCCGGGAGGCGGCGCACGCCGTCACCGAGCTGGTGCGCCGCCCGTTCGAGGGGCTGCCGGGGGAGTGCGACTGGGTCGCGCTGCGCGAGCTGGTGCCGGCCGCGACCGTGCCCCTCACCCTCAAGGCCGAACTGCCCGCGGGCGTGCCCTCGGTGACGCTCGGCACCGTGCTGCCGATGGCCTGGCCGGGGCTGCGCCGCGACACCGGCGCGGTGCTGCTCGGCCTGCAGAACGACGCGTCCAGCGGTGACATCAGCCGCGACCTGGCCGACACCCTGACGCGCGCCCTGGAGGCGGAGCCCGGCAACCCGGTGGAGGGCCGCCGCCCGGCACCGGACGGGCCGCGGCTGCAGGATCTGCTCGACCTGTCCGCGCCGTTCGAGCCGGAGGTCCACAGCGGTTTCGAGTTCTGGCTGGAGGACGCGAACGCGGCCACCGGCGAGGTGGCGGCGTCCCTGGAGCGGGCGAACGAGGCGGCGATCCCCACGGTCCGGCTGACGGGTGTGGCGGCCGCGTACTGGTGCGAGACGCCGGAGAAGAACCACCTGCGCTGGGTGATGCCGCACCCGGAGGAGGCGCTGCTCGACGCTCTCGCCCGGCTGCACGCCGCCGGGGCCTCGGGGCTCGGCGACGGCACCCGGCTGGTCGGGTCCTTCCGCGCGCACGGCCTGGTGGTGCCGGTGTGGGACCTGCCGGTCGGGATGTCGGCGGAGGACGTGGAGAAGCCGGCGGCGGCCTTCGAGGAGCGGCTGACCGAGACGCTCGCCCGCACCGGACCGCTGACTGCGGAGGAGCGCAGGGCGCGCAGCGGCTTCACCAACCGTCAGATCACCCTGAGCTGACCGGCGTCGGGATCGGGGGTCTCCCCGGCGAGGCCCCCGGATTGGTCCCGACCAAGCGGTCGCTCAGTGATTCCGATCACAACTTCCCTGGAAACACCGGGTCGTGGGGCTCTCCCCCGATCGGGGAATTTGCTAACGGACGAAGTCTTGTTACCGTTTGAACAGCCCGGTCGCTGGTGCATCCCCCGTCGCCAGCGACCGGGCCTTTCCATGCCCCGGCCCGTCCTGGACCGACGTATTCCGTCGTGCGGCGCGCTCACGGGCACCGATCCCGTCGCGCGCCCGGAGGCGCCCCGGCAGCGGCCCGCGGCAGCCACCCGCACAGGGGCCGCACCGCAAGGACCCGGCCGCCGACGCGGTCGGGCACGGTCATCTCATTCGTCGGACGACGCGCGGTTCGACGTCGTGCTGTGGCCGGCGTTGCCCCGGTGCGTGACGCCGTGCTCGGAGCCGGCGGTCGCCACCGCGAACGCGAGGACGGCGGCGAGCGCGGCGGCGCTCGCCACCGCGACCTTGCGGAGGCCGTCCGCCCGGACCCGCTCCTGCTCCTGGTGCCGGTCCCGGTCGTGCCCCCGCTGGTCCGAAGCGTCAGACGGCTGCTGTGACTTCAAAGGACTCACCTGCACTCGACATCTGGGGTCCGGCCGAACATAACGCCGGGCCACCGGTGGCGGATCCGGCGACACCCCGGCTTGTACCCCGTCAGAGGCCGCTCAGTAGCGCAGTCGGTCCCCGTCGGGGGCGGTGCGACCGGCACGGACCAGCGCGTCGACGAGCGCGTCGATCCGCGGCAGCCACGGCGTGCGTTCACCGGCCGGGACGACCGGGGGGCGGACCCACGCCAGCGGTCCGGACGCGCCGCCGGCCGGCGGCAGCGCCACGTATCCGCCGTCGCCGTGATAGCGCAGCGAGGTCGGAACCCAGTCCTGGCTGTCGAGGAGTTCGCCGAGTTCGGCGAGCGAGTAGGGGGCGACGAGGAAGACGTAGCGGGTCGGGGTGGCCACGACCGGGCCGAGCCGGCAGCCCAGCGTCTCCATCGCGCCCAGGGCGCGCGCGCCCGCCGTCGCGGGCAGGCTCGCCGCGGAGACGCGGTCGCCGGTGGCCAGCACCACCGGCGCGTCCGGCCGGGAGGTCCACCACCAGCGGACCATGCGCGGGTCGCGGGTCGCGGCGAGAAGTCCGGGTTCGACCGGGTGAGCGCCGGGGACCGGGCAGTTGGGCCGCCCGCAGCCGCAGGCAGGAGTGCCGGCGGCACGCCGCGCGGCTCTCCCGTCGAGTCCGACACCGGGTACCACGCGCCACTGCCACTGCTCGGCGTAGGTCAGCGCCGCGTCGAGGAACGCGGTCCGCTCCTTCCGCCGAAGAGAGATCTTGCGTCGCCTTCCGAGGATCTCGCGCATCAGCGCTCGTTCCTTTCCGTTAACGCCCAGGGATCTGCCCACTGCACAACGTAACTGTCGAGCACACCGCATTTGAGGCAGCACATCGCACTGCCAGCCGAGCGTGGAACGTGGCGAAGGGTGGCGCACAACCGGCGCTTTCGAACTGCTGTGATCTCGCTGTGCCCTGGTCGCGGTCCATGTGTCATGGTCCGCGTCGGACCCAGCACCCCTCGCCACCCGGGGTTGGGTCGGCCGTCAACTGTATACGTACTACGACGCTTGAGCCGGACTTCGGGTTCCTACCCATCACCCGCAAAATGACGCGCTGTTGGCTGGGCCCAGTCGACCGTGCGCATATACCGGGGGTGGCTGTTTCCGGCCAACATCACCGCCATACGGCCGTCCGGGGCACGCTTCCGACACCACTCCCTGTACCGGGACAATCCTGGACATGCCCACGATCGTGCGTGTAGAAGTGGGGTCCTTGACAGCAGCGCAGAACGACATGGGGGTTTGCGATGCTATTCATGCAGATGCTCCGCGCATTGCGGACGAAAAATGCTGGTTGCCCCGCCCGCCGGCAACCGGCCGGAAGCCTCCGGCCGTGAGCCCCGCACGCGTCAGAAAAGTGGCCGGAAGCGAGCCGTCCACTCCTGTCCAGGCGGACACTGACGCCCCTGTCCCCGCGCCCGCCGCGCCCAGTGGCGCCACCACGACCACCACGGCCTCCACCGCCACGACCTCCCTCCCCGTCGCCTCCGTCGCCTCCACCACACCACCGGTCGCCCCGATCCCGGTGCCCCCCGCACCGAACCTGGGCGCCGGCACGATGCCGCCCCGCGGCACTCCCGACCGCTCCCTCGCCGTCCAGGACCGGCTCGCCGCCTGGGTGTGCGACCTGTCGCTGCTGCACGAGCTGACCGAGCGGCTCGCGCGCACCGCCGAGCTCGACGACGCGTTGCACGAGGTGCTGCGGGCGGGCGCGACCCTGGTGGGCGCCCGGCGCGGCCTGATCGCCCTGGACCCGGCGGACGGCTTCGGCCCGGGCACCAGCGTCGGCCTCGGCCTGGGCCGCAGCGAGCTCGGCTCCCTGGAGACGGTCCCGCTCGGCGCGGGTTCCGCCGAAAGGGTCCTGCGCGATCTGATGCACGGCCCCGGCCCGACCACCCGGTACCGCGAGGTCGCCGCGCAGCTCGGGCTGGCCGCGAGCTTCGCGGTGCCGCTGGTCGCGGAGAGCGCCGGCCCCGGACACGCCGCCGGGCCGCACCCCGCCGCGCTCGGGCACCCTTCCGGCGGGCGCCTCGGCACGGCCGTCTGGTTCTACGACGAGCCCGCAGAACCCGCCGACCGCCAGCACCGGCTGGTCACCCTCTACCTGCGGTTCGCCGTCGAGCACGTGGCGCGCTGCCTGGCACTGGGCCGGGCCCGTGCCGCGGCCCGGGCGCTGACGGAGGAACTGCTGCCGGCCCGGCTGCCGCGGGTGCCCGGTCTGCGGATGGCCGTCCGCCACACCACGGGCCCGCGCGGCGGCGGCGACTGGTACGACGCGCTGCCGCTGCCCGAAGGCGCGCTCGGGCTGTCCGTCGGCGGGGTGACCGGCGCCGGCCCCGGAGCCGTCGCCGCGATGGGGCGGCTGCGCGCGTCCCTGCGGGCGTACGCGGTGATGGAGGGCGAGGACCCGGTAGCGGTCCTCTCCGACCTCGAGTTGCTGATGCGGCTGGCCGAGCCGACCCGCTCGGCCACCGCGCTGTTCGCGTACGTCACCGCGCTGCAGGGCGGCGGCCACAAGCTGGTCATGGCCGGGGCCGGGCACTGCCCGCCGCTGGTGGTCGGCGACCGGCGCTGCGAGTACCTGGAGACCTCGCTGTCCGCGCCGCTGAACATGCTGAGCTGCTGGGAGGCGCCCTGCGCCGAGCTGGTGCTCCGGCCGGGCGAGAGCGTCCTGCTCTACACCGACGGGCTGCTGCACCGCACCGGTGAGCCCGCGGACCGCGCGCTGGCCCGGCTGCACTCCGCGGCGCAGGCCGCGCCCAGGAGCGTGCGGGCCGATCCCGAGGTGCTGGCCGACCATGTGCTGCGCACCCTTTTCCCGGACGGACGGGACCGTGCCGAGCACGTGGAGGACCTGGTGCTGCTGGCCGTGCGCTTCGGCGACTGACCCCCGCGGCCGGGAGGCGCTCCCCCCGCCGCCGCGGCGCGCCCATACGATGGACGAAAGGTTCATTTCTGAGGAGGCGGGACGTGGCGAAGGCCGGGGACAGGCAGGACACCGCAGGGGGCAGCGGGGAGGAAGCCGGCGTGGCGCAGGAGGCCGCTGAGGCGGCGGACGGCACCGCGGCGGCCGACGGGCAGGACCGCCCGATCAAGCAGCGCAAGAACGGGCTCTACCCGATGGTGTCCGACGAGCTCGCCGCGAGCATGAAGTCGGGCTGGGCCGACACCGAGCGGCGCGGCCTGGAGCCGATAGCGCAGGCGCCCTATGCCGCCGCCCGCCGTGCCGCGCTGTCGGCGCGTTTCCCGGGCGAGCGCATCGTGGTGCCCGCGGGCAACCTGCGGACCCGGTCCAACGACACGGAGTACCCCTTCCGCGCCTCGACGGAGTACGTCCACCTCACCGGCGACCAGACCCAGGACGCGGTCCTCGTCCTGGAGCCGCGCGAGGCGGGCGGCCACGACGCCACCGCCTACCTGCTGCCGCGCTCCGACCGGGAGAACGGCGAGTTCTGGCTGGACGGCCAGGGCGAGCTGTGGGTCGGGCGCCGCAACAGCCCGGCCGAGGGCGAGCAGCTGCTCGGCCTGCCGTGCAAGGACGTCCGCACCGTCGCCGACGTGCTGCGCGAGGCCACCGGCCCGGTCCGGGTCGTGCGCGGCCACGACGGGGGGATCGAGGCGGCCCTCACCGACAAGACCACCGGCGAGCGGGACGGCGAGCTGAAGGTGTTCCTGTCGGAGCTCCGGCTGGTCAAGGACGAGTTCGAGATCGGCGAGCTGCAGCAGGCGTGCGACTCCACCGCCCGCGGCTTCGAGGACGTCGTCAGGGTCCTGGACCGCGCGCAGGCCACCTCCGAGCGCTACATCGAGGGCACCTTCTTCCTGCGCGCCCGTGTCGAGGGCAACGACGTCGGCTACGGCTCGATCTGCGCGTCCGGCCCGCACGCCACCACGCTGCACTGGGTGCGCAACGACGGCCCGGTCCGGGCCGGCGAACTGCTGCTGCTCGACGCCGGCGTGGAGACCCGCTCCCTCTACACCGCCGACGTCACCCGCACCCTCCCGGTCGACGGCCGGTTCTCGCCGCTGCAGAAGAAGATCTACGACGCGGTGTACGACGCCCAGCAGGCCGGCATCGACGCGGTCAAGCCCGGTGCGGCCTACCGCGACTTCCACGAGGCCGCGCAGCGGGTGCTCGCCGAGCGGCTGGTCGAATGGGGCCTGCTGGAGGGTCCGGCGGAGCGGGTCCTCGAACTCGCCCTCCAGCGGCGCTGGACGCTGCACGGCACCGGGCACATGCTCGGCATCGACGTCCACGACTGCGCCCAGGCGCGCACCGAGGCGTACGTCGACTGCACGCTGGAGCCCGGCATGGTCCTCACCGTGGAGCCCGGACTGTACTTCCAGGCGGACGACCTGACGGTGCCGGAGGAGTACCGCGGCATCGGGGTGCGGATCGAGGACGACATCCTGGTCACCGAGAGCGGCAACCGGAACCTGTCGGCGGGGCTTCCGCGCCGCTCCGACGAGGTCGAGGAGTGGATGGCCGGGCTGACCGCCTGAGCCCTTCGGGACGGCGGGTCAGGACGCCTTGAGCAGGGTGTCCTCCCGCCACTTGAGGACCTTGTCGAACGCGACGACCGTGCCGTGCCCCGGCCGGTCGTGGAACTGCACATGGTCCATGAGTGCTTCGATCAGGAACAGTCCGCGGCCGTGCTCGGCGTGCTGGCCCCGCAGGGTCAGCGGCCGGGCCGGCAGGCGGACGCGGTCGCGGGGAAGGCCCGGCCCTGAGTCGGCCACCTCGATGCGGCAGCGGTCACCGTCGATCTGCGCGGTGACGCTGTAGCCCGTGGCCGAACCGGCGTGTTCCACGGCGTTCGCACACGCCTCGGAAAGGGCCACCGAGAGGTCGAAGGAGATGTCGGGGTCGACCCCGGCGGTCTCCATGGTGCCCAGCAGCAGTTTCCTGGCGAGCGGAACGCTCGCAGCCTCGCGCCGCAAATGGAGTGACCACCAGATGCTCATGCTCCAGCCTCCTGGCTGCGGCTCGACATACGGTTACGTATTGCCGCGAAAAGCCTGGCGTAAGCGCGATGTTGACGTGATGCCGCTCATTCGGCGGATGCGGGAGCGGCATGCGGCGGTGTAGGGGGCGTGAGTGGCGGGGTGTTCACGCCGGTGGGCGCCGGTGCGCGGGGAGGGAAGGGCGCCGTAGGCGCGTCCGCGCGGCAGTGAGATGATGACGGCCGTCATGGCTGCGCCTTCCCCCGCCCTTCGCCGACCCGCGCCCGCCGTGCGCGCGGGCGCCGGGGTGCGACTGCTGCGGACCGCGGTGTTCACCGCGGTCTGCGTGCTGCTCGCGGCGGCAGGGCACACCATGGCGTCGGGCACGTCCGTTCCGGCCGGTTCGCTGGCGCTGGGCTGGCTCGGGGTCTTCGCCGTCGTCGCGCCGCTGGCGGGCCGGGAGCGGAGGCTGCCGGGCATCACCGCGCTGCTCGCCCTCGGGCAGCTCGCCCTGCACGTGGTCTTCAGCACCGGGCAGATGTGCGCCGGTGCCGCAGCGTCCTCGGTGGCCGCAGTGTCCTCGGCGGCCCCGGCATCCGCCGCCTCCGCCGGGCACGGCTCCTCGGGCGGCCTGCTCGCCGTCGCCGCCCGGCTGGTGTGCGGCGGTCATGCGGCGACCCTCACTCCGGGGGCCGCGCGGCAGATCGTGCTGCGGGCCGGGCTCGATCCCGCCACCGCCGGCGGCGCCGCGCACCTGCCGGGGGTGCCGATGGCGGGCATGCCGACGCTCGCCAACTCCGGTGCCGCGCACGGCTCCCCCGCCTCCCTGGCCTGCATGCTGGCGTCGATGCTCTCGCTGCCCATGCTGCTGGGCCACCTGGTGGCTGCCGTGATCGCGGGACTGCTGCTGCGGCGGGGCGAGGCCGCGCTGTGGCGGCTGATCCGGCTGTCGATGCGGAGCAGCGCGGGGCTGACCGCGCTGCTGCCCGCCGCGCTGCGCCGCGCCTGGGCGCTGATGGCCGCGCTCGCCGGCGCCGTGCCCTGCGCGCGCCGGCCGATACGCGGCGGCGCGTGGGAGGCGGTGGACCGGCACCGTACCGTCTGGCTGCGGCACTGCCTGGCCGGGCGCGGTCCCCCGGTGGTCGCACTGGCGGCCTGACGCGGCGTCGGCTCCTCACGAGGAGCGCCGGCGGACGCGCGGTCGCCCGGCCGCCTGCCACGAGCACCCCTCGTACCCGCTCGACCCCGACGTGCCCGCGTACCCGTACGCGCGCGGCGGGGTCCGGGTACGGGCCGGGGTCCCGGGCGGGCCGCCCGTGCCCTTCCGCGCACGCCATCGTGCGCGGTCCACCGTCAGCGCACCACTTCCACGTGGAGAACCCCTGCCATGAGCAGTTCCCGTATGCGCGGCCGTGCCGCCACCGTCGCCGCGCTCGCCGGCTCCGCCGTCCTGCTGGCCGCGGTACCCGCCTTCGCCCATGTCACGGTGCAGCCGGACTCGGCCGCCAAGGGCAGCTACAGCACCGTGTCGTTCAAGGTGCCGTGCGAGGAGGACAACGCGTACACCTCCCAGGTGGAGGTGAACTTCCCCACCGACCATCCGATCGCCTCGGTGTCGATCCAGCCGGTCCCGGGCTGGACCGCGAAGGTCACCACGGCCAAGCTGACCACGCCGCTGAAGACCGACGACGGCACCGTCACCACGGCCGTCAGCAAGATCACCTGGACCGGCGGCAAGATCGCGCCGGGGCAGTTCCAGCAGTTCCCGGTCTCGCTCGGCCCGCTGCCCGACGACGCCGCCTCGCTGACGTTCAAGGCGCTGCAGACCTACAGCGACGGCACCGTCGTGCGCTGGATCGAGATCCCGCAGGCGGGGCAGCCCGAACCGCAGAACCCCGCGCCGACGCTCAAGCTGACCGCGGCCGGCGCCGGTTCCGACGCGGCACCCGCCGCGGCCGGAAGTCCCGCGGCGGCCCCGCCGGCCGACGGCAAGGGTGCGTCGGGCACCACGTCGGCCTCGGTGGACAGCAGTGACGGCACCGCCCGCGCGCTGGGCGTCGCCGGCATCGTGGTCGGCGTGATCGGCGTCGGCTTCGGCGTGTACGGCGGCCGCCGGCGCACGGCTCCGGCCGCGGCCTCCCCCGCCACCTCCACCGGCGGTTCCCCGGACGGACCGTCCGAGGGCCCCTCCGCTCCCTCGGCCTGACCGTCCCCCGCCGGGCGGCCGTGGTGCACCACCCCACGGACCGCGGCCGCCCGGCCCCTTCGAGCACTCGCGAACAGGATCACCTCATGCGCACCACCGTCACACTCGGCGCCGCCGCCCTGACCGCGTCCGCCGCCCTCCTGCTCACCGGCTGCGGGGGTTCGTCCTCCGGCTCGGGCTCGAACGCGGCGGCCGTCGTGTCGACCGAGGCCTCGCAGGGACCGGGCGTCGTGCTGGACACGCCGTTCGCCAAGCCCGGCCTCGTGCTGACCGACAACCACGGCAAGTCCTTCGACCTGGTCAAGCAGACCGCCGGGCACCCGGTGCTGATCTACTTCGGCTACACCCACTGCCCCGACGTGTGCCCGACCACCATGAGCGACATCGCGCTGGCCAAGTCGAAGCTGCCCGCGGCCGAGCAGGCCAGGCTCCAGGTCGTCTTCATCAGCTCCGACCCCGACCGCGACACCCCGGCCCGGCTGAACGCCTGGCTCGGCGCGATCGACAAGAGCTTCATCGGCCTGACCGGGAAGTTCAGCACGATCCAGGCCGCCGCGCGCTCCCTCGGCGTGGGCATCGACCCGCCGGTCAAGGAGAAGGACGGCAGCGTGACCGTGACGCACGGCGCCGAGGTGCTGGGCTTCTGGCCCAAGGACAACAAGGCGCACGTGCTGTACATGGCGGGCACCACCGCGGACCAGTACGCGCGCGAGCTGCCGAAGATCATCCGGAGCGAGAAGTCGTGACCGGGAACGGCAGCGGGAACGACGGTGCGAACGCCGGCCCGAACGACCGCGCGAGCGGCAGCGGGACCGGCAACCGTCCCGGCGGCGTCGGGCGGCGCACCCGCGTGGGCGCGGCGGCGCTGGTGGTGCTCGCCGCGGTCGCGACCGGCGGCACCATCGCGCTCACCGGCTGCTCGTCGTCCTCTGATGCGCCGGCCTCCGGCGGCCCCGCCAAGCTCGCGGTGACCGGCGCCTACATACCCCGGCCGCTGCTGACCGACGAGGCCGCCGCGTACTTCACGGTCACCAACTCCGGCGGCAGCGCGGCCCAGCTCACCTCGGTGAGCAGCAGTCTGGCCGCGCACGGCACCCTGCACACCACGACGGACGACACCATGCGCCAGGTGACGTCGCTGACCGTGCCCCCCGGCGGCAGGCTCACGCTGAGCACCGGCGGCGACCACGTGATGCTGGAGACCCTCACGCACAAGCCGGCCGTCGGCGACAAGGTGACGCTCACCCTGCACTTCGCCCACGCCACGCCGGCCGCGATGACCGTCACCGTGCCGGTGCGTCCGACGACGTACCACCCCGGAGGCTGAACACCCGATGGACACACGGTCGTACGTACACCGCGCCCGCGCGCGGCAGCCGCACCCGCCCCGAACACGCGCGGCGGGGCCGCGGCGCGCCGCGCGGTCGTGGCCGCGGCGCGCGGCGGCGCTGCTGGTCGGGCTCGGCGCCCTGGTCGGGCTGCTGCTCGGCACCGCGGTGCCCGCGTCCGCGCACGCGGCGCTGATCCGCACCGACCCGGCCGACGGGTCCGTGGTCGCGACCGCGCCGCAGCGGGTGGTGCTCACCTTCTCCGAGGGGGTGCTGCTGTCCGACGACTCGCTGCGGGTGCTCGACCCGCACGGCACCAACGTGGCCGCCGGGGTGGCCGGGCACGCCCAGGGCAAGGACTCCGGCGCCACCTCGACGGTCGCCCTCAAGTCCGGCCTGGGCAACGGAACCTACACCGTGGCCTGGCGCGCGATCTCCCAGGACAGCCACCCCGTTGCGGGCGCCTTCACCTTCTCCGTCGGTGCCCCCTCGCGGACCAGCGTCGACCTGTCGGGTGTCGCGGCACGCGGCGGAGGCGCGGCCGGCACGCTGTACGGCGTCGGCCGCTACGTCGCCTACGCCGGGTTCGCGCTGCTGGTGGGCGCCTCGGTGTTCCTGTCGGCGTGCTGGCCGCGCGGCGCGCTGCTGCGACCGCTCCAGCGGCTCGCGGCGACCGGGTGGGTGGCGATGGCCGCCTCGACCATCGCGCTGCTGCTGCTGCGCGGCCCGTACGTCAACGGCAAGGGGCTCGGCCAGGCCCTCGACCTCGGCGTGATGCGGGACCAGTTGCAGACCCGGCCCGGGGCCGCGCTGCTGTCCCGGCTGCTGCTGCTCGCGGCGGCCGCGGTGTTCCTCGCGGTGCTGTTCGGGCCGTACGCCAGACGGGAGGACCCGGAGGAACGTGCGGACCTCGCCTGGGGGCTGGGCATCGGCGGCACCGTGATCGCGGCCGGCATCGCGGCGACCTGGGCGATGGCCGAGCACGCGTCGGTGGGCATCCAGCACCGGATCGCGATGCCTGTCGACGTGGTGCACCTGCTGTCGATGGCGGTCTGGCTCGGGGGCCTGATCGCCCTGCTCACCGCGCTGTGGGCGCCGTCCCTCGCGAGCCGCCCGATCGAGCCGTACGCCGTGCGCCGCTTCTCGCTGCTCGGGCTCACCGCGATCACCCTGCTCGTCGGAACCGGGGTCTACCAGGCATGGCGCCAGATGGGCAGCTGGCGGGCCTTCACCGACACGTCCTACGGGCGGTTGCTGCTGATCAAGATCGGGCTGGTGTGCGCGCTGGTGGCGCTCGCCTGGTTCTCCCGCCGCTGGACCGCCCGGCTCGGGCAGGCACCGGCCACGGCACCGGCCGCCGCTTCTGCGGCAGTCGCCTCGCCGGCATCGGCTTCCCCGGGTACGGCTGCGGACGTCCGGGAGCCGGTCGCGGCGGCCGCGGACCGCACGGACGGCGCCGGCGCGGGCACCCCTGGGGCGAACCCGGCCGGCACCGGCAACGGCGCGGGCGGCAACGGCGCGGGCGGGGCCGACGGGGCCAGGGCCGCGCAGCTGCGCCGGCAGCAGGCCGCCCGCAGTGCCGCGCGGGCCAGGAAGGTGCTGGCCGCCGACCCGTTCCGCGGCGCGCTGCGCCGCTCGGTGCTCGCCGAGGCCGCGGTCGCCGTAGTGCTGCTCGGGGTGACCACGGTGCTGTCCGGCTCGCAGCCGGGGCGGGCCGCGGAGGAGCAGAAGAAACTGGCTCCCGCGCCGTCCGCCGGTACGGGCGCCTCGCCCGCGCAGGGGCCGATCGCGGTCAAGGTGCCGTACGACACCGGGGGCCCGAAGGGGAAGGGCACCGCGGCGGTCACGCTGACGCCGGGTCGGGCCGCGACGCCGAACGAGGTGCGGCTCGTGATCGACGGCGCCGGCGGCACGCCGGTCGACGTCCCCGAGGTGCGGCTGGCCTTCACGCTGCCCGCGCAGCACCTCGGCCCGATCCCGGTCACGCTCCGGCACACGGGGACGGGGCAGTGGACGGCGAGCGCGGTGCAGTTGCCGCTGGCGGGCACCTGGCAGATGTCGGTCACCGTCCGCACCTCGGACATCGACGAAGTGACGGAGACGAGGAAGGTGGAGGTCACGTCGTGAGCACCACGGACAAGGCGGCCGGCCGCGGCGCGTCCGCTCCCGGCCCCCGGCAGGAGGACGCGCCGACGCCCACGGCAGGGGTCACGCGCAGGAGGCTGCTGGGTACCGCGGGCGCGGCCGGGGCGGTCGGGCTCGTGGCCGGCGGCGGCGCGGGTGCGGCGGTGGCGGCCGGCACCCGTGACGACCCGGCCGCGCTCACCACCGTCGGGTCGGCGCACGTGCCGTTCGAGGGCGCCCGGCAGGCCGGGATCGTCCAACCCGCCCAGGCGTGCGGCCACTTGGCCGCGTTCGACCTGGTGGCCGGTGCGGACCGCAGGAGCGCCGCGGCGCTCCTGCGGCGCTGGTCGGACGCGGTACGCGAGATGACCGCGTCCGGCCGCCCGAGCACCCCGGCGGCGTACGACGACCAGGTGGCGGACGACGCGGGGCCGTCCTCGCTGACCGTCACCTTCGGGTTCGGGCGCAGCTTCTTCGGCCGTACCGGGCTGAACGCCGAGCTCCCGGCCGCGCTCGCGCCGCTGCCCGACTTCCCGTCGGACCACCTCGACCCCAAGCGCAGCAACGGGGACCTGTGGGTGCAGGTCGGCGCGGACGACGCGCTGGTCGCCTTCCACGCGCTGCGGGTGCTGCAGAAGGCGGCTGCCGGCGCGGCGACCGTGCGCTGGCAGATGAACGGCTTCAACCGCACCCCGGGTGCCACCGACCGGCCGCGCACCGCCCGCAACCTGATGGGCCAGATCGACGGCACCAACAACCCCAAGCCGTCCGACGCGGACTTCGACCGGCGGATCTTCGTACCGGCGAGCGGCTCCCCCGACTGGATGGCGGGCGGTTCGTACGCGGTGGTCCGGCGGATCAGGATGCTGCTGGACTCCTGGGACCACCTGTCGGTGGCCGAGCAGGAGCGGGTGGTGGGGCGCCGCAAGTCCGACGGGGCCCCGCTGTCCGGGGGCGTCGAGACCACGCCGGTGCAGCTGGACAAGGTCAACCCCGACCGGTCGCTGGCGATCGCGGGCGACGCGCACATCCGGCTGGCCGCGCCGGCCTCCAACAGCGGTGCGGCCATGCTGCGCCGCGCGTTCTCCTACCACGACGGCATCGGGACCGACGGCACCCCCGATGCCGGGCTCCTCTTCGTGGCCTGGCAGGCTGACCCGATGACGGGGTTCGTGCCGGTCCAGCGCAAGCTCGACGGCGCCGACGGCCTCTCCCGTTTTCTTCGCCACGAGGCCAGCGGGCTCTTCGCGGTGCCGGGCGGCGTGGGGAAGGGCGAGTACGTGGGGCAGCGGCTGCTGGAGGGCTGAGGGTGCGGGCGGCGCCCTTCGCCACGGCTGAACCCGTGCCGCTGCGGGCCGGACCGGAGACCTGGGCATGACGGCGAGTGACCGCCGGGCAGGTAGCCTGGTGTTCGCCTTCCATCTGCCCACCAGCCATGTTGCGAGTTGTCCACCGAGTTATCCACAGGCTGCGTGCACGGCCTGTGGGTAACTGGGGACAAGTCGACAGAGGAAGCCGACCAAGTCGACAAATGGGTACACAGACACCAGGGGCCTCCGGAGTGCGACAGCTCGGCACGCGTCACCCCAAATCCCCCTCACCATCCTCCCGAGGGAACGCATCTCACCCGAAAGGGAGTGTGGAACGGGTTTGCGTGGGGAATCCATAGCCGAACACCGGCCTGGGGAAATGATCTTTGCAGTTCTCCACAGATCTTCCCCACAACCTGTGGACAACCGGCCGGGATTTCCCCGCCCCCTGTGGATAACTCGGCCGGGAAGGGGTCGCGGACCGCTCCGGGGACGCCCGGCGTTGTGGATCAACTCCGGTTCTCCACAGGCAGGCTGACTCCGGAGAGGGAAAGCCGGAATAGCGTTGACGAGCGGCTTTATCACCACCTTCTTCCCCATCTCTCGCTTTTCCACCGAATCGGACATTGCGCGCATTGCCGCCTTTAAGTTGTCGCGGCGGGCGACCGCAGCCCGGTAGCCTGGGACCGTGATTGACCTTCGTCTGCTTCGTGAGGACCCCGACCGTGTGCGCGCCTCGCAGCGCGCCCGAGGAGAGGACGTCGCCCTCGTCGACGCGCTCCTCTCCGCCGACGAGCGGCGCAGGTCCTCCAGTACCCGCTTCGACGAGCTGCGCGCCGAGCAGAAGCAGCTGGGGCGGCTGATCCCCAAGGCGCAGGGCGAGGAGAAGGCCGACCTGCTCAAGCGCACCAAGGATCTGGCCGAGGCCGTCAAGGCGGCGGACGCCGACCAGCAGGAGGCCGCCGAGCAGGCGCAGCAACTCCTGCTGCGCCTGGGCAACGTGGTGCATCCCGACGCCCCGATCGGCGGCGAGGAGGACTTCGTCGTCGTCGAGACCATCGGCACGCCGCGGGACTTCGGCGCCGAGGGCTTCACCCCCAAGGACCACCTGGAACTGGGCGAGTTGCTGGGCGCGATCGACACCGACCGCGGTGCCAAGGTGTCCGGCTCGCGCTTCTACTACCTCACCGGCGTCGGGGCCCTGCTGGAGCTGGCCCTGGTCAACGCCGCCATCGCGCAGGCCACCGCGGCGGGCTTCACCCCGGTGCTCACCCCGAACCTGGTAAGGCCCGCCGCCATGGCGGGCACCGGTTACCTCGGCCAGGTCGAGGACGACGTGTACTACCTGGAGAAGGACGACCTCTACCTGGTCGGCACCTCCGAAGTACCCCTCGCCGCCTACCACATGGACGAGATCATCGAGGCTCCCCGGCTGCCGCTGCGCTACGCGGGCTTCTCCGCGTGCTACCGGCGCGAGGCGGGTTCGTACGGCAAGGACACCCGCGGCATCTTCCGGGTGCACCAGTTCGACAAGGTCGAGATGTTCGTCTACACCACGCCGGAGGAGGCCGAGTCCGAGCACCAGCGGCTGCTGGCGTGGGAGAAGCAGTGGCTGTCGTCGCTGGAGCTGCCGTTCCAGGTGATCGAGCTGGCCTCCGGCGACCTCGGCTCCTCGGCGTCGCGGAAGTTCGACTGCGAGGCGTGGATCCCCACCCAGGGCAAGTACCGCGAGCTGACCTCCACCTCCAACACCCTGGAGTTCCAGGCCCGGCGGCTCAACATCCGGATGCGCGACGCCGGCGGCACCCGGCCGCTGGCCACCCTCAACGGCACGCTGTGCGCGGTGACCCGCACCATCGTCGCCCTGCTGGAGAACCACCAGCAGGCCGACGGATCGGTCCGGGTGCCCGAGGTCCTGCGGCCGTACCTCGGCGGGCGGGACGTGCTGGAGCCCCTCGGGTCCGCGACGTCGGCCGCCGCCAAGTGAGCTCCTCCGGGCCGGGCCCGGCCGGCGCCCCGCCCGGGCCGCTGCCGTACCGGCTGATCGCCACCGACCTCGACGGCACCCTGCTGCGCGAGGACAACACCGTCTCCCGGCGGTCCCGCGCCGCACTCGAGGCGGTGACCGCCGCGGGCGCGGCGCACATCATCGTCACCGGCCGCTCCGTGCCCTGGACCCGGCACATCCTGGAGGACCTGGGCTACCAGGGGCTGGCCGTCTGCGGCCAGGGCGCGCAGGTCTACGACGCCGGCGCGGGCCGGCTGCTGACCTCCGTGACCCTCGACCGCCGGCTGGCCGCGACGGTCCTGGCCAAGATCGAGGCGGAGGTCGGGCCGGTGGCCCTGGCCGCCAGCCGGGACGGGATCGCCGGCGAGGTGCTCATCGGCGACGGGTACGTCTACCGCCCCGAGTTGCCGGTCGTCCGGATGAACGGCACCGACGAGCTGTGGGCCGAACCCGTCAACAAGCTGTACATCCAGCACCGCGACCTCGACGACGACGCGCTTGCCGAGGCGGCCCGCGCGGTCGTCGGCGACATGGTGGGCGTGATCATGGCAGGCGAGGGCATCGTGGAGCTGCTGCCGCTCGGCCTCACCAAGGCGACCGGGCTGTCCCTGGCCGCCAGGCGGCTGGGCGTCACCGCCGCGCAGACCATCGCGTTCGGCGACATGCCCAACGACGTGCCCATGTTCCGGTGGGCCGGGCACGGCGTGGCGATGGCCAACGCCCACCCCGAACTCAAGGCCGTGGCCGACGAGATCACGCTGTCCAACGACGAGGACGGCATCGCGGTGGTCCTGGAGCGGCTCATGGACGCCGCGTCCTGAGGCGGGCGGCGGGAGAAACCCCCCGCCGCCCTGGTCGCGGACGTGCCCGACGCAGTACCCCGAAGGGCGCTACTCGTCGCCCACCGGCTTCAGCGTGCGCAGCCGGCGGGTGGCGTACCAGGTGGCCAGCACCGTGACCGCGACCAGCAGCACGATCCCGGTCGGCAGGGACACCGCGGAGCTGACCAGGTCGCCGTGCGCGGCCTTCGCCCCGACGGCCAGCGCCCACTGCTGGACGCTGAGTGTCTGCGCGCCCGGCACGAGGTTGCCGATCACCGTCTCCCAGACCAGCGCGTAGACCAGGCCGACGATGACGGCGTGCCGGGTGATCACCCCGAGCAGCAGGAAGATCGCCGAGTAGGTGACGGAGGCGACCGCCGTGGCGATGGCGTAGGCGACCGCGATGTTCTGCCCGTTGGCGTTGAGCAGGTAGCCCGCGAGCAGGGTCGGGATCGCGGAGAAGGCGATGGTGATCCCGATGGAGACCAGCAGCTTGGTGCAGATGATCGTGGAGCGCCTGATCGGCTTCGCCAGCAGGTAGACGATGGCGCCGTCGTCGATCTCCGGGCCGATCGCGCCGGTGCCGGCGATCACGCCGAGCAGCGGCAGCATCGAGCTGAGCGCGAAGCCCTGGAGTATGTCGTTGGCGGTGCTGTCGTCCGCGCCGGCCAGGCCGCGCACCGCGGCGCAGATGACCAGCATCAGGACCGGCAGCCCGAACAGCATCAGGGCACGGCGGCGGCCGAGCAGCGCGCGCCAGGTGAGCCGGGCCACCGTGGGGTGGTAGAGCGCCGGGCGGCCGCCGCGGGGGGCCGCCGGCTTGGCCGGGGGCGCGTCGGGGAGCGTTGAGGTGGTGGACATGTCGGTCGCTCCTTACGCCGTGACCAGGTAGGAAAACACGCTTTCCAGCGATTCGTCGGACGGCGAGACCGCGTAGAGCCGGATGCCGTGGTCGCGGGCGATCTGCGGCAGGTACGCGGTGAAACCGGCGAAGTCGATCGCCTGGATGCGCAGCGCCCGCTCGGTCTTGTCCAGCTCGATGCCGGCGGTGGAGCCGTGCGCGATGAGCGCGGAGGCGAGCGCGCGGTCGTCGCTGGAGCGGACGAGGTAGCGGTGCGGGCGGTCGGTCATCAGCCGGCGGATCTTGCGGAAGTCGCCGGAGGCCGCGTGCCGCCCGGCCACCACGACCTCGATGTGGTGGGCGAGTTGCTCCACCTCCTCCAGGATGTGCGAGGAGAACAGGACGGTCCGGCCGTCCGCGCCCATGGCGCGCAGCAGGTCCATCAGGTGCAGCCGCTGGCGCGGGTCCATCCCGTTGAACGGTTCGTCGAGCAGCAGCACCGACGGGTCGTGCACCAGCGCCGACGCCATCTTGGCGCGCTGCCGCATGCCCTTGCTGTAGGTCTCGATCTGCCGGTCCTGCGCGTACTCCATCTCCACGGTGGCCAGCGCGCGCTGCGCGGCGGCGCCGGGGTCGGCCAGGCCGTGCAGTTCGGCGTTGGCGACGACGAACTCGCGCGCGGTCAGGAAGTCGTACATCGACTCCCGTTCGGGCACGATGCCGATCTCGCGGTACGCCTGCTCGTTGCGCCAGATGACGGTCCCGTCGAGGGTGACGCTGCCGCCGGAGGGGGCGAGGAAGCCGGCCATCATGTTGATGAGGGTCGACTTGCCCGCGCCGTTGGGGCCGAGGAGTCCGGTCACGCCGGGGCCGATGGACATGGTGATGTCGTTGACCGCCACCACGTTGCCGAACCAGCGGGAGACCGCGTTGATGCCGATGGTGGTCACGAGAGTCCCGCCTTACGGTAGCGGCGCATCAGCAGGCCGAAGCTGCCTGCCAGGATCGCCAGGATGACCAGCAGGTACGCGGTGCCGGCTGCGGCGTTCGGCGGTCCGGCCGCGTCCGGGAAGGCCGAGGTGGCGTCGAGGAACCAGGTCTGGAAGCCGTCGATCAGGGTGATCGGCGAGAACAGCCCGAGCCACCCGATGACGTGCCACTTCTCCTGGTTGTCCGCGACGCCCTGCACTGCGGAGACGGCACCGTAGCTGATCACGAACAGTGTGATCACCGCGGCGACGCCGAAGCCCCGGCGCGGGGTGACGGCCGCGATGACCAGACCGATGCCGGCGAACAGCAGGGACAGCAGTGCTATGGACACCAGGCCCTTCGCAAACCCGGCGGTCTGGTGGCCGAAGCTCAGCTTCGCCAGCAGCGCGCCGATGTAGAGGATCAGCAGGGGGGCCGCGGTCAGCAGGAACAGCGCCGAGGCGAGCGCGGCGAACTTGGCGACCACGTAGTCGACGGCCTCGATCGGCCGGGAGAAGTACAGCGGGGTGGTCTTGAAGCGCAGGTCGCGCGAGACGGCCTGCGGCGCCTGGGAGGCGACGAAGAGCGTGATGACCGCCTGGAGCACGACCGCGTAGCGGGTGTACTGCAGCGGCAGGTCCTTGCGGTCGGTGAAGATCGTCAGCGCGACGATGATCAGCGCCGGCAGGCACATCACGGCGAACAGGATCATCGGCAGCACCTTGGACTTGGCGCTGCGGCCGAGTCCGTAGGCTCCGCGCAGGCTCTGCACGTAGAGCGACTTGCGGGCGTAGCGGCGGCCGAGGCGGGGACCGTCGTAGGACCGGTAGCCGATGTCGTGGATGACGTCGGTGGGGGCCAGGTCGGGCTGCGTCACCGGACGCTCCTTCCTGTGCCCATGGCGCCGGGGGCGGCGACGGCGGTGTCGGGGGTGGGATGCGCGGCCGCGGTGGCGTCGGCGCCGGTGTCGTCCGGGTCCGCGAAGAGTTCGGCGATCCGGTGGCGGCGCTGCTCCATGCGGACCAGGCCGACACCGAGGCCGGCCACCGCGTCGCGGACGGTGTCGTACGTCTCGTCGTCGCCGATGTCGACCATCAGCAGGTGGCCGGTGCGCTGCGCGGTCAGCCCCGCCGCGGTCAGGGTGGCGAGCAACTCGCTCTCGCGGTCGGTGACCTCGACCGCGAGGGACCCGGTGGTCTGGGTGAAGTCGCTGGTGGACGAGGCCCGCAGCAACTTGCCGCCGTCGATGACGACGATGTGGTCGCTGGTGCGCTCGAGCTCGCCGAGCAGGTGCGAGGTGACCAGGACCGAGATGCCGAAGTCCGTGTGCACGCGGCGGATCAGGCCGAGCATGTCGTCGCGGCCGGCCGGGTCGAGGCCGTTGGTCGGCTCGTCGAGCAGCACCAGCTGGGGGTCGTGGACCAGTGCCTGGGCGAGCTTGACGCGCTGTTTCATGCCCGTGGAGTAGCCGCCCATCGGGCGGTAGCGCTCCTCGTACAGGCCGACATGACGCAGCGTGTCGGCGGTGCGCTCGCGGGCCGCGGTCGGCGGCAGGCCCGACATGCGGGCCATGTGCACGACGAACTCCGTCGCCGAGACGTCCGGCGGGAGGCAGTCGTGCTCGGGCATGTAGCCGACCAGGGCCCGGATCCCGGCGCCGTCCGTGGCCACGTCGCGGCCGAGCACGGTGGCACGGCCCTCGGTGGCCGGGGCGAGTCCCAGCAGGATCTTGATCAGGGTCGACTTGCCGGCCCCGTTGGCACCCACCAGCCCGGTCACACCGGGCGTGATGTCCACGGTCAGCCGGTCGAGCGCGGTCACCCTCGGGTACCGCTTGCTCAGGCTCTCGGTAGCGATCACAGTCACGCGACAGACCGTAGTGGTATCCGCCGCCCCCGCGCGTCGCCCGTGCGGCGGGGCTTCGTGTACGACTCACGGCGGACCACCCGTAGGGGTCGGGCCCCGAACGGGTGATGTTCTCCCCGGGTGCCGTCAGGGTCTTGACGCTGCCATCAACCGATGTCACATTCATCACTGACAGTGTTTTCGGTGTTCGGGTGCTGGGGCGGGTGACGGCATGGACGAGACGGACGGGACGGACTCGACGGTCGGCGGGAGCGGTCCGGAGGGCGCGGGCCGGGCGAACGGCGCGCCTGCCGGCGGGGCACATGGCGCCGCGGGTGGCGAGGCGACCGGCGGGGACGGCGGAGGAGTTCCCGCCGACCGCACCGGCCGGGCGCGGGTGCGGGAGCGCTTCGTGACCGGTGCCGGCGGCGTGCGGCTGTGCGTGGCCGAGCACGGCGTGCCAGACCTGCCCGGCAGCGCGCCGACCCTCGTGCTGGTGCACGGCTACCCGGACAGCAAGGAGGTCTGGTCGGCCGTCGCCGAGCAGCTCTCCGACCGCTTCCACGTGGTGAGTTACGACGTGCGGGGCCATGGCCGCTCCGACGCGCCGCAGCCGCTCAGGGGCGGCTTCACCCTGGAGAAGCTGACCCAGGACTTCCTCGCGGTCGCCGACGCGGTCAGCCCGGACCGCCCGGTGCACCTGGTGGGCCACGACTGGGGATCCGTGCAGGGCTGGGAGTTCGCCACGCAGCCGTCGACCGAGGGCCGGATCGCCTCCTTCACCTCGATCTCCGGCCCGAGCCTCGACCACTTCGGCCACTGGATCAACCGCCGGGTCCGCCGCCCCACCCCGCGCCGCGCCGCCCAGCTCCTCGGCCAGGGCGCCAAGTCGTGGTACGTCTACGCGCTGCACACCCCGGTGCTGCCCGAGTTGGCGTGGCGCGGCCCGCTCGGCCGGCAGTGGCCGAAGATGCTCGCCCGCGCCGAGAAGGTCCCCTCCGACGGCTATCCGACCGCGTCCCTGCCGCAGGACGCCGCCCACGGCGCCTGGCTCTACCGGGACAACGTCCGGCAGCGGCTCGGCCACCCCCGGCCCGACCCCACCTCCCACGTCCCGGTGCTGCTGATCACTCCCACCCGCGACGCCTTCCTCTCCGAGCGGCTCTACGACGACCTCGACCGCTGGGTGCCCCGGCTGACCCGGCGCACCCTGCCGGCCAAGCACTGGGTGCCGCGCTCCCGCCCCGACCAACTGGTCCGCTGGATAGCGGACTTCGTCGGGGCCACGGAGGGCGGGGACACCGCGGAGCCCGATCCCGACGCGGTGCGGACCGTGCTCGGCCGGGGACTGCCGGCCGCGCGCGAGCGGTTCGCCGGGCAGTTGGTGGTGGTCACCGGTGCGGCCAGCGGCATCGGGAAGGCCACCGCGCTCGCCTTCGCGGAGGCCGGTGCGCGGGTGGTGGCGGTGGACCGGGACGCGGAGGGCGCCGGCTCGACCGCGGCGGCCGCCCGCCGGGCCGGTGCGGCCGACGCCTGGCCGGAGGTGGTCGACGTCGCGGACGCGGACGCGATGGAGAAGTTCGCCGCCCGCACCGCCGACCTGCGCGGCGTGCCCGACGTGGTGGTGAACAACGCGGGGATCGGCCTGGCCGGCTCCTTCCTCGACACCACCCCCGAGGACTGGAAGCAGGTGCTCGACGTCAACCTGTGGGGCGTCATCCACGGCTGCCGGCTCTTCGGCCGCCAGATGGCCGAGCGCGGCCAGGGCGGCCACATCGTCAACACCGCCTCGGCCGCGGCCTTCCAGCCGTCCCGCGCGCTGCCCGCGTACAGCACCTCGAAGGCAGCCGTGCTCATGCTGAGCGAGTGCCTGCGGGCCGAACTCGCGCCGCACGGCATCGGGGTGAGCGCGATCTGCCCCGGCCTGGTCAACACCGCGATCACCGGCAGCGCCCGGCACGCGGGCGTCAGCGACGAGGAGCAGGAGCGGCGCCGCGCCAGGAGCTCCCAGCTCTACTCGCTGCGCAACTACCCGCCGGAGAAGGTCGCCCGGGCCGTGCTGCGCGCGGTGCGCCGGGACACCGCGGTCGTCCCGGTCACGCCCGAGGCGCGCGGCGCCCGCCTGCTGTCGCGCCTGTCCCCGGGCGCCCTGCGGGCGCTGGCCCGCGTCGATCCCCCGTTGTAGCCCGCCCGCCCCACCCGAGGAACCTCACCCCTCACCCGAGGAACCCCGCAGAACCGTAAGGAGGCCCCACCCGTGAGCCACGCGATCAAACCCCGCCGGGTCACCTTCGACTGGAAGCGGACCCCGCTGCACTGGATTCCGGGTGAGCCGACGTCGACGCACGTCATGAACGTGCTGCACCTGCTGCTGCCCGCGGGCGAGCGGTGGTTCGTGAAGGTGTTCAAGGAGGCGCTGCCGCTCATCACGGACGAGCGACTGCTCAAGGACGTGAAGGGCTTCATGGGCCAGGAGGCCACACACAGCGTGCAGCACGCGTACGTCCTGGAGCACCTGGCCGAGCAGGAACTCGACACCGCCGCCTACACCCGCCACGTGGAGTGGATGTTCGACGTCCTGCTGGGTGAGCGCCCGCCGTTCGGCCTGCCGGTGCCGCGCCGCGAGTGGCTGCGGTTCCGGCTGTCGCTGATCGCGGCCATAGAGCACTTCACCGCGGTGCTCGGCGACTGGATCCTGGACGCCGACGCGCTGGACGGCGCGGGTACCGACGAGGTGATGCTCGACCTGCTGCGCTGGCACGGCGCCGAGGAGGTCGAACACCGGTCGGTCGCCTTCGACATGTACCAGCACGCCGGCGGCAAGGGCGCGGTGCGCTACCTGCGCCGGGCCGAAGGCATGGCGCTGGCCTGGCCCGCGCTGTTCTACCTGTGGCTGTCCGGCGCCCGCTACCTGATGCGGCACGACCCGCAACTCGACGGCGGCCACTACCGGTTCAAGGACCACCGTGCCGCCGCCCGCCGTGGCCTGCTGCCCTCGTGGGCCTCGCTGCACGCCTCGATGCCCCGCTACCTGCGGCGGTCGTACCATCCGTCGCAGGAGGGCTCGATGAGCAAGGCGGTGGAGTACCTGGCCGTGTCCCCGGCCGCACAGGCCGTCGGGGCCGAGCGGCCCGACACCGGCGGAGGACGGGTGGCAGGACCCGCCGCGGCCTCCTGACCCCCGTACGGCAGACCGGCGCAGACCAGCAAGGAGCAAGGCCGTGACCACCGCGGAAGAGCAGCGTGCCTACCGGATCGAGGACCTGTCCCACCTCAGCGGCACCACGGTCCGCACCATCCGGGCGTACACCGACCGCGGCCTGCTGCCCAAGCCGGTGCGCCAGGGACGGGCGAACGTCTACGACGACACCCACCTGGCCCGGCTGCGGCAGATCGCCGACCTGCTGGAGCGCGGCTACACGCTGGCGAGCATCAAGGAGTTGCTGGCTGCCTGGGACGCGGGCACCGGACTCGGCGGCGTCCTCGGACTGGTGGGCGAGGTGGACCGGCCGTGGTCGGACGAGGCGCCGGCCCGGATAGGGGTCGACGAGCTGACCGAGACGTTCGGCGGGGTGATGGACCTGACGGCCGTGGAGGAGGCGCTGCGGCTGGGCGTCCTGGAGGCGGTGCCCGGACACGAGGACGAGTTCCTGGCCCCGAGCCCCAGCGAACTCGCCGTCGCCGCCGAGCTGCACCGGGCCGGGGTACCGCTGGCCGCGATCACCGGGCACC
Organism: Actinacidiphila yanglinensis; assembly: GCF_900107965.1. Lineage (GTDB taxonomy): Bacteria > Actinomycetota > Actinomycetes > Streptomycetales > Streptomycetaceae > Actinacidiphila > Actinacidiphila yanglinensis. The sequence goes on along the minus strand of NZ_FNVU01000005.1, from coordinate 288,415 downwards.
TGCGCGAGCTGCGCGGACGTGTCGAGCACATCTCGGAGCGGTTCCTGGAGTTCACCACGGAGTACGTCTTCCAGCGGTTCCTCCAGCACCCGCCGACCGACGAGGAGGCCGCCGAGGCCACCGACCTGATCCGGCGGCTGCGCCCGCTGGCCCAGCAGGCCGTCGACGCCGAACTCGCCCGCGCGATGCGGTTGCGGGCCACCGAGCACATCCGGCGCCACCTGGGCGAGGCCGCGGCCCTTCCGCCGGCGGCCGGCCCCGGTCCGGCCGCGCCTGCGTCGACGCCCGCACCCGCACCCGCGAGGCCGGGCCGCCCGGAGGCCGCCGCACCCGAGGCCATCGCAGCCGAGGTCACCGGCCCCCGTGCCGACGGCGCGACCCCGCCCGTAGCGGTGCCGCTTCCGGCGCCCACGGTCGCCGCGGTGCGGGACCTGGTCGGGGCCGATCGGGTCCCGGAGTTCGTGGCCGCGGCCGCCGACCGCGAGGTGGCCGCTCGCCGGATGGACGCGCTCGCCGAGCGGCCGGACCGGCCATGACGCCGTGACGCCCGTGACCGCGGGGCGGCGGCACCGTAGAGGCCCGGGCACCGTACCCGCCCGGGCCCCGTGCACCTCCCGGACGCTCAGCCGAGCTGGCCCGGCGCCTCGATCGCGATCTGCTCGAAGACGGCGTGGTCGTAGCCGAAGTCCGAGTCCGGGATGGGCCAGTGCAGGACGATCTCGTCGATGCCGGCCTCGGCGTGCCGTCCGGCGAAGTCGACAAAGGCGTCCAGCGAGCTGAACGGGGTGGCGCGGTCGGGGGTGAACCCGGTCAGCAGCACCTTGGGCACCCCGGCCGGCTCGCGCGCCGCGTCCTCCAGCGCCGAGCCCAGCCGTTCGATCTGCCCGCGGATCGCGGCCAGCGACTGCTCGGGCGTCCCCGTCTCGTACAGGTCGGGGTCGCCGGTGGTCACCCACTCCTGACCGTACTTCGCGGCCAGCCGCATGCCACGCGGCCCGGTGGCCGCCACCGCGAACGGCAGCCGCGGCGTCTGCACGCAGCCGGGGATGTTCCGCGCCTCGAAGGCCGAGTAGTGGCTGCCGCCGAAGGTGATGTCGCCCTGGGTGAGCAGCCGGTCGAGCAGCTCGACGAACTCGGCGAAGCGGTCGGCCCGTTCCCGCGGCGACCACGGCTCCTGCCCCAGCACCACCGCGTCGAACCCGGTCCCGCCGGACCCGATGCCCAGCGTCACCCGCCCGCCGCTGACGTCGTCGAGGGTCATCAGCTCCTTCGCGAGCGTCACCGGGTGCCGGAAATTCGGCGAGGTCACCATCGTCCCCAGCCGGATCCGCGAGGTCACGACCGCCGCCGCGGTCAGCGTCGGCACCGCCCCGAACCACGGCCCGTCCCGGAACGTCCGCCACGACAGGTGGTCATACGTGTAGGCCGCGTGGAACCCCAGCTCCTCCGCGCCCTCCCACACCTTCCGCCCCTCGGTCCAGGGGTAGATCGGCAGAATCACAGTGCTCAGTCGCATGACGGTGACACTACGCGAGCGGGCCCCGAAAAGACGCCGGCCGTCAGGCGTCGAGCCGCTCCCAGCCGCGCGGTCGCGGCTGCTCGGTCAGCGGACCGCGGCTGCGGTAGACGATGTAGGGCCGGAAGAGGTACTGCACGGGTGCGCTGAACATGTGGACCAGACGGGTGTACGGCACCACCGCGATCAGGATCATCCCCAGGACGGCGTGGATGCGATAGGTGAGCGGGGCCCCCGTCATGAGGTCGGTCCTGGGATCGAGGGTGAACAGGCTGCGGGCCCAGGGCGCGATGGTGGTGCGGTAGTCGTAGCCGCTGCTGAACGACGAGTTGGTGACCTTGGCGTACATGCCCATCGCGATCTCGCCGACCAGCAGCACGTACATGAACTTGTCGTTGCGGGTGGTGGCCAGCAGGACCGGGGCGTTGGTGCGGCGCCGGTACACCAGCAGCGCGATCCCGGTGATCGCCAGCAGCCCCGCGAGCGTGCCGCCGATCAGCGAGAACAGGTGGTAGACGTGCTCGTCGACGCCGATCGCGTCGGTCCAGGAGGCGGGCACGAACAGGCCCAGGAGGTGGCCGGCGAGCACGAAGAGGATGCCGTAGTGGAAGACCGGTGACGCGAGGGACAGCAACCGCGACTCGTAGATCTCCGAGGAGCGGGTGGTCCAGCCGAAGGTGTCGTAGCGGTGCCGCCAGACCAGGCCGGTGACGAGGAGCGCGAACGCGACGTATGGCAGGGCGCCCCACAGCAGGGTGTTCATCAGCGGGTCTCCGATCGGTCGGCCGGCGGGGGCAGTCGGGAGGCAGGCGACCGGCTCACTCGGTCAGCACCGGCAGCAGGTCGAGGTGTCCGTACGGCATCAGGCCCACCGCCTCGCTGGGCGGGCCGCCACGGGCCATCGCCCTCGCCTGCGCCCGATCCGCGGGAGACGCGCCGGGCAGCGTGGCGCACACCGCCTCGAGCACCCGGGCGTAGGGCGTGCCGCTCTCGGTGAGGGCCAACCGCAGCAGTTCCAGGGCGGGGCGGTGCTCGCGCAGCAGCCCGTCGGTGCGGGTGGCGGCGCTGAACTCCAGGACGACCGGCAGGAAGTCGGGCAGTTCGTCGTCGCCGGGCTCCATGCCGTGCGCGCGGTAGTGCTCCTTGAAACGGAGCAGGGCGGCGCCCCGGCGCCGGGTGTCCCCGTCGGTCCACCAGGTCAGGTGCAGGCAGTGCCGGCTGGTGAAGTCGAAGGTGCGGACGTACTCGGCGGCCGGCCCGGGCGGCTCCGCGCCGGCGAGGTGGTCGACCACCGGGAGCAGCAGGGCGGCCGGGTCGGTGCCCGCGGACACCAGCGCGGCCCGGAGCAGCGGGAGTTGTCCGGCCAGTTCGGCGTCGGGGTAGGCCAGCAGCCGGGCGGCAGCCTGGTGGAGCACGGCGGTCGGATACGTCACCGGCGGGGGCGCCGCCCGGCCGCCCCGGGAGAACGCGCTCACCGCTGCGCCTCGTCGTCGCCGGTCTGGCGGCGGCGCAGCGCGTGGAAGTTCTCCAGGCTGACCAGCGGGAGGCGGCGCCGCCCCGAGTCCTCGCCGAAGGGGCCCGGGCCGCCGGTTCCGATCCCCTCACCGCCCATGCCGGGCCCGCCGTCGTGGTCGAGGGAGCACTCGGCGGGGAGCGCCGACTCCTCCAGCCGCCGGGCCTCGCCCATGGCCGCGGTCGGGATCACGTAGCGCTCCTCGTACTTGGCGACCGCCAGCAGCCGGTACATCTCCTCGATCCCGCGGCCGGTCATGCCGACCGCGTCGGCCGCCTCCGACGGCGAACCGGACTCCGCCTCGCCGAGGTTGACCGCCCGCATGTGGGCGCGCATGGCGGCCAGCTTCTCCAGCGACGCCCGGACCGGGGCCGGATCGCCGGCCGTGAACAGTCCGGCCAGGTACTCCACCGGGATCCGCAGGGTGTCGATCGCGCCGAACAGGTTGCCGGCGTCCTCCCCGTCGAAGCCGGTCTCGGTGAGCGCCTCCACCACCGGGGACAGCGGCGGGATGTACCAGACCATCGGCATCGTCCGGTACTCCGGATGCAGCGGCAGCGCGACCCGGTACCGGCTGACCAGCGCGTGGACCGGTGAGCGTCGGGCCGCCTCGATCCAGTCGTGCGCGACGCCGTCCCGCTCCGCGGCGCGCCGCACCTCCGGGTCCTCCGGGTCGAGGAACACCCCGAGCTGGGCCTCGTACAGGTCCCGGTCCTCGGGCACCGAGGCGGCGGCGGTCACCGCGTCCGCGTCGTAGAGCACGACGCCGAGGTAGCGCAGCCGCCCGACGCAGGTCTCCGAGCACACCGTGGGCAGCCCGACCTCGATCCGCGGATAGCAGAAGGTGCACTTCTCGGCCTTGCCGGTGCGGTGGTTGAAGTAGATCTTCTTGTACGGGCAGCCGGTCACGCACTGCCGCCAGCCGCGGCAGTGGTCCTGGTCGACCAGGACGATGCCGTCCTCCTCGCGCTTGTAGATCGCGCCGGACGGGCAGGAGGCGACGCACGACGGGTTCAGGCAGTGCTCGCAGATCCGCGGCAGGTAGAACATGAAGGTCTGCTCGAACGCGGCCCTCACCTTCTCCGCGGCCTGCTCGCCCTGCGCGCGCGCCCTGACCACCAGCGGGTCGGCGTCACCGTGCTCGACGGAGCCGCCGAGGTCGTCGTCCCAGTTGGCGCTCCACTCGATCTTCATCGGCTTGCCGGTGAGGAGCGAGCGCGGCTCGGCCACCGGATAGTCCTCGCCCAGCGGCGCGTTGACGAGGTTCCGGTAGTCGTATGTCCAGGGCTCGTAGTAGTCCTTGATGCCCGGCAGCACCGGGTTGGCGAAGATGTTCGCCAGCCGGGCCACCCGGCTGCCGGCCCGCAGGGTGAGCCGGCCGCGGCGGTTGAGCCGCCACCCGCCGCGCCACTTCTCCTGGTCCTGCCAGCGCCGCGGGTAGCCCTGCCCGGGACGGGTCTCCACGTTGTTGAACCAGGCGTACTCCATGCCGCTCCGGTTGGTCCACGTCTGCTTGCAGGTCACCGAACACGTGTGGCAGCCGATGCACTTGTCGAGGTTCATCACCATCGCGACCTGGGCCAGCACCCGCATCAGTACGTCACCTCCTGGGTGCGGCGGCGGATCACGGTGACCTCGTCCCGCTGGTTCCCGGTCGGGCCGAGGTAGTTGAAGGCCCAGCTCAACTGGGCGTAGCCGCCGATGAGATGGCTCGGTTTGAGGAGCAGCCGGGTCAGCGAGTTGTGGACGCCGCCGCGGCGGCCGGTGGTCTGGGTCCTGGGCACGGCGACGGTGCGCTCCTGGGCGTGGTGCATGTACACGGTGCCGGCCGGCATCCGGTGGGAGACGACGGCCCGGGCGGCGACGACGCCGTTGCGGTTGACCGCCTCGATCCAGTCGTTGTCGCGCACCCCGATCGCCTCGGCGTCCTGCGGGGCCATCCAGATGACCTGGCCGCCGCGGGACAGCGACAGCATGAACAGGTTGTCCTGGTACTCGGAGTGGATGGACCACTTGTTGTGCGGGGTGAGGTAGCGGACCGTGACCTCGCGCTGCCCGTCCGGGCCGAGCACGGGTTCGCCGAACAGCCGGTGCATGTCCAGCGGCGGCCGGTAGACGGGCAGCGCCTCGCCGACCTCGTGCATCCAGTCGTGGTCGAGGAAGAGCTGCTGGCGGCCGGTGAGGGTGTGCCACGGCTTGAGCTGTTCGAGGTTCTGGGTGAAAGGGCTGTAGCGCCGGCCGCCGGCCTCGCTTCCGGACCACTCCGGGGAGGCGACCACCGGGACCGGTGCGGCCTGCGTGTCGGTGTAGGTGATCCGGCGGGCCTCGTTCTCCTCGGCGAGGTGTGCCATGGGCTGGCCGGTCTTCCGCTCCAGGGTGCGGAAACCCTGGACCGCGAGGCGGCCGTTGGTGGTGCCGGACAGCGCGAGGATGGCGTTGGCCGCCTTGGCCGCCGTGTCCAGCAGCGGCCGGCCGTGCGCGGGCCCGCCGTCGGCGACGGCGCCGTTGAGGGCGCGCAGCACCTCGATCTCGGCGTCGGGGCGCAGCGCGATGCCCTTCGCGGGCAGGCCGAGTCCCTCCGCGAGCGGCCCGAGCGAGGCCATCTTCGCGGCGACCGCGGTGTAGTCGCGCTCCACCACGGTCAGCCCCGGCATGGTGACGCCGGGCACCGGCTCGCACTCCCCGCGCCGCCAGTCGCGCGCGTGCCCGCCGGGCTGGGCGATCTCGCCGGGTGTGTCGTGCTGGAGCGCGGTCGCCACCAGGTCGCGCCGGGTGCCGAGATGGCCGGCCGCCAGCTCGCTGAAGCGCTCCGCGATCGCGTGGAAGGCGTCGAAGTCGGTACGGGCCTGCCACGGCGGGTCGATGGCCGGCGAGAAGGCGTGCACGTAGGGGTGCATGTCGGTGCTCGACAGGTCGTGCTTCTCGTACCAGGTGGCCGCCGGCAGCGTGATGTCGGACAGCAGCGTGGAGGACGTCATCCGGAAGTCCAGCGACAGCAGCAGGTCGAGCTTGCCCTCGGGCGCGCGGTCGTGCCAGACGACGTCGCGCGGCCGGACGTCAGGACCGGCCTCCTCGGCGCGCAGGGAGGAGTGGGTGCCGAGCAGGTGCTTCGTGAAGTACTCGGCGCCCTTCGCGGAGGAGCCCAGCAGGTTGGCACGCCAGAGGGTCAGCACCCGGGGCCAGTTGGCCGGTGCGTCCGGATCCTCGCCCGCGAACTTCAGCGTGCCCGCCTTGAGTTCGTCGACGGCCGCCTTCACCGGGTCGGCGCCCTCCCCGAGTTCGAGCGGGTTCCGGTCGAAGGTCGGGTAGGACGGCATCCAGCCGGCCCGGGTCGCCTGCGCCAGGCAGTCCGCGACGGTCATGCCGGCGAACCGGCCCTGCCCGAGCGGCGAGGCGAGCACGTCCGCGGGGAAGCGGTCGTAGCGCCACTGGTCGGTGTGCAGGAACCAGTAGGCGGTGCCGATCGCCTGCCGGGGCGGGCGGGACCAGTCGGCCGCGCCGGCCAGCGTCGCCCAGCCGGTCGACGGCCGGGTCTTCTCCTGCCCGACGTAATGCGCCCAGCCGCCGCCGTTGCGGCCCTGGCAGCCGGTGAGCTGGAGCAGCGCGAGGAACGCGCGGTAGATCGTCTCGGAGTGGAACCAGTGGTTGGTGCCCGCGCCCATGAGGATCATGCAGCGGCCCTTCGACCGCTCCGCGGTGGCCGCGAACTCGCGCGCGATCCGGACGCACGCGGCGGCCGGCACCGAGGTGTGGATCTGCTGCCAACCGGGGGTCCCGGGGCTCTCCGCGTCCTCGTACGAGCCCGGCCAGTCGCCCGGCAGGCCCTCGCGGCCGACGCCGTACTGGGCCAGCAACAGGTCGTGGACGGTGGTGAACGTCTGTCCGCCGGGCAGCCGGACCGCGGGCACCCCGCGGCGGACGACGCCGCCCCTGCCCTGCCCGTGCGGGCCGCCGTCGGTGTCGAACCGGGGCAGCAGCACCTCGGCCGGGACGGCGTCCGCGACGCCGATCAGGCCGAGTGCCGGGCGGATCGCGCCGAGATCCAGGTTCCAGCGGCCCTGCCCGGACTCCGACCAGCGGAAGCCGATGGAGCCGCCGGGGACGGCGGGGCGGCCGGTGGTCTCGTCCCACACGACCGTCTTCCACCGCTCGGCGTCGGGGCCCTCTTCCCCGGATTCGCCCGAGTCGCCCGAGTCTCCGGGTGCCCCCGGTTCCCCCGGTGCCGCCGCCCCCGCCTCTCCCGCATCGAGGTCCGCCGCCCGGAGGAACTTGTCCGGCACCCAGGCGCCGTCCCGCTCCGCCAGCGTGACGAGGAACGGCAGATCGGTGTAGCGGCTCACGTAGTCCGTGAAGAACGGCACCTGCCGGTCGACGAAGAACTCCTTCAGGATGACGTGTCCCATGCCGATCGCCAGCGCGCCGTCCGTACCCGGATGCGGATGCAGCCACTCGTCGGCGAACTTGGCGTTGTCGGCGTAGTCCGGTGCGACCACCACCACCTTCTGGCCCCGGTAGCGGGCCTCCGCCATCCAGTGCGCGTCGGGGGTCCGGGTGACCGGGACGTTGGAGCCCCACATCATCAGGTAGGCCGCGTCCCACCAGTCCCCGGACTCCGGGACGTCCGTCTGGTCGCCGAACACCTGCGGAGAGGCGACCGGCAGGTCCGCGTACCAGTCGTAGAAGGACAGCATCGGGGCGCCGATCAGCGACATGAAGCGGGCGCCCGCCGCGTGCGAGACCATCGACATCGCCGGGATCGGCGAGAAGCCGGCCACCCGGTCCGGGCCGTACGTCCTGATGGTGTGCACATGGGCGGCGGCCACGATCTCGACGGCCTCGTCCCAGCGCGCCCGCACCAGGCCGCCCTTGCCCCGCGCCTGCTGGTAGCGGCGGCGACGTCCGGGATCGGCCTGGATGTCGGCCCAGGCGAGCACCGGATCGCCGAGCCGGTCCTTCGCCTCGCGGTACATCTCCAGCAGCACGCCGCGGACGTAGGGGTAGCGCACCCGGGTCGGCGAGTAGGTGTACCAGGAGAACGCTGCGCCCCGGGGGCAGCCGCGCGGCTCGTACTCGGGACGGTCGGGGCCGACGGTGGGGTAGTCGGTGCCCTGGGTCTCCCAGGTGATGATGCCGTCCTTGACGTACACCTTCCAGCGGCAGGATCCCGTGCAGTTCACGCCGTGGGTGGAGTTGACGACCTTGTCGTGGCTCCAGCGCTCGCGGTAGAAGCGGTCGCCCTGCCGGCCGCCCTCGAGGTGCTCGCTGTGCAGGTCCGCGGCCGTCTCGCCGCGGCGGAAGTAGCGCCCGGCCCTGAGCAGGAGCGCACCGGGCCCGCCCGCGGCGCCGCGCCCCGGCTCACCGTCCCCGTGGCGGCCGCTGGCGTCCGTACTCTCCCGCATTCGGCCTCTTCCGCAGTGGATCGTTCGGACGCCTCCCAACCTGTCCGATGGCGGCTCGCCGGGCGGGCGCGACGCGCGGCGGTTCCTCCCTTCGGTCCCGCGAGGTGGCGCCGCACCCCGGCATGCGGTGCGATCGAACGGTGATCACACGTGCGGGCGGAGCCAGCCGCGGGTCCGCCGCCGCACGGGCACGCGACGCCCTGCGGACCGTGCCGCCCGGCGCCGGAGCCACGGTCATGGCGACCGGCATCCTGTCGGTGGGGCTGCACCTGATCGGGCACGACGTCCTGTCCGCGATCCTGCTGGCGCTCGCCTGCGTGCTGTGGGTGACGCTGGCCGTGGCCTTCGCCGTCCGGTTCGCCGTCGACCGCCCCGGGTGGCAGGCGGCCTCCGCGAACCCGCCGGCGCTCATGGCCGTCGCGGCGACCGGCGTGCTCGGCACGCGTTTCTCGCTGGCCGGCCGGCAGTCCCTCGCGCTGGCGCTGCTCGCCCTGGCGTTCGCGGCCTGGCCCTGGCTGCTGGTGTCGGTGCTGCGGCACTGGAAGCGGCCGGCACCGGGTTCGGCCTTCCTCGTCTGCGTCTCCACCGAGTCCCTCGCGGTGCTCGCCGGGACGCTGGCGCTCGCGGGCTGCGGGGACTGGCTGGCGAGCGCGGCGCTGGCCGCCGGCTGCCTGGGCCTGCTCCTCTACGCGGAGGCGCTTGCCCGGTTCGACTTCCGCCAGGTCCTGCACGGCCTGGGCGACCACTGGGTGGCCGCGGGGGCGCTGGCCATCTCCGCGCTGGCCGCGTCCAAGCTCACCGCCTCACCGCTGTGGTCCGGCAGCGCCCACCAGGCCCTGCGCATCGCCTGCCTCGTCCTGCTCGCCCTCGACTTCGCCTGGTACGTGGTGCTGGCCGGCGCCGAGTTCGTCCGGCCCCGCCTCGGCTACGACCTGCGCCGCTGGTCCACCGTCTTCCCGCTCGGCATGACCGCCGTCGCCACGCTCTCCACGTCCCAGGCCGCGAAGGTCCACCGGCTGCACGGCCTCGGCAGCGTCCTGCTGTGGATCGCCCTGGCGGCCTGGCTGCTCGTCGCGGCCGGCTGGCTGGCCGCGACCGCCCGCCGCAATCCGCCCGCGTGAGTCGACGGCGCGGCGGCGGTACGGGGTCGGGTGGAACGCGGGGTCGGGCCGGTCACCGAACGGGCGTGCCGGGCGGGCCGGCGGAGTCGGCATGCCGGGCGGGTGAACGTCACCGCGGGCAGGGCGCGATCACCGCGTGAGGCCGCCGCGACGGCCGGGAATCAAGGGCTGCGGCGGCCGGGGGGCTCCTCTGCGGCAGACATCCAGAATGTCTGGGTTGACCCACCCGAGTGGCGTTGATGTGAATATCGCCGACTTCGAGGTGCGGCTCCGTGGATTGTGTGCTCGTTTCCGCATCATCGGATTAGTCAGTTCACCGCATGACGAGACAGGAAGCGAGAGGTCGATGGCTGCCGACATCAAGACGTTCTGGGGCGCGCTGCTCAGCGTGCTGCTCAAGTGCATCGCCGCATTGGGATTCGCCCCCGCCGACCGGGCCGCCGCCCGCCACCAGGCCGTCGCCACCGGCGCCGGCGCCACCACCACCGTCGAGCCCGCCGCGCAGGTCGCGGTGGCGTCCGGAGCGGAGGCCGCGGCGACACGGGTGAGTTCCGTGCCGGCCCCGGTCGGGCCGCCGGCACAGCCGAGCCGCCGAGGAGCCGGCGCCCGCATCCCGGCACCGCGCGCCGCCGAGTCGCGCCTCGTGCGCAGGAGTCGGGGCCGGACACTGCCGCCCACGATGAAGCAGCGGATCGGCGCCGAGGCGCACGGCACCTCCCCCAGCGCCCGCAGCCTGCGGACCGGCGACGCGCCGGACGAGTCCGGTGACCTCGGCGCTCTCACGGCCGCGACCGGCGCTCCCGCTACATCCGGCGCATCCGCCGACGTCGACCGCACCGCCCCGCAGCACCGCGAGTACGGCCCGAAGCGCGCCCGCACCGCACGCGCCACCCGCGAGCGCTTCACCCGTGCTGCGTGACCCGGCGGAATTCGCGGCATTCCCCCAACCCTCCCGATTCATCCCATTCCCCTCATTCAGCTCGCTGCACGCGCTCCCCGCGTTCGACGTGACCAAGGCGACAACGTGATGGCGCGGCCCCAGTGATGCAGGCGCAAGACCCCTTCGTGGCACGGCGGTTGACCGCAGACCACGGCTGGAAACAGCGGCTCCGCTGAGCGGATCCGTGCACCACCGAGCGGGACAAGATTGCGGTGGGGAAGGATGGGGCAGTGACCCCAGCCAGCGAGCCTGCCGAGTCTTCCGACCCCCGCTACCGGCCCGAGGCCCACACGGACCCCAGGACCGGGCCCGAGCACCACCAGCAGAACGCGCGCCACGATCAGCAGAGCCCGAACCGTCGGCACGAGGACGGTGACGGACCCGACGGACACGACGAGCCGGACGAGCGCAGCCGGCCCGACGCTCCCGACGAACACCCCGAGCACCACGGACACGACGGACACGACGACAAGCACGGACAGCAGGAACACAGCAGTCACCACCGACAGACTTACGGAAAGACCTTCGCCGACCCCGGACCGCGGCTGATCGCCACCGATCTGGACGGAACGCTGCTGCGGGACGACAAGACGATCTCGCAGCGGACGATCGCCGCCCTGGCCGCCGCCGAGGACGCAGGCGTCGAGGTCTTCTTCGTCACGGGCCGCCCCCTGCGCTGGATGGGCGTGGTCGCACAGCACCTTGCCGGGCACGGCATGGCCATCGTCGCGAACGGTGCCGCGGTCTACGACCTGCGGGCCGGCACGCTGATCGAGGCGTTCCCGTTGCCCGAGGACGACGCGCTGACGATCGCGCACGCGCTGCGTGCGGCGGTTCCCGGTACGACCTTCGCGGTCGAGCGCACCTTCGGGTTCTGGCACGAGCCCGCCTATCCGGCGATCGAACCCGACAGTTCCGCGCCGCGCGCGGGCATCGAGGAACTCCTGGCCGCCCATCGCGCGCAGCCGCTGCTGAAACTTCTGGCCAAGCACCCCTCGCTCGATCCGGACGAGTTCCTCGCCCTCGCCTCGACGGTGGCCGGGGAACACGGCGAGATCACCCGCTCCAGCGAGTCCGCGCTGCTGGAGATCAGCGGAGTCGGCGTCAGCAAGGCCACCACGCTGGCGAAGTGCTGCGCCGAGCGCGGGGTGACCGCCTCCGAGGTGGTCGCCTTCGGGGACATGCCGAACGACCTGGCGATGCTGGAATGGGCCGGCACGTCCTACGCCGTCGCCAACGCCCACCCGCACGTGCGGGCGGCCACCACGTACCGCACCGAGTCCAACGAGGACGACGGCGTGGCTCTGGTCATCGAGCGCATCCTCGCGGCCCGCGCGGAGCGTGCGGCCCGCGACGCCGGCCGTTAGGCGCCGTGCCCGCGGATCCTCACGAGTCCGCGGGCACCCGGCAGCCCCCTACACGTGGAGCGGTTCCCTCGGCTCCACCGCCGTACGGGCCGGCTCGACGCTCCGCTCCCGTTCCAGGGTCCGCCGGAACGGCCCGTCGGCCGCGGCCAGTTCGTCGTACCCGCCGCGCTGCACGACCCGCCCTGCGGACAGGACGACGATCTCGTCCACGGCCCCGCCGGCGAGCCCGGCCAGGCGGTGCGTGATCAGTACGGTCGTACGCCCGCGGGTGGCCGCCAGCAGGTCGGCGGTGAGGGCGTCCGCGGTGGGCAGGTCCAGGTGCTCGGCGGGCTCGTCGAGGACCAGGACGGGGAAGTCGGCCAGCAGGGCGCGGGCCAGCGCGAGCCGCTGCCGCATCCCGCCGGACAGCCGGGCACCGTGCTCACCGACCTCCGTGTCGAGGTCCAGGTCGAGCCGGGCTGCGGCCAGCGCCTCGCGCAGCGCGCCGTCCGTCGCTCCCGGCCTGGCCAGCCGCAGGTTCTCCCGCACGGTGCTGGCGAAGACATGGGCGTCCTGCGCGCACAGCCCGACCAGCCGCCGTACGTCGTCGCCGTCGAGTGCCGCGGCATCCCGGCCGGCCAGCGTGTACGTGCCCCGTTCCGCGTCCAGGAACCGCAGCAGCACATGCGCCAGCGTGGTCTTGCCCGCACCGGAAGCGCCCACCACCGCGATCCGGCGGCCGGGCGTCAACGTCAGGTCCACCCCGTCCAGCGCGGGCCGTCCCTGCCCGGGGTGCCGTGCGGTCAGGCCGCGCAGCACCAGCGGGTACGGCGAGGCCGGTGCCTCCAGCGGTTGCTCGGGCTCCCGCACCGGCACGGGAGCGTCGAGGACGTCCCGTACCCGCTGCGCGGCCCGGCGGCTGCGCTGCCGCTGCTGGGCGGCCGCGGGCAGCCCGTTGACGGCCTCGAAGGCGGCGAGGGGCAGGAGCACCAGGACCGCGAGCAGCACGCCGTGGATCTGGTGGTCGGCGACCGCCCGCACCCCCACCCAGGCGCAGCCGGTGACCGTCAGGCCGGTGGCCAGCGCGGTGAGCCCGGCGCCCAGCGCCGTGGCGGCGGCCGAACGGGCGGTGATCCGCCGCAGTTCCAGGTCCGCGGCCGCGGCCCGCGCGCGCCGCCGGGGCAGCGCGCCCGCGACGGTCAGTTCCGCGGTGCCGGTGAACAGGCCGAGCACCCGGGCGGACAGCTCGCCCCTGGCCGGCGCCAGCCGGTCCTCGGTGCGGCGGGCCACGGCCACGGACAGCGCGGGCACCGCGACGCCGGCCACGAGCAGTCCCGTGCCGAGCACGACCCCGGCGGCCGGCAGCAGCCACCCGGTGAAGGCGGCGGCGCCGATCCCGGTCGCCGCGGCCGTCACGGCGGGCAACAGCCAGCGCAGGTAGTGGTCCTGAACGCCGTCCACGTCGGCGACCAGTCGTGAGAGAAGGTCACCCCGACCGGTACGGCCGAGCCCGGCGGGCGCCAGCCGCTCCAGCCGGCGGAAGACGGCCACCCGCACACCGCCCAGGGCGCGGAAGACCGCGTCGTGGCCGACCAGCCGCTCGCCGTACCGGAACGCGGCGCGGCCGATGCCGAAGGTGCGGGTGGCGGTGACGGCGACCATCAGGTAGAGCACCGGCGGCTGCTGGGCGGCCCGGCTGATCAGCCATCCCGATGTACCCATCAGGCCGACCGCGCAGCCGAGCGCGAGCACCCCGAGGGCGCAGGCACCGGCGAACCGGGACCGGAACCCGCGGGTCTCGACGAAGCCGGCGATGCCCCCGACGCGCCGGCCCGGGCGGCGGCTGCCGCGCGGCGTCGAGGCGGCCACGTGGGACGGAACCGGTTCGCTCGGCCCGGTGGGCGGGTTCGCCTCCACCTGCGCAGGGGCGGGCTCCGGCCCGTTCGCCGCCTCCGGGCTCACCAGGACCGCGGCCCGCTCGGACGTTTCCATGTCGAGCGGGTGCACCCGGTCCGCCAGCGGGAGGAGGGCGGGGCGGTGGGCGGTGAGCAGGACCGTGCGGGTGGCACACAACTTCCGCAGCGCCGCGATGACCTCGGCCTCGGTGTCGCCGTCGAGGTTGGCCGTCGGCTCGTCGAGCAGGAGCAGCGGCCGGTCGGCGAGGAAGGCACGGGCGAGGGCCAGCCGTTGGCGCTGGCCGGCCGACAGTCCGGCGCCGTCCTCACCGATGACGTCCTCGGGGGCGGCGAACCCGGCCACCCCGGCGGCGGCCAGCGCGGAGGCCACTTCCGCCTCGCTCGCGTCCGGCCGGGCCAGCCGCACGTTCTCGGCGACGGTCCCGGCGAACAGGTGCGGCCGCTGCGGCACCCAGGCGATCTGCCGGTGCCAGGAGGCCCGGTCGAGGTCAGCGAGGTCCACCCCGTCGACGAGGATGCGCCCGGCGGACGGCTGGACGAAGCCCAGCAGCGCCCGCAGCAGCGTGGACTTGCCACCGCCGCTGGGACCGGTGATCGCGAGCGTCCGGCCGGGCAGCAGCTCCAGCGTGGTCCGGGCCAGCCGTCCGTCCCGCGCCACCTCGACGCCCTCGACCCGCACCGTCGCCGTCCGCAGGTCGGGCGCGCGAACTCCGCTCGTGCCGTCCGCCGCGACGGCACCCGGCAGCGCGGTCTCCAACACCTCGAAGACCTCCTCCGCCGCCGCGAGCCCCTCGGCTGCGGCGTGATACTGCGCGCCCACCTGCCGCAGCGGCAGATACGCCTCCGGGGCGAGCACCAGCACCAGCAGCCCGGTGCGCAGGTCGAGTTCGCCGTGCACCAGCCGCATGCCGATACCGACGGCGACCAGGGCGACCGAAATGGTGGCGAGCAACTCCAGCACGAAGGAGGAGAGGAAGGCGATTCGCAGCGTCCGCAAGGTGGCCTGGCGGTACTCGTCGGTGATCTTGCGGATGTTGTCGGCCTGCACCTTCGCCCGGCCGAAGACCTTCAGCGTGGGCAGTCCGGCGACCACGTCGAGGAAGTGCCCGGACAGCCGTGCCAGCAGCCGCCACTGGCGGTCCATCCGGTCCCGGGTCGCCCATCCGACCAGCACCATGAACAGGGGCACCAGCGGGAGGGTCACCACGATGGTCAGCGCGGAGATCCAGTCCGCCGTGGCGATCCGGGCCAGCACCACCACGGGGACGACCGCGGCGAGGCCGAGTTGGGGCAGGTAGCGGGCGAAGTAGTCGTCGAGCGCGTCCACTCCGCGGGTGGCGAGCGTGGTCAGCTCACCACTGCGCCGCCCGGTCAGCCAGTTGGGCCCCAGCGCGGTGGCGTGAGCGAGCAACCGCTGCCGGAGCTGCGACTTCACCGCCGCACCGGCCCGGTATGCGCACAGCTCGGTGAGCCAGGCCACCAGCGCCCGCCCGACCGCGACCGCGGCCAGGGCGATCAGGTCGCCGCGCAGCACGCCCGGCCCCTCGCCGTGCTGGAAGCCGCCGACCACCACGTCGGCGATCAGCACTGCCTGGGCGACCACCAGCCCGGCCCCCGCCAGGCCCAGCAGCACCGAGCCGGCAAGGAAGACCCGCGTGGTCCGCGCGTACCGCAGCAGTCGGGGATCGACCGGTTTCACGTGGAACATCCCCTCTCGTGTTTCACGTGGAACAGGAGCACATCGGACATCAACGGATACGGCATGATCAGTGCGCCGCTTCCGCGATGTGCTGGGTCCCGATCCGCTTGCGGAACACCCAGTACGTCCAGCCCTGGTAGAGCACCACCAGCGGAGTGGCGACCGCCGCACACCACGTCATGATCCGCAGCGTGTACGGGGTCGCGGAGGCGTTGCCCACGGTCAGGCTCCACGCGCTGTCCAGCGAGGACGGCATCACGTCGGGGAAGAGCGCGAGGAAGAACATCGCCATGGTGGCGGCGATGGTCACGCCGGAGAAGGCGAACGCCCAGCCCTCCCGGCCGGCCAGGTTCGCGCCGAGCGCGGCGGTCAGCGCCGCGAGCGCGACCACCAGGGCGGGCAGGCTGCGACCGTCGCCGCTGTGCACCTGGGTCCAGATCAGGAACACCGCCGCGAGCACCATGGCGACCAGTCCGACCCTGACGGCCAGGGCGCGTGCCCGCTCCCGGATCGGCCCGACGGTCTTCAGCGCGGCGAACACCGCACCGTGGAAGGTGAACAGGGCCAGGGTGACCAGGCCGCCGAGCAGCGCATAGCCGCCCAGCAGGTCGCCCAGCCCGCCCACGTACTCCTTGTTCGCGTCGATCTTCACGCCCCGCACGATGTTGGCGAAGGCCACCCCCCACAGCACGGCGGGCAGCAGCGAGGTCCAGAAGATCGCGTGCTCCCAGTTCCGCTGCCAGCGCTCCTCGGGCCGCTTGGCGCGGTACTCGAAGGCGACCCCGCGCACGATCAGGCAGACCAGGATCAGCAGCAGCGGCAGGTAGAAGCCGGAGAAGAGGGTCGCGTACCAGTCCGGGAAGGCGGCGAAGGTCGCGCCGGCCGCGCTGAGCAGCCACACCTCGTTGCCGTCCCAGACCGGACCTATGGTGTTGATCAGTACCCGTCGCTCGGCGCGATCCCGCGCGAGCAGCTTGGTGAGCACGCCGATCCCGAAGTCGAAGCCCTCCAGGAAGAAGTAGCCGGTCCAGAGGACGGCGATGATGACGAACCAGACGTCGTGCAGATGCATGTCCCGTATCCCTTCCGTTCCGTCAGTCCGTCAGTACGAGAAGGCCATCGGCCGGTCGGAGTCGGCGGACGGCTCCGCTCCGTCGCCTGGGGTGCCGGTCCCGCCGGGTCCGCCGCCGATCCTGGTCGGGGGGTTCAGGTCGTCGTCGGTGAGCTCGGGCGGGCCGGCCTTGGCGTACTTCACCAGCAGCCGGACCTCGACCACGGCGAGCACCGCGTAGAGCAGGGTGAAGACGATCAGCGAGGTCAGCACGTCGCCCACCGACACTCCGGGGGAGACGGCGTCCTTGGTGCGCAGCACCCCGTAGACCACCCAGGGCTGACGGCCGGTCTCGGTGAAGATCCAGCCCCAGGAGTTGGCGATCAACGGGAAGACCATGGTTCCCAGGGCGATCCGCCAGTACCAGGGGGACAGCCGTTCACCGAGCCCGATCGAGCGGGTCAGCATCAGGTGCGGCACCTCGTCCTCGCCGGTACGCCGGTCCGGGGCGAGCCAGAAGCGGCGCCGGGTCAGCCACAGTCCGGCCGCGCCCACACCGATGGAGACCACGCCGAAGCCGATCATCCAGCGGAAGCCCCAGTACTCGACCGGGATGTTCGGCCGGTAGTCGCCGGGGCCGTACTTCTGCTGCTCGGCCTTGTTCACGTCGTTGATGCCGCCGACGTAGCTGGTGAAGTCGTCCGTGGCCAGGAAGGAGAGCAGGTTGGGCACGTCGATGGCGACCTCGTTGTGGCCCTTGTTGACGTCGCCGACCGCGAAGATCGAGAACGGCGCGCCCTTCTGGCCGTCCCAGAGCGCCTCGGCGGCGGCCATCTTCATCGGCTGCTGCTTGAACATCACCTTGCCGAGGGTGTCGCCACTGATCGCGGTGAGCGCGCCGGCGACCACCGCGACGACCAGCGCCATCCGCAGCGAGGAGCGCATCACCGCGATGTGCCGCTTGCGGGCCAGGTGGTAGGCGGCGATGCCGATCACGAAGGCGGCGCCGGTGAGGAAGGCCGCGGACATGATGTGGAAGAACTGGGCGAGCGCGGTGTTCTGGGTGAGCACCGCCCAGAAGTCGGTGAGTTCGGCCCGCTTGGTCTTCGGGTTGTAGTGGTACCCGACCGGATGCTGCATCCAGGAGTTGGCGGCGAGGATGAAGTACGCGGACAGGATGGTGCCGATCGAGACCATCCATATGCAGGCGAGGTGGAGACGCTGGGGCAGCTTGTCCCAGCCGAAGATCCACAGCCCGATGAAGGTCGACTCGAAGAAGAAGGCGATGAGCGCCTCGAAAGCCAGCGGCGCGCCGAACACGTCACCGACGAAGCGCGAGTAGTCCGACCAGTTCATGCCGAACTGGAACTCCTGCACGATCCCGGTCACCACGCCCATGGCGATGTTGATCAGGAAGAGCTTGCCCCAGAACTTGGTGGCCTTGAGGTACTTCTCCTTGCCGGTGCGCACCCAGGCGGTCTGCAGTCCCGCGGTCAGCGCGGAGAGCGAGATCGTCAGGGGGACGAAGAGGAAGTGGTAGACGGTCGTCACGCCGAACTGCCACCGGGCGACGTTCAGTGGCTCCAATGCGAGCTGCACGATACGTCTCCTTTGCTGCCATACGCGTTCCGCTTGTGAACGTGAACTCATTCACAAGCAGTATCGCGCACATGCGTTCGCCCCCTCCCACCGGGGGGTGGCAGGGGGCGAAATCAGCAGGTCAGAGCCGCTTCAAGGAGCGCGGAGCGGCCCAACGGGAGCGGATCGATGTCACCCGGGCGGCCCACCGGCGACACGATCGGCAGCCGAGGGCCACCCAGGCGATCGGGCGGGCTACAACTCCTTGCGGAACTCCTCTGCGGCGCGCAGCAGGATGTCGTTCGCCTCGGTCTCACCGACCGTGATCCGTACCCCCTCGCCCGCGAACGGCCGGACCGTGACGCCCGCCCGCTCGCAGGCCCCCGCGAAGTCCGCGGTGCGCTCCCCCAGCCGCAACCAGACGAAGTTCGCCTGCGTCTCCGGCACTGTCCAGCCCTGGTCGGCCAGCGCCCTGGCGACCCGGGCCCGCTCGGTGACCAGTCCGGCGACCCGCTCCAGCAACGCCGGCTCCGCCCGCAGGCTGGCGATGGCCGCGTCCTGGGCGAGCTGGCTCACCCCGAACGGGACCGCGGTCTTGCGCAGCGCCTCGGCCACCGGTTCGTGGGCGATCGCGAAGCCGATCCGCAGCCCCGCCAGGCCGTACGCCTTGGAGAAGGTGCGCAGCACCGCGACGTTGGGTCGGTCGCGGTAGATGTCGACGCCGTCGGGCACCTCGGGATCGGTGATGAACTCCCGGTACGCCTCGTCGAGAACCACCAGCACGTCCGGCGGCACCTGGGCCAAGAAGCGCTCCAGCGCCGCCCGGCGCACCACGGTGCCGGTCGGGTTGTTGGGGTTGCAGACGAAGATCAGCCGGGTCCGTTCGGTGATCGCGGCCGCCATCGCGTCCAGGTCGTGCGTCTCGCCCGCGTCCAGCGGCACCTGGACCGGCCGGGCGCCGCTGATCCTGGTGATGATCGGATAGGCCTCGAACGAGCGCCAGGCGTAGATCACCTCGTCGCCGGGGCCCGAGGTCACCTGGATCAGTTGCTGGGCCACGCCGACCGAGCCGGTGCCGGTGGCGATGTGTCCGACTGGTACGTCGAACCGCGTCGCCAGCTCGGCGCTCAGCGCGCCGCAGGACAGGTCGGGATAACGGTTGAAGGAGGCCGCGGCGGCGGCCGCCGCCTCCAGTACGCCGGGCAGCGGGGGATACGGGTTCTCGTTCGAGGACAGCTTGTAGGCCGGCCCCGAGGTGCCGTCCTCCGCCGTGGCCGGGGGTCGCCCGGGCTTGTACGTCGGGATGCCGTCCAGTTCCGCTCGCAGCTTGGGGGTGGTCATGGCCACACACTACGAGCGCCACCGCTGGTGGGGGAGGTGCGCGACGTCATCGGGTGCGCCGGTAGCGCGCGCCCTGGCGCGCGTCCCCCGTAGGAGTGAGTTGCTGACATTCATCTCGGCAGACCAATGGCCGGGCGAACTCCGCCCCCGCGCCCGTAACAGCCCTGCCTGCCGCGCTGCCGCCTGCATATTCCACCTGGCATACGGTCTTGGATCTTGCAGAAACCGTTCTTCTCAGGGGGTACCCGGCCGGAAGCCGTACGGACCAGTGCCGCCCTACTATCGGCTCGCCATGACAGCAGCAGGGAATCACCAGGCGAGCCGGCCCATCGGACGCCGGCTGGAGCGCGCGGGGATCAGGGATGTCGCCGCCGCCGCCGGCGTGTCGATCACGACTGTCTCCGACGCGCTCAACGGCAAGGGTCGATTGCCGGACACCACACGACGCCATGTGCGCGAGGTCGCCGACCGGTTGGGATACCGACCGTCGGCCGCCGCCCGCACCCTGCGCACCGGCAGATCGGGCCTGATCGGTCTGACGGTGACGACCTATGGCGAAGAACCGTTCACCTTCACCGAGTTCGCCTACTTCGCGGAGATGGCCAGAGCCGCCACCTCCGCCGCGCTCGCCCGCGGATACGCCCTGGTCATCCTGCCCGCGTCCTCCCGGCACGACGTGTGGGGCAACGTGGCGCTGGACGGCACCGTGGTGGTCGACCCGTCCGACCAGGACCCGCTGGTCGGCGAGTTGGTCCGGCAGGGCGTGCCGGTGGTCAGCGACGGCCGCCCGGTCGGCAGCCTGCCGGTGCACGCCTGGGTCGACAACGACCACGAGGAGGCCGTGCTCGGTATCCTCGACCACCTCGCCGCGGCCGGCGCCCGCCGGATCGGACTACTCACCGGCACCAGCACCGACACGTACACGCGGCTGTCCACCACGGCCTACCTGGAGTGGTGCGAACGCGTCGGCCAGGAACCGGTGTACGAGGCGTACCCCGCGAACGACCCCTGCGCGGGCGCGGTGGCCGCGGACCGGTTACTGGCCCGTCCGGACCGCCCGGACGCCGTGCACGGACTCTTCGACCCCAACGGCACCGACCTGCTCGCCGCCGCCCGCCGCTACGGCCTGCGCGTTCCGGACGACCTGTTGCTGGTGTGCTGCAGCGAGAGCGGCGGCTACGCGGGCACCGACCCGCCGATCACCACGCTGTCGCTGCAACCGCGGCGGATCGGCACCGCCGTCGTGCAGTTGCTGATCGACGCGATCGAGGGCATCGGCCCGAACCACCCGGTGCAGCAGGTGATGCCGACCGAGCTGATCGTCCGCGCGTCCTCGCAGCGGCGGGCACACCGCACCACGGTGAGCCCGCCGCGCGGTCCGGCCCGCGGGGAGGTGTGAGCGGCCGCAGGAGGAAGGGCGAGCCGCGCCGGGCCGACGGACCGGGCGGCAGGGTGACCCCGGCGGCGGTCGGCCGGCCGGGCAGCCGACCGATGCGGCGGGCCGGCCGGATGCGGGCCGACACGTGTCATCCTGACGGTCGGCGGCGAACTGCCGGGTGACTACGTGCCGTTTTGTCCAGGGCCCATGAAAACGAGGTGCCTGGGTATGTCACAACGCGCCAGCCGCATTCCTATGATGGGCGGATGGCGGCGCGAGCGTGGAGGGGTCGATGACTCAGGGGGCAGGTCAGGGGTATGAGCCCGACACCGGTTACGAGCCCGCGCCCGGCTACGGGACGGCACCCGACTTCACGCCGGCTGCCGGGTACGAACCCGGCTATCCACCGGCCCCGCCCGCTTTCGACGGCGGCACGCCACCGGCGGCACCTCCGGCACCACCCGGCTACGAGCCGACCCGCCCCGACACTCCGCTGGTCCCGCCGGACTACACCCCCACCGCCCACGACCTTCCGGTGATCACCGACGTGGCAACGACCGAGAAGCGACCCGGCCCGCTCTACGTGGTCGGCGACGTGCACGGCTACCTGGACGAACTGCTCGCCGCGCTGCACGAGTCGGGGCTGGTCGACGAGGAAGGCCACTGGTCCGCAGGCAGTGCCCGGCTGTGGTTCCTGGGTGACTTCACCGACCGCGGCCCGGACGGCATCGGCGTGATCGAGCTGGTGATGCAGCTCTCCGCGGAGGCCGCGGCGGCCGGCGGTTACTGCCGCGCCCTGATGGGCAACCACGAACTTCTGCTGCTGGGCGCGCACCGCTTCGGTGACATCCCGGTCAACTCCACCGGCGGCACCGCGTCGTTCCTCGCCGCCTGGCGGCTGAACGGCGGCCAGCCCTCCGACATGGAGCGCCTGGAGGACCGGCATCTGACCTGGATCTCCCGGCTGGACGCCGCGCACCTCACCGATGGCCACCTGCTCGTGCACTCCGACACCACCGCGTATCTCGACTACGGCAGCAGCATCGAGGAGATGAACGACGCGGTCACCAGCGTCCTGCAGCGCGCCGACGCCGACGAATGCTGGGACCTGTTCCGCAAGTTCACCAAGCGGTTCGCCTTTCGCGGGGACGGCGGCGCCGAGGCGGCCCGCGAACTGCTGGGCACCTACGGGGGCAACCGGGTCGTGCACGGCCACAGCCCGATCCCGTACCTGCTCGGCGAGGTCGGCGGAGATTCCCCCGCGGACAGCGAGGCGGTGGCATCCACGGTCCAGGGCCCGATGGTCTACGCGGACAGTCTCGCGGTGGCGATGGACGGCGGAGTGACCATGGACGGGCGGCTGCTCGTTGCCCAACTCCCGCTGGTGGGCTAGCTTCCACATTTCCTGGTTGCGCCCTGTCACGGCCCCCCGGACGGCCCTACCATCGCTGTATCCGTAGTCCCACCGCTCTCCGGGCTTCCGGCAGGCAGAGCCTGTTCCACGTGGAACACCGGCCGTACACGGAGAGTCGGAGCATCGGGGGATGCACATGACCAGCGCTCCACACCTGCTCACCGAGGACCGCCCGGACTTCGAGCACGTCCTCGACGAGGCGCTGCGTATCGTCGTGGACGGTATCGACGGCGGGGCCGACGAGGCCGGCGGGGATGGCAGGGCCGGCGCGTCCCGTGGTTCCGGCGGGGACGGCGCGGCCGGTTCCCCGCTGAACATCGAGCAGTTGCGCACCATTGCCCTGGCCGCGGCCGAGTCGATCGGGGCGCGGGTCGCCGAGGAGTACGACGCGTACCGCCAGGTCCGCGCGGAGAGCCGGGACGCGGCCCGCGAGTCCGCCCAGGCCCGCGACAACCGGGCGTTCAGCTACGCCGCGATGGGGGTCGCGGACAGCGCCGGATCCGGCGCGGGCCTCTTCGCGGTGATGGCGGTCCTCACGCCGCTGCTCGCCGGCGCCGCCGCGCTGATATTCCTACTGATCGGCTACGCCCTGCAGGCGGTGTCCCCGGAGCCGGGGATCGCCTCACCGCTGCGCACCGCGGGCTGGTTCTTCGCCGCCGTGGCCGCGGCGGCGATCGTGCTCGGCGGTATCGGCCTGCTGCTGACCGCGCTGCGGGCCGGCTCCACGGCGGTCCACGACGGGCCCACGTCGCTGCCGCCCGAGGTCGCGCACGCCCGCGAGGTCTGGCGCCGCGCGCTGCTCGACCGAGGGATGCTGCCGTTCCTCGACGACGTGGTGGCCGGACGGGTCGCCGTACCGCAGCCGCCCGCGGCGCCGGCCTCCGGCCCGCGCATGCCGCGGCTCGGCTACTCGCGCCCCGACTTCTCCTCACCCCAGGACCCGCAGTCCACCGCGCCCCGGTTCGCGTCGCCCGACTTCAGCAGCCCGGACTTCGGCGGCCCGGACCACCGTCCCGACTAGCGCCGCGCACGGATGGACCTCCCTCGGTCGCGGCACCTGACGACCGTTGCTTGACTTCTTCCGTACCTGGTCAGAACGGGAGAGGCCCATGCGCGTCCGCCGCCGTACGCTCGCTGCTCTGTGCACGACCATCCCGCTCGCCCTGGCGGCGACGGCCTGCTCCGACTCCTCGGCCGGCCAGGTGACGGGCACCCGGGGCCTCGCCTTCAGCCAGACCATCTCCAACCCCGCGCAGGGCAACGGCGCCTGCCACCGTTTCGCTCCCCTGGGCGTCAACCGCGTGAGCAACAACACCGGCGTCGACATCTGGCTGCACAAGGGCCTGAACTGCAACGACCCGGTGGGCCGCCCCAGCACCTACCTGCCCACCACCTTCACCGCGAACACCGCCGACACCCCGGGCCTGTGGCACAGCTTCTCCACCGTCGGCTGGCCGCCGCCCGTGGCTCCCCACGCGAACGCCAACACGGACTGACCGGGAGCCGCGGCAGCACGGGGCAGCACGGAGGGTCCGGCACCCACCGGACCCTCCGCACCGGACCCTCTGTACCGGGAGCGGACCCGGCTCAGTCCGCGATCGGCAGGTAGACGCGGTTGCCGGCGGCGGCGAACTCGGCGGACTTGGCCTCCAGTCCGGCCCGGATCTCCTCCTCGGTCCCCTCCCGCTCCCCGGTCCCGGCCGCAGGGCCGGACTCCAGGTCCGCACCGCCATGGGTGCGACGGATGTCGTGCGAGATCTTCATCGAGCAGAACTTCGGGCCGCACATGGAGCAGAAGTGCGCGGTCTTCGCCGGCTCGGCCGGCAGCGTCTCGTCGTGGAAGGCGCGCGCGGTGTCCGGGTCGAGGGCCAGGTTGAACTGGTCCTCCCAGCGGAACTCGAAGCGGGCGTCGGACAGCGCGTCGTCCCATTCCTGGGCGCCCGGGTGCCCCTTGGCGAGGTCGGCGGCGTGCGCGGCGATCTTGTAGGTGATCACACCGGTCTTGACGTCGTCGCGGTCCGGCAGGCCCAGGTGCTCCTTGGGGGTGACGTAGCAGAGCATCGCGGTGCCCCACCAGGCGATCATCGCGGCGCCGATGCCCGAGGTGATGTGGTCGTAGGCGGGCGCGATGTCGGTAGTGAGCGGGCCGAGCGTGTAGAACGGCGCCTCCTCGCAGATCTCCTGCTGGAGGTCGATGTTCTCCTTGATCTTGTGCATGGGCACGTGGCCCGGGCCCTCGATCATCGTCTGCACGTGGTGCCGTTTGGCCACCGTGTTGAGCTCGCCGAGGGTGCGGAGCTCGGCGAACTGGGCCGCGTCGTTGGCGTCGGCGATCGAGCCGGGCCGCAGGCCGTCGCCGAGCGAGAACGTGACGTCGTAGCCGGCGAGGATGTCGCACAGCTCGTCGAAGTTCTCGTACAGGAAGTTCTCGCGGTGGTGGGCCAGGCACCAGGCGGCCATGATCGAGCCGCCGCGCGAGACGATGCCGGTCTTGCGGCGGGCGGTCAGCGGGACGTGGCGCAGCAGTACCCCGGCGTGCACCGTCATGTAGTCGACGCCCTGTTCCGCCTGCTCGACCACGGTGTCCCGGTAGACGTCCCACGTCAGTTCCTCGGCGCGGCCGTCGACCTTCTCCAGGGCCTGGTAGAGGGGCACGGTGCCGATGGGGACGGGGGAGTTGCGCAGCACCCACTCGCGGGTGGTGTGGATGTTGCGCCCGGTGGACAGGTCCATCACGGTGTCGGCGCCCCAGCGGGTCGCCCAGGTCATCTTCTCGACCTCCTCCTCAATGGAGGAGGTGACCGCGGAGTTGCCGATGTTCGCGTTGACCTTCACCAGGAACCGCTTGCCGATGATCATCGGCTCGATCTCCGGGTGGTTGACGTTCGCCGGCAGCACGGCCCGGCCCGCGGCGATCTCCTCGCGCACGATCTCGACCGGGACGTTCTCGCGCAGCGCGACGAACTCCATCTCCGGGGTGGTCTCGCCGCGCCGGGCGTAGGCGAGTTGCGTGACCGGCTGCCCGGGCCGGCCGCGGCGGGGGAGCCGGGGCCGGCCGGGGAAGACCGCGTCGAGGTTGCGCAGGCCGCCCCGGGGCGCGGTGTGCCTGAGCCCGTCGTCCTCCGGCCGGACCGGCCGTCCCGGGTACTCCGCGGTGTCGCCGCGGGCGATGATCCAGTTCTCCCGGAGGGGCGCGAGGCCCCGCCGGACGTCGGTGTCGACCGACGGGTCGGTGTACGGGCCGGACGTGTCGTACAGCGTCACGTCGCGGCCGTTGGTGAGATGCACCTGGCGGACCGGTACCCGCAGGTCCGGTCGTGCTGATCCGGTGGGACCGGTGAGGTACGACTTGTGCCAGCCGATTCCACGCGTGCGCGCATCCTGCATGGTCATGTGAGACCCACTCCCTACGCCGGCATTACCCGGTAACAGGTTCAGCGGTCGACGCAGCGCTCGCCTGAAGCGATGTCAGCGCCCTCTCAGCCCGGTGCTCCGAGCTCCCGCGTTTGCAAAGGTGCTGCCAACGGTAGCGGCTGGGTACGGACATTCACCAGGGCCCTTGCGATGATGCGGGCGTGGACTCCCCCCAGGCCGGCGCGCACGGCCCGCACCCCTCCGCGGCCGGCGGCTCCGGCTCCGGCTTCGACTCCGGTCACGGCCACGGGCACAGCCATGGGCACGCGCACGGGCCGGTGCCGCCGGTCTCCCGGCATCTGCGGAAGGTGATCGCTGCCGTCCTCGTGCCGTTCGCGGCCGCGGTGCTCGCCGGTCTGGTGCTGCTCTGGCCCGGCGGCGCGCCCGGGCACGCGCGCAGCGGGGTCGGGTTCGACCAGCAGACCCGACCGGGCAAAGTGGTGCAACTCGTGCACGTGTCCTGCAAGGCGGCCGGCGCGCTGCCCAACACCGACGGGTCTGACGGGAGTTCGGCCGGCGGGGACGCGGGCGGCTCGTCCGCGGCGGGGACGGGCACCGCCGGCGACGACTGCCAGAAGGCGACGATCGAGGTGATGAAGGGGCCGGACAAGGGCACGAAGTTCACCGAGATCGTCCAGCCGGACCAGACCCGCCGCTACACCAAGGGCGAGGGCGTCGTGCTCGCCTACGCCCCCAACGCACCCAAGAACCTGCGCTACTCGGTGACCGACGTGGACCGCGGCGTGCCGGTCGCGCTCCTCGCGGGGATCTTCGCGCTGCTGGTGGTACTCGTCGGCCGGCTGCGCGGGATCATGGCGCTGGTCGCGCTGGCGATCTCGTTCGGCATCCTGACCCTCTTCATCCTCCCGGCGATCCTGCGCGGCGACAATCCGCTGCTCGTCGCGGTGGTGGGCGGCAGCGCGATCATGCTCATCGCGCTGTACCTGTGCCACGGGGTCAGCGCGCGCACGTCCGTGGCGGTGCTCGGCACGCTGTGCTCGCTGTTCCTGATCGGCGCGCTGGGCTCGGTCTTCATCAGCTGGGCCCGGCTGACCGGGAACACCTCGGACGAGACCGGCCTGATCCACACCCTCTACCCGGACATCCAGATCAAGGGTGTGCTGCTGGCCGGGGTGATCATCGGCTCGCTCGGCGTGCTGGACGACGTGACGGTGACCCAGGTCGCCGCGGTGTGGGAGCTGAAGGACGCCGACCCGACCGCGAGCCGGCGCAAGCTCTACGGCGCCGGGATGCGGATCGGCCGCGACCACATCGCCTCGGTCGTCAACACCCTGGTGATGGCCTACGCGGGCGCCGCCCTGCCGCTGCTGCTGCTCTTCTCGATCGCCCGCAGCGGCGTGCTCCAGGTGGCGAGCAGCGAGCTGGTGGCCGAGGAGATCGTCCGGACGCTGGTCGGCAGTATCGGGCTGGTGGCGTCGGTGCCGCTGACCACGGCGCTGGCCGCGCTGGTGGTGAGCGCGGACCGCGGCGACCGGGGCGCGGCGGCCCCCGTGGACGCGCAGGGCGGTCAGCGGGTCCCCGCGACGGTCCCCGGTCCGGGTCGGCCGCCGGGTGCGGGGCACAGCCACCGCCGGGCGAAATGAGTCGGACCGGCGAACGGTCTGAGCCGTTCGCCGGTCCGGGCGGCGCGGGTACTGCGGGTACTGCGGGGCGGAGTGCGGGGTCCCGGCCTCGGCCGGGACGCCACCGTCACCAGTCGCGCTTCTTGCCGGAGCCACCGGATGTGACGCGCTTCACGACGAAGACCAGCGCGCCGACCAGGACCACGAAGACGACCAGCTTGAACAGCAGGCCGATCACGATGCTGACGAGGCTCGCGATCAGCGTGCCGAAAACGATCAGCGCGATGACCGGGATGCCGATCCACTTGACCCACCAGGGCAGGCTCTTCAGCAGCTTGTCCATAACGCTCTTTCGCTCCTTGGTCGCTACGCGTGGCGCGTACTCCGACGGTGCCGTACTTCGACTGTAGGGCCACCCGGCCCGGGGACGAAGGCCGGGAAGACCCCATCCGACCCTGATCCGGCCCCTAGGGCTCCGGTGGCGAGAAGACCACCATGACCCTGAGGTCCTCGCTGATGTGGTGGAAGCGGTGCGGCGTCCCGGCCGGCACGTACACCACGCTGCCGCGCGCGACGGTGGTGGTCTCCTCTCCCACGGTGATCGAGGCCCGGCCGCTGACCACGAGGTAGATCTCGTCCTGCGCGTGCGGCTTCTGCGGGTCGCTCTCGCCGGCCTTGAGGGCGTAGAGACCCGCCGACATGGTGCGTTCCCGCAGGAACCGGAGATACGCACCCTGGTTCGCCGCGCGCTCCGCGTCCAGGTCATCCAGCCGGAACACCTTCATCGCTCACTCCTCCACTGCGGTACGGCCACGGTTCTGCTCCGTCTCTTGTCCCGGTGATCAGACCTGCGACGATCTCACCATGAAGAATTTCGTGGTCAAGACCCTGGCCAATGCCGGGGCCCTGGGCGTGGCCGTGTGGCTGCTCAAGAACATCACGCTGACCGGAAGCTCCAAGGCGCGGGAAGCGCTCACGCTCATACTCGTGGCTCTCGTCTTCGGCGTGGTGAACTGGCTGGTGAAGCCGGTCGTCAAGGTCCTGTCGTTTCCGCTGTTCATCCTCACCCTGGGTCTGATCACCCTCGTGGTGAACGCCCTGATGCTGCTGCTGACGTCGTGGCTGGCCGGCCAGCTCAGCCTGAAGTTCCACGTGCACGGCTTCTGGACGGCGGTGCTCGGCGGCCTGATCGTCAGCATCGTCGCGTGGGCCCTGCACGTCGTCCTGCCGGACGAGGACGACTGAGCGACCGGGCCGGCACGACCAGTGAGCACCGAGGACACGAAGGATGAGAACCGCATGACGCAGGACCGCACGGCAGGAGAGCCGATCGGCGACAGCACCCGCAGCGTGCACGCCGGACGCCCCGAGGCGCGCCCGTACGAACCGTCGCTGCCCGGCCCGGTCTTCGTCTCGCACTACCACCTGCCCGGCGAGCCCACCGGACCGTACGTCTACGGCCGGGACGACAACCCCACCTGGGACCTGCTGGAACAGGCGATCGCGGAGCTCGAGGCGCCGGGCGACCCGGCCGCCGGCACGCTCGCGTTCGCCTCCGGGATGGGCGCGATCTCCGCGGTGCTGCTGTCGCAGGTGCGCTCCGGCGACGCGGTCGTGCTTCCCTCGGACTGCTACCAGACGACGCGCGCCCTCATCGAGCGCCTGGAGTCGTACGGCGTCGAGGTGCGGATGGCGCCGACCGCGGGCGACGCCCAACTCCCGCTGGTGGACGGGGCGCGGCTGGTGTGGGTGGAGAGCCCGTCCAACCCCGAGCTCGACGTGTGCGACATCCGCCGGCTGACCGACGCCGCCCACGCGGCCGGCGCGCTGGTCGCCGTGGACAACACCCTGGCCACGCCGCTGGGCCAGCGCCCCCTCGCACTGGGTGCGGACTTCTCCGTGGCCAGCGGCACGAAGGCGCTCAACGGCCACGGCGACCTGCTGATGGGGTACGTCACGACCCGCAGCCCCGAACTGGCCGACTCCGTACGGAAGTGGCGCAAGACGGTGGGCGCCATCCCCGGGCCGATGGAGACCTGGCTGGCCCACCGTTCGCTGGCCACGCTGTCCCTGCGGGTGGACCGCCAGGCGACGAACGCGCTGGCCCTCGCCCGCGCCCTGCTGGAGCGGCCCGAGGTGACGGCCGTACGGCACCCGGGGCTGCCCACCGACCCCTCGCACGAGATCGCGAGCAAGCAGATGCGCCGCTTCGGCAGCGTGGTGTCCTTCACGCTGCCCGACCAGGCGCACGCGGAGCGGTTCCTCGGTGCGCTGCGGATGACCTCCGAGGCGACGAGCTTCGGCAGCGTGCAGTGCACCGCCGAGCGGCGGGCCCGCTGGGGCGGGGACGCGGTGGCGCCGGGCTTCGTACGCTTCTCGGTCGGTGTGGAGGACCCGGACGACATCGTGGCCGACGTGGTCCGTGCGCTGGACGAGGCCGCGCGCCAGCTGTAGGGCCCCGCACACCCGCGGCTAGCGTGTGCGCATGACGAAGTCAGCGCACGTGCCGAGCGCAGCGAACCTCGGAGAGGTCCTGCGGCCGTATGTCGAGGACGACACCCTGCCCGGCGCGGTGGCGCTGGTGTGCCGCGGCGGCGACGTCCAGTTCGCGGCGGTCGGGTCCACCGACGCCGAGGGGCGCACGCCGATGGCCAGGGACTCGATCTTCCGGATCGCCTCGATCACCAAGCCGATCACGGCCGCCGCGGTGATGGTGCTCATCGACGACGGCCGGCTCGACCTCGCGGACCCGGTGGCGCGGTGGCTGCCGGAGCTGGCCGCGCCGAGCGTGGTGCGCAGCCCGGCGGCCGCGGTCGACGACGTGGTGCCGGCCGTCCGCGCGATCACCGTCGAGGACCTGCTCAGCTCGCTGACCGGGTACGGCTTCCCGTCGGACTTCACGCTGCCCGCGGTGCAGCCGCTCCTCGCCGAGGGCGTGCAGCGCGACGGCCGTGAGCCGCAGCGGTTCCTGCCCACCGACGAGTGGATCGAGACGCTGGCCGGTATCCCGCTGCTCTACCAGCCGGGCGAGGCATGGCTGTACAACACGTCCTCCGACCTCCAGGGCCTGCTGATCGAGCGGGTCAGCGGCCAGTCGCTGCCCGACTTCCTGGCCGAGCGGGTCTTCGAGCGGCTGGGCATGCCCGACACCGGTTTCACCGTCCCGGCCGCCAAACGGGACCGCCTCACCAGCTACTACCGGGCCGATGACTCCGGTGGTCTGGAGCTGGTCGACGGGCCGGACGGCCAGTGGAGCACCATGCCGCCCTTCGCGTCCGGTGCCGGCGGCCTGGTCTCGACGGTCGACGACTGGCTCGCGTTCGGCCGGATGCTGCTCGCCGAGGGCGCCACCGCCGACGGGCGGCGCCTGCTGTCGACCCGGTCGGTGCGGCTGATGACGACCGACCGGCTCACCCCGGCCCAGCGCGAGGCGAGCCCGCTGTTCCTGGAGGGCCAGAGCTGGGGCTACGGCGGCAGCGTGGACGTCGAGGCCGTCGAACCGTGGAACGTCCCGGGCCGCTACGGCTGGGTCGGCGGGACCGGCACGTCGGCCCACGTCGTGCCGTCGACCGGCTCGGTCCACCTCCTCTTCACCCAGGTCGGCGTGGCCAGTCCGGTGCCCACGCCGCAGGTGCAGGACTTCTGGCGGTACGCGGCAGGCGTGTGAGCCGCGGCCGGGCGCGAACCGGCGGAGGCAGAACCGGCGAACGGCGCGCGCGACAGCGGAAGGACGAGGCGGGGGAGGGCGACGCGGGGAAGGTCAGGAGCACCCGCGGCTCGCACGGCCGTTCGCCGCCGGCATCGCAGCGGTGACAGCGGCGACCGGCGACGATTTCCCGGACCCGGGCACGTTTGCCCGGGGGTCCCTCGCGGCAGATGTCAGGCATGCCTCCGGACTCGTCTCCCAGTCCCTCCACCCGACCGGTGGTCAAGCGCACTGCCCGCGGGATCATCCTCGACGGTGACCGGCTCGTGCTGATCAAGCGGACCAAGCCCGGCCTCGCTCCGTACTGGCTCACCCCCGGTGGCGGGGTCGAGGACGACGACGCCGGGATCCTCGCCGCCCTGCACCGGGAGATCGACGAGGAGTTGGGTGGCAAGATCACCGATGCGGTGCCCGCCTTCGTCGACACCGTCGAGCACATCACGGACGACGGCGCGCACGGCGTGAAGGTGCAGTACTTCTTCGCCTGCCGGCTGGACTCGATGGACCTCGACCGGCGGCACGGCCCGGAGATCGACGAGCCGTGCGGCACCTACGAGGTGGTGCGGGTGCCCTTCACACGGATGGGACTCGCCTCCGTGGAGATCGTGCCGTTGACCCTGCGGCACTATCTGGACGCGAACATCGAGGGCGTGCTCGGCCTGCTCGGCCCCGACCTCGGCTGACCCCTCCGGCTTGGGGACACCAGTCGATCAGGAGTCGGTGACCAGGGCGTACGCCTCGCGCAGGTCGCCGCCGGTGTACGCGTGGGTGGCCAGGCCGCTCACATGGTCGTCGCCGTTGACCGCGACGGAGACGGGCACCACTCCGAACAGCTTCGTGTCCGACAGCGAGTCGCCGTAGGCCACGCAGTCGGCGCGGCCGACCCCGTAGTGGGCGCAGAGCTCGTCGGCGATCGCCACCTTCGACTCGGGCATCAGGACCCCGGACGGGTCGAGGACGGCACCTGGTGCGAAGGGGAAGGCGGGGAAGACCGAGGCGCGGGCGTGGTGCACGCCCCAGGTGCGCAGCCGGGTCACGAAGAAGTCGGGGGAGAGCGAGATCACCGCGCAGTGGTCACCGCGTGCGGTGATGTCGGCCCAGACCTCACGTATGCCGGTCAGCCAGGGCGCCTCCGCGAAGGCACCGGCCACATGGTGCTCGGTGAGCGCGGACCACATCCGGTAGGCCCGCCGCGCGTAGTCGTACGAGTCGATCTCGCCGTGGACGAGTGCCGCATCCAGTTCCCGGAACTCGCTAACCCTGTCGATCCGGCGGGCGATCTCCATGCTGGCGGACGTGCCGGGCAACAGCGTGCCATCCATGTCGAAGATGTGCAGTCGCGCCATCCTGGTCCCTCCTCGCTCGCGGCCCCGACCGGGTCCGGTTCGTTCCGATCCCCGCGCCGGGCCCTCCCCCGCCCGCGGGCACGCCTTCCAGTCAGCGCGACGGACAGGCCCAGTGTTCCACGTGGAACACTCGCCGTGACCGCCCATCGGCCGAATATAGGTCCACCACCAAACAATCCCGTAGCTGACCTATTTTGCTACCCTCGACACATGACCGTCGAGACCGCGCCCACACCCACGATGACCACGGACGTCTCCTTCCTGCTCCAGCACACCGCCCACGTGCTGGCCACGCGGATGACGGCCGCCCTCGCGGAGATCGGGATGTCACCGCGCGCACACTGCGTACTCGCCCACGCCGCCCAGGCCGAGCGGACCCAGGCCCAGATCGCGGAGCTGTCCGACCTGGACAAGACCACGATGGTGGTCACCGTCGACCAGCTGGAACGGGACGGACTGGCCGCGCGCGTGCCCTCGGCGCACGACCGGCGCGCCCGGATCATCAAGGTCACGCCGAAGGGTGAGCAGGTCGCGTCCACCGGCCAGGGCATCGTCGACCGCGTGCACGCGGACGTGCTCGGCGCGCTGCCCGAGCAGGAGCGGGCCACCTTCGTCGCCGCGCTGAACCGGCTGGCCACCGGACACCTCGCCGATCCCGTCGACTGCCCGGACGGAAGCCAGGGGGTGCGGCGTCCGCGACAGTCCCGCAAGTGAACCCCGGCCGGGCCGCAGCACCGGAAGCAAGGAGCCCTGGAAGCAAGGGGTTTCGGCGGCACGGAGGCCCTCACACCAAGTAGGCCCGTAAAAGATAGTCCTCAACAAAACTATCTGCTACGGTCGTTCCTGGCTCACCCATCCGCCAGGAGGCGACCCCATGCCAGTCCTCGATTCCCCGGACCGCTCCGCATCCCCGGGCTCCCCGGGCTCGTCGGCCGTCAGATCGCGGGGAGCGGCGCTCGCCGTCCTCAGCGCCGGCACCCTGATGATCATCCTCGACGGCACCATCGTGAACGTGGCGCTGCCGTCCATCCAGCGTGACCTCGGCTTCTCCCAGGCCAACCTCGCCTGGGTGGTGAACGCCTACCTGATCGCCTTCGCCGGCCTGCTGCTGCTCTCCGGCCGGCTCGGCGACCTGCTCGGCCGGCGTCGCGTCCTGGTCGGAGGGCTCGCCGCCTTCACTCTCGCCTCGTTCCTGTGCGGGATCGCGGACTCCGCCGGCCTCCTGATCGCCGCCCGCTTCGTGCAGGGCGCCGCCGGGGCGATGGTCTCGGCGGTCGCGCTCGGCATGGTCCTCGCCCTCTACCCCGACCCGCACGGCCGGGCCCGGGCGATGGGCATCTACAGCTTCACCCAGTCCGCGGGCGGGGTCCTCGGCCTGCTGGCCGGCGGCATCCTCACCCAGGCGATCAACTGGCACTGGATCTTCTTCGTCAACCTGCCGATCGGCCTGGCCGCCACGGTGCTGAGCCTGCGACTGCTGCCGGATGACCGCCCGGCCGGGGCCGCCGGTTCCCACCAGGCCGAGCCCGACCGCGGGCTGCGCGGGGTCGACGTGTCCGGTGCGGTGCTGGTCACCGCCGCCCTGATGCTCGGGGTCTACACCATCGTCAAGACCACCGATCGCGGCTGGACTTCGGGCTCCACCGCCGGGTTCGGCGCCGCGGCCCTCGTGCTGCTCGCCGCCTTCCTGATTCGCCAGGCCCGGGCCGCTCAGCCGCTGATGCCGCTGCGGATCTTCCGGTCCCGGATCGTGGCGGGCGCGAACGCCGTCCAGGTGCTGGTGATTGCCGGCGGGTTCGGCTTCCAGTTCATGACCTCGCTGTACCTCCAGCACGTACTCGGCTACGACCCGCTGGAGATCGGGCTGTCGCTGGCGCCCACCGGGGTGGTGATCGGCGTGATGTCGCTGGGTCTGTCCGCCCGCCTCGGCGCCCGCTTCGGACAGCGCGCCGTGCTCCTGCCGAGCCTGGTGCTCTTCGCGGGCGGCTTCCTGCTGCTGGCTCGCACCCCCTCGGGCGGCCATGCCTCGTACGTGGCCGACATCCTGCCGCCGATCGTGCTGATGGGGGTGGCGTTCGGGCTGACCATGCCGTCGCTGCTGACGCTCGGCATGGCGGAGGCCGGTCCGGCCGACTCCGGCCTGATCTCAGGGGTGTTCAACACCGCGCAGCAGATCGGCGGCGCGCTGGGGCTGGCGACGCTGGCGTCCATCGCCGGCACCCGCACCGACCACCGGCTCGCCGCCGGCCGGTCCGCGACCGCGGCGCTCGCCGACGGCTACCACCTGGCCTTCGTGGTCGCCGCAGGGCTGCTCGTCGCCGCGGCCCTCCTCGCCGGGGTGCTGTTGCGCACCCCGGCGGGACGCACGGCGGGGGACCTCACGACGGCGGGCGAGCAGGACGCGGACGGCCCGGCCGTCAGCTCCAGCCCGGGAACCCGCCCGGCACCGGGGCGTTCGGGTCGTACGGCGCGCGTGTGAAGACGAAGGAGCCCAGGTCCAGATGGCTGAGCGTGCCGTCCGGCCGGCGCACCACCCGGAGCGTCTCGCCCGCGTAGTACCCCTCGCGGCCGGTCCAGGTGCCGTCCGGTTCCACGTGGAACCGTGTCCCACGGCCCTGGCCGGTCAGCGGCCCCAGGTCCAGGTCGCCCGAGGCGCGCACCCGCAGCCCGTAGGAGTTGGTGCCCCAGTACCAGGGCCCCGCCAGCTCGAGCAGGGCCGGGTCGAGGGAGTCGGCCGGCCGCCATGGTTCCGGGAAGACGGGTTCGGCGTCGGCGGTGATCGCCAGGAGTTCGGCCGCGAGGGTGCTCACCGAAGGCCCGGACGTGCAGTTCGCCAGCGTGATCGCGCCCAGCCGGTCCTCGATGCTGACCCACACCGTCGCCAGGAAGCCCGGCATGGAACCGGTGTGGCCGATCAGGGTGCGCCCGCGGTGCCGCAGGATCTGGATTCCGAGGCCGTACCCCGCGTCCGGGGCGCTCGCGTCGCCGGGCGCGGCCGGCTCGCGCATGTCCGCCACCGTCGCCGCGGCCAGCACTCCCTCCTGGCCGCGGGCCAGGAACGCCGCCCAGCGGGCCAGATCGGCCACCGTCGACCAGAGTTCACCGGCCGGCGCCATCACACCGGTCTGCTGGACGGCCTCCGGCACCATCACGTCCGCCCACGGGTGCACGGCGAACCCGCCCGCGGCCGGCGGCCGCGGCTGGAGGCTGGTCCGGGACATCCCCAGCGGGTCCAGCACCTCCTCCTGGAGCACCACGTCCCACGGCTTGCCGCGCAGCCGCGCCACCACGGCGCCCAGCAGGGCGAAGCCGGGGTTGGAGTAGTGGTGCCGGCGCCCCGCCGGGTGCTTCACCGGCGCGGCACCGAGTACATCGGCCACTTCGGGTCGCAGATCGCCCGGAGTGCGCTCCCACCAGGGGCTGGGCGTCTCGGAGGCGATCCCCGAGGTGTGCGCGAGGAGTTGACCGATCGTCACCCCGCCCACCGAGGTGCCCGGCAGGTGCTGCTCCAACGGGTCGGTGAGCGCCAGCCGACCCTCGTCGCGCAGCCTCATCACCAGCACGGCCACGAAGGACTTGGTCAGCGAACCGATCCGGTACTGGATGTCGGTGTCCGGAGCATGACCGTCGATCATGCTGCGCGAACCGCTCCACACCAGCGCCCCGTCCCGGACCACCCCGCCGACCACCGACGGGGCCCGCCCCCGGGACTGCTCCACCGCCAGGCGGTGCATGAGTGCCCGGGCCGTGGCGGGCAGCAGCCCGCCGTCGTACTCCTGCGGAGAGTCGGTTGCGATGGTCACGCGCCCCCCTGCCCTTCTCCCGGGTCCGCGGACCCGGCACCGTGCGCACGGCCGGCGGCGCCACCGGAGGTACCGCCATGGGCGGTACGCCGGCGCGGCGCCGCTACCCGTCCGCGTCCTGCCTGCGTTGGCCGGCCGCGCCGAAGCGGACCGAGATGATCGACATCCGCATCGACCGTACCCCGGGAATGCGGTGGGAGACCGGCGCGATCGCGTACAGGCCCCGGCCGCGCGCCAGCGGCAGGCTGCGGACCGAGGTGATCAGCGGCGACGCGGACGCGACCTTGGGGTATTCCCGGTAGTCCATCCCCCACTGCCAGCGCGGCGCACGGTAGCTGCCGTCGCGCGCGTCCATCCGGCCCGCCTGGTTCTGCGCGACCTGCGCGCGCGGCAGCGCGTCGAACAGGAACCAGCCGCCGGGGAAGCGCTCCGCGCACGCGGCGATCAGTCCCTTGGCCTCGCGCTCGGGCAGGTACATCAACAGCCCCTGCGCGGTGACGAGGACGCCCTTGGCCACGTCGTCCTCGGTGATCTCGTCCATCCACTCCAGGTCGAGCGCCGAGCGGGCCACGGTGCGGCGGCGCGGCGGGTCGTCGGGCAGCAGGGTGGAGCGCACCGCGACCGTCTCGGGCAGATCGACGGTCAGCCAGCGCACGCGGCCGTCGTCCACCCGCCAGAACTGCGTCTCCAGGCCCTCGCCCAGTGCGACGACGGTGCCGCCGGGGTACTCGGCGAGGAACCGGCTCACCTCGTCGTCGAAGGCGCGCACCCGCAGGGCATGCCACTGCGCCATGATGCCGCTGCCGAAGCGCTCGAAGGGGTAGTCGATCCGGTCCACCAGGTCCACGGCGTGCGGGTCGTCCAGCAGCCGGTTCCCGGGCGGGCGCCGCGCCTCGGCCGCTCGGTTGGCCAGGTTCCACAGCAGCGTGGCCGGGACGCCCTCCAGTTCGACCTTGATCCGCTCCGCCCGGCCGCGGTCCGCCCCGTCCTCGGGTGGATCGCCGGCCGCGCCGCCGGGTGCCTCGTGCGTGTCGTCCATGACCCCAGCCTCTCACCACGCCTACGCGCTTCCCGGTCAACTACCAGGAGGAGCAAGCGGTTTCCCCCGGCCGGCCTTGTCAGAAAGGTTGACACCCCCCATGGATGGGCGTGACCATCGCGACGGCCAGAGAGCGCTCTCAGCATTTCGCTCTCCGGCTCCGCACCATCTGTCGGTCCCCCCAACTCGCAGGTAGCAACCCGACATTCAGGAGTACACACATGAGGGTCACCCCACGCGGGCTCTCTTACCCGGGCCGTAAACGTTTCCGACGATCACCGCAGGGAATCCTCCTGCTCGCCCTGGTCCTCATCGCCTCGGCGTACCTCTCGCTGAACCCGACCTCCTCCCACGCCGCCGCGCCGCAACTGCTCTCGCAGGGCAAGCCGGCCACCGCCTCCTCCGTCCAGGACGCCTTCACCGCCAACGCCGCGGTCGACGGGGACACCGGCACCCGCTGGTCGAGCGCCGCGTCCGACCCGCAGTGGATCCAGGTCGACCTCGGCTCCAGCCAGCCCATCACCCAGGTGGTGCTCAACTGGGAGACGGCGTACGGCAAAGCGTTCACGATCCAGACCTCGGACAACGGCTCCAACTGGACGACGATCTACTCCACCACCACCGGCACCGGCGGCACCCAGACCCTGAACGTGACGGGCAACGGCCGCTACGTGCGGATGTACGGCACCCAGCGCGGCACCCAGTGGGGCTACTCGCTCTGGGAGTTCCAGGTCTACGGCGGCTCCGGAGGCGGGAGCACCCCGCCCGCGTCGTGCGGCGACACCAACGCCGCGCTCGGCAAGCCGTCCAGCGCGTCCTCCACCGAGAACGACGGCACGCCCGCGGCAGCGGCCTTCGACGGCAACGCGGGCACCCGGTGGTCGAGTGCGGCCTCCGACCCGCAGTGGGTCCAGGTCGACCTCGGCTCGTCGCAGAGCATCTGCGGCGCCCAGTTGACCTGGGAGACCGCGTACGCGAAGGCGTACCAGATCCAGGTCTCGGACAACGGTTCCACGTGGAACACCGTGTACTCCACCACGACCGGCGCAGGGGGGACGGAGAACCTGTCCTTCACGGGCACCGGGCGCTACGTGCGGATGTACGGCACCCAGCGCGCGACGCAGTACGGCTACTCGCTCTGGGAGTTCACCGTCCTCACCCCGGGCGGCACCGGCACCCCGCCGACCGGTGGCAACGGCGACTGCCCGTGGGTCGGTTCGACCGCGCCGGTGTCCGACCGGGTCGCGCAGGTGATGGCGGAGATGACCAACGCCGAGAAGGTGTCGATCCTGCACGGCAACAACAACTCCTCGCCGTACATCGGCAACATCAACGGCATCGCGTCACTGTGCATCCCCGCCATCGGGCTGCAGGACGGTCCGCACGGCGTGGGCGACGGGCTCGGCGGTGTCACCCAGATGCCGTCCGCGAACGCCTCGGCGGCCACCTGGGACACCACGCTCGAGCAGCAGTACGGTGCCGCGATCGGCGCGGAGTTCGCCGGCAAGGGCGCGCAGGTGGCGCTCGGCCCGACGCTGAACATCGTCCGCGACCCGCGCTGGGGCCGGGCGTTCGAGACGTTCGGCGAGGATCCGTACCTCAACGGGCAGATGGCGACGGCCGACATCAAGGGCATCCAGAGCCAGGGCGTGATGGCCGAGATGAAGCACGTGGCCGTCTACAACATCGAGAACCCGGCCGGCACGGTCATCGTGGACAACCGCACGCTCCAGGAGCTGTACCTGCCCGCCTTCCAGGCGGCGGTCCAGCAGGGTTCGCCGGCGGCGGCCATGTGCGCCTACAGCGTGGTCAACAACGTGCCCGCCTGCCAGAACCCGGCGCTGATGAACGTCGGCCTCTACCAGCAGGCGAACTTCGGCGGCTTCATCACCAGCGACTGGGGCGGCACGCACTCGACGCAGGAGTCCGCCAACGCGGGTCTGACGGTGGAGATGCCCAACGGGTACTTCTACGCCGACTTCCTCGCCCAGGCGGTGGCCAACGGCACCGTCAGCCAGGCCACGCTGGACACCATGACCAGCCGGCTGCTCACCCAGTACTTCGCCTTCGGCCTGTTCGACAAGGCGCCCAGCGGGTCGACCGGGGCGACGGTCACCACGACCGCCCACCAGCAGGTCGCGCTCCAGGGCGCCGAGGAGGGCGCGGTGCTGCTGAAGAACAACGGCATCCTGCCGTTGTCCACCGCCACCACCAAGTCGATCGCCGTGATCGGCTGGGACGGCGGCGCCGGCGTGCAGACCATCGGCGGCGGCAGTGCCACCACCACCAGCTCCGGCACGGTCTGGCCGATCACCGGCATGCAGAACCGGGTCGCGGGCACCGGCACCACCGTGCAGTACAACGACGCGACCGACCTCAACGCGGCGGTCACGCTGGCCCGCAACTCGGACGTGGCGGTCGTCTACGCGTCCGACAACTACGGGAACGAGGAGCACGACAGCACCACGCTGGACCTGCCGAACAACGGTGGCAGCTCGGTCAGCGACAACGACATGATCGCCCAGGTGGCCGCGGCCAACCCGCACACCATCGTGGTGCTCAACAACAACTCGGCGATCAACATGCCATGGCTGAACCAGGTCGCCGGCGTCTTCGAGGGCTTCTACCCGGGCCAGGAGATCGGCACGGCGATGGCGGCGCTGATCTTCGGCGACGTCAACCCGTCCGGGAAGCTGCCGGTGACCTTCCCCAAGTCGCTGGCCGACGTGCCCGCGAGCACCCCGGCGCAGTGGCCGGGCACCAACGGGCAGGTGCAGTACAGCGAGGGCCTGGACGTCGGCTACCGCTGGTACGACGCGAAGAACATCACCCCGCTCTTCCCGTTCGGCTACGGACTGTCGTACACCACCTTCGGGTTCGGCAACCTCCAGGTCGGCGCGCTGTCCGGCGGGACGGCGACCGTGCACGCCACGGTCACCAACACCGGATCGCGGGCCGGCACCGAGGTCGCACAGCTCTACGTGGGGGACCCGGCATCGACCGGTGAGCCCGTGCACCAGCTGCGCGGCTACCAGCGCGTCACGCTCAACCCGGGCCAGTCGCAGACGTTGACGTTCACGGTCAGCACGCACGACCTGGCCTACTGGAACACCTCCGGCAGCAACTGGACGACCGCGGCGGGCAGCTACCAGATCCTGGTCGGCGACTCCTCGCGGAACCTGCCGCTGACCGGCACGCTCACCGTGCCGACCACCGTCAACGGCAACCTGGCCGCGGTCGTCAGCCCGAAGGCCGCGGCCTCGGGTCCGGCCGCGACCGCCGCGCCGCTCTCCGTACCCGACCCGTACGGCATGAGCAGCCCGGTGCACCGGCAGGTCAGCTGGGCGTACGGCAAGAACTCCACGGGCGTCGGCTACACCGCGACCGGCCTGCCGCCGGGTATCTCGCTCTCGGCGGACGGCACGTTCACCGGCGCGGCGGAGAAGGCCGGCACCTGGACGGTGACGGTCACCGGCCGGAACGCGGCGGGCTCGCAGGGCTCCGCGACGTTCGTCTGGACGGCCACCTGACGGCAGCCCCGCACCTGCCGGCAGAGCGCCCCCGCGGTCCGAACGGGCCGCGGGGGTGCCCCCTTTCCGGCCGCCGGCCCGGATGCAAGAGTGACGGGATGCACGAAGAGGTGGCGCCACTGACGAGCCGGTTCCTCGCCGGGCTGCGCGAGACGCTGCCACTGACCGCGCTGTGGGTGCACGGCTCGCTCGCGCTCGGCGACTTCCAGCCCGGCCGCAGTGACCTCGACCTGATCGCGGTGGTCGAGTCGGCCCCGGGCGAGGCCGAGGAACGCGGGCTCGCCCGGCTGCACGAGGAGCTGGCCGAACGGTTCCCGCTCGCGGAGAAGCTGCACTGCTCGTACATGGTGCGCGACCGGCTCGCCGACCCCGGACTGGACCATCTGACCTGGGCCCACCAGGAGCTGTTCCGCCGGCCCGTCACCGAGGTGACCCGCCGCGAACTGCACAACGGCGACCTGGCACTGCACGGTCCCGCCCCCAGCGCGCTCCTCCCGGCCGTCAGTGACGCGGAGCTGGCGGCGTTCGTCCGTGCCGACCTCAGGGACTACTGGCTGCCGGCGACCGCCGCGCGGAAGCGCTGGCTCCAGGACATCTGGGTGGACCACGGCCTGCTGACGCTCGCCCGCGCGCGCACCACCCTCGCCGACGGCCGCCTGCTCACCAAGGGTCAGGCGCTCGACGCCCTCGCCGGTCTGGGCGCCCCGGCCGACCTCCTCGCCGGTATCCGCGCGCGCCGCTACGGCACCCCCGTACCGCTGTCCCTCCCGGGCCGGATCCGGCGCGGCCGCCGCGCCCGGGCCTTCCTGCGGGCGGCGATCGCGCAGACGCTGGAGGGCACTCCCGGAGCGTAGGTCCTGGCATCGGCTCGGCGGATCCTCTCAGCGCATGGGCTCGGCCGTCCGCGCCCGGACGTCGGTGGACAGCTTGTCCAGCAGCCCCACGAGGAGGGCGCGTTCCTCCGGGGACAGGCCCGCCACGAGCGTCGCCTCGCGCCCGAGCACCGCGTCGACGGAGCGCTCGATCAGGGCGTGGCCGTCGGCCGTCAGCGCGACCAGCACCGTACGGCCGCCGGTCGGTGCCGGGCCGCGGCGGACCAGGCCGCCGTCCTCCGCGCGCGCCACCCGCTGGGAGACGGCGCCGGCCGTGACCAGGGTGCGGCGGGCGATCTCGCGGGTGGACAGGGCGTAGGGCGGGCCCGAGCGGCGGATCACGGACAGCAGGTCGAGGGTGGCCGCGTCGATGCCGGCGGCGCGCAGCACCCGGTTGCGGTCGTCGGCGAAGAGTTTGGCCAGCCGCCGGATGGGCGTGACGACCTCGATCGACGCGGTCGGGGTGCCCGGGCGTTCCCGCTGCCAGGCGGCGGCGATCGCGGCCGCGGGGTAGAGCGGCGGGGAGTCCTCGGAGGAGGCCGGCCGGTCGTCCGGCGGTGCGTCCCGCGAAGCGTCAGGCGGCACCTCCGGGTGCGCGTCCGGCGAGCCGTGGGCCATGGCGGAATCCCCCTTGTCTGCGCACCGCGCACTATGTTTAGCTCTAAACGTAGCAGGTGGAGGTACCACCAGGCAGCATGAGGAGCGATCCCTTGACCCGAACCGTGCTCGTCACCGGAGGAAGCGGCGGCATCGGCCGTGCCATCGCCGCACGCTTCGCCGCCGACGGCGCCCAGGTCGTCCTGACCGGGCGGCACGCCGACACCGTGGAACGCACCGCGAAGGATCTCGGCGCGCGCGGCATCGTCTGCGACGCCACCGACCCCGGCCCGACCGCGGCCCTCGCCGCTCAACTCCCCACCGTCGACGTGCTGGTCAACGCGGCCGGAGGGCTCCCCGCACCGTCCCCTGACGGTCTCCCGCCGCTGGAGGCCCTGCTCGCCCAGTGGAGTTCCAGCCTCGGCCGCAACCTGCTCAGCGCGGTGCTGACCACCGCCGCCGTGCGGGACAGCCTCGCCGACGGCGGCGCCGTGATCAGCATCGGCTCGATCGGCGCCGAGCGGCGCGGCGGGTCCTACGGCGCGGCGAAGGCGGCCCTCGGCGCGTGGAGCACGTCGCTGTCCGCGGAACTCGCCCCGCACGGCTTGACCAGCAACGTCATCTCCCCCGGCTACGTCACCGGCACCGAGTTCTTCCGCGGCGGCATGACCGACGCCCGCCACGCGGCCCTGATCCAGGAAACCCACAACGGGCGGCCCGGCACCCCGGGCGACATCGCCGAGACCGCCTTCTTCCTCGCCTCCCCGGGCGCCCGCCACATCACCGGCCAGACCCTGCACGTCAACGGCGGTGCCTTCACCACCCGTTGAGTGGCATCGTCGGGAAGCCGGGTGCGGCCGAGCTCAGTCGAGTTCCCGGGGACCGTAGGGGGCGGCGTCCGCTCCGGTCTGCAGGGCCCAGTAGCGGTCCCCGTAGGACCAGTGCCACCACTCCGTCGGGTAGTTGACGAGGCCGGCAGCGGTGAGGACGGTGCCCAGGAGGTCGCGGTGGGCGCGGGCGTCCTCGCCGATGCCGTCGGCGTGCGTGTAGCACGCGCCCGCGCTCTCCTCGGGAGTCGCGTTCATGCGGGTGCCCAGGTCGAGTTCACGCCCGTCGGCGTCGGCGAGCGTCAGGTCGACGGCCGCTCCGGCACTGTGCGGCGCGATCTCGGGAGGGGACACGTAGCGGCTGGCCGCCGAGCGGACCTGCTCGGCGGACCACTCCGGGTGATCGGCGCGCAGCGTGGCCGCGTACGTGTCGAAGTAGCGGAGCTGCAGGGACGGCGGGCGGTAGCCCTCGACGAACAGCAGCCGTATGCCCTGCGGCAGTCGGGACTCCGCGTCGAGGAGGCGGTCGAGCACGCCTTCCCTCAGGTGACCGAAGGCACCCGCGGAGTCCTGCCACTTGCGCCGATCGACCAGCAGGGGGCTGTCCGTGCGCACGTCCACGAGCCGCTCGCCGCACTCCCGGACGGGTATGGCGGCGACCTTCGGGTCCGACATCAAGACGATCTCAGTCATGACGCGATCATCTCGCGGGCCGGGCGGGGCGTTCCGTGGCAGGTCAGGACGACGGGACGGGTGCCTCTGAGGCGGGTGGGGTTCCGGCCCGCACACGGTCAGCCGGTGGTTCGCCTCAGGCCGGCTGCGGCTCGGCGAAGGGCGCCTGCCGCGTCCTGGTGGGCCGGGTCACCTGCTTCGCCACGCACGGCGGCATCCCCGCCGCGGCGCCCGCCGCGCTCCGCCGGTAGGTGCTCGGCGGCACACCAACCAATTCGGCGAAGCGGGTGCTGAAGGTGCCGAGCGAGGAGCAGCCGACCGCGAAGCAGACCTCGGTGACGCTGAGGTCGCCGCGCCGCAGCAGCGCCGCCGCGCGCTCGATGCGACGCGTCATCAGGTACGCGTACGGCGACTCGCCGTACGCCAGCCGGAACTGGCGGCTGAGGTGTCCGGCGGACATGTGCACGCCCCGGGCGAGCGCCTCGACGTCGAGGGGCTGCGCGTAGTCCCGGTCGATGCGGTCCCGGACCCGGCGCAGGCGGGCGAGGTCGCTCAGGCGCTGCGCCTCGGTCCGCGCGCGCCCCCACGAGGGGTGGCACATGGCAGGAGGCCTTTCTGTCGAGGTGAGCGGTACGACCGTCCTCGGGCCGACGGTTCTCCGTGCGACGGTCCTGCGTACGACGCCCCCGTACGACGGTCCGCCCCGCAGGACACGTGAGCTGTGCGCGGGCAGGGGCGGACCCGCGGG
Source organism: Actinacidiphila yanglinensis (assembly GCF_900107965.1). GTDB lineage: Bacteria > Actinomycetota > Actinomycetes > Streptomycetales > Streptomycetaceae > Actinacidiphila > Actinacidiphila yanglinensis. Next base: position 244,066 of record NZ_FNVU01000005.1, on the reverse strand, counting down.
AGGACGTCCCCCCGGCGCCGCACGTCGGCTCAGCCGAGTTCCTGGATACGGACGAGGTTGCCCGCGGGGTCGCGGAAGGCGCAGTCCCGGATGCCGTACGGCTGCCGGGTCGGCTCCTGGACGACCTCCGCGTCGCCGGCCTGCACCTTCTCGAACGTCGCGTCGAGGTCCCGGGTGGCGAGCAGGATCCAGCCGTAGGTGCCCTTGGCCATCATCTCCTGGATGGTGCGGCGCTCGTCCTCGGTGACCCCGGGATCGGTGACCGGCGGTGCGAGGAGGAGGGAGGTGCTGGGCTGGCCGACGGGGCCGACCGTGATCCAGCGCATCTTGCCCTGCCCGACGTCACTGCGGACCTCGAAGCCGAGGACGTCGCGGTAGAAGGCCACGGACGCGTCCGGGTCGTCGTGCGGAAGGAAGCTGGTGTGAATCGTGAGGTCCATGCCGACGATGCTAGGCACGGCCCACGGGCGGCGCTTCTCGAATCCTGACCGATCCGCCCGGCAGTCCTCCGACGCTCCCGCCGGCCGCTCGGGCTCAGCGCTGATCGCGGTGCGGGCCCGGGCCGGGGGTCGGGCTCGGGCCGGTCGCGCGGGACCGGGTCAGTCGCGCGGGACCGGGCGGAGCCTGGCCAGCAGCTCACGCCGGCCGCGGACGGACAGGCCGAGCCCCTGGGCGAGTTCGAGATCGATCACGCCGGTGAGCAGTCCGAGCACGGCGCGGGGCGGGCCCTCCAGCAGGAGATCCGGGTCCGTGACACGGCCGGTCCGGCTGTGGATCCGGCCGTCCCGTACCTCGATGACGGCCGGCTCTCCCGACGCGACGACCTGGATGACCGCGGGCGGGGCGCCGGGGTCGGCGTCGGTGGTGAACCACGCCGGGGCGTACGCCAGCCAGCGCGCCCGGAACGAGTCGTCCGGCCGTTCCTCGGTCATGAACCGCAGGCCCCACAGTCCGAGCGCCCTGAGCACCGGCTCCAGCGCGCGGCCGTCCTCGGTCAGGGCGTACAGCGCGGTGGCGACGGGCGGCGGAGCGTCCTCGCGCGTGAGCAGTCCGGCGGCCTCGAGCTCCTTGAGGCGCGCCGACAGCAGGTTGGCCGCGACGCCCGGCAACCCCTTCTTCAGGTCGGTGAACCGGCAGGGGCCCTGCAGCATCAGCTCCCGTACGACCAGGAGCGTCCAGCGGTCTCCCACGATGTCGAGGGCCCGGGCGATCGAGCAGTACTGGCCATAGCTCCGCATGGGTCCAGCGTAGGACCTGGTGGGTTGATTTCCCCTATCGAGTGGTAGAAAAAATCAACCGACTCTGCGTACCCTTCAACCGTGCCGGGTGCCCGGGGCCTCCGTGTCCCACCCCGGCGCGGCCGTACCCGCCCCGAACCCAAGGACCCGGTTGCCATGACCTACGGAGAACCCGACGTCGACCAGGCGATCGACCGGCTGCTGAGCGCTCACCCGGAGGTCGACGCCGCGGCCGGCGGAGCCCTGGACAACCTCGACCAGTTCCACATCGGCGGCGCCGAGGCCGTCGACCTGCTCATCCCCGGCCTCGCCCTGGCGGAAGGCGATGTCATCCTGGACGTCGGTTCCGGATTCGGCGGACCCGCGCGCCAGATCGCCCGGCGCACCGGCAACCACGTCGTCGGCGTCGACATCACTGCCGCCTACGTCGAGGCAGCCCGCGAGCTGACCGCCCGCGCGGGGCTCTCCGACTCCGTCCGGTTCCACACCGGGGACATCGCGAGCTTCCACCCGGACGCCCCCTTCGCCGCCGCGCTCACGCTGCACGTCCAGATGAACGTGCCCGACAAGACCGCGTGGTTCCGCCACATCGCCGAACGCCTCGCCCCCGGCGCGCGCCTGGCCGTCTGGGAGGTCTGCCGACCGCACCCCGCCGACCTGCCCTGGCCGATGCCCTGGTCCCTGGACGGCACCGACAGCTTCGTCGTCCCGCCCGAGGAACTGCTCGCCTCCCTCCAGGACGCGGGATTCACCCCGGTCGAATGGGCCAACGAGTCGGCCTGGGTGAAGGAGTGGCTCGACACCACCTTCGCCCACGGCCTGCCCCCCGGCCCCGCCCTCCCGATGCTCCTCGACGACGGCTACACCCGCGTCCTCAACTACGCCTCCGCACTCACCGACGGCACCCTCGAGGTCTGGCGCGGCACCTTCACCAGGAAGTCCGCCTGATCCCCGCGCCCCTCCGGCACCCGCGAGGGCTCCGGAGGGCGCGGGTCGCGCAGCGATGAGTTTCCCGCGCCGCGCCGGTCTACCCGCCGGACACCCACGGACGGAAGGCTGGGCCATGCGGAAACTGATCTACGCCATGAACCTGACCCTGGACGGCTACATCGCCGCGGCCGGAGACGACATCGGCTGGAGCGGACCGCCGAGCGACGAGCTGTTCCAGTACTGGCTCGACCATGAGCAGGCGAGTGGACTGTCGCTGTACGGGCGCAAGTTGTGGGAGACGATGAGCTCCTACTGGCCGACCGGCGACCAGCAGCCCGACGCCACCCCGGCGGAGATCGCGTTCGCGCGGAACTGGCGGGACACCCCGAAGGTGCTGTTCTCCTCGACCATCGACAAGGTCGACTGGAACACCCGCCTGGTCACCGGCGACGCGATCGCCGAGATCACCCGGCTCAAGGCCGGGGACGGCGGCCCCATGAACATCGGCGGCGCGACGCTCGCCGGTGCGGCAATGCGCGCCGGGCTGATCGACGAGTACGTGGTCGCCACCCATCCGGTCCTGGTGGGCGGCGGCACGCCGTTCTTCGCCGAGCTGGACAGCTGGGTGAAGCTGAACCTGGTGGAGACGCGGACGTTCACCGGCGGCGTGGTCCTGACCAGGTACGAGACGAGTCGCTGAGCAGCAGCCCCCACGCGCTGGTCTCACGCTGACGTCGTCAGCGACATCAGTACGGCAGGGCCCGTGAGAGTTGTAGGTTCTCCACTCCGGTGCCATGCACTGAGGCCCTCGCTGCTCTCGTTGCTTCCGCGCTGGCGTCAGCCGAACTGTTGAAGGCCGATTGTTGCGAGGAGGTCGAGTTGCCCGGCGGCTTTACTGCCGGGCGCTGCGGTGTAGACGATGAGACGGAGATCGCTGTCGCGGACGGTGAGGAAGTCGCAGTCGAGGGTGATCGGGCCGATTTCCGGATGCACGAACGTCCTGCTGCTCGGTATGGGCTGAGGAGGAACGCGTTGCTCCCACAGTTCCGCAAAGTCGGGACTGACCGTCCGAAGTTCCGTGATGAGCCCGCGAAGCAGGGTGTCCTTCGGATATCGGACCCACGCCTCCCGCAGATCAGCGACCACTTCCAAGCGCAGGAGACGCTCCTCGTCGTCAGTGCGCAGATATCGGGTGGGCACGTGGGTGAACGTGGTCCACACCAGGTTCCGCTCCCGCGGCGGCAGGGCTGAGGAATCCCCGGTCAAGGCATTGGCGAGGGCGTTGGAGGTGACGCACTGCCATGACGCGTCGACGACGGTGACGGGGGTGTCGGTGAGGCGGTCCAGGATGCGCTGCACGCTGGGCGTGATGTGGCGCTTGATCTGTCCGGACAGCGGCTCGGCCTGATCCGCGAGTCGGAACAGATGCGCGCGCTCCTGGTCGGACAGCCGCAGGACGCGGGCCAGTGACATCAGCACGGGCGCCGAGGGGTGTCCGGCACGCCCCTGTTCCAGACGGGCGAGGTACTCGACCGACAATCCCGCGAGCTGGGCGACCTCCTGCCGGCGCAGGCCGAGCACCCGCCGTCGGCCCCCCTCGGGCAGGCCCGCTTCACCCGGCGAGACCCGGTCACGCCACGCACGCAGGCTGCTGGCAAGTTCATGCGAGTTCAAGACCACGTCTCCAGTCGTCACACAAGGCCTGGGATCGGAGGGTCGCCCTGCCAGTACGAGGCTGGACAGGGCCATTTTACTTCGGCCGGCGCAGAGCGAGACTCAAGGCGTGGAACTGCTCCGGCCCTCAAGGCAGCGAAATCGGTCGGTCTCATGGCACGGCTGGTCAGCGGCCCTTCTGGCAGGGCGGTCCATGTGAACAGTGATGTCACACAAGAAAGAATGGGAAATCGCAATGAACAATCACGTGAGCGCGGGGATGACGCCGGAGGAACTGCGCGACTTCTACCGACGGTATGTGGAACTGGCGAACAACCGTGACTTCGATCGCATGGATGAGTTCGCGCACGACGAGGTCATCATGAACGGCACTCCGGTCGCGCGGGACGACATGGTGGCCGAGTTCCGCCGGCACACCGACGCCGTCCCGGACCTGTCATGGGAGATCCAGGAGCTCCTCGTCGACGGTGGTCATGTCGCTGCCCGCCTCATCGACACCGGAACACCGCAGCGGGAGTGGAACGGCCTGGCTCCCACCGGGGCCACCGTTTCCTTCGCCGAGACCGCGTTCTACGAGGTCGAGGACGGCCGATTCAAGCACATGTGGTACATGATGGACGCCGACTCGCTGCGCGCGCAGCTCAGCAAGTAGGGACGACAAGGCGAGTACTGCTCAGGTCTGGGCCATGTCCACGAAGCGGGAGTAGTGGCCCTGGAAGGCCACGGTGATGGTGGCGGTGGGGCCGTTGCGGTGCTTGGCGACGATGAGGTCGGCCTCGCCCGCGCGGGGGGACTCCTTCTCGTAGGCGTCCTCGCGGTGCAGCAGGATCACCATGTCGGCGTCCTGCTCGATGGAGCCGGACTCACGCAGGTCGGAGACCATCGGCTTCTTGTCGGTGCGCTGTTCGGGACCGCGGTTGAGCTGGGAGAGGGCGATCACCGGGACCTCGAGCTCCTTCGCGAGGAGCTTGAGGTTACGGGACATGTCCGAGACCTCCTGCTGGCGGCTCTCGGGGCGGCGGGAGCCGCCGGACTGCATGAGCTGGAGGTAGTCGATGACCACCAGCCGCAGGTCGTTGCGCTGCTTCAGGCGGCGGCACTTGGCCCGGATCTCCATCATCGACAGGTTCGGGGAGTCGTCGATGTAGAGCGGCGCCTCGGTGACGTCGGACATCCGGCGGGCGACCTTGGTCCAGTCGTCGTCGGTCATGGTGCCCGAGCGCATGTGGTGCAGGGCGACCCGGGCCTCCGCCGACAGCAGGCGCATCGCGATCTCGTTGCGCCCCATCTCCAGGGAGAAGATCACGCTGGGCATCTTGTTCGCGATGGAGCAGGTGCGGGCGAAGTCCAGCGCGAGCGTCGACTTGCCCATCGCCGGGCGGGCCGCGATCACGATCATCTGACCGGGGTGCAGGCCGTTGGTGAGGGAGTCGAGATCGGTGAAGCCGGTGGGGACGCCGGACATCTGCCCGCTGCGGGAGCCGATCGCCTCGATCTCGTCGAGGGCGCCCTCCATGATGTCGCCGAGCGGCAGGTAGTCCTCCGAGGTCCGCTGCTCGGTGACCGCGTAGATCTCGGCCTGCGCGTTGTTGACGATCTCGTCGACGTCCCCGTCGGCGGCGTATCCCATCTGCGTGATGCGGGTGCCGGCCTCCACCAGGCGGCGCAGCACGGCGCGTTCGTGCACGATCTCGGCGTAGAACTCGGCGTTCGCCGCGGTGGGCACCGCGTTGACGAGGGTGTGCAGGTAGGGCGCCCCGCCGATGCGGGCGATCTCGCCGCGCTTGGTGAGTTCGGCGGAGGTGGTGATGGGGTCGGCCGGCTCGCCGCGGGCGTAGAGGTCGAGGATCGCGTTGTAGATCGTCTCGTGGGCGGGCCGGTAGAAGTCGGCGCCCTTGAGCACCTCGACGACGTCGGCGATCGCGTCCTTGGACAGCAGCATGCCGCCGAGGACGGACTGCTCCGCGTCCAGGTCCTGCGGGGGGACGCGCTCGAAGCCGCCACCGCCCTCGGAGAAACGGCTGTCGTCCGCGCCGCCGGAGCCGCGCTTGCGGAACTGGCTGACCGCGGGACGCTCGTCGGGGGGGTGGTCCGCCCAGTGCTCGTCGGCGGGTTCGGGTTGGCTCATTCCCCCCACCTCCTCCTGTCCGGCCGGTTCGACCGGATCCCGCGTGCGTGCCACTCTTTCACGGCGGCGCTCCGGTTTTCACCGCAGCACATCCGTCCAGCGAGCCACCCGGCGCGCGCACTTCGCGGGGTCGGGGACGCCCCACGCTAGGCCCACCGGCGGTCCACACCAAGCCGGTTATCCACAGGGGGTGTGGACGACGGCGACATAGCTGTGGAGAACTGCCCCCAACCTGTGTACAGCCCTTGGGACAGCGCTGTGGACAAGCTGTCGGACACCTTGCGAAACACCGTCTGACCTGCACTTTCTTCATCCATAGCCTGTGCAGGAGAAAAATTTCTGCTCGCGGACCAAGATCATGACAAACGACGCGGAGGAGATCACTCTACGCAGTCGCCCGTAATGAGTGCACGGTAATTTCACCTCTTACCTGTGGACGGTTAGGATATTCGGCTGTGAGTCCAGTGCCCCCGGCCATCGACGCCGCCACGTCACGCGACCCCGCCCGGCCGCCCCGCTCCGTGCGCCGCCGCCACGACCGGGAGATCGTGGCACTCGCGCTGCCCGCCTTCGGCGCCCTCGTCGCCGAACCGCTCTTCGTGATGGTGGACAGTGCGGTTGTCGGCCATCTCGGCACCGCCCAACTCGCCGGGCTCGGCGTCGCCGCGGCACTGCTCACCACCGCGGTCAACGTCTTCGTCTTCCTCGCCTACGCCACCACTGCCGCGGTCTCCCGCCGGGTCGGCGCCGGCGACCTGCCGGCGGCCCTGCGCCAGGGCGTGGACGGCGTCTGGCTGGCCCTCCTGATCGGCGCCCTGGTCGTCGCCGCCGTCCTGCCCACCGCGCCCGGGCTGGTCGACCTCTTCGGCGCCTCCCCCACGGCGGCCCCGTACGCGAGCAGCTATCTGCGGATCAGCGCACTCGGCATCCCCGCGATGCTGATGGTGCTCGCCGCCACCGGAGTGCTGCGCGGCCTGCAGGACACCCGGACCCCGCTGTACGTCGCGGTGGCCGGCTTCACCGTCAACGCCGGGCTCAACGCGGCCCTCGTCTACGGCGCCGGCCTGGGGATCGCCGGCTCCGCCTGGGGCACGGTCATCGCGCAGAACGGCATGGCGGCGGTCTACCTCACCGTGGTGGTCCGCGGCGCCCGGCGGCAGGCCCCTGACGCGTGGCGCTCGGTGCTGCGCCCGGACCTCGCCGGGATCCGCGCGTGCGCCCGCGCCGGGGTGCCGCTGCTGGTCCGTACCCTCAGCCTGCGGGCGGTCCTGATGATCGCCACCGCGGTCGCCGCCGGGCTCGGCGACACCTCGATCGCCGCCCACCAGATCACCCTCACCGTCTGGTCGCTGCTCGCCTTCGCGCTGGACGCCATCGCGATCGCCGGGCAGGCCATCATCGGCCGCTTCCTGGGCGCCGGCGACGCGGCGGGGGCGCGGGCCGCCTGCCAGCGGATGATCCAGTGGGGTCTGGTCTGCGGGATCGTGCTGGGCGTGCTGGTGGTGCTGGCCCGGCCGGTGGTCGGGCCGCTGTTCACCTCCGACCCCGCGGTGCGGCAGGCACTCGACTCCGCGCTGCTGGTGGTGGCGCTGGCGCAGCCGGTCTGCGGGGTGGTCTTCGTACTCGACGGCGTGCTGACGGGCGCCGGTGACGGTCCCTATCTGGCCTGGTCGATGCTGGTGACGCTGGTGGTCTTCGCACCGGTCGCCTTCGTGGTGCCGGTGGTCGGCGGCGGACTGACCGCGTTGTGGTGGGCGATGGGACTGATGATGCTCACCCGGTTCGCGGGTCTGTGGCTGCGGTCCCGGTCCGGCCGCTGGGCGGTGACGGGGGCCAGTCGCTGACCGACGGCACGCGAAGGGCCGGCCCCCTGACGGGAGCCGGCCCTCGCTGTTCCACATGTTCGCGATGTTCCACGTGGAACAAATGCCGCGTTACGCGGCCACGACCTCCAGATCGAGGACAGCCTCGACCTCGGGGTGCAGCCGCACCGAGATGCGGTGCGCGCCCAGCGTCTTGATGGGCGCGGCCACCTCCACCCGGCGCTTGTCGACCTGCGGGCCACCCGCGTCCTTGATCGCCGCAGCGATGTCGGCCGGGGTGATGGACCCGAAGAGGCGACCGGTGTCACCGGCACGCGTGCTCAGCTTGACCTTGACGGCCTGCAGCTGGGCCTTGACGGTGTTCGCGTCGTCCAGCGAGTGGATCTCGCGGATCCGCCGGGCGCGGCGGATCTGCTCGACGTCCTTCTCGCCACCCTTGGTCCACGCGATGGCGAAGCCACGCGGGATCAGGTAGTTGCGGGCATAGCCCGGCTTGACGTCCACGATGTCGCCGGCGGCACCGAGGCCGCTGACTTCGTTGGTGAGGATGATCTTCGACATACTGGGTCACCCTCTCCTTATCGCGCCGTCGAGGTGTACGGCAGCAGCGCCATCTCGCGGCTGTTCTTCACCGCGGTGGCGACGTCACGCTGGTGCTGCGTGCAGTTGCCGGTGACGCGGCGGGCACGGATCTTGCCGCGGTCGGAAATGAACTTCCGCAGCATGTTCGTGTCCTTGTAGTCCACGTACACGGTCTTGTCCTTGCAGAACGCGCAGACCTTCTTCTTCGGCTTGCGCGGGGGCGGCTTCGCCATGGTGTCTCTCCTGTGAAATCAAGAAGTGTGTGAGGGTCCGCCCTCAGAAGGGCGGCTCGTCCGAGTAGCCGCCACCGGAACCGCCGGAGGAACCGGAGCCGCCGCCCCAGCTACCTCCGCCGCTCTGGCCGCCGGCCGGAGCACTGGTCGCCCAGGGGTCGTCGGCGGGAGCACCGCCGCCGCCCTGCTGGCCGCCCCAGTTGCCTCCGCCGGCGCCCTGGCCACCGCCGCCACCGCCGCCGTAGCCGCCCTGCTGGCCGCTGCGACCGCCGCCGCCGCTGGTCTTGGTGACCTTGGCGGTGGCGCTGCGCAGGCTGGCGCCGACCTCGTCGACGTCCAGCTCGTAGACCGTCCGCTTGACGCCTTCACGGTCCTCGTACGACCGCTGCTTCAGCCGGCCCTGCACGATGACGCGCATGCCGCGCTGGAGCGACTCGGCGACGTTCTCCGCCGCCTGCCGCCAGACCGAGCAGGTGAGGAAGAGGCTCTCGCCGTCCTTCCACTCGTTGGTCTGCCGGTCGAAGGTGCGGGGGGTGGACGCGACGCGGAACTTCGCGACCGCCGCACCGGAGGGGGTGAAGCGCAGTTCGGGGTCGTCGACGAGATTGCCGACGACCGTGATGACGGTCTCGCCTGCCATTGGGATGACCTCTCGACTGGCTTGGTGGGCGGTGCAGTGGTGGTGGCTGCTACTCGGTTACGCGGTGGTTCGGTTCTCGGTGGTCCGGGAGACCCGGATCAGTGGAGTTCCGGACGCAGGACCTTGGTCCGCAGCACCGACTCGTTCAGGTTGAGCTGGCGGTCCAGCTCCTTGACGACGTCAGGCGTGGCCTTCAGGTCGACGACCGAGTAGATGCCCTCGGGCTTCTTGTTGATCTCGTAGGCGAGACGACGACGGCCCCAGGTGTCGACCTTCTCCACACTGCCGCCGCCACTGCGGACGACGGACAGGAAGGACTCGATCAGCGGGGAGACAGCGCGCTCCTCAAGATCGGGGTCGAGAATGAGCATGAGCTCGTAGTGACGCATAGGGGAACCCACCTCCTTTGGACTCAGCGGCCACGGCGTTTCCGTGGCAGGAGGGTTTGTCTTGCGTCGCAACGGTAACGCGGGGCTCTGACAGCGCTTGGCGCGCTGCCGTTCCCCGGCGAAAGAACCGGTGCAGACCGCTCAGCGTACCCGTGTCGGTCCCCCGGGTTGAAATCCGCCCGGTTATGCCCTCAATCTGTAGACATCGGGTGTGGCGGGCGTCACCTTGCGCCACCTCTCCACCACGGAGGTGCCCCATGGCACAGCAGCACGCAGCTCGGACCACCACGGCTCGGACCCACCACCTCACCTTCAACACCGACGGCCAGCGCCATCCACTGGAGAACTCGCTCCTCGTGGTCACCCTCGTGCTCGGCATCGTCGCGGTCACCACGGCCGGGTTCCACAGCCTGCACGTGGTCAGCTCGGCGACCGGGCTGGCCGGCATCCTCACCGGTGCCTGGGGCCAGTACATCTCCGCCACCACCGCCGAGCGCTTCGCGCTGATCATCGGCCTGGGCATGGCCGCACTCGGCTTCTACCTGGGCATGGCCCACGGCGGCTTCTCGTAGAACGGCCGGGCTCCCCGTGGAGCCCCGAGCCGGATCGAGCGGCTGACGGGCAGTAGCGGCGGCGCTCCCCTCCCGCAGTAGGCTTCGGGCCAGCAAAAGCCCGCAGTCGGAGCATGGGGAGCGCCCCGTATGAGCCTGTCCCTGAGGACCATCAGTCGCGAGCAGCACCTGGGATACATCCAGAGCCTGCCCTCGGCGAGCCACTGCCAGGTCCCGGCATGGGCCGACGTGAAGAACGAGTGGCGCTCGGAGAACCTCGGCTGGTTCGACGACAGCACCGGCCAGCTGGTCGGGGTCGGCCTGGTGCTCTACCGCCAGTTGCCCAAGGTCAAGAGGTATCTCGCGTACCTGCCCGAGGGGCCGGTGATCAACTGGTACGCGCCGAACCTCGACGAGTGGCTCCAGCCGATGCTCAAGCACCTCAAGCAGCAGGGCGCGTTCACCGTGAAGATGGGCCCGCCGGTGATCATCCGCCGCTGGGACGCGGGCGCGGTCAAGGCCGGCATCGCCGATCCCGACGTGAAGCGGCTGCGCGACGTCGAGGCCACGTACGTCGAGCCGCGCGCGTTCGAAGTCGCCGACCGGCTGCGCCGGATGGGCTGGCAGCAGGGCGAGGACGGCGGCGCGGGATTCGGTGACGTCCAGCCGCGCTACGTCTACCAGGTCCCGCTGGAGAACCGCTCGCTGGACGACATCCTCAAGGGCTTCAACCAGCTGTGGCGCCGCAACATCAAGAAGGCCGAGAAGGCCGGCGTCCAGGTGATCCAGGGCGGCTACGACGACCTGCCGGTGTGGCAGAACCTGTACGAGATCACCGCCACCCGCGATCACTTCCGGCCCCGCCCGCTGGGCTACTTCCAGCGGATGTGGACCACGCTCAACGGCGAGGAGCCCAACCGGATGCGGCTGTACCTCGCCATGCACGAGGGCGAGGCGGTCGCGGCGGCGACCATGCTGACCGTCGGACAGCATGTGTGGTACTCCTACGGAGCCTCTGCCAACCACAAGCGCGAGGTGCGCCCGTCCAACGCGATGCAGTGGCGAATGCTGCGCGACGCGTACGCGATGGGCGCCAGCGTCTACGACCTGCGCGGCATCAGCGACTCCCTGGACGACAAGGACCATCTGTTCGGCCTGATCCAGTTCAAGGTGGGCACCGGCGGCCAGGCTGCCGAATACTTGGGCGAGTGGGACTTCCCGCTCAACAAGCTGCTCCACAAGGCACTCGACATCTACATGTCGCGCCGCTGACCGGCCGACTCTCCCCCCGGACCCGGTCCGTGGGGAGCACCGAAGAAAGGTCCTGACCACGCGATGGCGCTCACCCTCTACGTCGACACCGCGCGCTGGCGTGCGCACCAGCAGTCCGTGGTCGACCAGTTCCCCGGCATCGTGCCCGTCTGCAAGGGAAACGGCTACGGCTTCGGCCACGAACGGCTCGCCGACGAGGCGACCCGGCTGCGCGCGGACATGCTCGCGGTCGGCACCACGTACGAGGCGGCCCGGATCAAGGACTACTTCGGCGGCGACCTGCTGGTGCTGACTCCCTACCGGCTGGGCGAGGAGCCGGTGCCGCTGCCGGACCGGGCGATCCGCTCGGTCTCCTCGGTCGAGGGGGTACGCGGGCTGGTCGGCGCGCGCGTGGTGATCGAGGTGATGAGCTCCATGCGGCGGCACGGCGTCGCCGAGGACGACCTGGTCAAGCTGCACACCGCGATCGACGACGTGCGCTTGGAGGGCTTCGCCATCCACCTGCCGCTGGACCGCGCCGACGGCAGCGACGCGGTGGAGGAGGTCTTCAGCTGGATGGAACGGCTGCGGGCAGCCCGGCTGCCGCTGCACACGATGTTCGTCAGCCACCTCTCCGCGACCGAACTGGCCACCCTCCAGCAGCAGTTCCCGCAGACCCGGTTCCGGGCCCGGATCGGCACGCTGATGTGGCTGGGCGACCACGACGCCACGGAGTACCGCGGCGCGGTCCTGGACGTCACCCGGATCGCCAAGGGCGAGCGGTACGGCTACCGGCAGGAGAAGTCCGCCGCCGACGGACACCTCGTGGTCGTGGCCGGCGGCACCTCGCACGGCGTCGGACTGGAGGCGCCCAAGGCGCTGCACGGCCTGATGCCGCGTGCCAAGGGCGTGGCCCGGGCCGGCCTGGCCACGGTCAACCGCAACCTGTCGCCGTTCGTCTGGGCGGGCAAGCAGCGGTGGTTCGCCGAGCCGCCGCACATGCAGGTGTCGATCCTGTACCTGCCCAGCGACGTGGCACCGCCCGCGGTCGGCGACGAGCTGGTGGCACACCTGCGGCACACCACCACCCAGTTCGACCGCGTCGTGGACCGTCAGTCCGCGTGGGGACTCCCGGTCCGCGCAACGGGCCCTCAGTCCGCGTAGGGGACCGGCGCCGCCGACGCGTGCTTGGGCTCGTGTGCCGGCGTGCCGAGGACGAAGGCGTCCTCGGCACCGTCCAGGACGCCGCCCGCCGGGTCGTCCGAACCGTCCTGCCGCAGCACGTCGTGCTGCGGCATCAGGATGTCCCGCACCACCAGGGCGCACAGGTACAGCACGCCGAGCACGTGCACGCCGATCGCGAGGTGGTAGGCGTCGGCGGTCAGGCCGTGGTGCTTGGCGCTGTTGAGATACGCCAGCCGGTACCAGATGCCGAGGAAGTACAGCACCTCGGCGCCCTGCCAGATCAGCAGGTCACGCCAGCGCGGCCGGGCGAGTACCGCCAGCGGCAGCAGCCAGAGCACGTACTGCGGCGAGTAGACCTTGTTGCTGATCAGCAGTGCCGCCACCACGAGGAAGGCCATCTGGCCCAGCCGCGGCCGGCGCGGGGAGTACAGGGCGAGGGCCGCGATGCCCACGCACAGCAGCAGCATGACGGCGATACCGTACTCGTTGACCCCGTCGAGCGGGTTGCCGCTGCGGTCCTTGATGATCATCCACACCGAACCGTAGTCCGTGCCGCGGCTCTTGCTGAAGGTGTAGAACTGCGCCCAGCCGTGCGGCGCGAAGGCGATCACCGGCAGGTTCACCACCAGCCAGGCCCCGACCGCGGCGCCCAGCGTCCGGCCGAACTGCCGTAGCCGGCCCGCCCGCAGGCAGAGCAGGAAGAGCGCGCCGAGCAGCAGGACCGGGTAGAGCTTGGCGGCCGCCGCGAGCCCGATCAGCACCCCGGCCCAGCCAGGGCGGCCCCGCGACCACAGCAGCAGGCCGCCGGCCGCCAGTGCGACCGCGAACAGGTCCCAGTTGATGGTGGCGGTCAGGGCGAGCGCGGGGGACAGCGCCACGAACAGGCCGTCCCAGGGCCGCCGCCGGTTGGTGCGCGCGACACACACCACCAGCGCGACCGCGCAGATCATCAGCATCCCGGAGTTGACGATCCAGAACATCTGCGCGTTGTGCTGCCCCGATCCGTGCGGGGTCAGCCAGGACGCCACCTCCATGAACAGCCCGGTCAGCACCGGGTACTCGAGGTAGTGGATGTCGGCCGAGCCGCTGAGCGAGAAGGGGATGTGGTCGAAGTACGGCACCAGGTCGCTCGCGAAACCGCGCTGGGTGTACATGTGCGGGATGTCGGAGTAGCAGGCGTGGGCGTACTGCTGGTCGCTGGGCGGCGGCTGGAACCAGCCCCCGGAGTAGCAGGACGTCTTCTGCACCATGCCGAGCGCGAACATGCCGATGACGACGAGGACCATCACCCGCAGCGGGTTCCACCAGCGGTGCCCGGACAGCGCCCGGCGGCCGGCCGGGCCGCCGATGAACTCGCTGCCCGCCGCGGCGACCGGGTCGTCGTCCGTGGGGCGCACGGGGAACTCGCGCCGATCGCCCTTTGCTCGGTAACGCACGCTCGTCATGGCGCCATCCTGCCGTACCGGACTGTGGATGCGAGAGCCCCCGGCGCCGTCGTGGCTCCGGGGGCTCTCGCATCGGGCTCACCGGCAGGTCGTACCGGATCACCGTCGGGTCATTGCCGGGTACTTTCCGTGTTCTCCTGCGTTCCTGGGGCGCCGGTCTGCCCGCCGTTGCCACCGCCGCCGTTCTTGCCGCCCCCGTTGCCGGTGCCTGGGCCGGTGGGCGTGGCGGTCGTCGTCGGGCAGCCGAAGATCGACGTGCACGGCGGGGTGGTCGGGGGTGTCGTCGGCGGGGTCGTCGGCGTGGCCGGGGTGGTCGGGGGAGTCGTCGGCGGGGTCGTCGCGGCCGTGGTGGGCGGCGTGGTCATCGTCGGCGTCGGCGTCGGGCTCGGCACGTTGCCGTAGATGACCTTGCCGATCTCCTCGCTGGGCTTCTCGAAGCTCTCCTGCGGCTTACCGTCCATCGCCGTGCTCATGTAGTCCTTCCAGATCCGCGCGGGGAAGGAGTTACCGGTCACCGCCTCGGCGCCACCCGTGCCGTACATCTTCAGGAACGCGTTGCCGCCGGGCTTGTCGCTGTCGTCGCGGCGGAACATCACGATCGAGGTGGACAGCTGCGGGGTGTACCCGTCGAACCACGCCGACTTGTTGTCGTCGGTGGTACCGGTCTTGCCGGCCGCGGGACGGCCGCCGGGGAGCTGCGCGGGAGTACCGGTGCCCTTCTTGATCACGTCGGTGAGCATGCCGGTGATGGTGTCCGAGACCGTCGGGGAGAAGGCCACCTTGGTCTTCGTCTCGTGCTTGAAGGCCTGCTTGCCGTTGTGGGTGACGCTGGTGACCGAGTAGGGGTCGTTCTGGCGGCCGTGGTTGTCGAAGGTGGCGTACGCGTCGGCCATCCGGATCGCGCTGGGCGAGGAGGTACCGATGGAGTAGGTGACGCTGTTCTTGTAGTCGCTCAGGCCGTTCCCGGGGACCTCGACCAGGCCCGCGGAGAGGGCGGCGTCGTGCACCTTGTCGGTGCCCACGTCCTCACCGAGCTGGACGAAGGGCGAGTTCAGCGATTCGTCCAGGGCCTTGCGCAGCGTGACCCGGCCGAAGTTCTCACCGTCGTCGTTGGGCTGGAACCAGTTGAACGGCTTGTTGTTCTTGTCGTAGCCGACCCAGGGTTTGCCGGTGTACGACATGATCTCTTGCTTGTTCTTGCCGCTGAAGACGCTGTCCGGCGAGACCAGCGTGCGTTCCGCGTCGCTCTGCGTCTCCCCGCCGTCGGCACTGCGGGCACCGTGGGTGAGTGCGGCGGCCAGCACGAACGGCTTGAAGGTCGATCCGACCTGGGCACCGGTGGCGTCCGCGTTGTCGGTGAAGTGCTTGGTGGCGTCGGTACCGCCGTAGATGGCCTCGATCGCGCCGTTCTGGGGGTTCACCGAGGCCCCGCCGAACTGGACGTACTTGTCCATGTCCTCGCCGTTCACCACGTGGGCGCCGGTACCGGGTTTGATCGACTGCTTCTGGACCTTCTTGACCGCCGCCTCCATGGCCGCCACCTGCGGCTTCTGGAAGGTGGTGTGGATCTGGTAGCCACCCAGGGCCAGCTGGTCCGCGGTGATCTTCGTGTTGTTGATCACGTAGTTCTTGGCGAGGTCCACCATGTAGCCGATCTGGCCGGCCAGCTGCGCGTTCTTCTTCGGCGGATCCGGCATGGGGTACGCGGTGTAGTGCGCCCGCTCGGAGGCCGTCAGCAGACCGTCCTTGACCTCCAGGTCCAGGATGTCCTTCCAGCGGATCTCCGAGTTCCGCTTGTTGCTCGCCGCGGTGGCGATCGGGTCGATGTCGGGGTTGCCGGCCGGGTCGTAGTACGTCGGGCCCTTGAGCAGCGCGGCAAGGACCGCGCACTGGCTCGGGTTGAGATTGATCGCGTCCACGCCGTAGTAGGTGCGGGCGGCGGCCTGGATGCCGTAGGCGTTCCGGCCGAAGTACGACGTGTTGAGGTAGCCCGCCATGATGTCGGACTTCTTCATCGTCTCGCCGACCTTGATGGAGATGAAGAGTTCCTTGACCTTCCGGCCGACCGTCTGGTCCTGGTTGAGGTACGTGTTCTTCACGTACTGCTGGGTGATGGTCGAACCACCCTGGGTCTCGCCGCCCTTGGCCATGTTGAGCATCGCGCGGGCGATGCCCTTGGGGTCGATGCCCCTGTCGGTCTCGAAGGTCTTGTTCTCACCCGCGATCACCGCGTCCTGCATCGCCTTGGGGATCTCGTCGATGGTGACGATCTGGCGGTTCACGTCACCGCCGTAGGCGATCATCTGGCTGCCGTCGGCCCAGTAGTAGACGTTGTTCTGGGCCCGGGCGGCGAGGTTGACGTTCGGCACGCTCACCATCGCGTAGGCGATCCCGATCAGGCCGACCAGGGCGCCGAGGAAGCCGATGCACAGCGTGGTGACCTGGCGCCAGGAGGGCATCCAGTGCTGCCAGCCCTCCTTGCCGTACCGGGGGTAGTCGATGAAGCGCTTCTTGCCGGGGCGGCGCCCGCCACGGCCTTCGGGACCGGCGGAGCCGCCGGCCGCGGAGGCGTTGGCGGCGCGGCGCCTGCCGCCTCCACCGCCTCCACCGCGTCCCTGGGCGGCCCGGCGGGCGGCGGCACGGCCCTCGTAGGGCTGCTCCCGCCCGATCGTGGTGGCCGGGCCCTCGGACGGCGAGCCGGCCGAGGGCGGACCGCCGCCCGCGTGCGAGCCGCCGTTCGACGTGCTCGACGGGGCCTCTCCCGGCGGGGGACCTCCGGCGGGGGGACCGCCGACGGCGCGCCTGCCACCGGAGGGAGGGGGTGTCGGCTGCTGTCCCCCGCGCCGGGCGGCAGCACGGCCGCCGGAGGGCGACTGCGGCGGCTTGCGACGGTGCTCGCTCATTGAACAGCTACTCCTCGACAGGCGGGTTCGCCTGAAGGCATCGATGACATTCCGGTCGGTTCCCCCAGGGCGCGGCCGGGTCAGGCCGCACCGCACCAAGGATCATGACGCACCCCAACGCCGCAGGGTTCCCGGTGCTCCGCATGGCGAACAGAGTACGCACGGTCAAATGCCCCGCGGCCCGAATGATCCACACATATCGGTCAGTTGGTGGCTCACAGGTTTGCCGATGTGATGCCGGTCACCGTAACCCGCCTTGCATGATGTCTCGGGCCGTTCTATCGTCACGATGTATCGGCTCGATACATCGGGCTGACACACACGCGGCACAGACGACGGGATACGAGGGGACGAGGGATTGAGCAAGCGCTCCGGAATCCTCGAGTTCGCGGTTCTCGGTCTGCTGCGTGAGTCCCCGATGCACGGCTACGAGCTGCGCAAGCGGCTCAACACCTCGCTCGGGGTGTTCCGCGCCTTCAGTTACGGCACGTTGTACCCGTGCCTGAAGACGCTGGTCACCCAGGGGTGGTTGATCGAGGAATCGGCGCTGGACAGCGACCCGCTGGCCACGCCCCTCGCCGGCCGCCGGGCGAAGATCGTCTACCGGCTGACGGCTGCGGGCAAGGAGCACTTCGAGGAGCTGCTCGCCCACTCCGGCCCCGACGCCTGGGAGGACGAGCACTTCGCCGCCCGCTTCGCCTTCTTCGGTCAGACGTCGAAGGACGTCCGGATGCGCGTTCTCGAAGGGCGGCGCAGCCGCCTGGAGGAGCGACTGGAGAAGATGCGCGGGTCACTGGCGCGCACCCGCGAGCGGCTCGACGACTACACGCTCGAGTTGCAGCGGCACGGCATGGAATCGGTGGAGCGCGAGGTCCGGTGGCTCAACGAGCTGATCGAGACCGAGCGGGCCGGACGCGTGGAGCGTCCGACCGCCGAGCGGGACGACTAGACAACAACCAAGAGAACGGCGGCCGACCCGGGATCGGGGAACCGCGTGACTATTTCACAAGGAGCAACCGGTATGGGTTCGGTCCGCGTAGCCATCGTTGGCGTGGGCAACTGCGCCACGTCGCTGGTGCAGGGTGTCGAGTACTACAAGGACGCCGACCCGGACAGCAAGGTGCCTGGTCTCATGCACGTGCAGTTCGGTGAGTACCACGTGCGCGACGTCGAGTTCGTGGCCGCCTTCGATGTCGACGCGAAGAAGGTCGGTCTCGACCTCGCCGACGCCATCGGGGCCAGCGAGAACAACACCATCAAGATCACCGACGTCCCGCAGACCGGTGTGACGGTCCAGCGCGGCCACACCCTGGACGGCCTCGGCAAGTACTACCGCGAGACCATCGAGGAGTCCGACGAGGCCCCGGTCGACGTCGTCCAGATCCTCAAGGACCGCAAGATCGACGTTCTGGTCTGCTACCTGCCGGTCGGCTCCGAGAACGCCGCGAAGTTCTACGCCCAGTGCGCCATCGACGCCAAGGTCGCCTTCGTCAACGCGCTGCCGGTCTTCATCGCGGGCACCAAGGAGTGGGCGGACAAGTTCACCGAGGCCGGCGTGCCGATCGTCGGTGACGACATCAAGTCCCAGGTGGGCGCCACCATCACGCACCGCGTGCTGGCGAAGCTCTTCGAGGACCGCGGTGTGGTGCTGGAGCGCACCATGCAGCTCAACGTCGGCGGCAACATGGACTTCAAGAACATGCTGGAGCGGGAGCGGCTGGAGTCCAAGAAGATCTCCAAGACGCAGGCCGTCACCTCGCAGATCCCCGACCGTGACCTCGGCGCCAAGAACGTCCACATCGGCCCGTCCGACTACGTCCAGTGGCTCGACGACCGCAAGTGGGCGTACGTCCGCCTTGAGGGCCGCGCGTTCGGCGACGTCCCGCTGAACCTGGAGTACAAGCTCGAGGTCTGGGACTCCCCGAACTCGGCCGGCGTCATCATCGACGCGGTGCGAGCGGCGAAGATCGCCAAGGACCGCGGGATCGGTGGCCCGATCCTGTCGGCGTCCTCGTACTTCATGAAGTCCCCGCCGGTGCAGTACTTCGACGACCAGGCCCGCGAGAACGTCGAGAAGTTCATCCGCGGCGACGTCGAGCGCTGATCCCTCCGCACGGCGGCCGCCGAGCAGTGAGCGCGGCGGCCGGCGGACCGACGATGTGACCGTCGGTCGACGGACCCGATCGACTGAGCAGGGCCCCGGGGCGCATGCCCGGGGCCCTGTTCGTCGTGTGAGGGTGTGCACATGGGTGTTCTGCGTGACCTCCGGGTGCTGCTGCGACTGCCGGACTTCCGGCGGCTGCTGACGGTACGGCTGCTGTCGCAACTCTCCGACGGCGTCTTCCAGGTCGCCCTCGCCGCGTACGTGGTGTTCTCGCCGGAGAAGCAGGCATCACCCGGGGCGGTCGCCTCGGCGATGGCCGTGCTGCTGCTGCCCTACTCGTTGCTCGGCCCGTTCACCGGAGTACTCCTCGACCGCTGGCGCCGGCGCCAGGTGCTGGTCTCCTGCAACGTGCTGCGGGCGGTGCTCTCCTGCGGCACGGCCGGGCTGATCCTGCTGCACGTGCCGGACTGGCTCTTCTACCTCTCCGCGCTGTCGGTGACCGGCGTCAACCGGTTCGTGCTCGCCGGGCTGTCCGCGGCGCTGCCTCGGGTGGTGGACGGCGAGCGGCTGGTGACGGCGAACTCCCTGTCCCCGACCGCGGGCACGCTGGCCGCGACGGTGGGCGGCGGCGCCGCGTTCGTCGTGCACCTCTTCCACACCGCGGGCGCCGGCGCGGACGCGGCCACCGTACTGCTCGCCGCCGGGCTCTACCTGTGCGCCGGCCTGTCGGCGCTGACCCTCGGCCGCGACCTGCTCGGCCCGGACCTCCGTCCGGGACGGGCCCAGGTCCGCGCCGAACTCCTCGGCACCGCCCGCGGACTCGCCGACGGCCTGCGCCACCTCGGGCAGCGGCCGGCCGCCCGACACGCGCTGTCCGCGATGACGGCGATGCGCTTCTGCTACGGCGCCCTGACCGTCACCCTGCTGATGCTGTGCCGCTACGCCTGGTCCGACCCGTCCGACAGCAACGCCGGACTCGCCCTGCTCGGCCTCGCGCTGGGACTGTCGGCCGCCGGCTTCCTGATCGCCGCGATGATCACGCCATGGGCCACCACCCGGTTCGGCACCACCGGATGGATCACCCGTTGCTCGGCCGGATCCGCGCTGCTGCTGCCGCCCCTGGCGCTGCCGTTCGCCAGGACACCGATGATGGTGGCGGCCTTCGCCCTCGGAATCACCACCCAGGGCGCCAAGATCGCCACCGACACGGTCGTCCAGACCCACGTCGACGACACCTACCGCGGCCGGGTGTTCGCCCTCTACGACGTGACGTTCAATGTCGCCTTCGTCGGCGCCGCTGCGGTCGCCGCCGCGATCCTTCCGTCGGACGGCCGCTCGTCGAGCCTGGTGATCGCCCTCGCGCTGATCTACGCGATGGTGGCCTACGCGATGTTCCACGTGGAACATCGCCGGCCAATGTTCCACGTGGAACATGAGGCGCGGGACGTACAGGAAGTCGGGGAGAACGGCTGAACCCGGCAGTGATCGAGGGTCGATGTTCCACGTGGAACATCGACCGCCCGGGTCAGTTCTGCGCCGCCCACCACTCCTTGAGCGCGGCGACGGCCGCGTCCTCGCCGAGCGGGCCGTGCTCCAACCGCAGCTCCAGCAGGTGCTGGTAAGCCTTCCCGACCACCGGCCCCGGCGGGACTCCCAGGATCGTCATGATCTGGTTGCCGTCCAGATCCGGGCGGATCGCGTCCAGCTCCTCCTGCTCCTGGAGCTCGGCGATCCGTGTCTCGAGGTTGTCGTAGGTGCGGGACAGCGCTGCCGCCTTGCGCTTGTTGCGGGTCGTGCAGTCGGAACGGGTCAGCTTGTGCAGCTGCTCCAGCAACGGACCGGCGTCGCGTACATAGCGGCGGACCGCCGAGTCGGTCCACTCCCCACTGCCGTAGCCGTGAAAGCGCAGATGCAGCTCGACCAGCCGGGAGACGTCCTTCACCAGGTCGTTGGAGTACTTGAGCTTCGCCATCCGGCTCTTGGTCATCTTCGCGCCCACCACTTCGTGATGGTGGAAGGAGACCCGGCCGTCCGGCTCGAACCGGCGGGTGCGCGGCTTGCCGATGTCGTGCAGCAGCGCGGCCAGCCGCAGTACGAGGTCGGGCCCGTCCGTCTCCAGGTCGATCGCCTGCTCCAGCACGGTCAGGGTGTGCTCGTACACGTCCTTGTGCCGGAAGTGCTCATCCCGCTCCAGGCGCAGCGCCGACAGCTCCGGCAGCACCTGGTCCGCGAGCCCGGTCTCCACCAGCAGGCGCAGGCCCTTGCGGGGATGGTCGGACAGCAGCAGCTTGTTCACCTCGTCCCGGACCCGCTCGGCGGACACGATCGTGATCCGGTCGGCCATCGCCGTCATCGCGGCGACCACTTCGGGCGCCACCTCGAATTCGAGCTGCGCGGCGAACCGGGCCGCCCGCATCATCCGCAGCGGGTCGTCGGAGAACGACGACTCGGGGGTGCCGGGAGTGCGCAGCACCCGGGCGGCCAGGTCGTCCAGGCCGCCGTAGGGGTCCACGAACTCCGACTCGGGCAGGGCCACGGCCATCGCGTTCACCGTGAAGTCCCGGCGGACCAGGTCCTCCTCGATGGTGTCGCCGTAGGACACCTCCGGCTTGCGCGAGGTCCTGTCGTAGACCTCGGACCGGTAAGTGGTCACCTCGACCTGGAAGCTCCTGGCCCCCTCCTCGCCGGTGCCGGGCACGTCCTTGCGGGCGCCGACCGTACCGAAGGCGATGCCGACCTCCCATACCGCGTCCGCCCACGGCCGCAGGATCTTCAGGACCTGCTCGGGCCGGGCGTCGGTGGTGAAGTCCAGGTCGTGCCCGAGCCTGCCGAGCAGGGTGTCCCGGACCGAGCCGCCGACCAGGGCAAGCTTGAATCCGGCGGCACTGAACAGCCGACCGAGGTCTTCGGCCACCGGCTCGATCCGGTGGTGGGCCTGCGGGGTCTGGGCGGCATTGCTGGCGTTCGGCACAACGTCAAAGGGTACGGGGCGCGGGCGGGGCTTGGCGCACAGGTTTCGCGGCAGCTGTGGCGTACCTGTGGCGGACGCGCAGCACTTCACTACAGCGACGATCGTTAACATGCCAGCACGCACTTCCGCAGGACGCACAAGGCAACGGACGACCGACCGGTGGCGCACCACCGGCAGACGACGAACGAGGGACGGGCGAGCGCGTGGGCGAGGCGGCACAGGCAGCCGGTAGGGCTCCGACGGCACCGCGCCGACGGCTGCTGCGGGGCACAGCACTCCTTGCCGGGGCTGCGCTCCTCACGGGCCTGCTACAGGCCACGGGAGCCACCAGCTCGCAGGCGGCCCCCGGACTCGCCGCAACGGCCGCCACCGGGTCGCACACGGCCGCGGTGACCCTCAACGACCTCTCACCCCGCATCCCGACCGCCGGCGGCACGATCACGGTGACCGGCAGCGTGGTGAACAACGGCAAGTCGAAGATCACCCACGCACGGATCGCCGTCCACGTGCCGCCCAGCGGAGCGGTGCGCACCCGCAGCGCGATGGAGAGCGAGGCCACGCGCACCGACTTCGACCCCGCCCTCGACGGCAGCGACCTCAACGGCGGCCAACCGGTCGACATCCCGACGCTCGCCCCCGGCAGCAGCGCGCCGTTCAGCATAAAGATCCCGGTGAGCGCCCTCTACCTGGGCGCCCCGGGTGTGTACGTGCTCGGCATCGCCCTGGACGGCGAGAACGCGCAGGAGACGGCCGACCACGTCCTCGGCATCAAGCGGACCTTCCTGCCGTGGTACGGCGACGGCCAGTCCGCGAAGGCGACCCGGATCAGCAACCTCTGGCCGATCACCGACCGCCCGCACATCGACCCGCGGGGCGACACCACCTCCCAGCAGAGCCCGATCTTCACCGACGACGATCTGGTCAAGGAGCTCAAGCCCGGCGGCCGGCTCTCCCAGATGGTCGAGCTCGGCCGCAACCTCCCGATCACGTGGGTCATCGACCCCGACCTGCTGGCCACCGTCGAGGCGATGACGAAGCCCTACCGGGTGGCCGGACCCGGCGGTGACGTCGACCACCCCAAGCAGGGCACCGGATCGGCGGTCGCCGAGCAGTGGCTGAACTCGCTCAAGTCCGCGGTCAGCGGGAACCAGGTGGTGGCGCTGCCGTTCGGTGACCCGGACATCGCCTCGATCGCCCACAACGCCAAGGGACTGTCCAGCGACGTCAGCCTGGTGAAGACCGGCGCCGCGCTCGGCAAGACCACGGTCGACCTCATTCTCGGCGTCCAGTCCACCACCGGAGTCGCCTGGCCGGCGGACGGCGCCGTCGACTCGTCCGTGGTGTCGGTGGCCCGGGCCTCCGGCGCGAACCAGATCATCACCCGCAACGACTCCCTCAAGGAGCACGCGGCGCTCGACTACACCCCGACCTCGGCCCGCCCGATCGGCGACGGCACCACCGCCGTGAACACCGACGCCACGCTGTCCACGGCCTTCGACGGCGACATGAGCAAGCCGCAGGGCGCCAACCTCGCCGTCCAGAGCTATCTCGCGCAGACCCTGTTGATCACCCTTCAGGCGCCCGACACGCAACGCACCATCGTGGTGGCGCCCCAGCGGACCCCGACCGTCTCGCAGGCGAAGGCGATGGCCCGCGCGATCAGCGCGGCGGACGCGAGCCAGTGGGTGGAGCCGGTCGACTACGGCACGGCGGCGAAGGCGAAGGCCGACCCGCTGGCCAACCGCAAGGTCCCGTCGTCGAGCTCCTACCCGAAGTCGCTGCGCAAGCAGGAGCTGCCCGCCGACGCCCTCCAGCAGCTGCACCAGGTGCAGCTGAGCCTCAACGACTTTGTGGTGATCCTCACCATCAAGGACCGGGTGACGGTGCCGTTCCGCAACGCGATGCTGCGGGCGACGTCCACCGGGTGGCGCGGCGACGACAGCGGGGAGAAGGCGTACCGCAATTCCATCGGCACCTACCTCACCGACCTGATCGAAGCGGTCCACATCCTGCCCAAGTCCGATCTGACGCTCTCCGGCCGCAGCGGCACCATCCCGGTCACCGTGAAGAACGAGCTCGGCCAGCCCATCACCGGCCTGATGCTGCGGCTCAGCTCCAACTCCAACATCCGGCTCAAGATCAAGAACCCCGAGCAGCAGATCGCGATCGACGGCGGCCATACCCGTACCCTGAAGTTCCAGACCACGGCGGCCGCCAACGGTCCGGCGCAGATCTCCGCGCAGCTCTACACCCAGAGCGGGGCGGTGTACGGCAGCACCGTGGCCTTCAAGGTCCAGCTCACCAACGTCACCGACCTGGTGATGCTGATCATCGCGGCCGGACTGCTGCTTCTGGTGCTCGCCGGGGTACGCATCTACCGACAGCGAAAGCGCCATGCCGCCTCGGAGGGCGGCAGCAACGGCGGAGCGGACGGCGAGAGCAGCGGAGACGACGACGGCGACGGCCCCGAGCACCCGGGTGACCCTGCCGCTCGCACCGGCCAGGACAGCACAGAGCCGTCCCCGGCAGGTGAGAAAGTGGACGGATAGCCAGCGGACAATAAGGTGGGGCACTGATGAACGCGCCGTACGACGGTGATCGCGACGCTGCGGGCCAGATGCCTCCCTCGCCCGAGCAGCACAACGCGCCACCCAACCCCTATCCGCAGGACGGCTACGCCTACCCGCAGCCGTACCCGCAGCAGTACCCCCAGCCGGGCCCGGAAGGGCCCGGCTCGTCCGGCGGCCAGTTCTACGACCAGTCGGCGCACCCCCAGGCGCCGTACCCGCCTCAGGCGCAGCAGTACGGCGGCGGGCAGCAATGGCAGCAGCAGCAGCCCCCCGCGAGCTACCAGCAGATGACGTACGGCGACAACCCCGCCTCGCTCTACGTGGACGACCTCGGCCAGACCGGCGCCCTGCCGGTCTTCGATTCGTACGAGCACCTCTTCCGCGACCAGCAGCAACAACAGCAACAGCAGGGCGGCTACCCCGCGCCCCAGCAGGATCCGCAGCAGCAGGCCTACGGCTACCCGCAGCAGTACCAGCAGCCGTACCAGCAGCCCCAGGACCCACAGCAGGGCTACTACCAGCCTCAGCCGGGCTACCAGCAGCCCTACGGCTATCCGCAGGGCCCCGAAGGCACCGGCTACGCGGATCCGTCGTACGGGGAGACGCCCTACGGGCAGCCGACGACGTACCAGGGCGACCACCAGTACATGGAGCAGGGCTACGCGGACCCGCAGCAGGCGGACCCCCAGCAGTACGGCCAAGGCGCCGTGGCGGGCGCCGGCTACGTGGACCCGCGGTACGCCGACCCGCGCTACGCGCCGGCCTACCCGCAGCCCGGGCAACAGGGCCCGGGCGCCGGACCGGCGACCGGCACCGGCCTGCCGCCGCGTGACGCCACCGGGCAGATCCCGGTCGTCGCGCCGCCGGCCGCCGGCGGCAAGGCCGGCAACATCCTCAAGTCCAGCGCGCTCATGGCCGCGGGCACCCTGGTCTCCCGGGTGACCGGCTTCGTGCGCACCCTGGTCATCGCCGCCGCGATCGGTGTGGCCACGCTCGGCGACTCCTACGCCGTCGCCAACGTGCTGCCCACGATGATCTACATCCTCACCATCGGCGGCGGCCTGAACTCCGTCTTCGTCCCGCAGCTCGCCCGCGCCATGAAGAACGACGAGGACGGCGGCTCGGCGTACGCCAACCGGCTGCTGACCGTCGTCATGGTGGTGCTGGGCGGCATCGTGGCGATCACCGTGGCCGGAGCGCCGCTGCTGGTCAAGCTGATGTCCCCGAAGATCGCGCAGAACCCGGACTCGTACGACGTGGCGATCTCCTTCGCCCGCTACTGCCTGCCGACGATCTTCTTCATGGGCGTGCACGTCGTGATGGGCCAGGTGCTCAACGCCCGCGGCAGGTTCGGCGCCATGATGTGGACGCCGGTGCTGAACAACATCGTGGTGATCTTCACCTTCCTGATGTTCATCTGGGTCTACGGCCCCTTCAGCAGCACGCGGATGGACGCCAGCACGATCACCCCGGAGGGCACCAGGCTGCTGGGCATCGGCACCCTGCTCGGCCTGGTGGTGCAGTCGCTGTCGATGCTGCCGTACCTACGGGACGCGGGATTCAAGTTCCGGCCGCGCTTCGACTGGCGCGGCCACGGACTGGGCCACACCGCCAAGCTGGCGAAGTGGACGTTCTTCTTCGTGCTGGCCAACCAGGCCGGCCTGATCGTCGTCACGCAGCTCGCCACCTGGGCGGGCGCCGACGCCGACAAGGCGGGCTACCAGGGCACGGGCATCACGGCGTACAACAACGCCCTGCTGATCTGGCAGATGCCGCAGGCCATCATCACCGTCTCGGTGATGGCGGCGGTGCTGCCACGGATCTCCAGGGCGGCCGCCGACGGCGACATCACCTCGGTCCGCGACGACATCTCCTACGGCCTGCGCACCTCGGCGGTGGCGATCGTGCCGGCCGGGTTCGCGTTCCTGGCCCTGGGCGTGCCCATGTGCGGCCTGCTGTACGCCAGCACCGGCGCGGAGTCCGCCCGCAACATCGGCTTCATCGTGATGGCCTTCGGGGTCGGGCTGATCCCGTTCTCCGCCCAGTACGTGATCCTGCGCGGCTTCTACGCCTTCGAGGACACCCGCACCCCCTTCTACAACACGGTGGTGGTGGCCGCGGTGAACGGGATCGCCTCCGTCGTCTCCTTCCTCATCCTGCCGTCGCGCTGGGCCGTGGTCGGCATGGCCTTCTCCTACGGCCTGGCCTACGCGGTCGGCGTCGGGGTGGCCGCCAAGCGGCTGCGCGGGCGGCTGCAGGGCGACCTGGACGGCAAGCGGGTGATGCGCACGTACGCCCGGCTGACGGGGGCCTGCGTGCCCGCTGCCGGCATCGCCGGGATCGCCGTGGTCGTCATCCTCAAGGAACTGGGCAGCGGGGCGGTCGGCTCGCTGGCCGCCTTGGTGGTCGGGGGCGGACTGCTGCTGGGGATCTTCGTGGTCGCGGCCAAGCGGATGAGAATCGAGGAGATGACCGCGATGATCGGTATGGTCCGGGGTCGGCTCGGTCGCTGATCGTCAAAACTCCGGTTTTCGCGCCCCCTGTCGCACAACCATCATGGTCTGATGTGTGTCGTGCATAGAGCCGGAGTGCGGGCACAATTGTCATCGGCGTGACGTGAAGTGTGCAACGGATGGGGAGGCAGGGACGACGGTGGCGGATCGGAGCACGGCCGCCGTCGGAGTGGCCAACGAGGGCGGCGAGGGCACGCCCTCCGCCCGGCAGGGCGGCGACACTCCCGACGGCACCACGACGGACGAGCAGACCAGCGGCACCGCCGAGGACACCACAGCTCAGGAGCAGCCCGACACCGATCCGGCCGTCGAACCGACCGCCGAACCGAGCGAGGACCCGGCTCAGGACACCGTGCAGACCACCGGGCCCGACGACGACCGTGACACCAGCGAGGCGACCGAGCCCCTGGACGCCGTCCCCTCCACCGAATCGACCGAACCTCTCGAACCCGTCGCCCCCGCGCGGTCCGCCGCAACCGGCAAGACCGCCACGAAGACGGCCGCCGCTCCTCCGGCTCCCGCCCCCGCACCGGCGAGGCCCCGGATCACCGCTCCCGACCTGCACAGCGGCCACAAGCTCGCGCGGCGCTACCAGCTCGCCGAGTGTGTGACCCGCGTCGACGGCTTCAGCAGCTGGCGCGCGGTCGACGAGAAGCTGCGCCGCGCGGTCGGTGTCCACGTGCTGCCGGCCGACCACCCGCAGGCCCGCCCGGTGATGGCCGCCGCCCGCTCTGCCGCGCTGCTCGGCGACCCCCGCTTCGTCCAGGTCCTTGATGCCGTCGAGGACAACGACCTCGTCTACGTGATCCATGAGTGGCTGCCCGACGCCACCTCGCTCGCCGACCTCCTCAGGAACGGTCCCCTGGAGCCCCACGAGGCCTACCAGATGGTCAGCCAGGTCGCCCAGGGCATGGCCGCTGCGCACCGTGAGGGCCTTTCGCACCTGCGCCTCGATCCCGGCGCCGTGCTGCGCACCGTCTCCGGCCAGTACCGCATCCGCGGACTCGCGGTCGCCGCGGCGCTGCGCGGCCTGAAGTCGGACCGGCCGCGCCGGCAGGACACCGAGGCGATCGGCGCCCTGCTGTACGCGTCCCTGACCCAGCGCTGGCCGTACGAGGACGACGCCCACGGCCTGACCGGCCTGCCCAAGGGCGTCGGGCTGATCGCCCCCGACCAGGTACGGGCGGGCATCCACCGTGGGCTCTCCGAGGTCGCGATGCGCGCCCTGGCGAACGACGGCGCGACCGCTTCCCGCGAGGAGCCGCCCTGCACCACGCCGGAGGAGCTGGCCAAGACCGTCGCGGCCATCCCGCGGATCCGTCCGCCGGAGCAGCCGCAGCCGGCCTACCGGCCGCCCTTCTTCCAGCAGCCGCCGGCGCCGCCGGGCAGCGCGGGTGCCCCCCGGCAGACGGCCGCGATTCCCGGGCCGCCGCCGGCGCTCCCGGGGCGCACCGGCCAGGTGCTCAAGTGGGCCGTGGCGGCCCTGGTGATCGTCGCGATCGGCTTGGGGAGCTGGCAGCTCGCGGACACCCTCCAGTCCCGCGGCGGCCACACCGCCACCCCGACACCCACGGGACAGAAGGGCGGCCAGGAGCCCACGCACGCGGCAAGCGGGCCGATCTCCATCGTCACCGCCAAGGACTTCGACCCGTTCGGTGAGGACGGCGAGAACCCCACCAAGGTGAAGCTGGCGTACGACGGGGACGCGTCCACGTACTGGGAGACCAGCTGGTACAACGACGCCCACTTCGGCAACCTCAAGCCGGGCGTCGGGCTGATCCTGGACCTGGGCAGCGCCAAGCACATCAGCAGCGTCAAGGTCGACTTCCTCGGCCAGACGTCGGTGAACCTGCTGGCGGCGCCCGCGTCGGCCGCCACGATGCCGACCTCGTTCGACGACTTCACCAAGGTCGCCAGCGGCCAGGGCACCGAGGTACCACTCACCCCGAGCGCGAAGGTGACCTCCCGCTACCTGCTGGTCTGGCTCACCACGCTGCCACCTACCTCTGACGGCCACTTCCGTGGCAAGGTGTCCGAGATCCACGTCACGGGCTGAGCACGCGGCGGACATCCAGGAGAGCGGTCGAGGGGGCCTGCTGTGGAGGGAAGCGCGCTCGGCGACACCGAGCTTCTCGCCCGTCATGTCGCCGGCGACCCCGACGCCTTCGCCGAAATCGTGCGGCGCCACCGGGACCGGCTCTGGGCAGTCGCCCTCCGGACGCTGGGGGACCGCGAGGAAGCCGCTGACGCCGTCCAGGACGCCCTCGTGTCCGCCTTCCGCTCCGCCCATACCTTCCGCGGCCAGTCGGCCGTCACCACGTGGCTCCACCGCATCACGGTGAACGCCTGCCTCGACCGGGTACGCCGGGCCTCCATCCGTCGCACCTCGCCGGTCACCGACGAGCAGAACCTCGACTCACTCATGGAGCCGCACGAGTCCGCCGAGGCACCCGCCGAGCGCGGCGAACTGCACCGCGAACTGCTGGCGGCGCTCGCCACGCTCCCGGTCGAACAGCGGGCGGCGCTGGTGCTGGTCGACATGCAGGGCTACCCGGTCGCCGAGGCCGCCAGCGTTCTCGATGTGCCGGTCGGCACCGTGAAGAGCCGCTGCGCCCGGGGCCGGGCCAGGCTGCTGCCGCTGCTCCGCCACCTCCGGACCGGCGCGAGCGATGCTCCACCCGCTGCGGCCGCTCCACCGGCGCCGGTCACCGACCGGCCACCAGCGCAGCGCTCTGCCGCCGAGAGCGGAAGGAACCGGACGGAGGGGACACCCGTCCCACCGACAGGATCGACGCAGGACGGAGGTGGACACCGATGACGTCGACACGGGGCGGCGACCCGCATCCCGAGATCACCGAGATCTCCGACCTGACCGAGGATCTGCTCACCTCGGAGCGGGCCGCGGAAGTCCGCCTGCACCTGGCGGAGTGCCCGCTCTGCACCGACGTGCTGGCCTCGCTCAGCGAGATCAGCGGACTGCTCGGCGAGCTGGCCGCACCTGAGCCGATGCCTGCCGACGTGGCCGACCGGATCGACGCCGCACTCGCCGTCGAGAACACCTCCAGGGGAAACAGCCCGCTCGACGTTCCACGGGGGGATGTTCCACGTGAAACATCGCCGAGTGCCGGGGGCAGTGTTCCACGTGAAACATCGTCGGCCCCCGCTCACCGCACCGACCCGAGTACGCGGCCGAGCCAGGCGTCTTCGGCCGATCGACGCCGGCGCCGACGCCGGGTCGCCGTCCTTACGGGGTGCTGGGTCGCGGGCGCTCTGGCACTCGGTGGCGCGCTCTACGGGTTGGCGTCGGTCGTGGGCGGCAGCTCGACGGGCGGCGATGCCAGCTCCGCCGCCAAGCAAGCGGACTCCGCGCGGGTGACGGGTTCGGTCGCGGACGACGTACGGCAACTGCTCGATGAGTCGTACTCCCCGGCCCAGCCCGGCGGCGATGCGACCGAGGCTCCCAATCACAGCAACACACCGATGCTGCACGGCGACGGCACGAGCTCCACCCCCGTGCCCGGCCAGGGCCAAGGGCACGGTGTCGCCGGCACCCCCACGTGTGTACTCCAGGCCACGCACCGGACGCAGGCGCCGCTCGCGGTGGGGCGGGACCCGTATCAGGGCACTGACGCGTACCTCGTGGTCCTGCCGCACCCGGGGGACAGCAGCCTGGTCGACGCGTTCGTCGTCGACGCCTCATGCTCGGCCGGGACCCCGGGAACCGTGCTCTTCCAGAGCATCTATCCCCGTCGCTGACCCGCTCCGGACGAGCACACGGGCGGCGTACCGACAAGGGAATGCCGGGCCCGTAGTATCCGTTAGGCAGGACGTGAGTCCAGCCAGGGCCCGCAGCAGTTCGCAGAGACGAGGAAAACATCCGTGACCGACGTCCGTAACGTGATCATCATCGGCTCAGGGCCTGCGGGCTACACCGCAGCGCTCTACACGGCGCGTGCCTCGCTCAACCCGCTGGTCTTCGAAGGCTCCGTGACCGCGGGTGGCGCGCTGATGAACACCACCGAGGTAGAGAACTTCCCCGGGTTCCGGGACGGCATCCTGGGCCCGGATCTGATGGACAACATGCGGGCCCAGGCCGAGCGGTTCGGTGCCGAGCTGGTGCCGGACGACGTGACCGCGGTCGACTTCAGCGGTGACATCAAGACCGTCACCGACTCGTCGGGAACCGTGCACCAGGCCCGGGCGATCATCGTCACCACCGGATCCCAGCACCGGAAGCTCAACCTGCCCAACGAGGATCAGCTCTCCGGCCGCGGTGTCTCCTGGTGTGCCACCTGTGACGGCTTCTTCTTCCGCGAGCACGACATCGCCGTGATCGGTGGTGGCGACACCGCGATGGAAGAGGCGACCTTCCTGTCCCGGTTCGCCAAGTCGGTGAAGATCGTGCACCGCCGGGACAGCCTGCGGGCGTCCAAGGCGATGCAGGAGCGCGCGTTCGCCGATCCGAAGATCTCCTTCGTCTGGGACAGCGAGGTGGCCGAGGTCAAGGGCGACGGCAAGCTCGCCGGCCTGACGCTGCGGAACACCAAGACAGGTGAGACCTCGGAGCTGCCCGTCACCGGGCTGTTCATCGCGATCGGCCATGACCCGCGGACCGAACTGTTCAAGGGCGTGCTCGACCTGGACGCCGAGGGCTACCTCACTGTGCAGGCGCCGAGCACCCGCACCAACGTCCCCGGGGTGTTCGCCGCCGGAGACGTGGTGGACCACACCTACCGGCAGGCGATCACGGCAGCCGGCACCGGTTGCTCGGCCGCGCTGGACGCCGAGCGCTACCTCGCGGCGCTCACCGACGCCGAGAAGACCGCCTGACCTCGCGTCAGTACTCCCCTCCCACACGCACCGAAACCTGAGGAGGCCCGCCGTGGCCGAGAACACCACGGGCGACACCAAGCCCAAGCACGTGACGGACGCAACCTTCGCCGACGAAGTCCTTGCCAGCGACAAGCCTGTCCTGGTCGACTTCTGGGCCGAGTGGTGCGGCCCGTGCCGCATGATCGCCCCGTCTCTTGAGGCGATCGCCGCGGAGCACCCGGACGAGATCACCATCGTCAAGCTCAACATCGACGAGAACCCGGTGACGGCCGCGAAGTACGGCGTCATGTCGATCCCGACGCTGAACGTCTACAAGGGCGGCGAGGTCGTGAAGACCATCGTCGGCGCGAAGCCCAAGGGGGCCCTCGTGAAGGACCTCGCGGACTTCATCGGCTGACCCTGCCCTGGGCGAGGCGCACAGAGTAAAACGGCGAGGGTCGTGTTCCACGTGGAACACGACCCTCGCCGTTTGCGTCGCGGGATACCGCCCGCAGGGCGATGACCGGAGGGACGGAGGCAATGGCGACCGACTGGTGCGGCCGACCCGCTAGAGGGGCCGCAGGGCGGGCTCCTTCTGGACCGCGCCCAGCAGCCGGTCGATCGCCATCTCGACGTCCTCCCGCCAGGAGATCGCGCTGCGAAGCTCGAGTCGCAGCCGCGGGAACCGTGGATGCTGTCGCACCGTCTTGAAGCCCACCGCCGTCAGGTGATCGGCGGGCAGGACGCAGTCGGGCCCTTCCCACTTGGCGTCACCGAATGCCTCGATCGCACGGAAGCCTCTGCGCACCAGATCCTTGGCAACCGTCTGTACGAGTACCCTGCCGAGCCCCTGTCCCTGATATCCGGGGAGCACCCGGGCGGTCATCAACTGGACCGCATCGGACGACACCGGGCTGGTGGGGAAGGCCGTGGACCGGGGCACGTAGGCGGCCGGGGCGTAGAGCACGAAACCGGCCGGGATCTCGTCGACGTAGACCAGGCGGCCGCAGGAACCCCACTCCAGCAGGACTGCGGAGATCCAGGATTCCTTCTCCAGCTCAGGGCGTCCTGCCTGGACGGCCGCATCGCCGCTCACCGGGTCGAGTTCCCAGAAGACGCAGCGCCGGCAGGGTTTGGGAAGGTCGGTGAGATTGTCGAGGGTGAGCGGTGCGAGCCGACGTCCCATCTGGCGAAGACCCCGTTTCTGTCAGCCAACCAACCATCCTGTCGGCACCCCGGCTCATCCGGCCGGGGTGCCGACAGGTCACTCGGCGCTGTCCTCGGCGTCGTCGCCGTCTTCGGAGTCGGTCTCCAACCGCTTCTCCAGGACCTTGCCCTCGCCGGGAGCCATGGCTCCCAGGATGCGCTCCAGATCCTCTATCGACGCGAACTCCACGACGATCTTTCCGCGCTTTTGACCCAGGTCGACCTTCACCCGGGTGTCGAAGCGGTCGGAGAGCCGGGTAGCCAGATGGGTCAGGGCCGGTGACACGCGACGGCCGGCCCGCGGTGCGGCTGCCTTCCGGTTCGTCGTGGGCTCGCTGTTCATCAGCGTCACGATCTCCTCGACCGCGCGCACCGACAGCCCTTCAGCGACGATCCGGAGCGCCAGTCGGTCCTGCTCCTCGGCATCGTCCAGCGAGAGCAGCGCCCGGGCGTGGCCGAACGAGATCACTCCGGCGGCGACCCGGCGCTGTACCGGCGCCGGCAGTTTCAGCAACCGCAGCGTGTTGGAGACCTGGGAGCGGGAGCGCCCGATCCGGTCGGCCAGCTGCTCATGGGTGCAGGCGAAGTCCCGCAGCAACTGGTCGTAGGCAGCGGCCTCTTCCAGCGGGTTGAGCTGAGCCCGGTGCAGGTTCTCCAGCAGGGCGTCCAGCAACAGCTTCTCGTCGTCGGTGGCACGGACGATCGCCGGGATGCGCTCGAGCCCGGCTTCCCGGCACGCGCGCCACCGGCGCTCGCCCATGATCAGTTCGTAGCGATCGGTGTCGATCTGCCGGACCACCACCGGCTGGAGCAGGCCCACCTCCTTGATGGAGGTGATGAGTTCGCTCAGGGCATCCTCGTCGAAGACCTCACGCGGCTGGCGCGGGTTCGGGGTGATGACGTCCAGCGCGAGTTCCGCGAAGTAAGCACCGGCAACCGGCGCCTCCGCTCCGGACAGGTCCGGCTCGGTTCCACGTGAAACAGGGATGTCCACCATTGCCGGGCCGGACTCCGTTGCCCGGCGGTCCGTCAGACCGGCCACCTTCGCCGCGGCGACACCGCGCTCCGGCACCAGGGCGGGCTGGTTGGCCACTGCGGTGCCGGCCGGCTGCGGCGCCGCCGGGATCAGCGCGCCCAGACCACGGCCGAGCCCTCTGCGTCGATCACTCACTGATTCCCCTCCGACATGCTGTGCGGGTTGTGCTCTTGGTGCTGTTCGGCGAACTCCGGGTCGTACTCGACCGCGACTTCGGCGGGCAGGCCGCGCAGGGCCATCTCCCGGGCCGCCTCCAGGTAGGAGAGCGCACCGCTGGAGCCCGGGTCGTAGGTGAGTACGGTCTGGCCGTAGCTGGGTGCCTCCGAGATACGAACCGACCGGGGGATGCTGGTGCGCAGCACCTCCTTGCCGAAGTGGGTGCGCACCTCCTCCGCGACCTGGGCGGCCAGCCGGGTGCGGCCGTCGTACATCGTCAGCAGGATCGTGGAGACGTGCAGCCTCGGGTTGAGGTGAGCCCTCACCAGGTCGACGTTCTTGAGGAGTTGCCCC
Source organism: Actinacidiphila yanglinensis (assembly GCF_900107965.1). GTDB lineage: Bacteria > Actinomycetota > Actinomycetes > Streptomycetales > Streptomycetaceae > Actinacidiphila > Actinacidiphila yanglinensis. The sequence continues at coordinate 209,372 of NZ_FNVU01000005.1, read as the reverse complement.
AACCCCTCCAGCGCGTAGTACTCGCACTGGATCGGGATGACCACCTCGGCGCCGGCCACCAGGGCGTTGACCGTGAGCAGGCCGAGCGAGGGCGGGCAGTCGATCAGCACGTAGTCCAGCGGCTGTTCATAGCCCTCGATCGCCCGCTGCAGCCGGCTCTCCCGGGCGACCAGGGAGACGAGCTCGATCTCGGCGCCCGCCAGGTCGATGGTGGCGGGGGCACAGAAGAGCCCTTCGACATCCGGGACCGGAAGCACGACATCGGAGAGTGGCTTGCTCTCCACCAAGACGTCGTAGATCGAGGGGACTTCGGCGTGGTGGTCGATACCCAACGCGGTGGAGGCGTTGCCCTGCGGATCGAGGTCGATCACCAGGACCCGGCTTCCGTGCAGGGCCAGAGACGCCGCCAGATTGACGGTGGTGGTGGTCTTCCCCACGCCGCCCTTCTGGTTGGCGACCACCATGACCCGGGTCTGGGCAGGTCTGGGCAGCCCCTCACCGGCACGACCCAGTGCCTCGACGGCCAACTGGGCGGCGCGGCCAATAGGGGTGTCATCCATGGGAGGCAATGTTTCACGTGAAACATCGCTCCCGTACCCCGGGGGCCCGGACAGGGGTCCTCCGGCGGTTTCAGCTGAGCGGGGACCGGGGACCGGATCGGCCATCGGTCCCGCGATGTTGGCGTCGGACCGCAAGGACTCACTCTCCTCGACTTCAGGCTCGCTATGAGAAGAGCCTGCCATGCCTGAGGGGTGCTGAACCAGCGAGCCCCGGCTGCCTGTGGATAAATCCCGAGAACTATCCACAGGCGACGTCATCTTGGCGGGTTTGGCGGCACGCGCTTCGGCCGCGGCACGGCCACGGTTGAGAACTCCGGGGAGCAGTGAGCGACGTTTCACGTGGAACACGATGCACAGCGGCGCGTCGCTATCTCCGTAGACACTCCGAATTGTGGCGTTTCGGCCGGTTGTATGGCGTAGAACGCCGGCCTCGCTGGAGGCGGCTCCTGGCAGGCAGCCTCAGCGTCGACGCCGCCCGGCACCGCCCTTGCGCGCGGCACGGTGGGCACGGGCCGCCTTGGCCCGCCTGGTGGCCGCACGCACGCCGCCGGGGCTCTCGCCGACCTGGACACGGACCACCGTGGAGAGCGGGTCGACGATGCCCTCACCGACGTGGACCACCGTGGCGCCCACCGCGCCGAGCCGGCCGAGTGCGGCGCGAGCCGTCTTCAGCTCCTCCTCGGCGGTGTCGCCCTTGAGCACGGCCATCTCGCCGTGCGGACGCAGCAGGGGCAGGCCCCAGCCCGCGAGCCGCTCCAGCGGTGCGACGGCGCGCGCGGTCACCACGTCGACCGGCGCCAGCAGGCCGACCATCTCCTCGGCCCGGCCGCGCACGACCGTGACGTTCGCCAGGCCGAGCAGCTTGACCACTTCCTCGAGGAAGGTGGTCCGGCGCAGCAGCGGCTCCAGCAGGGTGATCTTCAGGTCCGGCCGGACCAGGGCCAGGGGAATCCCGGGCAGCCCGGCGCCCGAGCCGACATCGCAGACCGAGACGTCCTGGTCGATCACCTCGGAGAGCACGGCGCAGTTCAGCAGGTGCCGCTCCCACAGCCGGGGCACTTCCCGTGGGCCGATCAGCCCACGCTGGACCCCCACGTCGGCGAGCAGCCCGGCATAGCGCAGTGCGTCGGCGAACCTGTCGCCGAAGACCGTTCTGGCCTGCTCGGGCGGCGCGGGAAGCTCCGCTGCTGCCTCGGTCACGGGGGCGGTCCTTTCCTCGGACGTCCGCGCCTCGGTTTGCCCACGGCGCTGGGAAAGTCAGACGTACACCATCAGGGTTACAAGGTTCGGCCCCGTCTGCGAACAGACGGGGCCGACGGAACAGTAATGCGCGGGCGCGAGCGGGTCGGTCGCGGCACTACGCCGGCAGGACGACCACCCTGCGCTGCGGCTCCTCGCCCTCGGACTCGCTGCGCAGACCGGCCGCGGCGACCGCGTCGTGCACGACCTTGCGCTCGAAGGGCGTCATCGGGTCCAGCTTCACCGGCTCGCCGGTCTGCTTGACCTCCGCCGCCGCGCTCGCACCGAGCTTCGCCAGCTCGGCGCGCTTCTGGGCGCGGAAACCGGCGATGTCGAGCATCAGCCGGCTGCGCTCGCCGGTCTCCCGGTGCACCGCGAGGCGGGTCAGCTCCTGAAGCGCCTCCAGGACCTCACCGTCCCGCCCGACCAGCTTGGTCAGGTCGCGGCTGCCGCCGTCGCCGATGATCGACACCGACGCCCGCTCGCCCTCGACGTCCATGTCGATGTCGCCGTCGAGGTCGGCGATGTCGAGCAGACCCTCGAGGTAGTCCGCAGCGATCTCGCCCTCCTGCTCCAGCCGGGTCAGGCCGGCGGGCGAGCCGCTGTCGGGGGCCGTGGTCGTGTTGACGTCGCTCACGCCTGGACTCTCCTCTTACTTCTTCTTCGACAGGTTGCCCGGCTTGGATTTGGAGCTGCCGGACTGCTTGCCCGAGGCACCGCCGCCCTGCTTGGAGCCGCCCGCGCGGGGAGCACCGGCCCTCGGCGCACCCTTCCCGCCGCCGGACGACTTCGAGGCGCCCGAACCGCCGGACGACTTCCCGGACGGAGTGGACCCGGAGGACTTGGCGCCGCCGCGGGACGGCTGCTGCCCGGAAGTGGACGACGGCTTCTCGTCGTCGACCTTCTGTCCGCCGGCGCCGCCGCCGGTATGCGTGCTGGTCGCGGTCCCACCGGAGGTGCGCTGGGACTTGCTCTGCCGCTTCGGCTGGGTGCGGTTGGCCCGCGCCTGCTCGACGGCTTCCTTGGCCTTGACCTCCTCCGGCGGCTCCACCAGCTTGCCCTTGGCCCGCAGCCGCTCCTGGCGCTGCTTGAAGGCGAGGCTGCCCGGGGTGGGGTTGCGCCGGATGACGACGAGCTGCTGGCACATGGTCCAGACGTTGGTGGTCAGCCAGTACAGCAGCACACCGACCGGGGCGATGATGCCGAAGCCCGCGAAGACCAGCGGGAACACGTACATCAGCATCTTCTGCTGCTGCATGAACGGCGTGTTCACCGACATGTCCACGTTCTTCGTCATCAGCTGGCGCTGCGTGTAGAACTGCGAGAACGACATCAACACGATCATGATGATCGTGACGGTGCGCACCTCGGCAACGCTGGTGTGCAGACGCGCCAGCGTGGCGGTGCTGTCCAGGAACTTCGCCGGCAGCGGGGCGCCGAAGATGTGCGCCTTGCTCGCGCTGTCCACGAGGTTGTGGTGGATCACGCCGACCTCGTTGCCCTTCGCCACGTTGCTCAGCACGTGGTAGAGGGCGAAGAAGAACGGCGACTGGACCAGAATCGGCAGGCACGAGGAGAGCGGGTTGGTACCCGTCTCCTTGTACAGCTTCATCATTTCCTCGGACTGCTTCTGCCGGTCGTTCTTGTAGCGCTCCTGGATCGCCTTCATCTTCGGCTGGAGCACCTGCATGTTCCGGGTGGACTTGATCTGCTTCACGAAGAGCGGGATCAAGGCCGTCCGGATCAGGACCACCAGGGAAACGATGGACAGACCCCACGCCCAACCGCTGTCCGGGTTGAAAACGAGGCCGTACAGCGAGTGGAACTGGACGATGATCCACGAGACGGCGTCATAGAGGGGGTTCAAGATCCCCACGGTCAGGCTCCTTGGGCGTGAGAGGGTCCGGTGGGCTCGGGCGTGACGGGCCCGTCGGAGCCGCCCCGCAGGTAGCGGCGCAGCAGTTCGTGCCATCGCGGCCGCTTACGCGGCGGGACATGGTCCACACCACCCGGCGACCATGGGTTGCATCGCAGGATGCGCCACACGGTCAGGGCGGTTCCCTTGATCGCACCGTGCCGGTCGATGGCCGTGTACCCGTAGTGCGAGCAGGAGGGGTAGTACCGGCAGACCGGCCCGAGCAGTGGACTGATCGTCCACTGATAGAGCTTGATCAGTGCCAGTAGCGGGTATTTCATCGAGCCACCCTCCCCTCGGCGTCGCCACGGGTGTCACGTCCCAGCAGCCTCTGGAGCGCGGTGTCCAGGTCGAGGGCCAGCTGTGCATGGTCCGCGCTGCCCGCTTCGGGTAGCGCGCGTACTACCACAAGGCTACCGGGGGGCAGCAGTGGCAGACGCTCCCGGACCAGATGACGCAGTCGACGCCGCACCAGGTTGCGCTGCACGGCATTGCCGACCGCCTTGCTCACGACGAAACCCGCACGCGCCGGGGGACTGCCTCCCCCTGGCGCATGCGGGTCCGTGGCGTCGCGGCGCAGATGGACGACCAGCAGCGGGCGACCCGCCCGGCGTCCACGGCGAACCGCTTCGCCGAAGTCCTGGCGCCGCCTCAGCCGATTCTCGGTGGGCAGCACGGCATGAGACCTGGCTATCAGGCGGACAGGCGGGCGCGACCCTTGCCACGGCGGGTCGAGAGGATGGCACGACCGGCGCGCGTGCGCATACGCAGACGGAAGCCGTGGGTCTTCGCGCGGCGACGGTTGTTCGGCTGGAAGGTGCGCTTGCTCACTCGGGGGCTCCAGGGGGATCGGAATGACAGCGGTGCGTCGTCTGGCTGTCACCGTGCGCCCACGAGGAACCTCGCGGACTGATCGGGTGTACCGCTTTGACGACCGCCCGGAGGCACCCGGAGGATCTTCGCCCATCGGTAGGCAGGCGGCAGCAGCCATCGACAACTCGACCTCGATACGGTACGTGCGGCTAGGCCATCCGGTCAAACCCGGCCGCGACACCCCGAGGTTTGTACACACCCTGTGGACAACGACTTGAAGCGCGCACACTGGCCTGACTACCGTGGCTGGACTCCGGGCGCATCGAGGTACCGAACTTCGTAGACTCCCCGCCTCTCCGGAGATTCACACTTTCGCGGGAGTTCTGTGCACCTGCCAGCGACCCGAGAGAGCGTGCAACTGTGGCCGACGTGACTGCCGATCTTGCCGCAGTGTGGCCACGGGTCCTGCAGAAGCTCCTGGTGGACAGCGAACTCAAGCCCAAGGACACCGAGTGGCTCCAGCGCACCCAGCCGCTGGCCCTGGTGGCCGGCACCGCGGTGCTCTCCGCGCCCAACGAGTTCGCCAAGAACGTGCTGGAGGGCCGTCTGCTGCCGCTGATCACCAAGGTGCTCAGCAGTGAGTTCGGTCACCAGGTCGGCATCGCGATCGCCGTCGCCTCGGGCGGCGACCAGGAACAGCCGCCCGCGCCGCCCGCGGACCCGTCCGACGACCGCGGTCAGCGGGACCTGCACGAGATCCGCGACACACGCGACGTCCGCGACTCCCACGATCTGCGGGATCTTCGGGACGGCCGCGACCAGCACGACGCCCGTGACGTGCGCGACACGCGTGACGTCCGCGACTCCCACGACCCCCGGATGCGCCCCGCCTACCCCGACGACCGCCAGGACTGGCAGCAGCCCAAGCTCGGCAGCTGGGGCGTGCCCGCCCCGGTCGACTTCCCGGAGCGTGAGCCGTACGAGGTGCGCCGCGACGCGTACGACGACCGGCGCGGCCCCCGGGACTCCTACGACGGCGGCAGGTCCGAGGCGTACGACAGCCGACCGGAGTCCTACGACGACCGGCGCTACCGGCCCGAGCCGCGCGACGCCTACCCGAACGTGCCGCACCAGGGCCACCCGCAGCAGCCGGGCCGCCCCGGGGGGCCGCACCAGAGCGGCCCGCCGTCGTACGGGCCGTCGCCGGCCGCCTACCAGCAGCCGGGCGGCGGGGTGCCGGCCGCGCGCGGTGAGCAGCCGGGCAGCGGGAACGGCAGTGGCGGCGGCGCGGTGGAGCCGACCGCGCGGCTGAACCCGAAGTACCTCTTCGACACCTTCGTCATCGGCGCGTCCAACCGCTTCGCGCACGCCGCCGCGGTGGCCGTCGCCGAGGCACCGGCCAAGGCGTACAACCCGCTCTTCATCTACGGCGAGTCCGGCCTGGGAAAGACTCACCTGCTGCACGCCATCGGCCACTACGCGCGCAGCCTCTACCCGGGCACCCGGGTGCGGTACGTGAGCTCGGAGGAGTTCACCAACGAGTTCATCAACTCCATCCGCGACGGCAAGGCGGACGCGTTCCGCAAGCGGTACCGGGACATGGACATCCTGCTCGTCGACGACATCCAGTTCCTGGCCCAGAAGGAGTCGACGCAGGAGGAGTTCTTCCACACCTTCAACACCCTGCACAACGCGAACAAGCAGATCGTGCTCTCCTCCGACCGGCCGCCCAAGCAGCTGGTCACCCTGGAGGACCGGCTGCGCAACCGCTTCGAGTGGGGGCTGATCACCGACGTCCAGCCGCCCGAGCTGGAGACGCGGATCGCGATCCTGCGGAAGAAGGCGGTGCAGGAGCAGCTCAACGCGCCGCCGGAGGTGCTGGAGTTCATCGCCTCCCGGATCTCCCGCAACATCCGCGAGCTGGAGGGCGCGCTGATCCGGGTCACCGCCTTCGCCAGTCTCAACCGGCAGCCGGTCGACCTCCAGCTCACCGAGGTCGTGCTGAAGGACCTGATCCCGGGCGGCGACGACTCGGTCCCGGAGATCAGCGGTACGGCGATCATGGCGGAGACGGCCGCGTACTTCGGGCTGGCCGTGGACGACCTGTCGGGCTCCTCCCGCAGCCGGGTGCTGGTCACCGCCCGGCAGATCGCCATGTACCTGTGCCGCGAGCTGACCGACCTGTCACTGCCGAAGATCGGTGCGCTCTTCGGTGGCCGCGACCACACGACGGTCATGCACGCCGACCGGAAGATCCGCTCGCTGATGGCCGAGCGGCGCTCCATCTACAACCAGGTGACGGAGCTGACGAACCGCATCAAGAGCTGACCGCGGCGGCCCACAGCCACCGCACGCGTGCCCCGGGAGCCCCGCTCCCGGGGCACGCGCCGTTTCCGGCTGTTCGATTACCCCCGGGGAAGATCCGTTTCTCCACAGAAGTGGCGCGGAAGCGCCGTCCACACCCTGGGGACACCGGAGTTGTCCAGAATCGTCTCCACAGGCCCGGTCCTCCGGGGGCTGTCCGTCCAGCTCAGCGCGGTGGGGAAATGTGGGTAACCCGCATCCACAGACTGTGGACGAACCAGGCAACCCGTAAGGCCGCACGAGGAGTTGTCCACCGCCCGCCCACAGGATGCCCTGGGTTGTGCACAGCTTCGGGCCGCTTCTCCACATCCCTGTCCACTGTTCGGCAACGAAACACGATGCGTCGCCCGAACGAGTGAAAGCCGTCACACCAAGGAGGTGGGTTGGGCTGGGGAGAACCTGGGTATTTCTGGGGACGGAGCTGGGGACAAGTGGCTGTGCCCTGTGCATCGGGTGTGCACAACTTTCCGCCGTCCACAGCAGGCCCCGGTTGTCCACCGGCGTCACCCACAGGCGCGGTGGATAAAAAACCGGGCCTGACCTGCGAGGGAACCGGTTATCCACGGTATCCACACCCCCTACTACTACGACTACACATAGATAGCTGGGAACTCGCTTCGAAGCGGGGGGTGTGCACAACTCGGCCCGGCACCGCTCTGCGGCTCGGGGCACGGCTTGACGCCAACCCGCACCTACTGTCAGTCCTGTGCGTCAGACTGGTCCCCGACAGCCAGCAACAAGCAGGAGGCGGTTCCGGTGAAGATCCGGGTGGAGCGCGACGTACTCGCCGAGGCAGTGGCTTGGGCAGCCCGCAGCCTCCCGGCCCGTCCCCCGGTGCCCGTGCTCGCCGGACTGCTGCTCAAGGCCGAGGAGGGCAAGCTCAGCCTCTCCGGCTTCGACTACGAGGTCTCGGCGCGGGTGTCGGTCGAGGCCGAGGTCGACGAGGAGGGCACGGTCCTGGTCTCGGGCCGGCTGCTCGCCGACATCTCCCGGGCGCTGCCGAACCGCCCGGTGGAGATTTCCACAGACGGTGTACGCGTGACCGTGGTCTGTGGAAGCTCCCGCTTCACCCTCCACACCCTCCCCGTCGAGGAGTACCCCGCGCTGCCCGCGATGCCCACCGCCTCGGGCACCGTCCCCGGTGAGGTCTTCGCCGCCGCCGCCGCGCAGGTCGCCATCGCCGCCGGGCGCGACGACACGCTCCCGGTGCTCACCGGCGTGCGGATCGAGATCGAGGGCGACACCGTCACGCTGGCCGCCACCGACCGGTACCGCTTCGCGGTCCGCGAGTTCCTGTGGAAGCCCGAGCAGGCCGACATCTCCGCGGTCGCGCTGGTGCCCGCCAAGACCCTCCAGGACACCGCCAAGGCGCTCACCAGTGGCGACACGGTCTCCATCGCGCTGGCCGGCGCGGGCGACGGCGAGGGCCTGATCGGGTTCGAGGGCGCGGGCCGCCGCACCACCACCCGCCTGCTCGAGGGCGACCTGCCCAAGTACCGCACGCTGTTCCCCACCGAGTTCGCGTCGGTCGCGGTGATCGAGACCGCGCCCCTGGTCGAGGCGGTCAAGCGCGTGGCCCTGGTGGCCGAGCGCAACACCCCGGTGCGGCTGAGCTTCGAGCAGGGCGTGCTCACCCTGGAGGCCGGCTCCAGCGACGACGCACAGGCTGTGGAAAGGGTCGACGCCAAGCTCGACGGCGATGACATCTCGATTGCCTTCAACCCGACGTTCCTGCTCGACGGCCTGAGCGCGATCGACTCGCCGGCCGCCCAGCTGTCCTTCACGACCTCCACCAAGCCGGCTCTGCTGAGCGGCCGGCCCGCCGTGGATGCCGAGGCCGACGAAGCGTACAAGTACCTGATCATGCCGGTCCGCCTGTCCGGCTGAAGGCGGCGGACCGGGCCGACGTAGGCTCGGGGTCGGATCAGGTCAGGTCTGGCAGTCCTGCCAGGTACCGCGGTCACGCGCCATGCGTTACGCGTCGAATGCTTCGAACGAAGGGTCAGTGATGGAGCTCGGTCTCATCGGTCTCGGCAAGATGGGCGGCAACATGCGCGAGCGCATCCGCCGCGCCGGCCACACCGTCATCGGGTACGACCGGAACCCGGATCTCGCCGATGTCCACACCCTCAAGGAGTTGGTGGACTCGCTCCCCGCGCCGCGCGTGGTGTGGGTGATGGTCCCGGCCGGCCCGGCCACCCAGTCCACCGTCGACGAGCTGGGCGAGCTGCTCTCCCCCGGTGACCTCGTGGTCGACGGCGGCAACTCCCGCTGGACCGACGACGAGAAGCACGCCGACGAGCTGGCCGCCAAGGGCATCGGCTTCGTCGACTGCGGCGTCTCCGGCGGTGTGTGGGGCCTCGCCAACGGCTACGCGCTGATGTACGGCGGCAAGGACGAGGACGTCGCCAAGGCGCAGCCGATCTTCGACGCCCTCAAGCCCGAGGGCGACTCGGGCGCGGTGCACGCCGGCAAGGTCGGCGCCGGCCACTTCGCCAAGATGGTCCACAACGGCATCGAGTACGCGATGATGCAGGCCTACGCCGAGGGCTGGGAGCTGCTGGAGGCGGTCGGCTCGGTCACCGACGTCCGCGAGGTCTTCCGCTCCTGGAAGTCCGGTACGGTCATCCGTTCCTGGCTGCTCGACCTGGCCGTGGACGCGCTCGACAAGAGCGAGCACCTGGAGAACCTCCGCGGTTACGCGGACGACTCGGGTGAGGGCCGCTGGACCGTGGAGGCCGCGATCGACAACGCGGTGCCGATGCCCGCGATCACCGCCTCCCTCTTCGCCCGCTTCTCGTCCCGCCAGGACGACTCGCCGCAGATGAAGATGATCGCCGCGCTCCGCAACGAGTTCGGCGGCCACGCGGTCACCGCGGCCGAGTAGGCCGGCAGGCGGTACCGCACCGCACGTCACAGCAGGGAGGTCGGCGCGCTCAGCGCCACAGCACGAGATGCACGTAGCGCACCTTTCGCTTGCCGACTTCCGCTCCTACGCCCGGGCCGAGGTCCCCCTCGACCCGGGCGTCACGGTTTTCGTCGGGCCCAACGGGCACGGCAAGACCAACCTGGTCGAGGCGGTCGGCTACCTGGCCACCCTCGGCAGCCACCGGGTCGCCTCGGACGCGCCGCTGGTACGCCTCGGCGCGGAGCGCTCGGTGGTGCGCGCCCAGGTGGTGCACGGCGACCGGCAGCAGCTGGTCGAGCTGGAGATCAACCCGGGCAGGGCCAACCGCGCCCGGATCAACCGCTCCTCGCAGGTCCGCCCGCGGGACGTGCTGGGCATCCTGCGCAGCGTGCTGTTCGCACCGGAGGACCTCGCCCTGGTCAAGGGCGACCCCGGCGAGCGCCGCCGCTTCCTCGACGACCTGGCCACCGCCCGCACGCCGCGCCTGGCCGGGGTGCGCGCGGACTACGAGCGGGTGCTCAAGCAGCGCAACACCCTGCTGAAATCCGCCGCGTTGGCCCGCCGGCACGGCAGCCGGGCGGCCGCGGGCCCCGGCGGCAGGACCGGCGGCGCCGACCTGTCCACCCTCGACGTGTGGGACCAGCACCTGGCTCGTGCCGGCGCCGAACTGCTCGCCCAGCGACTCGACCTGGTCGCCGCGCTCCAGCCGATGGCCGACAAGGCGTACGACCAACTCGCACCCGGCGGCGGCCCGGTGGGCCTCGAGTACCGCGGGTCGATCGGCGACGAGCGGATGGCGGGCGCGACCGGCCGCGAGGATCTGTACGGACGGCTGCTGGAGGCGCTGGGCGAGGCGCGGAAGCAGGAGATCGAGCGCGGCGTGACGCTGGTGGGGCCGCACCGCGATGACCTGGTGCTGAAGCTCGGCCCGCTGCCGGCGAAGGGCTACGCCAGCCACGGCGAATCCTGGTCGTACGCCCTGGCGTTGCGGCTGGCGTCGTACGAACTGCTCTGCTCCGACGGCCGGGAGCCGGTGCTGGTGCTGGACGACGTGTTCGCCGAGCTGGACAGCCGGCGCCGGGAGCGGCTGGCCGAACTCGTCGCGCCCGGCGAGCAGGTGCTCGTCACGGCCGCGGTCGACGACGACGTGCCGGGCGTGCTGGTGGGGACGCGGTTCGCGGTGCAGGACGGGACGGTGGAGCGGGCATGAGCGACCGGGAGCGGGCGCGGCGTGAGGACGCGGGGAGCGGGGCTTTGCCCCGGCAGGACGGCGGGGGTTCGGCGACGGCGGACGGGGCGGCCGGCACACCGGGCGCGTCGGGGGTGGACCTCGCGCGGGTGGCCCTGCGGGCGGCGAAGGAGCAGGCGCGGGCCCGGGGCGCGGCCGCGGTGCAGAAGAAGCAGGCCCGCCGGGGCGGGCTGCGCAGCGGTGCCCGGGCGGACGGCCGCGATCCGCTGCCGCTGGGCGCGGCGATCAACCGGCTGATCACCGAGCGCGGCTGGGAGGCGCCGGCCGCGGTCGGCGGGGTGATGGGCCGCTGGCCGCAGCTCGTGGGTCCCGAGGTCGCGCAGCACTGCGCGCCGGACCGGTACGACGAGGACGAGCGGGTGCTGACCGTCCAGTGCGACTCCACCGCGTGGGCGACGCAACTGCGGCTGCTCGCGCCGACCCTGGTGGCCCGGCTGAACGCCGACCTCGGGCACGGCACGGTGAAGATCATCAAGGTGCTGGCGCCGGCCGGACCGAGCCGTTCCTACGGCCGGCTCCGGGCGCCCGGCAGCCGCGGTCCGGGTGACACGTACGGATGAGCGGGTGGCGCATGGATGCCCCTGCTGAGCGTAGCGAAGGGTTGACAGCCGGAAGCCCTGGACGCCGCCGTGAGCGGTTTTGGCACCTGGTCCGCGTGTAGGGAGTCGGGCGAGCCGGGGTTCGGTCGGCACATGGGAACTCAGGTACCGGCAAAGCCCCACTCATGTCGGCGCTACCGGTAGACTGATACGAGACCGCCCTCCCCTGGCAGTCCGGCGAGTCCGGCAGGGGTACCCCAGCGGAACCGTCGAACCAGAGTCAGAACATCGCAGCCGATCCCACCGCGGTGGGATCAGGCTCGTGCTGTGCCAGAAAGGGCGCTTCGTGGCCGATTCCGGCAACCCCAACGAGAAGTCCAACAAGTCCTACGACGCCAGTGCGATCACCGTGCTGGAAGGGCTCGAGGCGGTGCGCAAGCGCCCCGGCATGTACATCGGCTCGACCGGTGAGCGAGGACTGCACCACCTCGTGCAGGAGGTGGTCGACAACTCGGTCGACGAGGCGATGGCCGGCCACGCGGACACCATCGACGTCACGATCCTCGCCGACGGCGGCGTGCGCGTGGTGGACAACGGCCGTGGCATCCCGGTCGGTGTGGTCCCCTCGGAGGGCAAGCCGGCCGTCGAGGTCGTACTGACCGTGCTGCACGCCGGCGGCAAGTTCGGCGGCGGCGGCTACGCCGTCTCCGGTGGTCTGCACGGCGTCGGCGTCTCCGTGGTCAACGCGCTGTCGACGCGCGTCGCCGTCGAGGTCCGCACCGACGGGTACCGCTGGACGCAGGACTACAAGCTGGGCGTGCCGACCGCGCCGCTGGCCAAGCACGAGGCGACCGGGGAGACCGGCACCTCGGTCACCTTCTGGGCCGACCCGGACATCTTCGAGACCACCGACTACTCCTTCGAGACGCTCTCGCGGCGCCTGCAGGAGATGGCGTTCCTCAACAAGGGCCTGCGGATCGCGCTGACCGACGAGCGTCCCGACCACGTCGACGAGGAGGGCAAGCCGCTCGCCGCGTCGTACTACTACGAGGGCGGCATCGTCGACTACGTGCGCTACCTCAACTCGCGCAAGGGCGAGATGGTCCACCCCACGGTGATCGACATCGAGGCGGAGGACAAGGAGCGGCTGCTGTCGGTCGAGGTCGCGATGCAGTGGAACACCCAGTACAGCGAGGGTGTCTACAGCTTCGCCAACACCATCCACACCCACGAGGGCGGCACCCACGAGGAGGGCTTCCGCGCGGCGCTGACCGGCCTGGTCAACCGCTACGCGCGGGAGAAGAAGCTGCTGCGTGAGAAGGACGACAACCTCACCGGCGAGGACATCCGCGAGGGCCTGACCGCGATCATCTCGGTCAAGCTCGGCGAGCCGCAGTTCGAGGGCCAGACGAAGACGAAGCTGGGCAACACCGAGGCGAAGACGTACGTCCAGAAGGTCGTGCACGAGCACCTCACCGACTGGCTGGACCGCAATCCGAACGAGGCCACGGACATCATCCGCAAGTCGATCCAGGCGGCCACCGCCCGGGTCGCGGCCCGCAAGGCGCGGGACCTCACCCGCCGCAAGGGGCTGCTGGAGTCCGCGTCGCTGCCCGGCAAGCTCAGCGACTGCCAGTCGAACGACCCGACCAAGTGCGAGATCTTCATCGTCGAGGGTGACTCGGCCGGCGGCTCGGCCAAGTCCGGCCGCAACCCGCAGTACCAGGCGATCCTCCCGATCCGCGGCAAGATCCTCAACGTGGAGAAGGCCAGGATCGACAAGATCCTGCAGAACCAGGAGATCCAGGCGCTGATCTCGGCCTTCGGCACCGGTGTGCACGAGGACTTCGACATCGACAAGCTCCGCTATCACAAGATCATCCTCATGGCGGACGCCGACGTCGACGGCCAGCACATCAACACGCTGCTGCTGACCTTCCTCTTCCGCTTCATGCGGCCGCTGGTGGAGGCCGGGCACGTGTACCTCTCCCGCCCGCCGCTGTTCAAGGTGAAGTGGGGCCGGGACGACTGGGAGTACGCCTACTCCGACCGCGAGCGCGACGCGCTGGTGGAACTGGGCAAGCAGAGCGGCAAGCGGATCCGCGAGGACTCGATCCAGCGCTTCAAGGGCCTCGGCGAGATGAACGCCGAGGAGCTGCGCGTCACCACCATGGACATCGACCACCGCGTGCTCGGCAAGGTGACCCTGGACGACGCGGCGCAGGCCGACGACCTGTTCTCGGTCCTGATGGGCGAGGACGTGGAGGCGCGCCGCACCTTCATCCAGCGCAACGCCAAGGACGTCCGGTTCCTGGACATCTGAGTCGGCCCCGACTTCCGGCCGTGTGAAAGGACTATCAGACAGCGATGGCCGACGAGACCCCCAACACCCCTCCCGTGCCCGATCTCCCCGCGTCCGAGATGGACGAGCGGAACGAATCCGGCGGGCTGCGCATCGAGCCCGTCGGGCTCGAGACGGAGATGCAGCGCAGCTACCTCGACTACGCGATGTCCGTCATCGTCTCGCGCGCCCTGCCGGACGTGCGTGACGGCCTCAAGCCGGTGCACCGCCGGGTGCTCTACGCGATGTACGACGGCGGCTACCGGCCCGAGAAGGGCTTCTACAAGTGTGCCCGCGTCGTCGGCGACGTGATGGGCACCTACCACCCGCACGGCGACTCCTCGATCTACGACGCGCTGGTCCGCCTCGCGCAGCCATGGTCGATGCGGATGCCGCTGGTGGACTCCAACGGCAACTTCGGCTCCCCGGGCAACGACCCGGCCGCCGCCATGCGGTACACCGAGTGCAAGATGGCGCCGCTGGCCATGGAGATGGTCCGGGACATCGACGAGGAGACCGTCGATTTCACGGACAACTACGACGGCCGCAACCAGGAGCCGACGGTCCTGCCGGCGCGCTTCCCGAACCTGCTGATCAACGGCTCGGCCGGCATCGCGGTCGGTATGGCCACCAACATCCCGCCGCACAACCTGCGGGAGGTCGCCGACGGCGCCCAGTGGTTCCTGGCCAACCCGGAGGCGAGCTCCGAGGAGCTGCTCGACGCCCTGATCGAGCGGATCAAGGGCCCGGACTTCCCGACCGGCGCCCTGGTGGTGGGCCGCCGGGGCATCGAGGAGGCCTACCGCACCGGCCGCGGCTCGATCACCATGCGCGCGGTCGTCGAGGTCGAGGAGATCCAGAACCGCCAGTGCCTGGTCGTCACCGAGCTGCCGTACCAGACCAACCCGGACAACCTCGCGCAGAAGATCGCCGACCTGGTGAAGGACGGCAAGATCGGCGGCATCGCGGACGTCCGCGACGAGACCTCGTCGCGAACCGGCCAGCGCCTGGTGATCGTGCTCAAGCGCGACGCCGTCGCCAAGGTGGTCCTGAACAACCTCTACAAGCACACCGACCTCCAGTCGAACTTCGGCGCCAACATGCTGGCGCTGGTCGACGGGGTGCCGCGCACGCTGTCGCTGGACGCGTTCATCCGCAACTGGGTGAACCACCAGGTCGAGGTCATCGTGCGGCGCACCCGCTTCCGGCTGCGCAAGGCCGAGGAGCGCGCCCACATCCTGCGCGGTCTGCTCAAGGCGCTGGACGCGATCGACGAGGTCATCGCGCTGATCCGGCGCAGCGACACCGTCGAGATCGCGCGCGAGGGCCTGATGGGCCTGCTGACGATCGACGAGATCCAGGCGAACGCGATCCTGGAGATGCAGCTGCGCCGGCTGGCCGCCCTGGAGCGGCAGAAGATCATCGCCGAGCACGACGAGCTGCAGGCGAAGATCAACGAGTACAACGCGATCCTGGCCTCCCCCGAGCGGCAGCGGCAGATCATCAGCGAGGAGCTCCAGGCGATCGTCGACAAGTTCGGCGACGACCGGCGCAGCAAGCTGGTGCCCTTCGACGGCGACATGTCCATCGAGGACCTGATCGCCGAGGAGGACATCGTCGTCACGATCACCCGCGGCGGCTACGTCAAGCGCACCAAGACCGAGGACTACCGCTCGCAGAAGCGCGGCGGCAAGGGCGTGCGCGGGACCAAGCTGAAGCAGGACGACATCGTCGACCACTTCTTTGTCACAACCACGCACCAATGGCTGCTGTTCTTCACGAACAAGGGACGGGTCTACCGCGCCAAGGCGTACGAGCTCCCGGACGCCGGACGCGACGCCCGCGGCCAGCACGTGGCCAACCTGCTGGCCTTCCAGCCGGACGAGCGGATCGCCGAGATCCTGGCCATCAAGGACTACGAAGCGGCGCCGTACCTGGTGCTCGCCACCAAGTCCGGCCTGGTGAAGAAGACCGCGCTGAAGGACTACGACTCCCCGCGGTCCGGCGGCGTGATCGCGATCAACCTGCGGGACGCGGCAGCGGCGGAAGAGGGCGGCGCGGCGGAGTCCGACGAGCTGATCGGCGCCGAGCTGGTCTCCGCCGAGGACGACTTGTTGCTGGTCAGCCGTAAGGCGCAGTGCATCCGCTTCACCGCGACGGACGATGCGCTGCGGCCGATGGGGCGGGCCACGTCGGGCGTCAAGGGCATGAGTTTCCGCGAGGGTGACGAACTTCTCTCCATGAATGTCGTCCGGCCCGGTACGTTCGTGTTCACCGCCACCGATGGCGGGTACGCCAAGCGCACACGGGTCGACGAGTACCGGGTGCAGGGGCGCGGCGGACTCGGCATCAAGGCGGCGAAGATCGTGGAGGACCGCGGCTCGCTGGTCGGTGCGCTGGTGGTCGAGGAGACCGATGAGATCCTTGCCATCACCCTGAGCGGCGGTGTGATCCGGACACGGGTCAACGAGGTCAGGGAGACCGGTCGTGACACCATGGGCGTTCAGCTCATCAACCTCGGCAAGCGGGACGCGGTCGTCGGTATCGCGCGAAACGCCGAAGCAGAGGATGATCCGGACGACGCGGAGTTGGACGGCGCGGAGCAGGACGACACGAGCACGACAGGGCATGACACTGCGGCCCCGGGCGCCACGCCCGCGGCCGGTGAACCGGAGGAGTAAGCCGTGAGTGGAGCCATGGGCGCCGCGGGCGGGTCCGGAAGGCCGGGCGGTGCGCACGGCGCCGGCAGGACGGGCGGCGCCCATGGTTCGGCCGGGGGGGCCGGCGCAGGAGGGGCCGGCCCGGCCGGCCCGGCGGACCAGCAGGGTCCGCAGGAGGGGGGATACACCGTGACCGACACCCGTCAGTCACCGCACCAGCCGCCGGCCGCCTACGCGCCGCCGCAGCCCCCGGGTGCTCCGCCCGGGATGTCCATGTCCAAGGGCTCGGCCGCGGCGGCAGGCGTCCGCAGACCGAGGCCCGCGGCCCGGACGGTGCCGCGCACCCGCAAGGCGCGGCTGCGGGTGGCCAAGGCCGATCCGTGGTCGGTGATGAAGGTGAGCTTCCTGCTCTCCATCGCGCTGGGGATCTGCACGATCATCGCTGTCGCCGTGCTGTGGATGGTGCTCGACACCATCGGCGTCTTCAGCACCGTGGGCTCCACGATCAACGACGCGACCTCGACCGAGGGCGGCAAGGGCGGCTTCGATCTGGTCAGCTTCCTGTCGCTGTCCCGGGTCATGCTGTTCACCACGGTGATCGCGGTCATCGACGTGGTGCTCGCCACCGCGCTGGCCACGCTGGGCGCCTTCATCTACAACCTCTCGTCGGGCTTCGTGGGCGGCATCGAGCTGACGCTCGCCGAGGACGAGTAACCGATTTTGGGGCACGGCCCCTGGTGCGCTAATCTTTCGGTGCAGCGCGGGGCTATAGCTCAGACGGTTAGAGCGCTTCCCTGATAAGGAAGAGGCCCCAGGTTCAAGTCCTGGTAGCCCCACTCGCAGCGAAGGCGGCTCGGTCCTGACGGACCGGGTCGCCTTCGTCGTTTCCGCCGTTCCCCGGTCCGTCGTTTCCGGCGGCGGGCGCTTCCCCCGCTGCGGCCGCTTCCGCTCCGCGGCTCGGGCCGGCTGTCGCGGAGCGTGACTCTCTACCCGTTTTCGGTGCCAGATAACCGTTCGGTATCGGCCGCTGTGTATAGTCGGGCGAGTCAGAAGCTCGTCTCACGCTAGAAGGAGGAGGGTCAGGCGATGAAGAAGATTCTCCTGATCGCCCTGGCCGCCGTCGCCGGGCTGTTCGTGTACCGGCAGATTCAGGCGGACCGCGCCGAGCAGGACCTGTGGACGGAAGCCACTGACACGGTCCCGGGTGGTTCCAGCTCGAACGTGTGAGACTCCGGTAGCAGGACGCCGCGAGGCGTGGGGGCGGTCTCAGGGCCCCGGTCGCAGGTGCGACCGGGGCCTTCGCCGTCCCCGCGGGCTTCGGTACCGTGCGGTGGCATCGCGCTCTGATCGGTGGGGACAGGAGCAGGGGATGAAGCGCACGACGTTCACGGCGGCCGCGGCCTTACTGCTGCTGGCCGCGTGCCAGGGCCCGGCGTTCGCGGACGGAGGCGCGGCCCCGGCCCCGACCGCCCCGGCCACCTGGCAGCCGCGCGGCAGCGTGCTCGGCGGTGCGGCGACCACCGCCGACGCCCCCGCGATGAAGGCCGGCACCACCTACCGGGACACCATCAGGCCGGGCCAGACCCGGATGTACGGGATCGCCCTGGACGCGAAGTCGTCCGCGTACGCCTCGGCGTTCGCACTGCCGCCGCCCGGTGCGAAGGTGACCTACGACGACGGCATCGAGCTGAAGCTGGTCAGCGCCGACGGCACGGAGTGCGACAGTCGCGAGGAGCACTTCGACGACGACGGGGACGCCCGGCCGGTCGGCACCGCGGTGGAGCGCACCATCGGCGACGAGGACGACTCCTGCCAGGGTGCGAACCAGTACACCCTCCAGGTGCACCGGACCTCCGACGCCGGCTCCGACCAGGCCGTCTGGCCGCTGGAGCTGCGCTACGTGCTCGAACCGCCGCTGAGGTCCGGCACGGTGCCGCCGCCCGCTCCCCCCTTCGCCAGCGCCTCTCCCACCCCGCTGCTCACCGGCGGCACCCGGCGGGCGGCGGGCGGCACGTCCTTCGAGACCGCGGCGGCGATCAGGACCGGCATCTGGAAGGACCGGCTGCTGCCGGGCGAGACCCGCTTCTACAAGGTCCCGGTGGACTGGGGCCAGCAGGCCACGGTCTTCGCGGACTTCTCCAGCGCGCGCCAGATCGGCAGCGGCCTCGACTTCGTCGGTGCCGGCGTGCGGCTGACGGCCTACAGCCCGGTCCGGCAGTACGTCGACGGCGCCGACGGCGACTACTCGGGCTCGCCCACCTCCCTCGCCGAGCAGTTGCCGCCGGCGTCCTATGCGAACCGCTCCTCGGACGACGACACGGTGCAGCGGGTGCGGTACGCGGGGTGGTACTACTTCGCGGTGTCCGTGCACCCGGACGTCGCCAAGCAGGTCGGCGGCGCGGTGCCGGTCACGCTGCGAGTCCAGGTCAAGGGCGCCGCGCAGCCCGCTCCGGCGTACGCGGGGAACCCGGCGGCCGCCGGGATCGGCGTCACCGCGCACGACGTGGCGGCGGCCGACGGCACCGCGACCGGCGGCGGATCGTCCTCCTCGGCGCTGCGCGCGGTGGCGTACGGGGCATTCGGGGTGGGGACGCTGCTGCTGCTCGTCCTGGCGGCGTGGTTCGCCGCGGCACGGCGGCGGCCGGTGCGGGGCTGAGCCCGGCGAACCGGGGCGTCACGCACGGGAGTACGGGCGCGCGGCCCGGCCCGGGGTCGACCCGTGTCCGGACGCGGGATCAGGACGCGAGGAGGGCCGCGACGCCGACCGCGAAGCACAGCAGCGCGAGCGCCAGCATCGGGATCGCCACTTTGGCGGGTGGGCCCGGACGGGTCCGGCGCGCGGGGACCCCGGTGGAGGCGGTGTCCGCGGAGGACGGCGAGGCGCCGTTCAGGGCGGCGGACACGGGCGCGGGGAGCGGAAGTGCCGGGCTGTCCGGGCGGGTCGGGGCGTGGGTGGGGGGCTCCTCCGGCAGGGGAGATGCCGCGGGAGCCGTCCCCGGGGCCGGGGAGGGAACCGCGGGGGCGGCGTGGCGGGGCCGGCGCTCGCCGCGCGGGTGTGGCGACTGCGGGGCGGGCGGCGATTCCGGAGCCGCTGCTGAGGCGGTCCGCCGCGGGTCCTGGGTCGACGGGTGGGCGGCCGCCGGATGCGGGAAGGACGGCGGGCCCGGAAGCTGGGCGGACGACGCCGCGGCGGACTCCGCGGGCGGGCCCGACAGGTCGATGGTCACCGGGTTCGAGGGCACCCGGTCCGCTACGGCGGGCCCCTCCGGCCCGAAGCCCGGCGGCAGCGGCCCGATCTGGTCGTGGACCTCCACCGGCTCCTCGCCCGGCGCCGCCTCGGGCAGCAGCTCCATCGCGGCGGCCAGCGCCTTGCGCGCACCGGTCGCCGTCCGGAACCGCGCGTACGGGTCCGGCTGGAGCAGGGTGCCGACCACCTGCCACAGCGGACCGGGCACCCCCATCGGGGCCGGGGGCATGCCCATCTCCAGGAAGCGATCCTGCACGGCCTGCGCGTCGGGTTTCCGGCCGCCCAGCAGATACAGCGCGACCAGGCCGGTCGCGTACAGGTCCGCGGCGAAGTCGGGCTCGGCGCCGACCAGTTGCTCCGGGGCGAAGTAGCCGGGCGTTCCGACCACGTAGTTGGTCTCGGTCAGCCGGGCGTCGCCCTTGCGCATGGCGATCCCGAAGTCCGAGAGCCGTACGTGCGGGGTGCGCGTGCCGGTCGCCTCCAGCAGGACGTTGGCGGGCTTGATGTCCCGGTGTACGACGCCCTCGGCGTGCACCGCGGTCAGCCCGGCCAGCAACTGGTCGAGCAGGACGCACACCAGGCGCGGCGGGAGGGGGCCGTAGTCGCCGACCAGGTTCGACAGCGAGCCGCCGCGGACCAGGTCCATGGTGAACAGCACCTTGTCGTCGTCCGCGGCCCAACTGGCGGGGGCGAGCACGTGCGGGTGGTCGATGCGCATCGCCTGCTCCCGCACGAAGCGCAGCAGCGCGTGGGCGTCGCTCTGCTGCAGCACCTTCGCGGCCACGTACCGGCGCCTGCGCCGGTCCCACGCCCGCCACACCGCCCCGACCCCGCCGTGCCCGATCGGGTCCACCAGCTCGTACCGACCCGCGAAGACCTCGCCCATGGCCTGCCGTCCGCCCCCTCAGCCACCCGATCCCGTCAGACCCGAACTCTGCCAGTCCCCGTACCCGGGCGCGAGGGTGTCATGGCCACCCCACCCCGGACCCGCCCCTCAACCCGTTTCGGCTCGACCCCCCGAAACGGGTACGCTGTCTGCGACACGGGGCCTTAGCTCAGTTGGTAGAGCGCTGCCTTTGCAAGGCAGATGTCAGGAGTTCGAATCTCCTAGGCTCCACAGATGTTCATGAAGGCCGCCGGCCCCCTCACCCGCTCCGGGTGAGGGGGCCGCTGCCGTTCGACACGTCCACGGCACACGTCGGGCGCCGGCGGTCGGCTCCCCGCTCCCGTCGGACGCCGCGGTGGGACGGCCGGCGACCGCTGGAGCGGTGGGGTGGGCGCCGCATGGGGGAGGCATGCGGCGGCGAAGGGGCTCGAGATGGCAACGCCCCGCCGTGACGGGGGACATCGGCGGGGCCGCTGCCCTCGAGGGTGGAGCCACCATGCACCCTTGCACCGGTCGACGGCCATACGCAGATTGGCGCAGGGTCGGGAGTGCGTCGGGGACCCGCGGGGGGTGGGAGGCTGGGCGGCGTGGCGGTGCTGGATGTGGTGGTGGAGAGCGCGGGGGCCGTGGGTGCGGCGCCCTGGTCGGTGGCCGAGGTGCCCGCGTTCGGGTGGGTGGTGGTGTCCGGGCGGATGACGCCGGCCGGGGTCGGGACGGTGCTGGCGACCATGGCGGTGTACGCGGGGCTGCTCGGGGACGAGGAGGGCGCGCCGGTCGACGCCCGCGAGGTGGTGGCCGGGTTGGTGGCGGCGGAGAAGATCATCGCGCCGGGTGGGCTGCGGGCCCGGGACGAGCGGACCGGGGCCGTGGTGGTGCCGGGGTGCTGCGCGGGGCTGGAGGACTGGCGGGAGTGGTCCGGTCTCGCCGGCGGGGACGACGGGCCGTGGCTCGGGCACGATCCGGCGCCGTGGTTCGAGCGGGACGGCGGGCTGCTCCGGTTGTGGCCGGACGGACCCCTGACGCGGGCGGCGCCGACCCGGTCGCCGAACGGGCCGCCGGTGGACTTCGTGGTCACCGAGCTGTCCGGGTTGCTATGCGGGGTGCGGGAGGATCTGGCCGGGTTCCTCGACCGGACCGCGGAGTGGGCCGCCCGGAACGCGCCGGGGCTCGCGGCGTCGCTGGTCGCCAAGCTCGACGCCGACCTGCGTGTCGGGGGTGCGGACCCGGATCAGGGCTGAGCCGGCCCGCACCACCGGGTCCGCCCGCCGGTGCTGATCGTGCCTGGGCGGCGGGTTGCGGGTGCGACACAATCGGCTGTGTGGTGATGTTCGGAATTCTGGGGGCGACGCGGGTCGTCGGTGCGGACGGCGCCGACGTCGCGTTGGGCGGGCCGCGGCGGCGGGCGGTGCTGGCGCTGCTCGCGCTGGACGCCGGGCGCGTGGTCGGGGTGGACCGGCTGATCGGGGGTCTGTACGGGCCGGAGGTGCCGGCCGGGGCGGCGAACGCGGTGCAGTCGCAGATCTCGCGGCTGCGGCAGGTGCTGCCGGTCGCCGTGGAGGGGCACCCGGCGGGGTACCGGCTCGCCGTGGAGCCGGATCAGGTCGACGCGCACCGGTTCGAGCGGCTGGCGGTCCGCGGCCGGGAGGCGCTGGCGGCCGGGCGGAGCGAGTCGGCGGCCGGGTGGCTGCGCGAGGCGCTCGGCCTGTGGCGGGGCCCCGCGCTGGCGGACGTGGGGGACGCGCCTTTCGCGGTGGCGCAGGCGGTGCGGTGGGAGGAACTGAGGCTCGCGGCGGTCGAGGACCGGGTCGAGGCGGACCTGGCGCTGGGGCGGAACCGCGAGACGGTCGCGGAACTGGGGGAGTTGGTCGCCCTGCATCCGCTCCGGGAACGGTTGCGCGGGCAGTTGATGCGGGCGCTGTACGGCAGCGGGCGGCAGTCCGAGGCCCTGGCGGCTTACGACGCGGCGCGGCGGGAGCTGGCCGAGTCGCTGGGGGCCGATCCGGGACGGGAGTTGGCCGCGGTCCACCTCGCCGTGCTGCGCGGCGACCCCTCGCTGATCCCGGCACCCGCGCCGGCACACGCATCGGCACCGGTCATGGCCCCTGCCACCGCGCCCGACGTCCTGCCGCGAGCAACGGAACCCCCGACCTCCCCCGCTGTGACGTCCGGCGACGCACCCCACCGGACAACCCCGGATGTTCCACGTGAAACATCGTCGGACGCTCATGTTCCACGTGGAACATCGCTCCCGCCTGCGCGCGAACTTCCCGTGCACCTCACCAGCTTCGTCGGCCGCGAGGCGGAAATCGGCGCGATCGGGGAGCAGTTGGCGCAGCGGCGGCTGATCACCCTGATCGGACCCGGCGGCGCGGGCAAGACCAGGCTCGCCCTGGAGGTGGCCGGACGACACCCGGACGATGCGGCGTTCGTGGAGCTGGCGGCTCTGGACGACGGTGCCGCGGTGCCGCAGACCGTGCTCCGCGCGCTCGGGCTGCGGGAAGGCGGGCTGCTGCCCGCGGGGGGCCCGGGCGCCGCGACCAGCTCGGCAGCCGGCACCGGAAGCGGCAGCACCACCGGCGGCGGTACGGGCGGCGGCACCGGACTCGACCCGATGGCCCGGATCGCCGCCGCGCTGGCCGACCGCCCGCTGCTGCTCGTCCTCGACAACTGCGAGCACGTGGTCGCCGAGGCCGCGTATCTCGCCGAGCAGTTGCTCGGCGCGCTGCCGCTGCTGCGCATCCTCGCGACCAGCCGAGAGGCGCTCGGCATCAACGGTGAGGCGCTGTGCCCGGTACCCACCCTGCCGTTGCCGGCGCCCGGCGCCGACCGCTCCCTGGTGCTCGCCTCCCCCGCCGTCCGCCTCTTCGTGGAGAGGGCCGCGGCCGTCCGCCCGGACTTCGACCCGACCACCGATCCGGCCACCCTGGACGCCGTGTTGCGGCTGTGCGCCGTACTCGACGGCCTCCCGTTGGCGATCGAGTTGGCCGCGGCCCGGGTGCGTTCCTTGTCGGTCCCCGAGATCGCCGCCCGGCTCGGCGCGCTGCCGGCGGTCGACGCCGACGAGGTGCCGTACAGCCTCGCGGTGCGGCCGGACGCGCTCTTCCGGCTGCTGTCCCGCGGCAGCCGCACCGCCCAGCCGCGCCAGCGCACCCTGCGCGGGGTGGTCGACTGGAGCTGGGAGTTGCTGCCGGCGGACGAGCGGGCGGTGCTGCGCCGCGCCTCGGTCTTCGCCGGAGGATGGACGCTGGCCGCGGCGGAAGCGGTCTGCGCGGACCCGCCGGGCACGGCGGGCCATGGGGGGACGCCCGTCGCCGGGGCACCTCGCATCGGGCCCGACGACGTCCTCGACCTGGTCGCCGCGCTTGTCGAGAAGTCCCTGGTGGTGGCCCAGCAGCCGGACGCGGCGGGCCGGGTCCGCTACCGGATGCTGGAGTCGATCCGCGCCTACGGCGCCGAGCGGCTGGTCGAGGCCGGAGAGGCCGACAGCACGCAGCACGCCCACATCACCTACTTCCTGGAGTTCGCGCTCGACGCGGATCCGCATCTGCGCCGTGCCGAACAGGTCGCCTGGCTGCGGCTGTTCACCGAGGACCGCGACAACTTCCAGGCCGCGCTGCACCGCAGCGCCGCGGCTGGCGACCTGCCCACCACGATGCGGCTCATCGCGGCCCTCTCGTCGTACTGGCTGCTGCGCGGGCTGCGGTACGAGGGTGCGGCGGCCGCGCGGCAGGTGCTCGGGGCGCTCGGGCCGCATCCGCCCGACGGCATGGACGAGGAGTACGTCCTGTGCGTCATGGCCGTGGTCGGCTCCATCTCCGATGCCGGCCGGTACGTCGAGCACGTGGCGGCCGCCACCCGCATCGTGGACGGGATGAACCGGGTCTCCCGCCGCTTCCCCGTCCTCACCGTGCTGTGGGCGCCGTTCGCGGGGGTGCCGGACGAGAGCGTCGACACCCTGGCCGTGCTGGAGGGCTTCCTCGCCGAGTGGGAGGACCCCTGGTACCGCGCGCTGGGTCACCTCGGTGCCGGCTTCCAGTCCTGGATGTCCTTCGCCGACGCGGTCCCGGCCCAGCACGACTGCACCCGCGCCCTGGAGGGCTTCCGGCAGGTGGGCGACCGCTGGGGCATGATCACCTGCCTCAACGTGCTGGCCGACATCGCCGACTACCGCGGCGAGCTCCAGGAGGCGGTCGCGTTGCTCGGCCGCGCGCTGGAGCTGGCCGAGGAGCTGGACTCCGCCCTCGACATGGCCGACCTGCTCTGCAACCGCGCGGCGTACAGCCGTCGGGCGGAGGAGTACGAGGCGGCGGCCGCCTATTGCGAGCGGGCCGTGGAGCTCTCCCGCCGGGCCGGTTCGCCGGAGTCCCTGGCGCTGGCCCACCTCGGACTGGCCGAGGCCGCCCGGCTGAGCGGCGATCTGGAGGCGGCCCGGTCGCTGTGCGAGCAGGCGCTCGCGGAGTGCCCGAGCGGCTGGTTCTCCAGCGACAGCGCCCGCTCCTCGGTGCTGGTCGCCCTGGGACGGATCGCGGTCGCCGAGGGCGACGCGGCCGGCGCCCAGGAGCACTTCCGGGCCGCGGCGACCAACGGCGGGATGTCCCTGCAGTTCCCGATGACCGCCTCCCTCGCCTCCGAGGCCGCCGCCGCGCTCGCCATGCTGACCGGCGAACCGCGGCGGGCCGCGCTCCTGCTCGGAGCCGCGAAGGCGCTGCGCGGCGGCTCCCTGGACGGACCCGACGCGAGGGCCACACAGCAGGCGGCTCGCACGGCACTGGGCGAGGAACGTTATCGGGAGGCATGGACGAGCACGGCCGAGCTGGACCGGGCGCAGGCCCTGGAGCGGGCGACGGCCTCCATCGTCGGGGAGTGAGCCGCCCCCGGGTGCCACCGCCGCACGGACGCCGCGCACCCGGGGACGTACCGCCCCGACCCCGCACCCCATCCGCCAACACCCCCTGACCTGCCCTGACACCCGGCTGTCAGCGCGCGGTGCGCCGCCGGTCAGCGTGCGGTGCGCCGCGACGCCCACGCTCGGGCCATGACGACGACATCAGCCACCCCGGCGACCATCACCGCGGCCGACCCGCGCCGCTGGGCCGTCCTGGCCATCTGCTGCCTGGCCGCCGCCCTTCTCGGCATCGACAACAGCGTGCTGAACTACGCGCTGCCGAGCCTCTCGGCACAACTCCACCCCTCCTCGACGCAGTTGCTGTGGATCGTGGACGTGTACGGCTTCGTCCTCGGCGGGCTGCTGATCTTCGCGGGCAGCCTGGGCGACCGGATCGGCCGCAAGCGGATCCTGCTGATGGGTGTCGCCGGATTCGGCGTTGCCTCCGCGGTCACCGCCTACGCGACCAGCCCGGAGATGCTGATCGCCGCCCGTGCGCTGCTCGGCGTCGCGGGGGCGACGATCATGCCCTCCACGCTCTCCCTGGTGCGCAACGCCTTCCCCGATCCCCGGGAGCGCACCACCGCGGTCGGTGTCAGCAGCGGCGTCGGAGCGGCCAGTTTCGCGCTCGGCCCGGTCGTCGGCGGGCTGCTGCTCGACCACTTCTGGTGGGGCTCGGTCTTCCTGATCAACGTTCCGCTGATGGCGCTGGTGCTGGTGACGGGCGCGGTCATCCTGCCGGAGTCGAGGAACCAGAACCCGGGGCGGCTCGACTGGACCAGCGTCCCCCTGTCGATCGCCGGCATGCTCGGCATCATCTACGCGATCAAGACCGCGGCCCGTGACGGGGTCGACGAGCCCGCCGTGTGGATCAGCGCGCTGGTCGGCGCGGCCGCGCTGACCGCCTTCCTGCGCCGCCAGGGACGGCTCGCCGAGCCCCTGCTGGACCTCAAGCTCTTCCGCAGCCCGGCTTTCTCAGGCGCCCTGTCCTCGAACGTGGTCACGATGTTCACCTCGTCCACCCTCTCGCTCTCCTGCTCGCTCTACTTCCAGGTGGTGCACGGGTGGTCGCCGCTCATGGCGGGCCTGGCGCTGCTTCCCGGCCCGCTGGCGGCCGGGGTCGGGGCGCCGCTGTCCACCGTGCTCGTCCAGCGCCTCGGGCGGGCACGCACCGTCGCCTTCGGCCTGCTGCTGATGTCGGTGAGCACCGCGGGGTTCGCGTGGGTGACGCCGCACACCACGTACTGGCACCTGCTGCCGATCGTGGTGGTCAACGGGCTCGGTGTGATCTTCACCTTCGCCGTCACCTCCGACACGATGCTGGCGAGCGTGCCCAGGAAGCGGGTCGGCGCGGCGGCGGCGATCTCCGAGACGGGGATGGAGTTGGGCGGCGCGCTCGGCATCGCGATCCTCGGCTCGGTGCTCACCACGCTCTACCGGGACGACCTGCGGCTGCCCGGGCGGCTGAGCGCGGCGGACCGGTCGGCCGCCCGCGAATCGGTGGCAGGCGGCGTGCAGACCGGCGGCCGGCTCGCCGGGGCGACCGGGCAGCACGTGGTGGCCGCCGCCCAGCAGGCGTTCACGGACAGCATGCACACCACCATGCTGGCCGCCGCGGCGGTCATGCTGCTGGGCGCGGTGGCCGCGCTGCGCACCCTCAGGGGCGTGCCCACCGTCCTCGACCCGCACCCCGAGGACATGCTCCCCGCCGACCCCACGGCCGGCGCCGACCCCACTGGCTCCACCGGCTCCACCGGCTCCACCGGCTCCGCCGACCCCGCCTCCCCCGCGGCAGGCCGCGCCGCCACAGGCCGCACCGCGGAGCTCTGAGCCGCACGGCAAGCCGCAGGGTGCGGCCGCCCGGCCACGACGGTCGGGCGGCCGCACCCTGCGGCCTCGGAGGTGGGGTGGCGCGGCCGGGTCCTACTGGTTGCCCCGCTTGCGCTTGCGGTCCGCCTCGTCCTGCTTGGCCCGCACCTCGGCGTCGAGGTCGGAGGCGTCGGCCGAGCCGTCGACCCGGTCGATGGTGGAGGGCTTGGAGCCGTTGACGGAGCCGCCCTCCAGCGGGTCGACCACCGTGAGGGTGGCGCTGCCGTTCATCGACCCCCGGCTGTCCATCTCGGTGGCCTCGGAGGGCTCGACCAGCCACTCCGGGTTGTTCTGCTTGTTCCACCACTTCCAGGCGGCGAACGCGGCGCCGCAGCACACGGCGGCGAGCGCCAGGTCGCGGGCGGTGCGTCCGGCCTTCGCGCGGAACATCTTGCGCCGGACCAGCCGGTCGATGTCGGTGGCGGACACCTGGCCGCGCAGGGCCTGGAGGGCGGCCCCGCCGCGCAGCACGACCTCGTCCTTGGCCGGGACGGCCACGGAACGGGTCGCGGCGACCGCGGTCTCCACCTTCGGCACCGTGTAGTCGGCGGCGGTCTTCGCACCCTCCGCGGTGCGGCGGGCAGCGGTCTCCACGGCGGTCGCGGCCTTCGGCGGCACGGCCGCCCACGCCTGCTCACGGGCCTGGTCGACCCGGGAGGCGAGCCGGGCGTCGTACTGCTGCCTGGCCAGGATGCCCGCCTGGCGCCCGTAGGCACCGGCCTGCCTGCCGTACTGCCTGCCGTAGAGCACGGCGTTCTCCTTGGCCGTGCTCGCGTACGGTGCCGCCACCTCCGCGGCGTGCCGCACGCTGTCCTTCGTCACGTCGGCCGCGTGGCGCACGCTGTCGATGCGGGTCACAGGAACCTCCTCCTCGGTGGTTCGGTGGCGTACGGTTTTCGCCTGTCCACCCGGTTTGAAATCATGCCCGGCCACCTCGGGTACGGCATGTGCGGCAAGCCATACGGGTCAGTGGGCCCCATTCCCGTGGTGCCGCGACGACGGCTTCCGGGGGAGCCGCACGCGGCCGGGCGGACCGTGCGAGGATTTGCCCCTGTCAGCGCAGACTCATGGAAGGTAGAACGTGGCCGAGCAGCTCTACGCCACCTTGCGGACCAACCACGGGGACATCGTGATCCGGCTGCTGCCGAACCACGCCCCGAAGACGGTCGCGAACTTCGTCGGGCTTGCCGAGGGCAGCCGGGAGTGGACCGATCCGCGAACCGGCGAGCCGTCGCACGCGAAGCTCTACGACGGCACCGTCTTCCACCGGGTTCTCTCGGGCTTCATGATCCAGGGCGGTGACCCGCTGGGGAACGGCACCGGCGGCCCCGGCTACGAGTTCGCCGACGAGTTCCACCCCGACCTGGCCTTCGACCGGCCCTACCTGCTGGCGATGGCGAACGCGGGCCCGCACACCAACGGCTCGCAGTTCTTCGTCACCGTGGCCCCCACCACCTGGCTGACCCGCAAGCACACCATCTTCGGCGAGGTCGCCGACGACGCCAGCAAGAAGGTGGTGGACGGCATCGTCGGCACCCCGACCAACCCGCGGACGGACCGCCCGCTGGAGGACGTGGTGCTGGAGACCGTGGTGATCGAGAAGCGGAGCTCGTGAGCTGATCCCGTAGTCTTCGGGAACATCGCGCCCCGCCCGCACGTACAAGTGGGCGGGGCGCACGAGTGCACAGCCGGTCCAGGGTGTGTGCACAGGTGCTGTCATCAGGTGTCGTCAGGGGAGTGGGCTCATGGACCAGGCGGTCTGCTGCTATCGGCATCCGGACCGGGAGACCGGCATCCGGTGCACCCGGTGTGAGCGGCCGATCTGCACGGCGTGCATGGTCAGCGCGTCGGTCGGGTTCCAGTGCCCGCAGTGCGTGGCCCGGGCCAACGACTCCTCGCACCGCGTCACCCAGCCGCGCACGGTCTCCGGCGGCCGGGTCAGCGCGGGCGACCCGTTCCTGGTCACGAAGATCCTCATCGCCGTCAACGTCGCGCTGTGGCTGGTGGAGCTGGCCGTCGGCGGTGGGGGCAACGGCACGGTGGTCGACAAGTACGGGCTGTTCGCCGCCTGCGGGCACGACCCGTTCGGCAACCAGGTGTGCGGTGGCGCCGCCGACGGGGAGTGGTACCGGGTGATCACCTCGGCCTTCCTGCACGAGCGCACCAACCCGCTGCACATCGGCTTCAACATGCTGACGCTGTGGTGGATCGGCGCTCCGCTGG
This sequence comes from Actinacidiphila yanglinensis, assembly GCF_900107965.1. Lineage (GTDB taxonomy): Bacteria > Actinomycetota > Actinomycetes > Streptomycetales > Streptomycetaceae > Actinacidiphila > Actinacidiphila yanglinensis. Next base: position 179,674 of record NZ_FNVU01000005.1, on the reverse strand, counting down.
AGCAGCGGATCGGCCGGGCGCACTACATCGCGCTGTACTTCGTCTCCGCGCTCGGGGCGAGCGCCGCCGTGCTGCTGCTCGCGCCGGACACCCTCACCATCGGCGCCTCCGGGGCGATCTTCGGGCTGTTCGGGGCGACCGCGGTCTACATGCGGCGGGCGCGGTACGACATGCGGCCGATCCTGATCCTGCTCGGCCTGAACATCCTGTTCAGTTTCACCTGGAGCGGGGTGAGCTGGCAGGCGCACGTGGGCGGTCTGGTGGCGGGCACCCTGGTGGCCATAGGGATGCTCTACGCCCCGCGGGAGCGGCGGTCGCTGGTGCAGTGGGGGACCACCGCGGCGGTGCTGGTGGCCTCGCTCGCCCTCATGGGAGTCGCTGTGTCGCAGGTCACTTCCTGACCGCTGGCCGGGCCCGTGTCCCTGGCGTTGATCAGACGTTATCCACAGCGGGACGGGACGACCGGGGGCAGCTCACCCCGTTGTGCACAACTGGTGGGAAGGGCTGCGCGGAGGGTCACCAGGCCGCCTGGCGCCCGGTTTCACCTGCAAGATCAACGAAAGACCGGTGGCCGCCGCAGCGACCACCGGTCGTACCGGCGTCAACTCCGTAGAGGTTATCCACAGATCTTCTGACCTTTTCCCCACTGTGGATAACCGTGTGGACAACCGCGCGAGCGCGGGTTCGACGTGCTACTTCCACTGCGTGGAGACGACGAAGCCACCCGCGATGAAGCCGAAGCCGACCACGATGTTCCAGTTGCCGAAGGCGTCCACCGGGAGGTCGCCGCGCGTCACATAGAACAGCACGATCCATGCCAGACCGACGACGAAGAACGCCAGCATCAGCGGCGCGACCCAGCCGCGGTTGCCGAGCTTTATCGCGGTGGCGGTCTTGCTGGGCGGCGGGGTGAAGTCCGCCTTCTTGCGGATCCGTGACTTCGGCACGAGGGAGCTCCTGTCGATGCGCTGCGTGACCGCGCGGGTCTGTGGGGTCAGCCTGGCGGGTGAGGACGGTGGGAGGCACTGCCGCTTCGGGGCGTCCGTTAGCGTAGTGCTTCCTTCGGGTTGTAAGGAGCAGGGTATTTGGTGACCGGAGCCGGTGGCACCTCCCCCACCCCTACATCTCGTGCCGTACCCCGCACCGTAGCGCTGCGGGTACTCAGCGCGGGAGTCTTCGCGCTGGCCGGACTCATCTTCTGGACGAGTTTCGACACCGCGAAGGGCGTCGACATCCGCAGCGACGACCCGCTGCCGAAGCTGTCGGACAACATCCGGGCCAAGAACGCGCAGAACGAGAAGCTGGACCGGCAGGTCGCCGGCGTCCGCTCGGACGTCGACGACCTGGCCCGGCAGGGCGGCGGCCTCAGCCCCGCTGAGCGGGCCCGGATCGACGCCCTCGGCAAGGCGGCCGGTACCGCGCCGCTGACCGGCCAGGCGCTCGACGTCACGCTCGACGACGCCCCGCCGAACGCCACTCCGCTGGTGCCCGGCGTGCCCGACCCGCAGCCGAACGACCTGGTCATCCACCAGCAGGACCTCCAGGCGGTGGTCAACGCGCTGTGGCAGGGCGGCGCCCGGGGCATCCGGGTCATGGACCAGCGGCTGATCGCCACCAGCGCGGTACGCTGCGTCGGCAACACCCTCATCCTCCAGGGCCGGGTGTACTCCCCGCCCTACCGCATCACCGCGATCGGCGACCAGACCGAGCTGCGCAAGGCGCTCGACGCCAGCCCGGCGATCCGCAACTACCTGGAGTACGTGCAGGCGTACGGCCTCGGGTGGAAGGTGGCGTCGAAGGGCCGGACCACGCTGCCGGGCTACACCGGATCGGTGGACCTCCGCTATGCGACACCTGTGGACCATCCGTGAACGCCCCCGCTCAGGGCGGTGCGCGGACACGTGTACGGGGTGATCTCATGCCGAAGCTTTGTCCCGTGGACCCCCCTTGGTCGCCGATCTCCCTTTATCCTGCTGCGGGGACGTGGAAGGAAGGCACCGCATGTACGGCTGGATCTGGCGGCATCTGCCGGGCAACGCGTGGGTGAGGGCGGGGATCTCACTCGTGATGGTGCTCGCGGTCGTCTACATCCTCTTCCAGTACGTGTTCCCGTGGGCGGAGCCGCTGCTGCCGTTCAACAACGTGACCGTCGACAACGGGGCGGCCGCCGCCCATCACGGGGTGGCCGCCGTCCGATGAGCGCACGCATCCTCGTGGTCGACAACTACGACTCCTTCGTCTTCAACCTGGTCCAGTACCTCTACCAACTCGGCGCCGAGTGCGAGGTGCTGCGCAACGACGAGGTGCAACTCTCGCACGCGGGCGACGGATTCGACGGGGTGCTGCTCTCCCCCGGTCCCGGCACCCCCGAAGAGGCCGGGGTGTGCGTGGACATGGTCCGGCACTGCGCGGAAACCGCGGTCCCCGTCTTCGGCGTCTGCCTTGGTGTGCAGTCCATGGCGGTGGCGTACGGCGGCGTGGTGGACCGGGCGCCGGAACTGCTGCACGGGAAGACCTCGCCGGTGGTGCACGAGGGCGCCGGGGTCTTCGCCGGGTTGCCCACGCCCTTCACCGCCACCCGCTACCACTCGCTCGCGGTCGAACGGGACTCGCTCCCCGACGAGTTGCGGGTGACCGCCTGGACGGAGAACGGGATCATCATGGGGCTTCGGCACCGCGACGCCGCCGTCGAGGGCGTGCAGTTCCATCCGGAGTCGGTGCTGACCGAATGGGGGCATCGCATGCTGGCCAACTGGCTCGCCGAGTGCGGGGACCCGGGGGCGGTGGAGCGGTCGCACGGTCTGGCCCCGGTGGTCGGGACGGGTGCGCCGGCCGGGAGGGCCGGGGCGTGACCACGCTCCGACCGGAGCGTCCCGCCGACAGCCCGATGTCCTATGAGGACACCGGGCAGTTCGAGGTTGCGGTCGGACAGCTCGCCGACCCGCTCAACGACCCGCTGCCCGGCCGGTCCCCGGCGGTCGACGAGCGGCCGAACGGCTCGCCCTGGTTCAGCGCGCCCGAGACGGCGCGCAGCGCGCCGCGGGAGATGCCGCCGCAGATGGCGCAGCAGCCGCTCCCCCCGGTGGCACACCAGCCGATGGCAGCCCAGCCGATGGCGCCGCAGCCCATGGCTCACCCGTCCATGGCGCCGCCGCAGCCGATGGCCCCCGCCCCCGCTCCGGCCCCCATCCCCGTTCCGGAACCGGACCGCACCGCACAGCTCCCGCTCGTCGCGGAGCCGGACCTCCCCGCCGATCCCGCGCCCACGGTGGCCACGCCCACCCTGGCGCCGTCGCCCGACGGGTCCGACTCCGCCCCGGGACCGGACCGGCCGGCCGCCGAGACGGCCGCGGCTCCCGTGGACGGCGGTCGCGCCGCCAGGCGCAAGGCCGCGGCCCGCGGTGGCCACCGGGCCCGTGGCCGCAACGCCGCCGCGGCGGCCGGGGCAGCCGGGTCCGGCGCCGCGCAGGAGCCGGCCGTGCCGCTGAGCCGGGTGGAGGCCCGCCGCGCCGCGAAGGCTGCCAAGGACAGCCCCGCGGTCGTGATCAGCCGCGTCGTCGGTGAGCTGTTCATCACCGTCGGCGTCGTGATGCTGCTGTTCGTCACCTACCAGCTGTGGTGGACCAACGTCCGGGCGCACGCCCAGGCCAACAGCGCGTCGAACAACCTCGAGCACCAGTGGGACACCGCCCAGGGCGATCCGAACCGGGCGCCGGGCACCTTCTCCCCCGGCCAGGGCTTCGCGATCATGTACATCCCGAAGCTGGACGTCAAGGCCCCGATCGCCCAGGGCGTCAGCACCACGCAGGTGCTCAACAAGGGCATGATCGGCCACTACGACGGCGCCCCCACCAACACCGCGATGCCGTGGGACAAGACCGGCAACTTCGCGGTCGCCGCCCACCGCAACACCCACGGCGAGCCCTTCCGGTACATCAACCGGCTCGTCCCCGGTGACAAGGTGGTGGTCGAGACGGCCACCACGTACTACACGTACACGATCACCAGCGCGCTGGCGTCCACCCCGCCGAGCAACGTCAGCGTGCTCCAGCCGATACCGCCCGGGTCCGGCTTCACCCAGCCGGGTCGCTACCTGACACTCACCACCTGCACCCCCGAGTTCACCAGCACCAACCGGCTGATCGTCTGGGGCAAGCTCACGGAGGAGCGGGCACGCAGCAAGGGCAAGCCCGACGCCCTCGTCAATGGCTGAGGGCGCCACGACAGAACGGAACAGCGTGACCACCCAGAAGCGCAGCGGGCGGGGCCGTGTCGCGGCGACCATCAGTGTCATCGGCGAGGTCCTCATCACCCTCGGGCTGATCCTCGCGCTGTTCGTCGTCTACTCGCTGTGGTGGACGAACGTCATCGCGGACCGGCACGCGCGGAAAGAGGCCGACAAGGTCCGCAAGGAGTGGTCGCAGTCCTCGCCCGGGGGCAAGAACACCGGGCCGGGCGCGCTGGACACCAAGGACGGCATCGGCTTCCTGCACGTGCCCGCGATGGGCAAGGACTACGAGGTCCTGGTGAAGAAGGGCACCTCCACCAAGGTGCTCAACGAGGGCGTCGCCGGCTACTACACCAAGCCCACCGCGTCGGCGATGCCCTGGGACAGCACCGGCAACTTCACCGTCGCCGCGCACCGCGACGGCCACGGGGCGAAGTTCCACAACATCGACAAGATCCACAAGGGCGACCCGGTCGTCTTCGAGTCCAAGGACACCTGGTACATCTACAAGGTCTACAAGGTCCTCGACCAGACCTCGAAGTACGACGTGGCGGTGACCGACCAGGTCCCCAAGGAGTCCGGCAAGAAGAAGCCGGGCCGCTACATCACGCTCACCACCTGCACGCCCGTCTACACCTCGCTGTACCGCTACGTGGTGTGGGGCCAGCTGGTCCGCACGCAGAAGGTCGACGCGCAGCGCACACCGCCGGCGGAGCTGCGCTAGCGCGACGGTGACCGGCCGGTCACCGGTAGGGGGCTGTATACGACGGAGGGCCCGCAGGCTGCGAAGCCTGCGGGCCCTCCGTCGTGGTGCGGGTGCGGGTCAGCCGCCGAGGCCGCCGTTGCCCCCGCCGCCGTTGCCCCCGCCACCGATGTCCATGGTGGTCAGCTGGATCGGCTCACCCTCCGTCAGCGGCTGGCCGGCCGGGACGCTGGAGTTGATGATCCGCGCGTTGCCGTCCTGCGGGCCGTTCACCTGGATCTGGAGGTTCAGGTTCATGCCCTGCAGCTGGCCGTAGACGTCGCTGAGCTTCTGCCCGCTCCAGTTCGGCATCGTCTGCTGGGGCGTGGTGCTCGGCGGCGGTCCCGAGGACGCCACCAGCGTGATCGCGGTGTCGAGCGACTGCTCGCCGTCACTGTGGCCCGGGGACTGGGTGAGCACGTCGCCCTTCACGGTGGAGGCGGACGGCTGGTCCGGCCCCTGCGTGACGTTGGTGAAGCCCTGGGCCTTGAGCTCCTGCATCGCCTGGTCGACCGGCTCGCCGATCACGTTGTCCGGGACGACCTTCTTCGGCTGCTCCGCGACCGTCAGCGTGATCGTCGAGCCCTTGGGCTGCTTGGTGCCGCCCTTCGGGTTCTGGCTCAGCACGGTGCCGGGGTCCTCGGTGGTGGAGGTCTGCGTCTTCTGCGCCACCTGGAAGCCCTTGTCGGTCAGCTCCTTGTTGGCGTCGTCGAACTTGTCGTTGGTCACGTCCGGCACGTCGACCGGCGCGGCGCCCTTCGACAGGTTGACGGTGACCGTCTTGTCCGACGGGATCGACGCGTTCGGCTGCGGGTCCTGCTTGCAGACCAGGTTCTTGTCGACGTCGCCGCAGAACACCGCCGGGCCCTTGACCAGCTTTATGCCGACGTTGTCCGCCTTGGCCTGGGCGCTGCTGTACGAGGAGTTCGTGAAGTCCGGCACGCTGCCGCCGGACGGCGAGTGCCCGGAGAACAGCGCCTTGCCGAGGAAGATCGCGCCCACCAGCACCAGGACGCCGGCGATGACCAGCAGCACCGTGGAGGTGTTGCCGGACTTCTTCTGGCGCCGCCGGTCGGGGCGGTCCTCGTAGCCGTAGCCGCCGTCGTCGTCGCGGGCCGGCGGCAGCATCGAGGTCTGCTGGTCGGTCTGCGGCGGCATCGCGGTAGTGGCCGCGGTCTCGCCGTACTGGTGCGGGTAGCCGTAGCCGGCCGCGCCCATCATGGCGGTGGCGCCGACCGGCTGGCCGTCCAGCGCCGCCTCGACGTCGGCCCGCATCTCGTCGGCCGACTGGTAGCGGTAGTCCGGGTCCTTGGTCAGCGCCTTCAGCACGATCGCGTCCATCGCCGGCGTGACCTCGGGGTCGTACACCGACGGCGGCTGCGGCTCCTCGCGCACGTGCTGGTAGGCGACGGCCACCGGTGAGTCGCCGACGAACGGCGGCCGCACCGTCAGCAGCTCGTAGAGCAGGCAGCCCGTCGAGTACAGGTCGGAGCGCGCGTCGACCTGCTCGCCCTTGGCCTGCTCGGGCGAGAGGTACTGCGCGGTGCCGATCACCGCGGCGGTCTGGGTCATGGTCATCCCGGACTCGCCCATCGCGCGGGCGATGCCGAAGTCCATGACCTTGACCTGGCCGGTGCGGGTCAGCATCACGTTCGCGGGCTTGATGTCGCGGTGCACGATGCCGGCCCGGTGGCTGTACTCCAGGGCCTGGAGGATGCCGACGGTCATCTCCAGCGAGCGCTCCGGCAGCAGCTTGCGCCCGGAGTGCAGCAGCTCGCGCAGGGTGGAGCCGTCGACGTACTCCATCACGATGTACGGGATGGAGACCCCGTCGACGTAGTCCTCGCCGGTGTCGTAGACGGCGACGATCGAGGGGTGGTTCAGAGAGGCGGCCGACTGGGCCTCACGCCGGAACCGGGCTTGGAACGACGGATCGCGGGCGAGGTCCACCCGGAGCGTCTTCACGGCAACGGTACGGCCGAGGCGTGTGTCATGGGCGAGGTACACCTCGGCCATACCACCACGGCCGAGCACCGAGCCCAGCTCGTACCGGCCGCCGAGGCGACGCGGCTCTTCCATAGCTCTGCCCTTTCCTCAATCCCGTTGTCCTGAGCCCATCCCCGACAACCCGACAGGTGAACCCGTGCCCTATGCCTGCTCGGAGCTACGCTACCGGGCGTGCAGGACGCAACATCCGCTCCGCGGTCGGCCGATATCCGACCGGTATCTGGCTGCGACCCAATCCGGACGTGACGTGTCTCTCACTTGTTGAGGACCGCCTCCATCACGCTCTTCGCGATCGGCGCGGCGAAGCCGCCACCGGAGATGTCGTCGTGGTTGGCCGCGGCGTCCTCGACCACGACCGCCACCGCGACCGGCGAACCCTGGTCGGTCTTGGCGTACGAGACGAACCACGCGTAGGGAAGGCCCTTGTTGTCGATGCCGTGCTGCGCGGTACCGGTCTTGCCGCCGACGGTCACGCCGGGGATCTGCGCGTTGGTGCCGGTCCCCTTGTTGACCACGTTCTCCATCATCGCCTGGAGCTTCTGGGCGTTCTCCGCCGACAGCGGCTGGCTCATCTGCTTCGGGTTCGTCTGCGAGATGGTGCTCAGGTTCGGCGCGACCAGCTTGTCCACCTCGTAGGGCTGCATCAGCTTGCCGTTGTTGGCGATCGCGGAGGCGACCATCGCCATCTGCAGCGGGGTGGCCGCGGTGTCGAACTGGCCGATCGACGACTGCGCGACCTGGTCCGGCGACATCTTGGTGTCGAAGTTGCTGGCGGCGGAGCGGACCGGGACGAACTGCTCCTTGTTGAAGCCGAACTGCTGGGCCTCGTCGACCATCTTGTCCAGGCCGACCTCGGCGCCGAGCTTGCCGAACACCGTGTTGCACGAGTACTGGAGCGCGACGGTCAGCGTCGCGTCCTTGCAGGGGATGTTCCCCTCGTTGACCAGCGGTGTGGTGGTCCCCGGCAGGATGTACGGGTCCGGTGAGTTGGTCTTCTGGTTGACGTTCGTGACCTTGCCGTCCTGGAGCGCGGCGGCGGCCGTGACGAGCTTGAACGTCGAGCCCGGCGGGTAGGTCTGGCGCAGCGCCCGGTTCAGCGTCGGGTCGTCGGGGTCGTTCTTCTTCTGGACCGCGTTCCAGTTCTTCTGGTCGGTGCTGAGCGAGTCGCCGGCGAAGGACCCGGGGTCGTACGACGGGGTGCTGGCCATCGCGAGGATCGCGCCGGTGCGCGGGTCGAGCGCGACCACGGCGCCCTTCTTCTTGCCCAGCCCGTTGTAGGCAGCGGCCTGCGCCTTGGCGTTCAGCGTGGTCACCACGTTGCCGCCCTGCTTCTGCTTGCCGGTGAGCAGGTCGACGGTGCGGTTGAAGAACAGCCGGTCGTCGTCGCCGGTGAGGAACTTGTCCTCGACGCCCTCCAGCATCGACGTGCTGTACGCCTGCGACGCGAACCCGGTCACCGGGGCCCACATCGGACCGTCGGTGTAGGTGCGCTTGTACTTGAAGTCGCTGTCGGAGGTCGTGGTGTGCCCGGTGACGGCCTTGCCGTCGACGATGATGTCGCCGCGGGGCTGGGCGTACTGGTTGATCGCCACCCGGCGGTTGTGCGGGTCGTTGGAGAGCTGGTCGGCCTGGACGAACTGCACGTAGTTCACGCGCACGAGCAGGGCGAGGACGAGCAGACCGCAGAAGACCGCGACCCGTCGCAGGGGCTTGTTCACTGGCTGCGCACCACCTGGGTCGCTTCGGCGTCGGGTGAGGGGGCGGGGCTCGGGGCCGGCCGCCGCGCGGTGTCGCTGATCCGCAGCAGGATCGCGACCAGCGCCCAGTTGGCGATCACGGAGGAGCCGCCCTGGGCGAGGAAGGGCATGGTCATACCGGTCAGCGGGATGAGCCCGGTGACACCGCCGGCCACCACGAAGACCTGGAGCGCGAGACCGCCGGACAGGCCGACCGCGAGGAGCTTGCCGAACGGGTCGCGGGCGGCCAGCGCGGTGCGCAGGCCCCGCTCGATCAGCAGCCCGTACAGCAGCAGGATGGCCATCACGCCGGCCAGGCCGAGCTCCTCGCCGACGGTGGCCAGGATGTAGTCGCTCTTGGACGCGATGCCGCCGATCAGCCGGCTGTAGCCCTCGCCGAGGCCGGAGCCGAACAGGCCGCCGGAGCCGAAGGCGTAGCGGGACTGGGCGGTCTCGGTGACGCCGCCGTTCTGCAGGGCGAGCGGGTGCAGCCAGTCCTGCACGCGGACCTTGACGTGCGCCTCGGTGGAGCCGACCGCGACCGCGCCGGCCGCGCTGAGCAGCAGGCCGAAGACGATCCAGCTGGTCCGCTCGGTGGCGACGTACAGCATGATGACGAAGAGGCCGAAGAAGAGCAGCGAGGTGCCGAGGTCGGTCTCGAAGACCAGGATCAGCAGGCTCAGCGCCCAGATCACCAGGATCGGGCCGAGGTCGCGGCCGCGGGGCAGGTACAGGCCCATGAAGCGGCGGGAGGCGAGCGCGAGGGCGTCCCGCTTCACCATCAGGTAGCCCGCGAAGAAGATGGCGATGATGATCTTGGCGAACTCGCCCGGCTGGAGCGAGCCGAGGCCGGGCAGCGTGATCCAGATCCGGGCGCCGTAGACCGGCGGGAAGAAGACCGGGGCGATCAGCAGGCACAGCGCCAGGACCATCGAGATGTAGGTGTAGCGCTGGAGGATGCGGTGGTCCTTCAGGAATATGAGCACCACCACGAACAGCACGATGCCCATCGTCGACCACTCGAGCTGGCCGGGTGCCATCGCCTTGCCGAGCACCGGCTCCTGGTCGAGCCGCCAGATCAGCACCAGGCCGAGCCCGTTGAGCAGCGTGGCGATGGGCAGCATCAGCGGATCGGAGTACGGCGCGAACTTCCGCACGATCAGGTGCGCGATGCCCGCCAGCAGACCCATGCCCAGGCCGTACTCCGCCAGGCCGGCCGGTACCGTGCCGTGCTTGGCCAGGCCCGCGTTGGCGAACGCGAAGACCGGGATGGCCACGGCGAATACCAGCATGGCCAACTCGGTGTTGCGGCGGTTGGGCGCGCCGATCGACGTGATCGTCGTGGTGTTGCTGGCGCTCATGTCGAGCCGAACCCTCCTACTGCTGGTCTGTGCTGCACTGCCCGGCCAGCTTCTTCTCGTCGGGCGTCAGGGACGGACCGGGCGCGGTGGGCGGCGTGGTGGTGGTCTTCTTCGTTCCGGCCTTCCCCTCGGCGCTGCCGGTGGCGGCGCCGCCGGTGCCGACCTTGTCCTCGGCGTTCTTCGCCGCGGCCTTGGCCTTGTCGGCGACGCTCTTGGCCTGGGCGACCTTCGCGCAGACGCCCGCCTGCTGGGCGAGTTCGTCGGCCTTGTCGTTCGCCTGCCCCAGGCTGCTGGTCGCAATGGTGTCCTGCACCTGCTTGCGCTGGTACGACGGCAGGTACTTCAGCGGGATGTCCGTGCGGTCGTGGTGCACCTTGGAGAGGCTGACCCCGACCAGCTTCTGGTCGATGCCCTGGTAGACGGCGACGTGGTCACCCTTGGAACCGACGTAGTACTGCGTCTGGGTCCAGGCATAGGCGCCGTACAGGCCGCCGGCGACCACGGCCAGCACCACCAGCGTGATCAGGGTGCGCTTGGGCCACTTGCGCGTGCCGGGCTTGTCGAGGTCGGCGTCGTCGTAGGCGCCGAAGGAGCCGAGCGGCGGGCCGCCGGGCACCGGGTCGCCGCTGCCGGGCGGCCCGAAGGCGCCGGAGGGGCCGGCCTGGTGCGGGGTGCGGCCGAGTTCGGAGGCGCGGCCGGCCGGGGTGTCCAGGTGCCGCGGGTCGTGCGGCTGCGACTGGTGTTCGGCGACCGCGCCGACGACCACGGGCGTGTCGTTGAACCGCGCGGCCTGGGCGTCGCCGTCGTCGGTGTCCAGCACGTCCGCGACGATGCAGGTGATGTTGTCGGGGCCGCCGCCGCGCAGGGCGAGCTGGATCAGCTCCTGCACGGTCTCGTGCGGGGCCTGGTAGCCGCCGAGGGTGTCCTCGAGGGTCTGGTGGCTGACCACGCCCGACAGGCCGTCGGAGCAGATCAGGTAGCGGTCACCGACCCGCACCTCGCGGATGGACAGGTCGGGCTCGACCCGCTCACCGCTGCCCAGCGCCCGCATCAGCAGCGAGCGCTGCGGGTGGGTGGTGGCCTCTTCCTCGGTGATCCGGCCCTCGTCCACCAGCCGCTGCACCCAGGTGTGGTCCTGGGTGATCTGGGTGAGGACGCCGTCCCGCAGCAGGTACGCGCGGGAGTCGCCGACGTGCACCAGGCCGAGCCGCTGCCCGGTCCACAGCAGGGCGGTGAGCGTGGTGCCCATGCCCTCCAGCTGCGCGTCCTCCTCGACCATGTGCAGCAACTGGTCGTTGGCCCGCTGTACGGCGGTGCCCAGGGAGGTGAGGATGTCGGAGCCGGGGATGTCGTCGTCCAGCGTGACGATGGTGGAGATCACCTCGGACGACGCGACCTCGCCGGCGGCCTGGCCGCCCATGCCGTCCGCGATCGCGAGCAGACGGGGGCCGGCATAGCCGGAGTCCTCGTTCCCCTCGCGGATCATGCCCTTGTGTGAACCGGCGGCGAAACGCAGGCTCAATGACATGCGTACCTCCCCCGTCGGTTCCGGGTACATCCGCACGCTGCCCACCCTCTCGCTCGCGCGTCGTGGCTTCGCTGCCCCATTGTGCGACTACTTCCGCAGCTCGATGACGGTCTTGCCGATGCGGATCGGCGCACCCAGCGGGACCGGCGTGGGCGTGGTCAACCGGTTGCGGTCCAGATAGGTGCCGTTGGTCGAACCCAGGTCCTCGACGATCCACTGGCCGTCGGTGTCCGGGTAGATCCTGGCATGCCTGCTGGACGCGTAGTCGTCATCGAGCACAATCGTCGAGTCATGCGCTCGGCCCAGGGTGATGGTCTGACCCTGGAGTGCCACCGTGGTGCCGGCCAACGAACCCTCGGCGACCACCAGTTTGGTGGGGGCGCCGCGCCGCTGCCGGTTGTTCTGCGGCTGCGGCCGGGGAGGCTGCTGAACCTGCTGCTGGCGCTGCTGCGGCGGGCGGGACCGGTCGTCGGCGCGGCGCGCGCCGCGCTGGGTCACCCGGGTCCCGAACAGGTCACTGCGGATGACCTGGACCGCGACGATGACGAACAGCCACAGCACGGCGAGGAAACCCAACCGCATGACCGTCAGGGTCAGCTCTGACATTGCCCCCGCTTCACCCTTCGGCTTGCCTGTACACGATGGTGGTGCTCCCCACGACAATGCGGGAGCCGTCGCGGAGCGTAGCGCGCGTGGTGTGCTGCCCGTCTACCACGATGCCGTTTGTCGACCCGAGATCCTGGACGACCGAGGGCGTGCCGACCCGGATTTCGCAGTGCTTGCGCGATACGCCCGGGTCGTCCACCCGCACATCGGCCTCGGTGGAACGGCCGAGTACGAGGGTCGCACGGGAGATCTGGTGGCGGGTGCCGTTGATCTCCACCCAGCGCCTGGTGTTCGCCGCAGGGGAGCCGGCCGGGACGCCGGTGCCGGGCAGCCGCGTCACCGCCGCGCCGCCGGGGGGCGGTGCGGCGGGCATCGGGGGCATGCCTGCGGGGCGGGGCGGGGCCGCGTGCCGGTCGGGTGCCGGCCGGGCCGGGCGCGACGGGTACGCCTGCGGCGCGGGCTGGGCCGGCTGCTGGTACGACGGCTGCTGGCCGCGGCCCGGCTGCTGGTGGCCCTGCGGGGCCTGCGGCTGGGACTCGCTCGCGGCCAGGGTGCGGCTGCGCACCCGGTACAGCCCGGTGTCCAGGTCGTCGGCCCGCTCCAGGTGCACCTTGATGGTGCCCATGAACGTGTAGCGCTGCTGCTTGGCGTAGTCCTTGACCATCCCGGCCAGTTCGTCGCCGAGTTGGACCGCGTACGGGCTCAGCCGCTCGTAGTCGGGGGCGCTCAACTCGACGATGAAGTCGTTCGGCACCACGGTGCGGTCGCGGTTCCAGATCGTTGCGTTGTTGTCGCACTCACGCTGCAGCGCACCCGCGATCTCCACGGGCTGCACCTCGCTCTTGAAGACCTTGGCAAAGGTGCCGTTCACCATGCCCTCAAGCCGCTGCTCGAAACGCTTCAGCACACCCACCGGGCACCTCCCTCCTCCGGATCGTCCGTCGGCTCGTTTCCGATACTGCTTACTGATCGTATCCACGCGTGGGAAAAACCCGTGGTTCCCTGATCCTGCGCGGACGGGCAGTGTCAACCCTCACACCACGCCGCGCCTGCGCTCCTCCTGCCCACTGCGATGGTAGATGCGGCCCCGGTACGCGGTCTCCGCGCCAACGGTCCACCCACCAGTGTCCCCAGTGTCCCGCACCGGCACGCCGCACCGCGCCGCGTCCCCTCCTGGGCGTGTGCCACCGGGGGGAGGGTCGAAACGGATGTGATTCCACCGCTTGCGCCGTGCTAATCTTCTGCATGTCGGACGGGGTTCCCACCACCAAGACCTACCGGTCCAGGGCAGTGTGAGAATCACAACGGCAACACCCATGCGCGGGTGGCGGAATAGGCAGACGCGCTGGATTCAGGTTCCAGTGCCCGAAAGGGCGTGGGGGTTCAACTCCCCCCTCGCGCACTCGTGGAGCACCCCAAAGTGCTTCGCACGGCTCGACGAAGCGGGCGGCATCGTGATCACGGTGCCGCCCGCTTTCGCATGTCCGGACCTGTCACTCGTGGAAGGTCGGCGCGCGAGGGATGCGGGCGCGGGGGCGGTCCTGGAGGGGACGGCGGCGGTGCGGTCCGGCCGTGGTCCGGCTGTGGTCCTTCGGGGCGGCTCGGCGACACGCTGCGGGGTCATCGGTGGCACCGGAGCGGGAACCCGGGCAGTGTGGTGTCCGTTGGACCAACTGGGCAAAGGAACCGTCAAGCGGCGCGGCCCGCGCCGAACAGAACAGGGAGATCCATCATGGGTGTCAGCCTCTCCAAGGGCGGCAATGTCTCGCTGACGAAGGAGGCCCCCGGTCTCACGGCGGTCACCGTCGGCCTGGGCTGGGACGTGCGTACGACCACCGGCAGCGACTTCGACCTCGACGCGAGCGCACTGCTGCTCGACGCCGGCGGCAAGGTCGTGTCGGACAAGCACTTCATCTTCTTCAACAACCTCAAGAGCCCCGACGGCTCTGTCGAGCACACGGGCGACAACCTCACCGGTGAGGGCGAGGGCGACGACGAGGCGATCAAGGTCAACCTGGCCGGCGTTCCGGCCGAGGTGGACAAGATCGTCTTCCCGGTCTCGATCTACGAGGGCGAGACCCGCCAGCAGAGCTTCGGACAGGTGCGCAACGCGTTCATCCGCGTGGTCAACCAGGCGGGCGGCACCGAGATCGCCCGCTACGACCTCACCGAGGACGCCTCCACCGAGACCGCCATGGTCTTCGGCGAGCTGTACCGCAATGGCGCGGAGTGGAAGTTCCGCGCCGTCGGCCAAGGGTACGCCTCGGGCCTGCGCGGCATCGCCCAGGACTTCGGCGTGAACCTCTGACACGACCTCTGACGAGGCGGAGAAGAAGCCAGGCAAGGCCTGCCGGCGTCCGATGACGCCGGATCGCGGGGCCGCGGCCACCGGTTGCCCACAACCGGCGGTCGCGGCCCCGCCGCCGTGCGGGCCCCGGGGTCGCACGCCCGGCCGTACGCGGGTCGCTACGGGTGCGCCGCCGCGTCCGCGTTGTAGCGCACCAGGTAGTCGGCGAACCGTGCCAGGTCCGCGGGGTCCCACGCCGCCAGCCGCTCCTTGAACGTCTCCTGCCGCCGCACGCGCGCCGCCGCCAGGCTCCGCACGCCGCGCGGCGCGAGATGCAGCACCTGGACGCGGTGGTCGGTGGGGTCGGTGCGGCGTTCGAGGAAGCCGTCCCGTTCCAGCGCGGCGACCTGGCGGCTGACCGTCGACTTGTCCAGCAGGTAGTGCGCGGCGAGGTCGGTCGCGCGGCAGCCCTGCTGCTCCTCCAGGTGCGCGAGGATCGTGTACGCCACCAGGGACAGCTCGGGGTGCATGCGCGCGGCGGTGGCACGTGCGCGGCGGGCGAACGCGGTCAGCTCGCGCTGGATGGTCTCCAGTGACGTGGCGGATTCGGCCGGCCGGGTCGGGGAGGCTGCTGATGCCATCGCGGTCACGCTCCTGCCTCGTACGGCCGCGACCCGCGACCAGGAGGGTTGTAGAGTGCAACGATATCAGGAGGGGATCGGCAGCTCGAACCAGACGACCTTTCCGACCGCCTTCCGGCTGGTCCCCCAGCGCCGCGACAGGTGCGAGACCAGCGCGAGGCCGCGCCCGCAGACGTCGTCCGCCTCGGCCCGCTGCAACTGCGGCAGGTTGTGGTTGTCGTCGCTCACCTCGACCAGCAGCTTGCCGACCCGCATCAGGCGCAGCTCGACCTCGTAGGAGGCGGCCTTGATCGCGTTGGTCACCAGCTCGCTGACCAAGAGCTCCGCGACGTCGCTGAGGTGTTCCAGGCCCCAGGCCGCGAGTTGGCGGCGGGTGAGCTCGCGGGCCCTGGCCACTTCGGCGTAGTCGATCAGCAGGGTCCAGCGGATCACGTCCTGCGGGGCGACCCCCTCGAAGCGGGCGACGAGCAGCGCCACGTCGTCCCGGCGGTCCTCGGAGTGCACCCGGGCGAGTATCTGCGCGCAGACGTCCTCGGGGGTCTGCTGCGGCTCGATCACGTTGGCGCACAGGGCGGCCAGTCCCGCGTCGATGCCCTGGCCGCGCACCTCGACCAGCCCGTCCGTGCACAGCACCAGCCAGCTGCCGTCCGGTGCGGGGACCTCCACCGTCTCGAAGGGCACCCCGCCCACCCCGATGGGCGCGCCGCCGGGGATCCGGAGCAGCTCGCCGCGGCCGTCGGAGCCGGCCAGTACCGGCGGGATGTGCCCGGCGTTGGCAAGGGTGAGGGTGCGGTGGATCGGGTCGTACACCGCGTAGACGCAGGTGGCCAGGTGCTCGGTGCCCAGGCGGTGGGCGAGGTTGTCGAGGTGGCGCAGCAGCTGCGCGGGCGGCAGGTCGAGGGCGGCCATGGTGATCACGGAGGTGCGGAACTGGCCCATCACGGCGGCCGCCTGCAGCCCGTGGCCCATCACGTCGCCGACGATCAGGGCCACCCGGCCGCCGGGCAGCTGGATCGCGTCGAACCAGTCGCCGCCGACCTGGGCCTGCCGGTCGCCCGGCATGTAGTGGTGCGCGATGCGGACACCGGGGATGCGGGGCGGCCGGGTCGGCATCATCGACCGCTGCAAGGTCGCGGCGGCGCGCGACTCCTGGCGGTGCAGCCGGGCGTTGTCTATGTGCACGGCGCCGCGCGCCACCACCTCGGCCGCGGTGGCCGCGTCCCGGACGTCGAAGGGGCGGCGGCCCGGGCCGCGCAGGAAGCAGACCTGGCCGAGCACGGTGCCGCGGGCGGTGAGCGGCGCGACGATGAGCGAGTGGCCGGCCAGCAGCGGGGCAAGCAGGGGGACGCCCAGGTCGACGGCGATGTCCGGGGCGAGCGCCGGGTCGACCACGGGCACCAGGACGGGCTCGCCGAGCCGGGTCGGCACGCCCCCGGCGGTCAGGGCCAGCAGCTCGCCCTCGGGAAGCGCCGCATCCCAGCCGCCGCTCAGGCCCGGCAGGGCGCTGGCGACCCGGCGGACGAGGACGGTGTCGGACGGGCGGTCGTCCTTGGGCGGTTCGGCGTCGGAGAAGAGCTGGTCGACGACGAGCACGGTGGCGAGGTCGGCGAAGCGCGGCACGGTGACGGAGCACAGCTCGCGCGCGGTGGTGTGGAGGTCGAGGGTGGAGCCGACGATCGAGCCCGCCGCACGCAGCAGGGCCAGCTGCTCGTCGAGGGCGTTGCCGACCTGGCGCGGGACGTCGGAGCCGGGGAAACCGGTGTCGGAGCCGATCCAGATCTCGTGTCCCAGGTCGGCGCGGGGTGTTCCGGCGACCGGATGGTCGGGCGGCTCTCCCGGCCGGTACGGGGACGGCGCGGCTGGTCCCGGCGCGCCCTGGACGCCTGCCGCGGTTCCCGCCGACCCGGTCGCCGGGCCGCCGGCCTGGGAGGGCGTGACGGTGGAGACGGGAGGAGAGGTGAGGGACGGCAGCGGCACGGCCGTCAGGGCCGACGCGCTGGACAGGTCGGCGGCCTGCCCGGTCCCGTCACCTCGGGCGGCCCCGGCGGAGCCCCGGCCGCCGCCCAGGCTGCTCGACAGCAGTTCCCTGCGCACCGCGGTCTCGGCGCGGGCGGCCGCGGCGAGCCTGGCGCGTTCGTGCGGCACGACCGGCAGCCGGGCGCCGTCCTCGACCTCCAGCGCGGGGTGTCCGAGCGCGCCGACCTGCCGGACGATCCGGTCCAGGCGCCCCGGGCTGGCCCCCGGCAGCACGTCGGCGAGCCGCCCGGCCAGGGCCTGGCCCGCGGACGGGTCGGCGCTCGGCATCAGCACCGCGGCGACCGCGATGTCCTGCCGCTGCGGCCCCTCCGCGCTGTACGGCAGCAGCCGGCCGCCGAGCGCGATCCGCAGGCCGCCCGTCCGCAGCGGCTTGGCGTGAGTGGCGATGGCCAGCAGGCTCCGCCCGGTCGGTTCGACCAGCCGGTACGTCCACCACAGGACGTCCTTCAGGGTGCCGTCGCGGTCGGTGGCGGCCAGCGCCCCGGCCCAGGAGGAGACGGTGAGGTCGTCCAGCAGTTCCAGGGTGTCGTGGTGGGAGGCGGCGGCACGCGTCCCCGTACGCCCCGCGGAGGGGCTGGTCGTGCTCAGCAGGCCGGTCGCGCGGTGGCCGAAGACGTGCTCCCAGCGGTGGCCGAACAGCTCCTCGGCGCCGCGGTTCCAGTACGAGATCCGGCCGTCGGGGTCCACGCAGAGCACGGCGAGCCGCAGCAGGGCGGCCAGTCCCGGCGCGGGCGGGCGCCCGGGTACGGGTGGCGGCGGGGAGGCGGCCGGTGCCATGGACCCCGGCGGCACCGGGGAGGCGGGTGATGCGGTGACGGCCGGTGCCACGGGGACGGCCGGCGGGGTGGCCGGTACGGCGTCGCCGGCGCCGCGGACGTGGGGGAGCGCCACGGGCCGTACCGCGGGCACGAACGCGCCGGGGGCGGCCAGGGGCTCGCCGGCGGGCGGCGTGACCGGTCCGCCCGTGCCGGGGGCCGGCCGGGACTCGCCGCGGCCCGTCACCGCGGCGTCCCGGACCGCGGCGGTGGCGCTTTCCGGTTCCGCGTAGGGCGCGCGGGTCTGCTGCGCGCGGCCGTCCCGCCGGCCGTGCGGGGGAGGGCCCTCGTACGGCTCGTGGTGGTCGGAACGGTCGGCGTGGTGGTCCGGCTCTGTGGCATCGACATGCCCGGTGATCTCGTCCAACGTCGTGTACCTGCGGTCCGGCGCTGAGGTTCCGCGCTGAGTAGGGTCGGCTTTCAAGGCAAGCACGAAACGGCCCACCGGGTCGGCCGAATGGCCGGATTGGCCTTCCTCCGCTGGATGGTGACGGTTCGTCCGGTGTGGGGGCTGCGAGGGTGGCGGGTGCGACGGCTTCCGGCGGGGTGCGGCGCGGCGATCGCGACGGTGCGGTGGACCACCGGGACCGCCCCGCGATGCCCTCGGGCACGGCGCCGCACCCCGTCCCGCGACCGCCGCACGACGGTTTCCCGGCCGTTCCCCGCGCGTCACGCGCTCGCGCTCCCACGAAGATCGACCGAGGAGGGCCTAGGCTGTCCGGGTGACGAACAGCTCCGGACCCGGACCTTCCGCCGCCCCGTCCGCCGCCGCTTCCGCGGCTGCCGCGGGCGCCGCTTCCGCAGCGGCGCCTGCGGACCCGGAAGGGCAGGACCGGCTGGCGAAGGCCGTACGCGCGGCAGAGCAGGCGCTCATCGAGTTCGAGATCGCGGTCGAGTCCTTCCGCGTCGAGGTGGAGAACTTCTCCCGGCTGCACCACCAGCGGCTCGGCCCGATGTACGCGCGGCTGGACGAGCTCGACGCGCTGATCGCGGAGGCCGTCGCGGCGCACAGCGGCGACCGGGCCGACATCGAGCGCGCCTGGGAGGCGCGCGCGCTGGTGATGCCGATGCCGGGCATCGAGGAACTCTTCGGCGGCCTGCTGGGCGCCGACGGGGTGCGGCCGGTCGAGGACCCGAACCCGCCGCGCCGGGTGCGCCCGGGCAAGGAGGCCCAGCGGCTCTACCGCGAGCTGGTCCGCAAGGTCCACCCCGATCTCGCCCAGGACGACGCCGAGAAGGAGCGCCGCAGCACCTTCATCGCCCGGGTCAACGAGGCGTACGCGTACGCCGACGAGGACGCGCTGCGCGAGCTGTCCGCGGAGTGGGAGGCCGGTCCGGCGCCCGAGCAGGACCTGCCGAGCGAGGCCGAGGTGCTCTACGCCCGGCTCGAGTGGCTGGCCGAGCGCAAGGAGAAGCTGGCCGCGGTGGCCGCCGAACTCGACGAGAGCGCCATCGGGCAGATGATGCGGCTCGCCCCGGAGGACCCCGACGCGCTGCTCAACGAGATCGCCGAGCAACTGCTCACCCAGGTCTCCCAGCGCGAGGCCCGGCTCGCCGAACTGGTCCACGGCGCTTCCGGCGGCTGAGGTAGCTTTGCCACGTTCCCGGTGAGCGGGGCCGTGCGGGTGCGCGGGCCGCTCGCGACGCCGGCGGATGCCGTGGCCGTGGCGGCCCGGTGCTCCCGCCGCCCCGAAGTTCCGTGTTCCAGGAGGCCACGTCCGATGTTCCGCTCCCAGCTCCCCGCGGTGGATGCCTCCGCGATCCCCGCCGACGCGACCCTCCTCGACGTCCGGGAGGGCGACGAGTGGGCCGCCGGGCACGCCGAAGGCGCCCTGCACATCCCGATGGGCGAGGTCGTCGCCCGGATCGGCGAGCTGCCCGAGGGCGGCACGGTGCACGTGGTCTGCCGGGTCGGCGGGCGATCGGCGCAAGTGACGCAGTACCTCATCGGGCAGGGCGTGGACGCGGTGAACGTCAGCGGCGGCATGCTCGACTGGGAGTCCGCGGGGCGTCCGGTCGTCGACGACAGCGGTGCCGAGGGCTACGTCCTCTAGCCCGCCGCATTCCGTGGCTCTCCGTTCCGCAGGACCACTCCTGCACCCCTTGATAACTGGGTAAGGTCACCGCCGGGGCCCCCGGGTGGCTAGCGTTCTGGGCGGCAGTCGGATGCATCGGGTGCAGCGGAGAGCGGAGAGACGGATGGGGCCAATGGAGGGGCCGTCGCCCGATGTGGCGGCGCTGTCGCTGCCCGGGCGGATAGTCGTGGCGGTGACGGTCGGCGCGGTCGCGGTCGGCGCGCTGCTCCACCTGGGGATGGTGTTCCTCTACGTGGCGCCGTCGAACACGCTCAGCAAGGAGCACGGGAAGGCCGTCAACGACTACATCTTCCCGGAGTTCGAGCAGAACTGGAAGCTGTTCGCTCCCGACCCGCTCCAGCAGAACGTCCACATAGAGGCCCGGGCGCAGGTGCGCAAGGCCGGCGGCGGCACCCAGACCACCGGCTGGGTGGACCTGACCGGCATGGACATCGCGGCGATGCGGCACGACCCGCTGCCCAGCCACACGCAGCAGAACGAACTGCGCCGCGCCTGGGGCTACTACACCGACACCCACGACACCCAGGAGCAGCCGACGGCCGGTGACGGCAGCGACCTGAGCCGTACGTACCTGCTGCGGATCATCGAGGACCGGTTCGGCCCCACGCTGGACGGTGGCCCGGTCATACAGGTGGAGGCCCGTGCGGCCACCACCCCCGTCAAGCAGCCGTCCTGGGTCGCCGGGGCGCCGACACCCGTGACCCAGTACCGGACGCTGCCGTGGTGGGGCGTCGACTCCGGCGCCGAGGACACCACGTCCGCCGCACCGGGCAGCACGCCGAGCACCGCTCCCGGTACCACCCCGAGTGCCGCCGCGAGCGGTACCGGCCCGACCGCCGACCCGTCCGGGCAGGAGACCTCCTCATGAGCGCCCCCCGCTCCCACGCCGAGCTGCCCGCCGGAGCGCGGGTCCCCGCGACCCCCACCTACGCGAGCGTGACCGCGGCGCTCGACCGCGGCATCACCCGCGGCCTGACCCGCGTCACCGGCGGCATCATCGGCCCGTACCAGAGCGCGGTGGTCCGGATCGGCATGTCGCTGACCTGGCTGCTGTACCTGGTGCGGGAGTTCCCGCACCGCGGCGCGCTCTACGGGCCGCACAGCGCCTGGGGGTTCGACCTGGCGCAGCGGCTGCTGGCGAGCAACCACGCGTTCAGCGTGCTGATGTGGAGCGACAGCCGCGCCTGGTTCGAGATCGGCTACGCCTTCGCGATCCTGGCGAGCGCGTCGCTGCTGCTGGGGTGGCGGACCCGGACGTCGGCGCTGATGTTCATGATCGGGGTGCTGTCGCTCCAGAACCGCAGCGTGTTCATGGGCGACGGCGGCGACAACGTGGTCCACATCATCGCGATCTACCTCGCCTTCACGCGCTGCGGCCAGGTCTGGTCGCTCGACAGCCGCCGCGCGCGGCGCCGGGCCGCGGCGGAAGCGGGGCAGGCAGAGGCGGCACGCGGAGAAGCGGCACCGTCGACGGTCGAGGCACTGTCCCGAGCCGCGTCCGGCGCCTCGTCCGACGCGGGCGCTCGGCCCGAGGGCGGGGCCGCGGACCTGACCGCCGGCGCCGGCCCGGAGGCACGCCCGGTGCGGGCGGCCGCGGTGGCGCGGGCCGGTGCCGACCCGGTCGGCATCGTGCTGTGGGCGGTGCTGGGCGTCGCCCTGATCGCCGCCACGTTCGCGGACAAGCTCAGCACCGGCTGGGGCCTGATCTTCTGGGCCTGCTGGATCGGTCAGGCCGTGTGGTGGGCGGTACGCCGCTACGCGCCCGGCGAGCCGCGCACGGTGCTCGACATCATCGCGAACGTCGTCCACAACGGCGCGATGCTCGTGATCATCGTCGAGGTGTGCCTGATCTACTCCACCGCCGGCTGGTACAAGATCCAGGGCAGCCGCTGGCAGGACGGCACGGCGCTGTACTACCCGCTGCACCTGGACGACTTCACGCCCTGGCCGGCGCTGTCCCACGCGCTGGCGGGCAACGACGTCCTGGTCATGCTGATCACCTACGGCACGGTGATCGTCCAGGTCGCCTTCCCCTTCACCCTCTTCAACCGCCGGGTGAAGAACGTGCTGCTGGTCGGCATGATCATCGAGCACGCGTCGATCGCGGTGGTCCTCGGGCTGCCCTTCTTCTCGCTCGCGATGATCGCTGCCGACGCGGTCTTCCTGCCGACCGGCTTCCTGCTGTGGGCGCAGCAGCAGATCACCGGCCGCCGGCGGGCCCGCCTCGAGCCCGCGGCGGGCGTCGTCCCCGGCCAGCGCGCCGACGGCCCGGCCGCTCCCGCGGTGGGGCCGCCCCCGCCGACCGCGGTCACCTGAGCCGCCCGCCGGAAGGCAAGCCCGTGCGGCGGGCCCGCCGGGGCCGGACCGTAGGGTTGACCGCATGACCGAGGACGAGGCCGCGCCGCCGGACGGCGCGGCCGCGGTGCGCCGCTGGCAGGCCGCGGGCCCGGAGTGCGTGCTGCTCGACGGCTTCCACGCGCTCAAGCACGCGCTGCGCTTCGGCGCCGACGTGCGCGCCGCCGTGACCGCGGACCGGGCCGGGTTGCTGCGGCTGGCCGCCGAGCTGGCACCCGATCTCGCCGAGGACCTGGCGGCGCGGGTCGTCGAAGTGCCGACCGCCGCGCTGCGCGACCTGGTGCCCCGAGTGCATCCGACCGGGGTGGCCGCGCTCGCCGCCCGCCGGGACCGCGCCGCGAACCTGGCCGCGCTGCGCCGGCTCCCCCGGCTCGCTCCCCTGGTCGTGCTGGACGCCCCGCGCAACCTCGGCAACGTCGGCGCGGTCATCCGCCTCGCCGCCGGTTTCGCCGCCACCGGGGTCGTGACCACCGGCGACCTCGACCCCTGGCACCCCAACGCCGTACGGTCCGGCGCCGGGCTGCACTACGCGACCGCGGTCGAGCGCGCCGACCCCGGTGCGCTGCCGCCGGGTCCGCGTTACGTCCTGGACCCCGAGGGCGAGGACATCCGCGCCGTCGGGCTGCCCGACGACGCGCTGGTGGTGTTCGGCTCCGAGCGGCATGGGGTCTCGGCCGAACTGCGCGACCAGGCCGACGCGTTGGTGTCGCTGCCGATGCGGGCGCAGGTCTCCAGCTACAACCTGGCCACCAGCGTGGGCATGGCGCTCTACCACTGGTCGGCCACCTCACGCTCGCCGCTGGTCCCGGGGCCGAGCGCCGGCTGAGCGTCCGGTCGCGCGTGCGCCGGGCCCCGATGGGTGCGGGCCCGGCCCGCACTCACGCCGGGCGGCGCACCTCCACCACGCGGAAGCGGTTGGCGACGAAGGCGCCGTCGCACAGCGCCGAGTTCGCCGCCGGGTTGCCGCCCGAGCCGTGGAAGTCGGAGAACGCCGCGGTCTGGTTGACGTACACCCCGCCGGTGAGGTTCAGGGAGAGCTGGGCGCACTCCTCGAAGCAGACCTCCTCCAGCTCCTGCTCGACCTGCGCGGACGTGGTGTACCCGGCGACGGTCATGGCGCCCTTGTCCCGGATGGTGCGGCGCAGCAGTTCCAGCGCGCCGGCGGTGGAGTCGACGGCCACGGCGAAGGAGACCGGGCCGAAGCACTCCGACAGGTACGGGGAGTCGTCGTCGGTCTTCGCGCCGTCGAGCTTGACGATCGCGGGGGTGCGGACCACCGCGTCCGGGAAGTCGGGGTGGGTGACCGCGCGGGAGGCCAGCGCGACGTCGCCGATGCCGGGGGCGGCGTCGAGGCGGGACTTCACGTCCGGGTTGACCAGCGCGCCGAGCAGGGCGTTGGCCCGGGCGTCGTCGCCCAGCAGGTGGTCGACGGCCGCGGCGAGGTCGGCGACCACCTCGTCGAAGGTCTTGTCCCCCTGGTCGGTGGCGATGCCGTCGCGGGGGATCAGCAGGTTCTGCGGGGTGGTGCACATCTGGCCGCTGTACAGGGACAGCGAGAAGGCGAGGTTGGCGAGCATGCCGCGGTAGTCGCCGGTCGAGTCGATCACCACGGTGTTGACGCCGGCCTTCTCGGTGAAGACCTGCGCCTGCCGCGCGTTGGCCTCCAGCCAGTCGCCGAAGGCGGTGGACCCGGTGTAGTCGATGAGGCGGATCTCGGGGCGCAGCGCCAGGGTCTTGGCGAGCCCCTCACCCGGGTGGTCCACCGCGAGGCAGACCAGATCCCGCGGGTATCCCGCCTCCGCCAGCACCTCGCGGGCGATCTCCACGGTCAGCGCGAGCGGCAGCACCGCCCGCGGGTGCGGCTTGACGAGCACCGCGTTCCCCGTGGCGAGCGAGGCGAACAGGCCGGGATAGCCGTTCCACGTCGGGAAGGTGTTGCAGCCGATGACCAGGCCGATGCCGCGGGGCACGGCGGTGAAGGTCTTCCGCAGCCCGATCGGGTCCCGCTTGCCCTGCGGCTTGGTCCACTCCGCGCTCTCCGGGGTGCGCACCTGCTCGATGTACGCGTACGTCACCGCCTCGACGGCGCGGTCCTGCGCGTGCGGCCCACCCGCCTGGAAGGCCATGGTGAACGCCTGGCCGCTGGTGTGCATCACGGCGTGCGCGAACTCGTGGGTCCGCTCATTGATCCGCGCGATGATCTCCAGGCAGACCAGGGCGCGGGCCTCGGGTCCCGCCGCGCGCCAGACGGGCATCGCCGCGCGCATGGCGGGCAGCAGCACGTCGGGATCGGGGTGCGGGTAGTGGACGCCCAACTCCACGCCGAACGGCGAGCGCTCGTCGCCGGTCCATCCGTCGGTGCCCGGCTGGTCGAGCGCGAAGCGGCGGCCGGCGAGCGCCTCGAAGGCGGCGCGGCCCGCGTCCGGGTCGGGGTACGCCTTGGGGTGCTCGGGGTGCGGCGACCAGAACGCGCGGGTCCTGACGGCCTCCAGCGCCTGGTCGAGGGTGCCGCGGTGGCGGTCGACCAGGAGCACGGTGGACAGATCGGCGGACATGGGACCAACTCCTCGTCGAGCTGGGCTGAGTGGCGGGGACACCGCTAGATTAACCGAATGTTCGGTCGGGACAAGAGGACCGTCCCCGGCCTGTGGACAACTTCCCCGTGCGACGTCGAGGACCTGGCGAGGAGAGTGCAACCGTGAGCGCACCGGACCTGAGCAGCACCGTCGCCGTCGTGGGCGCGGGCACCATGGGCCAGGGGATCGCGCAGGTGGCGCTCCTCGCCGGCCACCGCGTCCTGCTCCACGACGCCGCCCCGGGGCAGGCCCTCGCGGCCGTGGACGCGGTCGCGGCGCGGCTGGACCGGCTGGTCGAGAAGGGCCGGCTCGGCACCGACGCGCGCGTGTCGGCCCTGGCC
The DNA here is from genome assembly GCF_900107965.1 of Actinacidiphila yanglinensis. GTDB lineage: Bacteria > Actinomycetota > Actinomycetes > Streptomycetales > Streptomycetaceae > Actinacidiphila > Actinacidiphila yanglinensis. The sequence continues at coordinate 154,318 of NZ_FNVU01000005.1, read as the reverse complement.
CGGCTCTCGGCGGCCGAGAGCGTGGCGGACCTGGTGCCCGCCCGGCTCGTGGTGGAGGCCGTCGTGGAGGACCTGGACGTCAAGCGGCGACTCTTCGCCGAGGTGGAGCGGGCGGTCGGTGACGACTGCCTGCTGGCGACGAACACCTCCTCGCTGTCGGTGACCGCCGTCGCGAGCGGGCTGCGCCGGCCCGGACGGCTGGTCGGGATGCACTTCTTCAACCCGGCCCCGTTGCTGCCGCTGGTCGAGGTGGTCGCCGGCGCCGCCGGCGACCCGGCCGCCGTCACCGCGGCCTACGAGCTCGCCGCCGCCTGGGGCAAGACCCCCGTGCGCTGCACGGACACCCCGGGCTTCCTCGTCAACCGCGTGGCCCGCCCCTTCTACGCCGAGGCGCTGCGGGTCTACGAGGAGCGCGCCGCCGATCCCGCCACCATCGACGCCCTGCTCCGCGAGAGCGGCGGCTTCGCGATGGGCGCGTTCGAGCTGACCGACCTGATCGGCCAGGACGTCAACGAGGCGGTGACGCGCTCGGTGTGGGAGGCGTTCGGCCGCGATCCGAAGTTCGGGCCGTCGCTGGCGCAGCGCCGGCTGGTGGAGTCGGGGCGGCTGGGCCGCAAGTCGGGGCGCGGCTGGTTCCCGCACGGCCCCGGGCACAGCGCGGCCGACCTGGCAGCGGCGACCTCGCCGCACACCGCCGAGGCGGCCCTGGCACCGCCGTTCGTGACCGTTCGCGGGGAACTGGGGCCGGCGGCCGAGCTGTCCGCGCTCGCCGAGGAGTCCCGCGTGGAGGTGCGCCGGGAGCCGGCGGAGCCCGGCCGGCCCGGCACGCTGGTGCTGCCCGGCGGTGTCCGCCTCCACCTGGCCGACGGCCGACTGCCGGGCGAGCCGTCGATCCGGTTCGACCTTGCACTGGACTACCGGGCCGCGACCAGGGTGGGGATCGCGCCGGCCGCCGGGGTGCACGCCGACGCCGTCGCGGAGGCGACCGGGCTGTTCCAGGCCATGGGCAAGGAGGTCAGCGTCATCCGTGACGTGCCCGGCATGGTGGTGGCGCGCACCGTGGCGATGCTGGTGGACTTCGCGCTGGACGCCGTCGCCCGCGAGGTGGCGTCGCCGCACGACGTGGACACCGCGATGCGGCTGGGCGTGAACTACCCGCTCGGGCCGCTGGAGTGGGGCGAGCGGATCTCGCTGCCCTACGTGCGGGACCTGCTGGACGGGCTGCACGCCTGGTATCCGACCGGGAGGTACGCACCCGGCCCGGAGCTGAGACGGCGTGCGGCGACCGCGCAAGGTGTGATCTGCTCATGACCATGCCCAAGCGCGACACCTACACGCCGGACTCGCTGCTCGCCGTGGCCGTCGAGGTCTTCAACGAGCGCGGTTACGACGGCACGTCCATGGAGCACCTCTCGCAGGCCGCGGGCATCTCCAAGTCGTCGATCTACCACCACGTGCGCGGCAAGGAGGAACTGCTGAGCCGGGCGGTCGGCCGCGCCCTGGAGGGTCTGTTCGGCGTCCTGGACGAGTCCGGCGCGACCACCGGCCGTGCGGTCGACCGGCTGGAGTACGTCACCCGCCGCTGCACCGACGTGCTGGTCGAGGAACTGCCCTACGTCACCCTGCTGCTGCGGGTGCGCGGCAACACCGGCACCGAGCGGCGGGCGATGGAGCGGCGCCGGGAGTTCGACCAGCGGGTGGCCGCGCTGCTCAAGGCCGCCGTCGCCGAGGGCGACCTGCGCGCGGACGTGGAGCCCCGGCTCGCCACGCGGCTGCTGTTCGGCATGATCAACTCGGTGGTGGAGTGGTACCGCCCCGACGGCCGCGGCGCCGCTCAGGGCGAGCAGGTCGCGGACGCGGTGGTGCGGCTGGCCTTCGACGGGCTGCGCATACCGCCGGGCGCGCGCCCGTAGGACCGCCCCGTACGCCGGGGGCGCCGCTCCTCAGGGCGTCGGGGCCTCGTCGGCGCCGCCCTCCCCCAGGGGCCAGTCCCCGACCACGAGGTCGGTCTCCTCGAAGACCAGCAGGGTGCGGCTGCTGAGGACCTCCTTGATCGCCTGGATCCGGGTCAGCACCAGCTCGCGCAGGCTGCGGTTGTCGACGGTGTGCACCAGCAGCAGGACGTCGAAGTCCCCGCTCACCAGCGCGATGTGGACGACACCCGGAAGAGTGACGAGTTCCTTCCGTACCGTCCGCCACGAGTTCTGGACGATCTTGAGCGTGATGTACGCGGATGCGCCGTGCCCGGCCCGCTCATGATCGACCCGGGCGCTGAATCCCCGGATCACTCCGTCCTCGACGAGACGGTTGATCCGGGCGTAGGCGTTGGCCCGGGAGACGTGTACGCGTTCGGCCACGGAGCGTATCGAGGCCCGACCGTCCTCCTGCAACAGGCGCAGGATCGCGCGGTCGATCGGGTCCAGAGGTCGCACCCCCTGATCTTCTTCGGCCATCTGTTCTCTCGCCATCCCCCCGGGACTCCCTAGCATGGACGTACTGGCTCCATCTCAGGCTGTGCAGAACCGTTTGTCCACAGGCCGAACGACCCCGTAGCCAAAATGCCTCCGGCGACCGAACAATCGGTTGGGAGAGCGGGACCCGCTCGCCACCCCGACCGCCACCGGTCACCGATTCGCAAGGAGGTGCTCGCGATGACCGTCCTCGACACCCCCGCCTGGCGCCCGCGCACCGAAGCCGGGCCCCTGCTGCCCGACGCGGCGCCGTTCCGGCTGCTCGGCACCCCCGAGGCCGCCCGGCTGGCGCCCGCGCTGCTCACGGAGCTGTACGGACAGCTGGTGCGGGGCCGCCGGTTCAACCGGCAGGCGACCGCCCTGACCAAGCAGGGCCGGCTCGCGGTGTACCCGTCGAGCACCGGTCAGGAGGCGTGCGAGATCGCCGCCGCCCTCGCGCTCGGCCCGCGCGACTGGCTCTTCCCCAGCTACCGCGACACCCTCGCGGTGGTCGCGCGCGGGGTGGACCCGGTCGAGGCCCTGACGCTCCTGCGCGGCGACTGGCACACCGGCTACGACCCGCGCGAGACCCGGGTGGCCCCGCTCAGCACCCCGCTGGCCACCCAGCTGCCCCATGCGGTCGGCCTCGCGCACGCCGCCCGGCTCAGCGGTGACGACGTGGCGGCGCTGGCGATGGTCGGCGACGGCGGCACCAGCGAGGGCGACTTCCACGAGGCGCTGAACTTCGCGGCGGTCTGGCAGGCCCCGGTGGTCTTCCTGGTGCAGAACAACGGCTTCGCGATCTCCGTGCCGCTGGCCAAGCAGAGCGCCGCGCCGAGCTTCGCCCACAAGGCCGTCGGCTACGGCATGCCCGGCCGCCTCGTGGACGGCAACGACGCGGCGGCCGTCCACCAGGTGCTCACCGAGGCGGTGGACCGGGCCCGCGCGGGCCGCGGCCCCACCCTGGTCGAGGCGGTCACCTACCGGATCGACGCGCACACCAACGCCGACGACGCGACCCGCTACCGCGACGACGACGAGGTGGCGGCCTGGCGCGCCCACGACCCGGTCGACCTGATGGAGCGCGAGCTGACCGGCCGCGGCCTGCTCGACGACGCGCTGCGGCAGCGCACCGCCGACGAGGCCGAGGCCCTGGCCGCCGCCCTGCGCGAGCGCATGCACGACGAACCGCGGCTGGACCCGATGGAGCTGTTCGCGCACGTCTACGCCGAACCCACCCAGCAACTGCGCGACCAGGAAGCCATGCTCCGGGCCGAGCTGGAAGCGGAGCAGCAGTCATGAGCCCCAGCTCCTCCACGGCGCCCGCCCCGGCGGCCGCGCCCGTCGCGCAGAAGCCGGCGACGATGGCGCAGGCCCTCAACCAGGCGCTGCGCGACGCGCTCGTCGCCGACCCGGCCGTCCACGTGCTCGGCGAGGACGTCGGCACCCTCGGCGGCGTCTTCCGGATCACCGACGGCCTGGCCCGCGACTTCGGCGACGACCGCTGCACCGACACCCCGCTCGCCGAGGCGGGCATCCTCGGCACCGCGGTGGGCATGGCGATGTACGGGCTGCGGCCGGTGGTCGAGATGCAGTTCGACGCGTTCGCCTACCCGTCCTTCGAGCAGCTGGTCAGCCACGTGTCCCGGATGCGCAACCGCACCCGGGGCGCGCTGCCGCTGCCGATCACCATCCGCATCCCCTACGGCGGCGGCATCGGCGGGGTCGAGCACCACAGCGACTCCTCCGAGGCGTACTACCTGCACACCCCGGGGCTCCATGTGGTGACGCCCGCGACCGTCGAGGACGCCTACGGGCTGCTGCGCGCGTCCATCGCCTCCGACGACCCGGTGGTGTTCCTGGAGCCCAAGCGGCTGTACTGGTCGAAGGCCGACTGGTCGCCGCAGGAGCCGCGCGAGGTCCCGCCGATCGGCCGCGCGGTGGTGCGGCGCAGCGGGCGCAGCGCCACCCTGATCACCTACGGTCCGTCGCTGCCGGTGTGCCTGGAGGCCGCGGAAGCGGCGAAGGAAGAGGGCTGGGACCTGGGCGTGGTGGACCTGCGCAGCCTGGTGCCCTTCGACGAGGAGACGGTGGCGGCGGTCGTCCGGGGGACCGGGCGGGCCGTGGTGGTGCACGAGTCGGCCGGGTTCGGCGGCGCGGGCGCGGAGATCGCCGCCCGGATCACCGAGCGCTGCTTCCACCACCTCCAGGCGCCGGTGCTGCGGGTGGCCGGGTTCGACATCCCCTACCCGCCGCCGATGCTGGAGCGGCATCACCTGCCGGGAGTCGACCGCATCCTCGACGCCGTGGGGCGCCTGCAGTGGGAGGAGGGGTGATGGCCGCCGTCAAGGAGTTCACGCTGCCCGACCTCGGCGAGGGGCTGACCGAGGCCGAGATCGTGCGCTGGCTGGTCGAGGTCGGCGAGGTCGTCACCGTCGACCAGCCGTTGGTCGAGGTGGAGACGGCCAAGGCCGTGGTGGAAGTGCCCTGTCCCTACGGCGGGGTGGTCACCGCCCGCTTCGGCGCGCAGGGCGACACCCTTTCGGTCGGCCGCCCGCTGGTGACGGTCGCGGTGGGTGCGGACGCGGGCGTGGCGGCCGCCGCCACGGCCGGGAGCGCTGAGGGCGCGGAGAGCGTCCAGGGTGACGGCTCGGCCGAGGGCTCGGGGAACGTACTGGTCGGTTACGGCACCGGGGCGGCGACCGCCCGTCGGCGCAGCCGGATCAAGGCGGTGAGCGCGGCGGTCGACCACGCACCGCCGGTGCCGCCGGAGCGCGAAGCCGCCGCGGTCCGCGGCGGCACTCACCCGGACGGCGGACCGGTCGCGGTCATCTCGCCGCTGGTGCGCCGGCTGGCCCGGGAGAAGGGCCTGGATCTGCGGGCGCTGACCGGCAGCGGCCCGGACGGGTTGATCATGCGGGCCGACGTGGACCGCGCGGCGGGTGCCGGTGCGGGCACCACCCGCGCGGCAGTCGCGACGACGGAGGCACGGCCGGCCGCCGAGGGCGAGGTGCGCGTCCCGTTGCGCGGGATCCTCGGCGCGGTCGCGGAGAAGCTGTCGCGCAGCCGGCGGGAGATCCCCGACGCCACCTGCTGGGTCGACGCGGACGCCACCGAACTGCTCGCGGCCCGCGCGGCGATGAACGCGGCGGCGGGAGACGGCGGCACCCGGATCTCGGTCCTGGCGCTCATGGCCCGGATCGTGACCGCGGCGCTGGCCCGGCACCCCGAGCTGAACGCGTCGGTGGACACCGCCCGCGGCGAGATCGTCCGGCTGCCCGCGGTGCATCTCGGCTTCGCCGCGCAGACCGAGCGCGGCCTTGTCGTACCGGTGGTGCGGGACGCGCAGGCCAGGACCACCGCCCAGCTCTCGGCGGAGATGGCCCGGCTGACCGAGGCGGCCAGGACCGGGACGCTGACGCCCGCCGAGCTGACCGGCGGGACCTTCACGCTCAACAACTACGGCGTGTTCGGGGTGGACGGCTCGACGCCCATCCTCAACCACCCGGAGGCGGGCATGCTCGGGGTGGGCCGGATCGCGGCCAAGCCGTGGGTGCGCCAGGGGGAGTTGGCGGTGCGGCAGGTGGTGCAGCTGTCGTTCACCTTCGACCACCGGGTGTGCGACGGCGGGACGGCGGGCGGCTTCCTCCGGTTCGTGGCCGACTGCGTGCAGGACCCGGCGGTGCTGCTCGCCGCGGTGTGAGCGGCATACTCGCGGGCATGACGACGCGCTACGACGCGGTGGTGCTGGCGGGCGGCGCGGCCCGGCGGCTCGGCGGCACCGACAAGCCCGCGCTGCCGGTCGGCGGGCTGATGCTGCTGGACCGGGTGCTCGCGGCGTGCGAGGCGGCGGGCACGACGGTGGTGGTCGGGCCGCGCCGGCCGACGGCACGGCCGGTGCGCTGGGCCCGGGAGGAGCCGGCCGGCGGCGGACCGGTGCCCGCGCTCGCCGCGGGACTCGCCGCGCTGGCCGGCGGACCGGGCGCGCGGGGACCCCTGGGACAGGGTGCCCCGCGGGTGGTCGTGGTGCTCGCCGCCGATCTGCCCTTCCTGACGGCGGCGACGGTCGGAGCCCTCGCGGAGGCGGCCGACGCGTGCGCCCCCGGCGCGGCCGGGGTGCCCGAAGGGGTGGTGCTCACCGACCCGGACGGGCGCGACCAGCCGCTCGCCGCCGCGTACCTGGTGGAGCCGCTGCGCCGCGAACTCGCCCTGCTCGCGGGGGAGCACGGCGGCCTGGGCGGGCTGCCGTTGCGCCTGCTCACCGGCGAGCTCGCGCTGCGCGGGATGGCCGACCCGACCGGCGATGCGTCGTTCGACTGCGACACCTGGGAGGACGTGGCGGTGGCCCGGGCCCGGCTGGAGCGCCGGTCCGAGGGGTGAGCCTGCGTGTCGACCGGGCCGGGATCGGGGACGATGGGCCTGTGGTGGACGAATGGATCGCAGCAGCCAAGACCGAACTGGGCATCGACCTGGACGTGGACACCCGCGTCCTGCTCGACCTCGCCCGCGACGCGGCACACGGGGTGGCGCGGCCGGCGGCTCCGCTGACCACGTTCCTCGTCGGGTACGCGGCGGGGCGGGCGGGCGGCGGACCGGACGCGGTGCGCGCGGCGGCGGAGAAGGCCGCGGCGCTGGCGCGGCGTTGGGCCGAGCAGGCCGCGGTGGCGGGCAAGGACGGCGACGGTGACGCCGCCCCCGCGGGCACCGCGCCATGAGCGAGCCGGGCCCCGAACCCGATCCCGGCGTGGGCGGATCGGTCGCCCCCGGCGCCGCGGACCTCGACCTCGCGGACACCGATCCCGCGGACACCGGCCGCACGGCTCCCGATCCGGCCGGCCGCGCCCTCGCCGCGCCGCCTGCCGACCCGTTCGCGAAGGCGTACCTCGACGGCCTCGGCCTCGACTTCGCGGAACAGCCGCGCCGCCGCGCCCTCCCCGCCCCGGCCGTTCCCGAGGACGCGAGGACCGGGGAGCGCGGTGGACACGGTGGGCCCGGAGCGCCCGGAGATACCGCAGGGGCCGGCGGCAGCGACCGGCTCCCCTACGACCCCGGCCGCCCCGTCTTCCACCGGCGGGACACCCCCTGGCTCGGAGCGCACCGCACGGCCATGACCGCGGCCCGGCAACTGGAGGCGCGGGACGTCCCGTTGGGCGAGGAGGCGCTGGGCACGGTGCTCGCGCGCGGGCTGGTGGCGCTGACGGACCTGCCGCCGTTCGACAGTTCGGCCATGGACGGCTGGGCGCTGGCCGGGGCCGGGCCGTGGCGGGTGGCGGGTCAGGTGCTCGCCGGGCAGCAGACGGTCCGCGAACTGGCCGACGGGCACGCGGTACGGGTCGCGACGGGAGCCGAACTGCCCCCGGGTGCGACGGCGGTGCTGCGCAGCGAGCACGGTGCGGCCGAACTACGGTCGGACGGCGAGTGGTTGCGGGTGTCCGCGCCCTACCCCGCTCCCGTGCCCGGTCAGGAGGTCCGCAGGCGCGGCCAGGAGTGCAGGGCCGGGGAGGAGTTGCTGCCGGCCGGCTCGACGGTGACCCCCGCGGTGCTGGGCCTGGCGGCGGCGTCCGGGTACGACGAGCTGGCGGTCGTGGCCCGGCCGAGGGTCGAAGTGCTGGTGCTGGGGGACGAGTTGCAGGCGTCGGGGCGGCCGGGGCCGGGCCGGACCAGGGACGCGCTGGGGCCGATGCTCCCGCCGTGGCTGCGGGCGCTGGGCGCCGAGGTGACGGCCGTGCGGGCGCTGCCGGACGACGCGGAGGACCTGCGGGCGGCGATCGTGGCGGCTGTCGCGACCGGTGGCGCCGACCTGGTGGTCACCACCGGGGGGACGGCCAGCGGTCCGCGCGACCACGTGCACGGGGCGCTGGTCCGCGTCGGGGCACGGCTGCGCGTCGACGGGGTAGCGGTGCGCCCCGGGCACCCGATGCTGATGGCGGAGTTCCGCTGCGGGCCGTACGAGGTGCCGCGGCCGGCGGAGCCGGTGACGCCGGACGGCCGCCCGCGCCCGGGACAGCCCGTCGGCCCGCCGCAACCGGAGGCCGAACGGCCGCCCAGGAGGAGCTACTTCGTCGGGCTTCCGGGCAACCCGCTGGCCGCGGCCGCCGGTGTGCTGACCCTCGTCGCGCCCCTGCTGCGGACGCTCGGCGGGCATCCCGCCGCTCCACCGTCCTGCGTGCCGCTGGGCGAGGACGTCGGCGGTCACCGGGAGGACACCCGGCTGGTGCCGGTGGTGCTCGACGCGGGCGCGACGGCCCGGCCGCTGCCGCACACCGGCTCGGCGATGCTGCGCGGGCTGGCCGCCGCCGACGCGATGGCGGTCATCCCGCCCGGCGGCGTCAAGGCGGGCCAGGAAGTGCAGGTGCTGGACCTGGCGATGGCCGGGCCGATCGCGATGACCGGGCCGACCGCTGGGCCGGCCGGTCCGGTGCCGGGACGTGCGGGGTGAGGCTCCCCCGGCACCGCCCACCGGGTGCTCTTCCCGCACCCGGCGGCCGGACCGCTCCGGCAGGTGGCCCGCCGGCTGGCCGCCGCGCTGCTGGTGCTCGCGCTCACCGTGGCCGTCGTCTACGCCGGACGCGACGGCTACCACGACAACGCCGGCGGCAAGCTGTCGTTCCTCGACGCGGTCTACTACTCGACGGTGACGCTCTCCACCACCGGCTACGGCGACATCGTCCCGTACAGCAACGCCGAGCGGCTGGTGAATACGCTGCTGGTCACGCCGTTGCGGGTGATCTTCCTGATCATCCTGATCGGCACCACCCTGGAGGTGCTGGCCGAGCGCACCCGCGAGCAGTACCGGATCAAGCGCTGGAGGAGTTCCTTGCACGACCACGTGGTGATCGTCGGGTTCGGGACGAAGGGGCGGTCGGCCGCGCAGACGCTGATCGGGCACGGCATGGCGCGCGAGCGGATCGTGGTGGTCGACCCGGACCCGGCGGTGGTCCGGGCGGCGGCCGACGAGGGGTTCGTGGCGGTGGACGGCGACGCCACCCGCAATGACGTGCTGCTGCGGGCCGAGGTCGGCCGGGCCCGGCAGATCGTGATCGCCGCGCAGCGCGACGACACGGCGGTGCTGGTCACCCTCACCGCGCGCCAGCTCAACAGCACGGCCGGCATCGTGGCGTCCGTGCGCGAGGCGGAGAACGTACCGCTCCTGCGGCAGTCCGGCGCGAACGCGGTGATCACCAGTTCCGGCGCGGCGGGCAGGATGCTCGGGATGTCCATGCTCAGTCCCAGCGCCGGGAAGGTGATGGACGACCTCCTCACGTACGGCAGCGGGCTGGACCTGGTCGAGCGCGCGGTCGGGCCCTCGGAGGTCGGGCGGACGCCGAGGGAACTGGGCGATCTGGTGGTGGCGGTCAAGCGGGAGGAGCGGCTTCTCGACCACGACGACCGCGAGTTGGGGGCGCTCCGCGACGGTGACCGCCTGATCGCGATCCACCGGGCCACGTAGTCCCGGGCAATTCATGTCGTCCGGGGCTCCACGTCCTCCGCGGGCCCGTCGTCCGGGTGGTCCGGGAGGAACCGCGCACGGTCCGCCGCCTACCGCCGGGAGCGGAGGATGTCGCCGGTGCCCGGGGGGAGGCGGCTGGCCGCGGTGGTCGCGGCGAGGGCGGGCAGGGACAGCAGGGTGAAGGCCGCGGCGTAGGAGAGCGCGGGGGAGGCGTGGCCGAGCAGGTGCTGGGTGAGGGGGTGGCCGAGGCGGAGGGCGACGGGCGCGGCGGCCACACCGAGGCCGGCGGCGGTCTGCGTGGCGGTCGAGTTGAGGGTGTTCGCGTCGCGCATCCGGTCGGGCGGGACGTCGGCGAACGCGAGGGTGTTGTAGCCGGTCAGCCCGGTGGAGCGGGCGGCGCCGCTGATGGTGACGAGGATGCCGATCACCCACAGCGGGGTGGCGGCGGTGAGGAACGCGCAGCCCACCATGGTCCCCGCGAGGACGGCGCCCGCGCCGGCCAGCACCGCGCGGTACCCGAAGCGGCCGAAGAGGAAGCCGGTCGCGGGCTTGATGCCGATGTTGCCGACGAAGACGAAGAGCACCAGGGAGCCGGAGCGTACGGCGCTCCAGCCGAAGACCTCCTGGAAGAGCAGCGGGAGCAGGAAGGGCACCGCGGAGACGGATATCCAGAACACCGAGCCGCCGTACACGGTGGCGCGGAAGGAGGGGGTGCGCAGGCTGCCGAGGTCGATCAGCGGGTGGTCGGTCCGGCGCAGGTGCCGCAGCGCGAGCGCGAGCAGCACGAGGGAGACCGCGCCGAGCGCGCCGGCCCGCGGCCATGACGCGCCGGGTTGGGAGAGCAGGTGCCCGGTGGAGGCGAGCGCGCCCAGTCCCAGCGAGGTCCAGGCCAGCCCGCGCCAGTCCAGCGCGCCCACTCCGGCTACCGGGCCGCCCTCGACGAGCCGCCAGGCGACGGCGAACGCGACCAGCCCGAGCGGGATGTTGATCAGGAACAGCCAGTGCCAGCTCGCGTAGGTGGTGATCACCCCGCCCAGCAGCGGCGCGGCGACCGGGGCGATCAGGGCGGGCCAGACGATGTACGCCACGAGGCGCGGGATGTCGGGCTTGGCGATCCCGGAGAGCGCGAGCAGCCGTCCGACGGGCACCATCATCGCCCCGCCCGCGCCCTGCAGGACACGCAGCGCGACGAGTTCACCGAGGCTGGTCGCTCCGGCGCAGGCCAGCGAGGCGAGGGTGAACAGCACGATCGCCGAGAGGAAGATCCGCCGGGCGCCGAAGCGGGCGGTCAGCCAGCCGCTCAGCGGGACCAGGACCGCGAGGGTGAGGACGTACGCGGTGACGACCAGGCCGATCGCGGTGGCGGAGACGCCGAGGGACGCGCCGATCCGGGGGGCGGCGGTGGACACGATGGTGCCGTCGAGGTTCTCCATGAACAGGCAGCCCGCCATGAGGAAGGCGACGGCGCGCTGCCGGGAGCTGATCCCGTGCCGCGGGCCGAGGTCCCCGGGCGCGGGGACGGGAGGGGGTGCGCCACCGAGGTGTTCGTCAGCCGGTCCGTGGACGGACACGGGCGCGGTGGCGGCCGCGGGCGCGGGTACGGCCGCCGGCCACCGCGGGGGCCGCCCCTCGGATCCGGGCTGCGGAGCGTCGATCATGTGAACAGCCTGCAATCCGGCCACGATTGATCACAAGGTCGGGGTGATCACATGACCGCCGCCGCGAGCCGCCCGCGAGGCGCGCACGACCCACCTCCGAGGCAGCCGGGAAGGCGCGGCACCGACGCACCCGTGAGGCGCCCCTCCCGCCCGACTCCGCCCGGCCGTGGCCGCCGAACACCGCGGTGGCGCCCACGGAACGGCGCGGTACCCGACGCCCACCGACGCCCGCGGAGTAGCCTCCCTTCGCATGTACGCGATGACGATTCCCCAGCCCGGCGGCCCGGAGACGCTGACCTGGGCGGAGGTACCCGATCCGGTGGCCGGTGACGGCGAGGTCGTGGTCGAGGTCGCCGCCAGCGCGGTCAACCGCGCGGACATCCTCCAGCGGCAGGGCAACTACAACCCGCCACCCGGCGCCGTTCCGTACCCCGGCCTGGAGTGCTCCGGCCGGATCACGGAGGTCGGGCCCGGGGTGCCCGACTGGGCCGTCGGCGACGAGGTGTGCGCGCTGCTGGCGGGCGGCGGCTACGCGGAGAAGGTGGCGGTGCCGGCCGGCCAACTCCTGCCCGTGCCCAAGGGCGTCGACCTCGTCACGGCGGCCGCGCTGCCCGAAGTCACCGCCACCGTCTGGTCGAACGTCTTCATGGTCGCCCATCTGCGGCCCGCGGAGACGCTGCTGGTGCACGGCGGGTCCAGCGGGATCGGCACCATGGCGGTCCAGCTGGGCAAGGCGGTCGGGGCCCGGGTCGCGGTCACCGCGGGCAGCGCGGAGAAGCTCGCCGCCTGCCGGGAGCTGGGCGCGGACGTGCTGATCAACTACCGCGAGCAGGACTTCGTCGCGGAGTTGGGGGCGGACGGGGCGGACGTCATCCTCGACCTCGTCGGCGCGAAGTACCTGGCGCGCAACGTCGACGCGCTCGCCCTCAACGGGCGGCTCGTGGTGATCGGCATGCAGGGCGGGGTGAAGGCGGAGCTCAACCTCGCCAAGCTGATGGCCAAGCGCGGCGCCATCGCCGCCACCACGCTCCGCGCCCGCCCGCCGGCCGAGAAGGCGGCGATCGTCGGCGCGGTCCGCGAGCACGTCTGGCCGCTGATCGAGGCGGGAAGCGTCAAGCCCGTGGTCGACCGCCCGCTTCCGATGACCGAGGCGGCCGAGGCCCACCGGCTGATGGAGTCCAGCACCCACATCGGCAAGATCCTGCTCACCGTCTGACCCGCAGCGCCCGGCGGTCCGGACACGGTGCCGGGCGCTCCCGATCGCCCCCGCGCATCGCGCCGGCGCACGCACCTGGGCGCGGCGCACCGGTTCGGTCCGCACCCTGCGTCATGATCGCCCTGGGGCGTCCGGGATGCCGGAGTTGTCGCCTCATGTGACGCTTGAACCACACACGGTGGTGCGGGAGGCGCGGACGTGCGGTGGGCTTCGGCGGGCAGGCAGGGCGTGACGCGACGAGCCGTGGCCGGGAGCACCTCCGGAACACCCGGGAGCACCTCCGGAACACCGGCCGCGGCCCTCGCGACGGCGGCCGGCGTGGCCACCGGTACCGCACTGCTCGCGGCGGCGCTGCTCGCGGCAGCCGCCCCAGCGCGGGCGGCAGAGGGACCCGTGCCCGAGGCGCCCCGGCAGACCGCGGCGCCGTCCGTCGCGGCGCCGGGCACGCGCCTGTCGCCGACCGCCCCCTCGCCCGCCCCGCTGCCGCCGCTGCCCGGTCTCGACCCCGGTCTGGCGCTGCCGGGGTTCCCGCCGGTCGTACCGCCGCCGGGTACGGCGAAGCCGGGCCGCCCGGCGGCGCCCACCGCGACGCCCCGGCCCACGGGGCCGGACCGCCCCGGTCCGGCCGGGCCGTCCCGCCCGACCCCCACGCCCGCCGCACCCGGGCCGCCCGCGCACTCCGGGCCGTCGGCACGTCCGGCGCCCTCCGCCCGCCCGTCGCCCGCACCGACGGCGACGGGGCCCGGCCGCCCGCGGCCCGAAGCCGGCGACGAGCCCCAGCTCGGCACCGGACCGCAGCACAGCGCCGGACCCGCCCGCCCGACCGCGCCCACCGCGCAGGCTCCGGCCGGTGGCCCGCACGCGCCCCTGCACCCGTACCCGCCGTCCCGGCACCGGGGCGACCGGCCGGGCAGGTCGGCTCCGCTGCTCCCCGACGGCGACGGCGACGGTGATCAGGACGTCCCGACCGCCGGACCGTCGCTGGAGGCGGACGCCTCGCACGCCCCGACCCGGACGAAGGAGCAGCAGGGCGCGTCGGCGCCGTTCACGCCGTCCTTTCCGGTGGCGCGGATGGTGCCGCTGGGGGCCGGGCTGGTGCTGGTCGGGCTGGGGCTGGGGTTCCTGGCGCTGCGGATGCGGCGGTCATGAACGGTCCGGCGCGGGGCGGCCGCCCGGTGTCGTGGCTCGCCGGGCCGCTGCGGGACAATGGGGGTCATGGAGATGCCGATGAACGAACGGTCGCCGGAGAACGCGCAGAACCCGCAGGTCCTGGTCGTCGGGCCGGACGGAATGGCCCTCGGCGGCGGGACGACGGGCGAGGGCGAGGAGTCCCGCGAGATCCCGGTGACGGAGATGGTCGAGCAGCCGGCGAAGGTGATGCGGATCGGCAGCATGATCAAGCAGCTCCTGGAGGAAGTGCGGGCGGCTCCTCTCGACGAGGCCAGCCGGGTGCGGCTGAAGGAGATCCACGCGAGTTCCGTCAAGGAGCTGGAGGCCGGGCTCGCCCCGGAGCTGGTCGAGGAGCTGGACCGGCTGTCGCTGCCGTTCACCGATGACAGCGTGCCGAGCGACGCCGAGCTGCGGATCGCCCAGGCCCAGCTGGTGGGCTGGCTCGAAGGGCTCTTCCACGGGATCCAGACCGCGCTGTTCGCCCAGCAGATGGCCGCGCGCGCCCAGTTGGAGCAGATGCGGCGCGCGCTCCCGCCCGGCGTGGCCGGCCACGACGACGAGCAGCAGGGCCCGGCGGGCCGCTCGGGCGGTCCCTACCTGTAGAGCAGTCGGCGCCCGCGGCGACGCGGAAGGGGCCGGACCCGGCGGCGGTCGCCGCGGGGTCCGGCCCCTTCTCTTTTTCCGCGCGTGGCGGGCCGGCCGGGACGGGTCAGCTCGCGCTCTTGCCCGTCGACACCCAGATCGTGATCGGCCCGTCGGCCTTCGGGTCGTAGTCCTCGTCCGCGGACGGCGACTGGCTCGTCACCGAGCCCTTGCCCCACAGCTGCTCGTCGGTGTACTTGATCGTGTACTTCCAGCCGGCGGCCTTCACGCAGGCGACCACCGAGTCGACGTAGTCCGTCTGGAAGTTCGGCATCGTGGCGACGTCGGGCTTGTCGGGGTTGATGAAGTCGTTGTGGGCGTCCGTGCACTCGCTGGTCTCGATGGTGCGGGTCTGGTCGCCCTGCACGATGCCGCTCGAGGACGCGGTGGTCGTCACCGAGCTGGTCGGGGTGCCGGTCGGCGACTTGGTGTCGTCCGCGCTGGGGCTGCCGCCACCGCTGCTGCTCATGGCGACGATCACCCCGACGATGACCGCGATCGCGACCACGGCGACCACCACCCCCACGACCAGCGGGGTGTTGGACCTGCCGCCGCGCGAGCCGTTCGGCCCGCCGGTGCCGCCGGGCCCGCCCGGGCCCATCGGGTGCTGCTGCGGCACCTGGGACGGCGCGAGGTTGTATGCCGGGGTCGGCGGCGGGGTCTGCGCGCCCTGCTGCGGGTAGCCGTAGGCCGACGGCGGCGGGGTGGACGGGCCGTAACCCTGCTGGTTCGGCGCGTACGGGGTCTGTATCTGCGGCGCCGGGGTCTGCATCTGCGCGGGCTGGGACGGGAAGACCGACTGCGCGACCCCCTCGCCGCGGCTGCCGGTGACGCCGGTGCCGGAGATCGACGGCATCGCGCCGCTCTGCGTGGCGGCGAGCACCCGCTCGGTCTCGTCGTGCATCGCGTCGGCGGTCGGGAACCGCTCGGCCGGGTTCTTGCGCAGCGCGCGGGCCACCAGCGCGTCGACGGCGGGGCCGAGCGCCTGGTTCACCGAGGACGGGGCCGGCGGGGTCTCCTGCACGTGCTGGTAGGCCATCGCCAGCGGCGAGTCCGCGTCGAACGGCAGCCGCCCGGTGAGGAGTTCGAAGAGCATGCAGCCGACCGAGTACAGGTCGGAGCGCTCGTCCACACCGCGGCCGAGTGCCTGCTCGGGGGAGAGGTACTGCGGGGTGCCGACCACCATGCCGGTCTGCGTCATCGACGTCACGCCGGACTGCATGGCCCGCGCGATGCCGAAGTCCATCACCTTGACCACGCCGCGCCGGGTGATCATCACGTTGCCGGGCTTGATGTCCCGGTGCACCAGGCCCATTTCGTGGCTGACGGCCAGCGCGGCCAGCACGTCATTGGTGATCTTCAGCGCCTTGTCGGTCGGCATGGCGCCGAACTGGGCGATGTCCGCGGCCAGCACGTCGCCGAGCGGCTTGCCCTCGACGTACTCCATCACGATGTACGGCACCATCTGGCCGTCGATCATGTCCTCGCCGGAGTCGAAGACCGAGACGATGTTGGTGTGGTTGAGTTTGGCCACGGACTGCGCCTCGCGGCGGAAACGCTCCCGGAACGACGCTTCGTTGCCCAGGTTGGTGTGAAGGGTCTTGACGGCGACCGGCCGGTCCAGCACGTTGTCATGTGCCAGATGCACCGATGCCATACCGCCCTGACCGAGCAGGTCGCGCAGCACGTACCGTCCGCCGCCGACCGAGCGCCCCGTGAATCCGCCCTGTGGTGCGTCCCCGCTCATCAGTACCGCTACCCCCATAAGGTGAACCGGGACAGACCCGTCCCCGAGCTTGCCCGCCAAGTCTGGCTTATCGCACGTGCACGTCAAGTTCGTTGACCATCTCGTCACCTGATACGCATCGTCCGCGCACAAAGCGGTGACCTTCGTACGGCAGGCGGACGGCGGCCGATCGCGCCACCCGAAAAGCGGTACGGTGGCGCACCAAGACGCGATGCGAGGGACCTCATGGCTCGCACGACATGGACGGACGACGAGGACTGATGGTCGACCCGAACGAGACGGCCGCCGGCACCGGAGCGTCGGAGGCCGCCGGCCCGTGGGGCCCCGGGGGCGTGGTCGGCGACGGCCGCTACCGGCTGACCGGACGGCTCGGCCGCGGCGGCATGGCCGAGGTCTTCGCCGCGGAGGACGTCCGGCTCGGCCGGATCGTCGCCGTCAAGCTGCTGCGCACCGACCTCGCCGAGGACCAGGTGGCCCGTGCCCGCTTCACCCGCGAGGCACAGTCGGTGGCCGGCCTGAACCACCACGCGGTGGTCGCGGTGTACGACTCCGGCGAGGACGTGACGCCCGGCGGCACCGTCCCCTACATCGTGATGGAGCTGGTCGAGGGCCACACCATCAAGGACCTGCTCACCGGGCCGACCCCGCCGCCGGTCGACCAGGCGCTGCTGATCGTCTCGGGCGTGCTGGACGCGCTGGCCTACAGCCACCAGCACGGCATCGTGCACCGCGACATCAAGCCCGCGAACGTCATCATCACCACCACGGGCGCGGTCAAGGTGATGGACTTCGGCATCGCCCGCGCACTGCACGGCGCGGCCAGCACCATGACGCAGACCGGCATGGTGATGGGCACGCCGCAGTACCTCTCGCCCGAGCAGGCGCTCGGCAAGACCGTCGACCACCGCAGCGACCTGTACGCCACCGGGTGCCTGCTGTACGAACTGCTGGCGCTGCGGCCGCCCTTCGTCGGAGAGACCCCGCTGTCGGTGGTCTACCAGCACGTGCAGGACGAGCCGCGGGTGCCGTCGCAGGTCAGCGACCGGGTGCCGCCCGAGCTGGACGGCCTGGTGCTGCGCTCGCTGGCCAAGCAGCCGGACGACCGGTTCCAGAACGCCGAGGAGATGCGGGCGCTGGTCGGGTACGCCCACCACGCCCTCACCCAGCAGGGCGGCTGGACCGGGGGGATGTGGAACACCGGGGCGGTCCCTACGGCCATGCCCCCCGCGAACCGCACGGCGCCCACCGTGGTGGCGCAGGGCGGACAGAGCGGCCACACCGCGGAGATCGGCCCGCTGCTCGGCGGGATCTCCGGGGTCGGCGGCAACGACGACGTGCACGGCTACGGCGAGAAGCCGCCGTCCGGCGGCAGCTCCTGGCTCAAGCCGGTGCTCTTCGTGATCGCGGCGGTGCTCGCCATCGCGCTCGGCGTCTACCTCGCCACCCACAGCGGCGGCAGCAACGGCGGCCACACCGACGACCACACGACGCCCCCGGCCAGCACGCAGTCCACGGGCCAGCCGACCGACGAGACGTCCGACCAGCCGACGGACGACTCGTCCGACCAGCCGTCGGACGACTCCAGCGACACCGACACGCCCACGGACACCCCGACCACGGCGCCGTCCACCACGACCGCCACCACGCCGCCCACGACCGCCCCGACCACGACCGCGACCCACACCACGAAGCCGCCGCCCACGACGACGCCGCCCACGAAGCCGACGACGCCGCCGCCCACGACCCCCGACGGCGGGGACCAGGGGTCCACCGACGGCTCCACGGGCGGGCCCGTCAGCCTCGGCTGACGGAGTCCGTCCCCCCCGCCCCGGACGCCGGGGCGGGGCGCGCTCAGGTCGTGAAGGCGTCCAGCACCCGCGCGTACTCCTCGGTCCACCACACCGCCAGCGCCGACGCGGCCGGGAACAGCGGATCGGACCGCGGATCGCGGTGCTGGTAGCGCCAGTTCAGCATCCAGAAGTCGTTGAGCCGCTCCCACCAGACGCGGTGGACGGCATCGCCCACCTCGGACGCCGCGACGCCGGCGGCCCGCCGGTACGCGCGGGCGTAGCCGCGGATCTTGCCGAGGTCGAGGCGGCCGTCGGCGGGGTGCACGAAGAAGATGGCGGCGGCACGGACCGCCTCCTCGGCGCGCGGGTGGACGCCCAGCCGGTCCCAGTCGATGATCGCGGCCGGCTCCTGGCCGCGGTAGAGCAGGTTGAGCGGGTGGAAGTCGCCGTGCACCCAGCCGCTGGCGCGGTCGTCGGCGGCGGGCGGCCGGCGGTGCGCGTGCCGGCGCAGCAGGTCGCGGCGTTCGAGCAGGCGGTGCTCGGCGAGTGCGTCGAAGGAGTCGAAGGGCCGCTGCCGGCGTACGAGGGTGAGCAGGTGGTCGATCTGCTCGTGGGTGCGGTCGGGATCGGCGCTGGGATGCGGCACGGCGGGCGGCGGCGGCTGGCTGACGGCCAGCGCGGTGTGCACCCTGCCGAGCAGGGCGCCGAGCCGGCCGGACTGGCCGCGGGACAGTTCGGTGCCCTCCCGGTGCCGGCCGTCGATCCACGGGAACAGGGCGTAGCGGCGGCCGCCGAGGACGGTGACGGTGCCGCCGCGCCGGTCGGGCAGCGGCGCGGCGGCGGGCAGGCCCAGCCGGGCCAGCCGCCGCGTGGCGTGGTGCTGCCGGGCGATCACCGCCGGCTCCGCGGTGTCCGCGGCGACGTACTGCTTGAGGAAGTAGCGGCCGCTGTCCGTGCTGATCCGCCATCCCCGGTTCAGTAACCCGCGCGCAACGGGTTCGCAGCTCAGCGGGGCCGCCACGGAGTCGTAGCGGCGGAGCAGGGCGGTCAGCGCGGGCGGCCGCGGTGCCGTGCCCATCACGCGCTTCAGCGTAGATCAACTGGAGGCGGGGGTTCGCCCGAGTGGCGCAAGGGAGGCTACGTCTGCTATGTCCGGCTGGTCGTGTTCGGGCGAGTCGCCGGAACCGGGCGGCGCTCCGAGCCGTTCACCCCTTACGGACTTTTCCGGATCGGGATACGGTGCCCGTGTCCCGGTCATGGCCTGCGGTAACGCGGACTACTAGGAAATCCAAGCAAAACCGCAGGTCAGAAAGTGTGCCCTCGGTGTACGCGAAGGCTTCCGGTTGTAGGTAACGTCTGCGTTGCAGGCCATTCGCCGGGGCGTTGTCACGCCTGGCCCGGCCATGCCGCACATACCCCGTGCGTCGATGCCGGACCAGGTGAGCCGCACTGGCTCTCCGGCAGATCCCGGGGGCCGGACAGACGGAGGAGCGAACGTGAGCGTGAAGAGCACTGCCGCGCGGAGGACCACCCGCGGCGGCGCGAAGCGCCGTGGGGGCGAGCCCGAGCTCGTGCAGCTACTGACCCCCGAGGGCGACCGCGTCGAGCACAGTGAGTACTCCATCGACGTGACCCCGGATGAGCTGCGTGGCCTGTACCGGGACATGGTGCTGACCCGCCGCTTCGACGCCGAGGCGATCACCTTGCAGCGGCAGGGCGAGCTGGGACTGTGGGCCTCGCTGCTCGGCCAGGAGGCCGCCCAGATCGGTTCCGGGCGGGCCACCCGCCCGGACGACTACATCTTCCCGACCTACCGCGAGCACGGGGTGGCCTGGACCCGCGACGTGGACCCGCTGAACCTGCTGGGCATGTTCCGCGGGGTCAACAACGGCGGCTGGGACCCGAACGAGAACAACTTCCACCTCTACACGATCGTCATCGGCTCGCAGACGCTGCACGCGACCGGCTACGCGATGGGGGTGGCCAAGGACGGCGCGGACGCCGCGGTGATCGCGTACTTCGGCGACGGCGCCTCCAGCCAGGGCGACGTGGCGGAGTCCTTCACCTTCGCGGCGGTCTACAACGCGCCCGTGGTGTTCTTCTGCCAGAACAACCAGTGGGCGATCTCCGAGCCGACCGAGAAGCAGTCCCGGGTGCCGATCTACCAGCGCGCGGCCGGCTACGGCTTCCCGGGCGTCCGGGTGGACGGCAACGACGTGCTGGCGGTGCTCGCGGTCACCCGGGCGGCCCTGGAGCACGCCCGCAGCGGGCAGGGCCCGATGCTGGTGGAGGCGTTCACCTACCGGATGGGCGCGCACACCACCACCGACGACCCGACCCGCTACCGCAGCGACGAGGAGCGCGAGGAGTGGGCGTCGAAGGACCCGATCGCCCGGCTGCGCGCCCACCTCGACAAGCAGGGCCTGGCCGACGAGGGTTTCTACGCGGGCCTGGACGCCGAGAGCGACGCGCTGGCGAAGCGGGTCCGGGACGGGGTGCGCGGCATGCCCAACCCCGACCCGATGGCGATGTTCGAGAACGTCTACGCCGACGGGCACGCGCTGGTCGACGAGGAGCGCGCCCAGTTCGCCGAGTACCTGGCCTCCTTCGAGGACGCTCCCGCCGCATCCCATGGGGCGGCCGGCTCCGGAAAGGGGCACTGACATGACGCAGATGGCCATCGCGAAGGCGCTCAACGAGTCGCTGCGCACGTCGCTGGAGAACGACCCGAAGGTCCTGGTGATGGGGGAGGACGTCGGCCGGCTCGGGGGTGTCTTCCGGATCACCGACGGCCTGTTCAAGGACTTCGGCGAGGGCCGGGTGATCGACACCCCGCTCGCCGAGTCCGGCATCGTGGGCACCGCGATCGGGCTGGCCCTGCGCGGCTACCGCCCGGTGGTGGAGATCCAGTTCGACGGCTTCGTCTTCCCCGCCTACGACCAGATCGTCACGCAGCTGGCGAAGATGCACGCCCGGGCGCTCGGCAAGATCAAGCTGCCGATCGTCATCCGCATCCCCTACGGCGGTGGCATCGGCGCGGTCGAGCACCACAGCGAGTCCCCGGAGACGCTCTTCGCGCACGTCGCGGGGCTGAAGGTGGTCTCGCCGTCGAACGCCTCCGACGCGTACTGGATGATGCAGCAGGCCATCGAGTGCGACGACCCGGTGATCTTCTTCGAGCCGAAGCGCCGCTACTGGGACAAGGGCGAGGTGGCCGTCTCGTCCGTGCCGGCCGACCTGCACAAGGCGGTGGTGGCCCAGGCCGGCACCGACGTCACGCTGGCGGCCTTCGGACCGATGGTGAAGGTGTGCCTGGAGGTGGCGGCCGCGGCCGCGAACGAGGGCCGCAGCATCGAGGTGGTGGACCTGCGCTCGATCTCGCCGCTCGACTTCGACACCGTGCAGGCGTCGGTGGAGAAGACCGGCCGGCTGGTCGTGGTGCACGAGGCCCCGGTGTTCTTCGGTACCGGTGCGGAGATCGCCGCGCGGATCACCGAGCGCAGCTTCTACGCTCTGGAGGCCCCGGTGCTGCGGGTGGGCGGTTTCCACGCGCCGTACCCGCCGGCCAGGCTCGAGGAGGAGTACCTTCCCGGCCTGGACCGCGTGCTCGACGCCGTCGACCGCGTGCTGGCGTACTGAGGAGAGGGTTGTGACGATCATGGCCGTGCAGGCACAGCGCTTTCGCGAGTTCAGGATGCCGGATGTCGGCGAGGGCCTGACCGAGGCGGAGATCCTCAAGTGGTACGTGGGTGTGGGCGACGCGGTCACCGACGGGCAGGTGATCTGCGAGGTGGAGACGGCGAAGGCGGCCGTCGAGCTGCCGATCCCGTTCGACGGGGTGGTCAGCGAGATCCGCTTCGACGAGGGCAGCACCGTGGACGTGGGCACCCCGATCATCGTGGTGGACGCGGGCGGTGACGACGCGGGCGGCGACGCCCCGGACGCGGCGGTCGCGGAGCCGGCCGGAGCCGAGCCGGCGGCGCAGCCCGCGCCGGAGGCCGCGGCGAAGCGGACCGCGGTCCTGGTCGGGTACGGCGTCGCGCCCTCGTCGACGACCAGGCGGCCGCGCAAGCAGCAGGCCGGGCAGCTGAACGGGCACGCGGCGCCGAGGGCCCCGCAGGCGCAGGCCACGGAGGCGCCCGCGGCGCCGGCCGCTCCCCCGGAGGCGCCCGAACCGGGCGGGCAGCGGCCGCTGGCCAAGCCGCCGGTGCGCAAGCTCGCCAAGGAACTGGGCATCGATCTGGCCACGGTCGTGCCGACCGGGTCGCACGGCGAGGTGACCCGCGAGGACATCCGGGCCGCCGCCGCGCCGCCGGCCCGGCTGCCGCTGCCGGAGGGCGAGGAGGCGGTACCGGCCGCGGGCTTCTCCTCGGCGGGCGAGCGCGAGACGCGGGTGCCGATCAAGGGCGTCCGCAAGGCCACCGCGCAGGCGATGGTCACCAGCGCCTTCACCGCGCCGCACGTCACGGAGTTCGTGACCTTCGACATCACGAAGTCGATGAAGCTGGTGCAGGAGCTGAAGACCGACCCGGCGTTCGCGGGCGTCAGGGTCAGCCCGCTGCTGCTGGTGGCCAAGGCGCTGCTGGTGGCGATCCGCCGCAATCCGGAGGTCAACTCGGCCTGGGACGAGGCGAACCAGCAGATCGTGCGGAAGTCGTACGTCAACCTGGGCATCGCCGCCGCCACCCCGCGCGGCCTGGTGGTGCCCAACATCAAGGACGCCCACGACAAGACCTTGCCCGAACTGGCGTCCGCACTGGGTGAGTTGGTCGGCACCGCGCGGGAGGGGAAGACCTCTCCGGCGGCGATGCAGGGCGGCACCGTCACCATCACCAACGTCGGCGTCTTCGGCGTCGACACCGGCACCCCGATCCTCAACCCGGGCGAGTCCGCGATCCTCGCGTTCGGCGCGGTCAAGCTCCAGCCGTGGGTGCACAAGGGCAAGGTGAAGGCGCGTCATGTCACCACGCTGGCGCTCTCCTTCGACCACCGGCTGGTCGACGGCGAGCTCGGCTCCAAGGTGCTCGGCGACGTGGCCGCGATCCTGTCGGAGCCGAAGCGGCTGCTCACCTGGTCGTGACAACCGGCTGACCGCCCGCTGATGAGGTGAAGACGGCGGGCCCGGGCGGATGTTCGCCCGGGCCCGCCGTCGTGCGTGTCTCCCGCACTTCGCGTCCGATTTATGCTGCCATCGACCGTATGGCCGTCTCTGTCTCCGTCGTCCTGCTGCTGATCGTCCTTGCCGGGATGCAGATGCGCAACCGCTCCCTCAAGCCGAGCCATGCCGTCACCTGCGTGCTGCTCGGCTTCTGCCTGGCGTCCTCCAGCCTGGCACCCACCATCCAGTCCACCCTCACCTCCACGGCGTCCCTGGTCAGCACCATCCACCCGTAGCGGACGAGGTCCGTTCGCCGAACGCGCCGACGGGCCGCGCCTCGTCCGGGGCCGGCGCCGGGGTGTGAGCGCGGCAACTCCTGGGCGGTCTGTCGTCCGACGATATGTTGTATCTATGATGTGCACATTATGGATACCAAGTCGCCCCCCGCCGCGGAGCGGGTCTACCTGCACGTGAAGAGCGGGGTCCTGGACCGCAGCTACGAGGGCGGCACGCTGCTCACCGAGGGCGACCTCGCCGAGGCGGTCGGCGTCTCGCGCACCCCGGTCCGGGAGGCGCTGCTGAAGCTGGAGGCGGAAGGGCTGCTCAAGCTCTACCCGAAGAAGGGCGCGCTGGTCCTGCCGGTCTCCGCACAGGAGATCGCCGACGTGGTCGAGACCCGGCTGCTGGTGGAGCAGCACGCGGTCGCGAAGGTGGTGCACGCGGTGCCCGTGCGGCTGATCGAGCGGCTGGAGGAGTCGCTGGCCGAGCAGCACCGGCACGCGGCTGCCGGTGACCTGGCCGCGTTCGCGGCCGCCGACCGCACCTTCCACGCCGAGATCGTCCGCGCGGCCGGCAACCGCATCCTGGCGCACCTCTACGACCAGCTCCGGGACCGGCAGTTGCGGATGGGCGTGGCGACGATGCACGCCGAGCCGAGCCGGGTCGCGAAGAACATCGCCGAGCACACCGAGATCCTCCAGGCGCTGCGGGACGGCGCCGAGCGGACCGCCGCCGAGGTCGTGGGCCGACACCTGTCCTGGGTCAACACCCTGGCCCGGGGCGAGTCGTGACCGCGAAGGCACTGCCGGGGGACCCACCGGGCGGCCGGCGCGCCGCGCTCGTCTGGGGCGTGGGCACCCTCGTCTACCTCGTCGCCGTCATCCATCGCACCAGCCTCGGCGTCGCCGGGATCGACGCCGCGGCACGCTTCCACATCGGCGCCTCCGCGCTCTCGTCGTTCTCCATCCTCCAGGTGCTGGTCTACGCGGGCATGCAGATACCCGTCGGCCTGATGGTGGACTCGCTCGGCACGAAGAGGGTGCTGATGCTCGGCGCGGTGCTGTTCACCGTCGGGCAGGGCGCCTTCGCGCTGTCGCACTCCTACGGGATGGCGCTCGGCGCCCGCGCGGTGCTCGGGTGCGGCGACGCGATGACGTTCGTGAGCGTGCTGCGGCTCGGCTCGCGCTGGTTCCCCGCCCGGCGCGGGCCGATGGTGGCGCAGGGCGCGGCCCTGTTCGGCGTCGCGGGCAACCTCGTGTCCACGGTGGCGCTCTCCCGGCTGCTGCACTCCGCCGGCTGGACGCCCACCTTCCTCGGCACCGCGATCGGCGGTGCCTTCGTCCTCGTCCTGGTCGCCCTCTTCCTCAAGGACCACCCCGACGGGTACGTCCCCGCGCCGGCCGAGCACGCCGGACTCGCCTACGTACGGCGGCAGATCACCGATGCCTGGCGGGAACCGGGCACCCGGCTGGGCATGTGGACGCACTTCACCACGCAGTTCTCCGGGATGGTGTTCCTCCTGCTGTGGGGGATGCCGTTCCTCGTCGAGGACCAGGGGATGTCGCGGGGCGGCGCGGGCGGGCTGCTCACCCTCGTGGTCGTCGCGAACATGGTGTTCGGCATGCTCTTCGGGCAGTTGATCGCGCGGCACCGCGGTGCCCGGATGCCGTTGACGCTCGGCGTCATCGCGGCGACCGCCGGTGCGTGGGCGGCGGTCCTCGGCTGGCCGGGCGGGCACGATCCGCTCTGGCTGCTGGTCGTGCTGTGCGTGGTGCTGGGGGCCTGCGGCCCGGGCTCCATGATCGGGTTCGACTTCGCCCGCCCGGCCAATCCGCCGGAACGGTTCGGCACGGCGTCCGGGATCGTCAACATCGGCGGGTTCACCGCGTCGATGATCATGCTGCTCGCGATCGGGGTGCTGCTCGACGCGACCGACCAGGACTACCGCGTCGCGTGGAGCAGCGTGTTCGTGCTTCAGGTGGTGGGGACCGTGCAGATTCTGCGGTTGCGGCGGCGTACGGAGCGGCTCGAGCGGGAGCGGATCGCGGTGAGCCGGGTGGAGAGCGTGCACCGGGGACGGGAGACCGCGGTGCGGGACTGACCGGTCCGCCCGGGTTGCCCGTTCGCGTCCGTACCCGGACCTTGCGGTCCGCCCGGGTTGCTCGCGCGGTTCTCCCCCGGCCTGGCGGCCGGGAGGTGCCCCCACGCGGCCCTTGTCAGTGCAGCTTGCACCTGGCTCGACCCGGGAGGACCCGCGCATGTCCAGGGGCGCGGGGAACTGCGCGACAAGCCACCCACGGACCGCAAGGTCCGGGTACTCACGGCACCGGGCAGGCGGGTGGTCCGGGGGCGGATTCGGGATCAGAGGGGGGTGAAGGTGACGGGGAGGGCGGCGGGGCCGCGTTGCCAGAGGGAGGGCCGCCAGGGGAGTTCGGAGGGCTGGAGGGTGGGAGTGAGATCGGGCAACCGGTCCAGCAGAATCTCCACCGCGGTCGTCGCGACCACCTCCGCGAGCTGCGGCGCGGGCGACGGACACCGGTGCGCCCCGTGACTGAACGCAAGATGCGCATGGTTCCCCACGGCGGAGCCGGGCTGCACCGGGCACACCTGAGGATCCGCGTTGGCCGCGGCGAGCCCGAGGACGAGGCAGTCCCCGCGCCGGATGTGCCGCCCCCCGAGCTGCGTGTCGCGGGTGGCCCACCGCCCGATGACGTTCTGGACGGGCGGGTCGGCCCACAGCACCTCCGCCAGCGCCTGGGAGATGCTGCGCCGCCCACCGGAGAGGGTGAGCGCGAAGCGCTCGTCGGTGAGCATCAGCCGCAGGGTGTTGCCGATCCAGTCCGCGGTGGGGCGGCGCCCCGCGGCCATGATCGTGAGCAGGTCCTGCACGACCTCCTCGTCGGTGAGGCCGGCCGGATGGGCCAGCAGCCGGGAGGGGATGTCGGCGCCGGGGGCGGGTGACCTCCGCGCCCGGGCGAGGACCGTCTCGAGCGTGTCCCGCAGCCGCGCGGCGGACGCGGCGGGCCGGGACGGGTGGAGGGGGTCGGTGGTCCGCCCGGGCGCCGCGGTGCCGTACCCGTACTGCCCTGCCAGGTCCCGCTCCAGCGCCGCCGTCTCGTCCGGGCGCAGCCCGAACAGCCCGGCCATCACGTGCAGCGGCACCTGCTCGGCGTACTGCGCCACCAGCTCCGCCCGCCCCGCGCCGGCGAAGGTGTCCACGGCCGCGTCGGCGGCCCGCTCGGCGCGCTGCCGCAGCTCGAACGGGTCGACCCCGGCAAGGACATCGGCGACCGCGCCGCCGCGCCGCAGGTGCTCCTCCCCCTCGGTGAACCGCACCGACGGGGTGTGCGCCACGTGCGGCAGCAGCGGCCAGCCCGCCGGGACCCGGTCCCAGGCGTGCCAGCGGCGCGGGTCCCGACCGAACAACTCCGGGTTCCCCGCGACGAAGTGCACCTCGTGGTAGCCGAGGACCAGCCACGCGGGCATCCCGCCGTCCAGCAGCACCGGCGCCACCGGTCCGTACGTCTCCCGCAGCGCCCGGTAGTAGGCCCCCGGGTCGGCGTGGTCGAACGCGGGGGGTGCCGCCGGCCGGCCCCCGGGGGCGTGAACTCCCGTTCCCTGACCGCTCTGACCGCTCGGACCTGTCTCGCCGGCCGGTCCGCGGGCCTGTACCTGCGCCGCGGCCGGGCCCCATGGCGGCACCGGCTGCGGCCCGGGTATCTCCGTGAGCGACGTCCGCGCCGCCGTTCCCACCTGCGGCATCCGGCGCTCCGGAGCGAGCCCGTGCGGCGGCACGACCGCGTCCGTGCGGGCGCGCCTCGCCTCGGGTTCCTGCTCCCGTTCCTGTTCCTGTGCCTGCTCCTGCTGCCGTTCCTGAGGCGATGTCATCTCCGCGGCTCCCCGGCGAAGGGCCGTGCGGGAGTGCGGCGTCGGCGGCCGGTGTCAGAGGTTGTGCAGCGCACGGAGGACCTTCCTCAGCATGTCGGAGGGAGGCAGGAGCTCCGCTGCCGTGGTGGGCGCGTGGGCGGTGATGCGCTGGGCGGAGAGCAGGTCGGCGAGCAGCACCCGGAGCACGCCGACCGGCAGGGCCAGGCGGGAGGCGAGTTCGAGGACGGCGACGGGGCGGCGGCACATCCGCAGGATGCGGACGTGCTCCGACGGCATGCCCGGCAGCGGCTCGCCGTGGGCGGTGATGACCGTGGCGAGGTCGAAGCCCTTGGTCGCGGTGCTGCTCCGGCCGCCGATGAGCGTGTAGAACCGGTCCGGGGAGCCGCTGTCGACCGGCCTGCGTATCATGCCGGGAGCTTCCCGAGCGCGCCCGTCGCGGGCCGGACCCCGAGGCGGCCGTGGACCGCCTCGACGACGTCGTTCATGCCGCGGCCGATCGCCCTGGCGTCGGCCGACTCCTCCCCCACCACGGCCAGATGGGCCCCCGCGCCGGCGGCGACGATGAACAGCACGCCGCCGTGGAAGTCGGTCATCGACTGGCGGACGCCGCCGCTCCCGTCGCCGAACTCCAGGGACGCGCCGTGCACGAGGCTCTGGATGCCGGAGGCGATCGCGGCGAGCTGGTCGGCGCGGTCCGCGGACAGCCCGGGCGACCAGCTCACCTTCAGGCCGTCGGCGGAGAGCACCAGCGCGTGCTGCGCGCCGGGCGTCACCGCGACGAACCGCTCCAGCAGTACCTCCACCCCGCCCGGGTTCCCGCTGGGGCCCCCGCCCCCGATTCCGCCGCTTCCGTTCGTCGTCATCGGCCACCCTCCCCTTCGCTGTCGGCGCTGCCTCGGTCCCGCCCCGTCGCGGCGTCGCGGAAGGCGCCGAACCTGTCGCCCGCGTCCGCGCCGCCTGGGGGCACCTCCCGTGCCGGAGCCCCCGGAGAAGGGTCGTACCCGGACAGGGTGTCCGGTATGCCGCGCCCCCGGGTCCGCCGTGGCAGCGGTACGGGGACGGGCGTGCCCGCTCCCGGGGACGCCGGGTCCCCCGGGGTCGTACCGGGTCCCGCCGTCCGCGGCCGGACCCCGCTGCCGGGGCCGTGCCCCGGCCCGGTGTCGGCCGGGCCGGCGTGCCCGATCTCCTCGGGCCGGGCGGGTTCGGGGAAGCCGTCGTACCCGGCGCCGGTGTCGGCCGGGCCGGCGTACCGCCCGCCGACCGCGGGCGGCGTCGTGTAGGACCCGGGTGCGTACTCCACGGCGGCGCGGGTGACGAGCTTCGGCGGGATCAGGACGACCACGCCGGTGCCGCCGCGCGAGGACGGGCGGAAGGAGATCCGCAGGCCGTGCTTGCGGGCCAGCCGGCCGACCACGGTGAGGCCGATCCGGGTCCCGGACAGGCCCGGCAGCAGGTCGGCCGCCGCCTCCGACGGGTCGCCCGCCACGAGGCGTTCGGCCCGGGTGAGGTCGGCCTCGGGCATCGCGTGCCCGGCGTCCTCGATAGTGACGACGACGCCGGAGTGCGATTCCTGGACGTAGACGTGGACTTCCTCCGAGGGCGGCGAGAAATTGCAGGCGTTGTCCATGAGTTCGGCCAGCACGTGCATCACGCCCTCGGCGGCGTGCCCGGCGACGGCCGCACCGCCGGTGGTGTGCAGCCGCACCCGGCGGTAGGCGTGGATCCGGCCCATCGCGCCGCGCAGCACGCTCTCCATCGCGATCGGCCGGGT
Source organism: Actinacidiphila yanglinensis (assembly GCF_900107965.1). GTDB lineage: Bacteria > Actinomycetota > Actinomycetes > Streptomycetales > Streptomycetaceae > Actinacidiphila > Actinacidiphila yanglinensis. The sequence continues at coordinate 125,159 of NZ_FNVU01000005.1, read as the reverse complement.
CCAGCGGCGGCCGGAGCGGGAGCCGCTGAGCACCGCGACACTGTCGGCCAGCCGCCCGGTCTGCGCCGCGCAGTGGTCCAGCCGCAGCAGGTCGTCCAGCACGCTCTCGTCGTGCCGCTGCTCCAACTCGCGCAGGTCGGCGAGCATGGTGGTGGTCAGGGCCTGCACCCGGGCGGCGGCGCTGGCGCAGGCGGCCATCCCGGCGGCCCTGTTGCGCTCGCTCGAACCCAGCTCGCGGACCGTAACGTCGAGCAGTTTCCGGAGCACCTGCCCGGCCGGGCGGGGGAGTTCGGCCAGTACGGTGCCGGTGGACTCCCCCTCCCGCATCCGCTCGACCGCGAGGGGAATCGTTGCCTCGGCCAACTGCGCCGCTTCGTCCTCGAGTTCGGCCGCGCGTGCGGTCTGGGCGCGCAGCGCGGCCCGCAGGGAGGTCTCGGTCTCGGCCCAGGCGCGCCGCCGCACCTCCGCCTCGCGCGCCGACCGCCGGGCCGCGTCGAGTTCGGCGGCGGCCTGCCGGGTTGCCTCCGCGTGCAGCGCGAGGGTGCGGGCGGTGTCCTCCCGTAACTCCGCGGCCTCGGACCGCACCTGGCGGAGCGCCCGGCGGCGGGAGGCGGCGAGGGCGGCGACGGTGCCGAGCAGGACCGCGGCCAGCCCGCCGGCCGCGGCCACCAGCAGCCGGTCCTGGTGCCCGCTCACGCGGCGCACCGCCGCGGCGCAGGCGACCGCGGCGGCGACGGTCACCGCGAGAGGGATGGGGGCGGCCCGGGCGACGGCACGGAGACCGCCGGAGCGTCGCGGCGGCTGAAACGGTAACGGTGAGCCTTGAGTTGACATCAATCGATACCCCATGGCCAAGCCGGAAGCCGACCGCCGTGCCGGGTCACGCCGACGTACGGGCGGGCAACAGGATGAGTGCGCCTCACCCTACTCGCCAAACTCCCCTTCAACGCCCGAAACGCCAGGGATTGGTCGCCGGACCGTTACTGGATCATCACCGCCCGTGCAAGGAGGCCCTTTCGGTCACCGATTCGCCCCGATCCGCGTGATCTGGCGCAACTCGCCCCGGATCGCGGCCCGTTCCCGTCCCCGGACCGCCACCCGTCTCCGTCCCGGAAGGTGCTACGGCGTGACCGCGATCTGCCCCAGGATCGTGTCGGCCAGATCGCGGTCGCCCTCGATCTTCAGCCGGTCCTCGGGCACCGCCGTCGCCTTCACCCGGCCGGTGAGCAGGCGCAGGAAGGTCTCCCAGTCGACCACGAAGGTGACGGCCGGGCCGAGCGAGACGGCGGAGTCGATGGTGCCGCGGCCTTCGGTGTTGACCCGGACGGTGCGCATGAACTCCAGGGGGCCGTGCACGTCGAAGACGACCGCGGAGCCGGGCTTGGCGCCCGCGTCGTGGGCGACCACCTTCGGCAGCGCCCGCAGGATGTACTCGCGGGCCAGCACGGCCGCGGCGGAGGCGAGGTTGCCGGGCTTGTCCAGGGCCCGGCGCAGGTCCTGTTCGTGCGCCCACACGTCGAACACCCGTGACCACAACTGCTCTTCGAGGGTGGTCTCGCCGCCGCCGATCGCGCGCACGTCGTAGTCGGGCTCCCGCGACTCGTTCCGCAGCTGCCGCGAGCGGCGGATGATGGTGTACTCCAGCTCGGACGTCATCTCCGGCGCGGTGTGGTGGCGGCGGATGTCGACCGGTACCTCGGTGTAGCGGGCGGTCTCGCTGGTGATGTGCCGCAGGTCGCTGGGCAGGCTGTGGATCGGCCGCGGGTCGCCGAGGAGTTCGCATTCGAAGCCTATGACGTGGGAGACCACGTCGCGGACGGACCAGTACGGGCACTCGGTGGGGCGGTTCCACTCACCCTCGGTGAGTGGTGAGACCAGTTCGTTGATGGACTCTATGGAGTGGGTCCAGGCGTCGATGTACGGCTGGATCTTGCTGTGGACGGTCACGGGACCCCTCGACGGTCGGTGCGCGGTCGTGGTGGTTTGGCGCCTAAGTTAGTCTTCGCGCGGTCGCCCACGCAGTGCTTTCGAGTGACGATGGTAGGCCCGACTTTGACGACCCGACGTAGGGGCGGTGTCCGAATGCGCGCAACGCTTCTCCAGATCGACGTGGACCCTGCCGAGGAGCCCGCCGAACGGCGGGTCCGGGTGGCCGCGACGGTACGGGCGCAGGCCGGTGCGGATCTTGTCGTCCTGCCCGAATTGTGGCCGGTCGGCGCGTTCGCCGCGGAGCGGTTCGCGGCCGAGGCGGAGCCGGTCGAGGGCGGGCCCACCGCCGAGGCGATGGCGGCCGCCGCGCGCGACGCCGGGGTGTGGCTGCACGCGGGTTCCGTGGTCGAGCGCGACCCCGAGGGGTCGCTGTTCAACACCTCGCTCGTCTTCGGGCCCGACGGCGAACTCCGCGGCGCCTACCGCAAGATCCACCGGTTCGGCTTCGACCAGGGTGAGGCGGCGCTGATGGCGCCCGGTGAACGGGTCGTCGGCGTGCGGCATCCCGAGGCCGTGCTCGGCCTCGCGACGTGTTACGACCTTCGCTTCCCCGAGTTGTTCCGGCTGCTCGTCGACGACGGCGCGGAGATCCTCGTGGTTCCCGCGGGCTGGCCCGCGCGGCGGCTCGCGCACTGGCGCGTGCTCGTGCAGGCACGGGCGGTGGAGTCCCAGGCGTACGTTCTCGCCTGCGGGACCGCGGGGACCCACGCGGGGGTGGAGCAGGCGGGGCACAGCATGGTGGTGGACCCGTGGGGGACGATTCTCTGCGAGGGCGGGACGGGGGAGGAGGTCCTGACGGTGGACCTCCAGCCGTCGCTCGTCGCCTCGACCCGAGCGGAGTTCCCGGTTCTGCGCGATCGTCTTCTCGGGCTCCCCCGCCCCTCCGGCCCCGCCCGGTAGCGCGCGGACCTCGCGGTCCGCGGTGGCCGCTCGCGCGGTTCCCCGCGCCCCTTGGTGGTGACGCTCTTTTCGCGGAAGGAGCCGCACATATCCAGGGGCGCGTGGGGGCACCACCCAGCCGCCAGGCTGGGGGAGAACTGCGCGGCGAACCCCCACCGGAAGGTGGTCCCTCGACCGGCGGCACCACCCACCCCGGGGGGTCCCCTCAATCCGATTCGTGCTCCTTGTCGACGATGTGGTCGACGCAGACCGCGATCGCGAGGAGCATCCCCGCGTCGGCGTCCTCCCGTTCCACGTCGATCGCATAGGAATCCCGCAGCGAGAACCAGCGGCGGGAGATGCGGGCGAGCCGCTCCCCGTCGTACTCGATGTCGTACTCCTTGTCGATGAGGTCGCCGCGGATCTCCAGCTCCTCGCCGGAGGCGAGTTCCGCGCGGAAGACGTCCCGCAGGAGGGCGAGCCGCTTCTTCTTGACGGTGACCAGGGTCCGGCCGTCGCGTTCGATCGTCATCGCGTCGCGCAGGCTGAGCAGCTTCTGGTGGATGACCGCGACCTCGTTGCCGTCGGCGTCCTGGATCTCGAGGGTGTCCCGGATCCGCATCACCTTGCCGTCGACGTAGAAGGCACGGCGCCCGTGCTCGTCCTCCACCCAGTAGTCGTCGCCGATCGCGAACATCTTCTCTCGCACCACGTATTTCATGGGGGATGTGTACCCCGCATCGGCCGGCGGAGCCGCATGTCCACGCGGTGCGGGGCGTATTCGGCCGGATGTCCTGCCGTACGGCCCGAACGGCTCAGTCCCGGGAGGAGCCGAGCGGTGCGGGCGCGTCGGCCGCTGAGGAGGCGGAGGCCGGGGAGGTGCTGCCCCCGGTCGCGCCGGTCTCCTGCGGCCGTCCCGTCGCGGAGGGGAGCGCGAGGGCGAGGAGCATCCCCGCGGCCAGCCCGAGGCCGGCGATGAGGAAGGCCAGCGCGTATCCGTCGGTGAGCGCGCGCGGCAGGCCGTCGGCGCGTACGTGCCGGGTCGTCAGGCTCGTCGCGGCGGTGGCCATGACCGCCAGGCCCACCGCCCCGCCGACCTGCCGGGTGGCGTTGACCAGTCCGGAGGCCAGGCCGGCCTGGTCCGGCGGTACGCCGTGCGTCGCGCCCATGGCCATCGGGGTGAACGACAGGCCGATCCCGCCGCCGAACAGGATCAGCGGGACGAGCAGGTGCGCCGGGTAGGACTGTCCCGGCGCGAGCGTCGTGGCCATCCAGAGGAGACCGGCGGCGGCCACGCCGGGGCCGAGGACGAGCTGGTTGCGGACCCCGATGCGGGTCACCAGGCGGGTGCCCAGCAGCGCGCCGGCGAAGGCGCTGAGGCCGATCGGCAGGAAGTCCAGTCCGGCGCGCAGCGGCGAGTTCCGCTCCACCTGCTGGAGGTAGAGCGAGAGGAAGTAGTAGGCGCCGAAGTTGGCCGCGCCGATGGTGACCGTCACCGCGTTCGCGACGCTGAGCGAGCGGCGCCGGAAGACCGAGAAGGGGACGAGCGGGTTCGTCGCGAAGCGGGTCTCGGTGACCGCGAACACGGCGAGCAGGACCACCCCGGCGCCCAGGGTGGCGAGCGTCCGTGCCGAGCCCCAGGGGTGGCCGTTGGTGCCGACGATCCCGTAGACGAGGACGGCCAGGCCCGAGGTGACGGTCAGGGCGCCCACGACGTCGAGTCGCGGCCCGGCCCCCTTCCGTCGGGCGTCGGCCGGTGTCAGCAGCATCAGGGCCGCCACGGCGGCTCCGATCGGGACGTTGACGAACAGCACCCAGCGCCAGTCCAGCAGGTCGGTGAGCACGCCGCCCGCCAGGACGCCGACGGCGGCGCCGCTGGCGGAGGTGACGGACCAGGCGCCGAGCGCCCTGCGCCGTTCGTGCGGGTCGGTGTAGCGGCTCGTCAGGAGGGAGAGGGTGGCCGGCGCGAGGACGGCGCCGCCGACGCCTTGGGCCGCGCGGGCCGTGACGAGCCAGGCCCCGCTCTGCGCCAGTCCGCCCATCAGGCTGCAGGCGGTGAACAGGGCCAGGCCGGCCAGGAAGGTCCGCCGGCGCCCCCACAGGTCGGCGGCCCGGCCGCCCAGCATCAGGAATCCGGCGAAGGTCAGCGTGTAGGCGTTGACCACCCATTGCAGCCCGTTGGTGCTCAGCCCCAGGGCGTCCCGCATCTGGGGCAGCGCGACGTTCACGATCGTCACGTCCAGGATGACCATGAACTGCGCGGTGCAGCAGGCCACCAGGAGTGCCCAGGGCGGGGCGGTACGTGGTTTCAGGGACACGATCGGTCATCTCCCGGGAGTTATGTTCGGATTTCCCGAACATAACAGATGTTCGTGAATATCGAACATGTCGGTTTAGGGTGGAGGCATGGCCAGCCGCAGAGCGAACGCACTCGTCCACCCCGGGCGCGACGAGCTGGACTTCACCACCGTGCTCGCCGCGCTCGGCGATCCCGTCCGGCTGGCGATCGTCGCCCGCCTCGCCGAACTCGGGCGGAACGGCGAGCCCGCGTGCGTGAGCTTCGCCCTCCCGGTGAGCAAGTCCACCCAGAGCGGCCACTTCCGGGTGCTCCGCGAGGCGGGCCTGATCCGGCAGCGGGACGAGGGGACCCGGCGGCTGAACCGCCTGCGGCGGGATGACCTCGACGCCCGCTTCCCGGGGCTGCTCGATCTGGTCGCCGCGCAGGCCCCCGAGTCGCTGCCGGAGCCGGTGCACCGTTCCGTGCCGCCCGCGCGCGACGCGGACCCGGAGGCGGGCTCCGCCTGACCATCCGATCCGCCTGACCGGCGGTCCGGCCCGTCCGACCGCCTGGCGACCGCCGGGCCCGGACCGGTCGGCTCTCAGACCGCCGCGCGGTGCGGGGCGCGCGAGAAGGACTCCCAGCGGTCCAGCTCGGCCAGCCGGGAGCGGAGCGACGCCCGGATCCCCTCGACGGCGTCGTGGCCGACGGCCAGGCGCAAGGGGGGTTCGGCCATCGCCACGACCGCCATGATCGCGTCCGCGACGTCCCGGGGTGAGCCGAAGGACTCCGGCGGCCGCGCGGCGAAGTCGTTCAGGAACGCCCCGACCGTGGGCGCGTAGGCCGCACCCGGCGGGACCACGCGGAGGCTGGTGGCGAACTCGGTGGCGAAGACGCCCGGTTCGACGACGGTGACCTTCGCCCCCGTGGGCGCCAGCTCGTGTGCGAGGGCCTCGCCGATCAGTTCCACCGCGCCCTTGGCGGCCGCGTACAGGCCCGCGGACGGCGGTGCGAACTGCCCGAAGAGCGAGGACATCTGCACGATGCGGCCGCCGGACGCGCGCAGCGCAGGGAGGGCCGCGCGCAGCACGGCGAGGTGGGCCAGCACGTGGGTGTCCAGGAGCGCGCGGGCCTCGGCGGCGCCGGTCTCCTCGACCGAGCCGAACAGGCCGTGGCCCGCGTTGTTCACCAGGACGTCGAGTCCGCCGGCCGTCCGCACGGCGGCGGCCAGCACCTCCTCGGCGTCGGGAGCGGTCACGTCCAGCGGGACCGCGGTGACGCGGCCGGGGGCGGCGGTGGCGGCGAGTGCGTCGAGCAGGGCGCGGCGGCGGCCCACCGCGATGACGTGGGCGCCGGTGGCGAGCGCGCGTTCGGCGACGAGGCGGCCGAAGCCTGAGGTCGCGCCGGTGACGAGCCAGGTGGAGGGCATGGCGAAGCTCCCTGGGGCAGGGGTGCGGCAAGCGCACGGAGGAGGGGTAACCGCGGGATCCGGGTGGCGCCCGCTCTTCCAGCCAACCGCCGGGCACCGCCGGTGCGGGTGGGGGAACAGGCCCGCCGCTTCCTGGGATCGGGAGGGCCACCCCCCGCTACGGCACGGCGCTCACGGGCGGGGCGCGGTCCGCGCCGGGTTCCCGCCGTCCCCGCCCGCGCCCTGGCCCTCGTGCCCCGCCGCCCACGCGGACAGCAGGGTCAGCGCCTCGTCGGAGGGCGAGCCGGGGTCGGCGAGGAAGGCCAGCAGCGTCTGGTCCGGGTCGCCGGGGAAGGCCAGCGTCTCGGTACGCAGGGTGAGGCGGCCGACGACGGGGTGGTGGAGGTGCTTGGTGTGGTGGCTGAACTGCACCACTTTCTGCCCGGCCCACCAGCGGCGGAAGGGTTCGCTCTTCATGGCCAGCTCGCCGACCAGCTCGGCGGTGCGGGTGTCGTCGGGGTGGCGTGCGGCGTCCATCCGCAGGGTCCCCACGAACTCGGAGGCGACGTTCTCCCAGCCGTCGCCGAACAGCGACCGCGCCGCCTCGTCGAGGACGATCCAGCGGGTGGCGTTGCGGTCCCGGACGGGTATCGCGTCGAAGTCGGCCAGCAGGGCGCGGGCCATCCGGTTGGTCACCAGGATGTCGCTGCGGCGCCCGAGCACCACGGCCGGCGTGTCCTCCAGCCGGGCGAGCAGCGCGTGGATTCCCGGGCGCACCTTCTGCGCCGCACGCGGGGTGCGGCGGCGGCGCCCGGCGGCCGGGGGACGTGCCACGGCGTGCAGGTAGCTGCGCTCCGCCGGGTCGAGTCCCAGCGCGTTCGCCAGGGCGTCCAGGACGGAGTCGGAAGGGGTGATGGGCCGGCCCTGCTCCAGGCGCGTGTAGTAGTCCACGCTGACGCCGGCCAGCGCGGCCAGCTCCTCCCGGCGCAGCCCGGGGACCCGGCGCGGCGCGAGGGCGTGCAGACCGGCGCGCTCCGGGTCCATCGCCGCGCGCCGGGCCCGCAGGAACTCGCTGAGCCCTTCGTTGCGGTCCATGGCTCCATGGTCCTCCCGGCCGGGGCGGCGGGCCGGGGCGAAGGTGGCCCTGTGCGTCCCAGGCCGAGGAGTGCGGGGTCCGGGGCCCGTGCGGCAGGGGGCGGGCGGGTTCCGCCGGGGCGGGGGATCGGCCGCGCTGGGTGTCTTCTCGCATGATGCTGTTTGATGGGGATATGACTGCACGTGCACGTGTCAGGGCGCCCGAGCTGATCGGCAAGGGCGGCTGGCTGAACACAGGTGACCGCCGACCCACCCTCGCCGACCTGCGCGGATCGATCGTGATCCTCGACTTCTGGACGTTCTGCTGCGTGAACTGCCTGCACGTCCTGGACGAGCTGCGGGCGCTGGAGGAGCAGCACCGCGACACCGTGGTCATCGTGGGCGTGCACTCGCCCAAGTTCGTGCACGAGGCGGAGCACCAGGCCGTGGTCGACGCGGTGGAGCGGTACGGCGTCCACCACCCGGTGCTGGACGACCCCGAGCTGTCCACGTGGCGGCAGTACGCGGTGCGGGCCTGGCCGACCCTGGTGGTGATCGACCCCGAGGGGTACGTGGTGGCGCAGCACGCGGGCGAGGGCCACGCGCACGCGCTGGAGAAGCTGGTGAACCGGCTGGAGCTGGAGCACGCGGCCAAGGGGACGCTGCGCCGGGGTGACGGGCCGTACGTCCCGCCGGAGCCGGTCTCGACGGACCTGCGCTTCCCCGGCAAGATGCTGGCGCTGCCCGGCAGCGGCCACTACCTGGTGTCGGACTCGACCCGGCACGCGCTGGTGGAGCTGGCCGCCGACGGCGAGACCGTGGTGCGGCGGATCGGCACCGGCGAGCGCGGCCTGACCGACGGCGACCCGGGCACGGCGCGCTTCAGCGAGCCGCAGGGCCTGGCGCTGCTCCCGGACGGTTCCGTGGTCGTGGCCGACACCGTGAACCACGCGCTGCGCCGGCTCGACCTCGACAGCGGCCGGGTCACCACGATCGCGGGCACCGGCCGGCAGTGGTGGCAGGGCTCGCCCACGTCCGGGCCGGCCCGGGAGGTCGACCTGTCCTCGCCGTGGGACGTGGCCTGGTACCAGGACCGGGTGTGGATCGCGATGGCCGGCGTGCACCAGCTGTGGACCTACGACCCCGCGGCCGAGCGGATCGAGGTCGCGGCGGGCACCACCAACGAGGGCCTGGTCGACGGCCACGCGGGCGACGCCTGGTTCGCGCAGCCGTCCGGGCTGTCGGCGGCCGGCGACCGGCTGTGGATCGCCGACTCCGAGACCTCCGCGCTGCGCTGGGCGGAGCCGGCGGCCGACGGCGACGGGTACGTGATCCGTACGGCGGTCGGCACCGGCCTGTTCGACTTCGGGCACCGCGACGGCCCGGCCGGGCAGGCGCTGCTCCAGCACCCGCTGGGCGTGACCGGGCTGCCGGACGGCTCGGTCGCCGTGAGCGACACGTACAACAACGCGCTGCGCCGCTACGACCCGGTGAGCGGCGAGGTGACCACGCTCGCGACCGAGCTGCGCGAGCCGTCGGACGCGGCGGTGGTCGACGGTGACGTGGTGGTCGTGGAGTCGGCCGGGCACCGGCTGACCCGGATGCGGCTGCCGGAGGAGGCCACCCGCGTGGAGGGCGCCGCGCACCGCACCCAGCGGGCGGCGACCGACGTGGCGCCGGGGCCGCTGCGGCTGGACGTGGTGTTCAGCGCGCCGCCCGGGCAGAAGCTGGACGACCGCTACGGGCCGTCCACCCGGCTGCTGGTCGAGGCGACCCCGCCGGAGCTGCTGAAGGCGGGCACCGGCAAGGGCACCGACCTCTTCCGGGACCTGGAGCTGGACCCGTCGGTGCCCGAGGGTGTCCTGCACGTCTCGGCGATGGCGGCGTCCTGCGACGACGACGCGGACAACCCGTATCCGGCCTGCCATGTGCACCAGCAGGACTGGGGCGTCCCGGTGCGGCTGGTGCCGGGTGGCGATGCCCGGCTCGCCCTCGTCCTGGCGGGGATGGACGAGGGCGAGCCGGAGGTCGCGGAGGGGCCGTCCGAGCGAGCCCCGGGGGTTCAGTAGCGCCGGTCGGACGGGTAGTAGCGCTCCTCCGTGACGGGCGGCAGGTCGCCGTCCGCGGTGGGCGGGATGCGCCGGCGTTTGAAGATGCTGACGTACGCGGCGAGCCCGATGATCCCGACGGCCATCATGATCACGCCGACCAGGTCGAGGTTGACGCCCTTCATGTGCCAGTCGGTCGCGAACGTGACGATCGCGCCCACCGCGATCAGGATGATGCAGCCTCCGATGCCCACAGGACCCGCCTCCATCTGTCGAGTTGACGGTGAGTGGTGACGGCTGTCGCCTACCCGGCGGCCTTGGCCGCAATCTGCCGCCGCCGTGGGCGCGGCGCGGTTCCTCAGGTGCGCCAGGTCCAGCCGAGGGCGAAGTCGACGGCGACCGCGTAGGCCACGTACATCAGCCACATTCCCGTGGCCAGCCGGAACAGGCCGAGGGCGCGTTCGGCCACGGAGAGGCCGACCGAGACGAAGAACTCGAAGAAGTAGACGGCGAACAGGCCGAGGAAGACCAGGCCCACGGGCCAGTCGCCGACCCGGAAGAACACGGTCGCGCCCATCGCGGAGATGAGCATGAAGGCCACCGACATGCCCGCGTTGGGCCGTGGATCGTTTCCGCGGTAGCGGTTCCAGCCGATGCTGAACCAGTGGATGCCGTAGGCCGAGAAGGCGAACGCGGCCATGTAGAGGGCGCGGTCCTGGAACACCTGGAACCAGGTCAGCCCGACGAACAGGATGACGCCGGTGACGAACTGGCAGAACCCGGGCAGCCAGACCCCCCATACGCCCAGTGACCGGTCGACCCGCTCGTCACGTTTCGGCCAGCCCACCAACTCCTGCGGGCCCCAGATGAGATAGCCCGTGCCGAGGCCGAAGAAGCCGAGTGCCAGTGGGGGGAAGTCCGAGGGGGCGAAGGTCACCTGCATGCCGTCATGTCTCCTCTGGTGCGTCGTGACCCCCGGTCCTCTCCCGGGACCCGCCACCTCCTGTGAGATGTGCCCGCATGGTACCTATATCTGATCTTGTGGGTGGGAATGGGCGGATCGTTCCCGATGTCACTAGGCTGGAATTCGGGGGTCGGACAGTCCTGAGCGGCGCTACGGGTGCGGAGAGACAGGTCAGTCATGAGCACGATCGAGGATTACGTCGACGTCCGGGTTCCGGTCCGGACCGCCTACAACCAGTGGACGCAGTTCGAGAGTTTCCCCCGGTTCATGCACGGCGTGGTGCGCGTGGAGCGCTCGCAGGCGACGCTGATCCACTGGGTCACCCGGCATGGCGGCGTGACCAGGGAGTTCGACGCCGAGGTGGTGGAGCAGCGGCCGGACGAGCGCATCGCCTGGCGCAGCCTGGACAGCCCTACCCATTCGGGTGAGGTGCGCTTCCACCCGCGGGGGGAAGGCGAGACCCGGGTGACGCTGCGGCTGGAGTTCTCGCCGGCCGGGCTCGTGGACTGGGCCGGCGCCTCCTCCGGTGTCCTGCGCCGCCGCGTGCACGGGAACCTGGAGTGCTTCAAGCAGTTCATCGAGGGCCACGGCAGGGAGACCGGCGAATGGCGCGGCGAGATCACCGAGAGCCGGGTGCGCCCCGACTCGGGCCAGGAATGCCCGCGCGTTCCCAGCTGGCCGAGCGGCTGACCCCGGACGGCCGCGCCCCGTCCGGATGGATGCGGCGGAATGCCTGCTATGCGTAGATATGGTGGGGGCGCGTGCACGGACGGACCTACGGGAAGAGGCGGATACGGGTGAAGAGGCCACCGACCGACGACCTGGCCGAGGAGCCGACCGGCGACCGTGCGGAGGTGACCCCGCCCAAGACCTGGGCCGCGGGCGTGCCCGCCGTCACCCACGCGCTGTCCTACGCGCTGGCCGAGGCGTCCCCGCAGACCACCGGGAAGACGCTGCTCCACCTGAACCAGGTCGGTGGCATCGACTGCCCCGGCTGCGCGTGGCCGGACCCCGACCCCGGGCACCGGACGAAGAACGAGTACTGCGAGAACGGCGCCAAGCACGTCAACGACGAGGCGACCGGGCGGCGGATCACCGCCGACTTCTTCCGGCGGCACTCCGTCGCCCAGTTGGCCGCCGCCTCGGACCAGTGGCTCAACCAGCAGGGCCGGCTGACCGAGCCCATGGTCAAGCGCCCCGGGGCCGACCACTACGAGCCGATCAGCTGGCACGACGCCCTCGGCCTGATCGCCACCGAGCTCCAGGCGCTGGACACGCCCGACGAGGCCGCCTTCTACACCTCGGGCCGGGCGTCGAACGAGGCCGCCTTCGTGCTCCAGCTCTTCGCGCGGGCCTTCGGCACGAACAACCTCCCCGACTGCTCCAACATGTGCCACGAGTCGAGCGGCGCGGCCCTGCACGCGTCGCTGGGCACCGGCAAGGGCAACGTCAGCCTGGCCGACCTCCACCACGCCGACCTGATCATCACCCTGGGGCAGAACCCGGGCACCAACCACCCGCGGATGCTGTCGGCGCTGGAGGAGAACAAGCGCAGGGGCGGGCGGATCGTCGCGGTCAACCCGCTGCCCGAGGCCGGCCTGCTGCGGTTCAAGAACCCGCAGAAGCCGCGCGGGGTGATCGGGCAGGGCGTCCAGATCGCCGACGACTTCCTGCAGATCCGGCTCGGCGGCGATCTCGCCCTTTTCCAGGCGCTCAACGTGCTGCTGCTGGAGGCCGAGGACACCGCGCCCGGCACCGTGCTGGACCGCGAGTTCATCGAGACCCACACCAACGGCTTCGCCGAGTACGCCGCGCACCTGCGGGCCGGCTTCTCCTGGCCGGAGGTGCTGGAGGCGACCGGGCTGACCCGCTACCAGATCGAGCAGCTGGCCGGCCTCGTGCTGCGCAGCGAACGGATCGTGCTGTGCTGGGCGATGGGGCTCACCCAGCACCGGCACGCCGTCCCGACCATCCGCGAGGCGGTCAACCTGCTGCTGATGCGCGGGATCGTCGGCAAGCCGGGGGCCGGTGCGTGCCCGGTGCGCGGGCACAGCAACGTCCAGGGCGACCGCACCATGGGCGTCTGGGAGAAGATGCCCCAGGAGTTCCTGGACGACCTGGGACGGGAGTTCTCGTTCACCCCGCCCGCCGAGCACGGCCTGGACACGGTGGACACCATCCGGGCGATGCGCGAGGACCGGATCAAGGTGTTCCTCGCGCTGGCGGGCAACTTCGTCCGGGCCACGCCGGACAGCCGGGCCACGGAGGAGGCGATGCGCCGCTGCCGGCTGACGGTGCAGATCTCCACCAAGCTGAACCGCTCGCACGCGGTCTGCGGCGACACCGCACTGATCCTCCCCACCCTCGGCCGCAGCGAGCGCGACCGGCAGGCGAGCGGCGAGCAGTTCGTCACCGTCGAGGACTCGATGAGCGCGGTGCACGCCTCCTACGGCCACGTGGAACCCGCGTCCGCGCTGCTGCTCAGCGAGGTGGCGATCCTCAGCCGGCTGGCCCGCCGGACCCTGGGCGACCGGGTGGACGTGCCCTGGGAGGGGTTCGAGCAGGACTACGGGGTGATCCGGGACCGGATCGCCCGGGTCGTGCCGGGGTTCGAGAACTTCAACCTGCGGGTGGCGAAGCCCGGCGGCTTCACGCTGCCCAACCCGGTGAACGAAGGCGTCTTCCCCACCCCCAGCGGCAAGGCGGAGTTCAGCCGCAACGACTTCACCATGCTCACCGCCCCCGAGGGGCACCTCATCCTCCAGACGATCCGCTCGCACGACCAGTGGAACACCGTCCCCTACACCAACAACGACCGCTACCGGGGCATCCACGGCTCCCGCCGGGTCGTCCTGATCAACCGCGCGGACCTGGACGCGCTCGGCCTGGCCGACGGGGACCGGGTGGACCTGGTGAGCGTCTGGGACGACGGTGTGGAACGGCGGGCCGAGGACTTCCGGCTGGTCGGCTACCCGACGGCGCGCGGCTGCGTCGCCACGTACTTCCCGGAGACCAACGTGCTCGTGCCGCTCGACAGCGTGGCCGCCGTGAGCAACACCCCCACGTCCAAGGGGGTCGTGGTCCGCCTGGAGCCGCTGCCGGCGGCGTCGTAGCGGGCGGAAAAAGGGCGGCCCGGGTGGCGGCGATCGGCGATCATGGCGGGATGGAGCCTCTCTGTCCCGCCAAGCCGCGTCCGGGGGACCGGGTCGCGGTCGTGTCGCCGTCGGCCGGACTGCCGCAGGTGCTGCCGCTGCCGTTCGAGCTCGGACTGGCCCGGCTGCGGGCGGAGTTCGGGCTGGAGGTGGTGGAGTACCCCAGCACCCGGCGGATGGGGTCCACACCCGCCGAGCGGGCCGCGGACCTGCACGCCGCGTTCGCGGACCCCGAGGTGAAGGCGGTGATCAGCAGCATCGGCGGGGACGACCAGATCACCGTCCTGCCGCTGCTGGACGCGGAGTTGCTGCGGGCGAACCCCAAGCCGTTCTTCGGGTACAGCGACAACACGAACCTGCTGGTGCACCTGTGGAACCTGGGGATCGTCGGCTACCACGGCGGCAGCGTGATGGTGGAGTTCGGCCGGCCCGGGGCCCTGCACCCGGTGACCGAGCGGTCGCTGCGCGCGGCGCTGCTCGGCTCCGGGACGTACGAACTCGCGCCGGCGGCCGAGTTCACCGACATGGCGCGCCGCTGGGAGGACCCGCACACCTTCGACTCCGCGCCGCGGATGGAGCCGGCCGGCGGTTGGACCTGGCACCGCCCCGACCGCGTGGTGGAGGGCCCGAGCTGGGGCGGGAACCTGGAGATCCTGTCCTGGCTGCTCATGGCCGACCGCGGCATCCGGCCGCCGGAGGAGTACGACGGGTGCGTGCTCTTCCTGGAGACCTCGGAGGAACTCCCCTCCGACGAGGAGGTGTTCCGCATCCTGCGGAACATGGGCGAGCGCGGGCTGCTCCGGCGCTTCCCCGCGCTGCTGATGGGCCGCGCGAAGGCATGGTCCTTCGACCGGCCGCTCCCGCCCGAGCAGCGCGTCGCCCACCGCGAGCGGCAACGCGCCGCCGTGCTGCGCGCGTTCGGGCTGTACGCCCCCGAGACGATGATCGTCTTCGACGTCGACCTGGGCCACACCGACCCGCAGCAGGTCATCCCCTACGGCGGCCGGGTCCGCGTGGACGGCCCCGCCCGCCGCATCACGGTGACCTACTAGCGGCGGGCGGGGAGGGGCCCTCAGCTCTCCAGGAAGGCGGCGAGCGCGCTGGCGAGCAGGTGCGGGTCGTCCGCGCCGGCGAGCTCGCGGGCGGAGTGCATCGACAGCAGCGCGACGCCGACGTCCACGGTGGTGATGCCGTGCCGGGCCGCGGTGATGGGCCCGATCGTGGTCCCGCAGGGCACCGTGTTGTTGGACACGAAGTGCTGGAAGGGCACCCCGGCCCGCTCGCAGGCGGCGGCGAAGGCGGCACGGCCGGCCCCGTCGGTGGCATAGCGCTGGTTGACGTTGGACTTCAGGATCGGGCCCCCGTTGGCCCGCGGGTGGTGGCTCGGGTCGTGCCGCTCGGCGTAGTTGGGGTGGACGGCGTGGCCGACGTCGGAGGACGCGCAGACCGTTCCGGCCAGCGCGCGCAGCAGGTCCTCGCGGTCGCCGCCCCGGGCCAGCACGGAGCGTTCGAAGACCCGCCCGAGCAGCGGGCCGCCGGCGCCGGTGTCGGACCCGCTGCCGGCCTCCTCGTGGTCGAAGGCGGCCATGACCGGGATGTGGGCGAGGTCCGGCTGCTCGGCGGCCCGGATCAGCGCGGCCACGCAGGCGTGCACGGACAGCAGGTTGTCCAGCCGGGGGGAGGCGAACAGTTCTCGGTCGCGGCCGAGGTAGGCCGGCGGCTGGACGTCGTGCGCCATGAGGTCCCAGCCGGTCACGTCGGCCTCGGCGACCCCCGCCTCCTGGGCGAGGAAGGAGATCAGGTCGCCCTCCTCGGCGTCGCCCAGCCCCCACAGCGGCTGGAGGTGGCGCTGCCGGTCCAGGGTGAGCGCGTCGTTCGCCGAGCGGTCGAGGTGGATGGCGAGCTGGGCCACCCGCAGCAGCGGCCGGTCGACGTCGACCAGGCGGGAGGTGCCGTCGCGCAGGGACAGCCGGCCGGCGATGCCGAGGTCGCGGTCGAGCCAGCTGTTGAGCAGCGGGCCGCCGTAGATCTCGACGGCGACCTGGCGCCAGCCGTGCGAGCCGAGGTCGGGCTGCGGCTTGACCCGCAGGTTCGGCGAGTCGGTGTGCGCTCCCACCACCCGGAACGGGGTGCCCGGCGAGGCCCCCTCGGGCACGTACCAGGCGACGACGGCGCCGCCGCGCACCACGTAGCGCCCGCCGGCCGCGCCGTCCTCCCACCGCTCGGTCTCCTCGACCCGGCGGAATCCGGCCGCGTCCAGCCGCTCGGCCACGGTCTCCGCCGCGTGGTAGGGGGAGGGCGCGGATCGTACGAAGGCGGCCAGGTCGTCGGTGTGCGTGCGGTCGAACGCGGGGTGCTGAGAGGTCATGGGCACAGCTTAGTTTTCGGCCATACGCGACGGCGTGCCGTCGCCGGGGAAGGCGACGGCACGCCGTCGGAGCGCGGGAAGCGCGGGAGGGGACGGGCGGCCCGGCAGCCGGGCGGGCCGGCGGGCCCGGGACGCCCTCGGGTCAGAACGCCTCTTCGGGCAGGTCCATGATGTCCAGGGTGACCGTCTCGGCCAGCGCCCGCGCGGTACCGACCTCGGGGAGCACCGTGCTCGCGAAGAACGTCGCCGCGGCGACCTTCCCCGCGTAGAACGCCCGGTCCTTGCCGGTCGCCGACGGGAGCTTCTCGGCCGCCACCGCGGCGCCGCGCAGCAGCAGGTAGCCGGTGACCACGTCGCCCGAGGCGAGCAGCAGCCGGGTGGCGTTCAGGCCCACCTTGTAGATGGAGCGCACGTCCTGCTCGGTGGCCGCGAGGTCGGTGAGCATGGTGCCGACGATCGACTCCAGGTCGGCCGCGGACCTCGCGAGCTGGTCGCGGGCCGCGGTCAGCTCGTCGCCGCCCGGCGCCTCGGCGAGGAACTTCTTGATCTCCTCGCTGAGCGCGGTCAGCGCCTGCCCCTGGTCGCGGACGATCTTCCGGAAGAAGAAGTCCTGGCCCTGGATCGCGGTGGTGCCCTCGTAGAGGGTGTCGATCTTGGCGTCCCGGATGTACTGCTCGATCGGGTACTCCTGGAGGTACCCGGAGCCGCCGAAGGTCTGGAGCGACTGTGCGAGCTGCTCGTAGGACCGCTCCGAGCCGTAGCCCTTCACGATCGGCAGCAGCAGGTCGTTGAGCCCGTGCAGGTGCTTGGCGTCCTCGCCGCGGGCCTCGGCGGCCTGGATGCCGTCCTGGACGGTCGCGGTGTAGAGGACGAGGGCGCGCATGCCCTCCGCGTACGCCTTCTGCGTCATCAGGGAGCGGCGCACGTCGGGGTGGTGGGTGATGGTGACCTTGGGCGCGGCCTTGTCGGTGAACCGGGCCAGGTCCGGGCCCTGCACCCGCTCCTTCGCGTACTCCAGCGCGTTCAGGTAGCCGGTGGACAGGGTGGCGATCGCCTTGGTGCCGACCATCATGCGGGCGAACTCGATGATCCGGAACATCTGGCGGATGCCGTCGTGCCGGTCGCCGATCAGCCAGCCCTTGGCGGGGTGCTTGTCGCCGAAGGTCATCTCGCAGGTGTTGGACGCCTTCAGGCCCATCTTGTGCTCGACGTTCGTGGCGTACACGCCGTTGCGCTCGCCCAGCTCGCCGGTGGTGAAGTCGAACGCGTACTTCGGGACCATGAACAGCGACAGGCCCTTGGTGCCGGGGCCGGCGCCCTCGGGACGGGCCAGCACGTAGTGGATGATGTTGTCGGACATGTCGTGCTCGCCCGAGGTGATGAAGCGCTTGACACCCTCGATGTGCCAGCTGCCGTCCTCCTGCCGGACGGCCCTGGTCCGGCCGGCGCCGACGTCGGAGCCGGCGTCGGGCTCGGTGAGGACCATGGTGGAGCCCCACTGCTTCTCCACCGCGAGGGAGGCGATCTTCTTCTGCTCCTCGGTGCCCTCCTCGAAGAGGATGCGGGCGAAGGCCGGGCCGGAGCTGTACATCCACACCGCGGGGTTGGAGCCGAGCACCAGTTCGGCATAGGCCCAGATCAGGGAGCGCGGCGCGGTGGTGCCGCCGATCTCCTCGGGCAGGCCCAGCCGCCAGTACTCGGCGTCCATGAAGGCGGCGTAGCTCTTCTTGAAGGAGTCGGGGATCGGCGCGGTGCTGGTCTTCGGGTCGAAGACCGGCGGATTGCGGTCGGCGTCGGCGTAGGAGTCGGCCAGCTCGTGCTCCGCGAGGCGGGCGAGCTCGCTCAGGATGTCCTTCGCGGTGTCCACGTCCATCTCCGCGAACGGACCGGTGCCGTAGACCTGGTCGCGGCCCAGGACCTCGAAGAGGTTGAACTCGATGTCGCGGAGGTTCGACTTGTAGTGGCCCATGGAGGAGGCTCCGTATCGCAGTCAAGAAGAAGGCTTCATCCGAAATGATGCTACCGGTCGGTAATAAGAAGCAAGCCCTTCCGGCCCGATGTGACGCCTTCCTCGTTGCCCGCGTGCCGGGCTCGATACCCTGGGGCCCGTGTACGGCTACGAGCAGAGCGTGAATGGCGGCCAGGGCGGTCAGATGGGCTCCGGTCCCATGGGTCCCCCGATGGGTCCGCCGATGGGCGCGCCCATGGACGGCGGTCCGATGGGCGGCCCCGGCTACCCGGAGCCGGCGCCCGCGTACCCGGAGCCGTCCCCGCCGTCGCTGGCCGACGCGGTCCGCGCGTTCACGACCGGGGCGATGATGGCCGAGGACTTCCAGGCGATCTTCGCCACGTCCAAGGTGTACTGCCCGCGCGGCGAGAACCCCGGGTTCCTGGCGCTGCACGACACCCAGCAGCCGGTCATCCCGATGTTCACCTCGCTCAAGGAGTTGCGGAGGTACGCGGGCAAGGAGTCCAAGTACTTCGTGATCACCGGGGCGGAGGTGCTGGATCTGCTGCCGACGGGGTACGGGTTCGTGCTCGACATCGACGGGCAGCACCGCATGGTGTTCGACGCGAAGGCGGTCGAGCAGATGGTCGAGTTCACCATGCGCCGCATGTACGGCTGAGCCGCGCCCCTGACCCCCCGGGGTGCCCCGTTCTGTTGACACGGGACCTTGCGGTCCGGCTGTGGTTGTTCGCACAGTTCTCCCGCAGCCTGGCGGCTGGGAGGTGCCCCCCCGCGCCCCTTGGGGGTTGCCCTCTTTTCGCGGGAGGAGCCGCACATACCCAGGGGCGCGGGGAACTGCGCGCGCAACCCACCACCGACAGGTGGTCCCTCGACGGGCAGTACAAGCCGCCCCGGAGGGTCTGGGCACCCCCATCTCCGTGAGGGAATGGTGACGCCTTGCGATCTGTTCAGAGTTCAACTACTTTGGTTGTGAGCAACAGGAGGAGGCCGTCATGCCCGCAGTGACCGTTGAGAACCCGCTGAGCCTGCCCCGGGTGAGCGTGGGGGCGGAGAGCACCCCACGCCCCGCGCGAGCGGTGAGCACCGCGCCGAGCGGGCTGGAGGGCGAGGGCTTCCCGGTGCGCCGCGCCTTCGCGGGGATCGACTACCGGCACCTGGACCCGTTCATCATGATGGACCAGATGGGCGAGGTGGAGTACGCGGCGGGCGAGCCGAAGGGCACCCCGTGGCACCCGCACCGCGGCTTCGAGACCGTGACCTACATCATGGACGGCACCTTCGTGCACCAGGACAGCCACGGTGGCGGCGGCACCATCACCAACGGCGACACCCAGTGGATGACCGCCGGGTCCGGGCTGCTGCACATCGAGACGCCGCCGGAGTCGCTGGTGATGAGCGGCGGGCTCTTCCACGGCCTCCAGCTGTGGGTGAACCTCCCGAAGGCGGACAAGATGATGCCGCCGAAGTACCAGGACATCCGCGCGGGCGGGCTGAAGCTGCTCACCTCCGAGGACGGCGGCGCCCTCATCCGCCTCATCGCCGGCGACCTGGGCGGCCACAGCGGCCCCGGCTCGACGCACACCCCGATCACGATGATCCACCTCTCGGTGAACCCGGGCGCGACCGTCACCCTCCCGTGGCGCAAGGACTTCAACGCGCTCGCCTACGGGCTCGCCGGCCGCGGCTTCGCGGGCCCCGGGGAGCGGCCCTTCCAGATGGGCCAGGCGGTCGTCTTCGGCGAGGGCGACGCCGTCACCCTGCGCGCCCACGACAAGCAGGACTCCCGCAGCGCCAACTTCGAGGTCGTCCTGCTCGGCGGGCTGCCCATCCGCGAGCCGATGATGCAGTACGGCCCGTTCGTCATGAACACCCACGCCGAACTCGCCCAGGCCTTCGACGACTTCCAGGCCGGCCGGCTCGGCAGCATCCCGGCCGACTCCCCGCTCGGCCGCTGATCCCACGTTCCCGGCCCGAGGCGCGCACCACCGCCTCGGGCCGCTTCGTGCTGTCCGGGCCCTGACGCTGTTTCGTAGCGTCGGGGCCCTGTCGCCGCTCGCGGAGCCGTACCGTCCGCCCCAGCGGTTGTGTGATGCTCGGCACACGGAACGGGCCATTCCTCACTTCCTGTCCCTTTCCTGTGAGAAGGCTGTGGCGCGTGGGACGACCGCGCCGCCTGGGGGTGCGGAACGCCGTCCGGGCGACGGCGGTGCCGGGACGGCTCGGGATAGCATCGCCTCCCCCGCTCCGCCCCACGCGTAGTAGCGGACCCCTCACTTCTTCTCAGCATCCCGTCTGCATCCCTTGTGACCTGCCAGATTGAGGCACCCATGAAGCTTCGCCGTGCCGTGGTGTCGGTTGCCGCGACCGCCGCGCTCGCCCCCGTCGCCCTGTTCGCCGCGACGTCCGCGTCCGCCGCCGCGGGTGACACCCCTTCGCCGACGGCGTCGGCCACGTCGACCGTGACCACGACCCCGTCCGCGACGCCGACGACGGACGCGCCCACCGCCGCGCCGACGACGGACGCGCCCACGACGCCCGCCACTCCCACCACGTCGCCGGCGACCACTCCCGCGACGCCGACCACGGGCGCCACGACGCCGCCCGACGACGGCACCGCCTGTGACGACAGCTCGGACGAGCCGCAGGTCGACAAGAACCTGACCACCACGATCAGCGGCCTGCCGGGCAAGGTGGCCGCGGGCAGCGGCTGGCACCCCTTCGGCCTGGCGGTGAAGAACTCCTCGGCGAAGGACTACAAGCGCGTCGACTTCGCACTGTTCGCGGCCACCGTCTCGGCCAAGGACTGGAACGAGGACACCAGCCACCTCAAGGTCCAGTTCCAGAACCCGGACACCGGCAAGTGGGTCGCGATCTCGCTCGACGAGAACGACCCCGACGCCAACTACCTGGGCTACACCGAGGTCAAGGGCCACGACTCCTTCACCCTCAAGCTGCGGCTGAACGTCGACGCCAAGGCCCCCGCGGGCGAGGGCTACGTCTTCGGCGCGGGTGTCTACGCCGACGACCAGGGCCAGTGCGCGATCTCGGGTGGCGACAACTTCTACACCTTCGACGTCCTCGCGGCCGGGTCGGCGAGCGGTGGCGGCGCGGTGCCCACCACCGGTGGCGAGAAGCCGCTTCCGGCCAAGCCCGCCGGTGACACCGAGCTGGCCACCGGCAACCTCGCCGAGACCGGAAGCTCCTCGGCGCTGCCGACCATCGCGGGCGTCGGCGGGGCGGTCGTCGTCCTCGGCGCGGGCGCGGTCTTCCTGGTCCGCCGCCGCAAGACGGGCACGCCCGGCGGCCTGGCCGGCTGACCGGTCCAGCATCCGCGGCGGCCGTAGGCCGTTCGCACAGAAGGGGGGTCGCCCGGCCGGGCGACCCCCCTTCTCCGTTCTCGGGTGCCCCGGCGCTCAGACGACGTGGGTGAGCTTCGCGGGGTTGGCGACGATGTAGATCCCGCACACCTGGTCGCTGCCCGGGAGGAGGTCGAGGACGAGGACGGCCCGGGTGGTGCCGCCGTCGCACATGAGGACCGACGGGTCGCCGTTGACGCTCCGGTACACGATGTCCAGGCCGCTGCCGAAGCGGCGCGCGTTCCTCACGAGCGTGCGGACGACCTCGTCCCGGCCGTGCAACGTCCGCAGCCCTGCGGCCGGGTGGCCCTTGCCGCCGCCGTCGCCCCACAGGGTCACCTCGGGTGCGAGGACTTCCAGGAGGGCGTCCACGTCGCCGCCGAGGGTGGCCGCGAGGAACCGTTCGGTCACCTGCTGCCGGACGGCCGGATCGGGTTCGTAGCGGGGGCGCCGGGCGTCGACGTGGGCGCGGGCGCGGTGGGCGAGCTGGCGGACCGCCGACGGGGAGCGGTCGAGGATGCCGGCGATCTCGGTGTGGGTGTAGCCGAACACCTCGTGCAGGACGAACACCCCCCGCTCCAGCGGAGAGAGGGTCTCCAGCACCACCAGCAGCGCCATCGACACCGACTCGGCGTGCAGCACCGCGTCGGCGGCGTCGCCGGTACCGGTGGAGGCCGGCGCCTGCACGCGCGGGGTGGCGAGCGGTTCGGGCAGCCATGGCCCGACGTACGTCTCGCGGCGGCGGCTGAGGGCGGCCTGGTGGTCGATGGCCCGGTTCGCCGCGATCCGCACCAGGTAGGAGCGGGGGTTCCTGATCGCCTCCGAGCCGGCCGCCCGGCTGCGTGCCGCCCAGGCCAGCCAGGTCTCCTGCAGCACGTCCTCGGTGTCGGCGACGGTGCCGAGCATGTTGTAGACGACGGAGAAGAGCAGGTCGCGATGCGCGGTGAAGCTCTCCGTCGGGGTCTGCGTCGCGGTCTGCGTCGCCAGGTCCGGCGCGGTCTCCGTCGCGGTCGGCGCCGGGTCGTCTGACGGGAGTGGGGACATCTTCGG
Source organism: Actinacidiphila yanglinensis (assembly GCF_900107965.1). Lineage (GTDB taxonomy): Bacteria > Actinomycetota > Actinomycetes > Streptomycetales > Streptomycetaceae > Actinacidiphila > Actinacidiphila yanglinensis. The sequence goes on along the minus strand of NZ_FNVU01000005.1, from coordinate 102,624 downwards.
ACCTCTCGTCGCGGGCGTGTTCCGAAGGGAGAGCCGCCCGGAACCCGGGGATGTGACAGCTCACCGCCCGTTGTGGTCCACGTCACACCGGCTGCCGGTCCTCCGGAGGGCGGCCATGTCACACTCCGCCCCGCCGTACCCGTCGTATGGGCGCTCGTATCCGTTCGACAGGGCAGTTCGACAGGGCAAGGAGAAGAACGTGGCAGTTCACAGTGCGGCGACCGCGACCACCGGAGAGGCCGGCGGCGTGCGGGGGGATCCCCGCCGGTGGATGGTCCTCGGCGTCATCTGCGTCGCGCAGTTGATGGTCGTCCTCGACACGACGGTGATGAACCTGGCGCTGCCCAGCGCGCAACGGGACCTGGGGTTCAGCAACGCGGACCGGCAGTGGATCGTGACCGCCTATCTGCTGGCTTTCGGCAGCCTGCTGCTGTTCTGCGGGCGGCTGGTCGACATCATCGGCCGCAAGGAGACCTTCCTCACCGGGCTGGTCGGCTTCGCCGCCGCCTCCGCGGTCGGCGGCGCCTCGGTCAACTTCGAGATGCTGGCGGCGTCGCGGGCCTGCCAGGGCATCTTCGGCGCGTTGCTGGCGCCCGCCACCCTGGCGCTGCTGACCACGACGTTCACCGATCCCGCCGAACGCGGCAAGGCGTTCGGCGCCTTCAGCACGATCGCGGCCGCCGGGGGCGGCCTGGGGCTCATCATCGGCGGCGCGCTGACCTCCACGCTGTCCTGGCGGTGGTGCATGTACGTCAACCTGGTCTTCGCCGGGCTCGCGGTGGTCGGGGGCGCACTGCTGATGTCCCGGCCGCCCAAGAGGCCCGCCGCCCGCCTGGACCTGCCGGGCGTGGTGACGGTGTCGGCCGGGATGTTCTGCCTGGTCTACGGCTTCTCCAACGCCTCCTCGCACCGCTGGGGCACGCCCTCGACCTGGGGCTTCCTGATCGCCGGCGCCGTGCTGCTGATCGTCTTCGCGGTCCGGCAGGGCCGCGCCGCGCAGCCCCTGCTGCCGCCGCGCATCGTCCTGGACCGCAACCGCGGCGGCGCGTACCTCACCATGCTGCTCGTCGGGGCGGCGATGTACGGCATCTTCCTGTTCGTCATCTACTACATGCAAGGCACCCTGGGGTACTCGGCGTTGAGGTCCGGGGTCGGCCTGCTCCCGATGGTGGGGACCGTCGCGGTGGCGGCCGCGGTCGGCAACATCCGGCTGATGCCTCGGGTCGGCCCCAAGCCGCTCGTCGCCGTCGGCATGCTGCTCGGCGCGGGCGGCATGTCCTGGCTGACCAGGATCCACGTGGACTCCGGGTACGCGTCCGCCCTGCTCGGCCCGCTCATGGTGGCCGGCGTGGGGATGGGGCTCATCTTCTCCTCGACGCTGCGCACCGGCACGTCCGGTGTGGCGCCGCACGACGCGGGGATCGCCTCGGCGAGCATCCAGACCGGGCAGCAGGTCGGCGGCGCGATCGGCCTCGCGCTCCTCAACTCCCTTGCCACCAACGCCACGACCCACTACGTGGCGCACCACGCGCAGGGCCGGCCGACGCCGGCGCTGATCCACCTGGCGACCATCCACGGCTACACCACCGTGTTCTGGTGGTGCGCCGGCGTCTTCGCCGGGGGCGCCGTCCTCTGCGGGGCGCTGCTGCGCCGTGGCCCGATCCCGGTACCCGCGGAGCCCGTGGACGCCGCCGGGAGTCCCGCGGAACCGGTCGGGACGGCGCGGTCCTGACGCCTGCAGGCTCGGGTGCAACGGAATCGGCACAAGCGGCAGCCGGTGGTTGAGCAGGGTGACGCGCCCTCAATACCGTGGCGGGTGTGACGGCGAATCAGGGGGACGTGGTGGCGGGCCGCTACCGCTTGGTCGAGTTGGTGGGCCGCGGCGGGATGGGGCGGGTCTGGCGCGGTCGGGACGAGGCGCTGGAGAGGGACGTCGCGGTCAAGGAGATCCTGCCGCCGCAGGGGACTTCGGCCGCTGAACAGGACGTTCTGGTGCAGCGGTTCCGCCGGGAGGCGAGGATCGCGGCGAACCTGCGCCACCCCGGGATCGTGGGGGTCCACGACATCGTGGATCACGACGGCGCCCCGATGATCGTGATGGAGTACGTCGCGGGCCGCTCGCTGCGTGCCGTGCTCGACGAGCGGGGGCCGCTGCCGGTGCCGGAGGCGGCACGGATCGGGGCGGCCGTGCTGGACGCCCTGGTGCACGCGCACGCGGCGGGAATCGTGCACCGGGACGTCAAGCCGGACAACATCCTGCTGACCGCGGAGCGCACCGCCCTCACGGACTTCGGCGTCGCCCGCCTGGCGGAGGGCGGTACGACCCTGACGGTGTCCGGCTCGTTGATCGGCACCCCGCTCTACATGTCCCCCGAGCAGTTGGAGGGCAAGGAGGTCACGGCAGCGTCGGACCTGTGGTCGCTCGGGGCGACGCTGTACACCGCTGTGGAGGGCCGGGTGCCGTTCACCGGTGAGACGCTCACCAACCTCTGCGTGGCGATCCTGCTCCAGCCGCCGCGGCCGGTGGAGCGGGCCGCGGAGTCCGCGCCCTTGCTGGAGGCGCTGCTGGAGAAGGTACCGGCCGAGCGTCCCGACGCCGAGTGGGTCGCGCGGTTTCTCGACCGGCTCGCAGGACCGGCAGGACCGGCGGGACCTGCGGCCCGCACCGAACCGACGCTCGCGTTCGGGGACAAGGGCCCCGGCCGCGGTGGACCCGTTCACGACGGCGCCACCCGGTACGGACCGGGCGGGGAGGACCGGGTCACCGGCGACCCGCGACCCGGCGGAGAGGGGGCGGGGCCGCCGCACCCGGCGGACACCACCGGCCGTGCGCCCTCCCGCCGTGCCCTCATCACCGCCGGTGTCGGCGCCGTCGTCGCGGCCGGTGTCGGCATCCCGCTCGCCGTGCGGAACTTCGGCGGGGGCAAAGGCGGGGGTGGCAGCCCGTCCGGTGGAGGCGCGGGTACCGTCCGGACCAAGGCCCGGACGAAGGCCACCCTCACGCTTCGCTCGACCCTCGACGACGGCACCGCCAAGGGCCTGTTCGGCATCGCGTTCAGTCCCGACGGCACCACCCTCGCCGCCGCGCAGGGCATCGGCGACGTCACCGTCTGGGACACCCGCAGCGGCAAGCGCTCCGGGACCCTCGGCACCACCCGGCACTCCACCGCACCCGGCACCGAGTCGGTCAACTCGGTGGCGTTCGCCGCGAACGGCAAGAGGCTCGCCTCCGGAAACGGCGACGGCACCGTCGAGCTCTGGGACATGGCCTCGCGCACGGAGGCCGGGGCGGTCGACGCCCACACCGACGACCGCGTGTGGACGGGCTTCCTCAACGTCGTCGCCCTCAGCCCGGACGGGAAGCTGATGGCGACCAGCTACGACTCCGCGGTGTTCTCGCTCTGGGACCTCACCTCCTACCAGCGGATTGGTACGTTCGGGCAGGGCGACTGGTGGAACCAGGCCATGGCGTTCAGTCCGGACGGCCGCACCCTCGTCGTCGGCTCCGGGGACGGTCAGAGCACCGCCACCAGCGACCACGGGACCGTCGACCTGTGGGACGTGCGCAGCCGCAGCAAGGTCAGGTCGCTCGCCACCACCAACTGCAACCTGAACTCGGTCGCCTTCAGCCCCGACGGCCGCACCCTCGCCGTCGCCACCGGGAAGGGCACCGTTCAGCTCTGGGACGCCGTCACCCATGCGGCTGGAGAGATGCTCATCAACAAGGGGAGCACGGCGAGTGCCGTCGCCTTCAGCCCCGACGGCACCCTGCTGGCCACCGGCAACTTCGACGGCACGATCACCCTCTGGTCCACCGCCACCCGGCGCATCCTCGCCACCGCCGACACCGGCGCGGTCGGCAACAGCTACCGCTACGGCCCTCCCGGCGCCTCCGTCGCCTTCAGTTCCGACGGCAGGACCCTGGCCGGCGGCGGCGCCCACCTCACCTTGTGGACCCTCACCTGACGTCCTAGAGGCGGGTGGCCGCCCGGACGAGGCCGGCGACGGCGAGGGAGCGGCTTTGCGGCGGCCACGCGATGAGCGTCGTCACCGAGGGCGCGTCGACCAGCGGCACGGTGACGAGGTCGTCCCGGAGCTGGGCCCGGGACGACTCCGGCAGGATGGCCGCGGCCCGGCCGAGCGCGATGAGTTGGAGCAACTGCGTGTTGTCGCGGACCACCGGTCCCGGGCCGTCGGAGTGGCTCCCGTCGTGGCGCGGCCAGCGCGGCAGCGGCAGACCGGGCAGCTCGGCGATGTCGGCGACCCGCAGCCGGGACCGCCCGGTGAAGGGGTGCCCTGCGGGCAGCACGACGACCTGCCCCTCGGTGGACAGCTCCTCGGTGTCCAGCCCGGTCGTGGAGTCGAACGGCCGGTGCAGCAGGGCGACATCGGCCCGCCCGTCACGCAGCCACCGCTCCTGCTCGCCGGGCCCGCACAACTGCACGTCGACGGCGACCGCGTCGGGCTCGGCGGCGTACGCGGCGAGCAGCTTCGCCAGCAACTCGCCGGACGCGCCCGCCTTCGTCACCAGGACCACCCCGGGCCGGCCGCTCGCGGCGGCGGCACGACGGGTGCGGCGGTCGGCGGCGTCGACCGCGTCGAGGGCCGCCCGGCCCTCCCGCAGCAGCACCGATCCGGCCTCGGTCAGCGCGACGCCCCGGCTGGTACGGTCCAGCAGCGCCGCCCCCATCCGCCGTTCGAGCTGCTGGATCGCCCGCGACAGCGGAGGCTGCGCGATGCCCAGCCGCTCCGCCGCGCGCCCGAAATGCAGTTCCTCGGCGACCGCGACGAAGTACCGCAACTCCCGCGTCTCCATGCTGCCAAGGTACCCGACGGCGCCCCGCCGACTCCCGTTCTTACGTCGATGAGCTGCGCCGATACCCCAGCGGTATCGCTGCCCACCCAGACGGTGTTGGCTTCCCGCCGGGTGCGCCCAGCAGGCTGGAGGACATGAGCGGACAGACGATCGCGCTGGTCACCGGCGCGAACAAGGGAATCGGATACGAGATCGCGGTGGGCCTCGGCGCCCTCGGCTGGAGCGTCGGCGTCGGTGCCAGGAACGACGAGCTCCGGGAGGCCGCCGTCCAGAAGCTGCGGGCAGCCGGCGCCGACGCGTTCGGCGTCCCGATCGACGTGACCGACGACGCCAGCGTGGCGGCCGCGGCGCGACTGCTGGAGGAGCGGTCCGGCCGGCTCGACGTCCTCGTCAACAACGCCGCCGTGACCGGCGGGATGGCGCAGACGCCCACCACCGCGGACCTCGCCGCGGTGCGGACCGCCGTGGACACGAACGTCATCGGCGTCATCCGCGTCACCAACGCGCTGCTCACGCTGTTGCGGCGCTCGGCCTCGCCGCGGATCGTGAACATGTCCAGCAGCGTCGGCTCGCTCTCCCGGCAGACCGCCCCCGGCGGCGAGACGGGCCCGATCTCCCTGGCCTACGCACCCTCGAAGACGTTCCTGAACGCCGTCACGGTCCAGTACGCCAAGGAGCTGCACGACACGAACATCCTGATCAACGCCGGCTGCCCGGGATACTGCGCGACCGACCTCAACGGCTTCCGCGGCGTCCGCACCCCGGAGCAGGGCGCGGCGATCGCGATCCGGCTCGCCACCCTCCCCGACGACGGCCCCACCGGCGGCTTCTTCGACGACGAGGGCGTGGTGCCCTGGTAGCACCCGCAGCAGCGAACCCGGCGGCGCCTCCGGCTCCGCCGGGTTCAGGCTGTCGGGAACTCGTCCGCGCGGACGGCGCCGACGAAGGTGGTCCATGCGTCGGCGGTGAAGGTCAGGGCGGGGCCCTGGGGGTCCTTGGAGTCGCGGACCGGGACGATCCCGGGGTAGCCGTCGGCGACCTCAACGCAGCTGTTCGGGTCCGAGCCGTTGCTGTACGACGACTTCCGCCAGGCGGCGGCGCTCAGATCGACGGGGGTGTGAGGCATGAGGTGTGGTCCTCCAATGAGCGGCGTAGTAGATCAAGGGACTCAGAGGGTGACAGGGCCGAGTCTCGTAGTCGATCGTAGGACAAGCGCAGTTGCTCCACGTCCTCGAATTCCTCGATGAGTTGGCCGCTCCAGCTGCTCTCGACGTACGCGACGGTCTGCCCGGTCGGCAGCCACAGGAGCTTCATCGAACTGGGCAGCAGACGATAGAGACCCGCCCGAAACGGTACGACCTGCAGGGCGATGTTCGGTTGCTGGGCCGCCTCGATGAGCTTCTCCAGTTGCCCGGTCCACACCTCCGGATCCAACGTGGGGCGCTTCAGCACCGACTCGTCGATGAGAGCGCGGTAGGCGATCACCTTCTTACCGGTGAGGATGTCCTGCCGTTTGATGCGTGCCACCACCCCCGCGGCTTGTTCCTCGACGCTCGCCGTTTCGGCCGCGCGTAGCTGGTCCTCGGCGTAGCCGCTTGTCTGCAACAGGCCGGGCACCGTACTCACGCAGAATTCCTGGATGCTCGTTGCCACGGCCTCCACTTCCTCGAAGTTCCCGTACCGGTCCCGCTTGGCCTCCTCCTTCGCGAGTTTCCACAGGTCGGCGATGTGCGTACCGGTGCCGTACACCTGGTCCAGGGACTGCGCCGCTTCCAGCGTGCCCAGCCTGCTGCCCGTCTCCAGGCGGTGCAGGTACGACTGCTCGTAGTTGCACAGCTTGGCCAGCTCCACGAGGCTGATCCCGAGCAGCCTGCGTTGGCGAGCGAGCTCTTTCGCAAACACCACGCGAGCTGAGATAGTGCCGTCATCCGTGCTGTTCATCACAAAACAGAGCTCCCATACGTTGACCTGACGCCGAGTCAAGTTGCGTACTGCGCGACCAATAGTGTCGATGGACCGCGTAGTACGCACCCCCTGTCGTCCGCGCGCAGCGCGCTGTGTAGCCACCTTGCTGCGTCAATGGCTCACCTCTGCCGATCGTAGGACGCACCGGGCATCCTTGTTCACGGAACGTCAGGAATCGATCACGGAGAGACCGGTCACATGGTGTACCCGGAAGGCACTTGGGTGGTGGACACGATGACGGGGGACCTCGGCGAGGTGCTGCGGCAGGGCGGTGGGCTGCTGGCTTTGCAACGGCCCGGGCGGGGCGGTTCGTGGTCGGCGGACCCGGGGACGGTGCGGCGTGCGACCGATTCCGAACTCCGCGCGGTCGCGGGCGTGGACGGGGCGGGACGGTGATCCGGAAGTGGGGTCTGGTGCTGCTCATGGGCTGGGCCGGGATCCTCGTCGTCGTCGGGCTCGCGGCGTTGTGCGGGCTGGAGATCGGGCTCGCGATCGCCGGTGACCCGGGGTACGGGCCGTAGGAGTACGGCCCCTTCGATCGCCCGCTCCGGCCATGCCGAGTCCCGGCAAGGTCCCCGTCTTTTCACCCCCGGGCGGGGTGGGACTCACGGTTTGGTCGCCCTTGGCCGGAGCGGGTCTTTTTTCCATCGGTACGCAGCGGGACGTAGGACGTGAGGAGTTGGGGGCCATGCCTGTTCGGCGCGGGGAGCGTTTCATCTGTGGCCGGCGGATCCTGGTGCCGGAGGCGCTGGTGGGCACGGTGCTGGGCCTGGCGGCGGCGGACGAGGTGTTCGGCTACACCCGCGAGGACATGTTCGCGACCCTGGTGTGCACGATCGAGGTGCACCGGGGGCCCGTTCACTACGGCGCGGTGCTCAATTTGCGCGGGCCGGAGGCCGGGACGCTGTGGGCGTTGTGGCGGGACGGGGCGGAGCCGAGCGCGGTGATCGAGATCCCGGACTGCCCGGCCGGGCGTGAAGTCGACGAGCCCTGCAGCGAGTTCGAGGGCCATCCCGGCGGCCACAGCTGGGAGCTCTCGGACCCACCCCGCATCGCCACCACCTTCCCGTTCCCGCTCCGAACGTGGATGTAGCCCCGCGCGGCGCGCCCCGCCCCGCCCCGAAGTGATCGCCACCGACCACCGTTGACCGTTGTCCGCAGAGAAGGACCACCTCGCATGATCGGATTCCCCCCTGTTCCGACCGGGTCGCCGGCCCCGCCCGGGCTCCCGCGCCGATGGACCCTCTCGGCTGCCGACGGGCACACCCTGAGCGGCTACCTGCCCCCGTGGGCCGGTGACGATCCCAGCGAACACAACGTGCCCGTCGGGGAGTTGGCCGACCGGCTGGCCGACATCCACCACTGTGCGCGCTTCCCCGGCCAGACCGCCGCCGTCTACACCGCGGCGGACCGCACGGGACGGCCCTGCGAGCAGGAGATCCTCTCCTGCACCCTCGACTGCACCCCCTACGCGGAGCCGCCCGAGCCGCGCGTCCCGGTGGTCAACCTCCATCTCTGCGAGGAGAGTTGGATCACCGACCTGGACCCCGACGGGCTGCTCCGCGTCGCCGACCTGCTGCGTGCCCAGGCGGACCGCCTCGACCGCGTGGTGCGCCCGGCTCTCTTAGCTGCCCGCAATGACTGGTCCGCGCAGGGTGCCCCGGGGCCCGGCGGCCCCGGCCGGCCCTGAGCCGCGGTCGCTCGCGGGCCCGGAAACGCCGGTGGGCCCGGCCGATGCGGCCGGGCCCACCAGGGTGTGCGGAGGGGTTCAGCGGGTGCGGTCGTTCTTCGGGGTCAGGTGCGCCCCGGGGGTGTCCACGATCAGCGACGGACGGCCGGAGGCGGGTGCCTCGGCGGCCGGCCCGTGGATCGTCGGCAGCGACTTCGCGAGGCTCCTGGCCGACGGGGTGGCGCTGGCCGCCGGAAGCACGCCGCCGGCCCACCACATGGTGGACAGCTGGGTGCTGCTGATCCCGATCGCGTTGCCGAGGGCGGTGCGCTGGGCGACGGAGTACTGGGCGTTGCCGCCGAAGGTCACCACCTCCTGGACGCTCGCGGACTCCTTGGTGAGGTAGCCGGCGGTCGTCGTGGACAGCGAGGCGGCGGTGGACCACAGGGCCGGACCGTAGATCGCCGTCACCGCGTTGCCGACCACCGAGTTCGACCAGACCGAACTCTCGTCGACGGTCGCGACGTTGGGCCCGGCCCACCAGAAGTTCGCCAGGTTGACCGCGGTCTGCTCGTACGAACTGCCGCTGATGTCGTAGAACTCCCACTGCTGGGCCAGCGGCGTGTTCTCCATCGCCGTACGCGCGTTGGCGCCCACCGTCACCAGCCCGGTGGTCGCCGGGTTCAGCGAGTTCAGGTAGGTCTTGACGGCGGTGGGAATGGTCGTGCCCTTGACCAGCAGCACCACGCCGAGGCCCTTGTAGCCGAGCGAGCCCGCGGCCGTCGCGGCCGACACCGGGTCGTGGTAGTCCATCCCGTCGGCGACGAACACCCAGTCGGGCTTCTTGGTGATCTGGGTGGCGACGCGCGCCGAGACCGACGCCAGGTCCGCGCCGTCCATCCGCAGCGCGGTGTAGCCGAGCGCGGTGATCTGGGAGGACACCTTCGCGCTCAACTGCGTGGTGTTGCCGTCCAGGTAGACGGTGCTGCCCTTGGGAAGGGTGCGCTTGAGCTCGGCGGTGACGGTGGCGTCCAGCGAACCGCTGGACGTCATCAGCACCGGGCCCTGCTTCTCCGCGGCCAGCGCGATCGCCGGGGTCGCGTAGGTGGCGTTGGCCTTGTTGACCAGGACCGCCGAGTGCGCGGTGATCAGGCCGGGCTCGTGGGCCGCGCCGGTGGCGTCGAAGGTGAACCGCGAGGCGGCCTGGTCGATGGTGATGCCGCCGGTGCCGTACACCCGGTCCAGGGTGTTGCTCCGGACCGGCTGCCAGGCCGGCTTGCTGCCGTCGGTGCTGAAGGTGGTGCTGGTGCCGTCGGACAGGTCCAGGATCTTCGTCGAGGCGGTGCCGGCCGACGCGTCGGTGACGCCGTAGGCGATCCGGCCGCCGGCCGGGTCCCAGGACGGGTCGGTGTGGTCCACCGCGTCGGAGGTGACCTGCTTGGCGCCGGTGCCGTCGGCCGCGGCGGTGAAGATCTGGCGGTTGCCGTCGACGACCCGGGTGAAGGCCAGCTGGCTGCCGTCCGCGGAGAACGCCGGGTCGGCGCCGTCGGTGACGATTCGCTGCACGGTGTCCGCGGACGGGTCAAGCGTCCAGATGTCGGAGCCGGACGCGCCGCAGGTGGAGCGTTCGAAGGCGAGCGCCCCGAGGATGCTGGCGCTGGGGTGGGAGTCGCAGGTCCCGGCCGGCTGCTGGTTGCCGCCGGTCAGCAGCGGCTGCTGCCCGAACGACGCGTCGGACGGCCCGTAGTAGAGCTGGGTGCCGTTGCTGGTGACGATGTCGCTGCCGTCGAGCCAGAAGGTCGCGTCGGTGTACTGCGTGCCGGACGCGCTCTGCGGCCACTCGGTGGTGACGTGCGAGGCGTCGCCGACCAGGCGGGTGCTGGTGAGCCGGGTCGGGTCCTGTCCGCCGGCGACCAGCCGGCTGCCGTCCGGTGCCCAGTTGGCCGAGAGCCGGCCGGTGTTGGGAAGATGCGGCACGACGGCGGAGTTGCCGCCGTCGGCATCGGCGGTGGTGACGCCGGTGGCGTTGACCACCGAGATCTGGCCGGTCTTCGCGCTGATCGTCAGCGCCCCGGCCTGCGGCGCGGTCGCGCCGAGGACACCGGCCGCCAGCGAGGCGGCCGAAGCGAGCGTCGCCAGTCTGCGGCGCGAGCGAGCATCCAAGAAGAACCCCCCAAAGACGCGATGCGGCAAGGCATCGAGTTGGTGTGTGCGCCGACAGGTCCGACCCGTACCCCGGTATCCCCCCGGTGGTCCCCCGCGACGGTCGGCCGTGTCCCGGGTGGGTGCGCGCGGGACGCGCGTCGCCACAGCCGGGGGAGCCCCTGTCGGCCTGAGGGACCCTATGAGGCGCAAGAGCCCTTGTCCGGAGCTGTCGTCGAACCCCTGATGAACATCAGCCCACCAATCGGCCACGAAATCATGGGAGTCGGTGGCAGGCGGGTCGTGATCGGCCGTGGATCAGGGAGCGTTGGGCCGCCGTGCCCCGCGACGGCGGCCGGGGGAGCGGCTACTCTCCCGCGGCCACGGACCGGAGTTCGGCGAGGGATCCCTTGATCACCGCGGCGAGGTCGCGGGTCTCGCCGTCGCCGACCCAGCGCTCGAAGGCGACCTTGAAGACGGCCGTGCCCGCCTCGGCGGCAAGGCTCGCGGCAGGCTCTGACACCCCGCGTCCGCGCAGGGTGTCCGCGAGAGCCGAGGAGAGCGATGCGAGCTTGATCAGCTCGCGCTCCCGGAGGTCCTGGTGCGCGGTGATGATCGCCTGGCGGCGCCGCGCGAAGTCGCGGAGGTCGGAGAAGATCCCGGTGGCCGCGGCGTCGAGGCCGGCCGCGACCGCGTCGATCGGGGCGGTGCCCTCGGGGGCGTCCCGGACGGTGCCGACGACCAGGTCCTCCAGGACGTGCGAACCGCCGAACAGCACTTCGCGCTTGTCCGCGTAGTGCCGGAAGAAGGTCCGCTCGGTCAGCCCGGCCCGCTTGGCGATCTCCGCCACGGTGGTCTGCTCGAACCCGCGCTCGGCGTACAGCTCCATCGCCGCCTGTCCGAGCCGCCCGCGTGCGTCCGGTTCCCATCGCCCCATGCCCCCGATCGTACGCGACCGGAAAGCGTGATGGCAGTGACTGACATCGGGTGCTACGGTTGATGTCAGTAACTGACATCGCCTTTGTCGAGGAGTCCTTCCCATGCGTGTTTTCGTCACCGGCGCCTCCGGCTACATCGGTTCCGCCGTCGTACCCGAGCTCATCGGCGCAGGCCACGAGGTCGTCGGGCTGGCCCGCTCCGACGCCTCCGCCGAGGCACTGGCCGCCGCGGGGGCGCAGGTCCGGCGCGGCTCCCTCGACGACCTCGAGAGCCTGCGGGCCGGCGCGGCCGAGTCCGACGGGGTCGTCCACCTCGCCTTCATCCACGACTTCAGCGCGTTCGAGAAGTCCGTGGCCGCCGACCGGAACGCCATCGAGACGATCGGCGCCGCGCTGGAGGGTTCCGGGCGCCCGCTGGTCATCGCCTCCGGCACCCTCGCGATTCCGGCTCCCGGGGGGACAGCCCCGGCAGAGGGAGACGGGCCCGCCTCCGCCGCGGGCCCCCGCGCCGTCAACGCGCGGATCGCGCTGGGCCTCGCCGAGCGCGGCGTGCGTGCGTCCGCCGTGGGGCTGCCGCCCACCGTGCACGGCGAGGGCGACAAGGCATTCGTGACGCGGCTGATCGCCACCGCCCGCGAGAAGGGCGTCTCCGGCTACATCGGGGACGGCTCCCAGCGCTGGGGCGCGGTGCACCGCCTCGACGCCGCCCGCCTCTTCCGGCTCGCGGTCGAGAAGGCCCCGGCCGGGACCCCGCTGCAGGGACAGGCCGAGGAAGGGGTGCCCACGCGGGAGATCGCCGAGGTGATCGGCCGCAGGCTCGACGTCCCGGTCGTGTCCGTCCCGGCCGAGGACGCGGTCGCGCACTTCGGCTGGATCGGGAACATCTTCGGGCTCGACGTCAGCGCGTCGAACGCGGCGACCCGGGAACTGCTGGGCTGGGAGCCGAGCGAGCCCGGCCTGCTCGACGACCTGGAGCAGGGGCACTACTTCGCCTGACCGGCGCTGCGCCGGCGTGGCCGGGGACCGCGCGGCGATGCGCGTCCGATGTGCCACCGGTCACCTGGGCAGCCCGCTCCGGCGGGGCGGCTGCCCAGGTGACTGGTGGCGCGTTCGGGCGGAGACTGGGGGAATGGAAGGTCGGCGCTGGTCGGTGGACCGCCTCCTGCAGGAGCCCTCGGGCCGTAGCTGGCTGGTGGCGATCCCTTTCGTGCTGATCGCGGCGATCACCGCGATCGACGTCCAGGTCCCGGACGACGTCCACCTCGGCCCGCTGCTCGTGATCGCGCCCGCCCTCACCGCCTCGCTGGCCGGCCCGCGGCTGACCGCGGTGGCGGGCTCGGTGGCCGTGGCGGCCCAGGTGTTCATCGCGGCCTTCCACGGCGGGCTCGGCACGTCGAACCACGTGGCGCAGATCATCGCGCTGGCGGTGCTGTCCGTGCTGGTCGTCCTGGTGAGCGTCGCCCGGGACCGGCGCAACCGCGAGCTGGACCGGGCGCGTTCGGTGGCCGAGACCGCCCAGCGGGTCCTGCTGCGGCCTCCGCCCCGCCGGATCGGGCCGCAACGGGTGGCCTGGCTGTACCTGGCCGCCGAGGACGAGGCACAGATCGGCGGCGACCTCTTCGCGACGACCCGGGCCGCCCACCCCTCCACCCGCGTGATCATCGGTGACGTGCGGGGCCACGGCCTGGACTCCATCGGCGAGGCCTCGCTCGTGCTGGGGGCCTTCCGCGAGGGGGCGCATCGGCACACCGCCCTGCCCGACCTCGTGATCGCCCTGGAGGACAGCGTCAGCCGGAACATGGAGGAGGTCGCCGACACCCGGCTGGATCCCGGCGAGCACTTCATCACCGCGCTCATCCTCGACCTCCCCGACGACGGCGCGCGGGCGGAGATGATCAACTGCGGCCATCCGCCGCCGCTCCTGCTCCATGGCGACCGCGTCACGGCGCTCTACGCCCGCCGGACCTCGCCCCCGCTCGGCGTCTGCGGTCCGGACCCGCTCGCCGTCGGAACCCTGCACACCGAGCCGTTCTCCTTCGAGCCCGGCGACATGCTCGTCCTCTACACCGACGGCGTCGTCGAGGCGCGTTCACCGGAGGGTGCGTTCTACCCCCTCGCCGAGCGGGTCGCGGCGCTGCCCGCGTCCAGCCCGGACACGCTGCTGCGCCACCTCCACCGCGACCTGCTCACGCACACCGGCGGGCCGCCGACCGACGACGCCGCTCTCCTCGTCATCGAGCGCGCTCCTTCCACCCGCACTCCCTCGGGCCGCGCGCGGCGGCGTGAGGGGGCGTGAGGGGAGTCGGTCACGGTGCGGGGGTCTCCGGTGCGGGGGCTTCCGGTGCGGGTGCAGGTGCCGGTTGGGCGGGGGCCGGTTGTGCGGGTACCGCGGCGGAGGTGGTGGGTTGAGCCGGTGCCGTCGGAGCGGGTGCGGCTTGAGCGGGCGCGGGCGCGGGTGCGGCCGGGGCCGGCGGTACGGCCGGAACGGGCGCGGGCACCTTCGCGGTGACCTGGGTGCGGGTCCACATCGCGAGGACCGCGGAGGCCAGGCTCATCACGGTGGACTGCTGGTCGGCCGACCAGTGCAGGCCGAAGCCGATCGCCAGCGACATGCCCGCCTGGATGAGGCCGAGCACGGCCGCGTTGACGCCGTCGTGGACGCTGAGCGCGATCAGGAGGCCGACGACCGCGGCGGCGAAGGCGTTGACGACCGCCTGCTGCTTGTCGCCGAGGTCCAGCCCGAAGGCGGTGCTGAGCTTGATCACGACGGCGAGGAGGGAGAGCCAGAGCGCGGGCTCCCGGCCGAATATCTTCATGTGCCGTTCCGTTCGGATGAGGTGAGGTACCGGCCCGGGGGGGGAAGTGCGGGCCGCGTCCTCCTACCCTCCCGTGGTGCGCCTGATACCTGGTCAGGCGAGGTACCCGTCGGGGCGTACGACGAAGGCCGGCGGCAGCGGAGCGGCGTCCGCTCCCGACTCGGAATGTGCGGCGGACGGGACGGCCGGACGTGCGGTGACGGTGGCGAGGCGGTCGCCCCAGCCCGCGATGGCGGGTGCGTCGTCGGAGAGCCGGACCAGGACCGGGCGGGCGGACCGCAGCGCCGCGTCGATCCCCGCGCGTCCCTCGCCGATCAGCGCCCGCACCCGCGGGTACCACCGCCCGTATCCGACGTCGCTGCCCGCCAGCAGTGCGGCGAGGTGCGCGCGGGCGGCTCGGCCCGGGTCGCCGTCGAGGAGTTCGGCGAGCAGTTCGCGGGTCGCGGAGATGCCCTCGCCCGGGCGCATCAGGGCCATCTGCGCGCGGGTGTGCATCAGTACGCGGCGGCTGACCGGCGCGCGCTCGGCCTCGTAGCTGTCGAGCAGGCCGGGCGGCGCCCAGCCGCGTACCTGGGCGGCAAGCTTCCAGCCGAGGTTGAGGGCGTCCTGGAGGCCCAGGTTGAGCCCCGGGCCGCCGACCGCGGAGTGCACGTGGGCGGCATCGCCGAGCAGCAGCACCCGGCCGGCGCGATACGTCTGCGCCTGGCGGGAGTTGACCCCGTCGGTCCGGCGCAGCGGGTGCGGACCCGGGCCCTCCGGCGGGCTCATCGGCAGGTCCGTGCCGAGCACGCGCCGCACGCTCGCCCGCAGCGCGTCGAAGCTCATGGGCCCGCCCGGCGCGCCCGGCGGGCGGTCCCATTCGAAGGTGGCGACCACGTGGACACCCGAACCCGGGGGCATCTCGGCGAAGGTGAACACGCCTGCGGGCAGCCGGTTGTGGGCGTACGGGCGCAGCGGACCCCGCGCAACGGGGCTGTCCGGCAACCTGAGTTCGCCGGTTCCGGGTGCCAGCAGCGAGTCCGGGAGCACGACGTGGGCCGCGCACGAGGAGAAGCTGTCGTCCGTGTCGCCCGGGAAGGCGATGCCCGCGGCCTTGCGCACGCTGCTGTGCCCGCCGTCGGCCCCCACCAGCCAGCGGGTGCGCAGCGCGTACGTCCTGCCGTCCGGGTCCCGGACCTCCACGGTGACCGCGTCCGCGTCCTGGGCCAGCGCGACCAGTTCGTGCCCGCGCCGGATCTCCGTGCCCAGCCGCTCCGCCCGCGCCTCCAGCACCTCCTCGATCCGGGCCTGCGGGACGGGCAGGGTGTGCATCGGGTTCTCCGGCAGCGTCCCCAACTCCAGCGCGATCCCGCTGAACTGGTAGTACGGCAGCGGTGCCGGCGGGCCGCCGCGCCCGGCCAGCTCCCCGTACAGCCCCCGCAGGTCGAGCGCCTCGACCACTCGCCCGACCAGCCCGTTCGCCTTCGCGGCGGCCGAGCGTCCGCCCAGCCGCTCCAGCAGCACCGGGCGTACCCCTGCGAGCCCCAGTTCCCCGGCCAGCAGCAGCCCGTTCGGGCCGCCCCCGACGATCACCACGTCCGCCATGTCACTCGTGCTGGTGCCGGTGCCGGTGCCGATTCCGGTGTCCTCACGCATGCCACTGCCCCCCTCGCCCGGCCGGGTGCCGGTGATGTCAGTCTGGACTGACAACGCTGAGGATGTCAATCCAAACTGACAGACGGGGCGGTTTGCGGTGGCGGCTGCGGCTCACGCCTTCTTCTTCGGGTCGTGGCTCACCCCCACACAACCGGAGTCGACGCTGAGGAACATGGACTTCTTGTCGCTGTTCACGCCGACCGCCACCCAGTACGTCGCGTGCGGCTCGGTGGCGCCGACCCGTGCCGTCCCCGGGTCCGGCAGGTCGAGCCGGTAGCCCTGCTCGACGAAGTGGGCCCTGGCCGCGGTCATGACGTCCTCCGACCGCTCCTGGGGGACATCGAGCGTGACGACGTAGCGGTACTCGAAGCGGTGCGTGCCGGGTGTCTCGGTCGAGCACTGCTGCCAGGTGCCGCCGGTGACCGAGGTGCCCGCGGACCCGGCGGCCGGGCGGATCGCGTCCAGCGTCTGCCGGGTGAGGGTGCGGGCCTTCTTCTCCACCGAGGAGGGTGAGGTGCCGCCGTGGTCCATGGATCCTCCGCAGCCCGCCGCCGCCCACGCCAGGACGGCGGTGGCCACGGCGCTCGTGATGTGCCTGGTCCTGCGCATGCTTCCCCTCGCCGGAACTCGCCGGAACTCGCCGGAACTCGCCGGACCTCCCCGGAACCCGCCGCGGACCTCACGTGAAGAAGTCGGTGACGGCGCGGACGGCGTTCTCGCCGCTGTCCGCCAGGTCGCTGCCGATGTCCTCGATCTCGTGCCCGGCGCTGTCGAGGTCCCCGGTGAGGAGGTCCGTGACGGTGCCGGCGACATCGTTCTCGGCCTGCCCGAAGGAGTGCAGCGCGTCACCGGAGTCCTCGATCGGCGCGCCCCAGTAGCCTCCCACGCGGTGGCCGAGGTTCTGGAGGGCCGGGCCGAGGAGGTTCGGGATCCCGAGGACCGGGTCCACCTGGTCCGCGAGGTTCGGCAGGACGCCGGTCCTGTCCTCCTGCGGCATCGCGGTCACCCGGTCCGGCCGGCCGATCACGATGTCCGTCATGTTCGTGAGCGACGGGCCCGGGTCCCAGTACTCGCTGTGCGCGTGCGTGACGCCGCTGCCCTCGCCGGAGTCGAAGGTGCGGCCGCCGAAGGAGGAGGACGTGGGGTCGTTGCCGAAGCGGTCGGAGTGGTCGTCGAGCCATTTCAGCGGGTCCAGCGTGGCGGAGACCTCCGGCACCGGGTCGAACTTGGCCTTGCTCGCCCAGACATGGCCCGGGTCGAGCCCCAGTTGCGAGGCCCTGTCGACGGTCACCCCGGGCGACCCGACGAAGACCGCGTCGTCGGCCTTCATCCCGGCGTGGGCGAAGGCGTCACCGACGACCGTGGTGCCGTAGCTGTGCCCGATCACCGTGACGTGGTCGGCCCCGGTGTGTTGCGGGGCAAGGGAGTTGACGAACGCCGCCAGTTTCGGGGCGCCGGCGTCGGCGAAGCTCTGGGACGCCGGGCCGGGGAAGCTCCAGCCCGGCGCGTCGTAGCCGAGCCAGTAGATCGACGCGGTGGTGCCCGCGGCCCCGGTGTCGTTCGCCGACGCGTAGAGCGTCAGCGCCCGGTTCAGGTCGCCCGACGCCTTCGCCAGCGCCGATCCGGTGCCGGGCACGTACACGGCCGTGTTGGCGGCGGTGTCCGGGTTGCCGTAGGAGACCGCGACGTGGCCGTTGCCGAGGGCGTCGTAGCCCAGCAGGAACATGTCCGAGCGGTGGGTCCGGTCGGCCGGGTCGGTCAGGTGGGCCCACAGGTCCTTCAACTCCTGCGGGCACCCCGGCTTCTCCACGTCGGCCTTCAGCCGCAGCCGGTTCAGCCGGTCCGCCACGTCGGCGGGTAACCCCTGGAAGGCCGTGACGTCGTCCGGCGCCGCGTCGGCGTACGCCTGGAGGAACTCCGGGTCGTCCAGGTGCGCGCGCAGGTCGCTCGTCACCAGGGCGACCGACGCCCGGTCCCCGGCCGCCACGGCCTGCTCGTACAGGGCGTGGTCGGCGGCACCGAGGGAGAACGGCTCAGCTATGTGCGCCAGGGTGTCGTTCGGGTGGGCCCTGTTCGCCGCCACGGCCAGCGCGTGGCGCCTGCGCAGGTCGGGCAACTGGTCACGGGTCCACGCGGCGATCGCGTCGAGCTTCCGCAGTCCCGACGTGTCCAGGCCGTACCTGCCGAACTCGGCCGTCAGCGACCGGCAGGCACCGGCCAGGGTGTTCGCGCCGGTGTCCATCTTCTGTATGGCGCCGTTCAGCGCGGCGGGATCTATCGCGGAGATCTTCCCCATGTCCCTGGTTCCCCCCGGGAGCCGTCGTCGGGCCGGACTACCGGTCGTGCTGCTGCTCGCGCCGCATCTGCCGGGCCTGGTCCTCGGTGACCTGGAGCGGCTCCGCGCGCAGCGCGTTCTCGACCGTGGTGCGCAGCCCGTCGGTAAGGGTGTGGATGCTGCGGCTGCGTCCGGTGATGTCGGACGCGAAGGTGTCCGCCGCCGCGGTGCCGGTCCACACCGTGCCGCCGCCGAAGTCCGACGCCGGCCTGTCGAGGGCCGGGCGCATCGTCTCCAGTGTCGTATCCATGCTGGTCAGCAGGGACTGCAGCCAGGCACGCCGCGGGTTGTCGACCATCCGACCGGACACCGCGCCTCCCTTCCCCCGGTGATCGGGTGCTCACGCTAGCGCCGGGACCGGAAAAGTTCAGCGCTTCGCGCCGCCCGGCACGGCACCTGTCCCCCTGCCTCCGGCGGGAGGCGCCCCCTTCGTCGTCGGAACCGCCCGCATGCGGCGCCCCCCGCGCGTGCCTACGCTGGCCGGAGAAGGAGGGCGGGCCCTCCCGCGGGCTCGTCCGCGGACGAGGAAGTGGGGCCAGCCATGCCGGACCGTCTCCCGGGCGGAGCCGCCGCCCGCACCGCGACCCGGGAGCACCGGGTGACCACCGACGAGGTGCCGGTTCGCGCCGGTGAGCCGGCGTGGTAGCCGGGGGCACGAGCCGCGACTACGACGTGATCGTGGTCGGCGCGGGATCCCCCGGCGAGCACTGCGCCGGCTACCTCGCCGACGGCGGCCTGCGCGTCGCCGTGGTGGAACCCGAACTGGTCGGCGGGGAGTGCTCGTACTATGCGTGCATCCCGTCCAAGACGCTGCTGCGGCCCGGCGAGGCGGTGCAGGGCGCCCGGGACGCCGCGGCGACCGCCGAGGTGGACGTCGAAGAGGCCCTGGCCTGGCGGGACTTCATGGTGTCGGACTACTCCGATGCCGGGGCGGAGCGCTGGCTGGCCGACAACGGCATCGACCTGCTGCGCGGCGCCGGACGGCTGGCCGGACCGGGCGTGGTGGAGGTGGCCGGCACCCGCCACAGCGCCGACCACGTGGTGATCGCCACCGGGGCGTCGCCGTTCGTGCCGCCGGTGCCGGGCCTGCGCGAGCTGGACGGCGTGTGGACCAACCGCGAGGTGACCGGCATGAAGGCGGTCCCGCGGCGGCTGCTGGTCCTGGGCAACGGACCGGTCGGCGTGGAGATGGCACAGGCCGTCCGCCGGCTCGGCGGCGAGGTGGTGCTCACCGCGGGCGACCACCGCGTCCTGCCGCGCGAGCCCGCTCCGCTGGGCGACGCGCTCGGCGCGGTGCTGCGCCGCGACGGGATCGAACTCGTCCTCGGCGCACGGTCGGTGGCCGCCCGGCGGGACGGCGGGGACGGCGGGGACGGTGGCGATTACGTCCTGACCCTCGACGACGGCCGGGAGCTGCGCGGCGACAAGCTGCTCGTCGCCACCGGACGCCGCCCGCGGGTCGACGGCATCGGGCTGGAGTCGGTCGGCGTGCGCGCGACCGAGCGCGGCATCCCGGTCGACGAGCGGCTGCGCGCCGCCGACGGGCTGTGGGTGGTCGGTGACGCCACCGGCCTGTGGATGCTCACCCATGTCGGCAAGTACCAGGGCGAGATCGTCGCGGCCAACATCCTCGGCGAGCCCCGCGTGGCCGACTACACGGCCGTGCCGCGCGTGGTCTACACCGACCCGCAGGCGGCGTCGGTGGGCGCGGTCGAGGCGGAGTTCCGCGCGACCGTCCCGATCGCGGGAGTCGCCAAGACCGCCGCCTACACCCGCGCCTACGCCGAGTCCCACGGGTTCCTCACGCTGCTGAGCGACGGCCGCTTCGTCACCGGCGCCTACGCGCTGGGCCCGGAGGCGGGGGAGTGGCTCCAGCAGGCGACGCTGGCCATCCGCGCCCGGGTGCCGCTGGACGTGCTGCGCGACACCATCCAGCCGTTCCCCACCTTCTCGGAGATCTACGTCGCCGCGCTCAAGGACCTGCACGAGCAGGTCGCGAAGAGCGCGCGCGGAACCGCCTGACGCGGCGGCCCCGCCACTCGCCAGGAGAGGCCAGAACCGGAATCGGCCATCTACTTGACACATCAAGCATGAGTTATGCTTGACGCGTCAAGTAGATGTCCGCCGGGTGAAGCCGAGGACCGGCGGCCCCGCAGCCGCCCGCGGTCCGGGCGCGAAGGCGAACCGAACCCCCCTCAGCAGACAAGCGAGACCGCGCCATGACCGACTTCCCCCTCGTCCTCGGCCTGGACACGTTCGGCGACCGGACCGCCGACACCGACGGCCGGCCGCTGTCGCACGCCCGGACGCTTCGCGACGTGATCGAGGAAGGCGTCCTCGCCGACCAGGTCGGCGTCGACTTCTTCGGCATCGGCGAGCACCACACCGACGCCTTCCCGATGCCCGCCGGCGACGTCGTGCTCGCCGCCATCGCGGCCCGCACCGAGCGGATCCGGCTCGGCTCGGCGGTCACCGTGCTCAGCTCCGACGACCCGATCCGGGTCTTCCAGCGCTACTCCACGCTCGACGCCGTCTCGGGCGGCCGCGCCGAGGTGATCCTCGGCCGGGGGTCGAGCGTCGACTCCTTCCCGCTGTTCGGCTTCGACCTCGCCGACTACGAGGTGCTCTTCGAGGAGAAGGCGCAGCTGTTCGCCGAGATCCTCAAGGGCGGCCCGGTCACCTGGAAGGGCCGGACCCGGCCGCGGCTCGTCGAGCAGGACATCGTCCCCCACCTGGAGAACGGCCCCTTCCCCGCGTGGCTCGGCGTCGGCGGCAGCCCCCAGTCGGTGGTCCGGGCCGCCACGCACGGCTACGCGCTCATGCTGGCGATCATCGGCGGGCCCGCCGCGCGCTTCGTGCCGTTCTCCCGGCTGTTCCGCGAGGCGCTGGAGCAGCTCGGCCAGGCCCCCCGGCCGATCGGCGTGCACTCCCCCGGCCACGTGGCCGCCACCGACGAGCAGGCCCGCGAGGAGTTCTGGCCGCACTTCCTGGCGATGATGCGCCGGATGAGCCGGGAGCGCGGCTTCGCGACGCCCACCGAGGAGTCCTTCCTGCGGGAGACGGGCCCCGACGGCGCCCTCTACGTGGGTTCGCCGGAGACCGTCGCGCGCAAGATCGCCGCGAACCTGCGGCTGCTGGACGCCAGCCGCTTCGACCTCAAGTACGCCATGGGCGGCCTCTCGCACGACAAGCTCATGACCGCCATCGAGCTCTACGGCACGCAGGTCGTCCCCCGGGTCCGCGCGGAACTGGCCGGCTGACCGGCGGGCCCGGCCGGGGGACCACCCGGGGCCGCGCGGCTGCCCTGACCGTGCCGCGGCCCGCGCCCGACCTATCCTGGCGGGCGTGGAGCTGCGCCAACTTCGTTACTTCGTGGCCGTCGCCGAGGAGCTGAACTTCGCCCGGGCCGCCGAGCGGCTCCTGATCGCGGGACCCTCGCTGTCCCAGCAGATCAAGGCGCTCGAACGCAGCCTGGGGGTGCGCCTGTTCGACCGCGACCGCCGTTCGGTGTCCCTCACCGCGGCCGGCGCGAACCTGCTCCCGCCCGCCCGCGCCCTGCTCGACCAGGCCGACGCCCTCCAGCGGCGGGCCCGCGCGTTCCCGGGGGCGCAGCCGGTGCGGCTCGGCTATGTCACCTGGCTCCCCCCGGCCCTGCGCGCCGGCGGGTCCGCGGTGGCCCGGGTGCACGTCGACACGTGGGTCGCCCCCTCCCACGCCCAGGCCGCGCGGGTCGCCGAGGGCGGCCTGGACCTGGCCGTGTGCTGGGTGCGGACCGGGGACCTGGAGCGGCTCGGGCTGCGCGCCCGGCTGCTCGGCGCCGACCGGCTGGAGGCCGTCGCCCCGGGCCGGGACACCGGCGACGTGGCCGCCCGGGACGCCCTCGTCCTGGTGGACGACGACACCACCTCCTGGTCGTCCTGGAACGTCTACGCCGAAGAGCTGGCCGCGGCCACCGGCGCCCGCGTCGTCCGCATCTCCGACGGCGGCATCACCGGCCCCGCGTTCTTCGACCACGTCCGCCGCCACGGCCGCCCGATCATCAACTCGCCCAAGGGACAGAGCATCCCGCTGCCGCCCGACCTCGTACGGCGCCCGGTGGTGGCGCCGCGGGTGCTGTGGACCTGGTCCCTGGTCCAGCGCGAGGGCGAGGTGCGCACGTCGGTGCTGGACGTCGCGGACGCGCTCGGCGGGGGCGTGGGGGACGCCGGCATCCACGGACCGGACTCCTGGCTCCCCGAGGACGACCCGCACCGCCGCACCTGAGCCGTACCCGCGCCTGAGCCCTTCTCGCGCCCGAGCCTGTACCCGCGCCCGGGCCCTACTCGGGCCGGAGCCCGTACGCGACCGGGCCGCCCGCGGTGCGCAGCGCGGTGACGTGCACTGGGAGGACGCACCTCCCAGCTACGAGGCAGCGGGTCCCACCGGAGCACCGCTGACCTTTGACTTCGTCCGGGCGGCGACCTACTTTCAAATAGTCGACCGGTCGGCTAGTAGATCGGCCGGCAGGAACCCACCCACCATCTGCACGAAGGTCGTCATGAACGCACAGAACCAGAAGGTCGCAGTCGTCACCGGTGCCTCGCAGGGCCTCGGCGCCGGGATCGTCGAGGGCTACCGCAAGCTCGGCTACGCCGTCGTCGCCACGTCCCGGACCATCGCCCCCTCCCAGGACGCGGGCGTCCTGACCGTCCAGGGCGACATCGCCGACCCGGGCACCGCCGAGCGCGTCATCGCCGCCGCCGTGGAGCGGTTCGGCCGGGTCGACACCCTGGTCAACAACGCCGGCATCTTCGTCGCCAAGCCCTTCACGGACTACTCCGCGGCCGACTACGCCGACGTGATCGGTGTGAACCTCACCGGCTTCTTCCGGATCACCCAGCTGGCCATCGAGCAGATGCTGGCCGTGGGCGGCGGTCACATCGTCAACATCACCACCAGCCTGGTCGACAACGCCGACGCCCGGGTGCCCTCCGTGCTGGCCTCGCTGACCAAGGGCGGCCTGCAGTCCGCCACGAAGTCCCTGGCCATCGAGTACGCGACCCGCGGCATCCGCACCAACGCGGTCTCGCCCGGCACCATAAAGACCCCGATGCACCCCGAGGAGACCCACGAGGTGCTCGCCGGGCTCCACCCGGTCGGCCGGATGGGCGAGTCGAGCGACATCGTCGACGCGGTGCTCTACCTGGAGAACGCGCCGTTCGTCACCGGCGAGGTCCTGCACGTCGACGGCGGTATGAGCGCCGGGCACTGACGTGCCGTCCGCGGTCCCGGCGCCCGCACGGGCGCCGGCCGCCGCGACCTCCCCTCGGCACCCAGTACCCCTGGCCCCAGCACCCCTTGACCCCTTTCAGCCTGATCCCATCCCGATCCCACCCCGACAGGAGAACGGCCATGACCAGCACCACGGACACCGAAGCGATCCTCCGCGGCGTCCTCGACGACTGGAAGGACGGCGTCGACCGCCACCAGCCGGAGCGCGTCGCCGCGCACTTCACCGAGGACGCGGTCTTCCAGGGCCTGCACCCCTACACCGTCGGACGGCAGGGCGTCGCCGAGTACTACGCGTCCCAGCCCCTCGGCATGGCCGCCGCCTACCGCGTGCTGGAGACCCGGCACCTGTCCGACGACCTCGTCCTCGGCTACCTGAGCGTGGACTTCACCTTCACCGACCAGCCCACCCGCACCGTCAACCTCGGCGTCGTGGTGCGGCGCACGGACGGCGGCTGGCAGATCGCGTACTACCAGGTCTCCCGCTCGGCACAGGGGAGTTGAGGCGAAGGGCGGCGGGTCAGGCGCGGGACTCGACCAGCTCGAACCAGATCGACTTGCCGTCGCCGCGCGGGTCCACGCCCCAGCAGTCGGCGAGTTCCTCGATGAGGAAGAGGCCGCGCCCGGAGGACGCGAGTTCGCCGGGGGAGCGGGGGTGGGGCATGTCGTCGGAGCGGTCGGCCACCTCGACCCGGACCCGGCGGGTCCCCGGCATGCCCGTCACCTGGGCGATCAGGACGGCGTCGTCGTCGGTGTGGACGAGGACGTTGGTGATCAGCTCGGAGACCAGGAGGACCACGGACTCGAACTGGTCCGGCGACGCCCAGTCGTGCAGCAGCGAGCGGATGTCCTCGCGGGCCGAGCGGATCTGCGCGGGCTCGGACTGGGGGATGGTGACGACGGTACGGCGGATCGGTACCGCGCAGGTCGGCCCGTCGGGGTCGCGGCGCAGCAGCAGCAGCGCTATGTCGTCCTCGCGGCGGTCGGCCAGCGGACCGGTGGTGTGGTGGGAGGCGGGGCCGTGCACCGCGCGGACGATGCTGTCGGCGAGTTGCTCGAGATCCTCGGCGGGGCCGGCCTCGAAGACCTCGCGCAGCCGGTGCCAGCCGGTGTCGAGGTCGTGCCCGCCGGTCTCGATCAGCCCGTCGGTGCACATCATCAGCACCTCGCCGGGTTCGAGGACGAGCCGGGTGGTCGGGTAGTCCGTGTCGGGGGCCACGCCGAGCGGCAGGCCACCCGCGGTGCGCCGCAGGATGGTGGTGCCGTCGCCGAGCCGGATCGCGGGGTCGGGATGGCCGGCCCGGGCCACCTCGACGGTGCCGTCGGTGGGGTCGACCTCCAGGTAGAGGCAGGTCGCGAAGCGCACGTCGGGGGACCCGCCGGGCACGTCGGGCGCCGCGTCGTCGGCGAGGCCGGACAGGAAGCGCGAGGTCCGGGAGAGCACCGCGTCGGGGCTGTGCCCCTCGGCGGCGTAGGCGCGCAGCGCGATCCGGATCTGGCCCATGATCCCGGCGGCGCGCACGTCGTGGCCCTGGACGTCGCCGATGACCAGGGCGGTACGGCCGGACGGCAGGTCGATGACGTCGTACCAGTCGCCGCCGACCTGGAGGCCGCCGCCGGTCGGCACGTAGCGCGCGGCGACCGCCATGCCGTCGATCTCGGGCTCGCGGGCCGGCAGCATGGTGCGCTGCAACCCGTCGGACAGCGCCCGCTCCGACTCGTGCAGGTGGGCGCGGGACAGCGCCTGGGCGAGCATGCGCGCGACGGTGGTGAGCACCGAGCGCTCGTCGGGCGTGAACTCGACCCGCTCGCGGAAGGCCGCCATCCACGCACCGATGGTGGACCCGGCGACGGTCAGCGGGAGGTACGCCCAGGACGAGCGGCCGTACCCCTTGATGAGCGGCCAGCTGGTCGGATACCGCTCCTGGTACGACTCCGGGCTCGGCAGGTAGACCGCCTTCCCGGTGCGCACGGCGGTGACGGCCGGGTACTCGGTGGTCAGCGGCATGTCGACGAGGAAGGTGTCCTGGATCTCCTGGCCGTGGTGACCGATCAGCGACAGGCGGTCACCGTCGATGCCGAAGACGGCGAGGCCGTCAGGGGAGAAGCCGGGCATCGACAAGGTGGCGGCGACCCGCAGCACCTCCGAGGTGGAGTCGGCCTCGGCGAGCGCCCGGCCGGCGTCCAGCAGGAACGCCTCGCGGGCCCGCCGCCAGTCGCCGTGGTTGGCGCGGGTGCGGGCCAGGTCGGACAGGCCGGTGCTGTGGCCCAGGCCGTGGCCGTGCAGCCGCCCGTCGCCGGCGGGGCGACCGGGGTCCTGGCCGTCGTACCCACCGGTCGGCTCGCGGATCTCGTGCAGGGTGCCGCTGAGCAGCGGGCCCTGCGGCCGCACCCGCGCCCGCACGGTGCGCTCCACCCGGCCGCCCTCGCCGACGACCCGCAGCAGCGCCTCGGCGACGGTGCCCTCGGCCGCGGCCAGCGAGACGGCGCCGGCGAGCGCCACGTAGTCGGCGGCGTGCAGGCAGGCCCGCACCTCCGACGACCGGCGGGTGGCGGCTCCGCCGGGCAGACCGAGCAGGCGGGCGGCACGTCCGTCGACCGCGATGGTGCCGGTCGATTCGTCCCACTGCCACAGGCCGTAGCCCACCGCAGCAAGGACGTCCTCTGTGCGCATTTGGCCAGTTTATGGTGCGGCGGATGATATGGGCGAATAGATCCCTGTGGAGGACCGGCCCAGGGGCGCCGGTAGGCTTGCCCTCGCCGAATCACGCCACGCGACTCCACCGCATTCCACGACATTCCACGACTTCTGTCACATCCCACGCCTAGGACGAAGCTGATGCACCGGTACCGGTCCCACACCTGCGGCGAGCTGCGCGCCACCGACGTCGACACCGACGTCCGCCTGTCCGGCTGGCTGCACAATCGCCGCGATCTGGGCGGCATCCTCTTCGTCGACCTGCGCGACCACTACGGCTTCACGCAGCTCGTGGTGCACCCCGGCTCCCCGGTCTACGACCAGCTCAGCGGCCAGTCCAAGGAGTCCGTGCTGCGGGTGGACGGCCGCGTGCTGGCCCGCTCCGCGGAGAACGTCAACCCGGAGCTGCCCACCGGCGAGGTCGAGGTCGAGGTCACCGCGCTCGAAGTGCTGGGCGCCGCCGACCCGCTGCCCTTCCCGGTCTTCCCCGAGGACAACGCCAACGAGGAGATGCGGCTGACCAACCGCTTCCTCGACCTGCGCCGCCAGCGCATGCACCGCAACCTCATGCTGCGCACCCAGGTCATCTCCTTCCTGCGCCGCGAGATGACCGCGCTCGGGTTCAACGAGATGGCCACCCCGATCCTGTCGGCGACCTCGCCCGAGGGCGCCCGCGACTTCCTGGTGCCCTCCCGGGTGCACGCGGGGAAGTTCTACGCGCTGCCGCAGGCGCCGCAGCAGTTCAAGCAGCTGCTGATGATCTCCGGGTTCGACCGGTACTTCCAGATCGCGCCCTGCTTCCGCGACGAGGACTCCCGCGCCGACCGCTCCCCCGGCGAGTTCTACCAGCTCGACGTCGAGATGAGCTTCGTGGAGCAGGAGGACGTGTTCGGCGTCATCGAGAAGGTGATGACCGACCTGTTCACCGCGCTCGGCGGCGGGCGCACGGTCACCTCGCCCTTCCCGCGGATCCCGTTCCGCGAGTCGATGCTCAAGTACGGCAACGACAAGCCCGACCTGCGCACCTCGCTCGAACTCGTCGACGTCTCCGGGATCTTCGCGGACTCCGGCTTCAAGGCGTTCGCGGGCAAGCACGTCCGCGCGCTGGCCGTGCCCGACACCGCGGACCAGCCGCGGCGGTTCTTCGACTCGCTCGGCGACTACGCCGTCTCGCTCGGCGCGAAGGGCCTGGCCTGGGTCCGGGTCGGCGAGGAGGGCGCGCTCACCGGTCCGATCGCGAAGTTCCTCACCGAGCAGGACACCACCGCGCTGCTGGACGCGGTCGGCGCCAAGGCGGGCACCGCGATCTTCTTCGGGGCCGGCGAGTTCGACGAGGTCTCGAAGATCATGGGCCCGGTCCGGGTCGAGGCGGCCCGCCGCGCCGGGCAGTTCGACGAGGGCGTCTTCCGGTTCTGCTGGATCGTGGACTTCCCGATGTTCGAGCGGAACGAGGACACCGGCGCGATCGAGTTCTCGCACAACCCGTTCTCGATGCCGCAGGGCGGCCTCGAAGCGCTGCGCACCAAGGACCCGCTGGACATCCTCGCCTGGCAGTACGACATCGTGTGCAACGGCATCGAGCTGTCCTCCGGCGCGATCCGGAACCACGAACCCGACGTCATGTACACCGCGTTCGAGATCGCCGGCTACTCCCGGGAGACGGTCGAGGCCGAGTTCGGCGGGATGCTGCGCGCCTTCCACTTCGGCGCGCCCCCGCACGGCGGGATCGCCCCCGGTGTGGACCGCATCGTCATGCTGCTCGCCGACGAGCCGAACATCCGCGAGACCATCGCGTTTCCGCTCAACCAGAACGCGCAGGATCTCCTGATGGGGGCGCCGTCCGAGGTGCCCGACACCCGGCTGCGCGAACTCAACCTCCAGCTGCGCAAGCCCGCCCCGAAGGGATGAGCTAGCAGGAAGGGGCGCGGTCAGCCGCGCCCCTTCGGCGGCACCCCCTCTCGCGAGGCAACCTCTTCCGGGCCCCACCCTGTTGAAGAGGTGTGGAGAGGACATGCGTTGAGCGAACCCGGGTTCGAGGAGTGGGTGGCGGCGAGGGGCCCTCGGCTCCTCCGGGTCGCCTGGCTGCTCACGGGCGACGCCCATCTCGCCGAGGACCTGCTGCAGACGGTGCTCGCCCGGACCTGGCCCAAATGGGGCCGGATCGCCGGGGAGAACCCGGAGGCGTACGTGCGCAGGGCACTGGTGCACACGCACGCCTCCTGGTGGCGCCGGCGCTGGCGCGGCGAGGTGCCGCACGGGGAGATGCCGGAACAGGCGGCGGTCGAGGACCCGTACGAGAGCGTGGAGTTGGAGCAGGCGCTCGGACTGGCGGTACGCGCGCTGCCGGTGCGGCAGCGCGCGGTGGTCGTGCTCAGGTACTTCGAGGACCTGTCGGTGACGGAGACCGCGGAGATACTCGGCTGCTCCGAGGGAACCGTGAAGAGCCAGGCATCCAAGGCGCTGCGGTCGCTGCGGGACCGGCTGCCGCCCGCCGTGTCGGTACTGGGCGCGGGCGGCGGGGCCGATGACCGATGAAGAGCGCGAGCTGAGCGCACTGCTCGAACGTGCCGTTCCCCAACTCCCCGCGCCCGCCCAGCGCCTGGAACGGGTGCGGGAGCGGATGCGGCGGCGCAGGAAGCGCCGCGCGGCGATCGGCGCGTCAGCGACCGCGGTGGTCGTGGTCGCCGCGGTGGGCCTGCTGCTGCCGGAACTCGGCGCCGGCCGGGCCACGAACGCCCAGCGCACGCAGGCGCAGTCCGGCGCGCGCACCCCGGCGAGCACGCAGCCGGGGGCCGGCCGCGCGACCGGCGGACCGGCCACGACGGGCAGCCCGACGCCGACCGGCACGGCACTTTCGACGGTGCCCCCCGGCTACCGTCTCTCCTCCTTCCCCGCCCTGGCCGGGGCGCGGCTGCGGACGCCGCCGTCCTGGTACGTCCTCGACCCCGCCGGGAAGGACACCGCCTACGTGTCCACGCAGCGCCTCGGCCTGCCGAAGAACGGCTGCGACCAGGCGCTCGACGACTTCTGCACGCCGCTGGTGCGCAACCTCGACAAGGGCGGCGTACTGATCCAGGTGCGGGTCACGCACAACCAGTTGATGGCGGACAAGTTCCGCCTGCAGGGACGGCTGATCGGGCCGGAGCCCGTCGTGGCCGCCTGCCGGACGGTCGGCGGGACCGACCAGCTGGTCGAGACGTTCTCCGACCCGTCCGGCTCCGACGCACTGATCCAGGCGACGGCGTGCATGTCCCACCCCACGAGCGCCGATCAGGCGCAGGTCCACGACGTACTGACGACGGCCGACTTCGGATGAGGCGGCCACCGAGGAAAGGCCCTGACCCGACCATGCGCACAGCCCGACCCGACCGCAGCCGCAGCACCGGGCGCCGTACGGCCCCGCGCCGTACCGCCCGCGGTCGCACCGTCCTGGCCGCGGCCGTCAGCGTGGTCGCGGCCGCCGCCCTGCTCGCCGGGTGCGCCGGTGCGAGCGGCAGCGGCGCGCGACCCTCACGGCTGGCCGAACAGGGGCCGCTCGGCGACCCGGTGAGCGGCGCGGCCGGCGTCGCGGGCCGGGCCGGACGGGACGCGCCGCGGACCGTACCGACCACGCCGGCCGCCGCGGCGCTGCCCGGCGTCGGTCCGAAGACGCTCGCCGAAGTCCCCGCCGACGCACAACAGGTGGTGCTCGTCACCGGCAAGGGGCACGACGCGCCCACCTCCACGGTGCGGCTCTACCGGCGCGACCCGGTCACCGGCTGGACCCCGGCCGGCCCGGTCTGGGCCGCGCACAACGCGCTGCGCGGCTGGAGCGACGACCACCACGGGGGCGACCTGCGGTCCCCGATCGGGGTGTTCACCCTCACCGACGCGGGCGGCCGGCTCGCCGACCCCGGCACGAAGCTGACGTACGACCACGCGCCGATCGGGTTCGGTTCACCGGGCACGGGCTTCCACGGCGAGTCCCTGGCCGGGGCGTTCGACTACGTCATCGCCATCAACTACAACCGCAAGCCCGGCACCAGCCCGCGGGACTGGACCCGGCCGCTCGGCGACTCCCGGGGCGGCGGCATCTGGCTGCACGTCGACCATGGCGGGCCGACCCACGGCTGCGTCTCCCTCCCGCAGTCGGTGATGAAGACCCTGCTGCGCACCCTGACGCCCGACCGGCACCCGGTGGTGGTGATGGGCGACGCCAAGGCCCTCGCCCGCTGAGGGACCGCCCCGCGCCGCCCCCTTCGCTACGCGTCCGGGTCGCCGCCGAAGCGCTCGGTGTACGCGGCCAGGTCGTCGTCGGTGATCTTGGCGAACAGCACCGGCGGCACCGTGAACGCGGTACCCGCGGGCACGGTGGTGAGGGCGCGGGCCTGCTCGGCGTCGACCCAGGGCGCGTCGTCGCCGGGCAGGGCGAAGGCGGCGCGCATGGCGCGGGCCGAGGCCGGGATGAACGGCTCGGAGATCACCGCGTACAGGTGGATGAGGTTCATCGCGGTGCGCAGGGTGAGCGCGGCGCCCTCCGGCGAGGTCTTGATCTCCATCCAGGGCGCCTTCTCCTCAAGGTAGGAGTTGCCCGCGCTCCACAGCGCCCGCAGGGCCTGCGCGGCCTTGCGGAACTGGAGGGTCTCCATGTGGCCCTCGTACTCGCCGAGCAGGGTGGCGATCTGCTCGCCGAGCTTCGCCTCCGCCGCACCGGGGGTGCCGCCCTCCGGCACCGCGTCGCCGAACCGCTTGCGGGAGAAGGACAGCACCCGGTTGACGAAGTTGCCGAGCGTGTCGGCGAGGTCCTTGTTCACCGAGGAGGTGAACAACTCCCAGGTGAAGGAGGTGTCGTCGGACTCCGGCGCGTTGGCCATCAGGAAGTAGCGCCAGTAGTCGGCGGGCAGGATCTCCAGCGCGGCGTCGGTGAAGATGCCGCGGCGCTGCGAGGTGGAGAACTTCCCGCCGTAGTAGTTCAGCCAGTTGAAGGCCTTGACGTAGTCGACCTTCTTCCACGGTTCGCGGGTGCCCAGCTGGGTGGCCGGGAACATCACCGTGTGGAAGGGGACGTTGTCCTTCGCCATGAACTGGGTGTAGCGGACCGGGGCCTCGCCGCCGTCGGCCGCGTACCACCACGACCGCCAGTCGCGGCTCTCGCCCTCGGCCGCGGCGTCGGACCACTCCTTGGTGGAACCGATGTACTCGATCGGTGCGTCGAACCAGACGTAGAAGACCTTGCCCTCGGCGGCCAGCTCCGGCCAGGTGTCGGCGGGCACGGGGACGCCCCACTCGAGGTCCCGGGTGATCGACCGGTCCTGGAGTCCCTCGGTCAGCCACTTGCGGGCGATCGAGGACGCCAGGTTCGGCCAGTCCCCGCTGCTGGCGTCGATCCACGCCTCGACCTCCCCGGCGAGCTTGGACTGGAGGAGGAAGAGATGCTTGGTCTCACGGACCTCCAGCCTGCTGCTCCCGCTGATGGCCGAACGCGGCTCGATCAGGTCGGTCGGGTCGAGCACCCGGGTGCAGTTCTCGCACTGGTCGCCGCGCGCCTTGTCGTACCCGCAGTGCGGGCAGGTGCCGATGATGTAGCGGTCGGGCAGGAAGCGCTCGTCGTCCAGCGAGTAGACCTGGCGGACGGCGCGCTCCTCGATGAAGCCGTTCTCGTTCAGGGTGCGGGCGAAGCGCTGGGTGATGTCGCGGTTCTGCGCGGACGAGCTGCGGCCGAAGTGGTCGAAGGAGAGCTCGAAGCCGTCGTAGATGGCCTTCTGCGCGTCGTGCGCCTGCGCGCAGAAGATGTCGACCGGCAGGCCGGCCTCCTTGGCGGCGAGCTCGGCGGGGGTGCCGTGCTCGTCGGTGGCGCAGATGTACAGCACCTCGTGGCCGCGGTCGCGCAGATACCGGGCGTAGACGTCCGCCGGGAGCATGGACCCCACCATGTTGCCCAAGTGCTTGATCCCGTTGATATAGGGCAGGGCCGAGGTGATGAGGTGACGAGCCATTGCAGGCTGCTCCCAATTCGTTGCGCGGAGTGAGTAATTCGTCTACGGACCGTCAATAGCGTATCGGACCTGAACAGGGGTAACCGACGGTGGATTAACCCCCTCCGGAACCCGGCTGGTCTGGCCTGAAGATCACCGCGCGTGACTGCACGTGCACATGCACGTGCACATGCACGCGACTTGCTGACGAGTTATGATTCGAGTACCAGACGAGGCACATATGTAGGAGTTGCTGATGCGCCGGACGCACAACGGAATGGCTGCGGAGGATCTTGCTGAGGCGGTCTGGCAGAAGAGCCGGCACAGCAATGCCAATGGCACCTGCATGGAGTTCGCCGCACTGCCGGACGGCGAGGTCGCGGTGCGCAATTCACGCTTTCCGGACGGCCCCGCGTTGATTTACACCCGCGCCGAGATCGAATCGATGATCATCGGTGTCAAGGCCGGGGAGTTCGATCACCTAATGCCGTAGAAGTGCGGGAACCCGGTGTCCGGTGGCCCGAGGGCACCCGCGCCGGCACCGCGACAGGCATCCGGACAACGGTGCCCGAGGCAAGGAACGTTAAAGAGCACTACCTCCGGGCGCGAGGAAAAGCGCCCAGACCACCTTTCCCGCTCCGTTGAGCGGGTGCCAGCCCCAGTTCTCGCTGAAGGACTCGACCAGGTGCAGCCCGCGGCCGGTCTCGGCGACGTAGTCCGGGTCCTTCGCGATCGGCGCCACCCCGCTGGGATCGCGTACGGCACACACCACGCGGGATGTCCAGCGCACCAGGCTCAGCCGCACCGGCACGCCGGGCGTGCCGATGGGCACCGCGTACCGCAGTGCGTTGGTGACGAGTTCGGAGGCGACCAGCTCCATCGAGTCGCGCAGCACCTGCAGATCCCAGCGCTGAAGGGTGCCACGCGTGAAACGGCGCGCCTCGCGCACCGACTCGGGGGCAGCCGAGAGCTCGCAGGTCGCCCCGCTGCCCGCGCCGAGTCGTTCCGGCGCGAGTACTCCCTGCCATAACGGTTCGAGCACGGCTGCTGCCTCTGCCCTCATGCGAGCCCCCGAGGTATCTGCACGGTCTCCATGCTCATGGATCAGTACCCCACCATGCAAGGGCGTCTGCACGTGCATCTGCAAGGAATTGATGCACGTGACGATGGAGAGTGACTGTATGGGTACTGCCCGCAGCGCATTAGTGGCACACTGCTGATGAGCTAAGGGCGGAGCGTGACCTATGAGCGCAGGGCAGCCGGGAGGCGGGTCCATCGTGCGACGAATGCTGCTCGGAGCGCAGTTGCGGCGCCTCCGGGAGTCTCAGGGCATCAGCAGGGAGGACGCGGGCTACTCGATCCGCGCGTCCGAGTCGAAGATCAGCCGCATGGAGCTGGGACGGGTCAGCTTCAAGGAGCGGGACGTCGCCGATCTGCTGACCCTGTACGGAGTGACAGAGGAGACCGAGCGGTTGGCGATGCTGGGACTGGTCCGGGAGGCCAACGCGGCGGGCTGGTGGCACGGGTACGGCGAGGTGATGCCGACCTGGTTCCAGACCTACGTGGGGCTGGAGGAGTCGGCGGCGCTCATCCGCACCTTCGAGGTGCAGTTCGTGCATGGCCTGTTGCAGACCGAGGACTACATAAGGGCGGTGATCCGGCTCGGTCACCCGGGTGCGGCCGACTCCTGGGTGGAAAGACGAGTCGGCCTACGTCTGGAACGGCAGAAGCTCCTCGTCTCCGAGCGGGCACCCCATTTCGTATCGGTGATGGACGAGGGCGCGCTGCGGCGGGCGTTCGGCGGACCGAAGGTCATGCGGGATCAGGTCGGCCACCTCCTCGAAGCGGCCGAGTCGTCGAACGTCGACGTACGCATCCTGCCGTTCGCGACCGGTGGCCACGCGGCCGGCGGTGGTGCCTTCACGCTGCTGAGTTTCCCCGAGTCCGACCTGCCCGACCTGGTGTACCTGGAGCAGCTCACCGGGGCGCTGTACGTCGACAAGCACGACGAAGTGGTCGAGTACACCAAGGCGATGGACGCGCTGGACCGGATCGCGCTGGACTCCGCCGCATCGCGGGACTGGCTGCGCGCGCTGGAACGCGAGTTGTGAGATCACCCGGACGGGTGGGAGACCGCCCGCCGAGGTGACGGGTTCGGGCCGGGTTCCCCCGCGGGGGCGCCGCCCCCGCTCGGGTCATCATCCGGGGATGCCGCCACAGGCGCCCCGGCGCTGACGCATGCCCGCCGACCGACGCGGCAACTCCCGCGCGACAACCGGAAAATACTCTTTCAGGTCACCCCTTCGCGCATTCGCCGTCGCCGAAATCCCGAGCACGTACAGTGGCATGCCGGACAGGTAGGGCATGCAAGTACACGTCGGGACCGAAGGTGTGCGGATGGGCGTTCGTGGGCGCAAGCCCCGGCGGAGCCGAAAACGTTGGATCGTGGCCGTGGCGGTGTCGTTCGTGCTGCTGGTGGCCGGCGGCGTCGGGGCGATCTACTTCCGGCTGAACGCCAACATCTCGACGTTCGACTCGGCCGGCCTCAGCAAGGACCGCCCGGACGCCGACGACAACACATCGGTGAACGTCCTGCTGATCGGCTCCGACTCCCGCGCCGGCGGCAACGCCAAGCTGGGCGGGAAGGGCCAGTCCGGGGCGATCGGCCGCTCGGACACCACGATCCTGCTGCACGTCTACCCCGACCACCGGCACGCGGTGGGCGTCTCCATCCCGCGCGACTCGATCGTCGACATCCCGCCCTGCCTGCTGCCCGACGGCAGGTGGTCGCCGGACCAGCCCGGGGCGGTCTTCAACGCGGCCTTCTCGATGGGCGACACCGCCAAGGGCAACCCGGCCTGCACCCAGAACACCGTGGAGAAGCTGACCGGAATGCGCGTCGACCACACCATGGTCGTCGACTTCGAGGGCTTCGCGGCGATGACGACCGCCGTGCACGGCGTCGAGGTCTGCGTGCCCAACGACGTCCACTCCGGAGACATGAACCCCGACCTCGGCTACCAGGGGAAGCTGATCCTGCCCAAGGGCATGCAGAAGGTCTCCGGGCAGAAGGCGCTGGACTACGTCCGGGTGCGGCACGGCATCGGCGACAGCTCGGACGTCGGGCGGATGCTGCGCCAGCAGGCGTTCCTGTCCGCGCTGATCGCGAAGATCAAGGGGCAGGGCATGAACCCGACGACGCTGCTGCCGCTGGCCGACGCGGCGACGAAGTCGCTCACCGTGGACCCGGGCCTGGGCAGCGCGGCGAAGCTGGTGTCCTTCGGGCTGTCGCTCAAGCACATCGACCTGAGGAACATCCAGTTCATCACCGCTCCCTGGAGGTACGCCGGGCCGCGGATGGACCTGGTCCACCCGGACGTGGACGAGCTGTTCGCCGAACTGCGGGCGAACCGGACGCTGTCGGGGGCGAGCGCGGCCGGGAAGGGCGGCTCGGGCACCCTCGACGCGAAGTCGGGGCAGACGTCGGGGCAGGTCGGTGTCCGGCCGTCCGCGGCGCCGCACGTCGACGGGACCGGGATCTCCGTCGGCGTGTTCAACGGCACCACGACGGACGGGCTCGCCACGTCCGCGTCCGCCACGCTGTCGAAGTCCGGGTTCACCGTGACCGGCACGGCCACCGCGAAGTCCCAGGACCACCGGACGACGCTCGTGGAGTACGGCGCGGGGGAGGCTGCGCAGGCCGTGACAGTCGCGAAGCTCTTTCCCGGGGCGGAGTTGGAAGCTCTGCCGATGAGCGGGATCAATCTCGTGGTCGGCCAGGACTACGCGGATTCGGCCGCCGCCTCAGGGCCCGCGGTGCCGCTGAAGTCCCTCGCGGACCAGGCACGAACGGCTGACGCCGACCCCTGTTCCAAACTCTCCTACGGCTGACGGACCCCCCGGGCTGCCCCGTCCCGCCGGTTGAGGGACCTTGCGGTCGGCGGTGGTTGTTCGCGCAGTTCCCCGCGCCCCTGGTATGTGCGGCTCCTTCCGCGAAAAGAGGGTCACCACCAAGGGGCGCGGGGAACTGCGCGCGTAACCGGCCACCGGCAGGTGGTCCCTCGACGGGCGGAACGCACCCGCTCGGGGGGACCCACCACCGGTAGGTGGTCCCTCAACCGGGCGGAACGCACCAAGACGGGGGGTCCCCTCAATCCGCTACGCGGGCCTCCGCGGTGAGACGGTCGATGCGGCCGCGGACCAGGTACTCCCCGGGAACCGCATTGCGCGCACCGAACTCCGCGGCGCGCTCCACCCCCATGTAGCGCGCGCCGATGCGGGTGGCCCAGTCCTGGATGACGACGGTGTCCTCGACCAGCTCGGCCGTGCACTCGAACAGCACGTAGGAATACGGGGGTTCCTGGTCGTCGACGCAGAGTGCGAAGTGCGGGTCGCGCTGGAGCGCGCGGGCCTTCAGCGACTCGTGCCAGGTGGTGAAGACGACCCGGACGTCCCCCGGGTCGGTGTCGTCCAGGACGAACCAGACAGGGGTGACGTGCGGCCGGCCGTTCTTGCGCTGGACGGCCAGCTTTCCGGTGCGAGTGCCGGTGGTGGCGAACGCGCGCCACTCCGCCTCGGTCATGTGCGCCATGGCGCAAGGCTAGGGCCTGTCGTGTGGATCTCCATGGCGTCGCGGCGCCCGGCACGCACATCTGCTGCGTTCTCGTCGGTCAATGACGCTCCGCGTCGACTCCCTCCTCCGCCTTGCAGCTGTACGCACCGGACACCGCTCCTTCACCCACGGAGATCCACACGACAGGCCCAAGGCGAGGGGGCCGACAACGCCCGGGACGCGGGGCCAGGCCGCAGCCCTGAGGTACGTCAGCCCGCCACCCTGGCGGGCGCGGCCCCCCGCACCTCCAGGCCGTCGAGCAGCTCCGCGGTGGCCGCGGCGACGGCGGCCACCGCCGCGTCGAACACCTCCTGGTTGTGCGCGGCGGGCGCGCGGAACCCGGAGACCTTCCGGACGTACTGCAGCGCGGCGGCGCGGATGTCCTCGTCGTGCACCTCGGGGACCATCGGCGGACGCAGGGTCTTGATGCTTCTGCACATGCCTCCAGTGTGCCGCGCGGGTCCGACAGGCGGCGGCTGCGGACCGGCGCCCGCCGGACCCGCGCCGACCCCTTGGCACGCGGCGGCGGGAGTGCTTCAATGCTCGGCATACGTTAGGAAGCTTTCCTAACTAACGGCACAGCCACCGCAGTTGGCCGCGCCCCGCACCGGGCCGCGGCCGGAAACGGAGACGCACCGTGCACACCTCCCCCCACCACGCCGGCGCCCCGCGCCGCACCCTGACCCGGCGCACCGCGCTGGCCGCGGCGGCGGCCGTCCTCGCCGCGGGCACCGCGACCCTGTCGATGGCAGGCAGCTCCAGTGCCGCGACCGGCGCGGGCCTGGACGACCCGCACAAGAAGGAGATGGCGATGGAGCTGGTCTCCTCCGCCGAGAACTCCTCGCTGGACTGGAAGGCCCAGTACAAGTACATCGAGGACATCGGCGACGGCCGCGGCTACACGGCAGGCATCATCGGCTTCTGCTCCGGCACCGGTGACATGCTCGAACTCGTCCAGCACTACACCGACATGGAGCCGGGCAACCCGCTCGCGAAGTACCTGCCCGCCCTGGAGCGGGACAACGGCTCCGACTCGCACTCCGGCCTCGGTTCGGCGTTCGTCAGCGCGTGGAAGACCGCCGCGAAGGACACCGTCTTCCAGCAGGCGCAGGACGACGAGCGCGACGACGTGTACTTCAACCCGGCGGTCGACCAGGCCAAGGCGGACGGGCTGGGCACGCTGGGCCAGTTCATCTACTACGACGCCATGGTCATGCACGGCCCCGGCGACGACCCGGTGAGCTTCGGCGGGATCCGCAAGACCGCGATGAAGAAGGCGAAGACGCCCGCGCAGGGCGGCGACGAGACGACGTACCTGAACGCGTATCTCGACGCGCGCAAGGCCGCGATGCTCACCGAGGCCGCGCACGACGACACCAGCCGGGTCGACACCGAGCAGCGGGTGTTCCTGAACGCCGGGAACCTCAACCTCGACCCGCCGCTGCACTGGAAGACCTACGGCGACTCGTACCAGATCCTGACCCTGCCGTAGGGCCTGCCGCCGGGCCTGCCGGTCCCGGTACGCTCGCGGGCGTAGAGATCCGATCTCTACGCCCGCCTGCGCGTTCGAGGAGCCGTACATGCTGCGCTACCAGCTCACCCACCCGACGATTCTTGCCGCGCTCGCCTCGGCGGGGCACGGCTCGCGGGTGCTGATCAGTGACGGCCACTTCCCGCACACCACCGGCGCCCACCCGGCCGCCGAGCGGGTCTACCTCAACCTCGGCCCGGACCGGATGCTGGTCACCGAGGTGCTGGCGGCGCTGGTGGACGCCGCCCCGTTCGAGGCCGCGACGGTGATGACCCCGCCGCCCGAGCAGGCCGAACCCGAGGTCTTCGCCGAGTTCCGCGCCGCGCTGCCCGGCGTGCCCCTCGACGGCCTCGACCGCTTCGCCTTCTACGACGCCGCCCGCGCCGCGGACACCGCGCTGGTGATCGCCACCGGCGACCGGCGGACGTACGCCAACCTGCTGCTCACCCTCGGCGTCCGCACGGACTGACCGGGGGCGGGCCGCGCCCTTAAGCTGTACGCGTCACAGCAGTGAGTGCCGAACGGCACGAGCGGACGGGGTGCGGTGCGATGGATGCCTGGGTCTGGTGGGTGATAGCCG
Organism: Actinacidiphila yanglinensis; assembly: GCF_900107965.1. Lineage (GTDB taxonomy): Bacteria > Actinomycetota > Actinomycetes > Streptomycetales > Streptomycetaceae > Actinacidiphila > Actinacidiphila yanglinensis. The sequence continues at coordinate 63,665 of NZ_FNVU01000005.1, read as the reverse complement.
TCTTCGGCCTCGGGGCCGTCAAGTCGGTGAACGACACGGTGCGCACCGCGCTGCGCACCCGCCACAAGCGGCAGATGGAGCGGCTGCAGGCGGCGCAGGCCGAGCGGCGCGAGATCGCCGCGGCCGGGCGCGCCCCCGAGCCGGTGTGCGGCTGCACCCACCACCTCGCCAAGCACGACAAGCAGGGCAAGTGCCACGAGGCGGTGGAGGTGCCGACCGCGTGGGACGCCGACCGCAAGCCGACGCAGTACGAGGCGGGCACCTGCAACTGCCAGCAGTACGTGGGCCCGCAGCCGCTCACCCGGGTGTACGCCGAGGAGATCGCGGACGTCTAGAGCCGTGACCGCGAAGGCTCATCCCGATCGCGGCGCGTCCGGCGCCAGATAGGCGCGGAAGTGCCGGGCGCCGTGCGGGGTGGGGAGCTCCACGGAGCGCCAGTCGCGGGCGAAGGCCGGCGGCCGGCCGCCCCCGGTGACCAGCACCGCTACCGGCCGGTGACCGGTCTGCGCCAGCAGCCCGGCCGTGGTGATGCTCTCGTCCGGACCGCTCAACTGCCGTGACGAGCAGCCGGTGTAGAAGGAGATCGGGACCGCCGAGACACCGGTCAGCGTGCACGGCGCGCGGACACCGTGGGCGTGCAGGCCGTCGGCGACGGCCTGGTACTCGTTGCCCGTGCGGTGGTTGTTCCGGGTGGCGGTGCGCAGGACGCTGCCCTGGACGGCGAGATGGCCGAGCAGGAGGACGGCGACCAGCGCGGTGGCGGCGGGACGCAGCCGCACCACGGCGGGCATGCCGGGCCGTTCGCCCGGCCGCCCCGCGCGGGCCCCGGAGCGGGTGACGAGCCACCACAGGCACTCGGAGACCGGCAGCGCCAGCAGCGCGTACGTCGGCAGCAGGAAGCGCGGCGCCGCGTAGGAGATCGTGAAGAGGTACGGCACGGCCATCGCGAGCGCGATCAGGCCGGCGAGCCACACGGCGGAGCGCCGTACCCGGGGCACCGCGACGGCGCCGCCCGCGGCCAGGAACGGCAGCACGAACCACCACACCGACGCGTCCTTGTGCCGCCACGACACCGTGCAAGGGCGGCACAGCGCACGCCCGTTGAGCGAGCGGACCTGGTCGTCCACCGCCATGTGCAGGCCCATCCCGCCCTCGACGCCGCTGGAGCGGTGCAGCCGCTCCGCCAGGCCGCCGTAGCGGACGTACGCCTCGATCACCCACTCGGCGCACCCCAGCACCACCCCGGCGGCCAGCACCGCGAACAGCGCGGGCCGCCGCCAGCGGGGCACGGCCAGGGCGGCGACGGCCAGCGGCGCCACCAGCCAGGCCGCGTCCGGCGGGCGCATCAGCCCCACCACGGTCACCCCCGCGGCCAGCCCGACCAGCGCGGCCCGGTCCGCGCGGTTGCGGCCCGCCCGCAGGAAGCAGCCCACCGCGGCGAGCGCCCCGTACGCGCTCCACAGGTTGGGCATCACCTGCGGCCCGTAGAACAGCGTGATCCACAACCCGGCGAACAGGGCCGCGGCCAGGGCCAGGACGCGTTCGGGCAGCAGCGGCCGCCACATCCGCAGCGCCGCGTACAGGCCGATACCGGACAGCGCCGCCATCCACAGCCGCAGCGCGACCGGGGAGTCGGTGAACTGCGCGACCGGTGCGGCCAGGAACGAGATCCCCCGGGCCCGCGGGGCGCTGAAGAACGCGGCCGGAATCCGCCCGCTCACCTGGCTGGTGTACACCGTCTCGTCCCAGCCGAGCCGGGCGCCCGGCAGCACCAGCAGGAGTTGGGCGGCCACGAACAGCGCGCACACGGCCGCGACCCACAGGTCGCGGCGCGGGGCCTGCGCCGCGGGCGCCCGCTCCGCCCGCCCGGCGTTCCGTGCGGCGAGCGCGCGTACCTGCGCGGGTCCTGGGCGTGCCTGGCTCAGCGGTTCGGGCATCGGCGACCTTCCAGCCTCGGGCGTGCCGCGGGACCACCCGGGCTTCGCGAGCGTAGACGCGCGAATCACCGAAATCGCAGTTGAACGCGCGTGTGCCTACAAAGAGCCGCTATCCGGGCGGATGGTTGTCCCCCGATACCCATCCGTAACCCTCGCACCATGCCGCGGAGTCGCCCGCGCCGCCGGAACGGCGAGCTCAGCGGGCGGAGGGGAGGCGGATGCGGAAGGTGGCGCCTTCTCCGGGCGCGGTGTCGAGTTCCACGGTGCCGTGATGGGCCGTCACCAGGGCGGAGGCGATGGCGAGGCCGAGGCCGGCGCCGCCGCCGGTGGCGCGGGAGCGGGAGGCGTCGACGCGGTAGAACCGCTCGAAGACGCGGGCGGCCTGGTCCGGGGCCAGTCCGGGTCCGGAGTCGGCGACTTCGAGGACGCCGTACCCGCCGGAGGTGCCGACGCCGATCCGGACCGGGGTGCCGGGGGGCGTGTGCGCGACGGCGTTGCCGACGAGGTTGGCGACCACCTGGCGCAGCCGGGCCTCGTCGCCGAGGACGGGCGCGGGTCCGGGCGGGGTGTCCGGGGCGCCGGGGCCGGTGAGCGTGACCGGGCGGGTCGGGTCCAGCGCGGTGGTGTCGTGCAGGGCGTCGACCGCGAGGGTGCGCAGGTCCATCGGCGCGAGCTGGACCGGCCGTTGCTCGTCCATCCGGACCAGGGTGAGCAGGTCCTCGACGAGGCCGCCGAGGCGCACCGCCTCGCTCTCGATCCTGGCCATGGTCCGCTTCACGTCGGCCTCGTCGGCCAGCGCGCCCATTCGGTACAGCTCGGCGAAGCCGCGGATGCCCGCCAGCGGGGTGCGCAGCTCGTGGCTGGCGTCGGCGACGAACCGCCGCATCTGCTGCTCGGACTCGGCGCGGACGGCGAACGCGGACTCGATCTGCGCGAGCATGCCGTTGAGCGCCGACGAGAGCCGCCCGACCTCGGTCCCGGGTGACGCCTCGGGCATCCGGTGCGACAGCGGGCGGCCCGCGGCTATCTCCGCCGCGGTCGCCTCGATCCGCCGCAGCGGCCGCAGCCCGGCGCGGACGGCGAACCAGCCCGCGACACCGAGCAGCGCCACCACCACCCCGCCGATCAGCAGGAACGCGGTGCTGAGCCGGCTGGTCGTGGTGGAGACGTCGTCCAGCGAGGCGGCCACCACGACCCCCGCGGGCAGGTCGGCGGCGGGCGTGCCGTCGCGGGTGACGGTCGCGCCCCTGCCGGTGGGGACCGGCGCGATCAGCACCCGCCAGCTGCCGCCGCCGTGGTCGCTGCGCACGTCGAAGGGCCGGTCGAGGCGTGCGTGCAGCTGGGTCGCGTCCATCGTGGGCCACAGCGGCTGCGGGTCGTTCGCGGCGACCGGCAGCCGGAACAGGTCCGCGACGTGCCCGTCGGACCCGGCGAAGGCGACGACGAACTGGCTGGGCAGCCAGGACCGCGCCCCGCCGGGGCCGTTCGCGTCCTGGGAGCCGTCCACCGTGCCGCCGCCCCGGCCGGGACCCGGCGCCAGGTAGCGGGTCGGCGGGATGCCGTCCGTACCGATCCGCCGGGCGAGCGGCTGGCCGTAGCGCTGGAGCTGCTGGTCCACGCGCTGCACCAATTGCCCGCGCACCGAGCCGAGCACCACCGTGTCGCTCACCGCCAGCCCGAGCAGCACCAGCACCAGGGCGAGGAGCACCAGGCGGGAGCGCAGCGACACCGCCGACCACTGGAAGCCGGCCGCCCGTCGCCGGGCCCGCCGCCACAGGACACCCGGTGCCTTTCCCGCGCCCGGTGTTCCGGGTGTTCCGGGTGTTCTCGGCACGGTGGGCGGTCCGGCGGGTCGCGGCGGCGGGAACGCCATCGCGGTGCCGCTCAGCCCTGGCCCGGCGCGGGGCGGCGCAGCACGTAGCCGACCCCCCGCACCGTGTGGATCAGCTTCGGCCCGCCCGCCGCGGCACCCGCGGCGCCGTCGACCTTGCGCCGCACGTACGAGATGTACGACTCGACGATGCTCAGGTCGCCGCCGAAGTCGTAGGCCCACACGTGGTCGAGGATCTGGAGCTTGGACACCACCCGGTCGGCGTTGGCCATCAGGTAGGCGAGCAGCTTGAACTCGGTGGGGGACAGCGCCACCGGCCGGCCGCCGCGGAGCACCTGGTGGCCGACCGGGTCGAGTTCGAGGTCTCCCGCGACCAGCCGGCCGTCGTCGGTGGGGCCGCCGGTACGGCGCAGGATCGCCCGGATCCGGGCGATCAGCTCCTCCAGGCTGAACGGCTTGGTGACGTAGTCGTCACCGCCCGCGGTGAGGCCGCTGATCTTGTCGTCGACGCCGTCCTTCGCGGTGAGGAAGAGCACCGGCAGCCGGTCGGGCGCGCCGCCGCCCGCGCGGGCGTGCGGCCCGCTCTCCTCGCGGAGCCGCCGGACGACGGCGAAGCCGTTCATGTCCGGCAGCATCACGTCGAGGACCACCAGGTCGGGCCGCTCCCGCGCGACGGCGGCCAGCGCGTCCGCGCCGGAGGCGGCCGAGGACACCTTGAACCCGACGAACCGCAGGGACGCGGAGAGCAGTTCCCTGATGTTCGGTTCGTCGTCCACGACCAGCAGGCTGGCCTCGGGTGTCTCCATGGGCACTCCTCCCGGCCCGGTGCGCGCGGCCGTGCCCGACACCTCTGCCGGACACGCCCTGACCGCACGGTACGTGCTGTTGCTGTGAGCCGGATGTCAGTTGCCGGTGCCGCCGCCCGCTCCGCCGGTGCCGCCGCCGAAGCCGCCCCCCGATCCGCCGCCGAAGCCGCCGCCCGGGAAACCGCCGAAGCCGCCCGCGGTGCTGCCGCCCTCGGTCACGGTGGTCGCCGTCACGTTGCCGTCGGAGCCCTTGGTGCCGAGCACGGTCACGCTCTGGCCGGCCTTGAGGTCGGAGACCTTGCCGCTCTTGGACTCGGTGATCTTGGTGGAGCCGCCGGTGGTGACCTTGACGATGTTGCCCTGGGCGTCGGTGACGTAGAGGGTCTTGCCGTCGACCAGCTTGACCGTGCCGACCGTCAGACCGTTCGCGGCGGTGCCGCCGCCGGCGGTGGTGCCGGTGCCGCCGCCGGTCTGCCCGAAGCGGCCGCCCCCGCCGGCGGTGCCGCCGCCCGTCGCAGCCGTCGGGAAGCCGGACCGCCCGGCCGTGGTGCTGCCGTTGAGGTGGTGCTTCTCGACGAGGGCGCCGCCGGAGAACGCGGCCGCGGCCACCACGCAGGCGGACAGCACGAGTGTCAGCCACGGCAGCTTGCGGCGCGGGGGCGCGGCCAGCTCGGCGGAGACGTCACGGGCGTCCGGCGGCTCCGCGAGGATGTCCTCGGGGTGCTCGGCGGGGCGCTCGACGGAGTGGCCGCCGGCTTGGGTGTCGTACCCGCTGACGTACCCGGCGGCGGCGTACCCGCCGTCCGGGCTGTCCGCGGCGTCCGAACCCCCGGTCGGCTGCGGCCCTTCCATGATCTCGATCCCGCCTGTGGTCTCGGCGTCTGCCTTGACCAGCCCGGTGCGGCGTCGCGCCATCTCGACCCCTCTTCCTGATCCCTTGTGTCGCTTGTCTGTCTTGGTGAACATCACTCGTGCCGCAGGGCCTCGATGGGCCGCAGGCCGGCCGCCCGGTTGGCCGGATAGCTGCCGAAGAACAGCCCGATGGCGACGGCGATGGCGAACGCGCCCCACACCGACTCCGGGATGACCGCGGGTTTGATGCCGACGATGGTGAAGCGCGAGCCGATCAGCCCGCCGACCACCCCGAGGCCGCCGCCGATCAGCGACAGCAGCGTGGACTCGGCCAGGAACTGCCCGAGGATGACCCCCTTGGGGGCGCCGATCGCCTTGCGGATACCGATCTCCCGGGTCCGCTCGGTGACCGTGACCAGCATGATGTTGGTGATGCCGATCCCGCCGACCAGCAGCGAGATGGCGGCGACCGCGCCGAGCAGCACCGTGAACGTCTTGTTGGTGTCGGACTGGGTGCTCAGCAGCGACGCCTGGGTGCTGACCTGGAAGTCGAGCGCGTTGGCGTCGGTGATGCCGTGGGTGCCCATCAGGATCGTGGTGATCTCGTTCTGCGCGGGCGTGGTCGCGCCGGCGGACTTCGCCTCGACCAGGATCTGGCTGATCGGGCCGAACCCGGTGAAGGCGTTCTGCACGGTCGGCAGCGGCGCGATCACCGTGTCGTCCGGGTCCTGGAAGCCGGTGCCGCCCTTGGTGGCCAGCTCGCCGACGACCGTGAACGGGGTGCCGCCGATGACCAGCTTCTTGCCGATCGGCGAGACGGTGCCGAACAGGTCGGTCGCGGTGGTGGAGCCGATCACGGCGACCTTGCGCGAGTTGAGCACGTCGTCGTCGCTGAAGTAGTCGCCCTTGTCGACCTTGCTGTTGGAGGTCTTGAAGTAGGCCGGGTACGTGCCCACGACCTGCCCCACGGTGTGCGACGTGCCGTTGTAGATCGCCGACTGCGAGGTGGTGACCTCGGGCGCGACGGACTCGATGTCCGGGGCGTCCGTGGGGTCGGCCAGCGCGCGGGCGTCGTCCACCGTGAGCGGCTTGGTGCTGGTCGCGCCGGACGAGCCGGACCCGAAGCCGCCGCCGGAACTGACCGTGAGCGAGTTGGTGCCCAGCTTCTCGATGGAGTCCTTGACCGACTGCGAGGAGCCGTTGCCGACCGCGAGCAGGATGATCACGGCGGCCACGCCGATCAGCACGCCGAGCATGGTCAGCGCCGAGCGCACCTTGTTCGCGGCGAGCCCGCCGACGGCGAACCGCAGGATCTCGAACGGGTTCACCGGGTCGCACCCCCGCTCAGCGCGTGCGGACGCTCGGACGCGAACTGCGCCGGGTCGCGCAGCGCGGGCGGCGGCCCGTCGACCGCGGCCTGCCGCACGTCCTCCACGACCTGCCCGTCCACCAGCCGCAGCACCCGCTTGGCGTGCCGGGCCACCTCGTCCTCGTGGGTGATCAGTACGACGGTGCGGCCGGACGCGTTGAGCCGGTCGATGATGGCGAGCACATCCTCGGTGCTGTGGCTGTCCAGGTTGCCGGTCGGCTCGTCGGCGAGCAGCATCGCCGGGGCGGTGACCAGGGCGCGGGCCACCGCCACGCGCTGCTGCTGGCCGCCGGACAGCTCGTTGGGGCGGTGGTCGACCCGGTCGGCGAGCCCGACCAGGGAGAGCGCGGCCAGCGCCCGGCGCCGCCGCTCGGCGGACTTCACCCCGGCGTAGGCCAGGGGCAGTTCGACCTGCGCGAGGGCCGGGGTGCGCGGCACCAGGTTGAACGACTGGAAGACGAAGCCGATCTTGCGGTTGCGGACCAGGGAGAGCTGGTGCTCGTCCAGCCCGCCGACGTCGATGCCGTCCAGCAGGTAGCGGCCGGCGGTCGGCACGTCGAGGCAGCCGAGGATGTTCATCAGGGTGGACTTGCCGGAGCCCGAACTGCCCATCACCGCGACCATGTCGCCCTGCTCGACCACCAGGTCCACTCCGGGGGAGTGGCCGGTGACCGGGTCGGGGGGGCCGCCGAGCGCGCGGACGGCGGCGTCGCCGTGCCCGTACGTCTTGAGCAGGGAGCGCACCTCGATGACCGGGGACGGCCCCCACGGGCCCTCCTCCGAGCCGTCGGGGCGCGCGCCGAGCGCCGCGCCGGGTCCGTCACCCGTCCCGCGGCGCAGCCGGTGCAGGCCGGACGCCGCTCCGGCGAAGCCGCCGAGCCGCTTGCCCAGGGCCTGCCTCATCCGCGGCCACCCCCGCCGCCGAAGCCGCCGGCGCGGAAGCCGCCCGCGCCACCGAGCCGGTTGGTACCGCCACCGATGCCGCCGGGGAACGAGCCGCTCGGGAAGCCGCCGTTGCCGGACGAGGCGACCTGCGGGATCTGCACCTGCTGCCCCGCCTTGAGACCGCTGGTGATCTGGTCGGTCGAGTCGCCCTCGACACCCACCGTCACGGAGGTGCGGGTGGTCGAGCCGTCGGAGCCGACCACCAGGACCGTGCGGTTGGCGCCGGTGCCGGAGACCGCGGCGGTCGGCACGCTGAGCGCGTTCGCCGCCGTGCCGGTGGTCACCTGGATGCTGGCGCTCAGCCCGGTCCGCAGGTTCGAGGTGTCACTGGTGATGGTCAGCGTGGCGGCGTACTGCACCGCGCTGCCGCTGGAGCCCGAACCGGAGCCCGAGCCGGAACTGCTGCTGACCGGCAGCGAGCTGATCGACAGCACCTTGGCGTCGAGCACGGTGCCCGACTCCGCGTTCAGCGTGACGGTCGCGGTCTGGCCGGCCTTGATCTTCAGCGCGTCGGCCTCGGAGAAGTCCGCCTTGACCTGCATGCCCGAGGGGTTGGTGAGGACCACGAACCCGGTCGGGGTGGAACTGCTGGAACTCGAGCTGGAACTCGTCGTGGAACTGGAACCGGTCGACCCGCCCGAGGAGCCGGAGCCGCTGCCGGAGCTGCCGCTGACCGTGTCGCCCTTCGCGCCGTCCACGGACGCGACGGTGCCGCTCACCGCGGCCTTCAGCACGCAGCCGTCCACCGCGCGCTGTGCGGCGTCCACGGCGTTCTGCGCCTGTGTCAGCTGCGCCTGCGCGGAGGCGAGTTGGGCCGGGTCGACGGTGGGCGTCGGCGTCGGGGTCGGGCTGGCCGCGCTGTCGCGGCTGCCGCTCGAGCCGGAACCCGAGCCGGAGTCGTTGCCGGTCGAGGCCGGGGTCTCACCCTCCTCGACCTTCGTGAGGTTCGCCTGCGCCGCCGTCAGCGACGCCTGGTCCTGCTGGAGTGTCTCGTTCGCCGAGGTCGGGTCGACCTCGGCCAGCACCTGGCCCTTCTTCACCTTGTCGCCCGGCTTGACGTCGACCTTGGTCAGGGTGCCGCCGGTGGTGAAGTTCAGCCCCGCGTCGCTCGGGGAGGAGAGCGTGCCGGAGCCGGAGACGGTGGCGGACACCGTCGCCGTGGTGACCGTCGCGGTCCGCGCACCGCCCGAGCCGGCGGAGTTGCCGCTGCCGTCGTCGTGCACCGCCGCATAGGCACCGCCGGCGCCCGCGAGGACCACCACGCCGAGCACCGAGTTGATCAGGACGGCCCTGCGCCGCCGTGGGAGCACCTTCATGGCGCGCATCCTGGACGCCGACGCCATTGAACCCCTGGGAGAATCCTGGGAGTTCGCTGGGAACCCGCGTGCCCCCCACCCCGTTCCGGGCGGCCGGGAAAGGGACAGCGCACCGCTTACCGGGCGAAAAGGCCGCCTCCCGCACGCCGTACGGGCGGGCGACTCCCCGGGAACTCACAGCTCGATCCCCGACAGTCCCCACTTGTATGCGGTTCAGTTCCACCGTCGCTCGCGTGTCCTCAGCGTCCTGTGCGTGCGCGCGGGCGGCACGCACAGTCAGCAGCCACGGCCGGACGCGGGTCCGGTGGTGCGGACCTCCGCTTCACCCGAGGAGACCCACGGACATGAACTGGACCACCAGCCGGCCGCCCGCGGCCCGTATCGCGGTGCGCGCCGGGGCGTTCGTCGCCGTCATCGCCTCGGGCGCGCTCGCGCTCACCGCGTGCTCCTCCGGCGGTTCCTCGTCGGCGGACGCGAAGGCCTCCGGATCGGCGTCCGCCTCCGCGGCCGCCTCGGGCGGCGGCGCCAACGGCGCGGACATGAACGCCTACCGGCAGTGCCTGTCGCAGCACGGCGTCAACCTGCCGACGTTCAAACGGCCTTCCGGCGGCGCCCGGCCGAGCGGAGCGCCCAGCGGCCGTCCGAGTGGCCGTCCCAGCGGCGGCTTCGGTGGCGGCTTCGGCGGGGGCGGCGGCATTCCCGGCCTCGGCGGTGCCTCACCCGACGCGGCCACCCAGAAGGCGCTCAAGGCGTGCGCCTCCAAGGCGCCGAAGTTCAACGGCCGCGGCGGCCAGGGCGCGAACAGCGGGGCCGACGCCAGCGCGATCCAGGCGTTCACCGGGTGCCTGAAGGACCACGGCGTGACCCTTCCCACCCCCTCGGCCGGCGCGAGCGGCGCGGCCGGCGGGCGCGGCGCCTTCGGTGAGCTGCGCAACCTCAACACCGCCGACCCGAAGACGGCCAAGGCGTACGACACCTGCAAGGCGCTGCTGCCCCAGCGTCCTTCGTCCAGCCCGTCGTAGCCGCCCGGCGCGACCCTCTGTCCGCGGGCGGCTCCCCCGCGGACCTCGGGTGCCCCCTCCCGTCCCGGCGTGCCGTGCGATAGTTTCCGAACTGCCGTCCATGACCGCGCCGGTCAGGCCACACACACGGGGGAGCCCGCATGCCGGTGTCCGCACGACCGCACCACCCGTCGCGAGGCGCCGTGTGGACCTCGGCCTGTGCGGTGGGCGCGGTGGTGCTCGCGCTCACCGCGACCGCGTGCTCCAGCTCGCCCTCCGGGCCGAAAGCGGCCGACTCCGCGGCGAAGATGTCCGCGGACGCGAAGTGGCTGGCGCAGAAGGAGCGCTCGTCCAACAAGGCCACGACCCCGTTCACGGTCACCCAGGATGGCACGAAGGCGGTGTCCTGCGGGCACGGCAAGGCGAGTTACACCTTCGCCGGGCAGCAGACGTTCACCATCGGCCCGGTGCACACGTATCTGGACGTCACCACGGTGGTCGATGCGTGGATGAAGGACCGTGGCTACAGCATCGATTTCGACGCGAAGCCGAAGAACGACTACTACACCCGCAACTCCCAGATCCTGGTGAACAAGAAGTCCGGCATCCACCTCACGGTCACTGCGACCGCCTCCGGAGAACACGCCACCACCGAGGTGTGGAGCGTCTCGGGCCACACGGAGTGTCTGCGCACAGGCTGAGCCGGTCCGGGTCCTGCGACGGGCCCGGAACCGCCTTTTCGACTCCGCCGGACGGTCAGCCGCCGTCCACTTCGTGGGCGACCCCGTCGGCCTGGGACGTGTCCATGAGGCCACCGGCAATGGCTTGCTTCTGCTGGAGCGAACCCGTGGGGCTGCTGGGGTCGCCGTCATGACCAGGGACAGTGCGCTGCTCGTTGACCCAGTCGTTGAACGAGTCGAGGTCGTTGTCCTTGGCGAGTTCTTCGAAGGGCTTGAGCTTGCCGTCCGGACCCTTGAGGTCGTCGGGCAGCGGTGTCGACTGCTGCCAGCCACCCTCCAGCAGCGTGGATGTCATGTTGTAGCGGGTCTGCATGAGCATCTCGTAGTTCTTGTCGTTGACCCCCTCGGTACGCTCCTCGCCGTGGTCGACGTAGGCCGCGCCACCGTATTCCTTGGCGGAGAAGGAAAAGACACGCCAGGCAAGCGTGGCGCCATAGCCCATCTCCGGCTCCCCTGCGACCTCCGACCCGAGGATGATCAGGCGCTTGAGCCCCTCACGGTTCGCCTCGTCAGAGGCGTCCATGTCGCCGCGAACCTTCATTTCGGCGTCGTACTGGAGCCGCCCCGTGTTGCCGAACGCGAGGGAGGCGATGTCGTAGTGCTGAGGGTCCGCCTTGCCGGCTTGGACGGCCTTCGCGTCCTCCTGCGCACACTTGACGAGGATGTCGTGCTGGAAGTTGCCCATCACCTCGTCGTAGGGCGCGGTGTAGGAGTCGTCGCCCGCGAAGGTCTTCAGGAACTTGTAGGTGTCCGCGGAACTGAGCGTGAAGGCGGGGTTGACGCCCGGGATGTTCGTGTAGTCCGCGGGGACGCCGAGCATGGACTCCGTGACGTTCTGGTTGAGGTCGTTGCCGCCGGCTGTCATCTCCGCCGGGTACGACGCCGCCAGCCGGCCCATGTCCTGCTTCGCCCAGCCGTCGAAGTACTTGTCGACCTCGTCGGCGTTGTTGCCGGCCGCGAGCATCGCGCAGTACGCGAAGGTGCTCTGGTAGTCGTCGTGCTTCTCGGGGTCCGCGTGCCAGTTGCCCTGCGCGTCGGTGTGGCCGGTGACACCGGCGCCGGCGTCGACGGCCTTGCCGAGGTTGGTCTGGACGTCGGAGTCCCACTTGGCGTACTTGAAGAGGGCGTCCAAGTGACCCTGCAGGTCGGGGTTCTTGGGGTCGCCCATCTGCGCGATGGCGGTGAAGGCCGCCGGGCCGTTGTTCCCGAGGACGCCCAGGGCCATCGCCACGGTGTCCTGGGGGAGGCCCAGTTGCTGCGCGTTGGTCATGGTGCCGCGGAAGTCCTGGTTGGGGTCCTTGGCGAGCTGGTCCAGGACGGCGGCACGGGTGGCGGCGGCGGCGAACGTCGAGTCGAAGTCGCCGTACTGCATCATGGCCATCCGGTCCCAGCCGGCCCCGTAGTCGCCCTTGGGCACAGCGGTGGTGTACAGCGCCTTCACCTTGTCGAAGCCGGCGGCCGGGTAGGGCGCGCGAGTCGCCTCGCCCAGCGCCTTGCTGAACGCCTCCAGGTCCTTCGGGGCGGTCTTGCTGCCCGTGGCGGCCAGCAGGCTCGGCATGCTCACCGCGAGGTTCGGCGGCTTGAGGGCCGCGTAGAAGGCCGAGCAGTAGTCGGGGTCGTCCTGGTGCTTGGCCAGCTCCAGGGCGATCTGGTGGTACTGGTCGCCGCCCTTGCCGTCCAGCTCCTTGACCGAGGCGAGCTGCTTGGCGAGGTCTTGGGCCTGCTTCTGCGCGGCCGCGCTGCTGATCACCGGCTCGGGCACCTGCACGACGGTCTTGAGGTCCCCGCCGTGCTCCAGGCCGACCGCCAGGGTGTAGCGGCGCTTGAGGCCCGGCACCTGGTCGTCCATCCAGGTCGCGATGGTGTTGAGGCTGGTGAGCGCGGCGGTGTCCAGGCCGTGCTGGCCGAAGCGGTAGAAGTAGGAGTTGTAGGCGCCGTGCAGGGACTCCTTGTCCGTGCTGAACGACGAGATCATGCCCTTGAGCGCCAGGGGGTCTATCCCCGAGAACTCGGTCATCCGTGTGCTCCCCCGTGGGTACTGCCTGCTGTGCTGACGGTTGCGTAGCGGCGCGGCGGCGGAGTGACCCCGGCACGGCGCGCGGGAGGCGTCGGTCAGGTGTACATGCGCTGGTCCATGTAGTACTGCTTGGCCTCCGCCGGGGAGACCTCTGCCGGAAGCTTGGCGATCTCCGCGTCGATGATCGGCAGCAGCTTGTCGACCTGCGTCTTCACCTGGGAACGCTGGTGGGTGACCTGCTTCTCCCAGTCGCTCGCGGCCTTGCCGGTCCAGACCTTCTTGCCGCCCATGTCGCTCGCGGTGCTCTCCAGCGCGTCCCGGTACGTCTCGACGTCCGTGGCGAGGTCCTTGCGCAGGTTCTTCAGATCGGTCACGGCCGGGTTCGGCACTTTTTGCTGGCTGCTCTGATCACCCATCGTCTCCCCCTACTCCCTCTCCCGCGGACACCGTACCGACTGGGAGACGGACGCGCAGCCCTCGGGCCCGCCGGAGCCGCGCGTCCGGGAGAAGTTTCACCGCACGCTCACCAGGCGAAGGACTCCGGGGCCGGGCCGGGCCCGGGGAAGAGGGTGTCCAGCTCGCCGAGGAACTCCGAGGAGAGGGTCAACTCGGCCGCGCGCAGAGCGGATTCGAGTTGCGCCGCGGTCCGCGGGCCGACGATGGGGCCGGTGACGCCGGGCCGGGTGAGGAGCCAGGCGAGGGCGACCTCGCCGGGCTCGACACCGTGCTTCTCGCAGAGCTCTTCATAGCCCTCGATCCGTGCCCGCACCGCCGGGTCCGCCAGGCCGCGGCCGGAGCGGCCGCCGGACGTACGGACCATGCCGCCCTCCCGCTCCTTGCGCAGCGCGCCGCCCAACAGGCCCTGGTGCAGCGGCGACCAGGGGATCACGCCGAGCCCGTACGCCTGCGCGGCGGGGATCACGTCGCTCTCCGCGCGGCGCTCGAAGAGGTTGTACAGGCACTGCTCGCTGACCAGGCCGAGCGAACCGCGGCGGGCGGCCGCCTCGTTGGCCTGGGCGATGTGCCAGCCGGCGAAGTTGCTGGACGCGGCGTAGAGGATCTTGCCCTGCTGGACGAGGACGTCGATCGCCTGCCAGATCTCCTCCCACGGCGTGGCCCGGTCGACGTGGTGGAACTGGTAGACGTCGATGTAGTCGGTGCGCAGCCGCTTCAGGCTCGCGTCCACCGCGCGGCGGATGTTCAGCGCGGACAGCCGGTCGAAGTTCGGCCACGACTGCTCGTGCCACGCCTTGCCGTCGTTCGTGACGTTGCCGTACACCTTCGTGGCCAGCACGACCTTGTCCCGCCGGCCGCCGCCCTGGGCGAACCAGTTGCCGAGGATCTCCTCGGTGTACCCCTTGCGGTCGTCCACCCCGTAGATGTTCGCCGTGTCGAAGAAGTTCACGCCCGCGTCCAGCGCGGCGTCCATCAGCGCGTGGCTGCCCTCCTCGTCCACTCCCTCCCCGAAGTTCATCGTTCCCAGCACCACTCGGCTCACCTTGAGCCCCGTCCGACCGAGCTGCACGTAATCCATCCCCCCAGGGAACACCTTGGAGCGCGCTCCAGGTCAAGCCTGACCCCAAGGGTGCCCCCGACCCCCTTTCGCGGAGGGAGCCGCACAGATCCAGGGGCGCGTGGGGGCACCTCCCAGCCGCCAGGCTGGGGGAGAACTGCGCGAGCAACCCACCACCGACAGGTGGTCCCTCAACCGGCGGGCAGGGGCACCCTGGAGGGTCAGGGTCGCCCTATTCCGCTCCGTGGTGGAACCAGACCAGCGCACCGGCCGCAGCCGCGGACACCCCGGCGGCAGCCAACGCCGCAACCCGCGCGCGGGAGGACGGCGCCGCACCCTCCGCGACCTCGACACGATGCGCCCCCGACCCTTCCGCCCCCGCGGAAACCTCGGGAATCGCCGCGCGGTCGCCCCCGCCGGCCCCCTTCCCGGGCAGCTTCGCCCGCAGCCCTTCCGCCGCGCGGGCGGCCTTCTCCTTCGCGCGCGCGGGCACGTCGACCTTCGCCGCGAGTTCCTCCACGGTCTGCCCCAGCGCCTCACGCGTCTCCGCGATCTGCCGTTCGAGCTCGGCGAGGTGGGGATCGGTACGAGGGGTCATCGCCTGGCCCTCTCCTTCAGGCTCACCACGTCCTGGTGGACGCTGTCCACGGTCTCCTCCGGCACCGGCGGCACCGCGTGCTTCACCTCGCCGCGGCCGATGAGCGCGGCGATCCCGGCGATGAGCAGCAGCCCGCCCGCCACGATGAGCGCGGCCGCCCACACCGTCAGCGGCCCGGCGATCGCGGCGATCGCGGCGGTGATCAGGGCGGCGAGGCCGAAGAAGGCCATCAGCCCGGCGGCGCCGAACAGCCCGCCGCCGATCCCGGCCCGCTTGCCCTTCTGCGTCAGCTCGGCCTGCGCCAGTTTCAGTTCCTGTCTCACCAGGTCGGACAGCTGCTCGCTGCCCTGCTTGACCAGCGTCCCCACTGACTTGGCGGACCCGTTCGCGTGCGCCACGACCTTCACCTCCGGATCGAGGGGGTTGTCCTGTCCGGGTTGCCCGTATCCGTCAGCGGAAACACGGGCAGGTCAGCGGGCCGGCGGCGCCCGGTGCGGCGGGCGTGTGCCGCGGCCACCGGCCGGACCGTGTACGCCGCCGCGTACACGGCGGTCGCGGTCGCCACCACCGCGAAGCTCGGCGGCAGGTCGGGGACGGCGTAGCCGAGGCCGAGCCCCGCGACCACCTCGGCGACGGCGAGGATCGGGGCGAGGGCCAGCGCGCGGTAGGGCCGGTCGGTGAGCCGGTGCGCGGCGCCGGCCGGGGCGGCGAGCAGGCCGAGCAGCAGCAGCGAGCCGATCGCCTGGGTGGCCTCGGCCGCGCAGACCCCGACCAGCACCAGGAAGCCGTAGCCGAGCGCGCGGACCGGCAGGCCGCGGGCGGCGGCCACGTCCGGGTCGATGGAGGCGAACAGCAGCGGTCGGGCGAGGGCGAGCAGGGCCGCGCACACGGCGGCGCCGACGGCCGCGGCGAGCCAGGCCTGCCCCGACGACAGCCCGAAGATCGAGCCGAACAGCACGCTGGTGCCGGCGCCGCCGTTCGCCGTGGAGCGGGTGGTGGTGTACACGGTCAGGAAGAACACGCCCATGCCGAGCGTCCAGGAGAAGAGGCTGCCGATCGCCACGTCGTCGGCCTTCGCCCCGCTGCCGAGGGTGCCGAGCAGCAGTGCCACCACGACGCAGGTCGCGTACAGGCCCAGCCGCAGGTCGTAGCCCAGGGCGAGCGCGCCGAGCGCGCCGGTGAACGCGGTGTGGCTGAGCGCGTCCCCGGTGAAGACCTGGGCCCGCAGCACCAGGAAGTAGCCGACCAGGCCGCAGGCGGCGGCGATGGCGGTGCCGGCGAGCAGGGCGTGCTGGAAGTACGGGTGCGACAGCGGCCCGGCGGCGAGCTGGTCCAGCGCGGCGCCGGGTGAGTGGGCGCGGGCGAGCGCGGCGGCGCGGACCGGTGCCGTCATGACAGCCTCCGTACGGTGCGGAGGGTGCCGCTTCCGGCGCGGGCCAGCACGTACCCGCCGAACGCGAACGTGGACACGTAGAAGCCGATCGGGTAGGGCGAGTAGTACGCCGCGACCAGGCCGAGCCAGGTCGCGGCCAGGGCGAGCAGCACCGACAGGGCGAGGCCCAGCGCAGGGCGGGCGGTGAGGGCCTGGGCGGTGGCCGCGGGCATCACGAGCAGCGCGAAGACCAGCAGCGAGCCGGTGATCTGCCCGACCTCGGCGGCCGTGGCGCCGACCAGCACCAGGAAGACGGTGCCCAGGGCCCGCACCGGCACCCCGCGCGCCGCGGCCACATCGGGATCGGCCGAGGCGAAGAGCAGCGGGCGCCCGACCGCGGCGAGCCCGGCGAGCGCGGCGGCGGCCACCACGAACAGCACCAGCACCTGGTCGGTGGTGATGCCGAGGAAGCTGCCGAAGAGCAGGGCGTTCACGCCGTTGAGGAAGCCCTTGTAGAGCGCGACGAAGAGGTAGCCGCAGGCGAGCAGGAACGCCTGGACGGTGCCGGTCAGCGCGGCCTCCGCGCCGCCGGAGTGCCGTCCGGCGCGGGGCAGCGCGGCCAGCACCAGGGCGGCGGCCACGCAGAACCCGAAGTACCCGGCGGACGCGCTCACCCCGATCAGCGTCGCGCCGGCCGCGCCCGGGAAGCCGACCATCGCCAGCGAGTGGCCGGCGAAGGTCTGCCGGCGCAGCACCAGGAACCATCCCACGCAGCCCGCGAGCACCGCCACGATCGCCCCCGCGCGGAAGGCGTTCACCATGAACGGGTACGCCCACATCTGCGTGACGTCGCTGACCGGGTTCCAGGAGAACCCGCCCGACGCGAGCTCAACCACGCGCACGCCGCGCCCCCCTGACGAAGTGCCGGACCGGGCGGGCGCCTTCGGGGACGTCGGGTTCCGTCCGCGGCCTGGCACGGTGCGGCGGGTGGCGGTCGGCGTGGAGCGCGGGGGCCTCGGGGCCGCCGACCACGACCAGGCGGCCGCCGGACGTCCGCAGGACCTCGACCGGGGTGCGGTAGAGGCGGCTGAGGGTGGGGCCGGTGATCACGTCGTGCGGGCGGCCGGAGACGGCGCCGCCCTCGGCGAGGTACACCACCCGGTCCAGGTGGTGGAGGATCGGGTTGACGTCGTGGGCGACCATCACCACGGCGACGTCGTGCTCGTGGCAGATCCGGCCGACGAGTGCGGCCACCGCGCTCTGGTTGGGCAGGTCGAGGCTGTCCAGCGGCTCGTCGAGCAGGAGCAGGTCGGGCCGCCGTACCAACGCCTGGGCGATCAGCAGGCGTTGCTGCTCGCCGCCGGAGCACGCGCCGATCGAACGGTGCGCGTAGCCACTCGCCCCGACCGTCTCGATCACCTCGGCGACCCGGTCGGCCGCCGCCCGGGCCCGACGGCGGTTGCCGGGCAGCGGCAGGAGAGCGGGCAGGGGAGTGCCCCACCGGTCGCCGTCCAGGCCGAGCCGCACCAGGTCGGTGCCCCTGATCCGCAGGCTCGGGTCGAAGCCGCGGCGCTGCGGCAGGTAGCCGATCCGGTCGCCGGCCCGACCCGGGCGGGCACCCAGCACCTCGATCTCGCTGCCCGGTTCGGGCCTGAGCCGGCCGAGCAGCACCTTGAGCAGCGTGGACTTGCCGACCCCGTTGGGGCCGAGTACCGCGACGAACTCGCCCCGCTCGATGCGGACATCGACCCCCGACCACAGGGTGCGGTCGCCGACCCGGACGGCGGCGTCGCGCATCTCCAGGACGGGGCAGCAGGGATGCGGGGACCCGGCCTGCCCTGACCCGGCCCGCGGGTCGTCCCCGCCCGCCCGGTCCGCCGCGCCTGCCGGAGCCGGTGCGTCCGGAGCCGCTGCGTCCGCCCGCCGCGGGGGCGGCTGCGATCCGCCCTGCCCGGGGATCACCGGCCGGTCGCTTTCGCCAGCGCGGCCGCGATCCCCTGGAGCTGGCGCACCTGCCACTGCTGGAACGACGCGCCCGCGGGTGTCAGCGTCTCGGTGACCGTGGCCACCGGGATGCCCTCCGCCTTCGCCTCCTTGACCTGCTGCTGCACGTCGGGCGTGGAGTTCTGGCTGTTGTAGACGTAGATCCTGATCTTCCGGTCCTTGATCTGCGCGTCGATCGCGGAC
Source organism: Actinacidiphila yanglinensis (assembly GCF_900107965.1). Taxonomy (GTDB): domain Bacteria; phylum Actinomycetota; class Actinomycetes; order Streptomycetales; family Streptomycetaceae; genus Actinacidiphila; species Actinacidiphila yanglinensis. The sequence goes on along the minus strand of NZ_FNVU01000005.1, from coordinate 45,181 downwards.
TTGTCGTGCGCGGTCGGGTCCGACCCCTCGCTGATCGCGGTGAGGAACGAGGACGGCGTGAGCATCTTGAGGCCGAGTCCGTCGGCCAGCGGGCTGACGATCGACTCCGACGCGCCGATCGGGGTGCCGGTGTACTTCGCCTTGATGGTGGCGATCTCCTGGTTGTACGGGCCGAGGGTGGTGTTCTCGAAGGTGGTCTTCAGCCGGTCGAAGTCGGCCGCGTCCGCCGGGTCGATCCGCTGGTAGTCCGCGGTGATCCGCTCGATCACCTGGTGCACGTCCTGCGGGGAGTACCAGCGGTGCGGGTTGCCGCCGGGCTTGATGCCGACCAGGTCGCCGACGACCAGGTCCTTGCGGCCGGCCGACGGGGACGCGGCGAGCAGCTTGTCCGCCCAGGCGTCGTAGCCGATGCCGTTGACGATCGCGTACTGCGCGCCGGCCACGGTGCGGGCGTCGGACGCGGTCGGCTCGTAGTCGTGCGGGTCGGTCTCGGGGTTGGTGATGATGCTGGTCACCTTGACGTGGGAGCCGCCGAGCTGGGTCGCGATGCTCCCCCAGAAGTTCTCCGCGGCGACCACGTGGATGGTGGTGCCGGCACCGCCGGGGGCGGTGCCCTTGCCGGTGGAGCCCGCCGCGTCGCCGGACGACGTCGAGCAGGCCGTCGCGGTGGCGGCGGTCAGGAGGAGGGCGGCTGCGGCGAGGGGGCGTATCGAAGTTCTCACGGGGACCGACGCTAAGTGAAAACGGTTGTCAGTATCAAGCGCTTGGTGAGAGAAAGTGAAAATCGTTACCAGGTCTTGTGCCGGGCGGTTCGGGCGTACGCTCGTGGCGTGGGGACGAATCGGGAGGAACATCGGTGAATGCGGTGAAAATCCCGAGAGCGATCGAGGTGGGCGTATGACGTTGTACGGCTCCGATGCGGCCCATCGCCGGGCCCTGCTGCTGAGTGAGGTCGCCGCGGAGGGGGCGAGCGGACTGTCCCGCGTCCTGCGCCGGGCCACCTCCGGGGACGAGGTCGCGGCTGGCCTCACCGTCTCCGCCCTGGTCCGCTCGGTGCGCCCGCTCACCGCGATGGACACCCACGAGTTCCTGCGCCGCGCGCACATCCGCGAGAGCGACCTCGCCGGCGACATCACGCCGGGACAGCGGGTGGCGCTGGTGTCGCTCGTCGACCGCTACTCGCACCTGTTCCCCCGGACCCGCTAGGGCGCCCGCCCCGGCCCGCGGTGGTCGGCCGCCCCGCCTCGGGGTCCGGCGCCCGGGCTCGTAAGCTCGGGAGCATGGACAAGCGCGTATGGGGCCGGACCGGCCGAGAAGTCTCCGTGGTGGGGTTGGGGACGTGGCAGTTGGGGGCGGACTGGGGGGAGGTGCGGGAGGAGGACGCGGTGGCGGTGCTGGACGCCGCGGTGGCGTCCGGCGTGAACTTCTTCGACACCGCGGACGTGTACGGCGACGGCCGCAGCGAGCAGCTGATCGGGCGCTACCTGAAGGCACACCCCGAACTCGACGTGTTCGTGGCCACGAAGATGGGCCGCCGCGCCGAGCAGCTCCCGGAGAACTACTCCCTCGACAACTTCCGCGCGTGGAACGACCGCTCCCGCGCCAACCTGGGCGTCGACACCCTCGACCTGGTGCAGCTGCACTGCCCGCCGACCGCCGTCTACTCCTCCGACGCCGTCTTCGACGCGCTGGACACCCTGGTCGCGGAGAAGCGCGTCGCGCACTACGCGGTCAGCGTCGAGACCTGCGCGGAGGCGCTGACCGCGATCGCCCGCCCCGGCGTGGCCAGCGTGCAGATCATCCTCAACCCGTTCCGGCTCAAGCCGCTGGAGGAGGTGCTGCCCGCGGCCGCCGAGGCCGGCGTCGCGATCATCGCCCGGGTGCCGCTGGCGTCGGGGCTGCTCACCGGCAAGTACACCCGCGACACGGTCTTCGCGGCGAACGACCACCGGACGTTCAACCGGCACGGCGAGGCGTTCGACCAGGGCGAGACCTTCTCCGGCGTCGACTTCGAGACCGGGCTGGAGGCGGCGGCCGAGTTCGCCGAGCTGGCGCCGCGCGGGGCCACCCCCGCGCAGACCGCGCTGCGCTGGATCATCCAGCAGCCCGGTGTGAGCAGCGTGATCCCGGGGGCCCGGTCGGTGGAGCAGGCCCGGGCCAATGCCGCGGCGGCCGAACTGCCGGAACTGCCCGGCAGCGTGCTCGACGGCGTGCGCGACCTGTACGACCGGCGGATCCGGGCCCAGGTGCACGGCCGCTGGTGACGTCGCCGGTCGGGCCGCTACGGTCGTCCGCGTGACGACCTTCACCGACAGCCACGCCGACATCCCGGGCTCCAGCGGCCCCTACGCCACCACCGAGGCCGACCCGCGCGACGTGGGCCGGGTCCGTACCGTGTACGCCCCGGTCCACGACGGCGACCCCGACCCCGGCGAGATCGTCTGGACCTGGGTCCCTTACGAGGAGCACGACGGACGCGGCAAGGACCGTCCCGTCCTCGTGGTCGCCCGCGAGGACGCCGGCACCCTGCTCGCCGTCCAGCTCACCAGCAAGCGGCACGACGGCGGGGACTGGCTCGCCCTCGGGTCCGGGCCCTGGGACCGCGAGGGCCGCGACTCCTGGGTCGTCCTCGACCGGGTGATGCGGCTGCACGAGCAGGGGATGCGGCGCGAGGCGTGCGCGCTGGACCGCGGGCGGTTCAACCTCGTGGTCAACCGCCTTCGGGAGCTCTACGGCTGGGCCTGACCCCCGGGGCATCCGCCCAGCGGGGGTGAGCGCGCAGCCGGTGGCGTGCAGCTCAATCCCCTCGGCGTCCCTGAGCGGCGCGGCCCCTCGCGCGTGGTGCGCGGGGCCGCGCCGCTCAGGGAGCCGGGGTCAGGACTTCTTGGCGCCCTTGGACGCGGTGCCGGCCGGCTCCGCCTCGTCGTCCGCCGGGGACCCGGCCGCCTCTTCGTCCGACGCCTTCGCGTCGTCCGAAGTCGCGTCCGCGTCCGTGTCCGCTTCCGCCTCGGCGTCCTCGTCGGATGCCTCCGCGGCCGTGTCCGAGGGGGTCGTCTCCGCGTCCGCGTCCGCACCGGCTTCCTCGGCCTTCGCCTCGGCGTCGGCCTTGGCCGCCTTCTCCTCCTCGTCCTCGAAGTAGGTGTCGAGGACGGCGTCGAGCTGGGCGGTCCACTCCTTGAGCCGGCCGCGGGACGTGGCCTCGACCTGGGCCTCGTACCAGCGGCGCTCGGGGGTGTAGACGGTGACGCTGAAACGGCGGCCGAAGCGAGGGGTGTCGATCTCGACCGCGGCGATCTCGTCCCAGCGGAAGTCCGCCTCCTCCTCGTCGAGGCGGAAGCGGACCCCGATCCGGTCGGCGATGATCGCGCCGCGCCGGTCGGAGACCTCGAAGTCGGGAGCCGGGTCCTCGGCGTCCGCGGTGTCCTCGGCGTCCCCTGCGCTCTCGGGGTCCTCCGCGGCTTCCGCGTCGGCCTCCGCCGGCTCGCCGGCGTCGTCGGCCGCGGCCTCCGCCTCGGCGGGCGGCTCCTCGGCGGTCGCGTCCTCCGCGGCGCCGGCCTGCTCCGGGACGGTGCCGGCCGCCTCGTCCGCGTCGGAGCGCGGCGGGGTCAGGCCGGGCACGAAGGCCGGGTCGAGGCCGGCGGCGGGCACGGACGGGGTGATCGAACCTATGCGCTGCTGCTCCACGGCAAGCAGTATGGCCGATGAAGCTGTGACGGCAGTCGCCGAACCACATAACAACATGGCAGCCCTTTGGTTTATGCCGGGCCGCAGGCCGAAGTGCGAAGAAAAGGTGGTATGCCGGTAGTGCCGCACGGGTGGAGGTATCCGGTTCAGCGGATCACCCGGGCCGCGCGGGCCGTCTTCAGCCAGCTCGGGAACTCGGACATGAGGCAGTCGTAGAGTTCGGCGTCGCCGCGCTCGCGCGGATCGTGGCCGGCGGCGAAGAACCCCGCGTTGTCGATCGCGCGGCCCTTGAGCGTGTCGAGGCCCCGGAGGAACTTCAGCCCGCGCGGATTTCCGAAGCCGACGAACTGCCAGAAGATCGGCAGCGTGCAGGTCTGCTGGAGCAGCCGCTTCGTCTCGCCGCGGTCGAAGGGCTCGCCGTCGGTCTGGAAGACCACGAACGCGGGGTCGGTGGCGCCGCATTGCTGGTAGTGGTCGATCACCGCGCGCATCGCGGGGGCGTAACAGGTGCCGCCCCAGGGCAACTTGCGGTGCAGCACCTCGACCCGGTCGGCGTGGTTGTCGAGCGAGATCTCGGAGACCAGGTCGACCCGGCTGCTGAAGAAGACCACCGGGACCACGCCGTCGTCGTCGAGGTTCGCGGACAGCCCGAGGACCTGGTTGGCCAGGTGCTGCATGGTGCCGCTGCGGTAGTACGACTTCATGCTCGCGGAGTGGTCGAGCACGAGGTAGACCGCGGCGCGCTGGCCGGTGATGCCCTGCTTCTGCAGGGAGATCCCGGCCTGCTTGTAGAGGTTCACCAGAGCGGGCGCGGCCCGCTCGACCTTCTCCAGGCTGATCGCGGGGGCCTGCGCGGGCATCGGCGGCGCGGCCCGGGGCGGCGCGGGCGGCGCGGCGGGCGGCGGGGCCACCGGAGGTGCCCACGGCGCGGGCGGCGGCAGCTGCGCGGGCGCGGCTCCGGGCGGCGGCGGTGCCCACGCGGGCGGCGCCGCGGCGGGACCCGGGTGCGCCGGCCCCGTGCCGGCGGGCGCCCGGCCCATGTCCGGCGGCGGCCCGAACTGCTGGGCGGGGGAGGGGGTCTGGAGGGTGGGCGGCGAGAGGACGGCGTCGGGCACCGTGGGCGGGGACGGCGCCGGCGGCGCGGCCGCGGCCGGCTCGTCGTCGACCGACACCCCGAAGTCGCGGGCCAGCCCGGCGAGTCCGTCGGCGTACCCCTGTCCCACGGCGCGCACCTTCCACGCGCCCGCCCGGCGGTAGAACTCGGCGAGCACGACCACCGTCTCGCCGAGCCGGCACGGCGGGGGCTCGAAGGAGATCACCCCGTCGCCCGAAGTGACCGTCACCCGCAGGCCGCTGGCGCCGTCGAAGACCGCGCCGGGGCGGTTCGCGTCCACGCTGACCACGACCGCGACCGTCTGCACGGCGGGCGGGACGCGCGGCAGGTCGACGGCGACGCCCTGGCCCTGCACGCTGACGCCGTCCTGCGCCGGGTGGTTGTAGAAGACCAGGTCGGTGTCGTCGCGGACCTTGCGGTTCTCGGCGAGCAGGACCGCGGACACGTCGACGGCCGGGCCGGTCGCGGCGACCTCGGCCCGCGCCCGGTCGCCGGTGAGGGCCGTGTTGCCGCCCGGTGTGAGTGAAATGGCGCCCGCCATGGCCTGTTTCCCCCTGATCCGTGGGTGGGGCTGGTGTGTCCCATTCTTGCCACACCCGGCCCCGATCGGACCGTGAACGACAACGAATATGTGATGATCGCGCGATGCGGACCACGAGGGCCACGAAAACGGCGCGGGCCACACCGGCGCCGCGGCAGCGCCGGAGCCGGGCCGTCGCGGTCGCGGCCGTCGCGCTCGCCGGAACCACGGTGCTGGGCCTCGGACTTGGCGGCTGCGGCTCGCAGAGCGAGGCCGGCGTGCCGGGAGCCGTCCGGACCGCGCGCGCGTACTCGGTGCACACCGACACCCTCCCCCCGGACTTCGGAGCGACGCACCCGGTGCCCTCCCCGGTCACGCCCGTGACCACCACCCCGCACGCCCCGCCCACCCCGACCTGCACCGGCACGGGGGCGAGGGTCGGCGTCGGCCCGGTCGACGGGGCGATGGGCCTGCGCCAAGTCCTGGTCACGCTGACCAACTGCGGCACCACCGCCCTGGCCGTCGACGGTTATCCCCGACTGCGGCTGCTCGACGAGGACGGCCGTACGGTCGACGTCCAGGTGCACCACGGCAACGACATCCGGGACAGCGTCACCGACCCCGGACCCACCGCGCTGACCCTGCGCCCGGGCGGGCGGGCCGTCGTGGTGCTGGCCTGGCGGAACACGGTCGTGGAGTCCACGGTGCCCGCCACGAGCGCCGCCACCCTCGAGTTCACCCTCGACGGGGGGAAGCAGCGGGTGCCGCTCTACGTCGATCTCGGCAACACCGGACGGCTCGACGTCACCGCCTGGCACCGCCCGGAGTAGCGGCCCGAAGGCAGGGGGACACGTCGAAGGGCGGCCCCGACACGAGGTCGGAACCGCCCTTCCGCCGGATTGCCGGCTACTCGACGTCCACCCAGTCCAGTGTGCGGTCGACCGCCTTCTTCCAGCCGGTGTAGCCGGTCGCGCGCTGCTCGTCGCTCCACTCCGGCTGCCACCGCTTCGACTCGTGCCAGTGCTCGCGCAGCTCGTCGGTGTCCCGCCAGAAGCCCACCGCGAGGCCGGCCGCGTACGCGGCACCGAGCGCGGTGGTCTCGGCGACCACCGGGCGGCTGACCGGCACGCCGAGGATGTCCGCCTGGGTCTGCATGCACAGGTCGTTGGCGGTGACGCCGCCGTCCACCTTGAGCACGTCCAGGTGCACGCCGGAGTCCTGCTCCATCGCCTCGACCACGTCGCGGCTCTGGTAGCACATCGACTCCAGCGTCGCCCGGGCCAGGTGGCCGTCGTTGTGGAAGCGGGCCAGGCCGACGATCGCGCCGCGGGCGTCGGAGCGCCAGTACGGCGCGAACAGCCCGGAGAAGGCGGGCACGAAGTAGATGCCGTCGCTGCTGTCCACGGTCTTGGCCAGCCGCTCGCTCTCCGGCGCCGCCTTGATGATGTGCAGCTGGTCGCGCAGCCACTGCACGGCCGAGCCGGTCACCGCGATGGAACCCTCCAGCGCGTAGACGGCCGGCGCGTCACCGAACTTGTAGGCGACCGTGGTGATCAGGCCGTGCTCCGAACGCACCGCCTCCGTACCGGTGTTGAGCAGCAGGAAGTTACCGGTGCCGTAGGTGTTCTTCGCCTCGCCGGGCGCGAAGCACACCTGGCCGACGGTGGCCGCCTGCTGGTCGCCGAGCACGCCGCAGATCGGCACCTCGGTCGTCGTCGGCCGGGACGGACGGGTCTTGCCGAACGCCTCGGGGTGCGAGGACGGGTTGATCTTCGGCATCATCGAGCGCGGGATGCCGAAGATGCCGAGCAGCTCGTCGTCCCAGTCCAGCGTCTCCAGGTCCATCAGCATGGTGCGGCTGGCGTTGGTGACGTCGGTGGCGTGGATGCCGCCGCCCTTGGGGCCGCCGGTGAGGTTCCACAGCACCCACGCGTCGGTGTTGCCGAAGATCGCGTGGCCCTGCTCGGCCGCCTCGCGCAGGCCGTCGACGTTCTCCAGCATCCACTTGATCTTGCCGCCGGAGAAGTAGGTGGCCGGCGGCAGCCCGGCCCGCTGCCGGATCAGGTCGCCGTGCCCGTCGCGCTCCAGCTTCTTGGCGATCGAGTCGGTCCGCGTGTCCTGCCAGACGATCGCGTTGCCGTACGGCCGACCGTTGCGCGGGTCCCACACCACCGTGGTCTCACGCTGGTTGGTGATGCCGATGGCGGCCAGGTCGGCCGCGGTGATCCCCGCGTTGCGCACCGCGGTCTGGATGACCACGTTGGTGCGCTCCCAGATCTCGGTCGGGTCGTGCTCGACCCAGCCGGGACGCGGCAGGTACTGGGTGTGCTCCAGCTGGTGCCGCGCCACCTCGTTCCCGTCGTGGTCGAAGATCATGAACCGGGTGCTGGTGGTCCCCTGGTCCACCGCGCCGACGAAGTCCGCCATGGCTTGCTGCCTCTCCTGGATCTCCTGGGTCAACGAAGGTGTGGCGTGCGGGAGCCGGACCGGCTCGGCACGATGCCCGGGGCGCCCGGTGCGGTGACCGCTCCGGACCCCCGGGCTCCGTCGGGTTCCCCGGACTCGCCGGGGCACCCGGGTTCACTCCTGCGGGATGGGTGCACGGCCCGGAGGTTCCGGTTCCGCGGTGGGCAACCACATGCCGACGAACAGCTTGTAGGCGATGCCGCCGACGAGGCCGCCGATCAGCGGACCCGCGACCGGCACCCACCAGTAGAGGTTGCCCCATTGATCTCGCCAGGCTGTGCTGTAGCCGGTGATGTAGCTGGCCAGGCGCGGCCCGAAGTCACGGGCCGGGTTGATGGCGTAGCCGGCGTCCGTACCCCACGCCATGCCGATCGCCACCACGACCAGGCCGATGATGAAGGGGCCCAGGTTCGCGCGGGGCGGGTTGTTGAGGAGGTCGGTCAGCGCCAGGATCAGGATCAGCAGGATCGCCGTGCCGATGATCTGGTCGCGGAACGCGCCCCACTCGTGCACGCCCGCGGCGATGTTGCCGTTGCCGGGCAGCGTGGAGAAGACGAACTGCGTCTTCAAGGTGTGGCCGGGGTCGGCCCGGGCCAGTACTTCGGTGTAGTTCCACCGCACCAGCAGCGCGGCGCAGAACGCGCCGAGCAGCTGGGCGATCCAGTACGGCACGACCTTGACCCACGAGAAGCCCTTGAAGACCGCGAGGGTCAGGGTCACCGCCGGGTTGAGGTGGGCGCCGCTCAGTCGTGCCGCGAGGTACACGCCGAGCGTGACGCCCAGACCCCAGGCCCAGGCGATGCTGTCGTGGTCGCCGAGACCGCCCGGCGGCGTGGTCAGGGCTCCACCGGCGACGACCTGGGCGACGACGCCCACGCCGAAGAGGATGAGGATCAGGGTGCCGGCGAACTCAGCGGACAACTCGCCGATCAGCCCTGAACCGCGTGCACGTGGCGCCATGTCGGCCTGCTTCCCGCCGGTCGTCGGGCAACCGGCATTGGCTCGTGATCGCACTTCTGCTTCTACTCAAGGAAGCACGAGCGACCCGTTGCGGCCTCTACGGATGAGCTGTTCGGGGGGCGTGCGACGCTTCTAGGGGGCGGGAGGCGGTGGCGGTGGCGGGATCGTGTCGGGGGCGGGCGCGGACTCGGGCCAGACGAGGAGGACCGCGCACGGGGCGTGGTCCACGATGAAGCGGCTGTGCGGGCCGAGGCTGTGCGGCCCGAGGTGGGTGCGGTCACCGTCGCGGGCGAGGACGAGGAGGTCGGCGCCGTCGGACTCGGCGACGACCTCGCGCTCGACCCGGCCGGTGCGCTGGCGGGTGGTGCAGGGGCGGGCCAGGCGGGCGGCGGCCTCGGCCAGCAGCGCCTCGCCGGAGGCGGTGGCCTGCTCGGACAGGGCCAGGCCGGGGTCGCGGGCCGGCCGGCCGCGGCCCAGCAGGCCGGCGAACGCGCCGTGCGCGGCGCCGGCCACCTCCGGCTCCGGGACGTGCACCAGGACGATGTCGGCGTCGCCGGGCGCGTGGGTGCGGACCGCGTCCACGCAGGCCGGCCAGGTGCCCTCGACGATCCAGGCGACCACGTGCCGGACGGCGCCGTTCGTCCCACCCTGCTTCGGGGGCCCGGGCCTGCTCACGTGCGGCGGGTGCGGGGGGTGCGGCGGCTCGTGGGGACCGGGCGGACCGGGGGGACGGTGCGGCGGCGGGGGCGTGGGCAGGGGGATCAGCCTCCGATCACGGTCAGCGACAGCCACAGTGCCACCACCGCGACCAGCAGCGTGGCAGGCACGGCGATCGCGCCGAGGCGGGTGAACTCGCCGAGGTCCACCTCGGCTTCGTGGGCTCGCACGATACGCCGCCACAGCAGGGTGGCGAGGGAGCCCGCATAGGTGAGGTTGGGGCCGATGTTGACGCCGAGCAGGACGGCGAGGACCGCGCCCGCGCCGTTCGGCGCGGTCAGCGGGAGCAGGACCAGCACGGCGGGGAGGTTGTTGATGAGGTTCGCCAGGAGCGCGGCCAGCGCGGCCAGGGCGAGCAGCGCGGGAAAGCCGGTGCCGCCGGGCACCGCGTGGCCGAGGGCGGAGCCGAGTCCGTGGTCGACCAGCGCGCGCACCACGATGCCCAGCGCGAGCACGAAGGCCAGGAAGGGCACAGCGGCTGCCCGGACCAGGGCACGGGGGGTGGTGCGGCGCCGGATCAGCGCGCGCACCGCGAGTACCGCCGCCCCGGCGAAGGCCGCCCAGGCCGGGTTGATCCCGACCAGTGAGGCGACCACGAAACCGGCGAGCGTGCAGCCGACGGTGGCGAGCGCGAACCGGGGCAGCGGCGGCCGTTCCGTGGTCCCGGTGGGATTCGCCCCGGCGGCCAGGTCGGTGCCGAAGAACCGCCGCAGCACCACGTACTCCACGCCGATCGCGGCCAGCCAGGGCAGCACCATCAGCGCCGCGAACCGGGTGAAGCTCAGGCCGCTCGCCGCCAGGGCGAGCAGGTTGGTGAGGTTGGAGACCGGCAACAGGAGGGACGCGGTGTTGGACAGGTGGGTGCAGGCGTAGACATGCGGTTTGGGCCGGGCGCCCAGCCGTGCGGACGTCGCGAACACCACCGGGGTGAGCAGCACGATGGTCGCGTCCAGGCTGAGCACCGCGGTGATCACCGAGGCCAGCACGAACACCTGCCCGAGCAGGCGGTACGGGCTGCCGCCGGCCGCGCGGGCCATCCAGCCGCCGCAGGCAGTGAACAGTCCTTCCTCGTCGCAGAGCTGGGCCAGCACCAGGACCGCCGCGAGGAAGCCGATCACCGGGCCCAGCTGCTGCGCCTCGGCCCGGGCGTGGTCCAGGGAGATCGCCCCGGTGGCGACGGCCACCGCGGCGGCCGGCACCGCCACGACCGCTTCCGGCAGCCCCCAGGGGCGGACCACCGCGCAACCCAGGACGAGGACCAGGAGGACGGCGCTGAGTGCTTCGGCCGCGGCGTTGCTCATCCGGCGGTCCTCACGGCGTGCGGGGTGTTCATGCGGACGCGTTCATAGGGTGCGGTGCGGCCTTTCCGTCGTCAGGGCGCCGGGCGCCGGCCGGGCCCGGCGCGCTCGATTGCCAGTGTGAGGGGTGCCGGCCGCCGCGGGCGGCTGCGCCACAGGTCGGGCCGGGTGTGCGTCGGGGACGGCGTGGTGCACGCGTGCCGTCGACCCGGGCGAAATGGTGCACGGGGGACGTGGTGCGGTGCTCGCACGCACCTTAGATTCGACGTGGTCGGCGGTCCGCGGGCACGGGGGGTTCACCGCTCGGGGGAGGGGATCGCCGACCGTTCACGTGTCCTGGCCGGGTGCGTGCCGATGCCGCACCGGCCCGTTCCGCCGCCCTGCGCGGGCGATTCGCGCCCCCCTGGGCTTTTTGGCGACGGTGAGTGGAGCTTACGCTTGGGGTTGACGACCCGGGCGAGCCGCGCAGGACCGATGTCGTCGGTGGTACGGGACGGTTGGCCGGGGGGCCGGACCCGGCGCGCCGCAGCGCGGCGGTGCACGGCTCGCCCTCCGCCGACCCCGGGAGCCAGCGTGCTCACTCTCAACGACCTCGCGTCCGCGCCCGACTTCGGGTTGACCCTCGTCACCGGCGACGGCGGCAGCGAGGTCGAGCAGGCGCTGGTGCCGCGGGACCCGGACGCGGAACTGGCCGGCGCGCTGATCGAGCGGGCGCTGGTGGTCGCCGACCCCGGCCGGATAGGCCACCCCGACCGGCTGGTGCGGACGCTCGCGGCGGCCGGCGCCGCCGGGCTGGCGCTGGCGGGCACCCGGGCCGGCGACCCGCGCACCGCCGGGCTGGTCGCGGCGGCCGCGGCTGCGGGGGTGCCGCTGCTGGTCGGCCCGCACCCCACCGTCGCCTGGCGCGAACTGGCCGCGCAGGTCGCCGCGCTGGGCGCGGGCGCGGTGAGGCAGCGCAACGCCCGGCTGGCCGGGCTGCTGGACCGGTTGCCGGTGCCCGGCGCCGACGAGCGGGTGACCGTCAGGCAGCTGACCGCGTATCTGGCCAGGGAACTGGACGCAGAGGTGCTGGTGCACGCGGACGGCGAGGCGCTCGCCGCCGCGCCCGCGGCGGCGGCCGCCTCGCTCGCGCCCCTGCTCGACGCGCCCGTGGGGATCCGTCAGCGCACTGCGGGAGGCGGCTACGCGCGGAGTGTCATGCTGTCGGCCGCCGGTGACGCGACGCTCGTGGTCGCCACCAAGGAGCCCGACCCCGATCCGGTGCTGGTCGCGTACACCGCCAAGGCGCTGCGGGTGGCGCTGGCGGGGCTGCGCGAGCGCCGCACCACCTGGGCGGTCGGCGACGCGCTGCGCGGGGTGCGGCTGTCGGCGTTCCAGCTGTTCATGACCGGGCACACCGTGGCCGCGCAGCGGGTCGTCGCGGGGATAGAGGGCTCCCTGCTGGACAGCGACAGCGTGCGGGTCTTCATCCTCGACTGCAACCGCGCCTCCCGCGAGACCGTCCTCGGCGAGGCCGAACGCGTGCTGGCCGACGTGGCGTTGACGGTGCGCTGCCCCGCCTACCAGCGGCACCTGATCTTCCTCGCGCCGCGCTGCTCGACCGCCCGGGCGGAGGAGGGTCTGCACGGGCTGATGCACTCCTTCGACGACGCCCGCACGCTGCTCGGCGGCAGCCTCGTCCACCCGCTGGACGCCGTGCCCGACGCGTACGGCGAGGCGCTCGACTGCGTGACCCGGGCGGGCCGCAACCCGGACCGGGTGGCGATGGCCAGCCGGGTCACCGGCATCGTCGACGTGCTCGCCCCCGACGTCGCCCGCGCCTGGGCCACCCGCCTGCTGCGGCCGGTGCTGGCGATGCCGAGGGGCGGGACGCAGATCCTGGAGACCACCGCGATGGCGGTCGAGTTCGAGATGTCCGCGACCGCCCGGGTGATCGGGGTGCACCGCAACACCGTCACCCGCCGGGTGCGGCAGGTGTTCGACGCGGTCGGCCTCGACCAGGACGGCATCCTCGACCGGGTGGTGCTGTCACTGGCCGCGCAGATCGTCGCGCGGTACGGCAACGAGCCGCCCGTCGGGCGGGACGACGCGGACCACGGCGCCGTACCGGATCTGCACACCCTGCTGTCCGAACCGGCGTTGCGGGCCTGGGCGGAGAGGGTGCTGCGGCCGCTCGCGGACGACCGCCGCGACCTGCTGCGCACCGTACGGGAGTGGGTGCGGCACGGCTGCCGGTTCGAGCCCGCCGCCCTGTCGCTGGGGATCGCGGCCAAGACGGTGCGGTCGCGCATCCACGCGGCCGAACTGCTGCTGGAGCGCGATCTGACCGGGGAGACGCTGCCCGCGCCGCCCGACGAGAGCGAGCACCGGCTGGCCAGCATCCGGCCGCTGGCAGTGGCCCTCTACGCGACCGCGCGGGACGGTGCCCGGCCGCCGTTGCCCGGCGGCAGGGACTGAACGGGGCGGCGGGCCGCACGCGTTCGGGGCCCGTTCCGCACCCGGCCGGGCCCGTTCCGCGCCCGCCGCGCCGCCGGAATGGCATGGATAGGTAAATTCCGCTGCCCGGCTGCCGTGTTGTCGCCCGGGTACGGCACACTGTGCTCCTTGACAGCGAGTCCGTCGCAGGGGCGGGAACTCCAGGGGGAAGGCGAACCACCATGATCATTTGGGGCACCAGAAGTTACATCTACCAGCTCGCGATGATCACGCTGCTCTGCGGCCGTTGCGGCAACCCGGCGGCGCACACGCTCCGCAAGCGGGTCATGAAGTTCACGCTGTTCTTCATCCCGCTCTTCCCGATCAGCTCCAAGTACTCGACCCAGTGCACCTTCTGCGGCGCGCAGACGGCGATGCCCAAGGAGCAGGCCGAGCAGCTCCAGGCGCAGGTCGCGAGCCAGGCGCAGCCGCAGCCGCAGGCCGGCCAGCCGGTCCCGCCGCAGGGCGCCAACCCGTACCAGAGCTGACCTCTCCGGGCGCCGCTCGCTCCCGTACTCCGCGTACCACCGCGCCCCGGGTCCCGGACGAGCCGTCCGGGACCCGGGGCGGAGCCGTGTGCGCGCCGGCTCCTAGGACGCGGGCTGCCAGTGGGGGTCGCGGCCGGTGAGGCCGATGACCCGGTCCAGCAGCGGCGCGTCCGCGGGGACCGTGACCGGGGGGCCGAACGGGCTCTGCGCGGGGTGATGCTCGGCGAAGGGGGCGAGCATCGCGTGGCACGCCTCCAGATCGGCGGGCGCCGGCTGGTAGGGCTGGCCGGTCGAGCGGGCCAGGTCCCAACCGTGCACCACCAGTTCGTTGAGGACGACCACTCCGGTCTGCCCGGCGGGGAGGGTCACCCCGCCGGCCTGCGTCATGCCCTCCCAGGCGGCCGGGTCCTGCCAGGTGGCGACCAGGCCGTCCATCACCTTCGGCAGCGCGGTCCGCCAGGACCCCTCGTCGTCGATGTCCGGCACGATCGTGCCCGGGGGCGTCGCGGTGGAGGGGCCCAGGTCCTTGCGGCCCGCGTCGGTGAACGCGGCGGCCAGGCCGATCAGGTGGCCGAGCAGGTTGCGGACCGCGAGCTCGGGGCAGGGCGTCGGACCGCCGAACTGCCCGTCGCGCACGCCCTCGGCGAGCCCGGCGACCCTCGCCGCGGCAGGGCCCAGGTCCAGCATCCGCGTCACGTCGTCCGTCATGGGTGACTCTCCCTCGTTCTGCCCCGCGCCCGCGCTGCGCACGGCGCGATCCGTCCTGTCACCCAGGTCAGACCCGCAGCACGCCCGGAAGTCATCGGTCCCCGGGTCACGGATGCGTAACCTCCGCCCCACGCGGGCCCCGAGAGCCCGGCGGCGGTCCGGGGGAGGCCGTCCCGGGACGCGCCAGGTGCGGGGGCCCTGTTACAGACCTGTGAAGATCTCGCCTCATTCCGCACTCAACTCCCCCCTAAATTCGAACAGTTGGGGGGCGGGGGAACGCCCTTTCCGAGGGTGCCGGCAGGAGAGTGCATGTTTTCACGGCTCGGGCGGGGACAACGGCGGCTGCGGTTCAAGGCGTTGGCACGGCGCGTGGCGGCGGCCCGCCCGCCATGGCCGAAGCGGGCGGCCGGCGGCAGCGAGAACCGCCTGGCACGGCTGTTACGGCGATCCCGGCGGCGGCTGCGGCGGCTTCCGGGCGTCAAGAGGCTGGGCGGACTGCGGCGGCTTCCGGGTGTGCGGCGGCTGGGGGGGCTACGCCGGCTGCGCCCGCACTATCCGCGGCGGGGCCGGACCGGGTGGCGCCGCTGGCTGCCGTCACCGCGGCAGATCATCATGACGTTCACCTGGGCGCTCCTGGCGCTGGTCACGCTGGTCGGCTGGGCCTACGAACATACCGCGATCCCCACCGACCTGAACGCCTACGCGACCCAGCAGGACAACGTCTACTACTGGGCGGACGGCACCGAGATGGCCCGGGTCGGGCCGGTCGACCGGCAGGCGATGCCGCTGGACCGTATACCGACCTCCGTGCAGTCGGCGGTGCTCGCGGCCGAGAACGCGTCGTTCTACTCCGACCCCGGCGTCTCCCCGAAGGGCATCACGCGGGCGGTGGCGACCATGGCCACCGGCGGTGAGACGCAGGGCGGTTCGACCATCACCCAGCAGTACGTCAAGAACGTCTACCTCAACCAGGACCAGACGGTCAGCCGCAAGATCTCCGAGATCTTCATCGCGATCAAGCTCGACCGCAAGATGAGCAAGCAGCAGATCCTCGACGGGTACCTCAACACCAGCTGGTTCGGCCGCGGTGCCTACGGGGTGCAGCGCGCAGCGAAGGCGTACTACGGCGAGGACGTCTCCCAACTCAACCCCAGTCAGGCCGCCTTCCTCGCCGCGCTGCTCAAGGGCGCGGGGGAGTACGACCCTTCGATGAGCGCCGCCAACCACCAGCGGGCGGTGGACCGCTGGAGCTGGGTGCTGGACCGGATGGTGAAGACCGGCAAGTTGTCGGCCGCGCAGCGCGCCACCTACACGAAGTTCCCGGAGCCGATCGCGCCGCCCAGGCCGGTGGGCCTGAGCGGGCAGACCGGCTACCTCGTCGACACCGCGCGCGCCTACATCTCGGCCCACAGCGGTATCTCCGACCAGCAGTTCGACCTCGGCGGCTACCAGATCTACACCACCTTCCAGAAGCCGAAGGTCGATGCGCTGGCCGCCGCCGTCAAGAAGCGGCTCGGCACCCTGGACCCGGCCGGCCGCCCCGCCGACCGCGACGTGCGGGTCGGCGCCGCCTCCGTCGCCACCGACGGGCGGATCCTCGCCATCTACGGCGGACCGGACTACATCAAGCAGGGCTTCGACGACGCCGACATCTCGATCGTGCCGGCCGGCACCACCTACGCGCCGTTCGTGTACGCGGCCGGCCTGCGCGACGGGGTGGTCCGCGACCGGGACGCGCCACGCGCCGCCGTCAGCCCGTCCTCGCCGTACGACGGCGACGACAAGGTGCCGATCCAGACGCCCGAGGGGCCGTACTGGAGCCGGGACGGGAAAGTGGTCAAGACCGCGAACGCCGGGGGCCGTTCGTACGGGAAGATTCCGCTGGGCAAGGCCGTCGCGGACGGCGTGAACGGGCCGGTCACGCAACTCGGCATGGACGTCGGGCTCAACCAGGTCCGGCAGGCGTCCGTCGACGCCGGCCTGCTGCCCGACAGCGGCTTCGCCGAGCAGATCCCGGACTTCTCGCTGGGCACCTCCACACCCAGCCCGATTCGGATGGCCGACGGGTACGCCACCTTCGCGGCCGGCGGCACCCACACCGATCCGTACTCCGTGCTGCGCGTCACCCTGAAGGGCTCGCAGATGCCGCTCAAGTCGCCCGCCGTCACGCACCCGTTCACCCCGAAGGTGGCCGGGGAGGTGGACGACGCGCTGCACGACGCGGTCGGCACCGGCGCCGGCGCCGGGCACGCGGTGGCGCAGGCAGGGCCGGGGCTGGCCGGTCTGCCGGGCACCGCGCCGGACGACACCTCGGCCTCCTTCGTCGGCTACGACCAGGAGATGGCCACCGCGGTCACGCTGTTCCGGATCGACCCGAAGTCGCAACTGCTGGAGCCGCTCACCGGCATCGGCGGACGGTCGAAGAAGAAGCCCGGCAGCGACTACCCGACGGACATCTGGACCCGCTACATGGCCGCGGTCCGCCCACCGGGCGACCCGCGGCCGGGAGCGACGCCGGCTACTTCGTGAGGAAGGTGGACCAGTCCGGGGACTCGCCCGGGTCGAGGTTGCGCAGCTTCGCCACCACGGCCGGGTCCTGCAGGTCCAGCCAGTCGCACAGCTCCTTGAAGGACACGCACTCCACGCCCTTCTTGGTGCAGACGTCCTTCACCACGTCGGCGACGGCCTGCATGTAGATGCCGCCGTTCCAGTCCTCGAAGTGGTTGCCGATGAACAGCGGGGCCCGGCTGCCGTTGTAGACCCGCTCGAAGCCGTCGAGGTAGCCCTGGCGGGTCTGCTTCTCCCACGCCGGGTACTTCGCCGGGTCGCCCTCGGTGACGTCGCCGCCGGACTGGTTGTAGAGGAAGTTGAAGTCCATCGACAGGCCCTGGAAGCTCTTGCCGGGGTAGGGCACCAGCTCCAGCGGGAAGTTCCACACCCCGTCCTTCTTCGCCGGCCAGAGCTGGAAGTCGCCGGGCGAGCTGGCGTCGTACCGCCAGCCCAGCTGCTTCTCGGCGGGCAGCAGGTTCTTCTGGCCCTCCAGGCACGGCGCGCGCCCGCCGACCAGCTCCTGGGCGTAGTCGAAGGGCAGCGGCGGGATGTCGGTGTCGCCGGTGTTGGTCTTCCAGTTCTGCACGAAGGAGTACGCCTGGTCCGCCTCGCTCAGCCACTCCTTGGTGCTCCAGTTCGCTCCCGCGCCCTTGTCGGGCTTGCAGAAGTGACCGTTGAAGTGGGTGCCGATCTCGTCGCCGTCCTCCCAGGCCTGGCGGAGCTGCTCGATCGTCCACGTGATGTGCTGGTCGGTGGGGAAGTCGATCGCGGAGGAGCCCGGCGGGTGCTGCGGCGGGTGGTAGAGGGTGCGCTTGTCCTTCGGCAGCAGGTAGATGCCGCTGAGGAAGAACGTCATGTTGGCGTGGTACTGCTTCGCCAGGGTGCGGAAGCGGGAGAAGTCGTGGTCGTCGCCCTCCAGCGCGCCGTCCCAGGAGAACACCACGAACTGCGGGGGCTTCTCGCCCGGTTTGAGCTTGTGCCAGCTCGGCTGGTTCGGTTGCGGTCCGGTGTAGGACGTGGAGCCGTCGCCGATCACCTTGGTCTTGCCGTCCCACTTGGGCGTGGCGCCGGTGGTCGGTGCGTGCCGGACCGGCGGCTGCGTGCTGCGCGGCGCCGCCTTCGCGTGGGCGGAGCCCCCGCCGCCGCCTCCATTGCCGACCGCGATCAGCGTCACCGTTAACGCGGCGGCCACCCCCGCCGTGGCGAGGCCGGCCACGGCCCCGCGCTTGAGCTTCGCCATCTGTGCTCGGGTCCCCCCGTACGGCACCCCAGGTGCGGGTGCGTCCGGGTCCATTATTCAGTCGATCCGATCACACGTGCGGACGGGCCCCCGGTGGAGGAGTCGTCCTCCACCGGGAACCCGTCCGGTTCAACCGGTGCCGCGCGCGGCCTACTTCTTGAAGTCGAACGACTTCAGGTAGGCGGCGTTCGGCGAGCCCACGCCGGTCGCGTCGTCGTAGCCGTGCACCGCGTTCAGCGAGGTGTCCTCGCCGAAGCCGATCAGGCGCACCAGCAGCGAGCCGTTGACCACGCCCGCGTCGTAGACGCTGCTCAGCGGGGTGCTGCTGTGCAGGGCGTTCTTGTCGACGACGTCGGTGACCACGTGCGAGCGGGCGTAGATCCCCGGGTTGGCGAAGCCGATCGCGTGGTGGCCGGCCTGCATCGCGTCGGCCTGGACCGCGGCGAACTCCGGCGAGGAGACGCTGGTGCCGCCGTAGCCGCCCTCGCTGTACGCCGCACCGTCGGACATGCCGACGAGCACGGAGGTGTACAGGTCACCGACCATCGAGATGTCCGGGGTGACGCGCTGTGCGGTGGACACCTTCTGACCGGTCATCAGGGTGTGCGAGAGCGTGTCGGGGACGACGCCCTTCTGGTAGCCGGGCTGCGCGAAGTCCTCGCTGGTACCGCCGCCGCCACCGAAGTAGAACGGCGCCGCGGCCGCGGCCGGGGTCCAGCTCTTGCCGTCCGCGGACAGCGTGGAGCGCGCGGTGCCCATGTCGGTCTCGAAGCCGTACGCGCCGGACTTGTTGGCCAGACCCAGCGCGGTGCCGCCGACCGAGGTCACCCACGGGTCGGAGTCGGGCCAGTTGGCCTGGGCGCGAGAGGTGTCGGCCTGGCAGTTGACGCCGGTGGCGGCCGCCAGCGGGCTGCTGTCACCGCAGTCGCCGGCCGAGAAGCCGATGCCGATGCCCTCGATCGCGGCCTGCTGGAAGACCTGCTCGTAGGCGGCGATCTCCGACGCGGTCACGTCCGCGTTGTCCGTGGTGTGCATGATCTCGCCCCACGAATTGGAGACGACATCGGCGAGGTGCTTGTCGACGATCGTGGTGATCGCGGCCAGCAGGTCGTCGTCGTTGCAGGAGTTCGCACCGACGTAGACCACGTTGGCGTCGGGGGCGAGGCCGTGCGCCATCTCGACGTCGAGGGACTCCTCGGGGGCCCAGCCCTCCGGGCCGCCGCACAGGTCCTGGTCCGTCCACTGGGACGAGTCCACGACCTCCGTGTACTGGCCCTTCTTGAACGCCTTGTCACCGTGGTTGGTGGCGTACTGGTCGGCGTCGGCCTCCATGGTGGAGCTGCCGTAGGCGTCGACGATGGCGATCGTGGAGCCCTTGCCGGTCAGACCGCTGGAGGTGATGCCGTACGCCTTGCGGATCTGCGAGGGGTACAGCGAGCACTGGTCGAACGGCACGTCCTTGCTGGTGTACCCGGCCGGCGCGCCCTTGGCGGTCTTCTGGCCCCAGTACGCCGAGCAGGTCGCCGTGGTCGGCAGGCCCTTGTCGGACTTGGCGCTCTTGGCCGTGGTGGCGGCGTCGGCGGTCACCTTGTGCGAGTCGGGCTGCGCCTTGGTGGCGGTCGAGGACAGGCCGTCGACGCCGAGGATCGCGCTGGAGACCGAGGCCGGCACCTTCAGGTTCGCGGCCGGGGCGTGACGCAGTTCGCCGGCCACCTTGTACTGGTGCTCACCGGTGCCGAAGGCCTTGGTGAGCGCCGAGTTGGTGCCCTTGACGGTGATCGCGTGCGAGGTGGTGGAGAGCACCTTCAGACCGGAGTCCTCGGCCCACTTCTGCACGGCGGCTATCTGCGCCTTGGTGGCCCCGAAACGGGCCTGGTACTGGGCCGGCGTGAGGAACTTGCCGTAACTGGAGCTGCTCGGGTCCGAGACGGCCGTCGCGTACGCGGTCAGACCGGCCGGGTCCTGGCCGGCGAGGTACACGGTGCCGGTGATCTCGGTCGAGGACGACACCGAGCCCGCGTCGGCCGAGGCGGTGGCCCAGGCAGGGTGGCTGCCGGTGATGGTCCTGGCGGACGCGGCCGGCGCCGACGCCTGGGAGGGCGAGGCGAGCAGCAGCGACCCGGACAGCAGAGCCAGCGAGGCGGTGGCGACCACGCCGGCGCGCCTTCGGGGGCTACGGGGTTTGTGTATGTGGGTGATGACGACTCCAACGTGATGGTCCGTGAGAGGAAAACGTCAGGCACCGGCCCTGTACCGCATGCTCGTTCACGACCCGCACCCGGCCTGTAGTGTGCACGCCACGTGAGTGTTGTGGGAATACCGTATGGCGCTCAGCGGTGCCGCTTTACCGAAAACCGACGATCACCGGTCGCCCAAATCCGGTCGGAGCCGGACGATTTCCCCGACGGCCCGGGCGCGGCCGTGATCGGCCCGCACGCGCGACCCGCCCCTCGACCGACCCTTTTCGGCCGCCGCCGGTCAGCAGACGAAAAGGGCGTCGCACGCGCCGCGCAGGGACGGCCGGCACGGACCCGGCCGGCCATCCCTGTGCGGGGCGTACGACGCCCGCGCCGGAGGCTTCCTCCTCCGCCTGTCTCAGGTGTTGTTGGCGAGGTTGCGCAGCCCGCTGAGCGGGCCGTTGAAGTAGTCCTGGTCGCCGGGGAACGTGCCGGAGTCGGCGTGCTGCCAGAAGCTGTAGAAGGGCCAGCCGGCCGGGAGCTTGCCCGCGCTGGAGGCGTAACGCGCCACGAACAGCGGGTCGTGGGCGGCGAACGACGCGGTGTTGCCGGTGCAGGTGGTCCACCAGTCGGTGGTGGAGTAGATGGTCGCCCAGCGGGTGGTCTTGGCGTGCACCTCGTCGACGAACGCCTTGATCCAGCTGACCATCGCGGTCTTGCTCAGGCCGTAGCAGGCGGCGCCGGCCGGGTACTCGATGTCCAGCAGCGGCGGCAGCGTCTTGCCGTCCTTGGACCAGCCGCCGCCGTGCGCGACGAAGTAGTCCGCCTGCGTCTTGCCGCCGGAGCTGTCCGGGCGCGCGAAGTGGTAGGCGCCGCGGATGAAGCCCGCGTTGTAGGAGTGGGTGTAGTTCGCGTTGAACGTCGGGTCCTTGTACGTGGTGCCCTCGGTGGCCTTCATGTACGCGAACCGGGCGCCCTTGCTGTACGCGGCCGCCCAGTCGACGGTGCCCTGCCAGTTGCTGACGTCGAAGCCCTGGGTCCGGGTCGCGGCCCCGGGGGCGGTGGGGCTCCCGGTGGACCGGCCCTCGTGGGCGGCGATGGACGAGCCCATCCAGTCCCGCTCGGGGTGGAGCAGCGCGCCGCGCACGTGCGGCGCGCCGCCGATCGCGCCGGCCGGCCCGGCGGGCGCGGCCACCACGCCTGCGAGCGCGGCCACCGCGCACCCGATCCCGAGCGCCGACCGGCGTACGGCCGTACGCCCCCGAGCGCCCTGCCCGGCATCCCGCATGACTGCCTCCATGGGTGGTATGGGTGAGTTCTCCTGATGCCCGATATGCGTTATTGGACCAGAGCGTCCGGACGCTCCGTTGGTGGACGCGCGGGGCATCACGGTCACGCCGATCCGGCCGCACACGCCCGCCGCGCCGCGCGGTCCTGCGGATGCCGGGACAAAAGGCCACGTCAGGAGGTCGCCGGCGGAGTCCGCGGCCCGGCGGGACCCGTTCGGCGGCGAGGTCGGCCAGGCCGGTGAAGCCCCGTTCGGCGGGGAGTGGCGTTTGTCCGTTCGGCCCTCGCGCAGGTTGACGCCCCGGGTCGCGCGAGGGGTGCGGGGGCTGCGGACGGGCCGAGGGCGCGCTGGGCTCGGCGGCTGCGGCTCAGAGGGAGAAGAGGCGTGCGGCGTTGTCGTGGCAGACGGCCCGCAGCCACGGGACGCCGAGACCGGTGTCGCGCAGCGCGTGCAGGGCGGAGGCGTAGGTGTACGGGATGTTGGGGTAGTCGGTGCCGAGCAGGACGCGGTCCTGGAGGGCGGCGAGGCGGGGCAGGGCGGCGCGGGGGAAGGGGGCCTCGGACTCGGCGAAGGGGGTGAAGGCCATGGTCGTGTCGAGCATGACGCCGGGGTGGCGCTCGGCGAGGCCGAGGAAGTCCTCGTACTCGGGCATGCCGAGATGGGCGACGACCAGCCGCAGCCGGGGATGGCGGCCGAGCAGGGCGGCGATCGGTGCCGGACCGGTGTGGACGCCCGGCACCGGGCCGGAGCCGCAGTGCGTGACCACCGGGACGCCCTCGTCGGCGAGCAGCCGCCACACCCCGTCCAGCAGAGGGTCGTTGGGGTCGAACCCGCCCACCTGGACATGGCACTTGAAGACCCGCGCCCCCTGGTCGAGGGCGCGCCGCACGTCGGCCAGGGCGCTCGGTTCCGGGAAGAACGTGGCCGTGTGCAGGCAGTCCGGGGTGCGGGCGGCGAAATCGGCGGCCCACTCGTTCAGCCAGCGGGCCATCCCCGGCTTGTGCGGGTAGAGCAGGGACGTGAAGGCGCGCACGCCGAAACCGCGCAGCATCTCCAGCCGCTGCCGCTCCTCCCCCCGGTAGGCGATCGGCCAGTGCCGCCCCACCAGCGGTCCGGCCGCGTCGAAGTACGCCCACACCTTGGCCAGCACCCGCTCCGGCATGAAGTGCGTGTGGACGTCCACCAGGCGGTCGAGCCCGAGCGAGCGCCGGAAGGCGGCCACCTCCTGCCGGTCCGCCGCGCGCGCGTCGGCGTCCGTTCCCGCGCCCGCGCCCGTTGCTCCGCCCGCTTCCGTGTCCGGTCCCGTGCCCGTCTCCACGCTCACCCCGTCTCGGCCGGCTCCAGCGACGCGGCCTCGGCCTCGGCCAGCTCGGTCTCCGCGGCCACGTCGATGGTGCGGGCCAGCCACCAGTAGAGCAGCCCGGACACCGGCAGGCCGATGAACAGCGAGATGTCCGCGCCGTCCAGCGCCTTCGCGGCCGGGCCGGTGAACAGCGTGCCCACCGAGAAGAAGGGCACCATCGCGCCGAAGCCCACCAGGTACGCGGTGATGCCGCGCCAGCCCCAGCGGCCGTAGATGCCGTGCGGCTTGAAGATCTCCGCGATGGCGTAGTGCCCGCGCCGCACCACGTAGTAGTCCATCAGGTTCACCGCGGTCCAGGGGATGAACAGGTAGAGCACCAGCAGCAGGAAGTTGTTGAAGTTCTCCAGGAAGTGCGAGGTCGCCGCGAGCGCGCCGGCCAGCGACAGGACCGCGGTGAGCGCGAGGGTCAGCAGGCGCGCGCTCACCGTCGGGCGGATCTTGCGGATCGAGTCGGCCGCGCTGATCAGCGTCAGCGACCCGCCGTACATGTTCAGCGCGGTGACCGAGACCAGGCCCAGCGCCGAGAAGATCAGCACCACCGCGCCGAAGCCGTCGAAGACCTTGTCGCCGGCCGCGTCGATCGACGCGATGGTGTCGAAGTCCTTGCCCGCCCACGCGGCGAGCAGCGAGCCCAGCACCATCAGCCACGCCCCGCCGAGCGCGGAGCCGAAGTACGTCCAGTAGAAGGTCCTCCGGACGGTGACACCCGGCGGCAGGTAGCGGGAGTAGTCCGACACGTAGATCGCCCAGCTGATCTGGTAACCCGCGACCACCCCGAACTGCGCCAGGAACGGCGTCCACTTGAAGCCGCCGAGGTCGAACGACCCGGCCGGGTAGTGCAGCGTCACCAGCACCCCGACGGTGAACACGCCGAAGACCGCCAGGAACACGTAGGTGAGGACCTGCTCGGCGCGGTGGATGACGTCGTACCCGACCAGCGCGACGACCAGCGCCAGGACGGTCACGCCGGCCACCCACCACTTCACACCGCCGTGCGCGGTACGGCTCATCGCCTGGCCCGCCAGGATCGTGTTGAACACGTTGAACCCGGCGTACTGCACGTAGGCGAACAGCCAGACCAGCAGTGCGCCGACGTAGCCGAACTGGGGCCGGGACTGGATCATCTGGGGCAGGCCCAGCTGCGGTCCCTGCGCGGAGTGGAACGCCATGAAGAACGTGCCGAGCGCGGTGCCCAGCACGATGGAGATCAGCGACCAGATCAGGTTGCCGCCGCTGGTGATGCTGATCAGGCCGACGGCGAGGGTGGCTATCTGCGCGTTGGACATGAACCACAGCGGGCCCAGGTGCCAGAGCTTCCCGTGCCGCTCGCGCAACGGGACGTAGTCGATGGAACGGACTTCCAGACCTGAAACGCGCGGTTGTTCCGTCGACACGCCGCCTCCTGACGAAGATCCCGGCAGTACCCCGCCACTTCACCGGCAGCCGCCGACAGCGGTCAAGACGTGCGCGGCGAAAGCTGCGCGGCCGCGCGCCGGCGGAAGACGTGCCGGTAGGTCTGCGGGGAGATGGTGGTGACCCGGGCGAAGTGGTGCCGCAGGTTCGCGGCGGAGCCGAACCCGGCGGCGTGCGCGACGCGTTCCACCGGTTCGTCGGTGGTCTCCAGCAACTCCTGGGCCAGCCGCACCCGTTGCTGGAGCAGCCACTGCAACGGCGTGGTGCCGAGCCGCTCCCGGAACCGCCGGGCGAACGTCCGCTCGCCCAGGCCCGCCCGGCGGGCGAGCTCCGGCACCGTCAGCGGCTCGTGCAGCCGCTCCTGCGCCCACTGGAGCACCGCCGCGAACTCGTCGCCGTGCACCGCCCGGGGGACCGGCCGGGTGTACTGCGACTGCCCGCCCTCGCGGTGCGGGGGCACCACCATCCGGCGGGCCACCTCGTTGGCGACCGCCGCGCCGTGGTCGCGGCGGACCAGGTGCAGGCACATGTCGACGGCCGCGCCGGTGCCCGCCGAGGTGAGGATGTCCCCGTCGTCCGTGTAGAGCGGCGACGGCGTGAAGTCGACCGCCGGGAAACGGTGCGCGAAGTCCACCGCGTTCATCCAGTGCGTGGTCGCCCTGCGGCCGTCGAGCAGGCCCGCGGCGGCCAGGACGTACGCGCCGGTGCAGATCGACACGATGCGCCGGCCGCGGTCGTGCGCGGCCCGCACCGCCGCCAGAAGGGCCGCCGGCGGCGCGAGTTGGACCGGCCGGGCGCAGGCCGCGACGATCACGGTGTCCGCGGCGGGCAGCGCGTCGAAGCCGTACGGCGTGGGGATCGCCAGCCCGGCGGGAGTGCGTGGGCCGCCGTCAGGGCCGCTCTCGCCGCACAGCCGCACCTGGTACCAGGGGTCGGCGAGATCGGACCGGTCGATGCCGAACACCTCGCAGGGCACGGCCAGTTCGAAGGTGGGCGTGGCATCGGTGACGGCGAGCGCGACGATGTGCGGGCGCATGTCGGAAATTTAGCGCACCCTGGCAAAACTGACGCTGGTGGCGGCACGGCGATCGGGCGACGCTGGTCCGGTGAGCGTGAACGGGCAGGGCGTCGGCGCCGCCGGACCGGCGGTGCAGGGTACGGGAGTCGGGGCGGGCGGCGGAGCCGGTCCGCGGGCCGGTGCGGGCACCGGTGGCGACGGGGCGGGCCGCGCGGCCGGCGGCCTCACGGTCCCGCAGGGCACCGCGATGTACGTCGGAGCGGTGCTCGGCACCGGCGTGATCGCCCTCCCGGCGCTCGCGGCCAAGGCCGCGGGACCGGCCTCGCTGCTGGCGTGGCTCGCCCTGGTGGTGGTCTCGGTGCCGCTGGCCGCGACCTTCGCCGCGCTCGGCGCGCGCTACCCCGACGCGGGAGGCGTCGCGACCTACGCCATGCGGGCGTTCGGCCCGCGCGCGTCGGCGGTGGTCGGCTGGTGCTTCTACCTCGCGGTCCCCACGGGCGCGGCGGCGGCCGCCCACTTCGGCGGGGCGTACGTCGCCGCGGCGGTCGGCGGCGGGGCGACCACCACGACCGTGACGGCCGCCGGGCTGATGGTGCTGGTCACCGTGGCCAACGCGGCCGGGCTGCGCGCCACCGGGCGGCTGCAGTTCGGGCTGGCCGGGCTGCTGGTCGCCCTGCTGCTGGTCGCGGTCGGGCTGTCGCTGCCGCACGCGCACACCGCCAACCTGCACCCGTTCGCCCCGCACGGCTGGACCTCGATCGGCTCCGCGGCCGGGCTGCTGGTGTGGAGCTTCGCGGGGTGGGAGGCGATCACGCACCTGGCCGGGGAGTTCCGCCGGCCGTCCCGGGACCTGCCGCGCGCGGCGGGCGTCGCCGTGGTCGTGGTCGGCGTGCTCTACCTGCTGGTCGCGTACGCCGTCGTCACCGTGCTCGGTCCGTCCGCCGCGGACTCCGGCGCACCGCTCGGCGATCTGATGGCCCGCGGACTCGGGGGTGGGGCGCGCGTACTGGCCGCGGTCGCGGCGGTCCTGCTCACGGCGGGCACGATGAACGCGTACTACGCCGGCGCGGCGAACCTCGGGGCCGCGCTCGGCCGCGACGGCGCCCTTCCCGGGTGGCTCGCCGCCGGCAGCGCGCCCGGGCGGACGCCGCGGCGGAGCCTCGCGGTCGTGTCCGGGCTCGGGTTCGTCTCCCTCCTCACCACCACCCTCGCGGGTGTCGGCACCCAGCCGCTGGTCCTGCTCACGACCGGGTCGTTCGTCGCGGTGTACGCGGTCGGGGTGGGCGCGGCGGTCCGGCTTCTTCCTCGCGGGTCCAAGGGGAGGGTTGCCGCGGTGTGCGCGCTGGTCGCCGTCGCGGCGTTGCTCGCCACCGCGGGGGTCTATCTCCTGTGGCCCCTCGCGATCGCCGCAGCGGCACTGACCTACCGGTCGGGCCGGCCCTGACCCACCCGGCTGCCCCGTTCTGCCGGTTGAGGGACCACCTGTCGGTGGTGGGCTAGTGGGGGGTACCTCCCAGGCGAAGCTCTGGGGGAGCCGTTCCCCGCGTCCCTAGGTGGTGACCCTCTTTTCGCGGAGGGACCTGCACAAAACCGGGGGCGCGGGGAACTGCGCGGCAAACCACCGTGGACCGTGAGGTCCCGCAACTCACAGGACGGGGCAGCCCGGAGGGCTAGTGACCCAAGGGGTTGAGGTGCTCCGCGGTCGCGCCGTCGGCCGTCGTGGACTCGCTGAGCGCACGGTGCTCCTCGTCGGACGCGAGCAGCGCCCTCCCCGCGGCGGTCGCGTAGCGAAACGCATCCGCGCCGACGAGCAACCTCAGCGGCGGCTCGGGCAGGGCGACGACATCGAGTACGAGCCGGGCGACCTTCGCCGGATCGCTCGCGGCCGTGACGGACCCGCTGGTGTGCATGCCCGCCGACGCGCCGACGGTCTGCTGGTACTCCGGCCGGATCGGGTCCACCCGCATCGAGGAGCCGGCCCACTCCGTGGACATCCCCCCGGGTTCGAGCACGGTGACCTTGATACCGAGCGGAGCGACCTCCGCGTTGAGCACCGAGGAGAACCCGCCGACCGCCCACTTGGAGGACTGGTAGGCCGACAGCCCCGGGGTGGCCAGCCGGCCGCCGACCGAGGAGACCTGGATGATGTGCCCGGCCCCCTGCTCGCGCATCACCGGGACCGCGGCCCGGGTGAGCCGGACCACGCCGTAGAAGTTGGTGTCGACCTGCGTGCGGAAGTCGTCGAAGTCGACGTCCTCCACGGAGCCGACGTTGGCATACCCGGCGTTGTTGACCAGCACGTCGAGCCGGCCGAAGCGGTCGACGGCGGTGCGGACGGCCCCCTGGACCTGCTCGTCGTCGGTCACGTCCAGCGGGACGACGACGAGCCGGTCGCCGTACCGCTCGGCGAGATCCTCCAGGGACTTCGGCGAGCGCACCCCGGCCACCACGCGGTGCCCGGCCTCGGCCGCGGCCCGCACGATCTCGCGGCCCAGCCCGCGCGAGGCGCCGCTGACCAGGAAGACGGAGGACGAGGGGGAAGAAGCGGATGACGTGGACGGCATGGCGCACACTCCGATCGGGAAATCTCTCCTGACTAACCGGTTGATTAGCAATTCCAGGAGACACCTTCCCCCGCCCTTTGTCAACTATCCGGTTAGTCGATACCCTGGACGTCATGAACAGGGATGCGGAGGCCACCCGCCGCCGGCTGCTGCGCGCGGCGACGGAGGAGTTCGCGGCATACGGCATCGCGGGCGCCCGGGTGGACCGGATCGCCGCCGCGGCCAAGAGCAACAAGGCGCAGATCTACCACTACTTCGGCAGCAAGGACGGCCTGTTCGACGCGGTCTTCGACGCGATGTGCCGTGAGACCGTCGACGCCGTGCCGATCGACCCGGCCGATCTGCCCGAGTACGCGGGCCGGCTCTTCGACTCCTACGAGGCCCGGCCGTGGGTGCAGCGGCTCGCGACCTGGTACCGGCTGGAGCGGGCCGGCACCGGCAGCCTGATCCCCGTGGTCATGGAGAGCAACGCGGCGAAGATCAAGGCGGTCGCGGGGGCGCAGCGCGACGGCCTGCTGCCGACCCGGTTCTCCGCCGAGGAACTCCTCGGCCTGGTGCTGCACCTGTCCGGTTTCTGGAGTGCCAACACCCCCGAGTTCGACACCCGCCTGGCCGGGAACGACACGGCCCGCCGGCGCCGGGTGGTCACCGACGCGGTGGCGGTGCTCGTCGCGGGGTCCTGACCCGTAACGCCGGCGGGCGGGGCCCGGTGCGGCGTGCCGGGCCGGAGCGGCGGCACGCGGCAATACCCGTCACGTGAGCGGGGGTTGCTCCGGGCCGGCGTCCTGGTCCGTGCCCGCGGCGGCCAGTTCGGCGGCGTAGGCGTCGAGGCGGTCCAGGCTGGTGGCGAAGCCGGCCTGCGCCTGGGCGCTGCGGTAGGCGGCGGGCACGTTGGTCTGGTGGGTGACCACCTCGGTGCGGCCGTCGCCGAGGTCGGTGAAGGTGACGGTGGTGCGCATGCCGCCCTCGACGCCCGCCTCGATCCACACCAGCCGGTCGGGCGGGGTGACTTCGGCGTACACCGCGCGCATCGTGTGGGTGCTGCCGTCGCCGCCGACCATGGTGGTCTCGAAGGCGCCGCCCGGCCGCAGGTCGACCACGATGCCGTCGATCGGCGTGGTGGTGCCGGCCGGGCCCCAGAAGCGGGCCAGGTGCTCGGGCGTGGTCATGCAGGCGAAGAGCAGCCCGGGGCTGCCCCGGTGCACGCGCCGGTAGGTGAACTCGTCCGTGCTGGTGGTCATGGCGTTGCCGCCTCCTCGTCGTTGCCGGCGTCGCCCTGCTGTTCGGCCCGCAGCGCGGCCAGATGCTCTTCCAGGCGGTCGTGCCGGTCGGCCCAGACCTGCCGGTGCCGCGCGATCCAGCCGGCCGCCGTGTCCAGGCGGACCGGGTCCAGCGCGCACGGCCGCGCCTGCGCGGTCCGGGTGCGCGAGATCAGCCGCGCGCCCTCCAGCACCTTCAGGTGCTTCGAGACCGCCTGCTGGGAGATCGCGAACGGTTCCGCCAGCTCGCCGGCCGTGGCGTCGCCACGGGCGAGGCGGGCCAGTATCGCCCTCCTGGTGGGGTCGGCCAGGGCCGAGAACACCAGGGTCAACTCGTCTTCGACATCGACCGCCGTCATGTCCGCCAGCCTATCCACAACCTCTGGCTTGTACAACCGATAGGTTGTGAAAGCTTCCCGAAGGCCCCTGTACCCGCCGGTAGTATTTCGCCGCGCCGTGGTCGAGGATGGGCCGCATGATGCTCACGGCGGCCCGGCACTGCAACGGCGCGCTCAATCCGCTGCACTCGCTGATCTACTTCGTCCCGGAGACCGAGCGGGAGTTCACCGCGATCGGCCTGGAGCCCGGCGGCATGGAGTCCGGGGGGATGGGGTCGGGCGGCATGGGGCCCGGCGGCATGGGCTACTTCGCGGGGCGCGCCGCGGCGATGGGGGCGGTGGGCGCCGGCGCGGTCACGGCCACCTTCTACAACTTCAGCCCGGCCCTCATCGCCCGCCATCTGCCCCGCGCCTGGCAGGCCGCCGCCCCCGCGGCCGTCGTCGCCGCGCGGTGGCGTGCCGCCGGCGCCGCGCTGGAGCGGCTGCTCGGCGCGGACATCGCGCAGGACCCGGAGGTCGCCGAGGCCGCCGCGCTGGCGGCGACCGCGACCGAGGCGTGCACGTCCGCCGGGCGGCCGCTCTACGCCGCGCACGCCGACCTGGCTGTCCCGCCGCAGCCGCACCTCGCGCTCTGGCACGCGGCCACGCTGCTGCGCGAGCACCGCGGCGACGGCCACATCGCGGCGCTGGCGGCGCACGGGCTGGACGGGATCGAGTCGCTGGTCACCCACACGGCGACCGGAAAGGGCTTCGTCCCGGAGTTCGCCCGGGCCAGCCGCGGCTGGAGCCGCGAGGAGTGGTCCGCCGCCTGCGACCGGCTGCGCGAGCGCGGCCTGCTCGACGCCGGCGGCGCCCTCACCGCCGCGGGCACCGAACTGCGGCGCGACCTCGAGCAGATGACCGACCGGCTGGCCGCCGATCCCTACCGGCACCTCGGCGAGGACGCGACGGCCCGGCTCACCGGGATCGGCGGCCGGCTGAGCCGTACCGCGATCGCGCACGGGGCTTTTCCCGGCGGGGTGTTCGCGGGAGGGCGCTGAGCCCGCCGGCCCGGCCCGGACCGCGTACGGGTCCGGGCCGGCGGGGCCGGGTCAGGGGGTCGCGCCGAGTTCCGCCTGCTCCGCCTCGGCCTCCTCGACGGCATGCGCGATGTGCGCGCGGACGGTCGGCTCGGGCAGCCGTACCCGCAGCGCCAGCAGGTAGACGATCGCGGCGAGGGCGAGGTTGACCACGAAGCCCCAGCCCAGGCCGATCCAGCCGCGCCCGCCGTCGTAGTCGCCGGCCCAGCTGACGAGCGCGAGGCCGATCAGCCACGGCATCACCCAGGTCGCACCCGCGCGCCACTCCAGGTCGGGGGTCTCCCGGCTGGTCGCCTCGAAGACGGCGAGCAGCACGAAGCCGATGCCGATGGTCGCGAACAGCTTCCAGTTGGTGTTCCAGCCGGCCCAGTAGACGATCAGGTTCGCGGAGTACAGGCCGAGGAAGGGGATCACGTCGCCGCCCGGCACCCGGAACGGCCGCTCCTGCTCGGGCACCTGGCGGCGCAGCGCGGCCAGCACCAGCGGCCCGGAGCCGAACGACAGCACCGTGGCGGAGGTGATGAAGCCGACGAGCTGCTGCCAGCTCGGGAAGGGCAGGAAGACGATCAGCCCGAGGACGAAGGTGACGATCAGGCTGACCAGCGGGGCGCCGCGCGAGGTGGTGGCGGACAGCTGCTTGGGCGCGTTGCCGTTGCGGGCCATCGCGTAGGAGATGCGGGCGGTGACGGTGGTGTAGATCAGGCCGGTGTCGGCGGGGGAGATCACGGCGTCGACGTAGAGCAGGTAGGCGAGCCAGCCCAGGCCGATCGCGCCGGCGATGGCGGCGAGCGGGCCGAAGTCGTTGGCGAACTGCAGCGAGAGCCAGCCGCCGGAGGACCTGAGGTCGTGGCCGGGGACGGCGGCGAGGAAGGCGACTTCCAGCGCGACGTAGATCGCGCCGGTGAGCAGCACCGAGCCGATGATCGCGAACGGCACGTTGCGCTTGGGGTCGTCGGTCTCGCCGGCGAGTTCGACCGCCTGCCGGAAGCCCAGGAAGGAGAAGGTGATCCCGGCCGTGGAGATCGCCGTGAACACGCCCTTCGCGCCGCCGGGGGCGAACCCGCCGTACTCCTTGGCGCTGAAGTTGTGGCCGTGGAAGGCGGTGAACAGGAACGCCAGCACCACGGTGAGGATGATCGCGAGCTTCCACCACACCAGGACGTTGTTCACCCGGGCGAACCAGCGGATGCCGAAGTAGTTCAGGGTGACGAAGAAGGCCATACCGAGGACGGCGACCAGGTAGCCCAGGCCGGTCAGCGTGTGCGAGCCGTTGGCGTGCGGCTGGGTGAAATCAGCCCACTTGGTGGCGTACTGGAGGGCGCCCTCGACCTCGATCGGCGCGACGGTCGCGGCGGCGACCCAGGTGATCCAGCCCATGGTGTAGCTGGCGAACGAGCCGAACGACAGGTGCGGGAAGCGGACCACCCCGCCGGAGACCGGGAACATCGTGCCCAGTTCGGCGAAGCAGAGCCCGATCAGCAGGATCATCACCGCGGCGATCGCCCACGAGAAGATCGAGGCCGGCCCGGCGATCCGGGCGGCGTTGAGGGCGCCGAACAGCCAGCCCGAGCCGATGATCGAGCCCACGCCGGCGAACAGCAGGCTGACCCGCCCCATGTCCCGGCGCAGCCGGGTCCCCCCGGCCGCACCGTCGTCGGGGGACCCGACGGTGGGCTTGGTCGTCTCCACCATGCGTACTGTCTCCTCACCCGCGGCTCCGTTGCCCCGTTGCCCCGGCCCCTGCCCCGTGACGTGCGGCGTATGCAAAAGGGGCGGCACGGGGCTTTGGACCGGTCTGCGAACTTCATGCGGGTGAGGGAGGTTTCGCGGGCCCCGGTGGCGCGGGCCGGTTCAGCCCTTCACGGAGCCGGAGTTCGCGCCGCGCACGAAGTGGCGCTGGAAGACGAAGAACAGCACCGCCACCGGGATGGTGGCGACCAGGGCCGCGGTGAGTTTCAGCGGGTACTGGGTGCCGGCGCTGAGGCTGCCGGAGACGAAGCGGGCCAGGCCGGTGGTCAGGGTCTCGTACTGCGGGGACTGGGTGGCGACCAGGAAGTGGGTGAACTCGTTCCAGGACGACTGGAAGGAGAGGATGGTGAGCGTGATCAGGGCGGGGCGCGCCATCGGCAGCACCACCGACCAGAAGGTGCGGAAGATCCCCGCGCCGTCGATCCGGGCCGCCTCCTCCACCTCCTTGGGCACCGACAGGAAGAACTGGCGCATGACGAACACCCCGGCCGCGTCCACCAGCAGGGGCACGATCATGCCCGCGTAGGTGTCGAACATGCCCAGCTCGTTGAGGACCAGGAACTTCGGGATGAGCAGCACCACGCCGGGCACCGACATCACCGTCAGCAGCCCGTTGAAGAGCAGGTTCCGGCCGCGGAAGTCCAGCCGGGCCAGGGCGTACCCGGCGAGCGAGTCGAAGAACACCCGGCCGACGGTGACGAAGACGGTGACCAGCACGGAGTTGCCCAGCCAGCGCATGAACGGCACCGACTCGCCGGACCCGCCGAGCCCGAACAGCCGCCGGTAGGAGTCCAGCGTGAACGGGTTCGGCAGCAGCGACAGCGGATGGGACGCCGCGTCGGGATCGGTCTTGAAGGACGTCACCAGCTGGATCACGAACGGCAGGACGTACACCACGCCGAGCAGCACCGTCACGCCCAGCAGGAGGGCGGTGGTGGCCGAGCGCCGCGGGCGCCGCCGGGCGGCCCGGTCGGCGGTCCCGCGCGTGGTGCCGCGGACGATGCTCATCGGTTCCTCCCCAGGAGCCGGCGGATCCGGCTCGGTTGACCGTCGCGCTCCCGCAGCAGCACCCGCTGCACCAGCATGATGATCGCCAGCAGCACGAACGCGATCGCGGCCGCGTGGCCGTAGTCGCTGTCCTGGAAGCCGGAGGTGTACGACAGGTAGGCCGGCGTGAGGGTGGTGTTGCCCGGCGCGCCCTGGCTCATCACGTAGACCGCGTCGAAGACCTGCCAGGTGCCGATCAGTCCGAGGGTGACCACCAGGAAGATCACCGGGCGCAGTGCCGGCAGCGTGACGTGGCGCAGCGACTGCCAGCGGCTCGCGCCGTCGACCGTGGCCTGCTCCTCCAGTTCGGCGGGCACGTCCTGCAGCGCGGCCAGGAACATCAGCATGAAGGTGCCGGAGGTGGTCCACACCGCCAGCACGATGATGGTGCACATCGCGATCGACGGCCCGGCCAGCCAGTCCCACCAGGACAGCCCCAGCACGCCGTGCGCGGCCAGCGCGTGCACCGGCTTGTCCGGGTCGACCAGGCCGACCGCGCCCAGCACCGACCACACCAGGCCGTGCGCGTCGGTGAACCACTTCGGCCCGCTGATGCCCACCCACTTCAGCAGCGCGTTCACCGCGCCGCTGCCCTGGAACAGGAAGAGGAAGACGGTGGAGATCGCGATCGAGCTGGTGACGGACGGGAAGAAGAACGCGGTGCGCAGCGGCCCCTTGCGGCGCAGCCGGCGGCTGTTGACCGCGAGCGCCAGGCCCAGCGCCAGCACGGTCTGCAACGGCACGACCAGCAGCACGTAGTACAGGTTGTTGCGCAGCGAGATCATGAAGAGTTGGTGGGTCAGGCCGCCGCTGCTGCCGAACAGGTCGGTGTAGTTGCGCACCCCGACGAAGTCCGCCGCCGACGTGAACGGGTCGGACTGGCCGTCCCAGTGCAGCAGGCTGACCCACAGCGCCATCAGGATCGGCAGCAGCAGGAACAGCCCGAGCACGATCACCATCGGGCTGACGAACAGCCAGCCCCACCGGCCCTGCCGGTCCCTGATCCCGCGCCGGGACCGCCCGCCGGGTCCGGTCCGGCCGGTGCCGGCCGGACCGGTACGCCCGGTCGGCCGGGTGCGGACCGCGGGCAGTGCGACGGCCGCCGTGCCGCCCTGCTGCTCCTTGCGCATGGTGCTTCCCTTCACACGTGCCCGCTGGTCCGACGCCGCTCCCGGACCGGGGTCAGCCGCCCGAACCGAGCGCGGCCGTTCCGTTCTTCTGGAGGCTGGACAGGATCGTCTTCGGGTCGGCCGTGGCCAGCCCGGCCAGGTCGGTGTCGAACTGCGCGAGCACCTTGGTGAAGCCGGGGAGCGTCACCGGCCCCTGCCCGTAGGACTCACCGTCGGCGAACGCCTTGTTCGCGGGGTACTTCGCGCTGTAGGCCGCCAGCGCGCTGGTCCGGGAGGGCAGCACCCCGTAGGCGCCGGCGAAGGTGAGCTCCTGCGGTACGGCGGTGAACGCCTTCACCAGGGAGACGTCCGCCGCGTGGTGGGCGCTCTTGTTGGCGATGCCCCAGCACGTGCTGAAGGACAGGGTGCCCTTGCCGGCCGAACCC
Source organism: Actinacidiphila yanglinensis (assembly GCF_900107965.1). Lineage (GTDB taxonomy): Bacteria > Actinomycetota > Actinomycetes > Streptomycetales > Streptomycetaceae > Actinacidiphila > Actinacidiphila yanglinensis. The sequence goes on along the minus strand of NZ_FNVU01000005.1, from coordinate 10,111 downwards.
ACCGGCAGCGGCAGGACCTTGTACCCGACCTTGGGGTAGTCCGAGGCCATCGCGCCGGTCAGCCAGTTGCCCTCGATGGTCATCGCGGCCTTCTGGGTGCCCAGCGCCTCGCCGCCCCAGCCGGTGTCGACCTGCTTGGGGTACTTCAGCGCCCCCTCCTTGAGCAGCTTCTTCACGAACGTCAGCGCCTTGACGTTCGCGGCGCTGTCGGCGGTCATCGCGGCCTGCCCGGGGTCGGTTATCCAGCCGCCGGCCTGCTTCATGAAGACGCCCAGCTCGTTGTAGGAGGCGTCCACCACCAGCCCGGTCACCTTGGAGGAGGTGAGCTTCTTGGCGACCTTCTCCAACTGCGGCCAGGTGGTGGGGTAGTCGGCCGCGGTCAGCCCGGCCTTCTGCCACATGGCGGTGTTGACCGCCAGGGCCAGCGTCGAGGTGTCCTTGGGCGCGCAGACGAACTTCCCGTTGTAGGAGAAGGACTTGCGCAGCGAGTCGGAGAAGTCGTTCTGGTACGAGAGCTGGTCGCCGTACGTGTACAGCGAGTTGCCCTTCGCGTAGTTGGCGAAGGTGTTGGAGCCGACGTAGAAGACGTCCGGCGGCTTGCCGCCCGCCAGCGACTGGCCGAGCTGCTGGTCGAGGTTCTGCGCGGCGGTGACCGTGACGGTGTTGCCGGTCTTCTTCGCCCAGGCCGCGGCGGCGGCCTTCACCGCGTTGGTCTCGGCGTCGCCGGACGAGCCGATCATCACGGTGAGGTGCTGCTTGCCTTCCGAGTCCTGCTTGCTGCTGGAGTCGCTGCCGAAGCCCGACGAGCAGCCGGCGAGAAGGAGGGCGCCGCAGAGGGCGGCGGGGGCGGCTCTACGTACGTTCATCATCACTCCGAGGCGGTGCGGTTGGCGGTGGGCGGGTGAGCGTCCGGAACCGCGGGCGGGTCCGGCGGGGGCGGCGTGTGCGGGTCCCGGCGGGAGTGCGGGGGCTCGTCCCGTGGGGGGTCGGCAAGGGATCCGGGGTGCGGTGCGGAGCTCTCCCGGACCACCAGTTCCGGTGCGAGCAGCAGCCGTTGCGGCGCCGCCCGCGGGTCCTTCAGTCGCGCCACCAGCAGCCGGGTGCAGGCACGCCCCACCTCCTCCAGCGGCTGGTGCAGGCTGCTGAGGCTCGGGGAGAGCAGCGCGGCGGCCGGCGAGTCGTCGAAGCCGACCACGGCCACGTCCGCGCCGGGGGTCCGGCCGCGCTCGCGCAGCGCCCGGTAGACGCCCAGCGCGAGGGTGTCGCTCACCGCGACCACGGCGGTCACGCCGCCGGGGCCGTCCAGCAGCGGGGCCACGGCCAGTTGGGCTGCCTTCGCGTCGTCCTCGGCCGCCTGCCGCAGGCCGCGCACCGGCAGCCCGTGCCGCTCCATCGCCTCGCGCCAGCCGCGGGCGCGGTCGTCGCCGACCCCGGACCCGCGCGGCCAGCCGAGCAGGCCGATCTTGCGGTGCCCGGCGGCCACCAGGTGGTCCACCGCGTCGGCGGTGCCCTGCGCGCCGTCCACGTCGACCCAGTCGCCGATGTCCCGGGCGGCCCAGGAGCGGCCGAACGCCACGAACGGGATCTCCCGCTTGGCCAGCCAGCCCGGCCGCCGGTCGCCCCGGTGGGTGTTGCTGAGCACGAACGCGTCCACCGAGTGGTCGCGCAGCAGCTGGTCGTAGCGCTCCTGCTCGTCGTCGGCGCCGACCGGTGCGGCGAACAGCAGCACCCGGTAGCCGGCCAGGTCGGCCGAGTCGGACAGCGCGTGCAGGAAGCGGTCCAGCACCGAGGTGGAGATGCTCGGCGGGGTCGGGGCGACGCCGTAGCCGATCAGCCGGCTGGAGCGGGTGCGCAGCGAGCGGGCGGCCTGGTGCGGCCGGTAGTCCAGGTCGGCGATCGCCCGCCGGACCCGCTCCAGGGTCTCACCGGCCAGCAACTCGGGGGAGTTGAGCGCGTTGGAGACCGTCTGCGCGGACACCCCGGCCCGCTGCGCCACCATGGCCAGCGTCACCGGCCTGCCGCCGCCACCTGCGGATCTGCCACGCGCCACCTACGGCCTCCCTCGTCCTTCGGGTCCCGCGGCACCACGTTTCCGACGCGGCGCTGCGTTTGGTGGAACGATAAAATCCCCTGTAGGGCCTGGTTGGCAAGGGGTATGGTGCTATTTGATCGATCCAACCGTCGTCCACGACGAGAGGCCCAGCACCGTGAACATGGCTGTCCAGGGGAACCCCGCACCCCAACACCCGTCACCCGCGGGCGCCGTGGAGGGGCTCCAGCCGTTCCTGCACGACGCCTGCACGACCGTGTACGCGCCGAGCCTGGTGCTCTCGCGTGCCGGTGGTGATCTCGCGGGCGGGGCGGACGGCTTCTTCCACGGCGACCGGCGCGCGCTGTCCCGGCTGGAGGTGCGGTTCGAGACGGATCCGGACCGCGGAGCGCGCGGGCACGGCGACGGCGAGGCCGGCGACGGCGGGCAGGAACCGCGCTCCGTGCCGGTCCCGCTGGCGCCGGTCGGGCACACCCTGCGGGCGGCCGACGAGACGGCCTACCGCGCGGTCCTGCGCGGCGTGGGGGAGCTCACCGCCGACCCCGCGGTCACCTTGCACCGGGTCCGGCGCTTGACGCCCGGCCGCCTGCGGGAGACGCTGCGGATCACGAATTCCGGTGCCCTGCACGTCTCACTCACCATGGTGGTCGCCGCAGGCACCGACCTGGCGCGGATGGACGACGTCAAGGCGGGCCGTCACCTGCGGCCGCGCCCTGCGGCGCCCGTCCACGCCGGGCGGCCCGAACCCCACGACCCCGGTGGCCGCGGCGATTCCGGCACTCCGGGCGGCAGCGGCGCACCTGACGGCGCCGACACCGCCGCGGACGCCGCGGATGCCGCGGCCACCGGTCTGCGATGGGGCGACCAGGACGGGCTGCGCGTGCTGCTGCGCCCGGCCGGCGGCGGCCCGGACCGGGACGACCGCGCGGATCGGGCCGCGGCCCCCGTTGAACGCGATGCCTCCGCCGGATCCGACGCTCCTGTTGAGCCCGATGCCTCCGCCGGACCCGGCGCCCCGGCCCTGCCGGTCGTCCCCGCCGGGACGCCCGCGATACGGCCCGGGACCGGAGAACTGCGCTACCGCGTCGAACTCGCCCCCGGCACCGCCTGGGAAGCCGTGATCGAGTGCACCGTGCACGACCCGCGTCCCGACCCGTTCCCGGCGCCGGTCCCCGGCAGCGTGCAGTGGCAGCGCCCCCGGCTCGCCAGCGCCGACCGCCGGCTGGACCGCCTGGTGGCCCGCTCGGTGGGCGACCTGGAACGCCTGCTGCTCACCGACCCGGACCACCCCGGCGACACCTTCCTGGCCGCGGGCGCCCCCTGGTTCCTCACCCTCTTCGGCCGCGACTCGCTGTGGGCCGCCCGCATGCTGCTGCCGCTCGGCACCGAACTGGCGGCGGGCACCCTGCGCACCCTGGCCCGCCGCCAGGGGACCCGCATCGACCCGCACACCGAGGAGCAGCCCGGCAAGATCCTGCACGAGGTGCGCCGCGAGTCGCTGCGGCTGGCCGACGCCCGCGCGCTGCCGTCGGTCTACTACGGCACCGTGGACGCCACCCCGCTGTGGATCGTGCTGCTGCACGACGCCTGGCGCTGGGGCATGCCCGCCGAGCAGGTCGCCGCCCTTCTGCCGCACGCCGAGGCCGGCCTGGAGTGGCTGGCCCGGCACGGCGACGCGGACGGCGACGGCCTGCTGGAGTACGTCGACAGCACCGGCGCCGGTCTGGCCAACCAGGGCTGGAAGGACTCCGGCGACTCGATCCGCTGGCGCGACGGACGGCTCGCCGCGCCGCCCATCGCCCTGTCCGAGGTCCAGGCGTACGCCTACGAGGCCGCCGTCGCCGGCGCCGCGCTGCTGCGCGCCTTCGACCGGCCCGGCGCGGACCGCTGGGAGGAGTGGGCCGCCACGGTGCGCCGCCGCTTCCGGGAGGGCTTCTGGGTCTCCGACGCGCTCGGCCGCTACCCGGCGGTCGCCCTCGACGCGGACAAGCGCCCGGTCGACTCCGCCACCTCGGCGTTCGGGCACCTGCTCGGCACCGGGCTGCTGGACCACGAGGAGAGCGCGCTGCTCGCCGCCCGGCTGGCCGGCCCCGACCTCGACAGCGGCTTCGGGCTGCGCACCCTCAGCCGCCGCAACGCCGGCTTCAACCCGCTGGGCTACCACGTCGGTTCGGTCTGGCCGCATGACACCGCGATAGCCGTGCACGGGCTGGTCCGGGCCGGCTTCCCCGAGCAGGCCGTCCCGCTGGCCCGGGGCGTCGTGGCCGCCTCGGCCGGCTTCGAGGCCCGCCTGCCGGAGCTGTACGCGGGGCACGGCGACGGGTACGACGAGGCGCCCGCGCCCTACCCCGCCGCCTGCCGGCCGCAGGCGTGGTCGGCCGCCGCGAGCGTGCTGCTGCTCCAGGCCGCGCTCGGGCTGGCCGCCGACGTGCCCGGCGGGCGGCTGCGGGTCGACCCGGCCGCGGCGGGCGCGTTCGGCCCGCTGACGGTCAGCGGTCTGCGGGTGGCCGGCGCCCCGCTGTCGGTACGCCTCGACGCCGACGGCCGGGCCGAGGTGTCCGCGCCCCCCGGTCTCGTCGTGGAGGGCGCCGACCGGCTGGACCCCTAGCCCCGGCTCCCCGGCCACCGGACCCGCCGTCCCGCCGGCCGGGACCTCCCCGCCCGACCACCGCCCCGCAGGAGGACAGACCCGTGCCCGAGACCGACCTGCCGCTCGACGAGCTGCGCCGCTACCTGCCGGACCGTCAGGAACCCGCGGACTTCGACGCGTTCTGGTCCGCCACCCTCGCCGAGGCCCGCGGCCACGACCGGCCGGCCGAGTTCACGCCGTACGACGCGCGGCTCAGCGAGGTACGCGTCTACGACGTCCGGTTCCCCGGCTTCGGCGGTGACCCGGTGGCCGGCTGGCTGCTGGTGCCCGCCGCCGCACGCACCCCTCGGCCCTGCGTGGTCGGCTACCTCGGCTACGGCGGCGGGCGCGGCTTCCCGTACGAGTGGCTGACCTGGCCGGCCGCCGGCTACGTGCACCTGCTGATGGACACCCGCGGGCAGGGCGGCTCGCTCCAGCCCGGTGCCACGGGCGACCCGCACGGCAGCGCCGGGTCGTCCTCGCCCGGCATGGTCACCCGCGGCATCCAGCAGCCGGCCGACTACTACTACCGGCGGGTGTTCACCGACGCGGTGCGCGCGGTGGACGCCGCCCGCAGCCACCCGGCGGTCGACTCGGAGCGGATCGCGGTGGCCGGCGGCAGCCAGGGCGGCGGGATCGCGCTCGCCGCGGCCGCGCTGGCCGACGGGGTCCGGGCCGCGGTCGTCGACCAGCCGTCGCTGTGCCACTACCGGCGGGCGCTGGCCGTCGTGGAGGGCAACGCCTACCGGGAGATCTGGACCTACCTGCGCACCCACCGGGACCAGGTGGAACAGGTGTTCGATACGCTGTCCTACTTCGACGGGGTCAACTTCGCCGCCCGCGCGACCGCGCCCGCCCTGTTCGCGGTCGGCCTGATGGACGAGATCTGCCCGCCCTCGACGGTCTTCGCCGCGTACAACCACTACGCGGGCCGGAAGGACATCCGGGTCTGGCCGTACAACCGGCACGAGGGCGGCGGGCAGCACCAGGTGGTCCACCACCTCGACTTCATGCGCGCGGTGCTGGGCGAGGCCGGCTGACGCCCGCCGGGCCCCGGTCCGTCCGCCGGGGCCGCGGCCCGCACGCCCGCCATGAACGGGCGGGACCCGGCTACGGCTGCAGGCCCGCCACGGACAGGCGGGCCCGGCGCCGGGCGAGCCGCCGGGCGTGCCAGAGGCAGGAGGCCACGACCACGACCGGCCACAGCGCCTGGCCCGAGGTGACGACGCGCTCGGCCACCCCCGCGGCCCCGTTGATCTCCACCTCGACCAGGAACCAGGCGGCGCCGACCCACATCAGCCCGCTCACCACCACCGACGGCACGAACCGCAGCCCCCACGGGGCGCGCCGCCGTCCGCGGCGGGTGGCAAGGAGCGGCCACACGGCCAGCAAGGTGAAGCCGACGCCGACCACCGCGCCGTGCGACAGCGAGCCGCCGGTGCGGGGGGCCGGGAACACCGTGAGCAGGATCGCGGCCACCCCGCCGCCGGCCAGGCAGAGTCGTCCGGCGGGTTTCGCCGCGTGCAGGCCCCAGGCCGTCGCCACGTAGGACGCGCCGACGGCGATCAGGGTGCCGGTGAACACCCAGTACCCGGACCGGCCGCCGGCCGCCAGCACGCTGATCGTCTGCGTCACCGGGTTGTACCCGGGCTCTTCCAGGAGCGTCGCCGTCGTGAAGCCAGCGACCAGGAGAACCGGGGCGCAGGTCGACGAGATCAGGGCCCACCATGCCACGAGTCGCATCAAGTCATACTAAAACGTTCATCCGTCACTCGCGCGCCTGGCCGGTATCACGGAGGTGCCCGAATCGCCGCCGGAAAGGGCGCTGTCAGCGTGCCCGGGCGAGCAGTTCGTGCGACAGGTCCCACAGGCGGCGCGCGCCGTCCGGGTCGACGGCGTAGCGGGCGACGCCGTGCAGGGTGCCGGTGCGGCGGTCGACGACCTCGGTCTCCGCGCAGTCGACGAAGTAGCGGCCCCCGACCCCGTCCAGCAGCGGCGAGGTCGCCAGCACGACGGAGGTCGCGGCGCCCTGCTCCACGGTCTTGATCAGCTCGGCGGGGACGCGGCCGCTGCCCCGCCCCTCGGTGTGGCGCTGCAGATTCGTGTAGATGGCACCGGGCATGAGCGCGTTGGCGGTGATGCCGTCATCGGCCCAGCGGCGGCTCGCCTCCACCGCGAAGAGGACGTTCGCGGTCTTCGACTGGCCGTAGGCGAGCCAGGGGTCGTAGCGGCGGAAGGCGAAGTGGACGTCGTCCCACACGATCGGCGACTGCTGGTGCCCGGTGGAGCTGACGGCCACCACGCGGGCGCCCCCGTCGGCGGCCAGGGCGGCGTGCAGTCCGGTGGCCAGGGCGAAGTGGCCCAGGTGGTTGGTGGCGAACTGCCACTCCCAGCCCTGCGCGGTGTACTGCTCGGGGCAGGCCATGACACCGGCGTTGTTGACCAGGACGTGCAGCGGCCCCTGCCAGGAGGCGGTGAAGGCGGCGACCGACGCGGGGTCGGCCAGGTCGAGGGGTGCGACGTGCACCGCCCGGTTCCCGGTGGCGGCGGTGATCTCCTTGGCGACGCGCTCGCCCGCCGTGGTGTCGCGTACCGCGAGGGTGACCTCCGCGCCGGTGGAGGCCAGGGCGCGGGCCGTCTCCGCGCCCAGCCCGGAGGAGGCGCCGGTGACGACGGCGCGGCGGCCGCGGAGGTCGATCCCTTCCGCTGCCTCGGCCGCGGTGGTGCCGAATCCGAACGGGGTGGTGATGCGGCTCATCGGGGAACTCCTCGGGTCTACGGGGTCGTACGGGGTCGTCAGGGGCGTGCCGGTTCGTGCGGGGGCGGCCGGCCGCGGCGTCGTCAGGGGGTGAGCAGGCGGTCCTGCTCCACCGGCGGTGTGCCGGAGTGCCAGTCCAATGCCCGGCCGAAGCGGACCAGCTCGCCGTAGAGGCCGGGGTCGACGTGCTCGTCGAGGATCAGGTCGAGCAGGGCCGCGGCGGCCCGCGCGGGCGACTGCGCCTGGCCGTGGTCCTCGAACCACGGGCGCGAGGTGGGGGTGTCGACCATGCCGGGGCACACGGCGGCTACCAGGGTGCCCGTGGCCAGGTCGCGCGCGCGGCGCTCGGCGGCGACCGCGCGCACGGCGGCCACCTGGGCCACCTTCGACGGCACGTTCAGCCACAGCGGCCAGCCCTCCTCCGCGGCCGTCCGGTGGTGGACGGCACTGCGCCAGGACTCGACGGCGTACGCGACCTGGTCGAGGGTCGCGCCGTCGAAGAGGTGGTGCAGCCGCGGGTCGAGGTGGCCGAGGGTGCCCAGGCTGCTGGCCACGACGAGGAGCCGGCCGCCCGGGCGCAGGACGGGGCCGAAGGAGCGCAGGACCGCATGGGTGGCGGTGTTGGAGACGTCGATGAACTCGTCCGCCCGGTCGGCCTGCGACTCGCCCGGCAGCAGGCGCGCGACCGCGTTGGAGACGACGACGTCGACCCCGCCGTGGCGGGCCCGCAGGTCCTCGGCGAGGCGGGAGACGGCGCCGGTGTCCGTGACGTCCAGGACCTCGCCCTGGACGCGGGCCCGGGTCGAGGGCGCCTGCGCGACCTCGCGCGCCGCGTCCCGCACCCGCTGCCGGTTGCGGCCGGTGAGCAGGACCAGGTCGTCCTGGTGCAGGCGGGCGGCGAGCCCTTCGACGAGAGCCCGGCCGAGTCCCTGGTTGGCGCCCGTGACGAGGGCGATACGGGAGGTGTCCATGGCTCCACGCTAGGAACGGCCGGCTCCATGAGTCCAACGAAAGTTGGGCACTGGTGCTATGCGTAAACGTCATGGACTTCACCGATGTCTCGCTGACCGCCCTGCGCGTGCTGCGCGCCGTGGCCGAGCAGGGCACCTTCACCGCTGCCGCCGCGTCGCTCGGCTACACCCAGTCCGCGGTCTCCCGGCAGATCGCGGCGATCGAGCGGGCGGCGGGCGCCGAACTGCTGGAGCGACGGCGGGACGGCGTGCGGCTCACCGACGCCGGCCGCATCGTCATGCGGCGCGCCGTGACCGTGCTCGACGAGATCGAGGCCACCGCGCGCGAGCTGACCGGCCTGCCGGGGCAGGGCGGGACGGTACGCCTGGGATGGGTGCCCAGCGCGGGCGCCGTCCTGGTGCCGCGGGCCCTCGCCGAGCTCCGCCGCACCGACCCCGACCTGAAGGTCGTCGGCCGCGAGGGCGGCACCCCCGCGCTCGCCCGCGCGCTGCGGGCCGGCAGCATCGACCTCGCCCTGCTCGCCTCCGCGCCGCCCTTCAGGGCGCCCGACACGGAGTCGCCCCCGCTCGCCCTGCAGACACTGACCGAGCGTGTCCTGTGCCTGGCGGTGCCGGCCGCCCACCCGCTGGCCCGCGGCGACTACGTGGACGTCGCCGACCTGCGCGGGCAGCGGTGGATCGCCGGCTCCTCGTCGGAGGAGGACCGGCTGATGGGGGTCTGGCCGGGCCTGGACGAGCGGCCGGAGATCGTCCTCACCGCCCGCGACTGGCTGGCCAAGCTCCATCTCGTCGCCGCCGGCTGCGGGTTGACCACGGTGCCGGCCACCCTCGCGTCCGTCGCGCCGCCCGGGGTGCGTATCCTGCCGGTCCGAGGCGGCCCCCAGGAGCAGCGGCGGCTGCTCCTGGCCCGCCTTCCGCTCCGGCCGGAGCGGTCCGTCGGCCGCGTGGCCGCCGTTCTGCACGCCGAGGCGCTCGCCACCGCCGGCGGGCCGCCGCGGCTCTCGCCCCCGTCCGGCCGGGAGTGATCCGGCCGGGCCCGCGGACGCCCGGCGGGACCGGCGCCCCCGTATACGGGACCCGGCCGGACGGGGGGCGAAAAGGGCGCGCATGCCCGGCTTTTGACGGACATTCGGCGGCCGATGTCATGACGATCTCGAAGAGCTTCTGGTGAAGCATCAGTTCGCCGCATATTCTCCGGGATGCCACCGGCGGTCGTACCGGCCGCCGGTGCCGCGTACCCCCGCACCTCCGTTCGTCAGCACCGTCAGCACGGCCCGCACCGTCAGCACCGCCGTCCGTCCGCACCTCCGCATGTCCGTATGTCCGACACGTTCGCACGTCCGTCACGGGAGACTGCATGGCCGTCCACGAGCACGAGGTCGATCGCCGCACCCTGTTCAAGGTGGGTCTGGGAGGGGCGGTGGCCGCGGTCGTCGGCACCGAACTGGCCTTCCCCGGTGCCGCGCGGGCGGCGGGCGCCACGCCCTCGACGCCGTCCGCCGAGTTCCCCTGGATCATCGACTGCGACACCTGGGGCGCCCGGCCCCCGTCCAGCCCGATCCAGATCACCGGCAACCAGACCAACAAGATCATCCTGCACCACATGGCCTTCCCGAACGTGACCGACTACTCGCGCGACCACGCGATCCAGTTGGCCAAGGACTGCCAGAACCTGCACATGGACACCAACGGGTGGGCGGACA
>NZ_FNVU01000011.1 GCF_900107965.1 Actinacidiphila yanglinensis | reverse complement strand
GGTCCGGAAACGACGCCGCGGGGGCTGGGCCCGCGGGCCCCCGACCACGCCGCGCCGGCCGGCCGCGCACCCGCAAAGCACCCTCAGCCGCAAGGGCACCCCCGGCACGGGGAAGGAGCACCGCCTGCCCGCGAGGGCGCCCCCGGACGGGGGAGAGTGCGGGTCGGCCGAGGGGGCAACCCCGCCCCGGGGAGGGGGTACCGCCGCCCGCGGGGGCACCCCGGAACCGTCGAGCCGCCGGAGGCGTGTGCAGAGGTAGGCGGCGGCCGCCATACTGCTGCTGCAAGCAAGAACGTTTCGTGGGGAGGGTGCGTGACGCAGACGCCGACAGGTGCGGTGCCGGTACAGACCGGGGGCCCGGGCGGCAGCCACCCGCAGGGACAGCCCGGCGGCGCGCCCCCTCTCGGCGCCCACCCCCCGCACAGGCTCGCCTGGCGCGAATCCCTCACCCGCCTGCGCTCCGCCGCGACCACGGAACCGGGCCGCCTCCGCCTCATCGGCGCCCTCCTGGCCGCCCTCGTCATCGCGTTCGGCACCGTCACCGCCTGGCAGGTGGTGGACCGTCAGTCCGCCGCAGGCAACGTGATCGACCACAGCGCCCCGTTGAGCGCGAACGCCGCCGAGATCTACCGCTCTCTCGCCGACGCGGACGCCACCGTGGCCGGCGGCTTCCTCGTCGGCGGCGAGGAGCCGAAGACCGTCTCCGACCGCTACCAGAGCGACATCACCAAGGCGGCCAAACTGATCGCCGACGCCGCCGCGAACAGCCCTGGCTCGCAAGAGGCCCGCACCCAGATCTCGGCGCTCAACAGCCAACTCCCGCAGTACACCGAGCTGGTGGCCACCGCCCAGGCCGACAACCGGCAGGGCCTGCCGCTGGGCGGCGCCTACCTGCGGTACGCCGACACGCAGATGCGCAAGCCGGGCGGCCTGCTGGACGCGGCGGACAAGCTGTACCAGGCGGAGAACTCCCGCCTGAGCGCCGACTACTCCGACGCGAAGTCACTGCCGTACGCGGCGTGGGCCCTGGGCGTGATCGCGCTGGCCGCGCTGGGGTGGGCGCAGCGGCGCCACTTCCGCCGCACCAACCGGGTGTTCAACCGGGGCATGCTCGCCGGGACCGCCGCGTCCGCGGTGGTGCTGCTGTGGCTGGTCGCGGCGCACACGGTGGCCCGTAACGACCTCGCGGACTCGTACGCGCACGGCGCGAAGTCGACGCAGGTGCTCAACAACGCGCGGATCGCGGTGCTCCAGGCCCGCGGTGACGAGAACCTCACGCTGGTCGCGCGCGGTTCGGGCGACCAGTACGAGTCGTACTTCAAGGACGGCATGAACAAGCTGGCCGGGCCGGCGTCCGCCAAGAGCGGCGGAGAGCTGGCCCAAGCGCTCGCGCTGGCCGACAAGGACGCGGGCCGCGCCCCGGTGCAGTCCGCGATCGACGACGTCCGCGACTGGCGGCAGCGGCACACCGCCGAGCGCAAGTCCGACGACGGCGGCGACTACACCACGGCCGTCGCCGAGGTGATCGGCGGCAAGAACAGCTCGGGCCGGACGGTGACCAGCAACACCGGCCAGAGCTTCGACGGGGTGGACAAGAACCTCGGGCAGGCCGTAGCGCAGGAGCAGAAGGAGTTCCACCAGTCCGCCACCGACGGACGCGGCGCGCTCGCGCTGCTGCCCTTCGGCGCGGCGCTGCTGGCCGCGTTCGCCGCGGGCGCCGCGCTCATCGGCATCGGGCGGCGCCTGTCGGAGTACCGGTGAGCGCGGTGCGGCCGGACACCGGCGGCACGGCGCGGGACCAGGACGGGCGGATAGCAGGGAGGACGCGGGTGACCCGGAGAACACGCGGATGGGGCGGCGTGGCGACGATGGCGGCGGCGTGCGCGCTGACCGTCGCGGCGGCGCTGAGCCCGCTGGGCGCGGGGCAGCTGGACGTGGGGCGGTTGAGGGGTGCCCCGGCACCGGCACCGGCCGGCGGGCCGGTGGCGCACTCGCGGTACGCCGCCGCGACCGACTCCGGCAGCTGCACCGACCCCGAGGCGAGCCTGTCGCCGTCCTCGGGCAGCACGGACGGCGCGGCGGTGGAACGGATCAAGAAGCGCGGCCGGCTGATCGTCGGCGTGGACCAGAACAGTTACCTGTGGGGCTTCCGCGACCCGGCGACCGGTGCCATCGACGGCTTCGACATCGACATCGTCAAGGCCATCGCGCAGAACATCCTGGGCAGCGAGAGCAAGGTGCAGTACCTGACGGTGCCGACCGCCAAGCGCATAGAGGACGTCCAGCAGCACAAGGTCGACATGGTGGTGCGCACCATGACGATCAACTGCGACCGGATCAAGGACGTGGCGTTCTCCACCGCCTACTTCGAGGCGGGCCAGCAGCTGCTCGCCCCGAAGGACTCGCCGATCACCGGCTTCGACGACAGCCTGGACGGCAAGCGGGTGTGCACCGCCAGCGGTTCCACCGGCTACGCGAAGTTGCAGGAGGGCTCGCACGGCGCCAGGATCACCACCGTCGACAACCAGCTCGACTGCCTGGTGCTGCTCCAACTCGGCCAGGTCGACGCCGTGTTCACCGACAACGCGCTCGCCGCCGGGCAGGCCGCGCAGGACCCGGCGGAGCACCTGGTGGGGAAGCCGGTCACCAAGGAGCCGTACGGTGTCGCCATGAACCTGGGCGACCAGGACCTGGTGCGCCGCGTCAACCAGGTGCTGGCGTCGTACGAGGCGGGCGGCGTCAACAGCGCGTGGATGCAGGCGTACCGCACGTGGCTGGCCAAGGACCTGCCGGATGTCACAGGACCGCCGCAGCCGACGTACAAATAGGGGACGGGGTGTTGCGACGCACGCGACGCGCACGGCGGGCATGACGCACACGGCGGGCACGGCCTACGGGAAGAGGGTGTGATGGCGGTCGCGGGAGCATCCGGACCGGTGATGGGCCGGGAGGACGTCGACCTTGCGCTGGAACGGCTCGCCGCCGAGCACGAGGCGGTCGAGACCTCCCTGCTGGCCCTCCAGGACCACTCCGGCCGCAGGCTGCTCGAGGGCGCCGAGCTGACCGGCGTGACCAAGGAGCGGTGGGCGCGCACCGACGCGGCGGTCACCGCGCTGTGGGCGCACTTCGAGGCGTACACCGACGCGCTCGGTGCCGCCCGCGAGCTGCGAGCCCGCCACCGCTGGCCGACCCAGACCGAACTCGCCCGGCTCACTGAGCTGTTGCGCGGCGACGGCATCACCGTGCTGGGCGGCACGGTGCCGGACCACGAGCGCTCGCTGACCGGACCGGCAGTTGCCAGCGAGCAGTTGAGCCTGGACGAGCTGGTCCGGCGGATGAACACCTGGTACGACCAGGCCATGGAGACGGTGGCCGCCGCCGACTCGGTGTGGTCCGCGCTGCCGGCCAGGATCGATCTGCTGGCGGCCGAGACGCAGCGCGTCCGCTCGCTGGCGCACTCGGTCGGCGTCCGCCCGGGCGAGCACCCGGCGGGCGACGAACTGGCTTCCCTGGTGGCCGAGTTGACTCAGCTCCGGGCTCGTACGGTGTCCGACCCGCTGGCATTCTGGACCCCGCGTCCGGCGCCCGGCCGCCCCGACACCACCGGCTACGACAGCGCGGGGCGCCGGCTGGAGGAGATCCGCCGCGAGGTCGAGGCGGTGCTGCACGTACGCGACGACGCCGAACACCGGCTCGCGCGGCTGCGCGACGTGATGTCGCGCGCCGACCGCACCCTCACCGAGGCGCGCAGCGCCCGTGTCGAGGTGCTGTCGAAGATCCTCGCCTCCGACGTGCCCGCGGTCAGCGGCCCGGCCGCCGCGCTGCACGAACAGCTGGGCGCGGCTGAGGAGTTCGCCAGGACCGCGCAGTGGCACCGGCTGTCCCCGCTGCTGGACAGCCTGGAGGGGCACGCCGACGACGAGCTGCTGCGGGCCAGGGAGTCGCTGACCGCGGTCACCGCGCCGCTGGCGGTGCGCGCCGAACTGCGCGGCCGGCTGGACGCGTACCGGGCGAAGGTGGCCCGGCTGGGGATGGCCGAGGACCCGCTGCTGATCGAGCGGTACGACCAGGCGCGGCGGCTGCTGTGGAGCGCGCCCTGCGACCTGGGCGCGGCCGACCGGACCGTACGCCGCTACCAGCAGGCGGTCGCGGAACTGGGCACCGGCCCGCGCACGCCCACTGACCGCACGGGGCCCGGATGAGCACGGGCGGGCCCGGACGACGGGCAACGGCAGCAGCGACTGCAACGGCAACGGCAACGAAGCGTCGGCAGGGACAGGGAAGGCTGAGGGGGAGACCGTGAGCAAGTGCCAGCGACCCGGCTGCGGCGGGACTTTGGAGGACATGGGCGGCGGCGAGCTGTACTGCGCCACCTGCGGTCTGGCGCCGCTGGCCGCCGCACCCGCGGCTCCGGCCGTGGCGTCCGGCTCCGGAAGACCCGCGGGCAGCGGCGGCGCGGGGCCGGCCGTCGCCGGTCCCCCGGCCGTGCCCGGTGCGCGCTCCGGCGCGGAGTCCGGGCGGTCCTTGCAGGGCAGTTCCTCGGCCGGCTCCTCCCGCTCGTCCCGGTCCTCCACCTCGCAGGCGTCCCGCCGTTCGGTCTCCGGCCGGCTGTCCAAGTCGCTGGCCGGCAACTCCACCGGCCGCTCGGTGTCGGTGCGCAGCACCCGTGGCACCGGCAGCGGCCCCACCCGCAGCAAACTCGGTGCGGGCCTGGTCTCCGTACCGGCGGTGCCGCGGCCCGACCCGGGCGCCGCGGTGCTGGTGAACCCGGAGGTGCCCGAGCGCAAGCGCTTCTGCAGCAAGGGCGACTGCGGGGCGCCCGTGGGCCGCAGCCGCGAGGGGCGGCCGGGGCGTACCGAGGGCTACTGCACCAAGTGCGGGCACCCGTACTCCTTCACGCCCAAACTGCGCGCCGGCGACATCGTGCACGGCCAGTACCTGGTGAAGGGCTGCCTCGCGCACGGCGGGCTCGGCTGGATCTACCTCGCCGTGGACCGCGCGGTCGCCGACCGCTGGGTGGTGCTCAAGGGCCTGCTGGACACCGGCGACGAGGACGCGCTGGCCGCCGCGGTCTCCGAGCGGCGCTTCCTCGCCGAGATCGAGCACCCCAACATCGTGCGGATCTACAACTTCGTCGAGCACCTGGACCAGCGCACCGGCACCCTCGACGGCTACATCGTGATGGCCTACGTCGGCGGCAAGTCGCTCAAAGAGATCGCCAACGAGCGCCGCACCCCGGACGGCAAGCGCGAGCCGCTGCCGGTCGCGCAGGCCATCGCGTTCGCCATCGAGACGCTCGACGCGCTCGGCCACCTGCACAGCCGCAACCTGCTCTACTGCGACTTCAAGGTGGACAACGCCATCCAGACCGGGGACCGGCTCGAGCTCATCGACATGGGCGCGGTACGCCGGATGGACGACATCGAGTCGGCGATCTACGGCACGGTCGGCTACCAGGCGCCCGAAGTCGCGGAGGTCGGGCCCTCGGTCGCCTCCGACCTGTACACCGTCGCGCGCACCCTGGCGGTGCTGACCTTCGACTTCCAGGGCTACACCAACGTCTTCGTGGACAGCCTGCCCGACCCGGACAAGATCGAGGTGTTCCGGCGCTACGAGTCGTTCTACCGGCTGCTGGTCCGCGCCACCGACCCCGACCCGCAGAAGCGGTTCTCGTCCGCCGAGGAGATGTCCGACCAGCTGCTCGGGGTGCTGCGCGAGGTCGTCGCCCTGGAGTCGGGCACGCCCCGGCCGGCCCTGTCCACCCTGTTCGGACCCGAACTGCGCGTGGTCGACACGGCGTTGGTGCGGCCGATGACCGGTGACGCCTCGCATCTGGGCGCGGTGCGCCCGGCGGAGGGCCGGCGCCGCACCAGACGCGACAAGGGCGCGGTCCCGCTCCCGCCCGTGGGAAGCCCCGCCCCCGCCCTGCCCGGGCAGCCGCAACAGGCCACCCCGGCCGGGGCGTTCGGGCCCGCGACGGGTGCGGTGGCGGGCGTCCCCTCGGTCACGGGCGCGGCCGGAGCGGGCACCGGCTGGGGTCCGGGCCGCCCGATCGTGTCCCGGCTGGACGCCACCGCGGCGGTCCTGGCCCTGCCCGTGCCGCACGTCGACCCGGCCGACCCCAACGCGGGTTTCCTGGCCGGGATCGCGGCCGCCGCACCCGGCGAGATGGTGGCCGCGCTCCGGTCCGCACCGGTGGACTCCGTGGAGCGGCGGCTGCGCGAACTGCGGGCCCTGCTGGAGCTGGACGACGCCGCGGGCGCCCGCGAGGTGCTGCGCACGCTGGACGACTCCGGCGAGGACAGTGCCGCCGACTGGCGGGTGGTCTGGCACCGCGGCCTGGTCGGGCTGTGCACCGCCGACCACGCGACGGCCGCCCTCAGCTTCGACGCGGTCTACGACGCCTTCCCCGGCGAGCCCGCGCCGAAGCTCGCACTGGGCATCTGCGCGGAGGTGCTCGGCCAGCTCGACAACGCCGCCGAGTACTACCGCCTGGTGTGGACCACCGACCACAGCTACGTCAGCGCGGCCTTCGGGCTGGCCCGGGTGCTGCTGAAGTCCGGCGACCGGATCGGCTCGGTGCGGGCCCTGGAGTCGGTGCCGGAGTCGTCGATCCACTACACGGCCGCCCGGGTCGCCGCGATACGCGCCCGGCTGCGCGACCGGGCACCGCAGGACTCCCTGCTGCCCGACCTGCACGCGGCGGCCCGCCAGGTGGAGGACCTCCAGCGGCAGGGCCTGGACCACGACCGCCGCGAGCAACTCGCCACGGAGGTGTACGGCAGCGCGCTCGACTGGGTGCTGGCCGGCCGGATCGGCGCGGGCACCGCACCGGCCGGGCCCGTGCTCGGCGCCGAACTGGACGAGCGCGGACTGCGGTTCGGCCTTGAGCGGTCCTACCGGGTGCTCGCCCGGCTGGCCCGCCAGGGCGGTACGAGGATCGAACTGGTGGAGCGGGCCAACCGCTTCCGCCCCAGGACCTGGGTGTAAACCGATGCCACCACTGCCCGAGTCGGCGCCCTCCGCGCCCACGGCCCGCCCGACGATCTGCCCGGGCTGCTCCGAACCCCAGGCCCCCGACGACCGGTTCTGCGGGCGCTGCGGCCGCGACCTGAACGCGCCGCCCGACCCCGAGCCGGCCGGTCAGGAACCGGACGCCGCGGAGCCGCAGGGGGCGGAGCCGCAGGGCGCGGAGTCGCGGGCCGCGGGCACGGCCGCTGGGGCCGCCGAGCAGGCACCGCCCGGTCAGGCGGTGAACGGCGCCGACCCCCAGGCCACCGGCGCCTTCCTGCTGGCTCCGCCGCGTGCCGGCTCCTCCGACGAGACCCTCCCGCTCGGCTTCTCCGCCCGGCTGTCCGACCCGGACGGGCCGGACGGGCCGGACGCACCGGAGCGGGTCGGGGCGCCGGCCGCCGGGACCGCGCCGGGCAGCGCCCCCGTGCCCGCCTCCGCCGGCCCGGTGTGCGTGGCCTGCGGCCTCGGCGGCGTGGACGACGACGGCTACTGCGAGCACTGCGGGCACGCCCAGCCGCGTCAACGCGACCATCAGGAGAAGGAGTTGGAGGGCGTGGCGGCGGTCAGCGACCGCGGCCTGCGGCACCACCGCAACGAGGACGCCTTCACGCTGGGCAGCGCCGCGCTGCCGGACGGCAGCGCCGCCGTGGCCGCGGTGGTGTGCGACGGCGTGTCCACCGCGCATCGCCCCGACGACGCCTCCGCGGCGGCGGCCGCCACTGGCCGCGAGTCGCTGCTCGCCGCCCTGGAGCAGGGCACCGCGCCGGACGAGGCGATGCGCGGCGCGCTGCTCGCCGCCTTCGACGCGGTGGGCGCGCTGGCCGCCGAGGAGTCGCCCGAGCCGCCGGCCGCCCACCACAACTCCCCCGCCTGCACCTACGTCAGTGCGGTCGTCACCGGCCCGGTCTTCACCGTCGGGTGGATCGGCGACAGCCGCGCGTACTGGATCCCGGACGACCGCGGCACCCCGGCCGCCCGCCTCACCGAGGACGACTCGTGGGCGGCACGGATGGTCTCGGCCGGGCTGATGTCGGAGGCGGAGGCGTACGCCGATGAGCGGGCGCACGCGATCACCGGCTGGCTGGGCGCGGACGCGGTGGAGGCCGACCCGCACGTCGCGGCCTTCCAGCCGGAGGGGCCCGGGGTGATCGTGGTGTGCACCGACGGGCTGTGGAACTACGCCGAGTCGGCCGCCGAGATGGCCGAGGCGGTACCGGCCGACGCCCGTACCAGGCCGCTGGCGAGCGCGCGGGCGCTGCTGGGTGTGGCGCTCGACGGCGGCGGCCACGACAACGTAACGGTCGCGGTGCTCCCGTTCCCGACGGGCGTCGCAGGGGCAGGATTCCCACCCGCCTAGCTCTCGCCGGCGCGCATGCGCACGGCAGGGGGGCGGACGAGCAAAGGCGTGAAGGAGCACAGGAAGCGATGCCTAGTCTTTCGAAGTCGAACGTGCCGCAGTTCTCGGTCGACGTGTACCAGAACGAGTACCTGCCCGAGGGCGGTCGCGAGGTCAACGCGATCGTCACGGTGACCTCGACCGGCGGCGGCACCTCCGGCGGCCGTCCGCTGCCGGGCAACCCGGCGGCGGCCGGCGTGGTCATCATGGTCGACTGCTCCGGCTCGATGGAGTACCCGCCGACGAAGATGCGCAACGCGCGGGAGGCCACCGCGGTCGCCATCGACGCGCTCCGCGACGGGGTGTCGTTCGCCGTGGTGGCCGGCACCCACCAGGCCCGCGAGGTCTATCCGGCCAACGGCGGCCTGGCGGTGGCCGATCCGGCCACCCGCGCGCAGGCCAAGCAGGCGCTGCGCAAGCTCACCGCGAGCGGCGGCACCGCGATCGGCACCTGGCTGCGGCTCGCCGACCGGCTGCTCTCCGCCTCCGACGTGGCCATACGGCACGGCATCCTGCTCACCGACGGCCGCAACGAGCACGAGAAGCCGGAGGACCTGCAAAGCGCCCTGGACGCCTG
This sequence comes from Actinacidiphila yanglinensis, assembly GCF_900107965.1. Taxonomy (GTDB): domain Bacteria; phylum Actinomycetota; class Actinomycetes; order Streptomycetales; family Streptomycetaceae; genus Actinacidiphila; species Actinacidiphila yanglinensis. Next base: position 287,035 of record NZ_FNVU01000011.1, on the reverse strand, counting down.
CTCCGGCCGCTTCACCTGCGACGCGCGCGGGGTCGGCACGGACTGGGAGGTCAAGGAGCTGACCGGGATCGCCTCCGCGCTGCTCGGCTCCGTCGACATCGTCGCCGACCCGGCCGGCCTGGCCGCCGACTTCCAGGCGATGATGGAGAACGCGATGGGTAAGGAAGTCGCGGACGTGGCGCTGCGGGTGTGGGCCCCGCAGAACGTCGAGATCGCGTTCGTGAAGCAGGTCGCGCCGACCGTGGAGGACCTGACCGCGCGGCGGACCGAGGCGGGCCCGCGGGTCGGCGACTACCCGACCGGGTCGTGGGGCGACGAGTCCCGCGACTACCACGTCTGCGTGAAAGTGCCGCCGGCCGTCGTCGGGCAGGAGATGCTGGCAGCCCGGGTGTCGCTGGTACTGCCGGAACCGGACGGCACCTCGCAGGTGCTGACCCAGGCGCTGGTCCGGGCGGTGTGGACGGACGACATGGCCGCCTCCACCCGGATCAGCCCCCAAGTCGCCCACTACACCGGGCAGGCCGAGCTGGCGCAGGCCATCCAGCAGGGGCTGGAGGCCCGCAAGTCCGGTGATCTGGACTCCGCGACCGCCAAGCTGGGCCGCGCGGTACAGCTGGCCAGCGCCTCGGGCAACGAGGACACCGCCAAGCTCCTGGCCAAGGTGGTGGACGTGGTGGACGCGGCGAACGGTACTGTGCGTCTGAAGCCCAAGGTCGCCGACGCCGACGAGATGACCTTGGAGACACGGTCGACGAAGACCGTACGCGTGAAAAAGTAGTCGGGTACGAAGTGCTCGCACACGACCTTGGGAGCCACCCGAACCGGGCGGAGGGGGAGCCGACGCCATGCCGATCTGTGCCAACGGCCACCAGAACACTGCCACCGAATGGTGCGAGGTCTGCGGCCTGCTGATGACGGCACCGGCCGCCGGGTCGCGGCCGGCGTCCTCCGCGTCGTCGTCCTCGGCCTCACCGGTCTCGCCGCCGCCGTCCTCGCCGTCGCCACCCAGTTTCGGGGGCGAACCGGCGGCGGGCGGCGGGGAGTTGTGCCCGACCTGCCAGACGCCGCGGGAGGGCGCGGCGCTGTTCTGCGAGCAGTGCCGCTACAACTTCCGTACCCACGCGGCGACCGTGGTGCCGCCGATCACCCCGGACTTCCCGCCCTATCAGCGGTACGAGTCGCAGCGCTCGCGGCCCTCGCAGGTGAACCGGCCCGCCGAGGCGGTGCCGGACGGGTCGGTCACCATCACCTCGGGCTCGGGCGACTTCGTGCTCGACCCGCCGTCCGGTGCGGTGTCCGTACCGAGCGGCCCGGTGACCGTCGCGCCGAACGACCCCGCGGGGAGCGGGCCGAGCCGGCCGAACGGATCGAGCGGACCGAACGGACAGACCGGAGCGGGCGGTTCAGCCGCATCCGGCGGACCGGGCGCGGCGGTCACCGACCCGGCCGGGCAGCAGGCGCCGCCGTCGGCCTCGTCGGGTATGGCCCCGGCGTGGGTGGCCGTGGTCACCGCCGACCGGGCCTACTTCACCGCGATGATGGCCCGCAGCGGGCCGGACGCCGAGCAGTTGTACTTCCCGGCCTACTCCCCCGAGGTCCAACTCCCGCTCACCGGGCACCAGGTCACCATCGGCCGCCGCCGGCACAGCACCGGCGAGGCGCCCGACATCGACCTGTCCCGCTCGCCGGAGGACCCGGGCGTCTCACATCATCACGCGGTGCTGGTCCAGCAGCCCGACGGTTCCTGGTCGGTGGTCGACCAGGACTCCACCAACGGCACCACCGTGAACCTCGCCGAGGATTCCATCCGCCCCTACCTGCCGGTCCCCCTCGCCGAGGGCGACCGGGTGCACGTCGGCGCCTGGACGACGATCACCCTGCATCGGGCGTGATCGGCCAGGTCAGGGGGCCGTCCGGGCTGTCGCGCCACAGCCACTGGCGCGTTCCGTCGACGGTCAGCCCGTAGCGGGTGCGGTCCGGGCGCGGGCTGCCGCCGAAGGCGCTCGCCCCGAACACGTCGGCCGCCAGGCCGTGTTCGCCCATGCCGGTGGCGCTGCCGTCGCCTCCCCCGGCGAACACGCCGCGCAGCGGCACGAAGTAGGCGGGCGTGTCCAGGAACCGCCCCTCGGCCCGCCCGGGACCGCGCACGGTCAGCGCCACCAGCCCGGTCGCCAGCGGCAGCAGCACCATGCCGCCGGGCACGCACTGCTCCAGCCAGGCCGGCGGCACCGAGGGCAGCTCGCAGGTCGCGATGATCCGGTCGTAGGGGGCGCGCGGCTGATGGCCGAGGGCGCCGTCCCCGGTGACCACGACCACCGAGCGGGCCGCCTCGGTGCCGTACGCGGCCAGGTGCGCGCGGGCCGCGGCCGTGATCTCCGGCTCCAGGTCGATGGTGGTGACCGTGCCGGGGCCGAGCCGGTGGGCCATCAGCGCCGCGTTGTAGCCGGTGCCCGCGCCGATCTCCAGCACCCGCTCGCCGTCGGAGACGTCCAGGGCCTGGCACATCAGCGCCATCAGCGACGGTTGGCTGCTGGAGGAGACCAGTTCGCCGCGGACCACGCGGGTGGCGATCGGCCGGTCCGCGTAGGCGCCCGCGAGACGGCCGAGCGAGCGGCGCGGCACGGCCGACCGGTCCTCGCCGTCATCGGGCCCGCGGCCGTACCCGGCCTCCTCGCCGTACCCCGGGCCCTCGCCGTACCCGGCCTCCTCGTCGAATTCCTCGCCGTACCCGATCCCCTCGCCGTACGGCTCCTGCGCCGGGGGTCCCCCGTCCTCGTCGTCCAGGACGAACAGGTGCCGCGGCACCGCCTCGAAGGCGGCCCGCCAGGCCGGGTCGGTGAGGCCGCCGGCGGCCACGATCCGCCGCACCATCCGGGCTCGCAGGCTCCGCGCGGCGGCGGAGTACCGCCGGTCGTACCACCCTTCGTGCCGCCCTTCGGGCCCGTTCGTGCCCATGTCTCCATCCTGCTCCGGAAGCGGCCGTGGTTCGACCGGGGACGGGGCGGCGGGCCCCGCGCCGCGTCTGCGACGATGGAGAGGTGAACGAGATCCAGCGCGGCGAGTTGCAGCAGCAGACGTTCTACGAACTCGTCGGCGGCGAGGAGACCTTCCGCCGGCTGGTGCACCGCTTCTACCAGGGCGTCGCCGACGACCCCGACCTGCGCGCGCTCTACCCGGAGGAGGACCTCGGCCCGGCCGAGGAGCGGCTCACCCTCTTCCTGATGCAGTACTGGGGCGGCCCGCGCACGTACAGTGACGAGCGCGGCCACCCCCGGCTGCGGATGCGGCACGCCCCGTTCACGGTGAACCGCGCCGCCCACGACGCGTGGCTGCGCCACATGCGCGACGCCGTCGACGACTTGGCGCTCCCGCCGGAGCAGGAGCACCAGCTCTGGGACTACCTGGTCTACGCGGCCGCGTCGATGGTGAACACCCCGGGCTGATCCCGGTCGGCTCTGACCCTGCGTGGCCGTGCGGCCACGCAGACGCTCCCTCCGGGCGCCGCGGTCCCGGGTCCGCCCTGCGGTGCATCACGATCGGATTGCGACACTCGCGGTCACGGTTCTGCCCCGGTGTTCCCTTTGAGAGCATCCCGTCAGTACCTGACGGGGGGAACATGTGACCGGATTCGTCGTGCTGCGTATCCGCGCGCACCGACTGCTGCTCGCCGCCGCCCTGCTCACGGTGCTGCTGACGACGTGCGTGCTCGCCACCTTCACCGCCTTCACGGGCGCGATCGGCGACGCGGCCATCCGGCGCACGCTCCAGCACCAGTCCGCGGGGCAGTCCACCGTCGAGGTGCGGACCAATCTGAGCGACACGGACGGTACCGCGGTGGACACCGCGGTACGCGGCCACCTGCGCGACGCCTTCGGCGGGCTGCCCGCCCACGTCGCGGGCAGCACCCAGTCCGGCCCCTACGGCCTGCCCCGCACCCTGCGGTCCTCGGCCAAGCCGCCGGGAAGCGATCCCGACCTGACCCTGCTGGCCACCTTCGCCCGCTCCGAGGTCCGCCTGGTGAAGGGCAGTTGGCCGGCCGCGGCCGGGCGGAACGCGTCGCGGGTGCAGGTGGCGGTGCCGCAGGTGGCCGCGCAGACCCTGAAGACCGAGCCCGGCGACGTCCTCACCCTCGCCAACCGCCTGGGCGGCCACCCGCTGACGGTCGAGGTCACCGGGATCTTCCGGCCGCGCGACCCGGCCTCGCCGTACTGGCACCTCGACCCTCTGGGCGGCCGCGGCGCCCACACCGTCGCCTTCACCACCTACGGGCCGATGCTCGCCGCACCCGGCACCTTCGGGTCCGGCCGGGTCACACCCGCCGTGATGGCCTGGCAGGCCACCGGCGACTTCGACCACGTCACGTCGCACGCCATGGACAGGCTCCAGAACGGCGTCCGGGCGACCCTCGCCGCGCTGCACACCGACAAGGCCACCTCGACCACCCAGGCCACCAGCGGCCTGCCGGACCTGATCGACGCACTGCGGCGCAGCATGCTGGTCACGCGTTCCACGCTGCTGATCGGCGCCCTCCAACTCGTCATCCTGGCCGGCTTCGCGCTGCTGCTGGTGGCGGGGCTGCTCGCGGAGGAACGGGCCGGGGAGACCGCGCTGCTGCGGGCGCGCGGAGGCTCGCGGGGACGGGTCGCCCGGCTCGCCGGGTGGGAGGCGCTGCTGCTCGCGGTGCCGGCCGCCGTGATCGCCCCGCTGCTGGCCGGACCGGTCACGCGGCTGCTGGCCGGTACCGGGGCCATGGCCCGCACCGGCGTCCACCTCGGCTCCGGCAGCACCGCGGCGGCCTGGCTGGTCTCGGTCGGCGTCGCGCTGGCCTGCGCCTGCGCGGTGATCGTGCCCGCGCTGCGCACCGGCGGCGGGTACGCCGCCGAGCGGGCCGCGCGCTCCCGGCGCGGCGCCCTGCCCGGCTCGGTGCAGGCGGGCGCGGACCTGGCGCTGCTGGTCGTCGCCGCGGTCGCCTATTGGCAGCTGCAGCGGCGCTCCTCCGGCACCGGCGCGCTGACCTCCAACGCGGGCGGCGGGCTCGGCGTGGACCCGGTGCTGGTCGCCGCGCCCGCGCTGTGCCTGCTGGCCGGCACCGTGCTGGTGCTGCGGCTGCTGCCGCTCGCCGCCAAGCTCGGCGAGCGGCGGGCCGCGCGCGGCCGCACCCTGCCGCTGGCGCTGGCCGGCTGGCAGCTCGCCCGACGGCCGCGGCGCGGCGCGGGAGCGGCGCTGCTGCTGGTGCTGGCGGTCGCGATGGGCATCTTCTCGATCGGCCAGAGCGCCAGTTGGGACCGCTCGCAGCGTGACCAGGCCCAGTACGAGGTCGGCGCCGACCTGCGGGTCACCGGCATGACCACGCCTCCGTTCGGGCAGGCGGGAATCTTCGCGGGGCAGCCCGACATCGTTGCCGCCGCCCCGGCCGCCCAGGAGGCCGTCGTCCTCGACGAGGACCGCACGGCGACCGTACTGGCCATCGATTCCGCGCAGGCCGCCAAGGCGATGCGGTTCCGCTCGGATCTGACCGGCGGGCGGTCCGCCGCCGAGGTGCTCGCGCCGCTGCACGCCCACACCAACGCTGCGACCGGCGGCTTCACGCTGCCCGACGGCGCGCGGAAGGTCACCTTCTCCACGGCGCTGCGGGCCGCCCCCGGCACGACCGCCGGGGAGAGCACCGTCCACGTCAGCCTCACCGTCATGGACGCGGAGGGCACGCCGTACGTCTTCGGCATCGGCGACCTCCTGTCGGACGGCAAGCGGCATCCCCTCGTCTTCGACATCGCCTCGGCCGCCGGTTCGGCCGGCGGCGCGCCCGCCGGCCCCCTGCGGGTGATCGGCATGGACGTGCAGTACGACGTCCCCCTGCACAGCGCGTCGTACGCGCTGACCGTGGCAAGCGCGCAGGTCACCGGGAGCGACGGCGCGACGCGTCCGCTGGCGCCGGCCACCCGGCCCTGGTCGGCTTCGGCCGCCCTCGACGACCCCACCCTCGGCGAGCTGCCCGGCTCCGAGAAGTCCTCGTCCGGCGCGCCGCACGCCGGCGGCGGAGTGCTGCTGACCGTGAACTACAGCACCGGCGCCGTCCCGCTGGCCCCCGGAGCCTTCATCGAGGTACCGACCGGCACCACGCGGATCTTCACCGGGACCCCGAAGCCGCAGCCGCTGGCGGGCGTCGCCACCGAGGACTTCATGAAGGCGCAACGGGCGAGGATCGGCGACAACGTCAGCGTGTCGCTCGGCGGCATCGACGTGCCGGTGCGCATCGCCGGTTCGGTGGGCGGGATACCCGGGCTCGGTGACGAGGGGACGGCGGGCGCGGGGACGTCCGGCGACGGGACGTCCGACGGCGGGAACGCGTCGACGGCCGGATCCGGGACCGGCCCCGGCCAGGACGTCGGCGGGATCGTCGTCGACCTGCGGGCGGTCAACCAGTACCTCCAGTACCACAGCGCCCAGACGCTGGAACCCGTGGAGTGGTGGCTCGGCGCCCGTCCGGGCGACATCGAGCGGACCGCCGCCGCGCTGCGCGCCCGGACGGACGTCGACACGGTGCTGGTGGCCGACGAGACGGCCACCGACCTGCGCTCGGACCCGCTCGGCGCCGGCCCGCAGTCGGCGCTGCCCGCCGCCGTGGTGGCCGCGGTGGTGCTCGCGTCGCTCGGTTTCGCGGTCTCCGCGGCGGGCGCGGTCCGCGAGCGCACCGCGGAGTTCGCGATCCTGCGGGCGCTCGGGGCGTCCCGGCGCAAGCTCGCCCGGGTGATCGCGGCCGAGCAGGGGCTGCTGGTGCTGGTCTCGCTGGTGGTCGGCGCGGCACTCGGCGCGCTGCTGACCCGGCTGGTGACGCCGCTGATCGTCCTGACCCCGCAGGCCACGGCGCCGATCCCGACGCTGCTCGTGCGGCTCCCGGCCGGCCGCCTGCTCGAACTCCTCGGGGAGGTCGTGGTGGTGCCCGCGCTGGTGGTGCTGGCGACGGCGATGCGGCGCGGCGATCCGGCGACGGCACTGCGACGGCAGGGGGAGGACTGAGATGGCGGGGCGAGAGCGGGACGGCGGAGGGCCGGTGGAGCCGCTGCGGCCGGATGAGCCCGGTGAGTCGGTGGAGCCCGATGAGCCCGGCGAGCCGGTACGGCCGGACGGAGCGGATGGACCCGTGAACGGAGGCCCGGGGGGCGGGAGTTCGGCCGCCATCGCGGGCGGGGGTCCGGACGAGGGCCCCGGCTCCGACGGGGACGGCACGGACGAGGGTCCGGACGGGGGCGTACGGCTCCCGTGGGTGCGGGTGCGGCTGCGGTCCGCGCGCGCCACGGCCCTCGCCACGTTCGGCCTCGTGCTGATCACCGCCTTCCTCGCGGCGGCACTGCCGCGCGCCGTGGACCGCTACGAGGACCGGGCGCTGCGCCACGCGGTGCAGTCCGGCAGCGTCCAGAACCGCGGTATCGCCCTCACCGCGACGTTCCAGGCCCAGCTGAGCACCATGCCCTCCGACCCGCTCGCCCCGTCCACCCTCGACTCGGTGCAGTCCTCCATCCGCTCGCTGCTGGCGTCCAACGCGCCGCTCGACCCGCACGGAGGTGTCTACGGGGTGCGCACCGGCAAGGAGTCGGACGTGCCCGACCCGTCCGTGGCGCGCACCTCCTCGCACGACCCGGCCGCCGACCTCGTGGCGCAGGCCGGCCTCGGCGCGCAGTCCCGGCTGGTGGCCGGCCGCATGCCGCACGCGCCGGGCGTGATCCGCGAGGGCGAGCCCCCACCGCCGGTGGACGCCGCGATCACCGAACGGTCCGCTCAGGTGCTCCACCTGAAGGTCGGCACGGTCCTGCACCTGCGCGGGCTCGGGGACACGCCGCTGACCGTCCACGTGACGGGGATCGTGGCGCCCCGCGACCCGAAGGCGCCGTACTGGAACGAGGATCCCGACCTGCTCGGCCCGGTGAAGACCACCGCGCCCGCCGGGCCCGACGACGACCCCGAGACGTACTGGCACTTCACGCTGCTGGCCAACCCCTATGCCGGGGACTCGATCCCGCAGCTCGGCTGGGGCGCGAACCTGTACTGGTACGAGCCGCTGCAGGTCGGACGGCTGACCGCGCACGGGATGCCCGCGCTCCAGACGGTGCTGTCGTCCCTGTCCGGCGGCCCGCTGGCGGTCACGCTCCAGGACCAGACCGGGACCCCGGTCCGGGTCGGCGACTCCCTCGGCGCCACGTTCACGGCGTTCTCCCAGGAGCGCGACGCGACCTCCCCGATGGTGCTGATCGCGGCCATCGGCGTCGGCACCACCGCGCTCGCGGTCCTGCTGATGACCGGGGGGCTCGCCGCCGAGCGGCGACGCGGCGAGATCACCCTGCTGCGCTCGCGCGGCGGGTCGCTGCGGGGCATAGCCGGCCGGCTCGCCGGCGAGACCGCCGCGGCCGCCGTGCCCGGCGGAGCCGTCGGCACCCTGCTCGCGCTCGTGCTGCTGCCGACCGAGCGCTGGCGGCTCCCGGTACTGCTGGCCGCGCTCGTCACCGCCGTCGTGGCGCTCGCGCTGCCGCTGCGCGCCGGGTTCGCCGTCCGCCGGCCCCGCCCGGAGGGCCGGGAGGACGTCGCCACCGCCAAGCCCTCGCGGCGCCGGCTGGTGGTGGAGCTCACCGTCGTCGTCCTGATGGCCGGCGCGGTCGTGGCACTGCGGCAGCGCGGCGCAGGCGGCTCCGGCGGCTCCACCGGCGGGTCCGGGAGCGACGGTCTCGGCGACGACCCCTTCCTCGCCGCCGCGCCCGTGCTGGTGGCGATCGGCGCCGCACTCGTCCTGCTCCGGCTCTACCCGGTGCCGCTGCGGCTGCTCGCCCGCCCCGCGGCGCGGCTGCGGGGCGCGGTCACCCACCTCGGGCTGGCCCGCGCCGGCCGTTCCCCCGCCACCGGCCAACTGCCGCTGCTGGCTGTGCTGGTGGCGCTCACCGTGACGTCCTTCGGCGGCTCCGTGCTCGCCGGGATCAGCCACGGCAGGGACCGGGCCGCCACGGCGACGGTCGGCGCGGACGCGCGGATCGACGCGATCTCGCCCACCCTGGACACCCGGCTGCCGAAGGCCGTCAAGGGTGTGCCCGGCGTCGGCACCGTCACCGCGGCCCGGGTCGAGCCGGCCGACGGCGACGGCACGGAGTTCCGCGGCGCGTACGAGCTGGTGATCGTGGACCCGGCCTCGTACGTCGAGCTGAACCACGAGATCGGGCTGCCCTCCTTCCCGGCGGGCGCGCTGACCGGCGGGCACCCCGGGGGCACGCTGCCGGCCGTGCTGTCCCCTGGGCTCGCCGGGCAGATCGGCCGGAAAACCCTCACGATCGGCAGCGACGTCGGCACCCTCACGATCCGCGAGGCGGCCGTCGTCCGGGCCACTCCGGCCGCCCCCGGCTCCGCATTCGTGATCGTCTCCGCGGCCGATGTCGCCGCCTTGCACCCGGAGGCCGCGCAGTACTCGCAGTTGAGCGCCCCGACGACGCTGCTGGCCATGACCGCGCCGGGCGGGCACATCGACGCGCAGGCGCTGCGCAAGGCGGTGAAGGGCGGGGTGACGACGGCGTCGGTCGTGCTGCGCAGCCAGGAGCGGGCCGCGCTGGCGGACACCCCGCTGCAGCACGGCGCCCACCGGCTGTACCTCACGGCCGTCGCGGCCGGGGCCGGCTACAGCGCCCTGGCGCTGCTGCTGTCGCTGCTCCAGGCGGCGCCGGGCCGGGCGACCCTGCTGGCCCGGCTGCGCACGATGGGCCTGACCCGGGGGCAGGCGCGGCGGCTGGTCCTGCTGGAGATGCTGCCGCAGGTGCTGCTCGGCGCGGTCGGCGGTGTGCTGGTGGGGCTGGCGGTGATCCCGCTGCTCGGCCCGGGCATCGACCTGCGCGCCCTCGCCTTCGGTACGGGGCCGCGCGACTTCGCGCCGGTCGACTTCGGGCTGGGTCTGCGCGCGAACCCGTGGGCCCTTGCCCTGCCGTCGGCGGGGCTGCTGATACTGGCCTGCGTGGTGCTGCTGGCGCAGGCCTGGGTGACCGGGCGGCGGAGAGAGAGTACGGAACTGAGAGCGGGGGACCGGGTATGAGCGGGGGACGGGACATGGGCGGGGACGCGCGGGAGGACGGGGCGGGCGAGGGGGCTCCGTCCGCGCCGGGTTCGTCGGGTGCGTCGGGCGGTGCCGATTCCGGGGCGGGGGTCGGTGCGGGGACGGAAGGTGCCGCGGGCGCGGGCGGAAACGGGGCTGCGGGCGCGGGAGTTGCCGCGGGCGCGGGAGTTCCCGCGGCGGGGGTTGCCGCGGGCCCGACCGCGGATACGGTCACCGTGGAAGCGCGGCCCGAAGTGCGCAGCCTCGCCGAGCTGGAGCAGCGGGCGGCAGCCGGCCGCAACGGCGCGGTGTACGGCCAGGACTCGCTGATCACCTGCGACCGCCTGGTGCGGATCTTCACCGCGGACGGCGTCGAGGTGCAGGCGCTCCAGGGCCTCGACCTGCTGGTCGGCAAGGGCGAGTTGATGGCACTGGTGGGCGCGTCCGGCAGCGGCAAGTCCACGCTGCTGAACATCCTCGCCGGCCTGGACGTACCCACCGCGGGCGCGGCCTCCGTCGGCGGCTACGACCTGCTCGCCATGGACGCCGCCGCCCGGCTGCGCTACCGCCGCGAGGTGGTCGGCTTCGTCTGGCAGCAGACCGCCCGCAACCTGCTGCCGTACCTGACCGCGGCCCAGAACGTGGTGCTGCCGATGCAGCTGGCCGGCCGCAGCGGGCTGCGTGCCAAGCGGCAGCGGTCCGCCCGGGCCGGGGAACTCCTCGACATGCTCGGCGTCGGCTACTGCCGGGACCGGCGTCCCGGCCAGATGTCCGGCGGCGAGCAGCAGCGCGCCGCGATCGCCGTCGCCCTCGCCAACAACCCGTCGGTGATCCTCGCCGACGAGCCGACCGGCGAGCTGGACTCGGCCACCGGCGAGCAGGTCTTCGCCTCCTTCCGCACCGCGAACGAGGAGCTCGGCACCACGGTCGTCGTGGTCACCCACGACCACGCGGTGTCCGGCGCCGTCCAGCGCACGGTCGCCATCCGCGACGGCCGGACCGCCTCCGAGGTGGTCCGCCGTACCGAGGTCGACGAGCACGGCCAGGAGTCGGTGGTCGCCCGGGAGTACGCCACCGTCGACCGCGCCGGGCGGCTGCAGATCCCGCGCGACTACACCGAGGCGCTGGACATCCGCTCCCGGGTGCTGCTGGAGCTCGAACCGGACCACATCGGGGTGTGGCCGGACCGCCCGGAGGAGTAGCCCCAGGTCCGGCGCGGGATCGTCCGGAGGTCGTCCGGGGCCTCCCGCTCGATCGGTTCGTCCGTCCGTCCGGGAGTCGGGCGTGTCGGCGATCGGGGGCCCGGCAGTACCCCTCACAGGGCGGCGCACCCGGCCGGGACCGGCCTAGCCTGGAACGCATGGACGCACCCGGCGGCCCCGCGACCCGGGCCAACACGGAACTGCGGGAGTTCCTGCGCTCCCGCCGGGCCCGGATCAGCCCCGAGCAGGCCGGGCTCTCCCCGCAACCGGGTGCCCGCCGCGTGCCGGGCCTGCGCCGGGAGGAGGTCGCGCAGCTCGCCGGCGTGAGCGTCGACTACTACGTGCGCCTGGAGCGCGGCCGCACCGCGCACGCCTCCGAGACCGTCCTCGACGCCGTCGCCCGCGCCCTGCTCCTGGACGACACCGAACGCGACCACCTGTTCGCGCTGGCCCGCCCGACCCGGCGCCGGGTCCCCCATGCCCTGCCGCCGCAACGGGTCCGGCCCGGCCTCCACCGGCTGCTCGACACCCTCACGGACACCCCCGCGCTCGTCCTGGGGCGCCGGATGGACGTCCTCGCCAGCAACCGCCTCGCCCGCGCCTTCTACACCGACTTCGAGGCCCTGCCGCACCGCGAGCGGAACATGGCCCGCTTCATGTTCCTCGACGAGGGGGCGCGGAGCCTCTACGACGACTGGGCGGCCGGCGCCCGCAGCACCGTCGCGGCGCTGCACCTCTACGCCGGGAAGTACCCGCACGACCCGCGGCTGGCCGAACTCGTCGGCGAACTGTCCGTCCGCGACCCGGACTTCCGCCGCTGGTGGGCCGAACACGACGTGATGCGCCGCACCAACGGCAGCAAGCGCTACCACCACCCGGTCGTCGGCGACCTCACCCTGGAGTACGAGGCTCTCGCGCCGACCGGCGACCCCGAGCAGATCCTCGGGGTGCACACCGCGGAGCCCGGGTCCCCCTCCGAGCACGCCCTGCGGCTGCTGGCCTCCTGGACCGCGGAGAGCGCCCCGAGCGCAGGGGCCGACAGCGGCAGCGGTAGCGGTACGGGAAGGGGTGCCGGGTCCGCCGGCTGAAGCGGCCCGGCCCCTCCGTCAGACCGGCGACACCGTCATTCCCGGGGACACCGTCAGCCCGGACGCCGCCGACGCGCCGCGCATCGCCACCGACCCGTAGCCCGTACGCAGCCGCACCCACGGACCGGCCGCGAGCACCGCGACCGCCTCGTCCGCGGCCTCACCGGACCGCCGCGCGGGCAGGAAGCCGAGCGCGTGGGCGGCGTGCACCACCCGCAGGGTGACCCCCGCCCCGCCACCGGGCAGCGGCCTGCTCCACAGCTCCTCCGCCAGCGCGTCCAGCTCCGCTCGGCCGCGCCGCTCGGGCACCAGCGACTCCGTGCGCTCCCGGAACTCCGCGACGGCCCGCGCCGCGACCTCGCGCACGGCCGTCGCCTCCATCTCCGCGACCCGCCGCCATCCCTCGCGCGGCGGCAGCACTCCGGCCCACGCCGGCCCGGTGACGGACGGCGGCACCGTGAACTGCCCGCCGCCCACCGCCTCCCCCACCGACTCCAGCAACTGTCCGGCCGACACGGTGGCGTCCACCACCGCCGCTGCCCCCTCGCCGGCGAGCGCCAGGCTCTTGACGGCCAGCACCCCGCCGAAGGGCGGCTGCCCGAACACGCCGAGCGCCGCCTCCCCCGCCGCCGAACGCAGCCGCACCACCGCGGCCTTGTCCCACCTGACCAGCCGCCCGAGGAACGCGGCGAGGTCGGCCTCCACCACGGCCGCCCCGCCCGGGTCCTCCGCGAAGCGGAGCCGTGTACTCACCCGACCACGGCCCCTTCGTCCCGATACCGCTCCAGGAACTCCCGCTCGTCGTCGGTGATCCGCCGCGGCCGCTGCTCGGCCAGCAGATACGGCACCACGACCGTCTCCGCCCGCGCGTAGACCGTCTCCTCGTCCTTGACCTCGTACCTGACGGTCATGGACGCGGCGTTGATGCTCTCCACCCACGTCTCGATCGCGATCGGCTCATACCGGTGCACCAGCGGCCGCAGGTAGTCGATCTCGTGCCTGGCCACCACCGATCCACCCGCGAACGTCCCGCTGCCGTCCCGGTCCGCCAGCCGGAACATCAGGTCGATCCGCGCCTCCTCCAGGTACCGCAGGAACAGCACGTTGTTGACATGGCCGTACGCGTCCATGTCCCCCCAGCGCAGCGGGCAGTGGAAGACGTGCCGTGCCATCAGCCGCGGGTCAGCTTCTTGTACGTGGCCCGGTGCGGGCGTGCGGCGTCCGGCCCCAGCCGCTCCACCTTGTTCTTCTCGTACGACTCGAAGTTGCCCTCGAACCAGAACCACTTCGAGTCGCCCTCGTACGCCAGGATGTGGGTCGCGACCCGGTCCAGGAACCACCGGTCGTGGGAGACGACCACTGCCGCGCCCGGGAACTCCAGCAGCGCGTTCTCCAGCGACGACAGCGTCTCCACGTCGAGGTCGTTGGTCGGCTCGTCGAGCAGCAGCAGGTTCCCGCCCTGCTTGAGCGTCAGCGCGAGGTTCAGCCGGTTGCGCTCACCGCCGGAGAGCACGCCGGCCGGCTTCTGCTGGTCCGGGCCCTTGAAGCCGAACGCCGACACGTACGCCCGCGACGGCATCTCGACCTGGCCGACGTTGATGTAGTCCAGGCCGTCGGAGACGACCTCCCACAGCGTCTTCTTCGGCTCGATGTTCGACCGGCCCTGGTCGACGTACGAGATCTTCACCGTCTCACCGACCCTGATGCTGCCGGTGTCCGCCTGCTCCAGGCCCTGGATCATCTTGAACAGCGTGGTCTTGCCGGCGCCGTTCGGCCCGATGACACCCACGATGCCGTTACGCGGCAGGGTGAAGGACAGGTCGTCGATCAGCACCTTGTCGCCGAACGCCTTGTGCAGGTGCTCCACCTCGACCACGACGGAGCCCAGCCGCGGGCCCGGCGGGATCTGGATCTCCTCGAAGTCCAGCTTCCGCATCTTGTCGGCCTCGGCGGCCATCTCCTCGTACCTGGCCAGTCGCGCCTTCGACTTGGCCTGACGCCCCTTGGCGTTGGAGCGGACCCACTCCAACTCCTCCTTCAGGCGCTTCTGCCGCTTGGCGTCCTTCTGCCCCTCGACCTTCAGCCGGGAAGCCTTGTTCTCCAGGTAGGTGGAGTAGTTGCCCTCATACGGCAGCGCCCGGCCGCGGTCCAGCTCCAGGATCCACTGCGCCACGTTGTCCAGGAAGTACCTGTCGTGGGTCACGGCCACCACGGTGCCCGGGTACTTCGCCAGGTGCTGCTCCAGCCACTGCACCGACTCGGCGTCGAGGTGGTTGGTCGGCTCGTCCAGCAGCAGCAGGTCCGGTGCCTCCAGCAGCAGCTTGCACAGCGCCACCCGGCGCTTCTCGCCACCGGACAGGTTCGTCACCTGCCAGTCCCCGGGCGGGCAGCCCAGGGCGTCCATGGCCTGCTCGAGCTGCGCGTCGAGGTCCCAGGCATTGGCGTGGTCGAGCTGCTCCTGCAGCTTGCCCATCTCGTCCAGCAGGGCGTCGGAGTAGTCCGTCGCCATCTGCTCGGCGATCTCGTTGAACCGGTCGAGCTTGGCCTTCGTCTCCGCGACGCCGTCCTGCACGTTCTCCAGGACCGTCTTCGAGTCGTCCAGCGGGGGCTCCTGCAGCAGCATCCCCACGCTGTACCCCGGCGACAGGAACGCGTCCCCGTTCGACGGGTGCTCCAGCCCCGCCATGATCTTCAGCACGGTGGACTTACCGGCGCCGTTCGGGCCGACCACACCGATCTTCGCGCCCGGCAGGAAGCTCAGCGTCACGTCATCCAGGATGACCTTGTCGCCGTGCGCCTTGCGCGTCTTGCGCATCGTGTAGATGTACTCAGCCAAGAGAAACCGTCCGGCAATCGAGAAGGGCCAATGTGCGGCTCCGCCGCGTGAGGGCAGATACACCCCATCTTGCCGTACGTCCACCCGGCGGGGCGAATGGGTAGGTCAGGCCCGCCCACCCCGGCGCGGCTCGCCCGCGCGGGTCGCCGGCGGGATCGGCCGACCGGGCGGACCTGATCTCAGCCCCCTGGCAGACCGGGCGGGCGCGGCCCACCCGGTCTGCCGAGGGTCAACCGCTCTTAGGCGGCGTTCTTCTTGCCGTTGCGGCGGATGAAGAAGACCGCGCCACCGCCGACCACCACGAGGGCGACCGCGATGCCCGCGATCAGCGGCGTGGAGTTGCTGCTACCGGTCTCGGCGAGGTTGCCGGTGCCGGTGCCGCCGGAGCTGGCCGGGCTGGGCTGGTTGGCCGGCATGGTCGGGGGCGGGGTGGCCGCCTTGCAGTCCAGCACGCCCTGGAACGTCTTCACCGACTTGTCGGGCAGCGTGATGTCGATCTTGTAGCCCTGGTCCTCGGCGACCGGAACCGTGATCGTCTGCGACTTGCCCGGGGCGATGGTGTAGGTCTTCCCCTCCAGGGTGAAGGTGAAGTCCTCGTCGCCCTTGTTGGTGGCGCTGACGTCCACGCCGGACTTGGCGCAGTCCACCTGCGCGGTCAGCGCCGGTATCGGGCCCTGATCGGCCCACGTGGCCGTCGCCGTCGCCTTGACCTCGGTCTGGCCGGTGCCGGCCAGGATCATGGTCTGGCTCGGCTTGCCGGTCTTCGGGTTGGTGCCCGCGAAGGCGCGGCCGACCGGCACGCTCGTGGTCGCGGAGACCGACATCGAGGTAGTGCCGGGCTTGGTGCCGGCGGGCACGTCGAAGAAGAACTGGCTGCCGTCACTCACCGAGGTCACCGGCTTGCCGTCGGCGTCGACCAGCTTCACGCCGGACGGCGCGTCGGAGGCCAGCACCGCCTGGGCGCCGCTCGCGTTGGTGCGCGCCGTGACCGGGCCTATGCGGCCGCCGGACTTGCCGGACACCGACGGCGGGGTGAGCTCCAGCGACGGCGAGGGCTCGGCGACGGCCTGCGCGGACTGGTCGAGGTAGTCGGCCAGCTTCTCGGCGGCCGGGTCATCGGCCGTCGCCTTCGGGTCGTCGGAGAGGCGCCAGATCGCGACCTGGGTTCCGGCCGCGGCGGCCTCCTTCGACAGCGGACCGGATCCGGCGGTCTTCGCCAGCGCGTCGAGGTCGTTGACCTGCGGGAAGGAGTGCTGGAGTATCCAGGTGATCTTCCCGGCCACGTCCTTGTCCTTGCCCGGCTGGGTCAGGGACGTCGCGCTCCAGGGAACCTCGTTGTACGTGGTGTTCCCGGACGTGTCGGCACCGTTGTAGAGGTCGATGCAGTAGGTGTAGACGGTCGTGCCGTCGCTGAGGCTCAGCTTGAACAGCCCCGCCACCTCGCGCGCGGGCTTGCCGTCCTTGTCGGTGACGGTCGCGCCGCCGTACATACCCGGCACGAGGTCTCCGAGCTTGCCGGAGGCACCGCCGGACGACGCCGTACCGCTGTCGCCACCGCTGTCGGCGGCGGCAGAGCTCGCGCCGGCGAACGCGCCGGCCGCGAGCACGCCGGTCGCGAGACCGGCCGCCGCGAGGCGGGCAGCGCCTCGCCTGTAGGTCTTGAACATGAGTTTTCCCCTCCGGGCGAGGCCCCTGGTCGGTGATGAAGGGTTGGCCCCGCCTGTCCCGTGCCCCCGTGCGTACGAACGCCGAAATCCTAGGAACCGCACCCGACATAACCACAGCCGAGAGCGGACCGAACGACTTTCGAATCTCAATCGTTATGCACTCCGTGCATGTTTCCGTCATTGTCGATAAATCATCGAGGCAATTCAGGCCGCCCATGCCCGCGCATATTCATCCGCCCGTCCCCTCACGGCACGGCCGCCGTCAGTTCCGGCTGCGCCGGCCGCACTTCCGGCCGCGCGGCAGCGCCGCTTCCACCGCCCCCGACGGAGCGGGTGAACCGGGCCACGCCCCGGGCCAGGTCATGCCCGATCGCCACCGCCTCGAGCTCCGCCCCGAGATAGCGCTTGCCGTCCTTCTCGTCCTGCCTGATCCTCAACCGCCCCTGCACGACGAGAGGTTCGCCGAGGCAGACGGACTCCTTCACATTGCTCCCGAGGCTCCGCCACGCGCGCACGGTGTAGAAGCTCGTGGCCCCGTCGGTCCACGCACCGCGCTCCGCGTCCCAGCGGCGCGAGGTGGTGGCCAGGCGGAACCGGGTGACGATCAGGCCGGTGGCGGTCACCTGGCTCTCCGGCTCGGTCGCGACATTTCCCACGACGGTCACCAAGGTCTCGTTCATCGCACGTTCCTTTCGTCCGTCGCGCTCCCCTGCGGAACGCGACAAGACAATCGTGCGCGAAATCGGACCCTCGCCGAGAAAAGATCCTCAAACTGTGGATAACTCGCCCAATGTGGATAACTTCGTCACTCGGGCGAGCGATCCGACCCGCTGCCGACGCCCGCCGGCACCTCGCCCCGCCGGCTCGATGCGCTCGCCGACGACCGGAGCCGGGCGAGGGCCGGCGCGGAGCCGGCGACGACCGCGAACTGCTCGCGAACCTCGCGGTACCGCATCAACTCGGCGGCGACGGGTTCGAGGACCCGGGCCCGGCCGCAGTCGGCCGCCGCGTCCCGCAGCCGGCGCTCGGCGGCCTGTCCGTATCTTCTGGCCGGCCCGCGCGCGGCGAGCCGGCACGTGCCGGAGACCAGCGGACCGCCGAGCCCGCCGAGCCCGACCGTCACCAGCGGCGGCCACCAGGACATGTCAAGCGAACCCGAGGCGATCGCACTCAGGCAGACCACTCCGGCCAGCGCGAGGGCCATCAGCAACCACTGCACGGCCGCGGCCACCGACCACCAGCCGGGGCGCTCCGGCGTTCCCGGCCGGGCCCGGACCGCCGCGGCGTCGAGCGCCGCCGGCAGACCCTCACCGCCGCGCCGCGCCGCGTCCCGCACCGCTCTCGCCCAGTGCACGGGCAGTCCGCGCGCCGCGTCGGCGGAAAGTCCCCGCACGGCCTCGTCGATCACCGGGCGGGAGGCGGTCGGCCGGGTCGCGGGAAGAACGCTCCTTTCGGTTCTGGACGGTGCGGTCGGCCGAACTTCGGCCCGACGAGGCCCCTTTGTCCGCCAACCGGGTGAACCGATCATTGTGCGGACGAAACGGGAACAGCCCGCGGAACCGGTCCGTTCTCCCAACAACCGACTCCACGGAGTGCCGCAGGCGTCCCACGCGGCACTCGACCATTCCTTCTCCGCCGACTGACCGGCGCCGGCCGCTCCTACCGCGTCCGCGAGCCGGTCGACGAACTCCTCACGCGCCGGATCGGTGAGCCCGGCGCCGCCCTCGCCGACGTAGAGCGGCTGGAGCCCGCTCGCCGTGCGGTCCATGTCCGCCGCCAGCCGCCGTACCGCAGCGGCTCGCTCCGCGACGATCTGGGCGAGCACGGCGCGCAGGTCCGGCACGCCCTGCCCGGTGAGGGCGGAGGCGGCGAGCACGACGGCGCCCGCCTCGCCGTGCTCACCGACCGCGAGACCGTCCTCGTCGAGCAGCCCTCGCAGGTCGTCGAGGACGAGGTCGGCCGTGTCCCCCGGGAGACGGTCGACCTGGTTCAGCACCAGCACGGTGACATCGGCGTGCCCCGCCAGAGGCCGCAGGTAGCGCTCGTGCAGGGTCGCGTCGGCGTACTTCTCCGGGTCCAGCACCCAGACGACGACGTCCACCAGCCGCAGCAGGCGGTCCACCTGCTCGCGGTGACCGGGGGCGGCGGAGTCGTGGTCGGGGAGGTCGATCAGCACCAGCCCGTCGAGGCTCCGTTCCTTGATCTCGACGAGGTCCGCGCCGGCCTCGTCGACGTCGCCAACTGAACAGTGGGAAGCGCCCGCAGGGACGTCGGACCGGTCGGGCGGGCACTCCGCCTGTTCCGGGAGCCTCGCCTGCTCCTGCCCGTGGCCGATCTCCGGCACGTGTCCGTGCACCGCCTGCGCCTGCGCCTGCCCGGACGACGGGGCCGGAACGTCCCGCAACCCGTAGCGGGCGTAGCGGTCCTGGGGGGCGACGCCCAACCGGTCGAGCAGTCCGGCCGCCCGCTCCGGCTGCCAGGCGCAGGACACCGGTCGCGCGGTGGTGGGCCTGCGCACGCCGGTGGCGGACAGTTCGAGTCCGGTCAGTGCGTTGAAGAGCGTGGACTTGCCGCTGCCGGTCGCCCCGGCCAGGGCGACCACGGTGTGGTCGAGCGACAGCCGCCGCCGCTCGCCGACCCGGGCGAGCAGTTCGCTGCTCTCGGCCAGGTCGTCGGGGCTGATCCGGGTCCTGGACAGGCCGAGCAGTTCACCGAGGGCGTCGACCCGCGCGGTCAGCGGGTCGGCCGGGGCCGGCTCGGCGGATGCGTTCGGGAGGTCCAGGGCCGAGGGGCTAGTGGCCACCGGATCACCTCTCCTTCTGTAGTACGGACAGGGCGGCGATCAGGGAGGACTGCTGTCCGGCGGTGACGTCGCAGCCGTCGACGGGCGCGAGCCGCCGCTCACGCTCGCGCGAGAGCAGCCCTGTCACCGCGTCGTCGAGCAGGTCACGGGCGGCGTCGCGCAGCCGGACCGCCGCCTGGGCGCCGAGGGTCTCGGCCAGTCGCTCACCCGCGGGGCTGCCCGCCCTGCCGCCGAGCAGCACGGTCGCCAGCAGGGCGGCGACGTCCTCCGGGTCGGCGGCAGGCCGGTCCGCACCGCGGGCCGACCTGGCCTCGGCGTAGGCGAGTTCGGCCAGCCCGCGCCGCCAGCGGCGCACTCCCTTGTCGATGCGGGCCGCGACGGCCACCCGGTCGCGATCGGGCCGGGCGGCCGGATCGTCGAGCAGGGCCGCGCCGGCCGGTTCACGACGCCATGCCTCGGTGACCCGGTCGTCGGCGGCGTCGGTCTCGGTCCGCAGCAAGGCGGCCAACTCCTCCGCCAGGGCTCGCTGCAGGGCATCGGTGCCGCAGGCCGGATAGCTCTCCCAGTAGGCAAGTGCCTCTCCGGCGAGGGAACTTCCGGCGTCCACGGCCGCGGCGGTCCGGACCGCGGCCTGGTCGTAGGCGTCCTCGGCAGCGCGGGCCAGCCGTTGCGCGGCGGCGTACTGGGCCGCCGAGGCCGCAGCCAGGGCGGGCAGGCGGCCACGCAGCGAGTCGAGGGTGCCGACCGCGGTGCGGCGGGCGGCGTGCTGCCGGGCGGCCGGGTCCTCGGCGCAGTGGGCGAGCCAGGCGCGCAACGCGGCGACGGTGGTCTGGGGCAGCAGTCCCGCTCCCGCCGCGGACTCGGGCAGTTCGGGAACGGTGAAGCGGGGCACGTCGCCGAGGCCGGCCTTGGTCAGGAGGGCGGCGTAGTGCCGGCTGATGTCGTCGGCGACCTGGTGCGGCACCCGGTCGAGGACGGTGGCAAGGGTGACGTCGTACTCCTTGGCGGCGCGCAGCAGGTGCCAGGGGAGGGCGTCCGCGTAGCGGGAGGCGGTGGTGACGAGGATCCAGATGTCGGCGGCGCAGATGAGTTCGGCGGCGAGCTCGCGGTTGCGGGTGACCAGGGAGTCGATGTCGGGTGCGTCGAGGAGGGCGAGGCCGCGCGGGAGGGAGTCGTCGGCCTCCAGGCGGAGTTCGGCGCGCTCCGGTGCGTGGCGGTCGGCGTCCGAGCGGTCCTGGCCGTCCTCGTCGGCGCGGGAGCGCTGCCGCACCGACCAGGTACGGGTCAGCCCCGGAAGTACTCTCGGGTCGGCGAACCAGGCGCGGTCCTCCGGGTGGCAGACCAGCACCGGGGTGCGGGTGGTGGGCCGCAGCACGCCGGACGCGCTGACCCGGCGGCCGACCAGCGAGTTGACCAGCGTGGACTTCCCAGCCCCGGTGGAGCCGCCGACGACCGCCAGGAGGGGGGCTTCCGGGGCCCTCAGCCGGGGTACGAGGTAGTCGTCGAGCTGGGTCAGAAGCTCCCGACGGGCCTGGCGGGCCCGGGCGGCCCCGGGTAGTGGGAAGGGGAAGCGTGCGGCGTCGACACCATCACGCAGTGCGGACAGCGCATCAAGCAGTTCGGGCCGTACGTCCAAGATCACCACAATGGCACAATGCCCCAAATTGACGTGATTTCGAAGCCCATTCAGACAGATTTGCCCTATTCACACCGCGCGACGCCCCGATGGGGCACATGGGGACCAGGGGGCGGAATGAGCCACCGGCATAACGAGTGCACAACGGCAGCATTTCGACCCGTCAAAAGCGATGCGGCTTCCTCGGCCACCTGGGATTATCGGACCGCTTCACCGAACCTCCACAACGTGTTACGCGGGTGAAGCAACCGGCAGCAGGCATGTGGCGCCCTATCCTTGACCCCGGTACGAGGTCACGGAACCACCCAGGGGCGGAGACAGCCGCGGCCACTGTCCGGCCCCCGTAGCTCAGTGGATAGAGCAGGCGCCTTCTAAGCGCTTGGCCGCAGGTTCGAGTCCTGCCGGGGGCACAAACAGCCTCCCGCCTGGGAATCCTCCTTCCCTGGCCGTCGGGCCCATGGAAGCGCAGCAATAATCGGCCAAGCGCCCCCGCATCGCTTGGCCGCAGGTTCGAGTCCCGCCGAGGGCACCACGGCAGAGATATGGACCGATCTCGCTTCATCCTGCGTTGTCGCAGGTCAGCGCCACGCCAGAAAATCGGCGGACCTTCCGGGCGGGCGGAGGGGGATGTGTGGGCAGGTCACCGCGCGGAACCGGGCCATCCCTTCTTCCTGGCTGAAAACAGCGATCTCCGGGCGGCTGCCGGCAGGCCCCATGGGATCACCGTCTGTCGCCCTGCTCACCACGGCCGGCCGCTGCTCCGCGAAGGGCGACGGGGCCGATGGCGACCTGCTCGGCCCATGGCCTCAGTGCGGGTCGGAAGGCGGTGGTTGCAGTGCCTCCGCCTTGGCCCGGACCTCCGCGGCCCGTGCGGGGCGGAGGGCGGTGAACAGTTCGGCGGCCTCGTTCCAGGTGCCGCGCGCCTGCTCGACGTCACCGCGTTGCAGCAGGGCGGACGCGAGGTGGTCCAGCACCTCGCCCCGGTGGAAGTCGA
This sequence comes from Actinacidiphila yanglinensis, assembly GCF_900107965.1. Taxonomy (GTDB): domain Bacteria; phylum Actinomycetota; class Actinomycetes; order Streptomycetales; family Streptomycetaceae; genus Actinacidiphila; species Actinacidiphila yanglinensis. The sequence continues at coordinate 264,749 of NZ_FNVU01000011.1, read as the reverse complement.
GCCGGATCTCCCGGCAGATCTCCAGTGAGGTGCGGTAGTTCGCGATCGCCGCGTCGAGATCGCCGAGGCGCTGCCGGGCGTATCCGAGCGTGTCCCAGGCCCCGGCCTCGGGACCGCGGTCGCCGAGTTCGCGCTGGAGCGGGATCACCTCCTCGCACGTGGCCACGGCCTCCTCGTACTCGCCGAGCAGAGCCAGGAACCAGGCCACGGCGCCGAGGCCGCGGGCGACCTCGGTGGGCTGGCCGAGGTCGCGGGCGATCGCCAGCGAGTTCCGGGCGTGCTGCAGGGCCTCGACGTGGCGTCCTTGGTGGTCGCGCACCGTGCAGGCGCGCTGCTCGACGCGGGCCTGCTGCTCGCGAGGGAGCCGCGGCCGGTGCCTGAGCATGAGCGCGATCGCCTCGTCGGCCTCGTCGGCGTGGCCCGGTCCGACCGTCGCCGCCCGGGCCAGCTCGTAGCAGACGCCGGTGATGGCGGCGGGGTCGTCGAGGGCGAGGCGCTGGGCGGCGATCTCCTCCGCCCAGCGGCCGGCCAGTTCGTTGTAGCGCTTCCACTCCAGGGCCAGGTCGACGCGGTGGCGCAGCAGGCGCGGCCCCTCCAGGGAGCGCAGCGCGGCGGCGGCCGTCGACTCCTCCTGGCGGTACCACTCCAGGGCCTCCTCGCGGTTGTCGACCGCGACGGACACCACGCCCGGCACCGGGACATCCGGCAGTCCGGACGGGTAGTCCCACAGGAACCGGTTGCTCACGTGGGCGTTGTGCCTCAGGTAGTCCAGGAGCCGGGTCTCGGCGCCCACCCGGTCATCCCCCTCACGCTCCATGAGCTCCACGCCGTAGGCGCGTACGAGGTCGTGCAGGACGTAGCGACCGTCGGCGTCGCGGGACAGCAGGCTTGCGGAGGTCAGCTCGCGCAGGTGCCGGCGTGCCGTGGCCATCGCCGTCTCCCCCAGGCAGGCGGCGGCCTCGGCGGTCAGCGCGGGGCCGGGGTGGACGCTCAGGTACCGGAAGAACCGCTGGGCCTCGGCCGTGAGTGCGCGGTAGGACCAGGAGAAGACGGCACGCACGTCAACCCGGCGGTCGTCGGCCGCCAGAGCGTCCAGCCTCGGCCGGGTCTCGCGCAGCTCGCGGACGCCGACCCGCAGCAGCATCCCCGGCGCCGCGGTCAGTTGCGCGCCGACGATGGCGACGGCAAGTGGGAGGAAGCCGCACAGCTCGACGAGTTCGGCGGCCGCGTCGGCCTCCGCCGCGCAGCGCCGCTCGCCGATCCTGGCCGCCAGCCCGGCCAGGGACTCGGCCGGCGTCCACGCGTCCAGGCTGATCAGCGAGGCACCCTCGGTCGCCACCAGGCCGGAGAGCTGGTTGCGGGAGGTGACGATGGTCAGGCACCCGACCGCCGCCGGGAGCAGCGGCCTGACCTGCTCGGCGTCGCGCGCGTTGTCCAGGACCACGACGAGTTGCCGGGACGCGGTCCGCTCCCGGAACAGTGCGCTGCGCTGCTCGGTGTGGCGGGGAATCTCGTTGCTGGGCACCCCCAGCGCGGCCAGGAAACCGCCGAGAGCCTCGCCCGGATCCAGGGGGCTGCCGGTGTCCTCGTACCCGCGGAGGTTCACGTACAGCTGGCCGTCGGGGAAACGGTCGGCCACCTGATGCGCCCAGTGCACCGCCATCGCGGTCTTGCCCACCCCCGCCATGCCGCCGATCACGCAGACCACGGCCTGCCCGGCCGCCAGCGCGCTGAAGGCGCGGACGGTGGCCAGCGCGCCCTCGCGGCCACGGAAGACCGCCAGGTCCGGTGGCAGTTGCTGCGGCGTTCGGACGACGGGCCGGGCGGACGCCTGCACCATCCGCCGCCGCTCGTCCTCGCCGAGTTCCAGGGCGTCCAGCAACTCGTTCAGCGTCGACTGACGCGGCAGCCGCTTGCCGCGCTCCATGTCGCTGATGGCCCGCACGCTCACTCCGGACGCCTCGGCCAGGCCCTCCAGCGTCAGCAGCGAACGCTGCCGCGCCTCGCGCAGCAGCGGGCCGAGCATGCCCTGGCCCACTCCCATTCCCACCTCCGCGACACGGTCCGGCGTGCGTGCCGACGAAAGACGCGGCCACTGGTCAGCGCTTCCGACCAATGCCCCAAACGTAGCATTTAGTGGTTTGAACGCTCAATTATGTCCGCCCGTGGATCAGCCCGTTCCCCGCGAGCGAGCAGGCGAGCTCGGCGCGGCGGGCGGGCCGGGCGCCAGTGGTCTCGTTTGCGAAGAACGCCGGCCTCGCTCGACGCCCTCGCCCCGACCCGCTCGCTAGGTTCTCGCCATGACCATCACGTACGAGTGGCGAGGCGACGTCGACAACACGGCCCTCAACGAACTGCATGCCGAGGGGTTCGGCGGGCCCGTCCAGCGGACCGACTGGCGTACACGGCTTCAACGGCACAGCCTCGGCTGGGTCGTTGCCAGGGACGGCCGGCGTCCGGTCGGTTTCGTCAACGTCGCCTGGGACGGCGGCGTCCACGCCTTCCTCCTGGACACGGTGGTCGCGCGGGACGCGCGTACGCACGGGGTGGGTGCCGCGCTGGTCGAGAGGGCCACCGAGGGATGCCGGGCCGCCGGGTGCGAGTGGCTGCACGTCGACTTCGAACCGCACCTGCGTGCCTTCTACTTCGGCGCGTGCGGCTTCCGGGAGACGGCGGCCGGGCTGATCGCCCTCTGACCGCCCTCTGACCGCCGGCCCCCGATTCAGGAACCCGCCGGCCCGGCAGGAAGGAAGGGCCACCACCACCGACGACACCCCCTCCGCACCGTCCATCTCCCGCCCACGGGGATCCGGTTGGCCTTGCCCACCCGCACCCGTTGACAAATGGTCAACATATCTTGACCATTGACCCATGCCATCCGAACCCCCCGCCTCCTCCGGCGGTCCGAGCGAGGACGTCGTCCACGTCGAGACCGATCAGCAGTTGCACGCCGTCGGCAGCCTCGTGCGCCACCGGATCCTCCGGGTGCTGCGGGAGGGGCCCGCCACGGTCACCCAGATCGCGGCCCGCCTCGCCATCGCCAAGGGCAGCTCCAACTACCACGTCAAGGTGCTCGCCAAGGCCGGTCTGATCTCCGTGGTGGACACCCGGAAGGTGCGGGGCGTCAACGAGCTCTACTACGGCATGGCCGGCAAGACGATCCAGCTGCCGGAATCCAGCCCCGGGCAGCCCGAGTTCCTCATGCGGCACGCCCTGGCCGACGTCGAGTCCTCCCCCGAACCCGAGCACACGGACATGCGGCTGCGGCACCTGCGGCTGAGCCCGGAGGACTTCGCGACCGCCGTCGAGAAACTGGACGCCCTGCACGCCGAGTTGGTCGCGCTCAACGACCCCCGGCAACCGGCCGCCGACCTCTTCTCCGTGCTCTACCGGCCGCAGGACACCCGCCCGGAAACCGGCGCACCCGCGACCGAGCCCCCGTCCGGCGCCACCGAGGACTCCCCGCCGCAGGGCGCGAAGTCCCCGCGCACCACGCCGTGCACGCGGCGCACCACCACCGGACGCGGGAAGGAAGAGGCCGGCTCATGACCACACTTCGCAGCCGCCAGGCCGGGCTGCCCGGCACGTTCCAGCGGATATGGGCCGCGTCCGCGGTCTCCTCGCTGGGCGACGGCATCTACTACTCGGCCCTGCCCCTGCTCGCCCTCACCCTGACGCGCAACCCCGTCATCTTCGGTGTGATGGAGGCCGTCACCCTCCTGCCGTGGCTGCTGTTCGGGCTGATCGGCGGCGCCCTGGTCGACCGCTGGGACCGGCGCCGCACCATGGCGATCGCGGACCTGTGCCGCGGCGCGCTCCTGGTGATCGCCACCATCGCGGTCGCCGGCGGCGTCCTGGACATCGGCGTGCTCATCGCGGTCGGCTTCCTGCTCGGGATCGGCGGGGTGCTGTTCGACACCGCAGCGATGGCCTACGTGCCGGAACTCCTGGACCGTGATCCCGACGCCCTGAACCGGGCCAACTCCCGCCTCCAGGGCACGCAGCGCGCCCTGGACGGGTTCGCCGGTCCGCCCGCAGGCAGCCTGCTGTTCACGCTGAGCCGCGCCGTCCCCTTCGCGGTCGACGCCGTCTCCTTCCTGTTCAGCGCCCTGGTGATCCGGAGCCTGCCCGCTCGCCCGAAGAAGCCGGCCCGCCCCAGGACACCGCTCCTCGCCGAGGCGTGGGCCGGCGCCCGCTACCTCTTCCACCACAAGGTCCTGCTCGGACTCGCGCTCCGCCCGGCGGTCGGGAACTTCGCGTTCTGCGGCATCGGCGCGGTGCTCGCCCTCTACGCGCACAACACGCTGCACCTGGGCACGGCCGGCTACGGCACGTTCCTCACCGCCGAGGCGATCGGCGGCCTGGGCGGTACGTTCGCGGCCGGCTGGACGGCGTCCCGCCTGGGCACCGGTGGCACGCTGACGCTCACCGCGGTCGTCGAGGCGGCGTCGCTCCTCTTCGTCGGCCTGTCGGCCAACGCGTTCTACGCGGCGGGCGGGTTCGCCGTCCTCGGAGCGGCGATGGGCGCCACGATGACGCTGGGGCCCTCCGTCCGGCAGGCCATCGTGCCGGACGAGTTGATGGGGAGGGTCGGCGCGGCCTCGCGGCTGACCGCGCTGAGCGCCGGGCCCTTCGGCGCGCTGGTCGGCGGCTGGCTGGCGCACGTCGCCGGAACCCGCTCCCCCTTCCTGGCAGGCTCAGGCATCCTGCTGGTCATGGCCGTGCTCACCGCGCCGATGACCAGCAACCGGCGGATCGACGCGGCGATGGCCGAAGCCGAAGGACGGCGGGTATCTGCACCTGGCGACGCCGCGGCCGCCGTCGAGGCCGGGACCCGCTCGGCCGCCGCAGAGGACGTCCCGACACCGTCCGCCTGAGCGCACGTCAGGCGGACGCGCCCGCCTCCGCGTCGTCAGCAGTCCGCAGTGGGCCCGGCCGTCCCCGGCCCACCCTCACGTTCAGCCGCGCCCCCGTCCACCGCGTCCCCTTCCGCGACGCCGCCCGTACCCGTCCCCGCGAGCAGCTCCTCCGCGAAGTGGCATGCCGCCGCCCACCCGGGCAGAACCTCCCGCAGCACCGGCGCCTCGTCCACGCACCGCTCACGGCCCTCGCGGCCCTCGGGTCGCCGCGGGCCGATCGGGCAGCGCGGGTGGAAACGGCAGCCGCCCGGCGGGTCCAGCGGGCTCGGCAGGTCACCGATCAGGGCCGGGGGTTCGGCCCGGCGCCCGGCCCCGGTCCGGACGGGTTCGGGCACCGAGCCGATCAGACTGCAGGTGTACGGGTGCAGCGGGGTGCCCAGCACCGGGTGGTGCGGCTCGATGAGCGAGGCCGGGCAGCACGACCGGGTCGCCCGCGTCGACGGATCGGTCCGGGGGCCGCTCGCGGTGCGCGGCCCCGGCTTCGACGGCGGGCGGCGGGCGGCGGATCGAGGCCCCCGTCTCCACCATCGACCTGCCGCCGACCCTGCGGGACGCGGCGGGTATCGAGGTGCCGGACCGGCTGCAGGGCCGCTCGTTCCTGCCGCTCGTCGCCGACCCGGGCGCGCCCTGGCCGCAGGAGTCCTTCATCCAGATCAGCGAGGCGGAGTGCGGCCGGAGCATCCGCACGTCACGCTGGAAGTACCACGTCACTGCCCCGGACACCGACCCGTGGGACGATCCCGCGGCGAGCCGGTACGTGGAGTCGGCGCTGTACGACCTCGACCACGACCCGTACGAGCGCGACCACCTGAACGGCCTCGCCTCCAACCGGGAGCTGGCCGACGGGCTGCGTGAGCGGCTGCTCGCGCGGATGGAGGAGGCGGGTGAGCCGCCGGCCCGGATCGACCCGGCCGCCGAATGGACCCATCCGCAGCGGCTGGTCGACCCCCCGGTGCACGGTTTCGACCTGGCCGACGCGCGCTTCGGCCACCAGCCGCCCGCCTCCGGGGCACGTCCGAGGTGACCAGCGGCGGTTCACCCGGCGGGGATCACGCCTGCGGGTCGAGGCCGCCCGCGCGCGCGACGGAGCCGAGCCAGGCCAGGGACGGCTTCGGCGTGCGCACGAAGGTCTCCCGGTCCACGGCGACCAGGCCGAAGGTGGGCCGGTAGCCGGACGCCCACTCGTAGTTGTCCAGCAGGCTCCAGTGCAGGTAGCCCTCCACCCGCACGCCGTCCTGGACGGCCGCGTGCAGGCCGGCGAGCGCGTCCCGGGTGTAGTCGATCCGCCGGGCGTCGTCGTCCGTGGCCATGCCGTTCTCGGTCACGAAGACCGGGGTGCCGCCGGCCTTCTCCCAGGCGCTGCGCACCCCGAGTTCCAGTGCCCGGGGGTAGTACTCCCACCCGGTCAGTGTGGTCTCGACGCCCTCGGGCACCTGCCGCGGGCCGTCCGGACCGATGATCGTCCGGGTGTACGCCTGCACGCCCACCCAGTCGTCGCCGCGTGCCGCCTCCAGGTACCAGTCGTCGCGCTGGTAGCCGTACCGGTGCGCCACCTCCTCGCAACCCGGTTCGGCCTGGAACGCCTGGGTGGCGACGGTCCAGCCCGAGCGGACCCCGCCCACGCCGGAGAGGACCTCGCGCGAGCGGCGGTGGCACTCCAGCAGCGTGTCGGCGACCTGGAGGTCCGGCGCGGGGAGGCCGTAGGCGACCAGGTTCGCCGGGTCGTCGGCGCCGGCGAGCATCGCCGCGATGTTGGGCTCGTTGATCGTGCAGACCCACGTCACCTCGTTGCCCAGGACCGGCAGGGCCAGCTCGGTGAACCGCGCGAAGCGGTCCGCCGCCTTGGGGCTGCGCCACATGCCGTCCTGCGCGAACCACCGCGGGACGGTGAAGTGCATCAGCGTCACCATCGGGGTGATGCCCAGCTCGAGGGCGGTGTCGACCATGCGGCGGTAGTGGTCGACCGCGGCACGGGAGACCATGCCCTCCTCCGGCTCGATCCGGCTCCACTCGAGGCTGAACCGGTAGGTGTCCAGGCCCGCGTCGCGCAGCAGGGTCATGTCCTCGCGGAAGCGGTGGTAGCTGTCGCAGGCGTCACCGGAGGGCTCGACGATGCTGGTGCCGGGCGCGTGCTCGCGCGGCCACCAGTCGTTGTTGACGTTGTTTCCCTCGATCTGGTGGGCGGCGGTGGCGGCGCCCCACAGGAAACCGTCGGGGAAGTGCAGCACGGAAGGACCTCGTTCAGATAGGAGCAGGATGACGCCTGGTCAGCGGGTGTGCGACCAGAAGTCGGAGAGCAGGTGCGCGGTGGCGACCGGGTTCTCCTCGTTGGGCAGATGGGCGGCCCCGGGGATGACCTCGTAGCGCGCGCCGAGACGCTCGGCCATCACCCGCTGCCATTCCTGGGGCCAGGCGTTGTCGCGCTCCCCGTGCGCCACCAGGACGGGCAGTGCCGTGGCGGCCAGCAGGGGTGTGGAGTCGGCCGGGTCGGCGAGGACGGCGATGGCGCCCAGCAGGCCGTCCCTGCTGGTGCGCAGGGAGCGTTCGCGCAGGAACCGGTCGGTCGCGCTGAGCGGGTCGGGGTCCTGCGGGGCTGCCGCCGCGGCCTGTTCGGGGTGGTCGAGAGTCCACAGGTCGGCGTGCGGCCCGGCGGCGCGCAGCCTGGCCTCCTCGTCGGCCTTGCGGCCCGGCCAGCCGTGCGGGCCCGAGCAGAGCATGGTCAGGTCCGCGAAGGTCTCGCGGCCTCCCCGGATCGCGGCCGCCCGGGCGACCGTCCCGCCGAAACTGTGGCCGAGCAGGTGGGTTCGGGTCCGGCCGGTCACCTCGGCGACGAGCGCGGCGGCATGGAGCACGTCACCGGCGAAGTCGTCCAGGGTGTAGTGCCTCTCACCGGCCGGGGCCGCCGAGTCGGCCTGCCCGCGCTGGCTGAACGCCCAGGCGTCCCAGCCGCGTTCGGCGAGCCGCGGCAGCAGCGGGAGGAAGTCCTCCTTGGAGCCGGTGAACCCGGGGACCAGCAGCGCGGTGCCGTGGGCGGCGCCCCGGGCGGGCGCCCGCAAGGCCGTCAGGACCCCGACCGGAAGCTCCAGTTCGAGGTTCTCGACCCCCGCCGGCACCGGAAGGGCGCCGAACCGCCGGCCCGGACGGACCCGGGCCGCTGCCTCCCCGCTCACGCCGTTTACCGCACTCACGTGGTCCGCCCCGCTCATGCCGCGTCCCCGTCGGAGCCCGCGGCCGCGAAGCGGCGGGCCGGCTGCGGCAGGGAGTCCAGCAGCCGGGTGGTGTAGTCGTGCTCGGGGAACCGCAGGACCTGCGCGGTCGGCCCGGACTCCACCACCCGGCCCTCGTGGAGCACCATGATCCGGTCGGTGACCATCCGCGCGGACAGCAGGTCGTGGGTGATGTAGAGCAGCGAGACGCCGAAGTCCTCCCGCAGGTCCCTGAGCAGGGCCAGGACGCCGGCCCGCAGCGACACGTCGAGCATGGAGACCGGCTCGTCGGCGATCAGCACCTGCGGATCGGCCGCCAGGGCGCGGGCGATGACCACCCGCTGGCGCTGGCCGCCGGACAGCTCGTGCGGCAGCCGGGCGGCGAACTGCTCGACGGGGGTCAGCCCCACGATCTCCAGCAGTTCGAGCACCCGCCGGCGGGCGTCGGCGCCGCTGCGCCCGGTGAAGTTGACCACCGGACGGGTCAGCGCGTACTCGACGGTGTGCAGCGGGTTGAGCGCGGCGTACGGGTCCTGGAAGACCATCTGGACGTCGGCGTGCAGCTTGTGCAGCTTCCTGCGGCGCAGCCGGTCCACCCGCAGGTCGCCGAAGGAGATCGTGCCGCTGCTGGGCTGCTCCACGCCGGTGATCAGCTTCGCCAGGGTGGACTTCCCCGAGCCGCTCTGGCCGACCAGGGCCATCGACTGGCCCGGCTCCAGGCGGAAGGAGACCTCCCGCACGGCGGCCACCGGGGTGTCCCCGCGCCGCCGCCCCGGGTAGACCCGGCTGACGTCCTCCACCACGATCGCGGCCTGGGCGGCCGCGCGGCCGCGGCCGCCGCCCGCCGGCGCCGTCCTGCGCCCGTCCGCGGGCAGCCCGGGCAGCTCCACCACTTCGGCGCGCGGGTCGGCGTAGTGGCCCAGCAGCGTACGGGTGTAGGCGTGCTGAGGCCGCTCGAAGATCTCCCGGGAGGGAGCGTCCTCGACGATGACGCCGTCCTTCATCACCATCACCCGGGCCGTGGACTCCAGCACCACTCCCAGGTCGTGGCTGATCAGGACCGCGGTGAAGCCCTCGCGCTCCTGCAGCTCCCGGATGGTGCGCATCACCGCGTGCTGGACCATCACGTCGAGCGCCGTGGTGGGCTCGTCGAAGACCATCAGCCGGGGTTCGAGGGACAGCGCCAGGGCGATGGAGACGCGTTGCCGCATGCCGCCCGAGAGCTCTCCCGGGTAGCGGTCGAGGACGGCGCCGGTCAGCTCGACCTTCTCCAGCAGTTCCACCGCACGGCTGCGGCGCCGTTGCCGCGGCACATGGCCGTGGGCGGCGAAGATGTCCGCGAAGTGGTGGCCGACGGTGCGCACCGGGTTGAGCGCGTTCATCCCGGACTGCAGGACCATGGCGAAGCCGCCGTGCCGCTGCCGGCGCAACTGCTCGGAGTCCAGGGCGGCGACGTCCGTCCCGTCGAAGAGGATCCGGCCGCCGGCGATCCGCGCGGGGGGCTTGGCCAGCCGGGTCAGCGCGAAGCCCAGCGTGGACTTCCCCGATCCCGACTCGCCGACCAGGCCGACGAACTCGCCCTCCTCGATACGGAAGGAGGCGTCCTTGACCGCCATGGTCGGCTCGGCGCCGCGCGGCTCGTAGACGACGCTGAGGTTCTTGACGTCGAGGAGGCTCATCGTCCGTTTCCTTCCCGCAGCCGCGGGTTGCTGAGCCCGTCGACGCCGAAGTTGACCAGGGTCATCGCGGTGGCCAGCAGCGCGACGCACAGCCCCGGGGCGAACAGCAGGACCCACTGGCCGGTGAGGAGGGCGTTGGAGTTCTGCGCCCAGTAGAGCATCGAGCCCCAGCTGACCGTGAAGGGGTCGCCCAGCCCGAGGAAGGACAGCCCGGACTCGGCCAGCACCGCGGCGGTGGCCGCGCCGAAGAACGAACCGGCGATCATCGAGGTCATGTTGGGGAGGATCTCCCGGAACACCACCCGGCTCGCGCTCTCCCCGCTGAACAGCGCAGCGGTGACGAAGTCCCGGCTGCGCAGCGACTGGGTCTGCGCCCGCAGCACCCGCGCTCCCCAGGCCCAGCCGGTGATCACGACCACCAGCACGATCACCGGCAGCCCGCCGTTCTGCAGGTAGGCCGCGATGATGATCATCAGGGGCAGCCCCGGCACCACCAGGAAGAGGTTGACGACGAAGTTGACCACCTCGCCGAGCCAGTTCCGCAGGTAGCCCCAGGACAGTCCGACCGCCACCGCGACCAGCGTGGACAGGCCGCCGGCGACGAAACCGACCACGATCGACACCCGGGCCCCGTAGAGGAGTTGGGACAGCACGTCCTCGCCGGCGCCGGTCGTGCCGAGGAGGTGGGCGGAGCTGCCTCCGGCGTCGGGGGTGAAGTCGTTGGCGTGCGGGGAGTACGGCGCGAGCACCGGCGCGAAGATCGCCACCAGGACGAAGACGGCGAGGATCACCAGGCCCACACGGGCCTTGCCGTTGCTCCACACGGTGCCGAAGGAGCGGCCGAAGACCTGGAGTGCGCGCAGGGCGCCCGTACGCACGGGTGCCGCGGGCACGGTGGGCGACGGCGGGTTCGCAGGGAGGGAGGTCATCTCGGTCACCGCCTGGTCCGGGGGTCCAGGACGCCGTAGAGGACGTCCACGATGAAGTTCGCGACCAGCACGCACACCGTGATCATCAGGAAGAGCGCCTGCATCAGCGGGTAGTCGTGGTTGGTCACCGCGCTGTAGAGCAGGTGGCCGACGCCGGGGTAGTTGAAGACCTGCTCGACCAGCAGCGAGCCGCCGACCACACCGCCCAGCGCCATGCCGAAGCCGGTGAGGTTGGGGAGCAGCGCGTTGCGCGCCGCGTAACGCAGGGCGACGGTGCGGCCGCGCAGGCCGTTCGCCTCGGCGAAGGTCACGTAGTCCTCGCCGATGGTGCCGATCATGGTGTTGCGCATGCCGAGGATCCAGCCGCCCAGGGAGGTGATCAGGATCGTCAGGGCCGGCAGCACCGCGTGGTACAGCGAGTCGCCGACGAAGCCGAACGACAGGTTCGGCACCGCGTCGGCCGAGTACGCCCCCGAGGTCGGGAACCAGCCGAAGACGTACCCCACGAAGAAGACCAGCAGCAGCGCCGTCCAGAAGTAGGGGAACGCCGCGAGGAACGCGCCGGACAGGGTGGGCAGCGAGTCCAGCCAGGTACCGCGCCGCCACGCCGCGGCCACGCCGATCAGCGAGCCGACGACGAAGGCGAGCACCGTCACCAGGCCGACCATCACCAGGGTCCAGGGCAGCGCCTGGCCCACCATGCTCGACACCGACTGCGGGAAGAAGGTGTAGGACACCCCGAACCGCAGGTGGACGACGTTGTCCAGGTACTGCGTGTACTGGTGCCACCAACTGCCGGTCGGCACGCCCAGTTGGGCCTCGATCGCGGCACGGGTGGACGGGGCCACCGGTCCGTTCTGCGAGAGCTTCGCGACGGCCGCGTCGGCCGGCGAGCCCGGCATCAGCCGGGGAAGCGCGTAGTTGAGCGTGACCGCGGCCCACAAGGTGAGCAGCAGCAGCCCGAACTTGCGCAGGATGTAGCGCATGAGGGGTTCTCCTCGTCCTTCCGCGGTCGCCTACTTCGCCAACCGCAGATGCGTCATCACCAGAAGCGGGGTGGAACCCCAGGTCATCAATGACGCATAGGGATTCTTCTGGCTGGGCCAGCCGGTGAACTTCTTGTCGCTGGACAGGCCCCACAGGCCGCCGTAGAAGAGCGAGAGGACCGGCAGCTGCTGGTACACCACGTTCTGGAGCTGGTCGGTGAGCTGCCGCTGCTCGGTCGGGTCGCTGGTGGTCTTGAGCTTGTCCAGCAGCGCGTCGGTCGCCGGGTCGCCGTAGCGTTGGTAGTTGGATGCGGTGGACTTGCCCACCGGCTTCTTGAAGTCCGAGTTCAGCAGGTTGTTGTAGTCCTGGAAGAGCGAGCCCGAGCCGCCGACGGTGCCCAGCGCCAGGTCGAAGTCGCCGTTCTGCAGGTCCTGCTGGTAGGACGCCGGTTGCGGCTTGTCGAGCTTGACCGTGATGCCCAGCCCGCGCAGCTGCTCGATGATCTCCTGCGCGCCCTGCAGCCAGTCCGCCCAGCCGTCCGGCGTGGTCAGGGTCACCGTCAGCGGCTTGCCCGCGCGGTCGACGAGCTTGCCGCCCTTCCGGGTGTAACCGGCCTTGGCGAAGTGCGCGTAGGCGGCGGTGGTGTTCTGGGACACCATGCCCTGGTCCGGGATGGAGGGGTTGAGCGAGGACTTCTCGTTGGGCAGCAGCAGCCCGGTCTGGCTGGCCGCCTTCACGTAGCCCTGCTCGGCCTTGTCGGCGATCTGCTGGCGGTCCAGCCCCAGCGACAGGCCCTCGCGGAAGTCCAGGTTGTCGAACGGCGCCTTGGTGAGGTTGGGCAGCAGCCCGACGATGCCGCCCGGCGGGAACCAGTAGCTGTTGTGCTGCTTGTCCGCCTTCACCCAGGTGTTGTCCACGTTCGGGAAGAAGGAGTACGCCCAGTCGTAGCCCTGCGTGGCGATGGCCAGGTCGGAGCTGGACCCGGGGACGACGATCTTCTGCACCGCGACCTTGTCCGCCTGCCAGTACTTCTCGTTCTTGGCGAGGGTGTACTGGTTGGGCGTGAAGTGGTCCAGCGTATAGGGGCCGGTGACCACGGGGTCCGGGTTGGTGTACGTCACCGGGTCCTTGACGTCGCGCCAGGTGTGCTCCGGGACGATCAGGGTCTGCTCGATGACCTTCGCCGCGGGGACGTCGGCGCTCTTGAGGTGGAACACCACGTGGTCGCCCGACACGGACAGCGACCGGATGTGCTGCCAGTCACCATTGACGTCCAGCGCGGGGTGGGCCCGCAGCAGGTCGAAGGTGAAGGCCACGTCCGCCGGCGTGAACGGCTTGCCGTCCGACCACTTCACGCCCTGCCGGATGGTGAAGTCGACCGTCTCGGCGTTCGGCTGGGTGTAGCCGGTGGCCAGGAACGGCGTCTCCGCGCTGTTGAGGTTGTTGACGACCTCCAGCGGCTCGTACATCCAGGTCGTCAGGTTGCGCTTGTTCGGCGAGAACGGGTTGAAGTTCTTGAAGAGAGCCGGCGTGCCGCTGTCCGCGCCACCGACCAGCAGGGTGGTGGGGCCGACGTTCGAGGTACCGGACTTGACCGAGACCGAACATCCGGTGGCGACGAGTATGGTCGCCGCCCCGAAGGCGGCGGCGGCCCTCAGTCGCCTCCCGCTGGCACGCGTCATGGTGAGCTTGATCCTCTCCGTCGAGGCCCCCCGGGAGGGGAGGGGTACAGGCTCCTGCCTGCGCCTTCGGCACTGTATGCGCATACATTTCATTTCCGCAAGCCTCCCGGCCTGTGAACCGCGGAAGTCCTCCGGGTTGCGATTCGGCTGCGCTCCGGCCGATGTCCCGGCGCGGAAAGGTACGGTGTGCCCCAGCGTGTACGCGCATACAGGAACAGGAGGAGCACCAGGTGGTCACTGCAGCCCGGAAACCGGAGACGGGCACGCCGACGGTCTACGACGTGGCCGAGCGCGCGCGGGTGTCCATCGCCACGGTGTCCCGCGTCTACCGCTCCCCGGACGCGGTCCGCGCCCCCACCCGGGAGAAGGTGCTCGCCGCCGCCCGGGAGCTCGGCTACGTGCCCAGCGGCAGCGCACGCGGGCTGGCCAGCAGGACCACCGGCATCCTCGGCCTGTGCTTCCCCGACTACACCGACCCCGAGACGGACACCCCGGGCGACGGTGACGAGAACGCCGCCACCCTCTACGCCGACCACATCATCCGCGGCATGGAGCGCGCGGCCCGCAGCCGCGGCTACGCCCTGCTGATCGCCGCCTCGCTGCGCGACGGTCCGACGAACCTGGTCGCCACCCTGGCCGGGCACGTCGACGGGTTCGCCGTCATGTCCCGCACCGTCGACGCCAAGGACCTGGAGACGGTCTCCCGCCGCATGCCGGTGGTCACCCTGGCAGGGCCGGCCGAGCTCGGCCACCTCGACAACGTGCAGGTCGACAACCGCGACGGGCAACGGGAGTTGACCCGCCATCTGATCACCGACCACGGCCTCACCGACCTGGCCTTCGTCGGCGGCCCCGCGGACTCCCCCGACGCCGAGGAGCGCTTCCTCGGCTACCAGGACGCCTGCCGCGACGCGGGCCTCCCGGTGCCGCCCGAGCCCACCCTGCGCGGCGCCCTGACCCGCACCGCCGGCCGCGAGGCCGCCCGGACCCTCGTCGCGGGCGGCGGGCCGACGCCCGGCCTGCCCCAGGCCCTGCTGCTGGCCAACGACCAGATGGCGGTGGGCGCGCTGGAGGAGTTCGCGGCGCACGGCGTCCGCGTCCCGCAGGACATCGCGGTGACCGGCTTCGACGGCATCCCCCTCGGGGCGATGGCCCACCCGCCGCTGACCACCGTGCGCCAGCCCAGCCGGCGGATCGGCGAGGAGGCGGTCGCCCTCCTCGTGGACCGCATCGCCGCACCGCAGCGCGATCCCCGGCCCGTGGTCCTGCCGGTCTCGCTGGTGCTCCGGGCGAGCTGCGGCTGCGCCGAGCCGGTTCCGGCGCCCCGGCGCGGCTGAGGCAGCCGCGCCCGTCCCGGATGCGGCCGAGGCAGCCGCACCCGGGACCGGAGTCCGTGCCTGGCCCTACGCCACCCTCAGAGCACTCCCCCGGCGTCCGGGGCGAGTTCGAAGATGCCGTAGGAGAACCCCGCGGCCGTGATGCCGGATGCGGTCACCTCGACGCCGTGGACGGCGAGCGGCCGGGGGGCCGAGCCGCTGCCGGGGAACGGTGCCGTCGCCGGCTCGCGGCGCCCGTTGACGACCACGAGGTGGCGGTCGCCCCGGAGGTAGACGAAGGGGTAGTCGCGGTGCAGCACCCGCACCGTGCCGCCGGCTCCGAGGGCGGGGGTCTCCTTGCGCAGCGCGATCAGCCGCCGGACGTGGTGCAAGAGCGAGTCCTCGTCGGCCCGGGCCGCGGCCACGGTGGGCCGGTCCTCGTCCGGGTCCACCGGCAGGTAGCACCGGTCCGGGCTCGCGGTGGAGAACCCGGCGTTGGCCGAGTCGTCCCACTGCATGGGCGTGCGGGAGCCCTGGCGGGCCTCGGAGTCGAGCTGGCTGCCCTCCTTGTCCGGGAGACCCGGGACATAGCGCATGCCGATCTCGTCGCCGTAGTAGATGACCGGCAGCGACGGCCAGGTGAGCTGGAAGGCAAAGGCGGGCGCGACCATGTCCCGGGTGCGGGGTCCGCAGGTCAGCCGGGAGAAGTCGTGGTTGGCGGTGGGCAGCGCGACGTGTCCGGCGCCGTCGATCGCCTCGTCGGCCTCCTGCCAGGCGTCCAGGAAGGTCCCCATCGAACCCTGTCCCTCGGGGTCGAAGTAGCAGGGCCGGCCGTCGGCCCACGGCCCCTGGCTCCCGGTGCCGTTGTCCCACAGGGAGCGCAGCGCGGGTCCGGTGAAGTGGAGGAAGAAGTCCGCGTGGAACCCGGCGGGCACGGCGGTCTTGGGGTCGCCCCACTCGGACAGCAGGATGCATCCCGGGTGGGCCCGGTCGATCCAGTCGCGCATCTCACCCCAGAGCCGGCTCGTCTCGACCAGCCCGGGGTCGTCCTTGACCAGGGAGGCGGCCATGTCGACCCGGAACCCGGACACGCCCCGGTCGAACCAGTGGCCCATGATCTCGCGCAGCGCGGCGCGGTTCGCCTGGGGACCCTCCGCGCTCACCGGCTGCCGCCAGGGCTCGACCGGATCCATCCGGGCGTAGCCGAAGTTGAGGGCGGGCTGGATGGGATAGAAGTTGGCCAGGTAGTAGCCGCCGCGCTCGGCGTGGTTGGGGATCCAGCTGCGCATCGGGGAGGCGATGCGGTCGGACCAGATGTAGCGGTGGTCGTCCGGGTTCCGCACCGACTCCAGGAACCAGGGGTGCTGGTGGGAGGTGTGCCCGGGGACGAGGTCGAGCATGACCCGCATGCCGCGGCTGCGGGCCTCCTCGACGAGCGCGTCGGCGTCCTCGTTGGTGCCGTAGCGGGGCGCGATGGTGAGGTAGTCGGTGATGTCGTAGCCGCCGTCGCCGAAGGTCGACGCGAAGCAGGGGCTGAGCCAGAGCGTGTCGACACCGAGCCAGGCCAGGTGGTCGAGGTGGTCGCGCACCCCGCGCAGGTCGCCGATGCCGTCGCCGTCGGAGTCGGCGAAGGAAGCCGGATAGATCTGGTACAGCACGGCCTCGGAGAGCCAGGACGGCGGGTTTCGATGTGCGCTCACGGTTGCCTTGTCTTTCCGTTGTCCGTTGCCTGTGGGGTTGGGGTGTTGTTCGGTGCCGGCCGGGTGTTGCCGGGGTGCGGGGAGGGTTGTCGGTGCGGGTGCCCCCGTGGGACGTCGACCCGGCGCCCGGCTGTGTGTCGAGTCGTTCGCCGTTGTGCCGTTCGCCGGTCGGGCTCGCCGAGCCGTTCCCCCATGTACCCGTTGTGCTCTTGTGCTGCTGCGCCGTTGTCGGGCCGGCCCGGCGACGGCTCCGCGTGCGGGGGCCCCGGATGCCGGCCGGGTGACGAGGTCCGCCGGCAGGCTTCGCGGGAACGAAGCGGGCGGCGTGGGCCTCCGGGGCTTCCGGCGTGAGGCCGGAACCGGGAGCCGAAGCCGGGGCCGGGCGGTCCGGGCGGTCCGGTTTTCGGCACCGGGGAAGTCCTCTCGTCGAGCTGCGATCGTACGCGCATATGTAAGCGCATACAAGGAGCGTCCCCGGGTTCCGGGCCGGCCCGGTGGCCAGGTCATCGCAGGAAGTCGAGGACCGCCGGCAACGCGGTGGCGTCCTGGAAGGGGAAGAGGTGCCCGCCCTCGAAGAGCCGCAGTTCGGCGTCCGGTATCGCACGGGCGAGGGCCTCGCTGTTGCCGACCGGCGCGATGCCGTCGTGGCGCCCGGCCGCCACCAGCGTGGGGCAGGCGACGCCATCGAGCCGGTCGTACGCGTCGTGCGCGGCCCGGGCCCGCAGTTGGAGCTCCTCGCCCTGCCGGACCGCGGCCGGCTTGTCGGCGGCGAGCCGCCCGCTCATCCCCGCGACGAGGGCGCGGTCGCCGTGGTGGACGGCCAGCCACTCGGCGGTGAAGCGGGCGTCGAGGAGACGCGCGTAGCGGCTTTCCCTTTCACCCGCGGGGAGTTGGCCCAGGGTGTGCAGCGGGAACGACGCGCCGCCACTGCCCCCGGCCGACGTGCAGAGCAGCGCCAGCCGTTCGACCCGTTCGGGGTGCGTGACGGCCACTTCCTGGGCGACCATCCCGCCGAAGCTGAAGCCGAGCAGGCGGAACCGCTCCCAGCCGAGGTGGTCCGCGAGCGCCACCGCGTCCGCCGCGAGTTCGGCCATACCGTACGGGCCGGCGGCCGGGCCGGATCGGCCCATGCCGCGCTGGTCGAAGGCCGCCACCTCGAAGTCGTCGGTCAGCTGCATGATCAGGAGTTCGGCCTCGGCGATGGTGCCGCCGGAGCCGTTGAGGAACAGCAGCCTCGGTCCCGCGCCCGTCACCTCGTAGTGCACGGGTATCCCGTCGATGTCGGCGGTGGGCATCGCGCATCAGCTCCTGTCCCGGTCCTTCAGGTCCTCACCCGGCCATCGCCCGACCGCACCTCGGGCCGTACTTCGGGCCGCGCTCAGGGCCGTACTCCCGGTGAGTCCGCCGCTCCCGTTCGACGGCCGCGAGCGCGTACGGATGGGCCTGCGGCACTCTACAGGCGGGGTCGGGGGCCGGGCGGAACGGCGGGGGCGGGCTGGCTCCTGGCGCAGGGGGCCGACTCCTCCCCCGGCCTGCCGAGTTGTCCAGGCGGGCCGGGTTCGAGCCGCGCGAGTGCAGGCCGACCGGGACCCGGCCGGGCGGGGCGGTCAGCTCCAGGTGGTGCCGCCGGCGTAGTCGGAGGCGAGCGCGGTGTTGATGCCGGAGATGATCGTCGCGGAGGTGGTGATGAAGCCGAGTTCGCGGTTCTTGTTGAGGGAGGCGCTGGAGAAGTTCTGGGAGCCGACGTCGACGGTGGCGGCGCTGGTGCCGTAGTCGGCGACGATCGCCTTCGCGTGGATGTAGAGGGACGCGGTGTAGGCGTAGGTGCGGACATGGACGCCGGCGGCCGTGAGGGCGTCGAACTCGCTGGCGTACTCGTTGTCGTCGTTGGTCATGGTGACCTCGACGTTCACCCCGCGCTTGGCGGCGTTCTCCAGCGCGGTGGTGACGGTGGCGTAGCCCATCTCCTCGTTCTCCACCGACAGGCTGGCGGTGGCGCCGTTGATGATCGCCAGGATCTTCGACTGGGCGTCGGTGGGGCTCCACACCAGGTGGTCGCCGTCGGTGGGGGTGATCGCGGTGCCGGCGTAGTCGGCGGCGAAGACCTTCTCTATCGCCTTGACGTCCAGGGAGTTGTTCTCGATGACGGCGAAGTCGCGGCTGGTGGAGTAGTACTGGCTGGTGAGGTTGCCGCTCATGATGGCGGTGGTGGCGCCGTCGACCGTGAGGGTCTTCTGGTGGGTGGCGGCGTAGGTGGTCGAAGCCCAGTGGGTCGGCACCCCGTTGGCGTTGAGGTAGGTGTACGCCGCGGTGTTGTTCGACTTCTCCAGGTTCTGGTCGAGGATCACCCGGACCGTCACCCCGCGGGCCGCGGCGGCGGCGAGGTCGTGCTCGGCGGTGGTGTCGGTGAGCTCGTACATCGTCAGGTCGATGCTGGTGGTCGCCGAGCCGATGAGGTCGTAGATGGCGCCGTAGCCGGCGGCCGGCTCGGTCACGAGGGTGTACGTGACCGCGGAGGGGGCGACGGCAACGGGGCGGGCGGCGCCGGCCGCGGTCGTCGTGGTGGTCGTGGCGGCGACGGCCGCGGTGGCAGCACCGGCGGTGGCACCTGATCCCGCGACCAGCGCGGCGGCCGCGAGCAGGCAGGCGGGACGGATGTGCAGGCGGGACATGCGCACCTCGCGAGTGGGGTCCGATGTGACATGTCCAGGACATCACGTGCCCTCGGGGTGATCCGCACAGCCCAGGCGAAATCCTGGACTCGGATTGGCAAAGTCCTTTCCGGCACCGAGCGGTATCGGGCGGCACCGGGATGGCCGTGTGGCGGCCGCGCGACGGCCCAGCGGTGAGTTTCCCGTGCCTGCCTGGTCTGAATCCCCAGGGGCGGTCATCCGCACACGATGCCCGGCATCCCCTCACATCCATCCGTCACCAGGCCGGACGCAGCCGCGCCGACGTGGTGTTCGGCGTGCGCCGGCGCGGGAAGCGACGGCGCGGAAGGGAGATCGACGCGCTATGTCGTCAGCGAAGGACACGGTCGCGGCGGGGGCCGGCACGCCACCCGCCGCGGCCCACGGGAACGGGGCGACCGGCGGGAGCGGGAGGGGCCACCGGAGCGCGAGGGCCGACACGACCGGGGCGGCCGGCCGAACCGGCAGGACGCGGGGTGCCGTTGCGACCGGCGGGTCAGGCGGCTCCCCCGGGGCCGGGCGGCCCGCCAACGTGACCTGGACCCTGATCCTCGCCTCCATCGGCAGCTTCATCGCCGCCCTCGACGTGGTCGTGGTCTCCACGGCCCTGCCGACGCTCCAGACCCGCCTGCACGCGAGCCTGTCCGACCTCGAGTGGACGATCAACGCCTACAACCTGGCGTTCGCCTGCCTGATGCTGACCGGTTCCGCGCTCGGCGACCGGTTCGGCCGGCGGCGCCTCTACGCGGGCGGGCTGCTGCTGTTCGCCGCCGCCTCGGTGGGCGCCGCGCTGTCGCAGAACGCCTCGCAGCTCATCGTCGCGCGGGTGGTCGAGGGAGCGGGCGGCGCCGCGGTGCTCCCGCTGACCCTCGCCCTGATCAGCGACGCGTTCCCCCGGGAGAAGCGGGGCGCGGCCATCGGCGTCTGGGGCGGCGTGACCGGCCTCGGGGTGTCCGCCGGGCCACTCGTCGGCGGCGCGCTCATCCAGGGCCTGTCGTGGCAGTGGATCTTCTGGATCAACGTCCCCATCGGCGTCACCGTGGCACTGCTCTCGCTGCGGAAGATGAACGAGAGCCACGGCCCGCGACCCCAACTGGACCTGGTCGGCTTGGGATTGGTGGTGCTCGGCATGTTCGGGCTGACCTGGGGCCCGGTGCGGGCGCCCGGTGTCGGCTGGGGCAGCGCCGAGGTGGTCACCTCGCTGGCGCTGGGCGCGCTGGTGGTGGCCGCCTTCCTGGCCTGGGAACGGCGCACGCAATACCCGATGGTGCCGCTGGGCTACTTCCGGTCGCGGGAGTTCACCACCGCGAACGGGGTGATCTTCTTCCAGCTGATGTCCCTGATCGGAACGCTCTTCATGCTCACCCAGCTGCTCCAGATCGGCATGGGGTACGGGGCCCTCGGCGCCGGGGTGCGCATCCTGGTCTGGGCGGGTACGCCGGTGGTCGTCGCGCCGATCGCCGGCCTGCTGTCCGAGCGGTTCGGCAACAAGCCCTTCATGGTCCTCGGGATGTTCCTGCAGGGCAGCGGGCTCGTCTGGCTCGCGATGGTGGTCAGGACCGGCGTCGGCTACCCCACCCTGATCGCGCCCCTGGTCTTCTCCGGCGTGGGCACGGCCATGTGCTTCCCGACCGTCGCGAACGCCGTGACCGCTGCGGTCCCGGTGGACGACACGGCCGTGGCGGCCGGCACCAACAGCGCGCTGCGCGAACTGGGCGGCGTGTTCGGTGTGGCGATCCTGTCCGCCGTCTTCGTCCACCAGGGCGGGGGATACGCGAGCCGGGCGATGTTCATCCACGGGTTCAGGCCGGCGATCGCCGTCGCGGCGGCCATGGCGGCGCTGGGCCTGGTGTGGGCGGTGCTCGCTCCCTCCAAGGCCGCGGCCGAGGCGGCCCGCGCGGGCGGGGGGAGCGGCGCGGCGGGGGACGCGGGGGAGGCCGAACTCGTGGCCGACTGACGTACGACGCCACCGCCGGCGGCCCCACTCGACCGCAAGAGGTCGGCGCCACCGGCAGCACCCACGCGCCGCCGACCCGACGGGCGCCACCGACCAGCAGGACCCCATGACTTGGAGGACACCCATGAACGACGACCCGTCCCGCGGAACCACCCTCGTCGTCGGTGCGAGCCGGGGCCTCGGCCGCGGCATCGCCGCGGCCTTCGCCGCGGACGGCGCACCGGTGATCGCCGTGTCCCGCACCGCCGCGGAGTTCCCCGAGGCGGCGAACGGGCCCGGCAGCATCCGTCACGAGACCGCCGACGCGGCCGAGGCGGCGGTATCGGCCGCTCTCCTCGAACGCCACGCCCCCCGGAACGTGGTCCTGGTGGCCGGGGCAACTCCCCTCCTGCGCCCGCTCCATGAGCACACCTGGGAGTCGTTCTCCGCCAACTGGCAGACCGACGTGCGCATCACGTTCCACTGGCTCCGGGAGATCCTGCGCGCACCGCTGAAGCCGGGCGGGAGGGTGGTGGTGATCAGCAGCGGCGCCGCGCTGGCCGGCTCCCCGCTCAGCGGCGGGTACGCGGGCGCGAAGGCGACCCAGCGCCTCATCACCGGGTACGCGCAGGACGAGGCCCGTCGGTCCGGGCTGGACCTCACCTTCACCGCGGTCCTGCCGAAGATCACCCCGCTCACGGATCTCGGCCGCCCGGCGGTCCAGGCGTACGCGGCACGTGGCGGCCAGACCGAGGAGGAGTACCTCCGGCAGCTGGGCGAGCCGCTCACCCCCGAGGCCGCCGGCGCGGCTGTCGTGAGCCTGGTACGGGCGGAGGCCACCACGATCGCCCCCGCGTATCTGCTGTCGGGCGCCGGCCTGAAGGAGCTGCCCTGATCTTCGCCCGGGCCGGCTCCGCGGAGAGGAGGATGCGGTGCCGGGCCGTGGAGGAGACAGTGGCCGGGCGGCGGAGGAGATGACGGCGCCGGGCGCTGGAACAGCCTGCGGCGCCGGCCGGCGGGCGTCATGACACGCCTGGCAGGTTGGGACCATTTGAACCGTTTGTGATGGTTTGCCGGAGTGGTGACCGGGCACACCATTTTCGGCCCCCTCCCCGGCGGTGACCGCCCGTAGCCCCGTGGGGTCGTAGTGCGAGGAGCTGGTGATCGATGACCTCTTCCGTCTCCGCGTCCACCCCCACCACCGCGCGTGTCTCCCCCGCCCCACGGGGGAGGCACCCGCACGACGACGCCCCCGACACCGCCGAGGCCTTCCGGCGCCTGGCCCGGCTGCCGGACGGCGCCTCCAAGGAGCGGCTGCGCCAGCAGATAGCGACCGACTGGCTGCCGATGGCACACCGCCTGGCCGGCCGCTACCGCAACCGCGGCGAGTCGCTGGACGACCTCCGCCAGGTGGCCGCACTCGGCCTGGTCAAGGCGGTGAGCCGATACGACCCTGCGCGAGGCACCGCCTTCGAGAGCTACGCGGTGCCGACGATCGACGGCGAGATCAAGCGGCACTTCCGCGACTGCATGTGGTCGGTGCACGTACCGCGCCGGGTGCAGGCGCTACGGGCCCGGGTCCGGGTCGCCCACCAGGAGCTGATGCAGAGCAGGCCGGGACGGGAACCCACCGCGGCCGAGATCGCCGCGCACGCGGGCCTGACCGAGCAGGAGGTCGCCGACGGCCAGGAGGCACTGGACAGCTTCAGCTCGCTCTCGCTGGACGCGCAGTGCCGGCAGCCCGTGGACACCGGGCCGATGTCCCTGGCCGACACGCTGGGCGCCCCGGACCCGGCCCTCGACGTCGTCCTCGACCGGGAGGCGGTGAAGCCGCAGCTGTGCCGCCTCCCCGAGCGCGAGCGCCACATCCTCTACCTGCGCTTCTTCCGCGGGATGACGCAGAGCATGATCGCCGACCAGCTCGGGATCTCCCAGATGCACGTGTCCCGGCTGATCAGCCGCTCCTGCTCGGCGATCCGCGCGGAGATCGCCGGGGCGGACCGGGCCGCGGACCTCGTCGAGAGCGAGGAGGGGAACGAGGGCGGGAGCCGCGCCGTGCGCGAGGCCGCGGACGAGCCCGGCACGCAGCCGCCCGAGGCCATCGGGACCCGGGCACACCGCCGGGCCGCCTGAGCCTTCCACCGGAGAGGCCATTCCTTACGGACCCGGGACGGCCGGCCCTTTCACCCGTTTCGTCCCCCTTGACTCCTGCCCTCGGGCGTTAGCGTGAGGGCCCACCCGCAAAGCAGCTCTGTCGTCAACTCACGTGATATATGAGGACGTTGACGGTCGATGCCGCATGCCGTGCGGGTGGCCCCTTATCGCCGCTTCCGCACGAGGAGTCCCGCACCCATGCCCATCGTCAGTCGCGAACCCCGCACCCGCCGCACCACTCGTACGACCCGTATCGCGGCGGCCGGCGCCGTCGCAGCCGCCGCTGCCGCGATCCTCGGCGCCGCTCCCGCCGCCACGGCAGCCACTGCCACCTCACCCCACAGCGGCGGCCGGAGCGCCGGCGCCCCGGTGTTCGTCCAGAGCGACAACCCCACGGCGAACACCGTTCTCGCCTACCACCGCGCGGCCGACGGCACCCTCAGCCCCAGCGGCGCCTACCCGACCGGCGGAAAGGGCGGCATCCTCGACGGCTCGCAGGTCGACCACCTCGCTTCTCAGGGTTCGCTCGCCTACGACCGCGGCAACGGCCTGCTCTACGCGGTCAACGCCGGCAGCAACACCCTCACCGTCTTCACCGTCCACGGCGACCACCTCCAACGCCTCCAGGTGATCGGCTCCGGCGGCACCTTCCCGGTGAGCGTCACCTTCCACGACAACCTCGTCTACGTCGTCAACGCCCTCGACGGCGGCTCCCTCCAAGGCTTCGCCCGGCTCGGGAACCACCTGGTCGCCGTGCCGTCCTGGCACCGCGCGCTCGGCCTCGACCCCACCGCCACCCCGCAGTTCACCCACACCCCGGGGCAGGTCTCCTTCACGCCCGACGGCTCCCGGCTGGTGATCACCACCAAGGCCGCCACCAACAGCATCGACGTCTTCCCGGTGAACCCGCTCGGCGCGCCGTCCGCCCACCCGGTCGTCACCGCCGTACCCGACGCGGTGCCGTTCGGCTTCACCTTCGACCGCACGGGCAGTCTCCAGGTCACCGAGGCCGGACCGAACGCCGTCGCCGGCTTCGACCTGACCCGCGACAGCCGGCTCGTCCAGACGCATGTGACGGCCACCGGTCAACTGGCCACCTGCTGGGTGATCGCGACCGGAAGCCACCTGTACGCCTCCAACGCCGGCAGCGGCACCCTGTCCGGCTACCGGGTCGACCCGCACGGCCCGCTCACCGCGCTCGGCACCACCCCCACCGACCCGGGCACCGTGGACGCGGCCGCCTCCACCGACGGCCGGGACCTCTACGTGCAGACCGGCGCGACCGGCACCGTCGACGCGTTCCGGGTGGGTCCGAACGGCTCGCTCACCGCGATCGGATCCGTGGCCGTACCGGGCGGCGCCGGCGGCGAGGGCATCGTCGCGGGCTGAACCCTCACCTCTCCTTTCCCCGTGCTTCACCAGCGCATCTCCTCTCCCGCCCGCGCGCCCTCAAGCGGGCGGGAGCACCGCATTGTTTTGCCCGAAAGGGCTACGAGCCCGAATGGGCGATGTGAGAAGGTGTGCGCCTGAGCTGCCCCCGTCAGGCTTCGAGCACCTGCCGGCATCGCGCTCGCCGCCGGGCGATCGCACGGGCGGCCATGGGCCTACCCGGCGAGCGAGCAAACGATGCGAGGGATCGTTGCGTATGGATTCCACACTGTCCGGGGCGACTTCGACAGCACGGCGGCGCAGGCGGCTGACGAACCGCATCAAGGAAAGCGTGCACGACCTCAACGTGCAGCTCACCCTGCTGAACCACCAGGTCGGCGCGCACCTGGACCTCCGGGACGCCGACCTGGAGTGCCTGGACCTGGTCAGTCGCTACGGGCCGATGGGCCCCACAGCACTGGCCCGGCGCGCGGGTCTCCATCCCGCCACGCTCACCGGTGTGCTGGACCGGCTGGAACGCGGCGGCTGGGTCATCCGCACCCCCAACCCGAGCGATCGCCGGGCGATACTCGTCCAGGTGATCAAGGAGAAGGAAACCGAGATCGCCTACCTCCTCTCAGGTCTCAGCCACGCCATGGACGACGTCTGCGCGGAGTACGACGACGCCGAACTGGTCATGATCGCCGACTTCCTGCTGCGCAGCACCAAGGCAGGACGCATCGCCACCGACGAACTCACCGAGGACTGACCCACCCGCCGGCCCCGGCCCGGCCGCCCACGCCTAGTAACTCCACAACCCGCGACTGCGGTACCGCCCGTCCCACGACAGGCGGTTCAGCAGGCGCAGCGGCGCGGGCAGCCGGGCCAGGAACTTCCGCGCGTCCGCCGGCGCCATCCCATCGGTGATCCACGGCACCCATATCGACGCGCCCCCGAGCTTCTGCTTGCGGGCCATCGCCCGGGAGAACCCCTTCCAGTCGGCGGGCGTCATCACCGACTGGATCAACGGCAGCGCGGCGTCCTCCTCGTGCCGAAGGTGCACCTCCAGTGTGTCGCGCAACTTCTGCACCAGCACCGGGAGTTCGGCCGCACCGGCATGCAGCGCCCGCTCGACCTCGGCGAGCAGCGGGTCGAGCACCGCGTGCTCCGCCTCCATCTCCTCCAGCAGCAACAGGTCGTCCGGCCGCCCTGCCACCAGATTCTTGAGCCGGGGCCACAACCACGCATCCTCGACGGTGTGATGGACGTCGAGCTGCCGCTTGAAGTTCTGCCACCCCTGCCGGACCGCGGGGGCGTCGCCCCGCCCCGCGGACACGGCCGCGGCGAACCGCGCCAGGTCACGGCGGAATCCGTCGTGCGTGACGTACATCTCGGTGAAGTTGATCGTGTCCGGCCGGTTGGCGGTCACGATGCGCTGGGTCTCGGTCATGTGCCCCTCGTCTCGACGGCTTCGGCTCTCCTCCTCGCCGCGCTCCTCACCCCCATGAGCCCTGCCGGCCGCGGAATGTGACACCCCCTCGGCCGGCTGAGACGCAGGTCACACCCAGCCCCCACGCTCCTCGGAGGCACCCCGGATCCGCGCCGTCTCCCCCGCCCCAGGCCGCCTTCCGCCACCCCGCGGGCGGACGCTCCCGCCTGCGGGACGACATCCACGATCTGCACACTCTTGTTCATTACTCCCTCACTCCAAGCAGAATCAATCATCTACACTGACCGAAGCACGCGCATGGCACCCGCCCGCGTTCCAACGCGCCCGCCTTCCCGAGGAGCCCGTATGGCCGCCCCGTCCCTCACCACGACCGAGATCGCCACCCAGCCCGACTGCTGGCAGCGCGCGGCCGAACTCGCCCCGGAGCAGTCCGGCAAGCTGCCCGCCCGCGGCGAGCGGGTCGCGGTCATCGGCTGCGGCACCTCCTGGTTCATGGCCCAGGCGTTCGCCGCCCTGCGCGAGAACACCGGACAGGGCGAGACGGACGCCTTCGCCGCCTCCGAGTTCCCGCTCGGCCGCCGCTACGACCGGGTGCTCGCGATCACCCGCTCCGGCACGACCACCGAAGTGCTCAGGACCTGCGAGCAGTTGCTCGGCACCACCCCGGTCACCGCCCTCACCGCCGACCCGAAGACCCCGGTGATGCAGGCCGCCGACGAGGTCGTCGTCCTGGACTTCGCCGACGAGCAGTCCGTGGTGCAGACCCGCTTCGCCACCACCGCCCTGGCCCTGCTCCGCGCACACCTCGGTGAGGACCTCACCACAGCGATCTCCGACGCCCGGGCCGCCGTCACCGCCGACCTCGCGCCCGAGGCGCTCGCCGCCGAGCAGATCACCTTCCTCGGCACCGGCTGGACCTACGGCCTGGCGCAGGAGGCCGCCCTGAAGATGCGCGAGGCGGCCGGCGCCTGGACCGAGGCGTACCCGGCGATGGAGTACCGCCACGGCCCGATCAGCATCACCGGTCCGGGCCGCGTCGCCTGGTCCTTCGGCCCGCTGCCCGAGGGCCTGGACGCCAGCATCGCCGCGGTCGGCGGCCACCTGGAGCACCGTCCCACCGTCGACCCGCTCGCCGACCTGGTCCGCGCCCAGCGCGTCGCCGTCGCGATCGCCGAGGCCAAGGGCTACGACCCCGACCGCCCGCGCAACCTGACCCGCTCGGTCATCCTGCCCTGAACGTCATCTCCCGCCACCTCCTCTCCGTCACCGGCACGCACACCCGATTCGCTCCGCACTCGCGCGAGCCTCCCTTCCACCGCTCCCGCGGCTGACCAACCCGCCCGAATCGCCCGCACGTTGTGTGCCGGCGCCACCGGTCCCCTCGCCCTGCCCCGGGGGACCCGGACCCCGAGGAAGCCCGCATGCCCACCGCCGCCACCGCCGAACTCGTCCTCGCCGCGCACGCGTCCGGCGGTGGCGTGGCCGCCTTCAACGTGATCACCCTGGAGCACGCCGAGGCGATCACCGCCGCCGCCGAGCGGACCGGACTGCCCGTCATCCTCCAGATCAGTGAGAACGCCGTGAAGTTCCACGGCGGCCTCCTCGACGGTGTGCTCGCCGGCTCGGCAGCCGTCGCCGCGGCGGCCACCGTGCCCGTCTCCCTCCACCTCGACCACGTGGAGGACGAGGCGCTTGTCCACGCCGGCGTCGCCGCAGGCGTGACCTCGGTGATGTTCGACGCGTCGGTCCTGCCCTATGAGCAGAACGTCCGCGCTACCGCCCGGGTCACCGAGTGGGCCCACGCCCACGGGGTGTGGGTGGAGGCCGAACTCGGCGAGGTGGGCGGCAAGGACGGCGCGCACGCCCCGGGAGTGCGCACCGACCCGGCGGAGGCGGCATCGTTCGTCGCCGCCACCGGCGTGGACTCGCTCGCCGTCGCCGTCGGCAGCTCGCACGCCATGACCGAGCGCACCGCCCGGCTCGACCACGAACTCATCAGCCGGCTGAGGGAGTTCGTGGGCGTGCCGCTGGTCCTGCACGGTTCGTCCGGCGTGTCCGACGGCGAACTACGGCAGGCGGTCGCCGCAGGAATGGCGAAGGTCAACATCGGCACGGCACTCAACATTGCCTTCACCAGCGCCGTGCGCGACCATCTCACGGCCGACCCGGCGGTGGTCGACCCGCGTCACTATCTCCGCCCGGCTCGCGATGCGATGACTGCCACCGCTGCCCACCTGCTGCGGGTCGTGGCCGGCGAGCCCGAGCAGAAGGACTGAGGCGGACGGAGCGAGATCGTCACGCACTCGAAGTCTCCCGCAGCCCGGCCGCTCCGAAACGGTCCGCACCCGTAGATGACTCGAACGAGTGATCGACACGGGTTCCGGTGTGATCGGTAATTCCGTAGGACTGGCTGCGCGCGTCCTGACCTGGGGTTTGTCACCGTTACGCGGGTTCCGTGTCACAGAAGATCAACAGGCGCATGCGGTCGTCGCGGTCAGTCGTTGACCGGACGAAGGTGCTGATCGACATCCCCGTCGTATGGAGGTGCATCATGACCGACCGGCCGCTGTGGTCGTACGCGGACATCGCCGCCCACATCCGCGTCCAAGTCGACACCGTGCGCTCGTACCGAAAGCACGGACACCTGCCGGAGCCCGATCGGGTGGAGGGCGGCAAGCCCTACTGGTACGCGGACACGATCCGGGCATGGAGCGCCAGGCGGCCGGGGAACAGGGGACGCCGAGATCCCGGCTGAGGGCAGACTTCACCCTTGGACATGGCTACGTGCCGCGCCCGGTCAGCGGACAGGAACTGTCATCCGCGTCGTTGTCCGGGGGCGGCAGGGGCGAGGGCAGGATCTCCTTGCCCTCGGTCGGTACCGAGGTGGGCGGCGGGCGCTCACGCGAGGACGGTACGGAAGCGGCGGGAGAAGCCGGCGGGATCGGAGCGGCCGGCATCGAGGAGACCGGTGGCGCGGATGCGGACGCGGACGCGAGCGGCGAGGCCAGAGTGTTGCCGACGGCCCCCGCCACACCCGCCGCACCGCCCACCGCATGGGAGCCGCCGGAACTGGAGAAGGACGTCACGATGACCGGCGACGGGCGGACCGTCTCGCCCCGGCGCCGGTCCCGGCCGCGCGACACCCACTGCACTATCGTGCCGACCCCCGCGACCGCCAGGGATATGCCCAGGCCCAGTGAGAGGGCGAAGAAGGAGTTCGACGCCGCGCGGCCGCTCAGATATCCGGCGCCCACCGAGTACGACGCCCACACCGCCTCGGCCACGCCCGCGCCGATCGCGTAGCGACGAGCCGGATACCGGACGACGCCTGCCGCCACCCCGCCTATCACCCTGCCGCTGGGCAGGAAGCGCACACCGATGACGAAGGGCACCCCATGGCGCTGGATGCGCAGTGCCGCCCATTTCAGGAGGGCCGCCTGCCTGGGACGGCGGCGCATACGGCTGAGCACACGGCCGCTCAGCGCGCCGCCGGCACGGTGGAGCAGCATGTCGCCCATGACCGCACTGCCGGCCACCACGAGGAGCACCAGAGCGATGTTGAGGTGGCCCTCGGCGGCCATCACACCGCCGGTGACGAGTAGCACTGAGTTGGGTACGAGCGGCGGGGCCGTCGTCGCGGCCAGCAGCGCGTACGCCCAGAAGACGTTTCCACCTCGTAGGTGCTCGGCGAGACCGGAGGTGAAGTCCAGTGACGACACACTCAGTGCAACGTCCATATCACCGCCCCTCTTCCCACCCCCTGGATCAACGCTGACAGCGGTTCCCCGGCCACGGCAAGCGGGTTTGGCGGTGTAGGGACACTTCTCCGCCGATTCCCGGGAAATCTCATCCTCGGGACGCAGGGGTGCTACTCCCGTGGGTGGAGAGGTTCCGGCGTCAGCGGCCGAGCAGTTCGCCGCCGTTGCACTGGAGGATCTCCCCCGTCACGAAGCCCGCCTCCGGAGAGGCGAGGAAGAGCACTGCCGCCGCCACGTCGGCGGGGCGCCCCACGCGGCCGACGAGGGTGCGCCCGGCGCGCCGGGTCAGTTCCGCGTCGTTGAGGCGCGACCCGAAGAACTCCGTGCCCGCCACTGTCCCCGGGGCGACGATGTTGCACGTGACGCCCTGGGGGCCGAGCTGGGCGGCGAGAGAGTGGTTCCAGGCGTGCAGGGCGGCCTTGGAGGCCCCGTAGGAGCCCCCGCCGCGCAGGGCGGCGACCGAGGTGACCGTGACGACGCGGCCGCCGTCGGTGAAGCGGTCCCGCAGCGACTCGGTGAGCAGCACCGCGGTCAGGACGTTCCGTTCGAAGTCGCCGCGCCAGCGGGCCAGCAGCCCGTGCGGTCCGGCGCCGACCGCCAGTTCACGGCTTCCGGCGCTGTTGACCAGGACGTCGATCCGGTCGGGCAGGTGCGACAGCACCGCCTCCACGTCGTCGGGATCGGCCAGATCGCACACCACGGGGGTCACGTCCAGGCCGCGTCCGGCGCGCAGGTCGTCCGCAGCGGTGTGCAGGACGTCGCGGCGCCGGCCGACGATCGTGACGCGGTGGCCGTCCTCCGCGAACCGGGTCGCGATGGCCAGGCCGATGCCCGTGCCCCCGCCGGTCACCACGATGTCCCGGACCGCTGTCCCGTTCTCTGCCATGTACTCCGCCCCTCGAGGAGAGACAGAACGCTACGGGATCGGGCCGAGCAGGCCGCGCGCGGGGTAGCCTGCGAAAACACCTTCCCAGAGGAGACGTAGATCACATAGCTTGGAACGTAACCATTACGGGGTTTCGTGGGTCTTATGTCTTGAACACCGGCCCCCGGCGGAGCCGGTGCAGGGGGTTGAGGTACGGTCCGTCTTGGGGGATGGACCGAGTTGCGTCGCCGGGGCGACACCGGGGAGCTTGAGCGGCCCTCCCGGCCGCTTCGTCCCGGCTCGGCGCAGCCGCCACAAAAACGCCCGGTACGGACCCGTGGGGGGATCCGCTCCGGGAAACGGGAGCGCCCCGTGCCGGACCCGTGGGGGGATCCGTCGCGGGGCGCTCTCTTTGCGTGTGCGTCCAGGTCAGCGAGCCTCGACCGGGACGTAGTCGCGCAGGACGACGCCGGTGTAGATCTGGCGCGGCCGACCGATGCGGGAGCCGGGCTCCTTGATCATCTCGTGCCACTGGGCGATCCAGCCGGGCAGCCGGCCGAGCGCGAACAGCACCGTGAACATGCTGGTCGGGAAGCCCATCGCCCGGTAGATCAGGCCGGTGTAGAAGTCCACGTTCGGGTAGAGCTTGCGCGACACGAAGTAGTCGTCGCTGAGCGCGTGCTCTTCCAGCTTGAGCGCGATGTCCAGCAGTTCGTCGGACTTGCCCAGCGCCGAGAGGACGTCGTGCGCCGCGGCCTTGATGATCTTCGCCCGGGGGTCGAAGTTCTTGTAGACGCGGTGCCCGAAGCCCATCAGCTTCACGCCGTCTTCCTTGTTCTTCACCTTGCGGATGAAGGAGTCGACGTCGCCGCCGTCGAGCTTGATGCGCTCCAGCATCTCCAGCACCGACTGGTTCGCGCCACCGTGCAGCGGTCCCCACAGGGCACTGATGCCGGCCGAGATCGACGCGAACAGATTGGCCTGGGAGGAACCGACGAGTCGCACCGTGGACGTCGAGCAGTTCTGCTCGTGGTCGGCGTGCAGGATGAGCAGCTTGTCCAGGGCGCTGACCACGACGGGGTCGAGCTGGTACTCCTCCGCCGGGACGGAGAAGGTCATCCGCAGGAAGTTCTCCACGTACCCGAGGTCGTTGCGCGGGTAGACCACGGGCTGCCCGACGGACTTCTTGTACGCGTACGCCGCGATGGTCGGCAGCTTGGCGAGCAGCCGGATCGTGGACAGGTCGCGCTGCTGCGGGTCGAACGGGTTGTGGCTGTCCTGGTAGAACGTCGACAGCGCGCTGACCACGGAGGACAGCATCGCCATCGGATGGGCGTCCCGCGGGAAGCCGTCGTAGAACCGTTTGACGTCCTCGTGCAGCAGGGTGTGCTGGGTGATCTGGCCCTGGAACTCCGAGAGCTCGTCGACGGTCGGCAGCTCACCGTTGATCAGCAGGTACGCGGTCTCCAGGAAGGAGCCGCGCTCGGCGATCTGCTCGATCGGATACCCGCGGTAGCGCAGGATGCCCTGCTCACCGTCGAGGAAGGTGATCGCGGACTTGTACGCCGCGGTGTTGCCGTAGCCGCTGTCCAGGGTGACCAGCCCGGTGTCGGCACGCAGCTTGCCGATGTCGAAGCCCTTGTCGCCGACGGTGCTGTCCACAACGGGGTAGCTGTATTCGCCGTCCCCGTACCGCAGTACTACAGAGTTGTCGCTCACGTCATTCCCTCACCGACGGTTTTGCCTCTTCTTCGAGGTGCCCTGACTACGACCACTGTCCCCCATTTGGCACTGGGGTGTGCACTCGGGGTCGGCCATCGGGCCGAAAAGTGGCACGGAGTGCCTATTTTGCGCCCAGATCAAGCCGATGGTCGAGAGCCGTGAACCGGCGACCCGCGGAGACGGTACGGACCGCCTGACCGATCGCACGACGCGAGCCCACCAGTACGACCAGCCGTTTCGCCCGTGTGACGGCGGTGTAGAGCAGGTTGCGCTGCAACATCATCCAGGCCCCGGTGGTGACGGGGATCACCACCGCCGGATACTCGCTGCCCTGGGACCGGTGGATGGTCACGGCGTAGGCATGGCTCAACTCGTCCAGCTCGTCGAAGTCGTATCCGATCTCCTCGTCCTCGTCCGTCCGGACCGTCAGCCGCTGCTCGACCACGTCGAGGCCGGTGACCACGCCGACCGTCCCGTTGAAGACGCCGTTGGCACCCTTGTCGTAGTTGTTGCGGATCTGGGTGACCTTGTCGCCGACCCGGAAGGTGCGACCGCCGAACCTGCGCTCGGCCACGTCCGGGCGGGCCGGGGTGACCGCCTGCTGGAGGAGCCCGTTGAGTGCGCCCGCTCCGGCCGGGCCGCGGTGCATGGGGGTGAGTACCTGGACGTCACGACGGGCGTCGAGGCCGAACCTGGCCGGAATCCGCCGTGCGACGACGTCCACCGTGAGCCGGGCCGCCTCCTCCGAGTCCTCCTCGGCGAAGAGAAAGAAATCAGCCAGTCCCTGGGTGACCGGCGGCACCCCCGAATTGATCCGGTGCGCGTTCGTCACCACCCCGGACTCCTGGGCCTGCCGGAAGAT
Source organism: Actinacidiphila yanglinensis (assembly GCF_900107965.1). GTDB lineage: Bacteria > Actinomycetota > Actinomycetes > Streptomycetales > Streptomycetaceae > Actinacidiphila > Actinacidiphila yanglinensis. The sequence goes on along the minus strand of NZ_FNVU01000011.1, from coordinate 231,526 downwards.
CCTGGTCAGCCGGACCGCCGGGACCGGACCGCCGGGCGCCAGCAGGTCACGCAGCACCTCACCGGCGCCCACGCTCGGCAACTGGTCCACATCGCCGACGAACAGCAGGTGCGCACCCGGCGGCACCGCCTTCACCAGCTTGTTCGCCAGCAGCAGGTCCAGCATCGACGCCTCGTCGACCACCACCAGGTCGGCGTCGAGCGGCCGGTCACGGTCATAGGCCGCGTCGCCGCCCGGTTTGAGCTCCAGCAGCCGGTGCACGGTCGACGCCTCGGCGCCCGTCAGCTCGGCGAGCCGCTTGGCGGCCCGACCGGTGGGTGCGGCGAGCACCACCTTGGCCTTCTTGGCCAGTGCCAGGGCCACCACGGACCGCACAGTGAAGGACTTGCCGCAGCCCGGGCCTCCGGTGAGCACCGCCACCTTCTGCGTGAGCGCCAGCCGCACCGCCTCCTGCTGCTCGGGGGCGAGGTCCGCACCGGTCCTCTCGGCGAGCCAGGCCAGCGCCTTGTCCCAGGCCACGTCCTGGAACCCCGGCATCCGGTCCTCTGATCCGCGCAGCAGCCGCAGCACCTGAGCGGCGAGGGCTATCTCCGCGCGGTGGAACGGCACCAGGTACACCGCCTTGATCGGCTCCCCCGAGCCGTCGGGCGACGGCACGCTCTCCCGCACCACCCCCTCGTCGTCGGCCAACTCGCCGAGGCACTCGATCACCAGGCCGATGTCCACCTGGAGCAGCTTCACCGCGTCGGCTATCAGCCGCTCCTCCGGCAGGTAGCAGTTGCCGCTGTCGGTGGCCTGCGAAAGGGCGTACTGGAGGCCGGCCTTGACGCGCTCGGGGCTGTCGTGCGGAATCCCCACCGCCTGCGCGAGCCGGTCCGCGGTCAGGAAGCCGATGCCCCACACCTCCGAGGCGAGGCGGTATGGCTGGTTCTTCACGACGGAGATCGAGCCGTCTCCGTAACTCTTGTAGATCCGCACGGCGATGGAGGTGGACACCCCGACGCCCTGGAGGAAGACCATCACCTCCTTGATCGCCTTCTGCTCCTCCCATGCGGCGGCGATCAGCTTGGTCCGCTTCGGCCCGAGCCCCGGCACTTCCACCAGCCGGGTCGGCTCGGTCTCGATGACGTCCAGCGTGTCGGTGCCGAAGTGCTCGACGATGCGCTCCGCGATGCGCGGCCCGATCCCTTTGATCAGGCCCGATCCCAGGTAGCGCCGGATGCCCTGGATCGTGGCCGGCAGGACCGTCGTGTAGTTCTCCACCGTGAACTGCTTGCCGTACTGAGGGTGGGAACCCCAACGGCCGTGCATGCGCAGGGACTCGCCCGGCTGGGCGCCGAGCAGGGCGCCCACCACCGTCAGCAGGTCGCCGGAACCGCGGCCGGTGTCGACCCGCGCGACGGTGTAACCGTTGTCCTCGTTGGCATACGTGATGCGCTCGAGGACGCCCTCCAGGACCGAGAGGTGCGGGGCCTCACCCATCTGCGGTCTCCCTTCGGGCCGGTCGGTGATCTGCCCCGAAGGTACTCGCTGTGACCGACAGCGCGTCATCCGTCACCCGCTCGGCTGTGGACACGCGCGCAGGACGGCGCGGAACGCGCCCGGAAAGCGAGAGGGGCCCGGCCGAAGCCGGGCCCCTCTTCCTCCCCCCATACCCCCGAAGCCCCCCTCGGGCGTACCCATCGCAGGCTCCTAAGCACCCTCCCCGGAGCCCTGATGCCATATACGACACGTCGAGTGGGCGAAGGGTTGCACCGAAGACGGCGAAATTCCAAGATCTTTTCAGAGCACGTGCTTCCGGTAGCGATCCGCGACCTCCGAGAGCACTTCGGCACCGTTCCTCGCCCACAGAGCGGGGTTGAAGATCTCCACCTCCACCGCTCCCCGATATCCGGCCTCGTCGACCTGGGTGCGGAATCCCCGCAGGTCGACACAGCCGTCGCCGAGTTGGCCGCGCCCGAGCAGCACCCCTTCGGGCAACGGCGTCACCCAGTCGGCGACCTGGAAGCACGCGATCCGGCCGCCCTCCCCCGCACGCGCGATCCCGGCGTCCGCGCGGTCGTCCCACCACAGGTGGTACGTATCCACCACGACGCCGACCTGGTCAGGCGCGAACCGCTCGGCGATGTCCAGCGCCTGCCCCAGGGTGGAGACGACACAGCGGTCCGAGGCGAACATCGGGTGCAGCGGCTCGATCGCCAGCCGCACACCCCGCTCGGCCGCATACGGCACCAGGGCGCCGATCGCGTCCGCGACCCGTTCCCGGGCCGCGGCGATGTCGCGGTCTCCCTCGGGCAGCCCGCCCGAGACCAGCACCAGAGTGCCGGTGCCGAGCGCGGCGGCCTCATCGATCGCCGCGCGGTTGTCGTCCAAGGAGGCCGCCCGCTCTGCCGGATCGGACGCGGTGAAGAAGCCGCCCCGGCACAGCGAGGTGACCGTGAGCCCGTGGTCGCCCATCAGCGCGGCCGCACGCTGCACGCCGTACTCCTGGACCGGCGCGCGCCACAGGCCGACCGACGTGATGCCCAGGGCGGCACAGCCCTCGGCGAGTTCGGGCAGGGACCACTGCTTCAAGGTCTCCTGGTTGACGCTGAGGCGCGCGAGGTCGTGCGCGGCGTCCTGGGTCGAGGTCATGCGTCCACTCCGTATACGGCCAGCAGCCCGCGCATCCGGACCTCGGCGAGTGCGGGATCGGGGAACAGCCCCACCTGGTCGGCGAGTTCGTATGCCCGCGCGAGGTGCGGCAGCGAGCGGGCGGACTGCAGGCCCCCGACCATGGTGAAGTGCTCCTGGTGGCCGGCCAGCCAGGCGAGCAGGACCACGCCGGTCTTGTAGAAACGGGTGGGCGCCTCGAACAGGTGCCGGGACAGGCCGACCGTCGGGTCCAGCAGCCCGCGGAAGCCGGCCGCATCCCCGGTGTCCAGGGCGCTGACCGCACTGGCGGCCAGCGGCGCGAGCGGGTCGAAGATGCCGAGCAGCGCGTGGCTGAAGCCCTCTTCGTCCCCCTCGATCAGCTCCGGGTAGTGGAAGTCGTCGCCGGTGTAGCAGCGCACACCCTCGGGCAGGCGGCGGCGCAGCGCGACCTCGCGATCCGCGTCGAGCAGCGAGATCTTGATCCCGTCAACCTTGTCCGGGTGGGCGGCGATCACCTCCAGGAACGTCTCCGTCGCCGCGTCCAGGTCGTCGCTGCCCCAGTAACCGGCAAGCGCTGGATCGAACATGGGACCCAGCCAGTGCAGGATCACGGGGTCGGCGCACTGCCGCAGCAGGTGCCCGTAGACCTCCAGATAGTCCTCCGGCCCCTTGGCGACGGCGGCCAGGGCGCGCGAGGCCATCAGGATCGCCTGCGAACCGGCCGCCTCCACTACCGCCAACTGCTCCTCGTAGGCCGACGTGACCTCGGCGAGGGTCGCGGCGGGGCCGGTGAGCTGGTCGGTGCCGACGCCGCAGGCGATCCGCCCGCCGGCGGAGCGCGCCTCGGCGGACGAGCGGCGGATCAGTTCGGCCGCGACCGGCCAGTCCAGCCCCATCCCGCGCTGCGCGGTGTCCATGGCCTCGGCCACCCCGAGCCCGTGGCCCCACAGATGGCGGCGGAAGGCGAGGGTCGCGTCCCAGTCGACGGCCGCGGGCGCGTCCGCCGAGGTGCGCAGCGGATCGGCGACGACGTGTGCGGCCGAGAACACCACCCGGCTGCGCAGGGGCAGCCCCGCCGCAGGAACGACCGGTTCCTGCCTGGGCTCGTAGGCGCGCGACCCACCTGACGTGTCGGGAAGATGGATGGTCACAGCGACAGCTCCGGAACCTCGAACCGGCGGCCCTGCTCGGAGGACTTCAGGCCGAGTTCGGCGAGCTGCACGCCCCGGGCGCCGGCCAGGAGGTCCCACCGCCAGGGCTCATCGAGCGCCACGTGGCGCAGGAAGAGCTCCCACTGGGCCTTGAAGCCGTTGTCGAACTCGGCGTTGTCGGGCACTTCCTGCCACTGGTCGCGGAACGGCTCCGTGGCCGGCAGGTCAGGGTTCCACACCGGCTTGGGCGTGGCGGAGCGGTGCTGGACGCGGCACTTGCGCAGGCCGGCGACAGCGGAGCCGTGGGTGCCGTCCACCTGGAACTCGACCAGCTCGTCCCGGTTGACCCGTACCGTCCACGAGGAGTTGATCTGGGCGATCGCTCCGCCCTCCAGCTCGAAGATGCCGTAGGCGGCGTCGTCCGCGGTGGCGTCGTACGGCTTGTCCTGCTCGTCCCAGCGCTGGGGGACGTGCGTCGCCGCGAGCGCCTGCACGCTGCGCACCCTGCCGAACAGCTCGTGCAGCACGTAGTCCCAGTGCGGGAACATGTCCGCCACGATGCCGCCGCCGTCCTCGGCCCGGTAGTTCCACGAGGGGCGCTGCGCGCTCTGCCAGTCCCCCTCGAAGACCCAGTAGCCGAACTCGCCGCGGACGGAGAGGATCCGGCCGAAGAAGCCGCCCTCGACCAGCCGGCGGAGTTTGAGCAGCCCCGGCAGGAAGAGCTTGTCCTGCACCACTCCGTGCTTGACCCCGGCGGCGTCGGCGAGCCGCGCCAGCTCCAGGGCGCCTGCCAGCGTGGTGCCGGTCGGCTTCTCGCAGTAGATGTGCTTGCCCGCCGCGATGGCCTGCTTGACCGCTTCCTCGCGGGCGGAGGTCACCTGCGCGTCGAAGTAGATGTCGACCGAGGGGTCTGCGAGGACGGCGTCGAGGTCGGTGGTCCAGTGCTCGATGTCGTGCCGTTCGGCGATCGCGCGCAACGCGTGCTCGCGCCTGCCGACCAGGATCGGCTCCGGCCACAGGGTCGTGCCGTCACCGAGGTCGAGGCCGCCCTGCTCGCGCAGGCTGAGGATGGAGCGGACCAGGTGCTGCCGGTAGCCCATGCGTCCGGTGACGCCGTTCATGGCGATCCGCACGGTCTTGCGTGTCATGGATGACTCTCCTGAGCGGTCGAGGTGAGGCGCGAACGCCGACGGTGGGGAATCTGTATAGCAAGCGCTTTCTTCCGCATCACGCTAGCTTGTGAGGACAGGGGTCGACAAGACTCTCCTGGAGGCGCAGGTAAGCGCTTGCTGGAACCCGGCGGGCATCACGGGCCGCCTGGCGGTCCAGCCGCTGCCGCGCGTGCCGCCGAGGTGAGAGCATGTGCCGCGGTGGCCGGACGACGCTTCTCGGCAGGCTCCACGAACCCAGCCGTCGCACGAGGAGGTCAGGACCGATATGGCAGTGACGCTGGCCGACGTCGCGGCGCGCGCAGGCGTGTCGTCGGCGACCGTCTCACGGGTGCTCAACGGCAACTACCCGGTGGCCGGCAGCACGCGCGAGCGGGTACGGCGGGCCGTGGCGGAACTGGACTACGTCGTCAACGGGCAGGCACGGGCCCTCGCGGCCGCCAGCTCCGATCTCGTCGGCGTTCTCGTCAACGACGTGGCGGACCCCTTCTTCGGCCTGATCGCCAGCGCCCTCCAGCGCGAGATCGCGGCAGGCCCCGGGCGCCTCCCGGGCGACGGAAAGCTCGCGGTCGTCTGCAACACCGGTGGTTCGCCCGAGGCCGAACTCACGTATCTCACTCTGCTCGAACGCCAGCGCGCGGCCGGCGTGGTGCTGACCGGCGGCGCGGTCGAGGACCGGCAGCACACCGCCGCGGTGACCGCCCGGCTGGCGCGGCTCGCCGCCTCAGGCACCCGGATCGTGCTGTGCGGGCGCCCCCCACTGCCGGACGCCGGGGCGGAGATCACCACCATCGCCTTCGACAACCGCGGCGGAGCCCGGCGGCTGACCGAGCACCTCCTCTCATTGGGGCACCGCCGGATCGGCTGCGTGGCCGGCCCGCTCGAACGCAGCACGACGCGCCACCGCCTCGAAGGCCACCGGGCGGCTCTCGCGGCGTACGGACTCGCGCCGGAGGTCGCGGCGGGAGAGGAGTTCCGGGATCTGCCGGGCCGGCCCGTCGTGCATGGCGGCTACGACCGCTCCTCCGGCTACGACGGCGCGCTGGAACTCCTGCGCAAGGATCCCGCCGTCACGGCGATCGTGGCGGCCAACGACACGGCCGCGCTCGGGGTCTGCGCGGCTCTTCGCGACCGCGGACTGAGCGTTCCCGGGGATGTCTCCGTGGCGGGCTTCGATGATCTGCCCTTCAGCGTGGACGCCGCACCCGCGCTGACCACGGTGCGGATCCCGCTCCAGGAGGCCGGCGCACGGGCCGGCCGGTTGGTGCTGGGACGGTCGGCTCCGCCGCCCGGTGCGATGGCCACGGTGGCCACCGAGTTGATGGTCCGCGGCTCCACCGCGCCGCCGTCCGGCAGCGCCCGCTGAGAGTTGTCCACAGGCTGGGAAACGGGGCTTTCGCCCGGCGTCGGCGCGGGCATACCTTTGACTCAGGCAAAGAAATTTCGGAATCGAGGTCGTCATGGCAATCCAGGAGATCCGCGCGTTCAACCGCTTCTACACCAACCTCATCGGCGCGCTCGACTACAGCCGCCACCTGCACACGCCGTTCACGCTGACCGAGGCCCGCGTGCTCTACGAACTCGCGCACGGGCGCCGCACGGATGCGGCCGACCTGCGGGTGGAGCTGTCGCTCGACGCCGGTCATCTCAGCCGGATGCTGGCGAGGTTCGAGGAGCGGCAGCTCGTCACGCGCAGACCCTCCGACGAGGACGCGAGGCGGCAGCGGATAGAGCTGACCGCGCACGGGAAAGAGGCGGCCTCCTTGCTGGAGGAGCGTTCTCGTGAGGCGGTGGGTGCTCTCGTCGGCCGGATAGCGCCGGCGGACAGGCCGCGGCTGACGGAGGCGATGAGCACGGTGCGGGAGATCCTGCATGACGACCACCGGATCACCACCGGTCCGCGGGTGAAGCTGCGCTCCCCCCGTCCGGGCGACCTGGGCTGGGCGATCGAGCGCAATGCCGCGGTCTACGCGGCCGAGTACGGATGGGATGAGGGATACGAAGCCCTGGTGGCGCGGATCGTGGCGGACTTCGCCGCCGATCACGACCCCGAGCGTGAGGCCATGTGGGTGGCCGAACTCGACGGGGAGCGGGCCGGATGCGTCTTCTGCGTCCGGGACGAAGCACCCGACACCGCGCGGTTGAGACTGCTGCTGGTCGATCCGGCCGCACGCGGACACGGGATAGGCGGGCGGCTGGTGGACACGTGCGTCGCGTTCGCCCGTCAGGCCGCTTACACCGAACTCGTACTGTGGACCAACGACGTGCTGGCCGACGCGCGCAGGATCTACGAGCGGGCAGGTTTCGAGCTGGTCGCCGAGCAGCAGCACCAGAGTTTCGGGCACCGGTTGACGGGCCAGGACTGGCGTTTGGGGCTGTAGCCGGAGCGGGGGAAGGGCGTGCCGGCCGGGCGTGCTCAAGAGGCCGGAGCGCGGCTCGCCGGACCTGATCCCTGTTGACCGAGCGCTGACCCGTGCCTAGTGTCCGGCGAATGAGATTCGCCTTCTCCACACTCGGACTTCCCGCACTGCCCGTCGAGCAGGTACTGCAGCTCGCGGCGGAGCACGGCTACCACGGCGTCGAGTTGCGCGCGAGCGAGGAGGAACCGGTCCACCCGGGACTGTCCGCCGGTGAACGCGCCCGCGTGGCCGAGCAGTTCGCCTCGGCAGGCATCACCGTCCTCACTGTCGCCGCCTACGCCAAGGTGGCCGCGCCCGGCGAGGACGGCCCGGTGCTGGCCGAGATCGAGGCCGCGTTGGACCTCGCTGCCGACCTGGGGGCCTCCTTCGTCCGGGTCTTCCCGGGCGGCGGCGACCTGCCCGCGGCCGAGGCCGATGCTCTGGCCGAGCGCCGGCTGGCCGCGGTGGCGCCACTCGCGGCGGACCGCGGAGTGCGCGTGCTGCTGGAGACGCACGACTCGCACCGGGCCGGCGCCGACGTGGCGCGGGTGCTGGGCACCGTCGGGCACCGCGCGGTGGGAGCGATCTGGGATGTGATGCACACCTGGCTTGCCGGGGAGCAGCCGTCCTCGACGTATCCGGCGCTCGCGCCCTTCCTGGGCTACGTGCAGGTCAAGGACATCGCCTCGACCGAGGACCGGACGCCGCTGCCGCTCGGCAAGGGCGCGCTGCCGCTGGCGGAGACCGTCGAGGTGCTCAGCCGCGCCGAGTGGGACGGATGGCTGTGCTGGGAGTACGAGAAGAGGTGGTATCCGCAGGCGGAGGACCTGCCGGGCCTGTTGGAGGCGGGGCGGGAGCATCTGGCGCGGCTGCTGTCGGAGTCGGCCTGAGCCGTGTGGCTCCGCCGGGTCGCCGACCCGCGGAGGCCGGGGTGCCCCCGTGCGTCGGGCAGCGGGTCGGCACCGAGCTGGTAGGGAGAGGGAAAGGGGACCGGGAGCGTGCTCGATCTCGCGCGGCTGAAGGCGTTGCACGCGGTGCACACCCACGGGTCGATCGGGGCGGCGGCCGCGGCACTGGGTTACACGCCGTCGGCGATCTCCCAGCAGATCGCGAAGCTGGAGCGCGAGGCCGGATCGGTGCTGCTCGAACGGCAGGGCCGCGGGGTGGCGCTGACCGATGCGGCGCGGCTGCTGGTGGACACGGCGCAGGAGCTGATGCGGGTGGTCGAGGCGGCGGAGGTCGCCTTGGAGGAGCAACGCGGCCGTCCGGGAGGGCGGTTGACGGTGGCGGCCTTCCCCACCGCGGCCTGCGGGCTGCTGCCGTCGGTGCTCGCCGAGTTGGCCGCCGCGTACCCGGCGCTGGACCTGCGGTTGGTCGAGGTGGACGCCCATCTGTCGGTCGACCTGGTGGCTCGGGGCGCGGTCGACCTGGCGGTGGCGCACGACTGGGACATCGCTCCGTTGCCGGTGCCGGACGGGCTGGGACGGGTGGTCATCGGGGACGACCGGTGCGATGTGCTGGTGCCCGCGGAGCACCGGTTGGCTGACCGGGAGGCGGTGCAGCGGGCCGACGTCGCGAGCGAGCGGTGGATCTGCCAGCCGCCCGGATCGGTGTGCCACGAGTGGCTGGTACGGACGCTGCGGGAGTCCGGCACCGAACCCGATATGGCCTACCAGGTGGGTGAGTACGGCACTCAGGTGGCCCTGGTGCAGGCCGGGTTGGGCATCGCGCTGGTGCCGCGGCTGGGCAGGGGGCCGCTGCCCGACGGGGTGCGGGTGCTGCGGCTGGATCCGGCGCCGGTACGGAGGTTGTACGCGCTGTGGCGGGAGGGCGCGTCGCGGCGGCCGTCGATCACGGCCGCCGTCGACACGCTGCGGGCCCACTGGGCGGACGCCGCCTGACCTTGGGCCGGGTCCGGCCCCGCTCGGGCGGCAGGGCCGGACCGGCTGGGTGCGACGGGGCTCAGGCCGCCGCGCGGACCTCGCCGGTGAAGGTCCGCCACAGCTCGGCGTACCTACCGCCCCGGGCGAGCAGTTCGTCGTGGGTGCCGTCCTCGATGACACGGCCGTGGTCGAGGACCACGACCCGGTCGGCCCGGGCGGCGGTGCTGAGCCGGTGCGCGACCACCAGGGTGGTGCGGCGCACGGAGAGCCGGTCGGCGGCCTGGTTGACCAGGGCCTCGGTGGCGAGGTCGAGCGCCGCGGTGGCCTCGTCGAGCAACAGGACGACGGGATCGACGAGTTCGGCGCGGGCCAGCGCGATCAGTTGCCGCTGTCCCGCGGAAAGGTTCCGGCCGCGCTCGGTGACCTGGTGGAGGTAGCCGCCTTCGAGCGTCGCGATCATCGCGTCGGCGCCCACCGCGCGGGCGGCGGCCTCCACCTCGGCGTCGGTCGCGTCCATCCGCCCGTAGGCGATGGCGTCGCGGATGGTGCCCGCGAACAGGTACGGCTCCTGGGGGACGACACCGAGTTGCTGCCGGTAGCCGGTCAGGTCGAGTTCGCGGATGTCGGTGCCGTCGACGAGCACCGCACCGCCGGTCGGGTCGTAGTAGCGCGCGACGAGCTTGACGAGTGTCGACTTTCCCGCACCGGTCTCACCGACGAAGGCGACGGTCTGGCCCGCCGGCACCCGCAGGTCGATGCCGGACAGGGCGTCGGCACCCTCGGCGTCGGCCCCGCCGTAGCGGAAGTGGACGTCCTGGAAGGTGATCTCGCCCCGCAGGCGCTGCACCGGTCGCGGGTCCCGCACTGCGGGCGTGGTGGTGGGTTCGCGCAGCAGTTCGCGGATACGGCCGAGCGAGACGCTGGCCTGCTGGAAGCCGTCGAAGACCTGGGAGAGCTGCTGCACGGGGGAGAAGAACAGGTCGATGTAGAGCAGGTAGGCGACCAGGGCGCCGGCGGTGAGGGTGCCCGCGTCGACCCGGTGGGCGCCGACGATCAGCACCAGTGCCGCGGCCGCGCTGGACAGCAGTTGCACGAAGGGGAAGTACACCGAGATCAGGAACTGGCCGCGCACCCGGGCGGTGCGGTACTCGTCGCTGCGGGTGAGGAAGCGCCGGGCACCGTGCTGCTCGCCGCGGAACGCCTGGACCACCCGCAGGCCGGCGACGTGCTCCTGCAGGTCGGCGTTGACGACCGCGATCCGCTCGCGCGCGGATTCGTACGCCCGCACGGACTTGCGGCGGAAGATCCAGGTGCCGATCACCAGCAGGGGCAGGGTGGCGAAGACCATCAGGGCCAGCTGGACGTCGATGGCCAGCAGCGCCACCAGGATGCCGACGAAGGTCAGCACGCTGACCAGAGCCGTGACCAGGCCCGTCTGGAGGAACGTGGACAGCGCGTCCACGTCCGTGGTCATCCGGGTCATGATGCGACCGGACAACTCCCGCTCGTAGAAGTCGAGTCCGAGCCGGTGCAGGTGGGCGAAGATCTTCACACGCAGCGTGTACAGGACGCGCTCGCCGGTGCGGCCGGTCAGCAGGGTCGAGCCCCACTCCACCACCCACTGCACCAGGACCAGACCCAGCCCGAGCAGGGAGGACGTCCACACCGCCTGCAGCGCATGCTGCCGCACGCCCGCGTCGATGCCGTGCCGGATCAGGATCGGCAGCAGCAGTCCCGCGATGGCGTCGACGGCGACGAGCAGCAGGCTGAGCAGCAGCGGGGTGCGGAAGCCGCGCAGCATGCTTCGCAGCCCGAAGACGCGGTCGGCGCCGCGTGCCTCGTCCTCGTCGACGTCCGGGGTGTCGAGGGCGGGCGGGAGTTCCGCGACCTTGGCGAGCAGGTCCGGGGTGGCGGGCATGCCGGCGAGCGCGCCCGCCATTCCGCCCGGCCCGGCCGTGGCCCGGCGCGCGGTCGCGGCCGACGGCACCGGCGCCGCCGAGCGGCCGTCGGTGTCGTCCTCGTCGGTCGGCCTGAGGTGCTCGGGCCACAGCTCCGGGGTGATGCCTGCCGCGTCCCGCACCGACTCCGCCTCGGCCACCGCGTCGTCCTCGGCCAGCAGCAGGCAGTCCGGGTCGGTGCAGGTGCCGTCGGCGGCAAGGTCGTGGCCGCATGGCGCCGGGGTCCGCGCCGCCGAGACGCCGGCCGGGTCGAGTTCGACCACGTCGGCACCGAGCGCGTCGGGGTCGGTGAGCAGCGCACGGTACAGCGGGCTCCGGGCCTGGAGTTCGTCGTGGGTGCCCACGTCGGCCAGCCGCCCCGCGTCCAGGACGGCGATCCGGTCGGCGAGGGCGAGGGTGGAGCGGCGGTGGGCGATCAGCAGGGTGGTGCGGCCGCGCATCACCTCGCGCAGCGCGTCGAAGATCTCCGCCTCGACGCGCGCGTCCACCGCAGAGGTGGCGTCGTCCAGGAGCAGCAGCCGGGGGTCGGTGAGTATCGCGCGGGCCAGGGCGACGCGCTGCCGCTGGCCGCCGGAGAGGGTCAGGCCCTGCTCGCCGACCACCGTGTCGTAGCCGTCGGGGAGGGCGCTGATGAAGTCGTGCGCCTGGGCGGCGCGGGTGGCCGCCAGGACCTCCTCGTCGGTGGCGTCGGGCTTGCCGTAGGCGATGTTGGCCCGGACGGTGTCGGAGAACAGGAAGCTGTCCTCGGGGACCAGCCCGATCGCCGACCGCAGTGAGGAGAAGGTCAGCTCGCGGACGTCGACACCGCCGATGCGGACCGCGCCGCCGGTCACGTCGTACATCCGGGGCAGCAGCAGGGAAACGGTGGACTTGCCGGAACCGGAGGCGCCGACGACGGCGACCGTCTCGCCCGGTTCGATACTCAGGTCGAAGCCGTCGAGGACGGGACGCTGGGTGCTGTAGCCGAAGGAGACGTGGTCGAAGTCGACCGTGGCGGGGGCGTTCGGCGGCAGGGTCTTGGTGCCCTCTTCGAGGGTGGGGCGGGTGTCGATGAGTTCGAGGACGCGCTCGACTCCGGCGCGGGCCTGCTGGCCGACGGTCAGCATCATGGTCAGCATCCGGACCGGGCCGGTCAGCTGGGCGAGGTAGGTGGAGAAAGCGACGAAGGTGCCCAGGGTGATCTGGCCGCGGGCGGCCATCCAACCGCCGAGGGCGAGCATGCCGATCTGCCCGAGCGAGGGGACCGCCTGGAGCGCAGGGGTGTACCGGGCGTTGAGCCGGACGGTGCGAAGCCGGCCGGCGAACAGGCGGCGGCCCACTTTCTGCAGCTTGTCCATCTCCTGCTGCTCCTGGCCGAAGCCCTTGACCACCCGCACGCCGGTGACCGACCCGTCGACGATTCCCGCGACGGCCGCCGCCTGCCCCTGGGCGTACCAGGTCGCGGGGAAGAGCCGCTTGCGGGAACGGTTGGCGATGAACCACAGGGCGGGGGCGACGGCCAGCGCGACCAGGGTCAGCGTCGGCGAGAGGACGAACATCACCACGAGGGAGAGGAGGAACAGCAGGAGGTTGCCGATCATGACGGGCAACATGAACAGCAGCCCCTGGATCAGCTGGAGGTCACTGGTGGCGCGGCCGACGACCTGGCCGGTGCTCAGCTCGTCCTGGCGGCGGCCGTCCAGCCGCATGATCGACCGGAACATCTCGTCCCGCAGGTCGTGCTGCACGTCGAGCGCGAGCCGACCGCCGTAGAACCGCCGCATGTAGGTCAGGACGTAGACCACGACGGCGGCGACCAGCAGCGCGATCGCCCAGGGGGCGAGCGGCTTGTCGTGCTTGACGATGACGTCGTCGATGATCAGCTTGGGGACGAGCGGCACGAGGGCGGTGACGCCCATGCCCGCCAGGGACGCGCCGAGCGATAGCAGCACATTGCGCCGGTACCGCCACGCATAGCCGGTCAGCCTGCGGAGCCACCCCTGCTCGGGGTCGCCCTCGGCTGCCGTGCCCGCCCGCGCCTTCCTCACGCCGTCCTCCACCACGCTGTCGTCCACCCCTGCCGCTGCTTCCTCTACCTGCTACCGACGCTGCCAACGCGCCGGGTGCCGCGTTTCATCCTCCCGCAACAAAACCAACGACCAAAGTCGCACAGGAGTGCGACTTTGGTCGTAATCAGTTCGAGTGATTCGGCAGGCTCAGCGGGCCGCCGCGATCTGCCGGCACATGATCGTCGTGAGCTCGTAGGCGGTGTGGGAGGCCGCGACCGAGGTGATCTCGGCGTGGTCGTAAGCCGGGGCGACCTCCACCACGTCGGCCGAGACCAGGTGGCAGCCGGCCAGGCCGCGCAGGATCTCCAGCAGTTCGCGGGAGGTGAGACCGCCGGCCTCGGGGGTCCCGGTGCCCGGGGCGTGCGCGGGGTCGAGGACGTCGATGTCGACCGAGACGTACAGGGGCCGGTCGCCGATCCGCTCGCGCAGCTGCTGCGCGACCTCGTCGACACCGCGACGCATCACGTCGGCGGAGGTGACGATGCCGAAGCCCATCTTCTCGTCGTCGTCGAGGTCCTTCCGGCCGTAGAGCGGGCCGCGGGTTCCCACGTGGGACAGCGCGGAGGTGTCGAGGAGGCCCTCCTCCACCGCCCGCCGGAACGGCGTCCCGTGCGTGTACGCGGCGCCGAAGTAGGTGTCCCAGGTGTCGAGGTGGGCGTCGAAGTGGAGCAGCGCCACCGGCCCGTGCCGGCGGGCGACCGCGCGGAGCAGCGGCAGTGCGATCGTGTGGTCCCCGCCGAGTGTCATGAGGCGGGCGCCGGTGCCGAGCAGCTCGTCGGCGGCGCCCTCGACGGTCTCCACCGCCTCGCCGATGTCGAACGGGTTGGCGGCGATGTCGCCCGCGTCGGCGACCTGGGCGAGCGCGAAGGGCGACGCGTCCTGTGCGGGGTTGTACGGGCGCAGCAGCCGGGACGCCTCCCGGATGGCGTTGCCGCCGAACCGCGCCCCGGGACGGTAGGACACCCCTGTGTCGAAGGGCACGCCGACGACGGCGACGTCCGCAGCACCCACTTCGTCGAGCCTCGGCAGCCGGGCGAAGGTCGCGGGGCCCGCGTAGCGCGGGACGCGCGAGGAGTCGACGGGGCCGCGCGGCTGTGCGCTGCTCATGGTGGCTGCCTCTTCTCGGTACGGCTCCTGCCGGAACAGCTCTTCCGATACGGCTCCTGCCGGCACCGGGTACGTGCGGCCGACCCTACGGTCCCGGGCCGGCCTGCCGGAATGTACGTTTCCTCCAATCGGCGCCGGTGATTACGCCTCGGCGTCGATCCGGGGGACGTCGCGTAGCAGGACGCGAGGGCGGGAGAATGTGACCATGCCCATGGATCCTCTGCCCGCCACTCCCAGCCGCCAGGCCCTCGTCTCGCACCTGATACGCACCCGGATCGCCGGGGACGTCGCCACCACGCGCGAGAACAACCTCGACCACTACCGGGAGCTCGCCGAGGGCAACCGGTACTTCTGGTTCGGGCTGGACCTCGGCGACCGGTGGACCGAGGAGTCGGCGGTGCTGGAGCTGATGGCCGAGCGCTGCGGGGTGGTCGCCGATCCGGAACACCTGCACGGGCAGGACACCATCGATCCGGAGCTGACCATCGACGCACTGGACCGGATGGCGGAGGTACTGAAGAAGGCGACGGAGAACCGTTCGACGGTCCTACTGGCCAGCGGCCATCCTGCGGGGTTGTTCGCGGTCCACACCGTGCTGGCGAGCGGGTTGCGGGCGGCCGGCTGCCATGTGGTCGGACCGGCCGAGAACCTTTACGCGGACGGCGGTGAGATCCGGTACATGGGGGGCGTGTTCATGCTGCACCGGGGCGGCAGCCTGGTGCACACGCACTCCCCGGAGCCGATGAACGAGGTGCTGAACGCCCTGGAGCGCGACGGGCGCGGGCTGCCGGATCTCGTGGTGGCCGACCATGGCTGGGCGGGCTGCGCCGGTGCGCGGGGGATCGACACGGTGGGCTTCGCGGACTCCAACGACCCCGCGCTCTTCGTCGGCGAGGCCGAGGACGACGTCCTGGTGACCGTGCCCCTCGACGACAACGTGCAGCCCCACTTCTACGCGCCGATGGCGTCCTACCTGCTGGACGCGGCCGACCTGCGCGGTCGGCCCGCCGCCCCGCGGCCGGGCGGTGGCGGCCGGCACCGCCCCGACCCGCGCACCAAAAGGACCAGGACCCGCAAGACCCGCGACTAGAGATCCCGGGGTCGCAGGCAAGGGCCCTCAGGCGCGCGGGACCCGGACCAGGCCCTCCTGGATCACCGACACGGCCAGCCGGCCGTCCTGGGTGTAGATCCGGGCGGTGCCGAGTCCGCGGCCGCCCGAGGCGGACGGGCTCTGCTGGTCGTACAGCAGCCACTCGTCGGCACGGAACGGGCGGTGGAACCACATGGCGTGGTCGAGGCTCGCGCCCACCACGTCGCCGACCGCCCAGCCGCCGCGCCCGTGCGCAAGGAGCACCGAGTCGAGCAGCGTCATGTCCGACACGTAGGTGGCCAGGCACACATGCAGCAGGGCGTCGTCGGCGAGCTTGCCGCGGGTGCGGAACCACACCTGGGAGCGCGGCTCGCGCCGCACTCCCGCGGTGAGGAACGGCGGGTCCTCGACGTAGCGCAGGTCGACGGCGGCACGCGCTTCGAGCAGCCGGTCGACGACGGTCGGGTCCGGGAACTTGTCGGCGTGCGCGGGCAGCAGTTCCTCGGCGGACGGGAGCCCCTCGGGGTCGGGCGCCTGCGGCATCGGCTCCTGGTGCTCCAGGCCGTCCTCGTGAACCTGGAAGGACGCCGACAGGTGGAAGATCGGCTGGCCGTGCTGGATCGCGACGACCCGGCGGGTGGTGAAGGAGCGGCCGTCTCGGATCCGGTCGACCTGGTAGACGATCGGCGCACCCGGATCGCCCGGCCGCAGGAAGTAGGCATGCAGGGAGTGCGCGGCGCGTTCCTCGGGCACGGTGCGCCCGGCGGCGACCAGCGCCTGTGCGGCGACCTGGCCGCCGAACACGCGCGGTACCACCGCCGAGCGGCTGAAGCCCCGGAAGATGTCCTGCTCGATCCGCTCCAGATCGAGCAGGTCGAGCAGGGACTCCAGGGGTGTTGTCTTCTCGTTCACAGGCCCATCGACTTGGCGATGATCGACTTCATGACCTCACTGGTCCCGCCGTAGATCCGGTTGACCCGGTTGTCCGCGTACAGGCGGGCGATCGGGTACTCGTTCATGTAACCGTATCCGCCGTGGAGCTGGAGGCAGCGGTCGATGACACGCCCGGCGACCTCGGTGCAGAAGAGCTTGGCCGAAGCGGCGTCCGCGGCGGACAGCTCGCGCAGGTCGTGGGCCTCCAGCGCGCGGTCCACGACGGCCTCGGCGGCGTCGACCTCGGCCTTGCAGGCGGCGAGCTCGAACTTGGTGTTCTGGAAGGACGCGACGGTCTTGCCGAAGACGGTGCGGTCCTGGACGTACTGCTGCGCGAAGCGGACCGCGGCCGCGGCCTGGGAGTAGGCGCCGACAGCGATGGCCAGCCGCTCCTGGGGCAGGTTCTGGCCGAGGTAGGAGAAGCCCTTGCCCTCCTCGCCGAGCAGGTCCTCCAGCGGCACGCGGACGTCGGAGAAGGACAGCTCCGCGGTGTCGGAGGTCTTCAGGCCGAGCTTGTCCAGCTTGCGGCCGACCGCGTAGCCCTCGGACTTGGTGTCCACGACGAAGAGGGAGATGCCGGCGCGGCGGTCCTCGGCGCTGGGCGGCGCGGTGCGGGCGCAGACGATGACGCGGTCGGCGTGGACGCCGCCGGTGATGAACGTCTTCGCGCCGTTGAGGACGTAGTGGGTGCCGTCGGCGGCGAGCTTGGCGGTGGTCTTCATGCCGGCCAGGTCGGAACCGGTGCCGGGCTCGGTCATCGCGATGGCGAACATCGTCTCGCCGGTGACGAAACCGGGCAGCCAGCGCTTCTTCTGCTCCTCGGTGCCGTAGGCCATCACGTACGGCAGGCAGAGGCCGACGTGGACGCTGCTGCCGCCGAAGCTGACACCCGCGCGGGCGCACTCCTCGCTCAGCACGGCCTGGAACTTGAAGCTGTTCTCGCCCGCGCCGCCGAACTCCTCGGGCACCTCGATGCCGAAGACGCCCAGCTCGCCGAGCTTGTAGTAGAACTCCCGCGGCACCTGCCCAGCCGCCAGCCACTCGTCGTACACGGGGACGACCTCGGCCTCGACGAAGGCGCGTATCGTCTCGCGGAATGCTTCGTGGTCCTCGTTGAACACCGTACGACGCACAGCGCGCCTCCCATCGCGAGAATTAAGCAAGCGCTCAGAAAGTTACCCGCCGGTCGTCATCACTGTCCAGGGCGGGTCCGCCGTCGAGTGCCTCCAGGGCGCTGAGCGCGAGGCGATGGAGCAGGGCCGCCATTCCGGCGCGGTCGGGCAGCCCCGACTGGGCGCCGAGGTGGGGCGTGGAGTTCAGCAGGCCGAACACGGCGTGCACCGCGGCCCGCGCCTCCAGTTCGGTGGCGTCGGGGTACACACGGCGGACCACCGCCACCCACTCCTCCACGTACTGCCGCTGGAGCTGACGGACCAGCTTGCGGTCGGAGTCACGCAGCCGGTCCAGCTCGCGGTCGTGCAGGGTGATCAACGGCCGGTCGTCGATCGCGAAGTCGATGTGGCCGCGGATCAGCGCGTCCAGCGCCTCGGCGGGGTCCGCCGCCTCGGCCACCCGCATCCGGCCCGCGGACAGCAGCCGGTCGCTGATCCCGACCAGCAGCTCGGCGAGCATCGCGTCCTTCCCGGCGAAGTGCCGGTACAGCCCCGGACCGCTGATGCCCACCGCGGCCCCTATCTCGTCGACGCCGACCCCGTGGAACCCGCGCTCGGCGAAGAGCCGCGCGGCCTCTCGGAGGATCTGCTCGCGCCGGTTTTCCACAGCCTTCGTCGGACTCATGAAATTGAGTCTAGACAATCCCGTTAGCGAGCGTTAACGTGGAGTCATCAGGTTAACGCTCGCTAACACTCGGGGGGCCGACCCATGGCAGCACCCGCCCTGTCCAGCGCCGCAGATCCGGCGTCGGAGGCGTTCCGCGCCAACACGCAGGCGCACACCGCGCTCACCGCGACCCTGCGGGACAAGCTTGCCGCCGCACGGCTCGGCGGCGGGGAGAAGGCGCGCGCGCGGCACACGTCCAGGGGAAAACTGCTGCCGCGCGACCGGGTGGACGGGCTCCTCGACCCCGGCTCCCCCTTCCTTGAGCTGGCCCCGCTCGCCGCCGACGGGATGTACGACGGGCAGGCGCCCGCCGCGGGGGTGATCGCGGGCATCGGCCGGGTCTCGGGCCGGGAGGTCGTGGTGGTGGCCAACGACGCCACCGTCAAGGGCGGCACCTACTACCCGATCACCGTGAAGAAGCACCTGCGCGCCCAGGAGGTCGCTCTCGACAACCGGCTGCCGTGCGTCTACCTCGTGGACTCCGGCGGCGCCTTCCTCCCCCGGCAGGACGAGGTCTTCCCCGACCGCGAGCACTTCGGCCGGATCTTCTACAACCAGGCCACCATGTCCGCCCGCGGCATCCCGCAGATCGCGGCGGTGATGGGCTCGTGCACGGCCGGCGGCGCCTACGTCCCGGCGATGAGCGACGAGGCGGTCATCGTGCGGAACCAGGGCACGATCTTCCTGGGCGGTCCGCCCCTGGTGAAGGCCGCCACCGGCGAGGTGGTCACCGCCGAGGAACTGGGCGGCGGCGAGGTGCACTCCCGCACCTCCGGCGTCACCGACCATCTCGCCGAGGACGACGCACACGCCCTCAGCATCGTCCGCGACATCGTGGCGACCCTGCCCGCGCGGGGAGCGCCACCGTGGACGGTGCGGCCCGCGGAGCCGCCCGCCGTCGACCCGGCGGGGCTGTACGGAGCGGTGCCGGCGGACTCCCGCACGCCGTACGACGTGCGGGAGGTGATCGCCCGGCTGGTGGACGGCAGCCGCTTCGCGGAGTTCAAGGCGGAGTACGGCACGACGCTGGTCACCGGGTTCGCCCATGTGCAGGGCCACCCGGTCGGCATCGTGGCGAACAACGGCATCCTGTTCGCCGAGTCGGCGCTGAAGGGCGCGCACTTCATCGAGCTCTGCGACCAGCGCGGCATCCCGCTGCTGTTCCTCCAGAACATCTCGGGCTTCATGGTGGGCCGGCAGTACGAGGCGGGCGGTATCGCCAAGCACGGCGCCAAGATGGTGACCGCAGTGGCCTGCGCCCGGGTGCCCAAGCTGACCGTGGTGATCGGCGGCTCCTACGGCGCGGGCAACTACTCGATGTGCGGCCGGGCCTACAGTCCGCGCTTCCTGTGGATGTGGCCCAACGCCAAGATCTCGGTGATGGGCGGCGAGCAGGCCGCGTCGGTGCTGGCGACCGTGAAGCGGGACCAGTTGGCGGCCGCCGGCGAGAAGTGGAGCGAGCAGGCGGAGGAGACGTTCAAGGCGCCGATCCGCGAGCAGTACGAGACCCAGGGCAATGCCTACTACGCGACGGCCCGGCTGTGGGACGACGGCGTGATCGACCCGCTGGAGACCCGCACCGTGCTGGGCCTGGCGCTCACCGCCTGCGCCAACGCGCCGCTGCCCGCAGCCGATCCGACCGCGCCGGGCTACGGCGTCTTCCGGATGTGAGGGCCGAGATGATCAGCAGTCAGATCCCGAACCGGCCGGCGATGTTCGGCACCGTGCTCGTGGCCAACCGGGGTGAGATCGCCGTGCGGGTGATGCGCACCCTGCGGGAGTCGGGGGTGCGGTCGGCGGCCGTTTTCACCGAGGCGGACGCCGGGGCCCGGCACGTGCGGGAGGCCGACACCGCGGTGCGGGTGGGCAGTTACCTGTCGGCGGCCGACCTGGTGGCGGCCGCCGGTGCGGTCGGCGCCCAGGCGGTCCACCCCGGCTACGGATTCCTCGCCGAGAACGCGGGCTTCGCCCGGGCCTGCGCGTCCGCCGGGCTGGTCTTCATCGGGCCGCCCGCCGACGCGATCGAGCTGATGGGCGACAAGATCCGGGCCAAGCAGACCGTGCGGGCCGCCGGGGTCCCGGTGGTGCCCGGCAGCACCGGCAGCGGGCTCACCGACGGCGAACTCGCGGAGGCCGCGCGGGAGATCGGTATGCCGGTCCTGCTCAAGCCGTCGGCGGGCGGCGGCGGCAAGGGCATGCGGCTGGTGCGGGACGCGGAGCGGCTGGCCGAGGAGATCGCGGCGGCCCGGAGGGAGGCGCGCGGCTCGTTCGGCGACGACACGCTGCTGGTGGAGCGATGGGTGGACCGGCCGCGGCACATCGAGATCCAGGTGCTGGCCGATGCGCACGGCAATGTCGTTCACCTGGGCGAGCGGGAGTGCTCGCTGCAGCGACGGCACCAGAAGGTGATCGAGGAGGCGCCGTCGGTGCTGCTCGACCCGGCCACCCGGGCGGCGATGGGCGAGGCGGCGGTCCAGGCCGCCCGGTCCTGCGGGTACACCGGGGCGGGCACGGTGGAGTTCATCGTGCCGGGGGCCGACCCGGCCGCCTACTACTTCATGGAGATGAACACCCGGCTCCAGGTGGAGCATCCGGTCACGGAGCTGGTGACCGGGCTGGACCTGGTGGAGTGGCAGCTGCGGGTGGCCTGCGGGGAGCCGCTGGACTTCGGGCAGCAGGACGTGACGCTGACCGGGCATGCGATCGAGGCGCGGATCTGCGCGGAGACCGCCCGGCCGGGCGACGGCGGCGTGGACTTCCTGCCCTCGGCGGGCACCGTGCTGGAGCTGCGCGACCCGACGGGCCCGGGCGTGCGGGTGGACTCGGGGCTGGCGCCGGGCACGGAGGTGGGCACGTCCTACGACCCGATGCTCGCCAAGGTGATCGCGCACGGCCCGGACCGGGCGACGGCGCTGCGCAGGCTGCGGGCCGCCCTGGCCGGCACGGTCGTGCTGGGCCTGGAGACGAACACCGGGTTCCTGCGCCGGCTGCTGGCCCATCCGGCCGTGGTCGCGGGCGAGTTGGACACCGGGTTGATCGACCGGCACGCCGCGGACCTGCTTCCGGAGGCGGTGCCCGACGAGGTGTACGAGGCGGCGGCGCTGCTGCGGCAGCGGGAACTGGGGGCGGCGGCCGAGGGCGGCGGATGGGTCGACCCGTTCTCGGTGCCGAGCGGGTGGCGGCTGGGCGGAGAGCCGGCCTGGACGGTGCACCATCTGCGCGTGCCCGGCCGGGAGCCGGTGCGGGTGGGGGTGCGCGACGGCCGGGTGCGGGTGGGCGACGGTTCTGAGGTGCCCGCGCGGATCGACGTGGCGGGAGCGCGGGTGCACCTGTACCGGGACGGAATGGCGTGCACCTTCGACCGGGCCGGCGACTGGCTGGGGCGGGACGGCGACAGTTGGCGGGTCCAGTCGTACGACCCGGTGGCGGCAGCCCTGACCGGGGCCGCGGCCGGCCCCGGCGGCGGCGCGCTGACCGCCCCGATGCCGGGCACGGTCACGGTGGTGAAGGTCGCCAAGGGCGACCAGGTGGTGGCCGGTCAGAGCCTGCTGGTGGTGGAGGCGATGAAGATGGAGCACGTGATCGCCGCCCCGCACGACGGGACGGTGACAGAGATCGATGTCACCGCCGGGGCCACCGTGGCGATGGACCAGGTGCTGGCGGTGGTGGTTCCGGCAAGCGAGCCGGATGCCGCGGCGCCCGGCTCCGGGGAGGCGTCATGACCGACCGCGAGACGCCGACCGAAGCCGGGCGCGGGACCACCGACACGGGCAGGGGCACGAACGCGACCAGCACGAACACCAGAACCAGCCCCAGCACCGAAGGGCTCCCCGCGGGACTGCCGATGCCCGTCCCGATGCCCGGCCTGCCGGAACACGTCCGCATCCACGAAGTGGGCGCCCGGGACGGCCTGCAGAACGAGAAGACGACGGTGCCCACCGACGTGAAGGCGGAGTTCGTCCACCGGCTGGCCGAAGCGGGGCTGACCACGATCGAGGCGACCAGCTTCGTCCACCCGGCGTGGGTACCGCAGTTGGCGGATGCCGCGGAGCTGATGCCGCTGCTCGCCGACCTGACCGTGGACCCGGGACTGCGCCTGCCGGTGCTGGTGCCGAACGCCCGGGGGCTGGAGCGGGCGCTCGCGCTGGGGGTGCGGGAGATCGCGGTGTTCGGCAGCGCCACCGAGTCCTTCGCCCGGGCGAACCTGAACCGCACGGTGGAGGAGTCGCTGGCGATGTTCGAGCCGGTGGTGGCGCGGGCCCGGTCGGAGGGGTTGCGGGTGCGCGGCTATCTGTCGATGTGCTTCGGCGACCCCTGGGAAGGCCCGGTCCCGGTCAAGCAGGTGGCCGAGGTCGCCCGCCGGCTGTACGAACTCGGCTGCACCGAGTTGAGCCTCGGCGACACCATCGGTGTGGCGACGCCGGGCCATGTCGTCGCGCTGCTGGACGAGCTGACCGGCGGCGGGGTCCCGACGGACCACCTCGCGGTGCACTTCCACGACACCTACGGCCAGGCGCTGTCGAACACCCTGGCCGCGCTCCAGCGGGGCGTCGGCGTCGTCGACGCGTCGGCGGGCGGCCTCGGCGGCTGCCCGTACGCCAAGAGCGCCACCGGAAACCTGGCCACCGAAGACCTCGTCTGGATGCTGCACGGGCTCGGCATCCGGACCGGGGTCGACCTCGACCGCCTCAGCGCCACAAGCGTCTGGATGGCGGAGCAGTTGGGACGGCCGAGCCCGTCCCGTACCGTCCGCGCCCTGACCCACCGGGAGCAGTAGCCATGTCGATCGAGCATCGTCTGTCCGAGGAGCACGAGTCGCTGCGGGCGACCGTAGCGGAGTTCGCGCGCGACGTGGTCGCGCCGAAGATCGGCGACTTCTACGAGCGTGAGGAGTTCCCGTACGAGATCGTGCGGGAGATGGGGCGGATGGGCCTGTTCGGGCTGCCGTTCCCCGAGGAGTACGGCGGGATGGGCGGGGACTACTTCGCGCTGGGGCTGGCGCTGGAGGAGCTGGCCCGGGTGGACTCGTCGGTGGCGATCACGCTGGAAGCGGGGGTGTCGCTGGGAGCGATGCCGGTCTTCCGGTTCGGCACCGAGGAGCAGAAGCGGACCTGGCTGCCGCAGTTGTGCGCGGGCGAGATGCTGGGGGCGTTCGGGCTCACCGAGCCGGAGTGCGGTTCGGACGCGGGCGGCACCAGGACCACCGCCCGGCTGGACCGGGAGAGCGACGAGTGGGTGATCAACGGCACGAAGTGCTTCATCACCAACTCCGGCACCGACATCACCGGCCTGGTCACGGTGACCGCGGTGACCGGCCGCAAGGACGACGGCCGGCCGCGGATCTCGTCGATCATCGTCCCGTCCGGCACGCCGGGGTTCACGGTGTCGAAGAAGTACAGCAAGGTCGGCTGGAACGCCTCGGACACCCGGGAGCTGTCCTTCGTGGAGTGCCGGGTGCCGGCGGCGAATCTGCTGGGCGAGGAGGGCCGGGGGTACGCCCAGTTCCTGCGCACCCTGGACGAGGGGCGGGTCGCGATCTCCGCGCTGGCCACCGGACTTGCCCAGGGGTGCCTGGACGAGTCGCTGGCGTACGCGCAGCAGCGGCAGGCGTTCGGCCGGCCGATCGGCGCGAACCAGGCGATCCAGTTCAAGCTGGCGGACATGGAGATGCGCGCCCACACCGCACGGCTGGCCTGGCGGGACGCGGCGTCGCGGCTGGTGAGCGGGGAGGCGTTCAAGAAGGAGGCGGCGCTCGCGAAGCTCTACACCTCCGAGGTCGCGGTGACCAACGCCCGCGAGGCCACCCAGATCCACGGCGGATACGGCTTCATGAACGAGTACCCGGTGGCCCGGATGTGGCGCGACGCCAAGATCCTGGAGATCGGCGAGGGCACCAGTGAAGTCCAACGGATGCTGATCGCAAGGGAGTTGGGGTTGGCCGGATAGCGGCGGCGCGCGAGGGCGACGGCGGGGCGGAAGGGCCGGGTGGGCCTGCAGAGGGCGGCTGAGTTAGGTTAGGCTCACCTTACTCAGCCCCCCAGTGAGAGGTCCGCCCATGCGCTCACACCTGCTCAGTGACGCCACGACGGAGCAGTACCGGAGCTCCGTCGCCCAAGGAGTCGAGCGGGTGGCGGCCACCCTCGCCGCGACCGACCGGCCGTTCACCGGCATCACCCCCGACGCCCTCGCCCCGCGGGTCGACGCCATCGACCTCGACCAGCCGCTCGGCGACACCGGCGCCGCCCTCGCCGAGCTGGATTCGGTGTACCTGCGCGACGCCGTCTACTTCCACCACCCCCGCTACCTCGCCCACCTCAACTGCCCGGTGGCGATCCCCGCGGTCGCCGCCGAGGCCGTGCTCAGCGCGGTCAACTCCTCGCTGGACACCTGGGACCAGAGCGCCGGCGCCACCCTGATCGAGCGCCGGCTGATCGACTGGACAGCGGCCCGGATCGGCCTCGGCCCCGCCGCCGACGGGGTGTTCACCAGCGGCGGCACCCAGTCCAACCTCCAAGCGCTCTTCCTGGCCCGGGAAGAAGCGCTCAGCAGGGGCGCCGACCCGGCCCGGCTCCGCGTCCTGGCCTCCGAATGCGGCCACTTCAGCGTCCGCACCTCGGCCAAACTCCTCGGCCTGCCCGACGACGCGGTCGTCGCCCTCCCCTGCGACCACGACCGCCGCATGCAACCGGAAGCCCTCCAGCGGGAGTTGGAGCGCTGCACCCGCGACGGGCTGACCCCGATGGCCGTGGTGGCCACCGCCGGCACCACCGACTTCGGCTCCATCGACCCGCTCCCCGCCGTCGCCGACCTCTGCGCCCGCCACGGCGCCTGGCTGCACGTCGACGCCGC
The DNA here is from genome assembly GCF_900107965.1 of Actinacidiphila yanglinensis. Classification (GTDB taxonomy): domain Bacteria; phylum Actinomycetota; class Actinomycetes; order Streptomycetales; family Streptomycetaceae; genus Actinacidiphila; species Actinacidiphila yanglinensis. Next base: position 206,466 of record NZ_FNVU01000011.1, on the reverse strand, counting down.
CTACGGCTGCGGGCTGCTGGTCTCCCCCACCCGGCGCCACCTGCTCGACGGCATCGAGGCGGCCGACTCCGTCACCGTCGATTACCACAAGTCCTTCTTCCAGCCGGTGAGTTCGAGCGCGGTGCTGGTCCGCGACCGCGACACGCTGCGGCACGCCACCCACCACTCCGACTACCTCAACCCGCGCCGCGCCGTCGCCGAGCGCATCCCCAACCAGGTGGACAAGTCGTTGCAGACCACCCGCCGTTTCGACGCCCTCAAGCTGTGGATGACGCTGCGCGTGATGGGCGCCGACGGGGTCGGCAGCCTCTTCGACGAGGTGCTGGACCTGGCCGGCGCCGCATGGCGGGTGCTGGACGCCGACCCGCGTTTCGAGGTCGTGGCGCGCCCCACGCTGTCCACGCTGGTCTTCCGCCGGATGCCGGCCGGCATCGTCGCCCCCTCCGCCGTCGACCGCGCCAACCTCCATGCCCGCAAGGCGCTGTCCGCCGCCGGCCAGGGCGTGGTCGCCGCCACCACGGTCCGCGGCAGCCACTACCTCAAGTTCACGCTGCTCAACCCGAGGACCACCCTCGCCGACATCACCGCCGTCCTGGATCTGCTCGCCGAGCACGCCGACCGCTACCTCGACACCACGACCACCGGAGAGCCGCTTGTCCACGCCTGAGCTCGACTTCATCGGCATCGGCCTCGGCCCCTTCAACCTCGGCCTCGCCTGCCTGACCGCCCCGCTCGCCCGCCCCCGCGGCCTGTTCCTGGAGAGCAAGCCCGACTTCGACTGGCACTCGGGCATGTTCCTGGAGGGCAGTTCCCTCCAGACCCCCTTCATGTCCGACCTGGTGACCCTCGCGGACCCCACCTCGCCGTTCAGCTTCCTCAACTACCTCAAGCAGTCGGGCCGGTTGTACCCCTTCTACATCCGGGAGAACTTCCACCCGCTGCGCGAGGAGTTCAACGACTACTGCCGATGGGCCGCCGCCCGCCTGCCGTCGGTGCGCTTCGGGCGGAGCGTGACCGAGGTGACGTACGACGAGCGCCTCGCGGAGTACGAGGTGCGGACGGCGAACGGCGAGACCTACCGCGCGCCGCGCCTGGTCCTGGGCACCGGTACCCCGCCCCACCTGCCGTCCGCCGTGGGCGGGCTCGGCGGGGACTTCCTGCACAACTCCCGCTACCTGGAGGCGAAGCCCGGGCTGCTGGGCAAGCGCAGCATCACCGTCGTCGGCAGCGGGCAGAGCGCCGCCGAGATCTACCACGACCTGCTCCAGGACATCGACACCCACGGCTACCACCTCACCTGGGTGACCCGCTCGCCGCGCTTCTTCCCGCTCGAATACACCAAGCTCACCCTGGAGATGACCTCACCGGAGTACGTCGACTACTTCCACGCGCTGCCGGGGCCGGTCCGCGACACGCTCAACAGCACGCAGAAGAGCCTGTACAAGGGGATCGACTCCGACCTGATCAACGCGATCTTCGACCTGCTCTACACCAGGAGCCGGCGCGGCAAGGTCCCCACCCGGCTGCTCACCAACACCTCGCTGGACAGCGCCTCCCACGACCCGGCCACCGGCACGTACACCCTCGGGCTGCGCCAGCACGAGCAGGATCGCGCGCACACCCTCACCACGGAGGGCCTGGTGCTGGCCACCGGCTACCGCTACCGGGTGCCGGACTTCCTCGCCCCGGTCCGCGACCGCATCCGCTGGGACGACCAGGGCCGGTACGACGTCAGCCGCGACTATGCCATCGACGTCACCGGACGCGGCATCTACGTCCAGAACGCCGAGCTGCACACCCACGGGTTCGCCTCCCCCGACCTCGGCATGGCCGCGTACCGCAATTCCCGCATCATCCGCCATCTGCTCGACGGCGAGGAGCCGTACCGGGTGGAGACGGCCATCGCCTTCCAGGAGTTCTCCGTATGACCGCGCCCGACCCTGCCCTGTTCACCTTCCGCCCGGTCGACCCGCCCGCCGACGCCGACCTGCTCCACACGTGGGTCACCGACCCCAAGGCCCCGTTCTGGCTGATGTCCGACGCGAGCCGGTACGACGTCGAGCGCGCCTACGCGGACATCGCGCAGGCGCCGTACCAGGACGCGTTCATCGGGTCGTCCGAAGGCCGGCCGGTCTGCCTGCTGGAGCGGTACGACCCCGCGCGCGTGGAGCTGGCCGGGCTGTACGACGCGCAGCCGGGCGACCTCGGGATGCACTTCCTCGTCGCGCCGGCCGACCGGCCCGTGCACGGCTTCACCCGGGCGGTCATCGCCGCGGTCATGGCCGAACTGTTCGCCGACCCCGGGGTGCGCCGGGTCGTGGTCGAACCGGACGTCCGCAACACCGCGATCCACACGCTGAACGCGACCGTCGGCTTCGAGGTGGTGGGCCGGTTGCGCAAACCGGAGAAGGAGGCGCTGCTGAGCGTCTGCACCCGCGAGGCGTACGAGGCGACGCTCGGCGCGAGGCGGGCGGCGCGATGACGATCACCGGCCACCTGCACCCGGAGCCGTCCACCGCCGACGCGTCCCCGGTGCCCACCTCCCACCTGACCCCCGAGCTGTGGGCACGGGCCACCCGCCACCTGCTCCGCAAGGCGCTCGCGGAGTTCGCCCACGAGAAGCTGCTGGACCCCGTGCCCGACCCGGCTTCCACCTCCGTGCCCGACCCAGCCTCCGCATCCGTGCAGCACCCGGCCGCCACCGACGGGACAGAGCCCGCCTCCACCGACGGGGCCGACCCGCTGACCGCCCCGGCGACCGCCGACCGCGCCGAGCGCTACGTGGTCCGCACCGACGACGGCCGCGCGGCCTACCGTTTCCGCGCCGAGCGACTCGCCCTGGACCACTGGCACATCGACGCGTCGTCCCTCACCCGCACCCGCGAGAGCGATCCCCCCGCGGAAGGCGGCCCCCGCACCTCCGAGGAGCTCCCCCTCGACGCGCTCGCCTTCTTCACCGAGTTCCGTACCGCCCTCTCCCTCAGCGACGACGTGCTGCCGCTCTACCTGGAGGAGATCACCGCCACCCTCTCGGCGCTCGCGTTCAAGTACGCGACGCGCGCCGACTCCGCCGCCGACCTCGGCGGCGCGCCGTTCCTGACGGTGGAAGCCGCCATGATCGAGGGGCACCCCTGCTTCGTGGCCAACAGCGGCCGCATCGGATTCGGCGCCCGCGACCTGGTGGCGTACACCCCTGAGGCCGCCGCCCCGGTCCGGCTGACCTGGCTCGCCGCCCGCCGCGACCGCGCGCACTTCAGCGCGGGCGCCGGCCTGACCTACGACGACCTGATCGCGGGCGAGCTGGACCGCCCCACCCGGGAGCGTTTCGCCCGGGTGCTCCGGGACCTCGGCCTCGATCCGGCGGACTACCTCCTGATACCCGCCCACCCGTGGCAGTGGGAGCACCGGCTGGCCACCACCTTCGCCGGCGAGGTCGCCCAGCGGCATCTCGTCCACCTCGGCCCGGGCGACGACGAGCACGTCGCCCAGCAGTCGGTCCGCACCTTCTTCAACGCCAGCCATCCCGAGCGCGACTACGTGAAGACCGCGCTGTCCGTCCTCAACATGGGGTTCCTGCGCGGCCTGTCCGCCGCGTACATGGCGGGCACCCCGGCGATCAACGACTGGGTCGCCGAGCTGGTCGCCACCGACCCGACCCTGACCGGCGCCGGGTTCTCGATCCTGCGCGAGCACGCCGCCGTCGGCTACCACCCGCTGCCGTACGAGGAGGCCACCGAGCCGGGATCGCCCTATCGCAAGATGCTGGCCGCGCTGTGGCGCGAGAGCCCGGTGCCGGGGCTGGCCCCCGGGCAGCGGGCGGCGACGATGGCCTCGCTGCTGCACGTCGATCCGGACGGCGGCTCCTTCGCCGCCGCGCTGATCGCCCGCTCCGGCGAGCCGCCGGAGCGCTGGCTGCGCGGCTACCTGGACGCCTACCTGGTGCCGGTCGTGCACTGCATGTACGTCCACGACCTGGCCTTCATGCCGCACGGCGAGAACGTGATCCTGGTGCTGGACGCCGGCGGCCGGGTGCAGCGGGTCGTCTTCAAGGACATCGCCGAGGAGATCGCGGTGATGGATCCGGACGCGGCGCTGCCCGAGGCGGTGCGGCGGGTGCGCGCGGACGTGCCCGACGACGAGCGGGTGCTGTGCGTGTTCACCGACGTCTTCGACTGCTTCCTCCGGTTCCTGTCCGCGATCCTGCACACCGGGCGGGTCCTGGACCAGGACGCCTTCTGGCGGACGGTCGCCGAGTGCGTCGCGGACTACCAGCGGGCGCAGCTGCGCACCCGCCCGGAGCTGGCCGCGCGGTTCCGCCGCGACGACCTGTTCACGCCGCGCTTCGCGCGCTCCTGCCTGAACCGGCTCCAGCTCCGCGACAACCGCAGCATGGTCGATCTCGCCGACCCCTCGGCCGCGCTCCAGTTCGCCGGAACCCTCGACAATCCGCTCGCCTCTCACCCGTTCGGCCCTGTCTAAGTGAGCGAGTGTGCCCGAAAGCGGGCAGGATTCTTGCAAAGCAGGGCTGATCTGATGAGTATCAACGGGTGCTCGAACGCCGGACGTCCTACGAGGACCTCATCGACCACCTGGTTCGCACCACGTCGCTGCACCGCGGCGAGGCGTCCCGGGTGGTGCTGGACGTCCTGGCGTACTTCGACGAGACGACCGAGGAGTACGTCCGCCGCAGGCACCGCGAGCTCCAGGCGAAGGGGCTGGTCAACACGGAGATCTTCCAGCGGATCGGCGAGGAGCTGCCGCACCGGGCGGTCGCCCCGGCCGTGCTCTCCCAGCGCCAGCTCCGCCGGATCGTCTACGGCTGACCGGGCACCCCCCAGACGAGCGGGGCGCCCGCGGCTGAGCAGGCACCCCGGACAGGTACGACCGAGAGGGACGGCATATGTGCGGAATTGTCGGCTACATCGGCAGGCGTGACGTGGCTCCGCTACTGCTCGAAGGCCTGCAGCGGCTGGAGTACCGGGGGTACGACTCGGCCGGCATCGTGATCACCGGCAAGTCCGGCGAGCTGCGGACGGTCAAGGCCAAGGGCCGGGTCCGCGACCTGGAGGCCCGCGTCCCCAAGCGGTTCGCCGGCACCACCGGCATCGCGCACACCCGCTGGGCCACCCACGGCGCGCCGAGCGATGCCAACGCCCACCCGCACGCCGACGCCGCCGGCGCGGTCTCCATCGTGCACAACGGGATCATCGACAACGCGTCCGAGCTGCGCGCCCGGCTCACCGCCGAGGGCACCGTCTTCGCCTCCGAGACCGACACCGAGGTACTCGCCCACCTCATCGCCCGCTCGCAGGCCGACACGCTGGAGCAGAAGGTCAGCGAGGCGCTGCGCTCGATCGAGGGCACCTACGGCCTCGCGGTGCTGCACCGCGACTTCCCGGACCGCATCGTGGTGGCCCGCAACGGCTCCCCGGTGGTGCTCGGCATCGGCGAGAAGGAGATGTTCGTCGCCTCCGACGTGGCCGCGCTGGTCGCCCACACCCGCCAGGTCGTGACGCTCGCGGACGGCGAGATGGCCACCCTCAAGGCCGACGACTTCCGCACGTACACCACCGAGGGCTCCCGGACCACGGCCACGCCGACCACCGTGGAGTGGGAGGCGGAGTCGTACGACATGGGCGGCCACGACACGTACATGCACAAGGAGATCGCCGAGCAGGCCGAGGCGGTGGACCGGGTGCTGCGCGGGCGGATCGACGACAAGTTCGCCACGGTGCACCTGGGCGGCCTCAACCTGGACCCGCGCGAGGCGCGCTCCGTGCGGCGGATCAAGATCCTCGGCTGCGGCACGAGCTACCACGCGGGGCAGATCGGCGCGCAGCTCATCGAGGAGCTGGCCCGCATCCCCGCCGACGCCGAGCCCGCGTCGGAGTTCCGGTACCGCAACCCGGTGGTCGACCCGGACACGCTGTACGTGGCGGTGTCGCAGTCCGGCGAGACGTACGACGTGCTGGCGGCCGTGCAGGAGCTCAAGCGCAAGGGCGCGCGGGTACTCGGCGTGGTCAACGTGGTCGGTTCCGCGATCGCGCGGGAGGCGGACGGCGGCACGTACGTGCACGCCGGGCCCGAGGTGTGCGTGGTGTCCACGAAGTGCTTCACCAACACGGTGGTGGCCTTCGCGCTGCTCGCGCTGCACCTGGGCCGGATCAGGGACCTCTCGGTCGCCGACGGCCGGCGGATCATCGAGGGGCTGCGGCGGCTGCCCGGCCAGATCGACGAGATCCTGAAGGCGGAGCCGGAGATCAAGCGGCTGGCGCTGCACTTCGCCGACGCGAAGTCGATGCTGTTCATCGGCCGGGTGCGGGGTTACCCGGTGGCCCGGGAGGCGTCGCTGAAGCTGAAGGAGGTCAGCTACATCCACGCCGAGGCGTACCCGGCCTCCGAGCTGAAGCACGGGCCGCTGGCGCTGGTCGAGCCCGCGATGCCGACGGTGGCGATCGTGCCGGACGACGAGCTGCTGGAGAAGAACCGGGCGGCGCTGGAGGAGATCAAGGCCCGCAGCGGCCGCATCCTCGCGGTGGCCCACCAGGAGCAGGAAAAGGCCGACCACACGATCATCGTGCCGAAGAACGAGGACGAGCTGGACCCGATCCTGATGGGTATCCCGCTCCAGCTCTTCGCGTACCACACCGCGCTGGCGCTCGGCCGGGACATCGACAAGCCGCGCAACCTCGCGAAGTCCGTCACCGTGGAGTGACGCGGCGCGCACGTCGGGGCGCAGCAGGGCGGCGCACGTCGGCGAGGTCCGCGTCGCCAAAGGCGGCGCACGGCGCGGAGTGACGGCGACACCTCGACGGCGGCCGGTGCACGTCGCGGGAACCCGGGCACGGGACCCGCTACGGGATGACCACCACCGGCCGCTGCGCCCGCCGTGCCAGCCGCCCGGCCACCGAGCCGAAGATCCGGCCGACCAGGCCGTGCGTACCGCCGACCACGATCGCGTCGGCTTCGTACTCCCGGCCGACCTCCTCCAGTTCGTGGCAGATGTCGCCGCCGCGCTCCACCAGCACCCAGGAGATCTCGGCGAGGTGGTCGGCGCACGCCAACTCCAGGCCGAGCACCTCGGTGCGGTGGTCGGGGACGTCGACGAAGACGGGGGGCTCGCAGCCCGCCCACACGGTGGCGGGCAGCCGGTTGGCGACATGCACGATGATCAGTGCGGAGTGCGTCCTGCGGGCCATCCCGATCGCGTACGACAGGGCGCGCTCGCTGGAGACGGACCCGTCGAAACCGACGACGACGCCGTGCCGGAAGGCCGGATCGCAGGAGTGGTGTGGCTCGGGGGCCAGCTCGGGGACGGCCGCCGACTCGGCAAGCGGCCTGCGGTCGGCGGGCTCGGGAATCTCATGACCGGCCATGATGCGGAATCTCGGCGAAGGCGGCGCTGACGCGCCGAGCAGCGGACAGAACGGTTCTCGCGGGGCGGGCCGCCGCAGCAGCCTGTTTCGGCCAGTTCGCCACTTCCCGTCCCACTCCCTCCAGGGTACGGCCGCCAGAAGCGCCTGCACAGGTCTGACGTGGTCCTCACAGGGTCTTCGTACGTCTCCCGTACCCGGAGTTCCCAGGAGAATGCCGGAGCAGAGCCAAGAGCGCAACGGCACCGCGCCAACGAGTACGGCGTCATCACGCCAACCGGCTGCACGGTTCGGCGCACGGGCGCACCCCGGGGGCGCATCGGCGCCCCCTCCTCGACACCACCCGGTGACGCCTTCCTCCCCGGCCCGACCAGCACCTCACGCACCGCGCCGCCGGCGTTCGCGCACCTGCAAGTTCACTCCGGGAAATCCGGCGGCCTCGTACGCGCTTTCGCGTCGGGATCAGCGATTTTCGGCCAACTTGCCGCCGTTATGCATTCGTTGGTGACCAGGCGCACTAACACCTGTGCCACCTGCGGTTCTACGATGCGGCAGGACGTGGACGGTGTGGTCGGGTGCCACGAGGCGTACTTCCCAGTGGGCCGCCTGGGTGAAACGCTTCGTGATCGAATGCTTTACGCCACGTTGTCTTGTCGACTTAGCGTCAGATGGTGAACTTGTCACTAACGCCCCACCTGACACAGTAGATTTGATCATGGGTGACTGCGCTGGGACAGCGGGGGATTTCGTGCAGGACCGAGGGGACGACGCGTCGATACGAGGGGGGCTTGAGCTCCATGAGCCAGGAGTCCAGTTCCGGTACGGCGGCGGACACTCCGTCGCAAGCACCATCGGCATCGCCTCGCGCCATCCGCAAGCTCTCCGCGCGCCGCCGGCCCGAGGTCGTCGCCGTGCTGCTGTTCAGCGGTGGTCCGATCTTCGAGAGTTCGATACCCCTGTCGGTCTTCGGCATCGACCGGCAGGACGCGGGCGTTCCCCGCTACCGGCTGCTGGTGTGCGCCGGTGAGGAGGGCGCGCTGCGCACCACCGGCGGGCTCGAACTGACCGCGCCCTACGGCCTCGAGGCGCTCGCCCGGGCCGGCACCGTGGTCGTGCCGACCTGGCGCTCGATATCCCAGGCCCCGCCGCCCGAGGCCCTCGACGCGATCCGCCGCGCGCACGAGGAGGGCGCCAGGATCATCGGCCTGTGCACCGGCGCGTTCGTGCTGGCCGCCGCCGGGCTGCTGGACGGACGTCCGGCGACCACGCACTGGATGTACGCGCCGACGCTCGCCAAGCGCTACCCGTCGGTGCACGTCGACCCGCGCGAACTGTTCGTGGACGACGGCGACGTGCTCACCTCCGCCGGGACCGCGGCCGGCATCGACCTGTGCCTGCACGTGGTGCGCACCGACCACGGGGCCGAGGCGGCCGCCGCGCTCGCCCGCCGGCTGGTCGTGCCACCGCGGCGCGCGGACTGGCAGACCGGCCAGCGGCACATGGATCGGTCTTTACCCGAGGAGATCGGCGCGGACCCGCTGGCCGAGGTCGTCGCGTGGGCGCTGGAGCATCTTCACGAGCAGTTCGACGTCGAGGCGCTGGCCGCGCGCGCGTACATGAGCCGGCGGACCTTCGACCGGAGGTTCCGCTCGCTGACCGGCAGCGCGCCGCTGCAGTGGCTGATCACGCAGCGCGTCCTCCAGGCGCAGCGGCTGCTGGAGACGTCGGACTACTCGGTCGACGAGGTGGCGGGGCGGTGCGGCTTCCGCTCGCCGGTGGCCCTGCGCGGGCACTTCCGCCGGCAGCTCGGCTCCTCCCCCGCGTCGTACCGCGCCGCGTACCGCGCCCGAAGGCCGCAGGACGACAGCGACCGGGCCGTCCCGCCGCCCGAGGTGGCGCCGCTGCGGCGGAGCGGCCCCGCGGCCGGGCACGGAGGTGGCAACGGGCACGGCCCCGCCCCGGGCGCCGGGCAGGCGGGCGGCTCGCAGGTGCTGGCCGCTCCCGCCAAGGGCGACCCCGACGCGTACAGCACCTCGGTGCGGGTCCCGGAGCAGCCCGGGCGGCCCGAGGTGGCCGAGGGACCGGCGCGCGGTCGGCTGCGCGCCGGACGCGGTCTGGGCGCCGCACTCCCGGGACCGCGGGATCGACCCGTAGGGTGAGACACATGAACGACCGGATGGTGTGGATCGACTGTGAGATGACCGGCCTCTCGCTGGCGCACGACGCGCTCATCGAGGTGGCCGCGCTCGTCACCGACTCCGAGCTGAACATCCTCGGCGAGGGGGTGGACATCGTGATCCGCCCACCCGCCGAGGCGCTGGAGACGATGCCGGAGATCGTGCGGCAGATGCACACCGCCTCCGGGCTGCTGGAGGAGCTGGCCGGCGGGGTCGGCATGGCCGAGGCGGAGAAGGTGGTCCTGGACTACATCCGCGAGCACGTCGCCGAGCCGCGCAAGGCCCCGCTGTGCGGCAACTCGGTCTCCACCGACCGCGGCTTCCTCGCCCGTGACATGCCGACGCTGGAGCAGCACCTCCACTACCGCATCGTGGACGTCTCCTCGGTGAAGGAGCTGGCCCGCCGCTGGTACCCGCGGGCGTACTTCAACAGCCCCGAGAAGAAGGGCAACCACCGCGCGCTCGCCGACATCCGCGAGTCCATCGCGGAGCTGCGCTACTACCGCGAGGCGGTCTTCGTCCCGGCCCCCGGCCCCGACACGGACACCGCCCGGGCGATCGCCGCCAAGCACGTCCTGTCCCCGGCCGAACCGCCGGCGAAGCCGGTCGAATAAGCGGGGCGCGACCACCCCTCGCCACCCTGTACACTTTTGCAGGCGGCGCCACCCCGAGAGGGAAAAGCGCCGCTCATGGTGGGTGTAGCTCAGATGGTAGAGCACCTGGTTGTGGTCCAGGATGTCGCGGGTTCGAGTCCCGTCACTCACCCTTCTCGATCAAGGCCCGACCTGCGCAGACAGGCCGGGCCTTCGTCGTTCCCCGGGCTCCCCGCCCTCCCACCCTCCCGTGACGTCCGCGGTCCCCCCTCGCGGACCGGGCGGCCCCCCGCGGCGGTAACCTCAGCCTGCCGCTCCGGGGGGACCGGCGATCGGGACGGCCCGGCGGCCGTGGCAGGGGGGCTCATGAGGGACAAGGTGCGCGACGGCATTCCGTGGGTGCTCGTCGCGGTGATCGCCCTGGCGGTGCTCGGCAGCCGGCACGGCTGGTTCGGGCTGGGCACTTACGGATCGCCCGGACCGGCGCCCTCGTCCGGGCCGGCGAGGTCGGTGGCGCTGCCCGGCGGGGGACGCTCCGACGGCGACAAGTGCGGGGCCACCGGCTTCCACCACTTCGCCGTGCCGACGGGTTCCCGCAGCCGGGGCAACAACCCGACGCCGCCACCCGGACCCCAACTCACCCTGGGCGCCTTCGGGTTCACCGGGATGTCCGGGCAGGACCCCGCCCGCATCGACGTCCAACTGCTTTTCGGCGCGGGCGGCAGGCAGCCGCTGCTGCTCTCCCCGCCGCTCGGCCCGCGGGGTGTCGCGGTGGAGATCGAGGGGCCGGACGGTCTGGTCGGCGGAGCGTACGACCTGCCGGTCGTCCTGGGCCCGGGCACGACCGACGGCTCCGACGGGAAGATCCACATCGACCCGGAGGTCGGCGGGTCGGCCACGGTGATCCTCCCGCTGCAGGCGCTGTGCCCGGGCTACGACGGGCTCGCCGTCGTGAGGAAGCTCGACCCGCCGATCGATACGCACCACACGGTCACCGGGCCGCCGCCCTACACCCTCACCGTCTCGATCTCCGACCCGGCGGCCGGCCGGATCCGCAGCTCGATCGGCTCCCCGGTCACCGGCGACGTGATGAGCGCCGACAACGCCGACGTCGGCGACCCGCCGGACGCCTAGGACCGACCCGGAGGGCGCGGCCGCTCCTGCGCCGGCCCTGCGCCATGATGAGCGCATGATCACGCATTACGAACGGCCCGAGGGCAGCGCTCCCGTCAACGGTTACAGCCACGCCGTCGCCTTCACCGGCACCGTGGTCGTCGTCTCCGGACAGGTGCCGCTGGACGCCGACGGGACCCTCGTCGGCGAGGGCGACGCGGAGGTGCAGACGCGCCAGGTGTTCGAGAACCTCACGACCGTACTGGCCGCCTCCGGCGCGCGGTGGGCGGACGTCGTCAGGATCAGCGTCTTCCTCACCGACATCGCCGCCGACCTGCCCGCCTTCCGCCGGGTCCGGGACGAGTACGTCGACCCGGCCCGCATGCCCGCCAGTTCGCTGGTGCAGGTCGCGGGGCTGGTCCACCCGGCCTTCCGGGTGGAGATCGAGGCGATGGCCGTGGTCGGCGGGGCGGAGGGGTAGCCCCGGACGCGACGACGGGGGCCGCACGCTCAGGGCCGCCGGGGCTCAGGGCCGCCAGCGCTCCCACAGGTTCCACCGCAGGACGCGGCCGAGGTGGTGGCGCCACAGCCACCACGGGAGCCGGCGGTGCGGGACGTAGGCCCACGCGTCGTCGTCGGCCTCGTTGCCCCGGCGGCGGGCGCGGAGCAGTTCCAGGCAGCGCGGGTCGGTCCTGCCGTGCAGCCGGGCGGTGTGGGCGAGGGCGAGCGTGCCCTGGCGGCTCACCTCGGGATCGGGGTGGGCCATGGCGCGGGCCGCGCGCGGGAGGATCGCGCCGGCGTCGGGACAGGTGAGGGCGAGGCCGATGACGGCGACACCGGCCAGCGGCTCGCCCCGGTCGAAGGCCGCGTCGACCTCCTCTGGGCGGTCGGTGCCCATCAGCGCGGTGCTGCTGCTCCAGTCCATGCCCTCGCCGGACCGCGCCCGGGCGACGAGGAACTCGGCCCGCCCGTCGGCGACCAGCCGCGCGGCCTCGTCGGCGGTGCGGGCCGACGCGGCCGCCCGCGCGGCGCGTTCCCCCTCCGGCGACGACAGCGCGTGCACCACCGCCAGGTAGGCCCAGAGCCGGTCCGCCGTGTCCCGGACGCCGTCCTCCGCGTGCGCGCGGCACCACGGATCGAGCAACGCCTCGTCCAGCGTGTGGAGTTCGGCGAACCCCGTGGCCGCCTCGCCCAGGTCGCAGCGGCGCAGGAACGCCAACTCCGCGGTGGCCTCCGCCGTCAGCCAGCCCGCGAGGCGCCCGTGGCACAGCTCCGGCAGCCGCAGGGCGGCGGCGTACCGCACCGACGCGACCGGCAGGGGGTACGGCGCCGGGTACGGCCGGGCGTCGGTCCGGGACGGGGGCATGCGCCCGAGCATACGAGGCGGGACCGACGGCCGGCCCGGCTCCCGAACGGCCCGCGCAGGACGCCGGCGCGCCCCCGCGGGGCACAAGCGCACCGCAGGACGCAAGCGCACCGGCGACCCGCCCCCGCACTCTCGGGAGGGGCGGGCCCCGGCACCGATCCGGGAGCGGACGGCGACGGGCCGGGAGCGGTCAGGCCGCCCGGGTCATCTCCCGCCGCCCCCGCCCCCGGAGGCATGTGCCGCGCCGCCGCACTCGTGCGGCGGCGCGGTGTCGCGCTACTCCTCGAAGAGCAGGGCGTACGTGCCCATCGCCATCGCGATGTCCGCCTCCGCCCAGAACCGGTGGTAGGTGAACGTCGGCACGGCGCCGCCGTTCAGGTAGTCCGCCACCTTCGACCAGTTGGGGTCGTTCTTGTAGAAGGACCGCAGCTCCAGGAAGGTGGAGCTGGAGTCGATCTTGTCGCCGTTCGGCATCGTCCCCGTCCAGCCGGACGGGACGTAGACCGGGTCGGAGAACCGCGAGTAGTCCGCGCGGGTCTCCGGGGCCGCGATGCCCAGCGGGTCCTGGTAGTTGTTCCACATGCCGTCGAGCAGCGCCTTCGACTCCGCCTGCGCGGCGGTGTCACCGGACTTGGCGGCGTAGTAGGCGAGCGTCTTGGCGTAGGCCGCGGTGACGCCCAGGTCGTTGCCGTAGGAGGTGACCGTCACATGGAGGCCGGCATTGCTGCCCGGCTTGCTCGGGTCCCATGTGTCGGGGGCGCCGGACCAGGCGAGGTCGGACGGGATGCTGAAGGTGCCGTCCGCCTTGATCGTGGTCTGCGACATCGCCCAGCCGACCCACTTGGCCAGTACGGCCTTGGCCCTGGCGTCACCGGTCTGCTGGTAGTACTCCGCGACGCGCTCCATGGACCACGCCTGCATGCCGAACCACTGGTTCGACGGCGGGTCGTGGTAGACGGGCTCCCAGTCGTACGCCATGCCGTAGAAGGTGGGCGTGCCGGCCGGGGGTTGCGCGTAGGCGCCGTCCCAACTGTTCGTGGCACCACCGGCGATGGCGCCCTCGTCGGACTGGAGCCACTGGTAGAACTCCAGCTGCCGGCCGAGGCTGGTGGTCCAGTCCTGCTTGCCGGTGGCCGACTTGGGGGCCATGTTGGGGTCGGTGGTCAACGCGTAGGCCGCCAGCGGGTTCTGGTAGCCGAAGTGCGAGGCGCCGTCACCGATCCGCCAGGCCCAGCCGCCGCCGGAGCCGGTCGAACCGCCCCAGGCGTAGTACCAGGACAGCAGGTAGTGCTCGCTGTTCTTGCCGCTGCCGGCCGGGCACGAGGTGGGGCTCGTGCAGTTGCCGATCTTCTTGAAGTACTTGTCGAAGAAGGAGTAGCGCAGGTAGTCGCCCATCTCGCCGGCCTTGGCGACGGTGGCCTTCACGTCGGCCTCCTTGCCCTGCTCCTGCGCCCAGGTGTCCGCCCAGTAGGCGGCCTGGATCGCCCGCGCGTCGGCGTCCGGCGCGTCCGTGTACTTCCACTGCGTGGAGTAGCTGGAGTCGCCGGTGAACAGGTCCAGGTACCCGTTCTTGCCGCCGTACTTGAAGTCGTCGCAGGTCGGTTGCGGCACGGTCTCCCAGACCGACTCCTGGGAGCCGCGCTGGAAGGTGTTGATGTAGGACGGGCCGGAGGCGGTCGGGCCCGCCTCGCAGCCGCCACCGGGCGTGTCACCGTAGCCGTAGACGTTGTCGACGTCCTCCAGCCAGTGCATGCCGTAGATGTCGTCCGTGCCGTAGGCGGACTTCAGCTCGCCCGCGATCGGGTCCTGGCCCACCGGCACGCTGCCGTCGAGCTTCGACGGGTAGTCGGACGGCAGGTCGTGCTCGGGCGCGTACGTGGCCGGCGAAGCGGCGTTGTAGAAGCTGTTCGTCGGCTGGTCGGCGTGCGTGGGGATCATGTACTTCTCCATGGTCGCCCAGGCCGCGTTGAACTTGCTCCAGTCCTGGGTGACCTGGCCGTACATCGCCTGGAGCCAGATCATGTACGAGTACGCCTCGGAGGTCGTCTCGTGGCCGTAGTCGGGCGCCTCCACGATCAGGGTCTCCACCGAGTGGTACGGAATCCCCTGCGGCGAGAAGTAGCCGTCCGCCGGGTCGGTGATCTTGCCGTAGAGCGACAGGAACCGCGCGTCGTAGTCGCTGGTGGCGCCGATCTCCGTCGCGGTCACGGTGGCCTTGAGGTAGCCGGCCGCCGTCGCGGTGAAGGTCGCCTGCCCGGTGCCGCCGGCGTCGGCGGCCAGGGTGACGTGCTGCGCGGTGCTCCAGTTCGACGGCGTGAAGGTCAGGCTCGCGCCGGAACTCACGCTCAGGCCGGTGTTGCCGGCCGTGCGCGCCACCGCCACCGTCACGGCAGAGGTCGGAGCACTGGACAGCTGCACCGCGAAGGTGCCGGTGCCGCCCTGCTGGACGGAGACCTGCGCCGGGGTGGCCACGATCGACGGCCCGGCGACCACGTGCAGGCCCACCGGGGTCGACTCGCCGCTCGCGCCGAGGCTGTCGTACGCCTTGGCGTACACCGAGTAGTCCCCGGCCGTGAGCGAGGGCCAGTCGAAGGTGTACGGCGCGGTGGTGTCGGTCCCCAGCAGGACGTCGTCGCTGTAGAACTCGACCTTGCTGATCGTCGCGCCGTCCGCGGCCACGGCGGTGGCCGCCAGCGGGATGTCGGCGCCGGCGGTGTACGTGGCGCCGGCCGCCGGGCTGGTCAGCACCGGCAGCGGCGGCTGGTGCGCGCCGCCGCACACGGTGCCGTTCACCGCGAAGGCGGTGGGCGCCGTATTGGTGCCGCTGTAGCCGAAGTTGGCGCTCGGGGTGACATTGCCGCCGGCCGCGATTGTCTTGTTCCAGTCCAGTGACTTGACAGTCACGTTCTTGCCGGACTGCGACCAGTCGCCGTTCCAGCCGCTCTGCAGCGTCTGGTTGCCGGCGTAGGAGTACGTCAGCGTCCAGCCGCTGATCGCCGTGTCACCGAGGTTGGTGATCTTCGCATTGGCGGTGAACCCGCCGCCCCAGTCGTTCGTCGTGTAGTCGACGCTGCACTGGATGCCGGCGGCGTGCGCGGGGGTGCCGCCGGCCGCGGTCATGGCGAGCGGAACGGCCAGCGCGGCCGCGAGAGCCGTCACCAGCCTTCTCAGCCGCCGCTTGAAAGGTCTTCCTCTGGGCATGCGAGAGGTCCTCCTCGCGGTTCGTTGTGGGGGGAACGTGGGGGGAAGTGCAACTGAACCAGTGGGAGCGCTCCCACAATCGAGCCGCCACGATGTGCTGTCAAGAGGCGGACCGAAACGGCATGTTCCCGGCCCCGCGCGTCTCGATTACGCCCGAAAATCGTCCGGTTCAGGCCGATCAAGGCAGCCGTTCCGCGCCCCCGCGCCGCAATCGACCTCTACCGGGACGGACGACGACCCGCTAGGGTCTCCGGCGGACCAGTGGGAGCGCGTCCACACCTTTCCCCGCGTGTGCACCACCCGTACCGCCGCACCACCACCCCCCACACATCCCCCCACATTTTTCCAGGAGTCGCTCATGCGACGACCCACGCGTACCGCGGCGCTCTCCGTCGCCGCCGTCACCGCGGCGGCGGCGGCCGCCGTGCTGCTGCCCGCCCTGGGCACCGGCACGGCCGCCGGCGCGACCCCGGCCTGCTCGGTCGCCTACTCGGTCACCAACCAGTGGGACACCGGCTTCCAGGGCAACATCGTCATCACCAACAACGCCGCGCCCACCACGAGTTGGAAGCTCACCTTCGACTTCGCCGGCGGCCAGCACGTCACCCAGGGCTGGGGCGGCACGTTCGCGCAGTCCGGCACGACCGTGAACGTGGCATCCGAGTCGTACAACGGCGCGATCCCCACCGGCGGCAGCCTCACGGCCGGGTTCCTCGGCAGCTGGTCGGGCGGCAACCCGAGTCCCACCTCCTTCCAGCTCAACGGCTCCACCTGCAACGGGGACGCCACCCCGCCGCCCACCTCGCCCCCGACCAGCCCGCCCGGCGGCGGCACCGGCGACCCCGCACCGCCGAAACTGCACGTCGCCGGCAACGAACTGGTCGACTCCACCGGCAAGCAGGTGGTGCTGCACGGCGTGAACCGCTCCGGCACCGAGTTCGCCTGCGCGCAGGGCAACGGCATCTTCGACGGTCCGGTCGACGACGCGGCGGTCGACGCGATCACCAGCTGGAAGGGCGTCAACGCGGTCCGCGTCCCGCTCAACGAGGACTGCTGGGAGGGGCTTTCGTACGTACCGGCCGCCGACGGGGGCGCCAACTACATCGCGGCGATCACCGACTGGGTCAACCGGCTGGTCGCGCACGGCATCACCCCGATCCTCGACCTGCACTGGACGCACGGCCTGTACACCGGCAACTCGGCGGGCTGCTCGGACGTCAACGCGACCTGCCAGAAGCCGATGCCGGACGCGCAGTACGCCATCCCGTTCTGGACGAGCGTCGCGAACACCTTCAAGTCCGACACCTCGGTCGTCTTCGACCTGTTCAACGAGCCCTACCCGGACCGCGCCGCCTCCAGCGCCGACCAGGCGTGGACCTGCTGGCGGGACGGCGGCACCTGCCCGGGCATCGGGTACCAGGTGGCGGGCATGCAGGACCTGGTCGACGCGGTCCGCGGCACCGGGGCCCAGAACGTGATCACGCTCGGCGGCCTGGCGTACTCCAACGACGAGACCGGCTGGCTCGCCCACGAGCCGACCGACCCGACCGGCGATCTCGCCGCCTCGCTGCACGTCTACAACTTCAACTCCTGTGCCAACCAGTCATGCTGGGACTCCCAGCTGGCTCCGGTGGCCGCTAAGGTGCCGCTGGTGGCGGGCGAGATCGGCGAGAACACCTGCGCCCACTCCTTCGTCGACACCTTCATGAACTGGCTGGACGCGCACAAGCTGTCGTACCTGGGGTGGACCTGGAACACCTGGGACTGCTCCTCCGGTCCGTCGCTGATCTCCTCCTACGACGGAACCCCGACCGCGTACGGTCAGGGTCTGAAGGACCACCTGGCGGCGCTCGGCTGAACCGGCCGGCCCGCCGTACCCCCGAGGACGGGGCGGTCCCGTACATGGATGGCGTGTACGGGGCCGCCTCTTGACCCGCCTGACCGCTCGACCCGGCCGGTCAGGCGGGTTCAGCGGTGAGGACGCCGCCCGCCGAGCGGCGGGTGTGGGCCCACGCGGGCAGGGCGGTCAGCGCGGCGACGGCCAGCAGCGTGGCGGCGCCGGCGGTGAGCAGCCACGTCGCGGGCGGCGTGGTCTGCGTGCCGAACAGCCAGTACAGGCCGAGCCCGGCGGGGATCCCCGCGGCCACCCCGGGCAGCGCGGGCAGGAGTTGCGCGACGCACAGCGCGGTGACGACCTGGCCCGGCGTGGCGCCCAGCGTGCGGGCGATGGTCAGCGAGCGGCGGGCCTGCACCGCCGAACCCCAGCCCATCAGGAGGGCGTTGAGCACCGACAGGGCGACCAGGGCGAGGGTGACGGCGAGCAGCACCTGCCCGGTCCGGTCGGTCCGCACCTCGACGGGGCCGTAGCGGCGGTAGGCGGGAACGCGGTCGAGTTCGGTGTGCCAGGTCAGCAGCGCGGTGACCATGACGGTGGTCGCGGCGGTGCCGGCGCAGGCCAGGGCGGCACGGCCGGGCCTGCGGGCGAGCAGGCGGATGCCGAGCAGCAGGGGCATGGGCAGGTAGGCGGTCACCGCGTTCAGGTGCGGGTGGTGGGTGAGCAGGTGGGCCGGGTCGGCCAGCGCGTCGACGGTGCCGGTGCGCAGGGTGCGCAGGGCCGGGCCGATCACTCCGGCCAGTGCGACCACGAGCGCGAGGAAGAACGCCGCGCCGACGGTCCCGGCACCCGGGGCGCCGACGGCGTCGAGCATCCCCGCACTCGGATCGACCAGGCGCGGCGCGGCGAGCGTCCCGACCGCCAGCCCCAGCGCCGTCGCGAACACCGTCAGCAGCAGGTGCGGGACCAGCAGGACGACCAGCACGGTGCCCGGTCCCGCGCCGACCGCCCTGAGCAGCGCGGCACGCCGGTTGTCCCGTGCGGCCCGCACCGTGGCCAGGGCCACCAGTGTGACGGTCGCCGCGACCGCCAGCAGCCACCCGCCGACCACCAGCGCCGGGCGGGTGTCCTCGATCATGGCGCGGTCGGTCTGGAGGGCGTTCTGCCAGGTGTGGTACGTGAGCCAGTCGTCGGTCCGCAGGGACCGCGCGGCCGCGGACCTGCCGAACCGCCACGCCGAGGCGGGGTCGGACAGCTTCAGGTAGATCAGGTGGACGGCGGGCGCGTCACCGGCCGCCGCGTGGGCGTCGGCGGCGGTCAGCCAGACCACGCCGCCGAAGTCGGCCGGCCCGATCTGCGCCGGATCGCCCCACGGGTAGACCTCGGTGGCCGCGCTGATCGCGGTGCCGACGACGGGATAGCGGCGCCCGCCGATCGTCACACGGTCGCCGAGGTGCACGTCGAGCGACTTCGCGAAGCCCCGCTCGACCACCACCCCGCCGGGCCGCACCCAGCTGCCCGAGGTCACCAGCGGGCGGTCCACGGCCGACCGCGCGCTGTCGCGCCCTTCGACGCCTGCGTGCGCGGAGCTGCCGTGCACCGCGATCGTCGTGTCGAACGCGAAGAACGGACCACCGGTCGCGATCACCCCGGGCAGGCGCGCGAGCCGCGAGGCGAGGCGGGCCGGATCCGGGTCGGTGGTCGAGGACATCACGTCGGGGCCCGCGGTGGCCGCGCGGGTCGTGGCGTACCCCGTCGCCACGGCATCACCGGCCGCGGTCCCCAGCGTCAGGCTGGCCATGGCCACGCCGACCGCGACCAGGAACATGACGGCCTCGGCGGGGCGGCGGCGCACGTCGTGCGCGAGCAGGCGCCACATCAGGAGCAGGTGGCCCGCCATCAGTCCTCCCAGGCCAGCATCGCGCCGAGCCCCGAGCCGCCACCGTCGTCGTGACCCGGGCCCGGACGTCCGCTCCCGTCGTCGGACCCTTCGCCCGCGAGCCCGGTCCCGTGGCCGTCCAGCCGGATGTCGTCGGCCAGCGCCCCGTCCCGCAGGGAGACGACCCGGTCCGCGGTGGCGGCGACCCGCTCGTCGTGGGTGACCACGACCAGGGTCTGGCCCGCGGCGCGCAACTCGCCGAAGAGCCGCAGGATGTCGTACGTGGCCGCGCTGTCCAGGTTCCCGGTCGGCTCGTCCGCGAGGACGACCAGCGGCTCGTTCACCAGCGCACGCGCGACGGCCACCCGCTGCCGCTGCCCGCCCGACAGCTCCGAGGGAAGGTGGCGCGCGCGATCGGCGAGTCCGACCCGGTCGAGGAGTTCCGCGGCGCGCGCCCGGGCCGTGCGCGGGGACGCTCCGGCCAGCAGCGCGGGCAGTTCCACGTTCTGCGCCGCGCTCAACTCGTGCATCAGGTGGTACGCCTGGAAGACGAACCCCACCGCGCGGCGCCGCAGCCTGGCCAGCGCCCGCTCGCCGAGCCCGTCGATGCGCCGTCCGCCCAGCCACACCTCGCCCTCGGTGGGCCGGTCGAGGCCGCCCAGCAACTGCAGCAGGGTCGACTTGCCGCAGCCGCTCGGCCCGGTCACCGCCAGCGTCTGGCCGGCGGGAACATCGAGGTCGAGCCGGTCGACGGCCCAGACCGCGCCCGCCTCCTCCCCGTACCGCCGCGACACTCCGACCGTCCGGAGCGCCGGCCCGGCTGCCGTCCGCGCGGTCGCCGCCTGCCCGTTTCCGCGAGCGAACCCGCCCCTGATCATCCGGCTCCTCCGCCTTCCCCACGCCGGGCGCGCCCGGACCAGGTCCGCTCGCACGCCTCCAACCAGCGCAGATCCGCCTGCAATCGGAGGGAGATCCCCTCCAGCAGCAGCCCGGCCCGCGCGTGTGCGCCGTGGTCGAGGGCGGCACGCTGGGTCTCGGCGAGCGTGCGCATCAGCTCGCGCCGCCGCGCGTCCACGAGCGCGAGCGGATCGGCGGCACCCGACTCCGCGGCGGCCACCAGCTTCAGGTGGAACTCCGTCACGTCCGGCCGCGGCCCGGCGCCCTCGGCCATCCACGCGGCCACCCGCTCCTGCCCGGCCGCGGTCAGCGCGTACACCTTGCGGCGCGGACCGCGCACCGGCACGTCCTCCCGCTCGGCGACCACCAGCCCGGCCTTCTCCAGCCGGGTGAGCGTCACGTACACCTGCCCGGCGTTCAGCGACTCCCCCAACGGCCCGAGCGCCGCGGCCAACCGCTGCCGCAGCTCGTAGCCGTGCGACGGCTCCTTGACCAGCAGCGCCAGCACCACGTCCTGCACGGACCGCCCTCCTTCACGACCCGCCAATAGATAGCGGTTAGCCAATGACACGTCAAACTCGTTGCGGGGAAGCGCACTTGACGACCTGTTGCGGCGGCACACGGGCGACGTCAGAGGTCCGCTCCGCGCGGACGGGGAAATCCCGGCCCGGTCCCTCAACTCTCCACGGCGGATGTCCGGATTGTCCGTCCGTTCCCGCGTGAACAGCGGGTTGTCCGTTCGGGACTCGAAACGGGGAGGGTGCCCAACAGGCCAGTATTGAACAACTTATTGACGCCGATGTACGGGGCTTGTAAACATCACCTCGCCAGAGAGAGCGCTCTCACCCGCGCTCCCCCGGGCCTCCGTCACGGACCCCCACCCGGTTGAGGAGATACCACATGTCAGGCAGCACTTCGCTGTTGGTGCGGCCACGGCCCGGACCGCGCGACAGATCCCGGCCGTACCTGATCCTTGCCCTCCTGCTCGCGCTGACGGCGGGCCTCGCCCTCGTCGTCAGCACGCAGTCGCCGGCCCGCGCGGCCGGGACGCTGCTCTCGCAGGGCAAGCCCGCCACCGCCTCGTCCACCGAGAACGCCGGCACCCCCGCCTCCGCGGCGGTCGACGGCAACACCGGCACCCGCTGGTCCAGTGCCGCGGCCGATCCCCAGTGGCTCCAGGTCGACCTGGGCAGCAACCAGACGATCAGCCAGGTGACCCTCAACTGGGAGACGGCGTACGCCAAGTCCTTCAAGATCCAGACCTCGACCAACGGCGCCGACTGGACCGACGTCTACTCCACCACCACGGGCACCGGTGGCAACCAGACGCTGTCCGTAAACGGTTCCGGCCGTTACGTCCGCATGTACGGCAGCGTGCGCGCCACGCAGTACGGCTACTCGCTCTGGGAGTTCCAGGTCTACGGCGGCACCGGCGGCCAGCCCTCCGCGTGCGCCACGGACAACGCGGCCCAGGGCCGGACGGCCGCGGCCTCCTCCACCGAGAACGCCGGCACCCCCGCCTCGGCGGCGGTCGACGGCGACACCGGCACCCGCTGGTCCAGCGCGTTCAGCGACCCGCAGTGGCTGCGGGTGGACCTCGGCGCCTCGGAGCCGATCTGCAGCGTCGGCCTGAACTGGGAGACCGCGTACGCCACCGCGTACCAGATCCAGGTCTCGGACGACGCCACCAACTGGACCACCGTGTACTCCACGACGACCGGCACCGGGGGCATCCAGACTCTCAACGTCACCGGCACCGGGCGCTACGTGCGGGTGTACACCACCGCGCGCGCCACGGCGTACGGCGTGTCGCTGTGGGAGTTCTCGGTGCACCTGGCCGCGGGCTCGACCCCGCCCACCAGCCCTCCCCCCACGGGCGGTGACGACTCCTTCTGGGGCGACACCGGTTCGATCCCGGCCGCGAACAACGTGATGGAGGTCGCGATACTCAACCGCACCAACGGTGCGTATCCCGACAGCCAGGTGTACTGGAGCTTCGACGGCCAGGAGCACTCGATCGCCGAGCAGCCGTACTTCGACATGCCGGCGAACTCCTCGGGCCGGATGTACTTCTACGTCGGCTCGCCGAACAGCCAGTACAACGACTTCATCGAGTTCACCATCGGCCCGGACGCCTTCAACGGCAACACCACCCGGGTCGACGCCTGGGCGCTGCCGCTGGCCATCCGGCTGCACTCGCACTCCGGCCAGGACGTCCAACTCGGTGACGCCCAGGACCTGTTCACCACCAGCCGGGACCAGGTGTTCCAGGAGTTCCAGAACGCGGTGCCGCAGCAGTTCAAGGTGCTCGCGCAGACGCAGGCGCCGTACCGGATCATCGCCCCGGGCAGCGACCCGAGCTTCCGCGCCGGCGGTGCGAACGCGAACTACTTCACCTCCTACGCCCAGTCGGTGGGGGTGAACGCGGCCACCTCGGACATCTTCGGCTGCGCCGGCTCGCTCGCCGGCGACCCGACCACGTGCGCCGCGCTCAACCGGCACACCGCCACCCTCCCGGCCGACCAGCAGCAGGACCCGACGAAGTTCTACTCGGGCGACCCGGCCAACTGGTACGCCAAGTTCTGGCACGACCACGCGATCAACGGGCTGGCCTACGGCTTCCCGTACGACGACGTCGGCGGCCAGGCGGCGTACACCTCGATGCAGGACCCGCAGTGGATGGAGGTCGCGGTCGGTTTCTGACCCCGCCCCCGACCACGGTCTCCCCCGCCGCGGGTTCCCTGCGGTCCGCACGGCCCCCCACGCCGAACCCGGCCGTGCGGACCGTACTCCCCGGCAGATCCGGTACCCACCCCGAGAGCCGTTTCCCGATCCCCCCACAGGAACCGCCGGGGGCGGGCCGGACACGCGAATCCACGCGTGCCCGGCCCGCCCCCGGCGGTGTTTTCGTCCCGGCGACGGTGCCCGGACCCGGCCACCGCGTCACTAGGGTGAGCCGTATGAGTGATCTCACGGGCGACGGGGAACGGCTGCGGCAGGCCGAGCAGTTGTACGAATCAGCGGTGTTCGGCGGGGACCGGGCGGCGCCCGCGCGGGCCGAGCGGGTGCTGGACGGGCTGGAGGCGGATCTGGCACTGGCGCGCGGCAAGGCGCTGCACGCGCACTACCTGGCGGAGCGGAAGGAGGTGGACGAAGGGCGCGAAGGAGAGCTGTTCGAGCGGGCGGTGGCGCTGTACCGCAGGGTCGAGGACATGCGCGGCGAGGGCGAGGCGCTGTTCTGGCTGGGCACGTGGCACCAGGTGGTGCGGGAGGCGTACGACGAGGCGGTGCCGTGCTTCCGGCAGGCGTACGACCTGGCCGACGCGGTCGGCGACCGGCTGACCCTGTCGTACGCGACCCGGCACCTGGCGTTCGCGGCGGAGGCGGCCGGGCGGATGGACGAGGCGCGCGGGCGGTACACCGAATCGGTGCGGCTGCGGGAGGAGTTGGGTTTCCTCCCGGGAGTAGCGGCGGCGAAGCTGTCGCTGGGCCAGTTCACCTGGCAGGTCGACGGTGACCGCGAGGCGGCCCTGCGGTTGATGGAGGAGGCGCGGATGACCGCGGAGGAGTGCGGTGCGCACGGAGTCCTGGCTTGGATAGCGGGCGCCCGGGAGTCGATGGGGTAGCCACGGGCGCTGCGGCGGCATGCGCCGCGGGGCGGGCGGTTGACGGGTGCCCGCGGCGACCCCGGTGGCACGCCCCGGCGGGCGAGCGCGCATGCTGGGGCGGCCGCACGACACCAGCCTCGGGGGACGCACGCATGAGCACGCCTGACGAAGAGGCCCGCCGGCCGGACCAGCCGGCCGACGATGCCGGAGGACCGCAGCCGCGGCCACGCGCCGCCCGCCGAACCGCCGCCAGGACCAGGGGCCTGATCGTGGTCGCGGCCGTCGGGGCGGTGGTCGTCGCCGTCGTCGCGGTGCACGACGTGCGGGCGTCCGGCAGCCGGCCCCGCCTGTCGGTGCCCCGCTCGCTCGACCACGGCCGCTACACCCTGACCCGCGACACCAGCAGCGACAGCGACGGCGGCCTCGACTCCGAGCGCGAGGCCCCCGGCATGCACGCGATGACCGGCGTCAGCGGCTCCTACCGCAGGACTCCCGACAGCGCGCGCCACGACCTGCTCGACTTCGACGGCGGCTACGGCACCGTCGACGACCCGGCCCGCGCCGTCACCGGCCTGCTGACCTGGATGCAGGACAGCGGCGAGGGCTCCGTCGCCGTGCCCGCGCGCACTCTGACCCCGCACGGCGCCGGCGCCCCGCTCACCTGCGAGGTCGTCAAGTCCACGGCCACCGGCGCCACACCCGCCTACCTCCCGATGTGCGCCTGGGCCGACTCCCGCACCGTCGCCGCCGTCGCCGAGACCGACTACGGCCACCTCGCCTCGTCCCCCGGCGCGGTCGACCTCACCGCGTTCGCCACCCGCGCGGACACCGTCCGCACCGAGGTGTCCGCCCACTGAGCACCCGGCCGGGGCCGACGGTCAGTCGATCAGGCGGTCCAGCAACGGGAAGGTGTCGTACGGCTGGTCGTAGTCCCCGAAGTGCCCGTCGTCCCGGACAATCTGGGTGCCGCCCAGCCGCTCGAAGATCGCGCGGCCCTGCCGGTCGTCGCACCCGTAGGGGTCCTGCCGGGAGTTGATGACGTACAAGTCCCGAACGTGCGAGCGGATCGCGGCCCAGTCGTACGCCTTCTGGAGCACCGGCTCCTCGTAACTGTTGGGCGGTGTCGAGTACCCCGCGACCAGCACCGCCTGCGCCACCCGCACCTCGAGGTGCTCCAGCAGCGCGAGCAGCAGCGCGGCGCCGCCGGAGTGCCCGACCAGCACGGTCTGTTCGTCGAACCGGTGCGCGGCCAGCACCTTCGGCAGGAAGTCCTCGACCGGCTCCACGTTCAGCCCCGGGTAGTGCGGGATCTCCACCGCGTACCCCCGCTCGGTCAGCCGCCGCCCCAGCCAGGGGTACCAGCAGACGTCGGGACGTCCCCCCGTCCCGTGAAAGACCACCGCGTTCTTCCCCACGACCGCTCCTCCTCGCATCCGGCGCCCTCGCGCTCCGGCGGCCGTGTCACCCCCCGGCCGATCCCGTCCCCCCGCCGCGCCGCAGCCCGTCCACCAGCAGATCCAGCAACCGCCCGACCTGCTCGCGCCGCTCCGGCCCGCAGGCGAGGAACGCGCCCACCGTACCGGCGACCACGTCCGGCGCGCTCACGTCCTCGCGAAGCGTGCCGTCCGCGGCTCCCGCGTCGAGCAGCGCCCGCACCGCGACCGCCATCTCCTCGCGCACCTGCGAACTGGTCACCGCGCCCGAGGAGATGACGACCCGCAGCACGTCGGCCATCTCCCGCTTGGTGGCCATGTAGTCGGCGAACCGGTCCATCCAGTCCCGCAGCGCGCGGTCCGCCGGCTGCCCCTCCAGCAGTTCCGCCGCGCTCTCGCACAGCCGGGCCAGCTCGGCCCGGTAGACCGCCTCGATCACGGCCTCCCGGGTGGGGAAGTGCCGGTAGAGGGTGCCGATGCCCACCCCCGCCGAGCGCGCGACCGCCTCCAGGGTGGTCTTCTCCCCCTGCTCGGCGAACGCCTGACGCGCCGCTTCGACCAGCCGTTCCCGGTTCCGCCGCGCGTCCGCGCGCACCGTCTTCACCTCGTCGCCGTCCCGATTAATCGGAGGAACCTCCGTTTATGCTAGCCTCGAAAACGGAGGAACCTCCGTATCGGCCATGCTACGCCAACGACGAACGGAACCGCTCTCGATGACCACTCCCGCAAGCACCCCGCAGGCCTCCGGCGCCACGACCACCCTCGCGGGCCGCCCTGTCGCCCGCGTCGGCCTGGGCGCGATGCAGCTCACCGGCGGCCACGGCCTCGCCGGCGCCGATCCCGACCGCGCCGCCGCGGTCCTGCGCACCGCCGTCGAGCACGGCGTCAACCACATCGACACCGCGCAGTTCTACAACGCCGGCCGCTGCAACCAGCTGATCCGCGACACCCTCGCGCCCTACCCCGACGACCTCGTCCTCGTCACCAAGATCGGCGCGGAACACGACGACCGGGCCGGCCTCGTCGCCGCCCAGCGCCCCGAACAACTCCGGGCCGGCGTCGAGGCCAACCTCACCGGCCTCGGCATCGACCGCATCGACGTGGTCAACCTGCGCCGCGTCGACAGCCCGCCCGGCATCATCGCCGAGGGCGACCAGGTCGTCGACCTCGACAGCCAGCTCGCCGAACTCGCCGCCCTCCGCGACGAGGGCAAGATCGCCGGCATCGGCCTCAGCAACGTCAGCGCCGACCAGCTCCGCCAGGCCCTCCCGGCCGGCATCGCCTGCGTCCAGAACTCCTACAGCCTCCTCGACCGCACCAGCGAACCCGTCCTCGACCTCTGCCGCACCCACTCCATCCCCTGGGTCCCCTTCTGCCCCCTCGGCTCTGCCTTCCCCAACAACCCCAAAGTCACCGCCCACCCCACCGTCATCCACACCGCCACCACCCTCTCCACCACCCCCGCCCAGGTCGGCCTCGCCTGGCTCCTCGCCACCTACCCCCACACCCTCCTCATCCCCGGCACCACCAACCCGTCCCACCTCCTCGACAACCTCGCCGCCGCCACCCTCCACCTCCCAGCAGAAACCCTCACCACCCTGACCACCCTCACCTGACCCCACAGAACCCCGGACCACCCCCACAACCCACAACCCAGACCCAACGAAGCGCCCCACCCCCGGATCCCACCCCCCACCGCACCGTCAAACCCAGCGCACCCTCACCCCACCCCCACCACCCCAGCGCACCCTCAGCCCCCATCGCACCCCCACCCACCCACCCACCCACCCCAGCGCACCCTCACCCCCAGCGCCTCCCCTGGGAAGAGCGGAGCGGGCGTGGTGGGGGTGGGGTTCGAGATGTTCCGCATATTTGTGGCGCGGAGAAGAGGCCCAGCTCAACGAACCACGTTGACGCGCCCTAAATATGCGATCTCGAACCCCGCCCCCGCCGCGCACGCGACCCTGCACTCCCCCCGCCGCACACGCACCCACACGCGCCCCCGCCCCGCACACGCACCCCGCGCCACACCTACTTCACACAGACTCGCGCTGCACCAACTCCGTCGCCAGCACCACATGCCGCCGCACAGCCGCCCGCTCCGCAATCTCCTCCAGCAGCACCCGCGCCATCGTCCTCCCCATCTCCTCCGTCGGCTGCCGCACCGACGTCAACGCCGGATCCATATGCCGCGCGATCGCCGAATCCTCGAACCCCACCAGCGCCACATCCCCCGGCACCCTCCGCCCCTCCTCCCTCAGCACCGCCCGCGCCCCGGCCGCCATCACATCCGACGCCGCGAACACCCCGTCCACATCCGGCCGCCGCGCCAGCAACTCCCGCATGGCCCGCCGCCCCCCTTCCTCCGTGAAGTCCCCCGCGGCGATGAGCTCTTCACCCGCACCGGAACCACCGGTCGCACCCCCACCGGCCGCGCCCCCGCCCAACCCCGCATCCGCCATCGCCTGCCGGTACCCGTCCAGCCGCGCCCGCGCCACGTACATGTCCAGCGGCCCCGTGATCGTCGCCACCCGCCGGCGCCCCCGGTCGATGAGATGCGCGACGGCCGCCCGCGCCCCACCGACGTTGTCGGCGTCGACATAGGACACCGACTCCAGGTCCGACCGCCGCCCGTTCAGCACCGCCGGCATCTCGAGCTGCTCCAGCAGGTCCGGCAGCGGGTCGTCCTCGTGCACGGAGACCAGCAGCACCCCGTCCACCCGATGCGCCGCGAGGTACTGCCCGAACCGTGCCCGCTCCTTCGGCGTACGGATCAAGGTGAGCAGCAACTGCATATCGGTGTCGGCGAGTTCGGCGCCGATCCCGCGAATGATGTCCGAGAAGTAGGGCTCCGCGAACAGCCGCGTCTCCGGCTCGGGAATGACCAGCGCGATGGCGTCCGTACGGTTTCCGGCCAGCGCCCGGGCCGCCCGGTTCGGCACGTAGCCGAGTTCCGCGATCGCCGCCTCCACCGCCGCCTTCGCCCGATCGCTGACCCTCGGCGAGCCGTTGATCACCCGGGAGACCGTGCCCCGCCCCACCCCCGCGCGCACGGCCACCTCCTCAAGGGTGGGCCGACCGCTGTGCCGCCCGTTCATGGCCACTGGAGCCTCCTGTGTTCATTGCGCGCCACCTTAGCGCGACGTCCATCCGCTGAGGAGCACCCCGTGAGAGCGCTCCCATACGACCCGCACCCGCACCGGCCTCCGGCGATGCCCGTTCGACGCCATCCGTTCAAGAAGTGACCGCCTGTCCGTCCCGGACACGTTCCGGCAACGAAATCGACTTCATCTCTTGACACTGACCCCTCCCAGGCGTGAGTGTTCCGGCAAGCCTAGTGGGAGCGCTCCCACAATCACGCCTCAGGATCACCCGGGGACAGCACCACCGCATCGCACGTATCACCTGCTTCGCACGCACCACCGCATCCGCACGACCCACCCTGACAAGGAGAGTGGAATGCGCACTTCCGGCAGAACCCGCAAGGCCGCCGTCATCGCGGTCGCGGGTCTCGCAGCCTGCGCGACCCTGATCACCGGTTGCAGCAGCAACAGCAAGGACGACAGCAAGGGGAGCTCGTCCAACGAGAAGATCACCCTCCGCATCGGTGACTACGGCGCGTTCGGCTACGACGACAAGACGGGCGCCAAACTCTTCGCCGAGTACCACAAGCTGCACCCGAACATCACCATCAAGGAAGACAACGTCTCCGACAGCCAGGTCTACTGGAACTCGCTGAAGCTGCACCTGAACCAGAACAGCGGCCTCGACGACATCCAGGCGATCGAGATCGGCTTCGTGGCGAACGCGACCCAGCCGCAGTACGCGAACAAGTTCGTGGACTTCAAGTCGGTCAAGGGCTTTAACGCGAGCGACTGGCTGGACTACAAGGAGAAGGAAGCCACCACCACCGACGGCAAGATCATCGGTGTGGGCACGGACGTCGGCCCGACCGCGATCTGCTACCGCAAGGACATGTTCAAGGCCGCGGGGCTGCCGACCGACCGGAACGCGGTCGCGGCGCTGTGGGCGGGCGACTGGCAGAAGTTCGTGGACACCGGCAAGAAGTTCCAGGCGCAGGCCCCCAAGGGCGTGGCCTTCACCGACTCAGCCGGCGGCCTGTTCAACGCGGTGCTGTCCAGCCAGACCACGCAGTACACCGACCCGAGCGGCAAGCTGGTCTACGACTCCAGCCCCGGTGTGCAGACCGCCTGGAACCTGTCCGCGGAAGCGGTGCAGGACGGCCTGACCGCCAAGCTGCAGCAGTTCGACACCAGCTGGACCTCGGCGTTCAAGACCAACAAGTTCGCCACCGTGGCCTGCCCGAGCTGGATGATCGGCCAGGTCGCCTCGGACTCCGGTGCCGCCAACAAGGGCAACTGGGACATCGCCGCGCCGCCGCAGGCCGGTAACTGGGGCGGTTCGTTCCTCGGTGTCCCGAAGTCGGGCAAGCACACCGCCGAGGCCGAGGCGCTGGCGCAGTGGCTGACCGCACCCGCGCAGGAGGTCAAGGTCTTCCAGAAGTTCGGCAACATCCCGTCGGTGAAGGCCGGTCTGGACGACCCGGCGGTCGCGAACACCACGAACGACTTCTTCCCGGGCACCCCGGTCGGCAAGATCTTCTCGGACACGGCGCACAACATCCAGCCGGCTCCGATCGGTCCGAACGACAGCACCGTGAAGGACATCATCACGAAGAACGGCCTGCTCCTCATGGAGCAGAAGGGCACGTCCAAGGACGCGGCCTGGAAGAAGGTCCAGGCAACGGTCAAGGACCAGCTCGGCGGCTGACGCCCGGCCCGTTCGGGGCCGCCCGGCAGTGACTCCCACCTGCCGGGCGGCCCGTCCGGCCGCCGCCCCTCCGCCCTCCCCGGCTTCTCGCGGGCGCTCCCCCGCCCGCTTTGCCCCCTCCAGGCCCCCTCACTCCCGCTGATCCCCTACCGGAAGGACGCCACTCGTGGCCACCTCCGTCAGGGCGACGTCCGACGGCAGCCCCCGACCGTCCCGGACCGACCCCAGCACGAACCGCAAGAGCGGTGATCCCGGCCCGCCCGGCGGCTGGCGCGCCAAGGCGTACCGGCTGGACACCAAGGCGTCGCCGTACGCGTACATCGCGCCCTTCTTCCTCTGCTTCGCCGCGTTCGGCCTCTTCCCGCTGATCTACACCGGCTGGCTCTCCTTCCACCAGGTGGAACTGGGCACGCACGCCAAGTGGGTGGGCCTGCAGAACTACACCGACCTGTGGAACAACAGCTTCTTCTGGACTGCGCTGCGCAACACCTTCACCCTCGGAGTGATCTCCACGGTGCCGCAGCTGGCGATGGCGATCGGCCTGGCCCACCTGCTCAACTACCACATGCGGGCACGCGGGTTCTTCCGCGTCGCGATCCTGGCGCCGTACGCGACCTCGATCGCGGCCGCCACCCTGGTCTTCATCCAGCTCTTCAACCCCGACTACGGGCTGATCAACCAGCTCCTCGGTCACGTCGGGATCGGGAACGTGCAGTGGTCGTCGTCCAAGTGGCCGGCGCAGATAGCGATCTCCTCGATCGTGACGTGGCGCTGGACCGGCTACAACGCGCTGATCTACCTGGCCGCGATGCAGGCCGTGCCCGGCGACCTCTACGAGGCGGCCGCCCTCGACGGCGCCTCGCGCTGGCGGCAGTTCATCAGCGTGACGGTCCCGTCGATCCGACCGACGATCTTCTTCACGATCATCGTCTCCACCATCGGCGCCACCCAGCTCTTCGGTGAACCGCTGATCTTCGGCGGCAACGTGGGGGTCTCCGGCGGCTCCGACCACCAGTACCAGACCCTCAGCCTCTACATGTACGACAAGGGCTGGCAGGTCGGCGAGCTGGGCCAGGCGTCCGCCGTGGCCTGGGTGATGCTGCTGATCCTGCTGCTCATCGGCGCGGTGCAGCTCCTCGTCCTGCGCAGCAACCGCCGGAAGCTTGGGAGCTGACGATGGCACAACTCACCCAGCAGATCCCGTCGGCCGGGCCCCGGCACTCCGGCATGAGCCCGCGTGCCGCCCGCCGCTGGCGGCGCGCGGGCGCCGCGGGCGGGCAGCAGAGGGCCGGCTGGATCACGTACGCCGTGCTGATCTTCGCCACGCTGGTCTCGCTGTTCCCGCTGTACTGGACGGTGGTGGCCGCCTCGCGGACCGGCACCGAACTGGTCACTCCGCCGACGCCGCTGCTGCCCGGCAGCCATCTGGTGGAGAACCTGAAGATCGTGTGGAACCAGGTCGACATGACCAAGGCCCTGATCAACTCCACCATCGTGGCGACCTGCGTGGCCGTGAGCACCGTGCTGTTCGCGACGCTCGCCGGATTCGCCTTCGCCAAGCTGGAGTTCCGCGGCCGCAACGCGCTGCTGACCCTCGTGGTGGCGACGATGACGATCCCGCCGCAGCTCACCGTGATCCCGCTCTACCAGATCATCACGAAGGTGGGCTGGGTCGGCCACATCCAGTCGGTGATCCTGCCGTCGCTGGTGGCCGCGTTCGGCGTGTTCTTCATGCGGCAGTTCCTCTCCGAGGCCCTGCCGGTCGAACTGGTCGAGGCGGCGCGGGTGGACGGGGCGCACAGCCTGCGGATCATCTGGCACGTGGTGTTCCCGATCGCCCGGCCGGGCATGGCCGTGCTCGGCATGCTCGTCTTCGTCCAGTCCTGGAACGACTTCTTCTGGCCGTTCATCGCGCTGAACCAGCAGAACCCGACGGTGCAGGTCGCGCTGCAGGGGCTCGGTTCGGGCGACCACACGATCAACCAGGCCGTGGTGGTGTGCGGGGCGCTGGTCGCGACCCTGCCGCTGCTGCTGGTCTTCGCGGTCCTCGGCCGGCAGATCGTCGGCGGGATCACCGCCGGTGCGATCAAGAACTGAAGCGACCGCCCCCTTCCGCGGCCGCCGACGCCCGCGCCCTCCACCTCCCCCGACGACCCCTGATTCCCTGGAGTCCCCCGTTATGACAGCAGTCCGTTCAGAGAGTGCTGAGGTCGCGGCGAGCCCGGCCGCACTCCGATTCCCCCCCGGTTTCGTCTGGGGGGCGGCCACCGCCGCCTACCAGATCGAGGGCGCCGCGGCCGAGGACGGCCGTACCCCGTCGATCTGGGACACCTTCAGCCACACCCCCGGCCGGGTCCTCAACGGGGACACCGGGGACATCGCGGCCGACCACTACCACCGCTTCCGGGACGACGTCGGGCTGATGCGCGACCTCAACCTGGGCGCGTACCGGTTCTCCGTGTCCTGGTCGCGGGTGCAGCCCACCGGCCGCGGCCCGGCAATCCAGCGCGGCCTCGACTTCTACCGGCGGCTGGTGGACGAGCTGCTGGACAAGGGCATCACCCCGGTCGCCACGCTCTACCACTGGGACCTGCCGCAGGAGTTGGAGGACTCCGGCGGCTGGACGGTGCGCGAGACGCCCGAGCGGTTCGCGGAGTACGCCGAGATCATGGGTCAGGCGCTCGGCGACCGGGTGCCGTACTGGACCACCCTCAACGAGCCGTGGTGCTCGGCGTTCCTCGGCTACGGCTCGGGGGTGCACGCGCCCGGCCGTACCGAGCCGGAGTCGGCCCTGAAGGCCGCGCACCACCTCAACCTCGCCCATGGACGGGCGATCGGGGTTCTGCGCTCCGTTCTCCCCGCTACCGCGCAGACCTCGATCACCCTCAACCTGCACCAGGTGCGCGCCTACAGCCAGTCCGCCGAGGACCTGGACGCCGCCCGCCGGATCGACGCCGTCGGCAACCGGGTCTTCCTCGGCCCGATCCTCGGCGACGGCTACCCGGAGGACCTGCTCGCCGACACCGGCCACCTGGTCGACTGGGACGCGCTGGTGAAGCCGGGCGACCTGGAGGAGATCTCCCGCCCGATCGACCTGCTCGGCATCAACTACTACACGCCGACGCTGGTCTCCGACGGCCGTGGCGGCACGGACCTGGCGCGCAACGACGGCCACGGCGCGAGCGACTACTCGCCGTGGCCCGGCTCCGAGCACGTGGCCTTCCACCTCGCCCCCGGCGAGACCACGGCGATGCGCTGGTCGGTGGACGCCAACGGCCTGTACGACCTGCTGATGCGCATCCACCACGAGCACCCCGACCTGGCGACGATGGTCACCGAGAACGGTGCCGCCTACGACGACTACGTCTCCCCCGAGGGCTCGGTCAACGACCCGAAGCGCATCGCCTACCTGCGCGGCCACCTCGGCGCGGTGCACCGCGCACTGGCCGACGGCGCCGACGTCCGCGGCTACTTCCTGTGGTCCCTGCTGGACAACTTCGAGTGGTCCTACGGCTACAGCAAGCGCTTCGGCGCCGTGTACGTCGACTTCGGCACCCAGCGGCGCATCCCCAAGCAGAGCGCCCACTGGTACGCCTCGGTGGCGCGCGACAACGTCCTTCCGGACCTCCCGGAGGAGGCCGGGCGGTCCTGAGGGAACGAAAAGGGCTCCGGCCGCCGCGAACGAGGGTGCGCGACGACCGGAGCCCGCCGCTTTCCTGTCCCGTGGGGGTGGGTCAGGAGGACGGCCGGTGGATCAGCCGGTGAAGGCGTCCAGCGCCTTGGAGAAGGCCCCGTCGGACTGGGTGACGGAGCTGCAGCCGGCGTCGGCGTAGGTCTGCGCGCCGCCCGGGCACTGCTTGTCGCGGGTGGCGGACCACATGGACAGCCACGCCAGTCCCTTGGACGTGGCGAAGTCCGCGAGCGCACCCGCGTCGGCGACGGTGAAGGTCTCGCTGCTCACGTCGTTGACGCCGATCATCGGCGTGACGGCCACCGCGTGCCAGGCCGCGGCGTCGGACAGCCCCAGCACGCTCTTGACCTGGGACTGGGTGGCCGTGGCGGCGTCGATGGCGTACTGGCCCATGTCACCGCTGAAGGAGGCGCCGTAGTCCATCGCCATGATGTTGACGGCGTGGACGGCGACCCCGTTGCTCTTCGCGCCGGCCAGCAGGTCGATGCCGTCCTGGGTGAGCCCGGTCGGCATCGCGGGCAGCGTGTAGGAGACCTCCAGGCCGCTGTGGCTCTGCTGCAGCTGCGCGATCGCCTGCGCCCTGCGGGTGTTGGCCGCGGTGTCGGTCAGCGCGCCGCCCTCGACGTCGAAGTCGACCTTGGTGAGCTTGTACTGGTCGACGACCTTGCCGTACGCCGCCGCGAGGTCGCTCGCGGAGGAGCACGCGGAGGCGAGTTCGGTGCCGTTCGCGCCGCCGAACGAGACGCGGACATCGCCGCCGGCCGCGCGTACCGCTCCGATCTGCGCGGCCACCGCGTCGCTGCCGAGGTCGGTGACGCCGCCCCACTTGGGGGTGCAGCCGCCGCCGGAGACGACGAAGGCGAGGTTGAACTGCTTCACCCCGTCGGCCTTCATCGCGCCCGTCAGGTCGTAGGCCGGGTAGAGCGAGGTGTCGACGTAGGGGGCGAACCCGCCGGAGGCCGTCGAGCCGGAGCCGGCCCCGCCGCCGGAGCCGCCGGTGGCGGTCGGGGTCGGGGTGGCGGTGGCGGTGGCGGTCTGGGTCGGGGTCGCGGTGTCGGTCGGGCGCCCGGTCGGGGAGGCGGTGGGGGCGTCGTCGACGGAGCACTTGGCGCCGTTGACGGTGCAGCCGGTCGGCGTGGCGGCGCCCGCCGCGCTCGTGGTGTTCGCGGTGAACCCGATGTCGGCCTTCGCGCCGGACGCCAGCGTGCTGTCCCAGCTCTCGGGGGTGACCTTCACCGTCTGCCCGGAGACGGTGTACGTGCCGTTCCACAGCGAGCCGATGGTCGTACCGGCCGGCAACTGGAAGGTGAGCGTCCAGCCGTCGAGCGGGCTGCCGCTGGAGTTGCTGATCTCGTACTGGCCGGTGTAGCCGGTGCTCCAGTCGCTGGTCCTGGTGTACGTCGCCGCGACGGTCGCGGCGCTCGCGGATCCGGCGAGGGCGAACGCGCCGCCGGCGACGGCCGCCGCCGCGGTGATCGCGCAGAGGACCTGCGCCTTGCGGCCGGGACGCCGGCGGTGGGTGGAGGGTGCCATGGCTGCCTGCCTTGCACTCGGGAGGTGGGGGCGGGCAGCACGCTAGCGGGCACGGACCGGACAAAAACCCAGTTCAGGACGGTCGGCCGGGTTCTTAGGGCGGGCTTAAGGAAGCGGAAGGGGCGGCTTAACGATCGGCCGCGGGATCGGCCTCAGGCATTCCGTGAGGAGGCCAGGTGCGCGAAGGCCACCACGTTGGACTCGTAGTCGCGCTTCTTGCGGTCGAAGGTGCCGCCGCAGGTGATGATCCGCAGCTCCGCGTCGGGGGTGTCGCCGTAGACCCGCTGGTCGGGGAAGTTCCCCTTCGAGAAGGTGTTCACCTCGTCGACCTTGAAGGACGCGATGGTGCCGTCCGAGCGGGTGATGTCGATCGGGTCGCCCTTCTTGAGGTAGGAGAGCAGGTAGAAGACCGCGGGGCCGGTCGTGGTGTCGACGTGGCCGGCCACGATGGCGTTGCCGAGCTGGCCGGGCGTGACGCCGTCCTTGTACCAGCCCGCCAGGTTCCGGTTCGTGTCGGGCGGCGGCTGCAGGACGCCCGAGGAGTCCATCGACAGCGGGGTGAAGGGGGCGTTCACCCCGATGGTCGGGATGGAGATCTTCGTCGGCTCGGAACGCGGCAGCCCCGGGATGGGATGCATCGTCACCACGGGATCGGCCGACGGCGCGGCGGCCGCGGTGGCGGCGGGCGGGGGCGTCGGCGCCCCGACGGCGGTCTCGTCGCTGGAGGCGTCGAGCGAGTGGAAGACCAGGAAGGCGCCGATCAGCGTCGCCGCGGTGGCCCAGCGCAGGGCGCCGGAGCCGCCGTCCCGCGCCGGCGGCGCCGCGTCCGCCGGCCGGGAGTCGTCCTGCGGGGGGTGCGTGGTCATACGGTGCTGCCTTTCTACGGCCTGCGGGGATACGGCGGCGGGCCCGGGGACGGGGCGGGGCACTCCCCCGGGGGGTGCACCGGGGGCGGAACGGGGGCCGGACGGGGGAGGCGTGGCCACCGCCGTACCGCAGCGGTGGCCACGCCATTCGGCCCGGTGATCAGCCGATCGGAGGGAACGTTCAGGCGAGGGCGCCGGCCCCGGCCGTCACGCGACGACGACGCAGCACGAGCGCGCCCGCGCCCAGGCCGCCGAGCAGCAGCACCGAACCGGCCGCCAGGCTGCTGCCGCCGGACAGCGACATGCCGCCGCCACCGGTGTGCATGCCACCGTGCGGCTTGTGCCACTGGCCGCCGTCCGAGCTCTGACCGCTGTCCGAGCCCTGGCTGCTGTCCGAACCCTGGCTGCTGTCCGAGCCCTGGCCGCTCCAGCCCTGCGAGCTGCCGCTGTCGGAGGAGTGCGAGGACTTGCCGGTGGAGTCCGAGGAGGAGTTGGAGGAAGAGTTCGACGAGGAGTTCGAGGAGGAGTTCGAGGAGGACGACGACGAGCCCTGGCCGCTCGGGTCGTAGATGTTGACGGCACCCGCGGCGTGGGCGGCCGGCGCGGCGAGGGCGAGGCAGGCGGTGAGTGCGGCTCCGGCCACGAGGGTGCGGGCAGTACGCATGGGGACGATCCTTCCGTCGTCGACATACGCCGGCTGACTTCCTGTCAGCCCGACAAGCGCGAGGACGACACGATCACCGTCAGCCCCCGTCGACGGGACCGCCACCGGAGAGGGCCGCATGAGGGTGACCGCGTCCGCTCTTCGGGTGGCCGGCACCGCCACCTGCCTGTTTCGGTCACCCTCCCGGGGCGGGGCGACCGGCTGCCGCCACCCCCGCCCCGCACAGTGGGGTGACGGCGGCGACACCCGTCCGCCGTGCCCGGCAGCTCGATTGAGTACCCCTCAGACCTCGCCGGGACGTTCTGACCACCCTTCACATGCGAGACCCGAGCGAGAGGACGCCCATGTCACTGGAGCCGGTACGTGAACCGCGCCGAGGAAGCGGCCGCCGGAACCTGCTGCGCGCGCTGACCGGGGGCGGTGCGGCCGCCGCGCTGGCCCTCACCGCCGCGCCCGCCGCACCCGCCGAGGCCGCCGCGGCCCCCGCCGGGCAGGCCATCGACCCCTTCGCCGCGGAAGCCTTCCGGGCGGCCCGCGGCGGGCGGGTGCGCGAGTACTGGCTCCAGGCCGAGTCCTTCGCCCACAACGCGGTGCCGAACGGACGCGACGGCATGACCGGCATGACCTTCACCGCGGACCAGACGACGTTTCAGGCGATCGGCTACCGCGCCTACACGGCGAACTGGGGGAAGCCGCTGCCGGCCGACCTCTCGCCGCAGGGCATCGGCCCCAACAGCGGCATTCCGGGTCCGGTGCTGCGCGCCGAGGTCGGCGACGTCATCAAGGTGCACTTCCGCAACAACGACGCGCACTACAAGTGGCCGCACAGCATCCACCCGCACGGCGTGCGGTACGCCACCTCAAGTGACGGCGGCTGGATGGACGATGACCCGAAGGCACCGGGAACCGCCGTGCCCTACGGGGGGACTTACACCTACACCTGGACCTGCGTGCCGAGTTCCGTGGGGAGTTGGCCGTATCACGACCACGCGGCGCCCCAGCTCCCGCCGCGCGCCGCCGGCTCGTCGTCCACCTCCGCGGGCGCGGGTAGCGCCGCCACCTCGGACTCGATGGAGTCGCGCGCGTTCGGCGGCGGCGGGCCGGTCATGGAGATCGGGGCGGAGCTGGGGCTCTTCGGGATGATCGCCGTCACCGACGCCACCACGCCCCGGGTCGACCGGGAGTTCGTGCTCTTCTTCCACGACGTCTCCGCGTCCGACGCCACCACCCTCAAGCAGGACCTCTCGCTGTGCAGCGGAGGGGCGTTCGTCGACAACGCGCCCACCTTCACCGCCCGTCGCGGCGAGCGGATCCGGTGGCGGGTCGGCACGCTCGGCAACTCGCTGCACGTCTTCCACATCCACGGCCACCGCTGGCTGGGTCCGGCCGGATGGACGGACTCGCAGGTGCTCGCGCCCGCGACGACCCTCACCGTCGAGTACGCCGAGGACAACCCGGGCGACTGGCTCTACCACTGCCACGTCGCCGCGCACATGATGCACGGCATGGCGGGCCGCTACCGCGTCCTGGGCTGAGCCGCGCCTCCGGGCCGGGGGCATACCCCCCGAGGGGGAAGCCCCCGAGAACGAAGTGGTCCCCGCGCCCCCTGCGGCCGCCCCCGAAGAGGCGTACCGGGGGCGCGGGGACCACTTCCCCGGCCGGTACGGACCGTCAGCCCGTGCGGAAGACCTCGGCCAGCGCTTCGCGCAGCACGCTCTCCGGGTCGGGGCGGGCCCCTTCGGAGCGCCACGCCACGAATCCGTCGGGCCGCACGAGCACGGCCCCCTCCTCGCCGATGCCGTGCAGCCGATGGAAGTCGGGCGGGCCTGCGGGGGCCCCTCCGGGGGCGCCACCTGGGGCACCACCGGCGGCGCCGCCCCGGGCCCCGGCGGGCGGACCGCTCGGGGCGCCCGCCGGCATCGGCTCGACCTCCAGCTCGTGGCCGAGCCGGAAGCACGCCAGCGGCACCCCGGTCCGTTCGGCGGCGAGCCGCGCCACGTCGTGCCAGGCACCGCCGGAGCGCCCGGTGAGCAGGACCGGGGTGCGCTCGTAGAGGTCGAGGGTGGAGACGCGCTCCCCGTCGAGCCGTACCCACAGGTGCGGCGCCCGGCCGCCGGGCACGGCCAGCGGGCTGAAGTCGGTCGGGACGGGGGACTCGTCGGACTCGGCGCCGATCACGGCACCCTCCGGGTAGCGGTGCCCGAGGACGACCGCGAGCATGCCCTTCTGCGGGCCGGCGGCCGGCGCCGCGTCGTAGCCCGGGTGGCTGTGCTCGGCGGAGCGGGACGAGGCGCGGGCGGCGGTGGCCAGCGCGACCGGACGCCGCTCGGCGTCGTAGCTGTCGACCAGGCCGGGCCCGGCCCATCCGTCCAGGACCGCGGCGAGCTTCCACGCGAGGTTGTGCGCGTCCTGGATGCCGGTGTTGGAGCCGAACGCGCCCGTGGGCGACATCTCGTGCGCGGAGTCGCCGGCGAGCAGGACACGGCCGCGACCGTAGCGCTCGGCGACGCGTTCGGCCGCGTGCCACGGCGCCTTCCCGGTGACCTCGACCTCCAGGTCCGGCACGCCGACCGCGGTGCGGATGAGGTGGGCGCAGCGCTCGTCGGTGAAGTCCTCCAGCGTCTCGCCGTCGTCGGGCCGCCACGGCGCGTGGAAGACCCAGTCCTGCGCGTTGTCGACGGGCAGCAGGGCGCCGGGGCTGTCGGGGTTGGTGAGGTAGCAGACGATGAAGCGGCGGTCCCCGACCGCGTCGGCCAGTTGCTTGGCCCGGAAGGTGATGCTGACGTTGTGGAAGAGGTCGCCCGGGCCGGTCATGGGGATGCCGAGGCGCTCGCGGACCGGGCTGCGCGGGCCGTCCGCGGCGACCAGGTAGTCCGCGCGGACGGTGCGGACCCGGCCGGACTCGCGCTCGGTGATCCGCGCGGTCACACCGTCGGCGTCCGAGGTGAACGAGGTCATCTCGGTGCCGAACCGGATGTCGCCGCCCAGCTCGCGGGCGGCCTGGAGCAGCACCGGCTCCAGGTCGTTCTGGCTGCACAGGCACCAGCCGGACGGGCTGATCCGGGACAGCGCGCCACCGGGGTCGATCGTCCGGAACAGCCACTCCTGCTCGGACCCGGTGAGGGTGTCCGCCTGGAGGATGCCGTGGTTCTCGGCGAGCACCGACGCGGCGGCGCGGATCCGCTCCTCGACTCCCGCGGCGCGGAACAGCTCCATGGTGCGGACGTTGTTGCCGCGGCCGCGCGGGTGGTGCGAGGTGCGGGCGTGCCGCTCGACGAGCAGGTGCGGCACGCCGAGACGGCCGAGGAACAGGGACGTGGACAGGCCGACGAGTGAGCCGCCCACGATCAGGACGGGCACGCGCTCGTCGGAGTCGTGCGGCGCGGGCTCGGAGGGGGGCGAGGGATGCGACGCGTTCGTCATGGGGGTTCTCCGGGGTGGGGGGTGCACGGCAGGGGGGCCGGGGGCCCGTCACACGGGTGCGTCCCGGCTGCTGATCTCTTCCCTGCCGAGGCGCTCGGCGGGCCCGGCCGGGCGGTGCTTCACTCGCCCGCCTCATGTGCCGCGCACGAATCCCGGCCCGGCCTGAGCATCGAGAACAGGCGGTCCCACTACGCGCATACGGCCACACGCATATGCGGAACGAACGGCCGCCCGGCGGCGGACCCGGAGCGCACGGCTCCGTCCGCGCCGCGGAGAAGGCACCACCGCAGGGCTTTCCCACCGCAGGCACTCTCCACCGCGGGGCGCCGCCTGCGACCGTCCGCTCGCGCAACACCCGAAAGGAACGAACTCCCGTGACGACTCTGGACGACAGGCTCGCCCCACCCTCTTCCCCGGCCGTTCCGGACACGGCCCGGCTGCGGGTCGTGCTGCTGCTGGACGTGCTGGACGGCAGGCAACAGCAGTTCCTTCAGGCGTACGAGCAGATCAGGCACCAGGTGGCCGCCGTGCCCGGGCATGTCAGTGACCAGCTGTGCCAGTCACTGGGCAACTCGTCCCAGTGGCTGATCACCAGCGAGTGGGAGTCCAGCGAGCCCTTCCTGGAATGGGTGGAGAGCGCCGAGCACCGCAAGATGGTCGAGCCGCTGCACGGCTGCGTGCGGGACACCAGGTCGCTGCGGTTCCTGATCGCCCGCGAGACGCCCGAGCAGGGCACGACCAAGCCCGCGGCGGCCGCCCGCCGGTCGGCGCCCGGCACCGCGTTCGACCCGGTGCCCACGCCACCGCTGTGCTCGGGCGGCGTGGTGCGCCACGCGATCACCTTCACGGTGAAGCCGGGCAGCGAGGAGCCGGTGGCGAAGCTGCTGGCCGACTACAGCGCACCGCAGGCCCAGGTGGACGACACGACGCGGCTGCTGCGCACGTCGCTGTTCATGCACGGCAACCGGGTCGTGCGGGCGGTGGAGGTGGAGGGCGACCTCGGCAACGCGCTGCGCCACGTGGCCTCGCAGCCCGAGGTGAGGGCCGTCGAGCAGGCGATCAACCCCTACCTGGAGGAGGAGCGCGACCTCACCGACTCCGCCTCCGCCCGCGCCTTCTTCGCCCGCGCGGCACTGCCCGCGATCGGCCACGAGTCCGCCCAGGCCGGCACGCCCGCCGCCGCCGGCGAGAAGCTGGCCCGGCACGCCTTCTTCTACCCGGTCCGCCCGGGGCGCGGCGGGGACGTGGTCCGGCTGCTGCGCACGCTCGACGCCGAGGCGATCGCCGACCCGGCGCACCCGCTGGCCGCGGCGACGGTCTTCCAGCGCGAGGACACCGTGGTCCGGGTCGTCGACGTCCGCGAGCGTCCCGACGGCATGCCCGCCGCCCCCGTCCAGCAGGACGGACCGGCCGGCGTCCTGCGGGAACTCCTCGTCCCGGGCGAGCCCGCCGACCCCGCGGGGCTGGGCCATGGCGGCCACCCCATGACGCCGGTGACGGACCGCAGCTCGCGATGAGCGGATCACCCGGCCGTCCGACCGTTCCCCGTCCGCCCGCGACCTGGTTCGCGGGCGGACGGGAGGCGCCCCCGACCCGCGGTCCCGCGGTCCGGGAACCACCCGGACGGGCGGCGCGGGTGAACCGTTCCCCACCCTGTCCGCCACCCTCCGCACGACATCTCACCTGAGCCTCGAAGGAGCCGCAATGAAAGACGCCGCACGGATCGTGCACCTGAACGACACCAGCCCGAACTGCCGCCGCGGCGGCGACCTGCGGGCCCTGCTGACCCCCGCTTCGGTCGGAGCGACCAGCGGCTTCATGGGCGTGGCGATCGTGCAGCCCGGCGAGCGGATCGGCGAGCACTACCACCCGTACTCCGAGGAGTTCGTGTACGTGCTGAGCGGGCAGCTCGAAGTGGACCTGGACGGGGTGAGCCACCCGCTCCGTCCGGAGCAGGGTCTGCTGATCCCGGTGGACATGCGGCACCGGTTCCGCAACGTGGGCAACATCGAGGCGCGGATGGTCTTCCACCTGGGCCCGCTCGCGCCCCGCCCGGAACTCGGCCACGTGGACACCGAGGAGACGGCGGAGGCCGGACCGGCGCACGCGGCGCCTCCCGACCCGGCCGGGGCGCGGGCATGAGCCGCGCCGACGGGGACCGCCCGAGCGGGGAGCGCCGGGTCGCGGTCACCGGCATCGGAGTGGTCGCACCCGGCGGCATCGGCGTCCCCGCGTTCTGGGACCTGCTGACGTCGGGCCGCACGGCCACCCGCGGCATCAGCCTGTTCGACCCGGCGGGCTTCCGCTCCCGGATCGCGGCCGAGTGCGACTTCGACCCGAGGACGGCCGGGCTCAGCGACGAGCTGGCCGGGCGCGCCGACCGCTACGCCCAGTTCGCGCTGACCGCGGCA
The DNA here is from genome assembly GCF_900107965.1 of Actinacidiphila yanglinensis. GTDB lineage: Bacteria > Actinomycetota > Actinomycetes > Streptomycetales > Streptomycetaceae > Actinacidiphila > Actinacidiphila yanglinensis. The sequence continues at coordinate 163,613 of NZ_FNVU01000011.1, read as the reverse complement.
CGCGAGGCGGTCCGCGACAGCGGGCTGGAACTCGCGGCCCTGGATCCGTGGCGGGTCGGGGTGTGCCTGGGCTCCGCCGTCGGCGGCACCACCCGCCTGGAACGCGACTACGTCAAGGTCAGCGCGTCCGGGAGCCGTTGGGAGGTGTCGCCGGAGGAGGCGGGCGCGCATCTGCACCGGGCGTTCCAGCCCAGCGCGCTCGCCTCCGAGGTGGCCGAGGACATGGGCGTGCACGGCCCCGTGCAGACCGTCTCGACGGGCTGCACCTCGGGCCTGGACGCGGTCGGCCACGCCTTCCACGCCGTTCAGGAGGGCAAGGCCGACATCATCGTGGCCGGCGCGGCGGACTCGCCGATCTCGCCGATCACGGTGGCCTGCTTCGACGCGATCAAGGCCACCTCGACCCGCAACGACGACCCGGCGCACGCCTCGCGCCCGTTCGACGCGGAACGGGACGGCTTCGTCCTCGGCGAGGGCTCCGCGGTGCTGCTGCTGGAGGAGTGGGAGCACGCCCGGCGGCGCGGCGCCCGCATCCACTGCGAGCTGCGCGGGTTCGCGACGTTCGGCAACGCCTACCACATGACCGGGCTCACCACCGAGGGCCGGGAGATGTCCGAGGCGATCGACCGGGCGCTGGCCGACGCGCGGATCGACCGGACCGGCGTGGACTACGTCAACGCGCACGGCTCGGGCACCAAGCAGAACGACCGGCACGAGACGGCGGCGGTCAAGCGCTCGCTCGGCGAGCACGCGCGCTCCGTCCCGATGAGCTCGATCAAGTCCATGGTCGGGCACTCGCTGGGCGCCATCGGGGCGATCGAACTCGCCGCGTGCGCACTGGCGTTGACGCACGACGTGGTGCCGCCGACCGCGAACTACGAGACGCCGGACCCGGACTGCGACCTGGACTACGTGCCGCGCACCGCGCGGCAGGCCCGGCTGCGGTCCGTGCTGTCGGTCGGCAGCGGCTTCGGCGGCTTCCAGTCCGCGGTGGTGCTCGCGCACGCCGAGAGGAGCACGTCATGAGCGGATCCGGAAGCAGCGGGCGGCGACGGGCGGTGGTGACCGGGATCGGTGTGGTCGCGCCCAACGGCGTGGGCACCGAGGCCTTCTGGAAGGCGGTGCAGCAGGGCACCTCGGTGCTCGGCCCGGTCACCCGGGAGGGCTGCGAGCGGCTGCCGTTGAGGATCGCGGGCCAGGTCGAGGACGGGTTCGACCCGGCCGGACTGGTCGAGGACCGCTTCCTCGTACAGACCGACCGGTTCACCCACTTCGCCATGGCCGCGGCCGAACTCGCCCTGGCGGAGGCACACGTGGCGGCCGATCCGGACTCCCCGTTCGCGATCGGCGTGGTGACCGCGGCGGGCTCGGGCGGCGGCGAGTTCGGCCAGCGCGAGTTGCAGCAGTTGTGGGGCAAGGGGCCGCAGTTCGTCGGCCCGTACCAGTCCATCGCCTGGTTCTACGCGGCCAGCACCGGCCAGATCTCCATCCGCGGCGGCTTCCAGGGCCCGTGCGGGGTGCTCGCCAACGACGAGACCGGCGGCCTGGACGTGTTCGCGCACGCGAGCCGCACCATCCGGCGCGGCACCGACGCGATGGTGGCCGGGGCCACGGAGGCGCCGCTCGCGCCGTACTCCGTGGTCTGCCAGCTCGGCTACCGCGAGTTGAGCCTGGCGGACGACCCGCGGCGCGCCTACCTGCCCTTCACCGGCGACGCCTGCGGCTACTCCCCCGCCGAGGGCGGCGCGATGTTCGTGATCGAGGAGGAGTCGACCGCCCGGCGCCGGGGCGCGCGGGTACGGGCGGTGGTGGCCGGGCACGCCTCGACCTTCACCGGCACCGACGGCTGGCGGAACTCCCGCGAGGGACTGGCGCGCGCGGCCCGCGACGCGCTGGCCGAGGCCCGCTGCGCGCCCGAGGACGTCGACGTGGTCTTCGCCGACGCGCTCGGCGTACCCGAGGCCGACCAGGCGGAGGTGCTGGCCATCGCCGACGCGCTCGGGCCGCGGGCCGCGACCGTTCCGGTCACCGCCCCCAAGACCGGCTTCGGCCGCGCCTACTCCGGCGCCTCGGCGCTGGACGCCGCCGCGGCCGTGCTCGCCCTCGAACACGGCGTGGTGCCGGCCACCCCGAACGTGACCGAGGTCCGGCACGACCTCGACGTCGTCACCGGGGAGGCCCGCACCGTGCCGCTGCGCACCGCCCTGGTGCTCAGCCGCGGCCTGATGGGCTGCAACGCGGCACTGGTACTGCGCCGCGACGACGACGGAGGGCGGTAGCCGAGCCCGTGCCCGGCGGCGGGCGCGGGCCCCGGCCCGTCCCGCTGCCCGCGCCGCGCTCCCCATCTCCCCTGTCTCTCCCGCTTTCCTCGCATCCCTGGTTCCCAAGTGAAGGAGAAGGACCCATGAACGACGCCGCGAACGCACCCGTGCACGGCCCCGTCACCTTCGACGAACTCGCCGCACTGATGAAGGGCCGCGCCGGGCTGTCGGTGGACTCGTCGGAGATGGCGTCCAGCCCCGCCACGACCTTCGAGGAGCTCAACCTCGACTCGCTGGGCCTGCTGGGCATCGTGGCCGAGCTGGAGAACCGCTACGGCCACAAGATCGGCGAGGAGGCGGAGACCTGCAAGACCCCGCACGAGTTCCTGGCGAACGTCAACTCCCAGCTCAGCGCCGCCAAGGCCTGAGCCGTACCCGAAGGAGCGCACAGCTGATGGCAGCACCGACCGTAGGGCACACCGAGAACGAGATCCTCATCGCCGCCCCGGTGGACCTCACCTGGGAGATGACGAACGACCTGGAGAGCTGGCCGCAGCTGTTCAGCGAGTACGCGGCCGTCGAGGTCATGGCGCGCGAGGGCGACAAGGTCACCTTCCGGCTCACCATGCACCCGGACGAGAACGGCACCGTGTGGAGCTGGGTCTCCGAGCGGATCCTGGACCGCCGCAACCTGACCGTGCGCGCCCGGCGGGTGGAGACCGGCCCGTTCCAGCACATGGACATCCACTGGGAGTACGCCGAGGTGCCCGGCGGCACCTCCATGCGCTGGGTGCAGGACTTCGCGATGAAGCCGGACGCGCCCGTCGACGACGCGACCATGACGGACCGGATCAACCGCAACTCCGTCGTCCAGATGGAGCGGATCCGCGAGCGTGTCGAGAAGCAGGCGGCCGAGCGCGGCGTGTCCCCGATGCCCGGCCGCGCCGTCCGAGAGGGGTGAGCGCGGATGCACCGCAGCCTCATCGTGGCCCGGATGAAGCCGGACGCCGCGGACGCCATCGCCGGCACCTTCGCCGAGTCGGACCGCGGTGAGCTGCCCGGCCTGATCGGCGTCACCGGCCGCAGCCTCTTCCAGTTCGGCGACGACCTCTACCTCCACCTGATCGAGGCCGACCGCCCGCCCGGCCCGGCCGTCGCCCAGCACAAGGGCCATCCCGAGTTCCGCCGGATCAGCGCCGCGCTGGCACCCTGGGTCAGCGCGTACGACCCGGTCAACTGGCGCGAGCCGCAGGACGCGATGGCGCGCGAGTTCTACCGCTGGGAGTGCTAGCGGCTCCGCGCGGGCCGGTACGACCGACGGCGCCCTCCACGGCAGGAAACCGTGGAGGGCGCCGTCGCCGCTTCCCGCGCCCGGGTGCCCTACCCATCGACGGTGCCCTCTCCCCGGGGTCGGGGTGCCCTGGCGGGCCACGGCAACCACCACTGGAGACCACCGCGCGCTCAGCCGGCGCGGCGCAGCCGGGGGCCCGCAGGCCCAGCCCCCGCGGCAAGTGTTCGGGCCATCGGCCCGTGGCCGGTTCCTCGCCCAGTTCTCCCCCAGCCTGGCGGCTGGGAGATGCCCCCACGCGCCCCTGGGTGGTGCGGCTCAGCCGCAAGGGCAACCCCGACCCCGGGGAGAGGGCGCCGTCGAACGCAAGGGCAGCTCGGAACCGGGGAGGGGGCAACTTATGGGCGGGGGCCGAACGTGACGTTCCCCGCGCTCCTCGAAGAGGAACGCGGGGAACGTCACGTCCGGCCCTGGCGCAGCGTCACCGCCGGACCGTGGCCTCGAAGGCGTGCAGGTAGGGGTTGATCGGATTGACGTCGGAGACGTCGAGACCGGCCTCGGCCATCAGCCCGGTCATGGAGGCGCGGGAATGCTTGGCGCCGCCGACGTTGAGGAGCAGGAGCAGGTCCATCGCGGTGGTGAACCGCATGGACGGGCTGTCGTCGACCAGGTTCTCGATCACGAGGACCCGGGCGCCGGGCTCGGCGGCCTCGACGACGTTGCGCAGGGTCGCGCGGGTGCTGGCGTCGTCCCACTCCAGGATGTTCTTCAGGACGTAGAGGTCCGCGCGGACCGGGATGTCCGCGCGGCAGTCGCCCGGAACGAGCCGGACCCGGTCCGCGAGCGCCCCGCCGTCCCGCAGCCGGGCGTCCGCGTGCGCGACGACGTCCGGCAGGTCGAGCAGGGTGCCGTGCAGGTCGGGCTTCTTCTCCAGCAGACCGGCGAGCGCCAGGCCCTGCCCGCCGCCGATGTCGGCGACGCTGCCGACCCCGGTCAGGTCGACGTAGGCGGCCAGGTCCCTGGCCGCCTGCCGGCTGGAGGAGGTCATGGCGCGGTCGAAGACGCGGGCGGACTCGCCGCCGTCGGTGTGCAGGTACTCGAAGAAGCCCTTGCCGTACAGGCCGGTGAAGACGTCGCGGCCCGTTCGGACCGCCTCGTCCAGGCGCGGCCAGGCGTCCCACGTCCACGGCTCGGTGCACCACAGGGCGATGTGGTGCAGGCTGCCCGGCACGTCCTCGCGCAGCAACCGGGACATGTCGGTGTGCGCGAAGCGGCCGTCCGGGTTCTCGACGAAGAGTCCGTAGCAGGTGAGCGCCCGCAGCAGGCGGCGCAGCGCTTCGGGCTGAACGTCGAGGTCGGCCGCCAACTCCTCGGCGCTGCGGGGCTCCTCGCCGAGGGCGTCGGCCACGCCAAGGCGGGCGGCGGCGCGGACGGAGGCGGCGCAGGCCGCGCCGAAGACGATCTCGCGGAGCCGCATCGAGGCGGCCGCCGCGGGTGCCTGTGAACCGGCGGGGTCGGGAGGGGGTGCGTGCGGGGCCGATGGGGCCCGGGTGTCCGGGGTGGTCGTCATATGACCGTTCCTTCTCGTGGTGTCGTGGTGCGTGGGGCACCACAGGTCAGCAGTGGCCCGCGGGCAGGGAGACCTTGCACGTGTTCGCGGTGAAGGTGTTGCCGGTGCCCTTGTCGTTGTCCGCGAGGTCGGCCGGGCCGTTGCCCGTCAGCGTGTTGTTCCGCACGGTGATGCCGGAGACGGGCTTGCCGGTGAAGCTCGGGTAGAACACGATGCCGCCGGACAGCGGTGAGGTGCCGACGTTGCCGGTCACCTTGTTGCCGCTCAGCACGGTGTTCTCCACGCCGGTCAGCACGATGCCCGCGCCCTGCACGAAGGGCAGCCGGGAGGTGGCCGCGCAGTAGGCGTTGTTCGAGGTGACCGTGTTCCCGGTGACCGTCATCTCACCGGCGCGCGGGGTGTTCTCGTCGCCGACCAGGAAGACGCCGGCGCAGTTGCCGGACATCGTGTTGTCCTCGACGGTGACGTCGCGCAGCCGGCGGACGACCAGGCCCATGTGGTTGCCGTTCAGCGTGTTCCCGCGGATCTCGGTGCCCTGGGTATCGGTGGCACCGCCCTCCTCGTTGACGGCGTTCGCCACGAAGAGGCCGGCCTCGCCGTTGCCGCTCGCCTCGTTCCTGGTGAACCGCGAACGGACCGACTTCTCCTGGCCGATGCCGTACTGGCCGTTGTCGTCGGCGTGCACCTTGCTGACGGCGAGGCGGTCCGCGGAGGTGGCCCAGATGCCGTACTTCGCGAAGCCGGTGACCTTCAGGGACTCGATGCGGACGTTGGCGGCACCGGTGACGCAGAGGCCGTCGCCGGCCTGCGCGCAGGTGTCGCTGCCGGCCGCGGTGCCGGGGGCAGCCGGGGCCGCGGGGGCGGCAGGTGCGGCAGGTGCGGCGGGAGCGGCAGGAGCGGCGGGGGCCGCGGGGGCCTGCGGAGCCGCGGGCGCGGCGGGGGTGTTGGCGCCGGTGGTGTGGTCGCCGGTGGGGCCGGCGGCGTGGCTGCTGTTCGCGCCCGCGGGGGCGTTCCCGCCGCCGGCCGGGCCGGCCGCCTTGGAGGAGGCGGGGGCGTGGGCGTTGCCGGCCATGGAGGCGGAGGGGGCGTGCGCGCTGCCGGCCATGGAGGAGGCGGGAGCGTGCGCGCTGCCGGCCATGGAAGAAGCCGGGGCGTGCGCGTTGCCGGCCATGGAGGCGGAGGGGGCGTGCGCGCTGCCCATGCCGGTGGTGGCGCCCATGCCGTTCGACGGGGCTGCCGGAGCCGCGGGAGCTGCGGGAGCGGCCGGAGCCTCGGGCGCGGCCGGAGCCGCAGGGGCCGCCGGGGCTGCCGGAGCCTCGGGCGCGGCCGGAGCGGCCGGAGCGGCAGGGGCCGCCGGAGCCGCCGGAGCCGCCGGAGCGGCCGGAGCCGCAGGAGCCGCCGACTTCGCCGGCATCAGTACGGTGCTGCCCGCGCCGGTGCCGCGCAGGGTGATGTTCGGCTTGGTGATCTCCACGCTGCCCCGGTACGTACCCGGCATCACCACGACGGTGTCGCCCGGCCGCGCCGCGTCCACCGCGGCCTGGATCGACTCCCCCGGGTGCACCACGTGCATGGAGGGAACCGCTGCCGAGGCTCCGCCGGCGGTCACCGCCGCGACCACGGCGGCTCCCGCCACGACGCCCGCAACAGCCATGTGCTTCTTCATTGCCTGACCCGCTTTCGTACGGACCCATTTGGGGGTCTCTGACATGAAAACGGCGGCTCCCGCCGCCAGCACGAAGCTATTTTCGGGGCACGCGCACCGCCACTCACAGATGTCACTGGGGTGACGGTCCCTCACCGAGATCCGGCGGAAGGACGGCCCGCGCGGGGCTGGCGGCGGGTAACGGCGGGTCAGCCGCCCGAGCGAAGCGGGACGTGGGGCGCGGAGGCTGCGACCTGCGCCGCGTCCGGTCCGGGCCCGCGCGACCCCGCCCCGAAGGCTGCCCGCCGGAAAGGTGACGGCGGGTCCGGTGACGCCGGGTCGGTGATCCCGGCGGCCCCCTCCGGTCGCGGCGAGGCCGTCCGGGGCGTGCCGGTCGCCCCCGGCCGGGCGGGATCTTGCGGGGACGTCACACGGCAGGCCCGAGGGCCTGTCCGGCGGATCCTGCCGGGCCCGCGACGCCCGGCACCGCACCTCCCAGCGTTGGAGGAAGACTCTCCGCCTTGCGATGCACGGCACCCCACGCCGCGAGCTCGACCGGCAAGATCCGCCGCGCAGGCCCTAGGTGCGGCGGTGGGTGGAGGGGGCCAGGGGGGACGGGAGGGTGCGGGCGAGGCGGATCCGGACCTCGGTGCCGCCGAGCACGCTGCGGCTGATCGCGAGGTCCCCGCCGGTGGACTCGGCGACCCGGCGGACGATGTCGAGGCCGAGCCCGGTGGAGCCGGGGCCGCCGTGGCCGTGCCCGCGCCGGAGCGCGGCGGCTGGGTCGGCGACGCCCGGCCCGGCGTCGGAGACGAGCAGGATGACGGCGTCCTCGAACTCGTGGACGTCGACAGCGAAGGCCGCGCCCTCCGGGGTGTGCCGGAAGACGTTCCCGAGCATCGCGTCGAGCGCCGCGGCGAGGTCGGCCCGGGCGACCGGCACCCGCACCGGACGGTCGGCGCCCGCGGTGCGCACCACCCGGTTCTCGTCCTCCGCCAGCGCGGACCAGAACGCCATCCGCTCGCGCACCACCTCGGCCGCGTCGCACCCGGCGGGTACGGCCGTGCCGGACCGCTGCTCGCGGGCGGCGCGGATGATCTGGTCCACCTCGCGTTCGAGTTGGGCGACGGCCGCCCGGGTGTGGTCGGCGGCCGGACCGTCGCCGAGGGAGGCGGTGTTGAGGCGCAGCACGGTCAGCGGGGTGCGCAGCCGGTGCGAGAGGTCGGCGGCCAGTTCCCGCTCGTTGGCGAGGAGTTGGACAACCTGGTCGGCCATCGCGTTGAACGCGACTGCGGCCGCTCGCAGTTCGTCCGGGCCGGCCTCCGGCACGCGGACTGCGAGGTCCCCCTCGCCGAGCCGGCGGGCGGCGCCGGCCAGCCGCACCGCGGGCCGGATCGTGCGGCTGCCGAGCCGGTCCGCGACCACCGCCGATCCGGCGATCAGGCCGACCCCGACGGCGGCGAGCACCAGCCAGGCCGTGGCCACGCCCCGGGTCACGTCGGCCTCGGGCACGAACACCTCGACCACCGCGATCGTGCCGGAGCCGACGGCGGTCGGCCGCAGCAGGGCGTAGCCGCCGGGCACGCGTACCGTCGCGGCCTGCCCGTGCGCCGACGCCCGGTCGAGCGCGGCGCGCGGGGCGCGGTGCCGGCCGAGGTCGACCGCCGCGGCGTGCGCGGTGGCGGGGATGCGCAGCGCGATCCGGTTCTCGCCGCCCGCCTGGGCGGTGGCCACGGCCCGGGCGAGTTCGGCGCGGTCGGTGGTGATGGCCAGCGCGGGCGCCACGGCGGCAGCCTGCCGCTCCGCGTTGGTCAGCGCGCGGTCCCGGGCCAGTTCCCTCACCACGAGGCCGAGCGGCACCGCGAAGGCGAGCACCACCATCGCGGTGACGGCCAGCGACACCCGGATCAGGGCCCATCTCATCCCCGGGCCGCCTTCCGTATACCGCTCACGCCGGCGGCTCCAGCTTCACCCCGACGCCGCGCAGCGTGTGCAGGTACCTCGGCCGGGCCGCGGTCTCGCCGAGCTTGCGGCGCAGCCACGACAGGTGCACGTCGATCGTCTGGTCCTCGCCGTACGACTGCTGCCACACCTCGGCGAGCAGCCGGCGCCGCGGCACCACCACGCCCGGGCGGGCGGCGAGGAAGGCGAGCAGGTCGAACTCGCGTCGGGTCAGGTCGAGTTGACCGCCGTCCAGGACGGCGAGCCGGCGCCGTACGTCGATCTCCAGGCCGCCGACCCTGATCCGGCCGCCCTCCGCCGACTCCCCGGCGGCCCCGCCGCGCGCCCGGCGCAGCACCGCCGCCAGCCGCGCCGACAGGTGCTCCACCGAGAACGGCTTGACCAGGTAGTCGTCCGCGCCGGCGTTCAGCAGCCGGACGATCTCGGCCTCGTCGTCCCGCGCGGTCGCCACGATCACCGGGACGTCGCTCAGCCCGCGCAGCATCTTCAGCGCCTCCGAGCCGTCCAGGTCCGGCAGCCCCAGGTCGAGGATGACCACGTCGAAGCCGACCTGCGCGACCTCGCGCAGTGCCTCCAGCGCGGTGCCGACGCTGCGGACGGTGTGGCCGGCGTCGGCCAGGTGCCGGATGAGGGCCGAGCGCACGAACTGGTCGTCTTCGACGACGAGGACCGTTGCCATGCGAGGCAACCTATCGGGCAGGCCCGGCCACCGGGCCGGCCGATCCCGGGCCCGGCCCGCACACCGCGCGGCCGGGACGCGGACGGCTGGGGGAGGATGGGGGCGTGCGCAGAGGTCTCCTGCATGTCGGGGTGTGGGCGGTGGCCACCGCGGTGGCGGTGGCCGTGTCCTGGTTCGGCGTGCGCTCGGTGCTGCGGAGCACCGCGTACGGGCCGCCCCGGACGGTGCCGATCGCGGTGGTGAGCAGCGGGCCGCCGCCCGGGATCTCGTCGGCCGTGCACCGGCCGAAGCCGTCCGCGCACCCGACCGCGCCGGCGGGCGGCACCGCGGGCACGCGTCCGCCGTCGGCACCCGCGTCACCGGCACCGTCCTCGCGGACCCCGTCCTCCTCGCCCTCGCCGAGTTCCGCGGGCGATCCGGGCGACGTGCACAGCTACACCGTGGCCGGCGGGCAGGTGGTGCTCGATCTCGGCGCGACGTCGGCCTCGTTGGTGTCGGCGACGCCCCAGCCGGGCTGGCGGATGCAGCTGTGGACGGACCAACCGGGCTGGCTGCGGGTGACGTTCACCTCCGCGAACGGCTCGGCGGCCTCGTCGGTGATCTGCACGTGGAACGGCCACCCGCCGACGGTGCAGGCGTACGAGGACTGACCCCCCGGGGCGGGGCGGCTTCAGTCGAAGACGTGCGCGGGCGGGGGCGGGGAGGCGGTGGCCGTGGCGTCCGTGACGACGGCGGCGCCGGCGGTGAAGTCGGCCAGCGCGCGGCCGTGTTCGACCCGGCCCGGGTGCGGGTCGGTGGCGACGCGGCGGGTGAGCTCGGCGACGGGCAGGGGGTGGCCGGCGGCCAGCAGGATCACGTTGCCGAAGCGGCGGCCGCGCAGGACGGCCGGGTCGGCGGCGATCGCGACCTCGTCGAACGCGGCCCGTACGGTGGCGACCTGGCCGCGCAGGAAGGTGAGCGCCCCGCCGTCGGTGAGGTTGGCGGCGTACAGGCCCCCGGGGTCGAGGACACGGCGGACCTCGGCGAGGAACTCGGCGCTGGTCAGGTGCGCGGGCGTCCGGGCCCCCGCGAAGACGTCGGCGATGAGCAACTCGGCCCAGCCGTCGGGGACTTTCGCCAGGCCCTCCCGGGCGTCGCCGCCGCGTACCTTGATCCGCCAGCCGCGGTCCCAGGGGAGTTCGGTCCTGACCAGTTCGGTCAGCGCGGTGTCGGCCTCGACGGCCTGCTGGGTGGACCGGGGCCGGGTGTGCGCGGTGTAGCGGGCGAGGGTGAGCGCGCCCCCGCCGAGGTGCAGCACGCGCAGCGGCCGGCCGGGCGGCGCGGCGAGGTCGATGACGTGGCCGAGCCTGCGCTGGTAGGCGAAGTCGAGGTGGGCGGGGTCGGCCAGGTCGACGTGGGACTGCGGGGCGCCGTCCACCAGCAGGGTCCACGCGCGGGGCCGCTCCCGGTCCGGGCGCAGTTCGGCCAGGCCGCCGCCCACGGGGGTGGTCCGGGGCTCCGCGACGCTGCGCCGTTGACGTGCCATGGTCCGATTATCCGCCGCGGGAGCTCACGGCGGCGACGGCGGCTGCTCGAACCCGTCGACCAGCTCGATGGTCCGCGCGGCCACGCCCAGTGCGGCGCGCAGGACGACCGGGTCCGTCACGGCCATGTCGGTGTGCGGGGGGAGCAGCCAGCCGCTGCCGCAGGAGGTCGGGTCGCCGTCGGTGCGGCGGCACTGGCTGCCGGGCAGGTCCCAGCAGTCGGCGGTGCCGGGCGGGACGAGGAACTCCAGGCTGTCGCCGGAGCGGTCGTGCAGCACCGGTCCCACGCCGGTGCTCAGCCGGAGCAGGTCCACGGCTTCCAGTCCCTGCCTCGACGGCACGGTCACCACGTCCCGCGCCGGGGGCGTGTCCGGGTCCGGGTTGTGGCCCGAGGCATCGTTGTTCTCCACAGCAACCTCCCGCCGAAGAGCGCCGATGTGATCGGCGCCACGTTCCCTACAACGCCATCGCAGCACGCCGGGGGTGACGAGCGGGGGTGGCGTTACCTGGCGAATCCGCGCGCGACCCCCCTTTTCGGGGGTGCGCGCGTGCGGCGCCGGGGGGTGGGCCGGGTGCACCGGGCGGGCGGAGGGGCGCGCCAGGGTCGCGGAGGGGTGCCGAGGGGTGCCGAGGAGTGCGGGAGGGGCGCGCCGCGCTATCCGGCGTGCGCCGTTTCGAGGTGCGCGGTGTCGTTCCACCGCTCGATCGCCGGGGCGCCGTAGGCCCACCCGAGCACCGACAGGGAGGCCGGGTCCAGGCGCAGTGCCGCCGCGAAGGCCGGGTCGAAGCCCAGCCACCGCGCGCCCAGCACCCGCAGGAAATGGCCGTGCGCGAAGACCAGCACGTCGCGGGGGGTGGAGCGGGCCCAGGCGATCACGTCGTCCGCGCGGTCGGCGACCGTGGCCAGCGTCTCCCCGCCGGGCACCCCGTCCCGCCAGATGTGGAAGCCGGGTCGCAGCTCCTGGAGCTGTGCGGGCGTCAGCCCTTCGTACTGCCCGTAGTCCCATTCGAGCAGCGCGTCCCACTCCTTGGCACGGCCGAACCCGGCGAGCGCGGCCGTGCCGGAGGCGCGCAGCAGCGGGGAGGTGCGGACCTCCACCTCGGGCAGGCCGTTCCAGGGTGCGCGGGCCAGGCGTTCACCGAGCAGCAGCGCGGTGCGCCGCCCCTCCTCGGTGAGCGGGATGTCGGTACGGCCGGTGTGCCGCCCGGTGCGGGACCACTCCGTCTGCCCGTGCCGGACCAGGAGGATGCGCGGCGCCACCACTGCCATACGGAAAGGACCTTTCGCGGACCGGGCCGAAAACCCCATCATCGCCCATGGTGGTCAGCCCTCGGCGAGCAGCCCTCGCAGCAGCTGGTCCAGCCCCCATTCGTACTGCGCCGCGCAGTCCTCCTGCGCGTCCAGCACCTGCGGGACCAGCGAGGCGAGCGTCGGGTAGCACTCGACCGGGAGGGCGTCCAGCTTGGTCCGGAGCCGCTCGCGCACCCCCTCCCCGCACAGCGCGCGGGCCCGCCGGGTGCTCCACAGCGCGGCGCCCACCGTGTACTGCATCAGGGTGACGTGGGCGCGCACGGCGGCTTCCTGCGAGAGGCCGGCCCGGCACAGCAGCGCGAGCATCCGGTCGATCACGGCTATCGCGTCGTCGCTGCGCATCGGGCGGGTGGTCAGCAGCTGGAGCGCGGAGGGGTGCTCGGTGAAGAGCCGGTAGACGCCGAGGCAGACCTCCCGCAGCTCACCGCGGGGGTCGGCGCCGCAGGTCCGGGGCAGCTCGACGGTGTCCAGCAGGCGCTCGGCGACCGCGTCGCTGATCTCCTCCTTGCCGCGGAAGTGGGAGTAGACCGCCATCGTGGCGACGCCGAGTTGTTCGGCGAGTGCACGCATGGTGAAAGCCTCGGCGCCGTCGCGATCCAGCAGAGTGATGGCGGCATCGAGGATACGATCTGGGTTGAGCGTGTTGCGGGGTGCGCGGCGCCGTGGGGAGCGGACCGGCTGGGGCGACGGGAACACCGACATCGGAATCTCTGTTCTTGTTTCCTTCGTACCTCGCGGAAGGCAACCCGGGAGCGGAACCGGGCGTCCTTCGCGGTGTGCATACCCTGCCACACAGGGTTGAACACCGTACGAACTCGGGGTTTCTGCGAAACTTCGGGGGCGGCGTGCGCCGCACTTAACGTACGTCGTACGGTAGAGCCTACGGCACACGACCACGACCGCAGGGCCCGCGGCCGACGGAGAACCTGGAGAGACGTCCGGATGACGATCACCGCCACTGCGCCGCGCGCCGCTGCCTACCGCGGCAGGCTGCGCTGGTGGACCGAACTGCCGCTCATCGCCGTGGTCTACGCGCTGCACTCCGGGGCGCGGCTGCTGGTGCGCGGCGACGTCAGCGGCGCCGTGCAACACGGCGCGGACATCCTGCACTTCGAGCAGATCGTGCACCTCGATCCGGAGCACTGGTTCAACCGGCTCTTCACGGACCACGCCTTCCTCGGCGTGCCCGCCGACTTCGCGTACGCGTCGCTGCACTACATCGTCACCCCGAGCGTCCTGGTCTGGCTGTGGCGCCGCCGGCCCACCCACTACCGGGTGGCCCGCACGTGGCTGATGCTGTCCACCCTGATCGGCCTGATCGGCTTCACGCTGGTGCCCACCGCGCCGCCCCGGCTGCTCACCGGTCACCACGGCTTCATCGACACCATGGCGCAGTACGGCTCCTACGGCTGGTGGGGCACCGACGCGAGCGCGCCGCGCGGCATGGGCGACCTCACCAACCAGTACGCCGCGATGCCCAGCCTGCACGTGGGCTGGTCGCTGTGGTGCGGGATCATGCTCTTCCGCTACGGGCGGCACTGGACGGTGCGCACGATCGGCGTGCTCTACCCGCTGGTGACCGCGTTCGTGGTGATGGGCACCGCCAACCACTACCTGATGGACGCCGCGGCGGGCGTGCTGGTGATGGGCGTCGGCTTCCTGCTGGCCAAGCCCGCCCTGCGGATGGTCGACGCGCTGTACGCGCGGTACGGCGTCGGGCACCGGGCCGAGAGCGCGGCGGCCGCCCTGGAGGTGACGGCGGTCGACGCGCCGGCAACGGACCGCCCGGCGCCGGAGCCCGAGCGGGCCGGGACCGCCGGCACGACCTCCGCGAAGACGTCCGCCAAGACCGCCGCCCCCTCCGTACCGGAGGCGCGGCGCGCTCCCGGCGAGGCGCGTCGGGCGCCCGTGCCCGACCCCCGCGGCGAGGACTCCCCCGCCGGTGCCCGCGAGGACGCCGGTCCGGCGGCCGGCCGGACCGCAGACACCGGGTCCGGCGCGGTGCTGCCCGGCGGCGAACCGGCCGCCCGGAGCTGACCCCGAGCCCGTGCGTCCGACCCGCGGGTCGCACGCGCGGGCTGAACTCGCGGTGCCACGCGCGGGCGTCGACCGCCCACCGAGCGGCGCGAACCGGGCGGCAAACCCGCTTCCCGGGCCCACCTGTCAGCGCCGGATGACACACTTTCGCGGGTGAGCACTACGCACTCCCTGCGGGAGCGGCTGGCCGTCCTGCGCGGCCCGGCCACCACCCCCCGCCCGATGGACGCGCGGGCGCTGGCCGCGCTCGCCGCCAACCCCGGCTGCAAGCGCCGCGCGGTGATGGACGCCGCCGGGGTCGACAAGGGCGCCGTCGCGGAAGCCCTCGGCTCCCCCGCGCGGTTCGGCCAGTCCCGGTTCGCCTTCTCCCGCGGCCACGCCTTCGAGGCCCGGGTCAAGGCCGACGGCTGCGCCGAACTGCTGCGGCTGCTCGGCGCCGACGGCAAGGCGGCGCTGCCCGACCTGTCCGCGCCCGGGCCCGAGGGCCGGGTGGCCAGGACCCGGATGGCACTCGCCGAGGCCGCGCCCGGCGCCTGGACCCTCCTCGACCACCCGCTGCTCGCCCTCGACGTCGCGGGCTCCACGGTCCACCTCGAACCCGACGCGGTGGCCGTCGCCCCGGACGGCACCTGGAGCGTGGTCGAGATCAAGTCCTTCCCCATCCTGGACGGCGGCGCCGACGCGATGAAGGTCGGCGCGGCGGCCCGGCAGTCGGCGGTCTACGTCCTGGCCCTGGACGCGGTGCTCCCCGGCCGGACCCGCGCCGAGATCCTGCTGGTCTGCCCGAAGGACTTCTCCAACCTGCCCACCGCCGACCGGGTCGACGTCCGCAGGCAACTCGCGGTCACCCGCCGCCAGCTCGCCCGGCTGACCCGGATCGCGGACATCGCCGACCTGCTGCCCGAGGGCACCACCTTCGACCTGTCGTACACGCCGGACGGCCGCACCCCGACCCGGCCGCGGGCCGAACTCGCCGCCGCCGTCGACATCGTCCCCGCCGCTTATGCCCCGGAGTGCCTTTCCACCTGCGAGCTGGCGTTCCACTGCCGTGACCGCTCGCGCGCGGCGGGCAGGGTCGAGGCCCTGGGGCGCTCGCTGCGCGGCGAACTCGGCGACCTGACCACGGTCGAGGCGGTGCTCGCCGCCGCCCACGGCCGGGCGGGCGACCCGGAGGACCCGGCGGTCGCCGCCCTGCGGCGCGCCGCCGCGCTGCGCGAGGAGGCGCTGTCCGCCGCGCTCCCGGCGATCCCGGCCCCCGCCCCGGACCCGCACCCGGCTTCGGCCCCGGCCGGCGAACCTGCACCCGCGCACGTCCCGGCGCAGCCGCCCGGGTCCGCGCCGTGCCGTACGGACGGCGGCCCCGCGTGAGCGTGCTGCACACCCTCGCCCGGGCCGAGGCGGTCGCGGCCGGGCGGGCCGTGCCCGCGGCGACCGTGCGCCACACCCACCTGTCCGACCGGCCGCTGGTCCTCGTGCCGCTCACCACGGCGGGCGAGGCGGGCGCGCCGCTGGGCGCGCTGGTCGGTACCGACCGTGCCGCGCCCGAGCTGCTCGTGGTGCCGCAACCGCTCGACCGCGAGCTGCGGTTCGGGTTCTTCGCGGGGCTGGCCGGCAGCCTGCTGTCGGCGCTGGAGGAGCACTGCGACGACGTCGAGGTCGAACCGGCCACCCGCACCCGCGAGGAGACCGAACTGTGCGCGGACGCCCTCCAGATCGTCGTGCCCAACGCCGCCGCCCTGGAGTACGTCCGGCTGGTCGGCCGCTCCACCCGCTTCCTGCGCACCGCCGAGGACCCGGACGCCCCGCACCCGGTGCCGGTGCCCGTCCCCCTGCTGGGGCGCTGGCTCACCCACTACGCGGAGCGGGCCCGCACCCCCGGCAGCGGGCTGCTGCTGGCCCTGACCGATCTGCTCACCCGGCACTGGGCCACCGGCCAGAGCGCGATGGAGGACCAGCACCTCGGCGCCCTGCTCGGCTGGATCGATCCGCCGCCCGGCCTCGACGGGCCTGCCGCCGCCGCCCGCGCGCAGACCGGCCGCACCCCGGACGGGCTCCTGCTCAGCCCCCCGGCCGGCCCGGCCACCGACCCCGTCTTCGACAACCGCGTCCTCGCTCCGGCCCTGGCCCGTTACGACAAGGCCCGCACCGCACCCGAACGGGCCGCCGCCGAGGCGGGGATACGGGATCTGGTCGGCTCGCAGCTCCGGCCCACCTGGGACGACATGTGGCGCGGCCTGGACCTGCTGCGGGCCCTGCCCGAGGGCGCGCACGTCGAGGAGCGGTGGAAGCGGGACCGCTGGTCCTTCACCGGGCACCGCGACCGGGTCCGGGCCGGCGAGCCCCCGCAGCCGAAGCGGGACGACGCGATCGCCGCGGCCCAGAAGCTCGCCGGGCGGGAGACCGCGCAGGCCCGGCTCGCCGCGCAGGAGGCACTGGACGACCCGCTGGCCATGGCCGCGCGGCGGCTGTCCGGCGAGGCGTTCACCGGCACCGTCGTCGAGGTCGAGATGACCTGGTCCGAGGGCCGCCGCCCGATGCCCCGGCCGATCCTCACGATCACCACGCAGGACCTGCCGCAGGCCGAGCCGGGCGCCAAGGCGTACCGCGCGCTCCCGGACGCGCGGTCGGCGCAGGGCGCCGAGCTGGCAGGGACGCCCGAACCCGCTGTCGCCGGGGGCCCGGTGCGGCTGCGGGTGAAGCTGACCGGCGGCATGGGAAGCGGCCGCACCCCGCGGGAGGGCTCGGTCCCGGCGCCCGGCGACACCGTCACCTTCACGCTGTTCGAGCACGACCCGAGAAGCGGCCCCGCCCTCCCGGAGGCGGAGCAGACCCCGTGGACGCACGGCGGTCCGCCCGGTTCCGAGGGCACCCCGGCCGCACCCGACCCCGTGACCGCGGAGGACTTCCTGTGACCCAGCCCGTGCGAGGCCCCGGCACGGACACCGACGGCGGACCGTACGACCCGCGGGAGCCGCAGCCACCGCAGGCATCCGACCCGCCGCACGCCTCACCCGTACCGCACGAGCCGTTCGACCCGGGCCGGGCTGCCGCCGAGGCGACCTCGGCGATCCTGCGGAGCACCCTGCACGGCACCGCCCGGGGTGTCGTCGTGGACTCGCCGCCGGGTGCGGGCAAGTCGACGCTGGTGGTGCGCGCGGCGCGCGAACTGGCCGCGGCGGGCGAGTCGCTGATGATCGTCGCGCAGACCAACGCCCAGGTCGACGACCTCGCCGACCGCCTCGCCACGGCCGACCCCGAGCTGCCGGTGGGGCGGCTGCACGGCACCGACTCGCCGCCCGACCCGGCCCTGGACCGGCACCGCTCCCTGGCGAAGTCCACCTCGGTCGCCGAGCTGCGCGACCGCGCGGTGGTGATCGCGACCGCGGCGAAGTGGGCGTACGTCAAGGACACCGAGCCGTGGCGGCACGCCATCGTGGACGAGGCGTACCAGATGCGCTCGGACGCGCTGCTCCAGGTCGCCGGGCTCTTCGAACGCGCCCTGTTCGTCGGCGATCCCGGCCAGCTGGACCCGTTCAGCGTGGTGGGCGCGGACCAGTGGGCCGGGCTGAGCTGGGACCCGTCGGCGAGCGCCGTGGTGACGCTCCTCGCGCACAACCCGGGCCTGCCGCAGCACCGGCTGCCGGTCTCCTGGCGGCTGCCCGCCTCCGCCGCCCCGCTGGTGTCGCGGGCGTTCTACCCGTACACGCCGTTCCGCAGCGGCACCGGCCCCGGCGACCGGCGGCTCGGCTTCGGGGTGCGCGGCGACGGCGGCGGCCTGGACCGCGCGCTGGACGAGGCCGCGGAGAGCGGCTGGGGCCTGCTGGAGCTGCCCGCCCGGCACACCCCCCGCACCGATCCCGAGGCGGTCCGGGCGGTCGCCCTGCTCGTCCGGCGCCTGCTCGACCGCGGCGGCCTCACCTACTCCGCTCCCGACCCCGACCCCGCGCCGCTCACCGCCGAGCGCATCGCCGTCGGTACCGCCCACCGCGACCAGGCCGCCGCGGTCCGTGCCGCGCTCTCCACGCTCGGTGTCGCCGGGGTGGCCGTCGACACCGCCAACCGGCTGCAGGGACGCGAGTTCGACGTCACCGTCGTGCTCCACCCGTTGTCCGGACGCCCCGACGCCACCGCCTTCCACCTGGAGACCGGGCGGCTGTGCGTGCTCACCTCAAGGCACCGGCACGCCTGCCTCGTCGTCTGCCGTGCCGGGGTCGCCGACCTCCTGGACGAGCACCCCTCGTCCGAGCCGGTGCGGCTGGGCGTCACCGTCAAGTTCCCCGACGGCTGGGAGGCCAACCACTCCGTCCTGGCGCACCTGGCCGAGCACCGCACCGTCTGGCGCCCCTGACGCGCGTACGGCACCACCCGGCACCACCGGCCTGCGGGTGCGGGACAATGGAAGGGTTGCCGAGATACGGGAGGTAGGGCATGAGCCAGCCGCCGGAGGCGCGCCGGCCGGGCGGGGAGCGGCCCCGACGACCCACTCCGCTGCTCTTCGAGCCGGGGACGGCGCCGGAAGAGGGTGCGGACCGGTTCTTCGACCTGGAATCGATGGACGACCCGCGGGAGCTGCTGGAGCGGGCCACCGAACTGGCGCTGGCGTTCCGCGCGGCGGCCGACCGGGCCACGGACTTCCAGGCGATGGCGGCGGCCCAGCTCGCCGATCCGCGCCGTTTCGACCGGCTGACGTCCGCGCAGCTCGCCGAGCGGGCCGGATGGACCGAGGACTACGCGAAGAAGATGGTCGAGTACGGCGAGGGCCTGATCAGGAACAGCGGCACCACCCCCTAGCGCCTCCTCCACGTCCCCGGTGACAGGTGGGGGTCGCGGCCGGGGCACGGTACTCCGCCCCGCCGCGGCTGTCCCCGATTCGCCGAATCCTCCCGGGGGGCAACCATGCGCCGCGTAGATGTAGTTGCCATGGATGAGATCGAGCGTCAGCAGCACAGCTCGTACGTCACCTCGGCGGGCGCCGCGTGGCTCGCCTCCGCCAGCGCCTTCCCGCGCAGCGTGCAGGCACTGTGGGCGGCCCGCCCGTCCGCGCCGAGCGTGCTGCCGTGCGGCACCGTCTTCGACGTGGTCAGCCTGCCGCTGCTGCTCGGGCGCCGGGTGCTGGAGCAGCTGTGGGCCGCGGGCCCGGGCAGCGGCCCGGCCGCCGTGCACCGCGGCCGGGTGCTTGTGCTCGCGGCACCCGGCACCGCCCAGCGGCTGCCCTCCCTGCTGGCGTGGGAGGAGTGGGGCCGCCGGGTCCCGCCACTGCTCCTGCACGGCAAGGGCGACACGGTCACCGTGCCGCCGCTCTACGACTGCGGGCCGGCCGGCGGGGACGCACCGCACCCCGAGACGGGCCGCTCCCGCTGGGTGGTCGCGCCGGACACCCGGACCCCCTGGCTGCCCGGCGCCGACGTGCTGCTGTGGGCCTCCGTCCGCGCGGCGCGGCAGGTCGGGGCGAAGCCGCTGTCCATGGCTCCGCCGCTGGTCAGGACACCCGGGACGGCCTGAGGTTTATCGATTTCGCACCGCGCTGGAGCGGGTGCTAATGTCTACGACGTCAGCAGGCGCCGCTAGCTCAGTTGGTTAGAGCAGCTGACTCTTAATCAGCGGGTCCGGGGTTCGAGTCCCTGGCGGCGCACCTGAAGGACGAAGGCCCTCCGCGGAAGCGGGGGGCCTTCGTCGTTGCCGGGGACGCGCCGCCGCGGGCGTCCGGCGGGGCCCGCGTACGGGTCCCGGGCGCGGCCCTGCGCCCGCGGTGCACCCGGCGCGAGGTAGCGTTCTGACGGCGGCGCGAGCCGCCTGCCGGTACGTACTCTTGGAGGCTTCACGATGGCAACCACTCGCACCGCGACGACCCAGTGGAAGGGCCCGCTCATGGGCGGCGCCGGGACGGTCTCGCTGGACACCTCGGGCGTCGGCCAGTACGAGGTGTCGTGGCCGTCGCGCGCGGAGGCCGCGAACGGCAAGACCAGCCCCGAGGAGCTGATCGCCGCGGCTCACTCCTCCTGCTACTCGATGGCGCTCTCGCACGGGCTGGCCGGTGCGGGCACCCCGCCCGAGACCGTCCAGACCGTGGCGAACGTCACCTTCCAGCCGGGTGAGGGCATCACCGGGATCACCCTCGCGGTGAAGGCCCGCGTGCCGGGCATCTCCGCCGAGGCGTTCGAGGCCGCCGCGCAGGACGCGAAGGCGAACTGCCCGGTCAGCAAGGCGCTCGCGGGTGTGAACATCACCCTCGAGGCCGAACTGCTCGCCTGATCCCGCGCTCCCGAGCCGTCCACGTCGATCCGCCCGGAACCGGTCGGCTCGACGTGGTCGGCTCGCGCCGGCCGGCTCCGGCGACCGGTGCCTCTGATCAGGTCCCCTGATCGGCGCGGTTCAGCGGCGGGTGACCCGCACCCGCCAGTCGCCCGCCGCGTCCGGTGCCAGCACCTTGAAGGCGAAGCCGTCCGCGGTGTCGTTCCACCCCTCGCCCGGGGTGAAGGGCGCGTCGTTCAGCGAGTTGAAGGACGCGCTGCTGAAGTCGCAGGCCCCGGTGGCCGGATGGGAGTCCTCGACGGTGACCGGGCCCTTCCCCGAGTCGACGTCGGTGCGCACCCGGTAGGCGAGGATCCCCTTGCGGCAGGCGTCCTTGTCGTTGCCCAGCGGCTCGCGCAGTTCCAGGACGTACGCGGTGTCGTCGCCGAAGGGGACGATCACGGCCTTGCCGCCGCCGGGCACCTCGATCGGCCGCAACAGGTACGTCCGGCTGCCCGACTTGGTCACGCAGGCTATCTGGCGGTCGTCGATCCAGCCGAGCTTCCACTTGTGCCAGGCCAGCATGTCGCCCTGGAGCCCCCAGTCCAGGGACATCGTGTCCCACTGCCCGGCGAGCCGGTCGGTGCGCTCGAAGTCCTCGGCGTCGTAGAGGTCGGGCAGGCCGAGCGCGTGGCCGTTCTCGTGGGCCAGGACCCGGAACCCGGACTGGTCGTGGCCGTATATCAGGGAGACCTTGTCCAGGTGGGTGCCGTCGTCGGTGGTGGCGGCCGAGGCGCCGGTCCAGGTCACCGAGAGCACCGCCTCGTCGGCGGGCGGCCCGGCGTTGGGGGTGACCAGGATGTTGACCAGGTCGTAGCCGTGGAAGTCGATGCTCTTGTCGGCGACCTTCAGCAGGTCGCGCATCATCTCGGTGTGCGCGTCCCAGCCGTAGCCGCGGCCTATCCCGTAGGCGGAGAACGGCCGCGGCATGCGTATCCAGCGCAGCACCGGGGTGGACTCGTAGTCGAGCCGGCCGTAGGAGGCGCTGGCGTACCACTGCTTGACCGCCGGGAAGAACTCCGCGTAGCGCTCGCGGGCACTGTAGGGCGCCTTGGCGTCGGGGAAGTCGATCAGCAGGGTGAGCGCGCGTACCTTGCCGGTGGACGGCGCGAACTCCTCGCCGGTGCCGTGGTACGGGTGCGCGGGGAAGCCCTCCGACATGGCGACACCGTCCTTGGCGCGCAGCGCGCAGGGGCGGTCCGCGGGCGGCGAACCACCGTGCGAGCCGATCAGCTCCGGCTCGGCGATCACCGTGGAGCCGACCGCGAGCAGGCCGCAGACGGCGAGGGCGGCCGCGCGTATACCGGGGCGCGAGCGTCTGCGGCGCCGGGCGGGGGTGTGGCGGTCGGTCGGACGGTCCGGACTGGCCATCGGGTCAGCCCGCCGCGCCGGTGTCGGCGTCCTGGTCGGTGGCGTGCGTGGCCACCTCGGAGACCCGGACCGACCAGGTGCCGTCGCTCTGCCGGCCGGTGACGGTGACCTGGGTGCTGCCGTCGGGCACCGCGTACGACTCGCCGACGCCCAGCGGCGCGTCGGCCAGTGCCGGGTAGACGGAGGTGGCGCCGCACGCGGAGTGCCCGGGATGGCCGTCGATCACGTCGATGGGCCCGTCGCCCGACTCGCGGTCGGACCGCACCGTGTAGAGGAGGACGCCCTCGCGGCAGGCCGTGCGGTCGTTGCCGGTACGGGTGCGGGCCTCGATGGCCAGCGCGCTGTCCGGACCGGTGCGCACCACCAGGAGCTTCGTGCCGCCGGGGGTCTCGTCGGGGCTGAGGTCGTGATAGGTGGTGCCGATGCCGGTGATGCAGCCGACCTGGTCCGCGCCGAGCCAGCCCAGCCGCCACTTGTGCCAGGCGAAGGGGTCGGGGGCCAGTCCGAACTGGCTGCCCATCAGGTCCCAGTCACCCACATGGGTGTCCCAGTCCGCGCTGCTGCCGGGCGGCGGCTGGTAGTACAGGTCGGGCAGGTCGAAGACGTGCCCGGTCTCGTGGGCGAGCACGTTGCGGTCCGGCGGGTGGTGCTCGAAGACGGTCACCATGCGGCGGATCGGGTTGCCGTCGACGGTCATGGGTGCGGCGAGGTTGACCACCTTGGTGGCGTCGGAGTCGACGCCGGGCGCGTCGGGGTCGGCGACGAGGTAGATCACGTCGTACCCCGCGAAGTCCACCGTCGGGTCGGCGGTGGCGAGGGCGTCGCGCAGGTAGGCGGCGCGGTCGGCGGCGTCCCAGTTACGGCTGATCAGGTAGTCGGTGGCCGGGTGCGGCATCCGCAGCCATGTGCTCTCGGCGTGCAGGTGCAGCCGGAACTTCCCGTACGAGGCGGTCTCCCAGAACCGGCCGGTGGCCGGGTAGTGGTCGGCGGCGACCTGCGCGGGGGTCAACTCGGGGGTGGAGCCCGGGAAGGACAGGAAGACCATCAGCGCCTTGACGTCCCCGCTGGGCCGGGCGTAGGCGCCGTCCCAGCCGTCGACGCCCTCGGAGTGGTGCACGGCGGCGCGCGGCAGCAGGCACGCGCTGCCGGCCGCCGCGCCCGCGGCCGGTCCGGTCATCAGGGTCCACGCGACCAGGGCGGCGAAGCCCGCCGCCGCGGCCGCGAACGCGCGCAGGGCCCGGCGGCCCGCGCCGGACGGCCGGGGGGCGGTACCCGTTCCGGGGGTACCGCCCGCCGGCTCGTCCGGCGCGAGGTCTGACCGGCGCAGCCGCACAACGACCTCCGCGAGGTTCGGTTTTCCGTCCGGGACCCTCACCACATTGCTATGAATTGTGGCGCTTTGTCGGTTTCGGCTGCTCCGTGCGGGTTGCGCCGGATCGGCGCGGGCGCGTGGCGGTGCGACCCGGCGCGCGGCACCCGCTCGCACCCCTCGGGCGAGTCGCCGCGGCGAACCCCTTCGGGTGACTACCGAGCGTCATGGTGTGCGGAGGGCGATCAGTTGCTCGACCGGAACGCGCAGAAGCGGTCACCGGACCGGCACGCGTGCGGGAAATCACCAGGGCGGCGCTGGATCGCCAACTCCGCCAGCCCATATGATCGCCAGTGACGGAAGTGCGAACAGGGAGCAGTCCATGGGCGGACCCGCGGGCGGCCCCGGCGTCGAGCCCGACAGCACGGCAGCGACCATCACGCGCAGTGATCGGATGGGCCGTTCCTCGTATGCCGCGGAGCCGGGCGAGCACCATGCGGCGGAACCGGGCGGCCACCGCGGGGCGGAACCCGCCGACTACCGCGCCGCCTTCGCGGTCGCCCGGACGGGGATGGCGCTGCTCGGCCCCGACGGCACCGTGCTGGCGGCCAACGCCGCGCTCGCACGGCTGCTGGGCACCCCCCTGGAGCGCATGGTGGCGAGCGACGCGCGCCTGCTGCTCGGATCGGCGCGTGACCCGCACACCGACGCCGCCTTCGACGCGGTCGTCACCGGGCGGCGGCGCCGGCTGCGCTGCACCCGCCATCTCACCCGGGCGGACGGCACCGAACTGCGGGCCGAACTCACCCTCGCCCGCACCGACACCCGCCCGCTGCTGCTGACCGTCGAGGACGTCGGCGAACGCGACGCCCTGCGCCGCGAGTTGCGGCACCTGCGGATGCACGACCCGGTGACGCGACTGCCCAACCGGGCGCTGTTCTTCGAGCGGCTGGCCGAGGCGTGCGAGCGCGCCCCCGAGCGCGGCACCGGCCGGATCGGGCTGTGCTACCTGGACCTCGACGGCTTCAAGGCGATCAACGACACCCTCGGGCACCGCGTCGGCGACGAGCTGCTCGCCGCGGTGGCCGGCCGGCTGCTGACCTGCGCCGGGCCCGGCGGGCACCTCACCGCGCGGCTGGGCGGCGACGAGTTCGCGCTGCTGCTGCGGGACTCCACCGGCACCGGTCAGGCCACCGAGCTCGCCGAGGCCGTACTGGCGTCGTTCCAGCGGCCGTTCGAGGTGGCCGGGCAGCGTCTGGCGGTCTCGGCGAGCATCGGCGTGGTCGAGCGGGAGGCCCAGGGCACCTCACCCACCGGCCTGATGCAGGCCGCCGACACCACGCTGTACTGGGCGAAGGACGACGGCAAGGGCCGCTGGACGCTCTTCGACCCGGAGCGCAACGAGCACCGGATGACCCGCCAGTCCCTGTCCAGCACGCTGCGGCAGGCCGTCGAGCGCGGCGAGTTCGTGCTGGACTACCAGCCGCTGGTCGCCCTCGACACCGGCGACCTGCGCGGCGTGGAGGCCCTGGTCCGCTGGGAGCACCCGCACTTCGGGCGGCTCGCGCCCAACCGCTTCATCGGGCTGGCCGAGGAGGACGGTTCGATCGTGCAGCTGGGCCGCTGGGTACTCGCCGAGTCCTGCCGGCAGGCCCGCGCCTGGCAGGAGGAGCGGCCGGGCACCCCCCTGGTGGTGAGCGTCAACGTGGCGGTCCGCCAGGTGTGGGACTCCGACCTGGTCGCCGACGTCGCCGCGATCCTCGACGAAACCGGCCTCCCGCCGCACCTGCTCCAGCTCGAACTCACCGAGTCGGCCGTCATGGGCAGCGCCGGCCGCCCCCTCCAGGCCCTGCACGCGCTGCACGAGATGGGGGTGCGCATCGCCATCGACGACTTCGGCACCGGCTACTCCAACCTCGCGTACATGAGCCGCCTGCCCGTCTCCGCCCTCAAGCTCGACGGCTCCTTCGTGCAGGGCTTCCGCTCGGCCGAACACCCCAACCCGGCCGACGAGACCATCGTCGAGGCCCTGGTGGACCTCGCCCACCGCCTCGGCCTCACCGTCACGGCGGAGTGCGTCGAGAACGCCGACCAGGCCGACCGCCTCCGCCGGATCGGCTGCGACACCGGCCAGGGCTGGCACTACTCCCGCCCGGTCGCCGCCGCGAGCATCTCCCGGCTCCTCAACTGACCCGTCGCTGTCCCTGCTTCGCGGCCGGCTCCGCCACCCGGTCGGCTGCGCGCCACCCGGCGGCACGGCCCGCACCGCCGGCGTCGCCCCCGGCCGCCCGGCGTTCGGCCAGCAGACGCATCCCGCACGCCCACCAGGCGTAAATCGGGCCACCCGCCGCGACACCCGGCAGCCGGGCGGGGACCTCTTGCCCGACCTTCCGACCGCGGCGCCCGGCGGCCGTTCACCCGAGGGGCGGTTCGCGGCGGACACCACTGCAGAAGGAGTGACATGCTCACCCGACTGTCCCTCGTCCGGACCGCCCAGGTGCTGTGCATAGGAGGAGCGCTCACGCTCGCCTCGACGGCACTGGCCACCTCGGCCTCCGCGGCGACGCTTCCCGTGGGATGCAGCGAGGCCGCTCTGCGGGCCGCCATCAACACGGCCAACGGAACCCCCGGGAGCGACACCCTCAACCTGGCGCCCGGCTGCACCTACGGGCTGACGGCCGAACTCCCCGCCGTCACCTCGCCGGTCGTCGTCAACGGCAACGGTGCGACCCTCACCCGGACGTCCGGGACGTTCCGCATCCTCACCGTCGACGGCGGCAACCTGACGCTGCGTTCGGCCGTTCTCACCAACGGCAACGCGACGGGCAGTTCCGTCCAGCCCGGGGCCGGCGGCGGGGTCGTCGTCACCGGCAACGGCAGCCTGACCGTCACCGCCAGCGTGATCCGCGGCAACAGCGCCAACTACGGTGGCGGCGTCAGCGTGTTCAACGGCTCCCAGGCCCAGTTCACCGCGAGCACCGTCTCGGCCAACACCGCCGCGAACAACGGCGGCGGCCTGGTCAACGACGGAACGCTCGTGCTCAACGCCACCCAGGTCAGCGGGAACACGGCCGGCAACGCGGGCGGCGGCATCGCCAACATCGGGACGCTGACCCTCAACGCCAGCAACCTCACCAACAACACCACCCCGAACGGCCCCGGCGCCGGCCTCGCCAACGGCGTGCCCGGCGTCAGCGGCGGGACCTCCACCGTCAACGTGAGCAACATCACCAACAACACGGCCGGCGGGACGAACCCCGGCGGGGTCTACAACAACGGCGGCACGGTGAACCTGCGCATCAGCCGCGTCGCCGCGAACACCCCGAACAACTGCCTCACCAGCCCGACCGCGGTCCCCGGCTGCATCGGCTGACCCGCGGAACCCTCACCGGCAGGCCGCCGGCGCGGACCAACCCCCGCGTCCGGCGGCCTGCTGCCGCGCGCGACCGCTCCCGCTCAGTAGTCGTCGAGGTCGAGTTCCGTGCCGGGCGGGTAGATCTCGACGCCCCAGGTGTGGACCAGGGGGTCGTCCGGGGCGCCGAGGACCGCGAAGCCGAGGTCGTTGAAGGCGATTCCGGCCTTGCCCTCGACCCCGTGCAGGCCGAGCGCGGTCAGCTCGGCGTGCACGTCCTCGTAGGGCGGTCCGAGCAACGGGACCCCGCGGTAATGCACTTCGGGACCGAGTTCCACCGCGACGAACTCCAGCCGCTCCGCGTCGTCGTAGGAGAGGTTCAGGGACCAGCGGTGGAAGTAGTCCCGCAGCCTGCCCTCCATACGGAAGACCGCCGGGTCGTCGCCGAGCAGGGCCGTGACCTCGGCGCGCCGCTGTCCGAAGGCGATCGGGCCCGGCGCCGGGCCCAGATCCAGGCCCTCCCGTCCGTGGATCACATATCTCTTCACGGCCCCGAAGATAGCGAGGGGTCGGGGCCCGCGTCCTCGGGGGGAGTAAGGACGCGGGCCCCGGAGGGCGGGCGCGCGCGAGGGCGCGCCCGGTGTGGGGGGTCGGGAGGGGTCAGCAGGCGCCGAGGTCCTGCCACACACCCCATTCGCCGGTGGTGCCGGGCTCCTCGTTGGTGGTCCACCACTTGGCCTGCCAGTTGTGGCCGTTCCACGAGACCTGGTTGCCGCCGACGTAGATGGCCGAGGAGCTCCAGGACGGGAGCGTGCAGCCGCCGGTGCCGCCCGTGGTGCCGGACGAACTGCCGGTGGACGTACCGGTCGACGTGCCGGAGGTCGTCCCGGAGGTCGTCCCGGACGTGGTGCCCGAGGTGGTGCCGGCCGTGGTCCCGGAGGTCGTGCCGGTGCTCGTGCCGGAGGTCGTCCCGGTGGTGGTGCCGGCCGTGGTGCCCGACGAGGTGCCGCTGGACGTCCCGGACGTGGTGCCGCCGGTGGTGCCGCCGGAGCAGCTGGATGCCGATCCGTTGGTCGCGGTGATGATCTTGTTGAAGAGCGTCGTCCCCGGATCGAGGTCGAGCAGCGAGTACATCATCGAGCCGCCGAGCCCGTTGCAGTGCGCGTAGTCCGCCTTGGACTGGATCTCCTGGGCGCCGAGGCCGGTCCAGAACTCGGTGCCGTTGTAGAAGTAGTTCGCCTGCGACTGCGGGTCGTAGAAGGTGTCCGAGGCGTTGTCGACGATGCCGCTCAGTTCCTTGTAGTACGCCACACCCGGGACCGCGCTGATACTGCGGGCCGCGGCGGGTCCGGTCGCCGGCTGGTAGAGACCGTGGTTACTGCCCGCCGCCACTCCGGTCCAGCCTCTGTAGTACAGCGGATAGCCCATGGTGATCTTGCTGGCCGGCATGCCCCCTGGGATCCCGTAGGCCGCATCGCCCTGGGTCCAGGCCTTGATGGCGTTGTCGGTGCTGTACTTCTCGGTGCCGGGCGGGATCGCCGCGGAGGGGTCGTTCGGCGACTGGTAGACCGGGTCCTGGACGTTGGTCGGGCCGGTGGTCTCGAACGCGCCGTGCATGTCGTACGTCATGACGTTCGCGTAGTCGAGGTACTGCCCGATCTTGTCGGTCTCGATGGTGGAGATCTTGTCCTGGCCGGACGGCAGCGCCGCGGTGAGCAGCATGTGCTTGCCGCCGTTGGCCGCCCCGTAGGCGTCCAGCTCGGTGCGGAACTCGGCCAGCAGCTTGGTGAAGTTGGCCTTGTCGTTCGCGCTGTAGTGGTTGCCGACGTGGCCGTTGGGCGAGCCGGGGTACTCCCAGTCGATGTCGAAGCCGTCGAAGATCCCGGCCGCGCTGCCGGTGCCGCCGTAGCCGCCCTGCACCGGGAGGTTGCCCTTGATGAACATGTCGATGCAGGAGCTGACCAGCTTCTTGCGGCCGGCGTCGGTCGCGGCGGCGTCGGAGAAGTACTTGGAGTACGTCCACCCGCCGAGCGAGGCGATGATCTTCAGGTTCGGGTACTTCGCCTTCAGCTCCTTGAGCTGGTTGAAGTTGCCCACGATCGGCTGGTTGTAGACGTCGGCGGTGCCGTTGACGCTGATGTCGGCGCCGAAGGACTTCTGGTAGTCGGCGAACGCGTCGCCCGCGCCGTCGCCCGCGTTCGGGTCCTGCTCGTTCGTGGAGTCCGACGCCTTGGTCGCCTCGAAGCACGTGAGGTTGTTCGGATCGATGTTCTCGAACGAGTAGTTGAGGATGTCGAGCTTGCCGGCGATGCCTTCGGTGTCCAGGTTCTTGGGGTAGAAGGCGTTGCCGTAGACGCTCCACTGGTCGTAGTACGCGATCTTGACCCCGCCGCTGGAGGCGGTCGCCGCCGCGGGCTGAGCGGCAGCCGCGGCCTTGGCGGCACTGCCGCTGGAGTCGGCCTGCGCGGTGCCGATACCGCCGAAGAGGGCGGTGAACAGCCCCAGTCCGACGGCGGCGCTCGTGGCCGCGGCCACGAACGTTCTCTTCCTTGACCTGGCTTGCACAAGTACCTCCGGGGGGAGAAGGAGGAACAACAGGGGGCGACCAGAATGGTTAACCCTTGGTCAAGTGCACGTCAATGGTCTGAACCAGACTTGGACTAGACCAATCTGGCGGTGGCGGGGCGCGGCGGGCCGCCGGGCGGACAGGGCGAAGCCGCTCGTCCGCGGCGATGACGAGCGGCTTTGCGGGGGCGTTAAGACGCCCTTAAGCAGGGGCCGGCGGCCGGCGGCCGGCCGGACCACCGACCGGCGGGTAACCAGGGCGTAACCGGCGCCGACGCGTTCAGGAGGCGGCGGCGACGTCCTTCGGGAAGTCGTAGGCGTCCGCGATCAGTTCGTACGAGCGCAGCCGGGCGGAGGGGGTGTGCGCGTTGGCGGTGATCACCAGCTCGTCGGCGCCGGTGCGGCGGACCAGATCGTCGAGCCCGGTCCGGACGGTCGCCGGGTCGCCGTAGATCACGTTCCCGAGCCAGGAGTCGACGAAGTCCCGCTCGATGGGGCTGAACGCGTACGCCGCCGCCTCGTCGGGGGTCGGCACCAGGCCGGGGCGGCCGGTGCGCAGCCGGAGCATGCTCAGCGCGCCGGTGAGCACCTGGCGGCGGGCCTCCTCCGGGTCGTCGGCGGCCAGCGCGGCCACGCCGATCGACGCGTAGGGGCGGTCGAGCACGTCGGAGGGGCGGAACGACTCGCGGTAGAGGGCGAGCGCGGGCACCGTGTTCGCGGCCGAGAAGTGGTGCGCGAAGGAGAACGGCAACCCGAGCATTCCGGCCAACTGCGCGCTGAAGCCGGACGACCCGAGCAGCCACACGCTCGGCCGGGCCGGGGACTGCACCCCGCCGGGCGCGCTGCCCTGCACCGGGCCGGGGATCGCGTGGATCGAGGCGTAGCGGTGGCCGTCGGGGAACTCGTCGTCAAGGAAGCGGGTGAGTTCGGCGAGCTGGCGCGGGAAGTCGTCGGCACCCTCGTTGAGGGTGTCGGTACGGCGCAGCGCGGCGGCGGTCGCACCGTCGGTGCCCGGCGCGCGGCCCAGGCCCAGGTCGATCCGGCCGGGGGCCAGCGCCTCCAGGGTGCCGAACTGCTCGGCGATCACCAGCGGCGCGTGATTGGGCAGCATCACCCCGCCGGAGCCGAGCCGCAGGGTGCCGGTGTGGGCGGCGAGGTGGGCGAGGATCACGGCGGGCGACGAGCTGGCCACACCGGGCATCGAGTGGTGCTCGGCGACCCACATCCGGTGGTACCCGCGGGTCTCGGCGATCCGGGCGATCTCCACGCTGGTGCGCAGCGCGTCGGTGGCGGTGAAGCCGCTGCCGACGGTGGCCAGATCCAGTACGGACAGCGGTACCGGTGCATTCCCGCGGAGCGTTCCGCGGATACCGTGTCCCTGGTCGGGCAGGCTTACGTCAGGCACTGCGGGCGCCTCCTCGGTCCTCGATCGTCGCGCCCCGCGCGGGGTGGGAGGACCTCGCCCACCGAGCCGGGTGCCGTGCCGGGCGACGGACGCCCGCAAGGGGTGCAACCGGAGCGCGCGCCGGCCTTATTCCCGCCTCCGTGAGCCCCCGGCAGAACAGCACTTGCAGATCGCCGCAAAGAGGGCAATGACCCAGTCATATGCCACCGTGCCCCCTTCCTGCATATACGCCTGCGGAGGCTTGGAATCCCATTCAACCGCCTCTGCCGGAAAGGCCATTGGGGCTATCGTGGGTGGCGGTTCCCTCGCGGGTCAGCCTCGACGCTGCCCCACGACCAGCGGCGGAGCCCGGGGACGCAGACGGTCTTACCTTGCAGGGGGTCACCGTGGCGCTGGAACACCGACAGGCCGGACCGGCCGTGTACGCGGTCCAGTACGCACTCCGCGTACTGGAATCCGTCAACACGCACCGTGACGGCATCTCCGCCGAGCAACTCGCCCGCGAAGTCGGCGTGCCCATGAGTTATCTCGGCCAATTGCTCTCGATGCTGCGTCGCGAGCGTTATCTCGGCTTCCTGCCGGGTGGCGGCTACGTGGTCGGCGAGTCCCTGGTACTCCTCGGCGCGGCCAACCGCGACCTCGCACTCGCCGAGAAGCTCAAGGAGATCCTGATCCAGCTGCGCGACGAGGTCGGCGCCGCGGTCTACTTCAGCCGGTACGACGACGGCGAGGTGCGGATCATCGACTTCGCCGACGGCCCCAACGCGCCGAAGGTCAACGAGTGGGTGGACTTCCGCTCGGCCGCCCACGCCAGCGCGGTCGGCAAGTGCCTGCTCTCCCAGCTCGACCACAACGGGCGCCGCGAGCACCTGTCCCGGCACCGCCCGGCCCGGCTCACCTCCCGCACCGAGATCGACGACCGGGTGCTGCTCACCAAGCTGGAGCGGCAGCCCGCCAGCGTCCCCACCCTCGACCTGCAGGAGTACGCGGTCGGCACCGTCTGCGCCGCGATCCCGGTCACCATCGGCAGCACCGTGGCCTGCCTCGCGCTGTCGATGCCCTACGCCCAGGCGCACCGGCTGCGCCCGGCCGTGGACACGCTGCACGAGCGCGCCGCCCCGGTGCTGCTCAGTATGAGCATCTGATTTTTTTCGCGCCCCGGTCATGCGGTACGATCTCCCACGTCAGCAGGCGCCGCTAGCTCAGTTGGTTAGAGCAGCTGACTCTTAATCAGCGGGTCCGGGGTTCGAGTCCCTGGCGGCGCACCTGAAGGACGAAGGCCCTCCGCGGAAGCGGGGGGCTTTTTCCTTGCCCTGATCGAGGTGCCCTCATCGGGGTGCCCCATCACGTTGCCCTCGGGGCCCTCAGGCCCAGTGCGCGGGGCGGTCCAGGCCCGGCGCGACGCGGGTGCCGGCGTCGCCGCGGGCCGCGTTCACCTGGGACTGGGTGAGGAAGACCGCGCCGGTCAGGTCCGCGCCGCGCAGGTCCGCGTCCCGCAGGTCCGCGCCGATCAGGTCGGCCAGTCGCAGATCCGCCCCGCGCAGGTCGGCCCCGATCAGGCAGGCGCCGCGGAAGTCGGTGCCCCGCAGGTCGGCGCCGCGCAGCCGGGCCCCCAGCAGGTCGGCGCCGCGCCGCCCGGCCCGCCGCCTGCCGGGTGCCTGGGCCCGGATCAGCTCGCTCGCCCGCAGCAGCAGCGGGTTGACGGCGGCCCGCTCCGCGTCGAGGTCGAGGGCGGCCAGTTCCGGCGCGCCGAGCCCGGTCAGCGCCCGGACCCGGGCCAGTTCCCGGTCGGCCGCGGGGTGCAGCTCGGCGGCGGCCGGCCGGTCGCGGACCTCGGTGAGGTAGGCGAGCAGCTCGTGCAGCTGGCGCATCCGGGGCAACGCGTCGAACATCGCCCGGCCGCCGTCCGGGTCGCCGCGCCAGTCCCGGCCGCCGAAGGTGACCTGGGAGACCTGCTGGCCCGCGCCGAAGCAGTCGTAGACGGTGCAGCCCCGGTAGCCGTCGGCGCGCAGCCGGGAGTGGATGCCGCAGCGGTGCCCGTCGGTCAGGTTGCGGCACGGCTCGCCGGAGTCCTTGTCGACCGCGAAGTCCGCGGACCGGGCGAAGGCCAGCGCCACGCAGCACAGCCCGAAGCACTTCCCGCAGTCCGCCCGCAGCCCGGGGCCCGTCTCCACCGCGCTCACACCGCACCCCTCGCCCGCCTCGCCGCGCCGGCGGCCGCGGCGCCCCACCGCCACCGCACCGCCCTGCCCGCGGGCGGGGACAGACCCCGCCCGCGGTCCATGGTGCCGTACGGCGCGGGGTCGGCCCGCGCCGGGCAGGTCAGCGCGCGGCCGGGCCGGCGGGGAAGGAGGCGGGCTTGGCCTTGGTGTAGAGCCAGGTGGTGAAGAAGTCGCCCAGGTCCTTGCCCGAGAGCCGCTCGGCGAGGGCCTCGAACTCGGCGATGGTGCCGTTGCCGTAGCGGTGCTGGGTCGGCCAGGACTTGAGCAGCCGCAGGAAGGCGGTGTCGCCGATGGTGTCGCGCAGCGCCTGGATGGCGACGGCGCCCCGGTCGTAGACGGCGTCGTCGAACTGGTTCGCGGCGCCCGGGTCACCGGGTTCGACGGTCCAGAACGCGTCGTCGGCCGGGTGGGCGTCGTAGACCTGCTGGGCGAGCTGCTGCGGGGTGCCGGTGCCCTCGTGCTGGGCCCACAGCCATTCGGCGTAGCCGGCGAAGCCCTCGTTGAGCCAGATGTCCGACCAGCGGTCCAGGGAGACGCTGTCGCCGTACCACTGGTGAGCCAGTTCGTGGGCGACCACGGAGGTGTCGGGGCCCTTGGTGAAGAACTTGGGGCTGTAGAAGACCCGGGTCTGCGTCTCCAGCGCGAAGCCGGCGGTGACGTTCGGGACGTAGCCGCCCGCGGACGCGAACGGGTAGGGGCCGAAGTAGCCGCTGAGGAAGTCGACGATCTCGCCGGTGCGCTCGACGCTGGCGCGGGCGTTGGCCGCGGTGGTCGGGTCGAGGTCGGGGCTGTAGGCGTTGAGTACGGGCACGCCGGTAGCGGTGCGGGAGTGGGTCACGTCGAAGTGCCCGACGGCGAGGGTGGCGAGGTAGGTGGCCTGGGGCTTGTCCTCGCGCCAGTGGTAGCCGGTCCAGCCGTCCCTGGTGCGCTGGGAGACCAGGATGCCGTTGCTGATCGCCTGGTCGCCCGCGGGCACGCGGACGTTCACGTCGTAGGTGGCCTTGTCGGCGGGGTGGTCGTTGCTGGGGAACCACCACCACGCGGACTCGGGCTCGTTGGCGGCGACGCCCCCGTCGGGCGTGCGCATCCAGGAGGTGAAGCCGTAGCGCTGGACCTTCGAGGGCACCCCGGAGTAGGTGACGGCGACGCTGAGCCGGCCGCCCTTGGCGATCGGCCGGTCCGGGGTGATCACCAGCTCCTGCTCCCCGCTGGTGGCGAAGCGGGCCGCCCGGCCGTTGACGGTGACCTTGCTGACGTCGAGCGCGAAGTCCAGGTCGAAGCTGGTCAGGCCCTGCGTCGCGGTCGCGGTGATGGTGGTGGTGCCGGTCAGGGTGTCGGTGGCGGGCTGGTAGCCGAGATCCAGGGCGTAGTGCGAGACGTCGTAGCCGCCGTTGCCGTAAGTGGGGTAGTACGGGTCGCCGATGCCCGGGGCACCCGGACCCGCACTCGCCGCGGATGCCGGGATCGCCAGCAGTCCGAAGGCGGTGACGACAGCGGTGGACGCGATCAGTCGAAGACGCACGGGGAGTCCTCCAGCGCGAGGGAAGTCGACCGGCCAGGGTGGCAGGTACACGCCGACCCTAGGGAGCCCTCCGGTGTCACGACCACCCCAACTCGCCCTGATGTCGCAGAACTTTCATGCACCGCGGCATGCGGACGCCCGAGCCGGAATTCGGCGGCCCGGGAAGGTTTGGCGGCCGGCCCTCGCGGGGTAGCGCCCAGCATCAGGTTGCACGTGCGGGTGAATCGGGGAACGTTGGAGCTGTTCGGAGCGTTTCCTCTGCTGCCAGGCCGGGTCCGTGCATTCGGCCGCCTGGTGACGGGGAGGCGCGCGGCTGACGCGGCCGGGAAGGCCAGATAGGTACACCATGTGAAGAACGCCTGGGTTCGAGCCGTACAGCGGTTGGAGAGCGACTACCTCTCCCGCATGGGCCTGTCCCTGCCGCTGACGGCCATCGTCCTGGTGGTGCTCGCCGACATCATCGCGGGCCGCGACCACTTCCTGACGCCCGGCATCGTGGTGGCACCGCCGCTCGCCGCGATCACCGTCAGCTGGCAGCGCACACTCTTCGTCAGCCTGCTCGGCGCCGCCGTCCAAGCGGCGCTCACGCCGTACGACGGGGTCACCGACATCCCCGACCACGACGTCCTGTTCGGGCAGCTGTTCGCCTACGCCCTGGTCAGCCTCTTCAGTATCTACATCGCCTGGCGCCGGGAGACCGGCGCGAAGGCGTTCACCGCGATCGCGTCCGTCGCCGAGGCCGCCCAGCATGCCCTGATGCACCCGCCCGCGCCCCGCGTCGGCGCGGTACGGCTCGCGGTGCGGTACGTCTCGGCCGCCGACGCGGCCCAGATCGGCGGCGACCTCTATGCCGTCCTGGAGACCCCGCACGGCGTGCGCGCCCTCATCGGCGACGTCCGCGGCAAGGGGCTGGCCGCCGTGCAGACCTCGGCGGTGGTGCTCGGCGCGTTCCGCGAGGCGGCGTTCGACGAGGGCGGGCTCGACACGGTCGCCGCGCGGGTCGACACGAGCGTGGCCCGGCACGTCGACACCGGGGACTTCATCACCGCGCTCTTCGCGCAGTTCGACAAGCCGGGCAGCGTCGAGCTGCTGCACTACGGGCACGTGGCGCCGCTGCGGGTCTCGCGCGACGGCTCCGTGGAGACGCTCGAACCGGTCGACCCCTGGGTGCCGCTGGGGCTCGCCGACATGATCCCCTCCCCGGAGCCCCCGCCCGCGGGAGCGGGCGCCACCGTGCTCCCGGGTGCGGCACGCACCGAGCCCTCCACCGACCCCTCCCCCGCGCCGGTCGTCGCGAGCGGGCCCGCGTCCTGGCGGGTCGAGCTGCTGCCCGGGGACGTCCTCGTGCTGTGCACCGACGGCGTGATCGAGGCTCGCAGCCCGCACGACAACACGTTCTACCCGCTGTCCGAGCGGGTCGGGCCCCTCGTCGCCGGCTGCGGGCACGATCTCGACGGCGCGGTCGAGCGGGTCTACGCGGATCTGCTGCGCCATGCCGGCGGGTCGCTCTCCGACGACGTCGTCCTGCTCCTCCTCGCCCCCGTCCCCCGCCCGCTCCCTATGCATCCCCCGGACCCCTGAGGGTGCCACCAGGGTGCCCCGGACCCCCCAGGGTGCCCCGTCCTGCCGGTGGAGGGACCTTACGGTCCGCCGTGGTTGTTCGCGCAGTTCCCCGCGCCCCTGGTTTGCGCGGCTCCCTCCGCGAAAAGAAGGTCCAGCCCAGGGAGGTGCCCCGTCCTGCCGGTGGAGGGACCTTACGGTCCGCCGTGGTTGTTCGCGCAGTTCCCCGCGCCCCTGGATTGTGCGGCTCCCCCCGCGAAAAGAAGGTAGCCACCCCCGAGGTTGTGCGGGTTCCTCCGCGGAGAGAGGGCAACCATCAGGGGGCGCGTGGGGGCACCTCCCAGCCGCCAGGCTGGGGGAGAACTGCGCGACGAGCCACGGCGGACCGCAAGGTCCCGTGAGCCACAGGCAGGGGCACCCTGGGGGGTCAGGGGCACCCTCGTGTTCCGCGTTCGAGCGCGACGAGTACGGACTCGTACGCCTCCCCCGTCGCATGCTCCATCGCCAACTCGCACATCCGGTTCGCCGAGAGGTGGGCCCCGAAGGCCCGCGCGGCGACCTCCTCCGCCTCGGGCCGGGTCGCCGCGGCCGTGAGGGGTTCGTGCAGCATGCCCCGGTCGCCGGCGAAGCCGCAGCACCCCGCGTCATCGGGTACGACCACCTCGCGCGCGCAGGCCCGCGCGAGGGTTTCGAGCGCGCCGGCACCGGAGGCGGTGGCACCGAGGTGGGTCGCCGCGCAGGTGGGGTGGAGGACGGCGGAGTCCAGCGGCCGGGTCACGGTGAGCTTGGGCAGCAGCTGGCCGGCCGCCCAGGCCACCGCGTCCACGATGGTGAGTTCGGCGTGGAGTTCCCGGTTGGTGTCGGTGAGGTAGGGCACCACGTCGCGGGAGAGCCCGAGCGCGCAGGACTGGGCGTCCACGACGACGGGCAGCCGCCCGCCGCCGGTCCACGCCCAGGCGTGCTCCACCACCCGGTTCGCCATCACCGCGTTGCCGGCGTCGTACCCCTTGGAGTGCCAGATGGTGGCGCAGCAGGTGCGGGTGGTGTCGGGCGGGATCCACAGCGGCTGGCCGGCCCGCGCGGCGAGCGTGACCAGGGACTGGACCACCCAGCCGCGGCCGGCGCCGGCCGGGGGGCCGAAGATCCGGTTGACGCAGGAGGGGAAGTAGACCGCGGCCGCGCCCTGGCGCGAGGTACGCGGCAGGTGCGGCGCGGGCCGGGGTGTCTCCGGCAGCCATTCCGGGACGAGTTCGGGGCGCAATGCGCGGCGGGCGAGCGCGGCGGCCGAGGTGAGCGGCCGGTCGCCGGCCCGGTCGCGGACGGCGGCGGCCGCGGACAGGGCGGTGCGGACGGCGCGTTCGGCGGTCTGCCAGTGGGTGGCGAGCGAGGCGGCGGCGCGCTGCTCGGCGCGGGTGTGCCGGAGCCGGCGGAAGTCCTTCATGAGCGCGCCGGTGTCGATGCCGACCGGGCACGCGGTGGCGCACAGCGAGTCGCCGGCGCAGGTGTCGACGGCGTCGTGGCCGTAGGCGTCGAGGAGTTCCTGGAGCACGGGCGAGCCCGGCGGTTGCCGGTACATCTCGCGGCGCAGCACGATCCGCTGCCGGGGCGTGGTGGTCAGGTCCCGGCTGGGGCAGACCGGTTCGCAGAACCCGCACTCGATGCACGGGTCGGCGGCGGCCTCGGTGGCCGGGAGCGTCTTGAGGCCGCGCAGGTGGCCGCGCGGGTCCTGGTCGAGGACGACACGGGGGGCGAGGATGCCGTCGGGGTCGAGCAGCGCCTTGATCCGCCACATCAGGGCGGTGGCGCGCGGGCCCCACTCCAGTTCCAGGAACGGCGCGAGGTTGCGCCCGGTGCCGTGCTCGGCCTTCAGCGACCCGTCGAACCGCTCGGTGACGGTGTGGCAGAAGTCGTCCATGAAGGCGGCGTAGCGCTCCACGTCGGCCGGGTCGGACGCGTCGAAGGCGAGCAGGAAGTGCAGGTTGCCGTGGGCGGCGTGACCGGCGACGGCCGCGTCGAAGCCGTGCCGCTCCTGCAGCGCCAGCAGTTCCGCGCACGCCTCGGCCAGCCGGGCCGGCGGCACCGCGAAGTCCTCGGTGATCAGGGTGGTGCCGGGCGGCCTGCTGCCGCCGACCGCGGCCACGAACGCCTTGCGGGCGCGCCACAGCCGGCCGGTCTCGTCGGGGTCGCGGCTGAAGCCGTTGCGGGCCGACGGCACCGGCAGGATCAGCCCGAGGTCGTCGCAGACCCGTCGGGCGGCCCGCTCGTACGCGGCCAGCTCGGTCTCGTCGGCGGCCCGGAACTCCACCAGCAGCGCGGCGCACTCCCGCGGCAGCTCGGCCCAGTCCGCCGGTACCCCGGCCACGCCCACGGACGCGCGCAGCACGTGGCCGTCCATCAGCTCGACGGCCTCCGCGCCGGCCTGCGCGAACAGCGGTGCCGCGGCCGCGGCGGCGTCGAGCGAGGGGAAGAACAGCAGCCCGGCGGTGACTGCCGGGCGGGTCGGCAGCGTCGCGTAGACCGCCTCCGCGACGAAACCGAGGGTGCCCTGCGAGCCGACCATCAGCCCGCGCAGGATCTGCGCGGGGGTCTCCGCGTCGAGGAAGGCGTCCAGCCGGTAGCCGCTGGTGTTCTTGATCGCGTACTTGGTGCGGATCCGGGCGATCAGCTCCGGGTCGCCCTCGATCTCGTCCTTCAGGTCCAGCAGGCCCTGGTGGAGTTCCGGTTCCGCGGCGGCCAGCGCCGCGTCGGCGTCGGCGTCACCGGTGTCCACCACGGTGCCCGAGGGCAGGACCGCGGTGAGCGACACGACGGTGCGGTAGGAGTCGCGGCTCGTGCCCGCGGCCATCCCGGAGGCGTTGTTCGCCAGCACCCCGCCGACGGTGGCCGCGGCCGCGCTGGCCGGGTCGGGGCCCAGCACCCGCCGGTGCCGGGCCAGCGCGGAGTTCACCCGGGCCAGGACCGTGCCGGGCAGCACCCGGGCCCGGTCGCCGCCGGCCTCGACCTCGACGCCGCTGAAGTGGCGCCGCACGTCGACGAGGATGTCCTCGCCCTGCGCCTGCCCGTTGAGGCTGGTGCCCGCCGCCCGGAAGACGAGGTTGCGGCGCTGCCCGCGGGCGTACGCCATCAGCTTCACGACGTCCTGGACGCTGTCGGGGACGACCACGACCTGCGGTACGAAGCGGTACGGGCTCGCGTCGGACGCGTAGCGCACCAGGTCGGAGATGCCGCCGAGCACCTTGCCCGGGCCGAGCAACTGCTCGAGGTCGCCGCGCAGCCCCGGCGGGGTGCCGCCGGCCCGCGCCTCACCGACCCGGTCCGGTGCCGGCCTCGCGGGCGCGCCGGGTGTTCCGGGCGCGGGGCGCCACCTGTTCCCCTTCGGGTCACGCCTGGGCATCCGGACCTCCGATCGGGTGATCGTCACACCGTTCCGCACACGGTTCCGTACGCCGTCCCGCCGGGCGTCGCGTGCGCCGTCGCGCAGGCCGTCCCGGCCGTGTCCGTCCGTTTCCTCCCTGGTCGCGGGCCCACCGGCGTGGGCACCCTTGCACCGTTTCGCACCCTAAGCCCGGCCGCCGGGCGCCGCGCGCGAGCCGGTCAGCGAGGCGTACACCACCACGTTCGCCGAGTAGGCCTGCCGGGCGCTGTCGAAGTCGCCGCCGCAGGTGATCAGCCGCAGTTCCGGGCGGTTCGCGGCGTCGGAGCCGTAGACCCGGGTGGCGTCGAAGTGGTCCTTGGGGACGATCTCCACCGCCTCGACGGAGAAGTCCGCGACCGAGTGGTCCGCCCGGGTCACCTCGACCAGCGCGCCCGGCTTGATGGTGCTCAGCGGGAAGAACACCGCGGGGCCGGTCTCGGTGTCGACGTGCCCGACGATCAGCGCCGCGCCGTCCGACCCCGGGGCCGGGCCGCCGGTGTACCAGCCGGCGACCTTCGGGGTGGAGTAGGGCGGCGGGTCGATCGTGCCGTCGGTCAGCCCGCGCCCGACCAGCGGAGCGTGCAGCCCGATCGATC
The DNA here is from genome assembly GCF_900107965.1 of Actinacidiphila yanglinensis. Taxonomy (GTDB): domain Bacteria; phylum Actinomycetota; class Actinomycetes; order Streptomycetales; family Streptomycetaceae; genus Actinacidiphila; species Actinacidiphila yanglinensis. Next base: position 123,728 of record NZ_FNVU01000011.1, on the reverse strand, counting down.
CGATGTCGATCCGGACCGGGTCGGACGCGGGCAGTGCCGCGTGCGCCGCGTACAGGTGCGGCGGATGGTCGTCGGCCGCCGCGGCCTGAGCACGGCCGGTCCCGGCAGTGGCGGTACCACCGCCGGAACCGTGTCCTGTGAGCCAGGCCGCCAGCAGGACCAGGCCGACCGCGAGGGCCGTCCACGTCCTGCTGTCGGGCCGGGCACGGGTGTCGGCCTGAACACCCTCGGCGTCCTCCCCGTCGTGCATGCCGGGTCAGCCGCGGGCCGCACTGCGACGCCGGTGGAGCAGCAGCCCGGCCAGGCCCACCGCGGCGACGCCGCCGGTGACCAGCAGCGGGCCGGTGCTCTCACCGGCCGCCGCGGGGCCGGCCGCGAGCTGCTCGGCACTGCCGCTGCGGGCGGCGAGCTGGTGGGCCGCGCCGCCGCCGCCGGCCGGCACCGGGTTGACCGGGTTGAGCGGGGTGATCGGCGAGACGCTGCTGCTCGTGCTGACCGTGATGGAGGCGCTGGCCGAGCTGGAGCCGTCCTGGCAGTGCACCGCGATCGAGTACGAGCCCTCGACGGCGTCGGACTTGATGAACGCGTCGCCCTCCATGCCCTTGCCGTCACCCGACGGGGCCAGGGTCACGGTGTCCACGAAGACGTCGGCGCTGGCCGTCGCGGTCTTCCCGGCCTTGCAGGAGGTCGCAAGGTGCAGGGAGACCACGCCGCCAGGGGCGACGGTGCGCGGCGAGACGTCCATGCCGCCCGCGCCGGACGACGAGCTGCTCGACGAACTGCTCGACGAACTGGAGGAACTGCTCGACGAGTTGCCCGATCCCCCGCCGCCGTCGTCGGCCACAGCCGTCTTCGGGAGTCCGGACACACCGCCCACGGCCAGCACGGCGACAGCGCCGGCAGCGGCGATGGCGGGCAGTTTCAGACCAAACATGAGGACCTCCGCTCAGCCGGGAGCGGGGACCCGCGCCCGGTGCTTACGAAGATTCCGTTGCCGGCGGCCGCACGCACTCCGGGCGGCCGCTCAGTGGTCCATTGGGGTGACTGTTCATCTACGGAGAGTAAAAACGGCGCGTCCTTGCCGGTCTTCCGGCCCGCTCTGCCTTCTCCTCCGGAACCCGCCGTCGGGGACCGTGCTCAGATCTCGTCGACGAGGTCCGCGATCGAGTCGACCACGCGGGACGGCCGGAAGGGGTAGCGGTCGATGTCGGCCACCGTGGTCAGACCGGTGAGCACCAGGAACGTCTTCATGCCGGACTCCAGCCCGGCCAGCACGTCGGTGTCCATCCGGTCGCCGATCATCGCGCTGGTCTCGGAGTGGGCGCCGATGACGTTCAGCCCGGCCCGCATCATCAGCGGGTTCGGCTTGCCGACGAAGTACGGGTCCTTGCCGGTCGCGCGGGTGATCAGCGCCGCCACCGAGCCCGCCGCGGGCAGCACGCCCTCGGGCGAGGGGCCGGTCTGGTCGGGGTTGGTGCAGATGAACCGGGCGCCGCCGTTGATCAGCCGGATCGCCTTCGTCAGGGCCTCGAAGCTGTAGGTGCGGGTCTCGCCGAGCACCACGTAGTCCGGGTCGTGGTCGGTCAGGATGTAGCCGACGTCGTGCAGGGCCGTGGTCAGGCCGGCCTCGCCGATGACGTACGCGGTGCCGCCGGGCCGCTGGTCGTCCAGGAACTTCGCGGTGGCCAGCGCCGAGGTCCAGATGTTGCCCACCGGCACGTCCAGGCCCATCCGGGTCAGCCGCGCGTGCAGGTCCCGCGGGGTGTAGATGGAGTTGTTGGTCAGCACCAGGAACGGCTTGCCGGACGCCTTGAGCCCCGTGATGAACGCGTCCGCGCCCGGGATGGGGGTGCCTTCGTGGATCAGCACGCCGTCCATGTCGGTGAGCCACGAATCGATGGGCCTGCGGGTCGACACGGGTCGCTCTCCTGTCCTGGGTACCGCCTGAGGTCACCAGCCTAGCCGGGGCGGGTCCGCGCCGCCCCGGCCGTCCAGCCTGCGGATCAACTGCTGCCGGTGGCGGACCTCCACGCGTCCACGTACGCGTCGAGGTTGTCGTTGATGTCCGTCCAGTCCGGGGTGAAGACGTCCACGCCGGCCATCAGCTTCTTCAGGCCGGCCGCGTTCGGGTCGGTCGCGGTCACATCGGTGCGGGCCGCGAACCCGCCGCCCACCGCGGAGACCTCCTGCTGCACGGCCGGGGTGAGGAAGTAGTCCAGCAGCTTCTTGCCGGCGTCCTGGTGCGGGCCGTTCCTGACCAGCCCGGCCGCGTACGGCAGCGCGAACGTGGTCGGCCTGGCCGTGTCGCTCACCGCCGGGAAGAAGATGCCCTGGTGCGGCATCGACGCCTGGTCGGCGAAGTTCATCTGCACGTCGCCGTTGGCCACCGTGAGTTCGCCCTTGTCCACCTTGGGGGCGAGCTGGCCGGTCGAGGCCGACGGACCCACGTTGTTCGCCTGGAGTTTCTTCAGGTAGTCCATCGCCGGGCCCTTGCCGCCCATGTCGTGCATCGCCTTGATCACCACGGCGGTGCCGTCACCCGCGACGCCCGGCGTCGAGTACTGCAACTTCCCCTTGAACCTGGCGTCCATCAGGTCGTTCCACGTCTTCGGGGGCTGCGCCAGGTCCTTGGTGTTGTAGATGAAGCACAGGTAGTTGTCGACGATGGACTCCCACGCGCCGTTCGCGTCCTTGTCCGCCGCGGCCACCTTGTCCACGCCCGCGGGCCGGTACGGCGCCAGCAGCCCCTTCTGCTGCGCCTGCTGGATGAACGGGGGCAGCGTCACCACGACGTCGGCCTGGGTGTTCGACTTCTCCCGCACCAGCCGCTGCACGACCTCCCCCGAACCGCCCTCCACGTACTTGACCTTGATCCCGGTCTTGGCCGTGAAATCCTTGAACACCTTGTTGTAGAAGCCGTCCCCGGTGTCGGAGTGCAGCCCGTCCGCGCTGTACACCGTCACCTCCGTCGAGGGCTTCCCGCTGTCCGCGGACGACGAGCCGCCGCATCCGGCGAGTACGAGTCCCATCACGGCGACCGCGCTCCCGGCGGCGACCGGGCTGAGCGGACGGCTGCTCCTGTTGCTCCTGCGCATGGCAGATCTCACTCCTTGAGAGTCATTGCGTGGGGTGGACGTTCGGAAGTGCTGACGTACGGAGGCCCGGGGGATCGGGGTCAGCGGTAGGTGGCGCGGGTCCGCACCCGGCCCATCACCAGCAGCACCAGCAGGGTGCTGACCATGAGCACGACCGCCAGCGCGGCCCCTTCGAAGAGCGAGCCCCGGTTGGTGGCCCCGTAGATCTGCACGGGCAACGGCATCCAGTCGGGCGGGTAGAGCATCATCGTGGCGCTCAACTCCCCCATGGACAGGGCGAAGCAGAGCCCCGCGGCGGCGGTGAGGGACGGCAGCAGCAGCGGGAGGCGGACCCGCCACAGCACGTACGCCGGCCGTGCTCCCAGGCTCGCCGCGCTCTGCTCGTACGCCGGATCGAGCCGTGCCAGCGCCGCGCCGACCGACTGGTAGGCGAACGCGGTGACCAGGACGGTGTGCGCGAGGATGACGATCTTCGCGGTGCCGTTGAGGAGGAACGGCGGCTGGGAGAAGGCGACGAGCAGCGAGAGCCCGACCACCACCGACGGCACGGCGACCGGCAGCACGAACAGCGCGTCGATCACCTTGCGCGTGCCCCCGCGCAGCTTCTCGGCGGCCAGCGCGGCCCACCCCCCGACCAGGAGCGCGAGCACGCTGGCGCACAGGGCCGTCAGCAGGCTGGTGGTGAGCGCGTGCAGGGAGTCCCCGCCGCCGACGGCGCGGTAGTGCGCGAACGTCGGGTGCGAGGGGAACGCCCCGCTCCAGTTGGTCGCGAACGACGCCATCACGATGACCAGGAACGGCAGCGCGAACAGCGGCAGGAACAGCACGAAGAAGACCACCCAGGCCGCGATCCGGCCCGCCCGGCTATGCACCAGCACGGCGCGCACCTCCCGTGGTGCGGGCCACCAGGGCCCGGTAGAGCCCGTACAAGGAGACCGACAGCGCCACCGACACCACCGCGACCACGCACGCCCCGGGGTAGTCCCCGTCGAGGATCGCCTTGCTGTAGACGAGCGTCGGCAGCGTGGTGGTGTTCTTGGCGCCGGTGAACAGCACGATCCCGAACTCGTTGAGGCACAGCACCAGGACCAGTCCGCCCCCGGCGGCCAGCGACGGCAGCGCCTCGGGCAGGATCACCTGCCGGACGATCCGCGGCGCCCGCGCGCCCAGCGACGCCGCGGCCTCCAACTGGGCGGTGTCGACCTGCGAGAACGCCGCGAGCAGCGGCCGCATCACGAACGGCGTGAAGTAGGTGACCTCGGCGAGCAGCACGCCCCACGGGGTGTGCAGGAAGTCCACCGGCCCGCTGGACGCACCCGTCGCGTCCGTCCACAGCCCGTTGGCCATGCCGACCGTGCCGTAGACGAAGAGCAGCGCGAGGGTGATCAGGAAGGACGGGAAGGCGAGGAAGACATCGATGAACCGGCTGAGCAGCTTCCCGCCGGGGAACGGCACGAAGGCGATCACCAGGGCGAGCACGAAGCCGAGGACGAGGCAGCCGGCGGTCGAACCGGCCGCGATCCAGACGGTGTTCCACAGTGCCGTGCGGAAGGACTGCTCCTGGAACACCTGCGACCAGGGCCTGGTGGAGTGGCCGCCCGCGTCGGGCGAGAAGGACTGCTTGACCACCAGCGCCAGCGGATAGAGGAAGACCAGGCCGAGCGCGGCCACGGGCGGCACCGCCCACAGCGGGCCCGGTACGCCGCGCCGCCGCACCGGCCGGCCGCCGGTGTCCGCGCGCGGCCCGGCCCCTGCGCGCTCCGCGCTAGCCGACGCCATCGCCGGCACCTCCCGCCGCGGGTGCGGTGCGGCCGTCCGCCGCGCCGGCGGTCAGCCCGCCGGGCAGCAGCACCGCGTCCTGCGGGTCGAAGGCGAGCGCGATCCGCGCGCCGACCGCCGGGGGCTGCCGCAGGTCGCCGACGTCGGCGCGCAGTTCATGGCCGTACGCCTCGACCAGCAGCCGGTGGGTGTGGCCGCGCCACTGCACGCCGGTCACGGTGCCGTGCAGCACGTTGACCTCGCCGGCCGGACCGATCCCGGGGTCCGTGTCGGGGTAGCCGCCCGTGCCGGGGGTGGCGTCGGGGGCGTCTTCGGAGGCCAACTGCCTCAGCACGTGCGGGCGCAGGCACATCGTCGCCTCCGCTCCCGGGGCCGGCCCGGGGACGCCGGGATGTTCCGCCACGCGCAGCGCGGCCGTGCCGAGCCGGAACACGCCGTGGCCCTCCGCGCGGACCCGCAGCAGGTTGGCGCTGCCGACGAAGCCCGCGGTGAAGGCGGTGCGGGGGGTGCGGTAGAGCTCGTGCGGGGTGCCGCAGTCCTGCAGCCGGGCCTGGTCGAGGACGGCGATCCGGTCGGCGAGGGTGAGCGCCTCGATCTGGTCGTGGGTGACGTAGAGGATCGACACGTCCGGCAACTCGCGGTGCAGCCGGGCCAGTTCGGCGAGCATGCCCGAGCGCAGTTGGGCGTCGAGCGCGGACAGCGGCTCGTCCAGCAGCAGCACGCCGGGCCGGATGGCCAGCGCGCGGGCGATCGCGACCCGCTGCTGCTGGCCGCCGGACAGCTCGCGCGGGTAGCGACGGGCGTAGTCGGCCATGCCGGTCATCTCCAGCGCGGCCGCGACCCGCGGGCCGACCTCGGCGCGCGGGGTGCGGTTGGCCCGCAGCCCGAAGGCGACGTTCTGCTCGACCCGCAGGTGCGGGAAGAGGGCGTACTGCTGGACCACCATGCCGATGCCGCGCTTGTACGGGGGCAGGCCGGTGACGTCCCGGCCGCCGATCAGCACCCGTCCGGCGGCCGGGGTGACGAACCCGGCCACCGCCCGCAGCGCCGTGGTCTTGCCGGAACCGGACGGGCCGAGCAGGGCCATCACCTCGCCGGGCTCGACGGTCAGGTCGAGCGCGTCCAGGACGGTGGTGGCGCCGTAGGAGACGGTGACGTGGTCGAAGCGGATCCCTGAGGCGGAGCCGGGAGCGGGCGCGGAGCCGGGAGCGGGCGCGGAGCCCTTTCCGGCGTCGGGGCCGGTGGGCGTGCCCGGGGTCGCGGCCGGGTCGTCGGAGGTGGCGCTGCCCGTGCGGGTCATGTCACAACCCTCCGAGCAGTGCGGGGAGTTCACCGACCGAGCCCAGGACGTGGGTGGCGCCCGCCGCCCGCAGCCGCGTCCCGTCGTGCGCGCCGGAGGTGACCCCGGCCACGACGGCCGCGCCGGCCCGTATGCCGCTGAGCATGTCGTATGCCGTGTCGCCGGCGACCGCGACGTGCCGGACCGACTCGGTGCCGGTGCGCAGCAGCGCGGTGAGCACCAGGTCGGGGTGGGGGCGGCCGCGGCCGGCGTCGGCCGGGCACAGGGTGAGGTCGGCGATGCCGTGCCAGCCCAGGGCGTCGAGGATGGCGTCCTGCGTGGTGCGGGCGAACCCGGTGGTCAGGACGACTGTGCGGCCCTGCTCGCGCAGCGCGCCGATCGCGTCCTCGGCGCCGGGCAGCGGCGCGCACTCCCCGGTGTCGACCAGGTCGGCGTAGGCGCGTTCGAAGGCGGCGTTGGCGCGCTGGGCGGCTTCCTCCGTGGCGAACAGGGCCCGGAACACGCTGATCTTGGACTCGCCCATGGTGGCGCGGACGTGGTCGAGTTGAGCGGCGTGCTCGGCGCTGCCCGGCTCGACGCCGAGTTCCTCGGCCGCCCGGGAGAAGGCCCGCTCGACCAGCCCGCCGTCGGCGACGGTGGTGCCGGCCATGTCGAGCACCACCAGGGTGGGCGAGGGCGCGGAAGGGGTGGGGGTCGGGGCGGAGGTCATGGTGGTCACCAGCCGATCCGGTTCGCGGTGGTCTCGCCGATCGCGGGCGAGCAGGTCATGCCGCGCCCGCCGGGCCCGGTGACCAGCCACACCCCGTCGAGCACTTGCTCGCGGTGCACGACCTCGGCGCTGTCGGCGGTCTGCGCGTACACCCCGGCCCAGCGGCGCCGGATGGGGGGCAGCGGGCGGCCGAGCAGTTCCGCCGCCCGCTCGCGCAGGTGCTCGTAGGGGTCCTCGGTCACGTCGAAGGCGAACGCCTCGTCGTACTCGTGGGTGTCACCGATGGTCAGGCCGCCGTCGAGGCGCTGGACCAGCAGGAGTTGCATCCGGTGCGCGAGCGCGACCGGCGGCTGCGGTTCGCCGGAGCGCAGTGCCTCCAGGGCGGGGCCGGTGTAGGCCGGGTAGTAGCGGAAGCTGTCGCCGTCGGCGACGGTGGTGGTCAACTCCTCGTCCAGCGGCGCGGTCTGCGCCATCTGCAACCGGACCCGGCGCACCGGCAGTTCGGGGGCCAGCTCCCTGACCAGCCCGCCCAGCCAGGCACCGGTCGCCAGCACCACGCTGTCCGAGCGGTACACCGTGCCGTGGTCGTCGCGGACCGAGCCGGTCGCCACGTCGCGGACCTCACGGCCGGGCACGAAGGTGTAGCGGCCGGTCGCCGCCAGGTACGCGCGCAGCGCGGGCAGCGCGGTGCGCGGCTCGACGGCGGCGTCCTTCTCGCACAGCAGCGCGCCGAGGAAGTCGCCGCGCAGCGCCGGGTTGTGGGCGCGCACCTCGTCCCGTTCCAGCCAGCGGTAGCCGCGCACGCCGGCGTCCGTCCGGCCCAGCACGTCCTGCGCGACCGCCTGCTCGGCGGGCGTGCGCAGCACCGTCAGCGAGCCGTTCGCCCGGAACCCGGCGCCCGGCACCTTCGCGCCGATCGCCTCCCACAGCTCCCGGGCCCGCAGCGCCGTCTCCAGCTCCGCGCCCGAGGACCTCCCGCCGACCCACACCAGGCCGAAGTTCCGGACGGAGGCGCCGCGTGCCTCGCGTTCCCGTTCCAGTTGGACGACCTCGTGGCCGCGTTCGATTGCGTGCCAGGCATGCATCGTGCCCAGCACTCCGGCTCCTACGACTGTGACTCTCACGGCCCCGACGTTCGCGACCCCAGGTGGCCCCTGCCCAACGGAATGCGGTCCCTTGCGTGAACACGCCTCCAAGCTTGGACTAGACCCGTTATTCTTCCGTGACCAAACACCGCCGCGGCCCGCCGGAACGGGCCGTCATCCGCCCAGGTGCACGGTGAAGCTGAACCGGTCCCCCCGGTAGAGCGACCGCACCCGCTCCAGCGGCATCCCCGTACGGTCCTTGCTCGACCGGTGCAGCAGCAGCATCGGCAGCGCCGGCGGCGTCCCGATCAGCAGCGCCTCCCGCGGGGTGGCCAGCACCGTCTCGATCCGCTCGTCCACCACCGTCGGCTCCATCCCCATCCGCTCGCGGAGGAAGGCGTAGAACGACGTGTCCGGCGCGAAGTCCCGGTCCAGCCGGGGGATCCGGGCCCAGGACAGGTACGTGCTCTCCAGGCCGACCCGTTCCTCGTCGGCCAGCAGCACCCGCTCCATGTGCCAGACCGGGTCGCCCGTCTCCAGCCGCAGCTCGGCGGCGAGCGCGGGGTCCGCCTCCAGCCGCTCCAGGCCGATCAGGTTGCGCCCGGGCACCCGGCCTTGGCGCCGCACGCCCTCGGTGTAGCTCGCCGTGGACAGCGGCTGCACCAGCTTGGGACCGGCCACGACGGTGCCGCGGCCCTTGCGGCGCACCCGGCCCTGGATGAGCAGCTCGCGCAACGCCTGCCGCACGGTCTCCCGCGCCACCCCGAAGTCCGCCGCCAACTCCCGCTCGGTGGGCAGCAGCCCGCCCTCGCCGAGGTCGTCGAGCATGCCCTCCAGCCGGGTCTTCACCGCGAAGTACTTCGGCACCCGGCCGTGTTCCGGGATGCCCGCGCGGATCGGGGCCCGCGAATCAGCCGCATCACTCATCCCATGATCCTCCCAGACCCGGCTCCCCTCCCCGGCCGTGGCCGGCTCGCGGGCCGTGCGAGAGTGACAGCCATGAGCACTCCCCCACCCCTGCGGGTCGGCCTGGTCGGATACGGTCCGGCCGGCTCGTTCTTCCACGCCCCGCTGATCGCCGCGACCCCCGGCCTCACCCTGGACACGATCGTCACCGGCAGCCCCGAACGCCGCGCCCAGGCCGCCGCCGAACACCCCGGGGCGCGGTTCGCCGACCGCGCGGACGAGCTGTGGGCACGGGCCGGGGAACTCGACCTGGTGGTGCTGGCCTCCCCCAACCGCACCCACGTACCGCTGGCCACCGAGGCGCTGGACGCCGGACTGCCGGTGGTCGTGGACAAGCCGCTGGCCGCGACCGCCGCCGAGGCCCGTGCCCTCGGCGCGCTCGCCGACTCCCGCGGCCTGCTCCTCGGCGTCTTCCAGAACCGCCGCTGGGACGGCGACTTCCGCACCGTGCGCGACCTGATCGCCCGCGGCGAGCTCGGCGAGGTGCGCCGCTTCGAGTCCCGGTTCGAGCGGTGGCGGCCGCAGCTCAAGGGCGGCTGGCGGGAGTCCGGCGACCCGGCGGACATCGGAGGTCTGCTCTACGATCTCGGCGCGCACCTGGTCGATCAGGCGCTCACCCTCTTCGGCCCGGCCCGGCAGGTGTACGCCGAGTCGGCCGCCGTGCGCCCGGGTGCGACCGCCGACGACGACGCCTTCATCGCGCTCACCCACACCGGCGGGGTCCGCTCCCACCTGTGGATGAGCGCCGTCACCCCGCGGCTCGGCCCCCGCTTCCGCGTGCTCGGCAGCACCGGCGGGTACGTCGGGCACGGCCTCGACCCGCAGGAGGCCGCCCTGCGCGCGGGGCGCCGCCCGGGCGACGGCACCCCCTGGGGCGAGGCCCCGCCCACCGACTGGGGCACCGCCGGCACGGACGACGGTCCCGCGGCCCCGGTGCCGACCCTTCCGGGGGACTACCCCGCGTTCTACGCCGGCGTCGAGGCGGCGCTCCGCTCGGGTACGGCGGCTCCCGTCACCGCGGGCGAGGCCGCGGCCGCGCTCGACGTCATCGAGGCGGCCCACCGCTCCGCGGCCACCGGAGAGACGGTCCGCCTCGGCTGACCCGCCCGGCTGCCCCGTCCTGGTGCGACGGGACCTTGCGGTTCGCCGTGGCCCGGACCCCCGGGCTGCCCCGTCCTGCCGGTCCAGGGGCCACCGGCCGGTGGCCGGTTGCTCGGGCAGTTCTCCCCCAGCCTGGCGGCTGGGTGGGGATGCCCCCGGCGAAGCCAGGGGGAGTGCCCCCACGCGCCCCCTGGTGGTGACCCCTTCTTTCGCGAAGGGAGCCGCACACGCCAGGCGTTGGTGACCCTCTTTTCGCGGAGGAGCCGCACCTACCGGGGGCGCGGGGAACTGCGCGGCCAACCACCCACCCACCGCAAGGTCCCGTAGCAAGAGGGCGGAGCACCCCGGGGGGTCAGGGCGCGGCCCTACGCCTGCTTGAACTCCTGGCGCTGGGTGCCGAGTCCCTCGATGCTCAACTCGACCACGTCGCCGGCCTTGAGGTACGGCTTGGGATCGGGCTGGCCCAGGGCCACTCCGGCAGGAGTCCCCGTGTTGATCACGTCACCCGGGTAGAGCGTCATGAACTGGCTGAGGTAGCGCACCACCTCGGCGACGGGGAAGATCTGGCTCGCGGTCGAACCGTCCTGCTTCAGCTCGCCGTTGACCCACAGCTTCAGCGGCAGCGCCTGCGGGTCGGGCACCTCGTCCGCGGTGACCAGCCAGGGGCCGAGCGGGTTGAAGGTCTCGCAGTTCTTGCCCTTGTCCCACTGCCCGCCGCGCTCGATCTGGAACTCCCGCTCGGACACGTCGTGCGCCACCGCGTACCCCGCGACGGCCGCCATCGCCTCCTCGTGGGAAGCCGCGTAGCGCAGCGTACGTCCGATGACCACCGCCAACTCCACCTCCCAGTCGGTCTTCTCGCTGCCGCGCGGCACCAGCACGGTGTCGTGGGGGCCGACCACCGTGTCCGGCGCCTTCATGAACACCACCGGCTCGGCGGGCGGTTGCGCACCGGTCTCCGCGGCGTGGTCGTGGTAGTTCAGCCCGATGCAGACGATCTTGCCGATGCCCGCCAGCGGCGGGCCGACCCGCAGCGCCGGGTCCAGCGCCGGCAGCGTGCCCTCGGCCTCGGCGGCGGCGATCCGGGCGAGCGCGGCCGGATCCGCGAGCAGCGCCCCGTCGATCTCGGGCACGATCCCGCCGAGATCGCGCACGGTGCCTTCGCGGTCCAGCAGGGCGGGGCGCTCCGCCCCGGCGGGTCCGACACGCAACAGCTTCACAGGTGCACTCCAGACATGTGGCAGGGCAGATCATCGGATGTCTTCCCCCCGCATACTCCCTTCGGGGAACCTGACCCGTCAACGCCGCGGGTGGTCGGCCCCTGACCCGCCCGGCGCGAGCAACCCACCACCGACAGGTGGTCCCTCGACCGGCAGGACGGGGCACCCCGGGGGGTCAGGCGCCCGCGACATGCGTGATCGCGTAGATGAGCAACCCCGCCATCGCGCCCACGACGGTCCCGTTGATCCGGATGAACTGGAGGTCCCGGCCCACGTGCGCCTCGATCTTCCGCGAGGTCTGCTCCGCGTCCCACCCGGCGACGGTCTCACTGATCAGCGAGGTGATCTCGTCGCGGTAGGTGGTGACCAGATACGTCGCCGCGTCCTCCAGCCAGCCGTCGACCTTCGCCTGGAGGCGCGCATCGGTGCCCAGGCGGGCCCCGAGGGAGATCAGCGAGGCCCGCGCCCGCTGCCGCAGCTCGCTGCGCTCGTCGTCGGCGGCGGCCACCACCATCGCCCGCACCGAGCCCCACGCGGAGGCGATCAGATCCTGCACCTCGCTGCGCGCCAGCAGGTCCTTCTTCAGCCGCTCCACCCGGGCCCGGGTGTCGGGGTCGGACTGGAGCTCGGCCGCGAAGTCCCCGAGGAAGCGGTCCACGGCGCCGCGCGCCGGGTGCCCCGGGGAGTCCCGCATCTCGGTGACGAACCGCAGCAGCTCCTTGTAGACGCGCTCGCCGATCCTGCGGTCCACGAACCGCGGCGTCCACCCGGGCGCGCCGCCCTGCACGGCCACCATCACCGAGTCGCCGTGGAGCACCAGCCAGTCGTGGGCGCGCACGCAGACGAGGTCGACCAGCCGCCGGTGGCCGCCGTCGGCCACCACCCGCTCCAGCAGCTTGCCCAGGCCCGGCCCGATCTCCTGGTCCTCCGCCCGCCGGGTGATCGCCTCGCCGACGACCGCTTGCACGTCGGAGTCGCGCAGCACCCGCAGCGCGCCGCGCAGTGCCGCCGCCGCCTGCTCGGTGACCTTGTCGGCGTTGGCGGGTTCGGCCAGCCAGCCGCCCAGCCGCGACCCGATGCCGACCTTGCGCAGCCGGGTGCGGACCACGGCCGCGGACAGGAAGTTCTCCCCGACGAAGTCACCGAGGCTCGCGCCCAGCGCGTCCTTCTTCGTCGGGATGATCGCGGTGTGCGGGATCGGCAGGCCCAGCGGGCGGCGGAACAGCGCGGTCACCGCGAACCAGTCCGCCAGCGCGCCCACCATGCCCGCCTCGGCGGCCGCCGACACGTAACCCGCCCAACCGCCCGCGCCCTCGGCGGCCGCCCACTTCGCCAGGCCGTACACCAGGGTCGCGGCCAGCAGGAACCCGGTCGCGATCAGCTTCATCCGGCGCACGCCGGCCATCCGCGCCTCGTCCGGGTCGGCGCCGCCCGGTCCCTTACCCGGTCCCGTGCCCGGGCGCGGGCGCGCCACCGCGTCCGCGCCGCTCGCGTCGTCGTCCACTCGCCCCGTATCCATCGGCTCCACCCGCGTATTCTCACCGCCATTGCCAGTCTGGCAACGTACGACAGGTCCCCGGCGCCTCCCGCGAGCCCCCGGCGACCTTCCGCAGACCCCAGGAGAACACCGCAATGACAGCGCAGCACACCGCAGGCGGGCTGCCCGGATACGCCGAGCACTTCGAGGAGCCCGAGGGCTACCTCGACTTCGCCCGCTACGGCCCCCCGTCCCGCCAGGTGGTCGACGCCACCGGCGACGCGCTGGCCCGGTCCGCCCGCGCCGACCGGCACACCGTCGACGACCTCATGCTGGCGGAGCAGCGCGCCCGGCAGACCGCGGCGCGGCTGGCCGGCACCGACGCCGCGCACACGGTCCTGCTGCCCAACGCCTCCACCGGCATGTTCCACGCCGCCTTCGGGCTGCCCGGCGGCGCCGTGCTGGTGCCGGCCGGCGACTTCCCCGCGAACCACTACCCGTGGCGGCGGTCGGCCGGTCTCGGCCGGGCCGTGCCGCGCTGGCTGGCGGCGGCCCCGGACGGGCGGGTCACCCCGGACGCGGTACGGGCCGCGCTGACCGACGACGTCGTCGCGGTGTCGGTCAGCGCGGTGGACTTCAGGACCGGGTACCGCGCGGACCTCGCCGCGCTGCGCGAGGTGATCGGCCCGGACCGGCTGCTGATCGTCGACGCCATCCAGGGGTTCGGCATCGCCGACCTGCCCTGGCAGGCGGCCGATGTCGTCGTCACCGGCGGGCAGAAGTGGCTGCGCGCGAGCTGGTCCACCGGGTTCGCCACCCTCTCCGATCGCGCGCTGGAGCGCCTCGAACCCACCCTCACCGGCTGGACCGGCGTCGACGAGGTCGGCCTCTTCGACGACCGCGAGCACCCGCCGGCCGGCGGGGCCCGGCGCTGGAGCATCACCAACCTCAGCCCGGTGGCCGCCGCCGGGCTCGACGCTGCGCTCACCCTCGTGGAGAAGGTCGGGGTGGCCGCGATCGAGGCGCACGTCTCGGCGCGCCTCGACGAGCTCACGGAGGTGCTGCGGCGGTACGGGGCCCGGATCCTGTCTCCGACGGATCCCGCGGAGCGTGCGGGCATCCTCTCCTTCGAGATCCCCGGCACCGATCCCTCGGACGTGGCCGCGGCGCTTCACGAGAACGGGGTGGCCCCGACCGTCCGTACGGACTCCCTACGGTTCTCGGCGCATGGGTCCACCACCGCGGCGGCCGTCGAACGCGTCGACGCCGCGCTCAGGGTGCCCTGACCCTCCGGGGTGCCCCGTCCTGCCGGTTGAGGGACCTTGCGGTCCGGCTGTGGTTGCTCGCGCAGTTCCCCGCGCCCCTGGGTTTGTGCGGGTTCTTCCGCGAAAAGAATCACCCACCCACCGCAAGGTCCCGCAACTCACAGCACGGGGCACCCTGGAGGGTCCGCTCGGCTAGGACGCCCCGTACATACGGGCGATGACCTCCTCGATCGCGGGCTCGCGAATGGAAAGGTCCACCAGCGGATGCTTGGCAGCAAGCTCCGCGACGAGCGGCGCCGCACTGGCCCCCGCAGGAAACGCGAAGGACTGCCGGGGCCCGTCGGCCGACACCAGCCGCGCCCCCGGCAGCTCCACCGGAGGAAGCTCGCGGGCGAAGTCTGCCACGAGGGTGCGCTCGCTCTCGCCCGTGTCGTGCAGCCCCCCGAGCCCGCCGTCGTACATCACCCGGCCGTGGTCGATCACCATCACCCGGCGGCACAGGCTCTCGATGTCGGTGAGGTCGTGCGTGGTGAGCAGGATGGTGGTGCCGCGTTCGGCGTTGAAGTCGCGCAGGAAGCCGCGGACCCGGCTCTTGCTGACCACGTCGAGCCCGATCGTCGGCTCGTCGAGGTACAGCACCTCCGGGTCGTGCAGCAGCGCCGCCGCGATGTCGCCGCGCATCCGCTGACCCAGCGAGAGCTGGCGGACCGGCACCTCCAACAGCGGCCCGAGGTCGAGGAGTTCGACGCAGGCGTCGAGGTTGCGGGTGTAGGCGGCGTCGGGGATGCGGTACATCCGCCGCACCAGCTCGTAGGAGTCGCGCAGCGGCAGGTCCCACCACAGGGTGGTGCGCTGCCCGAAGACGACGCCGATCCGCCGGGCCAGCCGGGTCCGCTCGCGGGCCGGGTCGATCCCGTCGACCCGGATCCGGCCCGCGCTGGGGTTGAGGATGCCGGTGAGCATCTTGATGGTGGTGGACTTGCCGGCGCCGTTCGGCCCGATGTAGCCGACGATCTCGCCGCGCGGCACGCTGAAGGTGATCCCGTCGACGGCGCGTACCTGGTGCCGCTCGCGCCGCATCCACCCGGTCTTGCGGCGCACGTCGAAGACCTTCTCCACGTCCTCCAGCTCGATGACGGGGTCCGGCCCGGCCACCGCTTCCGGCCCGCTCGACGGCCCGTTCAAGTCGTGCATGGCGCTGTCAGCTCCCTGTGCTGCGGTAGGTACGAAGGCCCGCCCGCCAGGCCGCGGCCGCGAGCACGCAGCAGACCGCGGCGACGGCGGGGGAGGCGAAGTCCAGCCAGCCGGGCAGGCCGAGCGGATCGGGCTCGCCCAGGACGCGCAGGGCCGGCAGCCAGTTGACGAAGGCGAGCGGCACCACGAAGGTGACGCCCCGCACCAGGTCCCGGGCGAAGATCCCCGGTGGGTACTGGAGCATCGTCGCGCCGCCGTACGTGACGGAGTTCTGCACCTCGGAGGCGTCCTGCGCCCAGAACTGGAAGGCCCCGCCCACCACGAACACCGTGCTGAAGATCACCCCGCCCGACAGCAGCATCATCGGCACGATCAGCACGTTGACCGTCGTCCAGTGCACGTCCACCCGCGGCAGCGACCAGCCGAACACCAGCACGCCCTGGGTGATCCGGCCGATCCGGCGCAGCGCGAAGCGGTCCGCAGCGACCTGGGCGAGCACCGGGACCGGGCGCAGCAGCAGCGTGTCCAGGGTGCCGTCGCGCACCCGCCGGCCGAGCCGGTCCATGGAGCCCATCACCAGGTCGGCGAGGCCGAAGGAGGTGCTGCACGCGCCGTAGAGGAACGCCACCTCCGGCAGCGTGAAGCCGCCCAGCCGGTGGATGTGCGAGAACATCAGCAGGATCGTGGCGAAGTCCAGGCCGGTGGCCGCGAAGTTGCCCAGCGCGGTCAGCACGAAGGACGTGCGGTACGCCATCGTGGAGCGCACCCACATCCGCACGATCAGCACGTACGCCCGGACCGCCTCGCGGGCGCGCCGGACGGAGGAGTCAGGCCGGTCCCACCCGGGCCCGTATCCGCCGGGCGCTCCGCCCGGCCCGCCCGCGCGCTGCCCCGGCAGCCCCGTCCTGACGCCGCCGCGCGCGTCCGCCCGTGCCTCAGCCACCCTGGACCACCACCCTGCGCGCCGCGGCGGTCTGCAGCAGCCGTCCCAGCGCGAGCAGCACCACCGCCCACCCTGCCTGGAAGGCCAGCGCGAGCAGCGCGTCGCCGCCGCGGTGCCGGCCGAGCAGCACGTCGGCGGGCACCTGGAGCATCGCCGACCACGGCAGCGCCCGCGCGATCTCGCCCATCACGCCGGGGAAGACCGTCAGCGGCAGCAGCATCCCGGAGAAGAACAGCCCGGTCAGCAGCGTGGCCTGGCTCACCCCGGTCCCGTCCAGCAGCCAGAACGCGGTCAGCCCGACCAGGAACCGGATCGCGAAGCTCACCAGACCGCCCAGCAGCACCGACACCGCGAACAGCAGCCAGGTCGCCGCGTCCGCCGGCAGCGTCAGGTCGAAAACGAGCGCCCCGCACGCCAGCGGCACCACTCCGCGCCCCAGCAGTTGGAACCCCATCCGCCCCAGGTCCGCCGACAGCCACCACGCCTGGAGGTCCGCCGGCCGGTACAGGTCCACCGCGATGTCGCCGGACCTGATCCGTTCCATCAGCTCGTCCTCGAAGCCGCCGCCCATCAGCGCCATCGGCGTCAGCAGCGCCTGCCCCAGCCAGACGTACGTCAGGGCCTGCGGCTCGCTGTAGCCGCCGAGGTGCGGCCGCTGGTGCCACAGCGCGAGATAGCTGTAGCTGATGATCAGCCCGAAGACGCTGTTGGTGAAGACCCCGGCGGCGGTGGCGGTGCGGTAGGTGGCGTAGCGGCGGAAGCCGCGCGTGACCACCGCCCCGTAGAAACCGCCCATCGCGTGTGAACCCCCTCACGTGTCCTGGCACACAAGCCGCCGACCCTAGCGGCCGCCCGACCAGCACTGCCAACGGTTTTTCTCGGCCGAACGAGTGAGCGAACCGCGCCGCCGACCCGTCACAGCCCTGTCACGGAAGTGCCGCACGGATCCGTGGCGGGCAGATGATGCGACAGTGTGGGAGTCGGAGGACTACGTGGGTGTACGGGCGCGTACGTAACGATTGGTCCATGATGTTCCGCCGCAGGCCAACCCTCGCGGCGGCCAAGGAGTCCCTACAGACATGAGTGACGATCCGAACCGGAGTACGGGCGGCCGCCGAAACGGTTCGCCGTCCGAGCAGCAGGGGCTGCGGCAGGAAGGGTGGGCACCCCGCTCCTCGCCGTCCGGCCGACCCCGCCGCACCGGCCTGCGCAGGCTGCTGCCGACCTGGCGACTGGTCCTCGGCGGCACCTTCACCCTGCTGCTGCTCCTGATCGGCGCGTTCTTCGTCGGCTACGCCCTCGTCTCCATCCCGGACGCCAACGCCGCCGCCGTGGCGCAGAACAACGTCTACCTCTACTCCGACGGCAAGACCGAGATCTCCCGCGACGGCGCGGTCAACCGGCAGAACGTCCCCCTCGACGAGGTCGCCAAGACCGCCCGGTACGCCACCCTCGCCGCGGAGGACCGCAACTTCTACCACGAGTCCGCGGTCAGCCCGAAGTCCATGGTGCGCGCCGCCTGGAACACCGCCACCGGCAAGGGCAAGCAGTCCGGCTCGACCATCACCCAGCAGTACGTCAAGAACTACTACCTGACGCAGAGCCAGACCGCCTCCCGCAAGGTCAAGGAGTTCTTCATCGCGATCAAGCTGGATCGCAACGAGACGAAGGACCAGATCCTCGAGGGCTACCTCAACACCAGCTACTACGGCCGCAACGCCTACGGCGTCGAGGCCGCCTCCGAGGCGTACTTCAGCGAGAACGCCGCCGACCTCACCACCGCCCAGGGCGCCTACCTCGCCACGCTGCTCAACGCGCCCAGCGAGTACGACCTGTCCGCGCACCCGGAGAACGCCCCCGCGGCCAAGGCCCGTTGGAACTACGTCCTGGACGGCATGGTCAAGGAGCACTGGCTCACCCCGGCGCAGCGCGCCGCCACCGCCTTCCCGAAGATCGGCAAGCCCAAGCCGGTGGCCAGCAAGGCCGGCCAGCGCGGCTACATCATCGAGGCGGTCAACCAGTACCTCACCGACCACCACATCGTGGACGCCGACGCCCTCAGCCGCGGCGGCTACCGCATCGTCACCACCATCCAGAAGCCCAAGGAGGACGCCTTCGTCAAGGCGGCCCAGGACGACGTCTACGACAAGCTCGGAAAAGCCAAGCAGGACAAGTACGTCCGGGCCGGCGGCGCCTCCATCGACCCCGCCACCGGGGACGTCGTCGCGCTCTACGGCGGCATCGACTACACCAAGCAGTACGTCAGCAGCGCCACCAACCGGACCTACCAGCCCGGCTCCACCTTCAAGCCGGTGATCTTCACCTCGGCCCTGCAGGACGACTCCACCACCCAGGACGGCCGGACCATCACCCCCACGACCATCTACAACGGCGACAGCGGCCGCGAGGTGCAGGGCAAGGACGGCCCGGTCGGCTACCACCCGGCCAACGAGGACGACCGCGACTTCGGCGACGTCACCGTCACCCACGCGATGGACCAGTCCGTCAACGCCGTCTTCGCGCAGATGGCACAGGACGTCGGCACGAAGAAGGTCATCGACACCGCGCACGACCTGGGCATCCCCGACGCCGTCGACATCCCCGAGACCCCGGCCATGGCGCTCGGCGCCTTCGGCAGCGACCAGGCCAACCCCAACAGCGCCAGCCCGCTGGACATGGCCCAGGCCTACGCGACCCTCGCCAACCACGGCAAGGAGATCCCCTACACGATCGTCGCCAAGGTCACCAAGGACGGCAACGACCTCAAGCTGCCCGACCGCAACCCGCAGCAGTCCGTGCCGCGCAGCGCCGCCGACACCACCACCGCGATGCTCAAGAGCGTGGTCGACTCCCCCACCGGCACCGCCGCCGCGGCCCGCAACTCCGGCTGGCCCGCCGCCGCGAAGACCGGTACCGCCGAGAACGACAAGGCCGCCTGGTTCGCCGGCTACACCCCCAAACTCGCCACCGTCGTCGCCCTGTTCGGGATGAACCCGGCCAACGGCGCCCAGGAGAAGCTGAACGGCTCCATGAACATGGCCCGGATCAACGGCGGCGGCCCGCCCGGCGACGTCTGGGCCGACTACACCGCCGCCGCGCTCGACGGCCAGCCGGTCACCGGCTTCCACCTCGATCTCCAGAAGGGCTCCCAGACCGTCGCGCCGAGCACCGGCGAGCCGACCACGCCCGACAGCGGCACCAGCACCCCGCCGACCACCGGCACCACCCCGCCCACCTCGCAGCCGCCGACCACCGCCACGACCCCGCCGACCACCGAGCCGACCGGGCCGGGCACGCCGAGCGGACCGCCCACCGACACCACGCCGCCCAGCGAACCCGCGCAGCCGCCCGGCGGCGGCGACCCGACCGACACCGCCGTCCCGCAGGACGGCGAGCAGAGCTCCCAGCGGGGCACCAGCGGCCAGAGCGGGACGAACGCCTCACAGATCGACGCACCGGCCGCACCGGCCGGAGCCGGCCGGAGCGGCTGAGGCACGACGGGGCGGGGCGGGCAGGGAGGCGGGTTGGGGACGGGCAGGCCCCCGCGGGGGCCAACCGCCCTACAGGTACAGGCCGGTGGAGTCGTCCGAGCCCTCGAGGCGCTCGGCGGCCACCGCGTGCAGATCGCGCTCGCGCATCAGCACGTAGGCCACACCCTGCACCTCCACCTCGGCCCGGTCCTCCGGGTCGTACAGCACGCGGTCGCCGACCTCGACGGTCCGCACGTGCTGGCCGGTCGCGACGACCTCGGCCCAGGCCAGCCGCTTCCCGACGGCCGCGGTCGCCGGGATCAGGATGCCGCCGCCACTGCGGCGCTCGCCCTCACCGCTGTCCTGCCGCACCAGTACGCGGTCGTGCAGCATGCGGATGGGCAGCTTGTCGTGTGCACTCTTCGAACTCACGGCCACGAACCTACCGGCGACGGCGCCACACGGTGAGACCGGCCACCGCGGCCACGACCGCCACGCCGGCCACCGCGACCGGCACGATCCGGTCCATCCGCGGCGCGCCGTCCTCGTCCACGAACTGCGCCCGCGCCCGGCTGACCACGCGGTTCGCCGCGACATAGGCCTGCCCGACGGTGTTGTCCACCGCGGAGACCGCCTTCGCCTTGGTGTCCCGGATGATCGTGACCGGGTGCACCCGGACCGCGATCTCGTCCAGCGTCACCGCGAGGTCCTGCCGCCTGCGGGCGATATCCGCCTCGATCTCAGCGGCCGTCCTGACACCCTCCGACACCGCACTGCCTCCATCGCCTGATTAGGTAGCGTTCGGACAGTCTGTCAGTACGACGCGGCCCGCGCCTCGTCGGCACCCCCGTTTGCCCCAGGAGCCTTCATGTCCGACCGTCTCGCCCCCGGCGACACCGCCCCCGCGTTCACCCTGCCGGACGCCGACGGCAACCCGGTCTCCCTCGCCGACCACCTCGGCCGCAATGTGATCGTCTACTTCTACCCGGCCGCCCTCACCCCCGGCTGCACCAAGGAGGCGTGCGACTTCACCGACAACCTCGCGGTGTTCGCCGCCGCGGGCTACGACGTGCTCGGCGTCTCCCCGGACCAGCCCGCCAAGCTCGCCAAGTTCCGCGAGCAGGAGTCCCTGGAGGTCACCCTGCTCGCCGACCCCGACCGCACCGTCCTGACCGCCTACGGCGCCTACGGCGAGAAGACGATGTACGGCAAGACCGTCACCGGCGTCATCCGCTCCACCTTCGTGGTCGCCCCCGACGGCAAGATCGCGCACGCGTTCTACAACGTGAAGGCCACCGGCCACGTCGCCAAGCTCCTTCGCGACCTGAAGGTCTGACCCGCCCCCGGTCGGCCAGGGCACCCGGACGACACCCGCGAGCGCCTTACCCCGCCGGACCGCCAGTGGCTACCATGGCTGCGACGCGGCCGTGTCGTAACTGGCAGCCGAGCTGGGTTTAGGTCCCAGTGGGGTGATACCCCGTGTGGGTTCGAGTCCCACCGGCCGCACGTGTGGAGCCCGTCCGGAGTCCGGACGGGCTCTTCGCTCGGCGCCCCGCCCTCAGGCCAGGAGTTCCGCGAGCATCGGGACCAGCGCCCGGAACGCCTTGCCGCGGTGGCTGATCGCGTTCTTCTCCGCCGCGCTCAGTTCCGCGCAGGTCCGCTCCTCCCCGTCGGGCTGCAGGATCGGGTCGTACCCGAACCCCCCGGTGCCCGCGGGCTGGTGGCGCAGCGTGCCGCGCAGCAGTCCCTCGGCGACGCGGCTGGTTCCGTCGGGCAGGGCGAGCGCCGCGGCGCAGGCGAAGTGCGCGGCGCGGTGCGGGTGTTCGATGTCGCCGAGCTGGGCGAGCAGCAGGTCGAGGTTGGCGAGGTCATCGCCGTGCCGGCCGGCCCAGCGGGCGGAGAAGATCCCGGGGGCGCCACCGAGGACGTCGACGCACAGGCCCGAGTCGTCCGCGATCGCCGGCAGCCCGGTGGCCTCGGCGAGCGCGTGCGCCTTGAGCAGCGCGTTCTCCGCGAAGGTGACGCCGGTCTCCTTGACGTCGGGGATCTGCGGGTAGGCGTCGGCCCCCACGAGTTCGCTGTCGACTCCGGCGTCGGCGAGGATCGCGCGGAGTTCGGTGACCTTGTGGGCGTTGCGGGTGGCGAGCACGAGACGGGTGGTCATGGGGCCGATTATCCCTGGGCGCACGCGGCGGTGAGGTGGCCGGCCGCCCCGGCGATGGGTCCGATGTCGGGGTTGTCGCCGTGCAGGGCGCTGGTGCGGGCGTGGCTGACGGAGTCGGACAGGTCGGTGACGGCGTCGTCGAGGGCGGGGTTGTCGTGGCGGTTGCCGATGCGGTCGAGGTCCTTCTGGAGCTTGTCGAGGGAGTCGACGGTGTCCTGGCGGCGGCTGGAGTCGCCGACCTGGCCGATGTTGGTGGCGTTGCCCTCGAGGTCCTGGACGTCGCCGGCGATGGTCGCCGCGGTCTTGGCGCAGTCCCAGGCGCGGTGGACCCCGCCGCAGGCGGTGAGGGACGCGGCGAGCAGGACGGCGGCCAGGGCGGCGGGTACGGCGGTCGCGGGGGCGGCCCGTACGCGCCTCGCGGACCGCGTGGACGTCGCGGGCCCACCGGACCGCGCGGGTAACGGGAGTGGGTTCTCGGGTTCGGTGGCGGTGCGGCGGCGGTTCATTGCGGTGGCCCCTCCCCGGTGTCCGCGCGCGACGGCGTGCCGCGCGCATCTTTACACACGCGGCACGCGCCGTGGAAGGTTGCCCGGGCCGGCCGGGCGGGGTCGGTGTCAGTCGGAGAGCGTGGCCAGGGCGGTCTGCTGGAGCTTGGTGAGGTCGGCGCAGCCGGCGGTGGCGAGGGCGAGGAGGGCGTCGAGTTCGGTGCGGTCGAAGGGGGCGCCCTCGGCGGTGCCCTGGATCTCGACGAAGCGGCCGTCGCCGGTGCACACCACGTTCATGTCGGTCTCGGCCTTGACGTCCTCCTCGTAGGCGAGGTCGAGGACGGGGGCGCCGTCGACGATGCCGACGCTGACGGCGGCGACACTGCCGGTGATCGGCCTCGCCTTGAGGCGGACCAGGTGGTTGGCCTGCATCCAGGCGACGGCGTCGACGAGGGCGACGTAGGCGCCGGTGATGGCGGCGGTGCGGGTGCCGCCGTCGGCCTGGAGGACGTCGCAGTCGAGGACGACGGTGTTCTCGCCAAGTGCCTTGTAGTCGATGACGGCGCGCAGCGAGCGGCCGATGAGCCGGGAGATCTCGTGGGTGCGGCCGCCGATCTTGCCGCGGACGGACTCGCGGTCGCCGCGGGTGTTGGTGGCGCGCGGCAGCATGCTGTACTCGGCGGTGACCCATCCTTCGCCGCTGCCCTTGCGCCAGCGCGGGACGCCCTGGGTGGCGCTGGCGGTGCAGAGGACTCGGGTGTCGCCGAAGGAGACCAGCACGGACCCTTCGGCGTGTTTGCTCCAGCCCCGCTGGATGGTGACGGGGCGGAGCTGGTCGGGGGTGCGGCCGTCGAATCGTGACATGCGGTTGAGCCTATCCGGGTGAGTGGCCGCACTGCCGCCGCCGCCTACATCAGGTCTTCGATCTCCCCGGCGATGGGGTCGGCGTCGGTGCCGATGACGACCTGGATCGCGGTGCCCATCTTGACCACGCCGTGGGCGCCGGCGGCCTTCAGGGCGGCCTCGTCGACGAGGCCGGGGTCGACGACCTCGGTGCGCAGGCGGGTGACGCAGCCTTCGACCTCTTCGATGTTGTCGATTCCGCCGAGTCCGGCGACGATCTTCTCTGTCTTGGTGGCCATCTGCTTCTCCCTGTTTTGCTGGCCCGGTGCTGCTCGCGTGCCCCGTCGGGACCCGGCGGCGGGTCGGTGCGTTTCCGTAATGTCACGTTAACGCACGGTTGGCCCAACGTCACCGGCGGTCAATCCCGTCCGGGGCGATCATGGCGCGCGCGGGCGGCCCTTTCCAGGGCCGGCAGAAGGTCGGCCGGCCACCGGGCCCTGGCCGATCATCCCGATCGGCCTGGTCTTCGCCGCGGTCTCCCACGCGGTCTTCCGGTTCGCGATCGTGCGGTTCGACCTGAAGACGGCGGGGCGCGAACCGGTGGAGGAGATCGAGGATCTGACGAAGCAGCGCCGCGCGGGCCCGTACCGGGTACGGACCCGTCGCGCCGTCAGATCTCGTAGACCGCGCCCGCCTTGGCGAGTTCCACCGGACCGGCGAAGACGGCCTGCGCGTCCCTGAGGTTCACCGACGGGTTGGTCCACGGCGGGATGTGGGTGAGCACCAGCCGGTCCACGCCCGCCGCGGTGGCGATCTCGCCGGCCTCGCGCCCGTTCAGGTGCAGGTCGGGGATGTCCTCCTTGCCGTACGTGAAGGACGCCTCGCACAGGAACAGGTCCGCCCCCTCGGCCAGGCCCAGCAGGGGGTCGCACGGGCCGGTGTCGCCGGAGTACGCCAGCGTGCGGCCCTCGGCCTCGACCCGGAAGCCGTACGCCTCCACGGGGTGGCTGACGGCGGCGGTGGTCACCTCGAACGGGCCGAGCCGGAAGGCGCCCGGCTGCAGGGTGCGGAAGTCGAAGACCTCGCTCATGCACTTCTCGTCCGGCACGTCGCCGTAGGCGATGCTCAGGCGCCGCTCGGTGCCGCTCGGCCCGTAGACCGGGATCGCCGAGACCGGACCGCCCTCGTGCCGGTAGTAGCGGGCCACGAAGTAGCCGCACATGTCGATGCAGTGGTCCGCGTGCAGGTGGCTCAGCAGCACCGCGTCCAGGTCGTACAGGCCGCAGTGGCGCTGGAGTTCGCCCAGCGCGCCGTTGCCCATGTCGACGAGCATCCGGAAGCCGTCGGCTTCGAGCAGATAGCTCGAGCAGGCCGAGTCCGCGGACGGGAACGAGCCCGAGCAGCCGACGACGGTGAGGTTCATCGAGGGGTACACCTCCGGGGGCGCGGCGGATCGCCCCGATCCGGCTCCTAGGTGGCGGACTTCCGCCACGTTCTAGGAAGGGTAAAGCGGGCCGCTGCGCACCGCGCTCTTACGGGCACCGGTTGTGGGCGGAATCACCAGTCCGGGTCATGCCGGCCCGCTCCGGCCGCGCCTCGCGCCCCCTCCCGCCGCGTCCCCTCGGAGATCCGGACGGCAGGCCCTACGCCCACAACTGGCCGTGCAGCGCGGCGACGGCCTCCTCGGTGGAGGCGGCGGTGTAGATGCCGGTGGAGAGGTACTTCCAGCCGCCGTCGGCGACCACGAAGACGATGTCGGCGCGCTCGCCCGCGCGTTCCGCCTTGCGTGCCACGCCGAGCGCCGCGTGCAGTGCCGCGCCGGTGGAGACCCCGGCGAAGATGCCCTCCTCGGACAGCAGTTCGCGGGTGCGGCGCACCGCGTCCTCGGAGCCGACCGAGAAACGGGTGGTCAGCACCGACTCGTCGTACAGCTCCGGCACGAAGCCCTCGTCGAGGTTGCGCAGGCCGTAGACGACGTCGTCGTAGCGCGGCTCGGCGGCGACGATGGTGACGCCGGGGACCTTCTCGCGCAGGTAGCGGCCCACTCCCATCAGCGTGCCGGTGGTGCCCAGGCCGGCCACGAAGTGGGTGAGGGTGGGCAGGTCGGCGAGGATCTCCGGGCCGGTGGTGGCGTAGTGCGCGCCGGGGTTCGCCGGGTTCCCGTACTGGTAGAGCATGACCCAGTCGGGGTGTTCCGCGGCGAGTTCCTTCGCGACGCGCACCGCGGTGTTGGAGCCGCCGGCCGCGGGCGAGGAGATGATCTCCGCGCCCCACATGGCCAGCAGTTCCCGCCGCTCGGACGAGGTGTTCTCCGGCATCACGCAGACGATCCGGTAGCCCTTGAGGCGGGCCGCCATCGCCAGCGAGATCCCGGTGTTGCCGGAGGTCGGCTCCAGGATGGTGCAGCCGGGGGTGAGCACGCCCTCCGCCTCGGCCCGCTCGATCATGTGCAGCGCCGGGCGGTCCTTGATCGAACCGGTCGGGTTGCGGTCCTCCAGCTTCGCCCAGACGCTCACCTGGTCCGACGGCGACAGCCGGGGCAGGCGCACCAGCGGGGTGTTGCCGACCGCGGCAAGCGGGCTGTCGTACCGCATCAGCGCTGTCCGGACCGCACGGCCCCGGTGCCCGCGGCGCCCGAGCCGCCCGCGACGGCGGGCAGGATCGTGACGTTGTCGCCGTCGGTGAGCTTGGTGGCGATGCCGTCCAGGAAGCGGACGTCCTCGTCGTTGAGGTACACGTTCACGAAGCGGCGCAGTTCGCCGCCGTCGACGACGCGGTCGCGCAGACCGCTGTGCCGGGTGTCGAGGTCGGTGAACAGCTCGTCGAGCGTGGTCCCGGCACCCGCCACGGCCTTCTGGCCGTCGGTGTACGTGCGGAGGATGGTCGGGATACGGACCTCGATGGCCATGACTGCGCTCCTGGGGATGCGGACGAAGCTGGGTGGGTGGCGCCGGTCTGAGCCGGGGTCTTGCCGTGCGGGCGGTGCGGTGCCCGGGACGGGCAGGCGTTCAGACGCGCGGACACGCCGCACTGGTGCGGCGGCACAGGTCGACGTGCAGCCGCGCCACGAGCAGCGCGCCGGGCGCCGTACCGCTGCGTGACCCGCTCACATCGAGGAGAACCATGGGGTCATCGTATCGATTCCCCTCCCCGGCCCGGCCCGTCCGTCCCAGCATCCGGAAGGTCATCGCGCGGAAGGCACCACTTCGACCGTTTCCTCGGTGACCTCGCCGTCCACGATGCGGAACGAGCGGAACTGGAAGTCCTCCGCGGTGGAGACCAGGACGTAGTGCGCGCCGGGCTCGTTGGCGTAGGAGATGTCGGTACGGGAGGGGTATGCCTCGGTCGCGGTGTGCGAGTGGTAGATGACCACCGGCTCCTCGTCGCGGTCGTCCATGTCGCGGTAGAGCTTGAGCAGGTCGGTGGAGTCGAACTCGTAGAACGTCGGCGAGCGGGCCGCGTTCAGCATCGGCACGAACCGCTCGGGGCGGCCGGTGCCCTCCGGCCCCGCCACGATCCCGCACGCCTCGTCGGGGTGGTCGGCGCGGGCGTGGGCCACGATCGCGTCGTACAGGTCCTGGGTGATGGTGAGCATGCGGGAAAAGTAACAGGGGCCCTCGGGGCGGCTACAGCGCCGGGGTGCCCGGAAGCCCGTCGGCCGCGCCCGCCGCCGGGTCGGCGCCCGGGCCGCCGCCGATCGCCGGGTCCGCGGGAGGCGGCAGGTGCGGGCGGCGGGCGAAGGCCGCCGGGTCGCGCCGCTTGAGCACCCGGTAGCCGGCCGCGAGCACCGCGGCCCACAGCGGCACCCCGTACAGCGACACCCGGGCGTCGTCGTCGAGGCCGATCAGCACCACGACCAGGGCGAGGAAGGCCAGCCCGCACCAGCTGGAGACCGCTCCCCCGGGCGCGGTGAACCACGCGGGGGCGGCCCGCCCGGCGCGTACGGCCGCGCGGTAGCGGATGTGCGCGCCCAGGATCACCGACCAGGTCCACACCCCGGCGACGGTGGCGAACGCGGTGATGTAGGTGAACGCCCCCTCGGGGTCGACGTAGTTGAGCCACACCCCGATGCCCATCACGGCCACCGACGCGAGGATGCCCACCGCGGGGGTGCGGCGGGCGGTGAGCCGGTCGAAGGTGCGCGGGCCCTGCCCGTTGGCGGCGAGGTCGCGCAGCATGCGGCCGGTGGAGTACATGCCGGAGTTGCAGGAGGACAGCGCGGCGGTGAGCACCACGAAGTTGACCACGCCCGCGCCGAACGGGATGCCGATCTTCGCGAACGCGGCCACGAACGGGCTGACCCCCGGCTGGAACTCCGTCCAGGGCACCACGCACAGGATCACCGCGAGCGCGCCGACGTAGAACAGCACGATCCGCCACGGCAGCGTGTTGATCGCCTTGGGCAGGGTCCGGCGCGGGTCGCGCGCCTCGCCCGCGGTGACGCCGACGAGTTCGACCGCGAGGTAGGCGAACATCACCATCTGCAGGGTCAGCAGCGACCGGCCGACGCCGTGCGGGAAGAAGCCGCCGTCCTGCCACAGGTGGCCCACCGACGCGGTGTCGCCGGCCGCCGACACCCCCAGGGTGAGCACCCCGACGCCGATCAGGATCATGCCGATGATCGCGGTGACCTTGACCGTCGACAGCCAGAACTCGATCTCGCCGAACAGGCCCACCGAGACCAGGTTCGCGGTCGCCAGCAGCAGCAGGAAGACGAGCGCGGCCGTCCACTGCGGCACGCCCGGCCACCAGTAGTCGATGTACGTGGCCGCCGCGGTGACCTCGGCCATGCCGGTGACCACCCACATCAGCCAGTACGTCCAGCCGGTGACGTAGCCGGTGAAGGGACCGAGGAACTCCCGGGCGTAGTCGGCGAAGGAGCCGGAGACCGGCCGGTAGGTGAGCAGTTCGCCGAGCGCGCGCATGATGCAGAACACCACGGCGCCCGCGACGGCGTACATCAGCACCAGGCTGGGGCCGGCCCGGTGGATGGCGGTGCCGGCGCCGAGGAACAGGCCGGTGCCGATGGCGCCGCCGATCGCGATCATCTGGATCTGCCGGCCGCCCAGCCCCCGGGCGTAGCCCTCCTCGCCGTCACCGCGGCCGGGGCCGTCCTCCGGGCCGTCCGCGACGGGCCGTACGCGCGTTTCGTCCACCATGGGCGGATACGTACCACGCGGCGGCGGCCGTACGGCGGCCCGCGCGGCAGCCGGCCCGCACGTCCACCGGAAAGGGGGAGGCGGGCCGGCCGGCGCTCAGTGCATCAGCGACTCGACCAGGCTCTCCTGCAGCCCGCCGAGCCACAGGTACGCCATGACCAGCGGCTTGCGGGTGTCACCGTCCGGCAGGTGGTAGAGCTCGCTGGACTCGTCCTCGGTGACGCCCAGCCGCGTGCCCAGCGTCAGCCGCAGGTCGTTGAGGGTGCCGAGCCACTGCCGGGCCTCGTCCGCGGTCAGCTTGATCACCGGGCCGCCGGTGTCCAGCACCCGCACCATCGCGAGGGCGTCCTCACGCTTGCGGGCCCGCAGGTCGTTCTCGGTGAAGCGGCGGAACTCCGCGGCGTCCTCGGTCTCCTCGTACGCGTCGGGGAAGAGCCGGGCCAGCGCGGGGTCGTCCGGCGGCTTGGAGGGACCCTCGGTGAAGAGCTGGGCGAGCGGGTCGTCGTCGGCGCCGTCCGGCTGGTCCCCCGGCCCGACCAGTTCGAGCAACTGCACGGCGAGGCTGCGCAGGATCGAGATCTCCACCTCGTCCAGCGCGATGGCGGCGCCACCGCCGCGGACCGGCTCGAAGTAACCGGCGCGGGCTCGTCGGCGTGCCATCAGCGGTCCTGCGACAGTGTCGCCCACAGACCGTAGCCGTGCATCGCCTGCACGTCCCGTTCCATCTCCTCGCGAGTGCCGCTGGAGACCACGGCCCGACCCTTGTAGTGGACGTCCTTCATCAGCTTCGTGGCCTTGCCCTTCGAGTACCCGAAGTACGTCTGGAAGACATACGTCACGTAGCTCATGAGGTTGACGGGGTCGTTGTGCACGAGGGTCACCCACGGAACATCCGGCTCGGGGACCTGCGCGGGGGCTTCGCTCGATTCGGTTTGCTCGATCTCGGCAGGGGCGACGCTGCAGGTCGCGCGCGTCCTTGCCCGGGTGGTGGGAGACAGCTGGGCACTCACAGGTTCCATGCTGCCGCTCCGTGGGGCCGTCGCACAAATGGGCGTGTGAGAGGGCACACACCCGGCGACATCTCGTCAGTTTGACGAAATGCGGGGTAGCATCGTCGCCATGAGCACAGCAGACCTGGCACTGCCGGTGGACGTGCCGTCCACCGCGCTGTTCACCGACCGGTACGAGTTCACCATGCTCCAGGCCGCCCTCAAGAGCGGCGCCGCGCACCGCCGGTCGGTCTTCGAGGTGTTCACCCGCCGGCTGCCGGAAGGGCGGCGGTACGGAGTGGTGGCGGGCACCGGCCGCGTCCTGGACGCGGTGGAGAACTTCCGCTTCGACCCGCCGGTGCTGGAGTACCTGGAGCGGGAGTCGGTGGTGGACGCGGCGACCCTGAAGTGGCTGGCCGACTACCGCTTCACCGGCGACATCTGGGGCTATCCCGAGGGCGAGGTGTACTTCCCCGGCTCGCCGATCCTGCGGGTGGAGGGCACCTTCGCCGAGGCGGTGCTGCTGGAGACGGTGGTGCTGTCGATCCTCAACCACGACTCGGCGATCGCCGCGGCCGCCTCCCGGATGGCGGTGGCGGCCGGTGGCCGGCCACTGATGGAGATGGGCGCCCGGCGCACCCACGAGCTGGCCGCGGTGGCCGCCTCGCGCGCCGCCTACATCGGCGGGTTCCGCTCCTCCTCCAACCTCGCCGCGGGCTTCCGCTACGGCCTGCCGACCATCGGCACCAGCGCGCACGCCTTCACCCTGCTGCACGACACCGAGCGGGACGCCTTCACCGCCCAGGTCGAGTCCCTGGGCCGCTCCACGACGCTGCTGGTCGACACGTACGACGTGGCCGAGGCGGTGCGCACCGCCGTCGAGGCGGCCGGGCCCGAGCTGGGCGCGGTGCGGATCGACTCCGGGGACCTGCTGCTGCTCGCCCACCGGGTCCGGCAGCAGCTCGACGACCTGGGCGCGAAGGACACCCGGATCGTGGTCACCTCCGACCTCGACGAGTACGCCATCGCCTCGCTGGCCGCGGCCCCGGTCGACGCGTACGGCGTCGGCACGTCGCTGGTCACCGGCAGCGGGCAGCCGACCTGCTCGATGGTCTACAAGCTCGTCGCGCGCGCGACGGTGCCGGGCGAGCCGGACGCGCCGCTCACGCCCGTCGCGAAGAAGGCGAGGGGTGGGAAGACGAGTGTCGGCGGGCGCAAGTGGGCCGCGCGGCGGCTGGACGCGGATGGGGTCGCGGAGGCGGAGGTCATCGGCATCGGGGGGGTTCCTGCGGAGCTGGAGGAGCGGCAGTTGCTCGTGCCGCTCGTTCGGGGCGGGGCCGTGATCGGGCGCGAGCCGCTCGATGCTGCCCGCGCCCGGCATATCGCTGCCCGCGCGGGTCTGCCGCTCTCCGCGACCCAGCTCTCCCGCGGCGAGCCCGTCCTCCCCACGGAATTCCTCTGAGTTCCCCTGGCCGGGGGCCCTGCCGGTGAGACGGCGCCCCCTCCCCGTGCCCGGGGCGCCCTCACACTCAGACGGTGCCCCCTCCCCACGGCCGGGATGCCCTCGCGGGCAACGGCGCCCGCTCCCGGGGCCGGGGTGCCCCTCCCGCGGGCGGGGGTTGCCCTTGCGGGCGGGGGCAACCACCAGGGGCGCGGGGAACTGCGCGCTCAGCCAGCGCGGCGCAGCCGGGGACCCGCACGCCCAGCCCCCATGGCGATGTCCCCGGACCACCGGCCGGTGGCCGGTTGCCCGCGCAGTTCCCCGCGCCCCTGCAAAGCACCCTCTGCCCGCAAGGGCACCCCGAGGCCGGGGGGAGGGGCACCGTCCACCGCAGGGCACCCCGGCCACGGGGAGGGGCACCGTTGCCCGGGAGGGGGGCCGCGCTTCGCGGGGGGAGGGGGCCGTTCGGGGCGAGGGCACCCCGGGGCGCGGCGGAGAGGGGTATCCCCCTTTCCGTTCGAGCGACGCAGTCCCTACCCTCGGTACCCCGGAACCGCAGAACCCTCGGAGAGCCCATGCACCGCGCACTCATCGTCGTCGACGTGCAGAACGACTTCTGCGAGGGCGGCAGCCTCGCCGTGACCGGCGGAGCCGACGTCGCCGCCGCCGTCACGGACCTGATCGGTGACTCCGCGGGTGCGTACCGTCACGTCGTGGCGACCAGGGACCACCACATCGACCCGGGCACGCACTTCTCGGACCACCCGGACTTCGTGACGTCCTGGCCGGTGCACTGCGTCGCGGGCACGGAGGGCGTCGGGTTCCACCCGAACTTCGCGCCGGCGGTCGCGTCCGGCGCGGTCGACGCGGTGTTCGACAAGGGCGCCTACGCGGCGGCCTACAGCGGCTTCGAGGGCGAGGACGAGAACGGCGACGGGCTGGCCGCGTGGCTGCGCGAGCGGGACGTCACCGAGGTGGACGTCGTGGGAATCGCCACGGACCACTGCGTGCGGGCCACCGCGCTGGACGCGGCCCGCGAGGGCTTCACCACCCGGGTGCTGCTGGACCTGACCGCGGGCGTCGCGCCCGACAGCACGCGGCAGGCGCTCGCGCAGCTGCGGCAGGCGGGCGTGGAGCTGACGGGCGGCCCCGCCGCTACGAGTGGGGCGTGACCCGGTTCAGCACGGAGATCGGGTGCCAGGGGTCGGTGCCCCGGGCGTGGTAGTCGCGCCAGACCAGCCCGTCGGGGTGGTGCAGGACCGCCGAGACCTCGTCGGGTGTGGGCGGCTCCGCGTTGCCGGACAGCCGGGCGCCGCGGAAGCCGAGGTTGCTGAGCCGGGTCAGGGCACGCTGACGGTTCACCGCGTGCACGACCACCCGCACAGTGAGCTCGGCACACGTCGGGTGCGGCAGGCCGAGCGCGACGACGACCGTGCCGCCCGGGAGTTTCGTGAAACCGCCGACCGCCATGTGCACATCTTGTGCGCATCGGCCGCCGCCCACCAGAGGGCGGCGGCCGAACGTCGCGTCTTCGCAGGTCAGAATACCTGTGTGACCTCTGTTACTGATGGTGTCCCTGGTGATGTCACCGGTGGGACGGTCCGACCTGGACGGTCATGGTGCTGCCGTCGAGTGCCTGGCCGACGATGGTCAGCCGGGTGTTGGTGTCGGGAACCTTGACGCTCCCGTACGGATTGCTGCCGTACCAGTACGTTCCGCTGTGGTCGTCGAAGACCGGGCTGCCCAGCTTCGCCGGGATGCGTTTGGCGACCCCGTCGTCGTGCAGGGTGAACCCGGCGGACGGGTACCAGCTGAACGGCGAGTCGTACGCCTGGACCCGGTTGCGGATCACCGAGCCGTCGGCGAACTTCTCCGGCTTGGCGTGCGCGTCGACCGGCAGGATCTGGCCGCTGCCCGGGTGGGCGCCGACGTTGTTGTCCGGCTGGGAGGTGTCCCACAGCCACACCAGCAGGCCGGTCTGGTACGGGTAGTGCTCGACCCAGTCCGGCCGGGTGCTGGTCCAGCCGAAGTTGTAGGGGCCGGTCTTCAGGGTGGTGTCGTAGGAGGTGTACTCCCGGTTCTCCGCGACGTAGTACTCCGGGTAGTCCTTGCTGAAGGACGCGCCGATCCGGGAGAAGCCGTCGGCGGTCCACCCGTTGTCGTCGGTCTCGGCGCCGTCGGTCAGCAGCGCCTTCCCGTCGGCGCTGACGGTGATCGCGTCGGCCGCGAAGCCCTGCTGGGAGACGCCGCCGTCGGTGAGGTAGCGGAAGCGCAGCTGGATCTGCTGCCCCGCGTACGCGTCGAGCGGGAAGGACAGGTCCTCGTAGGCGCCGGAGGTACCGGTCAGGGCGGGCTGGTCGCCGCCGTCCCGCGGGATGGCCTTGCCGTTCGCGGTGCCGTCCAGCGCGGTCCAGTTCGCGCCGCCGTCGGTGGAGACCTCGGTGTACAGGTAGTCGTAGTTCTGCTCGATGTCCCACCAGCCCTTGAGGTCGAGCGAGGCGGTGGTGGCGCCGGTGAGGTCGACCGGGCGGGTCAGGGTGTTGGAGAGGTTGTCGCCCATGCCGCTCCACCACTGCTTGCTGCCCTCGGCGGGCGTGGTGATGGTGGTGGTGACGGACTTGTCCGGCAGCTGGACCACCAGCGCCTGTTTGTTCTTGGTGTTGTACTCGGCGACGCCCAGCTTGGTGGTGGAGCGGGTCGCGGCCTTGGCGGTGCCGTAGTTGAGCCAGCCGAGCTGGAGCTTGTCCCAGGCGCTCATGTCGTCCGGCAGGTCGCCGATCGCGTTCTTCCCGGTGCCCATCCACGAACCCGACGACATCAGCGTCCAGAAGGCGGTGTTGTTCTCGCCGACGTAGGAGGTGTCGTACTCGTCGGGCAGGCCGAGGTCGTGGCCGTACTCGTGGGCGAAGACGCCCAGGCCGCCGTTCTCCGGCTGGAGGGTGTAGTCGCCGACCCAGATCCCGGTGTCGCCGATCTCGGTGCCGCCGGCCCTGTCCCCCGCCGGGCCGGTCTTCCCGGCGTCGGTGCCGTAGGCGTACCAGCGGTGCGCCCACAGCGCGTCGGTGGCCTGCGCGCCGCCGCCGGCCGACTCGTCCTCGCCGGCGTGCACGATCTGGAAGTGGTCGATATAGCCGTCCGGCTCGTTGAAGTTCCCGTCGCCGTCGTAGTCGTAGCGGTCCCACTGGTCGTACGCCGACAGGTCCGCCTTGATCTGCGCGTCGGTACGGCCCTGCGCCTTCTGGTCGGCGACGTAGGCGGTGGTGGCGTCGCGGATCAGGTCCCAGGCGTTGGAGCAGATGGTGGAGCCGCACCAGTTGGAGCCGTAACGGGCCTCGTTGTAGGGGACCTTGACCCAGTCGGCGACCTCGCCGTCGACCGAGTAGCGGCCGGAGGACTGCGTCTCGTAGTACTTCGCCAGCGACTCCTTGTCCTTGGCGTGCGAGAAGTACAGGTCCTGGAAGTGCTGCTGGTTGTAGTCCGCCTGCCAGGCGGTGCTGTTGTCCTGCGAACGGTCCGGCTCGGCAATGGTGTTGTGCGCGGGGCCGGGATCGCCGCCGTACTTGGGGGCGGGCGGCTCGGGGCCGTCCGGGCCGTCGGGGTCGTAGGTGGTGGTGTCGTCCACCTGGTCGCCGAACTCGGCCAGGATCGTGAAGATCTTGTCGGTCTTCTCCCGCCCCAGCTCCACGTACTTGCTCTGCTTGCCGTTGCCGTGGCCGAGTTGGACCACCTGGGAGCCGTTGCGCTGCTGGACAGTGGCGTTGCCGGCAACGACCTGCTGGAGGGCGGCGGAGTGCTCGGCGGCCTGCTGCTTGCTGAACGGGCCCGGCAGGTCGTGCGGTTCGCTCTGCGCGGGGTCGTGGCCGGCGGCCTGGGCCGCGGACGTGCTGCTGTGGCCCGGTGTCGCGGCGGCCGCTCCGGAGACGGTCGCGGGGACACCGAGCACGGCTATCGCGGCGGCCAGGGCGGCGATGTGACTGATCTTTTGCTGTCTCTTCAAGATCCTTGACCTCCCCTTGGGAAAGGCCATTGCACCGGAGTGACGGAGGAAAAGACAGATCTTGACTTGCACATGACCGTGCCATTAGGTTTGCCGGTTTCCGGCACGCCGCATCCGCTGACCGGACGTCAGCCGCGCCAACCGGCTCTCGCCGCATACAAGTCGAGGCATCGGTCACACGTGCGACCCCATGCGCCCCCCGTGCTCCGCACCGCCGGTAAGGTGATGCTTACCCGGGGGCGGGCCTGGGCATTCCGAACCGTAGAGCCACCCCCCGTCAGCGTGCCCCCGCATCGACGTACCCCGAGGACGGTTCCCCTCATGCCACGTCCTACGAACGCGCAAGTCGCCTACGGTTCCCTGACCGTCGTCCTGTTCACCCTCGCGGTGCTCCTGCTGGCGGATGTGCGTTCCGCCGGCGCGGTGGTCGCCGTCGCCGCGCTCGGGCTGGTACTCGGCCTGTTCGTCGCGGCCGTGGTGAGTCCGGGCGTCCGCAAGGCAGCCGCCACGGCCCGTCCCGCACCCACGGTTCCGGCGGCGGTGCCGCGGGCGCGCGTGGGTACCCCGGTGCAGCGTGCCGAGGCGCGGGTGGGCGAGCACTCGCTCCGCTAGGTGCCCCTGGTTACCCAGCGCGCCCGCGAACGCTTCACAAGGCGGCCACGACCACGGTCTTGGCCGCCTTGTCGTGCAGGCACTGCTGGAAGGGCCGGTCCCACGTGCACCACAGCGAGTTGACCAGCCAGAAGAACGGGCCGATCAGGATGGCGCTCAGCACCGCGGGCAGCACGTAGACCGCGGCGCGCAGCCAGCCGGCCGACCCGGGCACCCCGCCGTCGACCAGCCGGGCCGCGCGGATCCGCAGCGCCAGCTTGCCGACGGTCTGGCCGCGGGCGGCGGTCATCGCACCCTCGATCGCGAAGTACAGGATGTAGCCGAGGACCGCGACCAGTGCGCGCTTGCCCAGCGCCTCGTCCGTCCCGTGCCGGATCTCGTCACCGAGCGCGGCCCAGCTCACCAGGACCACCACCGCGACCAGGACGACCGTGTCGATCAGCCGGGCCAGGAACCGCTGTCCGAGGGTGGCGAGCGGTGCCATGTCCGCGGGGAGATCTGCCGTCATGGCGTTGAGTAAACCAGCCGTTCGAGTGACGGCACACCCCCGGGTTGCCCCGGACCCGGCCGCGGGTCCGCCTCTTCCCCGACGTTCCCCCGGCGCTCCCCTGCTTCAAGGCTCCCAGGTCAGCCGGACGTCTGGACGACCACCGTCTTCGCGGCCTTGTCGTGGATGCCCTGCTTGTAGGGCCGGTCGACCAGGACGGTCGCGCCGATCACGAGGAACCAGACGCACGAGCAGCAGAACGCCGGAATCCACAGGATCGCGGCGCGCACGGCGGCGGCGTTGGAATTCGGCACGCTGCCGTCGTCGAGCATCGCGGCCCGCAGCCCCATCCACCGCTTGCCCACCGTCTGCCCGGTGGCGCGGGTCATCAGGAACTCATAGACGAAGCCCACCCCGGCGGTGAAGATCCCGCCGACCGCGGAACGCCCCGAGCTGAAGTCGCTCTCCTGCAGCCCGACCGCCGCCCAGTCCAGCAGAAAGGCGGGGATCAGCACGATGATGATGTCGATGATCCGCGCCAGCACCCGCTTGCCCGGCTCGGCGAGCGGCGGCATCCCGGCCAGCGGGTCGGGCTCGCCGGGGCCACCCGAGTACGGGTTCTGGCCGTAGGGGTTCTGCTCGTACGGATTGCGACCGTACGGACCCTGGTCACCGTCCCCGGGCGGCGGCGCACCGTGCGGGCCGCCGCCGTAAGGGCTGCCGGGCGGCGGCTGGTTCGGCGGGGTCCCGCCGCCTGACGGCTTGTCGTACGGCGAACCGCCGCCGGGCTGATCGCTGCTCATGCCCCGAGTCAAACCCGCCGGTCGCGCTGCCGCCCGCGGGCGGCAGCCGAACGGAGTACGGCGACGGGCGGGCGTACGGCGTCCGGGGTAGGGCCCCGGGCGCGGCTACCCGACGGCCACGAAGGTGCGTGCCGCCTTGTCGTGCCAGCACTGCTTCCACGGCCGGTCGAACAGGCACCACGCCACCCCGGCCACGCCGACGACCAGCAGGTTCAGCACGGTCCGGGTCAGCCAGCGCCGCACGCTCGCACCGAAGCCGGGCGGGACCTGCGCCTCGATGTCCAGCACCTGCAACCCCACCAGCCGCTTCCCGAGGGTGCGTCCCCACCTCGCCGTGGGCAGCACTTCGAGGAGCACTCCGGCAACGAGGAACACCGCCAGCACCGTGCCGAGTTGGACGCCGGTGGTGCCGTCGATCAGCCAGACCCTGACCGTCTCCCCGGTCAGCCGCGCCTGGTCGACCTTGTCCTTGGCGTGGTGGTACGCCGCCGTGCCCAGCGGCACCGCGGCCACCCCGGTCACCGCGGCCAGCACCACGGTGTCCACCAGTCGCGCCAGGAACCGGCGGACCAGCCCGCCGGGCCGGTCGTGCCCCTGGGACGCGCCGAACGGGTCGGCCACCGGCGGCCGCCAGGGCACGACACCCTCGCCACGCGCGAGGTCCTGCACCTGCGCGGCCCACGGCGGGGACGCCTGCGCGGCGGGGTCGGGCGCGGGCGCCGGTGCGGGCACCAACGGCGACTGCTGCACCGGCTGAGGCTGGGGCACGGCCTGGGGCTGCGGCTGGTGCTGCTGGAGGGGGGCCGGGCCCGGACCGGACGCGGGGGCGGGCAGCGACGGGTGCTCCGGGGACCGGGGCAGGGCGGGCTGCCGGGGGTCGCCGGCGGCCGGGCCGGTGCCGGGAGCAGCGGGCGAAGGAGAAGGGGCCGGTGCAGGCGCCGGAGCCGGCGCGGGGGCGCCCCAGGAAATGGGCGGCAGCTGCCGCTCCGGCCGGGCCGGCGCCGGCCAGGAGGGCGCCGGTTCCTGGGCCTGGGGCGCCCGCGGGTCGGGCACCTGCCCCTGCCGCGGGTCGGGCACCTGATCCTGCTGCGGCTCGGGGGCCTGCCCCGCGACCGGCCACTGCACGGCGGCGGGTGCGGCGGGGTCCTCGTCGAGGAACATCGGGCCGGACTCGTCGACCGCGCGGCCGGCCGCCTCCTGGGCCGCCGCGGGAGCCGGGGCGGCGTCCACCGGCGCCGGGCGGCTGGTGCCCGGCACCCAGGCGGAGCCGTTCCAGTAGCGGATGTAGTTCGGGATCGAGGGGTCGGGGTAGTACCCCGGCACCGGTGCGCCGGAGCCACCCGGGGTGGCGGACGGCTGGGAGGACGCCGACGAACCGGAGGAGCCAGAAGTGGGTGCGCTCATGGTTCACAGTTCCGTATCTGCTCGGCCGCGGGGTGGTGTGACGTCCACATCTACCAGAATGGCCGACCCGGCGTGTCCGCCGTGCCACGTACCCCCTGCGTGGGCGTCTCGTTGACACGTCATTACCCCGATGTGCCGCCCTGCGCTCCGGGTTCTGGAAATCTGAACCGAATCGGGGAAACCCGCGTAATGGTTGGCGAGGCACGCGCTCTCTTCCCGGTGCAGGCCCCGCTGCGACACCCGCCCCCGGGGCCACCGCGCCAAGGAAAGGACGTCGGACTCATGCAGAACGTGGTGGAACGCGAACTCGAGATGCAGCTCGTACTCTCACCGGAACGAAGCATTCCGGTACCGGCCCGGCTCGCCTATCGCACGGACGACCCGTACGCGGTGCACGTCACCTTCCATGTCGGCTCCGACGCGCCCGTCAACTGGACGTTCGCGCGCGAGCTGATCGTGGAGGGCGTGTTCCGGCCGTGCGGGCACGGCGACGTCCGGATCTGGCCGACGAAGGTCCTCGGGCGCAGCGTGCTGTGCCTCGCGCTCAGCTCCCCGGACGGCGACGCGCTGCTGGAGGCGCCGTCCTCCCCGGTGGCCGCGTGGCTGGAGCGCACCCTGCGCGTGGTGCCGCCGGGCAGCGAGCACGAACAGCTCGGCATGGACGACGGGTTGAGCCGGCTGCTCGCCCCGGCGGCCGGGGACGACCTGTGGCTGGCCGATCCGTGGGCCGACTCCGACGACACCCCGGACGCGAGTGCGTAGCCGCGCCGGGCGCGCTCAGAGCACCTTGCCGGGGTTGAGCAGCCCCTTCGGGTCGAAGACCGCCTTCACGCCGCGCTGCAACTCCAGCCCGACCGGGCCGAGTTCACGGGCCAGCCAGTCCTTCTTCAGCAGACCCACGCCGTGCTCGCCGGTGATGGTGCCGCCCAGCGACAGGCCCAGCTCCATGATCGCGTCGAAGGACTCGCGCGCCCGGCGGGTCTCGTCCGGGTCGTGCGCGTCGAAGCAGACGATGGGGTGCGTGTTGCCGTCACCGGCGTGCGCGCACACCCCTATGGTCAGCTCGTACTTCGCGGCGATCGCGGCCACCCCGTCGAGCAGGTCGGCGAGCCTGCTGCGCGGCACGCACACGTCGTCGATCAGCGAGGCGGTGGAGATCCGCTCCAGCGCGGGCAGCGCCAGCCGCCGGGCCTGGAGCAGCATCTCCGACTCGGCGGCGTCCTCGGCCGGCACCACGTCGGTGGCCCCCGCCGCCGTGCACAGCTCGCCGAGCGCGGCGAGATCGGCGGCCGGGTCGGCGGAGTCGTAACCGGCCAGCAGCAGCGCCTCGGTGCTCTCGGGCAGGCCCATCCGCGCCATGTCGTTGACGGCACGCACCGTGGCGCCGTCCATCAACTCCAGCAGCGAGGGGGCGTGGCCGCTCGCCATGATCGCCGACACCGCGGCGCCGGCCGCCGCGGCCGACGGGAACTCCGCGACCAGCACGAGCTGTTCGCGTGGGGCGGGCCTCAGCGCGAGCACCGCCCTGACCACCACACCGAGCGTGCCCTCGGAGCCCACGAACAGCCGGGTCAGGTCGTACCCGGCGACGCCCTTCGCGGTGCGCCGGCCGGTGCTCAGCAGCCGCCCGTCGGCGAGCACCACGTCGAGGCCGAGGACGTACTCCGCGGTCACGCCGTACTTCACGCAGCACAGGCCGCCCGCACCGGTGGCGATGTTGCCGCCGATCGTGCACTGTTCCCAGCTCGACGGGTCCGGCGGATAGGCCAGGCCCTGCTCGGCCACCGCCCGGGACAGCACCGCGTTGACCACGCCCGCCTCCACCACGGCGACGCGGTCCACCGGGTCGATCTCCAGGATGCGGTCCATCGCCGCGAGCGAGAGGACGATGCAGCCGTCCACCGCGTTGGCTCCGCCGGACAGCCCCGTGCGGGCGCCCTGCGGCACGACCGGCACGTCGAACCGCGTGGCCGTCCGCATCACGTGCTGGACCTGTTCCACGGAGGTGGGCCGCACGACGAGGTCCGCGGTGCCCGCGTCCGAGAAGCCGGCCATGTCCCTTGCGTAGGTGGCCACTACGTCGGGATCGGTCACTATCGCATCCGGGGGCAGCCCCGCCGCCAGCTCGGCCCTCACATCGTCGCGCATACTCTTAGCCTCGCATACCGTCCTCCCGCCCTGCCCGGCCGCGGCAGTGCCCGGACCTTGCGGTCCGACAGTGGTTGCCCGCGCAGTTCCCCGCGCCCCTGGTTTGTGCGGCTGCCTCCGCGAAAACAGGGCAACCAGCAAGGGGCGCGTGGGGGCACTCCCCCTGGCTTCGCCGGGGGCACCCCCACCCAGCCGCCAGGCTGGGGGAGGAACTGCGCTCCCCCAGAGCTCCGCCTGGGAGGTACCCCCAAGCCACCGCGGACCGCAAGGTCCCGTAACACCGGGGACGGGGCAGCCCGGGGGACCCCGGACCCCTACAAGTTCCCCCGTCGCTCCTGCTCGCGCTCGATCGCCTCGAACAGCGCCTTGAAGTTCCCCTTCCCGAAGCCCATGGACCCGTGCCGCTCGATCATCTCGAAGAACACCGTCGGACGGTCCTGCACCGGCTTGGTGAAGATCTGCAGCAGGTACCCGTCCTCGTCGCGATCGGCGAGCAGCTTCAACTCGCGCAGCTCGTCCAGCGGGACGCGGGTCTCGCCGACCCACTCCCCGAGGGTGTCGTAGTACGAGTCGGGGGTGTCGAGGAACTCCACCCCGGCGGCGCGCATCGCGCGGACGGACGCGACGATGTCGTTGGTGGCCAGCGCGATGTGCTGGACCCCGGGCCCCCCGTAGAACTCCAGGTACTCGTCGATCTGGGACTTCTTCTTGCCCGCGGCCGGCTCGTTGAGCGGGAACTTGACCTTGCGGGAGCCGTCGGCGACGACCTTGGACATGAGGGCGGAGTACTCGGTGGCGATGTCGTCGCCGACGAACTCCTTCATGTTGGTGAAGCCCATGACGTTGTTGTAGAACGCCACCCACTCGTTCATCCGCCCGAGTTCGACGTTGCCGACGCAGTGGTCGACGGCCTGGAAGAAGCGGGCGGCGGGCGGCTCGACGAGGGGCGCGGCGGCCTCGTAGCCGGGCAGATAGGGACCGTCGTAGCCGGTGCGGTCGACCAGGGTGTGCCGGGTCTGGCCGTACGCGGCGATGGTGGCCAGGACGACCGTGCCGTGGTCGTCCTTCAGCTCGTACGGCTCGGCGAGGCCGGTGGCGCCGTGCGCGAGGGCGTACGCGTAGGCGGCGCGGGCGTCGGGCACCTCGATGGCGAGGTCGACCACACCGTCGCCGTGCGCGGCCACGTGGTCGGCGAGGAAGCGGCCGTGGTCGGTGGACGGCTTCACCACTGAAGTGAGGACGAAGCGGGCACCGCCCGACTCCAGGACGTACGACGCGGTCTCGCGGCTGCCGTTCTCGGGGCCGGCGTAGGCGACCCGGCGCATACCGAACGCGGTGGAGTAGTAGTGCGCGGCCTGCTTCGCGTTGCCCACCGCGAAGACGACGGCGTCCATGCCCTTGACGGGGAAAGCATCCTTGGTCCCGGTGTCTGCAGTCATGGGAAAAGCGTCTCCCCGCCCTTCAGGGTGCGCAATAGTTCCGGTTTTCGCTGGACACAGTGCCCAGTGATGGCCAGGCTCGTACCGTCAATGTGTGCAGTATGACCATGGAGGACGGACGGGGATGGGGATCGACGCGCTGGACGGTCGGCTGATCACGCTGCTGGATCAGGAGCCGCGGATCGGCGTGCTGGAGGCGTCGCGGCGGCTGGGGGTGGCGCGCGGCACCGTGCAGGCCCGGCTCGACCGGCTGCGGGCCAACGGGGTGATCCGTGGTTTCGGGCCCCAGGTGGACCCGGCGGCGTTGGGCTACCCGGTGACGGCGTTCGCCACCCTGGAGATCCGGCAGGGCCAAGGCGCGGACGTGCGGGCCCATTTGGCGGGCGTGCCCGAGGTGCTGGAGCTGCACACCACGACCGGCGAGGGCGACATGCTGTGCCGGCTGGTGGCCCGCTCGAACGCCGATCTCCAGCGGGTGATCGACCGGGTCGTCGGTTTTGATGGCATTGTCCGGGCCGCCACGGCGATCGTCATGGAGAACCCGGTACCGCTGCGGATCATCCCGCTGGTGGAGCAGGCCGCGCGGGACACCTGACGTCCGCGCGGGACGCGAGACGACGGGAGGAGGCCGGCGGTGGGTTTCTGGCAGTTCCTCTCCACCCGGCACCAGCAACTCCTCGTGGACGCCTACCAGCACGCCAGCGCGGTCTTCCAGTGCATGGTCATCGCCACCGTGATCGGGGTGCTGATCGCGGTGCTCACCTACCGCACCGAGTGGGCCGGCAACCTCGCGGTCACCACCACCGCGGCGATCCTCACCGTGCCCTCGCTGGCGCTGATCGGCCTGCTGATCCCGATCCTCGGCCTGGGCGTGCCCCCGACGGTGACGGCCCTGGTGCTGTACGGGCTGCTGCCGATCGTGCGCAACGCGATCGTCGGCCTGCGCGGGGTGGACGCCTCGCTGGTGGAGGCCGCCCGCGGCATCGGGATGTCCCGCACGGCCCGGCTGCTGCGGGTGGAGCTGCCGCTGGCGTGGCCGCCGATCCTGACCGGCATCCGGGTCTCCACGCAGATGCTG
The DNA here is from genome assembly GCF_900107965.1 of Actinacidiphila yanglinensis. Lineage (GTDB taxonomy): Bacteria > Actinomycetota > Actinomycetes > Streptomycetales > Streptomycetaceae > Actinacidiphila > Actinacidiphila yanglinensis. Next base: position 81,075 of record NZ_FNVU01000011.1, on the reverse strand, counting down.
ATGGGCATCGCCGCGATCGCCGCGTACGCCTCCGGGCCCGGCCTCGGCAACGAGATCTTCACCGGCATCGCCTCGCTGGGCAGTGCCAACGCGCTCAACGAGGTGCTGGCCGGCACGCTCGGCATCATCGTGCTCGCGCTGGCCTTCGACGCGGGCTACGTGCTGATCGGCCGGCTGACCATCCCCAGGGGGATTCGTGGCTGAGGCGGCGAAGGCGGAGGCGGGCGTCACGGCGGAGGCGGGGGCGGGCCCGCAGGACGAGCGGGGCCGGAGCGAGGGCCGGGGTCCGGGGACGCCCGGCGGGCCCGCGTCCGGCGCGACGATCGTGCTGGAGAACCTGACCAAGCGCTACCCGGGCAACCCGCGTCCCGCGGTGGAGAGCGTGAGCATGGAGATCAAGGCCGGCGAGACGGTGATCCTGGTCGGGCCGTCCGGCTGCGGCAAGTCCACCACGCTGAAGATGATCAACCGGCTGATCGAGCCGTCGTCCGGGCGGATCAGGATCGGCGACGAGGACGTCACCGCGATCGACCCGGTGAAGCTGCGCCGCAAGGTCGGCTACGCGATCCAGTCCTCCGGGCTGTTCCCGCACATGACGGTCGCCGAGAACATCGCGCTGGTGCCGAAGATGGTCGGCTGGGGCCGGACCCGGGTCAGGGACCGGGTGGAGGAGATGCTCGACCTGGTCGGCCTGGACCCTCGGGAGTTCCACGGCCGCTACCCGCGGCAGCTGTCCGGCGGCCAGCAGCAACGGGTGGGCGTGGCACGGGCGCTGGCCGCCGACCCGCCGGTGCTGCTGATGGACGAGCCGTTCGGCGCGGTCGACCCGATCACCCGCGACCACCTCCAGGACGAGCTGATCCGGCTGCAGCGCGACCTGCACAAGACGATCGTCTTCGTCACCCACGACTTCGACGAGGCGATCAAACTGGGCGACCGGATCGCGGTCCTGCGCGAGCGGTCGCACATCGCGCAGTTCGACACCCCCGAGGCGATCCTGACCAACCCGGCCGACGAGTTCGTCTCCGGTTTCGTGGGCGCGGGCGCGGCGTTGAAGCGGCTGAACCTGACCCGGGTGCGGGACGTGGAGATCGCCGACTTCGCCGCGGTGACGGTCGACGAACCGCTCCAGTCCATCGTCGAGCTGCTGCGCGCCGGCCAGCACAACGAGTTGCTGCTGCTCGACCACCGCCGGCGCCCGTACAAGTGGCTGCGGCGCGGCGACCTGCTGCGGGCCCGGGGCTCGCTGGCCCGCTCCGGCACCCTCGTCACGCACACGGTGACCCGGGACGCGACGCTGCGGGACGCGCTGGAAGCGGTGCTCACCGACAGCGGGGGGCGGGTCGCGGTGACCGGGCGGCGCGGGGAGTTCATCGGCGTGGTGGACATGGAGACGCTGATGAACTCCGTGCACGAGATGCTGGAGGCGGACCGGCTGACCGCGCTGGAGCACCGGCACGAGCTGGACCAGGTCAGGACAGGCCGGGAGCAGGACGCGAGCCCGGTCGCCGGGGACCCCGGCGGGGACGGGGAGCCGCCGTCGTGACGGGTATACGCCCGCCCGGCGGGCGCGACGACGCGCCGAGCGCGCCCGGCACCCCGCCCGGGGAGCCCTCCGCGCCCGGGGACGACGGCGCGCGGGGCGGGGCGAACCGCTGGGACGACGGCGGGGCGGTCGCGGTCGCGGACGGCGACGACGGCGCGGCGGCGGGTGCCGGGGAGGACGCCGACGCCGCCGCCGGGCGGGCCGCGCACCGGCCGGCCCGCAAAGTGACCTGGCAGAAGCTGGTGTTCACCCCGGCCGTGCTGGTGGTCGCCCTGGTCGCCACCTACCTGTGGATCACCCACATCCACCTGGACGCGATCGAGCACAACTCGCTCGACAACGGCAACGTGCAGCTGCGGCTCTGGCAGCACATCCGGCTGACCGCGATCTCCACCTTCTGGGTGCTGGTGATCGCGATCCCGCTGGGCATCGCGCTGACCCGGCGCCGGCTGCGGCCGGTCGCCCCGGCGTTCACCGCGCTGGCCAACATCGGGCAGGCCACCCCGGCGATCGGCCTGCTGGCGCTGCTGGTGATCTGGCTGGGCATCGGCGCGCGGACCGCGATCATCGGCATCGTGGCGTACGCGGTGCTGCCGGTGCTGTCCAACACGGTGGCCGGGCTGCGGGCGATCGACCCGACGATGGTGGAGGCCGCGCGCGGCATCGGGATGTCCCCGCCCGGGGTGCTGACCCGGGTCGAACTCCCGCTCGCGGTCCCGCTGATCCTGGCCGGCGTGCGCACCGCGCTGGTGCTCAACGTGGGCACCGCGACGCTGGCGACCTTCGGGGGCGGCGGCGGGCTCGGCGACCTGATCACGTCGGGGATCGTCAACCAGCGGATGCCGGTGCTGATCCTCGGGTCGATCCTCACCGTGGCCCTGGCCCTGTTCGTGGACTGGCTCGCCTCGATCGCGGAGGCGCTGCTGCGGCCGCGCGGGCTCGGGGCGGACACGTGAGGCGGGCCGGCAGGCGCAGGGCGGTGGGGGCGCTCTCGCTGCTGGCGCTGTCGGCGCTGTCCGTCCTGTCGTCGTGCGGGCTGACCAGCGGCAGCCCGCTGGTGGCCGACGTGCGGCCGGGCACCCTCGGCCGCGGTAAGCCGCTCAAGGGCGCCTCGCTCACCGTCACCTCGAAGAACTTCAGCGAGAACATCATCCTCGGCGAGATGATCGGCCTGGTCTTCAAGGCCGCGGGTGCCTCCGTGCTGGACCGCACCAACATCACCGGCTCGATCGGCGCCCGCGAGGCGGTCAGGACCGGCCAGGCGGACGCGATGTACGAGTACACCGGCACCGCCTGGATCACCTACCTCGGGCACACCACCCCGATCAAGGACCCGCACGCGCAATGGGCGGCGGTGCGCGACGAGGACGTGAAGAACGGCCTGACCTGGCTGCCGCCGTCCACCCTGGACAACACCTACTCGCTCGCGATCAGCCGCGGCAACGAGGCGAAGTACCACCTCCGGACGCTCTCCCAGGTGGCGGCGCTGGCCCGCGGGAACCCCAAGGCGGTCTCGCTGTGCGTGGAGAACGAGTTCGCCTCCCGCCAGGACGGCCTGGTCGGGATGGAGAAGGCGTACGGCATGAACCTGCCGTCGGGCAGCATCCAGAAGATGGACGCCGGGATCATCTACACCCAGATCAACAAGTCCGGCTCCTGCCTGCTGGGCGAGGTGTACACCACCGACGGCCGGATCAGGTCCATGGACCTGACGGTGATGAAGGACGACCGGAACTTCTTCCCCAACTACAACGCGGCGCCGGTGATCCACTCCAAGACGTTCGACCGGTACCCGGTCATCGCGAAGCTGCTCGACCCGATCAGCGCGAAGCTCGACACCGCGGTCGCGCAGCAGCTCAACGCGAAGGTGGATGTGGACGGCCAGGACCCGCAGAGCGTCGCGAAGGACTGGCTGGTCAAGGAGGGCTTCCTCACCGAGGGTTGAGCCGGTCGCACAGATGCAAAGATTTTTTGCAAAGAAGTGTTGCAAAGAGTCTTTGCATGCCCCTACGGTACGAGTGTGCCCGAGAACCCCGCGGACGCCGTCCGCCCCGCAGATCCCGCAGACCCCGACCGCACGCCGCCGGCGCACCCGGCCGGCACCGCCGGCAGCGCCGGCAGCGCCGATCAGGTGCTCGACGACGGCACCGTCCGCGTGCTCGACCCGCGCTCGCTGCGCGCCCTCGCCCACCCGCTGCGGATGCAGATCCTGGGTGCGCTGCGCGACTACGGGCCGGCCACCGCCTCCGGGCTCGGCAGCCGGCTGGGCGAGTCCAGCGGGGCGACCAGCTACCACCTCCGGCAGCTTGCCGCGCGGGGCTTCGTCGAGGACGACCCGGAGCGCGGCACCGGCCGCGAGCGGTGGTGGCGGGCGGTGCACCGCGGTACCCGGTTCGACAGCGTCGACGAGTTCCTGGACCACCCCGACCCCGAGGTGCGCGGCGCGCTCCAGTCCTTCATGCACCAGGTCGCCGTGAACCACACCGAGCAGCTCACCGCCTGGCTCGGCACCTCGCACGAGTGGCCCGAGGCCTGGCGCGGCGCCGGCGACATGAGCAACTTCACCCTGCGGCTGACCCCTGAACTCCTCCTGGAACTGAGCGAGAAGGTGCAGGCGCTGGTCGACTCCTACCGCGGCCGGGTGCCCGAGCCGCCCGAGGACGCACACCCGCGCAGCCCCGCGGCCGACGGCTCGGCCAGCGTCCGCGTCCACTTCCACGCGTTCCCGCGTCGCGCCGACTGACCGCCCGCACCGCCTGCCACACCGCTTTCCGCACCGCCGGCCCGGCCGGCACCACCCACTCATCGCACACCACGGGGGGACCCGCCATGAGTACGTCAGCCATGCCCGCTTCCGGCCCGGAGCCGGGCCACCTGATATCCGGCCGGCCGCGGGACCGGCGCCCGCTCGTCCTGCTGCTCACCGCCAACGTCATCTCCATCGCGGGCAACATGCTCACGCTGGTGGCGATCCCGTGGTTCGTCCTGTCGACCACCGGCAGCCCGGCCCGCGCCGGTCTTGTCGCCTTCGCCTCGACCGTCCCCGTGGTGCTCGCCGCGCTGCTCGGCGGCCCGCTGATCGACCGGCTCGGCTACACGGTGACCAGCGTGGTCTCCGACGCGGTGTGCGCGCTGGCGGTGGCCGCCGTACCCGTCCTGCACATGACCGGCCATCTGACGTACGGCCTGCTGCTGGTGCTGGTCGCCGTCAGCGGGCTGTTCCACTCCCCGGGCGAGACCGCCCGAGAGGTGTTGATGCCGCGGTTGGCCGAACGGGCCGGCACCACCGTCGCGCGGGCCTCCAGCGGATACGAGGGGGCCTCGCGCGGGGCGCGGATGCTGGGCGCTCCCCTGGCCGGCCTGCTGATCGCGGGGATCGGCGCGGCGAACGTCCTGGTGCTGGACGCGGGCACCTTCGCGGTCTCGGCACTGCTGATCGGCCTGGGCGTCTCCGAGCGGGCGCGCGGCGAAAACGCGGTGGCGGCTGCCCCGGTCGCGTCGGCCGACGCGACCGGAGGACGGACCACGTTCGCGGCCTACCGGGCCGAACTGGCCGAGGGGTACCGCTACCTGGTGCGCGCCCGGTTGCTCTTCGCGGTGGTCGCGATGGTGATGGTGACCAACGCGATCGACCAGGCATGGTCGTCGGTGCTGCTGCCGGTCGACGCCCGACGGCACCTGGGCGGGTCGGTGGCCCTCGGCGCGGTCTCCGGCACGTTCGCGGCCTCCGCGCTGGTCGGCTCGCTGCTCTTCGGGGCGGTCGGCCACCGGTTCTCGCAGCGCGCCCTGTTCATCGGCGGCTTCCTGTGCTGCGGCTTCCCGCGCTACGCGGTGGGCGCGTTCGTGCCCGGGCTGGCGCCGCTGATCGTGGTGTGCGCGCTGTGCGGGCTGGGCGCCGGGATGCTCAACCCGATCATCGGTACGGAGATGGTCCGGCTGGTCCCGGAGCGGCTGCGCAGCCGGGTGTTCGGCGCGGTGACCTCGGGCGTCCTGATCGCGGTGCCGATGGGCGGGCTGCTCGGCGGGTACCTGGTGCAGTACGCCGGGCTGCGGACCGCGATGGCGGCGGCCGGCACGCTCTACCTGCTGACCACGCTGAGCCCGTTCGTCCTGCCCGCCTTCCGCGCGTGGGACGCGGCGGGTGCCGTCGCGGCCGAGGCCGCGCCGGAGCCGGTCGCCGCGGAGTCGTAGCACCGGCGGGGCGCCGGCCGGCCGGCGGACCCGCGGTCAGCAGGTGGCGGTCTTCTGGCCCGCGCGTACGGCCGACAGCGCGGACAGCGCGCTGTCCAGGCTGGTGACGGGGATGAGCTTCAGACCGCCGGGCAGTTCGGCCGTGGCGTCGCTGCACTCGCCGCGCGGCACGAGGAAGACGGTGGCGCCGTCCCGGACGGCGGCCCTCTCCTTGAGCGGCACCCCGCCGACCGCGCCGACCTTGCCGGAGCCGTCGATGGTGCCGGTGCCGGCGATCACCCGGCCGCCGGTCAGGTCGCCGCCGTGGCCGTCGCCGTCGATCTTGTCGATGATGCCGAGGCTGAACAGCAGGCCCGCACTCGGGCCGCCCACGTCGGCCAGCCGGAGGGTGACCTTCACCTGCGACGAGGAGAGGCGGAGGTGCTTCAGGGCGGCCGTGGTGGCGTCCTGCTGCGAGTCGGTCATCTCCTTCTCGTTGGCCTTCTCGATCTGCGCGACCGAGCCGCCGCTGGGGTAGACCGCGTCGCGGGGCATCGCCGCCTCGCTCGTGTCGAACCAGGCCTTCGCGACGTCCGAGAAGTGCACGCTGGCGTTCGGGGCGGTCGCCGCGACGGTCACCATCCGGAGCTGGCCGCTGGTCGGGCGCACCTTCGCCCCGGTCACCGTGATCACGGGGGTGCCCTTGTCGTTGCCCAGCACGTTGGCCGTCAGCCCGGGCTGCACGATGGACATCGGGAGCGGGGCGAGCGCGGCCACGGCCAGCAGCGCGACCACGACCGCGGCGCACACGGCGAGGGTCACGGTCCGGCGTGATGCGAGCATGCGCCGAGCTTAACCGGTCCCCCCGGGTGCCCCCGTCCCCCCCGTCCCGGGACCACCTGCCGGAGGCTGGTTACTCGCGCAGTTCCCCCGCGCCCCTGAGTCGGTGGCCCTCTTTTCGCGGAAGGAGCCGCACACACCAGGGGCGCGGGGAACTGCGCGAACAGCCACCGCGGACCGCAAGGTCCCGTGGCAACAGGACGGGGCACCCCGGAGGGTCAGGGCGCCCACGCGTCAGCGCAACGCCTCGGACACCTCCGTCGCCGCCTCGACCACACGCATACCCACCCGTTCCGGGACGGATTCCGCGAGCATGACAACCCCGACGCTGCCCTCGATCCCGGGCACCCCGAGCAGCGGCGCAGCCGCACCCGCCGCACCGGCCTCCAACTCACCGGACGTGATCACATACCTCGCATGATTCGTCGCGCCCCCCGCCCCGATCAGGCGATCGGTCCCGTCGAGCACCTCCCCGGCCACAGCCGCCCGCAGGGCCAACTCCGCGACCTCCGCGACCTCCTCGCCGTCCGCGTGCTCCCAGCCGCCCCCGTCGGGGGTGGGCTGCATGCCGCGGCCGGCGAGAATCGCCCGCCCCGCGGCGCCGCGGTCCAGCGGGTGCCGGAAACCGGTGCGGTAGGCCACGTGGTAATCGGTCCAGGTCGGCTCGACCACGGCGACGGCCAGCGCCTCCGTGCCGTCGACCAGGGTCAGATGGGCGGTCGCCCCGATGTCCTCGGCCAGCGCGCGCAGCGCCGGCAGCGCGGCCTCTCTCAGCAGCGGGTGCACCTGATGGGCGAGCCCCAGGACCCCGAGGCCCACCCGGGCCCGCCCGCCGAGGTCGCGCCGCACCAGCGAATGCTGCTCGAGCGTGGCCAGCAGGCGGTAGACCACCGTCCGGTTCACCCCGAGCTTCGCGGCCAACTCGGTCACGGTCAGGCCGTGATCGGTGTCGGCGAGCAGCTTGAGAACCCGTAGGCCCCGGTCGAGCGTTTGAGACGTCTCCGCGGTCACGACGCCCCCTCCTCGTGAAATCGGCGGCGCATCCCACAGTCCCCACGATCGGGTGCGCACTGCCGGTCCCGCGGCAGTGCGCGGAGAGGCCGCCGGTCGGTTCATTACCCGGCTGCGCTCCGCGGCTGCACTGCCACGGCGCGTGCGTGACCGGCACCGTAGCGAGGGAGTACCGCTGAGCGGAAGGGGTCGTCCACAATCCGGGCGTTCCCTTGACCGGACTTTGAGGTTCACCGGACGGCGGATCACCTACAATCCGGCGGAGATCACCGCATTCGGGTCGCCCATTCCTGGACCTTCTTGATGCGCTCGGCGAGTTGCCCCGCGCTCGCCTCCGCACTCGGCGGCCCGCCGCAGACCCGGCGCAGCTCGTTGTGGACGACACCGTGCGGTTTGCCGCTCTGGTGGTGGTACGCGGCGACCAGGGTGTTGAGTTGCTTGCGCAGTTCGAGGAGCTGGCGGTGGGTGACGATCGGCCGCCGCTCGGCGGGCAGTTCGAGCAGATCGGCCTCTTCGTCCGGCTTTTTCCTGCTGTGCGAGATCTGCCGGGCCTGCCGCCGCTGGAGCAGTATCTGCACCTGGTCCGGTTCCAGCAGCCCGGGGATGCCGAGGTAGTCCTGCTCCTCCTCGCTGCCCGGGTGGGCCTGCATGCCGAACTCGGCGCCGTCGAAGAGGACCCGGTCGAAGACCGCGTCGGACTCCAGCGCCTCGAAGGGCAGCATGTCGTCGTCGGTGGCCTCGTCCTCGGCCCGTTCGGCCTCCGCGAGGAGCTGGTCCTCCTCCGCGAACGGGTCCTCCTCGCCGCCCTTCTTGGGCTTGTCGAGCACGTGGTCGCGCTCGACCTCCATCTCGTTGGCGAACTCCAGCAGCATCGGGATGGTCGGCACGAACACCGACGCGGTCTCACCGCGCCGCCGGGACCGGACGAAGCGGCCCACGGCCTGCGCGAAGAACAGCGGGGTGGAGATGGTGGTGGCGTAGACGCCGACCGCGAGCCGGGGCACGTCGACGCCCTCGGAGACCATCCGGACCGCGACCATCCACCGGTCCTCGGACCCGGCGAACTGCTCGATCCGCTTGGAGGCACCGGTGTCGTCGGAGAGCACCAGGGTCGGCTTGTGCCCGGTCAGCTCCTTGAGCAGCTTGGCGTAGGCGCGGGCCGAGTCCTGGTCGGTGGCGATCACCAGGCCGCCCGCGTCGGGGATGCCCTTGCGGACCTCGGTCAGCCGCTGGTCGGCGCTCTTGAGCACGTTGGGGATCCAGTCGCCGGTGGGCGCGAGCGCGGTGCGCCACGCCTGGCCGGTGGCGTCCTTGGTCATCGGCTCGCCGAGGCGGGCGGACAGCTCGTCGCCGGCCCGGGTGCGCCAGCGCATGGTGCCGGAGTAGCTGAGGAAGATCACCGGGCGGACCACGCCGTCGGCGAGCGCGTTGCCGTAGCCGTACGTGTAGTCGGCCGCGGACCGGCGGATGCCGTCGTTGCCCTCCTCGTACGTCACGAACGGGATCGGGTTGGTGTCCGAGCGGAACGGGGTGCCGGTCAGCGCCAGGCGCCGGGTGGCCGGCTCGAACGCCTCCAGGCACGCCTCGCCCCAGGACTTGCTGTCGCCCGCGTGGTGGATCTCGTCGAGGATCACCAGGGTCTTGCGCTGCTCGCAGCGGTTGCGGTGCAGCATCGGCCGCACCCCGACACCCGCGTACGTCACCGCGACACCGTGGAACTCCCGCCCGACCGGGCCCGCGCTGTAGTCGGGGTCGAGCTTGATCCCTATCCGCGCGGCGGCGTCCGCCCACTGCGTCTTGAGGTGCTCGGTCGGGGCGACCACGGTGATCTGCTGCACCATGTGGTTGTGCAGCAGGTACGACGCCAGGCTGAGCGCGAAGGTGGTCTTGCCGGCGCCCGGGGTCGCGACCGCGAGGAAGTCCCTCGGCTGCGCCGCCACGTAGGCGTCGATGGCGCCCTGCTGCCAGGCCCTCAGCTTGTTCGCCGTGCCCCAGGGGGCCCTGCCCGGGAAGGCGGGCGACAGGTGGTGGGAGTGGGGGTGCGAGGCGGCGGTAGTCACGGTCTCCGTAAGGGGGTTGTCGGCGCGGGCGGCCGCGCGCGGGGCGGTTCGGTACGAAAACCGCCTCAGCCTACCGGGCGGTGCGCCGGCCGCCGGCGAGGACGGGAGCGTGCCGCGGCGGTGCGACCCACCTCACACTGCGGTGCCCTGGCGGGGCGTGGTGCGCCCCCGGTGCGGCAGACTGCGGGGACGCGACACGAGCCGTGGCGGGCGCGGACGAAGCCGGGGGGCGGAATGGAAGGCGGCAGGGGCCGACACAGGCGGGCGCTGGCCGGTGCGGTGGTGCTGGCCGCGGTGGCGGTGCTGGGCGGATGCGGCAGGCACGCGGGCACGCCCTACCGGCCGCCGGGCCGGGGCCAGGCGGCGATCCTGCTGACCGCCGACGAGGCCGGGTCCGGCCTGGACCTCAACACGATCCGTGCCGACGACGGGATGGCCTTCGCCCCCGACGGCTCGCTCTACCTGCTGCGCACCGACCTGTTCCGGATCTCGCCCGACCGCAAGGTGTCGCGGGTGTGGCGGGCCGGCGCCTACGTCACCGGCGGGCTCGCGGTGCTCCCGGACGGCGCGCTCGCGGTCGGCGTGCGCGGCGGGGTGCTGCGGGTCGACCGGCACGGCAAGGCGTCCACACTCGCGGGCGTCCCCGACCCGGCGCCCGGGAAGGCGACCGGCACGGTGGCGGCCGCGGGCTCCGGGCCGTTCGTCGGCGTGGCCCGGCCGCTGGGGTCGCGGCCGGACGGCACTTTGCTGGTCCAGGACTCCATGGCCGTGTGGGCGGTCAGGAACGGCGTCGTGACGAAGGTGCTGGACTCCCCCGCCAACAGCGCCACCCTGGACGCCGACAGCGACGAGGTGCCGGTGCGGTCCACCGCCGACGCGGCCGGCGACGTGTACTTCATGTCCGTGGCCAGGCCGCTCGACGGCCTCGCCGACCGCATCACCCGGGTCACCCCGGAGGGCAAGGCCGCGCATGTCCCCGTGCCGCAGCGGATCGCCGGACTGGCCGGCGGTCCCGGCCGGCTGCACGTGGAGTCGCTGGCCGGGGACGGGGCCGACGGCGTCTACGTCGACGCGCTCGACGACGACACCTCCACCAGCGGACTGGACGACTACGTCCTGCACCTGTCCGGCGGCAGGGCCGAGGTCGTCGCGCACAGCCACACCACCGAGCACGTCCTCGACTGCACCCTGACGCACCCGGTCGGCGCCCGCGAACTGCCCTGCGCCCTCCCGCAGGGCATGGCCTACCACCGCGGCGCGCTCGCGCTGGACGGCATGGTCCACTACACGCTCGAGGTGGCCGTCTCCTGACCGCGGGCGGGCGCCCGCCCGGCGCGCAGCCGGGCCGCGACCGCCACGCCGGACAGCGCGAGGGCCGCCGCGGGCAGGAACACCGCCGCGAACGCCGCCGGATGGCCGGCCGCGGCGCTGGCGGCGGCCCCGCCGGCGGCGCCCACCGAACCACCGCCGAGCGCGGTGAAGACGGTGCCGGCGGCGCCGACCACCAGCACGTTGGACAGCGAGTCGGAGACCTGGAGGGCGGCGGAGTTGGCGCCGGCCTCGGCCGGCGGGGACAGCCGCAGCATCAGCACGCTCAGCACCGAGATGGCCAGCCCCATGCCGAGGCCGCCCGCACACCACGCCACCGCCACGATCCACGGCGGCACCGCGTGCAGCAGGGCCAGCGGCACCGAGCCGATCGCGCCGGCGGTCAGCACCATGCCGACCTGCACCAGCCGTTCGCGGACCGGCTCCAGCCGCGGCCGGGCCTGGACGGAGGAGCCCAGCGCCCAGGTCAGGCCGCCACCGGCCAGCGACAGCCCGGCCAGCGTCGGGGACAGCCCCCGCTGGGTGACCAGCATCAGCGGCACGAAGCTCTCCGCGGCCATGAACGAGCCGGCCGCTATGCCGCGCATCAGGACCACCGTGGGCAGGCCCCGCGCGGCGCGGAACGTCCCGTGCGGCAGCAGCCGCAGCGCCGCCGGCACCAGCAGCCCGGCGCCGGCCGCGGCCGGCAGCGCGGACCACGGGCGCAGGTCCTGACCCGCGTACTGGAGCAGCGCCGCCCCGCCGGACAGCGCCGCCGCCCAGCAGATCCGGCCGGCGTCGAGCCGGCGCCCGGGCCCGGACCGGCGCCGCTCCTCCCGCGCGCCCCGGGTGGCCCGGCGCAGCGCGGGGAGCATGACCGCCAGCGGCAGCACCACCAGCACCGGGATCGCCAGGAACACCCAGCGCCAGCCGAGTTGCTGGGTGACCGTCCCGGACACCAGCGGCCCGACGATCGAGGGCACCACCCAGGACGCGGAGAACGCGGCCATCACCGCGGGCCGCAGCCGCTCCGGGTAGGCCCGGCCCACCACCACGTACAGCGCCACGATCACCAGGCCGCCGCCGAGGCCCTGCACCGCGCGGCCCAGGACGAACACGCCCATCGACGCGGCGGTCCCGCTGACCACCAGACCGGCGGCGAACCCGGCGATCCCGGTGGCCAGTGGGGCCGTCGGCCCGCTGCGGTCGCACCACTGCCCGCTCACCACCATCGCGAGCAGCGAGGTGGTGAAGTACCCGGAGAACGCGAACGCGTAGAGCCCCAGCCCATGCAACTCCCGGGCGGCGACCGGCATCGCGGTGCTCACCGCGGTCGCCTCGAAGGCGATCAGCAGCACCACCGAGACGATGCCGAGGGTCAGCGCGCGGTAACGGCGCGACAGCACGCCGCCGTCGGCCGCCTCGGCTCCCTCGGCCTCCTTGGCTCCCCTGTCCGTCGTGGCCGTCCTGGTCAGGGCGGCCGACGTCCCGGCCGCGGCGAGCCGGCCGTCGCCGCCGCCACTTCGCGTGGTCGGTCCCGTCGATGCCATCCGGCCAGGGTAAGGGGCACCGAGCATGGTGCGCCCCTACCCGTCGTCCGAAATCGGCTCCGCCCCCGGCCCGAGGCGGCCGGGCCGGTCCATGAACGGCGTATGGCAGTCCTGTTGCGGCACGGGCCGGGGCGTTGACCCGCGGCCGTGCGGCCCGCGATTGTGGACGCAGCACACCAGCACAGCAGGAAACCAGCACGGCCGCGTGCCCGAGTGGTCAGGGACTCGTCTGCAAAGCGAGCTACACCGGTTCGAATCCGGTCGCGGCCTCCACCCCGTCCCGCCGTCGGCGGCGGCGGCTCACCTGAGCGCCACCACGGCGACGATCACCGCGATCACCGCGACCAGGGCGGCGATCGCCGCCGTGATCTTCGCGGCGCTGTACGGGCGTTCACCGATCACCTCGCCGGTGCGGGCGTTCACCATGACCTGCCAGCTGCGGCCCGCGTGCAGGTACGTCAGGAACCACACCGGCAGCAGCATCAGCTTGAAGGTCACGTCGTCGTAGCGCGTGTCCACCGAGGAGACCCGCTGCTCGTCACCGCCGATGTCGGCGCGGCAGTCCGCCTCGATCACCGGCGCCATCCGCTGCTTGGCCGTCTCCAGGCCCTGCTCGGGCTCGACGTCGTAGCGGACCGTCTGGAAGCCGGCCAGGTACTCCGGCTGGTAGGGGCGGGCCTCCGCCAGCGGCCAGGGGGTGAGCTTGTCCAGCTGCTCGGTCGCGACATGGCCGGTGGCGGCCACCAGGAGGTCGTCGAAGCCCCGCGCGACGGTGCCGGAGGCGTGGTGCCAGCGGGTGTGCCGCACCTGCCGGGTCCGGGTGACCTGCTCGCCGTTCTCCGTCGTGGTGTAGGTCTCGGTGGTGTAGTAGTGGATGCCGCGCTGGCCCTCGTAATGGGAGGTGGTCGCCGCGTCGAAGGTCCAGTGCGGCAGGTAACTGCCCTTGAACGTCTCCGCCTCGGTCACCTTCTTCAGGCTGCCCGGCGCGAACCACCGCGAGGACGTCCACGTGTTGAGGCGGTCCCGGGCGGCGCCGCGGTCCAGGCCGAACGGGACGACCGCCTCGGGCACCACCCGCTCGGTCAGCTCCGGGTCGGCGACCAGGGGGGTCGCGCAGAACTGGCAGCGCGCCGACAGGTCGTCGGTCTCCGTGCGGGCACCGCAGCCGGGGCAGAGGAAGGCGAGCGCCGCGCCCAGCGCCGTCGCCCGCGGCTTGGCCGGCAGCGCCGCCAGCTCCTCGATGGGGTGCTCCCGCACCTGCCGCGGCACCGCGGTGACCTGCCGCTCGTGGCCGCAGTACGGGCACTTCAGCGCGCCGGCGCCCGGCGCGAACTCCACGGTGGCGCCGCACGCCTCGCAGGGGTACGACTGGCCGCCCGCGCCCGACCCCGCGGGACCGGCGGCCGGGACGTCCTCCGGGCCGCGCTCTTCCGTGCTCATGGCTGTGCTCTCCCCACCCTCGTCGTCCGTCCGGGCCCGCGCCCCGCGCGTGCCCGGTGTGCCGGCGTGCGTGCCGACGCACGTCGCGGCGTGCGTACCGCCGCCCTGCCCGGTGCCCGGGTGCTCACGCCTGCGGCGGCAGCGGCGGCGGAACGGCGCCGAACAGCCCGCCGACCTCCGGGACCTGGGCGGCCGGCAGCCAGCCGGCCATGCCGTCCTTCCAGACCAGCGTCTCGCGGGTGAGGCTGCCCGCGGCGACCAGGCCGGACAGCGCCGTGCTGTCGTACGGGCCCTGCTGGGCGCCGCCGATCCCGACGAACCACTGCGCGGGCCGGGGCAGCGGCGGCGGGACGGCCGCGGCGGGGGCCGGAGCGGCTGCGGCGGCCGGCGCCGGGGTGGCGGGCGCGGCAGCCGGGGCGCCCTGCGGGGTCAGCCCCGCGGCGATCCGCTGGCCCATCGCCATGCCGATGCCCAGGCCCACCCCCTCGCCCGCGCCGCCCGGGTTGCGGGCCGCGTCCCCGATCGCGTTCGCCGCCTGGAACTGCGTGAACCGGTCGAGGTTGCCCGCGATGCCCATCCGCGAGCGGGTGTCGATGGCCTGCTCGACCTCCGGGGGCAGCGAGATGTTCTCGATCACGAACTTCGGCACGGAGATGCCGACCGCGGCGAGTTCCTCGCTGAGCACCACGGCCAGCCGGGCACCGATCGCGTCCTGCTGCGTGGCCAGGTCCAGCATCGGCACGCCCGAGGTGGCCAGCGCGTTGGACAGCCGCCCGACGATCAGCTGCCGCAGGTACTCCTGCACTTCCTCGGTGCGGAACTGCGGGTCGGTGCCGGCCAGTTCGCGCAGCAGCGCGGCCGGGTCCACCACCTTCGCGGCGAACGAGCCGAACGCGCGCAGCCGGACCATCCCGAACTCGGCGTCCCGCACGATCACCGGGTTCGCCGTGCCCCACTTCATGTCGGTGAACTGGCGGGTCGTGACGAAGTAGACCTCGGCCTTGAACGGCGAGTCGAACCCGTACTTCCAGCCCTTCAGGGTGGACAGCACCGGCATGTTCTGCGTCTGGAGGGTGTACGTGCCCGGGGTGTAGACGTCCGCGATCTGCCCCTCGTTGACGAACACCGCCGTCTGGGACTCGCGGACGACGAGCCGGGCGCCCATCTTGATCTCGTTGTCGTGCCGCGGGAAACGCCACACGAGGGTGTCCCGACTGTCGTCGGTCCACTCCACGATGTCGATGAACTCGCCCCGGATCGCGTCGAACAGGCCCACGCCCGTCCCCCATTCCGCGCTTTTCGCGCACATCCCGCCCATACCGTCCAAGCGCCCGGGCGCGCCCGAACCCGGGCACTCTAACAACCGCCCCGGGGCGTGTCCGCAAAGACGCGGGCTCCGGAGCCGCCGGTTCCCGCAGCGGATTGGCCCCGAGATCACGTGCGCCAGTGGCCCATGTCAGCGGGCCGCGCGGGCCGTAGCGTCAGGGGTATGACACGACGAGCGAGGTACGCGCAGCACGCGCCGGATGTCTTCAGGACGATGCTGGCGTTCAGTCAGGCCCCGGCGAAGGGGCTGGACCCGGTGGTCGGGGAACTGGTCAAGATCAGGGCCTCCCAGATCAACCACTGCGCGTTCTGCCTGGACATGCACGTGAAGGACGCCCGCAAGGCGGGCGAGAGCGACGAGCGGATCGACCTGCTCGCGGCCTGGGAGGAGGCCGGCGACCTCTACTCCGAGAAGGAGCGGGCCGCACTCGCCCTGACCGAGGCGGTGACCCTGCTCACCGACGGGTTCGTGCCGGACGAGGTCTACGCCCGGGCCGCCGAGCACTTCGACGAGGCCGAACTGAGCCACCTGGTCGGTGCGATCGTGGCGATCAACGCGTGGAACCGTTTCAACGTGGCCTTCCGCACCCCGCCCGGGGCACGGGCATGAGCGGCACCGCGAGCGCGCTGCTCGCCCTGCACCACGGCCGCGCGGCCGACGATCCCCTGGTGCTGCCCGGTCCGTGGGACGCCGCCAGCGCGCGGGTGTTCGCGGACGCGGGCTTCCCCGCCCTCGCGACGCCGAGCGCGGGGGTCTCGGCGTCGCTCGGCTACTCCGACGGGCACGGCACTCCCCCGGCCGAGATGTTCGCCGCGATCCGCCGGATCACCCGGGCGGTGGAGGTGCCCGTCAGCGCGGACGTCGAGGCCGGGTACGGGCTGCCCGCCAAGGAACTGGTGGAGCGGCTGCTCGACGCGGGGGCCGTCGGCTGCAACCTGGAGGACTCCGATCCCGCGACGGGTGCGCTCCGGGACCCGGCCGCCCAGGCGGAGTTCCTCGCGGAGGTGCGGAGTGCGGCGGGTGACGCGCTCGTCATCAACGCGCGGGTCGACGTCTACCTGCACGGTACGGAGCGGACGCCCGCGGCGGCGGTGGCCCGCGGCCTGCTCTACGCCCGCGCGGGAGCGGATGTCCTCTACCCGATTCTCGCGCCGCCGGCCCAACTGGCCGCGATCGCGGAGGGGGTGGGGATTCCGGTGAACGCGCTGTGCAAGGCGGGTGGGCCCGCACCCCGCGAACTCGGGGTCTTCGGAGCGACCCGGGTCACCTTCGGAGGGGGGTTGCAGCAGCAGGCAACCGATGCGCTCCGCGCGGTAGCGGAAGGGCTGACCGCCTGAAGTACCCGCCCCCGTAGGTCCCCGGATCTTGCGGTGCGGCTTCTTCCGCGGCCCCGGGGGTGCCCCGTCCTGCGCGTGGGGGACCTTGCGGTCCGCGGTGGCTTGCCGCGCAGTTCCCCGCGCCCCTGGTATGTGCGGCTTCTTCCGCGAAAAGAGCGTCACCAACCCAAGGGGCGCGGGTGGGGACGGGCCGTGGGGGCAACGGCGGGGCGCCCCGGGGGGCTTACGGGGTGGGGGGTTTGACGACGGCGGCCTGGGGACGGATCGGAAGACGGTTGACGGGCCGCCCCGTCGCCGCGCGAACAGCCGCGGCGATCGCGGCCGGAGACGTCACGACAGGCACCGCGGAAACCGCCTTCGCACCGAACGGCGCGACCACATCACGTTCCTCGACGAGCTTGACGATGCGCACGTCGGGCGCGTCGAGCGCGGTCGGCAGCGGATACCCCGTGAGGTTGGGGCGTTTGACGATGCCGCGGGGCGCCCGCAGATCCTCCATGAGGGCGAGCCCGAGCCCCTGGGTGACGCCGGCCTCGATCCGTGCGGCGAGCTGCCGCGGATTCAGCACCCGCCCCACGTCCTGCGCGACGGCCAGCTCGACCACGCGGACCGCGCCGAGCTCGATGTCGACGTCGACCACCGCCCGCACCGCGCAGAAGGTGAGACCGACGAACGCGTCGCCCTGACCGGTGTCGTCGAGCCGGTCGGTGGGGTGCGGGCGGCACTGCGCGGTGGCCCACAGCTCCTTCCCGTCGAGGGTCTCCGCGACGGTCGTGGACAGCACCCCGTCGTAGGAGGTGATCTTGCCGTCGGCGATGGTCAGCAGTTCCACGGACATGCCGAACTTCGCGGCCAGCGGCTGGAGGAGCTGGGTGCGGACCATCTTCGCGGCGCGCTCCACCGCCCCGCCCGACACCCAGGTGTGCCGCCCGCGCGCGGCGGGCCCGGCCGGCGGCTGGTCGGTGTCGGACGGCAGCACCCGCACGTCGTCGACCCCCAGCACCTCCTGCACGATCTGCCGGGCGAGCGTGGTGAAGCCCTGGCCGGTCTCGACGGCCGCGCAGATCACGGTGGCCCGCCCGTCGTGGATGCGCACGGTCGCGGTGGACACCTCGTCGGCGCCCTCGGCACCGAGCAGGTGCACCATGCCGAGCGCGTAGCCCACCCCGCGGCGCACCGCGCCGGGCTCGCCCGCGCCGGAGACGCCGCCGGGCAGCAGCCACTGGGACTCGTCGTCGCCGTCGGGCAGCGGCGGCAGGTCCGCGTCGCGCACGGCCTTGAGGAGCTCGCCGACCGGCGCCGGGCAGGTGACGGTCTGGCCGGTGGGCAGCAGGTCGCCGGTGGCCAGGACGTTCCGCATCCGGATCTCGGCCGGGTCCAGGCCGAGTTTCGCGGCCAGCTTGTCCATCTGGCCCTCGTAGGCCGCGCAGACCTGCACCGCGCCCTCGCCGCGGACGTGCCCGGAGGGCGGGTTGTTGGTGCGCACCACCCAGCCCTCGACGAAGACGTGCGGCACCACGTAGGGCCCGGCGGCGAAGGCGACCGCGGCGGCGAGCGCGTCCGAGGACGCGTCGGCGTAGGCGCCCGCGTCGAGCAGGACCTGCGCCTCGACCTTGACCAGGCGGCCGTCGGCGTCGGCGTGGTGGCGGTAGCGCAGCAGCGTGGGGTGGCGGTGGGCGTGGCCGAGGAAGGACTCCTCGCGGGTGGCCACGAACTTCACCGGGCAGCCGGTGCGCAGCGCGAGCAGGCCCAGCGGGAGCTGGATGCCGGAGTCCTCGCGGTCGCCCATCGCGCCGGGCACGCCGGTGACGACGACCTTGACCCGGTCGGCTTCGAGGCCGAAGCAGGCGGCGGCGATGTCGCGGTCGGCGTGCGGGTCGGTGGAGGCGACGTACAGTTCCACGCCGCCGTCGGGCCGGGGGACGGCCAGACCCGCCTCGGCGCCGATCGGCGCGGGGTCCTGGCGGCCGACCCGGTACAGGCCCTCGACCACGACCTCGCCGACCGCCTCCGGGTCGCCGAACTGGAGCGGGATGTGCCGGATCAGGTTGCCGTCGGGATGCAGCGGCTCCGCCGCGAACGCCTTCTCCGGGTCGGTGACCGGTTCCCGCACCTCGTACTCGACGAGGATCGCGGCCGCGGCCAGCCGCGCGGTGTCGGGGTGGTCGGCGGCGACCGCGGCGATCGGCTCGCCGTGGTGCCGGACGACGTCGTGGGCGAAGACCGGCCGGTCGGCGACCTTGCGGCCGTGCATGGCGTCGCCGGGCACGTCCTCGTGGGTGACGACCGCCCGCACGCCGGGCATGGCCACCGCGTCGGAGGTGTCGATCCGGACGATCCGCGCGTGCGGGTACGGCGAGCGCAGCACCGCCGCCCACAGCAGGCCCTCGGCCCACAGGTCGGCCGCGTACGGGTAGGTGCCCTGGGCCTTGGGCAGCGCGTCGGTGGAGGGCACCGGCTCGCCGATGCCGTGCGGTTCGCCGCCTTCCCCGGCCAGCGTCTCGGCCACCGGTCCGGGGCCCTCGATGATGCTGCTCACTGGGCGCCTCCCGAGGTGGCGGGGCCGCCCTGGTGGGGGACGCGGGCGGGGTCGTCGGGGCCTGCGGCGGGTGGGTCGTCGGTGTCCCGGCCGGCGACGACCGCGCGCACGGCGTCGATGACGCCGCGGTAGCCGGAGCAGCGGCAGAGGTTGCCGCTGAGTGCCTGGCGGATGTCCAGGTCGGTCGGCTTGTGGTTGCCTTCCAGCAGGTCGTGGACCGTCATCGCCATGCCGGGGATGCAGAAGCCGCACTGCACGGCGCCGCTCTCGGCGAGCGCGCACTGCACGTCGGAGGGGCGGCCGTCGACGGTCAGCCCCTCGACGGTGCGGACCTCGCTGCCGGCCGCGGTCGCCGCGGGCACCAGGCAGGACGCCACCAGCCGCCCGTCGACCTGGACGGAGCAGGCGCCGCACTCCCCTTGCTCGCAGCCGTCCTTGGCGCCGGCCAGGCCGAGCCGCTCGCGCAGCACGTACAGCAGGGACTCGCCGAGCCAGGCGTCGGTGACGGGCCGGTCGGTGCCGTTGACGCGGAGCATGTAGGAGGCGAGCGGGTGCTCGCTGCGGGTCTCCTCGACGGGCGGCAACGGCTCGGCCGCGTCGGGGTCCTGGCCGGCGAGGTCGTCGCCGCCGGAGTCGTCCGGCGCGGCGCCGTCGCCGGTCCGCTCGCCGGATTCGCCCTCGGCGAGGGCGTGTTCGGGCTCACCACCGGCGTCGGGGTCCGCGTCGTCGTGGGCGCCGGTCTCGTAGGCGTCGTAGCCGTCGGCGTCCGCGTCATAACCGTCGGCGTCCGCGTCGTAACCGCCGTCCGGCCGGTCCGCGGTGTCGTCCTGCGCGTGCGGGTCGTCCGGCGGGCCGGGTTCGGCGGACCGGCCCGGGCCGGCGTGCGCGGCGGCGTCGTCGAAGCCGGCGGGTCCGGCGGACCCCTCAGCGGTGGCGGGCTCGTCGAAGGACGGCACGGGGTACGGGCCGTCGTCGGCCGCGCCGGCGTCGTGGCCCGCTGCGGCCGGGCCCGGGGGCGGGCCCTCCGGGTCGTCCACGAGGCCCGACCAGGCCGCGTCGGACGCGGGCGCGTGCGCGGGCAGCCACGGCACGGCGTCGCCGCCCGCGGGGCCGGAGAACGGCATCTCCCACTGGCCGGTGCCGGGGCCGGCGGACGGGTCGGCGCCGGTGCGGGCCTGCTCGGCCGCCGCTTCGGCCGCGGCCCGTGCCTGCGCGGCGGCCGCGGCGCCCTGGCCGAACATGCCGGCGGGGAAGGACTGGGTGGGCGCGGGCGAGGGCGCCTGGTCCCAGGAGGGGGTGAAGTCGCCGAGCGAGTACTCGCCGGACTCGGGCTCGGTCTCCTCCCTTATGACGGGAATCGACCAGCTGGTGACCGGATCCTGCTCCCCGCCACGGCCCCCGGGTCCGTCATCGCCGCCGCCGGACGGGCCGGACGGAGCGTGCTGCCCGTAGTCGTAGGCCGCGGCGCCGTCCTGCCCGTGGCCCTGCCCGTACAGCGGCAGGCCGGCCGGGTAGCCGCCCTCCTCACCGGGCCGACCGGGCCAGCCGGTGCCGGCCGGGCCGTGGGCGCCGAGCGGATCCTCACCCGGGAGCGGCTCGGGCGGCAACTGCGCGGCGAAGGAGACGTGCATGGTCTGGTCGGGGTCGTAGTCCCCGCCGCCCGGCACCGGCTGCCAGGCCCCGGCCGTGCCGGGGGCGCGCCCGTCCTGCGGGTCCCGCTCGTTCGGCTGCTGGTCGGTCATGCCAGGGCCCTCCCGAGCGCTCGGCGGGACAGTGCGGCCACGGTGCGACGCAACTGGACCGCGGCGGGCGGCAGTTCGACGCCGGGCTGGTCGGGGATGCAGGCGGCGGCGACATACTCCCCGAAGGCGGTGCACGCCTCGGGAGCGAGGGTGCGCTCGCCGTCCCAGTCGATCAGGCCGGCCACCCACTGCTCGGCCTCCAGCGGCCGCAGCGGCACCGGCGCGACGGCGCCGACCGAGCAGCGCACCTGGCGCCGGGCGGGGTCGACGACGAGGGCGACGGACGCGACGGCCCGGCCGGGGCCGGTGCGGCCGGTGGCCTTGAGGAAGGTCTGCGGGGCGTGCAGCAGCGGGATGCGCACGAAGGCGAGCAGCTCGCCCGGGCGCAGCGGGTCCATGCCGGTGAGCAGGTGGCTGACCGGGAGTTCGCGGTCGCCGTCCGGCCCGGCGAGGATCACGCTCGCCTCCAGCGCGGCCAGCACCGGCAGCGCGTCGCCGGTCGGCGCGGCGCTGGCGATGTTGCCGCCGAGGGTGCCCGCGTTGCGGATCTGCGGGGGTCCGGCGGAGCGGGCGGCGGCGGCCAGGGCGGGGATCAGGGCGGCGAAGTCGGGGCGTCCCATGCGGGCGTGGGTCAGGCCCGCGCCGAGCAGGGCGGCCCCGTCGGCGTACTGCCAGCCGCGGATCTCGCTGATCCGGCCGAGGCCGACGAGCGCGGCCGGGCGCAGCAGCCCGGAGTTGACCGACGCCATGAGGTCGGTGCCCCCGGCGACGGGCACGGCACTGGGCATGTCGGCCAGCGCGGCCACCGCCTCGTCGAGCGAGGACGGCAGCGTGACGTTCGCCGCCTCCTGCCGTGCATACGTGCTCACGCCGCTGCCCCTTCCCGGCCTACCTCCGTCACGCGGTAGCCGTACCGTACGTGCTGACAGCCCGGACGTGGCAACTCTGGCACATGTTCCGGGGCGCCTGACGCGAGGGTCCACGAAGTACCGATCCGCCCCTCACGGGGTCGATCGTACGACTCGGCGCCGATCGGGCCATGTGCCGGAATTGCCGCCTTTCACGGGAGTTGGGGCGATACGGGCGGCGGGTTTCTGGCCGTCAGGGCGCCGTCGCGCCGCGGGTCGTACCCGCGGCGCCGGCCGCCGGTCACCTGATCGGGGGTGAACCGGGCCTCGGGCGGCCGAGGACGCCGGGGCGGCGCTGCCAGGGCAGCGGGCCGCCGGGCGGCCGGTACTCCACGCCGAGGGCGTCCAGGCGGGCGTAGTGGCTGCGCATCCGGGCCTCGAAGCCGGGCCAGTCGCGTTCCTCCGGGGCACCCAGCGCGGACCAGGCGACCTCGGCGAAGGCGGCCAGCCGCGGGAAGACCATGTAGTCGACCGCACGGACCGAGTCGAGCACCTCGGTCCAGACGTTGGCCTGGGTGCCGATGACGTGCGCGGCCTCCTCCGGCGTCAACTCCGCGGGCACCGGCTCGAACCGGTAGACGTCCTCCAGGGTGCGGACGTAGGAGATGGGCACCGGCTCGTCGGGCGAGTCGGACTGCCGCCAGTCGAGGTAGACATGGCTCTCCGGGCACATCACGACGTCGTGCCCGGCCCGCGCGGCGGTGATCCCGCCCTGGTACCCGCGCCAGGAGGAGACCGCGGCGTGCTCGGCGATCCCGCCCTGCAGGATCTCGTCCCAGCCGATCAGCCGGCGGCCCCGGTCGGCGAGCCAGCGGTCGAAGTGGCCGATCAGCCGGCTCTGGAGCTCGTCCGCGTCCTTCAGGTCGAGCGCGACCATCCGGTCCTTCGCGAGGGGCGATGCCTCCCACTGCTCCTTGGGGCACTCGTCGCCCCCGATGTGGAAGAAGGTGCCGGGGAACAGCTCCAGCAGTTCGGTGAACACCTCCTCGTAGAAGCGCAGGACGTCCTCGGTGGGAGCGAGCACGTTGGGGTTGACGCCCCAACTGGTGAGCACCCCCAGGGCGGCGGTGTCGATCACGTCGGCGTTGCCGAGTTCGGGGTAGGCGGCGATGGCGGCCTGCGAGTGGCCGGGGATGTCGATCTCGGGGACGACGGTGATGTGCCGGGCGGCCGCGTACGCGACGATCTCGCGGATGTCGTCCTGGGTGTAGTAGCCGCCGTGCGGGCGCTCGTCCCACAGCGGGGACTCGCGCAGTCCGACCTTCGTCCGCTCGCGCCAGGCGCCGACCTCGGTGAGGCGGGGGTGGCGGCGGATCTGCACCCGCCAGCCCTGGTCGTCGGTGAGGTGCAGGTGCAGCACGTTGAGCTTGTGCGCGGCCATCAGGTCGAGGTAGCGCAGGACCCCGTCCTTGGGCATGAAGTGCCGCGCCACGTCCAGCATGAAGCCGCGCCAGCCGAAGCGGGGGGCGTCGCTGAGGTGGCAGGCCGGCAGGGTCCACTCGCGGGCGCCCAGCGGGGCGCGGCGGAAGGCGTCGGGCCCGAGCAGCTGGCGGAGCGTCTGGGCGCCCCAGAAGACGCCCGCCGGGCCCGCGCCGGTGATCCGCACGCCGCCCACCGGGTCCACGGTGATGCGGTAGCCCTCCGGGCCGCCCGGCACCGTCTCGTCCACGGCCAGCCGCACCACGCCGCCCCCCGCGGAGTGGTCCCCCGCGGTGAACGGCAGCCCCGTCGCCGCGCCCACGGTGTCCCGCAGCCAGCGCGCGGCCACCTCGGTGCCCGGGCCGGCCGAGAGGACCGTCTCCGGCCGCAGCGAGAAGACTTCGTGGTCGGCGGCGTACGTCGTGGTGTGGCTCGGGAGGGGGATGAGGTCCATGGGGCCATCCTGCAATACGGCTCCCCGATTGGCATAGACCAATACGAGGGCCGGTTCCCGCCGCCCCGCCGGATCCCTCCCGGTCGAACGGTTCCCCCGCGACCGGGCGCTGCCAGGCCCTAGAGAGCGCGGCGGCGCAGTACCTGGAGGCGTCCGGACAGGACGGCCGCGGCGAGCCACCCGCCGATCGTCCAGACGACGTGCGCGAGGGCCACCGACGCCCAGGTGCCGGTGGAGACCCGGCCGCGGACGGCCACCGCGAGCGTGCCCCCGATCAGGAGCCCCGTCGCGGTGAGTTGCAGCCGGACCAGTCCGGCGTGCCGCAGGATGCGGCGGGCGAACATCTCGCCGTACCACCAGGGCACGGCGACGAGCAGCGCGCTCACCGCGGTCAGCCCCGCGGCGGCGAGCAGGGCGGCGGCCCACAGCGGCCAGGGCGCGCCGCGCCACGCCCGGTCGGCGACGAGCCCGGTGGTGAGCAGCGCGGGCAGCGGCAGCACCGCCGCGATGTGCACGGCGGCGATCCGCCACAGCCACGCGTCGCCGACCATCTCGGTGCGGGTGGTCGCCCGCACCCCTCGCAGCCGGCTGCGGGTGCTCACCCCGGAGCGCCGGGAACTCATGGTGACCAGCACCCCGATCAGCGCGAAGGTGACCCCGAACACGATCCCCGCGGCGACCAGCTCCCAGGCCCCGCCGGTCTCGATCCGGTACAGCTGCACCCCGAGCAGGACGGCCAGGCCCATGCCGCCCAGCACGGCGCCGCCGCGCGGCACCACGAGCTGGCCGGGCGCGGCTCCGAGCATGAGGGCACGCTCGGCCGCCGCACGGTGCTCCGCGCGGTTGCGGCGCGGTATCCGTCCGAACACGCCGCGGCCCGCGGACAGCGAGCGGGCGAGCGCGACCTGCGCCTCCGCCTCCTGCGGGGCGAGCGCCACCGCGCGGCGGGCCGCGGCGATCGCGTCGGGGATCCGGCCGAGCCGCCGGTAGACGTCCGACAGCAGCACCGACGGCTCCCAGCCGTCGGGATCCGCGCCGGTCGCGCGCAGCGCCACGGTGAGTGCGGCGTGCGCCTCGTCCAGCGACAGCAGCACCACCCCGGCGAGCACGAAGACGTCGCCGGCCTCGGCGGACGAGGCGATGGCCAGCGCCCAGTCGACGGCCTCGCGGGCGTCGGCGGGGCGCTGCTCCTGGGCGAGCACCCAGGCCCGCAGCAGGTAGCCGGCGCTGCCGTTGCGCTCGACGAAGGCGTCACTGATCAGCGCGTGCGCCTCGGCGAACCGGCCCTGGCCGACCAGCGAGTGCACCCGCTCACCGCTGTTCGCGTCGTCGTCCGGCGCGTCCGCCGCACCGAACGCGCCGCCCTCAGGCGTTGCCGCCCCTTCCGGACTTGCCGGAGCCGGACTTGTCGTTGCCGCCGCCGGCGGGCATGCCCTCGTAGATCTCCTTGCACATCGGGCAGACCGGGTACTTCTTCGGGTCGCGCCCGGGGACCCAGACCTTGCCGCACAGGGCGACGACGGGCGTGCCTTCCAGCGCGCTCGCCATGATCTTGTCCTTCTGGACGTAGTGCGCGTAGCGCTCGTGGTCGCCGTCACCATGGGAGAGCTGCGGAGTCGGCTCGACCAGTGTGCCGGTGCCCGCCCCGCGCTCGGGCTCAAGAGTGCTCATAAGCGTCAAGCCTAATTGAGAGACGGATCGTCGGGATACGTGGCCACCATGGCGAGCTTGCCCCGCTGGCGGCGCAGCACCGCGCGCCACATCCGCTCCGGCGCGGGCGAGGACACGTCGCCGGGCTCGGACTCGACCACGTACCAGGCGCCGTCGGCGAGCTCCTTCTCCAGCTGGCCGGGTCCCCAGCCGGAGTATCCGGCGAAGATCCGCAGCGAGCCGAGCTCGGCGGCCAGCAGTTCCGGCGGCGCCTCCAGGTCGATCAGGCCGATCGCGCCGTGCACCCGCCGCCAGCCCAGCAGCGCCTCGTCGCCGAGGTCACCGGGCTCGCCGGGCACGACGGCCAGCCCGAGCGCGGAGTCCAGCGAGACCGGGCCGCCCTGGAAGACCACCGGCGGGGCGACCGCGAGGGCCGCCCACGGCTCCAGGACGTCGCCCACGCCGACCGGCGTCGGCCGGTTCAGGACGACACCGAGCGACCCCTCCGCGTCGTGGTCGAGGAGGAGGACCACCGCCCGTTCGAAGTTGGGGTCCGCGAGTTTCGGCGTGGCCACCAGGAGTCGTCCGGTGAGCGAGGACACCTCGGTCATGCTGCACATGATCCCCCAAGGACCGCCCGTTCGGAGGGTCAACGACGGGGTAGGCGGACCCGTCAAGCGCATTACCATTTCTTCTTGGTTCCCGCGCGGCGGCGACAACACCGCGGCCGCGCACCGCCGAAGTCCGTACGTCTTCTCCCAAGATCGCGAGATCCATGACCGACATCGCCGATGTGCTGCTTGTCCATGGTGGGACCCCTCTGGAGGGCGAGATCCGGGTCAGGGGTGCGAAGAACCTCGTGCCCAAGGCCATGGTGGCCGCTCTGCTCGGCAGCGAACCGAGCCGGCTGCTGGGGGTGCCCGAGATCCGGGACGTCCGGGTGGTGCGCGGGCTGCTCCAGCTGCACGGGGTGACCGTGGAGAGCGGCGAGGCACCCGGTGAGCTGGTGCTGGACCCGCGCCGGGTGGAGAGCGCCAACGTGGCCGACATCGACGCGCACGCCGGCTCGTCGCGGATCCCGATCCTGTTCTGCGGCCCGCTGCTGCACCGGCTCGGCCACGCGTTCATCCCGGGCCTGGGCGGCTGCGACATCGGCGGGCGGCCGATCGACTTCCACTTCGACGTGCTGCGCAAGTTCGGCGCGACCATCGAGAAGCGGGCCGACGGCCAGTACCTGGAGGCCCCGCAGCGGCTGCGCGGGTGCCGGATCCGGCTGCCGTACCCGTCGGTGGGCTCCACCGAGCAGGTGCTGCTGACCGCGGTGCTCGCCGAGGGCGTGACGGAACTCACCAACGCCGCGGTCGAGCCGGAGATCGAGGACCTGATCTGCGTCCTGCAGAAGATGGGCGCGATCATCTCGCTGGACACCGACCGCACCATCCGGATCACCGGTGTGGACTCGCTCGGCGGCTACGTCCACCGGGCCATCCCCGACCGGCTGGAGGCGGCCTCCTGGGCGAGCGCGGCGCTGGCCACCGAGGGCGACATCTACGTGCGCGGCGCGCAGCAGCGCTCGATGATGACCTTCCTGAACACCTACCGCCGGGTCGGCGGCGCCTTCGAGATCGACGACGAGGGCATCCGCTTCTGGCACCCGGGCGGCCCGCTGAACGCCATCGCGCTGGAGACCGACGTGCACCCGGGCTTCCAGACCGACTGGCAGCAGCCGCTCGTGGTGGCCCTCACGCAGGCGTCCGGCCTGTCGATCGTGCACGAGACGGTCTACGAGTCCCGGCTGGGCTTCACCGAGGCGCTCAACCAGATGGGCGGCCACATCCAGCTCTACCGCGAGTGCCTGGGCGGCAGCGCCTGCCGGTTCGGGCAGCGCAACTTCCTGCACTCCGCGGTGGTGTCGGGGCCGACCAAGCTCCAGGGCGCCGACCTGGTCATCCCGGACCTGCGCGGCGGCTTCTCGTACCTGATCGCGGCGCTTGCCGCGCAGGGCACCTCGCGGGTGCACGGGATCAGCCTGATCAACCGCGGCTACGAGAACTTCCTGGCCAAGCTGCAGGGGCTGGGCGCCGACATAGAGCTTCCGTCGCTGCCCGGCAGCCCGCCCGCCGCGGTGGCCTGAGGGCAGCGGCCCCGGCGGGCGCCCAGCAGCCCGCACAACGCCGAGGGCGGCCGCCTCCACGTGGAGGCGGCCGCCCTCGGCGTTCCGGTGCTACTGCACCACCGGGCCTACTTCCCCTTGGCGGCTTCCTTGAGCTTGGAACCCGCGGACACCTTCACGCTGTAACCCGCCGGGATCTCAATCGGCTCACCGGTCTGCGGGTTGCGGGCGGTGCGGGCACTGCGGTGGGTGCGCTCGAAGGTCAGGAAGCCGGGAATGGTGACTTTCTCGTCACCCTTGGCCACGATCTCGCCGACGGTCTCGGCGAACGCGGCCAGCACGGCGTCGGCGTCCTTGCGTGTCACCTCGGCGCGGTCGGCCAGCGCGGCCACCAGCTCACTGCGGTTCATATCTGTACTCCCGTGTTCTTGCTGCCATGGGGGCGCGAGCAGAAGCTGTTGCTGTATGCCTCACCGCCCAGGTGTGCATCCTGCCCCCATATATGGGGGGAAAGCCAATCGCCTGCCCGCGCGAGTCGCGGAAAAAGCCCTGGGAGAGGCCAGGCGGCGGCACCCTCGGGCGGGAGGATCACGCGCTGTCGTCAGACGGTCGACGCTGGGAATCCGTTCGCGCGCTCCGGGGCGGCCGCCCTGGCCGCGTCCCGGACCGCGTCCGCGACCGCGCCGGCCACCTTGTCGTTGAAGACGCTCGGCACGATGTAGTTCGGGTTCAGCTCGTCGTCCCCGACCACGGCGGCCAGCGCCCGGGCCGCGGCCAGCATCATCTCGGTGTTCACCGTCCGCGACTGCGCGTCCAGCAGGCCGCGGAAGACCCCGGGGAAGACCAGCACGTTGTTGATCTGGTTCGGGAAGTCGCTGCGGCCGGTGGCGACCACGGCGGCCGTCTCACGGGCGTCCGCGGGGTCCACCTCGGGGTCGGGGTTGGCCAGCGCGAAGACGATGGCGCCGTCGGCCATCCGGGCGATGTCCGAGCCGTCCAGCACGTTCGGCGCCGAGACGCCGATGAACACGTCGGCGCCCACCACCGCCTCCTTGAGGCTGCCGGTGAAGCCCTCGGGGTTGGTGTTGTCCGCGATCCAGCGCAACGCCGTCTGCGGGCCGGCGTCCTTCAGGTCGTCCCGCTGGGCGTGCACCACACCGTGGATGTCGGCGACCACCGCGTGCTTCACCCCGGCCGCCAGCAGCAGCTTGAGGATCGCGGTGCCGGCCGCACCCGCGCCCGACATGACCACCCGCAGGTCACCGATCTGCTTGCCCACGACGCGCAGCGCGTTGGTCAGCGCGGCGAGCACCACGATCGCGGTGCCGTGCTGGTCGTCGTGGAAGACCGGGATGTCCAGCGCCTCGCGCAGCCGCGCCTCGATCTCGAAGCAGCGCGGCGCGGAGATGTCCTCCAGGTTGATGCCCGCGAAGCCCGGCGCGATGGCCTTGACGATCGCCACGATCTCGTCGGTGTCCTGGGTGTCCAGGCACAGCGGCCAGGCGTCGATGCCCGCGAACCGCTTGAACAGCGCCGCCTTGCCCTCCATCACCGGCAACGCGGCCTTCGGCCCGATGTTGCCCAGCCCGAGCACCGCGGAGCCGTCGGTGACCACGGCGACCGAGTTGCGCTTGATGGTCAGCCGGCGGGCGTCCTCGGGGTTCTCGGCGATGGCCATGCAGACCCGGGCCACGCCGGGCGTGTAGACCATGGACAGGTCGTCGCGGTTGCGGATCGGGTGCTTGGACTGCATCTCGATCTTGCCGCCGAGGTGCATCAGGAACGTACGGTCGGAGACCTTGCCGATGGTCACGCCCTCGATCGAGCGGAGCTTGCCCACGATCTCGTCGGCGTGCGCGGTGGAACTGGCCGCGATGGTGACGTCGATGCGCAGCTTCTCGTGGCCCGAGGCGGTCACGTCCAGGCCGGTGACCGACCCTCCCGAGGACTCGACCGCGGTGGTGAGCCGGCCGACCGCGCCCCCGCTGGCGGGGACCTCCAGCCGCACCGTGATCGAGTACGAGACGCTTGGCGCCGTTGCCATGAGGACCTTCTTCCGGTTCCTGCCCGAGGGTTTTCGGTGATCGTCGCACCTACCGGCGGGTATGGGGAAAACCGCCGCTAGGGGTGGAATCGTACTTCCGCGATACGGGATCAAGCCACGCGCGGGGTGCACAGCGACGGAAGAACACATGGCGGGAGGGTGACCGGCAACGAATTCCGGTGGGCGGGAAGAGGTTCGCCGAAGGGTTTGTTAGCCTGGACAAGACACCGGCTCGATCCAAGCCCCCGGGCCCAACCTTAGGCGCTTCGAGCGCCCACTTGCCGCGAGGCGAGCATGGCGGGTCGGTGTCGCAGACGTGACAGAGGCGCCCCCTTCGACGAGAAGGGGGCGCCTCTGTGCGTGCCGGCGCCTCCGTGCCCGCGGGCGCCGAACCGGGCCCGCGGGCAGCCCGGTTCAGTCCGCCCGCAGCAGGTCCGGCACCCCCGCCGCGTTCGGCTGGTCCGCCGGCACCGCCAGCACCGCGAGCCGCTGCGTCGCCCTCGTCAGCGCCACGTACAGCACCCGCAGGCCCGCCGGGGACTCCTCCGCGATCTCCGCGGGGGCGACCACGAGCGTCGCGTCGTACTCCAGCCCCTTGGCCTCCAGGCTGCCCAGCGCCACCACCCGGTCGCCGAGACCGTCCAGCCAACCCCGGGCCTGCGCGCGCCGGTTCATCGCCACCACGACCCCGACGGTGCCGTCCACCTCGCCCAGCAACCGCTCCGCGGCGGCCCGCACGTCGGCGCCGAGGTCGTCACCCGCCACCTCGAAGCGCGGCGGGATCCCGGTGGAGCGCACCGCCCGCGGCGAGGTGCTGCCGGGCATGGCCAGGGCCAGTACCGTCGTGGCGACCCCGGCGATCTCCGCGGGATTGCGGTAGTTGACGGTGAGGGTGAAGCTGCGCCGCGGGCGGGTGCCCAGCGCCTCGTCCCGCGCGCGGGCGGCCTCGTCGACGTCCGTCCACGAGCTCTGCGCCGGGTCCCCGACGATCGTCCAGGTCGCGGTCCGGCCACGCCGGCCGACCATCCGCCACTGCATCGGCGTGAGGTCCTGCGCCTCGTCCACGATCACGTGCGCGTACTCGATGCGCTCCCGGGCCAGCCGCTCCGCCCGCTCCCTGCGGGACTCCCCGGCGGCCTCCGGCATCAGCTCCTCCAGCCCGGTGAGCTGGTCGAGCGGGTCGACCTCGCGGGACCTCTCCCGGGGCGGCGAGCCGAGCAGCGTGTCCAGCTCGTCGAGCAGCGCCACGTCGTGCACGGACGTGCCGGCACGCCGCAGCGAGCGGGCCACCCGCCGCACCTCCGGCGGGCTCAGCACCCGGCGGGCCCAGCGCGCCAGCCGCTTGTCGTCGGCGAGCGCGGCCAGCACCCTGGCCGGCTCCAGCACCGGCCACCAGGCGTCGAGGAACTCGATGAAGTCCGGCTCGGTGGTGATGTCCTCGTCGAACCCCTGGCGCTCCTGCGCGGCGAGGTCGGCGTCCTCGAACCGGCGGCCGCTCTTGCGCCACAGCGCGTCCAGCAGCAGCCGCCTGGCCCGCGGGCGCAGCAGGTTGACCGGCGTGGTCCCGCTCAGCGCCTGCTGGCGCACCGTGTTCAGCTCGTGTGCCTCCAGCTCGATCCGGCGGCCGAACGCCACCACGCGCAGCCGCGCGGACCGCCCGCCCGGACCGGACTCCGGCGGCAGGTCCAGGCTGCCGCGGGCCGCGTTGCGCAGCACCTTCAGCATCCGCAGCGACCCCTTGATCCGGGCCACGGCCGGGTCGTCGTACAGATCGGCCGTGACGCCGTCGACCAGCGAGCCGACCGCGCGGATCGCCACCTGGCCCTCCTCGCCCAGCGACGGCAGGACGCCCTCGGTGTACGCCACCAGCAGCGGGGTGGGGCTCACGCACAGGATCCCGCCCGAGTAGCGGCGCCGGTCCTGGTAGAGCAGGTAGGCCGCCCGGTGCAGGGCCACCGCGGTCTTCCCGGTGCCCGGCCCGCCGGACACCTCGGTGACCGACGCGGCGGGGGCCCGGATCACCAGGTCCTGCTCGGCCTGGATGCTGGAGACGATGTCGCGCATGCTGTGGGTGCGCGCCTGGCCGAGCGCGGCCATCAGGGCGCCGTCGCCGACCACCGGCAGACCCGTGGACAGCTCCGGGCGCAGCAGGTCGTCCTCGACGCCCAGCACCCGGCGGCCCTTGGACCGGATCACCCTTCGGCGCACCACCCGGCCGGGGGCGACCGGCGTGGAACGGTAGAAGGGCGCGGCGGCCGGCGCCCGCCAGTCGATCACCAGCGGGGCGTACTCCGCGTCCAGTACGCCGATCCGGCCGATGTGCAGCGTCTCGGCGACGTCCGCGCCGCCGTCGGCGCGCACCGCGTCGTCGGCGGGCTCGATCGACGTGTACGCCCCGTCCGCGCCCTTCTTGCCGTCCTTGCCGCGCAGCAGGTCGATCCGGCCGAACAGGAAGTCCTCGAACTCGCTGTTGAGGCGGTTGAGGTGGATGCCCGCGCGGAAGACCTGCGCGTCCCGCTCCGCGAGGGCGCCGGGCGTGCCGACGTGGCCGCGCTGCGCGGCGTCGCTCATCAGGAACTCCGCCTCGTGGATCTTCTCCTCCAGGCGGTTGTACACCCGGTCCAGGTGCGCCTGCTCGGCGGCGATCTCCTGGTCCCGGACCCCCGGTGCTGTGGTCTGCGCGGCCACGCAGGACCCCCTTCTGCTGTGCTACGCCCCGTGCGCATCCGTGCGTGGGACAGCCTGCAACCGTACGCGACCTGCGCGCCCGTGCCCACCCGGGCACGCGCCCTCGGCCGAGCCGGGGCGCGGGCGTCCGCCGAGCGGGTCAGCCCTGGCCGGCGGTGAGGGTGGTGCGGCGGCGGTGGCGGGCGACCCGTTCCCGGTTGCCGCACAGCTCGCTGCTGCACCAGCGGCGGCGCCGTCCCCGCGAGGTGTCGAGGTAGACGCGCGCGCAGCGCTCGCCCTCGCAGCGGCGCAGCCGGTCCCGGGCGTCCGGGTCCGTGAGGAGGTCCACGGCGTCGCGCGCCACCGCGGACGCCAGCGACTCCCAGGTGGGGGGCGCGGCGAGCCGCTTCGACAGGGTCACCGCCCAGGCCGGGTCCGCGTGCGCGCCCGCCGGCGCCTGGGGGTGCACCGCCGGCACCGCCGCGGGCGCGGGGGGTGCGGGGCGCGCGAAACGGTTGAGCGCGGCGACGTCATCCGGCGAGGCGACGACGCCGTCGACCTCGCAGGCGACCAACCTCCTCAGCAGGCCGCGCAGTTCATGGAAGTGCGGCAGCCACTCGCTCTCCACCGGTATGGCGGTCGCCGGCGGGACCAGGCCCGCGCCGTACAACCACCGGGTGAGTTCCGCGGTGTCCCGGAGTTCCTCCGACACCGCCTGCCCGTACTCGTCCGTAGCCGCCAGATCCAGACACACCCGGCCCCCGTCAAAGCGCATCCACCGCACCTCCCACCCCAGGGTGCCCCAGCCTTCACCCGGGAGGTAGCCCCCGCGAGTGGCTTCGCCGATTCAGCCGCCACGGTGCGCTTGCCTTCGGGGTGCCCTGCACGGCATCCCGCCGCGACGGTTGCGGTCCGCTCCCGGCTTCCACCCGGTGGCCTGCTGAGCGCGCAGTTCCCCGCGCCCCTGTTGGTGACCCTCCTTCCGCGGAGGAGCCGCACCCCTTGGTGGTGACCCTCCTTCCGCGGAGGAGCCGCACGTACCAGGGGCGCGGGGAACCGCGCGACAAGCCCACCACCGGCAGGTGGTCCCGGGGCCGGGGGACGGGCTAGGCGGGGGGGTCCAGCGCCAACCGATACCCGCGCTTGACGACCGTCTGGACCAGGCGCGGCTCGCCCAGGGCCGTACGGAGGCGAGCCATCGCGGTCTCCACGGCATGCTCGTCCCGCCCGGACCCGGGCAGCACCCGCAGCAGGTCACCGCGTCCGACCACCCACCCCGGGCGGCGGGCGAGAGCCCTGAGCAGCGCCATCCCGGCCGGCGGCACCGGCCGCAGCACCCCGTCGACCACCGCCGCGTGGCCGCGGACCTCG
The DNA here is from genome assembly GCF_900107965.1 of Actinacidiphila yanglinensis. GTDB lineage: Bacteria > Actinomycetota > Actinomycetes > Streptomycetales > Streptomycetaceae > Actinacidiphila > Actinacidiphila yanglinensis. Next base: position 47,579 of record NZ_FNVU01000011.1, on the reverse strand, counting down.
ACGCGGTGCCCGGCCACGGTCAACTGCCGGACCCGCTGCGGCAACTCCCTCGCCAGCACCTGCACCAGCGGCCCGAGCCGGAACCGCTCGGGCTGCCGAGTCGGCACGTCCCGCTCCTGGAGCGCCAGCGCCGTCACCGGGCCGACGCAGGCCGCGAGCACGTCCTCGCGGAAGGCGGCCAGCAGGTCGTCGAGGCGCCCGCGCCGCTCCGCGCGCTTCAGCAGCGACGCGACCGCGGGCGCGGAGGTGAAGGTCACCGCCTCCAGCCCGCGCGCGTACACCGCGTCGAGCAACCGGTCGACCGGCCCCAGGTCCTCCGGCGGCATCCACCGGTAGACCGGCACCGCCACCACCCGCGCACCGGCCTTCCGCAGCGCCTCGCCGAATCCGGCCGACGGCTCGCCGTGCAGCTGGACGGCGACGCAGCGCCCCTCGACGCCTTCCGCCAGCAGCCGCTCCAGCACCTCGGCCATCGACTCCGACGCCGGGGACCACGCCTCGGTGAGCCCGGCCGCGCGGACCGCGCCGCGCACCTTCGGCCCGCGGGCGAGGAGTTCGGTCTCGCCGAGCCGCCGCAGCAGCGCCTCGCCGAGCCCCCACCCGTCGGCCGCCTCGATCCAGCCGCGGAAGCCGATCGCCGTGGTGGCGACGACCACGTCCGGCGCGTCGTCCAGCAACCGCCGGGTGGTCGCCAGGAGTTCCGCGTCGTCGGACAGCGGCACGATCCGCAGCGACGGTGCCCGCATCACCACCGCGCCGCGCCGCTCCAGCAGCGCGGCCAGTTCGTCGGCGCGGCGGGCCGCGGTGACCCCGACGGTGAACCCGGCGAGCGGCGGCACCCCGCCGGCCGTCCCGTTCGGTCCGGAGTGCGCTTCCATGGCTGACCCACCTCGCTGACGTACCGGCCCGCCGCGAGACCGCGGCACGCTGCCCGGCGCCACCCCGCGCCCAGGATGCTCATCGTCCCAAGCCGGGGTGACGGGTTCGGTTCGCCCGGATTTCCCGGGTGTTACGCGCGGCGACGCCCGCCGGATGCCGCTCAGACCTCCGCGTACGCCTCGGCGGCCTCGGGCGCGGCCTGTTCCCCGCCGCTCCCGGCCCCGCCGCCCGCCCTGGCCGGCCGGCGCAGGTATACGGCCCAGGTGAGCACGAAGCACAGTGCGTAGTAGCCGAGGAACGCGACGAACGCGGGGGTGCCGCTGCCCGCGTTCAGGAACGCCTCCCGGAACGCGAGGTTGATACCGACCCCGCCGAGTGCCCCGACCGCGCCGATCAGCCCCATGGACGCGCCGGACAGCCGCCGCGCGTGCGCCGCGGCCGCCTCGCCGGTGAGCCCCCGTGCCTCGGCCTTCTTCTGGAAGATCCCGGGGATCATCTTGAACGCGGCGCCGTTGCCGAGCCCGCTGAAGGCGAACAGCGCGATGAAACCGACCAGGAACGTGCCGAGCGACCTCTCCTGGGAGGCGGCCACCACCAGGCCGGTGGCCGCCGCCATCGCGAGGAAGTTCCACCAGGTGATCCGCCCGCCGCCGAACCGGTCGGCCAGCCGCCCTCCGACCGGGCGGACCAGCGAGCCGAGCAGCGGACCGATGAAGGTGAGGTCGGCGGCCTGCAGCGGGGTGCGCCCGAACTGGTTCTGGAGCACCAGCCCGAAAGCGAAGCTGTAGCCGATGAACGACCCGAAGGTGCCCACGTACAGCACCGACATGATCCACGTGTGCGGGTCGCGGGCGGCGTCCAGCGCGGCGCCGGTGTCGTTGCGTACCGGCGCGAGGTTGTCCATGAACAGCGCGGCGAGCACGGCCGCGACCACGATCAGCGGGATGTAGACCGCCAGCACCAGCCGGGGGTGGGTCGCGCCCGCGGTGCCGATGACCAGCAGCGCGACGAGCTGGATCGCGGCCACCCCGAGGTTGCCGCCACCCGCGTTCAGCCCGAGCGCCCAGCCCTTCTCCCGCAGCGGGTAGAAGGAGTTGATGTTCGTCATCGAGGACGCGAAGTTCCCGCCGCCGACCCCGGTGACCGCGGCCACCACCATCAGCGTGGTGTAGGACACCCCGGGCCGGACGACGCACGCCGCGGTGACGGTGGGCGCGAGCAGCAACAGCGCGCTGACCACCGTCCAGTTGCGGCCGCCGAACAGCGCGACGGCGAAGGTGTAGGGGACCCGCAGCACCCCGCCGACCAGCGTCGGCATCGCCACCAGGAAGAACTTCCCGGCCGGGTCGATGCCGTAGCCCGGCCCCATGAACAGCACCATCACCGACCACAGGCTCCACACCGAGAACCCGATGTGCTCCGACAGCACGGAGAACACCAGGTTCCGCCGAGCGATCCGCCGTCCCCCGCCCTCGTACCAGAACCCCTCGTCCTCCGGGTCCCATGTCTCGATCCACCGCCGCATCACGCCGCCTCCCGCCGTCGCCGCCCTCGTTGACGGTCCCGACCGTAGGAACGCCGGGTTTCGGACTGCCCGATACGGCGTGACGCACGCGCAACCAGGCACTCACCCGGGCGACATGCGGCATGTGAGCCTGCCGTTCGCCGGAAGGCTTTCCGGCAGACACCCGGACACGGCAGAATCGACCGTCATGGTGACCACCGCGACCGAACAGCCGGAGCAGGCCGGCCCGGCGAAGCTCGCCGTCAGGTTCCTGCTCGGTGCCGTACTCAGCGCGGCGGTGGCGTGCTTCGTCGTCGGCGCCGTCGTCGCGAAGTGGTCGGTGATCGGCATCGGCGGCGCCCTGGTCGTCGCGACCTATGTGGTCGCGGTCATCAGGGAGTTGCGCAACGGCACCGCCGGGCCCCGGGACCGCACGCCGGACCCGGTCACGCTGACCGCGCTGGCACGGATCGAGAGCCGCCGGGCCATCGGGGGCGACACCGGCGACGTGCCGGTCGAGTTCGACCTCACCGTGCAGCCCGAGGACGGCCCCGCCCACCGCGTGACGTTCTCGCAGGGCATCAACCTGGTCGACATCCCCGACTACCGGCCGGGGCGGGTGGTGGTGGTCGAGTACCGCTCCGACCAGCTGTGGCGGCCCCGGATCGTCGCCGACCCGGCGCCCGAGTGGGCCGAGCGGGCGGGCGCCGCCGCCCTCGACACCGCGCCGGAGTCCACCCGCGTCGCCGGTCCGGACCTGGGCCTCGCCTCCTGCGCGGTGGTCCTCGCGGGGATCGCGATCGGCGCGGCGGTCGTCGTGCTGGTCTTCCGCGCCGACCTGTTCTGACCCTGCTCCGGCCCTGCTCCGAAGGGGGGTCCGACGCCGCCCCGGCCCCGTTCGAACGGGTCCGACGCCGCCCCGGAAACGACGAAGGCGACCCCGCCCGCTCTCGCGGGCGACGTCGCCTGTCGCATGGGATGAGTGGAGATGGCGGGAATCGAACCCGCGTCCTGTGGTGCGGAACCAGGGCTTCTCCGAGCGCAGTCCGCTGTGCTTTTCTCAGCCCCGGCAGTCACGCGGACAAGCTGCCGACGGGCTCAGCCACTGTGAGATTTCCCGCCGTGCCCCGTGGCCGGGCTCGGCGGTTGAGTCCCCTTGTTGATGCCAGGATCCGGGTCGGGAACACTCCCGGGCTGACACTCCGCAGAGTCTTCGCTAGCTGCTAATTAGGCAGCGAGAGCGAAGGCGGAGGAATCGCGCTTGGAATTGGCGATTATTGGTTTCGGCATATGGTTAACGAGATCATTGCCGCTTCCTCGGCTCGCTTCCCCTGCTTCGACATCCCCAGTCGAAACCGATCATCCCCATGTGGTGTTTTCAAGGTGCACCGCCGGTCTCCCGGCGGCTCCGTGCTGGTGCTGCATGCCCCAGTGTAGTCGCTCAACACAGGGCGGGGCCAGCGCATTCCCGCGTGGCCGGTCAGGCGCGCTGCTTGCGCCGCGCCGCGGACATCGCGCGGTCCGCCTCGCGCCGGTCCTGCTTCTCCCGCAGCGTCTGCCGCTTGTCGTACTCCCTCTTGCCCTTGGCGAGGGCGATCTCGACCTTCACCCGGCCGTCCTTGAAGTACAGCGCGAGCGGGATCACGGTGTGCCCGCTCTCCTGGGACTTCTGGTCGAGCTTGTCGATCTCCGCGCGGTGCAGCAGCATCTTCCGCTTGCGCCGCGCCGAGTGGTTCGTCCAGGTCCCCTGCGTGTACTCGGGGATGTGCACGTTGTAGAGGTACGCCTCACCGCCCTCCAGCTGGGCGAAGCCGTCCACCAGCGACGCGCGGCCCAGCCGCAGCGACTTCACCTCGGTGCCGGTCAGGACCAGCCCCGCCTCGTACGTGTCGAGGATGAGGTAGTCGTGCCGCGCCTTCTTGTTCTGCGCGATGATCTTGCGACCCGTCTCTTTAGCCATAGCGGGCCCATTCTCCCACTACGAGGGGGCACCGAGGCCAGCGAATACCTCGCGGCTCGCGGCGACCGGGTCCTGCCCGCCGGACACGACGACGTCGGGGGTGATGCCCTTGCCGTCGACGCTGCGGCCGTCCGGCAGCCGGTAGTGCCCGACGGTCAACTCGGCCACCGAGCCGTCCGCGAGGGTACTGGGCATCTGCACCGAGCCCTTGCCGAAGGTGCGCGACCCGATCACGACGGCCCGGCCGCGGTCCTGGAGCGCGCCGGAGAGCATCTCGGCCGCGCTCATCGTGCCGCCGTCGACCAGCACCACCAGCGGCACCGCGGTGTTCCCGCCCGGTGCCGCGTAGAGCGCCTGCTGCCGCCCGTGCACGTCGTAGGTGGCGACCAGGCCGCCGTCGAGGAAGGCCGACGCGGTGGCCACGGCCTCGGTGACCAGGCCGCCGGAATTGCCGCGCAGATCGAGCAGGACCCCCTGACCGGAGCCGCCGGAGCCCTTCACCGCCGCCGCGACCTGCCGGCCGACCCCCTTGGTGAAGGCGTCGATCGTGATCACGGTCGGGCCGTCCTGCTGCCGGCTGACGGTGACCGCCTCGGTGGCCAGGGTGGCGCGGTGCAGCCCGACCGTCCAGCGCCGCGCGCCGCGCTCGACGCCCAGGGTGACGGCGCTGCCCGGCACGTTGCCGCCGCGCAGGTCGGCGACGACCTGGGTGACGGCCAGGCCCGTGCACCGGGTGCCGCCGATGGCGTCCAGGACGTCTCCGGCGCGCAGCCCGGCCCGGTCGGCGGGGCTGCCGTGCTGGACCCGGGCGATCTGGATGCGGCCCCCGTCGATCCGGCGCACCGAGACGCCGGTGCCGACGTACCGCCCGTCCAGCGCCTGCTGGAGGCCCGCGTACTCCTGGGCGGTGTAGAAGGACGACCAGCGGTCGCCACTGCGGCTGACGAGCTTCTGCACGGTCTCGGCGCCGACCGTGCCGGCGCCGATCTCCCGGGCGATCCGGCCGGTGTCGACCGCCGTGTCCTTGCCCGCGGACGGGTCGCGGTCCCCGCTGCGGCCGTCGTCGGTGGTGCCGGCTCCGGTGCCGCGGCCCGGGTCCGCGTCCGCCGGTGCACCGGCGGCCTTGCGGGCGTCGCCGGCCGGGGCCGCGGCGATACCGGGTGCGCTCCTGCGCCCCGCGGCGTCCACACCGGTGAGGCTGCTTGCCGCCGCTCCGGTGGCCAGCATCGCGCCGCAGACCAATGTCAGGGTGGCCCCGCGGCGCCAGCGGCGGGGCGTCCCGAACAGCGACGGGCCGGACATGGCCGGAAGTCTAGGGCAGAAAGCGGACTCGTACGGAAGGTTGCGTGTACACCCGCTTGCGGCCCCCCGCAACCGCGGACGGCGGCGGCCCGGCGCCGGGTCGGGACCACCGACCCGGCGGCCGGGCCGCCGCCGTACCGCATCGGACGCGCGAAAAACGTCTGACCTGTCAGGTCTGCGGACAGGTCAGACCTTCAGATAGCGACGCAGTGCGATGAACGCCGCGATCGCCGGCATCACCACGCCGATCAGCAGCACCAGCGGAAGGACCTGCACCACCGGCCCCCAGCCGATGAAGGACACCAAAGGGATCTTGTCCTGGAGTCTGAGCCCGGCGTCGATCAGGAAGTACCGCCCGCCGAGCAGCCCGACGCACGCCAGCCCCGCGCCCACCAGTCCCGCGAAGGCGGCCTCCATGATGAACGGCATCTGGATGTAGAAGCTCGACGCGCCCACCAGCCGCATGATCCCGGTCTCCCGGCGCCGGCTGAAGGCGGACACCCGCACGGTGTTGATGATCAGCAGCATGGCCACGGTGAGCATGAACGCCAGCACCACGTACGCGACCTTGGTCAGGCCGTTGAGGAGGTCGAAGAGGTTCTCCAGCACCTTGCGCTGGTCCTCCACGGACTGCACGCCCGGCCGCCCGTTGAAGGCGCTCGCCACCACCGCGAACTTCGTCGGGTCCTTCAGCTTGACCTGGTAGCTCTGCTCCATCTGGTCCGGCGTGATGGAGTCGGCGAGCTGCTTGTTGGACTTGAACTGCTCCTTGTAGTGCTTGTAGGCACCCTCGGCCGTCTCGTAGTAGATCTTCTTGACGACCGGCAGCTTCTTCAGGTCGGAGAGGATCTCGGCCTTCTGGTCGTCGGTCACCGGGCCCTTGGCACAGTTGGGCGTGGTGGCCGCGTCGTTCTTGTTGCAGAGGTAGACGCTGACCTCGACCTTGTCGTACCAGTAGCCCTTCATCGCGTCGACCTGCTTGTTCACGAGCAGGGCGCCGCCGGTGAGGGCGAGCGAGAGTGCCACGGAGATGACGACGGCGAGGGTCATCGTGAGGTTCCGGCGGAGACCTACGCCGATCTCCGACAGGACGAACTGGACGCGCATGGGGTCGGGGTTCCTTCCGGAGGGCTGGTGCGAGCGGGACGGCAGCAGTCAGTGCTGGTAGCCGTACACACCGCGCGACTGGTCGCGGACCAGTCGCCCCTTCTCGAGTTCGATGACGCGCTTGCGCATCTGGTCGACGATGTTCTGGTCGTGGGTGGCCATCACCACGGTGGTGCCGGTGCGGTTGATCCGGTCCAGCAGGCGCATGATGCCCACCGAGGTCTGCGGGTCGAGGTTTCCGGTCGGCTCGTCCGCGATCAGGAGCATCGGGCGGTTGACGAAGGCCCGGGCGATCGCCACGCGCTGCTGCTCACCACCGGAGAGTTCGCCGGGCATCCGGTCGTCCTTGCCGGCCAGGCCGACCAGGTCGAGCACCTCGGGCACGGTCTTGCGGATGGTCCCCCGCGGCTTGCCGATCACCTCGAGCGCGAACGCGACGTTCTCCGCGACGGTCTTGTTCGGCAGCAGCCGGAAGTCCTGGAAGACGGTGCCGAGTTGGCGCCGCATCTGCGGGACCTTCCAGTTCGACAACCGGTTGAGGTCCTTGCCGAGGACGTGCACCAGGCCGGTGTCCGTACGCTCCTCGCGCAGGATGAGCCGCAGGAAGGTCGACTTTCCTGAGCCCGACGAGCCCACCAGGAAGACGAACTCCCCTTTCTCGATCTCGAGCGAAACATCCCGGAGTGCGGGACGGTTCTGCTTGGGGTAGGTCTTGGTGACGCTGTCGAAACGGATCACGTTGGCACCAGGGGTTGCGGGATCGGGGTTTGGGAATCGGCCGGATAGGGGATGTGGGGGCGACACTACGCGACCCGGCGAGGGCCGCGCAGTCGCGGCGAGCGGTTGGTGTCCCGGACCACACGGCACACTCGGGCAAACCCGTCATTGCCCCCTCCCGTACCACGGATCCACGCCTCCCGCGCGCGCTCCCCGGCCGCGATTCAGGGCTCGGGGCGCCCTTCCGGGCGGAACCTGGCACAGTAGGAAGAGGTGCCCGTCGAGGATTGCCGCGGCACATACGGAAGCCGTGGGACGGGCCCGGAGTAGACCGATCGGGCCCAGGGAACGATTTCACGACCGGGGGCGTTCACCGGACGGAAAAGGAGAGCGCGATGACGTTCGACCGACTGGTGTGTGCGAACTGCGCCGGCCCCGTGAGCGAGGGCCGCTGTCCGGTCTGCAGGGCCAACCGCGCGCGGATGGAACAGCAGGGCGGCTGGTCGACGATATCCCCCGCCACATTGATAGCACTCCTCGTGGCGCTGCTGGCCGTCGTCCTGGTCGTGGAGCACGCCACCGCGTGACGCAGCAGGACGCCGTGGGCACAGCCACCGGCACCGCCGCACGCACACCGCCACCTCCGCATTCCTCCGCATTCCTCCGCATTCCTCCGCACCCCCTGCGGGTGAGCACGCGAAAGCGGGCCCGAAGCGCCGATGCGCTCCGGGCCCGCTTTCGTGTGCTGCTGCGACCGTCAGGCCGCGGCGCCGCCGTTGCCGCCGGCGCGGTTGATCAGGCGCGGGGTCAGCCGGAAGCCGACACCGCCCGCGATCAGGGTCGCGGCACCGATGATCATGAAGGTGGTGCCGCTGGAGCCGGTCTCGGCCAGCTGCGTGGTGGTCTTGCCCTGCTGGACCTGCTGGTTGTTGTCGGTGCTGGCGTTGTTGCCGCAGTCGACGCTGTCCCCGGTCAGGGTGCAGGTGTTGTCGTTGCCGCCCGAGGTGGACGAACCACCGCCGGAGCCGGACGAACCGGAGGACGAGCCGCCGGAGCCGGAGGAACCGTTGCTGGAACCGGAGGACGAGCCGCCGGAGCCGGAGGAACCGTTGCTGGAACCGGAGGACGAGCCCGCGGAACCGGAGGAACCGTTGCTGGAACCGGAGGACGAGCCCGCGGAAGCGCCGGAGGACGCGCCGGACGACGCGCCCGTGGACGTACCCGTCGAGGTGCCCGTGGACGTACCGGTGGACGTGCCCGTGGACGTACCCGTCGAGGTGCCTGTGGACGTACCCGTCGAGGTGCCCGTGGACGTGCCCGTGCTGTCGCCCGTGGACGTACCGGTGGACGTGCCGGTGCTGTCGCCCGTGGACGTACCGGTCGAGGTGCCGGTGCTGTCGCCCGTGGACGTACCCGTGCTGTCGCCGGTGGACGTACCGGTGTCAGTGCCGGTCGTGGTGCCGGTGTCGGTACCGGTGGTCGTACCGGTGTCGGTTCCGGCCGTGGTTCCGGTGTCCGTGCCCTCGGTCGACCCCAGGGTGAGGCCCCCGAGGATGTCCTTGGCGCCGGCCGGCTTCACGGTGCTGCTGCTCGGCTGCGAGGCCGCCTGGGCCGCGCCCACGGCCGTCAAGGAGGCGCCCGCGGCGATCACCGCCGCCGCGGCTATGCGGGTGACGCGCAGCCGTGTGTTGCGCTTGGTCATGTGTCAAGTACCCCCATCAGTGTCTGCTTAGGGATGCGCAGCCATGCGGAGTGCGGTGCCACTGGGGCCCGGATGCGCCCGCCCCCAAACGCTCACGCCTCATACATGCGCATGCCGCGCAACACCCTTGCGACTTTGCGGGGGACCGTCAAGGTCGTTACGAACGTCTTGGGCGAAATGCCCTTGTGTGCCCGTCAGTTCTGTACAGCACTGTGACAAGGGCTACGCAACTGCCGTCGCCCGCAAGCCGTTACGCGTCGGCCTTCTCGCGGGACTTGCGCCAGCGGATGCCCGCCTCGATGAAGCCGTCGATGTCCCCGTCCAGCACGCCCTGCGGGTTGCCGACCTCGAACTCGGTACGCAGGTCCTTCACCATCTGGTACGGGTGCAGGACGTACGAACGCATCTGGTTGCCCCAGGAGTTGCCAACGTCGCCCTTGCCGAGGGAGTCCATCAGCGCCTGCTCCTCCTGGCGGCGGCGTTCGAGCAGCTTGGCCTGGAGGACGTTCATCGCGCTCGCCTTGTTCTGGATCTGCGAGCGCTCGTTCTGGCAGGAGACCACGATGCCGGTGGGCAGGTGGGTGATCCGCACCGCGGAGTCGGTGGTGTTGACGCCCTGGCCGCCGGGGCCGGACGCGCGGTAGACGTCCACGCGCAGCTCGGACTCGTCGATCTCGACGTGGTCGGACTGCTCGACGACGGGCAGTACCTCGACGCCGGCGAAGGAGGTCTGCCGGCGCCCCTGGTTGTCGAACGGCGAGATCCGCACCAGGCGGTGCGTGCCCTGCTCGACGGAGAGGGTGCCGTAGGCGTAGGGGACCTTGACCGTGAAGGTGGTCGACTTGATCCCGGCCTCTTCCGCGTACGACGTCTCGTAGACCTCGGTGGGGTAGCCGTGCCGCTCGGCCCAGCGCAGGTACATCCGCTGGAGCTGCTCGGCGAAGTCGGCCGCGTCGACGCCGCCGGCCTCGGCGCGGATGTTGACGAGCGCCTCGCGAGCGTCGTACTCGCCGGACAGCAGGGTGCGGACCTCCATCTCGTCCAGCGCCTTGCGGACCTGCTCCATCTCGGCCTCGGCCTCGCTGCGGGTGTCGGCGTCGTCCTCGGCCTCGGCGAGTTCGAACAGCACCCCCAGGTCGTCGATGCGCCCGCGCAGTGTCTCGACCTTGCGCAGCTCGGCCTGGAGGTGCGAGAGCCGGCTGGTGATCTTCTGCGCGTTCTCCGGGTCGTCCCACAGGGAGGGTGCCGCGGCCTGCTCCTCGAGCGCGGCGATGTCGCCCCGCATCCGGTCGAGGTCGAGCACGGCCTCGATGGACCCCATGGTGGAGGAGAGGGACTTCAGTTCTTCGGATACGTCGACGATCGCCACAGGACCAGCCTACCGGCTGGTCGGGTGATGGGCGGTTTTCGGTCGGCGCGCGCTCGCGGGGGCGGTCATGCGGCGGCCGTCGCACGGGAGAGGCGGCCCTTGGCGGTCAGGGCGTAGACCTCCAGGGTGCGGTGCGCCGCCGCGGCGCCGATCGGACCCGAGGTGCCCCGGGGCAGGAGCACGGCGGAGGCCGGCTCGGCGCCGCCGGTACCCGAGCCGCCCGCCGCGTCCGATGCGTCCGCCGCATCAACCAGGGTTCCGTCACCGAACACGTACAGGTGGTCGCCGCTGGCCAGCGCCTCGATCCGGGTGGTCGCGTCGACGCCGGTGAGGACCGCGGCCGGCCGCCACGCCCCGTCGGAGAACGGCAGCCGGAGCACGGCGTCGTCGGCCTTGCGGACGACGAAGGCGTCCAGGGTGCCGCGGCCGCGGGAGACCAGCGCGGGCGCGTAGGTGATCCGGCCGGCCGTGGGGACCAGCGCCCAGGCGTTCCAGCGGCCGTCCACCAGGGAGGCGGTGACCAGGTCGCCGCCCACCCGCCCGACCAGGTCGATCCGGCCCGGCGCGGAGGAGGCGGCCGCGGGGGCGGCGTCGAAGTGGGTGCGCTCGTCGACCTGGATCCAGGGCTTCCAGTAGCCGCCGGCCAGCGTCCGCCGGTAGAGCAGGCCGTCGGTGCCCAGCGCGAACAGGTCGATCGTCCCGGGCCGGGCGGACACCACGGCCGGGTCGTCGTCGACGCTTATCCCGGTGAGCCGGTGCCAGGGGCCGTAGCCGGAGCCGTCCCGCACCACGTACCAGATGTTCTTGTCGGCGCCCCGGGCGAAGACGTACGTGTCGCTGCCGACGACGAGCGCGCGCGGGCCGCCGGTGAGCGGCACCCCGGCGGCGGGGGCGTCGCTGAAGGACGACCACTTCGGCATCGCGACCGGCGCGCCGGTACGGCCCTGCGGGGCGTCGGCCGCGCCGGTGGGCGCGGTGGGGGTGCCGTGGCCGGCGGCCTTGGCCCCGTGGGCCGAGTCCGAGGTGGACGCCTTGTCGTCGCTGGAGGTCCCGCCGGGAGCGGGGCGGCCACTGTGGTCCGGGGAGCCGGCGGAGGCGATGCCCCACCCGCCGAGCCCGGCGACGGCGAGCGCGGCGGCGGCCGCCGCGGCGAACTTGATGCGGCGCTGGCGCACGGCGTCGGAGACCGACCGGTGCCGCGGGCTGGCCGGGCGGCCGGGGGCGGAGGCACGGCCCTTTCCGCCCGCGCTCCCCCCGGCGCCGCCCGCACCGGTCGCGGCGCCCGACCCGTCGGGCCGGCCGGAGCGCCCGGAGCGGCTCGCCTCCGCGCCGAACCCCGCCAGTTCCTCGGCGGTGGGCAGCTTGATGCTGGTGTGGGTGTCACGGCTGGAATCCGGCGCGGCCCCGCGTACCAGGGGCACCGCGCCGCGCCTGCGGTCCGGCGCTTGTCCCGGCCCGGCGGAGTGCGCGGCGGCCCGGCCGGTTCCGGCACCCGGGCCGCCGCCCATCGGCTCGTCCGCGTCGTCGTACGCCCCGTCCGCGCCGCCGCCGCGCAGCGGCTCGCCCTCGCCGCCGGGCGCCGCGACGTCCAGCGCCGGCAGCCCGGCCAGGGACGGCAGCAGTTCCCGCAGCCGCGCGCCCAGCTCGCCCGCCTTCAACCGGGACGCGGGCGCTTTCGCCAGGCACTGCGCCAGGATCTGCCAGAGCTCCCGGGGCAGCCCGGGCAGCGGCTGCACGGTCTCGGTGACGTGCCGGCGCAGCACCGCGCCGGGGTGGCCGCCGCCGAACGGCGTGAAGCCGGCCAGCAGTTCGTACAGCACGGTGGCCAGGGCGTAGATGTCGACGGAGGCGCGCGGCGGCAGGCCCTCGATGATCTCGGGGGCGAGGTAGTCCGGGGTGCCGATGATCCGTGTCGCGCGGGTGCGGCGCGGGGTGTCCACGAGCCGGGCGATGCCGAAGTCGGTGAGCAGCGCGGGCGGCGCGCCGCCGGGACCGGGCACGGCGGCCGAGTCGAGCAGGACGTTCTCGGGCTTGACGTCGCGGTGCACGACCCCGCCGGCGTGCGCGGCGGAAAGGCCGTCGGCGACGTCGGCGGCGATCGCGACGGCCGCCTCGGGCACCAGGCGGCGCTCGCGCTCCAGCCGGGAGCGCAGGTCGGTGCCGCGCACCAGTTCCATCACCAGGGCGAGGTCGGTGCCGTCGACCACGAGGTCGCGGATGCCGACGATGTGCGGGTCGTCCAGCGACAGCAGCGCGGTGCGCTCCTGCACGAAGCGGCCCACCAGGTCCTGGTCGGAGGCCAGGTCCTCGCGCAGCAGCTTGATGGCGACCGGGCCTTCGGGTCCCTCGCCGAGCCACACGGTGCCCGCGGAACCGCGCCCCAGCACCTGGTGGGCGGTGTACCGGCTGCCGATCTTCCTGGCCAAGGCTGCTCCGACTCCTCCGACGGTCCGCCGCGGTGCCGTCGCCGGGCGCCGGCAGGGACCGGGACGCCGTGCGGCACCGCATGTTGGCTCGTGTTGGCGACAAAGCTACGCGGGTCGGCGGCAGTTCGGGACGCCACGGGCCGGTGAGGGGGCGTTCTGCCGGAGAAATCACCCTCTGGAAGTCGACAAATCCCCAACCCAGGCCGCGGGCGGGGCGCTTGCGGGCGGGCCGGTCGGGTGGTTCGCGGCGTCCGGGGGTGCGGTCAGCCCTTCCCGGAGCCGCCGCCGGAGTCGCCGGTGATCGCGGAGACCTTGTCCCATGCGGAGTGGGCCCAACTCGACGTCGCGTCCCACAGGTTGCGGGTGCTGTCGACCCAGTCGGGCAGCGGGGTGGTGTACCAGACCACCACGAAGATGACGATGAGTACGAGGACCACCATCAGGCAGCCCTTCAGGCAGCCCAGTCCCGGGATCTTCACCGGGTTCGCGCTGCGCCGCGGTTCACGCGGCTCGCGGCCCCGGGCGGGCGGCGCGGGGGCGGGCGGGCGCTGCGGCTCGTACCGCTGGGGCTCGTAGGCCTGCGGCGGCGGCTGGTAGCGCTGCTGCGGCTGCTGTTGCTGCTGCTGCTGCTGCGGGTAGCCGTACTGGTTGCCCTGCTGCGGGTAGCGCTGACCGGCGCCCGGCCCCTGCTGCTGCGGGGGCTGCTGCTGGGGCTGCTGCGTCCTGCGGACCGGGCGGCGGTAGAGCGGGTCCATCTCCGGCGGGAGCGGGCGGACCTCGGTCTGCTCGTTGCGGTGCCGGGCGGCGCTGAGCTGGGACTCCCACGGGTGCGGGCCCTGGGCCTGCGCCGGGCCCTGGGCCTGCGGCGACTCCTGCGACTCCGAGGTGGGCAGCACGCGCGTGCCGTCGGCGGCGTCGCGGAAGCCCTCCGACGGGAGCACGCCGGTCGTCGCGTTCGGGTCGTAGGCCGGCCGGCCGGACGGCAGCACCTGCGTGGGTTCGGCGTCACCGCCGCCGAAGGCCGAGCCCGACGGGTTGCCGGTGCCCGGCACCAGCGCCGGATCGGCCTCCGGGGCCAGCAGACCGCCCACCCCGAGCGCCGCCTCGGCCTGCGCGGGCGTGGCGTGCACCCCCACGCCGGCGGCGACCACCCGCAGCGCCCGCGCCAGGTTCTCCGCGCTGGGGCGCTGCTCGGGGTCCTTGCGCAGGCAGCGCTCGATGACGGTCCACAGCGGCTCCGGTACGTTGCCGGGGCGCTGCGCCTGGTCGGTCATGTGGGCGTGCAGCACCTCGAGCGCGGAGTCGCCGCGGAACGGGGCACGCCCGGTGACCAGCTCGTACATCAGCACGCCCGCGCCGTACACGTCGACCGCGGACGTCTGGGGGCGGCCCTGCGCGGACTCCGGCGCGACATAGGCCGGGGTGCCCACGAACTCCTGGGTGCGGGTCACGCCCGGGGAGTCGGCCAGCCGGGCGATGCCGAAGTCGGTCAGCATCGGGTGCATCGACTCGGCGCCGTCCTCGCCGGTGGTGGTGGCGAGCAGCACGTTCGCGGGCTTCAGGTCGCGGTGCACGATGCCGTCCGCGTGGCTGGCGGCGAGCGCGTCCGCGACGGCCGCGGTGAGCAGGGCGGTGGCGACCGGGCTGAACGGGCCGTTGTCCCGCAGGTAGCGGTACAGGTCCGGACCGTCGACCAGGTCCATCACCAGCGCGAGGAGGTCGCCCTCCACCACCAGGTCGCGGACCCGCACGATGTGCGGGTGCCGCAGCCGCAGCAGTGCGGAGCGCTCGCGCAGGAAGCGCATCACCACGTCCGGGTCGCCGGCGAGCTCTTCCTTGAGCACCTTGACCGCGACCAGGGTGCCCTCGTCGTCGCGCACCCGGGCACGCCACACGGTCCCGGTGGCCCCGCGTCCGAGCGGTTCCTCCAGGAGGTATTTGCTGCCTACCGGCCGCACGTCATGCGCTCCCTGCTGCGTGATGGCTTCTTCCCGATCCGGCCCAGCGTAGAGCCTGCGGCCCCACGGTGCCCGATTCCCCGGTAGGACGCTGCGCTGACCTCCAACGGTTGCCCGGCCCGCGCACACGCCCCGCTGGGCGCCCCCGCCACGGCCTCATGGTGACGGGGTTCACTGACCCCGCGCGCCTGGGGTGCCCTTGTCCGTCTGCCCGGGTTGCCACCGGGAAGGGGGCACCTCCAGGGGCGCGGGGAACTGCGCGAACAACCACCCACGGACCGCACGGTCCGGCGACCACCGGCAGGGGCAGGACGGGCGGACCGGGGGCACCCGAAGGCAAGATCGTCGGGGCGGGGTCGAACTGTCCGCGGGGGGTGGGAAGATGCTTCCGTCACTACGTGTACGTCGAGGTGCGGGAGTGGCCGGGGAGGGACCTCCCGGCGGACCTCCCGGGCCACGGGGAGAAGGGACCGCGGGCGAGATGCAGATCCGGCTGACCGTCCTCGGGCCGCGCACCAGCGGCCGGGCAGCCCGCGGCTGTGACGTGCTCGTCACCGCGCCCGCGGGCACCGCGCTGAGCACCGTCGCGGGAGCCCTCGCCTCGGCGGCCGGCTCCGCCCAGCCCGGCGGCCGCTCCTCGGGCAGCTCAGTAGCGCTCTACGCGGGCACCGGCCGCCTCGCCCCCACCGCGGTGCTGGGCGTCCCGCCCCTCGTGGACGGCGCGCTCGTCTCCCTGCACGCCCCCGCCGAGCAACATGGCGACCACGGCCAGTACGGCCGCTTCGGGCAGTACGGCCGCCCGCCCGCCGACCTCGCCGCGCTGCACGTGGTGGGTGGCCCGGACGCGGGCGGCGTGCACCTGCTCCAGGGCGGCCAGGCCGGTGTCGGCCGTTCCGCCGACGCGGACGTCCCCCTCGACGACCCCGACGTCTCCCGGCTGCACTGCGAGATCGCGGTCGGCCCGGACGGCGGGATCACGGTCGCCGACCTCGGCTCGACCAACGGCACCACGCTGGCCGGCCGGTCGGTCGGCGCCCACCCGCTGCCGTTCGCGCCCGGCGCCCTGCTGCGGATCGGCGAGTCCACCCTCCGCCTCACCCCGCCCCACCCGGCCACTCCCCCACCACTGTCGACCGCCATGGACAGCGAGGGACACCTGCGGGTGGCGCCCCGCGGGGCCGGGGCAGCGGCGGAGAGCGGCCCGGACACCGCCGGTCCGGCCCCCTACGCGTACGACGACGGGCGTGACGACCGTTTCCGCGGCGGTCCGGGCGACGCCACTCCCCTCGCACCCGAAGGCGACGGCGGGACGGCCACCGGCGCGGACTGGCCGCCGGCCGAACCGCCCGACCCGGACAGCTCGCGCCGTGCCACCGACGAGCGGACCCGGCGCGACCTCGACGAGCCGCCGCGCGCCGGCGTGGTCGGCGCCATAGGAGCATGGGCACGGCGACTGGCCGGCGGCCGGCCGGTGCCCGGCGACGAGGACCCCGAGCCCCAGGCCGCACCGGACGACCCGGCCGCCGCGGAAGCGCTGCGCGAGCGCTGGCCCGACCCGGCGGCTGTCCTGCTGACCGCGCTCGGCCCGGACCGCCGGCTGTGGGAGCGCGGCCCCACCCACCCGGACGCGCTGACCGTACGACTGGGCACCGCCGACTTTCCGGGGCAGGAGGGGGGCGGGCAGCTGCGCGGCGCGCCGTACACCGTCGACCTGCGCGCCCCCGCCACCTCCGTGCTGACCCTGGCCGGTCCCCGGCCGCGGCTGGCCGGTCTGGCCCGGGCCGTACTCGCGCAGCTGTGCGCGCTGCACTCGCCCGCCGTGCTGGAGGTCGTGCTGGTCAGCGCGGATCGGGCCCGGGGTGCGGACGAGCGCACCGAGGAGTGGTCCTGGCTCAACTGGCTGCCGCACCTGCGGCCCGCGCACGGCCAGGACTGCCGGCTGCTGCTCGCCTTCGACCGCGACCAGGCCGAGGCCCGCGCCTCCGAGCTGGTCCGGCGGCTGGAGTCGGGCCCGCTCGGGCCGGGTTGGGCGACCGCGCCGGAGGGCGCCGTCACCACGGCCGCGGCCGGGTACGACGGCCCGTTCACGCTGCTCGTCCTCGACGGCGACCCCGGTTCCGCGGCCCTGCGCGAGGCGGTCGGCCGGATAGCGGCGGCCGGCCCGTCGGCCGGCATCCACGTGCTGTGCCTGGCCGAGGCCGGTGAACGCCCCGCCGTCCGGGGCGGCTTGGTGGCCCACGTGTCCGGCGACGTGGCGACCACGCTGCGGCTGGAGCCGGCCCCCGTGGCGCAGGCCGCGGTGGGCGGCAGCACGTATCCGGTACTGCCCACGGGCGACGGGATAGTGCTGGACGCGGTCTCGGCGGTGTGGGCCGAGCACTTCGCACGCGCGCTGGCCCCGCTGCGCGAGGCCGACGCCGGGTCGGTGGACGTCCCGTCGCGCCACGTGCTGCCGGGCACCGTGCGGCTGCTGGACGAGCTGGACCTGGCGCTCGCGACGCCCGCCCGGATCGCGGCGCGGTGGGACGAGGGCAGCGGAGCGGGAACGGTCGCCGGGGCCGCCGCGGTGATCGGGGTCGGCGCGGGCGGCCGGGTGGCCGTCGACCTGGTGGCGGAGGGGCCGCACACGATCGTCGGCGGAGCGCCGGGCACGGGGAAGACGGAGCTGCTGCGTTCGCTGGTGGCCGGGCTCGCCGTGGCCGAACGCCCGGAGCGGCTGGCGCTGGTGCTGGTCGACGGGGCCGGCGCGGAGCGTGGTGAGGGGCTGGCCTCCTGCGCCGACGTACCGCACGTGTCGACGCATCTGGTGGCGTCGGACCCGGTCCGGATGCGGGAGTTCGCGCAGGCGCTGAGCGCGGAGCTGAAGCGGCGTGCCGAGGTGCTGGACGGCGAGGACTTCGCGGCGTGGCACAGCCGCGGCGCGGTGGCGGCGATGCTGCCGCACCAGGGCGGGCGCAGGGGCGGGGCAGAGCCGCAGCGGTCGTCGAGCTCGGCTTCCGGCTCGGCTCCGGGCTCCGGTTCCGGCTCGGGCCCGGATTCCGCTCCCTCCTCCCTTTCGTTCTCTCCTTCCGCCTCGGCCCCCGCCGGCGGCAACTCCTCCGCGCAGCCGGGCGGTTCGGTGTCCGGGGCGACGGGACAACCCGTTCCGCTGCTCCCGCGCCTGGTCGTCGTCGTGGACGACTTCGACGCGCTCGTGGCGCCGGGCCTCGGCAGCCCCGGGCGGCCGTCCGCGGGCAGCGTGGTCCGCGCGCTGGAGGCGGTCGCGCGGGACGGCGAGCGGCTCGGCGTCCACCTCGTCACCACGACCGGCCGCCCGGAGCGCACCGCCGGCACCGAAGCCGACGAGCGGGCCCGGCTGCGGATCGCGCTGCGGACCGCGGACCCGGACGCGGCCGCACTGCTCGTACACGTGGAGGATCCGGCGGGTCTGGACGACGCCGTGCCCGGACGCGGCTACCTGCGGCGGCCCGGCGGCGCGGTGACGCCCTTCCAGGCGGCCCGGGTCAGCGCGCGCATTCCGCGGACGGCGACGCTGCGGCCGACCGTGGTCCCGCTGGAGTGGGAGCGGATGGGTGATCCGCCGGCCCGCCGCCAGGTGCGTGAACTCGGCAACGGCCCCACCGATCTGGCCCTGCTGGCCAGCGCGTTGCAGCGGGCCGCGGAGACCCCGGCGGAGGACCCGGCCGGGCCCGGCGCGCCACCCGCTTCCGCCGCCGGCGCACCGACGGCGCTCAACCGCCCACGGATCTAGCCCGGTTGGGACGGAACCCCGGAGGCCGGCCCCGCCCGGAGTTCCGGCGGGGCCGTCGAGGACGCTGCGGGGGGCTCGGCGGGGACCCGGCGCGGGTCGCGGCGGCAGGTCGTCGACGGCCCGTCAGGAACCGTTCCGGGTCGCCCCCGCAGGGGCACCAATACCCCTCGAACGCCCGGTCGTAGGGAGTTTGGTCCAAGATCACGGCATGGTCACGATGACCCCTGGAAGCGCGCGCGCTCCCTTGCGAGCGCCGTCGCCCCGGGCGTAGGACAGTCGCCACGGGACTGAGGGGATGGCGACATGCGTACCTTAACGCGCAAACGCACCAAGCACGCACACCGGAGCACTACGCGCATAGCGCTCGCTGCGGTGGCGGTGTCGGCGCTCGCGCTCACCACCGCGGCGTGCGGCGGGGGCAGTGACAAGAAGGACGATGCCAAGAAATCGCCGTCGGCGTCCGCGTCCTCCTCGGGGAGCGATCTGAACCTGCCCGACCTGCACGGCCAGAAGCTCGAGGTCGCCGCGGTATGGACCGGTCCGGAGCAGAAGGCGTTCCAGAAGGTGCTGGACCAGTTCGACAAGCTCACCGGCGCGAAGTCGACCTTCGTACCGACCGGTGACAGCCAGTCGACCTTCCTCGGGACGAAGATCGAGGGCGGCGCCCCACCGGACGTCGCGTTCCTGGCCCAGAACGGCGTGCTGCACCAGTTCGCCGACAAGGGCTGGCTGAAACCGCTCGGCGCCGCCGCGCAGGCGCAGTTGAGCAAGAACTTCTCCAAGGGCTGGCAGGACCTCGGCGCCTGGAAGGGCAAGCAGTACGGCGTCTACGCCAAGGTCGCCAACAAGTCGCTGGTCTGGTACAACTCCGCCGCGTTCAGCAACGCCGGCGCGACCGTGCCGAAGACCTGGGACGCCTTCCTGAAGACCGCCGAGACCGTCTTCGAGTCCGGCACCCCCGCGGTGTCGATCGGCGGCGCGGACGGCTGGACCCTGACCGACTGGTTCGAGAACATCTACCTCTCGCAGGCCGGTCCGGAGAAGTACGACGCCCTCGCCGCGCACAAGATCAAGTGGACCGACCCGTCGGTGAAGACGGCTCTCACCACGCTCGGCCAGCTCTTCGGCAACAAGGACCTGATCGCGGGCGGCACGTCCACCGCGCTGGCCAACGACTTCCCGAAGTCGGTCACCCAGGTGTTCACCGGCAACCCGCCGAAGGCCGCGATGGTCTACGAGGCGGACTTCGTCGAGTCGTTCATCACCTCCAACACCAAGGCCAAGGTCGGCACGGACGCGAAGGTGTTCCCGTTCCCGGCCGTCGGCAGCGGCAAGCCGCCGGTGGTCAGCGGCGGTGACGTCGGCGTGGCGCTCAAGGACACCCCCGGCGCGCAGGCGCTGCTGACCTACGTGGCGTCCACCGACGCCGCCAAGATCTGGGCGTCCAGCGGCGGTTATCTCTCGCCGAACAAGGAACTGCCGTTCTCCGCGTATCCGGACCCGACCCAGCGCACCATCGCGCAGGCGCTGATCGCCTCCGGCGACGACTTCCGCTTCGACATGTCGGACCAGGCTCCGGCGGCCTTCGGCGGCACCAAGGGCCAGGGCGAGTGGAAGGACCTCCAGGACTTCCTCACCCACCCGTCCGATGTGGCGGGCGTGCAGGCCAAGTTGGAGTCGGACGCGGCCAAGGCTTACGGGAGCTGACGTCGAATGGCTGACGCCTCTGTTCCAGGGGCGGGCGGCCCGGTCGGAGCAGGGGGCGGTTTCTCCGGAGCCGCCCCCGTTCCGGCCGTGCCGGGTCCCGTCGAAGGGCCCGGCTCCGGCCGGCGCCCCGGCAAGCGCCGCAGCATCATGGGCACCCGCCCATGGATCGCCGCGCTGTTCCTGCTTCCCGCGCTGATCCTGCTCGGCGCCCTGGTGGCCTATCCGATCGGCTACACCGTCTACCGCAGCCTGTTCAACGCCGACGGCGACTCGTTCGTCGGCCTGAAGAACTTCGGCACGGTCTTCACCGACCACGGCATCCTCACCGCAGTGCGCAACAACGCGATCTGGGTGGTGGTGGCGCCGACCGTGGCGACCGCCCTCGGCCTGGTCTTCGCCGTGCTCACCGAACGGGTGCGCTGGGGAACGGCGTTCAAGCTGATCATCTTCATGCCGATGGCCATCTCGATGCTGGCCGCGGGCATCATCTTCCGGCTGGTGTACGAGCAGGACCCGTCGCGGGGCGTGGCGAACGCCGTGGTGGTGGCCGTGCACGACACCTTCACCAGCAACTCCGCCTACCCGGGGGCGCGACCGCGGCCGGACAGCGACCTCAAGCCGAGTGCGGGCGGGTCGTTCACGTCCACCTCCACCGCGAGCGTCGGGAAGTCGGCGGACCTGCCGCTGGTCGGCATCCCGCAGACGAACCTGCCCACCAGCGCACGGCAGGCCCGACCCGCCGCGCCCGAGCCGGACTCGGTGACGGGCACGGTGTGGCTGGACTTCCGGCCCGGCGGCACCGGCAAGCCCAACGTGATCGACCCGGGCGAGAAGGCGCTGTCGGGGGTGAAGGTGGAGGCGGTCAAGGACGGCAAGGTGATCGCCTCTGCCACCTCGGGGAAGGACGGTACGTACGCGCTGCCCGCGAAGGCGGCCGGCGCCCAACTGCGGCTGCCCTCCTCGAACTTCTCGGGCAAGTACAACGGCATCAACTGGCTCGGACCGGACCTGGTCACCCCGTCGATCATCGGCTCCTACGTGTGGATGTGGGCCGGTTTCGCGATGGTGCTGATCGCGGCGGGCCTTGCCGGGGTGCCGCGTGAACTGCTGGAGCAGGCCCGGGTGGACGGCGCGGGCGAATGGCAGGTCTTCCGCCGGATCACCGTGCCGCTGCTGGCCCCCGTGCTGGTGGTGGTGATGGTGACGCTGATGATCAACGTGTTGAAGATCTTCGACCTCGTCTACATCATCGCGCCGGGCAACACCCAGTCCAACGCCAACGTGCTCGCCCTCCAGCTCTACCTGTCGTCCTTCGGCGGCGGCGACGACCTGGGGGTCGGCAGCGCGATCGGCGTGATCCTGCTGCTCCTGGTGCTGCCGGTCATGATCTTCAACATCCGGCGGCTGCGCAGGGAGGGACGGCGATGAGCGCGGATGCGACGGGTGACGGTGCGATCGCGGGGAACGGTGCGATCGCGGGTCACGGGGGGACGGCCGGGACGGCTCCCGGCGAAAGTGGAAGCGGGAGC
Source organism: Actinacidiphila yanglinensis (assembly GCF_900107965.1). Taxonomy (GTDB): domain Bacteria; phylum Actinomycetota; class Actinomycetes; order Streptomycetales; family Streptomycetaceae; genus Actinacidiphila; species Actinacidiphila yanglinensis. The sequence goes on along the minus strand of NZ_FNVU01000011.1, from coordinate 25,668 downwards.
GGCAGCGGGGGCGCGGCAGGTGCCCCGGGTACGGCCGCGGGAACGGGGTCGGGATCGGGGTCGGGGTCGCGCGCTGCTCGGCCCGGGATCGGCGCCCGGCTGGCGGCCGCGGCCAGCGGCGGCGTGCTGCGGCTGGTCCTGCTCGTGGTGGCGCTGTTCTGGCTGCTGCCCACGGTCGGGCTGCTGCTGTCCAGCCTGCGCAGCCGGCAGGACATCTCCGCCACCGGCTGGTGGAAGGTCTTCACCTCGCCGACCCAGCTCACCGTCACCAACTACCGGTCCCTGCTGGACAACCACGCGATCACCGACTCGCTGTGGAACACGGCACTGATCACCGTCCCGGCCACCCTGCTGGTCGTGGTGATCGGGTCGCTGGCGGGCTACGCCTTCGCGTGGATGGATTTCCCCGGCCGCGACTGGTGGTTCATCGGGGTCGTCGCGATGCTGGTGGTCCCGGTGCAGGTGGCGCTGGTCCCGGTGGCGAAGCTCTTCGGCAAGATCGGGATCTTCGGCGACATCTCCGGGGTGGTGCTCTTCCACACCGCCTTCGGGCTGCCGTTCGCGATCTTCCTGCTGCGGAACTTCTTCGCGGAGATCCCACGCGAACTGCTGGAGGCGGCCCGGCTGGACGGCGCGGGTGAACTGCGGCTGTTCGCACGGGTGGTGCTGCCGCTGGGCGGTCCGGCGATCGCCTCGCTCGGCATCTTCCAGTTCCTGTGGGTGTGGAACGACATGCTGGTCGCGCTGATCTTCGCCAACAGCGACAGCCAGCCGATCACGGTCGCCCTGCAGCAGCAGGTACGGCAGTTCAGCGACAACATCGACATCCTGGCGCCGGGCGCCTTCCTGTCGATGGTGGTCCCGCTGATCGTGTTCTTCGCGTTCCAGCGCCAGTTCGTCTCCGGCGTGATGGCCGGGGCGGTGAAGTAGCCGAAGAAGCCCTGCAACGGCGCCCGTTCGCCCGCCCATCCGGTGGCTGAACGGGCGCCGCTGTCAGACAAGGGGGGCTCTCGTCACTGAAGTGCGCTGATCCGTCGACGAGTTGGCGACCAGGCGGCGGTTCGCGCCGTGCGCCCCGGTAGCATCGGGCCGTTTCGACTACCCGAGGGGGGTGCCCGACATCGCCGGCCACGACGACGGACACACGTACAGCGGCGGAGGCGCCGACGACGGCGGGCAGTTGCGGCCGCTCGGCCCGCAGGACCCGCGCGCGCAGGCCGGTTACCGGCTGGTCGCCCGGATCGGCGAGGGCGGGATGGGAACGGTCTACCTCTCCCACACCCGTGGCGGGCAGCCGGTCGCCCTGAAAGTGATCCGGCGCGAGTACGCGCGCAACGACGAGTTCCGGCGCCGCTTCCAGCAGGAGGTGCAGGCCGCCCGCCGGGTGCAGGGCTATCACGTGGTGCCGGTCGTCGACCACGACACCACCGGGGACCAGCCGTGGCTGGCCACCACCTTCGTCCCCGGACTTCCGCTCGACGAGGCACTGGCCCGCTACGGAGCCCTTCCGCTGCCGACCGTGCTGCAACTCGTCGGCTGCGCGGCGGAGGCGCTGCGCGCGGTGCACGCGGCCGGGGTCATCCACCGCGATCTCAAGCCCAGCAACATCCTGCTGGCGGCGGGCGGCCCGTGGGTGATCGACTTCGGTATCGCCCGGGCCGCCGACTCCACCCAGCTCACCCGCAGCGGCGGCCTCATCGGCACCCCGCAGTTCATGTCCCCCGAGCACGCCAACGGGCTCGAACTCACCCCCGCCGCCGACCTGTTCTCCCTCGGCCTGATCGCGGCCGTCGCCGCCACCGGCCGGCACCCCTACGGGGAGGCGGGCGCCATCACGCTCGCCACGAAGATCGCGAACACCTCGATACGTCCGCCGGACCTTTCCGGTTACCCCGACGCGCTGCGCCCGGTGCTGACCCGCTGCCTCACCGCCGATCCCGCGGTACGGCCCTCCCCTGCGGAACTGGCCGAGCTGTGCGCGCAGGCGGCCGGCCGCTTGCTCCGGGACTTCTCCGGGTGGCTGCCGCAGCCGGTCGCGGCCGAGATCGTCCGGCGGGAGGCCGCCGCCAAACGTCCACCGCAGCCGGAGCAGCCCCCGCAGCCGCCGGTGTCCGGGCCGACCATGCCGGACCCGCCGGGGTTCGCTCCGCCCGGATACCAGGCGGGGCCGCCGCCCGGGCAGCCCCCGAGCGGGTTCGCGGCGCCGACCGGATTCGGCAACGGTGCGCCGGGGGCGGGTGTCCCGGGTGCGGGTGTCCCCGGCGGAGGGCTGCCCGGCGGGGGGCTTCCCGGCGGGGGGCTTCCGGGTGCGGGCTTTCCGGGTCCCGGTCAGCCCTCGCTCGGGTACGGGCCGGCGTCCGTCCGCTCCGAATCCCAGCCGGGCGTGACCCCGGGCGGGCGTACCCACAAGCTGCTGGTGATCGGCGGCGGCGTGCTCGCCCTCGTCCTCGCGGTGACCCTGACCTACGCGTTCACCCGGTCCGGCAACGACGGCGACCACGACGCGGCCGACTCGCGCAACACCACCTCGGCCCCCGTCACGCAGCCCAGCGGCTCACCCTCCACCGGCGCGCCCGGCACCGACACGGCAGCCCCGCCGACCGCGACGGACACCACCTCCGGCAGCGACACCGCCGACGGCGACTACCAGTTGAAGTTCCAGGACCGCCAGCTGACCGTCCGCCCGCCCAACACCATCGGCTTCGGGCCGAACGTCGACCTCGACACCCCGATGGTCGACCCGAACGACACCCTGTCCGGCGGCGAGGTGGAGTTCAGCTACAACGACGACTACCTGACCTTCAACACGCCCACGGGCAAGTCCGCGAGTACGTCACCCAAGGACTGCCAGTCGGCCGCCCAGGCCAACCCGCTGCCGAACCAGGTCCCGGCCCAGGACCTGGTCGGCAACGACCCGCTGATCAAGACCGGCGACCGGCTCTGCACCGTCACCACCTCGGGCAACCTCGCCATGTGGGTGATCACCGGCACCACTCCGAGCGAGAACTACTACAAGACGCCCGTCTACACCGGCAAGCTCACGCTGTGGAAGATGCCCAGCCAGTGATCGACCGCTGACGGAGAAAGGGCGGGCGCCGCATGCCGGGCGCCCACCCCCGCGCCGTCAGTGGTGCGTGCGCAGCAGCGTGCGGAAGGTCCGCATCGCCACCGACAGACTCGCCAGGTCGAACTCCTCCGAGCCCTGGATCTCCTCCAGGGTGGTACGGGCCCGGTTGACGAGACCGGAGTTGCGCTCCTCCCACGCCTTGTAGCGCTCCTCCGGGCTGGCGCCGGCCTCGCCCGCGCTCAGCACGTCGGCGGTGAGCGCCGCGTGCGCCGCGAACAGGTCCTCGCGGATCGCGGCCCGCGCCATCGACTGCCAGCGGTCGTCGCGCGGCAGCTGGATGATCCGGTCCAGCAGCCGGGTGATGCCCAGCCGGTCGGCGAGATCGAAGTAGATCTCGGCGACGTCCAGCGGCTCCCGGCCGGCCCGCCGCGCCACGTCGACGATGTCCAGCGCCGGAAACACCGAGGAGAACCCCGCCACCCTCGTGGCCAGTTCCTCCGGCACCCCGGCGTCGGTCAGCTCGTCGTGCACCGAGCCGTACCACTCCAGGTCGGCGCCCTGGAGCAGCTTCGGCAGCCGCGACCAGACCGAACCAACGCCCTCCCCGAAGAACTCGATGGTCTCGGCGATCTGCAGCGGCTGCATCCGGTTGTTGAGCAGCCAGCGGGTGCCGCGCTCCACCAACCGCCGCGAGTGCAGCCGGATCCGGGTCTGCACGTCGGCCGGGACGGTGTTGTCCAGCGCTTCGACCGCGTCCCAGATCGGGTTGAGGTCGAAGATCGCCCGCGCGGCGGTGTGCGCCCGCACGATCTCCTCCGTGGTCGCGCCGATCTCCTCCCGGAAGCGGTGCAGGAACGTGGTACCGCCGGAGTTGACCGTGTCGTTGACCAGCACGGTGGTGACGATCTCGCGGTGCAGCGCGTGGTTGTCGATCTGGGTGGCGAAACGCTCCCGCAGCGCGGCCGGGAAGTACGCGTGCAGCAGCGAGCGCAGGTAGGGGTCGTCCGGCAGCTCGGTCTGGATCAGCTCGTCGGCCACGGTGATCTTGGCGTAGGCGAGGACGACGGCCATCTCCGGCTGGGTCAGGCCCACTCCGGCCGCCGACCGCTCACGGATCTGCCGGTCGGTGGGCAGGAACTCCAGCGCCCGGTCCAGCCGCCCGTCCCGCACCAGCCGGCGGATGAACCGCTGCTGCGCGTGGAGCAGGCTGTTGGCCTGGGCCATGCTGTTGGCCAGCGCCACGTTCTGCGCGTAGTTGTTGCGCAGCACGAGGTTGCCGACGTCGTGCGTCATCTCGGCGAGCAGCGTGTTGCGCTGTTTGACCGTCAGATCGCCCTCGGCGACGCTGCTGTTCAGCAGCACCTTGATGTTCACCTCGTGGTCGGAGGCGTCCACGCCGGCGCTGTTGTCGATCGCGTCGGTGTTGATCCGGCCGCCGGCGCCGTCGGGGCCGCCGGAGCGGGCGAACTCGATCCGCCCGAGCTGGGTGAAGCCGAGGTTGCCGCCCTCACCGACCACCTTGACCCGCAGGTCGGCGCCATCGATCCGGATCGCGTCGTTGGCCTTGTCGCCGACGTCCGTCTGCGTCTCGGTGGACGCCTTGACGTAGGTGCCGATGCCGCCGTTCCACAACAGGTCCACCGGGGCCCTGAGGATCGCCTTCATCAGCTCGGCGGGGGTGAGCTTCGGCGCGGTGGACTCGATGCCGAGCGCGGCGCGGACCGGCGCGCTGACCGGGATCGCCTTCGCGGTGCGCGGGTAGATGCCGCCGCCGGTCGAGATCAGCGAGGAGTCGTAGTCCGCCCAGGAGGAGCGCGGCAGTTCGAACATCCGGCGCCGCTCGGCGTACGAGGTGGCCGCGACCGGGTTCGGGTCGAGGAAGATGTGCCGGTGGTCGAAGGCCGCCACCAGCCGGATGTGCTCCGACAGCAGCATGCCGTTGCCGAAGACGTCGCCGGACATGTCGCCGATGCCGACGACCGTGAAGTCCTCTTCCTGCGTGTTGTGTCCGGTCTCCCGGAAGTGGCGCTTCACCGACTCCCAGGCGCCGGACGAGGTGATGGCCATCTTCTTGTGGTCGTACCCGACCGACCCGCCGGACGCGAAGGCGTCGCCGAGCCAGAAGCCGTAGGAGACCGCGACCTCGTTGGCGATGTCGGAGAACGATGCGGTGCCCTTGTCCGCCGCCACCACCAGGTAGGTGTCGTCCTCGTCGTGCCGCACCACGTCCTGCGGCGGCACCACCTCGCCACCGACCAGGTTGTCGGTGATGTCGAGCAGGCCGGAGATGAACGTGCGGTACGACGCGATGCCCTCGGCCAGCCACGCGTCACGGTCGGCGGCCGGGTCGGGCAGCCGCTTGCCGACGAACCCGCCCTTCGCCCCGACCGGGACGATCACGGTGTTCTTCACCATCTGCGCCTTGACCAGGCCCAGCACCTCGGTACGGAAGTCCTCACGACGGTCGGACCAGCGCAGCCCGCCGCGGGCGACCTTCCCGAACCTCAGGTGCACACCCTCGACCCGCGGGCTGTACACCCAGATCTCGTACGCCGGGCGCGGCGCGGGCAGGTCGGGCACGGCCTGCGGGTCGATCTTGATCGACAGGTAGGAGTGCGAGCGGCCGTCCGTGGCGCGCTGGAAGTAGTTGGTGCGCAGCGTGGCCTTGATCAGGGTGAGGAACGAACGCAGGATGCGGTCCTCGTCCAGGCTCGCGACCTGGTCGAGGGCGCCTTCCAGCTCCTCCAGGATGCCGTCGGTCAGCTCGCTGCCGGCCTTCTGGTGGTCGGGCGAGAGCCGGGCCTGGAAGAGGTTGATCAGCAGCCGGGTGGTGTGGACGTTCGTACGGAGGGTGTCCTCCATGTAGTCCTGGCTGAAGGTCGAACCGGCCTGCCGCAGGTACTTCGCGTAGGCGCGCAGCACCATCGCCTGCCGCCAGTCCAGGCCGGCCCGCAGGACCAGCGAATTGAAGCCGTCGTTCTCCGCCCGGTCGGTCCAGGTCGCCGCGAACGCCTCCTGGAACCGCTCCCGCGCGTCGTCCCCGAGGTTGCCGAGCGCGGGGTCCAGGCGCAGCCCGAAGTCGTAGACCCAGGCACGGGAGTTGTCGGAGCGGCGCAGCTCGTAGGGGCGCTCGTCGACGACCTCGACGCCGAGCCGCTGGAGCACCGGCAGCACCGCGGAGAGCGAGACGGGCGCCCCGGTGCGGTAGATCTTGAAGCGTCGCTCCTCGGGAGCGGCGGAGACCGGCTCGTAGAGCGAGAGGGTGAAGTCGTCCTCCCCCAGGCTCTCGATGTGCTGGAGGTCCGCGACGGCGACCCGTGGGGCGAAGTCCGCCCGATAGCCGTCGGGGAACGCGTCCGCGTACCGGCGCCCGAGCTCGGCCGCGCGCTCCTCGCCGCACTCGGCGTTGAGCGCCTCGGCGAAGCCGTCGGCCCAGGACCGGGCGGCGGCGGCCAGCCGGTTCTCGATCCGCTCGACGTCGGACTCGTCGAGATCGGTGAGCCGGCTGCCGGGGTTGACCCGGATCACGAAGTGCAGCCGGGAGAGCACCGACTCGGTGTTCCAGGCGGTGAAGTCGACGCTGCGGCCGTCCAGCTCCTCCTGGAGGATGTGCGTCAGGCGCAGGCGCACCGCGGTGGTGTAGCGGTCACGCGGCAGGTAGACCAGCGCCGAGTAGTACCGGCCGTACTCGTCCTGCCGCAGGTAGAGCCGGAGTTTGCGGCGCTCCTGGAGGTACAGGACGCTGGTGACGATGGCGCGCAGCTCGTCGACGCCGGTCTGGAACAGCTCGTCGCGCGGGTACGTCTCCAGGATCTGCAGCAGGTCCCGGCCGTCGTGGCTGCCGGCCTGGTAACCGGAGCCCTCCAGCACCTCCTCGACCTTGCGGCGGACCACCGGCACCCGCCGCACCGACTCGGTGTAGGCGCTGGAGGAGAACAGCCCGAGGAAGCGCCGCTCGCCGATCACGTTGCCCTCGGCGTCGAACTTCTTGACCCCGATGTAGTCCAGGTACGACGGCCGGTGCACCGTGGAGCGGCTGTTGGCCTTGGTGAGGATCAGCAGCCGGTGCTCGCGGGCCTTCTTGCGGGCGTCGGCCGGCAGCCGGCTGAAGGACGGCGAGGGGGGCTGCCCGGGAAGCCCCGGGTGGGTGCCGTCGTCGTGCGGGTGCTGCGGGTCGGAGCGCAGGATGCCCAGGCCCGTGCCCGGCACCGCGACGAGCACGTCCTCGCCGTCGGCGTCACCGTCGACCTGCGTGGTCAGTTCGTACTCGCGGTAGCCGAGGAAGGTGAAGTGGTCCTCGGACAGCCACCGCATCAACTCCCAGGCCTCGCCGGTCTCCTGCTCGGGCAGCGGCGGCGGGGTGGTGGACAGCTCGTCGGCGATGGTGAGCGCGGCCTGCCGCATCTTCGCCCAGTCCTCGACGGACTCGCGTACGTCGGACAGCACCCGGCGCAGGTCGGCGGTGATCTCCTTGAGGTCGTCCCGGTCGGTCTCCCGGTCGATCTCGACGTGGATCCAGGACTCCACCAGCACGTCGTGCGCCGGAGTCTCCTCGTCGGCGCCCGAGGGGTACCCGATCACCTCGATCAGCTTGCCGGCGACGTCGCGGCGGACGCGGAACTGCGGGTGGACCACCACGTGGATCGCGCGGTTGGCCTGGGTCAGCGCGTTGGTGACCGAGTCCACCAGGAAGGGCATGTCATCGGTGACGACCTCGACCACGGTGTGGCTGCACTGCCAGCCGTTCTGCTCCACCGTGGGGGTGTGCACCCGGAGGTTGGCCGTGCCCTGCGGACGGTTCTCCGCAAGGCGGTGATGCGACATCGCGGCGCCGTAGACGTCGACCGGGTCGCGGTCGATCAGGTCCTCGGGGGCGCTGTGCAAGTAGTAGCGCTGGAGAAACGCGGTCCGCGCCTGTGTGTCGAGGCCCTGCCCGGGGGGTCCCCCCGCAGGACTGTTCTCACCTGCCAGGGCCGCCCGTTCCAGAAGCGCCGCCTTGGCTTCGTCCAGCTTGGTCTGCATGTCCTCTGACTCCTGTCGCGCGCCATTGCGTGACGTCGTTTGGTGGCACGACGTACCGCGAGGCGGGGTTTCCGCTACGGGACGACGCTATGCCGAAATGGAGGCTCGTCGTGCCCGTCAGCACGCGATGGCCCCCGGAACACGGATCAACAGTGATCACGCCGCCAGGCTATCGCCCCGGCCGGGGTGGCTGTCATGCGCCGTCTTCGTACAAATGCACCGCACACGTTTGGCCCGAATGGACAGAAACCGGGCTCCTGTCCAGGTCAGCTCGCTATTCGCTCCGCCAGCCGGACAGCCTCGGCGAGGCTGTCGACGACCGGCACCCCCACACTCTCCAGGGTGGCACGGCTGTGCGAACCGCCGGTGTACAGCACCGCGAACGCGCCGACATGGGCGGCCGCGGCCGCGTCGTCCAGCGCGTCGCCTATCACCACGACGGGACGGCCGTCGAGGCCTTCGAGCGCGGCCAGGTGCCGGGCCATCTGGCCGGCCTTCCCCTCGCTCGCCGGACCGGTGCGGCCGTCGATCCGCTGGAAGTGCCCGCTGATGCCGTGCGCGGCGACGAACGGCATCAGCTCCTGGTGCGGGGCGAGCGAGCACAGGGACTGCGTCGCGCCCATCGCCTGCCTGGCCGCGAGGAGTTCGGCCGCCCCCTCGGCGAGACCGCACCCCTCGGCCAGCGTCCAGTAGTGCCGGTGGAAGCCCGCGTCCATCACCGTCCACTCCTCGTCGGAGGGCCGGCGGCCCAGCAGACGCTCGTAGAACAGCGGTACGGGAATGCAGTACAGCTCGCGGTAGCGCTCCGCGGTGACCGGCGGCAGGCCGAGCTCGGCGAAGGAGGCGTTGGTCGCTCCGACCACCGCTTCGAAGTCGTTGAAGAGGGTTCCGTTCCAGTCCCATACGAGGTGCGCGTTCACACGAAGAACGTTACCCGCGTGGCAGGACAGCCCGTTTCCGGCCTGTGGACAACTGTGGACAACTTCCGCGGGGGGTCAACCGATCAGGTGGGGAATCTCCTGCGTCGCATACCACAGAAGCTCGTGATCCTCGGCACCGTCGACGGTGAACTGTGCGTCCTCGTCGCCGGCGTCGACCGCGCCCACCGCCTCGGCCGCAGCACGCACGTCGTCCTCGGCGTCGTCGGCGTCCATGTGCACCGCCGCGGCCTCGGCGAGTCGCACCGCGGCGGTCAGCCGTACCTCGCCGAGCGCGGCCGGATCGAGGCCGCGGTCGGGGTCGTGCCGCACCCCTCCCTCGGCCACGTCCACGGCCACGACCACGCGCCTGCGCGGGACTTCGGGCCGCACGGCCAGCATCCGCAGCGACGCCTGGGCGGCCCTGGTCAGGGCCGCGTACTCGAGTTCCTCGATGTCGTCGGAGACGTACCACTCGCGCAGGCCCGGTGTGACCGCGAAGGCGTCCAGCGGTGCCGGACCCAGCTCGCCCGCCTTGTACGCCTCGGCCAGCCCGGCGAGGGTGGTGGGAATGTAGACGCGCATGGCGTGAAGCATACGGGTGCCACCACCTTCACAGGTGAATCTCGTCCGTCCCCCGGATTCCGCACGGACGGCCGCCCGGCCGCTTGCCCGTGATCGCGCCCGCGGCCTACAACCGCCCCATCGACCACCGGAACGATCTTTGGGGAAACGGCCATGCGCATGACGCCCGCGAACCGTCCGACCACCCGCGCGACACCGCACGCGGCGCCCCACCCCGCAGCTCCGCATCCGGCGCCGCCACGCCCCGGAACGCGTCCCGCACCGCACCCCGCAGCGCCGCACCCAGGCCGCCGCCCCGCGGCCGGAACCGCCCCGCCGCGACGTACCGACCCGCGGCGTCCCACGACGCGGCCCAGGCCCGCGCCACGCCCCGTACCGCCGCACCTGTGGTTCGCCGAGCGACTGCTCGACGTGCTCACCGGCCGGCGCCCGCTGACCTCCCTCGCCGGGCGGGTCAGGGACGAGGCCTACCAGCGGCTCTGGGAACTGCACGCCGAGCGGGCGGACTGGCGGCGGCGCGCCCGCGGCCGAACCCCGTACGTGTGCCGCTGCCGGGTCTTCCCCACCGCGGGCGGCGCGCTGGAGGTGACCGCCGTGGTCGCCCTGGACGACGACGTGGTCAGGGCGATCGCCTTCCGGCTGGAACCCGGCGACGCCGACTCCGGCCCCGGCTACGGCCGGGCCCGCTGGCGCTGCACCGAGGTGGCCGCTCGATGAACCGGCACCGCACGCGTACCCCCGGGCCGTATCCGTGCGGCCCGGGTGCGCGAACGGCTCGGGGCCGGGCCGACCGACGGCCCGGCCCCGAGCCGGTGGTGGTACGCGTGCGGCAGTGCGGCACTGCCTCAGCGTCGCTACTTCTTGCGGCGACGACCGCCCTTGGCGGCCTTGCGCCGCTCGGCGCGGGTCGTGCCGGCCTCCTCGTCGGCAGAGCCGGCCGAACCGCCGGAGACGCCCGCCTCCTCGAAGTCGCCCTCCACGACGCCGCCCTCACCGTCGACCGACGGCGCGGAGAAGTGCAGCCCACCGGCCCGCTTGGGCGCCTCAAGACCCTTGGCGCGGATCTCCGGCTGCTTGACCAGCGACGGCGGCGCGTCCTGCACCTCGTCCGACACCGGCACCTCCTCGACCTGCTGCTCGACCTGGACCTCCAGGTTGAACAGGTAGCCGACGGACTCCTCCTTGATGCCGTCCATCATGGCCGTGAACATGTCGAAGCCCTCGCGCTGGTACTCCACCAGCGGGTCGCGCTGCGCCATGGCGCGCAGTCCGATGCCCTCCTGGAGGTAGTCCATCTCGTAGAGGTGCTCACGCCACTTGCGGTCCAGCACCGACAGCACCACGCGCCGCTCCAGCTCGCGCATGATGTCCTCGGTGAGCTGCTTCTCCCGCTCGGCGTACTGCTCGTGGATGTCGTCCTTGACGGACTCGGCGATGAACTCGGCGGTGATGCCGGCGCGGTCGCCGGCCGCCTCCTCCAGCTCGTCGATGGTGACCGAGGCCGGGTAGAGCTGCTTGAACGCGCTCCACAGCCGGTCCAGGTCCCAGTCCTCGGCGAAGCCCTCGCGCGTCTCGGCGTCGATGTACGCGTCGATGGTGTCGTCCATGAAGTGCTGCACCTGCTCCTGCAGGTCCTCGCCCTCCAGGACGCGGCGGCGCTCGCCGTAGATCACCTCGCGCTGGCGGTTGAGCACCTCGTCGTACTTCAGGACGTTCTTGCGGATCTCGAAGTTCTGCTGCTCGACCTGCGACTGGGCGGAGGCGATGGCACGGGTGACCATCTTGTTCTCGATCGGCACGTCGTCGGGCACGTTGGCCATGGACATCACGCGCTCGACCATCTGCGCCTTGAACAGCCGCATCAGATCGTCGCCGAGGGAGAGGTAGAAGCGGGACTCGCCCGGGTCGCCCTGGCGGCCGGAGCGGCCACGGAGCTGGTTGTCGATCCGGCGCGACTCGTGCCGCTCGGTGCCCAGGACGTACAGCCCGCCGAGGTCCTTGACCTCCTCGAACTCGGCCTTGACCGCTTCCTCGGCGCGCTCCAGCGCCTCCGGCAGGGCCGCGGCCCACTCCTCGACGTGCTCGGTCGGGTCCAGGCCGCGCTGGCGCAGCTCCGCCTCGGCGAGGTCGTCCGGGTTGCCGCCCAGCTTGATGTCGGTACCGCGGCCGGCCATGTTGGTCGCGACGGTGACCGCGCCCTTGCGGCCGGCCTGGGCGACGATCGTCGCCTCACGGTCGTGCTGCTTGGCGTTGAGCACCTCGTGCGGGATGCCGCGCTTGGACAGCTGCGCCGACAGGTACTCGGACTTCTCGACGGAGACAGTGCCGACCAGGACCGGCTGCCCCTTCTCGTGCTTCTCGACGATGTCCTCGACGACGGCGGCGAACTTCGCCTCCTCCGTGCGGTAGATCAGGTCGGGCTTGTCCATCCGCTGCATCGGGCGGTTGGTCGGGATCGGCACGACGCCCAACTTGTAGATCTGGTGGAACTCGGCGGCCTCGGTCATCGCCGTACCGGTCATACCGCACAGCTTGTCGTACAGGCGGAAGAAGTTCTGGAGGGTGATCGTGGCGAGGGTCTGGTTCTCGTCCTTGATGTCCACCCCTTCCTTCGCCTCGATCGCCTGGTGCATGCCCTCGTTGTAGCGGCGGCCGGCGAGGATACGGCCGGTGTGCTCGTCGACGATCATGACCTCGCCGTCGATGACGACGTAGTCCTTGTCGTTCTTGTAGAGCTCCTTGGCCTTGATGGCGTTGTTCAGATAACCGACGAGCGGGGTGTTCACCGACTCGTAGAGGTTGTCGATGCCCAGCCAGTCCTCGACCTTGCTGACGCCGGACTCGTGGATGGCGACGGTGCGCTTCTTCTCGTCCACGTCGTAGTCGCCGGTCTCCTCCTTGCCAAGGCCGCCGGCCTCGCCGCGGTTGAGCCGCTTCACCAGGCGGGCGAAGTCGCTGTACCACTTGGTCGCCTGGTCGGCCGGACCGGAGATGATCAGCGGGGTGCGCGCCTCGTCGACGAGGATCGAGTCGACCTCGTCGACGATCGCGAAGTTGTGGCCGCGCTGGACCAGCTCGTCCTTCGACCACGCCATGTTGTCGCGCAGGTAGTCGAAGCCGAACTCGTTGTTGGTGCCGTAGGTGATGTCGTGGCCGTACTGCTCGCGGCGCTCGGCCGGCGTCATGTTCGCCAGGATGCAGCCGACGGACAGGCCGAGGAACTTGTGCACCCGGCCCATCCACTCCGAGTCGCGCTCGGCGAGGTAGTCGTTGACCGTGATCAGGTGGACGCCCTTGCCGGAGATCGCGTTGAGGTACGCAGGCAGGGTGCCCACGAGGGTCTTGCCCTCACCGGTGCGCATCTCGGCTACGTAGCCGAGGTGCAGGGCGGCGCCGCCCATGATCTGGACGTCGTAGTGGCGCTGACCCAGGACGCGCTTGGCTGCCTCGCGGACCGCGGCGAACGCCTCGGGCATCAGGTCGTCCAGCGACTCCCCGTCCTCGTGGCGCTGCTTGAATTCATCGGTGAGTGCCCGCAGCTCGGCGTCCGTGAGGTCGACGAAGTCTTCTTCGACGGAGTTGACCTGGTCCGCGATGCGGTGCAGCTTGCGCAGGATCTTGCCTTCACCTGCACGCATGATCTTGCTGATGACGGACACGTAGGCTGACTCCTTGCCGGTCGGGCCTGGCGCGAATTCCCGCGCGGGGCACAGCGCGGGTCCTGTCTGCCTGGCCCTGCTGCAACGGCCATCGTAAGCGAGGACACCATGAGGCCGGGAGGCCCGGCGGCGGCAAAACGGTTTTCCCCCGGCTGTGAACGTCCGCGATACTCGCCCTCAGTCCTGCCGCTGCCCGAAATACGGCTGATTCGGGGTGCCGGGCACCCCTGCCGGAAAGGTGCGCACCCGCTATGAAAACACCCGTCCTCACCACGGACCGCCTCGTGCTGCGCGCCCTGGAACCCCGTGACGGCGACGCTCTGCACGCCGCCTGCCAGGACCCGGAGATCGCCCGCTGGACGTCCGTGCCCTCTCCGTATCCGCGCGAACACGCCGACCACTTCATAGACGTGGTCTGCGCGAACGGCTGGCGCGACGACACGATGTACAACTTCGGCGCCTTCACCCGCGACGACGGCGCCCTGGTCAGCTCGATGGGCCTGGTCCGCCTCCAGCACCTGGCCGCCCCGCAACGGCAGGCCGAACTGGGCTACTGGACGGCGAAGCACCAGCGCGGCAAGGGCTACACCGTGGAGGCGGCACAGGCGGTGTGCACCTGGGCCTTCGACGCCCTGGGCGTGGAGCGCCTGGAGTGGTTCGCGGAGGCGGGCAACGCGGCCTCGCGAGCGGTCGCCCTCAAGCTCGGCTTCGTCATGGAGGGGACGGTGCGGTCGCGGGTCGTCTACGCCGGCACCCGGCGGGACGCGTGGAGCGGGTCGCTGCTGCCCTCGGACTGGGGCCGGCCCACGCAGGCGCAGTACCTGCCGTACGGGGAGTAGCCGCGCACTCACGGTGCCCAAGGGCGCGGGCGCGGCGGGAAGACCGGGACATGTCGCCGGAACGAGTGAATACATGGTCGCGGCCGGGTGTCAGTGGTCGGTCCTAGGGTGGCGGGCATGACTTTCCTGCCGTCGCCCGAGCTCGCCCTGTCCGCCGACGAAGCCCGCAGGATCGCCCTCCGGGCGCAGGGTTTCCTGGGGGCGCCCGACCGGCGGGCGGGTACGCGGGGGGTGCTGCGGTCGCTCGGCGCGGTGCAGCTCGACACCATCTCGGTGCTGGCCAGGTCGCACGAGCTGATCCCGTACGCGCGCCTGGGCGCGGTCGGTCGCGCCGACGTGGAGAGGGCCTACTGGTCCGACGGCCATGCCTTCGAGTACTGGTCGCATGCTGCCTGCATCCTGCCGATCGAGGAGTGGCCGCATTTCGCCTTCCGCCGCCGGGCCCGGCGTGCCCGCGGCCACCGCTGGCACGTCCTGGAGGACGCCGAGCGCTCCTCCGCGGCCGTACTGGACCGCCTCAAGATCGACGGCCCGCTGACCTCCACCGAACTCGGCGGCGCGAAGAACGGCGGCCCTTGGTGGGACTGGTCGGAGACGAAGATCGCGGTGGAGTGGCTGCTGGACACCGGTGAGGTGGTCTGCGTGCAGCGCCGTGGCTGGAAGCGCGTCTACGACCTCGCGGAGCGCGCCGTCCCGGACGCCCTGTTGCACGACGACATCGACGACACCGAGTGCGTGCGCCGCCTGGTCACGCAGGCCGGCGCCGCGATGGGCGTCGCCACCCGCGCGGATCTGGCCGACTACCACCGGTTGAAGGGCGAGCAGGTCGCCGCCGTGCTGGACTCCACCGGTCTGGTCCCGGTGGAGGTCGAGGGTTGGGGCAAACCCGCCTGGGCCGACCCGGCCGCCCTCGCCTCGCCGCCCCGCGGACGGCACCGCACCACGCTGCTGTCACCGTTCGACTCGCTGATCTGGGACCGTCCCCGCACCGAGCGGATCTTCGGTTTCACCCACCGGCTCGAGGCGTACACCCCCAAGCCGAAACGGGTGCACGGCTACTTCGCGATGCCCCTGCTGGCCGGCGGCCGTCTGGTCGGCCGGGTCGACCCCGCCCGGGAAGGGAGCACGCTGGTCGCGCGGCAGGTCACCCTGGACGGCCCGAAAGCCGTGCAGCCCGCGGCCGAGGCCATCACCGAGGCGGCCGGCTGGGTCGGCTGCACCCAGACCCGGGTCGAACGCGTCCTCCCCGACTCCCTGAGCGCGCCCCTGGCCGCGGCCCTCGCCCGCGGCTAGCGGATCTCCAGGATCTTCTCCCGCATCGCGTAGACCACGGCCTCCATCCGGGAGTGGAGCTGGAGCTTCTCCAGGATGTTGCGCACGTGGTTCTTCACGGTGTTCTCGCTGATGAACAACTGCTTGGCGATGTCCCGGTTGTTCAGGCCGGTGGCCACCAGCTTGAGCACCTCCAGCTCGCGGTCGGTGAGCTTGGGCGCCGGCAGCAGCCGCTTCTCATCGGTGCGCTGGATCATGGACTTGAACTCGGTGAGCAGCTTCGACGCCATCGACGGGCTGATCTGCGACTGCCCGTCGGCGACCGCGCGGATCGCGGTGGCCACCTCGTCGGTGGAGATCTCCTTGAGCAGGTAACCCGTCGCGCCGGCCTTGATCGCCTCGTACAGGTCGGCTTCCTCGTCGCTTATCGTCAACATGATGATCTTCGCGCTGGGGGCGACCTCCTTGATCGAGGTACACGCCTCGATCCCACCCCGGCGAGGCATCCTGACATCCATCAGCACGATGTCCGGCAGCAGGTCGGCGGCCTTCTCCACCGCCTCGGCGCCGTCCCCCGCCTCACCGATGACCTGGATGTCCTCCTCCTGCGCGAGCACGATCTCCAAGCCCCGCCTGAACAACGCGTGGTCGTCGACGACGAGCACCCGAATCGGCTCCGCACGGGCCGGGCCGGGTGACTCGCCGTACTGCGCCGGGCCCCCATCGCCGGTCGCCCCGTGCTCGAAGTCCGGCATCAGATCCTCCCCCTCAGACCAGAGTTGACCACTGGCCCAGCATTTCACGTCCCGGCGTGCCGACGCCCCCGGGACGAGACCCGGGGGCCTTTCGGCACTCCTTCTTGCGGCGGGCCCTCGCGCCGGCCTGCTCGGTCAGGCGCCGTGGTGCAGCGCGTCCCCGGCCCCCGCCGGCGACTCGACACCCGCCTCGTCCGCGTTGAGATGGATCACGCCGTAGTCGTATCCCTGCCGCCGGTAGACCACGCTCGGCTGCTTGGTCTCGCTGTCGACGAACAGGTAGAAGTCGTGCCCGACCAGCTCCATCTCGTAGAGAGCCTGGTCGAGCGCCATCGGGGCGGCGGCGTGGGTCTTCTCCCTGACCACGAGCGGGCCCTCACCACGTACCTCCAGCGGCCCGATCCTCGTGGTGCGCACTCCGTCGACGCCCTGGTCGGTGACCAGCGAGCCGTCCCCGTTGATCCGCGCCGCCCCAGGCACGTGATCCGGTACTTCGGCGGCGGGCGTGCGGCCGGCACCGCGGCGGGTGTGGCGCTTGCTCGCGGCCTTGCGGAGCCGGGCCTCCAGCTTGGTCACCGCCGCGTCCAGCGCTGCGTACGGGTCGCCCGCAGCGGCCTCCGCCCGAACCACCGGGCCGCGGGACTTCAGCGTGATCTCCACCCGGTCGCTGCGGTCCGCCTGGCGGGGATTGAGCTCCTTGGACACCTCGACGTCGAGGCTGATCACCTTGCCGTCGAGCTTCTGGATCTTGTCCAGTTTTTCGGCCACGTGCTTCCGGAACCTCTCGGGCACCTCGGTCTTGTGGCCTTTGACGACGATGTCCACGCAGAACTCCGTTCCGGACCACCCCCATGACCAGGGGCAGTCCCTTTCATGAGGCCGACGAGGGTGCCAGTCCCTGCCGGCGCTGCGTTGGCTGCCGCTTCGCCACCGGGCCCATCCGGATAGCGCGAAGCCGCGGCTTTCACCTCCTTCTGCCCCACAGGGAAGATCAACACCCACGGTGTTCGCTTCCCTCTCCCCCGAACATAGTCCCGGAGTGTGCTGCTCGGCATCCTCAGCGCACGCATACCTCCGTTCGTGTGAACGCCGACCCTCATCACCTGCGGTAATGGGCAAATCAGTTGATGCGAGGATCGTGCGGACCGGCGACCACCGCAGCGCCGGCGACCCACCCGCCGGCCGCCGCCAGGGCACCCGCAGCCACCGCCAGTGACGCGCCTGTGGTCATCAGGTCGTCCACCAGCACGACCGGCCCGACCCTCAGCAACCCGGCGGAGCCCGCTGCGGTCGTCATCGCACCGGACAGGTTCGCCAGCCTCCCGTCCGCTCCCAGCTCCGCCTGGTCGGCGACCGGCCGCCGCTGCCGCAGCACGCCCGCCGCCCTGGCAGGGACGCCACGGCGCCGCAGCTCCCGAGCCGCCGCCCGGGCAATCCGGGCGGTGGCGTCATGGCCACGCTGAGCCACTGTCCGGCGCGCAGAGGGCACGGGCACCAGCAGCAGCGGGCCGGGCTCCGGCCGAAGGGGCGGTACCTGTGGTCCGGAAGTGCCTCGCAGGGCGGTGCGGGGCATCTCAGGGCCGCGGTGAGCCCGCCATGGGCCGGAGCGGGACCCATGGCCGGCTCCGGCTGCCGCTGGGGCCCATCCGGGTGGGTTCCAGCGGAGGCCGACCGCGTGCGGGGCGGCCGGACCGGATGCGGTGCTGAGGGGAACGGTCGCCCGGACGACCGCTCCCGCCAGTGCCGCACCCAGCGGCCGGGCGAGGCCGAGGGCACCTCGCTCCTTGTGTGCGAGGACGACGGCACGCACTTCGTCCCCGTACAGCCCCGCCGCGTAGACCGGTGGCAGGCCCGCGGGCTCGGGAGACGGACGCACGCGCCGCGCTGTGGCCGCTCCGCCCAGCAGCCCCAGACACCGCTCGCACAACTCCGTCCGCAGGCGCCCGCAGCCCGCGCAGTCCACCGGAAGAACCAGCCCGGTGATCTCCCTCCACCAGTCCCGCATGACTCAACTCTGCGCGCTTCGCCGAGCGCGCCGCCAGTCACTCGTTCGTGTCTGTGGACAAGTCGATCGCCGCAGGTCAGCCTGGGTAGACGGGATTGCTGCCCTTCGGGGAGATCTGCTTCCAGTTCGCGTCGTTGGGCAGTTCGTAGACGGTGCCGTTGTACGACGCGAGCAGCTGCGTGGTCTGGCTCTCCGAGGAGGCCACGGAAGCGGCCTCGCTGAAGCCCCGCAGTGCGGACCCGGCCGAGCCGTCCGAGCTGATGTACTCGATCTGCTGCGCTCCGCCCGGCTCGGTGTCGAGGACTACAAGCTTGCTGGCCCCGGCCCACGACACGGACGTCATGTGCTCTCCCGCGGGCGTCAGCGTGCGCAGCATGGTGACCGAGAACTCCGGGTGCTGCTCGGTGCCCTCCCGGACGATCCGGCCGAGCTCGAGCCGGGTGCCGCTGCCCTCCTTCACCACCAGGGCGATCCGCACCCCGTCCGAGGCCACACGCAACGACTGGATCCGCCCGACGAGATCGGGCACCGGCACCTCGACGGGCGCACCGGTCCCCTTCGGCAGCACCATCAGCTTCGGGGAGTCCGGGTCACGATCGGCCACCCACAGGTCGTCGAACCCGTCCCAGCTCGGCGTGCTCAGCCCGTCCTTCACGTTGCTCGTGAGCACCGGCTTGCCGAAGGTCTGCCCGGTGACGAGAGAACCGACCACCAGATTGCGGCCGTCGGAACGCACTCCCGCCGCCACCTGCTGGTCCCTGCGAACCGCCACCGAGTCCAGATACGCCTTGCTCGCGCCGAACGGACCCGTCACCGGTGTCGCCTTCGGCGTTCCGCCCTTCTCGTTGTCGTCCGTCAGCTCCATCAAGCGGTGCTGGGCGGCCGCCTCGATGAAGTACGGCTGCGGGTTGGTGCCGATCAGGTTCTCCGGGCCGTAGTTGTTGAGGGCTTCGGAGCCGTGGAGGGTGCAGGCGGTGGAGCCGTCCGCGTGATCCACCTCGGCCGACGCCAGTTGTGCGGACGCCTGAGCCTGGACGGTCGCGATGAGCTGAGCGGCCAGGTCCGTGCAGCGTTGGCCGTGCAGCCCGTCGGCACGGTGGTCGAGACGCACCTTCAGCTGCTGCGAATCGTCGAGCGACACCCCCTGGTCCGGACTCTTCTCGTCCAGCTGCGTCCCCTTGGGAGTCGCGGTGGTGACGACCGGCTCCAACCAGTCGGTGGGACCGCCCAGCAGCGCCGAAACCGTCGACACCAGCGGATCAGGCTGGACCCGCAGGTACACCGGGTCGGCGACCAGCGTCTCCTTCGTGCCCCCGTCGGCCGGATGCTCGTCCGGGCCGAGCTTGGCGAAGTAGTACATGTTCGCCGAGTGGTATATGCGCTGGAAGTCCGAGTCGGACAGCACCAGGCCGTTGGGCAGCCCGTCGATCCGCCACTGGTTGTTCTCCTTGACCAGGTGGAAGTACGTGCTGAAGGCGCCGTGCTCCGGCTGGTACGCGTGTTTGGTGTCCACGACAGCCGCTCTCGTCCCCGACAGCGTGACCGTGGTGGTCTCGCCCGCCTTGCGGCCGATGCCGCTCACCTCGTGAGGGGTCAGCTCGCCCGAGAACACGGTGATCCCCGTGTTCGGCTTCCAGCGGTCCTTCGCCTGCTTCGACAGGTACTTCTTCGCCGTGACGAAGTTCGACTCGCTGCTGGTCGTCGCCTCCAGGAAGCCGTTGACGATGTCCGAAGCGTTCTCACCCGGGCTCGGTGCGATACCGAAGACCCGCACCTGTGAGTCGGAGTCGGCCCGCTGACCCTCGCTGACCTTGCGCACCTCGCCGCTGCTGGGCATCGAGGCGCAGCCCGCCAGTAGGAGCGCGGCGCACAGCGGCAACAGCCCTCGTCGCAGCAACCGCCCCCGGCCGCCCCCCATCGCACCCATCAGACGTCGTCCTCCCGCATGGTGTCCCTACGCTCCACGACCCACGCACCGCTCCCCGGAAGCGCCGCGGGATCCGCGGTCGGCGGCCGGGTCTGCGCCTTCGGCCCCAACGGCATCGACGGTATCTGCGGTCCGTGCGCACCGGCCTGCCGAACCACCACACCGTCACCTGAAGCAGCGCCCGGTGCGCCCGTGCGGGGCACCGGCACGGCCGCTCCCGCCCTGGCCGGCAGGCCCGAGGAGATCAGCCCCCGGTTACGACGCGAGTCGTCGGGCTCCAGCGCGATCGGCGAACCCCGCAGGCTGTCGCCCGCCGTACGCGGCAACGTCATCCGGAACTGCGAACCTCCGCCCGGCTCGCCCCACGCCTGCAACCACCCGCCGTGCAGCCGAGCGTCCTCCACCGCGATGGACAGGCCGAGGCCGGTGCCGCCGGTGGTACGCGCACGCGCCGGATCGGCACGCCAGAAGCGGTTGAACACCCGAGTCGCCTCACCAGGCTTCAGACCGACGCCGTAGTCCCGTACCGCGACCGCGACCGCGCCGTCCGCCGTCGCGAGCCGGATCACCACGTCGCGGCCCTCGCCGTGCTCGATCGCGTTGACCACCAGGTTGCGCAGCACGCGCTCCACCCGGCGCGCATCGGCCTCCGCGATCACCGGTTGTGCATCGCCGCGGATGACGACACGCGAGCCCTTGCGGTCGGCAAGCGGCTCGGCGGCATCCACGACGAGGTGCACCACGTCCCGCAGGTCTATCGGCTCCGCGGCCAGCTCGGCCGCGCCCGCGTCGAACCTGCTGATCTCCAGCAGGTCGGACAGCAGCGACTCGAACCGGTCCAGCTGGTTCTGCAGCAGCTCGGCCGAGCGCGAGGTCACCGGATCGAAGTCCGTACGCGCATCGTGGATGACGTCGGCGGCCATCCGCACCGTCGTCAACGGCGTGCGCAGCTCGTGCGACACGTCGGAGACGAAGCGGCGCTGCATCCGCGACAGGTCCTCCAGCTGCTGGATCTTGACCTGGAGGTTCTGCGCCATCTTGTTGAAGGACTCGCCGAGTCTGGCGATGTCGTCCTCGCCGGTGACCTGCATGCGCTCCTGCAATCGGCCCGCCGCCAGTCGCTCGGCGATCCCGGCCGCCATCCGCACCGGCGTGACCACCTGCCGTGTCACCAGCCAGGCGATCGCGCCGAGCAGCACCACGACGAATATCCCGGCGGTCGCCAGAGTGCCCTTGACCAGCCCGAGGGTCTTCTCCTCCTGGTCGAACGGGAACAGGTAGTACAGCTGGTACGTGTTCCGGTTGATGTCCGTCAGCCGCTTGCCGACCGCCAAAGCCGGTCGAGGCTTGTGACCGTCGTCGGTCTTGACGCTTGTGTACTGCTTGAGCGCGCCGGTGTGGCTCTCCACCGCGTCGCTCAACGACTTCGGGATGCTCTGCTCGGGCAGCACGCTGCCGGAGCTGCGCGGCCCACGTGCACTGATACTGCTGCTGCTCCCGGCGAACGGCGGGTCGTCGCTCCGCCCCGGGATGAGCGCGACGATCCAGTACACGCCCTTACCGCCGCTGGCGAACTGCTCGACCAGGCTGTTCAGCCACGTGCCGGAGTCGATCTTCCCCTGGGTACCACCGGGGCCCGATGACTCCTGCGTCTGGCTGGCCTTGTCCGCCATGTCCTGGGCGATCGCGAACCCACCGGTCGCCTGGTTCGTCGCGGCCTTCTCCTTCGCGTCGAGCAGGCCGTTCTGCACCTGGCCGATGACCACGAAGCCGAGCAGGAGAACGACGCCCACCGACATCAGCAGCGTGAAGGCGACCACCCTGAGCTGAAGGTTGCGCCGCCACAGCCGGGTCGCCGGCTGCAGCGGACGCCGTGCCCAGCGCACGCACGAGCGGATCACCGGCAGCAGTCCCTGCATCGGATCGGCCAGCCGGCTCTCCAAGCGCTCACGCTCGTACGACGCGCACATCTCAGCCCGGTCCTGCCTTGTAGCCGACGCCCCGGACCGTCACGACGATCTCCGGACGCTCGGGGTCCTGCTCGACCTTCGACCGCAACCGCTGCACATGCACATTGACCAGGCGGGTGTCCGCCGCGTGGCGGTAGCCCCAGACCTGCTCGAGCAGCACCTCGCGGGTGAACACCTGCCACGGCTTGCGGGCAAGCGCGACCAGCAGGTCGAACTCCAACGGCGTCAGCGCGATCGGCTGGCCGCCGCGCTTGACCGAGTGCCCGGCGACATCGATGACGAGATCGCCGATCGCCAGCTGCTCAGGCGTCGGCTCCTCCGCACGCCGCAGCCGGGCCCGCACCCGCGCCACCAGCTCCTTGGGCTTGAACGGCTTGATGACGTAGTCGTCGGCCCCGGATTCCAGGCCCACCACCACATCCACCGTGTCGCTCTTCGCCGTGAGCATCACGATCGGCACACCGGACTCCGCCCGGATCTGCCGACACACATCGATGCCGTCCCTTCCGGGCAGCATCAGATCCAGCAGCACCAGATCCGGCTTGGCCTCCCGAAAAGCAGCCAGCGCCTTGTCGCCGTCAGCGCAGAACGACGGCTCGAAACCCTCTCCGCGAAGCACGATGCCAAGCATCTCTGACAGCGCGGTGTCGTCGTCGACGACCAGGACACGTCCCTTCATACCGACCATCATCCCATTTGCATATCGATACCGGTGACCTTTGGTGATCGAGGTCACGCTACGCAACCATTGTCCATGGTTGTGCGTAGTTGCGCCGTCCCCCTGTGACAGCCTGTGGACAACTTCGTGCCATGACCGCCCGGCGACCTTACCGGCACACGGCTGCCAGCGTCTCCGCAGTCACCGGCGAGACCACCCCGTTCTCCGTCACGATCGCAGTGATCAGCTCCGGCGGCGTCACGTCGAAGGCCGGATTGTACGCCTGGGTGCCCAGCGGTGACGGTGCGAGATCGGTGACCTCGCTGCCCGCCCGCTGCTCGACCTCGATCGACGCACCGTCCGGCGTCGCAAGATCGACTGTGGTCCTCGGCGCCACCACGATGAACGGCACGTGGTGATAGCGCGCCAGCACCGCCAGCGGATAGGTGCCCACCTTGTTGGCCGTGGCACCGTCCGCCGCGATCCGGTCCGCGCCCACCATCACCGCGTCGACCTCACCCGCCGTGAACAGCGAACCCGCGGCGCTGTCGGCAAGCAGCGTGTACGGCATCCCCGCCCGCGCCGCCTCGTACGCCGTCAGCCGCGCCCCTTGGAGCAGCGGCCGCGTCTCGTCAACCCACAACCGCCGCAGCTCACCCGCCCGATGAGCCGCCAACACCACGCCGAGCGCCGTGCCCTGACCACCCGACACCAAAGCACCGGTGTTGCAGTGGGTCAGCACGCGATAGCCACCGCCCGGCACCAGTTCCTCCAGCAGCCGCTGGCCGTGCCCCGCCATCGCATCGCTCGCGGCGGCGTCCTCGGCGTGCAGCGCCCGCGCCTCCGCGAGGGCTGCCTCAGCCGCGCTCTCCGGCTCCGCCGCACGGTACGCGGCCAGTGCCCGCCGCACGCCGTAGCCGAGGTTCACGGCCGTCGGACGGGCCCGGGCAAGGAGCTCCGCGGCCTCCTCGACGTCGTAACCGCGTGCTGCCGCCAGTGCCACCCCGTAGGCGCCCGCCAGGCCGAGCACAGGCGCGCCCCGCACGGCGAGCGAGGAGATCGCCGCCACCAGTACCTGCACGTCGGTACAGACCAGTTCGATCTCCTCCTGCGGAAGCCGGGTCTGATCGAGCAGTACCAGCACTGGCCCCTCGAGCGGCTCCTCCCATCGCAATGCGGGGATGAAGCCGTTCTCAGGTCGCATGAAGTGATCACCCATATCGCTCAGTCTGCCCTGCCAAGCCCTGTTCGCGGCAGCCCATGGCACGATGGCGGCTTGAAGCAGCCGAGCAACACGAAGAGGGGCAGCCTCCGATGACCAACACTCCGGGCTGGACGACGCCCGGACCCTCCGACTCTCCCGAGCCGGACGACGGCACCGGCCCCGACACATCGGCGACTCACGAAGAGCCCACAGTGGGCCAGAACTTCGAGTCTCCCGCACCGGCGGAGAACACGGTGCCCGCGCAAGCCGCTCGCCCTGGCTGGTCCCACCGCCAACCGCCGCCCAACGCCAACGGCTGGGCCCGTTGGACGCCGCCGCCGGGCGTCCAGGCTCCGAAGCCCCCGGAACAGGGCGGGCCGCGCTGGGGTGGGCCACCCACCCTCAACGGCTGGCAGCAGCAGGGCCCTTGGAGTCGGCCGGCAGCCCCCAAGCCGGGCGTCATTCCACTCCGCCCGCTCAACGTCGGCGAGATCCTCGACGGCTCCATCGCCACGCTGCGCCTCCACTGGCGGGCCATCGTCGGCGTGACCTTCGCCGTGGGAGTTGTCACCCAAGCCATCGCCGTCGCCGTCCAGGGGCTGTTCACGGACGACAGCAGCATCAAGAAGATCGAGAACGACAGCCATCCGAGCGCCCACGACGTCCTGCATGCCCTGCGGGATGCCTATGCCGGCCTCGGAGTCACCATCGTGGTCGCCGCACTGGGGGTACTCGCCGCCACAGCGATGCTCACCATGGTCACCAGCCGTGCGGTGCTCGGACGGTCGGTGAACGTCGGTGAGGCATGGCGCGAAGCGCGTCCCCGCATGGGGCGCCTCATCGGTCTGTCGTTCCTTCTCGTCTTCCTCTACGTTGCTGTGCTCGCCGTCGCCATAGTGCCGGGCATCCTCGTCGCCGCGGCCGGCTCAACCGGCGGTGGTGCCGCACTTGCCGTGCTCGGTGCCTGTGCCGGGCTGGTCGTGATGGTCTGGCTGTGGATCCTGCTGAGTCTGTCGCCGCCGGCCCTGATGCTCGAGGACCAGAGCATCGTGGGCGCGATGAAGCGTTCTGCCAAGCTCGTTCGCGGTGCTTGGTGGCGGGTGCTGGGTGTCGAGTTGCTGACCGCCGTCCTCACGTACATCGCCTCGGCCATCATCGAGCTGCCGTTCACGTTGGTATCAGCGGCGTTTACGAACGACTCATTCGCCTCGTTCTACAGCTCCGACAGCAATCCCAGCTGGACCTTCCTCGTCGTCAGCGGCATCGGGGCGGTCGTAGCCTCCACTTTCACGCTGCCGATCAGCGCGGGAACGGTGACGCTGCTGTACGTTGACCAGCGCATCCGCCGTGAGTCCCTCGACATCGAACTGACGCAGGCCGCCGCGAAGAACTGAGGGCCGCAGGACAAACGGCCGAGGACAAACGGCCGGCCACGAAAGTGGGAGAACGCAAAAAAGCCCCGGCCCCCGATCGGAATCGGGAGCCGGGGCTCAAGAATTGTTCGGCGGTGTCCTACTCTCCCACAGGGTCCCCCCTGCAGTACCATCGGCGCTGAAAGGCTTAGCTTCCGGGTTCGGAATGTAACCGGGCGTTTCCCTAACGCTATGACCACCGAAACACTACGAAACAACACGCTGGTTGCTTCAGAACTACACAGTGGACGCGAACAAATATGGACAAGCCCTCGGCCTATTAGTACCGGTCAGCTCCACCCCTCACGAGGCTTCCACATCCGGCCTATCAACCCAGTCGTCTACTGGGAGCCTTACCCCATCAAGTGGGTGGGAG
>NZ_FNVU01000003.1 GCF_900107965.1 Actinacidiphila yanglinensis | reverse complement strand
CCAACCGCCGCCCGTCCTCATCGACCCCGCCGGCCGCCTGCAGGATCTGGTACTCCCGCACCGAGTCCACGTTCCCCGCCCTGCGCAGCATCTGCTGCCGGCGCTGCTGCTCCCCCTGCAACGCGGTCCGCACCCGGTCGACCATCGCCAGATCATCGGCAAGGTTCGTGATCAACCCCGCCACATGCGGCAAC
The DNA here is from genome assembly GCF_900107965.1 of Actinacidiphila yanglinensis. Classification (GTDB taxonomy): domain Bacteria; phylum Actinomycetota; class Actinomycetes; order Streptomycetales; family Streptomycetaceae; genus Actinacidiphila; species Actinacidiphila yanglinensis. Next base: position 665,850 of record NZ_FNVU01000003.1, on the reverse strand, counting down.
TCGGTCACCCCCGCGAAGGTCGCACCGCCCTTGAAGTCCACCAGCACGAAACCCAGATGCTCCGGGGCATGCGTCATGCTCAACCCCGTCACCAGCGTCCGCAACAACTCGCTCTTACCGGAGCCGGTGGCGCCAACAACCAGACCGTGCGGACCGATACCACCCAGCGCCGACTCCTTCAGATCCAGCACCAGCGGAGCACCGTCCCCGGTGAACCCGATCGGCAACCGCAACAACGCCTCGTCATCCGGCGCATGCCACAACTCCGTCGGATCGAACGACCCGAGATCAGCAACCCCCAGCATCTCCGGCAACGCCACCGTCCGCGCGAGCACCTGCTCCTGCTCACCCGACAACCGCAACGGCGCCAACGCCCGGGCGACTTGTTCACCGACTCGGGGCGGGCACACGTCGGCGACCGCCTCCTCGGCTGCCTGCACCAGGACGGGATACCGGCTCTCCAGGGCCAGGCCGCCCGCGGCGTCGACCCGGGCCCGCACGTCGACCCGGCTCGGCTCCTCGCTCTCCCGCCCGACCACGCACACCACGTGCAACCCGCTCTCTGCCCCGGCCACGGCCAGCAGGTCGGCCACCAGCGGCAGGCGCGCCCACTCCGCGTCCGGCCGGAAACCGTCGAGGACCACCACCAGATGGCGCGTCGCCTTCGCCTCCCGCCGCAGACCCAACGAGGCGCCTCGTTCGTCACGTTCGTCACGGACGAGGTCCACATGGGACTGGAGCAGGTCGGCTATGCCGTCCATACCGGTGGCCACCATGGGGACCAGACCCTCACGATCGGGCTGACGGGCGTGCGGCAGCCATCTCACCCACGCCCAGGGATGGTCCTCCTCCTCGGCGAGGGCGATCACCTGCACGTCGTCGGGGGCGTGCAGTACCGCCAGCTGTATCAGCAGCGCGCCGACGAGTGGAGCGGTGCGCTCCCGCGGGCCGAGCACGCTGAGGACGCCGGTGTGCGCCAGATCGACCCAGGCCGGCTGGCGGCTGACCGTCGCGAAGTCGTCCGCGAGCCGCTCGGCCCGCCGGCTCGACTCGGGGTCGTGCTCGGCGGTGGGGTCACCGTGCCTGCTCAGCACGAGGCGCAGGGCAGGAGCCGCGTGGCCGATGCCCAGCCGCAGCTTGAGGAAGTCCGCGTCGGACGGCCGCCGTTCCCACACCCGGCGCGGGCCGGTGGTGGCGATCGCCCACAGCCGCTGCGGGCTCGGGTGCACGAACGCGCCGGCCGCGCGCTGCGCGGCCGCCGACTCCCGTGCCTGGCGCCGGACGTCGCCGAGGTAGTCGAGGTAGCGGTCCCGCTGGCGGTACTCCGCGCGCCGGTTCGCGTTCCTCGTCTGGGTCCGCACCAGGACCGTGACCCCGACGGAGACGACCACGAAGCCGATGCCGAGCATCATCAGCCACGGTCGCCCGAAGGTGAACATGTAGGCGGCCATGCTGATGCTGCTGAGCAGCGGCAGCAGCATGTACAGCCAGGTCTGCGCCTGGTTCTGCGGGGCCTTCTGCGGCGGGGCGGCCAGCGCCACCTGGGTCTCGGGGAGCGACGGCGGAAAGGTCCTGGCCGGGCGGTGGAAATCTGTCCTGGTCATTTAGTTCGGGTAGTCCTGAGTGATGGGGTAGTCGGGCCCGGTGTGGTCGGACGGCTGGCTTCCGTCGCCGCCGGTGTCGGCGAGCCCGCCGGAGAACTTGAGGAAGGCGGATTGCAGCTCGATTTCCAGATTGCTGTACGCGACGGCCGTCGCCAGAATTCCGCCGGCCATCGCGGGGAGAATGCCGATCTCGCCGTCCTTCTCGCCGAACATCTGCTTCATCACGCGATTCCACCGGTCGTTGAACGCCCGTGCCTCGTCGGCGCTCTTGGACACCCACCCGAGTTTGAGGTCGGCGACCGCGTCGCCGACCCGTTTGATCGCGTCGGCGACGTCGTTGGCGAGCGACACGAGTTTCGCGCTGCCGGTGCCGAGCGCGTGCGGGTCGATCCTGATCGTGCTGACGTCGTAGTCGGCGTTCCCTGACACGCTCAGCCTCCGGAGTTGTGGGTGTTGGCCTTCTCGGCCGCCTCGTAGTTGTCGTAGGCGGTCCCCATCCGCCGGACCATCTCCTGCAGCAGGTTCTCCAGCGCGTGCGAGCCGTTCGTGAACCAGGTCGACATCGTCTCGAACGAGACGGCCGACGGGCTCTCCCACGCGCTCTGGGCCCCGTCGAAACAGGTCCTGATCTGGCCGACCAGGTGCGAGACGTGCCCGCTCTGGGTGCGCACGATCGTGATGGCGCCGCCGAGTTGGGCCAGGGCGACCCGGAACTCCTCCAGCGACATGGTCCCGCCCGAACCGCCCGAACCCCCGCCCCCGCCCGAACCCCCGCCGCCGTGGGACGACACCCGGTCCTGGCCGCCGCCGTGCGACGGCGGGGTTCCGGCCGGGCGGCCGAGCACCGGCCGTGTCGCCAGGCCCGGGTGATCGCCCGCGGGCACGGACGGCGTCGCGTCCTGCCAGGTGTCCACCCTGTCGGTCAGGGAATGACCGCGGGGCATCGCGAGGGAATCCGAATTCCCCGTCGACGACGTCGTCATGAGTCTTTCTCCTTCCACCGCCGGCCGCGGTCCACCGTTCTCCGGCGAATCCGCCGGAATACCGGTACCGGGATTTCGCCACCGGGTCTCGATATGACAAACTGATTCCCGCCGGCGGGCGTCGACCGGAATGACGGGACGCTTCTGCCGCCGGGCACGCGCACAGGAGGACCTCATGGCCGATACCCAGAACAACGACGACGACCCCGACAGCGGAAAGGACTTCAGCAATCTCGTCCCGACCATGACGGTCGACTGGGACACTCCCCCGAGCTTCAACATCGACCCGGGCGGGGCGCCCGGCGGGCAGTCGCCGGACGACGTGGTCGACAGTGGCCCGGTCGTCTTCGACGCCGCCACCGTGCGGGCAACCGAGAGCACCCTGCTGACGGAGGGGCGCGGTGCCGTCTCCAGCTACGAGTCGCTGCGCCAGAAGGTCGATGCGGTCGTGCACGGGCAGTTCTGGGGACCCGCGCACACCGACCCGCCGATCTCGTCCGGCTCCGTCGGCTCCGGGCTGAACGCGAACTCGACCGGCGGCTACAGCCCGCCACCGGACGAGACGGACAACGAGGACCAGAACACCCTCGCGGACCTGGGGGACAGCTTCGCCGTCCACATCAACCCGGCGATGCAGAAGGCGCTGGCCCTGCAGAGCAACGCGCTCGAACTGCTCGGCAACTACCTCGCGATGATCAACGGCGCCGGCCAGTCCTACGGTCACGTCGACCGGGCCGCGCGGTTCCCGGACCCCACCGGCTCGGTCACCGCCACCCGCCCGGACCTCTCCGGCCCCGCGACCGCGTAGACCCGGCGGATCGGGGCGCCGGGGACGGCCGAGCAGCGCCCCGGTACGGCCGGCGGGCCCGCGGTGGTGGCAGGTCATCACGCCACCACCGCGGGCACGTCGGCCGGCTGGAGCACGGTCAGGTCCTCGTCGCTGGGGTCGTCCAGGTCGGCGACCCGCATCGCGTGCTGCTCGGTCATCCGCTGGAACGCCTGGCGGGCGGTGCGCCCGTTGCCGAAGCGCTCGGTCCGCTCGATGGCGTCGAAGTAACCCAGCAGGGCATGCACGGTGTCCGGCTGGACCAGGTACTCGTGCTGGGACGCCTGGTGCTCCACGATCTCCACCAGGTCCGCCGAGGAGTAGTCGTCGAAGCGCAGCGTGCGGGTGAAGCGGGAGGCCAGGCCCGGGTTGGAGTCGATGAGGCGATCCATGTCGTCCGGGTAGCCCGCCGCGATCACCACGACGTCGTCGCGGTGGTCCTCCATGAGCTTGACCAGGGTGGAGATCGCCTCCTGGCCGAAGTCGTTGCCCTGCCCCGCGGGCACCAGCGCGTAGGCCTCGTCGATGAACAGCACGCCGCCCAGCGCCCGTTGGAAGGCCGCGGTGGTCTTCGGCGCGGTGTGCCCGACGTACTCGCCCACGAGCGCGCTGCGGTCGGCCTCCACCAGGTGGCCGCTGGCGAGCAGCCCGAGCGCGGCCAGCAGCCGGCCGTACAACCGGGCCACCGTGGTCTTTCCGGTACCGGGGTTGCCCGCGAAGATCAGGTGCCGGCTCAGCGGCGGCGGCTGCAGGCCCGCCTCCTGACGGCGCTTGACCATCCGCATCAGCTTGGCCATCGACGCCACCTCCCGCTTGACGCCGTCCAGGCCCACCAACCGGTCCAGTTCGGCGAGCAGTTCGGGCAACTGGTCCTCGCCCGCTGTTTCCTGGTCGGCCGCTTCCTGGTCGGCCGTCCCGGCGCCGGCCCGTCCCCCGAGCGTGGGCGCCATCGCGTGCACGGCGCCCACGGCCGGAGTCACCGCCGCGTCCGCGGCCTCCACCGGAAGGGTCGCGATCCTGACGCCGTGGCTGCGGCAGAGTTCGAACCGGGCCGCCGCGTCGTCGTCCTGCGACAGGTCCTCGTCCACGTCGCGCACCACCAGCCGGCGCAGCACCGGCGCGGCCTTGGCTCCCACGTACACCGCCGGGAAGCCGGTCGCGGAGACCGTGCAGTCCTCCAGCAGCCCGCCACCGCCGTCGCCGACGTACACGCCGTTCTTCGCGGCGCCGGCCACGGTCACCGACCGTACCCGGGGGTTCGCCCCGGACCAGATCACCAGCCCGCTGCCCCCGGCGCCGGAGATGGCCAGGTCCTCGATCCAGGGTTCGCTCCCTTCGTCGAGGAAGACGCCCGCCGAGCCCGGTGCCTCCACCCGCCCGCCGCGCACCGTCGCGCCGGTGCCGGCGGCGACCTCGATGCCGGTCCTGGCCGCTCGCAGCACCTCGCAGTCCTCCAGCAGCGGCCGGTGCCCGGTCTCCAGCCGGATCCCGGTGTCCGCCTCGCTGACCACGCAGCGACGCAGCACCGCGTCCGCCTCGTGGACGTCGACGCCCGTCATCCGCGCCCGCTCCACCCGGGTGTCCTCGGCGACGAGGTTCGCCGCGCCCTCCACCCCCACCCCGTGCTGCGCGCTGTCCCGCACGGTGCAACCGCGCAGCACCGTACGGGCGTTGCCGCCGACGTTCACGGCGGTGTACGTCGTGGTGGAGATCTCGCACCCGACCAGCACGACGGAGCAACGGCCCGAGGCATGCACGCCGTTGGCGCCGGTACGGGCCACGGTGCTGTCGCGCACCAGCAGTTCGGCGTCGTCCAGGGCGGCGAGACCGGTTCCGGGCACGTCGACCACGCGGGTGCCCTCCAGTTCCAGCCGGCCGCCGCCCGAGACGACCACGCCCGCCCCGCCCGTCTCGCGGACGTGGCAGTCCCTCAGCCGCGCCTCGGCCGCGTCGACCAGCACGCCCTCCTTGCCGGTGCGGAAGATCTCGCAACTCTCCAGCCGGATCCGCTGCTCCTGGCCTCCGGCCGTGGCGGCGTCCGGCTCGGGGCGCGGCGCGACCTCGGCCCCGGTGCCGTCGGCCCGGGTGATCCGCACGCCTTCGGAGGTGCTGTCATGGAGCCGGCACCCGCGCAGGAGGGGGCGGGCGTGGGAGTGCACGAGCACCGCCGCGTCCCCCGTGTGACGGACCGTGCAGTCCTCGAAGATGCCGCCCGACTCGCCCGCGGTCACGATCCCGCACCCGGTCACCCGCTCGATCGTGGTGCGCCGCACCTCCGCGCGCGCCGCGTCGCTCACCGTGAGCCCGTGCCCGGTCGTCGCCCTGATCACGCAGTCCTCGACGACCGCGCCGGCCGTGCCCGTCACGTGGACACCCGAGCCGGCGGCGTCCTCGACGGTGCACGACAGCAGCCGCGCGGCGGCATCGCGCACGATCTCGATCCGGCCGCGGGAGACCGCGCACCGGTCGAGGAGCGGAGCACCGCCGCCGAGGACCACGGCCGGGCCGCGGTCGCCGGCGCCCACCACCGTCAACTCCCGCAGGACGGGGGAACCGCCGGTCACGTTGACCGCGGGACCGTGCGGGGCCCGTACACGCACGGTTCCCGGCCCTTTCTCCGCGACCACCGTGACGTCCCGGTCGAGGACCAGGGACTCCTGGTACTCCCCCGGCTGGACACGGATCTCCGTGCGCTCGTCCGCCGCCCGGAGCGCGGCCGTGATGCTGCGGTAGGTGCCCCAGCCCCGGTCCGCGACCCGGAACACAGTGCGCTTCACGGGCGGCGCGCTCCGTTCTCCCGGCACGTCACGGCGTCCGCCCCGCGTTCAGCAGGGTGCCGTAGACGCCGAAGACGCCCACGGCGAGCGGCACGCAGGCCACCATCAGGAACCCGGACAGCGGGTCGATCCAGGACGGGCGCGCGCTGGTTCCGGCACCCCGGAAGGCCCGGCCCAGGCCGGCGGCCAGAGCGAGCACCGCCGCACCGAGCAGGACGGCCGGGCCCGCCCAGCCGGGCGCGCCGAAGGCGCCCGGCGCCCGGGTGAGCGTGGCCGCCAGCCCGGTCGTCCCCGCGACCACCACCGGCACGACCGCCGGCGCCATCGTCAGCCGTCCCGCGCGCAGGACGAGCGCCACCCCGAGGCAGCCGGCCAGCGCCACCGCGAACGCCTGGTGCGTCGAGCCGAGCACGACCAGGCAGGCGGCGGCGACCGCCGAGACCAGCAGGTTGGTTCCGATCAGCAGCCGCTGGCCGCGCTTGACCAGGCTCACCACGCCGGCCTCGTCGTCGTGGCCGTCCGCCGCGGAGCCGCTCGATCCCGCGAGCACGGCGAAGTGACCGGAGAGCCCGGGAGCCGCGCCGAGCACGGCGAGCAGGGTGACACCGACCACCGCGGACGCCTCCGGCAGCGTGGCGTGCGCCGCCGTGAGGCACGCCGTCAGTGCCAGGGCGAGCGCGGTGATCGCCACCGCCAGCAGGGTCGTCGCGTGGCGGATGGCGAGCAGGCCGATCAGCGCTCCGAGCAGGGCGCCCGCGCCGAGCGCCACCAGCACGGGGGCGACGCTCGACGGACGCGGCAGCGTGGCGCCGGCCACCGCCAGCAGCGGCATCGCGGCGTACGCCATGATCAGCCGCAACCGCAGCGGCAGGGACCACCCTTGACGGGTCGCCTGCCACGCGAGCACGGCCAGGGACAGCGCGACGAGGACGGCGCAGGCCCGGGTGGCGGGCAGCACGCTGTCCCGGCCGCCGGTGCGGGCCAGCACGACGAAGCCCGCGATCAGGCTCAGTACACCGAGGATCAGGGTGGTGTACGCGCGCGAGCGCCGGTTCCACACCCGGAAACCCTGGTCGGTGCGCGCGACCGTCTCCTCCAGGTCGGTGACCACGGGCTCGTCGAACTCGTCGGCGGCGACGTCGCGCAGATACAGCGTCGCACCGTCCGCGACACCGCTCTCCCGCAGCGACGCCTCGGGGGCGAAGGGCACCGCACCGGGCAGCGCGAGCGACCAGACCGGGGGCAGGGTCTCGTCGAACTCCACCTGCCCGACGAGTTGGAGCAGGGCCGGGGTGTACTCCGCGATGGCGGCCTCCGCGGGCACCGCGAGGTCCACGCGCCGCCGCGCTCCCACCACGGTCACGTGGCAGCGTTCATTCTCCACTGGGCGTTGTCCTTGTCACCTGCCGGCCGTGGGGCCGGGTCTGCCGTATCGGGGTCAGTGCGCGGCGGACCACGTCTTGATGTTCGCCTCCTCGGCGCCGACGTAGTTGCCCCAGTTCACCTTCATCGCGGCGGCGATCTCGCCGAGCACGCCGCCTTCTCCCGCGCTTCCGAACAATCCGATCGCGGCCATGTCCCATTCGTGCACGCGTTCCTGGTAATCGCTCGCGGACTGGGCGTTCCAGGTGTCGATCAGCGACTGGATACGGCGTTTCAGGGCGTGCAGTTCGCCCATGATCTGGTCCGCCTGTCCGTTGAGGTAGCCACCGGCACCCTCAAGTTCCGTGCCGACCCGTATGGTCGAGCTCTCGATATCGGGCATGTCGAATCCTCAGAACGGGGATGGGCGTGCTGGGTGTGGTCTCGTCTTCTCGCCGCTGTCAGGAAAGCCGGGCGGGCGGAAGCACCACCCTGCTGAAGTTGGTGACGTTCGTCTGCTCGCCCTGCACGTAGTTGTCAGCGGTGTTCGACAGGCCGTCGGAGATGCCGAGCAGGGCGTTCTGCATCCGGGCCGCGCAGGTGTCCCAGTCACCCATGAGGTTCTGGAACGTGCTGGCGGCGATGCCTCCCCACACGGATTCCAGGTCCTGGACATACGACTTGAGTGTGTCGAGTTGGCCCTGCACGACCTGCTGGGTGTTGCTGATGTCGACGGCCTTCTCCTTCAGGTCGTGAGGCGTCGTGTGGTAGAGAACACCATCAGAGCCCGTGAAACCGGATCCGCCGCCGTCGGTTGCCACCATGACGTCCGCCTTCCTGCAATCGGTTGTCGCCCGCCTGGTGAATCCTTCCGCCCGCAGCGGCCGCCGGGGTGTCCCGATCCGACACCCGGGTCCGCCGGGGGTGTGGGTTCCGGCAGGGAGCGTAGGCACCGGCCGTCGCGTGGCGGCCGTCCGCGCCGAGGAACCTCAAAGGGCGCCGGATCGTATGGCGTAGGCGATGGCGTGGCTGCGGTTGCGCAACCCCAGTCGCAGCGTCATCGACCCGACGATGGTCTTGATGGTGCGTTCGGAGTAGTTCAGCTTCGCCGCGACCTCGCCGGTGTCCAGCCCGTCGGCGAGCAGCCGGAGGACCTCGATCTCGCGGTCCTTGAGTCCGGACAGGTCGAGGCCGAGCGGATCGAGCACGCTGCCCTGGAGCGCCCTGACGTGGTCGATCAGGGATCTCACCAGCGCGTGCGGGAGGTCGGCCCGGCCGTTACGGCTGCTCAGTACGGCCTTCAGCACCTGTTCCATTCCGCCGCTGTCCGAGCGGTGCACGAAACCGACCATGCCGTGGCGCACGGCGGGCAGCAGTCTCGACTCGCCGATCTCCTCCGCGACCAGCACGATGCCGAGGTCGCGGTTGGTGGCGGTGGCCGTCAACCGCTGCATCGCCGCGAGGGTTTCCTCGGTCACCCGCCCGGCGAACATCACCGCCACGTCGGCGCAGCCGTGCAGCCCGGGCGGAAGAACGTCGACCCGCCCGCTGGCCCGAAAGTAGGAGGACGCGCCATCCCGCGTCATCGGGTCACTCGCGATGACGGCCACCGCCGGTGCGGTCACATGCGCTCCCTCTGCCCGTGCCCCCGCGTCTCCGAGCCTAGGCAGCGGAAACCGGCCGCCCCATGTCGCCGGGGCACTGCTCCGACCCCGGTGTATGTCGGTTTCCTGACAGGTGATTCGGTGAGGGGTGGTCCGGGAGGGGTGGTCCGACCGGCACCCGCCTCTCGGGCCGGTACGCCCTCACGTCTCAGGGTGGCTTCGCCCGCCCCGGCGGTGCCGCGCTCCTGAACTCGGCGCGGCGGCGCGGGTCACGCCTCCACGGGCGGGCGGATCGTTCGCGCTCCCCGACTTCTACATCATGTAGTAGGTTGATCGGAACACCCGGCCGGGCCGTTCGGCCTCGGGTGACGGCGTCGCCGTGCCCCCGGCCTCCAGTCCCGTCGGCGAGCCCGGAGTTGATTCATATCGTGATCCGGCCGCCAAGGAGGCTGTCCGCAGTGTCGTCTCGCGACGTCCACCGCCTTGGCACGAGGCGCGCGGAGGCCGTAGGGACGCGCGCGGTACCGAGCGGCACCGTCCTGACGGACTCCCCTGCGGGGACCACCCGGTTCGGCGCCCGGCCGGCAGCCCGGGGCGCAGGCGTCCACCCTCCGTCGAGCAATACCGGTGGAACGTCCCGCCGGGACCGGAAAGGCGAAGCGACCGCCCGCCGGCCCGCACGCCCGGGACCGTGGCATGGCGCGCGGGCGCTGCTCCAGCGGGCCGATCCCCGGCATCCGGTCCTGGTGGCCACGGTGGTCGCCGCCGTGCTGCACCTGCTGTGGGCGGTGTTCCTGGCAAGGAACGCCGGCGACCTGGCAGCGCAGTACGCCTGGACCGACTTCATACGGGCCCATCCCTCGGCCTCCTACGATCTGTCCTGGTACGGCGGCATGCACCCGGCCTCCTACAGCGTCCTGTCGCCCTACATCATGGCGGTGATAGGAGTGCGGACGACCGCGGTCGTCGCGGGGACGATGTCCACTGCCGTCACCGCGGCGTTGCTGCTCCGCGCCGGCGTCGAGCGCCCGCTGGTACCGGTGTTGTGGACCGCGTTCGCCCTGTGGTGCGACGTGGTCTCCGGACGGGCGACCTTCGCCCTCGGCATGCTGTTCGGACTCCTTGCGACGGCGCTGCTGTTCCCGGCCGAGCGGGCCTCCCGCGGTCGCTTGTGGCGCTCCGCGGTCGCCACCACGATGGGGGCACTGGCCACCCTGTGCAGCCCCGTGGCCGGGTTGTTCGTGCTGGTGGTCGCGGCGGCACTGTTCCTGGGCGGGCGCCGCGCCGACGCCTGCGTACTGGCCGCCGCCCCGCCGCTGGTGGTGGGCACCACCTCGCTGCTGTTCCCCTTCTACGGCGTGCAGCCCTTCGCCTGGTACCTGGCGGTCCTCCCGCTGGCGGTCGCCGTGGGGATCTCGCGGGTGGTGCCGGCGACCTGGCGGTCGATGCGACTGGGCGCGCTCGTCTACGCGTTGGGCGTCCTGCTCACCTGGGCCGTACCGTCGCCCATCGGCAGCAACGTGGAACGCCTGGCGCTGCTGTTCGGCGGCACCGTGCTGCTGATCGTGGCGATGGGCAGCCCCCGGGGAACGCGGCGGGCCCTGACGCTGTGGCTCGCGTTCGGCTGCGTCGCGACCTGGCAGATCGCCGAGCCCGTCTACGACCAGGTGACCACCCACGCGTCTCCCGCCACCGCCGAGCACGCGGGCCCGCTCATCTCGGAACTGCGCCGCATACGGGCCGACCGCGGCCGCGTCGAGGTGGTGCCCATGAGCTCCCACTGGGAAGCATCCGGCCTGTCGCCGTACGTCAACCTGGCCCGCGGCTGGAACCGCCAGGCCGATGTAGAACGCGACCCGCTCTTCTACCGCGGCACGCTCACCGCCACCGCCTACCGGGACTGGCTGCGGCACTGGGGCGTCGGGTACGTCGTACTGCCGTCCGTCCAGCCGGACTTCGCCGCGGTGGCCGAGGCGAGACTCGTCGCGGCCGGCCAGCCCTGGCTGCGTCCGGTCTGGCGGAACGCGGACTGGCGCGTGTACCGGGTGAGCGGCGCCGCTCCGCTCGCCGATCCGCCGGCCGTCGTGGACGAGGCGGGACCGGCCGAACTCACGGTGACCACACCTCGGGCGGGTTCAGTGCTGCTGCGCATCCCGTGGTCCCCGGTACTGGGCATCGAAGGCCCCCACGGAGAGCGGCATGGTTGTGTGAAGGCGGACGGCGACTGGACCCGGCTGTACGCCCCGACCGCCGGCACCTACCGGATCGGCGGCAGCTACGCGCTGATCCGCGGCACACAGTGCGACAGGTAGCAGATCCCACCCGGTCCCGAAGCGGACCCTCCGGCACCTCACCTCGTCAACCCAGGGGTTGACGAAGGACACCAACCCACGGTCAACCCTGCGGCTGACGTTGCGGCGCCGCGCGGACGGCAGTCTCAAGGGCGTGACGACGACTGATTACCTCATCTCCGCGGTACTGATCCTCCTGGTGATACCGCAGATCCGCGGCACCCGGGTCACCCTGCGCACCGCGATGCTGCCGGTGGTGTGCGTCGCGGCGGCGGCCGCGTACTACCTCAAGTCCTTCCCGACCGCGGGCCACGACGTGAGGCTGTATGTCGTCGGCGCGGTCGTCGGCGCGGTGCTGGGGCTCGCCTGCGGCGCCGCCACGCTGATGAGCCGCGGCTCGGACGGTGTCGCGTTCGCCAAGGCGGGGGTGGCCGCGGCGGCGTTGTGGATCGCGGGGATGCTGCTGCGCTCCGGGTTCGAGTTCTGGTCCGCCCACAGCGGTGCCGAACACATCGCGCGGTTCAGCCGCGACCACATGATCACCAGTGCCGACGCGTGGACCGTCGCGCTCCTGCTGATGGCCTTCGCGCAGGTCCTGGCCCGGCTCATCGTGATACGGACCAGGGCGCGCCGGGTCACCGCGAGTGCCGCGACAGCGTCCGCACCGACCCTGGGCTGAGTGCGTGGGCATGGGATCCGGCCTGCCGCGGGGGCGGTGAACGCCAGGGCAGCGGGACGGAACCGCACCAGCGGCGCGAGCCGTCGGAACCGGAGCCGTACGAGGACGGAAGCCGCCGGAGCAGCGCGCACGGCCTGACCCGTACGAGCCGCCGGAGCAGCGCGCACAGGCTGACCCGTACGAGCGGTCGGAGCAGCGGACGATGCGGGAGCGCCGAGCCCGCCGAACCCACCTCCCCGGTGGCGCCCGGCCCGCTCCGTGACCTGGCCCCGGACCCCGCGGTCGCTGGCCGCGGCACGTTGCAACCCTCCCGGACCGCCGCCCTATCCTTCAGTGCATGACGGACCTCCCTGCCGGCCCACCCGCCGTCGCGGTCAGCCCTCGGCTGGCGGTGGCGATGGAGCGCGTCCAGGACCGGCGGGAACGCAGGATCAGGCGCCTGCTGTCGTTGCTGTGGGTCATCTTCGTCACCATCGGCGTCCAGTCGCTGTCTGCCCGTCCCGCGCCCGGTGTCCAGGGGGTGCACCTCGCCGTCACCCTGCTGCTCGCCGGGTGCCTGCTGCCGATCGCGGCCGTCGCCTCCGGCCGATGGCAGGTGACGGCGCCGCTTCCGTGCGTCGTGTACTGCCTGCTGGTCGGCGAGTTCGGGCTGGCGCTCGGCGTGCTGCAACCCCACGCCATGTCCGTGCTCCCGGCATCGGTGGGCGTGCTGACCTCCTTCCTGGTGCTGCGGCGGGTCCCGGCCATGGTCCTGAGCGGCGTGCTGGTCGGCGAGTTGCTCGGCACCAACCTCGCCGGGATGGACGGCAGCGCCACCAACCTGGTCAGCCAGATCCAGTTCTGCGCGGTCCTCGCCGTCATGGCGGTCTTCATCCGGCAGGCGGGCAGCAACGAGGCGCGCGCCGAACTGCTGCTGGCCCAGCTGGAGGACGCGCGGGAGACGGAGACCGAGGCCGCGGCACTGGCCGAGCGCACCCGGATCGCGCAGGACCTGCACGACGTCCTGGCCCAGACCCTGTCCGGGCTGGCCATCCAGGTCCAGGCCGCCCGCAGGATGGCCCGCCGCAATCGAGCCGACGAGGAACTGCGTGGCGTGCTGGACCGTACCGCGAAGCTGGTCAAGGACGGTCTGGGCGACGCGCGCCGGGCGGTGAGCGCGCTGCGCGGGGACCGGCCGCCCTCCCTGGACCGGCTGGCCGAACTGGTCGAGCGCTACCGCACCGACCTGGAACTCGACGTGTCGATGACGGTCATCGGGACCCGGCGGCCGGTGCCCGGCGACGCGGGCGTGGCGCTGTACCGGGGGGCGCAGGAGGCGTTGACCAACGCGGCGCGGTACGCGCGCGGTGCCCGCACCGTCGTGACCCTCCGCTACGAGCCGGAGTCCATGACACTGACCGTCGAGGACCGGCGCGACAGCGGTGCCCCCGCCCCGGCACCGGTGTCCGGCGGCTCGGGCCTGGGCCTGACCGGCATGCGCGAGCGGGTGGCCCTGGCCGGCGGCAAGGCGAGCGCGGGTCCAACTGGCCACGGATGGACCGTACGGATGGAGATACCCGCGTGACGCAGCCCAATGCCGAACCCGAACCCGGAGCAGAACCCGGACCCGGGTCGAAGATCAGGGTGCTCGTCGCGGACGACCAGCGCGTCGTGCGCGACGGGCTGGTCCTGCTGGTCGGCATGCTGGAGGGTATCGAGGTGGTCGGCGCGGCCGGCAACGGCGCCGATGCGGTCGAACTCGCGGGACTGCTGCGCCCCGACGTGGTGCTGATGGATCTGGACATGCCGGTCCTCGGCGGCGTCGCCGCGACCGAGTTGCTGCGCGAACGGCTGCCGGACACCGCGGTTCTCGTGCTCACCACCTACGCGAACGACGACTCGGTCTTCCCTGCCCTGCGGGCCGGCGCACGCGGCTACCTGACCAAGGACGCGGACGACGACCAGGTCGAGGCCGCGATCCACAACGTGCACGGCGGCCGCACCTGGCTCGACCCCGTCGTCCAGGCCCGCCTGGTCGCCGCGATCCAGCTCGACGCCTCCGCGCCGGTGAACTCCTGGGTCCGCCAGGGAAGTTCACCAGGCCCGGCCGCCCCACTCCCCGACGGCCTGACCCCGCGCGAGGGCGAAGTCCTCACCCTCATCGCCGACGGTCTGTCCAACAGCCAGATCTGCGCCCGCCTCGTGGTCAGCCAGGCCACCGTCAAGACCCACATCAACCGCATCTTCACGAAGATCGGCGTCACCGACCGCGCCCAGGCCGTCCGCTACGCCTACCGCAACAACCTGCCCGTCGACCAGCCCTGACGCCCACGCACGTCACCCTCGCCAGCCGGAATCGGGCCCTCGGCTCACCCAGCGCTCCCGCGACAGGAGCCGGCAGGTGTCGGTTGCCGTTCCGGTGGTGCCGGCCTCGGTGCCGACACCACCTGTTCTCATCCTGCCGTGCCACGGCCGGGTCTGCGCGATCAGCGGCTGCGTTCGGTGAGAGTCAGGTCCACAGGCGTCACCTTGATCCTTGGATCCGCCGTTGGAATCGGACTGGTGTGATCATGGTGACGGACGCCCGCCCCTGATTGGTGCAGGGGCGGGCGTCCGTCAGGGTCCCGGTCAGCCGGCGCAGATGGTCAGGTTGACGGTGTCGCCACTGTTCACGACCTTCGGGGTGTGCGGGTCCACCCCGATCACGGAACCCGGCTTGCAGTTCTTGACCGAGCCCTTGGTGACCGTGCCGAGCTTCGTCTGGGTCTTCAGCAGCTCCTGCTTGGCCAGAGTGAGGTCCCGCCCGGAGAAGTCGACCGGGATTTTCACTCCGTGATCGTTGTAGAGCATGGTGGTGGCGTCGCTGTTGGTGACCGTGCGGGTAACAGCCGCGGTCGGGCTGCTGCCGCCGGAGGACACGGCCGCCAGGGCCGTGCCCCCGCCCGCCGCGACGAGAGCGGCGGTGACTGCGGCGATGCCAATGCTGCGCCTGCGCCGGGTGCGGCGCAGGATTTGGGGCCCGTCGAAGTCGGGAGCCTCGGTGGAGCTCGCGAATCGGTCCATGGCGTTCATCAGTTCCTCTTCGAAAGGTGTGCAGCCGGAAGGCCGCACGTCCCCGTACGAGGTCATCGGATTCCTTCCGTGTGCTGCCGTGATGAAGGGGCGGAGCGTACGGGGAGCTGGCCTCTGAGCTTCTCGATTCCGCGAGCGAGCTGGGAGCGCACCGTGCTGGGTGAGATGTCCAGATCGGCTGCGATCTCAGTGTCGGAGAGGTCGTGGAAGTACCGCAGCACCACGACCGTGCGCATTCGCATGGGCAGTTGTTGCAGGGCACGCACCAACTGGTCCCGGCTGTCCACCTGCTCGAACTCGTCTCCCGGGGCGGCTTTGTCGCCGCTTTCCGGATCGGAGGCCATAGCCAGACGGCGGAACCTGCGCCAGCGGTCGTTGGCCAAATTCACCATGATCCGCCGCACATAGAGTTCCGGAGCCTCCTGCCCGGCGATACGGCGCCACTTGCGGCAGGCGCGCTCCAGGGTCTCCTGGACCAGGTCCTCCGCTGCCTCACGGTTGCCCGTCAGGACGAAGGCGCCCCGGAACAGCGCGGTCGACCTCGCGGCGACGAAAGCCTGAAAGTCGGTCTCCATACGCTCCCCCCTTCCTGTCACCTCTCCTCAACGTGAATACCGCCCCGTCCGCTGCACGGCCGCACTGAGACCTGGGTCACAGGCGTCGATACTGTCCGGTGCCAACCGGAAGCACGGCATCGATGACCCCAGCGGACAGCTGCGAATCATCGCCGGCCGACTGACGAAGATCTCCCAGGACCTGCGGTGGATGACCTCGGGCCGTGGACCGGGCAGTTCAAGCGGCGGAGCAAGGCATCGTTGCTGGAAGTGGCCTGCCGAGCACACTTCACACACGCACACCAGCCTCGATCTTTCGTGACGGGCCGTCGGATTCTCCGGCAGCCCGTTTCGGCCTGTCGGGTCGGTGATGGGTAGACCGGTGGCCCGGCTGTCGCATCGGGTGTGCGCGGGGGTCCCACGGCTCCGGTGGGTGGTTCGAGTTCGTCGGGACAGGTCGTTGCTGCTGGTCAGTCAGGGTTCGGCAGTGCGTCGAGTCGCTGGACAGCGCTGGTGATCACATCCGTCCAGGGCCAGTGGCGGGTGAATCTCAGGTGCCGGCGGCGGCCGGTGGTGACGAGTTGGGCTGCGACGGAGCACAGGCGCAGGCGCAGGTGGAGGGGGCTCCCAGAGGCGGGGTTTCCCAGCCCGCTCTCGTCGGCACGGCGCCAGTCCAGGCCGTAGGAGTTCTGCACGCAGACCACGGGCGCGATTTTCTGCGCCTCAGCCACGTGATTCGTCACAGCGATGCCGGGTCGCAATCCACCTCTTTCGCCCCGACTGAACACCTTCAGCGGGTGGGTATCGCGGCCTCTACCGGATCTGTCGGCAACGCATGGGACAACGCCCTGATGGAATCCACGATCGGCCTGTTCACGACCGAACCGGTCAAGCCCCGCCGATCCTGGAAGACCCTGTCCGACGTCGAACTGACCGCCGCCTCGACTGGTACAACCACCACCGCCTGCACTGTGAAATAGGCCACATCCCGCCCGCAGAATACCAAGCCGACTGCTACCTGGCCGACAAGAAGCACCAGGTCACGGTCAAGATCGAGAGTCTCCCCAGACCCGGAACGGTTCAGCAGGCATACTCGGACCCACCCTTTTGTACCAGTGATGTTGAGGGAGATTTACATGGTGGAACGCGGAAAGAGCCGGGAGGGATTGATGGCTGGGCAGTTGGGGATCTGGCACGCTCAGCAGTTAGCCCCCGGCGACCCTCGATACAACGTGGGCGAATACTTCGAGTTCCGAGGCCCGTTGGATCCCGCTCTGTTCGAGGAAGGGCTGCGGAGGGCGCTGCGCGAGGTCGACGCGTTCCATCTGCGGTTCGGTGGCGACGGCGCGGATGTGTGGCAGGTCGTGGGAGACCGCGACGACTGGACGTTGCACCGGGTGGACGTCAGCGGCGCGGGGGACCCGCGTGCGGCGGCCGAGGAGTGGATGCGGGCCGACGTGGGGCGTCCCGTTGATCTCCGGGAGGGCCCGCTGTTCAACGTGGCGTTCTTCACCGCAGGTGACGGCCACTACTTCTACTACCAGCGCTGCCATCACATCGCCGTCGACGGGTTCAGCGGTTCGGTCATCCTGGCCCGGGTCGCACAGGTCTACGACGCGTTGACAATCGGCGGCGACCCGGACGAGGGACAACTGGCCCCGCTTTCCGTCCTGTTCGAGGACGAGGGGGTGTACCGCGCCTCGTCGGACCGCGCTTCGGACGAGGCGTACTGGAAGGAGACGCTCGCCCAGCCGCCCGCGCCGCTCGACTTCGGGGGACGCGGAACAGCGGGTCCCCGTTCAGGGGCAACGGTGCGTGCGACACGCCAGATCGGTCCGGCCGGGGCGGAGACGCTGCGCAAGGCGGCACGGGGGCTGAGGACGAGCTTGTCCGGCCTTGTCATCGCCGCCTCCGCTGTGTACGCGCACCGCGTCACCGGGGCTGAGGACTTTCTCGTGGGCATACCCGTGCTCGGCCGCTCGGGGGCCCGGCGGCTGCGAATACCTGGTATGACCTCGAACATCCTTCCCGTTCGCTGCCATGTGCAGGACGGCATGCCGCTGGGCGAGGTGGTGCGGGAGGTCACGGCGTCGGTGCGGCACGGGCTGCGGCACCAGCGCTATCGCTACGAGGACATGCTGCGCGACCTGCGGCTTGTGGAGCGGGGCGGTCTCGCCGACTTCCGCGTGAACGTGATGTCGTTCGACCATTCCGCGGCGTCCTTCGGCGGATGCGAACTCAGCAGCCGGAACCTGTCGAACGGGCCGGTGGACGACGTGTCGCTCGCCGTGTACGACAGATGGGGCGCCGACGGTATCGAGATCGTCGTCGAGGCCGCCTCCGACAGGTACGACGCGGACGACGTCGCCGAGCACGCCGACAGGTTTCGCCGGGTGCTGGACTGGGCTGTGCGGTCAGGGGCGGACGCGACAGTGGGCGACGCGGAACTGCTGGGCGCCACCGAACGCGATCATGTCCTGGACCTGGGCAGCCCCCCGGCCCTGCCGGTGTCCGGAGGGGCGCTGCCCGAGCTCTTCGAGGCGCAGGTGGCACGCGCTCCGGAAGCAACGGCGCTGACGCATGGCGCGGAGTCGCTGTCGTACGGAGAGTTGAACGCGCGGGCCAACCGGCTCGCGCGCCTGCTGCGGTCCCGGGGTGCGGGGCCCGGCACGCGCGTGGCCGTCGCGATGGAGCGTTCCGCCGGACTGGTGGTGGCGATCCTGGCGACGCTGAAGGCCGGCGCGGCCTACATCCCGATCGATCCCGGCTACCCGCGCGAGCGCATCGCCTCCTTGCTGGAGGGCTCCACGCCTCTGCTGGCTGTGACCGACACCCCGTCCGCCGGCACAATCGCGGGCGGGGTGCCCGTCGTGGTGCCGGACGATCCGGGGACGTCCGAGCGGCTGGCGGAACTGAGCGGGGCGAACCTCACGCCGGGCGTGGACGCGGGCCAACTGGCCTACGTGATCTTCACGTCCGGTTCGACGGGGCGGCCGAAGGGGGTCACCGTGACGCACGGCAGTGTCGTGAGTCTGTTCGCGGCGACTCGTGAGCGCTTCGCGTTCGGTCCGGACGATGTGTGGACGCTGTTCCACTCGTTCGCCTTCGACTTCTCCGTGTGGGAGATGTGGGGGGCATTGCTGCACGGCGGTCGGCTCGTCGTCGTACCGTTCCCGGTCTCGCGCTCGCCTGCGCAGGTCCTTGCATTGCTGGTGCGTGAACAGGTCACGGTGCTGAACCAGACCCCCTCGGCCTTCCACCAGTTGGTGCGCGCCGACGAAGAGGAGCCGGAGCTGTCGGCGCGGCTGGTGCTGCGCACGGTGATCCTCGGCGGCGAGGCACTGGACCATGCGCGTCTCGAGGGCTGGTTCGTACGGCACGGTGAACGGTCGCCGCGTCTGGTGAACATGTACGGAATCACCGAGACGACGGTCCACGCGACGTACCAGGAACTCCCGGTGGAGTCCGGCTCGGCGCGGGCGAGCGTGATCGGCACGCCGTTGGCCGGCCTCGAGGCGTACGTACTGGACGCGCGGCTGCGTCCGGTGCCGGTGGGTGTGGCGGGCGAGCTCCATCTGGCGGGTGCCCAGCTCGCGCGCGGCTACCTGGAGCGCCCCGGCCTGACGGCGGAGCGTTTCGTCGCCTGTCCGTTCGGGGAACAGGACCGGCGCATGTACCGGACAGGTGACGTCGTGCGATGGAACCGGGAGGGGCGTCTTGAGTACCTCCGGCGCTCCGACTCGCAGGTCAAGGTGCGGGGATTCCGGATCGAGCCCGGCGAGGTGGAGGCGCGGCTCGCCGCCCACCCCACGGTCGGCGCGGCCGTGGTCGTCGTACGCGAGGACTCTCCCGGCGACCGGCGCCTCGTCGGCTACGCAACGTCGGCGGTGCCGACGACCTCGGCCGCGCCGGCCGGCGCCCTCGACGCCGGCGAATTGCGGGCCTGGGTTGCGGCGGCCCTGCCCGCGCACATGGTGCCCGCCGCCTTCGTCGAGCTGCCCGCCCTCCCGCTCACGGTCAACGGAAAACTCGACCGGGCGGGGCTGCCTGCTCCCGACTACGCCGCAGCACGGGACGGCCACGCACGCCGGGAGGCGTCCACGCCGGACGAGGAGCTGCTGTGCACGGCGTTCGCGCGGGTCCTCGGCGTCGACCGTGTCGGTGTCGACGACAACTTCTTCGAACTGGGCGGCCATTCCCTGCTGGTGGTGCAGCTGGTGGAGACGTTGCGCGCCCAGGGTATGCGGCTGGACGTCCGCGCGGTGTTCTCGGCACCGACCGCCGCCGGTCTCGCCCTGGCGCTCGGCGCACCGGGCGCCGGGACGGACGTGCCGCCGAACCTGGTGACTCTCGGAACCAGAGTGATCACCCCGGAAACGCTGCCGTTGGTCGCACTGACCCAGGGCGAGATCGACCGGGTGCTGGCCACCGTCCCGGAGGGAGCGGCGGGCGTGCAGGACATCTATCCACTGACCCCCCTCCAGGAAGGCATGCTCTTCCACCATGCCATGGCGCGGGACGGCGACCCGTACGTGATCTCCGGGCTGCTGGCCGTCGACTCGCGGGAGCGGCTCGACGCGTTCCTCGACGCACTGCGGAAGGCCGTCGAGCGTCACGACGTCCTACGAACCGCCGTGGTCTGGAAGGGACTCCCGCTGCCGGTCCAGGTGGTTCGGCGGCACGTGGAGCTGCCGGTCCGGTGGCTCGGGCCCGGCTCGGCCGCGGACCTGGTGGGCGCGGTCGACGCGCGCCGGTATCGGATGGCTCTCGACACGGCACCGCTGCTGAGGGTCTCCACCATGTTCGACGTGGAACACGGGCGCTGGCTCGTCTCGCTGCTGTTGCACCACTTGGTGGACGACAACACCTCGCTGCAGTTGCTGTTCGCCGAGATCGGCGCGCACATGGCGGGCTCCGGTGGGCGGCTGCCGGAGCCCGTGCCGTACCGCACTGTTGTCGCCCGGTCGGTCCTCGACACGCAGGAGGCGGAGCACGACGAGTTCTTCCGGCGGATGCTGGACGGGGTGGACGCGCCGACAGCGCCGTTCGGTGTACTGGACGTGCGGGGAAACGGCATCGGCGTCGACGAGGCACGCACGTGGCTCGACACGGAGCTGGCCGCGCGGGTACGGGAGACGGCGCGGGCGGCGGGGGTCTCGCCGGCGACCCTCTTCCACGTCGCCTGGGGAAGGGCGCTGGCACGCACCACCGGCAACGACGACGCGGTGTTCGGCACCGTGCTGTTCGGGCGGGTCGGCGCCGACGCGCAGCGAGGAATCGGCACCTTCATCAACACGCTGCCGGTACGTGTGGCGGCGGGGACGCGAGACGTCGCCGCGTGCGTGCGCGACACGCACCGGCTCCTGGCCGAGCTCCTACGCCACGAACACGCCTCGCTGGCACGGGCACAGCGGTGCGGAGGGCTCGATGCCGGACTGCCGCTGTTCACGACCGTCCTGAACTACCGGCACGCCACGTCCCTCGTGTTCGAACCAGGGGTGACCGAGATACTGACGGGCATCACGCTCCTGGCGGGCGAGGAGCGGACGAACTACCCCGTCTTCCTGTCGGTCGACGACTCCGGCGACGGCTTCCTGCTCGACGCCCAGGCACTGCCGTCGATCGGCACCGACTGGGTGTGCGCCGCACTGGTCAACGCCCTGCACCATGTGGTCTCGCAGTTGGAGTCCGCTCCGGATGCGCCGACACGAGATCGCGCCCTGTCCCGGACCACGGCGGCCGTCCTACCGCCCTTGCTCGCCCCACGTTCCGGCCGGGTGGCCTCCGCAGGCCCAGAGGGGGTGCTGACCAAGCTGTTCGCCGAGGTACTCGACGTACCCTCCGTCGGCGCCGACGACAACTTCTTCGTACTCGGCGGCCATTCACTGCTGGCCCTCCGGCTGGCCGGCAGGATACGGGCCGCGCTGGACGTCGACCTTCCGGTGCGCGAGCTGTTCGAGAACCCAACCGTCACCGGGCTCGCCCGCCGACTTGGCCTCCGTTCGGAACAGCCACCCGAAGACAGTCCACTGCGGCCCACAGCCTGCCCGTAACGTGAGCCGGCCCGCCATCGAAGAGGTGACATTCCCCCCGGCCCAACCCCGATCCGAGGTCGCCCCCGCCCTGTCAGCGGAAACCATGGTCACCCAGCGCAGCCAGAGACCACACGCGCGCGCCCCTCGCGCTCCGTCAAGCCCCCACGCCGGCCTCGTCCAGAGAATCCCAGCGCACCGGGAGGGCTACCAATACCGGTGACCTCCCACTGCGCAACGACCTGACGGATCATCAGAATTGAGCTCGGAGAGAGTGGCGTATTTGGCACGGGGGTTCAGCAGCGACGCACGGATCACGGCGCGTCGGCGCATCATCGTCCTGCCCATGCACCGTGACAAGGCCCCCGGATACCCCACGGACCCGGTGCGCAGAGGGTGGCGAAGCGGCCCTGGAGCAGTGGCGGAGGGCGTTTGCCGCCCTCCGCGATGCCCGCGCGGCTTGCTGCGCGCGTGACATCCTCGCCGACGACCCCGGCCTGTTCGACCGCACGACCGCGCTGGCGGTCGACGCGATCGGCCGCACCCGCCCGGAGCTGCTGCGCCTGACTCCCGTGCCCCGCCCGATCACCCGTAACCACCGCCGGCCGACCGGCAAGCGGCTGCTCGACCCGTACGGCGCGGTCCGCAAGTCCCACGGGCAGATGGTCGTCGACCGCGACCGGGTCCGCGAAGCCCTCGCCGACCGCAACGACAACACCGACACCGACACCGCCGAGATCGACGGAGAGTAACGGGGAAGGGGCGGGGAGGCGGGGAGTTCTCCCCCACCGCCTCCCCCACCCTGCCTCCCCCGTACTGATCTGCGGCAACACCCCACGGGGGAGTCGGGGAGCCACACTCCCACGACCTGCGGAAATCCCCGAAAAACAGGGTTCGACAGCCTCCCCCGCCCCCCCGTTACCGTCTTCGTGGCTCCGCGATGGGGCTGCCGGCCTTCGGGTCCGGCATGACTTCCCCCCTTGTTGTTGATGATCCGGGGGGTGGTGTCACCGGGCCCGAAGGCATCGACGGACCGCTGATGAGGGGCTTGAACACCGGCTTCACCCGAGCCGGAAGAGCTCTCCGTAACGTGGGTGTGGCAGCTCGATGCCGAGGCAAGGCCGGACGAAGGCGTCATGGAGGGGCCTGCACGTGATCGACACCGGCGACATCGACGTCTTCCTCGGCCTGGACGTCGGCAAGGGCGAACACCACGCCACCGCCCTCACCCCGGCCGGCCAGAAGGCATTCGACAAGCGGTTACCCAACACCGAACCCAAGCTCCGCGAGCTGTTCGCCAAGCTGAAGGCCAAGCACGGAACAGTGCTGGTCGTGGTCGACCAGCCGGCCTCGATCGGCGCCCTGCCGCTGGCCGTTGCGAGGGACATGGGCTGCCCCGTCGCCTCCCTTCCGGGCCTCACGATGCGGCGGATCTCCGACCTCTACCCAGGCGAGGCCAAGACCGATGCGAAGGACGCGTTCATCATCGCGGACGCAGCCCGCGCGATGCCTCACACGCTGCGGGCGATCGACCGCGAGGACGAGACGATCGCCGAGCTGGAGATGATCGTCGGGTTCGACGACGACCTGGCTGGCGAAGCGACCAGGATCGCGAACCGGTTGCACGGCCTGCTCACGCAGATCCATCCGTCGTTGGAGCGGGTGCTTGCGCTGCGGTTGCAGCACCCGGCCGTCCTGGCTCTGTTGGAGCGGTTCGGGTCTCCGGCTCAGATCCGCAAGGCCGGCCGACGCTGTTTGGTGACGCTGTTACGGCCGAAGGCGCCGCGGATGGCCGAGCGGCTGGTTGAAGAGATCTTCGCCGCCTTGGACGAGCAGACCGTCACCGTTTCGGGGACCGAGGCGGCGACGCTGATCGTCCCGAGCCTGGCCGGGTCACTGACAGCCGTGCTTGACCAGCGGAAGCTGCTGGCAGGGCGGATCGAGGAACTGCTGGAGGCCCACCCTCTTTCACAGGTCCTGAGGTCGATGCCGGGAATCGGCGTCAGGACCGGAGCGCGGATCCTGATCGAGGTCGGCGACGGCAGCACCTTCCCGACCGCAGGCCACCTCGCCGCCTACGCAGGGCTCGCCCCGGCGACCCGCAGTTCTGGGTCCTCGATCCGAGGCGAACTGCCTTCCAGGAGAGGAAACAAGCAGCTCAAACGGGCTTTCTTCCTCTCCGCGTTCGCCGCCCTGGGAGACCCGGCATCGCGGATCTATTACGACAAGAAGATCGCCCAGGGCAAGCACCACACCCAGGCTCTGCTCTGCCTCGCCAGACGACGAGCCGACGTGCTTTTCGCGATGCTCCGGGACGGAACCTTCTACGAACCGCAGCCCGTTAGGGCCGTCGCTCCGCAGACTTAGACCATGGTCAGGAGATGATCCGTAGGGCCGTAGTCGATCTTCCAGTCGGCATAGACCCCAACGGCGCCGTCCTTCTGACACCGCAGCCCGACGGTCACCCAGCGGACCGACCCGTCGCCGGCGAGCGAGAACGCGATCGCGGTCTCGAACTCCTCGCTCCCGCACGGGCAGCAGGCCTCGCCCGGATCCGCGTCCTCCCAGAACTCCTCGCTATCCGCGATGAACGCGCGGACGCCGCAACCAGCACACACCCGCTCGGCTCCGCCCTCGACATCGTCAACGAGCACGAAGAACACGCACCCGCCGCACCCGCCGCAGACGGAGGGAACGATCTTCACCGGACGACCGTCATCAGCGTTCCGGAGAAACACCGCAAGGTCCGCAGAGACACCCTCGCCAACCTGATCATCAGCATGCACAGGCACATCGTTCCAGACGCCCCAACCAGCACCTGCCCACCTTGACCAAAGAGATAGGGGCACCCCCCCACCACCACGCACAGTCACCAACTTCCCATCCCGGAAGGGGACCCGTGCCCCTGCCCGTCTACGCCTACCGGCAAGCCGGATACGACCTGCTCGCCCGCCGGCAGTTGCGCGCCCGCGGACTGCGCCCCGGCGGGCACGACCCCGTCGCGGAGATCCGATGGCGCCGCGGACGACGCGTCGCCTACCTCTACGACCCCACCCGAGCCCTGCCCGTCCGGCCGATGATGTCCGGACGCTGGCGCTCGCACGCGGCGATGATGCGCGACCGCCGCACCTGCCATACCTGCCGGCGCGACCGCGGATACGTCATCCTCCGCTCGCTGGGCTGCTGCTGGCCCTGCGCCGAGCCTCCCGCCGCCTGAAGCGCGCGATCCGGGCGCGTCGCGCCCGCCACCCTGCCCCCCTGGCAGACAGCCCTGATCCGAGGCTAGACGCCACCTACCGGGCGCCTGTCGGCTGGGTCGACCTGCGGTATTTGACGACGACGGCAACTCCTACGAATTCCACGCCTGCACCAACTGCCTGCCGTGGCACGCCGTGGGCTCCCCCTGTTCCAAGCGCTACCCTCAACAGCGTCCACAGGTCGGTCAGATAACTGGGCTGCCTTCGATCTGCTCCCACCTAGGACGATCCTTCGGCCAGCCGATCGGATAACGGCCACCATTGAGTACTGAATCGAGAAAGTCGACGACTCCCCCCTCGAACAGGAGAATTCTTCTGTGCTGCCTGAATACCACGGCGACCGACCATCTCTCTGAGCCATCGGGCAGGAGTAGGCAGACATCGCCATTCCAGTCGTGGTAGGCCCAGGGAATGACCTCTGTAGCGGCAGCGCGCACGCGCTCGTCCAACTCCAGCCCCTCGCACCACTGGAGGAATACGTCCCGCTGCTCACGAATAAAATCCAGGAGCGGCTCTGATCCTTCGGGGTGAGGAATGAACAGATGCCCGGCGATGACAGCGTCACCGTATCCGTCGACGAGTTCCTTATAGTCCCCCGGCAAGGGCCGTCCGATCCAGTCCTCGATAGCCTTCCACGATTCGGACTTCGCCGATCTGAAATGCTTACGCTCACCGAGAGTCACCGCGAGCAAGTCCGTCATCAATTTCC
Organism: Actinacidiphila yanglinensis; assembly: GCF_900107965.1. Classification (GTDB taxonomy): domain Bacteria; phylum Actinomycetota; class Actinomycetes; order Streptomycetales; family Streptomycetaceae; genus Actinacidiphila; species Actinacidiphila yanglinensis. The sequence goes on along the minus strand of NZ_FNVU01000003.1, from coordinate 640,121 downwards.
TCCGTACGTCTGGGAAGAGCATACAGGTGGCTCGTCTCGGGGCACGTTGTGCACGTAGCAGTCGACGTCTGTACCCCTGTTCCCGCTGGCCACTAGGTGCACATAGTCTGGGATTCCCGAGGGCTTTGTATAGACGGCGGATACCTCATAGTGGACGGCTTCCCCTCCGTGAATCCCGGTCGCGATACGGTTCTCGATGGCGCTCATGGCCGGCATATTCGCCTGACGGTAAAGCGGGACAAGGTTCCGAAGGTCTGTTCCTGAGCCACCAAATTGACATCCGGCAAGGTGACCTCGCGCGCGCAGTACCCCGGGGAAGTTCGTAATATCCTGGAGGATCCACTCGCCCCGTCGCACAGTTGTCCTTCCAAGCAGTCTTAGTGCCGTCTTTCAGGTCCTCAGGGTCAGAGAAATTAGCGATGATACCGGTAGCCCGACACCCACCTGGTCCAGGCTTGAAGCGCTCGCGCCTGGGCCGTGCCAGCTTCTTCCTGGGCGGCGGAATCGCCGAATTCAGGGCCTGGCGCACCGTCCGCCAGTGCACTCCATACTTCTCTCCGAGGGCCCGCTGCGACATCCCCGGGTCGAGACGTCTGTCCCTCCGGATCGCGGCGAACAACTCAGAGCGCGACAAACCCACCCCGGCCTCCCGACATGACCGCGATCAATTCACACGGCCTCCGACATGACCGTGATCGACGCACAAACCCTGCCGTCGCCGGGCAGACAGGCAGGCAGCGCATTCACACTAACGAGGGCATGTCGCCTCGGGAGTCGCCAGCCGCATGCCCGTTGAGGACAGTTACTGGATATCGCCGGGCAGGAGACCTGGCAGCAGGGCGATCTGCCCCACGTGAGCGAAGGAGTCCGTGATCAGCCCCTGCAGACGTTCCTCGACCGTGTGCACGTTTCCCAGTGTGGGGCTTGCCACGATCCGGCCCAGATCGTCGCCAGGGGCAGATGACAGGTAACGCTCAGCCAGATCGTGGACAGCGCCCTGATAGGCGAGCAGGCTCGCACTCGCCGGACTGCGGAAAGCCGCCGCCTGCTCGACCGAGTGCCCGAAGCCGGTGTCGCACGGATCCGCGGGACGACCGAAGAGATCGGCCCATCCATCGGACAGCCACCGCTGCGAATCGCCCATGAGCTCCGACAGATTCCTGTCCTGACCTCGTGCGATGTGCCAGGCGAGCCACCCCGTGCTGTTGCTCTCCGGCGACGGTCTCCAGTCGAGTGCTGCACCCGCTAGGCCGCCCACAGATTTGATCAACTCAGATCGAATTCGACGGAAGAGCCCCAAACTCAGCCCCTGCCACCCGGCTTCACCGGCCACCCGCAGCTCCTCTCGCGCACCCAGATAAACACACCGCGGATCTCATCCTCCATCGCGCCCATCCCCGATGGAGACAGATCAACTTCGTACATCGCGGGGCCAGAAACAACCCGCGCACTGGGGCCAACAGAAGTGCTTACAGACAGACGCCGATGCCCAGGACCTTGACGGCTCTTATCGCCCCTGCGAGGGGTACCCGCGAGATCGCACTATGCCGGTCGACCGTCATCCCCCACCCGGCTGACGGCCCAGCGCCGCACATCAGCTGCATGCCAGGCCGCCCCGCCACCTCCAGTTGCTCGTGCCCGGCCCTGGGAGCCACGTCGTAGGCGGTGAGGAGGTGTCCGATGCGCTGGTTGGTGAGGGACTGGCGGTCGAAGAGGCATTTGGCATAGCGGATGAGGAGGACTTCGACCCTGTTGCCTGCGCGTTGGGCGACTTCGGCAGGGTCGGCTCCTGCTGCGAGCCAAGTGGACAGGACGGAGTGGCGCAGGTGTTAGGGGCGTTTGGCGAGTGGGGTGGCGGCGAGTTCGGGGGCAGGGCGATGGCGCGGGTGAAACGCTCAGTGACTCGCCGTACCGGCAGGCGGTCCCCCACCTTCGGCCGTACGTGCGTGCCACGGCCGAAACCGCTGGTCCCGGGGGAGTCGGTGCCAGCCCCACCGTCTACAGGATTGTAGACATTCATCACCGGATGGCTCTCCCGCTGCGCCCCGTTCACCTGCCGCACTTCTTATCTGAGGAAGTAACGCCCGGATTCCTCCTACTCATGGAGAACCATGAACAAGGCAACACGACTCGCCACGGCCACCGCCGTCCTCGGCCTCACCGCGGCGGTCGTCCCCACCGCGTCGGCGACGACCGGGCACCCGCACCGAGCGCCCGCACAGCACGTCCTCCTGCTGTCGGTCGACGGCCTGCACCAGTCGGACCTCGCCTGGTACGTCGCGCAGCACCCGGACTCGGCGCTCGCCCGCCTGGTGGGGAACGGCACCGAATACACCCAAGCGCGGACGACCGTACCCTCCGACTCCTTCCCCGGCCTGATCGGTCAGTTGACCGGCGGCAACCCTGGGACCACCGGCGTCTACTACGATGACACCTACAGCACTTCGCTCCTCCCCGCCGGTACCACCGACTGCGCGACGGCCAAGCCGGGCGCCGAGGTCGACCTGACGGAGGACCTCGACCGGAACAAGGACTCCATCGACGCCGGCCAGGGACTCGCCGGGCTTCCCGGCAGCGTCCTGGGGATGACCGGCGACGCGCGGTCGCTCATCGACCCGTCCAAACTGCCGGTCGACCCCAAGACCTGCAAGCCGGTCTACCCGAACAGCTACCTCCGGGTGAACACCGTATTCGAGGCGGCCCGAGCGGCTGGCCTGCGCACCGCCTGGTCGGACAAGCACGCCGCGTACGAGATCCTCAGCGGACCGTCGGGCACCGGGATCCAGGACCTGTTCGCACCGGAGATCAACAGCCAGGCGATCGGCTACCCGGCGGGCGAGGACTGGACGAACGACAACGCGGCGACCGAGCAGTACGACTCGTACAAGGTCAAGGCCGTCCTCAATGAGATCGACGGCTTCGACCACAGCGGTACGCACAAGGTCGGTACCCCCGCGATATTCGGCATGAACTTTCAGTCCGTCTCCACCGCCCAGAAGCTGCCCGAATCCGACGGCCTCACCGGCGGATACTCCGCCAAGGGAGTACCGGGGCCTCTGCTCGCGAAGAACCTCGACTACATCAACGCCCAGGTCGGCGCGCTCGACTCCGAGATCCGCCGGCAGCACTTGGACGGCAGCACGACGGTCGTCCTGTCCGCCAAGCACGGGCAGTCGCCGACCGACCCGACCGCGCTGACCCGGATCGACGACGGGCCGCTCCTCGACGGCCTCAACGCCGCCTGGAAGGCGGCCCACCCCGGCGCCGGTGACCTGGTGGCGCACTCCGTGGACGATGACGCCATGCTGCTGTGGCTCAACGACCGCTCCCAGTCCGCCGCGGACTTCGCCAAGGAATACCTGCTTCGCCAGTCCGGCACCGGCAACGACATCAAGGGCGCTCCCAAACCCTTTACCGCCTCCGGCCTCGCCACGGTCTACGCCGGCGCCGACGCCGCCCACTACTTCGGCGCGCAGCCCGGGGACTCCCGGGTTCCCGACCTCTTCGGCATCACCCGGTACGGCGTCGTCTACACCGGCGGTCAGGGCAAGATCGCCGAACACGGCGGAGCGCTCGCCGACGACCGCGATGTCCCCCTGGTCGTCTCCGGAGCGGACACCCAGCACGGCAGGCACGTGGCGGCGCCTGTCGAGACCACCCAGATCGCGCCCACCATACTGAGCCTGCTGGGCCTGGACCCGAACGCGCTCCAGGCGGTGCGGATCGACCACACGCGGGTGCTGCCCACGGCCCGCTGAGCGTCGCCCGATACCTGCCCCCACCCTCGACCGCCCTTCGGCCCGCACCGCGGCATCCCCTCCCAGGTGCTGCGGTGCGGCTCCGGGGCCGGCCGTGTCCGGTCCCGCCCCGCAGGCGGTGGCACACCCGCACCACGCGGTCGACATGCGTCGGCTGCCTTGGCGTGATCCGTGCTGCTTCGGATCGTTTGAATGATGTTGAACACCAGAGCCAGTACGGTTCCCGACGCTCGGACTATGAACGAACTCCTCGGCGTGCGAAGCCAATGCCTCGGATAACTCATCTATCCCACAGTCAACTCCGATGTACAGATGGATGTGTTATGCGTTCACCGCGCCTCTCGAACGTTCGGGAGGCGCGGTGAACGGAAGCGTCGGTCTGGCAACCCATGGGCGACCGTGACGAGTACGAGTGCAGGGACGGGTGGGGCAGTTACCATCCGAGGGCTGATCAGATCTATCGTGCGCCCCCTGCTCTGCTCACCTTCGCCCGAGGGGCCCCTCTCCGGACACCGCGCCTACTGCTGCCGGTGAGGACCGACACTGTCGCCGGTCGGGCTACTCGTGCGTCTGGTCCGGCTCGTTCGGCTGGTCGTAGGCGCTCAGTAGGTGTTCGATGCGTTGGTTGTTGATGGACTGGCGGTCATAGAGGCACTTGGCGTAGCGGGTGAGGAGGACTTCGACGCTGTTTCCGGCGCGTTGGGCGACTTCTGCGGGGTCGGCGCCCGCGGCGAGCCAGGTGGACAGGGCGGAGTGACGCAGGTCGTAGGGGCGTTTGGCGAGTGGGGTCGCGGCGAGTTCGGGTGGCAGGGCGACGGTGCGGGCTTCTTTTCCCCCTCCTGCGCTGTGCAGCATGACTCCCGTCGGCACTACTGCCGTTTCGACGGCTCCAAGCGCTCCCCACGCGGCGCGTTCTGCGGACGGTCGGCCAACAGTCTTCGTCAGTCGCCCCTACACCCGACCTTCATCTGAGGCTTGCGTGCGCCTCTCGGAAGCTAGATAGCACGGAAAATGCCGTCAGGAAAAACGCGTTTCCTGGTGAGAATAGACATCGAATCGCAGCACACGCGTTGTCTGCCGCTGAGCGGCCATCACTGATCTGCGTGTCCTCAGTCCGCATACCGCTCGCCTCGATGTCGCCCCACCAAGGAAGTGCATGCCACCAGACTTCGCCATATCCGTAACCAGTGCCCCGACGGCAGGCCTTGCCCCGGAGGTGACTCCACCCGGCCTGACGAACTCGTGCCTCCTGACCACCAGGGAGGTAGCCCGGCTGCTACGGGTCGACGGGTCCTCCGTCCGGCGTTGGCGCGCGGAACGACCGCCACAGGGTCCGCCGTTCATTCGCTTGTCCGAGCGAGTCGTCCTCTACGACGTCGACGATCTGCAGACGTGGCTGAAAGATCGACGCACCACACCCGGCGCTCGTCCAAGGGCAGCCTGATTGCCCTACCGCCATCAACTCCCCCTGGCCGTTCACCTGTCCGAGGACATCGAGCATCGCCCTGGACGCAAGCTCCCCTACAAGGCTCGCGTCCGCTGGACCGACCCGACGACCAAACGTCGCCGCTCGGTCGCCCAGATGCACCTGACTCAGGAGTCGGCGCAGGAGTGGATCGACTCTCTGCTCGAGTCGGCCGCCCGCGGGATCAACCCTGCCTCGGGAACCCAGACCCTCGCGGCGTACGGCGATGCCCACATGACCTTGGCGCTGCGCGGCCTGGAACCCAAGACCATCGACCCCTACATGAACGGCTGGCGGCTACGCGTCGTCCCCGCACTGGGACACCTGCCCATCACCATGGTCACCAACGGCACCGTCGACCGCACCGTCTACGCCTGGATCGCCGACGGCGAAGGCCGCTCCACGGTCAAGAACACCCTCGCCGTCCTGGTCCGCGTGATGGAACAGGCCGTCCGCGACGGCTTGATCAGCACCAACCCCGCCCACATCAAGGGCTGGCAACGCCAATACCAGCAGGCCGAGGACGAACTCGACGACCCCCGCGCACTGGCGCTACCGAACTGGTCGGCCCTGCAGGAACTCGCCGCAGCACTGGTGGCCCGCTCCGCCGACCAGTACACGGGCTGGGGCGACGCCGTCGTCTTCGCCGCCTCCACCGCCGCCCGCATCGGCGAGGTCTCCGGCGTCCGCGTCAAAGACATCGACCGCGCCCACTGGATCTGGACGGTGCGCCGCCAGACCACACCTTCCCCGGGCGGACTCGCCGACAAGAACACCAAGGGCAAGGTTGCCCGCCGCGTCCCGCTCATACCGGAAGTCCGCCCGATGGTCGCCCAGCGCGTCCTCGCCACCGGGAACCAGCCCGACGCCCGCCTGTTCACCGGGCCACGCGGCGGACGCATCACCACCGCGGTACTGCGCGATGCCACCCACTGGGACGAAGTCGTCCACTCACTCGGCTACGAGCACCTGCGCCGTCACGACCTGCGCCACACCGGCCTCACGTGGATGGCCGACGCCGGAGTCCCCCTCCATGTCCTGCGGTTGATCGCCGGACACGGCTCCCTCACCACCACCCAGCGCTACCTCCACCCCGACCTGCACTCCGTCGTCCACGCCGGCCACACCCTCAACGCCCACCTGACCACGAAGCCCGACCTGCCCCCGCCCTCTCCTCCCCCTCGGCAAGGCTTCGAGGGTTGTAGGAAGTGCACAAGGCGAGGTCGCCGCCGAGCAGCGCCAAATCGGGCCGAAAACGTCCTGACCTGCGGGTTTTCTAGAGCCGTGGTCCCCAATTGGTCCCCAGCCGACCCCCGGCACCTCGACCACTCCCGCACGGGAACAGCTGCCAACAACGCCGAAGGGCCCGCTGACCTGGCGCAATGCCAGCCCAACGGGCCCTTCCTGCACTGTCGGGACGACAGGATTTGAACCTGCGACCCCCTGACCCCCAGTCAGGTGCGCTACCAAGCTGCGCCACGTCCCGATGCTTGATCGTCCGGGGTGAACCCGGGGTGATCGCGCAGGGAAAACAATACCGCACCGGGGGAGGTGGTCGCTCTCACTATGGGGGCCGGGTCGGAGGTGGGTTGAGTAGGCGTACTCATGTGGGGTGGGTCACGTCCGGGGAGAGTGGGGGCATGACGAAGGTGATTCAGCAGCAGACGACTGCCGCATACGCCGCGCAGGCCGCGATCTCGTTCGGGCTGGCGCTGGGCGCGATGGTGGTGGGGGTGGCGTATCTGCCGGTGGACGCGTGGGTTCGGGCGTTCCTGGCGGTGGGACTGCTCTATGTGGTGACGGCGACCTTCACCCTGGCGAAGGTGATCCGCGACCGGCAGCAGGAGGGGCAGGTGTCGAACCGGGTGGACCAGGCCCGGCTGGACAAGCTGCTCGCAGAGCACGACCCGTTCAAGGTCGAAGGGATGTGAGAGCCGCGTCCCCGCGAGGGGCCCGGGGGCCGGGGGGCCATGGGCCCGGGGGGTCAGCGCGCCAGGGGTTCGTCGCCCAGCAGGTAACGGGCGCCGGACCCCCGGCGCGCTGCCGTGTCCTCCGGGTTGTACAGCCCGCAGCGGGTCAGTGACAGGCAGCCGCAGCCGACGCAGCCGGTGAGCTGGTCCCTGACCTGCTGGAGCTCCGCGATCTGCTCGTCGATCCGGTGCTGCCAGGTGCGGGCGACCCGGCTCCAGTCGGCCGCGCTGGGGACGTGGTCGACGGGCAGGTGGGCGAGCGCGTCGCGGACCTCCCCCAGGCTCAGGCCGATCCGCTGGGCGGCCCTCACGAAAGCGAGCCAGCGCAGGGTGGCCCGGCGGTAGCGGCGCTGGCCTCCGGCGGTGCGCTCGGACTGGATGAGGCCGAGCTCCTCGTAATAGCGCAGCGCCGACGTGGCGTTGCCGCTGCGGGCGGCCAGTTCGCCGATGGTCAGGCGGTCACGGGTGGAGAGACTCACCGCGCCAGCGTAGCGCTTGACTTCAAGTGGACTTGAAGTCGCACCCTCGGGACATGACGACGACGAGAGAGCCGGCGCCCGCAGCGGCGCCGCACGCGCACGAGTCGGCCCACCCGCGGGGCGGGTACGGCTACCAGGACCTCCAGCCGCTGATGTCGCTGATGAGCGGCGACGAGAAGCACGACCCCGCCGCGACCTCCACCCTGGACGCGCTGTGGGTGCTGTACGACCGGGTGCTGCGGGTCTCCCCCAACACCGCCGACGACCCGGAGCGGGACCGCTTCCTGCTGTCGAAGGGGCACGGCCCGATGGCGTACTACGCGGTGCTCACCGCGAAGGGCTTCGTGCCGCGCGCGTGGCTGCCCGGCTTCGGCGGGTACGACTCCCCGCTCGGGTACCACCCGGACCGGATGCTGGTGCCGGGCGTGGAGATCGGTTCGGGCTCGCTCGGGCACGGGCTGCCGCTGGCCGTGGGCAGCGCGCTGGGTCTGCGGGCACAGGGTCTGACCGGTCCCGCGGTGTGGGCGCTGGTCGGCGACGCCGAGATGGACGAGGGCAGCAACCACGAGGCGGTGCAGCTCGCCGGGGCGATGGGCCTGGAGCGACTGCACGTGGTGGCGATCGACAACCGGTCGGCGACCTACGGCTGGCGGGGTGGACTCGCCGCCCGCTTCGCCATGGAGGGCTGGTCCGCCCTGACCATCGACGGGCGCGACCACGACGCGCTGTACGAGGCGTTCACCGCGCCGCACCCCGGCCGCCCGCACGTGGTGGTGGCCGAGGTCGAGCCGAAGGACTGAGCCCGGCCGCACCTGCCACACCGGCCACGCATCGCCGACCTCCACCTCGACACCCCCGCGCAACCACGCTCCCCGCACCCGTCCCCGGGGACCCCCGCACCCCCGTACTCCGGCACCCCGGCCCTCCGACACCTCACCGAACTCGCACCCCACCGCACCACCGAGACCCGCACCACCGACCCGCCCCACCCACCTCACCTCAAGGAGCACCCCATGGACACCATGCGTGACCGTTTCGGCACGGTCGCCAGCCGCCTCCTCGACGAGGACCCGCGCCTCGCGGTCGTGCTCGCCGTGATCTCGAGTGACCGGTTCACCGACGCCGCGAAGGCCCATCCGGACCGGGTGGTCGACGTCGGAATCCGGGAGCAACTGCTGGTGAGCGTCGCCAGCGGCATGGCCCTGACCGGGCTGCGCCCCCTGGTGCACACCTTCGCCAGCTTCCTGGTGGAGCGCCCCTTCGAGCAGGTGAAACTGGACCTGAACCACCAGGGCGTGGGCGCGGTGCTGGTCAGCGCCGGGGCGTCGTACGACAACGCGGCCGGCGGTCGTACCCATCAGAGCCCGGGCGACGTGGCCCTGCTGGACACGCTGGAGGGGTGGACCGTCCACGTGCCGGGGCACCCCGACGAGGCGGAGGCGCTGCTGCGGCACGCGGCGGCGGACGGGGACAGCCGGGTGTACGTCCGGCTGAGCGACCAGACGAACCTCGCTCCGGTCGCGGTGCCCCCGGGGCGTTTCCAGGTGGTGCGCGAGGGGCGGGCGGGCGTGGTGCTCGCGGTCGGGCCGATGCTGTACCCGGTCCTGGAGGCGACCGGTGGCCGCGACGTGACCGTGCTGTACGCCTCGACGGTGCGGCCGTTCGACGCGGCCACCGTGCACGACGCGGTGCTGCGCGCGGACGTACCCGACCTCGTGCTGGTCGAGCCGTATCTCGCGGGCACCTCGGCGGACTTCGCGAACCGGGCGCTGGCCGACGTGCCGCACCGGGTGCTGTCCCTGGGCACGAGCCGGGAGGAGCTGCGGCGGTACGGCTCGGCCCGCGACCACATCGCCGCGCACGGCCTGGACCCGGCGGGCCTGCGCCGCCGGATCGACGGCTTCCTGGAGGGGTAGCCCGCCCGGCGCTTCGCGCGCCCGGCACCCGCGCCCGCGCCCGCGCGCCCGGCACCCGCGCCCGCGCCCGCACACCCGTCACCCGCGCCGGCGCATCCTCGGCGTCCCCCGGAAGCGCCCCGGAGTACCCCGGGAGTACCCCCGGCGCACCCCCTCCGCGCCCCGCCGCACCGACACCCCCGCGAATCGGTCCGCGTGATCACTGGCGCCGCCCCTCCCCGCTGGCGAAGAATCGTCGTCGCAGGTCGACACATCCACAACGGGGACGCAAGGAGCACCACCATGGACGAGGCGCCGTCCGGGCCGCTTCCGTATTACGAGGACATGGGGCCCGGGACGGGAGCGCTCCCGCCCCGGGCGTGGACGGGTGTGTCCGACGCGCGCAGGGTGAGCCTGGGCGGGGCCTGGCGGTTCCGGTTGTCGGCGACGGCGCGGGAGCAGGACGACTCGTTCGCCCGGCCGGGGTTCGACGCCTCGCGCTGGGACGTGCTGCCGGTGCCGTCGCACTGGCCGCTGCAGGGCCACGGCAGGCCCGCGTACACCAACATCCGCTACCCCTTTCCGATCGACCCGCCGCGGGTGCCCACGGAGAATCCGACCGGGGACCACCTGCGGGGGTTCGACCTGCCGGGCGACTGGCCGGGCGGCGCCGCGGTGCTGCGCTTCGACGGGGTGGACTCCTGCGCCCGGGTCTGGCTCAACGGCGAGGAGCTGGGCACCTTCAAGGGGAGCCGGCTGCCGGTGGAGTTCGAGGTCGGCGACCTGCTGCGGCCGCGCGGGAACGTCCTGGCGGTGCGGGTGCACCAGTGGTCGTCGGGCAGCTACCTGGAGGACCAGGACATGTGGTGGCTGCCGGGGATCTTCCGCGAGGTCACGCTGATCGAGCGGCCCGAGGGCGCGGTCACCGACTTCTTCGTGCACTGCGACTACGACCACCTGACCGGCACCGGGTCGTTGCGTGTCGACTGCGAGCCGCAAGGGACCGTGACCGTACCGGAGTTGGGCCTGGACATCGAGACCGGCGAGACCGTGCGGGTGCCGGTGGAGCCCTGGTCGGCGGAGATACCCCGGCTGTACGACGCGGAGCTGGCCACCGAGGGCGAACGGGTCCCGCTGCGGATCGGCTTCCGCACGGTGGGCGTCGAGGACGGCGTGCTGAAGGTGAACGGGCGGCGCGTGCTGTTCCGGGGGGTGAACCGGCACGAGTTCGACCCGGACCACGGCAGGGCGGTGGACCTGGAGACGATGCGCCGGGACCTGCTGCTGATGAAGCGGCACAACGTCAACGCGGTGCGCACCAGCCACTATCCGCCGCACCCGGCCTTCCTGGACCTGTGCGACGAGCTGGGCGTGTGGGTGATCGACGAGTGCGACCTGGAGACGCACGGCTTCGAGGAGGTGGGGTGGCGGCGCAACCCGGTGGACGACGAGCGGTGGACGCCCGCGCTGCTGGACCGGGCCGCGCGGATGGTGGAGCGCGACAAGAACCACCCGTCGGTGGTGATGTGGTCGCTGGGCAACGAGTGCGGCACCGGGCGCGGCCTGTCCGCGATGGCCGGCTGGATCAGGCACCGGGACCCGGCCCGCCCGATCCACTACGAGGGAGACCTGTCCTGCGCGGACGTGGACGTCTACTCGCGGATGTACGCCGACCACGCGGAGAGCGAGGCGATCGGGCGCCGCGCCGAGGCACCCCTGCCGGACGCGGCGGCGGACGCGCGCCGCCGGGCGATGCCGTTCCTGCTGTGCGAGTACGCCCACGCGATGGGCAACGGCCCGGGCGGACTCAGCGAGTACCAGCGGATCTTCGAGACCTACGAGCGCTGCCAGGGCGGCTTCGTGTGGGAGTGGATCGACCAGGGCCTGCGCCGCCGGACCGCGGACGGGCGCAGCTACTTCGCGTACGGCGGGGACTTCGGCGAGGAGCTGCACGACGGCAACTTCGTCTGCGACGGGCTGCTGTTCCCGGACCGGACCCCCTCCCCCGGTTTGGTCGAGTACAAGAAGGTGGTCCAGCCGGTCGGCTTCGCCGCCGACCTGGCGCGCGGCCTGCTGGCGATCACCAACCGCCATGACTTCGTGGACCTTTCGGGGCTGTCCTTCCGGTGGAGCTACGAGGTGGAGGGCGAACCGAGGGACGAGGGGCGGCTGGAGCTGCCCGCGGTGGCGCCCGGTCGCACCGTCGAGGTGGAGTTGCCGCGGATGCCGCGGATCGTGCGGGCCGGGGATGCCTGCTGGACGGTGCGTGCGGTGCTCGCGGAGGACACCGCCTGGGCGCCGTCCGGCCACGAGGTGGCGTGGGCGCAGTTCGAGGTGCCCCGATCGACCGCGTGGACACGGGCGTTGCCGGGTGCGCCGCACAGCCCGCGGCGGGTCGAGGGCGGGATGATCGTGCTCGGTCCGGGCACGTTCGACGCGGCCGACGGCACGCTGCGCTACCTGGACGGCGCGGTGGTGCACGGCCCGCGGCTGGACGTGTGGCGCGCGCCGATCGACAACGACCGCGGCACGCGATGGCATCCGCAGGGGCGGCTCGAACACCTCTGGCGCGAGGCCGGCCTGGACCGGATGCGGCACCGGATCGACCAGGTCTCCGTCGGCGGCGACACGCTGACCGTCACCACCCGGGTCGCCCCGGCTGCCTCGGACCTGGGGCTGCGCGCGGTCTACAGCTGGGCGGCCACCGGTGACCGGCTCGACCTCACCGTCGACGTCACCCCGGAGGGGCCGTGGACGCTGCCGCTGCCCCGGCTCGGCATACGGCTGGGGCTGAGCCCCATGCTGGAGGCCGTGGAGTGGTACGGCGGCGGGCCCGGCGAGGCGTATCCCGACACCCGGCAGGCGTCCCGGCTGGGCCGGTACCGCTCCACCGTCGACGGCCTCCAGACGCCCTACGTGCGCCCGCAGGAGAACGGCGCCCGGGCGGACGTGCGGTGGGCGGAACTGCGCCGCTCCGACGGCGCAGGACTGCGGGTGTCGGGGGTGCCGCCGTTCTGGTTCACCGCACGGCCGTGGAGCACCGAGGAACTCGACGCGGCCGAGCACACCCACGAGTTGACCCGCGGGGAGGCGGTGTGGCTGCACCTGGACCACGGGCTGCACGGGGTGGGCAGCCACGCCTGCGGGCCCGAGGTGCTGCCGGACTTCCGGCTGGCCGCCGCCCCGGCGACGTTCTCCTTCACCTTTACCGCCCTGCGCGCCGGCCGGGACCGCCCCGGAGCGATCGGCTCGGGGTGGCCGTCCGCCCCGCGGCCCCCGTTCGGGCCGGACCCCTTCGCCGGCCCCGGCGAAGGGCCCACCACCGACCTCGACGCACCGGAGCAGCCGTGACCGGCACCGTCCGCCCGTACCGCCCCGCCGACCTGCCCGCGCTGTACGACATATGCCTGCGCACCGCTGACGGCGGAGCGGACGCCACCGCCTCCTACGCGGAGCTCGACCGCGACCTGGTCGGCGCGATCTTCGCCGCGCCGTACGCGGTGCTCGAACCGGACCTCGCCTTCGTCGTCGACGAGGGCGACGGGCAGCCGGTCGGCTACATCCTGGGCGCCGCGGACACCGCCGCGTTCGTGAAGCGGTTCCGCGCCGAGTGGCTGCCGACCGTGGCCGGCAGGTGGCCCGCGCCGCCCGACGGATCCGCGGCCGAACCGGCCACCGCCACCGAGCTGATGACCCTGCTGCTGCACACCCCCGAGCGGATGGTGCTCCCGGACCTCGCCACCTACCCGGCCCACCTGCATCTCGACCTGCTCCCGCGCGCCCAGCGGTCCGGGCACGGCCGCGCCCTGATGACCGCGTACCTGGCCGCGCTCGCGGCGAAGGGCGTCCCCGCGGTGCACCTGGGCATGCTCACCACCAACACCCCGGCCCGCGCCTTCTACGACCGGCTCGGCTTCCACGAGATCCCGGTGGCGGACCCCGGGCCGCTGACCTACCTCGGCCGGTCCACCGCGTAGCGGGGCGCCGCCAGGACCCGTTGTCGGTGCCGGCCCCTACCCTGCGGGAGCAGGAGGTGCACATGATGACCGACGAGTCCTCGTACGAGCCGGTGGCCGTGTCGCGGCTGATCCCCGCGCCGGCCGCCGCCCTCTTCCGCGTCCTGGCCAACCCTGCCCGGCACACCGATCTCGACGGTTCCGGCATGCTGCGCGGCGCGGTCACCGAGACGGCCGTCGCCCGCGTCGGCGACGTCTTCGTGATGGGCATGTACCACGCGCCGCACGGCCACTACGAGATGAACAACCACGTGGTCGAGTTCGAGCAGGACCGCCGCATCGCCTGGGAGCCGGAGGCCGGCCGCGGCCATCCCGACCACGACGCGTCCGGCGCCCGGTGGGGCCACCGCTGGACCTACTCCCTCACCCCCACCGGCCCCGCGAGCACCCTCGTCACCGAGTCCTACGACTGCTCGCGCGCCCCCGCGGACGAGCGGGCCGGGATGCGCGACGGGCAGGTGTGGATCGGCAGCATGGAGCAGACGCTGGAGCGGCTGGAGGAGATGGTGCTGGACGAGCTGTCCGGGGCGATACCGGGCGACGTACCCGACGACGCCTCCGAGGACGGCTCCGGCACGGAGTTCGGCACGCAGTTCGGCACGGAGTTCGGCGGCCGGGCCCAGGGATGACCGGACCGGCCGTGGAGAACCGGCCGCGTCGGGAGGACCGCGTCAGGAGGGCCGCGCACGTCGGTCCGGCGCGTCGACCGGCACCGCCAAGTCGGCCCGGACCGCGGGGAATTCCGGATGCGGGGGCGCCGGAGGGTGGGCCAGGATAGGCGGATGGGATGGATGATCACCGAGTCCGTGACGGAGTTCGGCACCGCGGCCGGCGGCTTCCTGGACCGGCGCCCGGTGGAGTACTCCGTGCTGCGCACCGTCTCCGGGACGCTGCGCCGGCGGGGTGCGGACGCGTACGGGCCGCAGGCGCCGCGGTTCGGATGGTGGCGCGAGGAGGACGGCGGCGAGGTGGCGGCCGCCTTCCTGTGCACGCCGCCGTATCCGCCGCTGCTCGCCCGGGGTCCGGAGCGCGCCCTGCACGAGCTCGCCGCCGCGTGGGAGGGCCCGCTGGCGGGGGCGCGCGGTGACGCGGAGGCGGTGCGCGCGTTCGGCGCCGCGTGGCAGGAGCGGACCGGCGCCGGGCTGCGGGTCGAACGCGAGCAGCGGCTGCACCGGTTGGGCACGCTGACCCCGCGCACCCCGGCACCGCCCGGCCGCGCCCGGGTCGCCGGGCGGGACGACCTCGGACTGCTGGTGCGCTGGCACGAGGAGTTCGCTCGGGACATCGGGGAGAGCACGCCGGGGGTCGCGCGCGTCCTGGAGGACGCCCTCGGCTACGGCGGCCGCACCCTGTGGGAGGTCGACGGCGAGCCGGTCGCGATGGCGGGCCACACCTCCCCGGAGGACGGCGCACTCCGGATCGTCGCCGTCTACACCCCCGCGGAGCTGCGCGGCCGCGGGTACGCGGGGGCGGTGACCGCCGCGGTCTCGCGGGCCGCGCTGGACACCGGGGCGCGGGACGTCCTGCTCGCCACGGATCTGGCGAACCCGGTCAGCAACCACCTGTACCGGCGGCTCGGCTACCTGCCGGTGCGCGACCAGCTCTCGGTCGCGTTCACATGATCGGCCGCCTCTTCCGGCCCTTCCGGAACACGAGGCGGTTTCCAGGCGGCCCCGCATAATGGAGGCGGCGGATACCCCGCCGTCCGATCGATCACCAGGAGGAGCCGTGACCGGCGCCCGCCGACAGCCGTCCCCCCTCGTGAAGCTGCGGCCCGCCCCGTTCGGCGCGGACGCCGTGGGCGCGCGGCTGGAACGTATCCTCGCTTCCCCCAACTACGCGGACGGCGCCTTCGTGAACCCGGTGGGCGCCCGCACCATGCCCAGCGGCAGCATGATGAAGGCGCTGCCGGCCAACCTCCGCAAGGAGGTGCGGCGGTCCCGCAAGCCCGCCGGGCCGGTCCCGCTGCACCCCACCACGCTCGCCGACCTCGCCCGGCCGCCGGCCTCGGGTCTGCGGCTGACGTGGATGGGCCACTCCTCGGTACTCGCCGAGATCGGCGGCCGGCGGGTGCTGTTCGACCCGGTCTGGGGCGAGCGGTGCTCGCCGTTCGCGTTCGCCGGGCCGAAGCGGGTGCACCCCACGCCGGTGCCCCTCGAGTCGCTGACCGGCATCGACGCGGTGGTCATCTCCCACGACCACTACGACCACCTCGACATGCCGACGATCGTCGCGCTGATCCGCGGCGGCGCGGTGTTCGTGGTGCCGCTGGGCGTCGGCTCCCACCTGGAGCACTGGGGCGTGCCGCCGGAGCGGCTGCGCGAGCTGGACTGGCACGAGTCCACCGAGCTGGCCGGGCTGACCCTGACCGCCACCCCGGCCCGGCACTTCTGCGGGCGCGGCCTGCGCGGCCGGCAGCAGACCCTGTGGGCCTCGTGGGTCGTCACCGACGGCACCCACCGCGTCTACCACAGCGGTGACACCGGCTACTTCCCCGGTTTCGCCGACATCGCCGAGCGGCACGGCCCGTTCGACGCCACGATGATCCAGATCGGCGCGTACAGCGAGTTCTGGCCCGACATCCACATGACCCCCGCCGAGGGCGTCCGTACCCACCTGGACCTGTCCGGCGGCAGCTCCCACGGCGTCATGCTGCCGATCCACTGGGGGACCTTCAACCTCGCGCCGCACGCCTGGTCCGACCCGGGCGAGGGCACCCTCGACCACGCCCACCGCTCCGGCGTGCGGGCGGTCACCCCGCTCGTCGGCCAGCCCTTCGAGCCGGCCGACCCGCCGGCCGCCTACCCGTGGTGGCGTGAGGTCGCCGTCACCCCGACCTCGGGGTGGAGCCCCTGGCCGCCGCCCGCCCCGGCTCAGAAGGACCGGGTCGCGGACGCGTAGCGCCGGGCGGCGGGTCCCCCGGGCCCGCGCTCGCCTGCTGAGCGCCCGCGCCCCCGGGCCCGGGTCCTCCGGGCCCGGGGGCGCGCGGCGCTCGGGTCATCCCGGCCCGTCATCCCAGCCCGCGCCGGGCGAGCAGCGGTTCCACCCGCGGAGCGCGCCCGCGGACCGCGGCGAACGCCTCCATCGGGTCCTTGCTGCCGCCCCTGGACAGCAGTTCGCGGCGGAAGACGTCGCCGTTGGCGCGCCGCATTCCGCCGTGGGTGTCGAACCAGTCGACGGTGTCGGCGTCCAGCACCTCGCTCCAGATGTAGGAGTAGTAGCCGGCGCTGTAGTCGCTGCCGAAGATGTGGCTGAAGTAGGTGGTGCGGTAGCGCGGCGGCACCGCCGGCAGGTCGATGCCGGCCGCCGCGAGCGCGCGGGCCTCGAACTCCAGCGGGTCGCCCGGGTCCGTCCCGGCCGGCAGCGAGTGCCAGGCCCAGTCCAGCAGCGCGGCGGCCAGGTACTCCACCGTCGCGAAGCCCTCCCCGAAGCGCGCGGCCTCCCGCATCCGGACCACCACGTCGTCCGGCATCGGCTCGCCGGTCTCGTGGTGGCGGGCGTAGCGCGCCAGCACCTCCGGCCAGGTCGACCACATCTCGTTGACCTGGGAGGGGTACTCCACGAAGTCGCGCGGCACCGAGGTGCCGGAGAAGAACGGGTAGCGCACGTCGGAGAAGAGCCCGTGCAGGGCGTGCCCGAACTCGTGGAAGAGCGTGTCGACCTGGCTGAACGTCAGCAGCGCGGGTTCGCCCGGAGCGGGCTTGCCGATGTTGTGGTTGTTGACGATGACCGGCCGGTCGCCGAGCAGGTGGGACTGCTGGACCAGCGCGTTCATCCAGGCGCCGCCGCGCTTGGTGGGCCGCGCGAAGAAGTCGATCAGGAACAGCCCGATCCCGCTGCCGTCGGCGTCGAAGACCTCGAAGACGCGGACGTCGGGGTGGTACCCGACCAGGTCAGGCCGCTCGGTGACGGTGATGCCGTACACCTCGTGCGCGGCGTGGAAGACGCCGTCGCGCAGCACCGCCTCCAGCTCGAAGTACGGGCGCAGCGCGGCCTGGTCGATGGCGTGCCGCTCCTTGCGGACCTTCTCCGACCAGTACGCCCAGTCCCACGCCTCGACCGGACCGCCGGCGGTCTCGGCGAGCGCCTCGGCCTCACGGCGGGCGTTGGCCACGGCGGGCGGCACCAGGCTCTCCAGCAGCGCGGTCACCGCCTCGGTGCTGCCCGCGGTGGTGTCGGCGACGGTGTAGGCCGCGTGGCTGTCGTAGCCGAGGAGGGCGGCGCGCTCGGCGCGCAGGGTGGCCAGGGTGACCGCGAGCGGCCCGTTGGTGTCCTGCGCACGGTCCGTGGCGGCGGCCAGGAAGCGGCGGCGGACGTCGCGGTCGTCCAGGGAGGCGAGTTCGATCTGGTTGGTGAAGTTGCGCAGGCTCAGCACCCATGCGCCGTCGTGGCCGAGCTCGCGGGCGTTGGCCGCGGCCGCCGCGACCGCGTCCGGGGACAGCCCGGACAGCTGCGCGACGTCGTCGAGCACCAGCGCGCCGGCCTTGTTGGCGGCCAGCAGGTTCTGCCCGAACTCGGTGCTGGCGGCCGCGATCCGCGCGTTCAGCCCGCGCAGCCGGACCCGGCCCTCCTCCGGCAACTCCGCCCCGGCCCGCACGAAGCCGGTCCGGTAGCGCTCCAGCAGCCGCAGCGACTCCGGGTCGAGGTCGAGGGTGTCGCGGGCCTCGTACAGCTCCCTGATCCGCCCGTACAGCGCCGCGTTGAGGTGCACCTCGTCCTCGTGCGCGGCCAGCCTCGCGCTCACCTCGGCCTCGATCCGCTGGATGCCCTCGGTGAGGTGCGCGGCGGCCTGGTTGTCGTACACCTCCCGCACCCGCGCCAGCAGGCGGCCCGAACACTCCATCGCCTCCAGCGTGTTCGCGAAGGTCGGGGCGTCGGGGTTCTTCGCGATCCGCTCGATCTCGGCGGAGTGCTCCGCGAGGGCCCGCTCGAACGCCGGAAGGTAGTGGGCGTCCTCCAGCTCGGCGAACGCCGGCAGGCCGTAGGGCAGTGTGCTCGGGGTCAGCAGTGGATTCGTGGTCACCGCTCGACTCTAACGGGGCCCCGCCGCCAGGCGCCCGGCCTCGTGGCCGCCCGCAGGGCCGTGACCTGCCCGGGGTCGCGGAGGCACCGCGGTCCGCCCGCGAGAGCGCACCGCGCCGACGGCCGCCCGTCCACCGCGAGGTACGACGCGCGGGGACGGGACGGCCGGGCGGTCGCGTTACCCCGACTTGCGGCGGAACTCGCGCGGGCCGCCCGCGCGCCCGTGCGCACCGTGGATCTTGGACTGGTCCGGGCCGGTCGTCGCGGCGCCGCCGCGGCCGCCCCCGCCCTGTTTCCGCGCCAGCGCCTCGCGGAACTTGCGCTTCACCTCGTCCTCGGCGGGCGCCGCCGTACTCTCCCCTTCCGGTTCCGCGGGATCGGCCGGTGCGGCCTCTTCCGCATCCAGCGGGTTGCTGTCGGCGGCCGCTGCGGCCACCTGCTTTGCGTCGCTCATACCCCAAGCCTCGCACGCCTGCCGCCCGCCGCGTACCGAATAGCGGCCTGACAGACCCCGCGTGTACGGTTCCGGTCAGCTCTCGTAGCGCCGCCGCGGAAGGATCGCACTCCATGACCTGGCTGTTGTACGGGGCCACCGGGTACACCGGTCGCCTGATCGCACGTCGTGCCGTGGCGCAGGGCCGGCGCCCCGTGCTGGCCGGTCGCAACGCCGCGAAGCTGGTTCCGTTCGCCGCCGAACTCGGCCTGGAGCACCGGGTGTTCGACCTTTCCGAGCCGAGCACGATACGTCGCGGGCTGAACGGCGTGTCCGCGGTCGCGCACTGCGCCGGGCCCTTCGCCCGTACCGCGCTGCCGATGGCGCACGCCTGCGTGGAGACGCGGACGCCGTACCTGGACATCACCGGCGAGATCGACGTGTTCGAGTCGCTGCACTCGCTCGGCCCGCGCGCCGAGGCGGCCGGGGTGACCCTCCTTCCGGGTGCGGGTTTCGACGTGGTGCCGACGGACTGCGTGGCGGCGCTGCTGGCGGCCCGGCTGCCGGACGCGACGCAGCTCGACCTGGCGTTCATGACGGGCGGCGGCCCGAGCCCGGGTACCGCGCGGACCATGATGGAGGGCGGCGCGCCCGACGGCGGTCGGATCCGCAGCGGCGGCGAGATCCGCAGCGTGCCGCTGGGCTCCCGCCAGGTGCGGGCCGCCTTCCCGTCGGGCGCGCGCACGGTGGTGTCGGTCCCGTGGGGCGACGTGAGCACCGCCTACCACTCGACGGGCATTCCCGACGTGACCACGTACACCGCGGTGCCGCAGGCGGTGGTGGCCGCCTCCCGGGCACTGCGGCTCGGTCCGCTGCGCGGCGCGGTCGCGGGCACGGTGGCCCGGCTGGTGCGCGGGCCGGGCGAGCGCCGGCTGAGCGGCACCCGCAGCGAGGTGTGGGGGCAGGCCACCGATGCGGCGGGCAACACGGTCGCGGCCACGCTGACCGGCCCGAACCCGTACCGGATGACGGCGGACTCGGTGCTGCGGATCGTGGAGCGGCTGCCGGAACTGGCAGCGGGCTTCCAGACCCCCTCGCGGGCGCTGGGCGCGAACTTCGCGGCGTCGATGGACGACGTGGTCGTCGAGGTCGAGGCCCACCACTGAGTCCGGCACCTTCAGGCAGCGCAACGCCGGACGGCCGTGCCCTCGATCGGGCGCGGCCGTCCGGCGCGTGCGGATGTGGGGCCCCGTCGGGCGGATGGCCGGTCGCGTGCTTCCCCTGACGCGGACCGGGTGACCGGGTGACCGGCGGGGCCCCTGCTCGGTGTCCTCCGGGCGGCAGCGGTGGCTCCGCCCCGGTGGGGTCTAGCGCTTGGTGCCGACCGCCGCGTAGACGCCGCGCCGCCGGCTCTCCGCGTCGTCGGGCACCGGCCCGTCCGGGCGCCACAACGGCGCCTGGACCAGCCCGGGTTCGACCAGGTCGAAGCCCTCGAACAGGGCCATCACCTCGTCGTGGCCACGCAGCCGCAGCCCGGCGACGGCCTTGCCGTAGGCGCCCTGGACCTCGTCGGCCGTCGCGGCGTGGAAGTCCGCGGTGCCGTGCGAGAGCACCAGCCGGCTGCCGGGGCAGATCGCCTCCCGCAGGGTGGCGACGATGCCCCGCGGGTCCTCGGCGTCGCTGACGAAGTGCAGGACGGACACGAGCATGATCGCCACCGGCTGGTCGAAGTCGATCAGCCGGCTGATCGTCGGGTGGCCGAGGATCTTCTCCGGGTCGCGCATGTCGGCGAGGAAGAAGCCGGTACTGCCGTTGCCGAGCAGGTGCGCGCCGGCGTGGGTGGCGACGATCGGGTCGTTGTCGATATAGGCGACGCGGACGTCCGGGGACACCGCCTGGGCGATCTCGTGGGTGTTGGGCGAGGTCGGGATGCCCGTGCCGATGTCGATGATCTGCCGGATCCCGCCCTGGGCCACGAAGCGCACCGCGCGGTGCATGAAGTCCCGGTTGGCGCGGGCGCCGAGCACGACGTCCGGGGAGACCTCGATGACCCGGTCGGCTGCCTGCCGGTCCACCTCGTAGTTGTCCTTGCCGCCGAGGTAGTAGTCGTACATCCGCGCCGGGTGCGCCCGGCTGGTGTCGATCTCCCCGGCGGTGAACCCCTGGTCGGTCACGCCGTCCTCCGCTTCGTGATCACCTGGTCGGGGGTGTCGGTCCGGTCCGGCCGCGGGTGATTCGTGGTCATCCGAGCAGGAAGTCCGCGTCGCCGGACTTGGCGCCCTGGATGAACGTCGTGATCTCGTGGTTGGTGTAGATGAGCGCGGGTCCCTCCGGATCGGTGGACTGGCGCAGCGCCACCCGGCCGTCGTTGAGCCGCTTGGCCTCGACGCAGGAACCGCCGTTGCCGCCGCTCCACGGCTTCCGCCAGCCGTCCGCGCCCAGCTCCATGGCGGGCATTCCGTTGTAGATGCTGTCGTTGGTGACGCGATCCATGGTTCAGATCTCCTTGCGCACGCCATCGAGGATGGCTTTGGTGCTCTGTGCCGGCGCTGCCTGCGCGCACATCCGGTCGAGGGCTTCGAGGAAGGCGGACACGTCGTCGCGGTCGTCGAAGTAGGCGCCGCCCACCAGACTCTCGGTGTAGGCGATGTCCGGGATCTCCTTGAGATGGAACCGGAAGATGTGGAACGGGCCGTACATGGCCGGATGCGGTCCCGCGGTGAAGGGGATCACCTGGAGCCGGACGTTGGGCGCCTCGGTCGCCTCGATGAGCGCGCCCAACTGCTCGCGCATCACCTCGCGGCCGCCGATCGGGCGGCGCACCACCGTCTCGTCCATCACCACCCACAGCAGCGGCGCGTCCGGGCGGTCGAGCAGCCCCTGCCGTTCGACCCGGAGGGTGACCAGGCGGTCGATCTCCTCGGGGGCGGCGTTGGGCAGCCCGGCGCGCAGCACGGCCTGGGCATAGCTGGGGACCTGGAGCAGCCCGGGGACGTAGTGGGGCTCGTACGCACGGATGACGGCCGCCTCGCCCTCGAGGCTGACGAAGGCGCTGAACCACTCGGGCAGCACGTCGCGGAAGTTGTGCCACCAGCCGGGGCGGTTGGCCTCGCGGCACAGCGCGAGGAAGCCGCCGATCTCGTCGGGCGCGGTGACCCCGTAGGTGGTGAGCAGCTTCTCGACATAGGGGATCTTCAGCCCGACTTCGGCCTTTTCCATCCGCCGGATGGTGGCGTGGGTCACATCGAGAGCGCGGCCGGCCTGCTCGAAGCTGAGGCCGGCCTTCTCCCGCAGGTCCTGGAGGCGTTTGCCGAGCACCATGCGCAGGACCGTCGGTGCACCACCCGGCCGGGGGTCCATCACGTGCCTTCCTCCAAGTCCCTTGGCTGACAAGCAGTGTGTCATGACGTCAGCGCCGGCAACAGCATGTTCTGTCGATTCTGTAATTTACAGTTCGGACCTTGCCATGTGTCCAGCGCGGGCCTCATAGTTACGGTGTGGTCCTTTCAACTCACGCTTTCCGGCACGACAGCCGGGCGGACGTCGGCGCCCCCGCGCGCCACGACGTCTTCCGGCTGCCCGCGCTGTGCGCGTCCGTGTCGGACGCCCGCGCGCGGATACGGGCCCGGCTGCGCGAATGGGGCGCGGACGCCGAGTTGAGGGACGACGCGGGGCTGGTGATGACCGAGTTGTTCACCAACGCGGTCCGTCACACCGACAGCCGGAGAATCACGTGCGCACTGCATGACGTCGGCTCGGCAGTGCGGCTCGAAGTGACCGATCAGGGGCGCGGCGAGGGGGACCCGATGCCGTGTGCGGCCACTGCCGACGAGGAAGGCGGGCGAGGTCTGCTGCTGGTGAGCGTACTGGCGGCAGCCTGGGGGTCCGATCCCGCAGCCGATGGTACGGGGCGCGTGGTGTGGGCCGAACTGGCCCTGCACCGCGCGCCCCATTGACGTCCGGGCGACGAACCTCGGCGCACCGCGCGGGTGGACCGCCCGCGCGCGGACGCGCGAGCGGAACCCGTTCCACGCCTGGCGGCGGCTCGGCCCGCCGTAGGACCGCTCAGCGCGTCGCGGTGCGGCCGTCCGGCCGCAGCGGCAGCAACTCCGGCCGCTTGGGCAGCACGTCGTCGCCCGACGACTCCCCGCGCAGCCGGCGCCCGATCCACGGCACCAGGTACTCCCGCGCCCAGTGGAGGTTGTCCCGGCGGACCTGCGCGGGCGGCCTCGGCGCCTCCGGCGGCCAGGGCAGGTCGGGGTCGGTCGGCGTGTCGAGGCCGAGCACCTGGGCGGCGCGCAGCGCGACCCGCACGTGGCCCGCGGACGACAGGTGCAGCCGGTCCTCGCTCCAGGCCCGCCGGTCGTGGATCGCCCGCAGCGACCACAGGTCGAGCACCGGGCAGCCGTAACGGTCGGCGACCGCCCTGATGTGCGCGTTGTAGGTCGCGATCTTGCCGCGCAGCAGGCCGAGTACGGGCACCCCGCGGGTATCGAAGCCGGTGCACACCATCACGGTGCCGACCACCGCGCGCAGTTCGGCGACCGCTCCCTCGAACCGCTCGGCCAGCACGTCCGGGTCGCTGCCCGGGCGCAGGATGTCGTTGCCGCCCGCGCAGAAGGTGACCAGATCGGGGGCGAGGGAGACGGCCCGGGGCACCTGCTCCTCGATCACCCGGTCCAGCAGCCGGCCGCGCACCGCGAGGTTGGCGTAACGGAAGTCGCCGGGCGGGGTCTCCAGCGCCCGGCGGTCGGCGAGCAGCACCGCCAACCGGTCGGCCCAGCCGACGAACGCCTCGCCGGGACCGGGGTCCCCGACGCCCTCCGTGAAGCTGTCCCCCACCGCCGCGTACGACCCGAACCCGGTCGCGGCCGCCGCGAGCACGGGCGCCGGCCGGCTCGCGGGCGCGTCCGGCGCCGGTCGTTCCCCGCCG
Source organism: Actinacidiphila yanglinensis (assembly GCF_900107965.1). Classification (GTDB taxonomy): domain Bacteria; phylum Actinomycetota; class Actinomycetes; order Streptomycetales; family Streptomycetaceae; genus Actinacidiphila; species Actinacidiphila yanglinensis. The sequence continues at coordinate 616,150 of NZ_FNVU01000003.1, read as the reverse complement.
CTTCCTTCGCTGTCATCTGTCCGTATCAGGTCCGCCACGTCGGTCCATCCTGCTCCTCGGCCGCCGACCTACGCGACCGTAAGGACGGGTCGGCGGCACGTGATTCATCCCACCTGTCCCGCCCGGAAGGACCGGCCGCCGACGGGAATACCGACGGACACCTACCGTTCGGTACGACGCCGCCCGCCCTGCCGTATCGTCGGCAAGGGACCGGTGACGGTCCGCGAGGCGCGCAGCTCACGGCGAGGCCCGGGAGGTGCGGGGCGTCCGGCGACCCGGACGTCCGGCGAACCCGCCCCGGCCCCGTCACGACCCGACGACCCCCGTCTCGACCCCCTCACGACAAGGAGCACCGGTGACGCAGGAAGTGCGGCAGTCCGCCGCGACCGGCCCGGAACCCCGGCTGAACGGGGTGCGCAACTTCCGCGACGTGGGCGGGCTGCCCACCGCGGACGGCCGCCGGGTGCGGCCGGGAGTGCTCTTCCGCAGCGGCCACCTCGCGCACGCCGACGCGCAGGACACCGCCTTCCTCGCCTCGCTCGGCCTGCACACGATCTTCGACTTCCGCAACGGCGACGACATCGCGCTGGAGGGGCCGGACGTCGTGCTGCCCGGCACCCGCAGCATCAACATGCCGCTCAGCGACCCGGCGCAGAACGCGGGCTTCTGGCGGACCGTCCGCGACGGCGATCTGGCCGCCCTCCAGGCCGCGCTCGGCGACGGCAGGGCGGCGGAGCGGATGGCGGCCTCCTACCGCAAGCTGATCGTCGAGCGCACCGCCGAGCACGGCCGCATGCTCGCGCTGCTCGCCGGGCCCGCTGAGCAGGACGCGACCGTCGACGGGGCCCTCGGCGAGGCTCTGGACGGGGCCACGGACGGCGCCGTGGACCGGGAGCCGGCCGTACCCGCGCTGCTGCACTGCGCCGCCGGCAAGGACCGGGCGGGCACCTCCATCGCGGTCATCCTGCTCGCCCTCGGGGTGGAGCGGTCCGCGATCGAGGCGGACTACCTGGAGAGCAACGCCCGGCACCGCCGCTACAAGGTGGTGCGCGGCGACGGGACCACAGGTACCGCGATCGACCCCGCCGTGCGGGAACTGCTCGACCCGCTCTTCGAGGCCCGGATCGAGTACCTGCGGTCCGCGTTCGACACCATCGAGGAGCGCTGGGGCACCGTCGACCGCTACCTGGAGGCGGGCCTCGCCCTCACCCCGGCCGGCCGCCTCCGCCTCCAGGCGCGCCTGCTGACCGCCTGACCGGGCCGGCGGGCCCTGCCCCGTCCGGCTGCTGCCCTCACACCTGCGCGGGCACCGGCACCCAGCCCGCCGTGAGGACGAGCCGGTCGGCGCGGCGGACGGCGAGGAAGCCGAACGGACGGGTCAGGTCGGCTCGGAGGAGCCTCGCGCGGTACGCGGAGGCCGGCGGCGCGCCGCCCGGCGGCATCGCGAGCGCGGTGACCGCCGCGGCCTCGAACCCCTCCGCACCGAACTCCGCCCGCACCGCCTGCCGGGCCTGTCCGATCACCAGCGGGAAGCCGGTCGCGCCGGGGAAGTGCCCGCGCTCGTCCGCGGTGGCCGCCGCCGCCAGCCCGAACAGCGCCGGCCGCCCCAGCAGGTCGTGCTCGGCGCCGATCCGGAAGGGCGCCGTGTCCAGGCGGATCCGGTCGAGGGGCTCCGCGGCGTCGATCTCGCCGAGCGTCAGCCCGGGCCCGGGCCGGCCCGCCGGCAGGCGGCTGCCCGGGACCGTGGCGCACTCCCCCGCCAGGACCCGCACCCCGGCGTCGAGCACGGCGCCCGGAACGGCGTCGGGCGCGCCCAGCAGCAGATGCACGTCGATCCCGTTGTCACCGCGGACCTCGTACACGGTCAGCGGCCCGCCCGGCGCCTCGGCGACGCGTACCTCGTCGAGGTCCGGGCCCGAGCGGGTGAGCCCGGGCAGGTCGGTGCGCCCGGCCCACGGCCCCGAGGCGGCCCGCAGCGGCGACGGGGTGAACGCCCGCTGCCAGCGGGTGCGTACGGTCAGGGCGCTCGCCAGCACCATCATCACCGCCGGGCCGGACACCACCGGCATCGCGGGGATCAGACCGCGGGTGCGCCGCGCCGCCCAGGCGTCGAGCGCGGCCCGGTCGGCCGCCGGGTCACCGGTCAACCGCCCCAGCGTGCCGGGCGGCAGCCGCGCCACCCACTGCTGATGGAGCCGCACCTGTTCCCGGGTCCACACCCCGAGCGCGGTGGACAGGCCCGGCTGCCCGTCCAGCGCCGTCATCACCGCGCGGCCGCGGTCGGGCGCCTCGTCGGCGCCCACGCCCACCGCGTCCGCCAGTTCGTCGCGTACGGCGCCCTCCCGCGCCGCGCCGGCGAGGAAGGCCAGCAGCGGCCACAGCCCGACGGCGCCGAACGCGGTGCCCTCCTCCGGCGCGGTGAACCGGCTCGCCCAGCGCGCGCTCAGCGCGTTGACGGCGTCGACCGTCGCGGCGTCGACGGCCTGCGGCGCGTACGGCCGGTTCCCGCCGGAGCGCGGCGCCGCCGGGTGCGGGACCGGCGGCGGGACGCCGACGGTCGGCGGGAAGGCGGGGCGCGGCGGAACGGCGGGGCCCGGCCCGCCCGGGGCGCCGCGCCCGTCGCCGCGCCGGTCCCTGCCGTGTCGCCAGGCCATCCCGCCCCCCGCTCCCCGGATCCGCCCTACCTGTTGGCGACGGCCTGCTTCACCAGCGTCCGCCCGAACTCCCACATCAGGCCACCCCCGCCGTGCGCGTCGTCCATGACCTCGGTGAACGCGGTCACGAAGCGGTCGACGTCCGCCTCGTCGACGACCAGCGGCGGGATCAGCTTGATGACCTCAATGTGGTCCCCGGAGACCTGCGTGAGGATGCGGTGCCGCTGGAGCAGCGGCACGACCACCATCTGCGCGAACAGGCCCTTGCGCGCGGCCTGCAGCATCGTCCAACGGCTGCGCAGCTTCAGCGACTTGGGCCGGCCGAATTCCACGGCGACCATCAACCCGCGACCGCGGACGTCCTTGAGCAGCTCGTACCTGTCGACGAGCGCGGCCAGCCGGGTGCGCAGCAGGTCGCCCATCCGGCGGGAGTTCTCCACCAGTTGCTCGTCCTCCACCACCGCCAGCGTGGCCAGGCCCGCGACCATGGCCTGCGCGTTGGAGCCGTAACTGGCGGAGTGCACCAGCACCCGGTCCATGGAGGAGTAGACCTTCTTGAAGATCCAGTCCTTCCCGAGGGTCGCGCCGACCGGGACGTACCCGCCGGAGAGGGTCTTCGCCACGGTGAGCAGGTCGGGCTCGACGCCCTCCTCGTGCTGATAGGCGTAGAAGGCCCCGGTGCGGCCGATGCCGGTCTGCACCTCGTCGCAGATGAGCAACGCCTTGTGCCGGCGCAGCAGTTCCTGCGCGGCCCGCAGGTAGCCGGTCGGCGGGATGTGGACGCCGTGTCCCTGGATCGGCTCGACGATCAGTGCCGCCACGTCGCCGCGCTTCAGCTCCCGCTCCAGCGCGTCGAGGTCGCCCACGGCGATCTCGGTGTCCGGCAGCAGCGGCGCGAAGCCGTCCTGGAAGCCCTCCTCGCCGTTGACCGACAGCGAGCCGGTGGTCAGGCCGTGGAAGGAGTGGGTGCAGTACAGCACCCGGGGCTTGCCGGTGGCGTACCGGGCGAACTTCAGCGCGGTCTCCACCGCCTCGGTGCCGCTGTTGCCGAAGAACACCCGGTCCAGGTGCGGGGTGTGGGCCAGCAGCTTCTCGGCGAGCAGGCCGGGCAGCGGCTGGCAGTCGAACCGGGTCAGGTCCGGCAGGCCGGCGTCCAGCACGTCGTGCAGCGCCTTGCGGACCACCGGGTGGTGGCGGCCCACGCCCATCACGCCGAACCCGGCGAGCATGTCCAGGTAGTCGTTGCCCTCGGCGTCCCAGAAGTGCGCGCCCTCGGCCCGCTCGTAGTACTTGTCGAAGCCGATGGTGTGCAGCATCCGCGGCAGTTGGTGGTTCAGGTGCTTGGTGTGCAGTTCGTACCGCTCACCGCCCCGCTCCGCGAGCAGCGTGCCCAGGTCGAAGCCCTTGGGCTGCCCGCCGGGAGCGCCGGGAGCGGTGCTGCCGGGCTCCGGCTCCGGTGTCGGGTCGGACGATGTCATCGTTCACCTGCTCCTCGCGTGCGGGGGGTGCTGCCACCCGAAGTATGCGCCGGGCGCGCGGCGTCGGGACCGGTCGGGTCGGCCTGACCGGGTACGGTCCCGCCGGCAGCGCCCGGCTCGGACGCCGCGGCGGGCTCGGACGCCGCGGCGGGCTCGGGCACCGCGGCGGGCTCGGCCCCGCGTGCGTCCCGCGCGGCGAGCCGCAGGAAGGACGCGCCGACGGACCCGGCGATCTCCGCCGGGGTCAGCCCGATGTCGGCCAGCACCTCGCTCCGCTTGGCGTGCGCCAGGAACTGCGGGGGGATGCCGAAGTCCCGCAGCGGCACGTCGACGGACGCGTCCCGCAGTGCCTGGGCGATCGCGCAACCGACGCCCGCGGCACGGCCGTTGTCCTCCACGACGGCCACCATGCGGTGGGCGGCGGCGAGTTCGGGCAGCGCGGGGTCGACCGGCTTCACCCAGCGCGGGTCGACCACGGTGACGCCGATGCCGCGCCCGGCCAGCAACTCCGCGACGGACAGGCAGGTGCCGGCGAGCGCGCCGACGGAGACCAGCAGCACGTCGGGCCCCAGCCCGTCGGCGGGCCGGCGCAGGATGTCGACGCCGCCGGCCCGGCCGACCGCGGGCACCTGCGCGCCCGCGGTCTCCTTCGGGAAGCGGACGACGGTGGGCGCGTCGTCCACGGCGACCGCCTCGCGCAGTTGCGCGCGCAGCTGGTCGGCGTCGCGGGGCGCCGCGATCCGCAGCCCCGGTACGACCTGGAGGACGGACATGTCCCACATGCCGTTGTGCGAGGCGCCGTCGACGCCGGTGACCCCGGCCCGGTCGAGGACGAAGGTCACGCCGCAGCGGTGCAGCGCGACGTCCATCAGCACCTGGTCGAAGGCCCGGTTCAGGAAGGTCGCGTACACCGCGACGACGGGGTGCAGCCCGCCGGTGGCCAGACCCGCCGCGGAGGTCGCCGCGTGCTGCTCGGCGATGCCGACGTCGAAGACGCGGTGCGGGTAGGCGGCGGCGAACCGCTCCAGGCCGACCGGCTGCAGCATGGCCGCGGTGACGGCCACCACGTCGGGCCGCTCGGCACCGATCGCGACCAGTTCCTCGCCGAACACCGAGGTCCAGGAGGGTCCTTGGGAGGGTGCGAGCGGCAGGCAGGTCAGCGGGTCCATGGCGCCGACGGTGTGGAAGTGGTCCGCCTCGTCCTGCTCGGCGGCGGCGTACCCGCGGCCCTTCTCGGTGATGCAGTGCACCAGCACCGGGCCGTGGAAGCGGCGGGCGCGGCGCAGCGCGGACTCCACCGCCTCGATGTCGTGGCCGTCGATCGGGCCGAGGTACTTCAGCCCCAGGTCCTCGAACATGCCCTGTGGCGCGAAGGCGTCCTTGAAGCCCTTCTTGGCGCCGTGCAGCGACTCGTAGAGCGGCTGGCCGATCACCGGGGTCTGCTGGAGGAACTGCTTGCCCCAGGACAGGAAGCGCTCGTAGCCGTCGGTGGTGCGCAGGGTGGCGAGGTGGCTGGCCAGGCCGCCGATGGTGGGGGCGTAGGAGCGCTCGTTGTCGTTGACGACGATGATCAACGGGCGGTCCTTGGCGGCGGCGATGTTGTTCAGCGCCTCCCAGGCCATGCCGCCGGTCAGCGCGCCGTCGCCGATCACGGCGACCACCCGGTCGTCGCGGCCGCGCACCTCGTTGGCCTTGGCGAGGCCGTCGGCCCAGCCGAGCACGGTGGAGGCGTGGCTGTTCTCGATCACGTCGTGCTCGGACTCGGCGCGGGAGGGGTAGCCGGACAGGCCGCCCTTGCTGCGGAGTTTGGAGAAGTCCTGCCGGCCGGTGAGCAGCTTGTGCACGTAGGACTGGTGGCCGGTGTCCCACAGGATGCGGTCGGCCGGTGAGTCGAAGACGCGGTGCAGCGCGATCGTCAGCTCCACCACGCCGAGGTTGGGGCCGAGGTGGCCACCGGTCCTGGCGACCGCCTCGACGAGGAAGTGGCGGATGTCGGCGGCGAGTTCGTCGAGCCGGCCGTCCGGCAGAGCCTTCAGGTCGTGGGGGCCTTTGATGTTCTCCAGCATCGACATACAGGGACCTCGTTCCTGCCGGGGATTGCGGTGGTTCGCCGGCCGCTGACCGGCCGGTGGCAGTGCGGGTACGAGCCATCGGCGACGGCGAAGGCCGCCGTCGCCGATGGCTCGTACCCGCTTACGGGAAGGTCACTTCGCGCGGTTGGACGCGACGGTCTCCCGGGCGGCGCGGATGGACTCCTTCAGCGAGCCCATGGTCGCCAGCACGGCCGTGGGCTCGTAGCCGCAGTGGGCCATGCAGTTGTCGCAGCGCTCGTCCTTGCCCCGGCCGTACTTGTCCCAGTCGGTCTCGTCGAGCAGCTTCTGGTACGTCGGCACGTAGCCGTCGCTCATCAGGTAGCAGGGGCGCTGCCAGCCGAAGAGCGAGTAGTTCGGGATCGCCCAGGCAGTGCAGGGGAAGTCCGCCTTGCCCTCCAGGAAGTCCAGGAAGAGCGGGCTGTGGTTGAGCCGCCACTTCTTCCGGTTGCCGTCCCCGAACGCCTTGCGGAACAGCTCGCGGGTCTGCTCGACGCCGAGGAAGTGGTCCTGGTCGGGCGCCTTCTCGTACGCGTACGCGGGCGACAGCATCATCTCGTCGACCTGCAGGTCGTCGTTGAGGAAGTTGAGCACCTCGATGAGGGTCTGCGGGGTGTCGGTGTTGAAGAAGGTGGAGTTGGTGGTCACCCGGAAGCCGCGGCGCTTGGCCTCCTTGATCGCGGCCACGGCCTCGTCGAAGGTGCCCTCCTTCGCCACGGATTCGTCGTGCCGCTCACGCATGCCGTCAATATGAACAGTAAAGGCAAAGTAAGGGGACGGTGTGAACTTGTCCATTTTCTTACGCATGAGCAGGGCGTTGGTGCAGAGGAATACGTACTTCTTCTTGGCCACCAGCTGGCGGACGATCTCGTCGATCTGGGGGTGCATCAACGGCTCGCCGCCCGCGATGGAGACCATCGGCGCACCCGACTCCAGCACCGCCCCGACGGCCTGGGCCACCGGCATGCGCTGCTTCAGCACTCCGGCCGGGTGCTGGATCTTGCCGCAGCCCTCACATTTGAGGTTGCAGGCGAAGAGCGGTTCGAGTTCGACGATCAACGGGAACTTTTCGCGACGCCGGACCATTTTCTGTTCGAAGAGGTACGACGCGACGCGGACGGTCTGACGGAGCGGCATGGCCATCTAGCTCACCTCCAGGGGAGCACGGTAGTGCGGTGCCAATCGAGAAAGGCGGGAACAAGATCTCTGAGCACGCGGAATGCGATGACTCCGGTGCGGAGCGTGCCGACGCGCACGAGTTCGAACTCGGGCGTGTCGACGACGACGCGGGCCGCCGCGATGCGGTGCGCGCCCTCGGCGAGGGCGGCGCGGCGCATCGCGGCCGACTCCATGTCCACGGCGATGGCACCAGTCGCCGCGAGTGCGGCGCGCTCGGCGCCCCGCACGACGTGATCGGATTCCGCCAGCGTGCCGGTGTGCACGGTGAGTCCCCTGTCCGCGAGAGTGGCCTTGAGCGCGGCGGCCAGCGTCGCGCTCTCGTGCCCGTCGTCGGACACGACGACATCTCCCGGCCGCATGCCGGGGGCGAGCCCCGCGCAGAAGCCGGTGGTCAGGACGGACCCTTCGTGCAGCGCCGGGTCCTGCAGGGCCTGGACGACAGCCCGTTCCGCGTTCTTCGGCCCCATGCCGGTTCTCAGCACGGTGACGGGGAAGTCCGCGGTGCTTCTGGCGATGCCCCTGCGCAGCGCGAAGCGCTCGATGGGCAGGGCGCACACCACCATCAGCGGGGGTCGGGGACGGCCCACGAACTAGGCCCCCTTTCCGGTGCTCGCGATGGTGGTGGGCGAGACGGTGCCCGGCGTCCCCGGGGCGGGCGGCGTGGCCGCGGCGCCGGCCGGGACCGCCGGGTGGCCGGCGCCGAAGGGCTCGGAGCGCACGTAGCGGCCGAGCGCGGTCAGCGGGAAGACCATCCGGTACAGGTGGTAGTTGATCGAGAAGTCGCGCGGGAAACCGGTACCGGTGAAGTACGGCTCGTCCCACGACCCGTCCGGCAGCTGGGTCTCGGCCAGCCATCGCACCCCGCGCTCGACGGAGTCGGTGTCCCGCTCGCCGGCCGCCAGCAGCGCCATCAGCGCCCACGCGGTCTGCGAGGGCGTCGAGTGCCCGCGCCCGGCCCACTCCTGCTCGGAGTACGACCTCAGGTCCTCGCCCCAGCCGCCGTCGGCGTTCTGCACCTCGTGCAGCCAGTCGACGGCCCGGCGGATCGACGGGTGCTCCGGGCCCAGCCCGGCCGCGGCCAGCGCCGGGACGGCCGACCCGGTGCCGTAGATGTAGTTGACGCCCCAGCGGCCGAACCAGGCGCCGCTGTCCTCCTGTTCCGACAGCAGCCACTCGATGCCGCGCCGGGTGTGCCCGTCGTGCTCCAGGCCGAGCGCGGCCAGCATCTCCACCACGTGTGCGGTCACGTCGGCCGACGGCGGGTCGATCACCTCGCCGAAGTCGCAGAAGGGCAACCGGTTCGGGAAGGAGCTGGTGTTGTCGGCGTCGAAGGCGCCCCATGCGCCGTTCCTCGACTGCATGCCGACGTTCCAGCGCACCGCCTTGTCGATCGCCGAGTCCAACCGGGCCCGGTCGGGGTGGTCGATCCGGCGCAGCGCGAGCACCACCTCGGCGGTGTCGTCGATGTCCGGGTAGTTGTCGTTGTGGAACTCGAAGGCCCAGCCGCCGGGCGCCAGTTGCGGGCGCTGCACGGACCAGTCGCCGGGGCGGGTGATCTGCTCGCCGAGCATCCAGTCCGCGGCCTTGATCAGCGCGGGGTCGTCGGCGGGAACGCCGGCGTCGGCGAGCGCGATCGCGGCCAGACAAGTGTCCCAGACCGGGGACTGGCACGCCTCGATCATCCGCACGCCCTCCTCGGGCCACACGGCGAAACGATCCAGCGAGTCCAGCCCGGCCTTCACCACCGGGTGGTCCAGGTCGTATCCGAGCAGGTGGAGGGCGATCACCGAGTAGACGGCCGGCGGTTGGATCCCGCCCCAGCAGCCGTCGGCCTCCTGCCGCTCGATGATCCAGCGGGCGCAGGCGTTCATCGCGCTGCGGCGCACCATGCGCGGGCTGAACCGGCGGTAGACGTGCAGCACCTGGTCCAGGCGCTGGAAGACGCCGTCCCAGCTGGTGATGGACTTCCGGCGGCGCTTGGGGTTGGGCCGGCCCGGGTCGAGATGCAGCTCGTCGATACCGAACGGCGCGGGCCGCACCGGCCGGTGGGCGCCGACGACGGTGAGCGGCACGATGGTCTGCCGGGCCCAGCAGCCGAACGAGTAGATGTTCAGCGGCATCCACTTGGGCAGGAAGATGACCTCGGGCGGCATCTCCGGCAGGTCGTCCCAGCTCCACCAGCCGAACAGGGCCAGCCAGATCCGGGTGAAGACCCGGCTCGCGGCCACTCCCCCCTCGCCGCGGGACCACTTGGCGGCCAGCTGCATGTGCGCCTGGTCAGGCTCGTCCCCGGCCAGCCGCAGCGCGACGTACGCCTCGATGGTGGCCGACAGGTCGCCGGGCCCGCCGTGGAAGGTCGGCCAGGCGCCGTCCTCACGCTGCTGGGAGCGGATCCAGCGGGCCGACGCCGCGGTGACGTGCGCGTCACGGATGCCGAGGAACTCCCGCAGCAGCAGGTCCTCGGCATCCATCGTCACGTTCGTCTCGAGGTCGCCCTTCCACCATCCGTCCGGATGCTGCCGTGCCAGGAGATGGTCTGCGGCGCGCCGCACGGCACGCTGCGCCGCCGCCTCCGTGTCACCGGCTGGAACAGGATCCGGCTCCGAGGCGCTGCTGGCCGAAGGTGTCCGGTGGGTTGGCGTTCCTGGACTGCCATCGGTCGTCGCTGTCATGGCTTCCCCTTTGCAGTTGAGACGTCTGCGGTGTCGGGGGCGGCCGTCCGCCGTCACGTGAGTGGGACCGGCGACGTCATACGCTCCACGTCTGTCTCTTTACTTTTCGCGGACCACCACAAAATCCGCCAGGCCCACGAGCTTACGTCGGATTTCGTCCGGCATGTCCATTTTGTCGAGTGCGGCGATAGCGGTCGTGTACTGCCTCCGGGCCTCCTGAGACGTCCACTCCCGCCCACCTGCCTCCTCGATCAACGCCGCGCGCAGGGCGAACTCTTCCTCACTGAAGGCATCAGTTTCGATCAATCCGGAATTTTTCGCGTCCGCCGCCAGGAGTTCACCCAGCCGCTCCGACGCCGGACCGCCCGCGGCGAGCGCGGCGACCACCGGCAGCGACTTCTTACGCTGCCTCAGGTCGCTCCAGGTCTGCTTGCCGGTGGTGGCCGGATCCCCCCAGATGCCCAGCAGATCGTCGATCGCCTGGAACGAAAGCCCCAGGTGGTAGCCGTACTCCTCCAGCGCGTCCGCGTCGGACTCCGACGCGCCGCCGAGCACCGCTCCGATGGAGGAGGCGCAGGCCAGCAGGGCCCCGGTCTTGTTGCCCTCCATCTCCAGGCACTCGGCGACGGTGACCCGCTCGCGGTGCTCGAAGGAGATGTCCTGGGCCTGACCGTCGATCAGTTTGCGGGTCGCGGTGGTCAGCCGGCGGGTGGCGCGGCCGGCGTCGGCGGTGCCGTGCTCCAGCAGGATCTCGTTGGCCAGCGCGAACAGCGCGTCGCCCACCAGGATCGCCTGTGCCGGGCCGTGCACCTTCCACACCGTGTCGCGGTGCCGGCGCTGCTCGTCACCGTCCATCAGGTCGTCGTGCAGCAGGGAGAAGTTGTGCACCAGCTCCACCGCGACCGCACCGGGCACGCCGGTCTCCGCGGGCGCGCCCGCGGCCTGGGCGGACAGCAGGGCCAGCGCCGGGCGCACCGCCTTGCCGCCGTCACCGTCCGCGGGCCGGCCGGCCTGGTCGATCCACCCGAAGTGGTACGAGGCGACGGTGTCCATCGGCGGGGCGAGCCGTGCCACCGCCGCGCGCAGCACGGGGGTGGTCAGGATGCGGCCGTTCTCCAGCAGCGCGATCACGCTGTCAGCGGTCACGTTCTCTCCTCTTGTCGCACCAATTGCACTCATGCCGCCTCCAGTACGCCGTACTCGCAGGGCAGTCCGAGGACGGACAAAGCTTGTCGGGAGGCGTGCAGGCCGCTGCGCACCGCACCCTCCATGGTCGCGGGCCAGCCGGTGGCGGTCCATGAACCGGCCAGGTAGAGGCCGGGGGCTCGGGTGGCCGGTCCGGGGCGCAGCGCGCCCACGCCGGGGGTGGGCGCGAAGGTCGCCGTGCGCTCCCGGGTGACGAAGAAGTCGCGGACGCCGGCGCCGCGGGAGGCGGGCAGCACCCGCTCCAGTTCGGGCAGGTAGCGCCGCCGCAACTCCGCGACCGGCAGGTCGATCTCGTCCTGTGCGGCCGACTGGGACAGTGCCAGGTACTGGCCGCCGCCGGTGAGCCCGGAGCTCTTGGTGCGGTCGAACACGAACTGGACCGGGCTGCCGAGTGCCGCCAGGAACGGCTGTTCGAGCACCTGCCGGTCGTAGATCACATGGACATTGAGGATCGGCGCGGTGCCGATGCGCAAGAGCTTTTCCGGCTCGGCCAGCGCGCCGGCCGGCAGCAGGTCGTGCGTCTCCTGCTGCGGCACCGCCAACACCACGGTGCCGGCGGTCAGTTGCTCGCCGCGGCCCGGGCCGGTCTCGACGTCCACCCGCCAGCCGGCGTGTGCGACGTCACGTCCCGTGCCGCCGTCGGCGGTTGCCTCGGCGTCGCCGGTCAGGGGGGTCAGGCCGGTCGCCCGGGCCCGCAGCAACACCCTTACGCCCGCCGCGTCGAGGGCCGCGCGGGCCCGGACGTCGTGCAGGTCGCCGAGCGGCGCGGCGGCCCAGCCGATGTCGGCCGCACCCGGTTCGGACAGCAGCCCGGTCTTGAACACCTTCGCGGCAAGGCCCAACGAGGACTCGCCCGCGGTGGCGTTGAGGGTGGCCACGCCGACCAGGTCCCACAGCGCCTCGATAGTCCGGGCGGACTGCCCGCGCTTCGCGAGCCAACTGCCGAAGTCGATCCGGTCCAGCGCGGGGTCGTCCAGGTCCAGGGCGCGCAGCGCGAGTGCGGCCCGCCCCACCGACGCCCGCTCGCGCACCGACAGGTGCGGGTAGCGCAGCAGGCTCGGCCCGAGGTGCAGCGGAACCGGCAGCGCCACCCGGCCGATCCGGCCGAGCCGCCCGGTGGCGGCGTCGAAGACCGGGACGTCCAGCCGGTCCTGAAGCGTCACCAGGTCGCGGGCGGCGATCCGGTCCAGGAACCACTGGTAGGCGGTGCAGCAGCGCAGGAACACGTGCTGGCCGTTGTCGACGTTCAGGTCGCCGCGCCGGAAGGAGAAGGCGAGGCCGCCGAGGCGCGGACGGGCCTCGGTCAGGGTCACCGCGACCCCGGCGTCGGCGAGCGCGAGCGCCGCGGTCACCCCGGCCAGCCCGCCGCCGACCACGACGGCGGTCCGCCGCCCGTGGGCGGGATCGCCGCCGTCGTCCGCGGCGCCGGCTGGGCCGGCCTCCGGGCCGGATCGGGTGGTCGTCATGCGCGTTCTCCTCGGGCCGCACCAGGCGGGGTGCGGCGAGCCGTCGCGGAAGGTGACGCAGTCAGCGCCGGCAGGGTTGCTCGGTCGGACGACGGGTACGGAACGGGCCGCACGAACGCCACCGGACCCGCGGACAGGGCGGGCGGAGCGGGACGGACGGACGGCGTGGACGGAGCGTACTGCGCGGTGGGACCCGCTGGGTGGACGCGGGTCGATCTCACGCGTCCCTCCGCGGGTCGGCGACGGGGGCGGGGGTACGCGCGGTGCGCCGGGCGTCGACTCCGGCCAGGCCGCGGACCGCGACGTACGCCTTCTCCCGGCCGGGAAGCGAGACCCGGCCGCGCAGCACCGCCTCGGGGTCGGCGGCGATCCGCTCCAGCAACCGCCGGTAGATGCCCGCCATCGCGGCGACGCAGGCGCCGCTCCTGCGGTCGAGCATCGGCAACAGCCGGTATCCGGTGGCGAACAGCGAGCGGGCCCGCCGGACCTCGAACTCGACCAGCCCGGCGAAGTCGGATCCGGGCGGCGGGGAGTCGCTGTGGAAGCCCTCCGCGCAGCCGAACTTGGCGAGGTCCTCGGCGGGCAGGTAGGTCCGTCCGTTGCCGGCATCCTCGCGGACGTCGCGCAGGATGTTGGTGAGTTGCAGGGCGAGGCCGAGCGTGTCGGCGTATTCGGCGGCACGTGCATGATCGTGCCCATTCACCGTGCCGAAAACGCCCAACGAGACCCTACCGATAGCTCCCGCCACGCAGCGGCAGTAGATGGCCAGGTCGTCCCAGGTCTCGTAGCTCTCGCCTCGAACATCCATCTGGACGCCGTCGATGAGTTCGCCGAGCCCGCCCATCGGGATGGGGAAGACCCTGGCGGCGTCGGCGAGGGCAACGGCGACCGGGTCGGTGTCGTCCTCCTCCACCTCGCGGGCCTCGACCCGCTCCAGCAGCGAGCGGGCGCCCTCCAGGCGGCGCAGCTTCTCGTCGGGCGGCAGCTCGCCGTCACCGATGTCGTCGACCCGCCGGGAGAACGCGTAGACCGCCGACATCGCCTGCCGCTTCGCCGTGGGCAGCAGGCGGATTCCGTAGGCGAAGTTGCGGGCCTCCTGGCCGGTCACGGTCTCACAGTACTTGTATGCGGCAAGTACCTGTCCGGACGTGTGCGCGGAACCGTTCACGGTCCGGGTCACCCCTCTCTTCGCAATGTCGACCCCACCTCACGCAGCAGGACGGGCTTGGTGGCCTTGGGAGAACCCGCCAGCACGTCGTACCCCGCATCCTCCACCGCCCGCAATGCCGCCCTGCCGCCGCCGACGAATCCGGCGAGCAGCAGTCTGAGTCGGCCGCGGACGCTGCGGACCAGGGCGCCGCCCTCACCGAGCAGGTCACGGGCCCGCCCGGCCTCGAACGCGACCAGTTCGCGCACCTTCTCCCCCGCGGTCGGTGCGGCGAGATCGGCCTCGCTCACCGAGAAGCGTTTCATGTCCTCCGCCGGCAGGTACACCCGGTCCCTGCCGAGGTCCTCCGCGACGTCCTGGAGGTGCTCCACGATCTGCAGCGCGGTGCACACCGCGTCCGATCGCCGGACCCGCTCCGGGGTGGAGGTACCGGTGATGGAGAGCACCAGCCGGCCCACCGGATTGGCGGACAACTCGCAGTAGGCGAGCAGGTCGTCGTAGGTGGCATACCGGCTGACCTGCTGGTCCTGCCGGTTGGCGGCGATCAGGCCGAGGAACGGCTCCGGGGTGAGCCGGTGCCGCTCGACGGTGGGACGCAGCGCGAGCAGCAGCGGATGGGCGGGGGTGCCGTCGAACACCCGGCGCAGGTCCGCCTCGAAGGCGTCGAGCATCGCGATCCGGTCGCCGGCCGCCTCGGGGGGCAGGCCGAGCCGGACCGCGTCGGGCCGGCCGCCGTCGACCAGGTCGCCGTCGCCGATGTCGTCCACCAGCCGGGCGAATCCGTACACGGCCATCAGGTCCTGGCGCCAGGCACGCGGCAGGAACACCGGTGCCACCGGGAAGTTCTCGCGCGCAGCCTTGTCCAGGACGGCCCGGGACGTGACGTCCCCGGTCACCGCGGGGTTCCCGGCGCACAGGCGGCGAGCGTGCCCAGGAACGCGAGGGTCCCGATCGTCATGGCCGCCACATCCCCCGTTCTACACTGCCCCGTCGAAACTTCCCATTTCGGACACGCCGCACCTTCACTCGCGGACACCCGTCCCCGGGTATCGATCATCGGCAGGCTCCCAGCACCGGTACAGCTTACGTCGGGGCACCACCCGGCGTACGCCGGGGGCGCGCCCCGAACCGCGGACGACGACACAGCTCCACAACAACCGATCCCCGCCGGATCATCCGGCGGGGATCGGTTCTTCGGAAAATTCTCCCGGGCGGCGCGCCTCGCGCCGGACCGGACGGACCGGGTGGACCGGCCGGCGGTTGCCGGCCCGGTCCGTGCTCACTTCCCGGTGCGGTCCTCGTAGGCGGACAGCACGTCCTCGGTCGGACCGTCCATCAGCATCACACCGTGCTCCAGCCAGATCACCCGCTCGCAGGTGTCCCGGATCGAGGAGTTGCTGTGGCTGACCAGGAAGACGGTGCCCGCCTCCTTGCGCAGTTCGCGGATGCGGGACTCCGAACGCTTCTGGAACGCGCGGTCGCCGGTGGCCAGCGCCTCGTCGATCATCAGCACGTCGTGGTCCTTGGCCGCGGCGATGGAGAACCTCAGCCGCGCCGCCATGCCGGAGGAGTAGGTGCGCATCGGCAGCGAGATGAAGTCGCCCTTCTCGTTGATGCCCGAGAAGTCGACGATGCCCTTGTAGCGGGAGCGCACCTCGTCGCGCGACATGCCCATCGCCAGCCCGCCGAGGACGACGTTGGTACCGCCCGTCAGGTCGTTCATCAGCGCCGCGTTGACACCCAGCAGCGACGGCTGGCCGTCGGTGTAGATCTTGCCGCTCTCCGGCGGCAGCAGGCCCGCGATCGCCCGCAGCAGCGTCGACTTGCCCGAGCCGTTGGAGCCGATGATGCCGATCGCCTCGCCGCGGTACGCGGTGAAGCTGACGTCCTTGACCGCGTGCACCCGGCGCACGTTGGACGAGCGGCGCTTCTTGGAGAGCATCCGGCCCAGGGCCGCGCTGGCGCTGCCCTTTCCGGTGCCGGCGCCGTAGACCGTGTAGACGATGTTGACGTTCTCCACGATCACGGTGGGCACCTTGGGCTTGCTCACCTGCACCGGGGGAAGCGCCTGCTGTTCAGCCACGGCCATAGGACTCTTCCGCCTTCCAGAAGTAGATGTAGCCGCCCACCCCGACGACCACTGCCCAGGTTACGGCGATCGCCCACACGTGCGCGGGCATCTGGGCCGCCGTCACGCTGTCGATCAACGCGAAGCGCATCAGGTCGATGTAGACCGCGGCCGGGTTGATGTCGAGCAGGATCCTCAGGATGTGCGGGGCGGTCGTGGTGAGCTTGGTGATGCTGTACATGACGCCCGACATGTACATCCAGGTGCGCAGCATGAACGGCATCAGCTGGGTGAGGTCGGTCATCTTGCTGCCCAACCGGGCCACGATCAGGGCCAGACCGGTGTTGAACACCCACTGGCACAGCAGCGCGGGGAACATCAGCAGCCACGACATGTCCGGCACCTCGCCGGTCATGAGCACGATCGCCAGCAGGACGAACATCGACATCATCAGCTGCTGGAGCTGCATGAGCGTGAAGGCGATCGGCATCGAGGCGCGCGGGAAGTGCAGGGCCCGGATCAGGCCGAGGTTGCTGGAGATCGACCGGACGCCGCTGAGCACGGAGGACTGGGTGAAGGTGAAGATGAAGACGCCGGTCACCAGGAAGGCGATGAAGTTGTCGATGCCCTTGTGGGTGCCGATCAGGATGCCGAAGATCAGGTAGTACACGGCCGCGTTGAGCAGCGGGGTCATGACCTGCCAGAGCTGGCCGAGCCGGGCCTGCGTGTACTGCGCCGCGGTCCGCGCCTTGGCGAACTCGTTGATGAAATGTCGACGGCCCCAAAGCTGCCGGGTGTAGCTCAGCAGCCCCGGCCGGGCGCCGCTGACGGACAGCCCGTACTTGGCCGCAAGCTCCGCGGGGCTGAGGCCGTCGTCAAAAGCCGACGGCGCCGGCGGGGCACCGACGGCCACCGCACCATTGTGCGTTGTCTCGCTCACAGTTGACACTTTCGTCCTCAATGTGCGCGCCGGGTGGCAGGGGGTGTTCCCCGGGCTGCGCCTGATGCTCTCAGGTCCGAGCTTGTCAGATGATCGGGGGTCGGCCCAGCCGGGTCAACCGCCATACCGTACGCCAGCGCATGGGCCGTCGCGGACCGCACGGAGTGGCCCAGCCCTCGCGGAAGCCGCCGAACCACGCGCGCAGTGCGCTGCCTGACGGCCTGCGCACCAAGGTGAGCGTCAACCATACGCCGAGATACACCGGCACCAGGGGCCACGGCAGGTTGCGCCGGGCCAGCCAGACGCGATTTCTGGCCACCAGCCGGTGGTAGACGGCGTGCCGGGCCGGCGAGGTCGCGGGGTGGTACAGCACCAGGTCGGAGCGGTAGTCGATCATCCAGCCGGCGTCAAGGGCACGCCAGGCCAGATCCGTCTCCTCGTGCGCGTAGAAGAACTGCTCGGGCAGCCCGCCGACCTGCCGGATGACCTCGGTGCGCACGGCGCAGGCGCCGCCGAGGAAGGTGGTCACCCGGGAGTTGCGCATCGGGTCGGCGGCCCGCAGCCGCGGGACGTGCCGGCGCTGGGTCTCGCCGGTCTGCGGGTCGGCGATCCGGAAGCTGATGATGCCCAGTTCCGGGTCCTGGGCGAACGCCTGCCGCACCAGTTCCCCGGTGTCGTCGCCGGGCAGCAGGCCGTCGTCGTCGAGGAAGAGCACCACGTCGACGTCCCTGCCGCCCGGGCCGAGCAGCTCCACGCCGACGTTGCGGCCGCCGGGGATGCCCAGGTTCTCGGGCAGTTCGGCGGTGCGCAGGTGCTCGCGCTCGATCACCGGCAGCGGGGAGCCGTTGCCCACCAGGGCGACCTCGATCGGGGCGCCCTGCTGCTTGGCCACGGAGTCCAGCAGGTCCTGCAGCTCCGCGGGACGGGTGCCCATGGTGATGATGACGGCGCCGACCGTCGGCGGGGTGGTCATTTCAGCCTGCTGGAGGCGAGCACCGAGACCAGGTGCAGCAGGGTCTGCAGCAGTGCGATTCCGGCCAGGACGGCCACGCCGAGCCGGGTGAAGAACAGGTCGCCGCGGATGTGGTCGACGACCGCCAGCACCAGGATGAGCAGTGAGGCCTCGATGCCGAGCACCAGCCGGTGGAACTGCAGCGCGGCGGCGGCCCGGCGGGCCAGTGCTATCCCGGACGAGCGCGGCTCGGACGCCGCCTCCTTGACCGGGGGCAGCCCGCCCTGGTGCCGGGCCACGCCGACCAGGTCGGTCTCGGCCTTGATCAGCACGGCGCCGAGCGCGGCCAGGGTGCCCAGGAACGCCCACAGCCAGTCGATCCGGCCGCTGCCCCACAGGTCGGCGGCGCGCAGCCCGAAGCCGACCAGCACGGCGGCGTCGGTGAGGTAGGCGCCGACCCGGTCGAGGTACACGCCGGACAGCGAGTACTGCTTCTTCCACCGGGCGATCTCGCCGTCGACGCAGTCCAGCAGCAGGTAGAGCTGGACCGCGACCACGCCCAGCACGGCTCCGGCGATCCCCGGGACGAGCAGCGCCGGGGCGGCGAGCACGCCGCACACGGTCATCAGGTACGTCAGCTGGTTGGGCGTGACGCGGGTGTTCACCAGGTGCCGGTCGATGCGCAGCGAAACCTCGCGCATGTAGAGGCGGCCTCCCCAGTGCTCACCGCTGCGCCGGTCCTTGACCCCCGCCGGGTGAACGACCGGGCGCAGTTCAGCTACTGATGGTTTTGGCATAGTCGGCGTACGCGTCCCTGATCTCGGTGTCGGACAGGTCGAGGTGTTCCAGGACCGTGAAGCGCCCGGGTCGCGTCCGTGGCGCGAATCGCACGGCCTCGACGAACTCCCGGGCGGAAAAGCCGATTTCCTCGGGCAGCACCGGCAGCCCGTGGCGGCGCAGCGTGTCGGCGATGAGCACGGACGCGTCGCGGGCACCGCGCAGGTGCATCGCGAAGGCGGCGCCCATCCCCACCTGCTCCCCGTGCGTGGCGGCGCGCTGCGGGTGGAGCAGGTCGAAGGCGTGGCTGATCTCGTGGCACGCGCCGGACGACGGGCGGGTGTCGCCGCTGATCGACATCGCGATGCCGGTGAGCACCAGGCCCTCCGCCAGGGTGACCAGGAAGTCGTCGTCGGCGATGGTGCCGGGGTGGCGCAGCACCGCCTCGCCGGCGCTGCGCGCCATCGCGGCGGCCAGCCCGTCGATCCGCTCGCCGGTCTCGCGGTGCGACAGCTCCCAGTCGGCGAGCGCGGACAGGTTGGACACCGCGTCGCCGATGCCGGACCTGACGTAGCGGGCCGGGGCGGCGCGGATGACGTCCAGGTCGATCACGACCGCGATCGGGCCGGGTACGCCGTAGGAGCCGCGGCCGTTGTCGTTGTCCAGGGTGGACACCGGCGAGCAGATGCCGTCGTGCGAGAGGTTGGTGGCGACCGCGACCATCGGCAGGCCGACCCGCGCCGCCGCGTACTTGGTGGCGTCGATGATCTTGCCGCCGCCCAGGGCCACCACCGCGTCGTAGCGCTCGCCGCGCATCGCGTCGGCGAGCTTCACGGCGGCGTCGATGGTGCCGCCGGCCACCGGGAACCAGGCGGCGCCGGGCAGTTCGGGCGCCAGCCGCTCGCGCAGCCGGGCGCCGGAGCCGTCGCTGACCGCTATGGCGATCTTGCCGGACGTGGAGATCCGCTGGTCGGCCAGGAGCCGGGAGAGGTCGGCGAGCGCGCCCCCGCGGATGTCGACGACGACCGGCGAGGGGATCAGCCGGGTCAGTACTGGCACGCGATCTCCCGTCCCCTGGCGAGGTCGGCGTGGTTGTCGATCTCGACCCACGGGATGTCGCCGACCGGCGCCACGTCGAGGGTGTGGCCGCGGTTGGCGAGTTCCTGGTAGCCGTCCTCGTAGTAGAGGTCCGGGTCGCGCTCGAAGGTGGCCTTGAGCGCGTCGGCGAGGTCGGCGGCGGCCTCGGCCTCGATCAGGGTGACGCCGATGTACTCGCCGGTGGCGTCGGCCGGGTCCATCAGCTTGGTGATCCGGCGTACTCCGCGGCCGGGTTCGGCGACGACCTTCATCTCCTCGTCGGCGAGCTTCTTGACCGTGTCCAGCGCGAGGATGATCCGACGGCCCTCACCGCGGGCGGCCAGCAGCGTGCGCTCGACGGAGACCGGGTGGACGGTGTCGCCGTTGGCCAGAATCACTCCCTCCCGGAGCACGTCGCGCGCGCACCACAGGGAGTAGGCGTTGTTCCACTCCTCGGCCTTGTCGTTCTCGATCAGGGTCAGCTCGACCCCGTACCGGGCCTCCAGCGCGTCCTTGCGGGCGTACACGGCCTCCTTGCGGTAGCCGACCACGACCGCGGCCCGCGTGATGCCGACCGCCGCGAAGTTCCCCAGCGTGAGGTCGAGCACGGTCGGGCCGTCCGCGGCGCCGTCCGGTCCGACCGGCACCAGCGCCTTCGGCAGCGTGTCCGTGTACGGCCGCAGACGCCGTCCTGCACCTGCCGCCAGCACGAGGCCGATCATGCGGGTTCTCCTGATTCGTCGTGTACGGCGGGCGCCCCGGAGGACACCCAGAAGCGGATGCTCTCGGTGAGGACGAGCAGCGCGAGTGCGACGGCGAGGACCGTCAGCGCGGTGCGGAAGCCGGCGTGGTGGGCCCCTCCGACCAGGGCCGCCGCGAGGACGGCCACCAGCAGCGCCCGGCCCTCGTGTCCGCCCGCCGCCCGCACCAGCGCGGGGGGCGGAGCTCCGGTGCCGCCGCGGATGCGGTACACCGTGTCGTAGTGATGGTAGGCGACCGCGGCCACCAGCCCGAATGCGGCGGGCAACGCTCCGTTCACCTCGGAGACAGCCGCCAGTGCCAGGATCGCGCCGTACTCGCCGGCCCGGAAGAACGGCGGCACCAGCCAGTCCAGCGCGCCCTTCAGCGGCCGGGCGACCGCGATCCCGCTGGTCACGACGTAGAGCACGGCGGCGGCGACCACCCACCAGCTGCCGCGTGCGGCCAGGCCCGCGGTCGCGGTGAGGGCGCCCGCGCCGATCGCGGCCAGCAGCGGCGGCGCGAACGCGGGCAGCCGCCGGGCGAGCGGGCCGGCCACCCGCGACACGGCCTCGGCGAGCGGCCCGCTGTCGGCGAGGTCGGCGAGCGCCCGGGCGGCGCGGTCGGTGCGCCTGGCCTTCCGGGTGAGCGAGCGCAGCACTCGGCCGGCGGTGGTGTAGCAGGCGGCCAGGCCGCAGCCGATCAGCAGCACCACGAAGGTGATCCGGGGCGTGGTGGCGGCGGTGAGCACCGCGATGAGGAACCAGCGCTCGCCGATCGGCAGCACGATCATCCGGCGCAGCCACACGGTCCAGCCGACGCTGTCCAGCCGCCCGGAGAGGGCGGCGGTGGGGCTGGTGTTCGCGGCGGCGTCGTGGTTGGCCTCGTTGAAGGAGAAGTCCACGACGTGCCGGCAGGTCTGGAGCACCATCGCGCCGAGCGCGAGCGCCCACACGTCGTCGTGGCCGCCGCGGGCCGCGCCCAGCGCGAGGCCGGCGTAGTAGGCGTACTCCTTGGCCCGGTCGAAGGTCGCGTCCAGCCAGGCGCCGAGGGTGGAGTACTGGAGGGAGTAGCGGGCGAGCTGGCCGTCGGTGCAGTCCAGGACGAAGGAGGCCAGCAGCAGCACCCCGGCGGCGACGTAGCCGGCGCGGGTGCCGGTGGCCGCGCAGCCGGCGGCGATCAGCGCGACCAGCAGGGACGCGGTGGTGACCTGGTTCGGGGTCAGGCCGCGCCGGGCGCACCACCGCGCGATGTAGCGCGAGTAGGGGCTGATGAAGTGGGTGGTGAAGAAGCCGTCGCGGGACTTCACCGCGCTGCGCAGCCGCACCGCCTCCTCGTCCACCCCGGCGATCTCCCGGGCGGTCTCCTCGCGCTCGGCCGGGCCGCGCACCACCCGGGCCACCAGCACACCCAGCTCCGGGCGGTAGGGCTGCGCGCCCTGCCGCTCCAGTTCCTCGGCGAGCAGGTCCGCGAGCACGTCGCCGCCTCCGGCCGCGCCGGTCACGGCGAGCCCGGACGCGGCCGCGGGCGCCGCGGTCCGCGGGCCGTCGGGGTCGGCGGCGGCCGGGGCGCCCGCGGGCACCGGGGCGTCGCCGCCGCCCACCGCGGCCAGCGCCCGGGTCAGGGCGGGGCGGGCTGCGGGCTGCACGGCGAGCGCGCCGGCCACCGCGCCGGCGTCGAAGCGGGGGTCGGTCAGCGCCAGCCGCAGGGCGTGCCGGTGCCCGAGGAAGCGGCGGTCGACGACCGCGACGCGCTCGGCGGGCGGCG
The DNA here is from genome assembly GCF_900107965.1 of Actinacidiphila yanglinensis. Taxonomy (GTDB): domain Bacteria; phylum Actinomycetota; class Actinomycetes; order Streptomycetales; family Streptomycetaceae; genus Actinacidiphila; species Actinacidiphila yanglinensis. The sequence goes on along the minus strand of NZ_FNVU01000003.1, from coordinate 593,918 downwards.
CCGCGGCCAGGCGGGCGCTCACCGCGTGCGGCCCGTCGGCCTCCACGACCTGGAATCCCAGGGCCCGCAGGTCGTCCGCGAGCGGCGACGGCGTGCCGGCACCGGACGGGCCGGTGAGAATTGCGGTCGACAGAGGAACCCACTCCCTGAATGCGTACGAGGGCGCACCGGCGAGGCCGCGACAGGCGGCTCCGGGCCGGACACGACGGCGAGGTTATCGGATACGGGTCGGCGGCCGTTCACTGCGTGTTCGCCTGAACTTGGCCCATCCGGTGTGATCATCATCCTCGATTCCGGCCGCCCCCCACAACATTCGTGCGTCGCCACTGCCCGACACCCGCGCCGCTCACCGTCCGCGACTGATGAGGGTCACCTCACCACCGCAGGTCACCGCACATGACAACGGTCTCCAGTATCGGCTTGCCCACGGTGGGTGACCGGTGTTGACTGGCCCGCGAACCACGCGAGCGCACACCAGTCGCAGGCGGAAAGGGGCCTCGCCGATGGGGGCAGGGATCGGCCACAGCCACGGGCAGGGTGGCCACGGCCACAGCCATGGCGCGGTCGCGGCCACCGCCGGCGGCGCGCACCGCGGCCGGCTGCGGATCGCGCTGTCCATCACCCTGCTGGTGCTGGCGGTCGAGGTGGCCGGCAGCCTGGCCACCGGTTCGCTCGCGCTGCTCGCCGACGCGGGTCACATGGCCACCGACGCGATGGGCCTGGCGATGGCGCTGCTGGCCGTGCACATCGCCGCCCGCCCGCCCAGCGAGCGCCGCACCTTCGGTTACGCCCGCGCCGAGATCCTCGCCGCCGGCCTCAACGCCCTGCTGCTGCTCGCCGTCGGCGTCTTCATCTTCTACGAGGGCATCCTCCGCCTGATCACCCCGCACGGCATCGACGCCGGCGCCACGATCGTGTTCGGCGTGATCGGGCTGGTGGCGAACTCGGTGTCGCTGACGGTGCTGATGCGCGGCCAGAAGGAGAGCCTGAATGTCCGGGCCGCCTTCCTGGAGGTGATGGCCGACGCGTTCGGCTCGCTCGCGGTGGTCGCGGCGGCGGTGGTCTACCTCACCACCGGATGGCGGCAGGCCGACGCGGTCGCCTCGCTGCTCATCGGCGTGCTGATCGTGCCGCGCACCTGGCAGCTCATGCGCGAGGCGCTGGACGTGCTGCTGGAGGCGGCGCCCAAGGGCGTCGACATGGGGCAGGTCCGCCGGCACATCGAGACGCTGCCGGGCGTCGAGGGACTGCACGACCTGCATGTGTGGACCATCACCTCGGGCTTGCCGGTGCTGTCCGCGCACGTGGTGGTGAGCCCCGACGTCCTGGACACGGTGGGCTACGAGAAGATGCTGCACGACCTCCAGGGCTGCCTCGGCGCGCACTTCGACGTCGCGCACTGCACCTTCCAGCTGGAACCGGCCGGGCACGAGGCGCACGAGTCCGGACTGTGCCGCTGACCCGTGCCCGCCCGCCCGGCAGCACCCCGCCCTCCCCGGCGGCTCCCACCGGGGGTTTGTGCCACCGCCGCGCCTCCGAGCGCTGGTACGACCGGGCGGTGCGGGCGCGGAACGGCCACCGAGGTGAGGCAGACTATGGGCTTGTCGTCGAACGCGAAGGATGGAAATGCCAACCAGTCCTGCCACCGGCCGACCCGGCTCCCCCTCCACCGTGCCGTCCCCGAACGGGGTCGCGGAACCGATCATGCTCGAACTGGTCGATGAGAGCGGGGTCACGATCGGCACGGCGGAGAAGCTGTCGGCGCACCTGGCGCCCGGCCGGCTGCACCGGGCGTTCTCGGTCTTCCTGTTCGACGACGACGGCCGGCTGCTGCTCCAGCGCAGGGCGCTGAGCAAGTACCACTCCCCCGGTGTGTGGTCCAACACCTGCTGCGGGCACCCGTACCCCGGCGAGCAGCCGTTCGTGGCCGCCGCCCGGCGCACCGCGGAGGAGTTGGGGGTCGCCCCGGTGCTGATGCGCGAGGCGGGCACGGTCCGCTACAACCACCCGGACCCGGCCTCGGGCCTGGTGGAGCAGGAGTACAACCACCTCTACGTCGGCCTGGTCCGCGACCCGCTGCGGCCGGACCCGGACGAGATCGGCGAGACGCTCTTCGCCTCCCCCGGCGAGCTGGCCGAGCTGCGCGAGACCGGGCCCTTCTCGGCCTGGTTCGGGACCGTGCTGGACGCGGCGCTGCCCGCGGTGCGCGAGGTCACGGGCTCCGCGGGCTGGTAGCCCGCGGGCCGGGAGCAGGCGGGTCGGGGATGCGTGCGGCTTCGGGGCGTACGCGGCTTCGGGGGTGCGCGGATCAGGACCCCTGCGGGTTCAGGAAGCCGGCGGTCCCGGGGCCCGGGGGGCGCAGCGGGAGGGCCGCCCAGATCACCTTGCCGCCGTTCGGGGTCTGGGCGACGTCGCAGGTGCCGCCGGCCTCCACCGTCACCGTCTTGACCAGCAGCAGGCCGCGCCCGCCGGTGCGCGCGTGGTCCGTCTCCAGCGCCTTGGGCCGGTACGGGTGGTTGTCCTCCACCGCGATCCGGATCCACTCGGGCCCCACGGCGAGTTCGACGGCCACCTCGGGCGAGAGCACCGCCGCGTGCTTGACCGCGTTGGTGACCAGCTCGGAGAGGATCAGCAGCAGGCCGTAGAGGGTGTCGTCGTCGATGGGGACGCCCTGCTCGTGGACGAGCGCGCGCACACCGCTGCGCACCTGGGGCACGGACGCCTCGACCGTCGGAGCGGTGAACCGCCAGACCCCCTCGTACGCTCTCGGTGGCGGCGCCTGACCGAGCGGGACACTCCCGCGGACCTCCATGACCGCACCCACCATCGCCTTCGCGTGACGTCGTCCGATAGGGCCTGCCGAGGCGTCCGCCGGGGGAACCGTGGCAACCGGGGGGACCGGGAGAATCAGCCTCACCCGTCGAGTGTCCGCGCCCGCTGCACCTGCACGTGCAGGAGACCGCTATTCCGCGACTTTGCGCGTTTCGGACCCTGATTCGACCGAAACGGATCGGTGGCGCGGCCGGTTCGGACCGGTGGGTGCGTGCTTGGGGCAGCCGAGGCCGGGGCGTCTCGCGTGGTTAGGATCATCCGGCGGCACCTGGACGGTGCTCGCGCCCGCACGAAGGAGCGCCATGTCCCGGTTCGGCCCCGGCCTGGTCGTAAGCACCGAGGACGGTGCCGCGACGGTCACCCTCAGCAACACAGCCCGGCGCAACGCGATGACGCTCGGCATGTGGCGCGCGCTGCCCGGCGTGCTCGCCGGGCTGGCCGCCGACCCCGGAGTGCGGCTGGTGGTGCTCACCGGCGAGGGCGACGTGTTCAGCTCGGGCGCGGACGTCGCCGAGCTGGCCGACCCGGACGTGGGCCCGGCCCTGCAGGACGCCGCCCTTGCCGCCGAGGAGGCGGTCGTCGCCTTCCCCAAGCCCACGGTCGCCGCGGTGCGCGGCTTCTGCGTCGGCGGCGGCTGCCAGCTCGCGGTCGCCTGCGACCTGCGGTTCGCCGCACGGGGAGCGCGTTTCGGGGTCACTCCGGCCCGGCTCGGCGTGGTCTATCCGCCGGCGTCCACCCGCCGCCTGGTCGAGCTGACCGGACCGGGCACCGCGAAGCACCTGCTCTTCTCCGCCGAACTGATCGACGACGAGCGGGCGCTGCGCACCGGCCTGATCGACGAGCTGCTGCCCGACGGTGAGGCGCTCGACGCCCGGGTACGGGATTTCGCACAGGTGCTGGCCACGCGCTCGCGGCTCACCCAGGCCGCGGCGAAGGAGTTCGCGGCGGGCCCACCCGCCCCGGGACGGGCCGCCTACTGGGCCGAGCAGGCCGCGGCCTCCGCCGAGACGGCCGAGGGCGCGGCGGCCTTCCTGGCCGGCCGCGCGCCGCGGTTCGGCTGGTCCCCCGCGTCCCCGCCGCCGCCGGAGTAGGCAGCCTCCGACCGCGCCGGGCCGGGCCACCCGACCACCCCGCTACAGGATGCGGGTGGCCCCGAGGGACTCGCGTTTCGACGTGCCCTGCGGCATCGCCGGGTGGCGGCCCAGGAGCAGCACGCCGGCGACGACGGCGACCAGGCCGAGGGCCTGGAAGGCGAGCGCGAGGGGCGTGACCCGGATCTGGTCCCCGAGGAAGCCGATCCCGCAGGCGATCCCGGCCAGCGGCTGCGCGGCGGTCAGGGCGGGCAGGGACATCCGCAGGGGCGCCGCCTCGAAGGCGGACTGGACCAGGACCATGCCGATGACGCCGATCCCCAGCACCGCGTAGGGCTGCCAGTTCACCAGCAGGTGGGTGATCCCGCCGTCCTTGACGAGGGAGCCGCAGATCCGGGTGAGGGCGTCCTGGAGCCCGTAGAGGAGACCGGCGGCGAGCGCGAGGAGGGTGGCCTCGGAGGACGCGGGCAGCCCCTTCGCGAAGAGCGTGACCAGCAGCGCGAGCCCGGCGACGATGCCGAAGACCAGCCAGTGCCGCAGCGCGCCGGCGTCCTGCCCGCCGCCGTGCGGACGCCCGGCGACGATGAAGGAGGTCACGCCGAGCGCGAGCAGCGCCACCCCGCCCCAGCCGCTCCAGCCGAGCGGCTGCCGGGTGAGCCAGCGGGACAGGGCCATCGCGAACAGCAGGTTCGTCGCGGTCAACGGCTCGACCAGGGACACCTCGCCGTAGGCGAGCGCGATCGCGCTCAGCACCTGCCCGGCGACCTGGAAGCCGACCCCCAGCAGCCAGTCCGGCATGCGGATGAGGTCGAGCAGCAGGCGGAAGGAGAGGATGTCCGCCCGCGGGGCACGGGCCGCCGCGCGCTGCTGCAGCACGAATCCCAGACCCAGGCAGCATGCGGCACCCAGTCCGAGCAGGAACACGGCCACGCGGTCACTGTAGCTCCCGGACCTGGGCACGTCCGGTGTTGCCGCCCCTCGAACCCGCGCGTTGCGCCCGCTGCCGCCGCGCCCCGTCCCGCGCCCGGCGGCCACCCGTGTCCGCGCCCGGGGCCGACCCGTATCCGCACCCCGGCCGCGGAGGGCCGGGGTTCAGGGCGGGGTTCAGGCCGGGTTCGGACCGAGGTTCAGGGGCGGGCGCTCGGCGCGGTCTGCGCGCCGTCCCACACGGTGAGGAAGGCCAGCCGCAGGCATGCGGCGAGCGCCGGGTGCTCGATGTAGAGCGCGGTGGTCGCGTCGGTGCCGGCCACCGGGTCGGGCATGTCGCACAGCACGAGCGAGGCGTCCGCGACCACCATCTTCAGCGGCAGCTCCGCCGCGAACCGGCTCTCCTCGCCCGCCGCCGAGAACGTCCGGACGTTCTTCAGCACCTCGTGGTCGTCCAGCGCCTCGTTGGTGTAGATCGCGCGGACCGAGCCGCCCGAGCGGCGCAGCCGCCGTACGACCTTGACGCCGCTGGTGTTCTGCGGCGAGGAGACGAAGGGGGGTTTGCAGAAGCTCAGCAGCTCCTGCCGGGCGTGCGCCTGGATGTCGGTGAACGCCTCGGCGATGGACTTCGGGTCCCGCAGGACCTCGACGTAGTCCATCGGCACGGTCTGGGTGCGGCCGTCGGCCCAGACCGGTACCAGGGCCGCCGTGAGCGCGGACGACACCCGGTCCAGCCGCTCCAGCGTCTCGCGCTGGTGCGCCATCAGCCGGGCCACGGCGAGTTCGGGCGCGACCGCGGAGAAGGTGGCGACCCGGCCCGGCCGGGTGGTGGCCAGCCGCCTCCTGACCAGCGCGTCGAGCACGTCGTAGACCCGCTGCCTCGGTACGTCGGCCTCGCGGGCCACCTCGGCCGCGGTGTAGGACTCCCGACGGACCAGAGCGAGGTAGACGCGTGCCTCGTAACGCGCCAGACCCAGTGCGACCAGGTCTGCGACCGGTTCCTCCTCCGTGTCCATGGCCCATGACGGTATACGGCGGAGATCGTCCGGCGGAAGCGACCGGGCGTACACCTGGGGGCAAGTCAAGGGCAATCCTTTGCCAACACCTGGTAGTCCCTTGACTCCAGTCTCACTACCTTCACTACGTCACCACTCAACGGGGTGGCAGCGAACAGAAGTTGGCATCAGATCCACCTGTTCCACGGGCTCCACCGGTTCCGCAAGGCTCGTCCCGCGCCGCCCGTTTCTCCCGTTCCACCCCGTTCGCTCGTTCTTCCGCTCCACCCCCACCGGTGAACCCGCGCCACACGGAAGTCCCCGAAGTCCCTTGGCGATGTCGCGAGATGATGGCTTGTCATGACCTTGACATATTCGTCATCCGTGGACGCCCTCGGGAGCCGATCCCCCCATGGAGGGCAGATCATTGCAGCTCAGTACCGGCCCGGTCAGACGGGCCTTCCGGCGCGCGGCCATCGCGGCGATCGCCGCGGGCGCGCTCATGACCGGCGGCATGTTCGCCGCCACCGCGGCCACCGCGGCCCCGGCCACCACCACCTCCGCCGCCGCCCCCGCGGCGAGCGGCAACGGCACCGCGGCGGCCGGTCCGGCCGCCGGTGACAACGCCCAGCACGTGTGCGCCACCCCCGCCAAGGGCCAGATGGCCTGTATGGCGCTGGTCCGCACCGACGTCGCGCACCACCTCGGCGTCTCCCCGAACGCGACCCCGTCCGGCTACGGCCCCAGCGACCTGACGAGCGCGTACGCGCTGCCCTCGGGCGGCTCCGGCCAGACCGTCGGCATCGTCGACGCGCAGGACGACCCCAACGCCGAGGCGGACCTGGCGACGTACCGCTCGCAGTACGGCCTGCCGGCCTGCACCACCGCCAACGGCTGCTTCAAGAAGGTCAACCAGACCGGTGGCACCAGCTACCCGACGGCGGACTCCGGCTGGGCCGGTGAGATCTCGCTCGACCTCGACATGGTCAGCGCGGTCTGCCCGTCCTGCCACATCCTGCTGGTCGAGGCGACCTCCGCGAGCATGACCAACCTGGGTACCGCCGTGAACGAGGCGGTCACCCTGGGCGCGAAGTACGTCTCCAACAGCTACGGCGGCGGCGAGTCGTCCTCGGACACCTCGTACGACAGCTCGTACTTCAACCACCCGGGCGTCGCCATCACCGTCAGTGCCGGTGACGAGGGCTACGGCGCGGAGTACCCCGCCGCCTCGAAGTACGTCACCGCGGTCGGCGGCACCGCCCTGAACCGCTCCAGCGGCACCAGCCGCGGCTGGACCGAGTCCGTCTGGAACACCTCCAGCACCGAGGGCACCGGCTCCGGCTGCTCCGCGTACGACACGAAGCCCACCTGGCAGACCGACAGCGGCTGCTCCAAGCGCACCGTCTCCGACGTCTCCGCGGTCGCCGACCCGGCGACCGGCGTGGCCGTCTACGACAGCTACGGCGCCAGCGGCTGGCAGCAGTACGGCGGCACCAGCGCCTCGTCGCCGATCATCGCCTCGGTCTACGCGCTGGCCGGCACCCCGGCCGCCGGCACCACGCCGGCGTCCTACCCGTACTCCCACACCGGCTCGCTCAACGACGTGACCAGCGGCTCCAACGGCAGCTGCGGCGGTAGCTACCTGTGCACCGCGGGCGCCGGCTACGACGGCCCGACCGGCCTGGGCACCCCGAACGGCACGGCCGCCTTCACCAACGGCGGCTCGACCGGCGGCAACACGGTCACCGTCACCAACCCGGGCAACCAGTCCACGGCGACCGGCACCGCGGTGAGCCTGCAGATCCACGCCTCGGACTCCGCGTCCGGCCAGACCCTCACCTACAGCGCGTCCGGCCTGCCGGCGGGTCTGTCGATCAGCTCCTCCACCGGGCTGATCTCCGGCACCGCGAGCACCGCGGGCACCTCCAACGTGACGGTCACCGCCAAGGACGGCACCAACGCGTCCGGTTCGGCGTCCTTCAGCTGGACGGTCAGCACCTCCGGCGGGGGCGGCGGCTGCACGGCCTCCCAGCTGCTGAGCAACCCCGGCTTCGAGTCCGGCGCCACCGGCTGGACCACGTCCTCCGGCGTCATCGACAACAGCACCGACGCCCCGGCGCACTCCGGCTCGTACAAGGCCTGGCTCGACGGGTACGGCACCACCCACACCGACACCGTGTCCCAGTCGGTGACGATTCCCGCCACCTGCACCAGCGCCAGCCTGTCCTTCTACGTCTACATCAGCACGGACGAGACCGGCTCCACCGCCTACGACAAGCTCACGGTCGCGGCCGGCTCCACCACGGTCGCGACGTACTCCAACGTCAACGCGACCAGCGGCTACGTCCTGAAGACGGTCAACCTGTCCTCGCAGATCGGCAAGACCTTCACGCTGAAGTTCACCGGCACGGAGGACTCCAGCCTCGCCACGTCGTTCCTGCTGGACGACACGGCGGTCAACGTGAGCTGACGCGCTGCGCGCAGGCTCGCTGAGATCACGTGGCCCGGGTCGCTCCTGAAGCGGCCCGGGCTGCGTGCTGCGCGGCGCCGGGTGCGGGGACAGGTGCCGGTTCTGGGATGCTCACCCCTGGCGGGCGGGGCGGGGCGCCGTCAGCCGCTCGCGCTGCCGGGCGGCGTCGCGGGCGGGGGGCAGGCCGTACATCCGCCGGTACTCGCGGGTGAACTGCGTGGCGCTCACGTAGCCGACCGCCTCCGCGACCAGCACCGCGGTGGCATCGCCCGCGATGAGCCGGCGCCGCGCCTCCTGCAGCCGCAGCTGCTTCTGGAAGCGCAGCGGGCTCATGCCGGTGGCCGCCTTGAAGTGCCGGTGCAGCGAGGCCGTGCTCATGTGCGCGATGGCGGCGATCCCCTCGACGGTGAGCGGCTCGCGATAGTGCGCGCAGATCCAGGCGGCCGCGGCGCGCACCCGGGACGCCGCCGTCTCGACCGGGGTGAAGCGGCGCAGCATCGGGCCCAGCGGGCTGCCGAGCAGCCGGTAGAGGATCTCGGCCTCGATCCTGGGGGCGAGCGCGGGGATGTCGCCGGGGGTGTCGAGCAGCCGTACCCAGCGGGTGACCGCGTCGACGATCTCGGGCGTCATCGGGGCGGCGATCCGCCCGACGGAGCCGGTGGACGGCTGCGGGGCCGCCCCCTCCAGTTCGAGCAGCAGGTCCGCGAGCACCCGCCCGTCCAGCCGCATCACCGCGGAGCGGTACGGCAGCCGCTGGAAGACGGCGGTGACCGGGATGATCTGCGAGTTGAAGAACATCTCGCCGCGCCCGGTGGCCCAGCTCAGCTCGCCCGCGCTGGAGTGCTTGGCGCCGTCGGCGACGAAGCAGATCATCGGCTCGTAGAGCATGTCCATCGGGGCGATGGGCTCGTCCAGCGAGACGAGGGTGAGGCGCGGCACCCCGCTGTCGCACCATGCGCCCTCGCTGTGGCGGGCCACGGCCGCCGCGAGCTGATCCACCATGAAGCCCCTTCCGGGTGACTGAGAGTATCGGGCAAGAATATGCGATCAGTACCCCATGCCGTGGCGCCGGCCGGACCCTAGCGTGGAGGCATGGCACAGAACAGCGGAAGCAGCACGAACATCCCGAACTACTCGGAGGGGACGAACACCTCGAACGGCGCGAATGGTTCCGGCGGCCCAGGCGCCGCGGAGCTGCCCCGGCGCAGGCTCGGCAGCCAGGGCCTGGAGGTCGGGGCGATCGGCTTGGGCACCATGGGCATGACGATGGCCTACGGTTCGGGAGACGAGCCCGGCGGCCTCGCGACCATCCAGCGCGCCCATGACCTGGGCGTCACCCTCTTCGACACGGCCGAGCTCTACGGCATGGGCACCGGCAGCAACGAGCAACTGGTCGGCCGGGCCGTACGCGGTTTCCGCGACGAGGTGGTGATCGCGACCAAGTTCGGCTTCGACCTGAGCGACCCGCAGAACGTCGGGACCGCGCTGGACAGCCGGCCCGAGCACATTCGCGAGGTGACCGAGAACAGCCTGCGGTACCTCGGCACCGACCACATCGACGTGCTGTACCAGCACCGGGTCGACCCCGACGTCCCGATCGAGGACGTGGCCGGCACGGTCGGCGAGCTGATAGCCGAGGGCAAGGTGCGGTTCTTCGGCCTCAGCGAGGCCGGCCCGGACGTCATCCGGCGCGCGCACGCCGTGCAGCCGGTCTCCGTGCTCCAGACCGAGTACTCCGTCTTCGAGCGCGCCGTGGAGGCCGACGTGCTGCCGGTGCTGCGCGAACTCGGCATCGGCTTCGTGCCGTACTCCCCGCTGGGGCGGGGCTTCCTCACCGGCGTCGTGAAGCCGGCCGCGGAGTACCCGGCGGACGACATGCGCAGCTGGGACGACCGCTGGCAGCCCGGCAACTTCGAGCGGAACGCGGCCGCGGTGCGCGCGCTGCGCGAACTCGCCGAGGCCAGGGGCATCACGGTCACGCAGCTGGCGCTGGCCTGGCTACTGGCGCAGGGCGACGACATCGTGCCGATCCCCGGCACCCGCAGCCCGCAGCGGCTGGCCGAGAACGTCGCGGCGGCGCGGGCGGACCTCACCGCCGGGGATCTCGCCCGGATCCACGAGATCCTGCCGCGCGGCGCGGCCGGGTCGCGCTACCCGGAGTCGATGATGCCGTCCTGGTGACATCTGGTGCGGCGGGGCGTCAGCGCTCGATGACGCGGAGGCGCCCGCCCGGCGCTCGGGTCAGCGCTCGGTGATGCGGCCCTCGGCCACCTCGATGCGGCGGGTGGTGTGCACCGCGCCCAGCATGCGGCGGTCGTGGGTCACGAGCAGGAGGGTCCCCTCGTAGGAGGCGAGGGCCGACTCCAGCTGCTCGATCGCGGGCAGGTCGAGGTGGTTGGTGGGCTCGTCGAGGACGAGCAGGTTCACGCCGCGGGCCTGGAGGAGCGCGAGGGCCGCGCGGGTGCGCTCGCCCGGGGAGAGGGTGGCGGCGGGGCGCAGCACGTGCCCGGCCTTCAGCCCGAACTTGGCCAGCAGGGTGCGGATGTCGGCGGGGTCGAGGTCGGGCGCGGGCGCCCGGAACGCGTCGAGCAGGGTGTCCTCGCCGCGGAAGAGCCCGCGCGCCTGGTCGATCTCGCCGACCACCACGCCGGGCCCGAGGGCGGCGTTCCCCTCGTCCAGGGGCAGCCGGCCGAGGAGGGCGGCGAGCAGAGTGGACTTGCCGGAACCGTTGGCGCCGGTGATCGCCACCCGGTCCGCCCAGTCGATCTGGAGGTCGACCGGCCCGAAGTCGAAGCTCCCGCGCCGGACCCGGGCCTGCCGCAGGGTGGCGACCACAGCGCCGGAGCGGGGCGCGGCGGCGATCTCCATCCGCAGCTCCCACTCCTTGCGGGGCTCGTCGACGACGTCCAGGCGTTCGATCATCTTGTCGGTCTGGCGAGCCTTGGCGGCCTGCTTCTCGCTGCTCTCCGTGCGGGCCTTGCGGGCGATCTTGTCGTTGTCGGGCTGCTTGCGCACGGCGTTGCGGAGGCCCTTGTCCATCCAGCCGCGCTGCATCCGGGCCCGGGCCTCCAGGCCCGCCTTCGTGTCGGCGTACTCGTCGTACTCCTCGCGGGCGTGCCGCCGGGCGGTCTCCCGCTCCTCCAGGTACGCCGCGTAGCCGCCGCCGAAGCTCGCGACCCGGTGCTGGGCGAGGTCGAGTTCGACGACGCGGTTGACCGTGCGGGCCAGGAACTCGCGGTCGTGGCTGACGAGTACGGTGCCGGCGCGCAGGCCGGCGACGAACTTCTCCAGCCGCTCCAGGCCGTCCAGGTCGAGGTCGTTGGTGGGCTCGTCCAGCAGGAACACGTCGTAGCGGCTGAGCAGCAGCGAGGCGAGGCCCGCGCGGGCGGCCTGGCCGCCGGACAGCGCGCGCATCTGCTCGTCCAGGCCGACGCCGAGGCCGAGCGAGGCGGCGGCCTCCTCGGCGCGCTCGTCCAGGTCGGCGCCGCCGAGGTTCAGCCAGCGGTCCAGGCTCTCCGCGTACGCGTCGTCCGCGCCGGGTGCCTCGTCGACCAGGGCCTGGGTGGCAGTGTCCAGCGCGGCCTGCGCGGCGGCGACCCCGGTACGGCGGGCGAGGAACTCCCGCACGGTCTCGCCCTGCCTGCGGTCCGGCTCCTGCGGCAGGTACCCGACGTTGGCCGTCGAAGGCGACAGCCGCACCGAGCCCTCCTCCGGGGTGCCGAGCCCGGCGAGCAGCCGCAGCAGCGTCGACTTGCCCGCCCCGTTGGCGCCGACCAGACCGACGACGTCGCCGCCGGCGACCACCAGGTCCAGCCCGCTGAACAGGGCGCGGTCGCCGTGCCCGGCGGCGAGGTTCTTTGCTACGAGTGTGGCGCTCATCAGGTCCGGGAGTCTACCGGCTCCCCCGCTCCCCGAGCTGCCGTTTTTCGCCCCGCCCGGCCCGCCCGGCGGCCGTGGTCCTCGTGCGCGGCGCGCAGCAGTGCGAGGGATTCGGCGGGCGTGAGCGCCGTGTCCCGCAGCAGGTCGTAGGCGAGCCGCAGCGGCTCCACGTCCTCGGGTTCCTCGACGAGGTGGCAGCTCCACCCGCTCTGCGTGCAGGCGAGGGTGCGGCCGTCGCGGAGGTAGATCAGTTCCAGGGCGCCGCGCAGGTGGTGCGGGCCGGCGCCGAACGGCACGAGGTGCAGTGAGACGCCGGGCAGTAGCGCCGTCTCGATCAGGTGCTCCAGTTGCCCGGTCCACGTCCCGGGGTCGCGGGCCTCGCGGCGGATGACGGCTTCGTCGAGCAGGCCGCGGTAGTGCACGGGGGCGGCCCCGGTGGTTCCGGGGGTGGCCGTGGTTCCGGTGAGGATGCCTTGTCGGGCGATCCGGGCGGCGACCTCGTCGGTCACCGTGTTCCCGCCCTGCGGGCGGCCCGCGCGCAGTTGCTCCTCGGCGTAGCGCGGGGTCTGGAGCAGGTACGGCACCGCGCTGGGGGCGTACTCCTGGATGCTGCTCGCGGTGGCCTCCAGTGCGGCGGGCCCGAGGAACGGGCGCTCCTGGGTCTCGCGTTTGGCCAGGTGCCACAGCTTGACCAGCAGCGTGCCGGTTTTGTAGACCCGGTCCAGGGCGCCGGCGGCCTCGACGGTCCCGAGCCGCTGCCCCCGTTCCAGCCGGTGCAGGTACGACTGCTCGTACCGGCACAGGGCGGCGAGTTGCACCAGGCTCATCCCGGAGAGTTCGCGCCGCGAGGCCAGTTCGGAGGCGTAGACGGCTCGCGCCGAGAGCCATGGGCCGTCCGGGTTCCCGACGCCGTTCAGTCCGTTGCCAGCACTCATCGCATCCCGCCTGCCTTCCTTCGATTCATCCGCGCTCGTCGCAGCATCCGGACCCGGTTGGATCGGATGACGGATCGTCAGGATCAGACCGTAGAAGCACTCTTCGTAGGCGTTCAATGGCACTATCGAAGCCCGCCGGGAGGAAGTGCCAGGGAGCGTCACATGGGTACACCGACGCTGTCCGCCAACTCACGCATCTCCGCAGTCAGCGTCCGGCGCTTGCTGATCACCTCGCCCAGGATGTCGCGGGCATAACGCTGTTGCGCCAGCCACTCCGGTGCCTGCTGCCGCACCGAGGAAAGGACGGTCACCGCCTCTCCGTACTGCCGCACCATGGTGTGCGCTTTCGCCACGTCCAGACGGTGCCGGTGATACTCGGTACTGACCCGCCGGCCCACGCCCTCCAACTGCGCCGCCGCTTTGAGCACCCGGTCCGGCCGATCGAGCACGATTCCGCGCTCTGCGGTCTTGTAGGCCACCGTCACGGGTCCCCATGTCGCCAACCGGACTTCCCCGCACGGAAGTTCATGGCCAGTCATGACTGCCACCGAGTTCGCCAGCCGCATCGCGTCCTCAGCCTCACCCATACGGTTGTCGCGCAGGCTGGCGGACGACACTTGGAGAAGCAGCCACCCCCACGCCGCCAGGTCTTCCGAAGTGGCCCGCGACACTCGGGGTTCGAGGTCGTCAGCCCACCGGACGGCAAGCCTGCGACTGTCGTCCAACCGTCCTTGGCGCACGAGCAGCCACGACCAGGTGGTGACGATGGAGGCAGCACGATGTCGGTCCGGCGCGTCGTCGAGGGCACGGGCCAAAGCGGTCTCGGCCGCGCCGAACTGCCGGGCCTGAGTGAGCGTGGAGCCGGCGATCTGCAGCAGATGCGCACGGACCTCACGCGCGCCGACACCTTCGCCCAGGGCATCGGCATCACGGAGCAGAGGTGCCAGGATCGCAGAGAGGTCGGCCATGCGGCCGTCGAAGTATGCGGCTCGAACCGCTGCGACGCAGTCGCGAACGCCGTCGAGGGTCGGCTCGTCCTCCGGCTGGAACGGAGGCCCCTCCACGGCGAGTTGAAGCGGCGCCCACGGTTGCGGAACCGACTCGGCGGCGTGATCGTCGCGCGCGACCAGCCTGCTGGTGGGAACGCGCAGGGACACCGCCAGCCGTCGGGCCGTCTCCACGCGCGTGTCCTTGATCTCGCCCTGTTCCAGTTTCCGGATCAAGGACAGCGAGACACCCGACACCTGGGCGAGTTCACGCTGGCTGATTCCGCGGCGCTTGCGCACCTCCCTCAGCCGTTCGCCGATCGGCGTTCCGATGTTCTCTGCCATGACGTGCTCCGTTCTGGGACACGGGGACGGTGCAACCGGCGAACGCAGCACCGGTCGACGTGGCCACCGACCATTGACCGCAGCCGGGCGGACGCCTTCCCAATGTAAGCGCGCCCCACCCACAAACCGGCCGTCCCTACAGACTGCGGCTCTCGGTGATGTCCGCCGCGATGCCGAGCGCGTGCAGCGCCCGCGGCAGATCCGCGAGGCTGATCGCGACATGGAGGATGTCCACCACCGCCAGGTGGGCCAGCCGGCTGCTCGACGCGGCCATGTGCAGACCGAGGTCGGGACCCCCCGCGACCAGCACCGCACTCGCCCGGTCGGCGAGCGGGGACGAGGCGAAGCTGGTGATCGCCACCACGCTCGCACCGGCCTTGGCCGCCGCGTCGACCACGGTGAGCGTCTCCGCGCTGCGGCCGGAGTGGCTGACCACCACCAGCACCGAGCGCGGGCTCAGCAGCCGGGCCTGGAGTTGCGCCGTGCGGGAGTCGTGCGGCGCACTGGCCTTGCAGCCGATGGCGGTCCACCGGTAGGCGGCGTCGGCGGCGGGAGCGGCCGACGTTCCGACCCCGAAGACGAGGATCGAGTCGGCGGCGGCCAGCAGCGCGGCGGCGCGGCCCAGTTGGCCGGCGTCGACCGTCGCACGGGTCGCGCCGATGGTGTCGGAGTGGCTGGACAGCACCAGTTCGCGGATCTCCCGCGCGGTCGACTTGTCGTTGAGTTCCCCGGGTGGCGCCGAACCGGGCCGCAGCGCGGAGTCCTTCACCAGTGCGCGCTTGAGCGCACCGAACCCCTCGAACCCGGCGGCGCGGGCGGCACGCACGATCGTGGCCGGCGACACCCCGGCCCGCTCAGCCACCTCACCGGTGGTCGCGGCCTGCACGAACGCGGGGTCCTCCAGCACCAGGCGCATCACCTTCGCGTCGCTGGGCCGCAGTCCGGGCATCAGCGCGGTGATCGTGGCACGCAACCCCCAGGCGACGTCCGCGGGTTGGCCGGAACCAGGTTCGGAAACCATGTTCCCGATGCTACCGTCGTGGGGAAATCGAGTTCCCTCGGGGGTGTCGTGCACGCCGTTCCTCTCGTCCTGCTGGTGAGCGCTTCCGTCCTGCACGCCTCATGGAACTTCGCCGCCAAACGGGTCGGCGCCGGTGGGGCGGTGTTCGTCTGGTGCTACTCCACACTCTCCGCCGTACTCCTGCTGCCGTTCGCGATCGGGAATCTGTGCGTCGCGCACGTACGGCCGCACCCGTGGTGGATCGTGGCGGCGCTCGGCACGGCGGCACTGCACGTCGGGTACGGCGTCATCCTCCAACGCGGGTACGCCGTCGGCGACATGTCGGTGGTGTACCCGCTCGCGCGGGGCACCGGACCGCTGCTCTCGGTCGCCGTCGCCGTGCCGCTGCTCGGGGAACGCCCGGGCCTGGTCGGGCTGTTCGGCGTCCTCGCGGTCGTGCTCGGCGTGTGCGTGATCAGCAGCCGCCCGGCCGCCGCCACGGGCGGTGGGCCGCGGACGCCCAGCGTGGTCTACGGCGTGCTGACGGGTGCGGCGATCGCCGGGTACACCCTCTGGGACGACCGCTCCGTCGGGGCCTGGGCGATACCCCCCGTCCTGTACTTCACCGCCGGTTGCGCGCTGCAGAGCGCGATGCTCACGCCGTACGCGCTGGCCCGCAGGTCGGAGGCCGCCCGGCTGTGGCGCGCGCACCGGCGGGAGATCGCGGTCATCGCGGCGCTGTCGCCGCTGGCCTACCTGTTCGTCCTCTTCGCGATGCGGACCACCCCGGTGAGCGTGGTGGCCCCGGTCCGCGAGTTGAGCATCGTCATCGGCAGCCTCGTCGGCTGGCGCGTCCTGGGCGAGCCCCACCCGGCCCGCCGCCTGATCGGCTCCGCGATCGTCCTGACCGGAATCGTCGGCCTGGCCGTGGGCTGACCCACCCGCCCCGGAGACAGCCCGTCCCCGCCTCCTCCGTTTGGGTCTCTAGGGCGCGGCAGCTCCCGAGTTGCCGGCTCCCCCGGTCGTTGTCCGTACCTGGCCCTAGATTCAGTCATGGACACGGCCGCGCGTCACCAGACGCGCGGCCTCATCACCTTGGGGGGTTCGATTGTCCATGTTCACAAGGCGGTTGGGCGGCCGCGGGCTGGCACTGGCCGCGGTGTGCGCGGTCGTGGCGGCCGGCGCGGTCCAGACGACGGCACACGCGGATTCCGCCCTGCCGGTGCCGACCGCTCTCGGAACCGATCCCGCGCCGGCGGGCGGCGCGGCGGGCGACAACTGCGGCAGTGACGAGCCGTACGGCTCCATCGGGCTCGGCGCGGTCAGGTTCGTGGCGACCGCCACGACGACGGACGGCTCGCTGGTGGGGACGGAGTTCTCCGTGACGCCGAGCGACGGAGCGTCCGGCTACGACTACACCGGCGGCAACCAGGTCAGCGGCAGCCAGGCCCAGCTGACGCTGCCCAGCGAGGACTTCACCGACGGGGTGACGTACACCTGGCAGGCCCGCGCGGTCGGCAGCGGCGGCGCGGTCTCCGACTGGTCCGCGCCCTGCCACTTCGTCGCCGACCACACACCGCCCGCGGCGCCGGTCCTCACCTCGACCGACTTCCCGTCGGAGACCTCGGGCCTGCCGGGTCCGTACGCCCGCACCACCGGCACGGTGCACGTCACCGTGACCGGCCCCGGCTCCTCGGACGCCGTCACGGCCACATACACCACCGACCAGGGCACGGTCCCGGACGACAGCGGCTCCACGGTGCCGATCGCAGCGGACGGAACCGCGGACATCACGATCACGCCGACGAGTTGGGGCCCCCACTCGCTGACGGTCCAGACCCTGGACCGCGTCGGAAACCGGTCGCAGGAGATACGGTACGACTTCATTGTCGCGACCGACCCGAAACCGGACGGGCACGGCGATGTCAACGGCGACGGCACGGCGGACCTGATCGCCGCCGGCGCGGACGGCAGGCTTCGCACCCTGATCGGCAACGGCGACGGCACCCTCCGGCCCGCGGTGACCCACCAGGACTCATCCGCCGACTTCACCGGCCTGATCGCCCTGAACGGGGACGGGAACAACGACGGCTACCAGGATCTGCTCGGGATCACCCCGAACCACGTACTGGAGGAGGCCGTCAACAACGGCCTCGGTGACCTCGGCAGAACAACGGTCGGGGTCACGCGGCAGGGCTCCGACTGGTCGGCGGCCACCCAGCTGGTGCAGCCGGGAGCGGCCGACGGCACCTCGTGGGGCGGCCTGATGTCCGTGGAGAACGGCCATCTCCTGCAGTGGCCCAGCCACAACGGCTTCATCTTCGGCGACCCCACCGATCTCGGCGCGGGATACACCGATCTGACCGTCCTCACGCCGGGCGATGTCACCGGTGACGGCGTGCCCGACCTGCTGATCCGCGACGACCTCACGGGCAGCCTGCGGATCGCCCCCATGACCGCGGACGGTACCGTCCTGCCCGAGTCCGGCTGGACGAAGGTCGGCAAGGGCTTCGGCAAGGCCGCGTACCCGCTGCTCACGGTGGTCGGTGACGCCAACGGCGACGGCTTCCCCGACATGTACGGCGTGACCGCCGACGGCACGCTGAACTTCGTCCCGGGCAAGGCGGGCGGCCACTTCGGCAAGGCGAAGCCGGTCTCCGGCACGGGCCTGGACTGGTCCACGATCACGGGTCTGGCCTGACCTGACGTCCCCGCGCCCTTGGAGGTGCTGCCCCCGGAAGACGAGCCGCACCCGCACCAGGGGCGCGGGGACCACACGCCACGCCCCCACCGGCGGGTGGTCCCCCGACCGGCGGGCAGGGGATCTCCGGAAGGTCTGGCGAGCGGAAAAAAGCATGCACGGTTGATTGTTTCGCGCGCCCCTGCCACCCTCGGTGGCGCACCGTCCTGTCAGTTCCGTGGGCTTGGCTCGACGAGGAGTGGCCGTGGCCGATCCGCAGGCAGTACGCGCCGTGCTGGACGATCTTCGCGCGGAGAGCGAGGCGCTGGACGGGCTGGTCGCCGGGCTCGGAACGCAGCAGTGGAGCGCCACCACCCCGGCGGTGGGGTGGACAGTGGCGCACCAGATCGCGCACCTGGCGTGGACCGACGACCAGGCGCTGCTCGCCGTACGCGACCCCGACCGCTTCGCCGTCGAACTCGCCCTTGCCGCCGTGCAGTTCGAGACGCACGTGGACAAGCAGGCCGCGGCAGGTGCGGCGACGGCGCCGTCGGCGCTGCTCGCGCGCTGGCGTGCGGGACGCGAGCAACTCCAGGCGGCACTCGACACGGCGCCGCCCGACGCGCGGTTCCCCTGGTTCGGGCCGCCGATGAGCACCGCGTCGATGGCGACCGCCCGGCTGATGGAGACGTGGGCGCACGGCGAGGACGTCGCCGACACGCTCGGGGTACGGCGGGCACCGACCGCCCGGCTGTGGCACGTGGCCAGGATCGCGGTGCGGGCGCGCGACTACGCCTTCGCGGTGCACGGCGCGACGCCGCCCGCGGAGCCCTTTCGCGTCGAACTGACCTCGCCGGACGGCGCGTTGTGGACGTACGGCCCGGAGCAGGCGGTCCAGAAGGTGACCGGTCCCGCGCTGGACTTCTGCCTGCTGGCCGTCCGGCGACGGCACCGTGACGACACCGCGGTACGCGCGCAGGGGCCCGGCGCGGACGCGTGGCTGTCGATCGCCCAGGCGTTCGCGGGGCCGCCCGGCCCGGGGCGGGCACCGGGAGCGGGCGGGGGTGCGGCATGAGCGCGCTGCGCGGCGCCGGCTTCGAGGAGCGGCGGGCGGTGATGCTGGAGCGGCTGGCGGAGGTCGAGGCGGCCCACCAGGACGCGCTGGCCGGCGGCGGCCCCAAGTCCCTGGCCCGGCACCGCGGTCGGGGCAAGCTGACCGCGCGCGAGCGGATCGAGCTGCTGCTGGACCCGGACACGCCGTTCCTGGAACTCTCCCCGCTCGCCGGCTGGGGCAGCGACTTCACGACCGGCGCCTCGATCGTCACCGGAATCGGCGTGGTCGAGGGCGTCGAGTGCCTGGTGACCGCGAACGACCCCACGGTGAAGGGCGGTTCGAGCAACCCGTGGACACTGCGGAAGGCGCTGCGGGCCAACGAGATCGCGGCCGCCAACCGGCTGCCGGTGATCAGCCTGGTCGAGTCCGGCGGGGCGGACCTGCCGAGCCAGAAGGAGATCTTCATCCCCGGCGGCGCCCTGTTCCGCGACCTGACCCGGTTGTCGGCGGCCGGCATCCCCACCGTCGCCGTGGTGTTCGGCAACTCCACCGCGGGCGGCGCGTACGTCCCGGGCATGTCGGACCACGTGATCATGGTCAAGGAGCGGTCCAAGGTGTTCCTCGGCGGGCCGCCGCTGGTGAAGATGGCCACCGGCGAGGAGAGCGACGACGAGTCGCTGGGCGGCGCGGACATGCACGCGCGCGTCTCCGGCCTCGCCGACCACTTCGCCCTCGACGAGCCCGACGCGCTGCGGACCGCCCGCCGCGTGGTCGCCCGGCTCAACTGGCGCAAGCAGGGACCCGATCCGCGTCCCGAGCCCCGCCCGCCGCTCTTCGACGAGGAGGACCTGCTCGGCATCGTGCCGGGCGACCTGCGGACGCCCTTCGACCCGCGGGAGGTCGTGGTCCGGGTGGTGGACGGTTCGGAGTTCGACGAGTTCAAGCCGCTGTACGGGCCGAGCCTGGCCACCGGGTGGGCCGAGGTGCACGGCTATCCGGTCGGCATCCTCGCCAACGCCCAAGGGGTGCTGTTCAGCGCGGAGTCGCAGAAGGCCGCGCAGTTCATCCAGCTCGCGAACCAGCGGGACATCCCGCTGCTCTTCCTGCACAACACCACCGGCTACATGGTCGGCCGGGAGTACGAGCAGGGCGGCATCATCAAGCACGGCGCCATGATGATCAACGCGGTCGCCAACTCCCGGGTACCGCACATCTCGGTGCTGATGGGAGCGAGTTACGGCGCCGGCCACTACGGCATGTGCGGCCGCGCCTACGACCCGCGCTTCCTCTTCTCCTGGCCGAGTGCCAAGTCCGCGGTCATGGGCCCCGCGCAGCTCGCCGGGGTGCTGTCGATCGTCGCCCGCCAGTCCGCCGCCGCGAAGGGCCGGCCGTACGACGAGGACGCCGACGCGGCGCTGCGGGCCATGGTGGAGCAGCAGATCGAGTCGGAGTCGCTGCCGATGTTCCTGTCCGGGCGGCTCTACGACGACGGCGTCATCGACCCGCGCGACACCCGCACCGTCCTGGCCCTGTGCCTGTCCGCCATCCACACCGCCCCGGTCGAGGGCGCGCGGGGTGGCTTCGGCGTCTTCCGGATGTGAGGAGCTGGACCCGAGATGAGCAGCGAGCAGGGGCAAGAGCGGGAGCCGGTGCAGGGGATCGGCGTACCCGGTCCCGCGGCCGAACCGGCAGACGGACCCCTACCCGAACCGGCCGGCGCACCCGCACCCGCCCGACGCGCGCCGATCCACGTGGTCCTGGTGGCGAACCGGGGCGAGATCGCCCGGCGGGTCTTCCGCACCTGCCGGGCCCTGGGCATCGGCACGGTCGCCGTGCACTCCGACCCGGACGCGGACGGGGCGCACGTGCGGGAGGCGGACGCCGCCGTGCGGCTGCCGGGTGAGGCCGCCGCGGACACCTACCTGCGCGGCGAGTCGGTCGTCGCCGCCGCGCTGGCCGCGGGGGCCGACGCGGTGCACCCGGGCTACGGCTTCCTCTCGGAGAGCGCGGTCTTCGCCGCCGCCGTGCGGGAGGCAGGGCTGACCTGGATCGGCCCGTCCCCGGAGGCCGTCGCCGCGATGGGGTCGAAGACCCGGGCGAAGGAACTGATGGCCGCCGCCGGGGTACCCCTGTTCGCCGCGCTGGACCCGGCGGAGGTCGGCCCGGCCGACCTGCCGGTCCTGGTGAAGGCGGCAGCGGGCGGCGGCGGCCGCGGGATGCGGGTGGTACGTGAACTGACCTTCTTCGAAGGCGAGTTGACGGCCGCCCGGGCCGAGGCGGCAGCGGCCTTCGGTGACGGCGAGGTCTTCGTCGAGCCGTACGCCGAAGGTGCCCGGCACATCGAGGTGCAGGTGCTGGCCGACGCGCACGGCACGGTGTGGACGCTCGGCGAGCGGGACTGCTCGATGCAGCGGAGGCACCAGAAGGTGGTCGAGGAGACGCCGGCCCCCGGGCTGAGCGCCGCCACGCGCACCGCCCTGCACGACGCGGCGGCCCGGGCGGCGCGCGCGATCGGCTACGAGGGCGCGGGCACCGTGGAGTTCCTGGTCGGCACGGACGGGCTGCCGTACTTCCTGGAGATGAACACCCGTCTCCAGGTGGAGCACCCCGTCACCGAGTGCGTCTTCGGCCTGGACCTCGTCGCGTGGCAGCTCCGGATCGCCGAGGGCTCCGCACTGCCCCCGGAACCGCCGGCGCCGCGCGGCCACGCGATCGAGGCGCGGTTGTACGCCGAGGACCCGGCGCGCGACTGGCAGCCGCAGGCGGGGACGCTTCACCGGCTCGACCTTCCCGGTGTGGACGCGGAGTTCACACTGCCGCCCGGCCGCGACGCGGGCCTGCGACTGGACTCCGGAGTGGGCGCCGGGGACACCGTCGGGGTGCACTACGACCCGATGCTCGCCAAGGTCGTCGCCTGGGCGCCGACCCGTGCGGAAGCGATCCGCCGCCTCGCCCACGGACTCGAACGCGGGCGCATCCACGGTCTGTTGACGAACCGTCGGCTGCTTGTCGACATCCTGCGCCATCCGGACTTCGCCGCGGCCCGGTTCGACACGGGCTTCCTGGAACGGCGGTTGGCCGAGCTGACCGAGGGACCCGGGCCGGCGACGCGTTCGCTGGAACGGCTCGCCGCGCTGGCCGCCGCGCTCGCGGACACCGCACGCCGCACGCATCAGGCACCGCACGCGGCAGACGGTCCGGCGACCGGTCCGGCCATCGGTAGAGGCCGCGCCACGGTCGCGGCCCGGCTCGGCGGCTGGCGCAACCTCCCCTCGCAGCACCAGGTCAAGCGGTTCCGCGCCGAGCCCTCCGGCACCGAGCACGAGGTCCGCTACCGCCTCACCCGTGACGGCCTGACCGCCGCGGGCCACGACGACGTCGTGCTGCGGTCGGCCGCACCGGACCGGGTGGAGCTGGAAGTCGCCGGCGTGCGGCGGGCGTTCGATGTGGCCGTCCACGGCGACCGGGTCTTCGTCGACACCCCGGGCGGCAGCGCGTCGCTCCGGGCGCTGCCCCGCTTCACCGACCCCGCCGAGCAGGTCGCGCCGGGCTCGCTCCGGGCGCCGATGCCCGGCACCGTGGTGCGACTGGGCAACTTCGCACCGGGCGACCGGGTGGAGCGCGGGCAGCCGCTGCTGTGGCTGGAGGCGATGAAGATGGAGCACGCGGTCACCGCCCCCGCGACCGGCACCCTCACCGACCTGACCGCCGAGGTCGGCCGCCAGGTCGAGCCCGGCGCCGTGCTGGCCGTCGTCAAGGAGGACACCGGCGGCCGGCCGCGGGACGCACAGCACCAGCCGCCCGACGGGCACGCGGGCGCCCACGCCGTCACCACCGACCGGGAGGAAAAGTGACCATGAGCACGGACTCGGGCACCTTCGACCGCGCACTGCTGGAGAGCGACGAGCGGCGGGCGCTGCGTGCGGCGGTCGGCGCCCTCGGCCACCGCTACGGCCGCTCCTACTTCACCGCGACGGTGCGGGCCGGAAAGCAGCCGGACGAGCTGTGGCAGGAGGCCGGCCGGCTGGGCTACCTCGGGGTCAACCTGCCGGAGGAGTACGGCGGCGGCGGCCAGGGCCTCGCCGAACTGTCCATCGTGCTGGAGGAGTTGGGCGCCGCCGGCAGCCCCCTGCTGCTGATGGTGGTCTCCCCCGCGATCTGCGGCACCGTGATCGCCCGGTTCGGCACCGAGGCGCAGAAGCAGCGCTGGCTGCCGGGCCTGGCCGACGGCTCGCTGCGGATGGCCTTCGGCATCACCGAGCCGGACGCGGGGTCCAACTCGCACCGGCTCACCACCACCGCGCGCCGCGACCCGTCCACCGGCGGCTGGCTGCTGACCGGCCGCAAGGTGTTCGTCTCCGGGGTCGACATCGCCGACGCCACCCTCATCGTCGGCCGCACCGCCGACGCGCGCACGGGCCGGCTGAAGCCGTGCCTGTTCGTCGTCGAACGCGAGACGCCGGGCTTCGAGTTCCGGCAGATCGACATGGAACTCGCGGCCCCGGAGAAGCAGTTCCAACTCTTCCTGGACGATGTGGCGCTGCCCGCCGACTCGCTGGTCGGCGACGAGGACGCCGGTCTGCTCCAGCTGTTCGCCGGGCTGAACCCGGAGCGGGTGATGACGGCCGCGTTCTCGATCGGGATGGGCCGCTTCGCGATATCCCGGGCCGTGGAGTACGCCCGCACCCGGCAGGTCTGGCAGGCCCCGATCGGCGCGCACCAGGCCATCGCCCACCCCCTCGCGCAGGCGCACATCGAACTCGAACTGGCCCGCCTGATGATGCAGAAGGCCGCCCATCTCTACGACGCGGGCGACGACATGGGTGCCGGAGAGGCCGCCAACATGGCGAAGTACGCTGCTGCGGAAGCCGGCGCGAAAGCCGTCGACCAGGCCGTGCACACCCTCGGCGGCAACGGCCTGACCGCCGAGTACGGCCTCGCCACGCTGCTCACCGCCTCCCGCGTGGGCCGCATCGCCCCGGTCAGCCGCGAGATGATCCTCAACTTCGTCTCGCACCACACGCTGGGACTGCCCAAGTCCTACTGAGAGGAGCCCGTCCGTGGCGACAGCACCGCTGGTCCGCCGGCACCTCGATCGGGGTGTGGCCGTCCTCACCCTCGACTCCCCCCGCAACCGCAACGCCCTGTCCTCCGGCCTGCTCGACGAGCTCAACGACGCGCTGGACCAAGCCGGCGGCGACCCGGAGGTCCGGGCGGTGCTGGTCACCCACACCGGCACCACCTTCTGCTCGGGCGCCGACCTCACCGAGGGCCGTGTCGCCGAGGGACCGGGGCAACTCGTCGCGCTGCTGGAGCGGATCGCCGTGCTGCCCAAGCCGGTGGTGGCGGAGGTGAAGGGCCATGTCCGGGCCGGCGGGCTGGGGTTGCTGGCCGCCTGCGACATCTCCGTGGCGACCGCGGCGGCGACCTACACGTTCAGCGAGTCCCGGCTCGGCCTGGCGCCCGCGGTGGCCTCGATGCCGGTGCTGGCCGGCGGCGACGCGCGGGCCATGGCGCGCTACTTCCTCACCGGCGAGCGCTTCGACACCGCCGAGGCGATCAGGATCGGGCTGGTCACCGCGCGGGAGGACGCCCTCGACGGCATCCTGGCCGGGCTGCGCGCCGGCTCCCCGCAGGGCTTGGCCGCCACCAAGGAGTTGACCACCGCGGGACTGCGGGAGCGGCTGACCGCCGACGGCCCGGCGCTGGCCCGGCTCAGCGGCCGGCTCTTCGCCTCCGCGGACGCCGCCGCGGGTATGACGGCGTTCCTCGAACGGCGGGACCCGCCATGGACGTTGTGACCGGAGCGGCCGAGGACGCCGCGGCGGCGAACCGGTCCACCGGCGGCACCGACCGTGGGCCCAAGCAGGACCGCAGCCGCGCCACCCGGCAGCGCATCCTGTCCGCCGCCCTCGCCTGCCTCGCCGAACACGGCTGGGCCGGCAGCACCGTCGCCGTGGTGTGCGCACGCGCCGGGGTGTCCAGGGGCGCCGCGCAGCACCACTTCGGCACCCGCGAGGAGCTGTTCACGGCGGCCGTGGCGCACATGGCCGAGGAGTGGCAGGCCAGCGTCCGCGAACGGGCCCGCGCGCTGCCCGGCCGGGGGCGGGACCGTACCTACGCGGTCGTCGACATGCTCGTCGCCGTGCACACCGGGCCGCTGTTCCGCGCGGCGCTGCACCTGTGGGTGGCGGCCACCGACGAACCCGAGCTGCGGGAGCGGGTGGCCGCGCTGGAGTCCCGGATCGGGCGGGAGGCGCACCGGCTCGCGGTGGAGTTCCTGGCCGCCGACGAGTCGGTCCCCGGGGTGCGCGAGACCGTACAGGCCACCCTGGACATGGCCCGCGGCCTGGGCCTGGCGAACCTGCTCAGCGACGACTCGGCGCGCAGGGCCGGGATCGTCCGGCAGTGGTCCCGCACGCTGGACGCCGTCCTGCGGCCCCCGGACCCGGCGGCCTGATCCGGACGGGCCCGAAGTGGGCCTGACTGCAAGGGCGTTCGGCGGAAACGGACGGTGCCTGACAGGTCGGTACGGTGGCGTCCGGCGCGGGAAGTGTCAGTGCAGGGACGTGTCGGCGGGGCCGACGGCCAGGCGGGTGAACCGTACCGTGAGCCCGGAGCGTTCCGGCGCGCAGCAGAACAGCCCGCCCTGCGCCTTCGCGGCCGGGTCCAGCCAGGCCAGCCGGACCGTACGCCACGGCTCGGCCTCGCAGCGGGCCCGTACCGTCAGCGCGTCGCCCGACCTGCTGACCCGGACCGTCACCTCGCGGCCGGCCCACTCCGGGACCGGTGCCAGCGACCAGTCGGAGGTGCCGTGCGTGACGACCGCGCCGAGCTGCGGCAGGCCGTCGGACATCTCGACGCCGGCCTTGATCCAGGTCGACGCGTCGACCCGCACGAGGGCGCCGGCCTGGTCGTACAACTCGGTGAAGTCCGCGCGGAATCCGACCTCGACGGCGGTGCCGGGCGGCAGGTCGGTGAGCAGGGCGTGGCCGTCGTCGCGCACGAAGCCGTAGCTCGTGGTGCGCCAGAAGTCGCTGCCCGCGCGGGCCGTGACGAGCAGGTCGGCGCCGTCGGGCGAGACCTGCTCGGGCGGGTTGAGCCAGTGGCCCTGCGACCACGGCAGGTCACGCGGGGCGGGGGTGGGTGAGGTCACGGATGTACCGCCGTTCTGAGCCGCAGAGTTGGTATCCGAGCCAGATGTTGATCGCGAGCATGGGGGCGTTGCCGTCGTCGTTGGCGGTGGTGGCCTCGCGGTAGCCCTTCGCGCGGGCCAGGTGCAGGGACTGCGCCTTGGCGGCCTTGGCGAGGCCCCGGCCGCGGAACGGGCGGCGGATTCCGGTGCCCCCGGACGCGTAGTGCCGCTCGCCGTCGGTCTGCGCGATCACCAGCCCGGCGACCTCGCCGTCCACCACGGCCACCGTCGTCAGGTCGGCGTCGAAGTCGGGGCGGTCCCAGTTCAGGGCGCGCCAGTCCGCATAGCTGAGGTGGTCGGCGGCGACGTCGCCGGGCTCGTCCGCGAAGCACTCCACGTCCGTGAGCCACAGGGGCCTCGGGTCGCGCTCCCACGCGACCGCCGGAAGCAGCAGCACGCCGCGGGGCACCCGCGGTCGTGCGGGCAGCGGCCCCTTGGAGCCCAGGTCGAGCCGCAGGAACTGGGCCTCGCGCCCGGGAAGGTAGCCGTGCGCGGCGGCGAAAGTGTCGCAGGCCGGCTCGGGGTGCGCCCACGCGTAGGAGGCGGTCGCGCCGATCGCGAGCAGATGCTCCTCGGCGGCGGCCAGCAGCGCCGCACCGGTGCCCTGTCCGCGCTCGGCGGCCGCCACGTTGATGTTCACGAAGGCCGCGCCCGCGTCCCGGGCGTCGGCGAACAGCCCGGTCCTGGCGCACCCGACGATCCGCCCGGCGTCCACCGCGACCAGCAGCAGGCAGCGCTGCCGCGCCGGAGCGCCGATCGTCTGGGCGTGCACGCTCCTGGGCGTCGTCACCTGGTAGGGCTCCTCGGCCCGCAGCAACGCGCAGAGGGCAACGGCGTCCGCGGCCTCGTACTCCCGGATGATCGCCACCATGGTGCCGCACCCTACGCGGCGGATACGGGCCCGCGCCCCGGTTTTCCGTACTCCCGTCGCGCCGGTACTGCCCGGACCGGGTCTCCTGGGTGGACCCTGGAAGCAGAGGACGGCATGCCCTGCGGGGCGGATCTTCGGGAGGTGAGCGCGATGCCCAGGACCGGGTACGAACCGACGAAGGCCCGCAGCCCGCTGCGGCTCCGCCTCACGCTGGCGCTGCTCGGGGTGATCTGGGGCGTGGCCGCCGCGGTGGGCTTCGCGATGGCGTCCCAGCCCGGCTGGGCCGGCATCTGCGCCTTCATCGCGCTGGTCGCGGTCGTCGACGTCTTCGTCGTCCTGCACCGCATCCACCAGGGGCCCCACTACCAGCCGGGCCGCGACGTGCCCCCGTATCGCCTGCCCGAGACGCGCCGTCCGCGCGGAGTGCCGCGCGGCGGGCCGCGGCGCTGAGCGGGCGCGGCGCTGGGCGGGTACGGCGCCGGACGGGTACGGCGCCGGACGGGTACGGCGCCGGGCTTCGACGGGGTGCCGAGAGGGTACGGCGCCGAGCGAATACGGTGCCGAGCCTCGACGGGTGGCCGGGCGCATACGCCCCCGGGCGGTGCGGGAGGGGCGCGGCAGACGCGCGAAGGGCCCGGCACTGAGTGCCGGGCCCTTCGTTTCGTAGCGGGGACAGGATTTGAACCTGCGACCTCTGGGTTATGAGCCCAGCGAGCTACCGAGCTGCTCCACCCCGCGTCGGTGAACACCACCTTACGGTGTGGACGCCCCAGCGCCAAATCCTTTCCCGCCGGCCCGGTCCAGCAGGCGCCGCCAGCGCCGCCGCTCGGTCCCGACGCACACCGCGGCGAGCACGGACACGGCCACCGCCACCCCCGCCGGCCACACCGCCCAGGAGGCGGCGACCGCCGCGCCGAGCTGGAGCAGCACCAGGCAGATCGTGGCCCATCCGGGCACCGCGACCATGACTGCCCGCTTGTCGCCCGGCGTCGCGAACACGGTGGGAAGTCCGATGAGGACGACGAGTGACAACACCGCCAGGACCCACGAGATCCCCGCGAAGTACCAGGGGGTCGCCACCCAGGCCACGAGTTCCAGGCCGAACCTGAGGGCCGATGCCGGATCGGCCTTGGGAGCGGTCCGCGCCGCGTTGCCCGCCATGCGTGCACCTTACTCAGGTGCCTGCCGCGCCCGCCCGGCCCGGCGCCCCGGTCGGCCCGGCCTCGTTCGAGGAGCAGGTACGACGGGGGCGCGGGAGTTTTCCACAGGCTCCCGGACGGCGAAAAGCGGGGCCGGGTTAATCTCGGGGAGTCGGAGATCGGTGGGGCCCGCGGAGCGGTGGAGGGCCTGTGAGCAGGGCGAAGGAGTGCGTCATGGCCGGGGTGAACGCCAGCGTGGTGGCGGCGGGTGGACTGATCGGTGGCTACGGGCTCGCCCGCTGGACCAAGCGGCGCGAGCTGGGAGGCGCGGCGCTGGCCGCGGCCGGCGTGGTGGCGGCGCGCGAGTGGCGGCGGACCGCGGGTGCGGTGCCGGCGGCGGCCCTCACGAGTGCGTATGTGGCGGCGTTCGCGGGCTCGCACCCGCTGGCGAAGAAGGTCGGCGCCTGGCCGGCCGTCTTCACCGTCGCCGGGGGGATAGCCGCGGCCTCCTGGGCGGTCGCCCGGCGCGGCCGGTAGCGGTCACGGGGTCGCCGGGAGCGGGCCGTCCGGGGCGGCGGGGCGGGCGACCTGCGAGGGCGGCAAGGCATCGCCCGGCGCTCGGCGGTGCGGCCGGGGGTCGGTGAACGGCGCGGGCGGTGCGGGCGCGCGCGTGCCCGCACCGCACCACCCCTCGGGCGATCCGCTCACGCTTCCGCAGGGACCGCCTCGACCGGGGTCCAGCGGATCCGGGTGCTGCACACCGCGACGAGCATCGCGGCCGCGGCGACCGCTCCGAGGGCCCAGACGAGCCCGCTCGCGTTCGCGATGAAGCCGATGACGGGCGGGCCCGCGAGCAGCCCGGTGGTGCCCATCGTCGCGACGACGGTGAGCGCGTCCGAACCGTTCTTCGCGGCGGCGACGTACACGCAGGGAGTGACGGAGGCGATGCCCAGGCCGACGCAGGCGAAGCCGATCAGCGCGGGCACCACACCGCCGCTGAGCAGGGCGAGCGCCAGCCCCGCCCCGGCCAGCGCGCTGCCGATCCGGACGATGCGGCCGTCGCCCCAGCGGCTGCGCCAGCTGTCGGCGAAGACCCGGGCGAGCACCATCATCACCGAGACGACGGCGATCCCCATCGGTGCCAGCTCGGCCGACGCCTTGGCCACGTCCTTCATGTAGAGGGCGGACCAGTCGTTCATGGCGCCTTCGGTCACCGTGCCGAACACCATGGCGGCGCCCAGCCAGAGCGTCACCCGGGACGGCATGGTCCAGCGCCCGCGGCCCTTCTCCTTCTTCTCCTCGGCCCGGCGGTCCTCGGTGAGCAGGCCGGTCCGCGCGGAGCCGACCAGCAGGAGGAGCAGGACCGTGGCGACCGCGAAGTGCGCGATCAGCGTGGACGTGAGCGCGTTCATCCCGGACGCGAGCAGGGCCGCCGCCAGCGACCCGCCGCTGAAGGTGGCGTGCAGCCTCGCCATCGCGTTGCGCTCGTGCACGGCTTCGAGGGCCGCCCCCTGCGCGTTCATCGCGACGTTCAGGGCGGCGACCAGAGCGCCGTCGCACAACATCACCAGCAGCGCGACCGGGTAGTCCGGCAGCGCCGACATCGCCAGGAGGAGCAGTGCCAGGCACAGGGCCGAGCCGAGCGCGAGGCGCCGCGAGCCGAGCCGCCGCATCAGTACGGCCACCAGCGGGAAGGCCGCCACCGCGCCGATCCCGGTGGCCATCAGCAGCAGGCCCACCTCCGCCGCGGTCAGGCCCAGGTGCGACTTGATCGCGGGAAGCCGGGAGGCCCAGGTGGCGTACTGGAAGCCCAGCGAGCAGAACAGCGCGGCGGTCGCCAACTGCCCGCGGCGGAAAGGATCGTGAACGCGCAGCATAGGGCTCATCCCACTTCGTCTCGTGATGGTGCTCCGCTCAGCAGGCCGCCGACCGGCGCCGGGTCCCCGACCCGGTCCGGGGCCAGCGCCATGGTCATGTACACGGAGCCGGGGCCGTAGTCGCCGGGGTCCGCGATGCCCGGGTGGGCGGTGAAGCCGTTGGCGGACCAGAAGGTGTGGCTGCCGCCGACCGCGACCAGGGAGATCTGCTCGTACCCCTGCCGCCGGGCCCCACCGGCCAGCCGGCGGAACAGCAGCCTGCCGAGCCCCCGTCCGCGCAGGTCCTCCGCGATCACGAGGTCGTGCAGGTGCAGCTTCCGCGAGTGGAAGACCACCTCCTCGCGCCTGGCGAGGCCGGGGTAGGACCGTTCGGGATACGGCAGGGCCAGCAGGTAGCCGCCCAGCCGGCGTTCGGCGGGGCGGCCGGTGCTCGCGCCGGGGACGACGTCCAGCGCGAAGCACGTCGCCGGGGAGACCCGGGCCTTCGACTCCAGCACCGCCCGTCCCTCGGTGAGGCCGAGAGCGGTGTAGGCGCCGGCCTCGAGCGTGACGATGTCCGCCCAGTCGCTCTCGGCGATCCGCCGGATCCGCACGTCGCGGGTCATCTAGCGCTCGCCCTCCGTTCTGCGCACGCAGGTCCAGGGAAGGGGCGCGAACCCGTTGAACCCCTGCGTCATGTAGCTGACGGCGTAGGCCCCGCTGGACAGCACCCACACCGGGTCGCCCGACGCGACCGCTTCCGGCACCTGGACCAGGCCGTGGCCGCCGGGATAGGCGTCGTCGCTGTCGCAGCTGGGCCCCGCGACCGTCGCCGGGACGGACGGGCCGCCCTGGTGGCCGGGAAAGACCAGCCGGTACTGCAACGCGTCCATCTCGTAGAGGCCGTTGAACTTCCCGCAGCTCAGGTAGAGCCAGAACTGCTGTTCCCCGGTCTCGGTGTGGCGCCGGGTCAGCCGGGAGACGTGCGCCCGGACGGCGCCGTGGTCGGCGACCAGGTAGCGGCCCGGCTCCACGACGAAGTCCAGCGGGCCACCGGCGTCCCGGCAGTGCTGCATCCCCTCTCGGATCACGGCGAACATCTTGTCCAGCGGCGGGTCGAGGGGTTCGCCGCGCCGGTCGAGGTAGCCGAGCGCGGGCAGGCCGCCGCCGAGGTTGACGTACCTCAGCGCCGTACCGCGCCGGCCCAGCAGCCCGAGCAGGTCGACGAGTTGCTCGAAGGCCCGCTGCCACGCCTCGGCCGTCATCTGCTGCGACCCGACGTGCACCGACAGGCCGGCCGGTTCCAGCCCGGCGTCCCGGGCCCGTTCCAGCACGGCGACCGCGTCCTCGGCCGAGCATCCGAACTTCCGGCTCAGCCCCCACAGGGCGCCGCCGCCGTCCGTCGCGAGGCGGCAGAACACCCGGGAGCCGGGCGCGTGCGCGGCGATCGCGGTGACGTCCTCCACGGTGTCGGTGGCGAAGTCCCTGATGCCGAGCCGGTACGCCTCGGCGATGTCCGCGTCGGACTTGATGGTGTTGCCGTAGTGGATGCGATCGGCCGGCACGCCGGCGCCGACGGCCTGCCTGATCTCCTGGACGCTCGCCGCGTCCACCCCGCTCCCCTTCCTCGCCAGGCAGTCCAGCACCTCGTCCACCGGGCACGCCTTCAGCGCGAAGCGCACCCGGACACCGGGCAGTTCCTCCAGCAGGGACGCGTACCGCTCCTCGATCCCGGTGAGATCGAAGACGATCCGGTCCTCCTCGGCCGCGGCCAGCGCGGCGAGCAGCGTATCGTCACGCATCGCGGCCGTCAGTCCCGCTGCCGCTGGGGCGGGTACGGGTCGGTGGCTCTCGCGCCGCCGACCAGGGCCGGCCACGCCTCGGTGAGCACCGCGAACTCCTCGATGTCTCGCCGGGCCTCGTCGAGCAGCCGCTCCCGGCACTCGGCCAGCACGTCGGCGAACTCCGCGTACCGGCCGCCCAGGGCGCGGTAGCAGCGGTCCAGGACGTCCAGCCGCTGCACGTTCTCCGCCTGGTCCAGCCGGCTGCTCTCCCACAGCAGGTCCGCGATCGCGGCGGTCCGTACCCGGTCGCCGCCGTCGAGCAGCTCCCCGCCGGCCCGCTCCATGCGGTCGTAGACGAAGTTCAGGTAGAGCATGGACAGGAAGAACTTCGCGAACCGCAGCTGGTACGCGGTGAACCCTGGTCCGGTCCGGCGCTCCGCGGTGTAGAAGTTCTCGATGTTCCGGTTGTGCAGCACCCCGGGCAGCGTGGCGTCGCGCACCAGGTGGATGAGGAAGTAGTCGCTGCCGATCGTGTCGGTGGCCGGCATCAGCGGTACCGCCTCGTGCACGCCGTGGAAGGCGATGTTGCACATGTCGACCCGCATGGGGTCGACCAGCGTGAGCGTCGAGTGGTCCCGCGTGAAGGGCTCGGTGCCCGCCCCGCGGAAGGACTCGTCGGCGAACTCCCGCTTGTCCTGGGCCGACCAGTCGAAGGGGGCCCACAGGCCGACCACCTCGTAGTAGACCTCCGGGTCGATGCGGAACATCTCCTCGATGTCCACCGACATCTCGCCGACGAACGAACTGCCCACCATGGAGACGGTCTTGCCCGCGTGCCGGGGGTCGAGGTCGGTCCGTGTCACGGCGGCGGCGTCCTTCGCGGGCCGCCCCAGCGAGAGGAGTTCGTGGTGGATCGGGAAGACCGTCCACGCGTCCTGCCCGGGCTCCCCCGCGACGACCTGGTACCTGCTGTCGGAGTCGCGGCGGTGCACGGACTCGCAGCCGAGCGCCGCGGCGAGCAGGAACGCACGGTTGGTGCACGCGCCGTAGGACAGGGCGGACGGGAGCATCAGGTCCAGCACGTGCTCGGGCTTGGCCACACCGGAGACGGCGATCGCCCGCCGCAGGAAGTCCCGCTGCTGCGCCTCGCCGAGGTGGTGGTGGACGACGCCGGGGGTGGCCGGCAGCGCGCGGACGGCGGCCGCGTGCTGCTCGAACTCCGCCGTCCCGCAGGAGTCGAGCACCAGCAGGTGCACCTCGACGTCGAAGTGCGCTGCGGCGTGGGCCGCTTCGTCGTGCAGGGCGCCGATCGCCGGCAGGCAGGACCTGTTGGTGGGCAGCGCGAGGCATATTCGGCGCATCGCTACGCTCCGGCCGCGGGCTCGGCGTCCTGGCCGGCGTCTTCGGTGCTGCCGCCGTCCTCCGGGTGCCAGGGGTTCAGCCCGAGCAGCTTGGCGCCGAGGTCGGTGAGCTCGGCGGGGCCGTAGCGGAGCGACTCGTGCCGGGTGGCGTCACCGACGAGCGTCTTGTTCCACTCCGGCGTGCTCAGGGTCCGCCAGGACTCGACGCGGGAGCGGCGCAGCTCCTCGTGCGACTCCAGCGCGGGCATCATCGAGAGGTACTGCGCGGAACGCACCCCCTGCGCCGAGGTGTTGGGCGCCACGCCGTGCGCCAGGGCGCCGTTCCAGATGAGCAGGTCGCCAGCCCGCAGGTCGGGGCGCACGACGGGGTACTCGTCGGTGTCGGTGCTCGGGCGGATGGGGTCGCGGTCCTCCGGCTGGAGCGCCTTCCACTCCTCGAAGCGGTGGAAGAGCTCGGGCGAGCACTGGAAGCCGCCCTGGTCGGGCTTGGTGTCATTGAGGGCGATGATGCCCTGGACGCGCTGGGGCAGCACCTCCAGCGTGCTGTCGATGTCCCAGTGCAGCTTGATGTCGAAGCCGCGCTCGGTGGGCGCGATGAGGGCGCGGTCGCGGTTCCCGACGTTCGGCGGATTGAGATTGAGCCGGTCCAGGGTCACCCACAGCTCTTCGCAGTCCCAGACGTCGACGAACGCGTCGTAGACCCGCTGCGCCTGACGGCTGTTCCACATGAGCTGGTGCTGGTACGCCTCGACAAAGCCGTAGATGTGCAGTTCCCGGTCGAGGTCGGAGCGGAACTCCTTTTCCTCGTACCAGGTTTCCGGGCGCTCCGGGTCGAGGCCCTGGAAATCCCAGGCGAAGTCGAGCAGTTCCTGCGCGGCCTCGGCGGGAATCGCCTGCTCCACGATCACGTAGCCGTAGTTCTGCCAGTGGGCGAAGTCCTCTTCGGACAGCACCCGGAGCTTTTGTGTCTTACGCAGATCGCGCAGCGGTACGGGGCTGAGATAGATCTCGCCGTCCGAGCTGAAGTACGGGATGTCCGAGGATGCCCGGTGGGGGCTGTTCGGCGCCAACAGTCGCTCCAAGGTTCGGAAGTTCATGAGCGTCCGGCGCGAAACGCGAATTCCGCGGGCGGACGCTGTCGACTGTGCGGGCGCAGCGGACGTACACAGCAACGGATATCGGCGCCGGAGACGAACGGATACCTGGCCGTGGGGCTCGGAGAGGACCGCGCGGCCGCGCCGACCGGTCCTTTGGGGCTCCGCCAGCCAACGTGCCCATCCGCCCCATTCGCCACGGCTGTCGCTCGCTGAACTCGCGCTCCCCTAAGTTGGACTAGACCAACTCGCGATGTCAAATGGCGAGTTGGTGAACGACGCCACTCGCGAGCGCGCCGGTTGCGTTGTGCAATCCGTCCCGCACCAGGCGTAAGGGGACCAACCGACAGACAGGATCGTCTTGACACCCCTGATCGGCTGAGCGAGTATCCGTTGGTCTGTACCAATCGCCGCCGGAGCGGTCAGTGCGTCGGCCCCACGCGAAAGGCCCCGTTGATGTCCGCCAGCAAATCGGTGTCCACCAGCAAAGAGAGCGACGAACTGCGCCGCCTCGCGCTCTCCGTCCTCCAGCCCGGCTTCGTCGGCACGGAGGCTCCGGACTGGGTGCTGCGGGCCATCGCTGACGGTCTGTCATCCGTGGTGCTCTTCTCCCGCAACATCTCCTCGCCCCAGCAGGTCGCCCGGCTCACCCGGCAACTCCGCGCGGAGAACCCCTCGTTGATCATCGCGATCGACGAGGAGGCGGGCGACGTGACCCGGATCGAGTCCTCCACCGGCTCCACCCGGCCCGGCAGCTTCGCGCTCGGCGCCGTCGACGACGTCGCCCTGACCGAGTCCGTCTCCCGCGACCTGGCCCGCGAGTTGCACGCCGCCGGGGTGACCCTCGACTACGCGCCGAGCGCCGACGTCAACTCCAACCCGGACAACCCGATCATCGGGGTGCGGTCCTTCGGCGTCGAACCCGACCGGGTGGCCCGGCACGCCGCCGCCTGGATCCGCGGGCTCCAGTCGGGCGGGGTGGCCGCCTGCGCCAAGCACTTCCCCGGGCACGGCGACGTCGCCGTCGACTCCCACCACGGCCTGCCCCGCTACGACGCCGACCTCGACACCATCGCCGCCCAGGCACTCCCGCCGTTCCGGGCCGCCCTGGAGGCGGGCGTGCGCGCGGTGATGAGCGCCCACCTCCTGGTGCCCGCCTACGACGAACACGTCCCGGCCACGCTCAGCAGCCGCATCCTGGGCGGCCTGCTCCGCAAGGAACTCGGCTTCGACGGCCTGATCGTCACCGACGCGATCGAGATGGGCGCCGTGACCGGCCGCTACGGCATCGAGGGCGCCACCGTACGAGCGGTGGTCGCCGGCGCCGACGCCGTCTGCGTCGGCGGGGAGAACGCCGAGGAGGCCACCGTCGGGCTGCTCGCCGGTGCGCTCGCCGGCGCCGTGCGGTCCGGCGAGCTCGCCGAGGCGCGACTGGCCGAGGCGTCCCGCCGGGTCCGGGAGTTCGCCGACTGGTCGACCGGGCTGGCCGGTTCGGTCCCGGTCGACCCGGTCCACGGCGACATCGGCTTCGCCGCCGCACGGCGCGCCGTGCGGGTCAGCGGCGAGACGGACGGCGTGCTCCCGCTGGCCGCCGCACCGCACGTGGTGGAGCTGGTGCCGACCACCAACCTGGCGATCGGCAAGGAGACGCCGTGGGGCGTGGCCGTCCCGCTGCGCGAGCGCCTGCCCGGGACCACCTTCGTCCGAGTGGACCAGCAGCAGCTGTCGGACCGGCCCGAGGCCGTCGACGAGCACGCCCTCGCACCGGCCACGGGGCGCCCGCTGGTGGTCGTGGTCCGGGACGCCGCCCGCAACAAGTGGATGGGCCGGGCGCTGGCGGACCTCGCCGCCGCGCGCCCCGACGCGGTCGTGGTGGAGATGGGCCTGCCGGACGACTCCGGCGCCGGCGCGGTCCGGATCTTCACGCACGGCGCCACCGCGGCGTCCGGGGTGGCCGCGGCGGAGGTCCTGATCGGCGGCCACGCCCGGTAGCCGCACCGCGCCGCCCGCCCCCATCCGCGCGGGCAGGAGCGGCGGGCGGGGCCGGGGTCAACACCCGGTCAATAACGCCGCGCACAAAGCGTATTGCGAGCGAACCGAAGGCCCGTACCCGACCGCCGGGTGCGGGCCTTCGGTTTCCTCGCGCGGCGCAGCAACGCCCCGTTCCGGCCGGGTCGAAGGCGCTCCGGCACGTCGTGAAATCCCGTCCGGCGGCATGAATTTCGGATGAACCAGGCGTGGATTCCGCTTTTCGCCGCGCGGATGACCGGCCGAACACCCCTGGTCAGCGGATTTTCCGCGGTCCGCCCGCGACAGCCGCGACGCCGGAGCGCGGACGCCCACTTACAACCAACCGTCAACTCAGGGAGTCACACGCAATTGTCAGAACCACAGACTCCTCAGTGAGGTTATGCAATGTCCTCTCACTTCTCCGGCCGCCGGGCTTTCCGTGCCGCCTCGGCACTGACACTGAGCCTCGGCGCGGGACTGGCAGCCCCGCTCCTCGCGGCCGGATCCGCCGGTGCCGCGACGCCGTCCGCCACCGCCGGGCTCAGCGACAACGCGATCGTCTACACGGCCGCCGCCGGCCAGGCCAACAAGGTGACGGTCACCTCCTCGCTCACCGACGGCAACACGAAGGTCACCTACGTGATCGACGACGTGGTGCCCATCACCGCGGGCGACGGCTGCACCTACCCCACCAGCACGGACCACACCAAGGTGTCCTGCGCGGCCCCCATGCTCGACACCGAGGACCCGTACGCCACCCTGGAGCTCGCGCTCGGTGACGGCGACGATGCCGTCACGTACGCCAACGGCACCAACCAGGCCTACTACTTCGCCCGGTTCGACCTGGGCGACGGCAAGGACACCTACACCGAGACCGGCAAGGTCCAGGGCAACGACGTCCTGGGCGGCGCGGGCGACGACACCCTCACGGTGAGCTCGTACACCGTGGCCCTCGGCGGTGACGACAACGACACCATCCACGCCGGCGCGGACACCATCGTGCAGGGCGGCAACGGCAACGACACCGTCGACGCGTCCGGTGCGGGCAGCAACGTCGACGGCGGCGCGGGCAACGACGTGATCAACGGCGGCGACGGCCGGCAGGACCTGTCCGGCGGCGACGGCAACGACAAGATCTACGGCGGGAAGGGCGACGACTTCCTGTACGGCGGCAAGGGCGACGACATCCTGTACGGCAACAGCGGGAACGACACGATCTACGGCAACAGCGGCAACGACGGGGTGTACGGCGGCCCCGGCACGGACACCCTCTCCGGTGGCCCGGGCACGAACATCGTCCACCAGGACTGACACCAGGACTGATACCGGGTCCCTCCGGGGGCGCCGCGCGGCCGGCCGCGCGGCGCCCCCGCCCGCTGTCCGGCTCCGGACATCAGGGCCCGGCGACCCGGACGGGTCAGGCGCGCAGCGCCAGGTAGTCCAGCTCGACGTCCGCGTCCCCGCCGGATCCGGCGCCCGCCCCGCCCGTTCCCGCCGCCACCACCGTCAGGGTGAGGGTGTGCGCGCCGGCCCGGGTGAGGACGTGGCGGCCGGCGGAGAACTCGCCGTACCCGATGCCGTCGGCCAGGTCCGTGGAGAACTCCGCGGCCCGCCCGCGACCGTCCAGCAGCGCGGTCAGCGACGGTCCGCCGGGCCGCAGCCGGCAGCGCACCACCAGCTCGTAGCGGCCGGGGGCGGGGACGTCGAGGCGGAACGTCACCGACGCGCCCGGTCCCGCGCAGCGCAGCAGCAGCCCGCGCCCGGCCGCGGTGTAGGGGTCGGCGGCGGAACGCGCCGCACGCAGCCGGTCGGTGTGCAGCATCGCCAACGACGCGGCGTCGTAACGGTGTTCGTGCCACCGCGGCCCGGTGCGGTTGCTGTCGCGGCCGCCGGTGAGCCAGGCCAGGTCGAAGCGCGCCAGGGCGACGTGGTCGACGGGGCGCCCCTCGGAGGTGTCCTTGCCGTAGAGGACCAGCACGGTGCCGTCCGCGAAGTGGGCCAGGTCGGAGTACCCGGCCGGCCCGGGGTACACGACCTTCTCGTACGGGAAGCTGCGGCCCTCGTCGTAACTGACGCCCACCGTCAGGTTCTGCCGCGCGGTGGTGCTGTCGGGACGGCTGAACAGCAGCCGGGACACGCCCTGTTCGCGGTACCCGCCGCTGAGCCGGGCCATCCCGGAGTCGACGGACGTGTACGACCGGACCGCCGGGTCGAACACCGGCGGCGCCCAACTGCCGCCCCGGTCCCGGCTGACGGAGGTGATCCGGGGACGCACCCCGCCGCTGGAGCAGCGGCCCTCCAGCACCACGGCGCCGTCGGAGCGTTCGAACAGCCGCGACTCGTTGACCGGGTACGCCGGGTCCACCGGGAGGGTGCCGCCGGCCCGCCAGGTCACCCCGTGGTCGTCACTGACCAGCACGCTCGCCCCGTAGGCGCGCGCGGCCACGGGCAGTGTCACGGACTCGCGGTGCCAGACCTGGACCAGCAGCCGCCCGTCACGCAGGCAGAGGCCGTGTCCGGGGCCCGGCAGGTGGAAGGGGCGCGCCCGCGGATCTGCGGCGAACAGCCCGGTCACCTCGGTGCGGTCCGACCAGGTCCGGCCGTCGTCCCGGCTGGCGCGGAAGAACACCCGGCTGCTGTCGTTGCCGGAGTTCAGCGCGTAGAAGAGCATCACCCGTCCGCTCACGGGGTCGGCCACCAGCGTCGGGTTCGCCCAGCACCGGCCGTCGGTGCCGCGCTCCACCAGCACCGATGCCGGCCAGCTGCCGCCCCCGTCGGTGCTGCGCTTGACCGCGATGTGGTGCGCGCCGGTGTCGGACGGGTCCAACCGCGCCTCGCTGCACGCGAGTACGGTGCCGCGCGCGGTCACCACCAGCCCGTACAGGAAGTGCTCGACCGCGGCGTCCTCACCCGCGGCCCACACCACGGACTCGGCGAAGCGGCCCGCCCCGGCTCCGGCCGCTGCCGGATACCGGGTCCGGTCGGTGCCCTCCGCGACGGCCGGGCCCGCGCCGCACAGCGCGGCGCCCGCCGAGACCGCCGACAGCCCCGACGCGACGAGCAGCGCGCGCCTGCCGGGCCCGGCGGCTGCCGCGCCCGGCGCCCGCGGCCGCCCTCGGGTCATGACCCGTCCCGTCCCTCCCGCCGCCCGGCCCCGGGCCGCCTCCGCACCCCGGTCAGCGGCCGGTGACCGCCCGCAGCGACTCCTTGAGCGAGCCGATCGTGGCGAGGACGGCGGTCGGTTCGTACCCGCAGTGCGCCATGCAGTTGTCGCACCGGGGGTCCTTGCCGCGGCCGTAGTTGTCCCACTCCGTGGTGTCGAGGAGTTCCTGGTACGAGCTCGCGTAGCCGTCGGCCATCAGGTAGCAGGGGCGCTGCCAGCCCTTGAGCGAGTAGGACGGGATGCCCCATGGAGTGCACTCGAAGTCGGCGCGGCCCTCCAGGAAGTCGAGGTACAGCTCCGAGTGGTTGAAGCGCCACTTCTTGCGGCGGCCCTCGGAGAACGCCTTCTGGAACAGCTGCCGGGTCTGCTCGACGCCGAGGAAGCGGTCCTGGTCGGGCGCCTTCTCGTAGGCGTAGCCGGGCGAGATCTGCAGCATGTCGACCTTGAGGTCGTCGTTGAGGTAGTCGAGCACGTCGATGACGTCCTGCGGGCTGTCGTTGTTGAAGAACGTGGAGTTGGTGTAGACGGCGAAGCCGGCCGCCTTGGCCTGCCGGATCGCCTCGATCGCCTGGTCGAAGACGCCTTCCTTGCTCACCGACTCGTCGTGCCGCTCGCGCAGGCCGTCGATGTGCACCATCCACGCGAAGTTCCGGTGCGGCTTGAACTTGTGCAGGTGCTTGGGCAGCAGCACCGCGTTGGTGCACAGCACCACGAACTTGCCCCGCTTCAGCAGTTCCTGCGTCATCACGTCGATCTTCGGGTGCATCAGCGGCTCGCCGCCGGCCAGCGAGACCATCGGCGCTCCGCACTCCTCGACCGCGGCGATCACCTGCTCCACCGGCATCCGCTGCTTGAGGACGCTCGCCGGGTGCTGGATCTTGCCGCAGCCGTTGCAGGCCAGGTTGCAGGCGAACAGCGGCTCGATCTCGACGATGAGCGGGAACTTCTCCCGGCGGCGCAGCTTCTGCTTCACCAGGTAGGTGCCGATCTTGAGCGTGAGGTTGAGCGGAAGTGCCATGGTCCCGTGCTCCGTCTTCTGACCGGGGTTCACATCGACATACAAGCTGCATCCAACATACAGGCTGTATGTTGGATGATGAAGGCATGGAGCGAGCCGAGCCCACCCGAGGGCGTAGAAAAGCGGAGCATATGGCCGACACGCGCGAGGCGCTCGTCGCCGCGGGCGCGACGCTTTTCGCCTCCCGCGGCTATGCGGCCACAGGCACCGAGGACATCGTCTCCTCTGCACGCGTGACACGCGGAGCGCTCTACCACCACTTCAGTGACAAGGCCGATCTCTTCCGGGCGGTGATGGAGCGCTCGGCGCGCGACATGGCCCAGCGCCTCATCGAGCAGGAGACCGCCCGCGCCGAGGCGCACCCCGAATACGACGCCTGGACCACCCTGCGGCTGGGGTTCCAGTCCTTCCTGGACGCCTGCGCCGACCCGTCGTTCCAGCGGATCGTCCTCATCGAGGGCCCCGCGGTCCTCGGCCACAGCATCTGGGACTCCCTGGTGGACCAGCACGGCTACGTCCTGCTGGCCGAAGTGCTCACCAAGGCCATGCAGGAGGGCAGCATCGACGCGCTGGCGGTCCAGCCGCTGACCCGCATGCTCGCCGCGCTCATCTCCGAGGCGAGCCTGTACATCGCCCGCGCCCAGGACCAGGCCCGCGCGCGCGAGGAGACCGGCGACGCCCTGGACCGTATCCTCGCCGGCCTCGAACGCCGCCCGGCCTGACCCGGCCGATCGCGCCGACCCGGCCCGCCCTCAGCCCGCCGGAGCCACCGCGGCCGCGGCCGCACCCGGACTGTCGGTGACACCCAGGCGCAGGTGCTCCACGTGGTAGAGGGCCTGGTCGAGGAGTTGGGCGACGTGGTCGTCGTACAGCGCGTAGACGACCGAGCGGCCCCGGCGGGTGCCGGTGACCAGGCCGAGGTTGCGCAGCAGGCGCAGCTGGTGGGAGCAGGCGGACTGCTCCATGCCCACCGCGTCGGCCAGTTCGGTGGCGGGCAGCGGTCCTTCGCGCAGCCGGGCCAGGATCAGCAGCCGGGACGGGGTGGCCAGGGCCTGGAGGGTGGCCGCGACCTTCGGCGCGTTCTGCGCCGTGAGCGCGGCGCGCGGTACCGCGCTGTCGGTCGGGGTGCTCGCTCCATGGCCCATGGCAGCCATTCTACGGACATGAACATATGAATGACTGTTCAAGCCTTCCTGTACGGTGGTCGGGTCGGATCCCCTTCCCGAAGGACTCCCCTTCCCCATGTCCACCACCCTGACCGAACCGGCCGCGCCGCCGGCCGCCCGTGCGCGGACGGCGCCGCGGCGGCGTACCCGCGTGCTGGCCCTTCCGGAGGCCCGCTGGGCGCTGGCCGCGCTGGCGCTGTTCCTCGTCGCGCTGCCCCTGGACCTGCTGGGCGCGCCCGCGTGGACGTGGGGCCCGCTGTTCGCCGCCGCGTACGCCACCGGCGGCTGGGAGCCCGGATGGGCGGGGCTGAAGGCGCTGCGGGACCGGACGCTGGACGTGGACCTGCTGATGGTGGTCGCCGCGATCGGCGCCGCGGCGATCGGGCAGGTGCTGGACGGCGCGCTGCTGATCGTCATCTTCGCCACCTCCGGCGCGCTGGAGGCGCTGGCCACCGCCCGCACCGCCGACTCGGTGCGCGGTCTGCTGGACCTGGCCCCGGCCACGGCCACCCGGCTGCCGGACGGCGGCGGCCAGGAGGAGGTGCCCGCCGACCGGCTGGCCGTCGGGGACCTGGTCCTCGTCCGTCCCGGCGAGCGGATCGGCGCCGACGGCCGGGTCGTGGACGGGGCGAGCGACGTCGACCAGGCAACCATCACCGGGGAGCCGCTGCCGGTGGCCAAGCAGCCCGGGGACGAGGTCTTCGCGGGCACCCTCAACGGCACCGGGGCGCTGCGGGTCAGGGTCGCACGCGACCCGGCGGACTCGGTCATCGCCCGGATCGTGACGATGGTCGAGGAGGCCTCGCGGACCAAGGCACCGACCCAGCTGTTCATCGAGAAGGTCGAGCACCGCTACAGCCTGGGCATGGTCGCCGCCACCCTCGCGCTGTTCGCGGTGCCGACGGCGCTGGGCGCCGCGCTGCAGCCGACCCTGCTGCGCGCGATGACGTTCATGATCGTCGCCTCGCCGTGCGCGGTCGTCCTGGCCACCATGCCCCCGCTGCTGTCCGCGATCGCCAACGCCGGGCGGCACGGCGTGCTGGTGAAGTCCGCGGTGGTCATGGAGCGGCTCGGGCAGATCGACGCGGTGGCGCTGGACAAGACCGGCACCCTGACGGAGGGCGCCCCGCGGGTCGACGGCGTGCACCTGCTGCCCGGCGACGGTCCCGGCTCCGTTTCCGGCTCCGTTCCGGTCCCCGGCTTCGGCCTCGGCCTCGGCGAGGCGGGCGTGCTGCGGCTGGCCGCCGCGGCCGAGCACGCCAGCGAGCACCCGCTCGCCCGCGCCGTCGTGGACGCCGCACGCGCGCGCGGTCTGGACCTCCCGGCCGCGACGGCCTTCACCTCCACCCCCGGCGCCGGCGTCACCGCCACCGTCGAGGGCCGCGTCGTCACGGTGGGCAGCCCGGCGCGGCTGCCGGCGGGCGCCGGGCCCACCGCGCTCGCCGCGGCGGCCCGGGTGGAGGAGGAGGGGCACACCGCGGTACTCGTGCTCGTGGACGGCGATCCCGTCGCCGTCCTGGGGATCTCCGACCGGCTGCGCGCGGACGCGGCCGGCACCGTCGCCGCGCTGACCCGGCTGACCGGCGCCGGCCCGATCCTGGTCACCGGGGACAACCCGCGGGCCGCCGCCCGGCTGGCCGCCGACGCCGGCATCACCGACGTACGCGCCGGGCTCCTCCCCGCGGACAAGGTCGCCGCCGTGCGGGAACTGGAGGACGCCGGACGGAAGGTGCTGGTGGTCGGCGACGGTGTCAACGACGCCCCGGCGCTGGCCACCGCCCACAGCGGCATCGCCATGGGCCGGGCGGGGTCCGACCTC
Source organism: Actinacidiphila yanglinensis (assembly GCF_900107965.1). GTDB lineage: Bacteria > Actinomycetota > Actinomycetes > Streptomycetales > Streptomycetaceae > Actinacidiphila > Actinacidiphila yanglinensis. The sequence goes on along the minus strand of NZ_FNVU01000003.1, from coordinate 550,248 downwards.
GCCCTGGAGACCGCGGACGCCGTCGTCGTCCGGGACGAACTGGCCGCTGTCCCCGCCGTCGTGGGCCTCTCGCGCGCCGCCCGCAGGCTGGTGGCGCAGAACCTGGTGATCGCTGCGGTCTTCCTGACCGGTCTGGTCGTGTGGGACCTGGCCGGCGATCTTCCGCTGCCGCTGGGCGTGGCCGGCCACGAGGGCTCCACGGTCGTCGTCGGCCTCAACGGGCTGCGCCTGCTCGCCGATCGTGCCTGGCGGCGCGCGGCCGGACACGACGGCGCGGCCGGTCCCGGCCCGGCTCCCGCGATCCGCCCGCGGGAGGACGGGACGGGGATTCTCACGGCGCCCCGGTGACCGCTAGGTTCGAGCCACGGCATGGTGACGCCCGCCCGGTGACCGGGCCGTGGCAGGTCAGGGGGGTGCACGAGGGTGTACGTGGTTCGGTACGGGTGGACGCGCGCCGGGATCATCCGGTGCGCGGGCACCGCGCTGCTCATCGGGCTGTGCTTCCTGCCGCACGTGGAGCCCGCGGGCACGGACCACATCGAGCTGGTGCTGAGCCCGCTGCCCCTGTGGATCACGGCCGTCTGCTCCAGCCGCCGCAAGGTGCTCCGGCTGGACAAGCTCGGCGTCACCCTCTACCGGCTGCTGCCCTTCCGCGCTCCGTGCTTCGTGCCCTGGGCGGAGGTCGTGGCGGTCGACTGGTCGGGGCGCGGCCGCTTCTGGGGCCGCACCGGCACATTGGAGGTCCGCCGCCGGACCGCGCACCCGGTGGCCGCCCTCCCCGCGGCAGACGGCGCGGGGCTCGAAGGGCTCGACGACTACCTGGCCACGCAGGTCGACCCGGACTTCGCCGCGACGTTCCGGAGCACCACCGTGATCGGCCGCGACACCACGCTGAGCCGCCTCGACCCGCTCCGCCTGGCCACCGAACTGGCCGTCCTCGCCCCGCACGTCCGGCACTTCGGCGACCTGGGTGACTTCGGCGGTCCCGGCGTGCTCGGCGGTCCCGGTGCACCTGGGGGCGGCGCACTCGACGGCCCCGGTGGCGTCCGCAGCCTCGGCGCCTGATCCCGTCACACGAAAAAATCGCCCGGGCCGAGAAGGATCTCGACCCGAACGACATGGGTGGTGCGATGAGTGTCCGAGGGGGGACTTGAACCCCCACGCCCGATAAAGGGCACTAGCACCTCAAGCTAGCGCGTCTGCCATTCCGCCACCCGGACCGGTGGGCGTCGCCGGACCGGATGGGTCGCGGTGACGCGTCCACGATACCAAGGAATCGTGGTGCTCCTCACCTGGGATTCAGGCGGGCGGACCCGACTACTCGGCGCCCGCCCCGTCCTGCCTCGGGCGGGCCGCGATCGCCCGGTGGTGGCGGACGACCTCCTCGATGATGAAGTTGAGGAACTTCTCCGCGAACGCCGGGTCGAGCCTGGCGTCGACGGCCAGCCGCCGGAGCCGGGCGATCTGGTCGGCCTCGCGCGCCGGGTCGGCCGGCGGGAGGTGGTGCGTCGCCTTCAACTCGCCGACTTCCTGCGTGCACTTGAAGCGCTCGGCGAGCAGGTGGACGAGCGCCGCGTCGAGGTTGTCGATGCTGCCGCGCAGCGCGCGCAGTTTGGCCAGGGCCCGCTCGTCGTCGCCCAGGGTGTGCTCGGCGGCCGGCGTCGGCTGATCTGTCATCTCGGTCTGCCATCCTGGGAAGTCCGTGGGGCTCCGCTCCTGCCTGCCACACCCTATGTCACGGTGCGCGGGCGGTGCGGGGCGCTCCGGAAGGCGGCAGGACCGGCCCGGCAGCGGACCGGTCGGGAGCACCGGCGGGATCGACGGGATGGTGGGCCATGGGACGTGTCACCGAGCGGCGCCGCGTACTGCGGATCAGGGACGGCGCGTTCGGGCACCGGGCGGACACGCTGGTCGCCGAGGAGCCGATGGAGATCCGGCTGAACGGCCGGCCGCTGGCGATCACCATGCGCACGCCAGGTGACGACTTCGCGCTGGCGGTCGGCTTCCTGGTGAGCGAAGGGGTACTCGCGTCGGCCGCGGACGTGGCGAGCGTCGTGTACTGCGCGGGCGCCACCTCGGACGGCGGGAACACGTACAACGTGGTGGATGTGACGCTCTCCCCCGGCGTCCCGCTGCCCGACATCGCCCTGGAGCGGAACGTGTACACCTCGTCGTCCTGCGGCCTGTGCGGGAAGGCCAGCCTGGACGCGGTGCGCACCGCGACGCGGATGCCGCCCGGCGACCCGGACCTGCCGCGGCTGACCCCCGCGCTGCTGAGCGCGCTGCCCGACCGGTTGCGCGCGGCGCAGGCGGTGTTCGACCGCACCGGCGGCCTGCACGCGGCGGCGCTGTTCGACGGCGAGGGCACACTGCTGGACGTCCGGGAGGACGTCGGGCGGCACAACGCGGTGGACAAGCTGGTGGGACGGGCGCTGCGGGAGGGGCTGCTCCCCCTGGCCGGGCGGGTGCTGATGGTGTCCGGGCGGGCGTCGTTCGAGCTGGTGCAGAAGGCGGTGATGGCGGGCATCCCGGTGCTCGCCGCGGTGTCGGCGCCCTCCTCGCTGGCGGTGGACCTCGCGGCCGAGTCGGGGCTGACCCTGGTCGGCTTCCTGCGCGGGGGCTCCATGAACGTCTACGCGGGAGAAAACCGTTTCGCGCTGGAGCCCGAAGCGGCACACTGATCAGCGCGCCCGGCCGACCGGCGGTGCGCGCCGCCGGGGGCAGGGTCCCGACGAGACCGGGAGCCCGCCGTGTTCGCGCTGAGCGCCGTACTGACCGCCCTCCTCCTGCTGGAAGTGCTGCCCTCCGCGCTCTCCGGCGTCACCCGCTTCGGCCCCGGAGTGGAACGCCTCGACAGCCTCACCCGGCTCGGGCTGCGCGAGGGACGGCACCGGTGGGTGCCGAGGGCGGCCGGGCTGCTGCACACCGCGTGCACCGTGCTGGTCCTGGTCGGCATCTGGCATCCCGCCTGGGGCGTGCTCGGCGCCGGGCTCGAGGTCCTCTTCTTCGGCTGGGTCCTCACCCGCCAGTTCGCCGCCGGCGACCGCGGCCGGGCGCTCTTCGCGTATGCCCTCTTCGCCGGCTGGTCGCTGCTGGTGCTCCTCGCCGCGGTCGCCCGGCTCTGACCTTCCGCCGGCTCCTGCGATCACTCCGACCGGTCACCGGCAGGACCGTCAGCGGCCCACCGACCCGTCGTACAGCTCGCGCAGGATGTCCGCGTGCCCGGCGTGCCGTCCGGTCTCCTCGATCATGTGCACCAGCACCCACCGCATCGAGGGCGGCGCCGTCTCCCGCAGCGAGCGCGCGCCGGGCCGTTCCAGGTCGTCGCAGCCGAGCACCACCGCGTCGGCCCGGCGCACCGCGTCCCGGTACGCAGCGGCGGCCGCCGGCACGGTGTCGCCGTCAAGGACGGCCGGCTCGTCGTCCCACGGCTCGTCCCCCTCACCGGCGTACGCCCACAGGAACCAGTTCAGCTCGACGCCGGCCAGGTGCCGCAGCAGGCCGATCAGGCTGGTGCCGGAAGGAACGGCGGGAGTGCGGGCGACGTCGTCGGGCACCCCCTCGGCCTTGCGGACGAGCGCTTCGCGCAGGTAGCCGAGAAAGGTCAGGAGCGTGGTCCGCTCATCGGCGTGCGCCTCCGGCGGGCGCAGGTCGAGCGGGCCGCTGCTCGGGGCCGAGGTCGAACTGCCCTGGCCCGCTGGGGAGTCCGGGGTCGTCTCGGTGTCGCTCATCGGGCAACCCTACCGACGGCTCCGCCTGGCGGGCCCATCGTTTGGCGATGACCGCGCAGACCATCAGCTGCATCTGGTGGAAGAGCATCAGGGGCAGCACCGCGAGCCCGGCGCCGGAGCCGAAGAGCACCGTGGCCATCGGCAACCCCGAGGCGAGGCTCTTCTTGGAGCCGGCGAAGACGACGGTGATCCGATCGGCGCGGCCGAAGCCGAGCGTGCGGGCGCCGTAGGCGGTGGCCGACAGCATCAGGGCGAGCAGGACGGCCTCGGCGGCGAGGAGTTCCAGCAGCCGCGGCACCGGCACCTGGTGCCAGATCCCCTCGGCCATGCCCGCGCTGAACGCGGTGTAGACGACCAGGAGGATGGAGCCGCGGTCGACGAAGCCGAGGGCCCTGCGGTGCCGGGCGAGCAGGGGCGCGGTCCATCGGCGCAGCAACTGCCCGGCGAGGAAGGGCGCGAGGAGCTGGAGCGCGATCCCGGTCACGGCGTGGCCGTCGATCCCGGCGCCGCCGCCGATCAGCAGGGCGGCCAGCAGCGGGGTGAGCACGATCCCGGCGAGGCTGGAGAAGGAGCCCGCGCAGATCGCCGCGGCCACGTTGCCGCGGGCCAGCGAGGTGAAGGCGATCGAGGACTGGATGGTGGACGGCAGCACGCACAGGAACAGGAAGCCCGGGTAGAGCCCGGGCGCGATGACGTACGGGACCAGGCCGCGGGCGGCGAGCCCGAGCAGCGGGAAGACCGCGAACGTCGCGGCGAGCACGGTCAGGTGCAGCCGCCAGTGCCGCAGTCCGGCCATCGCCTCGCCGGTCGACAGCCGGCTGCCGTAGAGGAAGAAGAGCAGCCCGACCGCGGTGTCGGAGGCGCCGCCGGCCACCCGGGCGCCGCCGCCGGTGGCGGGCAGCAGCGCGGCGAGCAGGACGGTGCCGAGCAGCGCCGCGATGTACGGGTCGACGGGCAGCCACCGCAGGCCCGTACGGATCGCGGCGGCGAATCCGCGAACGGGGCCGCCGACGCGGCCGGTGGAAGGGTCTGCGCCGGCGGGGCCGGTGGAAGGGTCGGCGGCGGCGGGGCCTGCGGCGGCGGAGCTGGGCACCTGCCCAGCCTGCCCCGCCCGACGATCATCGGGAACCCCGCACACCGTACTGACTGTCATCACGATCCGCGATGACCGGCTAGGCTGGCCCCGTGTTCGAACCGGTGCAGTTGCGGACGTTCCTGGCCGTCGCCCAGACGCTGAGCTTCACGCAGGCCGCGAACCGGCTGGAGCTGCGGCAGTCGACCGTCAGCCAGCACGTGCGGCGGCTGGAGGAGGCGGCGGGCTGCCGGCTCTTCGTACGGGACACGCACGGCGTGGCCCTCACCGAGGACGGCGAGGCGATGCTCGGCTTCGCCCGGACGATCCTGGCCGCCCACGAGCGGGCGATCGGCTTCTTCGCGGGCACCCGCCTGCGCGGGCGGCTGCGGTTCGGGGTGTCCGAGGACTTCGTGCTGACCCGGCTGCCGGAGATCCTGGCCGCGTTCCGCCACGAACACCCCGAGGTCGACCTGGAGTTGACCGTCGAGCTGTCCGGCACGCTGCACCAGATGCTGGACGCGGGGCGGCTGGACCTGTGCCTGGCCAAGCGGTACGGCCCCGACGGCCCGGGGCAACTGGTCTGGCGGGACACCCTGGTGTGGATCGGCAGCGACCGGCTGCGGCTCGACCCGCGCCGCCCCGTACCCCTGATCGCCTTCCCTCCCCCCGGCATCACCCGCGCCCGCGCGCTGGACGTGCTGGAGCGGCACGGCCGCGCCTGGCGGATCGCGTGCACCAGCGCCTCGCTGAGCGGCCTGGTCGCCGCGGCCCGCGCCGGACTGGGCGTGATGGCCCACGCCCAGGCGCTCGTCCCGCCCGGGCTGGTCCGGCTCCCGCCCCGCACCGCGGGACTGCCCGAACTCGGCGGTGTCGACTTCGTGCTCCTGCACGGCCGCGCCCGCCGCGGCGACCGGGCGCGCACCGCCACCCAGGACGCGGCCGCGGCTCTCTCGCAGGCCATCCTCGCCGCGGGCGACACCCTCCACCGCTCCCTGCCCTGACCCCCGGCAGCCGGACCCCGCCGGCGGTCCACAGCGACCGCACAGGCATTCCACGGAGTGCCTGGCCGCGCCGGGGGCGGACTCCCGCCAGTGTCGTAAACACGCAGGCCGGCAGGCGACACGGCGAGAGTGCGGTGGAGTGAGCGTGGCCGATCAGGGCAGATTTGGTGGAGATCCGCACCGTGTGTCGCACAAGCGATCGGGCCGGGTACGGGACCGAACCCCCCGATACTTCCGGTAACCAGGGGGTGAGCTGCACCGATGGCATGTGGAGAGGGTCTGTTCCGGCCCCTCCCGCAGGCTGCCGGGATCGGATAGCTTACGGGCCCGCACCGGCCCTCTAGGAGAACAACAGTTGCGTCAGTTCACTGTCCCCCCACTGGTCACGACACCACAGGCGGGAGGACTGGCCGATGCCGTCTTCGGCAACGGCCAGGACCACCCCGACCAAGTGGTGCTCGGACGTGCGGACGGGCAGGGCGGATGGCTGGACGTCACGGCCGCGGAGTTCCGCGACCAGGTGGTCGGAGTGGCCAAGGGACTGCTCGCCGAGGGCATCCGGTTCGGCGACCGCGTCGCGATCATGTCCAGGACCCGCTACGAGTGGACGCTCTTCGACTTCGCGCTGTGGTCGATCGGCGCCCAGCCGGTCCCGGTCTACCCGACGTCCTCCTCGGAGCAGGTCCGCTGGATGCTGCACGACTCGGAGGCCGTCGCCGCGATCGTGGAGCACGAGGACCACGCGATGACGATCGGCGCGGCCGTCGACGAGCTGCCGCAGCTGACCCGGCTGTGGCAGCTGGACTCCGACTGCGTGGCCGAACTGACCGAGGCGGGGCGCCAGCTGGGCGACGACGTGGTGGAGCGCCACCGCCTGGCGGTCACCCCGGACGCGATCGCCACGATCATCTACACCTCGGGGACGACCGGCCGCCCCAAGGGCTGCGTACTCACCCACGGCAACTTCATGGCCGAGACGGACAACGTGGTGTCCCGCTGGGAGCCGGTGTTCGCCAGCAAGCCGGGCGAGGAGCCGTCGACGCTGCTGTTCCTGCCGCTGGCCCACGTCTTCGGGCGGATGGTGGAGGTCGGCTGCATCCGGCACCGGGTCAAGCTCGGGCACCAGCCGAGCATGGCCGCCGTCGACCTCATACCCGACCTGGCCGCCTTCCGGCCGACCTTCGTGCTCGCGGTGCCCTACGTCTTCGAGAAGGTCTTCCAGGCCGCCCGCCGCAAGGCCGAACTGGGCGGCAGGCTCGGCCCGTTCGAGAAGGCCGTCGACATCGCGGTGCGGTACGCCGAGGCCGCGGAGGCCAAGGCGTTCGACACCGGCCCCGGCCCGAGCGCGGCCCTGCGGATGCAGCACCAGATCTACGACAAGCTGGTCTACAGCAAGGTCCGGCACGCCCTCGGCGGCCGGGTGCGGCACGGCATCTCCGGCGGCTCGGCGATGGAGCGGCGGCTCGGCCTGTTCTTCGCGGGCGCCGGCGTGACCATCTACGAGGGCTACGGCCTCACGGAGACGACCGCCGCCGCCACCGCCAACCCGCCCGAGCAGACCCGCTTCGGCACCGTCGGGCAGCCGGTCCCCGGCACCACCGTGCTGATCGCGGAGGACGGCGAGATATGGCTCGGCGGCGGACAGGTCTTCGTCGGCTACCTCAACGACGAGAAGGCCACCGCCGAGGTGCTGCGGGAGGGCTGGCTGGCCACCGGCGACCTCGGCGCCCTCGACGAGGACGGCTACCTCACGATCACCGGGCGGAAGAAGGAGATCCTGGTCACCAGCGGCGGCAAGAGCGTGTCGCCGACCCCCCTTGAGGACCGGGTGCGCGCCCACCCGCTGGTCTCCCAGTGCGTGGCGATCGGCAACAACCGCCCCTACGTCGCCGCGCTGATCACCCTCGACTCCGAGGCCGTCGCGCACTGGCTGAAGATGCGCGGCAAGCCGGTGCTGCCGACCCGCCAGGTTCTGCACGACCCGGATCTGGAGGCGGAGATCCGCCGCGCGGTGGTCGCGGCCAACACCCTCGTCTCGCAGGCCGAGTCGATCCGCACCTTCCGCATCCTGGCATCGCAGTTCTCCGAGGAGCGCGGCACCCTCACGCCCTCGATGAAGCTGAAGCGGCGGGCGATCGAGACGCTGTACGCGGCGGAGGTCGAGGCGCTGTACCGGGGCTGACGACCGGTATACGAACGCGTCGCGCCTCAAGCGGGGCGCGACACCCAGGGTGTCGACTCCCCGGCGACAGGTGCCCCGATGGACGGTCGGGTTCCCGCCGGGCGGTCGGGTTCCCGGCGGGCGGTCAGGTCCCCGGCGGGCGGTCCGCGCCCGGGAGCCCGCCCTGCTCGTTCAGCTGGCGGGTGGCGGCGCTGAACTCGGCCTGCCAGGCGGCCGTCTCGCCCTCGACGTGGGTGCGTACGGCCGCGACGAGCCGGTCGACGAGGGCCAGCCGGCGTTCGACCTCCGCGGGGTCGAGGGGCGCGTCGGGGGACGGCGGTGCGGCCGCCGGCCCGGCGCGGAGCACCTCGGCGGCCCATTCCAGCCGGACCGCGCCGAGTTCGAAGCGCAGCGCGTGCGCGACGGCGATGTCCCGCATCCATCCCGCCGAGAGCCCGAAGAAGTGGTCGAAGCCCTTGCACCCGGCGGCGGCCGCCAGCAGCACGTATCCCCAGCCCTGGCCGCGGCTGCCGGTGGCGGCGGCGCCCAGCGGGATCGCGGTGCCGGCCACCGCGAGCACGATCGCCAGCCCCTGGAGCAGCCGGGAGGCGGTGCGTTTGCTCCGCTTGTCGCGCAGGTACCAGTCGATGGCGTCCTCCGCGCCCTGCTCGGCCCACGCCCGCAGCTCGGCCAGCGCGCGGCGCTGGGCGGCCGGGGTGTCGGCGGCGACCGCGGGGAAGGGCCGCATCTGGAGGTCCCCGCGCCGCGGGCGGCGCGGCCGGGCGGCGGCGCCGCGCTCCCTGCGCTGATCGTCGTGTTCCGCGACTGGCATCGCTCCGGCTCCCGTCCCGCCGCACCCCCGTGCGGGTCCCGGCCGTGAGAGTACCGGCCGACGGCCGCCCGGCGCAGGGGTCCTGGCGCCCGTACCCGCCGCGCGGCACGCCCGCAGGTGTAACCGGCGCGCAAGACGCGGGGTGGACCGCCGTTCATCCGCCGCCCGTAGCGTGGTCGGCATGCTGGACTACGACGTGGAGGCGGAGCGCTACGACACGACCCGCGGCGGTGTTCCGCGTGCCGGCTCGGCGGCCCGGGCGGTGCTCGCCCTGGTCCCCGAGCGGGCCCGCACCCTGCTGGACGTGGGATGCGGGACGGGGCTGGTGACGGAGCGGCTGCTGCGCCCGGGGCTCCGGGTGTTCGGGGTGGACGCCTCGTCGGGGATGACCCGGCTCGCGGCCGGGCGCCTGTGCGGCGGGCTGGTGCGGGGGGACTGCCGGCGGCTGCCGTTCGCCGACGGGTGCCTGGACGCGGTGAGCGCGGTGTGGCTGCTGCACCTGCTGCCGGACGCCGCCGCGGTGGTCGCCGAGTGCGCGCGGGTCCTGAGGCCGGGCGGGGTTCTCGTGGCCACCGTCGACAAGGACGCCGGGCACGACATGGACAGCGACGTCGGCGAACTCCTCGCGCGGGTACGCGTGGTGCGCGGCCATGACACCGCACTGCGGGTACTGGCGGTGGGCGCCGAGCACGGGCTGCGCCGGGCGGGCGAGGCCCGCTTCACCGGGCACGGCCAAGGCATGTCCCCGGCGCTCGCCGCGGCACGGGTGGCGCGCGGCGACTTCGCCTCGGTGCCCGCGCTGGGCCCGGAGGCGTCCCGGGCGCTGGTCCGGCGGCTGAAGCTGCTGCCGGACCCCGAGGTGCCGCGCGCCGATCCGGTGTATCGGCTGCTGGCGCTGCGCAAGGAGGCGTGAGCGGGCGGCGGTCGCGCCCCTGTGCGGCTGGAGCCGCCCGAACGCCCGCCCGGGCACCGCCGCCCGCCACAATCCCCGCCCGGCCGGGCGCCGTTCGGCCGGGCGCCGTTCGGCCGGGCGCCGTTCGGCCGGGCGCCGTTCGGCCGGGCGCGCGCCCACCGGACCGCCCGCCACGGCTCCCACCCCGTTGCCGCGTCACCGCCCCCGCGTCACTCCGCCGCTCCCCCGCCGGCCGCTCCGGACGCCTGTTCCGCCGCGCGGTTCGCCTGGACGATCCGGGCGAGCTCCGCGAGCAGCCACCGCTCGACCGCCTCGTGCGAGACGCCGAGGGCGGTCAGCGCGCGGGCCGCGGGGTCCTGCTCGTCGCTGAGCACCCCGAGCAGGATGTGCTCGGTGCCGATGTAGTTGTGGCCGAGGCGCAGCGCCTCGCGCAGCACGAGGCGGAACACCCGCTTGGTCTCCGCACCCACCGGGATGTGGCCCATGAGCGGCTGCTCCTCGGCGCCCGGGGTGGCGACCGCGTCCCGGATCTCCTCCGGTCCCGCGCCGAGGGCGGCGAACGCGCGGACCGCCAGAGTGTCGGCCTGGTCGAGCAGTCCGAGGACGAGGTGCTCGGGTTCGACGAAGGCGTGCCTGGCCTTGCGGGCCTCCGTCTCGGCGGCCGCGACGGCCTTGCGGGCCCGGGGGGTGAAACGGGAGAAGGTCGCCTCGACCCCCAGGAACTCCAGGTCCTCGGGGACCTTGGGGACGAAGCGCTTCTGCGCGGCCTGCTTGGTCACCCCCATGTGCTGCCCGATGTCGGTCCATGACGCGCCCGCGCGGCGGGCCTGGTCCACGAAGTGCCCGATCAGGTGGTCCGCGACGTCGCCGAGGTGGCCGGCGACGCCCACGGCGCGCTCGAGGTCCTCGAGCGGATCGGAGCCGGGGTGCTGATGTTTGACGTAGTCGATGAGGTCGTCGAGTCGTACCGGCTGCTGCTGGGTCATGCGTCAACCATAAGTTGACGATCCATGATCGTCAACCTCGGGTTGACGATTCCCGCAATATTGACCGACCGTTCTCGATACGGCTAGGGTCACCCGCATGGCGAGGACCAAGGAGTTCGACCCGGACGCGGTGCTCGACCGCGCGCTGGAGCTGTTCTGGCGGCGCGGCTACGAGGCGACCTCCATGGCCGACCTCGTCGACGCGCTCGGCATCGCGCGGGCCAGCATCTACGGCACCTTCGGCAGCAAGCACGACCTCTACCTGGCCGCGCTCTCCCGCTACCAGCGCGCGCGGGACGACGCGCTGCTGGACACGCTCTCCCGGCCCGGCCCCGCGCTGCCCGCGGTGCGCGCCCTCGTCACCGACTTCGCCGACCAGGCCGCCCACGACGACCTGCGGCGCGGCTGCTTCGTCACCAACACCGCGGTGGAGATGGCGCCGCACGACACCGCGGCCGCCCGCCGGGTGGAGGCGAGCTGGGACGCCATGGAGGCGGGCCTGACCTCCGCGCTGCTGCGGGCCCGCGCCCAGGGGGAGCTTCCGGCCGGGCGCGACCCGCGCGGCCTGGCCCGGATGCTGCTCGTCCTGCTCCAGGGGATCCGGGTGGTGGGCAAGGCGGGGGGCGACGGGGAACGGGCGCGCGACGCGGCGGCGCAGGCACTGGCCCTGCTGGACTGACCTCCCGCCACTCCCGCCCGGTCGGGCGCCGGACCGGGGCCGCCGACCGGAGCCGCGCCGTAGGGTGCGCGAGAGCCCGTCTCTTTGTTGACTTTTCCGACCCTTTTTCAGATCGATCGTTCCATTATCAATCACGTGGGAGGGAACCCGACATGACCGGGGAATCCAGGATCTTCGCCGGCTGCTCCGTGCTGGTCACCGGCGGCGGCACCGGCATAGGCCGGGGCGTGGCGCTCGCCTTCGCCCGCCAGGGTGCCCGGGTGACCGTCGCCGGACGCACCGGGAGCACGCTCAAGGAGACCGTCGCCCTCGTCGAGGCCGGCGGCGGCGAGGCCGCCGCCCGCCCCGCGGACATCACCCGCGCGGCCGACGTGAGCGCGCTGGTCGAGGCCACCGCACGGCAGTTCGGCGGGCTCGACGTCGCCGTGAACTGCGCGGGCGTATTCCCGCCGCCCGCCGCTGTCGCCGACATCACCGAGGAGCAGTGGCACCGCACCTTCGACACGAACCTCACCGGGATGTGGCTGTCCATGAAGTACGAGATCGCGCACATGCGCGCGCACGGCGGCGGCGCGATCGTCAACATCGCCTCCAACATCGGGGCGCACCGCCGGGCGCCGGGCCTGGCCGCCTACGCAGCGAGCAAGGCCGCGGTCGGCGTGCTCACCCGGACCGCCGCGCTCGACCACATCCGTGACGGGGTGCGGATCAACGCGGTCAGCCCCGGGCCCGTCGACACCCCCATGTCCACGCTCCCCGGCGAGACGCCCGACGCCAAGGCGGCCCGGATGCGCGACGCCCTGCCGGTCGGCCGGGTCTCCTCCACCGAGGAGATCGCCGCCGCCGTCCTCCACCTCGCGTCCCCGGCCGCCGCGTCCACGGTGGGCGCCGACCTGGTCCTCGACGGCGGCGCCACGGCGTAGTGCTCCCCCGCGGGCCGGCGGCCGTCGAGCCCGCAGCACCCGTCACGTCCGTCGCGGCCGGTCCGCCGGCCGCGCTCACTCCGCGGGGCTGAAGGGCCCCGGGTGCACGGCCAGCGGCGGAGGCGCGTCCTCGGCCGGGCAGCGCGGCGACAGCAGCGGGGCCGGGCGCGGGCAGGTCCCGCTGTCCGCGGCGTCCTGCGGCACCGGGACAGGCCGCGCGGTCCCGGACCGCGGTGCCTCGGCCTCGGGCGGCGCGGCCAGCCAGCCGTGGAAGAGCCGGTGGACGGCCTCCGCGCCGAGGAGCGGGTGCGGCGGCAGGGGCAGGTCGGCGGGGTGGAGCAGGAACGGGTCGGTCTGCGGGCCGCCGAGGCCGCCGTGCGAGCCGGCCTGCTCCTCGAAGGCGTGCACGCGGCCGGTCGCCTGGTCGCAGGAGGAGTTGACCATCAGGTCGGCGGCGTGCGGGAAGGCGTCCGTGCGCAGGACGGCCGCCACGGCGCCCGGGCCGAAGGGCGCCAGCGGGTCGGCTCCGGTCACCCGCCCGGTGGCCAGTTCGTGCGAGCCGCAGGCGCCGAGGACGACCGGCCCCCGCGTGGCGCTGCGGACCAGGACGAAGCCGATCCCGGGGTGCGCGGTCAGCGTCGGCAGCAGGTCCGGGCAACGGCGCTCCACCTCCTCCAGCGTCGCGCGTCCGGCGATGTCGGGGAAGGTGACCAGACCGAGGTTGCCCGAGGCGAGCACCACCGGCTCCGACGGCGGCCCGTCGCACTCCGCCTCCTCCGCCGCCCGCCTACCGCGCTCGGGCCGCCGCAGCGCGGTCCGGGCCGCCCCCCGCGCCTCCGCGCCGCCGCCGCGCCGCGCGGGCCGCCGCGGCCGGGTGGCCCCGGCCGGCTCGGTGAGCCCGCAGCCGGTCCGCACCAGTTCGCGCAGCCCCGTGCCGTAGGCGCTCTCGAAGGTCTCCCCGGCGCTCTGCCCGTGGTCGGACAGCAGCACGATGCGGTAGGGGCGCGGGGCGTAGCGGGAGGAATCGGCGATCAGCCGGATCGAGCGGTCCAGCCGGGCCAGCACCTTGCGGGCATCGCGGCTGCGCGGCCCGGAGTGGTGCGCGACCTCGTCGTAGGCGACCAGGTCGGCGTAGACCGCGGCGCGCCCGGCGAGCATGTCGCCGATGACGGCCGCGACCGCGACGTCGCGCTCGACGACGGTCGCGAAGGCCCGCAACAGCGGGTAGAGGCCGCCGCGTTTGACCCGCGGCCGGTCCCGGCGCAGGCGCGCCGCGGTGGACTCCCCCACCTCCCGGACCACTTCGGCGGCGAAGGACCAGGCGGTGCGCACAGCATTGGCCGGGTCGGAGAAGTACGCGAAGTAACCGGAGCGGGAGCGGGTGAACTTCGCCCGCCGGGCCGCCACCGACATCACCAGCGCGGACTGCGCGGCGCCGCCGGTGAACAGGTTGCCGCGGCTGGCCCCGCCGTCGACGAGCAGGCCGCCGCAGCCGGTGCGCCGCACCGCCCGCCGCTCCAGCTCGGCGGCGCTGGAGGGGCGGTTGCAGACCATGACCTGCCCGGTCTCCTTCTCGTACCAGCGGAAGGCGGGGACGTCGTGGTTGGTGCCGTGCAGGATCCCCAGCTGGCTGGCGCCGGTCTGGCTGCTCCAGTCCGTCCGCCAGGCGGCGAGCCGGTGGGTGCCGTCGAGCCAGGACGCGACGCCGGGCATCACGGGCGGCACGCCGGTGAGGGCGTCGCGCATCACCTCGTGGCCGACGCCGTCGAGTTGGAGGAAGACGGTGCCGGGCGTGGTGGGCAGCGGCGGGTCGTCGGCGTGATGCCGCCGGCGGCCCGCCAGCCGGGCCAGCCGGCGCCCGTAGGCGGCGTCGTCGCGGACGGCAAGCGCGGTGCTCGTGGCCGAGGACGCCGCGGACATGACGGCGGCGATCACCACGGCGGTGGCCGGCGTCACCTCGCCGCGGCCGTGCGGGGTCAGGCTCAACGCGACCAGCAGCAGCGAGCCGTTGAGGAAGAACACCAGGGCGCCCAGCACCAGCGCGGGCACCAGCAGCAGCGCGCGGACCAGCAGCGGCCACACCAGCGCGCTCAGCACGCCGAACGCGCCGGCCCCCAGCGCCGCGGTGGTCGCGACCTGGGTGGGGCTGTCGCCGCCGGTCGACTCCAGCCGGAGGTCGGGCATGATCGCGGCGAGCACGGCGAGGGTCGCGGAGGTGACCATCCACACCGCGAGCACGCGGCCGACGGTCCGCACGGCACTGCGCCTCGCGGCCCGTCTCCGACTCTCTCCCGGCTGAGGCACGCCCCCAGCCTGCCATATCGGCAGGTACGGTCCGGCGGTCCCGCAGGTGATCGGGGCGCGCGAGCAGGGCATACGCTCAAGGACGGCGGCGAACGGGCGGCCGGAAGCGGACGCCGCGGGCGCGCGGGCGGCGCACGGCGGATCGCGGCCGGGCCGGGTCCCCGGGGACGAACGGCCGGAAGGGTGCGTGGCAGCGTGGCGGTGGAGATCACGTGGTGGGGGCATGCCACGGTGACGGTGGTGGACTCGGGCGTGCGGGTGCTCACGGACCCGCTGTTCACGCGGCGGTTGGCGCACCTGCGCAGGCGCCGCGGGGCGCTGCCCACGGCGGCCGCCGCCCGGGCCGACGTGGTGCTGGTGTCGCACCTGCACGCCGACCACCTCCATGTCGGCTCGCTGGCGCGGCTCGCGCCGGGCACCACCGTGCTGCTGCCGCGCGGCGCGCAGGCCGCGGTGCCCGCGCTGCGCCGGGTCCGGAAGCGGCTGCGGCTGGTCGAGGTGGCTGCCGGGGACGTGCGGGAGTTCGGCGGGCTGGCGGTCCGGGCGGTGCCGGCCGCGCACGACGGGCGGCGGCTGCCGGTCGGCCCGCAGCGCACCGACGCGCTCGGGTACGTGGTGACGGGCGAGGCCCGGACCTACTTCGCCGGTGACACCGGGCTCTTCGACGGGATGGCCGAGGCGGTCGGGCCGTGCGACATCGCGCTGCTGCCGGTGGGCGGTTGGGGGCCGTTCCTGGGCGCCGGCCACCTCAACCCCGAGCGGGCGGCACGTGCGCTGGCCGACCTCGCGCCCCAGGCGGCCGTGCCGGTGCACTACGGCACGTACTGGCCGATCGGGATGGAGGCGGTGCGCCCGCACGAGTTCCACACCCCCGGCGAGGAGTTCGAGCGGTACGCCGCCGCACTCGCGCCGGATGTCGCCGTGCACCGGCCGGAGCACGGGCAGAGCGTGCGGGTCACCACCGCGGGCCGGGCCGGTCACGGGAGCGGCGGATGATCGGCATCCTGGCCGCGGCGGCCAACTCCCCGGCGTCCCAGAGCACGCAGTCGGCGGTCGGCTACCCGTCGCTGTTCCTCCTGGTGGTGCTCGGCTCGCTCGTGCCGGTGGTGCCGACCGGCGCGGTCGTGTCCGGAGCGGCGGTGGTGGCGTTCCACCAGACCGAACCCGTCGCGCTGGTCCTCGTCTTCGCGGTGGCGTCCGTAGCGGCGTTCATCGGCGACGTGGCGCTGTACTGGCTGGGGCTGCGCGGGGTGCGGTCGCGGAACGGCTCGCGCTGGCTGCACCGGCTCCAGCAGCGGTCCGAGCAGGGCACGTTGGAGCGGGCGGAGCGCCAGCTCGACCGGCACGGCGCGGCGGTGCTGGTGCTGTCCCGGCTGGTGCCGGCGGGGCGGATCCCGGTGATGGTGGCGTGCCTGCTGGCGGAGATGCCGCTGCGGCGCTTCGTCCGCGGCGACATACCGGCGTGCCTGGCATGGGCGGCGGCGTACCAGCTCATCGGGATACTCGGCGGGTCGCTCTTCGACAAGCCGTGGCAGGGCGTGGCGCTGGCGGTCGCGATGACCCTGGTGATCGCCGCGGTCCCCGCGGTGACCGGGCGGATCCGGAAGATGCGGCAGCCGAAGGAGGACGCGCCGGAGCAGCGGCGCGGGGACGGCCCGGAGCAGGAGCCGCGCACGGCACCTTAGGCGGCAGGTCCCGACGGGACAGCGGCGGTAAGGGGCAAGCGGTAAGGGGCAAGACCCTGACGGGACGGTCCTTACCGGATGCGGTGCGGGCTCACCCGGCGAGCACCCGGGACGCCCCGATCGGCAGGTCCCACAGCGCGCCGCGCGGCAGCCCGGCGGCCGACCACGCCGCGCGCAGCCGGGTGAGCGGTTCGAGCGGGGGCTCGCCGGAGAGCAGGAACGTCGCCCAGTGCATCGGTGCCATCGCGGCGGCGCCGAGGTCGAGGAATGCCTGCACCGCCTCCTCGGGGTCGGTGTGCACCGGCCGCAGCATCCAGCGCGGCGTGTAGGCACCGATCGGCAGCAGCGCGAGGTCGATGCCGGGGTGCACCCGGGCGATCTCCGCGAAGTAGGCACCGTAGCCGGTGTCCCCGGCGAAGTAGACGCGGTGCCCGTCGGAGTCGGTGAGTACCCACCCGCCCCACAGCGACCGGCAGGTGTCGGTGAGGGTGCGGCGGCTCCAGTGGTGGGCCGGCACGAAGTCGAACCGCACCCCGCGCAGCCAGGTGCCCTCCCACCAGTCGAGCTCCGCCACCCGGGTGAAGCCGCGCCGCCGGAACCATTCGCCGAGCCCGGCCGGCACGTAGCAGGGCGTGGAGCGCGGCAGCCGCTTGACGGTCGGCGCGTCGAGGTGGTCGTAGTGGTTGTGGCTGATGACGACCGCGTCGATCGGCGGCAACGCCTTCCAGGGCACGCCGACCGGGGTGATCCGGCGGGGCGTCCCGGGGATGCGGCGTGACCAGACGGGATCGGTGAGGACCGTCAGCCCGCCGATCCTGACCACCCAGCTCGCGTGCCCCGCCCAGGTCACGCTGACGGTGGCGCGGCCCGCGGAAGGCAGTGGCCCGGGCTCGACCGGCAGCAGCGGCACGTCCTTGAGGCTGTGCGACGGCGGCCGGACCGCGCACTCGCGGACCAGCCGGACGATGTCCCGCACCCCCGGCATCGGCAGCGGGTCGGAGAGCCTGTCGACGAAGCTGGCCGGCCAGTTCCTCGGCCCGGCGGACGGCTCCGGGACATCGGTGGTGCGGGGGCGGTCGGTACGGGGGCGGTCGGTGCGAGGGGTGTCCGCGGGACCGTCCACGGCTCCGGGCGCGGCCAGGACGCGTGCACGCTGGTCGCTCATCGGCACTCCCTCGCTCCCCCACCCGGCTGGAACGTCACCTCGAACGTAGGTCAGACCCCCGACCCCCGCGATCCGGTGTCGGCCGAACCACTGACCACGTCCACGCCGGTCAGCGCGGTGAACGCCGCGGTCAGCGCGGCCAGCCCGGCCGCGACGTGCGGCACCGCCGCCGGGTCGGCCGCCGCCAGCACGGCCTGCCGCTCGGCCTCGGTCGCACCGTGCAGCAGCCCGGTGTCGATCCGCACCCTCGGCTCCTGCGGGTCGTCGCCGAAGCGGTGCCCGCCGGGCACCGTGTACCCGAGCGCGGCACTCAACTGCTCCTCGGCCTGCCGCGCCGCGTGCGGCCCCGACGGCCCGGCGGTCGGATACAGCTGGAAGCCGGCCTTCGGCGGGCGGCAGGACGCCCCCGCCTCGGTGATCGCGCGGTACGCGGCAGCCGCGGTCCTGGCGTGCAGCCGGTTCGCGGCGGCGCTGCGTTCGGTGACCTCGGGCGGCTCGCCGAGCACGTACGCGGTCGCGGCGGCGACGGGCGCGGGCAGCACCGCCCGCAGCGCGGCCAGCACGTCGACGGCCCGCTGCCGCCACGACGTGCCGTGCACGGTGTCCGGGAAGCGGGCCAGCGCGGCCGGCACGCCCGCCGGCACCAGCGTCGCGCCGAGGTCGGTGAGTACCACGGTGTGCTCGGGCAGCATCTCCGCCGGGCTGAGCAGGACCGTCTCGCGGTGGTGCAGGGTGTCGGAGTAGGTCTCGTCGGACACGATCAGCAGGCCCGCCTCCGCGGCGGCCTCACAGGTCTCGTGCAGGAGTTCCGGCGCGGTGACGGTGCCGGTCGGGTCGTCCGCGGCCGACAGCACCAGCAGCCGCGGGTCGCCGCCTTCCGCCCGGGCCCGCCGCACCGTCTCCAGCAGCGCCACCGGGTCCGGCACCCCGCCGCCCTCCGCTGGCGTGGGCGCGGTGTGCACCCGGCGGCCGAGCAGCCGGGCCACCGGGGCCTGCCACGCCGCGGCCGGACGGGCCAGCACCGGGTCGCCGTCACTGGCCGCCAGCACCGCGAGCAGCAGCTGCTCCGCGCCGGGCGCGGCCAGCACGTGTGCCGCGCCCCCTGGTAGCGCCCGCCGCGACCAGTACCCGTCGGCCGCCTCCAGCAGCTCCCGGCCGCCCCCGGCAGGCTCGGTCCCGGCCGCCGCTGCGGCCAGCCACGCCTCCCAGTACCCGGGCACCGGCAACCCCGGATCGGGCCTCACCTCATACGCCCACGGCATCGCGCACCTCCAGGTGCGAAGTTAGGCACTACGGCCCACCTTCCCCCGTTTCCGGGGTCCCCGCTTGTCGAGTGCGACCTCCACGCGTACGTGGATGCCCTACACCGAGAAACGGCCCACCGTGGCGCGAGGCGCTCACGCGCAAGCGCCGAACGTATCGGCACCCTCACCTGGAAACCGTCCGCCCGTGGAGGCACCCACGTAAGAACGGCCCACCGTGGCCCGGGGCGCTCACAGGCAAGCGCCGAACGTATCGACACCCTCACCTGGAAACCGTCCGCCCGTGGAGGCACCCACTCAAGCCCCTTTTTGCCGCCGGCTCGCCTCCGGGCGCTTGGATCCGGTGTCGACGGTCGACCGTGCTCGATCACCTCGTTCCTCGGCGATCTCCGCGCGCTCTCCCTTTCGACACCGGCGCGCCCTTCGGCTCGCCGGCTACAACGGCGAACCGTACCGACTCATCCGCACCCCACCCGCAAACCGTTCGTACTCCCGGCGCCGCGGGCTCACGTTCCAGGTGAAGGTGTGCTTTTGGGGGGTAGTTGAGCGGCATGACGTATCCGTGGAAGAGCTGGGACCGGGTGCTGTTCACGCAGGTTGCCGGTCGGCACTGGCCGGGTGCGGAGCCCGTGCTGCCGCGGCTGAGCAGGGCCGCCGACCACGGCCGGCTGTGGTTCGGGATCGCCGCGGGGATGGCCGTCGCCGGCGGCCCCAACGGCCGCAAGGCCGCGCTGCGCGGGGTGGGGTCGCTGGCGGTGGCCTCGCTCGCGGTGAACACCCTCGGCAAGGGCGCGGTGCGCCGGGCCCGCCCGCTGCTGGAGGCAGTGCCGATGATCCGGCGGCTGCACCGGCAGCCCCTCACCACGTCCTTCCCGTCCGGGCACTCCGCCTCCGCGGCGGCGTTCGCGGCGGGGGTGGCCGCGCAGTCCGGCGCGTGGGGCGCGGCGGTGGCGCCGGTCGCGGCGAGCGTGGCCTTCTCCCGGGTCTACACGGGGGTGCACTACCCGAGCGACGTGGTGGTCGGGGCGGCGCTGGGCGTCGGCGCGGCGCTGACGTTGCGGGCGGTGTTCCCGGTGCAGCGGCGGCCGGAGTCGGGACCGCCGGCGCGGGCGCCCCGGCTGGCCGCGGGGAAGGGCCTGCACGTGGTGGCGAACACCGCGTCGGGCCCGCCGGCGCTGCTGAGCACGCCGGCCGTGCGGATCGCCGCGGCCCTGCCGGAGGCGACCGTCGAGGAGTGCACGGAGGACGACGACCTGGTCGAACTGCTGGAGCGGGCCGCGCGGGCGGCGGCGCGGGAGGGCGGCGCGCTCGGGGTGTGCGGCGGCGACGGCACGGTGGGCGAGGCGGCCGCGATGGCGGTGCGCCACGGCCTGCCGCTGGCGGTGTTCCCCGGCGGCACCCGCAACCACTTCGCCGCCGACCTGGGCCTGCTGTCGATCGAACTGACGGCCGCCGCGGTCGAGGCGGGGCGGGCCTCACGCGTGGACGTGGCGCGCAGCACCGGCACGGACGGCGCCGGGGACGGCGGGCGCCCCGGGGAGTCGGCGCACTTCCTGAACACCTTCAGCATCGGCGCCTACCCGGACCTGGTCCGGGTGCGGGAACGCTGGTCGCGGCGGGTGGGCAGCTGGCCGGCGAGCGTCCTGGCGGCCGTGCACGTCCTGCGCACCTGCGAGCCGGTCGAGGTGGTGGTGAACGGGCGGCCGCGCTCGGTGTGGCTGCTGTTCGCCGGGAACTGCCGCTACTCCAGCTGGGGTCCGGCCCCGGTGCGGCGGCGCGACCTGGCCGACGGGGTGCTGGACGTGCGGATGGTGGACGGCGGGCCGTTCGCCAGGACGCGGATGATGGGCGCCGCGCTGACCGGGGCGCTCACCTCCTCGCCGGTCTACACCGCGGCGGCCGTGCCGAGGCTGCGGCTGCGCGTGCCGGGGACGGGCGTGCACCTCGCGCACGACGGGGAGGTGGCCGCGGCGCCCGGGGAGGTGCTGCTCGACAAGGCGCCGGGCGGCCTGGTCGTCTACCGCGCCCGCACCTGAGGTCTCGCACGACGGACGGCCCCCGCGCGGTGCGCGGGGGCCGTCCGTCGTCGTACCGGCAGGCGGTGGGCGCTCTCAGTTGCCGCCGACCAGGCCCGCCAGCGCCCGCACCCCTTCGCCGGAGATGCTCAGCGCGTCCTCGTTGCCGGTGTCGATGGAAAGGATCAGGTCGTCCGACGGCCAGGCGCCGCTGAGCACGGCGAGCTGGACCAGCCGGTAGCGGCGGGTGGCGGGCAGCGCCTCGGCCATCCGGGTCTCCGAGGTGAAGACGGGGACGAGCTGGCGGCCGTCCTCCTGCTCGTAGACCGGGAGCTGGATCTCGCGGGGGGGCTCGGCGGCCGCCGCGTCGGTCTCCGGGCGCTCCTCGGCGCCCGGCACCGGCAGCAGTACCTCGCTGACCGCGAGCGTGCTCAGGGCGATGACGTTCTCGCTGCCGTGGGAGATCTCGTGGAGGGCGCGCTGCGCCGGGGGCAGGGCACCGTCGGGGTTGATGTCGGTCATCGTCGTGGCTTCCTCTCGCCGCGTCTGCACTCGGAGGTACTCGGGATACTCGGGGTACGGGGAGTCTCTGCAAGTGGCTGAACCCGGCGCGTACCCAGCCCGCGCCGGAGCATGCCGCCCCTTCACCGAATTCACCCCGGCCGGTCGCGCGGCTCACTCGTACTCGGTGCCGCCCTTGCGGGTCAGGTACGCGTCGGCGACCACCTTGGCGATGGCGCGGCCCCCGAGGTCGGGGCTGTACCTGCCGTCGGCGGTGCGGATCACCACGCCCTCGCGGATGTGCAGCTCGCGACCGGAGACCGTCTCGTTGCCGGCGGCCAGCGCGAGCACCCGGTCCAGGTCGAACGGGCCGTGGAAGAGCCGGGGGACGAGCGGCAGTTCGCCGTCGAGCAGGTCGGCCGGGTCGTACCAGCTCAGCTGCCCGCCGATGTCCGCGCAGACGTCGAACGCGGCGTAGCCGGGCAGTCCGGCGCCGGCGTTCGCGCCGTAGCCGAGGTCCTGCACGCCGCTGCCGTACACCTCGCCGTAGATCCCGATCCGGTCCGCGCCCAGCCGCTCGGCCAGGGCGGCCGCCACCGCGGGCAGGCCGTGGCCGCGCACGGCACGCCAGTACAGGTTGCCGTCGGACTCCCTCAGCGCGAGGCGCCTGGCACCCAGGCCCTTGGAGGTGACCTCGAGGGTGCCGGAACCGGTGTGGAAGGTGAGGCAGCAGGCCGTGCCGTGCAGTTTCTCCGTGACGGTGACCGGGTCGCCCGGGGCGAAGACGTCCGGGTAGCGCTTGAGGTTCTCGATGTCGATCCAGGGCAGCAGGTCGGGCGCCGCGTCGACGTCACCGCTCATCGAGACGGGCACCGGCGGCACCCACTTGACGATGTCCAGCCGCTCGGCGAAGTCCGTGCCGTCGGCGGCGGCGCGCTCCAGGTCGACGCCGTCGAGCGCGCCGGGCCGGCAGACGATGCCCTGGGAGAGCTCGCCGCGCAGCCGGACCGCCCGCACCCGGTTCCGCGCCGACCCGGCCAGCCGCCCGGTCAGACCCAGCTCGTCGATCAACGGCTCCGGGAGGACGGCTTGTTCGGGTATGTAGACGGCGAACTCCCCCGTCCGATAGGCCCCTTTGGCCACCACCGCGCGGTAGAGCCCGACCTGCGCCAGCTCCAGCGCGTCGGCATCGGGGTGGTCGAGGATGGTGAGCCGTTCGGCGGTGACCCGCAGTGTGGACATGGTGGTGCCCCCCGTTCGTCGTTCCGTGTGCCGCGGCGCCGTCCCGGCGCGCGCCCCCACTGTGCTCGCCGCCCCCGCCGGCGGGCCATCGGTTTTCGCCGGTGGCACCCATTCCCCGCGGTGCGGCGGGGAGTTGCTTGTCCATGTGCGCCTCCCACACGTGAGGGCGCGGAGAAACGGAAACCGCCCACATATCGGCGGGCAGGGCCTGCTTCTACGGTGGGCCCCCCACACCCCCTGTGCTGCCGTCGGGTGGCAGACCCTTTGGAGCCGGTCATGACACGTTCCCGCGGTACGGGCCCCGGATCCCGGCCCTTCCTCGCCCTGTGCGTCCTCGGCGCCAGCGCGCTGCTCGCGGGCTGCTCGTCGGCCGGAACGGCGGGCTCCTCCAGCGGGAGCGGCGGCGGTTCCGCGCACGCGCCGGTCAAGGTCGGGCTGGTCTACTCGCGGACCGGCCCGCTCGCCGCCTACGGTACGCAGTACGAGCAGGGCTTCAAGGCCGGGCTCTCCTACGCCACCGGCGGCACCGGCAAGGTCGACGGGCACGAGATCCAGGTCACCGAGGAGGACGACACCGGCGACCCGGCCACGGCCGTCGCCGACGCCAAGGGGCTGATCGGCAAGGGCTACAAGATCCTCGCCGGGACCACCGACTCCGGCGTGGCCCTCCAACTGGCGCCGCTCGCCGCGCAGAACCAGACGCTCTACATCGCGGGGCCGGCCGCCACCGACGGGATCACCGGCATCAACAAGTACACCTTCCGCTCGGGACGCGAGAGTTACCAGGACATCGCCGCCGCCGGGTCCCTGATCGGCGACCCCGCCGGCAAGAAGATCGTCGTCCTGACCCAGAACTCGGCGTTCGGCCAGGGCAACGTGACCGCGGTCAAGGCCGTGCTCGGCACCGGGTCGGGCGGGGCCAAGGTCGATTCGGTGCTGGCGCCGCCCAGCGCGACCGACCTGACCCCGTTCGCCCGGCAGGTCAAGGCCGCGAAGCCGGACCTGGTCTACGTGGCCTGGGCCGGTGCGACCGCGCCGGCGCTGTGGACCGCGCTGGACCAGCAGGGCGTCCTCGGCAGCACCAAGGTCGTCACCGGGCTGGCCGGCGTCGCCTCCTACCCGATCTTCGGCAGCGCGGGCGGCAAGATCTCCTTCATCGCGCACTACTTCCCCGGCGCGGGCGCCGGGAACAAGGTGGAGACCGCGATGCTGCAGGGCATCACGAAGGCCGGCGGCACGCCGGACCTGTTCTCCCCCGACGGGTTCACCGCCGCCCAGATGATCGTCCGCGCGATCCAGGGCAGCCCGACCGACACCTCTGCGATGGTCTCCTCGCTGGAGGGGTGGACCTTCGCCGGGCCGAAGGGGAGCGAGACGGTGCGGGCGGCCGACCACGCGCTGGTCCAGCCGATGTTCCAGGCCCGGCTGACCGGGACCGGCGCGTCCGCCAAGCCGGCGCTGCTGGCCGCCGTACCGGGCAGCAGCGTCGCGCCGCCGGCCAAGAAGATGGCGGGCTGAGCGGGATGGGGTCCGCGAGCACGGCGCGCTCCGTGGCGGGGGACGGGCCGGGCGGCGCGGGCGGGCCCGGAGCGGCGGGCCGCTCCGGCGCACCCGCGTCCGCGGAGGGTCCGGGGCCGGGCGCCGGTTCCCCGCCGTCCGTGCTGGGCCTGAGCGGGCTGGCCTGGCGGGTCGGCGGCGCGACGATCCTGCAGGACGTGTCGCTGGACGTGCGCCAGGGCGAGTTCCTCGCCTTCATCGGGCCCAACGGGGCGGGCAAGACCTCGTTGTTCAACCTGATCAGCGGGCTCCACCCGGCCACCTCGGGCACCATCACGCTGGACGGCGCCGACATCACCGGGCTGCCGGTGCACGCCAGGGCCCGACGCGGGCTCGGCCGGACCTTCCAGACCTCCAGCCTGTGGCCCGCGCTGACCGTGGCCGAGCACATCCGCCTCGCCGCCCAGGCCGCCGCCGGGGGCTCGTACCGGATCTGGCGGCGCGCCGGCCGGTTCGGGCCGCAGGTGGCCCGCACGCTGGAGCGGACCGGGCTGGGTGACCGCGCCGGCGCGCGGGCCGCGGCCCTCTCGCACGGCGAGAAGCGCAAGCTCGAACTCGCGGTCCTGCTGGTCGCCGAGCCCCGGCTGATGCTCCTGGACGAGCCGATGGCCGGGGTCAGCGCCGAAGAGGTGCCCGCCCTCACGGAGTTGATCCGTTCGCTGCACCGCGACGAGGGCCGCACCGTCCTGATGGTGGAGCACCACATGGACGTCCTCCTCGGCCTGGCCGACCGGCTCGCCGTGATGCACCACGGCACCCTGCTCGCCCTGGACACGCCCGACGCCGTGATGGCCGACGCCACCGTGCAGCAGGCCTACCTCGGGGAGGACCTGTGAGCGCCGCGACCCCCGCGCACCCGCCGACTCCCCCCGGTCTGATGGCCGTTCGCGATCTGCGGGTCGTCATCGGGGGGCGGCACATCCTGCACGGCGTCGACCTGGACGTGGCCGCGACCGGCGTCACCGCGCTGCTCGGCCGCAACGGCGCGGGCAAGACCACCACCGTGCGCGGCATCCTGGGGCTCACGCCGCGCACCGGGAGCGTCCGGCTCGGCGGCACGGAGACGGTGCGGATGCGCACCCACGAGCTGGTCGGGCTCGGCGTCGGCTACGCGCCCGAGGAGCGCGGGGTGTTCGCCGCGCTCACCGTGGCGGAGAACCTGCGGCTGGCCGAGCGGCCGGAGGCGGGCGAACCGGACTACGCCCTGGTGCACCAGCTCTTCCCCGAACTGCGGCAGCGCGCCCGGCAGGCGGCCGGCACCCTGTCCGGCGGGCAGCAGCAGATGGTCGCCATCGCGCGCACCCTGCTCAACGGCAACCGGCTGATCATCGCCGACGAGCCCACCAAGGGTCTGGCGCCGAAGGTGGTCACCGAGGTCGCGCACGCGCTGGAGCGCGCCGCGGAGGCCGTGCCGATCCTGCTCGTCGAGCAGAACCTCGCCGTGGTGCGCCGCCTGGCCGGGCAGTGCGCCGTCCTCGCCGACGGCCGCACCGCTCACCGCGGGCCCGCCGCCGACCTGCTGGCCGACGCGGAGGCCGCCCGCCGGCTGCTCGGTGTCGGGCGGCGACCCGCCCCGGCGCACGGCCCGTCCTCCGTCGCGGCCGGCCTCGGTCAACCGCTCCCGGACGGCGGCGAGTTCGCGGACCGTGCGCACACCGCGACCGCGAAGGAGGCCGCGACCGAGGCCGCCGCAGCCCGGGCCACCGCACCGGGTGCCCGCTCCCCGGCGGGCGCCACCGACATCCCGGCGGACCCCGCCGGCCGGACCGCGGAGGGCGACGCCTGATGGCCACCGTCATCCTGCTCACCGTGACCGGCCTCGGCCTGGGCGCGCTGTACTTCCTCATCGCGTCCGGACTCTCGCTGATCTTCGGCCTGATGGACGTGCTCAACTTCGCGCACGGCGCGCTGCTGGCCGTCGGCGCGTACGCCACCTGGTGGGCCGCGTCCGGGCACCTGCCGGGCGCGGGGTCCGGCGGGTTCGGCTTCGTGCTGGCCGTCGCGTTCGGCACCGCGGTCGGCACCGCCGCCGCGGCCCTGCTCGAACTCGCCCTGATCCGGCCGCTCTACGCCCGGCCCCGCGAGCAGGTGCTGGCCACCGTGGGCGTCGGCCTCGCGGTGCCCGCGCTGCTGTCGGCGATCTGGGGTGCCGACGCGCGGCCGTTCCCCACGCCCAAGGCGCTGTCGGGCACCTTCGGCCTGCTGGGCGCGCGCATCCCCGTCAACCGGCTGGTGCTGGCCGCGGCGGCGCTGGTGGTGCTGGTCGCGCTCAAGGCCTTCCTGCGCCGCACCCGTTACGGCCTGATCGTGCGCGCGGGGGTGGAGGACCGCGCCATGGTCACCGCGCTCGGCATCGACGTACGCAAGGCGTTCACGCTGGTCTTCGCGCTCGGCGGGGCGGCCGCGGCCCTCGGCGGCGCGCTGGGCGGCGTCTACTTCGGCTCGGTCGATCCCGGCCAGGGCACGTCCCTGCTGATCTTCGCCTTCGTGGTCGTCGTGATGGGCGGCATGGGCTCGCTCACCGGCGCCGCGCTGGCGTCCGTGGCGGTCGGCCTGGTCCAGCAGTTCGCCAACTACTACACCACCGCGGGGCTCGGTGACCTGTCCGTCGTCGTGCTCCTGGCCGCGCTCCTGTTGCTGCGGCCGAGCGGGCTGACCGGGAGGCTCGCGTGAGCACCACCGCAGGGACCGGCGCCGCCCGCACGGCCGCGGGCGAGGAGGAGGGCACCGCCATGCCGCTGCCCGTCGCCACCCCCTCCATGCGGCTGCGCCGCGCCGCACGCTGGTGGCCGGCCGCCTTCGGCGCCGCACTGCTGCTGGCCCCCTACAGCGCGCTGCCGCTGCCGGGCCTGCTCGACGGGCCGATCGGCAGCGCGGGCAACCTGCAACTCCTCGCCCTGTGCCTGGTGTTCGGCGCCCTGGCCACCGGCTATGACCTGCTGCTCGGCCGTACCGGGCTGCTCTCCTTCGGCCACGCGCTCTACTTCGCCGCGGGCAGCTACGCCACCAACACGATCATGGTCGAGTCCGGGCTGTCCTTCGCGGCCTCGGCCGTGCTCGGCGTGCTGGCCGGCACCGCGCTGGCCGCCCTGCTCGGCTCGGTGAGCCTGCGGGTCGGCGGCATCGCGTTCTCGATGGTGACCCTCGCCTTCGCGCAGGCCGGCTCGATCCTGGTCGAGCGGGATCCGGGCGGCGCCACCGGCGGCGAGGAGGGCCGTGCGGTGCCGGCGGGCCGGCTGCCCGGGGCGCTGATCGGCATCCAGCACACCGTCAACCTCTACTGGATCAGCCTGGCCTACCTGCTGGTGACGCTCGCGGCGGTGACGTGGGCGGTCCGCTCGCCCGTCGGACGGGTCTGGGAGGGCATCAAGGAGAACGAGCGCCGGGTCGAGGTGACCGGCCTGCGGCCCTACGGCTTCAAGCTGGTGGCGTTCGTCCTGGCCGGCGCGCTGGCCGCGCTCGGCGGCGTCGTCCACCTGCTGCTGACCGGCGGCGCGACCCCGCAGACCACCACCTCCGACTTCACCCTCTCGCTGCTGGTCATGGTGGTGCTCGGCGGGTCCGGCAGCCGGTGGGGGCCGCTGATCGGCGGCGTGCTGTACACGTGGGCCGACCACCGGCTGGGCGACCTGGCCGGGTCCGGGACGGTGGGCGGGCTGCCCGCCGTCCTGCGGGTGCCGCTGTCCCAGCCGCTGTTCCTGCTCGGCACGCTGTTCGTGGCGGTGGTCTACCTCCTGCCGGGCGGGGTCGTCCGGCTGCCGGAGCGGATACGCTCCGCCGCACGCCGGGTCCCGTCGCATCCCACCCCGTCCCCCAGCGTCCCCTTGCGGGAGGAGCCGTCGCCATGAGCCCCACCGATGCCAACGCCGGTACCGGCAGCAGCAATTGGAGCGGAGCCGCCGACCCGGCGGGCCACCCGCCGTACGAAGAGGTGCGGGTGGCGGTCGACGGCGGCGAACTGGCTGTCCTGCGCTGGCCCGCGGCCGCGCCGGACGCCCCCGCCGTACTCGCCCTGCACGGCATCACCGCCAACGCGCTGAGCTGGGCCCGGGTCGCCCACCACCTCGCCGGACGGGCCACCCTGATCGCGCCCGACCTGCGCGGTCGCGCGGCCAGCGCCGGGCTGCCCGGACCGTACGGCATCCCCGCGCACGCGGAGGACGCGGCGGCCGTGGCCCGCGCGCTCGGGCTGCGCGCGGCGGTGCTCACCGGGCACTCCATGGGCGCGTTCACGGCCGCGCTCACCGCGGCCCGCCACCCGCGGCTGTTCGGTGCGGCAGTGCTCGTCGACGGCGGCGTGGGCTTCCCCGCGCCGGTGGAGCTGTCAGCGGACGAGCTGCTCACCGCCGTCATCGGCCCGGCGATGCGGCGGCTGTCGATGACCTTCGCCGACCGCGCCGCGTACCGGGCGTACTGGCAGGCCCATCCCGCCTTCCGTGCCGCGTGGTCACCCTGGGCGGACGCCTACGTCCAGCGCGATCTCGTCGGCACGGAACCGGAGTTGCGGTCGTCCTGCCGGATCGAGGCGGTCCGTGTGGACGGGGTCGGGCTGTTCGCCCCCGAAGTGCTGGACGCCGTGCACCGGTTGCCGTTCCGCACGCCTCTGCTGTGGGCCGAGCGCGGGCTGATGGACGAACCGCAGGGCCTCTACGATCCGGGGCGGCTGGCCGCGGCGAAGCTCGACCCGGACCTGGTGGTGCCGGTCGCGATGCCCGGCACCAACCACTACACGGCGCTGATCGGCGACGAGGGCGCCCGGATCGTGGCCGGCCAT
This sequence comes from Actinacidiphila yanglinensis, assembly GCF_900107965.1. Taxonomy (GTDB): domain Bacteria; phylum Actinomycetota; class Actinomycetes; order Streptomycetales; family Streptomycetaceae; genus Actinacidiphila; species Actinacidiphila yanglinensis. The sequence goes on along the minus strand of NZ_FNVU01000003.1, from coordinate 521,442 downwards.
CTGCTGGCCGCCGCCGAGGCGCGCTCCGCGCAGGACTGAGCGCCCCGCGACACCCTCAACCACCATGCAAGCGGGCGCTGTTGTGTCGGTTCGCCACGTGGATGTCCCCGGCACCCGGTCGTAGCGTCCAGCGCCAGTGGCCGCGCCGGACGACGCGGCGACCCCCCACCCAGGAGCCCCCCATGCACGTGTCGACTTCGGGCATCCGAAGAGTCCTGACCCGCGCCACCGCGTCCGCCGCCGTCATCGCGCTCGCGGCCGTGCTCGGCGCCGCGGTCACCGCCGGGCCCGCCACCGCCGCGCCGGCCGCCTCCGCCGCACCCGCCGCGTCCGGAACCCTCCAGCAGGTCTCCGGCTTCGGCTCGAACCCCGGCAACCTCACCATGTACGAGTACGCGCCGGCGAACCTGCCCGCCGGTGCGCCCCTGGTCGTGGCCCTGCACGGCTGCACCCAGACCGCCAGTGACTACTACGCCGACTCCGGCTGGCAGAAGTACGCCGACCTGTGGGGCTTCGCCGTGGTCTTCCCGCAGACCGGCACCGCCAACAACATCCTGTCCTGCTTCAGCTGGTTCGACTCGGGCAAGGACACCCGCGGCCAGGGAGAGGCGGCCTCCGTCGCCTCCATGGTCGGCCACGCCGAGAGCCAGTACGGGTCCGACACCCACCGGGTGTTCGTCACCGGCCTGTCCGCGGGCGGCGGCCTGGCCGCGGACCTGCTCGCCGACTACCCGGACGTGTTCGCCGGCGGCGCCGTCGACTCGGGCCTGCCCGCGCAGTGCGCCACCACGCAGGCCGCCGCGTCCGGCTGCCAGAGCGCGAGCCAGAACCTGACCCCCGCCCAGTGGGGCGCCAAGGCCCGCGCCTCGGACCCCGGTTACGGCGGACCGTGGCCGCGGGTGGCGATCTGGCAGGGCACCTCCGACACCACCGTCGCACCCGTCAACGCCACCGAGCTGCGCGACCAGTGGACCGACGTGTGGGGCATCGGCCAGACCCCCTCCAGCACCGCCACCCTGACCGGCGGCACCACGCAGACCATCTACAACGACGGTTCGGGCAAGCCCGCCGTGGAGCTGTACCAGGTCTCCGGAATGGGCCACGGCCTCGCGGTCGACCCCGGCTCCGGCACCGCCCAGTGCGGCACCGCGGGCGCCTACTTCCTCCAGTCCATCTGCTCCACCTACTACACCGGCCTGTTCTGGGGCCTGGACGCCGCCGGCACCGGTGGCGGCGGCACCACGCCGCCGGGAGTGCCGTCCGGCCTCACCGTCGGCACGGTCACCAGCAGCTCGGTGGGCCTGAGTTGGGGTGCGGTCTCCGGCGCGGGGTCGTACGCGGTCTACCGCAACGGCACCAAGGTGGGCAGCACGAGCGGGACTTCGTACACCGACACGGGCCTGGCCGCCGCGACGCGCTACACCTACACCGTCACCGCGGTGAACCAGGCCGGGGAGAGCGCCGCGTCCGCCGCCGTCACCGCCACGACCGCGTCGGGCAGCACACCGCCGCCCGCGCAGTGCTTCACCGGCAGCAACTACAGCCACGTCACGGCGGGCCGCGCGCACGACGTCGGCGGCGTGGCCTACGCCAACGGGTCCGGCCAGTCCATGGGCCTGGACAACGTCTTCTACAGCCACACCCTGGAGGAGACCTCGCCCGGGTACTACGTCCTCGCCGACAGCGGCTGCCCGGCCGCCGTGCGCTGACCCCTCCCGCGCGGCCCGGCAGCCTGGCCGGGCCGCGCGGTTCGGCCGGGATCAGCGGGCGCGGGGCACGGCCGCCTTGCCGGACAGCAGGTGCAGCCGCAGGGCCAGTTGGAGTTCGAGCGCGTGCTCCGGCTCGTTCCAGCCCGGGCCGAGCAGCGCGTGGATGCGGTCGAGGCGCTGCACCACGGTGTTGACGTGCAGGTGCAGCGCGTCCTTGGTGCGGGTGAGGGTGCCGCCGCAGGCGAAGTACGCCTCCAGGGTGCGGACCAGTTCGGTGCCGCGCCTCGCGTCGTACTCCAGCAGCGGGCCGAGCGTGGCGGTCACGAACGCGTCGACGTCGCGGCCGTTGCCCAGCAGGACGCCGAGGAAGCCGAGTTCGAGGGTGCCGGCGCCGTCGCCGATCCGGCCGAGGGACTGCAGGGCCCGCAGGCAGCGCAGCGCCTCGCCGTACGCGCCGGCCAGCGCCGTCGGCCCGGCGGCGGGTCCGCCCGCGCCGACCGTGACCGGTGCGCCGACGAGCTGGGTGAGGTGGGCGACCGCGGCCCGCGCGACCTCGCCGGGCGGCACGCCGTGATCGGGCAGCAGCAGCACCACGGCCCCGGCGTGCTCGGCGCTGATGCCGTCGCTGCCGAACAGGTGGCTGACGGCCGCGCCGGCGAGCTTGTCGTGGCACTCCGCGGAGGTCTCGGCGACGAGCAGCAGGCAGGGCCGGTCCAGTTCCACGCCCAGCCGCCGGCCGCGGACCACCAGCCCGGCCGGGTCACGGCCGGCCGCCGTCAGCAGGTCGGTGACGAGCTCGCCGCGCACCCGGTTCTCCGTCTCCGCGACGGAACGGCTGAGCAGCAGCAGGAGGGCGGTGACCACGCCGGCCCGCTCGAACAGCCGGCGGTCCGGGTCGTCGAGCTGCTTCCGCCCGTACAGCACCAGGCTGCCCAGGAGTTCCGGCCCGGCGAGCACCGCGCAGTGCCACTGGCCGTCGCGGAACACCGCCCGGGCCGCGGCGTTCGCGTCGGCGGCGTACCGCATCAGGTCGGCGGGCGCCGGCTGCCGGTGGACGAAGGGCGCGCCGCCCCGGCTGACGGCCGCGAGCGTACGCCCCTGCGGGTCGTGGATGCCGATCGCGCCGTCGAGCAGCCCGGCGACCGCCGCGGCCACCTCCGTCAGGTCGCCGCCGCGCAGCACCAGGTCGGTGAGCCGGTCGTGCGCCTCCTCGGCGCGTTGCGTCGCGGCGGCGTGCGCCTGGATCACCGTGCTCGCCTCGGCGAGGTCGGTGACGGCCTTGGCGGTGTCGATCGCGATGGCGGCGTGCGCGGCCAGCGAGCACAGCAGCGCCACTTCGTCCGGGGTGAAGGGCCGCGGAGTGCGGTCGGCGGCGAAGAGCACCCCGATGACCTCGCCGCCGTCCCCGCCGCGCCCCTTCACCCCGGACGAGATGGCGCCCCGGGAACCGGCCGGGCCCCCGGAACCCAGCAGCAGCGGCACCCCGAGGATGCCGACCAGCCCCTCGTCCAGCACCCCTTCGTCGATCGACCCGGTGTGCCGGAAGCGCTCGTCGGTGCGGTAGTCCGGGGTCGCGTACGGGCAGGCGGTCTGCGCCACCAGGCCACCCAGCCCGTCGCCGTAACTGAGCCGCAGGTTCTGGAAGAGAGGCGAGACCGAACCGTCGGTGACCCGCATGTACGTGTCGCCCGCCTCGGTGTCCCGCAGGGTCAGGTAGGCGGTGTCGGTGCCGAGCAGCATCCGGGCCCGCCGGACGATCGACTGGAGCACCGCGTCGAGGTCGCGGAGCGCGGCGAGGTCCGAGGCGGTGTCGAAGAGCGCGGCCAACTCGGTCTCCCGGCGCCGGTGCTGGCGCAGCGCCCCGCGGATGCGCAGCGCGGTCCCGGTGGCCGCCTCCAGCTCCGACAGGTCCGCCGGCCGCATCCCGTCCAGCCGGGCCCGCGCGGCCACCGCCCCGTACTCCTCGGCGGGCGCGTCCCGCGCGACGAGGTCGAGCAGCAGGCGGATCGACGCGGCGATGGGGGCGGGCGGTTCGGACATGTGGGGTCACCGTGCCGTGGGAGGGGGACGGGAGCGGGGCCCGCGGGCGCGGGTCCCACCACACTAGGGCCGTTGCGGCCGGTGGTCAGTGCGCGGTCCACCCGCCGTCGAGCGGCAGCGAGGTACCGGTGACGTAGCCCGCGTGCGCGGAGCACAGCCACAGCGCGGTGGAGGCGACCTCGACCGGCTCGATCAGCCGCTTGATCGCGGTGCGTTCCAGCATCACCTCGGCCACCACGTCCGCCGGGGGGATGCCGCGGGCGGCGGCCTGACCGGCGATCTGGTCCTCCACCAGCGGCGTGCGCACGTAACCGGGGTTGACGCAGTTGCTGGTCACGCCGTGCTCGGCGGCTTCGAGCGCGACGGCCTTGCTGAGCCCTTCGAGGGCATGCTTGGCGACCACGTAGGCCGCCTTGTACGGGCTGGCACGCAGGCCGTGCACCGAGGAGATGTTCACCACCCGGCCCCAGCCGCGCGCGTACATCTGCGGCAGGGTGCGGCGCAGGATGCGGAACGGCGCCTCGACCATCACCCGTTGGATGTGGGTGAAGCGCTCCGGCGGGAACTCGTGGATCGGGGCGATGTGCTGGAGCCCGGCGTTGTTGACGACGATGTCGGCGTCGTCGGGCAACGCGTCCACCGCGTCGGGGTCGGCCAGGTCGGCGACCACGCAGGTGCCGCCGATCTCGGCGGCGACCCGACGGGCGGCGTCCGCGGCCCGGTCCACCACGTAGACGGCCGCGCCGGCCTCGGCGAGGGCGACCGCGCAGGCCCGCCCGATACCGCTGGCGGCGCCGGTGACCAGCGCGGTGCGCCCGGCCAGGAACCGTCCCGCGGCCAGGCCGGCCACGGCGACGCCCGCCGCGGGCGGGGGCGGCGTCGCGGGGGCGCCGCCGGGGCTCTCGATGCTCTCCATACCCGCCACGCTAGGAACATCCGGAGACCCGGCACACGTCGTCCGCCGCCATAGTTGGCGCGCCGGGCGTGGTGGCCTCCTCCATGACCGGCCCGAGGGCGGCCCGGCCCGACCGAGGGAGGGACCCCTTCTTAAAAACGATGGACAAACATCGCGCACGAGCCTTACCCCCCGCGGGGGATGCCTGGGAGACTGGCGATCCGCAACTTGACAACGTTGTCGGCCCGATGCTCTGCCGCGCCCGCGGCAGGCGGAATGGAGGCGCTCCCATGCGCTCACGTCGTCTGGAACTCTCCCTGACCGGCGCCGTCGTGGCGGTCCTCGCCGCCGGAACCCTCGGTGCGGCGGCCCCCGGCGCGGCACGGGCGGCGACTCCCGCCACCGCGGCGGCGGCCTCGCACCAGGAGGGGACGACGGCCCGTACGAACGCGGCCCGCGCCACCGCGACCTACGCGGCACTGGAGAAGTACCTGGGCACGACGGACGGGTCCGGGCTGTTCCACGAGCAGTATCCGGTGGCGGCCGGCGACAACGCCTACTCGTACGAGTGGCCGCTGTCCCAGGTGCACGTCGCGGCGCTGGACATCTCGACCGTCGACCCGCGTGCGCGGGGGAAGCTGGCCGCGGTGGACAGAGCCCAGGAGCACTACTGGAACGCCGCCGGCGGCACGACCGGGGTGGCGGGCTACGACTCGTACGCCGTCGCCCCGTACGGAGCGGGCGGCGACCTGTTCTACGACGACAACGAGTGGGTGGGGCTGGAGAAGGTCCAGGACTACCTGCAGAACGACGACCGTTCGGCACTGTCGCGGGCCGAGCAGATCTTCACGCTGGTCGAGTCCGGGTGGGACACCGATGCGAGCCACGCCGCACCCGGCGGCGTCTTCTGGACCCAGGCGTCCTGGAGCACCGACCGCAACACGGTGTCCAACATGCCCGCCGCCGAACTCGGCCTGCGGCTCTACCAGATCACCGGCAAGCGCACCTACCTGGACAACGCCAAGCGGTTCTACGACTGGACGAACGCCAACCTGCAGAGCCCGGACGGGCTCTACTGGGACCACGTCTCGCTGACCGGCGACATCGACCAGACCGTCTGGTCCTACAACCAGGGCGTGCCGATCGGCGTCAACGTCCTTCTGTACCAGGCGACCCACGACCGCACCTACCTGGCGCGCGCCGAGCGGATCGCCAAGGCGGCGTACGACTGGTACGTCACCGGCGACCGGCTGAAGAGCCAGCCGGTGTACTTCAACTCGATCTTCTTCAAGAACCTGCTGCTGCTGGAGTCCGTCACCGGCGGCGACACCTACCAGAAGGCGACGGCCGCGTACGCCGACTGGGTGTGGACGAGCGCCCGCGACCCGAAGACCGGCCTGGTGCGCTTCGATACCGGCGGCACCACGCAGTCGATCCAGCAGGCCGCGTCGGCGCAGATCTTCGCGGTGCTCGCGTGGCCGCGGTCGAAGTGGTCGACCCTGTACTGAGTCTCCCGCCCGGGGCTGGTCGTCCTGGCGGTCCCGCGATGGGGCCGCCAGGACCCGGCCCGGGCCCCGGCCGGCGGTCGACGGCTCGCACCTGCCGCAGGCGCCCGCCCCGGCCGGTCAGGCGCCTGCTCCGGCCGCTCCGGCCGCTCCGGCCGCTCGGACGATGATCTTCCCCTGGTTCTCGCCGCGCAGCATCCCCAGGAACGCGTCCACGATGCCGCCGAATCCGTCCACCACGGTCTCGTCGAGCCCGATCCGCCCGCTCTGCAGGTGCGGCACCACGAACGCGTACAACTCGTCCTGCACGTCGCGGTAGTCGCTCACCAGGAAGCCCTCCATGCGCAGGCTCTTCTCGACGATGTCGGGCAGGTTGCGCAGCGCGTAGGGCGTACCGGTGCTGTTGTACTGGGAGATCGTGCCGATCCGCACGATCCGGCCGTACGGCCGCAGCGAGGAGATCGCCGCTTCGAGCTGCTCCCCGCCGACGTTGTCCATGTACAGGTCGATCCCGTCGGGCGCCGCCCGGGCGAGGAGTTCGGCCGACGGGCCGGAGCGGTGGTCGAAGACCTCGTCGTACCCGACCTGCCCGGTGAGGTGGGCGGCCTTCGCCGCGCTGCCTGTGCTGCCGACCAGCCGTCCCGCGCCCATCAGCCGGGCGAGCCGCCCGGTGGCCGTCCCCACGCCGCCGGCCGCCGCGGAGACGAACAGGTCCTGGCCCTCGCGGAGTTCGGCGATTCGCGTCAGTCCCACGTAGGCGGTCAGGCCGGTACCTCCGAGGATGCTCAGGTGCGCCGAGAGCGGCGCTCCGTCGAACCGCGGGATCACACGGGTCTGTTCGGGGGTGACGACCGCGTGGGTGCGCCAGCCCAGCCGGTGCAGCACGATCTCGCCCTCGCGGAGCGCCGGATCGCGGGAGTCCACGACCCGGCCGAGGGTGCGGCCCTCCAGGGGGGCGTGGAGCGCGAAGTCCGCGTCCATCATCTCGCGGTGGTACGGGTCGACCGACCAGTACAGGTTCTCCACCAGCGCCGTTCCCGGGCCGGGCACCGGCAGCGCGGACTCGACGAAGGCGAAGTGGCCGGGGGTGGGGAAGCCGTGGGGGCGGGCGGTCTGGTGCACGGTGAGCGCGGTCTCGGTCATGGCGGCGACGGTAGGGAGGAATGCGGAGCCCGAGGAGGGGGTTGGGCTCATGGAACGGCCCGATCCATGAAGAGCCCTCATAGAAGCAGGTGGGAACCCGTTGGCAGCCGCCTCAGCCATCTCAGCCGCCCTGCTGCCTCCCGTGCCCGGTGCGGCGGCCGCCGCCGACCTGGCGCCGCACGAGCTCCGCATCCTGGTGGCCGTGGACCGCGAGCGCGGCTTCTCGGCGGCCGCCAGGGCGCTCGGCCTGACCCAGTCCGCGGTCTCGCACTCCGTCCGCGGGACCGAACGCAAGGTCGGGGCGGTGCTCTTCGAGCGGGGCCGCAAGGGCGCGACCCCCACCGCGGCCGGCGCCGCCGCGGCCGCCCACGCCCGCCGGATCCTGCGGCTGCTGGAGGCCCTGGCCGCGGAGGCCCGGGGCGCCGAACGGGGCACGGTCGCCGGCCCGCTGCGGATCGCCGCCTTCCGCAGTGCCGCCCTCCACCTGCTGCCTCCCGTCCTTGAGCGCCTAGCCGCCCGCCACCCGGGTATCGAGCCCGAGGTGCGGGTCGTGCGCGAGCTGGGCGCGGGCGTGGCCGGCGAGGTCGCCGAGGGGCGCGCGGACGTGGGCATCGCCACGCTCGGCGCGGCCCCGCCCGCAGCCGCCGGGCTGATCGGCGACGTGCTCGTCGAGGACCCGTATCGGCTGGTGCATCCGGCGGGCCACCCCGCCCCGCGCTCCCTGCCGTTGGTCGACTGGCACGAGAACTGCGGTTCCGCCACGCGCCGTTGGTGGGCCGGACAGGACTGGATACCGAAGGCGACCGTCCTGGCCGAGGACGACGGGGCCGTGCTCTCGATGGTGAGCAGCGGACTCGGCATGGCGATCATGCCCGCGCTCTCCCTCGACGGCGCACCGGAGGGCGTCGAGACCGCCGCTCTCGGGCCCGAACCCCCGACCCGTACCGTCGGCTACGTCACCACCCCGGAGCTGGCCGCCACCACTCCCGTCCGCGCGCTGATCCGCGAGCTGCGAGCGGCCCGCCGGTGAGGGCGGGGGCGCGGCCGAGCACGGGGAACTGCTGATGCGGCCGGGCCGAGGCGCTGTTGGGGGCGTTGGTCACCGCCGCGGACATCGGCGCCGCAGGGTCATGCGCCGTCCCTGTGGGACCCGCTTCAGACGGTGGGTGCCGTGGTGAGCATCCAGCGGCTGAAGGCCGCGTACCGGGCCGCGAACTCCTCGGCGTCGGCTGCCCGTTCAACGGCGTCCGCGTGCACACGGACCTCGTCGAAGCGGGCGGTGCGCTCGGCCTCGTACCGTGCGAGCGCCGTCGCGGTGTCCGGCCCGGCGTCGTGGAACCAGGTGTCGATCCCGCTGCCCAGCGCGCGGACTGCGGTGCCGACGACGGCTCGTGGTGCCGGGTCGGCAACGCCGTCGGCGCGGTGGCCTCCGGGGATGCCGAGACCCGGCTGACCCTGCAGGTTCGCGCGCCGCCATTATGCCGATGCTGACGCCGTCGCAGGAAACCACTGCTTCCGGGGCTCACCGCCCCACGTTGCGTCAGGGCTGGAATCGCCACCGGCCCTCGGAGAGCACGTCCACCTTGCCGTCCCTGACGCGCACGGCGGTCTCGTCGTCGATGAAGTAGATCGGAAAGTCCGCTCGCGCGGTGATGCGATCAGCCCACGCGTCGTCGCGCTCAGGAAAGTCCTGTGAGTACAGGTGGGGCTTGAGGTACCAGTCGAAGAGGCCGAAGGGCGGCTCCACGTCCGTCGCGCCGAGCACGTGGAGGTCCGCGGTGTCCCCGATGACGTCGGCGGAGTGTCCGGTGAGATTGCGGCTGAACACCATCGACCCGGCACTGACCCCCACGTAGACCCGGCTCTCCAGCGCCTCCAGGAAGCCGCCGGCCAGGCCGTTGCCGGTGATGCTGCGCGCGAGGTGGTACTGGTTACCGCCTTCGACATGGATGACGTCGGCGTGGAGCAGCCGGTCGAGCGCCGTCTGCCGGGGCAGCCCGTTCAGCTCCAGAACGTCGAACTCCCGCCAGCCGAGGCCGTACAGCCGGTTCATGTCCGCGACGAACCATCCGTGGTCCCCGGGCTGAGCGACCGACGCCGTGGGAACGAACACGACGTTCGCCGATCCGAACGGCTTTCCCAGCATGTCCCGCAGTGCGTCCCGCAGCGTCTCGTTGCGCAGGCCACTCGCCGTCAGCAGAAGGTTCATCGCGCGAGCGAAGCACGACTGACGGGCGGGGCGCAACGCACTCGGGCTCTGCCGATACCGTCATGGAACGCCCGCATCCGCAGCACCAACCAGGGGGCCCAGCCGGGTGAACACACGTTGAGCGCAGCGTGAGGCGACAGACCTGTGTGAGTTGCCTTCGTCCCGCAGCCCAGGAGGCAGAGCCAAAGTCGATCGCCGAGTCCCCCGTGGCGTCCAAGGGATCGAACCCGTAGGTCCTCGGCCTGCTGCCACGCCGAGTCTCCGAACCCACGGGTACCGGGTATTGCCTCGACGCCTCAGCACGGACCGAGTTCCCCTTCCGCGCCGGCGCACCTGGAGGACTTCAGAGGGTGGCGAGTCGGTTCTGGTAGACGCGAAGGCGGGCTGTCGCGAGCTGGATTCGCGGGACATCCACTCCGTGCGCGGCGGCGTAGTTGAGGAAAGCACCCAGCATGGGTTCGACTTCTACGGGGCGTCCGGCGGTCATGTCGCGGAAGACGGATGTGGTGGCCGGTGATCCTTCCTGGGTGAGCGTGCCGGTAATGCTCTGCAGGCGCTTCGCGCCGAGTGGGTGCCCGGCCGCCGCGGCCACGGAGGCAGCTTCGGCGGCAATCGCCCTGGCGATGCCCAGCCCGTCGGGTGTGGCGATCGCCTCACCGACAGGGGCGCTCATGAGCGTGGTCAGGGAGGTGGTGGAGACGATGAACGCCCACTTCTGCCACATGTCGGCGAGGATCTCCTCGCTGAGGGTGAAGCTGATTCCGGGCACGTCGAGCCTGTGCACGGCATCTGGTACCGGCTGCCCGGTGGGACTGCCGACGGTCAGGCCTGCCATCGAGGTGAGCTGATGGATCGAACCATCAGGCTGTTGGGCTGCCGCGATCATGGCGACGGCCCCGAGGACGCGGTCCTCTCCGTACTTGTCGGTGAGGACCGCGAGGTGGTCGACGCCGTTCAGGAGGGGCAGGATGCGGGTGCTCTCGCCGACTGCCGGGGCGATCTGCGCTGTCACGGCGTCGATGGCGTCGGCGCGGGTGGCGAGGATGACGACATCGAAGGGCGAATCAAGTTCTGCTGCCGTAATGACTTCCGGGGTCAGGAGGCTGGTCTCGGAGGGCGTGACGAGCCGTAGCCCGTTCTGCCGGATGGCACTGGCCCGGGCGGGGCGCAGGAGGAAGGTCACGGGTAGGCCGGCTTGCAGGAGGCGGCCGCCGTAGTATCCGCCGGTACCGCCGGCTCCGACGACCAGGACTCGGGGGCTGTGGTTCATGGGGTGTTGTCCTGTTCTCCTGCTTTGCGGCGAGCTCGTGAGGCTCGCAGGTTCGCGATGTTCCCGCAGGTCTGCGAGTCGTGCCAGACCGCGTTCGTGTTGCGGGACTGGTCCCAGAACGCGACTCGGCACTCTGGGCTGCGGCACACCTTCAGCCGGGCCCAGGCCCCGGTCAGCTGTGCGTCATGGACGGCAAGCAGGACGCGCTCGAGAACAGCCGTGACGCCACTGGATGCCCCTGGGGTGTGCACGGAGCCATCCGGGGACAACCGGAAGGCGATCGGTGCCTCAAGGAGGCCGTCGCCGGCCGAGGGGGCCGGTCCGCCTTCTTCCCGGTGGACCAGCGCGGCACGCAGGGCATCACGCAACGAGCGCAGCGCCGCCGTGTCCACCGTTCCGGCAGGGATCCCCCGTCCGTGCATCCAGGCGTCGGCGCGCTCCGGCGTTGCGAGCAGATCCGGAGAGTTCGAGCGCGCCTTGGGTGCCGCAGTGTTCAAGAGTTCCTGCACCAATCGCAGTCCACCCGGGGCTGCTGCGACACGAAAACGGTCGGCCATCCCCTCCCTCGTCCCCGGGGTCCGCGCGCCACCATCATCCATGACGCAATCGTAACCCTTTTGCCCCTGTCGTGCGACAGGGGCAAAAGGGTTACGGTGATGTCAGTGGCTTTCAAGGAAGGAGCAGGAGCAATGACGAGCTATCCGGGCAGCGGCGACGCCGCCAGGCAGCGCAGGGACTACACGCCGGAGTGGCTGGGGAACCTTGCCGACGACGTCACCATGGAGGCGTCGGTACTGACCGGCATCATCAAAGGCCCGCAGGCCGTACGCGAGATCCTCTCGTTCGCGCGGACGTTGTACGACTACCAGGACTTCCACGTCATCGGGCGCTACGGTGACGCCGACTTCGTCGAGGACTACACCGCGACGGTCCACGGGGAGCCGATCGGCAGCATCGTCGTGGTCCGGTTCAACGAGGCCGGCCAGACCCAGAACATCGTGATCAACCATCGGCCGCTGAACTCGGTGCTGCTGTGGTCGAAGCTGATGGGCGAGCACTTCGCCGGCACCGACTACGCCGACCACTTCCTGCAGCCGGAGGACATCGACAAGCTCCAGGGCCGACGGGAGGGACCGTGAGCCGATCGCTGCACTACGAAGTCCGCGTCTCCGACCTCGAACCCGTGGCGGGGCAGCCCCTGCCCGGCGGCGCCGAGCCGCAATGATCACCCACATTCCACCCGCTGTGCCGGGCGCAGCGCGGCATCAGGGTGTATGCAGGAAGGATGCGGTACCAGCCCGGCGACGGCGACTGGTCCTGGCACCAGAACCGGGGCCTGGTGTGGGTTCCGCTCGCGCTGATTCTGATGATCACGTTCGCCGACGTGCTCTCCCCGCAGGACATTCACCTCGGCCCGCTGCTGGTCGTCGCCCCAGCACTGACCGCGTCCTTCGGTGGATCCCGGTTCACCGCCGCCATCGGTGCGCTGGCCGTCGGTGCCCTGCTGACGATCGCCGCGGTGCGCAACAGCATCACCACCGCCAACCACATATCGCAACTGGTGGCGCTGGTGCTGATCTCGGTCTTCACGGTGATCTTCTGCAGACTGCGGGAACGGCACAGTGCTGAACTACAGCAGGTCAGATCAGTAGCCGAGGCGGCCCAACAGGCAATGCTGCACCCGATACCCGAAGGGATGGGCGCACTGCGGCTCGCCGCCACGTACCAGGCAGCCGCCGACCAGGCCAGGATCGGCGGTGACCTCTACGCGGCGGTCCGCGCCAGAAATGGCACCCGGCTGCTGATGGGCGACGTCCGCGGCAAGGGGCTCGGCGCGATCGACGACGCGGCGCTGCTGCTGGGTGCGTTCCGCGGCGCCGCGCACCGCGAGCTGAGCCTGCCCGAACTGCAGCAGGAACTGGAATCCACCCTCGTATGGGGGCTGGCGCAACCGACGCGCCAGGACACCCGGGCGGACGAGACCTTCATCACCGTTGTCCTCATCGACATCCCCGACCACATCCCGGTGGTGCACATCCTCAACAACGGGCACCCAGCGCCGCTGCGGCTGCACTCCGGACAGGTCGAGGCTCTCAGCCCCGCCGATCCCGCCCTGCCCATCGGCGTCGACCTGACGCCGGCCGGGGACGCGACCGTCGACACCTTCCCCTTCACCGCCGGCGACATACTGCTGCTCTACACCGACGGCGCCAGCGAAGCACGCAACGCGCAAGGGCACTTCTACCCCCTGGCAGACCGCCTCGCATTCTTCGGCGCGGGCCGCACTCCCCGCCAACTGCTGGACCTGGTTCGCGACGACCTGCTCGACTACAGCCACGACCTCGGCGATGACGCCGCGCTGGTCGCCGTCATGGCGCGCCGGACAGCGAGATGACGTTGGTGTAAGGCGAAAGCGTCCAACGGCCGCTGCACGGCGAGGCATGGTGTGCCGGGACGCACGGATCGGCAACCTTGAACCGCGAGTGCCGCCGACTCGCGGGCAGACCCGGCGACCTGACCCACGCGGCCACGGCAACGTCGGCGGGTCACGCCACAACCCCACGTGATCCCGTCTCCGGTGCGGCGCGGAACGCCTCGATCACGTAGGCAGCGAAGCGGCGGGAGGACGTGAGCCGGGCCGGGCGGGGCGCGTGCTGGAGGCCCTGGTGGGCGGTGAGCATGAGGATCAGGTCGTCGACGACGAAGTCGGGGCGCAGCCGGCCGCTCTCCTGGGCACGGCGGGCCAGTTCGGCGACGGCGCGCACGGTTCGCTCACGGTCGGCGACGAAGTCCATGGACTCGGGGAAGGCCGCCATGAAAGCGTCGGCGAATCCGCGACTTTCTGCGTGCAGTTCGCAGATCCGCTCGATCAGGAGCTGGAATCCGTACCACGGGTCCGACCGCGTGAGGGCATCGCGGACGGCAGCGTGGCAGGCGCGGCGCTGCTCGGTGAACGTCTGCGACATCAGCGCCTCCTTGGTCGGGAAGTGCCGGTACAGCGTGGCGGGGGCAAGGTCCGCGTGCCGGGCGACCTCGCGCATGGGTGCGCTCAGGCCCTCCTCGCCGAACACCCTGCGGGCAGCGTCCAGGATGCGCACCCGGTTGTCGCGCGCATCGGCGCGCACGGTCTGAGGCAAGTAGCCAGTCATCGTCTCTCACTTCAGCCAAACGGACGGGGGCGTCCGTTACGGTCCGAATGGCGGTGCCGCCGCCCCGCCCGGCGATCCAGCGGGGGCCCGACGGTGGGGCCCGTTCGATACCCACGGTCGCAGCAATCGCGCCCGGCCGTCCATCGACCCAAGGAGCAGAGATGAAAGCCGTCGCCATCAGGACGTTCGGAAGCCCTGAGGGCCTGGAGGTCGTCGACGTGCCCGTGCCGATTCTCGCCCCGGGGCAGGTGCGAATCGGCACCGAAGCGATCGGTGTGGGCGGTGTGGACGCCGTGATCCGCCGGGGAACGCTCGCCACCTACGGCTTCCGGGAGGGCCATCTCCTCGGCAGCGAGGTCGCGGGAAGGGTCACCGCGGTGGGAGAGGACGTGGACGCCTCATGGATCGGGCAGCGGGTATGGGCGTTCACCGGCCTGTCCGGTGGGTATGCCGAGCAGGCCGCCGCTTCAGTCGATGATGTGTTGCCGCTGCCCGACGGTCTGACCTGCGCCCAAGCGGTCGCTCTCGGTGGGTCCGGCGTGGTCGCCCACTTCGCCTTGGAAAGGGCCCGCTTCGCAACCGGGGAGACGGTGCTCGTGCGTGGTGCGGCGGGCAGCATCGGTATCACAGCGGTCCAGCTCGCAGCCAGGAACGGGGCGGGCTCGGTGGCGGTCACCACTTCATCGGCCTTGCGTGGTGCGCGACTTGAGGAACTGGGTGCCACGCACGTCCTGAACCGCTCCGGCGAGGGCGGCCCGGACGCACCGGCGGGCTTTGACGTGGTGATCGATATCGTGGGGGGTCCCCAGCTTCCCCTCTTCCTGGACAGATTGAACGCCAACGGGCGGTACGTGGCCGTCGGCGTGGTCGGTGGGCAGCCGCCGGCGGACTTCGGCATGCGGCTGATGGACGGCTTCCGCAGATCACTGACGTTCGCCACCTTCAGTTCCGACACCGTGCCCGGCCCCGACCGGCAGGCGGTGCGGGCGACCCAGTTCGCCGATGCAGCGCTCGGGGACCTGCGCACGATGGTGGACGAGGTGCTGCCGCTGGACCAGGCGGCTGTGGCCCACCGCAAGATGGACGCGGGAGAAGTCTTCGGGAGGATCGTGCTGGTGCCCTGAACGGAGCATCGGCGTTCGCTGCGCCCGGCAACGGAAAACGGCGCGACTCCGGGCACCCAGCTTTTCACCTTGGTGGGCTGATCCCCCCATGATCAGAGCCGCGTCGTCAAAAGCTGGGCCGCGCCGCCAGGCTTCGGCCGTGACGCCGGCGGTCACGTCCTTGTCGAGGTGGACGGGCAGGCCGAGGGCCTCCTCGGCGCGTTCACGCAAAGGGACGTCGTGCCAGTGCCGCAGGCGGTGCGCATCGCGGTCGATGCCGAGCGCGTGGTCGCGGGGCCCGACCATGCCGATGCCGACACCGGTGATCCGGCCGGAGGTGTCCGGGCGGTCACGGGGCCTTGAATGCCGCGGTCTCAGGCGACTCGCTGGAGGGCGACCATCGCGATGTCGTCGCTGAGCCCGGCGGTGTACTGCGTCAGGTCGTTGCGGACGTCCTCCAGCAGGACGGCGGGGGTGTCGCGGGTCCTGTGCGCGAGGCGGTCGGCGAGCGGGTAGAAGGCACCTTGGACGTTGCGGGCCTCGATCACGCCGTCGGTGTAGAGCAGCAGGATGTCGCCGAGCGCCAGGTCGTAGCTGTCGACGTGGTGGCCGCCCCGGCCGAGGTCACCGAGGCCGAGCGGGAGCTCGGGCACGTCCGGCAGCAGCGGGATGACGCGGTCACCGCGGATGAGCAGCGGCGGGGGGTGCCCGCAGTTCGCGATACGCACCGTGCCGCCGTCGTCGGCGATGTCCACGACGACGGCGGTCACGAACCGCTCCAGGAACTCGGTCTCGACCGGGCGGGAGTCGACGGTGCCCGGCGCGCCGTTCTCCTCCAGGTCGACCAGGTCGTCACGCAGGCCCTCGTCGAGGTAGCCCGGCAGCGCCTCCAGCGGCACGCCGGAGCGTACCGCCCGGCGGAACGAGCTCAGCAGCAGCCCCACCACCTCCACGGCGGCCAGGCCCTTGCCCTGCACGTCGCCGACGAGCACACGGGTGTCCCCCCGTTCGTCGACGCCGGCGGCGTAGAGGTCGCCGCCGATCGCCGCCTCCTCCTCCGCGGCCAGGTACATCGAGGAGATCGTCACCCGCCCGAGCCGGCCCGGCAGCGGGCGCAGCAGCGCCCGCTGGGTCGCCTCGGCGACCTTCCTGACCTTCGCCAGCTGGCGCTCGCGGCGCGCGCGGATGCGTGCGGCCAGCACGGCCCCGGCGCCGACCAGCACCGCGGTCGCCAGCACCACGGGAAAATTCGCCGTGCCCAGGACGTTTCTGTCCGCGGAGATCCAGACGACCGCACCGACGGTCAGGGAGGCAAGCAGGAGGACGTCGAGCGGGCCGAGGAACACCGCGGACAGGGCAGGTACCGCGACCAGCAGACCGCCGATACGGATCCTTTCCCCGCTGACCAGGTCCGCGCCGAGCATCACGGCGAGAGACACCAGAGCGACGGTGAGCAGGATCGGCCGGGACTTCCACACCCTCCAACCGACCGGCCGCGAGTCAGCGCCGCTCGACTTCATAGCTCAAACGTACCGCCGTGCCCCCGAACTTCTCGGCCTGGCGGCCAAGCCCAGGACGGTTCCATCGACATCAAAACCGCAGGTCAGGGACTTGGAACGGTGGAAAGCGGCGGCCCGGGCAAGCGGGTGAGCAACCGGGGAGGTTGCTCACCTCCTTCTGCGCGCAGGTGAGGGCGCCATCCGGATGGACAGGCAGGAGGACCCGGCCGTCGCTGCGCGATCGGCCGCCCGGGAACTGCGCACTGCCGGAGAAGAGGCCGACCAGCTTGCCCACCGCTTGGCCAAGCCCGCCGACGCACTTTCTCCATGGCGCACCAGGACTGATCATCGCCGACTGGAAGGTACCTCGGGTCGGCTGTCACACGGGATGATCGTTCAGCACTTGTAGCAGGCAACGGCCGAAGCATGTCCGCCCTCCACCTGGACCCGGCCTCTATGGACCTGCACCACCCGATCCACCCGAGCCGGCTTCGGGGGCTCTCCGCCGCAGCGAGCCCCCGAAGCCGGCCACGCGGCGGTCCCTGCTGCAAGCCCCGGACTCATTCCGCCAGCGGCAGGCATCACCCCTGGCCAGGCCACTTGCCCAGCCGACTCCCACGGCTGCGACACCTCTTCTCGCCCTGGAGCAGGCGGGGAAGGAGGTATTTGCAACGGTGGGGCACCCGTCGGGAAAAGGGGAGGGCGATCTGCAGTGCGCCCCGCTCCCGAATGGTCGGGCGCGCGGCACGGACTAACGCATTCGCTCCCTGGATTCCCGAGCCCGGTTGACCGCGCCCGGCCCGCCCCGGCCCGTGTTGCTCATCACGCTCCCGCCCCTGCCCAGCGCATCCCCAGTGCGGTGAGCTCCGTTCGCCGCGCATCGCTCAGCTTGCCGGTCCGCCGCCGGGCATCGTCCATGAACATGCCCAGCACCGCATGCCTCCACGACTGACGTGAGAACCAGGTCGCCGAGCGTCCGGTCACCCTCGATGGCGACGTTCAACTGGTCCGGTCGAAGCCGGCGGACGGCGACGCCGCAGAAGTCCACGGCGACGGTGACGATGGTGACATCCGGTTCGGCAGCCTGTGGCGCGTGCAACAGTTTGAACGCGTGGACGGCCCCTTTTCCCGCCAATGGGGAGATCAGCGCGGCGCGTCGTCGGCGCCGATCTGTGCACGGCGGCCGCCACTGCGACGGCGAGCGGCCATCCAGCCTACCGCCTGGCGTCCAGCGCGACCCCGCCCCAACGCCCCTCCGTCCTTGGATGCCCCCGCCCTGACGGAGGAGGCACGCCCGAGGCCGGTGCTGTGTGTCCACAGCAAATTCGAATCTGACGACTGGTCAGCGAAGTCAGCATTGAGTCAGCATCAGATTTGCCTAAGACGTCGAGAGACAACCAGACCCGCGAGTCCCAACTCAACGAGCCACCCGCCCTTGACAGTCGCCGAGAGCCAGCGTGGGCGCACAGGAAGCTCAATCGAGGGCCGGGCAGCGCTTGGCCCAGCGATACCGCCCGCCTCGTGAGGATGTGCACTTCACGGCCCATGTTCCCTGCTCCACACCGGAGTTGAGGATCGGACCAAGGACCACCGAAGCCGCATCCGGCTGCGCCACGTACTCGGCCGAACCGAAGTCGGCCGCGGTCGCGGTCCGTACCCAGCAGCTATGATCGTCAGAATCACCAATGAGGGTTCCGTTATGCGATACATCATCATCGGCGCCGGAGCGGTGGGCGGCGCCATCGGAGGGCTGCTGTCAGGCAGCGGGCGCGAGGTCGTGCTCGTGGCGCGCGGCCCGCATCTGGAGGCACTGCGCGCGCACGGGCTGTGGCTCCAGCTCGCCGACGGCGAACGGCAGTTGAGCATCCCGGCGGTCGCGGGCCCGGACGAGCTGACCCCGCGGGACGACGACGTCCTGGTGCTCTGCGTGAAGACGCAGCACACCCCCGGTGTGCTGGACACGTGGGCCTCCTACGGCTGCGGCACGGGCACGGGCGCCCGCCGGGGCCACGGGCCCGCGGTGGTGTGCGCGCAGAACGGCGTGGAGAACGAGCGGCTGGCGCTGCGCCGGTTCGCCGACGTCTACGGCATGTGCGTGTGGCTCCCGTCGTCCTTCCTGGAACCGGGCGTGGTGCGCGCGTTGTGCACCCCGCTGCCCGGGATGCTGCACCTGGGCCGCTACCCGTCGGGCTCGGACGCCACCGCGCGGGCCATCGCCGACGACCTGACCGGCGCGGGTTTCGCGGCGCCGGTCACCGACGACGTGATGGCCTGGAAGTACGCGAAGTTGCTGGCGAACCTGGTGAACGCGGCGGACGCGGTGCTCGGCCCCGACGAGGACGCGCAGCACGAACTGGTCACCCGGGCAAGGGCGGAGGGAGCTGCCGCACTGGCGGCGGCCGGCATCGCCTACGTGGGCGCGGAGGAGCAGAGCCGGACGCGCGGGGATCAGGTGAACTCGCCTCCGGGCAACCGCAGTTCGACCTGGCAGAGCCTGACGCGGGGAGCCGGGTCGATCGAGTCGGACTACCTCAACGGCGAGATCGTGCTGCTCGGCCGCCGGTTCGGGGTGCCCACCCCCGTCAACGAGGCGCTGCGCCAGGCCGCGAACCGCGCCGCCCGGGAGCGCCGCGCCCCCGGCGACCTGTCCGCCGGGGAGCGCGAGGAGCTGCTGAGCGCGGGCCGGTAGTGCGGTGAGCGGTGCGCGGTCTCAGTGCGGGTCCGACGGGTTCTGCGGGTCCTGTCGCTTCTGCGGGTCCTGTCGCTTCTGCGGGTCCTCCGGGCGCATCCGGAAGTCGTAGCCAGGGGGCAGGGGATGGGCTTGGCGGGCCCGGGCCCGTGCATCGCCCGAGGCGCCGTCCTGCTGGTCCGCGCCCTTTCCGGCCGGGGCCTGGTCGGTGTGGAGGGCCTCGGCGACGGCGTACCACGTGTCGCTGAGCGTCTCGTCGCCCTCGGCCAGGTCCTCGACGACCACGCCCGTGTCGAGGATGGCCCGGGCCCGGCCCGGGTCGCCCTGGGCGAGCGCGGTACGGGCCCGCAGCAACTCCACCCGCCCGCCGTCCAAAGGAGTCACGGCCCCGTCCGGACCGGGCACGGGGCGGTCGAGGACGCGGGCGGCGTCGTCGGCGCGGCCGGCGGCGAGCAGGGCGGGGACCGCTTCCAGGGCGAAGGCGCGCAGGACGGTGCGGGCGGACTGCCCTGCTTCGTCGGGCAGTCCGGGGTCCGCGGGAAGGGAAACCGGGTCCGCCGGGGTGACGGTCACGGCATCCGTGAGGGTGACGGCATCCGTCAGGGTGGCGGCGAGCGCGTCGTAGCCGGCGAGGTACCGCTCCGCGGCCCGCTCGGGCCGGTCGGCGGCGGTGTCGGCGACGGCGAGGGCGCGCAGCACCCACGGCGAGGCGTGGGCGGCGAGCGAACGCTCCCAGCTGCGGACCGCCTGCGCCCGGTCGCCGGCCGCCCACTGGGCGATACCGAGGTGGTAGTCGCGATACCACTCGTTGCCCGGGTAGGTGTCGACGGCCTCCATCAACTCGCGCCACTCGGCCGCGACCAGGGTCGGGCCGGGCGCGGCGGCGGCCGCGGCGGGCCGGGGAAAGACTCCGGCCACCAGCAGTTCGAGCCAGGGCTTCTGCGCCGGGCCGAGGGTGGCGGGCCGGAAGGGGGTGCCGGGCAGCGCGAAACGTCCGCGCTCGACCTCCAGCGCGCCCCAGCCGGAGCCGGTGGCGAGGATGTCCGCGGGGTCGGGGTCGGCGTCGGCCCGGGTGAGCCAGGCGGCGTGAGCGGCGTCGAGGTCGGCCCGGGGCAGGGCCGCTTCGAGCCTCGCGGCGGCCTCGGCCCGGGCGGTGGACCAGTCGGCACCGTGCACCAGCGCGGGGTCGGCGTCGAGCGGGCCGTACGCCTCCAGCCAGCACAGCTCCGACTCCGCGGCCATCGGGATGTGTTCGAGCTGGGTACGGGCCAGCCCGGCCTGGATCTCCAGGTAGCCGCCGGTGCCGGGTTCGGTGAGCCATTCCTGCCAGCGCCGGCCGCCGGGGCCGCGGCCCCACCGGAAGAGCTTGCGGCCCCGCAACCCGTCGGTGGACGTCTGGACCAGGCCCCGGCCGTCCCCGTCGAGGGCGGCGATCCAGCGGCGGTCGTCGCCCTGGATGTCGAAGAAGTGGTCGGCGGCGTACGCGAACCGGGCGGGGTAGGTGGTGTCCGTACTGTCGGGTCCTCCGGGCGGGCACGGGACCGGGACATGGGTGAGGGTGCGGTGGTAGTCGAAATGCCAGGCGGCGTCCGCGGGCACCAGCACCCGGGTGCCGGCGGTCTCGGGCACGGCGGTGTTGGACCACCAGTACACCGGCACGGTCCGGCCGTGCGGGTTGCGCACTCGGATGCCGACGTGGAGGAAGTCGGAACCGGACGGCAGCCACAGGTCCACCTGGAACGGCAGGTCGCGCAGCCGCTCCCACTCCCACAGCCGCAGCATCTCCCCGCCGTCGGGCGCGGTCAGCCGGGCGGCGTGCAGCGGGGCGCAGGTGTGCGCGGCATGACCGGTGGCGCCGAGGTTCCACTCCACGCCGCCGGAGAACCAGGCACCCGCCAGCGCGAAGTCCGCCGGCTGGAACACCGAGTTGCGGTAGAGCAGTTCACGGCCGGTCGGCTTGTGCAGCAGCGAGTACAGCCGGCCGCCGAGGCCGGGCAGCACCGTGGCACGCAGCCGGTCGTTCTCCAGGACCACGGCGTCCAGATCCGCGGGCGCGCGGTCCCGGCCGTACCCGTCGAGCACCCGGACCGGCAGGACGGTGCGCAGCGGGGCGTAGCCGATCTGCCGGGCCATGTCCGGGGGCATGGCGTCACGTTCGCGGGAGTCGAGGCGGTGCTGCTCGGGTCGCTCGCGGAGCGCGGGCAGCGGGTTCTCCGGACCGAGCGGCGCGGCGGGGACGCGCACGGTGGTGCGCCGCACGGTCGTGTCGGTCGTGTCGGTCGTCGCGGTCGTCGCGGTCCTGGCCAAGGCCACCTCATCCGGCACGGGTGGCCGCCTTCGGCACGGCGGCCGTGTGATGACCATGGAACAGGGTTCCCGGCCCGCTGAACAGAGTCCGCGCCCGTCAGGGTTGGGCAAAACCCAGGAAACCCGGGTGAACCGTCCTCCTCGCCCCACGGACCGGATCCCGGCACGATCGGCGTTCGAATCGGTTGCGCCATCCGTGTCCGTGCGCGCTGCTAGAACATTGCCCATGACATCCTTCGGCACTCCTCCGCCTGCCGCCGCGTTCCCGGTCCTGCGCTTTCCCGACTGGCTGGAACTGGTCGAGGACCGGTCGGCCGCGCTGCGGAAAGCGGTGGAGACCGCCGACGAGCAGGCACAGATCCCGGGCTGCCCGGACTGGACGGTGCGCGACCTCGTGGCGCATCTCGGCCAGGTGCAGCGGTTCTGGGCGGCCGCGGTCGCGGCGGGCGCGACCGGGCGGCCACCGGAGTCGGCGGAGGGCCCGCCGCCCGGCGGCGAACTGCTGCCGTGGTCGGCCCGATCCACCGAACTGCTACTGGACTCGCTGCGCGCCGCGGGCCCGGACCGGGAGTGCTGGACGTGGTGGTCGGAGTCGGGGAACCCGTCGACCGCGGGCGCCGTCGCACGCCACCAGGTGCAGGAGGCCGCAGTGCACGCCCGCGACGCCCAGGACGCGGCGGGCGCCCCCGAGCCCCTGCCTGCGGGGCTGGCACTGGACGCGATCGACGAGTTCCTGCACGTGGGGTTCGGCACGATGGACGGCTGGCCGCACTCCCCCGCGCGGGTCGCCCTGATCTCCGAGGAGGGGCCGGCCTGGACGCTGATCCTCGACGCGACCGGCGCCTCCGCGGTGCGCATGGGCCCGGGCGACGGTCCCGAGCCGGGCGCGGCGATCACCGGGTCCGCCGGAGACCTGCTGCTGTCGCTGTTCCGGAGGATCCCGTGGGACGCCGGCAGCCTCCGGATCAGCGGCGAGGCGGAGTTGGTGCGGCAATTGGTGGTCTGGCCGCCGCTCGGTTGAGGACGTACCGTCCTGACTGAGGAGTGATGCTCATGTCAGGACGAGCGTTACGTGTGGGCTGGTCGGTGGGCGGAGCGCTGATCCTGCTCTCCGGTTGCTCGCTCGGCACGCACTCGGATGCGACCGCCACCGCGTCGCCGTCGGTGGCGTCGGCGCCACCCCCGGTCGGCAGCGTCGAACATCCCCGACCGGTGGAGTGCGTCGACGGCACCCCCTACCGTAATGGCACCCCCGTCCCGCCGCGCCGCCCCACCAACCCGGCCGGCTCCCCCACCAGCGCCTCGGCCGCCCCACCCCCGACGCCGACCGCACACCCGCCCACCCGCAGCACCCACTACGCCCCCACCCCCAGCACTTCCCGCGGCACGTCCCACGGCACATCGACACCGTCCGCCGACTTGGATGTCACCGTCGGCCCGCTGACCTGGCAGGGCCTGCGCGGCCTGGCCGACGGCGATCAGCGCGACCAGGGCGTGCCCAACTCCGGCGGCTGGCACTACCGCATCCAGTCCCTGGTCAGCCCCGGCGCCGTCGTCACCGTCACGGTCGGCACTCAGCAGCGCGCCCGCGCCGGCCTGGAGTTCGGCGGCGAGTACGGCTCCACGCCCACACCCGCGGTGACCTTCCACGCCTGCCCCGGCAGTCCCACCTCCTTTCGCGGTTCCTTCTTCGTCGCCGGCGACGGCCGCGCCTGCGTCCCGCTGGACGTCCGGGTCGGCGACGCCCCGGCGCGGCACGTGGTGATCTCCTTCTTCAGCGGACGCTGCCCTGCGTAGGCTGGGTGGCATGACCGAGTCCAGCCCCGACCCCGCTTCCGCTTCCGGGCCCGCCGGCGAGCCCGCACACGACCCCGAGGTCCTCCAACTCGCCTCCCAGGCCTTCGATCTGGCCCGGAAGGGCGACACCGACAAGCTCGCCGCGTACGTGGACGCGGGGGTGCCGGTCGACCTGACGAACGACAGCGGTGACAGCCTGGTCATGCTCGCCGCCTACCACGGACACACCCCGGCGGTGCACGCCTTGATCCAGCGGGGCGCCGAAGTGGACCGGGCCAACGACCGCGGCCAGACCCCGCTCGCCGGTGCGGTGTTCAAGGGGGAGCGGGACGTCATCAGCGCCTTGATGGACGCCGGCGCCGACCCGTCGGCGGGCAGCCCGTCCGCGATCGACACCGCCCGGGTGTTCGGCAGGACAGACCTGCTGTCCCTCCTCGGCGCGGAGTAGACCCGCACCCACCGCCCCGCCTCGCACCGCCTCGCTCGGCACGACCACGCAAGGTCTTCGCTCAGGGCGGGCCGGTTCAGCCGGCGGACCGGCGGGCTCCGGTCCGACGATGCGGTGAGGGCTGCCCGGGCCGCCCCCCGGGGCCCGGGCCGGACAGCGCCTCAGCCGATCGCCTCGGCGCGCTCGGCCAGCCGCGCCGCGCCCTGCCCGGTCAGCGAGCCGTACAGCCGCAGCCGGGATATGCCGCCGTCGGGGTAGATGTCGATCCGGGCATGGGTGGCCGGGAGGGCGCCGTCGACGAGGAAGCGGTGCAGGGTGTCCGGGTGCAGCCGCACCCGGGCGAGCAGCGGGATCCACTCCCCTTCCTCTCCGTCACGGACGGACAGGGCGGCCCAGCCGGCCGCATTGCCCTTCAGGCAGGCCGTGTCGATCTCGACGGCCCGGATGAGGCCCTGCTCGACCAGCCGGTACTCGATCCAGTCGTGCCCGGTGTCCCTGCGGCGGCGGGTCTCCCAGCCGTCGGCCATCGTGCGCGAGCGGCCCGGCAGGATGGTGTGCTCGGGCGGGGAGTAGAAGCGGTCGGAGGCGTCCTGCACGCTGCCGCCGTTCTCCAGCGCGACGAGGTCGACGGTGTCGAGCGCGGCCAGCCAGGCCGGGTCGGCGGCCACCTCGCCGTACACCCGCAGGCGGGCCACACCGCCGTCCGGATGCAGGCGCAGGCGCAGGTGCGAGAAGCGCCGCTCGAGGTGGACGGCGAACGCGTTCTCCGCGTGACCGCCGATCGGGGTGCGCGGCACCAGCGCGGTCCACTCCACCCCGGGGTCCGCCAGGTCCTCCGGGCCGGACGCCGAGGAGAGGGTGGCGGCCTCCACCGAGACGGACTGCGGGTAGTTGCCGCGGAAGTGCGCGGTGTCCACCACGATGCCGCGGACCACGCCGGGCACCGCCAGCCGTATCACCGCCCAGTCGTGGTCCTCGGGATCGGGGTGCGGCTCCCCCGCCGAGCGGCCCCGGCGGCGGCGGGTCTCCCAGCCGTCCATCACCTTGCCCTTGTGGCCGAACCGCTCGGGGTCGAACACCGCGGGCCCGGCCACCAGCAGATTCTCCCGCTCGGCGAAGAACTCGTCATTGGCCGCGATCACGCCCGCGCCGAGCCGCCGGTCGGTGAGGTCGGCCAGCCCGGTGAAGGGCAACGCGGCCCGGCGGTAGTCCGCGAACGGGTTCCCCCCGCCGTACGGCAAAGCGTCCCCGGTGAAATCGGTCAGTGCGGTGAACACCGCTTCTCGCGCCATGATCCCGGTCCCCTCCCTCGCGGCTCGCGCCGCACTCGTCTCCGCCGCCGGGGCATCCGCAGCCGCGGCACCGCTCGGGCTCCCGCTCCGGCCGCTACCGCCCGCCGTCACCCTCGTTCCGTTTCATGCCCCCACCCTCCCTCCTCCGACACTTCAGGTCCATCGAATCTTTTTGAACGTTTCTTTCAGTTCAACTTCACGAATGGGTCCAACTCAGCGGCCTGCCGCAGCGCACCCAGCACCCGGCGGAGCAGCGCCCCCTCGTCCGTACCGCCCCGCACGGCCGCCACGATCCGGCGCACCGGCCGGTCCGCGTCCAGCGGCCGGACCGCCACCTCGCGCCGCCACCCGCCCACGCTCGCCATCTGCGGCACCAGCGCGATGCCCATCCCCGCCGCCACCAGCGAGAAGATGGCAGGCCAGTCCGCCGCGGCATGCGCCTGCTCGGGCACGAAACCCGCGTCGGCGCAGGCCGCGAGCGTGAGGGTGCGCCACGGCCCGCTGCTGCCGAAGATCCAGCGCTCCTCGGCGAGCGCGGCCAGCCGCAGCCCGGGCGCCGAGGCCAGCGGGTGGCCGATCGGCAGGGCGATGTCCAACGGGTCGGTGAGCAAGGGCGACACCACGAACCGTGGATCGCGGGCGGTGGGCGCGTCGACCGCGAGCGACACCGCGACGTCCACCTCACCCGCCGCCAGCTCCTCGAAGACCGCCGCGGCCTCGACCTCGCGCACCGACACGGTGATCGCGGGCGCGGACCGGCGCAGGAGTTCGGCCGCGGGCACCACGAGCCGGCTGATCGCGGTGGCGATGGTGCCGATCCTGACCAGACCCGCGTCGCCGCGGGCGTAGCCGTCCAGTTCGGCGCCCGCCCGCTCCAGTTGGGCGAAGACCACTTCGGCGTGCCGCAGCAGGACGTGCGCCGCGCCGGTCAGCCGCACCCCCCGGCCGTGGGCCTCGACGACCGGCGCCCCTATCTGCTTCGAGAGCATCGTGAGCTGCTGCGAGACAGCCGACGGCGTCATCCTCAGGGCGCCCGCCGCGGCGGTGACGGTGCCCGAGTCGTGCAGGGCGCGGAGGATCCGGAGCTTTCTGAGGTCCCACTCTTTCATGTGGTCAGACTAAACAGTCCGCCCCGGATCGTGCGGAAGGAACGACGGGTGTGCCACGCCTGGGACCGCCCGGGCACGGCGCCGCGCCCCCGATACCCCCGCGCCCCCGGCAGGTCCGGAGCCCCGCGCCCCACCGCTCGGAGCCGCCGCACCCGATCGGGGCTCAGGCCGCGGCCGCCGCCCGCGTCACCTCGGCCGCGATCTGCCGTGCCACCTCCTCCGGCGTCCTCGTCTCCGTGTCGACCACCGTGCCCGCCTCGCGCAGCCACGGCAACGCCGCCTCGTAGTCGGCGAGATGGTCGAGCCGCCACTTCCGCGCCGCCGTCTCGACCGTGTCCCGCTCGATCCGCCGGGCGAGTTCGGCCGGGTCGGCGTGCAGCACGAAGTGGTGCACGGGCAGTCCGGCTTCGGCCAGGCCGGCGGACAACTCGGTCCAGTACGCCTGGACGAGCACCGACTGCGGGACGACCAGGGTGCCGCCGACGTAGTCGAGCAGGTGCACCGCGGTCTGCACGACCAGCGGCCGCCAGGGCGGGTGGTCCTGGAAGTCCCGCACGGGTCTGTCGGTCAGGAACGGCTGGAGCATGTACCCGACGTACTCGGAGTCGAAGATCCGGGCGTCGGGCAGCATCTCGGTGAGCAGCTTCGACGTGGTCGTCTTACCCGCGCCGAACGTGCCGTTGAGCCATACGATCATCTCGCGAGCCTAGACGGTGCCCGACGTCCGGCTCCCTCCGCGCGGTTGGGTACGATCGCGGCGCCGCGACTGGCGAGGGTGGGCCACCACCGGGGAGCGGCATGACGACCTTCGGACGCGTCGACCGCCTGGGCGCCTCGGATCAGCACACGCGACCGAGGAGGACCGACAGTGGAACTGCGGTACGGGCTCAACCCCCAGCAACAGCCGGCCGGCGCGGTGCCGGTGGAGACCGGGCCGGGTTCGGGGGCGGGGCCCCTGCGGGTGCTCAACGGCGCCCCGTCCTACATCAACCTGCTGGACGCGCTGGGCGGTTGGCAGCTGGTCCGGGAGGCGGCCGGAGCGCTCGGCCGGCCCGCGGCTGCGTCCTTCAAGCACGTCTCCCCCGCGGGCGCGGCGCTGGCCGGCCCGGTCGAGGCGGACACCGCCGCCCGCTACGGCCTCGGCTCGGCCGCCCCCGGCCCGCTGACCAGTGCGTACATCCGGGCCCGGGACGCGGACCCGAGGTCGTCCTACGGCGACCTGGCCGCCGTCTCCCACCCCGTGGACGACGAACTCGCCGCGCTGCTCGGCGGATTGGTCTGCGACGGGATCGTGGCCCCCGGCTACACACCAGGCGCCGTCGCCGCGCTGAGCCGCAAGCGCCGGGGACGCTTCCTGGTGCTGGAGGCCGATCCCGGCTACGTGCCGCCGCCCACCGACACCCGCGAGGAGTACGGCCTGCGGCTGACCCAGGCACGCGACGACGTGGCGATCGGCTATGACCTGCTCACGGACGTGGTGTGCGGCGACCTGCCGCGGGCCGCGGCCGACGACCTGCTGCTGGGCCTCGTCGTGGTCCGCCACACCCAGTCCAACTCGGTCTGCTACGTGCGCGACGGGGTGACCGTGGGCATCGGTGCGGGCCAGCAGTCGCGGGTGGACTGCACGCGCCTGGCAGGCCGCAAGACGCACACCTGGTGGATGCGCCGCCACCCGGCCGTACGCGCCATGGAGTTCGACTCGGCGGTACGGCGGCAGGACCGTGTCAACTGGCAGGTCCGCTGCGCCGAAGGCGACTTGACGCCCTACGAGGTCGAAGCGCTGCGGGAGGTACTGGTCGGGCCGCCGCCGTCGGCGGTGCTCCTCCCGGACGGCGGCGAGCGGAAGGCATGGCTGGATCGGCTGTCGGGCGTGGCGTTCGCGTCGGACGGGGCGCTGCCCTTCGAGGACAACGTGGAGCACGCGGCGCGCTACGGGGTGCGGTGGATCGCCGAGCCGGGCGGGTCGATCCGCTCGGGCCGGGTCGCGCGGGCGTGCGAGCGGCAGGGAATGACCCTGGTGCGCACCGGACTTCGGCTCTTCCGGCACTGACCCGGCAGCGGCCCCGGTCCGGCGCCGCCACCTCCTCATGCGCCGAAGGCCCCGTGCCTTCCCTCGCCCGCCGTGAACCGGGCCGCCCCCGCGGCCATTTCGGTGAGCGAGACCTGGCCGTGCGCGAACTCGACCCGCATCGCCTCCGGTTCGGGCAGCCCTTCCTGCTCCAGCAGGGACAACCGGTCCTCGCGCAGGCAGGTCTGCGGGAACGCCGCTATCTGTGCGGCGAGTTGCTCGGCGGCGGCGCGAGCGGTGCCGTTCGGGACCACCCGGTCGGCCAGACCGATGGCAAGGGCCTCGGCCGCGTCGACCGGGCGCCCGGTGAGCACCAGGTCCATCGCCCGGCCCGCGCCGACCAGCCGCGGGAGCCGCACGGTGCCGCCGTCGATCAGGGGCACTCCCCAGCGGCGGCAGAACACCCCGAGGACGGCGTCCCGCTCGACCACGCGCAGGTCGCACCACAGGGCCAACTCCAGCCCGCCCGCGACCGCGTGGCCGGCGATCGCGGCAATCACCGGCTTGCCCAGCCGCATCCGGGTGGGCCCCATCGGACCGTCGCCGTCCGGCTCGAGCCGGTTGCCGCGCTCGGTGCCCACCGCCTTGAGGTCCGCGCCGGCGCAGAACGTACCGCCCTCGCCCCACAGCACCGCGACGGAGGCGTCCGGGTCCGCGTCGAACGCCCGGAAGGCGTCCGCGAGCGCCTGGGCGGTCTCCCGGTCGACGGCGTTGCGCACCCGCGGGCGGGACAGCACCACGGTGGTGACGGGTCCGGCGCGCTCGCTGCGGACCGCGGGCGGCTCCCCTGCTGCGGACGGTTCGGTCACGGCGCGGTACTCCTCACGAGTGGGCGGCGGCCGGGATCGGCGGGCGTCGGCCGGGTGCGGCCGTTGCCCGGTCGGCCGTAGCGGTCAGTTGTGCTCGGACAGCAGGACCGCGAACGTGCCGGCTTCGAGCGCGCGGAAGACGTGCGGGACGTCACCGGGATAGCTGACGTAGTCGCCGGGGTGCAGCTCGACCGGGTCGTCCGTGAGGCCGACCAGTGCGCGCCCGGCGCAGAGCACCACGTGTTCGACCAGCCCGGGCATGTGCGGCTCGGACTCGCGGTCGCTGCCGGGTTGCGCCGAGACGACGTAGATGTCCCTGCGGGCGTGCGGTGGGCAGGACGCGAGCAGGCTGGCCACGTAGGACGAGTGCTCGGCGCTGAAGGTCGGGCCCTCGCCGGCGCGGATCACCTCCACCCGCGGCCGGGGCGGGTCGACGAGCTGGGCGAACGGCACGTCGAGGGCGACGCTCAGCGCCCACAGGGTCTCCACGCTCGGGTTGCCGGTGGCCGATTCGAGCTGCGAGAGGGTGGACTTGGCGATGCCCGCGCGGCGGGCGGCCTCCGCGAGGGAGAGCCCGGCGCGGCGCCGCTCCTGCTGCAGGGAGGCGGCGATGGCGGCGATCGGCGGGCCGCCGCGTGGTCTGTCCTCCGTCGTCATGCGGATGACCCCGTCCGTTCGGTAGAAAAGTCTCAGCGTTCGCCTTGACGAACGACCGCTGGCCGTGTTCATTCTATACGGTGATCCGTTCGATATGGCGAACCCCCGACAAGGACCTGACGGACCTGCTGCGCGACATCGCCCTCGTCTGCGTGGCCGACGCGCTGGTCGGCGTGTCCTTCGGCGCGATCGCGGTCGGGCTCGGCCTGCCGCTGTGGCTTCCGATGGTGATGTCGCTGGTGGTGTTCGCGGGCGCGGCCCAGTTCCTCTTCATCGGGATCGTGGGCGCCGGCGGCAGCCCTCTGGCCGCGCTCGCGGCGGGCCTGCTGGTCAACGTGCGGCATGTGCCGTTCGGCTTCGCGGTCGCGGACGTGCTCACGGGCACCGGATGGCCGCGGCGGCTCGCGGGCAGCCACCTGATGGTCGACGAGACGGTGGCCTTCACCCTGGCGCAGCACACGCCGGCCCGGCGGCGCACCGCGTACTGGGCCTGCGGGGCGGGGCTGTTCACCGCCTGGAACCTCGGGGTGGTGGCCGGAGCCTTCGGTGGGCGCGCGGTCGGCGACACCGACGCCTTCGGGCTCGACGCGGCCTTCCCCGCGGTGCTGCTCGCCCTCCTGCTGCCTTCGCTGGACCGGGTCGGCAGCCGGCGGGCGGCGTCGGCCGGGGTGGCGATCGCGCTCGCCACGACACCCTTCCTCCCGGCCGGACTGCCGGTCCTGCTCGCCCTCGCGGGAGTCGCGGCCGGCTTCCCGTACGACGCGGGACCCGCCCGCCGCGGACCCGGCCCGCACGCACACGACCACCCGCACCAGGACCGACCTCCGAACCCGGTCCACGAAGGGACGTCCCGATGAACACCGGACTCGTCGCGGCCACCGCCGTACTCGGCGCCGGGACCTTCGCGTTCCGCCTCGCCGGCCCGGCGCTCCGCTCCCGGACCACCCTCTCGGCCCGGGTCGAACAGCTCATGTCGACGGCCGTGGTGGTGCTGCTGGCCGCACTCGTGGCCACGTCCGCGCTGACCGAGGGCCACGGCTTCTCCGGCGTGGCGCGCACCGCCGGGGTCGCCGTGGGCGGGCTGTTCGCCTGGCGCCGGGCACCGTTCGTGGTGGTCGTCCTGGCCGCGGCGGTCACCGCGGCGGCACTGCGGCTGCTCGGCACGGACTGAAGGCCGACCGAACGCCGACCGCACACTGCCGGAACACCGCCCACCCGTGGGGGAGTTCGGACGCGTGGGGCCCCGTCGTATGGCCGGTAGGGGAGGTGACAGAGGGAAGACAGATCGTGTTACGTGTCATGTCTCCGTCGATTCATGGGTGCCGGGCACCTTCGGAGCGGAGAGAATCCCCCACAGGAGGACACGTGACCGGTCCGTCGATCCGCCGAGTTTCCCTACGAGTTCGCGCCGCGCTGCTGGGCGTGCTGACGCTGTGCCTCGCCTTCACGGTCGCCGGTGCGGGAGGCGGCGCCGCCGCGTCCGCCGCCGACACCGATTCACTGCCGTTCTCGGGCAGCACCGGGTCCGGGCTGCACAACACCTACGACCCGGGCACCTTCACCTACCTCGCGCAGGCGCTGGACACCGGGACGTCCATGATCGAGCTGGACGTCTGGGACGACTTCGCCACCCAGGAGTGGAAGGTCAGCCACTCCAACCCGCTCGGCAACAGCAACAACTGCGTCAACGCGTCGTCCCCCGCCGACCTTTACACCGGGGGCGCCAACAAGGACCTGGAGAGCTGCCTGGACGACGTCCGGGTGTGGCTGGGCGCGCACCCGGGCCACGGGCCTCTGATCATCAAGCTGGAGATGAAGGCCGGTTTCCAGGCCACGTTCGGGATGAGCCCGGCGAAACTGGACCAGTCGATCAGCGCGCACCTGGGCAGCCTGGTCTACAAGCCGTCGGACCTGCTGGCGAAGCCGGGCGGCGGCCAGTACGCGTCGCTGGACGCGGCGGCGACCGCGGGGAACTGGCCCACCAGGCAGCAACTCGCGGGCAAGGTACTGCTGGAGGTCATCCCCGGCACCGTGGAGGAGGCCAACCCGACCGACTCCCTGTGGACGGACCAGGAGTACGCCGACTACCTCCAGGGCCTGCAGAGCCAGGGCAGGCTGGCGCAGGCGAACGTCTTCCCCGCCGTGCACAACGCACAGGCCGGCGACCCGCGTTCGCGCTACTCCGACACCTCGATCCGCCCCTGGTTCGTGGTCTTCGACGGTGACGCCGCCACCTACCTCAACGGCAGCATCGACACGAGCTGGTACGACACCCACCACTACCTGCTGATCATGACCGACGCGCAGAACGTGCCCCCCACCCTCGACGACGTGAACCCGACCTCCGCGGACGCGCAGGCCCGGGTCGCCCAACTGGCCAAGGCGCACGCGTCGATCGCGTCGAACGACTGGAAGGGCCTGACCGGGGTCCAGTCGACGGTGCTCGCGCGCGGCTGACCGGGTATGACACGACCGGCGCGCGCGCCGAAGGCGCTCGGGGCATCCGGACGCCCGGAGGTCAGGGCGCGCCGGTCGGACTGAGGTGGACGGCCGCGAGCTGCCAGCGGCCGTCCACCTCGACGATGGTCTGGGTGATGCGGAAGCGCCCGTCGGCGTCGCGCCCGTCATAGACGCTCTGCTGGCCCTGCACGCCCACCGCGACGGCGCTACGGCCGTACTGACGCAGCGTCACATCGGTCCAGGTGAAGTCGTCGTGCACGAGCGCGCCGGAGGCGTAGCGGTCGAGCCACTGTGCCTTGCCCAGCACGAAGCCACGAGGTCCGACCGCCGTGAAGTCGTCGGTGAGCAGGCGGTCGAGGGCGGACACGTCGCCCAGCCGCTCCGCCTCCGCCCAGCGCCGCCCGAAGTCGGCGAGCTCCTTCCGGCTCCGCATGTCCCCGATCTCCGCGCTCTCAGCGAGCTCAGCGACCTCTTCGATCTCCTGCATCTCCGCCATCTCCGGCCTCCGTTGCACGTGTGCCTCCCGCGGGGTCCCCACCAAGAAGACTTCCGCAGGAGGGTTTTCGTGACATCGGCCGGCGGTAGGCCACCGCGCTACTCCTCGCAGTACGTCCGGACGCCGGGCGCCGTACTCCCGCCGGAGTAACCGGAGAAACCGGAGCAACCGAAGCAAGGGGCCGAGGAGCCCGACCGCGAGGTCGCCCGCCGGGGCGCCGGGAGACGGCGGCGCCTCACTCGGCGAGCGACTGCCCGTCGCCCATCACGATCACCGGGTGGTCCGCGGGCAGCAGAGTACGCAGCAGGGTGACCATGTGGGGCGCGGCGATGCTCACGCAGCCGTGGGTGGGCCCGCCGTGGTCGACGTGCACCCAGATGCCGCCACCCTTGTCGGATCCCAGCGGCTGGGTGCCGTCGAGCGGGGAGGTGCCGGGGACGCGGTTGTAGTCGATCGCGATGACGTAGTCGAACGCCTCGTCCAGCGTCTCGCCGTCGAAGCCGACGCCGCCGGCGTGGAAGCTCGACGAGTGGTCGTAGGGGAGCTTGGTGCCCGGGTCGGCGTCGAACCCGCCCGCGTCGTGCAGCGTGAACACGCCGATCGGGCTGTGCAGGTCACCCGCGTGGTGGTCGCCGGTCCAGCCGTCCTTGGCGTTGTGCGCCCGCCAGGTCTCACCCGGGTGCCAGTGGCCGTCGGCCTGCCGGGACCACAGCGTGACAAGGGAGTTGGACGAGTCCTTGGCCTGGCCGGAGGCCACCAGCACCTGCCGGCTCGCCGCCGGGATCTCGGCGAGGGTCTTGGGCCCGAGGCCGGGGATGGCAGTCGGCATCGGGTCGGCGGACCGCACGGCGCTCGAACCGGCGTGCGCGGGGGCGCCCCCCGCGGGACGGCCTGAGGCGGCGTCCCGGTTGTTCTCGGTGGACCCGGTGCCGTAGCGGTCGGTGGCCACGTACCCGGCGCCGAGCAGGGTCAGGCCGACGGCCGTGACCGACACGGCGATCACCCAGCGCCTCGCGCCACGGCGAGGCCGCCGGTGCCGACGGGGGCCACGGTCGTCTTGGTCGGGACGCTCGACAATCGCGTCAGGGGGAGCGGCAGTCATCGGTGCGATCCTCGCAAACCAGCGGCCGGAGTACATCATTCGACCCCCGCCGACGCCCGATTCGCCCCACAAGTCACCTTCGTGGCGCACAGATGTGCGGGTTTCGGCCCGACTTACTCCGGGTCACATCGAACGGCGCGCGCCCTACGGTGACGCCGAACACCTCGGACCCCAAGGGCATCTCGGACGTCCGGGCACCTCCGGCCGAGCCCCGGGAGGGCGTCGGGTGGACGCCGGCAGGACATCGGGGGAACGCCAGGAGAACGCCGGAGGCCGCCGGACCGGGACGGCGGTTTCACGCCGAACGCAGGAGGGCGTCGGCGAGTTCACGCGGGTGGCTGAGTGCGACCAGATGGCCGCCGGGCAATTCCTCGACGTCGAGGCCGAGGCGTTCGCGGGCCAGCCGGCGCTGGAACTCCAGCGGGAAGAAGCGGTCCCCGCGCCCCTGGAGGAAGCGGGTGGGCACGTCCGGCCAGGCGGGCAGCGGCCACGGCTGCGCGAACACCCCGGGCGGCGGACCGGCCGGCTCCGACGCGAACGCCTCCTCGGTCAGCGCGGCCGGCACGTCGTGGAAGAAGTCGGTGCGCGGGTCGAACTCGGCGTCCGCGCCGGTCCGGCCGAGCGCGGCCGCGTACGCCTCGCGCGCCTCCGCCTGGCCGACGTTGCCCCACCACTCCCCCGCGCTCTCGCCGGGCGAAGGCACCATGGCGTTCACCAGCACCAGCCGGTCCACCGGCAGCTTCCCGCAGACCAGCGGAGCGGAGAACCCGCCGAGCGACTGCGCGACCAGCACCAGCGGGGCCCCTGGCGCGGCGGCGTCGGGCACGGCGGCGTGCACCGCCGCCGCGATCGCCTCGGCGAACTCGTCGAGGTTCGCGGTGTCGTGCGACGGCAGGTCGAGGGTCACCACCTCGTGGCCCTCCGCCCGCAGCAGGGGCGCCACCAGGTGCCAGTACCAGGCGGTGCCGTCCGCACCGGGAACGAGTACGTACGTCGCCATCGAGCCCTCTCCCGTTCGTCGAACCGGCGTCCGACAGACGGTTCCCCACTCTGGTCCAGCCGGACCGCCGGAGCAAGCACCGCCCGACGCGGGGGTGCGTGGCACCGAACGCCTTTGCGGCAAGGGCACGTTGTGCCGAGTCCGAGCCGGACGGGGCCTCCCGGGCGGCCCCGCTCTCACCTCGCCCGGCCGCGGATCGTCGCCAACTCCGCACGAAGCGTCGCACATCACCTCATACGACCGCAGAACACCGCGGCGCGACACCCGGCGGTCGGGACGAACCCGGCCCAGCGCCCGGCCGGCATTCGGGGGGTCACTTCGGGGCCGCCTGGGGACCGCGGGGGCACGGCTGGGAGAATCCTGGGTGAAAGCTGTGCGGAGCGTCATCGCACAGGGCGGGCGGGACCACTAGACGCCGTATGTATACCCCCTGTGTATAGTTCCTGCGGGCCCGCCCGAGCGGGCCCTCCATCACGACGAGGGGGAATTCCGCATGCGCAGGACCACGGCGCGTCGAGTCCGCGCGCTGACCACGCTGCTGGCCGCCGCCACCATGGCCTTCACCCTGACCGGGTGCAACGGCTACGACAGCACGTCGCCGGCCGCCGCACGCAAGCACATCGGCAGCGGCGGGCAGGCCGCGTTCGCGTCCGGCGGGAACGGCACGGTGGACTGCCGCAAGGTCAAGTGCATAGCGCTCACCTTCGACGCCGGACCGAGCGTGCGCACCCCGCAAATACTGAGCATCCTCAGCAAGTACCACGTGCACGCGACGTTCTTCACGCTCGGCAAGAACCACGTGCGCGTGCACCCGCAGATGGTCAGGGACATGGTCGCGCAGGGTCACGAGGTGGAGACCCTGACCTGGAGCCACCAGATCCTCACCAAGATCAGCTCGGCCGAGATACGCAAGGAGATCACCGAGGGCCGGGACGCCGTCACCAAGGCCGCCGGGGTGACCCCCACCCTGCTGCGCCCGCCGCAGGGCCGCACCAGCTCCAAGGTCACCAAGATCGCCAAGGAACTCGGCATGTCCGAGGTGGTCTGGAACTCCAACGGTGCGGACTACAAGACCACGGACTCCAAGCTGATAGCGTCCCGCATCCTCAAGACGGCCAGGCCGGACGGGATCATCCTGCTGCACGACCTGGTCGACAAGACGAACAAGGGCTACAACGGCACGGTCGCCTCGGTCGCCCCGATCATCTCCGCGCTCCAGGCGCGCGGCTACACCTTCGTCACGGTGAAGCAGCTCCTCGCGCCGGGGACGCCGCAGCCGGGCAAGGTCTACAAGTGACCTTGCCGCAGGCCGCCCGGTGACACCGGCCCGGAGATCCGCCGCCCGACCCGTCGCCCGGCCGAGCACACGCCCGACCGCCCGCCGTCACGCGTAGACGGCGGCGAGCCAGGACTCCGCGGTACGGGCGAGCGCGGCGGAGGCGGCGTCGATGTCCGCCGCCCGGTCCCGGCCCGGAGTGAAGTCGTGCACGGACAGGCCGACGGTCGCGCCGAAGTGGTTGCGGCCGAAGACCCGGTACATCGCGGTCTCGGTGCGCAGCCCGATGAAGTAGCGGTCGCGGTAGTCCAGCACCGCGGTGGAGGGCGCGGAGGCGCCGGGCAGCGTCACGGTGACGGTGTCCCCGGCGGCGGCCCCCTGGGGCAGGCCGAGCGCACGGGCGGCGGCGTCGAAGGCGTCGGGCGCGCCGGCCGCGGCCGGGCCGTCAGCGGTCGCGAAGGCGGCGCGGCGGCCGGTGAAGTGCCGCAGGTACTCCCGCAGGGTGTGCAGGTAGAAGTCGGTGTGCTTGTTCGCGCCGTCGTACTGGTTCTCCCAGTCGTCGACGAAGATGCCGCTGTGCACGTACCGCACCCGGCAGCCGCCGCCCTCGACCGGTTCGATCAGGTGGTCGAGCTGGTTGAGGGTCTGCTGGGACATCCCCTCGACGTCCTCGGTGCGCGCGACGAGGCGGTGCGGCGGGTCCCACGTGGTGAGGGTGCCGCCGAAGGGAGCGGCGCCGCCCTGCACGGGTTCGTACTCCATCGGCCACAGCCAGCCCGCCGTGCCGGAGGTGATCGCGTCCCACACCTCCTGGGGGCCTGCGTCGACCTCGAACTCCCGGACGATCTCGAACTCTTCAGGCATCGCTGCCGCCCTCACCCTCCTGCCGGGGCGTGCCCACCGTGTAGACCACGTGGTGCACACCCGATCCGAACATCTGCGACCGCGCCACGGTCAGCGGGATCGCCGGCATCCCGTCCCGGAACAGCCGCTTGCCGTGGCCGACGACCACGGGGTCGATCAACAGGTCGAGTTCGTCGACCAGTCCGCGGATCAGCAGCCACTGCACGAGCGCGGCGCTGCCCATCACGCTGAGGGAACCGCCCTCGCTCCGCTTCAACCCGTCGATCCGGCCGGCCAGTTCCTCCTGGTCGGCGCCGTCGAGCAGGGTCGAGTTGCTCCACTCGGCCTTGTCGAGGGTGCTGGACACGACGTACTTCGCGACGCCGTTCATATGGTCCGCACCCGGCGCGTCCGGCATCGCGGGCCAGGCGGCGGCGAAACCCTCGTACGTGGTCCTGCCGAGCAGCAGGGCGTCGGACGCGGCCATCTGCGCGGCGACGGTACGGGCCATGTCGTCGTCGAAGTACGGTCCGTGCCACTCGTTGGGCGCTTCCATCACGCCGTCGGCGGTCAGGAACTCGGTGACGATCAACTTGCGCATCATCGCTCCTCAGGGTTGTCGGGGTCGCGGCCGGGCTCGCCGCCGGTCGAAAGCGCCTGCCGCGCCGGGGCCGGCGGTACGGGAGGACCGGCCGCGGGCCGCCCCGCCGGCTCGCCTTCCGGACGGTCCGCCGCACGAGCCGCCGGGCGGGCCGCCTCGGCCAGGGTCTCGGGCCTGACCGAGGGGTGCAGTGCGACCACGACGCGGTGCGGGCGGCCCCCCTCCGCGTCGGGGGCGTGGTACTTGGCCGCCAGCGCGCTCACGCCGCGGGTCAACTCCTCGACGAACGCGGCACGTTCGGCCGCCGAGGCGAACGTCACCTCGGCGTCGAGCGCGAAGGTCGCGACGCGCCGGCCGGCCCGCGAGGCGCCGGTGATCAGCGCACCCACGTCCCGCACCAGCCGTGCGGCCACCGCCAGCAGCCACCGCGCCGACAGCTGGTCCCGGGCCCGGGCCGGGTCGGGCTGCACCGCGGCCAGCGCGCTCGGCGAGATCACGTACGAGGCCGCCGTCGCACGCATCATCCGCTCGGTGACGTTGCCCTTCCTGCGCTCTCCGGCCAGTTCCACCAGCCCGTGCCGCTCCAGCGCCTTCAGGTGGTAGTTCACCTTCTGGCGCGGCAGGTCGACCCGCGCGGCCAGCATCGCCGCCGACGCCGGTCCCGCCGCCAGCTCGGCCAGCAACCGGGCCCGGATCGGGTCCAGCGAGGCGGCAGCGGCCGCCGCGTCCTCGATCACCGTCACGTCCCACATGTCTCCACCGTTGCACCGAACACTTTTTTTGTCCAGCGCACTTTTCTTGTCGGCGAGTCGGGAAGGCCCCCTGACCACCCCGGGAAGTACCCCGCCGCGCTCCCGGGAAGCACCTCCGCCCGTGCGCGGGCGGGGCGGGTGGGTAGGAGTCGGGTGAGCGTGATATCCAGTCGTTCGGGGGCACCGCGGGGGCGGTCGTCCGGCTGGAGCACAGACGAGGGGGCCGGCACGGTGTGGGTGTGGTGGACACGCGGCGGGATCAGACGGACCGCACGTCATCCGGAGGGCGCCAGGTTCCTGCTGCGCCGCAAGAACCGCGTCCCGGTGATCGACCGGGCCTACGGTGACCCGCGGCTCGCCGCGATGAGGACGGCGGCGCTGCACGGCGGCGCGGCCGGGTGGCCGGAGGTGCGCGGGCATCTGGCGGCGGCGGAGGGCCAGGAGGACCTGACCTTCCTGGTCGGCGGTTTGCACGACGTCGTGGGCATGGAGCGGTGGATCGGCGAGGTGGTCGCCGCCCGACCCGACGACACCCTGGCGCTGCTGGTCTCCGCCGCCCGTCAGGTCACCTGGGCCTGGCAGGCGCGCGGCTCGGGTCGGGCGGATTCCGTGACCGAGGACGGATGGACGCTCTTCCGCGAGCGCCTCGTGGTCGCCGAGGAGCAGTTGCTGGACGTGGCCGAGCGCGAGCCGTCCTGGGCGACGCCCTGGTACTTCCTCCAGATCGCCGGCCGGGGCCTCCAGGTCGGGCCGGACGTGGCCCTGCGCCGTTTCGAGGCGACCTGCCGCCGGGCCCCCGGCCATGCCGCCGCGCACCGGCAGTACCTGCAGCAGCTCAGCAAGAAGTGGGGCGGCTCGCACGAGCGGATGCACGCCTTCGCGCGGGAGTCCATGCTCGGCGCGCCCGAGGGCAGCCGCCTCGGCGAGCTCGTCGCCGAGGCGTACCTGGAGGAGTGGCTGGACGCCGGCGGCGACCCGGACTCGGCGCGGCTGCGCGACCCGCGCGTGGTGCGCGCCCTGCACGAGGCGGGGGCGCGCTCCGTGCACCACCCGGCCTTCGAGCGGAGCCGGGACTGGGCGATCGCGGTCAACAGCTTCGCGCTGGCCTTCGGGCTGGCGGGCGAGGACGCCGCGGCCCGGACCATGTTCCGGATGGTGGCCAAGCAGCCGACCGAGTCGCCCTGGAATTACCTGAACGGAAGGTCGCCCGTGGTGCCGTTCCTCGCCTGGCGCAACCGCGTCGGGGCCTGACCGGGCCGCTGCCCCACGAACGGGCCGCTGACGGCGGCCCGTTCACGAACGCCCCTCCACCGCACACCCGTTGCGGTGCCGCCGGACCGCCTCACCCGCGGGACGTCGGCGGGTTCGGCCCCGGCCGCTCCCGCCGCAGCGCCCAGCGCGGCGGTTCGTGCCCCTCGTACTCCCGCCCGACTCCCCACAGAAAGCCCGGATCGGTGTCAGACGACGCACAGACCACCCATACCTTCCAGGTCGACCTGCGCGGCCTGGTCGACCTGCTCTCCCACCACCTCTACTCCAGCCCCCGGGTCTACCTGCGGGAGCTGCTGCAGAACGCGGTCGACGCGATCACCGCGCGGCAGGCGCTCGACCCGACGGCGCCGGCCCGGATCACCGTACGGGCCGGCGAGAGCCGACTCACCGTCACCGACACCGGGATCGGCCTGACGGAGGCGGACGTCCACCGCTTCCTGGCCACGATCGGGCGCAGTTCCAAGCGCGCCTCCGGCGGCGGTCCCCTGGACGGCGAGCAACTCGCCGCGTCCCGCTCCGACTTCATCGGCCAGTTCGGCATCGGCCTGCTGGCCTGCTTCGTGGTGGCCGACGAGATCACCGTGCTGACCCGGTCGGCGGCCGACCCGTCGGCACCCGCGGTGGAGTGGCGCGGCACCTCCGACGGCCGCTACACGATCAGCACGCTGCCTGGATCCGCGCTGCCCGGCCCGGGCACGAAGGTGACGCTGGTGCCCCGTGCCGACGGGGCGGAGTGGACCCGGCACGACCGGGTGGTCGCGCTGGCGAGGCACTACGGCAGCCTGCTGCGGCACGAGGTCGACGTGACCGACGAGCGCGGCACGGTCACCCGCGTCAACGGCACGCCGCCGCCCTGGCAGGCTCCGCACGCGTCCCCGACCGCCCGCCGCCAGGCCCTCGCCGACTACTGCCGCAGGACGTTCGACTTCGTCCCCCTGGACAGCATCGAGCTGGACCTGCCCGTGGTGGGACTGCGCGGCGTCGCCTACGTGCTTCCCACGTCGGTGCATCCGTCGCGGCAGGCCGGCCACCGCGTGCACCTGAAGGGCATGCTGCTGTCCGACCAGGCGCCCGAACTCCTCCCGGAGTGGGCGTTCTTCGTGCGCTGCGTGGTCGACGCCGACAGCCTGCGGCCGACCGCGTCCCGCGAGGCGCTGTACGAGGACGAGACGCTGGCGGCGATCCGGGACACGCTGGGGGCCCGCATCCGGGACTGGCTGACCGGGATCTCGGCGAGCGATCCGGCCCTGCTGCACCAGTTCATCGCGGTCCACCATCTCGCGGTCAAGGCGCTGGCCCGCTACGACGACGAGCTGCTGCGGCTGCTGCTTCCGTGGCTGCCGTTCGAGACCACCGACGGGCAGGTCACGCTGGACGAGTTCGCGCGCGCCCACCCGGTGGTCCTCGTGACGCAGACCGTCGAGGAGTTCCGGCAGGTCGCGCCGATCGCCGCGGCGGCCGGGCTCGGGGTGGTCAACGGCGGCTACGCGTACGACCGGGACCTGGTGCACCGGCTGCCGGAGGTACGGCCGGGCACATCGGTGGTGGACCTCGACCCGGCGACGGTCACCGCGCACCTGGACGCGGTGGACCCGGCCGCGGAGCTGGCGGCGGCGGCCTTCCTGCACACCGCGCGGGAGGTGGTCGCGCAGTTCGACTGCGACGTGGTGCTGCGGGCCTTCCACCCGGTCAGCGCGCCGTCGCTGCTCCTGGACAACCGCGAGGCCAGGCACGAGCGTGCCCGCGGCGAGCTGGCCGGGCAGACGGACGGGCTGTGGGCGGACATCCTCGGCTCCCTGCGGTCCGAGGCACCGCGCGCCCAACTGGTGCTCAACCATCTCAACCCGCTGGTGCGCAGGGCCGCCTCGATCGGGGAGCACGGCCTGGCGGTGACCGCGGTCGAGGCGCTCTACGGGCAG
Source organism: Actinacidiphila yanglinensis (assembly GCF_900107965.1). Classification (GTDB taxonomy): domain Bacteria; phylum Actinomycetota; class Actinomycetes; order Streptomycetales; family Streptomycetaceae; genus Actinacidiphila; species Actinacidiphila yanglinensis. Next base: position 480,023 of record NZ_FNVU01000003.1, on the reverse strand, counting down.
GCGCTGCTGCTGGCCCGGCGCCCGCTGCGCGCCTCGGAGAGCGCACTGCTGAACCGTGCCTTCATCGGCCTGCTCGACCACGCGATGCACGAGGAGGGGTGATGCGGTGATGCTGGACACTGCGGATGCGGTCTTCGACGCGCTGCGGGAGAACAACGAGCGGCCGTTCGGGCGGCAGCGCACCGTGCGGGCCGAGGAACTGGTCGAGGCCGCGGAGCAACTCGACGACAGGGGCGCCCTGGTGACGTCGCTGTTCGAGCTGATGTCGGCGTACACCTACGCGGGCGAGGAGCGGAAGTCCCCGGTGGTCTTCGCGCGGATCGTGCGGATGTGGGACGACCACCCGTCGGACTTCAGCGAGTGGGAGGAGCGCCAGCTGTACTGGCGCTTCAAGTGGGTGACCACCGCGCTGCTCCAGGTCCCCGACGTGCCGCTGGAGGCGGTGCGGCGCTGGACCCGGGAGATGGAGAAGCGCTACCGCGCGGCCGGGCACGGCCTCCAGCCGGTCTACGCGATGCGGCACCACATCGCCGCGCACATCGGGGCCGGCCGGGAGGACGGCTACGACCTGTGGGCCACCCGCCCGCGGACCGACCTGAGCGACTGCGAGGCCTGCGAGACGCGGCACCGGGCCCTGCACCACGCGGAGTCGGGGGACGAGGCGCGGGCGCTGGAGGAGTGGCAGCCGGTCCTCGACGGGGGCCAGACCTGCATGGAGGAGCCGTATGTGAGCATGGCGCACGCCCTGCTGCCGCTGCTGCGGGCGGGCCGGCTGGACGAGGCGCGCTCGCACCACCTGGTCGGCTACCGGTTCGCCCGCGGCAAGCCGGACATGCCCCACGCGCTCGGCCTGCACCTGGAGTTCTGCGCGCTGTCCCGCAACGAGGGCCGCGGGCTGGAGGTGCTGGCGGAGAACCGGTCGATGTTCGACGTGGTGGGCTCGCCGCTGGACCGGTTGAACTGGCTGACCGGAGTGGAGGTGCTGCTCGCGCGGCTGGCCGACCAGGGCCACGGCGGGCTGGCGGTCGCCGGACCGCCCGGCCGCACGTGGACGGTGGACGCGCTGCTGGCGCACGTCCGGGCGGAGGCGGATCCGCTGGCCGCGGCCTTCGACCGGCGCAACGGCACGGCGGAGATCGGTACCCGCCGCAGGCAGCGGCTGGCCCAACGTCCCCTGCTGGACGGTCCGTTGGCGCTGGGGGTACGGGCGGCGGCGCCGGACGCGGCGCCCTCGACGGGAGCCGGGGCGAAGACCGGTACGGCGACGTCCGCGCCCGGCACCGGCGCGGAACCGGGCACCGAACGGATCGCCGGAGCCGCCTCCACCAGCGCCGACACCGAGCCGATACCCGCGGACTTCACCGAACTCGTCCTCCTGACAAGGAAATTGGCGGCGCAGGGTCGTCCCGACGCCGACCGGCTGTGGGAACGGGTCCGGGCCCGTACTGCCGAGGACGGGCACGTCCACGACGAGGACGCGCTGGGCGTGGAGCTCATGCTGACCGCCGAACTCACCGAGCGCGCCGCCTTCGGCGGCATCGACCGGGAGGAGTGGGCGCAGGCCCGCACGGACATGCTGCAGGCGGCGGGGCTCTACGAGGAGGCGGACCTGCCGGGGCGTGCCTGTGCCGCGCGGGCCAGGGCCGCCACGGCGTCGGTCGCGGCGACCGTACCGGACCCGAAGACCGACCTGGCGCTCCCCCTCGCCGAACTCGCCACGGAACTGGGGCTCGCCGCCGACCTGATGGCCGCCGGCCGGATCGAGCCGGACCGCTACCTGGCCGTCCTGCAGTGCGAGGCGATGACCACACGGCACCGCCTGATCGGCGACCTGCCCGAGCCGGACGCGGCGTTGACGGCCGCCTTCGAGACGTCCGTGGCACGGCTGCGCGCGGAGGCGGAGCGGTTGGAGTCGCTGCCCCGGGCGTCGGCCGCCCGGCAGTACGCCGCGGACGTGGCCGCGCGTGTGGGCGACCTCGAACGGGCGGAGGCCGAACTCGCCGACGCGCTGGACCTGGTGGAGCGCGCCGGCCACCCGTGGCGCACCCCGCGGCCGCTGGCACTGCTCGCGCAGCTCAGGATGCGCGGCGACCGGGCCGCGGAAGCCGTGCCGTTGATGCACCAGGCGCTGTCGGCGGCCGCCCGCTGGCCGGACGCGTCCTTGTCGCTGGGCCCGTTCCACGCGCTGCTGGGGCACGCCTACGCGCACGCCGGCGACCCGGCGGGCGCCGTCCGGCACCTGTCGGAGGCGGCGGACCGGATGGACCGGGAGGGTGCCGAGGACCACGCGGCGCAGGTCCGCCTCGAGCTCGCCGAACTGCTGGGCGATCAGGGCCGCAGGGCCGACGCGGTCGCGGTCCTGGAGTCGATCGTGCTCGGCGACACCGCGGCGCTGGACCCGCGGCTGCTCGCCCAGGTCCGGCTCGACCTCGCGCGCGGCCTCGCCGCGCTCGGCGAACTGCGCGAGGCGGCGGCGGAGTTCGTCGGGCTCGCCGACGTGGTCGCCGGCTGGGAGGACGACCGTTTCACCCACACCCTGGTCGCGTGCGAGGCCGCGGTGGCCCTGGCGGCGTCCGGGCAGTGGGAGGCCGCGCGCACCGCGTACGACCGGGCCGTCGCCTCCCACGCCCGGGCACCGCGCCCGGCTCCGGTGGTGGGCATGATGCGCGAGTTCGCCCGGCTGACGATGGCCGCGCAGGAGGCCGATGGGCTTCCCGCCGCGCTGCGGCACCTGGCGGACGCCGACACGCTGTGCGCCGAAGTCCCCTCCGAAAACGCGGACTTCGCCCACTGGTACCACTCCGGCGCGATTCAGTACCAGCGCTCCCGCGCCTACGCCGCGGCGGGGTCGTACGACGACGCCCTCGCCGAGATGGAACGGTCGATCGCCGCGTACACGGAGGGCGGCCGGGCGGGCGAGGAGCCGCGCGCCGAGGCCGTCCGGGTCGCCGCCCTGATCGAGGGCAACGCACTGGGCGACGTCCCCGCGGCCGACGCCCGCCTCACCGCGGCGATCGCCCGCTGCGAGGAGGCGGACCTGCCCGAGGCCGCCGCCTCCCTCGCCTCCGTACGGTCCGGGCTGGCCGCGCGGGGACAGGCGGCGGACGGCGACTGAGCAGGCCGGACGACGGGAGGGGGCGGTGGACCGGGTGCCCTCCCGCCCGGCCGGATCGGGAGGGCGGGACGGGCGCAAGGGTCAGCCGGCGGAGCCGAGGGCCGTCGGCGCGGGACCGTACTCCCGCATCGCCCACTCCACGACCGCCTCGAGGTGGGCGTGGTGGGCCCCTTTCCAGTAGACGCGCTCGCAGGCGGTGCAGCGGGCGAAGACGTCGTAGGACTTCCGGGTGCCGTCGCGCAGGCGGTCGCGGACGGTGTCCTTGTCCGCCGCGGTCAGGGTGCCGTTGCACGCCACGCACCGGGTCCAGGGGGCGAGCGGCGGCGCGAACCGGCCCAGCACGTCGCGGAGTTGGTCCTCCGGCCGGTCGCTGTAGACGTATCCCCCGGCGAAGATCTCGCGCCGGCGCAGCAGGCCCCGGTCCCGGGAGAGCATCACGCGCCGCTCCAGCGCGGACCGGCGGGCGAGCGCGGGGTCGCCGATGTCCTCGTTCTCGTAGGCGGCGTCGACGCCGAGCAGCCGCAACCGCCGTGCCAGGGTGCCCAGATGGACGTCGAGCAGGAACGTCGGCGACGGGCCGGGCACCCGCTGCGGCCGCCGCACCGCCTCGACGGTGATCTCCTCGCCCGCCGCGGGCACGTGCCCGACGGGTACGTCGAGACCGCCGACGCTCAGCCGGCCCACCTCGGTGAGCGGGATGCCCAGGGACTCCACCACGTGCCCGAGCGACGACGCTCCGTCCGTCGACACGTCGGTGATGTCCCCGCGTCTCTCGACCGCCACGAAAACCCGCAGTTCAGGGGCGATCCGCAGGCTGATCCGCGGCAGGCCCTCGCTGTTTCGCCTCACGTGACCAGCATCCCACCGCCCCGCGCCCGCCTTCCACGCCTTTCCCTCGGTAAGGGGCTGGGCGGGCTTACGGCCCTGTCGGCGGGTCCGGCGGGTCCGTCTAGGATGGCCGGATGGAGATCAGAAAGACCCGCTTCGACCACGCCGACGCCATACGTCTGAACGACCTGGTGCAGCTGGAGTACGCCGAGCGGTACGGCGACGGGGACATGACCCACATGGACCCGGAGCACTTCGAGCCCCCGCAGGGTCTGTACCTGCTGGGGTACGACGCCGACGGGAAGCCGGTCGCCAGCGGCGGCTGGCGGGCGCAGGACGCGCCGGCCGACGGGTTCGAGGCCGGCGACGCCGAGATCAAGCGGATGTTCGTGCTGCGGGAGGCCCGCGGCCTGGGCTTCGCGCGGGCGGTGCTGGCCGAACTGGAGGCCACCGCGACCGCCGCCGGGCGCACCCGGATGGTGCTGGAGACCGGGCAGAAGCAGCCCGAGGCGATCGCGCTGTACGCCTCCTGCGGCTACCTGCCCGTGGGCGCGTTCGGCTACTACCGGCACGAGCCGCTGAGCGTGCACATGGGCAAGCCCCTCACCCCCTGACCGCCCTCCGCCCGTCGCGGGGAGGGCCGGGCAGCAGGTGAAGGGCGACGGCCAGTCGGCGGTCCGTCTCACCTTGCGGCGCGCCGCCTGCGCCTCCGGCCGCTCCACCGCAGGAGCAGCGTGATCAGCCCGCCGGCCACGAACGTGATCAGCAGGGCGAACCACAGCGGCATCGTCACTTCGGGGACGATCACCCGGATCCGCACGTCATGGGTGTTCTCGAAGATGAAGACCAGGGCGAGGACCGTGAGCACCAGCGCGACGATCCGGCGCGGCGTCATCATCTCCCGCATGCGACTGCTGGGCACCTTGTCATTGCTCATCGCGCTCGCCCGCCTCCCGCTCCGCGATCACCTTCGCCCTACCCATCGTCGCCGCAGCGGCCCCCGGAGGGGCCGCAGACTACTCCGAACGGGTGAGTGCGGACGGTGAGCGGCCGGCTACGGCCACCGCTACGGCACGGCCGGCGGGCGGGGGCCGCTCACAGCAGCAGCTCCTCGTAGACCGCCAGCACGCTGCGCGCCTGCTGCTCCACCTGGTCGGCGACCGGCACCCAGCGCGGCCGGTACGCGGTCTCGTAGGCCTCGCACCAGGAGTCGACCAGGGCGGTCACGGCCGGCGTCGCGGCGATCCGGCGCAGCATCGCGGCGGCGCGCAGCGGGATGCGCTGCGCGTAGACCTCGATGCTGGTGACGCGCGCGGTCGTCATCTCCGGCAGCGGGGCGGCGCCGGGCGGGCGTACCGCGGGGTCCCATTCCGCGCTCAACTGCGGTCCGATGCCGACCAGTTCGCGCACCGTACGCAGGAGCGGCCCGTCGTCGCCGATCGTCTCGGGGTCGAGCCGGGCCAGCACCTCCGCCACAGCGGGAAGGTCGCGGCGCAGCGCGGCCCCCGCCGTGCGCAGCGCGCGGTCGGCGTCGGGGTGCGGGGTGGTGTCGGCCGCCCGGTCGCAGGCCCACATCGGCACCTCGATGATGGCGGTCATGCCGTCGTACCGCTCGGCGTGCGCCCAGGTGGAGTGGGCGCCGTCGCCCGCGGCCGGATCGGACGCGGGCGGCATGACGTAGACCCCGGGGCCCGGGCTGGGCCACTGGAAGGCGTCGGACGACCCGCTCTCGAGCGGGATGTCGAGTTCGGCCGCGGACTTGCCGATCCGCTCGGGCACGCCGGGTACGTCCCGGGTGAGCTGGACGAAGCTGCCGCCGACGTCGATGCCGTGCAGCGAGCACTGGAGCACCGGTCGCAGCCGGTCGAGGAGCCCGACCAGGGTGCGGGTCTCGGGCAGCATCGCGGACCCCGCCGCCCCCTCGTGCGGCAGCCACTCCGGCTGCTCGGCGGCACACGGGCGGAAGAAGTGCTCGTAGTGGTCGCGCAGGGTGTACGGACCGGACAGCCAGGGCTCGTTGAGCGCGGCGCCGTCGGGATCGATGCAGAGCAGGAAGTGCCAGGTACTGCCGTCCCAGCTGCCGGACCGGCACGCCTCGGCGATCTGCCCGGCCAGCCGCAGGACCGTCGCGCCGCCCACCGCCGCCTCGTTGGCGTGGGGCCCGGCCACCACCAGGACGTCGCGCGTTCTCTCGTGTGCCGTTTCGGGGCCGACCGTCAGCAGGAGCAGCGGACGGCCGGCCCTCGATCTGCCGACCTCCCCCAGCCGGCAGATCCCCGGATGGCAAAGGGTGAGCAAACGCGCACCCTCAGTGACTTCTGCTGTCGTCGGATAGTGCTCTCCCACCACCGCAACCCCCCTGTCGCGGACCCCCGAGTCCGCTCCCCTCGTGACATCGCCGAGTCCGGTTCCGTTAGTAGGTCACGGCCCTGCGGGGGTGTCAACGGTGCTACCCACACCGTTCCCGAGCCGTGCCGCAACCGCCACCGCTGCCCCGGGCAGCGGCCGTTGGCCGGCGCGCGGCCCCTTCCGGCACGTCGGACCGCCACCGCAGGGCGCCGGCTCCGCGCGGATCCGGGACGGCGGCGAGGACGAGCGTGCCCCGGCGGCCCGGCGCCCACCCGGGAGCCCGGCCACGGCGCTCGCACCACGTGCAGCCGGAATATGCCACGGAGCAGCGGTGATGCACCCGCGCGACGTGCCGGTACGGCGCCGCGCCCGCGACCCCGCTCCCCCGCCGCGCCGGCCGCCCGGGCGCCGTCGCCGACCGCGCGTTCCGCCCCGGCGCCCCGGCCACGCCCTCGACCCGTCCGCCCACGACCCGCGCGGCGCCCCCCTGTTCGCCGCTCCCCCGGGCGCTGCGTCCCCCAGGTCCGGACCGAACGAACTACGGCAGATACCCCAGCGGGACGACGGCGACCGCCGCAGGGTCGATACGCAGGTGGGCCGGGGCCGGGACCCGATCACGGGATGAGCGGACCTCGCGCCGTCCCGCGCGGAGCGCTTCGGCCGCCGGCGACCCGGACCCGGCCGGCTGCGCCAGGGAGGAGGACGATCAGCGATGTTGGCGTGACGGTACGTCAAGTCAGCCTGATAGAAGGCGCGTTGACGAAGTCGGCGCCGACCTGGGTCCGGGCAGCGGTGAGTTGAGCAGCGCGGCGAAGCGGCGGCCGGAGACCGACCACTCCTCGGCGATCTGCCAGCCGGCCGCCCGCGCGGCGGCGCGCAGTGCCCGGGGGCCGAGCCGGGCCCAGGGGAACTCCCGCCCGTACCGGCCGCGGCCGTCCTCGACGCGTACCGTCAGCCGCTCGTCGACCTCCTGCGCGGCGGCCTCGGCGAGCAGGTGTCCGGCCGGCGCGACGATCCGGCGCACCCGGCGGAGCAGCGCCACCGGGTCGCCGCCGATGCCGATGTTGCCGTCGGCGAGCAGCCCGGTGCCCCAACGGCCCTCCGCCGGCACCCGGTCGAAGACGGACCGGCGCAGCACCGCGCCACCGGCGACCCTGGTGCGCTCGACAGCGATCGGGTTCACGTCCAGGCCCAGGACCGGCAGACCGCGCCGGGCCACGCCCGCGACCAGGCGCCCGGGGCCGCAGCCGATGTCGAGGACCGGTCCGCGGCAGCGCGCCAGCAGCGTGCTGTCGGCCTCGTCCGGCGGCGCGCACCAGCGCTCGACCTCCAGCGGCAGCAGCCAGCCGTCGTGCCGGCGCAGGAAGAGCGGGCCGCGGCCCCGCGCCAGCGCCCGGCCGTAGGGGTCGCCGCCCCAGGACGGGGCGGGCCCCGCGGGCGCGGTGGTGGCACCGCTCATCGGCCCGCTCCCGTCGCACGGGAGGCGGCCGGGTCGCCCACGGCGGGGTCCGGCGGCCGGGCGGGCAGGTGCGGGCCGGACTCCGGTGCGGGGCGCGGCGGCGGGAGAACTGTGGGAGCGACGGGGATGTCCCGCAGCACCGCGGACATGTCGCGCACCGCGTGCCAGGTGCCGCGCCAGGTGCCGGTGACCTTGGAGCGGCCGGAGCGCGGGGTGTACGGGACGTCGGTCTCGGCGATCCGCCAGCCCGCGTCCGCGGCCCGGACCACCATCTGGAGCGGGTAGCCGCTGCGGCGGTCGGTGAGGGTGAGGTCGAGCAGCGCGGTGCGGCGGGCGGCCCGCATCGGGCCGAGGTCGTGCAGGCGCAGGCCGGTGCGGCGGCGGACCATCCGGGCCAGCTGGAAGTTGGCGAGGCGGGCGTGCGGCGGCCAGGCGCCGAACGCGGTGGGCCGGCGGCGCCCGAGCACCAGGTCCGCGCGGCCGGCCAGCACGGGCGCGGCCAGGTCCGGCAGCAGCGCCGGGTCGAGGGAGCCGTCGCAGTCGCAGAAGCAGACCAGTTCGGCGGTGGCCGCCCGTAGCCCGGCGTGGCAGGCGGACCCGAATCCCCGGACCGGCTCGCGGACGACGAGCGCGCCGGCCTCCTCCGCGATCCGCGCCGAGCCGTCGGTGGAGCCGTTGTCGACCACGATCGCCCGCCAGCCCGGGGGGATGCGCCCCAGCACCCAGGGCAAAGCGGCGGCCTCATCGAGGCAGGGCAGGACGATGTCGGCGGCTGGCGCGGGCTCGGTCACCCGTCACACCCTAGGGACGCCCACCGGACATATCGGACGGCCGGTCCTTACGAAACGCGGACGGCGGGGCGGTACGGACCCTCGGCCATGGTCACTGTCAGTGGCGGGTGTCAGACTCGGGACCATGAGCAGCGCACCCGTATCCGTATCGCCGCCGCCGCGGGACCCGCGGCGGCGGGTCCTGGTCGTGGACGACGACCCGACCGTGGCCGAGGTCGTCGCGAGCTACCTGGACCGGGCGGGCTTCGCGGTGGAGCGGGTCGCGGACGGTCCGTCGGCGGTGTCGCGGGCCGCGGTGAGCCGGCCGGACCTGGTGGTGCTCGACCTGATGCTGCCGGGCATGGACGGGCTGGAGGTGTGCCGGCGGCTGCGGGAGGCGGGCCCCCTGCCGGTGGTGATGCTCACCGCGCGTGGCGACGAGGACGACCGCATCCTCGGCCTGGAGGTCGGTGCGGACGACTACGTGACGAAGCCCTTCAGTCCCCGCGAGCTGGTGCTGCGGGTGGAGTCCGTGCTGCGGCGGGCGGGCAGCCCGCCGGCCGCGGGGCCGTGGCTGCGGTCCGGGTCGCTGGCGCTGGATCCCGCCGCGCGCCGCGCGCTGCGGGGCGGCGCGGAGCTGGCCCTGACCATCCGCGAGTTCGACCTGCTCGCCTTCTTCCTGCGGCAGCCCGGCCGCGTGCTGGGCCGCGAGGAGCTGATGCGGCGGGTGTGGGGCTGGGAGTTCGGCGACCTGTCGACGGTCACGGTGCACGTCCGGCGGCTGCGGGAGAAGATCGAGGACGACCCGGCCCGGCCGCGGCTGATCAGCACCGTATGGGGGGTGGGCTACCGGTTCGACCCGGCCGACCCCGGTGACGCTGCGAGCCCGACCGGCACGACCGGCACATCGGACACCACCGCCGACACCACCGGCGCCACCGAAGCGGATCGGCTGCGGGGGCCGGCCGGGGACCGGGACCGCGGTGACGGCTCGGAGGTGCATCCGGGCGCGAGCGGTGCGAGGGAGGCCCGCGGTGCATGACCTCCTTCTGATCGCGGCCTACGCGGCGATGGGCGCCGCGGCGGCCGGCCTGCTGGGCGCGCTGGCCCTGCGGGTGCTGCGGCACCGCTCCTTCGCGCTGTCCCTCGCGGTGGTCGCGGCGGTCACGGTCGCGGCGATGCTCGCGGGCACCCTGTCGGTGGCCTGGGCGATGTTCCTGTCCGAGCACGACCTCGGGGTGGTGACCACGGTGTGCGCCATAGCCGCGGTCGTCTCGCTCGCGGTCGCCCTTATCCTGGGCCGCCGGGTGGTGGCGGGCAGCCGGGCCCTGACCGAGGCGACCCGCGCCTTCGGCGACGGCGACCCCTTCGCCGCTCCCGCCCTGGCGCCCACCGCCGAACTCGCCGACCTGGGGCGGGAGCTGGCCGCGACCAGCGCGAAGCTGGCGGCCTCCCGGGAGCGGGAGCGCGCCCTCGAGGCGTCCCGGCGGGAGCTCGTCGCGTGGATCTCGCACGACCTGCGCACCCCGCTGGCCGGGCTGCGGGCGATGACCGAGGCGCTGGAGGACGGCATAGCGGAGGACCCCGCGCGCTACCACCGGCAGATCCGCGCCGAGGTGGACCGGCTCAGCGGCATGGTCGGCGACCTGTTCGAGCTGTCCCGCATCCAGGCCGGGGTGCTCGCGCTGGCGCCCGCCCGCATGTCGGTCTACGACCTGGTGGGCGACGCGATCGCGGGCGCCAACCCGCTGGCCGCCGAGCACGGGGTGCGGCTGGTCGGCGACCGGGTGGAGCAGGTGCCCATCGAGGTGGACGGCCGGGAGATGACCCGGGTACTGGCGAACCTGCTGGCCAACGCGATCCACCGCACCCCGGCCGACGGCACCGTGGCGGTCTCGGCGCGGCACGACTCGGCGTCGCACTCGGTGGTGCTGTCCGTCACCGACGGCTGCGGCGGCATCCCGGCGGACGACCTGCCACGGGTCTTCGACACGGGCTGGCGCGGTACCGGGGCGCGCACGCCGCCCGCGGGCGCGGGGCTCGGACTCGCCATCGTGCGCGGCATCGTGGAGGCGCACCACGGCCGCGCCTCGGTGCAGAACGTGCCGGGTGGCTGCCGTTTCGAGGTCCTGCTCCCCGCGGCGCCCTGATACGCCCTGACTGTCGGACACGATGCCGGGGGGAAGGGCGACTACCGCGGCGACACCGGCCGTTCGAAGAACGTCTCCAGTACGACCGTCGCCCGCGTCCCGCTGACCCCGTCGATCGCGTGGATGCGGCGCAGCACGTCCTGCAACTGCCCGGTGTCCGCGGTCCGCACCTTCACCAGGATCGACGCACTGCCCGCGATGACGTGCGCCTCCACGACCTCCGGGAGCGCGGCGAAGCTCTGCGCCGAATCGCCCATCCAGGCGATCGAGTCGACCATCACGTAGGCGAGGACGGAGCTGCCGAGCGCCTCCGGGTCCACGTCCACGGTGGTGCGCCGGATCACGCCGCGCTCGCGCAGCTTCCGCACCCGTTCGTGGGCGGCACCGGTGGACAGCCCGACCGCCCGGCCGAGTGCGGCATAGGACAGCGTGGCGTCCTGCTGGAGGTGCGCCAGCAGCTCGCGGTCGATGTGATCCACGACTCTCCGTTCAGCCGTGCCTTGTGAGGACCATATCCCATCTTGCAGGATGCCCATCAAGCCGAAGGATGTTCGGCAGATCCTCTCCGGATGGGAAGGACCCGCATGACCGGCGCGCCACCCCCGCTGTACGAGATGCTCGACGAACGATTCCGGACCGGTCGGTGCATGAACGGCGACAAGGACCTGGAGGTGCTCTACACCGGCTGCCGCTGGGCCGAGGGGCCGCTCTACGTGCCCGCCTGGCGGCAGGTGGTGTGGAGCGACATCCCCAACGACCGGATGTTGCGCTGGGACGAGGAGACCGGCGCCGTCGGCGTCTTCCGCCGCTCCGCCGGGCACACCAACGGCAACACCCTCGACCGCGAGGGCCGGTTGATCACCTGCGAGCAGGGCAACCGCCGGGTGACGCGCACCGAGCACGACGGCACCGTCACGGTGCTGGCCGACCGCTGGCAGGGCCGGCGGCTCAACAGCCCGAACGACGCGGCGGTGACGTCGGACGGCTCCGTCTGGTTCTCCGACCCGGACTTCGGCATCACCAGCGACTACGAGGGTTATCGCGCGGCGAGCGAGATCGGCTCCAACAACGTCTACCGCGTCGACCCGGCCAGCGGTGAGGTGCGGCTGGTCGCGGACTGCTTCGGTGCCCCGAACGGCCTGGTCTTCTCGGCCGACGAGCGGCGGCTGTTCGTCTCCGACACCGGCGCCGGCCTCATCCGGGTCTTCGACGTCCGCGAGGACGGCACGCTGTCGGACGGCGAGGTCTTCGCCGAGGCTTCGGCCCGCCCCGCGGCCCGTTTCGACAACCTCCGCTTCGACGAGGCCGGACGGCTCTGGGCGGCCGCGCTCGACGACGGCGTGCACTGCTACGACCCCGACGGCACGCTGATCGGCCGGCTCGTCATCCCCGAGCGGGTGGCCAACATCGCCTGGGGCGGGGCCAAGCGCAACCGCCTGTTCATCGCCGCCCGGACCAGCCTGTACTCGGTGGTCATGGGGGTCACCGGCACGCACCCCACCGGACCCGGGCGCCGGCCGTGGCTGGACGCGGGGTCCCGATGAACTTCTGGTCGATCTACCAGCACGGCTTCGCGCGGGTCGCCGCGTGCACCGGGCACACCGCCCTCGCCGACCCGCCCGCCAACGCCGAGGCGGTGCTGCGGCAGGGCCGCCGGTGCGCGCAGGAGGGGGTCGCCGTCGCGGTCTTCCCCGAACTCGGCCTGACCGGCTACTCGATCGAGGACCTGCTCCTCCAGGACGCGGTGCTCGACGAAGTCGAGGAGGCCGTCCGCACCCTCGTGGCGGGGTCCGCGGACCTGATGACGGTGCTCGTCGTCGGCGCCCCGCTGCGCCACCGCAACCGGATCTACAACTGCGCGGTGGTCGTGCACCGTGGCCGCATCCTCGGCGTGGTCCCCAAGTCGTACGTCCCCAACTACCGCGAGCTGTACGAGCGGCGGCAGATCGCCGCGGGCGACGACGAGCGCGGCGGGACGATCCGGGTCGGCGAGGCGACCGTGCAGTTCGGTGCCGACCTGCTCTTCGCGGCGCAGGACGTGCCCGGCCTGGTCCTGGCGGTGGAGATCTGCGAGGACATGTGGGTCCCGGTGCCGCCGAGCGCCGAGGCGGCCCTCGCCGGTGCGACCGTGCTCGCCAACCTCTCGGGCAGCCCGATCACGGTCGGCCGCGCCGAGGACCGGAAGCTGCTGTGCCGCTCGGCGTCGGCGCGCTGCCTGGCCGCGTACGTCTACGCGGCCGCCGGGCAGGGTGAGTCGAGCACCGACCTGGCCTGGGACGGCCAGACGATGATCCACGAGAACGGCGTCCTGCTGGCCGAGACCGAGCGGTTCCCGCGGGAGGAGCAGTACGCGGTGGCGGACGTCGACCTGGACCTGCTGCGGCAGGAGCGGTCGCGGATGGGCACGTTCGACGACAACCGCCGTACCCACGCCGCGCGGACCGGCGACTTCCGGCAGGTGGCGTTCCGGCTCGGGCCGCCGGCGGCGGATCTCGGGCTGCGCCGCCGGGTCGAGCGGTTCCCCTTCGTGCCGGCCGACCGCGACCGCCTGGCCCTGGACTGCTACGAGGCGTACCACATCCAGGTCGCGGGGCTGCGGCAGCGGCTGGCCGCGATCGGCGAGCCGAAGGTCGTCATCGGGGTGTCCGGCGGCCTGGACTCCACCCACGCGCTGATCGTCGCCGCTCGGGCGATGGACGACGCGGGGCGGCCGCGCAGCGACATCCTCGCCTTCACCCTGCCCGGCTTCGCCACGAGCGAGCACACCCGGGCCAACGCCCTCCGGCTGATGGACGCGCTCGGTGTCACCGCGGCCGAACTCGACATCACCCCCACCGCGCGGCTGATGCTGAAGGAACTCGGCCACCCCTTCTCCGCGGGCGAGCCGGTGTACGACATCACCTTCGAGAACGTGCAGGCCGGGCTGCGGACCGACTACCTCTTCCGGCTGGCCAACCAGCGCGGGGGCATCGTGCTCGGCACCGGCGACCTGTCCGAACTGGCGCTGGGCTGGTGCACCTACGGCGTCGGCGACCAGATGAGCCACTACAACGTCAACTCCGGAGTGCCGAAGACCCTCATCCAGCACCTGATCCGCTGGGTCATCGGCAGCGGGCAGCTCGACGAGGAGACCGGCGCGACGCTGGCCGCGATCCTCGACACGGAGATCAGCCCCGAACTCGTGCCCGGCGAGGAACTGCAGTCCACGGAGTCACAGATCGGCCCGTACGCGCTGCACGACTTCGTCCTCTTCCATGTGCTGCGGTACGGCCTGCGCCCGTCGAAGATCGCCTTCCTCGCCTGGCACGCCTGGCACGACCGGGACGCGGGCGCCTGGCCGCCCCACTTCCCCGAGGAGAAGCGGGCGGCCTACGACCTGGCGGAGATCCGGCACTGGCTGGAGGTGTTCTGCCGCCGGTTCTTCGGCTTCGCGCAGTTCAAGCGGTCGGCGATGCCCAACGGCCCGAAGGTCTCGGCCGGCGGCTCCCTCTCGCCGCGCGGCGACTGGCGCGCGCCGTCGGACGGCACGGCGCGCGCCTGGCTGCGCGATCTCGCCCGCTGGGACGGCGAGATGGGCACGGGCAAGGGCCCGGCCGCCGGTCAGAGCGCGGGCCAGGGCACGGCCGCCCCGGTCACGCCAGCGCGGGCACGCCCGCGCTGAGGACCGGCCCGGCCGTCTCCGGGGCGCCGGGCGGCGGCGCGTCCAGGACGGCCGGGACGCCCAGCGGCATCGTCAGGGTCGAGGGGCAGTGGCCGAAGCCGAACTCCTCGACCATGGGCACCCCCAGCGGCCCGAGCAGGTCGAGGAACATCTCCCGCACCGCGTCGTACGGACCGCACTCGGCCCACGAGCCGAGCACGATCCCGCTGACGCCGTCGAACCAGCCGGCCCGCAACAGCTGGGTGAGGTAGCGGTCGAGGCGGTAGGGCTCCTCGCCGACGTCCTCGATCAGCAGGATGCCGCCGGCCGCCGACGGGCGGGCGTACGGCGTACCGAGGTCGGCGGCCAGCAGCGAGAGGCAGCCGCCCAGGGTGACTCCCTCGGCGCGGCCGGGCACGAGAGTGCGGGCCGTGGGCGGGGCCAGCACCTGGACCGTCTCGGGCTCGAACAGGGTGCGCCGCAGCCCGTCGCGGGTCGGGGCGTCGTCGAGGAACGTGCCGGTGGCGGCCATCGGGCCGTGCAGCGTGGCCAGGCCGAGCCGGGTGGCGACGGCCTCGTGCAAAGCGGTGATGTCGCTGTAGCCGATGAGCGACTTGGGCGGCGCGGCCCGCATCTCGTCCCAGTCCAGCAACTCGACCATCCGCTGCACCCCGTAGCCGCCGCGGGCGCAGAGCACCGCGGTGGTGGTGGGGTCGCACCAGGCGTCCTGGAAGTCGTCGGCCCTGGCCTGGTCGGTGGCGGCGAGGTACCCGGAGGTGTGGCCGTCCAGGACGTGCGGGGCCACCACCGGCTCCAGGCCCCAGCCGCGCAGCACCGCCAGGCCCGCGTCGAGCCGGTCGGCCGGGACCGGCCCGCTGGGGGCGACCACGGAGATCCGGTCGCCGGCGGTGAGCCGGCGCGGCCGGATCAGCGCGGGGACGGGCACGCCGACGACGTCGGCGACCCGTCGCAGCCGTTCGGTCATGGTGTCTGCTCCTGCCCGGTCATGTGGTCAGCTCCAGCTTCGGCACCCCGGCCGGGGTGAAGCCGAACACCTGCCCGTAGAGGGACAGTTCGGACTCCAGGCAGGTCACCATGGTGTCGAGCCGGCGGAATCCGTGGCTCTCGCCCTCGAAGGCGCGGTAGGCGTGCGGGATGCCGCGCCCGGCGACCGCTTCGAGGAACCGCTCGCACTGCACGGGCGGGCAGATCACGTCGTCCAGCCCCTGCAGCAGCAGGAACGGCACCGAGATCCGGTCGCTGAGGTGGACCGGCGACCGGTCGCGGTAGCGCTCGGGCACCTCGTCGACCGGTCCGATCAGCGACTCCAGGTACTGCGACTCGAAGTCGTGGGTCTCCCCGCCCTGCTTCGACCAGCCGAGCAGGTCGAGGATCGGGTAGATCACGGTGCCGCAGGCGTACGTGTCGGAGGTGGTGAGGGCGGCCGCGCTGGTCCAGCCGCCGGCGCTCCCGCCGCGGATGGCGAGCCGGTCCGGATCCGCGGCGCCCTCGGCGACCAGGCCGGCGGCGACCGCGGCGCAGTCCTCGACGTCGACCACGCCCCACTGCTCGCGCAGCCGGTTGCGGTAAGCGCGGCCGTGGCCGGTGGAGCCGCCGTAGTTGACCTCGGCGACTCCGATGCCGCGCGAGGTGAAGTAGGCGATCTCCAGGTCGAGCACCATCGGGGAACGGCTGGTCGGCCCGCCGTGCACCCAGACCGCGTACGGCGCGGGGCCGTCGGCGGTGAGGTCCGGGTGGCGGGGCGGGTAGATGTGGGCGTGCACCTCGCGGCCGCCGGGGCCGGTGAAGGTGCGGGCGACCGGGTCGGGAAGGTAGGCCGGGTCGACCGTGTCGTGGTGGGCGTTGCCGATCACGCGGGTACGGCCGGTGACGGTGTCGAGCTCGACCACCTCGTAGGAGGTGCGGCCGCTCGCGGCGACACCGATCACCCGGCTGCCGGTGGCGGCGAGGGTGGGGTTCCACTCCGTCCACGGGCCGGGTGCGTCGGTGACGGCGCCGGTCGCGGTGTCGAGCAGCCCCAGCCGGGGTGCGCCCACGCCGTGCAGCACCGCGATCAGGCCGTGCTCCAGCGGCCGGAACCAGCGGTGGCCCAGCTTCCACAGCGCACCGGCGAACTCCTCCTCGCGAGGGCAGAGGTTCACCGCCTCGCCGCTGGCCGGGTCGACCCGGTGGATGTTCCACCAGCCGGTGCGGTCGGTGGCGGCGAGCAGGGTGCCGTCGGGCGCCCATTCGGCCTGCGCGACGGACTCCTCGGGGCCGCCGATGAGGGTACGGGCCGGGCCGAACCCGCCGTCGGCGGTCACGCCGGCGATCCGCAGCTCGGTGCCGTCCCACGGCATGAGCGGGTGGTCCCAGGCGAGCCAGACCGCCTGGGTGCCGTCGGGCGACAGGCGCGGTCCGGTGACGAAGCGGTGCGAGTCCGCGGCGAGTTCGCGCACGGCGCCGCGGTCGCCGGCCGCCGAGCCGTCCAGCGGGACGGCGGCGGGCACCCGGCGCACGTCGGACGGGCCGTCCCCGGTGAACTCCTCCAGGACGCCCCGGACCTCGCCCCGCACCGGGTCGATGGTCAGGTCGGCCCAGCGCAGCCCGCCGCCGACCGGCGAGACCGGGGTGAGCGGGCGGGGTTCGCTGCCCGGAAGGTCGGGCCGGAACCCGTAGAGCCGCTGGTCGGGGTGGTGCGCGAAGACGATCAGCACCGAGCCGTCGACGACCGCGCCCGCCCAGGGGGTGCCGCCGTACTCGATGACGCGGCTGCGGACGTTCCACGGCGCGGGCAGCGGGCACTGCTCGCTGCCGTCGGGCAGCCGGCGGACCAGCGCGCGGCGGCCACCCTCGGCGGGCCGGGGCGCGGTCCACCACACCTCGTCGCCGACCATGCCCACGAACTCCGGGCTGCCGTCGTGCGAGGCGGCGGTGGCGGCGTCGATCGGCGACGGCCAGCTGCCGTGGCCGACGGGCGCCCGCACGGTGGTGTCCTGGCCGCTCTCCGGCCGGCCGGCGGTCATCGGCGGACCTCGCCGGCGGTCGTGGCGGCACCGGGCAGGGCGGCGGCCGGTGAACCGGTGCGGCGCAGGAAGCGGTCGAGCACCTCGACCCCGAAGTGGAGTGCCTCGACGGGGACC
Organism: Actinacidiphila yanglinensis; assembly: GCF_900107965.1. Lineage (GTDB taxonomy): Bacteria > Actinomycetota > Actinomycetes > Streptomycetales > Streptomycetaceae > Actinacidiphila > Actinacidiphila yanglinensis. Next base: position 462,569 of record NZ_FNVU01000003.1, on the reverse strand, counting down.
CGCTCGTCCACTCCGTGGAAGAGGGCGTGGTAGTCGAAGTCCCGCGGCAGCTTCAACGGCGAGAAGCCGTACCCGGTGATGCCCAGGCGGGAGAACTGCTTGGCGTCGGTGCCGCCGGACATGCAGTACGGCACCACGTGCGCGTCGGGGTCGAAGTGCTCCAGGGACTCGCGCATCGCCGCGTAGGTGGGCGAGTCGACGGGGGCCTGGAGGGCGACCTCGCGGTGGTGGTACTCCCAGTCGACGTCGGGCCCGGTCAGCCGGTCCATGGTGGTGGTGAACTCCTCCTCGCCGCTGGGCAGCACGCGCCCGTCGACGTAGGCCACGGCGGAGCCGGGGATGACGTTCACCTTGTAACCGGCCTGGAGCATGGTCGGGTTGGAGCTGTTGCGCACGGTGGGGCGCACGAGGGTGGCGGCCGGGCCCAGCTTGTCGAGCAGCGCGTCGATGCTGTCGGGGTCGGTCGCGCCGTCGCCGTCGGTGATGCGGTCGAGGTCGACCTCCACGCCCTGGAGTGCGGCGAGTTCGGCCAGGGCGGCGCGCACGGTGCCGGTCAGCCGCATCGGCCAGCGGTGCTCGCCGATCCGGGTGATGGCCGCGGCGAGCCGGCTGACCGCGTTCTCCGCGTTGACCTTCGAGCCGTGGCCGGCCCGGCCGTGTGCGGTGAGCTTGAGCCACGCGGTGCCGCGCTCGCCGGCGGCGACCGGGTAGATCCGCAGGGTGTCACTGGCGTGGAAGGTGAAGGCGCCGGACTCGCTGATGCCCTCGGTGCAGCCCTCGAAGAGCTCGGGGTGCTTGTCGGCGAGGAATCCCGAGCCGTAGGAGGCGCTGTCCTCCTCGTCGGCGGTGAAGGCGAGCACGATGTCGCGGGCCGGTCGGTGGCCGGCCCGGGCCCAGCTGCGGACGGTGGCGAGCACCATCGCGTCCATGTTCTTCATGTCGATGGCACCGCGGCCCCAGACCACGCCGTCGCGGATCTCGCCGGAGAACGGGTGGACGCTCCAGTCGGCGGCCTCGGCCGGGACCACGTCGAGGTGGCCGTGCACCAGGAGGGCGTCGGCGGACGGATCGGTGCCGGGGATGCGGGCGATCACGTTGGCCCGGCCCGGGGCGGACTCCAGGATCCGCGGCTCGATGCCGGCCTCGGCGAGCTGCTCGGCGACGTACTCGGCGGCCGGGCGTTCGTTGCCGTCGCCGCCGCCGCGGTTGGTCGTGTCGATCCGGATCAGGTCGGAGGTGAAGCGGACCACCTCGTCGAGTGCCTGCGTGTCGACGGACTGCTCAGCCATACTGCTCCTCCACGGCCTGCGAAACGAGTGTGGTCACGGCCTTGAAGGCACGGATTCCTTCGTACATGGTCGGCAGGGTGTAGGCCACCCGCCGCTCTCCGGTGCGCTCGACGCCGGGCACCACGGTGGCGGCCCCGGCCAGGTGCACCGCGTCGAACTCCAGCTCCACGGTGTACGGACCGGCGGCGGAGGGTTCGTACCGCACGGCGAGCGCGGCGGCCTCCTTGGCGGCGGCCCGGATGTCGGCGGCGGTACGGGCGGGCGGGCGGCACACCGCGGCGTACCGCGACACGTAGTCCTTGACGGCGACCGTGTGGGCCTCGGGGGCGTATCCCCGCGCGTCGATCCCGGTGCGGTCGTCGCCCGTGACGAGCACGACGGGCACGCCGTACTCCGCGACGACCAGGGCGTTGAGCCGGCCCTCGCTGGCCGGCTCCCCGTTGACCCACACGCCGGTGATGGAGTTGGCGAGGTAGGTGTGGGCGAGGACGCCCTCGGTGCCGGCGCCGGTGTGGTAGCCGACGAAGGCGATGCCGTCGACGTCGCCGTGCTGGACGCCCTCGACCATCGAGAGGTCCTTGTGGCGGCCGGTGAGCATCTGGGCCCGCTCGTCCAGCTTCTCCAGCAGCAGGTTGCGCATGGACCAGTGCGCCTCGTTGACGAGGACCTCGTCGGCGCCGCCGTCGAAGAAGCCGGCGATCGCCGCGTTGACGTCGGACGTGAACATATGGCGGCAGCGCTGCCACTGCTCGCTGCCCGGCAGGACGTCGGCCGGCCACGTCACGCCGGTCGCACCTTCCATGTCCGCCGAGATGAGGATCTTCGTCATGGCACGTCACGTTACGCGGCCCGCGGACGGCCGTGCCAGCCCCCCTCTCAGCCTGTGGATAACTTCAGTGGTCCAGACCTCTTCGGCGGCCCCTCCGGGACCGACCGCGACGGCCCGAAATCAGCCCGCACGCCCCGCGACCAGCCACTTCGACGGCACCGCGATCCGCTCGCCCCGCGCCGTGAACTCCGCCGTGAGCAAGGGTTGTTCACCCTGCGCCAGCACGTCGAGGCCCGCGTCGGCGAAGTAGCCGGGCACCGCGGCGTCGGCCACCTCGCCGGGCGCGATGCCGTGCGCGAAGACCGCGCGGAGTTTCAGCGGCGGACCGGAGGGCGCTCCCGCGAGCGCGCCCAGCACGCCCTTCGCCGCCTCCGCCAGCTCCACCGCGAAGACCCGGCCGCGCCGGCCGGTCAGCTCCGCGATCCCCGCCACCAGCCCGGCCCGGTCCGCCGGCGCGCACTGGTGCAGCACGCCGCGCATATAGACGTTCGCGTCGCCCGTCTCCGCGTGCAGCGCCCGCACCGCGTCGAGGTCCACCGCGTCCACCACCTCGTAGCCCGCGGCGCCGCGCGGGTCCGCCCGCCGCGCCCGGGCCACCGCCTCCCGTGACAGGTCCGCCCCGACCACCCGGCCGTACCGCTCGGCGAGGAAGCGCGTCTGCGTGCCGTTGCCGCAGCCCAGGTCGACCAGCGGCAGCCCCGGGTCGAAGTGCTTCTCGAAGTGCGGCAGATGGAGCTCGGACGCCAGTGCCGGGTCGGCGTCCCAGAACGCCCCGCCCACCTCGTCCGGCACGTCCCGCCAGAAGCTCTCCCACGCCTGCTCGTACTCGCTGGACACCTTCATCAGTACGCCACCCTCCGCCGTGAGTCCGCCGCGCATCCCGTGCCTGGCACCCGCGTGCCCGAGCCTCCCGCTACGAACCGGGGCGCCGCGCCCTCGGCAGGGTCAGCTCGCACCAGACCGTCTTCCCGTGGGCCGAGCGGCTGGTGCCCCATTCGCGGGCCAGCCGGCTGACGATCCGCATGCCGCGGCCGCCCTCGTCCTCGGGGCCGGCCCCGAGCAGGACCGGCACGGTGTGGTCGTCGTCGCTGACCTCGCACAGCAGCGCGCCCGCCCGCACCAGCCGCAGGCCCACCCGGCCGGTGCGGGCGTGGCGCAGCGCGTTGACGACGAGTTCGTCGACCAGCAGCTCCGCGGTCTCGCCGAGCGCGTCCAGTCCCCAGCCGCGCAGCGCGGCGCGGGTCAGCCCGCGGGCCCGGGCCGCCTCCCGCGGGTCGGCCGCCAGCTCCCAGGCCGCCACGTCGTCGCGCGGGATGCCGTTGAGCCGGGCCATGAGCAGCGCCACGTCGTCCTTGCGGCCGCCGCGCGGGTTGAGGGCGCGGATGATGGTGTCGCAGGCGTCGTCCATGGACGCGGCCGGATGTGCGGCGCTCTCGCACAGCGCGGCGAGCCCGGTGCCGATGTCCTGGCCGCGCACCTCGACCAGGCCGTCGGTGCACAGCACCAGCCGGTCGCCCGGCGCCACCGGCACGCGGACCGTCTCGAAGGCGACCCCGCCGACGCCCAACGGGGCGCCGGTGGGCACCTCCAGCAGCTCGCTGCGGCCGTCGGCGGCGCGTACCAGGACCGGCGGGATGTGCCCGGCGTTGCCGATCAGCAGGTCGGACTCGACCGGGTCGTAGACCGCGTACAGGCAGGTGGCCAGGTACTGCTCGCCGAGCCGCTGGGCGAGGTCGTCGAGGTTGCGCAGCAGGTCCGCCGGCGGCATGTCGAGCCCGGCCATGGTCTGCACGGCGGTGCGGAACTGGCCCATCATCGCCGCGGAGTTCAGGCCGTGGCCCATCACGTCGCCGACCACCAGCGCCAGCCGGGAGCCGGGCAGCTTGATGGTGTCGAACCAGTCACCGCCGACCCGCCCCAACCGGGCGCCCGGCAGGTATCGGGTGGCCACGTCGCAGCCGGGCATGTGCGGCGCGATGTGCGGCAGCATGCTGTCCTGCAGCGTGTCGGCGACGTTCTCCTGGTACGTGTACATCCGGGCGTTGTCGAGCACCAGCCCGGCGCGGGCGGCGAGTTCGGCGCCCGTGACCCGGTCCATGTCGTCGAACGCGGGCCGCTCGCGGTGGCGCAGCAGGATCATGAAGCCGAGCACCACGTCGCGGGCCTTGAGCGGCACCACCAGCATCGAGCGGTGGTTGATCAGCGGGCTGATGTCGCGCTTGGGGAACTGCGCGGCTATCGCGTTGCCCGCCTCCTCGCTGATCCGCGGCACCAGGACGGGTTCGCCGGTGGTCATGCACTGGAAGAAGGGGGTCTGCGCGGGGAACGGCATGGACTCGCCGACCGGCACCACGTCGTCCCAGCGGCCGGGCTCGTCGGTGTGCTCGACCGCCACGCGATACCACATGGTGGTGACGTCGGGCGGGCCGTCCGGGAAGCCCTCACCGGCGAGCACCTGCTCGCGCAGGTAGGTCCCCGCCACGTCGGTGAAGCGCGGCACGACCGCGGCGCTCACCTCCTGGATGGTGCGGGCGAGGTCGAGGGAACTGCCGATCCCGCGGCTGACCTCGTTGAGGAACTCCAGGTGCTCGCGGACCGCCGCGTGTTCGAGGTCCGGCGCCAGGTCGTCGTCGGCCCGCCCCGCCGGGACCGCGGACCCGGCGGGCCGCGCGCCGGCGTGCGCCCCCTGTCCGCCGTCGCCGCGCAGGCTCTCCCGCGCCGCCTTGCGTCTCGCCTCGCGCTCGGCCCGGCGCGGCACGCCCCAGTCCGGGGTGACCGGCACCCGGTCGTGGTGGCTGACCTCCAGTACCGGGTAGCCGAGTTCGAGCACCTGGGCGACGATCCTGGCGCTGTCCAGGGGGTTCATGCTGGGCAGGATCTCCGGCAGCCGCTTGGCGAGCCGATCGGAGCCGGGGAACTCGGCGAACACCGAGTGCAGGGCGAAGCCCGGCGCTATCCGTTCGAACAGTCCGGCCGGTTCCGCGGGGTCCGCCCCGGCCACGGCGAGCGCCTCGGGTTCGACGATCCCGGCCTGCTCGGCGTCCGCGGCGAGCACCAGCAGCCGCTCGGGGCCCGGGCCCACCAGCGGGTAGGCCCACCACAGCAGGTCCAGCGGCCCCTCGCCCGGGCCGTCCTGCCCGTCGGCGGCACCGCGCGTGCGGTCGAACACACGGGCCCGGCCCGCCGTCGGGTACGAGCCCCCGCCGTCCCGCGCGGGCTCCAGGTCGTCGCCCGGTCGCGCGCCCAGGGCCGCTGCGCCGCCGCCGTCCTCCGCGCCGGTCGCGTCGAGCGCTCCGACCACGGGTAACACGTCGACCGCGGGACGGCCGACCGCCTCTTCACGGGTGGGCCCGAACAACCGACGGGCGCCCGTGCTCCAGTGGGAGACCAGACCCTCGGCATCGACCACCACCACCGCGAGCGGCACCCGGCCGGAAATCACTGGCGGATCACGGCGGTCCATGATTCGTTGGGCTCCTTCCCTCGGCGACCGCGGGGAGCCTGCCCGAGTGCGCGTCGGCCCGTCCCCGGCACATGATCCGCGGTGCCGCTACCACGGTACGGCCGGAGCGGACCGGCAGGGGAGGCAAAGTGCGAAACCGGCGTACGCCCGCAAGGGAGCAACCGATCCCGGCGTGCTAGCGTCCAAAGTCTGTGTTCGAACTCTCGTGAGGGCGGGGGTTCGTCCCCGCCGGACGGGACCCGGCCGGGAAACTCCGCACCCGCTACCGGAAGAGGCCACGTGACCACCTGGCAGCCCGCGCGCGTCGCTGTCGTCCGCGGACCGAGGGGACTGCTCCGGCGGGTGGACCTGCGCCACCCGGTGGTCGTCGCCACGATGATGGCCGCGGTGCTGCACGTGGTGTGGGCGCTCTACCTGGCCAAGGACTCGGGCGACATGGCCGCCCAGTACGCCTGGACGGAGTTCATAAAGGCGCACCCCTCCGCGTCGTACAACCTCTCCTGGTACGGCGGCATGCACCCGGCGTCGTACAGCATCCTGTCGCCCTACATCATGGCCGCGCTCGGCGTGCGGATGACCGGGGTGATCGCGGGCACCCTCACCGCCACGTTCTCCGCGGCGATGCTGATGCGGTCGCGGGTGAAGCGCCCGCTGGTGCCGGTGCTGTGGACGACGTTCGCTCTTTGGGGTGACGTCGTCTCCGGCCGGGTGACGTTCGCGCTGGGCATGCTCTTCGCGGTGGTCGCCACGATGCTGCTCTACCCGGCGGAGAAGGCCGTACGCGGCCGCTCGCCGCGGCTGGCGACCGCGACGATGATGGCGGCGTTCGCCACCATGTGCAGCCCGGTCGCCGGGCTGTTCCTGCTCGTGGTGGCCGCCGCGCTGTTCCTGACCGGCCGGCGCAAGGACGCGTACGTACTGGCCGCCGCGCCGCCGCTGGTGGTCGGCGCGACCTCGCTGCTGTTCCCCTTCTACGGGGTGCAGCCGTTCAAGTGGTACTTCGCGATCATCCCGTTCGCGGTGTCGGTGGCGATCGCGCTGGCCGTCCCCCGCGCGTGGAAGGCCGTCCACCTCGGTTCGTGGATCTACGCGGCCGGTGTGGTGCTGACCTTCGTCATCCCCTCGCCGATCGGCAGCAACGTCGAGCGGCTCCCGCTGCTGTACGGCGGCACCATCCTGCTGATCGTCGCGATGGCGAGCACCTGGGGCACCAAGAAGGCGCTGGTGCTCTGGCTGGCCTTCGCCGGAGCCGCGTCCTGGCAGATCACGAAGCCGATAGTGGACCAGGTCACCACCTCCTCCTCGACCACCACGGTGCAGGCGGGTCCCCTGATCCACGAGCTGCGCGACGTGCACGCCGACCGGGGCCGCGTCGAGGTGGTGCCGCTGCGCTCGCACTGGGAGGCGTCCGGCCTGTCGCCGTACGTCAACCTGGCCCGCGGCTGGAACCGGCAGGCCGACGTCGAGCGGAACCCGCTCTTCTACGACGGGACGCTGACCGCCGACACCTACCGGGACTGGCTGCGGCGCTGGAGCGTCAACTACGTGGTGCTGCCCGCCGCCCAGCCGGATGGCGCGGCCGTCGCCGAGGCGAAGCTGGTGGCGGCGGGGCAGCCCTGGCTGACGTCGGTGTGGCGCAACGCGGACTGGCAGGTGTACTCCGTGTCGGGCGCGGATCCGATGGCGGACCCGCCGGCCGTGGTGGACCAGGCCGGGCCGGCCGAGCTGACCGTCTCGATGCCGGGGAGCGGGTCGGTGCTGTTGCGTATCCCGTGGTCGCCTGTGCTGGGAATCGAGGGGGCGACGGACAGTAACAGCGGGTGTCTGGCGCCTGATGGGGACTGGACGCGGTTGTACGCTCCCGCGGCCGGGACGTACAAGATCGGCGGGACGTACGCGTTGATTCGCGGGACGCAGTGCGACAAGGCGCAGATTCAGGATGGGACCGGGCGCGAGCCCTCCTCCGGAGGAAGCTGAGCGGGTCCCCCGGGGTGGCGGTCCCACCCGGCTGCCCCGTCCTGCTTGTCGCGGGACCATCCCCCCGGTGGGGCGTTCTCGCGCAGTTCCCCGCGCCCCCGGGAATGCGCCGCCTCGGGTGCGGAAGTAGGCCGGCCATCCCCCCGGTGGGGCGTTCTCGCGAAGTTCCCCGCGCCCCCCGGAGATACGCCGTCGCGGGTGCGGAAGAAGGCCGACCATCCGCCCGGTGGGGGGTTGCTCGCACAGTTCCCCGCGCCCCCCGGAGATACGCCGCCGCGCGTGCGGAAGAAGGCCGGCCGACCCGCCGATGGGGTACCCCGCGCCCCCGGAGATACGCCGTCGCAGGTGCGGAAGAAGGCCGGCCAACCGCCTGGTGGGGGGTTCCCGCGCCCCCCGGAAAAGCACCGTCGCGGGTGCGGAAGTACGCCGGCCGACCGGCTCGTGGTGGGCCGAGCTCCTCGGAGACGCGCCGTTGCGGGCCGGGGTGGTCCCTGTGCGGTGGGGGCCACCCCGGGGTGGGGGGTCAGTCGGCGTGGCCCAGTTGGAGGTCGCGTTCGGTGCGGCCGCCGCCGGCGACCTGGAGGACCGTGGCCACCGGCGGGTACCCCGCGGCGATGACCGTGTACTCGCCGGCCGCGAGGTCCACGAAGCGGAAGTGGCCGTCGGGGCCGGTGGTGACGGAGTCGACGACGTTGCCCGCGGCGTCGAGGAGGGTGACGCGGGCGTCCTCCACCAGCCGCCCGCCGGGAGCGCGGACGATGCCGCGCAGGGAGGCGCCGCCGGCGAGTTCGACGTCCTGGCGGGTCTCGCGGGAGGCCTGGACGGTGACGGGGAGGGCGGCCGGCCGGTAGGCGGGCGCGCTGGCCGCGAGGGTGTACTCCCCCGCGACGAGTTCGGTGAGCGCGTAGACGCCCTCCCGCCCGCTGCGGGAGGTGGCCACGACGTCGCCGCGCACGTCGGTGAGCGTGACGATCGCGTCCCGGACGGGGGTGCCGTCGGCGGTGTGCACGGTGCCGGCCAGCCGTCCCGCGCCGCCGAGCACGACGTCGAGTTCGACCGGGTGGTCGCCGACCGCGACGGTGACCGCCTGCGGCTGGTGGCCGCCGGCCGCGGCGATCAGGACGTAGCTCCCGGCGCCGGGCGTGCTCAGCGCGTACCGGCCGTCCTGGGCGGTGGCGCCCCTGCCGACCTGGCGTCCTGACCCGTCGATGAGGGTGAGCGCCGCGCGCCCGACGGAGGTCCCGTCGGAGTGCTGGACGGTGCCGCACACCGGCACACCGCCGCCGGGGCCGCGCCGAGCGCCCGGCACCTCCGAGTCGTGCACGGGAACGCCCGGCGCGAGGGTGGCGGTGGCGGCCACCGGATGCGCGCCGTAGACCGGCTCGTTGCCGGACTCGTAGGGGGGTTCGTACCCCGGGTCGTAACCGGGTTCGTACGCCGCCGGGGCGGCGGGGCCGTGCTGGGTCACCAGAGGTTTCTCCTTGAGCAGGAAGGCGAAGAGGAAGCCGAGGACGAGGACCGGCACCAGGTAGAGGAAGATCCGCGGCATGGCGTCGGCGTACGCGTGCACGTAGCCGTCGCGCACGGGCGCGGGCAGGGTGCGGACCAGTTGGGGGGTGACCGACTCGGGGTCGGGCAGTTTGACGCCGCGCGGGAGTTCCACGGCGAGCCGGTGGGCGAGGCGGTTGGCGAACAGGGTGCCGAAGACGGCGGCGCCGACCGACCCGCCGATCTGCCGGAAGTAGTTGTTGGCACTGGTCGCCGCGCCGATGTCGGCGGGCCGCACCGAGTTCTGCACGGCGAGCACCAGGACCGGGAGGATCATGCCGATGCCCAGGCCGAGGACGGCCATGGAGACGCTGTACTCGGGCCGCCCGGTGTCGGCGTCCATCCGCGACAGCAGGTACATGCCCACCGCGGACAGGGCGCCGCCGAGCACGGGGAAGATCTTGTAGCGGCCGGTGCGGCTGATGAGCTGACCGCCGACAATGGAGGCGACCACGACGCCGAGCATCATCGGCAGCATCTGCAGCCCGGAGCCGGTGGCGCTGGCACCGTCGACCATCTGGAGAAACGTCGGCAGGTAGCTGGCCGCGCCGAAGAGCGCGACGCCGACCACGGCACCGACGAGGGCGGTGGTGTTGAACACCCCGTCGCGGAACAGCCGCAGCGGGATGACCGGTTCGACCGCGAACCGCTCCACGATCACGAAGAGCACCACGCAGAGCAGGGTGCCCGCGCCAAGCCCGAGGATCTCCCTGGACCGCCAGCCGTAGGTGGAGCCGCCCCAGGTGGTCAGCAGCACCAGGCAGGTCGATCCGGCCGCCAGCAGCAGGGCGCCGAGGACGTCGAGCCGGGGGCGTGCGGTGGGCTTGGGCAGCTTGAGCACCAGGGTGATCACCAGGAGGGTGACCAGTCCGAACGGCACGTTGATGGAGAAGCACCAGCGCCACGAGGCGTGGTCGGTGAAGAAGCCGCCGAGCAGCGGGCCCGCGACCGAGGCGACGCCGAACGCGGCACCGATCAGGCCCATGTAGCGGCCGCGCTGCCGGGGCGGGACGACGTCGGCGATGATCGCCTGCACGCCGATCATCAGCCCGCCGCCGCCGATGCCCTGGACCGCGCGGAAGGCGATCAGCTCGTTCATGCTCTGCGACCAGGCGGCGAGCGCCGAGCCGATCACGAAGGTCACGATCGCGAACTGGAAGACACTCTTGCGGCCCAGCAGGTCGCCGAGCTTGCCGTAGATCGGCAGGCCGATGGTGGACGAGAGCAGGTACGCGGTCACCACCCACGACATCCGGTCCAGGCCGTGCAGTTCGCCCACGATCTTGGGCAGGGCGGTGGCCACGATCATCTGGTCGAGGGCGGCGAGCAGCAGGGCGAGCATCAGCCCGAGGAAGACCAGCCGCAGCCGGCGCGGGGTGAGGGTGCCGCCGGCCCCGTCGGGGCCGGCGGACAGGTCGTCGGGCGGGGGTTGCACCGCGCCGCCCGGCACCTCGTCCGCCGGCCCCGCCTCACCCAGAGCGTCGTCCGGGAGTCCTCCCGGTCGCTCGATCAGCGTGCCGCCACTCACTGCCGCTCCCCTCGTCGCACCTGCTTCACCGCGTCTCCCGCCACGAGGCGACAACGAGGAGCAGGCCCGACGAGTCTCAGGAAGTTGGCAAAACCACCCTTACCAGTGAACGATCGCGAAACCGGGCGAGTGTCAGGGGAGTTACTGCTCCACCTCGGCGGCGAACTTGGCGAGCAGCTCGTCGTGGATGGCGTTGAGCCCCTTGGGGGCGAACGTCCGCTCGAAGAACCCGCCGACGCCGGTCGCACCCTGCCAGGCCGTCGCGTTGACGACCTTGCTGCGGCCCTCGCCCGCCGGGGTCACGGTCCAGGTGGTCACCATCGTGGAATTGCGGTCGGTCTCGACGAGCTTTCCCGACTCGGGCTCGGTGACGTCGAAGAGGCACTCGCGGATCCGCTTGCTGGTGGCCTGGAGCTTCCAGTGCACGACGGTGCCCGCGCCCTCGCCGCCCTCGCGGACCTCGTACTCGCTGTACTGACCGGGCAGGACCCGGCCGCGGGTGCCGGCGTAGTCGGAGAGCGCGGCGAACACCCGCTCCGGCTCCGCCGCGACGATCCGCTCCGTGGTGGCCTCGACCAGCGCCATGACTTCTCCTCGGGTCCATGCCCCTGGGGGCATCGGGGTGCTTCGTGCGCGCAGGTGCCGCGCGACACACCACCCAACCACACTCGCTTTTCGAATCTGTGTTCTATTGTGGATACGGAGGCGGGCCACCGGACCGCCGGGGGGCCGACGGACGACGGAAGGAGGGCGCGATGCGCTGGGACGGGCTGAACGCCGAGGACTCCGCGGGTGCGCTCTTCGGTACCTCGGCGGTGACGACGCGGACCTTCGACACCCCGGGGTTCCGCGGGATCACCTTCCACGAGGTGCGGGCCCGCTCGATCCTCAACAAGGTGCCGGGCACCTCCCGGATGCGGTTCGACTGGACCGTCAACCCCTACCGCGGCTGCTCGCACGCCTGCGTCTACTGCTTCGCCCGCAAGACGCACAGCTACCTGGAGCTGGACACCGGCCACGACTTCGACTCGCAGATCGTGGTGAAGGTCAACGCACCGGAGCTGCTGCGCCGCGAACTGGCCTCGCCGCGCTGGCAGGGCGAGCACGTCGCCATGGGCACCAACGTGGACTGCTACCAGCGGGCCGAGGGCCGGTACCGGCTGATGCCCGGCATCATCGCCGCGCTGCGCGACCGGGCGAACCCCTTCTCCATCCTCACCAAGGGCTCGCTGATCCTTCGCGACCTCGAACTGGTGCGGCAGGCCGCGAGCGTCACCGATGTGTCCGTAGCGCTGTCGGTCGGCTTCCTGGACGGGGAGCTGTGGCGCAGCGTGGAGCCGGGCACGCCTTCCCCCGAGACGCGACTGGCGGTCTGCCGCACCCTGGGCGAGAACGGGATACCGACGGGGGTGCTGATGGCCCCGGTGCTGCCCTTCCTCAGCGACTCCCCCGCCCAACTGCGCGCGACCGTACGCGCGATCGCCGCGGCCGGGGCCACCTCGATCACGCCCCTGGTGCTGCACCTGCGGCCCGGGGCGCGCGAGTGGTACATGAACTGGCTCGGGCAGCACCACCCGCACCTGGTCCGGCGCTACGAAGCGCTGTACGCGACCGGTGCGTACGCGCCGAAGTGGTACCAGCGGCGGATCACCCGGCAGGTGCACGAGTTCGCGGCGGAGTTCGGCTGCGGACCCGCCCGGATCGGCGGCGCGCGGGGCCTGGCGGAACCCGAGGCGGCCGAGGAGCCGGCCGACGCCGTGCCGGGAGTCCAGCAGGTTCCCCGGCCGCATCCGGAGAACACCCAGCTCACCCTGCTGTGAACTGCCTAGAGTGCGGGGCATGATGCGCATCAGGGCGATGACCGAGGCGGACGCGGCGGTGGTGTCGGCGATCCGGATCGGGGGCTGGCGGTCCGCGTACGTGGGGATGGTGCCGCAGGACTACCTCGACGCGATGGACCCCGTCGAGGAGACGAAGCGGCGACGGGAGTGGTTCGTCCAGTCGGCCGGGCGGGTGCACAACCTCGTCGCCGAGGAGGCCGACGGCGCCGGCGCCGGCACCGTGGTCGGGTGGGCCTCCTTCGGGCCGTACCGCGGCGAGGAGACCGAGGCAGCCACCGGGGAGCTGTACGCGCTGTACGTGCGCCCGGAGCGGATCGGCACCGGCGTGGGCCGCCTGCTCACCGCCGAGGTGATCCGCCGCTCCGCCGAACTCGGCCGCTCCCGGCTGGCGTTGTGGGTCCTCACCGGCAACGCGCGGGCCCGGCGGTTCTACGCCGCCGCGGGCTTCTCCCCCGACGGCGCGACGGCGACCGAGTCGTACGACGGGACGCCGGTCGAGGAGATGCGCTACATCCGCGGCCTGGGGTAGGCCGCCACCGGTGACGGATCGGGGCGCGGCGACTCCGCGTGACCGCCACCCGCGCCACCGCGTGCACCCGCTCATCTGTCGTCCCCACAATTCATCTGTGCGGAGGACTGGCGCCCAAGTTACCCGCGGGTTACAGTCGACGAAGACGCCATGCGGCCGGTGAACCAGCCGCTCGGCGCATGCCGTTGTCGGTTCGGCACATTGCGGCGTGGCCCCGGGACAGGGCCCGCCGGCTCGCGCGGGCGCACACACGCACGGTCTTCTGCGGTCAGGCCCGCGACTCCACTCATCCCTCGGTCGTGCGCGCGCACGCGGCGCGGCCACCCGCTCTCCCTGGAGTCACGCGATGGAACGTCCCCCTGCTTCTTCCGCGACCGCACCCACGACCGGATCCGCCGCAGGGCACCCCGTGCCGGCGGCCGAACACCCCGTGCTCCCCTCGGTGGTGGCCGTGATCGGCCTGGGCACCATGGGCACCGGCATCGCCGAGGTACTCTCCTGCGCCGGGCACGAGGTGATCGGCGTCGACATCGACGATGCGGCGGCCCGCCGGGCCGTCACCGCGCTGGAGGCCCGCACCGCGCGCCAGGTCGAGCGCGGCAGGCTGACGCCGGCCGAGCGGTCCGACGTGCTCGCCCGCTTCCGCACCTACCCCGAACTGCGTGCCGCGGCCGAGGCGGACCTGGTGATCGAGGTGGTCGACGAGCGGTACGACGCCAAGCGCGAGGTGTTCACCGCGCTGGACCGGATCGCCAAACCCGGGGCGATCCTGGCCACCGGCACCAACGCGCTGTCCGTCACGCGGCTGGCGGCCGAGACCGGACGGCCCGACCGCGTGCTGGGACTGCACTTCTTCGCGCCCGCGCAGGCGATGAAGCTGGTCGAGGTGGTCTCCACGGTGCTCACCGCGCCCGAGGCGACCCGCACCGTGACGGCCCTGGTGAACAGCCTGGGCAAGGAGCCGGTGCCGGTCGGCGACCGCGCGGGCTTCATCGCGGACGGCCTGCTGTTCGGCTATCTGAACCAGGCGGCGGCGATGTACGAGGCGAGCTACGCCACGCGGGAGGACATCGACGCGGCGATGCGGCTGGGCTGCGGGCTGCCGATGGGCCCGCTGGCCCTGCTCGACCTGATCGGGGTGGACACCGCCACCACCGTGCTGGAGGCGATGTACGAGGCGAGCAGGGACCGGCTGCACGCGCCCGCGCCGGTACTGCGGCAGCTGACCGCCGCCGGCCTGCTGGGCCGCAAGTCGGGGCGCGGCTTCTACACCTACGACGGCCCCGGGTCGGCCACCGTCGTGCCGGACGCCGAGACGCCCGCCGAGCGGGCCGTCGGCGAGCGGGGCCGGCCGGTGCAGGCGGTCGGGGTGGCCGGGTCCGGCACCATGGCCACCGGCATCGCGGAGGTCTTCGCGAAGGCCGGGTTCGACGTGGCGCTGGTGGCCAGGTCCCCGGAGAAGGCCGAACGGGCGGTGGAGCGGCTGGCGGCGTCCCTGGACCGTTCGGTGGCGAAGGGACGGCTGACGCGGGAGCAGCGCGACGAGGCGGTGGCGCGGGTGACGCCGTCGGGGTCGTACGACGTGCTCGCGGACGCGGACCTGGTGGTCGAGGCGGTCGCGGAGGACCTGTACGTCAAGCAGGAGCTGTTCCAGGTGCTGGACAAGGTGTGCCGGCCGGGCGCCGTGCTCGCCACCACCACGTCCTCGCTGCCGGTGGTGGCGATCGCGCGGGCCACCGGGCGCCCGCAGGACGTGGTCGGCCTGCACTTCTTCAACCCCGCACCCGCGATGAAGCTCGTCGAGGTGGTGCGGACCGTGCTGACCTCGGACGACGTGGTGTCCACCGGGCACGCGGTGAGCCGGACACTGCGCAAGCACCCGGTGGACTGCGGCGACCGGGCCGGCTTCATCGTCAACGCCCTGCTGTTCCCGTATCTGAACAACGCGGTGAAGATGGTGCAGGACCACTACGCGACCGTCGACGCGATCGACGCGGCGATGAAGCTGGGCGGCGGCTACCCGATGGGACCGTTCGAACTCCTCGACGTGGTCGGCCTGGACGTCTCCCTGGCGATCGAGCAGGTGCTGCACGAGGAGTTCCGCGACCCCGGACTGGCCCCGGCCCCGTTGCTGGAACACCTGGTATCCGCGGGCTGCTTGGGCCGCAAGACCGGCCGCGGCTTCCGGGAATATGCCCGCCGATGAAAGTCGGGCTCCACCCGGCGTCCGCCGGCGGCCCCCTGTGGGCGCCAAGACGCCCCACGGCAGACCGTTGCAGCCGGCGAGCCAAAGGGCGCGCCGGTGTCGAAAGGTGGGGGTACCTCCCAGGCGAAGCCCTGGGGGAACGCGGAGATCGCCGAGGAACGAGGTGATCGCGCATGATCGACTTCCACCGGACCTTCGTCCGGGGGTGCCCCCCACACCGGGTCCAAGCGCCCGGTGGGGGTCCCCCCGCCCGAGGTAGGGGGAGAGCCGGCGGCAAAAGAGGGGCGGATGCACGTGTTACGTTCCCCACATGTCCCAGCCTGTGAAGTCCGCCGCCGCCGACACCGCGAGCGGCCGCCGTGCGGCCGCCCAGCGCCACCGGGTGCGGCAGGACCTCGCGTCGGCGGCCATGCGGCTGTTCGCGACGCAGGGGTACGAAGCCACGACCGTCGACGAGATCGCCGCGAGCGCCGGAGTGGCCCGGCGCACCTTCTTCCGGCACTTCCGCTCGAAGGAGGAGGCGATCTTCCCGGACCACGACGACACCCTGGTCCGGGTGCAGGCGGTGCTGGACTCCGCCGATCCGCACGAGCACCCGCTGGACACGGTCTGCCGCGGCATCACCGAGGTACTGCGGATGTACGCCGCCGTGCCCGAGGTGTCGGTGGAGCGGTACCGGCTCACCCGCGAGGTGCCCACCCTGCGGGAGCGCGAGATCGCCTCGGTGGCCCGCTACGAGCGGCTGTTCACCCGCTACCTGCTGGGCCACTTCGACGAGAACGCGCACCACGACGGCGACGACGACCCGCTGCTCGCGGAGGTGGCCGCCTCCGCCGTGGTCGCCGCCCACAACCACGTGCTGCGGCGCTGGCTGCGGGCGGACGGCAAGGGTGACGTGGAGGCGCAGCTCGACCATGCCTTCGACGTGATCAAGTCGACCTTCGGCACCGGTATCGGGGCGGGTCGCATACCGTCCAGGGCCGGGAACGGCGGCACTCCGGCGGTCTCCCGGCAGGGCGACGTGGTGGTGGCGGTGGCCCGCACGGACGCCTCGCCCGCGCAGATCCTGCGCAGTATCGAGGAGGCGCTGCGCAAGGCGTAGCGCCCGCCGATCCGCTCTGCCGCCTCCCGGCACCCTCTCCGGCAGCGGTTCCCCGACACGGCCGCCCTGGCACCCGCCA
Organism: Actinacidiphila yanglinensis; assembly: GCF_900107965.1. Lineage (GTDB taxonomy): Bacteria > Actinomycetota > Actinomycetes > Streptomycetales > Streptomycetaceae > Actinacidiphila > Actinacidiphila yanglinensis. The sequence goes on along the minus strand of NZ_FNVU01000003.1, from coordinate 446,178 downwards.
GGGCGGCCGTTCGCGTCGCATGCGGCGGGTGGTGCTCGCGTTGCCCGTCTCCGCCGGCGGGGTGACACTTGAGGGAATTAGTGGCACCCAGTGTCTTTACGAGTGGCACGGGGTGCCATACGGTAGTCCTGGTTCGGGCACCTGTCCCCCAGGCCCGGCCGCATCCCACCCCACTTCGTTCGCCGAACCGACGACGGCACCTCCATCCCATCAACCCCTGCGTTCACCACGCCGCACCGCAGCACGCGCAGAACGCAATGCCGGAGGCGAGTCCCATGACGTCGAGTGCCACGAAGGAAATCCTGGACGCGATCCAGGCGCCGCAGACCACCGCCGCCGACTTCGCGGCCCTGCCCCTGCCGGCGTCGTACCGCGCGGTCACCGTGCACAAGGACGAGGCGGAGATGTTCGCGGGCCTGGAGTCACGCGACAAGGACCCGCGCACCTCGTTGCACCTGGACGAGGTGCCGGTGCCCGAACTCGGCCCGGGCGAGGCCCTGGTCGCGGTGATGGCCAGCTCGGTCAACTACAACTCGGTGTGGACCTCGATCTTCGAGCCGGTCTCCACCTTCGCGTTCCTGGAGCGCTACGGCCGGCTGTCGCCGCTCGCGAGCCGGCACGACCTGCCGTACCACGTGATCGGCTCCGACCTGTCGGGCGTGGTCCTGCGCACCGGGCCCGGGGTGAACAAGTGGCACCCCGGCGACCGCGTGGTGGCGCACTGCCTGAGCGTGGAACTGGAGTCCGCCGACGGGCACAACGACACGATGCTCGACCCCGAGCAGCGGATCTGGGGCTTCGAGACGAACTTCGGCGGCCTCGCCGAGATCGCCCTGGTCAAGTCGAACCAGCTCATGCCCAAGCCGGAGCACCTGACCTGGGAGGAGGCCGCCGCTCCCGGGCTGGTCAACTCCACCGCCTACCGGCAGCTGGTCTCGCGCAACGGCGCCGGCATGAAGCAGGGCGACAACGTGCTGATCTGGGGCGCGAGCGGCGGACTCGGCTCGTACGCCACGCAGTTCGCGCTGGCCGGCGGGGCCACGCCGGTGTGCGTGGTCTCCAGCCCGCGGAAGGCCGAGATCTGCCGGCGGATGGGCGCCGAGGCGATCATCGACCGCTCGGCCGAGGGGTACCGGTTCTGGAAGGACGACCATCACCAGGACCCGCGCGAGTGGAAGCGGTTCGGCGCGCGCATCCGGGAGTTGACCGGCGGGGAGGACGTCGACATCGTCTTCGAGCACCCCGGCCGCGAGACGTTCGGCGCGTCGGTCTACGTGACCCGCAAGGGCGGCACCGTCGTCACCTGCGCGTCCACCAGCGGCTACACCCACGAGTACGACAACCGCTACCTGTGGATGAGCCTCAAGCGCATCGTCGGTTCGCACTTCGCCAACTACCGCGAGGCGTGGGAGGCCAACCGGCTCGTCGCCAAGGGGAAGATCCACCCGACGCTGTCGCGCACCTACACCCTGGAGGAGACCGGGCAGGCCGCGTACGACGTGCACCGCAACCTGCACCAGGGCAAGGTCGGCGTCCTCGCGCTCTCCCCGGAGGAGGGCCTCGGCGTCACCGACCCCGAGCTGCGCGAGCGCCACCTGCCGGCCATCAACCGCTTCCGGGACGCGTGAGGAGTCGCCATGGCGGACAACCAGTCTCCGCACGGCGCCCCGATGAGGACGGCGCCCCCGGTGAGCGAGCCAAAGGCCGCGCCGGTGTCGAAAGAGACGAGCGGCAAGCCAGGAACGAGCGGCGGAGCGAGGACCGTCGACACCGGGTCGAAGCGGCCGGAGGCGAGCGAACACAAAAAGAGGGACCGGGACAGGCCCTGGCTGATGCGCACCTATGCCGGGCACTCCACCGCGGAGGCGTCCAACGCGCTGTACCGGCGGAACCTCGCCAAGGGCCAGACCGGGCTGTCGGTGGCGTTCGACCTGCCGACGCAGACCGGGTACGACCCCGACCACGTGCTCGCGCTCGGCGAGGTGGGCCGGGTCGGGGTGCCGGTGGCCCATCTGGGCGACATGCGGCGGCTGTTCGAGGACATCCCGCTGGAGCGGATGAACACCTCGATGACGATCAACTCCACCGCGATGTGGCTGCTCGCGCTGCTCCAGGTGGTCGCCGAGGAGCAGGGCGCCGACATCACCGCCCTCCAGGGCACCACGCAGAACGACATCGTCAAGGAGTACCTGTCCCGCGGCACCCACGTCTTCCCGCCCGGACCCTCGCTGCGGCTGACCACGGACATGATCACGTACGCGGTGAACCACATCCCGCGGTGGAACCCGATCAACATCTGCAGCTACCACCTCCAGGAGGCCGGGGCCACCCCGGTCCAGGAGATCGCCTACGCGATGTCCACCGCGATCGCCGTGCTGGACGCGGTGTTCGACTCGGGGCAGGTCCCGAGGGAGCGGCGCGGTGACGTGGTCGGGCGGATGTCCTTCTTCGTGAATGCCGGCGTGCGGTTCGTCGAGGAGATGTGCAAGATGCGCGCCTTCGGCCGGATCTGGGACACCGTCACCCGCGAACGGTACGGCGTCCAGGACCCGAAGCACCGCCGCTTCCGCTACGGGGTGCAGGTCAACTCGCTGGGCCTGACCGAGGCCCAGCCGGAGAACAACGTCCAGCGGATCGTGCTGGAGATGCTGGCGGTCACGCTCTCCAAGGACGCCCGCGCCCGCGCCGTCCAGCTCCCGGCGTGGAACGAGGCGCTGGGCCTGCCCCGGCCCTGGGACCAGCAGTGGAGCCTGCGCATCCAGCAGGTGCTGGCGCACGAGAGCGACCTGCTGGAGTATGACGACATCTTCGCCGGCAGCCACGTGATCGAGGCGAAGGTCACCGAACTGGTCGATCAGGCCACCGCGGAGATGGCGCACATCGCCGAACTCGGCGGGGTGATGGCCGCCGTGGAGTCCGGCTATCTCAAGACGCAGCTGGTCGCCTCGCACGCCGAGCGGCGGGCCAGGATCGAGTCCGGCGCGGAGAGCATCGTCGGCGTCAACGTCTACGAGTCCACCGAGCCGAACCCGCTCACCGCGGACCTGGACCGGGCGATCATGACGGTCGACCCGGACGACGAGGCCCGCGTGGTGGCCGCGCTGCACGACTGGCGGCTGGCCCGCAACGAGCAGCGCGCGGAGAAGGCGCTCGCCGAACTGCGGGCCGCCGCGGCCGGCACGGAGAACCTGATGCCCGCCACCCTGGAGTGCGCGCGGGCCGGGGTGACCACCGGCGAGTGGTCGTGGGCGCTGCGCGACGTGTTCGGCGAGTTCCGCGCCCCGACCGGGGTGGGCGGCGCGCCGGTCGCCGCAAGCGCCGACGAGGACGGCGAACTGGCCGCCGTGCGGCGCCGGGTGGAGAAGACGGCGGCGGAACTCGGCGACGGGCGGCTGCGGCTGCTGGTCGGCAAGCCGGGCCTGGACGGCCACTCCAACGGTGCCGAGCAGATAGCGGTCCGGGCCCGCGACGCCGGTTTCGAAGTGGTCTATCAGGGGATCAGGCTCACACCCGAGCAGATCGTCTCCGCGGCCGTCGCCGAGGACGTGCACTGCGTGGGCCTGTCGATCCTGTCCGGGTCGCACGCGGCGCTCGTGCCGGACGTGCTGGGGCGGCTGCGGCGGGCCGGCGTGGACGACGTACCGGTGGTGGTCGGCGGCATCATTCCGGCCGCGGACGCGGAAGAACTGCGCGCGGCCGGTGTGGCGGCCGTCTTCACGCCGAAGGACTTCGGTATCACCGGGATCATCGGCCGGATCGTGGACGAGATCCGGCGAGCGAACAAGCTGGAGGTATGACGGTGCAGTTCGGGCGGACCTACGAGGAGTTCGAGATCGGTGCGACGTACAAGCACTGGCCCGGAAAGACGGTCACGGAATACGACGACCATCTTTTCTGCCTCCTCACCATGAACCACCACCCGCTCCACATGGATGCGAACTACGCCGAGCACACCACGGAATTCGGCCGCAACGTGGTGGTGGGCAACTACGTCTACTCGCTTCTGCTGGGCATGTCCGTGCCCGACGTGTCGGGAAAGGCGATCGCCAATCTGGAGATCGAGTCGCTGCGGCACGTGGCACCGACCTTCCACGGCGACACGATCTACGGCGAGACGACCGTGCTCGGCAAGCGGCCGTCGGCGTCGAAGAACGACCGCGGCATCGTCGAGGTGGAGACCCGCGGCCACAAGCAGGACGGCACCCTGGTCTGCGTCTTCCGCCGCAAGGTGATGGTGCCGACCGCCGCCTACGTCAAGGAGCGGGGCGGCGAGCAGCCCGGGCGGCCGGAACCCGCCGCCACCGGCACCGACTCCCGGGGAGGAAAGTGACATGGCCCACCGCCTCGCGCAGACCGACGGCCTGACCGACATCCAGCAGGAGATCCTCGCCACAGTCCGCTCCTTCGTGGACAAGGAGATCCTGCCGGTCGCCACCGAGCTGGAGCACCGCGACGAGTACCCCACCGAGATCGTCGCGGGGCTGAAGGAACTCGGCATCTTCGGGCTGATGATTCCCGAGGAGTACGGCGGGCTCGGCGAGTCGCTGCTGACCTACGCGCTCACCGTGGAGGAGATCGCCCGCGGCTGGATGAGCGTGTCCGGCATCATCAACACGCACTTCATCGTCGCGTACATGATCCAGCAGCACGGCACGCAGGAACAGAAGGACTACTTCCTGCCGAAAATGGCCACCGGTGACGTACGCGGAGCGTTCTCGATGTCCGAGCCGGGACTCGGCTCCGACGTGTCCGCGATCCGCACCAAAGCCGTCCGCGAGGGCGACTCCTATGTGATCAACGGGCAGAAGATGTGGCTCACCAACGGCGGCTCGGCGAATCTCGTCGCCGTGCTGTGCCGCACCGAGGAGGGCCAGCCGGAGGACGCGCCCGCGCACCGGTCGATGACCACCTTCCTGATCGAGAAGGAGCCGGGATTCGGCCCGAACCCGAAGGTCTCCGGGCTCACCGTGCCCGGCAAGATCGAGAAGATGGGCTACAAGGGCGTGGACACCACCGAGCTGATCCTGGAGGACGTCCGCATCCCGGCCGACCGGGTGCTCGGCGGAGGCAGCGGCCGCGGCTTCTACCAGATGATGGACGGCGTCGAGGTGGGCCGGGTGAACGTCGCCGCCCGCGGCTGCGGGGTCGCCCGCAGGGCCTTCGAGCTGGGCATCTCCTACGCGCAGCAGCGGCACACCTTCGGCAAGCAGATCGCCCAGCACCAGGCGATCCAGTTCCGGCTGGCCGAGATGGCCACCAAGGTCGAGGCCGCCCACCAGCTCATGGTGACCGCCGCCCGCAAGAAGGACTCCGGCGAGCGCAACGACCTCGAGGCGGGCATGGCCAAGTACCTCGCCTCCGAGTACTGCAAGGAGGTCGTGGAGGACGCCTTCCGTATCCACGGCGGCTACGGCTTCTCCAAGGAGTACGAGATCGAGCGGCTCTACCGCGAGGCCCCGATGCTGCTGATCGGCGAAGGCACCGCCGAGATCCAGAAAATGATCATTGGGAGGCGGCTGCTGGAGGAGTACCGTGTCTCAGGATGATTGTCCGCGTTCGCGGTGGTTTACCTGAGGCGAGGGTCACACTGCGTAAAGATCGGGGTCGCGGGAACCAGCCATCGACTCGCCCATCAGCTTGCCGAGTTGCCGGTGTCAGCCGATACCATCGACCAAAGCCGCCGTCCCCTGAAGCAATTCGCGGCACCCTCCGCTACGAAGGTCTTCCATGCCCCACAGCAAATCCTCTGCACCACGCCGCCGGGTCGGCCTCGCGCGCGGAGCGTCGCCGTGGCTCCTCCCGACCGCGGCCACGGCGGCGGTCAGCCTGCTGCGCGCCCGCCGCTCCGGACGCTGGGCGACCGTGGCCGTTCCCGCCACGGTCCTCACGGCCGGCATGCTGTGGTTCTTCCGCGACCCCGAGCGGGAGATCACCGAGGACGGGGTGGTCTCCCCCGCCGACGGCGTGGTCCAGAGCGTCATGCCGTGGAAGGACGGGCGCACCCGCGTCGCGATCTTCATGAGCCCGTTGAACGTCCACGTGAACCGCGCCCCGCTGAGCGGCACGGTCACCTCGGTCGAGCACGTCGCCGGCGGGTTCGTCCCGGCGTTCAACAAGGAGAGCGAGAACAACGAGCGGGTGATCTGGCACTTCGACACCGAGATCGGTGACGTCGAGGTGGTGCAGATCGCCGGCGCGGTGGCCCGGCGGATCGTGCCGTACGTGCCGCGCGGCTGCAAGGTCGAGCAGGGCGAGCGGATCGGGCTGATCCGGTTCGGCTCCCGGGTGGACGTCTACCTGCCGGAAGGCATGGGCTCCGCGGTCGAGGTCGGGGAGACCATGACGGCTGGGGTGACGCGCCTTGACCGTGACTGAGCACGAGACGCGCGGCAACTGGGTCAGCGAGATCGAGGAGCAGGACGACGCCCTGCCCCTGTCGACACGGCTGTCGATCGCCGACGCGCTGACCCTCGGCAACGCGATCTGCGGCTTCATGGCGGTGTACTTCACCACCACCGGCGTGCTCGTCCCGCACCTGATGGGCAGCAGCGACAGTGCGATGTCGATGCACAGCGCGGCCAACGCGGTGACGCTGATGCTGATGGCGTCGGTCTTCGACCTCTTCGACGGGCTGGTCGCGCGCAAGCTGCGCAGTTCCGCGATGGGCGCCGAACTGGACAACCTGTCCGACCTGATCAGTTTCGGGCTCGCTCCCGCCTACTTCATCGTCGTCTGGGGCATCGTGTCCGACGACGCGCACGGCAAGGTGGCCGCTGCCGCTGCCGTCCTCGTCGTCCTCGCGGTGGTGCTGCGGCTGGCCCGCTTCTCCTGCACCACGCTCCGTGACGGGGTCTTCCAGGGCATGCCCAGCCCCTTCGGGGCGATGACCGTGGTCTCCCTGGTGCTGCTGGAGCTGCCGTTCCTGCCCACCGTGATCGCGATCGTCGGGGTCGCCTGGCTGATGGTGAGCCGGGTCGAGTACCCGAAACCGCGCGGCCGGCTCGCCCTGATCACCTTCTGCTGGACCCTGGTGAGCATGGGCTGCCTCGCCGCCTGGTCGCTCGACATCCCCGGCGGCCACCAGCTCCTCCAGGCCGGCTGCGCCCTCCAGTGCGTGGCCGCGGCGACGATCCCCGGGTTCGCGACCACCCGCCGGGTCAACACGTTCCGAGCCAACCGTCGCGAACGGGCGACGGCGCGCTGACCCCTGGGGCGCCCTGACCCCCCAGGGTGCCCCTGCTCACCGGTCGAGGGACCACCCTGCCGGTGGTGGGCTTGTCGCGCAGTTCTCCCCCAGCCTGGCGGCTGGGAGGTGCCCCCACGCGCCCCTGAGTATGTGCGGCTCCCTCCGCGAACAGAAGGCCAACAACCCCCAGGGCTGTGAGGCTCCCTCCGCGAAAAAGGGCCACCACCCCCAGGGTTGTGCGGCTCTCCTCGAAGAGAGGGCAACCACCAGGGGCGCGGGGAACTGCGCGACAAGCCACCGCGGACCGCAAGGTCCCGCAACTCGCAGGACGGGGCACCCCGGAGGGTCAGGGGCACCCCGGAAACTCAGGGGCGCCCCAGAACCTCGGAGGCGAGCCGCACCGCCACGCGTTCGAGCAGCGGCCCGGCCTGGGCCATACTGCGGGCCGGATCCGGCTCCAGCTCCGCGAGAGCGTACGCGCGGCTGATCCCCGCCCCCGCCAGCTCCGCGGGAGAAAGGGCGAGGCGGCCGCACACCGCGACCACCGGCACGCCGCGGGCGCCCGCCGCCGCGGCCACCCCGACCGGCGCCTTGCCGTGCAGCGTCTGGGCGTCCAGGGACCCCTCCCCGGTGATGACGAGGTCGGCCCGTTCGAGGGCGGCGGCGAAGCCGAGGACGTCGAGGAACACGTCGATCCCGGGCCGGAAGGACGCCCCCAGCCCGACGAGGGCGCCGTAGCCGATCCCGCCGGCCGCGCCCGCCCCGGGCGCGTCGACGGCGGCGAGCGCGGCACCACCGAGCGCGGCGCCGAGCACCGCGGCGTACTGCCCGAGCGCGCCGTCGAGGAGGGCCACCTCCTCCGCGGAGGCGCCTTTCTGCGGGCCGTAGACCGCGGCGGCGCCCTTCGGCCCGCGCAGCGGGTTGTCGACGTCGCTGGCGAGCACGATCTCGGCGGCCGCCAGCCGCGGGTCCAGCGTGGACAGGTCGGCGGTGGCGAGCGCGGCCAGCGCGGCGCCGCCGGGTGCGACGGGCACTCCCTCCGCGTCCAGCAACCGGGCGCCGAGCGCGCTGAGCATGCCCGCCCCGCCGTCGGTGGTGGCGCTGCCCCCGACGCCGAGCACGAGGGTGCGCGCACCGGCGTCGAGCGCGGCGCGCAGCAGCTCGCCGGTGCCGTACGTGGTGGCGGTGAGCGGTGCGAAGACTCCGGGCGGCAGGTGCCGCAGGCCCGACGCCTCGGCCATCTCCACCACGGCGGTGTCCTCGCGCAGCGCGTACGCGGCCTCGACCGGCTCGCCGAGCGGGCCGGTCACCCGCAGGGTGCGGCGCTCGAATCCGCCGGCGACGGCGGCGTCCACGGTCCCGTCACCGCCGTCGGCCACGGGCAGCGACGCGACGGTCACCTCGGGCGCGACCTGGTGCAGCCCGGCCGTGACGTGGGCGGCGACCTCGACCGCGGTCAGCGAGCCCTTGAACTTGTCGGCGGCGACGAGCACATGCCCCGTCCGCCTCTTTGCAGCATCGGACACCTGAGATCTCCTGATCCGAAACGGAACGTCGCGCCGCTCCGGACCCTATCCCACCTGCCGCGCGGGCCCCGTAGGTTGGATGCCATGACCACCGACTACGCCACCTACATCGCCTCGCTGCCGAAGATCCTGGCGAGCGCGAACACCCTGTTCCGCTCCGCCGACGGCCGGGTCCTGCTGGTCGAGCCGAACTACCGGGACGACGGCACCTGGACGCTGCCGGGCGGCACCATCGAGTCGGACCGGGGCGAGACCCCGCGGGAGGGCGCCCGCCGGGAGACGCTGGAGGAGATCGGCCTCGACCTGCCGCCCGGCGCGCTGCTCGCGGTGGACTGGATCGCCGGCACCGCGCGACCGCCGCTGGTCATCTACCTCTACGACGGCGGGCTGCTCGACGAGGAGCAGTTCGGGGCGATCCGGCTGCAGGAGGAGGAGCTGGACTCCTGGCGGCTGGTCGCGGTGGACGACCTGGAGGAGTACCTCTACGAGGGCGGCGCGCGCCGCATCCGCGCCGGGCTGGCCGCGCTGGCGGACGGCACCGGGCCCGCCGAACTGGTCGACGGGACCCCGGCGCGCGGCTGACCCGAGGACGGTCGGCGCGGAAGGCCGGAGCGGAAGGCCAGGGCGCAGGCTCAGGGTTTGGGGATGTCGAAGAAGTAGGTGAGGCCGCCCGCCAGCCGGATGTCGCCGTTCACCTTCAGCTTGCGGGTGAAGAACAGGGTCGGCCCCGAGGCGTTGCCCGAGACGAGCCGCAGGAACTCCGGCGCGGCCATGGTGAGGCTCAACTGCGGGGTGCGGTCGGTGCGTTCCGGGGTGACGGTGCAGGTGCCGGCGGCGATGTGCGTCTCGTAGACGTCGTCGTCGGCGCCCGGCTCCAGGCCGCTGACGGTGATCCGCCAGCGGATGAGGGCGTCCCGGTCGCCCGCGGCCTCGGGCTTGAACAGGGTGTGCATCCGCCCGAACACCTCGTCCAGCACCCGGCGGCGCTGCGGCCCGGCCATCAGCTCGGCGATCCGCCGGCCCGGCAGGCCCTTCACGATCCTGGCGAACTCCTGCGGGGCCACCGCACCGAAGTCGAGTGCCTCCAGGTCGAGATCACCAAGTGCGGCCATGCCGGCGCCTCTTTCTGACTCCAGAGTAATCTTACTGGCGAGTAAGATTAGTGAACGCCTGCCCACGTCGCAAGAGTTCACCCAATCGGCGGGACATTCATGCTCCTCACCTCGTAGGATGCGGTCTGCGCACGGGGGACGTGCCCACCACACGACGGTCGGGCAATCTGGCATCGCTCCGAGAGGAGCCGGATCGGCATACCCCGGCTTTCCCACCACGAGCGACAGAAGGCGGAACGACCCATGGCGGAACGGCAGTACCTCGGACGTGGCACCAACACGTCCTGGGAGAAGTTCTGGTACGTCCTCGGCTGCATCTACTTCGGCGCCTACTACTTCGCCAAGGTCCCGGCGAAGAAGGCGCTGAGCGAGTACGGCCTGGTCGAGCTGACCGGCGCCGAGCAGTTCTGGTACGTCATGCAGTGCATATTCTTCGGCGCCGGCTACTTCTCGAAGGTGATCTTCAAGCGCGCGCTGTCCGAGGTGCGCGACCCCAACGCCGCCTTCCAGGTCAACCAGCCCGCGCAGATCGGCTACCAGCAGCAGGGCTACCAGGCCCCGGCCCCCGGCTACGGCTACCCGCAGCAGGGCGGCGCGCAGCCCCCGCAGCAGCCCGGCCAGGGCTACGGCTACCCGTCCGCCTGATCGCTCCGTTCGATCCGCGGACCGGCCCGCAGCGGGCCGTGCCCCCGAACCGCCCCGTCGCGGTTGCGGGGCACGGCCCGCTCGCCGTTTCCGCGACAGGCTGCCGCGCGGCGGCCCGTGCCCTCCTGTCGGTGCCGCTCAGTACGATCGCCCGGTGGCCCGCGTCGTCGATCTGATCTGCTACCCCGTCAAAGGATGCGCGGGCGCTCCCGCTGCCGCGGCCTTCCTGGCCGGCGCGGGAGTCGCCCATGACCGCGGTTTCATGGTGGTCGACAAGGACGGGGTGTTCCGCAGCCAGCGGCGCGACCCGCGGCTGGCCGTCGTCCGCCCCGAGATCGGTGCGGACGGGGAGCGGCTCACGCTGCGGGCCCCGGGGGCCGACCCCCTGCGCGTCGAGGTCGACACGGCGTCCGCGCGGGGCGAGGTGCGGCTGTTCGGCACCGCCTACCAGGGCATCGACCAGGGCGAGGCGGCCGCCACGTGGCTGTCGGAGGTGCTCGGCGCACCGAGCCGGCTGGTCCGGGTGCCACCCGAACACGACCGCGTGACCGACGGGTTGACCCCCGGCACGTCCGGCTGGGCCGACAGCAGTGCCGTACACGTCCTCTCCCGCTCCTCGCTGGACGCGCTGAACCGGCGGATCGAGGCGGGCGGGGGCCGCCCGCTGCCCATGAGCAGGTTCCGGCCCAACCTCGTCGTCGACGGGTGGGACGAGCCCCATCAGGAGGACCTGGTCCGCCGGTTGGCCGTCGGGAGCGCGGAACTGGGCTACACCAAGCTCGCCATCCGCTGTGCGGTCACGCTGGTCGACCAGCACAGCGGAACCCGGGCCGGGCCGGAGCCGCTGCGCACGCTGGCGGCGTACCGCCGGGCGGCCGCGGGCGGGGTCGCGTTCGGCAGCAAGTTCTCCGTGACCCGGCCCGGCGCGCTGGCGGTGGGCGACGAGGTGTCCGTCACCGCGTGGGGTGCGTCGGAGCTCTGACCGGGGCGGTCCGGGTCGCGCCGGTGGGCGCGTTGCCGCGGGCCGGTGGCGGGCCCGCGGTTACCGTGAGCGGGTGAGCACGCGGCGGTCGGGAGAGGACGAACCGGAGGAAGCCGGACCGTCGGACGGTGCGGACGACGGCGGGCGCCCCGGCACGGCACGCCGCTCCCGGCCCCTGCACCCGGTCAAACGCCTCTTGCTGGGAGCCGCCGGGGTCGTCGTGCTGGTGATCGGGGTGGCGCTGCTGGTGCTGCCCGGGCCCGGACTGCTGCTGGTGCTGGCCGGGCTGGTGTTGCTCTCGCGCGCGCTGCCCGCGGTGGCCCGCTTCGTGGATCCGGTCCGCACCCAGGCGATGCAGGGCGTCGAGGCGAGCGTGGCGTCGCGCTGGCGGATCGCCGGGACCGCGCTCGCCGGCCTGGCGCTGATCGGGGCCGGCGTCGTCTGGGGCACGCGTGCGCTCTCCTGGCTGCCGTTCGCGGGCTGGAGCACCGGGACCAGTCTGATCCTGTCCGGCCTCATCGTGCTCGGGCTGCTGATCTGGAGCCACCGCCGGGTGCACCGCTCCTGATCCGGGGACAGGGGCGGCCGCCGGACGCCGCCTCAGTCCCGCGCGGCCGATCGGCGCAGGTGGCGCAGCACCGCCTTGGCCGCGTTGTGGCCGCTCATGCCGTGGACACCGGGGCCGGGCGGTGTCGCGGAGGAGCACAGGAACACGCCGGGCCGGCGCGTGGCGTAGGGGATCGCGGCGAGCCGGGGCCGCAGCACGGTCTGCAGGCCGGCGAAGGCGCCGCAGGCGATGTCGCCCTCGACATAGTTGGCGTTGCGGGCGGCCAGCGCGGCGGGCCCGGTGACGGCGCGGGCCAGCACCAGGTCGCGGAAACCGGGCGCGAAGCGCTCGATCTGCCGCTCGACGGCGTCGGTGGCGTCCCCGTGCCAGCCGCGCGGGACATGGCCGTACGCCCAGAAGACGTGCTTGCCCTCGGGCGCCCTGGACGGGTCGACCACGCTGGGCTGGGTGGTGATGAGGAAGGGCGTCTGGGGCGGGCGGCCGACCACGGCCCGGTTCAGCGCGTCGCCGATCTCGGTGTAGGTGGGGCCGACGTGGACGGTGCCGGCCCGCCGGGCGACCGGGGCGGTCCACGGCACGGGGCCGTCCAGCGCGTAGTCGATCTTGAAGACGGACGGGCCGTAGCGATAGCCCCGGTAGGCGTCGCCGAGCGAGGCGATCCGGGCCAGCGCGGTGGGCGAGGTGTCGAACACGTAGGCGCGGGCGGGCGGGAGTTCGTCCAGCTTGCGGACGGTCACGCCGGTGGTGATCGACCCGCCGAGCTCCGCGAGGTGGCCGGCGAGGGCGTCACTGATCGCCTGCGAGCCACCACGGGCGACCGGCCAGCCGCGCTCGTGACCGGCGAGCGCGAACATCATCGCCATCGCGCCGGTCAGTGGCCCGGTGAGGCGGGTGATGGCGTGCCCGGCCAGGCCGGCGAGCATCCCGCGGGCCTTGGCACCGCGGAACCTGAGGGCCAGCAGCGCGACCGGCGGCAGCCCGGCGAGCCCGAACCGGGCGAAACGGTACGGGTCCTGGGGCAGCCCGGCCCACGGCGGCCGGAAGAAGTCGGCGGCCATGCTCTCCCAGTGGCCGACGTACGGGGCCATCAGCCGGCGGTAGACGGGGGCGTCGCGCGGACCGAGCGAGGCGGCGGTCTGGCCGACGGTGCGGCCCAGCACGGCCGCGGTGCCGTCCGGGAACGGGTGCGCCATCGGCACCTCCGGCTGGAGCCACTCCAGGCCGTGCCGGGCCAGGGGCAGCGCGCCGAACGCGGGCGAGCCGATGCCGAAGGGGTGCACCGCCGAGCAGGGGTCGTGGCGGAACCCGGGCAGCGTCAGTTCCTCGGTGCGGGCGCCGCCGCCGACGGTGCCGGCCGCCTCGTAGACCTGGACGGACAGTCCCGCGCGGGCGAGTTCGACCGCGGCCGTCAGACCGTTCGGCCCGGCGCCGACCACGACCGCGTCGGCCACGACCGCCCGGCTCACCGCGCGCCGCCTTCCTGACCGGGGGTCTTCGCGCCTTCCGCGAAGCCCACTCCCAGGGTGCGCACCACCCGCTCGGCGGTCGCCGCGTCCCTCGTCACCGTGAACGGCAGCCGGTTGCCCCCGGCCACACGGAACGGCTCCCCCGCGGGCGTCAGGCTCGCTCCGCCCGCCTCCGAGACCAGCAGCAGGCCCGCGGAGTGGTCCCAGGGCGCCTCCCAGAAGAAGGCCACCCCGTCGGCGAGGCCGCGGGCCACCTCCAGGTAGGCCAGTCCCGCGCTGGTGACGCACGGCACCGTCTCCACGCCGGCGGCCTCCAGCCGGACGAGCGCGGCGCGCTCCTCCTCGTCGCGGAAGACCGGGTTGGAGATCCACAGCCGCAGCGGCTCGCGGCCCCGCGCGGTGTGCAGCCGCTCGCCGTCGAGGTAGGCGCCCTTGCCGCGCCGGGCCGTGGCGAACATGCCCAGCTGCGGGGCGTACGTCCAGGAGGCCACCGGCCGGCCGCCGACGACGAGGCTGACCAGCGTGGAGAAGCCGGGGTCGCCGCGGACGAACGCGGAGGTGCCGTCGACCGGGTCGATCACCCACACCGGGGCGTCGCCGAGCAGCAGTTGGAGCAGCGACGGGTCGGCGGCCACCGCCTCCTCGCCGACGACGACCGACCCGGGCAGCAGGGCGGGCAGCCGCTCGGTCAGGGCCTCCTCCGCGCGCCGGTCGGCGGTGGTGACCAGGTCGTGCGGACCGTGCTTCTCGACGATGTCGGCGTCGGCCAGCCGGCGCCAGCGCGGCACGACCTCCGCCGCGACGACGTCCCTGATCGTCTCCTCCACGGTGGCCATGAGCGCGTCGGACACCTGGTCCGCCGCGTCGAGCCCCGCCACGCCTGCCTCGTCGCCCATGCCGCCATCCAATCAGACGGCCGCCTCCCTCGGTCGGGCGATCCTCATCAGCGTGAGGTAGACGACGAACGCGGCCGCCAGGCCCACCGCCCACCCGTAGTCGGCGAGCGGTTCGAGGAAGGGGATCAGGCCGTGCCGTGGAAAGGGGCCCTCGCCCGCTGCCGAGGAGGAGCCGCCCACCGCGAGCAGCCCGCCGACCACGAACGCCGCCACGGCCCGCCAGTTCCAGCCGCCGTCGTACCAGTAGCGGCCGGCCGGGTCGTACAACTCGCCCAGGTGCAGGGTGGTGCGGCGGATCACCCAGTAGTCGGCGATGAGGACGCCGGCCACCGTGCCGAGCACCCCGCCGACGACGCCGAGCCAGGTGTAGATGTAGATCTCCGGGCTGGAGATCAGCTTCCAGGGGAAGATGACCACGCCGACCACGCCGGTGATCAGCGCGCCGGTGCGGAAGGTGATGAACCGCGGCGCGAGATGGGACAGGTCGTACGCCGGGGAGACCACGTTGGCCGCGAGGTTGACCGACAGGGTGGCGATCAGCACCGTGACCAGCGCGTAGAGCAGCCCCAGGTCGCTGCTGCTCCTGGCGCTGAGCGCGACCGGGTCCCACAGCGTGGCGTCGCCGCCGCCGTAGACCGCCTGGGCACCGGAGGTGACCAGCACCGACAGCAGGGCGAACGCGGTCATCGTGGTGGGCAGGCCGAGCGCCTGGCCGCGGGTCTGGGCCCGCTGGCCGGCTCCGAACCGGGTGAAGTCGGGGATGTTGAGCGAGAGGGTCGACCAGTAGCCGATCATGCCCATCAGGGC
This sequence comes from Actinacidiphila yanglinensis, assembly GCF_900107965.1. Taxonomy (GTDB): domain Bacteria; phylum Actinomycetota; class Actinomycetes; order Streptomycetales; family Streptomycetaceae; genus Actinacidiphila; species Actinacidiphila yanglinensis. The sequence continues at coordinate 430,990 of NZ_FNVU01000003.1, read as the reverse complement.
GGGGAAGAAGACCTTCCAGAAGTGGTGGCCCCAGCCGAGACGGGAGGGCTGGTCGAGCAGCGGCCCGAAGCCGCCGGCCTTCACCGACATCCACACCAGCAGGGCCACCGCGCCGACCAGGACGAAGGGCGCTGCCCAGTTCTCGAAGCGGCGCAGCGTCTCCATGCCGCGGGCGATGATGGCCAGTTCGAGCAGCCAGAACAGCCCGAAGCACAGCCACAGCGGCCATGGGTAGGCGCCGATCCTCGCCGCGCCGGCCCAGTTCCCGGGCATGACCCGGTCGAGCAGCACGAAGATGCCCTGGCCGCCGATCCAGGTCTGGATGCCGAACCACGCGCAGGCCACCGCCGCGCGCACCACGGCCGGCAGGTTGGCCCCGCGCAGCCCGAACGCCGCGCGCGCCAGCACCGGGAACGGTATGCCGTACTTCGGCCCGGCGTGCCCGACCAGCAGCATCGGGGCCAGGACGATGACGTTGGCCAGCGCGATGGTGAGCACGGCCTGCTTCCAGTCCATGCCGAGGGCGACCAGGCCGGACGCGAGCGTCCAGGAGGTGACGTTGTGGGCCATGCCGACCCACAGGGCGGCGAAGTTGTAGGTGGTCCAGGTGCGCCGGGCGACGGGGACGGGCAGCAGGTCGGGGTTGGCGTAGGTGCCGGCGGGCGGGGCCGCCCCGGCGGGGAGATCGACGCGGTCGCCCGCGGTCTCGGCTATGGCCATGAGGACCTCATCTCGGTGCGGTTCACCTCAGCGCGGGAATGATGTCTTTTCCGTAGGCGTCCACGACGGCCTCCTTGGCGTCGTGCATGGCGTAGAGGGCGAACTGGTCGACGCCGAGGGCGCGCAGCGCCGCCAGCTTGTCCAGGTGGGCCTGGGGCGGGCCGATCAGGCAGAAGCGGTCCACGATGTCGTCGGGCACGAAGGCGGTGTCGGGGTTGCCGGCCCGGCCGTGGTGCGCGTAGTCGTAGCCGCGCCGCTGCTTGACGTAGGCGGTCAACTCGTCGGGCACCAGGGCGGAGTGCTCGCCGTACCGGGCGACGAGGTCGGCGACGTGGTTGCCGACCATGCCGCCGAACCAGCGGCACTGCTCTCGGGCGTGCGCGAGGCCCTCGGCCGAGCCGTCCGTGACGTACGCGGGCGCGGCCACGCAGACGGTGACCGCGGCCGGGTCGCGGCCGGCCCGCTCGGCGGCGGCGCGCACCGCCTTGACCATCTGCTCGGTCAGGTAGACGTCGGCGAGTTGCAGGATGAAGCCGTCGGCCTGCTCCCCCGCCATGGCCAGGGCCTTCGGGCCGTAGGCGGCCATCCACACCGGCAGCCGCCCGTCCTCCACCCACGGCAGCCGCAGCGCGGTGCCGTCGACGGTGGCCTCGCGGCCCTCGGCCAGGTCGCGGATGACGCCGATCGCCTCGCCGAGGCGGGCGAGGGTGTTGGGCGGGCGGCCCGCCACCCGCATCGCGGAGTCGCCGCGGCCGATGCCGCACACGGTGCGGTTGCCGTACATCGAGTTGAGGGTGGCGAAGGTGGAGGCGGTCACCTCCCAGGTGCGGGTGCCGGGGTTGGTGACCATGGTGCCGACGGTGAGGTGGTCGGTGTGGTCGAGGATGCGGCTGTGGATGACGAACGGCTCCTGCCACAGCACGGCGGAGTCGAAGGTCCAGCCGTGGCTGAAGCCGTTGGCCTCGGCGCGGCGCATCAGCCCGACGACGTCGGAGGCGGGCGGGTCGGTCTGCAGGACGAGGCCGAAGTCCATGGCGGCATCACTCCTTCAACGGGGGCGCTCGTTCAGGGCGGATCATGGGTGGGAGGTCACGGTGGGCGGCGGATCACGGGTGGGGCGGCGCGCGGGTCAGCCGAGGAACTGGCAGGTGCCGCGCGGCACGTACTGCCCGTGCCCGGCCCTGCCGACGTACGCGCCGTCCTGGATCACCGGCACCCCGCGGGAGAGCACGGTCTGGGCCCGCCCGGTGATCCGGCGGCCCTCGTACGCGCTGTAGTCGACGTTCATGTGGTGGGTCTGCGCGGAGAGCACCTGCTCGGCGTGCGGGTCGTAGACCACCACGTCCGCGTCGGCGCCCGGGGCGAGGGTGCCCTTGCGCGGGTAGAGCCCGAACATCCGGGCCGGGGTGGCGCAGGCGATCTCGATCCAGCGGCGGCGGGTGAGGTGGCCGTCCAGGACGGCCTGGTGCAGCAGGTCCATCCGGTTCTCCACCCCGGGCAGGCCGTTGGGGATCTTGGAGAAGTCGCCGACGCCGATGTCCTTCTGCCCGGTGAAGCAGAACGGGCAGTGGTCGGTGGAGACCACCTGGAGGTCGTCGGTGCGCAGGCCCTGCCACAGCGCGGCCTGGTGCTCGCGCGGCCGCAGCGGGGTGCTGCACACGTACTTGCTGCCCTCGAAGCCCGGCTCGGCGAGGTTGTCGGTGGACAGGAACAGGTACTGCGGGCAGGTCTCGCCGAAGACCGGCAGGCCCTGGTCGCGGGCCGTGATCAGCTCGGCCACGGCCTGCTGCGCGGAGACGTGCACCACGTACAGCGGCGCGCCCGCGACCCGGGCGAGCTGGATCGCCCGGTGGGTCGCCTCCGCCTCCAGCAGGGCGTGCCGGACCTCGCCGTGGTAGCGCGGGTCGGTCTTCCCCGCGGCGAGAGCCTGCTGCACCAGCACGTCGATGGCGATGCCGTTCTCGGCGTGCGTCATGATCAGTCCGCCGTTGGCCGAGGCGCGCTGCATCGCCCGCAGGATCCTGCCGTCGTCGCTGTAGAAGACGCCGGGGTAGGCCATGAAGAGCTTGAAGCTGGTCACCCCCTCCTCGACGAGGATGTCCATCTCCTTGAGCACCGGCTCGTTGACGTCGGCGACGATCATGTGGAAGGCGTAGTCGATCGCGCACCGCGCGTCGGCCTTGGCGTGCCAGGCGTCCAGCCCGGCCCGCAGGCTCCCGCCCATCTGCTGGATGGCGAAGTCGACGATGGTGGTGGTGCCGCCCCAGGCGGCGGCGCGGGTGCCGGTCTCGAAGGTGTCGGAGGCGACGGTGCCGCCGAACGGCATCTCCATGTGGGTGTGCGCGTCGACGCCGCCGGGGATGACGTAGCGGTCGGTGGCGTCGATGACGGTGTCGGCGGTCCAGCCGGCCGCGGTGTCGCTCTCGCGGGCCGCGAGCGCGGCGATCCGGCCGCCCTCGATCAGCACGTCGGCGTGGACCTCGTCGGCGGCGGTGATCACCAGGCCGCCCCGGATCAGCGTGCGGGTCATCGCGTCTCCCCCTTCCGCGTCCCGGACTTCTCCAGTTCGGCCTGCGCGTCCTCCAGGGCGGCGCGCAGCGCGTCGGCGCCCTCCTCCGCCTCGGCGACGGTGAGCGTCAACGGCGGCGCGATCCGCAGCGCGTTGCCCGCCCGGCCGCCCTTGCCGATCAGCAGGCTGTGCTCGCGTGCGGCCTCCAGGACGAGCGAGGCCGCGGCCGGTGACGGGGTGTCGGTGCCGGGCTCGACCAGCTCCACCCCGAGCATCAGGCCCCGGCCGCGCACCTCGCGGACGATCCCGCTGCGGGCGGCGACCGCGTCCAGCCGCGATTTCAGCAGGCCGCCGACCCGGCGGGCGTTTCCCTGCAGGTCGTGGTCGAGCAGGTACGCGAGGTTGGCCAGCGCGCCCGCGGTGGTGATCGGGCTGCCGCCGAAGGTGGAGATGGAGTTCGCGTCCAGGCAGTTCATCACCTCGGCACGGGCCACCACACCGCCCATGGACATGCCGTTGCCGATGCCCTTGGCGAAGGTGAGGATGTCCGGCGGGCCGGCCTCGCCGTGCGCCTGCCAGCCCCAGAAGTGGTCGCCGGTACGGCCCCATCCGGTCTGCACCTCGTCGGTGATCCACAGGATGCCGTGCCGGTCCAGGACCCGCTTGAACGCCGCCAGCAGGCCGTCCGGCCCGGAGGTGAACCCGCCGACGCCCTGCACCGGTTCGGCGATCAGCGCCGCGACGGTCCCGTTCGCCTGCCCCAGCAGGTCCTCCAGGTCCGCCACGCACGCGGCGGTGAACTCCGCGTCCGTCAGGTGCGCGTACGGCCCGCGGGTGCGCACCCCGCCGTGCACGTAGAGGGTCTGGAGCGGGGAGAGGCTGGTCGGCGACCAGGCCGAGTTGCCGGTGATGCCGATGGAGGTGAAGGAGCGGCCGTGGTAGCTGTTGCGCAGCGCCAGCACCTGGTTGGAACGGCGGTGGGTGGTGGCCAGCAGCAGCGCGGTGTCGTTGGCCTCGGTGCCGGAACTGGTGAAGAACACCCGTGCGTCCGGGATGCCGGACAGCTGGGCGATCCGCTCGGCCAGCTCGACCGCCTGCCGGCTGAGGTAGAGCGTCGAGGTGTGCAGGATCCGCCCGGCCTGCTCGGCGACGGCGGCGGTCACCTGGGGAAGGGCGTGCGCGGTCATCGTGGTGAGGATGCCGCCGAAGAAGTCCAGGTAGCGGTTGCCCTCGGCGTCCCAGACGTGCCGGCCCTCGCCGTGCGTCAGCTCGATCGGCCGGGCGTAGTAGGTGGCCAGCCAGTCCGGCAGGACCGCCTGGTGCCGGGCGTACAGTGCGGCGTGCGCGCTCTCGGTCACGGTGGCCATCGGCTCACGCCTCCGTCAGGTCGCCGTAGGCGTCCGGCCTGCGGTCGCGGTAGAACGCCCAGGTCTGCCGGACCTCGTCGATCAGGTCGAAGTCGAGGTCGCGGACGAGGAGTTCCTCCTTCGTGTCGGAGGCGGCGCCGTCGACCAGCTGGCCGCGGGGGTCGACGAAGTAGCTGGAGCCGTAGAAGTCGTTGTCGCCGTACGGTTCGGTGCCGACGCGGTTGATCGCCGCGATGAAGTACTCGTTCGCGACGGCCGCCGCGGGCTGCTCCAGCTGCCACAGGTACGCCGACAGGCCGCGGCTGGTGGCCGACGGGTTGTAGACGAGCTGCGCCCCGGCCAGGCCCAGGGCGCGCCAGCCCTCGGGGAAGTGCCGGTCGTAGCAGATGTACACGCCGATCCGGCCGACCGCGGTGTCGAAGACGGGCCAGCCGAGGTTGCCGGGTTTGAAGTAGTACTTCTCCCAGAAGCCCTTGACCTGCGGGATGTGGTGCTTGCGGTACTTGCCGAGGTAGCTGCCGTCCGCGTCGATCACCGCGGCGGTGTTGTAGTAGTGGCCGGACTGCTCGACCTCGAAGACCGGCACCACGATGACCATTCCGGTCTCCTCGGCGAGCGCCCGCATCCGGCGCACCGTCGGCCCGTCCGGCACCGGCTCGGCCCACCGGTAGTGCTCGGCCTCCTGCACCTGGCAGAAGTAGGGGGCGTTGAACACCTCCTGGAACCCGATCACCTTCGCGCCCTGCGCGGCCGCGGCCCGCGCATGCTCCTCGTGCTTGGCGATCATCGACTCGGTGTCCCCGGTCCACGTGGCCTGCACCAAGGCGGCCCGTACGACGTTGCTCATCCGCAGCTCCTCTGACGCGACCTCACGTCGGTTCTACGCCCGTAGATCCAGCCGTCCGACGAACGTAGAACCCACGCCCCACTCTGGCAAGGCCCGTGCGGTTACCAGCCGACGACGGGCTTGTTTCGCGGTCGCCCGACCCATACGGCGGCATCGGAACGAGGCCGGCACGGGATCCGCCGGGCGGGTTCAGGATGCGAAGGGGGCGGGATTGAGCGCGAGGGCGGGCTGCGGTTTGCCTCCCCCGGGAGCGGTGAGGTTGCACATCAGCAGGACCAGGCCGCCGCTCCGGACGACGCACGTCTGCGGCTCGCACGGGAAACGTCGTGAGTGCACCACGCTCGCACCACACGCACCCCTGGTGCACCCGTTCCCGCAAGCCGCACCGCGGACGTTCTCGCGTTCACCCGACCGCAACCCCGGGGCCATCGCGGGTCAACCGTTTACGTGTGTCGTACACCTAGCGTCCGCCGCATGAACGAGAGCACGTACGACCCCACCCGCTCCGCCCTTCCCGTCGCCGAGGTGCCGCGGGGGCGGCGGCGTCTGGCCGTCGCCGCGGCGACGCTCACCGCCCTCGGGCTCGGCGCGACGCTGGTCGCGCCGGCCGCGCAGGCGGCGGACGACCACGGCCGGAAGCCCGCGCACGCGAGCGCCCCCGCGATCCCCTTCACCACGGCCACCGTCACCCGGGGTGACGACGGGACCTTCACGATCAACTGGTCCGCCGCGCGGTCGAACGGTGTCACGGTCTACGCCGGACGCACCCAGGACGGCATCGACTACCGCCACCCCGTGGCGCACGGCGGCACGAGCGCCACGGTCGAGGTCAAGGGGCTGGGCGCGGCGGACCGCTGGTGGTTCCGACTGGTCCCCCGCCGGGGCGAGGGCCTGACGCTGGCCGACCGCAGCCTGCACCTGGCGTCGGCACCCAACTTCCTTGACGCGGGCGGCTACCGCACCAGCGACGGCCAGTGGGTGCGGATGGGTGTGGTGTACCGCTCGGGCGACCTCTCGAAGCTGACCGCCGCCGACCTCGCCGAGCTGCGGCGGCTCGGCATCCACACCGTCTACGACCTGCGCACCGACGCCGAGCGCACCGCCTCGCCCGACCAGGTCCCGGCCGGTGCCACCGACATCCAGGAGAACGTGGTCGGCAGCATCTCCGGCTTCAACCCGACCACCGCCGCGCAGGCGGAGCAGATGATGGTCGACGGCGAGGCGCAGATGGTGGACTCGCAGCAGGCGCAGACCGCCTACCACGGCGTCTTCACCGGTCTGGCGCAGTCGCAGGACCTCAACGCGCTGTACCACTGCTCGGCCGGCAAGGACCGCACCGGATGGGCGAGCGCAACCCTGCTGACAGCGCTGGGCGTGCCCCGGAACAGGGTGGAGCAGGACTACCTCGCCAGCAACCAGTACCTGGCCGCGTCCAACGCCGCGACCCTGGCGTCGATGCCCGCCGCCCAGGCCGCGATCTACAAGCCGCTGCTGGACGTGCGCCCGGAGTACCTCGCCAACGGATTCGCCGAAGTCCACAAGAACTACGGCTCGTTCGACGCCTACCTCGCCAAGGGCCTCGGGCTCGGCACCGGCACGCTGAAGCGGCTCAAGGCCGAACTGCTCGTCGGCTGAGCCCGGTTCGACTCCGTCCGCGCCTGCCGCGGGGCGGCGCCGCCGCGCGCTGTCAGCCGCGCAGCGCGGCGGAGACGTCCCGCCGGCAGGCGCGGGAGACGCGGGCGGCGGCCGCGAGGAGGGGTTCGGCGAGGGACGTCCGGGTCCGGGCGACGGCAGCCGCGGTGGCCGCGGGGCGCGACCGGGCGAGGGTTTCGAGAAGCTCGCCGGACTCGCCGGTGCGGCCCGCCTGTTGGAGGAGGTCGGCCACGACGGCGACGTCCTCGGGCGGCCGGCCCGCGGCCTGGCGCAGGAGGGTACGGCAGTCGGGTCCGCGACCGTCGGCGGCGAGCGCGGCGACGGCCTCGGCGAGCGGGTGCGGCGGGAGCGCGGCGATCTCCCAGAGCAGGGTGGCCACGTCGGCGCCGAGCCCGGTGCGCTCCAACTCCCGTACGACGTAAGGGATACGGTCTGCCGGCCCCTCGGCGGCGGCGCACAGGACGAGGTAGGCGGCGCCGCTCTCCCCGGCCCGTCGCAGCGCGCCGAGCCGGGCCGCGCCGGCCTGCGCCTCGGCGGTCCAGCGCGGGTCGCGGGCGGGCGCCGCCGCGGCCGCGGGTTCGGACGCTTTCGGGGCGCCGGCGAACCGCGCACCACTCGGCAGCGGCCCGGTGGCGGGCCCGGCCTGCCCCGGGAGCACCGCCTCGACGACGACGGCGGCGGGCGCCCCGGCGAAGCGGGCCCCGCGCGGCGCGGCCGACCGCACCCGGCCCCCGGCGGCGGGTACCGCGCCCTCGGCGGTCGATCCGGCGGACTCCCCGCCCCCGGAACCGGCGAACCGCGCTCCCGTGGGCCGCCGCGGCACCACCGTCTCCTCGGCCGGCCTGTCCACTCCCGTCGGGGTGGGCGCGACCGTCTCCGGACGCTCATCCGCGGGTCCCGGTCGCGCGACTCCCGCCGGTCCTGCCAGACCTGTTGAACCGGTGGGGCCCGCTACCCCCGTCAGCCGCCCCCGCAACTCCTCGCAGCGCGCCGACGCCCGCGCCAGGTCGTCCCGCGCCCAGGCGAGCCCGTTCGCCAGCCGGGCGGCGGCCGGACCCGAGGCGCCACCCGCGTCCTCGTAGGCACGCGCGGCGCCACGGGCGCGCGCCGCCGCTCCGTCACGTGCCCGGACCGCCGATTCGAGGCGCCCGCGCAGCACATGGGGGGCACCCTGTGCCGCGTCCTCGGCCGCGGTCGCGGCGCGGTGCAGCGCGTAGGCCCGGCCTGCCTCGGCCGGATCGGTGTCGGCCGCACCGGCGTTGGCCGCGACGTCGCGCAGCATCGTACGGACGACGTCCCACGGCGGCACCTGGCGGCCGCTGCTGTACGCGGCCGCGGCTTCCGGGTCCCGCTCGGCGAACACCCCGTACCAGCCCGGCCGTTCGCCGAGGGCCGCGAGCAAGGACCGGTAGTAGTACGCGAATTCGCCCGCCATCACACCCTCCACCGTCACGCGCCGGGCCACGCGGGGGTCCGGCCTCCGTCCGGCATTGGACACCCGCTCCGTTACGGGCTTGCTACAGCGAGTTTTCGGCTCCGCGCACGCCCGCCCGGGTCCGGCGCACCCGACCCCGCGGGAGACCCGCACCGGACCCCCGCCGGACCCGAGCCCGACCCCCACCTGACCCACCCGACCCGCAGCCACCCAGCAGCCACTTCCGCACCCGCCCCGTTCGACAGGCAAACTTGCAAGTCTTCCTGTTGATCTCCTACGCTGGAGACATGTCCCGGGCCGAACGCATCCGCACCGCCGACGAGCTGACCACGCTCGTCGCGCAGCTCTCGCGACGCATGCGCACGGCTTCCGCCGGGGCCGAGATCACCCCCTCCCAGCAGTCCGTGATCAGCCGTCTCGACCGCGAGGGCCCGGCCACCACGGCCGCGCTGGCCCGCGGCGAACTCGTCCGGCCGCAGTCCATGCGGGCGACGCTGGCCGCGCTGGAGGAGCGCGCCCTCGTGGTGCGCGCCCCGCACCCGACCGACGGACGCCAGGTGGTCTTCTCCCTCACCGACGAGGGCGCCCACCTGCTGCGTACCGGCCGGGAGGCCCGCAGGGGCTGGCTCGCCGAGGCGATGGAGACCCATCTCAGCCCGGCCGAGCAGCGCGCCATGACCGAGGCGGTCCCGCTGCTGCGGCGCCTGGTGGAGTCGTGATCGCCACGCCCCGCCCGGCCGTCCGCATCTTCCGCTCCGCCCGCCCGACCCGCACGTTCCGGTCCACCCGATCCACGTGGTCCACGTGGTCCACCCGATCCACCCACCCCACCGCGACCGCGAAGGCGATACCCGCCCGCGGTCGCCGCATGACGGCAGCCTCCTGATGACCCCCGCACCCCGCACCCCGCACCCGACCCCCGGCCGCGACTCGGCAGCACCGGCCTCACCGGCGGACCCGGTCACGCGCACCCTCCCCGCGCGCTCGGCGCCGACGACCCACCCCGTTCCCACCGGCGCCTCCACCGCCGACGGGCTCCCCGCCGATGCCTCCACCGCCTTCGGGCCCCGCCTGATCGCCCCGCTGATGCTCGGCTCGGTGCTCAACCCGATCAACTCCACGATGATCGCGACCACCCTGGTCGCGATCGGCGCCAGCTTCCACGTGGGCGCCGCGGACACGGCGTGGCTGGTGTCGAGCCTGTACCTGGCCAGCGCGGTCGCACAGCCCGCCATGGGCCGGCTGGCCGACCGCCTCGGGCCCCGCCGGGTGTTCCTGACCGGGCTGCTGGTGGTGGCGGCGGCCGGACTGGTGGGGATGGCGGCACCCTCGCTGGCGTGGCTGATCGTGTCGCGGGTGATGCTCGGCATCGGCACGTCCGCGGCGTACCCGGCGGCGATGGCGCTGCTGCGGGCGCACTCATTGCGGATCGGCGTCCCCACCCCGCGCCCGGTCCTGGGACTGCTGTCGCTCGCGGGCCTGTCGAGCGCGGCGGTCGGCCCGGTCCTGGGCGGTGTGCTGGCCGCGACGCTCGGCTGGCGTGCCGTCTTCGCGGTGAACCTCCCGCTCGCGCTGGTCGGCTTCGTCCTCGCGCTGCTGTGGCTGCCGCGCACGCCCGCGCCGGCGAAGGACCGGGCCGCCGGCACCGCCGGCGCGAGCGCGTCGACGGGCGGCATCGACCCGGTCGGCATCGCCCTGTTCGCCGCGCTGCTGACCGCCCTGATGCTGTTCCTGATGCGGCTGGACGCCCCGCCGTGGCCGCTGCTGCCGGTGGCCGCCGTGCTCGGCGGCGTGCTGACCTGGTGGGAACTGCGCCGCCGCGCGCCCTTCCTCGACCTGCGGATGCTGGCCCGCAACCGGCCGCTGTCGCTGACGTACCTGCGGCACGGCATGACGTACCTGGTCGTGTACTGCGTGATGTACGGCTACGCGCAGTGGCTGGAGGAGGCGCACGGCTACTCCTCGGCCGCGGCCGGACTGCTGCTGCTCCCGATGTCGGTGGCCGCGATGATCACGTCCCTGCTCGGCGCGCGGACGAAGGGGATCCGGGCGCCGCTGACCGTCGCCGCGATCCTGCTGGTCGCGGGCAGCGGGGTGCTGCTGCTCTCCGGGCACACCACCCCCGCGGTCGCCCTGGGCGCGGCGGGCGCGCTGTTCGGACTGCCGCAGGGCCTGACCTCGACCGGCAACCAGGCGGCGGTGTACGCGCAGGCCCCGCCGGGCGAGACCGGGAGTGCCGCCGGGCTGCAGCGCACCTCCCAGTACCTGGGCGCGATCACCGCGGCGAGCCTGATCGGCCTGTTCTACGGCCAGCGGGCGACCGACGCCGGGCTGCACGAGATGGCCCTGACCTCGGCCGTCCTCGGCGTGGCCGTCCTCGCCCTCACCGTGGCCGACCGCTCGCTGCGCCGGACCGGCGGGGCGGGCGAGTGACCCCCGGCCGCGACTCCGCCACCGCGGACCGTACGGCCCCGCGCGGACGACCCGGCGCGGACGACCCGGACCGTACGACCGCTGAACGCCCCCCGAACCATTTCCGTACCGGATCACGCACCACCCAACCCGTGAAAGTGAGCACTTCGCCATGACCGCCACCACCCTCGACCCGCGCACCGCGCTCGTCGTCATCGACCTCCAGCAGGGCATCACCGCGCTGCCGACCGTCCACCCGTCCGCCGAGGTGATCGAGCGGTCTGCGCGCCTGGCCGCCGCCTTCCGCGCCCGCGACCTGCCCGTGGTGCTGGTGAACGTCACCGGCATGGCGCCCGGCCGCAACGACGGCGGCCCCGGCGGCAACGTGTCCTTCCCCGAGGGCTGGGCCGACCTGGTCAAGGAGCTGGACCAGCAGCCCGAGGACATCACCGTCAGCAAGAAGCAGTGGGGCGCCTTCTACGGCACCGGACTCGACATGGAACTGCGCCGGCGCGGGGTGACCCAGATCGTGCTGGTCGGCATCTCCACCAGCATCGGGGTGGAGTCCACCGCCCGTGACGCGTACGAGGCCGGCTACCACATCACCATCGCCACCGACGCGGTGACCGACACCGACGCGGACGCGCACGCCAACTCGCTGCAGCGGATCTTCCCGCGCCTCGCCGAGACCGGCAGCACCGACGAGATCCTGGCGCTCCTGCCCGCCGCGAAGTGAAGCCGGACCGGCCCGGAGACGATCCGGAGCCGGCGCGGGGCCGGGCGGAAGCGCCCGGCCCCTCCTTCGGCCGCCGCCGTGCCCTGCCCGGGCCGGCGGCGGCTTCGCGTGCGTGCGGCCCCTGTTCACCGGGCGCCCTTGGAGCCAGGGGGGCGACGGTCCGGCTCGAACACCGCTACGATGCCCCGCCATGAGCGACGACGTGCGCGATCTCGTGCTGACGCTGGCCGGACTGGTGATCGGCGGCCTGCTGGGCTGGGCCGTCCGCGGCTACCTGTGGCGGCGCCGGCTGCACCGCAGGCAGCGCTTCTTCGGGCTGCCGAAGGACTCCGAGTGCCTGCTCGTGGTGCCCCGCGACCCGGGAGCGCGGGGCTGGAGCCTGGCCCGGCACGACGCATTCGCGCTGCTCGAACTGGCCGCGGTGATCAAGGAGTGCGGCGCGCACGCGGAGGTGCTGGCGCACGACACGGCGTGGCAGGGCTTCGGGGCCCGCACCGAGTTCTGCATCGGCGGGCCCGCGGCGAACTACCGGCTGGCCGCACACCTGCACTCGATGCTGCCCGGCGTGGAGATCAACACCGACCCGGACCAGGGCCCGGACCAGGGCGCCATCACCGTGGCCGGGGAGACGTACCGGCTGGAGAAGGGCGCGGTGGAGTACGTGCTGCTGGCCCGGCTGGCGTCCGGCCGCGACTCGGGCAACGACCGGCCGGTGTTCCTCGCGTCGGGCCAGCGCGGCATAGCCAACCAGGCCGCGACCCGCTACCTGGCCCGCCACCACGTCCGGCTCGTGCGCAAGCACGGCCTGGACTCGACGTTCTGCCTGCTGCTGCGGGTGGTCAACTCGCAGGCGTACGGCTCCGACGTGGTGGAACTGGTCGCGGACGTCACCAAGGCGGCGACCACGCCGCCCAAGGGCCTCAGTCAGCGAGACCGATCACCAGCCACATGATCCCCGCCCCCACGACGGTGCAGATCAGCGTGGAACTGGACGGGTGCGGGCTGTGGGCCTCCGGCAGGATGTCGGAGGTGGCCAGGTAGAGCAGGAATCCGGCGAAGAAGCCGAGATAGAGGCCGAGCGCTCCGGACGGGATGGTGAACGCGAGCGTGATCGCGGCGCCCGCCACCGGGGCGAGCGCGTCGGCGGCCAGCAGCGTCTGGGCGCGGCGCCGGCCGTTCCCGTAGAGCCGGGTGATCGTGTAGGTGTTGAAGCCGTCCGCGAAGTCGTGCGAGATGACCGCGATGGCCACGACGATGCCGACGGTGTTGCCGGCCTGGAAGGCGGCGCCGATCGCGAAGCCGTCCATCACGCTGTGCCCGACCAGCGCGCCGGCCGCGGCGACGCCGATGCCCTTGACCGGGTCGTGCGCGTGGCCGTGGCCGTGGGTGTGCGAGGCGTACTCGCCCTCGTGGGCGCGGTGGATGGCGACCGAGCGTTCCACGATGTGCAGCGCGAGGAACCCCGCGACGAACATCAGCAGCGCCGCCGGGACCCCGAAGACGTGCCGCGGCTGGGTCTCCAGCGCCTCGGGCAGCAGGTCGAACCCGACCACGCCGAGCATCAGCCCGGCGGCGAGTCCGAGGACGAGATGGCGGCGGTCACCGATCCGCTGAGCGACCACACCGCCGATGAGAGTCATCACGAAGGCGCACGTGGCTATCAGGACCGGCATGCGGCAATGATCCAGGACGCCGTTGACGCTGGCGAATCCGGGTGCCCCGTCCTGCGGGGTGTCCGGCCCGGTCAGAGCGTGGTGGGGCGGGAGGGACACGGGTGGCGGCGGGTCCGCTCAGCCGGCCTCGCGCCGGGCGCCGGCCCGCTCGGCGCGTTCCGCACGCTCGGTGCGGGCGTCGGTGATGTCGAGGAAGACCCGGTCCGCGGTGGGCCAGCGGTCGCGCACGGTACGGCGGATCCGCATGCTGACCTCCTCGACCCGTTCGCTGTCCATCCCGCCCACCAGGTCGATCCGGGCGGCGACCAGCGTGGAGTCCAGGCCGAGCCGCATCGTCAGCAGTTCCTCGACGGTGTCGACCTCCGGCTGCCGGGCCAGCAGCTCCTCGATCTCGTCGCGCAACCCCGGGTCGGCGGCCAGCCCGATGAGCTGGCGGTGCGCGGTCCGCGCGAGGCCGGTGGCCACGATCATCAGCAGCACGCCGATCGCCATCGACGCGGCCGCCTCCGCGGTGGCGTCGCCGGTGGCCATGTGTACGAGGATGCCGGTGGCGGCCAGCAGCACGCCGATCACGGCGGTGGCGTCCTCCGCGAGCACCGTGCGCAGCGCCGGGTCGTCGCTGCCCTCCTCGGAGCGGCGGGCCTGGACCGCTGCCCGCAGCAGCGAGCCGCCCTCGGCGAGCAGCGCGACCAGCAGGACCACCAGGCCCGCGATGTACCCCTCGTGGCTCTCGCCCCCGTGGTCGCCCAGCGCGTGGACGCCCTGGTAGAAGGAGAAGCAGCCGCCGAGCACGAAGATCCCGACCGCGGCCAGCAGCGACCAGAAGTAGCGCTCCTTGCCGTAGCCGAAGGGGTGCCGGCGGTCGGGGCGGCGGTGGCTGCGGCGCAGCGAGGTGAGCAGGAAGACCTCGTTCAGGCTGTCGGCCACCGAGTGGGCGGCCTCCGACAGCAGGGCCGGGGAGCCCGCGAACAGTCCGGCGACCGTCTTGGCCGCGGCGATCAGGAGATTCGCCCCCAGCGCGACCAGGACCGCGCTGCGTGTGCCCTCGTCCCGCGACTTCCCTGCCATCAGTACCGCCCTTGTCGGTCACGCTCGGTGCTCGTGCCTGTCCGGTTCCGCTTTTCCTGCTCCTGCTTCGTGTTCCCGCGCTGATCGCGGGCATCCGTCTGGAGAGGAGGTGCCGATATGTCCGTTTCCGAACAGCACATGACCCAGCTCGCGCTCCCCGCCGGTGCGGTCGGTCCCCTGGTGATCGGTATTTGCATCGTGATCGTCCTGGTCGCGGCCGTCTGGCTCGGGATGAGGCGGCTGGGCAAGGAGCCAGCCGTGCCGTTCGGTCTCCGGCCGCGCTCGGGTGCGTGGCAGACCCGCCAGGAACACGAGACCGGGGCGCCCGAGGACCACGGGCCGGGCCACCAGGGGGACGGGCGTCGCAGCCATGACGCGCGGGGCGTCGTGCCCGACGAGATGCCGCAGGACGGCCGCCGCCGCTTCCCGCACGAGGTGCACGACAGCGGCGTGCGTTCCGGCCGCGTCCGCAGCCATCCGCGGCGGCACAGCGGACCCAACATCGACTGACGCCGACGAGCGCCGCACAGCATGAGGGGGCGCCGCCCGCGGGCGGCGCCCCCTCATGCTGTGCCCGGGCCCGCTCAGTCCGCGACGAGCTTGCGGGCCGCCGCGGCGATCGAGGGGGCGCTCACGCCGGCCGCGTCCAGCTGCTCGGCCGGGGTGGCGGAGCCGGGCATGGAGTACACCGCGAGACGGGTCAGCCGCGGCATGGGGTGCCCGTTGCCGAAGGACTCCAGGACCGCGTCGGCGAGGCCGCCCTCGGGATGGTGGTCCTCGACCGTGACGAACCGGCCGGTCGCCTGGGCCGCCGCGCGCAGCGTCTTCGCGTCGACCGGCTTGAGCGAGTACAGGTCGATCACCCGGGCGCGGATGCCCTCGGTGGCGAGCTTGTCGGCCGCGGCCAGCGCCTCGTGCACGGTGACGCCGGCGCCGATCAGGGTGACCTGGTCCTCGTCGCCGGAGCGCAGCACCTTGCTGCCGCCGATCGGGAACGCGTCGTCGGGACCGTAGATCACCGGGAACTCGCCGCGGCTGGCCCGCAGGTAGGTGATGCCGGTGCGCTCGGCCATGGCCGTGACGAGTTGCACGGTCTGGTTCGCGTCGCACGGGTAGAGCACGGTGCTGCCGTGGATCCCGCGCAGCATCGCGAGGTCCTCCAGGCCCATCTGGGACGGGCCGTCCTCACCGATGGCGACACCCGCGTGGGTACCGACCACGTTGAGGTCGGAGCGGGAGACCGCGGCCATCCGCAGGAAGTCGTGCGCCCGGGTCAGGAACGCCGCGAACGTGCACGCGTACGGCGTCCAGCCGCGGACCCCGACGCCGACGGCCGCGCCGATCAGCTCCTGCTCGGCGATGTAGCACTCGATGTACCGCTCGGAGTGGCCGGCCGCGAAGAGCTGCGCCTTGGTGGAGTCGCCGACCTCGCCGTCGAGGGTCACGATGTCGGCGCGCCGGTCGCCGAGGACGGCCAGCGCCTCGCCGAAGGCGGTCCGGGTGGCGACCGCGGCGCCCTTGTCGTACCGCGGCAGCGGAGCGTGCGGGTCGGCCGCCTCGCGCGGCTGCCGCTCGGCGTCGGCGGGCTTGCGGACCTGCACGCGCAGGTCACGGAGTCCGCCCAGCTCGCGGATCGCGGCCTCGGCGTCGGGCAGCGGCTTGCCGTGCTTGCCCTCCTGGTTCTCCACGGCGGCCACGCCCCGCCCCTTGCGGGTGCGGGCGATGATCGCGGTGGGCGCGCCGCGGTTGGTGCGGGCCGTCGCCATGGCCTCGTCGACGGCGTCGATGTCGTGGCCGTCGATCTCCACGGTGTGCCAGCCGAAGGCCCGGATCCGACGGGCGTACGCGTCCAGGTCCCAGCCGTGCCGGGTGGGACCGCGCTGGCCGAGCCGGTTCACGTCGATCATCAGCGTGAGGTTCTGCAACCCTTCCATCCCGGCCTGCTCGAACGCCTCCCACACCGATCCCTCGGCCATCTCGCTGTCACCGCACAGCACCCAGGTGCGGTACGGGAGGTGGTCCAGCCGGGCGCCCGCCAGGGCCACCCCGACACCGATCGGCAGGCCCTGGCCGAGCGAGCCGGTGGCCACGTCGACCCAGGGGATCTTCGGGGTCGGGTGGCCCTCCAGCCGGCTGCCGAGCTTGCGGAAGGTGAGCAGTTCGTCGTCCGTGACGGCGCCGGCGGCCTTGTACGCGGCATACAGCAGCGGGGAGGCGTGGCCCTTGGACAGGATCAGGTGGTCGTTCGCGGGGTTCTCGGGGTGGTCGAAGTCGTAGCGCAGGTGCCGCGCGAGCAGCACCGCGAAGAGCTCGGCGGCGGACATCGACGACGTCGGATGCCCGGAGCCCGCGGCGTCGGCGGCGCGAACGGCGTCCACCCTGAGCTGCTGGGCGAGTTCGGCGATCTGCGAGTCCGTGAGGACGGCGTCCTGCGTGACGGTGGGGGGCATTGCGCGGTTCTCCCTTCTGCGACGGTCCCCCTCGATGCGGCTGCCCGACGGCACGCCGGGCAAACAGGGCGCCGGAACCTTCGCCGGGCACGTCGCTTCGCCGCAGGTGCCGCGGACCGCAACGCGCCGCGTCTCGCGCCCCGGGACCGGGTGGGGCCCAGGGTGGGGAACCTGGTGCGCGGCCGTCCACCGTCGGGTGGCCCCGGAGCGGACGTCGCGCGCCCCCGACGGTGCGGGGGTCAGGGAGGACCGATCAGATCAGGGGCAGCCGAGGACGCGGTGCACCAAGGTGTCACGCTCCGTCTGCGGGATCGCGGTCCAGCGCATGCCGCGCAGGGCACCCTCCAGGGCGAGGAGGGTGTGGGTGCGGGCATCCTCCGGAAGCTCCGGTCGGATCTTCTCGAAGGCACGGCCGGATCCGAGCCGGCGCAGTTCGCCCGCGTCGTCCACTCCGGCGCGGCGCAGCCGATCGGCCAGCACCGCCCCGATGTTCGGCAATTGCTGAAGGGAGTCCACGTCGTGCCTCCGTGCGAGCCGGTGGTGAGGGTGGTCTGAGAGGGGGTCAGCGTCCGGGCGACCGAGCGCCCCGGGAATCCGCTGGCGCCATCATGCACGCGCGGCGGCGGGCTTCCGGCCCTTCCGCGGCTGACACGCCATTCCCGTCCCCCGCTGTAGTGACCCTGGGCCGCCGCGGACCCTCCCGGCGCCCTTGCGGGCGCCTCCCTCACACCTCCAGGTCCACCACCACGGGGGCGTGGTCGGACGCGCCCTTGCCCTTGCGCTCCTCGCGGTCCACGTAGGCGTCCGAGGCGGCCTTCGCGAACGGCGCGTTGCCGTACACCAGATCGATACGCATGCCGCGGTTCTTCGGGAAGGCGAGCTGGCGGTAGTCCCAGTACGTGTACGGGTGGTCGTACTTCAGCGGGCGGGGGACCACGTCGCTCAGGCCGGTGCCGCGCAGCGTGGCCAGGGCGTCCCGCTCGGCGGCGGTGACGTGGGTCGCGCCCTCGAAGGCGGTGATGTCCCACACGTCGGCGTCGGCCGGCGCGACGTTGTAGTCGCCGAGGACGGCGAACGGGCGGGGCCCGGCGGCGTCCTCGGCGACGGCGGCGGTCAGCGCCTCCAGCCAGCGCAGCTTGTACGCGAAGTGCGGGTGGTCGACCTCCCGTCCGTTCGGCACGTAGACCGACCAGACGCGGACCGGGCCGCAGGTCGCGGACAGCGCGCGGGGCTCGGCCACGTCCTCGTAGGTCGGGCCGCCGGGCAGGCCGTGCACCACGTCGGCCAGGCCGACCCGGGAGATGACCGCCACGCCGTTCCACCGGCCGGTGGCCTCGACGGCGGCCTCGTAACCGATCGCGCGCAGTTCGTCGTGCGGGAACTGCTCGGTGGTGCACTTGGTCTCCTGGACGCACAGCACGTCGGTGCCGCTGCTCTCCAGCCAGGCCAGCAGCCGGGGCAGCCGCGCGGTGATCGAGTTGACGTTCCAGGTCGCGATACGCATGCCACCCAACCTAGCGGCTGGGTACGACAGCCCCGCTCCGCGCTCAGACGGTGGTGCCCTCGCCCGACGACAGCCGCAGGTGGTCCGCACCGCCCAGGTTGCCGATCTGGAGGTCGTAGACCGGGCGGGCCAGGTCCGTCAGCAGCGCGTCATGCACGTCGATCGCCCGGCGCGGCTTCACCTCGCGGACGTAGTCGATCACCTCGGAGATCTTGTTCCACGGCGCCATCACCGGCAGCAGCAGCGTGTCCACGGCGTGCCCGGGCAGGGTCAGCGCGTCACCCGGGTGGAACACCGCGCGGTTCACCAGGAAGCCGATGTTGGTGATCCGCGGGATGTCCGGGTGGATCACCGCGTGCAGCTCGCCGTGCACCTGCACGTCGAAGCCGGCCGCGGTGAAGCTGTCCCCGTGCCCCACGGTGTGCACCCGGCCCGGGAACGCGGCGGACATCTTGTCGGCCACGCTCGCCAGCGTCCACAGCTCCGCCGCGGGGTTCGCCTCCAGACCCGCCCGCAGCCGGTCCTCGCTGAAGTGGTCGGCATGCTCGTGGGTCACGAGGATGACGTCCGCCCCGATCGCCGCGTCGGGCTCGCTGAAGGCGCCCGGGTCGATGACGAGGGTTCGGCCGTCCTGCTCGATGCGGACGCACGCATGCGATTTCTTTGTGAGCTCCATGAGGCCATCTTGCCGTTTCCAGGGCGCCCGGACCCGCCGGGGCGCCCCGTCCTGTGGACGACGGGACCCTGCGGTCCGGTGGTGGGTGGCTCGCGCAGTTCCCCGCGCCCCTGGGTTTGCGCGGCTCCTTCCGCGAAAAGAGCCTCACCACCAAGGGGCGCGTGGGGGCACCTCCCAGCCGCCAGGCTGGGGGAGAACCGCGCGACAAGCCACCGGCGACCGCAAGGTCCCGTCGTCCACAGGACGGGGCCGCCGGGCGGGTCCGCTCAGGACTTCCCCTTGGGAGCCTCGCGCTCGATGACCGAGCGCGCCCGGTCCACCGCTGCCCGCGCCGCAGGCAATCCGCAATAGACGGACGTCTGCAGCAGCGTCTCCTCTATCTCCGCGGGGGTGAACCCGCCACGCAGAGCCGCGCGGGTGTGGTCGGCGAGGTCGTCCAGCCGGCCGAGCACCGTGAGCGCGGTGAGGGCGACGAAGGTGCGGCTCCGCCGGTCCAGACCGGGGCGGGTCCAGGTCTCGCCCCAGTCCCACCGGGTGGCGAACTCGTCGAACCCGCTGCCGAACGTCTTGGTCCGGGCGACGGCCGCGTCGACCTCGGCCTCGCCGAGCATCTCGCGGCGGATCCGCAGGCCCTCGTCGTACGCGTCGGGCTCGGGCGGCGGAGGCGGCGGGGCGGGCGCGGCGGCGCGCGGCTGCACCGGCGGCGGCGGGGGTACGTACGGCATCGGGACGGACGGGCGGTCGGCCGACCAGGTGGTCTCGAAGTGCCGTACCAGGAGGGTGCCGACGGCCGCGGGCTCCTCGACGGGCGCGAGGTGCCCGGTGCCGGGCACGACGGCGAGCCGCGCGTCGTGGATGCCGGCCACCAGCAGCCGGGCGTCGGCCGGCGGCGTCTCGGTGTCGTCGGCGCCGGCCAGCACCAGGGTGGGCACCGTGATGTGGCCGAGCTGGTCGCGGATGTCGAACGCGGCCAGTGCCTCGCACGCGGCGATGTAGCAGGCGCTGTCGGTGGTCTTCACCATCTGCACGGCCCACTGGGTGATCGCCGGCTGGGTGGTCCGGAAGGGCCCGGTGAACCAGCGCTCGGGGGTGTTGGCGGCGGTGCGGTCCAGGCCGTTGGCGCGGACCACCACGCCGCGCTGCCGCCAGGTGTCGGCGGTGCCGAAGCGGGCGGCGGCGGAGACCAGCGCGAGCGCGGCGACCCGGTCGGGCCGCAGCAGCGCGAGCCGGGCGCCCACGGCCGCCCCCAACTCGCAGCCGGCGTACCCGAAGCTGTCGACCTCCTCGTCGTCGAGGACGGCCAGCAGCCGCCGGGCGAGGTTGTCGACGGTCGAGGCGGGCTCGGCCGGAGCGCCGCCGTGGCCGGGCAGTTCGTACCGCAGGACCCGCCACTGCTTGGTGAGCACCGGCAGTTGCCGGTCCCACATGTGCCAGGTCGAGCCGAGCGCGGGTCCGAGGACCAGCACGGGGGCGTCGTCGGGGCCGTCGAACCGGTACTGCAGCGGCGGCTGCAGGTCGTCCCGTTCGTCGTCCCCGTCGGCTCCGGGGCCGCCGTCGCGGTCGGTTGGGCCGCCGTCGCGGTCGGTTGGGGCGCCGACCGGGCCGGCGTACGGGGAGTACGGGGCCGCGGCGGCGTACGTGCCGAGCCGGTCGGCGGTCTGGTCGGTCGCGTCGCTCATCGCCTCACGCTATCGAGTGAAGGGCGGGACACGGCAGGCGCCTCCCTCTCGGGGTGGCACTCAGCCGCCCCCGAACCCGTGTTGGAAGTTGACGGTGGACACGACATAGACCCGGGGGTGGTCCGGGTTGGTCATGTCGACGGTGATGTCGTGGTCGGGCTTGTCGCCGGGGCGGTGCAGGCTGATGCCGGCCCAGTCGTGCGGGATGGTGAAGTTCCAGCCGGCCGCCTTGGACTGGGCGGCCGTCATGGCCACCTTGCCGTCCTGGAGGTCGGCCCGGCTGGTGCCGATCTGCGCGAGGAAGGTGTCCAGGCCGCCGGTGGTGGTGATGAACTCGGCGTACAGCACGCTGGTGTCCCAGGAGTTGGTCTCCAGGTTGCGGACGTAGCGCGAGCCGACCGGGATCGTCACCTGGTAGATCCGCTGCTGGAGCTGGGTCGGGTACACCTGGGTGAGCTGGCGGCCGGCCAGCTCGTGCCGGACGTCCTCGCCGCTGCCGCGGCTCTGCGCGGCGGAGATCACCACGTAGCCCATCGGCACCAGGACCAGCAGCGGCACGACGGTCCAGCGCACCCAGCGCGGCGGGTTGCGCGGCAGCCGGGGCGCGGCGGCGAACTCGGCCTCGGCCTCCGCGAGGTCGTCCACAGCGGCCGGGTCGGGGCCGCTGTGCTGGGATGTGGTCACGGTTGGGCTGCCTGTCGTCCGAGGGTTCGTCCGTACCGTTCGTACCGCTCCACGCGGCGCCGGTTCGCCCGGCGGAACCGGCGGGCCACCAGCCGCGCCAGGTCCGCCGCGCCCACCATGCCCGCCTCGGGGCCGAGTTCGGCCTTGGCGATACGCGCCTCGGGGCGGTAGCCGCGGCCGGTCAGGGTGCGCCGGAAGGCGTCCCTGGCCGGGGCGATCAGCAGGTCGTCGGCGGCGCTGACCCCGCCGCCGATGACGAAGCAGGACGGGTCCAGCGCGGCGGCGAGGTTGGCGATGCCGACGCCGAGCCACTGGCCGATGTCCTGGAACAGCTCCACGCACATCGGGTCGCCCTCGCGGGCCAGTTCGGTGATCAGCGGCCCGGTGATGTCGCGGACGTTGCCGCCGACCCGCTCGTTGATGCCGTACGCCACCGGCGAGTCGGCGGCGGCCATCTCCCGGGCCTCGCGGACCAGCGCGTTGCCGGAGCTGTACTGCTCCCAGCAGCCGCGGTTGCCGCAGGCGCAGCGGTGCCCGCCGGGCACCACCTGCATGTGGCCGAACTCGCCGGCCACCCCGTAGCGGCCGCGCTTGACGTGGCCGTCCTCCAGGATCGCGCCGCCGATGCCGGTGCCCAGGGTGATCATCACCAGGTCGGCCTCACCGCGGCCGGCGCCGAAGCGCCACTCGGCCCAGGCCGCGGTGTTGGCGTCGTTGTCGACCATGACCGGGACCAGCAGCCGCTCCGAGAGGCGGTCGCGCAGCGGCTCGTCGCGCCAGGCCAGGTGCGGCGCGAACAGCACCCGGGAGCGGTCGGCGTCCACCCAGCCGGCGGCACCGATGCCGACGGCGTGCACGTCGTGCCGCTCGGAGAGGTCGAGCACGAGCTCCACGATGGTGTCCTCGACCACCTTGGGGCTCTTGGACTTGTCGGGCGTCTCGGTGCGCAGCGTCTCCAGGATCTTCCCGTCGGCGTCCACCACCCCCGCCATCACCTTGGTACCGCCGATGTCGATACCCACGGTGGGCACGCGGGGCGCGGTCAGGTGCGAGCGGCGCTCCCTGCGGTCGCGCATGCCCACGCTCTGCCACACGGTGGCACGGGCGGCACCGCCGCGGTAGACGCGTTCACGATTGGCACTCAAGCGGTGGTCTCCGGGTCGGCTGGGTCGGCGTGGGGGGTGGGCTCGGGTGCCGCGGGGGCCGGGGTGGCCGGTGCGGCATCGGACGTGGCGGCGTCCCCATCCATTGTGCCGGTTTTCCGGGACCGGCTCAGCTCGTGGGTCAGCTCGTCGAGCTCGCTGCCGCCGGCCATCTCGCGGGTCAGCCCGTCCAGCGTAATGTCCTCCTTCAGGTGGCTGCCGGACATCGCGCCCCGCTTGAGCAGGACGAAACGGTCACCGACCAGGTACGCGTGGTGCGGGTTGTGCGTGATGAGCACCACACCCAGACCGGCGTCGCGGGCCGCGGCCACGTACTTCAGCACCATCCCGGACTGCTTCACGCCCAGCGCGGCGGTCGGCTCGTCCAGCACCAGGACCTTCGCGCCGAAGTGGACCGCGCGCGCGATCGCCACGCACTGGCGTTCGCCACCCGACAGGGTGCCGATCGCCTGGTCGACGTCCCGCAGGTCGATGCCCATCCGCAGCAGCGCCTGGTGGGTGGTGGCACGCATCTGGGCCACGTCCAGGCGGCGCAGCGGGCCGCGTCCCCTGGTCGGCTCGGAGCCGAGGAAGAAGTTCCGCCACACCGGCATCAGCGGCACCACGGCCAGGTCCTGGTAGACCGTGGCGATGCCGCGGTCCAGCGCCTGCCGCGGCGAGCTGTGCCGCACCTGCTCGCCCTCGATCGTGTAGCCGCCCGCGTCGTGCGGATGCAGGCCGGCGATGATCTTGATGAGGGTGGACTTGCCCGCGCCGTTGTCCCCGAGCACGCAGGTGATCTCCCCGGCGTGCACCTCCAGCGACACGTCGCGCAGCGCGCGGACGTTCCCGTAGGACTTGCTGACGCCGGTGAGCGCCACCAGGGGGTCGGGCGTGTCGCCTGACGGGCCGGGGGTGCCGCTCGCGTCGTTCCCGTCCACCGTGATCACTTGCTCGCCTCCGCCCGCTTGCGCACCCACGCGTTGAGCAGGGTGGCGAGCAGCAGCATCGCCCCCAGGAAGAACTGGAACCAGTCCGGGTTCCACTGCGCGTACACGATGCCCTTGCTCGCCATGCCGAAGATGAACGCGCCGACGGCCGATCCGATCGCGCTGCCGTAGCCGCCGGTCATCAGGCAGCCGCCGATCACGGCCGCGATGATGTAGAGGAACTCGTTGCCGACGCCCTCGCCCGACTGCACCACGTCGAACGAGAAGAGCAGGTGCTGCCCGGAGATCCACGCGCAGAACGCCACTGCCATGTACAGGCCGACCTTGGTACGGGCCACGGGCACGCCGACCGCGCGCGCCGCGTCCGCGTTGCCGCCCGCGGCGAAGATCCAGTTGCCGGCCCGGGTGCGCAGCAGTACCCAGGTGGCGACGACCACCAGGCCCAGCCACCACAGGATGGTCACCTGGAGGTCCACCGAGCCGACCGTCCAGTGCGAGGCGAACAGGTCGCGGCAGGTCGGGAAGCCCTGCATGTCGCTGATCGACTTGGTCGCGACGGTGCCGCTGATCAGCTTGGTCAGGCCGAGGTTGAGACCGGTGAGCATCAGGAACGTGCCGAGCGTGATGATGAAGCTCGGCAGCTTGGTGCGCACCAGCATGATCCCGTTGAACGCGCCCAGCGCCAGCGTCACCAGCAGCGACACCCCGACGCCGACCCAGGTGTTCGCGGTCATCTGGAAGCTGAACATCGAGGAGACCAGCGCGGAGCTGGTCACCATCACGCCCGCGGACAGGTCGAACTCGCCGCCGATCATCAGCAGCGCCACCGGCACCGCCATGATGCCGATCGTGGACGACGCGTACAGCACGGTGCCCATGCTGGAGGCGCGCAGGAAGGAGTCGGCGACGACCGAGAAGAACAGGAACACCGCGGCCGCGCCGACCACCGCGCCCAGTTCGGGCCGGCCGAGCAGCCGGCGCGCCACGGATCTGGGCGCCAGCCGCTCGTCACCGGTGCCGATCACGTCCAGGGCGCTCATCGGGTGCCCCGCTTGGTGTACGCCAGCAGGGCGTCCGCGTCCGACTTCGTGACGATCTGCGGGCCGGTGAGCACCGGCTGCCCGCCGCCGAGGGTGTCCTTGTTGTAGCGGTACAGCCACAGCAGGTCGATCGCCTCGTAGCCCTGCAGGTAGGGCTGCTGGTCGACGGCGAAGCCGATGGTGCCGTCCTGGAGCGAACCGGCCACCTGCGCGTTGAGGTCGAAGGTGTCGATCTCCGCCTTGGAGCCCGCCTGCTGCTTGGCCTTCGCGGCGGTCGCGGCGAACGGGGCGCCCAGCGTCACCACCGCGTCGATCGACGGGTCGGACTGCAGCTTGGCCTCGACCGCGGACTGCACGTCGGGCATGTTCGTGCCGTCGACGTAGAGCTTGTCCATGGTGCCGTGGAAGTGCGCCTTGGCACCCGCGCAGCGCTGCTCCAGACCGACGTTGCCCTGCTCGTGCAGCACGCACAGGGCGTGCTTGCGGCCGCGCTGGTTCAGCTCGTCGCCGACGGCGTTGCCCGCGACGGTCTCGTCCTGCCCGATGTGGGTCAGCGCGCCGAACTGCTTGGACTGCTCGGCACCGGAGTTGACCGTGATCACCGGAATGCCCGCCTTCTCCGCCTTCGCCACCACCGCCTTCATGGCGTCCGGCTTCGCCAGGGTGACGATCAGGCCGTCGACGTGCTCGTCGATCGCGGCCTGCACCAGCTGCGCCTGCTGGTCGCCCTGGTCGCTGTTGGAGTAGAGGAACTTGATGTTGTCCTTCTGGGCCGCCTGCTTCGCGCCGCTCTGCACGATGTCCCAGAAGGTGTCGCCGGCGCCGGAGTGGGTCACCATGGCGAACGTCCAGTGCGGGGTGTTCACCGCGGAGCCGTTGGCGGCGAGTTGCTTCGCCCGGTCCTCCGCGCGCTTGCCGCCCGTGGCGCTGCACCCGGCCAGGGCCGCCGCCGCGAGTGCCGCCGCGAGCACCGCCCCGACCACCCGACGTGTCCTTCGTTTCCCCCCGCGGTCGCCGCGGTCGCGTCCCGCCCTTGCCTCCGCCACGTGGCCCTGCCTTTCGCTACGATCCTTGGTGCAGCCGGGATGAAAGTGCTGCGTGTGACCCTCCCGGCGGCCCCAGTATCCGTCAAGCCTTCGCGCGTCCCGACCGCACCCGGGTGACGGCCGGCCCGCACCGCCTACGTCCCGGGTACCGGTCGAAGCCCGACTCCGGGAGGATGACGCCGGGGCACGCCGTGGGGGATAACGGGGGCATGGACGAACAGCGGGCCGCGGCCTACCTCCGGCGGATCGGCGCCGCACGACCGGACCGCCCCGACCCGGCCGCCCTGCGCGCGCTGCACCTCGCCCACCTGCGCGCGGTGCCGTTCGAGAACCTCTCGGTCCACCTCGGCGAGGACATCGTGCTGGCGCCCGAACCGCTGGTGGCCAAGATCGTGGATGCCCGGCGCGGCGGCTTCTGCTACGAACTCAACGGCGCCTTCGCCGTGTTGCTGCGCACGCTCGGGTACGACGTGGAGCTGCTGGCCTGCCGGTCCTTCGGAGAGGGCGGCGCGCTCGGCCCGCCCTTCGACCACATGGCGCTGCGGGTGCGCACCGGGGACGGCGCCGCCTGGCTGGCGGACGTCGGCTTCGGCCGGCACAGCCACTTCCCGCTCGCCCTGGACAGCCGGGCCGAACAGCGCGAGCCCGGCGGCGTGTTCCGGATACGGCCGGCGTCGGGCGGCGACGTGGACGTGCTGCGCGACGGGCAGCCGCAGTACCGCGTCGAGCAGCGTGCCCGCGCGCTCGACGACTTCACCGCCACCTGCTGGTGGCAGCGCACCTCACCGCTGTCGCACTTCCGGCAGTCCCTGGTGTGCTCCCGGCTGACCGCCGACGGCCGGGTCACCCTCAGCGGACGCACCCTGGTGAGCACCGCCGGCGGCTCCCGCCGGGAGCGCGAACTGCCCGGCCCCGCCGAGGTGCTGGCCGCCTACCGGGAGCACTTCGGCATCGCGCTGGACAGCGAGCCGGCCCTGGCCGCCGCACCGTAGAACGGCCCCGGGCGGCCGGCCTCCTCAGACGTCCCAGGTACGGCGCAACTCGGCGAAGAACGCGTGGAACCCGGGGAAGGTCTTCTTCACGCACCCCGGGTCGTCGAAGGTCGTTCCCGGCGTGCGCAGGCCCGCGACGGCGAAGCTCATCGCGATGCGGTGGTCGCCATGGCAGGCGATCTCGACCGGCTTCGGGGTGCCCGGCCGGATCTCGATCCAGTCCCGGCCGGTGGCGACCTCGACGCCCTGCGCCCGCAGGTTCTCCGCGCACGCCTCCAGCCGGTCGCACTCCTTGACGCGGGTGTTGTAGACGTCCTCGATCCGGACCGGGCCGTCCGCGAAGGGCGCGAGGGCGGCCAGGGTGGGCATCGTGTCGGAGATGTCCCGCATGTTCACCGTCACGCCGGACAGCCGCCCCGTGCCGGTGACGGTGGTGGCATCGGCGGTGGTGCGCACCTGCGCGCCCATCCGGCGCAGCACGTCCACGAACCGCAGATCGCCCTGCATGGTGCCGCTGCCCAGGCCCGGTACGGTCGCCGTGCGGCCGGCCAGGGCGGCCGCGGCGAAGACGTAGCTCGCGGTGGAGGCGTCCGGCTCGATCGGGTAGTCCTGCGCCTGGTAACCGCCGGGCGGCACCACGAAGGTGTCGCCGTCACGGGCCACCTCGACGCCGAACCGCCGCATCATCGCCAGGGTGATCTCGACGTACGGCACCGAGACGATGCCGGTCACCCTGATCCGCAGGCCCTCGGCGGTGAGCGGGCCGACCAGCAGCAGCGCGGTGAGGAACTGCGAGGACAGGCTCGCGTCGAGGTCGATCGCGCCGCCCTTGATGCCGCGCGCCGCCACCCGCAGCGGCAGCCGGCCGTCCTCCTCCTCGTGCACCAGGTCCACGCCGAGCGCACGCAGCGCCTCGGTCAGCGGCGCGACCGGCCGGCGGCGCATCTGCGCGGAGGCGTCGAAGCGGAACGTGCCCTGGCCGGCCGCCGCGAGCGCGGGCAGGAACCGGGAGGCGGTGGCCGCGTCCCGGGTGAAGACCTCGGCCTGGGCGGCGGGCGGTCCGGCCGGGCTGCCGGTGATGCGCCACGCGCCGTCGTCGCGCCGCACGTCGTAGCCGAGCCGGGTCAGCCCCTCGGCGAACCCGTCGGTGTCGTCGGACAGCAGCGGGTCGCGCAGCACGGTCACCCCGTCCGCGGCGGCGGCCAGGAACAGCGCGCGGGCGGTCACGGACTTCGAGCCGGGCACGGAGAGTACGGTCACCCGCCGGATTCTACGGGGCCGTTCGGTGCCCGACCGGGCCCGGCCCGGGCGCGGGGCGGCGGTCAGCCGGTGTCGGCGAGCCGCTCGAGGAGTTCGGTCAGGCGCTTGGTGACGGTGGCGCGGTCGCCGTCGGTCAGCGCCGAGCCCATGCCGACCGCGACCGCGCCGGCCGCGACCCAGTCGGGCGCCGCGCTGACCGTGATACCGCCTGTGGGCAGCAGCGCGGCCTGCGGAATGATCGCGCGGACGTCCACCACCCAGTCGGGGCTGAAGGCGGTGGCCGGGTAGAGGGTGAGCGCGTCGGCGCCGAGTTCCATCGCGCGCACCGCCTCGGTGGGGGTGGCGACACCGGGGAAGACCGGCACGCCGTACCGGTGGCCGGTGCGCAGCACCTCCTCGTCGAGGTTGGGCGACAGCAGGAAGCGGGCGCCGGCCTCGATCGCCATCCGCGCGGAGGAGCCGTCGAGCACGGTGCCCGCGCCGATCACCGCGTCGTCGCCCACCTCGCGCACCAGGGTGGTGACGGCTTCCAGGGCGAACGGCGTGGTGAGGGAGATCTCCAGGGTGGTCAGCCCGGCCGACAGCAGCGTGTCCGCGGTGGCGGCGGCCTGGTCGTAACTCTCGCTGCGGATGGTGGCGAATACCCGCTGGGCCAGTGCGGCCCGGGTGATCTCCCAGCGGAACACGGCAGTCGGTCCACCTTCCTGGTGGGCGCCGCGCGGATCGTACGGCACCTGCGGGATACACGTGTTCAGCACGTTACCCGCCGTGCGGGGGCCCGGTGCCCGGGGGCGGCGGAGCTGTCACCGCACCGTGACATGAGAGGAGCATGAGACCCCCGGTGCGCGCCCGGCGGCCTGCGCGAACGGGGCTCCGGGGGGCTCCTGCACGGACGGACCGCCCGGCGGAGCCCCGCGGGCGCCGCTCAGCCGACGTGCGTGGAGAACATGCCGCCGGTCGGGCCCTGCTTGTCGCCGCCCTGCGCCTTCTTCAGCGCGTTGGCCAGCCCCTCGATGGTCATGGACTGGAGGATGACCTGCCCGTTGCCCTCCAAGGTGGCCAACGACAGCCCCTCGCCGCCGAAGACGGCGTTCATGATGCCCTGGCGGTTCAGGCCGCCGATGCGCTGCACGCCGTACTGGATGCCCTCCTCGAAGGCGACGATGCAGCCGGTGTCGACCTCGATCCGGCCGCCGAAGTCGGCGGGGTTGAGGTCGATGAAGTTGCCCGCACCGGCGATGATCACGGTGCCGGTGCCGGTGAACTTCTCCAGGATGAAGCCCTCGCCGCCGCTCATGCCCTGCCGGCCGCCGGCGAACGCGATGCCGAACCGCACGCTCTCCTCGGCCGCGACGAAGGCGTCCTTCTCGGCGAACCAGGCGCGCGAGCCGTTGAGTTCGAGGGCGCGCATCTCGCCGGGGAGCACCCCGGCGAAGCCGACGGTGCCCTCGCCGCCCGCGGCGGTGAAGTACTGGAACGCGAGCGACTCACCGGCCAGGGCACGCTGGCCGACCTGCATCGCGGTGCCCATCGCCTGTCGCAGCAGGCCCCCCATGCCGCCGCCCTGCCCGCCGGGGCCGCCACCCTGGCGCGGGGCGCTGCCGGGGCCGCCGAGGCGGGTCTCCATGCTGACGTTGGCGGTCTTGAAGAGGAACTTCCCCGCCTCGCAGTACACCGTCTGCCCGGGCTTGAGCGTGCAGACGGCCATCTGCATGGCGTTGCCGACGATCTGCTGCTGGAGGGTCATGGGCGGGCTCCTGAAGGGCGTGCTGGCGCATCATAGGGGGACAAGAAGTGAGGAATCCGGCATTCCGGACCACTCGTGGCGCTTTGCGCACCGACCGGTCAACGTACCGCCCGCGCGATTCGGTTCCGCACCGGATCCCCGGACCCGGAACCGGAACGTGACCCGCCGCCCCCCGCGCCGCCCGTCTCCTCACCCGCGCCCGGTCCCGCCGCGTCGCCCTCCCCGGCCGGCCGCTGCGCCGGCAGCCGCGGCGGGCGCTCGCCGCCGGTGTCGAGGAAGCGGGCGAGCGGCAGGGTCGCCGCGCCCACCGTGACCGCGTCCGCGCCCAGTCGGCCCAGTTCGATCGACGTCTGCGCGCACGGGTGGTGCAGCGAGTACGCGGCGGCCACCTCCCGCACCGACGGCAGCAGCCGCGGCCCGAGCAGCAGCCCGGCCCATCCGCCGAGCACGATCCGCTGCGGGTTGAACAGGTTGATCAGGTCGGCGATGCCCGCGCCCAGGTACTCCGCGGCCTCCGCGAGCAGCGCCGCCACCTGCGGGTCGTCGTCGCCGGCGGCCAGCAGCGCGGCGAGCGCGGTCTCCTCGCTGACCCCCTGCGGCGCGTCCGGCCAGCGGCCCAGCAGCGCCTCCGCGCCGACGTACGCCTCCAGGCAGCCGCGTGAACCGCACCGGCAGGTCCGGCCGCCGACCCGCAGCGTGGTGTGCCCCCACTCCCCCGCGCTGCTGCTCGCGCCGTGGTACGGCCGGCCGTCGGCGACCACGCAGGCGCCGACGCCGGAGCCGATCAGGGCGATCACCACGTTGCCCGAGCCGCGCCCGCCGCCGAACCACATCTCGGCCTGGCCCAGGGTCTTGGCACCGTTGTCGATGAACAGCGGCAGGTCGGTGCCGGCCCGCAGCAGCCGGCCCAGCGGCACCGCGTCCCAGCCGATGGTCTGGCCGTGCACCACGATGCCGTGGCCCTCGCCGGGCGCGGTCTCCCGCGGGTCGCCCTGCTCGACGATCCCGGGCACGCCGATGCCGACGCCCAGCACCTCGCGGTCGTCGATGCCGGCCTCGCGCACCACGGCCTCGATGCCCTCCAGGGCGAGCCGCACCACCAGGTCCACGTCGTGCCCGCTGTCGGACAACGGCAGGTCCGCGGAGGCGAGTTCGGTCAGTGCGAGGTCGAACAGCTCCACCCGCACCCGGGTCTCGCCGACGTCCACGCCGACCAGATAGCCGTATCCCGGGGCGACTTGGAGCAGGATGCGCGGGCGCCCGCCGTCGGACTCGACGGCACCCGCCTCCTCGACCATGCCGTCCGCGATCAACTCTCCAACGACGTTGCTGATCGAACCGGCGCTGAGGCCGGTGTCCCGGCCCAGCTCCTGCCGGCTGAGGGGGCCTTCGAAATACAAATGACGCAGAAGCGATGCACGGTTGCCGCGCCGCAGGTCACGCACTGTGCGCCTGGCCCGCTCAGCCATCTGGACTCCCTCCTGGCCCGCCCCGCTGGAACCTATCGCTGCACGGGGTCTTGACGCCACCTTTTCTCACAAGTTAAATCACGGCCTGAATTAAGGCACAGGCGCTGTTCACTTCCTGAAGCGATCCCACCCCTGAGAGGGAACCGTTATGCGCACCAACAGAGTCATCGCGGCCACCGCCCTCGTGGCCGCGCTCGGCCTGACCGCCACTGCGTGTGGTGGCGGTTCCAGCGACGACAGCAGCGGCAAGAGCGGCGGCAGCGACAAGGGCGTCACGCTCACGTACTGGGCGAGCAACCAGGGCACCAGCCTGGACAACGACAAGCAGGTGCTCACCCCCGAGCTGCAGAAGTTCCAGCAGCAGACCGGGATCAAGGTCAAGCTCGAGGTCGTCGGCTGGGCGGACCTGCTCAACCGCATCCTGGCGGCCACCACCTCCGGCGACGGCCCGGACGTGCTCAACATCGGCAACACCTGGTCCGCCTCCCTCCAGGCCACCGGCGCCCTGCTGCCGTTCGACAGCACCAACTTCACCGCCATCGGCGGCCAGGACCGCTTCGCGAAGTCGGCCATCGAAGCCGCCGGTGCGGCCGGCAAGGACCCGGCCGCGGTGCCGCTGTACTCGATGGCCTACGGCCTGTACTACAACAAGCAGATGTTCGCCGCCGCGGGTCTGCAGCCGCCGAAGACGTGGGCCGAGCTGGACACCGACGCCAAGAAGCTCACCAAGGGCAACGTGCACGGCATCGCGGTCGAGGGCAGCAACGGCTCGGAGAACATCCACCACGCCTTCGTGCTCGCCAAGCAGCGCGGCTCGGACTGGTTCGACTCGTCCGGCAAACCGACCTTCACCACCGACGCCAACGTCGCGGCCGTCAAGCAGTACGTCGACTTCATCGCCGACGGCGAGGCCGCCAAGGGCGACGCGGAGTACGACCAGAACCAGACCATCACCGACTTCGCCACCGGCAAGGCCGCGATGATGATGTGGCAGTCCGCCGCGACCTCGATCAAGTCGCACGGCATGAGCCCCGACCAGTACGGCGTGGTGCCGGTGCCGACCGCCACCGAGGGCGCGACCGGTGACGCGGGCATCACCTCCATGGTGGCCGGCATCAACATGGCGGTCTTCAAGAGCACCAAGCACCAGTCCGCGGCGCTGAAGTTCGTGAAGTTCATGACCAGCACGCCGGAGCAGAAGATCCTCAACAAGGCCTACGGCTCGATCCCGCCGGTGACCGAGGCACAGAGCGACCCCGCCTTCCAGACGGCCGACCTGAAGACCCTCTCGAGCGTCCTCGCGAACTCCGCGTCCCCGCTCCCGCAGGTGCCCAACGAGAGCCAGTTCGAGACCACGGTGGGTACCGCGATCAAGGACCTGTTCGCCGACGCCGCCAGTGGCAAGTCCGTGACGACCGACTCCGTCAAGGCCGCGCTGCAAAAGGCGCAGTCGCAGATGCCCGCGTCCTAAGGATCGGCTCTCCCCATGACTGCCACCGCCCCTCCCAGGAACGCCCCCGAGGCCGGTCCCGACAGCGGCAAGTCCGCTGGCCGGGGCCGGCTCCGGCCGCGTATCCCCGCACGGCTGCGCCAAGGCGGCCTGCCGTACCTGCTCCTGCTCCCCGCCGTCCTGCTCGAACTGCTGATCCACATCGTGCCGATGGTCTTCGGCATCCTGATCAGCTTCAAGAGCCTGACGCTCTTCTACATCCGCAACTGGAGCACCGCCCCCTGGTCGGGCTTCGACAACTACAAGATCGCGGTCAAGATCCACCAGCCGATCGGCCAGGCTCTGCTGCACTCGTTCTGGGTGACGCTGGAGTTCACGGTGCTGTCGGTCGGCCTGTCGTGGCTGATCGGCACCGCCGCGGCGATCCTGATGCAGGAGAGCTTCCGCGGCCGGGCCGTGATGCGCGCGATCTTCCTGATCCCGTACGCCCTGCCGGTGTACGCGACGGTGATCACCTGGACGTTCATGTTCCAGCAGAACACCGGCCTGGTGAACCACGTCCTGCACGACCAGCTGCACCTGACGTCCGACAAGTCGTTCTGGCTGATCGGCAGCAACAGCTTCTGGGCGCTGGTGATCGTCTCGGTCTGGAAGTCCTGGCCGTTCGCCTTCCTGGCGCTGATGGCCGGCCTGCAGAACATCCCGCGCGAGCTCTACGAGGCCGCCGCGATGGACGGCGCCGGCGTCTGGCAGCAGATCAGGAAGATCACCATGCCGTCGCTGCGCCCGGTGAACCAGGTGCTCGTGCTGGTGCTGTTCCTCTGGACGTTCAACGACTTCAACACGCCCTTCGTGCTGTTCGGGCCGTCGGCGCCGCACCAGGCCGACCTGATATCGATCCACATCTACCAGTCGTCGTTCATCACCTGGAACTTCGGCGAGGGCTCGGCGATGTCCGTGCTCCTGCTGCTGTTCCTGCTCCTGGTCACGGCGGTCTACCTGCTGATCACGTCCCGGAAGCGAGGCGACGCCGATGCCTAGGTTCCCCACCCAGCCATCGCCCATGGCCCAGCCGAAGTCCTTCATCTGGACCCGGCGGATCGTGCTGACCCTGCTGCTGGTCTTCGTGCTCATCCCCGTCTACGTGATGCTGAGCTCATCGCTGAAGAGCCTGTCGGACGTGCAGGGTTCCTTCCAGTGGATACCCACGCACATCACGGTCAAGCCGTACGTGGACATCTGGAAGACGATCCCGCTCGCGCACTACTTCGTGAACTCGCTGATCGTATCGGTGAGCGCGACGCTGCTCTCGGTCGCGGTGGCGATCTTCGCCTCGTACGGCGTGAGCCGGTACCGCTTCGCCGGGCGCCGGGTCTTCACGGTCACGGTGCTGTCCACCCAGATGTTCCCCGGCATCCTCTTCCTGCTGCCGCTGTACCTGATCTTCGTCAACATCGGGAACTCCACCGGCATCACGCTCAACGGCAGCCGGCTCGGGCTGATCATCACCTACCTCACCTTCTCGCTGCCGTTCTCCATCTGGATGCTCGTCGGCTACTTCGACTCGATCCCGCGGGACCTGGACGAGGCGGCGAAGGTGGACGGCTGCGGGCCGATGGGCGCGCTGTTCCGGGTGGTGGTGCCGGCCGCCATCCCGGGCATCGTGGCGGTGTGCGTCTACGCGTTCATGACGGCGTGGGGCGAAGTGCTCTTCGCGTCGGTCATGACCAACGAGAGCACCAGGACACTTGCCGTGGGCCTGCGCGAGTACGCCACCCAGAACGACGTGTACTGGAACCAGGTCATGGCCGCCTCGCTCGTGGTGAGCGTTCCCGTGGTCGCCGGATTCCTGCTTCTTCAGCGTTACTTGGTGGCCGGGCTGACCGCCGGCGCCGTCAAGTGACCCCACCGAAAGGTAACTCGTGAACGACCTGAGCGCTCTTCCCGCGGATTTCCTCTGGGGTGCGGCCACCGCCGCGTACCAGATCGAGGGCGCGGTGGACGAGGACGGCCGGGCCCCGTCCATCTGGGACACCTTCTCCCACACTCCCGGCAAGGTCGCGGGCGGCGACACCGGCGACGTCGCCTGCGACCACTACCACCGCTGGCAGGAGGACCTGGGGCTGATGAAGTCCCTGGGCCTGGACACCTACCGCTTCTCCGTCGCGTGGCCGCGGATCATCCCGCAGGGCTCCGGCGCGGTCAACCAGGCCGGTCTGGCCTTCTACGACCGCCTGGTGGACGCCCTGCTGGAGGCGGGCATCACCCCCAACGCGACGCTGTACCACTGGGACCTGCCGCAGGCGCAGCAGGACCGCGGCGGCTGGCCCGAGCGGGAGACCGCCGAGCGGTTCGGCGAGTACGCGGCCGTGGTCGGGCAGGCGCTCGGCGACCGCGTCAAGGACTGGGCGACCCTCAACGAGCCGCTGTGCTCGGCGTGGATCGGCCACCTCGAAGGCACCATGGCGCCGGGCTGGACCGACCTGACCGCCGCCGTGCGCGCCTCCTACCACCTGCACGTCGGCCACGGCCTGGCGATGCAGGCGTTGCGGGCCGCCCACGGCGACCTGCGGATCGGCATCGTCAACAACCTCAGCCCGTGCCTGCCGGCCACCGACCGCGAGGCGGACATCGCCGCCGCACGGCGGGCCGACGGCCACACCAACCGCTGGTGGCTCGACCCGATCCACGGCCGCGGCTACCCGCAGGACATGCTGGACCTGTACGGCGTCGAACTGCCGGTCAAGGACGGCGACATGGAGTCCATCGCGGCTCCGCTGGACTGGCTGGGCCTGAACTACTACTTCCCGCAGTACATCACGGACGACCCGACCGGTCAGGCGCCGTACGCGAAGATGGCGTACCGCCCGGGCGTGCCGCGCACCGCGATGGACTGGGAGGTGGACGCGGACGGCCTGGAGTCGCTGCTGGTCCGGCTGGCGGAGGAGTACGGCGCCCGCAAGGTGTTCGTCACCGAGAACGGCTCCGCCTACCGCGACGTGGTCGGCGCCGACGGCCAGGTCGACGACCCGGAGCGGACGCGGTACCTGGAGGACCACCTGGCCGCCTGCGCCCGCGCCGTCAAGCGCGGGGTGCCGCTGGCCGGTTACTTCGCCTGGTCGCTGCTGGACAACTTCGAGTGGGCGTACGGCTACGACAAGCGCTTCGGTCTGGTGCACGTCGACTACACCACGCAGAAGCGCACCATCAAGGGCAGCGGGCGGCGCTACGCCGACATCGTTGCCGCGCACCGCCGCAAGGCGCGGCGCGCGGCCTGACGACCCGGCCGCCCGGCGGTCCGCGCCCGATCGGCGCGGTCGCCGGGCGGCGGCGTGCCCCGTCAACTCCCGCCGGCCGGCCGTTCGATGAGCCGCCCGGCGGGATTTTTCGTGGCCCGGGCGGGCTCCCGGCCGCCCTCGGGCCGGCTCGCGGCCGGCCGGCCGCGCAGGTAGGTGGCGCGGACCACGCCGTGCAGGGTGCGGCCGGCGTAGGCGGTGATCGGGTTGCGGTGGTGCAGCCGGGCCGGGTCGACGGTGAAGGTCCCCTCGGGGTCGAGCACCGTGAAGTCGGCGTCGTGGCCGGGGGCGATGGCGCCCTTGACGCCGTCGAGCCCGGCCAGCCGGGCCGGCCCGGCCGACATCCAGCCCGCCACCTCGGCGAGGGTGTGCCCGCGGCGGCGGGCCTCGGTCCACACCGCGGGCAGGCCGAGCTGGAGCGAGGAGATGCCGCCCCAGGCGGTGGCGAAGTCCCCGGTGTCCTTGTGCTTCAGATCGAGGGTGGAGGGCGAGTGGTCGGACACCACGCAGTCGATGGTGCCGTCGGCGAGCGCCTGCCACAGCGCGTCCTGGTTGGCGGCCTCCCGGATCGGCGGGCAGCACTTGAACTCCGTCGCCCCGTCCGGGACTTCTTCGGCGGTGAGGGTGAGGAAGTGCGGGCAGGTCTCGACGGTCAGGCGCACCCCCTCGCGGCGGGCGGCGGCGATCAGGGGCAGCGCGGACGCGGAGGACAGGTGCAGGATGTGCACCCGGGACCCGCGCTCCGCGGCCAGTTCGATCACCCCGGCGATGGCCCGGTCCTCGGCTGCCGCCGGCCGGGACGCCAGGAAGTCGGCGTACTTCGGCCCGCCGCGCCGCGGGGCGCCGTCGATCAGCCGCGGGTCCTCCGCGTGCACGATGAGCAGGCCGTCGAAGCGCGCCAACGCGTCCATCGCCTCGATGAGCTGCCCGCGGTCCAGATGCGGGAACTCGTCCACGCCGGAGGGCAGCAGGAAGCACTTGAAGCCGAACACGCCCGCGTCGTGCAGGGCCTTGAGGTCGGCGGTGTTGCCGGGCACCGCGCCGCCCCAGAAGCCGGTGTCGGTGTGCACCCGGCCGCGCGCGGCGGCCCGCTTGGTGTCCAGGTGGGCGGCGGTGGTCGTGGGCGGCACGCTGTTGAGCGGCATGTCGACGAGGGTGGTGATGCCGCCGGCCACGGCGGCCGCGCTGGCGGTGGCGAAGCCCTCCCACTCGGCCCGGCCGGGGTCGTTGACGTGCACGTGCGTATCGACCAGCCCGGGCAGCAGCACGTCGTCGCCGAGGTCGGTGTACCGCGCGTCCGGCGGCAGCGCGGCGTCGTGCGGCAGCACCGCGGTGATGGTGCCGCCGGCGAAGACCACGGCGGCCGGGCGCTCTCCCTGCGGGGTCACGACGCGCGTCGAGCGCAGCACCTGCTCCTCCACCACACGGCCTCCGTCGTCCGGGAGAATTTCAACGTTCTGTTGACGGACATGGTGGGTATCGTTCCCCGGGACGTCAAGGGCGGTAGGATTCCACAGAGCGAAAACCGCATTCCGCCAGCAGCGGGTGCCGGGCTTGACGGGCTCGTCGGGCCGATCCGGGGGCGGATGCCCCCGGCGGCGGAACG
Source organism: Actinacidiphila yanglinensis (assembly GCF_900107965.1). Classification (GTDB taxonomy): domain Bacteria; phylum Actinomycetota; class Actinomycetes; order Streptomycetales; family Streptomycetaceae; genus Actinacidiphila; species Actinacidiphila yanglinensis. Next base: position 393,579 of record NZ_FNVU01000003.1, on the reverse strand, counting down.
GGCCGCCGGGGGGTCCACCACGAACGAGGGGAACGTACGTGCCTGCTGACCGCACCGGAGGCGGCGTCCAGTCGCTCGAACGCGCCTTCGGCCTGCTGGAGCGGATGGCCGACGCGGGCGGCGAGGTCGGGCTGAGCGAGCTGTCGGCCAGCAGCGGGCTGCCGCTGCCCACCATCCACCGCCTGATGCGCACCCTGGTCGACTGCGGCTACGTCCGCCAGCAGCCGAACCGGCGGTACGCCCTCGGGCCCCGGCTGATCCGGCTCGGCGAGAGCGCGTCCAAGCTGCTGGGCACCTGGGCCCGGCCGTTCCTCGCCGAACTGGTCGAGGCGACCGGGGAGACCGCGAACATGGCGCTGCTCGACGGCGACGAGGTGGTGTACGTCGCGCAGGTGCCCTCCCGGCACTCGATGCGGATGTTCACCGAGGTCGGCCGGCGCGTGCTGCCGCACTCCACCGGCGTCGGCAAGGCGCTGCTCGCCCAACTCCCGCCGGAGCAGGTGCGGGCGCTGCTCGGGCGGACCGGGATGCCGGCCGCGACCGAGCACACGATCACCGACCCGGACGCGTTCCTCGCCGAACTCGACCGCATCCGCGGGCTCGGCTACGCCGTCGACGACAACGAGCAGGAGACCGGCGTGCGGTGCCTCGCGGTCACCGTGCCCGACTCCCCCACCGCCGCGGCGATCTCCATCTCCGGCCCGGCCGGGCGGGTGACGGAAGCGGCCACCGACAAGATCGTGCCCGTCCTGCACGACGTGGCACAGCAGTTGGCGCGGGCGCTGTCGACCTGAGGGCCGTCGCGGTTCAACAATGCGCGGCGGTTCGGCGCGGTACAGGGACTCAGCGGGACTCCGTGGCCCAGCGGGACTCAGGGGCGCGGCGGGGCCAGGCGTTCGACGGCCTCGCGCAGCGCGTCGAGCGGGGCGGTCAGCGCGCTGATCGATCCGATCACCGCGGCGACCAGGAGTAAGGAGTGGCGCATCCGCTCGGAGTCCACCAGGCCGAGCGCCTGTTCGGCGTTGCCGGCCTCGTGGGCCAGCACGTCGAGCTGGTCCTCGGCCACGCCCCGATCCGGCAACACCGCGCGGTAGGCGGCCAGTTCCCGGCGGAGCCCCCGCACCGCTTCCGCCAGATGCGCGCCGGGTCCCCTCCCGGCCGTACCGCCGCGCCCGTTCTCGAGCACCTGCGACTCCCCCACCACCACGGACAGACCACCCTCGCGTAGGACTTCACCCGGGGCGCAATCCGGCCATGGCGCGCCCGGGGCGGATCAGTTAACGCGACTCCACCCTTATCGCGCCACTCCGTCGGCGAAATTCGCGCGGAATTGGTCACCAGGAGCAGATCGGTTTACCACCTCATGCCACACCGTGAGGTCGAACACCGCTGCGGCGGAAGGAGTTTGACGACCCGGCATCTGACGGAACGTCACCAGCGCGGTGACGGCGCCGTCCACGGACCGTACGCACAGCCGGGCGCCCCCGCTCAGCGCGGTGGTGGCCACCGACGTCACCCGGCCGGTGGCGGCCGACCGGCAGGTGGCAGCAGTTGCCGGGCTGCCCGCGGCGACCACCGCGAGGGTGTCCCGGGTGCCGTCCACGGTGAAGGCACCGGCGTCCGCGGTGAGCCCCAGATCGCCGCTCGCCGGACCGTGGCTGAGCGTGGGCGGGTCGCCGCGCAGTGACAGCCCGTCACCGGCGGGCAGCCGCATCTGCTGGTAGACCAGGCCGCTGTCCGGCTGGGGTGCGCCGGTGGCGTCCCCGCCGGGCGGCGGCGAGGTGGGCGAGGGCGACACGGGGGAAAGCGACGGCTGCGGCGCCCCCTCGACCGCGGACGGCGCCGCCCCGCTCGACTGCGGCCCGCTGCTGCTCCGCCCGGCGAAGGCGACCGCGGCGGTCGCCACGACGGCGCACCCGGCGATCGCGGCCACCACCCCGACCGCCTTCCGCCGCTTTCTCGGCAGCGGCAGCGGCACATGCACGTAGGGCGCCCGCGGCCACTGCTGCGGGTGCCACAGGTACCCGCCGTGCGGCGGCGCTCCGCCCGCGGCGCCGGCCGGCTGCTGCGCGTGCGCGCCACCCGCGTACGCCAGGACCGGCGGCTGCGCCGGCGCGGGGTACGGCGCTCCGGCGTCCGACGCGGAGGGCGGCGGCCCGGCCGGCGACGGCGGCTGCTGCGGCTGGGCCTGCGGGGCCTGGTGCGGGTGCGGCGGCGCCGGGAGGTGGGGCGCGGCCTCCGGACGGGACGGCGCCCGACCCGCGGGCGGGTTCGCGGGTGCGTTCGCGGGCGAACTCGGGGGCGGGCCCGCGGGCTTCACCGGGGGCGGCGCGAAGTGCGGCGGGGGGATGGCCGGGAGGATCGCGGCGAGGAGGGGGGCCGGCAGCCAGGAGGTGGGACGCGACTCGGGCGCGGCCTGGGCGCACATCGTGGCGATCTGGGCGAGCGAGGGCCGCAGCGCGGGGTCCTTGATCAGGCAGCGGGTGACGATCTCCCGGAGCTGGCCCGGCAGTTCGTTGAGATCGGGCTCGGCGTGCTGGACCCGGGAGCCGTCACCGAAGGGCGCGACGCCGATCGAGGCGTACGCGGCTATCTGCCCGAGCGCGAAGACGTCCGTGGCGGCCCGGGCGGCCTTCCCCGCGGCCTGCTCGGGCGAGCGGAACGCGGTCGCCTCCCCGACCTCGCCGACCCGGACCTCGTCCGCGCGGCCCTCGTCCGCCCGGTTCCCGTCCGCCCGATTTCCGTCCGCCCGGTTCCCGTCGGCTCCGCCCTCCCCCGCACCGTCGCCGCCCGCGGCCTCCCCGTCGCCGGCGGGCTCGCGCGCACCAGCGGCGGCGCCCTCCGCGACCCACGCCAGCGCGTACCCCTTCAGCCGGGGCCCGTCCCCGGCGAGCAGCACGTGCGCGGGCCGCAGCCCGCCGTGCACCACACCGGCGTGGTGCATCGCCTGGAGCCCTTCGGCGAGGGCGGCGACCAGCCGCAGCACGACCCCGGTGGGCAGCGGTCCGCCGCGCTCCACGGCGGTGCGCAGCGACAGGGACGGCACGTAGGCGCTCGCGACCCAGTAGCGCTCGCCCTCCCGCCCGCTGCCGAGCACCGGCACGATGCAGGGCCCGGGCACGCGGGCCGCGGCCTGGGCGTCGTGGTGGAAGCGGGCGGCGAAGCCGTCGGCGGCGGCGAGTTCGGGCCGGATCACGGTGAGCGCGACCGGCTGCCCGCCGGGGGCGTACGCGAGGTAGGAGGTGCCGGCCGCGCCGGGCCCGTCCGAGCCGAGCCGCGCGGCGATGCGGTGCCCGGAGACCGTCGCCGGGTCATCGCCGGACACCGGCGCGAAGACCGGACCTCGGAAGTCCGGTCCGGGGTCCTGACCGAAGTCCGGACCGGTGTGCGCTGGCCCCATCAGTCCCCGTCCCTCACCTGGCAACCGCCCCTCCCGCAACACGGCCCGACGATACCGGAACACGCCACGCCGACGGCGTCCTGTTCCACTGCCGTGACACGCGCGGTATGCAGGAGGAATGAACTCACATGGCGAGGTGGCCGGCCTGCTGCTGGCGGCGGGTGGCGGCCGGCGACTGGGCGGCCGTCCGAAGGCGCTGCTGGCCTACCGGGGGCGGCCGTTGGTGGAGCACGCGGTCGCCGTGCTGCGCGAGGGCGGGTGCGACCAGGTGCATGTGGTGCTGGGCGCCGCGGCGGACGAGGTCCGTGCCCGCGCCGACCTGGCGGGCTGCGTGCTGGTGGACAACCCGCACTGGGCCGACGGCATGGGCTCGTCGCTGCGCGCGGGGCTCGCCTCGCTGGCCGCCGTGCCGGTGGTCCCGACCGCGGCGGTGATCGGCCTGGTCGACCAGCCGCGGGTGCCGGCCGCCGCGGTGGCGCGGGTGATCGCCGCGGGCCGGGCGGCCGACGACCTGCCGTCGGCGCTGGTCTCCGCCGTCTACGAGGGACAGCGGGGGCACCCGGTGCTGTTCGGCGCCAGCCGCTGGGCGGGGGTGGCGTGCAGCGCGGGCGGGGATCGCGGCGCGCGGACGTATCTGCGGGAGCACATCGAGCAGACCGTGCTCGTGGAATGCGCCGACATCGGCGACCCCGCCGACATCGACACCCCCGACGATCTGCACGTTCTCGACCAGCAGGAGGGCGGCCCGGAAGGAGGCAGCGGCCGCGGTGCGGGCGGCGGTCCGGAGTCCGGCGCTGCACCGCGTGCCACAAAACGTTGAACTTCCGCACAGCGAAAACTATGCTCCACCTTGCAGAAGTGAGCGCGCTCCGGGCGCGCCCCGGCACCCCGTGCCACCCTTGCTCTACGGAGGAGTGACCCGCATGTCCGCAAGCGCGCCGTCCCCGGCCGTCGTCTCCGAGGCCGCCGGGCCCGTACCCCGCTCGGAGGAGGTGCTGACCCCTCAGGCCCTCACCTTCCTCGCCGAACTCCACCGGCACTTCGCCGCCCGCCGCGACGAACTGCTCGCGCTCAGAAGGCAGCGGCGCGCCGAGATCGCCCGCACCGCCACGCTCGACTTCCTGCCGCAGACCGCCCACATCCGCGACGGCGACTGGCAGGTGGCGTCCGCCCCGGCCCCCCTGGAGGACCGCCGGGTGGAGATCACCGGCCCCACCGACCGCAAGATGACCATCAACGCGCTCAACTCCGGTGCCCGGATCTGGCTCGCGGACTTCGAGGACGCCTCCGCCCCCACCTGGGAGAACGTCGTCGGCGGCCAGGTCAACCTGATCGACGCCTACGAGCGCCGGATCGACTTCACCTCGCCCGAGGGCAAGAGCTACGCACTGAAGGACGCCGCCGAACTGGCCACCGTGGTGGTACGGCCGCGCGGCTGGCACCTGGCCGAGCGGCACCTGACCGTCGACGGCGAGCAGATCGCGGGTGGCCTGGTCGACTTCGGCCTGTACTTCTTCCACAACGCCCAGCGCCTGCTCGGCCTCGGCAAGGGACCCTATTTCTACCTGCCGAAGACCGAGTCGCACCTCGAAGCCCGGCTGTGGAACGACGTGTTCGTCTTCGCCCAGGAGTACGTCGGCATCCCGCGCGGCACGATCCGCGCCACCGTGCTGATCGAGACGATCACCGCCGCCTACGAGATGGAGGAGATCCTCTACGAGCTGCGCGAGCACGCCTCCGGGCTCAACGCGGGCCGCTGGGACTACCTGTTCTCGATCGTGAAGAACTTCCGCGACGCCGGCGAGCGGTTCGTGCTGCCGGACCGCAACGCGGTGACGATGACCGCGCCGTTCATGCGCGCCTACACCGAACTGCTGGTGCGCACCTGCCACAAGCGCGGCGCGCACGCGATCGGCGGCATGGCGGCCTTCATCCCGTCCCGCCGCGACGCGGACGTCAACCAGCTGGCCTTCGAGAAGGTCAAGGCGGACAAGGACCGCGAGGCCGCCGACGGCTTCGACGGCTCCTGGGTGGCCCACCCCGACCTGGTGCCGATCGCCCGCGCCTCCTTCGACGCGGTGCTCGGCGACCGCCCGCACCAGAAGGACCGGCTGCGCGAGGACGTCCACGTCACCGCCGCCGAACTGATCGACATCGCCTCGCTCGACGCCCGCCCCACCTTCGAGGGCCTGCGCAACGCGGTCCAGGTCGGCATCCGCTACATCGAGGCGTGGCTGCGCGGTTCGGGCGCGGTGGCCATCTTCAACCTGATGGAGGACGCGGCCACCGCGGAGATCTCCCGCTCGCAGATCTGGCAGTGGACCAACGCCGGCGTCGTCTTCGAGGGCGGCGAGAAGGCCACAGCCGAACTGGCCCGGCAGGTCGCCGCCGACGAACTCCTGGCGATCCGGGACGAGGTGGGCGAGGACGCGTTCGCCACCGGGAAGTGGGCCGAGGCGCACGACCTGCTGATCAGGACCGCGCTGGACGCGGAGTACGTCGACTTCCTGACGCTGCCCGCCTACCAGCGGCTGGTCGGATGAGCGCCCGGGCGGCCACCGCGCTGCGCGACGCGACGGCCGCGGACTGGCCGCTGATATGGCCGTTCCTGCACCGGATCTGCGCCGAGGGCGGGACGTTCAGCTACCCGGTCGACCTCACGGAGGAACAGGGCCGCGGCTACTGGATGCTCCCGTCGCCCGGCCGCACGATCGTGGCCACCGACCCCTCGGGCGCCGTCCTCGGCACCGCGAAGATGAACCCCAACCAGATGGGCAACGCCGCGCACGTCTCCAGTGCCAGCTTCATGGTCGACCCGGAGCACGCCGGGCGGGGCGTGGGGCGGGCGCTGTGCGAGGAGGCGCTGCGCTGGGCGGCGGCCGAGGGCTACCGCGGGATGCAGTTCAACGCCGTGGTGGCGTCCAACACGCCGGCGGTGAAGCTCTACCAGTCGCTCGGCTTCGACATCGTCGGCACCGTGCCCGAAGGCTTCCGGCACCCGCGGCTGGGCTACGTCGGGCTGCACATCATGTACAAGGCGCTGTAGGCGCGCACAGCGCCCCGGGCAGCGGTGGTCCGCAGGGACCGCCGGGCCGGGGGCGCTGTCACCGGGCCCCGTTCAGGACGGGGCCCGGTCACCGGCCGGGGGCCGTCCCTCCCCGGCCGGTCGTCTCAACCCGCTGCCGGACCGGGCTCGTTGAGGCGGGCCCTGGTGATCTCGGCGAGCCGGCGGGCCTCGCCGCGGGTCAGCTTCGCGACGGCGTCCTCGTCGACGCGGGTCAGCCGGCCGTCCTCCACCACCGGGTGCCCGCCCACCAGGGACAGGGTGACCGGCGCGGCGGCACCCAGCACGAGGGCCGCGACCGGGTCGGCGATGGACGCGTGCCCGATGCCGTCGAGCTTCCACAGCACCAGGTCGGCGAGCTTGCCCGGCTCCAGCGAGCCGATCTCGGCGGCCCGGCCCAGCACTTGGGCGCCGCCGTAGGTGCCGAGCCGCAGTGCCTGGCGGGCGTTGAGCGCCTTCTCGCCGCCGCCGAGCCGGTTGATCAGCAGCGCGTTGCGCAGCTCGGTGTGCAGCTCGCCGGACTCGTTGGACGCGGTGCCGTCCACGCCCAGGCCGACCGGCACGCCGGCCGCGAGCATGTCCGGGACCCGCGCGATCCCGGCGGCCAGCCGGGCGTTGGAGGATGGGCAGTGCGCCACTCCGGTGCCGGTGCGGGCGAAGGCCGCGATGTCGGAGTCGTTCATGTGCACGCAGTGCGCCATCCACACGTCGTCGCCGAGCCAGCCGGTGGACGCGAAGTAGTCCGTCGGGCCCATGCCGAACAGCTCGTGGCAGAACTTCTCCTCCTCCACCGTCTCGCTGCCGTGGGTGTGCAGCCGGACGCCCTTGCGCCGGGCCAACAGCGCCGCCTCACGCATCAGTTCGGTCGAGACGGAGAAGGGCGAGCAGGGCGCGGCGACGATCTGGAGCATCGAGCCGAAGGAGGCGTCGTGGTAGGTGTCGATCGCCGCCTCGGTGGCCAGCAGCGCGTCCTCGGTGCTCTCCACCGCGAAGTCCGGCGGCAGTCCGCCGGCGCTCTGGCCGCGGTCCATCGAGCCGCGGGCGGCGGTGAAGCGCACGCCGATGTCCGCGGCGGCCCGGATCTCCGCGCCGAGCAGGTCGCCGGCGCCGCGCGGGAAGACGTAGTGGTGGTCCATCGCGGTGGTGACCCCGCCGCGGACCATCATGGCCAGCGACCCGGCCGCGGCGGCGTGCACCATGGGCTCGTCGATCCGCGCCCACGTCGGGTACAGCTCCACCAGCCAGTTGAACAGGTTGCTGTCCTGGGCCAACCCGCGGGTGATCCACTGGTAGAAGTGGTGGTGGGTGTTGACCAGTCCGGGGGTGGCCAGGTGGCCGGTGCCGTCGATCCGGCGGGCGACGTCCGCGAGCCCCGCGGGCGCGGGTCCGGCGCCGACCGACTCGATGATGCCGCCGGCGACGACGATGTGCCCGGAGTCGTACTCGGTGCCGTCCGCGTCGACGGTCGCGATCGCGCAGTTCTCGATGACAAGCCGCCGGGCGGGTGCGCGGGCCGGGACCTGCGCGGGGATGTGCTCTGCCATGGGGTGGGCCCTCTCAGTCCGTCACCGGGATGGCGGCCTCGGCGCCCTCGCGCAGCACGGTGCCCTCGATGAGGCCGTACGGGCGGTCGGCGGCGTAGTACACCTCGTTGTCGTTCTTCAGGCCGAAGGGTTCGAGGTCGACCAGGAAGTGGTGCTTGTTGGGCAGCGACAGCCGTACCTCGTCCACGCCGGGCGTCCGCTCGATGACCCGTGCGCCCATGCTGTACAGGGTTTGCTGGAGCGAGAGCGAGTACGTCTCCGCGAACGCGGCCAGCAGGTGCCCGCGGACCTGCGGATAGGTCTCCTCCCAGGCGGGCTCGGGCTGGTCGTCACCGCTCCAGGAGAACCGCCAGCGGGCGGTGACCTCGGTGGCGAGGACGCGGTCGCGGGTCTCCGGCAGGGTGGTGTAGCCGTCCTTGAGGTAGCCCCGGAACTCGGAGTCGGTGGTGTTGAGCACCACCATGTCCTTCAGCCCCGAGACCACCTGCCAGTGCGCGCCGTCGAAGGTGACCTCGGTGGTCCGGGTCTCGCGGGCGTCGCGGACGAAGGAGTGGCCGGTCTCCTGCGGCCCGATCCGGTCCCAGGCGTACTGCTCGACCCGGATACGGGCCCGGTGTATGGATGCCTGGCTGGTGACGAAGTGCCGGGCCAGGAGGATCGCGAACCCCTCTGCGGACTCGATGCCGTGCTTCTGCGCGAAGGCGTAGACGGTGTTCTTGGTGGTGTCGGTGGTCAGCACGGCGGCGTTGGAGCCGGACAGATGCACGTCCTCCATGGCGCCGGACAGCGCCACCGACACGCTGAGGTCCTTCAGGTGGTGGGTGTCCCCGTCGCGGACCACCCGGACCACCCGGACCTCGGCCTTGCCGTACTGGTTCTGACCGAGGCGGGTGGGGCGGGCGGGGCTGGGTTCTGCAGTCATCGGTGCTAGCTCCCTCGGTATACGGAGTAGCCGAACGGGTTGAGCAGCAGCGGTACGTGGTAGTGCTCGCCCGGCGCGACCGCGAAGACGATCGCCACCTCGGGGAAGAACACTCCGCTGTCCCTTGGACCGACTCGGTCCGCGCGGGGGGCGTCCTGCTGGGCCTCGGCTCGGTGGGTGAAGTAGGGCTCCACGGCGAAGCGGAGCCGGACGTGCGTGGTGTGCGCGGGCAGGACCGGCAGGTCCGAGCAGCGGCCGTCGGCGTCGGTGGCCGAGTCGCCGTGCGCGCTCCAGGGCGCCTCGGGCCCGGTCCTGACCGCGAGTTCGACGGCGACACCGGCCGCGGGGCGCCCGGCGCTGGTGTCGAGGATGTGCGTGGACACCGAGACGGTCTCCTCCGGGCGCGCCCGGTCCGCCGGGCCCTGAGGGTGCGGTGCGGCCGTCATGCGGGGTCCTCCTCGGTGCGGCGGGTCAGCCTGATCCGGTTGATCCTTCCCAGTTCGGTCCGGACGATCTCGCGTTCGGTGTCCGGGTCGTTGCCGATCCGCTCCCGGAGGGCGGCCAGCATCTGGGCACCGGTGCGGCCGGTGGCGCAGATCAGGAAGACGTGGCCGTGGGCGTCCTGGTAGTCGAGGTTCAGCCGCAGGAGTTCGTCCCGCTCGGCGTCACCGACCCCGCCCTGCTCGCGCGCCGACGCCGGGTCGCCCTGGGTGGGGCGGCCGATCGGCGGGTGACCGGCCATCGCCTCGCCGAGGTCGGCCGCGGTGAGCGCCACCACGGCCGCGTCGCTCGCCGCGAGCAGGTCGTCGAGGCGGGCGTACGGCCGGCCGGCGGCCACCGCCGCGCCCCAGGCCCGGCTGGCACACACGTCGTGCAGCAGCTCGGCGGCGGCGCGGTCGGCGGCCTCGTTGAACCGGGCCAGGCCCGGCGAAGCGCTGGAAGTCACCCTCGCAAGCTACGAGCAGCCGCGAGCAGACGTCAACAGTTTGTTGAAAACTTCTGCCGGCGAGCGGCCGCCGTGCAGGGCTCACTTCGTGTCGCGAGCGGCGTTCTCCCTGTTCAGGTAGTTGTAGACGGTGAAGCGGCTGACTCCGAGGGCCGACGCGACCGTCTCCACCCCGTGCCGTACCGAGAACGCGCCGCGCTCCTCCAGGATGCGCACCACGGTCTGCTTGTCCTTGCGGCCCAGCTCGGCCAAGGGCCCGTGCCGGCGCCGCAGGTCGGCGAGCAGGTGGTCGAGCGAGTCGGCGAGGTGCGGCAGCCGCACCGCGACCACCGGCTCGCCCTCCCAGCTGAGCACGACGTCGTCGCCCCGGGCCTGGTCGGGCGGGAGCGCCTGCCCGCCCATCGCGTCCACCAGGGGCTGCACGGCGGCGACGAAGTCCCGCCCCTGCGCCGCGCCGCTCACCGCGGCCCCGCACCGAGCACGCTGACCTGGAGCGAGACCCGGGTCGCCCCCACCGCGACGGTACGGCGCAGCAGTTCGGCGACGGCCGCGATCACCGCCTCCTCCTCGCCCTCGGCGGTGTTGCCGAACGGGCCGACGTCGACGGCCTCCAGGGGCCCGGCCGCCAGCACCTCGCGGGCGGCCAGCGCGTGCTCGGGCGGCTCCTCGAGGTCGAACGGCTCGGTGGTGAACTCCAGCCTCATTCTCACGACTGCCCCCACGGTGGCTGCGGCGCCTTCGGGCCCTCCACCGCGGAGGGCGACTCGCAGGCGACCCTAACCGACCCCCCGGCGCCGGGCGACCGCGCTCCGGAGGCCGGCGGAGGCACTTGACACGGCCGCCACGCCTGCTTCACTGTTCCACAGAACAGAAACTAACTTCCGCTATCCGGAAATACGAACCCGTACGCCGACCCGGAAGGAGCCGCCTCGTGGGTCTCGCCGACGCGCGCTTCGATGTGAACCTCTCGATCCTCTTCACCGAACTCCCGTTGCTGGAACGGCCGGCCGCGGCCGCCGCCGCGGGTTTCGACGCCGTCGAGCTGTGGTGGCCGTGGATCGACGACCCCACGCCGGACCGGGCCCGCCTCGACGACCTGCGGTCCGCGCTGGAGACCGCCGGCACCCGGCTGGTCGGGCTCAACTTCTACGCCGGGCGGCTGCCCGGGCCCGACCGCGGCGCGCTGTCCGTACCCGGCGAGGAGTCCGCCCGGTTCCGCGCGAACGTCGAGGTCGCCGCCGGGTTCGCCGCGTCCGTCGGCTGCCGCGCGCTGAACGCGCTGTACGGCAACCGCGTCGAAGGGGTCGACCCGGCCGCCCAGGACGCCCTCGCGCTGGAGAACCTGGTGCGCGCCGCGCGCGCCGCCGACGAGATCGGCGCGACCCTGCTGATCGAGGCACTCAACGCCCCCGAGTCCCCGCACTACCCGCTGGTCTCGGCGGACTCCGCGGTCGACGTCGTCCGCCGGGTGAACGAGGCCGCGGGGCTCGACAACACCCGTTTCCTGCTCGACCTCTACCACCTGGCGAGGAACGGCGCCGACCTGCCGGCCGTCATCGCGCAGCACACCGCGCTCACCGGCCACGTGCAGATCGCCGACGACCCCGGCCGCGGCGCCCCCGGCACCGGCTCCCTGCCGCTCGGCTCCCTCCTCGACGCCCTGCACGCCCAGGGCTACGACGGCTGGACCGGTCTGGAGTACAAGCCCTCCCCCGCCGGCTCCGCGGCCAGCTTCGGCTGGCTCCGGCACTGACGCACCGACCCGCACCCCACGGAAGGCAAGAAGAGATGAGCAACCCGCTGCCCAAGGTCGCCTGGATCGGGCTGGGCATCATGGGTTCCCCGATGTCGGAGAACCTGATCCGGGCCGGCTACGACGTGACCGGCCACACCCTGGAAGCCGACAAGCTGGAGCGGCTCGCCGCGCACGGCGGCACCCCCGCCGGCTCGATCGCCGCGGCCGTACGCGACGCGGACGTGATCATCACCATGGTCCCGGCCTCCCCGCAGGTCGAGGCGGTCGCCTACGGCGCGGACGGCATCCTCGCGCACGCCCGCCGCGGCGCCCTGCTGATCGACACCTCCTCGATCACCCCGCAGACCTCGATCGACCTGGCGAAGGCCGCCGCAGAGAAGGGCATCCACGTGCTGGACGCCCCGGTGTCGGGCGGCGAGGCGGGCGCCATCGAGGCGGTGCTGTCCATCATGGTCGGCGGCGAGGCGGCCGACGTGGACCGGGCCCGGCCGATCCTCGACGTGCTGGGCGCGACCGTGGTGCACTGCGGCCCGCACGGCGCCGGCCAAACCGTGAAGGCCGCCAACCAGCTCATCGTGGCGGTCACCCTCCAGGCGTGCGCCGAGGCCGTGGTCTTCCTGGAGAAGTCCGGCGTGGACCTGACCGCTGCCCTCGACGTCCTCGGCGGCGGCCTGGCCGGTTCCACCGTGCTCGCGCGCAAGAGGGACAACTTCCTCTCCCGCGACTTCACCCCCGGCTTCCGGATCGACCTGCACCACAAGGACATGGGGATCGTCACCGACGCCGCCCGCGCGGTCGGCGCGGCGCTGCCGGTCGGCACGGTCGTCGCCGACCTGGTGGCGTCGCTGCGCGCGCAGGGCGACGGCGGCCTGGACCACTCGGCGCTGCTGCGCGGCGTGGAGCGGCTGTCCGGCCTGCCGGTCAAGGACTGAACGCCCCTTCCCTCCGTGTCCCCCGAGTCCCCCCGAACTCCGCCCGGCGGTGCACGCCCTTTCATGGGTCGCGCCAGGGGCACCCGCGGCCCGACGGCCGCGGGAGCGCCGCCGGGCGGCCCAGCTCCGCCCTCCTCGTGCTCACCGCGTGCGAGGGACCGGTCACAGCGGCGCCGAATTCCTGCACTATGGGTGCACGACACCTCGGCGGAAATCACCGCGGCCGGACGGGAGTTGCGAGCGATGGCAGAGAGCGTGCTGGTGCGCTGCCCCGCCTGCGGGCGGGACCACAGCTACACCGCCCCGACGTTTCCGTGCGCCTGCGGCAACCCGCTCGCCCCCTCGGTCGTGCCCGGTGGGGAGCCGGTGCACGTGCTGCACCGCTCCTGGGAGGAGTCCTGGGTCCGGCTGCGCTGCCCGGAGTGCGGCCGCCGCGACCAATGGCCGCAGCCCGAGTTCGACTGCGTGTGCGGCGCGTTGGTGCGGCTGCCCGTCGAGGGGTGCGCCGAGGGCAGCGAGGACGAGGTGCCGGTGCCGCACGGCGCCGCGCCCGAGCCGACCGGGCAGGTGCCGCCACCGACCACCCCGCGGCCCCCGTTCCGCCCGGTGACGATCCGCACCGCGCGCGACGCGCTCACCGCCGCCGCGCACTACCTGAAGTGGCTCGGCTTCGCGAGCGTGCGGATGGCGGGGGACCGCACGGCCAACGGCATCGACCTGCGCGGCGAGGGACTGGTGGCGCAGGTCGACCCGACCACGCTGCCCACGCCGCTGCGGGACGTGGAGTGCCTGTGGCTCAACTGCGTGCACGAGGACGCCACGGGAGCGTTCTTCTCGTTGGCCGGATACGCCCACGATGCGCGGCTGCGGGCGGACCAGCTCGGCGTGCCGCTCTTCGTGATGGACCTCACGGGTACGCCCCAGCCCGTCAACGAGGCGGCGGACGCGCTGACCCGCAAGGGCCCGAACTGACGGTCCGCCCGCACTGCCCGATGGCGTGAGTACCCGGACCCGACGGTCCGCCGTGGTTGCTCGCGCGGTTCCCCGCGCCCCTGTTGTGACGGCTCGCCGCTGTCACCCGCGGATACGGCACGGGCTCGGCTGGACCGGGGAGACGTTCACCTTCCGGGGCGCCAGGAACTGCGCCCCCAGAGCTACGCCCGGGAGGTGCCCCCACAAGCCACCACCGACGGGTGGTCCGGGTGCGGACAGCACGGTGCAGCCCGGGCGGACAGCCTTGACGCCCCGCCCGCGACGGACCTAGCCTCATTTCACATCACAGAAACTCTTTTCCGCATGACGGAACAAGCTCAGCGAGCCCCAGCCCGTTCACGCCCCGCAGGGAGCCCCCCGATGACCCGTATGACCGCCGCCCGCGCGGCCGTGGAAATCCTCCGCCTCGAAGGCGTGAACGCCGCCTTCGGCGTCCCCGGAGCCGCGATCAACCCCTTCTACGCGGCGCTCAAGGCCTCCGGCGCGATCACGCACACCCTGGCCCGCCACGTGGAGGGCGCCGCGCACATGGCCGAGGGCTACACCCGCACCGCCCCCGGCAACATCGGCGTGTGCATCGGCACGTCGGGCCCCGCCGGCACCGACATGATCACCGGGCTGTACTCCGCGACCGGCGACTCCGTCCCGATCCTGTGCATCACCGGGCAGGCCCCCACCTCCGTGATCCACAAGGAGGACTTCCAGGCCGTCGACATCGCCTCGATCGCCACCCCGGTCACCAAGGCGGCCACCACCGTGCTGGAGGCCGCGCAGGTGCCGGGCGTCTTCCAGCAGGCATTCCACCTGATGCGCTCCGGGCGCCCGGGCCCGGTGCTGATCGACCTCCCGATCGACGTGCAGCTCACCGAGATCGAGTTCGACCCCGACACCTACCAGCCGCTGCCGGTCTACCGGCCCGCCGCCTCGGCCGCGCAGATCGGCAAGGCGCTGGCGATGCTCGGCGCGGCGGAGCGCCCGCTGATCGTCGCGGGCGGCGGGGTGATCAACGCCGACGCGGCGGGCCTGCTGGTGGAGTTCGCCGAGCTGACCGGGGTGCCGGTGGTGCCGACGCTGATGGGCTGGGGCGCGATCCCCGACGACCACCCGCTCCACGCGGGCATGGTCGGCCTGCAGACCTCCCACCGGTACGGCAACGAGACGTTCCTCGCCTCCGACTTCGTGCTCGGCATCGGCAACCGCTGGGCGAACCGCCACACCGGCCGGCTCGACGTCTACACCAAGGGCCGCACCTTCGTGCACGTCGACATCGAACCGACCCAGATCGGCAGGATCTTCGCCCCCGACTACGGCATCGCCTCGGACGCCGGGGCCGCGCTGGAGCTGTTCGTCGCCGCGGCGCGGGAGGCGAAGGCGCGGGGCCTGCTGCCCGACCGCTCGGCGTGGGCCGCCTCCGCGCGCGAGCGCAAGGCGACGCTGCACCGCCGCACCCACTTCGACGACATCCCGATCAAGCCGCAGCGGGTCTACGAGGAGATGAACCGCGCGTTCGGCCCGGAGACCCGCTACGTCTCCACCATCGGGCTCTCCCAGATCGCCGGCGCCCAGATGCTGCACGTCTACCGGCCCCGGCACTGGATCAACTGCGGCCAGGCGGGCCCGCTGGGCTGGACCGTCCCGGCCGCGCTGGGGGTCGCCACCGCCGATCCCGACGCGCAGGTGGTCGCGTTGTCCGGCGACTACGACTTCCAGTTCATGATCGAGGAACTCGCGGTCGGCGCCCAGCACCGCATCCCCTACGTGCACGTGCTGGTGAACAACTCCTACCTCGGGCTGATCCGGCAGGCGCAGCGCGGCCTGGGCATCGACTTCCAGGTCAACCTGGAGTTCGAGAACGTCAACTCCCCGGAGATCGGCCGCTACGGGGTGGACCACGTCAAGGTCGCCGAGGGCCTGGGCTGCAAGGCGATCCGGGTCACCGACCCGAACGAGCTGGGCGCGGCCTTCGAGGAGGCGAAGAAGCTCGCCGCCCTGCACCGGGTGCCGGTGGTGGTCGAGGCGGTCCTGGAGCGGATCACCAACATCGCGATGTCCACCACCGCCGACATCGGCGACGTGACGGAGTTCGAGGAACTCGCCACCGAGCCCGGGCACGCGCCGACCGAGATCATCCCGCTCACGGCCGCGCGCTGAACTCCTCGCGCAGCTCGATCTTGCGCACCTTGCCGCTGACCGTCATCGGGAAGGCGGCGAGGACGCGCAGGTGGCGCGGGACCTTGTAGTGCGCGAGCCGGCCGGCACAGAACTCGGCGACCTCCGCGAGGGTGGGCGGGTCGGCCGGGTCGCGCGGTATCACGCAGGCCAGGATCTCCTCGCCGTACCGCTCGTCGGGCACTCCGACGACCTGCACGTCGGAGATCTTCGGATGGGCGTAGAGGAACTCCTCGATCTCGCGCGGGTAGACGTTCTCGCCGCCGCGGATGATCATGTCCTTGATCCGGCCGACGACGGCGACGTACCCGTCGTCCCGCATCACCGCGAGGTCGCCGGTGTGCATCCAGCGTCCCGCGTCCACGGCTTCGGCGGTGCGCCGCGGTTCGTCCCAGTAGCCGAGCATCACCGAGTAGCCCCGGGTGCACAGCTCACCCGGGGTGCCGCGGGGTACGGTGATGCCCGAGGAAGGGTCCACGACCTTCACCTCGATGTGCGGAAGCACCCGGCCGACGGTCTCGGTGCGGTGTTCCAGATCGTCGTCCCGGCGGGTCTGGGTGGACACCGGCGACGTCTCGGTCATGCCGTAGCAGATCGACACCTCGGCCATGTGCATCTCGGCCATCACCCGTTTCATCACCTCCGCCGGGCACGGCGAGCCGGCCATGATGCCGGTGCGCAGCGAACCGAGGTCGTAGGACGCGAAGTCGGGCAGGCCCAGCTCGGCGATGAACATGGTGGGCACGCCGTAGAGGGAGGTGCAGCGCTCCTGCTGCACCGCGCGCAGCGTCGCCGCCGGGTCGAAGGCGGGTGCGGGGATGACGATGCAGGCGGCGTGCGAGGTGATGCCGAGGTTGCCCATCACCATGCCGAAGCAGTGGTAGAAGGGCACCGGCAGGCAGACCCGGTCCTGCTCGCTGTAGCCGACGGTGTCGCCCACGAAGTAGCCGTTGTTGAGGATGTTGTGGTGGGAGAGGGTGGCGCCCTTGGGGAAGCCGGTGGTGCCGGAGGTGTACTGGATGTTGATCGGCTCGTCGCAACTGAGCGACGCCTCCTGCACGGCGAGGTAGTCGGCGGGCAACCCGCCCCCGCCCGAGACGAGTTCGTCCCACTCCGGGTCGCCGATGTGCACCACCTCGCGCAACCCCGGGCAGGCGCCGCGGACTTCGGCCGCCATCGCCCGGTAGTCGCTGCTGCGGTACTCCGTGGAGGCGACCAGCACCTCGATACCGGACTGGTTCAGCACGAACTCCAACTCGTGCAGCCGGTAGGCGGGGTTGATGTTCACCATGATCGCGCCGAGCCGCGCGGTGGCGTACTGGACGAGGACCCACTCGGGGCAGTTCACCGCCCAGATGCCGACCCGGTCGCCCTTGTGCACGCCGTGCGCGGCCAGTCCTCGCGCCAGCCGGTCGACGTCGCGGCCGAACCCGGCGTACGTCCACCGGCGCCCGCTGGGCACGTCGACCAGCGCGTCGCGCTCGGGGTGGGCGGCGATCGCCCGGTCCAGGTTGCGCCCGATGGTGTCGCCGAGCAGCGCGGTGGTTCCGGTGCCGTGCGCGTAGGCGGGCTCGGCCGGCGGGTCCGCGCGGGTCGCGGTGCTGCCCGTGCCGCTCATCGGTGGTCCTCCTCGCGGTACTCGGCGCTGCCGTCGCGGGCGGTGGCCTCGCGCAGCTCGATCCGGCGGATCTTGCCCGACACCGTCTTCGGCAGCTCGGCGAACTCCAGCCGCCGCAGGCGCTTGTACGGTGCCAGCACCGCCCGGGAGTGCGCGAAGATCTGCTGGGCGGTCTCGCCGTTCGGCTCCCAGCCGGCCGCGAGCACCACGTACGCCTTCGGCACCGACAGCCGCACGTCGTCGGGCGCGGGCACGACGGCGGCCTCGGCGACCGCCTCGTGCTCCAGCAGCGCGCTCTCCAGCTCGAACGGGGAGATCTTGTAGTCCGAGGACTTGAACACGTCGTCGCTGCGGCCGACGTAGGTGATGTAGCCGTCCTCGTCCCGGCGGCCGATGTCGCCGGTGTGGTAGTAGCCGCCGGCCATGGCCTCCGCGGTGCGCTCCGGGTCCCCGGCGTACCCGGTCATCAGACCGACCGGCCGGGTGGCGAGGTCCAGGCAGATCTCGCCCTCGTCGCCGGGCTCGCCGGTCTGCGGGTCGACCAGGGCGACGCGGTAGCCCGGGGTGGGGCGGCCCATCGAACCGGCCTTCACCAGCTGCCCGGGCGGGTTGGCCACCTGCACGGCGGTCTCGGTCTGCCCGAAACCGTCCCGGATCAGCACCCCCCACAGCCGTTTGACGTGCTCGATCACCTCGGGATTGAGCGGCTCGCCCGCCGCGACCACCTCGCGCGGCGGGGTGCGCAGCGCCCGCAGGTCGGCCTGGATGAGCATCCGCCACACCGTCGGCGGCGCGCAGAAGCTGGTCACCCCGGCCCGGTCCATCTCGGTCATCAGCCGGGCCGCGTCGAACCGGGTGTAGTTGTGCACGAAGACGGTCGCCTCGGCGTTCCACGGCGCGAACAGGCTGGACCAGGCGTGCTTGGCCCAGCCCGGCGACGAGATGTTCAGGTGCACGTCGCCGGGGCGCAGGCCGATCCAGTACATGGTGGCCAAGTGACCGACCGGGTACGACAGATGGGTGTGCTGGACCAGCTTCGGCTGGGCGGTGGTGCCGGAGGTGAAGTACAGCATCAACGGGTCGTCGCCGCGGGTCGGGCCGTCCGGCACGAAGTCCGGTTCCGCGGCGTACGCGTCCTCGTACGCGAGCCACGGCGCGGGGGCGCCGCCGACCGCGATCCGGGTGTAGTCGCCGGGCACGTCGTCGAACTTCCCGGTGTCGGCGGCCCGCACCACCGCGTGCCGGGCGCCGCCCCGGCCGATCCGGTCGCGCAGGTCGGCCGGGCCGAGCAGCGGCGTGGCCGGGATCGCCACCGCGCGGAGCTTCATCAGCGCCAGCGCGGTCTCCCACTGCTCGGTCTGGTTGCCGAGCATGAGCAGCACCCGGTCGCCGGCCCGCACCCCCAGGCCGCGCAGCCAGTTCGCGACGCGGTCGGTGCGCGCGGACATCTCCCGGAAGGTGGTGCGCGCCTCGCCGCCGTCCTCCTCGACGATCCACAGCGCCGGCCGGTCGGCCCGCACGGGATCGGCGGCGATCACGTCGAACCAGTCCAGCGCCCAGTTGAAGTGCTCCGGGCGCGGCCAGCCGAAGCCGTCGTACGCCGCCCGGTAGTCCTCACGGTGCCGCAGCAGGAAGTCCCGGGCGTCCCGGAACGTACCGGTCGCCTCCGATGACGCCATGTGTCCTCCTCATCGACGGACCCCTGAGTAGCATCGTCCGGTAGTGATGTGGGTCTCACTACCCCCGGAAGGGGGTGAGGGGGTGGTTCGGGTGAACGGGCACGGCGAAGCGGTCGATCTGCGGGCGGCGCTGCTGCGGATGCGCAGGTCCGGACTGCTTCCGGTGTCGTTCGGCGGTCTGGTGCCGGGCGGCGGGCTGCCGGTGGGCTACGGCGCGCGGCAGTTCCGGATCACCGAGCTGGCCGGCACGGCCACCGAGTCGCTGCGCGGCCTGGCGATCACCACCGGCAACGGCCTGGGCGGCAAGACGCTCGCGATGGGCCGCCCGTACGCCGTCACCGACTACCGCGACTCCCGGGTGATCAGCCACGAGTACGACGCGGCGGTGGCGGGCGAGGGCCTGCGCTCGGTCCTCGCGGTGCCGATTGTCGTGCAGCGCCGGGTGCGCGGGGTGCTCTACGGGGCGCTGCGGCAGCCCTTCACGCTCGGCGACCGGCCGCTGAACGTGGCGCTCGATGCGGCCCGCGAGCTCGAACAGGCCCTGGTGATAAGGGACGAGGCGCAGCGGCTGCTGTCCCTGGCGCAGGCACCGCTGCCCGCCGACCCGCGCGCGTGGGAGGAGGTGCGCGAGGCGCACGCGGAGCTGCGCGCGCTGGCCGGCCAGGTGCCCGACATCCACCTGCGGCAGGAACTCCTCAGCGCCTGCACCCGGCTCGCCGCGGCCGGCGCCCCGCCCAGGCCCCCCGCCTCCCCCGGCCCGGCCGCCGCACCCCAGCTCACGCCGCGCGAGCTGGACGTCCTCAGCTCCCTGTCCTCCGGGGCGACCAACGCAACGGTCGCGGCCCGGCTGCACCTCCGGCCCGAGACCGTCAAGAGCTACCTCCGCTCGGCCATGCGGAAGTTGGGGGCCCACACCCGGCTGGAGGCGGTGGTCGCCGCGCGGCGGGCCGGCCTCCTGCCGTAGTCCGCACCCGGGTCCGGCCCTGCGGCTGCCCGGTCGTCCGGACCGATCCGGCCGTCCGAAAACCCAGGGGACGCGACGGCTCCGGCGGCCTACGCTCACGCGGGAGATCCCGCACAGCCCGCCGCGCAGCCCGCCGCCCCGAGGAGTGTCCCCGTGTCCCCTGACCGCCTGCTCGGTTTCGCCGGCATCTCGCTGGTGCTGGTGCTGATCCCGGGCCCCAGCGTGTTGTTCGTCCTCGGGCGCGCCCTCGCCCACGGCCGCCGTACCGCGCTCGGCAGCGTGCTGGGGAACGCGACGGGCGCGTACCTGCTGGCGGCCGGGGTGTCGCTGGGACTGGGCGAGGTGATGGCGACCTCGGCGGCGGTGTTCACCACGGTGAAGCTCGCGGGCGCGGTGTACCTCGTCTTCCTGGGCGTGAAGGCGTGGCGACACCGCGCCGACCTGTCGGCGACGGCCGTACCCGGCGCGGAGTCCGGGGCCGGGCCCGGGACCGGGTCGCCGTCCGGACCGGGCGCCGCTCCCGTACGGGCCCGCAGTGACGCCCGCACCCTGTGGGAGGGCTTCGTCGTGGGCGTCACCAACCCGAAGACCTGCGTGTTCTTCGCCGCGGTGCTCCCCCAGTTCGTGGACCGGGAGGCGGGGCACGTGCATGAGCAGATGCTGCTGCTGGGCCTGGTCTTCACGGTGATCGCGCTGATCTGCGACAGCGTGTGGGCGCTGACCGCCTCGGCCGCCCGCGGCTGGTTCGCCCGCTCGCCGCGCCGGATGGCGGCCGTCGGCGGCACCGGGGGCCTGGCGATGATCGGGCTGGGCGTGGCGGTCGCGGTGACCGGTCGCGCGGACTCCTGACGCAGGTCCGCGGGCAGGTCCCGGGGCAGGCTGGCGCGGCGCGCAGGAACGGGCGGCGAAGCCGAGGGAAAGACGCCTCTGTGCCGCGCCAGGGTTGAGCCGGCCGGCTGTGAGCAGACGCACACCGCCGAGGGAAGCGAAACGTTTGCGTTTCGATATGACGAGTCGTACCTTCGGTCGAGTAAGAGAGTACGAAACCGTTTCGTTCTTCCCGCGGTTCGCCGCCCGTCCCACTTCCAGGAGTCACGAACATGTCGACTCAGTCCGCAGCCGACGCACCGGTCGGCGCTTCGCACCGGGACAGCCCGGTCACGCTGGACAAGCAGACCCCGGAGGAGCACCCGTCCCACCGCTGGTGGGTGCTGGGTGTCATCGCGATCGCGCAGCTCATGGTGGTGCTCGACGCCACGGTGGTGAACATCGCCCTTCCCTCCGCGCAGAAGGCGCTCGACTTCAGCGACGGGAACCGGCAGTGGATCGTCACCGCCTACTCCCTGTCCTTCGGCAGCCTGCTGCTGCTCGGCGGGCGGCTCGCCGACCTGATCGGCCGCAAGATCGTCTTCCTCATCGGCGTCGTCGGCTTCGCCCTTGCCTCCGCACTGGCCGGCGCCGCGCAGAACTTCGACGTCCTGGTCAGCGGCCGCGCCCTGCAGGGCCTCTTCGGCGCCCTGCTCGCACCCGCCGCGCTCTCGCTGCTGAACACCACGTTCACCGACAGCAAGGAACGCGCCAAGGCGTTCGGCATCTACGGCGCCATCGCCGGCGCGGGCGGCGGCATCGGCCTGCTGCTCGGCGGCGTGCTCACCGAGCACCTGAGCTGGCGCTGGACGCTCTACGTCAACCTGGTCTTCGCCGTCATCGCCTTCATCGGCGGCATGACGCTGCTGCGCAAGGGCGCCCCGGCGGCCCGGCCGCGGCTGGACGTCCCCGGCACCGTACTGGTCACCGCCGGCCTGTTCAGCATCGTCTACGGCTTCTCCAACGCCGACAGCCACCACTGGGGCTCCCCGTTGACCTGGGGCTTCCTGCTGCTGGGTGTGGTGCTGGTGGCCGCGTTCGGATGGTGGCAGACCCGGGCCCAGCACCCGCTGCTGCCGCTGCGCGTGCTGCTCGACCGCAACCGCGGCGCGTCGTTCGCGATCCTGGGGATCTCGGGCGTGGGCATGTTCGGCGTCTTCCTCTTCCTGACCTACTACCTCCAGCTGTCGCTGCAGTACAACCCGGTCAAGACCGGTCTGGCCTTCCTGCCGATGATCGGCTCGCTGATGGTCGCCGCCCAGCTCGCGACGAACAACCTGCTGCCGAAGTTCGGTCCCCGGCCGATCGTGCCGGTGGGCATGGGCCTGGCCGGTGTCGGCATGGCCTGGCTGACCACGCTGGACCTGAACAGCACCTACGCGGCGAACGTGCTGCCGCCGCTGATCGTGATCGGCCTGGGCCTCGGCCTGGTGATGCCGACCGTGATGAGCGTCGCCACCGCCGGTGTGCACGCCGACGACGCCGGTGTCGCCTCCGCGGGTGTCAACACCATGCAGCAGGTGGGCGGTTCGATCGGCACCGCGCTGCTGAACACGCTGGCCGCGAGCGCCGCGACGAGCTACCTGCACAGCCACGCGCACAGCGGTACGCCCGCCCAACTGGTGGCCGCACACGCCCAGCTGCACAGCTACTCGACCGCGTACTGGTGGTCGGCCGGGTTCTTCGCGGTCGGCACCGTGCTCGCCGCGCTGATGTTCCGCAGCGGCCGCCCGGAGCAGTCGCCCGCGGGCGAGGCGCAGGCCGTGCACATGTAGTCCCGAGGTCGAAGCCGCGCGCAGGTAAGGGGCGCGCATCCAGATACACGCCCCTTACCGCGGCTCCGGGCCGCACCTCCGGACACACATCTCAAGAACGCCCCGGCACGAACCGAGCGGATCGCCGCCGGGGGCTTCAGGGGCCCGTACCCGGGTCATCGTGGGGACGGGACACCCGGCCGTCGAGCTCCTGAACGATCACCGCCCCGTCGGTGCGCCACCCCCGTGCGCATCGCCGGGGCGGTGGTGTGTGCGGGTCCGCGGCTCACTTCTTGTCGGCGGTGAGCCGGCCGCCGACCGCCCAGCTGTCGGCCGGGGTCTCCTGGATCCACACCTGGACGCTCTCGGCCGGCACGTGCAGGGCGTCCACGAACGCGTCGGTGATCTTCCGCACCAGGTCCCTCTTCAGTTCGACGGTGCGCGGGCCCTGCTGCACGGTGACGATCGGCATGATGAACTCCCTGGTCGGAGACGGCTGTTCCGGAGGCTCCGGGCCGCCTTGCGGTGTGGGACCAGTCCATCGCGCCGCCGCACGCCGACCAAGAAGCACTGCGCGAGCGCAGCGATCACGAAGCGAGATCGTCCAGCCGGGCGCACGCGTCGAGCAGCAGCGCCGCCGCCCGCGACGGCGGGCGGCGCACCGCCAGGCCCGAGGTGAGGGCGAGGCCGCCGCCCCGGAACGGCAGGAAGGCCACCCGGGGCGCGTGCAGCGATGCCGCGTGCGAGGCGTAGACCACCGTCCACAGGTCGGCGCCCGCACCGATCGCGGCCAGGTTGTCCTGGAGGGAGCCCGGGCCGTCGGCGTCCGCCGGGGCCGCCCCCGGCACCGGCTCGAACCCCGCCGCCGCGCAGGCGCCGACCACCAGGTCGACCAGCGGGGGGTTGCGCCGCCGGGGCACCAGCCGCAGCGGCACCTTGGCCAGTTCCTCGATCGCCACGTCCGCCTGCCGGGCCAGCGGGTTGCGCGCGGAGACCACCGCCACCAGCGGATCGGACCACAGCGGCACCACGCAGACCCCGTCGACGTCGGTGTCCACCGCGCCCGGCAGGAGGGCCCGGCCGCCCGGGCCGCTGCCCTGCGCCGCGGGCGGCAGCGGCCAGTCGCCGCGCACGAAGGCCGCGTCCAGCTCGCCCGCTGCCACACCCTCCAGCCGTCCGGCGGAGGAGGCCGACACCAGGTCGACGGTGAAGCCGGGGGCGAGGTCGGCGAAGGCGTCCAGCACCCGGTCGAGGTGGACGCCCAGCCCGGTGCTCGTGCCGAGCCGCAGGCCGCGGGCCCGCGCGTCGGCGAACTCCGCGACGGACGCCCGGGCCCGTTCCTCCGCGGCCAGGACCGCGCGTGCCTCGGGCAGGAAGCGCGTACCCGCCTCGGTGAGCCGTACATGCCGGGGCGAGCGGTCGAACAGCTCGACGTCCAGCTCGCGTTCCAGCCGTCGCACCTGCTGGCTGACGGCGGACTGCACGATGTGCAGCCGGTCCGCGGCCCGGCCGAAGTGCAGCTCCTCGGCGACCGTGACGAAGTATCTCAACTGGCGCAGTTCCACGCCGGGATGGTACGGCCCCGCCGATGACTCGCAGCGAGGCGGGCGGGGCCGTACGAGCGGTCCGGTGCTCCGGGCGGAGCGGTCTCCCGCCCACGCCGGGGGACGGACGCCCTCACGTACGGGGATGTGACCGCGTCTCCGGTCCGCTCCGCAGCGGGTGGCGGGACAGGGCGGGCCGGCCCGAGGAGCCGGGCCGGCAGGAGCGCGGGGCGCGGACCGGCGGCGGGCCGCGCGGGAAGCGGGAAAAGGCCGGGCGGCCGAGGCGTCGCGAATCAAGGCCGCGGGTTCACTCGTCCGGGCGAGAGTAAGGGCAGCCCGCGCCCCCGGGGCGGCCACGGCCGCGTGCCCTCTCCTCGGGCGTGGGCGGGGCGGCCCGGGCCGCGGGTCCCGGGGTCCGCGCGGCACGAACCGTACGGCCCGCTCCGGCCGGGCAGGAAGCGGGGCCCCGCGGCGGGTTACCGTAAGGGCATGCATGTGAGCCAGCACCAACCGTCCGTCGCCGGCCACGCAGAGCAGTCGGAGCGGATGGCGAACCGGGCACTCTACGTCCCCGTGCGGCGCGGTCCCGCCGGGGACGTGGTGCGGCTGTGGCGTACGCCGTTCGGCACCAGGACGGCGGTCGCGTTCACCACCGACCGGCGGCTGCGGTCCGTGCTCGGCCCGACCCAGCCCTGGATCCGGCTGTCGGAGGCGGCGCTGCTGCGCCTGGCCGAGCCGATGGGTGCCAAGCACCTGACCGTCGACCCGGTGCTCACCGCCCGGCCGCCGGCCTCCTGGGGCGCCCCCGAAACCCCCGAAGCCCCCGATGTACCGGTGACCCCCGAAGCCCCGGCTCCCGCGGAGTCCCACGGCACCCGGCCCGTCCGCGCGGCCGGGTCCGCGGCGCCCTGAGCACCCGGCCTCCTGACGCCCCCGCGTGCTACCCGGGAGGGCCGGTGTACCGCCACGCGGACGTCGGGTGGGCCAGGGTGAGACGGGAGACGATGCGGTAGCGGTCCCCCCGGTACACCGAGTGGACGTACTCCACCGGCCGCCCGGTGTCGTCCTGGGTGAGGCGTTCGAACAGCAGGGCCGGCGAGAGCACCGGGACGCCGATCAGCTCGGCCTCCTCCTCGTTGGTGACGGTCGGCTCGATGGACTGGACCGCCTCATGCACGCGGACCCCGTGCTGGTCGCGCAGCGTGTCGTAGAAGTCGCCGGACTCCATGTCGGCGGGGGACAGCCCCGGCACGAGGGCGGCCGGGACGTGCAGGTACTCGATCGCCATCGGCTCGCCGTCGACGAGGCGGAGCCGGGCGATGTAGACGACGTCGGCGGCGGGCGAGAGGTGCAGCTTGCGGCCGACCCGGGCGCCCGCCTGCACGGTGTCGAACTCCAGCACCCGGCTGGTCCAGGTGCCCGACGCCTGCGGCAGGCGCAACGCGTCGTGGTCCTGGGCCAGTTCCTGGGTGATCTTCGCCCGCGCCACGAACATGCCGCGGCCGTGCTCGCGCAACAGCACTCCCGTGGTGACGAGTTCGTCGACCGCCGAGCGCAACGTCGGCCGGGAGACTCCGAGTTGCTCGCAGAGGGCGCGCTCGGAGGGGATCGGGTCGCCGGGGGCGCGGGACTCGACGAGTTCCATGAGGTAGTCCCGGACCCGTTCGCGTTTCAGCGCCGAGCGCGGTGCCTCGCTGGCCATGTGCGATGCCCTTTCCCCGGTGGTGCTTGTCAAGGGGAGGTTATCCAGATGCTGACCAGTATGCCAGTGCCGGCCCGCTCGGAGACGGTCCGCGCAGGCCGGGGCAATACCTGATCATCGGCCGTATACGGCCCCGGGAACGGCTTTTCCGCGACCTCTTGACGCCACCAGTGGTCTATGCCACCTTCTCGGTCAGCACCATACCAGTTGACCAGTGGTAAGGCCCCACCGCTCCTCTTGAGGTGACTACTCCGTGAGATCCAGATCCAGACTGCTTCCCGGCGCCGCGGCGCTGCTCATCGGCCTCACCGGGCTCACCGCGTGCGGCTCCTCCTCCGGATCGGGCGCGGGCGACGACGCCGGGCCCGCCCACCTCACCGTGTGGATCATGCGCGACAGCGTCGCCGACCCCGTTCTCAACGCGTTCCGGGCGGACTTCGAGAAGGCCCACAAGGGCACCACCCTGGACATCCAGATCCAGGAGTGGGACGGCATCGGCCAGAAGATCACCAGCGCCCTCGCCAGCAACGACGCCCCCGACGTGATCGAGGTCGGCAACACCCAGGTCGCCCAGTACGCGGCCAGCGGCGGCGTCGACGACCTCACCGGCAAGGTCGCCGACCTGCACGGCTCGGACTGGATACCCGGCCTCGCCGACCCCGGGAAGATCGACGGCAAGCAGTACGGCATCCCGTGGTACGCCGCCAACCGCGTGGTGATCTACAACAAGGACCTGTTCGCCCAGGCGGGGATCACCGCGGCGCCGAAGACCCGTGCCGAGTGGATCGCCGACACCACCAAGCTCAACACCGGGGCCCACCAGGGCATTTACCTGCCCGGGCAGTCCTGGTACGCCTACGCCGGCTTCCTGTGGGACGAGGGCGGCGAGCTGGCCACCCAGAGCGGCGGGAAGTGGACCGGCGGCCTGGACACCCCGCAGGCGCAGGCCGCCACCGCCTTCTACCGGCAGCTCCAGGCGCTCGGCCAGGGCCCGAAGGACTCCGACGAGGCCAAGCCGCTCCAGACGAACGTCTTCGCCAAGGGGAACGTCGCGCAGATCATCGCCACCCCGGGCAACGCCACCACGATCACCGCGGCCAACCCGAAGCTCAAAGGCAAGATCGGCTACTTCCCGATCCCCGGCAAGACCGCCGACCGCCCCGGCGCGGTCTTCACCGGCGGCTCCGACCTGGTCATCCCGCAGGCGTCGAAGCACCAGGCGATGGCCTACCAGGTGCTCAAGGCGCTGACCGGCACCACCTGGCAGACGAAGATCGCCACGACAATGAGCTACGTGCCCAACCGCACGTCGCTGGCGGGAGTGCTGTCCGGTGACCCGGGCGCCTCCGCGATGGCCGTCGGCGCGGCCGACGGGCACGCCACCCCCAACTCCCCCAACTGGGCGGCGGTCGAGGCGGACAACCCGATCAAGCAGTACCTCACGCAGGTGCTCACCGGCGCCGACCCGGCGAAGGCGGGCACGACCGCGTCCGACGCCATCACCAAGGCGCTCAACACCTCGTCCTGACCGGCCCGGACCCCGAGGGAGACCGCCGTGCTCACCGCACCCACCGCCGCCGGGCAGGACGCGGCCGACCCGCGAGGCGGCACCGGCGGCACGCCGCCCGACCGCCCCCAGGGCCGCCGCATCCGACGCCCGCCCCACCGGCCGCGCTCCGGCCCGCGCCGCGTACTCGCCGCCCTCTGGCCGTACCTGCTGGTCTCCCCCACCGTGGTGGGCGCGGCGTTCCTGCTGGCCTACCCGGTCATCCGCAACACCGTGATGTCCTTCCAGCACTACGGACTGGCCCAACTCATCAACGGAGGGGCCACGTTCGCCGGCGTGTCCCACTACCGCGAGGCGCTGACCGACCCGGAGTTCTGGACGGTGGTACGCCGCACCGTGTGGTGGACCGCGCTCAACGTCGCGCTGATCATGCTGATCGGCACCCTGGTCGCGCTGATGCTGATCCGGCTCGGCCGCCGGCTGCGGCTGGCGGTGATGAGCGCCCTGGTGCTGGCCTGGGCCACCCCGGTGATCGCGGCCACCACGATCTTCCAGTGGCTCTTCCAGTCCCGGTTCGGCGTGGTCAACTGGGCACTGGTAAAGCTCGGGTTCACCTCCTACCGCGACTACACCTGGTTCGCGCACGGCGGCGCCACCTTCGCGATCCTGGTCATGCTGGTGGTGTGGCAGTCGGTGCCGTTCGCGGCACTGACCCTCTACGGCGGGCTGACCACCATCCCGGCCGAGCTCTACGAGTCGGCGCGGATCGACGGCGCCGGGCCCTGGCAGTCCTTCCGGCTGGTCACCTTCCCGATGCTGCGGTCGCTGTTCGCGCTGATCACCTCGCTCGAAGTGATCTGGTGCTTCAAGTGCTTCACGCAGATCTGGGTGATCGGCGAGGGCGGCCCGGACGGCGCCACCACCACGCTGCCGGTCTACGCGTTCCAGATCGCCCAGTCCTTCCACAAGTACGACCTCGGGTCGGCGGTCTCCACGCTGACCGTGCTGATCCTGCTCGTCGCGCTGGTGTTCAACCTGCGCCGGATGTTCCGCCAGGAAGGAAAGGAGGGCACCGCATGACCGCCGCCACGCCACTCGCCGCTCCCGGGTCCGGGTCCGGGTCCGGGTCCGGGTCCGCACGCCGCCGCGCCCGCGGCCGGACGCGCCGCCTGCGGCGGCTGCCGCTGAACGCCGCGGCGCTGCTCGTCCTGGCACTGTCCGCGTTCCCGGTCTACTGGATGGCGGTGACCGCCTTCGAACCCACCGCGGACATCGAGGGCGCGAACCCGCACTTCCTCCCGTTGCACCCGACCCTCGCGCACTTCCGCACCGCCGTGCACGCCGACGGGTTCGCCGGGTACTGGCGCAACAGCCTCGTCGTCACGCTCGGCGCCGTACTGATGTCGCTGGTGGTGGCGCTGCTCGCGGCGTTCGCGGTGGCCCGGATGCGCTGGCGCGGCCGGCGCGCGTTCGTCCTGCTGGTGTTCACCGCGCAGATGGCGCCCTGGGAGGCGCTGCTGATCCCGATGTACGTGATCGCGCGGGACACCGACATGCTCGACCGGCTCTCCATGCTCACCCTCATCTACTTCATGATGACGCTGCCGTTCACGATCGTGACGCTGCGCGGCTTCCTCGCCGCCATTCCGGTGGAGCTGGAGGAGGCCGCCCGGGTGGACGGCTGCACCCGGCCGCAGGCATTCCGCCGGGTGACGTTCCCGCTGCTCGCGCCGGGCCTGCTGTCGACGTCGCTGTTCGGGTTCATCACCGCCTGGAACGAGTTCGCGTTCGCCAACACGCTGATCATCAAGAACCAGAGCGCCCGCACCCTGCCGGTCTGGCTGTCGTCCTTCAGCAACGTCTTCGGCACCGACTGGGGCGCCACGATGGCCGCGTCCTGCCTGTTCATGCTGCCGGTCCTGGCGGTGTTCCTGCTGCTCCAGAACCGGGTCACGGCCGGGATGACCGCCGGAGCCGTCAAGGGCTGACGGTCCCCTCCCCCTCCTGCGCCCTCGCCGACGCGCTCCCCCACGCCCCGCCACGTCGCGCCACGGCCGGTACCGCGGCCGTCCGCCCGGTCCACCATGCCCACCCGGCCCCCTGGAGACCACCGCCGTGATCATTCCGCACCCCACCCATGCCGTCCGCATCCCCGGCCGCTTCACCTTCGACGCCGCCACGACGCTCAGGGCACCGGCAGCGGCGCAGCCCGCCGCCCGGCTGCTGCGCGACCTGCTCGGCCCCGCCACCGGCCTGCCGCTGCCGGACTCGCCGCAGGGGAACGTGGTGCTCGCCGTCGACCCGCTGCTCGGCGGGCTCGGCGACGAGGGCTACGGGCTGACCGTCGGGCCCGACGCGGTGCTGCTGCGTGCGGCGACCGGCCGGGGGCTGCTGCACGGAGTGCAGACGATCCGCCAACTCCTGCCGCCCGAGGCGCTGTCGGCGCGCCCCGTCGCCGACGTGCCCTGGCGGCTGCCCGGGGTTCAGATCACCGACGTGCCCCGGCACCGCTGGCGCGGCGCCCTGCTCGACGTGGCCCGGCACTTCCAACCCGCCTCCTACCTGCGGCGGTTCGTCGACCTGATGGCGCTGCACAAGCTGAACGTGCTGCACCTGCACCTCACCGACGACCAGGGCTGGCGGATGCCGGTGCCCGGCTACCCGCGGCTGACCGAGGTCGGCGGGGTGCGGGCCCGGTCGATGCGCGGCCGCGCGGGCAGCGGCCGCTACGACGACCGCCCGCACGGCGGTGCGTACACCGCCGCGGAACTGCGGGAGTTGGTGGCCTACGCCGCCGCACGCGGGATCGAGGTGATGCCCGAGATCGAGATGCCCGGGCACGCGCGGGCCGCGCTGGCGGCCTACCCGGAACTGGGCAACGTGCCCGGGCGGACGCTGGACGTCTGGACCGAATGGGGCGTGTCGGACGCGGTGTTCGGCGTGCACGAGGAGGTGCTGGACTTCTTCCGGACCGTCCTCGGCGCGGTGCTCGACGTCTTCCCCTCGCCGTACGTGCACATCGGCGGCGACGAGTGCCCGGTCGTGGAGTGGGCCGCCAGTCCCCGGGCGCGGGCCAGGGCCGCCGAGGCCGGGCTCGCGGAAACCGCGGCGCTGCACGGGTGGTTGCTCGGGAGGATCGGCGAGTTCCTGCTGGCGCAGGGGCGGCGGCCGGTGTGCTGGGCCGACAGCACCGGGGCCGCGGCCGCGCTGCCGCGCGAGTTCGTCGTCATGCCCTGGCGCGACGCCGACCACGGCCTGGCCGCCGCGCTGAACGGCCACGAGCTCGTCATGGCGCCGCACCGGGCCACCTACCTCGACTACCCGCAGGCCGACGGTCCCGGCGAACCGCTCGGCCAGGCCGGCGCGGTGGTGGACCTGCGCGCTGTGCACGCCCACGCCCCCGTGCCCGCGCACTGGCCGGGCGAGGCCGCCGGCCGGGTCCTCGGGACGCAGGCGCAGCTGTGGACCGAGTTCGCGCGGACCCCCGCCGCGATCGAGTACCTGGCCTTCCCCCGGCTGTGCGCGCTCGCCGACCGGGCCTGGAACCCGGCCGCCGGCTGGGCCACCGACTTCCTCCCCGCGCTGCGCGCGCACGAGGCGCGGCTGGCCGCGCTCGGCGTGCGCCACCGCCCCCTCGACCGCCCCCGGACGGCGCCGGCCGCCGGCTAGGACGCCACCGGGAGCCCGAGCACCCTCACCCCCACCCGGGGACCACCCCCCCACCACCGGAAAGGGACCACCGTGTCAGGAAGCAACCGCCGACCCCTCCGTATCCCCCTTCGCGTCCGGGCCGCGCTGGCCGTGTGCTCGGCCGCCGGCCTCGCCTGCGCCGCGCTCACCGCGCTGCCCGCCTCCGCCGCGCAGGACACGCTCACCGCCCAGTACCGGACGAGCGCGAGCGGGGCCACCGCCGACCAGTCCGAGCCGTGGCTGGAGGTCACCAACCGCGGCTCCGCGTCGGTGCCGCTCAGCCATGTCACGCTGCGGTACTACTTCAAGTCCGACAGCGCGAGCGCCGGTTACCGCTTCGCCTGCTCCTGGGCGGTGAAGGGCTGCGCGAACATCACCGGGACCTTCGGCACCCTCGCCAACCCCACGGCGACCGCCGACCGCTACCTGGAGATCGGCTTCACCGCGGGTGCGGGCTCCCTCGCATCCGGCCAGAACACCGGCGACATGCAGCTGCGCTTCTACCGGTCGGACTGGCAGACCCTCACCCAGTCCGACGACTACTCCTTCGACGGCGCGCAGACCTCCTACGCCGACGCCCCGAGGATCACCGTGCAGCAGGACGGCGCGGTGGTGTGGGGCACCGCCCCCGCGGGCAACGACCCGACCTCGCCGCCCACCTCGCCGCCCGGCGGGGGCGGCAGCACCGACGGGCCCACGCTCTTCGACGACTTCAGCTACACCGCCAGCTCGGACCCGGCCGTCCAGCAGCACGGCTGGACCGTCAAGTCCGGCCAGGGCGGCCCGGGCGTGGCCGGGGCCACCTGGTCGCCGGGTGACCTGACCTTCGTGCCCGAGACCTCGGGCAGCAGCAACAAGGTGATGGACCTCAAGCTCACCACCGACGGCACCGCCGCCGGGACCCGCGAGACGGAGATCCAGACCACCGCGCAGAAGTTCAAGAACGGCACCTACGCGGCGCGGGTGAAGTTCGACGACACCCCGACCGGCGGCCCCGACGGCGACCACGTCAACCAGACGTTCTTCAACTTCACGCCGCTCAACGCGCCGATGGACCCGAACTACAGCGAGGAGGACTTCGAGTACCTGCCCAACGGCGGCTGGGGCGAGACGCAGAACATCATGTACGAGACGTCCTGGGAGACGTACAACCCCGACCCGTGGAACGCGGTGAACACCCACGGGCAGCAGTACGGCAGTTACGACGGCTGGCACGACCTGCAGATCACCATCGACGACACGTACATCACCTACTCCATCGACGGTCAGGTCGTCGCCCAGCACGGCGAGCCGTACCTGCCCGAGGGCGGCCAGTTCATCGACTTCAACCACTGGCTGATCGACCTCGCCGGGCAGACGAGCACCACTTCGCGCTCCTACGACGAGCAGGTCGACTACCTGTACTTCGTCAAGGACCAGGTGCTCACGCCGTCGCAGGTGCAGTCGGCAGTCGCCGGACTCCGCGGCAGCGGCACCGCGTTCGAGGACACGGTGCCGAGCAGCTGACGCGACGGCTCCGGCCAGGTCCCCGCGCCCCTTCCGGGGCGCGGGGACCTGGCCGGAGAACCGTGCCTCAGCTGCAGGTCAGGGTGGGCTGCCCCCAGTCGCCGTGGTCGTTGCCGTTCCCGTCGCCGCCGTCGCCGACCTTGAGGTCGATGACCTGGGCGCCGGTGACGTCGACGTCGATCGGGACGGCCGCCTGCTTGCCGCGGATCGTCGGCGTGGTGACGAGCGTCTTCCCGTCGGCGACGACGGAGAAGGTGACGGTTCCCCCGCCGCCGGTCTCGTCGTCGACCCCCACGTCCGCGGTCAGCCGGGTGCACTTGCCGGCCAGGTAGAGCTGGACGTCGCTCAACGAGTTGGTGCCCAGGCCCTTGGCGTAGCCGACGCCCGCGATGCTGATCGGCTTGCCGTCGCCGGCCGCCTGCTCGCCGACGCTGGTGTCGCGCTCCACCGGACCCCACCCGTTGGTGGACGACAGGAACGGCAGGTCGCTCACGGCGTCCTGCCCGGCCGGCGGTGCCGGCGGGATGGCCGCCATGATCCGCTCGTCGGAGCTGGTCGCCTTGCGGCCGCGCTGGGTGTAGCCCGTGGTGGCGGTCAGCGCCGAGGCCGAGGGGAGCGTCCCGGTGGCCGGCTGGACCTTCCAGGTGAAGGTGGCCGACCTACCGGGCAGGACCCGGTCCACCGATGCGGGCGAGGTCGCGCTCGCGGTCCAGCCGTCGGGCAGGGTGAGCGAGGACGTCACGTGGGACGCCTCCGGCTTCCCGGCCGCCACCCGCACCGTCGCCGACGCGGTGAACGCCTGCCCGGACTGCACGGTGTTGGGCACGTCCAGCGTGGTGCCGGCGCCCGGCGCCGACGGCATCGCGTACTTCACCGGGTCGTAGCCGGGGCTGTCGTTCTGGGCGACGTGCAGCGACGAGGCGTAGCTGCCGTAGTCGGTGAGCGCGACCTTGCCGAGCCCGCCGGTGCTGCCGTCCAGGTTCCACACCGCGATCGCGATGGAGTTGTGGCCGTTGGGGTCGAGAATGCCGTTCGGCACCGGGAACGAGTGCTGCGGGCCGAGGTAGTTGACGTAGTTGCCGACCTGCCAGCCGTTCACGAAGATCTCCGCGCGGTACTTCCGCGACGGGTCGTCGGTGATCGTCAGCCCGAGTGAGGTGTCCTGCCCGTGCGGCAGGTTCAGATCGGCGTCGGTGCGGTACCAGGAGACGCCGGCGCGGGTGTCGGTGGCCGGCAGCGTGACGTTCGACCACTTCGCGTCCGGGTAGCCGGGCAGCGACCAGCCGGCCCGCTCGCCGTAGAGGCCACCGGTCGAGAGGGTGCCGCGCACCGGGTCGATGAGGTCCTCGCCGCCGCGCACGCCCTGCAACCGCCAGGTGACCGGGGTGAGCGGCGCCCCGACGAGGGAGGCGCTGGTCAGGCCGCGGGCGGTCTTGTTGCCGTTGGAGGAGTTGTAGTCCTCCTCGTGGCCCATGTTGACCGTGAGCACCGAGATGACGTTGTCGCCGGTCTTCTTCACCGCGCCGGCCGGGAAGGTGAAGTCCGCGCTGCCGGTGGTGGAGCTGCCGAGGAACGTGCCGTTGAGCCACGCGGAGAACGCCTGCGCGCCGCCGCCGGAGTCCGAGACCAGGTGGATGCCGGTCTCGTCGCCGCCGGCCTTGAAGCGCCCGCGGTACCAGGTGTTGCCGGTGTGGAATCCGTAGTCGTCGGCGTAGAGCACCGGCAGCGAGTTGACGCCCGAGGAGCTGTTGGTGGTCGTCTTGTCGGCGGTCTGCCAGCTGGAGTCGTCGAAGCCGGGTGCAGCCTCCGGGGACTCCTCGGCGTGCTTCCAGTTCGTCAGCGCCGGCAGCTTCACCGCCGCGGCGACCGCGATGGTTCCGCTCTGGCTGGCGCCGCCGGTGATCCGCCCGTCGAGCGGGCGGCCGTTCCAGGTGACCTGCGCGGCGGAGGTGAACACCTCGAGGTTCTTGTTGTCGGCGTTGTCACCGGTGAGTGCCAGGGTGCGGCCGCCGTTCTGGCTGGTCGCCGTCCGCAGCAGGTGGCTGCCGCGCACCAGGACCGGCCCGGTCGCGGTGTCCTGGCGCCAGAAGGTCTCCGCGGTCGCCTTGTCCCCGACCAGCAGCAGGCTCGGGCGGGAGCCGCCGCCGCTGATGCTGATCCGGATCAGGCCCTTGTGCGTGTAGTTCAGCCGCAGGTCGCCGGTGGCCGGGTCCCAGGTCGTCTGCACCGGACCGCCGGTGCTGGTGACGGTGGGCTTGGAGGAGTAGCGCAGCACGGTCTCGCCGTCGCTGCCCGCGTCGCCGTACAGCACCGAGTCGTCCTGCCCGGCGATGGTCGCGGTGGTCATGATCTCGGAGGTGGAGTACTGGAGTTGGGAGTCACCCAGCTTGTAGTTCGCCACGATGATGTGCGAGTCGCGGCCGTCCAGCGTGATCGCGGTGCCCGGCTGCTGCGGCACGACCGGGTAGGTCGCGGTCGCCGTCTCGGCCGTCGGCACGTCGATCGCGTCGACGGACACGAAGTTGTCGGTGGAGCCCGAGCTGTGGTTGCCGTCGACGACGATCTTCAGCGTGTGCGCCCCGGCCGGCAGGCCGGTCTTCTGGAAGACCACCGCCTGGCTGCCGCTGCCGGAGTCGTCGACCGTGGCGACCTTGGTGCCGTCGAGGTAGACGTCGGCGAAACCGTGGTTGTTGGTCTTCGGCCCGATCCAGCGCACCGCGGTCCCGTCGAAGGGCACGGTGACCGAGTCGCCGGCGACGTTGGAGAACGACTCGGTGTTCTTGTAGTCGCCGCTGGTGTAGCTCTGGTTGGACACGTGGGACCAGGTGCCGGAGTACTGGAGGGTGGCGTCCGGGTCGTCCCAGGTGTAGCTGGTGTCCGCGATCGGCTGGGCGTTGAAGTCCAGCGCGATGTGCGTCGTGTCCTTCGCGGTGGAGGTGGAGTCGGAGTGCCGCAGGACGTGGAACTGCGTCTTGGTGTCCGGGTTCATCCGGGCGGTGTCGACGATCGCGCTGTCGTCGGGCGCCGCCGCCCTGATCGGGTCGGTCTTGGTCAGCGGGGCGACCGACTGGGTGAAGTCGCCGATCAGCTTGTCCTCGTCGTACTTCGGGTCCAGCTGGCGGGTCTCACGGATCGCGGCGCCGTAGTCGTAGGACGTGTAGTTCTCCGGCTCGCCCAGCCAGCCCCAGTTGGTGCCGCCGTAGGTCATGTAGAAGCTCTGGGCGGTGGCGCCGACGGCGATGTTCTGCTTGTAGAAGACGTCCGCGAACTGGTCGTTGATCAGCTGGGCGCACTTGTCGTAGCCCGGGCCGCCCCAGGGGTCGAAGGCGCCGCCCTGGAACTCCGGTGCGTAGAGCGGCTTCCCGGCCGGGTGGTCGTAGCTGAGGTCGGGGACGCCGTTCCACTGCGTGGGGTTGGAGCAGTTGAAGCCCTGCGGGTAGGAGTCGGGACCGTCCACGTCCAGGGCGCCGGTACCGGAGTTGAAGGTGCCGTTGTTGTTGCCGGTGAGCGGGACGGTGATGCCGTCGGCGCGGGCCTTGGCCTCCTCGTGCGCCATGTAGGCGCGGGCCGACGCCGAGCCGTTGTAGTACTCGTTCTCGACCTGGTACGCGATCACCGAGCCGGTGCCGTTGGTCAGCTGGTGGCGCGCGATGATGCGGTCGATCTGCGTCAGCCACTCGTCGGAGTACTTCAGGAACTGCGGGTCGTCGGTGCGGTTCTGCTCCTCCTTGGTGGTCAGCCACCCGGGCAGGCCGCCGCCGTCGACCTCGGCGTTGATGTACGGCGCCGGGCGCGCGATCACGTAGAGGCCGGCCTGCTGCGCCATGTCGAGCAGCTTGTCGAGGTCGCGCACGCCGGTGAAGTCGTACACGCCGGGCTTCGGCGAGTGGTAGCCCCAGTCGAAGTACAGGGAGGTGGTGTTGAAGCCGGCGGCCTTCATCTTCTGGAAGATGTCGAGCCACAGGTCCGGGCTGGGCAGCCGGAAGTAGTGGAACTCGCCGGACCACAGGTAGGTGCGCTTGCCGTCGACGAGGAACGAGTAGCCGTCGAAGGTCACCGTGTGGGTCTTCGCGCCGGACGCGGGCGCGGTACCGGTGCTCCCCTGCCCGCCGGCCGCCTTCGCGGCGGTGTGCGCGGCCCCGGCCGCCATGGCGGGTGCGGTGGTGCCCGCGGACAGGGCGATCGCCATCGCCGCCGCGATCCCGGCCCACCATCGCCGTCGACGGCCCGCTCTGCCGGACCCGGCACCTCCCGGATGACTTCGCATCTGCGACCTCCACTACGCCCGACGGGCGAACTCCCAACAGATTCAATCGAAGTCGAACAATAGGAGCGGCCGGGAAGCCGCACAATAGGGAGAACACAGGAAGGCCGCGACGACGTTCACAGGTCGTACACATTGCCGCGTCTCCTCCCCATTTCTCCGCTTTCACCTCGGCAACCCACCGCTTGCTCACCGGCAGACGCGGACCGATGGCATCGATTGAAAGGGTTCATGTCAGATCCCTTGACAGGCGGGGGCGTTGAGGATTGTCATGTGGCCAACTGTTGAGTTGCGTCGGATTATGTTCCGCCGCCCGGCCCTGACCACGCCTCGGTCGTCGAACGCAATCGCCTCAACGGCACCCGCACGTGTCGATCCTCCCGGACGAATGAGGGACCTCGTATGCCGATCACCCGCAGGATCGTCTCCTGCGTCACCGCCGGAGCCGTGTGGCTCGGTGCGCTCGGCCTCGCGGCCGTCAGCACCGGCGTCGCCACCGCGCCGCCGGCCGCGGCCCTGGACAACGGTCTGGCCACCACCCCGCCGATGGGCTTCAACGACTGGAACGCCTTCGGCTGCAACGTCAGCGAGCAGCTGATCAAGGACACGGCCGACTACTTCGTCAGCTCCGGCCTGAAGGCGGCCGGCTACCAGTACGTCAACATCGACGACTGCTGGATGACCCACTCCCGGGACGCCGAGGGGCGGCTGGTCCCCGACCCGGCGAAGTTCCCCGACGGCATCAAGGGCACGGCGGACTACGTCCACAGCCTCGGTCTCAAGCTCGGCATCTACGAGGACGCCGGCACCAGCACGTGCGCCGGCTACCCCGGCAGCCTGGGCCACGAGACCACCGACGCGCAGAGCTTCGCCGACTGGGGCGTGGACTACCTCAAGTACGACAACTGCAACAACAACAGCGACGGCACCCAGGCCGACTACGTGCGCCGGTACACCGCCATGCGCGACGCGCTGAAGGCCACCGGCCGCCCGATCGTCTACTCGCTGTGCGAGTGGGGCGTCAACCAGCCCTGGAACTGGGCCGGCGACGTCGGCAACCTGTGGCGCACCACGGGCGACATCAGCGACAACTGGTCGAGCCTGAAGTCCATCATCGACGCCAACCTGCCGCTCGCCTCCGCGGCCGGCCCGGGCCACTGGAACGACCCCGACATGCTGGAGGTCGGCAACGGCGGCATGACCGACACGGAGTACCGCACCCACTTCTCCCTGTGGTCGATGATGAACGCCCCGCTGCTGATCGGCACCGACCTGCGCAAGGCCAGCGCGGCGACGATGGACATCCTGCTCAACAAGGAGGTCATCGCCCTCGACCAGGACTCGCTCGGCAAGCAGGCGACCGTGCTGTCCTCCTCCGCGGCCGGTGACGTGATCGTCAAGCAACTCGCCGACGGCGACCGCGCGGTGGCCTTCTACAACCCGTCCGACCAGCCGCAGCACCTGTCCACCACCGCCAAGGCCGTGGGCCTGCCCACCTCGCACACCGGCTACCAGGCGCGGGACCTCTGGCAGCACACCACCTCGCAGACGGCCGGCACCCTCGCCGCCACCGTCCCCGCGCACGGCACCACCCTGCTGCGGGTGAGCAAGGCCCCGAACGCCGCGAGCGCCCCGGCGCTGCTGGACACCGGCATCACCGGGCTCCCGCAGTACATCCAGCCGGGCCAGAGCTCCGACATCACCGTGTACGCCTCGAACCTGGGCATCACCCCCGCTCTGGAGGTCCGGGTCAAGCTCACCGCGCCGGCCGGCTGGAGCGTCCGCCCGGTGGGCTCGACCAGCGCCGTCGCGCTGCCCGGCGGGCACACCCTGGCCACCCGCTGGCACGTCGAGGTCCCGGCCGGCGCCGCGACCGGCACGGCCACCTTCGGCGGCAGCGTCACCTCGCTCGACCTGGGCGGCAAGGACACCCGCAGCACCCCGCTGATCGGCCAGAGCAGGGTGGTGGTGGCGCCGCCGAGCGGCACCTCCTACGTCAGCGACCTGCCGTGGACCTCGTCCAGCAACGGCTGGGGCCCGGTGGAGCGGGACACCAGCAACGGTGAGACGGCGGCCGGGGACGGCAACCCGATCACGCTCAAGGGCACCGTCTACGCCAAGGGCCTCGGCGTCAACGCGCCCAGCACGGTGGAGTACTACACCGGCGCGGCCTGCACCGCGTTCGACGCCGTCGTCGGCGTCGACGACGAGAAGAACGGCAAGGGCACCGTCGAGTTCGAGGTCTTCGCCGACGGCAAGGAGGTCGCGGACAGCGGCGTCCTGACCAACGCGGACGGCGGGAAGCCGCTGCACGCCGACATCGCCGGCAGCCAGGCGATCCAGCTCGTCGTCACCGACGGCGGCGACGGCAACGACAGCGACCACGGCGACTGGGCGAACGCCACCATCACCTGCGCCTGACCCGCCCCGTCTCCCGCGCCCCGCGGCCCCGGAGGCCCGCGGCTCCTCACGCGACGTGAGGAGCCGCGGGACGAAGGGGGCGCGGGGCGCCGCGCGTTCGGCGGCCGGTCCGTACCCGGAAGCGGATCACCTCCGGGTACGGACCGCCGCTCACCTCCTGGTGCCGAGCGCCGCTCACCTCCGGGTACGGACCGCCCCGCACCGGCACCGAATTTCCGTTATCCCCCCGGGCGGGAACCGTCTCCTGTTGTGTAGGCGCAGGCGACGGGCGACGGAGGGAACGGCGAGCGAATGCGTGCAGGCGATCGGGTCGGCCCCGACCCGGAGATGGTGGCCGCGGCGCGGGCCGGTGACGAGCGGGCCCTCGACCTGCTGGTGGCGGAGTGCCTGCCGCTGGTCTACAACGTGGTCGGGCGCGCGCTGGACGGCCACGACGACGTCGACGACGTGGTCCAGGAGACGCTGCTGCGCGTGGTGCGCGGGCTGGCCGACCTGCGCGACCCGGCCGCCTTCCGCTCGTGGCTCGTGGCGATCGCGGTCCGCCAGGTACGCGACCGGGAGCAGGCCAGGCAGGCGTCCTGGCACCATCAGACCGGCCTGGACGCGGCCGAGTTGATACCCGACCCCGCCTCGGACTTCGCGTCGGTGACGATCCTGCGGCTCGGCCTGACCGACCAGCGCCGGGAGATCGCCGAGGCGACCCGGTGGCTGGAGCACGACGACCGTACGCTGCTGGCGCTGTGGTGGCTGGAGGAGACCGGCGACATCGGCCGGTCCGAACTGGCCGACGCGCTCGGGCTGACCCGCCAGCACGCGGCGGTCAGGGTGCAGCGGATGAAGGAGCAGCTGGAGACCTCGCGGACGGTGGTGCGCGCGCTCGGCGCGGCCGACGGCTGCCCGCAGCTCACCGAACTGACCGGCGGCTGGGACGGCGTGCCGAGCCCGCTGTGGCGCAAGCGCTTCGCGCGGCACGTGCGCGACTGCGCGGTCTGCGGGCGGCTCGGCGCGGTGCTGCTGCCGATGGACCGGCTGCTGAGCGGGCTGCCCCTGCTGCCCGTGCCGATCTCGCTGGCCGCGCTGCGCCCCGGCCCGCTCGCCGCCGGGCACCCACCGGCCGGACCGCATCCGCCTGTTGCGGGGCCGCACGCCTCGCCGCCCCCGCACGCACCGCTGCCCGCGCCCGCGGCACAACCCCCTCTGCCCCCCACCCAGCGCACCGCTCCGCACACCCACCCCCCACGGCGGAGCGGTGCGCATCGGGGAGTCCACCGGCTGCGGCACGGGCTGCCGCACGGGCCCGTCGCGGGACCGGCCGCCGCGGTGAGCGCGGTCGCGGCCGTGGCCGCGGGCGCGCTGCTGGCCGTGCACCTGGCCACCGGCCCGACGGCGCCCGCCGCCGACGCCACGACCGCCCGACCGTCCACCACCGCTGCCGCTCCCACCACTCCGCCGCCCGCCACCCCCTCGACCTCGCGGCCGCCCTCACCCAAGCCCACCGCGTCCCGCACACGTACTCCGACGCCGAAGCCGACCACCCGCGCTCCCGTCAAGGCGCCCGCTCCCGCCGCCACTCCCGCGTCGTCCACCCGCAAGGGCGTCGGGGTGTGGACGTTCGACGGCGTGAACACGGCGCTCCGGCAGTCCGGCGCGAGCTGGTACTACACCTGGTCCCCCACCCACTCCGGGATCAGCGGCCCCGGCTTCGTGCCGATGATCTGGGGCGCCGACAGCGCCACCCCCACCGCACTCGCGCAGGCGAAGGCGGCCGGGCCGTACCTGCTCGGCTTCAACGAGCCGGACATGGGCGGGCAGGCGAACATGACGGTCGACCAGGCACTGTCGCTGTGGCCGAAGCTGGAGTCCGCGGGCAAGGTGCTCGGCAGCCCAGCCGTCGCCTACGGCGGGGACACGCCCGGCGGCTGGCTGGATCGCTTCATGACCGGCGCCCGGCAGAAGAACGACCGCGTCGACTTCATCGCGCTGCACTGGTACGGCGGGGACTTCACCACCTCCGACGCCGTCACCCAGCTCAGGTCCTACCTCCAGGCGGTGTACGACCGCTACCACAAGCCCAT
Source organism: Actinacidiphila yanglinensis (assembly GCF_900107965.1). Taxonomy (GTDB): domain Bacteria; phylum Actinomycetota; class Actinomycetes; order Streptomycetales; family Streptomycetaceae; genus Actinacidiphila; species Actinacidiphila yanglinensis. The sequence continues at coordinate 352,262 of NZ_FNVU01000003.1, read as the reverse complement.
CTGGCTCACCGAGTTCGCGCTCACCGACTTCTCCACGGGCACCGCGCGCTACCCCTCCGACCAGCAGCAGGCCGCCTTCCTCACCGCCGCCACGCGCATGCTCGACGGCCTCCCCTACCTCCAGCGCTACGCCTGGTTCGGCCTCCCCGCGAAGGACGGCTCCCCGAGCACCGGCCTCTTCCACAGCGGCCCGGCCGTCACGGACGAGGGCCGCGCGTTCGAGAACGCACGGTGACGGGCGTCGGGCCCTACGACTGCTCGAGGCGCACCTCGCCCGGACCTCCGTAGGCCGCGGTCAGGAGGCGTTCGCCCTCCGATTCCAGGGTGTGGCGGACGGGGGTGGGGAGGGGGGTGAAGGGGGTGACGACGAGCGCCGTGGTGTCCTTGGACCGGTCGAACCGCCAGGTCCCGCCCACGAAACCGTCGACGAGGATGGTGCCGCGGACGATGCCGTTGACCGTGATGACGCGGGACTTGGGCACGTCGCCGAGGATGCGGGTGCGGTCGGCGTGGGAGAGCAGGAGATTGTCGAAGTCGGCGACGTAGCGGGCGGGCACGGGCACGCCGGGGTCGGTGAGTTCGGCGTCGGGCAGGTCGTACAGGACCTGGCCGTCCTCCGCGGTGTAGGTCCGCAACTGCATCGCGGCGAAGACCTTTTTGAGCCCGGTCACCCCGGACCACTTCTGCATGTCGGCGGGGGTGGCGGGGCCGAACGCCGCCAGGTAGCGGCGGACGAGCCCGGCCGGGTCGGGCCCGGCGGCGAGCGGGGCGCCGAGCCAGTCGTCGGCGAAGGCGTGGCGGAGGGGGCCGGGCACGCCCCACAGCCCGCGCGGCGGCACCTGCACCAGCGGCGCCCACACCCGGAGCGCGCTGACCAGCGACTCCGGATCGGCGGCGGGAAAGCGCGCCCCGAGGAGACAGCGCAACTCGGGGTTCCCCAGCGGCTGTTCCGCCAGCACCTCGCGCCCCGCGGCGACCAGGGCGTCGCGATCGACCCCGGCGACTCCCGCGCCCCACTGCGAGGACCGCAGCCCCCGGTCCAGGGCCGGTTGCAGCCACGGCCGCAACCGCAGGGCGTCCGAAGCCGTCACCAGATGCACGGTGTTGCGCATCAACACCGTCCGCACGAGGCGGCGTTCGGTGAGCAGCGTGCCGAGCGCGCCGAACTCGAAACCCGCCAGCCTCGTCCAGAGTCCCGGGTACGCGGAGGAGGCGTTCTGCGACTGGAGGCCCAGCAGGTGAGCGACCGCGTCGTCCGGGCCCATATCCGCGCGATTCAGGAGGAGTTGGCGGTCCAGCAGGGTCCGGTTGAGGGTGCGCCGGGTGATCGGCTCGGTGACCATGGGGACCACGGTACGGGCCCTCGCGGACAGGTACGGTCCGCGAGAAGCGCGGGGGTGCGGCGTGTCCCGTGCCCCGGTCGTGAGGAGACGGGGAGGTGCCGCGGATGATCCGGCGCTGGTACGGGCTGCTCGCCGGCGGGACCTTCCCGCGGACCTTGAACGGCCCGACGAACGACCCGCTGGAGCCGCGCCGGCTGGGCCGGGCGCTGCGTCGCGCGGCCGCCCTGGACGAACGGAACATCGCGCGCGCCCTCTCCGAGAAGAGGAACAGGCCCGTCACCCGCGGCGAGAAGCTGCTGGCCCGGCTTCCGGAGGCCGAACGGCGCCGGATCGCCCTGCGGCTCCAGGAGGAGCGGCGGGGCCTGGAGGCGCTGGACCAGGAGGTGGTCGTCGGGGAGGCCCTCGCGAGGATCCACTGCGGCTGGTCGGCCGCGGAGACGCACCGGCTGTTCCGGCTCGCGACGCGGAGCAGCCGCGCCGACCATCCGCCGCGGTGGACCTTCTGGTCGGCGCAGTGCCTCGAACTCCCGCTCGCCGCGCTGGGGGAGCTCCGCACGTCCGAGCACGCGGCCTTCGCACCGTACCTGCGGGTGGCGCTGGCCGCCCGGCTCGGCTGCCACGCCGTCGTCGTGGCCGGCCTGCCCCAGGATGCGATGGAGGCATACAACGAGCGGTTGCGGCGGCCGCTCGGACTCCCGTACAACGTGGACGAACTGCTCCCGCCCGCCGACCCGTTCGCCGCCTCGGTCCGCTGCGCGCTCGGCCCCGACCTCTACCTGCCTCCCGCGCTCGCCCTGGTGGACGCCTGCGCGCGGCTGACCGAGGTACGGCCCACCTACGCGTGGCTCGGCCGTACCCGGGAGCTGCTGCAGAGCTCGCCGCGGGCCGCCGGGTTGCTCGTACCCATGCTCCGTGCCGCGCGGGGCGAGCCCCTCGACTGCACCGATGCGCGCCGGCACCGGGGGGAGTTCGGCGAGCCCAGCGGACGCCTGCTGGTCGGGCTGGCCTGGGCCGCCTGCATGAGCGACGACAGCGCGGTGGTCCGGGAGTTGGGGGACTCACTGCTCGCGGTCGACCGGGACCTGTCCGGCGAGGGCGCGGCGTTCTTCCTGCGCGGCGGGATCGCCGCGCTGGCCGCGCTCGCCGGCGAGCCCGCCGTCGGCCGCCACCGCCGGGCACTCGGCGATCCGCCCGCCCATGTCCAGGGGGCCGCCCGGGAGTTGCTGCAGCAGATGTGGCACCTGCTCGTTCCCGGAGGTGTCCGAGCGCTCGACGTGCCCGTCGGGGAGTACCTGGCGATCTTCCGGATCGGTTCCGACGGCAGCGTGGAGCTGCTCTTCCGCAATGCCGCGGGACGGCTGCTCAGCCGGACGCCGTCGAAGGTCCGGCAGCGCGATCCCGCGCTGCACGGGGCACTCCGGGCCAGGCTGACCGCCCTGCGTGACGAGGTGACGACCTACCGCGGCCTGCTCGCCGAGCGCCTTCACGGCGATCCCGGTCGGCCCGCCGGGAGTTGGTCTGCCGCCCACCTCGACGATCCCCTCTTCGAGCCGCTCACCCGCGCGCTGGTGTGGGAGGCCGACACCCCCGAGGGTCCCGTCCTCGGCATGCCCGCCCGGCGAGGACGGTCCTCCGCCTGGGTGCTGAGGGATCTGCGGGGCAGGTTCCACAAGCTCACCGAGACCACGTCCGTCCGTCTCTGGGACCCTGCCACGTCCGACGCCGCGGAGGTCTCCGCGTGGGCCTCGGCGGTTCGCCGACGCGGTCTGCGGCAGCCCGTGCCCCAGCTTCCGGGGTGACCGGACCCTCCAGGGTGCCCCACCCTGTTGCCACGGGACCTTGCGGTGGGTGGGTGGTTGGCCGCGCAGTTCCCCGCGCCCCCTGTTTGTGACCCTCCTTTCGCGGAAGGGCCGCACGTAGCCAGGGGCGCGTGGGGGCACCTCCCAGCCGCCAGGCTGGGGGAGAACTGCGCGCGCAACCCACCACCGGCAGGTGGTCCCTCAACCAGCAGACCGGGGCAGCTCGGAGGGTCCGGGGCAGCCCGGAGGGTCAGGGCACCGTCGCGAGGTGGATGGGGGTGTGCGCGCCCCTCAAGGGCACCCCGGTCGCCCCGTACCGCAGCGCGACGATCTCCGCGACGATGGACAGCGCCGTCTCCTCGGGGGTGCGGGCACCGAGATCGAGCCCGATCGGGGACCGCAACGCACCGAGTGCCTCCTCGGGCAGCCCGGTCTCGCGGAGCCGGTCGAGCCGTTGGAGGTGGGTGCGGCGCGACCCCATCGCGCCGACGTAGGCGACGGGCAGCCGCAACGCCCGTTCCAGCAGCGGCACATCGAACTTGGCGTCGTGCGTGAGCACGCACAGCACGGTGCGCTCGTCGAGCCGCCCGGCCGCGACCTCCGCGTCGAGGTAGCGGTGCGGCCACTGCACGACGACCCGGTCCGCGCCGGGGAACCGCCGGGCGGTGGCGAACACCGGCCGCGCGTCGCAGACGGTCACGTCGTACCCGAGGAACTTGCCGGCGCGGACCAGCGCCGCCGCGAAGTCGATCGCGCCGAAGACCAGCATGCGCGGCGGCGGCACGCTCGACTCGACCAGGAGGGTCAGCGGCTCCCCGCAGCGGCTGCCGTCCGCGCCGATCCCGACGGTGCCGGTGCGCCCGGCCGCGAGCATCGCCCGCGCCTCCGCAGCGGCCGTGGCGTCGCGTTGCGCGTCGCCGAGCGACCCGTCGTACGTCCCGTCGCCCCGCACCAGCAGGGCGCGGCCGAGGAGTCCGGGCGGGCCGGCGGTGATCCGGGCGAGCCCGGCGGCCTCCCCGCGGGCGGCGGCGGCAAGGGCACCGGCGATCTCGGGCCGCGCCGCGGGGTCGATCCGCTGGACGAGGATGTCGATCACGCCGCCGCAGGTCAGGCCGACGGCGAAGGCGTCCTCGTCGGAGTAGCCGAAGCGCTGCACCACGGTCGCAGGGCCGTCCGCGGACAGCGCCTCGCGGCACAGCTCGTAGACGGCGCCCTCGACGCACCCGCCGGACACGCTGCCGATCGCGGTCCCCTCGCCGTCGACGGCGAGGGCGGCCCCGGGCTGCCGCGGGGCGCTGCCGCCGGTGGCGAGCACCGTGGCGACGGCGAACGGGCGCCCGCGCCCGTACCAGCCGTGCAGCTCGGTGGCGATGTCCAGCATGGGTTCAACTCCTCTAATGCGACAGCTACTTGACGCCGATCCAGTTCTCGATGGGGTGCAGCGCGAAATAGACGGTGAAGACGACGGCGAGCACCCACATGAAGACCCCCGGCTCGCGCCACCGGCCCTGTGCCGCCTTGATCGCGGTGTAGGAGACCACCCCCGCGCCGACGCCGGCGGTGATGGAGTACGTGAAGGGCATCAGCGCGACGGTCATGAACACCGGTACGGCCACGGACCGGTCGGCCCAGTCGACGTGCCGTGCGTTGCCCATCATCATGGCGCCGATGACCACCAGGGCCGCCGCGGCGACCTGGCCGGGCACGATCTGGGCCAGCGGGGTGAAGAACAGGCCGAGCGCGAAGAGCACCCCGGTGACCACCGAGGACAGTCCGGTGCGCGAGCCCTCCCCCACCCCGGTCGCCGACTCGATGAAGACGGTCTGCCCGGAGGCGCCCGCGACGCCGCCGATCGCGCCGCCCGCTCCGTCGATGAACAGCGCCTTGGACAGGCCCGGCATCCGGCCGCGGTCGTCGGCGAGGCCGGCCTCGGTGCCGACGCCGATGATGGTGGCCATCGCGTCGAAGAAGCCGGCGAGCACCAGCGTGAAGACGATCACGCCGACCGTCATGCCGCCGATGGAGCCCCAGCCGCCGAACTCGACGTGCCCGAAGAGCGAGAAGTCCGGCATGGACACCGCGCTGCCCTGGAGTTTCGGCGCGGTGCCGCCCCAGTCGGCGGGCGTGAGGTGGCCGGCCGCGTTGACGACGACGGCGAGCACCGTACCGGTGACGATGCCGATCAGGATCGCGCCGGGGACGTTGCGGGCCTGGAGCATGAAGATCAGCAGCAGCGTCACGCAGAACAGCAGCACCGGCCAGCCGGCGAGTTTCCCGTCCGGACCGCCGAGGGCGACCGGGGCGGTGCCGTGCGGGTCGCCCTTGCCGACGAACCCGGCGTTGACCAGGCCGATCAGCGCGATGAACATGCCGATGCCGATGGTGATGCCGTGCTTGAGCGGCAGCGGTATCGCGTTCATCACGATCTCGCGCAGCCCGGTGACCACCAGCAGCACGATCACCGCGCCGTAGATCACGCACATGCCCATCGCCTGCGGCCAGGTCATGTTCGGCGCGACCTGGGTGGAGATCACCCCCGCGACGCTGAGGCCGGCGGCCAGCGCGAGCGGGACCTTGCCGACGAAGCCCATCAGCAGGGTGGAGACCGCCGCGGCCAGCGCGGTGGCGGTGATCAGGGCGGCGTGGGCGAGCTTGTGGCCGTGGGCGTCCGGGCCGGAGAGCAAGAGCGGGTTGAGCAGGAGGATGTAGCACATCGCCATGAAGGTGGTGATGCCGCCGCGGACTTCGCGGGGGATCGACGATCCCCGGTCGGAGATGTGGAAGTACCGGTCGAGCCGGGATCTGCCCGCGGGCCCGCGGGAACCCGGTCCCGCGTCCCCGCCGGCAGCTCCTGGCGCTGTCTGCGGCTCTACTGGCGTCTGGGTCATGTGTAGCCAACTCCCAAGGTTCACAGGGGCACCCGGCCCGCGGCTCGCGGGCGGGATTTGGGATCGCGCCGGAAGCGGCGCGGACTGCACGACCCGGGGGACGGCCCGAGGCGAACAAGGAAAGGGGGTCCGGGGGCCTCGCGGCCCCCGGATCTACGCTCCGGTCAGGTGCTCCGGCCGGACCGGGGTCCGGTTCAGCTCCAGGCCGGTCGCCTGCCGGATGGCGGCGAGCACGGCGGGGGTCGAGGACAGCGTGGGCGCCTCACCGACACCGCGCAGCCCGTACGGGGCGTGCTCGTCGGCGAGTTCGAGCACGTCGACCGGGATCGTCGGGGTGTCGAGGATGGTCGGGATCAGGTAGTCGGTGAAGGACGGGTTGCGGACCTTCGCGGTCTTCGGGTCGACCACGATCTCCTCCATGACGGCGACGCCCAGGCCCTGCGTGGTGCCGCCCTGGATCTGGCCGACCACCGAGAGCGGGTTGAGCGCCTTGCCGACGTCCTGCGCGCAGGCGAGTTCGACCACCTTGACCAGGCCGAGTTCGGTGTCGACCTCGACCACGGCCCGGTGCGCGGCGAAGCTGTACTGCACGTGACCGTTGCCCTGGCCGGTGCGCAGGTCGAACGCCTGGGTCGGGCGGTGCCTGAACTCCAGTTCCAGGTCCACGGATTCGTCGCCCAGCACGTCGGCGATGTCGGCCAGCGCCTCGCCGCCGTCGGTGACCACCCGGCCGCCCTCCAGCAGGAGTTCGGCGGTGGCCCAGGCCGGGTGGTAGGTGCCGAACCTGCGGCGGCCGAGGTCGAGGACCTTCTCCCGTACGGCCTCGCAGGTGTTCTTCACCGCGCCGCCGGTCATGTAGGTCTGCCTTGAGGCGGAGGTGGAGCCGGCCGAGCCGACCCGGGTGTCGGCGGGCTGGATGGTGACCTGGGTGACGCCGAGTTCGGAACGGGCGATCTGCGCGTGCACGGTGACGCCGCCCTGGCCGACCTCGGCCATCGCGGTGTGCACGGTCGCGACGGGTTCGCCGTTGATCACCTCGATCCGCACCCGCGCGGTGGAGTAGTCGTCGAAGCCCTCGGAGAAGCCGACGTTCTTGATGCCCACCGCGTAGCCGACGCCGCGCACCACACCCTCGCCGTGGGTGGTGTTGGACAGGCCGCCGGGCAGCGCGCGGACGTCGGCACCCTCGGTCGTACGCCACTGCTGCTCCGGCGGCAGCGGCATCGCCTTGACCCGGCGCAGCAGTTCGGCGACCGGCGCGGGCGAGTCGACCGGCTGCCCGGTCGGCATGATCGTGCCCTGCTCCATGGCGTTGCGCTGCCGGAACTCCACCGGATCGAGGTCGAGTTCGGCCGCGACCTTGTCCATCTGGGCCTCGTAGGCGAAGCACGCCTGCACCGCGCCGAAGCCGCGCATGGCGCCGCAGGGCGGGTTGTTGGTGTAGAGGGCGAGCGCCTCGATGTCGACGTCGTCCACGACGTACGGGCCGATGGACAGCGAGGCGGCGTTGCCGACGACGGCCGGGGAGGCGGAGGCGTACGCGCCGCCGTCCAGCACGATCCGGCAGCGGACATGGGTGAGCTTGCCGTCGCGGGTGGCGCCGTGCTCGTAACGGAGCCGGGCCGGGTGGCGGTGGACGTGGCCGAAGAACGACTCGAAGCGGTTGTAGACGATCTTCACGGGCTTGCCGGTGCGCAGCGCCAGCAGGCAGCCGTGGATCTGCATCGACAGGTCCTCGCGGCCGCCGAACGCGCCGCCGACGCCGGACAGCGTCATCCGGACCTTGCTCTCGGGCAGGCCGAGCACCGGCGCGATCTGCCGCAGGTCGGAGTGGAGCCACTGGGTCGCCACGTACAGGTCGACGCCGCCGTCCTCGGCGGGCACCGCCAGGCCCGACTCGGGGCCGAGGAACGCCTGGTCCTGCATGCCGAAGACGTAATCGCCGCGCACCACCACGTCGGCGCGGGCGGCCGCCGCGTCGGCGTCGCCGCGCACGATCGGCTGGCGGTGCACCACGTTGGGGTGCGGCACGTGCCCGCTGTGGTGGTCGTCGCGGCCCTCGTGCACCAGGATCGCGTCCGGCGCGGTGGCGGACGCCTCGTCGGTGACGACCGGCAGTTCCTCGTACTCCACGCGGATCTTCGCGGCGGCCCGGCGGGCGGTCTCGGGGTGGTCGGCGGCGACCAGGGCGACCGGCTCGCCGTGGTGGCGGACCTTGCCGTGCGCGAGCACGGGGGTGTCGCGGATCTCCAAGCCGTAGTTCTTGACCTCGGTGGGCAGGTCGTCGTAGGTCAGCACGGCGTAGACACCGGAGGTGGCGAGCGCCTCGCCGGTGTCGATCGAGAGGATCCTCGCGTGGGCGACGGTGCTGCGCAGGGTGTAGCCCCAGAGCATGTCCTCGTGCCACAGGTCGGAGGAGTACGCGAACTCGCCGGTGACCTTGAGGATGCCGTCGGGGCGCAGCGTGGACTCGCCGATGCCGCCCTTGGTGGTGGCGCTCCCGGTGCCCTGGGTGAGGCTGGTCGGGATCCGCCCGGGCGCGGCGGCGGAGGTACCCGGCCGGGCGGGAGCGGTACGGGGCTGGTCGGCCATGCTCACACCGCCTGCCCGGTACGGGCGGCCGCCAGGCGGACCGCGTCGAGGATCTTCTCGTAGCCGGTGCAGCGACACAGGTTGCCGGACAGCGCCTCGCGGATGTCGCCGTCGGTCGGTTCCGGGTTGCGCTCCAGCAACTCGTCGGCGGCGACCAGCAGTCCGGGCGTGCAGAAGCCGCACTGCACGGCGCCCGCGTCCACGAACGCCTGCTGGACGGTGCACAGTTCGCCGTCCTCGCCGGACAGGCCCTCCACCGTGGTCACTTCGCGGTCCTGCGCCTGGCCGGCCGCGACCAGGCAGGAGCAGACCGGCACGCCGTCCAGCCGGACCGTGCAGGAACCGCACTCCCCCTGCTCGCAGGCGTTCTTGGAGCCCGGCAGCCCCATGCGCTCGCGCAGCACGTACAGCAGGCTCTCGCCCTCCCATACGTCGTCCGCCTCCTGCGGCCGCCCGTTGACGGTCATCGTCACGCGCATGGCTCTCTCCTCGCTGCCTTCGTCGTCGATCCCTCCGGCGCGCCGTTCGGGCGGGCGGCCGCGTGCCGAACTCGGTTCTCCCTGGCGTGAGTTGGGGCGTCAGTTCGCATCGCGGTACTCCTGCCAGGTCCAGCCCAGGGTGCGGCGGGCCATCACGCCCAGCGCGTGCCGGCGGTAGGAGGCGGTGCCGCGTACGTCGTCGATCGGGTTGGCCGCGCCGGCCACCAGGTCGGCGAACTGCCCTGCCACCGACGGCGGTACGGGCCCGCGGCTGTCCCACAGCCCGGCCTCGTCCAGCGCGGCGGTCAGGAACTCCTCGGCGGTCCTCGCCCGGATCGGGGTCGGCGCGGCCGAGCCGATGCCGGTGCGCACCGTACGGGTGTCGGGGTGCAGCGCGATGCCGAACGCGCAGACCGCGATCACCATGGCGTTGCGGGTGCCCACCTTGGAGAACTGCTGCGGGCCGCTCGCCTTGCGCAGGTGCACCGCCCTGATCAGCTCGTCGGGCTCCAGCGCGTTGCGCTTCACCCCGAGGTAGAAGTCGTCGAGGGGGATCATCCGGGTGCCCCGCACGGACGCGGCCTCCACCTGTCCCCCGCCGGCCAGCAGCGCGGGGTGCGCGTCGCCGGCCGGGGAGGCGGTGCCGAGGTTGCCGCCGACGCCACCGCGGTTGCGGATCTGCGGGGAGGCCACGGTGTGGGAGGCGAGCGCCAACCCCGGCAGTTCGGTCCGCAGGTGCTCCATGATCTTCGTGTAGGGGACGGACGCGCCCAGGCGTACGGTGTCCGCGCCGATCTCCCACTCCTGGAGCTCGGTGACGCGGTTCAGGTCCATCAGGTACGCGGGCCTGCGGTGGTCGAAGTTGATCTCGACCATCACGTCCGTGCCGCCGGCGATGGGCACGGCCGCGGGGTGCTCGGCCTTTGCGGCGAGCGCCTCCTGCCAGCTGGCGGGGCGCAGGAATTCCATGAGGGTCTCTTCTCGGGCTGAATCCGGATGGCGGCGGGGCTGTTCCTGTCCTGTACACGCGGCGTGCGGCCAGTACACGGCCGCGGGGCCGTCCGAGTGCAGTCACCGAACGCATGAAGCACTTGGCTGGCCAGCCGGTAGGTCTTGTACATTCCTCCGAAAGGGGCTGTCGCGAAACGTCGCCGCATCCCACCGGCAACACGAGTGCCGCACACTTCGCGGGTGGCGCCGGTGATCACCCGGCGCGGGACACCCCGGACGGCGTAGCGGCGGCACGCACGCGGCACCCGGAAGGGTGCAGCACACGGCGCGGTGGCAGCGGACGGCGGCAGCGGCACGCACCGGCACCGGAGCGGCGGCCGGCCGTCGCCGCGGCGGACCGGCGGACCGGCGAGCCGCCGCACCGGCGGACCCGCGGGCTGTCCGACGGGCTGAGAGCAAGGACGAGGCGAGGACGATGCGGCTGAGCACCCTGCGGGACACCGACGCACTCGGTCTGCGGCTGCTCGGCGGCGAGAACGAACTGGACCGCACCGTGCGCGGGGTGATGACCACCGACCTGCGCGACCCGAGCCGTTACCTCACCGGTGGCGAGCTGGTGCTCACCGGGCTCGCGTGGCGGCACGGACCGGAGGACTCCGAGCCCTTCGTCCGGCTGCTGTCCGCGGCGGGGGTGGCCGCGCTGGCCGCGGGCGAGGCCGGGGTCGGCCCGATCCCGCAGGACCTGGTGGACGCGTGCGCACGGCACCGGCTGCCGCTGTTCGCGGTGGACGAGCGGGTGGCCTTCGCGACGATCACCGAGTACGTGGTCCGGCAGGTGTCCGGCGAGCGTGCCGGGGACCTGGCGGCGGTGGTGGACCGGCACCGCCGGCTGATGTCCGCGGGGCCGGCCGGCGGCGGGCCCGACGCCGTGCTCGACCTGCTCGGCAGCGACCTGGACCTGCGGGCATGGGTGCTGTCCTCGACCGGGCGGGAGATCGGCGGCGCCGGGCAGCCGCTCCCCGCCCCGGTGCGCGCGGAACTGGCCGGCGCCCAGCAGGCGGCGAGCCGGACCGGGCGGCCGGCGCCGTACCGGGCCACCGCGCAGGGCGGCCGGACGTACTCGCTCTTCCCGGTGCGGACCGCCCCGGGCGCCGACGTCCGCGCCACGGTGCTGTCGGACTGGTTCCTGGCGGTGGAGGCGGACGCCGGGGACTGGCCGGCCGAACGGCTGGAGCTGCTGCGCGGGGTGACCCGGCTGATCGGGGTGGAGCGGGAACGCCGGGACGCGGCGCGTGCGGTCCGGCGGCGCCTGGCCACGGAGGTGTTCGAGCTGGTCAGGGGCGGCGCGGCGCCGTCCGAGATCGGCGCGCGGCTGCGGGCGGCGACACCGGTGCTGCTGCCGGGCGGCGGGGCGCCGCCCCAGTGGCAGATCGTGGTGGCCCGGGTGGACTGGGACGACGCGGGCCCCGAGGCGGCACCCGGACCGGTGGCGCGGGCCCTGCTGGAGGAGTTGCTGGCGGAACCCGCGGAGCCGGGCGCGGAAGCGGCGGACCGGGTGGCGGTGGCGGTGGCGGACGACCGGGCGATGGCGCTGGTCCCGCTCGTCCCGCCGGGCCGGCCGGCACCGGCCCGCGCGGGCGCACCGGGCGCGGGCAGCGCCGGCTCGGACGAGGACGCGCCCGGCGCGGTCCAAGGTCCGGCGGCCCCGTCGGGCGTGGGCGGCGCCGCCGACGCCCCCGACTCGCCCGAATCCGCGGGCTCCCCGGGCTCACTCGGCTCGGGCGCCCGAGCCGACCGCCCGGCCGGAAACGGTGCCCCGGCGGGCGCCGAACCGGTCCCGCTGCGGGCCGACCGGCTGCTGGCGGCCGTCCGCGGCCCGCTGGCCCGGGGCCTGGGCGAGGACGGCCGGCTGACCATCGGCGTGAGCGCGGCCGTGCACTCCCCCGAGGGCCTGCGCGGCGCTCTGGAGGAGGCGCGGCACGCCCGCCGGGTGGCCGCCGCCCGACCCGGCCGGGTCTGCGTCGCCGGGGACGACGAACTGGCCTCCCACGTCCTGCTGTTGCCCTTCGTTCCCGACGACGTGCGCCGTGCCTTCACCGCCCGCCTGCTCGACCCGCTGCACGCGTACGACCGCAGGCACCGCGCCGAGCTGATCCCGACGCTGGAGGCGTTCCTCGACTGCGACGGATCGTGGACCAGGTGCGCGAGCCGGCTGCATCTGCACGTCAACACGCTGCGGTACCGGATCGGGCGGATCGAGCAGCTCACCGGGCGGGACCTGGCGCGGCTGGAGGACAAGCTGGACTTCTTCCTCGCCCTGCGGATGAGCTGAGAGATCAACGGAAAGATGAGCTGACGGCTGCCGGATTGTGGCCGTGAGGTGCCTCCGGTGTGCGCCGTTCGTGCGCTAGTGAAAGTGATCCCTTTCACAAGAAGTGATCTCCGACCCCTTGGCGCGGGCCCCTTCCGCGTGCTGAACTTCCGCCACTGCGCGTGTGCACGCTCACACCTGCACGGACCGCGCATGCACACCCGCACTTGCTCGCACTGGCTCGAAGACGCGCTTGGGGGAGATGCTGTGGCGGACACCGCCTTGTCGGAATCGGTGGTCGGGGTACCGGACGTGTGGCGGCTGCGGGCACGCGGTTGCTGGGCGGAGGCCGCGGCGCTCCTCGCGCCGTTCACCTCCGACGACGCCGGGGCCGCACTGAGCAGGGCGGAACTCCTGGTCGAGGCGTGCTTCTACCAGGTCGACGGATGGGCCGAGGCGGAGGACGCGCTGCGGACCGCCGAGGCGCTGGCCGGCACCGACGAGGAGCGCGGCGCGGCCGCGTCCGAGCGCGGCTGCCTGGCCTACGGCGCGACGGTCTTCTCGGTCCGCGACCGCGCCGACGAGGCACGTGCGGCGTTCGGCCGCAGCGCCGCGCTGCTCGGTCCGGGCTCCCCCGGCCGGCCGCTGCTGGACTTCCGGCGCGGCCTGGTCGCCGAGAACATCGCCGAGAACCCGGCCGCGGCCCGCGCCGCCTACCGCCGCGCCCACGCGGGCGCGGTCGCCCACGGCGACTCGCTCCTGACCTCGTCCACCTGGCGCCACCTCGCCGGCCTGGCGGCGGCCGAGGGCGATCTCGCCGAGGCCCGGCACGGTTTTGCCGAGTCGCTGCGCATCCGCGTCTCGCTGGGCCACCTCGTGGGCACCGCGCCCGCGTTGCTGTCCCTGGCCACCGTCACCACGGACCCGGCCGAGTCCGAGCGGCTGCGGACCGAGGCGGCCCGCCTGCACACCCTGCTGGGCGGCGTCCCCACCTGGCTGGCCGCCGACCTCGCGGCCTGACCGGCGCCCGGCCGGCACGTGAGCCGGCGCCCGTCACGGCCTCACCCGCCGTCCAGCCCGGTACCCGCCGTCCCAGGAAGAGAGGAGCCTGGCCGGTCGCGCCGGCCTGCACCAGGCTGGACGCATGACCACCACACTGATCACCGGAGCCAACAGGGGGCTCGGCCGCGAGACCGCCCGCCGGCTCGTCGCCGCGGGCCACACCGTCTACATCGGCAGCCGCGACGCCGAGCGCGGGCGCCGCGCCGCCGAGGAACTGGGCGCGCGGGCCGTCGTCATCGACGTCACCGACGACGCGTCGGTCGCTGCCGCCGCGAAGGCCGTCGAGGCCGACGGCGGGATCGACGTCCTCGTCAACAACGCCGGCATCGAGGCGCGGACGGCGGACAACGGCATCATCGGCGCCGCCGACATCACCGCCGAGGGAATGCGCACGCTGTTCGAGACGAACGTCTTCGGCGTGGTGCGGGTGACACACGCGTTCCTGCCGCTGCTCCGGCGGTCGGCCGCCCCGGTCGTGGTGAACGTGAGCAGCGGCCTGGGTTCGATGAGCCGGCTCACCGACGTGGGCACACCGACGCACGCGTACCCGGGAGTTGCCTATCCCGTGTCGAAGAGCGCGGTCAACGCGCTGACGGTGCAGTACGCGAAGGCGTTCCCGGAGTTCCGGATCAACGCGGTGGAGCCCGGCTACACCGCGACCGATCTGAACGGGCGCACCGGTTTCCAGACCGTCGAGCAGGGCGCGGAGATCATCGTCCGCATGGCGCGGATCGGCCCGGACGGCCCGACCGGAGGGTACTTCGACGTCAACGGTCCGCTGCCCTGGTAGCCGCCGGCCGCGCAGGCGTGCGGCCCGCGCCCAGGCCCGCGCCCGCACTCAGCCCCCTGTTCAGCCGGCCACGGCCGGCCTGAGCACCTCCTCGCACCACTGGCGGAAGCTCGTCGGCGTGGTCGACGCCGGGGTGCGCGGCTCGGCGTCGTAGAGGCCGTGATCGACCTCCGCGAGCAGGTCCACGACCGACTGTGCCCACGCGTCCGGCATTCCGTGCCGCATCAGGTCGGCCTTGAAGACCTCCCCGGGGACCTGCCGGAACCGGATGGGCCGACCCAGCACGTCGGACATGACCGTCGCCATCTCGTCGTACGACAGGTCCTCGGGGCCCAGCACCGGGACGCCCTCCTGGCCGGTCCAGGAGCCGTCGAGCAGCAACCCGGCCGCGACGGCGGCGACGTCCCGGGTGGCGCAGGTCGGGATCCGCCGGTCCCCGGAGACCGGCAGGAAGAACGCGCCCTGGCTGCGGATCGGGGCGACCTGCCGGAGCAGGTTCTCCATGAAGGCGGGCAGCCGCAGCGACCGGTAGTGCACGCCGGTGCTCCGGATCAGCTCGTCCAGGGCCCGCGTGCCCAGCCCGCCGCGGACCGGCGCCCCCGGACCGGGCGCGCCCGGTGCGTCGTCCCGGCCGATCCCGGTCACCGCGACCACGCGCCGGACGCCCTGCGCGGTGATCGCCGCGCACGCCGGCCGGGTGAAGTCCACCGCGTACCCGTCGGCCTCCGCGCCCTCGGAGTACGGCGGCACCAGCCAGAACACGGTGTCCGCGCCCGCGAACGCACGGGCCAGCACCTCCGGGTCGTTCATCGAACCCTGGACGACGTCGACGCGTCCGCGCACGTCGGGGGCGAGGCGGGAGGGGTCGCGTGCGATCACCCGGACCGGCTCGGCAGGATGTCCGGCAGCGGAGGAGTGCGGGGCCAGGACGTTGCCGAGGACCTGGCGCCCGATGTTGCCAGTGGGTGTGGTGACGACGATCATGTACCTCTCCTGACCGGTGACGGCGGCGGCGAACGAAGTAAACTCTACCGTACCGTTTACTTCGCGGCCCGAGAACAGCAGCAAGAGAGGACGCCGCATGGCGAAGCGCGGTGACGAACTGCGGAAGCACATCCTGTGGGCGGCGAAGGACGTCTTCCTGGAGATGGGCTTCGAGCGCGCGTCGATGGACGTGGTGGCCGCGCGTGCCGAGACCTCGAAGCGGACCCTGTACGCGCACTTCGAGAGCAAGGACAACCTCTTCCTCGCCGTCGTCGACCTGGTGCGCGAGCTGTACCTCGACAAGCTCAGGACGCCCGCGGACTACAGCGACGACACCGCGGAGGCGGTCGTCCTGTTCTGCGGGCGCTTCCTCCAGATGCTCCTGTGGTCGCCCACGCTGCGCACCTCCCGGCTGGGCATCGCGGCGGCCGACCGGCAACCCGACGCGGCGGCCCGCTACTTCGACGCGATCTTCACCACCGTCCACGAACGCCTGGCCGCGTTCCTCACCGAACGCCACCGGATGTCCCCCGCCGCCAGCGCCGCGGTCACCGACGAGTTGCTCGGCCTCACCGTCTACCCGCGCTTCGCCCGCGCCCTGTTCGGCGTCGAGCAGCCGCGCGACGAGGCACCGGACGAGACGGCGATCGCTACCGACCTGGACCTGGCCCCGATCCGCCGGGCGGTCGCCGCGCACCTGCCGTAGCCGCGCCCGCGGTCCCGCACGACGGGCCCGGGAGGAGCGGGCGGCGGGCGCCCCCTCTCCCGGGCCCGGTGCGCGTCAGGCCAGCTTCAGCGTCGGCTTGTACATGTCGAGCCACAGCGCCAGGTCGAGGGTCCGCTCCAGGCCGCGGCGCGACGCCTGCATGATCTGCGGGGTGTCGATCCGGACCAGCTGCTCCATCCGCTTGCGGCTGATGAGGTCGAACACCGGGTGGCCCGGCCGGGACAGCACCTCCTTGACGTGGCCCTGGAGGGCGACCGCGTAGGCCGGGTCCTGGGTGGAGGGGTACGGGCTCTTCACCCGGTCGTAGACCGAGCGCGGCAGCACGTCCGCGGTCGCCTCGCGCAGCAGGCTCTTCTCACGGCCGTCGAAGGACTTCAGGGCCCAGGGGGCGTTGTAGACGTACTCCACCAGGCGGTGGTCGCAGAACGGCACCCGCACCTCCAGGCCGACCGCCATGCTGGCGCGGTCCTTGCGGTCGAGCAGCACCCGCACGAAACGGGTCAGGTGCAGGTAGCAGAGGGTGCGCATCCGGAACTCGAAGTCGCTCTCGCCCGGCAGCCGTTGCACCTCGGCGGAGGCCGTGGCGTAGGTGTCCCGCACGTAGCCGTCCAGGTCGAGGCTGCGGGCGAACTCCTCGGTGAGGACGCTCTCGTCGTCCCCGAAGTGCCGCGCGAAGCTGGTCAGCCAGGGGAACGTGGTGCACGCGCGGGCGTCGGGGTCGAAGAACTGGAGGTAGCCGCCGAAGACCTCGTCGGCGGACTCCCCCGACAGCGCCACCGTGGAGTGCTCGCGGATCGCCTTGAACAGCAGGTAGAGCGAGGCGTCCAGGTCGCCGAAGCCCGCGGGCACGTCCCTGGCGCGGATCACCTGGGAGCGGACGGCGGGGTCGGCGAGCTGGTCGGAGTCGAGCACGATGTCCTGGTGCTCGGTGCCTGAGGTGCGGGCCACGTCGTGCACGTACGGGGTGTCGGGGGTGAGCCGCAGCTCGTCGGCGACGAAGTTCTCCGCCTGCCCGACGAAGTCCACCGCGAAGCTGCGTACGGTCTCCCCCGACTCGCCGAGCCGGCGGGCGGCCAGCGCGGTCATCGCGGACGAGTCCAGGCCGCCGGACAGCAGCGTGCAGCGCGGCACGTCGGCGACGAGCTGCCGGCGCACGATGTCCTCCAGCAGGGTACGGACGTGCGCGATCGTGGCCTGCCGGTCGTCGGTGTGCGGCCGGGTCTCCAGCGACCAGTACGGGCGGGCGCGGACGCCGCCGCGGTCGACGGTCACCACCGTCCCCGGCTCCACCTCGCGCATGTTGTCCCAGAAGGCGTGCCCGGGGGTCTTGACCAGGACCAGCAGTTCCCGCATGCCGTCGAGGGACACCGTCCGCTCCGCCAGCGGGTTGGCCAGGATCGCCTTGGGCTCGGAGCCGAACAGCACGCCGTCGGCGGTCGGTTGGTAGTAGAAGGGCTTGATGCCCATCCGGTCCCGGATCATCACGAGCCTGCTCACGCGGTCGTCCCAGATCGCGAAGGCGTACATCCCGTTGAGCCGTGTCGCGACGTCCTCGCCCCACTCCAGGTAGCCGCGCAGCACCACCTCCGTGTCCGAGTCGGTGGTGAAGTGGTGCCCGCGGCCGACCAGTTCGGCGCGCAACTCGGTGAAGTTGTAGGTCTCCCCGGAGTAGACCATGGCGACCGTGCCGCCCTCGGCGTCGATACTCATCGGCTGGCGGCCGCCGGGCAGGTCGATGATGGCGAGCCGGCGGTGGCCGAGCGCGGCCGGTCCGCTGATCCACGTGCCCCGGTCGTCGGGCCCGCGGCAGGACATGGTCTCGGTCATCGCGTCGACGACGGGCCGCTGCGTCGCCAGGTCACGCTGGTAGGAGATCCATCCGGTGATTCCGCACATGCGTCTTCTCCGTCCACTCGCGCATCGCAATGCGCCCGCAACACGAATTCATGTGTATTGAGCACCTAAACGGATGGTCGGCCCGCCGCCGGACGCTCGTCAACGGGGACCCGGCCGGAGGCGGGTGTAAGAGGCAACTTCTGGTCATCATGCGAGTGGCCTGCATGAACGCCTCGTCGGCCGCGGATCGATGACCCTCCGTCGAGGGCATGGTCATGACTTTGCGACCCCTTGGCGCACCCGGGCCCGAAAAGCGGAGGAATGCGTTCCACGGCGCGGTTCGTATACACCGTCCCGGCGCCCGGGCCAGGACGGGGCCGGCGCGGACGGGCCACTCGCGCCGCCGGGACCGCCCGGCAAACGGCCGAATCCCTGCCGGTACGTCGCCGCGGGCATCCCCGGCGCGGCGGACAGGGCACGCGTCGAGCGGGGTCGGGCCGGCAGCGGTGTCAGGGGCGCCCGGCGGCGAAATGGCGGCGCACGACGTCGACGACGGCCGCCTCCTCGCCCGAGGCGATCGCGTCCAGCAGCACGCAGTGCTCGGTGGCGTCGGCGACGAGCCCCGCGCCCGCGGCACCGCCCTTGCGCTGCGCGGCGCTCGCGGGCCACTGCGCCCGCCGGTGCAACTCGTCGGCGACGGCGACCAGATGGAGGTTCCCGGAGAGGTCGAGGACGGCGCGGTGGAAGGCGCGGTCGGCCTCGGCGTAGGCGGCGCGGTCGCCGCCGACGGCGGCCACCAGCGACTCGTCGGCCAGCGGCCGCAGCCGCTCCCAGCGGGCGGCGGGCACGCTGCGGGTGAGCCCCAGGACCACCGGGGCCTCCAACAGGGCTCGCACCTCCGCCAGTTCGGCGAGGTCGCGCGCGGTGTGCTCGGCGATCCGGAAACCGCGGTTGGGCAGCACCTCCACGGCGCCCTCGCGGGCGAGGAGTTGCATCGCCTCGCGGACCGGGGTGGCGGAGACGCGGTACCGCTCGGCGAGCGCCGGGGCGGAGTGCACGGTGCCCGGCGCGAGCCGCCCGGAGACGATCGCGGCGCGCAGCGCGTCGAGCACCTGGTCCCGTACGGACAGCCGCTCCGGCAGGCGCGCGGGCGGCTCCGTGGGCGCGGCTCGCTCCACCGTGTCCTGCCCCTCTCCACAACTGTCCCGGTCCACCGCCGACCCGGTGGCCCTTCCGGACGTGCGTCCACCGCCGCGTCCGGGTCCACCTCGGGCCTCCGCCGACCGGGACGCGCGCCGGCCTCCCGACACGCTCACCCGTTCGGCGTACAGCGGTCAGCGTAAACCCTCATCCGTGCCGCTAAGGTAAGCCTTACCATGCTTGCGACCAGCGCTTCGTACGCCCGGCTGTCCGCGGTCTTCCCGGATCTGCGCGTCACCACCGCTCCCCCGCCGTCCGGCACGGGCTGGATCGGCGCGCGCGATCTGGCGGAGGGCGGCGCGGCGCTGGCGGCGTACGTGACGAACACCACGGCCGAGCTGACCGGGGACAGGGGCCGCCCGCCGCGACCGGACGTGGCGGCGACCCTCGCCCTGCACCGGTACCTGTGGCCGGCGTGCCTGCTCTTCACGGTGCCGTGGTTCCTGCACGGCCGGGTGCCGCGGCTGCCGGTCGACGACGTGGCCTTCCACCCGGCCACCGGGCAGGTGACGGTGCGCACCCGGTCGTTCGGGTGCCTGCCGGACGATCCGGCCGCGACCCTGCCGGGCGCGCGGTCGCTGCCGCACCCGGCCGCGCTGCGCGACGAACTGCGGGCCGCCGTGGCCGAGCACGCCGCGCCGGTGCTCGCCGGCTTCGGTCCGCTGCTGCGGCGCGGGCGGCACGCGCTGTGGGGCATGGTCACCGACGAGATCACCGAAGGGCTCTGGTACGTCGGCCGGTTGTTCGACCAGGAGGAGCGCGCGAGGACCGAGCTGGCCGCCCTCCTGCCGGGCCGCACGCCCCCGTTCGCGGGCGGTGCGGGCTTCCGCCGGACTACGCATTCTGACGGACCGTCATGTGATACGGACGGCGCGGCGCCGTCGCGCACGCGTCTCACCTGCTGTCTTTACTACACCATCAGTCCCACCGACACCTGCACCACCTGCCCCCGGCGGCGGGTACCGGACCGGATCGACCGCCGCGCGTCCGCGGCGTGACCGACCGCGCTACGATCACGCTCAACTCAGCCGTTCTGGCACGCGAGTTCGAGCACCTCGGAACCCGTAAGCGTGCTCTTGTGCCGTAACGTCTGCACCCACCAACGCTCTGCACGATGATGGCGGTCGTAAGCAGTCCCCACGACCCGAGCGCGACGGAAGCGACACGAGGAATCGCATATGAGAATCACCGACATATCGCTGGACTGGATGATCTCGGCCGGCATCGGCCTGATCGTCCTCGCGGCTTGCGTCTTCGTCTTCCGCAACCGCCGCACGTCCGGCGACAGCACCGCCCAGACCGATTCCTGGGAGCGCAGCGAGGAGCGGCGGCGGCGCAAGGAAGCGGTCTACGGCAGCGCCTCGTACGTGCTGCTGTTCTGCTGCGCCGCGGTGGCCGCCGCGCTGTCGTTCCACGGCCTGGTCGGCTTCGGTCGGCAGAACCTCGGCCTGGGCAACGGCTGGGAGTACCTCGTGCCGTTCGGCCTGGACGGGGCGGCGATGTTCTGCTCGGTGCTGGCCGTCCGCGAGGCCAGCCACGGTGACGCCGCGCTCGGCTCGCGCATGCTGGTCTGGCTGTTCGCCGGGGCGGCGGCCTGGTTCAACTGGGTGCACGCGCCGCGCGGTGTGGAGCACGCCGGCGCCCCGCAGTTCTTCGCGGGCATGTCGCTGTCGGCCGCGGTGCTCTTCGACCGCGCGCTCAAGCAGACCCGCCGGGCGGCGCTGCGCGAACAGGGCCTGGTGCCGCGGCCGTTGCCGCAGATCCGGATGGTGCGGTGGCTGCGCGCCCCGCGCGAAACCTACGGCGCCTGGTCGTTGATGCTGCTGGAGGGCGTGCGGTCGCTGGACGAGGCGGTCGAGGAGGTCCGCGAGGACAAGCGGCAGCGCGAGCAGAACGACCTGCGGCGCCGCGACCACGACCGGATGGAGCGGGCGAAGATCAAGGCCCTCACCCGTCAGGGGCGGCCGTGGCCGCGCGGCGGCCGGGGTGGCCGCCAGGTGGAACTGCCCCCGACCGGGGCGCCGGGCGGCGGCCAGGCCGCTTCGGAGCCCGCGATATCCGCCTCGGCCGAACTGCCGTCCGGCGAGCTGCCGGTGCGGGCGCGCCCCGCGCTGCAGCCGGTCCGCGAGGAGGCGCCGTCCACCGGCTCCGCGCGCGACCCGTTCGCCACCAGGACCGGTTCCGACCCCGGGTCGCCGGCGACCGAGTCCGCGTCGCGCCCGACGATCGACCTGATCGCCGAGGACGACACGCTGACGCTTCCCCGGCTGGACTCCCTGGAGCGCAAGCTCGAGGACCTGGAGCGCCAGTTCGGCTGAGCAGGAGACCGAGCAGCAGAAACGGTGCGGCGGCGTGATCGCCGGGCGACGCAGGTCCGCCCGGGGTCACGCCGCTTCCGCGTTGAGTTCGAACCACACCGCCTTTCCCCCGGCGGCACACGGCTGCACGCCCCAGTCGTCGGCCAGCGCGTCGACCAGCAGCAGCCCGCGGCCCGACGTGCCGTAGTCGTCGGCCGGTCCGGCGCCGTGCCGCGGCAGGCGCGGCGTGGGGCGGCGGGCGAGGGTGTCGACGACCTCGACCCGCAGCCGCGGCCCGAGCCTGCCGGGACCCGGTGCCGGGTCCGGCCCGGGTTCCGCGCCCACGACCGCACGCGTCCTTACCTCCGGGAACACGCCGGGCGAGAGCGTCGCGGTCAACACCGCTCCGCCGCCGGTGTGCTGGAGTGCGTTGGTGAGAAGTTCGGTGGCCAGTAGCTCCGTTGTGTCCACCAGTGCGGCCACGCCCCACTCCCGCAGGCTGTCCCGAAGGATCCTGCGAGTCTCGGCCACCGCGGGCAGATCCGCCCGCCGTACCGCGCGCCGCAACCGGTACCCCGTGATATTCGTCCTGCTTCCCCCGTTCAACCAGGTCCGTATCCCCTGTCGATAGGCATGCCCACCCCGGATGCGTCCACTCATCCGATGGCTTGACAGGTCCCCGACGTGCCATCAGATTTCGCCATACCTCCGATGTCTACTCGGTGGAACTCTTGACACCCCCGGACCCGCCCGCCACTGTGTGGCGCACTCATCCCCTGTGTTTCACGGATGTTGCGCCGCTTGTGTCGTCTGTTCCGCTGCCCTCGGGAGGGGCCGTGCACTCACAGCACCGCGCATTCGGACTTCGCCGAATGAGCAGAATGATCCGACCACCCGCTCTGGTCGCCGCCGCGCTCCTCACGGCCGGCCTCCTCGTCCCCGTCGCCGCCGCGCCGCCCGCCGCCGCCGCGAGCGCCACCACCGCGTGGCAGAACGGGAGTTTCCACCTCGACACCCCGAACGTCGTCCGCCGCTCGGACATCGTGCTCGGCGCGCCCAACACCCAAGGCGCCCAGTCGCTGCCGCTCGGCAACGGGTCGCTGGGCGTGGCCGCGTGGGCCGCCAACGGATTCACCGCCCAGCTCAACCGGGCCGACACCCTGCCGGGCCGCAAGTCCCCCGGGCAGGTGCAGATCCCGGGCCTGTCGAAGCTCACCGGCGCCTCCGACTTCAAGGGCACCCTCGACCTCTACACCGGGGTGCTCAGCGAGTCCGGCGGGGGCATGACCCTCAAGGCATGGGTGTCGGCGACGAAGGACGAACTCGTCGTGGACGTCACCGGCGCGGATCCCGGCACGGCCCAGTCCGCGACGGTCGGCCTCTGGTCCGGCCGCAGCCCGCAGGCCGCCGCGTCCGGTGCGATCGGCACGCTCGCCGAGACCTGGGTGGACAACCAGGAGGCGGGCAACTCCGGCCGCACCTTCGGCTCGCTCGCCGCGCTGTCGGCCGGCGGCCGCAACGTCTCCACCCAGGTCGTCAGCAGCACCCAGGTGAAGGTGAACTTCACCCCGAACACCGACGGTTCGTACCGGGTGATCGTCGGCGCGCCGACCTGGACCGGGGGGAACGCGGCGAGCACCGCCTCGGCCCTGCTCGGCTCCGACGCCACCGCCACGGAGTCGTCGCTGCTGTCCTCGCAGCAGTCCTGGTGGGCCGGTTACTGGGCGAACAGCGGACTGCTGGAGGCGAACTCCTCCGACGGCCAGGCCCAGTACATGGAGTCCCTGCGCACCATCTACCTGTTCATGGAGGCCGCGTCGATGCGCGGCACCATCCCGGGCAGCCAGGCCGGCGTGGCCGACATGTTCAACTTCGGCCAGGACCAGCAGGCGTGGACCCCGTCGGCGACCTGGCTGTGGAACCTGCGCACCCAGATCTCGGCGAACATGAGCACCGGCAACTTCGCCCTCAACACGCCGATCTTCAACCTGTACCAGAACAACCTCAGCGCCATCGAGGCATGGACGAAGCAGCAGATGGGCGGCCTGCCCGGCGCCTGCGTACCCGAGGTGATGCGGTTCAACGGCAACGGCGGCGACCCGGGTGCGGGCGCCAACGCGGCCTGCAGCGAGCCCGGCAGCCCCAACTGGAACGCGCTCGACATCACCTCGGGCGCGGAGATCAGCCTCTACGTCTGGCAGCAGTACCAGGACACCGGCGACCTCAACTTCCTGCGGACGTACTACCCGTTGATGAAGGACTCGGCGACCTTCCTGCTGGCGTACCAGAAGGTCGGCTCGGACGGGAAGCTGCACGCGGTCGCCAACGCGCACGAGACGCAGTGGGCCGTGCAGGACCCGACCACGGACCTCGCCGCGGACGCCGCGCTGTTCCCGGTGGTGGTGCAGGCCGCGCAGCTGCTGGGCACCGACACCTCGCTCCAGTCCCAACTGACGACCGCCGAGGGCCAGATACCGGCCTGGGCGCGGACCGACTACGGCCGCACCCAGGTGCTCGCGCCCTCCGCCGACGCCTCGAACAACGACGTCATCGCGTACTCCTACCAGCCGACCGCGCAGATCAGGAACGGCGAGAACATCGACCTGGAGCCGGTGTGGCCGTACGACCTGATCACCGACGATCCCGGCACGCTGCACGACCTGGCGGTGCGCAGCTACAACCACCGGCAGTTCACCGGCGGCAACGACTGGAGCATGGACGCGATCGACGCGGCCCGGCTGGGGCTGTCCAGCGAGGTCGCCGCGCGGCTGGTGTCCATCACCGAGAGCCACCAGGTGTACATCAACGGCCTGTCCGACCTGGGCAGCACCGTCGGCACCGAGGGCTACATCGAGCAGGTCTCCGGCGTGGCCACCGCGCTGGACGAGGCCCTGGTGCAGGACTACGACGGCACCCTGCGGATCGCGCCGGCCTGGCCGAGCGGCTGGGACGTCAGCGGCACCGTGTCGGTGCAGGGCAGCACCAAGGTCGACGTCCAGGTGCAGAACGGCACCCCGGTCACGGTCGCCATCCAGGCCGGCTCGTCGCGCACCATGAAGGTCCGCAGCCCGTGGCCGGGCCAGGCCGTCCAGGTGGTCAACAGCTCCAGCAACGCGGTGGTCGTCCCCTCGACCACGGCGAGCACGATCAGCGTGCCGGTCACCTCCGGCCAGTCCTACCTGGTCGAGGAGGTGGGCTCCCCCACCACGTCCCTGCCCTACGCACAGGTCTCGGGTACGCCCGCGACGGCCGCGAAGCACCTGGGCAACGTGCAGATCGGCCTGGACACCGCCGGCGCCACCACCCCCGGTGACGGCTCGGTGATCTCCCTGAAGGCCCACGCCAACGGCGACTACGTCACCGCGGACGACGCCGGCGCCTCGCCGCTGATCGCCAACCGCACCGCGATCGGCCCCTGGGAGCAGTTCGACCTGGTGGACGAGGGCGGCGGCTATGTCGCGCTGCGAGCCCACGCCAACGGCAAGTACGTCACCGCCGACGACGCCGGTGCCTCGCCGCTGCTGGCGAAGGTGGACTCCGTCGGCACCTGGGAACAGTTCCAGCTCGTCCACAACGGCGACGGCAGCGTCAGCCTCAAGGCCCGGATCAACGGCGACTACGTGACCGCAGAGGACGCCGGCGCGTCGGCGCTGATCGCCAACCGCACTTCGATCGGCCCGTGGGAGGAGTTCGACCTGATCAACGACTGAGCAACGCCCCTTCCGGGGGCAGGACATCCCGTGCCGCGCCCGCGAACTTCCTCACGGGCGCGGCACGTTGCGCAGGTTGGAGCGGGCGAGCTGGACCATCTTGCCGACCCCTCCGTCCAGTACGGTGCGGCCCATCGACAGCGCGAAGCCGCCGATCTGCTCGCCGGTGACCTTCGGCGGGATGGACAACGCGTGCGGGTCCGTCACCACGTCGACCAGCGCGGGCCCCTTGTGCCGGAACGCGTCCTTGAGCGCCTTGGGCAGGTCCTTCGGCTTCTCCACCCGCACCCCGTAGGCGCCCGCCGCCTGCGCGATGGCGGCGAAGTCCGGATTGTGGTTCGTGGTGCCGTAGGCGGGCAGTCCCTCGACCATCATCTCCAACTCCACCATGCCGAGGGAGGAGTTGTTGAACAGCACCACCTTCACCGGCAGGTCGTACTGCACGAGGGTGAGGAAGTCGCCCATCAGCATGCTGAATCCGCCGTCGCCGGACATCGACACCACCTGCCGCCGGCGGTCGAGGAACTGCGCGCCGATCGCCTGCGGCAGCGCGTTCGCCATCGAGCCGTGCGAGAACGACCCGATCACCCGCCGCCGCCCGTTGGGCGTCAGATAGCGCGCCGCCCACACGTTGCACATGCCGGTGTCGACGGTGAACACCGCGTCGTCGTCGGCCAGTTCGTCCAGCACCGACGCCACGTACTCCGGGTGGATCGGCACGTGCCGGTCCACCTTGCGGGTGTAGGCCTTGACGACACCCTCCAGCGCGTCGCTGTGCTTCTTCAGCATCCGGTCCAGGAACTTGCGGTCCTCCTTCTCCCGCACCTTCGGGATCAGGCAGCGCAGCGTCTCCCCCGCGTCGCCCCACACCGCGAGGTCCAGCTTCGATCGCCGCCCCAGGTGCTCGGGCCGCACGTCGACCTGGACGAGGGTCACGTCGTCCGGCAGGAAGGCGTTGTACGGGAAGTCGGTGCCCAGCAGGATCAGCAGGTCGCACTCGTGCATCGCCTCGTACGCGGCGCCGTAGCCGAGCAACCCGCTCATGCCGACGTCGAAGGGGTTGTCGTACTGGATCCACTCCTTGCCGCGCAGCGCGTGCCCCACCGGGGACTTGATCTTCTGCGCGAGGGCCATCACCTCGTCGTGCGCGCCCGCCGTGCCGCTGCCGCAGAACAGGGTGACCCGCTGCGCGCGGTCCACCAGCCGGGCCAGTTCGTCGATCTCGGCGTCGCCGGGGCGGATCGCGGGGCGCCGGGTGACCAGCGCGTGCTCCTCGGTGCGCTGCGGCGCCTGATGCGCGGCGATGTCACCGGGCAGCGCGATCACGGACACCCCGCCCTGCCCGACCGCGTGCTGGATCGCGGTCTGGAGCACCCGGGGCATCTGGGCGGCGTTGGAGACCAGTTCGCTGTAGTGGCTGCACTCCTGGAAGAGCCGGTCCGGGTGGGTCTCCTGGAAGTAGGTGGTGCCGATCTCGCTGCTCGGGATGTGCGAGGCGAGCGCCAGCACCGGCGCCATCGAGCGGTGCGCGTCGTACAGCCCGTTGATCAGGTGCAGGTTGCCCGGCCCGCAGGAGCCCGCGCAGGCCGCCAGCCGCCCGGTGAGCTGGGCCTCCGCGCCCGCCGCGAAGGCGGCGGTCTCCTCGTGCCGCACGTGCACCCACTCCACGGCACGGCTGCGGCGCACCGCGTCCACCACGGGGTTCAGGCTGTCGCCGACCACCCCGTAGAGGCGCTCCACCCCCGCGCGCGCCAGGATGTCGACGAACTGCTCCGCCACCGTCTGCTTCGCCATGGTGACCATCTCCCCACGGATGGGGCGATCACGCATCCCAGACGGTCACCACCGTACGGTCGTCGGCGTAGCCCTTCACCCGGGTCTGGGTGTCCGCCAGGAAGGCCGCGAGGCCCGGCGGGCGGCCCTGTCCCCAGCGCTCGGCGAGGTGCGCGGCGAGCTGCGGCTCGCCCCGCAGCGGTTCCGCCAGTCCGGCGCTGCACATCAGCAGCGCGTCACCCGGCTGGGCGACGGTGGCCCGGAACCGGAACGGCGCGGACGCCTCGTCCGGTGCGAGGTCGAGATCCTGCCAGGCCCCGTCCCGGACACGGAACAGGCCGCCCTCGCCCACCCCGAAGAACAGCCGGATCCGGCACTCCGGGTCGGCGGGCAGCAGCAGGCAGCGCACCGAGGCGGTGTACGCGCCCTCGTCCAGCCCGAGGTCCTCGCCCCGGGCGCGCAGCCTGCCGTAGCAGCGGTCGGTCAGCCGGTGCAGCCCCGACTTCAGCGAGCCCCGGCGCGCGGCCCGCAGGTCGTCGGCGAGCCTCGCCCGGCTGCGGCCCACCGCGCCCGCGATCCACCGCACCGCGTCCTGCGCGGCCCGGTGCGCGTCGTCGGCCCCCCGCGCCCCGCTCGCCATCGCCACCAGCAGCAGCGCGCCGTCGCCGGAGCCGAAGCGCGCGGTCAGCAGCGCGTCCCGGCGCGGCTGGCCGCGGTAGCGGGCGGAGTCGCCGCGCACCGCCGCGGTCCGCAGCGTCAGCGCGCCGTACGCCGCGCCGTCCAGCACGGTGTCGGGGACGAGCGCGTCCAGCCCGTCCGGGTCCGCCTCCGGCCACGCGGTCGGCTCGGGCCCGTACGTCGGCGGGCCGCCGCCCACCACCCCGACCTCCGCGCCGGCGTCCTCCGCGACCTGTACGGGCTCAGCCGCGGGCACCCAGCCCGGCGGCAGCTCCGGCGCCCAGCGCACGTCGCCCTCCGCGAAGACGGTCGCGCCGGGCGCGTGGCCCGGGGCCGGCTCATCTGCGGCTGACGGTACGTCACGTTGCTGGCTGGGAAGCTGCGTTGGAGCCTCAGCAGGCAATACGTCCTGCGGGGGGACGTCGGTCCGGGCCGGACCGGCGTCGGGGGGCGCCTCGGTCACGGGGACCAGTGGGGGTTCGGGAGCCTCGGCGGGTGCGAGGGGTTCGGGCGCTTCCGAGGACGCCGCGGCTTCCTCCACGGGAGACGCGTCGGGAACGTCGGGCGCGGCGGGCGGTTCCTGCGGCGGGTCCGGCTGCCGCGCGACCAGGTCCGACCAGCCCTCGGCCGGCGCGGGCGCGGTGGGTTCGGCGGGGTTGGGGGACCGCGGCGCCTCGGTACGCGGGGTGACCCACGCGTCCCAGGGCCGGGCGGGCGGCGGGTCGTGGGCGTCCGTGAGACGCGGGTCGGGCGGCGCGGGCACGGGCTCCGCGGCGGGCGCGAGCTCGGCTTCGGGCACGGGCGCGGCCTCGGACGCGGGCGCGGCCTCGGACGCAGGCCCGGGTTCGGCCTCGTACGCGACGGCGAAGGGGACGTCGGCGGCGACTTCAGGTCCGGGTGCGGGCTCGGGTGCCGGTGACCGTACGGGCTCAGGCGCGGGTACGGGTTCGGCGTACGCGCGCGCCCCTGCTTCCGGCTCCGGCGCCGCGCTGATCTCCGTTACCGGCGCCTCGTCGTCCACGCGCTGGGGTGGCGCCTGCTCGACCGGAGGCGCGAGCGGTTCGTCCGCAACGGCCGGCGGCTGGACGTCGAACGGCTCAGGCTCCCACCGGGGCTCCTCCGCTTCCGGCTCCCACCGGGGCTCCTCCGGCTGCGGCTCCCACCGAGATCGGGGTTCCGGCTCCGGCACGGGCTCCCGCTGCTCGGGCATGGGTGCCGGCTCCGCGAAGGTCGGCGCCGCCACCCACGGGTCCCAGGCGGGCGGGGACGAGGGCGCCGAGGGCGCGTCGCGGGGCGCGGGCGGCGGGGGCGCCGAGTGGGCCGGGCGCTGCCACGACGGCGGAGGGGGCGGCGGGGTCGGCCGCCGCAGCCGCAGCGTCTCCGTCCGGGGCGGAGGCGGTGGCGTCATCGCGTTCAGCGCCGAGTCGAAGTGCGCGTCAAGGGAGTCGTTTCCGGCGCCCGAGGCTCCGGCGGCGACCTCCTCGTCGTACAACTGCCGCCACCAGTCGTCCTCTTGGCTCCCACGCGCGTCGCCCTGCTGGCTCATGCCCCTATTGTCCACCGCCAGGCGGACCGGGAAACGCGAAACGCCGGGCGGGACCGGCGCGGCGGGAACGGGCCGACCCGGCGCGCGGGGTCCGCCGGTGATCTCCGTGCAGGACATCCGCTGCGAGACGGATCACAGTGGCGGAGGAGTCCGGAAGGAGGAAAGTATGTGCACGGCGGGAAACCGCCGCGGCTCATTCCCGCCATGCCGTCGCCGACGGCGGCAGGCGGCCCCCCGTCGCCCATCCAAGGAGGGGCCTCGTTGCTCGGCGCCATCGGCCTCGACGAAGCACAGGAATCGGCGTATCGCGCCCTGGTGGCGCTCGGTGCGGCCGAACTCGGCCAGCTGGCTGACCGGTTGGGGCTGTCCGAGGAGGACGCGGCCCGGCTGCTGCGGCGGTTGGAGGGGCACGGCCTGGTCGCCCAGTCGTCCGCGCGCCCCGGCCGCTGGGTGGTCGCCCCTCCCTCGGTCGCGCTGTCCGCGCTGCTCACCAGCCGGCGGCACGAGTTGGAGCAGGCCGAGCTGGCCGCGACCGTGCTCGCCGCCGAGTTCCGCGCCGAGGCGGCCGAGCCGGCCGCGCACGACCTCGTCGAAGTGGTGACCGGCGCGAGCGCGGTGGCGCAGCGCTTCCTGCAGCTCCAGTTCGGGGCCGAGCGCGAGGTGTGCGCCCTGGTCACCGGCCAGCCCGTCGCGGTCACCGGGACGGACAACGACGCGGAGGCCGACGCGGCGAACCGCGGGGTGGAGTACCGCGTGGTGCTGGAACGGGAGGTCGTCACCGGACGGACCGGCCTCGCCGAGGTGGCCGCGGCGCTCGACCGCAACGAGCAGGTGCGGGTGGTGGACCGGGTGCCGACGAAGCTGGTGGTGGCCGACCGGAAGCTGGCGATGGTGCCGCTGGGCCTCCGCGCCGAGCCGGCGGCGCTCGTGGTGCACGCCAGCGGCCTGTTGGAGGCGCTGATGGAGCTGTTCGAGGGCGTGTGGCGGCAGGCCATGCCGCTGCGGACGGACCCGGGCGGCAGCTTCTCCGAGGACGTGTCGGCGCAGCCCGACAGCACGGATCTGCGCATCCTGTCGCTGCTGCTGGCCGGCCTGACCGACTCCTCCACCGCCAAGCAGCTCGACCTCGGCCTGCGCACGGTGCAGCGGCGGGTGAAGCGGCTGATGGAGATCGCCGGGGTGTCCACCCGCCTCCAGCTCGGCTGGCACGCGTACGAGCGCGGCTGGATCGCGCGCGACGGCTCCTGACCCGGCGCACGGTCCGCTATGGGGCGAGCCGGACCGGTTCGTACCCGGTGGCCGGACGCGATCCGGTAACACCGCCGCCTCGGGCGCGCCGCCGAACGGCGAACGGGGCCGGATTCCGGCAGGGTGGCTCTCATGGGGACCGCACAGGTGATCCTGATCGGGGCGGTGATGCTGCTCGGTGTCGTCGGCGTGGCGGCCCCCGGCGTACCCGGGACCCTGCTCTGCTGGGCCGCGGTGCTGTGGTGGGCCACCTCGGAGCACACCACGCTGACCTGGGGTGTCCTCGCGGGGGCCACCGGGCTGCTGCTGGTCGCCCAGATGGTGGTCTGGCTGCTGCCGCCCCGGCGGATCCGCGACTCGGGCGTGACCTGGCGCACGGTGATGACGGCGACCGGGGTGGCGGTCCCCGGCTTCTTCGTGCTCCCAGTGGTGGGCGCGCCGCTCGGCTTCGCCGGGGCCGTCTACGTCCACGAGCGGCTGCGGCTCGGCGGCGGGCACCGGACCGCGTGGACGGCGACCCGCCGGGTGATGCGGACGGTCGGCTGGTCGGTCCTGGTCGAGCTGATGGCCTGCCTGCTGGTCGCGGGCGCGTGGGTCTGGGCGGTGGCCGCCGGCTAGACCCGGCCGCACGGTGCCCCGGTGGGGCGCGCCCCGCACGACGCAGGACCCGCCCCCCCTCGTGGCGGGCGCGCCCGGGCGTGCGCGGGTGTACCACGGTGCGCCCGGGTGCGCCCGGATCGGCATCCGGGCGGCTCCGGCACCGGCGGTGTCAGTGCACCGGCCGCTCGACCCCCCAGCTGATGATCTTGTACGGGTGGATCCTGATCAGCTCCGGGCTCATGTGCTCGCCGTACTCGTGCGGACCCTCCACCTGCTCCGCGGTGCCGCGGATCTCGACACCGCGGGCGGTGCGGGGGTCGCCGGGGCGGGACATGTCGTCCACCACCAGGGACACGTTCGGGTTCGCGGCGACATTGCGCCACTTCTTCGACGTGCCCATGGCGAAGCCGCCGATGTCCACCGCGCCGTCCTCCCGCAGGAAGTACCCCACCGGGTTCGCCTGCGGGCGCCCCTTCGCGTCCACCGTGGCCAGCCGCCCGAGGAACTGCGCGCGCAGATAGGCCAGTTCGGCCTCGTTCAGTTCGGTCCGTGCGCTCTTGGTCGTCATACCGCTATCCTCGCGCGGCATGCCCGGCGCGGCATCAGGCGCTCGGCTGAAGGGACCCCGTCCCAAGACCTAGGGCGACGGCGGTACGGCCGCCGCCGCGCACGGCGATTCCCCGGGCCGGAGACCCCGGATCACCCGGAACGCGCCGAGAGAGCGCTCTCATTCCGCCGCGCCGACCCGATACGCTGTGGGCAACGAGAAATGGTCCGGAAATTTTCGTTATCCGCGTGCGAAGGAGCCCTCCGTTGTCCGACCCCAGCTTCGCGCCCCGCCCCACGCTGGAGGCCGTGGCCGCACGGGCCGGGGTGTCCAGGGCGACCGCTTCCCGCGTGGTCAACGGCAGCGAGGGGGTGCGCGCGCCGCTCGCCGAGCGGGTCAAACGGGCCGTCGACGAGCTGGGCTACGTCCCGAACCAGGCCGCCCGAGCCCTGGTGACGCGGCGGAACGACGCCATCGCGGTGGTCGTGGCCGAGCCGGAGACGCGGTTTTTCGCCGACCCGTTCTTCGCCCAGCAGGTGCGCGGCATCAGCCGTGAACTGACCCTGTACGACAACCAGTTGGTGCTGCTGCTCACCGAAGGTGCCGCGGACTACGAGCGGGTGGGCCGCTATCTGGGCGGCGGCCACGTCGACGGCGCGCTGATCTTCTCGCTGCACGACGACGACACGCTGCCCGCGCTGGCCCGCCGGGCCGGGGTGCCGACGGTGATAGGCGGCCGCCCCGACTGGTCCGACGGCGACACGCTGTACGTCGACTGCGACAACCGCGGCGGCGCCCGCGACGCGGTCCGGCACCTGCTGAACCTGGGCTGCCGCCGGATCGGGCACATCGCCGGACCGCTGGACCAGACCGCTTCCGTCGACCGGCTCGACGGATTCCGCGACGCGCTGCCGGACATCGATCCGCGGCTCGTCGCCGAGGGCGACTTCACGCCGGACGGCGGCTCCCGGGCGATGGCCCGGCTGCTGGACGACTTCCCGGACCTGGACGGGGTGTTCGCGGCGTCCGACGTCATGGCCTCAGGGGCGCTGCGGCTGCTGCGCACCCGGGGGTGCCGGGTGCCGGAGGACGTGGCGGTGGTCGGCTTCGACGACATCGTGTCGGTCGCCGAATGGACCGACCCGCCGCTGACCACGATCCGGCAGGACATCGAGGAGATGGGCCGGATGATGGCGCGGCTGCTGCTGCGCCGGATCGAGTCGGGCGCGGCGGGGGCGGACGCGCCGGCGCTGTCGTCCATCGTGACGCGCACGCAGCTGGTGGTGCGCGCCTCGGCGTGACGGCCCGACCCGGGCGCTCCATCCCCCGTGCACCCGCACCGCCTTGCATATCGTCATATCGACCGTTCCCGCCAACTTCGCTTCAAGAAGGTCCCGTTGGGAAAGAGGTTGAGACCTCTTCACGACGGGAAGGTCACGATCGGGCAGCGAACGTGACGGTGCGGTGAAGACCGCGCGGAGGTGAGGAGGCCGTGGCATGGCGTACAGCGTGATTCTGGGGGTCGTGATCGTGGCGCTCGTCATCGCCGGGGTCATCGGTTCCTTCTGGAGCGAGGGAAGTCCGATCGCGATCCGGCGCCGCCACGGGCGTGACGGCGGCGCCGGATGAGGCGCCCCGGCGCGAGGGCCGGGTGGGGGCGAGCCGCCGGTCAGTAGACCCGGCGGTGGCCGCCGCCTCCGCCGCGCTTGCGCTCGTACATCTCCCGGCCGGCCGCCGAGCGCTGCTTCCACTCCCGGCGCATCTCCGCCCGCAGCCGCTGGTCGGTGCGCGAGGCGATCCAGGCGTTCTCGCGCAGCAGCTTGCGGTAGCTGTCGAGGCGGCGTGGCGACAGGGTGCCGTCCTCCAGCGCGGCGAGTACCGCGCAGTCCGGCTCGGCCCGGTGCGAGCAGTCCGGGAAGCGGCACTGCCCGGCCAACTCCTCGATCTCGGCGAAGACCTGACCGAGCCCGCTCTCGGCGTCCCACAGCCCGACCCCGCGCAGCCCCGGGGTGTCGATGACCACCCCGCCGCCGGGCAGGGGCACCATGTCCCGCGTGGTCGTGGTGTGCCGGCCCTTGCCGTCGGCGTCCCGGGTGGCCTGCACCTCCTGGACCGACACTCCGGCCAGGGCGTTGGTGAGCGTCGACTTCCCGGCGCCGGACTGCCCGAGCAGCACCGTGCTGCCCCCGGCGAGCACCTCGTGCAAGTCGTCGAGCCCTTCACCGGTCTCCGCGCTCGCCACCACCACCGGCACCCCGGGCGCGGCGGCGACCGCGTCCGCGAGCAGGTGCGTGGTGTCCGGCACCAGGTCGGCCTTGGTGAGCACCACGAGGGGCTCGCCGCCGCTCTCCCAGGCCAGCGACACGAACCGCTCCAGCCGGCCCAGGTCCAGCTC
The DNA here is from genome assembly GCF_900107965.1 of Actinacidiphila yanglinensis. Taxonomy (GTDB): domain Bacteria; phylum Actinomycetota; class Actinomycetes; order Streptomycetales; family Streptomycetaceae; genus Actinacidiphila; species Actinacidiphila yanglinensis. The sequence continues at coordinate 318,506 of NZ_FNVU01000003.1, read as the reverse complement.
GGCGGCGAGCGAGACGCACACCGCCACGTGGTCCAGGTTCGCCGCCAGCACCTGGCCCTCGGAGCGCTTCGACGAGGTGGACCGCACGAACCGGGAGCGCCGCGGCAGCAGCTCCCGTACGAACCGGGGGTCGCGGCCGGCCGGGTCCAGCGCGGCCCAGTCCCCGGTGCACACCACGCTCATCGGGTCCTTCGGCACGACGTACTCCGTGTCGGCGCGCACCAGACCCTCGGCCGTGAACACGTCGCACAGCCCACGATCCACCCGCACCACCCGCCCGGGCACCCACCCGCGCTCGGCGTACGGCACGAACTCCGCCTCCCACACGTCGTCCCAGCCGAAGGGCACCAGGGCATGCGAGGAGTCGTCACGAAAAGAGAAAGACAAGGGAAACCCTTCAAGCGGGTGGCCCCGGCGCCGCGCGCCACGCGCGGCGAAGCAGAAGAGAGGTCAGCCGGAGACCACGGAAGTGAACTGCACGAACAGCTGAATGCGGGCAACGCCCATCACGAAGACAGCCATCGGGTCACACCTCCCAGATCACACACACGACCGACGCGGCCACCCCAGCGGGGCGCCGCTCTGCGAACACCCGCACCGTAGCGCCTCCCCCGCGGGGGCCGCCACCGGATTGATCCCCTGAGTCGATCCGGCGGGGGCGCCCGCTCAGGCGTGGCGGACCTCGACGAGTTCGAGGAGGTTGTCCTCGGGGTCGTGGACGTAGGCGTAGCGCATGCCCGGGGAGGCGCCGGGGGCGGGTGGCGAGACGGTCCGGGCGCCGCAGTCCGCGGTCAGGTGGGTGAACGCCGCGTCGAGGTCGGGGACCTGGAGCGCGAGGTGGCCGAAGGTGCGGTCGGCCGCGGCTGCCAGCGGGTCGGGGTGGGAGACGGGGCGGGACCCGGTGCGCTCGATCAGCTCGACGCGCAGGCCGCGGCCGTCGGACAGGACGGCGGTCCGCACGCCCGCCTCGGGCAGTTCGACGCGCTCCTCGACCCGGTCCAGGCCGAGGGCGGCGCCGTACCAGCGTTCCAGGGCGGCCAGGTCGGCCACCGAGAGGCTGACGTGATGGAACCGGGCGTCGGGGAATCGCATGGAGTACCTCCGAGGTTAATGATATTTACCTGGTGAATACTGTTAACCTTACGGACGTGACTCCCCCTGTCAAGCGACCCAGCGGCCGGCACCACGGCAATCTCCGGCAGGCCCTGGAGGAAGCGGCGCTGGAACTGGTCGCCGAGCGCGGGCCGCACGGCTTCACCCTGGCCGAGGCGAGCCGCCGGGCCGGGGTCAGCGTCGCCGCCCCCTACAAGCACTTCGCCGACCGCGACGCCCTGCTCGCGGCACTGGCCGAGCGCGGCTACCGCGAGCAGCGCGCCCGCTTCACCTCGGCCATGGCCCGCGCCGGCGACCCGGTCGAGCGGCTGGCCGCGTTCGCGGCGGCCTACGTGCGCTTCGCCGTGGAGGACCGCGCCCTGTTCGACATCACCTTCTCGGCGGGGCTGGACAAGGCCGCGCACCCGGGGATGGCCGCCGCCGGCGAGGAGTTGCTGGCCGCTTTGCTGCCGGTCGCCGGCGGCGTCACCCCCGGCCGGGACGCGGCCTACGACCTGCTGCTGCGCGTGGCGTCCGCGGCGCACGGGATCGCGCTCTTCCTCCGGCAGGGCCTGTTCGGGGTTTCCGGGGACACCGTCGAGGCCACCGCGGAACGGGCGGCGCGGACCGCGCGGGAGATCGCCGACGCGGCGAGCTGACGTTCACATACATGAGCATCGGTCACTGATCTGAAGATTTTGCCGTTCGACTTCTTGTCACCGGGCACGGCTCGCCCGAGGTTGGGTCCGTGACAATCTCTCTGACTCCACGACGCCTCAGGCGCACCCGCCTCACCACTCTCGCGGTGGCCGCCGCGGTCGCCGGAGCGACGCTGCTCGGCACCGGCCCGGTCAACGCGGCGACCCGGGCATCCGCTGACGGTGCGTCAGCGGATGCCCTGCCGATCGCGGTGCACCCGGACCAGCTCGGCAAGCAGCTGAACGCCGGCTTCGTCGGCTTCTCCTTCGGCGCGGCCACGGTCGCGTCGGACAGCTACGCCGACACGGACTTCGCCGGCTACCTGCGGACGCTGGGCCCCCACGGGGTGATCCGGGTCGGCGGCAACTCCGGTGACGCCACCTTCTGGACCTCCACCGGGGAGGCCGCGCCGTCCTGGGCGACCAGCGGCACCATCACCCCCGACAAGCTGCGCCACCTCGCCACCATCGTGCGGGGCGCCGGCTGGAAGATGATCCTCGCGGTCAACCTCAAGCACCCGGACCCGGCCAGGGCCGCGGACGAGGCCACGTACGCGCGGCAGATCCTCGGCGACTCGCTGCTGGCGATCGAGATCGGCAACGAGCCGAACTTCTACTACAGCACCCCCGCCGCGTACTACGCCGACTTCGAGTCCGACGCCGCCGCGATCGAGCAGGCCGTGCCCGGCGTGGGCATCACCGGCCCGGACGCCGAGACCAACCACAGTTCGTGGCTCGGCGACTTCGCCGGGCTGGAGGCGGGCCACCCGGACGTCACCGAGATCTCCGACCACACCTACCCGGCCAGCACCTGCGGCGACTCGGTCGCGACCATTCCCGAACTGCTCGGCACCGGCTCGGTGCAGTACGAGACCGCCAACGCGCAGGCCGCGCTCGCCGCCGCCGCGCAGCTGGGCGTCCCGGCCGCGATGACCGAGACCAACTCCGTGGTCTGCGCCGGGACTCCGGGAGTGAGCGACGCCTTCGCCTCCTCGCTGTGGGCCCTGGACTACAACCTGCTGATCGCGCAACAGGGCATCGTCAACGCCGACTTCATGGACGGCACCAACGCCGCCGGCTGCGACCCCTACTCCCCGCTCTGCCCGGGCACCGGTGATCTGACCGCCGAGCCGGTCTACTACGGGATGCTCGCGACCGAACTCGTGGGCACCGGCCGCTTCGCCGCGCTGGACAACCCCGACGCGGCGGACGTCCGCGCGTACGCGCTGCGGAACGGCCACCGCCTGACCGTCGTGCTCGACGACGTCCAGGACCCGGCGGCGAACGGCGCGAAGACCGTCACGCTCGATCTCGGCGGTGACTTCGGCGCCGGACACCTCACCGCGCTGACCACCTCGTCCGCGGCGGGCCTGTCGGCGACGACCGGCATCACCCTCGGCGGCCAACAGGTCGGCGCGCACGGCGCGTTCGCAAAGCCGCGGTCCACTCCGGTGGCCGTGCACGGCCGGTCCGCGACCGTCACGGTGTCCGCGGGCAGCGCCGCGATCATCCAGTTCGGCTGAACCGCCCGGCCCACGGTCCGAAGCGGTGGCGCCGGGACGGCACCCGCTTCCGGCCCGGCGCCGGTGACGGCGGCGCCCGGTGCCGGCGGTGTCCGGTGCCGGCGGTGCCCGGTGCCGGCGGTGTCCGGCCGCACGACCCGCGGCCGGGCACCCGCCTGTCCCCCGGCCCGGCCCGGATCGGATCGGGCGCCGGGGTGGGCGACGCGTCAGCAGCCGTCGCTGCCCGCGGCCGGCACCACATCGGGGTGCAGCCCCAGCGTCGCGCGGAGGATCAGCGTCTCCGCCTGCACGGTGAAGGGCGAGGAGTAGGAGGTGTACTCGTAGCAACCGCCCTGGTGCAGGCCGCCGATGACGCCGACCACCTCGGTCCGGTGGGTGCCGGGCACCGTCGACAGCCAGGGGCTGCCGCTGCTGCCGCCCACGTAGCCATGGCAGTTGAAGCCGGGGGACCCGTCCGTGTACGTGACCGTGGTGGCGCAGTGGATCGGGAGGTCGTCGATGCCGGCGTTGTAGGCGACGTCGGTGACGGCCTGGCCGGCGCGCGGCGCGGTGCCGAGGACCTCGGCCCCGGTCACGTCCTGGATCGCGTTCGTACGGTGGCCCGTTGACCGGTCGGCGACCTGCAGGACCGCGTAGTCGTACCGCGGGTCCTGGCTGCTGCTCCACCGGGGGTCGACGTAGGCGTGGGTCACCGTCCATACCCCGTAAGGCGTTTGACCCGCGCGGTAGCCGGGGGCGAACTGCCAGCCGGCCGCGGTTCCCGAGACGCAGTGCGCGGCGGTCAGGAGGAGGTCGTGGCGGGGGCTCGCCACCACGCTGGCGGTGCAACCGTGGTTCTGGGCAAGTCCGTTGCGGAAGAGCGGGCCCACGGTGGACGTGCCGTCGAAGGCCGTCGCCGTGGGAGTCCCGGGTGGCGCGGGTGGGTCGGCCAGCGCGGGGCCGGCGGACAGCACCCCCACCGCCGCCAGCGCGGTCGCGAGCACGGTGAGCACCCGCGCGCGGGAGAACCTGACCATGTGTGGCCCCTTCGCTCGAACGGCCGGCCGCACCGGCCCCGGACTGCCGGGCCGCCGCTGCCGTGACACGACCGGGAACGCTACCCCGCAATCGCCTGGTGGAACAGGGGTGTTGGATCTTCCGCGGCGGGCGCGGACGGCATCCCGGGGCCTGAGGAGGCACCGGGGCCTTCCGGGGATGTCAGCGGGTGCCGGGTCCTCCGGACGCCGGACGGTCCGAACGGGACGGACGGGCTCAGTGCCGCCGAACTCAGGTCGTGGGCGTCCCGCGCCGGAGACGCGACTGGGGGCCGAGCCACTTCGCCGCGCGGCGTTCCGAGACGCCGGGCGCGTTCTCGACGAGGCCGGCGATGGTGGTCCTGGCCAGCTCGGCGCGCCAGGCGAGTTCGGCCTGGTGCATCACCTTGGCGATGCCGCACGGCCTGGTGCACTGCTGCGCGGTGAGGCCGACCGGACCCTGCTGCCGGATCTCGGTGCAGCGGAACATGGTCGCCTCGGACCTCATCGCCTGGACGACCTCGAGTGCCGTGATGCGGTCCGCCGGCCGGGCCAGGCGGTACCCGCCGCTCACCCCCGGGACCGAGGTGAGGATCCCCGCGGCGACCAACTGCTTGAGCGCCTTGGCCAGGTAGGGCTCGGGCAGGTCGAAGAACTCCGCGATGCGACGCCTCGGAACGGGGCTCTCGCCGTCGCTCTGCGCGAGGAGCCAGCAGCAGTGCAGCGCCCACTCGACCGTCTGAGGCATCTCCATGAGGCCAATCATAGACCTTCGACGTCCCTGTTATGCTCGGTTCGATTATCGACCACGAATGTCCACGATAAAGGAGGCGCCATGGCCGACACGCCGGCGAGCGTGTCCGCACGCACCGGGTGGTCCGTCGTCGCGCAGACCGGCGCGGCACTGGCCGCGGCGATGGGCGTGGGGCGGTTCGTGTTCACCCCGGTCCTGCCGCTGATGGAGGCGCAGGCCCATCTGCTGCCGTCCCAGGCGAGCACGCTCGCCACGAGCAACTACCTCGGCTACCTGCTGGGGGCCCTCCTCGGCGTCGCGGTGCCGTCGCTCAGCCGCACCCGGCTCGCCTCCCGGGTCTCCGGCGTCGTCCTGGTCGCCTCGCTGGCGGCGATGCCGCTGACCCACGACCTGGCGGCATGGGTCGCGATCCGCGGGATCGCCGGCCTGGCGAGCGCGGTGGTGTTCATGGTGGCGGGGAACACGATCCTCACCCGGCTGGCCGGCGCCCGCGCGCACGTCGTCGGCTGGGCGTACGGCGGGGTGGGCGCGGGCATCGCCGCGTCCGGGGTGCTGATCGCCGTCATCCGCTCGATCGGCGACTGGCAGGCGGCCTGGTGGTCCGCGGCGGGCCTCACCGCGCTGCTGCTCGCGCTCGGCTGGTCCGTCGGCGAGCCGTCGGCCGGGCGGGCTCCCGCGCCCGCGGCGACCAGGACACCGGACGGACCGCGGCACCACCGCTGGTTCGCCGTGCTGGCGGCCTCGTACTTCCTGGAAGGAGCCGGCTACATCATCGCCGGCACCTTCCTCGTCGCGGCCGTCACCGCGTCCGGCCCCGGCTGGCTGTCCAGCAGCGTGTGGACGCTCGTCGGCGTCGCCGCCGTCCCGTCCTGCGCGGCGTGGACCTGGCTCAGCACCCGCATGTCGCGGCCGACCCTGATCACCGGGGCACTCGTCCTCCAGGCGGTCGGCATCGCCCTGCCCGCCCTGACCGCGGCCGCACCGGCCGCGGTGGTCTCCGCGCTGCTCTTCGGGGCCACCTTCGTGGGCATCACCACGCTCTCCCTCGCCACCGGCCGCCACCTCCGGGTGCCGCGCGCCATCGCGATCCTCACCACGGGGTACGGCGTCGGACAGGTGGTCGGCCCGCAGGTCGTGGCGCCGACGCTCGGCAGCGGCTACCACACCGCGCTGCTGATCGGCGCCGGTCTCGTGCTGCTCGCCGGCGCCGGCGCGGCTCTCCTGCGGGTCCGCTTCCCTCACCACGGCGAGCCGCACCGCCACCACCGCCGCCCGCACGCCACCCGTCCGGTGCAGGAAGCGACGGCAGCGGAAGCCGCACGGGCGAAAGCGACGTAGGACGGGGCGGGTTGGGGCCGGGCGGACCGCGCGGGCGCCCGCGGCGCGCGGCCCGCGGGTACCGGGTGAGCTGCGGAAATCGCTGTCCCCCGACGGGAGCCCGGTGATAGACAGCCGGGGTGCAAACGACTCCCGACTTCCCCGACCTGCTGCGGCTGATCGACGAGCGCTCGACCGCCTTCCGTGCCGCGGTCGCCGCCGCGCCCGACCTCGACGCGCAGGTGCCGACCTGCCCCGAGTGGACGCTGTTCGACCTGGTGCGGCACCTGGGCGAGGGGCGCCGGGCCTGGGCCGCGACCGTCGCCGCCGGGCCGACCGCCACCTCCAAGGCCGTCCCGCAGGGTGCGCCGCCCGTACCCCGGGAGCGCGCGGCCCAGGTGGCCTGGCTGGCCGCGTCCACGGAGCAACTCCTCGACGCGCTGCGGGAGTCCGGCCCGGATCGCGGCTGCTGGACGTGGTGGGGCACCTCGCAGTCACCGCAGAACTGCGGCGCCGTCGCCCGGCACCAGCTCTACGAGATCGCGCTGCACACCTACGACGCCCAACTCACCATCGGCGCACCGCAGTCGCTGCCGCAGGAGGTGGCACTCGACGGCGTCGACGAGTTCCTGTCCACCTGTGTCGCGACGACGGTCGCCTGGCCGCACGCGCCGGCGACCGTCGACTACCACGCCACCGAGGGCCGCAGCTGGCGCCTCCGGCTCTCCGCCGAGGGCGCACAGGCCGCCCGCCTCCCCGCACCCGGCGCCGCGTCCGCGTCCGCGTCCGGCGCCGAACCGGGTACGCCCGACGCCTCCGCCCGCGGGACGGCCCACGAGCTGCTCATGACCATGTACGGCCGCCTCCCGGTGGACGTCCCCGCGCTCGACGGCGACCGGCGCGTGTTCGACCGGCTCGTGGCATGGGAACCGGAGTGAGCAGCACGCGACGGCCCGCCCCCTCCCCCGCCCCCGGGGCGTAGGGCCCCGGCGACCGAACGGCCACCCGCTCGCATCCGTCCTCGATTCCCCTTGCGTCACCATCTTGACAGGTGACGCAAGGGGTGCGAACGTATGTCGTGTCAGAGCCAGAGCGGTACGGCGAGAGGGCCGTCACCGACCGAGCGGAGGTCGACCATGGAAAGCATTCGCATCCAGGACAGCGCGGCGGCGGCACGGCAGGCGCGGTTCGGCAGGCTGCCGGCGCGCATCCGCGTCGAGGACATGGTCATGGAGACCCCGTCGGAGTCGCAGAACCCCGCGGCGGGCCAGTACTCCGCCGAGGCGTCGTGGGTCTCCTCGTCCTTCGGCGTCCTGGACCTGGGCCTCTGAACGAGGCGGGTCCGGCCCCCGGGCACCGCGTCGGACGGCGCCCGGCAGGACACCGCGGCACGCGGCGCACGGATCGCCGCGACACCGCCGCTGCTAAACTCGAGCGGGGCAGGCTCCTTACGCGGGACGATCGGCCGCCCCCATCACGCGAGGAGACCAGGCATGGCAGGTGACGACGACATCTCCGGGTGAGACCCGGAGCTGACCGGCCACCGGCAGGCGCGTACGAACGCAGCCGCCGTGGCGGTCGCGGTGTCGTCGTTCCCTCGTTCCCATGCCCCTCAGGGCAGAGCTGTCCGCGCTGCCCTCTTCCGTTCCCGAGGTCCCCGCCATGTCCGACGTCAACGTCGTCTGCACCAACCTGTCCTTCTCCTGGCCCGACGACACACCTGTCTTCGAGGGCCTGACCTTCTCCGTGGGGGCGGGCCGGACCGGCCTGGTCGCGCCCAACGGCGCCGGCAAGAGCACGCTGCTGCGGCTGCTCGCGGGCGAGTTGGCGCCCACCGGCGGAGCGGTGGCCGTCAACGGCACGCTCGGCTACCTTCCGCAGACCCTCCCCCTGACCGGCGACCTCACGGTGGCCGAGGTGCTCGGCGTCGCCGCGGTGATCCGCGCCCTGGACGCGGTCGAGTCCGGGGACGTGAGCGAGGAGCACTTCACCACCATCGGCGACGACTGGGACGTCGAGGAGCGCACCCGCGCCCAGCTCGACCGGCTCGGTCTGGCCGGCCTCGCGCTCGACCGGACGCTGAGCACCCTCAGCGGCGGCCAGGTGGTCTCGCTGGGTCTGGCCGCGCAGTTGCTGAAGCGGCCCGACGTGCTGCTGCTCGACGAGCCCACCAACAATCTCGATCTCGACGCCCGCCACCAGCTCTACGACGTGCTGGAGGAGTGGAACGGCTGCCTGCTGCTGGTCAGCCACGACCGGGCACTCCTGGACCGCATGGAGCGCATCGCCGAACTCGATCGCGGTGAACTCCGCTTCCACGGCGGCAACTTCACGCAGTTCGAGGAGGCGGTGCGGGCCGAGCAGGAGGTCGCCGAGAAGAACGTGCGCAACGCGGAACAGGAGTTGAAGCGGGAGAAGCGCGAGATGCAGCAGGCCCGCGAGCGCGCCGAGCGCCGAGCGAGCAACGCGGCCCGCAACCTCAAGAGCGCGGGCCTGCCGCGCATCTTCGCCGGCAATATGAAGCGCGGCGCCCAGGAGTCCGCGGGCCGCGCGGGCCAGACGCACGCGGCCCGGGTCGGCGAGGCCCGATCCCGGCTCGACGACGCCGGGCGCGCCCTGCGCGACGAGCAGCGCATCACCCTGGAACTGCCGGACACCGGGGTCCCCGCCGGACGCACCGTCTTCCTCGGCGAGGGGATGCGGGTACGGCTGGGCGACCGGGAGGTCTTCCCGGGGCCGGGCGTCGACCTGACGATCCGCGGCCCGGAGCGCATCGCGCTGACCGGCCCCAACGGCGCGGGCAAGACCACGCTGCTGCGGCTGATCCACGGCGACCTCGGCACCGGGTCCGCCGCCGATGCCCCTGATGCCACCGAAGCCGGCGACGCCACCGGCAGCGCGCACGGAACCGCGGCGGGGCCGGCGTCGGGCGGGGACAGCGGCGGCGAGGGCGGGGACGGCGGGACGATCAGGCGTGCCGACGGGGGGATCGCCTACCTCTCCCAGCGGCTGGACCTGCTCGATCTGGATCGCACGGTGGCCGAGAACTTCGCCGCGTTCGCCCCGCACCGTGCGGAGGCGGACCGGATGAACCTGCTCGCCCGCTTCCTCTTCCGCGGCGCCCGCGCCCACCTGCCCGCCGGGGTGCTCTCCGGCGGCGAGCGGCTGCGCGCCACCCTCGCCTGCGTGCTGTGCGCGGAACCGGCCCCGCAACTGCTGCTCCTGGACGAGCCGACCAACAACCTCGACCTGGTCAGCGCCGGCCAGCTGGAGAGCGCGCTGGCGGCGTACCAGGGCGCCTTCGTGGTCGTCAGCCATGACGAGCGGTTCCTGGCCCGGATCGGCGTGGACCGCTGGCTGCGGCTGGCCGGCGGCGAGTTGACCGAGATCGGCGCACCCGAGGTGTGACCGGCGCCGGGTGGCGGCCCACAACGGACCGTTGTCAAAAGGCAGTCGGCGGCGGAGGCGGGCTCAGGTGCTGAGGTCGAGCCGGTCCGTGACGTGTTCGGCGATGGCCAGGCAGGAAGTGGCGGCGGGCGACGGGGCGTTGCGTACGGCGGTGACCGGTCCCAGCACGGAGATCCGGAAGTCGTCGACCAGGGCGCCCCGTTCGTCCAGGGCCTGCGCGCGGACACCGGCCGGCGCGGGCACGAGGTCGGCGGCGGTCAGGGCGGGCACGTAGCGGGCGGCCTCGGCGGCGAACGCGCGCCGGGACAGCGAGCCGCGCAGCTCGCGCAGGCCGGTCCGCCAGTGCCTGCGGACCAGCCGGCGGGTACCGGGCCAGGCCAGCGCCCGGGCGAGTTCGCGCGGGTGCACGTCCCGGCGCCGGTATCCCTCGCGGGCCAGCGCGAGCACGGCGTTGGGGCCGACGTCGACGGTCCCGTCCACGCGGGGCGTGAGGTGCACGCCGAGGAACGGGTAGGCCGGGTCCGGCACCGGGTACACCAACCCGCGGACCAGACCGGCCCGTTCGGGCCGCAGCCGGTAGTACTCGCCGCGGAAGGCGACGATCGCGGGCGAGGGGCTGTCGCCCGCGAGCCCGGCCACGGTGTCGGACTGGAGCCCCGCGCAGATCACCGCGCCGCGCAGCGCGTACTCCTGCCCGCCGCAGTTCACGGTGGTGCCGCCGCGCGGGCCGGGCCGGATCGCGGTCACCTCGTGGCCGAGCAGCACCCGGCCGCCCGCCGCGGTGATCTCTTCCGCCATCGCGCGGGCCACTCCGCGGAAGTCCACGATCGCGGTGGTCGGGGAGTGCAGCGCGGCCAGCCCCCGCACCTCGGGCTCGATCTCGCGCAGCGCCGCGGGGTCGAGGCGGCGCACGCCGGGCACGCCGTTGGCCCGGGCCCGCTGCTCCAGCACGCCCAGCCGCTCCACCTCGACCGGCGAGCGCGCGACGACCACCTTGCCGATCTCGCGGTAGGGCAGGTCGTGCTCCGCGCAGAAGTCCTTGAGCAGGCCCACCCCGCGCCGGCACAGCGTGGCCTTGAGCGACCCGGGCGGGTAGTACAGGCCGGAGTGGACGACACCGGAGTTGTGCCCCGACTGGTGGACGGCGACGTCGTCCTCCTTGTCGAAGACGACCACCTCCTCGCCGCGCAGCGCGAGCCGGCGGGCCACGGCCAGGCCGATCAGGCCCGCCCCCACCACCCCCACGGGCTTGCTCGCATCCATGGGCGCCCTCCCTTCCTCCGTCGGACCGCCTCCGGCCCTCCGAGCATAGAAGCGGCGCCGGGAGCGGCCGGCCGTCCGGACACGCGGTGGCCTGCCGACCCGGCCGGGTGGGGCTCCTTCCGGGGACGGCGGCCACCGCGCAACCGGGCGGTCCACCGGCCTGGTCATCTCCCTCCGGCGGCGGGTTGCTGCCAGACTGAGGCGATGGAGCCCAGCCACTTCCGTGTCACGCGTGTCCGGCTCAAGCAATACCGCAGCTTCGCCGAAGCAGATGTGCGCCTGGAGGACCTGGTCTTCCTCGTCGGCCCGAACGGCGCGGGGAAGAGCAACTTCCTGGACGCCCTGCGCCTGGTCTCCGAGGGGATCGGCGGGTCGCTGGAGGAGGCGCTGCGCGAGCGGGGCGGCGCGGCGCAGGTGCGGCGCCGGGCGCCCGGTCATCCGGACCGCTTCTCCGTGCGGCTGTCCTTCGAGGGCCCGGGCGGGGAACGCGGCCCCGGTTCCGGCGCCGTCACCGGCACGTACGGCGTGCAGATCGCGGGCAAGGGCGGCAGCGGGTCGTTCCGGATCGTGCGGGAGCGCTGCGAGGTGACCGCCGGCGGGGTGCGGTCGGCGTTCCGGGTGGAGGACGGCGAACTGACCGCCAGTACCGAGCGCAAGGTGCCGGCGCCCGCCCCCGGGCGGCTGCTGCTCGCGGACTTGGGGCGGCACAAGTCGTTCGCCGGGGTGCACGCGGGGCTGGCGGGCTTCCGCGCGTTCAGCCTCGACCCGGCGGCCATGCGGGGGCTCGCGCCACCGCGCGACGGCCGGGCCCTGCTGCGCGACGGCACGAACGCCGGCGCGGTGCTGCACCGCCTCGGGCGGGTCGCCGACGGCGCGGACCGGCGCCGCCTCGACGGCTACCTGCAGCGGATCGTGCCCGGCCTGCGCGGCACCCGCCGCCGGGTGCTGGACGGCGCCGAGACGGTGGAGTTCGCCCAGGACACCGCCGGTGCGGCCCACCCGTGGAAGTTCACCGCGCCGTCGGTGTCGGACGGCACGCTGCGCGCCTTGGGCGTCCTGCTCGCGCTCTTCGCCCCCGCCGGCGGACGCTACGGCCCCGTCGCGATCGAGGAGCCGGAGACAGCCCTCCACCCGGCGGCCGCCGCGGTGGTGAGGGAGGCGCTGCGGGACGCGGCCGACCGGCGCCAGGTCCTGGTCACCAGCCACAGCCCCGACCTGCTCGACCACGAGGAGGTGGACGCCGGAAGCGTGCGCGCGGTCCGCGCGGAGGACGGGCGTTCGGTGATCGGCGTGCTCGACGAGCCGGCCGCGTTCGCGCTGCGCGCCGGGCTCGACACGGCCGGGCACCTGCTGCGCACCGATGGGCTGGTCCCGCGCCCGGCGCTGGCCGCGGACTCCGACGACGCGCCGCGGGCGGCACAGCGCTGACCCCGGCTCCCGCCCGGCGGGCGGGGCCCGCCCGCGTCGGGCCGTCAGGGCATCAGCCCTGCCAACGCACCGCCAGAGCGGGCGGTTTGCGGAAGACGAGGCCGCGCGGCGCGCTCGGCAGATCCGGGTCGAGCCGGAGTCCGGGCAGCCGCTCGAAGCAGGCGCGCAGCGCGGTGCGGGCTTCGAGGCGGGCCAGGTGGGCGCCGACGCAGTAGTGCGGGCCGTGGGCGAACGCCAACTGGAGCCGGGCGTTGGGACGGTGGACGTCGAAGCGGTCCGGGTCGGGGAAGACCCCGGGGTCGCGGTTGGCGCCGGCCAGCGAGACGGTGACCAGGTCGCCCGCGCCGACCCGTACGCCCGCGAGGTCGACGTCGCGGGTGGCGTAGCGGTCAACCACGGCGGCGCCGGGCTCCAGGCGCAGGGACTCCTCGATGGCGTTGTCCAGCAGGTCGGCGTCCGCGAGGAGTCGGGCGGGCAGGCCCAGCTCGCGCAGCACGTGCAGCAGCGCGTTGGCGATCATCGCCTCGGTGGTCTCGATGCCGCCGAAAAGCAACACGGCGGCGTTGGAGGCCAGTTCGGGCGGGCCGAGGCGGCCGTCGGCGGCGGCGCGGACCAGGAGCGAGTCGGCGTGGCCCGCGTCGAGGGTGCCGGCGACCGCCTCGCGCAGCGCCGCGTACGCCGCCGGGCCCTCGGTCCCCGCGTCGTCGCCGTGGGTCAGCCGGTCGACGGCCCGCACGATCGCGTCGTACCAGGCCAGGATCGCGGCGACGGGGGTGCCGGTCAGACCGAGCACCTCGGCCATCACCACCGCCGCCAGCGGCCCGGCGAAGTCGCGGCGCAACTCGGCGGCGCCCCGCGGCACCAGCCCGTCCAGCAGCCGGTCCGCCTCGCGCCGCACGGTCTCCCCGAACGCCGCGTGCACCGCCCGCGGCTTGAACGGCTCGACGAAGGGCTCGCGGTGCCGCGCGTGCGCGGGCCCGTCCAGGGAGAGCATGCTCGCGCCGACCACCCGCGCGGTGGTGAACCGGGGATCGTCGACGGTGAAGGCGGCCGCGTCGCGCATCACTTCGAGGGCCGTCGCCCGCCCCGTCACCATCCACCCGCCGAGCGCGGGCAGCCACACCACGGGCCCCTGCGCGCGCAGTTCCGCCAGGTGGGCGTGCGGATCGTCGGCGAGTTCGGCAAGGGTGACCATGCCCCGACCCTATGCGCACCTGCCGCGCCGCCCTCAGGGTGCCCCGGCGCCGCCACCTCCGGGGCGGCAGGCGGCGGGCGTCGGGTCAGTAGCCGCGGCGCAGCGTCGTGGCATGCGCGTCCTTGAGGCGGTTGGCACGGCGGCGGCGCTCCTCGGACAGTTCGGCGACGGCGTGGACCACGGCGGAGAGCACCGCCTCGACGGCCGGGTCCGGCAGTTCCGCGGCGAGGTCGGGCGGCAGCGCGGACGGGAGTTCCGGGGGGAGGTGCGGGCGCAGGTCCGGGCGGGCCTCGACCGACGTGTCCGGTGGCGCGGGCTCGGGCCGGTGCCCGGCGACGCCGATGGTGGTGGCGAGGGCGACCAGCACCGGTTCCTCGGCCGCCCAGCGGTGGGCGGCGCGTTGCCGGTCCGCGGAGTCGAGCAGCACCATCCGGCTGCTGCCGAAGACCAGCCAGCGCCGCTCCCGCTGCCGGGCGAGCCGGCCCTCGTCGGTGAGCGCGGCCAGGTACGCCGCGGGCAGCCCGCGGCCCCGGCGCCACAGCCAGTCGTCGACCGTCTCGAACGGCAGGGTGCGGGACATCGCCGTCGCCGCCTCGCCCAGCAGCCGGTCGTCGTGCGGGGAGCGCGGGCCCGGCACGATCCGGCCCCGGTCCACGTCGGCCGCGCCCGCCCTCAGCAGGTCGGCCAGTTCGGCGCCGGCGAGCGCCAGCGAGAGGTCGCCCCGCTCCACGGTCCGGCTGGACGGCATGTCCATGGTGACGGTCAGAAGATCTCGCGCTGTGGTCATGGCAGGCTCCCCGCTGAGGGCACGGCAGCCGGTGTCGGGTGGTCCCTCCGCCGGCTCACCCGGCCGATTATCCCTCCCCGCGGACCGGCCGGGCGCTCGACCCGGCGGTCCCCCGGCCTGCGGCCCGACCCGGCGGCACCGCGGCCGGGCGGGCGTCACGGGATGCCCGGGCGCCCCGCCCGCCGGGGATCTGGCGCCGGACACGGGTCAGGCGCCCGGCGCGGATCAACCGCCGTCCCCGGGCCGCAACGGGATCGTGAAGTCGTCCTCCACCGGCGGATCCACCTCCTGGGCGCGCAGGCCGGTGGCGGCGTAGCAGCGGATCCGGATCGCCTCGGGGCCGACGTCCAGCCGCAGGAAGTTCTTGAAGAAGGGCGGGCTGTAGGTGGCCGAGCCCGGGGAGAGCACCTGCGTGAGGGCGTGCCGGACCGGCAGCCGCACGCGGCGGCGGCGGTGCGGGCGGGTCGCGACGCCCAGCATCGACGCGACGAAGCGGGCGCGCAGCGTGACCTTGCCCTCCGAGTCCGCCGAGGCGCGGACCGGGGTGATGCCGAGCCGGGCCGCGACCACCGCGGCCGCCTGGTCCGGGGTGAGGTCGAACAGCCGGCGCAGCCGCAGCCGGCGGCCGTAGAGCCGGCTGTAGAAGGCGAGCGAGTCGCCGCGCATCGGGTAGCAGCGGAAGTCGTCCTCGGTGACACCGCCGACCCCGACCCGCGGGATGGTGTGGGTGGCGTGCATGAACGCCCCGCCGCCGCCGGAGACGACGTACTCGATCCGGCGGCCGTCCACGTCGACCGGATAGTGCTGGTAGTTGTGGATGTCGCCGCCGATCGCGGCGACGAAGTGGTGCGCGGGGTCGCGGACGATGTCGTCCACCGTCCCGCCGCCACCTATCGCGCACGGGTGGTGCTCGCCGTCGACGTAGATCGGCGAGCCGGTGACCAGGATCTTCGGCCGCGGGCCGCGTGCGACCCGGCGCAGCCACTCCCCCTGCTCCCGGTCGATGTCGCCGAGCAGCCCCGTGTCGATGCCGATGATCCGGATCGGCCCGGCGTCCATCGCCCAGTACGGGCCCGGCTGCGACGCGGCCTGTTCGGGGGCGGAGCGCAGCGTCCTGGCCTCGTCGATGAGCGCGTCGTCGGGGGTGTCGGGCCGGGCCCACAGCAGGCCGCGCCACCAGGCGCGCGACAGCGGCCGGGGCCGGGCGGCGGGCGGCAGGGCGGGGGCGCGGCAGAAGACCCGCATGAAGCCGGTCAGGCCGTCGTACCAGTCGTGGTTGCCGGGTATCGCGTAGATCGGCGCGGCGTAGTCGCGGTAGGGGCGGAAGAACTTCGTGGGGTACTCGTTGCCGCTGCCGACCGGGTACAGCACATCGCTGCACACCACCGCGAAGCGGGTGCCGGCACCGGCCTCGAGCAATCCGGGCACCACCGCGTACTGCGGGCCGTCGCCCTCGCCGGTGTCGCCGAGCAGCATGAAGGAGAAGGTGTCCGGGTCGGTGCGGGTGATCACCAGGTCCTCTTCGGCGTCCCCGCGCGCGACCTGGGCCCGGACCCAGCGCTGCCGGTCGGTGCCGGTGGGGTCGCCGAACATCGAGGCGAGCGGGCCGTTGCGGGCCCGCCACAGGGTGGACGGGTCCAGCCACGACAGCTTGACGACCTTGGGCGGCATCAACTCCCGGTAGGCGCCGGGTTCCTGATCCTGCCAGCCGGCACCGGCCAGCGATTCACGCGAGGAGGCGGACATCGACGCAGAGTAACAACTGTGGCCCCCGGCCGTCGCCTCAACTCCGGCTCCACGCCCGGCCCGTACCACCCGGCGGGTCCGGGTGCGGCGTCAACGGCGCGTCAAGATTCCGGGCTCCGGTGCCAGGAAAACGTCAACGATCTGGCCGCGGGCCACCCCGTCGGCTTGCGTGGGGACGATGATCCCGGCAACCAGCCTGACCGGGCCCGATGCCCGCTGCCCGGCACCTGGAGACGTGTCCATGCCCGACGCCACGGACGGCCGGCTGCCGTCACCCACCCCGTCCGACCTCTGGGAACGGGAACGGCGGCAGGGCCGCCGCGGAGTGCTGAAAGTGTTCCTCGGCGCGGCGCCCGGCGTCGGCAAGACCTACCGGATGCTGGACGAGGGCCACCGCCGCGCCGAGCGCGGCACGGACGTGGTGGTCGCGCTGGTGGAGTGCCACCGCAGGCGGCACACCCTGGCGCTGGTCGACGGCCTCGAAGTGGTGCCCCGGCTGGAGCGGGAGTACCGCGGCACCGTGGTCAGCGAGATGGACCTGGAGGCGGTGCTCGCCCGCCGCCCCGAGGTCGCGCTGGTGGACGAGTTGCCGCACTCCAACCCGCCCGGCATGCGCAACGCCAAGCGCTGGCAGGACGTGGAGACGCTGCTCGCCGCGGGTATCGACGTGGTCACCACCGTCAACATCCAGCACCTGGAGTCCGTCAACGACGTGGTCGAGAAGATCACGGAGGTGCCGCAGCGCGAGACCGTACCCGACGAGATGGTGCGGCGCGCCGACCAGATCGAGCTGGTGGACATGCCGGCGGAGGCCCTGCGCCGCCGGATGGCGCACGGCAACGTCTACAGCGCGGAGAAGGTCGACGCGGCCCTCGCCAACTACTTCCGGATCGGCAACCTGACCGCGCTGCGGGAGCTGGCACTGCTGTGGGTGGCCGGGCGGGTCGACGAGGCGCTGCACCGCTACCGCAGCGAGCACGGCATAGGGCGGGTCTGGGAGACCAAGGAACGCGTGGTGGTGGCGCTGACCGGCGGCCCGGAGGGCGAGACGCTGATCCGCCGGGCGGCCCGGATCGCCGACCGGTCCGCCGGCGGGGGTTCGCCCGGCATCGACGGCGGCCGGGACCTGCTCGCGGTGCACGTGGCGCGCAGCGACGGGCTCGCGGTGGGCGCGTCGCCGGCCGCGCTGGCCCGGCAGCGGCAGCTCGTGGAGAGCCTGGGCGGCAGCTACCACTCGGTGGTCGGCGACGACGTGTCCGGCGCGCTGCTGGAGTTCGCCCGCGGGGTGGGCGCGACCCAGCTGGTGCTGGGCACCAGCAGCCGCCGGCGGTGGGAGCGGCTGCTGACCGGGCGGGGCATCGGCGAGACCACGGTGGGCAGTTCGGCCGACATCGACGTGCACATGGTCACGCACGAGCGGGCCGGGCACGGCCGGCTGCTGCCGTCGCGGCGCCGCACGCTCACCACGTGGCGGCTGGTCGCCGGCCCGGTGAGCGGGCTGGTGCTGCCGGTGGCGCTCACCGCGGTGCTCGCCAACAGCCGCGGCAGCCTCAACCTGACCAGCGAGGCGCTGCTGTTCCTGCTCGCGGTGGTCGGTGTCGCGTGCTTCGGCGGGGTGGTCTCCGCGGTGGTGGCGTCGGTGACGGCGTCGCTGCTGCTGAACTACTACTTCATCCCGCCGGTCGGGAAGTTCACCATTGCCGAGCCCAACAACATCCTGGCGCTGGCGGTGTTCGTGGTCGTGGCCGGCACGGTGGCGGCCGTCGTGGACCGCTCGCTCCGGCTGTCCCGGCGCGCGGCCCGGGCCACCGCCGAGGCCGAGACGCTGTCGTCCCTGGCGGGCAGCATCGTCCGGGGCGGCGACGCGCTGCCGGCGCTGCTGGACCGGGCGCGGGAGACGTTCGGCATGGACAGCGCGGAGCTGGTCGCGGCGGATCCGGGTCCGCCGGAACCGGGCGCCGCCTCCGATGCCGGCCCCGAAGGCCCCGAAGGCCCCGGCGGGACGAGCGAGGTCCGGGTGCCGGCGGGCGACGGGATGGTGCTGGTGCTGCGCGGCCGTTCGCTGTCCGCGTCGGACCAGCGGGTGCTGGCCGCGTTCGCCGCGCACGTCTCGGGGGCCGCCGAGCGGGCCAGGCTCGCCGAGGTCGCCGCCGAGGTGGAGCCGGTGAAGGCGGCCGACCGGATGCGCACCGCGCTGCTGGCCGCGGTCAGCCACGACCTGCGCACCCCGCTGGCGGTGGGCTGGGCCGCGGTCAGCTCGCTGCGCAGCCAGGACGTGGAGTTCTCCGCCGAGGACCGCGAGGAGCTGCTGGCCACCGCGGAGGAGTCGCTGGCGCGGCTGAGCCGGCTGGTGGACAACCTACTGGACATGAGCAGGCTCCAGGCGGGCGCCCTGCGGCTGCGGCTGCGGGCCACCGCGCTGGAGGAGGTGCTGCCCGCCGCGCTGGAGTCGCTGCCCGCGGACGCCCCCGGCATCGACACCCACGGCCTGGAGCGGGCCCCGGCCGTGCTGGCCGATCCGCCGCTGCTGGAGCGGATCATCGCCAACCTCCTGGCCAACGCGGTACGGCACGCGCCGGCCCAGCACCCGGTGGTGCTGACCGCGAGCGCCCTGGGCGACCGGGTGGAGCTGCGGGTGGTCGACCGCGGCCCGGGCCTGCCCGAGCGGGACCGGGAGCGCGCCTTCGAGCCCTTCCAGCGGATGGGCGACCACGACAACGGCACCGGCCTCGGTCTCGGCCTGGCGCTGGCCCGCGGCCTGACCGAGGCGATGCACGGCTCGCTGACCCCCGAGGACACCCCGGGCGGCGGCCTGACGATGGTGCTCTCGCTGCCCTCGGCGGGGCCGGAACCGGGCCCGGTGCCCGAGCCCGACCCGTCCCGGTCGGAGCTCTACCAGTAGCCGTCCGCCCTGCGGGTCATCACGCCCCGGTCACGGGCGTCAAGACACCGTCAAGGCCGCAGGTGGGCGCGTCAGGAAGGCGCTAACGCGGGCCGCCGGTCGGGTGGCGGCGGGATTCAGTAGGGGGGCCGACCGGTGAACCGGTCGGCGTCGCCCACCTGCCCCACCACGGCAGGCGGGCGGTTCCGTCCCTCATCGAATGACTTCCCGGGGTGCCTTCGCATGCCAGACCTTCTATTCATTCTCCTGAGCGTCGTCGTCTTCGCCGTCATCGGCCTGGTGGCCAAGGGGGTGGAGCGGCTGTGAGCGTGGAGAACGTCGTCGGACTCGTCGTCGCGGTGGCCCTGGTCGGATACCTGGTGCTGGCCCTGATCCACCCGGAGAAGTTCTAGTGAACGACACCCTTGCGGGCTGGCTGCAGATCCTCGCGCTGCTCGCCGTACTCGCCCTGTCCTACCGGCCGCTGGGCGACTACATGGCCCACATCCTCACCTCGCCGCGGCACTGGAAGGTGGAGAAGTTCCTCTACCGGGCCGGCGGGGTGGACGGTGACGCCGACCAGCGCTGGCCGGTCTACCTGCGCAGCGTGCTGGCGTTCTCCGCGATGTCCGTGCTGTTCCTGTACGGGCTCCAGCGGCTGCAGAACCACCTGCCGCTGGCCGAAGGGATGGCGGCGGTCAACCCGGCGACGTCCTTCAACACCGCCGTGTCCTTCGTCACCAACACCAACTGGCAGTCGTACTCCGGTGAGTCGACCATGGGCCACCTGGTGCAGATGGCGGGTCTGGCGGTGCAGAACTTCGTGTCGGCCGCCGTGGGCATCGCGGTCGTCGCCGCCCTGATCCGCGGCTTCACCCGCAGGCGCACCGACCGGGTCGGCAACTTCTGGGTGGACCTGACCCGGATCGTGCTGCGGCTGCTGCTCCCGATGGCCTTCGTCTTCGCGATCATCCTGGTCGCGTGCGGCGCCATCCAGAACTTCCACGGCGTCCACTCCATCTCCACGATCGTCGGCGACCACCAGAGCATCACCGGCGGTCCGGTCGCCTCGCAGGAGACCATCAAGGAACTCGGCACCAACGGCGGCGGGTTCTACAACGCCAACTCCGCGCACCCCTTCGAGAACCCCAACGCCTTCACCAACATCGTCGAGATCTACCTGCTGCTGGTGATCTCCGCCTGCCTGCCGCGCACCTTCGGCACGATGGTCGGCGACAAGCGCCAGGGCTACGCGATCCTCGCGGTGATGGCGCTGATCTGGGCCGCCTCGGTGGCGATCATCACCGTCAACGAGCTGCACAGCTACCACAGCGCGGCGGGCCACGCGGCCGGCGGCATGCTGGAGGGCAAGGAACAGCGGATCGGGGTCTGGGGGTCGGCGCTGTTCGCGGCGTCGACCACGCTCACCTCGACCGGAGCCGTCAACTCCTTCCACGACTCGTTCACGCCGCTGGGCGGCGGCACGACCATCTTCAACATGATGCTGGGCGAGATCGCGCCCGGCGGTACCGGCTCCGGCCTGTACGGCATGCTCATCCTGGCCATCATCACGGTCTTCGTGGCCGGTCTGATGGTCGGCCGCACCCCGGAGTACCTGGGCAAGAAGCTCGGCGGCCGGGAGATGAAGTTCGCCTCGCTGTACATCCTCACCACCCCCGCGGTGGTGCTGGTCGGCGCGGGCATCGCGATGGCGCTGCCCGGCGAGCGGGCGAACATGCTCAACACCGGCGCGCACGGCTTCTCCGAGGTGCTGTACGCCTTCACCTCGGCCGCCAACAACAACGGCTCCGCGTTCGCCGGTATCACCGTGACCTCGAACTGGTGGAACACCGCGCTGGGCCTGGCCATGCTCATCGGCCGCTTCCTGCCCATGGTGTTCATCCTGGCGCTGGCCGGCTCGCTCGGTAAGCAGCAACCGGTGCCGGCGACCGCGGGCACCCTGCCCACCCACCGGCCGCAGTTCGTCGGCCTGCTGACCGCGGTGGTCATCATCGTCGTCGGTCTCACGTACTTCCCCGCGCTCGCGCTGGGGCCGCTTGCGGAAGGTCTCCACTGATGTCGTCCGTGACCACCCTCGAACCCCCCGTATCGCCGGGGGCGACCCCGGAGCCGCCCGAGCGGCACCGGGTCTCCGGCGGGATGCTCGATCCGAAGCAACTGCTCGTCTCGCTTCCTGACGCGTGCCGGAAGCTCGACCCCCGCACCATGGTCCGCAACCCGGTCATGTTCGTGGTCGAGGTCGGCTCGGTACTGACCACGCTGTCCGCGATCAAGGACCCGAGCGTCTTCGCCTGGGTGATCGCCGTCTGGCTGTGGCTGACCGTGATCTTCGCCAACCTGTCCGAGGCCGTGGCCGAGGGCCGCGGCAAGGCGCAGGCCGAGACGCTGCGCCGGACCAAGACCGACACCGTCGCGCGGCGGCTGGTCGACTGGCGGCACGGCGCCGCGAACCCGCGCGAGGAGTCGGCGCCGGCCGCCGAACTCCGGCTCGGCGACCACGTGGTGGTCGAGGCCGGGCAGATCATCCCCGGCGACGGCGACGTCGTCGAGGGCGTCGCCTCGGTCGACGAGTCGGCGATCACCGGCGAGTCCGCACCGGTCATCCGCGAGTCCGGCGGCGACCGTTCCGCGGTCACCGGCGGTACGACGGTCCTGTCCGACCGGATCGTCGTGAAGATCACCTCCAAGCCGGGTGAGACCTTCATCGACCGGATGATCGCCCTGGTCGAGGGCGCGGCACGGCAGAAGACGCCGAACGAGATCGCGCTGAACATCCTGCTGGCGTCGATGACCATCATCTTCATGCTGGCCGTGGTGACCCTCCAGCCGTTCGCGATCTACGCGGGCGCCGAGCAGACCATCGTGGTCCTGGTGGCGCTGCTGGTGGCACTGATCCCGACCACGATCGGGGCGCTGCTGTCCGCGATCGGCATCGCGGGCATGGACCGGCTGGTGCAGCGCAACGTGCTGGCCATGTCGGGACGTGCCGTCGAGGCGGCGGGCGACGTCAACACCCTGCTGCTGGACAAGACCGGCACCATCACCCTGGGCAACCGGCAGGCGGCCGAGTTCGTGCCCGCGGGCAAGGTGACCATCGAGGAACTCGCCGACGCCGCCCAGCTGTCGTCGCTGGCCGACGAGACGCCCGAGGGCCGCTCCATCGTGGTCCTGGCCAAGGAGCGGTACGCCCTGCGCGGCCGCGCCGAGGGCGAGTTGCGGGGCGCGCAGTTCGTGCCGTTCACCGCGCAGACCCGGATGAGCGGTGTCGACCTCGTCGAGGACGGCGACCAGCGCAGCCTGCGCAAGGGCGCCGCGACCGCGGTGATGCAGTGGATCCGCGAGAACGGCGGCCACCCCACCGAGGAGATCGGCCCGATGGTCGACGCCATCGCCGGGGCCGGCGGCACCCCGCTGGTCGTCGGTGAGGTGGTCGAGCGCGAGGGGACCAAGGTCGCCACCGTGCTCGGCGTCATCAACCTCAAGGACGTCGTCAAGGCAGGCATGCGGGAGCGGTTCGACGAGCTGCGCCGGATGGGCATCCGCACCGTGATGATCACCGGCGACAACCCGATGACCGCCAAGGCGATCGCGGACGAGGCCGGCGTGGACGACTTCCTCGCCGAGGCCACGCCCGAGGACAAGATGGCCCTGATCCGGCGGGAGCAGGAGGGCGGGAAGCTGGTCGCGATGACCGGCGACGGCACCAACGACGCCCCCGCGCTGGCCCAGGCCGACGTCGGCGTGGCGATGAACACCGGCACCTCGGCCGCCAAGGAGGCCGGGAACATGGTGGACCTCGACTCCAACCCGACCAAGCTGATCGAGATCGTCGAGATCGGCAAGCAACTCCTCATCACCCGCGGCGCGCTGACCACCTTCTCCATCGCCAACGACGTCGCGAAGTACTTCGCGATCATCCCCGCGATGTTCGCCGGCGTGTACCCGGGCCTGCACCACCTCAACATCATGGGCCTGCACAGCCCGACCTCGGCGATCACCTCCGCGATCATCTTCAACGCGCTGATCATCGTGGCCCTGATCCCGCTGGCCCTGCGCGGCGTGCGCTACAAGCCGTCCTCGGCCTCCGCGCTGCTCAGCCGCAACATATGGGTGTACGGCCTGGGCGGGCTGGTCCTGCCGTTCGCCGGCATCAAACTCATCGACCTCGTCGTGCAGTTCATCCCCGGCCTGAACTGAGAAAGGGCAAGTCATCGTGCGTATCGTGCGCAACCATCTGGCCGCCCTGCGAATGCTCCTGGTGTTCACAGTGATCTGCGGCCTGGCCTATCCGCTGCTGGTCACCGGTGTCGCCCAGGCGGCGTTCCCCGGCAAGGCCAACGGCTCGCAGGTGAAGCTGGACGGCAAGACCGTCGGCTCCAGCCTGATCGGGCAGAACTTCAACCTGCCGCTCAAGAAGGGCCAGACGACGCCGTCGCCGGACCCGAAGTGGTTCCAGCCGCGGCCGTCCGCCGGGGGCTACGACCCGACGGCGTCGGGCGCGTCCAACCTGGGTCCCAACGACCCCGGCCTGGTCAAGACGATCAAGGAGCGCCGCGCCGCGGTCGCCGCGTTCGACGGGGTGAACCCGAAGGACGTACCGGCCGACGCGATCACCGCCTCCGGTTCCGGCCTGGACCCGGACATCTCGAAGGCGTACGCCGCCGAGCAGGTCAACCGGGTCGCCAACGCCCGCGACCTGAGCCCGGCGAAGGTGCGCAGCCTCGTCTCGTCGAACACCCACACCCGCGCGGTGGGCTTCCTGGGTGAGCCGTACGTCAACGTGGTCACCCTCAACCTGGCCCTGGCGAAGCTGGGTTGACCATGACGCGCATCCTCGTCGTCGACGACGAACCGCAGATCGTACGGGCCCTGGTGATCAACCTGCGGGCACGCCGCTACGAGGTGGATGCCGCCTACGACGGCACCACCGCCCTGCGGATGGCCGCCGACCGGCACCCGGACGTGGTGCTGCTCGACCTCGGCCTGCCCGACATGGACGGCGTGGACGTCATCGCCGGCATACGGGGCTGGACCCGGGTACCGATCATCGTGTTGTCGGCCCGGCACAGCTCCGACGAGAAGGTGGAGGCGCTGGACGCGGGCGCGGACGACTACGTGACCAAGCCGTTCGCGATGGACGAGCTGCTGGCCCGGCTGCGGGCGGCCGAGCGGCGCCGCTCCGACCAGGAGCAGGAGCCGTCGGCCGCCCGGCTGGAGACGGACGCCTTCACCGTGGACCTGGCCGCCAAGAAGGCCAGCCGGCACGGTGTGGACGTCCGGCTGACCCCCACCGAGTGGCACCTGCTGGAAGCACTGGTCCGCAACCCGGGCCGGCTGGTCAGCCAGAAGCAGCTGCTGCGGGACGTGTGGGGCCCCACCTACCGGACGGAGACCAACTACCTGCGGGTCTACATGGCGCAGCTGCGCCGCAAGCTGGAGGACGACCCCACCCGCCCCCGGCACTTCGTCACCGAGCCCGGGATGGGGTACCGCTTCGAACCGTGACCCCCCGCAGTGACGGCGGCCCCACCCTGGCCTGAAAGCGATCGTCGTGCGATCGCACAGGCCAGGGTGGGGCTCCCGGTTGTTTGGATTATGCGATGCGACAGCAGACTTTCCCCTGGCAGATGCGGAACTATCATCGTGCCCGTGCCCGCGTCCTGCGGCGCGGCAGAGAGGGAGAGTTTTCTGTGACCACACGACGTACGCGACCGGCCCACCCCCACATACGGCGTGCGCCCGGCCTGTGCGCGATCGCCGGCGGCGCCGCGCTGCTCCTCGCGCTCTCCGCGTGTTCCTCCTCCTCGGACACGTCCTCCTCGGACCCGTCGTCGTCGGCCGCGCCGTCCGGCAGCGCGTCGGCCACCGGCGCGCAGAAGAAGGTCTCCGGCACGGTGGTGGTCTTCGCGGCGGCATCGCTGAAGGAGACCTTCACCACGCTCGGCAAGGACTTCCAGCAGGCGTACCCCGGCACCAAGGTCGTCTTCAGCTTCGGCGGCAGCGACCAGCTCGCGGCGAGCATCACCGGCGGTGCACCCGCGGACGTGTTCGCGGCGGCCAGCCCGGCGACGATGAAGACCGTCACCGACAAGGGCGACGCGAGCGGCACGCCCTCGGACTTCGTCCGCAACCAGCTGGAGATCGCCACGCTGCCGGGCAACCCCAAGCACATCAGCAGCCTGAAGGACCTGACCGGGTCCGGCCTGTCGGTGGTGCTGTGCGCCAAGACGGTCCCGTGCGGCGCCGCCGCCCAGACCGCGCTGACCGCCAGCGGCCTCAAGCTGACGCCGAAGTCGTACGAGCAGGACGTGAAGTCCGCGCTGACCAAAGTGGAGCTGAAGGAGGCCGACGCGGCGGTGGTCTACAAGACCGACGTGAACAGCGCCGGCGGCAAGGTGCAGGGCGTCAACTTCCCCGAGTCGGCGAAGGCGATCAACGAGTACCCGATCGCGCCGCTGAAGGGCGCGCCGAACCCGGACGGCGCCGCGGCGTTCATCGCGCTGGTGAAGTCCGCCGAGGGCCAGAAGGTGCTCACCCAGGCGGGCTTCCTGAACCCGTGATCCCCGCACTGAAGAACGCGGACGTCGAGCCGCCGGGGCCGCGCGCCCGGGCTCGGCGCCCGCGCGGCAGGGGCGGCGCCGTCCCGCTGCCCCTGCTGCTGCCCGCCGTGGTCGGCCTGGCCTTCCTGCTGGTGCCGCTGCTGGCGCTGCTGATCCGGGCCCCCTGGCGGGGCATGCCCGACCTGCTGACCAGTTCCGCGGTGTGGCAGGCGCTGCGCCTGTCGCTGGAGACGGCGACCTCCGCGACGGCCGTGGCCCTGGTGCTCGGGGTGCCGCTGGCCTGGCTGCTGGCCAGGACCCGCTTCCCCGGCCGCCGGATCGTCCGCGCCCTGGTGACCCTGCCCCTGGTGCTGCCGCCGGTGGTCGGCGGGGTGGCGCTGCTGCTGGCGCTCGGCCGCAACGGGGTCGTCGGGAAGTGGCTCGACTCGTGGTTCGGGATCACCCTGCCCTTCACCACGGCCGGGGTGGTCGTCGCCGAGGCGTTCGTGGCGATGCCGTTCCTCGTGATCAGCGTCGAGGGCACGCTGCGCGCCGCCGACAGCAGGTACGAGGAGGCGGCGGCGACGCTGGGCGCCTCCCGGTTCACCGCCTTCCGCCGGGTCACCCTGCCGATGATCGCGCCCGGGGTGGCGGCGGGCGCCGTGCTCGCCTGGGCGCGTGCGCTCGGCGAGTTCGGGGCGACGATCACCTTCGCCGGCAGCTTCCCCGGCCGCACCCAGACCATGCCGCTGTCGGTCTACCTCGCGCTCCAGGACGACCCGGACGCTGCGGTCGCGCTGAGCCTGGTACTGCTGGCGGTCTCCATCACGGTCCTCGCCGGGCTGCGCGACCGCTGGACGGGGGCGGGCGCGGTATGAGCGGGGGCGATCCCGGCACCGAGGCGGGCACGGGTACGGGCGCGGGTACGGGCGCGCGTGACGGCGGCGTGTCCGGCACCGAGGCGGGCGCGGACGCGGGCGCGGGTCCGGACACGGGCGCGGGTCCGGACACGGGCGCGGGTCCGGACACGGGCGCGGGTCCGGGCGCGGACCTCGGACTGGACGCCCATCTCGTCGTCGACCGCGGCGACTTCCGGCTCGACGTGCGGCTGTCGGTGGCCCCCGGCGAGGTCCTGGCACTGCTCGGCCCCAACGGCGCCGGCAAGACCACCTCGCTGCGCGCCCTCGCCGGGCTGACCGGGCTCACGCAGGGCCATCTGCGGCTGGACGGCCAGGTGCTGGAGCAGCCGGAGCGACGGGTGCGGATCGCGCCCGAGCGGCGCCCGGTCGGCGTGATCTTCCAGGACTACCTGCTCTTCCCGCACCTCAGCGCCCTGGACAACGTGGCGTTCGGGCCGCGCTGCCACGGCGCCGGCCGGTCCGAGGCGCGGGCCCTGGCCGCCGACCTGCTGGACCGGATGGGCCTGGCCGCGCACGCGCACGCCAAGCCGCGCCGGCTGTCCGGCGGCCAGGCCCAGCGGGTCGCGCTGGCCCGCGCGCTGGCCACCGCGCCCCGCCTGCTGCTCCTCGACGAGCCGCTGGCCGCCCTGGACGCCGGCGCCCGGCTGGACGTCCGCGCCGAACTGCGCCGCCACCTCGCCGCATTCGAGGCGGTCGCGGTGCTGGTCACGCACGACCCGCTGGACGCGATGGTGCTCGCGGACCGGCTGGTGGTGGTCGAGAACGGCACGGTGGTGCAGCAGGGCACGCCCGTCGAGATCGCCCGCCACCCGCGCACCGACTACATCGCCCGGCTGGTCGGCCTGAACCTGTACCGGGGCGAGGCCGAGGGCCACCAGGTCCGGGTCGGGCCGGAGTTCGTGCTGACCGGCAGCGAGGAGCTGGCCGGGCCCGCCTTCGTGGCGTTCCCGCCGAGCGCGGTCACCCTGCACCGGGACCGTCCGGAGTCCAGCGCACGCAACGCGTGGCGGGCCCGGATCACCGGGATGGAGTCGCACGGCGCCCAGTTCCGGATCGCGCTGGCCGGCGCCGAGGACGGGCTGCCGCTGGCCGCCGACCTGACCGCGCCCGCGGTCGCCGAACTCGACCTGCGCGAGGGCACGGAGGTGTGGGCGTCGGTGAAGGCCGCCCAGACGCACGCCTATCCTGCCTGACATCCCGTCCGGAGGGCCGCTCCCATGTTGCTGCGCCAGCTCGAGTACCTGGTGGCCCTGGCGCGGGAACGGCACTTCGCGCGGGCGGCCGCGGCCTGCTTCGTCTCGCAGCCGTCGCTCTCGGCGGCGATCGCGAAGCTGGAGCACGAACTGGACGTGCCGATCGTCCGGCGCGGGCGCCGCTTCGAGGGGCTGACCCCCGAGGGCGAGCGGGTGCTGGCCTGGGCGCACCAGGTGCTGGCCGAACGCGACGCGCTGGAGCAGGAGTTGTCGGTGATGCGGGGCGGGCTGACCGGCACCCTGCGGATCGGCGCGATCCCGACCGCGCTCACCGCGACCTCGTTGCTGACCTCGCCGTTCTGCGCCGCGCACCCGCGGGCGCGGGTGTCGCTGCGCTCGCTGTCCTCGCGCGAGATCACCGCCGGCCTGGCCGACGCCGAACTCGACGTCGCCATGACCTACCTGGACGACGAGACGCTGCGGCAGGTCCGCAAGATACCGCTGTACGAGGAGCGGTACCTGCTGCTCACCCCGGTGGACGGCCCTGCGGCCGGCCGGGCCGAGGTGAGCTGGGCGGAGGTGGCCGCGCTGCCGCTGTGCCTGCTGGCGCCGACGATGCGCAACCGGCGGATCATGAACGACTACTTCGCCGCCGAGGGTCTGGTGGCGGCGCCCGCGGTGGAGGCGGACACCGTCGCCGGGCTCTACGCCCACCTCGACGCGGGCCACTGGTCGTGCGTGATCGCCCACGCCTGGCTGCACATGTTCGGGGTGCCGGCCGGAATGCGGGCGGTGCCGCTCGCCGGTCCCGCGCACGGCCCCCGGGTCGGCCTGGTCCTGGCCGACCGCGCCCCGGTGCCCGCCCTGACCCGGGCGCTGCTCGCGGTCGCCCGGCAGGTGCGGGTGCGGAACCGCCTCGACCTGCTGCTGGCCGCCCACACCTCCGGATAGCCGGCGCCTATCCGGGCATAGAAACGTTCGCTTTGACGCTCCCCCGCGCTCCCGAGGAACGTGAAGTGCACCTTCCCGCACCCCAGTTGAGGAGCCGCCGTCATGGCAAAGGTGCTGTGTGTGCTGTACGACGACCCGGTGGACGGATACCCGTCCGGCTACGCCCGCGACGACCTGCCGGTGATCGACCGCTACCCCGACGGGCAGACCGCCCCCACCCCGAAGGGCACCGACTTCACGCCCGGGCAGCTGCTCGGCAGCGTGTCCGGCGAGCTGGGCCTGCGCTCCTTCCTGGAGAGCCGCGGCCACACCCTGGTGGTCACCTCGGACAAGGACCGGCCGGGATCGGTCTTCGAGCGGGAACTGGTCGACACGGACGTGGTGATCTCGCAGCCGTTCTGGCCGGCGTACCTGACCGCGGAGCGGATGGCCACCGCGCGGAACCTCAGGCTCGCCGTCACCGCGGGCATCGGCTCGGACCACGTCGACCTGGACGCGGCCATCGCGCACGGCGTCACGGTCGCCGAGGTCACCTTCTCCAACAGCATCAGCGTCGCCGAGCACGTGGTGATGATGACGCTGTCGCTGGTCCGCAACTACCTGCCGTCGCACCGGTGGGTGCTGGACGGCGGCTGGAACATCGCGGACTGCGCCCAGCGGTCGTACGACCTGGAGGGCATGCACGTCGGAACGGTCGCGGCGGGGCGGATCGGGCTGGCGGTGCTGCGCCGGCTGGCCCCGTTCGACGTGACGCTGCACTACACCGACCGCAAGCGGCTGCCCGAGCCGGTGGAGCGCGAACTCGGCCTGGTCTTCCACGAGTCGGGCGCCGCGATGGTGCCGCACTGCGACGTGGTGACGATCAACGCGCCGCTGCACCCGCAGACCGAGGGGATGTTCGACGACGCGCTGATCGGGCGGATGAAACGCGGCGCGTACCTGATCAACACCGCGCGGGCCCGGATAGCCGACCGCGATGCGGTCGAACGTGCGCTGCGCTCGGGCCAGTTGGCTGGGTACGCCGGCGACGTGTGGTTCCCGCAGCCGGCGCCGGCCGACCACCCGTGGCGGACCATGCCGCACCACGGCATGACCCCGCACATCTCCGGCACCACCCTGTCGGCGCAGGCCCGCTACGCGGCCGGCACCCGGGAGATCCTGGAGGACTGGCTGGACGGCAGCCCGATCCGCGACGAGTACCTGATCGTGGCGGGCGGCGGCCTGGCCGGGACCGGCGCCGCTTCGTACTCCACCCGCGGCTGAACGGCCCGGCCGGCGGGGCCGGTTCGGCGTGCGGCCCGGGCCCGTCGGTCCGGGCCGCACGCGGGGTGCCGGTCAGCCCGGCAGGTTCCAGACCTGGTTGGCGGAACCGGTGCAGCTCCAGATCTGCAGCCGGGTGCCGTTGGCGGAGCTGGGCCCGGTGGCGTCGAGGCACTTGCCCGACTGCGGGTTGACCAGCGAGCCGCCGCTGCCGGGCTGCCAGACCTGCGACCCGGTGCCGTTGCAGTCGTAGAGCTGGACCTTCGTGCCGTTCGCCGTGCCGGCCGAGCTGACGTCCATGCACTTGCCCAGGGCCTTGAGCGTGCCGTCGGAACCGACCGTCCACTGCTGCGCGGTGGTGCCGTTGCAGTCGTTGAGCTGCACGGCGGCGCCGTTGGTGGAACTCGCGCCGGCCACGTCCACGCACTTGCCGCCGTACCCGGTGACCTGACCGGTCGGGTCGGCGGGCGGCGGGGTGACGGTGCCGCTCTGGCCGGCCGCCCAGCGGATCTCCTGGAGCAGCAGCTGGTTCTGCTGGGCGCTGGCGAAGGTGGACGACAGCGTGGTGTTGGTGTCGTAGTCCATCAGGTTGTGGCCGAAGTTGTTGTAGACCATCTTGTAGTTCCGGTTGGTCCACACGATCGGGTAGTAGCCGCTGTACCAGGTCTGGTCGGGGTCGGTGCCGATCGGGAACGTCGACTGGTCCATCGAGGCCAGGATGTCGATGTCGGGGTTGGTGCGCAGATCGTTCTGCCAGCTGTACCACTCGCTCACCGACGAGGTGATGGTCGACGGCAGGCCCGCGGTGGCCGGGTGGTTCGGGTCCTCGATCTTCAGCGTCTCCTGGGTCGGCCCCCAGCTGTTGCTCTTGAAGGTGCCGGTGCCCAGGAAGGTGTTGTGGTACCAGGACCAGTCGCTGGGCACCGCGTCGTTGTACGCGGCGACGTGGAAGCCGATCCAGCCGCCGCCGTTCTGCATGTAGGTCTGGAACGCGGACTGCTGGGCGGCGGTGTGCGGGTAGTCGTCCAGGAACATCACCACCTGGTAGTTGGCCAGGTTGGCGGTGTTGAGCTGGCTCCAGTCGGTGGTCGCGGTGTAGGTGAACCCGTTCGCGGCGCCCTGCTGCGGGAACCACGCGTTCGCCTCGTGGTCGAAGCTGATGTGGGCGGCGTCGTAGTCGCCGTTGTAGAACGCGATCACCTTGAACGGCGCGGCGCCGTGGGCGGTGTGCGCGGGTCCCGCCTGCACGCCGAGCACGGCGGCGAGCAGGGCGAAGAGGGTGACGAGGGAGCGGGACCAGGTCGCGGCCGTGCGGGATCTGATCATGTGGGGGACCTTCCTGTCGCGCGACGGTGGGGACGTGCGCCTGTACCGGGAATTCAAAGGTCCAGACTATGTTCATGTCAATGACCTCTGTCCGAATCCATGGCCCGTCAACTGGGCCGACCAGGTCAGCGGCTTGACGTGTGTTCAGCCCCTTGACTCCACGGCGTACCACCGCGATCCTCGCCTACCACGGACAGGAAGGTTTCCTTCCCGTTCCGTACCGGAGTTGTTCCCGCACTTCCCTGCGTGCACTCCCGCGCGTCCCCGCCCATGCGGAACCAGGAGCCCCCCATGCGCAGAACCCCCCGCAGCAGCACCCCCTCCCCCACCCGGAAACGCTTTCGGCGCGCCACCGTCCTGATCGCCGCCGCGGCCGCGCTCGGCACCGCGTTCGCCGCGCTGCCCGGCACCGGCGCCGCCTCGGCCGCCGGACGGGCCAGGGCCGCCGCACCCGCCGCGGCCGCGCCGGCCGTCGCCGCCGCGCCGACCACCTTCACCCACCCCGGCGTGATGGTCAGCCTGCCCCAACTCGACTTCATCAAGGGCAAGGTGCAGGCGAACGCCGAGCCCTGGAAGGACGCGTACAACCAGATGACGGGGAGCTCCTACGCCTCCCTGTCCCGCACCCCCAAGCCGCGCGCCAGCGTCGACTGCGGCCCGTACTCCAACCCCAACAACGGTTGCACGGACGAGCGCCAGGACGCCATCGCCGCCTACACCGACGCGCTGGCCTGGTACATCTCCGGCAACAGCGCCTACGCGCAGAAGTCCATCGAGCTGATGAACGCCTGGGCGTCGACCATCACCCAGCACACCAACAGCAACGCCCCGCTGCAGACCGGCTGGGCGGGCTCGGTGTGGCCGCGCGCGGCGGAGATCATCCGCTACACCTACAGCGGCTGGTCGGCCGCGGACATCACCAAGTTCTCCACCATGCTGCGCACCGTCTACCTGCCCGAGGTCATCAACGGCTCCAACAGCAACGGCAACTGGGAGCTGACGATGATGGAGGCCGCGGTCGGCATCTCCATCTTCCTGAACGACGCCACCGACTACGACAAGGCGATCACCCGCTACCTCAACCGGGTCGCGGCGTACGTCTACCTCTCCACCGACGGCGCGCTGCCCAAGACCGTGCCGGGCTCCGGGCTGGACACCAGCGCGAAGATCATCAGCTACTGGCAGGGGCAGTCGACGTTCGTCACCGGGCTGACCCAGGAGACCTGCCGCGACTTCACCCACACGGGTTACGGCATCGCGTCCATCTCGGACGTCGCCGAGACCGCGGCGATCCAGGGCCAGGACCTCTACCCGCAGGTCGGCGAACGGCTGCGGCAGGCACTGGGGTTCCAGTCCAAGTACGAGCTGGGCACCGCCCCGCCGTCGTGGCTGTGCGGCGGGTCCCTCACCCTCGGGCTCGGCCCGGTCACCGAGGTCGGCTACAACGCGCTGCACAACCGGATGGGCATCGCGA
Source organism: Actinacidiphila yanglinensis (assembly GCF_900107965.1). Lineage (GTDB taxonomy): Bacteria > Actinomycetota > Actinomycetes > Streptomycetales > Streptomycetaceae > Actinacidiphila > Actinacidiphila yanglinensis. The sequence goes on along the minus strand of NZ_FNVU01000003.1, from coordinate 285,717 downwards.
TGACCAACACCCAGACGCTCACCGAGTCCCGCCGCCCCGCGGGCACGAACGACCTGTTCGTGGCGTGGGAGACGCTCACCAACGCGGAGAATCCTGCGGTCGTGCCCTGACCCACCGGGGCGCCCATGTCCGCCGGTCGAGGGACCTTGCGGTCCGGCGGTGGTGTGGGGGTCCCCCCAGGCGGAGCTCTGGGGGAGCGCAGTTCTCCCCCAGCCTGGCGGCTGGGTGGGGGTGCCCCCGGCGAAGCCAGGGGGAGTGCCCCCACGCGCCCCTTGGTGGTTGCCCTCCTTTCGCGGAGGGAGCCGCACCCGCCAAGGGGCGCGGGGAACTGCGCGCTCAGCAGGCCACCGGCAGATGGTCCCTCGACCGGCGGACAGGGGCACCCGGGAGGGTCCGAAACGTTCAAGACGTGGGGGGGAGCTCGGCCGTAGCGTGGCCCTCATGAGCACAAAGACAACTCCCCGGATCGACCTGGTCGCGCTGACCGTCGCCGACATGGCAACCTCGCTGGCCTTCTACCGCCGACTCGGGCTGGAGGTGCCCGCGGACGCCGACGCGCAGCCGCACGTCGAGGTGGGCCTGCCCGGCGGGCTGCGCCTGGCGTGGGACACCGTCGACACCGTCCGTTCCTTCGACCCGCGGTGGACGCCGGCCACCGGCACGCGGGTCTCGCTCGCCTTCGACTGCGCCAGCCCGGAAGGCGTGGACGCCTGCTACGCCGAGCTGACCGGCGCGGGGCACCAGGGCCACCTCGAACCCTGGGACGCTTTCTGGGGCCAGCGTTACGCGATCGTCCACGACCCCGACGGCAACGCGGTGGACCTGTTCGCGGCACTGCCGTCCGCGGCCGGGGACGCTACCGTCTGACCAGTTCGCGCAGCGGGACCCCGGCCAGCGCGCGCACCTCGCGGGACAGGTGCGGCTGGTCGGCGTACCCCGCCGCCACCGCCACCGCGGCGAACGACCCGCCCGCGCGGGCCAGTTCCAGCGCCCGCTGCAGGCGCAGCACCCGTGCCAGCGTCTTCGGCCCGTAGCCGAACGCGGCCTCGCAGCGGCGCCGCAACTGCCGCTCCCCCAGGCCGGTCCAGCCGGCCACCTGAGCGACCGAGCGCCCGTCCGCCAGCGCCCCGGCCACCCGCCCGGGCAGCGGGTCCGCGGGGCCCGCCTGCCGGGTGCGCCGGGTCACCCACCCGGTCAGTGCCGCCACCGGGTCGTCCGCGGCGCGCGCCGCCAGGCGCCGGGCGGCGGCGCCGGGCCACAACGCGTCCAGCGGCACCCGCAGATCGCGTACCTCGCGTGCGGGCGCGCCCAGCAGCCACGGACCGGTGCCCGGTGCGAAGCGCAGCCCGGCGTACGCCACGCCCGGGCGCTCCCGCTCGGCGTGGGCCGCGGTGTCGGGGCCGGCGACCAGCAACTCGCCGTCACGCCAGATCAGGTCCATGCAGCCGTCGGGCAGCACGCGGTAATCGCCGCCGCCGTGCGTCCGCGCCCACACGGTCACCCCGCCGGCCGGATGCGCCCACTCGCTGTACACGCCCTCATTGTCACCCGCGCGCGGGCGGTTGGGCAGGGGGCGGCCTGCCGTCGCCCAGGGCGCTGGGGGCGTTCGGCGGCATCGGCGGTACGCGCGGGGACGGCGGGCCGAACGGCGCGGGCGCGGCGGGCGGCGCGGCGGGCGGTGCCGGCGCGGGAGCGGCGGGCGGCGGGACGGGCGGCAACTCGCCCGGGTACGCGCGGGCGTCGGGGGCCGGGGGGCGGCGGCGCGGCGTGGTGCCGGGACGGCTGGGCCGCAGCCGGGCCCGGACGTCGAGATGGGGGTGGAAGTCGGCCCAGCGCTCCGGGTACTCCGCCGGCGGCAGTTGCGCCTCGCGCTCCTCCTCGTCGTCGCTGCTCGGCGCAGCGTGCCGGGCCCGGCGCGCGGCCGCGCGGGCCACCACGGCCTCGGCGGCGGCCTCGCGCAGCCGGTTGTTCTCCTCGCGGGCCGCCGACGTGGCGACCGAGGGCCACACCCGGTCCACGGCCGCGTTGACCGCCGCGCCGACCAGAACGGCGAACGCGGACACGCCTATCCACAGCAGCACCGCGACGGGCGCGGCCAGCGAGCCGTAGATCGTGTGCCCCTCGACGGCGTGGGTGAGGTAGATCCGCAGGATGAAGCTGCCGACCACCCACATCAGCAGCGCCACCAGGGCACCGGGCACGTCCTCGTACCAGGGCGACCTGACCGGCACGGAGACGTGGTAGAGCGTGGTGAGGAAGGCGATCGAGGCGAAGAGCGCGGCCGGCCAGTACAGGATGTGCTCGGTGGCCGCGCCGCCGGGCAGGAACCCGGTGAGGGTGTCGGGCCCGATCACGATGAGCGGCAGCACCGCCGCGCCGACCAGCAGCGCGGCCACGTACAGCACCAGGGACATCAGCCGGGTGCGGACGATGCCGCGGCGGCCCTCCAGGCCGTACATGATGGTGATGGTGTCGACGAAGACGTTGACGGCGCGGGAGCCCGACCACAGGGCGATGAGGAAGCCGATCGAGATCAGGTCCGGCCGGCGACCGTGGAAGACGTCGTCCACCAGGGGCTTGACCAGCTGGTTGACGCCCTTGTCGGAGAGCACCGTGGCCGACGCCTTGAGGATGTTCTGGCGGATGTGGTCGATCGTGTCCAGGCCGATGACGGTGTCGACGTAGCCCAGCGCGCCGACCAGGCCGAGCAGCAGCGGCGGGAGGGACAGCAGGACGAAGAAGGCCGCCTCGGCGGCGAGTCCGGTGACCCGGTACTCCATGCACGAGTCGACGGTGTCCTTCAGCAGCAGCCAGGCCATCCGGCGTTTGGAGACATTCCGGTACAGCGCACGGGCTCTCCGCCAGCGGCCCGGACGCCGATGGCTTCTTTCGTCTGCTGCTTGCACCCCCTTACGTTAGCTGGCATGACTGCCCCCACTCACACGGTCACGAACCAGGCGCCGCCCCTGGTCGGCCATGACGTGTACAGCACCGACCGCGCGCTCGCCGAAGGCGTGGCCCGGCACGCGGATCCGGTGCGGCTGGCGGAGATCACCGGCGAGTTGCGCGACCTCGGCAAGGCCGCGGGTTCCGCTCAGGCGCAGCGGTGGGCCGAGGAGGCGAACACCTTTACACCCGTGCTGCGCACCCACGACCGCTACGGCAACCGGATCGACGAGGTCGACTTCCATCCGTCCTGGCACCGGCTGCTGGGCCACGCGGTCTCCTCCGGACTGACCGACGCCTGGTCGCGGCCCGACGGGCACCTGCGCCGGGCGGCCGGATTCATGGTGTGGTCGCAGGTCGAGGCCGGGCACGGCTGCCCGGTGTCGATGACGCACGCCGCGGTGCCCGCGCTGCGCGCCGACCCCCGACTGGCCGCCGAGTGGGAGCCGCGGCTCGGCTCGCGCGTCTACGATGCCCGGCTGCTGCCGCCCGGGCAGAAGCCGGGCGCGCTGTTCGGTATGGGCATGACCGAGAAGCAGGGCGGCTCCGACGTGCGGGCCAACACCACCCGCGCGGAGCCGCTCGCCGAGGACGGCACGTACGCCCTCACCGGGCACAAGTGGTTCTGTTCGGCGCCGATGTCGGACGGCTTCCTGGTGCTGGCCCAGGTGCCCGCGCAGGGGCAGGACCGGCTGACGTGCTTCCTGGTGCCGCGGGTACTCGCCGACGGCAGCCGGAACGTCTTCGCGATCCAGCGGCTGAAGGACAAGCTCGGCAACCGCTCCAACGCCTCCTCGGAGGTGGAGTTCGCCGGCACCTGGGCGCGCAGGGTCGGCGAGGAGGGCCGCGGCGTCGCCACGATCATCGAGATGGTCGCCGCCACCCGGCTGGACTGCGCGCTGGGTTCGGCCGCGCTGATGCGCCAGGCGGTGGCCCAGGCGGTGCACCACGCCACCTACCGCCACGCGTTCGGCGGACCGCTGATCGACAAGCCGCTGATGCGCAACGTCCTGGCCGACCTGGCACTGGAGTCGGAGGCGGCGACCACCACGGTGCTGCGGCTGGCCGCCGCGTACGACGCGGACACCCCGCAGGAGCGCAGCCTGCGGCGCCTCGCGGTGGCGGTCACCAAGTTCTGGGTCACCAAGCGCTGCCCGGCGGTGGCCGTCGAGGCGCTGGAGTGCCTGGGCGGGAACGGCTACGTGGAGGAGTCCGGCATGCCGCGGATCTTCCGGGAGTCGCCGCTGAACTCGGTGTGGGAGGGCTCCGGCAACGTCCAGGCGCTGGACGTGCTGCGGGTGCTGCAGCGGGAGCCGCAGGCGGTCGACGCGTTCCTCACCGAGATCGGGCTGGCGCACGGCGCGGACCACCGGCTGGACGCCGCGGTGAAGGACCTGCTCGCCGACCTCGCCGACCTGGAGGACATCGAGGCCAGGGCCCGGCGGGTGGTGGAGCGGATGGCGCTGGTGCTGCAGGGCTCGCTGCTGGTGCGGTTCGCGCCGGCGCCGGTCGCCGACGCGTTCTGCGCGTCGCGGCTGGGCCGGGACTGGGGGACCGCCTTCGGCACGCTGCCGCGCTCGGCCGACCTGGCCGCACTGGTCGAACGGGCCCGGCCGGTGGAGCGCTGAGGGCGGCGCCGGCGTCCTACGGAGGGCCGTGGAACGGCGGCCGTCGCGGTCGAGGGGGGTGGCGCCGCGCCGACTCGGCGCCACCCCCGGTCCACGGCCTCCCCGAAGGGGCGCCCAGGGTCGCGAGTCGGACCCGGAGCGGACCGGTGACCTGCCGTCACCTTCCGTCGAATGCGCGTAGTCTCGCAACGGTTGCAGCACGTTGCAGGCAGGCCCGGCGCACGGCGGCGGCTGCGGCGGCGCGGCGCACCGACCCAACCGGAACTGGCAACAGCGGCTGAGCGGGGGCGACATGGCACACCTTCCGATCGGCCCGGTGCGACCGGGCGGTACCGGCCCGCAGACCTCGGCGCGGCTGCTGGCGTCGGTGCGGGAGGCCGCGCTGGCCGGCAAGGTGCCGCGGACGGCGCCGCGCGCGGTGATCGGTGAGTCGTGGCGGCGCGCGCTGCGGCTGGGCGTGGACCCGGACAACGGGACGCCGAACGGGGTGCTGAGCACCGACGAGATCGAGCACCGCCGGCGGTCCACGCCGATCGCCGAGATCCTGCCCGGCCTGCGCGACGGGCTGGTGTCGGTCGCGGACGCGGCCTGGCACATCATGGTCGTCACCGACGCCGAGGGCCGGGTGCTGTGGCGCGACGGCAGCCTCGCGGTGCGCAGGAGCGCGGACCGGCTGGGCTTCGCCGAGGGCGCGTCCTGGGCCGAGGACACCGTGGGCACCAACGCGATAGGCACCGCGCTGATCACCGGCACCCCGTTGCAGGTGCACTCGGCCGAGCACTTCGTGCGCACCCACCACGGCTGGACCTGCGCCGCCGCGCCGCTGCACGACCCGCGGGACGGCCGTCTGCTGGGCGTGGTCGACGTGAGCGGCCCGGTGGCCAGCGTGCACCCGGCCACGCTCGCACTCGTGTCGGCGGTGGCGCGGGTCGCGGAGGGGGAGCTGCGCACGCGGCACTGGGCCGCGGTGGAGCGGCTGCGGTCGGTGGCGGCGCCGCTGCTGGCGCGGATCGCCGGGCAGGCGCTGGTGGTGGACGGGAACGGCTGGACGGCCGCGGTGACCGGCATGGCGCCACCGGACCGGGTGCCGCTGCCCGCGCAGGCGCGGGCGGGGCAGGTGTGGCTGCCGTCGCTGGGGCTGTGCGAGCTGGACCCGCTGCCGGGCGGCTGGCTGATCCGGCCGGGGGCACGGGAGCGGCCGCCGGCCGGGAACCGGGTGGTGCTCGACCTCAGCGGGGCCGGCGACAGCACGGTGACCGTGCACGGCCCCGCCGGGAACTGGGCGCAGCCGCTCTCGCCGCGCCACGCCGAGCTGCTGTTCGTGCTGGCGCTGCACCGCGGCGGGCGCAGCGCGGCCCAGCTGGCCGCGGATCTCTTCGGCGACCCGAGCCGCACCGTCACCGTCCGGGCCGAGATGTCGCGGCTGCGCCGTACCCTCGGCGGGGTGCTGGCGCACCGCCCGTACCGGTTCGCCGACGGGGTCGAGGTGGAGCTGCTCCGCCCGCTCCGCGGGCACGAGCTGCTGCCCCGCTCGCTGGCTCCCGCGGTACTCGCGGAGCGGGAGTGACCCGCATCACGGTTGCCCGCATATCGAGATGAAGTAGTCCACATCGTGGATGTCGGTGGACTGGCCGAACACACGCGTGCCACGCTTTCGTCATGTCACGCACTGGAATCGCCTTGGTAGGTCGGCCGCACGTCGACTTCTGCCGCGTGTCCAGCGCCATCTGTCCGGCGAGGCCGACCGCACACTAGCGCGCTCGTAGCGCGAGCGCGCCGACCCGCCGTCCCCGCCGTCGTGGATGCGCGGGAGCCGCCTCACGCCGGGACATCGCCTCCGCCCCGCCCGCTGTCAGGGCCCCGGGCCGTCCGGGCCTGATGCCGCCCCGCGCCGTATCGACCGTATACACGCCTGCTCGAAGGACGCATCGCCATGGCCTCCAGCCCTGACTCTCCCCAGACCCCGGCCGGGGACGCCGCCCCCAAGGCCGCGGCGGCGCGCCGCAGGACGGGCCGGCACCGCGGTGAAGGCCAGTGGGCGAAGGGCCACTTCACCCCGCTGAACGCCAACGAGCAGTCCAAGAAGGACGACGACGGTCTCAACGTGCGGACCCGGATCGAGACGATCTACGCGCACCGCGGGTTCGACTCGATCGACGGCGCCGACCTGCGCGGGCGGATGCGCTGGTGGGGCCTGTACACCCAGCGCCGCCCCGGCATCGACGGCGGCCGCACCGCCGTGCTGGAGCCGGAGGAGCTGGACGACAGCTACTTCATGATGCGGGTGCGGATCGACGGCGGCCGGCTCACCACGGCGCAGTTGCGGGTGATCGGCGAGATCTCCCAGGAGTTCGCGCGCGGCACCGCCGACCTCACCGACCGGCAGAACATCCAGTACCACTGGATCAGGATCGAGGACGTGCCGGAGATCTGGCGCCGGCTGGAGGGCGTGGGCCTGTCCACCACCGAGGCGTGCGGCGACGTGCCGCGCGTCATCCTCGGCTCCCCCGTCGCGGGCATCGCCGAGGACGAGATCATCGACGGCACGCCCGCGATCGACGAGATCCACGAGCGGTACATCGGCAGCAAGGAGTTCTCCAACCTGCCGCGCAAGTTCAAGACCGCGATCTCCGGCTCCCCGCTGCTGGACGTGGTGCACGAGATCAACGACATCGCCTTCGTCGGCGTGGACCACCCCGAGCACGGCCCCGGCTTCGACCTGTGGGTCGGCGGCGGCCTGTCCACCAACCCGAAGCTGGGCGTGCGGCTCGGCGCGTGGGTGCCGCTGGGCGAGGTGCCCGACGTGTGGGCCGGGGTGGTCGGCATCTTCCGCGACCACGGCTACCGCCGGCTGCGCTCCCGCGCGCGGCTGAAGTTCCTGATCGCGGACTGGGGCGCCGAGCGGTTCCGCGAGGTGCTCCAGGACGAGTACCTCAAGCGGCCGCTGCTGGACGGTCCCGCGCCCGAGCAGCCCGCCCAGGTGTGGCGCGACCACATCGGCGTGCACCGGCAGAAGGACGGCCGGTTCTACGTCGGCTTCGCGCCGCGGGTCGGCCGGGTCGACGGGGCCACCCTGACGAAGATCGCCGAACTCGCCGCCGCGCACGGCTCGGGCCGGCTGCGGACCACCACCGACCAGAAGCTGATCGTGCTGGACGTCGAGCAGGACCGGGTCGAGTCGCTCGCCGCCGGGCTGGAGGCGCTGGACCTCCAGGTCCGGCCGTCGCCCTTCCGGCGCGGCACCATGGCCTGCACCGGCATCGAGTTCTGCAAGCTGGCCATCGTGGAGACGAAGGCGCGCGGCGCCTCGCTGATCGACGAACTCGAGCGCCGGCTGCCGGACTTCGACGAGCCGATCGCCATCAACATCAACGGCTGCCCCAACTCCTGCGCCCGCATCCAGACCGCGGACATCGGGCTCAAGGGCCAGCTCGTCACCGACGCCGACGGCAAGCAGGTCGAGGGCTACCAGGTGCACCTCGGCGGCGGCCTCGGCCTGGACCCGGGCTTCGGCCGCAAGGTCCGCGGCCTGAAGGTCACCGCCACCGAACTGCCCGACTACGTCGAGCGCCTGCTGTCCCGCTTCCGCGCCGAGCGGGCCGACGGCGAGCGCTTCGCGCAGTGGGCGGCCAGAGCCTCGGAGGAGGCGCTGTCATGACCGAGCGAGCCGCGCCGTTCTACTGCCCCTACTGCGGCGACGAAGACCTTCGGCCCTCCGAACAAGGGCACGGCGCATGGGAATGCCGGGCGTGCAACCGCGCATTCCAGTTGAAGTTCCTCGGCCTGCTCGCCGAGGGATTCAAGGCTCCCTCACCGCACGGCTCTTCCGACGGAGGCGCATCGTGACCACCGCACCGCACACCGCGCAGGACCTCGAACGGCTGGCCGAACAGGCCGGCCGCGACCTCGAGGAGGCGTCCGCACTCGACGTGCTGCGCTGGGCCGCCGACACCTTCGGCAGCCGCTTCTGCGTCACCTCCTCGATGGAGGACGCCGTCGTCGCGCACCTGGCCGCGCGCGCGATGCCCGGCGTGGACGTCGTCTTCCTCGACACCGGCTACCACTTCCCGGAGACCATCGGCACCCGGGACGCGGTGGCCGCCGTCATGGACGTCAACGTGATCACGCTCACCCCCCGGCAGACGGTGGCCGAGCAGGACGCGCAGTACGGCCCGAAACTGCACGACCGCGACCCCGACCGGTGCTGCGCGCTGCGCAAGGTCGCCCCGCTGGAGGAGGGCCTGCGCGGCTACGACGCCTGGGCGACCGGGCTGCGCCGCGACGAGTCCCCGACCCGCGCGGGCACCCCCGTGGTCGGCTGGGACGCCCGGCGCGCCAAGGTGAAGATCTCCCCCATAGCCAGGTGGACACAGGAAGACGTGGAAGCATACGTCGCCGAGCAGGGTGTCCTCACGAACCCGTTGCTGACGGACGGCTACGCCTCGGTGGGCTGCGCCCCCTGCACCCGCCGGGTGCTCGAGGGTGAGGACGCCCGTTCCGGCCGCTGGGCCGGCCTCGGCAAGACGGAGTGCGGGATCCACCTGTGAACACACCTGTGAGTGCGGCCGGCGGCCGCACCGACCCGACGAACCAGGAGAACCGGATGAGCGGCGGAGCCACCGTATGGCTCACGGGCCTGCCCAGCGCGGGCAAGACCACCATCGCCACCGCCCTGGCCGGCACGCTGCGCGCCGACGGCCGCAGGGTCGAGGTCCTGGACGGCGATGAGATCCGCGAATTCCTCTCCGCCGGGCTCGGGTTCAGCCGCGAGGACCGGCACACCAACGTGCAGCGGATCGGCTTCGTCGCCGAACTGCTCGCCTCCCACGGCGTGCTGGTGCTGGTCCCGGTGATCGCGCCCTACGCCGACAGCCGCGAGGCGGTCCGCAAGCGCCACGAGGCCCGCGGCACCGACTACGTCGAGGTGCACGTCGCGACCCCCGTCGACGTCTGCGCGGTGCGCGACGTCAAGGGGCTGTACGCCAAGCAGGCCGCGGGCGAGCTGACCGGGCTCACCGGGGTGGACGACCCGTACGAGGTTCCGCGGGAACCCGAGTTGCGCATCGAGACGGAGGGCAGCACCGTCGAGCAGTCGGCTGCCGCCGTGCACGCGTACCTGGGGACCAGCGGCCGGCTCGCGAGCGAAGGAGGCAGGGCATGACGACGACCGTCGCGCAGAGCGATACGACGGACAGTCCGTACGCGCTCACACACCTGGACGCGCTGGAGTCCGAGGCGGTGCACATCTTCCGCGAGGTGGCGGGCGAGTTCGAGCGGCCGGTGATCCTGTTCTCCGGCGGCAAGGACTCGATCGTGATGCTGCACCTGGCGCTCAAGGCGTTCGCGCCGGCCCCGGTGCCGTTCTCGCTGCTGCACGTCGACACCGGGCACAACTTCCCCGAGGTGCTGGAGTTCCGGGACCGCACGGTCGCCGAGCACGCCCTGCGGCTGCACGTGGCGAAGGTGCAGGACTACATCGACGACGGCCGGCTGCGCGAGCGCCCCGACGGCACCCGCAACCCGCTGCAGACCGTCCCGCTGACCGAGGCCATCCAGCAGCACCGGTTCGACGCGGTGTTCGGCGGCGGGCGGCGCGACGAGGAGAAGGCGCGGGCCAAGGAGCGCGTCTTCTCGCTGCGCGACGAGTTCTCCCAGTGGGACCCGCGCCGGCAGCGCCCCGAGCTGTGGTCGCTCTACAACGGCCGGCACGCCCCCGGCGAGCACGTCCGGGTCTTCCCGCTGTCCAACTGGACCGAGCTGGACGTCTGGCAGTACATCGCCCGCGAGCACATCGCGCTGCCGGAGATCTACTTCGCGCACCGGCGCGAGGTCTTCAACCGGGCCGGCATGTGGCTGACCGCGGGCGAGTGGGGCGGCCCGAAGGACGGCGAACCGGTCGAGAACCGGCTGGTGCGCTACCGCACCGTCGGCGACATGTCCTGCACCGGCGCGGTCGACTCCGACGCCACCACGCTCGACGCGGTGATCACCGAGATCGCCGCCTCCCGGCTGACCGAGCGGGGCGCCACCCGCGCCGACGACAAGATGTCCGAGGCCGCGATGGAAGACCGCAAGCGCGAGGGGTACTTCTAGCCATGACCGGCACCACGAGCCCGATCACCGCCGAGCAGATCTCGGCCACCACCCTGCTGCGCTTCGCCACCGCCGGCTCGGTCGACGACGGCAAGTCCACCCTGGTCGGACGGCTGCTGCACGACTCCAAGTCGGTGCTCACCGACCAGTTGGAGGCGGTCGAGCGGGCGTCCCTGGTGCGCGGCCAGCAGACCCCGGACCTGGCGCTGCTCACCGACGGGCTGCGCGCCGAGCGCGAGCAGGGCATCACCATCGACGTGGCGTACCGCTACTTCGCCACCGCGCGGCGCCGGTTCATCCTCGCCGACACCCCCGGCCACGTGCAGTACACCCGCAACATGGTCACCGGCGCGTCCACCGCCGAACTGGCCGTGGTGCTGGTCGACGCGCGCAACGGCGTGGTCGAGCAGACCCGGCGGCACGCGGCGGTCGCCGCGCTGCTGCGGGTGCCGCACGTGGTGCTCGCGGTCAACAAGATGGACCTCGTCTCCTACGCCGAACCCGTGTTCGCCGCGATCGCCGAGGAGTTCACCGCGTACGCGGCCTCGCTCGGGGTGCCCGACATCACCGCCATCCCGATCAGCGCGCTGGCCGGCGACAACGTCGTGGAGCCGTCGGCGAACATGGACTGGTACGGCGGCCCGACGGTGCTGGAACACCTGGAGACCGTCCCGGTCGGTCACGACCTCACCGGCTGCCCGCCGCGCTTCCCGGTGCAGTACGTGATCCGGCCGCAGACCGCCGAGCACCCCGACTACCGCGGCTACGCGGGGCAGATCGCCTCCGGACTGCTGAGGGTCGGGGACCCGGTGACGGTGCTGCCCTCGGGCCGCACCACCACGATCGCCGGGATCGACGCGCTCGGCACCCGCGTGGACACCGCGTGGGCCCCGCAGTCGGTGACGCTGCTGCTCGACGACGACGTGGACGTCTCCCGCGGCGACCTGATCGCCCCGACCGCCCACGCGCCCGCGGTCACCCAGGACATCACGGCGACCGCGTGCCACCTGCACGAGCGGCCGCTGCGGGTCGGCGAGCGGGTGCTCCTCAAGCACGCCACCCGCACCGTGAAGGCGATCGTGAAGGGCCTGCCCTACCGGATCGACCTCTCGCACGGGCTGGCCCACGAGGAGAACCCGGTGGCGCTGGAGGTCAACGACATCGGCGCGGTGGTGCTGCGCACCGCGGAGCCGCTACCGGTGGACGCCTACGCCGAGTCGCGGCTGACCGGGTCGTTCCTGCTGATAGACCCTGCCGACGGCACCACGCTGACGGCCGGCATGGCGGGCGAGGCGTTCGCCGCCCGCCCGCAGGCACCGGCTGCCGCCACCGCCGACGACGAGGGATGGGACTTCTGACCGTGCACCAGCTGGCTCAGGAAGCCTTCTCGGGCTTCGCGAAGGAGGGCGGACGGGTCGGCAGCGGCTCGCTCGGCTCGGGGACGGGCGGGGTCGCACGATGTGCGGGCTGACCCGTCCGGCCGCGCCACGCATTGACGCCGCGGCCACCGCCGACCGCCGTACCCGCCGGGTACGGCGCAGACCTCCGACCCACCCGGCCCGCCGCCGCACCGCGCGCGGCCTGCCGCCGTACCGCTTTCGAAGACCTGACGCCACTCCGGCCGCGCCCTAGACACCTCAACGGGCGCGACACGCCGGGCCTTACGAAGGGACACAGCCGTGTCTGCCCAGCCCCGCATACCCGCCCCACGCGCCTCCCGCCGCCGCAGACTCGTCGCCGCGGCCGCCGCCCTGCCGATCCTCTTCGGCGCTCTGGCCGCCTGCGGCTACGGCTCCAGCAAGTCCGACGACACCGCGTCGACCGCACCGGCCGCCGCGAGCGGCAGCGCGAGCACCAAGAAGCTCTCCACCGACCAGGTGAAGATCGGCTACTTCCCGAACCTCACCCACGCCACCGCACTGGTCGGCCTGAAGGAGGGGTTCTTCCAGCAGGAGCTGGGCAGCACCAAGATCAAGCAGTCCACCTTCAACGCGGGCCCCGCGGAGATCGAGGCGCTCAACGCCGGCTCGATCGACATCGGGTGGATCGGCCCCTCACCCTCGATCAACGGCTACACCCAGTCCAACGGCAGCAGCCTGAAGATCATCTCGGGGTCGGCGTCCGGCGGCGTCAAGCTGGTGGTCAACCCGAAGAAGATCAAGAGCATCGCGGACCTCAAGGGCAAGAAGATCGCCACCCCGCAGCTGGGCAACACCCAGGACGTGGCGCTGCTGAACTTCATCAAGTCCAAGGGCTGGAAGGTCGACGCGCAGAGCGGCAAGGGTGACGTCTCGGTGGTCCGCACCGACAACTCGATCACCCCGCAGGCGTACGCCAACGGCTCCATCGACGGCGCGTGGGTGCCGGAGCCCACCGCCTCCAAGCTGGTGGACGAGGGCGCGAAGGTGCTGCTCGACGAGAGCTCGCTGTGGCCCGACAAGCAGTTCGTGATCACCAACGTGATCGTGTCGCAGAAGTTCCTCACGGCGCACCCCGACGTGGTCGAGGCGGTGCTGCGCGGCTCGGTGAAGACCAACGCGTGGATCAACGCCAACCCCGACAAGGCGAAGTCCGACGCGAACGACCAGATCAAGGCGCTGACCCAGAAGTCCCTGCCGGCCAGCCAGCTCGACCCGGCGTGGAAGTCCATCCAGATCCTGGACGACCCGCTGGCGAGCACGGCCAAGGCCGAGGCGGAGCACGCGGTGTCCGCGGGCCTGCTCAAGGCGCCGAAGCTGGACGGGATCTACGACCTGACGCTGCTCAACAAGGTTCTCAAGGAGCAGGGCAAGCCCACCGTGAGCGCCGCCGGGCTCGGCACCCAGTAGCCGCGCGGGCGGCACGGCGCGGCATCCACCCGCCGCGCCGTGCCGCCGCGCCTTCCCCACTCCCCCGTACGCCATGTTGAAGACCGAGGACCCCAGGAGGTGACCACCATGGCCGACACCCTCACCGGCCCCGCGGCGCCACAGGCGGGACCCGCCGGGTACGCCGCACGAATCGACCATGTATCGAAGGCGTTCGGCAGGCCCGGCGCCCAGCAGCTCGTACTGGACGACATCACGCTGGACGTGGCCCCGGGCGAGTTCGTCTGCCTCCTGGGCGCCTCCGGCTGCGGCAAGTCCACGCTGCTGAACCTGGTGGCCGGCCTGGACAAGCCCTCCGCGGGCACCATCGACGCGCCCGGCGGCCGGCCCGCGCTGATGTTCCAGGAGCACGCGCTGTTCCCGTGGCTGACCGCCGGCCGGAACATCGAGCTGGCGCTGCGGCTGCGCGGTGTCCCCCGCGAGGACCGCCGGACCGAGGCCGAGCGGCTGCTGTCGCTGGTCCGGCTCGGCGGCGCCTACGGCAAGCGGGTGCACGAGCTGTCCGGCGGCATGCGGCAGCGGGTGGCACTCGCCCGCGCGCTCGCCCAGGACAGCCAACTGCTGCTGATGGACGAGCCGTTCGCGGCGCTCGACGCGATCACCCGGGACGTGCTGCACGACGAGCTGACCCGGATCTGGTCGGAGACCGACCTGTCGGTGCTGTTCGTGACGCACAACGTGCGCGAGGCGGTGCGGCTGGCCCAGCGGGTGGTGCTGCTGTCCTCGCGGCCCGGCCGGGTCAACCGGGAGTGGGCCATCGACATCCCGCAGCCGCGCCGTATCGAGGACGCGGACGTGGCCGACCTGTCCGTCGAGATCACCGAAGAACTCCGGGGGGAGATCCGCCGTCATGGCCAGCACTGAGACCGGAGCGAAGGACACCGCGCCGCTGGACGGGAAGGACCGGGCCGACGAGCGCCCGACCCGCGACCTGTCCGGCCTGGAGGCCGGCCTGGACGCGCTGGAGACCGTCACCGTCGGCCGCACCCCTGCCGGGCAGCTGCTGCTGAAGAAGGTGCTGCCGCCGCTGACCGCGGTCGTACTGGTGCTGGTGGTCTGGCAGTTGTGCGCGTGGGGCAAGGTCGCCGACCCGACGAAGCTGCCCAGCCCGCACGCGGTGTGGCAGGAACTGGTGGACCGCTGGAACGCCGGCGACCTGTTCTCGATCATCTGGACCAGCGTCGAGCGCGGCCTGCTCGGCTTCCTCGCCGCCCTGGCCATCGGCACCCCGCTGGGCCTGGTGGTCGCCCGGGTGCCGTTCGTCCGGTCGGCGATCGGGCCGATCCTGTCCGGGCTCCAGTCGCTCCCGTCGGTGGCGTGGGTGCCGGCCGCGGTGATCTGGCTGGGCCTGAGCGACTCCGCGATGTACGCGGTGATCCTGCTCGGCGCGGTCCCGTCGATCGCCAACGGCCTGGTCGCCGGCATCGACCAGGTCCCGCCGCTGTACCTGCGGGCGGGCCGCACCATCGGCGCGACCGGGCTGCGCGGCGCCTGGTTCATCCTGCTGCCCGCGTCGCTGCCCGGCTACGTGGCGGGGCTCAAGCAGGGCTGGGCGTTCTCCTGGCGCTCGCTGATGGCCGCCGAGCTGATCGCCTCCTCGCCCGACCTGGGCGTGGGCCTGGGCCGCTACCTGGAGAACATGCGGGAGGCGTCCGACATGGCGGGGGTGTTCCTCGGCATCCTGCTGATCCTCGTGGTCGGCATCGCGATCGACCAGATCGTCTTCAGCCCGCTGGAGCGCTGGGTGCTGCGCAGCCGCGGACTGACCGTGGGAACCCGGTAGGCGTGCGCCCGCACCACCCGGCGGTCCTCCACGCCGCGTCCCACCGCCCGGCGCCGCCCGGCCCGGACCCGCACGCCGGGGCCGGTCCGGCGCTGCTGGTGATCGCGCACGGCTCCCGCGACCCGCGGCACGCCGCGACCGTACGGGCGCTGACCGCGCGGGTGGCGGCGGCGCGGCCGGAACTGCGGGTGGACACCGCGTTCCTGGACTTCGAGCCGGCCTCGGTGCCCGGCGCGGTGCGGCGGCTGGCGGCCGAAGGCGTCCGGGACGCGGTGGCGCTGCCGCTGCTGCTGACCCGGGCCTTCCACGCCAAGACCGACATCCCGGCGGTGCTGGCCGAGTCCGCGGCGTCGCTGCCGGGCCTGCGGCTGCACACCGCCGACGTGCTGGGCCCCTCGCCGCTGCTGGTCGCCGCCCTGGAGCGGCGGCTGCGGGCGGCCGGGGTACGGCCGGGCGACCGGGCCGGGACCGGCGTCGTCCTGGCGTCGGCCGGCTCCACCGATCCGGAGGCGAGCGCGGTGATCGCAGAAATCGCGCGGGAGTGGCGGCGTACCGGTTGGTGCGCCGTGCGGCCCGCGTTCGCCTCCGCCTCCCTGCCGCGCACCCAGGACGCGGTGCGCGCGCTGCGCGCGGAGGGGGTCCGCCGGGTCGCGGTGGCGCCGTACGTCATCGCCCCGGGCTTCCTGCCGGACCGGATCGCCGCGGGCGCGCGCGAGGCCGGCGCGGACGTCCTCGCCGACGTCCTCGGCCCGGCCCCCGAACTCGCCGCACTGCTGCTGCGCAGGTACGACCAGGCGCGTCTCAGGGCCGCGGCCCCCGAACCTCTAAGGGACACCCTCCAGGGTGGGGTGGGGCTTTCCCCACCCCTGAGGGGGAGATCGCCCCAGCGGAAGTCACCAGTTGGCCGGATGGGTGGACGCCCCCTCGCCTCATAACGTCATGGGTGGACAGAGCGGCAGGTCAACGCCGCCACCCACGACGATCCTTCGAGGGGGACACCGTGAGTCGCGCTCGCGCACACGGCAGCAGAATGGGCATCGCGGCGGCGATGGGCGGATGGAGCGCCCGGCACCGCTGGGCGGCGGTCGGCGGATGGCTGCTGTTCGTCATCGCGGCCATGGTGATCGGGCAGGCGGTGGGCCGCTCCGACGTCAACGAGGACCGGTCGATGCCCGGCGAGGTCAACCAGGCCGCGACCATCACCGACCACGCGGGCCTGAAGGACAGGGCCGGCGAGATGGTGCTGGTGCAGACCGCGCACGGCACCGTCACCGACCCGGCCGTCCGCACCGCGGTCGGCGACGTGATCACGGCGGTGCGCTCCACCGGGCTGGCGACGGCGATCAGTTCGCCGTACGACACCCAGGCCGTCTCCAAGGACCACCGCTCCGCGCTGGTGAAGTTCGACATGCGCGGGTCGGCGGACGACGCCGCCGACCACGTGCAGCCGGTGCTCGACGCGGTGGCCAGGACGCAGGCCGCGCACAAGGACCTGCGGATCGAGGAGTTCGGCGACGCCAGCGGCGAGCACACGGTGAACAACGCCTTCGGCAGCGACTTCAAGACCGCCGAGTACTCGGCGGTGCCGGTCGCGCTGGCGATCCTGCTGATCGCCTTCGGCGCGCTGGTAGCCGCGCTGCTGCCGGTGGCCCTGGCCCTGACGGCCTTCCTCGGCGCGACCGGGGTGGTCGCACTGGTCAGCCACGCGATCCCGATGAGCGACACCGCCAACTCCGTGATGCTGCTGGTCGGTCTGGCCGTCGGCGTCGACTACTGCCTGTTCTACCTGCGCCGCGAGCGCGAGGAGCGGGCCGCCGGCCACGACGGCGAGACCGCGCTGCGGATCGCCGCGGCCACCTCCGGCCGGGCCATCCTGATCTCCGGGTTCACCGTGATCGTGGCGATGGCCGGGATGCTCTTCACCGGCATCGGGGACTTCAAGGCGATGGGCATGGCCACGATGATCGTGGTGGCCATCGCGATGTTCGGCTCGGTGACGGTGCTGCCCGCACTGCTGTCGCTGCTGGGCGGGAGGGTCGAGAAGGGCCGCCTCCCCTTCGTCGGGCGCGCGGCGCGGAAGCGCGGCCGCACTCCTGCGGCCGGCGGCGGCAGCCGCTTCTGGCGGACCGTACTGCGCCCGGTGCTGCGCAACCCGAAGACCTCCACCCTGATCGCCGGCGGCGCCCTGATCGCCCTCGCGATCCCGGCGTTCTCGATGCACACCGCGAACCTGTCCACGCAGCAGGAACTCGGCGACAGCCTGCCGATCATCAAGACCTACGAGCACATCAACTCCGCCTTCCCCGGCGGCCCCGACCCGGCGCACGTGGTGGTCGAGGCCGGCGCGATCAACTCCCCCCAGGTGAAGAAGGCCATCGCGGACTTCCGCGCCGAGGCGGTCCGTTCGGGCGCCAGCACCGGCCCGGTCACCGTCACCGTGCACGGCCCGCAGAACGTCGCGGAGATCGACGTGCCGCTGGCCGGCGGCACCGACCGCGCCAAGGCCGAGGCGGACGTCCGGCTGCTGCGCGACCACGTGCGGCCCGACACGCTCGGCAAGGTCGACGGGGTGCAGGCGCCGGTCACCGGTGACACCGCCGGGTCGATGGACTTCACCCACAAGATCGGCAGCAGCGTCCCGCCGGTGTTCGCCTTCGTGATCGCCTTCGCCTTCCTGCTGATGCTGCTGTCCTTCCGGTCGCTGACCATCGCGCTCACCTCGATCGTGCTGAACCTGCTGTCGGTGGGCGCGGCCTACGGGGTGCTGACGCTGGTCTTCCAGCACGGGGTCGGCGCCTCGCTGGTGGGCGCGTCGGGCACCGGCGCGGTGGTGGCCTGGCTGCCGCTGTTCCTCTTCGTGATCCTGTTCGGGCTGAGCATGGACTACCACGTGTTCGTGGTCTCCCGGATCCGCGAGGCCCGGATGCGCGGCCTGACCACCAAGGGCGCGATCGAGCACGGCATCACCACCACCGCGGGCGTGGTCACCAGCGCCGCCGTCATCATGGTCGCGGTGTTCGCGATCTTCGGGACGCTGTCGATGCAGAGCATGAAGCAGATGGGGGTCGGCCTCGCCTTCGCGGTCCTGATCGACGCCACGGTGATCCGCGGGGTGCTGCTGCCGTCGGTGATGATGCTGCTCGGCGAGCGGAACTGGTACCTGCCGCGCTGGATGCGGCGGATGCCCGACCTGACGCACGACGAGTCGGTGCTGCCGCTGCCGCCGGCCACCCCGAGCCGCCCGGCCCAGCCGGTCCCGGACCGCGTCTGACCCCGCCCCACCTGCACACGAGCCGCTCGCAGTGCCCCCGCGCCACGCCGGTGCGGGGGCACTGTCAGTGCCCGCGAGTACGGTGGGCCCATGAGCGTACGGCAGAGCGCAGGCCGGACCGCGGTGGCCGGGCGGACCCGGTCCGGCGAGGGGATCGAGGAGCGGCTGGAGGCCCACCGGTCCGAGTTGACGGGGTACTGCTACCGGATGCTCGGCTCCGCCTTCGAGGCCGAGGACGCGGTGCAGGAGACCATGGTGCGCGCCTGGCGGGGCGCCGACGGCTTCGAGGGCCGCGCCAGCCTGCGTTCGTGGCTGTACCGCATCGCCACCAACGTCTGCCTGGACAGCCTCAAGGCCGGCAACCGCCGGGCCCGCCCGATGGACCTGTCCCCCGCCTCGCGGGCCGACGCGGTGCTGGCCGACCGCACCCCGGAGGCCGACTGGGTGGAGCCGGTGCCCGACGTGCGGGCGCTGCCCTCCTCCGGCGACCCGGCCGACGTGGTGGTCTCCCGCGAGAGCATCCGGCTGGCCTTCGTGGCCGCCCTGCAGCACCTGCCGCCCCGGCAGCGCGCGGTGCTGATCCTGCGGGAGGTGCTGGCCTGGAAGGCGAGCGAGACCGCCGAACTCCTGGGCACCACCGTCGCGTCGGTCAACAGCGCCCTCCAGCGGGCCCGGGCCACCCTGGCGGAGTCCGGGGTCTCCGCCGAGCACCGGGCCGACCCGGAGGCGGCCGCGGCCTCGGGCGGCGTTCCCGGCGTGTCCGCGCCGGCCATGGACAAGGAGCGGCAGGCCCTGCTGGACCGCTACGTCGACGCCTTCGAGCGGTACGACCTCGACGCCCTGACCAGCCTGCTGCACGAGGACGCCACGCTGTCCATGCCGCCCTACCCGATGTGGCTGCGGGGCCGCGAGGAGATACGCGCGTGGTTCGGGGGCACCGGCATCGGCTGCGCGGGCTCCCGGCTGCTGCCCGTCGCGGCGAGCGGCGCACCCGGTTTCGGCCAGTATCGCCGCGATCCGTCAGGGTCCGGGCACCACGGCTGGGCGCTCCAGGTGCTGGACGTCTCAGAGGGGCGGATCACCGCGCTGAACTCCTTCCTCGACGTCGAGCACCTCTTCCCGCTCTTCGGGCTCCCACTCGAACTGCCCGGCGAGCCCGACGAGTTCGACGAGGGCGCGTAGCGGGGCCGAGGCGCCGCACAGCCGCACCCGGAAGCCGGCCCGGCGCGCGGCCAGCGCGACGCGGGCCAGCGCGGCCAAGGCGCCGCGGTCGGCGGTGAGACCGCAGACGTCCACCGGCACCGGCGCCGCGCCGCCGCATGTGCCGTCAGGTTCGCGCGGAGTGTGCCCGCCGCTGGACGCCACAGCCGTCCCTCCTCCCCGTCCTGTCCCGGCCCACCGGCTTCCTGTCCCGTTCCGGTCACCCGAAAGGGTCCTCACGTGATACGACCAGTGCCGGGGTCGTAACTCATCGGTACGGCGGGTACGTATCCGCGACAGGTTTCGGCGGACTTCCAGGAAATCCACGGAAAATCCACCGGGCCGGGGTGCGACACTTGCCCTGCCCGAACTGATGGCCGATACCTCTGGCATATGCGTACGGGCGCGGGTGGGCCGGGCAGGCGGAGAAGCGAGAGGCTGGGCATGGCGGACGCGGTGTTCACGCAGGAGCGGGCGCGTGCGGTGCTGGACGCCGCCGGGCACCGGGAGGCCGATCTGCTGTCCTTCGGGGAGAACGCGGTCTTCGCCGCCGGCCGGTTGGTGATCAAGGTGGGGCGCGGCGCCGATCTGCTGGACCGGGCCAGGCGCGAGGTGCGCACCGCGGACTGGCTGGCCAAGCACGACGTACCGGCGGTGCGGTCGGCGGAGTCCGAGGTGCGGCTGGTCGAAGGGCACCCGATCACGTACTGGCAGCGGCTGCCGGAGTCGCTGCGGCCCGCGGAGACGCCGGACGTGGCACCGCTGCTGCGGCTCGTCCACGCCCTGCCCGAGCCCGACTTCGGGCTCCCGCCGCGGGATCTGCTGGACGGCGTGGAGCGGTGGCTGCGGGCGGCCGGCGACGCGGTGGACCCGGCCGACGCGGCGTACCTGCGGCGCCGGCGGGACGGTTTCGCGCAGGCCGCGGCCGAGCTGGTCCCGCATCTGCCGCGGGGTCCGATCCACGGGGACGCGCTGCCGCGCAACGTCCATATCGGCCCGGACGGCCCGGTCCTGGTCGACCTGGAGACCTTCTCCTCCGACCTGCGCGAGCACGATCTGGTGGTTCAGGCACTCAGCCGGGACCGCTACGGGGTGCCCGTCGCGGAGTACGACGCGTTCACCGCGGAGTACGGGTGGGACGTCACCACGTGGGACGGCTACGAGACGCTGCGCGGCGCCCGGGAGACCGCCGGGTGCGCGTGGGTGGCCCAGCACGCCCCGGCGAACTCCGCTGCACGCACGGAGTTCCGGCGCCGCGTGGCTTCGCTCCGCGCGGAGGACCCCTCGGTCCGCTGGTACTCGTTCTGACCGAACTCTCCTTGGGCGCCCCGACCCCCCCGGGCTGCCCCGTCCTGCCGTCACAGGACCTTGCGGTCCACTGGGGCTGTTCGCGCAGTTCCCCGCGCCCCTGATGGTGAACGTCTCCCGCCCAACTGAGCCCTGAGGAACCGTCAGCCGACGACGGCGAGCAACCACATCAGGGGCGCGGGGAACTGCGCGACCAGCCACACACCGGGCCGCCGCCGGGCGGACAAGCGCAACCACCCACGGCCAGACCGTCACACGCGGGAAGGCGCTCCCATGGGCCAGCTCGGGTCGACCACAGCGTCAGCGTCCTTGCGGCGCAGCCAGGACTGGAAATCCTCGGCCCAGGCCGCGTACCAGTCGCGCTGGCGGATCTGGAGCTCCCACAGATCGGCCTCCCCGGCCTCGGGGAACCGCAGGGCGAGCGCGCGGGCCACCCGCACCGCGGCAAGCGCATCCGCACCCGCTTCGTGCGCACCGTCGAGCACCACTCCGTAGACCCCGCAGGCAGCCTCCAGCGTGCGCTTGCCGCGCCGGTAGCGGTCCAGTGCCCGGTCGATGACCAGCGGGTCGATCACCGGCCCGGCAGCCCCGTCGGCAGCAGCCAGCCGGGGCAGCGCGTACCGCGCCAACTCCTCGTCCAGAAGGGTGAGATCGAAGGGCGCGTTGTAGACGACGACCGGAACCCGGGCCGCCCAGTAGCCGCGCAGCGCGTCGGCGACCTCGGCCACGACCTCCGGCGCGGGCCGCCCCTCCGCGGTGGCCCGCTCGGTGCTCACGCCGTGTATGGCGGTGGTCTCCGCCGGGATCGGCACGCCCGGATCGGCGAGCCATCCGCGGTGCCGCACCGGCTCCCCCGC
The DNA here is from genome assembly GCF_900107965.1 of Actinacidiphila yanglinensis. Taxonomy (GTDB): domain Bacteria; phylum Actinomycetota; class Actinomycetes; order Streptomycetales; family Streptomycetaceae; genus Actinacidiphila; species Actinacidiphila yanglinensis. The sequence goes on along the minus strand of NZ_FNVU01000003.1, from coordinate 263,764 downwards.
CTTGACCTCGGTGACCGCCGCGGTCACGATGCGGGCCTGCCGCGGATCGGTCCCCGTGGTCTCCAGGTCGAAGCCGACCAGCAGATCCTCGTGCCATGCCATGGCGTGTCCTTCCAGCCGTTCTCCCCCGTGTGCCCAGCCATCATCGCCTGACCCACTGACAGTCCCCGCGCCGGGCCGGGCGGATACGGCGCCCGGGACGCACCCGGGACGCACCCGGTATGTCCGGCCGCGGGTCAGGAGACCGGCCGGGAGTCGGCCCAGATGCCCTCGAACTCCTCGCGGTAGACGTCGAAGAGGCCGCCCTCGGCCGGCTTCTCGTCCTGCACCACCCGCCGGTTGCCGCCGCGCAGCACCATCACGGGCACCTCCATGCCGCGGGCCCGGCGCAGGTAGGTCTGCACCACCGCGAGCCCGCCGGTGCTGTCGCCGTCGACGAGGTAGGCGGTGAACCGCGGGGTCTCGTCGAACACCTTGATCTCGAAGGCGCCCTGGTCACGCACCCGGGCGCGTACCCGCCGCATGTGCAGGATGTTCATCTCCACCGAGCGGGCCAGCTCGCCGCGCCCGAGGCCGAGTTCCCGTTCGCGCCGGCGCACCGCGCTGCTCGCCGGGTTGAGGAAGAGCAGCCGCACCCGGCAGCCGGACTCCGCGAGCCGGACCAGCCGCCGCCCCGAGTAGTTCTGCACCAGCAGGTTCAGGCCGATGCCGACCGCGTCCAGCCGCCTGGCGCCGGTGAACAGATCCTCGACGGGCAACTGGCGCTGCAGCCGCACCCGGTCGGGGTAGACGCCGATCACGTCGGAGTAGCGGTCGGCGACCAGTTCCTCCACCGCGTCCACCGGCAGCCGCTGCCCGGCCGCGTGCGAGGGCCCCGAGCCGAGCAGTTCCAGCAGCCGCGCGGAGGCCCGCTCGACCTGGTCCAGCACGGTGCGGGACAGCGCGCGGTTGCGGGAGACCACATGCCGGGCCACTTCCAGCTCGTCCAACGCGAGTTCGAGCTCGCGCCGGTCGTCGAAGTACGGCTCGAAGCAGGGCCAGTGCTGCACCACCAGCTCGCGCAGCTGCGGCAGGGTCAGGAAGCTCAGCACGTTGTCGTCGGCCGGATCGAGCAGGAAGCCCTTGCGGCGGCTGACCTCGCGCACCGCGACCGCCCGCTGCACCCATTCGTGGCCGGCCGGCCCGGCGGCGGCGACCACCCACTCCTCGCCGTGCACGGGCTCGTAGATCGGCCGCAGCACGGCGTTGACGACGGCGCGCAGCCGCTGCTCGACGAGATTGAGCCACACGTAGGCGCGCCCGGCCCGGCGGGCGCGGGTGCGCACCTCGGCCCACGCGTCGGCGCCCCAGTCCAGTTCCGCTCCGATCTCCATCGGCGCGGCGACGGAGACCACGCCGGGCAGCGTGGCGGACTCGTCGTCCGTGACGTCCCCCGTGACGTGCCGGTCTCCCTGCTCACCGCCACCCGGGAGCATCAGACCTCCGGACGTCACCACCTCACCGCCTCCCACCCCCGTCCACGATCAAGGAAGGGTACTGCGGTGCGGGGGGTGTCGCAGCCGGAACGACCCTACTTGACTACTAGCAGACAACCCCATCTGCCGTGCCGTCGCTGGCCGTTGCCGCAGTGTCACCCTCGGGAGGGAGCGGGATGGGAGGATGCTCTCGCAAGGTACTGCCCGGCGCGTGGCCCCCGCCACGCGGTCGGTCCCCGCAGCGGAAGAGTCCTCACATGCAAGTCTGGCCGGGTCAGTCGTACCCGCTCGGTGCCACCTTCGACGGGGCGGGCACCAACTTCGCCGTGTTCTCCGAGGTGGCCACCCGGATCGAGCTGTGCCTCCTGCACGACGACGGTTCCGAGACCGCGGTGGAACTGCGCGAGGCGGACGCCTTCGTCCGGCACGCCTACCTGCCCGGGGTGATGCCCGGCCAGCGGTACGGCTTCCGGGTGCACGGGCCGTACGACCCGGCGCGCGGGCACCGCTGCAACTCCGCGAAGCTGCTGCTCGACCCCTACGCCAAGGCGGTCAGCGGCGGCATCGACTGGGACGAGGCGGTCTACGGCTACCGGTTCGGTGAGCCCGACTCGCGCAACGACCTGGACTCCGCCCCGCACACGATGTCCTCCGTGGTGGTCAACCCGTACTTCGACTGGGCCGACGACCGCCCGCCGCGCACCGACTACCACAAGACGGTCATCTACGAGGCGCACGTCAAGGGCCTGACGATGACGCACCCGGGGCTGCCGGAGGAGATCCGCGGCACCTACGCGGCGCTGGCGCACCCGTCGGTGATCAGCCACCTGGTGGAACTCGGGGTGACCACCCTGGAACTGATGCCGGTGCACCAGTTCATCCAGGACCACCGCCTCGCCGACGCCGGACTGGCCAACTACTGGGGCTACAACACCATCGGCTTCTTCGCCCCGCACAACGGCTACTCCTCGCTGGGCGACCGCGGCCAGCAGGTGCTGGAGTTCAAGACGGCGGTGCGCGCGCTGCACCGGGCGGGCATCGAGGTGATCCTCGACGTGGTCTACAACCACACCGCCGAGGGCAGCCACCTGGGCCCCACGCTGTCGCTGCGCGGCCTGGACAACGCGTCGTACTACCGGCTCGGCGGCGACAAGCGCTACTACACGGACACCACCGGCACCGGCAACAGCCTGCTGATGCGCAGCCCGCACGTCCTCCAGCTCATCATGGACTCGCTGCGCTACTGGGTGACGGAGATGCACGTCGACGGCTTCCGCTTCGACCTGGCGGCCACACTGGCCCGGCAGTTCCACGAGGTGGACCGGCTGTCGTCGTTCTTCGACCTGGTGCAGCAGGACCCGGTGGTCTCCCAGGTGAAGCTGATCGCCGAGCCGTGGGACGTCGGCGAGGGCGGCTACCAGGTGGGCAACTTCCCGCCGCTGTGGACGGAGTGGAACGGGAAGTTCCGGGACACGGTGCGCGACCTGTGGCGCGGCGAGAGCGCCACCCTGGCGGAGTTCGGCTCCCGGCTCACCGGCTCCTCCGACCTCTACCAGGACGACGGCCGCCGCCCGCTCGCCTCGATCAACTTCGTCACCTGCCACGACGGCTTCACGCTGCGCGACCTGGTCTCCTACAACGACAAGCGCAACGACGCCAACGGCGAGGGCAACCGGGACGGCGAGAGCTTCAACCGGTCGTGGAACTGCGGGGAGGAGGGACCGACCGAGGACCGGGTGGTGCAGGCCCTGCGGCTGCGCCAGATGCGGAACTTCGTGGCCACCCTGATGCTCTCCCAGGGCGTCCCGATGCTCAGCCACGGGGACGAGTTCGGCCGCACCCAGCGCGGCAACAACAACGTCTACTGCCAGGACAACCCGCTGTCCTGGCTGGAGTGGCCGGACAAGACCGGCACCGGCGAGGACGACGACGAGGCGCTGAAGCTGCACGAGTTCGTCAAGACGATGGTGTGGCTGCGCCGCGACCACCCGGTCTTCCGACGCCGCCGGTTCTTCCACGGCCGCCCGGTGCAGGGCACCCACGACGAGCTCTCCGACATCGCCTGGTTCACCCCCGACGGGCGGGAGATGACCCAGCGGGACTGGCAGGCCGCGCACGCCCGGTCGCTGGTGGTCTTCCTCAACGGCAACGCGATCTCCGAGCCGGGCCCGCGCGGGGAGCCGATCACCGACGACTCGTTCCTGCTGCTGTTCAACGCCGCCCCGCGGGCCCTGGAGTTCGTGGTACCGGTCAACCACGGCAAGGAGTGGCAGCTCGTGGTCGACACCGAGCGGCCCGACGGGGTGCAGCCGGGCACCGGGGAGCGGGTCAGGGCCGGCGACACCCTGCTGCTGGCCGATCGCAGCATCGTGGTCCTGCAGCGGCCACCGGACTGACCCGCACGGGTGAATCGCGGCGGGCGCGGCCGTGACGCTCCCCGGCCGCGGCCCGGCGGCCGGGCCGGTGCCCGCCGTCCGGAGCGCGGGCGCGGCGAAGCGGCGGGGCCGCCGCGGTTTCGGGGTAGGGAAGACGTCATGACGGCTTCCTCGGTCCCCTCGGTGGTGCCCGCCTCGACCTACCGCATCCAGGTGCAGCCCCGCTTCACCTTCGCCGACGCGGCGGCCTGGGTGCCGTACCTGGCCGCGCTGGGCGTCACCCATCTGCACCTGTCGCCGGTCCTTGAGGCGGTGCCCGGCTCGACGCACGGCTACGACGTGGTGGACCACACCCGGGTGCGGGCGGAGCTGGGCGGCGAGCAGGGCCTGCGCGAGCTGTCCGCGCGGGCCCGGGCGCACGGCATGGGGCTCGTGCTGGACGTGGTGCCCAACCACATGGCGGTGCCGGCGCCGGAGCACCTGAACGGGCCGCTGTGGGAGGTGCTGCGGGACGGCCCGGACTCGCGGTACGCCGACTGGTTCGACATCGACTGGGCGGCGCGCGGCGGGCGGGTGCTGCTGCCGGTCCTGGGCGAGCCCCTGCCGGACGTGCTCGGCGAGCTGGCGGTGGTCACCGACAAGCGGGCCGAGAGGGCGCGGGGGCACGCGGTGGCGGACCAGGTCGAGCGGAGTGGACCGGGCGAGCGGGGTGCGCAGGGCGGGGCGGCCGGCGGCGGCGGCAAGGTACTGGCCTACTACGAGCACCGCTTCCCGCTGCGGCCGGGCACCGAGGACCTTCCGCTGCCGGAGCTGGTCGCCGCGCAGCACTACGAGCTGGCGTACTGGCGCACGGCCCGCACCGATCTGAACTACCGGCGGTTCTTCACCATCTCCGACCTGATCGCGGTCCGGGTGGAGCGGCCGGAGGTGTTCGAGGCGACCCACGCGACGGTGCTGCGGCTGCTGCGGGACGGGGTCGCCGACGGGCTGCGCATCGACCACCCGGACGGGCTCGCCGACCCGGAGGGCTACCTGCGGCAGCTGGCGGCGGCGAGCGGGGGCCGCTGGACCGTGGTGGAGAAGATCCTCCAGCGCGGGGAGGAACTGCCGGCGGGGTGGGCGTGCGCGGGAACCACCGGCTACGACGCCCTCGACCGGATCGACGGGCTGTTCACCGACCCGGTCGGTGCCGCCGAAGTGGCCGACTTCTACCGGGAGTTCACCGGAGTACCGGACGACCTGGGCGGCCGCTGGCGGCCGACGGTGCGGCGGGCCGCGTACAACGTCGTCACCCGGGAGCTGGCCGCGGAGGTCTCCCGGCTGGCGCGCAGCGCGCATCGGGCGCAGCGGACGGGGCAGGCGGGGGCGGCGGGGCAGGCGGGGCAGGCGGGGGGCGCCGCCGCGAAGGTAAGCCCCGAACTCCCGGAAGGCGGCCCTTACGTAAGGGCCGACGACACGGACACCGGCCCTTACACCGCGCCGTACGCACCGGAGATCCTGGACGAGGCGCTGCGCGAACTGCTGGTGCGCGTCCCCGTCTACCGCTCGTACGTACGCCCCGGCGCCCCGGCCGCGGAGCGCGACGTCACCATGCTCACCCGCGCCGCGGAGGAGGCCGCCGCCGACCGCGGCCGGCCCCTGGCGCCCGTCCTCGCGATGCTCCGCGACCTGGCGCTCGGCCGGACCGGCGCCGCCGGCTGCGCGCCGGGCCCGGACGCCGACGACTTCCTCGTCCGCTTCCCGCAGGTCGCCTCCGCGCTGCACGCCAAGTCCGTGGAGGACGCGGCGTTCTACCGGTACGGGCCGCTGCTCTCGCTGTGCGAGGTGGGCCGCGATCCCGGGGAGCCCGCCGTCTCCCCCGGCGAGTTCCACGCCTCCTGCGCGCTCCTACAGCGCACCCGGCCGGGCACCGGCACGGTGCTGTCCACCCACGACACCAAGCGCAGCGCGGATCTGCGGCTGCGGCTGGCGGTGCTGTCCGAGCGGCCGGCCGCCTGGCGGGATTGGCTGGCGGGCGTCTCGGTCCGCGCCGGGGAGGACCGCGCCGCCGCGCCCGACCGGCACACCGAGTACACCGTCCACCAGACCGCGATCGGCCTCGGCTCCTGCGACCCGGACCGGTTGCTGCCCGCCGCCCTGAAGTCCGTGCGCGAGGCGGGGCTGCACACCACCTGGACCGAGCAGGACGCGGCGTACGAGCAGGCGGTCACCGACTTCACCCGCGAGGGTCCCTGCGGGGCGCGGCAGGACGATGTGCGCGCCTTCGCGGCGGAGTTGGAGCCGTACGCCGTCGCGAACTCGCTGGGCGCGGCCCTGCTGCACCTGACCGTGCCGGGCGTGCCCGACGTGTTCCAGGGCACCGAGTTCCCCGTGCGCACCCTCGTCGATCCCGACAACCGGGGCCCGCTCAGCGCTCCCGAGCCGGGCACCGTCCGGGGCGACGTCGACCGCACCCTGGAGCGGGTGCTGGGCGGGGCGGGGGCGCGGCACCCCGACGAGGAGAAGCTGCGGCTGACCGCGACCGCGCTGCGGCTGCGCCGCGACCACCCCGAGTGGTACGGCCCGCGGTCCGACTACGCCCCGCTGACCGCCGACGGCCCCGCCGCCGCGCACTGCGTGGCCTTCGTCCGGGGCGGCGGCGCCCTGACCGTGGTGACCCGGCTGTCGCTGCGGCTGGCGGAGTCGGGCGGCTGGCGGGAGACCGTCCTGCCGCTGCCGCCGGGCCGCTGGCACGACCGGCTGGGCGGCGGCACCCACGAGGGTGCGGTCCCCCTCGCCGGCCTCCTCGCCTCCTCCCCGGTGGCGCTGCTCACCCGCGAACCCGGACCGGAGGAGACCCGCGGGTGAACGGCCGCCCCGCCCGCCCGTAACTCCTCCCCGGTCGCGCGTGCGGCCCCCTCCGCCGCACGCATGCCTGCTTGCTGGCATCCCCGGGTCGAACCCTCACCACGGCTGTCGATGTCAACAATCACCATCCCTGCGCAAGATATTTACCTTCCTTCATTCGCGATCCTCACATCTTCGGCTCAGTCGAGTCAACGTGCTTGCGCGATCCAACTCCCCGCTATGGGCGACTATGTGACGCTTCGTCGGTTTCCCCGGGGTGCGGCTCCGAGTTTTTTCGTTCCGCGGCTTGAATATTTCCGGGCTGTGCTTTCATTCTTGTGCGGCCGGGTCCGGTGGATTCGCGTACCGGCCGTCCGGCACCCCTGAAATTCGTGGGAACGACCGAAGGAGAAGCCATGCGTACGACGTTCGAGCGGGTCGGCGACCGCATTCTGCGTGCCGTAGCACCCAAGAGGGAGGCGGCGGCCTGCGGTTGGGGCCCCTACAAGCCGATCTGGGAGGTCGGCGACGAGGTCATGTACGAGAGCATCAACTCGTGCAGCGGAGCGGTGCGTTGCCAGCTCCACATCAGCGGCGTCGTGTACGCCGCCGACTGCGGCGTCTGACCCGCCGGTCATCTCGTGGGGGTGCGTGGGGGCGACCGGAATTCGCCCCCACGCACCACCCGCCAGTATCTCGCAGAAAACCCGGGGTGGAATACGTGATTCCGATATCCCATTGGGCGCAAGTGGAATCCCGGCTCGTCCTCGCGATGGTGTTCGCTTTCTCCGCCGCGACCAAGGTGTTTCCGGCCGGCGGCTACGCAAGTTTTCGCAAGTCATTTGCGGAACTGAGCGGTCCGCTCGGCCGGTGGACGGCCGGGCACCGTGGCGACCGGGCCCTGCCGGCCGCGGTGCCCGCCGCGGAGGCCCTGCTCGTGGCGGGCCTGCTCGCGCCCGCCGGCTCCGACCTCGCGCTGGCCGCCGCGTTCGTCCTACTACTGGCGTTCAGCGCGGCCCTGGCCGGGGCGCTGCGGCGCGGCAGCACCGTCTCCTGCAACTGCTTCGGGGCCGGCCACGCGCCCGTCGGCCGCGCCCAGTTGGCGCGCAATGCCCTGCTCATGGCGACCGCGGGCACCGGGCTGGCCGGCTCGCTCGGCGACTCGGGAGCCCGGCCGATCGGCGTGCCCGCGCTGCTGGTCGGCGTCCTGGCCGCGACCGCGCCCGCCTGGATCGCCGCGTTCTGGGACGACCTGGCGGACCTGCTCGCGACGCCCGGCTGACCCCGGTCCCGCCCGCGCCCAGCGCACGAACCCGCACGCCCGCACCCGGCACCCAACCCCTTCTCCAAGGAGGCCCCACCATGGTGGTCCTGACGGCCGCCGTCATCGTCGTCGGCGTCCTGTGCGTGCTCAACCTCGCGGTCAGCGGCGCGGTGATCCGCCGGCTGCGCACCGCTGCCGCTCCCGGCGGAAGCGTCCCTTCGCACGGCCTCGCACCCGGCGCCGCGGTACCGGAGGTGGACCTGCGCGACGCGCGGGGCGAGCCGGTGACCGGGGAGTCGCTGCGCGGGCACCCCACGCTGGTCGCCTTCTTCGCCACCACGTGCCCGGAGTGCGCGCGGCATGCACCCGAACTGGCCACGCGCGCAGGGGCGTTGGCGGCGTCGGGCGTGCACCTCCTGTCGGCCCTCGTCGACACCGGTGCCGACCGGGAGGGCCTGCGCCCGCTGCTCTCCTCGACCGGCCGCCTGCTGGTGGGCGAGGACGCCGCGGAGCTGGCCAGGCGGTTCCGCAGCGACCTGACCCCGGCGTACTTCCTGGTCGGCGCCGACGGACGGGTCGTCGCGAGCGGGCCCGCGCTGGGCGCGCTGCCGCTGCCGCTCCCGATCGGCTGACCCGGATGCGCCGCCGCACCACCGAACAGCCCTCCGGCTTCTGGTCGTTGCTGCTCCGGGCCTGCGCGCTGTACGTGCGGGCGGCCCCGGTCTCCGCGCTGGTCCGGGTCGCCACCACGCTGCTGTCCGGGGTCGCGCCGATCGCCACCGCCTGGGCCACCAAGTCCGTCCTGGACCGGCTCGGACGGCACGCCGGCCCGCCCCTGTGGCTCGCGGTCGGCGTGCTGGCCACCGTCGGCGGGGTGCTGGCCGTCGCGCAGGAGCTGTCCCGCTACAGCGACCGTGAGGCCGACCGCCGGATCACCCTGCACACGCAGTCCGCGCTGTTCACCGGTATCGGCGCACGGCAGGGCCTGGCCGAACTGGAGGACCCCGGCCACCAGGACCGGCTCCGGCTCGCCCAGCAGGCCAGCCAGAGCAGCCCGCAGCTGATCGTCGGCGCCGTGCTCACCGTCGTGCAGAGCGCGCTGACCGTCGGCACCTTCGTCACGGCGCTCTGCGCGTTCTCGCCGCGGATCGCCCTGCTCGTGCCGGCCGCCGCGCTGCCCGCCCTGTTCGCCCAGATCCGGCTGGGGCGCCGGCGCGGCGAGATGGCCGAGCTGACCACGCCCCTGCTGCGGCGCCAGGTCTTCTACGTGACGCTGATGACCGACCTCCGCGCGGCGAAGGAGATCCGGCTGTACGGCCTGGGCGGGTTCTTCCGGGACCGGATGCTGCGGGACCTGTGCGGCGCGCAGGAGGGCAACCGCGCCGTGGATCGCACGGTGCTGCGCGTCGACGGGTCGCTCGGCCTGCTGTCCGCGGGGGTGTCGGCCGCCGCCCTGTTCCTGGCGGTGCACCGGATCGACTCCGGCCACGGCAGCGTCGGCGAACTGGCCGTGGTCACCGGCGCGCTGGCCGGCGTCCAGCTCAGCATCGCCTCCCTGGTGAGCCTGCTCGGCGGGATGAGCCAGGCACTGATGCTCTTCCGCCACTACACCGACCTGGTCCGCCCGCCTGCCGCCCCGCCCGGTCCCGGGCCGACGGCGGACGACGGGCCGGCCGGGGAGGCGGGCCCGCTGGTCGAGGGCGCCGCCCTGCGCGGGGTGTGGTTCCGCTACCACCCCGACCACGACTGGGTGCTGCGCGGCGTGGACCTGACGATCCGCCCGGGGGAGTCCGTCGCCCTCGTCGGCCTCAACGGCGCCGGCAAGTCGACCCTGGTCAAGCTGCTGCTCGGGCTCTACCGGCCGACCCGGGGCAGCGTCACCTGGAACGGCACCGACCTCGCCCGCCTCGACCTGCCCTCCGTACGCCGCCGGATCGGTGCGGTCTTCCAGGACTTCATGACGTACGACATGTCCGCCGCCGACAACATCGCCGTCGGCGACCTCTCCGCCCTGCACGATCTGCCCCGGCTGCGCGACGCCGCCGCCCGCGCCGGGATCGACGGCGGGCTCGCCGCGCTGCCGGACGGATACGCCACCTATCTCAGCCGCATGCACGTGCGGAACCCCGGCGCGCGCGCCACGGGCGGCAGGGTGGGCCGGCGCGGCGGCGGGCCGGATGGGGCACCGAAGGGGGCGCCGGGCAGCGGGACCGGCGTGCTGCTGTCCGGCGGGCAGTGGCAACGGGTCGCCCTGGCCCGCGCCTTGCTCCGCGACGACGCGGACCTGCTGATCCTGGACGAACCCTCCTCCGGCCTCGACCCAGTGGCCGAACGCGAGATCCACCGCGGGCTGCGCGACCACCGTCGCGGGCGCGCCGGCCTGCTGATCTCGCACCGGCTCAGCACCGTGCGCGACGCCGACCGCATCGTCGTCCTGGAAGGCGGCAGGATCGTCGAGGAGGGCGACCACGCGGCCCTGATGGCCCGCGACGGCCGCTATGCCGCGCTCTTCCGCCTCCAGGCCGAGGGCTACCAGCTCTCCGACGACCCGGTGGGCTCCGCGTCCTGAACGGGCCGCGCCCGGCACCCGGCTACTCGCCCAACGCCGCGCCGATCAGGGCGAGATGGCGAGCCACCGGGCCGGCCGTCAACATGCCGGTGCCCGCGCCCGCGAGTTCGGCGGCGGCCGGCACCAGGCGGGCGCGGGCGGCCCGCAGGGCCGGGCGGTCGGCGAAGTGCGCGGCGAGGCACGCGTGCAGGCAGCACAGGGCCTCGTAGGTGAGGTCGGCGGGCGGCTCGGGCACGGCGCCCAGCGCGTCGCGAGCGTCGGCGCGCCGGCCGTCGCGCAGCAGGAGGAACGGCTCGGCCCAGGGGCGGTACGGGCCCCAGTCCGCGCCGGGCTCGATCCGCCCGGCGGCGTCCTCGACGGGCGCGGCGCCGTCCGCGAGCCGGCGGCACAGCAGCGCGAGCGGCAGCAGGCCGCGCCGTACGCCGGGCATGCCCGCGCCCTCCAGCCGGGCGTCGGCTGCCCGGTACGCGGCCTCGGCCGGACCCGGCGGCCCACTGGCGGCCAGCCGCAGCGCCGCGTACCACTCGGTGAAGACGCCGACCAGCGGCAGTTCGTGGCGTACGGCCAGGCGGTCCGCCGCGGCGGCATGCGCGTCGGCGGCGGCGAAGTCGGCGCGCGCGGCCCGCGCCTGCATCCGGATCAGGTGCCCGAGCACCTCGAAGGTCGCGAGGCCGTGCCGGGCGGCGAGCGTGACGAGTTCGGCGCCGACCTCGTCCCGGCGCGGGGCCAGGCCGGCCCGGGTGCAGGACTGCATGAACACCCCGTTGAGCGCGTACGCGAGCAGCCCCGGATCGTCCAGCCGCCGCGCGGCCTCCTCGGCCGCCCGGGCCGCCTCCGGGCCGCGCGGGGAGCGGGTGCCGCGCATCTCGACCGCGATCGTGGCGAGCAGGCGGCAGCGCGCCGCGTCGTACGGCTCCGGCGCCCGGCCCGTACCCCGCGAGGGCAGCGCCGCCAGGGTGCGTTCGGCCGCCTCGACGATCCGCGCGTCCGACGCGGGGTCGTCGCCCCGGGTCCAGATCGCGGGCACGTCGTAGCCGCCGATCACCCGGGTGGTCAGCTCCGGGTCGACGAGTTCCTCCGCCGCGGAGATCGCCGCGAGCCGGTGCCGCCGGGCCGCCTCCAGCCCGCCGCCCCCGGTCACCGCGAGGTTGCGGATCAGGCCGACGGTCGACTCCAGCCGGGCCCTGGCGCCCCCGCCGACCGTACGGTCGTAGGCCGCGGCGGTCTCCCGCCACAACCGGTCGGCGGAGCTGGGGGGTTCGGGGGCCGGGTCGGGGTCGAGGCGCGGGTCCTGGGCGAGGATCTCCGCCTCCAGGCGGCGCAGCCGCGGGCCCGGGTCCACCCCCAGCCGGTCGACGAGCATGGCCCTCGCGCGGCGCAGGACCGCCAGCGCGTCGCCCTGGCGGCCACCGCGGTACAGCGCGAGGGCCAGCAGCCGCCAGGCGTCCTCGCGCCAGGGATGGTCGGCGAGGTGGGCGTCCAGGTCCGGCACCGCCTCCGCGGCCAGCCCCAGCGCCAGCCGCGCCTCGGCCCGGCGCTCCTCGGCCTGGAGGCGGAGTTCGGCGAGCCGGGCGCGTTCGGCCCGCGCCCAGTGCTCATCCGCGAACTCGGCGAACGCGGGGCCGCGCCACATTCCGAGGGCTTCCTGGAGCCGGTCCAGCGCCTGTGCGGGTGGCAGCGTGGCGGCGGCGCGTACCGCGGCTTCGAACCGCCAGGCGTCCACCGCGTCCGGCTCCGCCCGCAGCGCGTACCCGGGTCCCTCCGTCACCAGCAGCCGGGCCGGGGTCCTCGGCGGTCGTTCCGGCTCCAGCACCCGGCGCAGCGCGGCGACGAACGTCTGCACCGCGCCCACCGCTCCCCGCGGCGGTTCCTCCCACAGGTCCTCGACGAGCCGCGCCACCGGTACGACCCGCCGTCGGGCCACCACCAGCCGGGCCAGCACCGCTTTGTGCCGCGGGCCCTTCAGTGCGAGCGGCCTCCCGCCGCGCTCCCCCACGACCGCGCCGAGCACCCCGAACACCACGTCCTCCATCCCCCCACGCTACGGCTCCCCCCGTACCAGCCCGGCCCGGACTCGGCCTCCACCCGGCAAGTGGTTGCCCGCGCAGTTCGCCGCGCCCCTGTGCGTGCGGGTCCCCCGTCGAACGCGGGCGAGCGGCGTGTTCTCCAGGGCCGCGGGGAACTGCGCGACAAGCCACCCACCGCGTAGCGGTCGGAATCGAGGCGCGGCCACGACGGCGAGCCTCCGAGGGGCGCGGGGAACTGCGCGACAAGCCACCCACCGCCGGATGGTCCGGGAACCGACAGGACTGGGCACCCCGGGCGGACCGGGGCACACTGATTCGTTGCTGATCGGGGCGGGAGAAGCTGGACCTCCCACCGGAAAAAACCAGCCCAGAACGGCTCAAAAACCCATGGCACCGACACCCCTCGCGATCCCGAACTTCGAGCAGCGCCGCGTCCCCGTGGCGGAAGGCGTCAGCCTCAACGTGGCGATCGGCGGCTCGGGCCGCCCCCTCGTGCTGCTGCACGGCTTCCCGCAGACCCACCTGATGTGGCGGCACGTGGCCGCCGACCTCGCCGCGGACCACACCGTGATCTGCCCGGACCTGCGCGGGTACGGCGCGAGCGACAAACCCGCCGACCCGGACGGCACCGCCTACAGCAAGCGCACGATGGCGGCCGACACCGTCGCCCTGGCCCGGGCGCTCGGGCACGACCGCTTCGCGCTGGCGGGCCACGACCGCGGCGCGCTGGTCGCGTTCCGCGCCGGGCTCGACCACCCGGACGCGGTGACGCACCTGGCCTGTCTGGACGTGCTGCCCACCCTCGACATGTGGGCGGCGATGCACGGCACCTCGGCCGCGATCGGCTTCCACCTGTACCTGATGGCGCAGCCGCCCGGCCTGCCCGAGCAGATGATCGGTGCGGCGCCGGACGCGTTCTTCGGGCACTTCCTGGACGCGTGGTCCGGCGACCCCGGCGCGCTGCCGGCGGAGGTGCGTACGGCGTACCTGGAGGCGTGCCGCGCGGCCGTCCCGTCGATCGTCGCCGACTACCGCGCGTCCGCCGGGATCGACGTCGACCACGACCGGGCCGACCGGGAAGCCGGGAACCGGCTGCGGATGCCGGTCACCGTGCTCCAGCAGGACTGGGGCGCGGCCCTCGGCTACGACGCGCGCGAACTGTGGAGCGGGTGGGCGTCCGACCTGGTGCACACCACCGTCGGCTGGGGCCACTTCATGGCGGAGGAGGCCCCCGCGGAGGTGGCCGCGGCCCTGCGCGCACTGCTGGCCCGCTGACCGCGGCGCCGCCGCACGCCCGGGCCGTCCCCCTCCGCTACGCCGAGGGCATGTCCTCCTCGGGGAGCCAGTGCCGCTGCGGGTCGTGGTCGAGCCAGCCCTCGTCGCGGGCGGCCGCGGCGAAGGCCGCGAGCAACTGCGGGAGCACCGCGTGCCGTTCGTGGGTACGCCACACCGCGTGCCAGGCGTAGAGGGGCACCGGGCCGGCGAGGGCCGCTTCGTGCAGGTCGGCGGCCGGCGGCACCTCGACGTCGGCGCAGATCAGCGAGAAGTGCTCGGGGTGGTCGTGGAGGTACCCGAAGAAGGGGTCGAGGCCGAGGTTGATCCCGGCGAAGTCGGCCGGCACCGCGAAGTGCGCGGCGAAGGCGGCCAGAAACCCGACGCGCCCGGCGGGTGCGGGGAACCACATCCGCCCGGCCCGCAGGTCCGCGGGGCTGAGCACGTCCACCCCGGCCAGCGGGTTCTCCCGGCTCATCACGGCCTTGACCGGCTCCAGCCGGACCAGCCGCCGGGTGACGGCGGGCGGCCAGGGCTCGTCCAGCGCGTGGGTGCGGCCCAGGCCGAAGTCGATCTCGCCGGACCGCAGTCCGGCCATCGCCTCGGTGAAGCCGGGCCGCGGGCCCAGCTCGATGGCGAGGCCGGGTTCGCGGTCCACCAGCGTGCGGAGGGTGCGCATCGGGGCGAAGAGGTGGCCCCAGACGCCGATCCGCAGCGGGCGCTCGTCGAGCCGGGCGGCGGCGACCGCGGCCTCGCCGGCCCGGACCAGTTCCCGGGCCGGTTCGAGGAAGCGCCGCCCGGCCGCGGTCAGTTCCACGCCGTGGCCGGTCCGCTCGAAGAGCTTGCGGCCCAGGGCGTCCTCCAGCCGGGCCACCCGCTTGGACAACGCCTGCTGGGTGAGGAACAGTTCGGCGGCCGCCTGCCCGAAGTGCAGCCGTTCGGCCGTCACCGTGAAGGCCCGCACCTGGGCCAGGTCCAGGTCCATCGCCGCACCCCCGCTCACGTCGCCCGTTCACACCTGCCGGGTCGGCAGGATGATCACCTGCCGCAGGTTAACCCGGGCCGGGCGGCTGGTGGCATAGCCGATCAGGTCCGCGATGTCCTGCGGGGTCATCGCCTCCATCGCCTCGAACATGCCGTCCAGCTCGGCGGCGAGCCCCGGGTTGTCGACGTGCCCGCCCAGTTCGGTGCCGGTCAGGCCGGGTTCGATGTTGGTCACCCGCACGCCGCGCGGGCCGAACTCGGCGCGCAGCGAGGCCGACAGGTGGGTGAGCGCGGCCTTGGTGGCGCTGTAGACGGCGTACCCGGGGAAGGTCAGGTGGGCGCCGATCGAGGAGACGTCCACCAGGTCGGCGACCCCCGACGCCCGCACCTTCTACCGGGACTGGCCGGCCGTCGCCGCCGAGACCGTCGCGTACCTGCGGCTGTACGCCGGGCGCCGCCCGGACGACGAGCGGCTGGCCGCGCTGGTCGGCGAGCTGTCCGTGCACAGCGAGGACTTCCGGCGGCTGTGGGCGGACCACCAGGTCAAGGAGAAGACATACGGCGTGAAGCGGCTGCGCCATCCTCTCGCCGGCGACCTGGACTTCGGGTACGAGACGCTGGCGCTGCCGGGCGAGCCGGACCAGTTGCTGGTGGCGTACACCGCGCCGGCCGGCTCGCCGACCGCGGAACGTCTGGCGCTGCTGGCGAGCTGGAACGCCGGCGGATCGGTGGACCGGGCCGGCTCCGGGGACTCCGCCGCGGGAGTACGCGCCGGTGAGGAGGCGCCGTGAAAAGCGCTGGACACCTCTCGCGGGGCTGGACTACGGTCACGACCACGTCCAGCCAGGACCCGGAAGAGGAGGCGAGAGCGATGTCGACATTCATTCTGCCGCGCTCCCGCCCGTCCGCTGGACGTTCGTGACTCCGTACGGGAGCGCACCGCGAACTCCCGAAGGACTCACATGTCTGATCTGGTTCTCCGCTCGCTGACCGCGGGCGAGTCCCCCCTGTTCACCTCCCTGCCCGCCTCGGCGGAGGTCGGCCGTGCCCTGCTCGGGCAGGACTTCGCCACCCTCGACGCGGGCGGCGAGTACCGCCCCGAGTGGTCGTGGGTCGCCCTGCGCGACGGCGTCGTGGTGGCCCGCGCCGCATGGTGGGCCAAGCCCGGCGACGCCGAGCCGGTCGCCCTGGACTGGTTCGACTTCGCGGACGGCGAGGAGGCCGCCGCGGTCGAACTCCTGCGGGCCGCGCCGCTGTTCGCCGAGTACGGCATCGTCCTGCCGTCCGGCTGGCGCGAGCACCCCGCGCCGCGCGCCGCGTACGAGGCGCGGGCGGCCGCCGCCGAGGCCGCCGGGATGCGCAAGCTCGTGGAGCGCTACCGCTACACCTGGACCGCGGGCGAGGACCCGCTGCCCGAGCGCACCGGACGGCTGGTGTACCGGCCGGAGCCCGACGACGGCGCCTTCCGCGCGGTCATGGCCCGGATCATGACGGGCACGCTGGACGCGCACGACCGGATGAACCTGGACGCGCACGGGCTGGACACCGCGCTCGACGAGACCCTCGCCGTGCTCGACTGGATGCCCTCGCCCAACGACTGGCGGCGCGTGGCGTACACCCCGCAGGGCGAGGTGGTCGGCGTGCACATCCCGGCCCGCAACCCGGCCATGGCGTGCATCGGCTTCATCGCGGTCGTGCCCGAGCAGCGCGGCCGCGGCTACGCGTACGACCTGCTGGTCGAGTGCACGCACGACCTGGTGGAGCGGGGCGCCGACCGGATCGCCGCCGCGACCGACCAGCCGAACTTCCCGATGGCCCGCGCCTTCGCACGGGCCGGGTACCCGATCACCCAGGAGCGGGTGGACTTCGTCTAGTGCTGCACTAGAGCGGCCCGTCCCCGGGCATGCATGTGCCCGGGGACCATCGCGGTCCCGGTACGGGACGGGCGCCACGGGGTACCACCCGACGGAGCCGGGAACGACGAGGGGCCGGGACGACCGGGCCGGACAGGAGCCGTTGCGTGCTGTTCGAGGTGTGGGCGCCGAACGCCGGCAAGGTGGAGGCACTGATCGACGGGCAGGCGTACGGCATGGGGCCCGACCCCGCGCGGGCCGGCTGGTGGCTGGCCGACCTGACCGCGGAGCACGGCACCCGGTACACCTACCGGCTCGACGGCGGGCAGCCGCTGCCCGACCCGCGCTCGCGGCGGCAGCCGGACGGCCCGGACGGGCCGAGCGCGGTGGTCGACCAGGACGCCTTCTGCTGGAAGTCGCCGTGGCCGGGCCGCGGCCTGCCGGGCGCGGTGCTCTACGAGCTGCACGTCGGCACGTTCACCCCGCAGGGCACCTTCGACGCGGCGGTGGAGCGGCTGCCGCACCTGGCCCGGCTCGGCATCACCCATGTGCAACTGATGCCGGTCTGCCCCTTCCCCGGCACCAACGGGTGGGGCTATGAGGGCGTGTCCCTGTGGGCGGTGCACGAGCCCTACGGCGGGCCCGAGGCGATGAAGCGCTTTGTCGACACGGCGCACCGGCACGGCCTGGGCGTGGTCCTGGACGTGGTGCACAACCACCTGGGCCCCTCCGGCAACCATCTGCCGCCGTTCGGGCCGTACTTCACCGACCGGCACCACACCCCCTGGGGAGACGCGGTCAACCTCGACGCGCCCGGCTCCGACGAGGTGCGCGACTTCCTGATCGGCAGCGCGCTGGCCTGGCTGCGGGACTACCGCCTCGACGGCCTGCGCCTGGACGCGGTGCACGCCCTGGTCGACACCCGCGCGCTGCACTTCCTGGAGGAGCTGTCCACCGCCGTGGACGGGCTGTCGGCGGCGCTCGGCCGGCCGCTGTTCCTCATCGCCGAGTCCGACCTGAACGACCCGCGCACCACCGCGCCGCGCGACGCGGGCGGCCTGGGCCTGCACGCCCAGTGGAACGACGACTTCCACCACGCCGTGCACACCGCCGTCACCGGGGAGAACCAGGGCTACTACGCCGACTTCGCCGCCGCAGGTCCCAACGCGCTCGCCAAGGTGCTCACCCACGGCTTCTTCCACGACGGCGCCTGGTCGTCCTTCCGCGGCCGCCACCACGGCCGCCCGCTGGACGTGGCGACGGTGCCGGCGCACCGGCTGCTCGGCTACGCCCAGACCCACGACCAGATCGGCAACCGGGCGACCGGTGACAGGCTCACCGGTCAGCAACTCGGCGCCGCCGCCGCGCTGGTGCTGACCTCGCCGTTCACCCCGATGCTCTTCATGGGCGAGGAGTGGGGGGCGACCACACCCTGGCAGTTCTTCACCGACCACGACGACCCGGAGCTGGCCGCGGCCATCACCCGCGGGCGGCGGCGGGAGTTCGGGGCGCACGGCTGGGCCGAGGAGGACGTGCCCGACCCGCAGGACCCGGCCACCCGGGACCGGTCCTGCCTGGACTGGGCGGAGGCGGACAAGCCCGCGCACCGCGAACTGCTGGAGTGGTACCGCGACCTGATCGCCCTGCGCCGCTCCGAACCCGCCCTCACGTCACCGCAGTTGGACACCATCACCGCCACGGCGGGCGGCCGCACCCTGCGGATCTCGCGCGGGCCGTTCTGCATCCTGGTCAACTTCTCCGACGCCCCCGCCCGGGTCCCGCTGCGCCGCCCCTACCACGTGCTGATGGCCCGCCCCGAGTGCCGCGTCGTGCCCGGTCCCACCGTCCGGCTCCCGCCCCGGGGCGCGGCCGTCCTGCGCGCCTCCGAGCCGGGTTCCGACGGGGTTACGGTGAAGCCGTGAACCAGCCGCCCCCGGACACCGGGACCCCAGCCGCCGCTCCCGCCGCGGAACCGCGCGCCGACTGCGTGCTGTGCGGCGAACCCACCGAGCACCCCAACAGCACCAAAGGCGCGACCCTCTGCCCGGTGTGCGAGTGGCAGGAGGCGCAGCGCACCGCCTGCTCGGGCTGACCCGCGCCGCCACCCGGCGGCCGGCTCACAGGGCGAGCAGCAGCCGGCGGTACTTCTCCGGGTCGAAGCCGGGCTCCGGATACTCCGGGCCGATCCGCTCCAGGTGCTCCAGCAGGAGCCGGCTGATCGCCCAGTTCCGGTACCACTTGCGGTCCGCCGGGACCACGTACCAGGGCGCCTCCTGCGTCGAGCAGCGCTCCAGCACCGCCTCGTACGCCTGCTGGTAGTCAGGCCAGCGCGCGCGGTCCTCGACGTCGGTGGGGCTGAACTTCCAGTGCTTGCCGGGCCGGTCCAGCCGGGCCAGCAGCCGGGCGCGCTGCTCCTCGGGGCTGATGTGCAGGAAGACCTTCAGCACGGTCACGCCGTCCTCGGCCAGCCCGCGCTCGAAGCGGTTGATCTCGGCGTAGCGGCGGCTCCAGGTCGCCTCGGGGACCAGGTCGTGCACCCGGGCGATCAGCACGTCCTCGTAGTGCGAGCGGTCGAAGACGCCGATCTCGCCCGGCTGCGGGAGCGCCTTGCGCACGCGCCACAGGAAGTTGTGCCGGAGTTCCTCCTCCGTGGGCGCCTTGAACGCCCGCACCCGCAGGCCGACCGGGTTGAGCCCCGCGACCACGTGCTTGACGGTGCCGCCCTTGCCGGAGGTGTCCATGCCTTGCAGGACCAGCAGCAGCCGGCGCGGGTCGCCGCCGACCGCACTCTGGGCGAACAGCTTCTCCTGCAGTGCGGCCAGGCGCGGCCGCAGCCGCTCGATCTCCGCGAGGCCCTTCTTCTTGCCCCCGGGACCCCCCGGAGTCCCCCGCGGGTCGTACGCCGACAAGTCCACCGGCTCCCCACCCGGCTCCACCCGCAGCAATCCGCCCAGTTCCACCATCCCCCCATCCTGCGGGCATTCCCCCGCCTCCGCCATCCGCCCCCGGGGTTCGCCGCGCCCCGGGGCAGGTGCTGCCGGTTCTCACGGTGCCCGTGCACTGTGGCTCGTCGCAGTTCTCCCCCGGCCTGGCGGCTGGGAGGTCGGGTCTCCCGCAGGCGACGGTGCCCTGACACGCTGGCCATGCGAACGAACGGCAACTCAAGGGGCGCGGGGAACTGCGCGAGCGACCCACCACCGACAGGTGGTCCCTCAACCGGCAGAACGGGGCACTCCGGAGGGTCGAAGTGGAGGACCCGCACAAACCAGGGGCGTGGGGAACTGCGCGAGCAACCACAGCCGGACCGCAAGGTCCCGCAACAACAGAACGGGGCACCCCGGAGGGTCAGGCGAACCGCGAGGAATCCCGCGCGAGCGACGTCAGCCTGGACACCGCCCGGAAATACTTCTTCCGATACCCCCCGGAGAGCATCTCCGCGGAGAACAGCTGATCGAACCGCACCCCGGACGCCATCACCGGCACCTCGCGGTCGTAGAGCCGGTCCGCGAGAACCACCAGCCGCAGCGCCGCGGCCTGATCGGTGACCGGCCGCACCCCCCGGAGGAACACCGCCGCCACACCGTCCACGAGCGCGCCGTACCGGCTGGGATGGACCGCGGCGAGGTGCGCGGCCAGCGGCCCGAAGTCGTCGAGCGCCGCGCCGGGCGTCCGCGCGGCGGCCGCGGTGACCTGCGCGTCGGTGTAGGGGTCGGGGGCCTGCGGCAGCCCCCGGTGCCGATAATCGTCCCCGTCGATCCGCAGCGAGGTGAACCGGGCGGACAGCCCCTGGATCTCCCGCATGAAGTCGGCGGCGGCGAAGCGGCCCTCGCCCAGCTTCCCGGGCAGCGTGTTGGAGGTGGCGGCGAGCCGCACCCCGGCCGCCGCGAGGCGGGTGAGGAGGGTGGAGACGAGCACGGTGTCGCCCGGGTCGTCCAGCTCGAACTCGTCGATGCAGACCAGGCGGTGGGAGCTGAGCGCGTCGACGGCCGGGCGGAAGCCGAGCGCGCCCACGAGGTTGGTCAGCTCCACGAAGGTGCCGAACGCCTTCTGCTCGGGCGGGGCCTCGGCGGCGTGCCACAGGGAGGCGAGCAGGTGGGTCTTGCCGACGCCGTACCCGCCGTCCAGATAGACCCCGCCGGGGATGCTCGGCCGCTCGGGCTCCCTGACACGGAACCACTTCCGCCGGGCGCTCCCGGGGGCCGGACCGCCGATCCCCGCCGCGAACTCCTCCAGCGCGCGCACCGCCCGGGCCTGGCTGGGCTGCGCCTGGTCCGGGACGTACGTCGCGAACCGGACCGCGCCGAACCGCGGCGGAGGCACCAACTCGGCGAGCAGCCGGGTGGCGTCCACGTGCGGGTCGCGCTCGGCGAGCACGACCGGTGCGGCTGTTCCTGCGGTGACTTCCCCTGACACGACATCCCACAGTACCTGGGCCGCCCGACCGCCCCCGCATCCGGTGGGGGCGGCCCCGGACGGGCAGGCGGGGGAAGGGCGGCCGGACACCGCACGGCGCGCACGGAGGCGGCCGGGAACGGATGGGAGACTGCGGAAATGCAGCAACTGTTCCCCCCGCCCGGACCGGCGGCGCACCCGGTCGACCTGGCGGAGAGCTACGCGTACCCCCCGCGGGAGGCGGGCCCCTACCTGCGGGCGAACATGGTCGCCTCGCTGGACGGCGCCGCCCGCCACGAGGGCCGGTCGGCCGCCCTGTCCTCCGCCGCGGACATGCGGATCTTCGGCACGCTGCGCGCGCTGGCCGACGTGATCGTGGTGGGCGCGGAGACGGTCCGCCAGGAGGGCTACCGCCCGGCGAAGGCCCGCGCGGCGTTCGCCGAGCGCCGCGCCGCGGCCGGCCAGACCCCGGCCCCGGCCGTCGCGGTGGTCAGCCGGCGGCTCGACCTGGACTTCACGGCGCCGCTGTACACGGCGCCGAGCACCCCGACGCTGGTGCTGGCGGGCGCCGGGGCCGACCCGAGGCGCCGGGCGGCGGCCGAGGCCGCGGGGGTGCGGGTCGTGATCGCCGGGGAAGGCGAGGGGGTGGACCCGGTGCGCGCGGTACGCGAACTGGCGGCGCTGGGTCTGACGCGGATGCTGCACGAGGGCGGCCCGCGGGTACTCGCCCAGTTCGCGGCGGCGGAGGTGGTGGACGAGCTGTGCCTGACGGTGTCGCCGTTCGCCGTCGGCGGTGACGCCCCCCGGATCATGAACGGGCCGGGGGTCGCGGGGCCGGCCCGCTTCGCGCCGGCGTCGGTGCTGGAGGAGGACGGCTTCCTGTTCACCCGCTACGTCAAACGATCGGAGCCGCAGGTCACGGCATAAGGCACTCTCCCGGGGGACGTGCGGCGGAAAAAAGCGGATTCCTTCGTTCCGCTTCGTGTCCCGCGGGAACAATGGAAGCGGTGCCCGGTGAGGATCAGGGCCTCGCTCGCGAGAGAGAAGGACGCGTCCGTGTTCACGACCGTACTCATGATCGAGAGGCCGCTCGCCGCGGCCGATGTGGAGCTGGTCACCACTCTGCACGGTGACGAGCAGGTCTCCTTCGTCGTTCTCATGCAACCCCGCGGCGACCAGGACCGCCTGCTGCGGGCCGTGGACGACGTGGCGCTCGGCCACCTCGACGACGCCGCCCGGGAGAACGAGGTGCCGGAGGGCCAGGACGCCTACCCGCCCGCCGAGCGCTCCCTCGCGCACTCCGTGGAGGCGTTGCGGGCCGCCGGCAAGCAGGCCGAGGGCGAGGTGGTGCAGAGCCACCCGCTGGACAAGCTGAAGGATGTGGTCGAGCAGCACAGCGCGGACGAGGTGGTCGTGCTGACCGCGCCGCACTTCGTGGAGGAGTTCTTCCACCGGGACTGGACCTCCCGGGCCCGGCACAAAGTGGGCGTGCCGGTGCTGAAGCTGTTCGCGCAGCAGGACTGAGCGCGGCGCGGCGGCAGCGGCGGGGGCCGCCCGCGCGGAGATGCAAGAATCGTGGCCTGGTTCGTCCGTCCACCACTTCCTGGAGACCCGCGCATGAGCCCGTCCGGCCCGCCCGTACCCCCCGACCTGGACCGACCGCACTTCATCGGCATCGGCGGCGCCGGGATGTCGGGGATCGCGAAGATCCTCGCCCAGCGGGGGGCGCGGGTGGCGGGCAGCGACGCGAAGGACTCCGAGACGGCGCAGGCGCTGCGGGCACTGGGCGCGACCGTGCACATCGGCCATGATGCGGCGCACCTTGCGCCCGACGCGTCGGCCGTGGTCGTCTCCAGCGCGATCCGCGCGCAGAACCCCGAGCTGGTCGCGGCCCGTGAGCGGGGCCTGCCGGTGGTGCACCGCAGTGACGCGCTGGCCGCGCTGATGGAGGGCACCGTCCCGATCGCGGTGGCGGGCACGCACGGCAAGACCACCACCACCTCCATGCTCGCGGTGGCGCTGGGCACGCTGGGCCTCGACCCGTCGTACGCGATCGGCGGCGACCTGGACGCGCCCGGGTCCAACGCGCAGCACGGCGGCGGCGGGATCTTCGTCGCCGAGGCCGACGAGTCGGACCGCAGCTTCCACCGGTACGCCCCGCAGGTCGCGGTGGTCCTCAACGTGGAGCTGGACCACCACGCGAACTACGCGTCCCTGGAGGAGGTGTACGCGTCCTTCGAGGAGTTCGTCGGCAAGGTGCTGCCCGGCGGCACCCTGGTGATCTCCTCCGACCAGTCCGGCGCGGTCGAGCTGACCTCCCGGGTGCGGGACATCGGCGGCCTGCGGATCGTGACCGTCGGCGAGGCCGAGGGCGCGGACGTGCGGATCACGCGGATCAACCCGCGCGGGCTGACCAGCGAGGTCAGCGTGCTACTGGACGGCCGCATGCTCACCTTCACTGTCTCGGTGCCCGGCCGGCACTACGCGCACAACGCGGTCGCCGCCCTGGCCGCGGGCATCGCCGCCGGCGCGCCCGCCCGCAACCTGGCGTCCGCGCTGGCGAAGTACACCGGGGTCAGGCGGCGCCTGCAGCTCAAGGGCGAGGCCGCGGGCGTGCAGGTGATCGACTCCTACGCGCACCACCCGACGGAGATGGCCGCCGATCTGGCCGCGATCCGCCAGGCCACGGGCACGGGCGGCACCGACGGCGGGCCGCAGGCGGGCCGGGGCAGGGTGCTGGTGGTCTTCCAGCCGCACCTGTTCAGCCGGACCAAGGAGCTGGGCACCGAGATGGGCGGCGCGCTCGCGGCGGCCGACGCCTCGCTGGTCCTGGACATCTACCCGGCCCGCGAGGACCCGCTGCCGGGCATCACCAGCGAGCTGATCGTGGACGCGGCCCGGGCGGCGGGCGCCGACGTGACGGCCGTGCACGACCGGGACGCGGCCGTGGACCTGGTGGCGGGAATGGCGAAGCCCGGTGATCTCGTTCTCACCATGGGGGCCGGGGACGTGACGGACCTCGGTCCCCTGATTCTCGCCCGGCTCGCCGACTGACCGTCCGAGCCCGACTGAGGAGGTTCGCATGTCGCAGGAAGCGCGCAAGTACCAGGTCGACAAGACCGACGAGCAGTGGCGCTCCGAGCTGTCCCCGCAGGAGTACGCGGTGCTGCGCCAGGCCGGTACGGAGCGCCCCTTCACCGGGGAGTACACCGACACCAAGACCGAGGGCGTCTACTCGTGCCGTGCCTGCGGCGCGGAGCTGTTCCGGTCGGACACGAAGTTCGAGTCGCATTGCGGCTGGCCCTCCTTCTACGACCCGGCCGAGTCCGACGCGGTCGAGCTGATCGAGGACCGCTCGATGGGCATGGCCCGCGTCGAGGTGCGCTGCGCCAACTGCGGCTCGCACCTGGGCCACGTCTTCGAGGGCGAGGGCTACCAGACCCCCACCGACCAGCGCTACTGCATCAACTCGATCTCGCTGCGGCTGGCCCCCGCCGAGAGCTGACCTCCCGCCTCCTCCCCCGGTCCCGGTAGGGTGATCGGTCACGCACCGAACCGGGGGGATGGCCGTGGACGGCAGCAGCGGCACGGACAGCAGCGGCATGACGGACGGCGCCGAGGACGCTGCGGACCACGACGTCCTCGTCGTCGGCGGCTGCGGTGTCGACACCGTCGTCCGGGTCGACGAGCTGCGGATCCCCGGCGGCGACTCGCTCCCGGTGCCGCCGATCCGGGACTACGTCGCGCACGCGGGCAACGGCGTGGCGCTGAACTTCCACGCCCTGGGCCGCCGCACCAAGTTCCTCGACTTCCTCGGCGACGACATGCTCGGCCGCCTGATCCTGGACCGCTACGCCTCGGCCGGCCTGGACTTCGACCACCTGCCCGCTCCGGCCGGCACCCCGCGCAGCGTCAACCTGGTCGACCGCGAGGGCCGCCGGTTCTCCTTCTTCGACGGCCGCCACCCGGCCGACCTGCTGATGCCGGTCTCCTTCTGCGGTCCGCACCTGGACCGCGCCCGGCACGTGTACCTCTCCCGCTCGCACGTCAACCGCGAACTGTTCGCCGAGGCCCGGCGGCGCGACGTCCCGGTGTCGACCGACCTGCACGCCTGGAACGGTACCGACCCGTCGGCGCACCCGTGGGCGTACGGCGCGGACTACCTCTTCATGAGTGCCGCCGCGGTCCCGGGGCGGGCACCCGACGTCCTGCGCGGGATCATCGCCCGCGGCCGGGCCCGTCTCGCGGTGGCCACCGACGGCGCCGCCGGATCGTACGTGGTGGAACGCGCCCGGCCCGAGCTGGTCCGGCACTTCCCGGTGGTCCGCCCCGAGCTGCCGGTGGTGGACAGCAACGGCGCGGGCGACGCCTACGTCACGGCCTTCCTGCACACCCTCTTCGACGGCGGCGATCTCGACCAGTGCGCGCTGGCCGGGGCGGTCTCGGGGGCGTTTGCCTGCGGGCACCACGGCACCCACGAGGCGCAGATCGGCGCCGCCGAACTCGCCGCCGGCTGCCTGCGGGCGGTCACGCCGCCGATGGCGGAGGGCGTCGTCGACGCCCTCCCGGGCGGAGCCGCCGCCGGCGCGTGAGGCACTGCCGGGTTTCGGACGGTCCCGGGTCAGGGCCGCGCGGCTCCCAGTCGGGCGACCGCCCGCACCGACACCCACAACGCCGCCACCGCCGCGCAGGTCGCCCCGACCAGGGCGACCACCGGGTAGTGCACCGCGCCGGTCTGCGACCCGTGCACGAGCGAGGTCACCGCGGCCTGCGCCGGCGACCCGGTGGTCAGCAGGACGGCGCCTGCGAAGAACCCCGTGACCAGCACCGACCAGCCCGTCCCCGGCAGCAGCGGCGGATTCGTCAGCGCGCCGACCGCCGTGCCGAGCAGCACCGACACCGCCGCGGCCATCAGCCCGGCCAGCACCGCGGGGCCGACCGGGACGGCGACCGTCAGATCGTCCGTGTGCGCCCCGCTGACCACCGCGACGACCCCGGTACCGGCCAGCGCGAGCAGCGTGGAGGCGGCCAGCGCGGCGAGCAGCGCCCCCAGGTGCGCGCGGCCCGGTCCCACCGCCGAGGCCGTGCAGGCCCGCGCGGCCCCCGGTTCACCCGTCGCGCACACCCGCACCAGCCACGCGGCGACCGGCAGCAGCAGCGCGCCCGCGTACCCCAGCGAGCCGAGCAGCGGCTGGCCGCCGGCCACGCCGATGCCCATCACGGCGCCGTAGAGGAGGAGCGGCGGCAGCCAGCGGTGCGAGCGCAGCATCAGGTCGGACTGGTAGCGGACCAGCGCGCCGAGCGTCCGCCGCGGGCGGCCGGCGGGGGCGGCACCGGCCGTCTCCCGCGCGGGCGGCGTCGCCCCGGGCACCGGCGGACCGGGCGGCGGCGCGCTCGTGCGGACCGCCTCGATGTGCCAGGGCGGCTCGGCGCCGAGCAGCGCGCGCAGCACGCCGTCGGACTCCCCCGCCGGCGCCTCGACCGTCAGCCGCCCGCCGACGGCCGGACGGGGCCCGAACGGCCGGACCGCGGGCGGCACTTCACCGTCGCCCGCGGCCTCGATGACCACGTGCCCGGCCGCGGTGTCCCGGTACGGGTACGGGCCCGCGCCGCCCGCGACCTGCCGGACCTCACCGCCCCCGGCCACCGCGTACACGGCGGTCGCCTCACCGGCGAGGCGGTGCGGGTCGTGGTCGACGTAGAAGACGGTCGCCCCCGCGCCGGCCCGCTCGCGCACCACGTCGTCGAGCACCGCGCGGGCCGAGGTGTCCAGGCCGGTCCACGCCTCGTCGAGGACGAGCAGTTCCGGATCGGCGAGCAGCGCCTGCGCGACGGCGACCTTCTGGCTGGTGCCCTTGGACAGTTGGTCGAGCGGGGTGCGGGCGTGACCGGCGACGCCGAACCGCTCCAGCCAGTGCTGGGCCCGGGCCCGGGCGAGGTCCGGCGGCAGCCCGCGGATGGCGCCGAGATGGGTGAGGTAGCGCAGCACGGGGAAGGGCAGCGCGGCCGGGAACCGTTCCGGGACGTACGCCGTGCCGGCCGCGGGCCGCCCGAGCAGGCGCCCGGAAGTCGGCCGGTCCACTCCCGCGACGATCCGCAGCAGCGTGGACTTCCCGCTGCCGTTGGCGCCCTCGACCCGCACCAGCGAGCCGCCCGGCGCGTCCAGCGTCACGTCCCGCAGCACCCAGGGGCCGCGCAACCCGTAGCGCCGCCCGACCTCGTCGAGCCGCAGCCCCTCGGGCCGCGGCCCGTTCGCGTCCAGCACGCCCCCATCCTGACCCACCCCGCGGGGCCCGCAAAGCGCCGGTGGGACACTGGCCGGGTGAGCAGCCCCTTCCAGCACGAGGCGACCGACCGCGACGCCGCGCCCCAGTACGTCCTGCCCCTCGTGGTCCGGATCGAGCGCGAGACGCCGCCGGCCCGCACCGACGCCCTCGAGACGGCGGCCCGGGCCGTCCTGACCCTGCTGTCCGACGAGCGGGCGACCGCCGAGGACGGCGAGTGGACGGCCGCGGTCCACGCCTGGCAGGACGCCCGCATCCGCAAGGTCGTGCGGCGCGCCCGCCGCAGCGAGTGGCAGCGCGCCGAGGCGCTGCCGGGGATCACCGTCACCGGCAAGACCGCCGAGGTCCGGGTCTTCCCCCCGATCCCGCTCGACGGCTGGCCCAAGGATCTGTCCCGGCTCCAGGTGTCCGGCACCGAACTCGACGACCCCGAGCCGCCGCCGCCCGCCGACCCCGTCCACCCCGTGCTCTGGATGGCGCCGGACGTCGCCATGTCCGCGGGCAAGGCCATGGCCCAGGCCGGGCACGGCGCCCAGCTCGCCTGGTGGGAACTCGACGCCGAGCAGCGCCGCGCCTGGCGCGAGGACGGCTTCCCCCTCGCGGTCCGCACGGCCTCCCCCGCGGAGTGGTCACGGCTCGCCGCGTCCGGGCTCCCCGTGGTCCGCGACGCCGGTTTCACCGAGGTGGCACCGGACTCGGCGACGGTGATCGCCCAGCACCCCGCGTTGCTGGGGTAACGCGACCCCCAGGGTGCCCCTGCCCGCCGGTCGAGGGACCACCTGCCGGTGGTGGGTCACTCGCGCAGTTTTCCGCGCCCCTGGGTATGTGCGGCTCTTTTCGCGGAGGGACCCGCACAAGTCAGGGGCGCGGGGAACTGCGCGAACAACCACCGCGGACCGCAAGGTCCCGTTGCCGGCAGGACGGGGCAGCTGGGCAGGTCAGGGGACGAGAACGAGGCGGCCTCGTACGGACCCGGCGGCGAGCCGTTCGTGGGCCTGCGCGGCAGCGGACAGGGGGTACGTGGCCGCCACCCGCAGGGTGACCGCACCGGCGTCCGCGAGCGCAGCCAACTCCGTGAGCCGCGGGCCGTCCGCGCGTACCCAGACGTTGGCCACGCGGGTGCCGTGCCGCGGCACCGGATCCGCGCCGAGCCCGACCGCGACGAAGGCGCCGCCGCCCCGCAACGCCTCCAGGGCCGCGACCCCCGACACGGCCGCGTCGAAGACCCCGTCGACCCCGCCGGGGACGTGGCGCCGCACGTCGTCGGCCAGTTGCCCGCCGCGGGGCACGAAGTGGTCGGCGCCCAGGGCCCGCACCAGTTCCGCGTCCCCTTCCCCCGCGGACGCGACCACCCGCAGTCCGCGCAGGACGGCGAGCTGGACGGCGAACCCGCCCACGCCGCCGGCCGCTCCGGTGACCAGCAGCGAGTCACCCGCGGACAGCCCGAGCAGATCGAGTCCCTGCGCGGCGGTGAGACCGTTCAGCGGGAGGGTGGCCGCCTCGGCGAATCCCGCCGCGCGCGGCGCCCGGCCGACGTTGGCCTCGTCGAGCACCACGTACTCGGCGTAGCCGCCGAGTTCCAGGTCCAGTCGTGAGACCAGACCGATCACGCGGTCGCCGGGGGCGAACCGCGTGCCCGCCCCGACCGCGTCCACCGTCCCGGCCACGTCCCAGCCGATCCCCGTCTGCGGGCGGGCCCAGGTGAAGCCCGCGGCCACCATCCCGCCGGTCCGCACCCCGACGTCGACCGGGTTGACGCCGGCCGCCCGCACCGCGATCCGGACCTGCCCGGGCCCCGGCTCCGGGATCTCCGTGTCGATGCCCACGAGCGCTTCGGGACCCCCGAAGTCCCGGACCACGACTGCACGCATGACGGCTCTCCTCACGGCTCGACGGGCGGTGCGCCCGGCTCGGTGTCCACCCGGCCGGGCGGACCCCTGCGAACCTACGGAGAGCTACTCTCTTCTGGTAAGTAGGCACCCGAAAGTGCGTACCCCACCCGGAGGAGAGCCCATGGCCACGCGTACCGCCGCCCAGCGCCGCGCCGCGGCACGTACCGCGTACGACGCGTTCGTCGCGGAGTGCCCGTCGCGGCAGTTGCTGGACCGGCTCGGCGACAAGTGGACGACGCTGGTGGTCAGCGCCCTCGCGGAGGGGCCGCGCCGGTACGCGGAACTGGCCAGGACCATCGCCGGGGTCAGCCAGAAGATGCTCACCCAGACCCTGCGCGCGCTGGAACGCGACGGCATGGTGGAGCGCACCGTGACCCCGGCGGTGCCGGTCCGGGTGGACTACGAACTGACCCCCATGGGCCGTGAACTGCTCCCCGTGCTCGGCGCGGTGAAGGCGTGGTCCGAGCAGTACATCGCGCAGGTACTCACGTCCCGGGAGGCGTACGACGCGCGGGACGCGGCCGGCGCGTGAGCCGTACCGCGGCCCCCGGCCGGGAGCACCGGCCGGGGGTGCCGGCTCAGGCCAGCCCGGCGACCAGTTCGGCGACCGGGCGGCGGCGCCCGGTGTAGAAGGGAACCTCCTCGCGGACGTGGAGCCGCGCCTCGGACGCGCGCAGGTGCCGCATGAGGTCCACGATCCGGTGCAGCTCGTCCGCCTCGAACGCGAGGATCCACTCGTAGTCGCCGAGCGAGAAGGACGCCACGGTGTTGGCCCGCACGTCGGGGTAGCCGCGCGCCATCTTGCCGTGGTCGGCGAGCATCCGGCGCCGGTCCTCGTCGGGCAGCAGGTACCAGTCGTAGGAGCGGACGAACGGGTACACGCTGACGTACGCGCGCGCCTCCTCGTCGGCGAGGAAGGCCGGGACGTGCGACTTGTTGAACTCCGCCGGCCGGTGCAGCGCCATGTTGGACCACACCGGGACCAGCGCGCGGCCCAGCCGGGTGCGGCGGAAGAGGTTGTACGCGTCCTGGAGCGCCTCGGCGGTCTCCGCGTGCCACCAGATCATCAGGTCGGCGTCCGCCCGCAGCCCGGACAGGTCGTACGTGCCGCGCACGGTGACGTCCTTCGCGGCGAGCTGTGCGAACAGCTCCTCCACCTCGTCCGCGTAGCCGGTGCGGTCGTCCGGCAGCACGTCCTTGAGCCGGAAGACCGACCAGAGGGTGTAGCGGATGACCTCGTTGAGGTCCTTGGCCTTCTTGCCCGCGTTGGCGGGCCGGTTCTGGGCGTCTGCCGCTGCTGCCGCTGCGGCGGAGTCGAGGGCGCGATCGGCGGTCGAATCGGTCATACGGCTATTCTCCCGCGCCGTCCGGGGCACCCGGCACCAGGGTGGCGAGTACCTCCGCGGCCGCCCGGCGCCCGCTGCCGACGCACGCGGGAATGCCCACCCCGTCGTAGACCGCGCCGCACAGCGCCACGCCCGGCAGCTTCCCGACCTGCTCGCGCAGGCGCCGTACCCGGTCCACGTGCCCGACCGCGTACTGCGGCAGCCCGCCCGTCCACCGGGTGACCCGGGCCGCGATCGGCGCGGCCCGCAGGCCCACCGCCTCGCCCAGGTCCTCGCGGGACAGCCGGACCAGGTCGGTGTCGTCCCAGGCCAGGTCGGCGGTGTCGCCGTGCCGCCCGACCGAGGTCCGCAGCACGAAGGTGTCGCCCCCGGCGGAGTCGAGCCAGCCCCACTTGCGGCTGGAGAAGGTGGCCGCCTTGATCGTCCGGCCGTCCACCGGCGGCACCAGGAAGCCGCTGCTGAGTGGCAGGGCCAGCACGTCGCGGCGGCGGAAGGCCATGGTGACCAGCGCCATGCTCGCGTACTCCACCGCGCCCAACTCGGCGGCGGCGGCGGGTGCCTCGGCGGCGAGCAGGTCGGCCGCGGCACGCGCGGGCACGGCGATCACCACCGCGTCGGCGGCCAGCGCGCGGCCGTCCAGGCCGATCCGCCAGCCGTGCGGGCCGGTACGCCGCAGTTCCCGCACCGGGGTGCCGGTCTCGATCCGCACCCCGGCGGCGCGGCACGCGGCGGCCACGGCGAGCGGCAGCCGGCCGATCCCGCCGCGGATGCCGTTGAAGACCGGGCCGCCGGCGCCGGCCGCGGCCGCCTTGCGCTGGAGGCCGCGGACCGCCTCGATGAGCGAGCGGCCCTCGTGGGCGGCGGCGTAGAGCTGCGGTACGGCGGCGCGCAGCGAGATCTCGTAGGAGTTGCCCGCGTAGACCCCGCCGAGCAGCGGTTCGACCAGCCGGTCCACCACCTCCCGGCCGAGCCGGGCGGCGACGTACCCGCCGACCGCCGTGTCCTCGCCGATCTCGGTGCGGGGCAGCACATGGTCGAGCGGGAGGCGGGCCAGGCCGGCGGCGGACAGCACCCCGGAGGAGGCGAGCGGTGCGAGGTCGCCCGGCACGCCCATGACCTGGCCCTGGGGCATCGGGCGCAGCCGGCCGCGGGTCCACAGCGCCGCGCCCCCGACGGCGGGCGGCTGGAGGTCGTCGCCGAGCCCGACCTCGCGGGCCAGCGCTGTCGCCTCCGGCCGCCGGGCCAGTATCGACTCGGCGCCGAGGTCGACCGGCACTCCGGCGATCTCGTCGGCGTGCAGCTTCCCGCCCAGCCGCTCGGACGCTTCGAGCAGGGTGACCCGGGCACCGCCCGCGGCCAGGTCGAGGGCCGCGGCGAGCCCGGAGATCCCGCCGCCGACGACCACGACATGCCCCGCGGCCCCGGCGCCGCCGTCCGGGCCGCCGCGCCCGCCCTGCTCGCCTCGGTCGTCCCGGCCGTCCCGCGTCTGGCTCATGGCTCCACTGTCGCAGACGCCGGAACGAGTTCCGAACGTGACCCCTTCGGGACCGCCGGGCCGAAACCCACCGCGAGCACCCCGCGTCCAACCGGCACTCGTACGCCAACGGCCCTGACATCGGGGGGATTTGATGACGAACACGCAGGTGTGGCGAAGAGCGGTCCGGCGGGGGAACCGGCGGCGGATCGGGGCGTGCTGCGCCCTGGTGCTGGCCGCGGCCGTCGCGGTCGCGGGGTGCAGCGCGTCGGGCGGTGACGCGTCGTCGGCACAGCGGGACGACGCGGCGGGCGCGAAGCAGGCGGACTCCGCGCCGTACGACGCCGCGACGCCGACGCCGTCCGGCGCCACCGGTTCCGGCACCACCCGGTCCGGTACGGCGCCCGCCGCGACGCCGGCGACCTACGTGGTGCGCACCGCGACCCTCAGCGTGCGCACCCCGCACGTACAGGACCAGCTCGCCAGAGCCCGCCAGGACGCCGACCGGGCCGGCGGCTACGCGGGCGACGAGACCACGACCGTCGACGCCCACGGCCGGGCCGCCTCCACCATCCAGCTCCGGGTGCCGCCGTCCCGCTACGACGCGGTGCTCGCCGAACTCGGCTCGCTCGGGAAGCTGTTGGAGCGCAAGGTGAACGTGCAGGACGTCACCGGCCAGGTCGTCGACGTCAAAAGCCGGATCACGTCGCAGCAGGCCAGCGTGGCGCGGGTGCGGGCGCTGATGGACAAGGCGACCGACCTCACCGACGTGGTGTCCCTGGAGGGGGAGCTGAGCACCCGCGAGTCCGCGCTGGAGTCGCTCGAGGCACAGCAGAAGTCCCTCACGTCCCGCACCGACCTCGCGACGATCACGCTCAAGCTGTCCGAGCCGCCCGTGAAGGCCGCTGTCGCCAGGCCGGCGGGGCATCGCGGGTTCTGGTCCACCGTCGGGCACGCGTTCGCCGTCGGGTGGCACGGGTTCACCGTCGCCGTCCGCGGGCTGCTCGTCGCCCTCGCGGTCGCGTTGCCGTTCCTCGCGGTGGTCGCGCTTGTCGGCTACCTCGCGTACCGCCTCCGGCGCAGGGTGCCCTGACCCTCCGGGGTGCCCCGTCCTGCCCGTCGAGGGGCCGCCTGCCGGTGGTGGGCTTGTCGCGCGGTTCCTCCCCCAGCCTGGCGGCTGGGTGGGGGTGCCCCCGGTGAAGCCAGGGGGAGTGCCCCCAGCGCCCCTTGGTGGTGACCCTCCTTTCGCGGAGGGACCGCACCAGCCAGGGGCGCGGGGAACTGCGCGAGCAATCACAGCCGGACCGCAAGGTCCCGTCGCAACAGGACGGGGCAGCCGGGCGGGTCAGGGCACCGTCAGCGCCGCGACTGTTCGTGGACGTACTCGACGAGACGGGTGAGCGCGTCGGGATCGGTGCTCGGGAGAACGCCGTGCCCGAGGTTGAAGATGTGCCCGGTCCCCGACGCACGCGCAGCGTCCAGCACCTCCGTGGCCTTGGCCTCGACCGCGGAGGTGGGGGCGAAGAGGACGGACGGGTCGAGGTTGCCTTGGAGCGCCTTGCCGGGGCCGACCCGGCGGGCCGCCTCGTCGAGCGGCACCCGCCAGTCGACGCCGACGACATCCGCGCCGGCCTCGCCCATGAGCCCGAGCAGTTCCCCGGTGCCGACGCCGAAGTGGATCCGGGGCACCCCGTAGTCCTTGACCGCGTCGAAGACCTTCACGGAGGTGGGCATGACGTAGCGCCGGTAGTCCGCGGGGGCGAGCGCGCCGACCCAGGAGTCGAAGAGCTGCACCGCGCTGGCGCCCGCCTCGATCTGCACCTTGAGGAATCCCACGGTGATGTCGGCGAGCCGGTCGAGCAGGTCGTGCCACAGCTCGGGCTCGCCGTACATCATCGCCTTGGTGCGCTCGTGGTTGCGCGAGGGGCCGCCCTCCACGAGGTAGCTGGCCAGGGTGAAGGGCGCGCCGGCGAAGCCGATCAGCGGGGTGGCGCCGAGCTCCGCGGTGAGCAGCCCGATCGCCTCGGTCACGTACGAGACGTCGTCGGGCTCCAGGGCGCGCAGGCGCGCGAGGTCGGCGCGGGTGCGGATGGGTTCGCCGACCACCGGGCCGACCCCGGGCTTGATGTCCAGGTCGATGCCGATGGCCTTGAGCGGCACCACGATGTCGCTGAAGTAGACCGCCGCGTCCACGCCGTGCCGCCGCACCGGCTGCATGGTGATCTCGGCGACGAGTTCCGGGCGGGTGCACGACTCCAGGATCGAGATGCCGTCGCGCACCTTGAAGTACTCGGGCAGCGATCGCCCGGCCTGCCGCATGAACCACACCGGGGTGTGCGGCACGGATTCGCGCCGGCAGGCGCGGATGAACGGGGAAGCAGCGGTCTGCTGGTGCGCACTCACACCCCGTATCCTCCCACGGCCGGGCCGTCCTCTCGCCCGTGCACCGGCGCGCGAGGGCATCAGGCGGTGTTCGAGGGGGTGTTGGTGCGAGCGCGAAGCTGGGTGGCGGCCTAGTCTTCCGGGCATGGCTGCGGTTCACGGGCACTCGGCGGACGAGGCTCCCTTCTCCTTCCGGCGCGCGGTGGACGGTCTGCGGACCGCCCGGGTCCGCACCGAGGTGCGGATCGAGGAGGTGCCGGCGCCGCGCCGGCTCGCGTCGTACGCCTTCGCACTGGAGGCGACGGTGGTCGCCGACGGGGAGGAGCTGGCCGACGGCCGGCTGGTGCTGCTGCACGAGCCGGACGGCCATGACGCCTGGCACGGCGAGTTCCGGCTGGTCACGCTGGCCAGGGCCGAGCTGGAGCCGGAGATGGCGGGCGACCCGCTGCTGCCGGAGGTGAGCTGGTCGTGGCTGACCGGGGCGCTCGCGGCCCGCAGCGCCGGCTACCACGAGCCCAGCGGCACCGTCTCGCGCGCGTCCTCCCACTACTTCGGCAGCCTGTCGGACCGCAGGGACGACACGCAGATCGAGATCCGGGCGTCCTGGACACCGCAGGACCGGCCGGGGGCGGACGGTCCCGACGCGGCCGCGCACCTGGTGGCCTGGTGCGACCTGCTGTGCGCCTGCGCGGGCCTGCCGCCGGCCGAGGGCCCCGACCCGTCGGGGCGGCCGGCCGGCGGCGTGGTGCCGCTGCCGAAGCGCAGGACCTGACAGGTCGCGGCGCTGCCGCCGACCGGGCCGCCTGCCCTGCCGGTGCGGACCGCGCCGCCGGCGGTCGCGGGCGCGCCCGGCGGCCGGGCTCCCGGGCCGACACGGGCCCGTTCGATCGGCCGTCCGATTTGCCGGAATTGTTCCGCAACAAATCGTGATCTTTCTCTAAAGCCGGGAGCAAATGCTGCCGAAGGAGACTGTGACCGTTTCAGTCCCCTTTGCACAGGAGGCCCGGTGTCCGTTCTTCTCGAGCAGCCCACGAGCCTGGTCGCCTACCGTCCCAGCAAGCCGACGGCCATGGTCGTCGTGGCCGATCCCCGGGTTCGCTCCACTGTCACCCGACACCTGTGGGCGCTCGGAGTCCGGGACGTGATCGAGGCTTCCTCCAT
The DNA here is from genome assembly GCF_900107965.1 of Actinacidiphila yanglinensis. Taxonomy (GTDB): domain Bacteria; phylum Actinomycetota; class Actinomycetes; order Streptomycetales; family Streptomycetaceae; genus Actinacidiphila; species Actinacidiphila yanglinensis. The sequence continues at coordinate 228,188 of NZ_FNVU01000003.1, read as the reverse complement.
CGCCGAAGCCCGGCCCCGGGTCGGCAACCCCCGCGACATCTGCGTCGCCGACGTCCACCTTCCCGACGGCTCCGGCCTCACCCTCCTCGCCGAGACGCGGGCCGCGGGCTGGCCCAACGGCCTGGCGCTGTCCGCCGCCGACGACATCGGTGCGGTGCGCAACGCGCTGGCCGGCGGCGTGAAGGGCTACGTGGTCACCGGTACCCGCAACACCGCGGGCGCGCTGGCCGGCCGCCCGGGCCTGGCCCCGCTGGGCGCCACCGCGGCGCGCATGCAGCGCCGCCCGCCGGGCGTGCCGGGCCACCCAGGCGGCTACCGCGAGCTGTCCGGCCGCGAGGTCGAGGTGCTGCGGCTGGTCGCGGAGGGCCAGTCGAACAAGGCGATCGGCGTGTCGATGGGCCTGTCCGCGCTCACCGTCAAGAGCCATCTCGCGCGGATCGCCCGCAAGCTCGGCACCGGCGACCGGGCCGGCATGGTCGCGGTGGCCCTGCGCACCGGCATCATCCACTGAGACCGGCCGGTGCCCTGCGGCGGAACGTTCCGCCGCAGGGCGCCGCGGCCCGCCGGACACCGCCCGGACACCCCCCGTCCCCGCCCGCGACCCCGACCGGTCGGCAATCGTGCCGTGACGGAGATCCACCGCAGCCGCTCACCACGGCTACCCTTGACAGGTGACCGACGCCAGAGAGACCGCAACCCAGGAACCATCGGCGCCGGTCCCGCTGCTGGACCCGCGCGAGGGAATCCCGCCGGTGACCGCCAGCCCGGAGGCACTCGCAGAAGTCGTCGCGGCGTTCGCCGCAGGTTCCGGTCCGGTCGCCGTCGATGCCGAGCGCGCCTCCGGCTACCGCTACGGGCAGCGGGCCTATCTGGTCCAGTTGCGCCGTGCCGGGGCAGGGACCGCGCTGATCGACCCCGTCGGATGTCCGGACCTGTCCGCTCTGGACGAGGCACTGGCCGGAACCGAGTGGGTGCTGCACGCAGCCACCCAGGATCTGCCCTGCCTCCTCGAGCTGGGCATGCGTCCGACCTCCCTGTTCGACACCGAACTCGCCGGCCGGCTGGCCGGCTTCGCCCGCGTGGGGCTGGGCGCGATGGTGGAGAACGTCCTGGGCTTCACCCTCGAGAAGGGCCACTCCGCCGTCGACTGGTCCACCCGACCGCTGCCCGAGCCGTGGCTGCGCTACGCGGCACTCGACGTGGAGCTCCTGGTCGACCTGCGCGACGCGCTGGAGGAGGAGCTGCGCGGCCAGGGCAAGCTGGACTGGGCGCTCCAGGAGTTCACCGCGATCGCCGCGGCCCCGCCACCGCCGCCGCGGGTCGACCCCTGGCGCCGCACCTCGGGGATGCACAAGGTGCGCCGGCGCCGGCAGATCGGCATCGTGCGCGAGCTGTGGCAGGCGCGGGACCGTACCGCCCGCGAGCGGGACGTCTCCCCCGGCCGCGTGCTCACCGACGCGGCGATCGTCGCCGCCGCGCTGGAGTCCCCGCCGAACGTCCACGCGCTCGCCGCGCTGCCCGGCTTCGGCCACCGCATGGGGCGCCGCCAGCTCGAGCAGTGGCAGGCCGCGATCGACCACGCCCGCGCGCTGCCCGAACGCGAACTCCCGCAGCCCACCGCGTCGTACACCGGCCCGCCGCCCCCGCGCGCCTGGGCCGACAAGGACCCGGCGGCGGCCGCCCGGCTGTCCGCGGCCCGCGCCGCCGTCTCCGCGCTGGCCGAGGAGCTGAACCTCCCTCAGGAGAACCTCCTCACCCCGGACACCGTCCGCCGGATCTGCTGGGCGCCGCCGTCCGCGATCACCCCGGAGGTGGTGGCGAGCACGCTGACCTCCTTCGGCGCCCGGCCCTGGCAGGTGAGCCTCACCACCCCCCTGCTCACCCAGGCCCTCACCGCGCAGCCGCCCGCCCCCGCCCCCGAGTAGCCCGGGGCGGGGCCCGCGGATGTGACCTCCACCGCATGCCGGGGTGGGAGTATGCACACCAGTTACCCGCGAGTAGCATTGGGTGCGTCAGACCCCGCGTTCACCTCACGGAGTGCGTCCCCCCGCACGGTCACCTTCCCCCGGGTTCGCCGGTGAGCGAGCCGAAGGGCGCGCCGGTGTCGAAAGTGGAGAAGCGACAAGCGAGGAACGAGCGCGGGAGCGACGACCGTCGACACCGGGTTCAAGCGCCCGGAGGCGAGCGAACACAAAAAGGCGACCGTCGACACCGGGTTCATGCGCCCGGAGGCGAGCGAACACAAAGAAAAGGGAAGGTGGCACCGTGCCCCGTACCGCGAGGGAGGTCGTCTTCGTCGACGGCGTCCGCACACCGTTCGGCAAGGCGGGCCCGAAGGGGATCTACCACGAGACCCGCGCGGACGACCTGGTGATCAAGTCCATCCGCGAGCTGCTGCGGCGCAACCCGGGTCTCGACCCGGCGCGGATCGACGAGGTGGCGGTCGCGGCCACCACGCAGATCGGTGACCAGGGCCTGACCCTGGGCCGCACCGCCGGCATCCTCGCGGGGCTGCCGACCACCGTGCCCGGCTTCTCGATCGACCGCATGTGCGCGGGCGCGATGACCGCGGTGACCACCACCGCGGGCGGCATCGCCTTCGGCGCGTACGACGTGGTCGTGGCCGGCGGGGTGGAGCACATGGGCCGGCACCCGATGGGCGAGGGGGTGGACCCCAACCCGCGCTTCGTCTCGGAGAAGCTCGTCGACGAGTCCGCGCTGTTCATGGGCATGACCGCGGAGAACCTGCACGACCGCTTCCCGCAGCTGACCAAGGCGCGTGCCGACGAGTTCGCCGTCCGCAGCCAGGAGAAGGCCGCGAAGGCGTACGCGAACGGCAAGATCCAGCAGGACCTGGTGCCGATCGCGATCCGCCGCACCGATCCCGAGGTCGGAGAGACCGGCTGGGGCCTGGCCACCGCCGACGAGCCGATGCGCCCGGGCACCACGCTGGAGCAACTCGCCGGGCTGAAGACCCCGTTCCGCCCGCACGGCCGGGTCACCGCGGGCAACGCGGCCGGGCTCAACGACGGTGCCACCGCCTCCCTGCTCGCCGCCGAGGACGTGGCCCGCGAGCTGGACCTGCCGGTGAAGATGCGCCTCGTGGCGTACGCCTTCGCCGGCGTCGAGCCCGAGGTGATGGGCGTCGGCCCGATCCCGGCCACCGAGAAGGCCCTGGCCAAGGCGGGCCTGGGCATCGAGGACATCGGCCTGTTCGAGGTGAACGAGGCGTTCGCCGTCCAGGTGCTGTCCCTGCTGGACCACTACGGCATCGCCGACGACGACCCGCGGGTCAACCAGTACGGCGGGGCCATCGCCTTCGGCCACCCGCTGGCCTCCTCCGGGGTGCGGCTGATGACGCAGCTGGCCCGGCAGTTCGAGGAGCAGCCGCAGGTGCGCTACGGCATCACCACGATGTGCGTCGGCTTCGGCATGGGCGGCACGGTCATCTGGGAGAACCCCCACTTCGACGGGAGCGGCAAGTGACCACCACCGCAGAGCTGCTGAAGGGCGCGGCCCAGCTGTTCCCGGACGAGGTCGTCACGCACGCGCAGGTGCGCCACCTCGACCTGCCGGGGGCGGGCCGGTTCGCGCTGATCACCCTGGACAACGGCTTCGACCACACCAAGCCGACCACGCTCGGCCCGCAGTCGCTGGCGAACTTCGACGCCGCCCTCGACCAGGTCGAGAAGGAGGCCGCCGACGGCGCCATCGTCGGTGTCGGCGTCACCGGCAAGCCGTTCATCTTCGCGGTCGGCGCCGACCTCAAGGGCGTGGAACTGCTGAAGCGGCACGAGGACGCGCTGGCCATCGGCCGCGGCGGCCACGACGTCTTCAAGCGCCTCCAGTCGCTGGCGGTCCCGACCTTCGCGTACTACAACGGCGCCGCGATGGGCGGTGGCGTCGAGATCGGCCTGCACTGCTCCTACCGCACGGTCTCCGCGTCGGTGCCCGCGTTCTCGCTGCCCGAGGTCTTCCTCGGCCTGGTGCCCGGCTGGGGCGGTTGCACCCTGCTGCCGAACCTGATCGGCGCCGACCGCGCGGTGAGCGTCATCATCGAGAACTCGCTCAACCAGAACCGCCAGCTCAAGGGCGGCCAGGTGCACGAACTCGGCATCGCCGACGCGCTGTTCGACGCCGCCGACTTCCTGGAGCAGTCGCTCGCCTGGACCGCGGCCGTGCTCAAGGGCGAGATCGAGGTGGCCCGCGCCGAGGTCGACCGCGGCGAGGCGTGGGACCGGGCGGTTGCCCGCGGCCGCGCGATCGCCGACGGCAAGGTGCACGGCGCCGCCCCGGCCGCCTACCGCGCGCTCGACATCATCGCCGCCGCGAAGAGCGGCGACCTGCACGAGGGCTTCGGGGCCGAGGACACCGCGCTGGCCGACCTCATCATGGGCGGCGAACTGCGGGCCGGCATCTACGCCTTCAACCTGGTGCAGAAGCGCGGCAAGCGCCCGGTCGGCGCGCCCGACAAGGCGCTGGCCCGCCCGGTGACCAAGGTCGGCGTGGTCGGCGCGGGCCTGATGGCCTCGCAACTCGCCCTGCTCTTCGCCCGCCGCCTGGAGGTGCCGGTCGTGCTGACCGACATCGACCAGGCCCGGATCGACAAGGGCGTGGCGTACGTCCACGGCGAGGTCGACAAGCTGCTCGGCAAGGGCCGGATCGGCCAGGACAAGGCGAACCAGCTCAAGGCGCTGGTCAGCGGGCACCTGGACAAGGCGACCGCGTTCGGCGACGCCGACTTCGTGATCGAGGCCGTCTTCGAGGAGATGGGCGTCAAGCAGCAGGTCTTCGCCGAACTGGAGGCCGTGGTCCGGCCGGACGCGGTGCTGGCCACCAACACCTCCTCGCTGTCGGTGGCGGAGATGGCCGCGAAGCTGGAGCACCCCGAGCGGGTGGTCGGCTTCCACTTCTTCAACCCGGTCGCGGTGCTGCCGCTGCTGGAGATCGTCCGCGGCGAGGGCACCGACGACGCGTCGCTGGCCACCGCCTTCGCGGTCGCCAAGAAGCTGAAGAAGACCGCGGTCCTGGTCAAGGACGCGCCCGCGTTCGTGGTCAACCGCATCCTGACCCGCTTCATGGGCGAGATCCAGAACGTCATCGACGAGGGCACGCCGGTCGAGGTCGCCGAGAAGGCGATCGAGCCGCTGGGCCTGCCGATGTCGCCGCTGGTGCTGCTGGAACTGGTCGGCCCGGCGATCGGCCTGCACGTCTCCGAGACGCTGCACGGCGCGTTCCCCGACCGGTTCACGGTCTCGGCGAACCTCGCCGCGGTGGTCAAGGCCGGCAAGCGCGGCTTCTACCTGCACGACTCCGGCGCCCCCGTGCTGGACCCGGAGGTCGCGGCGCTGCTGGAGCAGGGCGACACGGTGCTGACCGAGGCGCAGGTGCGCGAGCGGGTGCTGGACGCCGTCGCGCAGGAGATCGGGCTGATGCTCTCCGAGGGCGTCGTCGCCGAGGCGCAGGACATCGACCTGTGCCTGATCACCGGCGCCGGCTGGCCCTTCCACCTGGGCGGCATCACCCCCTACCTGGACCGCGAGGGCGTCTCCGCGCGGGTGAACGGCAAGCCGTTCCTCGCCCCGGGCGTGGCGAGCGTCCCGGCGTAGCCGACCGCTCCCGGCGCAGCCGACCGGCCGCCGCCCCCTCCACGGGGGCGGCGGCCGGACGCATGGGCAGGCGGCGGGGCGCGGGCTCAGGACTTGAGCAGCGCGACCGTCAAGTCCCGGACCAGCGCCTTGGTTTCGTACTCGTCCAGCTGGCCGAGTCCGCGCTCGGAGATGCCGCGCAGGGTCTCCCCCACCGCGGCCAGTACCTCGTCGAGCGCGACCTTGCGGCGCTTGGCGTCGACGGCGGCGACCCGCGCCCGGCGCATCGCGGCGGCGAGTTCGGGCGCGTAGTCGATCCGGACCGGGGTGGCCGAGAAGACCTCCACGCCGACCATCCGCACCTCCGCCGCGATCAGCCGGGTCAGGTCGTCGGCGACGCGCTCGCAGTCGCGCAGCGTCGGGCGGTCGCCGCCGAAGTCGTCCACCGGGTGGCGGGCGGCGACCCGGGCGACGGCGGCCTCGACCGCCTCGCGCAGGAACCGGTCGTGGTCGCGGACCCCGTAGACGGCCCTGGCGGTGTCCCGCACCCGCCACACCAGGTGCAGGCTGATCCGCAGCGGGGTACCGCCCGCGTCGACGGTGTCGATGGGGTGGCTGCGCCAGTGCCGCAGCGTCACGTCGAAGCGGCGGCGGCGCAGCAGCGGGCTGATCCACAGCAGCCCGGTCCGGCGTACGGTCCCCCGGTATCCCCCGCAACAGCTGAGCACGCGGACGGTGCCGGGCCGCCCGCGCACCAGCCCGGACAGCGCGAGCAGCCCCACGGCGGCGAGCGGGGCCAGGCCCGCCCACAGCCGGCCGCCGGTCCCGGTCCGCGGCGGGCGGGGCAGCGGCGGGCGTTCGAGCCGGGACGGCAGCGCGCCGGCCCGCCACAGCAGCCCGGCGGCGGCCAGCGCCGCCGCGAGGGCGACGAGGGCGGCCACCCAGCCCGGCAGGCTGGGCCCGGGCCGCTCCACGGGGGTGTCGAGCGGCCCGGGGACGCCCGGGTCGGCTTCTTCCCGCGCACCATCGCGGGCCTGCCAGGGCAGCGCGGCCGGCAGTTGCAGCGTCTGGGCGGTGTCGGTGAGCGGTGGGCGGGACCAGTCGGGCGGGGGCGGGTCGGACGGACCCGGGCTGGGGGACGTGCTCGGCGCGGTCACGTGAACAGTCGTCTCCAGGTCTCGGGCCCGGGGTGGCCGTCCGCGTCGCGCGCCGACCAGCCCTGGGCACGCTGGAACGCCTCCACGTTGCGCCGGTCCGCCTCGGACCAGATGCGGCCGGGGCCGACCCGGTAGTGGGCGCCGAAGCCCTTGGCGACCAGCCGCGCGCCCAGGGCGAGTACGTCGGTGCTGCTGCTGCCCGGACGGAAGGCGCCCGCGCCCGGGTACGGCGGCACCGGCGCGTCCTGGCCGGCGGGGGCGCTGCGCGCGGCCGGCGGGGCCGCGACGTCCTTGCCGCGGTGGTGGACCAGGTAGCTCCAGGTGGCCGGCCCGGGCAGGCCGTCCGCATCCGTGCCCGACCAGCCCTGGGCGCGCTGGAAGGCCGCGGTGGCCTCGGTGTCGGCCCGGCCCCATCGCGGCCCGGGGCCGACCCGGTAGGCGCCGCCCGCGCCGCGCCCGACGAGCAGCATGCCCAGCCGGGTCACCTCGGCCCCCTGCGCGCCCCGCCCGAAGGCGCCGCGCCCGGGGAAGGCGGCCGTGGACCCCTCGGGCCCGGAACCGCCAGAGGGCGCGTTCTGGGAGGGCGCGGCCTTGGCGGCCGTCGAGTCCGCGCCGGCCAGGTACTTGTCCCGGTAGGGCAGGTACTTCGCGGAGTTCGACCAGTAGGCGTACGGGATGGTCTGCACCTGGGTGTTGGGCATCGTCTGCTCGTACCCGGTGTAGGCGGTGTGGGCGTCGTCCACCCAGCCGCCGAACAGGACGACGTGCGAGCCCTCGACGGGGTCGTCCGCGTTGTCGAAGAGCAGGGCGTCGCCGGGCTGCAACTCGTCCTTGGTGACCGGCACCGCGTAGCCGGCGAGGTCGCCGGTCCAGGCGTTGGTGTTCAGGCCCCAGGCCATCGACACGAAGCCGGAGCAGTCCTGCCGGTAACCGTCCTTCCAGTAGGACGTCATGCTGTACGGCACCTTCGCGGCCACCCAGGTCTCGGCCCGGTCCAGGATCTGGGCCCGGGTGAGTGTCATGGGTGCCGCGGCCGCGTCGCTCGTGCCGGCGCCGTCGGCCTGCGCTGCGGGCGCGGCCCACACCGCCGCACCGGCCAGTGCGGTGCCGGCGGCGGCCGCCGCGACGACCGCCCGCGCGGCCGGGCGGGCCGGGCCCGCGGGACCGGCCGCTGCCGCCGCGCGCGCGGCGGCAGCCAGCCGGCGGCGCGCGCAGTCCTCGCAACCGCAGCTCGGCAGGGGTTCGACGTCTTCGAAGACCGGTAGGGACACGCGTACCACTCCTCCCTGATCAGGCGTCACATGCCTTCATTACCCGATTTCGCCTGAAAGTTGACAGGGCGGGGAAGCAGTTTGACCGAAGGTGTGAACCGTCGTGATCGCGGCGGAGCCACGTGGCGGGAGTGGAGCGGCCCGCGCGAGCCCGGGCCGGGGGGAAACCGCGGGGAAAATCAGGGAAACCCGGGCAAATCCGGGGCAACGGCACGAGCCGCCGGGCGCTGGGCGCCTGACGGCTCGTGAGGGCGGTGCGTGGGCGGGCGGCGCGGTGCTGCGGCGCCCGACGGGGTGTCAGCTCGGGGTCAGCTCTGTGTCGGTGAGGCGCTCGGAGTGGCCTGGATCGCGATCACGCGCTTGGCCTCCTTGTCCACCATCGAGCGCAGCTTGTCCGGGGTCAGCGAGGTCCGCACGTCCTTGACCGGCTTGCCGTTGATCTCCAGCGCGGGCACCTCGCCGAGACCGGAGTGGGCGAAGTCGGCCTGCGACTTGATCACCCATCCGTTGTGGTCGCCCTGCTCGATGCACGGCTCGAAGTTGGCCATCTTGATCTTCTTGGCCTTGTGGGCGAGGCTCTTGATCAGCTTCTCGTTGCCGAGGGCGCCGCTGTGCGGGTCGGGCTGGTGGTCCCAGATCTCCTGGACGAACTGCGTGAAGCGGCTCTGGTCCTGGGCGCAGGCGGCGGCGTTGGCCGCGAACTCCGCGCTCTTGCCGCCGTACTTCCCGTCCGACGCGGTGACGAGCTGGTAGTGCACCTGGACCTGTCCGGTGGTGAGCATCTGCCGCAGGACGTCCGCGTACTCGTCGGCGAACGCCTTGGAGTCGGGGCTGCGCAGGTCCTCGTAGACGGTGATGGTGACCGGAACCGCGGGGCGGACCGGGACCTGGAAGTTCGGGCCGCTGCTGGCGCTGGGGCTGGGGCTCGCCGTGGCGCTCGGGTCGGCCGGGCCGGTCGGCACCACCGCGGGCCCGACCGCGCCGGTCGGTGCCGCCACCTTGTCGTCCTTGCCGGCCCGCACGTGCGCGCCGATCAGCGCCGATCCGCCGAAGACCACGACGATCGCCATGATGCCGACCGCGTACGGCCGCAACTTGCGGAGCGGACCCTTCCGCTTCTTCTTCGCCGGCGCCGCCGCACCGCCGGTTTTGCCGGGTCCCTTGGACTCCGTCATGACTACGCCACCTCGATCGTCCCGCACTGCTCTCGCGCATTTCTACCACCGGTCCCGCCCACCCCGGAAAACGGGTGGCCCCGGGGGCCGCCGGGCCCTCCGCGGGCGCCCGGCGCCAGCTGGCGGGGGCAGCGCGCGGCGGCCCGGTGCGCGGGCTCTCCCGCGCACGAAGGGGGCCACCCGATGCGGCGGCCCCCTGCGCGCGGACGGTCCCGCGCCGCGGTCAGTCCTGGCTCACCTCGTCGGCCGCGGCCGGGTCCACCGCGCCCGCGGGGTCGGCCTCGTCGGGGAACCGGCCGTCGATGGTGGCGACCAGCCCGGTGACCTGGCGGGCGATGTTCGGGGCGGTCAGGCCGATCTCCGCCAGCACGTCCTTGCGGGAGCCGTGCTTCAGGAAGCGGGGCGGGACGCCGAAGTCGCGCAGCGGCACGTCCACCTCGGCGTCGCGCAGGGCCTGCGCGATCGAGGAGCCGACCCCGCCGACCCGGCCGTTGTCCTCGACGGTGACGACCACGCGGTGGCGGGCGGCCAGCACCGGCAGCTCGGGGTCGACCGGCTTGACCCAGCGCGGGTCGACCACGGTGGAGGTGATGCCCTGGGCGTCCAGGAGAGCGGCGATCTCCAGGCACATCGGGGCCAGCGCGCCCACGGAGACCAGCAGCACGTCCGGACGGGCGGTCTCGGTGGAGGGGGTGCGCAGCACGTCCATGCCGCCGATCCGGCCGACCGCCGCGACCGCCGGCCCGACGGCGCCCTTGGAGTAGCGCACCACGGTCGGCGCGTCGTCGACCTCGACCGCCTCGCGCAGCTGCGCGCGGACCTGGTCGGCGTCGCGCGGCGCGGCGATCCGCAGCCCGGGCACGACCTGGAGGATGGACATGTCCCAGATGCCGTTGTGGGTGGCGCCGTCGCTGCCGGTGACCCCGGCCCGGTCGAGCACGAAGGTCACGCCGCAGCGGTGCAGCGCGACGTCCATCAGCACCTGGTCGAAGGCCCGGTTCAGGAACGTCGCGTACACCGCGAAGACCGGGTGCAGCCCCCCGGTGGCCAGGCCCGCCGCGGAGGTCGCCGCGTGCTGCTCGGCGATGCCGACGTCGTAGACCCGCTCGGGGAACGCCTTGGCGAACTTCGTCAGGCCCACCGGGTGCAGCATCGCGGCGGTGATGGCGACGATGTCCTCGCGCTCCTTGCCGAGTTCGAGCATCTCGTCGCCGAAGACCGAGGTCCAGTCGGCGCCGCCGGCCGAGATCGGCAGCCCGGTGTCGGGGTGGATCGGGCTGATGCCGTGGAAGCGGTCGATCTCGTCCTGCTCGGCCGGGGTGTAGCCGCGGCCCTTCTCGGTGATGCAGTGCACGATGACCGGTCCGCGGAAGCGCTTGGCGCGCTGCAGCGCGGACTCGACCGCCTCGATGTCGTGGCCGTCGATCGGGCCGAGGTACTTCAGCCCCAGGTCCTCGAACATGCCCTGCGGGGTGACGAAGTCCTTCAGGCCCTTCTTCGCGCCGTGCAGCGTCTCGTAGAGCGGCTTGCCGATCAGCGGGGTGCGCTCCAGCACCTCCTTGGTGCGGGCGAGGAACTGCTCGTACCCGTCGGTGGTGCGCAGCGTGGCGAGGTGGTTGGCCAGGCCGCCGATGGTCGGCGAGTACGACCACTCGTTGTCGTTGACCACGATGACCAGCGGGCGGTGCTTGGCGGCGGCGATGTTGTTCAGCGCCTCCCAGGCCATGCCACCGGTGAGCGCGCCGTCGCCGATCACGGCGACCACCCGGTCGTCACGGTCCAGCAGTTCGTTGGCCTTGGCGAGGCCGTCGGCCCAGCCGAGCACGGTGGAGGCGTGGCTGTTCTCGATCACGTCGTGCTCGGACTCGCTGCGCGAGGGGTATCCGGACAGCCCGCCGGTGCCCTTCAGCCTGGTGAAGTCCTGACGGCCGGTGAGCAGCTTGTGCACGTAGGCCTGGTGGCCGGTGTCGAACAGCACGCGGTCGGCCGGTGAGTGGAAGACCCGGTGCAGGGCGATGGTCAACTCCACCACGCCCAGGTTCGGGCCGAGGTGGCCGCCGGTCTTGGAGACCGCGTCGACGAGGAAGTCCCGGATCTCCTCGGCGAGTTCCACCAGTTGCTGCGGGCTGAGCCGGTCGAGGTCGCGGGGTCCGTTGATACGGGTCAGCAGTGCCACCCGTGCCTCCTCTTCCTAGCGCGCACTTGTCCGTCGCGGCGGGCCGATCTGGCCATTCAGCGAGTCTAATGTTCCGGATACCGGAGCGTCCGCCGACCCGTGCGAGATATGTCACCGGCCGTGGACCGGCGGCCCCGCGGGCCCGCTGGGCCGACGCGGCCCGGGGCGCCGACACCCGGGCGCGGGCCGGGAAGCACTCACATCCGGACACGGGCGCGACCGGTCCCGGGCGCGGGCCAGGAAGCACTCACATCCGGACACGGAGGCGAACACGCCCGGACACGAGGGCGCCGGGTGCGCCCGGAGGGTTTCCGGGCGCACCCGGCGCGGGTGCCTCGTGGTGGTGCGGCCGGGCGCTAGGCGCGGCCGGACGTCCGCTGTGTCCTGCGGGACACCGAGTCGATGACCACCGCGGCGAGCAGGACGCCACCGGTGATCATGTACTGGATGGAGACGTCCATGTTGAGCAGGTCGAGGCCGGTCTGGATGGACTGGATGACCAGACCACCGATGAGGGCCGACCAGACGTTGCCGCGACCGCCGAAGAGGCTGGTGCCGCCGATGACCGCGGCCGCGATGGCCAGCATCAGCAGGTTGCCGCTACCGGCCTGGGTGTTGGCGGTCTGGATCTGACCGGCGATGAACAGGCCGCCCAGGGCCGCGAAGCCGCCGGCGATGGCGAAGACGGCGATCCGGATGCCGGGCACGCTGATGCCGGCCCGGCTCGACGCCTCGATGCTGCCGCCGACCGCGAAGACCTTGCGGCCGAAGGTGGTGCGGCGCACCACGTAGTCGCAGATCACCAGGACGACCAGGAACAGCACCAGGGCGTTCGGCACGCCGTTGGAGTTGTTCAGGACGATGGCCAGGGCGTAGGAGACGATCGCCAGCAGCACCGTGCGCAGCAGGATCTCGCTGGTGGGCCGGAAGGGCACGCCGGCCTTGCGGCGACGGGCCTGGTCGGCCAGCGAGCTGAGCAGCATCGCGGCGACACCGACGGTGGCCAGGATGTAGGCACCGGCGATGCTGGAGTTCATGAAGAAGGACGTCTGGTCCACGATGTGGATCGGGCCGGTGTCCGCGATCGAGATGCTGCCGGTCTTGCGCAGCAGCCACAGCATCAGGCCGTTCCAGCCGAGGAAGCCGGCCAGGGTGACCACGAAGGCCGGCACGCCGATCTTGGCCAGGAAGAAGCCGTGTATCGCGCCGATGGCGACGCCGATGACGATCGTCAGCAGCACCGCCAGCCACATGTTCATGCCGTGCGTGGTCGTGAAGACCGCGAAGATCGCCGCGGCCAGACCGCTGACCGAGGCGACCGACAGGTCGATCTCACCGAGCAGCAGCACGAAGACCAGGCCGATGGAGAGCATGCCGGCGCCGGCCAGGTAGTAGCCGATGTTGCTGATGTTGTTCGCGCTCAGGAACCGGTCGTTCGCGAGCTGGAACACCACGAAGATGATGATCAGGGCCGCGATGACGGGCATCGAGCCGAGCTCGCCGCCCTTGACCCGGCGCTTGAACTCCGTGATGTAGCCGCGGAATCCCTGCTCCCGGACGAGCAGCCGGGGGTCGATGACCTCCACGGCGGGCGGCAGCACCTCGTCGGCGGGCACGCCGCCCTTCGAGGTGTCCACGGTGGTCTTGTCGCTGCTCACTGGGTCGCCTCCGCGTTGCGCGACTGCCGACGGGTCACGGCGTTGTCCGTGGCACCGGTGATCGCGGCGATGATCTGTTCGTTCGTCGTGCCCTTGACCGGGAAGGAGCCGTTGTTCCGGCCGAGCCGGAGCACGTGCACGGTGTCCGCCACGGCGGTCACGTCGGCCATGTTGTGACTGATCAGAATGACGCCGAGGCCGCGCTCGCGCAGCCGTTCGACGAGGTCGAGGACCTGGGCGGTCTGCTCGACACCGAGGGCTGCGGTCGGCTCGTCGAGGATGACGACCTTCGGGTCGCCGATGAGGGCGCGGGCGATCGCGACGACCTGCCGCTGGCCACCGGAGAGGCTGGCGATCGGGATCCGGACGCTGGGGATGCGGATCGACAGGGTGTTCAGCAGCTCGCGGGAGCGCTTTTCCATCGTGACCTCGTCGATGCTGCCGTAACGCAGCAGCTCCCGACCGAGGAAGAGGTTGCCGACGACATCGAGGTTGTCGCACAGCGCGAGGTCCTGGTAGACGGTGGCCACACCGAGCTGCTGGGCGTCGCTGGGGCGGTTGATGCTGACGCCCCGGCCTTCCCACTCGATGACGCCCTCGTCGATCGGGTGGACCCCGGCGATCGTCTTGACCAAAGTGGACTTGCCGGCACCGTTGTCGCCCACCAAGGCGGCGACCTCTCCGGCATGGACCTCCAGTTCGACATCGGTGAGGGCCTGAACCGCACCGAATCGCTTGGAGACTCCGCGCAACGCCAGCACGGGCGTAGCGGACACGTGAACCATCTCCTTCGCCGCCTGACCGGCGGGGATGCCGCGGGCTGGAACTCCAGCGCCGCGGTGGGTGTGCTGCGAAGCACAGGATTACAAAGTCAACGGGGAAGGGGTAGTGCCCCGTCCCCGCGGTGGAACCCCGCAAGCGATTCCGTCCGGCGCCCCACCCCGGCAGCGGGGTGTGTGTGGTGGGGCGGGGCGCCGGACAGGCTCACGGGAGGCGGGCCACTAGCCCACGGTGATACCGGCGTTCTTGCAGGCCTGGACGAAGGCCGCGGAGCACAGGTCGGAGGTCTTGTACAGACCGTCCTTGACGACCGTGGCGTTGATGTTGGCCTTGGTCACCGAGGTGGCCGTGATCAGGTGGGACGGAACGGTCTGGCCCGACCCGCTCTTGGCGGTGGTGTCGGTGATGGACTTCCAGTCCTTGCCCTGGATCATGTCGACCGCGATCTCGGCGGTGGCGTCGGCCTCAGGCTTGTACGGCTTGTAGATGGTCGACGTCTGGGTGCCCACCAGGATCCGCTGCAGGCCCGTGAGTTCGGCGTCCTGGCCGGTCAGCGGCGGGTTGATGTGCGCGCCCTTGAGGGCGGTGGCGATACCGCCGGCCATCGTGTCGTTGGCCGAGTAGACGCCCGCGATGTTCTTCGCACCGAGCGAAGTGATCGCCGCGTTCATCTTCTTGTTCGCCTCGGTGTCCTTCCACAGGCCGGTCTGCTCGTAGGCGATGTTGACCTTGCCGTCGAGGGCCTTGTGGGCGCCGGCCTTGAACATCGCGGCGTTCGGGTCGGCCGGGTCACCGTTGATCATGACGATCTTGGAGGTCGGCTTGGCGTTCGCACCCATCGCGGTCAGCAGCGCCTGACCCTGCAGCTCGCCGATCTTCTCGTTGTCGTACGAGACGTACGCGGAGACCGGGCCCTGGGCGAGGCGGTCGTAGGCTATGACCTTGATGCCCTTCTTGACCGCGGCCTGGACCGACGACTCGATGCCGACGGAGTCCTGCGGGTCGAGGATGAGGACCTTGACACCCTTGGTGATCATGGTGCTCACCTGCTGGGCCTGCTTCGACGGGTCACCCGCGGCGTCGTCGTAGCTGATGGTGCAGTCGGAGCACAGCTCCTTGATCTTCTTCTCCATCAGCGGCTTGTCGAACGAGCCGTAACGTGCCGTGACCGTGTCCGGCAGAAGGATGCCGATCGACTTGTTGTCCTTGCCCGAGTCACTGCCGCCGCCAGCCTTGCCGCATGCGGCCAAGGTGGCCGCCATCGACACAGCCGCCGTGCCGATGACGATCCGACGCGTCATTGCGTTCATCTGTGGTTGCCTCCCTGACAGGGCCGCAACACTGCGGCCGAGGTGCTCGTGAGTCAACTCCGGCTGACACGTGTCGTCAAGAAGTAAACACTTAACGAGATGGCAACGGCGCGTTTCGTTAGCTGTGTGAACGCTCCGTTATGCCGAAAAGGCGGGCGTATCAACCGGTGTGTTCCCGTCGAGGAGCGTCGAATCGCCCATTTCACTCAAAACCAGGGCAAGTGCCCCCAGAACCTCGGCCCGGGCGCCGAGCGCTCCCGGCATCACCGACAGCCGCTGGGCGGCGCTCGGAATGGCGTACCGCGCGACCGATTCGCGGATCGGGCCGAGCACCAGCTCGCCCGCCTCGGCCAGGTCCCCGCCGAGCACGACCCTGCTGGGGTTGAGCAGGTTGCACAGGCTCGCCACTCCCATCCCGATGTGCCGGCCGACGTCGCCGATGACCCGGCGGCAGCCCGGGTCCCCCTCCCGCCCCAACTGCACCATCTTGGGGATCGTCAGGCCGTCCCCGTGGCTGCCGCGCAGCAGCTCCAGCACGTAGCGCGCCGCGGTGAAGGTCTCCAGGCAGCCGCGGTTGCCGCAGCGGCACACCGGCCCGGACTCGTCGAGGGTGATATGCCCGATCTCGCCTGCGGTGCCCCCGGGTCCGCGGTAGATCCGGCCGTCGACCACCAGGCCGGCGCCGACCCCGCTGGCCACCTTGATGTAGGCCAGGTCCTTGACCCCGCGGCCGCCGCCCCAGACCAGTTCCCCCAGCGCGCCGAGGTTGGCGTCGTTGTCCACCTGCACCGGCACGCCGAGCCGGTCGGTCAGCTCCTGCCGCGGGTTGATGCCGCTCCAGCCGGGCAGGATCGCGGTGGAGCCGAGCGTGCCGGTCTCCATGTCGATCGGGCCGGGTACGCCGAGGCCGACGCCGAGCACCTTGTCGCGGTCGATGCCGGTGGACTCCACCAGCCGCGCGACCAGTTGCTCGGCCCGGTCGAAACCCTGGGACGCCGAGGCGTCCACGTCTATCGGCTCGGACTGCTCGGCGAGCACCTGGTGGGCCAGGTTCCCGACGGCGACCCTGAGGTGGGAGTGGCCGAAGTCGACGCCGACCACGATGCCCGCGTCCCCGGACAGCGCCACGCTGCGCGCCCGCCGACCGCCCGAGGAGGTCGGCGTGACCTGCACCGTCCCGTTGTCACGCAGTTCGCGCACGATATTGGACACGGTCGCGGCGGACAGTCCGGTCGTGCGCGCGATCTCCGCCTGGGTGAGCGAGCCGGCGAGCCGGACGGCCCGCACCACGCGCTCCAGGTTCGCCCGGTGCAGCGATGACTGCGATCCCGGTGTCTCCACGACATCCACTCCTGCCCGGCAGCCGGAGCGGTACCGGCTGCCCGCACGGGACGAGGCCCGGTACCGGCGTCAGAGCTGCCACACCAGTGAGACCCCGTCGTCTACAACATGTGAACTCTAAGTTGAGTGTTAGGGGTGATGTCCCGTCAAGGGGGAGAACCACACCGTTACGCGAACCACCCCGGACGCCGACCAGCGGCTCCGCATGCTCGCGGAGCCGCCGGGGACAGCGTACGGGGTGGACAGAGCCGGGTGTGGGCCTATTTCACAGCACCTGCGGTCAGGCCCGCCTGCACCTGGCGCTGGAAGAAGATGTAGACCGCCAGCACCGGCAGCATCGCGATCGACAGGCCGGCGAACAGGCCCGACCAGTCGCCCTGGTACCCCTGCTGCACCGCGAGGTCGGCCAGACCCTGGGTGAGCACCCATTTGTCGGTGTTGCCCTGGTTGAGCACCAGGGGCAGCAGGTACTGGTTCCACTGCCCGAGCACGTTGAAGATCCCGATGCTGATGATGCCCGGCTTCGCCATCGGCACCATGATCTGGAAGAACGTGCGGGTGTGGCTGGCCCCGTCGACCAGCGCCGCCTCCGCCACCGACGTCGGCAGCGTCCGGAAGAACGACGTCATGAAGAAGACGGTGAAGGGCAGCGAGTAGGCGATGTAGACCAGGATCAGGCCGGGCAGCGTGTTGAGGATGCCCAGGTTCTTGGTCACGAAGAACAGCGGCACCAGCACCATCACGACCGGGAAGGCCATGCCGCCGACGAACAGGAAGTAGATGAAGCGGTTGCCGAAGAACTCGAACCGGGCGAGCACGTAGGCGGCCATCGAGCCGAACAGCATGGTGCCGAAGGTCGAGAAGCCGACCACGATCACCGTGTTGATGAAGTAGCGGCCCATGTGCGCCTTGGTCCAGGCACGCGACCAGCTGTCGAAGTGCGGGTGCACCGGCAGCGACCAGGGGTGCGACAGGATGTCGCCCGAGGTCTTGAACGAGCTCCACAGCGCCCACAGCAGCGGCACCGCCACCATCAGCGCCCACACGACCAGGAAGCCGTGGCTGAAGACGTTCAGCACCACTCCCTCGCCGCCCCAGCGGTGTTTGGCCGATGCGTCGGGCGCGGACTTGGGCGCGACCTGGTTCGGGCTCTTGTCCGCCGGACCGGGCGTGTCTTCGAAAGTCTCTGTGGTCATCCCGGAACCCCTAGAACTCGATGCGCTCGCGGCGCGACAGCCGCAGCGTCAGGACGGCGAACAGCAGCGTCACGATCAGCATCGCGACACCGATCGCGGCCGCCATGCCGTACTGGCTGTTGTCGCGGAACGCCGTCTTGTACAGCAGCAGCGGGACCACGTCGGTCGACTCGTTGGGACCGCCGTTGTTCACGGACATCAGCTGGACCAGGGCGAAGCCGTCCATGGCGATGATGCCCATGTAGACCCAGCCGGTGGCCACCGTGTCGCGCAGCAGCGGCAGCGTGACCCGGAAGAAGGTGACGAAGCGGCCGGCGCCGTCCAGCAGCGCCGCCTCGTAGATCTCGCCGGGGATGGAGGCCATGCCGGCCGAGAAGAGCACCACGTAGAAGCCGACGTTCGACCAGACCATCACCGCCATGATGCAGGCGAGCGCGATGCTCGGGTCACCCAGCCAGGACTGCTGGAGCGAGGTGAGGCCCACGTCGCCGAGCAGGTTGTTCAGCAGGCCGTTGTCCGGGTCGGGGTTGTAGATCTGCTCCCACAGCACCGCGATCACGGTGACCGACAGCACCTGCGGGAAGAAGTAGACGATCTTGTAGAAACCCGCGCCCCGAACGCCGGCGACCGACGCGCTGCCCTTGCGCCGGCCGCCGACATTGAGCATGAAGGCGAAGAAGAGTCCCAGCGCCAGCGTCACGAGAGGCACGATCAGCAGCATCAGGACGTTGTGCCACAGTGCCTTCCAGAAGAGGTTGTTGTGGATGATCTTCTGGTAGTTGTCCAGCCCGATGTAGTGCTTCTCGGGGGTCAACCCGCTCCAGTCCGTCAACGAGATCTGGAAGTCCTGGATGAAGGGCGAGATCACGAGGACCGCGTACAACGCCACAGGAACTGCCAGAAACCCGATGATGAACCGGTACTTGCCGTGTCGCATAGTGCCGGTCGCTCTCGTCTCAGCCGTCAGGGAATGGATCGGGTCACACGTGCTTGAACTTGGGCACGGACGAGTCGTTCTTCGTCGCGTCCGCGGCCTTCTGCGCGCCCTCGATCCACTTCTTGGCGTCGATCTTGCCGGTGAGGAGCTGGAGCGTCAGGTTGCCCAGGGTCTCCTGATTGAGCTTCACGTACCAGTCCTGGAGGCGCGAGTTGAGCACGTTCGCACTCGCGGCCGTCAGCGCCTTGGACGCGGAGGCCAGGCCCGGGGTGAGGGTCAGGCCCTCCGAGGCACCGGTGATGCAGGTCAGAGACTTGGTGGTGTTGGTGAAGTTGTCCGTCTCCTTCTTGCTGATCATGATGCGCAGCAGTTCCATGCCGCCGACCGGGTTCTTGCCGTTGGCCGCGACGATGTACGGCTCGCCGGCCGCCGCGTAGACGGTGCCGAACGGCAGCTTGTCGGAGGCGCCGGAACCGACCAGCGCGCCGACGGCCAGGTCGAAGTCCTTCGGCATGGTCGGGGCGGCCTCGTTCTCCACCCAGGAGCCGTCCGCCACGATCGCGGCCTTGCCCTTGGTCCAGGCGGTCTGCATCTGAATGTGCGTCATGCCCTCGGAGCCGGGCATGAAGTACTTCTTCGCCGCGACCTCCTCGTAGTACCCGATCACCTGCTTGACGGCGTCCACCTGCCAGGCGCCGTCCTCGAGGTCGTCGATCGCGTTGAGGACGTCCTTGCCGCCGACCTTGCCGATCTGGGCGAGCAGGTCGAAGTGCACGTAGTACGGGTACTTGCCCGGGTAGGTGAAGAGGGAGATGTTCTCCTTCTTCGCCTTGGCGCCCAGGGCCAGCGCCTGGTCGAAGGTCTGCGGGTACTCCCAGCCCTTGTCCTGGAAGAGCTTGTTGGAGTACCAGCCGCCGTAGACGGTGAACGCGTAGTTGAACGCGTACATCGCCGAGGTGCCGAACTGGCCCTGCTCGACGGTGCCGGCGATCAGGACGTCGCGGACCTTCTTGCTCGGGTCGTCGATGGTCGGGGCGTCCAGCAGCGCGGTGAGGTCCTGGAGCTTGTTCTCCTTGGCCAGGGCCGCGGTGTCGAGGTTGTCGGCACCGGAGTTGTCCATGACGTCCGGCGGGGTGTTGCTGGCGAAGCGCGGCTGGAGCTTGGGGCCGAGGCCCTGGGTGCCGGTGTGCTTGACCTTGATGCCGTACTCGGAGTTGTAGACCGTCTCCGCGGCCTTGACGTACGCGTCGCCGAAACCGCCCTTGAAGATGAAGGCCTCGAGCGGAGTGCCCTTCTTCACGCCCAGCGGGTTGGTCGCCGACTTGGCGCCCGTCGGTTCGGACTTCGGCTTGTCGCTGCCGCCTCCACTGGAGGCACACGCGGACAGCAGCGAAGCGGACGGGACGGCCACCACGCCGATGGCAACGGCCCGCTTGATGGCATCGCGGCGGTTGATCTCGGAGCCCATGCTCAAGTCCTCAGCCTTCTTCCAGGACTCATGCGGTGCAGCGGAATCCGCCGACGACCGCGAACAGTTGAAGCGTGAGTGATGCACTGCATCCAGTGAGGCGAGGAACGATAGCCGACGGCCGTCTTGGCCACCCTGTCAGCACCCCCGCGCGCCCCCGCGCTCAGCGGGTTCCCGGACGCCGACAGGTATAGTCCACTTGACTCCGGCAGGGCAAGATCGAATGAGAGGTTGGCCGCCAAGCTTTCCCGAGTTGAGACCTGTCCGAAACGTGGGATGTTTGCCTGGCCGAAAGGTCGGCCTGGTCTTGTATTCAGTTCTCAACGCCTCTCCCGATCGATGCGTTCAACTAGTGAACCTGCCGGGGGGGTCGGGCGGCGGCCGAACGGCCGGGAAACGCGGACGGGCCGCACCCCCGGGTGACAGGGATGCGGCCCGTACGGCCGACAGTGATGCTACGGACGTGTTACGCCCGGGTCAGCGGCTCACTTGCGCAGCAGCGACCGCAGCACGTACTGCATGATGCCGCCGTTGCGGTAGTAGTCCGCCTCTCCGGGGGTGTCGATCCGGACCACCGCGTCGAACTCGACGCCGGTGTCGGTGGTGACCTTCACGGTGCGCGGAGTGCGGCCGTCGTTGAGCTCGGTCACGCCGGCGAAGGAGAAGGTCTCCTCGCCGGTCAGGCCCAGGCTCTGCGCGCTCTCGCCCTCGGGGTACTGCAGCGGCAGCACTCCCATGCCGATCAGGTTGGAGCGGTGGATGCGCTCGTAGGACTCCGCGATGACGGCCTTCACGCCGAGCAGCGCGGTGCCCTTGGCGGCCCAGTCGCGCGACGAGCCCGAGCCGTACTCCTTGCCCGCCAGCACGACCAGCGGGATGCCCTGCTCGATGTAGTTGCGGGAGGCGTCGTAGATGTACGCGACCGGCGCACCCTCCTGCGTGAAGTCGCGGGTGAAGCCGCCCTCGGTGCCCGGCGCGATCTGGTTGCGCAGCCGGATGTTGGCGAAGGTGCCGCGGATCATGACCTCGTGGTTGCCGCGGCGCGAGCCGTAGCTGTTGAAGTCGCGGCGCTGCACGCCGTGCTCGGTGAGGTACGTGCCGGCCGGGGTGTCGGCCTTGATCGCGCCGGCCGGCGAGATGTGGTCGGTGGTGACGGAGTCGCCGAGCTTGGCCAGCACCCGCGCGCCGGAGATGTCGGTGACGGGCTCCGGCTCGGTGGTCATGCCCTCGAAGTACGGGGGCTTGCGCACGTAGGTGGACTGCGGGTCCCACTCGAAGGTGTTGCCGGTGGGGATCGGCAGGGCCTGCCACTGCGCGTCGCCGGCGAAGACGTCCTCGTAGGAGGTGCGGAACATGTCCTGGCCGATCGCGGACGCGACCACGTCGTTGACCTCGGCCTCGGTGGGCCAGATGTCCTCCAGGTACACCGGCTTGCCGTCGGTGTCGGTGCCGAGCGCGTCCTTGGTGATGTCCACCTTCATCGAACCGGCGATGGCGTACGCGACGACCAGCGGCGGCGAGGCGAGGTAGTTCATCTTGACGTCCGGGTTGATCCGGCCCTCGAAGTTGCGGTTGCCGGAGAGCACCGCGGCGACCGCGAGGTCGGCCTCGTTGACCGCCTTGGAGACCTCGTCGGGCAGCGGGCCCGAGTTGCCGATGCAGGTGGTGCAGCCGTACCCCACGAGGTTGAAGCCGAGCTTGTCCAGGTACGGGGTGAGGTGCGCCTTGTCGAAGTAGTCGGTGACGACCTTCGAGCCCGGGGCGAGGGTGGTCTTGACCCACGGCTTGCGGGTCAGGCCCTTCTCGACCGCCTTCTTGGCCACCAGGGCGGCGGCCACCATCACGTACGGGTTGGAGGTGTTGGTGCACGAGGTGATCGCGGCGACGGTGACGGCGCCGTGGTCGATCTCGTAGGTGTCGCCCTCGGGGGTGGTCACCAGGGTGGGCTTGGTGGGCACGCCGTTGTGGGTGGCCGGGGCGTCGGAGGCCGGGAAGGACTCCTTGCCCGCCTCCTCGTCGTCGGTGACGTAGTTGCGCACGTCGACGGCGAACTGCTGGGCGGCGTTCGCCAGCACGATGCGGTCCTGCGGGCGCTTGGGGCCGGCGATGGACGGCACCACCGTGGACAGGTCCAGCTCCAGCTTCTCGGAGTAGTCCGGCTCGGCGGCCGGGTCCAGCCACAGCCCCTGCTCCTTGGCGTACGCCTCCACCAGCGCGACCTGCTGGGCCGAGCGGCCGGTCAGCGTCAGGTAGCTCAGCGTCTCCGCGTCGATCGGGAAGATCGCCGCGGTGGAGCCGAACTCGGGCGACATGTTGCCGATCGTGGCGCGGTTGGCCAGCGACGTGGCGGCCACGCCCTCGCCGTAGAACTCGACGAACTTGCCCACCACGCCGTGCTTGCGCAGCATCTCGGTGATGGTCAGCACCAGGTCGGTGGCGGTGGTGCCGGCCGGCAGTTCGCCGGTGAGCTTGAAGCCGACCACCCGCGGGATCAGCATCGACACCGGCTGACCGAGCATCGCGGCCTCGGCCTCGATGCCGCCGACGCCCCAGCCGAGCACGCCCAGGCCGTTGACCATGGTGGTGTGGGAGTCGGTGCCGACCAGGGTGTCGGGGTACGCCTGGCCGCCGCGGACCATGACGGTGCGGGCCAGGTGCTCGATGTTCACCTGGTGCACGATGCCGGTGCCGGGCGGGACCACCTTGAACTCGTCGAACGCGGTCTGGCCCCAGCGCAGGAACTGGTAGCGCTCCTTGTTGCGGCCGTACTCCAGCTCGACGTTCTGCGTGAACGACTCCGGGGTGCCGAACCGGTCGGCGATCACCGAGTGGTCGATGACCAGCTCGGCCGGGGCGAGCGGGTTGATCTTCGCCGCGTCGCCGCCCAGTTCCTTGACCGCCTCGCGCATGGTCGCCAGGTCCACCACGCACGGCACGCCCGTGAAGTCCTGCATGATCACGCGGGCCGGCGTGAACTGGATCTCCTGGCTCGGCTGGGCCTGCGAGTCCCAGCCGCCGACCGCCCGGATGTGGTCGGCGGTGATGTTCGCGCCGTCCTCCGTACGCAGCAGGTTCTCCAGCAGCACCTTCAGGCTGTACGGCAGCCGGGCGGAGCCGTCCACCTTGTCCAGACGGAAGATCTCATACGATTCGTCGCCCACCTGCAAGCTGCTGCGGGCGTCGAAGCTGTTCGCCGACACGACAGTCTCCTTCATGCATGTTCTCGCGCGTACCAAAGCATTGCTGGCGTCCTGACGGTACGCCTCGGCAGATATCTCGATGTCGAGATAACTCTAGTACACCACCCGGAATCGGGTACCCCCGGCCCGCCGGGGTATCCGCGCCCGGCCGCCTCCACCGGTGCTCACCGGCGCGGTCAGGCCGCGTCGGCCTCGCCGGTCCGGTACACGTCGCGGACCTGGATCCCCAGCAGGAAGGGATGGTGGGCGTAGGCGCCGGCGATCGTGGCGGCGGAGGGACCCGGGGTGGCGGAGCGGAAGCCGTCCAGCCGGGGGTCGGCCGGTATCTGGACCACCAGCCGGGGCGAGGGCTGCGGCGCGCTGCCGGGCGGCAGGTACGCGCGGCTCAGCACGCTCGGTGTCAAGGTCAACCGGTCGCCCCGGCCGTCGAGGTAGATCACGTGCGGGGGTGTCGGCCGTCCGGCCGGCAGGGGCAGCGGGCTTCCCGGCGTGACGCCGGCCGGCCGCCAGCCGTGGGCCCGCAGGCCGCGGTCCGAAGCGCGCAGCGCGGACCGCAGGTCACCGCGGCCGCCGATCATCGCCTGGGTGGTCCGGACGCACTGCACCGGCGCCGTCTTCGGGTCCCTGCCGCCGACCAGCCCGATGCAGACGTCGTTGACCGCGTCGGGGCCGATCCGGCCGGCCGGCAGCGCGCTCGCGACGGCGTCCACGGCGCCCGCGTCCCGCCGCGCCGCGGCTGCCGCCGCGGCCGAGACGCCCGCGGAGTGCGCGACGGTCCGCACGTCGTCCGGCGAGGGGGCCGACGGCCCGGTCCGCAGGCTCCGCAGCGCGAGGAAGACCATCAGGCCGAGGACCAGGACCACGACGACCGTGATCACCGCGAGGCAGCTCAGGCAGTTGGAGAAGCCGCTCTGCGGCGGGCGGGCCGACAGCGGCACGTCCACCGCGCCCTTCGTGCCGTACCCGCCCGGCGACCCGAAACCGCGCCCGCGCCAGTCGCGCGGTCCTTCCCCCCGTATGACCATGCCGGAAGTGTGTCCACGCGCGGCGCGCCCCACCGTCGCGTTCACCGGTCGGATGCCGGACCGAGACCGGGACGGAACCGGATACGGATGGGCGGCGTCCGAGTGGGTGAGGGGGTCCACCGCACGGCCGCGCCCCGGATGGCAGACGGCGTCGCCGGGGATACGGTGAGAGCGGCGGAGCGTCGGACGGGTGCCCGTGGGTACCAGTGCCGCAACAGATGTCACCGACGCGCCACGGATGGCCGAACCCCGCTAGCCCTATCTCAAATATGAGATAGCCTCTGACATATGACCGACGATTACCTGGTACGCATCGGCAGGCTCATCCGGGACGCGCGACAGCACCGCGGCTGGACGCAGGCGCAACTCGCGGAAGCGCTCGGCACCAGCCAGAGCGCCGTCAACCGGATCGAGCGCGGCAACCAGAACATCAGCCTTGAGATGATCGCCCGGATCGGCGAGGCCCTGGACAGCGAGATCGTGTCGCTCGGGTACGCCGGTCCGATGCACCTGAGAGTGGTCGGCGGGCGCCGGCTGTCCGGCGCCATAGACGTCAAGACGAGCAAGAACGCCTGCGTCGCGCTGCTGTGCGCCACGCTGCTGAACGCCGGCCGCACCACGCTGCGCCGGGTGGCCCGGATCGAGGAGGTCTACCGGATCCTGGAGGTGCTGGGCAGCATCGGTGTCCGGACCCGGTGGATCAACGACGGGAACGACCTGGAGATCGTGCCGCCGGCCGAGCTGGACCTGGCCGCGATGGACACCGACGCCGCCCGCCGCACCCGCAGCGTGATCATGTTCCTCGGCCCGCTGCTGCACCGCACCGACCGCTTCCGCATCCCGTACGCGGGCGGCTGCGACCTGGGCACCCGCACCGTCCAACCGCACATGAACGCGCTGCGCCACTTCGGCCTGGACATCACCGCGACCGACGGCTCGTACCACGCCGAGGTGGACCGGGGTGTCAGCCCGAAGCGGGCGATCGTGCTGACCGAGCGCGGCGACACCGTGACCGAGAACGCGCTGCTGGCCGCCGCCCGGTACGAGGGCGCGACCGTCATCCGCAATGCCAGCTCCAACTACATGGTCCAGGACCTGTGCTTCTTCCTGGAGGAGCTGGGCGTGCGGGTCGAGGGCATCGGCACCACCACGCTCACCGTGCACGGCGTCGCGCAGATCGACCGCGACGTGGACTACGCGCCCTCCGAGGACCCGGTCGAGGCGATGAGCCTGCTGGCCGCGGCCGTGGTCACCGAGTCCGAACTGACCATCCGCCGGGTGCCGATCGAGTTCATGGAGATCGAGCTCGCGGTGCTGGAGGAGATGGGGCTGGACCACGAACTCACCCCCGAGTACCGGGCGGACAACGGGCGCACCCGGCTGGTGGACCTCACCGTCCGTCCGTCCAAGCTGAGTTCGCCGATCGACAAGATCCACCCGATGCCGTTCCCCGGGCTCAACATCGACAACGTGCCCTTCTTCGCGGCCATCGCGGCCACCGCCCAGGGCTCCACCCTCATCCACGACTGGGTCTACGACAACCGGGCGATCTACCTCACCGAACTCACCCGGCTGGGCGCCCAGATCAAGCTGCTCGACCCGCACCGGGTGCTCGTCGACGGCCCGACCCGCTGGCGCGCCGCCGAGATGATGTGCCCGCCCGCGCTGCGCCCCGCGGTGGTGGTGCTGCTGGCGATGATGGCCGCCGAGGGCACGTCGGTCCTGCGCAACGTCTATGTCATCAACCGCGGTTACGAGGATCTGGCCGAACGCCTCAACACGATCGGCGCGCAGATCGAGATCTTCCGCGACATCTGAGTGCGCGAATGCCGCCGCCCCCGCCTGGCCTGCTACGCAGTGGGTCAGCGACGGTGCGGCGGCATCTGCGGGACCTCTCTGGGACTTTGGGCCCGGGGCAGGCTACGAGCGCCCCACCACGGGCGCTACCAGCCGCCCGCGACCACACGACGATCGCGTCGATGGCGGCGCGATCAAACGTCCTCTCAGAGTCGCCCACTCAGAAGTTGGCAGCCCATGGGGAACGCGTAAGAGCCGTCCCGCCGACGGCAAGGGGCGGCGAGCTCGGCCATGGTTCGGCGTGCCTGGCCGAGTGCGTCCTGGTCAAGACGGCGGAACGCGTCCTGCATGGGGCCGGGGATGGCAAGGACGAAGGACCACCAGCTCTCGAAGTCGGCGCGCTCGAAGGTCCATCGAAGGGTGCGCGACTCGACCGCGTTCAGACCTGCCTCGCGGAAGAGCCCGTCACGTACGCCGGCAGCGGCCAGCTTGTCGAAGACACTGAGGTCGGGTACTTGTTCTGCGGGCAGCACGGCGTCAAGGCAGCGGAGGCCGAGCCGCATGGCAGCGTGCATGTCGAGCGTTCCCCATACGGCGACGGCGAGCCTGCCGCCGGGGACGAGTACCCGCGCGGCTTCCCGGACCGTACGGAGGGGATCGCCCATCATCAGGGCGCCCATGCGGGACATGACCGCGTCGACCGAACCGGGCTCCAACTCCAGAGCGTCCATGGACATGAGCTCGAATCGCACACCATCGTTACCGAGCTTGCGGGCGCGCGCTCGCGCGGCCTCGATCTGGGTCTCGGAGATGTCGATGCCTGTCAACCGAAGGTCGGGTCGCTGCCGCGCCAGTGTCACGGCCGGCTCCCCCACGCCGCATGCGAGATCGAGCACCCTGCCCGACTCGGGGACGGCCTCAAGTGCGGCGAACAGGCCCTCGTCGGCGCCCTGAAGAAGAGGGAGAAACTGGTCGTATTCGACGTCGAGATGATCGAAATCGGGCTGGTCGGACATAGTGATGCACCTCTCGACTTCGGGGCGATTCTTGGTTGCCTGGCGTTGCGATTCGTCGTCGCGCGTCATCGAGCAGCAACGGGACCACCGTGGAAAGTGCCCCGGCCCGACGGCGGGATGATCGCCACGCCGGGGTCCAGGGCCTGACGACCGGGGCGGTCTGCCGCTGTCGGTCAACGGGTTCCGGGCCGAGCAGGTTCAGCTGCTCGTGGCTCATCGGGCTGCACACCACGCTGCGCAGCGGCACCAGTTGCTGACCGGGATCGGTCGCCAGGTCGACTGTCGCGATGCACCGCGGCGTCACTACGGAGCCACCCGTCGGGCCGCCGGGCCCTGACCCCCCGAAACCGACACTGCCCCGTTCGGGTCGTTCGCGCCCTGGTGTGGGGTGGCTCCCGCCTTCGGCCGGAAGGGAGAGACTGCCCCGGAGTTCTTCGGTGCGGGCGCGGTCGGGTGGGGCGTCGCAGGGGTCGTCGGGCCGGTTGTACCGATGGGGGCCAGAGGCGGCGTGGTGCGTGCGGTGTCCGTCCGGGTCAGGCCGACGGCCACGACGACCGCGGAGGCGACCGCCAGCGCGCTCACCGCGGCGAGCGCGGCCCGGCGGCGCCGGATGCGGCGACCGCCCGCGACCGCGGCGTCGGTGACACTGGGCAGCGGCACCTCGGGCTGCGAACCAAGGATCGCTTCGAAGGCGGCGTGCAGAGAGTCGTCGTGCTTGTCCATGTCCGGTCTCATCTGCCGGTCCGTTCGCTGGTCAGGCGCTCGATGATGTCCTTGAGCCGGGCGAGCCCGCGGGCACTCTGGCTCTTGACCGTCCCCGGGCTCACCTGGAGTGCGTGTGCGGTCTGGTCGACGGTCCAGTCCTCCCAGAACCGCAGGACCAACACGGCTCGGTAGCGGGGCGGCAGCTCCATCAGGGCCTCTTGCATCATCCATCGCAACTCCGGGGTCACCGAGACGGCGGAGGGCAGATCGGGCGGCTCGCTCACCGACTCCTCGCGCCAACCCCGCTTGCGCTGCTGGTCGATGAAGGTACGGGTCAGGATGGTACGGGCGTACGCGTCCACGTTGCCGTCCCGGGCGACCCGGCCCCAGGCCGCGTACAGCTTCATCAAAGCAGTCTGAGTCAGGTCCTGTGCCTGGTGCCAATCACCGCACAGCAGGTAGGCGCTGCGTCTCAGCTGTGCCTGCCGCGTCTCGGCGAACTCCCGGAACTCCCGCTCCCGGACGGCTTCCCTCACTCTTGCCGACCCTCCACTCGCACATCCCCCGCCCGTAGTACATACGGGGAGCGGGCGTCCGGGGTTGCACGGTGCGGCAGGAAAAGATTCTCTCCCGCTGCGTGCAACCCGCCCGTGTCCACTGCCGTACTCCTCTCACACCAGGGCTTCCGCGCCACGAGTGGCAGCCCGAGACCGGGACAGAGGAAGATCGTTGTCACGTCACCGTAAGATCACGCAGAGCCGCCGCAGGATGTACTGCCTCGTCGTCGGAACCGCTCTGGCCGCTGCGGGCACGGTCGGTGTCGCCTCCGCGGCCCCGAGCCACACCGCTGCTGCCGCGTCCACCGCCGGTGCTCACAGGGTCACGACCACCGGAGCGAAAGCCGTGTCCCCCGCCGGTGCCCACAGGGTCACGACCACCGGAGCGAAAGCCGTGTCCCCCGCCGGTGCCCACAGGGTCACGACGGCCGGAGCGAAAGCCGTGTCCCCCGCCGGTGCTCACAGGGTCATCCCCTCCGTGGGGGACCCTGCGGGTGCTGTCCGGCCTTCGGAGCTGACCGCGGCCCAGAGGGCGAGCGCGGTGGGCTGACCGCCGGGCATCCGCACTCCGCCGGGGCACGGGCTTTCGCCCGGCCCCGGCGAATGCCGAGAGACTGGGCCTGGGCCCCTCTCAGGAGGCGACGCCGCCACTCGTCGCGGTGCGGCAGAATCGCCTCGAACTCGGCCGCCCGCACGGCCCGTTGCTCTACCGGCGCGCTCACGCCGGACCAACGAATCACCGAGCGGCACGCCCCAAAGTCAGCTCGGCGCCGGGGATGTCCGGGCAAGGCCGGCGAGCAGCAGGTCGATCATGCGGCGGGCCTGGTAGTCGGGGAAGGTCTCGACTCCGATACAGAGGTTGCCGATGCCGAGCATGAAGTCGTAGGCCCGTACGTCGGCGCGTGTACAGCCGGCGGAGGCAGAGGCTTTCAGCAGCTGGTCGAGCACGGGCAGCAGGCGTTCGACGAACTCGTTGTGCAGGGCCTCGAATCCGGCTTGGTCCGAGTGCAGCGCCTCGGCGAGGCCGTGCTTGGTGACCAGGAAGTCGGCGAACTGGTGAACCCACCGCCGCAAGACCTCGTACGGCGTGTCGGCAGCCGCGGGATGGTCGGCGGCAGCGGCGAGCGCGTCGAGCTGGTGCCGGAAGACCGCGACCACCAAGTCCGCCCGGGTGGGGAAGTGGCGGTAGATGGTGCCCATGCCGAGGCCCGATTCGGCGGCGATCTCCCGCACGGGCGCGTCGATCCCCATACGGACGAACACGGCCGCGGCCGCGTCCAGGAGCTTCCGCTCGTTTCGGCGGACGTCGGATCGCCGGCGACCTGCAGGTGCCGGCGGCGTATCGGCCGTGGACATCGTGAGCATCTCCCGGTTGCGAAGCGGAGCGGCGCTCCGTATTGTCACCCGGAGCGGCGCTCCGTATCGAAATGATGCCAGACACCGCGCAGCACGGCCCACTGGGCTTGTTCGAGAGAGGCATTCACACATGAGCGACACCACGTCGACCGACGGCGGCAACGGCTTCACCACCCCGGTGGTCTCTGTCAGCCCGCTCGCACTGGCCGCCCCGGACCGCGGCCAGGACCTGGAGGTACGGGTCACAGCGCCGACGACCGGCCACGATCTGCCCGTCGTCGTCTTCTCCCACGGCATGACCTTGACCATGGACGATTACGCACCTCTGGTCGCTTTCTGGGCCTCCCACGGATTCGTCGTCGTCCAGCCCACCCATCTCGACTCGCTGGGCCTGCCCCCCGACGACCCGCGCACCCCGCTCATCTGGCGTATCCGCACCGACGACCTGACCCGGATCCTGGACCAGCTCGACGCCATCGAAGCCGGCGTACCCGGGTTGGCCGGCCGCATCGACCACGACCGCATCACGGTCGCCGGACACTCCTGGGGCGCACAGACCGCCAGCACCCTGGTGGGCGCACGGGTCGTCGACGCCGACGGGACGCCCGGTGAGAGCACGACCGACTCGCGGGTGAAAGCGGCGGTACTGCTCTGCCTGCCCGGTACCGGCGGACCCGACCTGACCCCGCTCGCCGCCCAGTACTTCCCGTTCATGAGCCCAGATTTCGCCGAGCTGAAGACACCCAGCCTCGTGGTCGCCGGCGACCACGACCGGTCTCCGTTGACGGTGCGCGGTCCGGACTGGTTCACCGACGGATACCGCCTCAGCTCCGGCGCCACCGATCTGCTCACCCTCTTCGGAGCCGAACACGGACTCGGCGGCATCCAGGGGGCCAACGACACCCGCACCACCGACGAGAGCCCCGAGCGTGTCGCACTCGTCCAGCACGTCACCCTGGCGTATCTGCACACCGCGCTCGGCCTCGACAACGACGCGTGGCCTGCCGCCCGTCGGTCTCTGGCCGCGGCCGTCGACCCGCTGGGCAGCATCGACTCGAAGTGACCGCCTCCTCGTACCGGCCCGCGAGCCCAGTTTCGCCGAACTCCAGTTTCAGACCGGGCAGTTCACGCGGGTGAGCCGTTCGGAGACATCCCAGAGGCGGGCCGCGAGGTCCAGATCCCGCGCGGTGGCCGAGCGTGCGATGAGTTCGGGGGCGCCTCGCATATGGCCGAGGTGGCTGGGGCCGGTGAAGCTGTCGCCGGGGATGTCGGCGACAGCTGCGTACAGCACGGGAAGGGCGCCCCGGTCGGGGCCTTGCGCCAGCAGCTTGAGGGCTACGGCCCACGGCAGGGGCGGGCGGTGCCCGTCACGCTGGTAGATGTCGGTCGCCACCAGACCGGGATGCGCCGCCTGCGCCAGTACGCCGGACCCGGCGGCGATCAGCCGGCGCTGGAGTTCCGCGGTGAACAGCAGGTTTGCCAGCTTGGAGTCGTTGTAGGCCCGGGAGCCGCGAAAGGGGCGCCGCTGCCAGTCGAGGTCTCCGAAGTCGAGCCGGCCCATGCGCTCGGCCTGTGAGGCAACCGTCACGACCCGGCCGGCGAGGTGCTCGAACAGCAGGTTGGTCAGGGCGAAGTGGCCGAGGTGGTTGACGCCGAACGAGGACTCGAAACCGTCGGCAGTGCGGGCGAGGGAGGGAGCCGAGATCCCGGCATTGTTGACCAGCAGGTCGATCGGGCCGTCCCAGCCCGCAGCGAACGTCCGCACCGATGCGAGGTCGGCGAGGTCGAGCTCGCGGACCTCGGTTTTCCCGGGCATGCCGGCAGCTGCCTTCCGGCCCTTTTCGGAGTTGCGCACCGCGAGGACCACTCGGGCTCCGGCCGCCGACAACGCCTGGGCGGTGGACCGCCCGACCCCGGCGCTCGCACCGGTGACGATCGCCGTGGTGCCGGTCAGATCAGGAATGTCACGCACAGTCCATGTAGTCATGGACAAGAATGTAGTCAGCGACTAGAAACCTGTCAATGACTACATTGGGGCTAGACTGCACCCCATGACGACGCACCCCTACCACCACGGCCGCCTGCGGACCGCCCTGCTCACCGAAGCGGAGCGCATCCTTCGCGAGGACGGCGCCGAGAACCTCTCGCTGCGTGAGCTCGCGCGGAGGGCAGGAGTCAGCCACGGTGCGCCCCGTCACCACTTCCCCGACCGCCAATCCCTACTGGACGCCCTCGCGGAGGCGGGATTCCTCCGCCTTGGCGACGAGGTGCGCGCGGCGATCGGTGGCGCCGCGCCGGACTTCGAGGCGCGACTGCGGGCGACGGCGACCGCGTACGTCCGGTTCGCGGTGCGTGAGAGTGCCCTGCTCGACCTCATGTTCGCCAGGAAGAGCGGGGGCGAGCCGAACGCCCTCACCGAAAGCTTCATGGGGCTGTCCACCGCGGTGGGCGACCTGATTCACCAGGGGCAGCAGGTGGGACGGCTCCCACCGGTTGACCCCGAGCGACTGCGCCTGCTCCTCGTTGCCACTCTTCAAGGCATCGCCGCACTCATCATCGCCGGCAGAGCGCCCGTCAACCAGATGGACGCGCTCATCACCGACGCGATCACTCTCTTCGCGGGAGACCACTCCCGGCAACAGACCCCCGGGCGCGTCCCGAAGGATTCCGCCGGCTCGTAGCGTCGTTCCCGGAGGACCGGGGGTGAAGCGGGACGCTGGACGTCGCACGGCGATGAAGGAGGCCGATCGAGCCGGCGCCGAGGCCGGCGTGCGCACGTGGCCGAGGGTCCATTTCTCCGTGCAGCGCGAGACCTCTCCGCCGAGTGAGACGACCGGTCTACGCCATGGCACTATGGATCCATGACAGCAGCGAGGGTCGACACGCGCCGGGCCATCCTGGACAGCGGGCGAAGAGTGATCACCGCCAAGGGATACAGCGCGGTCGGCCTGAACGAAATCCTGAAGGAGGCAGGGGTTCCGAAGGGGTCCTTCTATCACTTCTTCACCTCCCGCGACGCGTTCGGCGAGGCGCTGCTGCAGCGCTACTTCGACGAGTACTTCGCCACCATGGACCGCATCACCGCCGACCGGAACAAGAACGCGGCACAGCAGCTGATGCAGTACTGGCAGAACTTCTACGACACCCAGGCCGTGGACGACTGCCAGGGGCGATGCCTGGTGGTCAAGCTCGGCGCCGAGATCGCCGACCTCTCGGAGGCGATGCGGGAGACCATGAAGGCCGGGACCACACAGATCGTCGACCGACTGGAGCGGATGATCACCGCTGGTGTCGGCGACGGATCCCTGACCATCGATGCCGATCCACGCGCGACCGCCGAGACTCTCTACGACCTGTGGCTCGGCGCCAGTGTGATGGCCAAGATCCATCGCAGCACGGCCTGTCTCGACCGGTGCATGGCGACCACGCGCCGCATCCTGCACAACTGAACAGCATCGCTGCCGGCGGCATCGCCGCCGGCAGTTTTCACGGCCATTGCAGAGACGACCAGTCTACTAGAGGAACGATCATGAATACCGACCTGACCCGCGCGGACGCCATCGAGCTCGCTGAGCTGATCCGCGCCAAGAAGGTGTCCGCCGTCGAGGTGGTCCAGGCTCACCTGGACCGCATCGAGGCCGTCAACCCGAAGATCAACGCCGTCGTCACGCTCGCCGACGATGCGCTGGAAGCGGCGAAAGCCGCCGACCGGGCTCTGGCGGGGGGCGTGCACAGCGGTCCCCTGCACGGCGTCCCGTTCACGGCCAAGGACTCCTTCGACACCATCGGGGTGCTGACCCAGCGCGGCTCCCCGATCTTCAAGGGCCGCATCCCCGACACCGATGCCACCAGCGTCGCCCGCATCAAGGAGGCCGGCGGCATCCTGCTGGCAAAGACCAACCTGCCGGAGTTCTCCTACTCCACCGAAAGCGACAACCTGCTCACCGGTCGGACGAACAATCCCTACCACCTCGACCGCACGGCCGGCGGCTCGAGCGGTGGCGAGTCGGCGGCCGTCGCCGCCGGACTGTCCCCCTTCGGGCTCGGCAGCGACCTGGCGATCTCGGTGCGCGGCCCGGCCGCCCACACCGGCATCGTCGCGCTGAAGGCCACCCACGGCCGGATCCCCATGACCGGCGTGTGGCCGCGCGTACCACGGCGGGACTGGCATGTGGGCCCCATGGCCCGCACCGTCCGCGACGTCGCCCTGACCTACTCACTGATGTCCGGACCCGACGGCGCCGACGGCTTCGCCACCACCCCCCGCTCCTATGACGCGGGGCTGGGCGCCGACCCCGACCGCCCGGTGCGCGTGGGCTGGCTCGTCGACTCCGGGCTCGGCCCCATCGACCCGCAGGTGGCTGCCACGGTGCACGCCGCCGCCGAAGCCCTCAAGGGCGCGGGCGCGCGGGTCGAGCAGGTGGACATCCCGGCCTTCGCACGCGACAACCCGCTCGAACTGTTCTACAAGCAGCACGTGATGGAGGTGAAGCCCGCCTTCGCGGAGGTCACCGCCGGGCACGAGGACCAGATGTTCACCGTGTCACGGAACATGCTGGCCGGCCCCGACACCTCGATGCGCGACTACGTCCTGGCCGAACAGGGCATCGAGCGTCTGCGGGACGCCTTCGCCGCCTACTTCCACCGGTTCGACGCCCTACTGCTGCCGGTTCTGCCGATCCCGGCCCACGAGCACGGCCTCACCCGGTTCACGATCGACGGTCACATCGTGGATGCCGCACACATCCAGACCGCCACCATCCCCTTCAACCTGACCGGCCTGCCCGCGCTGTCGATGCGGTTCGGCACCAGCAGCGATGGCCTGCCCATCGGCGTTCAGCTCGCCGCCGGCTGGCACGCCGAATCCACCATCCTGCACCTGGCAGCCCTGCTGGAGTCGGTCAGCCCGGTCCGCGACCAGCATCCCGCAATCTGACCTCTGCGCCACTCGTGGGGTGTGTCAACTTGAGTGCGCGCGCGGGCAGGTTGACACACCCGCCCCGCGCGACCGGACGCCTCGTCCTCGACCGGGATCACTCGCGGGCGCTTCCACAGGATCGTGTCACCGCGTCGGCACGGTCGCTCGTCGTCTCATCCCGCGTGCTCGATGCGGGCGAGGACCTTGTCGGAAATCCGGTGCAGGGTCCGTAGTTCATCGGGGGTCACGACGTCGATGAACAGGTCCAGCACGTGTCTGACGTGTCGGGGCGCCGCGTCCGCCAGGTACGCGAAACCGGCTTCGGTGAGGATCGCCTGTGTGTACCGTCCGTTGTGCGGGTCCGGCTCGCGGCGCACGAACCCGCGCTTCTCGAGCCGGTTGATCATGTGGGACAGACGGGACAGTTCCGTGTTGGCCAGGACCGCGAGCTCGCTGATCCGCATGCGGTGCTCGGGCTGGTCGGACAGGTGCGCGAGCACGTAGTACTCGATGAAGCTGAGCTTCGAGTCCTGCTGAAGCTGCGACTCCAGCGCCGCCGGCAGCCTCTGGAGAAGCCTCATGAACCCGCGCCACGCCGCCAGCTGATCGCCACTGAGCCACTGTGGCTCGGACATCTCGGACTCCCCTGGGACAGACATGTGCGCAGCCTAATGGCGGCGAGACCAACTTGAATCCTCATGTGAAGACGGTTAAGGTCACGCTTGAATGTTCAAGCGTGACCAGAAGCGGAAGGACCATCCATGAGCAACCTGAAGTTGGCCGTCATTCTCGGCAGCACCCGCCCCGGCCGTAACGGCGAGGCGGTCGCGCAATGGGTGCTGGCCCGGGCCAAGGAGCGGGCGAACGCCGACTACGAGCTGATCGACCTGCTCGACCACCCGCTGCCGCACCTGGACGAGGCGGTGCCGGCGAGCAGGGGCCTGTACGCGGGCGAGCACACGAAGGCATGGGCCGCCAGGATCAAGGAGTTCGACGGGTACATCTTCGTGACCCCGGAGTACAACCACTCCACCTCCGGCGTGCTGAAGAACGCCATCGACTACCTCTACGCCGAGTGGAACAACAAGGCGGCGGCCTTCGTCTCCTACGGCTCGCTCGGCGGTACGCGGGCGATCGAGCACCTGCGGGCGATCTCGAGTGAACTGCAACTGGCCCATGTCCGCCAGCAGTTGTCGTTCTCGCTGCTCACCGACTTCGAGAACTACTCGGTGTTCAAGCCCTCCGCGACGCACGACTCCGCTGCGTCCGTCCTGTTCGACCAGCTCGAGTCCTGGGCCGGCGCCCTCACGGCCGTCCGAAGCTGAGGCGCCATGAGGCTCTACGGA
Source organism: Actinacidiphila yanglinensis (assembly GCF_900107965.1). GTDB lineage: Bacteria > Actinomycetota > Actinomycetes > Streptomycetales > Streptomycetaceae > Actinacidiphila > Actinacidiphila yanglinensis. The sequence continues at coordinate 192,211 of NZ_FNVU01000003.1, read as the reverse complement.
CTCGAAGAGCGCTCCGCCACCGCAGACGTGATCGAGGCGCAGTGAGGTCAACCATGAAAGCTCCCGTCGATCCCGCGGCGGTCCACGACCGGTTCATGAGCGAGCAGGCTCCCGCCAGTCGCGGTCAGCGCCGCTGGACGCCCGCCGACGGGCCGATGCCCGCGCTCTACCTCAGCCATGGCTCTCCGGCGCTGTTCGAGGACGCGGTGTGGATGAGCGAGCTGTTCGGCTGGTCCCAGTCCCTGCCCAAGCCGACCGCGATCCTGATCGTCAGCGCGCACTGGGAATCGGCTCCGCTCAGCCTGTCGGCGTCGGACCCGGCCACACCGTTGGTCCACGACTTCGGGGGCTTCGCCGAGCGGTACTTCCGGATGACCTACGAGACACCGGACGCCGGGGCACTGGCCGCCCGGGTCGCGGCCTCGATGCCCGACAGCGAACCGATCCACCAACACACCAGTCGTGGCCTGGACCACGGCGCGTGGGTCCCGTTGAAAATCATGTACCCCTACGGCGACGTCCCGGTCCTGCAGATGTCCTTGCCCACCCACGACCCCGCCCGACTGCTGGACATCGGCCGCCGACTGCAGGGGCTGCGTGAGGAAGGCGTGCTCGTCATCGGGTCGGGCTACATGACGCACGGTGTTCCCTTCCTGACCCGGGACCAGTTCGTGCACAACGTCGTCCCCTCCTGGTCCGCCGACTTCGACGCCTGGGCCGCCGACGCCCTCGCCCGTGGTGACGTCGACGCCCTGGCCGACTACCGCAGCCTCGCCCCCGCGGTGCGCTTCGCGCATCCCACCGTCGAGCACTACACGCCCATGTTCGTCACCCTCGGAGTCGCAACCGACGCCGACGTGCCCGTACGGACGACGATCGAGGGCTATCGGTTCGGGCTGTCCAAGCGGTCCTTCCAAGTCGCCTGAGCAGAATCGCCCGGTCTCTCCCGCGACATCTGAGTGCGCGAATGCCGCCGCGCCCCGTCTGGCCTGCTACGCAGTGGGTCAGGGAGGGGCGCGGCGGCATCCCAGGGCCTCCCCTGGGCATTGGAGCCGGGGGCCGTCAACGCGGTGAGGACCGCTTCGCAGGTCCCGTCCACGGCCCGTCCCCGCAAGCGGTCGTGGTCAACTGCTGGACGCGGCGGCGGTGCTGGCGTCCTGGCGCTGCCAGAGGGACTGCACCACCAGACCGGTGAAGACCTGCACGGGCACGGGAGCGGTGCCGAGTTCGGCGGACAGGCCCCGGCCGGGGCGAGTGCGGGTGAAGGTGCCCAGTTCCCTTCCGTGGTGCAGGAGCCGCCAGGGCCGGCGGAACCGCGAGATCCGCTCCAGACGGTAGTCGTCGCCGTCGCAGACCACCTCCCACACCCGTCCGGTGCGGTGGGCCGAGGCGCGGACCGCGTCGGCGGCCCGCAGCTCGTACGATCGGCCCCATCGGGCGACATGGAACTCCAGAGTCTCCCCTGCCAGTTCGAGCGGACCTCCGGACCGGCGTCCCCGGCGCCGCCAGTGCGCCACCGGGGAGCCGTCGAGGGCGATCTCGTGGTCACGGCTCCACCCGTGCTTGCGTGTGATTTCCAGCATGTCGCGCGCATCTCCTTGTCACGGCCTCGGTCGAGGCCCTCCTTGGAGCGTGCCCCGCCCGGCCGTGTCCGGGACTGTTCCCGTGCACGGCATTTGTGGCCGCTCGAAGGCCCAGGTGTTCGGCCGCAGCCTCATCCGTCAGGCCGTCAGTCCGTCAGGCCGTCACCGGAGGCCCGACAGCCGGGCACGAACCGGCCAGGTGCGGGACGGGGCAACTTCCGCCGGAACGCGATGGGATACACCAGCAAGGCCGGGGAGTTCAGGCAACTCGGAACTCCAGCCGGTGCAGCACGACCGTGACCGAGGAACCAGGACTCATGAACACTGCACCCCCACTTTCTGAGACAGGGCGAACCGACAGGTCGGCGCTCCTGATCGGCGCCCTTGTTCCCCTGACACGCCCCGGGTGGGTCGAGGCAGGCCGCCACCTGCTCGCCGGACTTGATCTGGCGGTCCGCGAAGTCAATGAGGGCGGCGGCATCAACGGCAGGCCACTGGAGCTTCTCGTCCGAGACACCGCTGCCGATCCGAGCAGGGCGATCACCGCAGTGGACGACTTGGCCCGCGAGGGAGTGGTCGCACTGGCGGGTGAGTACCACAGTGTCGTCGCTCGCGCCGCTGCCGCCCGGGCCGACGCGCTCGGCGTTCCGTTCCTCTGCTCGTCCGCGGTCCTCGACGCACTCACCGACGGGCCGACCCGATGGGTCGCGCGGCTGCCTCCGCGGCAGTCCCGCGGCTGGAACCTCTACGCGGACTTCCTCCTGGACGCCGGGCATCGGCACGTGGCCGTCGTGACCCAGCCGAGCATCTACTGGGCCGCCGGAGCAGCTGTTCTCCGGGACCGGCTCGCCGCACGCGGAGCGACCGTCACGGAGCTCGACATGCGCGCGCTTGCTCCTGCGGCGGTGTGCGATGCCGTTGCCGACCGACGGGCGACGGCGCTCCTTCTCCTCGTCGGCAATCCGGAACCCGCCGTGTCGCTGGTCAAGTCCGCCCGCCACGACCCTCGTCTCGCCGAGCTTCTGATCGGTGCTCCTGCCGGGCAGCCGGAGTTCGCCGCATGGGTGACCGCCCTCGGAGATGACGGATCCGCCATTCCCTTTCTGCGCTACCTGCCTGCTCGCCTCGGTGCCCTCGGACAGCGCACCGAGGCCGCGCTCGCCGAACGTCTGGCAACAGCACCGTCCTTCGTCGCCTTCGAGGGGTACGACACCGTGACAGTGCTCGCTGAAGCACTGCGTTCCCACGGAGCCGACCGAGCGAGCGTCGCCGAGTCCTGGCCGCACCTCGCGGTACCGGGCAGCCGCGGAGAGATCCGTTTCTCCTGCCCGCCAGGTGGAGGAGTCCGGCAGTGGGAATCCGCTCCCATGCAGGTCGTTGAGCGAGACCCGAAGAACAGCAATCGCTTTCGGATCCTCCACAGCGGCTGACCGGGCACGGAGGCCGCCGCCGGTCCGGCGTCAGCTGGCTCCGGCCGTTCGAGGCGGACGCCGCCGGCCGTCACACCCCGCCCGATCCGTGAACGCAGGAGGGTCGGCCGGGGTGTGACGGCTTTCTGCTCACGCCCGCCGCGAGGCGCGGGTGACCTCCCAGGCCGCCTCGATCATCGGGAAGACCTCGTCCACCGCGCCTTCCGGGTCGGCCGCCTCGCGGGCCAGCGCATAGGCGTCGATCACGAACCTCGCGATCGCCCGGCTCGCCGTCGCGCTCACCGGCGGTTCGGGATCGCCTGCGATGGCCGCGGCCAGCGTCTCCGCGTGCCGCAGCCGCACCGACTCCTCGTACTTCCGCAGCGCGGGCGACCCGTCGATCATGCGCCAGACCGGGGCGGCGCTGTCCGCCGTGCAGTGGCGCACCAGGGCCAGGATCTCCTCACGCAGCGCGGGGATGAGCGGTTCGTGCGGCGCCCGGCCGGTGACCGCCTGCGTGAGGCGCTGCTCGAAGTCCTCGTCCCGCTCGAAGACCAGCGCCTCCTTCGAGGCGAAGTGGGAGAAGAGCGTGGTGACGGCCACGTCGGCCTCGGCGGCCACGTCACGGATGCCCACCGCGTCGTACCCGCGTTCCAGGAAGAGCCGCAGGGCGGTGTCGGCGATCCTCTGGCGGGTCGCGGCCTTCTTGCGCTCACGGCGTCCGGGCGGCACGGTCATGCGCTGACGCTACCAGATGCAAAAGTGGAGTCGTTTCAAAAAGCTAACTGTTAGTGCTACGGTCCCCGCATGAAGAAGGTGAGCTTCGCCGAGTTCGGCGGTCCGGACGTCCTGCACCTCATAGACGCCGAGGAGCCCCACGCGGGCCCCGGCCAGGTACGCATCGCCGTACGGGCGGCGGGCGTGAACCCCGTCGACTGGAGGATCCGCGAGGGCCAGATCCTCGGCGCCCATCCGACCGAGTTGCCCTCCGGGGTCGGCCAGGACGCCGCAGGGGTGGTGGACGAGGTCGGCGAGGGCGTCGCGGGGGTCGAGGTGGGCGACCCCGTGTTCGGCGAAGGCACCGGCACCTACGCCGAGTTCGCCGTGCTGTCGGCCTGGGTCCGCATGCCCGAGGGGCTGACGTTCGAAGAGGCCGCCGGGTACCCGTCCGTGGTGGAGACAGCGCTGCGCATCATCCGCGAGGTCGGCGTGCGACCCGGTCGGACGCTGCTGGTCAGCGGTGCGTCGGGGGGAGTCGGTTCGGCGGTACTGCAGATCGCCCGCGAGCGCGGCATCGCGGTGATCGGCACGGCCGGGGCCGCGAACCAGGACTATCTGCGCGGCCTCGGTGCCGTCGCGACGACGTACGGCGAGGGCTGGGTGGAACGGGTGCGCCGGCTCGGCGGTGTCGACGCGGCGCTCGATCTGGCCGGTTCGGGCGTGATCCGTGAACTCGGCGAGCTGACCGGGGATCCGCGGAAGGTGGTCTCCATCGCCGATCTCGACGCGCCGCTGCACGGCGCCCGGTTCTCCGGCACGGCCGGGAGCGTGCCGGACGCGCTCGCCGAGGCCGCCCTGCTCATCGCGCTGGGCAAGCTCCACATCCCGGTCGAGAAGTCGTACCCGCTCGCCGATGCCGCGGCGGCCCACGTCGACAGCCAGGCCGGTCACACGCGCGGGCGCCGGGTCATGGTCGTCTGAGCCGACCCGGTCCGCTCACGGGAGGTCGTGGCGGGGTCCGGCCAGGCGGATCCCCTCGGCGCGGAAGTCGCAGGCGCGGACCTGCGGGGCACGGACCCGCGGATGCGGTGCGGGGCCCGGAGCCCTCTGGCCCGGCCGCCGGGGGCGCCTATCCTTGCCGGCGTGAACCGATGGGAAGAGCTGACCGGCGGCAGGACGGGCGAGGACTACGCCGCGCGGTTCGCCGCACTCGCCGCCGCCGGCAAGGACGTGCACGGAGAGGCGCGGCTGTGTGCCGCACTCGTCCCGCCCGGGGCCCGGGTGCTGGACGCCGGGTGCGGCACCGGACGCGTCACGATCCGTCTCGCCGCCCTCGGGTACGACTGCGTCGGCGTCGACCTCGACACGTCCATGCTGGCGGTGGCGCGGGAGCAGGCGCCGGAACTGCCCTGGATCCAGGCCGATCTGGCGGAGTTCGAGCCGGCCGCCTTCGGGGTCGCGGCGGACTTCGACCTCGTGGTGGCGGCCGGCAACATCTTCCCCCTGCTGGCCACGGGCACGGAGGAGGCGGTGGTCCGGCGGCTCGCCGCGGCCCTGTGCCCGGGCGGCCTGCTCGTCTCCGGCTTCGGCCTGGACCGGGAGCACCTGCCCGTGCCCCCGTCCCTGACCCTGCCGGAGTACGACGCCGCCTGCGCCGCCGCCGGGCTCACCCTCGTCGAGCACTTCGCGAACTGGGACGGCGAGCCGTATGCCGGCGGCGGGTACGCGGTGAGCGTGCACCGCCACTGAAGCGCGCGCCCTGAGCGGCACGCACCCCAGGGCGCGAGGCTCCCCCGAGCGGCAGCCACCCCTGAGCGCCGTACTCCGCCGGCGCACCGTCCGTGTCCGGGCGGCACCGGAACGGGGCGGTAACAAAGAATTTCCCGGATATGGCGCAGGTCACATTCGCGCGGTGAAATATCCGGGGACCCGATCCCCGTTTGAGATTCTGTGAGCGCAAGCGGGGATCAACCCCCCGGTTGGGCATCGGACCGGATGCCACGCACACGATCAGATTCCCGTTCGGAGGAAGGAGGTCCGTCGTGACCGTCATCGCAGAAGTCCCGGAGGTCGCGGAGAAGGAGATCTCCTCCGCCCCGAGGGTCCGCGCGGATGCTCTTCGGAACAGGGAGCGGATCGTGGCGGCGGCCCGGGACGCTTTCGTCGAGTTCGGGCCGGAGGCCCCGCTCGACGAGATCGCCCGGCGGGCGGGCATCGGAAACGCCACCCTCTACCGGCATTTCGCCGACCGGCGGGTGCTCGTGCACGACGTGCTGCTCTCGGTGCTGGTCCGCACCGCGGACCACGCGGAGGAGGCCGGCGCGCGGGAGAGCGACCCGTTCACCGCGCTGCGCCGCTTCGCGCACGCCGCGGTCGACGAGCGGGTCGGCGCGCTGTGCGGGCTGGTGGCCGGGATGTTCGACGAGCTCACTCCGGACCTCAACTCCCAGCGCGACCGGCTGCATCGGGGCGTCGAAGCCCTGATGGACCGGGCGCGGCGGGCCGGGCAACTGCGTGCCGACGTCGGCGTGGGCGACCTGATGGTCGCGCTGTCCCAGCTCACCCGACCGCTGCCGGGCATCGACTGCCCGGGCATCGAGGAGGTCGCCCACCGCCACCTCCACCTGTTCCTGGACGGCCTGCGGCCGTCCGCCGCCTCCGACGCCGCACTGCCCGGCCGCCCCACCGTCCTCGACGACCTCCGCGGGCGCCGCCACAAGGCCCCCTGTACCTCCTCCTGAACCGCCGCGGCGGCACCGGACGACGGCGTCCGGCACCGCACACGGAATTCCCAGAACCCCGCTTTCCGATGCGTGAATCCGCCATGAACGTTTCCTGACGCTCCCGTCCGCCCATCCGTTCCGTCCCCCCGCGTATTGCGCCGCGAACGCTCCCGAAGGTCCGTTCGCCCGGCACCCCCATGCCTTTTTCCTCTTCTTTCCCCTCCCGAGGTGGATCTTCCATGTCCCGAACGACATCCCAGCCGAATTCCCCGGAACAGGCCCGCACGTCGGGCCTGCCGATTCCGGACCCCCGGCGCTGGAAAGCGCTGGTCTTCATCTCGATCGCGCAGCTGATGGTCGTGCTGGACGCGACGATCGTGAACATCGCGCTGCCGAGTGCCCAGCACTCCCTCGGCATCTCCGACGCGAACAAGCAGTGGGTCATCACCGCCTACGCCCTCGCCTTCGGCGGGCTGCTGCTCTTCGGTGGCCGCGTGGCGGATCTGTGGGGACGCAAGCGCACCTTCGTCCTGGGCCTGTTCGGCTTCGCCCTCGCCTCCGCGGTCGGCGGCGCGGCAGGTAACCAGGCGATGCTGCTCGGATCCCGTGCCGCGCAGGGCCTCTTCGGCGCGCTGCTCGCACCCGCCGCGCTGTCGCTGCTGGCGGTGACCTTCACCGACGCCAAGGAGCGGGCCAAGGCGTTCGGCGTCTTCGGCGCGATCGCCGGCGGCGGCGGCGCGGTCGGGCTGCTGCTCGGCGGCGTGCTCACCGAGTACCTGAACTGGCGCTGGACCTTCTTCGCCAACATCCCCTTCGCCATCACCGCGGCCCTGGGCGCGTACTTCGTGATCCGCGAGCCCGAGGGCGGGCGGAACCGCTCGCCGCTCGACATCCCCGGCGTGGTGCTCTCCACGCTCGGCCTGGTCTCGCTGGTGTACGGCTTCACCCGCGCCGAGACCAGCGGCTGGTCCGCGGCCTCGACGATCGGCCTGTTCGTCGCCGCCGTGGTACTGCTGGGCGTCTTCGGTCTGGTCGAGACGAGGACCAAGGCTCCGCTGCTGCCCCTGCGGGTCGTCTCCGAGCGCAACCGCGGCGGCACGTACCTGTCGCTGGGCCTGGCGATCATCGGGCTCTTCGGTGTCTTCCTCTTCCTCACCTACTACCTGCAGGTGGTGCAGGGGTACTCGGCGATCAAGACCGGCTTCGCGTTCCTGCCCATGGTCACCGCGTTCGTGGTCGGCTCCACGCAGATCGGCACCAGGCTGGTCACCCGGGTTCCGGCCCGGTGGCTGATGGCCCCCGGTTTCGCCGTGGCCGCCGTCGCGATGCTGCTGCTGACCCGGCTGGAGGTCGGATCGTCCTACCCGGGCGTGATCCTGCCGGGGCTGGTCCTGCTGGGCCTGGGCATGGGCACGGCGTTCATGCCGGCCATGTCGCTGGCGACGCACGGCGTGCAGCCGCGTGACGCCGGTGTCGCCTCGGCCATGGTCAACACCTCGCAGCAGGTGGGCGGCGCCATCGGCACCGCGCTGCTGAACACGGTGGCGGCCTCCGCGACGACGTCGTACCTGGCGTCGCACGCGGCCTCGGCCGGCGGCCAGAAGCTGGTGCAGGCGCAGGGCCTGGTGCACGGCTACACCCACGCCATCTGGTGGGCGGTGGGCATCGAGGCGGTCGCGTCCCTGATCGCCCTGGTCTTCATCAACGGCGGCCGCCCCGGCGGTGGCACCCGGCTCGCGTCGAGCGAGGACGGGCAGTCCGCGCAGGACGAGGCCGCCGAGGTCCCGGTGGTCCTGCACTGAGCCGAGGGCGCGGCGGCCGGAACCACCGGCGGCCGCGCCCGGACCCTCCGCGCAACCCTCCACGAAGGCGGGTGTCCCGATCCCGGGGCACCCGCCTTCGTGCGTGCCCGCGGGGCGTTACGGCGCGGACGTGCCCGGGAGCGGGGCGCCCGGCGGTGGGACGGTACGAGCGGGGCGGGCGCGGGCTCCGGGTACGGCCACGGGCGCGCGTGCGGACGCAGGTGCGGGCACGGGTGCGGGAACGGATGCGGGAACGGATGCGGGCGCTCGCGTGAGGACGGCGGCGGGCGATCCGCCGAAGCGGCGCCGGTACGCGGACGGGGTGAGGCCCGTCTCGCGCTGCACCAGCGCCCGCAGGTTCGCCGCCGTCCCCAGGCCGCTGCGCCGGGCGACGTCGTCGAAGGGGGCCCGGCTGCGCTCGATCAGCCGGCAGGCCAGGGCGACGCGCTCGCCGGTGAGCCACACCAGCGGTGTCGTCCCCAACTCGGCACGGAAGCGCCGGTGCAGGGTCGCCGGGCTGACCGCGGCGCGGTCCGCGAGGTCGGCGACGGTGAGCGGTGCGTCCAGCCGTTCCAGCGCCCAGGCGAGCAGCGGCCCGAGGGACTCGTCGGGCCGGGCGGGCACCGGGCGCTCGATGAACTGGCGCTGCCCGCCGTCCCGGTGGGCGGCGAACACCAGCCGCCTGCTCACCGCGCCGGCGATCTCCGCGCCGTGGTCGCGCCGGACGATGTGCAGGCCGAGGTCGAGCGCCGCCGCGCTGCCCGCCGCGGTGAGGATGTCGCCGTCGTCCACGAACAGCACGTCGGGTTCGAGTCGCACGTGCGGGAAGCGGGCCTGGAAGGTGTCCGCCCACTGCCAGTGCGCGGTGGCCCGGCGGCCGTCGAGGACCCCGGCCTCGGCGAGGGTGTAGGCGCCGCTGCAGAAGCCCACCAGGCGCGCGCCGCGCCGGTGCGCCCGGCGGACGGCGTCGAGCACGTCCGGGTCGCGCGACGCGTCGACGTCCGGTCGGTTCGGGACGATCAACGTGTCGGCGTGGTCGGCGGCTTCGAGTCCGGCGACCCCGGTGAGGGTGAAGAACCCGTCCCGCATCGAGGTCCGCGGGCGCGCCGAACAGAGCCGGAAGTCATACAGCTCGCGCCCGAGTTCGGGCCGGCGCAGCCCGAACACCTCGGTCGCGCATCCGAGTTCGAAGGGGTTCGAGTTCTCGTCCACGATGACGACGACGCGGTGCAGCGGACCGGCCCCGGCGGCGTGCGCGGATTCTTGCGTCATCTGCGATTCCCGGCCCTCACGTCGCCCGGCCTTCCCGGAAAGGATGAGGCCATGAGCGACGAACCCCTTGACCTCAGCAAAGCCCTGGCCTCCTTCGACGCCCTGTGGAGCCCCCGTATCGTGACACGCGTCAACGACTACGACGTCCGCGTCGCCAAGGTCGAGGGCGACTACATGTGGCACGTGCACGACGACACCGACGAGTTCTTCCTGGTGCTCGACGGCGAGTTGCGGATCTTCCTGCGCGACGACGCCGGTGAGCGGGCCGTCGTACTCCCCCGCGGCTCGGTGTTCACCGTGCCGCGCGGCACCGAGCACAAGCCGTCCGCTCCGACCGGCGCGTCGATCCTCCTCTTCGAGCCGACCGGGACGCTGACGGTCGGCGACCGGCACGAGGAGGTCCCGGACCACGTCGACGCGACGACCGGCCACCCGCTGGAGTCCTGACCGGCGCCGGCCGTACGGGCCGCTCCGACCGGGCGGCCCGGAGTCCTGGTGCCGCGGCCGGAAAGGTCTGCCTGGTTCGCGGTGTCCGGTGCGGTGCATGGCAAGGCGGTGGGGGTACCGCCCGGCCGCCGGGCCAGGGGGAGGTCGCCCTCGTACTGGGTGTACCCGGGTGACTCCGACCACGCAGGGGCACCTCCCGCCGGAGGCAGGGGGACAGGTGCCGTGCGGGGCGCCGCGAAACGGTGAACCTTTCCGGTCACGGCACTAGATCACGTCCCACGGCACGGAGGCGTACAACTCCCCTATCCGCGGGAGGAGTTCGGCGGTGGTGGGCACCGGGGTGCCGTCGATCCGCGAGATCAGCGCGGTGCCGCGGGAGTTGATCAGGAAGGCGCCGTCGTAGCGGTCGACGTCGGCCAGCCGCAGCGGGCGTCGCGACTGCGCGATGCCGGCCCCGTCGAGCGCTTCCTCCAGCACCTGGAGGGTGATGCCGCGCAGGTGCGGCGCCTGGGGCCACACCACCGCATTCGCGGCCACGAACCCGATGTTGGTGATGGCACCCTCGGCGATCTCGCCGTCCGGGCCGACCAGCAACGCCTCGTCGTACCCCTCGGCCGCGACCTGCCGCCCGAAGTACGCCTGGCCGAAGCCGCCGACGTGTTTGAGGTGCGCGGCGGGGCGCTGGTACGGCACCGACTTCACCCGGTAGGGACCGGGCGGCATCGCGGCGGGCGGGCGTACCGCGACCACGACGGCCACCGGGCCGCCCGGCTCGTCGACCGGCTGGAACACGTTGACCCGTACCGAGGCGTCGGCGCGCCCGGCGCCGTCCAGCGCGTGCCGCACGTGGGCGCGCACCCGCTCGCCGTCGAGTCCGGCCGCGAACAGTTCGCGGCTCGCCCCGTCCAGCCGCTCCAGGTGCCTGCGCAGCCCGCGGACCCGGCCGCCGCGCACCTGCATCGCCGTGAAGTGGCCGTACCCGGCGAGCACCGGCACCAGGTCCTGCGCGCCGGCCGCGCGCCCGTCGATCTCGACCCACGGGGAAGCCGCCGGGGTCGGGGGAATTCGCTCGGTCATGGCGGCGAGTCTGCCCTGCCGGACGGCCGGCGCCCAGGGGCGGGCGTGGTCCACGGCCGCCGTGACGCCCGCGACGGCGCGGTGGTCGTCCCCGCGTGCGGCTGGTCGGGCACCTCCCTAGGCTGGAAACCGGCCGATGCACAGGGTCATGACCGATTCCCTCGACCGTGTCGAGAGGGGTCGAGGAGGCGCGTACCCATGGACATGAAACTCGAGGTCGTCGTGGTGCCGGTGTCCGACGTCGACCGGGCCAGGGACTTCTACACCGCGCTGGGCTGGCGGCTGGACGCGGACGTCGCCACCGACGGGAACTTCCGGGTGGTGCAGGTGACACCGCCGGGTTCGCCGTCCTCGGTCATCTTCGGCACCTCGGTCACGGACCAGGCGCCGGGCACGGCCCAGGGCCTGCACCTGGTCGTCGACAGCATCGAGGCGGCCCGTGAGGAGCTGGTGCGCGGCGGCGCCGAACCGGGCGAGGTGTTCCACGACGCCGGCGGCGTCTTCCACCATGCCGGGACGGACGCCCGCGTCGCCGGGCCGGATCCGCAGCGCAGCAGTTACGGCTCGTTCGTGTCGTTCAGCGACCCGGACGGCAACGGCTGGGTCCTCCAGGAGATCACCGACCGGCTCCCCGGCCGGCTGGACCCCGCGACCACGGCGTTCGCGTCGGCCGACGACCTGGCAGCCGCGATGCGGCGCGCGGCCGCGGCGCACGGGGAGCACGAGGCGCGCACCGGCGCGGAGGACCCGAACTGGCCCGACTGGTACGCGCGTTACATGGTGAGCGAGCAGGCCGGGACCGAACTGCCGACCTGAGCCGGGACGTCCGGGTGGCGCCGGACCCTACCGGCGGGAGCACGCGTCACGGCGCCCGCCAGATGTTGTCGAAGGCGTCCTTCTCGATCTTCCGGCGCTGCCGGCGCGCCTCCAGTTCCGTGACCGCCTGGTTGACCGCGTCCACCACGGTCACGGTCACCTCGTCGGTGACGCGGTCCGCGGTGTCCGTCGGCCTGGCCGGCACTCCGGCGGCGACGGCGAGCAGGGAGAGCACGGGATCACCCGATGCCCAGCGCTCGGCCGCATGCACGCGGGCCGGCGAGTCGACCAGCGCGAGCCGGTCCGAGCGAACCGGGATCCAGCGATGGCGCGGCCGCACGGCGTCGCCGTCGGCCTCCAGGGCGGCGACGTACTCGGCCGACAGCGTGTCCCCGCGCCGCCACAGCCAGTGGTCGACGGTCTCGTACGGCTCCTGCCGCAGCACCGACGACGACGCCCGGTCCAGCAGGCGGTCTCCGGTGGCCGTCGCGGCGCCCGGCACGATGCGTTCGCCGTCGAGGGTGATCGCGCCGGCGCCCACCAGGTCGACCAGTTCGGCCCCGGCGAGGGCGAGCGAGAGGTCGTCCGGATCGACCGTGCTGCCGGCCGCGGCGTCGTCCATGGTGACGATCAGCAGGTCGCGCGAGGTGGTCATGGCAGGCTCCTGCGAAGGCGTCGACGGGGTGACGGTGGGAGGGCCGGGCGCCGTCCCGAGGGCACCGCACGCGACCGGGACCCGGCCGCGTGCGGTGCCCGGGCGGGCGACCTCACCGGGCGCCTTCGGACGGGCCCGGGTCGTTGGGGTGCGGTTCCAGCGGGGTGACGTTCAGGGTCATCCACGGGCGCAACGGCAGGGTGCCGAGCACCTTCTCCCGGAGTTCGCCCTCGTCCGCGGCCAGCCAGATGCCGACGCTGCGCAGCTCGCCGACCGGGCGCCACAGCCGTGCCAGGTTGCCGCTCGCGGCCAGTTCCCGGGCTCGGACGGCCTCGGCGGCCCGCCGCTTGTCGACCTCGTCCTGGCCGGTCCCCTCGGGGATGGTCGTGACGATCTCGACGAGGAACTCTCGCATGGTCCCGCTCCGCTCGACAGGGCGCCCGGTCCGGTGAGCGGCCGGAACGCCGAGGGTGATGAGGGTGGTGCTCCGCAGGGGACGAGGAGATCCGTCTCGTGTCGCCTGCTCCCTCATTGTCCGTCCATCGCGGGAGCCCTGCCACGGCCGGGGGGTGACCGCGGGGAGGGGCCGGCCTCGGGTGGGATGCCCGGGCGGGTCCCGGGGCGGATCGGCGGGGCCGGTTCAGCGCGGCCGGTTCAGCGCAGCCCGTTCAGAGCGGCGGCCCCGCGGACCGGAGGCATCCTGGTCCGCGGGGCCGCCGGCCGTACCGTCACGCGCGGCGCGGTCGCCGCTCGGCCCGGGTCTGCTCGCCGGGTTCAGCCGCTGTGCTGGACGGTGAGCCCGTAGAAGGCGACGCGGGCGCCGTTGGTGGTGCTGTCCGACGACGACTGGTTGTAGGAACCGGCCTTGAAGTACTGCTTGTAGGCGTCGAAGGACGAGGGGATGGCGTAGTGCGTGGTGCTGCCGTTGACCGTCAGGTCGATGGTGTTGCCGCCCGAGACGGCGATCGTGTAGGTCCACGTCTTGCCGATCGACACGTGGCCGACCGTGTGCGTGGTCTGGCCGCCGTCCGGGGAGTTCTCCAGGCCGGCGACGATGTCACCGTTGGAGTGGTAGTACAGCTCGATCAGGGGCTTGGTGGACGACCCGCCGGTGCCGAGGTGGATCTGGCCGACGCAGACGTTCGACGTCACGGAGACCACGCGCAGGGTCGCGTTGAGCTTGTGGCTGCCGCCGAGCGACCAGTTCGCCGCGCTGCCGTTGGAGTTCATCTCGCGCAACTCGGAGCGGGCGTAGTTGGAGTTGGGCGTGGTGACGCCCTTCTCCGGGGCCCAGAAGGTCATCGCGCCGTCGCGCGTGTCGGTGTAGAAGTACGAGTCCTGGAAGCCGTCGTCGCCCTGGAGTTCGGAGGAGGGGATGGTGGTCGGCGAACCGGGCGAGCCGACGGGCTCCTGCAACTCCCAGACGGACAGGTTGAAGTTGCCGCCGGGCGCCTTGGTGGGGGAGGCGGCGCTCGCGGTGCCACTGGTGCCGAGAAGACCGAGCGTGGCTGCGGTGCCCAGGGCGGTCGCCGCGACGAGGAGCTTGGAGTGGATTCTCATGTGGGGGGTCCTTTCCGTGCTCAGCGTTCACTGACGTGAACTAGGTCTAGTCCTTTAGACGCCTCCTTGGATAGCATGCCCACTCAAGGGTGGTCAACGGCTATGTATGAAACCTGAGTTCAGTCTTGTGAACCACCATGTCGCGTGGCGGCGCTGAGGCAACCCCTGACGCCCGCACCGTCCGTGCGCGCCCCTGTTGCCCCTGCCGCCGGCGCGGGCTCCTACAGCCCCGTCACGGAACTCGACGCCGTCAGCTCGTGGACGAGGGTGATCTCGCGCCGCTCGCCCGGGCCGAGGCGCAGGGTGTAGCGGACGATGCCCTCGTCGTCGACCTCGTCGGGTGCGGGTGACGAGGAATCGGTCCGCACCCGCACCTCGACCGCGGAGACCTCGGACACCGGAACCCGCTCGCGGATCACCACTTCCTGAGCGCCACCGCCATCGGGTACGTCGAGCCGGGAGACGAACAGCCGGACCCGGCGGGTGATCACCGTGCGCTGGTTGATGCCGGTCAGGCCCGCGGTGTCGCGGCTCTCCTCGACATGCCGGACCACCCGGAAGGTGTCCTCGCTGCCGAACGCCAGCCGGACCTCCTCCCCCGCCCCGGCGAACGCCAGCTCACCGCGGCCGACGAAGCCGCTGCCCCGCACCAGGTCCACCGGGCCGGCCAGCAGCACGTGGCCGGCCGCGTTGGCGAAGTGCGCGGTGGTCACCAGCAGCGGGGACAGCTCCGGGGCGCAGGTGCGCTCCGCGCGGCAGGGCGCGGTGAAGGACGACAGGTGCACGCGGTGCGGCCTCCCGTCGGAAGGGATGTCGACCGGGTAGGGGGCGGAGAGCGTGCGCACCGCACCGCCGTCGTCGAGCCCCGGCAGGCCCGGCACCCCGGCCGCGGTCGCTTCGCCCGGCGACTCGCCGCCGACCGTGCGGATCTCCTCCTCCCGCAGGTTCACCTCCACGGTGCGCCGCTCCTCCGCCGAGCGCTCCCGCAGCGCGAGCACGTCCTCGGTGAGCGCCGGCGGGGTCGCGGCCAGGGTGGGCCGCGCCGTGGACAGCGACAGGGCCGCCCCGCTCCAGTCCTCGCCGGTGGCCTGCCAGACGAACGCGTCGGTCTCCAGCCGCACCGACCCGCGGTCCTCCGCGAGCGTGGCGCGGTAGGCGGGGCGCCACAGCGCGCACGGCACCAGATGGGCGACGCGCAGGTGCGCCCGGCCGGCGTCCTCGGCCTCCACCACGAGTTCGAGGTACGCCGTCAGCACCCGCGGTTCGTACTCGGTGGCCGCCAACGCCTCGCGAGCCTCGCGCAGTTCCTCGCCGATGTCGTGCAACCTGCGGCGCAACCGGTGCAGTTCACCGATCCGGGTCTCGGCCTCCTGCTCCACCCGGTCGAGCCGGTCGGCCCAGCGCTCGGGGTCGGCGGAGCCGGCACCCGCGCCCTGCACGATGTCGCGGTGCAGGTCCGTCCTGGCCTGGTCGATCACCGCGAGCGCGTTCTCCTGGCGCTGCTCGACCTGCCGGGCCTCGCGCAGTTCCCGCTCCAGGTCGTGCACGTCGCGGCGCAACTCGGAGGCGTCGGCGCCGGGTTCACCGGGCGGTGGCGGGGTGTACGCGCGGACGACGCGGGCGTCCACCACGCGGGCCGCCACCACCGGGGTGTCCGCCGGCGGGGCGTCCTCCAGGGGGGCGTTCTCCACCGGGGCGGCGGCACCGTCGCCGGCGGGGTCGGGTGGCGCGGGCTCACCGTCGCCCGGGTGGGCCGATATCTCGGCGCGCAGCGAACGGTCGACGGCGAGCGGCGTGACCGGGCCGATCCGCAGCCGCTGCACCCCGGCGACGAGCCGTACGGTGCCGGTGCGTTCGACCTGGGCCCGGTCCTCCAGGCAGGTCACAGCGGTGATCGGCAACGGGAGCGCGCCCGGGCGGCCGGCCCCGCCGGAGGGGTCCGGGGCGGCGGCCGGCTGGGTACCGAGGTCGGCGGGCGAGGGCTTCGCGGCGGCAGTCATGGTTCAGTTCCTCCGGTTTCCGCCGACGACCGACTTGCCCACCGGCAGGCGGATCTCGAACCCTCCGGTGAGGGTCGCCGTCCGCCCCGGCTCCAGCGTGACGCGCCACACCCGCGCGCCGGCGACGTACACCCCGTCCTGGCCGTCCAGCGGTTCGCCGGGATCGGTCCAGCGCGGCTCGCCCCGGTGCTCCTCGATCCGTACGTCCTTGTCGGCCGAGGTCGGGATCCGCTCGCGCACCTCCACCAGCGCCGGGTACGGCAGCCGGTTGGCGACCTCCACCTCCACGCTGTGGTCCAGCACCGTCGTGCCGCCGCGCAGCCCCGCGGTCGACTCGCGCATGTGCGCCCGCCGCGCCACCTGGACGCTCTCGGCCACCCCGAGACCCACCGCCTGCCGCTGTCCCGGCGCGAGGGTCGGCAGTGGCGCGGTACGGACGAAGTCGCCGTCCACCACGACGTCGGCGGGGCCGGCCAGCAGCGGATGGTCGGACGTGTTCGTCACCAGGACCGTGCCGAACACGGCGGTGTCCTGCGCCGGGACGCAGACGTACTCGAACTCCGTGCGCACCGGCACCTCGCTCACCGGCACGGTGTGCCACTGGCCGTCCGCCTCGACGTCGGCCGGGGCCGCGGTGTCGAAGCGGTAGTCGAAGGAGCCGGCCGAGACGCGGACGTCGACCGCGTGCGCGGGACGGGCCAGGCCCGCGACGGCCTCGGCCCGGTGGCGGTACTCCGTGACGAGGGCGGCCGTGCCGTCGTCGGCGGCCCGCAGGGTCCCGCGGCCCTCGGCGGCCAGGGGACCGGTCATCACCAGCCCGGCGTAGTCGAGTTGATCGGCGGAGGGGGCGACGGCCGGCGGATGCGGGGGCGCCGCGGCGTCGGACGCGGCGGTCGCCTGTGCGGAGTAGGAGGGCTGCCGGGTCGCGCGGCGGCTCCTGGGCTGCGCGGCCCCGGGTGCCGGTGGGGGCGGCGCGGGCGCGGCGGGCGCGGGCAGGGGTGCGGAGACGGGTACGGCGAAGCCGCGGTTGACGGGCGCCGCGCCGTAGCCGGGCTCCTCCGCGGACCGGGCCTGGAGCGGAGGTCCCGCCTGGAAGACGGCACCACCAGGCGGGGCCGGGCTCGGGGCGCCTCCGACCCTCATGCGGTGCACCCCGCGGGACGGCTCCGGCTCCTTGACCGTGTCGTACCCCGCGAACAACTCGTCCAGGCCCGACGGGGGTTCGCGCCAGCCCGGGCCGGACGGCTCCTGCTGGCTGCGCCCGATCCGCAGGCTGCGCAACTCCGGCAGGTCGGCGCGGCGCAGCAGGTCCGCGGTGGACAGGCCGAGTCGCACGCCCGCCCAGTCCTCGCCGGTCCGCTGCGCGACGCAGGCCCGCAGCACGAGGGTGCCGGCGCCGCTGCCACCGTCGAGGCGCAACTGGTAGACCGGGGACCAGGTGGCCCCGGGCGCGTGGTACTCCAGCTCCAGCACCAACTCCACGTCTGCGGGGGCCGTTTCGGGCCGGTCCTCGGAGTCGGGAGCGGACCCGGAATCCGGTGCCGGATCGGGGGTGGCGCTGCCCGCCCCGGCGTCCGGGTCCGGCTCGGGCTCAGCGCCCGGAACCGCGTCGGACACCAGCGTCACCACCGCGCAGACGGACGGCTTCACGCGGTCGACGTCCATCGCACCGGACGCCTGGTGCAGCCGGTGCCGCAGCACGTCGGCGTCGTGGTCGGCCTTCTCCAACTCGTCCTCGGCGGCGCGCAGTCGGGTGTGCAGCGCGGACAGCCGGGCATCGACGAACCCGGCCAGCGCGAGGATGGACTCCACCGGCGCCCAGCGCGGCGCGTCCCCGCGTCGCGGCTGGGGCGCCTCGGCCCGGAAGCCGGCGACCGCCGCGATCTCGGCCGCCAGCCGGTCGCGGCGGTCCCGCAGTCTCGACTGGCGGTCCTCCGCGTCCTCCAGGTCCAGCCGCAGGCCGGGGGCCTCCTCGCCGCGCCGCAGTGTCGCCGCGACATCGACACGGATGTCGGCGACCCGCAGGCCGGGCGGGCCCGACACCACGCTTCCGCGCAACGAGCCGCCGTACAGCGCGGGCGGCAGTCCACCGACCCGGACCCGTACCGCCGCTTCCCCGAACGTGCCCGCAGGCAGCAGGAGTCGCGCCCGGCGGGTGCACACCGCGCCCTGGGCGTGCACCACGACCGACGTCAGCGCGGATGGCACCTCCGCCGGGCCGCCGTCCGCGGTCGTGGTCGGCCCGCTCTCGCCGCTCTTCATGCCTCCCCCTGCCCGCCGGTCCGCATCCGGTGCCTCCGGTCGGGACCGCAACTCGTGCGTACCCTAGCCGAGTTCGGCCCAGGGGCAGGGAGCGGTACGGACGGGCGGGGCCGTGGTGGCGGGGGTGGGCGCCGTGGCTCAGGAGAGAGTGGAGACCAGGATCGCCTTGATGGTGTGCATCCGGTTCTCCGCCTGGTCGAAGACGACGGACTGCTCGGACTCGAAGACCTCGTCGGAGACCTCCAGGTGCTCCAGGCCGTGCCGGGCGTGGATCTCGCGGCCGACGGCGGTGCCGAGGTCGTGGAACGCGGGCAGGCAGTGCAGGAAGGTGGCCTGCGGATTGCCGGTGGCCCGCATCACGTCAGCGGTGACGGCGTACGGCGCGAGCACCCGGATCCGCTCGTCCCAGACCTCCTTGGGCTCGCCCATCGACACCCACACGTCGGTGTGCACGTGGTCGACGCCGCGGACGCCCTCCTCGACGCTCTCGGTCAGGGTGATCCGCGCCCCGGTCCGCGCGGCCAGCTCGCGGGCCTGCGCGACCACCTCGGCCTGCGGCCACATCCCCTCGGGCGCCGCGATCCGTACGTCCATGCCGAGCAGCGCGCCGGTGACCAGCAGCGAGTTGCCCATGTTGTAGCGGGCGTCGCCGAGGTAGGCGTAGGAGATCTCCGGCAGCGGCTTGGGGTTGTGCTCGGTCATGGTGAGGACATCGGCGAGCATCTGGGTGGGGTGCCACTCGTCGGTGAGGCCGTTCCACACCGGGACACCGGCGTAGGCGGCCAGTTCCTCGACCACCGTCTGGGCGTGCCCCCGGTACTGGATGCCGTCGAACATCCGGCCCAGCACCCGCGCGGTGTCCTTGATCGACTCCTTGTGCCCGATCTGCGAGCCGGAGGGGTCGAGGTAGGTCGTCGAGGCGCCCTGGTCGGCGGCGGCGACCTCGAACGCGCTGCGGGTACGGGTGGACGTCTTCTCGAAGACCAGTGCGATGTTCCGCCCGCGCAGCCACTGCCGCTCGGCGCCCGACTTCTTGGCCGCCTTGAGCTCCGCGGCAAGCTCCACGAGGTGGCGGAACTCCTCCGGAGTGAAGTCCAGCTCCTTGAGGAAGTGCCGGCCCTTGAGGTCGACGGCCATGCGGAACTCCTAGCGTGCGGCGTCATCAACACTGGAACCTTATACGATTACCGGCATTGTTATACAGCCCCCCTTCTGCGGGGCAGGCGCGGACGGTGGGGTCACATCACGTCATGCCTGGCCATCAATCGTAATATCGGTTCATTCAGGTTCCTATGGGGTCATACCGCGTCGCGCTCGATCGGGCAGCTCATGCACCGCGGCCCGCCCCGGCCCCGGCCCAGCTCGCTGCCGGGAATCTCGATCACCTCGACACCGCGCTTGCGCAGGAACGTGTTGGTGGTCGCGTTCCGCTCGTACGCCACCACCACGCCGGGCTCGACGGCCAGCACGTTGCACCCGTCGTCCCACTGCTCGCGCTCGGCGGCGTGCACGTCCTGCGTCGCGGTGAGCACGGTGATCGCGTCCAGGCCGAGCGCGGCGGCGATCGCCCGGTGCATGTGCTCCGGCGGGTGGTCGGTCACCTTCAGCTCGCCCTCCTCCGAGCCCGGCTCGATGGTGTACGAGCGCAGCATGCCGAGGCCCGCGTACTGCGTGAAGGTGTCGCCGTCGACCATCGTCATCACGGTGTCCAGATGCATGAACGCCCGCCCCTTCGGCATGTCCAGGGCCACGATGGTGCGGGCCGAGCCGGCCGCGAACAGCCCGCGCGCCAGCATCTCGACGGCCTGCGGGGTGGTGCGCTCGCTCATGCCGATCAGGACCGCGCCGCGGCCGATCACCAGCACGTCGCCGCCCTCGATGGTCGAGGGGTAGGCGCCCTGGCCCTCGGACCAGACGTGGAAGCCGCCGCCGGCGAAGAGCGGATGGTGCCGGTAGATCGCCTCGAAGTGCACGGTCTCGCGCTGCCGGGCCGGCCAGCGCATCGCGTTGATGCTCACCCCGTCGTAGACCCAGGCCGACGTGTCGCGGGTGAACAGGTGGTTGGGCAGCGGGTTGAGCAGGAAGTCGTCGAGGTCCATGGCGTGGAACCGGACCGAGACGGGCTCGGCGAACCGCTCCAGGAACTCCCGCTTCGTCATCCCCCCGACCAGCGCCTCGGCCAGTTCCGCCGCCGGCAGCCCGTCGAACGCCTCCCACAGGTGCCCGGTCGCCAGCGGGCCGTACTCCTTCTCGTCGAAGACCCGGTCGAGGACGAGCCGCTTCGCCGCCGGCACCTCCAGCGACTCGCACAGCAGGTCGCCGAAGAGGTGGACCTGCACCCCGCGGTCCCGCAGCACGTCGGCGAACCCGTCGTGCTCGGCCCTGGCCCGCCGGACCCACAACAGGTCGTCGAAGAGCAACGCGTCCTTGTTGGTCGGGGTCAGCCGCTTCAGTTCGAGATCCGGGCGGTGCAGGATGACGCGGCGCAGCCGCCCGGTCTCGGAGTCGACGTGAAAACCGCTGGGAGCCATGGAAGCCATGGAAGAAGAGCTTCCCACGTCGGGGACGGCTCAACACGGCACGGCGCGGCGACGCGGGGCCCGGGTCCGCGCTCACGGGTCGGTTCGCCCTCCCCCGGCGCGGATGGGCACCGCGCCCGGCGCGGGTGGTTGCCGCGCCGGGGCGGGGCTGTCGCCGGGGCCGGGTGAGGTCAGAGCCGGGGGTCGACCGGCTCGGACTCCAGGGCGAGCACCGCGAACACCGCCTCGTGCACCCGCCACAGCGGCTCACCCGCGGCGAGCCGGTCCAGGGCCTCCAGACCCAGCGCGTACTCGCGCAGGGCGAGGGACCGCTTGTGGCCGAGTGCCCGGCTGCGGAGCCGTGCCAGGTGCTCGGGGCGGGTGTACTCGGGCCCGTAGATGATCCGCAGGTACTCCCGGCCGCGGCACTTCACGCCGGGCTGCACCAGCCGGCCGGACTCGGTGCGCACCAGGGCGGCCAGCGGCTTCACCACCATGCCCTCGCCGCCCGCCTCGGTCATTTCCAGCCACCAGCGCACCCCGGCCGCCACCGACTCCTCGTCGCCGGTGTCGACCAGCAGCCGGCGGGTGGCCTGGAGCAGCCCGCTGCCGTCGGCCTCGACCAGGCGGTCAATGAGGGCGAGCTGCCGGTCGTGCGGCAGGTCGGCGAGGCTGCGGCCCTGGACGGCGAGCAGCTGGAACGGTGCGAGCCGCACCCCGTCGAGCCCGTCGGTGCTCCAGCAGTAGCGGCGGTACGCCTCGGTGAACGCGGACGCGTCGGCGGCGCGCTCGACCTGCCGGGCCAGCAGCGCGGACACATCGGTGCCGCGCGCGGCCGCCGCCTCCAAAGCGGCGAGGGCGGCGGGGAAGGCGGCTCCGGCGGCGGCCCCCACCGCGGCGTACTGCTTGCGCAGCAGGCCGGACGCCTTCAGCGACCAGGGCAGCAACTCGGCGTCGAGCAGCAGCCAGCCGGTGTCCAACTCCTCCCACAGGCCGGCTGCGGTGACGGCGGCGCGCAGCCGGGCCAGCACCTCCTCGGTGACGGCAGCGTCGTCGAAGAACGGCCGGCCGGTACGCGTGTGCAGCGCGCCGGTGACCCCCGGAGTGGTCACGCCGAAGCGCTCCCGGGCGATCTCCTCGTCGCGGCAGACGAGGGCGACCGCGCGCGAACCCATGTGCTTCTCCTCGCACACGACCTGCGCGACGCCGTCCTCACGGTAGGCGGCGAACGCCTCGGCGGGGTGCTCCAGGTATCCCTCCTGCCGGGAGGTGGCGCACGGCGACATGGTCGGCGGCAGGTAGCCGAGCAGGCGCGGGTCGACCGCGAAGCGGCTCATCACCTCCAGGGCGGCGGCCGCGTTCTCCTCGCGGACGGCGAGCCGTCCCATCCGGGTGGTCTCCACCGTACGGCGGCCGGACACGTCGGCGAGGTCGAGCGGGCGACCGTCCCGCGCACCGGGCGCGGGGGTGGCGAGCGGCTTCACCGGCTCGTACCAGACCCGCTCGGCCGGCACGTCGACGATCTCCCGCTCGGGCCAGCGCAGCGCGGTCATCCGGCCGCCGAAGACGGCACCGGTGTCGAGGCACAGGGTGTTGTTGATCCAGGACGTGGTCGGGACGGGGGTGTGGCCGTAGACGACGGCCGCGCGGCCGCGGTAGTCCTCCGCCCACGGGTAGCGCACCGGCAGGCCGAACTCGTCGGTCTCGCCGGTGGTGTCCCCGTAGAGGGCGTGCGAGCGGACCCGGCCGGAGGTGCGGCCGTGGTACTTCTCCGGCAGGCCGGCGTGGCAGACCACCAACTTGCCGCCGTCCAGCACGTAGTGGCTGACGAGGCCCTCGATGAACGTCTTCACCCTCGCCCGGAACTCGGGGTCGCGCTTGTCCTCCTCCTCGAACTGCTCGATGGTCTCGGCCAGGCCGTGGGTGTGCTGCACCTTGCGGCCCTTGAGGTAGCGGCCGAGCTTGTTCTCGTGGTTGCCCGGCACGCACAGGGCGGTGCCGGCCTCGACCATGCCCATCACACGGCGCAGCACGCCCGGGCTGTCCGGGCCGCGGTCGACCAGGTCGCCGACGAACACGGCGGTACGGCCCTCGGGGTGCGTGCCGTCCTCGTAACCGAGCCTGGCGAGCAGCGTCTCCAGCTCCGAGCTGCATCCGTGCACATCGCCGATGATGTCGAACGGGCCGGTGAGGTGCGTCAGGTCGTTGTACCGGCGCTCGGTGACGACCCGCGCGGTGTCGACCTCCTCGGTCCCGCGCAGGATGTGCACCTTGCGGAAGCCCTCGCGCTCCAGTCCGCGCAGCGAGCGGCGCAGCTCCCGCTGGTGGCGCTGGATGACGTGCGGGGACATCCCGGCGCGGTCGGGGCGACTCGCGTTGCGCTCGGCGCACACCTGCTCCGGAACGTCCAGCACGATCGCGATCGGCAGCACGTCGTGCTCGCGGGCCAGCGCGATCAGCTGGCGGCGGGACTCGACCTGCACGCTGGTCGCGTCGATCACGGTACGGCGCCCCGCCGCGAGCCGCTTTCCGGCGATGTAGTGCAGCACGTCGAACGCGTCCCGGGTGGCGCCCTGGTCGTTCTCGTCGTCGCTGACCAGGCCGCGGCAGAAGTCGGAGGAGATCACCTCGGTCGGCTTGAAGTGCCGGGCGGCGAAGGTGGACTTGCCCGAGCCGGTGGCGCCGATCAGCACGACCAGGGAGAGGTCGGTGACGGCCAGCTCGCGCGGCGCCCTGCGGTCGGGCGCGGCCTCGGGGGCCAACGCGTCCGGGGTACCCGGGTTCACACGGTGCTCGGTCATGCGACGGCCTCCTTCTCGTCCGTGGTCTTGTCGCTGTCGCCGTGGTTGTCATCGGCGGCGTGGTTGTCACTCGTTGTGCGGTTGTCCCCGGCGCGGGTCCTGGCCGCGGCGTCCGGCCCGCCGTCCGCGGTGCGGCTGAAGACCGCCACCTGGGTGGGCGGCCCCACCTCCGGGTCGTCGGGCCCGACAGGCACGAACCGCGCCTGGTAGCCGTACCGCTCGGCCACCTCGCCCGCCCACGTGCCGAACTGCGCCCGGGTCCACTCGAACCGGTGGTCCGCGTGTCGCACATGCCCGGCCGGCAACGACTCCCACCGGACGTTGTACTCGACGTTCGGCGTCGTCACGATCACCCTCCGCGGCCGCGCCGAGCCGAACACGGCGTACTCCAGCGCCGGCAGTCGCGGCAGGTCCAGGTGCTCGATCACCTCGCTGAGCACCGCGGCGTCGTATCCCTTCAGCCGGCTGTCGGTGTAGGCCAGCGAACCCTGGAGCAGCGCGACCCGTCCCGCCTGCCGCTCCCCCATCCGGTCCAGCCGCAACCGGCGGGCCGCGATGTCCAGCGCCCGGACGGACACGTCCACGCCCACGATCTCGGTGAAGCGCGCCTCCTTCAGCAGCGCCGCCACCAACTGCCCCTGCCCGCAGCCCAGATCCAGTACCCGGGCCGCGCCGGCGGCGCGCAGCTCGGCGAGGATCGCCTCCCGGCGCTGCACGGCCAGTGGCGCCGGCCGCTCCGCCACCTCCTCCGGCACCTCGGGCTCGACGGCGTTGTCGATCGCCTCCACCTCGATGTCGTCGGCATCGGCCAGCCGGACGAGCTCCAGCCGCTCGTTCGCCTGCCGCGTCAGCGACCAGCGCCGGGACAGGTAGCGGCTGGTGATCAGCTTCTGCTCCGGGTGGCCCGCCAGCCAGCCCTCGCCGAACCTCAACAGCTTGTCGACCTCGTCCTCCGACACCCAGTAGTGCTTGGCGTCGTCCAGCACCGGCAGCAGCACGTACAGATGCCGCAACGCCTCCGCCAGCCGCAACTCCCCTTCCAGCGTCAGTGCCACATAGCGCGACTCGCCCCACTCCGGGAATCGCGAGTCGAGCACGATCGGCTCGGCCGCCACCCGCCATCCCAGCGGCTCGAACAACTTCGCCACCAGCGCCGCCCCGCCCCGCGCGGGCAGTACCGGCACCTCGATCCGCAACGGCATCGGCGCCGCCGCCCGCTCCGGGTGCGTCCGGCACTCCCCGCGCAGCGCGCTGGAGAACACCGTCCGCAGTGCCACCGCCAGCAGCGACGACGCGGCGTACGGCCGGTCGTTCACGTACTGCGCGAGCGACGCATCGGGCGCGCCACCGCGACCCTTGCCCTTCCCTCGCCGCACCAGCGCGGGCGAATCCACCTCCAGCAGCAGCGCGGCGGTGGTCGACTCGGCGCCCGCCTCGGGGTAGAAGACATGCGCCCGGCCGTAGGCCGTCGAGAACACCTGCGCCCTGTCAGGGTGCTTGTGCAGGAGGAACCCCAGGTCGGTGGCCGGACATTCGGTACTGCCGGTGGCAGTGATCGTCATGAACACGTACCCGAGTATCGGCGCCCGGGCTCCCGCCCGACACCGGATTACCGCGCCGCAGGCACCGCACGCACCACACGCACCGTTCGACCTGTCAGCCGCCGGCCCGCAACGCCGCCGAGATCCCCGCGATCCCGGTGGGCCCCACCCGACAGCAGCCGCCGACCAGCCGCGCGCCTGCCCGCCGCCACCCGGTGACCAGCGCCGGATCGAACGTCGTACCGCCCACCCAGTGCCGCCCCTCCGCGTCCCACTGCTCGCCGCTGTTGGGGTAGGCGACGACCGGCTTGCCCGTCACCTCCGCGGCCAACCGCACCGCGTCCCCGACCTCGCCCGGAGCGCAGCAGTTGACGCCCACGGCGACCACCTCGTCCCGGCCTGCCACCAGCGCGAACGCCTCCTCCAACCGCTGCCCGGCCCGTGTCAGACCGCCCTCGATCGTGTACGACAGCCACACCGGCACCCCGGCACCCTCGGCCGCCCTCAGCATCGCCTCACCTTCGTCGACATCCGGCACCGTCTCCAGCGCGAGGACATCCGGCCCCGCGGCAGCCAGCGCCTCGATCCGCGGTCGATGGAACCTCTCCAACTCCCGCACGCTCAGCCCGTACCTCCCTCGGTACTCGCTCCCGTCCGCCAGCATCGCCCCGTAGGGCCCCACCGACGCCGCCACCCGCACCTCGGGCCGGCCCGCAGCCGCCTGCCGGGCCAGCTCGACGCTGCGCCGCAGGAGTCGTGTCGCATCCGCGCGGCCGACACCGCGCTGTGCGAACCCCTCGTACGTCGCCTGGTAGCTCGCCGTGGTGAGCACCTGCGCACCTGCGCGCATGTAGGCGGTGTGAGCCGCCAGGATCTGGCCGGGCTCGTCCGCCAGCAGCCGGGCCGTCCAGAGCGGATCGGCCAGGTCGCAGCCCTGCTCGGCGAGCTGGTTGGACAGCCCGCCGTCCAGCACCAGAACGCCCTCGACCGGCACGACCGGCCGTCCTTCGATCGCCTTTCCGACGTCCGTCGCCTTCCCTCCTTCCACAGCGTTCCGCACGTGCTCCTTCCCGGTGGCCCTCCAAGGGCCCGTCCCGCCCGGCCCGCGAGCGGAATCCCGCTCCGCCGCGGGCACGGACGGCGTCATCGCAGCGTCACCCGAGCTGTGACTTCACCTGCGCGGAGATCAGCTCCAAGTGGTCCAGGTCCGCGAGGTCGAGCACCTGGAGGTAGAACCGCGTGGCACCCAACTCGGCGTACCGCCCGATCTTGTCGACGACCTCGGCCGGTGAACCGGCCAGCCCGTTGGCCTTCAACTCGTCCACCTCCCGCCCGATCGAGGCCGCCCGCCGCGCCACCTCGGCGTCGTCCTTGCCGACCGCGACCACCAGCGCGTTGGACAGCACCAGGTCGTCCGCCGCCCGGCCGGCCGCCCGGGCCGCCTCCCGCACCCGCTCGAACTGCCGGCCGCTGTCCTCGATCGACGCGAACGGCACGTTGAACTCCGCCGCGTAGCGCGCCGTCAGCTCCGGGGTCCGCTTGGCGCCCATCCCGCCGATGATCACCGGAAGCGACGCCTGAGCGGGCTTGGCCAGCGCCGGTGAGTCCTTGAGCTGGTAGTACTTGCCGTCGAAGTCGAAGGTCTGCCCCGCCGGCGTCCCCCACAGTCCGGTGATGATCGCCAGCTGCTCCTCCAGCCGGCCGAACTTCTCCTTCGGGAAGGGGATGCCGTACGCGGTGTGCTCCGCTTCGTACCACCCCGCGCCGAGCCCGAACTCGACGCGACCGCCCGACATCTGGTCGACCTGCGCCACCTGGATGGCCATGACGCCCGGCAACCGGAAGGTGCCTGCCGTCATCAGCGTGCCGAGCTTGATCCGGCTGGTTTCCCTCGCGAGACCGGCCAGCGTGATCCACGCGTCCGTGGGTCCGGGCAGGCCGTCGCCGCCCATCGTCAGGTAGTGGTCGGAGCGGAAGAAGGCGTCGAAGCCCAGGGCCTCGGTGGCCTTCGCGACGGCCAGCAGCGTGTCATAGCTCGCCCCTTGCTGGGGCTCGGTGAAGATACGTAGATCCATTCCTCCATCCTGCATCAGATGTGGTGCGGGCGGCCTCACCCCGATTCGGCGCGCGCCAGCACCTGCACGCGGTCCTTGGCCTCATCGACGGCGTCCAGCGCTTCGACACACTCCCAATAGGCCTCCTCGTCGCACGCGGAGGTAATGAGGGCCACCAGGGCGAGCCCGATCTCGCCCAGCAGGGTGCGAAGCGCTCGCAGCGCGCGGGTCGGATCACGGACCGTGGTCAATCGGGCGGCCCGGGGCGGCCCCACCCGCGTGGCCGAGACCACCGGTACCGGTCCGGCGCGGGAGACCGTACCTCCCGGATCTCGCGTGGACCCGCAGCGGCCGGGCCGGCCGCCCTCGCCCTCCGCCCGCCGGCCCCACTCCTCCGCCAGCAGCCGCCCGATCGCGTCCGTCAACTCGTAGGCCTGCCACGCCTCCGCGATGACGTCGTCCGGCTGCGGATCGCGGCCCATCGCCCGCGACGCCTCTTCCACAAGCCGTACCGCATCCATCGTCTGTGCCTCCCGTGTCCGAGGGGCGACCCGGCGCCGCCGTCCTCACATCACTCAGAGTGACGGATCACGAGCAGCGCGGAAGGGGCGGAACCGAATCTGTGGAAAACCCAGCATTGTGGATAACTCGGTCACTCTTTCGAGGGATCGGTGGGCTGAGCGGGCCCCGGCTTGGGAAACCTCAGCTCGTTCCGGTCGATCTTCGCCGCGAGCGCGGCCAGCACATCGATGTCCAGCACGGCGCAGAACTGGAGGAGGTAGGCGAGGACGTCCGCCACCTCGTCCCGCACCCGGTGGGCCGCTTCCTCCCCCTCCATCACCGCCGCCGACTGCTCGGGCGTCAACCACTGGAAGATCTCCAGCAGTTCGGACGCCTCGACGCTGAGCGCGGCGGCGAGGTTCTTCGGGGTGTGGAAGGGCTCCCAACGGCGCGCGGCCGCGAAGTCCACGAGGCGCTGCTGCAGTTCGGCGAGATCGTTTCGGTCGGTCACACGGACCGGTCTACCTCATCCTCGCCTTCGCTCGCCGCCCGGCCCTGTTCACCGCGCGCGCATGTGCACGGCGCGCGGTCCGGCCGCACGAAATCGGACTCGGCGCGCGCAGCGGGCACCGCTCGCACGGGAGTTGCCGGCGACGGATCAGGTTCCCGTCCGGCGCCCGGCAGCGCCGGTTCCGTGAAGGCGGAGTCGATCCAGGCCGGTTCGGCGTGACCGTGCATGGCGTCAACGGTGTCCGCGTAGACGTGATCGGTGAGGACGTCGAACCTGCCGTGCGAGGCGTCGTCGTACCCGGAACCGACGTACTCGGAACCGTCGTACCCGAAGTCGTCGTACTCGGAGCCGGGAGACTCGAAGTCGGGAGACTCGAAGTCGCCGTACGCGTCGCCGAACTGCGGTCGGCCGTAGGAAGGGGAGCTGCCCGGGAGCGGCTCGGCGGCGGATTCGGCCCAGTCGTCAACCTTCCGGCCGAACCCGGCTGAGGCCGCCCCGTCGGGAACCCGCACCGAAGGCTCCGGGTCCGCAGCGCCGGGCTCCACCGGAAGAGGCTTCACCGGAACGAGAGCCTCTTCCGGTCCGCCGGGCGACGGCCCCTCCGCGACCGCCGCGGCCCCTTCCGCCTCGCACGGTGCACCCGGTTCACGCGATTCACCCGTTTCGCACCCGCGGGTCCCCTCACCGTCCACGGCCGCCGCCAACTCCCCACCCCCGCAGGCACTCTGCTCCTCGCCGGCCGAACCCGTCCCACCAACGCCCACCGGCGCCACCCCACCCACCGCCTCCGCCGCGCCGGGCGCACCCTCCGCGCCGGACGGATCACCCGCACCCTCGGGCTCGCCGCCCGCCACACTCTCCCCCTCCGCCGAACCCTCCCCGCCGCTCCCCCGCTTCCTCCTCTTCCCGCCCCCCGACTTGATCACCGACCCCTCGCCGAGCACGGTCAACGCCACCTCCTCGCGCTCCTCCCCGTACACAGGGTCCTGCACGGTGCACAGCAGCCTGATGTGGCCCCGGGCGGAGGCGACTTCGGCCAGCCGCAGCAACTCGCGCACCTGCCGCCGGTCGACCCCGACGTCGAACCCGTCGGCCACGACGGTCAGGACCTGCCCCGCGGGCAGATGCTCGGTGCTGGTGTCGACGTCGAGCACGCCGGGACCGGTGAGCAGGACCAACGCCAGGGCCAGAAAGCGCAGTTCACCGTCACCGAGCCGATCGACCGGGACCATGCCGAGCGAACCGCGGTCGACCGCGGCGATCACCGCCTCGACCAGCGGCTCCCGGCTGTCACCGGCGATCAGCGCGGGCAGCGTCGTCAGGCCGTGAACGGGCCCGCTGCACACCGCGCGTACGGCTCCGACGAGCATGCCGTGCCGGATGCTGCACTCGTCCTCCGTCCTGGCCAGCACCGCGGACAGGTTGTCGCACGAGCTGCGCAGCCGCCCGTCGCCGACCCGGACGGGGCCGCGCATCAACTCCGGACGCGGGGCGATCGGGAAGACTCCGCGCAGTGCGACAACGAGTTGCTCGGCCGCGGCCAGCACCAGTCGCTGCCCGTCGGTGCGACCGGAGACCCGCAGCGGCAGCAGCGCCGTGGCGAGCCGGTCGTCGGGAAGGGGCGCCCGGGTGACCGCGACGGCGCCTGCGGTGTGCCACGCCGCCTGCACCGTCGGCCGGGTGGGGTCGCGAAGCGCCGTGGTCAGCAGGGTCTCGCCGGAGCCGGTGAGGCGCTCGCCGACGATCCGCAGGGTGGGTTCGACCTGGACGGCCAGGTCGAGGCGGACCGGGCCGAGCGGTCCGGCGGTGGTGCAGCCGATCCGGAAGCCGCGCCGCCCCTGCGCGTCGGGCAGAGCGCCTTGCGGTACGCAGGCCGCCGCGCCGCCGCGCACGAAGGACCTGCCGTTGCGGGACACGGCGAACACCTCCTCCAGATCGGCTCCGGAGGCGAGCCGTCCGAGGACGGCCAGTCCTTCAAGGACGCTGGACTTCCCCGTTCCGCTCCCGCCGGCGAGGAGCGTGAGCGGTTCGAGCGGGAACGTGGCACCCCGGTGTGATTTGAAGGCCGACAGCCGGAGTTCGGTGACGATCGGGCGCTGCTGGCTGCTGATCATGGGCGCGAAGGTATTCACCTCCGGGCGTGACGAACCGTTCCGGCGGACGATTCGTCCTTCGAAAGAGGGACATCCGGCATGATCCGCATGGATTCAGGAAAAACAGACCGACAGCGGATCGGATCATGGCAGTGCCCGAATCACCGCCTGTCCGGCTCGCACCTGAATCCG
Organism: Actinacidiphila yanglinensis; assembly: GCF_900107965.1. GTDB lineage: Bacteria > Actinomycetota > Actinomycetes > Streptomycetales > Streptomycetaceae > Actinacidiphila > Actinacidiphila yanglinensis. The sequence continues at coordinate 161,673 of NZ_FNVU01000003.1, read as the reverse complement.
GATCCGTCCCTGTCCACGGGGCCGTCGGCGCCCGCCCGCCACACCCCACCACTACCTTTGCGGAGGTGACGAAACCCAGTACGTCCCGATCAGCGAGAACCGCGGGCGCGGCGGACACCGCCGGCTCGCCCGCCGGCAGCTATGTCGCGCTCCTTCGCGGCATCAACGTCGGGGGCCATTCACGGGTCCCCATGGAGACACTGCGCGGCCTGCTCACCGACATGGGCGGCACCGCGGTGCGCACCCATCTGCAAAGCGGCAACGCCGTCTTCACGCATGGAGAGGAGGAAGATCCACAACGCCTGGCCGCGGAGTTGGAGCAACGCATCTCCGACGCGTTGGGGCTGATCATCGCCTGCCTGGTCCGGACGGGGCCGGACCTGCGGCGCGTGGTCGACGCCAACCCGTTCTCGATGGAGGGTGTGGACGGCTCGCGGTTCGTGGTCGTCTTCTTGTCCGGGCCCCCGCCCCGGGAGAAGTTGGCGACCCTGGACCCGGCCGTCTACGCCCCCGACGAGTTCCGGGCCGGTGAGCGGGAGATCTACGCCCACTTCCCGGACTCGATCCGCAACTCCAAGCTGGCCACCCGGTTCACCGACCGGTGGCTGGGCCTGACCGCGACCTCGCGCAACTGGAACACGGTCGTCAAGCTCCTGGAGATGAGCGGGGCGTGAGCGGCCCACGCCCGGGTCGGACGGAAGGACATGACGTCAGCCCTTCCCGTGCGCCCGCGGCTCACTTCCCGCGTGGCCCCAGGATCGCCACGCACTCCATGTGGTGGGTGAACGGGAAGAGGTCGAAGGCCGTCAGCCGCAGCGGGTGGTAGCCCTCCTCGGCGAACCATGCCAGGTCGCGCGCGAGGGCCGCCGGATCGCAGGCGACGTAGGCGATGCGGCGGGCGTCGAGGGAGGCGACCTGCCGGACGATGGCGTGGCCGGCCCCGGCCCGGGGCGGGTCGAGGACCACAAGGTCGGCCTCGGTGATGCCGGTTCGGGGCAGCACCTGCTCGACCTTGCCGTGCTCGATCCGGACCCGTTCGAGGTCCTGGAGGTTGTGCCGGGCGTCCTCGACGGCGCGCTTGGCGGACTCCACGCCGAGTACGGCGCCGCGGTCACCGACCCGTTCGGCCAGGGCGCCGGCGAAGAGCCCGACTCCGCAGTACAGGTCGAGGGCCATGTCGCCCTTGCGGGGCATCAGGCCCTGCATGACGGCCTCGACGAGAACGTCGGCCGCCTTCGGGTGCACCTGCCAGAAGCCGCCCTCGCCGACCCGCCAGGTGCGGCCCGCGGCGCGCTCGCGGACGAAGGGGCGGCCGTGGACACGGTGCACGGCGTGGTCGCGTTCGCCGATGCGCTGCACGGAGACGGGCTTGTCGAGTTCGACGATGGGCAGCCTGCCACCTGGCCGCGGGGTGAGGACGACCTGGCGGTCGTGGGAGCCGGTGGCGGCGATCGCCTCGACGGTGGCGATCTGCGGCCAGGTGCGCGCCTCGACGCCGAGTTCGGTGACGCCCGGAGCGGCGATGAGGCAGTGGTCGATCACCTCGACATCGTGCGAGCGGTGCCGGCGCAGTCCGACCCGGCCGTCGGCGTCCACGGCGTACTGCACGCGCGTGCGCCAGGCGGGCACGGTGGAGGTGTGGCGGGCGTCGTCGGAGCCGGTGGTCGCCGCAGGAGCGGCCTTGTCGCCGGGCGCGGGTGCGACGGTGCCGTCCCAGCCCGCTTCCTCGGGGGTGAGGCCGGCGAGGCGGGCGAGTTGCTCGGTGAGGACCGCCGCCTTGAGCCGGCGTTGGGCGCCGGGGGTGGCGTGCTGCCAGTCGCAGCCGCCGCAGCGGCCCGGCCCGGAGAACGGGCAGGGCGGCTCCACCCGGTCCTTGGCCGCCTGGAGGATGCGCACGGCATCGGCGCGAAGGAAGCGTGCCCCCTGCTCGCCCTCGGTGACGCGGGCGACGACCCGTTCGCCGGGGAGCGTGTGCCGCACGAAGAGCACCTGTCCGGCCTCGGTGCGGGCCACGCAGTGGCCGCCGTGTGCGACCGGCCCGACCTCGACCTCGAACTCGTGGCCGACCAGCGAGGGGGCGGAATCGGTCTGCATGGCGGCGCTGCTCCTGAGGTGGACCGCGAGGCGGCTCGCGGGACTGGTCGGCGGGGGACGGCGACCGCCCAGTCTACGTGCGCTCCCGCCCCGAGCGGACCGGCTGCTTCTTCCGGACCCGCCCCGCGCTCCCTACGCCACCGGCCCGCGCTCCGCCGGACCCCGACAGGCCCGCTCCGAGCCCCACCCCGTTCCCGCTGCTCCGCCCCGCTACTTCTGCCCCGCGCCGGCACCGGCGCCCGCACCCGCGTCCGGCGCCGGGCGCTGCTCGCGGTGGTCGGTCCTGGCCGGGCCGACCGGACCGCGGCGGATGGAGCCGGGCGCGTTCCAGTTCGCACGGCGCCGGGCACGCGCGCGGGCGGCCTCGGAGGAGTCGAGCTGCCATGGCACCGAGGTGACCATGACGCCGGGGCTGAACAGCAGGCGGCCCTTGAGCCGCAGGGCGCTCTGGTTGTGCAGCAGGTGCTCGTACCAGTGGCCGACCACGTACTCCGGGATGTAGACGCTGACCACGTCCCGCGGGCTGTCGCGGCGCAGGCCCTTGACGTAGTCGATGATCGGCCGGGTGATCTCGCGGTAGGGCGAGTCGAGGACCTTCAGGGGCACGTCGATGCCGCGCGCCTGCCACTCGGCCTGGAGGGCCTTGGTGTCGTCGGGGTCGACGTTGATGCTGAGGGCTTCGAGGCTGTCCGAGCGCATCAGCTTGGCGTAGGACAGCGCGCGCAGGGTGGGCTTGTGGAGCTTGGAGACCAGCACGATGGAGTGCACCCGGGACGGGCGGACGTACTCGTCGCCGGGTTCGTCCTCGGCGGCGATCTCCTCGGAGACGCGGGTGTAGTGCCGCCGGATCGCGGTCATCGTGGCGAAGAAGATCACCATGCCGAGCACCGCGACCCAGGCGCCGTGGGTGAACTTCGTGAGCAGCACGATCACCAGCACCAGCCCGGTGAGGAATGCGCCGAAGGCGTTGATCGCGCGGGAGCGGTACATGTGCCGGCGCTTGGCCGGGTCGGTCTCGCTGCGCAGGTGCCGGTTCCAGTGCCGGACCATGCCGGTCTGGCTGAGCGTGAAGGAGACGAAGACGCCGACGATGTAGAGCTGGATCAGCCGGGTGGAGTTCGCGCCGTAGATGTAGACGAGCACCGCGGCGAAGCCGGCCAGCAGCACGATGCCGTTGGAGAAGGCGAGCCGGTCGCCGCGGGTGTGCAGCTGGCGCGGCAGGTAGCGGTCCTGGGCGAGGATCGAGCCGAGCACCGGGAAGCCGTTGTAGGCGGTGTTCGCGGCCAGGAACAGCACCAGCGCGGTGACCGCGGCCAGGAAGATGAACGGGATCGAGTTGTGCCCGAAGACCGCCTCGGCGACCTGCGCGATCACCGGGTCCTGGGTGTAGTGGGCGCCGAGCGGCCTGCCGTGGTTGAGCAGGTCGGTGGCCGGGTTCTCGGCCATCCGCACGTGGGTGTCGATGGCCAGCGCGATGATCCCGCAGAACATCGTGACGGCGAGCAGGCCCATCGCCGCGAGCGTGGTCGCGGCGTTCTTCGACTTGGGCTTCTTGAAGGCCGGCACACCGTTGCTGATCGCCTCGACCCCGGTGAGCGCGGCACAACCGGAGGAGAACGCCCGTAGCAGCAGGAAGATCAGCGCGAATCCGCCGATGCCGGAGGACTGGGCATGGATCGTGTAGTGCGCGGTCGGCGCGCTCATGTCATGCCCGGAGGCGATCTTGAAGATGCCCCACGCGATCATGCAGAAGACGCCGAAGACGAACGCGTAGGTCGGGATCGCGAAGATCGTCCCCGACTCGCGCACCCCGCGCAGGTTCATCAGCATCAGGATCACGATCATCCCGACCGCGCCGAGGACCTTGTGGGTGACGAAGAACGGCACCGCCGAGCCCAGGTTCTCGATGCCCGAGGCGACCGACACCGCGACGGTGAGCACGTAGTCGACCAGCAGCGCGCTGGCGACGGTGAGCCCCGCCTTCGGCCCCAGGTTGGTGGTGGCGACCTCGTAGTCGCCGCCGCCGGAGGGGTAGGCGTGCACGTTCTGCCGGTAGGAGGCGACCACGGTGAACATCAGCACCACGACCGCACCCGTGATCCACGGACTGAAGTGGTAGGCGGAGGCGCCGGCGATCGACAGGACCAGCAGCACCTCACCCGGCGCGTACGCCACGGAGGAGAGCGGGTCGGAGGCGAAGACGGGAAGGGCGAGCCGCTTGGGCAGCAGCGTTTCGCCCAGCTTGTCGCTGCGCAACGCCCGGCCGATCAGAATCCGTTTCGGCAGGTCGGTCAGTTTGGACACCCCGCGATGTTAAGGGATGTGCCTCCCACCCGTGTGCCCTGCGGCCGACGAGTGTGACGAACTTGTGCCACCGCACCGGCGGAACCTTCTGCGCCACCCCTCGCGTGTGTAGCTTGGGCCCTCGGTCTGAGAGTCTTGGACCAACTTTTACGACGACGGCTCTTGGTTTCACGGTCTTTGTCGCATCAGTCGTCAGACTCAGGCATCAAGTGTTGGCAGCCGGAAGGACGGTCGTGCACGTCGTGATTATGGGATGCGGGCGAGTGGGTTCAGCGCTCGCGCACTCCCTCGAACAGCATGGTCATACGGTCGCGGTGATCGACCAGGACCCGACGGCGTTCCGCCGGCTCGGCTCCGGGTTCGGCGGGCGTCGGGTGACCGGAGTCGGGTTCGACCAGGACACGCTGCGTGAGGCCGGAATCGAGGAGGCGGGCGCCTTCGCGGCCGTCAGCAGCGGCGACAACTCCAACATCATCGCGGCCCGGGTGGCCCGCGAGATGTTCGGCATCGAGAACGTGGCGGCCCGGATCTACGACCCCAAGCGCGCCGAGGTCTACCAGCGCCTGGGCATCCCGACGGTGGCCACCGTGCGCTGGACCGCCGACCAGATGCTGCGCAGGCTGCTGCCGTCCGGCGCCGAACCGCTGTGGCGCGACCCCAGCGGCGGTGTCCAGCTGGCCGAAGTGCACACCCCCGCCGCCTGGATCGGCCACAAGGTGAGCCGGCTGCAGGACGAGACCGGCGTCCGTGTGGCCTTTCTCACCCGGCTCGGCGAGGCCACGCTGCCGACCTCCCAGACGGTGCTGCAGGAAGGCGACCTCGTCCACGTCATGATGCGCACCGACGGCGTCGCCGACGTCGAGGCCGCGTTCGCCAAGGGGCCCGAGGGGGCGCAGTCATGAGGGTCGCCATCGCCGGGGCCGGCGCCGTCGGCCGCTCCATCGCCGCGGAACTGCTGGAGAACGGCCACGAGGTGCTGCTGGTCGACAAGAACCCGACCTCCATCTCCGTGGAGCGGGTCCCGCAAGCGGAGTGGCTGCTCGCCGACGCCTGCGAGATCACCTCGCTCGACGAGGCCGCGCTCCAGCGCTGCAACGTGGTGATCGCCGCCACCGGCGACGACAAGGTCAACCTGGTGGTGTCGCTGCTCGCCAAGACGGAGTACGGCGTCCCACGGGTCGTCGCCCGCGTGAACAACCCCAAGAACGAGTGGCTGTTCAACGAGTCCTGGGGTGTCGACGTCGCCGTCTCCACCCCGCGCCTGATGTCGGCACTGGTCGAGGAGGCGGTGAGCGTCGGCGACCTGGTACGACTGCTGCGCTTCAGCCAGGGGGACGCGAACCTCGTCGAGTTGACGCTGCCCGAGGAGGCCGCGCTCGTCGGCACCCGGGTCGGTGACGTGGAGTGGCCCACCGACACCTCTCTGGTGACGATCATCCGCGGCAACCGGGTGCTCACGCCCTCCAAGGACGACGCCCTGGAGGCGGGCGACGAGCTGCTGTTCGTGGCGGCGCCGCACCGCGAGGAGCAGTTGGAGGACCTGCTGTCGGTCCAGGACGCCGCAAGCGGCGAGTAGGCCCGAGCAGCCGGCCCGCAAGGCGCAGGGCAAGCAGGGCAAGCGGAGCGCCCGGACATGCGAACGGGGCCCCGAACCACCACAAGTGGTTCGGGGCCCCGTTCGCATGTCCGGGAGGGCACTCAGTCCGAGACGGGCGACGCCTCGTGGTCCTTCTCGGCCTGCGCGGCCTTCTCCTCCTTCTCGGCCTTCTCCGCCGCCTCCATCTCCGCGATCACGTCGATCGGCGGCGGCGCCTTCACCAGGAAGATCCAGGTGAGGTAGACCGACAGCAGGAACGGCGGGATGCCGAGCGCCACCTTGACCCAGCCGAGCTGCGTCGCGTTGCCCCACCAGTACAGCGGGAAGAGGATCGCGGACTTGGCCAGCAGGATCAGGCCCCACGCCCAGCTCGCCTTGGTGTACGCCCGCAGCCGCCCCGGGTTGCGGGTGCGCCACGACAGGTTCTCCTTGAAGATCGGCCCGAGGATCAGGCCGAGCAGCGGGACCCTGGCCGCCGCGGTGACGATGTAGGCGATCGCGAGGCCGAGCGTGTAGAGCATGCCCGGCAGGTAGAAGTTCTTCGCGTTGCCCGACATCATCGCGAAGACCGCGCCGAAGGCGACCCCGAACACCCCGCTGAAGGCGTGCTTGAGGGTGTCGCGCTGGAGCAGCCGGGTCACGCCCATCACCACGGACAGCGCGAGCGAGGCGATCGCCGAGCTCTTGATGTCGTGGTTGACCGTGTAGATCGCGACGAAGATCAGCCCCGGCACGGTGGTCTCCACCATGCCGCGGACCCCGCCGAACGCCTCGAAGAGCGCCGCCTCGGTCACCGCGCGGGCCGCCTCGTCGGTGCCCTGCGGACCGTCGGGGCCCGCCGGATCGGCGCCCACCGTCTGATCCGTGTTGTCGATCGACGTCACCTGGTTACTCCTGTCCGACCGGACGCAGCTCGTACTTGGGGTTGAACAGCACCGGACGGCCCCGGTTCATGGAGATCCGGCCGGACGCGATGATCATGCGTCCTGGTTCTATGCCGACGATGCTGCGGCGCCCCAGCCACACCACGCCGAGCGCGGCCGAACCGTCGAAGAGCTCGGCTTCCAGTGCGGGCACGCCGGCCCGAGGACGGAGCGTGACCGTACGCAGCGTACCGGTCACGGACACGATCTGTCGGTCGGAGCAGTCGCAGATCCGCGTGCAACCGACCGCGAGGGCGTCCTGTTGCAGTTCCTCGGAGTCCAGTTCCTCCTGCGAGGAGGACAGGCGATCGAGCATGCGACGGAAGCGACCCGCGGGCCTGTCGGAACGGATACCACCACTCATGAGATCCAGGGTACCGGGATGCCCACCGGGGACCAGAGTGCTCGGGCGGCAACGCCGGGCACGTTCCCGCCGCACCGGCGCGACGCCGGCCCCGTCGAACCGCGCCCGTCTCCCGCGTGGGCCGCGCGCCCCGTCTCCTGCGTGCCGGACGCTAGGGCGTGTCCGCCTCGCGCGCGTCGACGATCCGCCCGTCCCGCAGCTCCAGCACCCGGTCGGCCAGGGCAAGCAGCTGCGCGTCGTGCGTGGCGACCAGCGCCGTCACGCCCTCGCTGCGCACCACCGCGCGCAGCAGCTCCATCACCGCCAGTCCGGTGTCCGCGTCGAGCTGCCCGGTGGGCTCGTCGGCGATCAGCAGCACCGGGCGGTTGGCGAGCGCGCGGGCGATCGCGACGCGTTGCTGCTGGCCGCCGGACATCTCCCCCGGCCGCTGCGCGGCGTGGTCGGCGAGGCCGACCAGGGAGAGCAGCAACTCGACGCGCTCCTCCCGCTCGCGCGGCGGGACCTTGCGCAGCCGCATCGGCACGCCGACATTCTCGGCGGCGGTCAGGATCGGGATGAGCCCGAAGGACTGGAAGACGAAGCCGATCCGGTCGCGGCGCAGCGCCAGCAAGGCGTCGTCGCCGAGCCCGGCCAGGTCGGTGCCGTCCAGCACGATGCGGCCGCCGTCCGGGCTGTCCAGGCCGCCGACCAGGTTCAGGATGGTGGTCTTCCCGGACCCGGAACGGCCTTTGAGCGCGACCAGTTCGCCGCGCGGCACGGAGAAGGACACCCCGCGCAGCGCGGGCACGGCGGTGTCGCCGGAGCCGTAGGTACGCCGCAGGTCCTCGACGACGACCATGTCACCGGCGTCCGGACCCTCGTCGACGGCGGTGCCCGCACCGGTCCGGTCGGCGAACTGCTCGCTCATGCTTCTTCCTCCCCCTCCCGGCCCGTTCTCCGATCGGGCCGGCCCCGTCGCGGTGGCCCCCGCCGGCGCTTCCACGGTCGTCCCCGCCGGCGCGGTCCCGGCCGCCGCCATGGTCACGGTCCGGCCGCCGCGTATCCGTACGGTACGCCGCGACCGCCGGGAAACCAGCCGGTGGCGGGTAACGATCAGGACGACGCGCGGAGTTGGCGAGGCCGGCCACGGGGCACGGCACGCACAGATCACCCGGCCGCCGAACGTGCCGGCGACCGGGTGGGGTGGGTCCGGCGGGCTCAGTGCAGCTCGGTGATCTCCGGGCCGCGCCGCATCGGGTCGATGCCGTCACCGAACTTCGACGGCTCGCTCGGCTCGGGCGCCGTGCCGTCCGGCACCATCTGCGCGTCGTTCGGCAGCTTCAGCACGATCGGGTCGCGCGGCGCCATCGGAGCGTCACCGCGCAGCACCACGGTGTCACGGAAGACCGACTCCAGCACACCGGCCGCGGCGGGCTGCACCGCACCCTGGCCGGAGATCACGCCGCGCAGGAACCAGCGCGGACCGTCGCAGCCGATGAAGCGCACGAGCTGCACTCCGTTGGTGCCGTCGGGCAGTTGGACGGGGACCTGCGCGCGCAGCTCCCATCCGAGCGGGCCTTCGACCTCGTCGACGATGCCGCCCTGCTGGGTGATGCCCGAGGCGATCTCCTCGCGCACCTCGCCCCAGATGCCCTCCGACTTCGGGGCGGCGAACGCCTGGAGCTGCACGGCGCTGTCCCGCAGCACCACGGTCGCGGCGACGATGGACTCGCCGGCCACCTCGACCCGCAGCTCCATACCGTCGACACCGGGCACGAACAGGCCGCCGAGGTCCACCCGGCCCTCGCCGGGCTCCTGCACCTCGCTCACGTCCCACGGGCCGTCGGGCCGCGGGGCGGGCGGGAGGCTGTAGTCGGACGACTCCTCGGAGTCGTCCGGCTCCGCGGTGTCCTCCGCCGAGTCGCCGGGGCCCTCGGCCTCGTCGAGCTCGTCGATGGCGTCTTCGCGCTCCTTGCGACGACGGAACACGGTCACTGTCCTTCCCGGTCGCTGACGACCGATGCGTATCCGTTGCTGGACGTGTCCGCCGACGGTGTCTGCACCGCGGCGTGACCCCCCGTGGAGCCGAAGCCCCCCGCGGCCCTGGCAGAGCCCGGCAGTTCCGCGACCTCGTGGAAGCGAACCCGCTCGACCTGCTGGACGACCAGTTGGGCGACCCGATCGCCCGGCTCGAACCTGACGGTTTCGCGCGGGTCGAGATTGACCACGATCACCTTGATCTCCCCACGGTACCCGGCATCCACCGTTCCCGGGGCATTCACCATCGCCACTCCGCAGCGCGCGGCCAGGCCGGAACGCGGGTGGACGAAGGCCGCGTAGCCGTCCGGCAGCGCGAGGGCGATGCCCGTGGGCAGCACCGCCCGCTCGCCGGGCGCCAGTTCGGCCGCTTCCGTGGTGATCAGATCGGCGCCGGCGTCCCCGGGGTGCGCGTACTCCGGCACCGGCACCGAGTCGTCGAGCCGGCGCAGCAGCACATCCACCGGCGGCCGGCTCACGGGTTCACCTCGAAGGCGCGCGCGACCTTGACCTGGTCCGGGTCGGCCATCGCGGCCTTGATCTCCTCCGGGCGGCCGTTGCGGGTGAAGTGGCCGAGTTCCACCTCGACGAACAGCGCGTCGGCGCGGACCGCCACCGGGCCGTCCGGGCCGCCGATCCGCCCCTCGGCGCTGCTGTAGATCTTGCGTCCGTCCACCGCGGTGCAGCGCGCGGACAGGTACAGGGTCGAACCCACCGGCACCGGCCGCAGGAAGTCCGACTCCAGCCGCCCGGTCACCGCGATGATCCGCAGCATCCAGCTCAGCGAGCCGAGCGTCTCGTCCAGCGCGGTGACCAGCACCCCGCCGTGCGCGAGCCCGGGCGCCCCCTGGTGGGCCGGCTGCACGGTGAACTCCGCGGTGACGCTCACGCCTTCGCCCGCGCGGGCCGCCAGGTGCAGCCCGTGCGGCTGGGATTCGCCGCAGCCGAAGCACTGGTCGTAGTGCGCGCCGAGCAGTTCGCCGGGCACGGGCGCCTCGGGATGCCGTACGGGCGCGGCGGCGCCGGGCGGCGGCGCCAGGCCCGGTCGGCTCGCGTTCGGAGGTGTTGTGGCTGCACTCACGCCGCAGACCTTATCGCGCAAACCAGTGGGTGCCCCTGTTCGCCCGCACGGCTCTGCCGCGCTCGCCCGGTCCGCGAGCGGCGGCCCGTGGGGGGCATGGCAGTCTTGTGCCATGCCTGGTGCCACGCAGCCCTACGACGAACGCCTCACCGTGCCGCGCTCCTGGTGGTTCATGGCCATCGGCGGGGGCGTCGGCCTGGCCCTGGTCTTCTTCCCCTTCGGCCTGCTGGCGATGCTCGGCGGCCTGGTGGTGGGCGCGGCCCTGTCGATGATGATGGTCAGCTCCTACGGCTCCGCGCGGATCCGCGTGGTGGCCGGATCGCTGGTCGCGGGCAAGGCGCGCATCCCGCTGGAGGCACTGGGCGACGCCGTGGTGCTCGACCGGGAGGAGGCCGTGGCCTGGCGGTCGTACAAGGCGGACCCGCGCGCGTTCATGCTGCTGCGGTCCTACGTGCCGACGGCCCTGAAGGTGGAGGTGACCGATCCGGCGGACCCGACGCCGTACGTCTACCTCTCGACCCGCTCGCCGCAGCAGCTGGCCGACGCGCTGGGTGCGCTCAGGACGGCCGGTCGCGCGAGCTAGGTGACGCGCCCGCCACGGGCGGTCACGCGGGCGGAGGGACCTCGCTGGGGGCCCTCAGCGGCTACTCCTGGACGGGGCCGGGGGGTTCGGACGATCCGGGGTGGCCCGCCTCGCCACTGAGCTCGGCGCTCTCCACGATCAGCGGCCAGGGCAGCTGGTGGGCGCGCAGGTCCTTGCGGACCCGGCGGGCGAGCTTGCGGGTGTCGCGCCGGTTCATCAGCGCGCCGACGGCGGCGCCGATCATGAACGGCGTCAGCGACGGGGTGTGTCTGAGGGTCCGGCGCAGGAGCCGCTGCCGCATCTCCCGCTTCATGCTGGTGCCGAGCGCCACGTTGAGGGTCGACAGCTTCAGCGCGTCGATGCCGCGCTGCTCCGTCCACGACCACAGGTAGGCGGTGGCGCGCTCACGCGCGGTGCCGGGGACACGCAGTCCGTAGACCTCGTGCAGCTCGGCGATGAGCTTGTACTCGACGGCGGCCACGCCGAGGGTCTCCGCGGCCAGTTCGGCCGGCATCGCGGGCGGGGTCGGCAGCATGGCGGCCGCGCCCACACCGGCGCCGACCGTCATGGTGCCCTTCACGGCTGCGGCGATCAGCCGGTCCGCGATCTCGTCCGGGCCGAGGCCGGGGAACTGGGCGCGAAGCGTGTCGAGTCCGCGCACGGGGATGCGCGGAGCACTCTCGACGAGCCGCTCGGCGACCGAGCCGATGCCGACCTTGGCCAGCCGCCCGCCCGCACGAGCACCGCCGCCGACGCCCCGGGTGACCCCGTGGACGCTCGCGGCCGCGAGCGAGGCCGCGCGGCCTCGCTCGACATTCCGTCGCTCCTCCGGTGAGCCGCTCACGGCGCGGGCCGGTCAGGCCGCGCAGTCGCGGCAGATGGGATTTCCGTTCTTCTCGGCAGCGAGCTGGCTCCTGTGGTGGACCAGGAAGCAACTCATGCAGGTGAACTCGTCCGCCTGACGGGGCAGGACGCGGACCGAGAGTTCCTCGTTGGACAGGTCAGCGCCGGGCAGCTCCAAAGATTCCGCCTGGTCGAACTCGTCGACGTCGACCGCGGAGGTCGACTTCTCGTTCCGCCGGGCCTTCAGTTCCTCGATGCTGTCCTCATTGACGTCATCGTCGGTCTTGCGTGGGGTGTCGTAATCCGTAGCCATTTCGCTCTCCCCCTGTGGGTGTCTGTGGTGTCTCCAGCGCACGTAACGCGCGGGAGGCCGGACTTGTGCCCGACCCGAGGCGGAGATTTTGCCTCACATCAAGGCCTGTTACTCAATCGACACCCGATAACGCCCCCGAAGAGGTGATCGCAAGGGTGGCCGATCATGGTCCGTGGCGGTCTGAAAGTCACCCGCCATGGATGCCTCTCCGTGTACTTCCCGTGATCATGACCTGCGGAAACATGGAATTTACTGCCGTTTCTCCCAGATCTGTGATCACCGAGCGTACACACTGTGAGAGTGCGGTGTGCAATCGATCACAGGCATGCGCCGTCCCCACCAGAAAGGTCGATTACTCGCAAAGCGAACAGGATCTTCTTCGGCGTGGCGGGCCGGGCCCGGCCGGGCGTGACGTGGTTCACAGCCCGGCCGGCACTCTTTTCGCACCTCACATCGGGATCGCGACCCTCATGACCAGGCCGCCTCCCTCGCGCGGCTGCGCGGTGATCACCCCTCCGTGTGCCCTGGCGACCGACCGGGCGATGGACAGGCCCAGCCCGACGCCCTTGTCGCTCCCGGTGCGCTCGGTGCGCAGCCGGCGGAAGGGCTCGAACATGTTGTCCACCTCGTAGGCGGGAACGACCGGTCCGGTGTTCGCCACCACCAGGAGCGCCTGGCCGTGCTCGGCGCTGGTGGTCACGTCGACCCAGCCGTCCTTCGCCACGTTGTAGCGCACGGCGTTCTGCACCAGGTTCAGCGCGATCCGCTCCAGCAGCACCCCGTTCCCCTGCACGACCGCCGGGTCCAGCTGGTCGCGCAGCGCCACGCCCGCGGCCTCGGCCTCGGCACGGGTCTGGTCCAGGGCTCTGGAGGCCGCCTCGGCGAGGTCCACGGTCTTGCGGTCCACGATCTCGTTCTCGCTGCGGGCGAGCAGCAGCAGGCCCTCCACGAGCTGCTCGCTGCGCTCGTTGGTGGCCAGCAGGGTCTTGCCGAGCTGCTGGAGGTCGGGCGAGGCGTCCGGATCGGAGAGCTGCACCTCCAGCAGGGTGCGGTTGATCGCCAGCGGGGTGCGCAGCTCGTGCGAGGCGTTCGCCACGAAGCGGCGCTGCGCGGTGAACGACCGCTCCAGCCGGTCCAGCATCTCGTCGAAGGTGTCGGCCAGCTCCTTCAGCTCGTCGTCCGGGCCGTCCAGCTCGATGCGGCGGGCCAGGTCGGAGCCGACCACACCGCGTGCGGTGCGGGTGATCCGGCCCAGCGGCGCCAGCACCCGGCCGGCCATCACGTAGCCGAAGGCGAAGGCCACCACGGCGAGCCCGATGAGGGCCAGCAGCGACCGCTTGAGCAGCGTATTCAGCGCAAGGTCGCGCTGGTGCTGCATGCACGCTTGGACCGCGCTGTTCAGGTCGCTGGCGGTGCTGTGCGCGACGCAGTCGTTCGGCGCGACGACCACCTGGGAGGCGGAAGTGACCCGGAAGGGCAGCGCGCTGCCCTGGTTGATCGCCTGGGCGGCCAGCAGGTAGATGATCCACAGCAGCACGACACCGGCGATGAGGAACATGCCGCCGTAGAGCACGGTCAGGCGTATCCGGATGGTCGGCCGCAGCCAGGGCGGCGGTTTCTCCGCGGTCGGCGGGTCCCAGGCCGGGCGGGGCGGGGCCACCGGGCGGGCGGGCGGCTGGTTCGCGGAGCCGTGCGAGGACAGGTGTGCCATGGCCGATCAGATCCGGTAGCCGGAGCCGGGCACCGTGACGATCACCGGGGGCTCGCCCAGCTTGCGGCGCAGTGTCATCACCGTGACCCGGACCACGTTGGTGAACGGGTCGGTGTTCTCGTCCCAGGCCTTCTCCAGCAGCTGCTCCGCGGAGACCACGGAGCCCTCGCTGCGCATCAGCACCTCCAGGACGGCGAACTCCTTGGGCGCGAGATGGATCTCCCTGCCGTCACGGAAGGCCTCCCTGCGGTTGGGGTCCAGCCGGATGCCGGAGCGCTCCAGGACCGGCGGCAGCGCCGCCGTGGTCCGGCGCCCCAGCGCGCGGACGCGGGCGGTCAGCTCGGTGAAGGCGAAGGGCTTGGGCAGGTAGTCGTCGGCGCCGAGCTCCAGGCCCTCGACCCGGTCACTGACGTCGCCGGCCGCGGTGAGCATCAGGACCCGCATGGGCAGGCCGAGGCCGACCACCTGGCGGCACACCTCGTCGCCGTGGACCACCGGCAGGTCGCGGTCGAGCACCACCACGTCGTAGTCGTTGACGCCGATGCGCTCCAGGGCCGCGCCGCCGTCATAGACCACGTCGACGGCCATGGCCTCGCGGCGCAGGCCGGTGGCAACCGCATCGGCGAGCAGTTGCTCGTCCTCGACGACCAGTACGCGCAAGGCGTTGTTCCTTCCGTGAGCTGTGGGGATTCTTCTCCATCCTGCACCGGACCCCCGTAAATCGGCGGTAAGGGGAGGCGCCGGCGGCCCGCGGAGCGGTGGCTGGAGGACCTCGCGGCGGTGCGCGAAGGACCGGGCAGCGGTGCCCCCGGGGGCCCGGGAACGGGACGCCGGAGACCGGAGACCGGGACGCCGAGGGCCGCGGAACGGGACGCGGGGGGCCACCGGAATTTAGTTGGGGTCGGTGAGGTTTCCGATTCGGGCCCCGTGGGGAGGACGGCTTTACACCCAACACCCACCCATCACGCCTTGCACCGCGCTTCCCGCGCGAGGCACCTGGCTTGACACTCGCGTGTCAACGGAGACGACGAGGGGGCGCACATGGACGCGTTCACGAATGGAATCCTCCAGCGCATACACAGCACGGAGTCCGACCTGCGCCGGGCCCGCGAAACCGGGGACGACTTCCTCGCCGATGTGGAACTGAGCGAGCTCGACGATCTGCGCCGCCTCGCCGCAGAGCACGGGGTGGACGTACGGCCCAAGGTCGCCTGAACCTCCGGCCCCCAAAGCCGCACGCCCCGGTCACCGCGAAGGTGCCGGGGCGTTCGCATGCCCGCGGGGAGCCGCCCCGCGGGCGCGGGGCGGCTCGGGTCGGTCGCCGGGGCCGGTCGCCGGGGTCCCCGGAGATCGGCGGCGCGGGTCAGTCGTGCCACGCCCCCAGCTCGTCCAGGCGGCGCTGGAGGGGCTCGAACAGGCCGGGCGGGGCCGCCAGCGTCAGCTCGCCCGACGGCGGCTCACCGGGGCGCCCACCGGTCAGCGCGCCGGCCTCGCGGGCGAAGAGCGCGCCCGCCGCGAGGTCCCAGGGGTTCAGCCCGCGCTCGTAGTACGCGTCGAGCCGGCCGCAGCCGACGTCGGCGAGGTCGATCGCGGCGGAGCCGCCGCGCCGGATGTCCCGCACCTGCGGCAGCAGCCCCTTGATCACCTCGGCCATGGCGACCCGGCGCTCGCGCAGGTAGCTGAACCCGGTGGCGACCAGGGCGTGCTCGAAGTCCGGGGCGGGCCGGCAGTGCGCCCGGGTGCCCTCGACGTAGGCGCCGCCGCCGAGCACCGCCTGGTAGGTCTCCCGGCGCATCGGCGCCTCCACGACGCCGACCACCGCCTCGCCGTCCCGCTCGGCGGCGATGCTCACCGACCACGCCGGCAGGCCGTAGAGGTAGTTCACGGTGCCGTCGAGCGGATCGATCACCCAGCGGATCCCGCTGGTGCCCTCGCTGCTGGCGCCCTCCTCACCGAGGAAGCCGTCGTCGGGGCGCTGTCGGCCGATGTAGGCGGTGATCAGTTTCTCGGCGGCGATGTCCATCTCGGTGACGACGTCGATCGGGCTGGACTTGGTCGCGGCCACGCCAAGGTCGGCGGGGCGGCCGTCGCGCAGCAGGGCGCCGGCCCGGCGCGCGGCCTCCAGGGCGATCTCCAGCAGTTCGGCGTTCTCGCCGTCGGCGGTGGGGCCGGCCTGCGGCGCGACGCCGCCGGGCTCGGACGGACCGTGGGCGGGTGTGCTCATCAGTTCCGGTCTCCTCAGTCGGTTCCTGCGGCGGCGGGCCGCGGCGGCTGTCGCTTGTCGGCGACCGGGCAGCAGCCCGCGGGGCACACGTCGTGGCTCGGGCCGAGCGCGCCCAGCGCGCAGCGGACCGGGGCGAGGCCGCGCTCGGTCGCGGCCCGCTCCAGCACCAGGTCGCGCACGGCGGCGGCGAACCGCCGGTCGGCGCCGACCGTGGCGGCGCGGGAGACCGGCAGCCCGAGTTCCTCGGCCTTGGCGGTGGCCTCCGTGTCGAGGTCGTACTTGACCTCCATGTGGTCCGAGACGAACCCGATGGGCACCATGACGACCGCGGGCGCCCCGGCCGCGTGCTCGGCCTCCAGGTGGTCGCAGATGTCCGGCTCCAGCCACGGGATGTGCGGGGCGCCGCTGCGCGACTGGTAGACGAGCTCCCACGGGCGGTCCACGCCGGTGGCCGCGCGGACCCGCTCGGCGACCAGCCGGGCCACCTCCAGGTGCTGGGCGACGTACGCGCCGCCGTCGCCGTGGCCCTCGACCGGGCCCGAGGTGTCGGCCGCCGCGGTGGGGATGGAGTGCGTGGTGAAGGCGAGGCGGGCACCGTCGCGGACGCCCTCGGGCAGTGCGGCCAGCGCGGCCAGCGTGTGGTCGGCCATCGGCTCGACGAAGCCGGGGTGGTTGAAGTAGTGCCGCAGCTTGTCCACGCGCAGCGCGGGCCGGCCCTCCTCGGCGAGGACGGCGAGCGAGGCGGCCAGGTTCTCCCGGTACTGGCGGCAGCCGGAGTACGACGCGTAGGCGCTGGTGGCCAGGACCAGCACCCGGTGGTGTCCCGCGTCGGCGATCTCGCGCAGCGCGTCGGTCAGGTAGGGCGCCCAGTTCCGGTTGCCCCAGTACAGCGGCAGGTCCAGGCCGTGCTCGGCGAACTCCTTGCGCAGCGCGTCCAGCAGTTCGCGGTTCTGCGCGTTGATCGGGCTGACACCGCCGAAGAGGAAGTAGTGCTTGCCGACCTCCTTCAGCCGCTCGCGCGGGATGCCCCTCCCCCGGGTGACGTTCTCCAGGAACGGCACGACGTCGTCCGGACCCTCCGGTCCGCCGAAGGAGAGCAGCAGCAGGGCGTCATAGGGACCGGCGTCGGCGTCCGGCCGGTCCGGCAGGGGGTGCGGGTCACGCGGATCAGGCATGCGTCCGATCCTGCCACTCCCGTATGAATTCCCCCGCGCCCGGCCGCGCCGAAAACCGGTTGCCGCGGTCCGTAAGCTGTAGACAGCAGCCATGTACCTTACGCGGGACGCCTGCCGTCCCGCCCGTGCCGATGCCGACACCCCTGCCGATGCCCGGGCCGACGGAGGCGACGACGACGCCGGGAGCGCCACGTGACCAGCCCCTACCGAGCGGTCTTCCGCACCCCGGGCGCGAAGGCGTTCAGTGCCGCCGGACTGATCGGGCGGATGCCCCTTTCGATGCTGGGCATCGGCATAGTGACGATGATCTCCCAGGTGACCGGGCGGTACGGCCTGGCCGGTGCGCTGACCGCCACGCTCGCGTTGTCCGGCGCGGTCTGCGGGCCGCAGGTGTCCCGGCTGGTGGACCGCTACGGGCAGGCCCGCGTGCTGCGGCCGGTCACCGCGGTGACCGTGGCGTCGGTGGCCGGACTGCTGGTGTGCGTCCGCGCCGGGGCCCCGGACTGGGCGTACTTCGCCTGCGTGATCTGCGCGGGGCTCACCCCGAGCATGGGCGCGATGGTCAGGGCCCGCTGGTCGGAGATCCACCGCGGCTCGCCGGAGATGCTGCACACCGCGTACTCGCTGGAGTCGGTCGTCGACGAGATCGTCTTCATCGTCGGCCCGATCACCTCGATCGGCCTGTGCACGGTGTGGTTCCCCGAGGCGGGCCCGCTGCTGGCCGCGGTGTTCCTGGGCACCGGAGTGCTGCTGCTCACCGCGCAGCGGGCGACCGAGCCGACGCCCGTCCCGCACGCCCACCTCAACGGCGGCTCGGCGCTGCGCACCCCCGGACTGCCGGTGCTGTGCGGGGTGTTCGTGGGAGTGGGCACGGTCTTCGGGGCGGTGGACGTGACCACGGTGGCCTTCGCCGACGAGCGCGGCCACAAGGCGCTGGCCAGCCTGGTGCTGGCGACGTACGCGCTCGGTTCGTGCCTGGCCGGGCTGGTGTTCGGGCTGGTGAAGCCGGGCGGGACGATCGCCGGGCGGTTCCGGCTGGGCATCGGGCTGATGGCGGTGAGTATGATCCCGCCACTACTGGTCGGGAGCCTGCCGTTCCTGGCCTTGGCGCTGTTCTTCTCCGGCCTGACCATCGCCCCCACGATGGTCAACGCGATGGGCCTGGTCGAACAGCTGGTACCCCGGGGACGGTTGACCGAGGGCATCACGTGGACCAGCACGGGACTCGCGGTCGGCGTCGCCGCCGGTGCCGCGCTCGCCGGTCGGGTGATCGACGCGCACGGCGCCTCGGCCGCCTTCTGGGTGTGCACCACCGCCGCGACCTGCGCGGCCGCGGTGGCGTTCCTCGGCTACGGCCGGCTGCTGCCGGCACCGGATCGGGAGGAGCTGGACGACGATGAGCCGGACCGGAGCAGCGTCCACGGTGTCGGGCGGCACGACGGCTGCCGCGAGGGAGAAGGTGTGGCGTAACTGGGCCGGCAACGTCACCGCGCGCCCGGGACGGGTCGCCGCGCCCGCGTCCGTGGACGAACTCGCCGCGGAGGTACGGCGGGCGGCCGGGGACGGCCTGCGGGTGAAGGCCGTCGGCTCCGGCCACTCCTTCACCGCGGCCGCCGCCACCGACGGGCTGCTGGTGCGGCCCGAGGGCCTGACCGCGATCCGGGCGATCGACCGGGAGGCCGGCACCGTCACCGTGGAGGCGGGGGTGCAACTCCGCCAGCTCAACACGGCACTGGCCGCGGCGGGCCTGTCGCTGCGGAACATGGGCGACATCATGGAGCAGACGGCGGCCGGCGCCACCAGTACCGGCACGCACGGCACCGGCCGTGACTCGGGCTCCATCGCCGCGCAACTGACCGCCCTGGAACTGGTCACCGCCGACGGCTCGGTGCTGGAGTGCTCGGCCGAGCGGAACCCCGAGGTGTTCGCCGCCGCCCGGATCGGGCTCGGCGCGCTCGGCGTCGTCAGCGCTCTCACCTTCGCGGTGGAACCGCTGTTCCTGCTGACCGCCCGCGAGGAGCCGATGGCCTTCGAGCGGGTGATGGCCGACTTCGAGCAGTTCACGGCGGAGAACGAGCACTTCGAGTTCTACTGGTTCCCGCACACCGAGGGCTGCAACACCAAGCGGAACAACCGCAGTCCGGGCCCGGCCGCCCCGATGCCCGCCGTGCGCGGCTGGATCGACGACGAGTTGCTGTCCAACGGCGTCTTCCAGGCCGCCTGCGCGCTGGGCCGGGTGGCGCCGTCGGCGATCCCGGGGATCGCGCGGATCTCCAGCCGGGCACTGTCCGCGCGGACGTACACCGACGTCGCCTACAAGGTCTTCACCAGCCCGCGCCGGGTGCGTTTCGTGGAGATGGAGTACGCGGTGCCGCGGGAGGCCGCGGTGGCGGTGCTGCGGGAGGTGAAGGCCATGGTGGAGCGGTCGGACCTGCGGATCAGCTTCCCCGTCGAGGTGCGGGTGGCACCCGCGGACGACATCGCGCTGTCCACGGCGTCCGGGCGGGACAGCGCCTACATCGCGGTGCACATGTACCGGGGCAGCCGCTACCAGGACTACTTCACCGCGGTGGAGCGGATCATGACGGCGGCGGGCGGGCGCCCGCACTGGGGCAAGATGCACACCCGGGACGCGGAGCACCTGCGCGCGGCCTACCCGCGCTTCGACGAGTTCACCGCCCTCCGGGACCGGCTCGACCCTGACCGCCTGTTCGGCAACGACTACCTGCGACGGGTGCTGGGCGCCTAGGGCGCCGTTTGGCGAACTACGCCCTCTTTTGGGTGATGCGTGCAGCAGGTGTTTGTGAGCCGGGTCACCCAACTCGCCCTCGGCGCACGACATTCGACGGCGCGGCAGCCACCCTCCGGTGGTCCGAATGGAGTACCGTGACGAATCCTGGCTTCCGATGCCCGGTCGGTCGCCCAGGACGTGTGGAGGGGAATCGAGAGCGCTCGTCCCGGGGTGCCCCTGTTGGTCACGCTGGGTGGCCAACCGACCACCTTCCCATAACGGCGTGTCACCATCTCACCCCGACACGCCGGGTAACTCCGCAAGGTTGTGGCACGCTGCACCCGGGCAGGCCACACTCGTTCAACGGGAGCAGCGACGCACGTGACGTCGGCAGGCACCACCCGGGAGGTAACCGTGCCCGAACTGCGGGTCGTGGCCGTCAGCAACGACGGCACCCGACTGGTGCTCAAAGCTGCCGACAGCACGGAGTACACCCTCCCCATCGACGAGCGGCTGCGCGCCGCCGTGCGCAACGACCGGGCCCGGCTCGGGCAGATCGAGATCGAGGTCGAGAGCCATCTGCGGCCCCGGGACATCCAGGCGCGGATACGCGCGGGTGCCTCGGCCGAGGAGGTCGCCCAGCTGGGCGGCATCCCGGTGGAGCGGGTACGGCGCTTCGAGGGGCCGGTCCTGGCCGAGCGGGCCTTCATGGCCGAGCGGGCCAGGAAGACCCCGGTGCGGCGCCAGGGCGAGACCACCGGCCCCCAGCTGGGCGAGGCGGTCGCCGAGCGACTGCTGCTGCGCGGCGCCGAGAAGGACACCGTGCTGTGGGACTCCTGGCGCCGCGACGACGGCAGCTGGGAGGTGCTGCTGGTCTACCGGGTGGCCGGTGAGCCGCACTCGGCGAGCTGGACCTACGACCCGCCGCGCCGCCTCGTCCAGGCGGTCGACGACGAGGCCCGCGCGCTGATCGGCGAGACCACGCAGACGCAGGGCCAGGAGCCGAGCTTCCCGTTCGTGCCCCGGATCGCCCGGCTGCCCAGGGACCGCCCGCTGGATCGCCCGGGGACCGAGCGCCCGGAGCGCCCCGAGCGGGTGGAGCGCCAGGACCGGGAGGCGCGTGCCGAGGAGCAGCCGGAGGAGCGGGACTCGCTCACCAGCCTGCTCGAAGCGGTGCCGAGCTTCCGTGGCGACATGGTCGTGCCCGCTCCCCCCGCGGGACCGCCGGACACCGCACCGGCGGCCGAAGTACCGCAGGAGGCCGCGGAGGAGGCTGCTCCCGCCGCGAGCGCGGGCGCGGGTTCCGCCTATGCCGACGTGCTGATGCCGCGCGCGGTGGCGGGCCACCGCGACCGCCTGAAGGGCACCACCGACCGCCAGGCCGAGGCGGACGGTGTCCGCCCGGGCCGGCGGGCCACGGTGCCGAGCTGGGACGAGATCGTCTTCGGCAGCCGCCGTAAGAAGCAGGAGTAGCCCGGCCCCGTGAGGGGAATCGGGTCACCGACCGGGAGCCGACGGCCGTAAGGGGCAGCCACTTTGGTGACTGCCCCTTACGCGTGCCTCGCGCGGGCCGAGCGGTGCCGGCCCGCCCCGGCGCCGGAACCCGGCACCGGCCGCTCAGCCCGGCCGCCCGCCGGTCGCCACCGGGCGGGAGCCCTCGGCCGTCCACTCGCTCCAGGAGCCCACGTAGAGGGCCGCGGGGACGCCCGCGACGGCGAGCGCCAGGATCTGGTGGGCCGCGGACACGCCCGAGCCGCAGTAGACGCCGACCTCGGCCCCCGGCGTCGCGCCCAGCGCGCCGAAGCGGGCGGTGAGTTCGGCGGGGGTGCGGAAGAGCCCGCCCTCGGTGACGTTCTCGGTCGTCGGTGCGTTCACCGCGCCCGGAATGTGGCCCGCGACCGGGTCGATCGGCTCGGTCTCGCCGCGGTAGCGCTCCCCGGCGCGGGCGTCCAGCAGCAGCCCGCGGCGGGCCAGTTCGGCGGCGCCGTCCGCGTCGAGCACCGGCAGCGCGCCGGGCCGGGGCACGAAGTCCCCCTCCCCCGGCACGGGTTCCTCGGTGCTCAGCGGCAGCCCCGCGGCCTTCCACGCGGCCAGCCCGCCGTCCAGCACCCGGACCCTCGCGTGGCCCGCCCAGCGCAGCAGCCACCACGCCCTGGCCGGGCCCCAGCCGTTCCAGTCGTCGTAGAGCACCACGTCGGTGTCCGCGCCGACCCCCGCGGCGCGCATCGCCGCCCCGAACACCTCGACGTCGGGCAGCGGGTGCCGCCCGTTCGGGCCCGGCGGCGCGGCCAGGGCCGCGTCCAGGTCGACGTAGCGGGCGCCGGGGATGTGCCCGCGGGCGTACTCGCCGTGCCCGGGCGGGCCGCCCATCCGGTAGCGGACGTCGAGGACGGCGGTCGTGGCGGGCGCCGCGGTCAGCTCGGCCGCGGTGATCAGGGGTTCCATGCACCCATTGTGGGTGCTCGCCCACGGCTCCGTCCGTGCATCCGTCCGCGCAGCGGCCGGAGGACCGTACGCGCTCCCTTCCACGCGCCCGCAGGGTCCCTCCGCGCGGCGCTACGCGGGCTTCGCCTGCGGCGCGGCGGGTGCTCCGGACAGCAGTTGGGGGGCGTCGGCCAGGACCAGCCCCGCCGCGCCGCGGACCTCGGCGCCGTCTCCGAGGCCACCGGTGACGATCTCGACGCTCTCCACCGCCGACGGCAGCGTGTGCCGCCGCACCCCGGCCCGCATCGGTTCGAGGATGTCCTCGCCGGCACCCGCCAGGTCGCCGCCGACCACGATCAGCCGCGGGTTGAGCAGCGTGACCAGGGTGGACAGCGCGCGGCCGACCGCGTCCCCGGCGTCGCGGACCGCCCGCAGGGCCCCGGTGTTGCGCTGCTCGATCAGCGCGGGCAGGTCCCGGGGGGCGACCTGCTGCCCCCAACTGTCCGACAGAAGACGGGCGATGGCGACCGGGCTGGCCACGGTCTCCAGGCAGCCGCGGTTGCCGCAGCGGCAGATCAACCCGTCCGCGGTGAGCGGGAGGTGCCCGATCTCACCGGCCAGGCCGCGCGCGCCCAGCAGCAGCTTCCCGTTGCTGACGATGCCCGCGCCGATACCGGCCGACAGCCGCACGTAGACCATGTCGCCGGCCTGCCGCCCCGCGCCGTACATCCGCTCGGCGAGCGCGCCGGCGTTGGCGTCGTTGGTCACGCGGACCGGCAGGGAGGTACGGCGGCGCAGCTCGTCGGTCAGGCGCATGCCGACCCAGCCGGGCATGATGCCCTCCGCGCCCAGGGCGCCGCTGCCCTTCTCGACCGGGGAGGCGATGCCGGCGCCGATGCCGAGCACGCGCTCGCGGACCACCCCGGTCTCCTGGAGGGCCCGGCCGACCAGGACCGCGACCAGGTCGAGGGTCTCCTCCGGGGCGCGGTCCACCTCCTTGGCCACCCAGTGCTCCCACAGCACCGCGCCGAACAGGTCGCACAGGATCACCCGCACGTGCTGGTGGCCGATGTCCGCGCCGATCGCGTAGCCGGCGGTCGGGACCAGGGAGAGCGACTGCGCGGGGCGTCCGGTGCGGCGCGGCTCCGGGTCCTCGGGGCCTTCGTCCTCGGTGACCAGCCCGACCGCGATCAGGTCGGCGATCAGGGAGGAGACGGTGGCCCTGGACAGCCCGGTGACCCGGACCAGTTCGGGACGGCTGCTGCGCGTAGTGGTGTGCAGGGCCTCCAGGACCCGTAGCCTTCCTACCTCGCGCAGGTTGACTGGCGTTTCGATCATGACCCCCGGGGTGTGTACGAATGGTCAGCCGCACGGTGCCTTCTTGCGGATCCTGCCGTCAAGAGCCTTGACTTATGACAAAGTTTAGGCAGAAACTCGCGAACTGTTCTATCCGGCGCACGGAGTTTCAGTCGATGCCGGATGAATAACAATTGCGTCGGGCCGCCAGGAGGATCCACCTTGACGTCTACACCCCCGCCGCCCGCGGACGCGGCGGCCACGGTGCCCGCCCTGCGGGTCGGCATGGTCGGGCACGCCTTCATGGGCGCCGCCCACTCGCACGCCTGGCGCACCGCGGGCCGCTTCTTCGACCTCCCGCGCAGGGTCGAGATGGCGGCCGTCTGCGGCCGGGACGCCGCGTCCGTCCGCGCGTCCGCCGAGCGGTACGGCTGGGAGTCCTGCGAGACCGACTGGCGCGCGCTCGTGGCACGTCCGGACATCGATGTCGTGGACATCTGCACGCCGGGCGACAGCCACGCCCCGATCGCGCTGGCGGCGCTGGCCGCGGGCAAGCACGTGCTGTGCGAGAAGCCGCTCGCCAACTCGGTCGCGGAGGCCGAGGAGATGGCCGGCGCGGCCGAGCGGGCCCGGGCCGCCGGGGTGCGCTCGATGGTCGCCTTCAACTACCGCCGGGTGCCCGCGATGGCGCTGGCCCGGCAACTCGTCGCGGACGGCCGGCTCGGCCGCATCCACCAGGTGCGCGCGAGCTACCTCCAGGACTGGCTGGTGGACCCGGAGTTCCCGCTCGCCTGGCGGCTGCGCAAGGACCGGGCCGGGTCGGGAGCGCTCGGCGACCTGGGCGCGCACAGCATCGACGCGGCGCAGTACCTGACCGGCCGGCGGATCGCGTCGGTGGGCGCGCTGCTGGAGACGTTCGTGACCGAGCGGCCGCTGCCGGCCAGCTCCAGCGGCCTGTCCGGCACCGCGTCGGGCGAGCGCGGCGCGGTGACCGTGGACGATGCGGCGGTGTTCACGGCACGGTTCGAGGGCGGCGCGATCGGCGTGTTCGAGGCGACGCGGTTCGCCACCGGGCACAAGAACGCGATGCGGATCGAGATCAGCGGCTCGCTGGGCAGCATCGCCTTCGACGCCGAGTCGATGAACGAACTGGCCTTCCACGACCGGACCGAGGACGCCGCGACCGCGGGCTTCCGCCGGCTGCTGGTGACCGAGCCGACCCACCCGTACATGGACGCCTGGTGGCCGCCCGGCCACCTGATCGGGTACGAGCACTCCTTCACCCACCAGGTACGCGACTTCGTCACGGCGGTGGCCGAGGGCACCGACCCGCGGCCGTCCTTCGCCGAAGGGCTCCAGGTGCAACGGGTCCTGGCCGCGGTGGAGTCCAGCGCCGCCGCGCTGGGCGTGCACATCCCCGTCACGTCCTGAGCCGCGGGGCCGCCCGCGCCGACCGGCCCGGAACCGCGAGGCCCCGCCCCACCCCTGACCTCCCCCGACCCGCCACGACTTCGTACGACCGACCGCAGGAGGACCCACGCCATGGCCCGACCCGTCACCCTGTTCACCGGCCAGTTCGCCGACCTGCCGTTCACCGAGGTGTGCCGGCTCGCCTCCGAGTGGGGCTACGACGGCCTGGAGATCGCCTGCTGGGGCGACCACTTCGACGTGGAGGCGGCGCTGAGCGACGACTCCTACCTGCCGCGGTTGCGCGACACCCTGGAGAAGCACGGGCTGCGCAGCTGGACGATCTCCTGCCACCTCACCGGGCAGGCGGTGTGCGACCACCCGATCGACGAGCGGCACAAGGGCATCCTCCCGGCCCGGATCTGGGGCGACGGCGAGCCCGAGGGGGTCCGGCAGCGCGCCGCGGAGGAGATCAAGAACACCGCGCGGGCGGCCGCCGCCTTCGGGGTCAAGACCGTGGTGGGCTTCACCGGTTCGTCGATCTGGCACACCGTGGCGATGTTCCCGCCGGTCCCGCCGGAGATGATCGACCGCGGCTACCAGGACTTCGCCGACCGCTGGAACCCGATCCTCGACGTCTTCGACGAGGTCGGGGTGCGCTTCGCCCACGAGGTGCACCCCAGCGAGATCGCCTACGACTACTGGACCACGGTCCGCACCCTGGAGGCGATCGGCCACCGCCCGGCGTTCGGGCTGAACTTCGACCCGAGCCACTTCGTGTGGCAGGACCTGGACCCGGTGGGCTTTCTCTACGACTTCAAGGACCGCATCTATCACGTGGACTGCAAGGAGTCCGTCAAGCAGCTGAACGGGCGAAACGGCCGGCTCGGCTCGCACCTGCCGTGGGGCGACCCGCGGCGCGGCTGGGACTTCGTCTCCACCGGGCACGGCGACGTGCCGTGGGAGCCCGTCTTCCGGATGCTGAACAGCATCGGCTACGACGGGCCGATCTCGGTGGAGTGGGAGGACGCCGGGATGGACCGGCTGCTGGGCGCCCCGCAGGCGCTCGCGCACGTCAGGGCGCTGGCCGCGATCGAGCCGCCCGAGGCATCCTTCGACTCGGCGTTCAGCTCCTCGTCCTGATCCCCGCGCCCCCGAGGACCGGTGCTCCGGCCGCCACCCTGGTCAGGGGGGCGGCGGCCGGGGCACCCTCATCCGCGCGACGGCCCGCTCGACGGCGGCACCCGGCGCGACCGGCCGGTCCGGCTCACCCGGCTCACCCGGCTCACCCGGCTCACCCGGCAACCGTGCGGCGCACGTTGTAGCCCTCGGCCACGATCCGCGGACGGGCCCCGCCGCGCGTGGCGTGCGGCCAGCGCGCGGTGACGGTCCGCTCCTCCCCCGGCAGCAGCCACAGGTAGTTGTCGCTCACGTACGCGGGCAGCACCCGCGCGTCGGTCGTGCGGTCCCGCAGCGAGATCCGCACCATCACCGCCGTGGTGGCACCGGTGTTGCGCACCACCGCGGTCAGGGCGCCGCCTTCCGCGGACGTCCCGTGCCCCCGCCCGGCGTGCCCGCCCGGTCCGGCCGGTCCGGCCGCGCGCACCGAACCGACCGTCACCCGGGTCTGCGCCAGCGCGTTGAGCCCGCGAAGGTCGGAGGTCTGCCGGTAGCGCCAGTAGGTGTTCTCGGACAGCTTCGTGCCGTCGGCGGCGGTCAGCTCCAGGCGCAGCAGGTGCAGCGCCGGCAGGTCGGCGGTGAAGGCGGCGGTCGGGCCGGCCGCCGTGGCCGAGGGCGCCACGTCGACCGTCGCCGTGACCGGGTCGGCCAGGCGGTTGCCGAGCAGGTCGTACGTGGTCGCGGTCGCCGTCGCCCCCACGAGCGCCGCCGTGGTGTGGTTGACCGCCGTGATCTGCCCGTCGGCGGGCCTCAGTTGGACGTGCAGCGGCTCGCACGCCTTGCGGGCGCCGTGGTAGAAGCCGTTGACGTCCAGGTCGTAGTCGTAGGTCTGCCACACCGTGCTGTACCAGGCGGGGTGCGACATCCACAGCAGCAGGCCGGAGGCGTTGTCCCACAGCGCGGAGGTCCACGCCTCGAACATGGCGCGCGCGTTCTCGTAGTTGACCAGCTGCGCCTTGGTGGTGAAGGTGTCCAGGTCGGCGGAGGTGCCCAACCGGTCCTCGATGGCGGCCTGGTAGCTCTGCGGCGACTGGGCGCCGTTGCGGGCCCAGTCGTGGGCGCCCCAGACGTCGCCGATCGGCCAGGGCGCCTCGTCCCCGGCGAGGTTGCGCATGGTCTCGGCGACCGGCAGCACCGGCATGCCGATCTCGGTGTGGAAGCCGAAGTTCCCGGTGCCGAAGTAACTGCCCGGGTCGGTCCAGCCGTAGGGGCCGTGGCCCTTGACCACGCCGTCGGCGGAACTGCCGAGGTAGAGGGTGTCGGGCGCTTCGTCGGCGACGGCCTGCCGCACCCCGTCGTCGATGGCGGACGGCGGCGCGCCCTCGTTGGCACCGCACCACACGGCGACGCTCGGGTGGTGCCGGTAGGCGCGCAGCGTGTCGCGGGCGAGTGCGAGGTAGGTGGCGTGGTCCGGCGGGTCCATCGACCAGCCGTCCCAGAAGTCGTTCCAGACCAGCAGGCCGTTCTCGTCGCAGGCAGCGAAGAACTCCTCGCGGTTGCTGCACCCGACCCAGTTGCGGATCATCGTGAAGTTCTGGTCGCGGTGCAGGGCAACGGTGTCCGCGGTGCGGGTGCCCAGCACGCGGCGCAGCAGCTCGTCGAAGCCCCAGTTGCCGCCACGGCAGAAGACGCGGGTGCCGTTGACGGAGATCTCCAGCGGGCG
Source organism: Actinacidiphila yanglinensis (assembly GCF_900107965.1). Classification (GTDB taxonomy): domain Bacteria; phylum Actinomycetota; class Actinomycetes; order Streptomycetales; family Streptomycetaceae; genus Actinacidiphila; species Actinacidiphila yanglinensis. The sequence goes on along the minus strand of NZ_FNVU01000003.1, from coordinate 133,745 downwards.
CACGGGCGGCTGGGAGACCGAGGCCGCGTCGGTCCACTGCTGTCCGTCGGCGGAGACCTGGACGGTGAAGTCGGTGGCGTAGGCGGTCTCCCACTCGATGGTGACCCGGTCGGTGTCCACGGTGTCGCCGAGGTCCACCTGGATCCACTGGCCGTCCTGGTAGGCGGACGACCAGCGGGTGCCGGAGTCGCCGTCGGTGACGTTGCCGGGCGGGCCCGCGCTGCCGTCGGTGGAGGACGCCGTGGCCGTCCTGCCGCGGGCGAGGTCGGTGTCGTGGTCGCCGGCGGCGTACACCGACAGCGTCCACATCGACACGCCGTACTGGGTGGCGCGGTGGGCGGCGAGCACTCTCACGTACCGTGCCGACCGGGTGGCGAAGTCGACCGTCTGGGTGCCGTGCCCGTTCACGAACGCGATGGGCATGCTGAAGGCGTAGTCGAACTGCCGCATGCCGAAGCGGAACGTCCTGCGGTCGCTGGTGGCGCCGCCGGCCGCCGCGGTGAGGGTGAGGTCGTGCAGGGCGGGGTCGCCGTACCCGTTGGGCCACCACAACTTCGGGTCGGTGATCCGCAGCGCGGGGAACTCCCCCGAAGCCAGCGAGACATCCGAGGTCTTCCCGGCCGGCACGGTGACGTCCTTGCGGACCGTGATGCCGTCGAACGCGGCCGTGACGGTGACGCGCTGGTCGCTGTCCGCGGTGTTGGTGACCGGCACGACGACGGTCACCTCGGCGGTGCCGAGGTCCGGCAGGTCGGGCAGCGTGGTGGAGATCCGGGGATCGGCGACGAGCGCGGCGCCGGTGGCACGCAGCCGCACGTGGTTCCAGATGCCGGTCGCGCGGTCGCGCACGGGCGGCATCCAGTCCCAGCCGGACACGGACATGTACGTGGGCGCGTTGCGGTTCATGGTCCCGCTGCCCGCGTCGAGCCAGGAGTCGCCGCTCGGGCCCTTGTCGGCCGGGCTGCCCGGGTAGGGCATCGGGTCCACCCGCACCGCGAGGACGTTCTCGGCGCTGCCCGGACGCAGCGCGCCGGTGATGTCGAACGCGGCGCGGGCGTAGGGATGGGTGGCCTCGCCCAGCCGGATGCCGTTGAGCCAGAACTCGGCGTGGTGGTTGACCCCGTCGAACTCCAGCCGGACCCGGCGGCCCGGGCCCCGCTCCAGCCCGGGCGGGACGCGGAACGACCGGCGGTACCACCAGGAGTGCCGGGAGAGTGCCTCGGGCACCTCGAGGTTCTGCCGCCCGACCACCGGATCGGGCAGCTTGCCCTGCTCGACCAGCGCGGCGAGCACGGTGCCCGGAACGGTCGCGGGCAGCCAGCGGGAGACGTCCACCCCCGCGCCGGAGAGCACCGCGCCGTCGGCCGAGGGCGCGAAGTCGTCGGCGGTCAGGGCCCATCCGGACTCGATCGGCACGCTGCCGTCGGCGGCGACGGCCAGATCCGGCGGATCGCCCGCGGGCATCCGCCAGTCCGTCCAGCCCTCGGCGGCGGGCCGGCCGGCGCCCGCGGTGCCGTACACCCGCAGCCCGTTGAGGCCGAGCGGCGCGGCACTGGAGCGCTCGGTCGCGGTCATCCGGATCCAGCGGCCGGCGACGGCCGGATCCAGGGTGATGTGCACCGCGCCGCCCGCGCCGTCGCTCTCCTCGTGCACGGTCTGCCAGTTCGCGTGGTCCTTCGACACCTCCAGGGTGAAGGCCACCGCGCAACTGGACTGGATCTCGGTGCCGGTGGAACCCTCCCGCGAGTGCGCGCCGGCCGGCGGCAGGTACGGGGTGTCGCCCGCCTCGGCTTCGAAGACGAGGCCGACACCGGTGAGGGTGCACACCGACTGGAGGTCGACCGTGATCCACTGCGGGTCGCCCACCGCCGCCCGCCAGCCGCTGCCGCGCACCCCCGTACCGTCGAGGCCGTCGACCGCGAAGGGCGCGATGGTGGCGGCGTAGGCGGTGGAGGACACGGCGACCGGCCGGTGGAGCGCGAGGTCCTCGCCGGCCCCGGCGCCGCGCGTGCCGCCGGCAGGTCCGGCCGCCGCGGCGACCCCGGCGGGCAGCAGCACGCCGGCCCCGAAGGCGGCGAGCACGGTGGAGTTGGCGGCGAGGAACCGCCGCCGGGACAGCCCGGCCGTCGTCCGGGGCGGCCGCGGTTGCTGGTCGGAGGCTTCGGGGGATTCCTCGGGGAGTTCGGGGTCGCGCACGGGCTCCTCCTGGGAGAGGTGGGCGGGCGGTGCGGATGGCGTGCGGACGCGGCGCGGCGGGCTCAGCTCCCGTAGACCTCGACGTCCCACAGCGAGAAGCCGTACGAGGTGGCGCGGGTGGTCAGGTCGAGGCGGACGTAGCGGCCGGAGACGGCGAGGCCGGGGAAGTCCATCCAGCCGGCGGCGGAGTTGCCGGTGACGTTGGCGATCGTGGTCCAGGTGTGTCCGTCGGCGGAGACGTCGACCGCGAAGTCCTTCGCGGTGGCCGTCTCCCAGTTCAGCTTGACCTCGGTGAGGTCGTGGACGGCGCCCAGGTCGAGCTGCAGCCACTGGTCGTCGGCGTAGTCGCTGGTCCAGCGGGTGGTGCTGTCGCTGTCGACGGTCTTCTCCGGGCCGACGTCCCCGTCGGTGGTGCGGGTGGAGGACGCGGTGGCCGCGGCGCCGAAGGAAAGGAGGTGCGAGGGGGTCGGCGGCGTGACGGGGGTGAAGGTGATCCCGATGTCGCTGGCACCCTTGGGCAGCGTGACCCGCAGGCCGCGGCGTCCGGCGGTGCCGAGCGGGCCGATCGGCCGGGCGCGGCCGTCGAGGGTGAGCGTCACGTCCGCCAGCCCGGGCGGCACCGACAGTTCCACGGACTGCCGGACCGCCGAGTCGAGCCGGGCGTGGACCGTGCCGGCCGGGTAGTCCCAGGCCAGCGAGGTCACCGTGATCCGGCCGCGGGCGAGGATGCCGTGGATCGCGCCGGCCGGCAGCGCGCCGGGCAGCGCGGGCAGCAGGTCGAGCCGGCCCGGGGCGGAGAACACCAGGGCGTTGTGCAGGACCGCGGGGATGCCGCCGCTGGCATCGACGTTGAAGACGTTCAGGTCGTCGTAGTGCGAGGGGACCAGGCTGGTGTGGAAGACGTTGTTGGCGGCCATCAGCGTGAGGAAGTTCCAGATGTCGTCGCCGCGGCCGAGCCGGGCGGCGCACAGCGAGGCCTGCATCCGGTAGTGGGACTCGGACTCGGTGACGCTGCGGATCTTCTTGTCGTACTGCTTGCCCGCCGCGGTCCACAGGTCCGGCGTGGCCTCGGGGCTCAACTCGTTGCTGACGAACAGCGGGTAGAGCGAGGACAGGTGGCGGTGCGGCGGGAACTCCAGCATGTTCGCGCCGATGAACTCCTTCAGGGTGCCGTCCGCGACCGCCGGGACGCCCCCGTCCATCAGCCAGTTCGGCGGCGGGGTGCCGCCGGTGGTCTGCGCGGTGTTGACCATGTAGGCGGGGAAGCGGGCCAGCAGCGCGGTCCAGCGGGCCACGCCCTCGTGCTCGACGCCGAGCAGCCGGCAGCCCTCGATCAGGTTGGTGAGCACCTCCTTGGCGACGGCGAAGTCGATGGTGGCGTTGTCGGCGAAGGCGCACTCGTAGGAGAAGGACGGGGTGGAGCGCAGCGTGCCGTCGGCGTCGGAGGTCCACCAGTCCTCGTAGAACAGCGCGCAGTCCTTGAGATACGGGAGGGCCCGCTCGCGCAGGAAGTCGAGGTCGCCGGTGTAGCGGTAGTAGTCGTAGAAGTAGTGGCCGAGCCAGCCGGCGATGGAGACCTGGTTGAACCACTGCCAGTCGTGGTTCTGCTGGAAGTAGGTCCCCTGGTCCTGCATGCGGGCCGGGTAGAGGATGCCTCGGCAGCCGGCCAGCTTGGTGGCGCCCTCGCGCCAGGAGGGCACCCCGGACTCGACGAGGGAGAAAAAGCCCGCCATGAGTTCGGGCATCGCGCCGCTGACCAGCGAGTCGACGGCGAGCTGGAGGTTGGCGTCCGCGCTGTAGTCGCTGTGCCAGGGCGGCGCCCAACTCCCGTTCCACACACCCTGGAGGTTGGGCGGCAGGTCGCCGCTGGCGGAGAGGATGACGTAGCGGCTCGCGTCGTAGACCTTCTCCAGCAGAGCGGGCGGCATCACCCGGTCGCGGGCGGCCCGGGCGAGCAGGACGTCGGTGGTCAGCGCGCGGTCGGCGCCGCCGCCGAAGTCGACGCTGACCCGGCTGAACAGCTCGCCGTGCACGGCCGCGTGCGGGCGCAGCAGCTTGGCGTAGTCGGTGGGCAGTTTCGCCACCGCGGCGGCGAGCGCGGCCACTCCCCCGGTCTGCGGCGGCCGCCAGCGGTCGATCCTGACCAGTACGAGGGCCTGGTCGGCGCCCGTGACCGTGATGGTGCCCGCGCCGTCGGGTCCGGCGGCGGTGGTGGCGGTGCCGCCGGTGGTGGCGATCCGCACGACGCCGTCGTAGCCTCCGTTGCCGGGAGCGTAAAGGTTGTGGAAGCCGATCCAGTCGGCGCCCTGGGCGGGGCCGGCCGTGATCAGGTCGGTGCCGACCGGGCCGAGGCTGAGGGTCGCGTCGAGGGCGCCCTTGCCGGGACCCGAGATCAGGAACACGACAACGTTGTCCGCCCGCGAGGCGAACGCCTTCGTGGTGAAGGCGCCGGCGCTGCCCTGCCAGGTGGTGGTGATCTCGCCGTTCTCGAAGTTCTCGGTGCGCCGGTGGTCCGCGGCCTGGTCGGCGCCGGTGATCGCGCAGGTGAGGAAGAGGCCCGGGTGGTAGTCGATCGCCTCGTCGGGGGCGAGGCCGTGCTCCTTGGACTGCTCGAACGACCAGTCGAGCATGGCCGCGTAGCCCTGGTCGGCGATCAACTGCCGGATCTGCGGCACGAAGGCGGCGGTCTCGGCGATGGTGCGCTGCTGCGGGGAGTACTGCGAGGTGTAGAGCTTGCTGTGGTTGACCAGCAGGACGGGTGCCTCCGGCTTGCCGTAGAGGACGGCGCCGAGGTTGCCGTTGCCGGTGACGAAGCCGCTCTCCCAGTTCTCGGTCCAGGACGTGCTGACCGCGCTGCGCGGGCCGGCGTCCCCGGGCCGGGGTCCGGGCTCATGGTGCCCGCCGGACCGGTCGGGCGCCGCGGCGGCGGCGGGGTCGGCGGCGACCAGCGGCAGTGCGCCGGTGGCCGCGGCTCCGCCCGCGATCTGCAGGAAGCCTCTGCGGCTGAATCTGCTCATGACGGCTCCTCACCCGGTGCCGGTGCGGGCAGCGGGCTGTCGGGGGTTCGGACCGTGCGGGAGGTGCGGGACCTGCGGGAGGTGCGGAGGTGCGCACGTGCGGCTCGCGGGCACCGGAACGGGACGGCAACCGGCCTCGCCGGCAGGGGAGTTCGGTTGCTCCCCGGTCTGACGCCCCGCCATTCATCCGATGTCCGCACCTTTATAGGCCCGCCCACGGGGCGTGTAAAGACGTTGCGCACGAGATCGCCGTAAATACCTCCGATGACTCGCGGAAGGTGGTGCCATAACGCCGGAAGCCGGCCGAACGGGCCCCCACGCCCGTCCGACCGGCTCGATGGAGCGGCGGCTCAGCAGATCACTGGATCAGTACCTCAACGGATCAGCACCTCATCCGCGCACCGCCGCACCGCTCCCGACCCGTGCCGCTCACTGCGCCGCCGTGTACACGTAGATCTCGTGCACCGACATGTACAGGCCGCCCGCCTTGGTGTTGACGACCTTGAAGTACCGGGCGTCCACCGGGTCGAAGCCGAGCGTCATGACGCCACCCGTGGTGTACGGCGAGGTGTCGGCGAGGCTGAGCACCGTGGTCCAGGTGGAGTTGTCGGTGGAGACCAGCAGATCGGCGGCGCTGGGGACGTCGCCGCTCGACGCGGACGCGTCCCACACGATCTTGTCGATCCGGTGCGACGCGCCCAGGTCGAGGCCGAAGTACATCCCCGGCTGGCGCAGCGTGTCGGTACTCCACCGGGTGCTGGGGTTCCGGTCGAAGGCATTGGCCGGATTGCCGGTGGCCGGGTTGGTGAACCCCTTCCAGCCGTCGGTGGGCAGTTCGCCCGAGCCGGCGCCCGCGGCGAAGGCCGCCCCGACGTTCGCGGCCAGCAGCGCGGCCAGCCCGACCTGGGTGGGCAGCGCGCTCTTGTTCGGCCACAGCAACTGGTCGACGATCACCGATCCCTTCCCCGTGGCCACCCGCAGCAGCGCGCTGCCCGCGGTGAAGCCGAGCGCGCTGTGCGCCGCCTTCCCGTACTTGGTCTGCTCGTTGCCCGCGCTGAACAGGCTCCAGGCGACCGCCCGGGTGTCCACCGCGCTGGTGCCGCCCTTGGCCTGCACGGTGTACGCCACCAGCGCGGCGCCGGCGCCCGGCCAGTCCAGGTCGGCGTTGCTGACCCCGGTGGTCAGCGCCGAGTCGCCGGTGGCCACGGCGCCGTGGGCGTGGTCGGCGTCCACGGCGGTGAGCTTGGCGCCGGACGGCAGGAACGGAGCCAGCGACGCCCAGGTGTCCGGGGTGGCGCCGTTGATCCACAGGGTGCCGCCGGCGGCGGTCCAGGCGGTCACGTCGGAGGCGGCGGCCTTGAGCGAGGCCAGCGCCGCGTCGTTGCCGGCCGAGGCGTCCACCAGCAGGATGTCCAGGTTCGCGAGCGCGTCCGCGTCGACCGTGCCGAGCACGGTCAGGTCGGCCGCCGCGGCCTTGAGCGTCACCGCGGCCGCGCTCGTGCCGTCCGCGGCGAGCACACCGAACCGGCCGGTGGCCGCGGCCGGTCGGGCCACGTACCCCAGCAGGTTGCGCAGCAGCGCCGCCGCGACCGGCTCGGCGGACTGCGCGGCCACCACCGGGTACTGGCACATCACGTAGCGGCCCTTGCCGTACCGCGCCTCCGCGAGGGCGGTCGCGGCCAGCGCGGGTCCGGCGTCGGCGAGCGAGAGGAGGCTGCCGAAGCGGGGCTTGAGCAGGACGGTGGAGGTCACCGTCTCGTCGGCGGTCTGCCACCAGCGCAGGTCGTCGGCGCCGATGCCGGCCAGCACCGGGTGGTGCGGCGCGGCGACGTGGGTGACGGTCTGCTTGCTGCCGGTGGTGAACTGCGGCCACGGCAGGATCTGCGGGAACGCGGTCTGCGCCAGCACCAGCACCTGGCCGCCGGCCGCGGCGAACGCGGCGACCGCGGTGCCGTCGTCGCCGGTCGCGGCCGGGTCGGCGCCCTCGGCGACCACCAGCACCTCGCCGGAGGCGGGGTCGGGCAGCGCACCGAAGCCGGTCAGGGTCCTCGTGGTGATCCCGAGCGCGGTCAGTGCCGCGGTGGTGGCGGCGCCTGACGTCCCTTCCAGCACCGCGGCCTTGAGCGGTGCGCCGAGCTTCGCGGCCGGTACCGGGTACAGGGTCAGCGCGATCTCGTCGCTGAACCTCCCGTCGCCGGTGACGCTGATCCGCAGGGTGGCGGGAGTGGCCTTCGAGACCTTCGGCAGGGCCAGTTTCGCGGTCACGGAGCCGCGGCCGGTGGCGGCCACGGTGGTCTTCGCCGAGCCCTTGCGGGTGGGGATGCCGGGTCCGCTCAGCGACCAGGCCACCGTCAACCTGGCGCTGTCCGCGGTGTCGTTGCAGATCATCAGGTCCTTCGACAGGGTGCTGCCGCCGAAGTAGTGGGTGCGGTAGTCCATCGCGAGCGCGGCGACCGGCTGGAAGACCCGCACCACCGCGTCGTGGATCGGGTTGGGCCGGAAGTCGGGCAGCCCGCGCTGGAAGCCGGGGTTGAGGGTGGCCGCGAACGGCCCGACCCGCTTCAGCCGCGGCCCGGACCCGCTCGGGTCCGCCGCCGGCACCGACGTGCCGTCGAAGGGCAGCGGGCGCATGCCGTACCAGACCGTGTTCCAGGGGGAGATCGCGGTGATCCCGGCGTACCGGAAGCCCTCGATCTGGGCACGCAGGGTGAGCGCGTGCGCGGACCACAGGCCGTCCAGGTCGGCGTACGCCGCCGGGCCGCCGATCGCGCTGACGTCGGACGGGTTGGCGTAGTACATCGAGCTGAACTCGCTGATCAGGAACGGCTTCTTGCGGTCCCACTCGTCGCCGCGGGACTGGCCGGGGGCCAGCGCACGGGCGCTCTCGGGGATCGCGGTGTTGCCGGTGGTGATCTCCAGCGGGTAGTGGGTGCTGCGCAGGTCGCCCGCACTCTGCGGGTCGCCGTCTCCCTCGAAGTAGACCGGGCGGCTGGTGTCCTCGGCGAGCACCGGCGGCTTGAGCGCGGCGACCTGCGGCACCCAGCTCTGGCCGAAGGCGGCCAGCATCTCGTTCTCCGCACTCCAGGCGATGATCGAGGGGTGGTTGCGGTCGCGGACCACGCGGTCCTTCAGGTGGGTCGCGCAGTTGGCCCAGAAGTCGTCGGCGTTCATGGCGTAGTTGCCGGAGGAGCCGTAGATGCCGGACTCGCCGACGATCATCATGCCGAGTTCGTCGGCGACGTCGTAGTAGACCGGCGGGTACGGCATGGCGTGCAGCCGCATGTAGTTGACGCCGGCGTCCTTGGCCATGCCCATCCACATCTCGGCGTAGGCACGGCTGTTCTGGACGGAGCCCATGTAGTGCCAGGAGTCGCCGCGCAGCAGCTGCGGTTCGCCGTTGAGCAGCAGCGCCGGGCCGTCGACGGTGACCTCGCGGAAGCCGAAGCGGTGCGTGGTGGAGTCGAGCACCGGGCCGTTCGCGGAGCCGCGGACGTCGACCCGCAGCTCGTACAGGTGCGGGTCGGCCGGGGACCACAGCCGCGGCTTGCTCCAGGCCGTGCTCTCCTCGACGGTGGTGGTGCCGCCGGCCGGGACGGTCACCTGGCGGCTGAGCCGCAGGACCTGGCGGGCGCCGTCCCACACCGTGTGGTCGACCCGGACGGTGGTGTCGGCCGCGCCGTCGTTGCGCAGTTCGGTGGTGGCGGTGAGCTTCCCGTCGGTGACGGAGGTGACGATCGCGGTGTCGGCGGTGGAGACCGGGTTGCGGGCCAGCAGCCACACGTCCTGCCAGATCCCGGCCGCCTCCTGGCCCCACCAGGAGCCCGCGGGGTGGTGGAACCCGTCGGACTGGTGGGCGGCCGCGCCGGGCGAACGCACCAGCAGGTGCACGGTGTTGGTGCCGCCGAAGGCGACGTGGTCCGTGACGTCGGCCTCGAAGGGCAGCAGGCCGTCGAGGTGGTGGGCGACCTGGACGCCGTTGAACCACACGGTGGCCTCGAAGTTGACCGCCTCGAAGCGCAGCACGATCCGCTGCCCCTTCGCCTTGGCCGGCACCGCGACGGTCCGCCGGTACCAGGCGGTGTCCACGTCGTTCCAGTCCGCGGGTGTCCCGAACAGGTCGTACGCGTTCCAGGAGGTGGCGAACGGCCCGGTGTTCATGTTCCATTCGGCCGGCACCGGGATGCCGGCCCAGCCGGAGTCCGGCGGCGGGTAGGCGGCGCCGGCCGCGGCGGGCAGGAAGTCCCAGGTGCCGTTGAGCGACTGGAGCACCTGGGCGCCGCCGGTGGCGGGCGCGGCGAACCGGCCGTCGCCGGGCGCGGCCGCCTGGGCGGCGCCGAGCCGCTGCAGGCCGAGGGCGGCGGCGGTCGCGGCACCGAGGGTGAGCATCTGGCGGCGGGTCGGCACCAGGGCTGAACCGGGCTTCTCGTGCTGGTTGGTCATGGTTCCTTCCATGGGGGTCCATGGGCGTGCGCGGGTGTGTGGGCATGCGGGGAGAACGGGCCGGCCCGGGGAGCGGATGCACGCGGGGGGCCGGGCGGGCCCGGGAGGAGGGGCGCGGGTGGGAGCCGGCCACCGGTGGTGGCCGGCTCCCACCCGGCGGGATCAGCCGCCGATGGCGATGCTGAACAGGTGCATGGCCAGCTGGCTGTTGGTCGCCGTCTGGCTCACGTTGGGCAGGGTGATGGCCTGCACGGTCTTGCCGGGTTGCAGGTTCACCGTGGCCGCGTAGAGGTGCACGGTCTGGTTCTGCGGTCCGCCGGCGTTGTTGATGTAGGGCGTCGTCGCCGCGATGTCACTGCCCTGCGAGGCACTGCTGCCCCACCAGTCGGCCAGTGCCAGCGCGTACGTCTGGGTGGTGCCGTCGGTGTAGAGGATGGTGCCGCTGCCCGAGGAGGCGCCGAAGTCGCTGGTGCCGACGAAGCCCAGCTTGCCGCCGGTCCCGGTCAGCTCGACCGCCTGCCCGCCGGCGATGGTGTTGTCCGGCTTGCCGGTGCCCGCGGTCGCGGGGAAGGCGAAGGACACCCCGTCGTGCGTGGTGCTCTGCCCCGCCGTCCAGCCGGCCGCCGCGAGTGCCTGGGCGGAGTAGCTGGCCCCGCCGCCGTCGAGGCTGCCGGTGCCGGGTGCGGAGTCGTCGCTGATGCCGGAGTTGTTGTAGGCGTCGGTCAGCGAGGCGTACGGCACGGTGACCGGCGCCTGCGCGGTGTGGTCGCCGCCGGGTGTGCTGACCGTCGCGTCCAGGGTGAAGGACGCCGGGTCGGCGCCCGTCGGGATGGCGACCGACCAGGTGGTGACGGCCTTCTGTCCGGCGCCGACCTGGTCGAAGGTGGACGGCGTGGTCGCGGTGGCGGTCCAGCCGTCGGGCACCTGCAGCCCGACCGAGATGCCACTGACCGCGGCGGCGCTGCCGTTGGTGTACGTGGTGGTCGCGGTGAGCGTGGAGCCGGCCTTCGCGATCGGCACCGCGCCGAGCGTCAGCGAGTTGCGCACCACGATCGGTGCGGAGCCGGTGACCCCGCCGACCGTCGCCGAGAGGGTGGCGACCCCGTCCGCGACCGCGTGCACGGTCCCGTTCCTGTCGACCGTGGCGACCTTCGGGTTGCTGCTCTTGTAGGTGGGCCGGTGGGTGCTCAGGTCCACGAACGACTGGTCGTTGTCGACCGCCTCGACGACGTTGTCCGCGGTGATGGACGTGTCGCGCTGCTCCTTGGAGTGGTCGGTGTCGTCCTTGATCCACTGGTTCTTGCCGGCGAGGCTGAAGGTGTCGCCCGCGTTGAGGACGACGTTCTCCGGCTGGACGGTGACGGTCTGCACCTTCGGGGTGAGCCGCCCGCTGATGCGGACGGTCGCGGTGCCCGCGGGGTGCGCGGAGTCCGAGGAGACCTGGAACTGGTAGGGGCCGTTGTACACGGTCTGCCGGGAGGCGGCGGCGTCCCAGCTCGACAGGTCCGCGGCCTTGACGGTGATCGTCAGGTGCTGGGTCTGGCCGGGCTTGAGGACGCCGGTCTTCGCGAAGCCGGCGAGCCGCTTCTTCGGCAGCTGGACGCCCTTGACCGTGAACGGCGTGGCCGCGTAGAGCTGCGCGACGGTCGCGCCGGCGACCTTGCCGGTGTTCTTGACGTCGACGCCGATCTTCACCGAGCCGTCCGCGGTGATCTGCGTGTGGTCGGCGGTGACGTGCGAGTAGGAGAAGGAGCTGTAGCTCAGGCCGTACCCGAAGGGGTAGGTCGGGGTGCCGGTGAAGTACTGGTAGGTGCGGCCGAGCCCGTCGGTCTCTCCGGGGGTCAGTCCGTAGTCGGACTTGTCCGGGAGCTGCGAGTCGTCCTTGTACCAGGTGAAGTTGAGGTGCCCGGACGGGTTCTGCCTGCCGAACAGGACATCGGCGAGCGCGGTGCCCTGGGACTGGCCGTTGTAGCCGCTGAAGACGATCGAGGAGACCCCCGAGTCCGCCGCCTGCCGGGACTGGATGTCCACCGGCCCGTCGGACTGGACGACCAGGGCCACCTTCTTGTTGCCGAGCGCGGTGGTCTGGTCGATCAGCGAGTCGTAGTTGCCGGGCATGTCGAGGTTGGCGCGGTCCTTGCCCTCGTCGGCGTTGGCCTGCGAGGTGCCGACGAAGACCACGACCAGGTCGGCGGACTGGATGTCGGCCTTGGTCTGGTCGCTGAGGGTCGCGGCGGAGGTGGCCGTCGAGGAGGTACCGGCGGCGTCGAAGACCACGTCGGCGTCCGGGTTGGCGGCCTTCACCTCGTCGGTGATGCCCTGCACCGGGCTGGTGGTGTGGTCCGGCGCGCCCGAGTACAGGCCGAGCGAGGTGGTGTTGGCCATGTCGCCGAGGATGACGATCTTCTTCGTCGTCGACGGGTCGACCGGCAGCAGCGCGCCGGTGCCGGTGGCGGGCGCGGAGTTCTTCAGCAGCACCAGCGCGTTGTCGGCGACCTTGGTGGCCAGCGCCTGGTGGGCCGGGCTCTCGATCTGGTCCTTGGTGATCGAGGTGTACTTCACGCTGCCGGCCGGATCGAACTCGCCGGTCTCCATACGGATGGTGAAGACCTTCACCAGCGCGGTGTCGATGACGCCCTCGCTGAGCGCGCCGGCCTCGATGGCCTGCTCGATGTTGGCGGTGGTGGCCTCGTCGCCGGTGCAGTTCAGGTCGGTGCCGGCCCGCAGCGAGTACGCCTGGCCGCCGGCCTGGCCGGACATGGTCTTCCCGGTCGCGGTCTGGGTCCAGGTGGGGTTGTTCGGGTCGTGGTCGGTGGTCCAGCCGGGCGGCGCCCAGTCGTGGCCGCCGGGGAACTGGCGCCAGTTGGTGCCGACCGCACCGCAGTCGGAGGTGATGTAGCCGCCGAACCCGTAGGTGCGCTGGGCGAGTTCGTTGGTGGTGTAGGTGTCCGACGTCGAGGGGGTGCCGTTGATCGCGTTGTACGACGTCATCAGGCCCGACACGTGCGCGTCCTCGATCAGGTCGCGGAACTGCGCGGTGTAGTAGTCGCGCAGGTCGGTGTCGTTGACGTCGGAACTGATGCCGGTGCGGTTGTCCTCGACGTTGTTCAGCGCGTAGTGCTTCGCGGTGGCGGCCACCTTGAGGTAGCCGGTCTGCGAGGTGCCGTCGGGGTTGTTGCCCTCGTAGCCGTCGATGAACTGCCCGGCCATCTGCCCGACGAAGTACGGGTCCTCGCCGAACGCCTCGTCGGTGCGGCCCCAGCGCGGGTCCCGGTCGAGGTTGACCGTCGGCGCCCAGTAGGTCAGGGAGCCGTAGTCGTCGGCGGACGGGCCGAGGTTGTTCTGGCCGGTGCCGAAGAGCGACTTGTCGAGGAAGCCGCGGGCCTCGTCGGAGATCGCGGTGCTCTCCTGGTACATCAGGCTCTTGTCCCAGGACATGGACGAGGCGAAGTTGGTGGGGAAACTGGTGGAGTGGACGCCGCCCTGCACCCCGCCGTTGTTCTGGTCCGCGCCGAGGCTGTTGACGCCGTGCTGCCCCTCGCTCCAGTACGTGTACTGCTGCACCCCCAGCCGCGGGATCGCAGGTCCGCTGTTCGTGCTGAGCTGCTGCACCTTCTCCTGGAGTGTCATCCTCGACACCAGGTCGGCGGCTCGCTCCTGGAAGGAGTAGTGCGTGTCCAGGTAGATCGGCGTGCTCGCGGCCGCGTGCGGGGCCTGTGCCACGGCGGTCCCGCCGTAGGTGGCACTCAGTCCCACCGCGCACGCCATCGCGCACACTGCGGCCAGGCTCGCGCGCCGACGCCTTCGCTTGTCCATCCTGCCTCCGTCGTCCGGGGAGTGTCTTCAAGCGCGATCAAGCGGAACACCCGGTCCCACTCGGACTCGTGGGGCTGCCTTTGGTGCAAGTCCGAAGAAAGTCCGGGCCATGCGTTCCCAAGGCGGCAGTTTGTGGTCAGGTTTGACCTTGAGTCAAGAGTTCTGACAGGACTACGCCGCACCGTTTTGACTGATGATGACAAAACCCCGGTCAGGCGCGAGCACGGGTGCGCAACCGCGGGGTGAACGTGGCATGGAAGATCGTGGACGCCGCCCCCACGGCGGCGGCCTCGGCACTGAGCACGGACGGCTCGACCTCGACCCGCCGCAGCCGGCGCGCGGTCGGGAAGTCGTTGACCACCCGGTGGATCTCGTCGAGGTAGAAGCCCGCCGTGTCCTCGGTGAAGAAGGGACCGCCCAGCACGATCAGGTCGATGTCGAGCAGGTCGACCAGGCCCAGCGCGCCGCGGCCGACCGCACCGGCGACCTCCCGCAGCGCGGCGGCCGCGAACGCGTCGCCGGCCGCGGCGGCCCGGCCCACCTCGCGGTACGCGGCGGTGCTCCCGGCGGCCGCGCCCGACCCGGGGAAGCCGTTGCGGGCGGCGAACTCCGGCACGGAGGCGGGCGGGTTGCACTCGGGCACCATCTCGGGCCGCCCGTCGGGACCGGTGCGGCCGAGCGAGATCGCGCACAGCTGGCCGAACTCCCCGGCGTTGGCGCTCACTCCGCGGTAGAGGTCGCCGTTGAGGTAGAGGCCGGAGCCGACGCCGGTGCCCAGGTACAGGTAGGCGAAGTCGCGCGCCCTGCGGTCGCGGCCGATCCAGCGCTCCCCCGCCGCCGCGGCCAGCGAGTCCTTCTCGATGATCACCGGGCACGGGAAGTGGTCCTTGAGCAGGTACAGCAGCGGGATGTCGTTCCACGCCGACATCAGCGGCGGGCCGAGCACCGTGCCGGAGGCGATGTCGACCGGGCCCGGCACGGCGACGCCGATGCCCAGGAAGCCGTCCTCCGGCACCGAGCCCTGCGCCTTCTCCAGCGCCTCCCGCCCCAACGCCACGACCTGCGCGACGAACTCGGCCGGGTCGGTGTCCGCGCCCACCGGCCGGGTGCAGGTGCAGACGATCGCCCCGTCGAGGTCGATCACCACGGCGGTCAGCACCTCGGGGTCGATGTGCAGGCCGAGTGCGTGCGCGGCGCTGCCGCACAGCCGCACCGGGGTACGCGGCTTGCCCGAAGTGGCCCGGCGCTGCGCGTCCTCCACGAGGATGCCGCGGTCGATCAGCGAGCGGGCGATCCTGGAGACGGACTGCTGGGTCAGGCCGGTGCGGTGGGCGATCTCGCCGCGGGTGATGGTGCCCGACAGCCGCACCGACTCGATCACCACGCACTCGTTGAACGAGCCCAGGTCGATCTGGTTCACCCCGCTGGAGGCGATCGGCTCCGCCGGAACGGACGTCCCCGAAGTCCCCGCCGGGTTGGCGGGGTTCGCCGTGCCCGCCGCCGGATTCGCCGCCGGGTTCGCCGAATTCGACGGGTGCGACGGGTGCGACGGGTTCGCCGTGACGGGCGGGGCCGGGACGCTGCTGCGCAGGTGGCCGGCGACGTTCTCGCGCAGCCACCGCACGGGTGCCGCGCCACGGCCCAGCGCCGCGACCAGGTCGAGGTAGACCCGGCGCGAGGACTCGGGGTGGCTGGTGCTGTCCAGCGCGGCCATGGCCCGCAGGAAGCTGCGCCAGGAGGCGTTGGCGGGGAGCCGGTGCGCGGTCACACCGCCCGGCACGGGGCCGGCCGGCGCCGCTTCGACGAGCCCGCCGTCCCACAGCGTCACGGCGTGCAGCGCGATGTCGGGGTGGTGCGCGGTGGCTTCGGCCAGGTAGCGCGCGAGTTCCGGGTCCGGGCCGGCGGCCGGACCGTCCTCCGGGGGCGCGACCGGCCCGCCGGGGCGCAGCGCGTCCATCGCCCCGGCCAGCCCGGACAGCACGTCCTCCCCGAGCACCGTGGCCACGGCGGCCGGCGGCGGCGTGTCCGGGCGGGTGCCGGCGAGCAGGACCGCGCGGCGCTCGTCGACGTAGACGCCCATCACCCAGACGTCCGCGCCGGGCAGCGGCGGGCGGGTGGGCACCCGGGCGCCCCGGGTCACGTCGCCGCCGAGCGCCCAGCGGCGGCGGATCGAGGCCACCGTGGCGTGGGACAGGCCGAGTTCGCGGGCGATCGCGCGGCTCGCGCCGGAGCCGCCGGGGGCCAGCAGGGCCCGGGCGACGACCTCCGCCTCGTCGACGGTGGCGGGCCGGCCGGTGCGCGGGCGCTGTTCGAGCCCGGCGAGACCGGCGCTCTGCCAGCGGTGCCGCCAGGTGCCCACGGTCTGCCGGGACACCCCGAGCCGCCGGGCGATCTCCGCGTCCCGCAGCCCCTGCGTGGCGAGCAGCACGACCCGTGCCCGCACCGCGAGGGGGCCGCCCCCGCCGGCCCACTCCCGCAACACGTCCACCGGTCCGGGTTCCTGTACGACCTCAGCCACGCCGCACCCCCGCGGCGGGTCGGGGCCGGACGTCGCGCGGTCCGCGGCGGGCGGGCGCGGGCGCGGGGGGCAGGGCTGTCTCAGGCACGGTGCCGGTCCTTGGGCGTGATGCGGAGGGTGAGGATCTGGAAAGGACGCAGGGTGAGCGGGGCCGAGGGGGGATGGGTGGCGAGGGGGACTTCGAGCAGGTCGGCCTCGCGCACGGCGCCGACCGGGAAGTCCGCGGTCAGGGTGGTGCGGGCGCGGCCGCCGCGGGACTCGTAGAGGCGGACCACGACGTCCCCGCTGCGGTCGTCGGCGAGCTTGACCGTCTCGACGATCACGCCGGGATGGTCGACGGCGACCAGGGGCGGTGCGGCGGCGCCGGGCCCCGGGCGCAGCGGCAGGTTGAGCGCGTACCCCTCGGTGATCGCGTCCTCGATGCCGGCGCCGGGCCGCAGGGTGTGCCGGAAGTGCTGCGGGCCGCGGTCGGCGTGCGGGTCGGGGCTGTGCGGGGCGCGCAGCAGGGTGTGGCGCACGACCGTGGTGGTGCCGCCGTCCGGGCGGGTGCGGCGGGTGGTGTCGTAGCCGTAGGACGCGTCGGAGGCGAGGGCGACGCCCCAGCCGTGCTCGCCGACGTGCAGCCAGCGCAGTGCCGCGGCCTCCCGGCCGGCCGCGCCGGCGCCGACGTTGTCGTGGGTGGGCCTGGTGACGTGCCCGAACTGGGTCTCGGCGCTGGTGTGTTCGGCATGCACGTCCAGCGGCCAGGCGGACTTGAGCAGGGTGTCCTGCTCGCGCCAGTCGACCTCGGTGTCGACGGTGAGGGAGCGGCTGCCGGCGCCGAGGGTGAGGTGCTGGACGACGGTGGAGCGGCCGGTGCCGCGGACCACCCGGACGGTGGCCAGCAGCGGTCCGGCGTCGCGCAGTTCCACCACGTCGGCACGGTCGAGGTCGCGCCGGGTGCCCGGGGCCAGCCGCAGCGCGCTGCGGTCGGCCGGCTCGTCGCGGTGGAGTTGGAGCAGGTTGCCGGCCTCGCCGGGCGCGATGGCCTCGCGGCCGGTGCGCGACTCGACGGCGGAGCGGACCAGCCCGGCGGCGTCGACCACGACCCGCAGCAGCCCGTTGTCCAGCACGTGCCCGCCGTCGGCGCGGGTCTCCACGGTGACGGGCGGCAGGTCGCCGAGCGGGAGGCCGGCCCGGCCGGCGCCGAGGGCGGGCGCCTGCGCGAGGACGGCGGTGCCGCCGCCGGCCAGTTGCTGACCGCCCGGAAGCGGCCGGGCGTCCGCGTCGAGCACGACGACCTCGCGGCGCGCGCGGGGCGCGGCGTTGAGCACGCCGGTGCCGTCCGGTTCGGCGTCGGGGTCGGCGGTCGCCCGCCGGATCAGCCGCTCCAGCCGCCGGTGCACGTCGCGATGGGTCTGCTCGGCCTCCTCGTGCACCCAGGCGATGGAGGTGCCGGGCAGGATGTCGTGCGCCTGCTGGAGCAGCACCTGCCGCCACAGCCGGTCCAACTCGGCGTAGGGGTACGGGATGTCGTGGCGCACCGCGGCGGTCGCCGACCACAGTTCGGCTTCGTGCAGCAGGGCCTCGCTGCGGCGGTTGCCGCGCTTGGTGCGGGCCTGGCTGGTGTAGGAGCCGCGGTGGGCGGCGAGATCGAGGGTGCCGCGCCAGACCGGGGCGTGCGGGTACTCCTGCTCCGCGTCGCGGAAGAACGCCGACGGGGTACGTGGCACGACGCGGGGGGCGCCTTCGAGGTCGGCGAAGCGGCGGGCGTGCTCCAGCACGGTCCGGTCGGGCCCGGCGTCGCCGCGGCCGACGGGCAGCAGCGAGGTGGTGGCGGCGCCGAGGTCGGCGAAGGAGGCGACGGCGCCGGTGAGTTCGGACCCGGTCAGGGTGGTGCCCTCGGCGCCGCCGGGCACCAGGTGGGTGAACAGGCGGGTGCCGTCGATCCCCTCCCAGCGGAAGGTGTGCCGGGCCGGGGCGCCCGGCCGGTCCGGCCCGGGGCGGGGGGCGAGCAGCCAGCGGGCCCCGGCCAGCGCGGCGAGCTGCGGGAAGGCGGCGGAGGCGCCCGAGGCGTCGGGCAGCCAGACCCCGTCGCTGTCCAGGCCGAGCTCGTCGCGGAAGAAGCGGCGGCCGTGCACGAACTGGCGGGCCAGCGCCTCGCCACCGGGCAGTTCGGCGTCGGCCTCGACCCACATGCCCCCGACGGGCGCCCAGTTGCCGTCGGCGACGGCCTTGCGGATCCGCTCGAAGACGTGCGGGTGGTGCTCCTTCATCCAGGCGTAGTGCTGGGCGGAGGACGCCGCGACGACCAGGCCGGGGTACTCCTCGGTGAGCGCGGCCATGGTGCTGAAGGTGCGGGCGCACTTGCGCACGGTCTCGCGCACCGGCCACAACCGGGCGGAGTCGATGTGCGCGTGGCCCACCGCCGCGAAGGTGTGCGCGGACTCGTGCGCGTGCCGGCCCAGCACCGGGCCGAGCAGCGTCCGGGCGCGCCCCGCGGTGCGGGCGACGGCCCGCGGGTCGACGGCGTCGACGGCGGCCTCGAGGGCGGCGAGGATCTCGTAGGTGCGCGGCAAGGCGTCGGGCAGCGCCCGCATCAGCCCGTGCAACGCCTCGATGTCGTGCAGGAGTTGCCAGACGTCCTCGTCGCGGATCGCGATGTCGGCGCGCCGCAGCCGGTACAGCGGGGTGTCGCCGGCGGTCGCCGGGTCGCCGTAGCGGCTGCCGGCACCGCTGCCGCTGTCGATCAGCGGGTTGGCGGCCGCCTCGACCAGCAGCCGCACCGGTTCGCCGCCGGCCGCGCGGAACGCCACCGGCACGGCGCGCAGATGGGGGTGCAGGCCCTGCAGCGGGATGCCCCGCTCGTCGTGGACGAGCCCTTCGGCGCTGCCGCCGTCGGGGTCGGAGCCGAGGTCGATCAGGGCCTCGACCCGGCGGCCCGCCCAGCGTTCGGGCACCGTGGCGTGCACCCGGAACCAGGTGGTGGCCCAGGGCCGCCCCCAGGGCTCGCCCACCGCGAACGGGGTGTACTCGGCGCGCAGTGCGACGTCCGCCGGAACCGGCTCGCCCGGGATGTGCCAGGCGCCGATGTCCATGGGCAGCCGCTGCGGATACAGCGCTGGGCGCAGCTTCTCGGAGAGGAAGGCGGCTATCCGCTCCTCGCCCGAGGCGATCCGGTCATGCATGGGCAGCCTTCCTGTCCAGCGGGTTCCCGCTATGTAAAACCATGTGTGTTATCAAGTCAACGCCTCTCACCAATTCGGCTTTCTTGCAGGTCGTGACCTGCGAGAACGTGTTTGTCAGGCTATTTCGAGGTCATTTCGGGCCCGATCCGGAAGATAAGTCGCCTGACAATTCACGCAGCAAAAGGCGGCGGGCGCGGTCCCTGGTGTCCGCGCCCGCCGCCTGGCCTTTCCCGTCCGGCCCCGGTCTTTCCGGTCCCGGCTCCGCCCTTCCCGGTCCGGCCCCGCCCCTAGACCGGCCGCCCCACCGGCGCGGGCCGCTCGCACGTGCGGGCCACCGGGAGCGCCTGCCCGCGGTGCGCCGAGTCGAGCAGCGTGAGCATCACATCGAGGACGTGCGCGGCGAGTTCGGCCGACGCCAGGTGCGGGCGGCCGGCCGCCAGCGCGTCCGCGAGGTCGGCGAGCCCGGTGCCGCGCCCGGCGCCGGGGTACCCGGCCGACACCGGCAGCGGCTGCCACGCACCACCCGCGGTGAACACCTCGACCGTGCCGTCGAAGCCGTTCGGGTCGGGCACCGACAGCGATCCGGCGGTGCCGTGCACCTCGATCCGCGGCAGGTGCGCGGCATGGATGTCGAAGCTCATGACGAGCGTGGACAGTGCCCCGCCGGCGTGTTCGAGCACCCCGGTGACGTGGGTGTCGACCTCGACCGCGAAGCGCTGCCCGGCCCGGGGGCCGCTGCCGATCTCCCGCTCGGCCCGCGGCGTGGCGGCGGCACCGGTGACCTTGACCACCGGGCCCAGCAGGTGCACCAGCGCGGACAGGTAGTACGGGCCCATGTCGAGCAACGGGCCGCCGCCGGGACGGTAGTAGAACTCCGGGTCCGGGTGCCATGCCTCGTGGCCCGGCGTCGTCATGAAGGCGGTCGCCGCGACCGGGACGCCGATCAGCCCGTCGTCGACCGCCTTGCGGGCGGTCTGGGTGCCGGTGCCGAGCACCGTGTCGGGCGCGCTGCCGACGCGAACTCCCGCCGCCTGCGCGGCGGCCAGGATCGCGGCGGCCTCCTCGCGGGAGGTGGCGAGCGGCTTCTCGCCGTAGACGTGCTTGCCCGCGGCGATCGCGGCGAGCGCGACCTCGGCGTGCACGGCCGGGATGGTCAGGTTGAGCACGGCGTCCACGTCGTCGCGGGCGACGAGTGCGGCGACGCTGCCCGCCACCTCGGCACCCGTGCGGTCCGCGGCCTCCCGGGCCCGGGCGGCGTCCAGGTCGGTGAGGGCGGTGAGCCGCAGCGTGTCCAGCTTCGCGATGGTGTCGAGGTACTGGCCGCTGATCTTGCCCGCACCGACCATGCCGATCCTCAGCGGCTCGCCCACAGCAGTCCCCTCTCGGTCAGTGCCCGCACCTCGGGCACGTCGAAGTCGTCGGCCTTGTGGCCGATGGCGTTGACGAAGACCCGGCCGGCGCCCTGCTGCCGGGTCCAGACGGTCGGCATCACGACCGGGTGGTCGCGCTCCTCGCCGGCCGGGAAGACGGTGGTGGCCAGCACGTCGATGTCGGGGTCGGTGGAGACCCAGTACTGCTCGGTGTGCACCGCGAAGTCGCCGAGCCCGGCGAGCAGCGGGTGGTCGGCCCGTTCGGGCACGAGGTGGACGGTGTGGTCCACGAACCCGTCGGGGTGGTGCAGGAACTGGCCGCCGGTCAGGAAGTGGTAGTCGACGTCGCCGCGGAAGGAGTCGACGATCCCGCCGTGCCAGCCGGCGAAACCGGTGCCGGCCCGGACGGCCGCGACCAGGCCCCGGGTCTGCTCGGGGGTGATCTCTCCCATGGTCCAGCACTGCACCACCAGGTCGGTGGCGGCCAGCCGCTCGGCGTCGGTGTAGACCTCCAGCGTGTCGGCCGTGTCCACCTGGAAGCCGCTGTCCTTCAGGAACGGCACGAACAGATCGGTGATCTGCACCGGCGAGTGGCCTTCCCAGCCGCCTCGGACCACCAGGGCCCTGCGGTGCGGACGGTTCGGATCGGTCACGGGCGTTGCACGCTCCCATCGATGTTGCGCAGCAGGGCCCACCGGTCGTGGGCCAGGGGTTCGGGCACCGGGTACAGGGCGGCCGCGGCCTCGTCGAAGTCGACGCCGTGGCCCGGGGTCTCCGGTGGCACCAGGCCGCCGTCGGTGGCGGCGACGGTGCCCGGGTAGACCTCATGGACGGGCGGCCGGAACACCGCGGCCTCCTGCACCCCGAAGGCGTGGCTGGAGACGTCCATGGCGATCGTGGCGGCCTGGGCGATCGGGCTGACGTCGGCCGGGCCGTGCGGTGCCAGCCGCACCCCGCGCAGCTCGCACAGCACAGCGATCTTACGGGCCGGGGTCAGGCCGCCGAGCGTGGGCACCCTGATCCGGGCGAAGTCGATGTCGGGGCCGTCGCCGCCGGCGATCAGGGCGGTGAACTGGGCCGGGTCGTGGAACAGTTCGCCGACCGCCAGCGGCACCGGCGAGACGTCGTGCAGCCGCTTGAAGTGCCCGGCGTCCTCCGGCGCGAGCAGGTCCTCCACGAAGTACAGCCGGGCGTCCTCCACCCGCCGCAGGAACTCCCGGGCCTGCCGCGGGTCGAGCCGCTCGTGCACGTCGTGCAGGAGTTCCACGCCGTCGCCGACGAGTTCGCGCACCCGGTTGAGCACCCCGGGGACGTAGCGCAGGTAGCCGGCGCCGTCCCAGGGCGCGCGCCGGGTGCGGACCGCCTCGGGGTCGGTGCCGCCGCCGTGCGCGCCGTAGGTGTCCGCGCCGGGCACCGCGGCCTGGATGCGCACGTGCCGGTAGCCGCGCTCGCGGGCGGCCTGCACCTTGTCGGCCAGTTCCGCCGCGTCCAGGCCGTCGACATGGGTGTACGCCTCGGCGAAGGTGCGGACCTTGCCGCCGAACAGCGAGTACAGCGGGGCGCCCAGCCGCTTGGCCTTCAGGTCCCACAGCGCGACGTCGACGCCGCCGAGCGCGTTGCCGGTGATCGAGCCGCCGCGCCAGTACGCGCTGTTGAGCAGCAGCCGGTGGATGTCGTCGATGTCGTCGGGGTCCCGGCCGATCAGCAGCGGGGCCACGTAGTCGTCGAGCACCGAGCGGACGGCCAGAGTGCGCTGCGGGTCGCTGGCGCAGCCCAGGCCGTACAGTCCCGGGTCGTTGGTCTCGATACGGACGATGAGATGAGGACAGCCGTGGGGGGCGGTCAGGAACGTGCGGACGGCCGTGATGCGGATCGTGGCACCGCGCTCGTCGACCCAGGGTGCGGGGGCGAGCGGAGCGGGGCCGGCATCAGGCAAAGCCATGCGAACTCCCACGTGCAGGAAGGCGGTTCCGGTCGGCGCGAAGCGGTCACCGACCGCTCCGGGGCAGCGTGTGCTATCCCTTTGGGGGGCGACGACTTCACGCATGGCACGTACAGGCAGCTGTACAGATAGCAGAATGCCGTACCGGATCACGAACGTAAGGAAGCCGGTCCGAGTTTGTCAAGAGGTCTGACAAACTCGGACCGGCCGGTGCGCAACGGGCGTCGGAAGCAGGGCGTCCAGGTCTGGGTGACGGTGTCTCAGTGCGGGCCGAGGCGCTTGAGGAGCGTGCTCAGCGAGTGCGCCGCCTCGGTCACGGCCTGCGCGATCTCCTCCATCCTGGCGTCGTCCATCCGGCTCTTGGGGGCCGAGCAGCTGATCGCGTCCTCGCCCTGGCCGCTGCCGAGCGCGACCGCGACGCAGCGGATGTCCACCGAGTTCTCGCCGTCGTCCGCCGCCCACCCGCGCAGCCGGGCCTCGGCGAGCTGGGCCAGGAACTCCTCGGGGTCGACCACGGTGTCCGGGGTCAGCCGCTCCAGCGGCCAGTCCAACCGCCGCTGCACCTCGGCCGGGTCGTACTGCGCGAGCACCGCCTTGCCGAGTCCGGTGGCGTGCGCGGGCAGCCGCCGGCCGACCGCCGAGTACATCCGCAGGGCATGCCGGGACTCGCGTTTGGCCAGGTAGACGACGTGCGTGCCGTCCAGCCTGCCGAGGTGGACCGCCTCGCCGGTCTCCTCGGCGAGCGCGTCGAGCACCGGCCCCGCCAGGCTCGTGACGTCGTCACCCTCCAGGTAGGCGGTCCCGGTCAACAGGGCCTTCAGGCCCAGGCTGTAGCGGGTCCCGGAGGGGTCGAGATCGACCCAGCCGCGCGCCTGCATGGTGCGCAGGATCGCGTGCAGGCTGCTCTTGGGCACGGCCATCGACGCGGCCATCTCGGCCAGCGACAGCCGGGCCCCGTCGGCGCCGAGGAGTTCCAGCACCTCCAGGACCCGCGCCGCGGACTTGACCTCTTCGGGCTTGCGTTCGGGCCCGCGCCCGCGCCCCGCTGATGCCACCGATTCCACTGATCCTCCGCTCACCGCGCTCCCCTGCGCCGAAACCTGCCGGCCCCTGGGTGCACACCCAATCGCACCGCACGCCTTGACGCTATATCAAACACCACCGTAAGTTCAGGGACTCCAACGTCATTCGGTCTTCTGAACGATCGAACCCTAGGCAGGGGCTATGCGGATACCTTTTGTGGGACCTGGTGCGGAACCTTCTGCAGGATCTGTCACGGGAAGCGGCCGGAGAACCCGCCGGACCAGGAGCACCGCCCTGGCCGTCGTGACGGTGCTGTCGCTGGCGCCGATCGCCGCCTGCGGCGGCTCGGGCGGATCCTCCGGCAACGGCAAGACACTGGAGATGTGGACCTTCAAGCAGTCCCACGTCGCGGGCCTGCGCAACGCCGCCGCCGCGTTCAAGAAGCAGACCGGAATCACCGTGAAGATCACGGCGTACGGCCCCGACGACGCCTACACCACCAAGGTGCAGGCCGCCGCGAAGACCCACGACCTGCCCGACGTGCTGGAGGTGCACTCCGACGGCGAGGACCTGGCGCTGGGCTCCACCGGCATCGCCAAGGACATCTCCCAGGACGTCGACTCCTCCTGGAACGGCCTGTACCAGAAGGGCGTGCAGGCCTCCGGCACGGTCACGCCCGAGATGTACAAGGAGTCGCTGCCGGCCGACTCCAAGGACCACGGTGTCAAGAAGGGCCAGCGCTTCAGCGTCCCCTTCACCTCCGGCACCTTCGGCATCGTGATGGGCAACAAGAAGGTGCTCGCCGCGGCCGGCATCACCAAGCCCCCGGCCACGTACGAGGAGTGGCTGGCCGACCTGAAGGCGACCACCGCGAAGAACCCCACCACCGGCGGGGTCAGCCTGGGCCTGAAGGTCAAGGCGACCGGGATGACCTGGACCATGCAGCCGCTGGCCTTCTCGCTGCTGGGGAAGGACAAGTACCACGCGCTCTTCGGCCAGAACGCCTCCGAGGACTTCTCCTCCGCCGACGGCCAGAAGGTGCTGAGCGAGTACGCCAAACTGCAGCCGTACTGGATGCCCGGCACCCAGATCCTCGACATCGACACCGCCGACCAGGCGTTCGCGCAGGGCAAGTCCGCCTGGGACATCGGCGGCACCTTCACGCTGGCCTTCCTCCAGCAGAACGGCATGAACCCCGACGACGTGATGGCCTTCGGCATCCCCGGCCCGGCCGGCGGCGCCGTGCCCAAGCCCGCGCTCGGCCCGCTGGCGCTGACCGGACTGACCGTCACCTCGACCAGCTCGCACTCCGCGAACGCCGAGAAGTGGATGAAGTTCCTCTCCCAGCCGTCGATCGCCTCGAAGTTCGCCAAGGACGCCACCGAGGTGCCGGCCACCGAACTCGGCGCAGACGCGGCGCAGGTGATGGGCCCGACGCTCGCGGACATGACCAGGACGTTCGTCGGCACGCCGGAGAACACCTACGACCCGAGTGACAGCAGCTTCCGCCCGCCCGGCTACGACCAGGACTCGATGAGCGAGATCCTCGCCGACCTGACCCCCCTGCACCAGAAGAGCGTGGCGGCGACCGGCAAGGCGATGGCGAAGCTCAACAACTCCTTCTGGAAGTTGGCGAAGTGACCACCGCTCCCCGTCCCGCCCTGTCGGCGGAGACGGCCGCGCCCGGCGGGGGTCCGCGCGACCCCCGGCCGGGCGCCGGCCCCGCCGCCCGGGCCGCCCGGCTGCGCCCGCGGCGCCGCGGCTACGAGGCGGTCTCCGGCTGGCTGTTCGTCGCCCCGGCCGTGGTGCTCTTCGCGGTCATGGGCCTGTACACCGTGGGCTACGGCTTCCTGCTCAGCTTCGCCCAGTGGAACGGCTTCGCCGCGCACTGGACCTGGGTCGGCATCCAGAACTACAAGGATCTGCTGTGGGCCGACCCGCGCTACGCGCCCCGGGTCCAGCACGCCGCCCTGCACACCCTGTACGTCATGCTCGCGGTGCCGGCGCTCACCGTCCTGGTGTCCTTCCCGCTGGCGGTGCTGCTCAACTCCGCGCGGCGCATGCAGACCCTGCTGCGCTCGGTGTACTTCGTGCCCTACGTGACCAGCGGCATCGCGGTGTTCTTCGCCTGGCAGTACATCCTCCAGCCCGACGGCGCGATCAACACCCTGCTCAAGAGCGTCGGCATGGGCTCGCTCTCCCAGCCGCAGGGGTGGCTCGGCAACCCGCACACCGCGCTCCCGACCATGATCGTGGTGACGGTGTGGGGCGCGGTGCCGGTGGCGATGCTGATGTACCTGACCGGGTTGCAGTCCATCGACCGCAGCGTGCTGGAGGCCGCGCAGCTGGACGGCGCCGGCTGGTGGCGCACCAACTTCTCGGTGGTGTGGCCGCTGGTGCGGCCGATCACCGCGATCGTGGTGCTGCTGAACCTGCGCGACTCGCTGCAGGGCTTCCAGACCTTCCTGGTGATGACCAACGGCGGCCCCGGCGACCACACCAACGTGCTCGGCCTGGAGGCGTACCGGCTGGCCTTCCTCATGGACCTCGATCCGACCCTGGGCCTGGCCAGCGCGCTCGGCTGGCTGCTGTTCGCCGCCGCACTGGTGATCGCCCTGATCAACCTCCGAGTACTGCGGAGCAGGACATGACAACGATTCCCCTCGGCCCGGCGGACGGCGCGTCCGCCGCGGGGCGCACCAACGGCACGGCCGGCTCCGGTGGCGAGTCCGGGTCCGACGGCGGCCGGCTGGCCCGCAGGATCAGCGCCAAGGTCGTGATCGCCGTCCTGCTGACGGCCTACGGCCTGGTGAGCGTCTACCCGTTCCTGTGGATGGTCTCCGCCGCCTTCAAGAACCAGATCGAGGTGGTGCGCGGCGGTCACCTGATCCCCCATCAGCCGACCCTGCACACCCTGACCAGCACCTGGAACCAGCTGCACTTCTTCCGCTACTTCGTCAACAGTCTCGAGGTCACCGCGATGACGGTGGTGCTGACGCTGGTGGTCTACGCGGCGGCCGGCTACGCCTTCGCGGTGCTGGACTTCCCCGGCCGCGGGCTGCTGCAGAAGCTGTTCATCTCGCTGCTGTTCGTGCCGGGCATCACCGTGATGCTGCCGATCGTGCTGCTGGAGGACAAGCTCCACCTGCTCGGCTCGCACATCGGGCTGGTGCTGCCCTTCGTCAACGGCGGCGCCCCGCTGTCGATCCTGCTGATGACCGGGGCGTTCTCCGCGGTACCGAAAGAACTGCGGGAGTCGGCGCGGGTGGACGGCGCCAACGAGTTCCACGTCTTCACCCGCATCTACCTGCCGCTGAGCCGGCCGGCCCTGATCACCGTCGGGCTGCTGACGGCCATTCCGACCTGGAACGAGTACCTGCTGACCCGGGTCTCCCTCAACAACCCCGGCTCCTACACCCTTCCGCTCGGCCTGCAGACGCTGTCGTCGGAGAACGTCCCGCACTACAACGAGATGATGGCCGGCGCCCTGATCGTCGTCGTGCCCGTGGTGCTGCTCTTCCTCTCCCTCCAGCGCTACTTCGTCAACGGCCTGGTCGGGGCGGTGAAGGGTTGATGCGGGTGCTCGTCACGGGGGCCGCCGGGCACATCGGCGGCCACGTCACCGCGGAACTGCTCGCGGCCGGCCACGACGTGGTGCTCACCGACCTGCGTCCGGTGGACGAACCGCGCGCGCTGCGGGTGCACACCGGTGACCTCCAGGACCCGGACCTGGTCCGCAAGGCCGTGGACGGTGCGGACGCCGTGGTCCACCTCGGCGCGATCCCGCACCCGAACACGCCCGACCCGAGCACCCTGTTCGCGCACAACTGCCACACCGCGCACCGGGTCTTCGAGGAGGCCGGACGCGCCGGGGTGCGCCGGGTGGTGGCCGCGTCCAGCATGGCCGCGGTCGGCCTGGCCTGGTCGCCGGTGCCGGTCTCGCCCGCGTATGTGCCGCTGGACGAGGCCCACCCGAGCCTGCTGCGCGACCCGTACGGGCTGTCCAAGACGGTGCTGGAGGAGGTGGCCCGCACCGCGCACCGCCGGTACGGCATGGACGCGGTGAGCATGCGCTTCCCCTTCACCGGGACCGGCGGCCGGCTGGCGGACTTCCTCGCCGCCTGCGCCGCCGACCCGGCCGGCCAGCGGCACGACCTGTGGGGCTGGCTGCACACCCTGGACGCGGCCACCGCGATCCGGCTCGCCCTGGAACTCCCGCTCAGCGGCGCCCACGTGATCAACGTGACCGCCCCGGACACCACTTCGGCCCAGACCTCCGCGGCCCTGATGGCCGCGCACCATCCCGGGGTGCCCCTGCGCTCGGCAGTCAGCGGGCACGCCACGCTCTTCGACCGGACCGCTTGCATCGATCTGCTGGGATTCGCCCCGCGGCGCACCTGGCGTACGACCGAAGGAGAGAGCTGATGTCCCCCGCACCCACGCCCCCCTCCCGCCGCACCCTGCTGACCGGCGCCGCCGCGGCGGGCGCCGCCGCGCTGGTCGGCCTCACCGGCCAGAACGCGCAGGCCGCCACCCCGGCACCCGCCACCGGCGGCGCGCAGGACGCCCTGTCGCAGTCGGTCTCCCGGCACACCCACATCTTCTACTACCCGTGGTACGGCAACCCCGACTTCTCCGGGCAGTGGCGGCACTGGCAGCAGGGCTCCCTCACCCCGCCGGACGACATCGCCTCCAACTACTACCCGGTGCTCGGCCCCTACGACTCCGGGGACCTGCACGGCGCGGTCGGCCAGCACATGCGCTGGCTGCGGCAGGCCGGCACCGGCGTCCTGGTCAGCAGCTGGTGGGGGCAGGGCAGTTACGAGGACCAGCAGGCCGAGGTGGTGCTGGAGGCCGCAGCCCGGCAGGGCCTCCAGGTCGCCTGGCACATCGAGCCGTACGACGGCCGCGACGCGGACTCGGTGGTGGCCGACATTCGCTACATCAGCGGGAAGTACGGCGACCACCCGGCCTTCCACCGCGACCCGGAGCACGGCCACCGCACCGCGTACTACATCTTCAACAGCCTGCTCACCGTGGACTGGTCGGCGCTGCACCAGGTCGACGACCAGGCCATCGTGATGGCGCAGACCTGGGACCTGACCCGGATCGGCGACTTCGGCGGCGCCTACACCTACGACGCGATCGCCACCCACAACACGCCGGACTGGACCGAGGTCGCCGCGTTCTGCGCGGACCGCGGCATGGTGTGGGCGCCCTCGCTCGGCCCCGGGTACCTCGACGACCGCGCGGTGCCCGGCAACACCACCCCGACCCTGGACCGGGCCGACGGCGCGACCTACGACCAGGAGTGGGCGTACGCCCTGGCGTCGGGCAACGGTGACGCGCCGCCGGACTGGGTGAGCATCACGTCCTTCAACGAGTGGCACGAGGGCACCATGATCGAACCCGCCACCGCCCACACCCCCGGCACGCTGGACTACCTCGACTTCGAGGGTGCCTACGGGCGGCACGGCAGGTCCGCGCAGACCGCCTACCTGGACCGGACCGCCCAGTGGGCGGCGCGCTTCGAGGCGGAGCGGGCCCGGCACCGGCGGGCGAACCCGCGCTGACCGCCATGGACAGACCGGCCCTCGTGCGCAGGCGCGGCGGTGCCGGACCTCCCGACGGCGCACGGACGATCACGGTGCCGGTGACCGCTGAACGTACCGTCGTCGCGCGGCCCGGGCCGCTGCCAGGTGCCTGACCCGGCACGCATGTCCGGCCGTGAGCGGGCCCGGGTGACCGTCCTCGCCGGCGGTGGCCCGGGCCCGCTGCCACCGGTTCCGCCCGAAGTCCGCCCGGATCAACCGTGGTCGGCGGGATCAGCCGTGGTTGACCGGCAGCACGTCGGGCGACAGGGCACTCGCGGCGGCCGACGCGGAGGTCATCCGGCGCCGGTGGTGGCGGCGGCACAGCACCTCGTAGCCGACCTCCGCCGCGCGGTCCACGTCGCCGACCACCACCTGGGCGCCCTCGACCACCATGACGCCGTCGATGGTGCGGGCGTTGTGGGTGGCGCGGGCGCCGCACCAGCACAGCGCCTCGACCTGGAGCGCCTCTATCCGGTCGGCGAGTTCGATCAGCCGCCGCGAGCCGGGGAAGAGCCGGGTGCGGAAGTCGGTGGTGATCCCGAACGCGTAGACGTCCAGGGTGAGTTCGTCCACCACCCGGGCCAGCTGGTCGATCTGCTCCGGAGCCAGGAACTGCGCCTCGTCGACGACCACGTAGTCCACCCGGCCGCCGCGGCTGATCACGCCGACCAGATGCCCGTACAGGTCCATGGCGTCGGTGACCTCGACCGCCTCGGTGACCAGGCCGAGCCGGGAGGAGAGCTTGCCCTGTCCCGCCCGGTCGTCGCGGGTGAAGATCACCGACTGGAGCCCGCGGGCGGTGCGGTTGTGGATGATCTGCAGGGCGAGGGTGCTCTTGCCGCAGTCCATCGTTCCGGAGAAGAAGACCAGCTCGGACATGGGAAGGACGACGGCCTTTCGGGACGGACGGCGGGCGTTCGGCCGGCCGAGGGCGACGGCGGCGGTACGCGGGACGGACGGTGACAGCTCAGGAGCGTACTTGCAGCAGCGGCACCAGTTGCTCGACGGGGGTCATGGAGCCGTGCAGCCCGACCATCTTCGACTCGCCCGGCTCGGTGCGGTGGGCGACGATCGCCATGTCGTCGCGGGCGGCGGCCACCACGTCGCCGATCCGGCCCAGCACCCGGCGTTCCGGCTCGGGACCGAACCAGCCGGCGGCGACCGCCTCCGCGCGGCTTGCCACCCACATCCGGTCGCCCAGCACCTCCCGCCACACCGCGAGCACGTCGGCGGCCGCACCGGGCACCGCGTACACGTGCCGGGCCCGGCCCTCGCCGCCGAGCACCGCGACCCCGGCCCGCAGTTCCCAGTCCTCGTCGAAGTCGATCCTGGACTCCTCGTCGAACGGGATGTCGATCATGCCGTGGTCAGCGGTGACGTACAGGGCGCTGCGCGGCGGCAGTTGCTCGGCGAGCCGCTGCACCAGCCGGTCGACCATCGCCAACTGCCCGCGCCAGGCGTCGGAGTCGACGCCGTGCCGGTGGCCCATCCCGTCGAGCTCGCTGTAGTACGTGTAGACCAGCGTGCGGTCGGCGGCGGCGAGCCGGTCCGCCGCCAGGTCCATCCGCTCCTCCCCGGTCAGCCGGCCGTGGAAGGTGCCGCCGGACAGCGCGACCTTCGTCAGCGGGGTCTGCGCGAAGGTCGGCGAGGACACCTGGCAGGTGGCGATGCCGGCCGCGTCGGCGAGCCGGAAGACGGTGGGGTGCGGCTGCCAGACGTTCGGCGAGGTCCACGGCTGCCAGCGCAGCTGGTTCATCAGCTCGCCGGTGTCCGGGTTGAGGGTGGTGTAACCGGCCAGGCCGTGCGCGCCCGGCGGCAGCCCGGTGCCCACCGACGCCAGCGAGGTCGCGGTGGTGGCCGGGAACCCGGCGGTGAGCGGCCGGCCGCTGCCGCCGAGCGAGGTACCCAGCAGCGACGTCAGATACGGCGCCTCGTCGGGGTGGCGCAGGATCAGCTCCCAGCCGAGCCCGTCCACCAGGAACACGCAGACCCGGTCCGCGGGTTCGAGGGTGAGCCCGGTGGCGGGCATCCCGGGGATGCGGAACCCGGCGACCGCGGCCGGGATCACGTCGCACAGCGCGCCCGTGCCGTAGGCCGGCACGGGGGCGGCCCGCGGGTCGAGCGGCACGGGGTCGTGCGGGTCGGCGCCCAGCGGGTGCGAGGCGTGCGGGGGTGCGCCCTGGGAGGGGGAGCCCTGGTGGTGGGAGTTCTGCGAGCGGGGACCGTGCGGGACGCGGGGCGCGCCGGGGAGGGGTGCGCCCATCAGTCCGTCGCCGCTGTCGCCTCGGAGAGGGCCTGCGCGAAGGCCAAGGCCTGGCGGACGGTGTCGGGGCCGTCGCCCGCCTCGCTCACCCGCAGGGACAGGTCGTCGACGGTCGAGGACCCGGTGTAGCCGTGGTCCGCCTCGCAGTTGGGGTCACCGCACGCGGCCGGCTCCAGGTCGATCCGGGAGACCGCGCCCCACCCGATGGTGAGTACCACCTCGCGCGGCAGGGTGCCCGGAGTCCCCGCGGTGCCGGGCGTGTAGGACTCGGGATTGGCCACCACCCGGCTGACCACCACCGAGGAGATCCGCCCGATCTTCACCGATTCGGTGGACGTCGTGGCGTACGGGCTCGGCGACGTGTCGTCGGCGGCCTGCTCGTCGGTATGGCTGACGATGAAACGGCTGCCGGTGAGCACCAGCACCGTCACGTGCCGCCGCACCTCGTTGGCGTCGAAGGTGGTCTCCTGGTGGACCAGGTACGACGTGACCGGCTCGCGCCCGACCGCGGCCTCGACGGCCTCGGCCACCAGAGCCGGGTAGTAGCCGCTGCGCTCGATGGCTGTGCGCAGGCCCTGAGTCGTCGTACCGGTCTTCGCCATGCCGTCCATCCTATGCGCGCTCCGCGGTGGTCAGAACTCAGTCGTCGCACGGGTCGGTGCCCGCTTTCGAGCCCGGCTCCGCCTGTCGCGGGTGCGGTCGCGGGCCGGTCCCCTCCGCGCCGCACGTCAGGGCGCGCTCGGCACTTTCGCGGTCAGTAGGTGGTCAGCGCGCGGGGTCCCAGGTCGGTGCGGGCCGGTGGGGTGGCCAGCCGCACCCGCGCGCCGAGCACGCTCAGGCCGCGCGCCGCGACCACCACGGGTTCCAGGGAGACCGCGACCACCTCGGGCAGGTCCTCGGCGAGCATCGACACCCGCAGCAGCAGCTCCTCCAGCGCGGCGGTGTCCACCGGCTCGGCGCCGCGCCAGCCGAACAGCAGTGGCGCGGCCTTGATGGACCGCACCAGTTCCGCGGCGTCCCGGTCGGTGGCCGGCACGAGGCGGTGCGCGACATCCCCGAGCAGTTCGGAGGGCGCCCCGGCCAGGCCGAAGGAGAGCACCGCGCCGGCCGCCGGATCGACCCCCGCCCGCACCACCGTGTCCACCCCGCGCGGGGCCATCGCCTGTACCACCGGCCGCAGTTCGGCCGGGCCGCCGAGCCGCGCGGTGAGCTCGCCGTAGGCCCGCCGCAGGTCCGCCTCGTCGGCCAGGTCGAGTCGCACACCGCCGAGGTCGGCGCGGTGCCGCAGGTGGGGTGCGGTGGTCTTCAGCGCCACGGGGTAGCCGAGCGCGGCGGCGGCCTCGGCCGCGGCGTCCGGGTCGGGAGCGGGGCGGGCCCGCAGCACCTCGATGCCGTAGCGGCCGAGCAGCGCCGCCGCGTCCGCGTCCGCGAGGGTGATGCCCTCCCCCGCGGGTGTCCCGGCGGGCAGCAGCCGGCGGACGTCCTCGGCCGCGGCGGCCTCGTCGATCCGGTCCAGGTCCGGGACCCGGCCCGGTTCCGCGGCGGCCGCCCGCCACGCGGCGTACGCGCTGGCCTCGGCGAGCGACCCCACCGCCCGGTCGGGGGCGCGGTAGGCGGGGATGCGGGCGCCGGGGCCGCCGCCCGCGTCGGCGCGGGCGGCCAGGCGGTCGGCCATGGCGTCGAGGGCGAGATGGACCACGACGACGGGCTTGCCCGCGCCGGCGGCGGCCGTGCGCAGGGCGGCGGCGAGGGCCGGGTCGTCGCCCGACTCGGGGTCGGCGGGATCGGCGGGCCCGGCCGGATCGCTCGGGTCCGCGGTCAGCAGGTCCGTGCCGACCCGTGGGATCGCGGTGACCACGACCGCGTCGCTGCCGGGGTCGGCGAGCGCGGTCGCGAGCGCGGCGGCGAAGTCGGCCGGGCCGGCGGCGGTGGTGAGGTCGATCGGGGCGGCCGGGCGCAGACCGGCGGTGAGGGCCGCGTCGTAGGTGAGCAGGCCCAGGGACTCGGAGTTGCCGAGGACGGCGACCCGGTTGCCGGCCGGGAGCGGCTGGAGCGCGAGGAACAGCCCGGCGTCGAGGAGTTCGGTGACCGTGTCGACGCGGATCACGCCCGCCTGGCGGAAGAGCGCGGACACGGTGGAGTCGGGGATGCGGGTGACCGGCACCTCGTGGCCGGCGGGCACCGCCCCGGAGTGCAGGGCGCCCTTCACCACGACCACGGGCTTGTCGGTGGCGGTGCGGCGGGCGAGCCGGGTGAACTTGCGCGGGTTGCCGAACGACTCCAGGTACATCAGTACCGCGCCGGTGTCCGGGTCGTCCTGCCAGTACTGCAGCAGATCGTTGCCGGAGACGTCCGCTCGGTTGCCGGCGGAGACGAAGGTGGACGGACCCAGGCCCCGGCGGTGCAGGCCGGAGAGCAGGGCGATGCCGATGGACCCGGACTGGGTGAACAGCCCGAGCCGGCCGCGGTGCGGCATCTCGGGCGACAGCGAGGCGTTCAGACGGGCGTCGGGCGCGGTGTTGAGCACCCCGAAGGCGTTCGGGCCGATCACCCGCATGCCGTGGGCGCGGGCCTGGCGGACCAGTTCGCGCTGGCGCGTCCTGCCCTCGGGTCCTGTCTCGGAGTAGCCCGCGCTGACCACGACCAGGCCGCGCACGGAGGCGGCTCCGCAGTCGGCTACGGCGTCGGGCACCCGGTCGGCGGGGACCGCGATCACCGCGAGGTCGACGCTCGCGCCGCTCGCCGCGATCTCCCGCACCGAGCGGTGGCCGGGCACGCCGTCGAGGTCGGTGCCGCCCTCGGGAAAGGAGTGGTTGACCGCGTAGAGGCGCCCGGTGAAGCCGCCCGCCGCGATGTTGCGCAGCAGCGTGCGGCCGACGCCGCCGGGCCGGCGGCCGGTGCCGACCACCGCCACCGACTCCGGCCGCAGCAGCCTCTGGACGGAGCGGGCCTCGGCACGGTGCTCGCGGGCCCGCATCACGCGTACGGACTCGTCGGTGGGTTCCAGGTCGAGGTCGAGGTGGACCACGCCGTCGGTGAAACTGCGCTGCTGGGTGTAGCCGGCGTCGGTGAAGACCTTGACCATCTTGCGGTTGGCGGGGAGGACTTCGGCGGTGAAGTGCAGGATGCCGCGCTCGCGGGCGACAGCGGCGATGTGTTCGAGCAGCGCGGAGGCGACCCCGCGACCCTGATGGGCGTCCTGCACGAGGAAGGCGACCTCGGCGCGGGTGCCGGCCGGCCCGGAGACGGCCCGGCCCTGCTCGTCGGTGCGGTCGTAGCGGACGGTGGCGATGAACTCGTCCCCCACGGTGGCGGCCAGGCCGACCCGGTCGTCGTAGTCGTGGTGGGTGAAGCGGTGCACGTCCCGGTCGGACAGCCGCGGATAGGGCGCGAAGAACCGGTAGTACTTCGACTCGTCGGAGACCTGCTCGTAGAAGTCGACCAGCCGCCCGGCGTCCTCCGGCCCGATCGGCCGGATCCGGGCGATGCCGCCGTCGCGCAGCACGACATCCGCCTCCCAGTGGACGGGGTACGGCTGATCGCTCATGGTTCCAGCGTATGCGGCGGGCCCGCTGTGGGGTGTCTGCGCGCGCCCCCGACGCGCAGGAGGCAGTCTGGGGAGAGGCGTTCAAGCGCGGGCCGGAGTGCCGGAGCAGCACCGCGGGCGTGCTTAACTGGTCTAGACAACTGGTACCACCTGCACCGAATGCACCGACCCGAAGGACACCACCATGGCTGAGCGGCACGTCAATGTCGGCTGGGCGGAAGGCCTGCACGCCCGTCCCGCGTCCATCTTCGTCCGCGCGGCGACGGCCGCCGGAGTTCCCGTGACCATCGCGAAGGCCGGCGGCGACCCGGTCAACGCCGCCTCCATGCTCGCGGTGCTCGGCCTCGGCGCGCAGGGTGGCGAGGAGGTCGTACTCGCCTCGGAGGCCGACGGCGCCGACGCGGCGCTCGACCGGCTGGCGAAGCTGGTCACCGAGGGACTGGAAGAGCTGCCGGAGACGGTCTGAGCCACCGCCGCCGCACGGCGCTCCCCGGCGGCGGCGTCCCTCGGGCGGGCGGCATTCCTCGGGCGGACGGTTCCGCCGTCGGACGGTTCCGTTTTCGGGCGGATGATTCCGCTTTCGGGCGGACGGCTTTTCCCGCGGGAATTCCGCCCGCGGATGCACCCTCGCCGCCGCGCAGGATCACCGACCACCGTACGGTAATCCCGCGCAGCTGAATTCGACGGTCCGGACAGTCCCCCACGGATTGTCCGGCAACGCCCTGTCCCGCTTCTCCGCAATACGCGGAACGGCAATTCACTCTTGTATACGGTGCGATTGTTAAGTACGGCGGCGCCCGGCGTGTACGGGATGTTTCAGGGTCCTCACCGCGGTGGCCCGCTCCACGTGCAGCGCCGCGAGCCGGCGGGCGCGCTCCGCGTCACCGCGGGCCACCGCGTCCACGATCGCGGCGTGCTCCTCCCACGCCTGCGCGGCCCGGCCGGTGCCGTCGTCGGAGTACACCCAGGCGATCTTGTGCCGCAGCTGGGTCAGCAGGGCGGCCAGCGTGGGACTGCCCGACGCCTGCGCCAGCGTCTCGTGGAACCAGCCGCCCAGCGACGGCAGGTCCGACAACTGCCCCTGCACCGCGCGTTCCTGACCGAGCCGGACCAGGCCGCGCAGCACCTTCAGATGGGACTCGGTACGCCGCTGGGCGGCCCGGGCGGCGCCCAGCGGTTCCAGCAGGCCGCGGATCTCCAGCAGGTCCGCGGCCTCCTGCTCGGTCGGCTCGGCCACCGACGCGCCGGCGTGCCGGCGGGTGCGCACGAAGCCCTCGGACTCCAGGGTGCGCAGCGCCTCGCGCACCGGCACCCGGGAGACCCCGTACCGCTGCGCGAGCAGTTCCTCGGTCAACCGGCTGCCCGGCGGATAGAAACCGCCCACGATGTCGTCGCGAATCGCCGTGCACACCACCTGGGCCGAGATACGCCGCCCGGGGCTCTCCGTGCCGTTCACATCCGTTTCCGCATCGCAAGGACTCCGTTCTCTCCCCGTATTCTGCCGTGACTCTATTCCAGCACGAACGAGAACGGGAAAGCAGCCCCTGAATTCTTGGATTGTTTTCGGACAGAACGGATGGAGCCGGGCGCGGTCGGGCCCGGATCAGGAGGGTCGGATCAGAGCTCGACGCCGTGGCTGCGCAGGTATGCCACCGGGTCGATGTCCGAGCCGTAGGCGGGAGAGGTGCGCACCTCGAAGTGCAGATGCGGGCCGGTGGAGTTGCCGGTCGCGCCGGAGACACCGATCTGCTGCCCCTCGGTGACGGCCTGCCCGGCCGAGACCAGGGTCTTCGACAGGTTGCCGTAGAGGGTGTACCTGCCGTCCGCGTGCCTGATGATCACGTCGTAGCCGTACCCGCCGTCCCAGCCGGCCGAGACGACCGTGCCGGCGGCGACCGCGTGGACG
Source organism: Actinacidiphila yanglinensis (assembly GCF_900107965.1). Lineage (GTDB taxonomy): Bacteria > Actinomycetota > Actinomycetes > Streptomycetales > Streptomycetaceae > Actinacidiphila > Actinacidiphila yanglinensis. The sequence continues at coordinate 96,946 of NZ_FNVU01000003.1, read as the reverse complement.
GCCGTGCCGGACGGGACGAGGAGGTCCACGCCGGTGCTGTGGCCGGCGGACCACAGGGAGCCGGGGGTCCCGTACGCGGTGCCGATCGGGCCGTTGGCGACGGGCCTGGTCCAGCCGTTGACGGCGGCGGCTCCGGCCGATCCGGTGGCGGTCTTCGCCGGGGAGGCGGGGGTGGCCTTCGGCTCCGGCGCGGGTGTGGCCTTCGGCTTCGGCGCGGGCTTGGGCGCGGCCTTGGCGCTGCTCTTGGTGCGGGGATTGGCGGTGGGCTTCGACGCGGGCTTGGCGCTCGGCTTCGGCGTGGAGCCGGCGCCGGGCTTCGGCGCGGGCTTGACGGCGCTTCCGGCGCCGGTCTTGGCGGTGGACTTCGGCGCGGGGGTGGCCGGGTCCGGCGACTTGGCCGCGGGCCGGTTCGTCGGCCCGGACTTCGGCGCGGCCTGGGCCGGGGACGTCGTCCGGGGCGCGGCGGGGGTCGGCGGCGCGGGAGGTGTCGCGTGGACGTCGGCGGCCTCGCGCTGGGCCGTCGCCTGCGTGTCGAGACCTTGCGCGAGCAGCCCAGGTGCGCCGAGCACCTGGGCGAAGAGGGCGTTGCGGGCCGTGGGGGCGGTGGCCCGGCCGGGCGACACCGCGGCGAGGGCGCCGGCGGTGCCGCCGCCGGCGAGGACCACGACACCCGCGAGAGCCGCGCCCGCGCCCAGACGGTGCGGACGGCGGTGCTTCCCGCGCGAGGCGGGGCGAACGGGGAACGCCATGACGAGGCGTCCTCCTTTCTTCCTACGCGCCCACCCGGGTCGGCTGACGGGCTGCCGTGGGGGCAGTGAGCGCGACGCTAACCGGGCGCGCGACCGTATACCAAGCAGATCGACCGATATGTAGCGGAGGCCACAAAACGCCGGAACCCCGGCGCCGCGCGGGCGGGCCGGGGTTCCGGTCGGCGCCGGTGGGCGCCGGGGTCTTGCGGAGGTGGTGCGCGGTGGTGCGGGTGTGCGGCGGACCGGGGTCAGGAGATGACGGTCACCGGGCCGATGCCCAGCTCCCGTACCGGCTCGGTGATCGCGGCCGCGTCGCCGACCAGGACCACCACGAGCCGGTCGAGCGGGAAGGCGTTGACGACCGCGGCGGTCGCCTCCACCGTGCCGGTCTCCGCGAGCCGGGCGTACAGCGCGGCCTGGAAGTCGTCCGGCAGTTCCTGCTCCACCTGGTCGGCGAAGGTGTCGGCCACCGCCGCGGCCGTCTCGAACCGCAGCGGGGCGACCCCGACGAGGTTCTGCACTGCCACGTCGCGCTCGGCGTCGGTCAGACCGCCCTCGCCGATCTCGCGGATCACCCGCAAGGCGTCGGCCAGCGCCGGACCGGTGACCTCGGTGGCGACCGAGCCGCTGATGGCCAGCAGCGCGGCGCCGGTGCCGTCCGCGGAGGACAGCAGCACCTGGGCGAGGGCGCGCACCCCGTAGGTGTAGCCCTTCTCCTCGCGCAGCACCCGGTCCAGCCGGGAGGTGAGGGTGCCGCCGAGGCAGTACACCCCGAGCACCTGCGCCGCCCACACCGGGTCCTGCCGGTCCGCACCGGTCCGGCCGATGAGCAGCTGCGTCTGCACCGAGCCGGGCCGGTCGACGATCACCACCCGGGCGGTGTCGTCGGCGGTGATCACCGGGCGGGCCGGCGGATCGGCCTTGGCACCGGTCCAGCGGCCGAGGGTGGCGTCCAGCAGCGCGGGCAGGTCGATGCCGGTGAGGTCGCCGACCACGACCGCGGTGGTGGTCGACGGCCGGACGTGCGCGCCGTAGAAGGCGCGCACGGCGGCCGCGTCGATCCGGCGCACGGTCTCCTCGGTGCCCTGGCGGGGGCGCGAGTTGCGCGCGTCGGCCGGGAACAGCTCCTTGGACAGCGCCATCGAGGCGCGGCGGCTGGGGTTGGCCAGCTCGTGCGGGATCTCGTCGAGGCGGTTGGCGACCAGCCGCTTGATCTCGTCGTCCGGGAAGGCCGGGGCCCGCAGCGCCGCGGCGAGCAGGTCCAGCGCCTTGTCCAGCCGCGAGGCGGGCACTTCGAGGGAGACCCGCACGCCCGGATGGTCCGCGTGGGCGTCCAGGGTCGCGCCGCAGCGCTCCAGTTCGGCGGCGAACTCCTCGGCCGTGTGCTCGTCGGTGCCCTCCGACAGCGCCCTGGCCATGATGGTGGCCACGCCGTCGAGGTCCTTCGGCTCGGCGGCCAGCGGCACGTCGAGCATCACCTCGACCGCGACGACCTGCTGGCCGGGGCGGTGGCTGGTGAGCAGGGTCAGGCCGTTGGCCAGGGTGCCCCGGTCGGGGGCGGGGAACGCCCACGGCTTGGGCTCGCCGCCCTGCGGCTGCGGGTGGAACGTCATGGTGGCGGCGGTGTCGCTCATGCCTCGGCACCTTCTCCCTGGTCGTCCTGGTCGTCCTGGTCGTCCTGCTCGGTGGTGGCGGCGCCCGCGGTGGGCTCGTAGACGAGGACGGCGCGGTTGTCGGGGCGCAGCCGGGCCGCGGCGATCTCCCGGACCTCGTCGGCGGTCACGTCCAGCACCCGCTGGACCGCGGTGAGGGCGAGCTGCGGGTCGCCGAACAGGACGGCGAAACGGCACAGTTCGTCGGCGCGGCCGGCGACCGTGGCCAGCCGGTCCAGCCACTCGCGCTCCAGCTGGGCCTGGGCGCGCTCCATCTCCTCGGGCGTGGGGCCCTGGACGGCGAACCGGGCCAGCTCCTCGTCCACCGCCGCCTCGATGGCGGACAGTTCGACACCGCTGGACGCCTTGACGTCCAGCCAGCCCAGCGAGGGCGCCCCCGCCAGCCGCAGCAGGCCGAACCCGGCGGTGACCGCGGAACGGTCCCGCCGGACCAGCCGGTTGTGCAGCCGGGAGGACTCACCGCCGCCCAGCACCGTCAACGCGAGGTCGGCGGCGTCACTCTCCCGGGTGCCGTCGTGGGGCAGCCGGTAGACGGCCATCAGGGCGCGGGAGGGCACGTCCTCCTCGACGACCTCGCGGACGTTCTCACCGACCACGTCGGGCAGCGAGCCGTCACGCGGCGCGGACTTGCCGTCGTGGGCGGGGATGGTGCCGAAGTACTTCTCGATCCAGCCGAGGGTCTGCGCCGGGTCGATGTCGCCGACCACGGACAGCACCGCGTTGCCGGGCGCGTAGTACGTGCGGAAGAACGCGCGGGCGTCCTCCAGGGAGGCCGCGTCCAGGTCGGCCATCGACCCGATCGGGGTGTGGTGGTACGGGTGCCCGTCGGGGTAGGCGAGCGCGGTGAGCCGCTCGAAGGCCGTGCCGTAGGGCACGTTGTCGTACCGCTGGCGGCGCTCGTTCTTCACCACGTCCCGCTGGTTGTCCAGGCTCTCCTCGTCCAGGGCGGTCAGCAGGCTGCCCATGCGGTCCGCCTCCAGCCACAGGGCCAGTTCGAGCTGGTGGGCGGGCATGGTCTCGAAGTAGTTGGTGCGCTCGAAGCTGGTGGTGCCGTTCAGCGAGCCACCCGCGCCCTGGACCAGTTCGAAGTGGCCGTTGCCCTTGACGCTGGCCGAACCCTGGAACATCAGGTGCTCGAAGAGGTGGGCGAGACCGGTACGGCCCTCGACCTCGTGGCGCGAACCGACGTCGTACCAGAGGCAGACCGCGGCGACCGGGGTGAGGTGGTCCTCGGAGAGCACCACCCGCAGGCCGTTCGCCAGGCGGTGCTCGGTGGCTGTCAGGCCGCTGGAGTGTGCCTCCGGCGTGGCCGTGTGACCCATGGGCAAGCTGTCCTTCCGGTCGCTGCTGCGTGACTGCGTAGAGTGCTGCCACTCTAGGCACGCGTGGCCGCGCCGCGCGAAGTTCCCGCTCGGGACGCCGCTCGTGCCGGGTCGCGGTCCGCGCTGTCGGTGCCTCGGTCCACAATGGACCGCGCCGCACCGCGGCGTAGCCCTGCCCCCGACGCAGCACCGCACGCAGGACTCGACAGCACCCAGCAGCACGCAGCAGCACCCGTCACGCACCCGCTAGGCACCACGCAAGGCAAAGGAGCGCCGCCGAGATGGCCCGCCGCACGACGAAGAGCCCGCCCCCGGACGACGACTTCGAGGAGCGCATCCTCGACATCGACGTCGTGGACGAGATGAAGGGCTCCTACCTTGAGTACGCCTACTCGGTGATCTACGCCCGCGCTCTGCCCGACGCCCGCGACGGCATGAAGCCGGTGCACCGCCGCATCGTCTACCAGATGAACGAGATGGGCCTGCGCCCCGACCGCGGCTTCGTCAAGTGCGCCCGCGTCGTCGGCGAGGTGATGGGCAAGCTGCACCCGCACGGCGACGCGTCGATCTACGACGCCATGGTCCGGATGGCGCAGCCCTTCTCCCAGCGGCTGCCGCTGGTCGACGGGCACGGCAACTTCGGCTCGCTGGACGACCTTCCGGCCGCGATGCGCTACACCGAGGCCCGGATGTCGGGGCCGGCCCAGCTCATGGTCGAGTCGATCGACGAGGACACCGTCGACTTCGCGCCCAACTACGACGGCCAGGAGCAGGAGCCCGACGTCCTGCCGGCCGCCTACCCGAACCTGCTGGTCAACGGCTCCTCCGGGATCGCGGTCGGCATGGCCACCAACATGGCGCCGCACAACCTGGGCGAGGTGATCTCCGCCGCCCGGCACCTGATCCGGTACCCCAACGCGGACCTGGACGCGCTGATGCGCCACGTCCCCGGACCCGACCTGCCCACCGGCGGCCGGATCATCGGCCTGTCCGGCATCCGCGACGCGTACGAGACCGGCCGCGGCACCTTCAAGATCCGCGCGACCGTGTCGGTGGAGGACGTCACCCCGCGCCGCAAGGGCCTGGTCGTCACCGAACTGCCGTTCACCGTCGGGCCCGAGAAGGTCATCGCCAAGATCAAGGACATGGTCGGCGCGAAGAAGCTGCAGGGCATCGCCGACGTCAAGGACCTCACCGACCGCGAACACGGCCTGCGGCTGGTCATCGAGATCAAGAACGGCTTCAACCCGGAGGCGGTGCTCGAACAGCTCTACAAGCTGACGCCGATGGAGGACTCCTTCGGCATCAACAACGTGGCCCTGGTGGACGGCCAGCCGCTCACCCTCGGCCTGAAGGAACTGCTCGAGGTCTACGTCGACCACCGCTTCACCGTGGTGCGCAGGCGCTGCGAGTTCCGGCGTACCAAGCGCCGCGACCGGCTGCACCTGGTGAACGGCCTGCTGGTGGCGCTGGTCGACATCGACGAGGTCATCTCGATCATCCGGGCCAGCGAGAACGCGGCGCAGGCCAAGGAACGGCTGATGGAGCGCTTCGGCCTGTCCGACATCCAGACGCAGTACATCCTCGACACACCGCTGCGCCGCCTGACCCGCTTCGACCGGATCGAGCTGGAGGCCGAACGCGACCGGCTCAACGAGGAGATCGCCGAGCTGACCCGCATCCTCGAATCGGACGCGGAGCTGCGGAAGCTGGTGTCGGGGGAACTCGCCGCGGTCGCCAAGAAGTACGGCACCGAGCGGCGCACGGTCCTGCTGGAGTCGGCGGGCGCACCGGTCAGCGCGGTGCCCCTGGAGGTCGCCGACGACCCGTGCCGGGTGCTGCTCTCCTCGACCGGTCTGCTGGCGCGCACCGGACTCGACGACGGCGCCGACGGATCGGACTCCGACACGGGGAAGGGGTCGGGCTCGTCCAAGCGGGCCAAGCACGACGTCGTGGTCTCGGCGGTGCCGACCACCGCCCGGTCCGACATCGGTGTGGTGACGTCGACCGGGCGGCTGCTGCGGCTGACCGTCATCGACCTGCCGATGCTGCCCGACACCGTGGGCCCCCCGTCACTCGCGGGCGGCGCACCGCTCACGGAGTTCCTGGCGCTCGACGACGGCGAGCGCGCGCTGTGCCTGACCACCCTCGACGAGTCCTCGCCGGGGCTGGCGCTCGGCACCGCACAGGGCGTGGTGAAGCGGGTCGTGCCGGACTACCCGCCGAACAAGGACGATCTGGAGGTCATCGGCCTCAAGGAGGGCGACACGATCGTCGGCGCGGTGGAGCTGCGCACGGGCGACGAGGACCTGGTCTTCATCACCGACGACGCCCAACTGCTGCGCTACCCCGCCTCCCAGGTCCGTCCACAGGGGCGTCCGGCCGGCGGCATGGCCGGGATCAAGCTCGCCGACGGCGCCCAGGTGATCTCCTTCACCGCGGTGGACCCGGCGGTCGACGCGGTGGTCTTCACCGTGGCCCGGTCCGAGGGCACCCTGGACGGCGCCACCGAGGGCACCGCGAAGCTCACGCCGTTCGACCAGTACCCGCGCAAGGGGCGGGCCACGGGCGGGGTGCGCTGCCAGCGCTTCCTGCGCGGCGAGGACGGGCTGGTGCTCGCCTGGGCCGGCGCCGCGCCCGCCCGCGCGGCCACGTCCACGGGCACGCCGGCGGAACTCCCGCCGAAGGACCCGCGCCGGGACGGCTCCGGCGTGCCGCTGGCGAAGCCGGTCGCGGTGGTGGCGGGACCGGTGTAGTCCGGATCGACGCGGCCCCGGGTACGGCCCAGGTACGGCCCGCCCGGGGTGCCGCGTGCGTTCCGGGACGGGTGCAGGTACGGCTGCCGCGTGTCGTCGGGGACGGGTGCACATCCGGGTACGGGTACGGGTACGCCCCGCCGAGCGCACTAGGCTCGGCGGGGTGAGCCTGTGCACGGATGCCTCAGCCGAACTCGCCGAACCGGTGGCCGCCACCGCGGCGACCGCGCGCACCTGGTTGCTGATCGAGCAGCCGGGCCCGTGGGGCGCCAAGGCCCTCAGGGCGAGCCATCTCGACCCGGCCGTCGGGCGCGCGCTGGAGGGGCTCGCCGACGGCACTGGCGTCCGGCTCGGCCTTGTCCGCCGCCCCGGGCGGCACGCCGACACCCACCGCCCGCGCCGCCACCGGGTGATCGCCGCCCACACGGCACCCGGCGACCCCTGGATCCGCGGCACCGAAGTCGCCGACCCCGCCGAACTGGCCGACCTCGACTTCACCGCCCTGGGCGCCGGCCGCGACGACGGATTCGGCTCCCCCCACGACGGCCCGCCGATCGCCCTCGTCTGCACCAACGGCACCCGCGACCGCTGCTGCGCCCTGCACGGCCGCCCGCTCGCGGCCGAACTCGCCGCCGACGGCGCTTTCGACGTCTGGGAGACCACCCACCTCGGCGGCCACCGCTTCGCCCCGACCATGCTGGTGCTCCCCCACGGCTACGCCTACGGACGTCTCGACGCCGCCCTCGCCAAGGACGCGTTGAGTGCCGCGCAGGACGGGCGGGTCGCGCTCACCGGCTGCCGTGGCCGCTCCACCTGGTCCCGGCCGGGCCAGGCAGCCGAGTTGGCGGTCCGCGCGCGGATCGGCGAGGACCGGGCGGGCGCGCTCGCGGTGGGCGGCGCGGACCCCGTCGACCCTGAGGACGCGTCCGGGGTGCGCGCCGCGGTTGCCGGAGCCGGCCCGGGGCCTCGGGCCGCCTGGAACGTACGGGTCGAGCACGTCGACGGCCGCGCGTGGGGGGTTCTGGTCGCCGAGCGCGCCGCCACTCCCCCGCGCCCGGAGAGCTGCGGCGCCAAACTCGGCACCCCCGCCCGGATGGACGTCGAGTCCGTCGACCCGCTCCCGCTCCCGGACTCGGGCCCGGCCCCGGCGCACTGACCTCGCCGCGCTACACGGCCCCGGCTCCCGTCAGCGAGCGCACCTCCGTCTCCGCGAACGCCACTTCGTCCGCGGGCTCCCGGGTCAGCAGCGTGCCCAACCAGCCGGCGAGGAAGCCCAGCGGGATCGAGACCAGCCCCGGGTTCTCCAGCGGGAAGACGTGGAAGTCCACGCCCGGGAAGAGCGAGTCGGCCTCGCCGGAGGTCACCGGCGACAGCACCACCAGGGTCAGCGCCGGGATCAGGCCGCCGTAGATCGACCACACTGCGCCCTTGCTGGTGAACCGCCGCCAGAACAGCGAGTAGAGCAGCGAGGGCAGGTTCGCCGACGCCGCCACCGCGAACGCCAACCCGACCAGGAACGCGATGTTCTGATCCTGCGCCAGCAGGCTCAGCGCGATCGCGACCGCGCCGATCCCGACCGCCGAGAACCGCGCCACCCGTACCTCGTCCTCCTCCATCTGCCCGCTGGGGTTGCCCGCTTCGCCCCTGGCCGCATGCCGCGGGCTGCGCCGCACCGTGGCGTACAGATCGTGGGCCACCGACGCCGACGACGCGAGCGTGATGCCCGCCACCACCGCCAGGATCGTCGCGAACGCCACCGACCCCACCACCGCGAAGAGCACCGCACCGCCGGTCGTGCCCGATCCGCCGCCGAGTTCCTCCGCGAGCAGCGGCACCGCGGTGTTGCCCGCTTCGTTCGACGCGCGCACCGTGTCGGAACCGACCATCGCGGCCGCGCCGAACCCCAGCACGATCGTCATCAGGTAGAACGCCCCGATCAGCCCGATCGCCCACACCACCGACCGCCGCGCCGAACGCGCCGTCGGCACCGTGTAGAACCGCGACAGGATGTGCGGCAACCCCGCCGTGCCCAGCACCAGCGCCAGTCCCAGGCTGATGAAGTCCAGCCGGGAGGTGCCGCTGCCGCCGTACTTCAACCCGGGCGCGAGGAAGGCCTCGCCCTGCCCGCTGCCCGTCACCGCCGCCCGCAGCAACCCGTCCACGTTTCCGTGGAACTTGACCAATACCATCACCGTCAGCGCGATCGTCCCGCCCATCAGGAGCACCGTCTTGACGATCTGGATCCACGTGGTCGCCCGCATCCCGCCGAACGACACGTAGACCACCATCAGCGCACCGACCCCGATCACCGTCCAGGTCCTGGCCGCCCCGGTGCCGCCGAGCAGCAGCCCGACCAGGCTGCCCGCGCCGACCATCTGCGCCACCAGGTACAGGATCGACACCGTCACCGACGCCGTGCCCGCCGCGATCCGCACCGGCCGGTGCCGCATCCGCGCCGACAGCACGTCCGCCAGGGTGTACCGGCCGACGTTCCGGACCAGTTCGGCGATGAGCATCAACACGACCAGCCACGCCACGAAGAACCCGACCGAGTACAGCAGCCCGTCGTACCCGAACAGCGCGATCAGCCCGGAGATCCCCAGGAACGACGCCGCCGACATGTAGTCCCCGGCGATCGCGAAGCCGTTCTCCGCCGGGGTGAACAGGCGCCCTCCGGCGAAGAACTCCACCGACGAGCTACGCCGCCGCCCCGCCCACGCGGTGATCGCCAACGTCACCGACACGAACAGGGTGAACAGCACGATCGCCAGCCCCTGGTGATCCCCCGTCCCCTCCGCCAGATACGCGACACCCGTCCGCGGCCCCATCTGCTGCCCCGTCAACTGCCCCGCCCACTGCGCCGTCACCGCACCCGCTCCTGCCCGGTCCTGGTGGCCAGCGTCCACCGAAGGTCAAGCGCCGCCCGGTCCCTCCGCAGCCGCGCATGCCGCGCGTACGCCCACGTCAGAAGGAAGGTCGTCGCGAACTGCGCCAGCCCGGCGACCATCGCCACATTCAGCTGCCCCGCCACCTGATGCGCCATCAGGCCCGGTGCGGTGGTCGCCATCACCACGTACAGCAGGTACCAGCTCACGAACACCGCCGCCGCCGGGAACGCGAACCCCCGGTAGCGCGCCCGCACTTCCCGAAACGCCGCGCTGTCCTGCACTTCCCGATACACCGCCGACCGGACCGCCGCCTCGTCCTCCCGGCGCGCCCGCGGCACCGTCGCCGACACGGCGGGGGACTCTCTCTCGGCACCCGCATCCGGATCGGTATCCGCCTCCGGCTCCCACCGCCGCACCACCGCGGCCTGCTGCCACGGGCTGTCCACCCCCAGCGTCCCCGGGTCCGCCCCGCCGTGCTCGTCCACCGAACTCTCCTCGTTCCACCGGCCGGTCGGCCGTGCGCCCAATCATGGACAGAGCGGGAAGATCCAGGTCCAACAAGCCCAAACCTTCACACCATCAGGTGATCCCGTGGCGGTAGGCGTATCCCACCGCCTGGGCCCGATCGCGCACTCCGGTCTTGGCGAACAGGTTGTTGATGTGCGTCTTCACCGTGGCCATGCTCACGTGCAACCGCCCGGCGATCTCCGTGTTGGACAATCCCTCCGCCACCAGTGCCAACACCTCCGCCTCCCGTATCGTCAACCCGTCGGGCAACTCCTCTCCCTCCCGACGCACCGGCCCCGGCACCGGCCGCCCACCCTTCGTCAGAGCGTCCAGCACCCTGCTCTGCACTGCCGGAGACAGCCCCGCACGGCCCGCCGTCACATCCGTGATGGCCCGGGCGATCTCCTCCCCGCCCGCGTCCTTCGTCAGGTATCCGCGAGCGCCGGCCCGCAGCGCGGGGAACAACGAGTCGTCGTCCGCATACGTCGTCAGCACCACCACCTGCGTCCCCGGGTACTGCTCACGAATCCGCCGGGTCGCCTCGACCCCGTCGCACCGGGGCATCCTCAGATCCATCAGCACCACGTCCGGATGCCGCTCCGCCACCAGCCGCACCGCCTCCTCTCCGTCTCCCGCCGCCCCCACCACTTCGAGCCCGGGCAGCAATCCCAGCAACATCACGATTCCCTCGCGCACCACCGTCTGGTCGTCCGCGACCACCACCCGCGTCATGCGGGCACCCGCAAGCGCACCACAAAGCCCTCCTCGGCCGGTCCGGCGTCCAGCGCGCCTCCCAGCAACTCGGCGCGCTCCCGCATCCCCCGAAGACCGTAGCCCGACCCGGACGCCCCCAAAGAGTTGTCCACAGGCGATCGGCCGCCGAAATCACGGAACTCCAACTCCACCTCCTCCGGCCGGTACTCCAGCCGCAGCACGACCTCCGCCCCGGGCGCGTGCTTGCGCACGTTCGTCATCGCCTCCTGCGCGACCCTCCGCACCGCGAGCCCCGCCTCCGCCGGCAGCCGCCGCGAGTCCCCCTCGACCTCCAGCCGGGCTCCCTCCGACGCCACCAACTCCCGGAGGAAGTCCTCCACCGGCGCCAGGTCGCCGCGCAGCGCGGACAGCGCCTGCCGCGTCTCGGCCAGCCCTTCCCGCGCCATCCGGCGAGCCGCCACCACTCGCTCCAGCACCACCTCCCGCTCCGCTCCACGCTCGACCAGCAGACGAGTGGCCTCCAGGTGGACGGTCTGCGCCGACAGGCTGTGCGCGAGCACGTCGTGGATCTCCCGGGCGATCCTGGCCCGCTCGGCGAGCGCGGCCGTCTGTGCCTCCGCCTTCCGCGCGGCCCGCTCCTGGACCAGCAGCCGCTGGGTGTTCCCTCGGGCCTCGGCGTCCAGTCGCACCGTGTAGCCCGCGAGAGCCAGACCGAGCGCGGTCACGGTCGCCACCAACCAGTTCGCACCGCTCGCGAGCAACCCGAACAAGGTCAGCGACACCGCCGCGGTCGGCAACCCCGCGGCCAGCGGCAGCCGCTCCAACGACAGCACCCCGCACCCGCACCACAGCAGCCCCGCCGCCAGCCGCGCGCCCGCTCCGTCCGCGATCGCACCACCCGCCACCAGCAGCGCGATCAGCCCGAGCGCCGGCCACAACCGGTGGCGCAGAGTGACGCGGAAGTACGCCCACAGCACCGCCCACGCGGCCAGCACCCCGAGACACGCACCCAGGGAAGCCCACGGGTTCAGGTCCCCCTTGGCGGCGATCGCCCACACCGCGACGGCCATCAGCACCAGCCGGACACCGCGCCCGACGCGCCGCCGGGACTTCGGCCGGCCCTCACGGGACAGCGCCTCAATTGAGGGCCAAGTCGTCCAGATGCTCATGAAGCCGTACGGTACGACGGCCCCAGGCTCTGGGCCCGCCAGTAGAGCACGCCGCTGCGTATCAGCAGCGTCGCGGCGACCGCGATCAGTACCGAGGTCGAGGTCTGACGCACACCGACCGCCGCCGCGATCGCGTACAGCCCCGCGCGAACCGCTATGCCGAGCACCCACACCGCGATGGTGGCCTTGGTGCCCTTGGCCATCACCCGGCCGTCGGGCTCGGTCCACAGGTGAGTGGTCGTGGCCCAGACGACACCCATCACGCCGCCGACCACCAACTCGGCGGCGAGCAGCACCACGGCGGCCTGCTCGTGATGGCTGTCGATGAGACCGCCGCCCTCGCGTATCGCCAGCGCCAGCAGGATGACCGGCATGAGCCACCAGCGGCCGCCCGCGACCGCGCGCGGCCTGAGCTGACGGGCGATCACCACGCCGACGACCGCGACGATCACCAGGGCATTGGTCAAACCGGACATGGCGGGTGCCTCCGAGGCTCGACGAGACGAGGGGCTTGTGTCGTCGAATCTACGGAAATCCACTGGTCAGCGGATCAAGCCCCGGGTTGAAACCGTCTCTCCACCCTCGGGTGGAGCCCCCGCCCCGACCCAGGTAAGCCCGCTCCCCGCCAGTGCCGTTCACGACCCGCGCGGTTCACTTCGCCCACTCCTCCGTGCGCGACACCTGGCGGCGTGAGGACACGCTCCAGCGCGCTGCTGATGGTCAAGTGCTGCCACGACACGGACTGGCTGTCCTCCCTGGTGGAGTCGCCGCCCGCCAGGGTCGCCTCGTTCGGCAGGCTCACCCACTTCCGCCGACAGAACCAGCCGGAGGGGCAGCCGACCGCTGCCTCGACTGCGCCGTGGAGTCAACCCGGTCCGATCCCGGCCACGGCGCCCGACAGCCCTGCCTGGATCCGGAGTTGGCGGCGGTCGATCCTGCGTCGGGCAGGGTTCGCGGTGCGCAGGTCGGTCGGGTACTGCTGGCACGGCAACACCGCGGGACGCGAGTGGATCCACGGCGAGAACGTCTCCACCGGCGTGGGCGGCTGGATCTACGCGCCGAACATCGTCAAGGTGAGCGGGAAGCTCAACCCCTGCAACAAGCAGGCCCGAACCCGCCCGCCCCGGGCCGTGGAGCCCCCATGGGCAAACCCGGCGAGCCGCCGCCCGCGCTCCGGCCGGCGGCTCGTCCGCGTCATCGCGGCCTCCTGCGCCCGCGAGAGTCCCTGTCCCGCGGGCGAGGCCCTCCCACCCTGACCACCCGTCAGCGCGCCTCTGGGGGAGCACGCCGGCCCCCCTCCGGGTCTCCTCACGCCCCGCGCACCCGACGCCTCGCGTCAGACGTCGATCTTCGAACGGTCCAGGGTGGACGCGGAGCTGGAGATGAACTCCTTGCGCGGCGCCACCTCGTTGCCCATCAGGAGGTCGAACGCCTGCTCCGCGGCTTCGAGGTCGCTGATGTTGATCCGGCGCAGGGTGCGGTGGCGCGGGTCCATCGTGGTCTCCGCGAGCTGGTTGGCGTCCATCTCGCCGAGGCCCTTGTAGCGCTGGATGCTGTCCTTGTAGCGGACGTTGCGCCGCTTGAGGTCCAGCAGCGTCTGCCGCAGCTCGGCGTCGGAGTAGGTGTACAGGTACTTGTCCTGGCCCTTCTTGGGCTGGACAAGCTCGATCCGGTGCAGCGGGGGCACCGCCGAGAAGACCCGCCCCTCCTCGACCATGGCCCGCATGTAGCGCTGGAAGAGGGTCAGCAGCAGGCAGCGGATGTGGGCGCCGTCGACGTCGGCGTCGGCCAGGAAGATCACCTTGCCGTAGCGCGCCTGGTCGATGTCGAAGGTGCGCCCGGAGCCGGCTCCTATGACCTGGATGATCGCGCCGCACTCGGCGTTCTTGAGCATGTCCGAGACGGAGGACTTCTGCACGTTGAGGATCTTGCCGCGGATCGGCAGGAGTGCCTGGAACTCCGAGTTGCGCGCCAGCTTGGCGGTGCCGAGCGCCGAGTCGCCCTCGACGATGAACAGTTCGCTGCGTTCGACGTTGTCGCTGCGGCAGTCGGCGAGCTTGGCGGGCAGCGAGGAGGTCTCCAGCGCGGTCTTCCTGCGCTGCGCCTCCTTGTGCTGCCGGGCCGCGATCCGGGTCCTGGCCGCGGCAACGGTCTTCTCCAGCACCGCCCTTGCCTGGGCCTTGGTGTCGCGCCGGGTGGAGGTGAGGAAGTCCTTGAGCTCCTTGGCCACCACGGCGGCCACGATGCGGTTTGCCGCCGAGGTGCCCAGCACCTCCTTGGTCTGCCCCTCGAACTGCGGCTCGGCCAGCCGGACGGTGACCACCGCCGTCAGGCCCTCCATGGCGTCGTCCTTGACGACGTCGTCCTCGGCGACGCGCAGCAGCTTCGTGGCGCGCAGCACCTCGTTGACCGTCTTGGCCACCGAGCGCTCGAACCCGGTGACGTGGGTACCGCCCTTGGGCGTCGCGATGATGTTGACGAACGACTTGAGGTTGCTGTCGTATCCGGTGCCCCAGCGCAGCGCGATGTCGACGCCGAGTTCGCGGGTGACCTCGGTGGGCGTCATGTGGCCGCGGTCGTCGAGTACGGGGACGGTCTCCTTGAAGGTGCCACTGCCGGACAGCCGCTGCACGTCGCAGATCGGCTTGTCGGGGGCGAGGTACTCGCAGAACTCGCTGATCCCGCCGTCGTAGTGGAAGACCTCCTCGACCGGCCGGCCCTCCTCCACCCCACGCTCGTCGCGCACCACGATGGTCAGCCCGGGGACCAGGAAGGCGGTCTGGCGGGCCCGTTGGTGGAGGGTGTCCAGCGAGAGCCTGGCGTCCTTGAGGAAGATCTGCCGATCCGCCCAGTAACGCACCCGGGTGCCGGTGCGCGTGCGCGGGACCTTCTTGGTGCGGTTCACGCCACTGGCCGGCTCGAAGGCGGCGTCCGGGCCGGACTCGGCGAAGACGCCGGGCACGCCCCGGCGGAAGCTGATGCTGTGGGTGTGCCCGCCACGGTCCACTTCGACGTCCAGGCGCGCGGACAGCGCGTTGACCACCGAGGCGCCGACTCCGTGCAGACCGCCGGAGGCCGCGTAGGACCCGCCGCCGAACTTGCCGCCGGCGTGCAGCTTGGTCATGACGACCTCGACGCCGGACAGTCCGGTCTTCGGCTCGACGTCGACCGGGATGCCGCGGCCGTTGTCGCGCACCTCGATGGATGAGTCGGAGCGCAGCACGACCTCGATGCGGTCGCCGTGACCGGCCAGCGCCTCGTCGACGGAGTTGTCGATGATCTCCCAGATGCAGTGCATCAGGCCGCGACTGTCGGTCGACCCGATGTACATACCGGGTCGCTTGCGGACGGCCTCGAGACCTTCGAGGACAAGGAGATGCCGCGCTGTGTAGTTGGAACCGTCGCGATCTGCACCGGTCAGTAGCGCGGAGGGCGGCACGGTTGTTTCGGCGGTCACGCGGGCAGCTCCTCGGTCAAGATATTCAGCCGTATCGGTGAGAGGGTACCGATGCGGGGCAGGCGGACAGTGCTGCGACCCGGCATCCGGACAGCCCATCCTAATCCTTGTCGAGCAGGCGTTCGATAACCCGCGCGAGTGATACACATGTCACGTTCCCAAAGAGGCATGAACCATTTAGGCTCCGGGCACGTCCTCTCCAACAACCCGGTCGCCAACCGGGGGGCGAGCCGGACAACAGCTCCACACCCGACATCCGGCGCAATTGACTCCTATTCGCCGCCAATCGGTCACACCCGGTCATATCGAAGACGGTTCCGAGAAAAAGCCGTCTGCGGGAACGTTTTCGGCCTGGTTGGATGTTGACCCTGGTACGACTGCTCGTCGAGCTAGAGAAGAGGCGACGTGACTACTGTTCTGACCCCCGCGAGTCCGCTGACAGCGGGCGACCGCTGCGACCGTTGCGGCGCTCAGGCCTACCTGCGTGTCGTGCTCATCAGTGGCGGAGAGCTGCTCTTCTGCGCGCACCATGGCCGCAAGTTCGAGCCCGAACTGAAGAAGATCGCAGCCGAGATACAGGACGAGACCGGCCGGCTGAACGAGACCCCGGCGTCGACGGGAGACGACGAGCGCTGAGCCTTCACACCAGCGACGAGTTCGGAGCCGCGGGCGGACGGACCCCTTGAGGGGGTGTCCGCCCGCGGGTTTTCCCGTTCAGCCACGACACGCGCAGCCATGAGCCGGGCCCCTCGGGGCGCCGCTCACATGTGCTGCGCGATCAGTGCCTCCATCGCGGAGACCCGGGTGTAGACGCCCGGGAAGTCCGCGAGAGCGCACCCGTTCCCCCACGAGACAAGGCCGACCAGCTTGCCGGCGACGACCAGCGGCCCACCGCTGTCGCCCTGGCAGGCGTCCCGGCCGCCGCCGTTCACCCCGGCGCACATCATCGACGCCGGGGCGTACGTACCGACGCTACCGCCCGGATATGCCTTCTCACAGGCTGAGTCCGCGAGGACGGTGACGCCTGCGGTGCGCAATCCGGTCGCGTACCCCCCGTTGCCGGTCGTGTCCCCCCAGCCGTAGACCTCCGCCACGGTGCCGGCGCGGTAGGAATCCGCGTCGGACGGTTCCGCCATCGGAATGGCCGCACCGCTCGGCAGCGGCTGCGCGAGCGTGATCACCGCAACGTCGTTGGCGTTGGTGGTCTGGTCGAAGTCCGGGTTCACCCAGACCTTGGACAACTGGATCTCCTCACCGCTGGCACTGGTCAGATCGGTGCGGTCCGCGATGACCCGGAGATCCGGCAGCTGCTGCCAGTCGTCCACACCGAGCGCTTCCTTGCCGAAGCAGTGTGCGGCGGTGACCACCGTTCGAGCCCCTACGGCCACTCCACCGCAGAACTGGCCCGAACGGTCGGAGCCGAAGCGGGAGCGGCTGGACAGCGCCACCACCCAGGGCTCCTGCTGGGTCGTGGTCGGGGTACCGCCCACGACGACCTCGTGGGCCGCTGCCGGAGTGGCGGGCAGCGCCAGAGGCACCACCAGAGCCGGCAGCAGCGCGACTATGGCCGCGATGACGGTACGGACGCTGAAACGCATGCGGGGGCCTCCTGACCCTGTGAATCACTCGGGATACCCAGAGTCATCGACAGGTCAGGGGGCCGCATCCGCAAAGACGCCGGACTGAAATCGGACCGAAAGAGGCCACGCGGGTCTCCCCGCGTGGCCCCTTCGACGCTCGAGCGACGAGCTGTCAGTCGAGGTAGTCGCGCAGCACCTGCGAGCGCGACGGGTGGCGCAGCTTGGACATCGTCTTCGACTCGATCTGGCGGATGCGCTCACGCGTCACTCCGTAGACCTTGCCGATCTCGTCCAGCGTCTTGGGCTGCCCGTCCGTGAGGCCGAAGCGCATGGAGACCACGCCGGCCTCGCGCTCGGACAGGGTGTCCAGCACCGAGTGGAGCTGTTCCTGGAGGAGCGTGAAGCTCACCGCGTCGGCGGGCACGACCGCTTCGGAGTCCTCGATCAGGTCACCGAACTCGCTGTCGCCGTCCTCGCCGAGCGGGGTGTGCAGCGAGATGGGCTCACGGCCGTACTTCTGGACCTCGATGACCTTCTCGGGGGTCATGTCGAGTTCCTTGGCCAGTTCCTCCGGAGTGGGCTCGCGGCCCAGGTCCTGGAGCATCTGGCGCTGGACGCGGGCCAGCTTGTTGATGACCTCGACCATGTGCACCGGGATACGGATGGTGCGGGCCTGGTCGGCCATGGCGCGGGTGATCGCCTGGCGGATCCACCAGGTGGCATAGGTGGAGAACTTGAAGCCCTTGGTGTAGTCGAACTTCTCGACCGCACGGATCAGGCCCAGGTTGCCCTCCTGGATCAGGTCGAGGAAGAGCATGCCCCGACCGGTGTACCGCTTGGCCAGCGAGACCACGAGGCGGAGGTTCGCCTCCAGCAGGTGGTTCTTCGCCCACCGGCCGTCCTCGGCGATGATCTCCAGTTCGCGCTTGAGCTTCGGCGCGAGCTTGTCCGCCGCCGCCAGCTTGTCCTCGGCGAACAGGCCGGCCTCGATCCGCTTGGCGAGCTCGACCTCCTGCTCCGCGTTGAGCAGCGGGACCTTGCCGATCTGCTTCAGGTAGTCCTTGACCGGGTCGGCCGTGGCACCGGCGACGGCGACCTGCTGGGCAGGCGCGTCGTCCTCGTCGTCGTCGGAGAGCACGAAGCTCTCGGACTCCGGCTTCTCGGCCTCGTCCTCGCCGCCCTTGCCCGGCGCGCCGTCCTCGACCGGCTCGTCCGTCTCGGCGGCAGCCTCGTCCCCGGGCGCGGCGGTCTTCTTCGCCGCCACCTTCTTCGCCGGGGCCTTCTTGGCAACCGCCTTCTTGGCGGCGGTCTTCTTCGCGGGCGCCTTCTTGGCTGGGGTTTCCGCCTCCACCGATTGCTCCACCGTGGTCTCGGCCTCGGTCGCCGCCTCCGGGGCGTCGACCTTGGGCGCTACGGTCTTCTTGGCTGGGGCCGCCGCCTTGGTGGCGACCGTTTTGGTGGCAGTACGTTTCGCCGGGCTCTTGGCTGCGACGCTCTTACGGGTGCGCTTGGGCGCCTCTGCGGCGGTCACCATCAGCGTCACACCCTCCTCGTCGAGGACCTGGTTGAGGCTGCGCAGAACGTTCTTCCACTGGGTTGCCGGAATCTGGTCCGCTTCGAACGCCCGACGCACATCGTCGCCGGCGATCTGGCCCTGGGCCTTACCCTGCTCGATGAGCGCCATCAGAGACTCGGATTCGGCGATCTCGGACGGGAGCGTACGGGATGTGCTGGCCGACACGAACAACCTCTCGGAACGATGGGAACGACTGGGTGGTACCGCACAGCGACTCAGCGTCAGAGACGACGCCGAATATTCTGTTGAACATTGCGTGTGCGGCGGCCACCTCTTAAGTCATCGCACTGCCTCGCCAAGCGTTACGCCAAGCTTACGTGGCCCGAGTCACACCCCATAACGTACTGATACATACCAGAGCGGGACATCTCGCACACATGGGGCCGCCGCTGACCCCTGGATCGGAGTCCGCGGCGGCTCGCGGGGGATCAGTTCTTCTCGCGGGGTGCCGGGACGACGTGGTCGGCGGGGGGCACGGAGGCCGGCTCGGCGGGGGCGGCCAGCAACTGGCGCATCGCCGCCTCGGCGGTGCCGCCGTCGCCCTCGGCCAGCGCCTCGACGATCCGGTGGTGGAGGCCGACCGAGGTGTCCCCCGGACGCTCGCACCCGGTGGCCAGACCGCCGGAGACGTGCAGAGCGGCCGAGACGATGCCGGACAGGTGCTCCAGCATCCGGTTGCCCGCGACCTGGAGCACGAGGCTGTGGAACTCGACGTCGGCGCGGGTGAAGGTGAGCGTGTCGCCCTGGGCGCTGGCGTGGGCCATGATCTCGGCCATGTCGGCGAGCCGCTGCTGGACGTCCTCACGGCCGTGGCCGGCTGCCAGGCGGGCGGCGACGGGCTCGATGGTCGTGCGCAGTTCGAGCAGTTCGCGCCGCTGGTCCTCGCGCTGGGGGCCGAAGGCACGCCACTCGATGATGTCGGGGTCCAGCAGGTTCCAGTCGCTGACCGGGCGGACCCGGGTGCCGACATTGGGACGAGCGCTGACCAGGCCCTTGGCCTCCAGCACGCGCAGGGACTCGCGCACCACGGTGCGGGAGACCTCGAAGCGCTGACCAATCTCCTCGGGGACCAGCGGGCGGTCCGCACCCAGGTCGCCCGAGACGATCATCTGACCCAGCTGCTGGACGAGTTGGCCGTGCAGACCACGGCCGCGGCTGCCTCCGGCGCGGCGGCCGACCCGGCCCATGTCGGGTTCCACGCCTTCCCAGGCGGCGAGCCCGGGGCGCTCCGCGCCAGGGCCCTCGGTGTACGGATAGCGATCAAGCTCGCCCGAACCGGCGATGCCGGAGTCGGCGGAACGGGCCGCGGTCATCATGGAATGCGCAAGGGTACTCACGCATCCTTTGTCGGCGATGCCGAACCGGGCCTTGAGGGCTTTGCTGAAAAGCACACGAAAGGGTGAGCACTCATCACCTGATCATTGACGTTTTTTCTGGAGGATTCATCCCTTCTTGCCTGTGAGCGTCGCGCTTCCGGCAGTGGGGACGGCAGTTGACCTCCGCTCCTGGCGCCGGCCGCGCAACGCGCTTACCGCGAAAGCGCCGACCAGCACCGTGAGCGACAACGCCAGTCCCAGGAAGAACGGTTGACCGACGAAGCGCAGCACCCTGCCCGCTCCCCCGCCGCCGTCCTGTGACACCCCGGTCACCACCGACCACAACGCTCCTCCGGCGTCGCCGAGTTCTTTGGCCTGCCGCCCACCGAGCAGGGCGCGTACGCCCGGTACGGCGAGCAGCGGCACCGCCAGGACCGCGGACAGCCCGAGCGCCGTCGTACGGAACACCGCTGCCGCCAGGACTCCGGCCCAGCAGCATCCGACCGTGAGGGCGGCGCAACCGGCCAGCGCCGCCGGGTGGTCCAGCGGATCCGGGACGCGGGCGGGGGCGATCAGCCGGAGCACGGCCACGTCGGCGGCGGAGGCCATGAACGCGAGGGCCAGTGCGGTCAGCGCGCCGACCAGGAGCTTGGCGCGGAGCAGGCGGGAGCTGCGCGGCTCGGGACCGTGTCCGGGTGCCAGCGCCGGGAAGCGGAACTCCTGCCCGTAGCTGAGCGCGCCGAGCAGCCCGGCGCCGATCGCCGACGCGGGGATCGGCAGTTCGGGCGCCCAGCCGGACAGCATCCGCAGGGGCGAGGAGTTCGCCGAACCGGTACGCGCGATCCAGACGGTCGCCAGCACCGAGCACGCCAGCGCGGTGAACACGGTCGGCCAGGGGGTGCGCACCCCGAAGGCCCGCCGGACCTCGTACCCGATCGCGCGGACCGGGCCCGGGCGGCGCCCGATGCGACGCACCCGCCGGGTCGCGAACCGCCGCCTCCGCACTGCCCGCTCCTCCGGGTCCGCCTGGGCGGGCGGCCGCTCCAGCCGGTCACCGGTGGTGTCGGCCAGTTCGTGCAGCAGGATGCCGTGCCGGTAGGCGGTCTCCCCGACCACCGCGGACGTCGTGCCGTAGACGGCGATGCGGCTGCCGCTCGCGGCGACCACCTCGGCCCCCTCACCGCTGAGCAGTTCGGCCAGCCGCTGGGCGTAGGGCGACCGCACCGCCACGTAGGGCCGCAGCCGGCTGCGCGCGAACTGATCGGCGGTCTCGTCCGCGACGAGCCGTCCCCCGTCCAGCGCGATGACGCGGTCCGACGTCCGCGCCAGAGCGCCCGCGTCCCTGCCGGTGAGCAGGACGGCTCCGCCCTCCGCCGCGTGCCGGCGCACCAGTTCGTGGACCCAGGCGGCCTCCCGCGGCAGGAGCCCGCGGGCAGGGTCGTCCAGGATCAGGGCGCGCGGGCGGGAGAGCAGCGCGACGGCGAAGCCCAGCCGGCGGTCCATGCCGAGCGAGTGCGTCTCCAGCCGCTCTTCCGCCACCGCGTCCAGGCCGACCACGTCGAGGATCTCGTCGGCCCGCGACAGCGGCAGCCCGTAGGCGGCGCAGAGCATGCGCAGGTGACCGCGGGCGCTACGCCGGGGGTGCCCGGGGACGTCCCCCAGCAGGGATCCGATGTCGTGGGCGGGGCGGGCCAGTTCGTGCAGGGGGCGACCGTCGACCAGGGTGGCGCCACGGCCGGCCTGCACTCCCAGCAGGAGGCGGAGCGCCGTGGACTTTCCCGAGCCGGTCGGCCCGAGCAGACCGGTCACCTCGCCCTCCCGCACCTCGAAGGTCAGGTCGGCGACGGCGGGCGGGGTTTTGCGGCGGGAGAAGCTGGTCAGTCCGATGGCCTGGATCACTCCAGCACCATAGCGCTGGAATACCTAATAAAACGGACAAAAGCCTTGAAATTACACTTCTGGTCGGAGCATTGGCGGATTGAGGAGCGCCGCGCCCCCGGCCCTGAACAGCTGTGCAGGACGGCCGCCCTGACGGGTCGTCGTGCCCCCGGTCGGTACGAGGAACCCGACCGTCCCGGTCACCTTGCGGTGGAAGTTGCGCGGGTCGAGCGCCACTCCCCACACCGCCTCGTAGACCCGCCGCAGCTCGCCGACGGTGAACTCGGGCGGACAGAAGGCCGTGGCCAGAGACGAGTACTCGATCTTCGAACGCGCCCGCTCCACTCCGTCGGCCAGGATGCGGCCATGGTCGAAGGCGAGCCCGGTCGCATCCCCCGCGTGGTCCTGCCCGTTCTCCGCCAGGAGCGTGCCGACCGGCGCCCAGCGGGCACTGCGGGCGTCGCCACCGGCTCGCGGCGCCGGCAGGTCCGGAGCCAGTACGAGGTGCGCCACGCTGACCACCCTCATCCGCGGGTCGCGCTGCGGATCTCCGTAGGTGGCGAGTTGTTCCAGATGGGCGCCGTTCTGCGCCCGCAGACCCGTCTCCTCGGCCAGCTCGCGCGCCGCCGCCTGCGACAGGTCCTCGTCGTCGCGCACGAAGCCGCCCGGCAGTGCCCATCGACCCTGGAAGGGGGGCTCGCCCCTGCGGACCGAGAGCGCGCACAGCGCGTGATGTCGCACCGTGAGCACCACCAGGTCGACGGTGACGGCAAAGGGCGGAAAGGCCGACGGGTCGTAGGGCGACATGACGCGATCTTAGTCGTCTGCCTGACGATAAACAGCCGGATCGACGCTCTTGACGATCAGGTCGCGGTGATTCCCGGCCATCGTCGGGCTCGCCGCTCGGCGCGCACCCGCCACGTCCCGGATCACCTGGGCATCCAGGTCGAGCAGGGCGCTGGACCCGTCCGGCGCACCCGCCCGTACTCCCTCCGGCGGGCGCACCCTTCACCGCATGCTTCACACCGCGCTCACCTACGCTCGGCTCCCGGACGGCCCTCCGATGCCCTTCGCTGCTCACCAGCGGACCTCGCTCCGCCGCCGACTCCACCGCCCCCGCGACGGCAGATGCGGGACGCAGGTCGCACAGCTGGCTCATCGTCGGCTCCGCGCACGTCGGTCACCGGGTGAACGATGGGCCGGGCCCCTTCCGGCCGGCCCCGTCGGCCCTCGGCGAGCGGCCGCCGTGCCGAGCACCCGTTTGCGCCTCTCCTTGCGCAGGCTGCACCGCACCAACTCGGGGTCAAGGCCCTCGTTGACGGATGTGTGCAGCAGCCGGGCGAAGGTGTAGTGCGGATCGAGGTGGAGCGCCATCCCCAGGGCAATGCGGGCCTCGCTCTCGTCCCCGGTCGACCACGCGACCCAGCCGGCGAGGGTGAGGGGCGCGACGGCGTGCTCCTGGTACGGCCCGGAGCAGCGGCGGGCCAGGGCACGCCACAACCGCACCGCCGCGTCGGCCTGGCCGGGGTCCGCCCATTCAGCCGCCCGGTCGCGCGCCGCCTTGTCCTGGAGGCCCAGAATCATGGTGGCCGCTTCGTCGTCCGCCAGCAGCGCGTCGTCCTGCCGGTCGGCGCGGGCCGGGTCCTCCAGCCGTGGCGCGGCCCGGAACCTCTCCAGCGCGACGCGCGCCAGGCCGAGGGTGCGGCGGCGCATCTCCTCCACGCGGCTGTCGGTCAGCAACCGCGGCAGCAGTTCGGCGCAGGCCGCATCCAAGGCGTTCTCCTGGCGGGAGTCGCGAGCCCGTGGCGGGCTGAGCCGACCCTCGACGTCCCGCAGAGAGCAGGGAACCGGCAGGCCCGCATACGCGGCCGTGGCAGCCATCGCGCTGCTTCCCGGCAGGGGAAGCGCGGTGCCCTCGGCAGGTGCGGGCACGCGGTCCGGCCGGCAGTAGGACCACCAGCGCCCGGCCGACACGCACAGCGCCTCGACCACCGGCACCTCCAACTCTCCGCAGGCGACCCTCAACCGCTGCGCGAGCGGTCGCAGTCGCTCCATCACCTCCGAGGGGCGCTCGCCTTCGGACGGGTCCTGGCAGAGGAAGACCACGACCGCGTCCGGGTGTCCACTGCGGCGGGCACTGTTTCTCACCAGGCACTCCGCGAGCCGGTCGGCGCTGCCGGGCCAGTCGACTGGATTCTCCGGCAGGCTCACCCGCAGTCTGCCGCCGAAGCGGCCGTGCTCCCCGTGGAGCGCCACGAGGACCAGGCTGTCCGTCGGGTGGAAGCCGAGCAGGTAGGGCAACGCGTCCGCGAGTTCCGCGGGGCCGCGCAGCGTGACTTTGACGTCCATCGGTCCGTCCGATGACTGTCCGTGCCGGATCTCGTCGCTCTGTGTCATGTCTCGACGATGACGCACGGCGCGGTCGGCCCGCGGAGGATCACCCGCTCGGCTGTGGAAAACCTGTGCGGGCAGGTTTTCCACAGGTCGACGGCCGGTGGTTGGCGAAGTGTCGGTCCGGTCGGGTTGCATAGAGGCATGACCGAGACGACCACCGCGCTGCGCAGCGCGGCCGACACCGTACTGAGCCGACTCCTCGACGCCGAGCCCGGATCCGCGCGCCTGCGCGAGGACCAGTGGCGGGCCGTGGAGGCGCTCGTCGCGCACGGCCGCAGAGCGTTGGTGGTCCAGCGGACGGGATGGGGCAAGTCCGCGGTCTACTTCGTGGCCACCGCGCTTCTGCGCGAGCGGGGCAGCGGGCCGACGGTGATCGTCTCTCCACTGCTCGCGCTCATGCGCAACCAGGTGGAGGCGGCCGCGCGCGCGGGGATCAACGCCCGCACCATCAACTCGTCGAACAGCGAGGAGTGGAGCGCGATCGAGGCCGAAATCGCCACCGGCGAGGTCGACGTCCTGCTGGTCAGCCCCGAGCGGCTGAACAACCCCGATTTCCGGGACCAGGTGCTGCCGAAGCTGGCGGCGACCACCGGCCTGCTCGTCGTCGACGAGGCGCACTGCATCTCCGACTGGGGACACGACTTCCGCCCGGACTACCGGCGGCTGCGCACCATGCTCGCCGACCTGCGGCCCGGCGTGCCGGTGCTGGCCACCACCGCCACCGCCAACGCCCGTGTCACCTCGGACATCGCCGAGCAGCTCGGTACCGGCACGGCCGCGGGTGCGGAGGAGGGCGCCCTCGTGCTGCGCGGTTCGCTGGAGCGCGAGAGCCTCTCGCTCGGCGTCCTGCGCCTGCCGGACGCGGCCCACCGGCTGGCGTGGCTGGCCGACCACCTCGACACCCTGCCGGGCTCCGGGATCATCTACGCGATGACGGTGGCCGCCACCGAGGAGATCACCGCCTTCCTGCGCCACCGCGGCTACGAGGTGGCCTCGTACTCGGGCCGAACCGAGAACGCCGACCGGCAGGCCGCCGAGGCGGATCTGCTGGCCAACCGCGTCAAGGCGCTGGTCGCCACCTCCGCCCTGGGCATGGGCTTCGACAAACCCGACCTCGGCTTCGTGGTGCACGTCGGATCGCCCTCCTCCCCCATCGCTTACTACCAGCAGGTCGGCAGGGCCGGCCGCGGCGTCGACCATGCCGAGGTGCTGCTCCTCCCCGGTCCGGAGGACGCCGCGATCTGGCGGTACTTCGCCTCCCTGGCCTTCCCGCCCGAGGACCAGGTCCGTCGCACGCTCGACGTGCTGGCGGCGGCCGACCGGCCGCTGTCCGTGCCCGCGCTGGAAGCGCGAGTCGACCTGCGCCGCTCACGGCTGGAGACCATGCTGAAGGTCCTCGACGTGGACGGGGCAGTGCTGCGAGTGCGCGGCGGCTGGACCTCCACCGGTCGGCCGTGGGTCTATGACACGGAGCGCTACGCGTGGGTGGCTCGCCAACGCGAGGCGGAGCAGCAGGCGATGCGCGAGTACGCCACGACGACGGACTGCCGGATGGAGTTCCTGCGCCGCCAGCTCGACGACGAGCAGGCCGCCCCCTGCGGCCGGTGCGACAACTGCGCCGGCGCACGCTTCCCGGTGGAGGTGTCGGCCGCCGCCCTCGAAGCCGCGCGTGCCGCTCTGGGACGTCCCGGCATCGAACTCGAACCCCGCAAGATGTGGCCCACGGGTATGGAGGCGGCGGGCGTACCCCTCAAGGGGCGGGTCCCGGCCGGCGAGCAGGCCGCGACCGGCCGCGCGCTGGGCCGGCTGTCCGACATCGGATGGGGCAACCGGCTGCGCCCGCTGTTCGCCGCGGACGCGGAGGACCGCCCGGTTCCCGATGAGGCGGTGGATGCCGTGGTCCAGGTGCTCGCGGACTGGGCCAAGGGCCCGGGAGGCTGGGCGAGCGGCGAGCCGGGGGCGGCTCAACGCCCGGTCGGCGTGGTCGGCATCGCCTCGCGCCGCCACCGCCGCCTCGTGGAGTCGCTGGCGACCAAGATCGCCGAGATCGGCCGGATGCCGCTGCTGGGGGAGGTCGCCCACACCCAGGACGCGGATCCGGGCGCGGTACCGCGCAGCAACAGCGCGCAGCGGGTGCGCGCCCTGCACGGCGCATTCGAGGTGTCCGCGCCCGTAAGTGCGTCTCTGCGCGCGAATCCGGGCCCGATCCTGCTGGTGGACGACCTGTCGGACACCGGGTGGACGATGGCGGTCGCGGCCCGGCTGCTCCGCCAGGCCGGGGCGACCGCGGTGTTCCCGCTGGTCCTGGCGGTGCAGGGCTAGCCGGCCGCATCGGAGGGGATCTATCCGGCGGACGGTGCCATACCGGTCGTTGGTGCCAATTGACCGTTGCCGCACGGCAGTACGAGGGGAAGAATTGGCGCTGGATTCCCCGATCGGCTCTCCGAGCCCCCTGACCGGCGTGCGCCCGCGCCCGGTCTACGGGTGCATCCGTGAAGGGAGGACCGTGACCATCGGGTTCGTTCCTGAGACCTCGTCCAGCGCTTCCCCTCCGGTGTCGCGCAGCGTCGAGCCGGCGGCGTGGGCCGGCAGCGGAGTGCCGATGCTGGCCAACCCGCGCGATGTCATCAAGGATCTGCACGCCAGGCACCTGCCGTCGCCGTCGACCGCCGTGGTCGCGGTCTACGACCCGGACGGACGGATCAGGGCCAGCGCCTCCTTCACCGCCCGCAGCGGGGTGCTCGACGGCTGGGAGCGCCGCAACTCCCTGCTCTCCCACCTGCGCAGGGTGATTCCACACGACCTGCGGCTACGCCACCCCGTGCGGACCGCGGTGCTCATGGTCTGCCGCGACGGCGGACCGGACTGGACCGCGGAGGACGGCGCCTGGATGTGGGGCCTGCGCGATGCCTGCACCTTGCACGGCCTGCGCTGCGGATCGTATGTGACCCTCACCGACGACGGCTGGAACGTCATCGGTGAGAGCCGTGCTGGGCGAACGCCCAACGCCCGCACCTCGGTGGCCCAGCACACGAATGCGCCGGCGCACACCGCCGAGCCGCAGACGGCACCGCTGGCGGAACGCCGGGCAGCCGCACACTGACACCGGCCGCCGGCCCACCGACCACAGGTCGTCGGGGGCCGGGATCGGCGGTCAGCGGGCCGATTCCCACCGGCGAGCGGTCGGCGCGGTCACGCGCTCGCGCCGAGCAGGCCGTTGGTCCGCGTCGGATCGCCGCACACGATCAGCAGCACACCGGCGCGGGCCAGTGCACCCGCAAGCGCACGCGACATCTCTTCGTCGTCCCCGCCGTTGAGGGCGACGACGACCACCGGGCGGCCGGTGGCGCGCGCGGCCCGGATGTCGGCGTAGAAGACGTCGTCCGCCGCGTCGTGCTGGGCCCAGTACGACGTCTCGCCGAAGGACATCTCGTGGGCGGCCCACGGATGCGCCTCGCCGGCGGTCAGGACCAGGATCTCGCCGGGTGCACGGCCGGTGTCCAGCAGCAGGTCAACCGTTTCGTCGGCAGCGTCGATCGCGCCGGCCTCGGGAACGGGGATGACCTGGATCTGGGGGCTCGTGGTCCCGGTGGACCGCTGCTGCGGCACGGCGCCGACGGCGGACGGCGCGGACGGGGTCACCGGTCCGGCCTTGCCCGCGGGACGGTGGGGCCCGGGACGGCCGGGGCCGGCGCCTGCG
This sequence comes from Actinacidiphila yanglinensis, assembly GCF_900107965.1. Lineage (GTDB taxonomy): Bacteria > Actinomycetota > Actinomycetes > Streptomycetales > Streptomycetaceae > Actinacidiphila > Actinacidiphila yanglinensis. The sequence continues at coordinate 69,267 of NZ_FNVU01000003.1, read as the reverse complement.
GCGTCCCTCGGCGGTGCGGGACGCGGTGCCGCGGGCCGCGGCGGGCCGGGAACTGGACGGGGGGTCGACGCATTCCGACCGGCGGTCGGAGCAGTGCGGGGACCCGGGACGCTCTCGTGAATCTGAGGCTCCTCGGGGGTGAGAGGCATGAGTTGATGTCTATCAAACGTGCTGTGAATGCGCAGCGGGGGGTGGGTCCCCAATCAGAAATCGAAACCGAGTTGTTCCCCTGCGTCGGCGTCGTCCCGCACCTTCTTGAGGTGCTGCCACCGCGGCATCGCGTCCAGATACGACCAGGACAGCCGGTGCTGCGCGGTCGGACCCAGTTCCTCAAGTGCCGCACGGTGAACGGGTGACGGATATCCGGCGTTGTCAGCGAAGGCGAACGGGGTGTATTCCACACCGAGTTCGGCCATCGCGGCATCGCGGCGCACCTTGGCGATCACCGATGCGGCAGCCACCGCGACACAGGACTGGTCGCCTTTGATCACCGTCCGCACCCGCCAGGCCCCGCCCAGGTAGTTGTGCTTGCCATCCAGGATGACCGCGTCGGGGCGTTCGGGCAGATCCGCCAGGGCACGCCCCGCGGCCAGCCGCAGCGCCGCGGTCATCCCGAGGCTGTCGATCTCCTCGGGTGACGCGTGGCCCAGCGCGTAGGAGGTCACCCAGTCGGTGAGGAGGGCGGCCAGCTTGGCCCGTCGCTTCGGGGTGATCAGCTTGGAGTCGGTCAGGCCCTCGGGCGGGCGGCGCAGTCCAGTGACCGCCGCGCAGACGGTGACAGGTCCGGCCCACGCGCCACGGCCCACCTCGTCCACTCCGGCGACGGTGCGTACGCCGAGGGTGGCGCGCATCGAACGCTCGACGGTGTGGGTTGGCGGTACGTAGGGCATGACGTGTTCAGCCTACCCTTCGGCAACGGGCAGCTGACCGTGGGGTGATCAGGCCGATCCGGCCCATTCCGGCAGGGGTTCGGTCCATCGCGTCCAGGTGGCGGGCGGCTCCCCGCCGGTGCGGGCGGCGATGATGCCCCCGACGATCGCGCAATTGGTGTCCACGTCGCCGCCGACCCGCGCCGTGGTCCAGAACGCCCGCTCGTAGTCGCCGAGGTGGCGCGCCGCGGCCCACAGTGCGAAGGGCACCGTGTCGTGCGCGCTGGTGCGGCGGCCGCAGCCGAGCACCGCGGCGACGGTGGCCACGTCGGCGTAGTCGAGCATGTCGCGAGCGCGGCGGATACCCGCGTGCACGGCGCTGCGTGGCACCAGCTCCAGCACCGCGCCCAGGAGCGCGTCGGGGTCGTCGGGTCCCGCCGGATCCGCGGCGAGAGCGGCGGCGGCCGCGACCGCCATCGCCCCGACCACGGCTTCCCGGTGCTGGTGCGTGGTGTACGCGGAGATCTCGGCCTGGTGGGTGGCCTGCTCCGGGTCGCCCGCGTACCAGGCGCCCAGCGGCGCGATCCGCATCGCCGCCCCGTTGCCCCACGACCCCTGCCCGTTGAACAGCCCGGCGGCGAGCTCACGCCAGTCGGCACCCTCCTGCCGGATCAGCCGCAGCATCCGATTCACGGCCGGCCCGTAACCGCGGTCGAAGTCGTGGTGCTCGGCGAAGGACCGGGCGAGCGCGTCCTGGTCGATCCGGCCGTGCGCCACCAACACGGCGAGGACGGAGCAGGCCATCTCCGTGTCGTCGGTCCAGGCCCACGGGCCGGGCGGAAGGTCGCCGCTCTGGAGGGCGGCGTAGTTGGCGGGGACGAAGAACTGGGACCCCAGCGCGTCGCCCACCGCCAGCCCGCGCAGGCTGGCCGTGGCGCGGGACAGGCGGGCAGATACGGGACCCGGCTCGGAGGCAGGCTCGGGGGCGGGCTCAGGAATCATCGTGTCGGAACCTCTGGTCTCATCGCACGCATCGTACTGACCGGCACCGGGAAGGAACACGCACCGGCACCCACAGAGCGGCCGGAGCCGGCAGAGCGAGCGGGCGGTGACCCGTCAGCGAGAGCGGCTGGACACGCTGCGGGACCGGCCCGCGCTCGCGTGTGCTCCCACCGGAATCACATCGCACCACCCCGGCGGAACAGCGGTCACTGCAGGCCGCCGCCGGGCGGGCAGGGAGTGCCCCAGCGCTCGAACGGACGGTCCAGGTGATAGCGGCCGGAGCTCTGGAGGAGCAGCATGCGGGTCTCGCCGTTGGACGGGTTGGACAGCGTCTCGAACTCCTCGACCGTCCAGTGGAACCAGCGCATACAGAACAGTCGCATCGTCAGGCCGTGGGTGACCAGCAGGACGTTCGGCGGGAAGTCCGGTTTGTCGAAGGCACGGTAGAGCGTCTCCAGGAACGCCCCCACCCGATCATGGACGTCGGCGCCGCTCTCCCCCATCGCGAAACGGTAGAAGAAGTGGCCGTACGCGTCCCGGGCCTTGCGCTGGCGCTGGATGTCCTCCGGGTCCTGCCAGTTGCCCCAGTCCTGCTCCCGCAGGCGGGGCTCCTCGCGTGCCTGGACCAGCCCCGGGTCCAGGCCCAACTCCTCGAAGGTGTGCCAGGTCCGCCGGTACGGGGAGACGAATGCCTGCACCCGCTCCCCGCCGAACACCTTGCGCAGCCGGGCGCCCGCACGTGCGGCCTGCCTTCTGCCCTCGGCGGTCAGCTCCAGGGCGTGGTCGGGGACCCGTTCGTAGACGGTGTCGTCCTCGTTGCCCTGGGACTCGCCGTGCCGGACGAGCACGATGCGTTGCGGGCGTCCCATGCGGCCAGCCTATTGCCACCGTCGCGGCTTCGCCCACCAGCGCCCGCGCAGGCATCGAGGGGCCGCAGCCCACTGTCCGGCGCCGGCTGAACCCATCCACCCGACCGGACCGGGAACGCGGATCAGACCGTCCAGGCCTGCACCACATCCACCACGTCACCGGCGACGGAGATCACGTCACCGTCCAGGTCCGCACGCTCCGACAGCCGCTCCACCGCCCCCTCCCGGTACTTGCCGTGCTCCGTGGCCGAGTTCCACATCGACAGGACAAGGAAGTCGTCCGTCTCGCCCTGGCCGAAGGACCCGCGCAGCATCCCGGGCGAGCCGGCCATGGCCGGATTCCACACCCGCTCCTGCATCTGCGTGAAGTGGTCGACGCGCTCCGGTCGCACCTTGCACAGCGCGACCCTGAGCAGATCCGTGTCGGTGAAACGCGGCTTGAAGCCAACCTTCACATCGAGCCGGTGCTGGAACAACCGCACCGCGAGCAGCTCGTACGTGCCCTGTTGATGAGCGGCGACGCCGTCGTGCGGGCCGGCCATGAACGCGTCGTACGAGCGCCGGTCGTCCCAGAAGGCGAACAGGTGCGCGACTCCCGGCTGGGACCGGCTCCAACCCCCGCCCTGACCGAGAAATCCCGGCTGCTGCCGCAGCGCCACCCACCGGCGCTGCCCGCGATCGAATCCGGGCCGGTCGACGACCCCGCAGCGTATCCACTTGACCAACACCGCGCCATCGTAGTGGCGTCAGGCATCCGGCCCGGTCCAATCCGGCACCGCGGGGGTCTCGCTCAGAGCGCTATGGAAGCACCTGGTCCGAGCCGGTGCAGGCGGTCGGCCAGACCCGCCTTCCCGAACTCCGCCTCCAGGCTGTCGCCGTCCTCCGTGAAGTGCGCCCATTGCTCGAAATGCAGCGGCACGACCTGTCCTGCACCCAGGATCACGGCGGCCTCCGCCGCCTCGGCGCTGGTCAGGGTCAGTGTGCCGTCCGGCACCAGCTCGGTGCGGGCCGCGCCCGCGAACAGCAGGGCCACGTCGAACGGCCCCAGGCGCGCGGCGATGGACCGCACCACCTCGAGCGAGGCGTTGTCCCCGCTGACGTAGACCGTCGGCAGGCCGCTGCCCGACAGCACGAACCCCGTGACCTCGCCGACCAGCTTCTCGCTGCCGTCCGGACCGTGCTGCGCGGGCACGCCGGTCACCCGCAGCACCCCGCCGTCCGGCCGGGGCAGGTCGACGTGCTCCCAGTTCGGCAGCGTGCGCACCGCGCCGACGAGCCGGTCGTGGGCCGAGCGCGTGCTCAGCACCAACGGCGCCTCGGCCAGCAGATCCCGGCCCGCACGATCGAGGTTGTCCGGATGCTGGTCGTGCGACAGCAACACGGCGTCGACCGGTCCCACCTCCGCGGGCCCCAGGGCCGGCCCTGCCGTCTTCACCAGCTTCCTGGCGCCGATCGGATACTCCCCCGGTGCGTCGAACGTCGGATCGGTGAGCAGACGGAGCCCGCCGATCGTCACCACCGCCGTCGGCCCGCCCACGTACCGAATGTCCACACCTGCCATGACCAATCCCCCTCGCTCATCGATGACTTCACCGTGCCCGAGGCGGTTTTCCCTCGCCTCGGACGTCCTTCTCCCGGAACTGTTCCCCACGTCGCCCTGACGCGCGAAACACCCGCTTCCCGATGTTCACCCGAACGCCACAACCGCCGCGCGCCCACCGTCTCCGGCCCGAGGAACCGGACCCGACGCCCCGTGCCCGAGGGGCAGCGCCGACGAGCAGTGCCCGCGAACGACGCGACCGGCCGGGTGGCATCGCTTTGCGCGACGTCACTCGGCCGGTCGGATCCGAGTCGATCAACCCGGCATCAGCCGCTCAGTTCGGCCCTGGCCGGTCAGTGCTCAGCTGCACCCACTGGTCGAGCCGCAGCCCTCGCAGAGGTAGCAGCTTCCGGCGCGACGCATCTTCGTGCCGCAGGAGAAGCACAGGGGTGCGTCGGCGTTCAGGCCGAGCTGGATCTCCAGCAGCTCCGTGGAGTTGTGCGCCTCCTTGGGAGCGGGAGCCGCGGCCGCGGGCTTGGCCACCGACAGCGGCTTGGGGGCTTCCACGTGGCGCGGCGCGGACTGCGCGAGTCCCTCGACGTCGACGTCGTCCTCACCGGCCTCATAGGAGCCGGTGTCGAGGTGCCGCTGGCGCTCCTCGGCGGAGTGGATGCCGAGGGCGGAGCGGGTCTCGAAGGGCAGGAAGTCCAGCGCCAGGCGGCGGAAGATGTAGTCCACGATGGACTGCGCCATCCGCACGTCCGGGTCGTCGGTGAGGCCGGCGGGCTCGAAGCGCATGTTGGTGAACTTCGAGACGTAGGTCTCCAGCGGGACGCCGTACTGCATGCCGACGGAGACCGCGATGGAGAAGGCGTCCATCATGCCCGCGAGGGTCGAGCCCTGCTTGGACATCTTCAGGAAGACCTCGCCGAGGCCGTCGTCCGGGTAGGAGTTCGCCGTCATGTAGCCCTCGGCGCCACCGACGGTGAAGGAGGTGGTGATCCCGGGGCGGCCCTTGGGCAGGCGCTTGCGGACCGGGCGGTACTCGACCACCTTCTCCACCGGGGCGGGGGCCTCGGCCGTGGCGTCCGCCTTCGCGTCCTGCTTCTTCTTCGCCGACAGCGGCTGGCCGACCTTGCAGTTGTCGCGGTAGATCGCGAGCGCCTTCAGGCCGAGCTTCCAGCCCTCGTAGTAGACCTGCTCGACCTCCTCGACGGTCGCGGACTCCGGCAGGTTGACCGTCTTGGAGATGGCACCCGACAGGAAGGGCTGGGCTGCGGCCATCATCCGCACGTGGCCCATCGCGGAGATCGCCCGCTCGCCCATCGCGCAGTCGAAGACCTCGTAGTGCTCCTGCTTGAGGCCGGGCGCGTCGATCACGTTGCCGTGCTCGGCGATGTGGGCGACGATCGCCTCGATCTGCTCCTCCTGGTAACCCAGGCGCTTGAGCGAGACGGGGACCGTGTTGTTCACGATCTGCATCGAGCCGCCGCCGACCAGCTTCTTGAACTTGACCAGCGCCAGGTCGGGCTCCACACCGGTCGTGTCGCAGTCCATCATCAGGCCGATGGTGCCGGTGGGGGCCAGCACCGACGCCTGGGCGTTGCGGAAACCGTTCTTCTCACCGAGCCGGAGGACGTCCTGCCACGCCTCGGTCGCCGCGGCCCACACCGGGGTGTCGAGGTCGTCCACCCGCTTGGCGACGGTGTTGGCGTCCGAGTGCTGCTTCATGACGCGGTTGTGGGCGTCCGCGTTGCGCGCGTAGCCGTCGTACGGACCGACCACGGCGGCCATTTCGGCGGACCGCTTGTAGGACGTGCCGGTCATCAGGGAGGTGATGGCGCCGGCCAGCGCGCGACCGCCGTCCGAGTCGTACGCGTGCCCGGTGGCCATGAGCAGCGCGCCCAGGTTCGCGTAGCCGATGCCGAGCTGGCGGAAGGCGCGAGTGGTCTCGCCGATCTTCTCGGTCGGGAAGTCGGCGAAGCAGATCGAGATGTCCATCGCCGTGATGACCAGCTCGACCACCTTCGCGAAGCGCTCGGCGTCGAACGTCTGGTGTCCCTGGTCGTCATGGCGCAGGAACTTCATCAGGTTCAGCGACGCGAGGTTGCAGCTGGAGTTGTCCAGGTGCATGTACTCGCTGCACGGGTTGGACGCGGTGATCCGGCCGGTCTCCGGGGACGTGTGCCAGTGGTTGATGGTGTCGTCGTACTGGATGCCGGGGTCGGCGCAGGCCCATGCCGCCTCGGCCAGCTTGCGGAACAGCGCCTTGGCGTCGACCTGCTCGATGACCTCACCGGTCATCCGGGCGCGCAGTCCGAACTCGCGGCCGTCCTCGACGGCCTTCATGAACTCGTCGTTGACCCGGACCGAGTTGTTGGCGTTCTGGTACTGGACGGAGGTGATGTCGTCCCCACCGAGGTCCATGTCGAAGCCGGCGTCCCGCAGGGCGCGGATCTTCTGCTCTTCCTTGACCTTGGTCTCGATGAAGGCCTCGACGTCGGGGTGGTCGACGTCCAGGACCACCATCTTGGCGGCGCGGCGGGTGGCACCGCCCGACTTGATGGTGCCCGCGGAGGCGTCGGCGCCCCTCATGAAGGAGACGGGGCCCGAGGCATTGCCCCCGGAGGACAGCAGTTCCTTGGAGGAGCGGATGCGGGAGAGGTTCAGGCCGGCACCCGAGCCGCCCTTGAAGATCATCCCCTCTTCCTTGTACCAGTCCAGGATCGAGTCCATCGAGTCGTCGACCGACAGGATGAAGCAGGCCGAGACCTGCTGCGGCTGGGCCGTCCCGACGTTGAACCACACCGGCGAGTTGAAGCTGAACACCTGGTGCAGCAGGGCGTACGTCAGCTCGTGCTCGAAGATCTCGGCGTCCGCGGGGCCGGCGAAGTAGCCGTTCTTCTCGCCTGCCTTGCGGTAGGTGAGCACCACCCGGTCGATGAGCTGCTTGAGGCTCTTCTCCCGCTTCGGGCTGCCGACCGCACCGCGGAAGTACTTGCTGGTCACGATGTTGACCGCGTTCACCGACCAGAAGTCGGGGAACTCGACGCCACGCTGCTCGAAGTTGATCGACCCGTCGCGCCAGTTCGTCATGACGACGTCACGGTGCTCCCAGACCACCTCGTCGTACGGGTGCACGCCCGGGGTCGTGTGGATGCGTTCGACACGCAGGCCCTTGGCCACCTTCGTCCCCTTGGTGCGCGAACCGCGTGCCGGGCCGCTCGTCGTCTCTGTCATTCCGCCTCCCTATACGGGCAAAACGCCCTGATGTGCGCGGTTCTTCCCGCAGCACGGTGTGTTGTCTGCCGCCTCGGGCCCTAGGGGCACCGGGGCAAATCCGTGTCCCGGCGCCGATCAGTCGGCGACTGCGGGCGCGGGGACCCCGAGGTCCTCGTCAAGCCCGCCGGGAGTCATGGGTGGGAGCTGCTCGCGCAGCTCCGTGATGGCCCGCTCGAAGTCGTCAAGGGAGTCGAAGGCCCGGTAGACGCTGGCGAACCGCAGGTAGGCGACGAGGTCGAGCTCCTGGAGCGGGCCGAGTATGGCCAGCCCCACGTCGTGGGTGGACAGCTCGGCGCTGCCGGTGGCCCGGACCGCCTCCTCGACGCGCTGCCCGAGCTGGGCGAGGGCGTCCTCGGTGACCGGCCGGCCCTGGCACGCTTTGCGCACCCCGGCGATCACCTTGTTGCGACTGAAGGGCTCAGTGACGCCGCTGCGCTTGATCACCATCAGCGAGGCCGACTCAACGGTGGTGAAGCGCCTCCCGCAGTCAGGACACTGCCGACGGCGGCGGATCGAGGCGCCGTCATCGGTGGTCCGGCTGTCGACGACGCGGCTGTCGGGGTGTCTGCAGAAGGGGCAGTGCACGGCGTTTCCCACTCCCTTCCTCACCACGGTGAGCACACGGCGGACATGCTTCCGCAGGGCCCTGCTCGAACCCCCGAAGCAGCCTCAAGCATAGGCGATCGCAACGACATTGGAGTCATCGGACCCGCTTGGAAACCACAACTTGTGGTGGCCGGGCCCTATCCAACCACTAGATCTGGTGCTCGTGCATCAAGGGGTGCCGTCCGCGTGTCGTGACTGCGGAGGTCGCCACAGAGCGCGTCCGCGACATCCCGGAGCGTACGGGAAGGTGTCCGGAAAGCGACGCGCGGGGGCGGTGCGAGACTGGCTGCGACGGAATGCGGACCACCCCGCGCGTCGCCGCGCACACGCGATCCGGCACCCTGGACCGGCACGCCGGAAGTGATGTGGGAATCGAACTTCCATTCGATCAATACACCCGGTACCTTGATCGCGTCAGCAGATTTACGCTAATTCACTCGAACGTGTGTTTGGCGCAACCTTTCGAAACCCACTACCGTTGTACTAACTGCCCGCACGCGGATGCGAGCCGACCGCAGTCCATGCGGTGGAGAACAACTCGAAAGGGGCCGCCGTGACCACCACCGCAGAGAGCGCCACTGCCACATTGCCCGCCCATGACCGCTCCCCGGACGGAATCGGCCCGTTGGACGTGACGAACGAAGACAACGCCCCGAAGCCCGCGCGCGCACTCCCCGGACGGCCCCCGGGTATTCGCGCCGACAGCTCCGGACTGACCGAGCGCCAGCGGCGCGTCATCGAGGTCATCCGGGACTCCGTGCAGCGCCGCGGATATCCGCCGTCCATGCGCGAGATCGGCCAGGCCGTCGGGCTGTCCAGCACCTCCTCGGTCGCCCACCAGCTCATGGCGCTGGAGCGCAAGGGATTCCTGCGCCGCGACCCGCACCGCCCGCGCGCGTACGAGGTCCGCGCGTCCGACGCGAGCCACCCGCAGCCCACCGACACCACCGGCAAGCCCTCGGCGTCGTACGTCCCGCTGGTCGGCCGGATCGCGGCCGGCGGTCCGATCCTCGCCGAGGAGTCCGTCGAGGACGTCTTCCCGCTGCCGCGGCAACTCGTCGGCGACGGCGAGCTGTTCGTGCTGAAGGTGGTCGGCGACTCGATGATCGAGGCGGCGATCTGCGACGGCGACTGGGTGACCGTGCGGCGCCAGCCCGTGGCGGAGAACGGCGACATCGTCGCGGCGATGCTCGACGGCGAGGCCACCGTGAAGCGCTTTAAGCGGGACAACGGCCACGTGTGGCTGCTGCCGCACAACGCGGCCTACCAGCCGATCCCCGGTGACGAGGCGACGATCCTCGGCAAGGTCGTGGCGGTGCTCCGCCGAATCTGAGCGAGCCTGAGCCGGCCTCTCACAGCCGCCGGCAGCAGACAGGACCGACAGGGCCCAGCAGTCCGCCACGGGCGGCCTGCTGGGCCCTGTCGTGCCCTCTGGAGGGCTCTGGAGACCCGCCCGCTGCCGCCCCGCGCAACCGCCCAACAGGCAGCCCAGCGCGGCCGGGACGGCCGGCAGGAGCCGCTGCGGTCGGCGAGCGCCCGGTGCCGGGGCGGCGGGGACGACGCTCCGCGCACGCCCCACCACCGTGCGCCGCCGGCAGCGGCACCTCAGCAGCTAGACCTCGGCCGTCTCCGCAGCCTCCGCCGCCACCGGCTGCTCCGCCGCGGCATTGATCGCCGCCAGCGACTTCCGCACCTGGTTCCGGTCGTTGGTGTACCAGAACTCGGGCATCGACGAGCGCAGGAAGCCGCCGTAACGCGCGGTGGAAAGCCGCGGATCGAGCACCGCCACCACGCCCCGGTCTCCCGTGGCGCGGATCAGCCGCCCGGCGCCCTGCGCCATCAACAGGGCGGCGTGCGTGGCCGCCACCGCCATGAAGCCGTTCCCCCCGCGCTCCTCCACCGACTTCTGCCGCGCGCTCATCAGCGGGTCGTCCGGCCGCGGGAACGGGATCCGGTCCATCACCACAAGCTGGCAGTTCACGCCCGGCACGTCCACCCCCTGCCACAGCGACAGCGTGCCGAACAGGCAGGTCCGGGCGTCCTCGGCGAACGCGCGGATCAGCTCGCCCAGCGTCTCCTCGCCCTGGAGCAGCACCGGGTGGTCCAACCGCCCCCGCATCGCCTCCGCGGCTGCCTGGGCGCCGCGCATCGACGAGAAGAGCCCGAGAGTGCGACCGCCTGCCGCCTCCACCAGGTCGGCGAGTTCGTCGAGCATGTCCTCGCGGCCGGAGTCGCGGCCCGGCTGGGAAAGATGCTTCGCGACGTACAGGATCCCCTGGCGGCGGTAGTCGAAGGGCGACCCGACGTCGATGCCCTTCCATGGCGGCGGGTCCTCCTCGCCCTCGGCTGCCTTCGCGCCCTCGGGGGCAAGGCCGAGCGAGGCGGCCACCCCGTTGAAGTCGCCGCCCAGCTTGAGCGTGGCGGAGGTGAGCACCACGGACCGCTCGCTGAAGAGCTTCTCGCGCAGCAGGCCCGACACGCTCAGCGGCGCCACCCGCAGCGACGCACCGAACCTGTCGTGCCGCTCGCACCACACCACGTCGAACTCCGAACCCTGCACAAGGCGTTCGGCGACCTCATGGACGTGCTCGACGGACGCGAGGGCCTGCTTGCGGACCACGTCCTCGTCCTGCACGGACTTGTCCCGGGTCTCGCCCAGCGCGGTGATCACCAGCCGGCAGGCGTCGCGGAGCGCGGCGAGCACGTAGGCGAGGTCCTCGGGAATCTCCTCCAGCCGGCCGGGCAGAGCCAGCTCCATCACCCGCTCGAAGCCCTCCCCGGCACTCAGGAGCGCGTCGGCGGCCTTCTCGTTGACGAGCTTGGCGGCGCGTTTGACGGCGCGGTTCACCCCGATCGGGCTCAGCTCGCCGGTGGCGACTCCGGTGACACGGGAGACCAGTTCGTGCGCCTCGTCGACGATCAGCACCTCGTGGCTCGGCAGCACCGGGGCGCCCTCGATGGCGTCGATGGCGAGCAGCGCGTGATTGGTCACGACGACATCGGCGAGTTTGGCGCGCTCGCGTGCGGCCTCCGCGAAGCACTCGGCCCCGTAGGCGCACTTGGTGGCGCCCAGGCACTCGCGGGAGGTGACCGAGACCTGGCTCCAGGCACGGTCGGAGACGCCGGGGCTGAGTCCGTCCCGGTCGCCGGTCCCGGTCTCGTCGGCCCAGTCGCGCAGCCGCAGAAGGTCCTGGCCGAGCTTGCTGGTCGGCGCGGCGGCCTCGAAGGGGTCGAAGAGGCCGTCCTCGTCGTCCTGCGGCACGCCTTCGTGCAGCCGGTGCAGGCACAGGTAGTTCGAACGTCCCTTGAGGATCGCGAACTGCGGTTCGCGCCGCAGCAGCGGCTTCAGCGCCTGGACCGTCCGCGGCAGGTCGCGCTCGACCAGCTGCCGCTGGAGGGCGAGGGTGGCGGTGGCCACCACCACGGGCTCGCCGTGTGCCAGGGCGGGCACCAGGTAGCCGAGCGACTTGCCGGTGCCGGTGCCGGCCTGGACGAGCAGATGCGACTGGTCTTCCACGGCGGCCTGTACGGATTGCGCCATGGTGACCTGGCCTTCCCGCTCCACGCCGCCGACGGCGGTGACGGCGGCGTGCAGCAGGTCGGTGAGGGCGGGTGGGGTGGTGGCAGTCATAGGCAGGCCAGCCTACGGCGCCCCACCGACACCGCGGTCCCGATCCGGACGGAGCCACCGGTGGGGGTGGCCCGCGCGGAGGTTCCCGGGACCACCGCGATCGCTCCCTGCTATTTTCTGGTCATATGCAGTGCGAGAGCCGCTTGACCCTCGATGCCTCGGCAGCGGAGTACGTGATCGACGTGGCGAACGTCGTACGCGAGCCGGCGCTCGGCGGGGACAGAGCGGCGGACCTGAGCCGCTTCGAGGCACTGCTCGACGCCCTGGCTCAGTTCGCACACGACCCCGCGGTGCAGGTCTACCCGATCACGGACCGCTCGCTGCTGACCGACGGCCGCCTGGAGCCGCAGGAGCGCGAGCGTCTGGACCGCTGGTACCGCGACCGGCTCCTCGAGGTGCTGCCCAGGGCCGACGACCGCATCCTGGAGCTCGCCGACACGCTCGAATTGCAGGTGGTGAGCGCGGACAACTTCCTCGACTTCCACCGCGCCTACCCGTGGATCCCGGGCGACCGCGACCACTTCCTCAGGCCGCTGCTCGGACCGGACGGGGCCCTGGTGGTACGCCCGCGGGTCATGCCGGTGCCACCGGAGTGGCAGGTCTCGCGCAAGGAGGAGGAGGGCCTGCTCCTGGAGGCAGGGGTGCTCAGGCGCTGGGCCCCGTCGGCGCACCGGGACGTGCTCAGCCGGGACTGGCGCTGCCCGCAGGCGGACTGCCCGCTGTTCGGCACGGGCGACCACCCGGGCTCCGCGCTCCCGCGCCGCCGGGGCAAGCGGGTGCTGTGCCCCACGCACGGCCTGCCACTGACGGACGCCGGGCCGCGGCCGCGCCGCGCGCAGATGAAGGTGGTCATGGACGGCACCGTCCGCGGCCGCTTCATGGTGACGGCCGGCGAGCCGGTGGCGGTGGGCCGGGCCCCGGCCGGCGGAGGGGTGGCCCTGGGCGCCTGGATCGACGACACGGCGGTCGAGTCGGTCAGCCGCACCCATGTGGTGCTCGGCTACGACGGCGCGGGGCTGACCGTCGTCGACGAGCGCAGCGCCAACGGCACGCGGATCCGACGCCGCCGGCCGACCGGGGACGAGTTGCTGCCCCTGTACCGCGGCACCCAGTGGCAGTTGCGGCGCGGGGACGCGATCGTGCTGCACGACCGCCTGGAACTGCTGCCCAGCGGCCGCCAGTTCGTCTTCGAGGACGACGCGACGGACGGTACGGTCGGACCGCAGCAGGCCGCCGCGGCCGCGGAACCCACGATGGTCGGTCTGCCGTCCTCCCTGTGGTGGCCGCAGGAGGCGTCACCGGTGCAGGCGGAGTCGCCGGTACAGCAGGGGTCCCCGGCGCCGGAGCCACCGGCACGCGACTGCCACGAGTGACCGGAGGCGCAGTGGGAGGGGTGGGCGGTACGGGCGGGGCGCCGGACGAGATCGGGCCCGGGATGCTCCTCAGTGGCCGCTACCGGCTGGAGGAGCAGCTGGGCGGCGGCGGCTTCGGGCAGGTGTACGCCGCCCTCGACGAGGGTTTGGGACGCCGGGTGGCGGTAAAGGTACTGACCCTGCGCGCCGAGTGGGCCGAACACGAACGCATGGAGCGCCAGGGCCGCTTCCGCCGCGAGGCGCTCGCCGCAGCCGCGCTCGGCCACCCGAACGTGGCGACCGTCCATGACGCGGGCGAGCACGACGGCCGCCCCTTCCTGGTGATGGAGTTGCTGGCAGGCCGGGACTTCGGCCAGGTACTGCTGGAGCGGGGCGGCCTTCCGGTGGCCGACGTCCTGGCGTACGGCGCCCAGATCGCCGCCGGCCTGCAGCATGCCCACGAGCACGGCCTCGTGCACCGCGACGTCAAGCCGGAGAACCTGATGCTGCTGCCCGGCGGCGTGGTCAAGATCTGCGACTTCGGGCTGGTGGCGCAGCGCGACCCGGAACCGGCCCGGTTCACCGATCCGCACGCTGTGATGGGTTCACCTCCCTACCTGTCGCCCGAGCAGGCGCAGGGCCGGGAGGTCACGGCCCAGTCCGACCTGTACTCGCTGGGTTGCGTGCTGTACGCGCTCCTCGCCGAGGGCCCGCCCTTCTCGGCAGGCAACGTCATCGGTTACGCGTACGCGCACGTGCACGAGGCGCCCGAGCGGATCGAGCGGCGCCGCACCGAGGTGACGGCCGACCTCGCCCACCTGGTGCACGGTCTGCTCGCCAAGGACCCTGCGGACCGGCCCGCGACCGCGCGCGAGGTGGAGGGGCGGCTGCGGGCTCTGCAGCACCCGTCCCCCGCCCCCCGTACGCCCACCGCCCTGGACTCCGGGACGCGGCAGGTGGTGTGGGCGCTGCTGGAGGAGGGTGAGGGGCTCCTGGCGGCCGGCCGCTTCGCCGACGCGGACCGGCGGTACTGGCAGGCGCTCCAGCAACTCGCCCGGCAAGGCGCCGAGACGGCCCCGGCGTCCTTCGCGGCGCTCTTCGGCCGGGCCCGTGCGCTGGAGGGTCTGAACGGCGTGCCCTCGGTGGCCAGGCGCCTCGCGGAGTTGGCGCGTGAAGCGTCGGTGTCCTTGGGCGCCGAGCACCCCGTCGCCCGGTGCGTCGCCTCCTACGCGGCGGTCAGGGCAGCACCCGAACGGTGACGTTCGCGGCGAGCCGGATGGCGTCGCCCGGGTGCAGCGTCGCGGGCTCATGGGGCGGAAGCCGGTAGCCGTGCAGGAACGTGCCGTTCATGGAGCCTTCGTCGGTGATCGACGCGGAACCGTCGGCCTCGACCGTGACGGTGGCGTGCAGGCGCGACAGGTTGTCGTGGGCGGCGAGGAAGGCGACGGCCGGGCACAGCCGCGGCTCGCGGCCCAGTCGGATGTGCCGGCCGGGCTCGACCGCGACGACCTGGTCACCCGGGAAGCGCAGTCGCACCGCGCGCGGCGGGGTGTCCCTTCGGGTCTTCGCGCTGCCGGACGCGGAACTCGTCAGGCGGCCGAGGACGCGGGTGTGCTCGCGCGTCGGATCGGACGGGGAAACCTTGCTCCCTGGGTTCGCGGGACCCATGTCCGTGGTGTCCGTGTCCGCCGTGCCCGCGTCACTGCCGAGGGTGGCTGCCATCAACGCGAAGGGCAGATAGCACCCCTGGCAGACCAGTTGCCCGGGGTGCGCGCCGGTCGTGCCGCACTCCGGGCATCTCCCGCCGCCGGACTCCCCGCCCATCCCACTCCCGCCGTCGGGCCGTTCGTCGACGGCCGCCAGGCGAATCGTATCGGCGCCGGGCGGCTCGTTCAGGGCCCGCAGAGCGGATTGGGCACGGTCCCGTGCACCGCCGCGTGCGGGCGGTCGGCGCGGTCACGGTACCCGTCGAGGTGGAGCCGGTTGCGGTTCAGGCAGAGCCGGGCAATGCGCGGGGTGAACAGGTCGAAGAGCGCGAAACGATCTTTGAGTTCGGGGAAGCGCTCCTGGTGGCGAATGATCTCCCCCCGCACCAGGGTCCAGAACTCGGTTTCGGGAACGCCGAGTTGCCGTTCGCACAGCGGTGCCAGATAGCGGAACACCCCGACGAACAGGCCCGAGTGGATGAACTGGGTGAGGAATTCCGGCGGCTCGGTGAGCAGCACGGCGCGGACATCCGCAGGCATGGTGTCGTGTTCCGGCAGCGGCTGCGCCGAGATGTTCACGTCGTCGACGAAATCCTTGACCGCCAGCCGGACCGGGACATCGTGCTCGTCGTAGACGATGATCGCGTTCTCGCCGTGTGGGGAGAAGACCGTGCCGTAGCGGTAGAGGAAGTGCAGCAAAGGAGGGAGAAGCGCGGCGAAGAGGTGTCTCAGCCACACCTGCGGGGAAAGTGCGGAGCGTGCGACGAGTTCGGCGGTGAAGGCGCGACCGGCGGGGTCGGTGTGCAGCAGAGCGGCGAGGGTGCGGGCCCGTTCGCCGGGGGCGAGATAGGGGGTCAGCGGCTCCCGCCAGATGCAGCCGAGCAGTTCGCGGTACTGGTACGGCACCGCGGGCATCTTGTCGTACTGCGGATGGGCCACGGTGACGGACGCCACCTCGCCGAGCAGGATCACCCTGGCCTCGTCGCGCAGGAAGCGGTCGTGGTCGCGCACCCTGTGCACCCAGGCGGTGACCGCGGGAGCCGCCAGGGTGCGTTCGGTGGGCAGGCCGCGCCATACGAGGGTGTTGAGCACCGACAGCGGGAGCTTGACCGTTCGGCGCTGCGGGCGGGTGATGTTGAGGAAGGTGCGGATCGACTGCTGCGGCAGCCGGAGGTCGCTGTCGGTGGTGAGTCGGATGAGGGAACCGTCGGCGACGGCGGGTGCGAAGAGCGGGGCGACGATCTGCTCCCACTGCCAGGGGTGGACGGGCAGCAGCAGGTAGTCGGCGGGGTCGCGGCCGTGGTCGGCGATGGTGCGGTGGAAGGTGTCGAGGTCGGCGGGGGCAAGTTCCTCCGCGTAGAGCGGGTCGGAGGTGGTCAGGGTGCCGGTGCCCCGGTATGCGGCGAGGTCGCGGTGCACGGCGATCCACGGCAGCCGGTGCTGTCTGCGGGCCTCGGGGGCCCAGTGGGCGGCGTCGGCGTCCGAGAATCCGATACGCCCCTTGTTGGCTACCAGCCAGGGGTGGCCGGTCTGGTGCCCTTCGAGTTCCGCGTAGCCGAGGTCGGCGAGTTCGGCGGCCGTCAGCGCGGTGGAGTCGAGGCGTACGTCGGCACGCAGCGTGGCGAGCAGTTCCCTGATCAGATGCCCGGTGGTGTCCCCGCTGAGGCCGAGCACGCTGTGGTGCCCGTGCGCGAGGAAGTCCAGCGGGTCACCGGTCGGAGTGATGCTGTCGGCGTCCACGTACCAGCTCCCGTAGGAGCCCCTGCGTGCGCGGAACCGGTAGGTGACGTCGGGCCCGAGGTCGATCCGGTACGCGTCGCTGCCGGCGGCGGGATCGGGCTGCGGCGCGATCACGTCCTCGTAGGCGAACTCGGCGAGCATCTTGGCGAGCAGGCGCCGGGACGCGCGCTCCCAGGCGGCGCCGGACTCGGTCGGGGATGAGATCGTCACGATGGGCTCCTGCGGACGGGACGGAAGGGCTGCGTGCGAGAGGGCCGATGCCGGTCGGGGACAACCGGGATGCGGCTGGACGTACTGGGGCATGGGCGACCTCGGTCGGACGCGGCCGGCCGGGCCGTACGGCGCGCGCGACGCCGGCGACGTCACATCCGGTCGCGCAGGGCGCGGTCGCGGATCATCAGGGCCGCACGCTTCCCCGGCAGTTCGACCTCCGCGGACAGCCGGAAGCCGGCCGCGAGGAAGGCGGCCACGGAGGGGGTGTTGCGCAGGTCGGGTTCCGCGATCACCCGTGCGCAGGCGGGCCGGTGGTCGAGCACCAGGTCGGAGACCGCCCGCAGCAGCATGCCGCCCAGGCCGCGGGCGCGGTCGCCCACACCGCCGATGAGCAGGTGGAGCCCGGTGTCGTGCGGCCGGGCCGGGTAGTAGCGGGCGACCGGGTCAAGATCGGCGCGGTAGATCTCCCAGTAGCTCATCGCGGCCCCGTCGAGCACACCGAGACAGGGCGCGCTGCGGCCGTCCCCGTCGAGTTGGGCCCGCAGATGCGCTTCCGTGACGCCCTGCTCGCCCGCCAGCTCCCAGAACTCGGCTACCGCCGGATCGTTCATCCACCGGGTGATCGTCTCCAGGTCCCGGCCGAGGTCGACCGGGACCAGCCGGAATTGCCCGCCGGGAGTGTCGGCGGACGGCCAGGACGCGACGCGGTCGAGCAGTCCGCTCGTCGCGCGGTCCTCCCCTCGGTACCGCGCCGCCTCGCGCGTCGGTTCCTCCGTCGCACCCTCCGCGAACAGCGCGAGGACCTCCGGTGGCATTTTCAGGTCGAGGGTGTCCTCGGTGCTGGAGTCGGCGGATGGCAACGGAACTCCTTCCTGTCCCGGGCGGGCGCGGAAGGGCGCGCGGGCGAGGGGCGTAGTGGCCGGGCGGCTGCGGTGAGCCGCTCAGCGGGCCAGCGGATTGGGCAGGGTGACGTACACGGACTGGGTGTCGACCGGCCCGACGAGCTCGTCCATTCCGTGCAACCGCGTCAGCAGGTTCGCCTTGCAGCGCAGGTGCGGGCTGTGCAGCAGGCGGTCGGGCAGGCTGCTCGGACCGTGCGCCGCGGCGCCGAGGAAGCGGCGGAAGGCGGCGAGCAGCACTTCCTCGTCAGCGAGCCGCTGCGCCCCGAAGGCGCCGATCAGGCCGAGCACGTTGTTGATGCCGAGGTAGTACGCGAAGCGCTCGTCCGCCACCTCGTCGGACACGAAGGTGTCGCTGTGCGCCCCGATGCCGGGCAGTTGCCCCTCCAGCGCGTCGCGGTGCGACTCGCGGAAGTAGTACCCCTGGTTGTCGCGGTAGTGGCCGCCGCAGGGCCAGCCCTCGGCGTCGAGCAGCACCAGGGTGTTCTGCTGGTGCGCCTCCAGGGCGATGCCCGCCTCGCCGTCGAGCCACAGGACCGGTCGGACCACCGCGTCCAGGTAGCGCAGGAACCACTCGGTGGCGACCGCCGTCCCCGGCCGCCCGGTGCGCTCGGAGAGGCGGCCGACCAGCGCCGCCAGCAGGGACACCAGCGCCGGCGCGGCCACCCCCGGCCAGGGCCGCGGGGAGGTCAGTCCGGCCACGCAGTGCGCCTGCGTACCGGGGCCGAAGGGGCTGTGCCGCAGGGCGGCGTCCAGGCCGATGACCGGGCGCCCGTCCCGGTCGTCGACGCCCAGCCAGGCGGGGTCGCGGACGATGTCGAACCGCGGGTGGGCCTGGTGCCAGCGGGCCGCCAGCCCGCTGCGCAGCAGCCGGTGCACCTCGGTGCCCCGCAGCAGTTCCTTGCGGAGGTTCTCCCGGCGGGAGTTGGTGATGCGTAGGGCCAGCGAGAGCTTCAACATGGCCGGGGCGCCCGGCCGGTAGACCGTGCGGACCGAGGAGGTGGGGTGCCAGTCGTCCCCGCAGGGCCCGAGGTCGTGCAGCAGCCCCGCGTCGAACAGTGCCTGCACGGCGGGCCGATGGCGGATCTCGCGGGCCTGCCACGGGTGCAGCGGCAGGGGCGCGGTGCCAGCGGGCAGGGCCAGGGAGGGGCCGGCAAGGGCGGCGAGCAGGTCGGGTGCCGGGACGGTGCGGCCACGGTCGGTCCAGGCCGAGTCGGTGGCGAGCACGGAGTGGTCCACCGCGAGCCAGTGCAGCGGGAAGGCGCCGCGCAACTCGGGGGAGAAGGCCGCCGCCTCGGCGTCGCCCAGGCCATCGCGGCTCTTGGGCGTCGGGTGCAGCGGATGGCCGAGGATGAGCGCCTGCTCGGAGTCGAGGAACGGAAGCTCGGGGTCGGTGCCGCCGGGGCGTTCGCGCCGGTCGGTGACGAAGACGGCGGTGCGGCGCACCGAGTCGGCCACCCTGGCGACCAGTTCGGCCCCCTCGGCGGGCTCGGCACCGCTCTCCCGGGCCAGCAGGGCGGCCAGCTCGACCGCCGTCAGCGGGCGCTGGTCGGCGGCGGTCAGACGAGCGGGGCCGAAGCGGTGGTGGCCGGTGGCCGACCAGTGGTGGACGACCGCGCCGGCCTCGGTGCCCGCGGCCGGCAGCGGCACCCTCAGCAGCCCGTCGACCGGCTTCGGCAACCCCTTCTCACGGGTCCAGCAGCGCAGGAGCGCCTCGGTGCCGGCCGCGTCGGCCACGGCGTACGGCTCGTCGCGCGCCAAGGGGTCGGGACTGTTGACGACGCGGACGGAGCGTGTCCGTTGAGGTGGCACGGAGGTGGCGGTGCCATGGCTGTCGGGGCCGGCGGGGTCCACGGGTGCGGTCATGCCTGGGGCCTCACTTGTCGGTACGGCAGAGCTGCGCTGCGGTGGTGCGATGGTGTGCTGCGGGGGGATGGGAAGCGGCGCACCGGTGGTGCGGGGCGACACGGTGGTCGGTCCGCGACACGGTGCTGAAGCGGTCGGCAGGGGGATGCGGCATCGCGCGGCGGGGCTGCTCGCGTCGCGGGTCAGGCCTCACGGGGCGCCTGCCGTCCGGACGCCTCCGCTGCGCACCGGATCGACCCCCGTGGCCGTTGCACCCCTTGAGTCACTGCGGCTCCCGGACTCGGGCCTGCCGGCGGCCTCGATGGCGTCGGCGAGCCGGTCCAGCACGGCTTCGGCCTGCTCGTCGGTGATGGTCAACGGGGGCAGCAGCCGTACGACGCTGGCATGGCGACCGCCCAGCTCGATGATCAGGCCGCGCCGCAGCGCCTCCTGCTGGACGCGCGCGGCGAGGCGGGGCGCGGCGGGCAGCGCGCCGTAGTCGTCGGGTGCGGCGTCGGCGTCGACGAGTTCGACGCCGATCATCAGTCCGTGGCCGCGGACGTCGCCGATGCAGCTGTGGTGGGCGGCCAGGCCGCGCAGCCGGCACAGCATGCGGGAACCGACCGCCTCGGCGCGCTCGTGCAGGGCGTGCCGCGCGACGAAGCGGAGCGTGGCGGTGCCCGCTGCCATGGCGAGCTGGTTGCCGCGGAACGTGCCGGCGTGGGCGCCTGGGTGCCAGGCGTCCAGTTCCTCGCGGTAGACAATCACCGCGAGCGGCAGGCTGCCGCCGATGGCCTTGGACAGCACCATGACGTCCGGCACGATGCCGCTGCGCTCCACAGCCCAGAAGGTGCCGGTGCGCCCGACCCCGGTCTGCACCTCGTCGGCGATCAGGGGGATGCCGCGCGCCGCGGTGATCTCGCGCATGCGGCGCAGCCAGTCGTTCGGCGCCGGGATGACACCGCCCTCGCCCTGCACCGGCTCCACCAGCATGGCGGCGGGGTGCTGCACCCCGCCCTTGGGGTCGTCGAGCAGGCTGGCGGTCAGGCGGGCGGACAGCTCGGCGCCTCGCTCACCGCCGGTTCCGAACGGGCAGCGGTAGTCGTAGGGGTACGGCAGGCGGGTGACGCGGCTGTCCGACTCCACGACGGCGCGCGCCTCGGTGTCACCGGTGGCGGCGAGGGCCGCGGCCGTCATGCCGTGGTAGGCGCCGGAGAAGGCGAGCAGCCCCGCGCGGCCGGTGGCGATTCGGGCGAGTTTGATGGCGGCCTCGACCGCGTCGGTGCCGGCCGGCCCGCAGAACTGGATCCGTCCGTGGTCGGCGAGGGCGGGAGGCAGTGTCTCGAAGAGGGCGGTGGTGAACTCGTCCTTCACCGGCGTGGCGAGGTCCAGCACGTGCAGCGGCGCTCCGGAGTCCAGTACCCGCCGGATCGCCTCCAGGACGGCGGGGTGGTTGTGGCCGAGCGCCAGGGTGCCGGCGCCCGACAGGCAGTCCAGGTACCGGCGGCCGTCGGCACCCTCCACGGTCATCCCGCGGGCCCGGACCGGCACCACGGGCAGCGACCTCGCATAGGTGCGCGCCGCGGACTCGCGCTGCGCCTGCCTGTACAGGATCGCCTCCCCCGAACCGAAGTCTTCGGCGGGTGCCGTGAGTTGTCCCGGCACGCTCGAAGTGGCCGCCACGTGTGCTCTCCTCCTGCTCGGCGTTCCGTCCGTCTGTCCCCCATCCGTACTAACGACGCGGTCACTGACCGATCACGGGCCGTGCTCGCACTTTCCGCTGGAACCGTCCGCTCTCCCGGCGCCGTCAATGAATCAGGCACCACACGAGCCAGGAACGCACCACACAGGGGGACATACGTCCATGCCATCGATACGCAGGCCGCTGATCGCCGTGGCGGCCGCCGCACTTCTCGCGGGCGCGGCCACCGCGTGCGGGGCGTCCGGGAACAGCGCGGACAGCAGAGCGACGACGACGCCGAGCAGCGTCAAGACCGGCGGGAGCACGCTGCCCGGACTGCCGACGTCGCTGCCCACGGGTCTCGGCGACCTGAAGAAGTGGGAGCAGGCGTACAAGGACGGCGGTTGGAAGAACTGGGACAAGTCGACGTGGCTGCGCAAGGCGCAGGACTTCGTCAACCCGGTGATCGACGGTCTGTGGAGCGACGACCGGATGAAGGGCGCCGACCAGGACGACAAGCAGGTGCCCGCTGACGTCCCCGCCGACATGGGCAAGACCGACCCGGTGCCGGCGCCCGAGGCGGCCGAGAAGGTCAGCACGCCTTACCACGACAGTGCCCCGGCGGTCGGCAAGCTCTTCTTCGACAGCCCGAAGGGGCCGATGGTCTGCTCCGCCACCGTGGTGGACGACCCGGCGCACCCGGGCAAGTCGAACCTGGTGTGGACGGCCGGGCACTGCGTGCACGCCGGCAAGGACGGCGGCTGGTATCGCAACATCGCCTTCGTGCCGGATTACAACGACGGCGGCCAGAGCGCGGCGGCGCTGGCGAACGCGAGCCTGGACAAGCTGGCGCCGTACGGCGTGTGGTGGGCGGACTGGGCCAGCACGTCGGACCAGTGGATGCAGACCGGTTCCGAGGAGGGCGGCGGCGGCTCGCCCTACGACTTCGCGGTGCTGCACGTGACGCCCGCGAAGGGCTCGGGCGGCAAGTCGCTCCAGGAGACGGTCGGCGCGGCGATGCCGGTCTGGTTCGACGCTCCCTCGACCACGCAGATCCAGACGATCGGCGCGTGGGGCTACCCGGCCGAGGAGCCCTACGACGGGCAGCGGATGTACGCGTGCCAGGGCAAGCCGGGACGGCTGTCGCTGCTCGCCTCGGCGCCCACGGAGTACCGGCTCGGCTGCACCATGACCGGGGGCGCGTCCGGCGGCGGGTGGTTCGCCAAGATGCCGGACGGGAAGACGGGGCTGGTCAGCAACACCTCCATCGGCCCGGTGACGGCGACATGGCTGGCGGGACCCCGGCTGGGCGAGGACGCAAAGACGCTGTACGACGCGGTGAGCAAGAAGTTCAGCTGAGCGCTGCGGAGCCCCTGACGAAAAGGTAAGGACCCGCCTCCAGGAGGCGGGTCCTTACCTTTGGTGCGTGACCTTTGCTGCGGGGTTCCTGCGCCGCACCGCGGGCCGGCCGGCTCGCCGCCCGGTCAGCGCCGGGCGGCGAGGGTGAACGGCGCCAGTTCGGCGGCGAGATCCTCGTGCACGCGCACCCGCAGCAGGGTGCCGTCGCCGGTGTGCTCCTCGGACAGCACTTCACCGCTGCCATGCACCTTCGACACCAGCCCGCCGTGTGTGTAGGGCACCAGTGCCTCGACATCCACGTCAGGGCGGGGCAGTTCGTCGTCGATCATGCCGAGCAGGACGTCGATGCCCTGCCCGCTGCGCGCGGACACCGCGATGGCGTTCTTCTCGGCGCGCAGCAGCCGCTGCAGGACGAGCGGGTCGGCCGCGTCCGCCTTGTTCACGATCACGATCTCCGGCACCTTGAGCGCGCCGACATCGCGGAACACCTCACGGACCGCCGCGAGTTGCTCCTCCGGCACCGGATGCGAGCCGTCCACCACGTGAAGGATCAGGTCGGCGTCGGCGACTTCCTCCATCGTGGAGCGGAACGCCTCCACCAAGTGGTGGGGCAGGTGCCGGACGAAGCCCACGGTGTCGGTGAGTGTGTAGAGCCGCCCGCTGGGGGTCTCGGCGCGCCGGACCGTCGGGTCCAGGGTGGCGAACAGGGCGTTCTCCACCAGGACTCCGGCGCCGGTGAGGCGGTTGAGCAGCGAGGACTTGCCCGCGTTGGTGTAGCCGGCGATCGCCACGGACGGCACCTTGTGGCGGCGCCGCTCCTGGCGCTTGAGGTCGCGGCTGGTCTTCATCTCCGCGATCTCCCGGCGCATCTTGGCCATCTTCTCGCGGATACGGCGCCGGTCGGTCTCGATCTTGGTCTCACCGGGTCCACGGGTTGCCATGCCACCGCCCGAGGAACCCGAGCCACCGCCACCCATCTGCCGGGACAGCGACTGGCCCCAGCCGCGCAGCCTCGGCAGCATGTACTGCATCTGTGCGAGCGAGACCTGTGCCTTGCCCTCTCGGGACTTGGCGTGCTGGGCGAAGATGTCCAGGATCAGCGCGGTGCGGTCGACCACTTTGACCTTGACGACGTCCTCGAGGTGGATCAGCTGGCCGGGGCTCAGCTCACCGTCGCAGACCACGGTGTCGGCGCCGGTCTCGACGACGATGTCCCGCAGCTCCTGCGCCTTGCCGGAGCCGATGTAGGTGGCCGGGTCGGGCTTGTCGCGGCGCTGGATCACACCGTCGAGCACGGCGGCGCCGGCCGTCTCGGCGAGGGCGGCGAGTTCGGCGAGCGAGTTCTCCGCGTCGTCGACGGTGCCGGAGGTCCACACCCCGACGAGCACCACGCGCTCCAGGCGGAGCTGCCGGTACTCGACCTCGGTGACGTCCTCCAGCTCGGTGGAGAGTCCGACGACCCGGCGCAGGGACGCGCGGTCGGAGCGGTCGAACTGGTCGCCGTCCCGATCGCCGTCGATGTCGTGACTCCAGGCCGTGTCCTCTTCCATCAGGGCATCGGCCCGAAGGCTCTCCGGGAGGCGCTGGCGGTTGTTCGAAGAAGAGGAGTGAGCTTGAGAGGTCATCGGGTCCTTCGGTCGTATGTTCAGTGGCCGGCGACCGTAGCGGCGCCGTTACAGTCGATGGTCGCACGCCCGGGCGGAACGGTCACGTGACTTTCGGCCCGACGGGCGTCCCGGGCCCGCATCCCGCGTTCCGAACGCATCCGTACGGGATCACCCTCACGAGTGACGGGAATCCGGAACGCCGTGGAGCGACCGTCCGTTTACTCAGTGTGATCAAGGACGAGAAGCAACGACAGCAGGCTGAGCGCGGTACACGTCGTACACGCCCGGCACCGATCTCATCGCCCGCATCAGGTCCGCAAGGGCCTGGGGCGCGGGCAGCTCCACGGTGTAGGTGTGCCGGACGCGGTGCTCCTGCGGCGGCTCCACGGCAGCGGCGACGATGCCGATCCCCTGGCCGGCGATGACCTCGGTGAGGTCGGCCAGCAGCCTCGGGCGGCCGAGCGCCTCGGCGAGGACGGTGGCGCGGAAGTTCCCCGAGGGGGTGCCGTCGCGCCATCGGACGGGCACGGCCGCCCGCCCGGAGGCGGCCATGCGCGAGCCGGCCGGACAGCCCTCCCGGTGTACGGCGACGGTGCCGCCGCGGATCACGAAGCCCGTCACGCGGTCGGGCGGCACCGGGGTGCAGCAGCGCGCCAACCGCACCGTCGCGTCGGGCAGGTCGGTCACCGCGACCGGTTCGGCGTCGGGCGCGCTGCCGGTTGCCGGCGCGGGGCGGGCGGCGGGCGCCGCGGCCGGCCGATCCTCGCCGGCCCCCCCGGGATGCAGGGCCAGCCAGCCGGTGATGGCGATCCGGGCGGCCGGGGTGGTGGCATGCTCCAGCCACTCCGGGTCCGGGCCTTCGGGATCCGGCGTCGTGCCGGCGGCATCGTCCATCAGGAGCTGGAGGGCGTCGCCGTCGCGCAGCCGGGTGCTCAGCGGGGCCAGCCTGCCGTTGACCCGTGCGCCGAGGCAGGCATGGCCGGCCTCGCCGTGCACCGCATAGGCGGCGTCCACGCAGCTGGCGCCCGCGGGCAGCCGGAGCGTGCCGGAGGCGTCGCCGTCCTGGCGGGTGAAGACGGTGATCTCGCGGTCCTGGGCGAGGTCGTCGCGCAGCGCCGTCCAGAAGGTGTCGGGATCGGGTGCGGAGCGCTGCCACTCCAGCAGCCGCGCGAGCCAGCCCGGCTGGGTGGGGTCGGGGTCGGCCCAGCCGTCCCCGCCTTCACCATCGGCAACGGCTGTCTCGGCACCTTGTGGCGCCTCGGACGCGTGGGGGTTGCCCAGGGCGATCACACCGGCCTCGGCGACCCGGTGCATCCGCCGGGTGCGCACCAGCACTTCGGCAACCCGGCCGTGCCGGTCGGCAACGGCCGTATGGAGGGATTGGTAGAGGTTGAACTTGGGAGCGGCGATGAAGTCCTTGAACTCGGCGATGACAGGGGTGAAACAGGTGTGGAGTTCTCCGAGTACGGCGTAGCAGTCGGCGTCCTCGTCGACGAGCACGAGAAGGCGGCCGAAGTCGCAGCCACCCAGTTCGGTCACGCCGCGTTTGAGCATGAGGCGGTGCACGGACACGGTGTGGCGGGGGCGGATACCGACCTCGGCGGTGATGCCCGCCTCGCGCAGCACGTCCCGCAGGTCCTCGGCGACGGCGGCGAGCGGATCGGGCCGGGCCGCGGCGATCTCGATCATGACGCGGGTGCCCGCGTGCTCCTCGGGATGGAGGATGGCGAAGACCAGGTCCTCCAGTTCGCTCTTGAGCGCCTGCACGCCGAGGCGTTCGGCGAGCGGGATGAGCACGTCACGCGTGACCTTGGCGATCCTGGCCTGCTTCTCGGGCCGCATCACCCCCAGGGTGCGCATGTTGTGCAGCCGGTCGGCCAGCTTGATCGACATCACACGGACGTCGTCGCCGGTCGCGACGAGCATCTTGCGGAAGGTCTCGGGCTCGGCGGCGGCGCCGTAGTCGACCTTCTCCAACTTGGTGACCCCGTCGACGAGATAGGAGACCTCCTCGCCGAAGCCGAGCCGGACCTGGTCGAGCGTCACCTCGGTGTCCTCGACGGTGTCGTGGAGCAGCGAGGCGGTCAAAGTGGTGGTCTCCGCGCCGAGTTCGGCGAGGATCAGGGTGACCGCGAGAGGGTGGGTGATGTAGGGCTCGCCGCTCTTGCGGGTCTGGCCGCGGTGCGAGGACTCGGCGAGGACATAGGCGCGGCGCAGCGTCTCCACCTCATCGCGCCCGGCCTCGGGGTGGCGGGTGCGGTGGACCTTGATCAGATGCTCGATCGCGCCGGGCAGGCGGCCCCTGCTGTGGCCGTTGCTCCCCAGGAGCGCCACCCGGCTCAGCCGTCGAAGGTCGATCCGGCGCAGATCGATCCGGCGCAGCCCGCGCCGGAAGATGTCGGCGGCATTCTCCGCGTTCACCGCGTTGTCTGCGCTCATCGGGGCCTCCCGGCAGCGTGGACCGGCTGCGGTGGTTCACCACGCCCCCGTGGGGCCGCGCCGGTGATTGATGCTACCGAGCCCACCACGTGCGGCTGCGGCGCTCTCGCCGAGAGTGATCCCCATCACCCGTTCGAGGGAAGGCGTACGGGTGCGGTGACCTGATACGTCCGGTTCTGGCGGTGCGACGGGCGCGGTGGCCGTGGCACGTGGGGATCGCGGGTCGGGCCCGGGTCAGTGCGAGGGGGCTGCGAGCCAGCTGGGGTCGATGGTGCCTTCGGCGAGGATGACGGCCGGGCCGGTCATCTCGATCTCACCGTCGGCACGCTCCGTGACGACCAGTCGGCCGCCGGGCACGTCGACGGTGTAGGTGACCGGCTGCCCGGTGCGCGCGGGGTTCAGACCGTCCCTTCGCGCGGCGGCGACCATCACCGCGCAGGCTCCGGTGCCGCAGGAGCGGGTCTCGCCCGAGCCTCGTTCGTGCACGCGCATGGCCACGTGGGCCGGACCGCGGTCCACCACGAACTCGACGTTGGTGCCGTTCGGGTAGGCCCCGGCCGGGCTGACGGCGGGGGCGCGCAGCAGCTCCCCCGCGTCGTCCAGGTCGTCGACGAAGGCGACGGCGTGCGGGTTGCCCATGCTGACGTGCACCGCGGGCCAGGTCTGGCCGTCGACTCCGACACTGACCTCACCACCGGGCAGTTCGGCGGGTCCCATCGTGACGGTGATCTCGCCTTCCGTGCCGTCCACACCGTCCTTGCCGATGTGCGCGTGCCGTACCCCCGCGCGGGTGGCGATGTCGAGGTCCCCGGCACCGACGAGACCGGCCCGCTGCAGGTACCGGGCGAAGACACGCACGCCGTTGCCGCACATCTCGGCGATGCTGCCGTCACTGTTGCGGTAGTCCATGAACCACTCGGCCTCGGAGGCGAGCGCGGCAGCCTCCGGGTGGGCGGCGGAGCGCACGACCCGGAGCAGGCCGTCGGCGCCGATCCCCGCCCGCCGGTCGCACAAGCGCGCCACATCGGCCGCGGACACGTCGAGCACACCGTCCGGGTCGGGGACGATCACGAAGTCGTTCTCGGTGCCGTGTCCCTTGAGGAAGGCGAAGGGGGCGTCGGCGGAGCGCGCAGCAGTCACAGGTTTGATCGTACGCGGTCGGCCGCCAGTGCACCGGCCGGCGCCAGCAGGGCGCTGACCTGGGCAGGGAGTGCTCAGCGCAGCCGGGCCACGCGCCAGACGGCGAGCAGGGCGAGCACCACGGTCAGCGCGGTGTAGCCGGCGACGTAACGCCAGTCGGCGCGGCCGCCGGAGCCCCGCGCGGGCAGTCCGGGCCAGGTCTGGCCGATCCGCCGGGCAGCGGCCAGCCCCCAGCCGGCCGCGCAGCAGCACAGCAGCAGGCCGAGCATCGCGACGACCGGCCCGGTGTCACCGGACTCGAAGGCGAGCGGGAAGGCGAACATCAGCGAGCCGCCGACCGCCAGCGCGATGATCGGTGCGATCTGCCAGATCCGGAGCCGTCGCTGGGGCCGCAGCTCTCCGAACGACTCGCCGTCCTCGATGGCGGGGAGGAGCGCGGCGGACTCGAGGGGGTCGAGGTCGTCCAGGACACCGAGCGGTTCCAGCCGATCCAGTTGGTCCAGGCTCTCCAGCCCGTCGAGCGGTTCGAGCGTTCCCAGAGGATCGAGCGGGTCCACCGGATCGTGGGAAGGGCTCGGGGAGTTCGGCGCGTCCAGGGACTCCAGCGGCGGACGGGACTCCGGCACCTGACCTCGGTGGTGATTCCGCTTCGGGTCACCCGCGAAGTGGTTGGAGTCCGTCGATGTGTCGCGTCCGTGTGGGGTGTCGCGCGGGCCGGCTGCCATCGCCACGCGCCCTCCAGTATGTCGACACAGTAGCTCGAAGCACGATGATGACACGGTCGCGTGGCCGCTCCGGGACACCGAGGCGTCCCGATGCCATCACGTGATCAGGCTGTGACCGCTTCTTGGAGCTTCCTTCGCCAACGCCAGCGCCTGCTGGGCGAGTTCCGTTCCGCGGGCGGTGAGCCAGTTCACTCGCGGGTCGCGCCGGAACCACGATTCCTGGCGCCGGGCGAAGCGTTTCGTGGCGCGTACGGTCTCCGCGCGCGCCTGGTCCTCGGTGCAGTCGCCGGCGAACCACGCGAGGACCTGCTGGTAGCCCAGGGCGCGTGAGGCCGTACGCCCCTCGCGCAGGCCCTGCGCCTCCAGGGCGCGGACCTCCCCGACCAGTCCGGCCTCCCACATCCGTTCGACGCGCGCGGCGATGCGCTCGTCGAGCTCCGGCCGGGGGACGGTGACGCCGATCTGCACGGTGTCGTAGACGGATTCGTGACCGGGCAGGTTCGCCGTGAAGGGCTGGCCGGTGATCTCCACCACCTCCAGGGCGCGTACGATCCGGCGGCCGTTGCTCGGCAGGATCGCGCGGGCCGCCTCGGCGTCCACGGCGGCCAGGCGGGCGTGAAGGGCGCCCGGGCCACGCATGTCGAGTTCGGCCTCGAGGCGGGCGCGCACGGCGGCGTCGGTACCAGGGAACCGGAGGTCGTCGATGGCCGCGCGGACGTACAGCCCGGAACCGCCGACCAGGATCGGCACCCGGCCCGCCGCGTGCAGCCGGTCGATCTCCGCGCGGGCAAGGCTCTGATAGGCGGCGACGTTGGCGGCCTCGGTCACGTCCCAGATGTCGAGCAGATGATGCGGGACACCGCGCCGCTCCTCGTCGGTGAGTTTGGCGGTGCCGATGTCCATGCCGCGGTAGAGCTGCATCGAGTCGGCGTTGATCACCTCACCGCCCAGCTCCTGCGCCAGGGCGACGCCCAGGTCGGACTTCCCGGCCGCGGTGGGCCCGACGACGGCGATCACGCGCTTGTTCACCCTGCAAGTCTCCCAAACTCCGCCGTTCCCTACCGATCGAGTGATGATCGCAGGCCCAGGGCCCCCCGCGCCGGCTGTCCACAGGCCGCGCCGGCTGGCGACGCGAAATGTCCGGGGCGCGAGTATGGTCGAGGAGTGAAGGGCGATATGTGCCCTTTGGTGTGCTTTTTCACCTGCTCACGGCGGGTGTGGGTGCGCCCCGGTCATCCCCTGGCCGTCACATCGAGGGGGAACCCCAGGGAAGGTGCCAGATGAGCTTCATGGACACGCTCAAGGACAAGCTCGGCATGTCGAAGAGCAAGGCGGGACAACTCGCCGGTCAGCATGGCGACAAGATCGACCAGGGCCTCGACAAGGCGGGCCACGCCGCGGACTCGAAGACCGGCGGCAAGTACAGCGGCCAGATCGACTCCGGCGTGGACAAGGCCAAGGACGCCGTGCAGGACTACGGCGACAAGGGCCGCGACGCCAACTGAGCACCCACACATGCGAGTCCTGACCTCGGGCACCACCCGTGGTCAGGACCGGCGCGTGCGAGCACC
Organism: Actinacidiphila yanglinensis; assembly: GCF_900107965.1. Lineage (GTDB taxonomy): Bacteria > Actinomycetota > Actinomycetes > Streptomycetales > Streptomycetaceae > Actinacidiphila > Actinacidiphila yanglinensis. The sequence goes on along the minus strand of NZ_FNVU01000003.1, from coordinate 39,191 downwards.
ACGCGCGCGCCCTCATGCCGGACGGCCGCGGACCTCCACCATCCGCGGTCAGTCCACATCCAGCCCGCGCACCACGCCACGGGCGCCGGCTGTCCGCTACGTCCAGGTCGCGACGAAGTACCCGACGCCGTACGGCGCGGCGTCGTACAGCAACTCCCCCGCCAGTCCTCCCCCGTGCGCCGCCCCCGCCAGCACCTGCCACGGTGCGCGGCCGGCCGCTTGGAGCGCTTGGGCGAGATCCTGGTCGAGAGCAGCAAGCGCCGCGGTATCGGCCGCACCGAGGGCGGCGGCGACCAACGCGTCGAAGGGCTCCGCCCGCTCGTCCAGATAGCCGGGCGCCTTGACCGTGCGACAGGTGCTGCCGTCACCCATGACCAGCAGCGCCACCCTCGACGCGGAGTCGGCGAGGGCGCGGCCGGCCGCCGCGCACCGCTCCTGTTCCAACTGCGCGGCCACGCCGAGCCCTTCGACGGGTGCGTCCCGCCACCCCCTCAGCAGCCAGCCGGCGACAGCCAGCGAGGACGGCAGGGCAACGGCAGTGGTCGGAGCCGGCGCACCGCTCTCCGGCGGCGCGCCCAGGGTGACGTCGAGGGCGACGCCGTAGGAGCGGAACGAGCCGGCGGCACCCTGGGGGAAGGCTCCGAGCCCTTGTTGAGGCGCCGGCCCGACCGCCACGAGCCGTTCGGGCCGGGCCGCGGCCAGCACCCCCACCGCGTCGGCGCAGGCCGCGCGCAGCGTGTCCAACTCGGATGCGGCACCAGCCGCGACCGCGGGTACGAGCAGCGGAGGGCAGGGACAGACGGCAGCGGCGACCAGCATGATCGGAACCCTACCGGGCGGGACGCGGACGACGCGGGCACCGGCGGCGGGCCACGAACGGCTGAGCCGGCCGGTCGGACCCGGTCGCATCGGGCGACGAAGGTGACCGGCCGTGGCCGTGCGCACCCGCGCGCTCGCGCATCAGCCGAGCGCGCAACCGCCCGTCGGCACCGGCTCCGACGCCGGAGCGCCGATCGTCGGCAGACCGAGCATCACACCGACCGGCTTGGCAGCGGCAGCGCCCTGCCGCCGTTCCCAGGCGTCGCCCGCGCGGGTGCGGCGCACAGCCAGCGGAGGCCGCTCGGCGAGCAGGTGGTGCGGGGCGCCGTAGGTGATCTCGACCGTCGCCATGTCGCCGGGCCTGATCTCCTGGTCCGGCCGGGCGAAGTGCACGAGCCGGTTGTCCGGGGCGCGGCCCGACAGCCGCCGCGTGGCGTCGTCCTTGCGGCCCTCGCCTTCCGCCACCAGGACTTCCAGGGTGCGGCCGACCTGCTTCTTGTTCTCCTCCCAGGAGATCTCCTCCTGGAGCGCGACCAGCCGCTCGTAGCGCTGCTGCACGACCTCCTTGGGGATCTGTCCGTCCATCTCGGCCGCCGGGGTGCCGGGCCGCTTGCTGTACTGGAAGGTGAACGCCTGGGCGAAGCGCGCCTCGCGCACCACGTGCAGGGTCTGCTCGAAGTCCTCGTCGGTCTCGCCGGGGAAGCCCACGATGATGTCGGTGGTGATGGCGGCGTCCGGCATCGCGGCGCGCACCTTCTCGATGATGCCGAGGTAGCGGTCCTGGCGGTACGAACGGCGCATCTCCTTCAGCACCCGGTCGGAGCCCGACTGGAGCGGCATGTGGAGCTGGTGCATGACGTTCGGCGTCTCGGCCATGGCCGCGATCACGTCGTCGGTGAAGTCGCGCGGGTGCGGGGAGGTGAAGCGCACGCGCTCCAGCCCGTCGACCCCTCCGGTGGCGCGCAGCAGCTTGCCGAACGCCTCACGGTCGCCGATGTCGGAGCCGTACGCGTTGACGTTCTGCCCGAGCAGGGTCACCTCGACGACGCCCTCGGCGACCAGCGCTTCGACCTCGGCGAGTACGTCGCCCGGCCGCCGGTCCTTCTCCTTGCCGCGCAGCGCCGGCACGATGCAGAACGTGCAGGTGTTGTTGCAGCCCACGGAGATCGCGACCCAGGCCGCGTACGCCGACTCCCGGCGCGAAGGCAGCGTCGAGGGGAAGGTCTCCAGCGACTCGACGATCTCGACCTGCGCCTCGTCGGCGATCCTGGCCCGCTCCAGCAGCACCGGCAGCTGACCGATGTTGTGGGTGCCGAAGACGACGTCCACCCACGGCGCGCGCTTGACGATGGTGTCGCGGTCCTTCTGCGCCAGGCAGCCGCCGACCGCGATCTGCATCCCCGGGCGGGCGGCCTTCTTCGGCACGAGCTGGCCGAGGTTGCCGTACAGACGGTTGTCGGCGTTCTCGCGCACCGCGCAGGTGTTGAAGACCACGACGTCCGCGCCGTCGGAGCCCTCGGGCGCCCGGACGTACCCCGCGTCCTCCAGGAGGCCGGCCAGGCGCTCGGAGTCGTGAACGTTCATCTGGCACCCATGGGTGCGGATCTCGTAGCTTCGCTGGAGAGCGGTGTCCTGCGCGGTCATGCACCCAGAGTAGGCGGTGCCTGCGGCATACCCGAATCCGGTTTCCCGCCGGTTCCGTCCCGGCGGCCGGTCCGCCGCGGAGACGGGTGGGGCCCGGCGGGCCGGCGGGTCCCGGCCGCGCCTTCCTTCCCGGCGACGGGGCTGGCAGGATCGCGGGGCATGGACCTCAGTCACCTCGGCAGCCGGCTCGGCACCCGGCGTGCGTTCCAGGTGGTCCTGGCCGCCGCGTCCGCGCTGGCGCTGCTGCTGTGGTGGCTGCTGCCGTCGAGCGGCCCGTCGTACCCGAAGGGGCCGATATCGCTGGCCACGGGGGTGCAGAGCGGGGTCTACGAGAAGTACGGCGTGCTGCTCAAGAAGGACCTGCGCACGGCGCTTCCGGGCGTGAAGGTCAACCTGGAGCGCACCGAGGGCTCCGTCGAGAACATCGAGGAGGTCGTGAACGGGCAGGCCGACTTCACGATCGCGGCGGCCGACGCGGTCGCGACCTACAACGGCCCCGGGAAGGACCACCTGCGGGCCTGTGCGCGGCTCTACGACGACTACATGCAGCTGGTGGTGCCGCACGACTCCAAGGTGCAGTCGGCCCGGGACCTGCGCGGCCTCCGGGTGGGGGTCGGCCAGGCCGGATCGGGCGTCAACCTGATCACCCGCAGGCTGCTGACGGCGGCGGGCCTCGACATCGACAAGGACATCACGGCGGTGCCGGTCGGCATCGACCAGGCCCCGTCGATGCTGCTCAGCGGGAAGCTCGACGCGTTCTTCTGGTCCGGTGGGCTGCCGACCGCGGCGGTGAGCGCCATGGCGTCCCCGACCGACCGCATCCGGCTGGTCCAACTCGGCGACCTGGTGGCCAAGCTGCACGCCATGGGGCCGCAGATGCAGTACTACCGGCAGGCGATGATGCCCCCCGACGCCTACCCGAACGTACAGGGCAACCAGTCCATCGCGACGATCGCCGTGGCGAACCTGCTGGTCACGACCGATCACGCCAACGCCGGCCTGGTGCAGCGGCTGACCAAGGCAGTGATCGACAGCCGCGACTCGATCGGCAACGTGGTGCACGCGGCCCAACTCGTCGACCTGCGCACCGCCGTGTTCACCGATCCGCTGCCCTTGCACGTCGGCGCGGAGCGCTACTACCGGTCGGTGAAGCCGTAACTCGCGGCCGGAATGCGGCCCGCCCGCGCCGCCTGCTCAGTCGGCACGCCGCTGCGAGAGCACCTGCTCCGTACTCGGCACCGTGAGCCGCACTTCGAGGCCGTGCGGCTCGCGGCGGCCGAAGCGGATGCCGCCGCCGCCCTGGCTGAGCAGGGCGCGGGCGATGGACAGGCCCAGCCCCGAACCCCGGACGTTCTGGTGGCGGGCGCTGCGCCAGAAGCGGTCGCCGACCCGGGCGAGTTCGTCGTCGCTCAGACCGGGGCCCCGGTCGGCCACCACGATCGCCGCCTGCTCGTCCTCGGACGTGACCCGGATCGAGACCGCGCTGTCCTCGGGCGTGAACTTGATCGCGTTGTCGATCACCGCGTCCAGGGCGCTGGACAGGGCGACCCTGTCCGCCCAGCCCGTCACCTCGGCGTATCCGGGCGCGCTGAAGCGCACGGCGACGCCCTGCCGGTCCGCGACGGGTCGCCACGCCTCGACGCGGATCCGCGTCAGCTCCGCGATGTCGACGGCGGCCAGCTGACTGCCGGAGCTCTCGGCAACCGCGAGGCCGAGGAGGTCGTCGAGCACCTGGGCGAGCCGGTGGCCCTCCTCCTTCACGGATTCGGCCTCGGTATGGCCGTCGGGCAGCTCGAGTCCGAGCAACTCGATCCGCAGCAGCAGCGCGGACAGCGGATTGCGCAACTGGTGGGAGGCGTCGGCGACGAAGGCCCGCTGCTGGTCCAGCACTGCTTCGACGTTGTCCGCCATCTCGTTGAACGACCGGACCAGGCGCAGAAGTTCCGGTGGGCCGCCGGAAGCCCCCACGCGGGACTTCATCCTGCCGGTCGCGATGTCGTGGGTGACCCGGTCCAGGGTCGCGACCGGCAGCAGCACCCACGCGGTCAGCCGCACCGCGAGCAGCACCGCGATGGCCATCGCGGCGAGTTCACCGGCCGCCAGCAGCAGCCAGCCGTGCAGGATGCGCGAACGCAGCGCCCCGGTCGGGGAGTCGGTGACGACCACCGCGACCACGTCGCCGTCCCGCACGATCGGTGAGGCGATGGCGAGCATGCGGTGCTGCCACGGCCACACCTGCTCCGGATCGTGGGCACGCCGGCCCAGGAGCGCCGCGTCGTACGAGTCGTACAGCTCCCCGCTGGACGGGACGCGCCAGTTGCGCGGCGCCGCGGCCATCGATGTGCGGTCCCGGTAGAAGACCCCGGCCCTGATGCCGTAGAGCTGCTCGTAGCGGTCGAGTTCGGTCACCAGGGTGTGCAGGCGCTCGTCGTCGTCCGGGTCGACCAGGGAGTCCTCGTCGCGGGCGGTCACGAACTGTGCCAGCGCCGCGAACCGGGTGGTGTCGTCGATCCGGTCCACCACCACGCGCTGCTGCTGGGCGGCCGCCTGGCTGGCCGCCAGCGGGAACCCGAGCGCGAGCAGGACGCCGGCCATCAGCACGATGAGCAGCGGGAGCAGTCGTGAGCGCACGGCGGTCCTCGGGCCCGGCCGTCAGCCGGCCGGTACGACGAGCCGGTAGCCGACCCCGCGCACCGTCTCGATCATGGCCGGAGTGCGCAACTTCGAACGGAGCGAGGCCACATGCACCTCCAGGGTGCGGCCCGTGCCCTCCCACGCGGTCCGCCACACCTCGCTGATGATCTGCTCCCGGCGGAAGACCACGCCGGGGCGCTGGGCGAGCAGCGCGAGCAGGTCGAACTCCTTGCGGGTCAGCGCCACCGGATCGCCGCCCACGGTGACCTGGCGGGTGGACGGCTCGATCGCCACCCGGCCGAGCGTGATCGGCCCGTCCTCGGCGGCCGGGGCCGGCACGCTCACCACCGGACTGCCGCTCGGCGGAGTGGCCGGCCCGGCGTTCGGCGCGGGACCGGGCCGCAGCGGTGGGCGACGGCCCACCGCGTGGATGCGGGCCAGCAACTCGCCGGTGTCGTACGGCTTCACGACATAGTCGTCCGCGCCCAGGTTCAGGCCGTGGATGCGGGACCTGACGTCGGAGCGGGCTGTGACCATGATCACCGGAGTGGCGGTACGGCGCCGGATGCGGCTGCACACCTCGAAGCCGTCCTGGTCCGGCAGACCCAGGTCGAGCAGCACGCAGTCGAACCCCGGGCCGCCGTCGGGCAGCAGCGCCTGGATCGCCTCCTCACCACTGCGGGCGTGGCGCACGTCGAATCCGTGCTTGCCGAGCACCGCGGAGAGGGCGGCAGCGACCCGGTCGTCGTCCTCCACGAGCAGCAGTCGCACGTGTCACCGCCTCCTCATCCGCTCGGCCACCGGCTGCGGGACGGCGCTCGGCCGCCCCGCCCGCGAGGTGGGTCATGGACCTGTGGATCGAATCCACGCCGATCGGGACCCGGCGCGTCAAGGGGGTACCGGCTCACGCACCGGACCGTTACCCACCCGGTACGCGCCGGGCACGGGAGCGGCGGGAAGGCGGCGAGCAGGGGTGCACCGATGCCACCGTGTGCGCCCCGAGTATGCCGTGTGCGCGTCCGGCGTGCGTCGGAACGCCTGCTCCGCACCGCGCCGACGTGCGACCGTCGCTTGACGTGGGAAGGCGCAGTGAGTTGCATACGCTTTGTGACCGCAACTCTTCCGGGGGCCGCTGCGTGGACCCGGTGATCGTCGCGGGGGCCGGCCCCGTGGGCCTGACCCTCGCCCTCGCGCTGGCCGGCAGCGATGTCCCTGTGATCCTGCTGGACGAGGCGGAGGTGCTCGGCGGGGCGGAAGGGCTGCGGCAGGCGCGGACGTCCGTGCTCGGTCCGGCCACCGCGGCGCTCGTGGAGCGCCTCGGGTACGGCGGATTGCGCGACGACGGCGCCACCTGGACGGGGTGGCGCACCCTGCGCCGCCGAACGGAGGCGCTGCGGCTGGACTTCGGGGCCGATCCCGCGGGCGCTCCGGTCCATGTGGCCCAGCACCTGCTGGAACAGGGGCTGCGGGCGGCGCTGTCGGCCCGCGGTGCGGTGCGGATCGTGTCCGGCTGCCGGGTGGACGAGGTCGAGCAGGATGCGCGCGGCGTCACCGTGCACACCAGGGGCGCCGAGGAGACCTGGTGGCGCGGCAGTTACCTGGTGGGGTGCGACGGCCCGCGCTCGACGGTCCGCAAGCTGCTCGGCGTGCGCTTCCCCGGCCGGACGGCGGTGGACCGGCACGCCGTGGTGGCGGTCCGCACGGAGTTGCCCGAGCCGGGCGTGGCACTGCTGCACCGCGACCCGCCGGGGGCTCCGGTCGGCCAGGAGATCACCGCCCGCCCGCTTCCTGACGGGCTGTGGCGGATGGACTGGCTGCTTCCGGTGCAGGGCCGTCAGGTCACCTCCGACGCCCTGGTGGAGCGCCTCAGGGCCGCCCTGACCGCGTGGTGCGGCAAGGTGGTGCCCTACCAACTGGTCGGCTCGGCCGACTACCCCGTGCACCAGCGGCTGGCCCGCGCCTGGCGGGTCGGGCGGATCTTCCTCGCCGGGGACGCGGCGCATCTGATGGGGGCGCTGGGGGCGCAGAGCGTCGAGGAAGGGATGCGCGACGCGGAGAACCTCGCCTGGAAGTTGTCGCTCGCCTTCCACCACGGCGCCTCCGATCTCCTGCTCGACAGTTACGAGGCGGAGCGGCGCGGCGCGGTCGGCACCCGCCTGCGCGCCACCGATCAGGCGCTTCCGCTGCTGCGGTCGAACGGCGCCCTGCAGACGGTCCGCCACACCCTGCTGTCCGGCTCGGCCCGCGGCCAGGTCGAGTTGCTGACCGACAGCCACCTCGGGCGCGGGGCAACGGCCGCGGCTGGCGTCTACGGCCGCTCCCCGCTGGCCCTTCCGGCGCCGAGAGGCGGTGGCAGGGCGGGAGGCGCCTCGTCCCTGGTGGCGGAGTGCGACACGCGTCCTGGCGAGGCGATCGCCGATGTGCCCGTCACCGCGCTGGACGGCACGGTGGGGAGGCTGCGCGACCGGCTCGGGCGCGGGCTCGTGGTGGTGCTGGTCGCGCCCGGGACGGGTGTGTGGGAGTCACGGCACTGGCTGACGGCCGGTCTGATGCCACGGCTCGCGTCCGCGGTGGCCGCGCTTCCCACGGCCGCGGAACTCCTGGTCGCCGAGACCTATCCGGGGGCCACCGCGCACACCGTGCTGCTGATCCGGCCGGACGGGCATCTGGTGGCCGCCATGGTGGGCTGCCGACCCGCCGAGCTGTACTCCTACGCCGACCTGGCGCGGGGCGGGGCGCCGGCTCCGGCCGGCGGACGGGGAGATACGGCGGCCGACGCCTCCCGGGCCGGGGGCGAGTCCGACCGCCCGGACGGAGATACGGGGGGCGGTACGGCCGGCCATCAGGTCAGCGGGCGCACCTGCTGATGGTCGGGCGACGGCGAGCCGTGCGGGCTATTCGCTCTGCCACGACCAGCGCTCGCCTTCCGCGTCCTCGGCGTCGTCGATGGCGCCCTCGGCCGCGAGCGCGTCACGCACCACCCGCAGGGACATGCCCTCCGGGTACCCCTTGCGGGCGAGCATGCCCGCAAGACGCCTGATCCGCCGGTCCCGCTCCAGGCCACGGGTACCCGGCAGGCGACGCTGGACCAGCTCGCGGGCGGTCTCCTCCTCCTGCTCGGGGTCGAGCAGGCCGACGGCCTCGGTCACGAGGTCCGCCTCGACACCGCGGTGGCGCAGTTCGCGGGCGAGGGCCCGACGGGCCAGACCGCGACCGCGGTGTCGTGACTCCACCCAGGCGTTGGCGAACGCCTGGTCGTCGATGAGGCCCACGTCCTCGAAACGCTCCAGTACGTGCTCGGCGACGTCGTCGGGGATCTCGTGCTTCCGCAGGGCGTCGGCGAGCTGACGGCGGGTGCGAGGGGTCCCGGTGAGCAGGCGCAGGCACAGCGCCCGTGCCCGCTCACCAGGATCGAGCGGCGGCTCGTGCGAGGCCCTCGACTCGGAAGAACCGCCGCGCTTCTGGGGCTTGCGCTCCATGGCGTCAGACCTTGGCGGCGGTGGCCTTGGTCGCCTTCTTGGGCGCGGGAACCTCGGCCTTGGCCGGCTCGGCCTTGCCGGGTTCGGCCGGCGCGGCCGCGTCCGCACCCGGGGTGCCTGCGGCTTCGGTCTTCGGCACGCCGACGCCGAGCTTCTCCTTGATCCGCCTCTCGATCTCGTCGGCGAGGTCCGGGTTGTCCCGCAGGAAGTTCCGGACGTTCTCCTTGCCCTGGCCGAGTTGGTCGCCCTCGTAGGTGTACCAGGCACCCGACTTGCGGACGAAGCCGTGCTCCACGCCCATGTCGATCAGGCCGCCCTCACGGCTGATGCCCTGGCCGTAGAGGATGTCGAACTCGGCCTGCTTGAAGGGCGGCGCCACCTTGTTCTTGACGACCTTGACGCGGGTGCGGTTGCCGACCGCGTCGGTGCCGTCCTTGAGCGTCTCGATCCGGCGGATGTCGAGCCGGACGGAGGCGTAGAACTTCAGGGCGCGGCCGCCGGTGGTGGTCTCCGGCGAGCCGAACATCACACCGATCTTCTCGCGGAGCTGGTTGATGAAGATCGCGGTGGTCTTCGACTGGTTGAGCGCGCTGGTGATCTTCCGGAGCGCCTGGCTCATCAGGCGGGCCTGGAGACCCACGTGGGAGTCGCCCATCTCACCCTCGATCTCGGCCCGCGGCACGAGGGCTGCCACGGAGTCGATCACGATGAGGTCGATCGCGCCGGAGCGGACCAGCATGTCCACGATCTCCAGCGCCTGCTCGCCGGTGTCCGGCTGGGACAGCAGCAGGTTGTCGGTGTCGACGCCCAGCGCCTTGGCGTACTCGGGGTCCAGCGCGTGCTCGGCGTCCACGAAGGCCACCGTGCCGCCGGCCCGCTGGGCGTTGGCCACCGCGTGCAGGGTCAGGGTGGTCTTGCCGGAGGACTCCGGGCCGTACACCTCCACGACGCGGCCGCGGGGGAGGCCGCCGACGCCGAGCGCCACGTCCAGAGCCGTCGACCCGGTGGGGATGACCTCGATGGGATCGTTCGGCCGGTCGCCGAGCCGCATGACGGCACCCTTGCCGAACTGCCGTTCAATCTGCGCGAGCGCGGCGTCGAGGGCCTTCTCGCGGTCGTTTCCTGCCATGGGCTCCACCCGGGATGTCTGGTTCGATCGCTTCACGTCCATGACGCTAGCGCCTGGCACTGACAACGCGCCCGCACGTCGCCCCGGACCTGTGGATAACTCCGGCCGGCAGGCCGCAGTTCGCGCCGCCGCGGCGGGAACCCCGCCGGACGCCTTCCATATGAATGGATGTTCGATTTCCGTGTCAAGCGACCCGCCGGGCGGAGCCGAACCCCGCGGAACCCGGCCGGCGGGCTCACGTCCGAGGGTCGGTGACTTCGTAGCGGCGCACGTAGGCGGTGAAGAATCCCTGGAGGGTCGCGGTCGCCGGGATCGCGATGAGCGCGCCGACCGCGCCGAGCAGTGCCGTACCAGCGATCACCGAGCCGAAGGCGACCGCCGGGTGGATGTCCACGGTACGCGCGGTGATCCTCGGTTGGAGCAGGTAGTTCTCGAACTGCTGGTAGACCACGACGAAGCACAGCACCCACAACGCGTCCCAGGGGTCCTCGGTGAACGCGATGAGGATCGGCAGGGCGCCGGCCAGGTAGGTGCCGACGGTGGGGATGAACTGCGAGACCAGCCCCACCCAGACACCGAGCGCGGGCGCGTAGGGGACGCCGAGCACCTGGAGCAGGATGTAGTGGGCCAGGCCGGAGATCACGGCCATCAGCGCGCGGGAGTAGAGGTAGCCGCCGGTCTTGGCGACCGCGATGTCCCAGGCGCGCAGGACCTCCGCCTGGCGGGCGGGCGGCAGCATCGAGCACAGGGTCCGGCGCAGCCGGGGTCCGTCGGCGGCCAGGTAGTAGGTGAAGAGCAGCACCGTGAAGATCTGGAAGACGGTGCCGAGGACCGTGGCCGAGATGCCCCACACGCTGGCGGCGCCGTTGGTGAGGTAGGTGCGCACCCAGTTGGAGTGCAGGACCTTGTCGTGCAGCTTGTTGCCGGTGTCGATGTGCGTGTCGAAGGTCTTGTTGATCCACTTCACCACGTCGTCGACGTACCGCGGCAGGCTGCGCACGATGGTGCTGATCTGGTCGACCAGCAGGGAGCCGACCGCCAGCAGGAAGCCTGCGGCCGCGAGCAGCAGCACGAGGATCACGATGCCGGTGGCCAGGCCCCGGCGAACGCCGCGCCTGGCCATCCAGTCCACCGCGGGTTCGATGGCCAGGGCGCAGAAGAACGAGATCAGGACGTTGACGAGCAGGCCCACCAGCCGGTCGAACACCCAGTGCGCGAACTGGTAGCAGGCCAGGAGGGCGAGCGCGAGGACGAGGGCGCGCGGCAGCCAGCGCGGCATGCGCGTATGCGACGGGCGCGACTCGCCGCCGGGCCCGTCCGGCGCCGGGTCGGGAGACTCGTCACGTGCTGCCACAGGGCAAGTCTGGGCCTTGCCTCCGGCCAAGTCCTGATATCAGGGCATTCGCGCAGCTTCTGGCGGCTGGTCAGCGCCGCGCGGCGGGCACGTCCATGGCCACGCAGACCGCCCGCCAGACGTCCTTCGCCTCCCAGCCGTCCTCCAGCGCCTGGACGACCGTACGGCCGCCCAGTTCGGACATCACGTGGTCGCGCGCGAAGGAGTCGGCGTAGGTCTCGCCGAACTGCGCGCGCATCCGCTCCCAGAAAATCGTCAACCGCATGGGTGCCAGTATCCCTCGGCCGCCACCCGCCTCCGTACGGCCTACATCGCCCGTACGGCCGCCGTCACCAGCACCGCGGCGGCGACGACCACCAGGAAGGGCGCACGGAGGAACAGAGCGACGGCCGCCGCCGCGAGGCCCGCGGAGCGCGCGTCGACCACCGCCCGCAAGGTGTCCGTGCCGAAGGTCTGCAGGGCGGTGAGGGCTGCGAGCAGAGCGATCGGCACCAGGGATGCCAACCGCTTGACCAGCGGCCGCTCCAGCAGGCCCGCCGGGACGGACAGGCCCAGCAGCTTCACGCCGTAGCAGCCCAGAGCGGTGGCGCCGATGGCGATCCAGACGCCCGTCTGCCCGGTCACCGTACGACCAGCTTTCGCCCGGCCAGCACCAGAGGCGCGGCCAGAGCCGCGATCAGGACCGGCACCCCGGCCGGCAGAAGGGGCAGGCAGACCAGCGCGAGCACGACGGCGAGCCCGGCCACCGTCCGCTCGGTGCTGCCCTTCACCATCGGTGCCAGCAGGGCCAGGAAGACGGCCGGCCCGGCCGCGTCCAGCCCCCAGGCGTTCGGGTCGCCGAGCGCCGACGCGCCCAGGGCCCCCAGCAGGGTGGTGAGGTTCCACAGCACGTAGAGGCTGGCGCCGGTGACGGTGAACCCGAGCCGGGCGGTGGCGCGTTCGCGCTGCGTGAGGGCGACCGCGGAGGTCTCGTCGATGACCCACTGGGCGGCGAGAGGCCGTACCGCCGCCGGCAGTTCCAGGAGCTGAGAGAGCCGCAGGCCGTAGAAGGCGTTGCGGGTGCCCAGGAAGAACGCCCCGGCCGCCGCCGCGAACGGGCTGCCACCTGCGCCGAGCGCACTCACCAGGGCGAACTGCGAGGCGCCGGTGAAGACGAGCAGCGACAGGGTGCAGCTTTGGAGGACGGAGAGCCCCGCACCCGCCGAGGTCACGCCGAAGGCGAATCCGGACAGTCCGACGGCGACCCCCACGCCCAAGGCATCGCGGACCACTGCTGTTCGAGGCCGTGCCGGCTGCCGCACGGTATCGGGCCCCGGTATCTGCGCTGTTTTCACCCGATCAAGCTACGAAGGCGGCCCGCCACGGGTCTTGTACGTTCTTGCGGCGCGCCCACGTTCCTGCAGCGGGCCGCCTGGAGGGCCCATGCGCTGACCGGCCCGCTCGTACGTCGTCGGCTCTCGTCCGGTGCGCCTTGCGATCGTGGGCTCAACGGCCCCGGGCGATCCTCCGCTCGCGCTGGTAGGCACCGGGCGGGACGCCGACGATCCGGCTGAAATGCCGGTTGAGGTGGGGCTGGTCGGTGAAGCCGACGCTGATCGCGGCGTCGGCGGGGGCGACGCCGGTGTCGAGGAGGCGGCGGGCGGCGCGGACGCGTTCGCCGGTCAGCCAGGCATGCGGGGGCAGGCCATAGGCGGCCTTGAAGGCGCGCAGCAGCCCGAAGGGGCTGGTGGCCGTCTCGGCGGCGAGCTCGTCGAGGCTGGGCGGGTCGGTCAGGCGGGCCGCCATCAGGTCGCGGGCGCGGGCGGCGGCGGGAGCCGCGCCGGGCGGGCCGCCGCCGCGGGCGCCGTCCGCGCCGTGGTGGGCCAGCAGTCGACCGACGGCGAGCCGCAGGAACGTCTCGGCGGCCAGCGCGTTGTCCTGCTCGGCAGCGTCGTGAACGGCGGCGATCATGCGGGCGGCGGCGGGGTCGGAGACGACCGGGCCGTTGAAGGAGGGGGTACCGCGCGGGCCGCGGATCTCCGCCGCGACCGCCGACACGACATCCGTCGAGGGGTACAGCACCCGGTAGCTCCAGCCGCCTGCGGCGCCCGCGTAGGCCGTGTGCGGGACCTCGGGGTTGAGCAGGACGATGCCGCCCTCACCCGCGAGCTCGGCGCCGCCGGCCAGGCCGACGGCCTCCACCCCGCCGGTGACCGCGCAGATCACATAGCCGTCGTGGACATGTCGGGAGAAAGCGTGCCGGACGTAGCGCGCACGCAGCAGATCCACCCCGGGGAGGCCCGGATGTTCCCAGAATCGTGCCTGCTCACGCGCGGTCATGGAGCCATTGTGACGTGAGCGCGCCAGAGGTTGTCCACAGCCGGAAGAGTGGTCCGCAGCGCGGTGTCGGTGTCGCGAGGCAGGATGGGGGCATGTCCAATCCGTCCGCTCCGTCCGGCCCTCGGCCCGGTCCGCACAGCAGCCTCGACTTCTTCTCGCCCGCGACCCGCGCATGGTTCACGGGAGCCTTCCGCGAGCCCACCGCCGCCCAGGCCGGTGCGTGGTCCGCGATCGCGGAGGAATCCGACGTGCTGGTCGTGGCGCCCACCGGCTCGGGCAAGACGCTGGCCGCGTTCCTGGCCGCGCTGGACCGGTTGGCCGCCACCCCGCCGCCAGCAGAGGCCCGCCGTCGCTGCCGGGTGCTCTACGTGTCGCCGATGAAGGCTCTCGCGGTGGATGTCGAGCGCAATCTGCGCAGTCCGCTGGCGGGGCTGCGCCAGGAGTCGGTGCGACTGGGCCTGCCGGAGCCGGAGGTCCGGGTCGGGATCCGGTCCGGGGACACGCCCGCGGCGGAGCGGCGCGCGCTCGCCACCCGCCCGCCGGACATCCTCATCACCACACCCGAGTCCCTCTTCCTCATGCTCACCTCCGCCACGCGGGAGGCCCTGAGCGGGGTGGAGACGGTGATCGTGGACGAGGTGCACGCCGTGGCGGGCACCAAGCGCGGCGCCCACCTGGCGCTGTCCCTGGAGCGGCTGGACCGGCTGCTCGACCGGCCCGCCCGCCGCATCGGGCTGTCGGCGACGGTCCGGCCGGTCGACGAGATCGCCCGCTTCCTATCGCCGCAGCGCCGGGTGGCGATCGTGCAGCCGCCGTCCCAGAAGCGGTTCGAGCTGTCGGTCGTCGTGCCGGTGGAGGATCTGGGCGAGCTGGGCGGCTCGCCGGTGATGGACGCGGCCGAGCACACCGGGCCCGCCGCCGGCCCGGCGCAGCGGCCGTCGATCTGGCCGCATGTCGAGGAGCGGATCGCGGACCTGGTGCAGGCCCACCGCTCCACGATCGTCTTCGCCAACTCCCGCCGCCTCGCCGAGCGCCTGTGCAACCGGCTGAACGAGATCGGTCAGGAGCGCGCCGAAGGTGAGCCCCTCCCCGAGGCCCACTCCCCCGCGCAGGTCATGGCGCAGTCCGGCGCGGCCAAGGGAGCGCCCCCGGTACTGGCCCGCGCCCACCACGGATCGGTGTCCAAGGAGCAGAGGGCACAGGTGGAGGAGGACCTCAAGGCGGGCCGGCTGCCCGCGGTGGTCGCGACGTCGAGCCTGGAGCTGGGCATCGACATGGGCGCGGTCGACCTGGTGGTCCAGGTGGAGTCGCCGCCGTCGGTCGCATCGGGGCTGCAGCGGGTGGGCCGGGCAGGCCATCAGGTGGGCGCGGTGTCCACCGGCGTGGTCTTCCCGAAGTACCGCGGCGACCTCGTGCAGTCGGCGGTGGTCACCGAGCGGATGCGGGAGGGCGCGATCGAGTCGCTGCGGGTGCCCTCCAACCCGCTGGACGTGCTGGCCCAGCAGATCGTGGCGATGACCGCCATGGACAGCTGGGACGTGGACGAGTTGCTGGCCCTGGTCCGGCAGGCCGCGCCCTTCGCGTCGCTGCCGCACTCCGCGTACACCGCAGTGCTGGACATGCTGGCCGGCCGCTACCCGTCGGACGCCTTCGCCGAGCTGCGCCCGCGCCTGGTGTGGGACCGGGTGGCGAACACGGTCACCGGCCGCCCGGGGGCGCAGCGGCTGGCGGTGACCTCCGGCGGCACCATCCCCGACCGCGGGCTGTTCGGGGTCTTCCTGGCCGGCGCGGACCCGAAGAAGGGCGGCGGCCGGGTCGGGGAGCTGGACGAGGAGATGGTGTACGAGTCCAGGGTGGGCGACGTCTTCACGCTGGGCACCACCTCGTGGCGGATCGAGGACATCACCCGCGACCGGGTGCTGGTCTCCCCCGCGCCGGGGGTGCCCGGCCGGCTGCCGTTCTGGAAGGGCGACCAGCTCGGGCGGCCGCTCGAGCTGGGCCGGGCGCTGGGCGGATGGCTCCGGGAGGTGGGCGCGCTGTCCCCGGAGGAGGCCCGGCAACGGATGACCGCGGCAGGCCTGGACACCTGGGCGGCGGACAACGTGCTGTCGTACCTCGCGGAGCAGCGACAGGCGTGCGGGCACGTCCCGGACGACCGCACCATCGTCGTGGAGCGCTTCAGGGACGAGTTGGGCGACTGGCGGGTGATCATCCACTCCCCCTTCGGAGCGCAGGTGCACGCCCCGTGGGCGCTCGCGCTCGGCGCCCGCCTCCAGGAGCGCTACGGGCTGGACGCGCAGGCGATGCACGCCGACGACGGGATCGTGCTGCGCCTTCCGGACGCCGACCTGATGGGCCTCGGCCTGCTGGACGCCGATCCGGTGGCGCGCGGTGCGGAGCTCGATCCGGAGCAGTCCCCGGTGGGGGCCGGCGACGTGGCCTTCGACAAGGGCGAGGTCGAGCAGTTGGTGACGGACCAGGTGGGAGGGTCCGCGCTGTTCGCCTCGCGGTTCCGGGAGTGCGCGGCACGCGCCCTGCTGCTGCCGCGCCGCAGCCCCGGCCGACGCACCCCGCTGTGGCAGCAGCGACAGCGGGCTTCCCAACTGCTCCAGGTGGCCTCGGAGTTCGGGTCGTTCCCGATCGTGCTGGAAGCGGTGCGGGAGTGCCTCCAGGATGTGTTCGACGTGCCGGGCCTGGTGGAGCTGATGGGCGACATCGAGGCGCGCCGGGTCCGCCTGGTGGAGGTGACCACGCAGGAACCGTCGCCCTTTGCCCGGTCGCTGCTGTTCGGGTATGTGGCGCAGTTCCTCTACGAGGGCGACTCGCCGCTGGCCGAGCGCAGGGCGGCGGCGCTCTCGCTGGACTCCCGGCTGCTGGCAGAGCTGCTCGGGCAGGCGGAGCTGCGGGAGCTGCTCGACCCCGACGTACTGGCCGATCTGGACAGCGAGTTGCAGTGGCTGACCGAGGACCGCCGGGTCAAGGACGCGGAGGGGGTCGCCGACCTGTTGCGGGTGCTGGGCCCGTTGACCGGCACCGAGTTGGCCGTTCGGGGTGCGGAGGCGGGGTGGGCCGAGGAGTTGGAGGCGGCCAGGCGCGCGATCAGGGTGCGGATCGCCGGGGAGGAGTACTGGGCGGCGGTGGAGGACGCCGGGCGGCTGCGGGACGCTCTGGGCACGGCGCTGCCGGTGGGCGTACCGGTGGCTTTCACGGAGCCCGTCAAGGATCCGCTGGGCGACCTGCTGGCCCGGTACGCGCGGACGCACGGCCCGTTCACCACGGGCGAGGCCGCGGCGCGGTTCGGACTGGGGGCGGCCGTGGCGGACGGCACGCTGCACAGGCTGGCGGCGGCAGGTCGTCTGGCGCAGGGTGAGTTCCGTCCTGGCGGGGCCGGTCAGGAGTGGTGCGACGCCTCGGTGCTGCGGCGGTTGCGGCGCCGTTCGCTGGCCGCGCTGCGGCAGGAGTTGGAGCCGGTGCCGCCCGCGACGCTCGGGGTTTTCCTGCCGCAGTGGCAACACGTGGGCACGCACGGCCTGCGCGGCATGGACGGACTCGCCCGGGCGGTGGAGCAGTTGCAGGGCGCGTCGGTACCCGCGTCTGCGCTGGAGAAGCTGGTGCTGCCGTCCCGGGTGGCCGGCTACACCCCGGCGATGCTGGACGAGTTGACGTCGTCCGGCGAGATGCTGTGGGCCGGGGCGGGGGCGCTGCCCGGGAAGGACGGTTGGGTGTCGCTGTATTTGTCCGAAAGTGCACCCCTGCTCCTGCCGGCACCGCAGCCGTTGGAGCTGACGGAGTTGCACACGGCGGTGCTCGCGGCCCTTTCCGGTGGGTACGGCCTGTTCTTCCGGCAGATCGGGGAGCAGGTGCGGGCGGCCGGGTTGACGGCGACCGATCCGGAACTCGCCGACGTGGTCTGGGATCTGGCGTGGTCGGGGCGGCTGACCAACGACACCCTCGCTCCGCTGCGGGCGCTGCTCGGTTCGGGCCGTACCGCGGGGGCGACCGCGCACCGGGCGCCGCGGTCCGTGCCGCGCGGACGCTACAGCTCGCTCGCCTCGGCGCGTTCGCCGCGGACCACCGCCTCCCGTTCCGGGCCGCCCACCACCGCCGGCCGCTGGTCCCTCGTGCCGGCGGCAGAGCCCGATCCGACCCTGCGCGCGCACGCGCTGACCCACACCCTGCTGGACCGGCACGGTGTGATCACCCGGGGCGCGGTGGCCGCGGAGGGAGTGACGGGCGGGTTCTCCGCGGCGTACCGGGTACTGGCGGCGTTCGAGGAGACCGGGCAGGCCAGGCGGGGATACGTCGTGGAGGGGCTGGGCGCGGCGCAGTTCGCGATGGACGGCGCGGTGGACCGGCTGCGGGCGTTGAACACCGCTCGGGAGCGCGAGGAGGAGGACCGTCCCGGCAGATCCCGCACAGTGGTGCTGGCGGCCGCCGACCCGGCCAATCCGTACGGCGCGGCGCTGCCGTGGCCGGAGCAGCCCGCGGGCGTGTCCCACAAACCCGGGCGGAAGGCCGGCGCCCTGGTGGTGCTGACCGACGGCGAGCTCGCCCTGTACGTGGAGCGCGGCGGCAAGACCCTGCTGGCCTGGCCGCTGGACGAGATACGGGTCGGGGCCGCGGCGGACGCGCTCGCGCTCGCGGTCCGGGAGGGCGCGCTGGGCCGTCTCACGGTGGAGCGGGCCAATGGCGAGTCGGCGCTGACCTCACCGCTGGGCCGTGCACTGGAGGCGGCGGGCTTCCACGCCACACCACGCGGCCTGCGCCTGCGGGAGGACCGTTAGGGCCGGCCGTGAGGGCGGGCGAGCCCTCGGTGCGGCAGGGCAGGCCGGCTCCGCTTCCAGCGGCGTTCGGGTCATCATGGACGGGTGCCCGAAGGAGACACGGTCTGGTTGACCGCCCACCGACTGCACGCGGCGCTGGCCGGTAGGCCGCTCGTGCGGGCGGACCTGCGCGTGCCGAAGCTGGCGACCGTGGATCTGGTCGGGCGGCGACTGCTGGAGGTGGTGCCGCGCGGCAAGCACCTGATGGCGCGGCTGGACGGGGACATGACGCTCCACAGCCATCTGCGGATGGACGGGTCCTGGCACCTGTACGGGACCGGGGAGCGTTGGCGGGGCGGGCCGTCCCACCAGGTGCGGGCCGTGCTGGGGACGGACGAGCGGGTCGCGGTCGGGTACCGGTTGCCGGTGCTCCAGTTGCTGCCCACCGAGGAGGAGGGCGAGGTGGTCGGCCACCTCGGACCCGACCTGCTCGGGCCCGACTGGGACGCGGCGGAGGCCCTGGCCCGGTTGGCCGCGCGGCCGGATCGCCCGGTCGGTGAGGCACTGCTGGACCAGCGGAATCTCGCCGGGGTCGGCAATGTCTACGTCGCCGAGCTGTGCTTCCTGCGGGGGGTGACGCCCTGGACACCGTTCGGGGCCGTGCCGGCCCCGGAGCGTCTGGTGGCGCTGGCCAGCCGCCTGCTGGTGGCCAACAAGGCACGGCCTGGCCATGTGACGACCGGGGACACCCGGCGCGGCCGCACCCACTGGGTGTACGGCCGGGAGCACCAGCCGTGCCTGCGCTGCGGCACCGCCGTCCGGTCCGCCCGGCACGGCGACGAGGACCTGCAGCAGGATCGGGTGGCCTACTGGTGCCCGCGGTGCCAGCGGGGACCGATGCCCGGTCCGCCGTCCTCCCCGGCCGCCGGCTGATCACCGCCGATACCCGGGGTGGCCGCCACGGGGGCCGCCGTCCCGACGCGGCGGCGAGTTGCCTCCCGCCTGCGTACGGGTACCGCGTGTATGGGGATCAGGCCAAGGCTCCAGCCGCCCGCGACGAACACCGCGTGCAGACCGTCCACGGGGCTGCCCGAGGCACCCGGCGGCAGTCCGAGTCGCAGCACGGCCAGCCACCACAGCGCGCCGCCGACCAGGGCCAGCACCACGCGAACCCTGACCGCGGCCCGAAGTCGTGCGCGGCCGCGTATCGCACGGGTCCGTATCGTCCGTCTCATCCGGTGGGCGCGCACGGCGCCTCAGACGTTCTCCGCCTGGAACATCCAGTGGAACTTCTCCAGGTCGGCGGTGATCCCGATGAGGATGTCCTGCGTCACGGGGTCCGGATCGGCGGTGGTCTGGATGCGTTCCCGCATTCGGGTGATGCAGGCGTCGAGGGCGGCGACCATGATCTCGACGACCTCGGCGTCCTTGACCCAGCCGTCGGTGACGGTGTCGATGCCGCTGGTCTTGGCCACGGTGCCGGCTCGGCCGTCGGGGGTGACGCTGATCGCGGAGGCCCGCTCGGCGACGGTGTCGGAGGCGAGGCGGGCGCTGTCCACGACCTCGTCGAGTTGCAGGTGGACGGAGCGGAACCGCGGGCCGATGACGTTCCAGTGCACCTGCTTCGCCAGCAGCGAGAGGTCGATCAGGTCCACCAGGGCACCTTGGAGGGCCTCACCGACGGTCTTACGGGCCGGTTCGGCCAGGGGGCTCTTCACCACAGTCATGCGCTTGTCTCCTCGCGGATCGACGCGATCGGGTCCGATTCATCCCGCACTGACCTTCTGCGCCTACCCTGCCTTGCCCCCCTACACATGGCAAAAGACAGCGAACGCAAGCGCCCCGCCAGGGACGGATCGTCCCGGGCGGGGCCTGTGGCGTGCGTGCGCCGCTGACACGGACGGTCAGCGGCGCAGCGTCGTACGGTTCAGTCGTACGGTTCAGGAGGTTCAGGCGGCGACGACGTCCACGGCCTCCGCGGACTTCTTGGGCGCCTTGATGGTGATCCGGTCGTCCGGAGCGGACGGTACGGCGGTGACAGAGGTGACGGACGTGACCGAGCCGAGCAGCGGCCGCATGGGCGCGGCGGTGGTCTCGGCGGCCGAGGACTGCGCCAGCTCCGCGAGCGACAGGTCGTCGCTGACCTCGCGCATCACCTCGGACATCGGGACGTCCAGGGCGTCGCAGATCGCCGAGAGCAGCTCGGAGGACGCCTCCTTCTGCCCGCGCTCGACCTCCGAGAGGTAGCCGAGAGAGACCCGGGCCGACGAGGAGACCTCACGCAGAGTGCGGCCCTGGCGCTGGCGCTGCCGACGCAGCACGTCACCAAGCAGGCGACGGAGCAGGATCATCGGTGGCTCCCTCCTCGGACCGCGAATCCGCATCCTTCTCGCCCCACCGTACCGCCTCGGGCACTGCCCGTGCGGGGAGCGAAGACGTGTTCACTCAGGGCTGCAAACATCCCTTCCCCCCGGCTTCTTCCCTATCCTTGGCCGCCGGCACTCGTACCGGGACCGTTATGTGCGGCCGTTGGGCCCTTGTCTTTCTGCCGTCCTGCGACCGGGGCCGCGGCGGACTCCGGACCCGCAACCGTACTCCTCCGGAGTTCGGAGGTGAGCAGTTCCAGGACAGCCGCGACCGACGCCCGCCGGACGGCGCCGCGGTCGCCGGGCAGCCGCAGCGGGCTGACCGTGGTGTCCCGGGGGCCGGCGACGGCCACGAAGACCGTTCCGGCCGGCTGCCCGTCCTGCGGGTCAGGACCGGCGACGCCCGTGGTCGAGACGCCCCAGTCCGCGCCGAGCCGGTCGCGGACACCCTCGGCCATCGCGCGCGCCACCTCCGCGTCCACCGCGCCCCGCTCGGCGAGCAGCGCGGAGTCGACGCCGAGGATCTCGTGCTTGAGTTCGGTCGCGTACGCCGTGACCGAACCGCGGAAGGCCACCGAGGCGCCCGGCACGGCAACCAGCTCCGCGGCCACCAGGCCGCCTGTGAGGGACTCCGCGACCGCGAGCGTCTCAGCGCGCCCGATCAGCAGCCGCAGCGCCTCACGCGCGGCCTGAGCCGGTTCTGCGGGGTCGGGCGGCGCCGAGGAGCCGGGGGTCATACGCCCTGTTGCCGCTCACGCTCGGCGGCGGGCGCCGGGGCGGACAACGGCGCGGAGGGGGGCGCAGAACCCGGCGCGGACGTCGTGACCTGCGCGCTTCCGGCGTCCGGCGCGGCCGCGGGGCCCTCGGCGGTCGGACCGTCCATCCGGTGCGCCCCGCCACTCCCGGTCCCGGTACGGGAGCCGGCCGCGGGCGAGGTCGAGGTCGCGGAAAGAGGCGAAGGGGCCGAAGACGGCACGGTCGCGGAAGGGGGCGTGGCCGCCTGGGCGGCGGCGTCCGCCGGCGCATCCGCGGCCGCCGGCACGGAAGCAGCGGCCCCCGGAACAGCACTCTCCGCCACAGCGGCCGGCTCCGCGCGGTCCGCGGCCTCCGCTGCAAGGCCCGCCCTGCGCAGGACGACCGCTTGCCGTACGTAGTCCACGCCGGTGGCCACGGTGAGCACGACCGCCACCACCATGATCCAGGCGCGGATGCTGGCCAGCGGGCCGGTCAGCACGAGGATGTACATGCCCACCGCGACGCCCTGGGTGAGCGTCTTCAGCTTCCCGCCGCGGCTGGCCGGGATGACGCCGTGCCGGATCACCCAGAAGCGCATCAGGGTGATGCCCAGTTCACGGAAGAGGATGACCCCGGTGACCCACCACGGCAGGTCGCCCAACGCGGACAGCCCGACCAGCGCCGCGCCCATGATCGCCTTGTCCGCGATCGGGTCGGCGATCTTGCCGAAGTCCGTCACCAGGCCGTAGCGCCTGGCCAGCTCACCGTCGAAGAGGTCGGTGATCATCGCGATCGCGAAGGCCGCCCAGGCGAAGGAGCGCCAGACCGGGTCGTGCCCGTCGCCGTGCACGAGCAGCAGCACGAACCCGGGGACCAGCACGAGCCGGGTCATCGTCAGCAGGTTCGCGACGTTCCACAGCCCTGCCTGGCCGGTGGCGCGGACGCCCCGCGCCGCACCGTCCCGGCCGCCTTCGGCCCGTGAGCCCGCCGAGACCCCGCCCCGCCCGCTCCCCTGGTCACCGGCCGCCGCCGGACGTGCCGCGGTGGCCCCCCGGAGGGGCGGTGGCGTGGACTCGGCGCCTCCGGTCATCTGCCCGCCCCTTCGGAACACTTCGCGCCCTGGGGGCCGGACATGCCGGCCAGTTCGGGCAGCACCTCGGCGATCAGGTCGACGCCCTCCGTGCCCGTCACCTTGGCGGTCACGAACGCGCCGGGCACCGGCCGCCACGCTTCGCCGGATGCCCCATCGGCCCCAACGGCTGCGGCGCCCGCGGCGTTCCCGCCGGGCGGCAGCAGGACGACCTGGCCGTCGGTCTCCGGCGCCTGGTGGTCGGCGCGGCCGGTGATCTCCCCGGTCTCCTCGTCGACCTCCTCGACCAGCACCCGCACGGTGGCGCCGAGCCGCTCCTGGGCGCGCTGCGCGGTGAGTTCCTCTGCCAGCCGGGAGACGCGGGCGAGCCGGGCGGCGACCACGTCGTCGTCGAGCTTGTTCTCGAAGGACGCCGCCTCGGTGCCCTCCTCGTCGGAGTAACCGAACACGCCGATGGCGTCGAGCCGTGCCTGGCCGAGGAAGCGCTCCAGCTCGGCGAGGTCGTCCTCGCTCTCGCCGGGGAAGCCGACGATGAAGTTGGAGCGGACGCCGGCCTCGGGTGCCTTCGACCGGATCGTGTGCAGCAGTTCGAGGAAGCGTTCGGTGTCGCCGAAGCGGCGCATGGCGCGCAGCACGCCCGGCGCGGAGTGCTGGAAGGACAGGTCGAAGTAAGGGACGACGCCCGGGGTGGCGGTCATGACGTCGATGAGCCCGGGCCGCATCTCCGCGGGCTGCAGGTAGCTGATCCGGATCCGCTCGATGCCGTCGACCACGGCCAGTTCCGGCAGCAGGGTCTCCAGCAGGCGGATGTCGCCGAGGTCCTTGCCGTAGGAGGTGTTGTTCTCGCTGACCAGCATGACCTCCTTGACGCCCTGCTCGGCCAGCCACCGGGTCTCGCCCAGGACGTCGGACGGGCGCCGGGAGATGAAGGAGCCGCGGAAGGAGGGGATCGCGCAGAAGGTGCAGCGGCGGTCGCAGCCGGAGGCGAGCTTCACCGAGGCCACCGGGCCGGAGTCGAGCCGCCTGCGCAGCGGGGGGCGCGGCCCGGAGGCGGGCGCCAGGCCGTCGGGAAGATCCGCGAGGTCGGCCGCCTGCCGGGGTACGTCCGCAAGGGCGGCGGAGCCGTCCCCCACGCCGTCGCCGTTTCTTTGGCGTCCGACCGCGATGCCCTGTCCGTGTCCGGGCAGGACCACCGGCTTCGCGCCGGAGCCGGTGCCGGTGCCCGCCGTGCCGGATGCGGCGCCCTGCCGCTGCGCGGGGCTGATCGGCAGCAGCTTGCGCCGGTCGCGCGGGGTGTGGGAGGCGTGGACGCCGCCCGACAGGATGGTCCGCAACCGGTCGGAGATGTCGGCGTAGTCGTCGAAGCCCAGCACCCCGTCGGCCTCCGGAAGCGCCTCGGCCAGGTCCTTGCCGTACCGCTCGGCCATGCAGCCCACCGCGACGACGGCCTGGGTGCGGCCCTGCGCCTTCAGGTCGTTCGCCTCGAGCAGGGCGTCAACGGAGTCCTTCTTCGCGGCGTCCACGAACCCGCACGTGTTCACGACCGCCACGTCGGCGTCGGAGGCGTCGTCGACGAGCCGCCACCCGTCCGCCGCCAGCCGACCGGCGAGTTCCTCCGAGTCCACCTCATTGCGGGCGCATCCGAGCGTGACAAGGGCGACGGTACGGGGTTCGGGCATAGGCACCAGCCTACCCGGTGACCTGTCGGCGACTTCCCTGTGAGGTGCGCCGAACGCCCGTCCGCCCCGTCGCACCCCCGCGTCCCACCGGGAGGCCACGGCAGCCCCGGCGCGGCCCCCGCCGGGCTGCCCCCGCCAGGCTTCCGAGGATGCTCGCGGCTAGCCCTGCGTCGGGTCGCCCGGGGTGTATGTCAGCCGGACGACCTGGCCCTTGTCGCCCGCCGGTCCGAGGTCCTTGCCGTTGACGAAGAGCTGCACCGCGCCCGCGTTGCCGACGACCAGCTTGATCTTCTTGTCGTCGGTCCAGGTCTTGGACTCGCCCTCCTTGAGGGATGCCTGGAAGAGCTGCTTGCCGTTGCCGTCGGTGGCCTGGATCCAGCTCGCGCCGCCCTCGGCGCTGACCTTGACCGTGACCTTCCCGGGCGGAGCCGCGGCGATGGCGCTGTCGGTGTCGGTCGGCTGCGGAGGGGTGGGCGCGCCGTTGCCCTGCGGGGACGTCGGGGTCGCGGGCGAGGTGGCCGAGGCCGACGTGCTCGTGCTGGCCTGGGCGCTCGGCTTGTCCCCGCCGCCACCGCTGAACGCGGTGTACCCGACGAAGCCGATGACGGCGACGATCGCGGCGATCATGGCGGCGGTCCAGTTCGGCCTGCGCGGCTCCGACTTGATCCGCTCGGCCTCGTAGACCGGGGCGACCTGCACGACCGCGGAGCCGGTGTCGTGCTCGGCGGCGTACTGCGCGATCAGCGGCTCGGGGTCGATGCCGAGGGCGCGGGCGATGGAGCGGATGTGGCCGCGGGCGTAGACGTCGCCACCGCAGCGCGAGAAGTCGTCCTGCTCGATCGCGCGGAGGATCGGGACCCGCACCCGGGTGGTGGCGCTGACCTCGTCGACGGTCAGCCCCGCCTCGGTGCGGGCCTGAGCAAGGGCGCGGCCGACCGAAGGACGGTCGGCGGAGGGCGAGTTGCCGATGGACACGAGGGCGCCTTTCGAGCGTGCAGCCACCTGCTGGAAGTTCAGTCTAGGTGCGGGGGAAAACACGGGGGCAAGCGGACTGCGGCTTTCGGTCGGCCCCGCCGGCGCTCGGGGGCGACAGCGGGGTGACGGTCGTCCTGCTTGTAACTACTTGACGCATGGACCGGGGAATCGGTTGCCCTTGAACGTGCCCCGACTTGCCCCGGATCACACGTGGCGCGACTCCACTTGTGTGACGAATGGTACGCACGTCCGGGTGTATCCGACGGTTAGCCGTCGCATCGTCGGGGCATACCCCCTCGCGCCGCCCGGGCACCCGCCTGCGGCGTCACCCAGGCAGGTCCCCGCCGCGGATCACGGCAAGCACATCGTCCAGCTCGTCCCCCTTGACCAGCACGTCGCGCGCCTTGGAGCCCTCGCTCGGGCCGACGATCCCGCGCGACTCCATCAGGTCCATCAGCCGCCCGGCCTTCGCGAAGCCGACCCGCAGTTTGCGCTGGAGCATCGAGGTGGACCCGAACTGGGTGGAGACCACCAGTTCGGCCGCCTGGCACAGCAGGTCCAGGTCGTCGCCGATCTCCTCGTCGATCTCCTTCTTCGGGCCGCTGCCGACGGTGACGTCGGCCCGGTAGCTCGGCGTGAGCTGGGCCTTGCAGTGCTCGACGATCTTGGCGATCTCGTCCTCGGTGACGAAGGCGCCCTGCATCCGGATCGGCTTGTTCGCGCCCATCGGCAGGAACAGCCCGTCACCCTTTCCGATCAGTTTCTCCGCGCCGGCCTGGTCGAGGATGACGCGGCTGTCGGCGAGGGACGAGGTCGCGAAGGCGAGCCGGGACGGCACGTTGGCCTTGATCAGGCCGGTGACGACGTCGACGCTCGGACGCTGGGTGGCCAGCACCAGGTGGATGCCGGCGGCGCGGGCCAGCTGCGTGATGCGGACGATGGAGTCCTCCACGTCGCGCGGCGCGACCATCATCAGGTCGGCCAGCTCGTCCACGATGACCAGCAGGTACGGATACGGCGTCAGCTCGCGCTCGCTGCCCTCGGGGGTCTTGGCCTTGCCCGAGCGCACCGCCGCGTTGAAGTCGTCGATGTGCCGGAAGCCGTACGCGGCGAGGTCGTCGTAGCGCAGGTCCATCTCGCGCACGACCCACTGCAGGGCCTCGGCGGCCCGCTTGGGGTTGGTGATGATCGGCGTGATCAGGTGCGGGATGCCCTCGTAGGCGGTCAGCTCGACGCGCTTGGGGTCGACCAGCACCATCCGGACCTCGTCCGGGGTGGCGCGGCACATCACCGAGGTGATCAGGCAGTTGATGCAGGAGGACTTGCCGGAACCGGTGGCACCGGCGACCAGGACGTGCGGCATCTTGGTCAGGTTGGCCACCACGTAGCCGCCCTCGACGTCCTTGCCGAGCGCGACGGTCATCGGGTGGTCCTCGCCCGCGGCGTCGGCCGAGCGCAGCAGGTCCCCCACGTTGACCATCTCGCGGTCGCTGTTGGGGATCTCGATGCCGACCGCGGACTTGCCGGGGATCGGGCTGATGATCCGCACGTCGGGGCTGGCCACGGAGTACGCGATGTTCTTGGCGAGCGCGGTGATCCGCTCGACCTTCACCGCGGCGCCCAGCTCCACCTCGTAGCGGGTGACCGTCGGACCGCGGGTGAAGCCGGTGACGACGGCGTCCACCTTGAACTCCTTGAACACCTGGCTCAAGGACGCCACGACCACGTCGTTGGCGGCGCTCCGGGTCCGGCCCGGGCCGCCGCGCTCCAGCAGGTCGAGCGGCGGCAGGGCGTAGGTGATGTCACCGGAGAGCTGGAGCTGCTCGGCCCGCGGCGGCAGCGGCGGCCCGGTCTCGGTGGAGGTGGACTTGGTCAGGTCGGGTACGGAGCCGGTGCCGTTCCCGGTGCCGGTGTCGTCGGCGCGCGCCGCGGGCACCGGCTTCCTCAGCCGGCTGGTGAGGTCGGCGACCAGCGGGGAAGGCTGCACTCCGTGCAGCACCGCGCCGTCGAGGGCGGCCGCCGCCTCGGCCGCCACGTCGACCGGGTCGAGGTCGAGGTCCTCGGCCGCCGCGGAACCGGGAACCGGCTCGGCCCGGCGGCGGGACTTGCGGCGCGGCTTGGGTTCGGCCTCCGCGCCGAGCCCGTCCGCGCGCTCGCCATCCCGTTCGAAGTCGTACGGGTCGGCGTCCGCGCCCTTGCCGCCGCGGGACTTGGTGAACCGCTCGGGCACCCGGCGGACCGGCGACTCGTCCTCGGGCGCGCCGGACCGCGACCCGGCCGCGGTGTCCTCCTCGTCGAAGAACTCCTCCAGGTGCACGGCCTCGGGGTCGGGCTCGGGCGCGTACAGGCCCACCCGGACGCCGGCCGCGCGCAGCCGCTGCGGGATGGCGTTGACGGGGGTGGCGGTGACGACGAGCAGCCCGAAGACGGTGATCAGCAGCAGCAGGGCCGCGGCGAGCGCGGAGCCGACGGTCTCGTGCAGGGGCTCGGCGGCGGCCCAGCCGATCAGGCCACCGGCGTCGCGCAGCGCCTGCGCCCCGTCGGCGCGGGTCGGCGCACCGCAGCCGATGTCGATCAGGCCGAGCACACCCAGGACGAGCGCGGACAGGCCGATCACGATCCGCCCGTTGGCCTCGGGCTGCTCGGGGTGGCGCATCAACCGGACGGCGACCGCGCCGAGCAGGAACGGCACCAGCAGGTCCAGCCGGCCGAAGGAGCCGGTGATCAGGAGCGCGACCAGATCGCCGACCGGGCCGTCCAGGTTGGACCAGGTACCCGCGGCGACCACGAGGGTCACCCCGAGCAGCAGCAGCGCGAGGCCGTCCTTGCGGTGGGCCGGGTCCAGACCGCGCGCTCCACGCCCTATACCGCGGAAGATCGCGCCGACGCTGTGCGCAAGACCGAGCCACAGCGCGCGCACCAGCCGGTAGAGCCCGCCGGTCGGGGACGGCGCGGCCATGGGCGCGGGTTTGGCCGCCGCCTTCTTGGCAGGCGGTTTCGCGGCAGCGCTCTTGGCCGCGGTCTTCTTCGCCGCGGTCTTCTTGGCCGGAGGCCGCGCCGGGGCTTTCTTGGCGGTGCCGGACGTACGGGGGGCCATGGCGACGAGGTTACCGCCCTTGTGATCGGGGGACACACGTGCGCGGGGATACGCCCGTTCGTGTCGGACGGCGCCTGGCGCCGGGTTGACGCCGCGTCACGCGCGGCGCAGCGCCCGCGTACGGGCACGTGACTCGGTCCGCGGACGCGCGCGCGGCTCGGTCCGCGGGCGGCGCGCCAGGGGCTTCGGCGGCGCCGCGACCGCTCAGTCCGAGCGCTGCTGGTTCCCGAACCCGGGGCCGCCGCCGGAGTCTCCGGGCTCCAGCGCGTCCAACGCCCGCCGCAGCCCGGTCAGTTTGCGCTCCAGGTGCGCGGCGGTCGCGACGGCAGCGGCGTCACCGCCGCCGTCCAACTGCTTGGTCAGCGCCTCGGCCTGCTCCTCGACCGCGGCCAGGCGCGCGGACAGTTCGGCGAGCAGGCCGGCCGGCTCCTTTCCGGGGTGGGTGCCCCCGGCCCCGCCGGTGCCGTTGGGCGACACCCCGGAGGGCGCGCCCTGCTCCAACTGGAGCCGCAGCAGGGCCGCCTGCTCGCGCAGCTGACAGTTCTTCATGTACAGGTCGACGAACACCGACACCTTGGCGCGCAGCACCCAGGGGTCGAACGGCTTGGAGATGTAGTCGACCGCGCCCGCCGCGTAACCCCGGAAGGTGTGGTGCGGGCCGTGGTTGATGGCGGTGAGGAAGATGATCGGGATGTCCCGGGTCCGCTCCCGCCGTTTGATGTGTGCCGCGGTCTCGAACCCGTCCATGCCCGGCATCTGGACATCGAGCAGGATCACCGCGAAGTCGTCGGTCAGCAGCGCCTTCAGCGCTTCCTCCCCTGACGATGCCCGCACCAGGGTCTGGTCCAGCGCCGAGAGGATCGCCTCCAGCGCCAGCAGATTCTCCGGCCGGTCATCGACCAGGAGGATCTTGGCCTTCTGCACCACGCCACGCCCTCCTCGCCCCGGCTTGGGGCCTCCCCGACTCGCAGTGCCGACGGTACCGCCGGACGCTGACTCCGGGGGCAGCTCTGTCCCGCCGCCCGTCCTTGTGCCGGTCATCGTAGCCGCACCCTGCCGTCCGCCACACCCTGTCACCGCCACGTCACTCACCACGTACCGAAAACGCAAGCGGAGACCCTAAGGTTCCCAGATTCGGGCAACCTCACACACGGCAGGACGCCCAAGTCGACAAAAGATGCGGCGATCCGTCATCGGGCGTGCATCCAGTCCTCCATGAGCGTCAGCAGGTGGTCGGTGTCCACCGGCTTGGTGACGTAGTCCGACGCCCCGGAGTCGATGGCTTTCTCCCGGTCGCCCTTCATCGCCTTCGCGGTGAGCGCGATGATCGGCAGCCCGGCGAACTGCGGCATCTTGCGGATCGCCGTGGTCGTCGCGTAGCCGTCCATCTCCGGCATCATGATGTCCATCAGCACCACGGCGATGTCGTCGTACTGCTCCAGGACCTCGATGCCCTCCCGCCCGTTCTCCGCGTAGAGCACCGTCAGGCCGTACTGCTCCAGGACGCTGGTGAGGGCGAAGACATTGCGGATGTCGTCGTCGACGATGAGCACCTTCTCGCCGCTGAATCCGCCGGTGAAGGCCGGGAACGCGTTCGCGCCCGCCGCCTCCTGCGCCGCCACCTCGGGGGCGACCTCGGCACCTTGCACCGAGCCGCCGCGGCCGTTGGCCGAAACGTGTCCGTTGGCGGGGGCGTGACCGTTCGCCGCGGCATGCCCGTTGGCCGAGCTGTCGCCCCGCGGTGCGGTGTGGTTGCTCGCGCCGGCCGCCCGGGCGCCCGGCTGCTGGGTGCGGCCCGGAGTCTGCTGGGCGGAACGCCGGCGCAGCCGGGCCAGGCTGCTGCCCGGGCCTCGCTGACGGCTCTGCGCCTGCTGGTCGGTGTCCGCGCCGCCCGAGGCCCCGGCAGGCGACTGGGGCAGCGCGGGCGTCGTGTCACCGAGGCTGAGCGGCAGGTAGAGGGTGAACGTGGACCCGCGGCCGGGCTGGCTGTCGGCGTGGATCTCGCCGCCGAGCAGCCGGGCGATCTCGCGGCTGATCGACAGGCCCAGCCCGGTACCGCCGTACTTGCGGCTGGTCGTGCCGTCGGCCTGCTTGAACGCCTCGAAGATCACCCGCATCTTGCTGGCCGCGATGCCGATACCCGTGTCGGTCACGGAGAACGCGATCAGCGGCTGGTCGGGATCGCGCATCGTTCCCGCCTCCAGCAACTGCTCCCGGATCGACTGCGGGACGTCAGGACCGGCCGGGCGGATCACCAGCTCCACCGACCCGGAATCGGTGAACTTCACCGCGTTCGACAGCAGGTTGCGCAGCACCTGGAGCAGCCGCTGCTCGTCGGTGTGCAGGGTCACCGGCAGCTCCGGGGAGACCCGCACCGAGAAGTCCAGGCCCTTCTCCGCCGTCAGCGGCCGGAACGTCGCCTCCACGTAGTCCACGAGCTGCACCAGGGCGATACGGGTCGGCGAGACGTCCATCTTGCCGGCCTCGACCTTCGACAGGTCCAGGATGTCGTTGATGAGCTGGAGCAGGTCGGAGCCTGCGCCGTGGATGGTCTCGGCGAACTCGACCTGCTTGGGCGACAGGTTGGCGTCGGCGTTGTCGGCGAGCAGCTTGGCGAGGATCAGCAACGAGTTCAGCGGCGTACGCAGCTCGTGCGACATGTTCGCCAGGAACTCCGACTTGTAGCGCATGGAGACCGCGAGCTGCTCGGCGCGCTCCTCCAGCACCTGCCGGGCCTCCTCGATCTCGGTGTTCTTCACCTCGATGTCGCGGTTCTGCCGGGCCAGCAGCTCGGCCTTGTCCTCCAGTTCGGCGTTGGACATCTGCAGAGCGCGCTGCCGGCTCTCCAACTCGTCCGAGCGGTCCTGGAGTTGCTCGGTCAGCTCCTGGGACTGCTTGAGCAGGCCCTCGGTCTTGGTGTTCACCGAGATGGTGTTGACGCTGATCGCGATGATGTCGGTGATCTGGTCGAGGAAGTCCTTCTGGATCTGTGTGAAGGGCTGGAACGCGGCCAGCTCGATCACGCCCAGCACCCGCCCCTCGAAGAGCACCGGCAGCACGATCACGTGCGCGGGCGGCGCCTCGCCCAGACCCGAGACGATCTTCAGGTACCCGGGCGGCGCCTGCTCGATGAGGATGGAGCGCTTCTCCACCGCGGACTGCCCGATCAGGCCCTCGCCCGGCAGGAACACCGAGGACATCGTGCGCCGCGAGAAGCCGTAGCTGCCGATCAGCTTGAGCTCGTACTCCGCGTCGGGCTCCCGGGTGTCCTCGGCGAGGAAGAACGCGCCGTGCTGCGCGGACACCACCGGGGTCAGCTCGCTCATGATCAGCGCGGCCACGTCCCGCAGGTCGCGCCGGCCCTGCATCAGACCGGAGATCCTGGCCAGGTTGCCCTTGAGCCAGTCCTGCTCCTTGTTGGCGAGCGTGGTCTCGCGCAGCCGCACGATCATCGTGTTGATGTAGTCCTGGAGTTCCAGGATCTCCCCGGCCGCGTCCACGTCGATCCGCAGGTTCAGGTCGCCCCGGGTCACCGCGGTGGCGACCTGGGCGATGTTGCGCACCTGGCTGGTCAGGTTGTTGGCCATCAGGTTCACGGACTCGGTGAGGTCCTTCCAGATGCCCGAGACCCCCGGCACCCGCGCCTGGCCGCCCAGCCGCCCCTCGGTGCCCACCTCGCGCGCGACGCGGGTCACCTCGTCACCGAACGCGGACAGCTGCCCGACCATGGTGTTGATCGTGGTCTTCAGCTCCAGGATCTCGCCACGCGCGTCCACGTCGATCTTCTTGGACAGGTCGCCGCGCGCGACCGCCGTCGTCACCTGCGCGATCTGCCGCACCTGGCCGGTCAGGTTGGACGCCATACCGTTGACGGACTCCGTCAGGTCCTTCCAGGTCCCGGCCACGCCCGGCACGCGGGCCTGGCCGCCCAGGATGCCCTCCGTACCGACCTCACGGGCCACGCGGGTGACCTCGTCGCCGAACGCCGAGAGGGTGTCCACCATCGTGTTGATGGTGTTCTTCAGCTCCAGGATCTCGCCCCGGGCGTCCACGTCGATCTTCTTGGTCAGGTCGCCGTTGGCGACGGCGGTGGCCACCGAGGAGATCGACCGCACCTGGGACGTCAGGTTCGACGCCATGCCGTTCACCGAATCGGTGAGGTCCTTCCAGATGCCCGACGCGTCACGCACCCGCGCCTGGCCGCCCAACTGCCCCTCGGTGCCCACCTCGCGCGCCACACGCGTGACCTCGTCACCGAACGCCGAGAGGGTGTCCACCATGGTGTTCACGGTCGTCACCAGCGCGAGGATCTCGCCCTTCGCGTCGACGGTGATCTTCCGCGACAGGTCGCCGGCCGCCACCGCCGACGTCACGTCAGCGATGTTGCGCACCTGGGACGTCAGGTTGTTCGCCATGAAGTTGACGGACTGGGTCAGGTCCTTCCACGTGCCACTGACGCCCTTGACCTCCGCCTGGCCGCCCAGGATGCCCTCCGTGCCCACCTCGCGGGCCACCCGGGTCACCTGCTCGGCGAACGACGACAGCTGGTCGACCATCGTGTTCAGCGTGCTCTTGAGCTCCAGGATCTCGCCCTTGGCGTCCACGTCGATCTTCTGCGACAGGTCACCGCGCGCCACCGCCGTCGCCACCTGGGCGATATTGCGGACCTGGCCCGTCAGGTTGCCCGCCATGAAGTTCACCGAGTCGGTCAGGTCACGCCACACGCCCGCCACACCGGGCACCTGCGCCTGACCGCCCAGCCGCCCGTCCGTACCCACCTCGCGCGCGACCCGGGTCACCTGCTCGGCGAACGACGACAGCTGGTCGACCATCGTGTTGATGGTGTTCTTCAGCTCCAGGATCTCGCCCCGGGCGTCCACGTCGATCTTCTGCGACAGGTCGCCCCGGGCGACCGCCGTGGTCACCTGCGCGATCTGCCGCACCTGCGAGGTGAGGTTGCCGGCCATGAAGTTGACGGAGTCCGTCAGGTCCTTCCAGGTGCCCGACACCCCGTCCACCCGGGCCTGACCGCCCAGCCTGCCCTCCGTGCCCACGTCCCGGGCCATCCGCGTGACCTGCTGCGAGAACGAACTGAGCTGGTCGACCATCCGGTTCACGGTGTTCTTCAGCTCCAGCATCTCGCCGGAGACATCCACCGTGACCTTCTGCGACAGGTCGCCGTTGGCGACCGCCGTGGTCACCTGCGCGATGTTGCGCACCTGGGCGGTCAGGTTCCGGAAGGCGGTGTTGACGGAATCTGTCAAGTCCTTCCAGGTGCCCGCCGCACCCGATACCTGCGCCTGGCCGCCGAGTTGCCCCTCGACACCGACCTCGCGCGCGACCCGGGTCACCTCGTCACCGAACGCGGACAGCTGGTCCACCATGGTGTTCACGGTGTTCTTCAGCTCCAGCATCTCGCCGGAGACATCCACGGTCACCTTCTGCGACAGGTCACCACCGGCCACCGCGGTCGTCACCTGCGCGATGTCCCGCACCTGGGCCGTCAGGTTCCGGAACGCCGTGTTGACAGAATCTGTCAAGTCCTTCCAGGTGCCCGCGACGCCCGGCACCTGCGCCTGACCGCCCAGCTGGCCCTCCGCGCCGATCTCCCCGGCGACCCGCGTCACCTCGTCGGCGAACGTACGCAGCGTCTCGGTCATCGCGTTGATCGTCTCGGCGAGCTGCGCGACCTCGCCCCGCGCCCCGATCGTGATCTTCTGCGTCAGGTCGCCGTTCGCGACCGCCGTCGTCACCTGCGCGATGTCCCGCACCTGGGCCGTCAGGTTCCCCGCCATGAGGTTGACGGAGTCCGTCAGGTCCTTCCACACCCCGGCCACGCCCGGCACCTGCGCCTGGCCGCCGAGCTCCCCCTCGGTACCGACCTCCCGGGCCACCCGCGTCACCTCGGAGGAGAACGACGAGAGCTGGTCCACCATCGTGTTGACGGTGTTCTTCAGCTCCAGCATCTCCCCGGCGACGTGCACCGTGACCTTGCGGGACAGGTCACCCTTCGCCACCGCCGTCGTCACCAGTGCGATGTCCCGCACCTGGGCCGTCAGCCGGTACGCCATGGTGTTGACCGAATCCGTCAGATCCTTCCAGGACCCGGAGACGCCCCGCACCTTCGCCTGGCCGCCGAGCTTGCCCTCGGTGCCGACCTCGCTCGCCACCCGCGTCACCTCGTCGGTGAACGCCGACAGCTGGTCCACCAGACCGTTCACGGTGCGGCCGACCTTCAGGAACTCGCCGCGCAGCGGATGCGCCGACCCGTCCACGTTCTGCGCCCGCAAGTCCATCCGCTGCTCGAGATCGCCCTCGGCGACCGCGGACAGCACCCGCCCGACTTCGGAGACCGGCCGCACCAGGTCGTCCACCAGCGCGTTCGACGCCTCGATGGCCGCCGCCCACGACCCCTCCGACGGGCCGGTCTCCAACCGCTCGGTCAGCTTCCCGTCCCGGCCCACCACGCGCCGCACCCGGGCCAGCTCACCGGTGAGGTGCTGGTTACGGTCCGCGACCTCGTTGAAGACGACCGCGATCTCCGCCAGCAGCCCGTCCCCGGACACCGGCAACCGCTTGCGGAAGTTCCCGTCCCGCATCGCGGACAACGCCCCGAGCAGCTTGCTGAGCGCGGCCGTGTCGACCTCGACGGTCCCACTGCCACGGGATCGCCCGTTCTTCGTACGCGTGACCGTGCCCCGCGCCGATGCGCCAGACTCCACCGTGTTCCTCCCGGAGGGTCGACCGACCCGCAGATGTGCAAGCTTGCAACCTTCAGAACATGCCCAGTGTTTCACTACGGCCCACCCCTCCCATAACAGTTCGGCAGCATCGGTGGAACTGCAGCCACGATCGGGGTGGAAACACGGGTAACCGGCGCACATGCGGTCGCTGTGGATGGGTAACGTGAACGGTGCTGCCATAACCGGAGGGTTCCGCCTCCGGCCAGGCGCACACGTCAGGGGAGCCGTCGGTGACGTTCCAGCAGCACGGCGACGCGCCGGCAGCCGCGGGCAGCGCGTCCGCGAGGACACGAGCAATGAGGAGTTCGGTGATCACGGCGCGTGCAGCGGCCACCTTCGAACCGGTGGGACGGTCGGTCGCGGTCGCCCGCGCCTTCGTCCGCGACACCCTGCACGGCTGGGGCTTCGCCGACGTCGTGGACGACGCCGTCGTCCTCACCAGCGAGCTGGTCACCAACGCGGTGGTCCACGCGGGCACCGCGGCCGACGTCCAGTGCCTGCGGTACGACACCGCGGTACGCGTCGAGGTCGCCGACCACTATCCCGAACGCGAAGTCCCGATGCAGACCCGCGGCCGGCAGTTCCGCGAGACCGACAACGAAGGCGGCCGCGGACTGCTGCTGTGCGCCGCCCTGGCCAGCCGCTGGGGCGTCGAGTACTCCGGGTCCGGAAAGCACGTCTGGTTCCAGCTGGACCTGCCCGAGCGCCCCGCCGGAACCCACTCCGCCGGACCCGTACTGCCCGCCGCCGACCTCCCCGTCGCCGACGAGCGGGTCCGGGTCGCCGTCGTCCAGGTCGACCGCCTCGGCGCCATCACGCGGTGGAACGACGACGCCGCCGAGCTGTTCGGCCACGCCGCCGCGGACATAGTCGGCAAGTCCCTGGCCGACCTCGCCGCCTGGCCGCAGACACCCGGTACCGGCATCGGCCTCGTGGACGCCCTCCAGCTCTCCCGCTGGGAGGGCACCTACGGCCTGCGCGACGGGGGAGGGCGCGTCCTGCCCGTCTACGGCTCCCACCTCCGTGTCCGTGACTCCGCCGGCGAGCCGTCCACCGTGTGCCTGCTGGTGCGCGCCGACGAGCGAGCCGTCCTCCAGTCGCCCAGCCGCGGCTCCAACGGCACCGACGCCCACGCCTCCCAGCGCGGCAAGGCCACCGACGCCTTCGAGGTCTTCATCGGCTCCCCCGCCCCCGACGACCTCGACGGGCTCCTGCAGCGCACCGTGGAACGCGCCCGCGACATGCTCGACGGCGACGCCGCCTACCTACTGCTCGCCACCGACGACGAGACCGAACTCGAAGTACGCGCCTCCACCGGCCTGCCCTCCGCCCGACAGCGCTTCGCCCGCGTCCCCGTCGAAGCCGGCACCGGCCGCTACGGCAGCGCCCGCATGCCCGCCGTCCACGAGGACCTGACCGCCGTACCAGGCGCCGTGCCCCTGCTGTCAGGCACCGGCATGCGCTCGGTCGTCACCGTCCCGCTCAAGGTCGAAGGCCGCCTCACCGGCTCCCTCGGCGTCGCCGCGGAAGCACCCGGCCGCTACAGCAACCAGGAGGCGCTGCGCCTCCAGTTCGCCGCCGACCGGATCGCCCTCGCCGTGGAGAGCGCCCGCCTCACCGAGCTCGAACGGCTCCGCCGCGGCTCGCTCTCCTTCCTCGTCGAGGCCTCCGACCTGCTCGCCGGCACCCTGGAACGCGACCAGACCCTGGCCCTCATGGCCCAGATGACCGTCCCGACCCTCGCGAGCTGGTGTGCCGTCTACACCATCGCCGAGCAGTCCGAGCCCGAACTCGCCTTCGTCCTCCACGAGGACGAGGACCGCATCGACGGCATCAAGGCCCTCCTCCAGCAGGTCAGGCCACCCGAGCCGGACCCCACCCCCGGCGCCCGGATCTGGACCGCACCCTCCGACGCCGCCCACTCCAGCGCCCTGCGCGCGTCCCTGCGCAGCCTCGGCGTCGGCGCCGCAGCCGGCGCCCGCCCGGCCAGCGCCCCGGGAATCGCCCTGGCCACCGCCGCGGCCGTCGGTGGCGAAACGGTCGTGCTGCCCCTGGTCGCCCGCAACCGGGTCATCGGACTGCTCACCCTCGGAAAGCCCAGCGACGAACGCTTCCGCCAGGAGATCCTCGAACTCGCCGAGGACCTCTCCCGCCGCGCCGCCCTCGCCCTGGACAACGCCCGCCTCTACAGCGAGCGCACCGCCATCAGCCAGGCCCTCCAGCGCAGCCTCCTGCCACCCGAGCTGCCCAACATCCCCAACGTCGAGGTCGAGGTCGTCTACCGCGCCGCCGGCGAGGGCAACGAGGTCGGCGGCGACTTCTACGACCTCTTCCCGATCCGCGAGGGCTGCTGGGGCTTCGCCATCGGCGACGTCTGCGGAACCGGCCCCGAGGCCGCCGCGGTCACCGGACTGGCCCGCCACGCGCTGCGGCTGCTCGCCCGTGAGGGCTTCGGCGGCCCGGCCGTCCTCGAACTCCTCAACGCCGCCATCCTCGACGAAGGCGCCCGCAGCCGCTTCCTGACCCTCCTGTACGGCGAGCTGTGGCCGCAGGAGGACGGCAGCGCCGAACTCCGCATGGTCTGCGCCGGACACCCGCTGCCGCTGCGCCTGCGCCCCGACGGCAGCGTCGAACCCGCCGCCGAACCGCAGCCGCTGCTCGGCGTGATGGACGACCTCGACCTCTACGAGCAGTCCGTCGTGCTCGACCCGGGCGACGTCCTGCTGTGCGTCACGGACGGCGTCACCGAGCGCCGCGAGGGCAGCCGCATGCTCGGCGACGACGGCCTCGCGGACGTGCTCGCCACGTGTACGGGCCTGACCGCCGGCGCGGTCGCGGCGCGCATCCAGCGCGCGGTGGAGCGCTTCGCCGCGGACGCGCCCTCCGACGACATGGCCATCCTGGCAATGCGCGTCCCCGAGCTGCTCCAGCCCTAGCCGCCGGCGCGGACATGCGCGACGTTCGCGGACTTGCACGGACATGCAAAAGGCCCCCGCCGGTGAGGCGGGGGCCTTCTTTTCGCTGAGCCCCAATACGGAATCGAACCGTAGACCTTCTCCTTACCATGGAGACGCTCTACCGACTGAGCTATTGGGGCGCGTCGACGGGAAGATCGTAGCCCATTGACGCCGGTGTGCGAAACGACGATCAGACGAGGCCGCCGAGCCGGTTGCAAACCGTGGCGATATGCGTCAATTCCCGCTGAGTCAGGCCCGAGTGGACCGGCAGCGACAGGCTGTCGGCGACCACCAGCTCGGTCTGCGGCAGCTCGATCGCGGGCGCCGCCCGGTGGGCCGGCATCCGGTGCACGGGCACCGGCACGCTCACGGTCGCCCGCACCCCGCGCGCGGCCAGCGCGAGGACGTACGCGTCCCGGTCCGGCCGGCCGTTGCCCGGCACCCGCACGCTGTACTGGTGGTAGAGGTGGTGGGCGCCCGGCTCGGTGTACGGCACCACGACGCCGGTCAGCGCCGAGTCGAGGAACCGCGCGTGCGCCCGGCGGCGGGCCACGGCGCCCACGTCCTCATTGCTCGGGTCCTCTTCCACGACCGCCAGCCCGTGCCGGACGGCGACCTCGTCCAGCCGGTCCATGGCGGCGGGGTGCCCGAACACGTTCACCGGCACCAGGGCGGCGGTACGGGAGGTCACGCACGCGGCCACCGCGGCCGGGTCCAGACAGAACGTCCGGGGGTCGATGTCGGCGAACACCGGCGTGGCGCCGGCCAGTCGCGCGCCGTCCGCGGGTGCGCCGGGGCCGAACGAGGGCACGATGACCTCGTCGCCGCGGCCTATGCCGAGGGATTTCAGGGTGTCGCGGACCGCGGTCGCCGTCATCTCCGAAGCGATCCTGGGCCGCCGTCCGGCAGTCGTCATCTGCTGCACGTCTCCACACCTCCGCCTGTCGAGGTGCCCAGGTTCCCGGTGCGATGTGAACATGAGGGTAACGAGCAGCAAAAAAGCCCCAACCCCCGGGACAAGCCTCGGGGGTTGGGGCCTTAATCAAATAATTGTTCGGCGGTGTCCTACTCTCCCACAGGGTCCCCCCTGCAGTACCATCGGCGCTGAAAGGCTTAGCTTCCGGGTTCGGAATGTAACCGGGCGTTTCCCTAACGCTATGACCACCGAAACACTACGAAACAACACGCTGGTTGCTTCAGAACTACACAGTGGACGCGAACAAATATGGACAAGCCCTCGGCCTATTAGTACCGGTCAGCTCCACCCCTCACGAGGCTTCCACATCCGGCCTATCAACCCAGTCGTCTACTGGGAGCCTTACCCCATCAAGTGGGTGGGAGCCCTCATCTCGAAGCAGGCTTCCCGCTTAGATGCTTTCAGCGGTTATCCCTCCCGAACGTAGCCAAC
>NZ_FNVU01000035.1 GCF_900107965.1 Actinacidiphila yanglinensis | reverse complement strand
CGGGAAGCCTGCTTCGAGATGAGGGCTCCCACCCACTTGATGGGGTAAGGCTCCCAGTAGACGACTGGGTTGATAGGCCGGATGTGGAAGCCTCGTGAGGGGTGGAGCTGACCGGTACTAATAGGCCGAGGGCTTGTCCATGTATGCTCGCGTCCACTGTTTGGTTCCCGGGTTGCGAACAGTCGCATCCGGTGAACACTCAACTGAAAAGTGTGCTTGTTCGCTCGGACTCTGTCGATATCCCGTTCACGCGGGATGACCCGATGGTGTTTCGGTGGTCATAGCGTTAGGGAAACGCCCGGTTACATTCCGAACCCGGAAGCTAAGCCTTTCAGCGCCGATGGTACTGCAGGGGGGACCCTGTGGGAGAGTAGGACACCGCCGAACAATCTTTGAGGCCCGGCCTCGGATCTGATATCCGAGGCCGGGCCTTTGCCATTTTTGGGCCTGGGGTAGAGTCGGCCCGCAACATCCGCACGTACATCGGCACGGAGACACCTGCCGGCACACACGTACACGTACATACAGCAGGAGGGGCGCCGGTGGAGGTCCAGGAGACACGGGTGCAGACGGATCGGATCTTCACGATCCCCAACATCCTGAGTATGGCGCGCCTGGTCGGTGTTCCGGTGTTCCTGTGGCTGATTCTGTGGCCCGAGTTCGGTGGGCCGAAGGTCGACGGCTGGGCGCTCCTGGTGCTCGCCTTCAGTGGGGTGAGCGACTACCTCGACGGCAAGCTGGCCCGGCGCTGGAATCAGATCAGCGAACTGGGGCGCGTACTGGACCCGGCCGCGGACCGGCTGTACGTGCTGTCCACTCTGGTGGGTCTGACCTGGCGAGGCATCCTGCCGCTGTGGATCACGGTGCTGTTGCTGGCGCGTGAGGCGATGATGGCCGTGATGCTGCTGATTCTGCGGAGGCACCGCTACGGCCCACCCCAGGTGAACTTCATCGGGAAAGCGGCTACCTTCAACCTCATGTACGCCTTTCCGCTGCTCCTGTTGAGCGACGGGAGCGGATGGCTCGCGGCCCTGGCGACTGTTTTCGGCTGGGCGTTCACGGGTTGGGGTACAACCCTGTACTGGTGGGCAGGGTTCCTCTATGTGGTGCAGGTCCGCCGACTTGTCAGGGCGGACGCCACGGCCGGCTGAGTCAAGAGGAGGACGTTTCCGACATGAAGGCGGTTGTAATGGCGGGCGGCGAGGGCACGCGCCTTCGCCCCATGACGTCGAGCATGCCGAAACCATTGCTGCCGGTGGTGAATCGCCCCATCATGCAGCACGTTCTCAACCTGCTCAAGCGGCACGGGCTCACCGAGACGGTGGTGACCGTCCAGTTCCTGGCCTCCCTGGTGAAGAATTACTTCGGGGACGGCGAGGAGATGGGTATGGAACTCTCCTATGCCAATGAGGAAAAGCCGCTGGGTACCGCGGGCAGCGTCAAGAACGCCGAGGAGGCGCTCAAGGACGACGCCTTCCTCGTCATCTCCGGCGACGCCCTCACCGATTTCGACCTGACCGAGCTGATCGAATTCCACAAGGAGAAGGGCGCACTCGTCACGGTGTGCCTCACCCGGGTCCCGAACCCGTTGGAGTTCGGTATCACCATCATCGACGACGAGGGCAAGGTCGAGCGGTTCCTGGAGAAGCCGACCTGGGGTCAGGTCTTCTCGGACACCGTCAACACCGGTATCTACGTGATGGAGCCGGAGGTGTTCGACTATGTCGAGGCCGACGTGCCCGTCGACTGGTCCGGTGACGTCTTCCCGCAACTCATGAAGGAGGGGAAGCCGATCTACGGCTTCGTCGCCGAGGGGTACTGGGAGGACGTCGGCACGCACGAGAGCTACGTGAAGGCCCAGGCGGACGTGCTCGAGGGCAAGGTCGACGTCGACATCGACGGGTTCGAGATCTCGCCCGGCGTCTGGGTCGCGGAGGGTGCCGAGGTGCATCCCGACGCGACGCTGCGCGGCCCGCTCTACATCGGCGACTACGCGAAGGTGGAGGCGGGCGCCGAGATCCGCGAGCACAGCGTCATCGGCTCCAACGTGGTCGTGAAGACGGGTGCGTTCCTGCACCGCGCGGTGATCGCGGACAACGTCTACGTGGGCCCGCAGACGAACCTGCGCGGCTGCGTCATCGGGAAGAACACCGACGTGATGCGCGCCGCGCGGATCGACGAGGGCGCGGTCATCGGGGACGAGTGCCTGATCGGCGAGGAGTCGATCATCGCCGGCACCGTCCGGGTGTACCCGTTCAAGACCGTCGAGGCCGGCGCGTTCGTCAACACCTCGGTGATCTGGGAGTCCCGCGGC
This sequence comes from Actinacidiphila yanglinensis, assembly GCF_900107965.1. Classification (GTDB taxonomy): domain Bacteria; phylum Actinomycetota; class Actinomycetes; order Streptomycetales; family Streptomycetaceae; genus Actinacidiphila; species Actinacidiphila yanglinensis. Next base: position 56,050 of record NZ_FNVU01000035.1, on the reverse strand, counting down.
CAGGCGCATCTGTTCGGTGCCCGCGGGGTGTCCGGCATCCTGAACGTGGAGATCACCCCGGAGCTCGCGGTCCGGCTCGCGGGCGCGTACGCGACGACGCTGAAGAAGGGCGCGACCGTCACCACGGCCCGCGACCACTCCCGAGGCGCCCGCGCGCTCAAGCGGGCGGTGATCTCGGCGCTGCAGGCCAGTGCGATCGACGTGCGCGACCTGGAGAACGTCCCGATGCCGGTGGCTCGGCAGCAGACCGCCCGCGGCAGCGCGGGCGGCATCATGATCAGGACCAGTCCCGGGCGGCCCGACTCGCTGGACATCATGTTCTTCGACGAGCGCGGCGCCGACCTGTCCGGCGCGGGCCAGCGCAAGCTGGACCGGGTCTTCTCGCGCCAGGAGTACCGCCGGGCCTTCCCCGGCGAGATCGGCGACCTGACCTTCCCCGCGACGGTCTTCGACTCGTACACCGGCGCGCTGCTGCGGGCCGTCGACACCACCGGGATCGCCGACGCGGGGCTGAAGGTCGTGGTGGACGCGGCCAACGGCAGTGCGGGCCTGGTGCTGCCGAGCCTGCTCGGGCGGCTGGGCGTGGATGCCCTGACCGTCAACCCCGGGCTGGACGAGGCGCGGCCGACCGAGACCGAGCAGAGCCGCCGGGCCGGCCTGGTCCGGCTCGGCGAGATCGTCTCCTCGGCCCGGGCCGCGTTCGGTGTGCGCTTCGACCCGGTCGGCGAGCGGATGTCGCTGGTCGACGAGCGCGGGCGGATCGTCGAGGACGACCGGGCGCTGCTGGTGCTGCTCGACCTGGTGGCCGCGGAGCGGCGCAGCGGCCGGGTGGCGCTGCCGGTCACCACGACCCGGATCGGTGAGCAGGTGGCCGCCTACCACGGCACCCAGGTGACGTGGACGACGACGTCGCCCGACGACCTGACCCGGGTCGGCCGGGAGGAGGGCACGATCTTCGGCGGTGACGGGCGCGGCGCGTACATCGTGCCGGAGTTCAGCGGCGTCTTCGACGGTTCGGCGGCGTTCGTGCGGCTGATCGGCCTGGTGGCCAGGACGCAGCTCACGCTGAGCCAGATCGACGCCCGCATCCCCAAGGCGCACGTGCTGAAGCGGGACGTGCCCACCCCGTGGGCGGTGAAGGGCTCGGTGATGCGCCGGGTGGTGGAGGAGGCCGGCGACCGCTCGGTGGACACCACCGACGGGGTGCGGGTGGTGGAGCCCGACGGCCGCTGGGTGATGGTGCTGCCCGACCCCGCCGAGGCCGTCACCCACCTGTGGGCCGAGGGTCCCGACGACGCCTCCGCGCAGGCACTGCTGGACGAGTGGTCCGAAGTGGTGGAGAGCGCCGGCCGCTGATCCGCCCGCGGCACCCGGGCACCCGTCCGGCGACCGGCCGGCGCCGACGACTGCCGAGATGCCGAGCGATCGGCACCGGTCGTCGGCCGGTCGGCACCGGTCGGTGCCCGGTCCGCGCCGGTCATCCGCCGGTCGTCCACCGCTCGTGAACCGGTCCGAACCGGTCGTGCGGACCGAACGGCGGGCCGTGAGGGGCCCGTTCGAGTACGGGCGTCCCGACGTGCGACGATGTGCGGCATGTCGCAGCAGCAACCCGATCGGAGCAGTCCCGTACCCGGGGCCGCCCCGCGGCGCCCGGACGCGTCGATGTCGCTGCTGACGAACATCATGGAGCACAGCCTCGACGACGGGTACGCCGAGGCCGCGGCCCGGCGCGGGCAGGTCGGCACCTCGCGGCTGCCCAAGGCGCTCGGCGGCAGGCTGGGGTTGGCGGCCGGCCTGGTGCTCGCCGCCCTCGTGGTGACCCTCGGCGCGGCCCAGGCGCACGTCTCGGCGCCCACCGTGGCCAAGGAGCGGCAGAACCTCATCGACCGCGTCCAGACCGAGACCAAGAGCGCCGACGGGCTCCAGAAGAACGTCGACGCGCTGCGGGACACCGTCTCCGCCGAGCAGCAGTCGGCGCTCAAGCGGCCGGGCGACGACGCCGACCGCCTCGTCGAGTTGCTGGCCGCCGCCACCCCCGTGCACGGCCCCGGGATGCGGCTGGTCGTCAACGACGCCAAGGAGGCCTCTGAAGGGGGCACCGGCGGCCCGCGGGAGAGCGACGGCTTCTCCGACACCGGGCGGGTCCGCGACCGCGACATGCAGCACGTGGTGAACGGGCTGTGGGCGTCCGGCGCCGAGGCGATCGCGGTCAACGGGGAGCGGCTGACGGCACTGTCGGCGATCCGCGCCGCCGGGGACGCCATACTGGTCGACAACAAGCCACTGGTGCCGCCGTACACGGTGCTGGCGATCGGGGACGGGAAGCGGTTGAGCACGGCATTCCAGAACAGCGCGGACGGGGAGTACCTGCACGTGCTGGTGGCGAACTACGGCATCAGGTCGAGCATCAGCGTGCAGGGCACGCTCCAACTGCCCGCCGCGCCCTCGCTGATCCTGCGGTACGCCACGCCCGACGTGCCCTCGACGCCGCCCAACACGCCCCCGAACGGGAAGGGTTGAGAAGTGATCGCCGTACTTGGCCTCGTCGTCGGGGTCGTGGTCGGGCTCGTGGTGCGCCCCGTGGTGCCCTCGGGCTTCGAGCCGTACCTCCCGATCGCCGTGGTCGCCGCCCTGGACGCCGTTTTCGGCGGACTGCGAGCGATACTCGACGGGATATTCGACGACAAGGTCTTCGTGGTGTCCTTCCTTTCCAACGTGGTGGTCGCCGCGTTGATCGTCTTCCTCGGCGACAAGCTCGGCGTCGGTGCGCAGTTGTCCACCGGCGTGGTCGTGGTCCTCGGCATCCGGATCTTCTCCAACGCCGCCGCCATCCGTCGGCACGTCTTCCGGGCGTGACCGGCGGATGAGCGAGGAGCACGAGGACGCGCCCGGTCCCGGGACCGGGCAGGCCGAGCCCGAGGCGGGGACCGGACCGACCGCGCCCCGGCAGTCGGGGCGGCGGCGACTGGTGGCCGCCCTGTGGCCGCCGCGGCTGACCCGCGCGCAACTCATCGTCGCGCTGCTGCTGTTCGTGCTGGGTCTGGGCCTGGCCATCCAGGTCCGCACCACCAGCGACGGCAACAGCACGCTGCGGGGGGCGCGGCAGGAGGACCTGGTCCGCATCCTCACCGAACTGGACAACCGCAGTCAGCGGCTCCAGGACGAGAAACGCGGTCTGGAGAACCAGCGCAGCCAGTTGGAGACCAGCTCCGACCAGGCCGCGGAGGCGCTCAAGCAGACGCAGGAGAAGGCCAGGGAACTCGGTGTGCTGGCCGGCACCGTGGCCGCGCAGGGGCCGGGGATCACCCTGACGGTCAAGGATCCGCACGGCGGGGTCGAGGCCGACTCGCTGCTGGACACCGTCCAGGAGCTGCGCGCGGCCGGCGCCGAGGCGATCCAGGTCAACAACGTGCGTGTCGTCGGCGACACTTATTTCACCGACGGCGCGAACAGAGTGCTCGTGGACGGGCACCGATTGGCTCAACCGTACGTCTTCAAGGTCATCGGCAACCCGCCCGATCTGGAGCCCGCGCTGAACATCCCCGGTGGGGTGGTTCAGACCCTGGAGAAGGAGCAGGCGACCGCTGATGTGGTCAGGTCACAGAAGATCGTCGTGGACGCCTTGCGGCCGTCGGAGCAGCCTGACTACGCTCGGTCATCGCAATGAGGCGGGGGTCGGGGCACCGGCGGGTTGCTGAGTGGTGGAAACTGTGAGTAGTGAGAGTTCGTCCTGCCCCACGGGCGGGTCTGCTTCTTTCAAGGGGAATCGCCCGTGAAGTTGTTTGGGAAGTTGTTCGGCAAGAGTGCCCGCCAGTCGGGTGACCCGGCCACGGCACGTCACCGTGCGCCGCGGAGTGCGATGGAGGACGTCCGGGAGGGTGGCCAGGGGGCCGCGCGCCCGCTGTTCCGCCCGGACACGCCGCAGCAGAGCGGCGAGTTTTCCGGCGCGCCCGGCGTGGCGCCTGTTGACCCCGGTTCGGCCCCCCGCATAGGTTTCGGGGAACCGTCGGCCTCGGACACGGGTGGTGAGTACGGGGTGCTGGTCTGCGGCAGGTGCGGACATCGGAACGCGGAGGCGAGCCGCTTCTGCAACAACTGCGGCGCGCCGTTGCGCACGCAGGGAGGTGCGCCGTTCGAGCGCCCCTCGGAGACCACGTCGACGATCTCGATCTCCAGCATCGAGGCGTACGAAGCAGAGGCGACCGGTCAGACGCCGGTGCCGTCGCTGTCCCCGGAGGCCCAGGCCGCGGTGGCCGCGCTGCCGCCGAGCTCGGCGCTGCTGATCGTGCGGCGGGGGCCGAACTCCGGCAGCCGCTTCCTGCTGGACGGTGAGCTGACCACCGCCGGGCGGCACCCGCAGAGCGATATCTTCCTGGACGACGTCACGGTCTCGCGCCGCCATGTGGAGTTCCGGCGCGGCATCGACGGCGTGTTCACCGTCGCCGACGTGGGCAGCCTGAACGGCACGTACGTCAATCGGGAGCGGATCGACTCCGTGCCGCTGTCCAACGGCGACGAGGTGCAGATCGGCAAGTACCGGCTGGTCTTCTACGCGAGCCAGGCGGGTGTCTGACCCTCCCGCGGACCGAATCCAGGGAAGGTGTGCATGCCCCGAACGTCAGGCGGTGCCGGTGACGGCACCGCCGCCGTTTCCTCCGGGGAGGACGGCGTCCTGCTGAGCATCGGCGCGGTGCTGTCCCGCCTGCGGGACGAGTTTCCCGAGGTCACCATCTCCAAGATCCGCTTCCTGGAGGCGGAGGGACTGGTGGAGCCGCAGCGGACCCCCTCGGGGTACCGCAAGTTCGGCGCGGCCGACGTCGAGCGGCTGGCGTACGTCCTGCGGGTGCAGCGCGACCACTACCTGCCCCTGCGGGTGATCCGGGAGCACCTGGACGCGCTGGACCGGGGCGAGCCCGTCGCGCTGCCCCGGTCCGGCGAGACCCGCGAGGCGCTGGAGGGCTCCCTGGAGCCCGAGGAGCCCGCGCGGATGCGGATCGGGCGCGACGAGCTGCTCGCCGCCACCGGAGCCGACCCCGGCACGCTCGCGGAGTGGGAGTCGTACGGCCTGGTGGAGATCGACGCCGACGGTGGTTACGACGCCGACACGGTGAGTATCGCGCGGCTGATCGTCGACCTCGGCCGGTTCGGGCTGGAACCGCGCCATCTGCGGGCCGTGAAGGCCGCCGCCGACCGGGAGGCCGGACTGGTGGAGCAGGTGGTGGCGCCGCTGCGACGGCACCGCAACCCGCAGACGCGGATGCACGCCGAGGTCACGGCCCGGGAGCTGGCCATGTTGTCGGTGCGGCTGCACGCGGCGATGGTCCAGTCGGCGCTGCGCATCCGGCTGGGCTGAGCCGGTCCGGTGCGGGCGGATCCGCCGCCGAAGACCGGCAGCGCCGGTCGCGCTGCGCCGCGTGGCGGCACCTGAGAGTTGCCCGACTACCCAAACCCGGCGGGCACGGCCTAGGGTTGCTGTGTGAACGAGCTCGACGTTGTGGGTGTCCGGGTCGAAATGCCCTCCAACCAACCGATCGTGCTCCTGCGTGAAGTGGGAGGCGACCGGTACCTGCCCATCTGGATCGGGCCGGGAGAGGCGACGGCCATCGCTTTCGCGCAGCAGGGCATGACGCCTGCGCGGCCGCTGACTCACGACCTCTTCAAGGACGTGCTCGAGGCGGTGGGACAGACGCTGACGGAGGTGCGTATCACCGACCTGAGGGAAGGCGTGTTCTACGCGGAGCTGGTCTTCGCCGGCGGGGTCGAGGTCAGTGCCCGGCCGTCCGACGCCATAGCGCTCGCCCTGCGCACCGGTACGCCGATCTACGGGAGTGACGGAGTGCTGGACGACGCCGGCATCGCGATCCCGGACGAGCAGGAGGACGAGGTCGAGAAGTTCCGCGAGTTCCTCGACCAGATCTCGCCCGAGGACTTCGGCACCAGCAACCAGTAGGCCGACGGCACCCGGGAAGGCCGCGGAGGGCGTTCCGGGGCGCACCGTCCTGTGCTGCTGCGACGCCGTCTCGGGGGGCAATATTGCCGCCTTGAGAGCATTCGGAACTGCGTTCCCGGTCTACGAACAGATGAAACCACTCCTGGGGTGAATTTCACTCGGCGTGCCGAGCGTGGCGATCGTTGACGCACGTGTGACGACTGCCTACCGTCAGGAGGGAAAGTCCGGTGGCACGTGCGCGCGGCGACCGGACGCGAAGGGACGGAGGGCGTCGTGAGAAGTACCGGCGACGGTTTGGCGACCGGTGGCCCGTATCCGACCCGAGGACCACTTGCCACGGCAACGGTGGACGCCGAGGGCGGCCCCCCCGCCGAGCCGGGGACCGAGCAGATCGGATACCGGGGTCCGGCGGCCTGCGCCGCGACCGGCATCACCTACCGCCAGCTCGACTACTGGGCCAGGACCGGCCTGGTCGAGCCGAGCGTGCGACCCGCCTACGGTTCGGGCACCCAGCGGCTGTACGGCTTCTCCGACGTCGTCGTACTGAAGATCGTCAAGCGGCTGCTCGACACCGGCGTGTCCCTGCAGAACATCCGCACCGCCGTCCAGCACCTGCGCTCGGCCGGCCCGGGTGAGCTGGCCCGGATGACCCTGATGAGCGACGGCGCGACGGTCTACGAATGCACCTCGCCGGACGAGGTGGTCCAGCTGCTCCAAGGGGGGCAGGGCATCTTCGGCATCGCGGTGGGCGTGGTGTGGCGCGACGTGGAGAGCGCGCTGTCGCAGATGCACGGCGAGCGGGTCGACACCGGGGAGACGCTCGTCGGCCACAACCCGGCCGACGAGCTGGCCCGGCGCCGCAACAAGGCGGTCTGAGCGCGGTCTGAGCGCGGTCCGGGCCCGTTCCGGCCGCTGGGTCGCGACGGGCCGCCCGCCGCGACCCGCCGGTTCCGTACAGGTGTACGGCCGCTGTCGGTGGGATGCGGGACGCTTGAGGGTGTGAGAAGTGCGCCGACGATCCTCCACCTGGACATGGACGCGTTCTTCGCCGCGGTCGAGCAGGCGTCCAAGCCGAGCCTGCGGGGCAAGCCGGTGGTGGTCGGCGGCCTCGGACCCCGCGGCGTGGTGTCGACCGCGTCCTACGAGGCGCGCGTGCACGGCGTCCACTCCGCGATGGCCATGGCGCACGCCCGCCGGCTCGCGCCGAACGCCGCGTACCTCACGCCGAGGTTCGACATCTACCGCCAGGTCAGCGACATCGTGATGGGCCTGCTGCGCGAGGCGTCACCGCTGATAGAGCCGCTGAGCGTCGACGAGGCGTTCATCGACCTGGAGGCCGGCGACCTGGCGGGCGACCCGCGTGCGGCCGCCCGCGGGCTGCGCGCCGACATCAAGGCCGCCACCGGCCTGACCGCCTCGGTGGGCCTGGCCGGGTCCAAGCTGCTCGCCAAGATCGCCTCCGAGAAGGCCAAGCCGGACGGGCTGGTGGTGGTCGAGCCCGGAACCGAGCAGGCGCTTCTCGACCCGATGCCGGTGCGCACCCTGCCGGGCGTCGGGCCGGCCACCGCCGAGCATCTGCGCAAGGCCGGCATCCTCACCGTCGCCGAGATCACCGGGGCCGGCGAGGCCGAGCTGATCAGCCTGCTCGGCAAGGCGCACGGCGCGGGCCTGCACGCGATGGCCGCCGGCGTCGACAACCGCCCGGTGGTCGCCGACCGCGACGTGAAGTCCATCTCGGTCGAGGACACCTTCGACAGCGACCTGACCGACCGCGCCCACGTGCGCCACGAGATCGACCGGCTCGCCGAGCGCTGCGTGCAGCGGCTGCGCGGCGCGGGCCGATCCGGCCGCACCGTCGTGGTCAAGGTCCGGCGCTTCGACTTCTCCACGCTCACCCGCTCCGAGACGCTGCGCGCCCCCACCGACGACCCCTCCGTGGTGCGCGAGACCGCCCGCCGGCTCGCCGAGTCCGTCGACACCACCGGCGGCGTGCGGCTGCTCGGCGTCGGCGTCGCCGGGCTCGCCGACTTCACCCAGGAGGACCTGTTCGCCCAGGCCGAGGGCGAGCGCGCCCTGCACGGCGAGGTCGACGACGACGCCCCTCCGCCGCTGCCCAGCAGCCCGCCGCCCGCCCCCGAGCGCGCGAACCGCTGGCTGCCCGGCTATGACGTCACCCACGAGAAGTACGGCGCGGGGTGGGTGCAGGGCAGCGGCGTCGGCAGGGTCACGGTGCGCTTCGAGGTGCCCTCGGACGTCGTGCCGGGCCGGGTGCGCACCTTCCTGGTGGACGACCCGGCGCTGACCCGCAGCGACCCGCTGCCGCTGGCCGCGATGAGCGCGATGGGCGTGGGTCGGTCGACGGGCGGGGGTCAGCCGTCGCCGGGCAGCTCCCCGAAGTCCTTGGAGGACGCCGGCTCCGGCCCGGACCGGGGGACGTCCATCCCGTAGTGGTGGTACAGCTGCAACTCCTGCTCGGGGGACAGGTGCCGGCCCACCCCGAAGTCCGGGGCGTCCTTGATCAGCGCCTTCTCGTACGGCACCCGGAGCTTGTCGCCGTCCAGCTCGCTCGGGCCCAGCGGCACGAAGGCGTCCCGGGTGAACAGGCCGGTGCGCACCGCCGCCCACTCCGGCGTGCCGGTCGCGTCGTCGAGGTACACCTCGTCCACCGTGCCGATCCTCGTCCCGTCACGGTCGAAGGCGCGGCGGCCGATCAGGCTGCGCGGATCGATGTCGGTCTGCACGGTCCCTCCAACCAGTCCAACCCACCACAGGTCGGCCGTCGTGCGACGGCTTCCGACTCCTACCCAAGGCCACAACGGTGGCGGTGTCGACTCGGCACCGTTCCGCCGGGCGCGCCGATCACGCTGGTAGGCTGGTGAAGGCTGTTGACCCCGTGCGGGAGAGTCCTCCAAGAACCCGCCTCACGGCGGGCGGCGGAAGGCGCCGAAGGAGCAAATCCTCCCCGGAATCTCTCAGGCATCCGTACCGCTCGGGTGAGGTCACTCTGGAAAGCAGGGCTTGTCCCGGAAGCACCGCGGCCGCCGGGGCGCGTCCTCACCGACGGTGAAAGCCGCCCTGTGCGCCGGGGTGGTGAAGCTCTCAGGTTCTGATGACAGAGGGGGAGGCCGTACGGGTGCCCTTGGCGGTACCCCAGAAGGTCGTCGCAGACCAGGAGGCCCCCGAAGATGAGTGACCGCCGGATTTCCCTCGCCGAGCTGGAGGCGGGCAGGCCCTTCGCCCGCCGGCACATCGGCCCCGACGCCGAGGCGCAGGCCAAGATGCTCGCGCAGGTCGGTTACGGCTCGCTGGACGAGCTGACCGACGCCGCCGTACCCGGCACCATCAAGAGCGCCGAGGCGCTCGGGCTGCCGGCGGCCGTCACCGAGGCCGAGGCGCTCGCCGAGCTGCGCGCCCTGGCCGATCGCAACGAGGTGCTCGCGCCGATGATCGGCCTGGGCTACTACGGCACCTTCACCCCGCCGGTCATCCTGCGCAACGTGCTGGAGAACCCGGCCTGGTACACCGCCTACACGCCGTACCAGCCGGAGATCTCGCAGGGCCGCCTCGAAGCGCTGCTGAACTTCCAGACCGTCGTCGCCGACCTCACCGGTCTGCCCACCTCCGGGGCCTCCCTGCTGGACGAGGGCACCGCGGCCGCCGAGGCGATGGCGCTGTCCCGCCGGGTCGGCAAGGTCAAGGACGGCGTCTTCCTGGTCGACGCCGACACCTTCCCGCAGACCCTCGCGGTGATCCGCACCCGCGCCGAACCGACCGGCGTCGAGGTCGTCACCGCGGACCTGTCCGCCGGCATCCCCGCCGATGTCGCCGAGCGCGGGGTCACCGGCGTGCTGCTCCAGTACCCCGGTGCCTCGGGCGCCGTCCGCGACCTGCGGCCGGTCATCGAGCAGGCGCACGGCCTCGGCGCCATCGTCACCGTCGCCGCCGACCTGCTCGCGCTGACGCTGCTGACCTCGCCCGGCGAGCTCGGCGCGGACATCGCCGTCGGCACCACCCAGCGGTTCGGCGTCCCGATGGGCTTCGGCGGCCCGCACGCCGGCTACATGGCCGTCCGCGAGTCCTACGCCCGCAACCTGCCCGGCCGTCTGGTCGGGGTCTCGGTCGACGCCGACGGCGACACCGCCTACCGGCTGGCCCTGCAGACCCGCGAGCAGCACATCCGCCGGGAGAAGGCCACCAGCAACATCTGCACCGCCCAGGTGCTGCTCGCGGTGATGGCCGGCATGTACGCGGTCTACCACGGCCCCGACGGACTGGCCGCCATCGCCCGCCGCACCCACCGCTACGCCGCGGTGCTCGCCGCGGGCCTGCGCGCGGCCGGTGTCGAGATCGTCGAGGACGCGTACTTCGACACGCTCACCGCCCGGGTGCCCGGCCGGGCCGCCGACACCGTCGCCGCCGCCCGCGCCGCGGGCGTCAACCTGCGGCTGACCGACGCCGACCACGTCGGCATCGCCTGCGACGAGACCACCGACCGCGCCACGATCTCCTCGGTGCTCGCCGCGTTCGGCGCCGACGGCGACATCGACGCGCTCGACGCGGCCACCGCCGACGCGCTGCCCTCCGCCCTGCTGCGGAGCGACGACTACCTGACCCACCCGGTCTTCCACCAGCACCGCAGCGAGACCAGCATGCTGCGCTACCTGCGCCGGCTGGCCGACCGCGACTACGCGCTGGACCGCGGCATGATCCCGCTGGGCTCGTGCACCATGAAGCTCAACGGCACCACCGAGATGGAGCCGGTCACCTGGCCGGAGTTCGGCGCCCTGCACCCCTTCGCGCCCGCCGAGCAGGCCGAGGGCTACCTCAGCCTGATCCACGGCCTGGAGGACCAGCTCGCCGAGATCACCGGCTACGACAAGGTCAGCCTCCAGCCCAACGCCGGCTCGCAGGGCGAGCTGGCCGGGCTGCTGGCCGTGCGCGCCTACCACCGGGCGAACGGCGACCTGGAGCGCACGGTCTGCCTGATCCCGTCCTCCGCGCACGGCACCAACGCCGCCAGCGCCGTGATGGCCGGCATGACCGTGGTCGTGGTGAAGACCGGCCAGGACGGCGACGTCGACGTGGCCGACCTGCACGCCAAGATCGAGAAGCACCGGGACCGGCTGGCCGTGCTGATGGTCACCTACCCCTCGACGCACGGCGTCTTCGAGGAGCACATCACCGACATCTGCGCGGCCGTGCACGACGCCGGCGGCCAGGTCTACGTCGACGGTGCCAACCTCAACGCGCTGGTCGGCCTGGCGCGCCCCGGCAGGTTCGGCGCCGACGTCTCCCACCTGAACCTGCACAAGACGTTCTGCATCCCGCACGGCGGCGGCGGTCCCGGCGTCGGCCCGGTCGCGGTCCGCGCCCACCTGGCCCCGCACCTGCCCAACCACCCGCTCCAGCCGGAGGCGGGCCCCGCGACCGGCGTCGGGCCGGTCTCGGCCGCGCCCTGGGGCTCGGCGGGCATACTCCCCATCTCCTGGACGTACGTCCGCCTGATGGGCGCCGAGGGGCTGAAGCAGGCCACCCAGATCGCCGTGCTCAGCGCCAACTACGTGGCCAAGCGGCTGGAGCCGCACTACCCCGTGCTCTACACCGGGCCCGGCGGGCTCGTCGCGCACGAGTGCATCGTCGACCTGCGGCCGCTGAGCAAGGAGACCGGCGTCAGCGTCGACGACATCGCCAAGCGGCTGATCGACTACGGCTTCCACGCGCCGACGATGTCCTTCCCGGTGGCCGGCACCCTGATGATCGAGCCGACCGAGAGCGAGGACCTTGCCGAGCTCGACCGGTTCTGCGAGGCGATGATCGCGATCCGCGCCGAGATCGACAGGGTCGGTTCCGGCGAGTGGCCCGCCGACGACAACCCGCTGCGCTCGGCCCCGCACACCGCCGCCGCGCTCGGCGGCGAGTGGAACCACCCGTACAGCCGCCAGGAGGCCGTCTTCCCGGCGGGGGTCAGCCCGGCGGACAAGTACTGGCCGCCGGTGCGCCGGATCGACGGGGCGTTCGGCGACCGCAACCTGGTCTGCTCCTGCCCGCCGCTGGAGGCGTACGAGAGCTGACGCGACGCGTACGAGAGCGGACGCGTCCGGGGCTGCGTGCCCCGCGCACCCCGGCGCCCCCCGGCTGGAAACGGCCGGGGGGCGCCGCCATGTGTACGCAACCGGCCGTGCAGATGGCGCGTCTTGCACCATTGAGTACCGCGCACGTGAAATACCTGCGGAAAGCCATCCGGGGAGCAAGACTGGGACCGGCCGCGCGAGAACGGGGGATCACCATGAACCAGGCAGGCGACGCGACCGACCGCACCATTCACCTCTCGCAGCGAAAGACACCATTGACCATGTGCAAGCACGAGCCGCAGTGCCCCACCGCCGACAGCCCCGACCGTGAGGCCGCCCTGATCATGGCCCACCACCCGGAGCAGGGCTGGAGCCTGCTGTGCAACGGGGTGCTGCTCTTCGAGGACACCGGGGAGATCCTCCCCGACGGGCAGATCATCGCACCGCACCGGCCGATGGCGGCCGCCCGGATCACCACGGCGGCCTGAGGAACGACACGGCCGGTTCCCCTGAGCCCGAGCGCCCAGGAGAACCGGCCTCGCACGCGCGTGCGGCGGTGCCCCGCCGCGCGGCGCGGTGGCGCCGTGGTGCTACGCCGGCGACCCGGCCAGCGGCGGCGGCGCCAGCCAGGCGCTCAGCAGCGGTGCCAGCTCCACGATCCGGTACACCCGGTGCGACGCGATCCCGGGGGGCGCGGGCGCCAGCGGGATCACCAGGTCGGCCGGGTCCGGCTGCGCGGTGGCGGCGTCCGCGCGCGGCACCGAGTGCAGCCACAGCGCCATCATGTAGAGGCTCGGCACCGACAGCAGATGCGGCTGGTAGGTGGCCGGCAGCGGCTCCGCCTGGCGCAGCGCCCGCTCCGTCGAGGCCAGGTAGGGGCCTTCGGAGAAGCGCGAGAAGACCCACCCGTCCGGGGTTGCCACGGTCTCGCCCGCCGCGGCCACCCGGGCCCCGGCCCTGATATGGAACCGCCAGCCGGCCAGCCGCGCCTGGGGCAGGCCACCGGGGACCGATGCCGGTTCGAACACATGGACAGGCAGCGGGTGTTCGGCGTCCAGCGGCCCTTCCGCGGTGCGCAGGGCGGGAGTCCTGGCCTCCAGGACCGCGGTGGGCGAACTGAGCGCCGCCAGGACGCTCAGCAGGGCTGGTGCGGGTGCGGGTGGGACAAGCAGCGGCATGGTGTTGTCGCCTCTCACTGGGAGACACGTGGTGCGGGCACAAAGCGGTACGTGCGAGGTGCGGACGGCGCGGTCAGTACCTGGTGTGGGTTACTGCTCAAGCCCGCCCGGCGACGGCGGATACTCCTGCCTCGTGCGCGGAGTTTATACGACGCGTGTTCGCTCCGTATTTCATCTACTCGCTGCCAGTATTACCCGCAAGGCGATTATCCGCCTTCCTCCACGGTGCCCGGTCCGGCATTTCCGCAGGGTACGGGGCGGATGCCGCCGATTTTCGCGTCGTACGGTCGGCCGGAACCGTACGGTGGTATTCACCCGGATTTTACGTCGGGGCCCTGCGCCGAATGTGCCAGGGGAACGTGCCCGGTGCCGCTCACTACGGCAAGGGTAGCGTGCGGGCCGGGCCGCGATGGGCGTTATCGATCATTTGGGTGGGCATCCTCCGGTGGGGACCCGCGCGAGGAGGGACGCTTCGATGGGGGAGAAGGTCGTGGCCGGTGCGTTCGACCTGGCCGACCGGCGCATGTACCGGAACAAGCTCCAGCAGTGCCTGCTGGGGCTGGAGAGGCTGTTGGCGGAGCAGCGGTTCGACCGCCCACGCAATCTCATGGGGCTGGAGATCGAATTGAATCTCGCGGATTCCCGGGGGCTGCCGCGCATGATGAACGAAGAGGTGCTGGAGCGCATCGCGAGCCGCGATTTCCAGACCGAGCTGGCTCAGTTCAATATTGAAGTGAACATCGCGCCGCACCCGCTTTCCGGACGGGTCCTGGACCGCCTCGCCGAGGAACTGCGCACCGGCCTCGGGTACGCCGACCGGATGGCCGGGGAGGTCGGCGCCGGCATCGTCATGGTCGGAATCCTGCCCACCCTCCAGGCCCAGGACCTGGTGTCGGCGAACCTCTCCCGGGCCGACCGCTACACCCTGCTCAACGACCGCATTCTCGCGATGCGCGGCGAGGACATCACCCTCGACATCGAAGGCGTCGAGCACCTCGTCTACACCTCCGCCTCGATCGCCCCCGAGGCCGCCTGCACCTCCACCCAGATGCATCTCCAGGTCACCCCGGACCGGTTCGCCGCGGTCTGGAACGCCGCCCAGGCGGTGTCCGCGCCGCAGGTCGCGGTCGGAGCGAACTCGCCCTTCCTGTTCGGCCGCGAACTGTGGCGCGAGACGCGGCCGTTGCTCTTCCAGCAGGCCACCGACACCCGCCCGCAGGAGCTGCGGGCCCAGGGCGTACGGCCGTTGACGTGGTTCGGCGAGCGGTGGATCGACTCCGCGCTGGACCTGTTCGCCGAGAACCTGCGCTACTACCCCTCGTTGCTGCCGATCTGCGACGACGAGGAGCCGCTGCGGGTGCTCGACGAGGGCGGGGTGCCCAAGCTGCGCGAACTGACCCTGCACAACGGCACCATCTACCGCTGGAACCGCCCGGTCTACCAGGTCGTCGACGGGGTGCCGCACCTGCGGGTGGAGAACCGGGTGATGCCGGCCGGGCCCACCGTCGCCGACGTCATCGCCAACGCGGCCTTCTACTACGGCCTGGTGCGCGCGCTGGCCGACGCGTCCCGACCGGTCTGGCAGCGGCTGCCGTTCGGCGCCGCCGCGGCCAACTTCGACGCCGCCTGCCGGGACGGCATCGGCGCCGTCCTGCACTGGCCGCGCCCGCGCGGCACCGCCCTCGCGCAGGTCCCCGCGGCCGACCTGATCCGCGACGAGCTGCTGCCGCTGGCCGCCGCCGGGCTGGACGCCTGGGGCATCGACCCCGCCGACCGCGACCACTACCTCGGCATCATCGAGCAGCGCTGCCAGCACCGCACCAACGGCGCCCAGTGGCAGTCCGACGCCTTCCACCACCACCTCGGCCGCGGCCTCGACCGCCGCGCCGCCCTGGCCGCCATGACCCAGCGCTACCGCGCCCTGTCCACGGCCGGCGCCCCGGTCCACACCTGGCCCGTCCCCGAGTGACCTCCCCCAGTCGCCTTGCCGCGGGTCGGGCGAGGGCGCCGCGTTAGCCTTCGACCGGATGACGAAGCCGATCAGGAGGTCGATCACCATGCCGGACGGTTGGGGCGGGCTGGACACCGAGGTGCTCGACGAGGTCTGTGCGAAAGCGCTGGCCGAGCACTCCTGCCCCTCGGTGTCCATCGGTGTCGCGGAAGGCGACGAACTCGTCCTCGCCCGGGCCTACGGCCTGGCCGACATAGCCGCGGATCGGCCGGCCACGACGCGGACGGCCTACGGGCTGGCCTCCGTCACCAAGGCGTTCACCGCCACCGCCGTGTGCCTGGCCGCGGACGACGGCCTGCTGGACCTCGACGCCCCGATCCCCGGCACCTTCGCAGGGACGGCGCCGACCGTGCGGCAGGTGCTCCAGCACCGTGGCGGCTTCCCGGCCTTCTACAACTTCCACTACGGCCCCGGGCCGCTGCCGATCGACATCGGCGACTACCGTGCGCTCGTCCGCGAACCCGGGACCGACTTCGAGTACTCCAACATTGGCTACGCCGCGCTCGGATCGCTGCTGGAGTCCGTGACCGGTCGCCGCCTGGGCGACCTCCTGCGCGAGCGGATCTTCGAGCCGCTGGGCCTGCGCAGTTTCGGCTACGGGCCGGCGTACGACGGCCCGGCGCCGGTGGCCCAGCGCTACTCCGCCGGCGGGCGCCCGTACCCGACCTGCTTCAGCGCCCACTCCGCCGCGGGTGCCGGCTGGGCGAGCGCGGGGGACGTCGCGCTGTTCGCCCGCAGGTCGGCCGGCCTGCTCACACCCGCCACGGCCGCGGCCGGGTACGACGCGGTCGCGATCAGCGAGCACCTGGGCTACGGGTTCGGCCGGATCGTCTCGCGCGGCGCCGGACCGTTGATCCGCAGCCATGGCGGCGGCATGGGCGGTATCGCCGCGATGATGATCGAGGTCCCCGAGCGGGACCTCTCCGTGGCCGTGCTGGCCAACTCCACGAGCAAGGCGGCCCGCGATGCCGTCGTGAACCACCTGATGGCCGTGCTGGCACCCGGATTCCGTGCCGAACAGGTCAACCCGATGACGGAGCAGGTCCGCCCGATGGCGCTGGCAGCCGGGGAATGGGCGGGGGAGATCAGCACGGTGGAGGGCGACATCCCGCTGCGGATCACGGTCCTCCCCGAGGGCCGGGTCGAGATCGCCCTGGACGGCGCGCCCGCGGTCACCGCGCCGGCCGGCGCCTCCCAGCGCTGGGACCTCCGGGTGAGCGCACCCCTGCAACTGCCCACCGCCGACGCCCGGCTCAACAGCCCCCACCTCGCCCTCGAGCTGCGCACCGACCAAGGGGGTCTGGTCGGCCGGGCCGTGGCGTTCAAGGACGGCGACCAGGAGGGCCTGCTGGGCGCCTACCTCGTCCACCCCTGCGTGCTTCACTCGCGCTGAGCACGGCGAAGGGGCACCGGGAGGGAACGAGGAGACACCCGGGCTTCGGGCTGGTCAACGGGGCGGTGGCCAGGTTCGTGGCGTAGGCTCGCGCGGCACACACGCGTGCGGACGGCCGCGGCGCGGGTGGTGGTAGGGCGGCGGGCGGGATCTTCGTATCGTGTCCACGACGACACGGGAGGACCGCGTGCAGGCAGAGGCACAGGCACCGGCGGAGCAGCCGGGGCGGCCGGAACGGCTGGAGCCGCCGTTCGAGGCACGGACGCTGCGCAGCGAGACGCTGATCGTGCTGGCGCTGTCGCTCGGCGCCAGCGGCGTCGCCGCGGTGATCAGCTTCGTCGGTTCGGTCACGCGGCCCGGAGCGCTGAAGGACCAGGCGGCGACGCTGGTCGGCTCGCAGGCGCCCGGCCGCCCCTGGCTGGACCTCGCCTGGCAGATCTTCTCGATCGCCACCGCGCTCGCCCCGGTCGCGCTCGTCGCCCACCTGCTCGCGCGCGAGCGGGTGGGGATGCCCGCGATCGGCTTCGACCTCACCCGGCCGCGCCGCGACCTGGCCTGGGGGGCGCTGGTGGCCGCGGTGATCGGGGGCATCGGCCTGGCCTTCTACCTCGGCGCACGCGCCGCCGGCTTCAACCTCACCGTCGTGCCCGAGTCGCTGCCGGACGTGTGGTGGCGGATCCCGGTCCTGGTCGCGTCCGCGGTGCAGAACGCGGTGCTCGAAGAGGTCATCGTGGTCGGCTACCTGCTGCGCCGGCTCGACCAGTTGAAGTGGTCGCCGCTCGCCGCGCTCGCCGCCAGCGCGGTGCTGCGCGGGTCGTACCACCTCTACCAGGGCATCGGCGGCATGGTCGGCAACATGGCGATGGGCGTCGTGTTCGTGCTGCTCTACCGCCGATGGGGGCGGATCGGCCCGCTGGTGGCCGCGCACTCGCTCATCGACACCGTCGCCTTCGTCGGGTACGCGCTGCTCGCCGGGAAGGTGGGCTGGCTGCCGACGGGGTGAGCGCCGCGCCGTGACCGCCGTGCGCCCCGGCACCGCGCCCTACGGCACCGCGTGCAGCTCGCCGTCGACCACGGTCACCGCCGAGCCGGTCAGCTCGACCCGGTCGCCACGCAGCCGGGTCGCGACCAGCCCGCCGCGGGCCGACGCCTGGAAGGCGGTCAGCGCGTCGCGGCCCAGCCGGGCGGACCAGAAGGGCGCGAGGGCGGTGTGCGCGCTCCCGGTGACCGGGTCCTCGTCGATACCGACCGCCGGGAAGAAGCCGCGCGAGACGAAGTCGTAGCCGCGGCCCTCCTCGGCCGCCGCCGTGGCGATCACACCGCGCCGCGAGAGGGTCGCCAGCGCCCTGAAGTCGGGCGCGAGCGAGCGGACCGCCGACTCGTCGGCCAGTTCCACCAGCAGGTCCCCGCAGTCCGGGCCGGTGTCGCGTACGGTCAGCGGTTCCGCGCCCAGCGCCGCGGCGAGACCGTCGGGAGCGGGCTCCTCGGTCAGCGGGGCGGCCGGGAAGTCCAGCGTGATCGTGCCGTCGCCGTCGGCGGCCGCCGCCAGCACCCCCGCCTTGGTGCGGAACCGGACGGTGCCATGGGCCTGCCCGGTGGTCCGGAGCACATGCGCCGTGGCGAGGGTGGCGTGCCCGCACAGCCGCACCTCGGTGGCAGGGGTGAACCAGCGCAGCGCCCAGTCGGCGTCCTCGCCCGGCGGCAGGGGGTGCGCGAAGGCCGTCTCGGAGAGGTTCAGCTCGGCCGCCACCTGCTGGAGCCAGCCGTCGGAGGGGAAGCCGTCGGCCCCGAGCAGCAGCACGCCCGCGGGGTTTCCGGCGAACGGCCGGTCGGTGAAGGCGTCGACGATTCGGATACGCATGCCGAGAGGGTACGGGAGCGGGCTGAGGCGCAGCACCGGGGCGGGAGGGCTGCCCGCGGGCCGCCGCGTGGAGGAGGTCGCGGGATCCGGCCGCGCGCGGCCCGCCGGACGGGTGCGGCACGCGGCGCCGCCGCCCTCGATGGGCGGCGGCGGATGCCTCAGCCGGGCCGGTTCGCCCGGCGCGGCGGCCCTCAGGCGTGCTGCGGGACCTCGTCCTTGAGCATGCCCCGGAGCTGCTCGCGCATCTCCTTGGTGTCGGTGTGGCCGTGCACGGAGACGGCGTGATCGACCGCGGCGCGGACGACTTCGTCCTCTTCCCCGGAGATGGTGAGGGTGCAGTTCGACTCGCTCGGGTAGTCCCGGCAGTCGGCTACTTTGCGCATGGTGCACCTCCTCCTTCCCTTCCAGCCTAGTTCCGCCGCCCGCGAGGTGCCTGCGCAGTGCTCGTGGGCGGCTTGCGTGGTGCTTGCGCGGTCCCTTCGCGGGGGGCGGGGGCCCGTACCCGGGGGCCACGGCGTTCTCCCGCAGTGGAAACCGGGTGGCGAGGGCCGGAGGTCGACCGGTAGGAACATGATCGGGGGCCGGGCCGTCCGCGGAGAGTCGGGGGACTGCGCGGGCGGCCCGGGACTTGACCGGATTGTCGGCAAAGGAGCAGTCTCAGCACAATGACCGAGGAGAAGTCCCCGTCCGGGCCCCCGTCTTCGTCCCCGCCCGCCGCCGCGGGTGCGTCCGCGCCTCGGACCCCGGCGCCGCGCGCCGCGCAGGAACTGCCCGACCACCCCGTGCGGATCGGCCTGCTCGACCTGCTCGCCGACGGCGGCACCCTCACCTCCACGGAGGCGGCCGCGCAGCTCGGCGAGAGTTCCGGGTCGTGCTCCTTCCACCTGCGGCAACTCGCCCGGCACGGGCTGATCGAGGAGGCGCCGCACTCCGGCGGCCGGGCGCGGCCGTGGCGGCTGCGCCGCGAACCGCCGTGCGAGCCGGCGCCGTTGGAGGACACCGGGTTCGACGCGCTCGCCCGGGGACTCGAGGACGAGAGCTACCGGCGCTGGCTGGCCCAGCGCGACGCCGCCCCCCAGGAGTGGCGCGCCGACGAGGCGTTCAGCACCGTCGTGCACCTCACGCCGCAGGAGATGCACGCCGTCGCCGAGGCCGTACGGCAGACGCTCGCCGGTTACCGGCACCGGGAGCACGACAGCGCTGCACGGCCCGCCGACGCCCGCCCGGTGGCGTTCGTCAGCCGTCTGTTCCCCCTACTGCCAGGCACGCAGGACGGCGCGGAGTGAGGCCGGGGGCGCAGGAGGGGGAGCCGGAGTCCGCGCCGCGGCCGGAACCCGGCCACGGAGCCGTGGCGGAACTGCGCCGCTACCCGGTGAAGTCGATGCTCGGCGAGTCGGTCCTGGCCGCCGACGTGGGTGCGCGCGGTCTGCCCCACGACCGCGAACTCGCCCTGGTGCACCGGGACACCGGCAAGGTCGCCAGTGCCAAGAACCCGCGGATGTGGCGCGCCCTGCTCGCCCTGAGCGCCCACGCGACGCCCGCGGCGGTCCGGATCACGCTCCCGGA
Organism: Actinacidiphila yanglinensis; assembly: GCF_900107965.1. Lineage (GTDB taxonomy): Bacteria > Actinomycetota > Actinomycetes > Streptomycetales > Streptomycetaceae > Actinacidiphila > Actinacidiphila yanglinensis. Next base: position 36,020 of record NZ_FNVU01000035.1, on the reverse strand, counting down.
CGGCAAGGCCCTGTGGAGCACCGACGCCGACGTGGACGACCGGTTGTCGGAACTCCTCGCCCGGCCCGTCGTGCTGACGGGCCGTCCGCCGACCGGGGCCGTGCTCGACCGGGCCCGTCCGGAGGAGGTGCTGAGCGACGGGGTGGCAGCGGAGGTCTCCGTGGAGGTGAGCACGCTCGGCGGGGCCGCGCCCGAGGGCACCTTCTTCGACTTCGCGCCGCTGCACCTGATCACGACCTCGACCCTGCGGTCCATCGGCGCGTCCGGCCCGCGCGGCACCGTGGAGGTGGAGCGGTACCGGCCCAACATCGTCGTCGACACCGCCGGGCCGGGTTTCGTGGAGAACGACTGGCTCGGCCGTGATCTGCGGATCGGCGAGCGGCTCACCCTCCGGGTGATCGCCCGGAGCCCGCGGTGCGCGATCCCCACCCTCGAACACGGCGGGTTGCCGCGCGACACCGAGGCGCTGCGCGTCCCCGCCGCCCGGAACCGGGTGATCCCGCTGGACGGCGCCGACCCCCAGCCGTGCGCCGGTGTCTACGCGCAGGTGCTCCGCCCGGGCCGGATCGCGGTCGGCGACCGGCTCGTCGTCCTGCCGGACAGCGGGCGGCCGGAACCGGCCTGAGAACGGGAGGGCCCTCCGGACCGGTACGGCCGGGCCGTACCGGCCCTAGAGCGCCGGTGAGGACGGGTCCACCTGGTCGCCGTCCTTGCCGAGGCCGCGCCCTGCCGGGCGCCCCAGGGCCCTGGCGGTCGCGGCGACGGCCGCGAGGACGAGCGTCGCCAGGCCGGAGGCGGCCAGGACCGGCCGGGGCCCGAACGCGGCGGTGAGCGGGCCGCCGAGCGCGGTGCCGACCGGGGCGGCGGTGAGGAGGGCGGCGCCGCGGGCGGCCAGGACCGTGGTCAACAGGGCGGCGGGGGTGCGGTCCTGGAACAGCGTGAAGGACAGCGCGGTGAAGGGCCCGTAGATCAGGCCGCCCAGTGCGAAGCACGTGACCGTGACGGGGGCGGGGGCGCCCAGGCCGAACGGCACGAGGGCCACACCCCAGCCGGCGACGATGCCGAGGGTGACCGGCCACAGCGGGAGCCGGCGCAGGGCGCCCGTGCACAGGGCGCCCAGGACCGCGCCCGCGCCGAAGAGCGTCCAGTACAGCCCGAGCAGGCGTGCCCCGGCGTGCAGGTCATCGGTGACGTGCAGCGGGAGCGCGACCTCCACCGGACCGTAGAGGAAGTTGAAGAACCAGGTCAGGGCGAGGATGCCGAGCAGTTCCCGATGGCCGCGCAGCACCTTGCGGCCGGCCGCGGCCTGCTCGGTGTCGACGGGGGAGGCGGAGGAGGCGACCGCGTCGTCGCCCGCGCTCTCCCGCTGCCCCCGGCGCCCCGCCGGGCGCGGCCGCAGCCGGCCGGCCTGCACGGCGAGGACGGCGAAGGACACGGCGTCCACGCCGATGATCCAGGCCGGGCTGACGGCAGCCGCCAGGAACCCGGCCAGCGCGGGACCCACGATCACCGACGCCGAACCGCTGGAGCTGACCAGCGCGTTCGCGGCGAGCCGCTGCTGCGGGGGCAGGATCCGGGCGAGCAGCGTGTACTTTCCGGCGCCTCCCCAGGCGTGCAGCACCGAGGAGCCGGCGAGCAGCGCGACGTAGACCGCCGGGCGCAGCGCCCCCACCGCCCAGGCGAGGGGGATGCAGCCGAGCAGCACCGCGCGCAGCCAGCTGTCCGCGGCCAGCAGCCGCCAGGCGGGCAGCCTGCGCAGCCACCGGCCGAGGAGCAGGGCGCCGGCGGCCCCCGGTAGGGAGTACGCGGCGACCGCGGCGCCGACCAGCAGCCCGGCCCGGCCGTGCGGGGCGATCGAGAGCGCCGTCCACGCCACGGCGACGACGCTCATTCCGTCGCCGAGGTCGCACGCGGACAGCGCGGGCAGCAGCCGCCGGAAGTCCCGGTGCGCGAACAGGGGCCGGTACGCCGCGGGGAGCAGCCGCAGGGCCGGGGAGGAGGCGATCACGGGGGTCAGGCTGCCGCATCAAGTGCGCTTGAGGTCAAGTGCCGTCGGGCCGGGGGCGAGGGGAGGACGCGCGCTCGCCGGCGGAGGCGCGCGTTCCGGTGGGAGGCCGTCCCGCGGGGGCCGGGAAGGGCTGGCCCCGCGGGCCGGCCGCGTCGCCGAGGGGGCGGGAGGCAGTCCGCGGACCGCGCTCACCTCCCGCGGACCCGCGCCCGCCTCCCCGGGCCTGCGGGGTCGAGCCGCGGCCGGGCCCTTTGACGTGCACGGATGCGGCCCATGCGGTGCCCATGGTGGCAGGGGCTTGCAGGACGACGTATTCCGATATATCGTTGAGCTGTCGCGAACGATCAACGATGGAAGGAGCGACATCATGCGTTCCCAAGGACCACATGCACATGGACACTGCGGACCCGGCCATCACGGGTGGGGCGAGAGGGAAGGAGCGCGGGCGGCCTTCGGGCCGTGGGGCCCGCCCTTCGGCGGCGGGCCGTTCGGGCCCGGCGGCCGGGGGCGCGGCGGACCGCGTGGCCGGGCCCGGCGCGGCGACGTCCGCGCGTCGATCCTGGCGCTGCTCACCGACCGGCCGATGCACGGCTACGAGATGATCCAGGAGATCGCCGACCGCAGCGGCGGCGCCTGGCGGCCGAGCCCCGGCTCGGTCTACCCCACGCTGCAACTGCTCGAGGACGAGGGCCTGATCGACAGCGCGAGCGAGGGCGGCAAGAAGCTGTTCACGCTCACGGACGCCGGCAGGACCGAGGCCGAGGCGGGCCCCGACGCGCCCTGGGAGGACGCCGGTCGCGGCGTCGACTGGGACGCGCTCAACGAGGTCAGGAAGGCCGGCGGTGGCCTCATCGAGGCGTTCCGCCAGGTCTGGGCGACGGGCACCCCCGAGCAGCGCGAGAAGGCGCTGACCGTGGTGAACGACGCGCGGAAGAAGCTGTACCTGATCCTCGCCGACGAGGACGCCGAGCAGTAGCGGCCGGCCGCGCCGGCCGCGCCCGCCCCGAGCGGGCCGGCAGCCCGCCGCTCCGCCGCGGGTCGCCACCGGGCGCCGGCCGCCGGCCGGCACCGGCCCTGCCCGTGCCGCAGTACCCCGCCCCTGAGGGCGCCCTTCGTGGGCAGCCCTCAGGGGCGTCGGCTTGAGCCCCGCACCAGCAGCCGGGTGGGCACGATGTAGGAGTGGACGAGGTCCTGCACGCTGCCGGGGCCGGCGTCCAGCAGGCTGCGCAGCGCCGCGACCGCCGCCTCGCCCAAGGCGCGCTGGTCCTGCGCGACCGTCGACAGCGCCGGGCGTACCAGCGCGGCGGCGTCGATGTCGTCGAAGCCGACGACGGCGAGGTCCTGCGGCACGGACAGCCCCGCGTCCGCCGCCGCGTGCATCGCGCCGATCGCCATCTGGTCGCCCGCCGCGAAGATCGCGGTGGGCGGGTCGGGCAGGGCGAGCAGGCCGCGGGCCGCCGCCTCCCCGCTGGCCAGGAAGAAGTCGCCCTCGACGACGTACTCCTCGGGCACCGGCAGGCCCAGCCGCTCGCAGGCCCGCCGGTAGCCGGTCAGCCGCTCGGCCGCAGGCGGCAGGTGCAGCGGCCCGGTGACGGTGGCGATCCTCCGGTGCCCCAGCTCGTGCAGGTGCTGCACGGCGGCCGCCGCGCCCGCCGCGTTGTCGGAGCTGACCCGGACCGTGCGCGGCCCGGTGAACGCGGTGTCGATGCCCGCGCAAGGCACCGTCGAGGCGGCGAGGGTGCGCAGGCAGCGGTCGTCCGGGGGAGTGGTCAGCACGATCACGCCCTCCAGGTTGTGCCGCCGCACCGCCTGGAGGTAGGCGCCGTCCGGCTCCTCGGCGCCTGCCGTGGTCAGGAGCATCAGGTGGTAGTCCGCTTCGGACAGCGCGGTGCGCACGGCGCTGAGCAGGCCCAGCAGGAAGGGGTTGTGCAGGCCCTGCGCCTCCTGCCCGCTGTCCCAGATCAACCCGATCGTGTCCGAGCGGCGCCGGACCAGGGTGCGGGCCGGCTCGTTGGGGGCGTAGCCCAATTCCGTGGCCAGCTGCCGTATCCGCGCCCGGGTGGCCTCGCTGACCTCGGCCCGGTCGTTGAGCGCGCGCGAGACGGTGGCGGTCGACACGCCGCTGCGGCGGGCGAGTTCACGGATGTTCACAAGGTACCCGTTCTGCGCGAGTCGGACAGGGAGTGCGGACGGCCGGTGGGTCGGGGCGGGCCGACCGGGCCGGCGCGCCGGACGTAATTTCTGTGCGTTCGCTGTGCGTCGAGGTGCTGACGTGCGAGAAAACGCTCCCATCAGGGTGGGGCACAACAATGCCCTGCGTACAGTCTTGACGATCTGTGAGCATGCGGGACAGACTTCCGGCCGATCGGAATCGTTTACGGCACCAACGGTCCGGCGCCGCCGGGACCGCACCCCACAGGAACGGGACTCCTGCGATGCCAACGAACGCTCGACGACTGAGTCTCAGAGGGTTGCTGACCCTCGCCACCGCGGCCGCCTGCGTGGCGGCGGTCGCCTCGGTGCCGGCCCAGGCCGGCGACAACCCGACGTACACCAACCCCAACGCGCCGATCGACGTGCGCGTCAACGACCTGCTGCACCGGATGACCCTGGACGAGAAGATCGGCCAGATGGACCAGATCTCGGTGGTCAACATGCAGGGCGACTGCCAGTGGAGCGGCGGTGCCTTCACCGAGTCCTGCCTGAACAACGTGCTGGTGAAGAACGCGGCCGGCTCGGTGCTCTCCGGTGGAGGCGCGGGCCCGTCGGTCAACACCCCGGAGAACTGGGCGACGATGGTCAACACCGTGCAGCAGTACGCGGTGAAGAACTCCCGGCTGCACATCCCGATCCTGTACGGGGTGGACGCGGTGCACGGCCACAACAACGTGCTGGGAGCCACCGTCTTCCCGCAGGAGATCGGCATGGGCTCCACCTGGGACCCGTCGCTGGTCAAGGACGCGGGTGCGAGCACGGCCCGCGCGGTGGCGGCCACCGGCATCGACTGGAACTTCGCGCCGGTCACCGACATCGCCCGCGACCAGCGCTGGGGCCGCTACTACGAGACCTTCGGCGAGGACCCGTTGCTGTCCGGCACGCTCGCCGCCTCCGCGGTCAAGGGCATCCAGGACGCCGGCGGCGCGAAGAACGTAGCCGCCACCGTCAAGCACTTCGCGGGCTACGGCGAGCCCGGCAACGGCCACGACCGCGTGCCCGGCGACGTGTCCCTGCGCTACCTCCAGGACACCCTGCTGCCGTCCTACAAGCAGGCGATCGACGCGGGCGCCAAGACGGTGATGGTCAACTCCGGTGCGATCAACGGCATCCCGGCCACCGCCTCGCACTACCTGCTCACCGATGTGCTGCGCAAGCAGTGGGGCTTCGACGGCGTCGTGGTCAGCGACTGGCAGGACGTCCGCGCGCTGCAGACCTCGTACCACGTGGCCGCCGACTACCCCGAGGCGATCGCCAAGGCCGTCAACGCCGGCCTGGACATGGCGATGGAGCCGTACGACGCGCAGGGGTGGAGCGACGGGCTGAAGGCCGCGCTCCAGCGGCACCTCGTCTCCGTCTCGCGCATCGACCAGTCGGTCCGGCGCATCCTGACGCTCAAGTTCCGGCTCGGCCTCTTCGAGCACCCCTACGTGGACGCATCCAAGGCCGACTCCCGGGTGCTCGGCGCCGACACGGGGCTCGCCCGGCAGGCGGCCGACGAGTCGCAGGTGCTGCTGCGCAACGACGGCAACGTGCTGCCGATCTCGCGGCAGGCGAAGAAGATCGTGGTGGCCGGCTCCTACGCCGACGACATCAACGACCAGGTCGGCGGCTGGACCGTGGGGTGGCAGGGCGTCCCCGACGGGGTCACGCTGCCCGGCACCACGGTGCTCCAGGGGATCAAGAAGGTGGCGCCGTCCGGCACCCAGGTCGTGCAGGCCAAGACCGCCGAGGACGCCGTCACCCAGGCGCAGGACGCCGACCTGACCGTGGTCGTGGTGGGCGAGAAGGCCGCCGCAGAAGGCAGCGCGGACAGCCCGCGTCCCGAACTCAGCGCGGACCAGCAGGCGTTGGTGAAGTCCCTGAAGGCCACCGGCAAACCCGTGGTCACCGTGGTGCTGGCGGGGCGGCCCCTGGTGCTCGGCGACGCGGACGGCACCCAGGGCCTGCTGATGTCGTGGCTGCCGGGCAGCGAGGGCGGGAACGCCGTCGCCGACGTGCTGTTCGGCGCGGTGAACCCCAGCGGGCGGCTGAACGTCTCCTGGCCGAAGGACATCGGCAACGAGCCGATGTACTACCAGCAACTCCCGGGTACGAACGCCGGCCCGGAGTCCTCCTACGACGCCGACTACCCCTTCGGCGCCGGGCTGTCCTACACCACCTACTCCTTCGACGCGATCAAGGCCGGCTCGGCCACCGCCCGCACCGGGGACACCGTCAAGCTGAAGGTCGACGTCTCCAACAGCGGTGATCGCGCGGGCGACCTGGTGGTGCCGGTCTATGTCTCGCAGCCGTCGAGCGACGTGCTGGCCCCGTCCCGCAAGCTGGTCGCCTTCACCAAGGTGCACCTGGACGCGGGTCAGTCCCGCACGGTCGCGCTCAGCGTGCCACCGAGCGAACTGGCCGTCACCCCCGGGGACATCGACGGCGCGGGCAAGCAGCAGGTCGCAGCGGGGCCGTACGTCTTCACCGCGGGCGGCCACACCGTCACCGTCACGATGAAGTGACCGGCGGCCACTGACCGGGCGTGCGGCGCCGGGCCGCGGGCGGGGCAACCCGCCGGCGGCCCGGCGCTGGTGTGTGATGGAGGCGCCGCGGTGGACGGCACCGCGGAACGGCCCGGGACGGAGAGCGGCATGGCGAGCGAGGACGGATTCGACGACGAGGCGCTGCTGGCGCGGACCCGGGCCGCGCCCGTGCTCGCCGGGCCGCTGCCGCACCTGGACCCGGCCGCCGTGCCCGACGCGCCCGGCCCGCTGTTCGCCGAGTGGCTCGACGAGGCACTCGTCGCAGGGGTGCCCGAGCCGCACGTCATGACCCTCAGCACGGCGGCCGCCGACGGCACGCCCAGCGCCCGCGTGCTCATCCTGCGCGGCATCGACACCGCCGGCTGCGCCTACGACTTCGCCGCCGACTCCCGCAGTTCCAAGGGCCGCGACCTGGCGGCCAACCCGCGCGCCGCACTGACCTGGTACTGGCCCGCCCTGGGCCGGCAGATCCGGATGGCAGGACGGGTCGACGTCCTGGACCGGGACGCCGCCGCCCGTGACTTCCTGGGCCGCGGTGCCCGCGCCCGTGCCGCGGCCTTCGCCGGCACCACGAGCACGCCGCTGTCCGGACCGGGGGAGTACGACGAGGCGCTGCGGGCCGCCCGCGACCTGGTCGCCGCCGAGCCGGACCGGGTCCCCGACACCCACACGGTGTACCGGCTGCGGGCGCAGGAGGCCGAGTTCTGGCAGGCCGACCCGGCGCGCTTCCACGTGCGGGTGCGGTACACGCGGCGGCCGGCCCCCCAGGGCTGGACGTGCGGCCTGCTGTGGCCGTGACGCCGCCGCGGTCCCCCGGCCGCCGGCGGTCGCCATGGGGGGCGGAGCGCGGGGTGACGCTGCTGGTGGAGGCTGTCATCATGTCCTGATGCGGTCAACTCAGATGAGGAACGGAGGGCTTGGGCTCGCCCTGCTCTCCGCCGTCGCCTTCGGCGGTTCCGGAGTGGCGGCGAAGCCCCTCATCGAGGCCGGATTCGACCCGTTGCACGTGGTGTGGATGCGGGCGGCCGGCGCCGCACTGGTCTTGCTGCCCGTCGCGGTGCGGCACCGCCGGCTGCCCCTCCAACGCCCCGGGCTGCTCATCGGCTTCGGGCTGCTCGGCATCGCCGGGGTGCAGGGGCTGTACTACGTGGCGATCTCCCGGATACCCGTCGGCGTGGCCATCCTGGTCGAGTACCTCGGCCCGGCACTGCTGCTCGGCTGGGTGCGGTTCGTGCAGCGGCGGCGGGTGCGGCGCGCCGCGGTGGTGGGGGTGACCCTCGCGGTCGGCGGCATGTGCTGCGTGGTGCGGATCTGGTCCGGCCTCGCCTTCGCGCCGGTGGGCCTGCTCCTCGCCTTCGGCGCGGCCTGCTGCCAGGTCGCGTACTTCGTGCTGGCCGACCACGGCACGCAGCAGCCGCCGGGCACGGAGGAGGACCCGGACATCGAAGGGGACGGGGCCGGCGGCGTGCCCGACCCGGTCGCGGTCATCGCGCACGCGCTGCTGATCGGCACCGCCTCGCTCACCGTGGTCGCGCGCCCCTGGGACATCGCCTGGACCTCCCTCGCCCACCAGGTGCCCTTCGGCGACGTGGACGTCCCCGCGATCCTGCTCGTCGGCTGGATCGTGCTGGTCTCCACCGTCGTGGCGTACCTGACCGGCGTGGTGGCGGTACGGCGGCTCAGCCCGCAGATCGCCGCGGTCGTCTCCTGCATCGAGGCCGTGGTCGGCACCGTGCTGGCGTGGTTCCTGCTCGGCGAGCACCTGGGCACCGCCCAACTCGTCGGCGGCGGGCTGGTGCTGGCCGGCGCGTTCGCGGCGCAGACGGCGATGCCCTCGGCGTCGGTCGAGTCCGCCCGGTCCGTGCCGCCGGCCGTCCCGGGGCAGCGCTCCCCGCAGGACCTGACCCCACGGCTCTAGTCATACGGCTGATCGATCTCCGACTCGGCAGCATCCGGGGCGAGCCCCTGGAAGCACTCATGGCGCAGTGTGACGAATACCGGAATGCGACCGCCCAGCTTCTGCTCCGGGCACTGTGGCACCCGTGGCGGACAAGGTGGCGGATGCAGACGCGTCTTCGAGCGCTTGGGGTGGGTGTCGACGCACTCCACCGCGGGCAGGAGGCGGCGATGACCGTCCTGGCCGGGCCGGCACGCAGGGACGCCCTCGCCGAGCAACTCGCCCCCGGGCAGTAGCGGGAGCCGGCGGACCTGTCCGGGTGCGGGGCTAGGGTGGGGGCATGCACTCCACTGTTCTTCCGCCTCCTGCCGCCTGACGCGCGGGCGGCGCAGATCCGGTAACGGTTCGTCGGGACGCCAGTACAGGCGCCCCACGGCCATGTGTGCTGCCCGCAGACGGTGACGTTCCTCTCCACACTCACCTTTCTGGCGGGAGACCTCCCTTGTCACGTTCACAGCTTTCTCCTGCCCGGGTCACGCCCGGGCAGGGTCTGGTCTTCGTGGTGTTCGCGGCGACCGCGTGGGGGACGGCCGGCGCCGCCGCCGCGGTGCTCTACCGCGGCAGCGGGCTCGGCCCGTTCGCGCTGACCTTCTGGCGCGCCGCGGGCGGCTTCGTCCTGTTGCTGGCCGCCCGCGCGCTACGCCCGAACCCGCGTCCCTCCGCATGGGCCGCCCTCCGGCCGTTGGCGGCGGGCCCGTTGGGCGCGAGCGCAACGGCCGCGGCAGCCCCGGTGGTCGCCCGCTCGCGCCGGATCGTACGGATCGCGGTCACCGGCGCGGGGCTGACGCTGTTCCAGACCGCGTACTTCTGCGCGGTGCGCTCGACCGGGCTCGCCGTGGCCACCGTGGTCACGCTCGGCTCGGGCCCGGTGCTGATCGCGCTGGTCGCCCGGGTGGCGATGGGCGAACGCCTCGGCCGGGGCGGCGTGGTGGCGGTGGCCGGTGCGCTGGCCGGGCTCGCGGTGCTCGTGCTCGGCGGCGGTGGCACGCAGGTACGGCCGGCCGGGGTGGTCCTGGCGGTGCTGTCGGCGTCCGGGTACGCCGGGATCACGCTGCTGACGAGGTGGCACGGCAGCCGGGGCGCGGCGGGCGACCCGCTCACCACCTCGTTGTGGTCGTTCGGGATCTGCGCGGTCGTGCTGCTGCCGGCCGCGTGGTCCGAGGGACTGTGGCCGCACGCCGCGCACCTGGGCCGGACGCTGGCGGTGCTCGGCTACCTCGCCTCCGTTCCGACCGCCCTCGCCTACGCGCTGTACTTCGCGGGCGCGGCCGTGCTGCGCGCGGCGACGGTCTCGGTGGTGGCGCTGATCGAGCCGGTCTCGGCGGCGGCACTCGCGGTGACGCTGCTGGGGGAGCGGCTCACCGCCGCCACCCTGGCCGGGACGCTGGTCCTGCTGGCGGCGGTGGGCGCCCTGGCCTGGGAGGAGGCGCGGCAGTCGCACGCGGGTCCGGGGCGGGCGGCGGCGTCAGCCGGCTGAGAGACGGCGGAGCTGGTGGGCTCGCGCGGCCGCGTCGCCGGGGGCGGCGCGGTCGGCGAGCAGACCGGTGACGCGACGCTGCACCTCCTCGGGCTTGTTGCCGTCGTACTTGAACTTGGCCCGCACCTCGGTGACCTCGATCCGCACCCCGCGGATGCCCGCGAGCATGCGGCCGAACGGTTCCCGGCCGGGCGCGACGGGCGCGGTGCCGCCGTCCGGCTGGAAGTGGCCGAGCTGACGCTGGAGCAGGTCGGCCTTCTGCGCGGGATCGTCCAGCACGTGGGCGACGCCGAGGAGTTGGACGGCGGCGTAGTAGCTGGTCGGGGTGCCGTGCTCGGGCGGGTCGCCCGGGGCGGCGTGCCAGGGGCCCGGGATGAAGGCGTGGTCGTCCACGACGCTGAGGGTCACCTGGGGTACGGCCTCCAGCGCGCGCCACAGCGGGTTGGGCCGGGCCAGGTGCAGCAGTACCTCGCCGTGCGCGCCGTGCGACGGGTCGTAGAGGAAGTGGGCGGGCTGGACGAACGGCGGTTCCCCGGCGAGGCCGTTCACCGCGAGCTGGCCGAAGTCGTGGGCGGCCAGCCACTCCTGCCACTCGGTGGCGTCGGTGGCCGCGTCCCAGGGGTGGATCAGCACGCGGCACCCCCGCTCCGGCCGGCGCCGCGCGGCCCGGCGGGGGCGAGGTAGCCGGGCAGCGGGATCGACGGATCGAGGTAGTCGGCCGGCACCGGGGCGGCGTACGCGGGCGCGACCGGGACCACGCCGGCCCAGTGGGGCAGGTCGAGGTCCTCCGGCTCCTCGTTGGGTCCGCCGGTGCGGATCTTCGCGGACACCTCGTCGAGGTCGAGCCGGATCACCGCGGTCGCGGCGAGTTCCTTCGCGTTCGCCCGGCGGGAGTCCTCGGAGCGGCCGGGCACGGCCTGCTCCACGATCGCGTCCAGCGCGCGGGCCCGCTCCTGCGGGTCGGTCACCTGGTGGGCGGTGCCGTGCACCACCACCGAGCGGTAGTTGAGCGAGTGGTGGAACACCGACTTCGCGAGCACCAGCCCGTCGACGTGGGTCACGGTCAGACACACCGGCAGTCCCGGATCGGCGCCGGCGCCCCGCAGCGGCCGCGAGCCCGTCGAACCGTGCAGGTACAGCCGCTCGCCGCTGCGCGCGTAGATCGTCGGCAGGACCACCGGCGCACCGTCGCGGATGAAGCCGAGATGGCAGATGTAGCCCTCGTCGAGGATGGCGTGCACGACCTCCCGCTCGTAAGAAGCGCGATCGGCGGAGCGGGTCGGGACGTTCCGCTCGGTGACCGGGTACGGCTCGGTGACCGGGTACGGCTCGGCGGTCGGGGAGGGCTCGGCGGGCGGATGCGGCGGGGGCACGTCGGAGACGGGCGGAATGGCGGGCACGGCGCGATCCTCATCTTTGAACTAGTGCATAATGGTGTTTGTGCTAGGAGAGTACCCAATCACTGGTCGCGGCGCATCGACTATTGCCGCCGACATCGAACGCGCGGTCGGGGCAGGCGCGTTGAAGCCCGGTGCGGCTCTGCCGCCGCTGCGCGAGCTGGCCCGCGAACTCGACGTGAACCCCAACACGGTCGCCTCCGCCTACCGGCTGCTGCGTGATCGCGGGGTGATCGAGACGGCCGGCCGCCGCGGCAGCCGGGTCCGCGCCCGCCCTGCCGTCGCGCCGCGCGAGGCGATCCGGATCGAGGTTCCTTCCGGCACCCGGGACCTGTCCACGGGGAACCCCGACCTCGCGCTGCTCCCGCCGCTGGCCGCCTCCCTCGCCGACGCCGCCGCCCACCACGCCCTCGCCCCCGGCCTCTACGGCAGCACCGTCATCGACCCGGAACTGGCCGAACTCGCCCGCGCCGCCCTCGACGCCGACGGGGTGCCCGACGGGCCGATCGGCCTCACGTCCGGCTCGCTCGACGCGATCGAACGGGTCCTCGCCGCCCACCTGCGCCCCGGTGACGCGGTCGCCGTGGAGGACCCCGGCTGGGGCAGCGTGATCGACCTGGTGCCGGCGATGGGGCTGCGCGCGGTCCCGGTCGCCGTCGACGACGAAGGGCCGGTCACCGCCGAGGTCGAGCGCGCCCTGGCCGCCGATATCCGCGCCCTGATCGTCACCGACCGGGGCCAGAATCCCACCGGCGCGGCCCTCTCCGCCGCCCGCGCCGCCGAACTGCGCGGCCTGCTCGCCGCCCACCCGCACGTCCTGGTGATCGACGACGACCACCTGCACCACCTGGTCGACCTCCCCCTGCACACCCTGTCCGGCGCCACCGAACACTGGGCACTGGTCCGCTCCGTGGCCAAGGCGTACGGCCCCGACCTGCGGCTGGCGGTCTACACCTGTGATCCGGTCACCGTCGCCCGGGTACGCGGCCGGCACCGGCTCGGCGCGGGATGGGTCAGCCACCTGCTGCAGCGGACGGTGGTGCACCTCTGGCAGACCCAGGCCGTGGACCCGGTCCGCACCGCCCGCTCCTACGCCATGCGCCGCGAGGCCCTGCTGCGGGCGCTCGCCGAGCGCGGCGTCAGCGCCCACGGCCGCTGCGGGCTCAACGCCTGGGTGCCGGTCAGCGACGAGACCGGTGCGGTCGCCGGACTGCTCCAGCACGGCTGGGCCGTCGCCCCCGGCGCCCGCTTCCGACTCCGGTCCGGACCCGGCATCCGCGTCACCGTCTCCCCGCTCGACCTCGCCGACATCGACCCGCTGGCCGATTCCGTCGCCACGGTGCTGCGCTCCACCGGGCCGGGGCACTTCGGCTGAGTTCCGGCCGGGCGGCTGGATAACTGAGGCGCCCGCGCGGTCGACCCGGCGTGGCAGCGGGCGGAGCCGCCCGCCCGGTCGACCCTGCGGCGCGGGTCAGCCCGCCGTGTCCGGTGCCACCAGGTCGCCCGGATCGGTGTTGGCCCCGCACAGCACCACGGCGACCTTCTCGCCCGGCCGCGGCCGGTAGCCGCGCGCGGCATCACCGTTGCCGAGCAGGGCGGCCAGCGCGGTGGACGCGCCGTGCTCCACCACGATCCTGCGCTCGTCCCACAGCAGCCGGCGGGCCGCGGTGATCTGCTCGTCGCCGACCAGCACCGAGACCGCGCTGGCGTGCTGCACCGCGGCCAGCGCGCCCGGCCAGGTGCAGCGGGCACCCAGCGAGTCCGCGGCGATGGAGTCCACGCCCACGTCGACCGGACGCCCGGCCTCCCACGCGGCGTTGAGCGCCCGGCAGTTCTCCGGCTCGACCGCGACGGTGCGCACCCCGTGGTGCCGGGCGGAGGCCGCGACACCCGCGAACAGCCCGCCACCGCCCACCGCGACCACCACCGTGTCCAGGTCCGGTATCCGCTCGTGGATCTCCTCCATCAAGGTGCCGGCGCCGGCACTGACGTACGGGTCGGCGTACGCGTGCGCGGCCAGCGCCCCCGTCTCGGCGGCGAACTCCTCGCACGCCTCCAGCGCCTCCGCGTACTGCGTGCCGACCTGGCGCAGCCGCGCGCCGTAACCGCTCAGCTTCCGCACCTTCAGCGCCGGTGCGGTCCGCGGCAGGAACACGGTGGCGGGCAGCCCCTGCTGCTGGGCCGCCCACGCGCAGGCCAGCCCGGCGTTGCCGCCGCTGGCGATGCAGACGCCCGCCGCCGGCAGCGTGCCCGCCGCACGGTGGGCGGTGATGAAGTTCTGCGCGCCCCGCGCCTTGAAGGAGCCCGTGTACTGCATGTATTCGAGCGCCAGCCAGACCTGCGGGTCCTGCGCGCCTCCCGCCGGCGGGACGACGGTGACGGGCCGGACCAGCCCGGCCACCCGGTCGGTGGCGGCTTTGACGTCGTCGTAACTGACTGGCTGCACGGGGCGGCTCCGCTGCGGTAGGCATGGGTCGGCGCGGGCGGCACGGCTGCCATGACCGGCGCCTCTGCCACCGACCGACACGCTACGCCCGGGCGCCCTTCGGCCGCCGCTGGGTCAGCGCGGCGCCCACCAGGATCACCGCGGCGCCCACCGGTTCGTTCCAGCTCAGGGACTCGCCGAGGAGCAGCACACCTGCCGCGGTGGCGACGATCGGTATCAGGTAGGTGACCATCGAGCCGATGGTCGGGCCCTTCTCCGCCACCAGCCCGTACTGGATCAGGAAGGCGATCCCGGTGCCGAGCGCGCCCAGTGCCAGCACCGACAGCACCGACTTCGCCGGGTAGGACGACGGCATCGAGGTGAAGAACGGGGTGACGACGAGGAGTTGCACGGTGCCCAGCATCAACTGGCTCGCGGACATCGCCAGGTGGGAACTGCCGCTGCCGCTGAGGGTGCGCCGCACGTACGCCCAGCCCACCGCGTAGCTGATCGCCGCGGCCAGGGCCATCAAGGTCCCCTTCGGGTCCTGCCCCGAGAAGCCCTGCCACGCGCCCAGCACGGTGAGCACCCCGGCGAAGCCGACCCCGACCCCGATGAGCCGCTGCCGCGACGGCCGGTCCTCGGACAGGGCGACCAGCGAGACGAGCATCGAGAACAGCGGGGTCGCCGCGTTGCATATCCCCGCGAGCATCGAGGGGATGGTCTGCTCGGCCGTGGCGAACAGCGTGAACGGCAGGGAGTTGAGCAGGAAGGCGGCCACGGCCAGGTGCAGCCAGGTGCGGCGGCCGCGCGGCAGCTGCTCCCGCTTCACCGCGACCGCGACGGCCAGGACCGCGGTCCCGAACACCATCCGGCCGAGGGTGACCTGCAGCGGGGCGAACGCTTCGTTCCCCACCTTCATGAACAGGAAGCTGAAGCCCCACACCCCGCCCAGCACGGCGAACCGGATCCGCCAGTCCAGCAGCCGCCGGAGCCGGTCGCGCGGCGCCGCGGCCGGTGCGACGGGGGCGACCGGTGCCGGACGCGCGCCGACGGCCGCGGTCGACACCTGGGTGGGCACCTGAACGAGCGGTTCGGCGGGCGGCGCGGCGGCCGCGGCGCGGCTGGGGGAGGTCGTCATGGCTCCACGATGACCGCTGTGACGTCGTAGAACAAGCGAGATTTTCTGCACAGACGACGTAGAATCACTAACATGTTGTCCCTCGAACGCCTCCGCATCCTGCACGCCATCGACACGTACGGCTCGGTGAGTGCCGCCGCCGACGTCCTCAACGTGACGACGTCGGCGGTCTCGCAGCAGATGGCGAAGCTGGAGCGCGAGACCGGGCAGTCGCTCCTGGGCAGGAACGGTCGGGGGGTGCGGCTCACCGACGCCGGGCGGCTGCTGTCCGGGCACGCCGAACGGATACTGTCCCTGGTCGAACTCGCCCACGCCGACCTGGAGGCGCACCGCGGCGCCGCGGTCGGCGAGCTGCGCGCCGGGGCGTTCCCCACGGCGGTGCGCGGGCTGTTCCCCGCCGCGCTCGGCACGCTGCGCGCCGAGCATCCCCAGCTGCGCACCGTGGTCCACGAGTTGGAGCCGCACGAGTCGCTGGCCCGGCTGACCCGGGGCGACGTCGACCTCGCGGTCGTGCTGGACTGGTACAACAAGCCGCTGTCCCTGCCGGGCGGCCTCGCCAAGGCCCCGCTCTTCGACGACATCGTGGATGTCGCACTGCCCCTCGGGCACCCGCTGGAGGACCGCGCCGAGATCGAGCTGGACGAGCTCGCCGACGACGACTGGATCGCCTGGCCGGACGGCGGGTTCTGCCACGAATGGCTGCTGTTCACGCTGCGCGGCAAGGGCATCGAGCCGCGCGTGGCCCACCACGCCGAGGAGCACGCCACCGTGCTGGCCCTCGTCGCGGCGGGGCTCGGCGTCGCCGTCATGCCCCGGCTGGGCCGCGACCCGATGCCGGCCGGAGCGCGGATCATCCCCGTCCGCCACACCATGCAGCGCCACGTCTACGCGGTCTGGCGGGAGGACGCCGACCGCCGCCCGGCCATCCGCGTCGCGGTCGACGCGCTGCGGGCGTCGGCGCGAGCCCACGGTGCGGGCGGCGCCGTCGGGACCCACGGCGCGGGCGGCGCCTGAGCCCCGACGGAGACACGGTGCCCGACGCGCGCCTGAACCGACGCGCGCCTGAACCGCGGTGCCGGCGCGCCCCCGTACCCGCGCCCCCCGTGGCCGCGGGGCCGCGGCCGCGAGGGCGTCCGGGCGCGCCGGGGAAAGGGGCCGGTCCGGGCTCGGGGCCCGCCCCGCGAACCCGGACCGGCGTGCGGGGTCAGGCGAGCGTGATCTCGTCGCCCGACACGGAGACCTGCTTGGGTGCGAGCGCCGACGTCGCCGGGCCCTTGGCCACGCTGCCGTCGGCCACCTTGTACTCGCTGCCGTGGCAGGGGCACATGATCAGGCCGTCGGAGACCTTCGCGACGGTGCAGCCCTGGTGCGTGCACACCGCCGAGAAGCCCTTGAACTGCCCGCTGGTCGGCTGGGTCACGACGACCTTCTGGTCGGCGAAGATCTTGCCGCCGCCGACCGGGATGTCCGAGGTCTTGCCGAGCGCGGTGCCGCCCCCGCCGCCGGCCGCGGCGGAGGTGCCCGTGGACGGCGCGCTCGACGCCGTCCCCGTGGTCGGGTCCTGCGAGGAGGTCGAGCCGTCGGCGGCGTCGTCGGAGGAGGAGCCCGAACCGCAGGCGGTCAGAACAGCGGCGAGCCCGACACCGCCTGCCGCGGCGACGACGCCTCGACGGGTCGGTGATGCGGGGATTCCGGGGCTTTCTGCCATGAGGTTGAATCCTGTCCGTGCGTCGGATCGGTCGGCGGACCTTCGCCGTCCGGTTAGCGTGCTCTCACGCGTGCCCGTTCATACGGACCGACGCGGCGCGGCGTTCAGCGAATCCCGCAGGAATTTCAACTGGTGTCGCAGCAGCCCCTCCACCATCACCGGGTCGCTCGGCGCGTGCGTGGCCTGGGACAGCGGAAGCACCTGGTGGAAGCGCCCCGCCGCCAGCAGGGCCGCCGACATCCGCAGGGTGTGCGCGACCACCACGTTGTCGTCGGCCATGCCGTGCACCAGCAGCAGCGGCCGCTCCAGCGCGGCCGCCGACCCGATCGGCGAGCAGCGGTCGTAGGCGTCCGGGTCCTCGTCCGGGTGGCCGAGGAAGCGCTCGCGCCAGTGCGTGTCGTACAGCCGCTGGTCGCTCGGCCCGGCCCCGCTGATCGCCGCGTGGAAGACCTCCGGGTGGCGCAGCACCGCCATGGTCGCGAGGCTGCCGCCGAAGCTCCAGCCGCGGATCGCCACCCGCTCCAGGTCCAGGTCGGGGCAGTGCGCGGCGGCTGCCCGCAAGGCGGTCACCTGGTCCTCGACCGGTGCGTCGAGGGTGTTCTTGTAGATGCTCTTGTCCCAGCGCGGGCCGCGCCCCGGGGTGCCGCGGCCGTCGGCGATCACGACCGCGAAGCCCTCCTCGGCGAACCACTGCGCCTCGGCCAGCCACCAGCCGCCCGCCCGCACCACCAGCTGCATGGCGGGGCCGCCGTAGGGGGCGAGCAGGACCGGCAGCGGCTCGGTGCCGGGCCGGTACCAGGACGGCAGCACCAGCGCGGTGCGGATGGCGTGCTCGCCCGCCCGCAGCCAGGTCACGCGCGGGGGCACCGGCGGCTCGGCCGCCAGCGACCGCACCTCCAGAACGCCGCCCGGCCGCAGTATCCGCGTCACGCGGCCGTGGTCGGTGCGCGAGGACAGCAGCAGGGCCCCGCCGGCCCGCTGCCCGGTGTGCACTCCGGGGCCCTCGCTCAGCCGCGCGGCGCCGTCGTCCGGGTGGTACGCCCACAGGTGTTCCTCGGTCGGCTCGTCGCTCGCCGCGAACAGCACCGACTCGCCGTCCACGGACAGCACTTCGAGGACCTGGAGCCCTTCCGGGGTGACCCGCTCGCCGCCCACCGTCAGGAACCGGGTCTCGCCCTCGTCCGAGGTGTGCACCAGGGCGCCGGAGGCGGTCCGCGCGGGCGTGCCGACCACCAGTTCCACCCACGCCGGGTCGTGTTGCTCGTGCAGCGGCGCGGTCGCCCCCGTGCGCGGGTCGGCCGCGAGTACCCGCAGCGTCTTCTGGTCGCGGCTCTGCACGCTCAGCAGCGGGCCGTGCGCGTCCCACGCCGCGGCGGTCACGTACTCGAAGGCGGCACGGTCCCAGTCCACCTGCGTGCGGCCGGCGCCATCTGCCGTCAGGATGTGCAGCGACACGTCGGCGTTCGCCGTGCCCGCCGCGGGGTACGCGACCTCGCGGGGCGGGCGGGTGGGGTCGACCGGGTCGGAGATCCACCAGCGTGCCACCGGCGAGTTGTCCACCCGGGCGACCAGCAGCCGGCTGCCGTCCGGGGACCACCAGTAGCCGCGGTGCCGATGCATCGACTCGGCCGCCACGTGCTCGGCGAGCCCGTAGGTCACCTCGTCGCCCTCCTGCTCGGCCAGGGCGCGGTCCGTGCCGTCGGCCAGGTCCAGGACGTGCAGGGCGCCGCCGGTGACGTAGGCGACGCGGCGGCCGGCGGGGTCGGGCCGGGGGTCCACCACGGACCCGGCGGTGGCGTGCCGGCGCGGCGGCAGGACACCGCTCGGGTCGGCCGTCCACAGCGCGCCGTCGAGCGCGAAGACCACGAGGCGCACGTCGGCGTCGGTCGCGTACCCGACGATCCCGGAGGTGCGCACGCGGGCCCGCTCGCGCCGGATCAGTTCGGCCTGCGGTACCTCTCCTGCCGCGTCCGCGAGTTCGGTGGGGTCGACGAGCAGGTGCTCGCCGTCGCCGTCCAGCCGCCACAGGCAGCCGACGCGGTCCTCGGGCCCGCGGGTGCGCAGGAAGAGCACCGACGAGCCGTCGGGGGTGAGGGTGAAGCCGCTGGGGGCGCCGAGCGAGAAGCGCTGGGTGCGGGCGAACCGGCCGGGGAAGTCGCGATGATCGTTGATCGTGTCCATGGGGGGAGTCTCCCCGAGGTTAGCCTGGGGGGATGTTGAGAGAAGTGACCGGCATCCGCTACGTCACGCCGCTGCGTGAGGGCGGTTCGGTGCCGGGCGTGGTCGAGGCCGACGACCTCGGGACCTACGTCGTCAAGTTCAGCGGCGCGGCACAGGGCCGCAAGGCGCTCGTAGCCGAGGTGATCGCGGGCGAACTCGGCCGCCGGCTGGGCCTGCGGGTGCCCGAGTTGGTGCGCTTCGACTTCGACCCGGTGATCGGACTGGGCGAGCCCGACGAGGAGATCCAGGACCTGCTCAAATCGAGCGGCGGGCTCAACCTCGGAATGGACTTCCTGCCCGGCTCCCTCGGCTTCGATCCCCTGGTGTTCGCCATGGATCCCGAAGAGGCCAGCCGGATCGTCTGGTTCGACGCGCTCATCGCCAACGTCGACCGTTCGTGGCGGAATCCTAACATGCTGGTCTGGCACCGGAACGTGTGGCTCATCGATCACGGCGCCTCGCTCATCTGGCACCACAACTGGAAGTCGGCGCGGACCGCCTCCGCGAAGCCGTACGACGCGACCGACCACGCCCTGTCCCGCTTCTCTCCCGAACCGGCCGCGGTCGCTCCCGAGTTGGCGTCCCGGGTGACCGAGGCGCTGCTCACCGAGGTGACCGCCCTGGTACCTGACGAGTGGCTGCTGGACGAGCCCGGCTTCGACACCCCCGACGACGTACGCGCCGCCTACCGCGAGTTGCTGGGCGCCCGCGCGGTCGACGTCCACGAGCGCATCACCACCGGCCGCACCCAGGCGAAGCAGCCGCCGCCCGAGTGGCTGCGCACCTGGGTCGAGGGGAAGAACGCGGAATGAGCGGGCGGGACGTCTTCGAGTACGCACTGGTGCGGGTGATGCCGCGGATCGAACGGGGGGAACTGATCAACGCGGGGGTGCTGGTGTACTGCCGCGCGCAGTCCTACGTCGGCGCGCGGGTGCACCTGGACGTCGCCAGGCTGCGGTGTCTGGACCCCGATGTCGACGTGGACGGCGTTGCTGCCGCACTGCGCGGGTACGAGGGGATCTGCGCGGGGGGTGCGGCTGCCGGGCAGGCGGCCGGGGAGGATCCCGGGCGCCGGTTCAGGTGGCTCACGGCGCCGCGCAGCACCATCGTCCAACCCGGCCCGATCCACACCGGCCTCACCCAGGACGCGGCGAAGGAGGCGGATCGCCTGCTTGCGCTTCTGGTGTTGCCCTGACCCTCCGGGGTGCCCCGTCCTGCCGGTTGGGGGACCACCTGCCGGTGGGGGTTGCGCGCGCAGTTCCCCGCGCCCCTTGGTTGGTGACCCTCTTTTCGCGGAAGGAGCCGCACATACCCAGGGGCGCGGGGAACGCCGCGAGCAACCACCCCATCACCACAAGGTCCCGGAACCGACAGAACACACCACCCTCGGGGGGTCCGGTTGACAGCGCCCAGCACCCCTCCTACGGTTCGGGGCGGGACCTACTAAGCGGTCGCTCATGTCGGGGCGGGCGCGCAACCGGGCTGAGGCTGAGGAGACGAAGATGTCCACCACCGAGCAGCGCGTGGCGATCGTGACGGGTGGCGCCCGCGGAATCGGGGCCGCGACCGCGGTCCGGCTGGCCGCCGAGGGCCGGGCCGTCGCCGTGATCGACCTCGACGAGGCCGCCTGCAAGGAGACCGTGGAGTCGATCACGGGTGCGGGCGGCAGGGCGATCGGCGTCGGTGCGGACGTCTCCGACGAAGCCCAGGTGGTCGCGGCCGTGGCCCGGGTGGCCGAGGAGCTGGGCGCGCCCACGATCCTGGTGAACAACGCGGGCGTGCTCCGCGACAACCTGCTCTTCAAGATGTCCGCCGCGGACTGGGACACCGTGCTGAACGTGCACCTGCGCGGCGCGTTCCTGATGACCCGTGCGGTGCAGAAGCACATGGTGGACGCGAAGTTCGGCCGCGTGGTGAACCTGTCCTCGTCGTCCGCGCTGGGCAACCGCGGCCAGGCCAACTACTCCGCCGCCAAGGCGGGCATGCAGGGCTTCACCAAGACCCTCGCGATCGAACTCGGCAAGTTCGGTGTGACCGCGAACGCGGTCGCCCCCGGCTTCATCGTCACCGACATGACCGCCGCGACCGCCGCCCGGGTCGGCATGGGCTTCGAGGAGTTCCAGGCCGCGGCCGCCGGGCAGATCCCGGTGCAGCGGGTGGGCCGCCCGGAGGACGTCGCGAACGCCATCGCCTTCTTCACCGGTGAGGCGGCCGGATTCGTCTCCGGCCAGGTGCTGTACATCGCCGGCGGCCCCCTCGACTGACCCGCAGGCCCGCGTCCCTCCCCCCCCGGCACCGACCAGCAGCGAAGGCGTACCAGCACATGACTCAGCTCCCTGCGGCGAGCGGCCGCGCCGCGATCGTCACCGGCGCCAGCCGCGGCATCGGATTCGGCATAGCCCAGGCGCTCGTCGCCCGCGGCGACCGCGTGTGCATCACCGGGCGCAACGAGGACGCGCTCAAGGAGGCGGTCGAGAAGCTGGGCGCCGAGCGCGTGATCGGCGTGGCCGGAAAAGCGCACGACGAGGCCCACCAGGCCGCCGCCGTCGCGCGCGCCATGGAGGAGTTCGGCCGGGTCGACCACCTCGTCAACAACGCGGGCACCAACCCGGTCTACAGCCTGCTCACCGAACTGGACCTCGGGGTCGCCCGCAAGGTCTACGAGACCAACGTCGTCTCCGCGCTCGGCTTCGCCCAGCAGACCTGGCGGGCCTGGCAGAAGGAGAACGGCGGCGCGATCGTCAACATCACCTCGATCGCCGGGCTGGCCCCCTCGCCGTTCATCGCCGCCTACGGCATGAGCAAGGCGGCCATGGTGAACCTCACCGTGCAGCTCGCAGCCGAGATGGCCCCGGGGGTGCGGGTCAACTCGATCGCTCCCGCGGTGGTGAAGACGAAGTTCGCGGCGGCGCTGTACGAGGGCCGCGAGGCGGAGGCTGCCGCGGGGTACCCCATGCAACGGCTCGGCGTGCCCGAGGACATCGGCGGTGCCGCCGCCTTCCTGCTGTCGGACCAGGCCGGCTGGATCACCGGGCAGAACCTGGTGATCGACGGTGGCCTCTTCCTCAAGGCGGGCGGCGCCTGACCGCCCGACCGCCTGACCCCCGCCGGCCCCACCGCCGGCGGGTCCCACCCTCGCGCGCCCCGACCCCGGCCGCGCTTGCCTTCGTCCGCGCTCCAAGGTGCACAGTCCACGGGTGGCGGCCTTCCCCGGGCCGCCTCCCGAGGACCGTCCACCTGTACGGAGTCACGCATGCGTTATCGCACCCTCGCCGGCGGCAAGGGACCCGAGGTCAGCATCCTGTGCCTGGGCATCCTGCCGTTCGGCTCCACCGTCGACGAGCAGACCTCCTTCGCGGTGCTCGACCGCTTCGCCGAGGCCGGCGGCACCTTCGTCGACACCTCCAACAACTACTCGCTCTGGGCGCCCGGCGGCACCGGCGACGAGAGCGAACTGCTGCTCGGCCGCTGGCTCCGGTCCAGGGGCGCCCGGGACCGTACCGTCGTGGCCACCAAGGTCGGCGCCCGTCCACCGGTGGGCAGCACGCGGATCTGGCCCGAGGTGTGGGAAGGGCTGTCCGCGAAGGTGGTCGCCGCGGGCATCGAGGGCAGCCTGCGCCGCCTGGGCACCGACCACGTCGACCTGTACTACGCCCACATCGAGGACCGCGCCGTCCCCGTCGCGGAGACGGTCGGGGCCTTCGCCGAGGTCGTGCGCAGCGGTGCTGCCCGGGTGATCGGCGCGAGCAACCACGCCGCCTGGCGGGTCGCCGAGGCACGGCAGTACGCGGCGGCGCACGGGCTGCCCGCCTACACCTGTGTCGAGCAGCGCCACACCTACCTATGGCCGGTGCCCGGCGGCGAGTGGGGCGCGCAGTGGTACGCCCGTGACGACATGCAGGATTTCGTCGCGGCCCACGACGACATGACGCTCATGGCGTACGGGTCGCTGGTGCACGGTGCCTACAGCCGTGCCGACAAGCCGCTCCTCCCGCCCTACGACCACCCGATGTCGCAGCGGCGGCTGGAGGTGCTGCGCGAGGTGGCCCGCGAGGCCGGCGCCACCCCCAACCAGACCGTGCTGGCCTGGCAGATGGGCGGCCCGCTGCCGATCGTGCCGGTGGTCGGGGTGAGCAGCGTCGCCCAACTCGACGAGGTGCTCGGCGCGGTGGAGCTGGACCTGGACCCGGCGCTGCGGGCCCGGCTGGACGCCGCCTGACGCCGGAGAGCGGCGCCGGCCGCGCTCCGGGCCGGGGAAGCGGGCACGGACGGGTACGCGGACGCCGGCGGGGACGGGACTGTCGGTGGGGCGCGGTAGTTTCGGGACCAGCAACCGATCACGCACCGGAGGTTCCCGACGTGCCCAGCATGCTGCCCGACTCCTGGCAGGCCGTACTCGGCGAGGAGTTGGACAAGCCCTACTTCCAGCAGCTCAGCGAATTCGTCGAGGCCGAGCGGCAGGTGCACCACGTGTTCCCGCCGCGGGACGAGGTGTTCGCCGCCCTGGAGGCCACGCCGTTCGACAAGGTGAAGGTGCTGGTCCTCGGCCAGGACCCCTACCACGGCGCCGGCCAGGGCCACGGGCTGTGCTTCTCGGTGCGCCCCGGCGTGCGGACCCCTCCCTCGCTGCGGAACATCTTCAAGGAGCTGAAGGACGAGTTCGGCTACCCGGTCCCGGACAACGGCTATCTGATGCCCTGGGCCGAGCAGGGCGTCCTCCTGCTCAACGCGGTGCTCACCGTCCGGGAGGGCGAGGCCAACTCGCACAAGGGCAAGGGCTGGGAGAAGTTCACCGACGCGGTCATCCGTGCCGTCTCCGCCCGCCCCGACCCGGCCGTCTTCGTCCTGTGGGGCAACTACGCGAAGAAGAAGAAGCCGCTGATCGACACCGACCGGCACACCGTCATAGAGGGCGCCCACCCCTCCCCGCTGTCGGCCAAGCTCTTCCTCGGCAGCCACCCCTTCACCCGGATCGACGAGGCGGTCACCTCCCAGGGCCACGTCCCGATCGACTGGCGCATCCCGGACCTGGCCTCCGCCTAGTGCCGTGAGCGCAGCCAGCCCAGCGGATCTCCCGACGGTCCGTCAGGGGCTGTACTCCTCACGGCAGATCGAGGCTGCCTGGCTGCCCGGCGCCCACCCGCCGTACTCCTCGCCGAGCCCGCACACGTCCGGTGCGGCGGGGAGCGACGGGCGGGCGGGCGCCACCGTCCGCCGAGTGCGCGGGTGCGGGGCGGGCGGGGGCGCCGGCGCGGGTCGGATCGGGCTGTGGTGGTGCTCCGTGCGCGGCGCGTGCGGTGGTGAGGCGGCCGGGTGGGTGGTGGCCAGCACGCGGCGGGCCGGAGGCGGCGGCACCGCCGCCTCGTCGGGCCGCTCGGGCGCGGTCGGCGACGGCCCCGAAGGACGGGGCGGGGGAGCGGAGACGGTGGTGCAGCCGGCGAGCGCGCACACCGCGCAGATCGCGAACACCGGGGCCACGAACAGGGGGATGCCACGCACCCCCGCCACTGTGCCGTATCCGGCGTCGTGCGGGTATTCCCCGCACGAGTGAAGGTTCGGCACCCCCGTATGCTGCGAGGACACCGCGCCCGGACCGGACACAGGAGCACCCATGGCACCCCGCAGCGCCCCGCTGAAGATCGGCGTCATCGGGCTCGGTGACATCGCGCGGAAGGCGTACCTGCCGGTGCTCGGCGTCCAGCCCGGCCTGGAACTCCACCTGCACACCCGCACCCCGGCCACCCTGGCGGAGGTCGGCGACGCGTACCGGCTGCCGCACCGGCACCTCACCCTGGACTCCCTGCTCGCGCAGGACCTCGACGCCGCCTTCGTGCACGCGCCCACCGCGCATCACGTGGAGATCGGCACCCGCCTGATCGAGGCGGGCGTCCCGGTCTACATCGACAAGCCGCTCGCCTACGACCTGGACGGTGCCCGCCGCGTGGTGGACCTCGCCGAAGCACGCGGGGTGCCGCTGGCGGTCGGCTTCAACCGCCGCCATGCGCCCGGTTACGCGCAGTGCCTCAGCCATCCCCGCGACCTCATCCTCATGCAGAAGAACCGGGTCGGCCTCGCCGACGACCCGCGCACGGTCGTCTTCGACGACTTCGTGCACGTTGCCGACACGCTGCGGTTCCTCGTGCCCGGCCCGATCGAGCAGATGCGCGTCTCGGCCCGGGTGGAGGACGGGTTGCTGCACCATGTCGTGGTGCACCTGTCGGGCGACGGCTTCACCGCGATCGGGTCGATGAACCGGATGAGCGGATCCACCGAGGAGAGCCTGGACGTGAGCGGCGCCGACACCCGGCGCCAGGTGCTCGACCTCGCCGAGGTGATCGACCACAAGGGCCAGCCCAGCATCCGGCGCCGCGGCGACTGGGTGCCGGTGGCCCGGCAGCGCGGCATCGAGCAGGTCACCCTCGCCTTCCTCGACGCGGTCCGGGCCGGCACGCCCCTCGACGCGCGCGACGCGCTGCGCACCCACGAGCTGTGCGAGCGCATCGTCGCGGAGATCACCGGCGAGGCACCGGGGATGGCCGGCGCTACGGTTTCGGGAATCGGCTGAGCTCGGGCCGCGCCGGGTCGGCCGGCTCCGCCGGGTCGCCGGGACGCGCCGGCTCCGTGGGGTCCGGCCCGGCCGGCCCGTCCGCCGCCCCCGCGGGTCCGGGTACGGCGCGGGGCCGGCGCAGCGTCCGCACCGCCTCGTACCCCGCGGCGAGAAGGACCAGCAGCAGCGCCAGGTGCGGCACCCAGTCGCCGAGGCGCACGTAGGGACTCGTGCCCGTGGCGCCCGGCACCTCGTACACCGTGGCGGCGCTGTCCGCGGTGCCGGTCCGGCGGCCGACGGGCGAGCCGTCGGGGCCGTAGACCGCGCTGATCCCGGTGAGGGTGGCGTGCACCATCGGCCGCCAGGTCTCCGCGGCCCGCAGCGCGGCCAGCGAGGCGTGCTGCGCGGGCGCCCAACTGCCCTGGAACGACGAGGTGGACGACTGGGCGACGAGCAGCCGCGCGCCGTCGGCGACCAAGTGCCGGCTCATGTCGGGGAAGGCCGACTCGAAGCACACCAGCGGCCCGAAGCGCAGCGCTCCGGTGTCCATCACCACCTGGCTGCGGCCCGGCCTGCGGTCCTGCCCGGCGGCCTTCCCCACGGACGTGGCCCAGCCGAGCACCGAGCGCAGTGGGATGTACTCGCCGAAGGGCACCAGCCGCATCTTGTCGTACACCGGGCCGGTCACGCCGTGCGGGCCGACCAGTTCCGAGGTCTTGGAGATGCCGGATCCGTCGGCGCGTTCGGCGTCCACGTTGACCAGCAGGTCGGCGCCGACCAGCCGGGAGAGCGCGCTGAGGGTGGCCGTGGTGCCGGGATGGTCCGCCAGGTCGACGGTGACGCTGCTCTCCCCCCACACCACCAGGTCGGGGTGCGTGCCCGCGAGTCGGCGGGTGAGGTGGACCTCGCGGGCGAAGCGCGCCGCCGATCCGTCGATCACCCCCGGCTGCACGATCGCGACCCGGAAGGAGCCGGCCCGGTGCGGGCGCGGCGCCCACAGCCACACGGTGCCGGCCGCGACCGACGCGGCGAGCAGGACCGCGGCGGCGGTCCGGCGCGCGGCCGGCACCGCGCACACCAGCGCCAGCGCCGTGTTCGTGACCACAACCAGCGCGCTGACCAGCCACACCCCGCCGATCGACGCGAGCCGCAGGGCGGGGGCGACCTGCCACTGGCTCGCCCCGAGCAGGCCCCACGGGCCGCCGAGGTACTGCCAGGAGCGGGCCAGTTCGATGAGCAGCCAGCCGCTGGGCAGGAGGACCAGGGCGGCGCCGGCGGCCGGGCGGCCGGCCCCGCCCGGGGCGCCGGCGCCGAGGAGGCGTCCGACCAGCCAGCCCCAGGGGGCCCACAGCGCGCCCAGCAGGAGAGCCAGCACCGGCAGGAAGACGGTCAGGCTCGGCAGCAGCCAGTGGTGCACCGCGAACATGAAACCGGCCCCGCCGAGCCACCCGTCCAGCGCCGCGCGGCGGGCGGTGGGGGCCGAGCGGATCAGGAGGATCCAGGGGACGAGGGCGACGTAGGCGAACCACCACAGGGAGGGGGCGGGGAACGCGAGGGCGGGGAGGGCACCGCAGGCGGCCGCTGTGGCCGAGCGCCGCCAAGGGGTGCGCTGCGCGCGGCGGAAGAGGGCGCGGAGGGCGCGGGCGGCGGGTACTCGGCGAGCGGGGCGGTCCGGGGCGGACGGGCCGGCCGGCGGTGCCTTTGGCGTCATCCCGTACTCCCGTCGTCTACCCGGGGGCCGTCCCGCCCGGTCCCGTCCTGCCGGTCGCCGGAGAGCCCCGCCCGCCGGTTCGCGCGGACGGCTGCCGGCAGGGGACGCGGCACGCGCCCTCCCCGATCTCCCGCGTCCGGCGGCCGGTGCGCTCCCGCGTCCGGTTGCCCTCACGGTGCTGAGTCTTCCCGGCCGGCGGCCGAAGACCTGCGCGTCGCACGGTTTTCCGCCGTTGGGGTGCCCTCGCCGCGCGTGCGACGGGGGCTCAGGTCACGTCTTCGGCGGCCCGGCGTGCGTCGGCGGCCACGGCGCGGTTGCGGGTGGTGACGATGGCGGCGGTGGCGAGCGCGGCCGCACCGAAGGCGGCGGTGATCACCCAGGAACGGTCCAGGCAGTGGTCGGTGGCGTGGTCGAGGGACATCCGGCCGGGGCCGGCCAGGCCGAGGCAGGCGGCGGTCCAGCCGAGGAGCGCGGGGTGCTCGTAGCCGCCGGACATGGCGAAGAACCCGGCCGGGGCATGGACGGCGACGGCACCCGCCATCGCGCCGGCGGCGGCCGCACCGGCCGCGGGGGTGGCGAAGCCGAGGGCGAGGAGGGCGCCGCCGCCGGCCTCGCCGAGGCCGGAGGCCAGGGCGGCCGGCTTTCCGGGGCGGAAGCCCATGTGCTCCATCGCGCCCGAGGTGGCGTCCAGGCCGCCTCCGCCGAACCAGCCGAACAGCTTCTGCGCGCCGTGTGCGAACAGCGCGGACCCGACGCCGAGGCGCAGGGCGAGCAGTCCGAGGTCCTTGCGGTACGCCGATTCCATCGCCGCGTCCTTTCGTCGGCCCGGCCCGTCCGGCGGAAGGGCTCACCCGGCCAGTGTGTGCGGGTGGCCGGTCATCGCGCCGCGCCAGGCGGTCTGTCCGGGCGAAACGGTGTGCGGGGCGGCGGGGCGGAGCCGTACGCGGTCGCGGTCAGGGGAGCCGGTTCCAGGCGGTCAGCACGTGGTGGCCGTGCTCCGTGCCGAGCCGGCTCACCGTGCCGGTGGCGAGCTGGAAGAGCGCGCCGTCGGCAGGCGGCAGGCCGAGCCGGCGGGCGGTGAGCACCCGCAGGAAGTGCGCGTGCGCGACGAGGACGACGTCGCCGCCGTCACCGTTGGTGAAGGCCGCCTCGACGCGGGCCAGTACGCGGTCGGCGCGCGCGCCGATCTGCTCGGGGCTCTCGCCCGGATGTCCCTCGGGCCCGGGGACCACGCCGTCGGTCCAGATCTCCCAGTCCGGGCGGGTGCGGTGGATGTCGCGGGTGGTGATGCCCTCGTAGCCGCCGTAGTCCCACTCGTGCAGGTCGGGGTCGACCCGTACGCGGTCCAGGCCGGCCAGCTTCGCGGTCTGCTGGGCGCGCTGCATCGGGCTGCTGATCACGCACCAGATGTGCCGGGAGCCGAGCAGCGGCGCCAGCGACCGGGCCTGCGCCTCGCCGTTCTCGGTCAGCGGCAGGTCGGTGTAGCTGGTGTGCTGACCGGACTGCGACCATTCGGTCTCACCGTGCCGGATCAGGACGAGTTCACCCATCGGACACCTCCCGTGGCGCCCCTCGGCGCCCGTTTGTGATCATATGCGGAGCGAGCGGCGCGACCACCGCGGGCTGCGGCCGTGCGCCCCTTGATCGGAACCGTAAGCGGTGCGAAACCCTTCCCTTCACACCGCGTCAGTACGATGGCGCCGGTCGCCCCGGTTTGCGGCGTCGGCGTGGTCCCGGCCGGATCGAAGCTCCGTACGGGGGTATCGGGCGGGTCACCAAGTCGCGTGGACCGCGTGGGGCGACCCTGGACACCAGGACCGGCGGGCACGGGAACACGTGGACCCACCGCGGGCCCTGACCCCGTCCGCACCCGGGCACGCGCGGCCACGCGCGGCAGCGACCAGCACAGGAGCCGGTATGAACGACGCACCCCGCACGTACGACGTGGTCGTGATCGGGGCGGGCCCCGTCGGGGAGAACCTTGCCGACCGGACGCGAGCGGCGGGGCTCAGCACCGTGGTCGTGGAGCGTGAACTCGTCGGCGGGGAGTGCTCGTACTGGGCGTGCATGCCGAGCAAGGCGCTGCTGCGCCCGGTGGCGGCCCGCGCCGAGGCGCGCCGGCTGCCGGGCCTGGCGGCGTCCGTCGCCGGGCCGCTGGACTCGGCGGAGGTGCTGGCCCGCCGCAATGCGTTCACCGCGAACTGGAAGGACGACGGGCAGGTCGCGTGGCTGGACTCGGTCCACCTCGACCTGGTCCGCGGGCGCGGCCGGCTCGACGGCCCGCGCCAGGTCGTGGTGGACACCCCCGACGGCGGCACCGTCCGGCTGACGGCCCGGCACGCGGTCGCGGTCTGCACCGGCACCACCGCCGCGCTGCCCGACCTGGCCGGGCTCGCCGACGTACGGCCCTGGACCAGCCGGGAGGCGACCAGCGCCCAGCAGGTGCCCGAGAGCCTGGTGGTGGTCGGCGGCGGCGTGGTGGCCGTCGAGATGGCGACGGCCTGGCAGGCGCTCGGCGCGCGGGTGACCGTCCTGGTGCGGGGCGGCGCACTCCTGGAACGGATGGAGCCGTTCGCCGGGGAGATGGTCGCCGACGGGCTGCGCGAGGCCGGCGCCGAGGTCCGGTTCGGCGTGTCCGTGACCTCGGTGGTGCGCGAGGGCCGCCAGGTGCGCGTCGGCCTGGACGACGGGGGCGAACTGACCGCCGACGAGATCCTGTTCGCGGTCGGCCGCAAGCCGCACACCGGCGACCTCGGGCTGGACACGATCGGGCTCGCACCCGGCGGTTGGCTCACCGTCGACGACACCTGCCAGGTCACCGACATCGCCGACGGCTGGCTCTACGCCGCGGGCGACGTCAACCACCGCGCGCTCCTGACCCACCAGGGCAAGTACCAGGGGCGGATGGCCGGCGCGGCGATCGCCGCCCGCGCCAAGGGCGAGCCGGTGGACGACGCGCCCTGGGGCGCCCATGTCGCCACCGCCGACCACGGCGCGGTGCCGCAGGTCGTCTTCACCGACCCCGAGGTCGGCGCCGTCGGCCTGTCCGCCCAGGAGGCCGAGAGCGCCGGCCACCGGGTCCGCGTCGTGGACTACGACATGGCGAACGTCTCCGGCGCGAGCCTGTTCGGCGACGACTACCGCGGCCGGGCCCGCATGGTGGTCGACCTCGACCGCGAGATCCTCGTCGGGGTCACCTTCGTCGGCCCCGGGGTGAGCGAGCTGGTGCACTCCGCGACGGTCGCCGTCGCCGGGGAGGTCCCGATCTCCCGGCTCTGGCACGCGGTGCCCTCCTACCCCACCATCAGCGAGATCTGGCTGCGCCTGCTGGAGACCTACCGGGGGTAGGTTTTGTCCCTTTGATCAGCGCCGGGTCCGGATGAGGATGCCGGCGAGGTGGAGTGCGGCCTGGTAGGCGATGGCGAGTTCGCCGGTTCGTGCGGCCAGGTCGCGCCACTGCTTGATCCGGTTGATCCACCGCTCGACGGCGTCGCGCTGCTTGCAGGTGTCGGGGCCGAATGCTTGCGGGCGCCCCGCCGGGCCGTCGGCGGGCGCGAGGGGTTGCCTTCTACTGGCCGAGGGCGCCGAGTTGGCGATGGAGGAGACTCTGCGCCCCGCTACGGTCGGGGGTCGCGGCGGTGAAGTAGTGGATGTAGACGAACAGGTTGTTGCGGACGCTGATCAGTTTGACACCCGCGTTGCCGAGGTTGTCGATGGTGCTGATGACGGAGCCCGTGGCGTGGTCCGCGGGGTCCGCGAACGTGTGCTGGTGCGGCTTGCCGGTGGTCTGCCAGGTGTGTGCCATGGACTTGTACGTGCTCTCGGCGCCGGTGGGTGCGGCGAACCGCACGAGGAAGATGTCGACCTGGCTTCCGTCGGTACTGATCCAGCTTTGTCGCGCGGCCGCGACGAAGTGTCGGCGTACGAGCACGGCTTTCTCCTGCGAGACGTGGTTCGCGGCGAAGAGTCCGTGGGCGAAGCCGTCCAGGTCCAGCCCGCCGTTGCGATCGGTCCAGGCGTGCGCCCCTGGCGGTACCGGCAGGGCGGCGGCCATGAGTTGAGCTCCCGTACCGGACGCGGGTACGGCCCGGGTCGAGGAGGGGGTTGCGGGGGCTGACGGGGAGGGAGCCGCCGAGCCCGTGACCGCCGGCGAAGGCTGCGAGTGCGGCGTTGAGCAGCCGGCCAGCGCTGCCGTCAGAAGGGTTGCGGCGAGGAGTTCGGCGTGTCGTCTCGGTATGTGCACGGCGGGATCATGGCCGATCCCGCGATCTTGCGTCCACTGGCTTTCCGGGTGCTGCCGGACTGCCGCGTCAGGGCTGCTCGAACCCGGTGGAGAAGGGCGGTACGCCGCGCGGCGGTCTCAGCGGTGACGGGGATCGGAGCCGGAAGTGGCCTCTGCGCCTGCTCCGGTCGGGCGGCTCCTCCCGCGGGGCCCCGGCGGGGAGCCGCGGCTCGCGGGAGGGGGCCGGAGCCGGCGGGACGGTGTTACGCCGACGCCTTGGCATCGGCGTAGAGCGTCTCCAGCGGAGCGGACAGCGCCGACTTCACCTGCTTCGCGGTGTCGTCCGCGGTGATCTCCCACTCGCCCGCCGCGAACCCGGCAAGGGCGGTGCGGACGATGTCCGCGGGGTCGGACTTGGCGGCGTCGAGGTGGGCGATGAGGTCGGTGTCGACGTAGCCCATGTGGAGGCCGGTCACCTGCGTGCCCTGGGCGGCGAGCTCGACGCGCAGCGAGTTCGTCAGCGACCACTCGGCTGCCTTGGCGGCGCAGTACGCGGCGCTCGCGGGCATGGCGAACCAGGACAGCGCGGAGAGCACGTTGAGCAGTCCGCCGCCGCCGTTGCGGGCGAGCACGGGGGCGAAGGCGCGGCTGACGGCGAGCGTGCCGAACACGTGCGTGTCGAACTCCCGCCGGAAGTCGGCGAGGTCGCCGTCCAGGAGGGTGGCGCCGGTGGAGATCCCGGCGTTGTTGATCAGCAGGTCGACGTCGCCGGCCTGCTCGACGGCGGCGCGCACGGACGCGGGGTCGGTGATGTCCAGCTGGAGCGGCACCGCGCCGGGCACGGTGACCTTCCGGGGATCGCGAGCCGCCGCGTAGACCTTGGCGGCGCCGCCGTCGAGCAGTGCCTTGACGAACTGCTCGCCGATGCCGCGGTTGCCGCCGGTGACGAGTGCCACGGAGCCGTTGATCTTCATGAGGTGTCCTCGGGTAGGGATGGAGCGGGCCGCCGACCGGCGGGAAACCGATCGGTTTCCATCAGCGTAAACCGATCGGTTTCCGATGTCGAGTCGTCGCGCTAACCTGGGCGCATGACCACCACGACGAAGCCCACCCCCCGCGACCGGCTGCTGGACGCGGCGGCGGAGCTGATCTACCGGGAGGGCGTCGGCACCGGCATCGACGCGCTGTGCAAGGCGGCGGGCGTGTCGAAGCGCTCGATGTACCAGCTCTTCGCGGGGAAGGACGAGGTGCTGGCCGCCGCGCTCACCCGCCAGGAGCCGCGGCTGAGCGCGCTGCTGTTCCCCCCGCCCGGCACCCCGGCGGCGCCGCGCGATCGCGTACTCCACGTCTTCGAGCGGCTGGAAGAGGCCGCCACCTCGCCCGACTACCGCGGGTGCCCCTTCCTCGCCGCGCAGGTCGAGCTGAAGGACCCCGGCCACGCCGCCAGCGAGGTGGCCGCCCGCGGCAAGCAGGCGATGAGCGAGTTCTTCCGGGCGGAGGCCGAGCGCGGGGGCGTGGGTCAACCCGAGCTGCTGGCCCGCCGGTTGATGGTCGTGTACGACGGCGCGAGCGCCCGCGCGGGCATCGGGGCCGACACGCTGGACGGCCTCGCGGTGAGTACCGCCGCCCTGCTGCTGGACGCGGCCGGTCTCACGGAGAACGGGCCGGCGAGCGGTCCGGACACGGCGGAAGAGGCCGGCGCGCCGGCTGCGTGACGGGGACGAACCACCCGCCGTCCAGGGCGATTCCGCGCCACGGAGCGTCCACCGCGGTGTCCACGATGCGGGCAGGTGTTTGACCGCGTTCCGTCGAGCCGGTTACGTTGCGCGGCATGCAGCGAACCACACACCTCACGACGCGGGGTCATGTCGACCTCAAGCGTGTGTGCTCCGCCGCGTGTCACCAGGTCTGAGCGCAGCAGCTCCCTCGCGGGAGCGCCCACGGGGGTGCCCCGCCCCGCCGGCCGCGCCGGTGCGGGCCGTGCCGGCCGCCCCCGGCCGCCCACCATGACCTGGAAGGCCCTGCCGTGGTCACTCGACCGTCCGCGCACCGATCCGCCCGGCCCCACCCCGACCCGGCCGCTAACCCCCGCCCGGCGCCCGGCTCCCGCCAGGTCACCGGTCCCCGTCCGGGCCAGGACCCCCGCCCGGCTTCGGGCCCGCTGCCCGCGCCGACGCCGCTGCGCCGTGCCGACGTGGGCGCCGCGATCCCGCCCGTACGCCGCAGCTCCGCCGCCGGAGCCGTGCTGAACGCGATCCTCGACCACGGCCCGGTGGCGCGCAGCACCGTGGCCCGGCTCACCGGCCTGTCGCCTGCTGCCGTCAGCGGGCACAGCGCCCAGTTCCTCGCCCGCGGGCTGATCCGGGAGAGCCGGGAGACCGCCGGGCCGCGCGGACTCGGCCGCCCGCACATCCCGCTGGAGATCGACACCGGTCGCTACCTGGTGGCGGGCGCCCACATCGCCGTCCTGCACACCACCCTGTCGCTGATGGACCTGCGCGGCCGGGTGGTGGCGCAGGACCGCCGGCCGCACCAGGGCACCGACCCGGACCGGGTGCTGCGCGGCCTAGCCGCCCGGCTGCCCGGACTCGTCGACGCGCATGCAGGCGAGCGGTCGGTGCTGGCGTTCGGTGTCGCCACCGGGCAGTGGGTCGACCCGGCCGGCGGGGTGGTGGTCGACCATCCGCGGCTCGGCTGGCGGGACGTGCCGGTCCGCGAAGTCCTCGCCGCCGACAGCGGGTTGCCCGTGCACGTCGACAGCCACGCACGGGCGCTGGCCCGCGCCGAGCAGCTCTTCGGCGCGGTACGCACCCGGGACAGCGCCGTCGTGCTGTTCATCGGGGCGGTGGTGGACGCCGCGTTCGCCACCGGGGGAGTGGTGCACCGGGGGCCGCACTCCGGCGCGGGCAGTGTCGCGCATCTGCCGGTCGGCGCCGACGGGGCGCCGGGCCCCGGGGCCCCGGGGCCCTCCCGGCAACCGGCCGCCGAGCCCTGTTCGTGCGGCACCGCCGGCTGTCTCCAGTCGGAGGTGTCGGAACCGACCCTGCTGAGAAGGGCGGTGGAACGCGGCCTGCCGGTACGGGTCTTCCGGGACCTGGTCGACCTGGCCCTGGAGGGCGAGCCGGTGGCGGTGGAGCTGTTCCGGCGCCGGGCCCGGCTCGTCGGCCGGGTCGCCGCACTGCTGCTGGACATGTTCGATCCCGAGGTCCTCGTGGTGGTCGAACCGGGTGCGGGGCGGCTGGCGGAGTGTCTGGCCGACCTGCGCGACGAGGTCGGCGCGCGGTCGTGGGTCTGCGACGACCCCGAACAGGCCGTGGTCGCCTCCAGTTTCATCGGCTCCGCGCTCGCCGTGGCGGGCTGCGCCGTCGCCCTCGGCGCGCTCTACGCCGACCCGCTCGGGTCCTGGCCCGTGCTGCCCGCCGCCTCCTGACCGCGGATCGGCGGACCGGCGGACGGGGAATCGCCGGATCGCGGGATCGCCCACCGGGACCGTACCGCGAATATCCGACTTAATTCAGGGAGTTGCATTGTTGACCCGGCTCGATGCCCGCCCTGACAATGGATTCATGACCAGCCGACCGCGGAATCCGCAGCAAGTGCCTGTTCCGGCACGCCGCTTCGCCGCAACCGCTCGGCCGATGGGCCGGTCCGCCGGGCGGCAGTGCCGCCGCGCCGACCGCCTTTGTTGTCGCGGACGCCGTACGCACCGCCCTGGCCTGCGTCTTCGCTGAACGGCAGGCCCGCCCGCGGCAGTTGCGTGCCGCCCGCCCCGTCGGCGGCGGTAAGAACCCGCGTATTCCGCCCGTTCGCCGGGCGCTATTCCCGACGCATGCATGCGAGCCATCCGGACGTATTCCTCCGGTGGTCCGCCGGTACGCCTTGCCCGCACGTGCGAATTCACTTGCCCCTTGCCTCTTTCAGGGAGAGACGTGACCGTCACCACTCCTTCGCAGTCCGCCTCCGGTATCGCGCCCGAGCGGTTCAAACAGGTATTCCGCAACCACCCCGCAGGAGTGGTCGTCGTCACCGTGGACGGCGGCAGCGGCCCGGCCGGGTTCACGGCCACCTCGCTCACCTCGCTGTCCCTGGACCCGCCGCTGGTGTCCTTCGGCATCGGGCGCACCACGTCCTCCTGGCCGCACGTGGAACGCGCCGAAACGGCGGTGGTCAACTTCCTCGGCGCCGAACAGGAGGCCGTCGCCCGGCGGTTCGCCACCAGCGGTATCGACCGGTTCGCCGCGCCGACGCGGTGGCGCCGGCTGGAGCGCGGCGAGCCGGTGCTCGAGGGCGTGGCCGGCTGGCTGCGGGTCGGCATCGAGCAGGTGGTGCCCGCCGGGGACCACCGCATCGTGATCGCCCGGGTCGAGGAGTCCTGGCTCGACGACGACCGCCGCCCGCTGCTCTTCCACGCGGGCGGCTACCACGCGCTCTGATCCGCCGACCGCCGACCGCCGACCGCCGACCG
>NZ_FNVU01000009.1 GCF_900107965.1 Actinacidiphila yanglinensis | reverse complement strand
CATGGGCGACGTCATCCCCCTCGACAGCCACATCCGCGTCGCCAACCCCCGCACCCCGAAAACCGACGACTCCCGCATCCTGCGCCGCGGCTACAACTACGACCGCGGCATGGACACCGACGGCAACCTCGACATGGGACTCATCTTCATCTGCTACCAGCAGGACCTGGAACGCCAGTTCACCACCGTCCAAAAACGCCTCGCCGGCGAACCCCTCACCGACTACATCACCCCCTTCGGCGGCGGCTACTTCTTCGCCCTCCCAGGAGTCAAAGACCGCACCGACTGGCTCGGCAGCACCATGCTCGCCTGAACGTGCGGTGAAACATCGAACCGACCCCTGCTGTTCACCGGTACGTCACCACCGTGCCGTTGCCGTGTCGCGGCTCCCCCGGACGATCGCGTTCGACACCGCGCGCGAATCAGCAGCGGGACGCGGAGCGCACCACCTAGCGGAGGCTGACACAGCATGAGCACCACAGGCAGTACGGGCAGGACGAGAAGAGGTCCGCGACAGCGGACCGCGCGCTGGGGGGCGTTCGCCGGAGCAGCGGCGCTCGTACTGCTGGGCGGCACCGCGCCCGCCTATGCCGACTCCGCCCACCACGGCGGCGGCAGCGGCGGCAGCACGACCACCCCGATCAAGCACCTGGTGGTCCTCTTCGACGAGAACGTGTCGTTCGACCACTACTTCGGCACGTACCCGCAGGCCGCCAACACCGACGGCACGAAGTTCACCGCGTCCAAGAAGACGCCGAAGAGCATCGACACCGAGGCGCACGCGGGCCTGCTCAAGAAGAACCCGAACCAGTACGCCCCGCAGCGGCTGAGCTCGACCGAGCCGGTCACCTGCGACCAGAACCACTCCTACGGCCCCGAGCAGTACGCTGCGAACGGCGGCAAGGCCGACCAGTACGTGCAGAACACCGACTCCGGCAAGTGCTCGGGCGGCCTGTTCTACCAGCCGGGCCTGGTGATGGACTACTACGACGGCAACACCGTCACCGGTCTGTGGAACTACGCCCAGAACTACTCGCTGGGCGACAACTCCTACAGCGACAACTACGGCCCGTCCACGCCGGGTGCGCTCAACCTCATCTCCGGCCAGACGCACGGCGTGATCTCCGTGGACCCGAAGTCCGGTACGGAGAACCCGAAGCAGACCACCACGCCCGACGCGTACACCGTGGTCTCGCCGGATGCCAAGGGCGTCGGCACGGTCGCCAACGACCCCGACCCGGCCTACGACGACTGCGCCGACAACAGCCACACCAGCACCAACGCGCTCGGTGAGATGACCGGCAAGAACGTCGGTGACCTGCTCAACTCCAAGAACGTGACGTGGGGCTGGTTCCAGGGCGGCTTCGCCCCGTCCACCGCGTGGGACGGCAAGCAGGGCGACTACGCCAGCTGCCAGGGCACCACGCACACCAACGTGGCCGGCGCGGCCTCGGTGGACTACAGCGCGCACCACTCGCCGTTCGAGTACTACAAGTCCACGTCCAACCCGCACCACCTGCCGCCGAAGAACACGGCCGAGATCGGCCACAACGGCCAGGCGAACCACAACTACGACCTGAGCGAGTTCGACAAGGCGCTCGACGCCGGCAACCTGCCCGCCGTCAGCTTCCTGAAGGCGGCCGAGTACCAGGACGGCCACGCGGGGTACTCCGACCCGATCGACGAGCAGAACTTCCTCGTCAAGGAGATCAACGCGATCCAGTCCTCGCCGGACTGGAAGGACACCGCGGTCGTGGTGGCGTACGACGACTCCGACGGCTGGTACGACCACGCCTTCGCCAAGCCCACCAACGGCTCGAAGGACACCACGGTCGGCTCCAACGGCAAGGCCGCTGACAGCCCCGCGTGCCAGGCCGGACCGAGCGCGGCCGGTGGCTACAACGACCGCTGCGGCCCCGGCACCCGCCAGCCGCTGCTGGTCATCTCGCCCTACAGCAAGGTCAACGCGGTCGACCACACCCGCACCACGCAGGCGTCGATCACCCAGTTCATCGAGAACAACTGGAAGACCGGCCGGGTCGGCGACCACTCGTACGACGCCACCACGGGCAGCCTGACCGGCGCGTTCGACTTCAAGCACCCGAACAACAAGCAGGTGCTGCTCAACACCAACGGCTCGGTGAAGTCCGTCAAGCCGATCAGCAGCGTGCACGGCAACCCGCCCGGCGGCCCGGGCAAGCCCGGACACGGCGGCTCGGCCGGCGCGGGCGGCTCGTCCGGCGGCAACAACGCGAGCACGCAGCTCGCGGAGACCGGCACCTCCTCCCCGGCGCTGCCGCTCGGCATCACCGCGGGCGTGCTCGTGGTCGGCGGCGGGGCGCTGTACTACGCCCGCCGGCACCGGAGCGCGGCGCGCGCCGCGGCCTGACCGGAGGAACGGCCGCGGCCTGACCGCGGCACCGCACGACCGCACCATCTGCAGGACCAGTGAGGGGCCGTCCCGGCAGTCGCCGGGGCGGCCCTTCGCCGTCTCCGGGACGCGTCGGGCCTTGAATCAACGGCGCGCCGGCGCCTCGGCGTTGCCTTCACGAGCTGAACGCTTTTCCCGTGCATCGGCGGCACTCGGGCCTCCTTCGTATTCCGATACGGGCTTTGGGCACAACTCTTGACATGGATGAAACACAGGCGGAAACATTCCGGGGTGTGTCGGGAGAGCGCTCTCACCGGTCAACCGGTGGGCGTGCGCCCAGAGTTCGGCACGTATGACCCCCCACCCCGCAGTCAGGAGAGTCGCCCATGCCCCCTCCCCCCACGCCCACCACGGCACTGAGACCCGCGGTGGCCGCGGACCACCGCAGGCAGCGGAACATCGTCGCCGCGGTGATCACCGCCCTGGTGGCGTCGCTGCTGCTGTTCGTGCCGATGCACGCGGCCCACGCGGCCGACACCCTGCTCTCGCAGGGCAGGACGGCGACCGCCTCCTCGACGGAGAACGCCGGAACTCCCGCCTCGGCGGCGGTGGACGGCAACACCGGCACCCGCTGGTCGAGCGCCGCGTCCGACCCGCAGTGGCTGGAGGTGGACCTCGGCGCCTCCGCCACCCTCACCTCCGTCACGCTCAACTGGGAGACGGCGTACGCGAAGGCGTTCAAGATCCAGACGTCCTCGGACGGCGCCAACTGGACCGACGTGTACTCCACCACCACCGGAACCGGCGGCAACCAGACGGTTTCCGTAAACGGTTCCGGGCGTTATGTCCGCATGTACGGGACGGTACGGGCCACCGGATACGGCTACTCGCTCTGGGAGTTCCAGGTCTACGGCACCGCCGGCGGCAGCACGCCGCCGGCCGGCGCCACCCTGATCTCGCAGGGCAGGACGGCCACCGCCTCGTCGACGGAGAACGCCGGAACTCCCGCCTCGGCGGCGGTGGACGGCAATACCGGCACCCGCTGGTCGAGCGCCGCGTCCGACCCCCAGTGGCTCCAGGTCGATCTGGGCGCCACCTCGACGATCAGCTCCGTCGTCCTCAACTGGGAGACGGCGTACGGCAAGGCGTTCAAGATCCAGACGTCGAACGACGGGACGACCTGGACCGACATCTACTCCACCACGACCGGCACCGGCGGCAACCAGACGCTCAACGTCACCGGCTCCGGCCGCTACGTGCGGATGTACGGCACCGCGCGCGCCACCCAGTACGGCTACTCGCTGTGGGAGTTCCAGGTCTACGGCACCGCGGGTGACGACTCCGGCGGCGGCGACAACGGCGGCACCACGGGTGGTGGCGGCACCGGCCCGATCCAGGGCGGCGGCGACCTCGGACCGAACGTGAAGGTGTTCGACCCGTCGACGCCGAACATCCAGGCCCAGCTGGACTCGATCTTCTCCCAGCAGGAGAGCAACCAGTTCGGCGACGCCCGCTACCAGGTCTTCTTCAAGCCGGGCACGTACAACAACATCAACGACCAGATCGGCTTCTACACGTCGGTCTCCGGTCTCGGCAAGAACCCCGACGACGTCCAGATCAACGGCGACATGACCGTGGACGCCGGCTGGTTCAACGGCAACGCCACGCAGAACTTCTGGCGTTCGGTGGAGAACATGGCGCTCAAGCCGGTCAGCGGCGACGACCGCTGGGCCGTCGCGCAGGCCGCGCCGTTCCGCCGGATGCATGTCGAGGGCGGCCTCAACCTGGCGCCCAACGGCTACGGGTGGGCCAGCGGCGGCTACATCGCCGACAGCAAGATCGACGGCACCGTCGGCCCGTACTCGCAGCAGCAGTGGTACACCCGGGACAGCTCGATCGGCGGCTGGACCAACGGCGTGTGGAACATGGTGTTCTCCGGCGTCCAGGGCGCTCCTGCCCAGGGCTTCCCGAACCCCGTCTACACGACGCTGAACACCACCCCGGAGTCCCGGGACAAGCCGTACATGTACCTGGACAGCAGCGGTAACTACCAGGTGTTCGTGCCGAACATGCGCACCAACGCCAGCGGGGTGGACTGGCCGAACACGCCGGGCACCTCGATCCCGCTGACCCAGTTCTACGTCGCGAAGCCCGGCGTGTCCGCGGAGACCATCAACGCCGCGCTCGCCCAGGGCCTCAACCTGGTGCTCACCCCGGGCATCTACCACATCGACCAGCCGATCAACGTCACCCGCGCCAACACGGTGGTGCTCGGCCTCGGTTACGCCACGGTCATCCCGGACGGCGGCGTGGACGCGATGAAGGTCGCGGACGTGGACGGCGTCAAGCTGGCCGGCTTCCTCATCGACGCCGGCACCGGCAAGTCGCCGCAGCTGCTCCAGGTCGGCGCGCCGGGTTCCTCGGCGAGCCACGCGTCCAACCCGACCACCATCCAGGACGTGTTCGCCCGGATCGGCGGCGCGGGACCGGGACAGGCCGGTACCGCCTTCGAGATCAACAGCAACGACGTGGTCATCGACCACACGTGGCTGTGGCGGGCGGACCACGGCGCGGGCGTCGGGTGGACCACCAACCCGGCGGACGAGGGCCTGAAGGTCAACGGTAACAACGTGCTGGCCACCGGCCTGTTCGTGGAGCACTTCGAGAAGTACGACGTCGAGTGGGCCGGCCAGAACGGCAGGACGATCTTCTTCCAGAACGAGATCGCCTACGACCCGCCGAACCAGGCAGCCATCCAGAACGGCAGCACCAGAGGGTTCGCCGCGTACAAGGTGGACAGCAACGTCACCAGCCATGAGGGCTGGGGGCTGGGCAGTTACTGCAACTTCACCGCGGATCCGTCGATCATCCAGGATCACGGGTTCGAGGCGCCCAACACGCCCGGGGTGAAGTTCCACGATCTGCTCGTGGTGTCGCTCGGCGGGATGGGTCAGTACGCGCACGTCATCAACGACACCGGTCCGGGTACCTCGGGTACCTCGACCGTCCCGTCCACGGTGACCAGTTACCCGTAAGCAGAGGCGGTGCCGGGGCGCCCTGACCCTCCGAGGGTGCCCCGGTCCCCCGTCCCGGGGACCTCACGGTCCGTGGGTGGCGTGGGGATAGCCCCAGGCGCAGCTCTGGGGGAGCAGTTCCCCGTGTCCCTGATGAGTGCGGCTCCTTCCGCGGAAGAACGCTCGACTCCGCGGAGGGACGCTCACCCAAGGGCGCCGGGGACACCTCCCAGCCGCCATGCTGGGGGAGGAACTGCGCGCGCAACCACCGCCGACCGCAAGGCCCCCCGCGGCGAGGACGGGGCAGCCTCGGGGATCAGTGGGCCAAAGGCCCCTCCGGGAGGGTGACCCGGCCCGGGGGCACCAGCAGGGTGGCAGCGAGAGCCGCGGCAGCGGCAACGACCGCGAGAACGAAGAACGCCTCACCGAACCCCCCGGAAGCCCCTCGCTCGATCCCGCTCGCCGCCACCGTGGAGACGACGGCGACCCCGACCGAACCCCCCACCTCGTGGAAGGTGTTGACGACGCCGGAGGCCAACCCGGACTCGCCCGGCCCGACCAGCGCCAGCGCGGTGCCGATCGCGGTGACGAACACCGCGCCGACGCCGAGCGCGGCAACCCCCGTCGCGGGAGCGACCAGCGGCCAGACCCGGGTCCCCGCGCCGAGCCCGGCCAGCGGCGCCGCCCCGCAAGCGGCAACGGCCATGCCCGCGGCGGCGACCCAGCGCGGCCCGACCACCCCGACCAGCCGCCCCGCGAGATGCGCGCCGATGCCGGTGGCGAGCGCCGCCGGGAGGAAGACCAGCCCGGTGCCGATCGCGCTGTACCCGCGCACCTGCTGGAGGTACACCGACCCGAGGAAGAACGTGGAGATCAGCACCCCGGTCGCGACAAGCATCAGGAACGCGCCGGCCACCACCGGCCGCCGTGCGAGCATCGCGACGTCCATCAGCGGCGCGCCCGACGCGCGTTCGACGGCCGCGAACGCCGCGTAGAGCACGGCCGCCAGCCCCAGCGACAGCAGGGTGCGGGCGCTGCCCCAGCCCGCGTCGCCCGCGGTGACCAGGCCGTGGACGAGGGCGCCGGTGCCGGTGGTGGCGAGCACCGCACCGGGCACGTCCAGCCGGGCCTGGCGCGGCGCCCGCGCGGGCACGACGCCGGGCACCGCGACCAGCACGGCCACGCCGACCGGCACGTTGACGAAGAAGATCCAGCTCCAGCCGGGCCCGCTGGTCAGCGCGCCGCCGAGCAGCACGCCCGCGGCCGATCCGGCGCCGCCGATGCCGGCCCACACCCCGAGCGCCCGGTTCCGTTCCGGACCGTGGAAAGTGGTGGTGACCAGCGACAGCGCGGCCGGGGACAGCAGCGCCGCGCCCGCGCCCTGCGCCATCCGCGCGCCGAGCAGGGTCCCCGCGTTGCCGGCGAGCCCCGCGGCCAGGGAGGCGGCGGTGAACACGAGGAGCCCCGCGCTGAAGGTGCGTCGGGCGCCGAGCGCGTCGGCCAGCCGCCCCCCGAAGAGCATCAGCCCGGCGAAGCACATCGTGTACGAGGTGACCACCCACGTCAGGGTGGTCCGGTCCAGGTGCAGCCCCGCGGAGATGTCGGGCAGCGCGACGTTCACCACGGTGACGTCCAGGATCAGCATGAACTGGGCGAGGCACAGCAGCGCGAGGGCGACCCAGCGGCGCGGGTCGGCGGGTGGCGACGGCTCGGGGTGGGCGGCGGACGGGGCGCCGAGGGCGGGATGGGTCATGGCGGTCACGATCCTCACGACGGTGGGTGTGCACAGGTGCGGGAGCGCGCCGGCCCAGGCGCCGCGCGGCTCCGCCACGCACGGAACTGTACTGAACAGCACAGTACAGTTCTCCACTCCTGAACTCAACGGTTCAGTTCATGTGCGGGCTAGACTGCCGGGCATGAGCGACAGGGCAGCCGTCCGGCAGGACGAGCGGGCGCGGCCGGCCGGCCCGCGGGCCGAGCGCAAGCGGGCAGCCATCCTCCGCGCGGCCCGCGGCCTCTTCCTCCGCGAGGGCTTCGACGCGAGCGTGGACCAGATCGCGGCCGAGGCGGGCGTGTCGAAGGTGACCGTCTACAACCACTTCGGCAGCAAGCAGGCGCTGTTCGTCGAGGTGATCAAGGACGCCACGGACGCCCCGCTCGGCGACACCCTGGTCGGCGCGGTGGACGGGCTGGCCGACGGCGACGACCTGCGGACCGTCCTCGTGGCGGCC
Organism: Actinacidiphila yanglinensis; assembly: GCF_900107965.1. GTDB lineage: Bacteria > Actinomycetota > Actinomycetes > Streptomycetales > Streptomycetaceae > Actinacidiphila > Actinacidiphila yanglinensis. The sequence continues at coordinate 350,321 of NZ_FNVU01000009.1, read as the reverse complement.
GCCCGCGCCTGGGTCACCGAGGTACGGCAGAACCCGGACACGCTGGCGGTCCGCAACCTCGTCGCCCGCGAGGCGCACCGCTTCCCCGAACTCGACGCGGCCTGGCGCGAGGGCGGCGGCCCTGGCGTGCACCACCCCGCGGCCGGCGCCGCGCTGGCCCGGCTCGCCGCCGCCGGCCGGCTGGAGATCCCCGACCTCGAAGTGGCCATCCTGCAGCTCTACTCGCTGCTGGTCTTCCCGCACCTGGTCTTCAGCGCCTACGGCACGGGCGTGGACGACGACCTGGCCGACCGGATGGTCACCGGCGGCGTCGACATGTTCCTGTCCCGGTACGCGCCCCGGTGAGGCCGTACCGGCGGCAGCAGGGTCAGGCGGGCTTGCGCGCCTCGATCAGATAGCGCGACGAGTGGGCCACGAACGGCCCCTTGGCCGCGATGAGTTCGTGCAGGTCGCGCAGCCGGTCGCGGTACCGCTCGACGGTGAAGTCCGGCACCATCCAGATCACCTTGCGCAGGAAGTACACCATCGCGCCGACGTCGTGGAACTCCATCCGCAGCCGCTCGTACCGCAGATCGGTCACCTCCAGACCCGCGTCGACGGCTGCCGCGCGCGCCGCGTCGGGGTGGCGCGGGCCGATCCCGGTGTCGGGCTGCTCGCCGAGGAAGAACTCGTAGACCTCCACCGCGCTGGCCGGCCCGACGTGCTGGGCGAAGTACGTGCCGCCCGGGCGCAGCACCCGGGCGATCTCGTGCCACCACACCGTGACCGGGTGCCGGCTGGTGACGAGGTCGAACGCGGCGTCCGCGAACGGCAGTGGCGGCTCGTCCTCGTCGGCGACCACGACCACACCGCGCGGGTGCAGCAGGGCGGTGGCCTTCGCGACGTTCGGCGGCCACGACTCGGTGGCGGCCATCACCGGCGGGAAGGCCGGCGCGCCGGCCAGCACCTCGCCGCCGCCGGTCTGGATGTCCAGCGCGGCCGAGACCCGGCCGAGCCGCTCCGCCATCAGCCCCTGGTACCCCCACGAAGGGCGCTGCTCGCTGGCCCGCCCGTCCAGCCAGGAGAAGTCCCAGCCGGCCACGGACACGGCATCGGCTTCTGCCACCAGGTCGTCGAATCCACGCTCCATGGGGTCACCCTCCCCCGTTCGGAGGACAAGCGGCAACCCTGTTTGCGCGTCCGCGCGAGGGGCGCGTCGCGCCGGACCGCATCATGCCGGGCCGCATCACTTCGGCCTCGTCTACACCGGCGCGGGCGGCGGCAGGGTGAGGTAGCAGCGGATCGCGGTGCCGGCCGTGCCGGTGTGGGTGCGCACCAGGTCGGCGAGCTGATGGACCATCAGCAGTCCGCGCCCGCCCGGCCGTCCGGGCGGGGGAAGCCGGCTGCCGGCCAGCGGGTCGGCGAGCCGTCCGCCGTCCCGCACCTCGCAGGCGACGTGCCCGTGCTCGGCCCACACCCGCACCACGCCGTGGCCGCCGCCGTGCAGCACGCTGTTGGTGGTCAACTCGGCGACGGCAAGGGCCAGATCGTCCAGCCGGGGACCGGCCAGGCCGAGCGCGTCGGCGGTGCGGACGGCGAACCGGCGTGCGGCGCGCAGCCGTTCGTCGTCGAAGACGTACGAGGCGGCGAACCGCGGCTCGCTCAGCGGCACGTTGTAGGAGGCGACGGCGAGTTCGGGGGCGTAGTGCGCGCTGGTGCGGCGCCGCCCGCCCTCGATCAGCACCGGGTGGGTCACGCAGGCGTCGCCGAGTGCCTGCGGATCGAGCCGCACCGCGTCGTACAGGCACAGGATGGTGGCCCCGCGCCCGTCGAACGCCGCGTTCACCAGGGCCTCGTGCTGCACGCAGGCCGGGTACTCCAGTGGAGTGCGGCCCGGCCACACCGGTTCGGCCACGATCCGGACCCGGCCGGCGGGCTGCGCGTCGGCGAAGGCGGCGAGCACGCCGGGGATGATCCGGCCGGGGTTGCGGCCCGCGCGGGCCATGTCGGTGAAGTGCACGCCGTCGGCGAGCGGCCCCAACGCCTGGTGCAGCAGCGCCAGTCGCTCCCCGGGGACGGCGACGGCGACGGGCTCGCCCACGGAAAAGCCGTCGCGCACGAAGGCCAGGGTGGTGTCGAGGTACTCGGCGTCGTCGCGGTAGAAGAAGGCGGGGTGCGAGAAGGCGCCGACGGCGGTGTCCACGTCGTCCGGCCCCCTTTCGGACACGTGTGCCGGTCCCGACAGTATGCGCCCCGAAAAGATGACCTTGTCGGGGGGTCGACCGCCCACCGCTCCACCTGCCGGCGCGCGGGCCGGCAGTGTGACGGGCCCGGCCGCGGCCGGCGGGAGCGTCACCGCCCGGCCCCCGGTCGGGCCGCCGTCCGGCGCCCCGACCGCCACCGCGGGACCACCGCCGTCCGCGGCGCCCACGACCGTCCCGCCGCCCCACGGGGCGACGCCCCCGCCCGTACCGTCCCGGCCTCCCGAAGGGGCGCCGCCCACTGGCCTACCGCTCATCGCCGAACCCCCGTCCGCCGTGGCGCCGTCCTGCGGCGCCGTGTCGATGTCAGCCGTTGTTGATCGCCTCGAAGGCCGCCGCCAGGGTCTCGCTCTCCTCGAAGGGGACCGCCCGCTCGAGGGCCGGCACGAGGTCGCGCCGTTCGTGGAAGAGGTACTGGTACATCTGGGTGAGGGCGCCGTCCACCGTGAGGTGCCGGGTCTCCTCCGGGTGCCGGCCGGTGAGCGCGCGGTCGAGGATGCCCTGGATCAGGTCGCCCTCCTGCCGGTCGCGGGCGACGATCCGCGCCGACTCGCCGTGCCGCTCCAGCACCTTGCGGACGGTGGCCTCCTTGGCCGCGCAGTGCCGCGCGAAGGTGTCGGCGAGCGGGCGTACTTCCTCCGGGCTGTCCTCGCCCCGCATCCGCAGGTCCTCGACCATCGCCAGCAGCAGGCCGCCGGACGTGACCAGGCTGGCCGCGAGCCCGGTGGGGACGTGCCTGCCCTCGTGCCCGGCACCCGCGCCGGCACCGCCGCGCCTGCGCCCGAACCCCCACCAGTTCCTGCCGCCGCGCCCGCCCGCACCGTCCGGCACCCGTTCGTGCGCGATCACTCCGTCGTCGGCGGGGGCGGCCGGCCCGGCGGGCACCGCGGAGTCCGTACCCGGGTCCGTACCCGTCGATCCGGGGCCGTCACCCGGGTCCGGAGCCGGCTCGGGCGCCACGCTCGCGCCGCCGGGGCCCGCCGGATCCGGTGACGGCACGCCCCGGCCGGGACGGTCGGGCATCTCCTCGCGGTCGCTCGCTTCGCTCATGCCACCGGCTCCTTGTCTGTGCTCGCGGGACCCGCGGGGTCTGCCCGATCCCGGCGGCCCTTCGCGCCGTGCGTCGTCGGTTCCTGCACCTCCTACGGTGCTACGGTCCGGCCGTCCCCGCCCCTCGCCACCTGCGCGGCCCCCGCGTATCCCGCGTACCCGGTGGGGCCTAGCGGTCCTCCTCGTCGGGCAGGTCGGCGTCCTCCACCACGTGCACCGCGGCCTCCTCGGCGGAGGCCGCGCCGCCGTCGATGCCGACGTCCTCGCCGGTCACGCCGTCCCGGCGTGAGTGGGCACCCTCGTCCGGGCCGACCAGGCGGCCGGAGCGCAGGTCGCCCGCCTCCGGGTCGAGCAGTTCGCCGTCGGTGTCCGAGGCGTCGCCGAGCCCGTCGCCACCCGGCGGCTGCCCGTCGGGGCGCTCGCGGGCGAGCCGGCGGTCCAGGGACTCGCCGGCGCGCTGCTCATCGCCCGTGGTGCCGGTGTCCTCGACCGCCAGCGGGCGCTCCGGCGGCGAGTAGCCCTCGTCGAGCACCTCCGCGATGCCGCGGTCGTCGAGGGTGTCCTCGGGCTCGAGCGGCCCGGTGTCCTCCCGGATGTCGCGGTCCCCGCCCTCGTCGGGCTGGTACACGTCGTCGCCGCGGCCGAGATCGTCGAATCCGCCCTGCTGAGTCATGTGCGTGCGCTCATCTCGTCGGGTTCCGCGCCGTCGAACGCGTCCAGGTGGGCGGGCGTGCGGCCGGTGGCCGGTGGTGCCTGCCGGGGCGGGGCCGGCTCACTCGGGCAGGCGCCCTCGGGTGCCACGGGAATCGCGCTTCGCACGTCCACCACGTCCTCTCGTGTTGCGGGATGCCGCGCTGCGCGACGTCGCCTACCCCTCCGTCCCACGCGGAAACGGGCATTTCACCCGCCTTCCACGATCCCTCCGACGCTCCTCCCTCGCCAACCGCGGCGGAGGGCACGACCGGGGGCGGGCGCAAGCCGGGCCGGTACGTACCGCCGTCCGGGGTACGCGCGCGTGTGGGCGCCCACCTGGGGCGACCGACCCGGGTACACCGGTCACAACGCCGTCGTACGGGGTGCGTACCAGCACCGGTCGCCGCGCGTACACGCTGCTCGCACGGGCAGCGGGGTGCGGGCGGCGGGCGGTGCGGAGCCGAGAGGAGCGGGACACCGTGGAAGAAGCGCCGACGCGCGCACCGGCCGGGGGGAAGCGGGAACGGGACCGGCGCTGGCCGGCACTCGCGGTGTGCCTGACGGCGAGCTTCATGACGCTGCTGGACATCAGCATCGTGAACGTGGCGCTGCCGTCCATCCGGACCGGGATCGGCGCGTCGCAGAGCGGCCTGCAGTGGGTGCTGTCGGGGTACGCCCTGACCTTCGGCCTGGTGCTGGTCCCGGCCGGGCGGACCGGTGACGTGCACAGCAGGCGCGCGGTGTTCCAACTCGGTCTGGCGATGTTCACCGTGACGAGCGCGCTGGCCGGCGCCGCCCAGAACGAAGGGTGGCTGATCACCGCGCGCCTGCTCCAGGGCGCGGCGGGCGGCATCCTGGTGCCGCAGGTGTCGGGGTTCATCCAGCAGATGTTCCAAGGCGCCGAGCGGGGGCGGGCGTTCGGCCTGATGGGCGCCACGATCGGGGTGTCCACCGCGGTCGGCCCGCTGCTGGGCGGCCTGCTGATCCAGGCGTTCGGCACCCAGGAGGGCTGGCGCTGGGTGTTCTTCGTCAACCTGCCGATCGGCCTGGCCGCCCTCCCGGTGGCGCACCGCCTGCTGCCCGGGCCGCCGCGCCGCGACGGTCCCGACCCGCGGGGGCGCCCGCACGGCGACCTCGACCCGGTCGGGGTGCTGCTGCTCGGGATCGGCACCGTGGTGCTGCTGCTGCCGTTCGTGGAGGAGGACCAGTGGAGCACCCCGCTGAAGTGGCTGCTGGTGCCCGCGTCGCTGCTGATCCTCGCGCTGTTCGTCGAGTGGGAGCGGCGCTACGCGGCACGCGGCCGGGAGCCGCTGGTGGCCCTGGGCCTGTTCCGGCAGCGCTCCTACGGGCTCGGGGTGCTGCTGTCGCTGCTGTACTTCGCCGGGTTCACCGCGATCTTCTTCATCCTGACGCTGTACCTGCAGAACGGGCTGCACTACACAGCGCTGGAGGCGGGCCTGTCGATCATGCCGTTCGCGCTGGGATCGGGGGCGGCGGCGGCCGTGGGCGGGCGGATCGTGACCAGGATCGGCCGGCCGCTGGTGGCGTTCGGCCTCGTCATGGTGGTGGTGGGGCTGCTCGGCACCGCGCTCGCGGTCCATCTCGACGCCGGCCGGTCCATCGGCTGGGTCACGGCGGGGCCGCTGCTGTTCGCCGGGCTCGGCAGCGGGCTGGTGATCGCGCCCAACCAGACACTCACGCTCTCCGAGGTGCCCGTGGCGCGCGCCGGCAGCGCGGGCGGGGTGCTCCAGACCGCGCAGCGGATCGGCTCGGCCGCCGGGATCGCGGCCGTCGGGTCCGTGTTCTTCTCCCGGGTCGACGCCCACCACGCCGACTGGTCCGGCGGGTTCCAGCTGGGCGTCCTCACCTCGACCGGGCTCGCCGCACTGGCCCTGGTGGTCGCCCTCGTCGACATCCTCGGCTCCACGGGTTCGACGGCGCCGGACCGCAGATAGCACGCCGGCCGCGGGATCAACGCACTCCGTGCGGCCGGAACTGCACGCTGATCCGGCCGCCGACCACCGAACGGGTCTTGGGGATCGCGTGGTCCCAGGTCCGCTGGCAGGACCCGCCCATGACGATGAGGTCGCCGTGCCCGAGCGGCCGGCGCACCGTCGCGGGACCACCGCCGCGCGGGCGCAGCAGCAGGGGCCGGGGCGCGCCGAGGGAGACGATCGCGACGAGCGTGTCCTTGTCGCTGCCCCGCCCCGTGCGGTCGCCGTGCCAGGCGACGCTGTCCCGCCCGTCGCGGTAGTAGCAGAGCCCGGCGGTGGTGAACGGCTCGCCGAGTTCCTCGGCGTAGTGCCCGGTGAGCGCGGCGCGGGCGTGCTCGAGGATCGGGTCGGGCAGCGGGTCGCCGTCGCCGTAGTGCGCGAGGAGGCGGGGTACGGCGACCACGTTGTCGTACATCTGCCGACGCTCGCCGCGCCAGGGGACCTCGGCGGCCAGGCGGGCGAAGAGGTCGTCCGCACCGGTGAGCCAGCCGGGGAAGGTGTCGATCCAGGCGCCGGCGCCGAGCCGGGTCCGGCGCGCGGCGGCGAGGTCGCCCAGGCCGGGCGCGGCCGTGTCGAAGAGGGACGCCTGCTGGTGGTGCATACCGCCAGCGTAACCGAGATTCGTACGCCCATTCGAATGAAACCGGTCACGCCCGTGCGGGAGCGCGCGGCGGCTCGTCGGCGCACGATGGAACCATGCTCTTCGCCGAGGTGGCCAGGGTCTCCAGGGAGGTGGCGCGGACGTCCGCGCGGTCCCGCAAGACGGAGCTGCTCGCCGAGTTCTTCCGCGCCGCGCAGCCGCAGCCGCAGGACGCGCCGATCGCCATCGCCTACCTGGCGGGGCGGCTGCCGCAGGGCCGGCTGGGCATCGGCTGGGCGGCGCTGCGCGACCGGGCGGAGCCGGCCGCCGAGCCGTCGCTGACGGTGCGCGCGGTGGACGCGGCGCTGACCGAGGTCGGCGCGGTGTCGGGCCAGGGCGCTCAGGCCGGGCGGCGGGCGCTGCTCCAGGATCTGTTCGGCGCGGCCACCGCGCCGGAGCAGGAGTACCTGCTGGGGCTGCTCACCGGCGAGGTGCGGCAGGGCGCCCTGGACGCGGCGGCGGTCGAGGGGCTGGCGGCGGCGACGGGTGCGAGGCCGGCCGACGTACGGCGCGCGGTGATGCTCGCGGGGGCGCTGGAACCGGTGGCGCAGGCGCTGCTCGACCGGGGACCGCAGGCGCTGGCCGGGTTCGCGCTGACCGTGGGCCGCCCGCTGCTGCCGATGCTGGCCGGCGCGGCCAAGAGCGTCGAGGAGGCGGTGGTCCGGCTCGGCGCGTGCGCGGTCGAGGAGAAGCTCGACGGGATCAGGGTGCAGGTGCACCGCGACGGCGAGCAGGTGCGGATCTTCACCCGCACCCTGGAGGACGTCACCGCCCGTCTCCCGGAGATCGTGGCGGTCGTCTCGGCGCTGCCCGCGGAGCGGTTCGTGCTGGACGGCGAGGTGCTGGCGCTGGACGCCGACGGGCGGCCCCGGCCGTTCCAGGAGACCGCCGGCCGGGTCGGCTCCCGGGTCGACGTGGCGACGGCCGCCGCCGCGCTGCCGGTGCACCCGGTCTTCTTCGACGTGCTGTCGGTGGACGGCCGCGACCTGCTCGACCTGCCGTACGCCGAGCGGCACGCCTCGCTGGCCGCGCTCGTCCCGGCCGAACTGCGGGTGCGCGGCGTGCTGGTGGCCGATCCGGGCGACGAGCAGGAGATGCGGACGGCGGAGAACTTCTTCGCGGCGACGCTGGCCCGCGGCCACGAGGGCGTCGTCGTCAAGAGCACGGGCAGTCCGTACGCGGCGGGGCGGCGGGGCGCGTCGTGGCTGAAGGTCAAGCCGGTGCACACCCTGGATCTGGTGGTCCTCGCCGTCGAGTGGGGCCACGGCCGGCGCACCGGGAAGCTGTCGAACCTGCACCTGGGCGCGCGGGCGGACGACGGCTCCTTCGTGATGCTCGGCAAGACCTTCAAGGGCCTCACCGACGCGCTGCTCGACTGGCAGACCGAGCAGTTGCTGGCGCGCGCGGTCAGCGACGACGGCCACGTGGTGACCGTACGGCCCGAGCTGGTGGTGGAGATCGCCTACGACGGGGTGCAGACCTCGCCGCGCTATCCGGCCGGGATGACGCTGCGCTTCGCCCGGGTGCTGCGCTACCGCGAGGACAAGACCCCCGACCAGGCCGACACGGTGGAGTCGGTCCGCGCCGTCCACACCGGCGGTTAGGGCCTGTCGTGTGGATCTCCGCGGCGTCGCGGGGCCCCGCACGCACATCTGCTGCGTTCTCGTCGGTCACCGACTCCCCCACAGCCCGCGGCGTGGGAAGGCCCCCCGCGTCGACTCCCTCCTCCGCCTCGCATCTGCACGCACCGGACCCCGCTCCTTCATCCACGGAGATCCACACGACAGACCCGAGGGCCCGAGCGGGCCGCACCGGCGGCTCATCCTGCTCGCGGTCACCAGCCGGCGGCCTGCGGCGCAGCGCCCACCCGCGGCGCGCGGGTGGGCGTCCTCGCCCCGCGCCCGGCCGGGCCTTCCGCGACGGGCGCCGCCCGGCGGCCCTTCCCCCCTGGTTCTCCCGGTTCTACTGGTTCTCCAGCCGCAGCCGGGCCTCCTGCTCCTGGTCGCCCGCGGCGGTGCCGACGACACGGACGGCGAACGCCTCCGCGAGGCCCTCGCGGAGCCGGTCCACCGCGCGGTAGCCGCCCTGCGCGGTGACGGTGACGGGCTGGGAGAGCTTGGCCGGGCCGGCCAGGCCCAGGGTGCGCGAGACGTCGAACGTGGCGGTCCAGACGGTGGGCTGCCCGCCCTCGGCCTCCACGGGCTCGTCGTCCACGGCACGGTCGGACGGGAAGCTGGACTGGAGCGCGGCCAGCACGACGACCGCGTCCTCCCTGGCGCAGCCGTCCAGCACGACGGCGACCTGCGCGGCGGGGTCGGGTTGTTCTTGCGCGGTACTCACGGTGAAGTCCTCTCGGAGGGACCGGGCGGGCAGGCGGTCCGCGAGCGCGGCGGGCCATGGTCAGCGCATTTCCGCTGCACGCCGGACAAAACCCCGTGCTGCGCCGAACGGGTGCGGGCTGCCCGGGTGATCCCGCGCGCCTCCGCCGCCGTACCGGCCGCGGCACGGGCTGCGGCACAATCGGGGGATGCCGCCACGTGCCACCCGTCCCACCCGCGCAGCCCGCGCCCCCCGCCCCGATCCCGTCGCCCTCCCGGCGTCCGCCGCCTGCCCCTGCGGGCTGCCGGCGACGTACGGCGACTGCTGCGGCGCCCTGCACGCCGGGCGGGCGCCCGCACCGACCGCCGAGCGGCTGATGCGGTCGCGCTACAGCGCCTTCGCCGTCGGCGACGCCCCGTATCTGCTGCGCACCTGGGCGGCGGCGAGCCGGCCGCCCGGCGTCGACCTCGACCCCGGGATGCGCTGGACCGGCCTCGACATCCTCGGCACCACGGCGGGCAGTGCCTTCCACACCGAGGGCACCGTCGACTTCCGGGCCCGCTACCGGCTGCGCGGGCAGGACGGCGAGCAGCGGGCGAACAGCCGCTTCGTCCGCGAGGGCGGACTGTGGGTCTACCTGGACGCGCGCGCGTGACCGCGGTGCCGGGGCTCGACCCGGTGGTCCGGGCGGCGCTCGCCGGCCACGTCATGGAGGTGCTGGCCCGGGCCTGCCCGGGCTCCGGGACGGACCTGCGCGGATCGCTCGCCCGCGGCACCGCCGACCCCTACAGCGACATCGACATCGCCTGGACGGTGCCGGACGACCGCTTCGGCGGCTGCGTGGACCGGGCCGGCGAGGTGCTCGCCCGGGTGCGCCCGGTGATGTCGCTGCGCGGCGACCCGGAAAGCGCCGAAACCCCCGGGCACCGCCTGCTGTTCGTGGCCTTCGAAGGGCTGCCGCCCTTCTGGCGGCTCGACCTCGACGTGCGCGCCGAGCCCGGGGCCGCGCCCTCCGCCCCGGCCGTCCGCCATCCCTGGCGGCCGGCCGCCAGCGCGCTCGCCAACGGCGTCGCCGCGGTGAAGGCCCTGCACCGCGGCGACCCGGCGACGGCGCACGCCCTCCTCACGCGTGCCTACCCGCGCGTCGGCCTGCCGCCGCACCCGAGCGGCCACTTCCCCGCCGACCTGGCCACCCTCGCGGAGGCCGCCACCGCCCTCGACTCCTCGCTCGCCTCCCAGGCGGCCGCCCTCACCGCCCTGCCGCTCCCCTGAGCCGCGCCGGCACCCGGGGTCGCGCTACGCGATCGGGTCGCGGGCGTCGTAGTGGATGAAGCCGCGCTGGAACAGCCCGATCAGCGTGATGGCCAGGATGCAGGCGAGGCCGCCGCCGACCACCGCCGCGGCCGGAGTGAACAGGTCCGACGCGGAGCCCGCGAGGAAGTCGCCGAGGCGGGGGCCGCCGACCACGACGACGAGGAAGACGCCCTGGAGCCGGCCGCGCATGTCGTCCGGCGCGGCGGACTGGAGCATGGTGTTGCGGAACACCATGGACACGGTGTCGGCGCAGCCCGCGAGCGCGAGGAAGAACAGGCCGAGCAGGAGGTTGCGGGTCAGGCCGAAGACGGCGACGGCCGCGCCCCACGAGCCGACGGCGACCAGGACCGCGAACCCCTGCCGGTTGACCCGGCCGAGCCAGCCGGAGAAGACGCTGCCGAGCAGCGCCCCGGCCGCGGGCGCGGCGGCGAGCAGCCCGACCGTGCGGGTGTCCCCGCCGAACCACAGGCCGGCGATCGCCGGGAAGAGCACGCGCGGCTGCGCCAGCACCATGGCGGCGAGGTCGGAGACGAACGTCGTCCGGAGGTTGGGCCGGGCGGCGAGGTAGCGCAGCCCCTCGACGACCGACGGCCGCCGGCGCACCGCGGCCGCGTTCGCGCCCGGCTCCCCCGGCAGCATCGCGGGCAGCCGCCACATCGCGTAGAGGGAGGCGGTGAAGGCGGCGACGTCGATGAGGTAGGCGGCCTGGTAGCCCCAGAACCCGACGAAGACGCCGCCGAGCATCGGCCCGGCCATCTGCCCGACCCCGCCGGCGAGGGAGGCGAGCGCGTTGGCGGCGGGCAGCCGCTCGGGCGGCAGCAGCCGGGGGATCATGGACGAGCGGGCCGGCGAGTTCATCGCGAAGCACACGGCCTGGAGGGCGACGATCACGTAGAGCGGCCACACCTTGTGCACGTGGACGATGGCGGCGACGGCGAGCGCGGCGGACAGCACGGTCGCGCCGCTCGCGGTGACCAGCCCGAGCCGGCGCCGGTCGACCGCGTCGGCGACCGCCCCGCCGTACAGGCCGAAGACGATCAGCGGGACCAGCGAGCACAGCCCGACCAGGCCCACGTAGAAGCTGGAGCCGGTGATCGCGTAGACCTGGAGGGCCACTGCCATCGCGGTCATCTGCTGGCCGATGTAGGAGACGGTGTTGCCGAACCACAGGCGCCGGAAGTCGGCGTGCTCCCGGAGCGGGGAGATGTCCGCGAGCAGCCTCGATCGGCGCTTGACGGGCTCCACGACGGGAGCGACGGCTATGCCGGGCCCGGGCGCCGCCCCGGACGGCCCAGGAACGTCGCGGCTGTCTTCTTCACTGTTGAGCACGGCAAACGGTAACAACCGGAACCGGCGGGAGAACCCGCGGGGTGTCGCCCCTGAGCAGGGTGGCGCACGGGTGAGCGGCCCACCCGGGTGGCCGAGGGCAGGGTGAAACCGGCTGGTGGCGCGCTCGGCGTCGGCATACGCTGACCGGGACGAACAGGCTGTCGGGGAAGTACCTGGCCCCCCGGCCCGTCCCGGAACCAGTCGCCGACTCGGCCACGCTTCCGGCACCGGCATCAGGCGCCACCGCGTCCGCACCGCCCGAAAGACGAGGACATCCAGCCGGGCGCCGTGACGCGAGGAACAGGCCGCGTTCGGCGTTTCCGGACCACGCGACGCTAAGGAGTGCGCGGTGTCAGCAGAGAAGCTCACGCACAAGGACACGACAGCCGAACGCGGTCGGGAGAGCAGGACCCTGCTCAAGGAGGAGCGCCCGCTCGACGCGTGGTCCCGGTGCGCACCGATCCGGCTCGCCGGATACGAGGACGACCCGACCGAGACCCACATCCTGCGGAGCATCGACTGAGCGACCGCCCCCAGGCGTGAGCGGGAACCCGCAGGCATGAGCACGCGCCCGCCGCCCGGACGACCTCCGGGGGCGGGCCGTGGCCGCCTCGCCCCTGCTGAGGGGGCGTCAACGGCTCCTCGTACCAGGCGTATCGACGCTCCCGGCCGCCCCACGGGTACGCGACCCGGGCCGCGCGTGTGACACGTGTCATGCGCGGATCGACGTAAATTCTGCGTGTATTCCGCATGCAGGCAGCAGGACCGGGCAAACGGCCCTCGTGTGCGCCGTTTTCGCCGAGCCTCTGAGGAGTACCCCGATGCTGATGGCCAGCCCGATCGTCCTGCGCAACCTGATGGAGCGTTACGAGACGCTCCGCGCCGTCCTCGACGAGGGACATGCGGACGGATCGGATCGTACCGAGGGCGCGGACCCGGCGGTGCGGCAGCAGTTGCAGGACACCATCTACACCCTGTGCGTGTCGACCGGCACCCGCGAGATCGGGGCCGCGCTGGCGGCCGCACGCGGGCGGATCGGGGCCGTCACGATCGACGCCTTCGCCGCGGACCCGGCCCGCGACGCCAGCGCGGCCTGAGCCCCCCCACCGCTGGCCCCACCGCACCACCGAAGCACCGAAGCACCGAAGCACCGACCGGACGACGGCGTACCGGATGGCGGCACTCGCGGAGGCGGGTCGCGCGCTCACCCGCGCGACCCCGCCGCCCGCGCAGCCGCCGACTCCCACCAGGCTCGCCAGGCAGTGGAGTTCGCCATGGCGCGGTAATCCCGCGCGTTACCGGGCCATTCCCGAAGCGGCTGTCCTCTCCTTGTCAGCGAGTGCCCGATCCTCGATCATCGGATCGATCGTGGCTGCCGAACGACGCGGGCCGGGCCGTCCGTGCGCGCCACGGGAGCCGGCCACCCGCGCGCCACCACCGAGGAGTCCGCCGTGTTGATCGATGCCCCCTCCTCCGCCACCGCCACCCCGCTGGAGACGGAGGCCGAGGCGGTCGCCGCCGAGGCGGCCGGCTACGACGGGTTCGGGGCGTCCGAGACCCGGCACGACGTGTTCACCGCGCTGGCCCTCGCCGCCCGCGCCACGTCGCGGATCAGCCTGCAGTCGTCGATCGCGGTGGCCTTCGCCCGCAACCCGATGAGCGTCGCGATCCACGCCAACGACCTCCAGCTGATCTCCGGCGGCCGGTTCCAGCTCGGCCTCGGCTCCCAGGTCAGGCCGCACATCGTGCGCCGGTTCAACATGCCGTGGAGCAGCCCCGCGGCCCGGATGGAGGAGTTCGTCACGGCGCTGCGGGCCATCTGGTCGACCTGGTCGAGCGGTGAACGGCTGATGTTCCGCGGCGAGTTCTACGAGCACACCCTGATGACGGACTTCTTCAACCCCGGCCCGAACCCGTACGGCAACCCGCCGATCATGCTGGCCGGCGTGGGGCGGCTGATGACCGCGGTCGCGGGGCGCTCGGCGGACGGGATGCTCTGCCACAGCCTCACCACCGAGAGCTATCTGCGCGAACTGACCCTGCCGGTCCTGCGCGAGGCCCGCGGCGGCTCGCTGAACGGCTTCACCGTGGGCCTGCCCGCACTGGTCGTGCTGGGCGCCGACGAGAAAGAACGCACGGTCGCCGAGCGGGCCGTGCGGGAGCGGATCGCGTTCTACGCCTCGACCCCGTCCTATCTGCCCGTGCTGGAGCACCACGGCTGGGGAGACCTGCACAAGCGGCTCACCAACATGTCGCGGCGCGGGGAGTGGGAGGCGATGGGCGCGGAGATCGACGACGCCGTGCTCGACGCGTTCGCCGTCTCGGGCGACGCCAAGCAGGTCGCCACCGCGCTGTCCGACCGGTTCGGCTCCGTCGTCGACCGGCTCTCCCTCTACCTGCCGTACTCCGCGCGCCCGGAGCTGGTGGGCGCCACGGCGCAGGCGCTGCGCACGTTCTGACCTGGCATCAGAAGCAGCGTCCCTCCCCGGCGGGCATTATCGACACCAGGCGAACACCGCCAGTGCGCGGTCACTCGTTGGGAGGAATTGGCCGACCGGCATGACTCGTTCGGCCGCGCCGCGCGTTGTCCTCGGTGCGGGCACCCCGCCCGCGAGGACTTCCCGGAAGGCAGTGAGCGTATGAACAAGGTCGCCCGAAAGGGACTGGTCACCGCGATGGTCGCGGGCGGGGTGCTCGCATCCGCCGGATACGCGCAGGCGGACGCGGCGGCCGGCGGCGAGAGCGCGGACTCGCCGGGCGTCCTGTCGGGGAACTCCGTCCAGGTCCCGGTGCACGTCCCGATCAACGTGTGCGGGAACACCGTCGACGTGGTGGGGCTCCTCAACCCGGCCTCGGGCGATACCTGCGCCAACACTTCGTCCGGCAGGTCCGGCCAGTCCGCGACGTCCGGATCGCCGGCGTCGTCCGGCCCGTCCACCGGTGCGCGCCCGGCCAGACGTCCGGGCCGGACCGCCGGCGGGTCCACGGCCGCCTCGTCGGTCGCGCGCACCTCCGGCGGCGCCCACACGGCGGACCGTGACACCGGCTCCGCCGGCGTGCTGTCCGGGAACTCCCTGCAGCTGCCGATCGACCTCCCGATCAACATCTCCGGCAACTCGGTGAACGTGGTCGGGATCGGCAACCCGGCGTCCGGCACCACCTCGGTCAACGGCGCGCCGCCCGCCGACCGGACGCCGCCTCCTCCGCCCGCGCACCAGCCGATCCCCGCGCCGCCGAACGAGGTGTCCGCCGCCGAGCCGTCGGCGGCGCCGACCCTCGCGCACACCGGCGCCGACGGCCTCGGCTGGGCCGGCGGCGCGAGCGCCGCGCTGATGCTCGGCGGCGCCGTGCTCTACCGCCGGGCCCGCCCCGCGGCGTGAACGGCCGACGCCTCGGGGGGCTTTCGGGCCGCCCGCGGCTGAGCACCCGCAGATGACCACCACGCGGCGGGTGGCCCGCACGGGCCGCCCGCCGCGTGGCGTTCCGCCTCCGTCCGGGCCGCCGCCCGATCACGTTCCCGCACGCCGGGGACCAGGAACGACACCGCTCCGCCAGGTCCCGCGCGACTCCCGACCTCTAGGGTGGAGCACGCACGAGTTCCGCATGCCGGCTTCAGCGCCGAAGCCCGCACCTGCCGTGCCGCACCCCTTACCGCATCACCGCGAAGACGTGATTCGAGGAGTCCCGCAATGGCGTTGCCGCAAGGCACGCTCAGCCACCGCTACCGTGGCGAGCATCCTCTCCGTACTCTCCTCTACCTCTTCCATCCCGACCGGCGCCGCGTCGGCATGGCCGTCGCCGCCTTCCTCGCCAAGCACGCCCCCGTATGGCTGCTGCCGCTCATCACCGCCAACGTCGTGGACGTCGTGGTCCAGCACAAGCCGATCTCCATCCTGTGGTGGAACTCGGCGGTCCTGCTGGTGATCCTGGTCCTCAACCTGCCGCTGCACCTGACGTACGTGCGCTTCATGCAGGGCTCCATCCGGCGCACCGGCACCCGGCTGCGCACCGCGCTGTGCCACCGGATGCAGCAGCTCTCGATCGGCTACCACTCCCGGGTCAGCGCGGGCGTGCTGCAGGCGAAGGTGATCAGGGACGTCGAGACGATCGAGACCGCCGCCCAGCAGACCGCGGACAACGGGCTGGCCGCGATCGCGACGCTGTCCGGCGGCCTGGTGGTCATCGGCATCCAGGCACCCGCGTTCCTGCCGGTGTACCTGATCGTGGTGCCCGCCTCGGCGACGCTGGTGGTCCGGCTGCGCCGCCGGCTGAAGGACCGCAACGAGTTGTTCCGGCAGCAGGTCGAGCAACTCTCCTCGCGTGTCAGCGAGATGACCACGCTGATCCCCATCACCCGGGCGCACGGCCTGGAGAACACCGCGCTGCACCGGATGGACCGCACCCTGGGCGAGGTGCTGCACGCCGGGCTGCGGCTGGACCGGCTCAACGGCTGGTTCGGCTCGATCGCCTGGATCCTGCTCAACGCGATCGGTGTCGCCTGCCTGTCGGTCTCGGCGATGGTGGCGTACTACGGCTGGCTGAACGTCACCCCCGGCACCGTGGTGATGCTCAGCGCGTACTTCTCCAGCCTCACCGCGTCGGTGACCACGCTGCTGACCCTCGCCCCGCAGATCGGGAAGGGCCTGGAGTCGGTGCGCTCGATCGGTGAGGTGCTGCAGGCCCCCGACCTGGAGCAGAACGACGGCAAGGCCGAAGTGGCCGGGGTGACCGGCCGGTTCGAGTTCCGCGACGTCGAACTGACCTACCCCGAGGGCGGCCGGCCGTCGCTGGCCGGCTTCGACCTCGACGTGCGGCCCGGCGAGACCATCGCCCTGGTGGGCGGGTCCGGCGCCGGCAAGTCCACGGTGCTGAACCTGGTGATCGGCTTCCTGCGCCCGACCCGCGGCCGGATCCTGCTGGACGGCGTCGACATGGAGTCGCTCGACCTGCGGGACTACCGCAGCTTCCTGTCGGTGGTGCCGCAGGACTCGATCCTGTTCGAGGGCAGCATCCGGGAGAACGTCACCTACGGCATGACCGAAGTGCCCGACGACCGGGTGCGCGCCGCGCTGCGGGACGCCAACGCGATGGAGTTCATCGACCGGATGCCCCACCGCCTGGACACGGTGGTCGGCGAGCGGGGCGCCCGGCTGTCCGGCGGGCAGAAGCAGCGGCTGGCCATCGCCCGCGCGCTGATCCGCGACCCGCGGGTGCTGGTGCTCGACGAGGCGACGTCCGCGCTGGACTCCCGTTCGGAGTCGCTGGTGCAGCAGGCGCTGGGCCGGCTGGTCAAGGGCCGCACGGTGTTCGTGGTGGCGCACCGGCTGTCCACGATCAGGAACGCCGACCGGATCGTGGTGCTGGACGAGGGCCGGATCGTCGAGATCGGCTCGCATGCCGAACTGCTGTGCAGCGGCGGCGCGTACGCCGGTCTGCAGGCGGCGCAGCTCGCCTGAGCCGCCGCACGGCGCCCCCACGCGAAGCCGGGACGCGGGGCCGGACGCGGGGCGTGCCCGGGCACCAGAGGCCCGGGCCGCCCCGCCGGCCCCGCAGGAGGAGGCGTCCTTCAGCCGCCGAGCGCCGCCGACACCATCGCGCGGGCCTCCTCCTGCACCCGGGCCAGGTGCTCCTCGCCCTGGAACGACTCGGCGTAGACCTTGTACACGTCCTCGGTGCCCGACGGGCGGGCGGCGAACCACGCGCTGTCGGTGCAGACCTTGATGCCGCCGAGCGGGGCGCCGTTCCCGGGCGCCTCGGTGAGCACCGCGGTGACGGGTTCGCCGGCCAACTCCCGGGCGGGCACCTGCTCCGGGGAGAGCTTGGCCAGGACGGCCTTCTGCTCCCGGTCGGCGGGCGCGTCGATCCGGGCGTAGGCCGGCGCACCGAACCGGGCGGTCAGGTCGGTGTAGTGCTCCGACGGGCTGCGGCCGGTGACCGCGGTGATCTCGGCGGCGAGCAGCGCCAGCAGGATGCCGTCCTTGTCGGTGGTCCACACGCTGCCGTCGCGGCGCAGGAACGACGCGCCCGCGGACTCCTCGCCGCCGAACGCGAGGGTGCCGCCGATCAGCCCGTCCACGAACCACTTGAAGCCGACCGGGACCTCGGTGAGGGTACGGCCGAGCCCGGACACCACCTTGTCGATCATCGACGAGGACACCAGGGTCTTCCCGACGGCCAGGCCGTCGCTCCACTGCTCGCGGTGCCCGATCAGGTAGTCGATGGCCACGGCCAGGTAGTGGTTGGGGTTCATCAGGCCGCCGTCGGGGGTGACGATGCCGTGCCGGTCGGCGTCCGCGTCGTTTCCGGTGGCGACGGCGTACTCGTCCTTGCGGGCGATCAGCGAGGCCATCGCGTACGGCGACGAGCAGTCCATCCGGATCTTCCCGTCCCAGTCGAGCGTCATGAACCGCCACGTCGGGTCGGCGTACGGGTTGACCACCGTCAGGTCCAGGCCGTGGCGTTCGGCGATCCGGCCCCAGTAGCCGACGGAGGCGCCGCCGAGCGGGTCGGCGCCGATGCGGACGCCCGCGCGGCGCACCGCCTCCAGGTCGAGGACGGCGGGCAGATCGTCGACGTACCCGCCGAGGAAGTCGTGCCGGCCGGTGGTGTCGGCGGCCAGTGCCCGGGCGTAGGGGATCCGGCGCACCTCGCGCAGCCCGTCCGCGATCAGGGCGTTGGCACGGTCCTGGATCCAGCCGGTGGCGTCGGAGCCGGCCGGGCCGCCGGTCGGCGGGTTGTACTTGAACCCGCCGTCGCGGGGCGGGTTGTGCGAGGGGGTGACCACGACCCCGTCGGACAGGCCGCTGGTACGGCCGCGGTTGTGGGTGAGGATGGCGTGCGAGACGGCCGGGGTCGGGGTGTAGCCGTCGGCGGCGTCGATCAGGACGGTCACGCCGTTCGCGGCGAAGACCTCCAGTGCGGTGACCCGGGCGGGTTCGGAGAGCGCGTGGGTGTCCGCGCCGAGGAACAGCGGGCCGTCGGTGCCCTGCGCAGCCCGGTACTCGCAGATGGCCTGGCTGGTGGCCGCGATGTGGTCCTCGTTGAACGCGGTGTCCAGCGCGGAGCCGCGGTGCCCGGAGGTGCCGAACGCCACCCGCTGCCCGGTCACGCCGGGGTCCGGGTGCAGGGCGTAGTACGCGGTGACCAGCCGGGGGACGTCGACCAGGTCCTCCGGCCGGGCGGGGGTTCCGGCACGCTCGTGCGGCATCCTGCACTCCTTCTCGCTGCTGGCTGTCGTGGTGGGTGACCTGCCCTGCCCGACTATTCTCACGCGCCGCCCGCGCCACGCCACGACGGCCCCGCCGGGAGGAGGGCATCTCCCGCGCGGCGCTAGGGTGGTGACGCTTCGGCGGGCGCCGTCCGGCGCCGGCCGCACGGGAGAGGCGGAGGCGATGACCACGGCTGGGCTGCCCGCGTCGGGCGGTGTACCGCTGTCGTCGGGGACCGGGCGGTGGGTGCTGGCCTGCTCGGTCCTCGGCTCGGGGATGGCCCTGCTCGACGGCACGATCGTGAACATCGCGCTGCCGCGGCTGGGCGAGGACCTCAACGCGTCGCTGGCCTCACTGCAGTGGACGGTCAACGGCTACCTGCTGACGCTGGCCGGGCTGATCCTGCTCGGCGGCGGGCTGGGCGACCGGTACGGGCGGCGGCGGGTGTTCGTGGTCGGCGTGGTGTGGTTCGCGCTGGCCTCCGCGCTGTGCGGGCTCGCGCAGGACAGCGGCATGCTGATCGCCTCCCGGGCGCTCCAGGGGGTGGGCGGCGCGCTGCTCACGCCGGGGTCGCTGGCGCTGGTGCAGTCCACCTTCCGGCCGGAGGACCGGGCGAAGGCGGTCGGGGCGTGGTCGGGCCTGGGCGGGGTGGCCGGTGCGGTCGGGCCGTTCCTGGGCGGCTGGCTGGTGGACGGGCCGGGCTGGCGGTGGATCTTCTTCATCAACGTGCCGGTCGGCGCGGTGGTCGTGCTGATCGCGGTGCGGCACGTGCCCGAGAGCCGGGACCGGAACGCGACCGGGTCCTTCGACATCACCGGCGCGGCGCTGGCCGCGCTGTCCCTGGCCGGGATCACCTACGCGCTGATCGCCGCGTCCAGCCATCCGTCGCTGCTGACGGTGGGGTTGCCGGTGCTGGCGGGGGTGCTGTGCGGTGCGGGCTTCCTGCGTACCGAACGGGTCCGGGCGCATCCGATACTGCCGCTCGGCATCTTCTCCTCCCGGCTGTTCAGCACGATGAACCTGGTGACGCTGTGCCTGTACGCGGCGATCGGCGGGGTGTTCTTCCTGCTGCCGGTGCAGTTGCAGGTCGCCGCCGGGTACACCGCGCTGCGCGCGGGGCTCGCGACGCTGCCGGTCACCGTGCTCATGCTGCTGCTGTCCGCGCCCGCGGGCGCGCTCGCCCAGCGGATCGGGCCGCGCTGGCCGCTCACCCTGGGGCCGTTGCTGGCCGGCGTGGGCATGCTGCTGCTCACCCGGGTCTCGCCCGGCACCTCCTCCTACTTCGCCGACGTCCTGCCGGCGGTGGTGGTGCAGGGGCTGGGGATGTGCCTGTTCGTGGCGCCGCTGACCGCGACGGTGCTGGCCTCCGTCGGGGTGGACCACGCGGGGGTGGCCAGCGGGGTCAACAACGCGGCCGCGCGGGTCGCCCAACTCCTCGTCGTGGCCGCGCTGCCCCTGGCGATCGGGCTGTCCAACAAGGCGTACACCTCGGCGCATGCGGTGAACACCGCGTTCGACAAGGCGATGATCATCTGCGCAGGGCTCTGCGCGGGTGGGGCCGTGCTGGCCGCGTTCCTCGTTCCCTCCGGGGCGATTCTCGCCGAGGGTGCGGAGGAGGCGGTGGAGCCGCAGTGCACGGCGAACTGTGCGTTTTCGGCTCCGCCGTTGGAGCCCGGGTCGTCGCCCGGGAGTACCCGGGTCCCCTGAGGGGCGGGGTGCCCTGACCCTCCGGGGTGGCCGGTCCTGCTGCTACGGGACCTTGCGGTCCGCGGTGGTTGCTCGCGCAGTTCCCCGCGCCCCTGGGGTTGTGCGGCTCCCTCCGCGGAAAGGGGGGCACCGACCAGGCTCGCGGGGGATGGTGGGTGCGGCTCCCTTCGCGGAAAGAGGGGCACCGACCAGGGGCGCGGGGCATGGTTGGGTGCATACGACCGCGCGGTCCCTCAACCGGTGGGACGGGGCACTCCGGGAGGTGGGGGTCCCTCCGTGAGGAGCAGCTCGAGGACGGGGAGGGCCGCGGTGAGGGCCTCCCGTTGGGGCGGGGTGAGGCGGGTCATGCGACGCGCGAGCAACTCCGCCCGCTCGCGCCGGATCCGGCCCAGCAGGGCCCGCCCCTCCTCGTGGATGCTGACCAGCCAGGAACGCCCGTCGGAGGGGTCGGGCGCCTTGCCGATCAGCCCCGCCTCGGCGAGCGGCCGCACCGTGCGGGTGAGCGTCGGCGCGGCGACCTGCTCGATCGCGGCGAGCTCACCGAGCCGGATCGGGCCGAGCTGCTCGATCCGGGCCAGCGCCGACAGTTGCGCGTAGGTCAGGTTCAGATCGTCCGCCGACGCCTGCGCGAGCTGCCGGTACAGGCGGGCGACGATCAGCGCGACAGCGGCCGGTGAGGCGCCCCCGCGCCCGTCGGTGTCGTTCATGGCGGGGGGCGCCTCCTTCGGCCGTACGGTGTCAGCTCTGCTCGTCGCGAACCTTGCGGGAGCGGACCAGGGACGCGCCCGCCGCCACCAAGGACATCACGATCGCGAGGGCGAACACCACGACCAGGCCGTCATGGAACGGCCCGGAGATGAGGTGCGGGAAGAACTCCCGCCCGGTGAGCGTGCGCGCGTTCGCCTTGGGCAGCTTGCCGAGCAGGTCGGGGCCGAGCAGCTGCTGGATCGGGTTGTACCCGAGGAACGCCGCGAACAGGGTGCCGACCGGCGGCAGGTTCGCGATCTGGTGGGCGTTGGCCGCCGGCACGTTCTGCGCCGTCAGCCCGCTGCTGAGGGTGTGCGGAAGGGAGCGGGCCAGCCCGGCCACCATGAGTGAGAAGAACACGCCGATGGACAGCACGATGCCCGCGTTCTGGAAGGTGGCCCGCATGCCGGACGCCGCGCCGCGGGCCTCCGGGGGCACGCTCGCCATGATGATCGAGGTGTTGGGCGCCGCGAACAGGCCGCCGCCCAGGCCGTTGAGGAACACCATCGCGCCGAACGCCCAGTAGCTGAAGTTCGTCGGGATCAGCAGCAGCCCGGCGAACGACCCGGCCATCACCACGAAACCGGCGGCGGCGAACAGCCGTGCCCCGTACCGGTCGGACAGCGCGCCCGCGACGGGGCCGGCGGCCAGGAAGCCGACGGTCAGCGGCAGCAGGTAGATGCCGGCCCAGAGCGGGGTGTCGTCGTAGTTGTAGCCGTGCAGCGGCAGCCAGATGCCCTGCAACCAGATGATCAGCATGAACTGGAGGCCGCCGCGGGCGATCGAGCCGAGCAGGGTGGCGGCGTTGCCGCCGGCGAAGGCCGGGTCCCGGAACAGCTTGAGCGGGAACATCGGCTCGGCGACGCGTGATTCGATCAGGCAGAACGCGACGATCATCGCGACGCCGCCGATCAGCCCGGCCAGCACCCAGGGGTTGGTCCAGCCCATGGTGTGGCCGCCGTAGGGCTGGATGCCGTAGGTGATGCCGGCCAGCAGCGCGGTCAGTCCGACCGCGAAGGTGATGTTCCCCCACCAGTCCATCTTGGCGGGGCGGCGGACACCGGTGTCGTGCAGGGAGCGGTAGGCCCACACGGTGCCGATCAGGCCGATCGGGACGTTGACCCAGAAGATGGAGCGCCAGTTCCACTCGGCGAGCAGGCCGCCGAGCACCAGGCCGATGAAGGAGCCGGCGATGCCGGCCACCATGTTCACGCCGAGCGCCATGCCGCGCTCGCCGGCCGGGAAGGCGTCGGTGATGATCGCCGCGGCGTTGGCCATGAGCATGGAGCCGCCGACCGCCTGCGCGACGCGCCAGCCGATCAGCCAGAGGGCGCCGCCGCCGCCGTGCATCGGGTCGACGGAGAGGATCACCGAGGTGATCGTGAAGATCAGGAAGCCGGCGTTGTAGATCTTCACCCGGCCGAAGATGTCGCCGAGCCGGCCGAGGGTGACCACCAGGACGGCGGTGACGAGCAGGTAGCCCATCAGCATCCACAGCAGATAGCTGACGTTGCCGGCCTGAAGCGGGTCGAGCCGGATGCCGTTGAAGATGGCGGGCAGCGAGATCAGCACGATCGAGGAGTTGATGGTGGCGATCAGCATGCCCAGGGTGGTGTTGGACAGCGCCACCCATTTGTAGTGCGGATGGTCGGCGGCGATACGCGGGGAGCGCCGCCGTATTCGGTTCGTCGTGTCGTCTTGGGTCGCCATGCGGCGGTCACACCCCAGCCGGAAAGCAGTTAGTTAACTTAGGTTAAGTAACCCTAGCATCGGGGTCGATCGCCCCACAGGGCGGAAGGACGGCGCCGATGGGGTGCGGGGAGCGCGCACCGGGCGGCCACGCTCCCCCCGCGGACGGCTCGGTGACGGGGCGTCACCGGCGCGCGGTTCAGCGGCGGCGCATCAGGATGCCCCGGACGTACGCGGCCTGTCCGGCGTGCTGGAGGTCGTCGTTGATCACGCTGATCAGGCGGACGCCGAGGGTGACCGGCGGGTCCCAGCGCTCGTCGACGACCTCGTCGAGGTCCTCGTCGGCCAGCCCGGCCAGGAAGTCCAGGCTGGCCGCGTGCACGTCGTCGTAGTAGCCGGTGAGCAGCGCGGGGTCGGCGATCCTGACCTTTCCGGCCTGCGCGGCGCTCTGGCCGTAGCCGATCGTCCGGGCCCGGAAGGGCAGGTCGAAGCGCTTGTCCCAGCCGGCGGAGGTCCAGACCTGGTCGCGCCCGGCCACCTCGGCGACGTGGTCGTCCTGGACCCGGGTGAGGTGCCAGACCAGCCAGCCGATCGAGTTGGCGCCGTCGTCCAAGCGCACGGACAGTTCCTCGGCGGTCAGCCCGTCGACGGCGGCGTGCACGGCCTCCTGGATCCGGCCGTAGGCGTCGGCGAGCAGTTCAGCGGTGTTCATCACGTGCTCCAGCGGCTTGTCGGGGTGGTTCCACCAGCCCTGACATTCTTGCCGCCCGGCCCGCCCGGCGGGCGCACCGCGGGGGGCGCGGCCGGTCGCCGGGACGGGTACCGGTCCCGGGCGGATGCCATCGTCCCCGCCCGGGACCGGTGGTTCACGGTCGCCCTGCCGTCAGGACGGAAGCGCCCACTGCTGGTTGGTGCCGCCGGCGCAGTCCCAGATCTGCAGCCGGGTGCCGTTGGCCGAGCTGGGGCCCGTGGCGTCCAGGCAGCGGCCGGAGCCGGCGTTGACCAGGGTGCTGCCGGATGTGGACCACTTCTGGGCGCTGGTGCCGTTGCAGTCGTAGAGCTGCACCTTGGTGCCGTTGGCGGTCCCGGCCGCGGTGACGTCCATGCACTTGCCGAGGGCCTGCAGGCTGCCGTCGGAACCGACCGTCCAGGTCTGCGCGTTGGTGCCGTTGCAGTCGTAGAGCTGGACCGCGGCGCCGTTGGCGGAGCTGGCGCTCGCCACGTCGACGCACTTGCCCGCGTACCCGGAGGTGATCGGGCCGGTCCCGCCGGTGGGCGGCGGGGTGGTGCCGCCACCGCCGGTGATGCCGTTGAAGGTGCTGGAGAACTGCCAGGCGGACTGCGGGGTGCCGCTGCAGGTGTCCTGCGTGGTACCGCCGTTGGTCGCGCACGCCTTGTCGCGGCCCAGCGACCAGAAGGACAGCTCCTGGATGCCGTTGGACTTGGCGAAGTTGGCCAGGTCAGTGGCATCGGAGGTGGAGAACACCTCGCTGGAGGTGTCGTTGACGCCGATCATCGGGGTGTTGCCCTCCATCGCCCAGAGCTGGGCGGAGGACTTGGTGGTCCATATCTGGCCGAGCTGGGTGTGCAGGCCCTGCGCGGCGCTGATCGCGGCGTTGCCCATGTCCTGGGAGCCGCCGTAGTCCATCGTCATGATGTTGACGAGGTTGACGTTCACCCCGTGGCTCTTGGCGTTGTTCAGCAGGCTGATCGCGTTGGACTCCAGGCCACTGGGGTCGACCGGCAGCGTGTAGTCGATGTCCAGCTTCTTGCCCTGGGCGGCGTACTGCTGCTGGAGGTCGGCCAGCGCGGTGTTGCGGCGGTCGTTGGCGGTGGTGTTGTCCAGCGCGCTGCCTTCGATGTCGAAGTCCAGCCGGGTGAGGTTCAGGCCGTCGATGACCCGCTTGTACTGGGTCTCCAGCGCCGACACCGAGGTACAGGCCAGCGCTTCCTCGCTGCCGGACGCGCCGCCGAAGGAGGCGATGACGTCGCCGCCCGCGCCGCGCAGGGTGTTGATCGCGGAGGTCCAGCTGCCGTCGGTGATCGAGGTGTCACCGTTGAACGTGGCGTTGCAGCCGCCGCCGTCGATGACGAAGGCGAGGGTG
Source organism: Actinacidiphila yanglinensis (assembly GCF_900107965.1). GTDB lineage: Bacteria > Actinomycetota > Actinomycetes > Streptomycetales > Streptomycetaceae > Actinacidiphila > Actinacidiphila yanglinensis. Next base: position 325,286 of record NZ_FNVU01000009.1, on the reverse strand, counting down.
AAGTACTTCAGCCCGGTGGCGTTGCGCACCGTGGTCAGCGCCGACGGCGAGTTCCACACCTCGGCGTAGGGGGCGGCGTACTGGGCGGGGAAGCCGGGGCCGGGGTTCGCCGCCGCGTGCGCGGTGCCGCCGGCGGCGAAGAGGATGCCCGCCGCGAGCGTGGGGGTGGCGAGCAGGGCACCGAACGCCTTGAGCTTCGGACGCGGTCTTCTCATGTGGGGGAGGGCCTTCCGTGACGGACAGCCGAACCCGCGCGTTCATGTGAATGAACGGGGGACGCCGACGTGACTGACGGCGTATCGGCGAAGGTAGGACTAGACCAATGCCCCGTCAAGACCTCCGCGTTCACCAACTGAAGGCAGCCGGGAGCGGGCCCCCTTTCCGGCGCAGGGCGGAGCGGGCCCGCGTTCACGGTGCGAACGCGGACCCGCCCCGGGCCGGGCCGGCTCCTCCTGCCGCCGGCCGCCGCCGATCCCTCCGGTCAGGCTCCTCTCAGGGCAACCAGCGGGCCGTGCCCGCTAGTTGCTGACATTGATGGTGAAGGTGGACGTGGTGTTCTCGATGTCCACCGCGTTGTCGCTCTCGGTGAGCCCGTTGATCGTCACCGATCCGTCGGCCGGCCCCTGCCCGGCTTCCGGCTGCGGGTTCGCCCACAGGCCGAAACCGGACTTCGCGTCGTAGGCGTCGCCGCTCTTGTGCGCGCCGGTGACCGAGAGGTCGGAGATGACGGTGTCCGTGATCGGGTTCAGCGGGGTGCTGCCGTTCCACTTGGTCTGGAACATCACCCCGGAGTACGTCGGATCGCTGATGTCGACGTTGCTGATCCGGATGCCCTGCATCTTGAACTCCGCCGAGTAGATCCACAGCGCCGGGAAGGTCTGCGCGCCCCAGAAGTGGCCGCCGTCCCTGGCCAGCGTGATGTTGGAGAAGTTCGTCTGCGGCGAGGACTCGAAGCCCAGGGCGGGGATACCGCCGAAGGCCAGCGAACCGATCGTCACACCCGGGTAGGTGAGGCTGTCGGCGATGTAGAGGTTGCTGAAGGTGTTGCCGCCACCGCCGTAGACCGCAAGCCCCGCCGCGCGCCACACCGTCTGCACGCTGAGGTTGGAGAAGGTGTTGCCGGTCTCCTGCTCGTTGTGGTTGTCGATGGCCGGGAACAGCGCGAAGCTGTCGTCGCCGGTGGACCGCGCCTCGTCGTTGCTGACCGTGTTGCCGGTGGAGCCGTTGGTCAGGTTGACGCCGTCCGCGAAGGTGTCGCGGATCCGCAGGTTGGTGAACTGCGAGTTGTCCACGTTCGTCGCCCACACCCCGCAGATCATGTGCTCGACCCACAGGTTGTCGATCGTCAGGCCGGAGACGCCGTTCAGGTCGAAGACCTTGCCGGGCCCGTCGATGCGGCTGGTGTAGTTGCCGAAGAAGGCGAACCCGGTGAAGGTCGAACCGTTCGCGGTGCTCTGGACCGTGAAGCCGCCGTCGGTGTTCTCCTGGGTCTGCGGCGTGGTGAACTGCGTGAACCACGGGCCCGCGCCGATCACCTTGATCGAACGGCCGTAGACGGTCAACTTGCTCGACATCTGGTACGTCCCGGCCGGCAGGTAGACACCGAGCTTGGTGGTGTCCTGCCGCGCGGTGTCCAGGGCGTTCTGCACGTCCTGCTGGGTGAAGCCGGCCGGCACCACGTACTTGGTCGGGTCCGGGTTCGGCGTCGCGGTGACCTGCTCCAGGTCGATGTAGTCGATGTTGTAGTAGGCCGCGGTGTTCGCCGCGTCCTTCTGCAGCCTGATGGTGTGACCGGCCGGCACGGTGGTGCCGAGCATCACGTTCGCCTCGTCGTAGATGTGCCGCGGGCCGCCGGAGCCGGCCGAGTTGGTGGGACTCGTCTCGTCGCCGTAGAGCCACTCGTACTTCGGGGTCAGGCTGATCGTCTTCAGCAGGGTCCCGTCGACGTAGACGTCCAGCGTGGTGGAGTCGGTGCCGTCGGGGATGTTGAAGCGGGTGACCAGGGTGTTGGTGGACGCGCGGGTGGTCCACTGCACGTACTGGCCGTTGCCGCCGAGGTGCACGGCCTCGCGGCCGGACGCCTCACCGGCGGGGTCGCCGATGGTGCGGTTCGGTCCGAGGACCGTCGCGCCGCCGCCGGTGACGCCGTCCTCGGCCTCGTAGGCGTCGTACGGCATGTTGGCGCCGCGGCCCACGAAGAAGGACTGGTTCGCGGTGTTGTTGGCCTGCTTGGTCGCCACCTCGTTGGTGTCGACCGCGACGACCGTCTTCACCGTGTACTTGCCGTTGACCGCCGTCCAACTGCCCAGGCTCACCGGGGCGGTGGTGGCGCCGGCGGCGATCGCGCCGCTGTAGGAGCCGGTCAGGGTCTTGACCACGCTGCCGCTGCTCGCGTCCAGGATCGACACGGTGATGGCGTGCGCGCCAGACGCCGAGGCGACGGTGCCCTGGTTCTTGACCGCCACCGTGAAGGTGACGTTCTGGCCGGCCGACGGGTTGCCCGGCGACCACGCGGTGACCGGGAGCAGGTCGGAGGTGTCGACCGGCTTGACCACCAGCGGACTGGCCGCGGTGAAGCTGTTGTTGGTCTCGTTCTGCTCGACCACCGAGTTGGCCTCGTCGACCTTCGCGGTGAGCTGGTAGCTGCCCGCGTCCTTGGCGCCGATGTTCACCGAGGCGGTGGTGCTCGCACCGGCCGCCAGCGCGCCGACATTGGCGGTGCCGACCTTGGTGGTGCCGAGGTAGAAGTTGACGTTGGTGGCCGTCGACGCGTTGGTACCGATGTTCTTGACCGTCGAGCTCAGCGTGATCGGGTCGGTCTCCACCGGGGCGGCCGGGGAGGCGGTCAGCGTGCTCACGGTCAGGTCCGGGTTGGGCCCGGGCACCCCGATCACCTGGACCTCGGCCGCCTGGCCGCCGCCCGCACCGGAGTTGTTGCTGAAGGTCAGGCGTACGTCGGCGACCCGCGCGGTGACCGGAATGGTCACGGTGTTGCCGGTGGCCGGGTCGAAGCTGTACTGCTTGGCCGCCGAGATCTGGCTGAAGCCGGTCGCGGACTGCTCGCGGCCGTCGATCTCGATGGTCTGGGTGCGCGCACCCCAGGCGCTGGACGGGTTGAGCTTCACCACGACCTGGCTGGTGTCGACGTTCGCACCGAGCTGGAGGGTGAGCGAACTGGTGCCGGTGCCCTCCCAGTAGGTGTTCACATCGTCGTCGTTGGCGTTGGCGGCGACGAAGTTCTGCACCGTGGAGGAGGCGGTGATCGGCTTGCCGACCGCCTGGTTCGTGCCGTTGGAGGCGGTGCCGTTGCGGGTCACCGTGTTGCTGTTGCCCGACTCGTTGCCGGCCGCGTCCACGGCGCGCACGAAGTACGCGACGGTGGCGGAGTCCGGCTGGCTGTCGGTGTAGCTGAGCGTGTCACCCGCCGTGGTGGCCACCTTGGTGCCGTTGCGGAACACCTCGTAGCCGGTGACGGCCGTGTTGTCGCTGGCCGCGCTCCAGGTCAGCTTGATCTGGCCGCTCGCGGGCTGGGTGTACGCGAGGTTCGACGGCGTGGACGGCGGCTGCGTGTCCCCCGAGGTGCCGGTACGGGTCACGCTGTTGCTGGCCGCGGACTGGTTGCCGGCCGCGTCGTGCGCCTTGACGGTGTACGTCACGGTGGCGGTGTCGGGCTGGCTGTCGGTGTACGTCAGCACGTTGCCGGCCACCGAGGTGCGCAGGGTGCCGTTGGCGTAGATGTCGTACCCGGTGACGCCGGTGTCGTCGGTGGACGCGCTCCAGGTCAGCTTGACCTGTCCCGAAGCCGGTTGCGTGTAGGCGAGGTTGGCCGGCGCGGTGGGCGCCTGGGTGTCACCGGTGGTCGGCCCGTACACCTCGAACTCGGAGATCTGGCCGGCCGGCCAGCCCGTGTTGCCGGTGACGTTCAACCGGACGTAGCGGGTCGTGGTCGAGTTGAAGGTGATCGTCACCGTGTTCCCGCCGGCCGGGTTGAAGGTGTACCCGGCCGAGGCCACGATGTCGGAGAAGGTGGAGCCGTCCGTGCTGCCCTGGACCGCGAGTGTCTCGGTGCGGGTGGCCCACGAGGTGGCCGGCGGCAACTTCAGGACCACCTGGTTCACCGGGACCGCGCTGCCGAGGTCGACCCGCAACCACTGCGGGAACGCGTTGTTGGCGCTCTCCCAGTAGGTGTTCGCGTCACCGTCGACGGCGTTGCCCGAGGGGTAGACGTCGGTGTGGCTGGACTCGGCGGTGGGGCGGCCCTTGGCGAGGTTCACCGTGGAGGCGGCGGCCGCCTGCGCGGTCATCTCGGAGAGCTGCGCGGTCCGGCCGGCGGAGTTCGCCGACACGTCGGCCCGTAGGTAGCGGGCCTTCTGCGCCGGGAAGGACACCGTGACCGTGTTGCCCCTGCCCGGGTCGAAGGTGTATTTCGCGGAGCCGACCAGCGTGTCGAAGCTGACGCCGTCCTCGCTGCCCTGCAGCGCCATCGTCTCGCTGCGCTTGCTCCAGGAGGCGGGCACCTTGAGCCGGACCTGGTCGACGACCTTGTCCTTGCCGAGGTCGATCTGTGCCCACTGCGGGAGGGCCTTGCCCGAACTCTCCCAGTAGGTGGACTGGTTGCCGTCGTTCAGGTGGGCGGCGGTGTTGCTCCCGCCGGTGCTGCTGGCCGCGGCGGTCCTGGCCGCCACCGCGTGCGATCCCCCAGCCGCGGTGGCGGGGACGGCCTGGACGCCCAGCAGGAGCAGGCCGGCCGCGGTCACCCCAGCCATCAGCCGCGGAATGGAGCGCTTGGGTCTCATAGCGTCCCTCTGTGTCGTGGTCCGGATGAAGGAGACTCACTGACTGCACAATCCGAAACGTGCGGATCGAGCCATTGAAGTTGCACTGTTCCCATGCAGATCCATCGTGGATCTGCTCATAATTTGCGCGCGCGTTGGCAGAGTGTTACAGACGCGCTACGGCTCCGTCTATCCTTGTGACAGCAACGATTCGCCCGCGCGCAGCGGACCGCGGGCCACCCGGGGCAACCCGCGCGGCCGGGAAGGGGCGGACGCCTCAGTCGTCCTCTCCGGGATCCCTGCGGAAGGCGGCCCGCACCGGGGCCGAGGCGCGCAGTACCGCACTCCTGCCGCTGAGCCGGCGCCACATCATCGCCATGCGCGGATGCCGCTCGCTCATCTCCGTGGACTGCCGGTCCAGTTCCTCCACCAGCCGCTCGGAGCGCTTCTCGACGGCGAGTTCGTCCAGGATCCGGTCCAGTTCCGCCAGCAGCGCCCCGTGCAACTGCCATTGCCGCGGATGCCGCTGCACCCCGGCCAGCAGCAGGTCCGCCACCCGATCGCGCACCTCCGCGGCGCCGGCCAGGGCCTCCGCGAGCCGGTCCTCCGCGGTCTGGGCGTTCTCCGCGATCTGCGTGGTGATCAGCACCGCGAAGCTCTCGACCGCGCCCGCCACGTGGTCGAAGAGCCGTTCCAGCTCGGTGGCGACCTCCTCGGAGAAGAGCGTCTCGCCGGTGCGCTCCTTGGCCAGATCGGTGAGCGTGCGGGAGAGCACCCTCAGCACCACCGCGCAGATCTCCAGGGTGTCCAGGCCGGTGCGCAGCACCACGCGGGACAGCAGCCCCTCGCGCACCCGCGGGTTGAACCGCAGGCTGTCCTCGGCCTGCCGCAGGGACGCGTCCACCTCGGCGATGTCGTGGTCGACCCGGCGCGCCTCGTGCAGTCGGGCCGCGGCCCGCTCGACCGTCAGATGCCCCGCGACCTGTCCGCCGATGTCGCGGAAGAGCTGCCCCATCCGGTGGGCCATCGCCTCGATCGAGCCGCCGGCGGACTGCACCCACACCGGCGGGGCGAACAGCAGGTTGAACAGCAGGCCGACGCCGGCGCCGATCAGCGTCTCGTAGACGCGGTCCCAGGCGGTGGTGGCCACCTTGGTCACGCCGAGCACCAGCATCGCGGAGATCGCCACCTCCACCTCGAACTCGCCGACCCGCACCACCCGGCCGATCAGCAGCGAGGTGAGGATGATCAGGCCGAGGCTCCACCAGCTCAGGCCGACCAGCGCGCTGAAGGTGATCGCGATGAGCACGCCGACCACGACCGCGTTGACCCGGCGGATTCCGGTCATGAACGTCGAGTAGAGGGTGACCTGGACGACCAGCAGCGCGGTGAGCGGTGCGGTCAGCGGGACCGGCTGCGGCAGCAGCCAGATGGCCGCGAGGTAGGCGAAGACGGCCGCGGCCGTGGACCGGATGATCTGCGCGGCCACCGGCTCGGCCGTCCAGCGGACCAGTTTGACCATGGGTTCAGGTACGTCGGGCATCCCGTGCCCTTTCCCGCTCGCGACGATCTCATCACTGCGGGGTCAGCCTAGGGTCGATCTTTTCCCGGGCACGGAGGGCGCGCGGGCGAGCACGGTCAGCCGCGCAGCGCCGGTACGGAACAGGCGGGCACCCGCGGGCACGGCCGCGACCGGCGCCCCCGCACCGCGCTCCGCTCCCCGCCCCCGCGTCGAGCTCTTGGACGCACCAACAGCCGATGCCACGAATCTCGTTCACTTTCTTGACGTGTCATCAACACCGCCGTAATCATCACACCATTCAGAGAGCGCTCTCTCGCTCGCGACACCCAGGAGAAAGCCGTGACCGGCAACCCCCCACACCTGTCCCGACCCCATCCCCGACATCTCACCCGTTCCCTGATCTTCGCGTGCGTCGCGGCGCTGGTCGCCGCCTTCACGCTGGTGATCACGCAGAGCCCGGCGCGGGCGGCGAGCACGCTGCTCTCGCAGGGGAAGCCGGCGACGGCCTCCTCGACCGAGAACGCGGGCACCCCGGCGGCCGACGCGGTCGACGGCAACACCGGCACCCGCTGGTCCAGCGCCGCGTCCGACCCCCAGTGGCTCCAGGTCGACCTCGGCGCCACCGACACGATCAGCTCCGTCACCCTGAACTGGGAGACGGCGTACGCGACGGCCTACCAGATCCAGACCTCCGCCGACGCCACGCACTGGACGAACGCCTACGCGACCACCACCGGCAAGGGCGGCACCGAGACGGTTTCCGTAAACGGTTCCGGGCGTTATGTCCGGCTCTACACGACGCAGCGGGCCACCCAGTGGGGCGTGTCGCTGTGGGAGTTCCAGGTGTTCGGGACAGCGGGCACCTCGAACGCGGCCTGCTCCACCACGAACGCGGCACTGCACAAGACGGCGACCGCCTCCTCCACGGAGAACGGGGGCACCCCGGCCGCCGACGCGGTCGACGGCGACAACGGCACCCGCTGGTCCAGCGCGGCCGCCGACCCGCAGTGGCTGGAGGTCGACCTCGGGTCGTCCCAGCCGATCTGCGGGGTGCAGCTGAACTGGGAGACCGCGTACGCGAAGGCGTACCAGATCCAGGTCTCCGGCGACGGCACGAACTGGACCAACGTGTACTCGACCACGACCGGCCCAGGCGCGACCGAGCTGATCACGCTGTCGGGCACCGGCCGCTACGTGCGGATGTACGGCACCCAGCGGGCCACCCAGTACGGCTTCTCGCTCTGGGAGTTCCAGGTGTTCACCGGGGGCGACGGCAGCACGGGCGGCAGCACCGGCGGCGGCACGGGGGGCACCACTCCCCCGCCCGGCGACGCGACGCTGCTGTCGTACGGCAAGCCGGCCACCGCCTCGACGTACCAGGACGACGCGAACTGCGGCGGCTGCACCCCCGCGAAGGCCTTCGACCACGACCCGGCCACCCGCTGGGCGACCAGTGACGTCAACGGCTGGGTGGACCCGGGCTGGATCCAGGTGGACCTGGGCGCGACGGCGCACATCACCCAGGTGGTCCTGCAGTGGGACCCGGCGTACGCGACGTCGTACCAGATCCAGACCTCGGCCGACGGCACGAACTGGACCAGCATCTACTCGACCACCAGCGGCAAGGGTTTCAAGGAGACCCTGAACGTCGACGGCACCGGCCGCTACGTGCGGATGTACGGCACCGCGCGCAGCAACGGCTACGGCTACTCGCTCTACGACTTCGACGTGTACGGCACCGGCGGCGAACCCACCCCGCCGCCGGCCACCCCGCCGAACCCGGGCAACCCGGAGAAGACCGTCTTCGACGACGAGTTCAACGGCGCGGCGGGCAGCGAGCCGGACTCCTCGAAGTGGAGCCAGGACCCCGGCAACGGGCAGAACGGCGAGCTGGAGACGTACACCAACGGCGACAACACCACGATGGACGGCAACGGCAACCTGGTGATCGAGGCGGACAAGACCTCGACCGGGTACACCTCGGGCCGGATCAACACCTCGGACCACTTCAACTTCACCTACGGGCACGTGGAGGCCCGGATCAAGGTGAGCGGCACGCAGGGCCTGTGGCCCGCGTTCTGGCTGCTGGGCTCGAACTTCAAGACCGGTACGCCGTGGCCGCAGTGCGGCGAGATCGACATCATGGAGCACGTCGGCAAGGTCCCGGACGCCGTCTACTCCACGCTGCACGCGCCCGCCTACAACGGCGGCAACGGCGACGGCTCGCCCTACACGGTGGCCGGCAGCGACTTCTCCACCGACTTCCACACCTACGCGCTGGACTGGGACTCCAGCCACATGACGTTCTCGGTGGACGGCAACGCCTTCTTCACCGTGGACAAGGCCAACCTGGAGCAGACCAGGGGCCCTTGGATCTACGACCACCCCTTCTACATCATCCTCAACAACGCGGTCGGCGGTGACTGGCCGGGCGCCCCGGACGCCACCTCCGTCTTCCCGCAGAAGATGCTGGTCGACTACGTGCGCGTGCTGCAGTAGCGGCCCGCGCGCCTGAGGGCGACGGCCCGGCGGGCTCCTCCTGGGAGGGTCCCGCCGGGCCGTGCCGCGGTCGGGCGTACCCGGTGGATCCGGTGCGACCGGTCCCGTGCGATCCCGTCCGCGCGCGTTCGCGCAATCGCACGCGATCGCACAGGATCGCGCAACACCCCTTGCCCCGGGCATTGGTTCAGGCCAATAGTGGAGGGCCACATTCCTACCGACGGGTACGCCGGTGGTGCGACGCGCCACCCGCGCCCCCACACCCCGCAGGAGGAGTTCGTGCTCTCTCGACGATCATTCGTCAAGGTGGTCGGCGGCACCGGTCTCGCCGCGGCGGGTGCCGCGACCGGCCTCGCCACGCTGTCCCCCCGCGCGTCCGCCGCCGGTGCCTCGCTGCCGGTCTCGCTCGCCAACCGGTCCGGCAGCGGAACCGTATACGCCTACATCAGCGGTTCCGACGCATCCGGCTGGCCGGGATTCGTCGGCGCCGACGGCGCCTTCAACCGGCTGCCCAGCCCCTCGTCGGTGCTCACCCCCGTCCCCGACTACGCGATACCGCTGGGCGGTTCGGGCTCCGCGGCGACCACGGTCCCGCTCCAGGAGTACGTCATCGGCGGCCGCGTCTGGTTCTCCGTCGACGACCGCATCCAGTTCTTCGTCAACCCGCCCGGCGGCTCCGGCGGCGTACCGGGCCTGGTCCAGCCGGGGTTCACCAGCTCCGACCCCAACTGGCAGACGCAGTGGACGTTCGCCGAGTTCACCTTCAACAGCGCCAACCTCTACGCCAACATCAGCTACGTCGACATGGTGGCGCTGCCCATCGCGATGGCCAGCACCGGGGCCGGCGGCAACCAGTCGGTCAGCCCGCTGCCGGACGGCGCCCTCGCCTCCATCGCCTCCGGGCTCCAGGCCCAGCACGCCGCCGACGGCGCCCCCTGGGACCAGCTCGTCGCCACCGGCTCGGGCGGCGCGCCGCTGCGGATCCTCGCCCCGTCGCACTCCCCCACCGACTTCGGCGGCTACTGGGACCCCTACCTCGACGCGGTGTGGAGCCACTACGCGGGCACGCCGCTGACCGTGAACGCCCAGGGCAGCTCCGGCACCTACTCCGGCACGGTGTCCGGCGACGCGTTCGTCTTCGGCGGGCTGAACGACGACGGGGTGGCGTTCACCCGCCCGAGCGCGGTCGACATCTTCGGCTGCGCCAGCGGGCCGCTGTACAACTCCGGATCGGACGCGCGCGGCGCGGTCGCGGCACGGCTGGCCGCCGCCCTCAACCGCAGCTCCCTGCTGGTTGCCGGCGGCGACAACCAGCCCGACGGGGTCAGCCCCTCCGGCTACTACCAGGACCCGGTGACCAACCACTACGCCCGCCTGGTGCACCAGTACGCCACGATCGGCTACGCCTTCCCCTACGACGACGTCGGCCCGACCGGCGCCGCCCCGGTGGACGGCCACCTCCAGGACGCGGCGCCGACCTCCTGGACGCTCACCCTGGGCAACGCGGGCGGCGCGTAGCGGCACGGCCGCCGGCCGCGGCGGCCCTCGGCGATGCGCCGGGCGGCCCGGCCGAGGCGGTGGACGCCGCCGCGTGACGACTCCCGCGCGGTGGCTCCACCGCGGCGCCGCCTCCCCCGGAGCGGTCGCCACACTCGCTGACCTGGGGCGCAGCCCCCGTTTCCGCGCGGCGCCGACCCGCGGGGACCCTCCCGTGGGGTGGTCCCCGCGGGTCGGCGCCGCGCGTGGCGAGAGAATGCCGCGTTTGCCCCGTAACGTGACCACCAGCAGCGGAACGCGCCCGCGGCGGCCGCAGCTCCCGGCGCCGTGGGCCCGGGAAAGCTGAGGTGGCTGAGGCGGATGAGGCGATGAACGGTTCCGGGCACGACGGCGGCATCGGGCCGGCCGGCGCTTCCGACGCGCTGCGGCTGGCGGTGCTGGACGCCGCGGAAGGACTCGGCGAGGCGGATGTGCTGCGGCTCGCGGTGCAGCAGTGCGTCGCGGCACTCGGCGGCATCGGCGGCCTGGCGCACCTGGCCGGGCGCGAGCACGGCAGCTTGCGGCTCGCGGCGGCCGGCGGGGTACCCGACCCCGTCGCGCGGGCCTGGGAGCGGGTCGAGGGACCCGGACTCGCGCCGGTGCGGGCGGTGGAGCGGCGCCGGGTGCAGTGGTCGCCCCGGTGGCCCGACGGCCAGGCCGACCGCACCCCGCGCGGCGGGGCGAACACCGACCGAGGCGGGCGTGGGTCGAGTCGCGTGCCGGACGCGCTGCGCGCGTGCGGGGTGCTCTCGGCCCCGATCCTGGTGGACGGCACCCCCATCGGGGTGCTGTCGGTGCTGGCGGAGCACGAACCCGCGCCCGACCGGCAGCAGTTCCTCGTCGACGTCGCGGCGCTGGCCGCGGCCCGGCTCCCCGTCGCCCGGCGCTGGCGCAGCGGGACCACGCCGTGGTGGCAGCTGCCGCAGGGCGTGCGCGGGCAGGTCATGCACCAGATCAGCGTCGGCACCTGGACCTGGGACCTGGACACCGGGCTGCTCGACATCGACGAGGTCACCGAGGGCCTGGTCGAGCTGGCCGGTCTCGACCCGGACACCTGGGACCACCGGATCGAGAGCTGGATGGAGCGGATCCACCCGGAGGACCGGCCGGGGGTGGACCGGGCGATCGACGAGTCGCTGGCCAGCGGCCAGCCGTACGCGGTGGAGTACCGCGTCCTGGACGAGTCCGGCCGGGTCAACTGGCTCGAACTGCGGGGCGCCTTCGAGCACGACGAGAACGGCCGCCCGGTACGGATGGTCGGGACCGCGTGGAACGTCACCACGCGCCGCAGCCAACTGGAGTGGCTGGCCGGCCTGCTGGAGCTGAACCCGGACCCGATCCACGTGGTCGGCGCCGACAACCGCGTGCAGTGGGCCAACCAGGCCGCGCGCGAACTCGGCGGCGCCGCCAAGGACATCGTCGGCCGTACCCCCTGGGACGCCGAGCCGCTGCTGCGCGACCACGGCCTGCCCGAGCTCCTCGACCGGGCCCGGGCCGCGCCCGGCTCCGCGGCCACCACGGAGGTCGCCGTCAACCGGCGTACCTCGCGCGGCTCGGCGTCGTTCCTGGTCAAGGCGGTGGAGATCGGCGGTTTCGTGTCGATCACGATGTCCGACACGACCGAGCAGAGGCGCGCCGAGCACGCCGCCGCCGAACGCGGCCGGCGCGTCGCCGACCTCAACGCGGCGCTGGTGCGCGCGCTGAACACCGAGGACGTGGTCACGGCGATCGTCCAGCACGTGCCCCCGCTGGTCGACGCCGACGGCCTCGTCGTCCACGACCTGTCCGGGGAGTCGCCCCGGCTGGTCGGCGACACCGGCTTCTCCGCCGCGCTCGTCGATGACCTGCACGAACTGCGGCTGCGGCTGACCGCGGAGTACCGGGAGGAGGGGACGGCCACGGGCGGGCCGACCTCACCGGTGAACGCCGTGTACGCGGCGGGGGGCCGGCCGAACCGGCCCCGCTTCCTCCCCGACTCCCGCCTGTTCGAGCCGGTCGCGGCGGCGCCCGGCGCGCGCCCCGACATGCTGTCGTCGCTGCTCGGCCGGCTGGCCGAGGTGGAGGGCGTCCGCGCGTGGGCGGTGCTGCCGCTGGTCGTCGGTGACTACCGGCTCGGCTCGTGCGTCATCGGCTGGAACGCCCCGCGCACCTTCACCGAGGACGACAAGACCCTCCTCGGCACCGTCGGCGTGATCCTCGCCCAGGCACTCGGCAACGCCCGGCTGTACGAGTCCGCCCGGCACCGGGCCGAGCGACTCCAGCAGGAACTGCTGCCCGGCAACCTCCCCGTCACCACCGCCCTGCGCGCGGTCGCCCGCTACCGCACCGCCGACGGCCAGGAACTCGGCGGCGACTGGTACGACACGATCCCGCTGTCCGGCGGCCGCACCCTCGTCGTCATCGGCGACGTGATGGGCCACGGCCTGGAGCAGGCGATCGCCATGGGCATCATCCGGCACGCGGTCCTGACCGTCGCCGCCCTCGACCTGCCGGTGGACGAGATCGTGGCGCGCCTCAACGACGTCGTGGTCCGGCTGGCCCCACGGATCGACGACCCGGTGGTGTGCGCGACCTGCCTGCTCGCGCTGTACGACCCCACCACCGGCGCGTGCAGCATCGCCAGTGCCGGCCACGCCGCGCCGATCGCCCTGGAACCGGGCGGGACGCCCCACCGCCTCACCATCCCCACCGGCCCCCCGCTCGGCATGGCGCAGCTTCCCGCGCAGATCACGGAGGCCACCCTCGCCGAGGGCACCGTGCTGCTGCTGTACACCGACGGGCTGCTCGGCTCGCACGCGCCGGACTCCGACGAACTGACCGAGGTCGTCGCGCAGTTCACCGGCACCAGGCCCGCCCCGGCCGCCGGCGAGCCGGCCGGGCGCTGGCTGACCGCGCTGTGCGAGACGGTCACCGGGCAGCTGCCGCCCGATCCGCGCCGCCAGGACGACGCGGTGCTGCTGGCACTGAGCACCGGCCGGGTGCCCGCCGACCGGATGGCCTCCTGGGACCTGCCGTGGGCACCGGAGTCCGCGGGCCGGGCCCGCGAGCTGGCCTCCGAGCAGCTGGCCGCCTGGGGGCTGGCGGACCTGGCCGAGGTGGCCACGCTCATCATCAGCGAGCTGATCGGCAACACCGTGCGGCACGCGGTGGGACTGGTGCCCGAACCGTCCCCGGCCGACTCCGAGGTGGAGTCCGGGGCCCCGGCCGGCGACGACGAGGCCGAGGTCGGCCTCGGCGACCTCGGCCTGGAGGGCGGTCTCGGTCTCCACCTCGGACTCGGCCTGGACCAGGGCCCGGAGGCGAACGGCACCGGTGGGGAGGGCGTCGTCCGGCTGCGGCTGCTGCACATCGAGCAGTCATTGGTCTGCGAGGTCTACGACGGCTCGCAGGCCACCCCGCGGGTGCGGCACCCGCTGCTGGACGACGAGTTCGGCCGCGGGCTGCAGCTCGTCGCGATGATGTCCGGGCGGTGGGGCACCCGCTACACCGAGAACGGGAAGTGCATCTGGGCCCGGCTGGAGGAACCGCACCGGCCGGACGGCGGGACCGCCACGATGCCCGGCGCGGACCGCAGTTCGGGCTCCGGCCCGGACGGCGACACCGCGTGTGCCCGCGATGCCGCCGGGGACGCGTCGCCCGGCGGCGACCGGCGGCCGGCGGTGCGGCGGGCCGCCGGCTGACGCGCACCGGGCCGACGACCCCGCCGGTCAGGCCGCCAGGGTCGTCAGGATGGCGCGGGCCGCGTCGGTGAGTGCGGGCGTGAGGCGCCCGAGGTCGGGCAGGTCGGGCGCCTCGGTGTCGGGTCCGGTGCCGTAGGGGGTGGTCGTCGCCTCCAGCCGGAGGGTGACCACCGCGCCGCCGCTGCGCACCTTGAGGATGCGGGTGGGGGTGTCGAACTCCAGCAGGTACGCCCGGTCGCCCAGGTGGGGCGTCGTGGTGGTGCGGGTGGCGACCTTCAGCGTCGAGGGGTCCACGGACCGCTCCGCGTCGAACTCCGGCGCGGGGTCGGTACGCCGGTGCAGGTCGACCTCGACCTGGAGGTCGTAGGAGGTGGTCCCGCCGCGCGTGCGGGCGTCATTGGCGAGGAAGACGCACTGGGCGCGGTCGAGTTGCGGGGTGTGCTCGAAGACCGCGGGCCACACCCCGCTGGACCGCGGCGCGACGGCGCTGCTCAACGCGTCGAAGGTGTGGGCCCCGCACGGGCTCTGGCCGAGCCGGTAGCCGTGCAGGTCCGGGGCCGGACGATGCTGCGGCAGGACGCCCGCGTAGGCCAGGCCGGCACCGGCCAGCGTGACGGCGAGCGCGCCGCCGAGGGCCCCCCACACCCACCCGGGCAGCCGGGCGACCCTGCCGGGGCCGGGCGGCACGCCCTCGATCACCTCGGACCGCGGGCCGGGCAGCAGGCCGCCCGCCCCGCCGGTGACGTCCTGACGGCCGGTGCCGCCGCCGTCGCCGGTGTCCCAGGACGCCTCAGGCTCGGTGATCATGTGGTGCCCCCCACGTCAGCGTGCGAACACTGTACGTTCGGGTCGGCGAAACGTCACTGCTCCCCGGCCCCGGCGCCGGCCGGGGTCAGACCTCCAGGTCGTTCTCGATCCGCTTGAGCTGGTGGCGGGCCATCGCCAGGTTCGCCCGCTGCTTGTCGAGGGCGAGGTAGAGGAACAGCCCGCTCTTGCCGCGGCCGCTGAGCAGGCGGATCAGGTGGTACTGCCCGCCGAGGGTGATCAGGATGTCCTCGATCTGGTCCTTCAGGCCGAGCATCTCCATGGTGCGGGCCTTGGCGCGCACCACGTCGGTGTTCCCCGCGGCGGCCACCGTGAGGTCGAGGTCCTTCCCGCCGCCGAGGGTGCCCAGGGCCATGCCGCTGGTGTAGTCGACGAGGGCGACGCCGATGACGCCCTCGATCGAGGTCATCGCGTCCTTGAGGGCGGTTTCGGTGTTGGCCATGGCGTGGGTGCTTCCTTTCACGGGTGCCGGGGTGCCCGGCGGTTGGGTGGTGGTGCGGGGGGATCTGGCGTGGGCGCTGCGCGCCCGCGGTGGACGTTCGGTCATGGGTCAGGCGTCCTCCCTGTCGTCGGCGGTGCCGTCCAGCAGGTGCGCGAGGTACGCGCCGGACCGGCGGGCCTCCATGTGCAGCCGGCCCACGTTGATGCGCGGCCCGGCCAGGACAGTCAGTACGCAGGCGGACCCCGCGGCGTACAGCGCCACGTAGCCGTGCTCGCCGCGCACCAGAAGCTCACGGAACGAGCGGTCGCCGGCCGCGTCGGACAGCCGCAGCCCGATGCCGAGCCCGGCGGAGCTCAGCGCGGCGAGGGTCTCGGGGTGCGTGTCGGGGGCGTCATGGGCGAGCACCAGCCCGTCGACGCCGGAGGCGAGGACGCCGGTCACGTCGGGCAGCCTTGCCCGCAGCCGGGCCAGCTCGTCGAGTACGTCGGCTTCGTGCGCCATGAGTCTCCTTCGTCCGGCCCGTTCGGCGCGCTGCCGCGAGGCGCGCCTCATAGGTGCTCCAGGGCGTCGCGGAGCCGCCGCAGCAGCGCCGCGTCCGCGTCGTGGGCGATGTCCCGGAACCAGGCGGGCGCGGGCCCGGGCCCCGGGGCGGTGGTGGGCGGGGGGACGGCCACGCGCCCGGCCGCGGCGAGCCGCCGCACGTGCACCAGCGCGTGGAAGGCGGGCCGGCCCAGCAGGGCGGCGATGGCGGAGGGGGTGCGCACCCCGTCGGCGAGGTCGAGGACCGCGCGTTCGTGACGGGTGGCGGGCGGCAACCGCGGGTCGTGCCGGGCGCGTACGGGCGCCGCGTCGAGTTGCGGGCACGGCCACAGCGTGTCGAGGAACCTCCGGCGCCTGCGGGCCTCCCGCTCCACCTCGGTCACCGGTACCGCGCGCACCGGCCCGAACCAGTGGGACGCGCCGTGCCGGAACCGGGTCGGGCCGCCGGTGGGCGCCAGTACGAAGAAGGCCGCGTCGAACAGCGTGCCGAGCTGGCTGATCTCCAACTCCCCCTCGGCCAGCCGGTGGTGGTCCACCAGCCAGCGCGCGGTACGGCACTGGGCGCCGCCCCGGCGCACCGCCTCCTGCCACGCGTCCGCCGGTAGCCGGCCGCCGACCGTCAGCAGCACCTCGATGCCGGGGGCGGCCGGGCTCTCGGCGTGCACCACCTGCCCGTCCAGGAGGTAGAGGATGCCGGTGTCGCGCAGCAGCGCACCGGTCGCACGCTGCTCGGCCAGGCGTACCAGCATCGGCGAGAGGGGCGCGGCGGGCGCTTCGGCGGTCATGCGAGCACCAGCCCCTCGGCGAGGTCGCGCAGCCGGATCAGCGCGAGCGCGAGGTTGCCCTGCGCCCTGTCCAGCCACAGGTGCAGGAACACCCCGCCCTCGTACGGGGCTTCGACGAAGCGCAGCAGGTGGTATCCGGTGCGGGTGACCACCACGACGTCCTCGACCAGCGGGCCCTTGTCGCCCGCCGCCTCCGCCTCGGCGGCGGCCTGCGGACCGGCGAACACCGGATGCTCGGCGGCGGCCCGCGCGAAGTCGGCGGTCTGCGCGGCCATCGCCTCGTGGTCGCCGTCCGGGGCCTCTCCGACCTTGCCGAGCGCCAGCCCGCTGATCCACTCCACCAGCGCGGCCCCTCTGGCCCCGGGCAGCGTCATCGCCTCAAGCAGGCACGCGTCGATCCCGGACACACGTCTCCCCTCGGTGCACGGCCCGTCGGGCCACCGCCGGATGCGGCGGTGACGTGGAAGTTACGCACCGTGCCGCCACGTTCGGGGAGTTCTGGCAATTTCCACTGGTACGTGCGGGCGACTGTTCTAGGATGCCCCTCCGCACGCCGCCGGTGGCGTCCCGCCGCTCAGCTCAGGCCCTCGGCGAACTCCCAGAGCACGGGCAGGAACAGGTCCGGGGTCTCGACCTGGGGAAGGTGGCCGGTGCCCGGCAGCAGCCGGAACTCCGCACCCGGGACGGCCTCCGCGAAGGCCCGCCCGTACGCCTCGTCCACCACCTGGTCGCCCGCGCCCCACACCACGAGCGTGGGTCGCGTGACCTTGGCCAGCCGCTCGCGCAGTGTCGGATCACCCATGTCCGCCCCGGCGTACGCCTCGAGCGCGGCGCGGTTGGCGCCGGCGATCGCCCGCTGCTCGTCGGTGAGCGCGGAGGGGTCGAAGCGGAACTTCGCGGGGTCGTGGAAGGAGAGCCGGGACAGCTCGACCGGGGTCAGCGAGAAGGTGTCGGCGACGGGGTGGCCGGGGACGCGGATGCCGACGCCGTTGACGATGACGAAGCCGGCGGTGCGGTCGCTCTCCAGCACGGCCATTTCGGCGGCGATCCAGCCGCCGAGGGAGTTGCCGGCGACGGTGACGTCACGGACGTCGAGCGCGTCCAGCAGCGCCGCGTGGACCTCGGCGAGGCCGCCCGGGTCGGTCAACCAGTCGGGCCGCGGGGTGCCGCCGAAGCCGGGGTGGACGGGGGTGATCACCCGGCAGCGGCGCTGGTCGGCCAGCTGCCGGGCGAACGGCGCGACGGTCTGCGGGCCACCACCGCCGTGCAGCAGGAGGAAGACGCGCGGGGGGTGCTGATCGTGCGGGTTCTCCGGCGAGGCGTGGTCGTGGTGGTGGTCGTCGATGGTGACGGTGACATCGAGGTCGCCGCGCTCCACGGAGAGACGGAGCGTGCGCGTGGTGCCGGTCATTCGGATACTCCTGAATCGGGGGGAGCGGGGGGAACGGGGGGACTCGGGAAGGAGCTCAGGCGAAGTCGTCGGCGGGCACGGTGGCGTAGCGGCTCATCGTGCGGATGGTCGCCTGCGCGGTCAGCTCCTGGCCGCCGGCGATCATGTCGCGCAGATCGCGGAAGTACTGGACGTACAGGTCGGGCGTGAAGGTGTTGAGGAGCACGGCGGGTTCGTCGCCGTGGTTGGCGAAGGTGTGCGGCGCGCCGGGCGGCATCATCGCGAGGGTGCCGGCCGGGGCGACGTGGACGGTCTCCCCGACGGTGAAGTGCACCGTGCCGGAGACGACGTAGAAGCCCTCGTCGTGCTGCGCGTGCCGGTGCTGCGGCGGACCGTCGGTGTGCGGGGCGAGGGTGATCTCGCCGATGCCGATCCGGTGTCCGGTGGTGCTCCCGTCCTCGAGGATGCGCATACGCGTCGTCCCCAGCCGGATCGTCTCGCCGGCGTCCGGGCCGACCACGGAAACCTGGTTCACTGCGACTCCTTCGTAAGAGTGTGCTCTCACGAAGGTAGGCCGCTCGCATGGTTCGTGCAAGTCCACTCTCACGATGAGAGTGACATGCTAGGATGAGGGTGAACCGACAGGAGGGCACGGCAGATGACGACACAGGCCGGCACCGGTCGCAGCAACCAGAAGCAGCGCACCCGCACGGCGATCATGACGGCCGCCCGCGACCTCATCGGGTCTGGCCGCGAGGTGACGATGCCCGAGATCGCCCGGCGGTCACTGGTCTCCGAGGCCACTGCCTACCGGTACTTCCCCGACCTCCCCTCGCTGATCAGCGAGGCGCTGGCCGGCGCGTGGCCCGAACCGGCCGAAGCGCTCCGGCCGGTCGCGGACTCGGTCGACCCGGTCGAACGCGTCGCCCACGCCTGCGAGTTCCTGCTGCGCGGCACCCTCGCCCGGCAGGGCGCGGTCCGTGCGATGATCGCGGCCACCATCACCCGCCCGGAGACGGCCGCGGCCCGGCCCGGCATCCGGTTCGGACTGATCGACCACGCGCTGGCGCCGGTCCGCGAGGCGTTCGCGGCCGCGGACCCGGAAGGGCTCGCCCAGCTGGAGCGGGATCTCGCGGTGACCGTCAGCGCCGAGGCACTCTTCTGCCTCACCGACCTGTGCGGGCTCGCGCCGGACGAGGCGATCGCCAGCGCCGTGCGCACCGCGTCCACGCTGACCGCGGCCGCGCTGCGTACGGCCGCGCTCCGGCCCTGACGCCCGCGCCGCCACGGCCCTCGGCGACCACCGCGGTCAGCGCCCGAACCACACCGTGGTGACGTTGCAGAAGGCGCGGATACCCTGCGCGGACAGCTCGCGTCCGTAGCCGGACCGCTTGACGCCGCCGAAGGGCAGCGCCGGGTGGGAGGCGGTCATGCCGTTGAAGAACACCCCGCCCGCGTCGAGGTCGCGGGCGAAGCGGCGCTGCTCGTCCTCGTCCCGGGTCCAGACGTTGGAACTGAGCCCGAACGGCGTGTCGTTGGCCAGCGCGACGGCCGCGTCGAGGTCGCGCACCCGGTAGAGGGTGGCGACCGGGCCGAACGCCTCCTCGCGGTGGATGCGCATCTCCTCGGTGACGCCGGCCAGCACCGTGGGCTCGTAGAACCAGCCCTCGGGCAGCGACGCGGGACGCTGTGCACCGCACAGCGCCTGGGCGCCCCGGGACACCGCGTCCTGGACGAGCTCCTCCACGTCGGCGCGGCCCTGCTCGGTGGACAGCGGCCCGATGTCCGTGGTCTCGGCCATCGGGTCGCCCACGGTCAGCCGCTCCATGGCCGCCACGAAGCGCGCGGTGAAGGTGTCGTACACGTCCTCGTGCACGATGAAGCGCTTGGCGGCGATGCAGGACTGGCCGTTGTTCTGCACCCGCGCGGTGACGGCGGTGGAGACGGCGTAGTCGAGCTCGTCGGCGGCCGACGGCATCACCACGAACGGGTCGCTGCCGCCGAGTTCCAGCACGGTGGGCTTGATCTCGTCGCCGGCCGCGGCGGCCACCGCACGGCCGGCGCCCTCGCTGCCGGTGAGGGTGGCGGCGGCCACCCGGGGGTCGCGCACGACGCCCTCGACCGCGCCGGAGCCGACCAGCAGGGTCTGGAAGCAGCCGTCGGGGAAGCCCGCCCGGCGGAAGAGGTCGCCGAGGTAGAGCGCGGTCTGCGGGACGTTCGAGGCGTGTTTGAGCAGGCCGGTGTTGCCCGCCATCAGCGCGGGGGCGGCGAAGCGGACCACCTGCCACAGCGGGAAGTTCCAGGGCATCACCGCGAGCACCACGCCGAGCGGCCGGTAGCGCACCACCGCGCGGTGGGCGCCGCTGTCCTCGACGTCGTCCGGACCGGGGTGCTCGTCGGCGAGCAGCCCCTCGGCGCGGTCGGCGTACCAGCGCATCGCCTTGGCGCACTTGGCCGCCTCCGCGCGGGCGGCGGCCAGTGTCTTGCCCATCTCCGTGGTCATGGTCCGCGCGATCTCCTCGCGCTCCTTGTCCAGCAGGTCCGCCGCCGCGCGCAGGAGGGCGGCACGCGTGGCGAAGTCCGTCTCGCGGTACTCCCGGAAGGTGCGGTGTGCCTTGGCGATCCGCTCCTCGACGGCGGCCGCGTCCATCGGCTCGAACGTCTTCAGAGTGCGGCCGGTCGCGGGGTCCACGGTGGCGATGGGCATGTGCTGCTCCTCCTCTGCCCCCCGGTGCGCTGCGGGTGTGCTGTGCGGGTGCGCCGCCGGTTCCGCGCCATTCCCCGGCGATTCCGCCGGTCCCGCCGCGGGGCCGGGCGCCGCGTGCGGGCCGACCGGTCGCCCGGCCGGAACGCGCACCCGTACCAGCGGTGCCTACCCGGCCGGCACCGGCGCATGCGCCCGGGCCCCATCCTCGCCCGGCCCGCCCGGCGCCGCGACAGCACGACGGCCGTCCGGAGGCGCGCGCGGGGCCTCGCCCGCGGCCCGCCCGGCATCCAGTCCCGCAACAGGCCCGGCCGCCCGTACCGGACCGCGCCTCCACGGCGCGGAGACCCGGCGCGCGGCGCGCTGTGCGGGCCGGGGAGCGGAGTGCTTGCGGCGGCCGAAAACACACCCGCGTCGGGGGACGTTCACCGATTCGTCACACCAGACACATGCTTCTCGGGCTCTACGCGCGCAGAATCGTGTCGCACGCCGAGTCCTGGCGCGCCCCGAGGCACGCCAACGCACCGCACCGCACTGCCGCTTCCACCGACGGTTCCCCATGCACCGCCCCCACCCTGGAGGTTGACGGATGCCCGCTTCCCGCGTCCCCCGCTCGTCCCGTACCACCCCCGCGTCGCGCACCGCCCACGCCACCCGCGTGCCGCGGCTGCCGCGCGTCCCGCTGGTCCCCCGCAGCCGCGTGCTGGTCGGCTCGATCGCCGCGCTGGGCGCGGTGGCCGCGCTCGGCGCGCTGGGACTGTCCGGCGGCAGCGCGCAGGCCGCTTCCGGCGCCCAGGCCGCGGCCGCCCCGGCCGCGACCACCCATCGCGTGCTGTTCGACAACACCAAGGCCGAGACGGCCGGCAACGCCGACTGGATCATCAGCACCAGCCAGCCCGACCCGCTGGGCCAGAACTCCGCGCCGAGCAAGGAGACCGACTGGACCGGGGCGCTGTCGTCCTGGGGTGTCGCCCTCCAGAAGGCGGGCGGCTACCAGCTGGCGACGCTGCCCTCGGGCCGGACCATCACCTACGGCGACTCGTCCAACGCCCAGGACCTCAGCAACTTCGACACCTTCGTGATCGACGAGCCCAACGTCCTGCTCAGCAGCGCGGAGAAGACCGCGGTGATGAAGTTCGTGCAGAACGGCGGCGGCCTCTTCCTGATCTCCGACCACAACGGCAGCGACCGCAACAACGACGGCTACGACTCGCCGAAGGTGATCAACGACCTGCTGACCAACAACGGGGTCGACAACACGGACCCGTTCGGGTTCTCCGTCGACTCGCTCGACATCAGCAGCGACACCCCCCGGGCGATCAGCGACAGCTCGGACCCGGTCCTGCACGGCCCGTTCGGCACCGTGACCGGCAGCATCATGGCGGACGGCACCACGTTCACGCTCAAGCCGTCCGACAACTCGTCGGTCAAGGGCCTGCTGTACCGCACGGGTTACTCCGGCAACACCGGGGCGTTCTTCGTCACCAGCACCTTCGGAAGCGGCCGGGTGGCGATCTGGGGCGACAGCTCCCCGGTCGACGACGGCACCGGCCAGTCGGGCAACACCCTGTACGACGGCTGGAACGACCCGGGCGGCACCGACGCCGCGCTCGCGCTCAACGCGACCGCGTGGCTGGCCGGCGGCGGCAGCGGCACCACCACCGGCGGCACCAGCACCGGCACGTCGACCGGCACCTCCACGGGTACCTCGACCGGGACGACGACCGGGGGCACCACCGGCGGCTCGGGCGGCTGCACCTCCGCCCAGCTGCTCGCCAACCCCGGTTTCGAGTCGGGAAGTTCGGGCTGGACGGCGAGCAGCAAGGTGATCACGAACGCCACCGCGCAGCCCGCGCACAGCGGCTCGTACAAGGCGTGGCTGGACGGCTACGGCGTGGCCACCACGGACACGCTGGCGCAGAGCGTGTCGATCCCGTCCGGGTGCGCGGCCACGTTGAGCTTCTGGCTGCACATCGACACCGCCGAGACGGGCACGACCGCCTACGACACGCTGAAGGCGCAGGTGGTCAACTCCTCGGGCACGGTGCTGTCCACGCTGGCGACGTACTCCAACACCAATGCGGCGTCCGGCTACACGCAGCGCACCTTCGACCTGAGCGCCTACGCGGGCCAGACGGTGACGGTGAAGTTCACCGGCGTGGAGGGCTCGAAGCTCCAGACGTCCTTCGTCGTCGACGACACGGCGCTGAACGTGAGTTGAGCGCCGGCCGCCGTCAGGCGGTGAACGCGCCGCCGACCCTGCCGGGTTCGCCCTTCGGGGCGGGCCCGGCGGGTCCCGCGGGATCGCTGCGCTCTTCGGGGCCGTCCCGGTCGTCCGCCTGCTCCTGGTGCCCGTCGGGACCTGCCTCGCTCTCCTCGGGGCCGAACTCGCACCACACCGCCTTGCCGTCGCCGCGCGGTTCCACGCCCCAGGTCTCCGAGAGCGCGTCGATCATCAGCAGGCCGCGACCGGAGGTGGCCGCCTCGCCGGGGCTGCGGCGGCGGGGCCAGACGCTGGAGCGGTCCTGCACGGAGAGCCGGACCCGGCGGACGGGCTCGGGCAGCACCTCCAGCGTGAGGACGGCGCCGCCCTCCGTGTGCAGCAGGACGTTGACCAGGAGTTCGCCGGCCGCGACCTCGATGTCGTCGGCGAGCTCGGCCATGTGCCAGGCGGTGAGGGCCTGGCGCAGTGCGAGCCGGGCCTCGGCCAGCCCCTCGGGGTCGGCCTGGTGGACGTACTGGTGGATGCGCGGGGCGCGGGTGGTGCCGGGGTCCGGGGAACGCCGCAGGATGAGCAGCGCGACGTCGTCGCTCGAACCCCAGCGCTGCCAGAGCGTGTCCGCGAGGTGGTCGGCGAGTTCCTCCGCGCGTTGCGGGCCGGTGTGCACGGCCTCGGCAAGCGCTTCCATGCCGATGGTGATGTCGCCGGCGCGCTCCTCGACCAGGCCGTCGGTGCAGAACACCAGGGTCTCGCCGGGGACCAGGTCGAGCCGGGTCTCGGGGAACTCCTGGATGTCGAGCGAGGTGGCCAGGCCCAGCGGCAGGCCGCCGCGCACGTTCGGCCAGCCGGTACGGCCGTCGGTGTGCCGGATCAGCGGGCCGAGGTGGCCGGCGCGGGCGGTCCACAGGGCGCCGGTGGCGAGGTCGACCTGCGCGTAGGCGCAGGTGGCGAAGCGCTCGGTGTCGAGTTCGGCGAGGAAGCGGGAGGCGCGGGCGAGCACGGTGGAGGGCGGATGGCCCTCGGCGGCGTACGCGCGCAGCGCGATGCGCAGCTGGCCCATCACGGCGGCGGCGTGCGTGTCGTGGCCCTGGACGTCGCCGACCACCAGGCCGACCCGGCCCTGCGGCAGGGCGACGACGTCGTACCAGTCGCCGCCGACCTCGCGGCCGCTGGAGGCGGCGTGGTAGCGCACCGCGATCTCGGCACCCTCGAAGCGCGGAAGGCGCCGGGGCAGCATCGCGGACTGGAGCCCGGTCGCGAACTCGCGTTCCTGGTCGAAGAGGATGGCGCGCTGGAGCGACTGGGCGAGGATGCCGGCCAGCGCGACGCACAGCTCGCGGTCCTCGCGGCTGAAGGAGTTGCGGTCGCGGTAGAACAGGGCGAGGCCGCCGAGCGCGCGCGCCTGGGCGATCAGCGGGAGGAAGGCGCACGCGTCCATCCCGATCCGGTCCGCGAACGGGCGGGCCAGCGGGAAGCGCCGGCCGAGCTCGTCGGTGTCGCCGAAGAAGCGGGGCTGCTGGGTCAGCACCGAGTCGGCGAGCGGCAGCGACTCGATCAGGCGCACCGGCTCGAACGGCGGCACGTCGAGCAGCAGATCACCGCTGGAGGCGACGAACTTCATGGTGGCGCCGTCGACGAGGGACAGCGTGAGCCCGTCCGCCCCGAACCGCTCGACGCCGCCGGCGCCGGTCAGGACGGCGATGACGTCGTCGACGGTGACGGCGTGCGACAGGGCCTCGGTGGTGCGGCCGACGACAGAGGAGAACCGGCGGCTCGGCGGGCCGGGCCCGACGGCGGACGCGGCCCCGGCAGCGGCGTCCGCGCCGGCGCCTCCGCCGTCTCCGGCGGGGACGAAGGAGATGTCGGCGGGCGGGGAGTGGGTGAGCTCGTCGGTGGCGTCCCTGATGATGCCGACGACGCGGTGGGCGTAGCCCTGGTCGTCGCGCAGGATGGTGCCCTGGGTGTGGGTCCACTGCTTGACGCCGTCGCGGCGGGTGACCTGGAAGTAGCCGCCGTAGCTGCGGCGCCCGGACTGCACGGCGCGGCGCAGCTCGCGATCGATCCGGTCGCCCTCCTCGGGGGTGATGCGCAGCACGAGCGCGTCGGGGCTGCGGTTGAACTCCTCGGGGCGCAGGTCGAAGACCTGCAGGCCCGCCTCGTCCAGGTCGAAGATGCCCTGGTCGAGGTCCCAGTCGAAGCTGCCCATGCCGTTCATGGCCAGCCGGTCCTCCGGACGGATCGCCGGGGAGGCGCGGCGGCCGGACGTCGAGGGGCCGATGCGGGGGTCGTAGCGAGTGCGGACGGGGGGCTTGCGAGCTGTCATCCAACTGCTCCGGGTCGGATCTGCGGCTGGTGACCATGGGCGCGGGCAGAACTGTCAGGCCGTTCTCATCGTCTTCCGCTGGATGTGCCGTGATTGCCGTGGTTGCCGCGATTCAGGTCATTGTCGCTATTATCACCCGATCGCTGGCGAGGTGTGCGGGGCAGGGACGGGGAAGTCGGCAGGGAGGAGGAGACCGGCAGGGGCGGGGGCATGGGTGGGGACGGGGAGCTCGTGGTGACGCCGAGGGTCTGGGCGAACATGCTCAGCGCGACCAGGCCGGGGCGGGCGGGCCACGGGTCGGGCGGCTCGACCCCGGGGAACCGCTCCACCAGCGCGTCGAAGACACGGTAGGCGCTGCTCTCGTCGCGGGCGGTGATCACGACGTGCACGAGACCGTGGCCCGGTCCGTCGGCACCGCCGAGGCGCTGTCCAGGGGTTTCGCGGTTCATGGGCACGGATTCGGCTCCTTTCCGCGGGATTCGGTTGACCGGAGGGACATGGCGGGTGCGGGCACGGTTGCCGATCTTCGCCGGGTTCACCCGCACGGGACGGAAGCCGCATGTGCGGGCGGGCATCGGGTAAGCGAGTGGGCGTCAAGGGCGGGGCGTCTCCGCGTGCCCGCGTACCAGCGACCTGGGAGGACCTGATGACCGAGCCGTATCCCACTCCCACACCTCCGCGTCCCGGCGACCCGGCGCCCGGCCCCGACCCGACGCCGGTTCCCGCCCCGCATCCCGTGCCCGGGCCGGGGCCGAATCCGGTGCCGACACCGCCGGGCCCGGAACCCACACCCCCGTCCCCGGCGCCGGACCCCATCCCGCCGACGCCCCAGCCGGAACCCGCGGCGCCCCCGCTCACCTGAGGTGAGCCGCACGGCGTGTGCGAGGGTGAGCCGACCAGTCGTCGAGTGGCGGGAGCCCGGATGCCGGAGCCGACCGTACGACCCCTGCTCGTCGTCGACGGCGCGAACGTGGTCGGTTCCGTGCCCGACGGCTGGTGGCGTGACCGGCGTGCGGCCGCGGAGCGCCTGCGCGACGCGCTCGTGCCGTACGCCGGGGCCGGCCTGCCCTCCGACGCCGGCGTGCCGCCCTGGGCGGTGGGCGTCCCGCTGGAGATCGTCCTCGTCGTGGAGGGCGCCGCGCGCGGGGTCGACCCGCTCCCGGACGTGACCGTCGCGTCCGCTCCCGGCAGCGGGGACGATCTGATCGCCGAAGTGGCCCGCGCGGCGCGCTCGGCCGACCCGGACCGCCCCTGCCTCGTCGTCACCGCGGATCGTGGGTTGCGCTCCCGCGTGGCCGCGGTGGGCGCGGCGTTCACCGGGCCCCGCGCAATTCGGCGCTCCTGACCCCCCGAATCCCCCCTTCTGCCCGGTCGAGGGACCATCTCCCGGTGGTGGGGTTCCCCCGGGGGGTACCTTCCGCCGTTCCGGGACCACCTGTCGGTGGCCGGTTGCTCGCGCGGTTCCCCGCGCCCCTTGGTTGGTGGCCCTCTTTTCGCGGAGGGACCCGCACAAACCAGGGCGCGGGGAACTGCGCGACGAGCCCACCACCGGGGGGTGGTCCCTCAACCGGGCAGGACGGGGCAGCCGGGCGGGTCAGGGGCACCCCGATGTCCGAAAAGTGCCGGACGGGTCCGGGTGCCCCGGGGATACTGGGCCCCATGACCACGGAAGACAGCCGCTACGAAGCCGTGCGCAGCAGAGACGCCCGCTTCGACGGAACCTTCTTCTTCGCGGTGTCGACCACGGGAATCTACTGCCGCCCGAGCTGCCCCGCGGTCACCCCGAAACGCGAGAACGTCACCTTCTTCGCGACGGCCGCGGCCGCGCAGTCCGCCGGCTACCGGGCCTGCCGGCGGTGCCGCCCGGACGCGGTGCCGGGCTCGGCGGACTGGAACGCCCGCGCCGACGTCGTGGGCCGCGCGGTGCGCCTGATCGGCGACGGCGTGGTGGACCGGGAAGGCGTGGCCGGGCTGGCCGCGCGGCTGGGATACAGCGCGCGCCAGGTACAGCGCCAGCTCAACGCCGAGCTGGGCGCGGGCCCCATCGCCCTGGCCAGGGCGCAGCGCGGGCACACCGCGCGGGTGCTGCTCCAGACGACGTCGCTGCAGGCCGCGGAGATCGCCTTCGCGGCCGGGTTCGCGAGCGTGCGGCAGTTCAACGAGACGATGCGGGAGATCTACGCGGCCACCCCGACCCAGTTGCGATCGGCCCGCGGCGGCTCCGGCCGGGCCGGCGGGCTGGGCCCCGACGGCGCGGCGGGAGTACCGCTGCGGCTCGCTTACCGGGGGGCCTACGACAGCGCGCAGGTCTTCGACTACCTGGCGGCGCGGACGGTCGAGGGGGTCGAGGAGGTCGTGGCCACGGACGGCGGCGGCCGCACCTTCCGGCGGACACTGCGGCTGCCGCACGGCGCGGGCGTCGCGGAGGTGGCCGAACGAGGCGGCGCCGGGCGGTGGTTGGGGTGCCGGCTGCATCTGGAGGACCTGCGGGACCTGACCACGGCGACCCAGCGGATGCGGCGGCTGTTCGATCTGGACGCGGACCCGTACGCGGTGGTCGAGCGGCTCTCCGGCGACGTGGAGCTGGCGCCGCTGGTGGCGCGCCGCCCCGGGGTGCGGTCGCCGGGCGCGGCCGACCCGGAGGAGCTGGCGGTGCGCACGGTGCTGGCCGAGGGGCTGCCGGCGGCCCGCGCCCGGCGGGCCGCCGACGCACTGGCGGCGGCGTACGGCCGGGCGCTCGCGGTGCCCAGCGGCGGCCTCACGCTGCTGTTCCCGCGGCCGGGCGACCTGATGGACGCGGACCTGGCGGCGGTGGACGTGCCGGGCGAGCGGCGCGCCGCGGTGCGCGAGGTGTGCCGCGCCCTGGTGTCGGGGGCGCTGCGGCTGGACCCGGGCGCGGACCGCGACGAGGCCGAGCGGGCCCTGCTGGCGCTGCCCGGGGTGCGCCCGCGGACGGCGGGATACGTGCGGATGCGCGCGCTGGGTGACCCGGACGTGCTGCTGGACCCGCGGGCGGCGGGGGCGGCCGGCTGGCGTCCGTGGAGCTCGTACGCGACGCACCACCGCTGGCACGCGCGGCGCACGCGGGAGCCGCGGGTCCCGCTGCCCACGGCCTGACCGGGGGCGGGCGGCCCGGACCTCAGCGGCGGGGCCTCAGCGGTGCTCGCGCTGGCGCTCGCGGCGGCGCCGCTCCTCGTCGAGCAGGGCCATGAACTTCCGCGTGCTCTCCTCGGCTTCGCCCTCCTCCTCGTCCCGGACCGGCTCCTGCTCGCGGAGTTGGCGCTCCTGGACCATGGCGGGCGGGACGGGGTCGGCGTCGGAACGCCGCGGGCCCTCGGGCCCGTCGGGGCCGATCCGGATCAGGCGCTCGACCCGAATGATGCGGAAGTGCCGCCCGGCGACGTCGAGTTCGTCGCACTGCTCGGTGTCGAGGTGGTCGGCGGCCCGCTTGTAGAGCTCGTGCTCGTCGTCGGTGAGTTCGCGCTGCCACGGCACCATCACGCGCAGCTGCACCGCCAGCCCGTCCCGCGCATCACGGGGGGTCGCGGCGGTTCCGGTGGACTGAGGACGCCAGCGGCCGCCCTCGCGCTCGGCGGCCATGAAGGTGGCGGGGAGCAGCACGCCGCCGGGATGGGTGCGAGTGGCGGCGTGGGAGTCCTCGCGGACGTCGCGGGGCACGGTGCCGTTCTTCCGCAGGGCGGTGAGGAGTTCGACCCGCAGCACGCCGGGCGACAGCGCCGCGTCGCTGCCGGAGGCGATGACCAGGCCCGCCGCCGGGTCGAGCGCCGGCTGCGCGGAGTCGGTCCGGTCCGGGTCGGTGGCGCGGGGCGGTTCGGGTCCGTCGGGACCCATCCGGATGAAGCGCTCGGCGCGGACCACACGGTAGCGCTCGCCGGCGACCGTCACCTCGTCGAGGCGTTCCCAGTCGAGGCGTTCGGCCGCGGCGGTGAACCGCGCGCGGCCGGTCTCGTCCCCTTCCGCGGCGCTCCGCTCGGCGCGGGCGCGGAAGTGGGCGCCGAGCGCGTCGCGCGCGTCCTGGGGCGCGAGGCCGGTGAAGCCGGGGCGCAACATCCAGCCACCGTCGGCCCGTTCGCCGGCGATGCCGAAAACGGGTCCGCCGGCGAAGAGCGTGGACGGGTAGGCCTTGCGGGCCTTCCAGGTCTCCACGTCCGCGGGTGCGGCCAGCACCGCCGCGACCGGTGACGGGGGTGCGGTCGACCGCGGCCCTCCGGGCCCGGTCACTTCCTCCTGCGCGTCGCCGTTCGCCTTCATGCCACCAGGATGCCCGTCCGGCCGTCCCGAGGACGCCGATTCGGCCAAACCCGCGGTCCTGTCAACCCGCGTCCACCGGCCCGTACGCGTCCGCTTCGGCCCCCTGCGCGCGGTTTTGACGGCACGTCGACCGGATTCCGCTTATCCGCCGGGGGAGTTGGCCGCGGCCGGCGGCAAGCCGGTCGTTCAGCCGATGAAGCGCGCGATGCCCGCCGGGGAGAGCAGGTGCTGGACCGCGAGCCGGCGCGCGCCCTCGATGCCCGCGCGCCGGCCCAGCAGGGTGGTCTCGATGGCCACGGTGCGGGTCGCCAGCGGCAGCGCGCGGCGGTAGACGGCGGCCCGGATGTCCGCGAGCAGGTCGTCGTGGAGGGAGGCGATGGAACCGCCGAGCACGATGGTGTCGGGGTTGTAGAAGCTGACCAGGGACGCGAGGACGTCGCCGATCCGCTGGGCGGCGAGCCGGACCTGGCGGCGGGCCAGCGGGTCGCCCGCGGCGACCAGGCGCACCACGTCGGCGGCGTGCTCGGCGGGCACGCCGGCCGCGCGGAGCCGGGCGGCGACCGCGGCCCCGGACGCCACCGCCTCGACGCAGCCCGTGTTGCCGCAGTGGCACAGCACGTCGTCGTGGCCGGGTACCGCGATGTGCCCGATGTCGCCGGCCGCGCCGGTCGCGCCGCGGTGGACCACGCCGCCGGAGACGATGCCGCAGCCGATCCCGGTGCCGACCTTGACGTACAGCAGGTGGGCGGTGGCGGGCCGGTGGCCGTACTCGCCGAGCGCCATCATGTTGACGTCGTTGTCCACCAGGACGGGCGCGCTCCGCCGGCCCGCGAAGAACCCGGGCACCCGGTAGCCGTCCCAGCCGCGCATGATGGGCGGTCGGACCACGGTGCCGGTGCTCGCCTCGACCGGGCCCGGCACGCCGATGCTGATGGCGCGGACGTGCTCCGCGGGGTGGCCGGCGCTGTCGAGCAGCCGCCCGATCTGGGCGTCCAGCGCGGTCAGTACGGCCTCGGGGCCGTCGTTGATGTCCAGGTCCTCGGTGGTCTCCGCCAGTACGGCGCCGCCGAGTTCGGAGATCGCGACGGTGGCGTGGGTGGCGCCGAGGTCGACCGCGCACACCACGGCGGCGTGCGAGGCGAGTTGCAGCGAGAGCGGCGGGCGGCCGCGCTCGGTGGCCACCGTGCCGGTCTCGACCAGCAGGCCGCGGTCGATGAGCAGGTCGACGCGTTGCGCGACGGCGGCGCGGGACAGGCCGGTGGCGGTGGCCAGTTGGCTGCGGCGGGTGGCACCGCCGGCGACGAGCCCGGCGAGTTCGCTCAGCGAGGTGAGCTGCCGGTCGGCTGCTGCGGTCACGTGTACGCCTGTCCCTCTCGGTCGGTCCTGCTCGGCCGGTACGGCCCGGCCCGATGTGCTGCGGTTGGTCGCCCCGGGCCGGCGTCGCTCGGTCGGGCCGGGCTGCTGCGGTCGGGGCTGTACGGCCCGGGCGGGGCGGACCACTCCCGGCAGACCCGCTTCCGTCGAGCCCGCGTCCGTCCGGCCCGCTCCACCGCAGTCGGGCCCGCTCCGCCCGTGCCCGCCGCGGTGCGGTCCGGGCGGACCGCTCCCGGCCGACCACGACGGTCCCCGGTACCGCGTCACCCGGTACTCCCCCGGCTCCACCCGCCCGACCGGGCCGATTTATGACAGAAGTTAGCGTAAATCTTGCCATTGTCAACCGAAACACCGATGGCTAGCGTTTCCACCAAGCCGAAATGGAGGGAAGTTTGGTGGCACATTCGGGGCCCATCGCAAGCAATCCGTCGACCGGCCTGCACCGGTCGACGCCGTCGGGCAGGTCGGACAGGTCGACGCTGCGCACCGCGATCGCCGGTGCGGGCATGATCGGCCGGGTGCACCTGGACGCCGTACGGCGCAGCGGTGCCCCGGTGGTCGGCATCAGCGCCTCCACGCCGGCCCGGGCGAAGGAGGCCGCCGCGGCGCTGGGCGTGGAGCGCGCCTTCGACTCGTCGGAGGAACTGGTCACCAGCGACGACGTGGACGTGGTGCACATCTGCACCCCGAACGACGCGCACGCGCGGCTGGCCGAACTCGCGCTGCGCGCGGGCAAGCACGTGGTGTGCGAGAAGCCGCTCACCACGTCCTCGGCCACCGCCGACGCACTGGCCGCGCTGGCCGCGAGCAGTGGCAAGGTGGCCGCGGTGCCGTTCGTCTACCGCTACCACCCGATGGCCGCCGAGGCCCGCGCGCGGGTGCGCGACGGCCGGGCCGGGGACGTACGGCTGCTGCACGGCCACTACCTACAGGACTGGCTGCTGCTGCCGGAGGACACGAACTGGCGGGTGGACGCGGTGGCCGGCGGCCCGTCCCGGGCCTTCGCCGACATCGGCTCGCACTGGTGCGACCTGGTGGAGTGGGTGACCGGGCACCGGATCGCCGAACTGACCGCGCTCTCCCAGACCGTGCCGCGCACCGGCGGCACGCCCGCCACCGAGGACGTCGTCCAGCTGCTCTTCCGTACCGACCTCGGCGCGAGCGGGTCGGTGACCGTCTCGCAGATCTCGCCCGGCCGCAAGAACCGGCTGTGGTTCGAGGTGGACGGCAGCCGCACCTCCCTCGCCTTCGACCAGGAGGCACCGGAGTCGCTCTTCGTCGGCAGCCGCGGGGAGAACGCCACGGTGCTGCGCGACCCCGCCACCCTCTCCCCCGAGGCGGCCCGGCTGTCGGTGGTGCCCGGCGGGCACCCGATGGGTTACCTCGACTGCTTCGCGGCGTTCGTCCGCGACGTGCACGCCGCCGCGCGGGCTGCCGACGGAAGTGGGGAGGTCGTGGCCACGTCCGGCACGGATCCCGCCCCCGACGGCACGGCGGAGCCGGGCACCGGGCACACTGGAGAGCGCTCTCCAGAACCGACCGGCCCGACTGCCGACCCGACCGCCGATCCCCCGTCCTTCCCCACCTTCGCCGACGCCGCCCGCATGGTGCGCCTGACCGAGGCCGTCCTCGGTTCGGCGGCCGACCGGACCTGGAAAGAGGTCTCCTGAGATGAAGCTGGGCTTCCTCACCGCCTGCCTTCCGCAGCTCCCGCTCGCCGAGATCGCCGGCTGGGCCGCCGCCCACGACTACGACGCGCTGGAGGTCGCCACCTGGCCGTCCACCGGGTCGCGCGACTTCGAAGCCAGCCACATCGACGTGACCGGCTTCGGCAAGGCGGAGGCGGACCAGGTCCGCGCCCTGTTCGAGCAGCACTCCCTGACCCTGTCGGCGCTGGCCTACTACGAGAACAACCTGCACCCCGACCGCGGGCGCCGCGCCGAGATCGCCGCGCACGTACGGGCCAACGTCGACGCGGCCGCGCTGCTCGGCGTGGAGTACGTCGGCACCTTCATCGGCCGCCACCCCGGCCTGTCGGTGAAGGAGAACATCGCGCAGGCCGAGCGCGAACTGCCCGCGCTGGTCGAGTACGCGGGCGAGCGCGGCGTGAAGATCATCATCGAGAACTGCGTAATGGAGGGCTGGCACCCCGACGGCTACCCCGGCAACCTCGCCTACTCCCCCGAGCTGTGGGAGTGGATGTTCGGCCTCGGCTTCTACCTCAACTACGACCCCTCGCACCTGCTGTGGCTCGGCATCGACCCCGTCGCGGCCCTCAAGCCCTATCTGGACCGCATCCCGCACGCGCAGGCCAAGGACGCCCAGCTCGACCCGCGGGCCCGGGACAGGTTCGGGTTCTTCGGCCGCACCGTGGAGCGCACCGACGGCTGGGACAGCGGCTGGTGGCGCTACCGGGTGCCGGGCCTGGGCGACGTGGACTGGCGGCGGCTGGTCGACACCTTCTACGAGGGCGGCTTCACCGGTGTGCTCTCCGTCGAGCACGAGGACCCGGTGTGGAGCGGCGACGTGGAGCGGGTCACCCGCGGCCTGGAGATCGCCCACCGCACGTTGCGCCCCCTCATCCTCGGCTGACGGCAGGCGGCCGCCGGACCGCACCGACCCGCCGGCACCTCCGCATCCCCCCGCACCCGCACCCGCACTCGCACCCGCTGCAGTACTTCCAGGAGGCATCGCTTCGATGGCCAAACCCTTGAGCATCCAGCTCTACACCCTCCGGGACCAGATCGCCGCCGACCGCGACGGCACGCTGACCCGGCTCGCCGAGATCGGCTACCGGTCCGTGGAGGCGTACGACCCCACCGCCGACCCGGCCGGCTTCCGCAAGCTCGCCGACGACCTGGGCATCGGGGTGTCCAGCACCCACGCCTACGCGCTGTTCGACAAGGACGCCGGCGAGGTCTTCGACGCGGTCGCCACCGTGGGCACCGACCTGGCGATCATCCCGGGCGGCATCGACCACGACGAGTTCACCTCCGCCGACGGCCTGCGCCGGACCGCGGACCTGCTCAACGGCTTCGCCGCGAAGGCCGCCGAGCGCGGCATCAGGATCGGGTACCACAACCACTGGTGGGAGATCGAGCCGCGGTTCGAGGGCCGTACCGCGCTGGAGGTGCTGGCGGACGAGCTGGCGCCGGAGGTGTTCCTGGAGGTCGACACCTACTGGGCGCAGGTCGGCGGCGCCGATGTCCCGGCGCTGCTGCGGGCGTTGGGCGACCGGGTGCTGGCCCTGCACGTCAAGGACGGCCCGGGGGTGAAGGACGAGCCGCACACCGCGGTCGGCAAGGGCGTGATCGACGTGCCGTCGATCCTGGCGGCGGCGCCGGACGCGCAGCGGATCGTGGAGCTGGACTCCTGCGCCACCGACATCTTCGAGGCCGTCGCGGACAGCCGCGCCTACCTGACGGCGCTGGAGGAGGGGCTTTCATGACCAACGGTTCGGGTTCCGGCCCGGTCGGCGTCGCGCTGGTCGGTGCGGGGGTGATCAGCACGCAGTACCTCACGGCGCTCTCGACGTTCCCGGACGTGCGGGTGCTGGCCGTCGCGGACCTGGACGTGGAGCGGGCCCGGGCGCAGGCAGCGGCACACGGGGTCCCGCACGCGGGCGACGTGGCGTCGGCGCTGGCGATCCCCGAGGTGGAGATCGTGGTCAACCTGACGATCCCGGCGGCGCACGCCGAGATCGCCTCGGCCGCGCTGGAGGCGGGCAAGCACGTCTACGGCGAGAAGCCGCTGGCGCTGGCGCCCTCGGACGGGGCGAAGATCCTCGCGCAGGCGCAGTCGCTGGGCCTGCGGGTGGGCAGCGCGCCGGACACGTTCCTGGGCGCGGGACTCCAGTCGGCCGCGCGGGCGGTCGCCTCGGGGCTGATCGGCGAGCCGGTCAGCGCGGTCGCGGTGACGCAGGGGCCGGGCCCGGAGAGCTGGCACCCCAGCCCGGAGTTCCTGTTCCAGTACGGTGCCGGGCCGCTGTTCGACATCGGCCCGTACTACCTGACCGCGCTGGTGGCCCTGTTCGGGCCGGTGGTGCGGGTCGCGGCGAGCGCGCGGCAGGCACGCACCCACCGGGTGATCGGTTCGGGTCCGAAGGCGGGAACCGAGTTCGCGGTGGAAGTGCCCACGCACGTCCACGCGTTGCTGGACTTCGCAGCGGGCCCGAGCACCTCGGCGACGTTCAGTTTCGACTCGTCCGTGCCGCGGCGGATGATCGAGGTGACCGGCACCGAGGGCACGCTGTCGCTGCCGGACCCGAACACCTTCGAAGGGCCGCTCCAGATACGCGGGTTCGGCGACGAGGACTGGCGGGACCTGCCGGTGGAGGGGACGACGGCGGGCCGCGGGATCGGCGTGCTGGACATGGCGCGCGGCATCCGGTCCGGTGCGCCGCACCGGGCGTCGGGTGAACTGGCCCAGCACGTCCTGGAGTTGATGGCCACGGTGACGGACTCCGCGGAGCGGCACGGCTTCGTGGAGCTCGAATCCCGCGCTCCGGAGGTGGAGACGCTTCCGGACGACTGGGACCCGGTGGCGGCGACGTTGACCTGACCTGCGTCGCCGTCACCGCGGCAGGCCCGGCAAGGGCCTTCCGGACGCCTGGCCGGCCCACCCGTGGGGGGATGGGTCGGCCAGGTCTTTTTCCGTGCGCCTCCGGTCCGTTCAGCGGCCGGTGAGCCGGTCGCGGACCAGCCGGGCGGTCTCGGAGGGGGTGCGGCCGACCTTGACGCCCGCGGCCTCCAGGGCCTCCTTCTTGGCCTGCGCGGTGCCGGAGGAGCCGGAGACGATGGCGCCGGCGTGGCCCATGGTCTTGCCCTCGGGCGCGGTGAAGCCGGCGACGTAGCCGACGACCGGCTTGGTCACGTTCTTCTCGATGAAGGCCGCGGCCCGCTCCTCGGCGTCGCCGCCGATCTCGCCGATCATCACGATCAGGTCGGTGTCGGGGTCGGCCTCGAACGCGGCGAGCGCGTCGATGTGGGTGGTGCCGATGACCGGGTCGCCACCGATACCGACCGCGGTGGAGAAGCCGATGTCCCTCAGCTCGTACATGAGTTGGTAGGTCAGCGTGCCGGACTTCGAGACCAGGCCGATCCGGCCCGGCTTGGTGATGTCGGCGGGGATGATGCCCGCGTTCGACCGCCCGGGGCTGATCAGGCCGGGGCAGTTGGGGCCGACGAGGCGGACCCCGGCGGCCTGGGCGCGGGCGCGGAAGGAGACCGTGTCGTGCACGGGCACGCCCTCGGTGATGACGACGACGAGGGGCACCCGGGCGTCGACGGCCTCCTCGACGGCGTCCTTGACGAAGCGCGGCGGCACGAACAGGACGCTGACGTCGGCGCCGGTGGCGTCGACGCCCTCGCGCACCGAACCGAAGACGGGGACCCGGGTGCCGTCGAAGGAGGCGCGGGTGCCCGCCTTGCGGGGGTTGACGCCGCCGACGACGGTGCTGCCCGCCTCGATCATCCGGCGGGTGTGCTTCATGCCCTCGGAGCCGGTCATGCCCTGTACCAGGATGCGGCTCTCGCGGTGGAGGAGGATCGACATGTCAGCGCCCTCCCTGCCGGCCGGCGGGGACGGGTCGTGACCCGGCGGTCGTCCCGGCGGGTGGGTCCGCGGCCGGTTCGGGCGCCGCGTTGGCGAGGTCGGCGGCGAGCCGGGCCGCTTCGTCCATGGTGTCGGCCTGGGTGACCAGGGGGTGCGCGGCCGCGGCCAGCACCGCCCGGCCCGCCGCGGCGTTGTTGCCGTCGAGGCGGACCACCAGCGGCTTGGTCAACTCGACCTCGGCCAGGGCCTGCACGATGCCCTCGGCGACGGCGTCGCACGCGGTGATGCCGCCGAAGACGTTGACCAGCACCGCCCGCACGTCGGGGTCGCCCAGGACGACGCCGAGCCCGTCGGCCATCACGCGGGCGGAGGCGCCGCCGCCGATGTCGAGGAAGTTCGCCGGGTCGGCGCCGCAGCGGGCGACCACGTCGAGGGTGGACATCACGAGCCCGGCGCCGTTCCCGATCACGCCCACCCGCCCGTCGAGCTTGACGTAGTTCAGCCCCTTGGCGCGGGCGGCCGCCTCCAGGCCGCCGCCCGGGGCGCCGTCCTGCTCGGCGTAGGCGGCGTGTTCCGGGTGCAGGACGGCCGCGTTGTCGTCCAGGGTGATCTTGCCGTCCAGGGCCAGCACCCGGCCGCCGGCGGTGCGCACCAGCGGGTTGACCTCGACCAGCAGGGCGTCCTCGGCGACGAACACCCGCCACAGGGCGACGAGTACGGGTTCCGCCTCGGCGGGCAGTCCGGCGGCCTCGGCGATCTGCCGGGCCTTCTGCGGGGTGACGCCCTCCTCGGCGTCGACGGGGATGCGGGCCAGGGCGTCCGGGCGGGTCGCGGCGACCTCCTCGATGTCCATGCCGCCCTCCGCGGAGGCGATCGCGAGGAAGGTGCGCTCGGCCCGGTCGAGGAGGTAGGAGACGTAGAACTCCGCCTCGATCTCGACGGGTTGGGCGAGCAGCACGCGCCGCACCGGGTGGCCCTTGATGGTCAGGGCGAGGACGGCGGCGGCGTGCGCCTGCGCCTCGTCGGGAGTGGCGGCCGGCCGTACCCCGCCGGCCTTGCCGCGCCCGCCGGCCTTGACCTGCGCCTTGACCACGGCGGCGCCGCCGAGCCGGCGGGCGGCGGTGCGGGCCGCCGCCGGGTCGTCGGCGAGGTGCGCGGCGGGCACGGGAACGCCGTGCCGGGCGAAGAGTTCGTGTGCCTGGTACTCGAAAAGGTCCATCGTCTACACGCCTTCCGGTGGAACGGGACTGACGGGTCTGACGGGAAAGCCGGTGCACGCCCCTGGACATCGACCGTGGCGATGCGGGATAACACTCTGCATACAGTATTCGTGTCCTGTATGCAATGTACAGAAGCGCGTGCGGCACCTTGTGGAAGGGACTGAACTCGTCATGCCCGACGGCACTTCCAGCACCTCCGGAGCCCCTGGCACCCCCGGCACCCCGGACGGCCCAGGCCCCTCGACGACCCCGACGCTCTCCGGCGGCCACCTCGTCGCCAAGGCGCTCAAGGCGGAGGGCGTCGACGTCGTCTACACCCTCTGCGGGGGGCACATCATCGACATCTACGACGGCTGCGTGGACGAGGGCATCGAAGTCGTCGACGTCAGGCACGAGCAGGTGGCCGCGCACGCGGCCGACGGCTACGCGCGGCTGACCGGCCGCCCCGGGGTGGCCGTGGTGACGGCCGGGCCCGGCACCACCGACGCGGTCACCGGCGTCGCCAACGCCTACCGCGCGGAGAGCCCGATGCTGCTCATCGGCGGCCAAGGAGCCCTCAGCCAGCACAAGATGGGGTCGCTCCAGGACCTCCCGCACGTCGACATGATGGCGCCGATCACCAAGTTCGCCGCGACCGTGCCCGATACCACCCGGGTCGCCGACCTGGTGTCGATGGCGTTCCGGGAGTGCTACCACGGCGCGCCGGGACCGTCCTTCCTGGAGATCCCGCGCGACGTGCTGGACGCCAAGGTCCCCGCGGACCGGGCCCGGATCCCGGCCGCGGGACGCTACCGGGCCTCGACCCGCTCCGGCGGCGACCCCGACGACATCGAGGCCCTCGCCGACCTGCTGGTGCACGCCGAGAAACCCGCGGTGCTGCTCGGCAGCCAGGTGTGGACCAGCCGCGCGACCGACGCGGCCGTCGAGCTGGTGCGCACCCTCAACGTGCCCGCCTACATGAACGGCGCGGGGCGGGGCACCCTGCCGCCCGGCGACCCGCACCACTTCCAGCTCTCCCGCCGGCACGCCTTCACCGAGGCCGACGTGATCGTCATCGTCGGCACCCCCTTCGACTTCCGGATGGGTTACGGCAAGCGGCTCTCGCCGACCGCGAAGGTGGTCCAGATCGACCTGGACTACCGCACCGTCGGCAAGAACCGCGACATCGACCTCGGCCTGGTCGGCGACCCCGGCCGGATCCTCGCCGCGGTCACCGACGCCGCCTCGGGCCGGATCAACGGCGGTGCGGCCCGGCGCAAGGAGTGGCTGGACGAGCTGCGCGCCGTCGAGGCGAAGGCGCTGGCCAAACGGCTGCCGCAGCTGCGCTCCGACGCCTCGCCGATCCACCCCTACCGGCTGGTCAGCGAGATCAACGACTTCCTCACCGAGGACTCGATCTACATCGGCGACGGCGGCGACATCGTCACCTTCTCCGGCCAGGTCGTGCAGCCCAAGTCCCCCGGCCACTGGATGGACCCCGGCCCGCTGGGCACCCTCGGCGTCGGCATCCCGTTCGTGCTGGCCGCCAAGCAGGCCCGGCCCGACAAGGAGGTCGTCGCGCTCTTCGGCGACGGCGCCTTCAGCCTCACCGGCTGGGACTTCGAGACGCTGGTCCGCTACGACCTGCCGTTCGTCGGCGTGGTCGGCAACAACTCCTCGATGAACCAGATCCGCTACGGCCAGGCCCAGAAGTACGGCGCCGCCCGCGAGCGGGTCGGCAACACCCTCGGCGACGTGCCCTACGACCGGTTCGCCCGGATGCTCGGCGGCTACGGCGAGGAGGTCCGCGACCCCGCCGACATCGGCCCCGCGCTGCGCCGCGCCCGCGAGTCGGGCAAGCCGTCGCTGGTCAACGTATGGGTCGACCCCGACGCGTACGCCCCAGGAACGATGAACCAGACCATGTACAAGTGAGGGAGGCCCTGCCATGGCACCCACGACCCCCGGAGCATCCGCGGCACCGCACGCACCCGTCCCGGCCGCGCCCGCCGCGGCACTCGAGGGCATCCGCGTCCTCGACATGACCCACGTCCAGTCCGGCCCGTCCGCGACCCAGATCCTCGCCTGGCTCGGCGCCGACGTCGTCAAACTCGAAGCGCCCGGCGGCGACATCACCCGCCGTCAGCTGCGCGACGTACCGGACGCCGACAGCCTCTACTTCACAATGCTCAACGGCAACAAGCGCAGCATCACCCTCAACACCAAGTCCGCGCGCGGCAAGGAGCTGCTCACCGAGCTGATCCGCCGCTCCGACGTGCTGGTGGAGAACTTCGGCCCGGGCGCGGTGGACCGGATGGGCTTCACCTGGGAGCGGGTGCGCGAGATCAACCCACGGCTCGTGTACGCCTCCATCAAGGGCTTCGGCGAGGGCCCGTACACCGCCTTCAAGGCGTACGAGGTGGTGGCGCAGGCGATGGGCGGCTCGATGGCGACCACCGGCTTCGAGGACGGCCCGCCGATGGCGACCGGCGCGCAGATCGGCGACTCCGGCACCGGCATGCACCTGGTGGCGGCGGTGCTGGCCGCGCTGCTGCAGCGCACCCGTACCGGCCGCGGCCAGCGGGTGAAGGTGGCGATGCAGCACTCCGTGCTGAACCTCTGCCGGGTCAAGCTGCGCGACCAGCAGCGGCTGGCGCACGGCCCGTTGCCGGAGTACCCGAACGAGGACTTCGGGGACGAGGTGCCGCGCTCGGGGAACGCGTCGGGCGGCGGGCAGCCCGGCTGGGCGGTGCGGTGCGCGCCCGGCGGCCCCAACGACTACGTGTACGTGATCGTGCAGCCGGTCGGCTGGGCGCCGCTCACCGCGCTGATCGGCCGGCCCGAGCTGGCCGACGACCCCGACTGGGCCACCCCCGAGGCGCGGCTGCCCAAGCTCGGCAAGATGTTCCAGCTGATCGAGGAGTGGACGTCCACCCTGCCCAAGTGGCAGGTGCTGGAGGCGCTGAACGCCCACGACATCCCCTGCGGGCCGATCCTGTCCACGAAGGAGATCATCGAGGACCCCAGCCTGCGCGAGAACGGGATCGTGGTCGAGGTCGAGCACCCCCAGCGCGGCTCGTACGTCACCGTCGGCAGCCCGCTGAAGATGTCCGACTCCACCGTCCCGGTCCGCCGCTCGCCCCTGCTCGGCGAGCACAACGAGGAGATCTACGTGACCGAACTCGGCCTTTCCGCAGACGAGTTGCCGCTGCTGAAGTCGAGCGGGGTGATCTGAGATGGCGACCCCCGAGGACACCCCCGAGGCGCGGCGGGCCCGGCAGGCGGTGGCGGCGGTGCTGCGCGCGGTCCGCGCCGACGGGCGCTCGGCGCTGACCGCCCCGGAGGGCAAGCTGGTCGCCGACGCGTACGGCATCACCACGCCCGGCGAGGGGCTGGCGGAGGACGTGGACGAGGCGGTGGCGCTCGCCGACCGGTTCGGCGGCCCGGTGGTGCTGAAGATCGTCTCGCCGGACATCCTGCACAAGTCGGAGGCGGGCGGGGTCGAGGTGGGCCTGACCGGCGCCGCGGACGTGCGGGCCGCGTTCCACCGGATCGTGGCGAGCGTGCGGCGCCACGACCCCGGCGCCCGGATCGAGGGCGTGCAGGTGCAGCAGATGCTGCCGCCGGGCCAGGAGGTGATCGTCGGCGCCGTCACCGACCCGACGTTCGGCAAGGTCGTCGCTTTCGGCCTGGGCGGCGTGCTGGTAGAGGTGCTGAAGGACGTCACCTTCCGGCTCGCGCCGGTCAGTGCGGACGAGGCCGACTCGATGCTGGACTCCGTGCGGGCCGCGCAGGTGCTGCGCGGCGTGCGCGGCGCGCCCGCGGTGGACCGGCGGGCGCTGGCCGAGCAGATCCGCCGGGTGTCCCGGCTGGTCACCGACTTCCCGGAGATGGCCGAGGTGGACCTCAACCCGGTGATCGCCACGCCCGAGGGCGCG
Organism: Actinacidiphila yanglinensis; assembly: GCF_900107965.1. Classification (GTDB taxonomy): domain Bacteria; phylum Actinomycetota; class Actinomycetes; order Streptomycetales; family Streptomycetaceae; genus Actinacidiphila; species Actinacidiphila yanglinensis. The sequence continues at coordinate 283,708 of NZ_FNVU01000009.1, read as the reverse complement.
CCGGCCGCGGACATCCGGATCATCCTCGCCGAGGGCACCGCGGTGGTGCGGCCGAAGTTCTCCCGCGCGGAGATCCTCGCCTCGATGAACCGGCTGATGCGGCCGCGCTCGGTGGCGGTGATCGGCGCCTCCGAGGAGATCGGGAAGATCGGCAACTCGGTGATGCGCAACCTGGTGGACGGCGGCTTCGCCGGCGACATCCACCCGGTCAACCCGAAGGCCGACGACATCCTCGGCCGCAAGGCGTACCGCTCGGTGCTGGACGTGCCGGGGGACGTCGACGTGGCGGTGTTCGCGATCCCGGCGCGGTTCGTGGCGGCCGCGCTGCGCGAGGTCGGCCGCAAGGGCATCCCGACCGCGGTGCTCATCCCGTCGGGCTTCGCGGAGACCGGCGAGCAGGCGCTGCAGGACGAAGTCGTCGCGGTGGCCCAGGAGTTCGGCATCCGGGTACTGGGCCCGAACATCTACGGCTACTACTCGCCCTGGCAGGACCTGTGCGCGACGTTCTGCACCCCGTACGACGTGAAGGGCCCGGTGGCGCTCAGCTCGCAGTCCGGCGGGATCGGCATGGCCATCCTGGGGTTCGCCCGCACCACCGGGACCGGGGTGTCGGCGATCGTGGGCCTGGGCAACAAGTCCGACGTCGACGAGGACGACCTGCTGGTCTACTTCGGCGAGGACGAGCACACCGCGTGCATCGCGATGCATCTGGAGGACCTCAAGGACGGCCGCGCCTTCGTGGAGGCGGCCCGCGAGACGGTGAAGAAGAAGCCGATCGTGGTGCTCAAGGCGGGCCGTACCGAGGCGGGCGCCCGGGCCGCCGGCTCGCACACCGGCGCGCTGGCCGGCGACGACAAGGTGTACGACGACATCCTGCGGCAGGCCGGCGTGATCAGGGCGCCGGGGCTGAAGGACATGCTGGAGTACGCCCGGGCGCTGCCGGTGCTGCCGACCCCGCGCGGCGACAACGTGGTGATCATCACCGGGGCGGGCGGCTCGGGGGTGCTGCTGTCGGACGCGTGCGTCGACAACGGCCTGACCCTGATGGACATCCCGCCGGACCTGGACGCGGCGTTCATGCGGCACATCCCGCCCTTCGGCGCGGCCGGGAACCCGATCGACATCACCGGCGGCGAACCGCCCGCCACCTACGAGGCGACGATCCGGCTGGCGCTGCACGATCCGCGGGTGCACGCGCTGGTGCTCGGCTACTGGCACACCATCGTCACGCCGCCGATGGTGTTCGCCGAACTCACCGCGCGCGTGGTGGCGGAGGCCCGGGCGGCGGGCATCGACAAGCCCGTGGTGGCGTCCCTGGCGGGCGACACCGAGGTGGAGCGGGCCGCGGCCCACCTCTTCGCCCACGGCGTGGTCGCCTACCCGTACAGCACCGAGGAGCCGGTGGCGGCGCTCGGCGCGAAGTACCGGTGGGCGCGCGCGGCGGGGCTGCTGGACTGACCCGGTCCGCCGGGCCCGCGGCACACAGGTGACGACGGGGCCGGCCGTGCGAGCCGCGCGGCCGGTCCCGCCCCGACAGCACACAGGAGAACGTCCAGGGGGCGCTGGCCAGTCTCTTCGCGCAAGGGGAGTGAGATGACAACGACGTCTGCCACTGAATCACTACCGTACAGAGAGGTCACCGACGGCAACGGGCGGGTGTACCGGGTCGGCGAGAGCCCCCGGAGCATCCTGCGCGGTCCGCGCTCGCTGATGGTGTGGCTGCCCTGGGCCGCCATGTTCGGCATCAGCGTCGCGGAGTACGCCTACGGTTCCGCCGAGGACACCCTGTCCTCGGTGCACAGCTGGACCAGCACCAACACCTTCTGGCTGCTGGGCATATGGACGGTCTTCCAGGCCGCCGTGTCCTACCCGACCGGCCGGCTGCGGGAACTCGGGCTGCTGAGCCCGCGTCAGGCCACCATGAGCGGCGCGGTCCTGGCCGGCCTCGGATTCGTGGCGCTGAGCCACGCGCCGAACCTGGTGGTCGCCATCGGCGGCTTCGGGGTGCTCGGCGGCACCGGCGCCGGCATGGTCTACTCGACCTGCATCAACATCGTCGGCAAGTGGTTCCCGGAGCGCAAGGGCGGGGTCACCGGCTTCGTCAACGGCGGTTTCGCCTACGGTTCGGTGCCGCTGATCTTCATCTTCACCTACCACTTCGACGCCGGGAACTACCACGAGGTGCTCGACCTCGTCGGGATCTACGTGCTGCTGGTGGTCTTCGTCTGCGGGTGGTTCTTCAAGGACCCGCCGAAGAACTGGTGGCCGGCGGAGGTCGATCCGATCGCGTTCAGCCGCAACCGCGGCTCCAACCCGTCGCTGGCCAAGAACCCGCCCGCGGTCAAGCAGTACGAGACGAGGGAGGCGATCAGGACCGGCATGCTGCCGCTCATGTGGATCTCGATGCTGATGATCGCCGGCGTGTCCATCTTCGGCATCTCCTTCCAGGTGCCGTTCGCCAAGGACAACGGCTTCGGGCCGCTGGTCGCCGCGTCGTCGGCGGGCATCCTGAGCCTGGTCAACGGTGTCGGGCGGGCGGCCACCGGCTGGGTCTCCGACCGGCTCGGCCGCAAGCAGACGCTGGTGGGCGTGCTGGTGATCGAGGGGCTCGCGCAGTTCGGCGTGCTGTGGGCCGGCGAGGCGCACAGCGAGGCGTGGTTCCTGATCTTCGCCTTCGTCTCGGGCTTCGGCAGCGGCGGGTTCTTCCCGATGTTCGCGGCACTGGTCCCGGACTACTTCGGCGAGAACAACAACGCGTCGAACTACGGCGTGGTCTACAGCTCCAAGCTGGTCAGCGGTCTGGCCGGCGCGGGGCTCGGCAGTATCGTGATCAACGCCTGGGGCTACCACGGGGCGTACACGCTCGCGGGCTGCATCGGGCTCGGTTCGGCGGCGCTGGCGCTGCTGCTGCGGCAGCCGGGGCGCCGGTCGCTGAAGGACATCGAGCCCAACCCGCGGCCGATCAGCCGCGAGATGACGTGAGGCGGGCGGCCGGCCGCACGACGGCCGGCCGCACGGCACCTCCCGGAGCGGGCGCAGCCGCCCGGCTCCCCACCTCCGGGTGGGGCCCAGGCCGTGTCAGGCGCCCGCGGGCCGGTCCGTACGGTCGGCCCGGTCGTGGTACGACGCGCGGGTGTGCTCGGTGTGGGCGCGCATGACGCGGGTGGCCGCGGCCTCGTCCCCCGCGGCGACGGCCTCGATCAGCTCGCGGTGCTCGCGCCAGGACTGCATGCCCCGGCTGCGGGCGACCGGGGTGTAGTACCAGCGGACGCGCTGGTCGACCTGGGCGGCGAGTTCGGCCAGCACCGCGTTGCCCGCCTGCGCCATCACCTCCGCGTGGAAGGCCGCGTTGGCGGCGACCACCGCGTCCACGTCGTCGGCGCGGACGGCGTCCTCGCCGACCACGCACAGCTCCTTGAGCTGCTCGACGCCCTTGCGCGACACGTTGCCAGCGGCGAGGCGGGCCGCTTCCGTCTCCAGCAGCGCGCGCACGACCAGCAGCTGGTCCGCCTCGTCCTCGGTCGGCTCGTGCACGAAGGCGCCCTGGGCGGGCCGAAGATCGACCCATCCCTCGGTGCTCAGCCGCTGCAGGGCCTCGCGGACCGGCTGGCGGGAGACGCCGAGGTGGCCGGCGAGCTCGGTCTCGACCAGGTGCTGGCCGGGGCGCAGGGCGCGGGAGGTGATGAGTTCGAGTAGCGCTTCGTACACCCGCTCGCGCAGCGGTCCGGGCCGCTCCAGCTTCGGCACGGAGCCCTGCGGCAGTCCGGCGGACAGCATCGGCTTCCCCCTCTTCGGCCGCGCACCAGGCGGTCTATTGGCTATCGTCTACAGTCTACTGAGTACACCTGGCCCGCGCCCAGCATCCGCCCGGGTGACCCTCTTCACACCGCCGGCCCGCCGCCCGCTCACCGGCTCTCCACCCGACTCCCTGCCCAACTCCCCGGCCGGCACCACCGCTTCGGCCGCCGGTTCAGCGCGGCAACGGGAGCAGCTCGACGGCGGGCGCGCCGCCTGGGGGGACGACGGCGAGCGCGTCCGCGAGGGACGCGCCCCAGAGCAGGGCGGGACGGTCGTGGCCGACGGGCGTGGCCGTGCAGCCCTGCACCGTCACCGGAACCAGCCGGGTGCGCACCGCGTCGATCCGGGGCGCCGCGGTCAGGCGGGCGCGGGGATGGACGGGGACGGCACGTCCGGACAGGCCGCCGAGCAGGGGCACGAGCAGCGTCAGGGCGGCGGCCAGCGCCGCGTACGGGTTGCCCGGCAGCCCGACGACGAAGGGGCCGCCGGGCAGCCGCGCCAGCAGTTGCGGGTGCCCGGGGCGGCAGGCGACCGCGTCCACGGTGAACTCGGCGCCCAACTCCCGCAGCGCGGGCCGCAGATGGTCGGCCGGTCCGCGGGAGGAGGCGCCGCACACGACGACCACGTCCGCACCGCTCGCGCCGCGCGCCCACCCGGCGGCCCGTTCCCCGGGCCACGGCTCCCCCGGGCCCGAGCCCGAGCCCGCCCCGGACGGGCCCGCCGCGCGGGCGAGTTCGGCGACGAGGGGGCCGCGGCCGTCGGGGAGGCAGGTGAGCGGGAGCGGCCGGCCGCCGGCCCACTCGACGAGTCCGGGCAGCAGCGGTCCGAGGGCGTCGCGGACCCGGCCGGCCGGTGGCAGCCCGGCCCGGACCAGTTCGTCCCCGGTCACCACGACGGCGACCCGCGGGCAGCCGTGCACCGGCAGCACGTCGTGGCCGAGCGACGCGGCGAGGCCGAGCACCGCGGGCGTCACCAGGGCGCCGGCGGGCAGCACTTCGCACCCGGCCGGGCACTCCTCCCCCCGCCGCCGGACGTTCCGGCCGGCCGGGAGCCGCCCTCCCTCGGCGTCCGCGCGGCCGGCTCCCGGCCCGTCGCAGCCCGCGCCGCCCCGGGCGGGGCGCAGGGTGCCGCCGTCGCGGTCGGACAGCTCGTAGGGCAGGACGGCGAGGGTGCCCGGCGGGGTGGGTGCCCCGGTGGCGATCTCGACGGCCCGCCCCGGAGCGAGGGGTGCGCCGGTGCCGGGCTCGCGACCGGCCGGCACCCGGCCGACGACGGTCCACGGCGGGTCGCCGGCCACCGCGTAGCCGTCCATCGCCGCGGTGTCGAAGGCGGGGTGGGGCAGCGACGCGATCAGCGGGGCGGCCAGCGCCCGCCCGCGCGCCCGCTTCAGCGGCACCTCCCGCGCCGGCAGGGGCACGGCTGCCTCCGTCGCCGCCCGCCGCGCCTCCTCCCACGGCACCGCGGCGCCCGGCCGTGGGCGCCCGCCCGCCTCCCGCTCGTCGCGTGCGCCGTGCCGCAGCCCTGCCGTACCCATCGCGCCTCCTGGTAACGGTGGCGGCCACCGGGGCGGTCCCCAGCGAACGCCGGATCTCTGACGGTCGATCAGCTTGCTCGCACACGCGCCTGGTTCGCCGTCCGCACCACCGGATCGGCTCCTGCTGCAGACGTCTTGACCCCCCGTAAAAGAATACTGTAGACAATATTCTGTCGACCGCAAGAGAGCTCCTCACCTACGGAAACGGAGCCACCTGTGAAAGTCGCTGTTGTCGGCGCCGGAGCGATCGGCGCCTTCGTCGGGGCCTCCCTCCATCGCGCGGGCGCCGAGGTGCACCTCATCGCCCGCGGCCCCCACCTGTCCGCGCTGCGCGAGCACGGCGTCCGCGTGCTGAGCCCGCGCGGCGACTTCACCGTCCATCCGCGGGCCACCTCCGACCCCGCCGACGTCGGCCCGGTGGACTACGTGTTCCTCGGCCTGAAGGCGAACTCCTACGCCGCCAGCGGGCCGCTGGTCCATCCGCTGCTGCACGAGCGCACCGCGGTCGTCGCCGCCCAGAACGGCATCCCGTGGTGGTACTTCCACGGCCTGCCCGGACGGCACACCGGCCACCGCCTGGAGAGCGTCGACCCGGGCGGCGCCGTCTCGGCCACGCTCCCTCCCGAACGCGCCATCGGCTGCGTGGTCTACGCGGCCACCGAGATCGAAGCCCCGGGCGTCGTACGGCACTTGGAGGGGACCCGGTTCTCCATCGGCGAGCCGGACCGGACCGTCTCCCGGCGCTGCCTGGAGTTCAGCGAGGCCATGCGGGCCGGCGGGCTCAAGTGCCCGGTCGAGACCGACCTGCGCGACGACATCTGGATCAAGCTGCTCGGCAACATCTCCTTCAACCCGATCAGCGCGCTCGCCCGCGCGACCATGGCGGAGATCTGCCGGCACCCGGACACCCGCACCCTGGTCACCGCGATGATGCGCGAGACGCTCGAGGTCGCCGCCTGCCTGGGCAGCACACCGCGGATCTCCATCGAGCGGCGGCTGGCCGGCGCCGAACGGGTCGGCGAGCACAAGACCTCCACCCTCCAGGACCTGGAGCGCGGCCGGCCGCTCGAACTCGACGTGCTGCTCGCCGCCGTCGTCGAGCTCGCCGACCTGACCGGCACCGACGTCCCGACCCTGCGCGCGATCCACGCGGTCGCCGACCTGCTCAACCGCACCACGTCGAGGAGCCTGAAGTGAACGACCACCGTCGCAAGGGGCGCCGTGGCAGCGGGCCCGCCGAACCGTACACCCGCATCACCCGCCCGATGGTCCGCGGCCGGGACGGGCTGCTGCACGAGACCAGCTGGGACGTCGCGCTGGACGCCGCCGCCCGCGGCTTCGCCGCCACCCGCGACCGGTACGGCCCCGACGCCTTCGGGATGTTCTCCTGCGCCCGCTCCACCAACGAGATGAACTACGTGGCGCAGAAGTTCACCCGCGTCGTGATGGGCACCAACAACGTCGACTCCTGCAACCGCACCTGCCACGCCCCCAGCGTCGCCGGGCTGTCCGCGGTCTTCGGCTCCGGCGGTGGCACCTCGTCGTACCAGGAGGTCGAGGACACCGACCTGATCGTGATGTGGGGCTCCAACGCCCGCTTCGCGCACCCGATCTTCTTCCAGCACGTGCTCAAGGGGATCAGGAACGGCGCCCGGATGTTCGCCGTCGACCCGCGCCGCACCAGCACCGCCCAGTGGGCCGACCGCTGGCTCGGCCTCAACGTCGGGACCGACATCCCGCTGGCCCACGCGATGGCCCGCGAGATCATCCACGCCGGGCTGGTCAACCGGTCGTTCGTGGCGCGCGCCACCACCGGGTACGAGGAGTTCGCCGCCGAGGTCGAACCCTGGACGCTCGACACCGCGGAGCAGGTCACCGGGGTCCCCGCGCAGGCCGTCCGCGAACTGGCGCACGCCTACGCCACCGCCGAACGCGCCCAGTTGTGCTGGACGCTGGGCATCACCGAGCACCACAACGCGACCGACAACGTGCGCGCCCTGATCAACCTCTCGCTGCTCACCGGCCACGTGGGCCGCCACGGCTCGGGCCTCCAGCCGCTGCGCGGCCAGAACAACGTGCAGGGCGGCGGCGACATGGGCGCGATCCCCGACCGGCTGCCGGGCTTCCAGGACATCCTCGACCCCGGCGTGCGCGCCCGCTTCGAGGCGTCCTGGGACACCGTGATCCAGCCCCGGCACGGGCTGAACCTCACCCGCATGCTCGACGCGATCGAGCGCGGCACGCTCAAGGCGGTGTACTGCATCGGCGAGAACCCCGCCCAGTCCGAGGCGGACTGCGAGCACACCGTCGAACGGCTCAGGGCCCTGGACCACTTCGTGGTGCAGGACATCTTCCTCACCAGGACGGCGGAGCTGGCGGACGTGGTGCTGCCGGCCGCCGCCGCCTGGTGCGAGAGCGACGGCACCGCGACCAACAGCGAGCGGCGGGTCCAGCGGGTGCGCCGGGCGGTGCCCCCGCCCGGCGAGGCCCGCGACGACATCGCGATCCTGTGCGACCTCGCGGCGCGGCTCGGCCACCCCTGGACGTACGCCGGCGCCGAGGAGGTGTGGAACGAGCTGCGCGCGCTCTCCCCCGACCACCACGGGATGACCTACGACCGGCTCGCGGAGCACCAGGGGCTCCAGTGGCCCTGCCCGAGCACCGAGGAGGTCGGACCGACCTACCTGCACGGCAGGTTGTGGTCGGATGATCCCCGACTGCGCGGCCGGCCCGCGCCGTTCGGCCCGGTCAAGCACGACCCGCCGGTGGATCTGGTGGACGGGACCTACCCGATCCGGCTCACCACCGGCCGCCGGCTGGACTCCTACAACACCGGTGTGCAGTCCGGCGGGTTCGCCTCGCCGCTCCGGCGCGGGGAGAACATCGAGCTGTCGCCCGAGGACGCCGCCGCGCACGGCCTGGCGGCCGGCGAGGTGGTGCGGATCAGCTCGCGCCGCGGCTCCGTCACCGCGCCGGTGTGGATCGACCCGGGACTGCGGCCGGGGCTGGCGTTCATGACGATGCACTTCCCGGACGAGGTCGACACCAACCAGCTGACCATCGAGGCGACCGACCCGATCGCGGGCACCGCGGAGTACAAGGCGACCGCGATCCGCATCGACCGGATCGCCGCGCCCGCCGGGGCGAGGTGAGCCGGCGTGGACCTGCGGTTCACCGGCGCCGTGCCGACCGACGAGGAGCGCGAGGCCGTCGACGCCTGCCTGGGCCCGCCCGAGGACGGCTGGGAGGGCGGCGCCCGCACCGCCGCGGACCTGCGGTCGTCGCGCGGCGGCCACGCCGCGCGCGGCCGGCGCGACCGGCTGCTGCCCGCGCTGCACGCGGTCAACGACCGGATCGGCTGGATCAGCGAGGGCGCGCTCGACTACGTCTGCCGCCGCCTGACGGTGGCGCCCGCGGAGGGCTACGGCGTGGCCTCCTTCTACGCCATGTTCGCGCTGCGGCCGCGTCCCGCCCGCGTCCTGCACGTGTGCACCGATCTGGCCTGCGCCGCACGCGGGGCGGCCGCCCTCACGGCGTCCCTGGAGGGACTGCTCGGGCCGGCCGGCGCCACGTCGGGCGGCGTGCGCTGGCAGCCCAGCCCGTGCCTCGGCCTGTGCGAGCGCGCGCCCGCCGCCCTCGCCGTCCAGGCGGGCGTCCCGAGGGACCAGGACGGCGCGCACGCCGTAGCGCACCTTGCGGACGCGCCCCGCGCGTACGGCACCGCCGTGGTCGGACCGGCCACGGCCGGCACCGCGGAACTCGCGGCTGCCGCGCCCTGCGCGGCGCCCGGCGAACCGCCCGCCGAGAACGCCGTACCGCAGGCGGGCGGCGACGGCCTGGTGCTGCTGCGCCGGATCGGCCGGGCGGACCCGGAGAGCCTGGACGGCTACCGCGCCCTCGGCGGGTACACCGCGCTGCGCCGGGCGTTCGCGCTCGGACCCGCCGGGGTGATCCGGGAGGTGCTCGACGCCGGGCTGGTCGGCCGCGGCGGGGCGGCCTTCCCGACCGGCCGCAAGTGGGAGGCGACGGCCCGCCAGCCGGAGCGCACCCACTACCTGGTGTGCAACGCCGACGAGAGCGAGCCGGGCACCTTCAAGGACCGGGTGCTGATGGAAGGGGACCCGTACGCGCTGGTGGAGGCGATGACGATCGCGGGGTACGCGGTCGGCGCGCACCGCGGCTACCTGTACCTGCGCGGGGAGTACCCGCGCGCGCTGCGCCGGATGGAGCACGCGATCGGCCGGGCCAGGACGCGCGGGCTGCTCGGGGACGACGTCCTCGGCCAGGGCTACGCCTTCGACATCGAGATCCGTCGCGGCGCGGGCGCGTACGTGTGCGGCGAGGAGACCGCGATCTTCAACTCGATCGAGGGGATGCGCGGCGAACCCCGCAGCAAGCCGCCGTTCCCCGTCGAGCGCGGCCTGTTCGACCGACCGACCGCCGTCAACAACGTCGAGACCCTCGTCAACGTGCTGCCGATCCTGGAACGGGGCGCGGCCGCGTACGCCGCGGTGGGCACCGCGGGCTCCACCGGCACCAAGCTGTTCTGCGTGTCGGGCACGGTCCGCCGCCCGGGCGTGTACGAACTCCCCTTCGGGGCCCGGCTGCGCGACCTGGTGGAGCTGTCCGGCGGCGTACCGGAGGGCCGCCGGCTGCGGGCGGTCCTGCTCGGCGGCGCCGCGGGGGCGTTCGTACGGCCCGACGAGCTGGAGATCCCGCTGACCTTCGAGGGCACCCGGGAGGCGGGCGCGACGCTGGGCTCGGGCGTGGTGCTGCTGCTCGACGACTCGGTGGAACTGCCGCGCACGCTGCTGCGGATCGCGGAGTTCTTCCGCGACGAGTCGTGCGGCCAGTGCGTGCCCTGCCGGGTCGGCACCGTACGCCAGGAGGAGGCGCTGCACCGGCTCGCCCGACCGGCCCGGACGGAAGCGGACGCCGCGGGGGACGTCGCGCTGCTGCGCGAGGTGGGGGCGGCGATGCGGGACGCGTCGATCTGCGGGCTCGGGCAGACCGCCTGGAACGCGGTCGAGTCCGCGATCGACCGCCTCGGCGTGTACGCGGGCGACCTGCCCGCGGACGGCCTGCCCGCGGCGGGCGGGCCGGAACACCCTGTGGACGGAGGCTCCGTATGACCGCGATCCCCTTGCAACTGCCGCGTCGGCTGGTGGAGTTCACACTGGACGGCCGGCAGGTGCGGGTCCCGGAGGGCGCCACGGTGCTCGACGCGTGCCGGGCGGAAGGCACGGAAATACCCACGCTCTGCCACGGCGACACGCTCACCCCGAAGAACGCCTGCCGGGTCTGCGTGGTGGAGGTCGAGGGCGCCCGCACCCTGGCGCCCGCCTGCTCGCGCCGCGTCGACCCGGGCATGGAGGTCCGCACCGGCGGCGCCCGGGTGCGGCACAGCCGCAAGCTGGTGCTCGAACTCCTCGCCTCCTCCACGGACCTGTCGACCACGCCCCACGTCGCCGGCTGGATCCGGGAGTACGGCGCCCGGCCGGACCGGTTCGGCCCGGACGCGGCGACCCGCGCGGGCCAGGAGCCCAAGGTGGACAACGAGCTGTACGTGCGCGACTACGGCAAGTGCATCATGTGCTACAAGTGCGTGGACGCGTGCGGCGACCAGTGGCAGAACACCTTCGCGATCGCGGTCGCCGGCCGCGGCTTCGACAACACCGTCTCGGTGGAGCACGACGCCCCGCTGACGGACTCCGCCTGCGTCTACTGCGGCAACTGCATCGAGGTCTGCCCGACCGGCGCGCTCAGCTTCAAGTCCGAGTTCGACATGCGCGCGGCCGGCACCTGGGACGAGTCGGCGCAGACCCGGACCACCACGATCTGCGCGTACTGCGGGGTGGGCTGCAACCTCACGCTGCACGTCCAGGGCGACGAGATCGTCAAGGTCGGCTCGCCGCACGACAACCCGGTCACGCACGGAAACCTGTGCGTCAAGGGCCGGTTCGGCTTCCAGCACGTCCAGAACAGGGAGTAGGCAGCGATGGGACGGGTCACCGAGCGGCGCCGGGTGCTGCGGGTACGCGGCGCCACCGCCGGGCACCGGGCGGACACCCTGGTCGCCGAGGAGCCGCTGGAGATACGGCTGGGCGGCCGGCCGCTGGCCATCACCATGCGCACCCCGGGCGACGACTTCGACCTGGCGACGGGCTTCCTGGTGAGCGAGGGCGTGCTGGGCGCGGCCGGCGAGGTGGCATCGGTGGTGTACTGCGCCGGCGCCACCGCGGAGGGCTCCAACACCTACAACGTGGTGGACGTCGTGCTGGCGCCCGGGGTGCCGCTGCCGGACATCACCCTCGAACGGAACGTCTACACCACGTCCTCGTGCGGGCTGTGCGGCAAGGCCAGCCTGGACGCGGTGCGCACCACGGCCCGCTGGCCGGTGGGCGGCACGCCCGACGCTCCCCCGGTCCGGCTGGACACCGCGGTCCTCGGCGCGCTCCCCGACCGGCTGCGGGCCGCCCAGGCGGTCTTCGAGCGGACGGGGGGCCTGCACGCGGCGGCGCTGTTCACCGCGCGCGGTGAACTCCTCGACATCCGGGAGGACGTGGGGCGGCACAACGCGGTCGACAAGCTGGTCGGACGGGCGCTGCGGGACGGCCGGCTCCCGCTCGGCGACCAGGTCCTGATGGTGTCGGGCCGCGCCTCCTTCGAGCTCGCGCAGAAGGCGGTGATGGCCGGCATCCCGGTGCTGGCCGCCGTGTCGGCGCCGTCCTCGCTCGCGGTCGACCTGGCCCGGGAGACCGGGCTGACCCTGATCGGCTTCCTGCGCGGGGACTCCATGAACGTGTACGCGGGTGAGCAGCGGGTCGCCCTGCAGGCGACGGCCTGACCACCCGCTGCACGGGTGAGGGGCCGGCCGGCGGGTTGCGCCCCCTGGGCCGGCCGGCCCCTCCGCTTTTTGCCGCTCTCCCGCCTCCGGGCCCTTTCGACACCGGCGGGCCCTTCGGCTCGAGAGCTACCGAGGCGAGGTTCTTCAGCTGCCGAGGCAGGCCCGTCTAGGGATAGCTGACGAGATCCTCGACGGTGTGACCAGCGGTGACGGCACCGCCGCTGTTGTCGATGATGTGGTTGATGTTGCCGGCCCCGCCGAGGACCGTGGTGACCATGTCGTGGAACTTCACGCCCGACGTGGTGGGCGTCTCGATGGCGTGCCCCAGGACCAGGTTGGGGTGGTCGCGCAGGTAGGCGTAGATGCCGACGCCCCATGCCTCGTGCGTGGTCACGGTGTTGGCGACCTTGTAGGAGGCGTAGCCGAGATCACCGCCGCTGGTGGTCCAACTGGCCTGGTCGGGCACGTCGTAGGGTGTCTCGCTCTGGTAGAAGTACACCCGTCCGCCGTTGGCGTTCCAGGTGGTCTGGTACTTCTCGTAGTGCTCCACGGCCAGGCCGTAGATGGTGGCGTTCGCGCCGTTGACGACCAGGCCCTGCTGGGCCGGGTTGACCGACCAGCCGACGCCGTTGGAGTGGTCGCCGCGCCACAGCCACAGGTCGTCGCCGATGACGTTCGCGCTGTTGATCACCAGGGTCGTGGTGGCCTTGCCGGCGATGTCGCCGCCGACCCGGAAGAACACGTCCTGCAGCGCGGTCGGGTCGGTGGCGTGGCTCGCCGTGGACCCGGTCGGGCCGACCTGCATGAGGGTGGCCGAGTTGGTGGTGTTCGCGCTGATCAGCAGGCCGGCGATGTCGATGCCGTCGACGTCCGCGGTGGTGACCGCGGTGGCCCCGTTGTCCGGCACCAGCGTGGCCAGGCCCATCCCGAGCACGACGGTGTCGGGGCGGGTGATGTTCAGCGCGGACGACAGGTGGTAGACGCCGGGCGTGATGAGCAGGTTCTTGCCCGCCGCCAGCGCCGCGTTCATGGTGTCGGCGGTGTCACCGGACTTCACGATGTAGAACTGGTCGATCGGGATCGAGGTCCCCGCGGCGGTGCCGCCGGTCCAGTCCGGCCCCTGGGCGTTGGTCCGCAGGGCGGGGCGGAAGACCTGCCAGGCGCCGGAGGAGTCCTCGTAGAGGAACGGCTTCTCGCGGGTGACGGGCGCCTGGGCGACCGCCGTGTCGGGCGGGTTGGGGAAGGTGGTCGACGGGGCGCCGGTGTCGCCGACGAAGACCATGTTCCAGTTGCTGCCGGACCAGCCGCCCATCGCGGTGTCCTTGGTGAGGTACTGCTGCTGCGTGCCGGAGGTGATGGTGCCCGAGATCCGGGAGTCGCCCACGTAGCCGCCGCTGGACCAGTTGCTGGAGGTGCCGTGCGTGTTGTCGTACAGCAGCATGCCGCCGTGCACGTCCATCCGGCGGAAGGGGTCGGCCTGGGAGGCGGCCCACATGGTGCTGCCGGAGCTGGGGGTGACCGACATGTTCTCCGCGTCGCGCCAGAAGATCTGGGTGGCGTTGCCGTCGCTGGTGTGGCCGGACACGTGCACGCCGCCACCGGTGATGTTGACCTGGTCCGGCGACAGGCCGAGGCCGGCGACCTGGGTGTAGTACCCGACCGGGACGTCGACGTTGTAGGTGCCGGGGGCGAAGAGCAGGGCGTTGCGCTGGGTGCCGAACTCGTTGCCGACCTGCGCGCTGTACACCGAGTTGATCTTCGACTGGATGCTGGACGCCGACATCGACGGGTCGAAGACGGTGACGTTGGGCCCGAAGTCCGGGGTGCCGGCGGGCGGGCTGGTCGGCGGGGTGGTGCTGTCGCCGCCGAGGTCGAAGGACTGCGCGGCGGTGCCGTTGCAGGTGTACTGCTGCAACTGGACGCTGTCGGCGGTCGAGGCGCTGGGCACGTCGAGGCACTTGCCGCTGTTGCGGTTGACGAAGTGGTAGGACCCGCCGGACTCCGCGACGGGCAGCCACTGCTGGTTGGCGCCGCCGCCGTACAGCCACAGCTGGGTGAGGGCGCCGTCGGCGGTGGAGGTGTCGGTCTCGTCCCACACCTGGTCGGGAGCGGAGCCGACGCCGATCCGGTAGTAGCCGGAGTCGGTGGCGGTGAACTGCCAGGTCTGGGCGGCCGTTCCGTTGCAGGCGTACTGCTGGACGGCGGTGCCGTTGGCGGTGGCGGCGGCACGTGCGTCGACGCACTTGCCGCTGCCCACGTCGGTGACGGTGACCGGTGCGGTCGGGAGTGCGGCGGCGGCGCCGCTGGCGCCGCCGGCGCTGACCAGTGCGATTCCGGCGCTCGCCGGGAGCAGGAGGGCCGCCGCGAGGACGGCCGTTCGTCTGCGGTGACGCTGGGTGCGGGCGGGCTCGGTGGAAACCTGGCTCACGCGTGGCTCCTCGGTCGCGTTGTGGGGTCGCGATGCGGTCAGGACGCTAGGTCCAGACCAGCGAGGAGTCAATACACATCAAAAAATAAGTCGTGAACTATGCCGGGCGGTTGGGTTCAGGAGTTGACCGTGTTCGTCGCCAGCAGGCCGATGATCAGCACGCCGACCACGATCCGGTAGAGCACGAAGGAGTTGAACGAGTGCCGCGCCACGAACTTCAGCAGCCACGCGATGGAGGCGTAGGCGACCACGAAGGAGACCAGGGTCCCGATGGCGAGCGCGGAGGTGCTGACGCCCCCGCTGGTGGCGTCCTTGAGCTCGTACAGCCCGGCGCCGGTGAGCGCGGGCAGGCCGAGGAAGAACGACAGCCGGGTGGCGGCCATCCGGTCCAGGTCCCGGATGAGGGCGGTGGAGATCGTCGCGCCGGAACGGGAGAAGCCGGGGAAGAGCAGCGCGAGGATCTGGGAGCAGCCGACGATCATCGCGTCCTTGATCGTGACGTCCTGCTCGCCGCGCTTGAAGCGGGCCATCTGCTCCGCGGCCCACATCACCCCGCTGCCGATGATCAGCGAGAACGCCACCACCCACAGCGAGCCGAGCGGGCCGTCGATGAGCGGCTTGGCGGCGAGCCCGACGATCACGATGGGGATGGTCGAGTAGATCACCCACCAGGTGAACTTGTAGTCGTGGTTGGTGCGCTCCCGGCGATCGGTCAGACCGCGCAGCCATGCGGTCACGAACCGCGCGATGTCCTTGAAGAAGTAGACGAACACCGCGGCGATCGCGCCGACCTGGATCACCGCGGTGAAGCCGACCACGGCGTCGTCGTCGACGGGGATGTGCATCAGGCCCTCGACCAGCTTGAGATGGCCCGTGGAGGAGACCGGCAGGAACTCGGTCAGTCCTTCCACGATGCCGAGAATGGCTGCCTGGCCGACGCCGATGGCGCTCATGGGTGGTTTCCGTCCCCTGGTCTTCTGGTCTTCCGGAAGTGCGGACGGACCGGGCACGCCCGTGGCATGCCCGGCCCGCTCCGACTCGACTACATTCGCGTAGACGTCCGGACAGACTCTAGAGGATCAGCGGTCGCGGTACGACTTCGGGGCCGACCGGGGTCGGCTCCCGGCCGCCTCAGCAGGCGCCCTCGTCCTGCCACACGCCCCACTCGCCGGTGGTCCCGGGGGTCTCCCCGGTGGTCCACCACTTGGCCAGCCAGGTGTGGCCGCCGTAGGAGACGGTGTCACCGCCGACGTAGATCGCCGACGACGACCAGGGCTGGGCGGTGCAGCCGCCGCTGCTGCCCCCGGTGACGGTCAGGGTGTAGGCCGCGGTGTGGGTGGTGCTGCCGGCCTTGCCGGTGACGGTCAGGGTGTAGGTGCCGGCCTTCGCCGCCGAGGTGGTGGCGACCGACAGGGTCGCGCTGCCGCCCGCGGTGACCGAGGCCGGGCTGACCGAGGCGGTGACGCCGGCCGGGGCGCCGCTGACGCCGAGCGCGACGGACTGCGCGGAACCGGAGGACACGGCGGTCTTCACGGTGGAGGTGGCCGAGGAGCCGGCCGCCACGGAGGCGGAGGCCGGGCTCAGCGACACCGAGAAGTCGTTGGCCGGCGGCGGGGTGGTGCTGCTGCCGCCGGAGAACGGCTCGAAGGTCTGGCTGAACTGCCAGGTGCTCTGTGTGGTGCCGGAGCAGGAGTCCGAGCCGCCCTGGCCGGGACAGCCGCCGTTGTCACGCTGGAGTGCCCAGAAGGACAGGGTGTTGATGCCCTTGCCGACCGCCCAGTTGTAGACGGTGGTGGCGTTGGCGGTGGTGAAGGTCTCGGCGGCGCCGTAGTCGTCGATGCCCGGCATCTCGGTCACACCGATCATCGCCCACAGCTGCGCGTCGGTCTTCGACGGGTACAGCGTGGCGAGCTGGTCGTGCAGACCCTGCGCGGCCGTCTCGGTGTCGGTGGCCATGTTGTGCGTGGCGCCGTCGTAGTAGTCGAACGTCATGAGGTTCACGACGTCGAGCTTCACGCCGTTGGAGACCGCGTTCTGGAGCACGGACAGCCCGGAGCCGTCACCGGCGGTGCCGGTGGTCAGGCCGTGCGTGGTGGTCGGCAGGGTGTAGGAGAACTGCACGGTGCGGCCGTTGCTCGCCGCCCAGTCCTGCACCATCTTGACGGCCTTGTTGCGGCGGTCGATGCCGGCCGCGTTGGTCAGCGAGTTGTCCTCGGTGTCGAGGTCGATCCGGCTGACGTTGTAGGTGGTGATGACCTTCTCGTACGCGGCGGCGATGGAGCTGACGTTGGTGCAGCTGTCGGCGATCTCGGTACCGCCGTCGTCGGCCGCGTAGCCGCCGAAGGACGGGATGACGTCGCCGCCGCCCGCCTGGATGCTGCTGATGTCGCTGCCGAAGCTGGAGGAGGCGATCGGCAGGGAGGTGTCGCCGTTCCAGTACGGCGTGCAGGAGCCGGGCGACGGGGTCTGGATGAACGCCATCGTCAGGTACTTGTTGCCCGACGCGCCGGCCAGCCCGGACAGGCTGTCGCCGTTGTACGCCTCGAAGTACGGGGCGAAGACGTGGCTGGGAAGTGCCGTGGCGGCGGTGGCCTGGGGGGCGGCGGCGTGCGCGCCGCCGGCGCCGGTCAGCGCCAGGCCGGCCGAGGCCGCGGCGGTGACGAGGCCGGTGAGCAGGGCGCGGAGAGGTCTGCGAACGGGTCCGGTCATGGACCGCGCTCCCTTCGATGGGGGGTCCCAGCACAGGGGGCCATGCTGGTCTGGACCAATGCTGACCCATACTGTTTGGTCTGGACCACCCAACTGTCAAGAGTCTTTACAGATAACGCCGTTGGCGGCTTCCACCCCTCCGCGCGGCGGGCCACCGGACCCCGGAAACACCAAGGACCGCCGCCGCGCCCTGCCAGGAGGGCGCGGCGGCGGTCCCGCTCGGCTCGCCTCAGCCCAGCGGGCTGAGCAGCGCGAGCGCGGGGACGAACTTCGCCGCGTCCACGGTGCCGACGCCGGTGGCCATGTCGTAGCCCTTCACCGCGGTGTAGCCGGTGACGCCGTCGTAGGTGTTGTTCGTGCCGTCCTTGACGTCGACCACGCCGCCGAACTTCCCGGTGCCCTTGGCGAGCGCGTAGAGCGCGGTGTGGATGTCGCCGACGCGGTGCCCGGCGACCTGGTCGGCCAGCGCCACGATGCCCGAGAAGAGCGGGCTGGCCTCGCTGGTACCGCCGTAGACGTCCCAGCCGACCTGCGTCGGGTCGTAGCTGGAGTACACCCAGGCACCGCCGTCGACGGCCGCGGCCATCGAGATGTCCGGGGTGCCGCGCTGCGCGCCCACCACGCTCTTCACGCCGTTCTGGTACGACGGCCGGGCGAAGACGTGCGACTGGCCGCCGCCGCCCGCGCCGTTGTCGTTGTACACGCTCTCCGGCGCGGTGCGGTTGCCGGCCTGGTCCAGGTGGAGCTGGGTGCCGCCGACCGAGGTGACCAGCGGGTCGGCGGACGGCCAGGAGTTCACCCGGTACGGGTAGTTGCTGCTGCCGTCCTCGGTCGCGTCGGTCGCCCCGCCGTCGCCGGAGGAGCCGAGCACCGTCACGCCGTGCCGCGCCGCGTCCTCGAAGGCGTAGCGCAGGTTCCGGATGCTGGAGAAGTCGCCCTTGTCGAAACCGGGGAAGGTGTTCTCGGTGGCGCCGAAGCTCTGCGTGATGACGTCGCCGACCCCGCGGTCGATCAGCGCCTTCTCGCCGTCCATCATCTCCGGCAGGCCGGTGACGCCCTCGGTCTCGGCCACGCCCGTCTCCAGCAGCACGATGTGCGCGGCCGGGGCGATCGCGTGCGCCATCTCGACGTCCAGCGTGCTCTCGCCGGCCCAGCCGGTGTGGTCGGGGTTGGTCGGGTCGAAGGGCGGCACGTTGCCCCACTTGACCACCTGCACCTTGGTGCTGGGCATGCCGAACTGCTTGCTGTACACGTCGAGGTCGTGCTGGATCGTCGGCGAGCCGAAGGAGTCGACGATCACGATGGTCCGGCCCTTGCCGGTGACGCCCGCGCGGTACAGCGGGTTGAGGTCGTACGCCTGCCGGTACTGCACCGGCGTGTAGCAGTTGATGCCCCATTGGGCCTGGCACTGGGCGATGGTCAGCGGGCTGCCGGCCCCCTTGACCAGCTCGTGCCCGACGACGGCGGGCACCGGCTTGACCGCGGGGGCGGCGTGGCCGGCCGAGGCGGACGCGGCACCGGTGAGCGGAGCGGCCATCAGAGCGGCGGCGGTGAGGGCGGTGGCCCCAGCCGCCGCGACCACGGCGCGCGGCCGCGGGCGAGGTGTGCGCATGGACTCTCCTTGCGTGGAGGGCTCTCCTGGCATGGTGCGGCCGTCACGGGAACGGCTGCGGTGATCACACCGATAGATCATGCCCAGGACAAGGGAGTTCGCCGTTCGGCATCCGTCGTTTTACCCGAACGGCCGATAATTTTACGATGCCATGACCATGACACGTCGATCCGACGCGCTGTCAGCACGAACCGGTTCCCGCCCACTTCGGCGTGGATGTCGACCCAGGCAGGCGGCGACGGTCCCCCATGGGCCGTCAGGACACGATGTCCTTGGTGCGGAAGCCGCGGAACGCGAGCGCGGTGAGCACCACCGCGTACGACACCGAGAGGGAGGTGCCCTCGATCATCCCGGTCCACTCCGTGGCCGGCTGCATCGCGTCCAGCCAGGCGAACTGCCAGTGCGCGGGCAGCACGTCGCGCCACCGGTGCAGCGCGGTCACCGCGTCCAGCACGTTGCCGATGATGGTCAGCCCGACCGCGCCGCCCACCGCGCCCAGGGGCGCGTCGGTGACCGTGGACAGCCAGAACGCCAGCGCCGCGGTGACGAGCTGCCCGACGAAGATGTACCCGATCGCGATCGCCAGCCGGGCGGCGGCCCCGCCGGGCGCGATCGTGCCCCCGGTCGGCAGTTCCAGGTCCCCCCAGCCGTACGCCGCGGTGCCCGCCGCCAGCGCGATCGCCGGCAGCAGCACGAGCGCGACGGCGCTGAAGCCGAGCGCCACGGTGAGCTTCACCGCGAGCAGCCGGGCCCTCGGCACCGGCGCGGCCAGCAGGTAGCGCAGGCTCGACCAGCCCGCCTCGGAGGCGACCGTGTCCCCGCAGAAGAGCGCGACCGGCACCACCAGGACGAAGCCCGCCGACACGAACAGGCAGGTCGCCGCGAAGTTCGCCCCGGAGGAGGTGGTCGTGTCGATCAGCGTCGGCCCGTTGCCGCCGTCGCTGGGGGTGCCGCCGATGGCGAACGCGGCCATCAGCACGAACGGCAGCAGCGCCAGCAGCGCCGCCACCACGATCGTGCGGCGCCTGCGCAACTGGCGGCGGGCCTCCACCCGCAGCCGCAGCGTGCGGCCGGGCCGGTAGCCGGGCGCGGTGGCCGCCCCGGACGCCCCCGGGTCGTCGGGGAGCTCGGGCAGGTCGGGCACGGGTGCGGCGGGTGCGGTGCTCATGCCGAGCCTCCGATCAGGGTCAGGAAGGCGTCCTCCAGGCCGCGGTGCGGGCCGACGCGCGCCACCGGCACGCCGAGCCGGACCAGCTCGGCCACCAGCTCGGCCGGTGTCGCCCCACCCGCCATGACGACCAGCAGCCCGTCCTCGGCGCGCACCGCCGTCGCCACCGCGGGCAGCGCGGCCGCCGTGTCCACCAGCTCCTGCGTCAACTCGCCCGCCACGCCGACCAGTACGGTGTCCGCCGAGCCGACGATCTCCGCGACCGGGCCGGCCGTGACCAGCCGCCCGCGGTCCATGACCACCAGGTGGGTGCAGGTCTGCTCGACCTCCGCCAGCAGGTGGCTGGAGACGATCACGGTCCGGCCGGTCCCGGCGTAGCGGATCATCACCTCGCGCATCTCCCGGATCTGCGGCGGGTCGAGGCCGTTCGTGGGCTCGTCCAGGATCAGCAGGTCCGGCAGCCCGAGCATGGCCTGCGCGATCGCCAGCCGCTGCCGCATCCCCTGGGAGTACGTCCGCACCGCGCGCTGCAGCGCGTCGCCGAGACCGGCGATCCGCAACGCCTCGGCGAGGTGCGCGTCCTCCTCCGGCCGCCCGGTCGCCTGCCAGTACAGGTCAAGGTTCTGGCGGCCGGTCAGGTGCGGGAGGAAGCCCGCCCCCTCGACGAAGGCGCCGACCCGGGAGAGCACCGGCGCGCCCGGCCGCACCGCCTCCCCGAACACCCGGATCTCCCCCTCGTCCGGCCGGATCAGGCCCATCAGCATCCGCAGGGTGGTGGTCTTCCCGGCGCCGTTCGGCCCGAGCAGCCCCAGCACCTGGCCGGGCTCCACCTGGAAGGTCAGCTCCCGCACCGCGTACCGGTCCGCGGACTTCGCGTACCGCTTGCTCAGCCCGCTGATCCGCAGCGGCACCGCGGCCAGCTCCGGGTCGGCCGCGCGGGGCCGGACCCGGCGGCGGCCGGTGACCAGCAGCAGTGCGGCCACCACCACCGCGACCGGCGGCAGCACCCACGTCCACCACGGCAGCGGGCTCGCGTCGGCGCTCAGCGCGCGGTCGGTGGGAACGGTCAGCGCCGGACCGGCCAGGGCGACGGTGTACGTGGCCGGCGCGGCGGGCGTCGCGTAGCCGAGGTCGGTGCTGGCCAGGACCAGCGCCATCCGGTGCCCGGCCGCGAACTCGTGGTCGACCGCGGGGAGTGCGATGCGCACGGTGCGGCCCGACGGCGCACCGGCCACCCGTACCGGCGTGGCCAGGCCCTCCGGCAGCGTCTCCTTGCCGTTCGGGCCGACGTCGTAGAGCTTCGCGAACAGCACCGCCTGGGGCGCGGTGGTCGCGACCTTGACGGTGACGGCCGGCGCACCGGTCAGCGTGGTGGCCCGGCGCAGCGGCGCGGAGACGAACCGGGCGGACTGGCCGGGGAAGTCCACCGCCGCGCTCGCGCCGAGCTGGGCGAGCGCGGAGATCGACCCCGAACCCGGCACCGCCGAGATCGCGGGCGGCGCGCCCCCGGCGGGGTTGGTGATCCGCTGGGCCGCGCCGGTCAGCGGGACCCGCTCGGCGCCGCCGGCCAGCCCCGGGTAGCGGTCCGCGCTCGCGCCGCGCAGCACCACCGTTCCGTCGGTCGAGTTCAGGCCGCCGGTGCGGGTGACGCGGAAGCCCGGGCCGGTGCTCACGCCGGTGTCGTGCTTGAGGTAGTGGTCGAACCACGCCGTGACCCGGCCGTCCACCCGAGCGTCCTCGGTGTTGCCGCCGTCGTGGCCGCCGGCGATCCAGTCCATCGCCACCGGGGCGCCGTTCGCCGTGATCGCCTTGGCCATGGCGTCGGACTGGGCGAGCGTGAAGAGGGAGTCGGTCTGCCCCTGCACGATCAGC
Source organism: Actinacidiphila yanglinensis (assembly GCF_900107965.1). Taxonomy (GTDB): domain Bacteria; phylum Actinomycetota; class Actinomycetes; order Streptomycetales; family Streptomycetaceae; genus Actinacidiphila; species Actinacidiphila yanglinensis. The sequence goes on along the minus strand of NZ_FNVU01000009.1, from coordinate 261,740 downwards.
GCGGGCACCTTGATCCGGCTGGCGACGGCGGACGGGCTCAGCGCGGCGAGCCGGGCCCGGTCGGCCGCATCGGGCTGCCCGGTGGTGGCGATGCGCTGGTAGAGGTCGCAGATCGACGGCTCGAACCGGCCGCAGACGGGGTCGGGCGAGGCGGCCGGTGCGGCCGCGGGGCTCTCGGCGGCGGACCGCGGGCTGCCGGGCGCGCCGCCGGTCGCCGAACCGCCGCCCGCGGGTGCGGTCGTGGGTGCGCCGGTGACCGTCGGCGCGCCGCCGGCGGACGACGCGTTCTGCGCCGAGCCGCCCGAGAAGAGGATGCCGCCCCACAGCTTCTTGTACACGCCGTCGGGCAGCAGCGCGTCGGCGAGGTTCCAGTACGTCTCGCGGGGCGCGATCGCGTCGACCCGGTGGTCGTATCCCGCCGCGAGCAGCGAGATCGCCCCGCCGTAGGAGATCCCCGAGACGCCGACGCGCGGGTCGCCGGGGGCGTCGAGCTGGACGTCGGGGCGGGCCGCGAGCCAGTCGATGAGCCGGCTGACGTCCGCGACCTCGCCGTTCTCCGCGTTGAGCCCGATCCGGCCGCCGGACGCGCCGAAGCCCCGCGCGGACCAGGTCAGTACCGCGTAGCCGTGCGCGGCCAGCGCCTCGGCCTGGCCGCGCACGTCGTCCTTGCTGCCGCCGAACCCGTGGGCGAGCAGCACCGCGGGCCGGCGCCCGGTGCCGCCGTCGGTGAAGTAGGAGGTGTCCAGCCGCACTCCCCCGGCGCCGGTCAGCATGGCGTCGCTGCGGTGCACCCCCGCTCCCCCGCCGTGCCCCGCCGCCGTCCCCGTGACGACGCCGCCCACCGCCACGACGGCGAACGCCCCCACCGCCGCGAACCACTTCCTGCCGCGCGGCCACCGAAGATCCATCCTCAGATCCTAGGCGGTGCCCGGCACGTGGCAGCGTCCGCCGGGAGGGCGTCCGCCCGCGGCGCGTCCCGCGAACGTCAGCGCAGCGGCTCGGGCAGCGGCTCACGGTGCACGATGCCCAGCCGCTGGGTCGCGCGGGTCAGCGCCACGTACAGGTCGCTGGTCCCGAACCGCCCCGGCTCCACGACCAGCACGTGGTCGAACTCCAGCCCCTTCGCCTCCCGCGGGTCGAGCAGCACCACCGGACGGGTGAGATCGGGCTCCGCGCCCGCCGTGATCCCGTCGAGCCGGGCCGCGATCTCCTCGTGCAGCTCCCGCGGCGCGATCACCCCGAGCCGCCCCTCCTCCGGCGTCATCTCGGCGACGGCCCGGGCCACTTCGCCGGCGAGGTCCGCGCCGGCCGATCGCGTCCAGGGCTTCTCCCCGGTGGACCGCACCGATCCGGGCGGCTCGAACGACGGGTCCTGGGCCCGGACGACACCGGCGGCCAGCTCCATGATCTCCGCGGGCGTGCGGTAGTTGACGCCCAGCCGCACATGCGTGAAACGGTCGCCGACGTAGGGGCGGAGGATCTTCTCCCACGAACCGACGCCGCCCGCGCCCTCGGAGGTCTGCACCGGATCGCCGACCAGGGTCAGCGAGCGGGTCGGGGACCGGCGCATCAGCAGCCGCCAGGCCATCGGCGACAGTTCCTGCGCCTCATCGACGATGATGTGCCCGAACGCCCAGGTCCGGTCGGCGGCGGCCCGCTCGGCCGCGCTGCGGTGATCGTCCTCCTCCTGCCGCTCCGCCATGCGTTCGGCGTCGATGATGTCGTGGGCAGCCAGGACCTCGGACTCCTCGTCCTCGAACTCGTGGGTCTCCGATCCCCGGGAGAGCTCCAGCACGCCCTGCGCGTAGACGACCCGCTCCTGGCGCCGGGCCTCGGCCGCGGCCCGCTCCGCGCTGTCGTCGGTCCCCAGCAGTTCGGCGGCCTCGTCGAGCAGCGGCACGTCGGCCGGGGTCCACTCCCGCTCCCCGGGCGCACGGCGGACGGCCGCGGCGTCCTCGTCCGGGAGGTAGACCGGCTCGGCCAGGTAGTCCGCGAGGAACTCCTCGGGGGTGAGCAGCGGCCACAGCTCCGCCACGGCGGCGTGCACCTCGTCGCTGGCGGCGACGCTCTTGGCCAGCTGGGCGATGTCGTCGGGCCCGAGGAAGTTGGGACCGCCGTACGGGTCCGCGCCGATGCGGTCGGCGAGTTGGGTGGTGAGGGCGTCGATCAGGTGGAACGCGAAGTGCGGGCGGGCGAGGTTGTGCGGGAGCCGGCTGTCGCGGGCGGCCTGCCGCGCCTCGTAGGCGATCTCCCAGTCCAGCACGAGGTCCCCGTCGTCGTGCCGGATGATCATCGGCGCCCCGGGCTCGGGGAGCGCCTGGCGGTCGCGCACCGCGAGCGCGAGCGCCTCGGCCATCCCCGCGCCGCCCTTGACCACCGCCGCACGCGGGCTGTCGGTGCCGCGCGCGTGGACGCCCGGGAAGAGCTCCGCCTGCGTGGCGAGCATGACCCCGGTCTCCCCGAGGGCGGGCAGCACCTCCCCGATGTACCGCAGGAAGGCGGGGTTGGGGCCCACGATCAGGACCGCGCGCTTGGCCAGCAACTCGCGGTGCTCGTACAGCAGGTACGCCGCGCGGTGCAGCGCGACCGCGGTCTTGCCGGTGCCGGGGCCGCCCTCGACGACGAGGACGCCGCGGTGCGGTGCGCGGATGACGCGGTCCTGCTCCGCCTGGATGGTCCGCACGATGTCGCCCATCCGGCCGGTGCGGGCGGAGCCGAGCGCGGCGAGCAGCACGGCGTCGCCGCTCGGGTCCTCGAACCCGCTGCGCTCGCGGTCCCCGAGATCGAGGATCTCGTCGTGCAGCTCGGTCACCGTGCGGCCGTCGGTGCTGATGTGCCGGCGCCGGCGCAGGCCCATGGGCGTATGGCCGGTGGCGAGATAGAACGGGCGGGCGACCGGTGCCCGCCAGTCGATCAGCAGGGGGGTGCGGTCGGTGTCGTCCTCGCGAATTCCGATCCGGCCGATATGGTGCGCGCTGCCGTCGTGCAGATCGATACGGCCGAAGCACAGCGAGCCGTCCACCGCATTCAGGGCGGACAGCAGCCCGGACCGCTCGGCGACCAGCACGTCGCGTTCGACGCGGGCCTGCAGGCCGTTCCCCACCGGGGCCAGCGCGTCCTCGACGCCTTCCGCGGCGTCCTCGCGCAGCACGCTTACACGTTCGTAGAGCCGGTCGATGAATTCCTGCTCGCGCTGCAATTCGACGCTTTCGCGAGTTGACAAGATCGCTCCCTGTCGGATATGCTGTCGTTCATCAGCCCCTTTGTAGGGGCTTTTTCTGTGGGCACACAGAAAAACCTAATATACGCGGGGAAATCCCCGCTCCGCAATTGCGGGGCGGGGATTTTCTCGTTCGGGCCGCGGCGGGCGCTGCCTGTCGGACGTGCGGGATACGGTCGTCGGTGTGGGCAAGGGGCTGACGGCGGCGCAGCGCAGGGCGGTGACGGGGTCCGACCCGTCGACGGGCCGGGTGACGGCGCGCGGTGAGGTGTGCACCGGCCTGGCGGCCGCCGGGTTGGCGGTGCGGCACGCCCGGTCGGGGCAGTTCTACCTGACACCGGAGGGGCGGCGGGTGCGGGCGGAGCTGTCCGCGGCGGCCGCGCCCGCGCCCTCGGACTCCTCTTCCGCGCCGGACCCGGAGCGCACCGAAGTCGGTGCGGGCCGGGGGCAGTTCGTCGCGGACGACGGCTCCGGCGCGGCGCCGGCCGCGGCCGGGCGGGCCGCGGAGGTGGCCGCCGCGTGGGAGGGGCTGCGCCAGATCCGGGCCGTGCTGGGGGACGGCGCGGTGGAGGTGCCGGCCGCGTGGGAGCGCGAGCGGCCGGTGCATGCCGTGGCACTGGCACTGGAGGCCGCAGGGGTGCCGCCCCACCGCGGCGGTCCGGCGGGCTACCGGGTGGCGCCCGCCGGCCACCCGGGACTGGTCGAGGTGACCTGGTCCGCGACCGGCTCCGGTCCCGCCGCGCTCGCCCGGGTGGCCGCGCTGCTCGGCCCGCGCGGCTGGCAGGCGACCGAGCACCGCACCCGCGGCGGCGACCCGTACCTGCTGGTCTCGCCCCGCCACGCCTGAGCGCTCCGCCGGTCGGCGCGCCCGACCCTGACGACGGGTCAGGCCGCGGCGGGCGTGGGGCCGGTCATCGGCGGGTTGAGCCGCGCGAAACCCTCCTGGCGCTGGTAGGGGAAGTACGGGTAGGGCGCCGTCCTGCTGCTCGCCGCGTCGAGCCGGGCCGTCTGGTCGGGCGTGAGCGCCCAGCCGACGGCCCCGAGGTTCTGCCGCAACTGCTCCTCGTTGCGGGCGCCGATGATCACGGAGGAGACGGTCGGCCGCTGGAGCAGCCAGTTGAGGGCGATCTGCGGGACGGCCCGGCCGGTCTCCCGGGCGATCTCGTCGAGGACGTCGACCACGCGGTAGAGGTGCTCCTCCTCCACCGGCGGTCCGAAGTCGGCGGTCCTGTGCAGCCGGCTGGCGGCGGGCATCGGCTGGTCGCGGCGGATCCTGCCGGTGAGCCGCCCCCAGCCGAGCGGGCTCCAGACCACCGCCCCGATGCCCTGGTCGGCCGCCAGCGGCATCAGCTCCCACTCGTAGTCGCGGCCGACGAGGGAGTAGTAGACCTGGTGCGCGACGTAGCGCGGGCGGCCGTACTTCTCCGCGACGGCGAGGGACTTCATCACCTGCCAGCCGGAGAAGTTGGAGACCCCCACGTACCGGACCTTGCCGGCGCGCACGAGGTCGTCCAGCGTGGCCAGCACCTCCTCGATCGGCGTGGCCGCGTCGAAGGCGTGCAGCTGGAACAGGTCGATCCGGTCGGTGCCGAGCCGGCGCAGGGCGTGCTCGCACGCGGCGATCAGGCGCGACCGGGAGGAGCCGGCGTCGCCCGGTCCGTCACCCGTCGGCAGGCTGGTCTTGGTGGACACGATCACCTGGTCCCGGCGGCCCTTGATCGCCTCGCCCAGGACTTCCTCGGACGCCCCGCCGGAGTAGACGTCGGCCGTGTCGAACATCGTGATCCCGGCGTCCAGGCAGATGTCCACCAGGCGGCGCGCCTCGCGGGCGTCCGTGGTGCCCCAGGCGCCGAAGAGCGGCCCCTGTCCCCCGAAGGTGCCGGCACCGAAGCTCAGCGCGGGGACCTCGAGCCCCGACGCACCCAGTCGCCTGTATTCCATGACCGCTCCTTGGTCCGCTCGCCGCCCGTCGCCGCCGTCCGCCGGTGCCGTCCGCTTCCGTACGCCGCTGTGCCGCGGCGGCGGACGGCCCCGCCTTCTGGCTAACGGGTCTGGAGTTCCGTTAACCTGTCCCCGACGGTAGCAGCTGCGAGCGATTAACGAAACTGGGGTCCCGTTTATGAATGCGGAGCATGGCACGCCGGCGAGCGCGGAGCCGGGGACCCTCCGGCCGGGCGGGCGTACGGCGCGGGTGCGGGCGGCGGTCCTGGACGCGGCCGGGGACGCCCTGGCCGAGCAGGGCTTCGCCCACCTCGACCTCGCCGACGTTGCCCGCCGCGCCGAGGTGGGCCGGACCACCGTCTACCGCCGCTGGGGCACGGTGACCGGCCTCGTGGCCGACCTGCTCACGGACATGGCCGAGAGTTCGCTGCCGCGCAGCGAGACCGGCTCCCTGCTCGGCGACCTCACCGCCAACGCCCGGCTGGTCCAGCGCACGCTGGCCGACCCGCGGCAGGGCGCGCTGTTCCGGGCGGTGATCGCCGCCGCCACGTGCGAGCCGAGGACCGCCGAGGCCCTGCACCGCTTCTACGACGTCCGCGTCAGGGAGTGGGCGCCCTGCGTCCGGCAGGCCGTCGACCGGGGCGAGGCACCCGCGGGCACCGACGCCCACGAGGTGATCCGCGCGGTCTCCGCGCCCCTCTACTACCGCCTGCTCACCACCGCCGAGCCGCTCGACCCGGCTGCCGCGGACCGGGCCGCCGCGGCCACCGCGGCCGCCACCCGCGCCGGTGCCTACGTACGCCCCTCCCCCGCGCCGTGACGGCGCCGCGCGGACACGACCCGACAAGCGCCCGGAAGCGCCCGATCCGGCGCCTCCCACCGCCGGAACGGCGAAGAACCGGAGGCGCCCGCCACCCCTCCGAGGTGGCGCAATAGAGTCGATCACCATGGAATACCGTCACCTCGGCCGCAGCGGCCTGTTCATCAGCGAGATCGCCTACGGAAACTGGCTCACCCACGGCTCCCAGGTGGAGGAGGACGCGGCGACCGCGTGCGTGCGCGCGGCCCTCGACGCGGGCATCACCACCTTCGACACCGCCGACACCTACGCCCAGACCCGCGCGGAGTCCGTGCTCGGCCGCGCCCTAAAGGGCGAGCGCCGCGAGGGCCTGGAGATCCTCACCAAGGTCTTCTGGCCCACCGGCCCCGGCCTCAACGACCGCGGCCTTTCCCGCAAGCACATCGCGGAGTCCATCGAGGGCTCGCTGCGCCGGCTGCAGACCGACCACGTCGATGTCTACCAGGCCCACCGCTTCGACGTCTCCACCCCGCTGGAGGAGACGATGGAGGCGTTCGCGGACGTGGTGCACTCCGGCAAGGCGCACTACATCGGCGTCTCGGAGTGGACCTCGGACCAGATCCGCCGCGGCCACGCGCTCGCCCGCGAGCTGCGGATCCCGATGGTCTCCAACCAGCCCCAGTACTCGGCGCTGTGGCGGATCATCGAGGGCGAGGTCGTGCCCACCTGCGAGGAACTGGGCATGGGCCAGGTGGTGTTCTCGCCGATCGCGCAGGGCGTGCTGACCGGCAAGTACAAGCCGGGCCAGCTCCCGCCGGAGGGCTCGCGGGCCACCGACGGCAAGGGCGGCTCCGACATGATCAGCCGCTGGATGCGGGACGAGCTGCTGGAGCGGGTGCAGCAGCTCGTCCCGCTGGCCGCCGAGGCCGGCCTGTCCCTGGCGCAGCTCGCCGTCGCCTGGGTGCTCCAGAACCCCAACGTGGCGGCGGCGATCATCGGCGCCTCGCGCCCCGACCAGGTCGCGGAGAACGCGAAGGCGGCGGGCGTGAAGCTGGACGCCGACCTGATGGCGAAGATCGAGGAGATCCTCGCGCCGGTCGCGATCACCGACCCGCGCAAGGTCCACGAGAACGTCCCCGCCCGCCGGTAGTCCGGGCCCCGGCCCGCGACGACGGGTCCGGTCCGGCGGGTACGGCGGCGGCCGTACCCGCCGGACCCCGTCGGGGCCCCGCAGGATCGGTCCGAGCGGGTCCGAGCCGGCCGGGCCCCGTCGGACCCGATCCGAGCCGTCCCGCCGCCGTACCCGCCCGTTGCCGGAGCGCCGGGCGCGGCGAACCCGCCGCGCCCCGGTACGCCGCGTAGGGTGACCACCTTTCTGCAGACGTCCGAAGGCGGACCTCCCGATGCCCCGATCGCCGCTCGGCCCGCATCACCCGCTCCCGTACACCCGCCGCACGCTGGGCTGGGCCGCCGGACTGGCCCTGGCGTTCGCGGTGCTGGCCGCGGTGGTGCTGACGCGGCACGGCACCCCGTACCCGGTGGACACCGGCCCGCACCGCTGGTCGGTCCGGCACCGGCCGCACGGGTGGGCGACGGCCGCCCGCGGGGTGACGCACGCCGGCACCGGGCCGTACCCCTACCTCGCGGCGGCGCTCGGCGGCTGGCTGGCCGGCAGCCGGGGGCGGTGGACGGCGGCCCGTGCCGGGGTGCCGCTCGCGCTGCTGGCGGTCGTGGGCCTGCTGGCCGAACAGCTGGTGCGCCTCGCGCTGTCGACGGCGCTGCACCGCGCCAGGCCCCCGGCCGCCGACTGGGCGGTGTCGGTGTCGGGGTACTCCTTCCCCTCCGGGCACACCTCGTCGAGCGCGATGGCCGCCGGCCTGCTGGCCTGGGGCGTGCTGAGGGCCTGGCCGGGAGCGGTCGGCCGCACGCTCGCGGTGCTGTGCGCGGTGGCCGCGGTCGCGGTGGGCTGCTCCCGGGTGTACCTGGGCGTGCACTGGCCGACGGACGTGCTCGGCGGCTGGCTGTACGCGGGCTGCTGCCTGCTCCTGCTGCTGCCGCCGCTGGACGGGTACGCCCGCCGGCTGGACGGCAGCGCCCCCGACCGCGGGAGCGGGGTCAGACCTTGACGCCGTGCGACCGCAGGAACGTCAGCGGGTCGATGTCGTCGCCGTAGTCCGGGCCGGTGCGCATCTCGAAGTGCAGGTGCGGCCCGGTCGCATTGCCGGTCGACCCGGAACGGGCTATTCGCTGGCCCTCGTTGACGTGCTGGCCGACCTTCACCGAGATCTGCGACAGGTGCCCGTACTGGCTGTACTCGCCGTTCGCGTGCTTGATCACCACCTGGTAGCCGTACGACCCGCCCCACCCGGCGGTGACCACGGTGCCCGAGGCCACCGCGTGCACCGCCGTGCCGGTGCCGACGAGGAAGTCCACACCGGTGTGGTAGCCGCTGGCCCAACTGCTGCCGCCGACGTGGTAGCCGGTGCCGATCGCGGCGTGCACCGGCAGCGTCCAGCCGGTGGACTTCTTGGCGGCGGGCTCGGGGTGGGTCTTCTTCGGTGCCGGTTTCGCGGCGGGTTTCGCGGCCGGCTTGTGCGCCGGCGCGGTGGCCGGCTTCGCGGCCGTCTTCTCGGAGGTCTTCTTCGGGGTCTTCTTCGGCGCGGCCTTCGCGGGGGCGGCGGTGGGCGTGGCAAGGGCCAGCCGCTGGCCGGGCAGGATCAGGTCGGGGTCGTCGCCGACCACCGTGCGGTTCTCCGCGTACAGCGCCGGCCAGCCGCCCTTGACCTGGTGGTCCGCCGCGATGCCGGACAGCGTGTCGCCGTGCACGACGGTGTAACGGCCCTTGCCGGCAGCCGTCTTGGTGTCCGCCTTCTTGGCGGCGGGCTTCGTCGCGTCCGCCTTCTTGGCGGCCGGCTTCTTGACCTCGGGCTTCTTGGCGTCGGACGCGGCGGCCGGGTGAACCGGGTGCGCGCTCTGCTTCGTGTGCGTCGTGGCGGTCTTCTTCGTGCCGGTCGACACGGGCACGGCGTGCGAGGCGGTGGCCGGTTCGCGGGTCAGCCCGGCCCGTACCGAGCAGACCGGCCAGGCGCGCGGCCCCTGGCTGTCCAGCACCTTCTCGGCGACCGCGATCTGCTCGCTCCTGGTGGCGAGGTCGGCGCGCGGGGCGTAGGCGGCGCCGCCGTACGCCCGCCAGGTGCTGGCCGCGAACTGCAGGCCGCCGTAGTAGCCGTTGCCGGTGTTGGTCTTCCAGTTGCCGGAGGACTCGCACTTGGCGACCTTGTCCCACACCCCGGAGGTCGCGGCCTGCGCGCTGCTCATGCCGATCAGCGGCAGGGCGAGTCCGGCACCGCTCGCGGTGACGGTCAGCGACGCCTGGGAGACCCGGCTCGGACGGTAACGGCGGTGGCGTCCGCGTAAGGCCATGACGCGCGTCCTTTCCCTGGGCTTCCGGCGCCCGGGCGGGTCCGGGCGGGGCAAAGAGGCGGGCCAAATGTAGGCCCGCCCCGGCACGGCCACAAGAGTGCCCGCATCAGCACAGGTGGGACTAGGCGGCGCATCCGGGGCGTTGTACGACAGGTGACCTCCTTGCTGCGCGACACGCCGTTCTCGGTCCTGGACCGGTCCCGTACCCGCGAGGGCGAGGACCCGCCGCGGGCGCTGCGGGCGACGGTGGACCTGGCGCGGCAGGCGGAGGCACTGGGCTACCACCGGTTCTGGGTCTCGGAGCACCACAGCGTGCCCGGGGTGGCAGGCTCGGCGCCCACGGTGCTGGCGGCCGCCGTGGCCTCGGCGACCTCGCGGATCAGGGTCGGCACCGGCGGAGTGATGCTGCCCAACCACCGCACGATGGTGGTCGCGGAGCAGTTCGGGGTGCTGGAGTCGCTCTTCCCCGGGCGGATCGACATGGGTCTGGGCAGGTCGGTCGGCTTCACCGGTGGCGTGCGCAAGGCGCTCGGCCACGGCAAGGAGGCCGCGGACGGCTTCGACCAGCAGATCCGGGAGCTGCTCGGCTGGTTCGACGGCAGCCAGCGCGCGTATCCGCAGGTGCACGCGTGGCCCGCCGAGGGACTGCGCCCGGCACCCTTCCTGCTCGCCACCGGCAGCGGCGCCGACCTGGCCGCCGCGCACGGCCTCCCGCTGGTGATCGGCGGGATTCGCGGCGAGGACGCGATGCTGCGCGCGGTGGACCGCTACCGTGCCGCGTTCCGCCCCTCGGCGTGGGCCGCGGCGCCGTACGTGGTGCTGTCCGGCACCGTGGCGGTCGCCGCCACCGGGGAGGAGGCGCGCCGGTTGCTGGTGCCCGAGGCACGGGCGACGGCGTACTCCCGTACCCACGGCGTCTTTCCCCCGCTCGTGCCGTCCACCTCGGTCGACCCGGGCGCGCTGTCCGGCCCGGAGCGGGACCGCTTCGACGAGGCGATGACCGGGCACGTGCACGGCACACCCGAGGACGTGGCGAAGTCGCTGGAGTCGCTGCTGTCACGTAGCGCGGCGGACGAGTTCCTGGTGACCACCAGTACCTACGACCGGGCCGAACTGCTGGAGTCCTACCGGCTGCTGGCGGATCTGCGGCGCTGACCTGCGCCCGGACCGGCGGGGGGCGTTCGCCGGCCCGGCCGGGGGTGGGCAATCTGCGGCGGCCGGCGCGAGCCGCCCGGCGGGCATCTGACGGTACGTCCGGTTGGCGGCGGGGCATCACCCTCTGGCACCCGGGCCTCACCGGTATGGGGGGCGCTATCGCGCCGGAGTTGTTGATCATTCTTACGGTGACCACATGAACGCCATCCGTCCCCTGCGCTCCACCCGCCGCTTCCCCGTGCCCGTCGCGCTGCCCGCCGCGGCGCTGGCCGCCGCCTGCTGCCTGAGCGCGCTGACCGCCGTGCCGGTGGCCGCCGCGACGGCCACCGCGACGCCCACCGCGACCGCGTCGGACAGCGGTCAGGACTCGTCGGGCTCCTCCACCGGCACCTCCCAGGCTGCGGCGGACCGGACCCTGCTCGCCGAGCCGGGCGTGCATGTGCTGCCCCGCGCCGACACGCCCGATCTGCCGTCGGGACTGTCCGCGCTGTCCTGGACGGTCTCCGACGCCCGGACCGGACAGGTGCTGGCCGCCAAGGACGCGCACCGCCAACTGCCGCCCGCCTCCACCCTCAAGACGCTCTTCGCCGACACGGTGCTGCCGCGCTTCCCCAGCGGCCTCAAGCACACGGTGAAGGACTCCGACCTGGCCGGACTGGGCGAGGGAAGCAGCATGGTCGGGGTGCAGACCGGCCAGACGTACACCGTCGCCGACCTGTGGCGCGGCGTCTTCCTCGCCTCCGGCAACGACGCCGTGCACGTGCTGGCCAATATGAACGGTTCGGTCGCCAAGACCGTCGCCGACATGCAGGCGAAGGCCCGGATGCTGGGCGCGATGGACACCCACGTGGTCACCCCGGACGGCTACGACGAACCGGGGCAGGTCTCCTCGGCGTACGACCTGGCGGTGTTCGCGCGCGCCGGGCTGAACAACCCGGACTTCGCGCGCTATGCCTCGACGAAGGACTCGCAGTTCCCCGGCGGCCTCGACGAGCACGGGTCGTACGTCGCGTCCTTCGGCATCGAGAACACCAACCGGCTGCTGACCGGCGAGAAGGGCGTCACCGCGTACCCGGGCCTGGTCGGGGTGAAGAACGGCTACACCACGAACGCGGGCAACACGCTGGTCGCCGCAGCCCGCAGGAACGGGCGGACCATCCTCGTCTCGGTGATGAACCCGCAGTCCGGCGAGACCAACGCGGTCTACACGGAGGCGACGAAGCTGCTCGACTGGGGCTTCTCGGCGGTGGACCGCACCACGTCGGTGGGCACGCTCAACGCGGCGGCCCCCGCCCGGCGGGCCGACGCGGGCACCGCGCCGCAGTCCGCGCGGAGCGCGACGGCCACCCCGCAGCCGCCGGAGGAGGCGCACACCGCCCCGGTGTCGTCGGGTTCCTCGGTGGCCTCGCCGGCGGCCTGGGCGGTCGGTGGCGCGCTGGTGCTGCTGGCCGGGGCGTCGGTGGTCGTCCTGCGGCGGCGGGGCGCGGCGAAGAGCCGCTGAAAGCCCTGGCCAAGGGGTACGCTCAGTGACCGGGCGGTCGGGCCGGGCGGTGGGCGCGGGCCGGTGCCCGCGGGTGCGCTGACGCACGCCACCGGAGGGGGAGCTGTAGCCGCATGAGCCGTCGTTCGACCGGATCGGTGTCCACGTGGGCCGAGATCCAGCGCCAGCAGCAACGGCAGACGGAGGCTCAGCACCGGGCCAGGGAGCAGCAGCGGCGAGACGCCGAGCGGCAGCAGCGGGCCGCCGAGCGCGCGCTGGCCCGCTCGCAGAAGGAGCAGCAGGCCGCGTACCGGCGCCGCCGCGAGGAGGACGCCCGCCGGCGGACCGAGGAACTGGAGCGCCGCGGCGAGGAGTTGGCGGGGCTGCTGCGCGCGGGCTGCGCGGCACCGGTCTTCTCGCCCGAGTCGCTGATGCTGCCCGAGCAGCTGGAGCCCTTCGCCCCGGGCCCGCTCGCGGTACCGGTGGTGATGCCGCGGCTGGAGGAGTACGCCCCGGCGCACCGCTCGGCGTGGAGCCTGGGCCGCCAGGACCGCCAGGTCCGGGAGCGCTACGAGCACGACCTGGGGGTGGCGCGGGCCGCGGAGGGGCAGCGGCAGCGCCAACTCGCCGACTACCAGGAGCGCTACGGGCGCTGGGCGGACCAGCGGCTGGCCGAGATACGCCGGCACAACGCGGAGGTGGGTGACTCGCTGGCCCGGCTGCGCGGCGGCGAACCGGACGCGGTCGAGGAGTACATGACGGGGGCGCTGTACGCGTCGCGGGCATGGCCGGAGGGGCTGCCGCGGCAGGTCTCGGCGACATTCGAGGCGCCCGAGCGGCAGTTGGTGCTGAACTGGGAGCTGCCGCCCTTCTCGGTGGTGCCCGAGGCCGCGCTGGTGCGGTACATGCCGGGCGCGGACCGGGACAAGGAGGTGGCGCGCCCGATCACCGAACGGCGGGCGGACTACCGGGACCTGCTCGCGCAGTGCCTGCTGCTGGTGCTGCGCGAGTTGTTCGGCGCCGACACCTTCGGACTGCTCGGCTCGGTGGCGCTCAACGGCTTCGTCGACGACACCGATCCCGCGACGGGGCACCGCACTCCGGTGTTCCTGGCGACCGCGAGGGTGTCGCGGGAGGACTTCACCGCGGTGAACCTCGCGCAGGTGAACCCGGTGGACTGCCTGGTCGACGGCCTGGGCGGGGAGTTGTCGGCGCGCCCGGACCGGCGGACCGCGGTGGTGCCGGTGCGGCAGCCGGGCGAGGCCGGCCGCGTGGTGGTCACGCACGGCGGCGGCGAGGAGCCGGACCTGCTGACGATGGACCCGCTGGAGTTCGAGGAACTGGTCGCGGAGCTGTTCCGGGCGATGGGCATGAGCGCGGTCACCACCGTGCGGTCCGGCGACGGCGGGGTGGACGTGGACGCGCTGGACCCGGACCCGATCCGCGGCGGCAAGATCGTGGTGCAGGTCAAGCGGTACCGCAACACCGTCACGCCCAGCGCCGTGCGCGACCTGTACGGGACCGTGCAGTCGCTCGGCGCCAACAAGGGCGTGCTGATCACCACGTCGGGCTTCGGCCCGACGTCGTACGCCTTCGCCAACGGCAAGCCGATGACCCTGGTGTCGGGCACCGACCTGGTGGAACTGCTGCACCAGCACGGCCTGGCGGGCCGGTTGGGTGGCGCCCCGGCCGCCGCGCCTGCCGCCGGGTCCCCAACGGCGGGCCAGGGCAGCGGGATCGACGACGAGCCGGACGCGAGCGTGCTCGGCATGTGGTGGGCCGGCGAGGTGGCCCTGGACGTGTGCGCGCTGGTCTGCGAGGGCGGCCGGGTGCTCGGCGACGACCACTTCGTCTTCTACAACAACCCGCGCACCCCCGACGGCAGCGTGCGGATGATGCCCGGCCTGGGCGGCGACAAGGCGGCGATCTGGGTGAGTTTCGACCGGCTGCCGGCCGCCGCGGACCGGGTGGTCCTGGTCGCCGCGATCGACCCCGAGGTGAATCCGGACGCCGACCTGGCCGGCTTCACCGACGCCCGGATACGCCTGACCGACCCGGAGGGCAGCGAGGCCGACCGGCTGGACGTCTCCGACGGGCGGCCGGGTGAGACCGCCCTCGTCCTCGGCTCCTTCCGCCGGCGTCCCGGCGGGGACTGGAACTTCGTGCCCGGCGGCAAGGGCTACCCCGGGGCCACCGGCCTGGTCGACCTGGTGCAGGAGCACGGCATCGAGGTGGAGTAGCACCGGCGGCGGGCCGGGACTCGGCATGCGTGTGCTACAGTGCCCACAGGGACATAAAAGTCCGCGCCCTTCTGTAGGCGCCTTGTCCCGCATCTGCCCTCGGTTCTCCGTCCGAGTGACCTGATCCGAGCCAGTTCGTTCCTCTTGTGGCGTCCGTCCTTCCGTCGGCGCCTGTCTCCACGGCGGGGCTGTTTCCCACCATCGACCGGTCACCGGCCGATCCGCCTCGCCGGCCATCTCGCGGCACCCGGAGCGTGAATTCCTTCCGCTCGGGCCGCATCTCCCGTACGCCTCCGGCGGCGTAGCGCCGCCGCGCTGAACCCTCCGTCCGCGAAAGGACGACCATCCATGACCGACATTCTCGAACGCCCGCTGGACCGGCAGGAGTTGCCGCAGCGGGTGACCGGCGTGCTCGACACCGAGCGCGGCGGTCAGGCCCGGCTGCGCGGCCCCGGCCTGATCCCCTCCCCCGACGACCCGGCCGTGCCGCAGGCACTGGTCCGCCGGGCCGGGCTGCGCAGGGGCGACCTGGTGGAGGGCGCCGCCGGCCGGCCCGGCACCCTCGCCGACGTCCATCTCGTCAACGGGCGGCCGCCGGGCGAACGGCGCCCCGCCTTCGCCGACCTGACCCCGCTGCACCCCAAGGAGCGGCTGCGGTTGGAGAGTTCGGCGCTCAAGGGCTCGTCGGCCGCCGCCGGACGGCTCATCGACCTGATGGCGCCGATCGGCAAGGGCCAGCGCGGCCTGATCGTCGCCCCGCCCAAGGCCGGCAAGACCGTGGTCCTGCAGGCCGTCGCCGCGGCGATCGCCGCCAACCACCCCGAGGCGCACCTGATGGTGCTGCTCGTCGACGAGCGCCCCGAGGAGGTCACCGAGATGCGGGCGAGCGTGCGCGGCGAGGTGATCTCCTCGACGTTCGACCAGCCCGCGCGGCAGCACGTCGCCGTCGCCGAGCTCGCCGTCGAGCGGGCGAAGCGGATGGTCGAGCAGGGCCGCGACGTGGTGATCCTGCTGGACTCCCTCACCCGGCTGTGCCGCGCCCACAACACCAGCGGGGCCGGCAGCGGCCGCACCCTGTCCGGCGGTGTCGACGCCGCCGCCCTGCTCGGCCCCAAGCGGCTGTTCGGCGCGGCCCGGCTGGCCGAGGAGGGCGGCTCCCTGACGATCCTGGCGACCGCCCTGGTCGACACCGGCTCGCGCGCCGACGACTTCTACTACGAGGAGCTCAAGAGCACCGGCAACATGGAGCTCCACCTGGACCGCTCCCTCGCCGAGCGCCGGGTCTTCCCCGCGATCGACATCAGCACCTCGGGCACCCGCCGCGAGGAACTGCTCGTCCCTGCCGAGGAGTTGACCGTCCGCCACGGGCTGCGCCGGGCACTGGTCTCGCGCGACCCGCACGGGGCGACGGAGGTGCTGCTCGCCCGGCTGCGCGAGACCGCCACCAACGCGGAGTTCCTGCGCGGCGCCCGTGCGACCCTGCCGATCGCCGCGTGACGGCCTGCGCGGTACGAGGGCGTCCGCAGCGGAAGAACGGCTGACCCGAGGCCGGGAAGGCACCGCCGGACCGCGCGCCCGGTGCGGGTCGGCAGCAGTGCCGGGCTCCCGTGGCAGGCACGGTGGAGCCACACCGCCCCAGGGGGACGCGGGGATACCTCCCCAAGGGCCCGGGCCGCCGCAGCGCGCACCCCGCAGCCGCACCCACCAGAGGGCCCGCGAGGCCCATCGCCCAGAAGCCAGGACAGCCTCAGCACACGAGGCGCGCGAATAGCCTCCCAAGGGCCCGGGCCGCCGCAGCGCGCACGCAGGAGCCGCACCGACCAAGAGGCGCGCGAGGCCACCTCCCCCGCGACGCCCCACGGGGAGAACGCTGCGGGCGGCCGGCGGCAGGTGGTCCCGGAACCGCCGGCACACGGCACCACAGGGGCCCGGCGTCGGTTAGCGTGCACCGCATGCTGCATGGACGGGAAGCCGAGGCGGGCACGGTCGAGGCGCTGCTGGCCGGCGCGCGGGCGGGCCGCAGCGGGGTGCTGGTGGTCCGCGGGCCGGCCGGGATCGGCAAGACCGCGCTGCTCGCGCACGCGCTCGGGCAGGCGAACGCGCCGGCCCCCGCGGGCATGACCGTGGTACGCGGCTCCGGAGTCGAGTTCGAAGCCGAACTCCCGTACGCCGGGCTGGAGTTGCTGCTGCGCAGGGCGATGGGGGCGATCGGGTCGGTGCCGGAGCCGCAACAGCGAGCGCTGCGTGCGGCGTTCGGGCTGTCGGCGGGCACCCCCGGCGAGCCGATGTTCGTGGGGCTCGCGGTGCTGTCGCTGCTGTCGGGTCACGCGGGCGACGGGCCGCTGCTGTGCGTCGTGGACGACGCCCAGTGGCTGGACCGGGCGTCCGCCGACGCACTGGCCTTCGCCGCCCGGCGGCTGGACGCGGAGGGCGTGGTGATGCTCTTCGCGGCCCGTGACGGCGAGGGGTCGTTCGCCGCGCGGGGCCTGCCGGAGGTGCGGCTGGGCGGGCTGGACGAGGCGGCGGCCGGCGCTCTGCTGGCCGAGCGGGGCGCGGCCCTGGGCCCCGCCGTACGCCGCCGGGTGCTGGCCGAGGCGCAGGGCAACCCGCTGGCGCTGCTGGAACTGCCGCTCACCCTGGACCCGGGCGGCGCGGCGGGCACGGGCGGTCCCGGCCCGGTCGCCGACGTGCTGCCGCTGACCAGCAGGCTGGAGGCCGCCTTCCACGGCCGGGTCGGCGACCTGCCGCCCGGCACCCGGACGCTGCTGCTGATCGCCGCCGCGGACCACACGGGCGACCCCGACATCCTCCTGGCGGCCGCCACCGCGCTCGGCGTCGGTGTGGACGACCTGCCACCCGCGCAGGACGCCGGGATCGTGCTGGTCGACGAGGAGGACCGGCTGCGGTTCCGCCACCCCTTGATGCGCGCCGCGATCCACCAGCGGGCGGCGCTGCCGGAGCGGCTGGCAGCGCACCGGGCCCTGGCGGAGGCGTGCGACCCGGTGCACGACCCCGACCACCGCGCCTGGCACCTGGCGATGGCCGCGACCGGCCCGGACGAGGAGGTGGCCGCCGCCCTGGAGGCGACCGCCCACCGGGCCCGCGAGCGCAGCGGGCACTCCGCCGCCTCGGTCGCCTACGAGCGCGCGGCCCGGCTGAGCACCGACGCCGCCGCGCGCGCCGGGCGGCTCCTGCTCGCGGCAGAGGCCGCCTCGGAGGCCGGCGAGCTGCCCCGGGCCAGGGACTTCGCCGAGCAGGCCGCCCGCGCCGCGGGCCCGGTGCTGCCGCCCGGCTCCGCCGCCGAGGCGGTGGTGCGCGCCCGGGCGCTGTACGTACGGGCGCTCGCGGACTTCTGGCAGGGCGCGTTCCCCGGCGCGCACCGGATGCTGCTGGAGGGCGCCGGCGCGGCGGCCGCGGCCGACCCCGAGCGGGCCGGGCGGATGCTGGTGCAGGCGGTGCACACCGCCTGGTACCTGGGCGCGGACGAGGTCGACGCGACCGTACGGCGGCTGGCGGCACTGGAGTTGCCCCCGGGCACCCCGATCCGCCACGTCGCGGGCTTCCTGACCGGAGCGCTGGCCCACCCGGACACGGAAGCGGACACCGGCACCGACACGGATACTGACGCCGACGCCGACGCCGACTCAGCGTCCCCGCCCGCCACCGTTCCGGAGGCCGCCGCCGCGGTGCGGGCCGCCGCCGGGGGCCGGACCGACCCGCGGGAGACGGTGATGCTGTGCGCGGCGGGTCTGGTACGCGGGCAGGACGCGGAGTCGTACGAACTGGCCGCCGCGCTCGCCGCGGAGTGCCGGGACAGCGGCGGGGTGGGGCGGCTGGCGACGGTGCTGTTCTTCCGCGCCGAGGTGGAGATCTTCGAGTCGCGGCTCGACGACGCCCTGGCCACCGCGGCCGAGGGACTGCGGATCTCCCGGGACACCCAGCAGGCCCAGTGGGTCAGCCAGTTGAGCGGCGCGCTGGCGCAGGTGGCGGCGCTGCGCGGCGAGGAGGAGGTCTGTCGCGGCCGGGTCGCCGAGGCGCTGGCCGCCGCGCCGGGTGCTCCGGTCGCGCCGGGCGCCGCGTGGGCGTACTGGTCGCAGGGGCTGCTCGAACTCGGCCTGGGCCGCGCCCGATCGGCCCTGGAACGGCTGGAGTTGCTCGCCGACCCGTCACTGCGGCACCAGATCTCCGCGACCCGCAGCGTGCCCGACCTGGTGGAGGCGGCGGTACGCGTGGGCCAACCCGCGCGCGCCGCCGAGCCGTTCGCGCGGTTCGAGCGGTGGGCGCGGCGCGCCGGGCAGGGCTGGGCGGACGCCGTGGTGGCCCGCTGCCGGGCCCTGCTGGCTCCCGACGCGCAGGCGGAGGCGTACTTCACCGCCGCGCTGGCCGGGCACGACCCGCACCGGCGCGCGCTGGAGACGGCCCGCACCGAGCTGCTGTACGGGGAGT
Organism: Actinacidiphila yanglinensis; assembly: GCF_900107965.1. Taxonomy (GTDB): domain Bacteria; phylum Actinomycetota; class Actinomycetes; order Streptomycetales; family Streptomycetaceae; genus Actinacidiphila; species Actinacidiphila yanglinensis. The sequence continues at coordinate 243,036 of NZ_FNVU01000009.1, read as the reverse complement.
GGCTGCGGCGGGCCCGGCGCAGGAGCGAGGCGGCCGGCCATCTGCGCGCCGCGCTGGAGGTGTTCGAGCGGCTCGGCGCGCGTCCGTGGGCCGATCGGGCCCGCGGTGAACTCGGCGCGTCCGGTGCGCCTGTGACGGTCCCTCAGGAGACGAGGTCGCTCGCCGAGCAGGCCGGGCTGACCCCGCAGGAGTCGCAGATCGTCCGGCTGGCCGCCGAGGGCCTGTCGAACAAGGACATCGCCGCCCGGCTGTTCCTCAGCCCGCGGACGGTCGGGTACCACCTGTACAAGGCGTATCCGAAGCTGGGCGTCGTCTCCCGCGGTGAACTGGCGTCCCTGGTCGGGTGAGTACGGCTGCAGTCGGGTGGGTAGGTGCGGCGCGTCCGGCCCGAACGCGCGGGCGTGCCCGCCAGGTCGAGTGGACCGGACGGGCACGCCGGGCGCCCGCGGGCGCCCCTGTCACGGGTGTCAGATGGTGACGCCGTGCCCGGCCATGTAGGCGACCGGGTCGATGTCCGAGCCGTAGGACGGCGTGGTGCGCACCTCGAAGTGGAGGTGCGGGCCGGTCACGTTGCCGGTCGCGCCCGAGATGCCGATCTCCTGGCCCTCGGTGACGGACTGGCCGGCACTGACCAGGGTCTGCGACAGGTGCCCGTACAGGGTGTACTTGCCGTCGGCGTGCCGGACGATCACGTCGTTGCCGTACGCGCCGTCCGCCCCGGCCGAGACGACCGTGCCGGCGGCCACGACGTGCACCGGGGTGCCGGTGCCGACCAGGAAGTCGACGCCGGTGTGCGAGCCGCTGGACCACAGCGAGCCCGACGCCTTGTAACCGGTCCCGATGGCCGCGTCGCCGACCGGCTTCATCCAGCCCGTCGACGCGGTGGTCGCGGCGGCGGGCTTCGCCTTCACCACGGCCTTCGCGGGGGCGCCGAGGGTCAGCACGGTGCCCGGGTGGATCAGGCCGGGGTTCGCGCCGATGACGGACTTGTTGTCCTGGTAGAGCTGCTTCCAGCCGCCCTTGACGTGGTGCGCGGTCGCGATCTTGGCGAGCGTGTCGCCCTTGACGACCTTGTAGGTGGTCGAGGCCACGGTCGTGCTCGCGGCCGGAGTGGCCGCGCCGGCGTGGGTCGCGGCGACCAGCGGCACGACGAGGGCGGCGCCGCCGGCGGCGGCCGCGGTGTACAGGCGGGTCAGGCCGCGGGTGTTGCGGGTCCGGGTCCTGCGATGCCGGTTGTGTGCGGGCATGGGGGATGTCCTCTCCTACGCCTGCGAGGTGAGCTGTCGGGTTCGGGCAGGAGATGCCCGGCCGCGGTCGGCGGCTTCACCCCGAGCCGCCCGGGTGTGCGAGCGCCGGTCGTACGGCGGTTCGCTCCGGGCGGCGACTTACCTGGGTCCCCCGCTCCTGCCATGCGGATGTTCGGGTGATCCGCACAGCGGGCGGTGGCAGGACTCGGCGGTCCGCCCGGCGGATGGGGAGCGGACTCGCGCCCGCAGAAGCGGAACGTAGGGGAAGCCCTCCCGCGCGGGCAAACGGCGCCCTTCCGCGACCCGGGTGCGGCGGTCACCGAATGTGGCCGCGCCCGCGCGGGTCCGTCATCGGGCCCTCACCTGGCGTGCGCCGCCCACCACGGGCCATGACGAATCGCCCGCAACGGCGACGGTGCGTACACCGGGCGACCCCGAACCGTACGGATCGGGTGATCTCGCTCACGGTCGTCCCCTTCGTCCCGCTCTGCCCCGTTATCGCCGTACGCGGCGACCGCGTCCCCGCCGCGGCCGACCCGGACCGGGCTCAGTACGTGCCGGGGGCACCCGTGAGGCGGGCGTCGAGCGTGCGGGAGAGCCGGTAGGCGACCGGGCGGAACCCGATCGCGGGGAAGTGCCCGGCCGCGAGCGGCGAGGCGGACGGCCAGCGCGCCGACATGTAGCGGTGCCCGCCGTCGTACGCCCACGCCAGGGCGGTGGCGAGGAGCACCCGGCTGATCCCCTCGCCCCGGAACGCGGGTTCGACGTACGCCTCGACGAGTTCGGCGCAGGACGCGGGGACGACGGGGTCGGGCTCGGCGGGCACCAGGAGCACCATGCCGATCTCCTCGCCGCGGCGGGAGGCGATCCACGCGCCGCACCGGGTGTCGGCGAGCGCGCCCGCGTAGTGCACGCGCAGCGCCGCGAGCGCTCCCTCCGGCTGCGGCTGGAACGTCGCGCTGCCGCGCTGCCGCCGCGCCGACTCGGCCGCCATCCGGCCGATCTGCGGCAGGTCGCCGGGCCCGGCCCGGCGGATGGCCAGGCCCTCCACCCCGCGCGGCTGCCGCCCGCGGGCCTTGACCGCCATCAGGCCGTGCACCCGCTCCCGGCCGAAGCCGAGGTCCGACCAGGGCGTGGTGCCGACCTCGCCGGCCGGCACGTCGACGTAGTGCACCAGCCGGCGGTCGGCGACGAGCCGTTCGGCGACGCGTACGTACAGCGCCCGCAGCACCTCGCTCTCCCGGCCGGAGGGCAGCGCGTGGCCGCCGTGCGGGACGAGCGCGGAGCGCGGGTGGCTGCGCAGGGCGGCGGGGTCGTCGGGGGCGATGTTCAGCGGGACGGCCGCGAGGTGACCGATCAGACCGCCTTCGCCGTCGAGGGCGCGGACGGCCTCGATCCCGGGGAGCTGATGGAGCTTGCCGAGCAGTTCCTCGCCGCGCACCGGACCGTCGGCGAGCCAGGACCGCTGCGAAGGAGGGCGCCGGGCCCGGGCGAACCAGCGGTCGTACCGCTGGACGGCGAGGGGTATGTGCTCAGGGGTCAGCGGCGCGGTGGCGACAGTCATGGTGCTCGTGGACGCTAGCGGTGGGCGCCGCCCCAGGGCAAGGCGGGCCCGGCGGGGGACGGGGACAGGTCGGGACGGGTGCCGCCAAGCACCCGAAACCCGCGCTCGGGCGCGGGTGTTCGGCCCGCCGCGGGCCCGCGGGCGGCACCCCGCGGCCGATGCCCCGCGCGCGTCGCCCTACGTCCCGGCGGGCCCGCAGCGCTTCTCCCGTCACCCGGTCCACGCGGGGTGCGCCGGGTCGTCCGCGCGGACCAGGATGTCCGCGGCCTCCTCGGGCAGCGCCTCCCGGGCGTAGCGGTCGTAGGCGGGCAGGGTCCACCGCTCGTCGGGCGGGGTGCGCCGGGCCAGGGCGGCCGGGGACAGCCGCAGGTGGACGGTGAGGTCGAGCGGCAGTCCCTGCCCCAGCAGCAGCGGGCCGTCGAGCAACAGCACGCCGCCGGGGGGGAGTTCGACGTAGTCGGCCCGGGTGGAGCGGTCGGTGGCCGGATCGCGCAGCGAGGGCAGGGCGCGGCCGGTGCCGCCGGGTCCCAGCGGGTCGAGCACCTCGCGGCGCAGCGCCCCGGTGTCCAGCCAGAGCTGGTAGTAGGCGTCGACGTCCTCGTGGCCGTACTCCAGGCGGAGCGAGGCGGGGCGCCAGAAGCCGTCGGCGCTGACCCGCAGGACGGGCCGGCCGAGGGCGGGCAGCGCGGCGGCGACGGCGTCGGCGAGGTCGGCCGGGCGCGCGGCGGGGGCGCCGTCCACGGCGACCCGCCACCAGGGGCCGGGCGGCCGGCCGCCGGCGATCCGGCCGGCGAGTGCCTCGGCGAGCTTGGGCCAGGAGATGGGGGTCGGCTGCACCCCGCCATCCTGCCGGACCGGTCCCGGGCGTCACCCCGGCGGCTCGCGGTCACCCGATCGGACGAGGTGACTGCGCCACCGGCGCGGGCCGGCCGCACCGCGGGGCAGGGGCGGCCCCTTCCCGCGAAGGGGCCGGAGGGAGCGGCATATCCACGCGGCATCCGCAGCCAGGCCCACCGCGCGGGGCGCACCGGCTCACCCACGTGGTGGAAATCGTCTACAAATCACCCATTTGCCACCGCGCGCGATCTATTACTTTTTGTGAGCCTGGAAGAACTCACGGTGACCGTCCCCATCACCTCAGGAGAAGAGCCCCATGATCCTGTCCATCTCCGGCGTCGTGCTTCTCGGCGTCATCTGCTTCCTGTTCTTCCGCAAGGACGGCCTGAAGGTGTCCCACGGAGTGGTCTGCGCCCTCTTCGGGTTCTACCTCGCGGGCACCGCCATCGCCCCCAGCATCACGGCGGGCGGAGCGAGCCTGGCCAGCCTGATCGGCGGGCTCAAGATCTAGCGCCGTCCTCCGACGGCCACTCCTGCCCCTCCCCCCACCGCGGGCCCGGCAGCGGTCGATCCGCTCCCGGGCCCGCACCCCGTTCCCCGCACCGCTCCCGCTGCACCCCAGCCGCGTTCCCGGCGGCTCTCCGCGCGTGTCCCCCCGCGCATCGGCGTCCGACCGCGCCGTCCCCCACCCGAACCACCCATGGAGCAACCCGTGGCCAGGCGTCCCCTCCCCAGCATCCTCAGCACCCGACCGGCGCTCGTCCGCAGCCGTGATCTGGCGCGTACCGCGGCCGACGGCGCCAGCGACGTGCTGCACCCCGTCATCACCATCGCCCGAGGCATGCGCAGGCAGGCGTCCTGGGCCGGCGGGTGGTGGGGCCGCACCCCCAAGGACCGGCGCGGGCCGGCCCTGCTGCTGGCCGCCGCGGCCGTCGTGATCGTGGCGATGATGCCGTACGGGCCGATCATCGGCGTCATCGCGCTGATCGCGTCGGCCGCGTGGATGGGCCGGGACCGCACCGCACCCGCGCCGACCGGCCCGAGCGAGGCGGAAGGCGTGCGCCTCCAGTCGCTGTACGAGGCGCTGGTGCCGTACCTGTCGGACGCGGGCGACCCGGCGCCGCTGTACGCCCACGACGGCGGCTGGGACCGGGCGTTCGACTCGTACGCGTTCGAGGACGGCCGGCTGGTGCGGCTGCACCTGCGCTACCCGGCCTACTTCACCGACGGCGAGGCGGACTCCCGTGCGCGGGTGGAGCAGTTGCTGCACGCGAAGGCCGGCCGCGGCCGCGAGTACCGCTTCGACTGGAACGAGGAGGAGAACCACCTCACCCTCACCGCCCTGCCGCCGCTGCCGACCGACATCGTCGCGCAGCGGTTCGTCACCTCCCCGGGCGAGACGGTGCTCGGCTTCACCGACACCGACACGGTGCAGCGGACGGTGCCGGTCGCGGTGCCGGCGGACGACGACGACCCGGCAAGCGCCGGCCAGGAGCCGGCCACCCGGGACGCGCCGCCGGTGGTGTGGCGTACCGGTGCCCGCTCCACCGAGCCCCACCTGCTGGCGCTCGGCCAGCCCGGCACCGGCACGACGAGCCTGCTGCGGTCGATCGCGCTCCAGGCGCTGGTGCACGGCGACGTGGTGGTCGTGGACGGCAGCGGCACCGGGGAGTACGCGTGCCTGACCGGGCGGCCTGGCGTGCTCGCCGTCGAGGACGGCCTGCTCGGGGCGTCGGCGACGCTGGAGTGGGCCGCGCACGAGACCGAGCGGCGGCTGATCGCGGTGAACCGGGCCCGGCAGGCCGGGAACCCGGTCGCCGAGGACGTGCGGCGGCCGCTGTGGATCGTCGTCGACCGGCCGACCGCGCTCACCCAACTCGCCCTCGCCGAGGGCCGGCCCGACCCGCAGGCGCTGCTCGACGTACCGCTGCGGCACGGCCGCACCGCGAACGTCGCGGTCGCGGTGGCCGACCAGCTCGACGCGACCGAGGCGCTGGCGCCGGTGGTGATCTCCCAGACCCGGGCCCGGGTGGTGCTCGGGCCGCTGGCCCCCGAGCACGTGCAGGCCGTCCTCGGGGCGCCGCAGCGCACCACGCCCGCCGGGGAGGTGCCCCCCGGCCGCGGCTACGCCCGGCTCGGCACCGGTCCCGTGCTGCGGCTCCAGGTGCCCGCCACGCCCGACCCGTTCGACGAGGAGACGCCGGCGGCCCAGCGCGCGGCGGTGCTCGCCCTGCTGCCGTCGAACGGCGGCCCCGCGCCCGACGCCGCGCCGGCCGCCGCCGAGCCGGCGCCGGCCGAGTCCACGCCGGAGACGGTCACCCTGCGCAAGGACGCGGTGGTCCGCACCGTGGCCGACCTCGAACTCGGCTGATCCCACGGGCGACCGGCCGCTCCGGGCGCCCTGATCCGCCGACCGCCCCGTGCCCGGTTCCCGCGGGCACGGGGCGGCGGCCCGCCCGGGCTCAGCCGTGGACGAGTTCCTCGATCTCGGCGACGGCGTCGTGCGCGGCGTGCACTTGGGCGAGCCGCTGGACGTTCTCGCGTATCCCGGCGTCCTTCAGGAGCAGCCGGGTGGCGTCGGCCACGGCCTCCGGGGTGGGCGGCGCTGTCCGCAGGTCGATGCCGAGGCCGTGGTGGGCGACCCGGGCGGCGTTCGCGGGCTTGTCCTCGGTGAGACCGGCGGCGATGACCGGCACACCCGCGGCGAGCGCCTGATGGATGCCGCCGGCGCCCCCGTTGGTGATGTATACGTCCGCCCTCGGCAGCAGGACGTCGAACGGGACGAAGTCCGCGACCCGCGCGTTGGCCGGCAGCGGGACCGTCAGCGCCTCCACCTCGCGGCCCAGCGCGGCCACCACCGTGACGTCGAGGTCGGCGAGGCCGGCCAGTGCCGGCTCGACGAGCTGGGAGAGGTCCCGGTTGGCCATGGTCCCCTGGGTCACCACGACGACGGGACGCGAGCCGTCCAGATCCGACCACCACGCCGGCGGCCGCCAGTCCGCGTCGCGCTGCGGGGTCAGGTTCCCGACCAGCCGCAACGACTCCGGGGCGTCGCTGCGTTCGAACTCGAAGCCGGGCACGGTCAGCGCGGCGGTCGCGTCGGGCACGGTGATGATCCCGTCGACGAACGGCGGGAACGTCTCCGTCGCGCCCATCTCCCGCAGCACCTCGTTCAGCCGGTCCTGGGTCGGCTGCATCGCCTGCATGAAGCCCGCGTTGGCCGCGCGGTTGGCCGCCTTCCGGTCCTCCCCCGGACCGACCGGCACCGGCCCGAAGAAGGTCGTGTCGTCGCTGCTCAGAGCGAGCGGCACCGCCGAGACCGCGACCCAGCGGCGCGGCCGCCGCCCGGGAACGCCCAGCGCGGTGGGCACGGCGCCGAGGAACAGCGCGTTGCAGACCAGGTACTGGTCGGGGTCCTCGGCCAGCAGGTCCTGGAGGGCCGCGTGCTGCTCCGGCATCGGGTCGACGAAAGCGTGCACCCAGTCGAAGTTGAGCTGCTCGGGCCCCGGCGCCAGTTCCGCGCGTCCCGGCCGGTCGCCGAAGAGCCGGTCGTCGAAGTCCGCGTCGCCGGGCAGCGGCGAGAAGGCCAGCCCCCTGCCCTCGACCGCGGCACGAAAACGGCTGCCGGTGAGCACGGTGATGTCGTGGCCGCGACCCGCGAGCCCGCGGGCGAGTTCCAGCAGGGGAGCCAGCTCGCCGGTGATGGGCGGCGCCGCCACGATGATCTTTGACATGTAAACCTTCCGTGGATCCGAGGAGTTACCCGATCTCACCGAAGTACACGCCGGGACACGCGCCGCGGGTTCTCCCGACACGCGGGAAGTTCGATCTTGCAACTCCCCACGGCCGCAAGGCCGTTCAGGCCACGAACAGCCCCGTCGGCTCCCCGTCGGGCGCCGCGCCGGACCGCACCAGCTCCGCCGCCTGCGCGAGCCGCGCCGCGGCCTCCTCGGCGGCGGCCCCGCTGACCGTGAACGGTATCCGCACGTACGACTCGAAGGCCCCGTCGACCCCGAACCGGGGCCCGGCCGGCACCCGGACGCCGAGCCGCTCCCCCGTGACGGCCAGGCGGGACCCGGAGACGTCACCGGTCCGCACCCACATCGTCATCCCACCGCGCGGCACGCTGAAGTCCCAGCCGGGCGTGTGCGCGCGCAGCGCCGCCGCGAGGTCGTCCCGGCACTCCCGGGCGCGGGCCCGGCGGGAGGCGAGCGCCTGCTCCCAGCCGCCGCCGCGCATCAGCCAGGCGACCGCGAGCTGGTCGACGACGGGCGAGGCGAGGTCGAGGTAGGCGCGGGCGGAGACGAGCCGGCGCACCACGTCGGGCGTGGAACGCACCCAGCCGATCCGCAGCCCCGCCCACACGCTCTTGCTGGCCGAGCCGACGGTCATCACGGTGCCGCCCCGGTCGAACGCCGCCAGCGGCCGCGTCCCCGACTCCTCGCCGTCGAGCACCAGTTCGGCCATGGTCTCGTCCGCCACCACCGTCGCACCCGCCACCCGGGCCGCCTCGACCAGCTCGCGCCGCTCGTCGTCGCCGACCAGCGTGCCGGTCGGGTTGTGGAAGTCCGGCATCACGTAGACCATCCGGGGCGCGGCGTCCCGCAGCACCCGCCGCCACAGGTCCATGTCCCAGCCGCCCAGCTTCTCCCGCAGCACCACCGGCACCAGCCGGGAGCCGGTCTCGCGGAAGAGCTCCAGCACGTTGGCGTAGCTGGGGGACTCCACCGCGACGCGCTCGCCGTAGCCGACCAGGCGGCGGGCGGTCGCCGCGATCGCCCCCATGGCGCCGGTGGTCACCATGATCTGCTCGGGCATGGTCGGCACCCCGCGGGCGGTGTAGCGGTCCGCGATGGCCTCCCGCAGCACCGGCAGCCCGGCGGGGAAGTCGCCGTGGGTCGCGGCGTACGCGGGCAGCTCGGCCAGGGCGCCCTGCATGGCCTGGCTCAGCCACGGCTCGGGCGCGGGCAGCGCGGCGGTGCCGAGGTCGATCACGGAGCCCGCGGCGTCCGGCGGGAGTGGTTCGAGGCTGCGGGAGGGCAGGATGTGCCCCTCGGGGATCGCGGTCCAGCTTCCGGCCCCGCGCCGGGACCGCGCGAAGCCCTCGGCCCGCAGCGCCTCGTACGCGGCCGCGACGGTGGTCCGGCTCACTCCGAGGGCCAGCGCGAGTTCGCGCTCGGCAGGCAGCCGCGCGGCCACCTGCAGCCGCCCTTCCAGCACCAGCAGCCGCACCCCGTCGGCCAGGCTGCGGTAGGCGGGCAGCTTCCGCCCGCTGGCGCTGCCACCGTTCCGGCCCGCGCCACCGCCGCCTCCCGGTCCGGGGGCGAGCAGCCGGGCCAGGTGCGCCGCGCTGACCGTTGCGGTCCACTGAGGCATCGAAGTCAGTCCACCCTTTCCGGATTGGCCGTGGAACAAAGCCGCTGACAGGCCACAGAATCGCATGTGCATCCGTTCGACCGCCAGGGGGGCACCGTGCGCCGTCCGATCATCCACCGCCTCGTCCGTCTGTACGCCGGGCTCGCGCTGTACGGCGCGAGCGACGCGCTGCTGATCCGCGCCTCGCTCGGCCTGGACCCGTGGGACGTCTTCCACCAGGGCCTGTCGCGGCTGAGCGGGATCAGCATCGGCACGGTCTCCATTGTCGTCGGTGCGGTCGTCCTGCTGCTGTGGTGGCCGCTGCGGCAGCGCCCGGCCCTCGGCACCGTGTCCAACGTCGTGCTCGTCGGCCTGTCGATCGACGCCACGATGGCCCTGGTGCCGTACGAGCCCGCGCTCGCGCTGCGGGCGCCGCTGATGGTGGCCGCGGTACTGCTGAACGGCGTGGCGACCGGCCTGTACATCTCGGCCCGTTTCGGCCCCGGCCCCCGCGACGGTCTGATGACCGGGCTGCACCGCAGGACCGGCCGTTCGCTGCGGCTGATCCGCACCGCCATCGAGCTGACCGTGCTGGCGGCCGGCTTCGCCCTCGGCGGCGGGGTCGGGATCGGCACGGTGCTGTACGCGGTGTCCATCGGCCCGCTCGCCCAGTTCTTCCTGCTGCGCGTGTTCGGCTCCCCCACCGACGCACCCGCCACCCGACCTGCGCCGATCACGGCCGGTACGGCCGCTACGGCCCCATCCGGGAGCATTCGCCGGGAAGCGCCGGAACACCAGGTGGTGGACACGATTTAGTCCTGAGGGGTGCGGGCGGGTAGTGTACGCGGTTGGCCCAGCGACCTGACCGCTACTGCACGCAAAAGATACGACGACAGTGGGTGACATATCCCGCTGAGTGTGACAAAAGGGACGTTGCTGGGTACAAACAGGGGCGACACGACGGGCGACGCATATCCCGCAACGGGAATCTTCACCGCCGACCGGACGTTGACCGGATGACGACGACAGCGACACCTGTCCTGTGGGCGACCAAGCCCGGGAGGCACGATTCATGAGTGAGCGAGCTCTCCGCGGCACGCGACTCGGGGCCACCAGCTACGAGACCGACCGCGGCATCGATCTGGCCCCGCGCCAGACCGTTGAGTACGCATGCCGGAACGGCCATCGATTTGAGATGCCGTTCTCGGTTGAGGCCGAGATTCCGCCGGAGTGGGAGTGCCGCGCCTGCGGCCAGACCGCGCTTCTGGTGGACGGAGAAGGTCCCGAGGAGAAGACCACCAAGCCCGCGCGCACACACTGGGACATGCTCATGGAGCGGCGCACGCTCGAAGAGCTGGAGGAAGTGCTGGCCGAACGGCTCGCCGTCCTCCGTTCCGGGGCGATGAACATCGCGGTGCATCCGCGCGACAACCGCAAGACCGCTTAGATTCTGGATCGGGTCCGTGGCCGCGGGCCCCGAAAACCCCCGCCCGGCCGGAGCGCAGCCTCCGCGCCGGGCGCTCCTATGGGCGCGCCCTGACCCTCCGGGATGCCCCTGTCCGCCGGTTCCGGGACCACCTGCCGGTGGCGGGTTGCGCGGGTAGTTCTCCCCCAGCCTGGCGGCTGGGGGAGAACTACCCGACAAGCCGCCGCGGACCGCAAGGTCCCGTCACGGGCAGAACGGGGCACTCCGGAGGGTCCCGCGAACCTAGTCGTGGTGGATGACCTCGCCCTGGACGACCTTGTCCGAGGGGGAACCGGGGGCACTCGGACCACCGGGGCCGCCGTAACCGCCGGGTCCACCCGGCCCCGGCGGGAACCCGCCCGGCCCCAACCCACCCGCGGGGATCCCGAGGGCGCGGTCCACCCGGCGCCCGATGAACCCCCGGGTCGGGGGAAAGAGCAGCACCAGCGCGACCGCGTCGGAGATGAACCCGGGGATGATCAGCAGCAGCCCGCCGAGCATGGCCAGGCCGGTGCGGCCACCGCCTTGCGGCGCGGCGGGCTGGGTGCCCTGCTGCTGGGCGCTCACGGCCGCCGTGAGGTTGCGCCAGGCGCTGCGCCCGGCCCGCTTCACCGCGATGGCGCCCAGCACGAATCCGGCCAGGATGCACAGCAGCACGACGAAGCCGTTGGTCGCCCCGGCCACCACCGTCAGCAGCCAGATCTCCAGCACCGCCCACACCGCGACCGCGATCGTCAGCACGGTGCGGGCCCGCGAGCGGCGTCGCCGTGGCCGGACCGGAGGCGGTGTCATCGTCGTCATATCTCAAGTGTGCCAAAGTCCGGGTAAAGCCCGGATCCGGGCTCCCTCAGCGGTGGACCGCTCCCCCCGCGGCCCGCGACGATGTCCGGCGTGACGCACCAGGAGACCCCCGCACCCGTACCGCGCGACGAGCCGCAGGACGAGCCGCACACGGAACCGCCCCGCCACTCCCCCGAGGGCGACACCCTCGCCGCCCGTCTCGGCCGCATCGAGGCGCTGCTGGCCCCGGCCCGCGCCCGACTGGGTGCGGCCGAGCAGGAGGTCGCCCCGGCATGGCGCCGGGCCACCCGGGGCGAACCGCGCTGGGCGGCGACCCTCTCGGTGCTCGTGGTGATGGCGATCCAACTCGCGCTGCCGGCGCGGCTGGCGGGCCACCCCCAGGTGCTGATGCCCGCCGTGGAGGCGGCCCTGCTCGGCTGCCTGATCGCGCTCAACCCGCACCGCATCGAGCACCGCTCGCGCGCGTACCGGACGCTCAGCCTGGTGCTGACCCTGGCGATCGGCGGCGCCAACCTGTACTCCGTGATCCGGCTGGTGCGCGGGTTGGTCGAGGGCACCGACCGCACCGCGGCCGGGGAACTGCTGCTCACCGGCGGGGCGATCTGGCTGATCAACATCGTGATCTTCGCGCTGGTCTACTGGGAGCTGGACCGAGGCGGCCCGGCGGCCCGCGCGCACGGCGAGCGGGACGTACCGGACTTCCTCTTCCCCCAGTTGCAGTCCCCCGAGCTGGCGCCCCCGGACTGGGAGCCGGCCTACCTGGACTACTTCTACCTGTCCTTCACCAACTCCACCGCGTTCAGCCCGACCGACGTGCTGCCCGTGACGCGGAACGCGAAGCTGTGCATGCTCGGGCAGTCCGCGGTGTCGCTGATCACCGTGGTGCTGGTGGTGGCGCGCGCGGTCAACATCCTCAACTGACCGCCCGCCGCGGGCCGGACGGCACCGCCGCTACGGCAGCGGGCGGCGCCCGGAGAGCTTGCCCGCGCGGGAGCGGACGCCCCACGCGGTGACCCGCCACAGCGCCTCGACGACGATGTTGCGGCTCATCTTGCTGTCGCCCCGCTCGCGCTCGACGAAGGTGATCGGCACCTCCACCACGTGGCAGCCGGCCTTGACCGCGCGCCAGGCGAGGTCGACCTGGAAGCAGTACCCGGCCGAGGCGATGTCGCCCAGGCCCAGGCTCTCCAGGGTCTGCCGGCGGAAGGCCCGGTAGCCGCCGGTGACATCGCGGATCGGAACGTCGAGCATGAGCCGCGAGTAGGTGCTGCCACCCCGGGAGAGGACCTCGCGGTGCTTGGGCCAGTTGACCACCCGGCCGCCGGGGATCCAGCGCGAACCGAGCACCAGGTCCGCGCTCTTCAACGCCGTGAGCAGCCGCGGCAGTTCCTCCGGCTGGTGGGACCCGTCGGCGTCCATCTCGACGAGCACGCCGTAGTCGTGGTCGATGCCCCAGCGGAACCCGGCCAGGTAGGCGGCGCCCAGCCCCTCCTTGCCCTTGCGGTGCATCACGTGCACCTGCGGGTCGTCGGCGGCCAGTTCGTCGGCGAGCTTGCCGGTTCCGTCCGGGCTGTTGTCGTCGGCGATCAGGATGTCCGCCTCAGGCACCGACGCCCGGACCCGCTTGACGATCGGCCGGACGTTCTCCGCCTCGTTGTAGGTCGGGATGATGACCAGGACCTTGCCGAGGGGGTCGAAGCTCCGCTGCTCGTCCTCGTTCACTGCTGGTTCTGCCCTTTCGCCATGCGGGTGCGATCCATTCTGCCGATCGCGGTGGCGGCCGCGCAGGACAGGAGACCCACCATAGCGAGTGCCCACTCGGGTGCCGCACCAACTCGGTCCGCGAGGGTCTTCTCGTCGCGCAGCGGGATGTCGGCACTGATGACCTGTTGGGTGAACTCTTTGCTGCGCTTCTCGATCGTCCCGTCCGGCTCGACGACCGCGCTGATCCCGCTGGTGGCGGCGGTGACCACGGCCCGGCCGTGCTCGACCGCGCGCAGCTTGGACATCGCCAGCTGCTGGTCGGGCTGGCCGGTGCGGCCGTAGGTGGCGTTGTTGGTCTGCACGACGATGGCGCGGGCACCGGAGTTCACCGTGTCGCGCACGATGCCGTCGTAGGCGACCTCGAAACAGATCACGTCGCCGAGCCGGGCCGGGCCGATCTGCATCACGCCGGTGCTCTTGCCCGGGTAGAAGTCCTTCGGGATCTCGTTGAGCATCGGGATGACCTTGGTCAGCTCCTTGCGGAACGGCACGTACTCGCCGAACGGCACCGGGTGCTGCTTGGTGTAGTGCGCGCCGGGGCCGGTGACCGGGTCCCAGACGATGCCCTCGTTCTGCACGTGCGATGCGTCCGGGCCGTCGACCAGGGCGCCGACCAGCACCGGCACGCCGACCGCCTGCACGGCCTCGGTGATCTTGTCGTACGCCTGCGGGTAGGTGAACGGGTCCAGGTCCGAGGAGTTCTCCGGCCACAGCACGATGTCGGGCTTGGCCACCTTGCCGGCCTTGATGTCGGCGGCGAGCTTGAGGGTGGCCTGCACGTGGTTGTCGAGGATCTTCATCGGGCGGCCGAGGAAGTGCAGGCCCGGCTGCTGGACGTTGCCCTGCACGATGGCGACCTTCAGGTGGCCGACCGCGTTGGTGTGGATCGGCACCAGCAGGCCGGAGAGCAGGACGGCCGCGGACAGCACGAGAGCGCCGGCCGCGGGCAGCGCGCCGCGCACGGTCCGGGTCCGGCCGCGCGGGCCCGCGGCGCGGGCGCGGTAGGCGCGGTGGGCGGCGAGCCCGGCCGCGGCCAGCAGGGTGCCGCTGAGCGCCACCGCGAAGCTCACCAGCGGGGCGCCGCCGAGCGCGGCGAGCGGTGTGAAGGGCGAGCCGGTGTTCGCGAACGCCAGCCGTCCCCACGGGAAACCGCCGAACGGCAGCCGGTCGCGCACCAGTTCCTGGGTCACCCACAGGCAGGCCGCCCACAGCGGCCACCACGGCAGCTTGCGGGCCACCACCATCAGGGCGGCCATCAGCACCACGTACAGCGCCTCGATCGCGGACAGGCCCACCACCGCGAGCCAGATCACCGAGCGCAGCCACACCAGCAGCCAGAGGAAGAACGGGAACGCGAAGGCGAAGCCGAGCCAGGCCCCTTGGCGGACCGTGCGGCCCTCCAGCACGAGCGCGAGGCCGGCCACGGCCACCACCGACAGCGGCCACACGCCGTACGGCGGGAACGAGGCGGCCATCATCAGCCCGAACGCGGCGGCCACCGCACTGCTCGGTGCCGCGGCCCTGGCGGTGGCCCTCCACCGGTCTCGGCGCCTCGCCGGCACGACCGGCACGACGGTCACTTCGGCGGCGGTCGTGTCCCCGGTGGGCGCCGCGGGGGCGTTCGGCGGACGCAGGCGCACAGGCGTGGCCTTCCTGCAGGTCGGGACATTTGACGAAGGTGACGGTACCTCCTGTTCCTGGGCCTGCGCCGAGTGCGGGTCCGCCCGGGCCGCTCGAAGCCCCCGGGTTCCCGGACCTCACGGCCGGCGACGGGCTTGTCAGGCCCTCCGGCGGAAGGAGCCGCACACGTCCAGGGGCGCCGGGAGTACCGGAACGCAACGTCCCCTACGGCGCTCAGCGGGCACCCCGGAGAATCGGGGGCAGCAACGGGAGCGGGCCCGGACACCCTTCGGGCCGACCTGGGAACCGCTGGCTGCGGCTCGGCACCGAGGCCGTTGTCTACTGGGCGTCCGGGCCCTTCCCGGGTCGCACCTGCCGATCGGGCGGCACTCCCCCCGCGTTCCGCGCCGCGAACGCTGGACCTGGCTGCCAGTTGCACCGCGCGTGCGGCGCGGCGCCCCATGGCCCAGCGGCGGTCGACGCAACCGCGGAGAGCCCCCGGTCCGACGTCCTTTGGTGGACGTGGCCGAACCTACTCGCCCCCGACCAGCCACTGTCAACAGCCCCGTGACCTGCGGACTTTCGACAAATCAGCAGGTCAGTGGCGAGGCGTCCGCGCGGCGGCGACACGCCGCCGCGGTGTGTCCGCACACCGTTCGGCCGCATCGACGAAAGTGCAGGTCACCCGTTCGGCGGCCGATGGATCGTTCGCCCGCCGACGACCGTGCGCAATGCGGTGGGCAGCGGCTCACCCGGGGTGAGATCGGGCAGCCCGGGCGTGCCGGAGCGGGGGTCGGTGGACCAGTTGGCGACCCGCTCGTCAGGGGTCTGGACCACGAGGTCGCCCACCTGCCAGACGGCGTAGTCGGCGGGCGCCCCGGGGACGAGCACGCCGGCGTCGTCCCGGCCGATCGCGCGCCAGCCGCCGCGGGTGTGGGCGTGGAAGGCGGCGCGCGCGGAGATCCGGTGCGCGGGGGTGCGGTGGAAGGCGGCCGCGCGGACGGTCCCCCACGGGTCGAGGGGGGTGACGGGACTGTCGGAGCCCAGCACCAGGGGCACCCCGGCGCGGGTCATCGCGGCGTACGGGTTCAGGGTGCGGGCCCGCTCGCGGCCGAGCCGCGCGGCGTACATGCCGTCGTCGCCGCCCCAGGCCGCGTCGAAGGCGGGCTGCACGGACGCGATCAGGCCGAACTCGGCGAACGCGGCGATCGACTCCTCGGTCATCAACTCGGCGTGCTCCACACGGTGCCGCAGGGCCCGTACGCGGTCCAGGCCGGCCGTGGAGGCCGCCGCGCGCACTCCTTGGACCACGGCGTCCACCGCGGCGTCCCCGATGGCGTGGAAGCCCGCCTGGACCCCCGCCAGGGTGCAGACGGTCAGATGGCGGGCGATGGTGTCCGCGTCGAGGTAGGTGACGCCGAGATGGCCGCCGCCGGCGTCGTCGGAGTAGGGGGCGTGCAGCGCCGCGGTGCGGGAGCCGAGCGAGCCGTCGACGAAGAGGTCGCCGCCGGCGCCGATCGCGCCCAGGTCGCGCAGCCGCTCCAGATCGGCGGGGCCGGTCGCGGCCTCGGCCCAGTAGGCGTGCACGCGGGGGCCGGGTTCGGCGGCGGCCAGGGCGAGCAGCCCGGTGAGGTCGTCCTGCGAGGAGATGTCGGGGCCGGCGCACTCGTGCACGCTGCCGATGCCGCGGGCGGCGGCGTGCCGCAGCGCGGCCCGCTGGGCGGCGGCGCGCTGGGCGGGGGTCACCGCGGCGTAGGCGGCCGCACGGGCGGCGTGGTGGGCGTCGCGGGTGACCGGGCCGGTCGGGTGGTGGCCGGGCAGGCCGGCCGCGCCGGGGACCAGGTCCAGCAGAGCGGTGGTGACGGCGGCGGAGTGCACGTCGGTGCGGGCGAGGTAGAGCGGGCGGCCGCCGACGGCCCGGTCCAGCTCGGCGCGGGTCGGCGGGCGGCCCTCGGACCAGCGGGTGTCGTCCCAGCCGTGGCCGAGCAGCACCCGGTCGGCGGGGTGCGCGGCCGCGTACGCCGCGGTGCGGGCCAGCGCGTCCGCCAGGCTGTCCGCGGCGCCGAGGTCCAGGCCGGTCAGGGCGAGGCCGGTGGAGGTGGTGTGCACGTGGGCGTCGACGAAGGCGGGGGTGACCAGCGCGCCCTCCAGCCGGACCACCTGGTCCACGCCGTCCGCGAAGGAGTCCGCGGCGCCCTCCGAGCCGACCCAGGCCACCGTGTCGCCGTCGACGACCATGGCGGTCGCGAAGGGGTCGGCGGGGCTGTAGACGAACCCGCCGCGCAGCAGCACGGTGCGGCCGGCGCGGTCGTCGGCCGGGTCGTGCGGGGGGTTCGGGTCGGGCATCTCGGATACCGCTGCGGCGGGGGGCTGGTGCATACCGCCAGTCTCCCCCGGGGCGGACCGTGCTCAGATCCGGGGGGGCCTGGACTCGTAGGCGGTGGACAGGACCACGGTGGTGCGGGTCGAGACGCCCGCCAGCGAGCGGATGCGGGAGAGCAGGTGCTCCAGCTCGATGGGCGTGGACACCCGCACCTTGAGGATGTAGTTCTCGTCGCCGGCCACGCTGTGGCAGGCCTCGATCTCGGGCACCTCGGCGAGCCGGTCGGCGATGTCGTCGGGGGCGCTGGGGTCGAACGGCTTGACCGAGATGAACGCGGTCAGCGACAGGCCGACCGCCTCGGGGTCGATGACGGCCGCGTAGCCGCGGATGACGCCGCGCTGCTCCAGCCGCCGCACCCGCTGGTGCACGGCCGAGGTGGACAGGCCGGTGGCCTTGCCCAGGTCGGTGTAGCTCATCCGCCCGTCGGCGACGAGCAGCTCCACGATGTGCCGGTCCAGCTCCTCCACAGCCGATGACCTTACCGGCACGAACGGGGTCGCGGTCACGGGACCGCCGGTCACGGGACCAGCAACCGGCGCAGGAAGGCGTTGCCGAAGGTGCCGCCGGGGTCGGTGGCCGCGACCAGCTCCTGGAAGTCGGCCATCCGCGGGTAGAGGCCGCGGACGGTGTCGGGGTCGGTCGTGGAGAGCTTGCCCCAGTGCGGGCGGGCCTCGTACGGGGCGAGGGCGGCCTCGATCAGGCCGAGCACCGGGGTGACGGCGGCCGGGTCCTTGTGCCAGGTGAAGTGCAGGGCGACGGTGTCGTGCCCGTACGCGGGGCTGAGCCACAGCCGGTCGGCGGCGACGGTGCGGACCTCGCAGATCTGCAGGACGGGCGCGACGTGCTCGCGCAGGGCCGCGACGGCGCTGAGGGCGGCGGTGGCGTGGGCGCGCGGCACGAGGTACTCGGACTGGAGCTCCTCGCCGCTGCTGGGGGTGAAGTCGGGGCGGAAGTGCGGCAGCCGCTCGTGCCAGGGCCCGGCGCTGCCGTCCTGCGGGGTGCAGTGCACCGGGTCGACGCCGGGCACCGGGTGCAGCGGGCCGGGCGCGGGGACGGTCCAGGGCAGTTCGGGCTCCGGCGTGCCGTCGAGGCGCTTGATCCAGACCTGCGTGAAGCGGTCGGCGCGCCAGTCGGTGAAGAGGCTGACGCTGTGCGCGGCGCCGGTGAGGGTGTCGAAGTGGGCCAGCGCGTCGGGGAGTTCGAGGCCGGTGCGGACGGTCTGCCGGACCCGGAAGGCAGGCAGCAGGTCGAGCGTGAGGTGGGTGACGATGCCGAGCGCGCCGAGCGCGACGACGGCCCCCTCGAAGCGGTCCCCGTCGTTGTCGCGGCTGAGGGTGAGGGTGTCCCCGCCGGCCGTGACCAGGTCGAGGGCGGCCACGGAGGTGGCGAGCGAACCGTTGGCGTCGCCCGAGCCGTGGGTGCCGGTGGCGACCGAGCCGCCCACCGAGATGTGCGGCAGGGAGGCGAGGTTGGGCAGCGCGAAGCCGTGCGCGTACAGCTCCGCGGCCAGCTCGGCGTAGCGCACGCCGGCGGCGACGCGGACGGTGCCGGCGGCGCTGTCGATGTCGATCTCGGCGGGCAGCGCGGTCAGCTCGACGAGGTAGCCGTCGGTGTCGGCGACGTCGTTGAAGGAATGGCCGCTGCCGAGCGCCTTGACCCGGCGGCCGCCGGAGACGAGCGCGCGCAGCTCGTCGAGCGTGGCCGGGCGGTGTACCCGCTCGGCGGCGAAGGTGAGGTTGCCCGCCCAGTTGGTCCGCATGCCGTGCCACTCCTGCCCGCCGGCTCTCCCGCCGGCACAACCCTGCTGGTCCTGCCCTTTCGCCACCCTATAAGGCGTCGGTCCGCCGACCGCCCGGGGGCGCTTCGGAGGCGTCACGGGGGCGTGGGGGCGCACCGCGGGGGCGCATGGACCGGCCCGGCGATGGATGTGACGAAGGCCACACCGCGACCGCGCGGAGCACTCCGGGTGGCGCGATTACCCGCGTAGCGCGGCGGGAAGTGCTCGCTATGGCCGCGTGCGTGAAGCCGGGCCGGCCCAACGGAGGGCATCACCCAAGGGGGAACGCAGCATGCGGAACCATGTGCGCCACAGTCGCAGCGTGCGGATGTCGCCGGCCGTCGAGCGGCCCGACCGCGACCTGGTGCTCGCCCCGGCCGGCATCGCGCCGGAAGCCACCGAGAACGCCGGGTACGCCGGGTACGCCGGAGACACAGCGGACACCGAAGGCGTGGAGACCGCCGAGGCGGCCGAGGACACTGCCGGGCGGATCGGCCCCGAGTACCTCGACGGCATCGAGGACGACGGCATCGAGGAGGACCTGGCCGACGTCGTCCGCCTGGCCTGCCCGGACTGCGGCCGGCCGATCGCGGTGACCGGCGACGACGTCGTGCTGCCCTCGCACGCGGTGTGCCCGAACCCGTGGCAGCCGTTCGGCCTGACCGTCTGCGGCGGTTCCGGTCGCGCGGTCGCCGACGCGGGGCCGCTGGAGCCGCTGGTGGTCGCCGCCGCGGGCGAGCCGCCGGCTGCCGTGCTCCCGAAGCTGCCCACCGGGCTCGACTGGCGTACGCAGCCGTTCTCCCACGTGGGGGGACCCGGCTCGCAGCCGATCCGCGTCCCCCTCCCGCGCGAGGCCGGCCCGCTGGCGGCGTAGCCACCGGAACCGGCGGCGGGCGGGGCGGCCCAGCGTGCAGCCCGCCCCTGCCGGGCCGCCGCACCCGGGACTACGGCATCAGTCGTGGATCTCCGGGCCCACCAGGTGACGGGCGATCACCAGCCGCTGGATCTGGTTGGTGCCCTCCACGATCTGGAGCACCTTCGCCTCGCGCATGTACCGCTCGACCGGGAAGTCCGCGGTGTAGCCGTAGCCGCCGAGCAGTTGCACCGCGTCGGTCGCCACCTGCATCGCGCTGTCGGTGCAGAACAGCTTCGCCATGGCCGCGTGCGCGCTGAACTCCTCGCCCGCGTCCCGCAGTCGGGCCGCCGTCAGGTACAGCGCGCGGCCCGCCTCGACCCGGCTGGCCATGTCGGCGAGCATGAACCGCAGCCCCTGGAAGTCGGCGATCGGCCGGCCGAACTGGCGCCGCTGCCCCATGTAGCCGACCGCCGCGTCCAGTGCCGCCTGCGCCACGCCGATCGCGCACGCGGCGATACCGAGCCGCCCGGCGTCCAGCGCGGCCAGCGCGATGGCGAAGCCCTGGCCCTCCTCGCCGATCCGCCGGTCGTCGGACACTTCGACCCCGTCGAAGTGCATCTGCGCGGTCGGCGAGCCCTTCATGCCCATCTTCCGCTCGGGCGGCCCGGCGCTGAGGCCCGGCGCGTCACCGGGGACGAGGTAGGCGGAGATACCGTGCGCCCCCTCGCCGCCGCTGCGGGCCAGCACCGTGTAGAAGTCGGCGACGCCGCCGTGCGTGATCCAGGCCTTGGTGCCGTCGATCGTCCAGGTGTCGCCGTGGCGCACCGCCTTCGTGCGCAGGCTCGCCGCGTCCGATCCGGAGGTCGGCTCGGACAGGCAGTACGCGCCGAGCAGGTCGCCGCCGAGCATCGCGGGCAGGTGGTCGGCGCGCTGCTGCTTGCTGCCGAACGTGGCGACGGCGTGGCTGGCCAGCGTGTGCACGCTGACGCCGAGCCCCACCGTCAGCCGGGCGGCGGCGAGTTCCTCGAGCACCTGGAGGTAGACCTCGTAGGGCTGGCCGCCCCCGCCGTACTCCTCGGGGTAGGGCAGGCCGAGCAGGCCGGAGGCGCCGATCAGGGCGAAGGTCTCCCGCGGGAAGCGACCAGCCTCCTCCTCGTCGCCGGCGGCGGGCGCGATCTCGCGCCGGGCCAGGTCACGGGTCAGATCGAGCAGGAAGCGGGCCTCGTCGGTGGGCAACTGCCGAACGACCGGCGGCGGGCCTTGCTGGGGCATGGCGGCACATCCTCCCTGTGGGGTGGCGGCGGCCCCTCGCCTGGGTGTGGTGGAGCCGTCCGGTGAGAACTACCCCGTTCCCGTCGGTATCTCCCACGCCGGATTGCGGCAACGGTGATCAACGGGTCCGGCGGATGGAGTATGCCGCATGCGGGCGCGTCCGTCACGGGAGAATCCGCGCCGGGCGCACCCTCCGGACATCCGTCGGCACCCGGTCCGCGGCGCCCTCCGGTTCGACGGGTCCGGCGGCCGGCCGGCGGGAGCGCCGAAAACGTTCGTCGTTCATGGACGGCGTATCGCGGCGTATTCCTATTCCACCGGTCGGCGACGGGTATTGGCCGCGGAACGGAATTCACCGGGCGGTGCGCTCGACGCCATCGAGTTCACCGGTCGCGGGTTGCATTCATGGACCATGCGCATGCTCGAATGGCGTATCGGTGTACCAGGCCACCATCCCGCCGGCCGTGGCCGGGAGGCGTGGGGCCGGCGGCGAGGAGGCGTTCAGCTCACGGGGGGACGCGTTCAGCTCGCGTCGGCGAGCATGAGGGTGCCCAGCTGCTCGGGCGGGGCCGGGCGGCCGTAGAACCAGCCCTGGCCGATGTCGCAGCCGAGTTCGCGCAGGTGCTCGGCCTGGGCACTGGTCTCGACGCCCTCGACGGTGACGGACAGGCCGAGGCCGTGCGCCAGGGAGACGATGCCCTCGACGATCTTCAGGTCGACCGGGTCGGCGGGGTGGTGGCTCATCCCCCGGGAGAAGGCGCGGTCGAGCTTGAGCACGCTGACCGGCAGCCAGCGCAGCGAGGACAGGTTGGAGTAGCCGGTGCCGAAGTCGTCCAGGGCGATGTCGACGCCGAGGTCGGCGATCCGCCGCAGCGGCTTCAACGCGTCCTGGTCCGCGCCGATCAGCGCGGACTCGGTGACCTCCAGGCAGAGCGACTCCGGGGCGAGCCCGGTCTCGTCCAGCACCCGGGTCACCTCGGCGACCAGGTCGGGGTGGTGGAGCTGGATCGGCGAGAGGTTGACGTTGACCCGGGGCGCGCGCGAGCCGTGGTGGTGGCGCTGCCAGACCTCGGCCTGCCGGACGGCCTGTTCCAGCACCCAGCGGCCGAGCGGCACGATCTGCCCGGTGTGCTCGGCGAGCGGTATGAACTGGTCCGGTCCCAGCACGCCGTGCACCGGGTGGCCCCAGCGAACGAGTGCCTCCGCGCCGTGCACGGCGCCGTCGCTGAGCCCGATCAGCGGCTGGTACTCGACGAAGAACTCGCCGCGCTCCAGCGCGCCGGGCAGCCGGTTGGTGAGGCCGTGCCGGGTGATCACGCGGGCGTCGGCGTCGGGGTCGGCCACCTCGTAGCGGTTGCCGCCCAGCTCCTTGGCCCGGTACATGGTGATGTCGGCGCTGCGCAGTACGTCCGCGGCGGCGTGCGAGGCGGTCGGGCTGTACACGATGCCGATGCTGCCGTGGACGGGCAGTTCGCGGCCTTCGAGCATCACCGGGGCGGACAGCGCGTCCAGGATGCGGCCGGCCAGGTCGGTGACCGCGGTGAGGCCCGGCGGGTCGGCGTGGAGGGCGACGAACTCGTCCCCGCCGATCCTGGCCATCAGCTGGTCGGGAGAGGTCAGGCAGCCGCGCAGCCGGTCCGCGACGGCGACCAGCAGCTGGTCGCCCACGGCGTGGCCGAGGCTGTCGTTGACGGTCTTGAAGCCGTCGAGGTCGAGGTAGCACAGCCCGATCCGGCGGCCGTCGCCCGTCCCGCCGTCGCTGCCGGAAGGGGCCGTCGCGGCGAGCGCCTGCTCCAGCCGCTCGAAGAACAGGGCCCGGTTGGGCAGGCCGGTGAGGGCGTCGTGGGTGGCCTCGTGGCGCAGCCGGCTCAGCAGCTGGCGGCGCTCGGTGATGTCCTCCAGCAGCGCGAGCTGGTACTGCGGGCAGCCGGTGGCGTCGCGGAGCAGCGAGACCTGGAGGTTGGCCCACAGGACAGAGCCGTCAGCCCGGGGGTACGCCTTCTCGATGTGGTAGCTGTCGCGCTCGCCGCGGACGAGCTCGCGGTTGAGCCCGCCGATGGCGTCGGTGTTCTCGGGGTGGGTCCACTCCGAGACGGTGCGCTTCATGATGTGGGACTCGCCGCCGAGCATCCGGCTGAGCGCCTCGTTGACCTCCAAAACGTGGCCGCCGAGGTCGGCGATGCCGATACCGATGGCCGCCCCCTCGAAGACCGCGCGGAAGCGGGCCTCGCTGGCGGCGAGCGCGCGTTCGGCGTCGGCCTGGGCGGCCAGCGCGGCCCGGGAGATCGACTCCTGCTCGGTGAGGGTGCGTTCGCGCAGCGCCTGGGAGAAGCCGACCGCGACGGCGTGCTGGAGCCGGGAGCACCGGGCGCGCGCCTCGTCGGCGGGCAGGCCGTCGCCGGGCGGGCAGTACAGCGCGAGGTAGTTGTCGATGATGCCGAGGATGCTGGGCAGTGCCTCGGGGTCGGTGCAATGCGCGTCGACCATGGCGGCGCCCACCGGGACGGCGGCCCGCGGATCGAACCGGTCGGCGCGCAGCGCCTCGCCGAGCACCCGGGCCAACGGCAGGAGGTAGGACTCCAGTTCGGCGCGGGTCATCGAGGTGGCGGTCGACGGGTAGACCGCGCGGCTCCATATGGCGGCGAAGCGGCGCAGGCTGTCCTCGGCCTCCGACTCGGGCTCGGGCTCGGGCTCGGCCACGGTCTCGGCCCGGGGTGCCTCCCCGGCATCGGGCACGCTCCCGGCCCGGGGCGCGAACTCGGGCACGGTCCCGGGCGCGGGCGCGGCCGGCGCGAGGAGCTCGGCGGCGTCCGCCCCGGTCCCGGACTGCCGCGCCCCGCCCCCGGCCGTGCCGGGCTCGGTGGTCACGCCTTCAACCCGACACCGGCGAGCCCGAGCATCACCACGGGGTCGTCGTCGGCGGCGGGCGGGGTCTCCGGCCGCCAGTACGGCAGGGGGACGATGCCCGGTTCGACGATCTCGAACCCGTCGAAGAACGGGGCGAGTTGCTCGGCGGTGCGGTGCACCAGCGGGCTGGTGGTGCGCTGGTACATCGTCACGATGTCGCGCTGCGCCGCGGAGTGGTCCGTCGCCTGGGCCGGGGTGGCGTGCGTCACGACCAGGACGCTGCCGGGGGCGAGGGCGTCGCGCAGGGTGGCGATCAGCTCGGCCGGGCGGTCGGCGTCGGTGAGGAAGTGCAGGACGGCGACGAGCATCAGCGCGACCGGCCGGTCCAGGTCGAGCAGCCGCCTGGTCTCGGGCGCGTCCAGGATCGCCTGCGGGTCGCGCAGGTCGGCGGCTGCGATCGCCGCGTCGGGGTTGCCCTCCAGGACCGCGCGGCTGTGCGTGACGGCGACCGGGTCGTTGTCGACGTAGACGACGCGGGCGCCGGGGCGGGCGGCCTGGGCGACCTCGTGCACGTTGCCGAACGTAGGGATGCCGGAGCCGATGTCCAGGAACTGGGTGATGCCCTGATCGACCGCGAACCCGATCGCGCGCCGCATCACGGCGCGGTTGGCCTGGCCGAGCTTGGGCATGCCGGGCAGGACCTTCATCGTGACCCGGGCCGCTTCCCGGTCGACCTCGAAATTGTGCGAGCCGCCCAGGTAGTAGTCGTAGATCCGGGACACGCTCGGCACGTTGATGTCGATGTTCTGCGGGGCCCAGGAGGGTCGCTCGGTCACGGTCGGAATCTCCAGGGTCGGGGGAGGGGGGCGCGGCAGGCGGGCGGGGCCGGAGCGGTCGGACTCCCGGGTGCTCGAACGAGGTTACTGATCACTTGTTCGGAGTGAAGCACATCACCGGAAATGCGTGGTCCGTTTTGGTCAGCAACCACCGGCATGTGCATATGCGAAAACGCGCACGTGCGGAGACGCGCACTCGCGCGGAAGGGCCCGCGGTGCAATTACACCGCGGGCCCGACCTTAGCGTGCGGAATTGATCGGATCAGTGGTTCCGCAAGGGTGGTTGACCTTCCGAGCGGATCAACAGGCCCCCTCGTCCTTCCACACCCCCCACTCGCCGGTGGTGCCGGGCTGCTCGTTCGTGGTCCACCACTGGGCCAGCCACTTGTGGCCGTTGTAGGAGACCTCGTTGCCGCCGGTGTAGACGGCGGAGGCGCTCCAGGCGGGCACGCTCGCGCATCCGCTGCCGGTCGGGGGCGAGGTCGGAGGTGTGGTGGGCGGGGAGCTGGGCGGGGTGGCGCCGGCGAACTCCACGGAGTACTTGGCGAAGTCCCAGGCGCCCTGCGTCACCGAGCTGCAGGTGCCGGAGGTGGTGCCGTTGTTGTCCGGCGGGCTGCACTGGCGGTCGCGGTTGAGCGACCAGAAGGTGAAGCGGCCCATGCCGTGACTGGTGGCGTAGTCCAGCACGGTCTGGAAGTCCGCCTGGTAGAAGTACTCGCCGGAGTCACTGCGGCCGTTCATGCCGGAGAAGCCCTCGTGCGCGTAGGCGGTGGCGGCGTCCCAGCCGAAGGTGGTCTGGAGCAGGCCGTTGAACGCGGTCAGCGCGGCGGTCTGGGAGGCGGCGCCGTTGAAGCCGCCGTCGAAGGGCATGATGGAGAAGTTGTTCGGGGTGAAGCCGATCGACTTGGCCTCGTCGAGCATCTGCTGGCCGAACCAGCCGGTGCCGGCCGCGGTGCCCGCGGTGGTGACCGAGATGTAGATGCCGGGGTTGTTCTGCTGGAGGATCTTGGCGGCGCCGAGTTCGTTGGCGACGGCCGCGGTGTTCTCGTACTCCGGCTCCTCCAGGTCGAAGTCGATCGCCTTGAGCTGGTACTTGGTGACGACCTGCTGGTACGCCGCGGCGGTGGAGGCCGCGTCGGAGCAGGCCTGGCCGAGCTTGGTGCCGCCGTAGCCGCCGATGGACACCGAGACGTCGCCGCCCTTGGCGCGGATCGCGGCGATGGTGCCCGCGACCGAGGTGTCCGAGGAGACCGCGCTGGTGCCGCCCCATGTCGGGCTGCACCCGCCGCCGTTGGGGGCGAGGATGAAGGCGAGCTGGAACGCCTTGAGCCCGGTGGCGTCCATGATGGCGGTGGCGTCCGGCGGGTTGTTGTCCAGCGGCATCAGATAGGGCGCCGCCGCGTACCAGTTGCTGCTGAGCGCGCTCGCCGCGGGTTCGGCGCCGTTGGCCTGACCGGTGCCGAGGGCGGCGGCGGTGCCCAGCCCGGCGACGGCGAGGGCGGCGGCGGCCACGCCCGTGCCGAGGGCTTTGAGACGGTTCACGTCGGACCTCCTGTGGGGGAACGTGGCAGCAGAGTCCTGCGATGATCGGAACACGTCAATAGTTTGGTCCAGACCTTTGGGTCAACCCACAAATTGGTCTCTACCACTAGACCGTTGGGCGCACGGCACGCGAACGGGCCCGGCCCCCGCACGAAGTGCGGGGGCCGGGCCCGTGACGGCGCGCGGTCGGGCGGAGGTCAGACCGCCACGCCGACGGAGGCGAGCGCGCGGCGCTGGCCCGGGCTCGGCTTCGCCGGGAAGTACAGGTACACCACGCCGCCGGATCCGGAGCCGGTCGAACCGCTGGCGAGGATCCGCTTCGTGCGCAGCCAGACCGTCTCGAACTGGGCGCGCTTGTAGACGTTGCGCACCGCGTCGTCGTCGGAGCTGGCCGGGTCGTTCATGACGACGTCGCCCTCGGCGGTGAAGCCGACCATGCACATCAGGTGGCCCGAGGTGCTGTAGTTCGACCCGTCCAGCTCGCTGGCCAGGAAGGACTGGGACGTTATCACCGGGATTCCGGCCTTCACCAGGCGCTCCGCGTCGTTGAGCGAGCGGAGCTGGGTGACGACGCCCTGGAGGTCCTTGTAGGTGGCCGCGTAGGCCGCGTTGAACGGCCAGTTGCCGCAGCCCTCGTACTGGTAGTCGTACGTGTAGCGGGCGCCCTGGTCGACCTGCGGGTCGGCGTAGGACGGGTCCACCCAGGCCATGGCGGCGGCGGTCGGACCGCGGCCCCAGTACTCGATGCACATGGTGGACGAGGTGGGGCTGCACCACGCCTCGCCGCCGTTGTCGTACTGCGGGTACTGGCCCTTGTGGATGTCCTGCGAGTAGCGCGGCACCGACAGTTCGACGGCGCCGTCCAGGCTGTACACCGACGCGGGGACGGTGAAGCGGTCCGGGACGTTGGAGGCGAACGCACCGACCCGCCACACGGTCGGGGTGTCCTTGCTGCCGGGCTTGCGGTAGAGGGTGACCCGCAGCCGGTAGGAGGCCAGCAGCTTGCCCGCGCTGGGGTCGTCGACGGCGAAGGTGTCGGTGTAGATGCTGCTGGTGTCGTCGCCCTGGTCGTCGACGGAGGTGCGGCGGATGTCCTCGTCGCCGTCGCCCGAGGTCCAACGGCCCATCACGTAAGCGGGCGTGGCGGTGCCGTCGGTGTAGGTGCCCAGCAGCTCGACCTGGATCCAGGTGCCCGCGGGGGTCTGCGCGTTCCACGACGACACCAGCTCGGTGGCCGGGTACGGGGGCTTGCGCACGGGCGAGGTCCAGGAGGCGTACTCGTACGTGGCGGTGGTGCCGGTGTGCGGGTCCGTGTAGTCCAGCGTGCCGACCGGGCGGGCGATCCGCACGCCGGGACGCGACCCGGGCACCGGGAGGGTGCCCTTGTGCTCGCCGAACAGCCAGTCGGGGTAGGTGCTCCAGCCGTGGTAGTCGACCGGTGCGGGGTCGACCGCGGGGGTGCCGCCCTTGCCGCCGCTCTTCGCGGGCAGCCCGGCGGCGCCGGTGCCGGCCGGGGCGGTGGCCGGGGCGGCGGAGGCGGTCTGCGCGTTCGAGGCGGCGACGGCGGCAGCGGCGGCGAGCGCTGCGGTCAGCACGGCCCGTCGGGGCGCGTTTCTGGTCATGTGGGTGGTACCTCGGTTCCCCTCGACGTGAACGGGAGATGGCCCGACCGGGCCTGACTCGGGCACGGCGGGTGTCGACCACTATTGCCGCTCACCTGGCCTTTCCACCAGGGGTGATGTGTTCCCAGCAGGATCAATATTGGTCTACACCACTGGCGGTCAGGCGGGAAGCACCACGAGGTCGCGCCCCGTCAGATTCAGCCGCTCGCCGCCGTCCTCGGTGCACACCGCGATGTCCTCGATGCGCGCGCCGAACCTGCCGGGCAGGTAGATTCCCGGCTCCACCGAGAACGCCATGCCCGGCTCCAGCGGGCGGGCGCTGCCGGACACGATGTACGGCTCCTCGTGCGTCTCCAGCCCGATGCCGTGGCCGGTGCGGTGGATGAAGTGCTCCCCGTACCCCGCCGCGGCGATCCGGTCGCGGCCCACGGCGTCCAGTTCCTCCGCGGTGATTCCGGGACGTACCGCGTCGGTCTGCGCCCCCTGCGCGACACGCAGCACCTCGTACAACTCGCGGAACGCGGCCGGTGGTTCGCCGACGGCGTAGGTGCGGGTGGAGTCCGAGCAGTAGCCCTCGGGGGTGGTGCCGCCGATGTCGACGACCACCGGGTCACCGGCCTTCACCACCCGGTCGGAGACCTCGTGGTGCGGGCTGGCGCCGTTGGGACCGGACCCGACGATGACGAAGTCGACGGTGGCGTGCCCGGCCGCGAGGATGGCGTCGGCGATGTCCCGGGCGATCTCCCGCTCGGTGCGGCCCGGCCGCAGCCACTCGCCCATCCTGCGGTGCACCCGGTCGATGGCGGCGCCGGCCCGGCGCAGCGCCTCCACCTCGGCCGGGCTCTTGCGCATCCGCAGCACCGACAGCACGTCCCCGGCCAGCCCGGCCTGGGCGGCGGGCAGCGCGGCCTGGAAGGCGAGCAGCTTCTCGGCCCACATCTGGTTGTCGACCGAGAACAGGGTGACGTGCGGCGGCAGGCGCCGGGCGATCAGGGCGTACGCGTCGTCGGTCTCGCCGAAGCCCACGATCTCCACCCCGAGGGCCCCGGCCGGGGAGGCTTCGGCCGCGGCCTTCTCCAGCGCGGGCACCACGAGGAAGGGATCCGCGGCCGCCGGGACCACCAGGCAGGTCAGCCGCTCCAGCGGCAGCGCCTGATAGCCCGTCAGGTAGCGCAGGTCGGCGCCGGGCGACACCAGGAGCGCGTCGAGCCCGGCGTCCTCCGCGGCCCGCCGGGCCCGGGCCAGCCGCTCGGGCGGGAAGAGTTCGGCTGCGCCGGTCGTGCCGGTGGATTCGCTCACGCCCCTACGGTAGACGGCTCCCCCGCGCAGCGCCGGGAGGTCGCCCCCACCGGGCACCCGCGGTGCCGTCGGCCCCTGCGGGCGCCCGGCGTCGTAAGGTCGTGCCGTGGCGGACATGACGCTGGCCGAGGTGGCCTCGGGAATGGACGGCCTGCCCCCGTCGTGCGGGCGGACCCGGCTCATCGCGGTGGACGGGCACGCGGGCGCGGGCAAGACCACGCTCGCCCGGGAACTGGCGGAACTGCTGGGCGGGGCCCAGGTGGTGCACACCGACGACCTGGCCACGCACGAGGAGCCGTTCGGGTGGACGGCCCGGCTTGGCGCGCAGGTGCTCGGGCCGCTCGGCGCCGGCCGCTCCGCGGTGCACCAGGTGTACGACTGGCGGTTGCGGCGGTTCGCGAGCGAGCGGGCGGTCGCCCCGAAGCCGTACCTCGTGCTGGAGGGGGTGGGCGCGGGCCGCGCGGCGATCCGGCCGCACCTCGCGCTGCTGCTGTGGCTGGAGGTGCCGGCGGCGGAGGCCAGGCGCCGCGGACTGCGCCGGGACGGCCCGGAGTTGGCCCGGTTCTGGACCGGCTGGACGGCCGCGGAGGACGCCCACTTCGCCGCCGACCCCACCCGCCCCTACGCCGACCTGCTGGTCCACCAGGAGGAGGGCGGCGGTTACCGGTTCGCGCCCGGCCCCGCCGCGCGCGAGCGGCGGCACGAACCCGCTCGTCCGTGACGGACGGTGACCGTCCGGCGGCGGCCTGCTGCCGCCTCGTACGGCCGTTCGGACGATGATCGGATGTGACCGGTGGGCGGCGGCGCGCGATCGTCGACCGATCGCCATCTTGTCGGGAACGGTCCCCCGTGATCGCTTGACCGGCCGGGTCCTTAGCAATTACGTTTTCAACCAGCGGCGCAAAGCGGCCGCTCAGCAGACGCGGAGCCCCCGATTGTTCCCCCGTGATCGGGGGCTCTGCTCTGCTCCCGCGCGCCCCTCACCGCCGCGCGGAGCACCCCGGCGCATCACCCACCGTGACGGACGGACACCGCTGGGTCCTCTCCCCCGCCACGGCGCCCTCGCACGTCCCGCTTGCCTCGGTACCCTACGGTGATCGGACCATCGCGGGTACGATGCGCGAAGGGGTCGGCGCGGTGCCTGGGGGGCATCGCGGCCTGCTCAACTCACGCCCGTCGGCCACGGGTTGGGGTGCGCGTGCCGGCGAGGCGGGGGGACGGAGTGGTGGGGACTTGATGGACTTCGACGCCGAACGTCCGGGTGCCCCGGCCGACCTGGCATGGCTGCGCGGCGTGGACGCCTACACGATGGGCGCGTACGTCCACGCCGAGGAGGAGTTCAGGTCCGCGGTCCGGATGGACCCGGGAATGGCGGACGCCTGGCTGGGCCTGCACGCGCTGCGCGCCGACACCTCCACCGCGCTGCTCCAGATGTACCGCCACCGGGACCGCTTCGGCGAGCAGCGCGCCGCCCATCGCCGCACCCTCAACTCCTGGTACTGGCTGGGCTGGTGGGTGCAGCCGGTGCTGGAGACCAGCCGCGACCTGCTGCTCGCGCACGCCTCGCACTGGCTGGACGGCCGCCATGTCGCCGAGCTCGACCGGGCGCTGGCCGACTGCCCACCGGTCGACACCGACCCGCAGGTGCGCTTCCTGCACGCCTGCCGCGCCTACCTCGTCAAGGACTGGGAACGCCTGGTCCGGCACACCGAGCCGCTGCTCGGCGACCCCGTACTCGGCATCGAGGCAGGGCTGTTCGGCGGGATGGCCCGGGTCCGGCTGGAGATGTGCGGCCAGGCCGAACCGCTGCTCGCCGCCGCCCTGATGCGCTGCCGCAGCGAGCAGCCGCAGCGCAAGGAGCTGCGCTACTGGCTCGCCCGCGCCTACGAGGGGACCGGCCGCAGCGCCGCCGCCGTGCCGCTCTACCGCGCCGTGCACCGGGTCGACCCGGCCTTCATGGACACCTCCGCCCGGCTGGCCGCGATCCACGAGTCGGACGACGGCCTCGACGAGGGCACCGGCCTGGCGGCGGTGTCGCTCGCCGGAGGCGGCGGCCAGGCCGTGCCCGAGGGCGGCGACGGCGACGGCTACCCCGCCGACTTCCCGCCCGACCCCTCCGCGGCCACCGGGCCGGGCCCCGACGCCGAGCTGGACGAGTCGCTGCTGATCACCGGGCCGCTGGACGACGCGGTACGCGACCGGACCACGCAGCCGCCCGCCGCCGGAGCGCCCGGGGCCGCCGGGCTGCCGCTCGGCGGCTCCGACCCGGTGCTGCTCGCCGAGGCACTGGCCGCGCTGGACCGGATGGTCGGCCTGGAGCCGGTCAAGCGCCAGGTGCTGGCGCTGTCCGCACAGTTGCGGATGGCCCGGTTGCGCGCGGCCCAGGGCCTGCCGGTCCAGCCGCCCAAGCGCCACTTCGTCTTCTCCGGCCCGTCCGGCACCGGCAAGACCACCGTGGCCCGCATCCTCGGCCGCGTCTTCTACGCCCTCGGCCTGCTCGGCGGCGACCACCTGGTGGAGGCCCAACGCTCCGACCTGGTCGGCGAGTTCCTCGGCCAGACCGCCGTGAAGGCGAACGAACTGATCGATTCCGCGCTCGGCGGCGTGCTGTTCGTGGACGAGGCGTACGCCCTGTCCAACTCCGGGTACAGCAAAGGGGACGCCTACGGCGACGAGGCGCTCCAGGTGCTCCTCAAGCGCGCCGAGGACAACCGGGACCGGCTCGTGGTCATCCTCGCCGGCTACCCCGAGGGAATGGACCGGCTGCTCGCCGCCAACCCCGGGCTCAGCTCGCGGTTCACCACCCGCGTGGACTTCCCCAGTTACCGGCCGGCCGAGCTGACCCGGATCGGCGAGGTGCTCGCCGGGGAGAACGGCGACGGCTGGGACGACGAGGCGCTGGAGGAACTCCACGCGATCAGCGGGCACGTCGTCGACCAGGGCTGGGTCGACGAGCTCGGCAACGGGCGGCTGCTGCGCACGCTGTACGAGAAGAGCTGCGCGTACCGGGACCTGCGGCTGTCGGAGTACCCGACGACGCCCGCCCGCGAGGATCTGGCGACGCTGCGGCTGCCGGACCTCATGCAGGCGTACGGCGAGGTGCTGTCCGGGCGGGGCCCGGGCACCCCGCCCCCCGAGCCGTCGGAGTAGCCGCGCCGCGGGCGTGCCCGGGCGGGGCCACCCGCCCGGGCCGCCGCCCTACCGGACCAGCTCCCCCGATGCCGTACCGCCCGCCGCCGGACCGGGAACCGACGCGCCGTTCTTCCGGGCGGAGGCCCGGTGCGCGGGGTAGCGGACCTCGCCGACGAGCATTTCGAGGACGTCCTCCAGGGCGACGAGGCCGAGCGTGACACCGTCGGCGTCCGTGACGGACGCGAGGTGGGTGGCGGCGCGGCGCATCGCGGTGAGGGCGTCGTCCAGCGGCAGGTCGGCGCGCAGCGTGGCCATCGGCCGCCAGAGCCGCGCGGGCACCGGCCGGTCGGGGTCCTCCACGTCGAGGATGTCCTTGACGTGCAGGTAGCCGAGGTAGCCCGAGCCGTCGGCGGCGATCGGGAACCGGGAGAAGCCGGTGCGCACCGTCAGTTCCTCGACCTCGCGGGCGGTGGCCGCGGGGCCGAGCGTGACCAACTCGTCCGGCGTGAGCAGGACTTCGGTCACCGGGCGGGTGCCCAGCTCCAGGGCGTCGGCCAGCCGCTCCTGCTCGTCGGAGTCGAGCAGCCCGGCCGCGCGGGCGTCCTCCACCAGGACGGTCAGCTCCGCGCTGGTGAAGACCGCGTCCACCTCGTCCTTCGGCTCGACCCGGAAGGCGCGCAGGGTGATCCGGGCGCAGGACCCGAGGACCGCGATCACCGGCCGGAACACCCGGGCGAAGCCGACCAGCCCGGGGGCGAGCCGCAGTGCGGCCTTCTCCGGATCGGACATCGCCAGGTTCTTCGGCACCAGCTCGCCGATCACCAGGTGCAGCGAGACCACGACGAACAGCGCCAGCACGTACCCGATGGGGTGCACCAGGTCGTCGGGTACGTGGGCCGCGGAGAAGACCGGCTCCAGCAGGTGGGCCACGGTGGGTTCGGCGACCGCGCCGAGCGTCAGCGAGCAGACGGTGACGCCGAACTGCGCGGCGGCCATCATCTGCGGCAGGTGCTCCAGCCCGTACAGGACCGTACGGGCGGCGCGCTGCGTGGCCGCGTGCGGCTCGATCTGGCTGCGGCGGACGGAGACGAGCGCGAACTCGGCGCCGACGAAGAAGCCGTTGCCGAGCACCAGCAGGACCGCGAAGAGGAGTTGGAGTGCGCTCATCGCCCGCCGACCCCCTCGGCCCGCTCCAGGTCGGCGGACTCCCCGGCCCGGCCGCGGTACCCGGAGTCGGCCCCCTCGGCCGGTTCCGGCCCCTCGGCCCCGCACTCGTCGGGTCCGGCCGGTGCGGTCCGTACGATCCGGACCCGCTCCGCCCGGTGGTGGTCGACCTCCTCGACCCGGAGCACCCAGCCGGGCAGGTCGGCGCTGTCGCCGACCTCCGGGATGCGGCCGAGCAGGTCGGCGACGAGCCCCGCGACGGTCTCGTACGGGCCCTCGGGGGCGGTCAATCCGATCCGGGCGAGGGTGTCGATCCGGCAGCCGCCGTCCGCGGCCCAGGCCGGATGGCCGTCCTCGGGCGCCGCCTGGGCGAGTTCGGGCAGGTCGACGGCGTCGTGCTCGTCGCGGACCTCGCCGACCAGTTCCTCGACGATGTCCTCCAGGGTGACCACGCCCGCGGTGCCGCCGTACTCGTCGACGACCACCGCGATCGGCTGCTCGCTGCGCAGCAGTTCCAGCAGATGCTGCACCGGCAGCGTCTCGGGCACCAGCAGCGGGGCGACGGCGATACGGGCCACGGGAGTGCGGGAGCGGGCGTCGGCGGACACCGCGAGGGCGTCCTTGAGGTGGACCATGCCGGTGGTGTCGTCCAGCCGCTCGCTGTAGACGGGGAACCGGGACAGGCCGGTGGCACGGGTGAGGTTGAGGACGTCCGCGGCGGTCGCGGTGTCCTCCAGCGCGCTGACCCGCACCCGGGGGGTCATCACGTTCTCCGCGGTGAGGTCGCCGAGCGACAGGGTGCGGACGAACAGGTCGGCGGTGTCCGCCTCCAGGGCGCCGGCGCGGGCGGAGTGCCGGGCCAGCGAGACCAGCTCGCCCGGGGTGCGGGCGGAGGCCAGCTCGTCGGTGGGCTCCACGCCGAGCATCCGCACCAGGCGGTTCGCGGCGCGGTTGAGCAGTTCGATCACGGGGCGGAACGCGCGCGAGAAGGCCCGCTGCGGGCCCGCGACCATCCGCGCGACGGCGAGCGGCCGGGACACCGCCCAGTTCTTCGGCACGAGTTCGCCGATCACCATCTGCACGCCGGAGGCGACCATCAGGCCGATCACCACAGCGAAGCCCGGGGCGGCGCCGTCCGGTATCCCGGCGGCCCGTACCGGCCCGTCGAGCAGGCGGCCGAGCGCCGGTTCGGCGAGCATGCCGACGACCAGCGAGGTGATGGTGATGCCGAGCTGGGTGCCGGAGAGCTGGAAGGAGAGCTTCCGCAGAGCGGCGACCACGCTGCGGGCTCGGCGGTCCCCGCCGGCGGCGGCCCGCTCGGCGGCGGGCCGCTCCACCGTCACCAGGCCGAACTCGGCGGCGACGAAGAAGCCGTTGGCGAGGATCAGGACAAAGGCCGCCGCGAGCAGCAGCAACGAGGTGATCATGAGGCCGCCGCCCCGCGTTTCCGGTGAGAGTTCCGGGCGGGAGGGGCGGCGCATGTACTACCGGACGGTGCGTCCATCGGGGTGTGGGTGTCACTCCTCGGTCGGGCACGGCGCGGGGCTGCGCCGGGGTGGTGTGAGGGCGCGGTGCGTGCGCTTGCTGAACCAGCGTAGTCATTGCGGGCGCCCCCGCGAAGCGACGGCGCCCACCGGGTGGCGCGGGGCACCGCCCGGCGCGGACCGCGGCCGCCCCCGCGAACCGCCGTGCCGTGCACGGCCGCGGGCGCCGCGCTCACCGCGCGGGGGCTTCGCCCAGCGCCTCGACCAGAGCGCGCAGCCGGCGCGCGTCGCGCAGCGCCTGCTGCGGGGCGATCCCGGGCTGGATCCCCATCACCGCCAGCGTGGTGCCGTCGGCCAGGTCGAGGCGGACCCAGGCGTCGCCGTGTCCGAGGGTGACCCGCAGCACCTGCGGCCAGGCCAGCCGCCGGCTCACCGTGAGGTTCACCACGGTGAGCCCGTCGGCGTCGGCGACGGCCTTGGGCCGGCTCAGCAGCGTCAGCCCCGCGCCGATCAGCACGGCGGTGCCGACCACGGTGCCCCGCTCGGCGGTGCTCCAGGGCGAGTCCCCGTCGTGCGGCATCAGCAGCGCCACGGTGGTCAGCACCGTGACGAGCGTCACGGCGAGCGTGAGCAGCACCACCCGGGTGGCCAGCGGCCGGAAGGTCACCGGCAACCCGCCGGGCACCGCGGCCGCGACGGCGGCGGACCGGGCGTCCGGCGGACCGTCCGGCGTGGGCCCGGCCGCCGCGCCGGGCGGCGTCACAGCCGGGCGGCGTGGATGCCGGTGGTCAGGATGGCGCGGGCGCCCAGGTCGTAGAGCTGGTCCATGATGAGCTGGGCCTCGGCGGTGGGCACCATCGCGCGGACCGCGACCCAGCCCTCGTGGTGCAGCGGGGAGACGGTGGGCGACTCCAGGCCGGGGGTCAGCGCGACGGCCTTCTCCACCTGCTCGACACGGATGTCGTAGTCCATCATCACGTAGCGCCGGGCGACCAGGACGCCCTGCAGGCGGCGCAGGAACTTCCGTACGTTGGCGTCCTCGGGGTCCGCTCCGGTACGGCGGATGACGACCGCCTCGGACTCCATGATCGGCTCGCCGAACGCCTCCAGGCCGGCGTTGCGCAGCGAGGTGCCGGTCTCCACCACGTCCGCGATCACCTGCGCCACGCCGAGCTGGATCGCGGTCTCCACGGCGCCGTCGAGGTGCACGAGGGACGCGGCCACGCCGCTGTCGGCCAGGTGCTTGCCGACCACGCCCTCGTAGGAGGTCGCCACGGTCAGCCCGGCCAGCTCCGCCACGCTGTTCGCGGTGCCGGGCTTGGCCGCGTACCGGAACGTCGAGCGGGCGAAGCCGAGTTGCAGGATCTCCTCGGCGCTCGCTCCGGAGTCCAGCAGCAGGTCGCGGCCGGTGATGCCGATGTCGAGCCGGCCGGAGCTGACGTAGATCGCGATGTCGCGCGGGCGCAGGTAGAAGAACTCGACGTCGTTCGCGTTGTCGAACAGGACGAGTTCCTTCGACTCCTTGCGCTGGCGGTACCCGGCCTCATGGAGCATGGCCGCCGCGGGTCCGGAGAGTGCACCCTTGTTCGGTACGGCGATGCGGAGCATGGGGTCGGGTTCCTTTTCCTCGTGGAGTGGTGCGGGGGACGTGCGGACCTGCGGGCTGTACGGGGTCGTCCGGCTCACAGATGGGCGTAGACGTCCTCCAGGGAGATCCCGCGCGCCACCATCATCACCTGGACGTGGTAGAGCAGCTGCGAGATCTCCTCGGCGGTCGCGTCGGGCCCTTCGTACTCGGCCGCCATCCACACCTCGGCGGCCTCCTCGACCACCTTCTTGCCGATCGCGTGCACGCCCTTCCCGACGAGTTCGGCGGTGCGGGACGTGCTGGGGTCGCCGGTGGCGGCCTTCTGCCGGAGCTCGCTGAACAGCTCCTCGAATGTCTTGTCAGCCATGGTGGTCCTAGCCTACGGGGAAGTGCCCGCGGGTCAGCGCCACGGTTCGGATACTGAACGCAGGATCGCCGCGGTGGCGACCGCCGCGGTCACCGCCTCGTGTCCCTTGTCCTCGTTGGAGCCGGGCAGTCCGGCCCGGTCCAGCGCCTGCTCCTCGTTGTCACAGGTGAGGATGCCGAAGCCGACCGGCACCCCGGTCTCCACCGCGACCTGGGTGAGGCCGTTGGTGACGCCCTGCGAGACGTACTCGAAGTGCGGGGTGCCGCCGCGGATGATCACGCCGAGCGCGACGATCGCGTCGTAGCCGCGGCCGGCCAGCACCTTGGCCACCACGGGCAGTTCGAAGCTGCCCGGCACCCGCAGCAGGGTGGGCTCCTCGATCCCGAGGTCGCGCAGGGCGCGGACCGCCCCGTCGACGAGGCCGTCCATCACCTGGGTGTGCCACTGCGCCGCGATGACGGCGACCCGCAGGTCCCCGCAGTTCTTCACGGTCAGTTCGGGGGCGCCCTTGCCGCTCACTTCTCTCCTCGGTTGGTGCTGGGGGTGGTACGGGGAATGGTGCTGGAGTTGCTGCTGGGGTTGGTGCTGGGAGGGGTCGACTCGCCGTCGAGCCACGGCAGTTCGTGGCCCATCCGGTCGCGCTTGGTGCGCAGGTACCTTACGTTGTGCTCGCCCGCCGCCACCGGCATGGGCACCCGGGCCAGCACCTCGATGCCGTGCCGGGCCAGCGCCGTGGACTTCGCGGGGTTGTTGGTCATCAGCCGCAGCGAGCGCACCCCGAGGTCGGCCAGGATGTGCGCGGCCGCCGCGTAGTCGCGCGCGTCCGCCGGCAGGCCGAGTTCGAGGTTGGCGTCGAGGGTGTCGCGACCGCGCTCCTGGAGCTCGTACGCCCGCAGTTTCGACATCAAGCCGATGCCGCGCCCCTCGTGGCCGCGCAGGTAGAGCACCACGCCGCGGCCCGCGGCGGCCACCTCGCGCAGCGCGGTCTGGAGCTGCGGGCCGCAGTCGCAGCGCAGCGAGCCGAAGACGTCGCCGGTCAGGCACTCGGAGTGCACCCGGACCAGGACGTCGGTGCCGTCGCCGAGGTCGCCGGCGACCAGCGCGACGTGCTCGCCGCCGTCGTCGGTGCCGCGGTAGCCGTACGCCCTGAACTCACCGTAGGCGGTGGGCAGCCGGGTGCTGGCCTCGCGGCGCACCTCGGTCTGCGCCGAGCGGCGGTAGGCGATCAGGTCCTCGATCGAGATGATCGCCAGACCGTGCTTGCGGGCGAAGGGGACGAGTTCGGGGAGCCGGGCCATGGTGCCGTCCTCGCGGGCGATCTCCACGATCGCCGCGGCCGGCCGCAGCCCGGCGAGCCGGGCCAGGTCGACGCCGGCCTCGGTGTGGCCTGCGCGCACCAGCACCCCGCCGGGACGGGCGGCGAGCGGGAAGACGTGGCCGGGCCGGACGAAGTCGCCGGCCGCGGCGGCCGGGTCGGCCAGCAGCCGGATGGTGGCGGCCCGGTCCGCGGCGGAGATCCCGGTGGTCACGCCGTGCGCGGCGCTCGCGTCCACCGAGACGGTGAACGCCGTGCGCATCGACTCGGTGTTGGACTGCACCATCTGCGGCAGTTCCAGCCGGTCCAGTTCCTGGCTCTCCATGGGCACGCAGATCAGCCCGCGGCACTCGTTCATCATGAAGGCGACGATCTGCGGGGTGATCCGCTCGGCCGCCACGATGAGGTCGCCCTCGTTCTCCCGGTCCTCGTCGTCGACGACCACGACCGGGCGGCCGGCGGCGATGTCGGCGATGGCCCGCTCGACCGTGTCGAGCACGAGATCTTCGGTGCCGCCGTCACCGTCCGTGTCGAGGGCGCGGGTGCCGAGACCGGCGCCGGCGAGGCCGTCCTGCCGGGGGTCGTGCGGTGCGGTCATGGTGGTCATGCCGTCGCTCCTTCCGCGGTGGTGGCGGGCCGCAGCGGCTGCGTGCCGTCCCGTTCCGGGACGGTGCGCCGCGTCTGCTGCCACCAGGCGTACATCCCGGCGATCACCAGGACGAAGTAGATGATGTAGACCAGGCCCGAGAACGGCAGCCCGCTGTGGAAGTTCAGCGGCACGCCGACCAGGTCGACGGCCAGCCAGGCGAACCAGAACTCGACCCAGCCGCGGGCCTGCGCGTACATCGCGGCGAGCGTGCCGACGAAGATGTACGCGTCCGGCCACGGGTTCCACGAGAGCTTCGGGTAGGCGAGGAAGAGCGAGGCGACCGCGACGGTGCCCAGGCCGGTGGCCGCCACCAGCACGGCCCGTTCCCGCCAGCTCGCGAAGCGGATCGTCACCCGGCCGGTGCCGCCGCCGCGCCGCCACTGGTACCAGCCCCACACGGCGACGGTGATCACCACGAACTGCTTGCCGACACCCCCGCCGAGGTGCGCGCCCCAGAAGGCGGCCACCAGCACGACGCCGGACAGCAGTTGGACCGGCCAGGTCAGCATGGCCCGCCGCCAGCCGAGCGCGAGCGCGGCCAGCCCGAGCAGGTTGCCGATCATGTCGGACCACATGACGTGCTGGTCGAAGGCGGTGAACGCCTCGCTGTTCAGCCAGTGCACGACGCTCATCGGGCTGTCTCCGCGGGACGGCCGCCGTCGTCCAGCATCCGCTCGACGTACTTGGCGATCACGTCGACCTCCAGGTTGACCGGGTCGCCGGGCTGCTTGATGCCGAGCGTGGTCAGCGCGAGGGTGGTCGGGATGAGGCTGACGGTGAAGTGGTCCCGGGCGGCCTCGACCACGGTGAGGCTGATCCCGTCGACGGTGATGGAGCCCTTCTCGACCACGTAGCGGGACAGTTCGGCGGGCAGCGCGATCGTCACGATCTCCCAGTTCTCGCCGGGGGTGCGCGCCAGCACCGTGCCGGTGCCGTCGACGTGGCCCTGCACGAGGTGCCCGCCGAGCCGGCCGCCGAGCGCCATCGGCCGCTCCAGGTTGACCCGGGAGCCGGGCGCCAGGGCGCCGAGGCTGGAGCGCTTCAGGGTCTCCGCCATCACATCGGCGGTGAAGGCGCCGTCGGGCAGGTCCACCACGGTCAGGCAGACCCCGTTGACGGCGATGGAGTCGCCGTGCTTGGCGCCCTCGGTCACGACGGGGCCGCTCACGGTGAAGCGGGAGGCGTCGCCCAGGTCCTCGACGGCGGTGATCTCGCCCAGCTCTTCCACGATTCCGGTGAACACGTCAGCTCTCCTGGGATGTTGAGGGGACGGCGGTGGCGGCCGCGGGGACGGCGGAGACCCTGAGGTCGGGGCCGATCCGGTCGACGGCGGTCACATCGAGCCGCAACGCCTGCGTGAGGGTGGTGATTCCTGCGCCTTCGAGTACGGCCGGGCCGGCACCGAGCAGCGTGGGGGCGAGGTAGGCGGTGACGATGTCGACGCTCCCGGCGGCCACGAACGCCCCCGCGAGCGTCGGCCCGCCTTCGAGCAGCACGGCGCGCACCCCGCGGGCGAGCAGTTCGGCGAGCAGCGCGCGCACGTCGACGCCGCGGCCCTCGGGGGCGTACGGCAGCCGGACGACGTCCACGCCGCGCAGGTGGGAGGTGTCGGCGTCCTTGCCGACGGCGATCAGGGTGGGCGCGGCGTCGTCCAGCACGCGCGCGCCCGCGGTGGTACGTGCCCGGGTGTCGACGACCACCCGCAGCGGCTGGGTGGCGCCGTCGATGCCGCGCACCGCGAGGTGGGGGTTGTCGGCGGTCAGGGTGCCCGAGCCGACCACGACGGCGTCGGCCTCGGCGCGCAGCCGGTGCACGTCGGCGCGGGCCTCGGGCGAGGTGATCCAGCGGCTGGTGCCGTCGGCAGCGGCGATCCGGCCGTCGAGGGTGGCGGCGTACTTCCAGCGCACGAACGGGCGGCTCTTGCGGACGGACGTGAGCCAGGCCGCGTTGACCGTCTCGGCCTCCTCGGCGAGCAGGCCCTCGCTCACGTCGATACCCGCGGCCCGCAGGGTCTGCGCACCGCCGGACGCCGTCGGGCTGGGGTCGGCCACCGCGAACACGACCCGGGCCACACCGGCCTCGATCAGCGCCTTCGCGCAGGGGCCGGTACGGCCGGTGTGGTTACAGGGTTCCAGGGTGACCAGCGCGGTGCCGCCGCGGGCCCGTTCGCCGGCCGCGAGCAGCGCGTGCACCTCGGCGTGCGGTCCGCCTGCCCGCTGGTGCCAGCCCTCCCCCGCGACCTGTCCGGCCGCGTCGAGGATCACACAGCCCACCACGGGGTTCGGCGCGGTCGCGCCGAGGGCGCGCGCGGACAGCGCTACTGCCCGACGCATCGCGTGGGTCTCTGCACTGGTGGCCACCGGGTCCTCCTGCCTCATCAGGCACGGACTCCGGGGCGAGGGAACTGACGGACCTCCACTCGCCGGAACGCCGCTCTCGCACCCGCGGACCCGCACCTGCGCACGGACCCGCACCTACGGCGGCCTTCTCGAGTGAACGCCCGCCGCGCACTGCCTCCCATCCGGACTTTCACCGTCGGTCCAGGAATTTCACCTGGTCAACCGGCCGCTGGCTGCGGCCGGGTCGCGGACTGTAACCGCCGGTTCGGAATTACACCGACCCCGGAGTGCGCGAACGTCACTACTGCAGTCAAGTCTGCCACGCCGGCGTCCCGGTGATCCACCCCCTCTCTGCGTGCGGTCCCTCACAGGGGTGACCCGCACCCCCCGGGGTGCCCCGGCCCGCCGGTTGAGGGACCACCTCCCGGTGGAGGGTTGGGGGTACCTCCCAGGCGAAGCACTGGGGGAGCGCAGTTCCCCACGCCCCTGGGTGGTTGCCCTCTTTTCGCGGAGGGACCCGCACCAACCGGGGGCGCGGGGAACTGCGCGAACAACCACAGCCGGACCGCAAGGTCCCGAGACGGGCAGGACGGGGCAGCCCGGGGGGACAGGGGCGCGGGGAACTGCGCGACAAGCCACCGCGGACCGCAAGGTCCCGGAACCGGCAGGACGGGGCACCCTGGGGGGTCACCGCACCCACAGCGCACGCTGAGCCGCATCCATGGCCGTGATGACGGCCCCCCGCAGGATCGGCCCGCCGCGGACCGCGGTGACCTCGAACGACGTACGCAAGGGGGAGAGCCGATCGAAGGCCACCTCGACCAGCTCGGCAAGGACGCCCCCTCCGGCCTCCCCGACCTCCCCCGCAAGGACCACCCGTCCAGGGTCCAGCACCGCGCAGATGGACGCGGCCCCCAGGGCGATCCGCTCGGCGAGCTCCGCGAGGAACCCGTCCGCCCCGCCGTCGACCGCGGCCCGAACCGCCGCGGCCGCGGACTCCGCGTCCGACCCCGCCCCGGGCGACAGCCCGTGCGATCGGGCCAGCGCGCAGACCGCCCGGCTGCCCACCCACCCGTGGTACCCGTTGTCGCAGTCCTCCGCGCTGGGCAACTCGCCGTCCCGCGACAGCGGCAGGAACCCCACCTCGCCGGCGCCCCCGGACACCCCGCGCCGCAGCCGGCCGTCGAGCATGACGCCCGCCCCGACTCCCCCGCCGATCCACAGCAGGACGAACGTCGCGTCGTCCGACCCGGCGGACGCGCGCTGCTCGGCGACGGCCGCGAGGTTCGCCTCGTTCTCCAGCAGGACGGGCACGCCGATCCGGCGCCGTACCTCGTCCACGAAGTCCGCGTGCCAGGCCGGCAGCGCCCCGGACGAGCTGAGCCGCCCGGTGACGGGATCGACCAGCCCGGGCGCGCCGAACGCGATGGTGTGCAACCGGGCCGCGCCGGCCTGCCGCGCGGTGCCGAGCAGCAGCGCGATCCCGTCCTCGACGATGCGCGCCGGATCGGTGCCGGGCGCGACCGGCTGCTCGGCGCGCGCGACGCTCCGCCCGAGCAGATCCGCGATCTCCACGCCGATGCTCTCGATCCGGACATCGAGCCCGGCGACATGCGCGCGGTCGGCGACGATGCCGTAGACCCGGGCGTTCGGCCCGCGCCGGTCCGCGCCGGACTCGCCGACCACCTCGATCAGGCCGGAGTCCTGGAGTCGCTCGACGAGGTCGGCGACGCTGGGCCGGGACATCCCGATCAGCTCTTTCAACTGCCCGGCGGTGAGCGGCCCTTCGTCCTGGAGCAGGCGCAGGGCGAGCCGGTCGTTGATGGCCCGGGCGGTGCGGGGCGACGCACCGCGCCCGGGGTGCGCGCTGGTGACGGTCATGGCGGCGATCCTTCCAGACCTGCCTCTGGTGCGGCCGAAAATGCGTTAACCATCAGGCAGGCTTCCTGATAGTTTACTCGCCATGACGACCGCCGCGCCGAGCGAACAGTGGTCCCCCGCCCGGGTCCGCCGCGCCCACCTGACGATGCGCGCGGCCTTCGCCGTGCACGGTGCGGCGTCCGGCACCTTCGCCACCCGCATCCCCTGGATCAAGGACCATCTCGGCCTGAGCGCGGGCACGTTGGGGCTCGCGCTGGTCTGCCCCGCGATCGGCTCCTCGCTGCTGATGCCGCTGGCCGGGCGGCTCATGCACCGCTTCGGCTCGCGGGCGGCCCTGCGGCTGCTGCTGTGCCTGTGGTGCGCGGCCCTCGCGCTGCCCGCGCTCGCGCCCGGGCTGCCCTGGCTGTGCCTGGCGCTGCTCGCGTTCGGCGCGAGCGCGGGCATGGCCGACGTGGTGATGAACGCGCTCGGCATCGCCGTGGAGGAACACAAGGGCAAGTCGATCATGTCCGGGCTGCATGGCATGTGGAGCACGGGCACGCTGATCGGGGCCGCGATCGGTGTGCCCGCGGTGCACGCGGGCCTGGACGGCCGGGTGCACCTGCTGCTGATGGCGGCCCTGCTGGTCACGGCGGCGCTGCTGATCACCGCGCACGCACCGGACAC
The DNA here is from genome assembly GCF_900107965.1 of Actinacidiphila yanglinensis. GTDB lineage: Bacteria > Actinomycetota > Actinomycetes > Streptomycetales > Streptomycetaceae > Actinacidiphila > Actinacidiphila yanglinensis. Next base: position 199,364 of record NZ_FNVU01000009.1, on the reverse strand, counting down.
CCGGCCGGACGCCGGCGAGGAGGCCCCGCCGCACTTCTCGCTGCCCCCCAGGGCCGCGCTGGTGATCGGGGCGATCGGGTTCTGCGGGGTGTTCGCGGAGGGCGGCAGCTCGGACTGGTGCGCGGTCTACCTGCGGGACATCGCGCACGCGTCCCCGGCGGTGGCGGCGCTGGCCTACACCGCCTTCTCCTGCACGATGGCCGGCTCCCGGTTGGTCGGCGACGTCGTGGTCCGGCGGCTCGGCGCGGTGCGCACGCTGCGGATCGGCGGAGCGGTCTCCACCCTCGGCGGCGCCCTGGTGGTGGCCTCGCGCCATCCGGGGCCGGCGATCGCCGGTTTCGCCATGATCGGGGTGGGCATATCGGTGACGGTGCCCCTGTGCTTCGCGGCCGCGGGGCGGCGCGGGCCCGTGCCGAGCCAGGCGATCGCGGGCGTCGCCACGGTCACCTACACGTCGGGGCTGGTCGCCCCGGCGGCGATCGGCGGGATCGCCGCGGCGAGTTCGCTCACCGTGTCCTTCGCGCTCATCACCGTCCTCACCCTGGGCCTCGTGCTCGGCGCGGGGGTGGTCCGCCCGACACCCGTGCTGGCGAAGGTCTCCTCCCCCGGCCCTGTGCCCGAGCGCGCTCCCGCGGGCACGGCCACCGAGTAGCCCGCCGCCGGGCGGCATCCCGCCCGGCCCTCCGACCCTCCGGGCCGGGGCACCGCCGACTCAGGGACGGCGGTGTTCCCGGCCCGGAGGTCTTTCCGTCACCGGGGCGCGGGCGCTGCCCGAGATCGGGTCGAGCTGTTCCGGGGCCGGACGCAGCGGCCACAGGTCGCCGCCGGGCGGGGCCTGGAGGTCCGGTACCGCCTCGGCCGCCGCCGGGTCGCCCGCCTCGGCCGCCGCCCGGACCACGTCGCTCGCCGCGAACCGCTGGAAGTCCAGCTCCGGGTGCGGCCAGGGTGCGCGACCGGTGGCAGCGGGCAGAAGATGGCGGACCGCGTCGGGGATGCCCGCGCCGGCGGGGTTGCGGTACGCCCACAGGTCGACGCCCACCTGGCGGCCGACGAGGGCGAGCCGGGTGAAAGCGACCAGGCAGAAGGTCGAGTAGTGCCAGCTGCGGGTGCGGGCCAGTTCCCTGGGCAGGCTGCCGTCCGCCGCGATCTGCGGGTCGATCCGGGCGGTGCGCGCGGCGAGCACGGTGCGCCGGGCCGACTCGGGCTGCCCGATGGCGAGTTGGAGCGCGGCGAGCTGCATGTCGTAGAAGGTGCCGTGGTTGTTGGCGGTGGCGGCCTCCTCGGCCGCGAAGGTGCCGCCGAGCCAGCGGGTGAAGTCCGCGTACCAGGCGTGCATTCCGTCCCGGTCGGCCGCGCTCCAGCCCGGGGCGCCGGTGTCCAGCAGCGCGGTGGCGTCGAGCAGCGAGGTGAACTGCTGGGAGAAGTCGATGATGCCGATCGGGCGGCCGTCGGTGATGCCGGGGATGGCCTGGGCGTGCGCGAGGTGCGGGTTCATCCGGGTGGCCGGGTCGAGGAACCAGGTGCGCAGCACATGGGCGGCCCGCTCGGCGTAGTCGGGGCGGCCGGTGTGGTACCAGGCCAGGGCGAGCGTCTGCACGGCGTCGAACATCGCCCTGCGCCCGCGGTGGTCGGTGATCAGGTCGACCTCGGGGTTGCGCAGCCCGTCCCGCTGCTCGTACGGCAGGCCCTCGGGGTCGGCGGCGGTGCGGGGCCGGCCGGGCCACCAGTACGGGGCCTGGCTGAGGTAGTCGTGGCGGTCCCCGCTCGGCGGGGTCTGCGGTTTGTCCGTCACGGACCACGGCCCCCGGGTCAGCCGGCGGTCGGCGCGGGCGGTGAGGACCTCCAGCGCGGCGGCGGCCTCCGGATCGCCGGCCCGCAGCAGTTCGCGGGCCTGCCGCAGCCGGCCGCCGTCGAGCACCACGGTCAGCGGGACCGCTTCGGCACCGGGTCCCGGCCTCGTGGCCCGTCCCGCCACCGTGTCCGCACCCGGCGTCGGCGCCGCCTCGTTCTCCGCCTCGGGCAGATCCGGCACGACAACCTCCTCGATCACGTCCATGAACAGAGTTCATCCCTGCGACCGTTGGAGCGTAGAGTCCTGCCCTCTTCCCGGCAATGGGGCGGCCGCCGGCGCGCGGCGGTCGGCGCCGCGACGGTAAGCGCGGGACGGACGGGACGCGAGGGATGGGCGGAACGAGCGCGAAGGGGCACGGCGGAACCGGCCGCACCGGAGAAGGGCGACGCCACCGCGAGCAGACGTGGGGACGGCAGCCGCCACGAGAAGAAGGTCCGGCGGGCGCGCACGGGGGAATCGAACCCGCCGGACCGTGCCTCCACGTTAGCGGCCCCTCACGGACCGTTGGAGGCGGAGTCGGACAAATACTGTCGCGCAAACACGCCATGGCACAGGCTCGCGTCATCTCCTGTTCCCCGTAAGGACGTTGAGCCGGTCCGAGGGCCCGCCGCGGACCGCTCGTCCGTCAGCCGACGCTCAGGTCCTGGAGGCCCACCACCTGGAGCAGCCGCAGCCGTTCGCACGAGCCGGACCCGGGGCGGGCGGTGAGCACCACCAGCCGCTGCTCCCCGTCGGGGCTCAGCATCTCCTCGCAGTCCAGCACCAGTTCCCCGACCACGGGGTGCAGGAGGCGCTTCACGTCCGTGCGCCGCACCGCCACCTCGTGCTCGGCCCACATCCGGGCGAACAGTGGGCTGGCGGAGCGCAGTTCGGCGGCCAGCGCGGCCGGGCGGACGTCCTTCGGCCGGGCCGCGACGACCGCGCGCAGCTGCGCCACATGGCTCCGGGCCAGGGGCTCGTAGTCCTCCGCGGGTACCGCCGCGCGCGCCCCGGGATCGGTGAACACCCGCCGCACGAGGTTGCGCCGTCCCGGCGGCCGGTCGGAGACGTCGCCGAACAGCGCGGCGGACATCGCGTTCTGCGCGAGCACGTCGCCGATGTCGTTGACCACCATCGCGGGGGTGTCGTGCAGCCGGTCCAGGATGAGCAGCAGCCCGGGACGGACGTACTCCTCGTCGGCCGGCTCCCGCGGCGGCCGCCCGCCCGCGAGGTGGACGAGGTGGTCGCGCTCGCCCGGCGTCAGCCGCAGCGCCCGCGCGAGCGCCGCCAGCATCTGCCGGCTCGGGCGGGCGCCGCGGGCCTGCTCCAGCCGCGCGTAGTAGTCGACCGACATGCCCGCGAGCCGCGCGACCTCCTCCCGCCGCAATCCGGGCGTGCGGCGCCGCGCGCCCGCGGCCAGTCCCACGTCCGCGGGGGTGAGGCGGAGGCGGCATCGGCGCAGGAAGTCGGCGAGTTCTGGTCGGTCCACCCCACCAGCATGCGGCGGCCGCGCGCGGCTATCCAGGGAGTGGCACTGCCAGGATCACCCGGCCCGCCCGCGGGCCGGCCCGTCGCGTCCGCCGTCACGGGGACACCGCCGCGCGGCGCGGGCGGGCGCCGCTGCCGCGTGCCGAAGCTGGGGGGATGACGACGACGGCGCGATGGACGGCCCCGGGGGACGTGGCGCAGGTGGTGGCACGGATGCGGGCGCTGGCGGCGGGGCTGCCGCCCGGCGACGGGGTGGCGGTGTTCAACCGCGTCTACCTTGCGGTCACCGATGAGGTCACCCGGCGGCTGGCGGACGGGGGATTCTCGGACGGGCCCGAGGCGGCGGCGCTGGCCGTGGTGTTCGCCGGGCGCTACCTGGCCGCCGTCGAGGACGCGGGCGGCCGGGAGCCGGGTGCGGACGGGACGGCAGGGGCGCCCGGATGCTGGCGGCCCCTGCTGGAGGCGCGGGCCGATCCCGGCGTCCACCCGCTCCAGTTCGCCCTCGCCGGGATCACCGCCCACGTCGGGCACGACCTCGCGCTCGCCGTGGTCGACACCTGCCGGTCCACCGGGCGGGCGCCCGCCGAGGTCGCCGCGGACTACGCGGAGGTCGGCGGCGTCCTGCGCGCGATCGAGGTCCGGGTCAGGGAGGAGCTGATGCCCGGCCCCGACCTGCTGGAGCGGCTGGACCCGCTCACCCACGCCGTCGGGTCCTGGTCCCTGGCCCGGGCCCGGGACGGCGCCTGGGCGGCGGCCCGCCTGCTGTGGGCGGTGCGGGACCGGCCGGAGGCGTACGAGGAGTGCGCCGCGGGACTGGACGCGGCCGTGGGCCTGATGGCCCGCGCGCTGCTCGACCCGCCCGGTCCGCTCGGTCCGCGGCCCGCTCAGTCCTCCGGCAGCAGCACGGGCGCGATCTCGTCGTAGCGGTCGCCCGGCCCCGGGTTGAGCGGGTCGGTCCCGCCGTCGAGGTGGTGCATGACGCCCCACACGGCGTTCAGCGCGGTCTGCACCGCGCCCTCGGCCCACCCGGCCGTCCAGGACACGTCGTCCCCCGCGAGGAAGATGCCGCGCTGGTCGGCGGGCAGCAGGTCCTGCACGAAGTGGGTGAACAGCCGCCGCTGGTAGCGGTAGTGGCCGGGCAGGTTCGCCTTGAACGCGCCCATGAAGTAGGGCTCGTCCTCCCAGGAGACGGTGACCGGGTTGCCGATGACGTGCTTCCTGATGTCGACGCCGGGATAGATCTCGCCGAGCGACTTGAGCATGACCTCCATCCGCTCGTGCGCGCTCAGCGGCAGCCACTTCGAGCTGTCGTCGCACCAGGTGTAGGACAGGCAGATCACCGCCGGCCGGTCCGGGCCGTCGTCCAGCAGGTAGGTGCCGCGGGTCATCCGGTCGGTGAGCGTCATGGACATCGTGTCGCGGCCGGTGCGCGGGTCCGGGTCGAGCCAGAACGGCCGGTCGACCGGCACGAAGAGCTTGCTGGACTCCATGTAGTGGGTGCGCTCGATCGCGGTCCAGTGGTCGATCGGGAAGAGCGAGTCGTCGCAGGCGATCTTCGACAGCAGCATCCAGCTCTGCGCGGTGAACACCGCGGCCCGGTAGCTCCGGATGTCACCACTGGCGTCGGTGACGGTGATCCGGTTGCCGGCGGTGCGGTGCAGGCCGGTCACCGCCGGGCGCGGGGTGCCGCCGTGCAGGGAGCTCAGCGAGGTGCCGCGCGGAAAGTGCAGCAGCTTGTCCGGCTCGTGCTCCCACAGCCGCAGCGGGAGCTGCCGGCTGCCGCCGACGATGCTGAAGTGGTCGTCGTCGGCGCCGGTGTAGACGACCCGGAGGATCTCCAGGATCGAGTTGGGGAAGTCGGTGTCCCAGCCGCCGGTGCCGAAGCCGACCTGGCCGAAGATCTCCCGGTGCCGGAAGGACGCGAACGCCGGTGAGGCGCAGAGGAATCCGTAGAAGGTCTGGTTGTCGAGCCGGTCGACCAGCGGGGACCAGAGCTCCCTGATCCTCGCCACGTCCCTGGTGCGCAGAGCGTCCTGCATCGCGGAGAAGTCGGCGCCCTCCTCCAGGCAGCTGTTCCAGGCGCGCATCACCTGGTGGTAGACCTCGGGCAGGTCGTCCACCGATGTGGCGTAGTGGGACTCGCCCTTGAGGTCGACCACGGTCGAAGGGGTGCAGGGCGCCAGCGGGTTGGGGAACGGCTTGGTGTCCAGGCCGACCAGGTCGATGTAGTGGCGCAGCGCGGTGGAGGACGGCGGGAACCGCATCGCGCCCATCTCCGCGGTGAGTTCCGGTTCGCAGCCGTCGAAGCCGACGGTCCGCAGTCGCCCGCCGATCCGGTCCGCCTCGTACACCACCGGACGCAGGCCCATCCGCATCAGCTCGTAGGCGGTCACGATCCCGGACAGGCCGCCACCGATCACCGCGACCTCGGTGCCGTGCGCGGTGGGCGGCACCGCGCCGAGACCGGCCGGGTGCGCGAGGAAGTCGTCGTACGGGAAGGGGAAGTCGGGTCCGACCATGGTGATCGGCGGCTGGGACTGCGCGCGGGCATGCCCTTCGTCGTGAACGGCGGTGGGCACGGACGTCATGGGGTGGTTCTCCTGGCGGCGAGGGAGCCGTACAGCTCGGGGCGGCGGTCGGTCAGGTAGGGGTTCTGCTCGCGGGTGGCGCGCAGCAGTTCCATGTCGGCGTCGGCGACGAGGAGTTCGGGGCCGGCTCCGGCCCGGGCGCGCACCACGCCGTCCGGGCCCGCCAGGCAGCTCCCCCCGACGAAGTCGTACTCGCCCTCCGGGCCGCAGCGGTTGACGTAGGCGATGTGCATGCCGTTCTCGAACGCGCGCGCGGGCAGCAGCGTGTCCGCGACGAACTCGTACGGGCGCATCAACGCGGTCGGTACGGCGAGGAGTTCGGTGCCCGCCAGGGCGTGCGCGCGCACCGCTTCGGGGAACTCCACGTCGTAGCAGATCAGCAGGCCGATCCGGACGCCGTCGAGGGTGGCCTGGACCAGCGGGCGGTCGCCCGGGGTGAACACCGAGCGCTCGTAGTCGCCGAACAGGTGGGCCTTGCGGTACTCGGCGAGCGGCATGCCGTCGGGGCCGGTGAGGCGCGCGGAGTTGTGGACGCGGTCGCCGTCCCGCTCGGGATAGCCGTGCACGATGGCGAGGGAGTACCGGGCGGCGATCCCGGCGATGTGCTGCGCCGCGGCTCCCCCGGCCGGCTCGGCCAGGTCGGCCACGGCGTCGCCGAGCGCGTATCCGGTCAGGAACATCTCGCCCGTCACCAGCAGCCGCGCGCCCCGCCCGGCCGCGTCGGCGGCCGCCGCGTCGAGGGCCGCCAGGCTGGCCGCCGTGCTCGCGGGCACCCCGACGGGCCCCTGCAGCAGCGCTGTCCGCAACGCTCCCACCGCTCCCTCGCTCTCCGCGGCTCCTTGCGGCCCTGCGCCGCCGTCCGCGGATTCCCGCAGCTCACCGCTCCTCCCGGGACGCTACGTGGCGCTCCTACGCCGCAACAAGCCCCGAACATTGCGCCCAGGGCCCCGATCCGTTGCGTCTTTCGGCGGCGAAACGGCGATCCGTTGCGCGACCGGGCGCCCGCCCCCCTGGTGGGGGTGGGCGCCCGGTCGGAACGCGGGGGTCGGGGTCAGCCCCGGCCCTCCTCGTCGCTGGACTTCGCGGAGCGCTCGGTGCCGGGCTCGCTCGCCATGTCGGTCTCGACCCGCTCCTTGCGGACCCTGCCGTGCACGGTCTGCTGCTCGGTGTGCTCCTCGACCTGCATCCGCACCCGCTCCTTGGGCACGACCTCGGTCTCGACGACGGCCTTGTCCTCGTGGAGGGTGACCACCCGCTCCGCCTCGCTGATGTCGCCGGCACGGCTCGCGCGGTCCGCCTCGCTGATCGGTTCGCGGACCAGCCGGACCTCCTCGCGGCGGATCGGTACGACCTCCTCGACCTCCTCGACGTCGACGTACTTGTGCATCCGCGCCTGACCGGTGGCCTGGCGCTCGACCCTGACGTGCATCTCCTCCTCGGAGCGGGTCACCGCCTCGTCCATGCCGGCGGAGGCGGAACGCGACTCGTCGGTGCCGAGCCGCTCGGCGGCGCCGGTCGGTCCCGCCGCGTACGCGGCGGTGCCGGTGCCGGCCTCGCTGCCGGACATCTCCGTGTCGGTGGCCTTCGCGGACGCGGCGCCTGAGTCCGCCATGCCCGCGCTCTCGCCGCGGCCCTGCCGCCCGCGTCCCGCGGCCCCGGCCGCGCCCGCAGCGCCGGCCGCGCCACCGGCCGCCGCGGCCTTCTCCCCGGTGTCCGAGCCGCCGGTCGCCTCCAGGCCGTAGTAGCGGTACAGGTGCCGCTCCTCCTCCGCGGACAGATGCCCCCCGGAGTCCACGTCGACGTTCGGCGCGCCCTTGATCTTGTCCTTCTCGTACGGCACCTCGACGTGGTCCTGCACGATCTTCGCGGCGCGCGTCGGCACGAACGTCTCGTTGTTGCCGAAGAAGCCGGTTTTGACCGTCACCCATTCCGGAAGGCCGGTGGCATCGTCCAGGTACATGTGCTTGGCATCGCCGATCTTCTTCCCCTGTGTGTCGTGGACGGGATGGCCCACAACCTGGGGTATCTGCTCGCGCGTGATCATGTCGCCTCCTCGGGCTGCCGGGGCCGTTTCCCGGCCTCACCTCACCGCGTTACCCCATTGAGGCGGGCAAAACATCTCCAATCGACCCAAGATGGACATTCCATCCGGCGGAAAGGCTCGCCCGAGGGCTCAGGACGGGCCCGCGGCCCCGTACCGGCGCAGCAGCGGGGAGAGCACCAGAACCGAGCGGGTACGGCTCACGAACGGCTCCCCCGCGATGCGTTCCAGCACCTGCTCGAAGTGGCGCACGTCGGCGGCGAAGACCTGCACGACCGCGTCCGCGTCGCCCGTCACCGTCGAAGCGGACGCCACCTCCGGGTAGTGCGCCAGCCCGCGCCGGATGTCCGCGGGCGAGGTGTTGTGCCGGCAGTACAGCTCGACCAGCGCCTCGGTCTGCCAGCCGAGCGCCACCGGATCCACCCGCACGGTGAACCCCGTGATGGCGCCCGCCGCCAGCAGCCGGTCGACCCGCCGTTTCACCGCCGGCGCGGACAGCCCCACCTCGGACCCGATGTCCGCGTAGGAGCGTCGCGCGTCCGCGGCCAGCGCGTGCACGATGCGTTCGTCGATCTCGTTGAGCGCCACAGCCGGAGTGTGCCACGCCGCGGGCCGCACCCCGGGCATCCGGGGTGCGGCCCGGGTCGGCTACTGCCAGCTCGCGTACAGCGGCTTGCCCTCCGCGTAGCCGGCCGCGCTCTGCACGCCGACGACGGACCGCTCCGCGAACTCCTCCAGGGAGCCGGCGCCCGCGTACGTGCAGGAGCTGCGCACGCCGGAGATGATCGAGTCGATCAGGTCCTCCACGCCGGGCCGGACCGGGTCGAGGAACATCCGCGAGGTGGAGATGCCCTCCTCGAACAGCGCCTTGCGCGCCCGGTCGTACGCCGACTCCTCGCTGGTGCGGTTGCGCACCGCGCGGGCGGAGGCCATGCCGAACGACTCCTTGTACAGCCGGCCGTCGGCCGCCTGCTGGAGGTCGCCCGGGGACTCGTGCGTCCCGGCGAACCAGGAACCGATCATGACATTGGACGCGCCCGCCGCCAGCGCCATCGCGACATCGCGCGGGTGCCGGACACCGCCGTCGGCCCACACGTGCTTGCCGTGCCGCCGCGCCTCCGCCGCGCACTCCAGCACCGCCGAGAACTGGGGCCGCCCGACCCCGGTCATCATGCGGGTCGTGCACATCGCGCCGGGGCCGACCCCGACCTTGACGATGTCCGCACCGGCCTCGATCAGGTCGCGCGTCCCGTCCGCGGCCACCACGTTCCCGGCCACGACCGGCACCTGGGGGTCGAGGGCGCGCACCGCGCGCACCGCCGCCAGCATCGACTCCTGGTGGCCGTGCGCGGTGTCCACGACGAGCGTGTCCACGCCCGCGTCGAGGAGCTGCTTCGCCTTGCCCGCCACATCGCCGTTGATGCCGACGGCGGCGGCGATCCGCAGCCGCCCGTCGCCGTCCACGGCCGGGTCGTACAGGGTGGCGCGCAGCGCGCCGGTGCGGGAGAGGATGCCGGCCAGCCGGCCGTCGGCGTCGACGGCGGGAGCGATCCTGCGGTGGGCGTCGTCCAGGCGGTGGAAGGCCTCCCGGGGGTCGATCCCCGCGTCGAGGAGCAGCAGGTCGCGGGACATCACCACGGAGAGCTGGGTGAAGCGGTCCACGCCCGACAGGTCCGACTCGGTGACCACACCGACCGGCCGGCCGTCCTCCACCACCACGCCGGCGCCGTGCGCGCGCTTGGGAAGCAGCGAGAGCGCGTCGGCGACGGTCTGCGACGGGGCGAGGGTGATCGGCGTGTCCAGCACCAGATGGCGCCGCTTGACCCAGCCGATGACCTCGGTGACCACCTCGATCGGGATGTCCTGCGGGATCACGACCAGCCCGCCCCGACGGGCGACCGTCTCGGCCATCCGCCGGCCCGCGATCGCGGTCATGTTGGACACGACCAGCGGGATGGTGGTGCCGGTGCCGTCGGGCGAGCGGAGGTCCACCGCCTGCCGCGAGCCCACGGCACTGCGGCCGGGCACCATGAAAACGTCGTCGTACGTCAGGTCGTACGGGGGCTGGACATCGTTGAGGAAACGCATACCGACTCTCTCACCTGCGGGTTCACCTGGGGGGCGGGCGGGGAGTCAGCACGGGCCGGGACTGGTCCGGCTGCGGCTCCTCGGCCCATCATCCCCGAAGTTCGCTGGTGACGGGACCCGGCGGGGGGCCCTTCGTGCGTTCGGCCGAGACCGCGCGCCCTCGTTCGTGTCTTCGACCAATCCTGCCGCGCCCGCCAAGCCCGCGAATTCCGCCGATCGTGCCGTTCTCCCCCGGGCCCCCGGATCCCGCGGAGGGACCGGGGGGACCGGGGGACCTCCTACTCGCCGCCGGACCGCCGCTTGCCCACCCACAGGCAGACGCCGACGACGACCGCGAGGACCACCAGCAGGATGATCAGCGCCGACGGGCTCGACGAGCCCCCGCCGCTCCCGCTGGTGTGGTGGTGGATGTGGCTGTGTACGCGTGTCATGCCCCCGAAAATCATGGTGCTGATCGTAGGGACCGCGCCCGCCGCAGACCATCATGGTCGCGTCACAGCCGCGCCACAGGAACATCCCGGGAACCGGCCCGGGGCGCGTCACGGCGTCGTGGTGCCGCCGCCCGGGCCCGCGTCGGGTCCCGGGCCGTCGCCGAGGTCGGCGGCCGGGCCGTCGCCCTCCACGACCACGGTCAGCTCGCTGTCGGTGTGCCGCCAGAACAGTTCGGCGTCGCGCAGGATGTCCTTCACGATCCGCCACTCCCGGGGCAGCTCGGCGGCGAAGCCCTGCCAGTTGCGGACGTGCAGCCGCCGGCCGCCGGGCTCGACCGGCCACCAGGACAGGTCGGTGAGGCAGTCCGCCAGCGCGTCCCAGTTGCGCCCGAACCAGCCGGGCAGCCGCAGGTCGGCGGAGACCCGGTCCATGAACTGCTGCCGGTCGCCCACTCCGGCAAGATCGAGCACGAGCATGGGCCGATGCTGCCACAGCCCGGGGCAAAGTCCCTGGTGATCGGTGGTGCGCCGCGCCGGGTCCGTCAATACGGCGGCGGGCGCGCGGCCCGGTCCGGCTCAGCCCCCGGCGAGGGCGCCGTCCGGGTCCGCCCGGTCCAGGGCGGGCCGGGGCGCGGGCCCGGTGGAGTGCAGCAGATGATCGGCGGCGGCGGTGTCGGTGACGAGACTGGTCACCAGACCGGAGCGCAGCACCGCGTCGATCGCCGCGGCCTTCCGCATCCCGCCGGCGATGGCGAGGACCTCCGGGATGCGGCGCAGCCGGTCCGCGTCGATGGTGATGCACCGCTCGCGCAGGTCGCGGCCGACCCGGCGGCCGCGCGCGTCGAAGAGGTGCGAGGACATCTCCGCCGCGACCCCGAGGCTCGCGTAGTGCTCGCGCTCGGCGGCGGACACGGCGTCGTAGACGGTGGAGATCCCGGCCTCCCACGAGCCGATGGACACCACCGCGACGGTGACCTTCTCGAAGTAGCTCATCGCGGCGGCGATCTGGCTCTGGGCGCGCAGCGCGGAGGCCGTGGAGGGGTCGGCGAGCACCATGGGCGCGTACAGCGGGTGCGCCTCGCCGCCGGAGACGGCCGCCGCGGTGCGGACCGCCTCGACCGAGCCGCGCTCGGCGGTCCCGACGTCGTACACGCCGGTGAGCTGGACGACGGTGCAGGGCGCGAGCCGGTCCAGCGCGTTGGCCATGGTGATGATGGAGCGGCCCCAGGCGAGGCCGAGGACGTCGCCGTCGCTGACGAGCTCGCCCAGCAGGTCGGCCGCGACCGCGCCGAGGTTCTCCGGGTCGGGTGCGTCGGCCTGGTCGGCGGGGGTCTCCACGACCACGGCGTGCCGCAGTCCGTAGTGCGCGCGCAGGGCGTCGGAGCGCTCGGCGTCGAGTTCGGCGGGCACCCTGATCTCGATCCGGACCAGGTCGCGTTCGAGCGCGGTCTCCAGCACCCGGGCCACCTTGAAACGGCTGACCCCGAACTCCTCGGCGATCTGGATCTTGGACTTGCCCTCCAGGTAGAAGCGACGTGCCATCGCCGCGGCCTGGACCATCTCCCCTGGGCCCATGCGCACCTGTGCGCGGCCTGTGCTCACGTCGCCTCTCCCCGGTCACCCATCTGATCAGCTCCGCCTGCCATCCTCCCAGACGCCGGGGGTTACGGGCGCGTAGCACGGCCCGAGCAGGCCGCACGGGGCGATCCGTCCCCGGCCGTACGGCAGCCGTTCGGCCGCCGTACCGCGGACGGTCAGCGCGGCTCGGCGGCGGTGGCCTGCGCGCGCAGCGCCCGGATCGCCGCGGCCGGATCGTCGGTGCCGTAGACCGCGGAACCGGCCACGAAGACGTCGGCGCCGGCCTCGGCGCAGCGCTCGATGGTGTCGGCGGAGACCCCGCCGTCGACCTGGAGCCACATCTCGAGTCCGAACTTGTCGATCAGTGCCCGGGTGCGACGGATCTTGGGCAGCATGATGTCGAGGAACGCCTGCCCGCCGAAGCCGGGTTCGACCGTCATGATCAGCAGCATGTCCAGCTCGGGCAGCAGGTCCTCGTACGGCTCGATCGGGGTGGCCGGCTTCAGGGCCATCGAGGCGCGGGCGCCCTTGGCGCGGATCTCGCGGGCCAGCCGGACCGGCGCGGCGGCGGCCTCCACGTGGAAGGTGACCGAGCCGGCGCCGGCCTCGACGTAGGCGGGGGCCCAGCGGTCGGGCTGCTCGATCATCAGGTGGCAGTCCAGCGGGATGTCCGTGGCCCGGCCCAGCGCTTCGACCACCGGGACGCCCAGCGTCAGGTTCGGCACGAAGTGGTTGTCCATGACGTCGACATGGAGCCAGTCGGCGCCCTCCGCCGCCTCGGCCGCCTCGGCGAGCCGGGCGAAGTCGGCGGACAGGATGCTGGGGTTGATCTGCGCGGTCATGGGGCCCAGCAAACCAGATCCGGGCACATCATCACCAATGCGTCCGCCCGGGCGGGACAGCGGGCCGGGCGGGCGTGCGCTCCGGGCCGGCCGGGCGGGACAGCGGGCCGGCCGCGGGGGTCCGGGACGGATCGCCGGGCGGAGTGCCGGACGGGATCCCGTGCGGGCCGGCGGGTGCCCGCGAACCCCCATCTCGCACTCATGTCAGAACACTTGACGGAGTATCAACACAAGCCGACACTTCGACGTGCCAAGTTCCAACACCGCCGGTCATTTTGCAACATGCGGCGGTGGGCGCCGCCCGTTCCGCGCCCGTCGCGGCGCCCCCCGCGCGCCCCTCCCCCACCGAAGGAGACGGCACGATGCGCCCCACAGCACCCGCACGACCAGCGCTCCCCCCACTCCTCGCCATCCGCCCGCTGCGCAGATCGCTCGCGGCGGGCGTCGCGGCGCTGCTGATGCTCTCGCTGCTCGTCCTGCTCGGTTCGAGCCCCCGCGCGCACGCCCTCGACAACGGCCTGGCCCGTACACCCCCGATGGGCTTCAACGACTGGAACGCGTTCGGCTGCAACGTCAGCGAGCAGCTGATCGAGCAGACCGCCGACTACCTGGTCTCCTCGGGCCTGAGGGACGACGGCTACAACTACGTCAACATCGACGACTGCTGGATGACGAAGAACCGCGACTCCGCCGGCAACCTCGTGCCCGACCCGGCGAAGTTCCCCGACGGGATCAGCGGCACCGCGGCGTACGTCCACGCCAAGGGCCTCAAGCTGGGCATCTACGAGAGCGCGGGCACCGCCACCTGCGCCGGCTACCCCGGCAGCCTCAACCACGAGCAGCAGGACGCGAACAGCTTCGCGTCCTGGGGCGTGGACTACCTGAAGTACGACAACTGCAACAACCAGGGCGTGCCCTGGGAGACGCGCTACAACGCGATGCGCGACGCCCTGCACAACACCGGCCGGGCCATCGTCTTCAGCATGTGCGAGTGGGGCGAGGACAACGTGTGGACCTGGGGCGCCGGCACCGGCAACCTGTGGCGCACCACCGGTGACATCAACGCGTCGTTCGGCTCGATGCTGTCGATCTTCCACAGCAACGTGCAGCTCGCGCAGTACGCGGGCCCCGGTGCCTGGAACGACCCGGACATGCTGGAGGTCGGCAACGGCATGTCCTTCACCGAGGACCGCAGCGAGTTCAGCCTGTGGGCGGAGATGGCCGCGCCGCTGATCGCCGGCACCGACCTGCGCAGCGCGACCGCGGCCACGCTGTCGCTGTACGGCAACAAGTCGGTGATCGCGGTCGACCAGGACACGCTGGGCAAGCAGGGCACCGAGGTGTCGTCCTCCGGCGGCCTGGACGTGCTCACCAAGCCGCTCTCCAACGGCGACGTGTCCGTGGCGCTGTTCAACGAGAACTCCTCGACGGCCACCATCAGCACGACGGCCGCGGCGGTCAAGGCACCGTCCTCCTCGTCGTACAAGCTGACCAACCTGTGGACGAACGCGGTCAGCACCAGCAGCGGCGCCATCTCCGCCTCGGTGCCCGGCCACGGCACCGTGATGTTCCGGGTCTCGCCCGGCAGCGGCAGCAGCGTCGGCACCACCCACCCGCTGCTCGGCGCGTCCTCGCACCGCTGCCTGGACGCGGCCGGCGGCGCGACCGACCCGGGCACGGCCATCGAGATCTGGGACTGCAACGGCGGCACCAACCAGGCGGCCACCCTCACCTCGGCCGGCGAGCTGCGGCTGTACGGCGGGACCCAGTGCCTGGACGCCTACAACAACCAGACCACCACGGGCACCAAGGTCGAGCTCTGGTCGTGCAACGGCGGCGCCAACCAGAAATGGCAGCTGAACCCGGACGGCACCATCACCGGCACCCAGTCCGGCCTGTGCCTGGACGTCACCGGCGGCGACAAGCCGGCCGGCAACGTCAACGGCACCGCACTGGAACTGTGGACCTGCAACGGCGGCGCCAACCAGCAGTGGAGCCTGGCCTGACCCCCTCCCCAGGCCGGTGAACGGCGGCCCCCGGCGCGCGCGACCCACCGCGCGCCGGGGGCCGCCGCGCTGTCCGCGGGGGGCCGGTCAGGTGCGGCGGAGCAGCGCCAGGTACATCGCGTCGGTGCCGTGCAGGTGCGGCCAGAGCTGGACGTCCGGGCCGTCGCCGAGGGAGGGGACGCCGGGCAGCAGCGGCCGGGCGTCGAGCTGTTCGGCGGCGGGCGCGTTCGCGGCGCGCAGCACGTCCTCGACGACCGCGCGCGTCTCGGCCAGGTGCGGGGAGCAGGTCGCGTACGCGACGACGCCGCCCGGCCGTACCGCCGCCAGCGCTTCGGTGAGCAGGCCCCGCTGGAGCGGCCCGAAGCCGCCGACGTCCTCGGCACGGCGCCGCCAGCGCGCCTCCGGGCGGCGGCGCAGCGCGCCCAGACCGGTGCAGGGCACGTCGACCAGCACCCGGTCGAACGCCCCGGGCCGCCACACCGGACGGGTGCCGTCGGCGACCACCACCTGGTACGGGCCGGGGTTGCCGTGCAGCGCGCGGGAGACCAGCCGGGCGCGGTGCGGCTGCTTCTCCGCCGCGACCAGCACCGCACCGCGTTCGGCGGCCAGCGCCGCGAGCAGCGCGGCCTTCCCGCCCGGGCCCGCGCACCCGTCGAGCCAGCGCGCGTCCGGCCCCTCCAGCGGCGCCGCGGCGAGCGCGGCCGCCACGAGCTGGCTGCCCTCGTCCTGCACTCCGGCGTCGCCGTCCCGCACCGCCGGCACCGCGGCCGGATCGCCGCCCTCGGCCAGCCGCAGCGCGTACGGCGACCAGCGGCCCGGCTCGGTCGACTCCGGCGGCAGCGTGGCGGCGATCTCCTGCGGGGTGCTGCGGCCCGGGCGGGCCACCAGCGTCACCTCGGGCCGCTCGTTGTCGGCCTCCAGCAGGTCCTCGATGCCCGCCCGGCCGCCGCCGAGCGCGTCCCACAGGGCCGACACCACCCAGCGCGGGTGCGAGTGCACCACGGCCAGGTACTCCTCCGGGTCCTCGTCGTACTGCGGGGCGACCTGTGCCAGCCACGCGCCGAGGTCCTGCGCGGAGACCTTGCGGAGGACCGCGTTCACGAAGCGCGCCCGCCCGTCGCCCAGCACCACCCGGGCCAGCTCCACGGTGGCCGAGACCGCGGCGTGCGTCGGGATCCGGGTGCCGAGCAACTGGTGCGCGCCCAGCGCCAGCACGTCCAGCACCGGCGGGTCCACCTCGCGCAGCGGGCGGTCCACGCAGGCGGCGATCACCGCGTCGTACGTGCCCTGGTGGCGCAGCGTGCCGTACACCAGCTCCGTGGCCAGGGCCGCGTCCCGGCGGTCGAAGGTCCGCCCCTTCTTCACCGCGTCCTGCTCGGCCGCGCGCAGCAGCCCCGGCAGCACCAGGTTCGCGTAGGCGTCCCGCTCCCCCACCGCCCGCAACGCCTCGAAGGCCAGCACCCTGACGGGGTCCTTCTGCGGACGGCGGTACGGCTTGCCCTGCATGTTCTTCAAAGGTGCTCCGGTTTTTTCTTACGGGGACGGCTCGCCCTCCAGCGTAAGGCGCCCTACCGGCTACTCGCCGCGTCGGTCCCCTCCGCCCCCGGCCGCCCCGCCGTCGTGGTTGTTCGCGCAGTTCCCCGCGCCCCTGGGTAGGTGCGGCTCTTTCCGCGAAAAGACGGTCACCCACAAGGGGCGCTGGGGGCACCTCCCCGCCGCCAGGCTGGGGGAGGAACCGCGCGGGCAACCACAGCCGGACCGCAAGGTCCCGTGGCGCACAGGACGGGGCAGCCGGGCGGGTCAGGCGCCGAAACGTGTGCCCGGCTCGAGACGGAGGCCCCGCGCCCAGTCCGCCGCACCCATCAACCGCTTCCCGACCGCCTGGACCTCCCCCAGCCGGACCGGGTGGCTCCCCGTCCCCACGAACACCGCCTTCTTGGTGACCGTGATCTCGCCGGGCGCGAGCCCCTCCGCGTCGGGCGCGGGCACGACCGGGCCGAGCTTGACGCGCTCGCCACCGAGCAGCGTCCACGCGCCGGGCGCGGGCGTGCACCCGCGGATCAGCCGGTCGACGCGCAGCGCCGGCGCGGACCAGTCGACGGCCGCGTCCTCGACGGTGATCTTGGGGGCGACCGTGATCCCGTCGGCGGGCTGCGGCCGGCCGACGAGGTCCCCGCTGTCGATGCCGTCCATCGTGGCGACCAGCAGCCGCGCGCCGCTCTGCGAGAGCCGGCCGAGCAGGTCGCCGCTGGTGTCGCGGGGGCGGATCTCCTCGGTGACGACGCCGTACACCGGCCCGGAGTCCAGGCCCTGCTCGATGAGGAAGGTGGACGCGCCGGTCACCTCGTCCCCCGCCATGACCGCGTGCTGCACGGGTGCGGCGCCACGCCAGGCGGGCAGCAGCGAGAAGTGCAGGTTCACCCAGCCGCGGGCGGGCACGTCCAGCGCCACCTTCGGCAGCAGCGCGCCGTAGGCGACCACCGGGCAGCAGTCCGGGCCGATCTCCCGCAGCCGGGCGAGGAAGTCCTCGTCGCGCGGCCGGGCCGGCTTGAGGACCTCGATCCCGGCCTCTTCCGCGCGCTGCGCGACGGGGCTGGCCAGCAGCTTGCGGCCGCGCCCCGCGACGGCGTCGGGGCGGGTGACGACGGCGACGACCTCGTGCCGGTCGGAGGCGAGCAGGGCGTCCAGTGCGGGGACGGCGACCTCGGGGGTGCCGGCGAAGACGAGCTTCATGGGGCGGGGTGTACCTCTCGGTGGGCGGCGGTGGGGCTCACAGGGCGCGGCCGAACGTGTCGTGCGGCGAGATCCTCACCCGCGGAGCGCCCTGGGCGCCCCAGTCCGCCTCCCGGATCGCCTTCATCGCGGCTTTGCGCCGCTCGGTGTCGAGCCGGTCGACGAAGAGGATGCCGTCGAGATGGTCCGTCTCGTGCTGGATGCACCGGGCCAGCCGCTGGGTGCCGTCGAGGACGACGGGGTCGCCGTACATGGTGAGGCCCCGGGCGACGACACCGTAGGCGCGCGCGCAGTCGTAGGTGAGGCCGGGCATCGACAGGCAGCCCTCGGGGCCGTCCTGCCGCTCGTCGCTGAGGGTGAGTTCGGGGTTGATCAGGTGGCCGACCTCGCCGTCGACGTTGTACGTGAACACCCGCAACGACACCCCGAGCTGGGGCGCGGCCAGGCCCGCGCCCGGCGCCTCCAGCATGGTGTCCGTCAGGTCCTTGACCAGGGTGCGCAGTTCGAGGTCGAAGGTGGTGACCGGCTGCGCCACCATGCGCAGCACCGGGTCGCCGAACAGGCGGATGGGCTTGACGGACACGGGTGCGGTCTCCTGGGGCGGTCGGGGCGCCTGGCGCACCACTGGCGGTCGGCGGGCGGGGGTCAATTCTAGGGCGGCTCGCGACGGGGAGTGCACGCAGGCGGCGCGCGCCCCCGGGGTGGGCGCCGCGCCGGTCGGGCGTGACTCCATGGGGCGGTGGCGCGTTGGTCAAGAGAGATTGACCGAAATCGGGCCCGCACACGGCTGGAACGCGGCCCGATCCTTGTCACCGTCGGTTGGAGAGGCTTGTTGATGCCCGACCACGCAACTCCCGATGCCCAGGCACGGGCCAGCCTGCACCTGCTGGTGCGGGACATCGAACGGGTCCGCCGGCAGGTGGACGCGCTGCGGACGCTGACCGCCCAGCTCGGCAACGTCTACCGGCCGCGGCGCGGCGGGCCCTCGGCCGGCTTCGTGGTGTACGGGCGGGCGCCCGCGCCGACCGTGCGGCTCGCCCAGGAGTTGCGGGACAGCGTGGAGACCCTGGTGACGGCCGCGGTGGAGTTCGACCGGTCCCTGGGGTTCTCCTGGGACGCGGTCGGGTCCGCGCTCGGGGTGACCAAGCAGGCGGTGCACCGGCGTTACGGTGCGCGCCGCACCCCCGCCGACGGCACGACGGACACCGCGCCCACGGTGCCCGCCGCCCGGTCCGTCGAGGAGGAGCCCGCACCGGCGTTCCCCAGCCCGCGCAATCCGTAAGGGGCCCCGCCCCGGCTACGAGGCGCCCTGCTCCACGCCCCTGCCGCCGGCCCCGCCCAGCACCCGGTACCGGTGCTCCCGCGGGGGGACACCGAAGGCGGCGCGAAAGGCCCCGGGTGAAGTCGGCCGGCCGCGGGAACCCCCACCGGTCGGCGATGGCGTGGATGGGCGTGCCGGCCTGGGCCGCGGTGTCCTGCGTCAGCTGCACCCCGTACTGGGCGAGCAGCGCGCCGACGCCGTCCACCCCGGTCATGGGCAGGCCGACGGCGCGCTCGGCGATGCCTGCCGGCGGGGGGAGCACGGCCTTGGGGATGCGCCCGCCATGGCCACCCGGGCCGGTGGTCGGCCCGTACGGCTGGGAGGAGTCGCTGACGTTCGGCGGCGCGTGGTCGGCCCGGACCGCCACCCCGGCATGCCGGCCCGGCCCGGGAAAGCGGCGGCCGGAAGCCGGGGCCCGTGGTGGTGGGGTTGGTGGGGGTGGTGGGGGTGGTCAGCCGATGTCGGGGGGGTCCATCCGGAGCTGGAGGGGTGCCGTGTTGCCGCTGCGGGTCGCGCGCGCCACCTGCGCGGCCTTGAGCGCGGCGGCGAGCGCGGCCCCGCTGCCCGGGGGGACCCGGAACAGCAGGCGCTCCCAGGGATCGCTGCCCGCGGGGCGCTGCACCGGCACGGGCCCGAGCAGATCGGTCCCCATGGGGAGCCGGACCAGATCGGCGAACTCGGCCACCGCGGCGGGCGGACCGGCGACCGCCGCCATCCGCGCCACCGGCGGGAACCGCAGCTCGGCGCGCTCGGCGAGCTCCCGCACGGCATGCCCCGCCGGATCCCACCGCACCAGCGCCTGCACCGGCCGCAGGGTCGGCTCGGCCAGCACCACGACGGTGCCGCCCTCACCCGCCGGCCGGACCAGGGACGCGGCCAGCGCCCACCGCCGCAACGCGTCCTCGGCCGCCCGCAGGTCGGGGCGGCCCAGCAGTGCCCAGCCGTCCAGCAGCAGCGCCGCCGCGTAGCCCTCCTCCGCGACCGGCTCGGCCCCCGGCGTGGCGACCACCAGCGCGGGAGCGCCGCCGACCGTCGCGAGCACGGTGTCCCGCCCCGACGTCCGCACCGGCACCCGGGGGAAGGCCCGCCCCAGCTCCTCCGCCGTCCGCCGCGCCCCCACCACCCGCGCCCGCAGCCGGAATCCGCCGCATTCCTGGCAGTGCCAGTCCGCGGCCGGCCGCCCGCACCACCCGCAGGCGGGGGTGCCGCCCTCCTCGCGCACCTCCAGCGGCCCGGCGCAGGCCGCGCAGCGGGCAGGGGCCCGGCAGGTGTCGCAGCCGAGCCGGGGGACGTACCCGCGCCGGGGCACCTGGACCAGCACCGGGCCACGGGCGAGCGCCTCGCGGGTGACCTGCCAGGCCAGCGACGGGAGCCGGGCGGCGCGGGCGGCCTCGTCGCGTGCCTGGTCGAGGTCGCCGACCGTGCGGACCAGCGGCGCGGCGGCCCGCACCTGGTCGCGGGTGGCGGCCAGCGGCAGCGCCCACCCGCTGTCGACGAGCTGCGCGCCCTCGACGGTGGTGGTGACCCCGCCGAGCAGGAACGCGGTGCGCTCCTCGCGGGCCCGCAGCAGCAGCACGTCGCGGGCGTGCGGTTGCGGCGCGTGCGGTTCGGCGTGGCTGGAGTCGCCGTCGTCCCACAGCGCGACCAGGCCGAGGTCCGCGACGGGCGCGAACATCGCGGCGCGGGTGCCGACCACCACCTTGACGGTGCCGCGGCTGACCGCGAGCCAGCGCCGGTAGCGCTCCTCGGGGCCCGCGTCGGCGGTGAGCAGGACGTGGCGGCCGGCGCCGAGCAGCTCGGTGAGGGCCGCGTCGACCCGGGCGGCGCTGCGACCGTCGGGCAGCACGGCGAGCGCGCCCCGCCCCGAGGCGAGCGCGGTGGCCAGGGCGCTGGCCAGCTCGCGGGGCCAGTGCGGCCCGGGCAGTGCGAGCCAGACCGCGCGGGGGGTGTCACCGCGGGCGAGCGCCTGGAGATAGGCGGGTCCGGTGGCGTACCGGGACCAGGTGGCAGGCGGCGGCACCGCGGGATCGGGCCGGGGTTCGGGCGAGGGGTCCCGCTCGGCGCGGGCCATCCGGGGCGGCACCGCGAGCTGGACCACGTCGGCGAGCGCCCCCGCGTACCGGTCGGCGACCTGGCGGCACAGCCGCAGCAGCGGCGGGGTGAGGACGGGTTCGGTGGACAGCACCTGGGCGAGGGGGGCGAGCGGGCCCGCGTAGTCGCTGTCCGTGCGGCGCTCGACCACGAAGCCGTCGTGCAGGGTGCCGCCCTCGCGCCGGCCCTTGACCACGCGGGCGCCGAACCTGACCCGGACCCGCACCCCGGGCTGGGCCTCCTCGTCCATGGCGGCGGGCACGGCGTAGTCGAAGAACTGGTCGAGGTGGACCAGCCCCTTGTCCACCAGCACCCGCGCCACCGGCAGCCCCTCGGCGAGGGCCGCACCCCGCCAGGTACGGGGCTTGGCCCGCGGCTCCTTCGACTTGCGGACCGTCTCCCGGATCAACGCGAGCTGCTCTCCGCCGCCCGCCTCCGGCGGTTCGGCCGCCCCCTCCCGCTTGGGTCCCTCGTCGCCGCTCACCTTGTGATTCTTACCAGACGGCTGCGACACCGCTGCGTGCGCCGGCCGCCACCGAAACGAGGGGGCAGTTGCTCTCGCTGCCGGACCACCCGGCCGGTGGGGGCTTGTCGCGCAGTTCCCCGCGCCCCTGGAGAGTTGCCACACTTCGCGAAGCGGCCCGCCCCCAAAGAAAGGTCCGCCCGCCCCACCATCAAGGCGGGACGGGAGGACCCTCGTACGAAACCCCTGAGACCTACAGACCCGCGGCCGCGCGCAGCGCGTCCACCCGGTCCGTCTTCTCCCAGGTGAAATCATCCAGCTCACGGCCGAAGTGCCCGTACGCCGCGGTCTGCGCGTAGATCGGCCGCAGCAGATCCAGATCCCGGATGATCGCGGCCGGCCGGAGGTCGAACACCTCACCGATGGCCCGCTCGATCTTCTCGACCTCGACGTTCGCGGTGCCGAAGGTCTCCACGAACAGACCCACCGGCTCGGCCTTGCCGATCGCGTAGGCGACCTGGACCTCGCAGCGGGAGGCGAGCCGCGCCGCGACCACGTTCTTGGCGACCCAGCGCATCGCGTAGGCGGCCGAGCGGTCGACCTTGGACGGGTCCTTGCCGGAGAAGGCGCCGCCGCCGTGCCGGGCCATGCCGCCGTACGTGTCGATGATGATCTTGCGACCGGTCAGACCCGCGTCACCCATCGGGCCGCCGATCTCGAACCGCCCGGTCGGGTTGACCAGCAGCCGGTAGCCGTCGGTGTCGAGCTTGATGCCCTCGTCCAGCAGGGCCTTCAGCTCCACCTCCACCACGAACTCGCGGATGTCGGGGGCGAGCAGCGACTCCAGGTCGATGTCGGAGGCGTGCTGCGAGGAGACGACGACGGTGTCCAGCCGGACCGCCTTGTCCCCGTCGTACTCGATGGTGACCTGGGTCTTGCCGTCGGGACGCAGGTAGGGGATGGTGCCGTTCTTGCGGACCTCGGTCAGCCGCTTCGACAGGCGGTGCGCGAGGGTGATCGGCAGCGGCATCAGCTCGGGCGTCTCGTCCGAGGCGTAGCCGAACATCAGGCCCTGGTCGCCCGCGCCCTGCTTGTTCAGCTCGTCCTCGGCGGCGTCATCCGCACCGACGCGCTTCTCGTACGCGGTGTCGACGCCCTGGGCGATGTCCGGCGACTGCGCGCCGATCGACACGGACACGCCACAGGACGCGCCGTCGAAGCCCTTCTTCGAGGAGTCGTACCCGATCTCCAGGATCTTCGCCCGCACCAGCGAGGCGATGTCCGCGTAGGCGGTCGTGGTGACCTCGCCCGCGACGTGCACCTGGCCGGTGGTGATGAGCGTCTCCACGGCGACCCGCGAGGTGGGGTCCGCGGTCAGCAGGGCGTCGAGAATCGTGTCGCTGATCTGGTCAGCGATCTTGTCGGGGTGACCCTCGGTCACTGATTCCGAAGTGAACAGACGGCGGGACACATCGCTCCCTGGGGTTGCAGCGGCTGCTGGCTGAATCTGGTGGGAGATCGCGGGGCTGCGCCCGGCTCTCCGCGACCACCTTAGCGTGAGCACCGCGGAGAAGGCCCAGGCATCTCGTTCTTTGGATGTGCCACAAGCTGCACGCCGCGGACGGCCCGCGGCCCGCTCCCCTGCTGCTCACGCCCCTGCGAGGCCGTCCCGGGGCCGCGCCGGGACCGGCCGGACGCCGCGGACGGCGCACGATCCGGGCACGAACCGCGCACGATCAGCGATCCACGTCACTTCTGGGCGGTCCGGGTGAACCGGGCGGCGACCATGTCCCACACCTGGTCGGCCAGCGCCTCCTTCGGCCCGTACGGCACCGGTGTGGTGCTGCCGTCGGCGCCGAGGACCACCGCCTCGTTGTCCGCGGTGCCGAACGCCTTGCCGTCCCCGACCTCGTTGACGACCAGCAGGTCGCAGCCCTTGCGGGTGAGCTTCGCCCGGCCGTTGACCAGGACGTCGTCGGTCTCGGCGGCGAAGCCGACCACGATCTGCCCGGGACGGGCCCGGTGCGCGGACAGCTCGGCGAGGACGTCGGGGTTGCGGACCAGCTCGACCGGCGCGGGCCCGGTGCCGTCGTCGCTCTTCTTGATCTTGCCGGCGGCGTAGACGGCGGGGCGGAAGTCGGCCACCGCCGCGGCCATCACCACCGCGTCGGCGTCGGCGGCGGCCTTGAGGACGGCCTCGCGCAGCTGCTCGGCGGTCCCGACGGCCACCACGTCGGCGCCGGCCGGGTCCGGCAGCGTGCCGGTGTTGGCGGCCACCAGGGTCACCCGGGCACCGCGGGCGACGGCGGTGCGGGCGAAGGCGTAGCCCTGCTTGCCGGAGGAGCGGTTGCCGAGGTACCGCACGGGGTCGAGCGGCTCGCGGGTGCCGCCGGCGCTGACCACGACGTGCCGCCCGGCCAGGTCGGGGGCGGCGGCGCCCCGGGCGAGGGTGCGGCGGCAGACCTCGAAGATCTCGTCCGGGTCCGGCAGCCGGCCCTTGCCGGTGTCGACGCCGGTCAGGCGGCCGACGGCGGGCTCGATGACGACCGCGCCGCGGCGCCGGAGGGTGGCGACGTTCTCCTGGGTGGCGGGGTGCTCCCACATCTCGGTGTGCATGGCGGGCGCGAAGACCACCGGGCAGCGGGCGGTGAGCAGGGTGCTGGTGAGCAGGTCGTCGGCGAGGCCGTGCGCGGCCCTGGCGAGCAGGTCGGCGGTGGCGGGCGCGACCACGACCAGGTCGGCGTGCTGCCCGATCCGCACGTGCGGGACGTCCTGGACGCCGTCCCAGACCCGGGTGGAGACCGGCTTGCCGGACAGCGCCGCCCAGGTGGCCTCGCCGACGAAGTGCAGGGCGGCGTCGGTGGGGACGACCCGGACCTCGTGCCCGGACTCGGTGAGCCGGCGCAGCAGTTCGCAGACCTTGTACGCGGCGATGCCGCCGCCGACACCCAGTACGACCTGTGGCCTGCCCATGCCCGCTCCGCTCCGCCGCGCCGCCGTGTTGTGCTCACTCCATGACACACCACGGGCCCGGCGGTCGCGCCGCCGGGCCCGTGGTCGAGGTGCTGTGCTCACCTCGGTGTGCTCACCTCACTGGGTGGGCGGCGCCTCGACGGCCTCGGAGGTCAGCAGGCCGGCGTTGATCTCGCGCAGCGCGATGGAGAGCGGCTTCTCGTGGACGTGGGTGTCCACCAGCGGGCCGACGTACTCCAGCAGGCCCTCGCCGAGCTGGGAGTAGTACGCGTTGATCTGGCGGGCGCGCTTCGCCGCGTAGATCACCAGGCTGTACTTGGAGTCGGTGGCCTCGAGCAGCTCGTCGATCGGCGGGTTGATGATGCCCTCGGGCGTGGTGATGGAAGAGGACACGCTCTACCTACCCCTACTTGTGGAAGGACTTCGAAAACGGCGCCCCGGGACCGGGGGGCCGCTGCCGGGCGTGCCGCGGTGATACCGCGACGTCACCCGATTTTCATCAAGGCTAGCAGCTCACGCGCTACATCCTCGACGGAGGTGTTGACAAGCGTCTCGTCGAACTCGGATTCGGCGGCCAGTTCGATCCGGGCGACGGCCAGCCGCCGCTCGATCACCTCGGGCGACTCGGTGCCGCGGCCGGTGAGCCGGCGGACCAGCTCGTCCCAGCTGGGCGGCGCGAGGAAGACCAGGTGCGCGTCGGGCATGGAGTCCCGCACCAGCCGCGCGCCCTGCAGGTCGATCTCCAGCAGCACGGGCACGCCGTCGGCGAGCCGGTCGAGTACCGCGCGACGCGGGGTGCCGTACCGGTGGCCGGCGAACTCGGCCCATTCCAGGAGCTCGCCGTTGGCGACGAGTTTGTCGAACTCGTCGTCGTCGACGAAGCGGTACTGCACGCCGTCCTGCTCGCCAGGACGGGGTCTGCGGGTGGTCGCGGACACCGAGAGCCATACCTCGGGCTGCGCCGCACGCAGATGAGCGACGACCGTGCTCTTCCCGACCCCGGAGGGGCCGGAGAGCACGGTCAACCGCGGGTGTCTGACCGGGGCGGCCGGGGAAGCCCCCGGCGAGGCGAGGGGCTTGGCCGGCCCCGGTGAGGCTGGAGAACTCATAGAGCGATTATCCCCGGTTCCCGAGAGCGGCGGGACCCGGAGTCACCCTCAGGCGGGAGCGCCGCCGAACTCGCGTTCCAGGGAAGCGATCTGGTTGGAACCGAGCCCGCGCACACGGCGGCTCTCGGAGATGCCGAGCCGCTCCATGATCTGCTTGGCGCGGACCTTGCCGACGCCAGGAAGCGACTCAAGGAGTGCGGAGACCTTCATCTTGCCGATGACATCGTTCTCCTGGCCCTGCTTGATCACGTCGTGCAAGCTGGCGCCGGAGTGCTTGAGCCGGTTCTTGACCTCGGCGCGCTCCCGGCGAGCCGCGGCGGCCTTTTCGAGCGCGGCAGCGCGCTGTTCAGGGGTAAGGGGCGGAAGAGCCACGCCTACGTCACCTCGGATGTAGAGCAATCGGATAGGAAGTACGGACCGCCCGGGAGCACCGGGCGACCTGCGGCGCACCTGGGCGGCGCGCTCCTGTCGGAGACTAGCGGTCCGCGCGGCCCAAGTCAGCGAGAACAGATGAAAAGTCCTGGTCAGACTCGATCCGGCGGGATATTCGGGACAAACCGGAACAGGTTTTGCCGTCAATGCGGCCAGTGGTTGAAAGCGGCCCTTTTTTTGGCCGTTTTCTCGACGTATTACCGGCCGGTAATACCGCGGGATTCACCCGTTCCGGTCATCACCGCGCGCACGTGATCGACATAGTCTCGTACCGATTTCAACAAAGCACCGGCGTCCGGTCCGTGCCGCAGCACATCGCGGCTCACACTCGGCAGCACGTTCGGCAGTGCCGCACCGAAAACCGCCGGGAGATCGGCCGGCGTCGCGCCCTGGGCGCCGACGCCGGGGGCCAGCAGCGGGCCGTTGACCGCGAGGTCCGCGCCCACCTCGCCGAGCGTCGCGCCGACCACCGCGCCGACCGAGCCGAGCGGCCGTACCCCTTCGTTCTCGGCCGCGATCGCGTCCAGCATCACCTGCGCCACCGACCGGCCGCCCGCGGCGGTCGCACGCTGCACCTGGGCGCCCTCCGGGTTGGAGGTCAGTGCCAGGACGAACACCCCCGCGCCGGACACCGCGGCGGCGTCCAGCGCCGGCCGCAGCGACTCGAAACCGAGGTAGGGGCTGACCGTCACCGCGTCGCAGAACAACGGGGAGTCCTTGTCCAGGTACGTGGCCGCGTACGCCGCCATCGTCGAGCCGATGTCGCCGCGCTTGGCGTCCATCAGCACCAGGGCGCCCGCCGCGCGTGCCCGCGCCACCGCCTTCTCCAGCACCGCGACACCGCGCGAGCCGAACCGCTCGAAGAACGCGGACTGCGGCTTGAACACCGCGGTGTGCTCGGCCAGGGCGTCCACCACGGTCATCGTGAAGCGCTCCAGGCCGCCCGGGTCGTCGGGCAGCCCCCAGTCGGTCAGCAACCGCGCATGCGGGTCGATGCCGACGCACAGCTGGCCGCGGGTGTCCATCGCACGGCGCAGCCGGGCACCGAACGGCTCCTGCTGCCCGGACCCGGTGCCGGGTGCGCCCGCCCCGGTGGGCGTCGTGCCGCTGCTGCCGGTCATGAGGTCACCTTCCGGGAGTCCGCGCCGACGGCGTCGGCGAGGGTGGCGTACGGGCTCGCGGCCAGCCGGGCGGCCAGCCCCTTGTGCACGGCGCGCATCCAGAACGGGCCGCGGTAGATGAAGGCGGTGTACCCCTGGACGAGAGTGGCGCCGGCCAGGATGCGCTGCCAGGCGTCCTCCGCGTCCTCCACCCCGCCGACACCGACCAGGGTGACCCGGTCACCCACCCGCGCGTACAGCCGGCGCAGCACCTCCAGCGAGCGGGACTTGAGCGGCGCCCCGGACAGCCCGCCGGTCTCCGCGGTCAGTGCGGGGTCGGAGCGCAGGCCCGCGCGGCCGATCGTGGTGTTGGTGGCGATGATGCCGTCCAGGCCCAGTTCGAGGGCCAGGTCGGCGACGGCGTCGACGTCCTCGTCCGCGAGGTCGGGGGCGATCTTCACCAGCAGCGGCACCCGGCGGTCGGTGACGGTGCGGTCGGCGGCCTCGCGCACCGCCGCGAGCAGCGGGCGCAGCGCTTCGGTGGCCTGCAGGTTGCGCAGGCCGGGGGTGTTGGGCGAGGACACGTTGACCACGAGGTAGTCGGCGTACCGGGCCAGCCGCTCGGTCGAGGTCACGTAGTCCGCGACCGCGTCCTGCTCCGGGACCACCTTGGTCTTGCCGATGTTGACGCCGACGGTGGTCCGGAAGACCTCCCGACGGGCCCCGAGCCGGGCGGCCACGGCCGCCGACCCGTCGTTGTTGAAGCCCATCCGGTTGATCAGGGCCCGGTCGCGGACCAGCCGGAACAGCCGCTTCTTCGGGTTGCCGGGCTGGGCCTGCGCCGTGACGGTGCCGATCTCCACGTGCCCGAAGCCGAGCATCGCCATCCCGTCGATGGCGACCGCGTTCTTGTCGAAGCCGGCCGCCAGCCCGAACGGGCCGTGCATCCGCAGGCCCAGCGCCTGGGTGCGCAGTTCGGCGTACCGCGGTGCCAGCGCGGCCGCGAGGAACGTCCGCAGCACCGGCACCCGGGCGGCCAGCCGGATCCACCGGAAGGCCAGGTGGTGCGCCTTCTCGGCGTCCATCCGCCGGAAGACCAGCCTGAAGAAGAGGGCGTACATGGCTCGCTTTCGTTCGTCGAAGGGTGCGCCCCGGTGGTGACCGCCCCACCCCCGCAGGGGCGGGGCGGCCAGTGGTCAGGCCCGGGCCGCGATCAGGCGCTCCGCGTGTTCCTGCAGCGACCGCACCCCGATACCGCCGTGCGTCAGGGCGTCGATGCCCTGGACCGCGGCAGCCAGCGCCTGGACGGTGGTCAGGCACGGGATGCCCCGGGCGACGGCGGCGGTGCGGATGTCGTAGCCGTCGAGGCGTCCGCCGGTGCCGAAGGGCGTGTTGACGATCAGGTCGATCTCGCCCTCGTGGATGAGGGTGACCACGGTGGGCTCACCGTCGGGCCCGGTCCCCTCGCTCTGCTTGCGGACGACCCGCGCGTCGATGCCGTTGCGCCGCAGCACCTCGGCGGTGCCGGAGGTGGCCAGCAGCTCGAAGCCGTGCTCGATCAGCGCCCGCGCCGGGAAGATCAGCGCCCGCTTGTCGCGGTTGGCCACCGAGATGAACGCGCGGCCCTTGGTGGGCAGCGCGCCGTACGCGCCGGCCTGCGACTTGGCGTAGGCGGTGCCGAAGACCGCGTCGATGCCCATCACCTCGCCGGTGGAGCGCATCTCCGGGCCGAGGATGGTGTCCACCCCGCGGCCCTGCACGTCGCGGAAGCGGCTCCAGGGCAGCACGGCCTCCTTGACGGAGATCGGCGCGTCCAGCGGCAGGGTGCCGCCGTCGCCGGCGGCCGGCAGCAGCCCCTCCGCGCGCAGTTCGGCGACGGTCGCGCCGAGCGAGATCCGGGCCGCCGCCTTGGCGAGCGGCACGGCGGTCGCCTTGGAGGTGAACGGCACGGTGCGCGAGGCGCGCGGGTTGGCCTCCAGCACGTAGAGGATGTCCCCGGCCAGCGCGAACTGGATGTTGATCAGCCCGCGCACCCCGACTCCCGCGGCGATGGCCTCCGTGGAGGCCCGCAGCCGCTTGATGTCGTGGCCGCCCAGGGTGATCGGGGGCAGCGCGCACGCCGAGTCGCCGGAGTGGATGCCGGCCTCCTCGATGTGCTCCATGACCCCGCCGAGGTACAGCTCGTGACCGTCGTAGAGGGCGTCCACGTCGATCTCTATGGCGTCGTCCAGGAACCGGTCGACCAGCACCGGGCGGGTCGGGCTGATCTCGGTGGACTCCTCGATGTACGCGGCCAGCCGGGACTCGTCGTAGACGATCTCCATGCCGCGCCCGCCGAGCACGTAGGAGGGGCGGACCAGCACCGGGTAGCCGATCTCGTCGGCGATGGCCTTGGCGCCGGGGAAGGAGGTGGCGGTGCCGTGCTTGGGCGCGGGCAGGCCGGCCTCGGCGAGCACCTGGCCGAAGGCGCCGCGGTCCTCGGCGAGGTGGATCGCCTCGGGCGAGGTGCCCACGACCGGCACCCCGTTGTCCTTCAGCGCCTGGGCCAGGCCGAGCGGGGTCTGGCCGCCGAGCTGGACGATGACGCCGGCCAG
The DNA here is from genome assembly GCF_900107965.1 of Actinacidiphila yanglinensis. Classification (GTDB taxonomy): domain Bacteria; phylum Actinomycetota; class Actinomycetes; order Streptomycetales; family Streptomycetaceae; genus Actinacidiphila; species Actinacidiphila yanglinensis. The sequence continues at coordinate 169,655 of NZ_FNVU01000009.1, read as the reverse complement.
CGGTCCGGCCAGTTGCTCGGCGTGCACGATCTCCAGCACGTCCTCCAGGGTGAGCGGCTCGAAGTAGAGCCGGTCGGAGGTGTCGTAGTCGGTGGAGACCGTCTCGGGGTTGCAGTTGACCATCACCGTCTCGTACCCGGCGTCGTGCAGCGCGAAGGACGCGTGCACGCAGGAGTAGTCGAACTCGATGCCCTGGCCGATCCGGTTGGGGCCCGAGCCGAGGATGATCACCGCGGGCCTGGTCCGGGGCGCGACCTCGGACTCCTCGTCGTAGGAGGAGTAGAAGTACGGCGTGCGGGCGGCGAACTCGGCGGCGCAGGTGTCGACCGTCTTGTAGACCGGGCGGATGCCGAGGGTGTGCCGGACCTCGCGGACGACGTCCTCGCGCAGGCCGCGGATCTCGGCGATCTGGGCGTCGGAGAAGCCGTGCCGCTTGGCTTCGGCCAGCAGCACCGGCTCGAGCCGGTCGGCGGCGGCCAGCTCGTCGGCGAGCTCCTTGATCAGGAAGAGCTGGTCCACGAACCACGGATCGATCCTCGTGGCGTCGAAGACCTCCTGCGCGGTCGCGCCGGCCCGGATCGCGGCCATGACGGTATTGATCCGGCCGTCGGTGGGCACGGCCGCCGTCGCCAGCAGCTCGTCCTTGGCGGCCGGGTCGGCCGGGCCGGCGAAGTCGAACTGCGAGCCCTTCTTCTCCAGCGAGCGCAGCGCCTTGTTCAGCGCCTCGGTGAAGTTGCGGCCGATCGCCATCGCCTCGCCCACCGACTTCATGGTGGTGGTGAGAGCGGCGTCGGCGGCCGGGAACTTCTCGAAGGCGAACCGCGGCACCTTCACCACCACGTAGTCCAGGGTGGGTTCGAAGGACGCCGGGGTCTGCTCGGTGATGTCGTTGGGGATCTCGTCCAGGGTGTAGCCGACCGCCAGGCGCGCGGCGATCTTCGCGATCGGGAAGCCGGTGGCCTTGGACGCGAGCGCGGAGGAGCGGGAGACCCGGGGGTTCATCTCGATGACGATGACCCGGCCGTCCTCGGGGTTCACCGCGAACTGGATGTTGCAGCCGCCGGTGTCGACGCCGACCTCGCGGATCACCTCGATGCCGATGTCGCGCAGGACCTGGTACTCGCGGTCGGTGAGCGTCATCGCGGGCGCGACGGTGATGGAGTCGCCGGTGTGCACGCCCATCGGGTCGAAGTTCTCGATGGAGCAGACGACCACCACGTTGTCGTGCTTGTCGCGCATCAGCTCCAGCTCGTACTCCTTCCAGCCGAGGATGGACTCCTCCAGGAGCACCTCGGTGGTCGGCGAGAGGGTCAGGCCCTGGCCGGCGATCCGGCGCAGCTCCGTCTCGTCGTGGGCGAAGCCGGAGCCGGCGCCGCCCATGGTGAAGGAGGGGCGGACCACGACCGGGTAGCCGCCGAGGGTCTCCACGCCGGCCAGCACGTCGTCCATGGTGCGGCAGATCACCGAGCGGGCGGACTCGCCGTGCCCGATCCTGCGGCGCACCGCCTCGACCACGCCCTTGAACAGGTCGCGGTCCTCGCCCTTGTGGATGGCCTCGACGTTGGCGCCGATCAGCTCCACCTCGTGCTTGGCCAGCACGCCGTTCTCGTGCAGCGCGATCGCGGTGTTCAGCGCGGTCTGGCCGCCGAGGGTGGGCAGCAGCGCGTCGGGGCGCTCCTTGGCGATGATCTTCTCGACGTACTCGGGGGTGATCGGCTCCACGTAGGTGGCGTCGGCGATCTCCGGGTCGGTCATGATCGTGGCCGGGTTGGAGTTGACCAGGATGACCCGCAGGCCCTCGGCCTTCAGGACGCGGCACGCCTGGGTGCCGGAGTAGTCGAACTCCGCTGCCTGGCCGATGACGATCGGGCCGGAGCCGATGACCAGGACGGACTGGATATCGGTGCGCTTAGGCACGCTGGCCCTCCATCAGGGAAACGAAGCGGTCGAACAGGTACGCGGCGTCGTGCGGGCCGGCGGCCGCCTCGGGGTGGTACTGGACGCTGAAGGCCGGCTTGTCGAGCAGCCGCAGCCCCTCCACGACGTTGTCGTTGAGGCAGACGTGGCTGACCTCGGCGCGCCCGTACGGGGTGTCGCTGACCCGGTCGAGCGGGGCGTCGACGGCGAACCCGTGGTTGTGCGCGGTGACCTCGACCTTGCCGGTGGAACGGTCCTGCACCGGCTGGTTGATGCCGCGGTGACCGTACTTGAGCTTGTACGTGCCGAAGCCGAGCGCCCGGCCGAGCAGCTGGTTGCCGAAGCAGATCCCGAACAGCGGGGTGCCGCGCTCCAGGACCGCCTGGATGACGCCGAGCTCGGCGGTGGCGGGGTCGCCGGGGCCGTTGGACAGGAACACCCCGTCGGGCGCGGTCGCGTACACCTCCTCCACGGTCGCGGTCGCGGGCAGGACGCGCACCTCGATGCCGCGCTGGGCCATCCGGTGCGGGGTCATCCCCTTGATGCCGAGGTCGAGAGCGGCCACGGTGAAGCGCTTGGCGCCGATGGCGGGGACGGTGTACGCCTCCTGGGTGGCGACCTCGGCGGACAGGTCCGCGCCGGCCATCTCGGGGGCCTGGCGGACCCGCGCCAGCAGCGCGGCGTCGTCGGGCGCCCCGTTGCCGGAGCCGCCGCCGAGGGCGGCGCCGGAGAAGATGCCGACCCGCATGGCGCCGCGCTCGCGCAGGTGCCGGGTCAGCGCGCGGGTGTCGATGCCGCTGATGCCGACCACGCCCTGGGCGGCCAGTTCCTCGTCGAGACCGCGGCGCGAGCGCCAGTTGGACGGGACGCGGGCGGGGTCGCGCACCACGTATCCGGCCACCCAGATCCGGCGGGACTCGGGGTCCTCGTCGTTGACGCCGGTGTTGCCGACGTGCGGGGCGGTCATGACGACGACCTGGCGGTGGTAGGAGGGGTCGGTCAGCGTCTCCTGGTAGCCGGTCATGCCGGTGGAGAACACGGCCTCGCCGAAGGTCTCCCCCACGGCCCCGTAGGCGCGGCCGCGAAAGGTGCGGCCGTCCTCCAGGACGAGTACGGCGGGCGCGGTGGCCGCCCGGGTGGAGGTCGTCATCGTGCGCCTTCCTTGTCGGTGGTGAACGCGACGGCTCGTTCGCCGCTCAGTTCGGTGATCGCCTCGGCCCAGGCGGGATGTTCGGCCGCGTGCTCCGAGCGGAAGCCGGAGTCGATGAGGGTGCCGCCGTGCTCCCAGGTGACCACGAGCAGGCCGCCCTCGGGCAGCACCTTGCCGGCGATGGCCTGGTCGAGCCGGGCACCGCGCAGGGCGCCGGCGGGCACGAGGAAGCCGGGGGCGCCGGTGCGCTCGACCAGCAGGCCGCGCGCGGTCAGGGTGAGCCGGGCCTTGCTGCGGACGCCGAGGCCGTGCGCGACGATCCGGTCGAGCCACTGCCCGGCGGTGGTGGAGCCGTGGTAGCGCGCGTCCGTGACCAGCAGCGGCTCGCCCAGCTCGGCCGGGTCCTCGGGCGGCTGCGGGAGCTCGGGCAGGCCGCCCTGGAGGGTGCGCCGCCACTGCCAGCCCTGCCGCATCAGCCAGTAGACCAGGCCGATCACCAGGATCAGCCCGACGATCCAGCCGAGCCGGTCCGACCAGTGGGTGACCTGCGCGGAGTGCTTGCCGCCGTCGGCGGTCGCGGCCGCCAGCGCTGTCAGAGGAGTCGTCACGTGAGCTTCCCGTCCATGACCGTCGCACGGCCCCGCAGGAAGGTCGCGATGACCCGGCCGGGCAGCTCGCGTCCCTCGTAGGGGGTGTTGCGGCTGCGGGAGGCGAAGTCCGCGGGGTTGACGGCTCCACGGTATGCGGGATCGAGGAGTACCAGGTTCGCGGGCTCGCCCGCGGCGATCGGCCGGCCGTGTCCGGCGAGCCGCCCGATCGCGGCGGGCCGGGCCGACATCCGGTCGGCGACGCCGCTCCAGTCCAGCAGGCCGGTGTCGACCATGGTGTGCTGCACCACGGACAGCGCGGTCTCCAGGCCGACCATGCCCATGGCGGCCGCGGGCCACTCGCAGTCCTTGTCCTCGGTCGGGTGCGGGGCGTGGTCGGTGGCGACGCAGTCGATGGTGCCGTCGGCGAGTGCCTCGCGCAGCGCCATCACGTCGGCCTCGGTGCGCAGCGGCGGGTTGACCTTGTAGACGGGGTTGTACGTCCGGACGAGCTCGTCGGTGAGCAGCAGGTGGTGCGGGGTGACCTCGGCGGTGACGTCCCAGCCCTTGGACTTCGCCCAGCGGACGATCTCCACCGAGCCCGCCGTGGACAGGTGGCAGATGTGCACCCGGGAGCCGACGTGCGCGGCCAGCAGCACGTCCCGCGCGATGATCGACTCCTCGGCGACCGCGGGCCAGCCGGTCAGGCCCAGCTCGCCGGAGACGATGCCCTCGTTCATCTGGGCGCCCTCGGTCAGCCGGGGCTCCTGCGCGTGCTGGGCGACGACCCCGCCGAACGCCTTCACGTACTCCAGCGCGCGGCGCATGATCACCGCGTCGTCCACGCACTTGCCGTCGTCGGAGAAGACCCGCACCCGCGCGGCGGAGTCGGCCATGGCGCCCAGCTCGGCGAGTTTGCGTCCCTCCAGCCCGACGGTGACGGCGCCGACCGGCTGCACGTCGCAGTAGCCCGACTCCTTGCCGAGCCGCCACACCTGCTCCACGACGCCGGCGGTGTCGGCGACCGGGAAGGTGTTCGCCATCGCGTGCACCGCGGTGTAGCCGCCGACGGCCGCGGCGCGGGTGCCGGTGAGCACCGTCTCGGAGTCCTCGCGGCCGGGCTCGCGCAGGTGGGTGTGCAGGTCGACCAGGCCGGGCAGCAGGATGCGGCCCTCGCCCTCGACGACGTCGGCGCCCTCGGCGGTGAGGCCGGTGCCGACCTCGGCGATGCGCTCGCCGTCGATCAGGACGTCCATCGGCTCGCCGCCGAGCAGCCGCGCACCGCGGATCAGGATCTTGCTCATCGTTACTTGCTCTCCTCGGTACGGGCGGCTTCGGGGGCTTCCGCGGCCGGGCGGCCGTCGGCGTCGGCGCTGTCGGTGCGGGTGCCGGTGATCGCGGGCTCGGAACCGCCGAGCAGCAGGTAGAGCACCGCCATCCGGGTGCTCACGCCGTTGGCGACCTGTTCCACCGCGGTGCAGCGCGGCGAGTCGGCGACCTCGGCGGTGATCTCCATGCCGCGGTTCATCGGGCCCGGGTGCATCACGATGGCGTGCTCGGGCAGCGCCGCCATCCGCAGCCCGTCCAGGCCGTAGCGGCGCGCGTACTCCCGCTCGGTGGGGAAAAACGCGGCGTTCATCCGTTCGCGCTGCACCCGCAGCATCATCACCGCGTCGGACTTGGCGAGCACCGCGTCCAGGTCGTACGACACCTTGCAGGGCCACTGCTCGACGCCGATCGGCAGCAGCGTCGGCGGGGCGACGAGGGTGACCTCGGCGCCCAGGGTGGTGAGCAGCAGCACGTTGGAGCGGGCCACCCGGCTGTGCAGCACGTCGCCGACGATGGTGATCCGCCGGCCCTCGAGGTCGCGGCCGACGCCGGACAGGTGGCGGCGCATCGTGAGGGCGTCGAGCAGGGCCTGGGTGGGGTGCTCGTGGGTGCCGTCGCCCGCGTTGACGACCGAGGCGTTGATCCAGCCGGAGGTGGCCAGCCGGTGCGGGGCGCCGGAGGAGTGGTGGCGGATGACGACCGCGTCGGCGCCCATCGCCTCCAGCGTGAGCGCGGTGTCCTTCAGGGACTCGCCCTTGGAGACCGAGGAGCCCTTCGCGGAGAAGTTGATGACGTCGGCGGACAGCCGCTTGGCGGCGGCCTCGAAGGAGATGCGGGTCCGGGTCGAGTCCTCGAAGAAGAGGTTCACGACGGTGCGGCCGCGCAGGGTGGGCAGCTTCTTGATCGGCCGGTCGGCGACGCGGGCCATCTCCTCGGCGGTGTCCAGTACGAGGAGGGCGTCGTCGCGGGTGAGGTCGGCGGCCGAGATCAGGTGGCGCTTCATGCGGGGTGAACTCCGGAGGGCTGGGCGGGCCGGCGGGCCGGGCTGGTGGGGGGTGTGCCGGGACGGCCGGGCGGGCATGCGGACGCGGGCGGCAGCGGGGCGCGCGCACCGGGCGGGGCGCGGCGCGTGCGGGTCGGCGGGCGTGACGGCCCGGCCGGGGGCGTGCGGGCGCCCGGGACCCGGTTGCGGGGTCCCGGTGGAGGCGCGCTAACCGTCCGCGGCGTGGCCCGCGCGCGGGCCCGGGTCCTTCTGGCCGAGCAGCACGCTGTCGCGGCCGTCCTCCTCCGCGAGCAGCACCTTGACGGTCTCGCGCAGCGAGGTGGGGAGGTTCTTGCCGACGTAGTCCGCCCGGATCGGCAGCTCCCGGTGGCCGCGGTCGACCAGCACGGCGAGCTGCACCGCGCGGGGGCGGCCGATGTCGTTGAGCGCGTCGAGGGCGGCGCGGATGGTGCGGCCGGAGAAGAGCACGTCGTCGACGAGGACGACCAGGCGGCCGTCGATGCCGTCGCCGGGGATCTCGGTGCGGGCGAGCGCGCGCGGCGGGTGCAGCCGCAGGTCGTCGCGGTACATCGTGATGTCCAGCGAGCCGACGGCGGCGGCCCGGCCGGTGATCTCGGCGAGCTTGGCGGCGAGCCGGTGGGCGAGGAACACCCCGCGGGTGGGGATCCCGAGCAGCACCACGTCGTCGGCGCCCTTGGCGCGTTCGACGATCTCGTGGGCGATACGGGTGAGGACCCGGGCGATGTCGGGGCCCTCCAGCACGGGGCGGGCGGCGATGCCCGGGGCGTCGGCCCGGCCGGTTGCGGCGGGGCTCGCACTCGTGCGGATACTGCGGTCGTCGACCATGGGTCGGGGACCTCCTTCCCCGCCTCACGGGACGGGTGTTAAAGGACGTCTGGGTGAACGCCCTCCACCGTATCAGGCAACCGGGACGGCCCAGGTCAGACGCCAGTCGGCCCCTTTCGGCTTGACGAGCCCGGATTACGCTGCGTAACCTCACAGTGAGTCACCGAGTTTCCGTCCGGGGAGCCATATGTCCAGCGATTACGCCAAGCAGCTCGGAGCAAAACTCCGGGCCATCCGCACGCAGCAGGGCCTGTCCCTGCACGGCGTCGAGGAGAAGTCCCAGGGCCGCTGGAAGGCAGTGGTCGTGGGGTCCTACGAGCGCGGCGACCGTGCCGTGACCGTGCAGCGCCTCGCCGAGCTCGCCGACTTCTACGGCGTCCCGGTGCAGGAACTGCTGCCCGGCACCACGCCCGGCGGCGCCGCCGAGCCGCCGCCGAAGCTGGTGCTCGACCTGGAGCGGCTGTCCCAGGTCCCGCCGGAGAAGGCCGGTCCCCTGCAGCGCTACGCGGCGACCATCCAGAGCCAGCGCGGCGACTACAACGGGAAGGTGCTGTCGATCCGCCAGGACGACCTGCGCACCCTCGCGGTCATCTACGACCAGTCGCCGTCGGTCCTCACCGAGCAGCTGATCTCGTGGGGCGTCCTCGACTCGGATGCGCGCCGCGCGGTCCAGCACGACGAGAGCTGAGCGCTCCGCGGGTTCAGCCGCTGCAGAAACGTACCCTCGCCCGGGGTGGTGGGCCCTCACGGGCCGGCCGCCCCGGGCGAGGGCGTTTCCGGGGTGCCCCCAGGGTGCCCTGACCCTCCGGGGTACGTGGTTCTGCCGGTAGAGGGACCACCTGTCGCTGGTGGGCTGGTCGCGCAGTTCCCCGCGCCCCCGGTTGGTGCAGGTTCCTCCGCGAAAAGAGCGCCACCACCAACGGGCGCGTGGGGGCACCTCCCAGCCGCCAGACTGGGGAAGACCTGCGCGACCAGCCCCCCCACCGGCCAGGTGGTCCCGAAACAGGCAGGACCACACACCCCGGAGGGATCAATCAGGGGCGCGGGGAACTGCGCGACAAGCCCCCCACCGGCCAGGTGGTCCCGAGACGGGCGGGACCACCCACCCCGGAGGGATCAATCAGGGGCGCGGGGAACTGCGCGACCAGCCCCCCACCGGGCAGATGGTCCCGAAACAGGCAGAACCACACACCCCGGAGGGAACAATCAGGGGCGCGGGGAACTGCGCGACCAGCCCCCCACCGGGCAGATGGTCCCGAGACGGGCGGGACCGCCTGCCCCGGGGGGTCCCGCCTAGCGACTCGCGGGGGCGTAGCCGGACGGGCGGGTGGTGAAGGTGCCGCGGCCCTGGGTGCGGCTGCGCAGCCTCGTCGCGTAGCCGAACAGCTCGACCAGCGGCACCGTCGCCGTGACCGCGGTCGTGCCGGCGCGCGCCGTGGATCCGGTGACGCGCCCGCGGCGGGCCGCGAGGTCGCCGAGGACGCCGCCGACGGCGTCCTCGGGTGCGGTGGCCGTGACCTCGACCACCGGCTCCAGCAGCACCATCGCACAGGCCCGCAGCGCCTCCCGGAGTGCGAACATCCCGGCGGTGCGGAACGCCATCTCCGACGAGTCGTTGGGGTGGGTCGACCCGTCGGTCAGCGTGACCCGCACGCCCGTGACCGGGTGGCCGCCGAGCGGACCCTCGGCGAGCGCGTCGCGGCAGCCGTGCTCGACCGCGCGGACGTACTCGCGCGGCACCCGGCCGCCGACCACCGTCGACGTGAACACGAACCCCTCTCCCTCCTCCGCGCCGTCGCCGGCCGCGAGCGGGGCGACATCGATGACGACATGGGCGAACTGCCCGGCGCCGCCGTCCTGTTTGACGTGCCGGTGGACGAACCCGGACACCCCGCGGGTGACCGTCTCGCGATAGGCGACCTGGGGCGCCCCGACGGCGATCTCCAGCCCGTGGGCGCGGCGGACCTTCTCCACCGCGACCTCCAGGTGGAGTTCGCCCATGCCGGACAGCACGGTCTGCCCGGTCTCGCGGTCGGTCCGCACGGCCAGCGACGGGTCCTCCTCGACCAGCCGGCCCAGCGCGGCGACCAGCCGTCCGGCGTCCGCGTTGCGGCGTGCCTCGACCGCGACGGACACCACCGGCTCGGCCACCGACGGCGGTTCGAGCACCAGCGGTGCCGACGCCGCGCACAGCGTCGCCCCGGCGCGGGACGCCTTCACCCCGATGACCGCGACGATGTCGCCGGCCACCGCCTGCTCCAGCTCGGTGTGCCGGTCGGCCCGCATCCGCAGGATCCGCCCGATCCGCTCGCTGCGCTTCGCACCCGCGTCCAGCACCGTGTCCCCCTTCCGGATCGTGCCCGAGTACACCCGCAGGAACGTCAGCCGCCCGGTGGCGGTCGAGGTCACCTTGAACACCAGCCCTGCGAACGGCGCCGCCGGATCCGCCGGCCGCTCGGCCGTACGGTCCTCCACGCCCTCCGCGTCCCGGTGCCGCCCGGTGACGCTGCCGCGGACCGGCGGCACGTCGAGCGGCGACGGCAGGTACGCCACGACCGCGTCGAGCAGCGGCTCGATCCCCCGGTTGCGGTACGCCGAGCCGCACAGCACCACGACGGCCTCCCCGCTCCGGGTGAGGTCGCGCAGCGCGGCCACCAGCGTCGGCTCCCGCAGCGCGGAGCGCGCGCAGAACTCCTCCAGCGCGGCCGGGTGCAGCTCGGCCACCGCCTCCTCCAGCAGGCGTCTGCGCCGCCGCGCCTCGTCCAGCAAGCCGCCCGGTACCTGCCCGTCCTGGACCTCGCCGCCGTCGGCCCAGGTCAGCGCGCGCATCGTGACCAGGTCCACGACGCCGGTGAAACCGTCCTCCCGTCCGATCGGCAGTTGCACCACCAGCGGCACGGTGTGCAGACGGCGCCGGATGGACGCCACGGCCGTGTCGAGGTCGGCGCCCGCCCGGTCGAGCTTGTTGACGAACGCGATCCTCGGCACGCCGTGCCGGTCGGCCTGCCGCCACACCGACTCGCTCTGCGGCTCCACCCCGGCGACCGCGTCGAACACCGCGATCGCGCCGTCGAGGACCCGCAGCGCGCGCTCGACCTCGTCGGCGAAGTCGACGTGCCCGGGGGTGTCGATCAGGTTGATCCGGTGGCCGGCCCAGTCGCAACTGGCGGCGGCCGCGAAGATGGTGATGCCGCGGTCGCGCTCCTGCGGGTCGAAGTCGGTGACGGTGGTGCCGTCGTGGACCTCGCCGCGCTTGTGGGTGGCGCCGGTGAGGAACAGGACGCGCTCGGTCACGGTGGTCTTGCCCGCGTCGACGTGGGCGAGGATGCCGAGGTTGCGTACGGTCGCGAGCGGGTCGGAGCCGCCGCGGGTACGGCGGACGGTGGGAAGGGTGCTGCGCATGGCCGGTGGCCTTTCGTGGCTGGTCCTGGTCAGGGCAGCGCGATGACGCGGCGGGAGTTGCGGAGCCGGGCCCGGCCCGGTCCTGAGCCGTGCCACGGCGGGCACGCGCTCGGTCGTTCGTGATGCCTTCGGCGCTCGGTCGCAGAGCGGTCAGGCGGTCGCCGCGGAGTTCCGGTGCCGGGCGCGCAGCGGGCACCGGACGGAAGGAGACACGAGAAGCACCTGGTGCCCGGCCGGGGGGACGACGACGGTGCGGTGACTGCGCACGATCGACTCCCCTCATTCGTCAACGGGCGCACCCCGCAAGGGGCGTGGGTGCGTGGCTTCGGCGTGATCGTAGCGAAGCGCGGACCGCTCGGCAGCCCCTTTTCCGTTCACCGCCCGGTGTGACGGGCCGTCACCGCGGCCCCCACCATGAGGGCGGCGGCGGCGAGGACGAGCGACAGCCGCAGACCGGGCAGGAAGTGGGAGGCGACGAGGGCGCCGAAGAGGGCCACCCCGACCGCGCCGCCGACCTGCCGGGCGGTGTTGAGGTGGGCGGAGGCGGTGCCCGCGTAGTCCGAGGGGACCGCGTCGAGGATCGCCCCGGTCATCGCGGGAACGGCGGCGCCGCCGCCGAGGCCGACAGGCACCGTGGCCAGGCAGATCGACCGGACGGAAGCGCTGGGCCCGGCCGCGAGCAGGGCCAGCAGGCCCGCGGCGAAAAGGAGTTGGCCGCCGACCAGCGGCAGCCGCGGCCCGAGCCGGGCGGCGAGGCGGCCGCCGTACACGTTGGCGAGCATGGCGGCGGCGCTCATCGGCAGGAACGCGAGACCGGTGGCGAGGGCGGAGTGCCCGCGCTCTTCCTGGAGGAACAGGCTGAGCAGGAAGACGATGCCGTAGTATGCGAAGTTCTGCGCGAAGCCGGCCACGCCCACCGCGGAGACCACCGGGTCGGCGAACAGCCGTGGCGGCAGCATCGGTTCGGGGGCCCGGCGCTCCCAGCCGGCGAACCCGGCGCCGCCGGCGACCGCCACGGCCAGGGCAGCGAGGACGGGGGCCGCGGTCCAGCCGAGGGTGCCGCCCTCGATCAGGCCGAAGGTGAGCCCGCTCAGCGCGAGCGTCACGGCCGCCTGACCCGGCAGGTCCAGGCGCCGCCGGGTGCCGGGCGGCGGCGCGTACGCACGGGCGGTGGCGACCAGGGCCACGGCTCCGAACAGCAGGTTCACCAGGAACAGCGAGCGCCACTCGAACCGTTCGAGCAGCAGGCCGCCCAGCACCGGCCCGGCGGCCACGGCCGCACCGCCGGACGCCGCCCACACGCCGACCGCCCGGGCGCGGGCGGCCGGAGCGGCGTAGGCGTGCCGGACCATCGCCAGCGACGCGGGCAACTGGACGGCCGCGCCCACGCCCTGGACGAAGCGCGCCGCCACGAGCATTCCCGGTGAGGCGGCCAGGCCGCAGGCGAGCGAGGCGAGGACGAACAGCGCCAGCCCGCAGCCGTAGGCCCGCCGGGCGCCGAGCCGGTCGCTCAGGGTGCCGCCGATGAGCTGGAGCGCGGCGAACATCAGGGTGTAGCCGTCGACCACCCATTGCAGGGACGTCAGCCCGGCTCCCCACTCGCGGCCGAGAGTGGGCAGCGCGACGTTCACGATGGTGGCGTCGAGGCCGACCATCAGGAAGCCGAGGGAGGCGGCGGTCAGGGTCCATCGCGCCCGGGGGGAGGCGGGGGGCGCGGCGCGGCCGGGGGCGGCGGTCAACTCGGTGTTCACCGCTCCAGGCTGGGGCGCCGGGCAGGCCGCGGACAACGGCCGAGGGTGCACCTGACAGGGCTACCCTGGCGGCACCGGAGACGGCGGAGAACCCGTACGCGGGGAGCCGGACGCAGGGAGGCGGGCGGTCGGGTGACCGGGCAGAGCGTGACGGCGGTCGAGCTGGGCGCGTTCCTGCGCTCGCGGCGGACCGCGCTGGCGCCGGGCCGGGTGGGCCTGCCCGAGCAGGGCGTGCGCCGCACCCCGGGGCTGCGCCGGGAGGAGCTGGCCCGGCTGGCGGGCGTCAGCGCGGGCTACTACGTCCGGCTGGAGCAGGGGCGGGCACGCTACCCCTCGGCAAGCGTGCTGGGCGCGCTGGCCGGCGCGCTGCGGCTGTCCGCCGAGGAGCGCGGCCACCTGTTCGCGCTGGCCGGCCGGCTGCGCCCGCAGCCCGAGCCCGCGGTGGCCGCACCGGCCGCCCGCCGGATGCTGGAGCTGCTCGCCCCGCCGACCGCCGCCTACGTGATCAGCCGGCACAGCGACGTCCTGACCTGGAACGACACGGCGGCCGCGCTGTTCGGGCACCTGGTGGACGGCGCCGCGCCGCCGAACAACGTGCGGTACGTCTTCACCGACCCGGACGCCAGGGACCTGTTCGTCGACTGGCCGGAGATCGCGGCGGACTCCGTGGCCCACCTGCGGGCCGCGACGGGTCACCACCCGGACGACGCCCGGCTCGCCGCGCTGGTGGCCGGGGTCGGCGAGCAGAGCACGGAGTTCCGCCGGCTGTGGTCCTGCCGGGAACTGCGCCACAAGGCCGAGGGGCGCAAGGAGCTGCGCCACCCGCTGGTGGGCCGGCTGACCCTGGACTACGCGGTGCTCGCCGCGCCCACGGCCTCGGGCCAGCGGCTGGTCGCCTACAGTGCCGAGCCGCACTCCCCGTCGTACGCCGCGCTGGCCCGGCTGCGGCAGGAGGCCGTGCCGAGCCGGACCTGAGGGCCCGTCAGGCGCCGCCGTACAGGCGGGAGACGACCTCGGGCAGCAGGCGTTCGGTGAGCGCGGGCGGCAGTTCCTGGAGGACGGCCAGGACGGGCGCCATCCGGGCCGGGAGCGCGCCGTCGGCGCCGACGCCCGCGGCGGCGAGGGCGAGCGCCGCCTCGTCGGGGGTGAGGGCGGCCGCGTCGAGGGTGCGGGCGAGCTCGATCAGCGCCGGATCGACCACGGGCGGCCCGAGGTCGCGGGCCCGCGGGACCGCGGCGGCGAGTTCGGTGAGCAGCTCGTCGATACGGTCCCCGCCGGCGACGGCAGCGGTGACCGTGAGGTGGAGGTTGGCCGGGGAATCGGCGAAGGCGGGTTGCGGCTGGAGGTACCACCCGCGCAGCCGCATCTCGTCGGCGACGACGAACGGGTGGAGCGCGGGATCGGTCGAGGCGACGGCCACCAGCGACGCGTCCGGCTCACCGAGCACCCGCAGGCCGTCGATCCGGCCGATGCCGTCGACCAGGCGCCGGGTCGCGAGGTGCACGCGCCGCGCCAGGTCGGTGTAGCCGTCGGTACCCACGTGCTGGATCACCGCCCACGCGGCGGCGAGCGGCCCCGCGGACTTGGTGCCCTGGAGGGTCGCGTTGACCACCGGGTAGCCCGGCCACGCGGCGTGCGCGAACCACCCGTGCCGGCGCAGCTCCGCGTCGCGGAAGAGCAGCACGGACGCGCCCTTGGGCGTGTACGCGTACTTGTGCAGGTCGACCGAGAGCGAGGTGACGCCGGGGACGCCCAGGTCGAAGGGCGGCGGCGCGGGCAGGTCGGCGGCCAGCCGCCGGTGGCCGAGGTACCAGCCGCCGATGCAGGCGTCCACGTGGCACAGCACGCCGCGGGCCGCGGCCGCGGCGGCCGCCTCCGGCACCGGGTCGACCACGCCGTGCGCGTACGACGGCGCGGACACCACCACCAGCGCGGTCCGCTCGGTCAGGGCCGCGGCGATGTCCCGCGCGGACACCCGGTAGGTGTCCGGGTCCACCGCGACATCGACCACGCGCAGCCCGAACAGGTGCGCGGCCTTGTGGAAGGCGGCGTGCGCGGTCGTCGGCAGCACGATCTCCGGTGCGGTGACGCCGCGGGTGCGGCGGGCGTGCTCCCGGGCCGTCAGGACGGCCAGCAGGCAGCTCTCGGTGCCTCCGCTGGTGAAGGTGCCCACGGTGCGGGCGCCGGGGCCGGTTCCGCCGAGCAGCTCGGCGGCCCGCGCCACCACCTCGTTCTCCAGGGTGACCACGCTGGGGAAGGCGGTCATGTCCAGGCCGTTCACCCCGGCGAGGGCCGCGTGCGCCCGCCCGGCCAGCTCCTCCAGCTCGTCCAGCCCGGCGTCGTACACGTACGCCATCGTCCGCCCGCCCCGCACCGCCAGGTCCCCCGCGCGGAGCTGCGCGAGCCGCTCGAGTATCCGGTCCCCACCATCCATGCGCAGACCTTACGGTGCTGCCCCGGTCCCCGGCGGGTGGTCCGGCAACACCGCCGCGGTCGCTCGGCCCGCGGGCTCCCGGCCGCGCCATCGTGGCTGCCCGCGCAGTTCCCCGCGCCCCTGTCGGACACCCTCCTGCCACAACGGCGCCCACTCCCCGTGGAGGGGTGCCCTTGCGGGCGACGTGCACACCGCGGGGGCTGGGCCCGCGGGCTCCCGGCCGCACCATCGTGGCTGGCCGCGCAGTTCCCCGCGCCCTGTCGGGCACCCCTCAGCCGTGAGGCCCCCCGGAGCGCTCCGGACGGGGAGACGTCCACCACCAAGGGGCGCGGGGAACTGCGCGAGCAACCCACCACCGGCCGGTGATCCGGACACTCGCCGCAGGGGCTGGGCCCGCGGGCCCGCAGCCGCGACGTCGTGGCTGGCCGCCCAGTCCCCCGCGCCCCTGTCGGGCACCCCTCAGCTCGCAAGGGCAGGCGCGGGGGACCCACCACCGGGAGGTGGTCCCGGAACCGGGGGACGGGGGGGACCCGGGGGTCCCGTTACCGCTTGAGCGTGGGCTTGAGCTCCATGAGGCGGCCGAGCAACCCGTTGATGAAAGAGGGCGACTCGTCCGTCGAGAACTCCTTCGCGAGCTGCACCGCCTCGTCGAGGACCACCGCGTCGGGCACGTCGTCCTCCCAGATCAACTCATACGCACCGAGCCGCAGGACGTTGCGGTCCACCGCCGGCATCCGGTCGAGTGTCCAGCCGACCGCGTACCCGGCGAGCAGCTCGTCGATCCGCTCGGCGTGCGCGACGCAGCCCTCGACGAGCTGCATCGTGTACGCGGTGACCGGCGGCTGCCGGTCGTCGGTCCGCGCGAGCCGGATCCAGTCCGCCATCACGACCGTGGGGACCGCACCCCGCTGCTCGGCCTCGAAGAGGATCTGGAAGGCGCGCTTACGGGCCTTGTTGCGAGCAGCCACGGTTAGCTGTTCACCCGGCCGAGGTAGTCGCCGGTACGGGTGTCGACCTTGACCTTCTCACCGGTGGTGATGAACAGCGGGACGCCGATCTCGTAGCCGGTCTCCAGGCGGGCGGGCTTGGAGCCGCCGGTGGAGCGGTCGCCCTGCACGCCGGGCTCGGTGTACTCGATGACCAGCTCGACGGACGCGGGCAGCTCGATGTAGAGCGGCGCGCCCTCGTACATGGCGACGACGGCCTCGAAGCCCTCGAGCAGGTAGTTCGCCGCGTCGCCGACCACCTCGGGGGTGACGGTGATCTGGTCGTACGTCTCGGTGTCCATGAAGACGAAGTCGGAGCCGTCCTTGTAGGAGAACTGCATGCCGCGCTTGTCGACGTTGGCGGTCTCGACCTTCAGTCCGGCGTTGAAGGTCTTGTCCACGACCTTCCCGCTGAGCACATGCTTCAGCTTGGTCCGCACGAAGGCGGGGCCCTTGCCGGGCTTGACGTGCTGGAACTCGACTACGGTCCAGAGCTGACCGCCGTCGAGCTTGAGCACGAGGCCGTTCTTGAGGTCGTTCGTGGTGGCCACGGTTGCGGAATCTCCTGAAAGTGCTGCTTCGGGACCGAGGATGAGCCCGGCCCGACCACCGGGGTGGTCACAGCGCGAGGAGTTCCTTGGTCGTGATGGTGAGTAGCTCGGGCCCGCCGTCCGCCACAGGGCGTACGACGAGTGTGTCGTCGATGCGGACACCGCCACGGCCCGGAAGGTGGACTCCCGGTTCGACGGTGACCGGCACGCAGGCGTCCAGTTTACCCACGGCCGCAGGTGACAACTGAGGGTCCTCGTCGATTTCGAGGCCGACACCGTGTCCGGTCCATGGCGCCAGGCCCTCGGTGTGGCCCGCGGCGTGCAGCGGTTCGCGGGTCGCCCGGTCGACATCACGGCAGGCCACACCGGGTGCGAGCGCCTCGCGGCCGGCCCGCTGGGCGGCGAAGACGAGGTCGTACAGCTCGATCTGCCAGGCCGCGGGAGCGCTGCCGATCACGAAAGTACGGCCCACTTCGCAGCGGTAGCCGTGGTAGCACGCGCCCAGCCGTACGGTGAGGAAGTCGCCCTCCTCGACCCGGCGGTCGGTGGGCACGTGGCGGGCCACCCCGGAGTGCGGTCCGGTGCCGATGCAGGTGGAGAAGGCGGGGCCGTCGGCGCCGTGGTCGACCAGGCGCCGCTCCAGCTCCAGGGCGAGGTGCCGCTCGGTACGGCCCACCAGGATCGACTCCAGCAGCTCGCCCAGTGCCTGGTCGGAGATCTCCGCGGCGATCCGCAGGCTGGCGATCTCGTGCTCGTCCTTGATCAGCCGGAGCTGCTCGACGGCTCCCGCCAGGTCTGTGAGGCGCACGCCCGGGGCGACCGAGCGCAGCGCGCGGTGGCGGGTGACGGTGAGGTGGTGCTCCTCCACGGCGAGGGCGTCGGCGCGGCGCTGGCGCGCGAGGTCCGCGGCGGCCACGGCGGCGTCCGCGTCCGGCGAGGGCAGCACCACGTTGCGCAGCTCGTCCGCGGGCCGCGGCGAGTCGTCCGGCGGCGGGCGCAGGTGCAGGAGGGTGTCGCCGGCGCCGGGGCCGACCAGCAGGGCCGCGCCCGGCGGGGCGCATCCGGTGAGGTACCGCACGTTCGCGGGCTGCGTGACCAGCGCGGCGGCCGCGCCCGCCGCGGCGCACCGCTCGCGCAGCCGTGCTCTGCGTACCGTATGCACCTCCGCCATGCGGCGAGCCTACGACGGGCCCGCCCGGTTGGCCTCTCCAAGCCTCCCACCGGGGGTACGGCCCCGCGGCTCCCCCGGTGCACGCGACCGACCTCCGGCGGGAGAGCCCGCGCCTGCCGGGAGACACGGGGGACGGTGTCGGCGATCACCGCGAACCGCGAGGTCAGGCACCGGGCAGGAGCCCGACCCGGTGTGTCACCTCCGCACCAGAACGAGGGTGAGAAGCGTGCCCACCCCGGCCGCGGCGAGCGCCGCCCCCGGCCCCACGGCCAGCGCGAGCGTCCCCGTCAGGGTGGGCGCGAGCCCCTGCAAGGTCATCGTGCCCGAGGAGAGCAGGCCGAAGGCGTGGCCGTGGGCGTCGGCGGAGGGGAGCGCGTCGAGGAAGGGCCGCTGGAGGCCGAGCCCGTAGGCGAAGCCGAATCCGGTCAGGAGCAGCAGGATCGCGCCGAGGGCGAGTCCGGGCTCGGCGGCGAAGAAGAGCAGGGGGACGCCCATGAGGGCGATGAGCGGGCCGACGAGCCGTTCCCGGGCGGGCGGCCGGAGCAGCCGCCCGACCACGACGTCACCGGCGAGCATGCCGATGGGGAGGCAGGCCATGAGCACGGCGTACCCCCCGGCGGGAAGGTGCCGGACCCCGGCGTAGGCGACCAGCAGTCCCTCGCCTCCGGCGACGCAGGCGCCGGGCAGCCACTGGGCGAGCAGGAGCCGGCGGGGGGCGCGGGCGCGCAGCAGGGCGGCGGTCGCGGCGAGGCTGGCCCGTACCGGGGACGTCGCGGCCCCCGGGGCGCGGATGGGGACGGGCAGGCGGGGCAGGCGGAGCCGGACGGCGGCCGCCACCGCCGCGTAGAGCACCGCGCCGCACAGGAGCGCGTGGCGGGCGCCGAGCAGGGAGACGGCGGCGCCGCCGAGGCCGAGCCCGGCGAGTTGGGCGGTCGAGGAGGCCATGTTGGTCAGGGAGCGGCCCAGCACGTAGGCGTCGCCGGTGAGCCACTCGGCCACCAGCCGGGTCGAGGCGCCGCCGAAGACCGGGGTGAGAAGCGCGACCAGGGCGACCAGCACCAGGCTCGACGCGATCGGCAGCGGGGTGAGCGCGAGCAGCAGCGCGGTCACGCAGTCCAGGAGGTAGCCGGCGCAGATCAGGGTGCGGGGCGGCAGCCGGTCGGCGAGGGAGCCGAGCAGCGTGGACCCCGCCGCCTGCGGAAGGAAGCCGGCGCCGAAGGCGACACCGCTGAGCAGCGGGGAGGCGGTGGTCGCGTAGATCAGTACCGAGAAGGTGGAGATACGCAGCGCGTCCGCGGTGATCGCGACCGCGCGGGTCGCGAACAGCACCCGGAAGCGCGGCTCGGCGAACACGTCGCGGTAGGTGGTGCGCGCCTGGAGCTGGGGCGGGCTGCCCGTGGTGGTCATGTCCGGCAGCCTCCCGGCAGCGCGCCGCGGGCCGCCATTGATTCGCCGTGGGACGTAAGGCCGTGCCGTAGGGTCGGTTCGTGCTTCGGATCGAGGTCGCCACGGAGGATCTGCTGCGCAGCCGCTTCGCGCTGTCGCCGTCCTTCGAGCTGTGCACGCTGCTGCGGGCGCTGCACCGCGGCGGCCGGCCGCTGCCGCGGGCCTGGGCGGCGCGACTGCGGCCGGGCTTCGAACGGCTGCGCCGGGAGACCGAGTTGGACGCGGTGCTCGCCCTGCACGCGCCGCGCTCGGGTGCGGACTTCATCGCGGTGCCGCCGCGCGGCCCCGCGCAGAGCTGGGCCGACGACCTCGCCGCGATCCGCGCCGCCCCGCGGGAGCAGGCCCGGGCGGAGATCGCCGAACTCACCGCGCTGCAGCCGGTGCGCGACCCGCGGGTCCGGGCGGTGCTGGACGCGCCGGACGTGGTCGAACGGGTCGCGGCCGCGCTCGACCTGGCCTGGCAGGAACTGCTGGCGCCGGACTGGCCGAGGCTGCGGGCACTGTGCGAGCGGGACGTGGTGCACCGGGTGGGGGTGATCGGCGAGCGCGGCTGGGCGGCGGCCATCGAGGAACTGCACGACAGCGTGCGCTGGTCCGACGGCGGGATCCGGCTCGGCGCGATCGACGGCGGCGACGGCGACGGCGACGGCGACGGCGACGGCGACGGCGACGGCGGGACGGTCCGGCTGGACGGCGAGGGCCTGCTGCTGATCCCCTCGGTGTTCGTGTGGCCGCGGATGGGCGCGCAGTTGCGGCCGCCCTGGCCCAGGACCCTCGTCTATCCCGCGCGCGGCACCGCGGTCCTGCACGAGACCCCCGCTCCCCCGCGGCCCGACGCGCTCGCCGCCCTGCTCGGCCGTTCCCGCGCGCGGCTGCTGGCCGCGCTGGACGGTCCGGCCAGTACGACGCAGCTCGCCCGCCAACTCTCCTTCGCGCCGGGCGCGGTGGGCGATCACCTCGCGGTGCTGCGCGAGGCGGGACTGGTCGTGCGGGCCCGTTCGGGACGCTCGGTGCTGTACCGGCGCACCGCGCTCGGGGACGCGCTCGCCGCGTCCCAGGCGCTGCCCGACGAGCGGGGGCCGACGCCGTGACGCGAGGGCTCGCTACCAGATCGGCGGGCCCTGGAGGCTGCGGATCACCACACGGTCGAGGGCGGCCGAGGCGGCCTCCACGTCGAGGTGGGAGTTGTCGATGATGGGCAGGCCGGAGCCGTACCAGCCGGCCATCCGGCCGTGGATACGGGCGACTTCCTCGTCCGAGAGGCGGCGGTTGCCGGAGCGCTCGGCGTTGCGGGTCAGCACGATGTCGAGGCCCGGCAGCAGGACGACGGGGAGCAGGCCGGGCCCGACGTGCCGCTTCCAGCCGCCGAGGCCGACGGTGGGGCGGTCCGGGAAGACCGCGTCGTCGATGATGCAGGAGACGCCGTTGGCAAGGAAGTTGCGGGCGGCGAAGCCGCAGGTGCGGCGGGCCAGGCGGTACTGCGCCTCGGAGTTCTCGTTCCAGCCGACCTGGGGGTCGGCGAAGCCGGAACGCACCCATTCGCGGACGTCGTCCAGGCTGATGTGGGCGGTGGGGACGCCGCGGTGATCGGCCCAGTGGCGCGCGATGGTGGTCTTGCCCGCGCCGGCGGCGCCGATCAGCAGGACGGCTATCGGGCCGTGCGCGGCACCCGGCAGCGAGCCGCTGCTGGGGGCGGTGGGCACCTGGACCGGGGCGGGGGCGGGCATCGGGAAGTGGCCGGTGGTGCCTGCCGCCATGTTCTGGGCGTGTTCCTGACCGTGCCCCGGGCGCGGCGGCTGGGGCCCGCCCACGGCGTGCTGCATGTCGGCCCACTCCTTCCCGTACCGGAGGTCGCGTGTGACCAGGGGTGGTCACCGGTCGAACGGTACCGCGCTCCCACCTTCCGGCCCAACCGCCCCTCTCCGCCGCGACGATCCCGTGCCGGGGTGCCCTCCCGCTCAACGGTTGCCCCTCCCCCGGGGCCGGGGTGCCCTCGCGGTCAACGGCCCCCAATCCCCGGGGCCGGGGATGCCCTTCGCGGGAAGAGGGTGCCAATCAGGGGCGCGGGGAACGGCGCGAGCAACCGGCCACCGGCCGGTGGTCCGGGGACTTCGCCGTGGGGGCTGGGCGTGTGGGTCCCCGGCTGCGCCGCGCCGGCTGAGCGCGCAGTTCCCCGCGCCCCTGGTGGTTGCCGCATCCCGCAAGGGCAACCCCGGCACGGGGAAGGGGAACCCATCGAACGCGAGGGCACCCGGCACGGGAAAGGCACCCGGGGGACGTCAGGAGGAGCCCTCTTCCGCGAGGGCGCGGAGGGCCAGACGGTAGGAACCGATACCAAATCCGGCAATCACGCCCGACGCCACCGCGGACAACACCGAGGTATGCCGAAACTCCTCACGGGCGTGCGGATTCGAGATGTGCACCTCGATGAGGGGAGCGGTGCGCTGCGCCGCGGCGTCCCGCATCGCGTAGGAGTAGTGCGTGAAGGCCCCCGGGTTGATGACGACCGGCACCCGCCCGTCCGCCGCCTCGTGCAACCACCGAATCATCTCGGCCTCGTCATTGGTCTCGCGCACCTCCACCTCGAACCCGAGCTCCGCACCGAGCTTCGTGCAGGTCTCGACGAGGCCCGCGTAGGACGTCGCACCGTAGACCTCGGGTTCGCGCGAGCCGAGGCGCCCGAGGTTGGGGCCGTTGAGGACCAGGACGGGGCGGGTCACTCCGTCACCTCACCGTAGGCGGCGAGGAGGACCGCGGGGTCGGGGCCCTCCAGGATCGTGGGCTTGGCCAGCCCGTCCAGGACGATGAAGCGCAGCAGGTCGCCGCGGGACTTCTTGTCGACCTTCATGTTCTCGACGAGCCGGGGCCACTGGTCGCCGCGGTAGGTCAGCGGCAGCCCGACCGAGCCGAGGACCGCGCGGTGCCGGTCGGCGGTGGCGTCGTCCAACCGCCCGGCGAGGCGGCCGAGTTCGGCGGCGAACACCATCCCGACGGAGACGGCCGCGCCGTGCCTCCAGTTGTAGCGCTCGTTCTTCTCGATGGCGTGCGCGAGGGTGTGGCCGTAGTTGAGGATCTCCCGCAGGCCGGACTCCTTGAGGTCGGCGGAGACCACCTCCGCCTTGACCCGGATGGCGCGTTCGATGAGTTCGGCGGTGTGCGGGCCTTCGGGGTCACGGGCTGCCGCCGGGTCGGACTCGACCAGTTCGAGGATGGCCGGGTCGGCGATGAAGCCGGCCTTGATCACCTCGGCGAGCCCGCTGACGTAGTCGTGGGGCGGGAGCGAGGCGAGGGCGGACAGGTCGCACAGCACGCCGGCCGGCGGGTGGAAGGCCCCGACGAGGTTCTTGCCCTCGGCGGTGTTGATGCCGGTCTTGCCGCCGACCGCCGCGTCGACCATGCCCAGCACCGTGGTGGGCACCGCGATCCAGCGCACGCCGCGCAGCCACGTCGCCGCGACGAACCCGGCCAGGTCCGTGGTGGCGCCGCCGCCGACGCCGACCACCACGTCGGTACGGGTGAAGCCGGTCTGGCCGAGGGCCTTCCAGCAGTAGGCGGCGACCTCGACGGTCTTCGCCTCCTCGGCGTTGGGGATCTGGATCGCGACGGCCTGGTAGCCCTGCTCGGCCAGATCCTCGCGGATCGCCTCGCCGGTGCCGGCCAGCGCCTCGGGGTGCAGTACGGCGACGCGCATCGCCTTCGGCCCGATCAACCCGGGCAGCTCGCCGAGGAGTTGGTGCCCGACGAGGACCTCGTACGGTTCGGTGCCGGCGGTGCCGCCGATCCGGATACGGGTGGGCGCGGCACCGGCGCTCCACCGGCCGTTCCCGGCTGCGTTCTCGGCGGTGCCGGCGTCGTCGGCCCGGCCCGCGGCCTCGTGTGCGTCGCTGCTCATGCGTCCTTCAGCTCCAGTGCGTCCAGTACGGCCACGGCCACCTCGTCCGGGGTGCGGTCGGTGGTGCTGACCACCGCGCGGGCCACCTCGGTGTACAACGGGCGGCGCTGCTCCATCAGTTCGCGCCAGCGCTGCCGCGGGTTGACCGCGAGCAGCGGGCGGGAGGCGTCGAGGCCGACCCGGTGCACCGCGTCGTGCAGGCTGACGTCGAGGAAGACCACCGGCAGCCCGGTGAGCAGGGCGCGGCTCGCGGGGTCCATGACGGCGCCGCCGCCGAGCGAGAGCACCCCGTCGTGCCCGGCGAGGGCGGCGGCGACCGCGGCCCGCTCCAGGTCGCGGAAGTGGGGCTCGCCCTCGTCGATGAAGATCTCGGAGATCGGCTTGCCCGCGGTCTGCTCGATGTCGTCGTCGGTGTCGCGGTAGCCGACGCCGAGGTGCGCGGCCAGGGCGCGGCCGACCGAGGTCTTGCCCGCACCGGGCGGGCCGACCAGCACCGCGACCGGGACGGGCGCGGGGGCCGTCACTGGATCGCCAGGTGGTCGAGGAAGTCCTGGACGTTGCGCCGGGTCTGCCCGACCGAGTCGCCGCCGAACTTCTCCGCGACGGCGTCGGCCAGCACCAGCGCGACCATCGCCTCGGCGACGATCCCGGCGGCCGGCACCGCGCACACGTCGGAGCGCTGGTGGTGGGCCTGGGCTACCTCGCCGGTGGCGACGTCGATGGTGGCCAGGGCCCGCGGCACGGTCGCGATCGGCTTCATCGCGGCCCGCACCCGGAGCACCTCGCCGGTGCTCATGCCGCCCTCGGTGCCGCCGGAACGGCCGGAGGCGCGGCGGATGCCGTCCGGGCCCGGCACGATCTCGTCGTGGGCCTGGGAGCCGGGCACCCGGGCGAGGTCGAAGCCGTCACCGAGTTCGACGCCCTTGATGGCCTGGATGCCCATCAGGGCTCCGGCCAGCCGCGCGTCCAGCCGCCGGTCCCAGTGCACATGGGAGCCGAGGCCGACCGGGGCACCGTAGACCAGCACCTCGACGACGCCGCCGAGGGTGTCGCCGTCCTTGTGGGCCTGGTCGATCTCGGCGACCATCGCCTTGCTCGCGTCGGCGTCCAGGCAGCGCACCGGGTCGGTGTCCAGGCGTTCCTCGTCGCCCGGCACCGGCACGACGCCGTACGGAGCCTTCGCGGCGCCGAGTTCGACCACGTGCGAGACGATCTCGATGCCCGCGGTCTCCTTGAGGTACGACCGGGCCACCGCGCCGAGCGCGACCCGGGCCGCGGTCTCCCGCGCGCTCGCCCGCTCCAGCACCGGGCGGGCCTCGTCCAGGTCGTACTTCTGCATCCCGGCGAGGTCGGCGTGGCCGGGGCGGGGCCGGGTCAGCGGGGCGTTGCGGGCCAGGCCGGCCAGGATCTCCGGGTCCACCGGGTCGGCCGCCATCACCTGCTCCCACTTGGGCCACTCGGTGTTGCCGACCATGATCGCGACCGGGCTGCCCATGGTCAGGCCGTGCCGTACGCCGCCGAGGAAGGTGACCTGGTCCTGCTCGAACTTCATCCGGGCACCGCGGCCGTAACCGAGCCGGCGCCTCGCCAGCGCGTCCGCCACCATCGCGGTGGTGACGGGCACCCCGGCGGGCAGTCCTTCCAGCGTCGCGACGAGTGCGGGTCCGTGCGACTCCCCCGCGGTCAGCCAGCGCAATCTGCTCAACGGTGCTCCCTGGAAAACGGCCGTGCCACTGTGCCCCGATCCTCCCACGTTTCCGGGGACCGCCCGGACCCGCGTCCAGGGAGCGGAACGGTCGTCTCAGCGATCGGCGAGCGCCGCCTCACCGGCGGCGCGCATCGCCGGCAGCGGGCCGGGGGCGCGGCCGGTGTGCTGCTCGACCTGCAGGACCGCCTGGTGGACGAGGAGGTCCAGCCCGCCGGCAACCAGGCCACCGCGGGCGGCCCAGGCCGCGGCCAGCGGGGTCGGCCAGGGCTCGTAGAGCACGTCGAAGAGGGTGCCGGGGGCGGTCGGGACCGCGGCGGCGAGGTGGTCGGCAGCGCCGGCCGGGGTGGTGGCGATCACCAGCGGCTCGGTGAGCGCGTCCGCTGCGGCACTCCAGTCGGCGGTGCGCACGGCCACGCCCAGCCGCTCGCCCCAGCGGGCCATCTCCTTGGCGCGGGCCCGGCCGCGGACGTACGCGGTGACCTCACCGGTGCAGATCCGGGCGAGCGCGGCCAGCGCGGACGACGCGGTGGCGCCCGCGCCGAGGACCGCGGCCGAGGGCACCGAGGTGACGCCGTGCTCGGCGAGCGCCGCGATCATCCCCGGGATGTCGGTGTTGTCGCCGCGCAGCCGCCCGTCGCGGTCGAGGACCACGGTGTTGACCGCCTCGACCGAGGCGGCGGTGTCGGTGACGTCGTCCAGCAGCGGGATCACCGCGCGCTTGAGCGGCATCGTCAGCGACAGCCCGGCCCACTGCACCGGGTCGAGGCCCGCCACGAAGCCGGGCAGCGCCACCTCGTCCACCTCGAAGCGGTCGTACCGCCAGTCGTCGAGGCCCAGCGCGGCGTACGCGGCGCGGTGCAGCACCGGGGAGAGCGAGTGCGCGATCGGGGAGCCGAGCACGGCGGCGCGGTACTGACCGGTCCCGGTCGGCTGCGGGCCGGTCATCCGCCGTGCGCCTTCTGGTACGCGTTGAAGTCCTGGACGTTCTTCTGGTGGACGGCGTAGCTGTCGGTGAAGCGGGTGTCACCGGGCTTGACCGTGACGAAGTAGAGCCAGTTCCCGGAGGTCGGGTCGAGCGCGGCCTCGATGGCGTTGTGGCCAGGGTTGTCGATCGGACCCGGCGGCAGGCCCGTGTGCAGGTAGGTGTTGTACGGCGACGCGAACTGGGTGTCCTTGTTCGACGTGTTGAGGGTGGAGCGGCCCATGGCGTAGTTGATGGTCGAGTCGAACTCGAGCTTCATGCCCTGGTCGAGCCGGTTGTATATCACCCGGGAGACCTTGCCGAAGTCCCCCTCCTGCTGCGCCTCGGCCTGCACCAGAGCAGCGATGGTCAGCACCTGCTCGGGTGTCTTGCCGATCTTCTTGGCGTTGCCGACCAGGTCGTCCTTCTGGTACTCCGACGATGCCTGGGCAACCATCTGCTTCAGCACGTCGACCGGCTTGGTGGACTTGCCGACGCTGTACTTCATCGGGAAGAGGAAGCCCTCGACGTTTCCGTGCGCCCAGGACGGCAGGCCGAGGTTGGCCCCCTTGGCGGCCGCCGCGGTGGTGCCGGTCTTGAGGTGGAGCTTCAGGTCGATCTGCTGGTAGATGCGAGTGGCCCGGTAGCCCTCCGGGATGATCATCGCGTCCTGCGACTTGGGGTCGAGCATCATCGTGACCGCGGACGCACCGGACATCTGCTTGTGCAGGTCGTAGACGCCGGCCTGGATGAAGTTGCCCTTGGGGTTCTTGTTCGCGGCGGCGGTGAAGGCGCCGACGCTCTTCACGACGCCGGCCTGCTTCAGGAGGTTGCCCATGGTGGTCGCGGAGGCGCCCGCGGGGATGGTCACCTGGACGTCGCCGCTGCCCTCGCCGGAGTAGTCGGGCGCGGGGCCGAAACGGCTCTCGTACATGTGGTAGCCGAAATAGCCGATGCCGCCGACACCGCCCACCAGGACGGCGAGCACGACCACGCAGGCGCAGCCGCTGCGGCGCTTCTTGCCCTGCTGCGGCTGGGACTTGCCGGACCTGCGGCCACCCGTCCTGGTCGGTTCGGGCGCGTGTGCGTCGTCGTCATCGTCGTCGCGGTTCGCGAAGAAGGCGTGCTCGGTGGGGTCGCCGCTCTGCTCGTCGTCCCACTCGCCGGTACGGGCCGGCGCGGGGCGCAGCGGGCGGCTCCCCGGTTCCTGCGGGTGCCCCTGGGGGGCGGCGCCGGGGCGGGCACCGGGCTGGCCGGACTGTCCGGGCTGTCCGGGCTGGCGCATGCCCTGCTGAAGGGGCTGGCCGGGCTGGCCCGGTTGCCCCATCCCCGGCTGACCCGGCTGGCCGGGTTGGCCCATGCCCTGCTGCCCCGGCTGACCGGGCTGCATGCCCTGCTGCCCGGGCTGGCCCTGGAAATGCGGCTGCTGGAGGTTCTGGGGCTGCTGCGGGTAGCCCTGCTGCGGCTGCTGGGGATACTGCTGATGCTGCTGCTGGCCGGTGGCGTACGGGTCCTGCGGCAGGCCGCCGCCGTACGGGTCCTGGGCGTAACCGCCGGCCTGGCCGGTCTGGTAGGAGCCGGTGTCATACCCCTCGTAGCCGGTCTGCTGGTAGCCCTGCTGCGACTGCGGCGACTGCTGCTGCTGGGGGTAGCCGTACCCCTGCTGCGGGTAACCCTGCTGGGGCTGCTGGGGGTACTGCTGATGCTGCTGCTGGCCGGTGGCGTACGGGTCCTGCCAGTCGCCCTGCTGCTGAGGGTTCTGGTGATGCTGCTGCGGGTACCCCTGGTCGTACACATCCCCGAAGAGCGGATCCTCGGGGTGCCACGGTTCGGAGCCGGAACCCCGGCCATAGTCAGTCATCGGCATCCATCAGTCGGTCTTCCTGCTCGCACCCTCCGTGGAAGACGTCGCTGCGGTCTTCCACTCCGGCTGCTCGGGCGTCCGCCCTCGGTCCCCTCGGTACGCGGTCGGCATCGGTCCGCCGACCTTGCGAAACGGGCGGCACCCGAGGGCGCCGCCGTGTCGCGGGGAACGTTACCGTATCGCGATCAGATGACTACTTCGACGTTCTCGCCAGGAGCAGTGCCCGACACCCGCTCGGTCTCCAACGCGCTCTGCAGAATAACGACAGCGGCGGCCTGATCGACCACGGAGCGTCCCTTTCTGGCCGTGACCCCGGACGCGCGCAGCCCCTGGGTCGCGGTGACCGTGCTCATCCGCTCGTCCACGAGCCGGACCGGGACCGGGGCGATGATTTTCGCCACAGCCTGCGCGAAGCCGCGCACCTTGGCGGCCGCGGGACCCTCGGTGCCGTTCAGCGACCGGGGCAGGCCGACGACGACCTCGATGGGTTCGTACTCGGCGACCAGGGCCGCCAACCGGCGCTGCGCGGCGGCCACATCGCGGCCGGGCACCGTCTCGACGGGGGTGGCGAGGATGCCGTCCGGGTCGCACGAGGCGACCCCGATCCGGGCGTCCCCGACGTCCACGGCCAGCCGCCGGCCGCGCCGGATCCCGCCGGGGGCCCGGGAGGTACCGGAACCCTCCGAGTCGCCCGCGCCGCCGGTTCCGCCTGCCGCGCCGTCGGCTCCCGCCGCGCCCGAGCGGTCGTCACCGGCCGCCGCCGGGCGCCCGGTTGCGTCCTCGGGGCCGCTCCCGTGGTCGGGTCGGTGCCCGTGCGCGGCGGAGCGCCGGGCGCGCGGCCGGTCCCGGCCGCGCTCCGCGCCCCGCCGTCGCTCGGTCATGTCACGCCTTCTCGGCGACGAGCCGCCGCACGGCCTCGATCGCATCGGGCACGGCCGCGGCCTGCTGGCCGCCGCCCTGGGCGACGTCGTCCTTGCCGCCGCCACCGCCGCCGAGCGTCTTGGCCGCGGTGCGGACGAGCTCGCCGGCCTTGAGGCCGCGCTCGCGCCCGGCCTCGTTGGTCGCGATGACGGTCAGCGGGCGGCCGCCGGCCACGGTGAACAGCGCGACGACGGCGGGCCGGCCGCCGCCGATCCGCTGCCGCACGTCGAGCACGAGCTTGCGCAGGTCGTCCGCGCCGGTGCCCTCCGGCACCGCGCCGGTGACCAGGGCGACGCCCTTGACGTCCTCGGCGGCCTCGGCGAGCCCGGCCGCGGCCTGGAGCACCTTCTCCGCGCGGAACCGCTCGATCTCCTTCTCGGCGTCCTTGAGCTTGGCGAGCATCCCGGAGATCTTGTCGGGCAGCTCCTCCGGCCGGCCCTTCACCAGGTCGGTGAGCTGGGCGACCACGGTGTGCTCGCGGGCCAGGAAGTTGTACGCGTCGACGCCGACCAGCGCCTCCACCCGGCGCACGCCGGAACCGATGGAGGACTCGCCGAGCAGCTTGACCAGGCCGAGTTGGGCGGTGTTGTGCACGTGGGTGCCGCCGCACAGCTCCTTGGAGAAGTCGCCGATGGTGACCACGCGGACGTGCTCGCCGTACTTCTCGCCGAACTCCGCGATGGCGCCCTGCCGCTTGGCCTCGGCGATCGGCATCACCTCGGCGGTGACGTCGAGTTCACGGGCCAGCACCTCGTTGATCTTCTGCTCGACGTCGGTCAGCACGGTGCCGGGTACGGCGGTCGGCGAGCCGAAGTCGAAGCGGAACCGGCCGGGCGAGTTCTCCGAGCCGGCCTGCGCGGCGGTGGGGCCGAGCGCGTCGCGCAGCGCCTGGTGGGTGAGGTGGGTGGCGCTGTGCGCGCGGGCGATGGCACGGCGCCGGGTCAGGTCGATCTGGGCGTGCGCGGCCGCGCCGAGGGTGACCTCGCCGACCTGGACGACGCCCTTGTGCACGCTGACGCCGGGCACCGGGCGCTGCACGTCGCGGATCTCCACGACGGCGCCGCTGTCCAGCCGGATGCGGCCGGTGTCGGCGAGCTGGCCGCCGCCCTCGGCGTAGAAGGGGGTGCGGTCGAGGACGACCTCGACCTCGTCGCCCTCGATGGCGGCCGGGGAGGGCAGGCCGTCGACGAGCAGGCCGACGACGGTGGCCTCGCCGTGGTCGTGGAGGTAGCCGGTGAACTCGGTGGCGCCGGAGCGGTCGGCGACCTCGCGGTAGGCCGACAGGTCGGCGTGCCCGGTCTTCTTCTTCTGCGCGTCCGCCTTCGCGCGGTCGCGCTGCTCCTTCATCAGCCGCCGGAAGCCGTCCTCGTCGACGCTCAGCCCCTGTTCGGAGGCCATCTCCAGGGTGAGGTCGATCGGGAAGCCCCAGGTGTCGTGCAGCAGGAAGGCCTGGTCGCCGGAGAGCACCTGGCCGCCCTTGGACTTGGTCTCCGTCACGGCGGTGTCGAGGATGTTGGTGCCGGCCGAGAGGGTCTTGAGGAAGCGGGACTCCTCGGCGAGCGCGACGGACTCGATCCGCTTGCGGTCGTTGAGCAGCTCCGGGTACTGCTCGCCCATGGTGCCGATCACCACGTCCACGAGTTCGGCGACCACCGGGCGGTCGGCGCCGAGCATCCGCATGTTGCGGATGGCGCGGCGCATGATCCGGCGCAGGACGTAGCCACGGCCCTCGTTGCCGGGGGTGACGCCGTCGCCGATCAGCATGACGGCGGTGCGCATGTGGTCGGCGACGACCCGCAGCGAGACGTCGGAGTCGTGCGCGTGGCCGTAGTGCACGCCGGTCAGGGCGGTGGCGATGTCGATCACGACCCGGAGGGTGTCGGTCTCGTACATGTTCTGCACGCCCTGCAGGATCATCGCGAGGCGTTCGAGGCCGAGACCGGTGTCGATGTTCTGCGCGGGCAGGTCGCCGAGGATGTCGAAGCCGTCCTTGCCGTGGCCGGGACCGCGCTCGTACTGCATGAAGACCAGGTTCCAGATCTCCACGTACCGCTCGTCGTTGACCGCGGGGCCGCCTTCTTCACCGAACTCGGGGCCGCGGTCGTAGTTGATCTCGGAGCACGGGCCGCAGGGGCCGGGGACGCCCATCGACCAGAAGTTGGGGCCCATGCCGAGCCGCTGGATGCGCTCGGCGGGGACTCCGACGACGTCGCGCCAGATCCGCTCGGCCTCGTCGTCCTTCTCGTAGACGGTGATCCACAGCTTCTCCGGCTCCAGGCCGTAGCCGCCGTCGGCCTGGGAACTGGTCAGCAGCTCCCAGGCGTACGTGATGGCGCCTTCCTTGAAGTAGTCGCCGAAGGAGAAGTTGCCGCACATCTGGAAGAACGTGCCGTGCCGGGTGGTCTTGCCGACCTCGTCGATGTCCGGGGTGCGCACGCACTTCTGGACGCTCGTGGCGCGGTCGAAGGGCGGCTTGACCTCACCGAGGAAATACGGCTTGAACGGGACCATTCCGGCCGGGACGAGCAGCAGCGTCGGGTCGTCCGCGATGAGGGAGGCCGACGGCACCACGGTGTGCCCGCGCTCCTCGAAGAAGCGCAGCCAGCGGCGGCGGATTTCTGCCGACTCCATCAGTGTTCGTCCTTCCGGTTCTTGTGCTTGCGGTCCCCGCCCTTGCCCCGGGCGGGCAGAGCGGAGGGGTCGCCGCTCGTCGCACTCCCGGGCAGGGTGGCCCGGGGGGACGGCAGCGGCTCGGGAGCGGGGGGTGCGCCCTGGGCGCGCAGTCCCAGGGCGTCGTGCAGTTCGGTCTCGCGCTGGGCCATGCCGACCCGGACGTCCTGGGCGAACAGCCGCAGCCGCGCACCGGTCTCCAGCGCGCGGTCGGCGGCGGTCACGGCGAGGCTGTCGGGGTTGAGACGGCGCACCGCGCGGCCCACCTTGACGGTGGCCCAGGCTCCGGTGGCGGCACCGGACAGGAACCAGAACAGACGGCGGAGCATGGCCTCAGTCTTCTTCCATCAGTCGGTCTTCCTGCGCGCGTCCTTCGCGGAGGCCCTCATGCCCCGGTCCTCCGCGCCGGCCGCGCCGGGCCTCGGCGTGCGGCGGTCGCGGCGGCCGCGCCGCGCGGCGGGGAGCACCTTGCCCGACAGGGTGCGGGCGCGGGCCTTGCCGGCGTCACCGGACTGCATGCCGACCGCGCGCCGCACGCCGTACCCGAACGCGGCGACCTTCACCAGCGGGCCGCCGAACGTCGAGGCGACGGTGGAGGACAGCGCCGAGGCGTTCGCGGTCACCTCGGCGACGTCGGAGGTGATGGTGTCGACCCGGTCGAGCTGCGCGTGCGCGCTGCGCAGCGCGTCGGACGCCTCGCCGAGCAGCGGCACGGCCTGCTGGGTGATGCCCGCGACCAGCTCCGTGGTGCGTCGCAGGGTCTGCGCGAGCCGGGCCAGCGCGACGGCCAGGAACGACACGAGGATCGCCCAGAACACCGCGACGATCAGGCCCGCCACCTCTCCACCGGACACGCTGCCGCACTCCCTTTGCCGACCACGCCACGTAATAGGGCGAGCCTATCGCGTCGTGCCGACAAGACCGTCCAGCCCGTCCGGCGCCGTCGGCCCCCGAACCGCCCGCCGGTGCGGGCCGCGCGCGGGAATCCCGGACCGGCGGGACCGGGCATCACGCGGGCCGCCCGGGCGGGTTGTACGGAGTGCCAGCGTCCGCGTACGCTCCGTGCATCATGGGATCCGCGGAGAGCCTGCCGGCCGAGCTGACCGGATTCGTCGGCCGTGACGGCGAACTGACCGAGCTGGACGTGCTGTTGGGGAGCGGCCGGCTGACCACCGTGACCGGCACCGGCGGTGTCGGCAAGACCAGGCTGGCCCTGCGGGCGGCCCGCCTGGCACAGGACCGTTTCCGGGACGGCGTCCACGCGGTGGACCTGTCGGCGCTGCGGGACGCCGGCCTGCTGGACCACACGGTCGCGGAGGCGCTGCGCGTCCCGGACCACACCACGCGGGGCCCGCGCACCGCGCTGGCCGAGCACGTGGCCGACCGCGAACTCCTGCTCGTGGTGGACGGCTTCGACCGGGTGCCGGCCGAATGCGCGGCGCTGGTCGGCGAGTTGCTGCGCCGGGCGCCGGGACTGCGGGTGCTCGCGGCCGGCCGCCGCCCGCTGGGCATCACCGGGGAGCGGCTGCTGGCGCTGGCGCCGCTGCCGGTACCGGGCGACGGGGTGCGGCTGTTCACGGAGCGGGCCGCCGAGGTGCTGCCGGACTTCGCGGTGTCGGGGGCGGACGCCGAGGCGGTCACCGAGCTGTGCGCGCGGCTGGACGGGCTGCCGTTGGCGCTGGAGCTGGCGGCGGTGCGGCTGCGCGCGCTGTCCGTGGGCGATGTGCTGCACCGGCTGGAGGACCGCTTCCGGCTGCTGACCGGTGGCGATCCGACCGCCCCGGTCCGGCACCGGGCGCTGCGTACGGCGATCGGCTGGAGCCACGAGCTGTGCACGCCGGCCGAACGCCTGCTGTGGGCCCGGCTGTCGGTCTTCGCCGGCGGCTTCGACCTGGAGGCGGTGGAGTACGTCTGCGCGGGCACCGACCTCGCCGAGGAGGACGTCGCCGACACGGTGGCCGGGCTGGTGGCGCAGTCAGTGATCAGCCGCGACGCGGACGCGGAGGAGGGCACTCGCTACCGGATGCTGGAGAGCGTGCGGGAGTACGGCGCCTCCTGGCTGGCCGCGCTCGGCGACGAGGAGCGGATGCGGCGCCGGCACCGCGACTGGTACCTGGGGCTGGCCACCTGGTGCGAGCTCGACTGGTTCAGCCCGCGGCAGGCGGAGGTCGCCGCGCTGGTGACCGCGGAGCTGCCCAACCTGCGGCTGGCGCTCGACTTCAGCCTCGACGGTCCCGCCGAGGACCCGGCGGTCGGCCAGTACCTCGCGGGCACCCTGTGGTTCTGCTGGGTCGGCTGCGGGCGGCTGGCCGAGGGCCGCCACTGGCTGGACCGGGCGCTGGACGCGTGTGCCGAACCCAGCGACGCGCGGGCGAAGGCGATGTGGGTGTGCGGCTACGTCGCCCTGCTCCAGGGCGACTCGACCGCGGCGCTGTCCGTGCTCCAGGAGTGCCGCGCCGAGGCGGACGAGAGCGGGAACGCCACCGCGGCCGCGTACGCCGTGCACCGGCTGGGCTGCCTGGCGCTGGTCTCGGACGACATGCCGGTCGCGGAGCGGGTGATCGGCGACGCGCTCGAGCGCTACCGGCGGATCGGCGAGCTGAACAGCAACGTGCTGATGGGCCAGGTGGAACTGGCCATGGCGGTGGCCTTCCAGGGCGACGTGCAGCAGGGGGAGCGGCTCGCCGAGGAGGTCCGCGACATCTGCGGGGACCACGGCGAGCGCTGGACGCTGGCCTACGCCCTCTACGTCCTCGGCTACACGGCCTGGCTGGGCGGGGACCCGGCGCGGGCCCGCCGCCTCGCGGAGGAGTCGCTCGCCATCGACCACACCTTCCACGACCTGGTGGGCGCGGTCCTCGCGCTGGAGCTGCTGGCCCTGGTCACGGAGCACGAAGGGGCGCCCCGCGAGGCGGCGGTGCTCCAGGGCGCCGCCGGGCGGCTGTGGGAGTCGGTGGGCCTGCGCCTCTTCGGCTCCCGCTACTTCAACGCCCCCCGCGCCGTGTGCGAACGCCGGTTGCGCGAGCAGCTGAGCGACCACGCGTACGCGGCGGCGCTGTACGAGGGCGCCCGGCTGTCCTTCGACGAGGCGGTGCTGCGCGCTCTGACGCACACCCGGCTGCCCGTGGGGCTCCCCCGGGTCGAGGGGGTGCCCCACCAGGGGCGCGGCGACCTGCGCGGGCAACCGCGGGCCACCGGCGATCAGCGGGCGTAGTACTCCACGACCAGTTGCTCGTCGCAGATCACCGGGATCTCGCCGCGGTTCGGGTCCCGGTCGAGCCGGAACGCGAGCGCCTGGAGGTTGACCTGGAGATAGCGGGGCGTCTCGCCGTCGGGGGCCCAACCACCCTCGCGGGCGACCAGGAACGGGGTCTTCTCGCGGGACCGCTCCCGCACCTGCACGACGTCCTCCGGGCGGACCCGGAACGACGGCTTGTCGACCTTGCGCCCGTTGACCTCGATGTGGCCGTGCACGACCATCTGCCGCGACTGGTAGATGGTGCGGGCCAGCCCGGACCGCAGCACCAGCGCGTCCAGCCGGCGCTCCAGCTCGACGATCAGCGCCTCGCCGGTCTTGCCTTCGACCTTCTTCGCGCGGTCGTACGCCCGCTGCATCTGGCGCTCGCTGATGTCGTACTGCGCGCGCAGCCGCTGCTTCTCCAGCAGACGGGTCTTGTAGTCGCTGTTCTGCTTGCGACCGCGGCCGTGCTCACCGGGCGGGTAGGGACGGGCCTCGAAGTACCGGACGGCCTTCGGGGTGAGCGCGATGCCGAGCGCCCGGGACTTCTTGACCTTGGGACGCGACTGATTCACGTGCGTCGAACCTCCGTGTAGATTAGGTAAGGCTTACCTTAGCTGAGGAGTACGCATGATTCGACCCGGGAACCCCGCACCCGAACTGCCGTCGCAGCAGCAGGAGAACGGTCAGCCGCGTCCCGAAGTGGAAAAGGCGCCCCGGCAGCCCTCGGCCGCCGAACGCGCGCGCACTCTGGTCGAGGGTAACCCGTCCCTCGCGCTGGCCATTCCCGCGCTGCGGCCGGCCCCGCCCGAACCGATGGTGCCGCTGCGCCGCTCCGTCGGGCCCGAGGGGGACGTGTTCCTGCTCTTCCCGCGGGACAGCGCCGCCGTGCGGGCGGTGCGGCACGCCACCGACGACGAGGTGCCGGCTGTGCTCGAAGTCACGGACGTGGCACCCGTCGCCGTCCCGCACCGCATCCGCGGCCGCGCCTGGGTCGCCGGGTGGCTCACCCACGTTCCCGGCGGCGGGTTCGAGTCCGACGCGGAACTGCTGCGGCTGGAACCCGGGGAGATCTCGCTGGACGACCTCTGGGGTACCGCACTGGTCGAGCCGGACGAGTTCGCCGCCGCCGCGCCCGACCCGCTGGCGCCGTTCGAGACCGAGGTCCTCCAGCACCTCGCCGCCGCTCATCCCGAGGAGGTGGCGCTGCTGTGCGGGATGCCGGCGGGGTCCTGCGGCGGCTCCGCCCCGACAGCGGTCATCCCGCTCGCCCTCGACCGGTTCGGGCTCCGGGTCCGTTGCAGCGGACCTGCCGGGACGTACGACGCCCGTTTCGATTTTCCCGCCCCGGTCGACGGTCCCGCGGCCGGCCGCCGCGCCCTCCGCCACCTCTTCGCCTCCGCCCGAACGTAGGCCCGTCCTTGGTGGTGACGCTCTTTTCGCGGAGGAGCCGCACAAACCAGGGGCGCCGGGAACTGCGCGACAAGCCACGGCGGACCGCAAGGCCCCTCAACCGGCAGGACGGGACACCCCGGAGGGTCAGGGGCACCCCGGAGGGTCACTCACCGCCGGAAAGCCTGCTCCGCACCCGCTCGAGGATGTCCGCGAACCGCGCCTCCGCGCCGTACCGGGTGGGCTCGTAATACCGCCGGTCGGCGATCCCGTCCGGCAGGTACTGCTGCGCGGCGATCGCCCCGGGCACGTCGTGCGGATAGACGTACCCCTGGGCGTGGCCGAGCTTGGCCGCGCCCTTGTAGTGGCCGTCCCGCAGATGCGCGGGCACCGACCCCGCGTTGCCCGCGCGGACATCCGCGAGCGCCGCCCCGATCGCGGTGGTCGCCGCGTTGGACTTCGGCGCGAGGGCCAGCGCGATCGTGGCGTGGCTGAGGATGAGGGACGCCTCGGGGAAGCCGATCATCGCGACCGCATGCGCGGCGGCGACCGCGGTGGGCAGGGCGGTCGGATCGGCCAGCCCGATGTCCTCGCTGGCCGAGATCATCAGCCGGCGGGCGATGAAGCGGGGGTCCTCCCCCGCCACGATCATCCGCGCCAGGTAGTGCAGCGCCGCGTCGACGTCGGAGCCGCGGATGGACTTGATCAGCGCGCTCGCCACGTCGTAGTGCTGGTCGCCGTCGCGGTCGTACACCACCGCGGCGCGGTCGACGGCCTCCTCGACGGTGGCGAGGGTGAGGGTGTCCTCGCCCTTGGCGAGCGCGGAACCGGCGCCGGCCTCCAGCGCGGTCAGCGCGCGGCGGGCGTCACCGCCGGAGATCCGCAGCAGGTGCTCCTCGGCGTCCTGCGCCAGCGTGACCGCGCCGCCCAGCCCCCGCTCCTCGGTGAGCGCGCGGTGCAGCACGCCGCGGATGTCGTCGTCGGTGAGGGATTCGAGGGTCAGCAGGAGGGAGCGGGACAGCAGCGGCGAGATCACCGAGAAGTACGGGTTCTCCGTGGTGGCGGCGATCAGCGTGACCCAGCGGTTCTCCACCGCGGGCAGCAGCGAGTCCTGCTGCGCCTTGCTGAAGCGGTGGATCTCGTCGAGGAACAGCACGGTCTCCCGGTCGTACCCGCCGGCCTGGCGCTTGGCGCTCTCGATGACCGCGCGGACCTCCTTCACGCCCGCGGTGATGGCCGACAGCTCCACGAAGCGCTTGTTCGTGGCCTTGCTGACGACGTAGGCGAGCGTGGTCTTCCCGGTGCCGGGCGGGCCCCACAGGATCACCGAGGAGGCGCCGGCCGGACCGCTGCCGTCCTCCCCCACCAGGCGGCGCAGCGGCGAGCCCGTGCGCAGCAGGTGCTGCTGGCCCACCACCTCCTCCAGGGTGCGCGGGCGCATCCGCACCGCGAGCGGGCTGCTGCCCGGGTCCCGCTCCCGCCGCTCCTCCGCGGCCGCGCTGAACAGATCTGGCTCCACCCGTGCAGCGTATGCCACCCCTGTGACACTCTCCGACCTCGCGGTTCGCTCCGTTTCAACGCGGACGGCGAAAGCCATACCTATGAGGACGAGAGCGCCGTGCACCCAGGCGCGCCCATCCGGCGAGGAGGCACCCGTGACGGACACCGACGACCCGGCCGAGCCGCCCGCCTGCCGGCGCCTGGTCGGGCGCACCGCGGTGGTCACCGGCGCGGGCAGCGGGATCGGCCGGGCCGCGGCCCGCCGGCTGGCGAGCGAGGGCGCGCGGGTGGTGGCCGCGGACGTGGACGTGGAGAGCGGCCGGGCCGTGGCCGAGCAGATCGGCGGGCTCTTCGTGCACACCGACGTCACCGACCCGGGCCAGGTCGAGGCGCTGTTCGCGGCCGCCCAGGACACCTACGGCTCGGTGGACGTCGCGTTCAACAACGCGGGCGTCTCACCGCCGGAGGACGGTTCGATCCTGACCACCGGCCTGGACGCCTGGAGCCGGGTGCAGGAGATCAACCTGACGTCGGTGTACCTGTGCTGCAAGGCGGTACTGCCGTACATGCAGCGGCAGGGCAGGGGGTCGATCATCAACACCGCGTCCTTCGCGGCGGTGCTGGGCGCGGCCACCTCGCAGATCTCCGGCACCGCCTCCAAGGGCGGGGTGCTGGCGATGACGCGCGAGCTGGGGGTGCAGTTCGCCCGCGAGGGGGTCCGGGTGAACGCCCTGTGCCCGGGTCCGGTGGACACCCCGCTGCTGCGCGAGCTGTTCGCGAAGGACCCCGAGCGAGCCGCCCGGCGGCTGAAGCACATCCCGATGGGACGGTTCGCGAGGGCCGAGGAGATCGCCGCCGCCGTGGCCTTCCTCGCGAGTGACGACGCGGGCTTCGTCACCGCGAGCCAGTTCCTGGTCGACGGCGGCGCCTCGGGAGCGTACGTGACACCGTTGTAGACGCCCGTGCAGAACGCCGTTGCAGACGGCGTTACAGCAGGTCGGACGGCCCCCGGACGATCAGATGACCGTCTTCCAGTAGTACCAGAAGTGGGTCAGGATCAGCATGCCGATCACCGCGTACCACACCACCGGCACCACCCAGTGGAACTCCAGCACCGCCCCGCGGACCTTGCCCGGCACCTTGATCAGGCCGTGCCGGATGTTGTGCACGGCGGTGTACCAGAAGATCAGGATGGTGACGATCCACGCCAGGCAGCACCACAGGCAGACCGCGTGGATGTTGTAGATCGTCTGGTACTGGAGCCAGGTGATGAAGCCGACCCCGAACAGGCTGCCGGCCTGCAGGCCGTACCAGAACCACGGCTTGTAGCGGCCGCCGGCGAAGATGCCCATCGCCAGGCAGATCACCACG
The DNA here is from genome assembly GCF_900107965.1 of Actinacidiphila yanglinensis. Taxonomy (GTDB): domain Bacteria; phylum Actinomycetota; class Actinomycetes; order Streptomycetales; family Streptomycetaceae; genus Actinacidiphila; species Actinacidiphila yanglinensis. The sequence goes on along the minus strand of NZ_FNVU01000009.1, from coordinate 131,565 downwards.
CCGTACGCGACCAGGCCGATGATCGGGTTCTGGAAGCCGAAGGCGTGCGCCTGCTTGCTCTGCATCACGTCGCCGCAGGCGATGACCGGGTTCAGGCTGCACGAGAAGTGGCTGGGCTTGCCGTCGACGGTGTTCTGCAGCAGGACGAACTTGTCATTGGTGATGACGAAGGAGGCCCACAGGCCGAGCACGCCCGCGATGAGCAGCAGCCACGTGAACGCCTTGCTCGGCACGATCTCGCGCTGCAAGGGGGACTCGGGGTGTCCGTCGCCGTCCGTTCGCCTCTCGTCCAACGCGGAAGTCGTCATGATCGCCGATCTCTTAGGTCCGTGGGGGCGGGCACCCATATTGTGCACCAGGGCGGTGTGAATGGAGTAAGGTTCGCCCGCCCTGGTACACGGACGAGCGGTTCAAACCAGCCGTTCCTTGACGGTGTCCGCCACCTCGGACAGCGCGACCGGGCCCTGCTCGCCGCTGACCAGGTCCTTGAGCTGCACCACACCCTCCGCGAGGTCCCGGTCGCCCGCGACGACCGCGAAACGGGCGCCGGAGCGGTCCGCGGACTTCATGGCGTTCTTGATGCCCTTGCCGCCGAACGCGAAGTCCGCTGCGACCCCGGCCCGCCGCAACTCCGTGACCAGTGCGAACAGCGTCCGCCGTGCCTGGTCGCCGAGCGGCACCGCGTACACGTCGGTGGCCGCGGGCAGCGGGAGCTCCACGCCCTCCGCCTTGAGCGCCAGCACGGTGCGGTCCACGCCCAGCGCCCAGCCGACCGACGGCAGCGACGGGCCGCCGATCATCTCGGACAGGCCGTCGTACCGCCCGCCGCCGCCGACCGCGGACTGCGAACCGAGGGCGTCGTGCACGAACTCGAAGGTGGTGCGGGTGTAGTAGTCCAGGCCCCGGACCAGCCGCGGGTCGTCCTCGTAGGCCACCCCGGCCGCGGTCAGCAGCTCGCGGACCCGCTCGTGGTACTCCTTGCACGCCTCGCACAGGTGATCCACGATCAGCGGCGCGCCGGTGAGTTGACGCTGCACGGACTCGCGCTTGTCGTCCAGCACCCGCAGCGGGTTGATCTCGATCCGCTTGCGGGTGTCGTCGTCGAGGTCGAGGCCGCGCAGGAACTCCTGGAGCGCGGCGCGGTAGGCGGGACGGCACTCCTTGTCGCCCAGCGAGTTCAGCAGCAGCCGGAAGCCGGTCAGGCCGAGCGAGCGGTACGCGTCCGCCGCCAGGATGATCAACTCGGCGTCCAGCGCCGGGTCCTCGGCCCCGATCGCCTCGGCGCCCACCTGCGAGAAGTGCCGGTAGCGGCCGGCCTGCGGATTCTCGTAGCGGTAGTACGAGCCGGAGTACCAGAGCTTGACCGGCAGGTTGCCGGCGCGGTGCAGGTTGGCCTGGAGGGCGGCGCGCAGCACCGAGGCGGTCCCCTCGGGGCGCAGCGCCAGGTCGGTGCCGCCCTTGGTGGTGAAGGCGTACATCTCCTTGGTGACGATGTCGGTCGACTCGCCGACCCCGCGGGAGAACAGCTCGACGTGCTCGAAGCCGGGGGTCTCGACGTATCCGTAGCCGGCCCGGCGGACCGGGGCGGCGATCGCCTCGCGCACCGCGAGGAAGGTCGCGGAGTCGGGCGGCAGGAGGTCGTAGGTGCCCTTGGGGGCCTGGAACGTGCTCACGGCAGTGACAGTCACAATCCTCGTCGTGGAGCCGGTTGGCCGGCTCCTTGGCCGCGGGCCGCCTCGCCCAGGAAGGGGTTGGTGGCGCGCTCGCGGCCGATGGTCGTCTGGGGGCCGTGCCCGGAGAGCACCACCGTCGAGTCGTCGAGCGGCAGGCACACGCGGGCCAGCGACTCGTACAGCTCGGCGGGGTCGCCACCGGGCAGGTCGGAGCGTCCGACGGAGCCGGCGAACAGCAGGTCGCCCGAGAAGAACACCGACGGCACGTCGGCGCTCTCGGGCAGCCGGTAGGTCACCGACCCCTTGGTATGGCCGGGTGCGTGCGCGACGCCGAACTCCAGCCCGGCCAGCGCGAGGGTGTCCCCGTCGGCCAGTTCCCTCAGGTCGTCGGGTTCGCCGACGGCCAGCTCGCCCATCAACTGCGCGCCGACGGCCCGGCCCAGGGCCTTCTCCGGGTCGCTCATCATGTAGCGGTCGGAGGGGTGGATCCAGGCGGGCACGCCGTGCGCGCCGCAGACCGGCAGCACCGAGGCGACGTGGTCGATGTGGCCGTGGCTGAGAATCACCGCCACGGGCTTGAGCCGGTGCTTGGCGAGGAGGTCCTCGACGCCCTGGGCCGCGAGGTGGCCCGGGTCGATGATCACGCACTCCTCGCCGGCGGCCGGCGCGACCACGTAGCAGTTCGTGCCCCACGCCCCGGCGGGGAACCCGGCAATGAGCACGTTCGTCCTTCTGTCGTCCGCGGTCGGTGCCCTCTGAGCCTACCGGCGACCCGCGCACCGCTGCGAACCTGTTTGCCGCCGGTTCGCGGACTGGACGGCAGGTGCGCCGTGACGCGAAGATCTGCGGCACGTACATTCGCATACGGCACGTTCAGCACCGACTGTGTCCCCTTGGATACAGCCGGCGCACAGGAAACATACAACGCAATGCGTCGGTGCGCGGCACGGACGGACAACCGACACTCAACGACGGAGACGGCGAAGTGACCACCAAGGATCAGCGGCGGCGCCAGCTCGCCCGGGACAAGTTCGCGCGGCAGCAGGAGCGCCGGGTCGGCGCGCGCCGCAAGGCGCGGGTGCGCAACTCGGTGATCACCGTGGTGGTCGCCGTGGTGGTGGCCTCGCTCGGCGGCGCGTGGGCGGCCGGCGCCTTCGACGGCAGCAGCGGCAAGAAGAAGGACGACGCGGCCGCCTCCAGCCCCACCCCGTCCGCGGCGGCCCCCACCACCGCAGCGCCCAAGGGTCCCGACCCCTGCAAGAAGGCCGAGGCGGGCAAGCCCGGCACCAAGCAGTGGAAGAAGGAGCCGGCGATGACGATCGACAAGTCGGCCACGTACACCTTCAACCTGGACACCACCTGCGGCGCGATCCCGATCTCGCTGGAGGCGGCCAAGGCGCCGCACACCGCGAACTCGTTCAAGTTCCTGTCCGACCAGGGCTTCTTCGACCACACCAAGTGCCACCGGCTCACCACCACGGGCATCTACGTGCTGCAGTGCGGCGACCCGACCGGGCAGGGCTCCGGCGGCCCGGGCTACACCATCCCGGACGAGAACCTGACGGCGTTCGGCAAGGCCGACGCGACCTCCGGTTCGGTCACCTACCCCGCGGGCACCGTCGCGATGGCCAACACCGGCCAGGCGCACACCGGCGGCAGCCAGTTCTTCCTGGTCTACAAGGCCAGCCCGCTGCCCCCGCAGTACACGCCGTTCGGCACCATCTCCTCGTCCGGCATGAAGGTGCTGGACAAGATCGCCGCCGACGGTGAGAGCACCGGCCAGGGCGACGGCGCGCCGAACGCGACCGTGGTGATCAACAAGGCCACCGTCACCAAGTCCTGACCCCGGCGGCGGCACTGCCGCTACCTCGCCATGATCGGACCGAGTCCTGATCGGTATCCGAATTCGCGATTGGGCGCGCATCGGATGCGGACAGCCGGGGCGCCGGTCGCCTATGTTGGCGGTTGGGACCGGTCAGGGCGTGCGGCCCGGCCGGAGAGACACTGTGGACGATGCCCGCCGGCGGTGACCCGGTGGGCATCACATGAGGGAGGCGCTGTGAGCAGCGACCCGTGGGGCCGCGTCGACGAGACGGGGACCGTGTACGTGCGTACGGCCGACGGTGAGAAGGAGGTCGGTTCGTGGCAGGCGGGCTCCCCCGATGAGGCGCTCGCCTATTACGAGCGCAAGTACGAGGGGCTCGTCGTGGAGATCGGCCTCCTCGAACGGCGGGTGCAGACCACCGATCTGGCGCCCAAGGAAGCGCTGGCCGCGATCGAGCACCTGCGTACGGCGGTGACCGAGGCGCATGCGGTCGGCGACCTGGCGGCGCTCGGCACCCGGCTGGACGCCCTGGTGACGCTCGTGGACACCCGGCGCGAGGAGCGCAGGGCGGTCCGGGCCAAGCAGAGCGAGGAGGCCAAGGCCGCCAAGGAGAAACTGGTCGCCGAGGCCGAGGAGTTGGCCGAGAGCGAGCAGTGGCGCACCGCGGGTGAGCGGCTGCGGGCCCTGGTCGACACCTGGAAGGGCCTGCCGCGGCTGGACCGCAAGGCCGACGACGAGCTGTGGCACCGCTTCAGCCACGCCCGTTCGGTGTTCTCCAAGCGGCGCAAGGCGCACTTCGCGTCGCTGGACGCGCAGCGCGAGGAGGCCCGGCGGACCAAGGAGAAGCTGGTCACCGAGGCGCTGTCGCTGTCCGGTTCGACGGACTGGGGTCCGACCGCGGCCCGCTACCGCGACCTGATGACGGAGTGGAAGGCGGCCGGACGCGCGCAGCGCGAGGCCGAGGACGACCTGTGGAACCGCTTCCGCGGTGCGCAGGACGTCTTCTTCGCCGCGCGCGGCGAGGTCTTCGCCGAGCGGGACGGCGAGCAGCGGGACAACCTCGCGCGCAAGGAGGAGCTGGTCGCCGAGGCGGAGAAGCTGCTGCCGGTGACGGATCTCAAGTCCGCGCGGGGCGCCTTCCGTTCGATCAACGAGCGCTGGGAGGCGGTCGGCCACGTGCCGCGCGACGCCCGGCCGCGGATCGAGGCGCGGATGCACACCGTGGAGCGGGCTCTGCAGGAGTCCGAGGAAGCGGAGTGGCGCCGGACCAACCCGGAGGTGCGGGCGCGGGCGGCCGGCCTGACCGGCCAACTCCAGGCGGCCGTCGAGAAGTTGCAAGGGCAGATCGCGACGGCTCGCGCCGCGGGGAACTCGGCGAAGGCGGACAAGCTGCAGGCCGAGCTGGATGGGCGGCAGGCGTTGCTGGACGCGGCGCTCAAGGGTATGGGGGAGTTTCGGTAGTGAGGTGACCCCCCACCGGGGGTGGTCCTGTGTGTTCAGGGACCACCCCCGGTGGGGGGTTTCTCGCGCAGTTCCCCGCGCCCCTTGTTGGTGCGGGTGCCTCCGCTCGTGCGGCGCCCGTTGGTGCGGGTACTTCCGCTCGTGCGGCCCGTGTTGGTGCGGGTGCCTCCGGTCAGGGGGTGGTGGGGGTGGACATTTCGGTGAGGTCGAGGGCGTGTTTGAGGACCTCGCACGCCTGGATGTGGTTGCCGGACTCCTGGAGGAGGTCGGCGAGGCGGCGGCAGACCTGGACCGCCTCGGGCCCGAAGGACTTGTGGGTCTCCATGAACGCCTGCTCCAGGACCTCGACGGCCTCCCGGCTCCGTCCGGTGTCCGCGAGGAGTTCGGCCAGTTCGAGCTGGACCGCGAAGTTGTTCGCCCCGGTCTCGGGCGCCCCTTCCTGGAGGGCCAGCCGCAGGACCGGGAGGGCGTCCCTGCTGCGGCCGACGGAGCGCAGCAGGCGGGCGAGGTTGAGCCCGGCGGCGAGCATGGCCGCGCGGACCTCCTCGCGCAGCACCGGCCCCGCGGGTACGGGCTCGGTGGCCGCCGCGCGGTTGCGTACGAGGGGCAGGCGGCCGGTGTTGTTCTCCTGGTGCCGCTGCGGGCGCGGGCGGTTCTTGGCCCGCAGCCGGACGTCCAGGAGCTGGTAGATCGTCTCCAGGTCGATGAGTTCGGGGCCGTCGTCGATGCCCAGCCGCAGGATGTCCAGCAGTTCGCCGGTGAAGGCGGTGTACATCTCCCCGTCGGGGGCCAGCGCCACCCGGTCCCGGGGTGAGGCCGCCAGCACGTAGGCGCCGTCCACCGCGGTCTCGTCGGCGATGCCGCCGTCCAGGGCGCGCGCCGCGCGCCCGCTGAAGCAGCAGTCGAGGACGATGATCTTGCGGCGGGCCCGGGACTGGCGTACCGCCGTGCGCAGGTGCTGGTAGGCGACCGCGGTGTAGCCGGTGTTGGCGCGCGATCCGGTCAGGGCGAGGTAGAGGTCGGCGGACTCCGCGTCCCGCAGGCCGTGGCCCGCGTAGTAGACCAGCAGGGTGTCCTCGGCCTCGTCCCCGGCGCGGTGCACCGGGTCGAGCAGGGCCGAGGAGTCCTGCGGGTCGGCGATGATCACGCAGTTCCGGTCGGGCAGGCCCCACAGCATCGGGTCGCCGAGTGCCTGCGCGAGGTCGCGCAGATTGGCGTTGACGGCGGGCAGTTGCTCCAGCTGGAGATAGGCGGCGGTGCCGATGATCACGGCCCGCGAGGCCATCGGGTCAGGAAGGCGTTCCATCACCTTCCGGCTCTTCCGTGAGGGGTGCGGGGGCGTGTGCGGCGGCGGGCGGCACGGGCAGTGGTGCGGACGGCAGCGGCGGCACGGACGGCGGGGGTGTCCGCGCCAGGGGGACCAGCGGCAACGGCGGCGCGGGCGGCGGGGGCGCGGCGGCGGCCGGCACCATGACCGGCTCCCCCGCGAGCGGCCCTTCGGCCGGAGCCGCCTCCGCCGAAGCCTCGGCAGGGACCGCGTCCACCGGGACCGCCGCGAGGAGTTCGACGGCTCGGGTGAGAACCGCGGCGTTCACCTCCGAGGCCGACGGGATCTCCACCGTCATCCCGCCCCGGCGCAGCGTGATGGCCGGCTCCCGGTGCCGCGCGTCGCGCCACTGGAGGACGGACACCACCAGGGCCGCGGCGGACAGGCCCGAGCCGATGACGAGTTGGAGGATGTCGAAGGCGGTGCCCATCCGGCCGGGCTGCGGCGGGGTGCCGTCGCGGACCCGGCCGTCGGCACGGCCGGCCAGGTTCTCGTCCTCGCGCAGCCAGCGCAGCAGGGAGCGGAGGTCGTCCTCGGCACTGCCCCGCCGGCCGGCCGCCAGCGTGACGTCGATCTCAAGCACGTCCGGTGCCCCTTTCCGCTTCGCATCGCTCGCTCACCGCGGAGAACAGCGCCACGGCCTCGCCGCCCGCGCCCAGCCGGGACAGGCACATCGCCTGCCAGAACTGGGCGGCCAGCGTGGTGGGATGGTCGCGGCCCAGGGAGGTGGGGCAGACCCGGGCGAGCGTGCCCAGGATGCGTACCGCGTCCTGCAGGTCGCCGCGGTGCACGAGGGTGACGGCCTCCCGCAGCCGGGACGTCGCCTTCGGCTCGGTCATGCCGCTCATCACCATCTGCTGCGTGGTGCCGCTGAGCCCGAGCGGCTCGGAACCGGCCGCCGCCGTGGGCCACTGCGCCGCCGGCTGCTCCCCGGTGGCCGACGGCCGTACGAGGGTGACGTCCGTGTCGCGCAGGAGCTCGGGGTACCCGGTCCGCGTCTGCGCGTCGGGCACCGCGACGGTCCTGTCCTCCGGCGCGGGTGCGGGCATCGCGTGGTGCACGCTGGCCACCGCGTCGTCGCGCACGCATCGGGCGACCATGTCCCGCAGCAGTTGCGTGGTCTCCGGCGCGCTGCCGAACGGGAGCGTGCTGAGCACCTCCGCGGCGTTCCCCGGCCGGCGGGAGGGGTCCCGCTCGGTCAGCGAGTCGACGAGCGCCGCCAGCCGGTCGGGTATGCCCGCGGTGCCCGTCAGCCGGGGCACGCCGACGTCGACGACCTGGTAGACGATCCCCGCGATCTCCTCCTCGTCCGGGAACGGCTCGTGCCCGGTGAGCATGGTGAACATGCAGGTGCCCAGGCCGTACATGTCGGCGGTGGGACGGGGCGTCGCCCCGCGCATCGACTCCGGCGGCAGGTGGCGCGGGGTGCCCACGACGTCGCCGAGGCCGGTCACCGGCGTGGTGTCGAGCACCCGGGACAGCCCGAAGTCGTGGAGCACGACCCGGCCGGAGCGGGTGACCATCACGTTCGACGGTTTGACGTCGCGGTGCACCACGCCCGCCTCGTGCACGACCTCCAGGCCCGCGCAGATGCTCGCCGCGACGGTCTCCACGACCTCGACCGGTAACGCCCCCTCGCGCTCGACGAGGGTCAACAGCTCGACGCCGTCGAGGAGTTCCATCACCAGGAAAGGCGTGCTCGAGGAAGCGTCCACCCCCGCGTCCTGGACGCGGACCACCGCGGAGGAGCTGATCCTGGCCAGCGTCTCCGACTCGCGCCGGAAGCGTTCGAGGACCATCGGGTCGATCGTCAGCCCGTCCAGCAGCCGCAGCACCTTGACCGCCACCCGGCGGCCCAGCGTCAGGTCCTCGGCCTCGTAGACGCGGCTGCTCCCGCCCGCTCCGAGCGGGCGCAGTAACCGGTAGCGGTTGCCGAGCAGTCCCCCGGCGGCTGCCGTCATGCGCGTCCTCCCCCGTCGCCGACGTGGCCCACGACCGACGATCCTATGCCGCCGGGCGCGGTCAGCGCTGCTGGCGGCCGGAGGTCACCCGGTAGACGTCGTAGACGCCCTCCACGCCGCGCACGGCCTTGAGCACGTGGCCGAGGTGCTTGGGATCCCCCATCTCGAAGGTGAAGCGGGAGATGGCCACCCGGTCGCGGGAGGTCTGCACGGCGGCGGACAGGATGTTGACGTGCTGGTCGGACAGCACGCGGGTGACGTCGGACAGCAGGCGGGCCCGGTCCAGCGCCTCGACCTGGATGGCGACCAGGAAGACCGAGGACTGGGTGGGCGCCCACTCCACGTCGATGATCCGCTCGGGCTGCTGGGAGAGCGACTCGACGTTGACACAGTCGGCGCGGTGCACCGAGACGCCGTTGCCGCGCGTGACGAAGCCGATGATGGGGTCGCCGGGGACCGGGGTGCAGCAGCGGGAGAGCTTCACCCAGACGTCGGTCTCGCCCTTGACGATGACGCCCGGGTCGGCGTTGTTGCGCCGCTTGGTGCGCCCCTGGGTGGGCGTGGTGATCTCGGCGATGTCCTCGGTCGCGCCGTCCTCGCCGCCGAGCGCGTCGACCAGCTTCTGCACCACGGACTGCGCGGTGATGTGGCCCTCGCCGATCGCCGCGTAGAGCGCGGAGATGTCGGGATAGCGCATCTCGTGGGCGAGGGTGACCAGGGAGTCGCCGGTCAGCACCCGCTGGATGGGCAGGTTCTGCTTGCGCATCGCCCGCGCGATGGCCTCCTTGCCCTGCTCGACCGCCTCCTCGCGGCGCTCCTTGGAGAACCAGGCACGGATCTTGTTGCGGGCCCGGGGCGACTTGACGAAGCCCAGCCAGTCCTGCGACGGCCCGGCACCGGACGCCTTGGAGGTGAAGACCTCCACGGTGTCCCCGTTGTCGAGGGTGGACTCCAGCGGCACCAGGCGGCCGTTGACGCGGGCGCCGATGGTGCGGTGGCCGACCTCGGTGTGCACCGCGTAGGCGAAGTCCACGGGGGTGGCGCCGGCCGGCAGCGCTATCACGTCGCCCTTGGGGGTGAAGACGAAGACCTCGCTCTGCGAGAGGTCGAAGCGCAGCGACTCCAGGAACTCGCCCGGGTCCTCGGTCTCCTTCTGCCAGTCCAGGAGTTGCCGCAGCCACGCCATGTCGTTGACCGCGTCGTCCTTCTTGTCCGAACGCGGGCTGTCGGTGCGGACCTTGGAGGCGCCGGCCACCGCCTCCTGCTTGTACTTCCAGTGCGCGGCGATGCCGTACTCGGCGCGGCGGTGCATGTCGAAGGTACGGATCTGCAGCTCGACGGGCTTGCCGCTGGGACCGATCACCGTGGTGTGCAGCGACTGGTACATGTTGAACTTCGGCATCGCGATGTAGTCCTTGAACCGGCCGGGGACCGGGTTCCATCGCGCGTGGATGGTGCCGAGGGCCGCGTAGCAGTCCCGGACGGTGTCGACCAGCACCCGGATGCCGACCAGGTCGTAGATCTCCGCGAAGTCCCGGCCGCGGACGATCATCTTCTGGTACACGCTGTAGTAGTGCTTCGGGCGCCCGGTGACGGTGGCCTTGATCCGGGCCGCGCGCAGGTCCTGCTGCACCTGGTCGGTGACCACGGCCAGGTACTCGTCGCGCTTGGGAGCGCGCTCGGCCACCAGGCGGACGATCTCGTCGTACATCTTCGGGTAGAGGATCGCGAAGGCGAGGTCCTCCAGCTCCCACTTGATGGTGTTCATGCCCAGCCGGTGGGCCAGCGGGGCGTAGATCTCCAGGGTCTCGCGGGCCTTCTTCTCCTGCTTCTCCCGCTTGAGGTAGCGCATGGTGCGCATGTTGTGCAGCCGGTCGGCGAGCTTGATCACCAGGACCCGGGGGTCCTTGGCCATCGCGACGACCATCTTGCGCACCGTCTCGGCCTGCGCGGCCTCGCCGAACTTGACCTTGTCCAGCTTGGTGACGCCGTCGACGAGCAGGGCGACCTGGTCGCCGAAGTCGCGGCGCAGCTGCTCCAGGCCGTACTCGGTGTCCTCGACGGTGTCGTGCAGCAGCCCGGCCATCAGGGTGGCCGGGTCCATGCCGAGCTCGGCGAGGATGGTGGTGACCGCCAGCGGGTGGGTGATGTACGGGTCGCCGCTCTTGCGCTTCTGGCCGCGGTGCCAGCGCTCGGCGACCTGGTAGGCGGCCTCGATCTGCCGCATCTGCGCGCTGTCGCCCTTGGGGTCGTTGCCCCGGACGATCCGCAGCAGGGGTTCCAGCACCGGGTTGTAGGCACTGGAGCGCTGCACGCCGAGCCGGGCGAGCCGGGCGCGGACCCGGCTGGAGGAGGGCCCTGGCCGGGTCGGGGCCACGCTGCCCGGGGTACGGACCGGCCGGACCGCGGCCGGACCGGGCTTGGGCGCGAGGGTGGCGCCGTCGGTGTCGCTGCCGGTCTCGGCGGATTCGGGCGCACCGGCTCCGCCGTCGGCCGGTCCCGTCACCTCGGCGGTCCCGTCAGCGGCGTCCAGCGGCTGGGCCTGGTCTGGCAACGGCACTCCTCACGCGGTCGAAGTCCCATGGTAACGAGCGGCGGCCGCCAGCGGGCGGCCGTCGGGGGCAAGGAGGCCCCGCCGACCGCCGTACACGGCGCCCGGGCGCTCGCGGGGAGCGCCCGGAACCCGGCGAACCCGGCGCGGTGCGCGCCGCGACCGGGGCGGCTCAGACCGCGACGAGCGCGTCGAGCGGGACGCCCTTCAGCACCGGGGCCAGCCGCTCCCGCCCGCCGAGCGCGGTCAGCTCCATCAGCATGGCCACGCCCACCACGGTGGCGCCGGTACGCCCGATCAGGTCGAGCGCGGCCTCGGCGGTGCCGCCGGTGGCGAGCACGTCGTCGATGACGATCACCCGGTCCCCGGGCCCGAAGGCGTCGGCGTGCACCTCGATCTCGGCGGTGCCGTACTCCAGGGCGTACCCCTGTGCGAGGGTCGGCCCGGGCAGCTTGCCGGCCTTGCGGACCGGGACGAAGCCGAGGCGGGCCCGGGCGGCGGCGGGCGCGGCCAGGATGAAACCGCGCGCCTCCAGCCCGACGACCTGCGTGGCGGCGTGCCGGGCGCACAGCCCGGCGAGCGCGTCGACCAGGGCGTTGAACGCCACCGGGTCGGCCAGCAGCGGGGTGATGTCCTTGAACATCACCCCGGGCTGCGGGTAGTCCGCCACATCGCGGATCCGGGACAGCAGCAGGTCGCGCAGCTCGGTGGAGGCGGCTTCCGTCGAGGTCATGGCACTTCTTTCGGTACGGGTGGTACGAGGCCGGCGCGCGGGGCCCCCGGGGGGGCGCCGGGCGGTGGGCGGACGGCGGTGGGAAGACGTGCAAACGCCCGCCGCCGCCCGGTGTCGTACTCCCGGGCGGCGGCGGGCGGCGGATCAGCGGCGCTTGCCGGAGGGGCGGTTGCGGCCGCGGCTGCCGCGGTTGGCGGGCTGGTTGCGGGTCGGGCGGCCACTGCTCGCGGTGCTGCCGGAGCCGGTGCCGCGCGGGCCGACGACCGCGGGGGCGGCGCCGTCCTCGTCGTCCTCGTCACCGTCGAGCACGGCGTCCTCGAGGTCGTCGGGGTCGACCGGGGGCTCCCCGGCCGCGACCCTGGCCTTCGCCTTGGCCGCGTCGGAGACCCGCTTGGCCAGCACCCGCTTGCGCAGCGACTTCATCTGCGGCTCGCGCTCCTTCAGCTCCGCCACGATCGGGGTGGCGATGAAGATGGAGGAGTACGCGCCGGCGGTGAGGCCGACGAACAGCGCGAGCGCGATGTCGTTGAGCATGCCGGCGCCGAGGATGCCGCCACCGATGAACAGCAGCGCGGCGACCGGCAGCAGCGCCACCACGGTGGTGTTGATCGACCGGACCAGGGTGCTGTTGAGGCTGCGGTTGGCGACCTCGCTGTAGGTGGAGGTGTTCTTCTTGGTGATGTCCTTGCTGGCTTCCTTCAGCCCGTCGAACACCACGACCGTGTCGTAGAGCGAGTAACCGAGGATGGTCAGCAGGCCGATCACCGTACCGGGCGAGACCTCGAAGCCGACGATCGCGTAGACGCCGACGGTGATCGTCAGGTCGTGCAGCAGGGCGACGAGGGCGGCCACGGCCATCCGCCACTCGAAGGCGATGGCCAGATAGATGACCACCAGCACCAGGAAGATGATCAGACCTTCGAGCGCCTTGTGGGTGATCTCCTTGCCCCAGCTGGGGCCGACGATCTCCGCGTCGATCTTCGACGTGGGGATGTTCAGGTCCTTGGCGATCTCCTGCTGGACCTTCTTGGACTGGTCCGTGGACAGGTCGGCGACCTGGATGCGCATGCTGCCGTTGCCGAGCTTCTGCACGGTCGCGGAGCGGCCGCCGGTGTCGCCGGAGATCTTGTCCTGCACGTCGGAGACGGACATCGACGTCTTCGGCGTGTTGAAGACCGCGCCGCCGGAGAAGTCGATGCTCTCCTTCAGGCCGTTCACCACCAGGCCGACGATCGCGACGATCGTCACCAGGATGGAGATCGAGTACCAGATCTTCCGCTTGCCGACGAAGTCGTAGCTGACCTCACCGCGATGCAGCCGGTGACCGAGGGTGCCGAGCTTGGACATCAGGCTTCCTTCGTCTCGGAGGAGGACTGGCGGCGGATGCGGCGCAGGGGCGCGCGAACGCCCAGGCTCTCCGGGTTGAGACCGGACCACTTGTGGCCCCTGGCGTAGAAGGCCTTGCGGGCCAGGATCGTCATCAGCGGCTTGGTGAACAGGAACACCACCGCGACGTCGAGCAGCGTGGTCAGGCCGAGGGTGAAGGCGAAGCCCCGGACCTTGCCGACCGAGACGATGTAGAGCACCGCCGCGGCCAGGAAGGACACGAAGTCCGACACCAGGATGGTGCGCCGCGCCCTGGGCCAGCCGCGGGCCACCGCGGGTTGCAGCGACCTGCCGTCGCGTAGCTCGTCCCGGATTCTCTCGAAGAACACGATGAACGAGTCCGCGGTGATGCCGATCGCGACGATGGCACCGCAGACCGCGGGCAGGTTCAGCGCGAATCCGACCGCCTCACCCAGCAGGCACATGATCGTGTAGGTCAGCGCGGCCGAGACGACGAGGCTGAGCACGGCCACGAAGCTCAGGCCGCGGTAGTACGCCAGCAGGTACAGCACGACCAGCGCGAGGCCGACCGCGCCGGCGATCATGCCGCCGCGCAGCTGCTGGCCGCCGAGTGCGGCCGAGACGGTGGTCTTGTCGGAGATGTTGAAGGCCAGCGGCAGCGAGCCGTACTTCAGCACGTTCGCCAGGTCGGTGGCGGACTGCTGGGTGAAGCTGCCGGAGATCTGGGCACTGCCGCCGGTCAGCGTCGAGGAGACCGAGGGGGCGGACACCACGTCACCGTCGAGGTCGATGGCGAACTGGTTGTTCGGCTGGGTCTGCGCGGACAGCGTCTTGGTGATCGAGGTGAACTGCGACGAGCCCTTGCTGTCGAAGTTCAGGTTGACGACCCAGCCGTTGCCGCTCTGGGTGTCGAAGACGGCGTTGGCACTGGTGACGTGCTTGCCGTCGATCTGGGACGGGCCGAGCAGGTACTTGACCCACTGCCCGCTCTCCTGGCCGCAGGCGGCCACCTGATCGGTGGGCTTGGTGCCCTCGGCGGCCTTGGCGCGGGCCGTGGCGTTGGTGCAGTCCAGCGCCTCGAACTTGGCCTGCAGGGCGGCGGGCACGTTCGCCGTCGGGTCGGTCGTCGCGCCGCTGGTGTCCGTGGAGCTGGGCGCGGTGCTGGTGGCCGCCGGGGTGGTCGGGACCGGTGTCGGGTCCTTCTCGGGGGCGGACTTCAGCGCGTCGGTGACCGCGCGGCCCTGCGGGCTCGCGCTGGACGACGGGGTACTGGTCGACTTCGAGGTGCTGGTCGACTTGGGTGTGGCCGTCGACTTCGGGGTCGACGTGGACTTCGGGGTGGCGGAGCCGGACGGCGTGGGCGTGGCGCTGCCGGAAGGCGTCGGCTTCGCGGGGGCACCGTTGTCTTCGGCGAGGACCTGGCGGAAGTAGAGCTGGGCGGTGGTGCCCACCTGCTTCTCGGCCTGGTCGGCGTTGGTGCTCTTGGGGATGTCGACGATGATGTTGTCGCTCCCCTGGGTCTGCACCTCCGCCTCGGAGACGCCCAGGCCGTTGACGCGGTCGTTGATGATGTTGACCGCGGTGTTCATGTTCGCCTTGGTGACGGTCCCCTTCGGCTGGTCGGGCTTGGCCGTCAGCGTGATCTCCACGCCGCCGGCCAGGTCGATGCCGAGTCGGGGGGTCTTGTGACCGGAGAGGAAGATTCCTCCGGTCAGTGCCACCAGAGCGATGAGGATCACGGCCAGCGCGCGTCCCGGGTACCCCTGGCTGCCCGCGGACCTGCGGCCCTTCTTGGCTGCTGCCACCTTCTTGTTTCTCCCTGTCCTACCGCCCCTGGGCCTGCGCGCCCAAGGGTGGCCACGAGTGGATGAAGCCGGGTCGCTTACTTGGACGCGGAGCCGTTCGGCTCCTTGACGGGCTCGTCCTGCGCGGCGGAGTCGTCCTGCTCCGCGGCCGCGCCGGACTTGTCGAGGCTGATGTGCTCCTCGGTGCCGTCGTGTGCCTCATCCGCGTCCGCCACGCCGTCGGCCGGCTCGGTGTCCTCCGCGGCCGCCTCGGCGCCGTCCTCGGCCGGCTCCTCGGGCTCGATGCCGTGCACGATCCGGTTGAAGTCCTCCTCGGAGAGCACGGTGCCGATGGCGCTCTTGGCGAAGTGGGCGTGAACACCGTCCGTGATCTCCAGCAGGACGGTCTCGTCGTTCACCTCCTTGACCACGGCGTACATGCCACCGATGGTGCGCACGCCGGTGCCGGGCTCCATCTTGTTGCGCATCTCCAACGCCTGGCGCTGCTTGGTCTTCTGCGACCGGGTCATCATGAACATGACGCCGACGATCAGGATCAGGGGGAGGAGAATTCCGATGCTCACGGTGTGGACATTCCTTCGCACGGCCAACGTGGGGGATGGCCTGGATTTCGGGATGTGGGTGCCGATCCAGAGGAAGGGCGTCGGCGGAGTCTAAGCGCTGGCTCGCCGATGGAACAACGCCCAGCATTGCATGGGGGTTCCTAATCGGAAGAGTCTAACCGAGGTCAGGTTCCGAACAGGCCGGTCTGTCCTGATCCGCCCGGACTCGTCCCACCGGCCTGCGGAGGCGGTACGAGGCCCAGGTGGGACCAGGCCGCGGGGGTCGCCACCCGGCCCCTGGGAGTGCGTGCGAGCAGTCCCTCACGCACCAGGAAGGGCTCGGCGACCTCCTCGACCGTCTCCCGCTCCTCCCCCACCGCGACGGCGAGCGTGGACAGGCCGACCGGGCCGCCGCCGAAGAGCTTCAGCAGGGCGTGCAGCACCGCCCGGTCCAGCCGGTCCAGGCCGCGGGCGTCGACCTCGTAGACCTCCAGGGCACTGGCGGCGATCTCCCGGGTGATCACCCCGTCCGCCCGCACCTGGGCGTAGTCGCGGACCCGGCGCAGCAGCCGGTTGGCGATCCGGGGGGTGCCGCGGGAGCGGCCGGCGATCTCGGCGGCGCCGTCGGCGTCGATCCGCACGTCCAGCAGCCCGGCCGAGCGGTGGATCACCCGCTCCAGCTCGGCGGGGGCGTAGAACTCCATGTGGCCGGTGAAGCCGAAGCGGTCGCGCAGCGGCGGCGGCAGCAGCCCGGCCCTGGTGGTGGCGCCGACCAGGGTGAACGGGGGCAGCTCCAGCGGGATGGCGGTGGCCCCCGGCCCCTTGCCGACGATCACGTCGACCCGGAAGTCCTCCATCGCCATGTAGAGCATCTCCTCGGCGGGGCGGGACATCCGGTGGATCTCGTCGAGGAAGAGCACCTCACCCTCGGTGAGCGACGACAGAATCGCCGCGAGGTCCCCCGCGTGCTGGATGGCCGGGCCGGAGGTGATCCGGATCGGCGCGGACATCTCGGCCGCGATGATCATGGACAGGGTGGTCTTGCCCAGGCCGGGAGCGCCCGAGAGCAGGACGTGGTCGGCGGTGGCGTTGCGCTGCCGGGCGGCCTTGAGCACCAGGTCGAGCTGCTGGCGGACCCGCTCCTGCCCGATGAACTCGTCCAGCTCCTTGGGGCGCAGCGCCGCCTCCACCGCCTGGTCCTCGCGGTCGGCGGCCGACCCGACCAGCCGGTCGGGTGTGTCGGCGGGGGCGTCGTCCCAGTTCATGGCAGGTCTCTCGGGTCGGGCGGGCGGTCGGCGGGGCTCGGACGGGGTCGGTGGGCGGCTGTTCAGTGGGCGGTGGCGGGCGCCGGCGGCGGGGCGGTCAGCGGGTGCGGTTGAGGGTCTGCAGGGCCGCCCGCAGCAGGGTGCCGACATGCGGCTCGGCGGCGGCCTCGGCCTGCGGGGTGACGGCGGCCACTGCCTCCTCGGCCTCCCGCGGCGCGTAGCCGAGCCCGACGAGCGCGGTGAGCAGCTGCTCGGACCAGGACGGCGGCGTCACGGCCCGGGCCGGGCCCGCCGGGGCGGCCGCGGTGCCCAGCGGCGCCCCCAGCCGGTCCTTCAGCTCCAGCAGCAGCCGCTGTGCGCCCTTCTTGCCGATCCCGGGCACGGCGGTGAGCGCCTTCTCGTCCCCGGCCGCCACCGCGGCGCGCAGGGCGTCCGGGGCGTGCACGGCGAGCATCGTCTGGGCCAGCCGCGGGCCGACCCCGCTGACGGTCTGCAGCAGCTCGAAGACCTGCCGCTCGTCGTCGTCGGCGAAGCCGTAGAGGGTGAGGGAATCCTCACGCACCACCAGGGAGGTGGCCAGCCGGGCGGGCTCGCCGATCCGCAGGGTGGCCAGGGTTCCGGGCGCGCACTGCACGGCCATCCCGATCCCGCCGACCTCGATGACCGCGGTGTCGGGGGCGAGCGCGGCCACCGGGCCACTGACGAAGGCGATCACGGGGCGGGCTCCTGGGTGGGTACGGGCGAGCGGGCGGTGCGATGGGCGGCGACGGCCTGCTGGAGGCGGTTGGTGGCCGGGGCGCGCCAGATGTGGCAGATGGCCAGCGCCAGCGCGTCGGCGGCGTCGGCGGGCTTGGGCGGGGCGTCCAGCCGCAGCAGCCTGGTGACCATGGCGCCGACCTGGTCCTTCCCGGCCCGGCCGCTGCCGGTGACGGCCGCCTTGACTTCGCTGGGGGTGTGCAAGTGCACCGGGAGGCCCCGCCGGGACGCGCACAGGATCGCGACCGCGCTGGCCTGGGCGGTGCCCATCACGGTGCGGACGTTGTGCTGGCTGAAGACGCGCTCGACGGCGACGGCCTCGGGGCGGTG
This sequence comes from Actinacidiphila yanglinensis, assembly GCF_900107965.1. Lineage (GTDB taxonomy): Bacteria > Actinomycetota > Actinomycetes > Streptomycetales > Streptomycetaceae > Actinacidiphila > Actinacidiphila yanglinensis. Next base: position 113,989 of record NZ_FNVU01000009.1, on the reverse strand, counting down.
CTCGTCCAGCCACGCCTCCAGGCCCCGCTCGATCAGCACGAGCCGATGGCCGATGTCGGCGTCCGCCGGGGTGCGGATCACGCCGACCCCGGACATCGTCAGCGCCCGGCCGGGCACGCCGTCGACCACGCCGACGCCGCACCGGGTCAGCCCCGGGTCCACGCCGAGCACCCGCATGCCACCCCTTCCCCGCGCACGTCCGCCGCCGGCCGGCTTCGCCAACCTGTTCGTGCAGGTTATCGGTTGGCACCGACAAACAGCGGAGGGGCCGACGGGGTGTGTCCCGTCGGCCCCTCCCTGACAGCCCGTCAGGCATGGTCACGCGTCATCCGCGCGGTCAGGCGTCGACCTTCTCCATGACCTCGTCGGAGACGTCGAAGTTGGCGAAGACGTTCTGCACGTCGTCGCTGTCCTCCAGCGCGTCGATCAGCTTGAAGATCTTGCGCGCCCCGTCCTCGTCCAACTCGACCTGCATGGTGGGCAGGAAGTTGGCGTCGGCGGAGTCGTAGTCGATGCCGGCGTCCTGGAGGGCCTTGCGGACCGGCACCAGGTCGGTGGCCTCGCTGATCACCTCGTAGGACTCGCCGAGGTCGTTGACCTCCTCGGCGCCCGCGTCCAGCACCGCGCCGAGCACGTCGTCCTCGCCCAGCCCGCCCTTGGGGACGATCACCACGCCCTTGCGGTTGAACAGGTACGACACGGAGCCGGGGTCGGCCATCGAGCCGCCGTTGCGGGTCATCGCCACCCGCACGTCGGACGCCGCACGGTTGCGGTTGTCGGTCAGGCACTCGATGAGGACGGCGACGCCGTTCGGCCCGTAGCCCTCGTACATGATCGTCTGGTAGTCCGCGCCACCGGCCTCGAGACCGGCGCCGCGCTTGACCGCACTGTCGATGTTCTTGTTCGGGACCGAGCTCTTCTTGGCCTTCTGGATGGCGTCGAAGAGGGTCGGGTTGCCGTCGGGGTCGGCGCCGCCGGTACGCGCCGCGACCTCGATGTTCTTGATCAGCTTCGCGAAGAGCTTGCCGCGCTTGGCATCGATCACGGCCTTCTTGTGCTTCGTCGTAGCCCATTTAGAGTGGCCGGACATCCGACAGTCTCCTTCGCGTCACCAGTGCTGTTCTTCGTCGCGCGCTCGATCCTACCGGGAGACGGTCAGCTCCCCGCGCGCACTGCGGACACGAAGAGTTCATGCACCCGGTGGTCACCGGTCAGCTCCGGGTGGAACGACGTGGCGAGCACGCTGCCCTGCCGCACGGCGACGATGTGACCGTCGTACTCGGCGAGCACCTCGGTGTTCGCGCCGACCGACTCCACCCACGGCGCGCGGATGAAGACGCCCTCGACCGGGCCGCCGGGCACGCCCTCGACCTCGACGAACGCCTCGAAGGACTCGTTCTGCCGGCCGAAGGCGTTGCGGCGCACGATCATGTCGATGCCGCCGAAGGTCTCCTGCCCCGACCTGGGGTCGAGGATCTTGTCGGCGAGCATGATCAGGCCCGCGCAGGTGCCGTAGACCGGCAGCCCGTCCCTGATCGCGGCGCGCAGCGGCTCGGTCAGCCCGAACAGCGCGGCGAGCTTGGAGATGGTGGTGGACTCGCCGCCGGGTATCACCAAGCCGTCCAGACCGGCCAGTTCCTCGGGGCGCCGGACGGCCGTGGCCGCGGCGTCCGCCGCGGCCAGGGCTGCCAGGTGCTCCCGGACGTCACCCTGGAGGGCCAGGACGCCGATGGTGGGAGAGCTCGTCATCGTCGCCTTACCAGCCGCGGTTCGCGTAGTGCTCGGACTCCGGCAGGGTGTCGATGTTGATCCCGACCATCGCCTCGCCGAGGTTGCGGGAGGCGTCCGCGATGACCTTCGGGTCGTCGAAGAAGGTGGTGGCGCGGACGATGGCCGCGGCACGCTTGGCCGGGTCGCCGGACTTGAAGATGCCCGACCCGACGAAGACGCCCTCGGCGCCGAGCTGACGCATCAGCGCGGCGTCGGCGGGGGTGGCCACGCCGCCCGCGGAGAAGAGCACGACCGGCAGCTTGCCCAGCTCGGCGACCTCACGGACCAGCTCGTACGGGGCGCGCAGCTCCTTCGCGGCGGCGAACAGCTCGTTGTTGTCCAGGCCGCGCAGCCGGGAGATCTCGCCCTTGATCTGGCGCAGGTGGCGGACGGCCTCGACCACGTTGCCGGTGCCGGCCTCGCCCTTGGAGCGGATCATCGCCGCGCCCTCGGCGATCCGCCGCAGCGCCTCGCCCAGGTTGGTCGCACCGCAGACGAACGGGGTGGTGAAGGCCCACTTGTCGGAGTGGTTGACCTCGTCCGCGGGGGTCAGCACCTCGGACTCGTCGATGTAGTCGACACCGAGCGCCTGGAGCACCTGGGCCTCGACGAAGTGGCCGATCCGGGACTTGGCCATCACCGGGATGGACACGGCGCCGATGATGCCGTCGATCATGTCCGGGTCGGACATGCGGGCCACGCCGCCGTCCTTGCGGATGTCGGCGGGCACCCGCTCCAGCGCCATGACGGCGACGGCGCCCGCGTCCTCGGCGATCTTCGCCTGCTCGGGGGTGACGACGTCCATGATCACGCCGCCCTTGAGCTGCTCTGCCATGCCGCGCTTGACGCGGGCGGTGCCGGTCTCGGGGGACGCTGCTGCGGACGGGGAAGCGGTGGACACGGTGACCTCACTCCAGGTGACGGGGCAATTTCCTCCATCGTCCGGCTGGTGCCGGATCACCGGAAAGGGCCAATTCGGCGCAGGTGGCTCCCCTGGCACGCCTACTGGGCGGTGGCGCCGCCCTCGGTGGTCAGCACCGCGGGCGGCTCGTCGTCCATCTCGAAGGCGAGCGGGAACGGGGCGTGGCCGGCCAGTCGCAGCCACCGCACCACCCGGTGCCGGCGGACCGCGCGGGCGGCGCGGACGGCGTCGTTGTGGAACCGCCGGGCCATCGGCACGCGGCGTACCGCCTGGGTCATCTCGCCGACCGCCTCGGTACCGCCCGGCGCGGCGTCGATCTCCACGACCGCGTCGCGCTCCGCGAACACCACCCGCAGCGCCTGGCTCAACTCGCTCTCGGCCACCTCGCGTTGGTCCGGTTCCGCCTGGCGGGCGGCGTGCGCGGCCTCGTAGAGCACGATGGAGGCGGCCGGGTCCAGGATGCCGGAGGTGGCGAGTTCCTGGGCGACCGAGGCGCGGCGCAGCAGTTGCGCGTCCAGCGCGGCGCGGGCCGCGTCGATCCGCGCGTGCAGGCGGTCCAGGCGACCCGCGGTCCAGCTCAGGTAGAGCCCCAGCAGGGCCAGCACCACGACAACGCAAATCAGGGTGGTCACGAGAGCTCACCCTATTCCGCGGGTGGACCCGCGGACTCCCGCCGCGGTGCCTCACGCCCGCTGCCCTCTTTTCGCGGAGGGACCCGCACAAACCAGGGGCGCGGGGAACTGCGCGACAAGCCACGGCGGACCGCAAGGTCCCTGAACCGACAGGACGGGGCGCCCTGAGGGGTCAGGGCACCCCGGAGGGTCACCGCGCGGGCCGCACCGCCTCCGCTCCGGCCGTGACCGTCTCGTAAACGGACAAGATCTCCGCGGCGACCACGGACCAGTCGAACCGCCGCACATGCGCGGACGCCCGCGTCCGGAGCCGGTCGCGCCGCTCGGGATCCCCCAGAATCCGCAGCGCCGCCGCGGCAAGGGCATCCGCGTCCCCGTTGGGAAACATCTCCCCCGCGTCACCCTGATCCAGCACCTGGGCGAACGCGTCGAGATCGGTGGCCAGCACCGTCGCCCCCGCGGACATCGCCTCGACGAGGATCACCCCGAAGCTCTCCCCGCCGAGGTTCGGCGCGACGTACAGGTCGACGCTGCGCAGCAACCTCGCCTTGTCCTCGTCGCTGACCATCCCCAGGAACTCGACCCGGTCGCGGAGTTCGGCCGGCAGCGGCTCCAGGGCCTCCTGCTCGTCACCGCGCCCGGCCACCAGCAGGCGGGCGCCGGGCCGCTCCCGGAGGATCCCGGGCAGCGCCCGCATCAGCACCTGCAGGCCCTTGCGCGGCTCGTCGATGCGCCCGATGAAGCCGATCGTGTCGCCCTGCCACTCGGGGCGCGGTTCGGCGCCCGAGAAGAAGCCGACGTCGACACCGTTGGGGATGACCACGGCGTCGCCGCCGAGGTGCTCGACCAGGGTGCGCCGGGCGTACTCGCTGACCGCGATCCGCGCGCTGATCTTCTCCAGGGCGGGCTGCAGGATCGGGTAGGCCGCGATCATCGCCCGCGAGCGGGGGTTGGAGGTGTGGAAGGTCGCCACGATCGGGCCGCGGGCCGCCCAGCAGGCGAGCAGCCCGAGGGACGGCGAGGTCGGCTCGTGGATGTGGATGACGTCGAAGCCGCCGTCGTGCAGCCAGCGGCGGACCCGCGCGGCCGACAGGAAGCCGAAGTTCAGCCGCGCCACGGAGCCGTTGTACGGCACCGGGACGGCCCGGCCGGCGGAGACCGCGTACGGCGGCAGCGGGGTCTCGTCGTCGGCCGGCGCGAGCACGGACACGTGGTGGCCGCGCGCGATCAGGTGCTCGGCGAGATCCCTGATGTGGAACTGGACGCCACCGGGGACGTCCCAGGAGTACGGGCAGACGATCCCGATCCTCAAGTTCTCTCCGTCCCGGGGCGCTCGGTGGGCGCGGTGGAGCCGGCGGACGGCGGTGCGTCGCCGGACGGCGGCTCCGCGGAGGCATCGGCCGGAGCCGCCTCCGCCGGCCGGGGCGCCCGCGCGGGCAGGTCGCTCAGCCAGAGCCGTTGCAGCATGTGCCAGTCCTGCGGGTGCTCGGCGATGCCCGAGGCGTACGCGTCGGCGAGCGCCTGGGTCATCACCGCGGTGCGCCGGGTCCGGTCGCCCTCGGCCGGGACCTCGACCGGCGGGTGCACCAGGCCCTGCATGACGGGCGACGCGTCGTACCAGAGGGTGACCGGCAGCAGCAGGGCGCCGGTCTGCTGGGCGAGTATCGCCGGGCCCGCGGGCATCCGGGTCCGCTCGCCGAAGAAGTCGACCTCCACGCCGTTGCTGGACAGGTCACGGTCGGCGACCAGGCAGACCAGGCCGCCCGCGCGCAGCCGCCGCGCCAGGGTGCCGAAGGCCGAGCCGCCGGTGTGCGGCAGGACCTCCATCCCCAGGCTCTCGCGGTAGGCGACGAACCGGTCGTAGAGCGTCTCGGGCTTCAGCCGCTCGGCGACGGTCGCGAACGGCGTCTCCAGCTTGGTGGTGACCCATGCGCCCGCGAGGTCGTAGTTGCCCATGTGCGGCAGGGCGAGGATGACGCCGCGGCCGGCGGCGAGCCCGTCGGTGAGCCAGTGCACGTCCTGCGGGGCGAACCCGCCGCGGATCCGGTCCTTGCTCCAGGCCGGCAGCCGGAAGGACTCCATCCAGTAGCGCAGGTAGGAGCGCATGCCCTCGCGGGACAGCTCGCGCAGCCGCTCGGGTCCCGCGCCGGGTACGACGCGGGCGAGGTTCGCCTCCAGCCGCTGGACGCCCTTGCCGCGCTGCCGCCAGGCCGCGTCGGCGACGGTCCGGCCGAGCGCCTTGGCCGCGGGCTCCGGCAGCGTCTTCACCGCGCTCCAGCCGAGACCGTACAGGCCGTCGGTGAGGCGTTCCTTCACACGCCGCTCCCCTGGCCGACCGGCTGTTCGGCGGCCTCGGCCTCGGCGGCCTCGCGGTGCACCGTGACGACCCGCTGGATCAGGGTGATGAGGCTGCCGACGGCGACCACCCACAGCGCGATCGGCAGCAGCCACTGGATGCCGGGCACGCCGAAGGTGCGGTGGAATCCGGCCAGGCCGCACAGCACCAGGGTGATGACGAGCCGCTCGGAGCGCTCGACCAGGCCGTTGACGGCGACCTTGAGGCCGATCGCCTCGCCGCGCGCCTTGGTGTACGACACCACCTGGCCGCTGGCCAGGCAGAAGATGGTGACCGCGCAGAGCGTGAGGTTGTCCCCGCCGCCCGCGTACCACAGCGCGAGCCCGCCGAAGACGGCTCCGTCGGCGACGCGGTCGAGGGTGGAGTCCAGGAACGCGCCCCAGCGGCTGGAACGGCCGGCCTGGCGGGCCATGTTGCCGTCGACCAGGTCGGAGAACACGAACAGCGTGATGACGACAGTGCCCCAGAAGAACTCCCCCCTGGGGTAGAAGGCCAGCGCGCCGGCGACGACACCGGCGGTGCCGATCAGGGTCACCGTGTCCGGTGACACCCCCTTGCGCAGGAGGAATCCGGCGAACGGCGTGAGAACACGCGTGAAGAACGCACGCGCGTACTTGTTCAGCATGGCCTTCCCGACAGGTCGGTGGGGTTCGGAGCGAGATGTTCGAAGGTGTCCGAACACGGCGGCCGGATCGGCCGCCGGATGGCCCATCGTAGCCAGCCCTTTTCCCGCGCGCCCCCGACCCTCCGGGCTGCCGCGTCCCGTCCGCCCCGGGACGGCCCGCCGGTGGCGCGCCCGTCGCGCCCCCGGCGGGTGCGGCGCGCGCACAAGGCGCGCTCCCTGGGGGGTCAGGGCACCCGATTGGGCGTACCGTCGAAGAGGACCTGTACGCACCCGCGGAGCGACCCCCGGGAGGCGGGACTGATGAGCGGTGGCGGTAAGAAGGACGCGGCCTCCGGGGCCGCCGGAGGCGTATCGGCGGCGGCTCCCGCCGGGAGTCGCCCCGAGACGGTGCGCAACGTGGTGCTGGTCGGACACAGCGGCGCGGGCAAGACCACGCTGGTGGAGGCGCTGGCGCTGGCCACCGGGGCGGTGGGCCGGGCCGGCCGGGTCGAGGACGGCGGCTCGCTGTCCGACCACGACGAGATCGAGCAGCGCCAGCAGCGCTCCGTGCAACTCTCACTCGTCCCCGTGGAGTGGGGCGGAGTCCGGGTCAACGTGCTGGACACCCCCGGATACGCCGACTTCGTCGGGGAGTTGAGGGCCGGTCTGCGAGCAGCGGACGCGGCCCTCTTCGTCGTCTCGGCCGCGCAGGACGGCGAGGGCATCGGCGGCGCGACGCGGATGGTGTGGGACGAGTGCGCCGCGGTCGGCATGCCGCGGGCCGTGGTGGTCACGCACCTGGAGTCCGCGCGGGCCGGCTTCGAGGAGACCGCCGCGCAGTGCGCGAGCGAGCTCGGCGGCGACGACCCGGACGCGGTGCTGCCGCTGTACCTGCCGCTGCACGGCCCGGCCGGACCCGACGGCCACGCCCCGGTCACCGGCCTGGTGGGGCTGCTCACGGGCCGGGTCTACGACTACTCCTCCGGCGAGCGGGTCGAGGCCGAGCCCGGCCCGGACCTCGCGCCCCAGCTGGCCGAGGACCGCAACCGGCTGATCGAGGGGATCATCGCCGAGAGCGAGGACGAGACGCTGATGGACCGCTACCTCGGCGGCGAGTCGATCGACGTCGGGACCCTGGTCGCGGACCTGGAGCGGGCCGTGGCGCGGGGCACCTTCCACCCGGTGCTGGCCGCCGCGCCCGCCGCCGAAGGCGCCCGGCAGGGACTGGGCACCGTGGAACTCCTCGAACTGGTCACCGGCGGCTTCCCCACCCCGCTGGAGCGCACGGCGCCGCCGGTCACCGACCTCGACGGGCACCCCCGGCCGCAGCTGGCGTGCGACCCGGAGGGCCCGCTGGCCGCCGAGGTCGTCAAGACCACCTCCGACCCCTACGTCGGCCGGCTCAGCCTGGTCCGGGTCTTCTCCGGCACGCTGCGGCCCGACGAGACCGTGCACGTCTCCGGGCACGGCATGGAGGACCGCGGGCACGAGGACCACGACGTCGACGAGCGGATCGGCGCCCTGTCCTCGCCGTTCGGCAAGCAGCAGCGCCCGGTGCCGTCCGCCGCGGCGGGCGACCTGGTGTGCGTGGCGAAGCTGACCCGGGCCGAGACCGGCGACACCCTCTCCGGCCAGGACCACCCGCTGCTGATGGCGCCCTGGCAGATGCCCGACCCGCTGCTGCCGGTCGCGATCGAGGCGCACAGCAAGGCCGACGAGGACAAGCTCTCGCAGGGCCTTTCCCGGCTGGTCGCCGAGGATCCCACGATGCGGCTGGAGCAGAACCCCGACACCCACCAGGTGGTGCTGTGGTGCCTGGGCGAGGCGCATGCCGACGTGGCCCTGGAGCGGCTGCGCAGCCGCTACGGGGTGCAGGTCGACGCCGTCGCCCACAAGGTGCCGCTGCGCGAGACGTTCGGGCAGCCCGCCACGGCGCGCGGCCGGCACGTCAAGCAGTCCGGCGGGCACGGGCAGTTCGCGATCTGCGAGATCGAGGTGGAGCCGCTGCCGGTGGGCTCGGGCGTCGAGTTCGTCGACAAGGTGGTCGGCGGTGCGGTGCCACGCCAGTTCATCCCGTCGGTGGAGAAGGGCATCCGCGCCCAGGCCGCCCGCGGGGTCGCGCTGGGCTTCCCGGTGGTCGACATCCGGGTCACCCTGTCCGACGGCAAGGCGCACTCGGTGGACTCCTCCGACGCCGCCTTCCAGACCGCGGGCGCGCTGGCGCTGCGCGAGGCCGCCACGGAGTGCCCGATCCACCTGCTCGAACCCGTCGACGAGATCGGGGTGCTGGTGCCCGACGCGTACGTGGGTCCGGTGATGAGCGACCTGTCCGGCCGGCGCGGCCGGGTCCTGGGCTCCGAACCGGCCGGCCAGGGCCACTCGATGGTGCGCGCCGAGGTCCCGGAGATCGAGATCGGCCGGTACGCCGTCGACCTGCGCTCCCTGTCGCACGGCACCGGCAGGTTCAGCCGCCACTACGCCCGGCACGAACCGATGCCGGCACAACTGGCCGCGAAGCTGCGCCACTTGGAGGAGGAGGAACAGCAGACGGCGCGCGCCAGGTGACGCCGCGCCGGTAATGTGGAGACTGCTCCGAACGTGTGACGCGCCCCCGCACGGGGAATGGGCTGGTCGGAGCGGAGAAACAGCGTGGGAACACGTGTGCCGGTGCTGGACTGGTGCGGGTCGGACGGCGAGTGGGGGCTGCGGTGACAGACGGGTTCGACTTCAGCCCGGGGGCGCAGGTCCCGCTGCTGGGGACCGACGGCGAGACGGCGGCCACCCAGGCGCTGGCCTCCGCCGCGTACCGGGACTCGACCATGCAGGAACTGGTCGACATCAGCGACGGCGCCAAGATCACCCCACCCCGGCTGTCGCTGTTCGAGCCCAACCTCGGCGAGGCGTTCGCCCGCGCCGTCCAGGTCCGGATGCTCGGCGCCGCCCGCGGTGAGCTCGTGCAGTCCTTCGGCATCGAACCGCAGACCGTGGTCGAGCACTGCCTGGCCGCCACCCGGATCCGGCAGGAGCGCGACACCCGGCTGGCCGCCGTCATGGGCGTGTGCGGGGTGCTCTTCCTGCCGGGCACCCTGGCCTGGCTCGGCGCGTTCCAGCTGCGCCGCTCGCTGACCGGGCTGAAGGAGAAGGGCAACCGGGCCGGCGCGCTGGGCGGCGCGGTGCTCGCCGTCGCGGCCGTGCTCGCGATCCTGCTGGCGATCCGGCCGCCGTTCACCGGCTTCTGGCGGGAGTACTTCCGGCTGGTGATGATCGTCCCGGTGATCGGCTGGTTCCTGGCGCGCCGGATGTGCGAGCGCACCGCCAAGGACCTGCGGGACCGCTGGGGCGGCCTGGCCGGCGGCTCCGGGGTCGGCGCGAAGATCCCCGAGGCGGTGCCGCGCAACCCCAACCAGCTCCGCGCGGAGACCCTGCGGCAGAGCCTGGCCAAGCTCGCCGCCGAGCAGAGCAGCAACGTCGTCTTCTACGCGGGCCCCAAGGGGATACTCGGCATGGGCAGCCGCTGGGGAAGCTGGCAGATGGCCGAGGAGCTGGTCCCGCGCGAGGACATGAAGGAGATCAACCCGTTCCGCAGCTGGGACGTGGTCCGGGCGATCCACGACCGGCTGCGGATGCTGGAGCGCGGGCCCCTGCACACCGGCGGTTTCCCCCGGCCGTCGATACGGCACTGGGTGGTGGCGCCGATCGGCGAGGGCGCCGGCAGCATCAGCCGGCCCACCGGCACCGAGGTCGAGGCGTACACCGTCAAGGACTTCGAGATCCAGCGGATCTGCAACAACCAGCAGTTCGGCAAGGGCAACCGGCACTACCTGGGCGTCCAGTTCGTGCTGTGGGACGGCAACCTGGTGATCACCCTCATGACCACCGTGACCGTCCTCGCGCAGACCCTGCGGGTGGAGGTCACCGGGCACGCGCTCGGCCCGATCAAGGGGCTGTTCAGCAGCAAGCCCAGCGCGCCGACCAAGACGGTCAACAAGTCCTTCAAGTTCTGGGAGACCAAGAAGATCTCGCTGCCGGTCGTCACGCCCGCGGAGGTGGTGCGGCTCACCGCCCGCGCGCCGTTCACCCGCTTCCCGGCGGTCCTCGACTACCTCGGCGGCTCCTTCAAGCTCCCCGAGCCGTTCGGCCTGCGCCACACCTGGGCCGACAAGCCCTGGCAGCACCGTTTCATGGCGGATGACGCGCTGCGCGCCGCGACCCCCGTGCTGCGCGCGGTGCACGCCGCCGCGATCCAGGTGATGGACGAGAACGGGGTCGACATCAGCCAGTTCACCAGCCGCTCCATGGCGCTGAGCGGCCTCGTCCAGGGCGTGGAGCCCAAGAAGGCCGACGCGTACGACGCGTAAGGGCCCCCCGGGTGCCCCTGACCCTCCAGGGTGCCCCTGACCGCCGGTCGAGGGACCACCTGCCGGTGGTGGGCTTCTCGCGCAGTTCCCCGCGCCCCTGGTTTGTGCGGCTCTTTCCGCGAAAAGAGGGCAACCACCAAGGGGCGCGTGGGGCACCCACACCCAGCCGCCAGGCTGGGGGGAGAACTGCGCGGACAATCACCGCGGACCGCAAAGTCCCGTGACTACAGGACGGGGCACCCCGGAGGATCAGCTCGGCCAGGCGTCCGCGAGCAACTTACGGGTGTCGGCGAGAAGTTGCGGCAGCACCTTCGTATTGCCGACCACCGGCATGAAGTTGACGTCGCCACCCCAGCGCGGCACCACATGCTGGTGAAGATGCGCCGCGATCCCCGCGCCTGCCACGTCCCCCTGGTTCATCCCGATGTTGAACCCCTGCGCCCCGGAAGCCGCGCGCAAAGCGCTCATCGCCCGCTTGGTGAGGAGCGCGACCTCCGCGGTCTCCCCCGCGTCCAGGTCGGTGTAGTCCGCCACGTGCCGGTAGGGCACCAGCATGAGGTGCCCGCTGTTGTACGGGTAGAGGTTGAGCACGGCGTACGCCCGCTCCCCGCGGGCGATGATCAGCCCGTCCTCGTCGGACTTCGCGGGGATCGCGCAGAAGGGACAGCCGTCGCCCGCACCGGGCCCGGTCGGCTTGTTCTCCCCCTGGATGTACGCCATCCGGTGCGGAGTCCACAGCCGCTGGAACGCGTCCGGACCCCCCGCCCCACCCCGCTGCTCCGGCTCACTCGTCATGCCGTTCAGCATATGGCCAACCCCCTGCCCCGCGTGTCGCCGGGGCTGCCACCGGGTACCTCCCGCGATCCTGACCGGATGGCCGCCGACCCCCGCCTCGTCCGCTGGGAGACCCGCAGTGAGGGACCCCTCTTCGCCGTCTCGCTGCTCTTCCTCGCCGCGTACGCCGTGCACGTGCTCGCCCGTGGCATGCCCGCCTACGGGCACGACATCTGCCTGGGTGTGATCTACGCGGCCTGGGGGGTGTTCCTGGTCGACTACGTGGTCCGCTGGCGGCTGGGCGACTACTCCTCGTCGCTGCTCGCCCACGTGCGCCACCACGTCCTCGACACCGTCGTCCTGGTGCTGCCGCTGATGCGCCCGCTGCGCTTCGTCTCGATGTACCAGGTGATCCAGCGGCGCCGGGAGAAGCCGCGGCTGAGCCTGTACGCGCGGGTGATCGCGTACTCGGGGATGTCCGCGGTGCTGCTCGGCTTCACCGGCGCGCTCGCGGTCTACCAGCAGGAGCGGGACGCGAAGGGCGCCTCGATCCGCACCTTCGGCGACTCGATGTGGTGGATGTCCTCCACGATCACCACGGTCGGCTACGGCGACATCACCCCGATCACGCCGCTCGGCCGCACCATCGCGGTGGGGCTGATGATCGGCGGTCTGGCGCTGCTGGGCGCGGTGACCGGCTCGTTCTCCTCGTGGCTGCTCCAGGTGTTCTCGCGCGAGGGCGACGAGAAGCCCCCGGCCCGCTGAACGGCGGCGGGCCGGGGGCTTCGTCGGGTCGCGGCGCCCGGCTCAGACCTGGACGCGGCGCTCGACGACGTCGACGAGCTTGGCGAGCGCCTGGTCGCGCGGGATGTTGTTCTCCTGCGAGCCGTCGCGGTAGCGGAAGGACACCGTGCCGTGCGACATGTCCTCGTCGCCGACGATGATCATGAACGGCACCTTGAGCTTCTGGTGGTTCCTGATCTTCTTCTGCATCCGGTCGGAGGAGGCGTCCACCTCGACGCGCAGCCCCTTGCGCTTGGCCTCCTCCGCGAACTCCTGGAGGTAGGGGACGTGGGAGTCGCCGACCGGGATACCGACCGCCTGGACGGGGGCCAGCCAGGCCGGGAAGGCGCCCGCGTAGTGCTCCAGCAGCACCGCGAAGAAGCGCTCGATCGACCCGAACAGCGCCCGGTGGATCATGACCGGCTGCTGCCGGGAGCCGTCGGCAGCGGTGTACTCCAGCTTGAACCGGGCCGGCTGCTGGAAGTCGACCTGGATGGTGGACATCTGCCAGGTCCGGCCGATCGCGTCCCGCGCCTGGACGGAGATCTTCGGGCCGTAGAAGGCCGCGCCGCCCGGGTCCATCACCAGTTCCAGGCCCTGCTTCTCGGCGGCCTGCCGCAACTGCTCGGTGGCCTCCTCCCACTCGCCGTCCGAGCCGATGAACTTGTCGGAGTCACCGCGGGTGGACAGCTCCAGGTAGAAGTCGCTCAGACCGTAGTCCCGCAGCAGGTTCAGCACGAAGGTGAGCAGGGAGTCCAGTTCCTCGGGCACCTGCTCCCTGGTGCAGTAGATGTGCGCGTCGTCCTGGGTGAAGCCGCGGGCGCGGGTCAGGCCGTGCACCACGCCGGACTTCTCGTACCGGTACACCGTCCCGAACTCGAAGAGGCGCAGCGGCAGTTCGCGGTAGGAACGGCCACGCGCGTCGAAGATCAGGTTGTGCATCGGGCAGTTCATGGCCTTGAGGTAGTACTCCTGCCCCTCGAACTCCATGGGGGGGAACATGCCCTCGGCGTAGTGCGGCAGGTGACCGGAGGTCTCGTAGAGCTTCGCCTTGGTGATGTGCGGGGTGTTGACGAACTCGTACCCGGACTCCTCGTGGCGCTTGCGCGAGTACGCCTCCATCTCCTTGCGGATCACCCCGCCCCGCGGGTGGAACACCGCAAGGCCCGAGCCGAGCTCGTCGGGGAAGGAGAAGAGGTCGAGTTCGGAGCCGAGCTTGCGGTGGTCGCGCTTCTCGGCCTCGGCGAGGAACTCCAGGTGGGCCTTCAGCTCGTCCCTGGTCGGCCATGCGGTGCCGTAGATCCGCTGCAGCTGCGGATTCTTCTCGCTGCCGCGCCAGTACGCCGCGGCGTTGCGCATCAGCTTGAAGGCGGGGATGGCGCGGGTGCTGGGCAGGTGCGGGCCGCGGCACAGATCCTTCCAGCACAGCTCGCCGGTCTTGGCGTCGAGGTTGTCGTAGATGGTCAGCTCGCCGCCGCCCACCTCGACGTCCGCGCCGTCCTCGGCGTTCGCCGCCGAGCCCTTGAGGCCGATCAGCTCCAGCTTGTACGGCTCGTCGGCCAGCTCCTCGCGGGCCGCCTCGTCGGTGACCACGCGCCGGGAGAAGCGCTGGCCGCGCTTCTGGATCTCCTGCATCCGCTTCTCGACGGCCTTGAGGTCGTCGGGGGTGAAGGGCTGCGGCACGTCGAAGTCGTAGTAGAAGCCGTCCTTGATCGGCGGGCCGATGCCGAGCTTGGCCTCGGGGAAGATGTCCTGCACTGCCTGCGCCATCACGTGGGCGGTGGAGTGCCGGAGGATGTTCAGCCCGTCGGGGCTGGTGATGTCCACCGCCTCGACGACGTCGCCGTCGGCCACCGCGTACGCGAGGTCCTTGAGGGCGCCGCCGATCCGGGCGGCGACCACGGAGCGCTCGCCCTCGAACAGATCGGCTGCGGTCGTGCCCGTCGTGACCACCCGCTCTTCCGGTTCGGCGGAATCGCGTTTGATGATCACACGGAGGTCTGACACCGGTCTGCTCCTGACTCGAATACCACGGGCGCGGGCGGCTCGTCCGCCGCCGTTGCGCTGAATCGTACCGAGCCCGGGCGGGCAATCGCGAAGCCGCGGGTACGACCGCCGCCACGGCACCTCGCAGCGCGTGCCCCGAGGGGGACCGGCGTTGCTACGGCACCGCCTGCGACACGTCCCCGCCGGACCCGCCCCGCTCGCGCAGCACCGCGACGGTGCGCTCGTACCACGCGTGGTTGCCGCGCTCGAAGGCGAGGCCGCGCAGGCAGGTGAGGTAAGGGCCGATCCGGGCGCCGTGCCGCAGGTACTCCTCCTCGGTGGCGTCGCCGCGCATCGTGCGCAGCAGCTTGTCGAAGAGCTCGATCCGGGCCTGCGCCAGGGCGGCCCGCTCGGTGAGGCGGGCGATGAGGATGCCGGTGTCGACGTGGTCGGCCGCCTGCACCTTGACCATGAGGTCGTCTCGGATGACGGACGGCTTGTCGGTGGCGGCGGCGAACCGCTCCAGTTCGGCGAGGCCGAGGTCGGTGACCCGGTAGACGCGCTTGTCCGGCCGGCCCTCCTGCACCACCTTGCGGCCGGCGACGAGTCCCTCCCGCTCCAGCTTGGGCAGTTCGGCGTAGAGCTGCTGCGGCACGGCCTGCCAGAAGTTGGCGACGCCGAGACCGAAGGACTTCGCGAGCTGGTAGCCGCTCAGCTCCTCGTCCAGCAGCGCCGCGAGTACGGCGTGGCGCAGCGCCATCCGCGCGGCCCCCTTTCCTTTCCGGCGCCCGGGGTTGTCCTCGGGCTCGTACCCGGGCACGATACTCAAGATACTCAAGGAACTGACTACTCAATTCACTGACTATCCGCCGGGGCCGCGAGGCCCGGCCCCGAGAACCAGGAGCGCCGCCGCCATGACCGCGACCGACACCGCCGTGGACCGTTTCCGCACCGCCGTCGAGCGGCGCGAACTCGACGCGCTCGGCGAGCTGTTCACCGAGGACGTCCGCCTCTGGAGCCCGGTGAAGTTCCGCCCCTTCGAGGGCCGTGCCCAGGTGCTGGGCCTGTTCGGGGTGCTGCTGCGCACGTTCGAGGACTTCCGGTACGTCGGCCGCCTCGACGGCGCCGCGCTGACCCTGGCCGACGACGCCGAGACCCCGGCCGCGGTCCTGCTGTTCCGGGCCACCGTGAACGGCCGCGAGATCAACGGCATCGACCTGATCCACCTCGACCCGGCCGGCCGCATCCGCGAGTTCACCGTCATGGTGCGGCCGCAGTCCGCGGTCCAGGTGCTGGGCGAGGCGGTGCTCGCCGGGCTGGTGGCGGACGGCCTGGCGCCCGCACCGCGGTAGCCCGCCGTCCGCCCGGCCCGTCCACTACGCTGCCGGGCATGGCCACCGCCGAGGACCCCGCCGGAGCCGGCCCGCTGCTCGTGCTGTGGGACGTCGACCGCACCCTCGTCGCCATCGGCGGCGGCGTCAGCCAGGAGACCTGGGCCCTGGCGTTCCACCGGGTGACCGGGCGGCGGCCCACCGAGTTCCCCGACATGAGCGGCCGGACCGACCGGGCGATCGTGGCGGACGTGCTGCGGCTGAACGGCATCGCCTCGTCCGAGCCGCTGGTCGCGGCGGTGTACACGGCGCTGGCCGACGCGGCCGAGGAGTACGCCCCGCGGATGCGGGAGGTCGGTACGGTCCTGCCGGGCGCGCGCGAGACCGTCGCCGCGCTGGCCGCGGGCGGCACCGTCCAGACGCTGGTGACCGGCAACCTGCGCCCGATCGCCCGCGCCAAGCTCGCCGCCTGCGACCTCACCGCGCACCTCGACCTCTCCGTCGGCGGGTATGGCGCCGACGGCACCGACCGCGCCGACCTGGTCCGGCGGGCCCGCGAACGGGCCACCGCCGCCTACGGCGCCCCCTTCGCCGGCTCCCGCACGATCGTCATCGGCGACACCCCGCACGACATCCGGGGCGCCCACGACGCCGGCGCCCTCGCGATAGCCGTCGCCACCGGCCGCTCCCCCGCCCCGGAGCTCGCCGCCGCCGATCTCGTCCTCCCCGACCTGACCCACCACGCGGCGGCCTGGCCCGGCTTCCTGGCGGCCCGGGGCCTCGCGCACCTCGCCTGAACCGTGCCCGTACCCTGCGGGCCCTGATCGCCGGGGTCGGGCCGGTCAGCTGCCGGCGGCGCTCTCCCGCGCGCGGGCGTGGATCGCGGCCAGGCGCTCCTGGAGGTGGGCGCGGCGGGCCGGCCACTCGTCGGCGGTGATGGAGAAGATCGCCGAATCGCGGAGGCGGCCCTCCTCGCCCGGCGCCCAGGAACGGGACCAGTTGCGCAGCACGCCCTCGAAGGTGGCACCGACGGCCTCGATGGCGGCGCGCGAACGCAGGTTGCGGGCATCGGTCTTGAGGTCGACGCGCCCCACCTGCCAGGACTCGAAGGCATGCCGGAACAGCAGGAACTTGGACTCGGTGTTGAGTCCGGTGCCCTGCGCCGAACGCGCCAGCCAGGTGAAGCCGACCTCGATCGCGGACAGGGCGTCCGGCGAGACGGCGAACCGCGGGTCCCAGAAGGAGGTGGCGCCGACCGCCCGCCCCGACGACCTGAGCACCTGGGCGTACGGCGCGAGCCGGCCCGAGGCCGCGCGCGCGAGCTGCCCGTCGATGTAGCCGCGCACCTCGTCCCCCTTGGGCACCCAGGTGAAGCCGTACGACCCGCGGTCCTCCTCCGCGGCCACGGCCAGGTCGGGTATGTGCCGGTGCTCCAGCGGCTCCAGGCGGACCAGGTCGCCCTCGAGTACCGGCCCGTTCAACGTGAAGGTCATGGCCATCCGTGTTTCTCGTCGTTCTCGTCGTTCTCGTCGTTCTCGTCGTGCGGGTCGTGCGGGTCGTGCACAGGCGGCACCGCGCACCGCGCATCGTGCCATCCGCGCCGCACGTTGTCGTACGGATATCCCCCGGCAGCGACCCGGGGAGGCCGCCGCGCCCGGTCGCCGCACGCCCACTCCGCACCGACAATGAGGAGCAATGGGGAGAATGACGAAAATGGTGTGAGGGCACCCTTTTCCGGCCGGCAAGGTGGCGATGATGCCGACGTGGCGACTGCGCGACTTCCACGACGACGACCTGGACCGGGCGATCCAGATCTGGGACCAGGACCGGCCGGCGGACGACGCCCACCCGGTGTTCCCGGTCTCCGAGGTGATGTCCGCGGCCCGGACCGGCGAGCCGGCGGTGGTGGCCGTGGTCGGCGAGGAGATCGTGGGCATGGCCGTGGCGAGCACGCAGGGCGAGCGGGCCTGGATCACGCTGGTCGCGCTCGCCTCGAACTGGCGCAACCGCGGCATCGGCTCGGCCCTGATCGCCGAGCTGGAGCGGCGGTTGCGCGGCCGGGGGGTGCGCAGGATCGGCGCGCTGCTCGCCCCGGGCGCCACCGGCACCACCGCCCTGGAGAACTCCGGCTACCACGCCCGTACCGGTCTGGCCTTCTACGAGAAGGTGGAGCACCTCGGCTCCGCCGACGCGGGCCTGCTCGCGGAGCTCGGCGGGCGGGTCCAGCCGCCGGGCCTGTGGGACGCGCTCGCGGGCATGGTCCGCGAGAAGGCGGCCATCGAGCGCCGGGTCGTCCTCCCGCTGGCCGAGCCCGCCCTCGCCGAGCGCTACGGCGTCTCGCCGCCGAAGGCGGTGATCCTCTTCGGTCCGCCCGGCACCGGGAAGACCAGCTTCGCGAAGGCCGTCGCGTCCCGCCTGGACTGGCCGTTCGTCGAGCTGTTCCCGTCCCGTCTCGCCGCGGGTGACGCCGGCGGGCTGGCCGCCTCGCTCCGGGACGCCTTCGCCGACCTCGCCGACCTGGAGACGGTGGTGCTCTTCGTGGACGAGGTCGAGGAGATCGCGGGCGTGCGGTCCGGCCTGGCCGCGGACCCCGGACACGGCGTCACCAACGAACTGCTCAAGCTGATCCCGGGCTTCCGCGACCACGACGACCGGCTGCTGATCTGCGCCACCAACTCCGTCCGCTCGCTGGACCCGGCGTTCCTGCGCCCGGGCCGGTTCGACTACGTGATCCCGGTCGGTCCTCCCGACCCGGTGGCGCGCGAGGCGATCTGGCGCCGCTACCTCGGCGCGGCGGCGGGCACGGTGGAGTTGCCGCGACTGGTCGACGCCAGCGAGATGTTCACCCCCGCGGACATCGAGTTCGCGGCCCGCAAGGGCTCGCACGCCGCCTTCGAGCGCGAGGTCACCCACCGCCGCGGCACGCCCGCCGGCACGGACGACTACCTCGCGGCGATCGCCGACGTCCGCCCCACCCTCACCGACCGCGCGCTGGCCGACTTCGAGGAGGACATCTCCCACCACGCCCGCCTCTGACCGCCTGCCCCGCCGCGTCGACCCCCGCGAACCGAGCCTCCCCGTAGGACGCCCACCGGCCCCCCGGCCACCGGGATCCGATGGCGCCCCGGCGCACCGGCGCCCTCCACCCCGCGCGTGGCTGCCGAGCCGCTGTCGTGCGGCGGCGGGCGGCCTCTTGACACGTCGTCAGCAGATTGAGTTAATCGGGCTCATGTTTCCTGCCGTCCGTGCGGGCAAGGCATGACGACCGACCGGCCGGAACGCCGCAACGCCGTTGCCTACCTGGTCGGTCTCGGCCTGTCGCTGCTCGGCGACAACGCCATGTCGCTGGTGGCGGGGATCTGGATCAAGACCCTCACGGGCAGCAGCGCCGCCGCCGCGCTGGCGTCGGTGTGCGTCTACGCCCCCGTGCTGCTCGGGCCGTTGGGCGGGGCGATCGCCGACCGGTACCGGCTGAAGCCGCTGCTGACCGGCATCAACCTCACCGCTGCGGCGGTCGTCCTCGCCATGGTGCTGGTGCGCTCGCGCGACGACGTCTGGCTGATCTACGCGGCCATGTTCGGCTACGGCTGCGCGATGACGCTCACCGGTCCCGCGGAGAGCGCGCTGTTCGCGCGGATCTTCACGCCGGAGACCCGGGAGCGCCTGAACGGGGCGTCGCTGGCGTTGCAGGAGGCCGGCCGCCTGGTCGCGCCGCTGGCCGGCGCGGGGTTGTTCGCCCTGGCCGGCGGCGGTGCCGTCGCCGCCCTGGACGCGGGCACCTTCGCCGTCGCAGCAGGGGCGACCGCGCTGGTGCGCTACGCGCAACCCCGGCCGGCACGCAGGCCCTTCGACTGGCGCGCCGACCTGACCTCGGGCCTGCGCCGGCTCGGCCGCATCCGCGAACTGCGCCTCGCCGTCGTCCTGTCCGGCACGGCGATCGGGATGTCGGGCGTCGCGGTCGCCGCGCAGTACAGCCTGGTGGCGGCCCTGCACCGCCCGCCGGGCTTCCTCGGGGTGCTGTCCGCGCTGCTCGGCGCCGGTTCCGTCGCGGGCGGGCTGCTGGCCGGCCCGATGATCCGCCGCGTCGGCGAACGCCGGCTGATCCTGCTCGGAGTGCTCGACCTCGCCCTCGGCTCCGGTCTGCGCGCCACCGGCGCCCTGGTCCCCGCTCTGCTCGGCTCCGTGGTGCTCGGGTTCGCCCTCCCTTGGTGCCTGGTGGCCACGATCACCCTGACCCAGCGGCTGGTCCCGCTCGAGAGCCAGGGCCGCGCCTCGGCCGCCGTCGGCCTCCTGCTCTTCGCCCCGCAGCCGCTGACCCAGGCCGCCGGCGCGGGACTTGTCACCGCTGTCGACTACCGCCTCGTCTTCGTGCTCGTCGCGGTCGTGCCGCTGGCCGTGGCCGCCGCCGCGCTCCGCCCGGTCCACCGGACCGGGCCCGCGGCGGGCGGACAGCCGGGGCCGGGCTCGGTGTGACGGGAGCGGCAACGACAACGGCCGCCCGGGGGGCGGCCGTTGTGGTGCGCTGACACGCGGTCAGCGCTGATGGGGTGGGCGATACTGGGATCGAACCAGTGACCCCTTCGGTGTGAACGAAGTGCTCTCCCGCTGAGCTAATCGCCCGGGACGACCTGAACCATACAGCGGTGATCGGGGCGGGTTCAAACGGAAAGCCGTGCGGCGGCGAGACGGCCGCTCAACCCTCGGCGGCAGGACCGCATCATGGCGGCGTGGTTGGCGCGGAAGAGCGGCCGGCAGGGCACCGCGAGCACCCGCATCAGGCGCTTGCGGACCCTGACCTCCTGCTCGAAGAGGAGCCGGGTGGCACCGGCCGGCGCGGGCTGGACGGTCCAGCGGACCCAGCCGTCGAGGTCGCCGGTCATGGCGACTTCGAGCACCCGGGCCTCGGGGTCGTGCCGCGTCGAGCGGGCGGTGACGACGAGGTCGTAGGGCAGCGCCGAACGGAAGCGCAGCACCCCGCTGGTCTCGCCGGTCTGCCGGACCTCGCGGACCTGGGGCCACCACTCCGGGTACTGGTCGGGGCGCTCCAGCAGGCGGTAGACGGTGTCGGGTTCGGCGTCGAGCCGCCAGGAGCTGCGGAATCGGTAGTGGCTCCAGTCCATGGTCCCAGTGTGCGCCGCGAGTTGGGCCGTGGGAGCACCCGGGAGGGCGGGGAACCGCGCGGCCGGGCAACCCGCGGGGGCGCGCGGCCGGGCGCATGCGAAAGGTCCCGGGTCATCCGATGACGGACGACCCGGGACCTTCTCCGGGTGGGCGATACTGGGATCGAACCAGTGACCCCTTCGGTGTGAACGAAGTGCTCTCCCGCTGAGCTAATCGCCCCGGCGCGTGAACAACTTTACCGCACCCGGCAGACCCTTCCGACCACCCCGTGGCACGCGCCCCGCCCCCGCCCGGACCCCGCCCGGACCCGGCCCGGACCCGCCGCGCGGCCGGCGCGGAATCCCGACCGGAATCCACCGGGGCACCAATGCCCCCCGAAGCGTCACTCTCCGTAGCGGATGCGCCACATCACCAGCCCGCCCCAACCGTCATGAAACGGCTCCGATCGGGTCTTCGTGCAGGGCCGGACGAGCTACCAGAACCCCCACAAACACCTCAGAGGGGTTTACAACGTCCCCGCAGGTGGCATGTCGATTTCGCCGACGTGCGAATCCCCGAGCGCACACTGAGCGAAAGGCCCTGGCGCTTATGAACACCACGGTCAGCTGCGAGCTGCACCTGCGCCTCGTTGTGTCGAGCGAATCCTCACTGCCTGTACCCGCGGGCTTGCGGTACGACACGGCCGATCCGTATGCCGTGCACGCCACCTTCCACACCGGAGCCGAAGAGACGGTCGAATGGGTGTTCGCCCGCGACCTGCTCGCCGAGGGGCTGCACCGCCCCACCGGCACCGGCGACGTCAGAGTCTGGCCGTCCCGCAGCCACGGTCAGGGCGTCGTGTGCATCGCCCTCAGCTCCCCCGAGGGCGAAGCCCTGCTCGAAGCCCCGGCGCGGGCCCTGGAGTCCTTCCTGAAGCGGACGGACGCCGCGGTCCCACCGGGCACCGAGCACCGCCATTTCGATCTGGACACGGAGCTCTCGCACATCCTCGCGGAGAGCTGAGCCCCGTATCCCATACCGTCCGCGGTCGTCCTACTCGGGGGGACGCCCGGACCACCAGCCGCGCCGGACCACCACCAGCGGTCCGGCGCCGCAGGCAACGGAGCCGCCGCCGTGGGAGTGGACCCCCACGGCGGCGGCTCCCGCGCTACAGTCACCGGAACGCAGCCGCACATACGCCGGCAGGAGCGATCCCGTGCTGATCAACCACGACATCAGGTGCGCGCTCGATCGCGTGGTGCACCTGGTCAACTCCGCGCCGCAGATCCAGGGCCGCGAGCGCCTGGGCGACGTCGCCGCCCTGCGGGGCTTCGTGGCGCAGCACAAGGTCAGCGAGGTCGCCGGGCTCGACCAGGGCGACGTCGGCGCGGTCCAGGCGATCCGCGCCCGCTTCACCGAGGTGTTCACCGCGCCCGACGACGCCACCGCCGTGTCCGTGCTCAACGCGATGATCGCCGAGGCCGGCACCACGCCCCGGCTCACCGACCACGACGGCTACGCGTGGCACGTGCACTACTTCTCGCCCGGCGCTTCACTGGCCGCCCACCTCGCCGCGGACTGCGGCATGGCGGTCGCCTTCCTGGTCATCACCGGCGAGCGGGAGCGGCTGCGCCGCTGCGAGGCCCCGACCTGCCGCCGCGCCTTCGTGGACCTGTCCCGCAACCGCTCCCGCCGCTACTGCGACAGCCGCACCTGCGGGAACCGCCTGCACGTCGCCGCGTACCGGGCGCGCAGGCGCGAGGCGGAGGGGGCGGGACAGCCGGAGCAGCAGGAGCAGCAGGAGCAGGCGGAACGGACGGCGCGCGGCCCGGAGCCCGCGGAGGCCTGAGACGGCACGCGGGGCCCGTACGGCCGGAGAAGCCGCCGGAGGGCCGCCCGCGGGCTAGAGGAAGAGCAGGTCCCACCCCGCGCCCGCGCCGAGCAGTCCGCCGATCACGCACAGGAAGAGCATCAGCGGTGGCTGCGAGAGCGCGTACAGGCATCCCCGGGGCTCGATGAACTCGCCGCGGCGCCGCGCCGCCCGCCGGGCCGCACGCCCGGCAGGATCCGCGGGAGCGGCAGGAGCGGTCCGCGGCCCGGCGGGGCGCCGGCCGGGCCCCACCGGTACGACGGGCAGCACGGGAACGGTGGTCACCGACGGCACGCCGGGCAGGCCGGGTCGTACCGGGAAACCGGTCCGTACCGGCGGGACGGGTTTCCCGGTACGACCCGGGAGCTGCGGGCGCGGCGGCGCGGGGGGCAGCGCCGCGCGGACGGGCGCGGCGGTCAGTACGGGCCTGACGACGAGCACCGGTCGGGCGCAGCCGGCGGCGGTGAGGGTGATGAGGGCGGCGAGGGCGGAAACGGGCGGTCCGGCACGCTCCGGCCGCGGAGGGGCGATGACGTCCCCGTGGGTGGGCAGCACACCGCGATGATCGCGCAGCGCGGCACCCCGCGCGGCCCAACACGCAGACTTTACAAGGGCGTTTACCTGTGTCTCGGATGCCGGGACCGACTTGCGCGGAGGGCCTGCGATGGGCTCAGATACCGCGCCGCTTCAAGATCTCCTCGATGTCCGCGAAGTCCGACAGACCGCTGTCCGAGGAGCCTCGGGAGCGCCGCTTGGCGGCGCCGAGCGCGGGGGCCGGCTCGGCCGCGGGGCCCGCCGCCCGGGCGCCGCCGGCCACCGCCGCGGGACCGGTCCCGGCGGAGTCGCCGCCGCGCCGCCGGCGACGGCCGGAGAACAGCCGGGTCACGCCGAAGAGCAGCGCGGAGCAGGCGATGACGCCGAAGCCGAGCCAGACGGTCGGCTTGAAGACGAGGTCGACGGCCCAGTCTCCGGTGGCGGTGCCGACCTTGCGGCCGAGGGTGACCAGGCCGGCCAGCGCCAGGCCGAAGGGAAGCAGCGAGAACGCCGCGATCCGGGTCGCGGCCAGGAATCTGCGGCGGTAGGCGGTCACGATCGCGATGGCCAGGCCGCCCGCGGTCAGGGCGGCGCACAGCGTGTCGGTCAGCATCCTGCGGCTCCTGCGGCGGCGGGGCGGCCCGCGGGTCCGGCCGGGCCCCGCGGGAGTGGTCCCCTCCATCCTGCCTCGCCCGGGGCCCCGGCGGCCATGACGCAGCGGTCGGTTCCGCGGAGTTGGGGGGGATCTCAGGGATGCCTCCTCCGTCAGCGGTACGTCGCGAGGGGGAGGCGGCGTACGGCGGGCGGCCTTCCGCCCAGGTGGGAGACTGGCGGTATGAGCGAAACCCCCTCCCCCGTCGTGCTCGACATCTGGTGCGAGCTGCAGTGCCCGGACTGCCACACCGCCCTGGCCGACGTGCGGGCGCTGCGCGAGCGTTACGGCGCCGCGCTCGACATCCAGTTGCGGCACTTCCCGCTGGTCAAGCACGAGCACGCGCAGGCCGCGGCGCAGGCGTACGAGGAGGCGCACGCGCAGGGCCGCGGCTGGCCGTACGCCGAGGCGGTGCTGGCGCGGGTGGAGGAGTTCGCCCGGCGCGGCGAGCCGGTCCTGGTCGAGGTGGCGGCCGAACTGGGGCTGGACGCCGAGGAGGTGGACACCGCGCTGATCGACGGCCGGCACCTGCTGGTGGTCGACGCCGACGTGGCCGAGGGCAAGGCGATCGGGGTGACCGGCACGCCGACGTACGTCATCGACGGCGAGATGCTCGACGGTTCCAAGGCCCAGGAGGGGCTGCGCGAGCGGATCGAGCAGATCGCGGACCGCCTGCTGGCCTGAGTGCCCCGACGGCACCCGGCCGCGCCCGAACCCGCTGGGGGGAGGGCGTGGCCGCTGCCGTCACGCCGTGCCCGACGGATGCGGCTCAGAGCAGCGGCTTGCCGAAGTGGTGGTCGGTCGGGCGGTAGCCCAGGGACTCGTAGAGGCGGACCGCGGGGGTGTTCGCCGCGAAGACGTTGAGCGCGAGGGCGGAGGCGCCGCCGTCCCGGGTGAGGTCCTCGGCGACGTGCATCAGGGCGCGGCCGAGCCCCTGGCCGCGGTGGGCGGGGTCGATCTCCACGGAGGCCACCCAGGACGGGTCGGCCAGCCGTATCCACGCGAGGTGCCCGACAGGGGCGCCGTCACGTTCGAGGACGAGGATCGCGACGCCGGGGGTGGCCAGGCCGGCGGGGAAGGCCTGGTCGAAGCCGGCGGCCTCCTCGCTCGCGGCCTGGTCGGGGGGAAGGCCGGCGCCGGTGAGGGTGGCGATGTAGGTGTCCCGCTCGTGCGCGCGCCACGCGTCGTACTCCTCCTCGCGCATCGGGCGCAGGGTGGTGCCCTGGGGCAGGGCGTGCCGGGCGGCTTCGGGCGCGTCGGGCAGCGGGAGCCGCATGGTGCGGTTGCGCTCGGTGTAGCCGAGGGCGGCCGCCATCCGCAGGGCGTGCGGCATGTCGGCGCCGACGGTGGTCTCGACCCGGGTGCACCCCCACTGCCGCAGCACCTCCTCCGCGGCGAGCGCGGCCACGGTGCCGCGGCCTCGGTGCCGCTCGGGCTCGTCGATCGCCAGGGCGTTGATCCGGCCGACGGCGGGCCCGTGACGGCGGTGGGTGGAGAGCGTGACGGCGCCGACGGGGCGGCTGTTGACGCACACCGTGTAGAGCGCCGAACGCGAGCCGTCGGCCTCGTCACGCACCGGCCGGGCCGGGCGGAGGGTGGTGGTCACGGCGCACGCTCCTACGGGTTGGTGTCGGCGGCGGCCCGCTCGGCGAAGACCCGCATCGCCTTGGCGGTGACCGGCCCCGGGGCAGCGGGCAGCACGCGGTCGTCGACCCGCTGCACGGCCTGCACGTCGCGCAGGGTCGAGGTCAGGAACACCTCGTCGGCCTCGGCGAGGACGTCCAGCGGCAGTTCGGCCTCCTCGGCGCCGGTCCACTCGGCGACGAGCGCGCGGGTGATGCCGGCCAGGCAGCCCGACTCCAGCGGCGGGGTGACCAGGCGGCCGTCGAGGACCACGAACACGTTGGAGCCGGTGCCCTCGCACAACTGCCCGCGGGTGTTGGCGAACAGCGCCTCGGAGGCGCCGGCGGCGTGCGCGCGGCCCAGGGCGACCACGTTCTCCCCGTAGGAGGTGGTCTTCAGACCGGCCAGCGCGCTGGTCTCGTTGCGCGTCCAGGGCACGGTGACCGCGGCGGTGGCGTCCGGGCGGCGGCTCGCCTCGCCGAGGGCGACCACGAGGGTGGGGCCGGCGTCGCCGCGTTCCGAGCCGAGCGGGGAGGTGCCGCCGGTGTAGGTGACGCGCAGCCGGCCGAGCGGCATCGGGTTCGCGGCGAGCACCGCCTCGCAGGCACGGGCCACCTCGTCGAGGTCGGGCTCGGGCAGGCCGAGTCCGCGGGCGGAACGGGCCAGCCGCTTCAGGTGGCGGGTGGTCGCGAAGGCCCGGCCGTCGGTGGCCTTGAGGGTCTCGAAGACGCCGTCGCCGACCGTCAGGCCGTGGTCGAGCACCGACACCGTGGCGTCGGCCGCGTCCCGCAGCCCGCCGTCCACCCAGATCCTCACCGCACTGTCCTTTCGCCGCCGCTCGGCTCCCCGGCCGGGAACCGCTCCGCCGTGTCGCGCGGGCCTGCGGGTGCTGGCCGCTCCGTAGGGGCGTCGTGCTCCCCGCCGTGCTCACCCGCGGACCCGCTCGCGTACCCGCCCCGGTCCTCAGCCGGGTACGCACCCGTGTACTCCCCCGACGCTACCGCCAGAAGGCGTGCGGCCTTCAACTCGGTCTCGGCCCACTCGCCGGCCGGGTCGGAGCCCCAGGTGATCCCGGCGCCGGCGCCGAAGCGCAGCACCGGACCGCCGGGAAGGTCCCGGTCGATCCAGAACGTGCGGATGCCGACCGCGAGTTCGGCGGTGCCGCGGTCGGCGTCGACCCAGCCGATCGCGCCGCAGTACGGCCCGCGCGGGGCCGTCTCCAGCTCGCCGATGATCCGCAGCGCGCTGGACTTGGGGGCGCCGGTGACCGAGCCGGGCGGGAACGCGGCGGCGAACAGCTCGGGCCAGCCCGCGCCGGGCCGCAACTCGCCGCGCACGGTGGAGACCAGGTGCACCAGCCCCGGGTGCGGCTCGACCGCGCACAGGGCGGGCACGGTGACCGAGCCGGTGGCGCAGACCCGCCCCAGGTCGTTGCGCACCAGGTCGACGATCATCACGTTCTCGGCATGGTCCTTGGCGAGGAAGTCCTCGGCGGTGCGGGCGGTGCCCTTGATCGGGCCGGACTCCACGACCGGGCCGCGGCGGCGCAGGAAGAGCTCCGGGGACGCGGTGGCGATCTCCACGCCGTGCGCGGGCAGCCGGATGGTGCCGGCGTACGGGGCGGGGTTGCCCTGCGCGAGGACCGCGCCGAGCGCGTCGATGTCCGCGTCGCCCGGGGCCGCCGCGTCCGCCGGGGCCACCGCGGGGTCGGAGTCGGGGGGCAGCGGCGCGGTCAGCACCCGGCAGAGGTTGACCTGGTAGACGTCCCCGGTCGCGATCCTGGCCCGGATCTCCCGCACGCCCCGCTCGTACGCCGCCCGGTCCATGGAGGAGGTCCAGGCGCGCGGGTCCGGGCCGCGCCAGCCCGCCGGCCCGGGCCGCGGAGCCGGGCGGGGCTCGCGGCGGACGTCGCCGAACCGGGCACACACCGTACGGCCGTCGAAGTCCGCCGCGACCGCCCAGAAGCCGGCGGAGTCGAGCGCGGCCAGGTCGTCGGTGACGTCGCGGAGGTCGGTGGCGACGAGCGGGCCGAAACGGGCCATCGGGGGCAGGGCAACGGGGTCGCGCACGGCGGTTCCTGGTGGTCGGGCGGGGACGGGGGACGGGGTCGGACCGCGCAGGTGAGGGGCCTGTCCGGCGGGGCGATCGAGCTGTCGCCGAGCGGGTGCCGCCGGCCGTCTGGCCGTCAACAGCTTGTCATTGGCCCGGCACGCTGCGGAAACCGGTTTTTGAGCTGGACCGGGAATCCGCTAGAGTTCAACTCGTCGCCGAGGAGTCTACGGTGGCGGCACCTGCGGACGTGGCTCAGTTGGTAGAGCATCACCTTGCCAAGGTGAGGGTCGCGAGTTCGAATCTCGTCGTCCGCTCGATGTGGGGGAACACCCGAGCCCCTGCTGTTGGTGGAGTGGCCGAGAGGCGAGGCAACGGCCTGCAAAGCCGTCTACACGGGTTCAAATCCCGTCTCCACCTCCAAGGACGATTAGCTCAGCGGGAGAGCGCTTCCCTGACACGGAAGAGGTCACTGGTTCAATCCCAGTATCGCGCACGCGTATCCCCGGACGATTAGCTCAGCGGGAGAGCGCTTCCCTGACACGGAAGAGGTCACTGGTTCAATCCCAGTATCGTCCACGGGCCCCTGATCGGGGCCTTTGCCACACCCCTGCTGGACCCCCGCGCGATTAGCTCAGCGGGAGAGCGCTTCCCTGACACGGAAGAGGTCACTGGTTCAATCCCAGTATCGCGCACGCGTATCCCCGGACGATTAGCTCAGCGGGAGAGCGCTTCCCTGACACGGAAGAGGTCACTGGTTCAATCCCAGTATCGTCCACGCACGAAGAGGGTCGGAGACGGAAGCGTCTCCGGCCCTTTCGCGTTGTCCCGGTGCGGGCTGGGCCCCGGGCCCGGCTTCGCGGGTGCGGCGGCGGGGGTGGGCCCTCACAGGGCCTCGCCGCGCGCAACGACCCCGAACAGCGCTGTGCCCGGGTATCGGCTGATACCCGGGCAACCGCTGCCGTCCGCCCTACCCCCGTCCCCACGGGGTTGAGACCGGTGGTCCCTGGCCCGGACCGCTCTTCCGGACCTGAAGCGTGGTGTGACGCCCCAACAGGCCGGTCACGGACGACGTCTGTGGCGATCGCGCCGCGGAATGCGGCGGCGATCGGAACTGTGGTGGTGCTGATCCGTGGTGGTGCCGATCTTCGGTGTGCACGTAGGGCGGCGAACGCTTGACCTCGGGGGACGAGTGCGTCGTCCGCCGCTTGACCTCAAATCTATGGGGCGCGGGAGGCCGGGTCGTCATGCCTTCGGACCCCTTTTCCGGCCTCCCGGAGGATGACCCTCCACCCTCCCGGCTACTCCCCTGGGTGGATGCGGGCGGGCAGGTCAGGCGGCTCCCGGGGCCGCGGCCGGGGTCGGGTCCTCGCGGGGCACGGGGTGCTCGACGAGCGCGAGCACCCGGGTGGCCATGAAGCGGGCGGTACGCACCGCGGTGCCGCTGCGGGTGACCTCGCTCACCTCCACCACCCCGCGCCGCACCGCGGTCTCGACCCGGCGGCCGGCACGGGTCGCGGTCACCTCATAGGTGCGGGTGGTGTCACCCGCGTCGACGACTATCTCCACACGATCACCTTTCACGGCGTCACTCCCCCTCGGTGGACTGCCCGTTGGCGTCATCACGGAGCGCGGCCCCGGCCCGGGCCCGGACGGCGGGCACCGCTCTTCCGTACCTTCAGAATGCCACCGGGCACTGACAATTCACCGCCCGTCGCCTGCGAGGCTTCAGCGCGCGGGGGGACTTGAGTACGTAAGCTGTGGACGGCCGACCGGCCAGCGACGCGGAGTGGGGCCCTCTCCCCCACCACCGGAGGGTAGGGGACGGGAAGACATGGCGATGATGCGGCTCCGGCGCGAGGACCCGCGAGTCGTCGGCTCGTTCCGGCTGCACCGGCGGCTGGGCGCGGGCGGCATGGGCGTGGTGTACCTGGGCGCGGACAAGCGCGGGCAGCGGGTGGCGCTGAAGGTGATCCGGCCGGAGCTGGCCGAGGACCAGGAGTTCCGGTCCCGGTTCGCCCGCGAGGTGTCGGCGGCGCGGCGGATCAGGGGCGGCTGCACCGCCCGGCTGGTCGCCGCGGACCTGGAGGCCGAGCGCCCCTGGTTCGCCACGCAGTACGTCCCCGGGCCGTCCCTGCACGACAAGGTCGCCGAGGACGGCATCCTGCCGGCCGCCGAGGTGGCCGCGATCGGCGCGGCCCTGGCGGAGGGGCTGGTCGCCGTGCACGAGGCGGGCGTCGTCCACCGCGACCTGAAGCCGTCGAACATCCTGCTGTCGCCCAAGGGACCGCGCATCATCGACTTCGGCATCGCCTGGGCGACCGGGGCGAGCACGCTGACCCACGTCGGGACGGCGGTCGGCTCGCCCGGGTTCCTCGCGCCGGAGCAGGTGCGCGGCGCGGCGGTCACCCCGGCGACGGACGTGTTCGCCTTCGGGGCGACGCTGGCGTACGCGGCGACCGCGGACTCGCCCTTCGGGCAGGGCAGCTCCGAGGTGATGCTCTACCGGGTGGTGCACGAGGAGCCCGATCTCATCGGGGTCCCGGATGCGCTCGCCCCGCTGGTGTACGCGTGCCTGGCGAAGGATCCGGAGGAGCGGCCGAGCACCGTCCAGCTCTCCGACCGGCTGGCGGAGATCGCGACGCGTGAGGCGCGCGGGCTGGCGACGATCCGGCAGCCGCGGCCGGAGCGGCCGACCGGGCGGCGCGCGGAGGAGTACGCGCAGCAGCGCACGGAGCGGGGGGCGGTGGCGTCCAACGGGGGGCGGCCGGCCACCGGTTCCTCCGGGGGGGCCGCGTCTGCCACCGGCGGGGGTGCCGGTGCCGGTGCCGCCGGCGGGGGCACGGGTGAGCGGGTGGGGCGGCCGGCGGGCCGGACGCCTTCGGGGCGGGGCGCGGCGGCGCGGACCCCGGCGGCTCGTACCCCTGCGGGGCGTACTCCCACCGGGCGGACGCCTGCCGGGCGCACCCCCGCGAATCGGCGGCCGGTCGCGCCCGATCCGCGGCGCAGGCTGCTCCGGCAACGGGTCTTCGTGTTCGTCATCGTCACCCTTCTTGCGGCGATCTGTATCGCGG
This sequence comes from Actinacidiphila yanglinensis, assembly GCF_900107965.1. Classification (GTDB taxonomy): domain Bacteria; phylum Actinomycetota; class Actinomycetes; order Streptomycetales; family Streptomycetaceae; genus Actinacidiphila; species Actinacidiphila yanglinensis. Next base: position 83,571 of record NZ_FNVU01000009.1, on the reverse strand, counting down.
TGCTCCAGGCTGTGTGACGGTCCGCCCGGGTTGCCTGGTGCCGCCCTCTCCCGGACCACCTGCCGGTGGGTGGCTGATCGCGCCGTTTCCCGCGCCCCTGAGGGGCTACTCGCCGCTGTCGGCTGCGGGCTGCCGGGCCGGGCAAGCGAGGCCGGTCTCGCGGAAGACGCCCACCACCCAGGGGCGCGGGGAACTGCGCGACCAGCCACCACGGCGCGCAAGCAGACCACGCACCGCACAGGGGCACCGCCCAGGGGCGCGGGGAACTGCGCGACCAACCACCACGGCGCGCAAGCAGGCCACACACCGCACGGGGCACCGCCCAAGGGGCGCGTGGGGGCCTCCCAGCCGCCAGGCTGGGGGAGAACTGCGCGACCAGAGCTCCGCCTGGGGGACCCCCACACGCCACCCACCGGCAGGTGGTCCGGGGGCAGGCGGCACCCGGCAGGACGGGTGGGCCGGCGGCCCTAGGCAGCGCAGGGGGTGGTCGGGTACGTTAACAAGCGCTTGCTTAGGGTCGGGACGGGTGAGGGAAGGACGGCAGCGGGATGGCGAAACCCCGTGGAACGGAACGCACCGTCGACGCGGCGGAGCTGCACACGAGGGTGAGCGAGCTGCTCGCCGCGCACCCGCCGGGAGACAGCCCCCCGGACGGCTTCCTGCGCGCCCGCTTCGACGCGGGCCTCGCGTGGGTGCACTTCCCGGAGGGCCTCGGCGGCCTCGGCGCCCCGCGATCGCTCCAGCCCGTGGTGGACGCGGAACTCGCGGCCGCGGCCGCGCCGGACAACGACCCGCGCCGCATAGGCATCGGCCTGGGCATGGCCGCGCCGACCATCCTCCGCTACGGCACCGAGGAGCAGAAGCACCGCTTCCTGCGCCCGCTGTGGACCGGCGAGGAGGTCTGGTGCCAGCTGTTCTCGGAGCCGGGCGCCGGATCGGACCTGGCCGGCCTGCGTACCCGGGCGGTGCGCGAACCGGGCGGCGGCGACTGGATCGTGGACGGCCAGAAGGTGTGGACCTCCAGCGCCCACACCGCGCGCTGGGCGATCCTCATCGCCCGTACCGACCCGGACGTCCCCAAGCACCAAGGCATCACCTACTTCGTGTGCGACATGACCGACCCGGGCGTGGAGGTCAGGCCGCTGCGCCAGATCACCGGCGAGGCGGAGTTCAACGAGGTGTTCCTGACCGGGGTGCGGATCCCCGACGCGCACCGGCTGGGCGAGATCGGCGACGGCTGGCGGGTCGCGCAGGCCACCTTGATGAACGAGCGGGTCGCGATAGGTGGCATGGTGCTGCCCCGCGAGGCGGGCATGGTCGCCGGGCCCGCGGCGGCCTGGCGGGAGCGGCCGGAGCTGCGTACCCCCGAACTGCACGACCGGTTGCTGACCGCGTGGGTCGACGCGGAGGTGGCGAGGCTGACGGCGGAACGGGTGCGGCAGCAGCTCGCGGTGGGATCGCCCGGGCCGGAGGGCGCGGGCCTGAAGCTCACCTTCGCCCGGCTCAACCAGCGGATCAGCGGTCTTGAGGTCGAGCTCCTCGGCGAGGAGGGCCTGCGCTACGGCAACTGGACGATGGTCCGGCCGCGCAGCGTCGACTTCTACGGTCGCGACGCGGGCTACCGCTACCTGCGGGCGAAGGGCAACTCCATCGAGGGCGGCACCTCGGAGATCCTGCGCAACATCATCGCCGAGCGGGTGCTGGGCCTGCCGGCGGAGCCCCGTACCGACAAGGACGCCGCCTGGAAGGACCTGCCCCGATGAGCGCGCCGAACCTGCTGTACTCCGACGTCGAGGACGACCTGCGCGCGGCCGTGCGCGACCTGCTCGCCGACCGCTGCCCGCCGGACGCGGTGCTCGCCCGGGTCGAGGGCGAGCAGCCGTACGATCCGCGGCTGTGGCGCACGCTGGCGGCCGAACTCGGGCTGGCCGGGCTGCTGGTGCCCGAGAAGCTCGGCGGCCAGGGCGCCTCCGCGCGGGAAGCGGCCGTCGTACTCGAGGAGTTGGGCGGCGCGGTGGCACCGTCGCCGTTCCTCGGCAGCGCGGTGCTGGCCACCACGGCGCTGCTCGGCTGCGACCTCGCGGACGGCGGTGCGGCGGACCTGTTGCGGCGGCTGGCGACGGGCGAACAGGCCGCGGCGCTGGCGGTCCCCCTGTCGGCGACACCCGGCAGTGGTTTCCCGGCGGGCGTGCGGGCGGACGGCGAGGGCCGGTTGACCGGGCGGGTGACCAGCGTCGCGGACGTGGTCGGCGCCGACGTGCTGGTGGTGCCCGCGGTCGGCCCGCAGGGCGCCGGCCTGTACGAGGTGGCCGTGACCGGCGCGACGGTCGAACGCTTCAGCTCGCTGGACCTGACCCGGCCGCTGGCGGACGTGTCCTTCGACGGCTGCGCGGCGCGGCCGCTGCCCGGCGACGACGCGGCCGCCGCGCTCGACGCGGCGCTGCTGGCCGGCGCCGGCCTGCTCGCGTCCGAGCAGGTGGGCGTGGCGCAGTGGTGCCTCGACGAGACGGTCCGCTACCTCGGGCAGCGGCACCAGTTCGGGCGGGTGGTCGGCTCGTTCCAGTCGCTCAAGCACCGGCTGGCCGACCTGTGGCTGGAGGTCGTCTCGGCCCGCGCGGCGGCCCGGGCCGCGGCCGACGCGCTCGCGACCGGCTCCCCCGACGCACCGGTGGCCGTCGCGGTCGCCCAGTCGTACGCGGCCGTCGTCGCGGTGCACGCGGCCGAGGAGGCGGTGCAGTTGCACGGCGGGATCGGGATGACGTGGGAGCACCCCGCGCACCTCTACCTCAAGCGGGCGAAGGCCGACGAGATCGCCCTGGGCACCCCGGGCCGCCACCGCGCCGCCCTGGCCGAACTGGTGAACCTGCCCGCACCCGTCAACTGACCCCGACCCGCCCGACCATCGGGCCCGGCCCGCCCTCCCCTCGCCCCCTCACCGTATCCTCACGCGCTGTTGCGTGACTGTGACACCCCGTCCGGGTGCCGGGGCGCTCGCCTTGGCAGGATGTCAGGGTCATGCTTGCGAGTCGGCCTCCGTGGCCGGCAGGGGGGAGGGCCCTGTGGTCGAGCCGGGCGGAGGCGGCGACTTCAGCGGGATAGATCCGCAGCAGCTCTGGGACATGATCAGCTCGATCAAGAACAGGACGGGCTGGGACGGCAACGGGAGTAGCGCTCGGCTGGTCGCCAGTTGGATGAGCCAGGCGGACCGGGTCGGTCTGGACGCCACCCGGCTGAACACGATCAACAAGCACTTCTCGTGGGCCCAGGACCAGTTACCGATGTTACGGCGCCGGCACAGCCTCGCGGTGGCCGAGGCCAAGGAGGAGGGCGACTTCGGACAGACCGGGATGGTCGGGGCCGGCTCCGGGGACCTGGGCAAATACAAGACGCAGGAGGCCGCACAGAAGGCCGGCAAGGACGCCGCGAAGAAGTACAAGGACGGCGACATCACCATGCAGCAGTACCTGCAGTTGATGCAGCAGAACGAGGACGACCCGGACTTCGCGGCCGCCTCCTGCAAAGAGCTCGGACAGGCGCGGCTGGCCCAGATGGCCCCCTACTCCAGCCAGTTCGACAGCGACAATCCGGATGCCGGGCGCTCCGTGTTCGCCACCTTCGTCGCCACCTCGATGCGCGGGGGCATGCAGTACAAGGACTCGGCGGGGCACGACGACATCAGCTTCCTCGCACCGCTCGTCACCGAGGCGAACTTCCCCGCCGACGTCCTGACCGACCTGGGCACCCAGGCGCTCGCCCCGGGCAACGCCTCGTCCTCCGACCAGATCTGGAAGGCGCTGGCCGCCGACCCCAAGGCGGCCACCCAGTTCGTGCACGACAACATCGGCGTCCTGCCCACCTTCATGAAATCGGACTCCAACAACCGGGGTGGCCTGCTCGACGCGAACGCGAAGGACTTCGCGGCGGTCGTCGAAGCGGGCACCATTCCCGGTCCTGGAGCCAACGCGAACATGGCCGCGGACAACACCACCAAGTTGGTGCAGTACTACGCCAACCACCAGGAGGAGCACGCGCACCCGGAAGTGGAGCAGGTCTTCGCCGACGACATCGAGTACTACTGGTCCGACGTGCAGGCGTCGCTGACCGACCCCGCACCGGCTCCGCTCGGCCCCGGGCACGTCGATGTCGCCAGCGCCGACTGGGAGGGCTTCATCCACGAGTCGATGCAGGACCCGAAAGCCACGGCCGAGTTGCTGTCGTACAGTCAGGAGATGGCCGACCAGCTCGCCGACAGCGACCCGGACAATCCGTGGGTGGAAAATGCGTCCGGCACCCTTGAGGGCACCTTCGGTTTCGAGGCGACCACGGTCTACCAGGAGAAGAAGGCCGCCGGCGACGCGGATGCCGAGGAATGGCAGGAAACCGTGAGCGATCAGCTGGGCAAGGCCGCTGAGACAGGTGTCGAGATCGCCTTCGAACCCGGCGAAGCCGGCACGGCCGTCTCCAAGGCGGTCATCAACGACGTCCTGGAAACGCTCAACAAGCGGATCGTGAAAGTCGACCCCAAGGACATGGGCTCACCGCCGTCCACGGCAACCTGGCAGCACGCCTGGAATGAGGGTGCGAGCCAGCAGTACGCGAAGAACCACACTCTAGGCGATCCGCAGCGGTACGCGGACATGTACACGGGAGGCAAACCGTTCCTCACCGATGACGGCCACCTCATCGCCCATGCCACCGCAGCTCAGAAACAGGCGTACAACGAATGGCTGAAGGATCCCGCAGTGGGCAACGCGCTGGACAAGGACTTCCTCAACCGCAACGGCTCGCGTGCCGATGCCCTGACCGGAGTTGGGTGAACATGATCCGGCGCATGCCTCTGCTTGCTCTCGCCCTTGTACCCCTCCTCGGCGTCACCGCCTGCAGCGACGGCGATTCAGGCCCATCGGGTGACCCCCAGTCGATCCGGACCTCGCTCGCCAAGACCTATTGGAAGGTCAACGGGGCGATCCCGTCGGGCATAGACATGGATATCGGGAGGGGAAAGTTCATCAAGTGCTCGGCCGACAAACCGAAACTTGCCGTCTACCAGGTGGAGAACGAGCTCAACGCCAAAGACGGCTCGATGACCGCGGCCCAGTTCCTGTCCACGTTCCGAACCGTGCTAGCCCCCCAGGGGTGGAAGTTCACGCTGGACAAGGTGCAGCCGAGTCCCACCGAGACCGCGACCATGTCCAAGACAACAGGCTACGTGGCGAACAAGGACGGGATGCAGCTGCAACTGCTGATCCAGGAGCGGACCTCCGATGTCCCGGCGGGCGGTTTCATGGACCTGTACAGCAGTTGCGTCCACCTCGGAAAGGACCAGAAGGACATTCTGGCCAAGTACGCTCCAGGCGCATCTGTGGACATCTTTCAGCCGACGAGCGCCAACCCGCACCCCGTCCCGACCGGCCCGACCATGGCACCGTAGACAAGCGGCCGTCACCCACGCTCACGGGCCCACGAAACACCCGCATCACCAACGGGAGGAAATCACCATGGCGGGCAAGAAAGTTCCCAGCCCCATGTGGCAGGCGCTCAGCGATCTGAACACCGAGGTGCAGAAGGACCTCGCGACCGTGAACGGGTCGCTGAAGGACGCCGACAAGCGGATGGCCGGCGGCAAAGGCGCGGTGTGGGTCGGTCCCACGGCGCGCACCTGGGCGGCTGACCTGACCGGGGCGGCCAACGACGTCACCACGCAGGCCAATGCCTTCGCGGCGTACGTCAGCAGCGAACTGGCCGCCCACCCGAAGGAAGTCACGCAGGCTGAGGCCGACAGCGAGCGGCGGGTGCTGTCCGGTCGGATGCGCTGACCGGCCCGACCCAGGCGCCGTAGTCCGGAGCACGGACCGCGCGGGGTACTCCGCCGGGCCCCTGCGGAAACCGAGGACGTATGAAGCTCCCCCGCCACGTTGCCCTGGCCGCGCCCGTGCTGCCCGTCGTCTGCGTCCTGGGTGCGTGCGGGAGCAGTATGAGCTCGGCGGACGGGATGAAGCAGGCCGACTGCCGCGACGGGCAGAGCGAGGACCGGTACCGGCCGTCCACCGCCGACCCCACCCCCGTACCCACCGGGTTCCCGACTCCCATGTGAGCCCGCCGGGCAGAACTCCGGAGCCTCATGGGCGGGTGGCGTAGAAGGCTACCGCTGAGGCCGCGGCGACGTTGAGGGAGTCGACGCCCGCGGCCATCGGGATGGTGACACGGGTGTCGGCGGCGCGCAGCGCTGCGGGGGTCAGGCCGTCGCCCTCGGTGCCCAGCATCAGGGCGAGCCGGGGGTGGCCGGCGGCGGCCAGCTCGTCGAGGGGGACGGCGTCCTCCGCCAGGCAGAGCGCGGCGAGCCGGAAGCCGTGCGCGCGCAGCCGCTCCAGGTCGCCCGGCCAGTCGGTGAGCCGGGTCCAGGGCACGGAGAGCACCGCGCCCATGGAGACCTTCACGGCCCGCCGGTAGAACGGGTCGGCGCAGCGCGGGCTGAGCACCACCGCATCCACGCCGAGCGCCGCGGCGGAGCGGAACCCGGCGCCGAGGTTGGCGTGGTCGACGGTGTCCTCGAAGACGGCGACCCGGCGTGGCCCGGGGCCGAGCCCGTCGAGCAGCGCGTCCAGGGAGGGCAGCGGGGTACGGGCCATCGCGGCGAGCGCGCCGCGATGCACGTGGTAGCCCGTGACCTGCTCGGCGAGCGCGGGCGTCACCTCGTACACCGGCGCGGTCGCCGCGTCGATCACGTCCCCCATCGGGCCGAGCCACTTCGCGGACAGCAGCATCGACCGCATGGGGTAACCGGCCGCCAGGGCGCGCCGGATGACCTTCTCGCCCTCGGCGATGAACAGGCCCTCCGCGGGCTCGCGGCGCCGTCGCAGCTCCACGTCGGTGAGGGAGGTGTAGTCGGCCAGCCGCGGGTCGGCGGGGTCGGTGACGGGGACCGGCCGGGTCACGTCCGGTGCCGGTCGGCCGCGGCACGGGCGGTCTCCGCCACGGCGCCGCCCACGCTCACCACGTCGCCGATCACGATCACCGCGGGCGGGCGCACCGCCTCCTCGACGACCCGCCGGCCGACGGTGCCGAGGGTGGCGTCCACGCGGCGCTGGGCGGCGGTGGTGCCCTCCTGGATGACGGCGACCGGGGTGTCGGCGGGACGGCCGTGCGCGACCAGGGCCGCCGCGATCGGCTCGATCCGTTCCACCGCCATCAGCAGCACCAGGGTGCCGCGCAGCTTCGCCAGCGCCGCCCAGTCCACCAGCGAGCGCGGGTCCTCCGGGGCGACGTGCCCGCTGACCACGGTGAACTCGTGCGCCACGCCGCGGTGGGTGACCGGGATCCCGACCGCCGCCGGCACGCTGATCGAGCTGGAGATGCCGGGCACCACCGTCACCGGGACGCCCTCGCGGGCCAGCGCCTCGGCCTCCTCCATGCCGCGCCCGAAGACGTACGGGTCGCCGCCCTTGAGCCGGACCACGGCCTTGCCCGCCTTCGCGTGCTCGACCAGCGCCGCGTTGATCGCCTCCTGCGCCATCGCCCGGCCGTACGGGATCTTCGCGGCGTCGATCACCTCGACGTGCGGGCCGAGTTCGTCGAGCAGGTCGCGCGGGCCGAGCCGGTCCGCGACCACCACGTCGGCCTCCGCGAGGAGCCGGCGGCCGCGCACCGTGATCAGGTCGGGGTCGCCGGGGCCGCCGCCGACCAGGGCGACGCCCGCGGTACGGGCCCGGTGGTGCGGCGCGACCAGCGTGCCGTCCCGCAGCCCCGCGACCACCGCGTCGCGCACCGCCGCCGAGCGCCGGGGGTCGTGACCGGTCAGCACCGCCACGGTGACGCCTTCGCTGCGGCCGGTCGCCGGGGTCCACGCGGTCGCCGCGTCGGCGTCGTCGCTGCGGACGCACCACACCCGGCGCTCCTCCGCCTCCGCGCTGGCCGCGGCGTTCGCCGCCGGGTCCGTGCTCGCGATCAGCGCGTACCAGGCGTCCGCGAGGTCGCCCGCGCGGTACTTCCTGCGCTCCCAGCGGAGTTCGCCCGCGGTGGCCATCGCCTCGACCGAGGCGGTCGCCGACGGCGAGACGAGGACGATGTCGGCGCCGGCCGACACCAGCGCGGGCAGCCGCCGCTGGGCGACCTGGCCGCCGCCGACCACCACCACCCGCCTCCCGGCGAGCCGCAGCCCTACGGGGTACGCGGGGGCGTCGTGCGGCATGAGGGCTCCTTCATCTGCGGGATGGTCCTACTTTACGATGCGGCGCCACCACGTTCCGTTGCACGGCCCCCCGCCGCCACGGTTCCGGTCCGTTCCCGGCACACCCGTTGCACGATTCCCCGCCGTCGAGCTTCCGGCCCGTACCCGGCGCACCGACCGGTGGGGGGTTGCTCGCGCCGTTCTCCCCCAGCCTGGCGGCTGGGTGGGGGTGCTCCCGGCGAAGCCAGGGGGCACACCCCCACACGCCCCTGGTTCGTGCGGGTCCCTCCGCGAAAAGAGGGTCACCAACAAGGGGCGCGGGGAACTGCTCCCCCAGAGCTTCGCCACCGCGAACCGCGAGGTCCGGGAAGAGCCGGGGCCGGGCAACCCGGGGGGTCCCGTTACCGGCTACCCCTTCTCGGTGACGCCGGCCGCGTCGAACGTGGCCACCTCGTGCATGACCCGGGCCGCACTCTGGACCAGCGGAAGAGCCAGCAGCGCCCCGGTCCCCTCGCCCAACCTCAGATCGAGGTCGACCAGGGGCCGCAACCCGAGCGTGGTGAGCGCGGCGACATGCCCCGGCTCGGCGCTGCGGTGCCCGGCGATGCAGGCGGCCAGCACTTCCGGGGCGATCGCCCGGGCGACCAGCGCGGCCGCGCCAGCGCTGACGCCGTCGAGGATGACCGGCGTGCGCAGCGCGGCGGCGCCGAGCAGGAGCCCGACCATCGCGGCGTGTTCGAGCCCGCCGATCGCGGCGAGGACCTGGATCGGCTCGTCCGGGTCGGGCCGGTGCAGGTCCAGCGCCCGCCGGACCACCTCGACCTTGCGGGCGTGCATCTCGTCGTTGATGCCGGTGCCGCGGCCGGTGACCTCCGAGGGGTCCGCGCCGGTGTAGACGGCCACGATCGCCGCGGACGCGGTGGTGTTGGCGATGCCCATCTCCCCGGTGAGCAGCGCCTTGTTGCCCGCCGCGACCAGGTCGCGGGCGGTCTCGATGCCGACCTCGATCGCCTTGAGCACGTCCTCGCGGCTCATCGCGGGCTCCACGGTGAAGTCCGCGGTGCCCGGCCGTACCTTGCGGGGCAGCAGTCCAGGGGTGGCGGGCAGTTCGGAGGCCACCCCGACGTCGACGACGCACACCTCCGCGCCGACCTGGTTGGCGAAGGCGTTGCAGACCGCCCCGCCGCCGAGGATGTTGGCCACCATCTGGCCGGTGACCTCCTGCGGCCAGGCGGTGACGCCCTGGGCGTGCACTCCGTGGTCCCCGGCGAACACCGCGACCGCGGCGGGCTCGGGGATCGGCGGCGGGCACTGCCGGGACAACCCGCTGAGCTGCGCGGAGATGATCTCCAGCATGCCGAGCGCGCCGGCCGGCTTGGTCATCCGCTTCTGCCGCTCCCACGCCTCCCCGAGCGCCTTCGCGTCCAGCGGGCGGATCCCGCGCAGGGTCTCCTCCAGCAGGTCGTGCGGCTCCTCGCCGGGCAGCGCGCGGTTGCCGTACTCCTCCTCGTGGACGACCCACGACAGCGGGCGCCGCTGCGACCAGCCCGCCTGCATCAGCTCGGGCTCCTCGGGGAACTCGTCGACGTACCCGACGCACAGGTAGGCGACGACCTCCAGGTGCTCGGGCAGGCCGAGTTCGGTGACCATCTGGCGCTCGTCGAAGAAGCTGACCCAGCCGACGCCGAGGCCCTCCGCGCGGGCGGCGAGCCAGAGGTTCTCCACGGCGAGCGCGGACGAGTACGGCGCCATCTGCGGCTGGGTGTGCCGGCCGAGGGTGTGCCGGCCTCCCCGCGTCGGATCGGCCGTGACCACGATGTTCACCGGGGTGTCGAGGATCGCCTCGATCTTCAGCTCGCGGAACTGCCGGGCCCGCGCCTTGGGCAGCGACTTGGCGTACGCCTCGCGCTGACGCATCGCCAGCTCGTGCATCTTCTCGCGGGTCTTCTCCGAGCGGATCACCACGAAGTCCCACGGCTGGGAGTGGCCGACGCTCGGCGCGGTGTGCGCCGCCTCCAGCACGCGCAGCAGCACGTCGTGCGGGATCGGGTCGGACCGGAAGCCGTTGCGGATGTCGCGCCGCTCGCGGATCACCCGGTGCACGGCGTCCCGCACGGCCGGTTCGTACGGCTCGGCGGCGGGGCCCTGCGCGACGCGCTCGGCGACGGCCGGTGCCTCGTTCGTGGCGATCGTGCCGGGGGCGTCGGCCGTCATGGCGGTGTCCTCCGGCTCGGCAGGGCCGTCCGGCGCGCTCGCGGGGACGGCCGGCTCGGGCGCCGCTACGGGCGCGGGCGCGGCGTCCGCTGCGGGGTCGGCGGGCTGCTGGGACTGCTCGGGCAGCTCGGATTCCGGACGCTGGAACGTCTCGGCCTCCTCCGCGGCGGGCCCGGCGCGGCGCCTGCCGCGGCGGCCCCGGGCCGGGGTGGCCGCGGCGGGCTGCTCCGCGGCGGCCTGGTCGGGCGTGACCGTGGCGGGCTCGGCCGCCGGCTCGACGGGGTCGGCAGCGGCGGGCAAGGACTGCGGCGGGGCGACGGCGGCCACGGCGTCGGACCCGGCTTCGACCACGGTCTCGGAGACGGTTTCGGCGGCGGCCTCGGCAACGGGAGCTGCTGCCGGGGCGGGTTCGGGCGCGGGCAGCTCGGCCGGGACCGGCTCCACCTCGACGGCCGGCTCGGCAGCGGCCGGAGCCGCGGGTGTCACCGGTACCGGGCCCGCTGTCTGCTCCGGTGTCTGGGGTACCGCGAAACCGCCGCCCTGCGAGGCGACCGGGCCGCCCTGTGCGGGCACGACGGCCTCGGGTACCACCGGTTGGGCCGCCGCAGGTTCGGGCGCGGACGGCATCGAGGGCGCGGGCGGCACGGGCGCGGCCGGCTGAGCCGCGGGCTGCTGCTCAGCGGCGGCGGGCGAGGGTGCGACCGGCGCGGCCGGAGCGGGGCCGGCCTGCGGCGTCGCGAGCTGCACACCAGCCGCACCGACGCCCGCACCGACGGGAACGGCCGCTCCCTGCTCCTGCTCCTGCCCGTGCGGATGTGCGGCCTGTACCGGCGCGGCCTCCGCCTGGGCTGCCACCACCGTGGGTCCCTGCGGGGCGGCCGCCTGCTCGGCCGGGCGCGGCACGCTGTCCGCGCGCGGGATCAGCGACTGCTGCGAGGCGCCACCGGGCGCGGACGGCCAGGTGCTGCCCGGCGCGGCGACCGCGCCCGGGCCGGGCTCGCCGGTCTGCTGCGCGGGAATGCCGTTGACGTCGTCGCGCGGCACGTCCAGGTACTCGGGCCCGGAGGTCGGCGGCCCTTGCACGTGCACCGCGGGTCCCCGGTCGGCCAGGGAACGAACCGAGACACCCCCGCTGGGCGTGTCGGCCACGGGCGGGCCCATGTGCAGAGGGCGCCGCGACACCGGGGCCTGCTGCGGCACCGGCGACGGCTCGGCCGGCGCGTTCCACACCGGCGCGGCGGGCTGCGCCGCGGCGCTTCCGGCCGCATCAGCGGCACCATCAGCGGAAGCAGCCTGCTCGGCGGCGCCCGCGGGTTCGCCGGCCGCCGCCACGGCGGGCACCTGGTCCTGCGCGGCCACGGGTTCGGCCTGCGTCGCGCCGGGGTGCGCGGGCGCCTCCGCGAGCCCGAGCTGCGCCGGCGCCGCCGGGACGGCCTGCTGCGGCGGGAATTGCCGGGCCTGCGGCGCCTGCGGCTCGTGGATCTGCTGGAGTTGCTGCGGCTGCTGCGCGACGAAGACCTGCGCGCCGTTCCCGAGGACGGGCGCCGCGATCGTCTCCAGGGGCACCTCGACCGGGACCTCGACGGAGATCGGCAGGTCGACCGGCTGCTGCCGCAGGGAGGCCGGCTGCGGGTGCGGCTGCACCTGCACCGGGCCGACCCTGTGCTGCTGCGGCTGCTGCCCGTTCTGGACGTACGGGGGCTGCTGCTGCGCGGGGACGGACGCGGGGGACGGCACGGGCTGCGGGTCGCTCCAGGACCCCTGCGGGCCGGGCATCAGCAGCACGTCGTCCTCGTCGTCCAGTCCGGCGCCGGGCGGCGCGGGCTGCTCGAGGTAGGCGTAACCGGGCGCGGGCTGCTCGCTCACGGGTGCGGTTCCCCAATCCGGCTGCTGCGGCGCGCCATTGCCGGGAAAGGCGGTGTGCGGCGGGAGAAGCGCGTCGGCGCCCGCGTCCGCGCCCGCGTTCTCCGGCAGCCCCTCGCCGGGGATCTGACCGGTGTCCGTCATGCGTGCCCCTCGCCCATCGGTTTCGCTCCTTCCGACCGCTGCGCCCTGCCCGCCCCGACCCCCTGCAACAACAACGAGCGGGCCCGGGATGCGGCACGTCGGACAGGGACGCCCGCACAGCTCGACGGCCCGTCAACGTGTGATGACGGCACAACGATCCGTCAGCCTACCCCGGGCACGACCGGGCTCAGGCCGCTGGTCCGCACCTCGGGACGTATCTCACATCTGCCTGGTAAGTACCGCTGCCACCAGCAGAAACGCCTTTCGCACCGGTCCCGTTGACCGTGGATCGGGGATGGCGGCGAGCCGCCTCCGGGCGGCTTTCTGGCGGCTTCCGGTCAGCGCCGGGTGCCACTCAGGGCGAAGTTGACCGATCGCTCACGCTCGGCCCATTCGCTGTCCAGTTCGACGGATTGGAGCAGCGCGCACTCCACGTCGTAACCGCCCTCGGTCAGCGCTCTGCTGATCGCCTCGGCCTCGTCCCGGTTGCCGGCCGCGGTGACGATCCGCTCCGGCCGGCGGGCCGCGCAGGCGGCGGCGACCTCCGGGTCGGCGGTGCCGATCCGGACCACGTCGGGTTCGGGCAGGTCCTCCAGCGCGGCCGGCGCGGGGCCGTGCACGACCTGGAGTTGCACCCCGGTGCGGCGCGCGGTCGCGGTGATCCAGTCGCAGGCGTCGCCGTCGCGGTCCACCGCGATGACCGCGGCGCCGAAGCCGGCCGCCTCCACCGCGAGCGAGCCGTCGGCGGCGCCGATGTCCCACACCAGGTCCCCGGGTCTCGGGCCGAGCCGGGCGAGTTGGAAGGCGCGTAGTTCCGCCGGGAGGTGGCCGCCGTACTCCGCCGCGGGCAGCGCCCAGCCGCGGGTCCGGCCGGGGAAGCCGGGGTCGCGGCCGGCGATCCAGCCGCCGCCGGAGTGGGTGGCGGGGCCGCCGAGGGCGGCGACGCCGTGCCCGCGGGCGGAGATGCCTCCCACCACCAGCACGACGTTCGGGTCGCGCCATATGTGGTCGGCGACCTTGTCGGAGGTGAGCACGGTCACCTCCTCCTGCTCGGTGCCGAGCGCCTCGCAGATCACGAAGGTACGGTGCACCCCGTTGAGCATCAGCGCGAGTTCGGCCGGGCCGGCGCCCGGCGCGGTGAGCACGGCGACCTTCGCGTTCGCGCGGCAGACGTTCACCGCGCGTCGCAGGGTGCGGCCGGTGGCCACGACCACGCGGGCGTCGTCCCAGGGCATCCCGGCGCGGGAGAAGGCCCGCGCGACCGCGGAGACGGCGGGCACGACCTCGACCTCCAGGCCGAGTTCGGGTGCCCGCAGCGCGCGGACGACGCCGAAGAAGCCGGGGTCGCCGTCGGCCAGCACGACCGCGGTGCCGCGGTGCCCGGCGATCCGGCGCGCGGCGATGTCGATGCTGCCCAGCACGATCTGCTCGGCCCCGCCGGGCACGTACGGCAGTGCCAGGTGGTGCCGGGTGCCGGCCACGAGCGTGGCGGCGTCCAGGGCGGCCCGTGCCGCACCGGACAGCGGAGATCCGTCCCATCCGATCACGGTGACGCGGTCGGCCATCGTCGTGTGCCTCCATGGCGTGTGAGCGTCCCGGCTACGAACCCTAACCTCCCGGTCGGGTCAGGCCATCCGCAAGGCTCCCGCACCGAAGGGGTCGGCCGGGTAGTCGAGGTCCTCGCGCAGCAGGCTCCACACGAGCAGGTCGGCACGGATGTCGGTCCAGGCGCCTGCGGGGTCGCCGTCGGGGCGGGTACGGACGATCCCGGCGCTGCGCAGCACCCCCTCGCTGACACAGCCGATCTTCTGGGCGACCTGCTGCGAGGCGGTGTTGTCGGCGGCGGTGCGCAGCTCGACCCGTTCGAAGCCCTGTTCACGGAAGAGCCAGCGGCATACGGCGAGCGCGGACTCGCAGGCGTATCCCTCGCCGCGGGCCCAGTTGGCGGTGAGGTAGCCGGCCTCGGTGCCGCGGATGCGCCAGTCGGTGTGCTGGAGGGTGACGGTGCCGACCAGCCGCTGGGTGAGCATCTCGGTGACGGCCAGCACCAGGCCGCGGCCCTGCTCGCGCTCGGCGGGCGCGGTCCGGGTGACGAAGTCGAGCGCGTCGGCCTCGGCGTAGGGCTGGGGCACGTTCGTCCACGCCGCGATCAGGTCGTCGTTCATCATCTCCACGAGAGAGGGGATGTCGTCCTCGTCGTACGGGCGCAGCACCAGCCGGTCCGTACTGAGTGAGATGTCCGGAAAGGTGGAGATCATTCGTGCTCCGTAACCAGGGCATGGGTGGATTGCACAGCATGCAGTATCCCGTCCCGGGTGGACCGGGCAGGGTCGGCGCGTGCGGCGGCGCGGCGCGGGCGGACGCACCGGGGCGCGGGTGAACTCGCCCCCAGCGTACGGGGAATGGCCGGGGAACAAGGTGTCCCACCGTTCGGTCCTGGTATCCGTGAACGTCATCCGATCCTGCTACCGTCAGCCCGCGTGAGAGTGCACCACGCAGCAGGAGTCGGCTATCAGCGGGCCGCGGGGGTCTACGAGCGCTCCCGGCCCTCCTATCCGCTCGCGACCCTTGCCGCCATCGCGGACGCCCTGCCGCTGGAGCGTGGCCGCACCGTGGTCGACCTGGGCGCCGGCACCGGCAAGTTCACCCGGCTGCTGGCGCTGACCGGGGCCGAGGTGCTCGCGGTGGAGCCGGTGGCGGAGATGCGGGAGCGGCTGGCGGAGCTACTGCCGGGGGTGGCGGTGTCGGCGGGTACCGCGGAGGACACCGGGCTGCCGGCGGGGTGCGCGGACGCGGTGGTGGCGGCGCAGTCCTGGCACTGGTTCGAGGCGGACCGGGCGCTGGCGGAGGTGGAGCGGCTGCTGCGGCCCGGCGGGGCGCTGGTACTGGTGTGGAACACGTACGACACGTCGGTGCCGTGGGTGCGGGACTACCAGGACATCTACTTCCGGCTGGCGCCGCGCGACCTGCCGAGCCCGCCGCTGACCTCCGGCCCGGGCCGGGCGGGCGACGCGGGAACGGCGGCGGACACGGCGGTCGACCTGGCGGCGGACGCGGCGGCGGACGCCGGGCCGGGCAACGGGTGGCGCGAGGTGTTCGCCGCCCGCCCGGGCTGGGGCGCGATCGAGGAGCGGCACTGGCCGAACCCGCACTCGACCACCGTCGCGGACGTGGTGGAGCGGATGATGTCCTCGAGCCACATAGCCGTGCTCGACCCGGCCCGGCAGGAGCGGGTGCGGGCGGAGCTCCAGGAGGTGCTGGGCTCGCACGACGCGACGCGGGGCAGCGGGGCGATCGACATGCCGTACACCACGGACGTCTACTGGGCCCGGCGCGTCTGAAGCGGAGCCGGCGGCCGTCCGCACCCCGCCACCCCGTGACCTTGTGCCGTCGCGTCGTGGCGTCGCGGTCGTGGCTGCCGCCCGGGAACCCGGCGGCGGGGGCGGGTCGGCGCCCGTAATACAGTCATCGCATGCTCGATTGGCTCATCTGGACGGTCGCCGTGCCGGCGCTGGCGCTCGCGGCGTGGTGCGGCTGGGCGGCGTACCGCGACTCGGCGACCAAGGACTGGCACTTCGCGGGGATGGCCGTGGTCACCCTGCTGGTGGTGGTCCAGCTGGTGGTGTCGATCGCGCAGCTCGCCCGGGGGGACCGGCCGGAGCACGGGATGGCGGTGTTCCTCCCCTACCTGATCGGCGCGGTCTGCGCGATACCCGCCGCCGCGCTCATGTCGCTGGAGGAGCGGACGCGTTGGGGCTCGGCGATCGTCGCGGCCGGCGGGGTGATCCTGGCGGTGCTCGAACTGCGGCTGCACCAGATCTGGGGAGCGGGACATGGCTGAGGGCAGTACCGAGAACGCGAGTGAGGGCACGAACGTGACGACATCCCGGCAGGCGCCGGCCGCGGCGCCCCGCTCCGCGCAGGCCCGCACGGAGCACACCGGCTCCGAGGCGGCCCCGGCCGCCGGTGAACCCGAGGCCGCACCGTCCGCGAAGGCGAGGATCGGGACCGGGCCCGGGCGGCTGCTGCTGTCGCTGTACGGGGTGTTCACGGTGGCGGCGCTGTCCCGCTCGATCGTGCAGCTGAGCACGAAGTACCACGAGGCGCCGCTGGCGTACGTGCTGTCCGGGGTGGCCGGAGTGGTCTACGCGGTGATCACGCTCGCGCTGTGGCGGGGCGGGGAGACGGCCCGCAGGGTGGCCCTGGTGTCCTGCTCGGCGGAACTGCTCGGGGTGATCACCGTGGGCATCTGGACCGTCGTCGACTCGTCGGCGTTCCCCGACGCGACGGTGTGGTCCGACTTCGGCATCGGCTACGTGTTCCTGCCGATCGTGCTGCCGGTCACCGGCCTGCTGTGGCTGCGCCGCTCCGCCCGGCAGGGGGCGGAGACGGCTCGGTCGCAGCAGACCGGGACCGGAGGCGCGTAGCTCAGGCGGTGGCCGCGTAGTTGCCGGCCCGGGCCGGCGGCTCGGGCGCCGACTTCTCCATGTACACCAGGCTGAGCCGGCGGTTGACCGGCTCCGCGGCGCCCACCTGCTCGTAGCCGAGCTTGCGGTACATCCGCAGGTTCACCTGGCTGCGGTGGCCGGTGAACAGGCGGTAGCGCTTGGCCTCGGCTTCGGCGGCGAGGCGGTCCTCGAGTGCGGCGAGCAGCCGGCCGCCGAGGCCGTGCCGCTGCATCCGGGGGTGGACTATGAGCTTGCCGATGCGGGCGGTGCCGTCGTCGTCGACGGCGCCGCGTACGGAACCGACGACCTCCTCGCCGAGCCGCGCCACGAGGACGGTGCCTCCGGCGAGTTCGGCGCGCAGGTCGTCCAGGGTCTGGGTGAGCGGTTCGATGGTGTAGTCGCCGTAGAGCTCGGCTTCGCCCTGATAGCACAGGTACTGGAGTTTCAGGATCTTCTCGGCGTCGCTGTGGTTCGCCGTAGAGATGGTCACGCTCATGCCCATGTCGCGCGGGCCTCCCCTTCGAAATCCGTCCGGGCAGGTGAGGGTGTGGTACGCGCCCGGAACGTGTGCCTGTGCGGAGTTGATACGAATGTGCGCTCGATGTCGCCTCCGCTGGCGCCGATGATCGCACAAACGAACCGATCGGGTACCGCTGCCGCGGCGCCCGTCCCAGTGCCGCCGGGGCGGGCCGGAGCCACACCGGGACGTCGACTGTTTACCGTGCATTACCCCGTCCCACCGGGGATTCAACCCTCGAATTCAGCACCGTTCGGGGGGAGTACGGGCGGCACCCGGAAGGACGGCGGCCGCACAGCGCTGTGAGATTCCCAACTCCCGCCCGTTCCGCGGGAAGCGGCGGGGTCCGACGGGACCCCGCGGCACCCGTCGCGGCCTGCGCCAACGCGTGGTGTCGGGTGGGTGAACCCGGCGTGCGCCGGCGCCGCCCGCGGAAGTATCGTCGAAGCGTACGGGCCGGTAGGGTCGGTCCGGCAGGTAGTCGTCCGTACGAGCCCGGAGGGGTCCGTTGTCCCGCATGTCCCGCAGCGTGCTGAAGGCGATTCTGCTGGTCCTGATGCGTGTGCTGTACCGCCCGGTGGTGGAGGGCGTGGAGCACATCCCGGCCGAGGGGCCGGTGATCCTGGCGGGCAACCACGTCACCTTCATCGACTCGCTGTTCCTGTCGCTGGTGGTGGACCGGCAGGTCTACTTCATCGGCAAGGACGAGTACGTCACCGGCAAGGGCTTCAAGGGCCGGCTGATGGCGTGGTTCTTCACCACCTGCGGCATGATCCCGGTCGACCGCGACGGCGGCCACGGCGGTGTGGCGGCCCTGATGACCGGGCGCCGGGTGCTGGAGGAGGGCAGGATCTTCGGCATCTACCCCGAGGGCACCCGCTCCCCCGACGGCCGCCTCTACCGCGGCCGCACCGGCATCGCCCGGCTCGCGCTGATGACCGGCGCCCCGGTGATCCCCTTCGCGATGATCGGCACCGACAAGGTGCAGCCCGGCGGCACCGGCATGCCGCGGCTGGCCCCGGTGAAGGTCCGCTTCGGCACCCCGCTGGACTTCTCCCGGTACGAGGGCATGGACCGCGACCGGTACGTGCTGCGCGCGGTCACCGACGAGGTGATGTCGCAGGTGATGCACCTCGGCGGCCAGGAGTACGTCGACATCTACGCCACGAAGGCCAAGGCCGCCTGACCACGGCCCCGCTGCCGGCACCGGGCGCCCCCGTGAAGCCCTGGCTCTTCCTCGACGTCGACGGCCCGCTCAACCCGTATGCCGGTGAGGCGCCGGACCTGCTGCCCCGCGGCTACGCCCTGCACCGCCTGCGGCCGGCCCACTGGCCCGCGGAACTCCCGCCCCTGCCGGTCTGGCTCAACCCCGGACACGGCGGGCAACTGGCCGAGCTGGCCGACCTGTTCACCCTGGCGTGGGCGACCACCTGGGAGGACGAGGCGAACACGCTGATCGGCCCGCTGATCGGGCTGCCCGAACTGCCGGTGGTGCACTGGCCGGAGCTGCGCGAGGCGCCCGCGGGCGGGATGTTCTGGAAGACGGAGTCGCTGGTGCGGTTCGCCGGCGGGCGGCCCTTCGCCTGGGTGGACGACGAGATCGGCGCCGCCGACGACGCGTGGGTGCGCCGGCACCACCCGGCGCGGGCACTGCTGCGGTGGATCGACCCCCGGGAGGGCCTGAGCGCCGCCGATGTCGCGACGCTCGGCGAGTGGGCGCTCACCCTCGGCTGACATCGCGGCCGTTTTCCGGGAACTGGCGGGCGGGCCCCGACGTCACTTGGGCAAAGGGCGCGCGACGGAGGAGGTCCGGTGGTCGTAGGTGCGATGCGGCGCGGAAGATGGGCGGCCGCGACCGCGGGGCTGGTGGTGGCGGCCGTACTCGGCACGGGCGGCTGCGCAGCACCCTCGGGCACGGACCACGGCGGCGGCCGGGAGCCCGGCCCGCACGGCGCGTTACCCCAGGCGGCTCCGGCCGGCCTGCCCGGCAGCGCGCCCGCGGACGACGAGTCCTGCCACCCGCTGGAGAGCTACCGGCCGCAGGGCTCGATGCCGCAACCCGGGCACATGCCGTCCGGCAGCACCATGGCCGCGATCGTCAAGCGCGGCCGGCTGATCGCCGGGGTGGACCAGAACTCCTACCTCTTCGGCTACCGCAACCCGCTCACCGGGGAGTTGGACGGTTTCGAGATCGAGCTGCTCAAGCGGATCTCGACCGCGCTGTTCGGCTCGCCCGACCGGATCCAGTTCAAGACGATCTCCTCCAACGCCCGGCTCGCGGTGCTCCAGCCCGACAAGACGACCCACCGGTCGTCCGTGGACATCGTCATCGACTCGATGACGATCAACTGCGACCGCTGGAAGTCGGTGGCGTTCTCGACCGACTACATGGACGCCGGCCAGCGGGTGCTGGTGCCCAAGTCCTCGACCGCGACGTCCATCGACGACCTCGGCGGCAAGCGGGTGTGCGCCGCCTCCGGCACCACGTCCATCGACACCCTCAAGGGACTGAAGAAGCATCCGGTGGTGCCCGTGGCGGTCAAGGACTGGACGGACTGCCTGATGCTGATGCAGGTCGGCAAGGTCGACGCGGTCTCCACCGACGACACGATCCTGATCGGGCTGGCCGCGCAGGACCCGAACACCAAGCTGATCGGCCCGCGCTTCACCAAGGAGCCGCACGGCATCGCGATGCGCAAGGACCAGACCGACCTCGTCCGCTTCGTCAACGGGGTGCTGCAGCAGATGCGGCAGGACGGCACGCTGACCGGCCTGGAGAAGCAGTGGCTGGGGGCGGACGCGAAGTCCTTCGTGCCGCCCCCCGGCCCTTCCTACAAACCGGAGTGACCCGGTCTACTGCCCGGCACCGCCGGGACCGGTGCCGCGCTTGGCCGTCGCCCAGGCGTGCTGGGCGGCCAGGTCGGCCTTGACCTCGGCGAGTTGCACGGCCACGGCCGAGGGCGCGGTGCCGCCGCGCCCGTCGCGGGCGGCGAGCGATCCCCGCACGTTGAGCACCTCGCGGACCTCCGGGGTCAGATGCGCGGAGATCTTCGCGAACTGCTCGTCGGTGAGCTGGTCGAGCTCGATGCCCTCGGCCTCGCACACCTTGACGCACTCGCCGGCCACCTCGTGCGCGACCCGGAAGGGCACGCCCCGGCGGACCAGCCACTCGGCGATGTCGGTGGCCAGCGAGAAGCCGGCCGGGGCCAGCTCCGCCATCCGCTCCTCGTGCACCGTGAGGGTGGCCATCATGCCGGTGAACGCCGGGAGCAGCACCTCCAGCTGGTCGCAGGAGTCGAAGACCGGCTCCTTGTCCTCCTGGAGGTCCCGGTTGTAGGCCAGTGGGAGCGCCTTGAGGGTCGCCATCAGGCCGGTGAGGTTGCCGATCAGGCGGCCGGACTTGCCGCGGGCCAGCTCGGCGATGTCCGGGTTCTTCTTCTGCGGCATGATCGAGGAGCCGGTGGAGAAGGCGTCGTGCAGGGTCACGAAGGAGAACTCCTTCGTGTTCCAGATGATGATCTCCTCGGCGATCCGGGACACGTTGACCCCGATCATCGCGGTGATGAAGGCGAACTCGGCGACGAAGTCCCGCGCGGCGGTGCCGTCGATGGAGTTGCCGGCGCTGCCGTGCTCGAAGCCGAGGTCGCGGGCGACCGCCTCCGGGTCCAGACCGAGCGACGACCCGGCCAGCGCGCCGGAGCCGTACGGCGAGACCGCGGTGCGCTCGTCCCACTGCCGCAGCCGCTCCGCGTCCCGGGACAGCGCCTGGGCGTGGGCGAGGACGTGGTGGGCGAAGAGCACCGGCTGCGCGTGCTGCAGGTGGGTGCGGCCGGGCATCGCCGCGTCCGGGTGCGCCTCGGCGAGGCCGACCAGCGCGTCCTGGAGCTCGGCGATCAGGCCGCCGATGATCCGGGCGTGGTCGCGCAGGTACATCCGGAAGAGCGTGGCGATCTGGTCGTTCCGGGACCGGCCGGCCCGCAGCTTGCCGCCGAGGTCCGGACCGATCCGCTCCAGCAGCCCGCGCTCCAGCGCGGTGTGCACGTCCTCGTCGGCGATGGTGCCGGTGAAGGTGCCCGCGGCCACGTCGGCCTCGAGGGTGTCCAGCCCGGCGATCATCCGGTCCAGCTCGTCGGCGGTCAGCAGGTCCGCCCGGTTCAGCACCCGGGCGTGCGCCCGGGAACCGGCGATGTCGTACGGCGCGAGCCGGAAGTCGAAGTGCACGGACGCCGAGAGCTTCTCCAGCGCGGCCGACGGCCCGTCGGCGAACCGCGAGCTCCACAGCTTGCCGCTGCCGCTGCCGCCCGCGCTCACTGCTCGAGGTCCCGCTTGGCGGCGATCTTGCTGGACATGCCGAACAGCTCGATGAAGCCCTTCGACATCGACTGGTCGAAGCTGTCGCCGGTGTCGTAGGTGGCGAGGTTGAAGTCGTACAGCGACTCGTCCGACCGCCGGCCGCTGACGACGGCCCGGCCGCCGTGCAGGGTCATCCGGATGTCGCCGGACACGTGGCTGTTCGCCTCGGCGATGAAGCCGTCCAGCGCCCGCTTGAGCGGGGAGAACCACAGGCCGTCGTAGACCAGCTCGCCCCAGCGCTGCTCGACCTGCCGCTTGTAGCGGGCGAGCTCCCGCTCGACGGTGACGCTCTCCAGCTCCTGGTGGGCGGTGATCAGCGCGATCGCGCCGGGGGCCTCGTAGATCTCCCGGGACTTGATGCCGACCAGCCGGTCCTCGACCATGTCGATCCGGCCGATGCCCTGGGCGCCGGCCCGGGTGTTGAGCTGCTGGATCGCCTCCAGGACGGTCACCTCCTGGCCGTCGATCGCGACCGGGACACCCTGCTTGAAGGTGATGACGACCTCGTCGGCCTCCCGGGGGGCGGCCGGGTCCTGGGTGTACTCGTAGATGTCCTCGATCGGCGCGTTCCAGATGTCCTCCAGGAAGCCCGTCTCGACGGCCCGCCCGAAGACGTTCTGGTCGATGGAGTACGGGGACTTCTTGGTGGTCGCGATCGGGAGGTTGTTCGCCTCGCAGAAGGCGATGGCCTTGTCCCGGGTCATCGCGTAGTCGCGGACCGGGGCGATGCACCGCAGGCCGGGCGCGAGCGAGGAGATGCCGGCCTCGAAGCGGACCTGGTCGTTGCCCTTGCCGGTGCAGCCGTGGGCGACGGTGTCGGCGCCGTGCTTGCGGGCGGCGGCGACCAGGTGCTTGACGATGGCCGGCCGGGAGAGCGCGGAGACCAGCGGGTAGCGGTCCATGTACAGCGCGTTCGCCTGGATCGCCGGCAGGCAGTACTCCTCGGCGAACTCGTCCTTGGCATCCGCGACCTCGGCCTCGACCGCGCCGCACGCGATCGCGCGCTTGCGGATCACGTCCAGGTCCTCGCCGCCCTGGCCGACGTCGACCGCGACGGCGATGACCTCGGCGCCGGTCTCCTCGGCGATCCAGCCGATGGCGACGGAGGTGTCCAGGCCGCCTGAGTAGGCGAGTACGACGCGCTCGGTCACGGGTCTCTCCTTACGATGCATTCTCTGTCTGGCATAAGTATGCACTGCGGCGCATGAAACGTCAAAGGGGCAGGTCTGCGCGCTGTCGGGGGGGTGCGGGTCGTGCGCGGAAGGGGTTGCTAGCCCTCGCCCTGGGCGAGGCGGAGGAGGTGGTCCGCGAGCTTCTGGCCGCCCGTGGGGTCACGGGAGATGAGCATGACCGTGTCGTCGCCCGCGAGGGTGCCGAGGATGTCGTAGACCTCGGCCTGGTCGATGGCGGACGCCAGGAACTGGGCCGCGCCGGGCGGCGTGCGGACGACCACGAGGTTCGCCGACGCCTCCGCGGAGATCAGCAGCTCGGCGGCGAGCCGCCGCATCCGCTCCTCCTTGACCGACTCCCCCAGCGGCGCCTGGGGGGTGCGGAACCCGCCCTCCGAGGGCACCGCGTAGATCAGCTCACCGTCGTTGGTGCGGATCTTGACCGCGCCGAGCTCGTCGAGATCCCGGCTGAGCGTCGCCTGGGTGACGCTCAGCCCGTCGTCGGCGAGCAGCTTCGCGAGCTGGCTCTGCGACCGCACCGGCTGCCGCCCCAGCAGGTCCACGATCCTGCGGTGACGTGCGGTACGGGTCTGCGGGACTGCCTGGCCCCCGCCTTGCGCTTGCGGCTCGCTCATCGCGTACGGATCTCCGTCATTCTCCCGGTCGGTCGGCCTGTGCGGCCCGGTACACCTCGTCGAGCACGCCCGGCAGCGCCTGGAGGAACGCGTCGGTCTCCGCGTCGCCGACGACGAGCGGAGGCGCCAGCCGCACCACGTCGGGCACGGCCGCGTTCACCAGGAAGCCGGCGTGCTGGGCCGCCCTCTCGACTGCGGCGGCCAGTGGCTCGGTGAGCACGATACCGATCAGCAGGCCCGCACCGCGCACATGATCGACCAGCGGGTGTTGCAGCGCCTCCACGCCCTGGCGCAGCTTCTCGCCCTGCCGCTTGGCCTGGTCGACCAGGCCCTCGGCCTCGATGGTGTCCAGCACGGCCAGCGCGGCGGCGCACGCGACCGGGTTGCCGCCGAAGGTGGTCCCGTGGGTGCCGGGCGTGATCAGGTCGGCAGCCGGGCCGAAGGCGACCGTCGCGCCGATCGGCAGCCCGCCGCCGAGCGCCTTGGCGAGGGTGACCACGTCGGGCTCCACGCCCTGCGCCTGGCACTCGAACCAGTGGCCGGTGCGGCCGATGCCGGTCTGCACCTCGTCCAGCACCAGCAGCGTGCCGGTGGCCGCGGTGATCTCCCGGGCCGCCCGGAGGTACCCGGCGGGCGGCACCACGACGCCGTACTCGCCCTGGATCGGTTCGAGCATCACCATCGCGGTGTCCGTGCTGACCGCGGCGCGCAGCGCGTCCACGTCGCCGAACGGCACGTGGGTGACGTCGCCGGGCAGCGGCGCGAACGGGTCGCGCTTGGCGGGCTGCCCGGTCAGCGCGAGGGAGCCCATGGTGCGGCCGTGGAAGGCGTTCTGCGCGGCGACCACATGGGTGCGGCCGGTGAGCCGGCCGATCTTGAACGCGGCCTCGTTGGCCTCGGCGCCGGAGTTGGCGAAGAACACCCGCCCGGGCCGGCCGAACAGCTTCAGCAGCCGCTCGGCGAGCGCCACGGTCGGCTCGGCGAAGAAGTGGTTGGAGATGTGGCCGAGCGACCCGATCTGCCGGGTGACCGCGTCGACCAGGGCCGGGTGGGCGGTGCCGAGCACGTTGGTGGCGATGCCGCCCAGGAAGTCGAGGTACTCCTTGCCGTCGGCGTCCCAGAACCGCACGCCCTCCCCGCGGACCAGCGGCAGCCGCGGCACGCCGTAGCTGTTCATCAGCGCGCCCTGCCAGCGCTGGGCGAGGTCCTCGTTGGCGGTCACAGTGCTCCCCCTTCTGCGGTGTCCGGAATGGCGACGGGGTCGGGGACGATCATGGTGCCGATGCCCTCGTCGGTGAAGATCTCCAGCAGGATCGAGTGCTGGACCCGCCCGTCGATGACGCGGGCGGTGGTCACGCCGTTGCGTACCGCGTGCAGGCAGCCCTCCATCTTCGGCACCATGCCGCTGGACAGGGCGGGCAGCAGCTTCTCCAGCTCCGTGGCGGTCAGTCTGCTGATCACGTCGTCGCTGTTCGGCCAGTCCTCGTACAGGCCCTCGACGTCGGTGAGCACCATCAGCGTCTCGGCGCCGAGCGCGGCGGCGAGCGCGGCCGCGGCGGTGTCGGCGTTGACGTTGTAGATGTGGCCGTCGTCGTCGGCGCGGGCGATGGAGGACACCACCGGGATCCGGCCGTCCGCGAGCAGCGCCTCGATCGCGCCGGTGTCGATCGCGGTGATCTCGCCGACCCGGCCGATGTCCACCGGTGCGCCGTCGATCGTCGGGTAGTGCTTGACCGCGCTGATCGTGTGGGCGTCCTCGCCGGTCAGGCCGACGGCCAGCGGGCCGTGCTGGTTGAGCAGGCCGACCAGTTCGCGCTGCACCTGCCCGGCCAGCACCATCCGGACCACGTCCATCGCCTCGGGCGTGGTGACCCGCAGCCCCGCCTTGAACTCGCTGACCAGGCCGTGCCGGTCGAGCTGCGCGCTGATCTGCGGGCCGCCGCCGTGCACCACCACCGGCTTCAGCCCGGCGTGCCGCAGGAACACCACGTCCTGCGCGAACGCCGCCTTCAGCGCGTCGTCCACCATGGCGTTGCCGCCGAACTTCACCACCACGGTCTTGCCGTGGTGCCGGGTCAGCCAGGGCAGCGCCTCGACCAGGACCTGGGCCTTGGGCAGCGCGGTGTGCTTGCGCGGGATGCCGCCGGGCCGGGAGTTCGGGTCCATGTCCGTCGTCGCTTCCGTGGTCGCGTCCGTGGTCGCGTCCGTCTCCGTGTGCGTGTCGGTCATGAGCTGTACGCGCTGTTCTCGTGGACGTAGTCGGCCGTGAGGTCGTTGGTCCAGATGACGGCGGAGGCGTCCCCGGCGGCGAGGTCGGCGGTGATGACGACCTCGCGGAAGCGCATGTCGACCAGGTCGCGATCCTCGCCGACCGAGCCGTTGCGGCACACCCACACCCCGTTGATGGCGACGTTCAGGGCGTCGGGCTCGAACGCGGCGGAGGTGGTGCCGATCGCGGACAGCACCCGGCCCCAGTTCGGGTCCTCCCCGTGCACCGCGCACTTGAGCAGGTTGTTGCGGGCGACGGAACGCCCCACCTCGACGGCGTCGTCCTCCGTCGCGGCGTTCACCACCTCGATCCGGATGTCCTTGGCCGCGCCCTCGGCGTCGCCGATCAGCTGCCGGGCCAGGTCCGCGCAGACCGCGCGCACCGCCTCGGCGAACGCGTCGTACTCCGGGACGACGCCGGACGCGCCCGAAGCGAGCAGCAGCACCGTGTCGTTGGTGGACATGCACCCGTCGGAGTCGATCCGGTCGAAGGTCTGCCGGGTCGACTCCCGCAGCGCCTTGTCCAGGGTGCCCGCGTCGAGATCGGCATCCGTGGTCAGCACCGCCAGCATCGTGGCCAGACCCGGCGCGAGCATCCCCGCGCCCTTGGCCATCCCACCGACGGTGAAGCCGGACGGGCCGGTCGCGACGGACGTCTTGTGCACGGTGTCGGTGGTCTTGATGGCGATGGCGGCCTTCTCGCCGCCGTACACGGACAGTTCGGCCGCGGCCGCGTCGATGCCCGGCAGCAGCTTGTCCATCGGCAGCGGCAGGCCGATCAGCCCGGTCGACGCGACCGCGACCTCGCCCGCGCTGTGCCCCAGCACCTCCGCGACCCGCTCCGCGGTCGCGTGCGTGTCCTGGAAGCCCTTCGGACCCGTACAGGCGTTGGCGCCACCGGAGTTGAGCACCACCGCGGTCACGGCGCCGCCCTTGACGACCTGCTCCGACCAGAGCACGGGAGCTGCCTTCACCCGGTTCGAGGTGAAGACGCCCGCGGCGGCGCGGCGCGGGCCGGCGTTGACCACGAGGGCCAGGTCCGCTCCGCCGCTCTCCTTGATCCCGGCGGCGACCCCCGCCGCCGTGAACCCTTTCGCTGCCGTCACACTCACGCCTTGCTCCTGTTCTCCACCGGGGCTTCCGCCCGGGAGACGACCTCGCTCACGGTGCCACTCCGATCGTGGACAGTCCGGTGCCCTCGGGCAGGCCGAGGGCGATGTTCATGCTCTGCACGGCGCCGCCGGCCGTGCCCTTCGCCAGGTTGTCGATCGCGCTGATCGCGATGACGCGGGCGGCGTCCTCGTCGTAGGCGACCTGGATCTGGACGGCGTTGGAGCCGTAGACCGAGGCGGTCGCCGGCCACTGGCCCTCGGGCAGCAGGTGGACGAACGGCTCGTCGGCGTACGCCTTCTCGTACGCGGCCCGCACGTCAGCCGCGCCCACCCCGGGCCGCGCCTTCGCGGAGCAGGTGGCGAGGATGCCGCGGGGCATGGGCGCGAGCATGGGCGTGAAGGACACGCCGACCCGGCGCCCGGCGACGGCGCTGAGGTTCTGGATCATCTCGGGGGTGTGCCGGTGGCCGCCGCCGACGCCGTACGGGGTCATGGACCCCATCACCTCGGAGCCGAGCAGGTGCGGCTTGGGTGCCTTGCCCGCGCCCGACGTGCCGGACGCGGCGACGATCACCGCCTCGGGCTCGACGAGCGCGGCGCCGTAGGCCGGGAAGAGCGCGAGCGACACGGCGGTCGGGTAGCAGCCGGGCACCGCGACGCGCTTGGACCCCTCCAGCGCGGCGCGGGCGCCCGGCAGCTCGGGCAGCCCGTACGGCCAGCTGCCCGCATGCTCCGACCCGTAGAACCGCTCCCAGTCGGCGGCGTCCGTGAGCCGGAAGTCGGCGCCCATGTCGACCACGAGCACGTCCTCGCCCAACTGCCGTGCCACGGCGGCGGACTGGCCGTGCGGCAGGGCGAGGAAGACCACGTCGTGCCCGGCCAGCACCTCCGCGGAGGTCGCGTCGAGCACCCGCTCGGCCAGGGGCACCAGGTGGGGCTGGAGCGATCCCAGCCGCTGCCCGGCGTTGCTGTTCCCCGTCAGCGCCCCGATCTCGACGTCGGGATGCCCGACGAGCAGCCTGAGCAATTCCCCGCCGGCATACCCACTGGCCCCGGCCACCGCCACCCGCACAGTCATCGACTCCTCCTTCGAGAGCATGACTATACGGCGGCCTGCACTTTTATGCAATGTTTCCCCGCCCGATGCCCTGCCCGCCCGAGCCCTACCCGCCCCCACCCCGAATACGCGGAGCGACCACGCGAAGGGACCCGCGCATACCACTGGCGCTGGGGGCACCTCCCAGCCGCCAGGCCGGAGGAGGAACTGCGCTCCCCCAGAGCTCCGCCCGGGAGGTGCCCCCGACCCACCACCGGCGGGTGGTCCCTCAACTGCCGGAACCGCCCACCCCGGCGGGTCGGGGCACCCCGCCCCGCGGCAAAAGCAGGGGCGTGCCCAGCAGCAGCACCCCGGCGAGCGCGACCGCCGCACGGGGCCCGGTGAGATCCGCCAGCAGACCCCACACCGCCGTCATCGCCGCGATGATCGCGCTGCTGCTGACCGACCACGCGGACAGCGTGCGCACGACCCGGTCCGGGTCGGTGAGGGTGAGCCGGTAGGTGGCCAGCAGCGGGTTGAAGACGCCGCAGCAGGTCACCAGCCCGAACTGGACGACGACGATGAGCACGATCCCCGGGACGCCGGGCCCGACGAAGGCGAGCCCGATCGGCCAGCACGCCCGCAGTGCTCCCGCGGCGACCATCACCCTGTGCTGCCCGAACCGCGCCGCGAGCGGGCGCGCCGCGCGCGAGCCGATGAGACCACCGGTGCAGGGAAGGGCGAACGCGAGGCCGTACTGCCACGGCGCGAACCCGAAGTGGCCGAGCAGCAGCACCGCGAGCAGCGGCTCGGACACCATGATCAGGCCGTTGACGGTGAGCGCGTTGAGGAACAGCGGGCGCAGCACGGGGTGGCCGAGGATGTGGCGCCATCCTTCGAGCAGGTCGCCGGCGCGCAGCCGCCGCGCGCCGGCCGGCCCCGGGTGCGGTTCGGTGCCGCCGATGGCGCGCAGGCCCAGCGCGGAGAGCAGGTAGCTCGCCGAGTCCGCGAGCACCGTCGTCAGCGGGCCGAACATCCCGATCGCGGCCCCTCCGAGCGGCGGCCCGACCACGCTGGAGGTCCACATCGTCGTCTCGAACCGGCCGTTGGCGACGATCAGGTCCTCCGCCGGCACGAGCGCATTGAGGTAGGCGCCGCCGGCCGAGGTGAAGGCGATGTTCGCCGCGGAGACGACCACGGAGACCGCGAGGAGCTGGGCGAAGCCGAGCCGGTCGAGCGCGTACGCGGCCGGGACGCTCGCCAGCGCCGCGCACCGGATCAAGTCCATCGCCACCATCACCGGCCGCTTGTGACGGAACTCCAGCCACGGACCGAGCGGGACCGCCAGCACCGCCCCGACCGCCCGCCCCACAGCGGCCAGCGCCGCCACCTGCGCGGGCCCGGAGTGCAGGACGAGGACCGCGATCAGCGGGAACGCGCCGTACCCGAGCCAGGTGCCGTACGAGCTGACCGCGAACGACGCCCACAGCCACCCGAACCGCCTCCCCAGCGTCCGCCCACCCGCCATACCGCACGCACCTCTCGCCGCACCGGACCCCCGTGCGCCGGCCAACCCGCACGCCGGCCACCGGCCACCGGCATCAAAGCGACCGGCGGGACGCGGCGGCAAACAACCGCCCCACCGGGGACGCACAACCGCCGGTTGTGCGCGGAGCTGGGCCCGGGTGCGGTCCGGCCCGCCCGGGAACCGTGAACCGGCACCAGGGACACGGGAGTCCGGAACCGGGAGGCGGGACAGGGCGGCGTGGCCGTCACGGCACCGCTCAGCGCATGCTGCCGCGGACCTCCTCCAACCGGCCGGCCAGGAAGACGCGTTCCACGTCGTTGCCGGCCAGCGCCAGCGCCTCCTCGTACGCCGCGGCCGCCGGTGCCCAGCGCTCCAGGCGGCGCAGGAAGTCCGCGCGGGCCGCGCTGAGGTAGCCGTAGGTGGCCAGCGCCGGCTCGTCCAGGAGCGGCGCGAGCGCGTCCAGGCCGGCCCGGGGTCCGTCGCGGAAGCCGACCGCGACCGCGCGGTTGAGCTCGACCACCGGCGAGGGCCACAGGCCGCGCAGCACCTCGTAGAGGCCGACGATCTCCGTCCAGTCGGTGTCCTCGGGGCCGGCGGCCTCGGCGTGCACCGCGGCGATGGCGGCCTGGACGGCGTGGCGCGACGGGGGATGGCGCCGCAGCGCCTCCCCGAGCAGTGCGGTGCCCTCGGCGATCTGCCGGCGGTCCCACCGCGTCCGGTCCTGGTCGGCGAGCAGCACCAGGTGCCCGCAGCCGGACAGCCGGGTGTCGCGGCGGGCGTCGGTGAGCAGCATCAGGGCGAGCAGGCCGGTGACCTCGCCGTCGTCGGGTGCCAGCAGCTTGCGCAGCGTGCGGGCGAGGCGGATCGCGCCGTCCACCAGGTCCCGGCGCACCAGGTGCTCGCCGACCGGCGCGGTGTGGCCGGCGGTGAACACCAGGTGCACCACGTCGAGCACCGCGCCGACCCGCTCGGGCAGGTCCCCGCGCGACGGCACCCGGTACGGGATACGGGCGGCGCTGATCTTCTTCTTCGCCCGGGTGATCCGGGCCGCCATTGCCGGCTCCTGGACCAGGAACGCCCGGGCCACCTCGGCCGTGGACAGGCCGCAGACCAGCCGCAGGGTCAGCGCCACCCGCGCGTCGTGGGACAGCGCCGGGTGGCAGCAGGTGAAGATCAGCCGCAGCCGGTCGTCGCCGACCACCGGCGGCTCGTCGCCCTCCTCCGGGCCGGCCACCGCGTCGTCCATGACGAGCAGCGGCAGCGCGGTCCGGAAGGCCGACTCGCGGCGCAGGACGTCCCGCGCGCGGTTGCGCGCCACCGTGGTCAGCCAGGCGCCGGGCCGGGCCGGCACACCGTCCGCGGCCCAGGTGCGCAGCGCCCGCGCGTAGGCGTCCTGGGTGCACTCCTCGGCCAGGTCGAGGTCGCGGGTCACGCGCACCGTCGCGGCGAGCACGTGGGCCCACTCGCGACGGTGCGCCTGCGCCACCGCCTCGCCGACGTCGGCGTTCGCGGTCAAACCGGCTCCACGACCGGCCGGATCTCGACCCCGCTGTGCGCGGCCGAGACCTCGGGCAGCAGCCCGGCGAGCGCGATCGCCGCGTCGAGGTCGGGGGCCTCGATCAGGTAGTAGCCGCCGAGGACCTCCTTCGACTCCAGGAACGGCCCGTCGGTCGGCGTCGGCTTCCCGGCGCTCGTCCGGCCGGCGCTGCCGCGCAGGGTGGTCGCCGTCGCGGTCGGCCGGAGCTCGTGGGTGCCGAGGACCGCGTCACCGGCGGCGGCGACGAACGCGGCGTGCCCCGCCTCCAGTTCCTTGCGGTCCTGCGCCGAGAACGCCTCCCAGGTCCGCTCGTCGCCGTAGATGAGGAACAGGTACTTCGCCATCGCGCACTTCCTCTCGCTGGGGCCCGTCCGGCCCGATCACCCGTACGACGAACGGGCCGGCCGCGGATCGACGCTCGCACGGTATCCGGGTCGGGGACGGCGGACGGTTCGGCGCCCGGCGCCGGGGTCAGTCACCGATCAGGGCCCACCGCCAGTGCTGGGTGTCGGAGTACTCCCGCATCTCGGCGATCCGGCCGTCCCGCACCGTGAAGACGCCGGAGTTCTTCTGGTCGTACGCCCGCCCGGTCAGGCCGGTGGCCCAGGAGTCCCACTCCACGAAGACCTGCTCGCCCTCGCCGAAGAGGTTCGTGACCCGGACGCCGATCTCCCGATCGGGGTCGAGGTGGGCGAAGGCCGTGCCGAGGAAGCCGTCGATCACCTGGTCACGGCCCTGCCAGGTGCCGGAGATCGGCAGGTCACCCGCGTACCAGCAGCTGCCGTCCTCGGCCCAGGAGTCGCGGACCGCGTCCTGGTCACCGGACGCGAGGGCGGCGAAGTAGCGGCGCACGACGTCCTTGGGCCCGGCGGTACGGGTCTCGGAGGTCCCGGGCTCGGGGATCAGGCGCTCGGTGGTCAGGGGGTCGTTGCCGGTCATGGTGGTGACGCCTCTCCGTCGGTCGGTCCGGGGGCGGTCCCTCCCCCGCCTTCACAGTCAACCGGCGGGCCCGCGGCCGACCAAGAAGCAGCTCGCACCAGCAGCGATCACGGATCGAGATCGCTGGAGTCCGGCCCGGGACCCGGCGGATCCGGGGGCTTGTTCGAGGAAGCGGCGGCCACGGGATATCTTGATATCAAGCAATGTTGGAGACTGGAACGGAGAGCAACCGGTGGCTGACTCGACCATCATCTACACGCACACCGACGAGGCCCCGGCCCTGGCGACGTACTCGTTCTTGCCCGTGATCCAGGCCTACGCCTCGACCGCGGGGGTCACCGTCGAGAGCCGGGACATCTCGCTGGCCGGTCGGATCATCGCCGGCTTCCCCGAGTACCTGGAGGAGGGCCAGCGGATCGACGACGCGCTGGCCGAACTCGGCGAGCTGGCGCAGCGGCCCGAGGCGAACATCATCAAGCTGCCGAACATCTCGGCCTCGATCCCGCAGCTCAAGGCGGCCGTCGCCGAGCTGCGCGAGCAGGGCTACGCGCTGCCGGACTACCCGGACGACCCGAAGACCGACGAGGAGCGCGACATCCGCGCCCGCTACGACCGGGTCAAGGGCAGCGCGGTCAACCCGGTGCTGCGCGAGGGCAACTCCGACCGGCGCGCCGCCGCCGCGGTGAAGAACTACGCGAAGGCCCACCCGCACCGGATGGGCGCCTGGACGTCCGAGTCGCAGACGAACGTGGCGAGCATGTCCGCCGACGACTTCCGCTCCACCGAGAAGTCCGCGGTGATCGGCGAGGCCGGCACGCTGCGGATCGAGCTGCACGGCGACGACGGCAGCACGAGCGTGCTGCGCGAGTCCGTCCCGGTGCTGGCCGGCGAGGTCGTGGACGCGTCGGTGATGCGGGTCGGCGCGCTGCGCGAGTTCCTGACCGCCCAGGTGGCCCGGGCCAAGGCCGAGGGCATCCTGTTCTCGGTGCACCTGAAGGCCACGATGATGAAGGTCTCCGACCCGATCATCTTCGGCCACGCGGTGCGCGCGTTCTTCCCCGACACCTTCGCGCAGTACGGCGCGGTGCTCGCCGCGGCGGGCCTGACCCCGAACGACGGCCTCGGCGCGATCCTGGCCGGCGTGCAGAAGCTGCCGGAGGGCGAGGCGATCAAGGCGTCGTTCGCCGCCGAGCTGGCCGCCGGCCCGGCGCTGGCGATGGTCGACTCCGACCGCGGCATCACCAACCTGCACGTGCCCAGCGACGTCATCGTGGACGCCTCGATGCCCGCGATGATCCGTACCTCCGGCCACATGTGGGGCCCGGAGGGGCAGGAGGCCGACACCCTCGCGGTGCTGCCGGACAGCAGCTACGCGGGCGTCTACCAGGTCGTCCTCGACGACTGCCGCGCGCACGGCGCCTTCGACCCGGCGACCATGGGCTCGGTGCCCAACGTCGGCCTGATGGCGCAGAAGGCGGAGGAGTACGGCAGCCACGACAAGACCTTCGAGATCGCCGCCACCGGTACGGTCCGGGTCGTCGACGGCAACGGCACCGCCGTGCTGGAGCAGGCCGTGGGCGCCGGCGACATCTTCCGGATGTGCCAGACCAAGGACCTGCCGATCCGGGACTGGGTGAAGCTCGCGGTCACCCGCGCCCGCGCCACTGGCGACCCGGCCGTCTTCTGGCTGGACGAGGACCGCGCGCACGACGCGCAGCTGATCCGCAAGGTCGAGGCGTACCTGCCCGAGCACGACACCGAGGGGCTCGACATCCGCGTGATGTCCCCGGTCGAGGCGACGAAGCTGTCGCTGGAGCGCATCCGGCGCGGCGAGAACACCATCTCGGTGACCGGCAACGTGCTGCGCGACTACCTCACCGACCTCTTCCCGATCCTGGAGCTGGGCACCAGCGCGAAGATGCTGTCGGTCGTGCCGCTGATCAACGGGGGCGGCCTCTTCGAGACGGGCGCGGGCGGCTCCGCGCCCAAGCACGTGCAGCAGCTGGTCAAGGAGGACTACCTGCGCTGGGACAGCCTCGGCGAGTTCCTGGCGCTGGCGGTCAGCTTCGAGCACCTCGCGCAGACCACCGGGAACGCGCGGGCGCAGATCCTCGCCGACACCCTCGACCGCGCGACCGGCACCTTCCTCAACGAGGACAAGTCGCCGTCCCGGCGGGTGGGCGGGATCGACAACCGCGGCAGCCACTTCTACCTGGCGCTCTACTGGGCCCAGGAGTTGGCTGCGCAGAGCGACGACGTGAAGCTGGCGGAGGCGTTCGCGCCGCTGGCGAAGACGCTGAGCGGGCAGGAGGAGACGATTGTCGCCGAGCTGCTGGCGGTTCAGGGCTCGCCGGTGGACATCGGTGGGTACTACCAGCCGGATGTGGAGAAGGCGACGACCGTGATGAGGCCTTCGGCGACGTTCAACGCCGCGGTGTCGTCCCTCGGCTGACCCGTCTCCCCGGACTGACGTCCACCTCCCAGCGGTCCGGGCCGCCGACACGGAAACGTCCACCCGTCGGCGGCCCGGGACACCCACACGGACACGGACGAACGTCCACCCTCAGGGGCGCGTGGGGGCACCTCCCAGCCGCCAGGCTGGGGGAGAACTGCGCGAGCAACCGGCCACCGGCCGGTGGACCGGGCACGACAGCAACAACCCCACCGGAGCGGCTACTTGGTGGCGCGGAGGAGGATGAACTTCGGGGTGGAGGCGACGACGTCGCACGCGCTGAAGAGGCGCCGCAGCCGCACGTGGTAGCCGAGATGACGATTGCCGACCACCCAGAGCTCGCCCCCCGGGCGCAACGCGGCCCTCGCCGCACCGAACATGCGGCGGGCCGCAGCCTCCGTGGTCGCACGGTGGGAGTGGAACGGCGGGTTGTTGAGCACGAGATCCACACTCTCGGGCGGCACATCCGACAGCACGTCCCCGACCGCGAACTCCCCCTTCACCCCCGGAGGGACGTTCACCGCGAACGTCTCCTCCGCCGAGGCCACCGCCTGGTACGACTCGTCGGTGAACAGCACCTCCGCCGCGGGGTTGGTCAGCGCCGCGGCGGTACCGACGACGCCGTTGCCGCAGCCGAGGTCGACCACCCGGTCAGGACCGGTGCGCCGCGGCAGATGGCCGAGCAGGAGCCGGGTGCCGAGGTCGAGCCGGTCCGCGCAGAACACCCCGGCGTGGTTGACCACGGTGCGCCCCGACATCACGCCGATGTCCTCGGGCAGCGCGTACCGCAGGGGCCACGGGTTCGGGCCGGGCGCGAGGCCGAGCGCGGGCGTGCAGAAGACCAGCCGGGCCTTGCGTACGGCCAGCGACGTGGTCGTGGGGCCGATGATCCGCTCGAAGAGCCTGAGCGTGGAGGTGTGGATCTCGCTGACCATACCGGTGCCGAGCACGGTCGTACCGGAGTGCACGGCGGGCGCGAGCCGGTGCAGCTGGTCCTCCAGCAGGGCCAGGCTCTTGGGCACCCGGACGATCAGCAGGTCGACCCGGGGCGGCGGTGCGTCGCGGGTGGTGAGCAGGGTGATCTGCGCGGCCGGGGCGTTGCGGCGCAGGTTCGCCTCGGTGGCCTGCCGCGCGAGGTAGGAGTCGGTGACGAGCGTGGGGCGGGTACCGCCGTGGGCGGCGAGCGCGGTGGTCAGGGCGCCCCAGCGGTCGCCGACCACGACGGTGGTAGCGGGGCCGCCGGGCCCCGTCGCGGTGACGGCGCCGGTCTCGGCCAGGTGCTGGAGCGCGTAGGCGTCGGCGGCGTCCCAGGCCCGCAGCTGCTCGCGCGGCTCGGCCGGGAATCGGGTCAGGTCGAGGTCGCCCCACGGCGAGCTGAATCGGTGCATCGTGCGCCCAGGGTAACCGGGAAAAGGAGCGGGACCCGGAGACGTGTCCAGTCTCCGGGCCCCTCGATGCCGCCACGTGCGCACGCCGGCACGCTTGAGGCCACAGGTCACCTTGATGTCGTCGCGCTCTGCCATTGAGCTACCGCCGCACGGTCCGCACCGCGCGTGGACCGCGCGGTGCGGGAGGAGAGCGGCGGACCGGAGTCGAACCGGCACCTGACGACGCAGCCCGTGGCCGGTCGATCCGGCGATCGGCGGCGAATGCTGAGTCTGGAGCGAGAGTCTGAGGTTTACCGCGGTCTGCCTCTGCCGGTTGGGCTACCCCGGCCGGTGGTGCCGGGAGAGGGATTCGAACCCCCACGGGAACCGCGTCGGTCACGACAAGCTTCAGCTTCAGCTTTGCGCTCCTCGCGCACCCTCCGCACTGGGCGGAGGGAGTCTGTGGTCCGTTAGGACCCGAAGAGGTAGCCGAACACCGCGTCACCCACCCGCTGGTCGGTCACCTCGGCGCCGTTCGCCTCCTCGCGGGCGAACTTCACGGCCTGCTGGAGCTTCTCGACCCGCTCCAGCAGTTCGTTGACGCGCCGGGCGGGCAGCGCGCCGGAGAACTTCACGGTGGTCCAGTAACCGACCGCCACGTCCTCGTAGTACACCTCCACCTGCGCGGGGTGCTTCTCGGTCGCCTCGGCCTTCACGTGGTTGCGGGGCACCTTGCGGGTGCGGTTGGTCCGCACCGGCTCGGTCTTCCACGCATCGGTGGAGGCGTCCAGGTTCCACGCCTCGGCGGCGTCCAGCACCGGCAGCTTGCGGATGAAGGTGTGCAGGTCGGTGAGTTGCTTCTCCAGGAAGAGCAGGTAGGACACCGGCACGTCGCGGACGAGTTCCCGGCCGTCGACGGTGACGTGGGCGCGCGCCTCGCAGTTGGCCCAGTCCTTGGTGGCGGTCACGTCGAACAGCCGCGTCAGCACGGCCGCGGTGGACTTCAGCACCTGCTCCGCCTGCAACTGCACCCGGGTCGACTCGGGCGGCAGTTGCTCGCCCTCCTCGTCCTTGGGCTGGTAGGTCCGGGCGATGCCGGAGAGCAGTGCGGGCTTCTGGAGGTCGTGATGGGCCGCGGTCAGTTCCTGCTGCGCCTTGGACTTGACGCCCTTCTCGACCGCGATGATCTGGTTGAGTTTCGCCACCCGCAGAACGTAACAGCGCGGCCGGTGGTCGTTCGAGCGGATTATCGGGCCGCTACCGGGCCGTGACCGGGCCAGGACCGGGCCGGGACATCCCGTGCGCGGCACGCGGCCGCGCACGGGAGGTGAGGGACCGTCAGCTCACGGCGTGCGCACCCGGGTCGGGTAGTGGTCGGCGACCACCTCGGTCATCGCGCCCAGCGGGTCCGCGGTGACCTGCGTGGCGGAGAAGTAGATGTTGCCGCGCACCTCAGGGTGATCGGCGTCGAAGGTGAGGTGCCGGGACAGCTCGGCCGGGTCCTGCCACTGGGCGGGCTGGCCCGCGACGCCGACCTTGTAGAGCGCCTCCCCCACGTAGAGCTTCGCCCGGGTGCCGGCCACCACGTCCGACCACCAGGGCACCAGGATCCCGTAGTCGGCGGCGGCGAAGCCGATGTTCCAGTAGATCTGCGGGGCGATGTAGTCCAGCCAGCCGCGCTTGATCCAGCCGCGGGTGTCGGCGTGCAGGTCGTCGTAGGTCTGCACGCCCGCCTGGGTGGCCGAGCCGAGCGGGTCGTTGGCCGCGTTGCGCCACACCCCGAACGGGCTGATGCCGTACTGGGTACGGGGCCGGATCAGCTTGATCCTGGCGGCCATCTCGCTGACCAGCAGGTCGGTGTTGTGCCGCCGCCAGGAGTCGCGGTCGGGGAAGCCGGCGCCGTAGCGGGCGAAGCTCGCATCGTCCGCGAAGGTCTGACCGGCCACCGGGTACGGATAGAAGTAGTCGTCCCAGTGCACCGCGTCGATCGGGTAGCGGCGTACGGCGTCGAGCATCGCGTCCTCGACGAAGCGGCGGACCTCGGGCAGCCCGGGGTCGTAGTACAGCTTGCCGCCGTAGGGCAGCACCCAGTCCGGGTGCAGCCGGGCCGGGTGGGTCGGGACCAGCGTGCTCGGGTCCTCGGTCATCGCGACCCGGTACGGGTTGAACCAGGCGTGCAGTTCGAGTCCCCGGCGGTGTGCCTCGTGCACGGCGGTGCCCAGCGGATCCCAGCCCGGGTCGCGGCCCTGGGTGCCCGTGAGATATTGCGACCACGGCTCGTACGGCGACGGCCAGAACGCGTCGGCGGTCGGGCGGACCTGGAACATCACCGCGTTCAGGCGGCGCTCGACGGCGATGTCGAGCAGGTCGATCAGCTCGGCGCGCTGCTCCGCCGGGGACAGCCCGGGGGCGGACGGCCAGTCGGTGTTGGTGACGGTGGCGATCCACATGCCGCGCAGCTCGCGGCGCGCGGTGGCCGGCCGGTGCGCGCCGGTCCGGCCGCCCGGCACGGCCACGCCGGACCCGGCCCGGGGCGCCGCCCCCGGAGCGGCCGCCTGCGCGGTGCCGGCCGCCGCGGCCGAGGCGAGCGTGCCGGCCGCCGCCACCGTGAAGGTCCTGCGGGAGAGTGGGTCCATTCCGTCCTCCTGATCTGCCAGAGCCGCCCGGGCCGCCGAATCGCCGCAGCCCGCAAGGCGCCTGAAGCACCGTTCAGATCCGCCGATGATGGTGCGCGGCGGCCATGGCGGCAACCGCGAAATGGTCTAGTCCACTGGAGGGGCAGGGCGCCGGGTTCCGGCACCCCGGTGGGCGGTAACGTCTGTCCGGTACGTGATCAGGTGGACGCAGCGGCAGGGCCGGCACGGCCCGCGGTCGGGAGGCTGACGAGTGAGTGACATCCAGCGCGTCGGAGTGGTGGGCGCGGGCCAGATGGGTTCGGGCATCGCCGAGGTGTGCGCGAAGGCCGGGCTCGACGTCCGCGTCGCCGAGACCACCGGCGAGGCGCTGGAGCTGGGCCGCGCCCGGCTGGCGAACTCCCTCGGCAAGGCCGCCGAACGGGGCAAGCTCACCGAGGCCGAGCGGGACGCGGCGCTGGACCGGCTCACCTTCACCACCGACCTGGCCGAGTTCGCCGACCGCGACCTCGTGATCGAGGCGGTCGTGGAGAACGAGCAGGTCAAGCTGGACATCTTCAAGACGCTCGACCAGGTCGTCACCCGCCCCGACGCCATCCTCGCCTCGAACACCTCCTCCATCCCGCTGGTCCGGCTCGCCGTGGCGACCTCCCGCCCGGACCAGGTGCTGGGCATCCACTTCTTCAACCCGGCGCCCGTGCAGCGCCTGGTCGAGCTGATCCCGGCCCTCACCACCGGCAGCGACACCCTCAAGCGCGCCGAGGCCCTGGTCACCGATGTGCTCGGCAAGCACCCCATCCGCGCGCAGGACCGCTCCGGTTTCGTGGTGAACGCGCTCCTGGTGCCCTACCTGCTCTCGGCGATCCGGATGTACGAGTCCGGCATCGCCACCCGCGAGGACATCGACAACGGCATGGAGATGGGCTGCGCCCACCCGATGGGCCCGCTCAAGCTCTCCGACCTGATCGGCCTGGACACGGTCGCGGCCATCGCGGACTCGATGTACGCGGAGTACAAGGAGCCCCTGTACGCGGCTCCGCCGATCCTCCAGCGCATGGTGGACGCGGGCCGCATGGGCCGGAAGTCCGGCGCGGGGTTCTACACGTACTGAGGTGCACCCGAGGCGGGCCCGGCGGCAGCTGCCGCCGGGCCCGTCGTCGCATATACGCCGAGGTCGGACGACGTGCGGGCGGTCCAGTGCTGCGTCGTCCACTCCCGGTGACGGCGCCTGAGCGCCCCGCCGAGCAGCTCGCCACGCAGCTGGCGCGCCGTCGCCCGGAGCCTTTCCGCGCCGTCCGAGCCTTCCCTGCTTGCACGGCGCGAAGTCCCTCGGATGTCCCTCCGACAGAACTGAAAGTCCCTGAAAAGTCCCTGGCGCACCCACCGCGGGCGACACTGCCCCCTTCGGTGGTCACGTGCCTGCGCCGGCCGGTGAGGGGGCTCAGCCACCATGGCCTCAGCACGAACCTCAAAGTCGCTCAGGGCGCGACCGGACCTACGGATCACGGCCGGGGCCGAGCTGGCGGAGTGGCATACACCCTGAACCACCGCGGCGGACAGGACGATCAGGACAGAGGCGCCGAAACCGTGAGTTCCCTTGGCCGGGCAGCGGCAGATGTGCGCACTCCTCGGTCGCTACGCCAGGGCTGCCGTGAAGGGGAATTTCCGAGATGGTGTCGTATCAGGGCGCAGCCGTTCGTGGAATTGGTGTGCGGCGGCCCGTCGGGCGGCCGGACACGAGGAGCCGGAACAGGCCCTCGCCCCCGAGGACCAGGAGGAGACGAGCATGCCGGAGTATCTGATCACCTTCAACGACGAATGGGTGCCTGACCATACGGCGGAGGAACTGCGTGCGAAGGGTACGGCCGTCCGGGCCGTGTGCGAGGAGATGCTGGCTGCAGATGTCCTGATCTTCACCAACGGCGGGCTCGACCGGTCCACCGCGGTGTGCAGTGTCGAACTGGTCGGCGGCAAGCCCGTCTTCACCGACGGGCCGTACGCCGAGACCAAGGAGCACCTCGGCGGCTTCGCCGTCGTGGACGTGCCCGACGACGATGCGGCGCGATACTGGGCCGGCCGGTTCGCGACCGTCCTCGACTGGCCGCAGGAGGTACACCGGTTCCGCGGTTCCGGATCGGCCCGGCGTGACGGCTCCGGGCAGACGTGAGCCCGGTGCCCAGGTACCTGCTGTCCGTCCACGGGCCGGCCGAGCGCACCGAGTCGGGCACCCACCCCTCTCAGGAGGCAATGCTGCGGGTGTTCGCCGACACCGGCGCCTTCAACGGGAGGCTTCGAAGGGACGGTCACTTCGTCTTCGCCGGCGGCCTGGAGCCCGCGACGACCGCCACCACCGTCGACGGGCAGGGTGAGAGGCCGGCCTTCACCGACGGGCCCTATCTGGAGACGCAGGAGTACCTGGGCGGCTTCTGGGTCGTCGAGGCGGCCGACCTCGACGTGGCACTGGCGCTCGCCGCCGAGGGGTCGAAAGCGTGCCGCTGCGCGGTCGAGGCGCGCCCCTTCCGAACCGAGGTACCGGTACGAGAGCTGCCGGAGCCGTGATCGGTCCCACCGTCGAGCAGGCGATCACCCGTGCCCACCACAAGGAGTGGGCGCGGGTGGTCGCCTTCCTCGCACGCCGTTTCGGCGATCTCGACATCGCCGAGGAAGCGACGGCCGAGGCGTTCGCAGCGGCCGCGGAGCGGTGGCCGCGCCACGGCGTACCGCCCAATCCTGGCGGTTGGCTCGCCACCACCGCGACCCGCAAGGCGATCGATTGGCTCCGTCGCGAGTCCCAGCGCGACGCCAGGCACCAGGCGGCTCGAATCGTGTATGACGACACTCCTCCGGAGCCGACCGGCCCGGTCGAGGACGACCGACTCAGGCTGGTCTTCACCTGCTGCCACCCCGCGCTCGCGATGGAGGCCCGGGTGGCGCTCACCCTGCGCCTGCTCGGCGGCCTCTCCGTCCCCGAGATCGCCCGCGCCTTTCTGCTGCAGGAGACCACGATGGCGCGACGGATCACCCGTGCCAAGGCGAAGATCAAGGCGGCACACATTCCCTACCGGGTTCCCTCGGCCGACGACCTTCGCGAGCGGCTCGCCGGTGTGCTCGCGGTCGTCTACCTCGTCTTCAACGAGGGCTATCTGGCCGGCGAGGGGGACGACCCGGTGCGCGTCGACCTCACCGACGAGGCGATCCACCTCGGCCGCCTGCTCCGGACGCTCCTCCCGGACGACGGTGAGGTAGCCGGCCTGCTCGCCTTGATGCTCTTCACCGACGCCCGGCGACCGGCACGCGTGTCCCGCACCGGGGAACTGGTGACGCTCGGCGAGCAGGACCGGGGCGTATGGGACCGCACCCTCATCGCCGAGGGCAACGCCCTCGTCCGGGAGCGGATCGAGGCGGTGGCGGCGGGCGGTGGCCCACCCGGGCGCTACCAGCTGCAGGCCGCGATCAACGCGGTCCACACGGCGGCCCCGTCCGCCCGCGACACCAACTGGTCCGCGATCGTCGCCCTCTACGACCACATGGCACTGATCGACCCCTCCCCGATCGTGTGGCTCAACCGCGCGGTCGCGGTCGCCGAGGTCGACGGCTGCGGGGTCGGGCTCACCGAGATCGACCGGCTCGGCGATGTCCTCGGCGGCTACCACGCCTTCCACGCCGCGCGCGCCGACCTGTTGCGTCGACTCGGGCGCGGCGACGAGTCGCGGGCGGCGTACGACCGGGCCATCGGTCTCGCCGGCAACCCCGCGGAACGGGCCTACCTCACCCGCCGCCGCGACCAGCTCGCCGACTGACCGACACGTCTCACCAGCCCGCTCCGGCCACCGTTCACAGGGGGCGCAGGCACTTCCATATGCAGATCAGGCACAGCAGGCCGGTGTCGCGCGGCTCCGCGAAGGGGCGGGGGTCAGCACCGGGCAGCGGTGCGGCGGCGCCGGCCACGGGCGGTGCTGCGCGCTGGACGTCGAAGGACACCGACACCCCGGTCTTCTATGACGCTGGGTGATTCTCGTCAACGGCCAAATGAGAGGCCGCCGCCGCACCCGGGTCCTGTACGCCCCGGCGACCGGCACGGTCAGGGTGCCATCACATTCTTCGCCGTCCGCCGCGTTTCCCGTCGGTGCGGCGAGCAGGGTCCCCGCGCCGGCCGCCACGAGCGCCAGGCCGGGAATCAGGTGACGTCCGGCCGGTCGCGTCGTGCTGCTCCTCGGCGTTCCGGTCACTGAAGCACGGTCCGGTCGTAAGCACCGTGGTACACCTCCGGTCGCGTACACGTCAACCAAATGGTCCGATGAATCAACGCTTCAAGTTGAACCAATAGGTAACACAATCAAACTCTGCGCTCTTCCTTGACGACTCTTGTGAGCCGGGTCTAGCGTCCGACCGCCGATAGATCGGATGGATGCGGTGAGCGCCTGCAGGCAAGCACAGCGCGTGAACACGGGCGGATGAACGCAAGCCGGATGCTCGGGAGGCGGTATGGGCAGCAGAAGCGGTGTGTCCCGGCGTACGGTGCTGGGCGGACCTGTGGCCGGTGCGGCGGTGGGCACCGGCGTGGCGGACACGGCGGCGGCAGCGGCGCCGCCCGTGTCGGGATCGCCGGCCACGCCGGAGGCCGCGCGGTACAAGGTCGCCTCGGCGGCCCGCAGGGACGCCCCCGTCATGGCCACCACCGGTCCCTGGCTGGAGCCGACCCCGTGGCCCGCCTCCTGGTGGAACCTCAACGTCCAGCTCGAGTACTGGCTCATCCACGGCTCCAACCACCTCGAACTCGACGGCCTGACACGGTCGTTGAGCGAGTTCCGGGAGAACGTCAGAACGCAGACCGCGCCGGCCTACCGCTCCGACTCGCTGGTCATCGCCCGCTCCAACGACACCACGCTCAGCCACGGCGCGGACGCCGGGCCCGACGGCACCGGCGGCGGCATCCCCGGCCAGGACGCACCCACTCCCGAGGTCGGCAACCTCACCTGGGCGCTGCACAACGTATGGCTCTCCTACCGCCACACCATGGACGAGTCGATCCTGCGGGACGTCGTCTTCCCGCTGCTGCGCCAGTCGATCAACTACTACCTGCACTTCCTCGAGCCCGGCAGCGACGGCAGGCTGCACCTGCCGACGACCTTCTCGCCCGAGTACGGCGTCAACACCCCCGACACCAACTACGACCTGGCGCTGATCCGTTGGGGCTGCACCACGCTGCTGGAGTCCGCGCGGATCCTCGGCGTCGACGACCCGCTGGCGCCGCGCTGGCGCGACGTGCTGCTGCGGCTGGTGGCACCACCGACCGACACCAACGGGTTCATGTTGTACAGCGAGGCGGGGGCGCCCTGCGTGGTGCGCACCGACCTGGCCGGGCCCCTTGAGGTACGCGACGGCGCGGGCCGCGCGCTGCCCTACACCGACCTCGGGGGCGGCACCTTGCGTGTCGAACTGGACCGCGGCCAGGAGGCGTGGCTCTACCCCCGGGGCAGCCGTCCCTCCACCGGGTTGGCTCCCGTGGCAGCCAACGCGCCGGCCCACGCTGGGGCCTGCCCACCTCCTGACCGCGAGTTCCGTCCCGGTCCCTGGCCGGGCCGACCCGCCCGCCGGCGCCCCGCAACCCTCGCACCGATACCGATACCGACTCCGGGAGGACGTTGATCGTGTCCGGAAAACCGCTCCTGCCGTCCTTGGCGGCTCTCGCCCTGGCGCTCACCGGGCTGGCCGTCGCACCCACGGCGAATGCCTCGCCGCCGTCCCACGACGTGTACGTCTCGCCGTACGGCAACGACCACGCGCAGGGCGACGCCCGCCACCCCGTCCGCACCCTGGAACGCGCCCAGGACCTCGTCCGGGACAGCGACCGGAACCTCACCGCGGACCTCACCGTCCGTATTGCGAGCGGCACCTACCGGTTGTCGAAGCCGCTCACCCTCGACTCCCGGGACTCGGGCTCGAACGGCCACCGAGTGGTCTGGCAGGGCACCGGGGACACCGTGATCAGCGGCGGCAAGCAGGTCACCGGCTGGCACCAGGTCCCCGGCCACTCCGGCCTGTGGGCCGCCCCGGCGCCCCAAGGACTGTCCAACACACGCCAGTTGTACGTCGACGGGGTGCGCGCCGACCGTGCCGCGGGCGAGGTGCCCGTCACCCTCACCAAGACCGCGACCGGTTACACCGCAGCCGACGGCACCCTCGCCGGTTGGCCCGACATCGCCGGCGCCGAATTCGTCTACACCAGCGGTGAGTCGCTGTGGAACTTCGTACGCGACGGCCTCGGCCAGTGGACGCAGCCACGCTGCGACATCGCCTCCGCCTCCGGCACGTCCGTCACGATGGTCCAGCCCTGCTGGGACAACTCCACCAAGCGGGTGGAGTTCCCT
The DNA here is from genome assembly GCF_900107965.1 of Actinacidiphila yanglinensis. Taxonomy (GTDB): domain Bacteria; phylum Actinomycetota; class Actinomycetes; order Streptomycetales; family Streptomycetaceae; genus Actinacidiphila; species Actinacidiphila yanglinensis. The sequence goes on along the minus strand of NZ_FNVU01000009.1, from coordinate 38,818 downwards.
GACATCCCGGGCCGCACCGTGAGCATGGTCGGCCCCGGCGCGCTGACCAACGGCGCCCACGTGACGTACATGGAGAACGCCAGGGAACTTCTGGACACCCCCGGCGAGTGGTATCTGGACCGCGCCTCGCACACCGTCTACTACATGCCCCGAAAGGGCGAGGACCTGCGCCGTGCCGACGTCGAGGCACCCGCGCTCGAGAAACTGGTGGACGGACTGGGCACGGCCGCCGCACCCCTGCACGACATCGCCTTCCGAGGGCTTCAGTTCTCCTATGCCACCTGGCTGACGCCCTCCTCCGACGAGGGCTTCTCCGAGATCCAGGCCGGCTACACCATCTCAGGGCCGACCGGTTACGCCACCGAGGGCCTGTGCGGCTTCAGTCCGGGCGGTGACTGCCCCTTCGGTGCGTGGACCAAGGAGCCCGGCAACGTCGCGATCGACCACGGCCGCGATCTCGACTTCAGTGACGACGCCTTCGTCCATCTCGGCGCCGCTGGACTGGAGTTGGGCGACGGCGCACAGAACGCCACCGTGCGCGGCAGTGTCTTCACCGACATCTCGGGCAACGGCGTGGAGGTCGGAGGCGTCGACAAGCCGCTGCCCACCGACGACGCCGACGTCACCCGCAACGTCCAGGTCACCGACAACCACCTCTACGACCTGCCAAGGGAGTTCAGCGGCGGCGTCCCCATCGTCAACGGCTACACGCAGCACGACCTGATCTCCCACAACCAGATCGACCACGTCGGCTACTCGGCGATCTCCATGGGCTGGGGCGGCTGGCCGGACAAGATCGGCTCGCCCGCCACCCCCAACGACAGCCACGACAACACCGTCAGCGACAACCTGATCACCGACTACATGCAGGGCCTCGACGACGGCGGCGGCATCTACACCCAGGGCCTGACCGGCACGTCGATGGCCGCCGGTGAGAAGGTCACCGGCAACGTCATCCACGGCCAGTTCGGCCTCGGCAAGAGCGTCTACACCGACAACGGCTGCACCTACGAGACGGTCTCGGGGAACGTGCTGTACGGGGCGTCGTACGCCAACGTCTTCAGCACCCACGTCGATTACCGCGACACCCTCCACAACAACGACCCGACGCTCATCTCCGGCAACTGGTGGGAGCAGGGCGACGCCAACGGCAGCAACAAGGGCGTGGTGACCCAGGACAACCACATCATCGCCTCCCCCTCCGACGCCCCCGCCGACGTGGTCGCGGCCGCGGGCCTGGAGCCGGTCTACCGCGGCATCCTCGGCCGGCGGTTCACCCCCGCCTCGGTACCGGTGGCGCCCAGCCGGGTCGCCACCGCGGCCGGCGAGGACGGCACGCTGATGGTCGCCTTCAACCCGACGTGGGTGGACGGCGGTTCACCGCTGCTGGGTTACCGGGCGACGGCCGTCGACCCCGCGGGCCGCACCGCCGCGACCACCTTCGTCTCCGCCGCCGACTTCACGTCCGCGGCCCTGGTGCGGCTCACCGGCCTCACCGACGGCGTCCCCTACAAGGTCACCGTGACGGCGGTCAACTCCCATGGAAGCAGCGCGCCTTCCCTGCCCTCAGCGCCGCTCGCCCCGAAAGCCGCCACCGTGCTGCCGCCGGCGCCGACCGGACTGAAGCTGAAGGCCCAGCCCACCGCGGCGACGATCAACTGGACGCCGCCGACCACCACCGGCGACTCGCCGGTCATCGGCTACCGGATCGTCGTCACCGACACCTCGGGCAGCCGTACGGTCGACGTCTCCGGGCGCGACGTCCTGGTCACCCAGCCCTCCGCGCACCCGATGTTCCGCGTGCTCGGCGGTCTGACTCCGGCAACCACGTACACCGTCACCGTCGCCACCGTCACCCCGGCCGGCACCGGTCCCTCCGCCACGGTCACCGGCACGACCCCGGCGGCGTAAGCCCTTGCCCGACCGCGCCCCGCCCACGGTGGGCGGGGCGCAATGGCACATGCCCGGATCCCCAAGAATCGACGGCAGGATGATTGACGCCCTTTACGTCGATATGAGGTGGATACGGGTCAAGTTCGTGGCATGACCGCGGTCTCGATGGTGAGAACTATTGACATACAGAGAATCGCACGGTGATATCTGCTCGTTCACGTTGGATCGTGTGTGAAATCGCGAAGGTTCAGCGGTGGTTCGTCCCTTGGCCGCCACCCGCGCGAGCCGGGGCCGAGACGCCCCTCCGGACGGAAACCCACCCCACCCTGGCCGCCATGCTGTCGGGGTGCGGTCATCAAGGAGACCCCATGAAGAGACCCGTGCGCGGCCTGCTGGCCGCGCTCGTCGGAGCCGTGCTGCTCACCACGGGCATCGCGGCGACCAACGCTCCGGCGGCCGTCGCCGAGGGCAACGGCGTCGGGGCCACCCCTGCGCTGGGCTGGAGCAGTTGGAGCGCCGTCCGGCACAACCCGACGGCCGAGAACATCGAGGCCACCGCGAAGGCCATGAAGGACAGCGGCCTGGCAAAGGCCGGCTACCTCTACGTCAACATCGACGACTTCTGGTACCACTGCCCCGGCAGCCAGGGCCCGGACGTCGACCAGTACGGCCGCTGGGTCACCGACGAGACCAAGTTCCCGCCGAAGGGCGACGAGAACGGCATCCAGGTCGTCGCCGACTACGTGCACTCCCTCGGTCTGAAGTTCGGCCTCTACGTCACCCCGGGTATCTCCAAGCAGGCCGTCGCGCAGAACACGGCCATCGAGGGAACGCCATACCACGCGGCCGACATCGCGACCACGGCGACGGAGAAGAACTACAACTGCAAGGGCATGGTGGGAATCGACTACACCAAGCCCGGCGCCCAGGACTTCGTGAACTCCTGGGCCGACCAGTTCGCCGGCTGGGGGGTGGACTACGTCAAGATCGACGGCGTCGGCACCCCGGACGTCCCCGACGTGCAGGCCTGGTCGGACGCCCTGAAGCAGACCGGGCGCCCGGTCCACCTGGAGTTGTCCAACAGCCTCGACATCAACAACGCCTCGACCTGGGCGAAGTTGTCCAACGGATGGCGCACGGGCGGCGACATCGAGTGCTACAGCTGCGAGTCCAACGGCAGCAGCTTCCCGCTGACGGCGTGGTCGTCGGTGTCCTCGCGCTTCAACCAGGTCGCCAACTGGGCGCCCTACGGCAGTCCCGGCGCGTTCAACGACTACGACTCGCTGGAGGTCGGCAACGGGTCGGACGACGGCCTGACACTCGATGAGCGCAAGACCCAGATGAGCCTGTGGTCGCTGGCCGCCTCGCCCCTCATCCTCGGCACCGACCTGACCAGGCTCGACCCGACCGACCTCGCGCTGCTCAAGAACCGCTCCGTCCTCGCGGTCGACCAGGACGCCATCGACGCGAAGCGGATCAGCAGCGACGCGAACACCCAGGTCTTTGCGAAGACCGAGCAGAACGGCGACGTGGTCGTCGGCCTGTTCAACACCTCGGCGAACGGGCAGACGGTCTCCTCCACCGCGGCCGCCCTCGGCCTTCCCGCGTCCGCGGACTACTCGCTCCAGGACCTGTGGAGCCACCGCACCACCGAGACCTCCACCGGCACGGTCGCGGCCACCGTCCCTTCACACGGCGTGGCGCTCCTGCGCATCAGGCCGCTGCACCACGCCGCGGCCCTGCTCACCGCGCCCAGCACCACCGTGACCCTGGCCGGCCTTGCCGGGGCGTCCGACGGCGGGCAGAACACCGTCACCGAGACGTTCACCAACAACGGTGCGCTCGCGGCGACCGATGTTCGGCTGACCCTCACCGCGCCCGCGGGCGTCACCGTCGAGGCGACCTCGCAGACCAGATTCGCCGCGGTGCGGTCCGGCGCCGGCGTGTCGGCCACGTTCACGGTGAACACACCGGCCAGCACCGGACTGTTCGCGGCCGAGACGGTCGACGCGAGCGCGGCGTACGACTGGCTCCTGGTCGTCCCCGCGAAGGACACCGCCAGCGGTGTCCTCACCGTCAACCAGCCGGTCACGGCGCCTGACAAGACGTTCGCCTCGACGACCGCGAGCTTCAGCCAGGAGGGCACCCGGCTGGGCGTAAGGGCCCAGGGGTCCGACGTCTACGGCAGCACCAACCAGTACGGCGCCATCTACCAGGCGGGCGCCGAGCACGACGGCTCGACGACCGTCGTGAAGATCGACTCGCAGACGAACACCAACGCGTGGGCCAAGGCGGGCATCATGGTCCGCAACGACATCACCGGAACCAACACCTCGCCCGGATTCCTGATCCTGGTCGAGGCCCCCGGCAAGGGCTACGTCATCCAGTGGGACGCCAACGGTGACGGGCAGCTGGACTCCAACAGCGCCCCGAACAACACCGGCATCGGCACCGCCGCCTATCCCAGCTGGCTGAAACTGGTCCGCACCGGCACCACCTACACCGGCTACTACTCCACCGACGACGCCACGTGGACCGAAGTGGCCGCCGTCAGCGTCCCGTCGGCCACGGCCACCCAGGACGTGGGGGTCTTCGCCACCGCGCACCAGTCGGGCGCCACCAGCGAGGTCGACTTCGACGGCTTCGCCACCAGCTGACGCTCCTGCTCTCCGCCACCGCCCGTGTGCCCTGCCGTCCACCGGCAGGGCACACGGGCGGCCGACGGGCCGGACACTCTGCCGTGGCGGCACCCGGAGCCCCCGGCGACCGAACTGGAGAGGAACCAGCGCAAGCCGATCACCGTCCTGCTCGCGCTGAGCACCTCCCACGGGCTGCGGATCAACTCCGGAACCTGGAACAAGCGCGGCTGGAAGCCGGCGCTCGTGAAGGCAGGGGTACTCCGTCAGGTGGGCAAGTACGCGGCTCCGCCCATCCTCCAGCGCATGGGACGTGCGACAGGTCCGATTGGACCGCGGGTCGACCGGTACCACTCAGATCCCTCGACGAGACGCTGGTTCATGCCCACTCACAACGGGACCATAGAGTCCAGATGCAACTCAATCAGAAGCGCTCGTCGCGGACGGTGGCGGAGTGCGCACAGTGGAGGACGAGCCCTGGATCACCTCGTCAAGCCGCCTGTTTTCGGAGGCATCTCTCACCAAGGGACAGCCGGAGACCTGGAGCGAACGCCGCTTGCCGATCGACGCCAGGGCATCATAGAGTGGACGAATTAGTCCAGCCGTGTCGATGGCCCGCCGGATCGATGGAGGAGTTGATCACCATGGATGGCCAGGAGCTGCAGAAGGTCGCCGGCCGGCGTGCCGCGGAACTGCCGGACGCCGAGTTCGAGCCTCGCGTCGACCCCGACTGGGAGGTCTACAAGGTGCACGGGAAGGTGTTCATGCTCATGACCAGCATGCCGGGGCATCCGGTCGTGATCCTGAAGGCAGATCCGGATGAGGCCGCCGTTCTCCGCGAGCAGCACCCACACATCACCCCTGGCTATCACATGGACAAGCGGCACTGGATCACGTTGGCGGGCGGCGGGAGCATCGACGAGAAGCTGGTGAAGGAACTCGTCATCGACTCCTACCGTCTCGTGGTCGGCGGTCTCCCCACGTCCCAGCAGCCCGTGGATCCGCGCACCTACGACCGCCGCTCCTGACTTTCGACATGGCCGGCGGCGAGGCTCTCGATATGTGCCAGAGCCATGTCGATGGACGTTGCCATCGGCGTGACATCGCGCGCCGTCTGGGCCAGCAGATACCCGCCCTGAAGGGCGCCCATGAGCCCGGTCGCAAGCTGGTCGACCGCCACCTCGGGCGGAAGCGCACCACCGTCTTGAAGCCTGCGCAACACGCCGGTCAGGAGTTTCTGCCATTCAGTGAAGAGCTCAGCCAGCGCCCGACGGGCGAGGTCGTCGTGATCCGAGACCTCGGAGGCCAGCGAGCCGAGCGCACAGCCGTAGGCACCGTGCCGTAGGGAGTTGTTCTGTACCAGCGCGTCCCGCCAGCGTCGCAACCCGGCGATCGTCGAGACATGACCGAGAGCGTCGCGCTCACGCTGGATGACGTGCTCTCCGAAATGTGCGACGACGGCCCGTACGAGCGCGTCCTTGCCCGCGAAGTGGTGGTACAGCTGCGACTTGCTCACCCCACTCGCCGCCAGCACGTCGTCGAGCGTTGTCGCCCCGACTCCCTTGACGTACATCAGCTCGGCTGCCGCGGTGACGATCCTTGCCCGCGTCTTCGCACCGCGCGTCGTCAAGCGCCTGCCGTCGGGAGCTTCAGTGGTCGTCATCACGGCTCCATGTGCGTCTTGACGGGCTGCATGCTCCCGCACCGTTGGTGGCTCCAGCCGGGCGAGTACTTTCGCGCGCCACCGCACCCACGCGGCGCCCTCTCATCCAATGCTCCAGCCAGTCGTTGCCATCCTCGTATGCTATCACACTGGTTGGACTACATAGTCCATTTCATGGCCCTTTGCACCGCCCGGCACGCGTGGAGACGACCCGCGACCTGTGCCTACTTCTGCAGGAAGGATTGCAGGAGTTCCGTCACTTCCTGGGGCTTCTCCTCCGTCACGAAGTGCCCGGAATTCTTCAGGAGCCGTCCCTGGACGTTCTCCGCGTAGTCACGCCATTGGCTTTCGACCATTTCACCGAAGGCGCCCTGGGCGCCGATCGCGAGGATGGGCATCTTCAGTTTTCCCTGAGCCCGGAATTCCTGATTCTGCCGGATGTTCGTACGGAGCTCGCGATATACGTTCATCCAAGCCGTCGTGCGGCCAGGCTCCTTCAGGTAGTGTGCGTAGAAATCATAGTCCGACGCCGTGAACGGAGACGGGTTTCCCGCCAGGTACGAATCCATCATTTCCTCGATGAAGACACGCTCGTGACCGGCGATGAGATGTTCCGCGAGCGGCAGCTGGAACATACCGAAGTGCCATGGCGCAGGTTTGCCCGGATCAGCGCTGAGAGCGGGGAAGCTGTAGACGCTCTCGTTCGGAAGGGGAGCTTCCATCACCGCCATGCGCCGCACCTCTGAGGGCCATTGCGCCGCGTAGCTGTAGGCCACCCACACACCGATGTCGTGGGCGACTATCTGGACGCCCTCGTTGAGCCCCAGTTGCTTGAGCAGCTGATGCACGTCCCCCGCCAACTGCGCAGCATGGTAGCCCTCCTCGGTGACCTGGGAGTTACCGGTACCACGCAGGTCGACGGCGATCACCGTGTGATCCCTGGAGAGTGGGCCCATCTGTTTCCGCCACTCGGCCCAGCAGTGGGGGAATCCGTGGATCAGCACCACGGGTGATCCCGAGCCTCCGCGCAGATAGTGCATACGAAAGCCGTGTACTTCCGCATACTCGGAGTGAAAACCGTCGGGCGGATTCGACTGGGGGTAGGACGACGGTGAACGCGCCCCCTCCGAGTCGGCCTCGCCGCCCTTGTCCTCCGATGTGGAGTGCGACGTAGATGTCGCGGATACCATGTGGCGAGCCGCCAGAGCCGCCATGAGCATGAAAATCCTGCTTCCATTGCCCGCTCGGATGCTCATTTCTCTCCCACCTGGAGTCAGTATCTTGACATGTGTCACCAGACGATTGCGCACGGTGAAGCAACCCATTCACCGACATCTTCAAGCGTAGCCTCCATTAACTGGGTGTCCTGTTCGACTTTTGAGCAAAGAAGTGGACGGCGCCGCTGACCTGCGACGACGGGGGGCGTCTCGGACGTAATCCAGGGAGGTTGCAGGGATGCGCGGCCGGCGTGATAGTGGCAGTGACGAAGGTGGGGCCGGCCATCCACCCCATCGAGACGATTTTCGTGTCGATGGGGCGAAGCACGGATGTGCCGCGAGGCGTCCCATCGACCCTCACTGCGCTCCCCCGCGCGCAGGCTCGCCGGCTTGTGCGACGCAGCGCCGGGCGCCCACCGCTTGCCATGCGCGACGACGTCGCTAGACTGGACTAAAACGTCCAGTTGTGACGCCGCTACGCCGCACAGGTCGTGGCTCGGTGCAGGGAGGTCCCAGATGAAGGCGATTGTGGTGACGGATCAGGCCGCGGGGACGGCGGGGATGACCCTGGCCGATCGTCCCGAGCCGGAGCCTGCGGGGAACGACGTCCTCGTTGAGGTTCACGCCTCGGGATTCACCCCAGGCGAGCTGTCGTGGCCGTCGAACTGGACCGATCGCCTCGGCCGTGACCGCACGCCGTCGGTCCCCGGGCACGAACTGGCCGGTGTGGTCAGCGCACTCGGTTACGGAACGACGGGACTGTCGGTGGGCCAGCGGGTGTTCGGCCTCACCGACTGGACGCGCGACGGCACCCTCGCGGAGTACGCGGCGGTCGAGGCGCGGAACCTCGCTCCGCTGCCGGGCGACGTCGACTTCACGGTCGGCGCGAGCTTGCCGATCTCGGGCCTGACCGCGTGGCAGGGACTGTTCGAGCACGGCCGCCTTCAGCCGGGCCAGAGCGTCCTCGTGCACGGTGCCGCCGGCGGCGTCGGATCGGCGGTGACCCAACTCGCGAGTGAGGCCGGTGCCTACGTCATCGGCACCGGACGCGCCGCCGACCGGCAGACCGCAACTGACTTCGGGGCGAAGGAGTTCGTCGATCTCGACAACGACCCGCTGGAGGACGTCGGCGAGGTCGACCTGGTCTTCGACGTGATCGGCGGCGACATCCAGAAGCGGTCCGCCCAGCTGGTTCGGGCAGGAGGAACCCTGGTGACGATCGCCGGCCCGCCCGAGGCACGCCCCGCGGGCGGACTGGCGATCGACTTCGTCGTGGTGTCCGATCGCGCCCAACTGGGCGAGGTCGTCCAGCGGGTGCGGGACGGACGCCTGCGGACGGTCATCGGCAACGTCGCGACCCTCGACGACGCCGTTACGGCGTTCAATCCGACCGAGCGGGTCAAGGGAAAGACGATCATCCGCGTTCGCCCCTGACAGCTGATCGCCTTTCCCCTGACCCCTCAGGGCGCCAGGAAAGCGAAGAACCCTCCCCGCCGTTTCGCGATGGGAGTGGACAACCACTGTTGCAGTGAGAGGTAGTCAGATGAAGGCGATTGTGGTGACGGACCGGGACGCCGGGACGGCAGGGATGACGCTCGCGGAACGGCCCGGGCCGGATACGGCGAGGCTCGCCAGTGAGGAAGGCGCGAACTACGGCGATGTCGTCGTCGAGGTTCACGCCTCGGGCTTCACCGGGAACGAGCTGGAGTGGCCCTCGACCTGGACAGATCGCCTCGGCCGTGACCGGACCCCTTCGATCCCCGGCCACGAGGTGGCCGGAGTGGTCACCTCCCTCAGCTACGGCTCCACGGGGCTGTCGGTGGGACAGCGAGTATTCGGCCTTACGGACTGGACCCGTGACGGCACCCTGGCGGAGTACGTCGTCGTCGAGGCGCGCAACCTCGCTCCGCTGCCGGGCGACGTCGACTTCACGGTCGGCGCGGGCATCGCGATGACAGGCCTGACCGCCTGGCAGGGGCTGTTCGAGCACGGCCGCCTTCAGCCGGGCCAGAGCGTCCTCGTGCACGGCGCGGCCGGCGCGGTCGGTTCGGCGGTGACCCAGCTCGCACGCGAGCGGGGTGCCTACGTCATCGGTACCGGACGCTCCGCCCAGCGTCCGGCGGCCCTCGAATTCGGCGCGCAGGAGTTCGTCGCCCTTGACGACGACACCCTTGAGGATGTCGGCAAGGTCGATCTGGTATTCGACGTCTTCGGCGGTGACATCGGGAAGCGATCCGCGGGTCTGGTCCGGTCCGGCGGAACGCTGGTGAGCGTCGCCGGCCCCCCGGAGGTACCGCCGGCGGACGGCGTGGTGGTCGACTTCGTTGTCGTGTCCGACCGCGCACAGCTGGGTGAGCTCGCACGACGGGTGCGGGACGGCCGGCTCCGGACGCACATCGGCCAGGTCGCGACCCTCGACGATGCTGTCGCCGCCTTCAACCCGACCGAGCGGATCAAGGGGAAGACGGTCATCCGCGTGCGCGCCTGAAAGGACTCCGAGGGGTTCAAGGCGCAAAGCACGCCTCGATCAGGGACATCACGCGGTCCGCGAGGCGGCCGGCTGATACAGGTAGCGGAATGAGACGAGAGCATGGAAGCAACACCCCCGGACGTTACGGTGCGCAAGGATGAGACGACCCACCTCTACGAGGCACTGATCGGTGACCAGGTCGTCGGGACGCTGGCTTACGAGACCACCGGCGGACGTTTCTCACTCACCCACTCGTACGTGGACCGGGACCAGCGGCATCGGGGCATCGCGTCGGCAATCACACGCTACGCACTGGAAGACCTGAGTCACGGCACATCCAAGATCGCCGTCCACTGCGGTTTTGTTGCCGACTACGTTGAAGCCCACCCCGAGTGGCATGCGGCCGTCGACATCAACCGCTCGGCGTTCATCGCCACTCGCACCACGCGGGACACGGCCGGCGGGCACTGACACCACTCGCGGCCCGCACATCATCATCGTCTTGTGATGGCGGCTACGTGTCCGGGAGGATCTGCTCGGTCCAGACGGCCTTGCCTTCTTCCGTGTAGCGGGTGCCCCAGTTGTCGGCGACCTGGCCGACGATGAACAGCCCGCGCCCACCCTCGTCGACGGTATGGGCGTGATGCATGCGCGGCGCCGTGTCGTTGCTGTCATGCACCTCACAGGTGAGCACGTGGTCGCGGATGACGCGCAGTCGTCGTGGAGCGCGTCCGTATCGGACGGCGTTCGTGACGAGTTCGCTGACGATCAGTTCAGTGGAGTCCACGGTTTCGGCCGGTTGGTTCCAGTCGGTGAGTCGACGGCGAACCAGGGCGCGGGCGGTGGCTGCGGCCTCAAGTGAGTCCTGGAGTGGCCAGTCGGCTGTGACGGAAGCGGGGAAGGGGTGGATGCGGGCGAGAAGAAGAAGCGCGTCGGTGTGGGTGGTGCTGGCCCTCAGACGGTAAAGGGCGTCGTCACACAGGCCTTGCAGTGACCGGTCGGCGCCGGCAAGGGTCTGCCGGAGTATTTCCAGCGAGTGTGGCCGGGCCTCCAGGAGTGCAGGGGTGTAGAAACCCAGGACGCTTCCGTCGGCGAGGTTCAGGGTTGTGGCACTGAAAGGCAGCCCTTCGTCGGCACCCAACGGAGCCCGCTTCGGAAGATCGGGGATTTCCACGCTGCCGTCGGGATGTGCGATCACCGGAGAGGGATGGCCGGCTCGGGCGATCGTGCAGCTGCAGGTGAAGGGGTCGTAGATCGCGTACAGGCAGCTGGCGGTGAGTGCTTCGCGACGCAGCGGGTCGCCTGGCGGGAGGGCAGTGCGCTCCGCGGCCAGCTGGTTCACGGTGTCGTTGACGCGCGCGAGCAGTTCGTCGGGCTCCTGATCGAGCGCTGACAGGGAGCGGATGACGGTGCGCAGTTGCCCCATGGCTGCGGCCGTGTGGATGGTCTGACCGCTGACTTCGCCCACGACCAGCGCGGTGCGGCCCCCGGACAGACCGAAGACGTCGAACCAGCCCCCGCCGCCGCTCTCACCGAATTCCTGTGCGTGGGCGGTCTCCACGGTGGTCTGCGAGGCAGGGCGCTGAGGCAGTAGATGCTGGTGGATCGTGGTGGCGACGGTGTGCTCACGCGTGAAACGGCGGGCATTGTCGATCGAGAGCGCGCCGTGGGAGGCCACCAGGAGGGCCAGGTCGACGTCATCCTCGTCGAAGCCAGCGCCCCTTTCGGTCCGGTAGAGGCTGACCAGGCCGAGCACCATCCCGCGAAGGCTCAGCGGGGCGACGATGAGGGAGTGCGCGCCTCCCGCGCGAATGGCCTCGGCGCGCGCTGGATCAGCCTCCAGCCAGGGAGTCTGCGGGCCCAAGGCAACCAGGCGTGGTCGCAGGTCGGTAAGGGACTGAGAGTAGGGGGTGGGTGCCGGGAGACTACGGACATCACCCACTGGATGTGCGCGGACGTCGTACTGTCTGCTGCCGGAGCAGGCAGCCGCGCGGCGGAGCGGCACCCCGCGAGCCGCTGATCCGAGAGGGGGTTCCTCGCCGCGGACGACGGAATCAACCACTTCGACGACGGCGACGTCGGCGAAGGACGGCACCAGTGAGTCCGCCAGATCCTCGCAGGTGGCCACGACGTCGAGGGTTTGTCCGACCCTGTCCCGGACTGCTTCCAGAATCCGTGTCCGGTCGCGCGCCGCGTGGACCGCGGTGACGTCGCGTACGATCACCGCCGCTCCCAGGACGGTCCCCTGCGGATCTTGCAACCGGAAGGCGGACAGCGAGAGCATGCACCTCCGTCCCGGTCTGGCCTTCGAGTGGGCGGCCTCCGGACGCTCCGGAGCCGGTGCGCCACTCTCGAGTACCTCGCGGAGCATCGCATCCACGCGGGACGGGCTGAAGAGGTCGTACACGTCCGTGATGCGATGCCCGAGCAACCGCTCGGCGGGCTCCGCACACAGGGTCTGGGCGGCGGTGTTCGTCTGGATGATCCTGAGGTCGGCATCGAGAATATGCAGGCCGGCGGGCGACCGGGCGAACAGGGCCTCCAGGAGCGCCGTCCCATCGGTGGGGGAACCCTCGCTGTCCGCTGCCCGATGGACTGCCCAGAGGACAGAGGAATCAGGCCGCACCACCGGTCGCACCCGCAGCTCGGTCGCCACGGGGTGGCCGTCTCGATGGCGCAGCGCCGGAGCGTCCTGCCCGGGGTCCGGGTCCGTGTCGGTCACGAGGACAGCGGCCGGGCGGCCCACTACCTCTTCCCCGCTCCGGCCCAGCAGTTCCTCGGCCGGACGGCTCCACTCGACGACGAGCCCCATCCCGTCCACCATCATCAGGAGATCATCGGAAGGCACGTGACCACCTCCACTTCCAGCGTGCCCCACCATCCCCGTTGATGCCGGTCGGGAATCATCTGGTGAGGTCGGGGCCGCGCGTTTCGTCTTCGCAGGGCCGGACCACGCCACTGCTTGAGCCGATTGATGCACCGTTCAACGGCGTTGCGCTGCTTGTACGCCTCTAGCGTCGAAGCCGGGCGGGCGGCCACCGGCGCGGCCTCGCCGCAGTCGGTGACCGTTTTGGTCGGCGGGCTGCGGGATCACGGCGCGGATACCTCGCCGCCGGCGATGCTCACGGATCGCAGGGGACGGGTACGCGCGGTCTGCCAGGACGGCTTTCGTACTCAGGCCGCCGCGGGAACGTCCGAGCGCGTCGTCATCGGGATCAGCCCGAAAACGGTGCCCCTTTTTCCTGGCTCGGGGGTGTGCTGGTGAGCCCGACAGACGGTGGAGTCCACCGACTCGGTCCAACCGATGTCGTCAGCACCGTCAGCCGCCGCCAAGAGCGCGGCAAGGATCCGTTCCCAGGTTCCGTCCACAGCCCACCTGAGCAGCCGCTTGTGAGCGGTCCGGAACGAGCCCAGCCCGTCCGGCAGATCCCGCCAGGGCGAGCCAGTGGACATCGCACCACTGATCACCCACCGGACGGACACACCTGATCAACCGACGAGCAGATCAAGGAGACACCGCCCTAGGCAAGGCGCGGCGCGCGGCGCGCGCGGGGGCTGCGACGCGGCGCCAAGCGCGAGGTGAGTTCGAGGATGCGGACCACCCGGTAGCGGTGCGGCCGCCACTGCAGGTAGAACGACTCGATCTCCTGGTCGGCCAGCGGATGACCGAGCAAGGCCATGCCGGTCACACGGGCGAGGTGGAAGTCGCCGAGCGGAAGCGCGTCGGCATCGCCGAGGGCACGGTGTCCGACCTGTGCGGCGGTCCACACACCGACACCGGGCATCGCCGACATCAGGTCATAGGCACGGGCGGGGTCCGCGGCGGCACGATCGAGCTTTGCCGCATGCCGCGCCGCGGTGATGGCGGTCCTCGATCGGTGCAGGTCGACCCCGGCTCGTCGCCATTCCCAACTCGGGATCCGGGCCCACGCCGCGGGTGAGGGTAGGACGCGCATCGCAGCGGGCGCCGGACCCGGCGGCTGGGTACCGTGGGCGCCCACGAGGCGGGTCCAGGCCGCCTGGGCGTCCAGGCCGACCACGCGCTGTTCGAGAATCGCGGGGACGAGGGCCTCGAAGGGGCGCCCGGTACGCGGCACGCGGAGGCCGGGCAGTTGTCTCCACGCCCGCTCCAGTACGAAATGTGCGGGCCGGAAGTCCTCGGGGTGGTCGTGCTCGCCGAGCTCGGTGCGGATGTTCCCGATGAGCGCGTCGGAGCCCGGCCCCCAGGCGTCGATGTCCAGGTCGTCCAGGCGGTGTTGCCGAATCCGGTAGGTGACCGGCCCTGACGAGGTCAGGGCCGTCCGCCACAGGGTTCCGTCGGGTTCCAGCCGGTGGGTGGGGTCATGGCGGCCGCGCTGAAGGCTCTTGAGCGTCAGCTTCGCGTCCACGGGAAATCTGGGCTGCCAGTGCAGCGAGCGGTCCGGCGGCATTTCCATGTGTCCCCTCCCTCCGGGTCGGCGAGCACACAGACCTCTCGATGACAGATGGGCTCCGAGTGAAGCCCTACCATTGAAGTGGACTACTTCGTCCAACCAATGTCAATCGAGCGCAGCCGTCACCGTCCCTCTCGGGCGTCCCAAAGCTGCGGCTCCCCATCGATTCCGCAGCTCGACGAGGCCGTCACCCAGGGCTTTGAAATGGATGTTTGCCCATCCGGGACCACGCGGATCCGCATGCACCCTGCCTGGCCAGGACAGGACCTGCGGCGGGCGCTTGGTGTCGCCAGTTTTGGACTGTATAGTCTCATTACGGTGTTCCGCTGCAAGGCGATCCGAAACGGGCACCGACGGAGTCCCGGTCACGATGCGAGCCACCAGGCGCGGCCGGACCGAGGCCAACGCGATCACGCCCGCGGCAGGGCTCCAGAGGACCAAGGGCCCGACCTGGGCCCCACAACCGGCCACTCCCCCAACGGAGGCAGATCCGCCGTGTCACGACTGAACACTCCGGCCCCGGAAGATGTCCCCGACGGAGCGACCCGGAACCTGGACAGGCTGGGCGCACAGCTCGGCTTCGTCCCGAACATGTTCAAGACCATCGCCTCGAACCCGGCTGTTCTCGACGCCGTCGTGAACCTGCAGAGCACCATGAGTCGCGTGCTGGACGCGAAGACGCGACACACCATCGCGCTCGCGGTCTCGGAAGCCAACGGCTGCGCCTACTGCCTGGCGATGCACACATACGTGTCCTCGGAACTCGGCGGCATGTCGAGCCGCGACATCGAACTGTCGCGCGCAGGCGGCTCGGTCGACCGCAAGCGCGCCGCAGCAGCCCGCTTCGCCCAGCAGGTGGTCGCCAGCCGCGGGCGAGTCGGCGACGAGGACCTCGCGGCTGTCCGCGGCGCCGGCTACACGGACCCGGAGATCTTGGCGCTCGTCACGGTCGCCGTGCAGGCCCTGCTCACGAACTTCCTCAACAACGTCAACCAGACCGACATGGACATCCCCGACGTCGGGTCCCCCGGTGAGCCCGGTTGAGCGCCGAACCCCCGTCGAGGAGACGGACACAGCCGGTCGACTCCGCCCTGCTCCGGAACGATCACCAGGAAAGGTGCGACATGCCAGGCTCCGAGCTCTACGAGAAGTTCATGACGCTGCACACTCGCGAGGGTGGCTTCGTCATGCCGAACGCGTGGGACGGCCTCTCGGCATTGGTTCTGGCCGATGCCGGCTTCGAGGCGATCGGAACGTCGTCAGCTGCACTGGCCGCGACGCTGGGCCGCCTCGACGGACGCCACCACATCACCCGCGAGGAGCACCTCGAACACGCGCGGCTGCTCGGCCGCGTCGCCGGGCTCCCGGTCAACGGAGACTTCGAGGACGGGTACGGCCGCACGTCCGAGGACGTCGCCACGACCGTGGAAGCCGCCGTCGCATACGGCCTGGCGGGGATCGGGATCGAGGACACCTCGGGTCATCCCCATCAGCCGATCCGCGACTTCGACGAAGCAGTCAGGCGCGTACACAGCGCCGCCGACGCCGCCAAGGGACGCATCGTCGTCACCGGACGCACCGACAACTTCCTTCAGGGTCGGCCCGACCTCGAAGACACCATCCGCCGCCTGACGGCCTTCGCGGAGGCGGGCGCCGACGTGCTGTACGCGCCGCTCCTGCCGGACCTGGGTGCACTCGTGGCGGTCGTCACCGCGGTCGCCCCGAAACCGGTCAATGTCCTCATCTCGCCATCGGACCACGTCCTGACCGTCCCTGAGCTGCAGAAGGCCGGGGTCAAGCGCATCAGCCTGGGGCCGGCGCTCTACACCCACGCGGCGCAAGCACTCGAGAACGCCTCCCGAGCTCTCGTCGCAGGCGATCTCGCCTCCGCGACCACAGGCATGGGCTTCGACCGCATCAACGAACTGCTCAGCCGCACAACGAACCAGTGACCCCCACGATTCACCCGCTCCCCGTACGGAACGCACGAACAGGACAGATCGAAATGAATCTCGACAAGCTCATGAGCAAGCACCTCACCCGGTACTTCGACGGAGGGAGGACCATCCCGGAGGAGAAGCTCCAACAGCTGCTGGCGTTCCTCCGCTCGACGCCGTCGTCGACGAACATCCAGGCCAACCACTTCTATGTCCTCGCCACGCCCGAAGGCAAGCAGCGGCTCGCGGACAACCTGGGCGAACGGTTCCAGGACAACAGCGAGAAGATCCTCAACGCCTCACACACCGTCATCCTCACCACCAGGGCGGATCTTCCCGGGAGCCACCTCGACGCGGTGTTCGCCAAGGAAAGGGCCGACGGCCGGTTCCCCGACCCGGCCAAGCACGAGCTGTGGGAATCGATGACCCGCGACTTCCTCAACCTGCGGAACTACCAGTACAAGGACGTCTACCACTGGATGGAGAAGCAGACCTACCTGGCCCTGGGTCTGACCATGATGGCGGCCGCCGAACTCGGTATCGAGGCCATGCCGCTCGAAGGGTTCGACCCGACCAGCGTCGACCGGGCCTTCAAGATCCGCGAGACCGGCCACACCACGACCGTGCTCATGGCCCTCGGTTACCCCGACCCCGCGAAGGTGTACGCCAGCCCGGTCTCACGGTTCGATTCCGACCAGCTCTTCACCTTCCTGTAGACGAGGCCGAACATCGGCTGTTGGTTCCGGCAGTTCCGCGGTCGGGGGTCTCTTGGAGTTTCCCGCCAGGAGTCACCTCGATGCGGGTGCCGAGGGAGCGCTCGCCCGTCGCGCCGTTTCCGGCGCGAGCTTCGGGCGGCGCTTCGTATGGCTGTGAGGTGTTCGCGGGAGAAGACCCTTGACTGCGGGGAGAGGGTCTCAGCCATTGGTCCCGGCAAGCGCCGCCTCGGCGGCAGCACGATCGGAATACCCCGGGTGTCGAGCGTCGACCAGATCCGCATAGCCGGTCGTTCGGGAGAGATAACCCACCACGAAGGGACAGATCGCGGTGATCGTGCCCCCGCGCGTGCGGATCTCGTCGAGCACCCGCCGCACCAGTACGTCCCCCACGCCCTGGTGCTGGTGACTCGACTCGACCTCAGTGTGCCGCAGTGCGTACCGGTTGGGCCTCAGGTGGGTGTAGTAGAGCCACCCGATGAGGTCCCCGTCGCGGTAGAGCTCGAACCGGCCGTGATCGATGTTGTCGGTCAGCTGCTCAGCCACCCGGATCTGTTCGTCGTAGCTCATCGGCTCACGCTCCAACGTGTCGTTGCACCGTCCTGCTCAACAGCCCCGAATTTGGACCATCAAGTCCATCATGTCATCTCACTACAGCCAAGTGTGCCATGTCTTGGACTATAAGGTCCACTACAGTCTCCGCCACCACAGAAGGACCCAGGATCACCCCCGCGCGGTTGCCGCCGGGCAGTTTGCGCACACGCGCTGTGACGCTTTGGCGCAGCTCCCCCTCGGCGCAGCCCGGGGCGTGATGCCGGCACGGCATCACGATTCAACTTCACTGACCAATCCGGCACATTTTTCGGACAGCGGCGCCCAGCGGAGGGGAGTGATATGCGGTGGCGGTGCCTTCCAGCCACGCGTCGAGGTCGGGAGCTTCATTGCGGACACCCCCGAGCCGCCACACGGAGATCAGAAATAGACCCCCGGCGAGAATCAAGATCAATACGATCACTACTGCGATCTCAAATCCATGCTCGAAAGTCGACCGGGTGATCGCCAGATGCAGCACAACCGGACCGATCAAGAACGTGCCCTCGGCGCGGAGTAGCTCGACCAGGGCCAAAGCTGGGCCGAGTTGGGCTGCCGAGACCGCCAAGCCGGCCAGGAAGAGTCCGGGCACCACGCCTGCACCAGCGCCGTAACCCAGAAAGACGGAAACGATCGGAACGATTACCGAGCCATTTGTGGCGGACAGGAAAAGGAGGATGATGCCGCCGACCAGGAGACTGGCGAGACCCGATAGAGCAAGATAAGGAGTCCAGCGTGTAGGCAGGGACCGGCGGAACAGCAGAGCAGCCACCGCGACACCCAGAACCGCCGGAGTAAAAAGCGCACCAGTCCGCACGGGAGAATATCCGGATACCTGGAGGAGATGGACCTCCGTCAACTCCAGGAGAGTGGTGAAGGCGGCACCACCGAGCATCGATGTCGCGGTCCCCGTGACCGGCAAGGTGTTACTGAACGTGCGTACCGGCACGAGCGGGTTGGCTCTCCTGTATTGAGCCACGACGAGCAGAACCAACAGGAGAAGCCCGACTACGACTGGCACAATAAATTGTGGATCCGCAAAGGATCCCCGATCCAACCAGGAGACGCCGAAGAAGGGCAGGGCCGTGGCTCCGAATGCCAGCGGAATGGCCGACCAGTCAAACCGCGCCCCCTGCGCAGTCGGCTCATTGGATTCGAATGTCAGAGTGCCGATGATCAGGCCGACCCCTGCCAGAACGGCAATGCCACCGTACAGCGGACGCCAGCCACCGAGACTGCCGACCGTGCCGCCGACCAAGGGCCCGATGGCCCCCACGCCGAGCACGCCGACGGTGGCGATGGCACCCGTCGTAGGGAAACGTTCCGGTCCATGCCCTGAGAGCAGCGGAGGAAAGGCCGCGATCAGAAGAATTCCCGTAAAGAGCCCTTGCATGATGACACCCGCCGAGAACAAGCCGATCTCTCGTGCACTGAGCACGAGGATCGAACTCACTACGAATCCGACCTCGGACATCACATACACGCGTCGCGCCGAGAAACGCTGAAGGAGATCCGCGGTGACGATGGTCCCGAATGCATAGGCTGCATTCGATAGAATGTTCGTCAATTGCAGACCAAAAGGAGTCGCATGGAGGTCGTGAACAAGTTGAGGCGTCATCAACGAGAGAGCGGTGGTGACAATCAGAAACGGGCTCAGGGCCAGGAGCGCGAGGGCGGCCGCGGGCGGATATTTTCCCGCAAGTGGAATTCGCCCCAAGGAGGAGGCCATCGTGTGGAATTTCGGCCGCATAGTCGCCTCCTGGTTGCACCGCAAATCCCCTGTTCCGGCTCCGCCTCTGCGGCAACTCTAGGGCGTAGGCGAACGTTCGATCGGTTGACACGCTCTCGGGTGTTCGAAGGAACATTTCGACGCGACTCCCGGCGCCGAACTCAGTACGGGCGCCCACATGATCCCGGCTTCGGAAAGGAAGCCACCGCAGCCTGGCGCCGGCACGCCGATCACCGAATCGCATCATCCAGCAGCAGGTGGAACGAGATCGCGATTGCGGAATTCTCCCCACCGACGGCCTCCTGTCGGCCGGCGTCCGGTCCTGCACACTGGCGCATGTCGCTGCCGGTGGACGCCGCATGCTGGGCAGCAGATACTGATGAGGGACGACGAGGTCGCATCGCTCGACGATGGGTAGTGAGCGCGAATGGACGCCTCGGACGAGCTTCTCCAGATGGATGCGCCTTCGGCTCTTCTGGCCCCGGACGGAGTTGTCCGCAGCCTCAACGCGGCGATGGCCAGGACGCTCGGCAGGTCGGTGGAGCAGTGCGTTGCTCGTGGCTTCGGTGACCTGCTTCCCGCCGGCCAACTGACTGCGGCCGAGAGTCTGGTGGCCCACGCCGCGGCGACGAAGTCGGTTGCGATGAGGGTGCTGGAGTTCCCCGGGCCCGGTGCGGCATCGGTCATCTGCCTTGTCCAGGCGCGATCGGTCAACGACCCCGCGGGTGGCGGGCGTCTGGTGTGGGTGCACTCGCTGGATGCGGGAAATGACCGGGGCGGCCTGCTCATCCCGTTCCGTCTGGCGGCCAAGGCCGCCAACCTCGGTCTGTGCACGTATTCACCCCAGGCGCGCGAGCTGGAATGGCTGGGTGACGCCCCCGCCTTGGAGGCACTGTTCCCGCAGGCCTCCATGTCGATGGCCGAGGTGGTTCGACGAGTCCACCCCGATGACCGCGGAGCCCTACGGCGGCTGATGCGTGCGACGGCCTCCACAGCCCGGTCCCCCTGGACCAGGCTGCGATTTTCCACCGAGCGCGATGGCTGGCACCACCTGGTCTGCCGGGCCCGTCGGATCATCTTGGGCTATGGCGGCCCGGAGCGGGTTTTCGGCGCGATCCGCGACGACACCGCGGGAGAAGCCCGCCGACGCAGAGCGCTGGTCGCGCTCAGCGCGGAACGTCAGCGCGCTGACGAGATCGCGGCGTTCTCGTCCGCCATGATGACCGCGGTCACCGAGCAAGAAGTACAGCAGGTCGTCCTGACCCGGCTCGCCCCGACCTTCGGTGGTACCGGTGCCGCACTCGCGCTCGTCGCCGACGGTCGCCTGCGCGTCTCCTCCGATGCCGGCATCCCGATCCCGGTCGCCGCCGTGCACGACCTGCCACTGGACGCCTCCAGCGCGCTGCCCTATGTGATCCGCACCGGCGAACCGCAGTTCATCTCCAGCCAGGAGGACTACCTCCGCCGCTGGCCACGCGGGGTCATGCTGCCCTACTTGGACCAGCTCGACTCCGGCTTCGCCATTTCGATAGCCTCCCTCAGCCCGATCGGCGATCAGCCGCTCGGAGCCTGGTTGGTGACCTACAACGGCGAACACCGGTCGTCCCCCGATGAGCAGGCCCTCATGGATACTCTCGCCGATCTTGCCGGGCAGGCACTGAAACGCGTCAGCCTGCATGAGGCACGCATCGAACTGGCCGCGGTGCTCCAGCAGAACATGCTCCCCACACTCCCGGAACGCCTACCGGGCCTGGAGGTCGCCGCCCGCTACCGACCGAGCCGCGACGGACTCGACATCGGCGGGGACTGGTACGACGCCTTCGTCACGGCCGATGGAGCCATCGTCCTGGAGATCGGCGACGCCCAAGGCCACGATGTGGACGCCGCAGCAGCGATGGGACAGGTGCGCGCCTCCATGCGCGCGATCGCCGCCCATGAACCGGATCCCGCAACCGTGCTGACACGCACCAACGAACTGCTCGTCTCGATGGACGCAGCACGGTTCGCCAGCTGCACCATGCTGCGTATCGACCCGGGCGACGGACGGGTCACGGGTGCCAGTGCCGGCCACGTGCCACTGCTGTGCGCACACGGCGACGGCAGCCACGACATCCGCGAGCTGCCCGGCGGCCCGGTGCTCGGGGTCCTCCCCGACGCCGAGTACTCCGAAGAGACCTTCAGGCTGGACAAGGACACCGCGCTGATCATGGTCACCGACGGCGTGGTCGAAGGACCGGCGCTGACACTGGACGCCGGACTGGAGCGCGCGGGAATGCTGGCCGCCCACGCGGTCCACGACGGGCTGAGTGCCGAGGCGACCGCCGACCGCGTCCTCGACGCGGCGGCCGCGGTGAACCACCTCGACGACGTCGCCATGCTGATCATCAGACGCACATGACGGCGGCGGCTTCCTCCCCGCCTTCACGCCTCCCTCGCAAGCCTCTTTGCCGCTGCGGGCGCCACACGTGGAATCGAACGGACAATCGAACTAGATTGGAGGGGTGAGTAGCGAAGAGGATCAGGAGCCGCCGGCTCCCCTGCCGCCGGCCGACGGCCCGCTGGTCGACGTCATCCTCCCCGACGGGCAGCACCTGTACGCCGTAGTGAAAGCGCGCCGGAAAGAGCCGGACGGCACATGGTGGTACGACCTGCAGATACACCTGCCGTCCCAGGTCAGCGACCGGGGCCGGCTCCTCGCCGTTCCCGCCGCCATCGACTTCCGAGCCCCCGCCGACGCGTGCGCGCCGATCGACGGCCAGCACTACGACCGGATCCCCACAAGGCGCGCCGGCGCCACCCCGCCCTGGAAGATCGAAGAGCCCGTCTACTTCACCGGCCATATCGGCCCGGCCCGCATCGTGCACCGCGGTGACTGCCGCGCCATCCGCGACCTCGCCCGCCCCGCCACCACCGAACAAGCCCGCGCGGTCCTCGAGCGCGACAACGCCGGCCCATGCGAGGTCTGCCGACCCGACCTGCCTCTGAGCACCGCTGCGTAGGCGCAGACCGCTGAAACCCTTGGCGGCGATCGTGGAGTCCGGGCAGGTTCAGGCGCGTGCAAGGCGGCGCCCCGGTGTGAGTTGGGGCGGGGGTTATCCGCCGAGGCGCTCCCGTACGCGGAGGGGATCGCGCCGAACGAGGTCCGATGAGCTGGTGGGCCGGATCCGGGCCGAGCGCCTACGACTGACCGGTCACGGCGTTCCCCAACTGCACGCCGTCGAACTCTCCCGGCAACGGCAGGGAGTAGATGAGGAAGGGCTTTTCGGTCAGGTCCTTCGGGTTGCCGAAGAGCTGGGTCCGCTCCGTCTGCGGCGCGGGAACGTACAGTCGGCGCTCGGCGCTGAGGAACGATCCGTCGGGGCTCACGAGTCCGGTGTTCGCCGCCAGAACGGTCTTCCTGCCGGACGGCGGCATGAGCACGATCCGCTTGTTGTCGATGTCCGACAGGTAGAGATTGCCGAGCGTGTCCATCGCGCAACCGCCTGACAACGGTATGTCGGCCACGTGCTGGACGTGCGTGGCGAGTTGGGCGTCCGAAACGCTCGTGTCGCGCAGAACGTCGGTGGCGACCCGGTAGAACGGCCCGGTGGGTGCCGCCCAGTAGAGCCACTTGCCGTCCCGGGTGAGTTCGATCATGTCGCTCTTGGGAGTCTTGTGCTTGCTCTGGGTCTTTCCGGGCGCGGCCGTTGCCGGCGCCGGCGCCGTCACGCCCAGCATCTCTTTGTAGCCGGAAAGGCGGCGCGTCGTCTTTCCCGTCGAGAGGTCATGGACGATGAGGGCACCGAGCCCCGAATCCGTCACATACATGGTCGTACCGTGTATGCGCAGGTCGTTCATCTGCGCGCCGGGCGGGAGGATGTCGTCGCCGAACCGCAGCACCTGGAGCGCTTCCCCGCTCCGCGGATCGAACTGGACGATCTTCTGCGCACCCGGCTTCGGGGTGGAGAGTTCCTTCGGCGCAGAATCGGCGCGTAGACCGCCCTGATCGACACACCACACGGTGTCATCGGCGAAGATGTGCACGGAATTCACGTAGACAAAGGCGTTCCGCCCGTCATCTCCCGCTTTCCACTGGTTCCAGGTGTTGCCGGGGAATGCCGCCACGCTGCCATCGGACTCCCGGCGGGCGACCGAGGGAGTCGTCTCGTGGCCGGGGAAACGCGGCAGCCCGAGGAACAGAGTGTTCGCCCTGGTCAGAGCTACCTGATTCGCCATCCAGGGCGACCGGGCCGCGACCGTCAGCTTCAGTTCCGGGTCTTTGGCGTCGGACCTCGAAGCGGCGGCAGGCTTCTTGTCGGAACCGCAGCCGCTCATGGTTACGGCACCGGCCGCTCCCACCGCCACGGTGCTCGCTGCCGAAAGGAAACGGCGACGCGTGAATTCCATTGACTGCCTCGATTTCCACGGTGAACTCGAAGGAGGTTCTGCACATGGCCGGTCCGTCCGCGTAAGAGCAGGGGGACCCGCGTAATCATTTCCGCCTGCGCCGATGGAGACTGCCGGCCGTTTTTGTCCGCCGGAATACCTCGCACCGAAAAAACGTAGCCGTGTTTGCTGTACTCGGTCAAGACGCGATATCTTATCCCCATCTGGCGCCGGCCTTATCACCCTCCCTTCCGGCGCACGCAGGTCCTATCCGGGGTCGACATTCGGAAAACGCCGCTACCCCCCGGTACGACCGGGCGGACTCAGCGACCGCCCCGGAGGAGTCTGGTATGCGGGGGGTCAGGAGGGGCGGGGAAAGACAGTGCCGTCGACGGGCTTGCGCGCGGTGCGCACCGGGCTGGAGCGGCGCACGCGCGGGAGAGTGCCGTCGGTGTCGAGGCCGATCCGGACGAGGAGCCGCCCGCTGGGATGCTCGATGCCCATGGCGGCGCCTCCGGTGGGCACGTCGCGGCCGGATCGTGCCCGACGGCGCCCTCCAGGAGGCCGACGTTCGCCACCGTCACAGCGGCCAAGACGCCTCTCGACTCGTGACTACGCCAGCCCCTGTGTGTCTCCGAGTGGCAGGGTCACACCACGATCGCCGGAGCGGCGGGCGGCGCCGCGCCCCCGCCGACCTTCGTGTCGGTGGCCCACCGGAAGCCGGGCATCGACTTGTCGGTCGAGGCACGGCTGATGCGGACCAGCAGGTCGATGAACTCCTGGATGGCTGGGCGTCGTTCATCGCCCGGACGTACGGCGATCGCGGTCGCCCGTACCAGCGGCATGCCGTCGATGTCCGCGATGACCAGCCGGCCCTGCTTCAGCTCCTCGCCGATGCTCGTGTCCGGAAGCACGGTGAGCGCGGAGCCGCTGACGGCGGCCTGCTTCATCACATCCAGGCTCTGGGACTCGATCTCGACGCACAGCCGAGCACCGATCTTGAGAGACCAGCGCTCCACGAGCTGTCGTGAGCGCATGGACGAGATGTAGGTGGCGAACGGGTAGACACCCAGGGCGCCCGGTCGTTCCTCCACCGGGATGCGGAGGATCTCGTGGCCCGGGGCGGCCACCAGATGCAGCTGCTCGTCCATGAGCGCGACAACGGACAGCTCCGGATCGAGCGGCACGCGGTAGAACGCCACGTCCGCCGTGCCATTCCTCATCATCTGCAGGCTCTCGCCACGCGACCCGGACTGGGTGACCCGGATCTGCCGATCGGGGAAGCGCGCCCGCAGCAGCGGCAACAGCCGGATGATGAAGTACTGGATGCTGTCCGAGGGGGCGGTGATGCCAAGCGTGGTCTCGGCATCGCTGTCCTCGCTCTGCGCCATGTCGGCGCACAGACCGTCCAGGTCGAGCATCGCCCGGTCGCAGAAGGCCAGGAAGGTACGGCCGGCCTCGGTGAGGGTGACGCCGATACCGGAGTGCCGGTCGAAGATCGGTGATCCCAGGATGTGCTCGATGTGCTGGACCCTCTGCGAGATGGCCGGCTGGGTCAGGCAGAGGATCTTGCTCGCCTCACGGAACGACCCCGTGCTCGCGATCGTCCGGACGGCGAACAGCTGGTCGAACGTGAGGCCGCGCAGCAGTTGCTGGCGGTGGGGGCTCCGGTTCTCGGCCATCCTCACCTTCCTCACCACCGCCTGCCCGCTGCGGACCACGTCGTTCACACGAGACTGGTGTGCACAGTACGTTGCGGTGCACCGATGCACCATACCGACGGGACGTCGGGCGTCACGGTGTCAGAGCTTGATACGTCCGACACCGTTGTCGATGACAACCGTGGTACCGAAGTCCGCGGACAGCCGCTGATAGCGCTGCAGTATCTGCTCCGCGTCCGCGCCGGTCGCGGGCAGGGGGCGACCGTCGGTGAGCGAGCGCTCGCTGCCGCCGACCGGTCGGCGGAGCGGGGCCTGCTTGCTGACCTCCCGGCCGAGCTCCACCGGGTGCAGTTCGATCTCGCGCACCTCGCCGTCCTCCATCACGAGGTTGATCACCGCCGAGCTCCACCAGGTCTCGTTCCCAGCGGTGAGCCCGGGGTGCAACGGGTGCGCAGCAGGCGTGAGCGTGGGGAGCCGCTCGGTGTCATGGTTCCACGACTCATAGGCGTCGAAGGGCACGCGGCGCACGAACTCGGACTGTGCGAAGAAATTTCCGACGCCGTAGAAGATCGGCTTGCCCCGGTAGATCTCGATGCCGAGTGTCTTGTGCCAGCCGTGGCCGATGAATATGTCCGCGCCCGCGTCGACGGACGCGTGCGCGAAGTCCCGCATGAATGCCGGCGGTTTGTCGCCGCGTCCGCCTTCGGAGATGCTGCAGTGATGCGCGACCAGCACGAGATCGGCCATTACCCGTGCTTCCTCGATCACCCGTATATTGCCGGCGACATCCCGCTTGTCGCCGCTGGTGACAACGCCGAAGTGATCCGAGACCGTGAAGAGGTTGGATCCGGTCGTGGACTGGTCGCTCGGCATGGCCAGGCTGAACTCGCCCTCACCGGCCTTCATCAGCAGACCGCTGCTCCCCTCGACGTTCATCCCGGCCTCGCGCAGGATGCCGAGCTTTCCGCCGATGTCCCGCAGTTTGCCTGCCGCGTCCTTGTCGACGATGAAGCGGGTGATCGGGCGCAGCGAGTTCACCCCGGGGCGGCCCGGGATGCCGGCCTTGGGAAGGCTCGCCCACTCGTGGGACTTGTTACCCGAGCTCGTGGAGACGAGGGCCACCCGGCCGTTGCGCGTCTCCAGATAACCGGGCTCGCGTGCCTCCTCCAGGTCCCGGCCGGTTCCGGCGTGCGCGATACCAGCGGCCTCGCAGTGGCCGATGGTGGACAGCAGCCCCTTCGCCCCGAAGTCGAAGCTGTGGTTGTTCGCCAGCGATGCGATGTCCACGCCGGCCCATCGCAGGTCGTGGGCAACCTGCGGGTCGGTGAGGAAGTAGCTGCCGACCTGGTCGCCGCGCGACGGCGCGTCCACCTCGCTGAAGTGGCCGAAGTTGGTCTCCACATGGGCGTAGGTCACGTCGCTGGACCGGAGCTTCTCCACGACGGCCAGGAACTGGGGCTCGTCGTGCATGGCGAAGGGACGGGTCACCATGCACTCTCCGGCGAGCGCGACGGACCACTTGTTGCTGCGTGTCATCTGAGACCTCGTTGACCTCTAGGTGGAACGGCTCGAATATCTGCAACGCCGACGAGTCCCCGTTTCGGTGCTCGTAGGCCGGCTGCCTCATCAATCAACGGGCGTGCACCACGAGGAGGTCAAGCAGCGTTTGCTGATGAGGTGAAAGGCCACGCTGATCACCCCTCGGGTACGCGCATGTCAGACATCCAAGAACCGCTGCGGGCGGGATGCGGTGGGTCGCCTCAGCCTCGGGGTGATCAGCGCTGCTTCTCACCCCTTCGGTTTCTCTAAGTTGACTGCACCCGGAAACCGGCGGTTTCGTTCCTCGCATGCTCCGCCGAAACGTGGAGGGAACGCTCCCGAAACCTTGAGTGATGGGAAGTAGCGCACGTGACAACACTCTGTAGACGACGCGTCCTCACGGCTGTCGCGGTGGCCGTGTGCTCGGCGGTTCTTGCCGCATGCGGTGGCTCGGGGCTGTCCGCGGCGTCCTCGAAGGCCGCCAAGCAGACGTCCACGACAAACCTCGCCGCGCTGGTCAGGACTGCCAGGTCCGAGGGGACCCTCACCATCTACACGGCGGTCCAGGCGGACCAGATGAAGGGCTGGACGGAGGCGTTCACCAAGAAGTACGGCGTGAAGGTGAAGATCCTGCGCCTGTCCAGCGCCACGCTGGGTACGACGTTCCAGACCCAGCAACAGGCCGGCCGCAACAAGGCGGATCTGCTGGAGACCAGCAACCTCTCCCAGCTCCAGGACTTCCAGAAGCAGAAGTGGCTCGCCGAATACACCCCGCAAGCCGCGAACCTCTACCCCTCCGACCGTGTCGTCGCCGGCTACATGTACCCGCTCTACCAGTCCAACGGCGGCATCGCGTGGAACACCAAGGTCACCCCGGCCGCGGTGCAGCAGGAACTGGCCACCGATCCCTGGAACGCCCTGCTCGACCCCGCCCTCAAGGGCAAGATCGTGCTGATCTCCCCGTCCAACGGCGGCTCCGGCATGGCCTACTACGCCAACCTGGTCTACAACCTCGGAAATCAGTACGGCTGGCCGTACCTGCAGAAGCTGGCCGATCAGAAGCCCGCGATAACCGACAGCATCGCGTCGATCTCACAGCAGGTCTCGGCCGGCACCTATTACGCGACGAACTTCGGCGAGGAGTCCATCTTCGGCCCGCTCGCCGTCCAAGGCGCCCCCGTGCGGTTCTCGGCACTGTCCCGGATGAACGCGACGCAGTTCATGCAGGCCATACCCAAGGCCGCGCCGCATCCGGCCGCGGCCCGACTGTGGAGCGAATGGTCCGCCACGGTGGCCGGCCAGGAAGCGATGACGAAGTCCGCCGGCGGTGAGTCGTCAGCCAAGGGGTGGACGGAGAACGCCAGTTACGCCAACGAGTCCTGGTACAAGCCGGTGGCGCAGCCCTGGCTGGATTGGCGTACCGACCCGCGCCTGCAAGGCGACGAACTCCAGGCGTTCCTCGCCAAGTGGAACTCCGTTTTCGGGGTGAGTTCATGAGCTCGGTCACCGAACTCACCGGCCGGCGCACCCCCCAGGCATCGCCGCCGCAGGATCGCCCGCCCCCGGCGACGAGTGCCAAGCGCGCCGGTGTGTTCCTGCTGCCGGTGACCTGGGCCGTGCTCGCTGTGCTCGTACTGGCCCCTGTTGCCTACGTCCTGGTGGCATCGGTACTCAGCCGGCCCACCGACCTCGGGTCGGGGTTCGACTTCTCCGCGATCCGGGAGGTCTTCGCCACCTCCCACATGCTGACGCTGCTCGGCCGGACGATCGTGTTCGCGCTCGTCGTCGCGGCGTTGACCACGGTGATCGGCACCGCGCTCGCCTGGAGCACGACAAGGCTGCAGATGCGAGGATGCCGCGTCCGCGAAGTGCTCTGCATCGGGTCGCTGTTCGTCGCTCCCTTCGTCACCGCGGTGGCGTGGATCTGGCTGGCCACCCCGCAGACCGGCATCATGAACCGCTACCTGCACGACGCCCACGTCCCGGGCTGGCTGCAGCCGAACATCCTCACCGCGGGCGGCATGGTCTTCGTGCTCGTCACGCATTTCGTGCCCTACTCCTACCTGTTCATCTCGGCGGCGATGCGGGGGCTGGACCCCACGCTGGAGGAGGCCTCGCTCGTCAACGGCCGCAACATCCTCTCCACGAGCCTGCGCATCTCGATCCCGATGCTCCGCCCGTCGATCCTGTCGTCGGCGCTGTTCGTCGCGATCCTGTCGATGGGTGAGTTCACCGTGCCGAGCATCCTCGGGCAGGGCGGCGCCTTCCAGCCGCTGTCCGTCGAGGTCTACAAGGCTCTGTACGGCGATGTGCAGGACATCCCCCTCGGCGCCTCCATCAGCGCGGAACTCCTGATCACCTGCATGGTCGGGCTGTACCTCTACCAGCGGACCATCCGCAGCAGCGCCCGGTACGTCTCCGTCAGCGGCCGCGGTCACCGGGAGAACCGCATCCGCGTCAGGCGCGGCACGGCGGCGGTCGTCTGGGTCCTGACGATCGCCTACGGTCTGGTGGCCTTCGTCCTGCCCTTCGTGGCCCTGGTGCTGATGTCGCTCTCGAAGTACCTCGCGCCGTCCATCGGCGAGATGCACCTGTCGTTCGCCAACCTGTGGAACACCATCGACACCTCCGAGATTCGCACCGCCACGATCCACTCCCTGGTCCTGGCCGTGGCCGTGCCGATCATCTGCATCGTCATCGGCCTCGCGATCGTCTACCTCTCCGACCGCCTGCACATGCCGACCAGCGGCGCCATGTCGTACATCGCCACCGCGCCGCTCGCGCTTCCCGGGCTCGTCATGGGCATGGGCATCCTCCTGCTCTTCATCCGGACGCCCCTCTACCTGACGCTGCCGATCATCGGCATCGGGCTCGTGTCGATCTCGCTGACCCACGCCGTCCGGCTCATCTCCAACGGATTCCACCAGATCGACCCGACGCTGGAGGAGGCCTCGCTCGTCTGCGGCGCTTCGCGCCTGCGGACGGTCCGGTCGGTGCTGCTGCCGCTGATCCGGCCCTCGATCTTCTCGGCTTTCACCCTGATCTTCGTGCTGGCACTGCGCGAACTCAACGTCGCCGTCGTCCTGTACTCCCCCGACTCCAACGTCCTGTCGGTCGTCGCGTGGAACTACTCCGAGAGCGCACTGACCAAAGCCGCCTCCGTCGGCGTGCTGCAGGTCGTGGTCATGTTCGTCGGCATGGGCATCCTCCGGCTCGTCCTCAACCCCGACAGGAAGAAAGAGTCATGACGTCTCAGCACCTCGAGCCGGCGGTTCCGCCGGCATCAGCGAGTCCGCTGATCCTCGACGTCGACGGTCTCACCGCCGACCACGGCACCAACCGGGTCGTCAACGGGGTGTCCTTCCGGATCCAGGAAGGGGAGTTCGTCACCCTGCTCGGTCCGAGCGGCTGCGGGAAGACGACGACCCTGCGCTGCGTCGCGGGCCTGCATCGGGCCTCCGGCGGCTCGATCTCGATCGACGGCCGCCTCGTGGCCGACGCCAGGAGCCACGTCCGGCCGGAGCACCGATCGCTCAACATGGTGTTCCAGTCGTACGCCCTGTGGCCGCACATGACGGTGGCGCAGAACATCGCCTACGGGCTGAAGGCGCAGAAGGTCGACAAGCAGGAGATCGGCCCCCGCGTCGAGGAAGTCCTGCAACTCGTCGGTCTCGGTGGCTACGGCAAGCGCTCTGCCAGCCAGCTCAGCGGCGGCCAGCAGCAGCGCGTCGTACTCGCCCGAGGCCTGGCCACACGCCCGCGTCTGCTCCTGCTCGACGAACCGCTGAGCAACCTCGACTCCGAGTTGCGCAGCCGGATGCGCACCGAGATCCACACGCTGCAGCGCAGCCTCGGACTGACCACCCTCTACGTCACGCACGACCGCGCCGAGGCGCTGGCCCTGTCGGACCGGGTCATCGTGCTGCGGGAGGGCGTCGTGCAGCAGGTGGGCCCGCCCGGCACGCTCTACGACAAGCCGGCCAACCGCTTCGTCGCCGAAGCCCTCGGCCCGGTGAACGTGCTGCGCGCCGTCGTGACCGGCGCCGGCACCTCGCCGGCCGCACAGCTCACCGGCGTCGAGGGCGCGCCCACTTTCCCGATCGCGGCGGGCACGCACGAGGCGGTCGTCGGACGCGAGATCGAGGTCCTGGTCAGGCCCGAGGCACTGACCCTGGCCCCGGCCGGCCTGCCCGGCGCCGACGAGTTCCCCGCCACCGTCACGGTCGTGGAGTTCCTCGGCAACCGCACCGAGGTGACCTGTACCGCCGGCGGCAGCGAGTTCAAGATCGACCTCGACGGCCGTCCCGTCGGCATCGAACGCGGCGACATGGTGAACGTCTCCCTGCGCAAGGAGCGCGCCGCGTCGGCCCCCGGCTGGCAGCCGGTCGGCTGACCCGCCTCCGCCCCCGAGCCGTAGAGAGGGAAGACATGGACTACCACCTCAAGGACAGGACCGCGGTCGTCACGGGCGCGAGCGCGGGGATCGGCCGCGCCGTCGCCACGCTCCTGGCCTCCGAAGGCGTGCGGCTCGCGCTCGTCGCCCGCCGCCGCGAGTCGCTGGACCTGCTCGCCGACGAACTCGCGCAGCCGAGTGGCGTCCGTCCGGTCGTCATCGCCCAGGACGTCCTGGCCGGCGACGCCGCCGAGCGCATCGCACAGCAGGCGCGGCAGGGCCTGGGCGAGGTCGACATCGTGGTGAACAGCGCCGGCGGACACAAGCCGAGCAGCGGCCCCGCCACTGACGAGGACTGGGACCGCGCCATGCGGCTCAACTTCACCCAGCAGCGCCGGCTGGCCGCGCGGCTGGTGCCTGACATGACCGCTCGCGGCTGGGGCCGCGTCGTCAACGTCACCGGCAAGTCCGAACCACCCCGCATGAGCCCCGAGTTCTCCGCGAAGGCCGCGGTCCACGCCTGGTCCAAGGGACTGTCCCGCGACGTCGCCCCGCACGGCGTCACCGTGAACTGCATCGCGCCCGGCCGCATCCTCACCGAGCAGATGGCACGCAACTACACCCCCCAGGAGCGTGCCCTGCACGCGCAGGAGATCCCGGCCGGACGCTACGGGCGGCCGGATGAACTGGCCGCACTTGCGGTCTTCCTCTGCTCGCCACTCGCGTCCTACGTCACCGGCACGGTGATCGCCTGCGACGGCGGCCTGAGGCGCTACCAGTTCTGACCCGAACCGACGCCCGTACCCCTCGTCCGACCGACACGAAGAAGGTGCACAGACCGTGCAGACTCATGCCCAATCCATCTCTCGCGCTCTCACCGACCACGGCTGCACACATGTGTTCACCCTCATGGGCGACGGGAACATGCACCTCGTGCTCGCGCTGGCCGAGGCGGGCGTCGAGGCCGTCGAGGTGCGCCACGAGAGTGCCGCGGTCGCCATGGCCGAGGGGTACGGCTGGTCGTCAGGACGAGTAGGCATCTGCTCGGTGACCCACGGCCCCGGCTTGAGCCACACGGCCACGTCCCTGCTGGTCGCCTCCCGAAACCGCTCACCGCTCGTGCTGCTCGCCGGTGAGACCCCGACCGGCTACAAGGGAGCGCAGCGCTTCGACCAGCGTCGCCTGGTCGAGGCGTGCGAGGCACGCTACCGGGCGGTGAGCGCGGACGACGACGCCGGCGCGGTGGTGGCGGCGGCGATCGTCGAGGCTTCCCGCGACCGGCGGCCGGTCGTGGTCGGAATCCCTGCCGACCTGATCGAGTCGTCCGTGGAGGCGGCCGGCGCGGTCACGGCCCAAACCGTCTCCTCGCCCGTTCCCACCCTGCCCGACGGCGCCGAGGCGGCCGCCGCGTCGCAACTCCTGGACGAGTTGCGACGCGCGGAGCGCCCCATCCTGCTCGCCGGTCGAGGTGTGATGGTGAGCGGATCGGCCGCGCTCATGTCCGAGGTCGCCGAGCTGACCGGTGCGGCGCTGGCCACGACCCTTCCGGCCAAGGGTCTGTTCGACGGCCACCCCCTCGACCTCGGTATCGCCGGCGGGCTGTCCCACCCGGACGCGGAACCGGTCTTCCGCGACGCCGACCTCGTCGTCGCCCTCGGCAGCGGAGCCGGCGCGAGCACCACCCGTTCCGGCCGGCTCTTCCCGGACGCCCGCCTGGTGAGACTCGACATCATGCCCGGCGACGAAGGGGCCACCGACGACGGCCCCCTGCTGCGAGGCGAGGCCCGCGCGACCCTCACCGCGGTCGCCGAAGCGCTGCGCTCCGGACCGCCGACCGAGCCGTGGTTCCGTCCCGCGCGTCCGCTGCCCGACTGCTGGAACGCCGAACTGGCGGACTACCAGCCAGAGTTGGCGCCCGGAACCGTGGACCCGCGGTACGCCGTGCTCGCCCTCGACCGGCTGCTGCCCGACGACGCGGTGATCGTGGTGAGCAACGGCCACTGCTCCGGCTTCGCGTCGGCTCTGCTGAGCGCGGCCGCGCCGCGCAGCTTCCATCTGGCCCAGGGCTTCGGCTCGATCGGGCAGGGACTCACCACCGCGGTCGGCGTGGCGCTCGGCGCGCCCGACCGGCACGTGGTCCTCGTCGAGGGAGATGCCGGGTTCATGATGCACGCCCAGGACCTCGACACCGCGGTGCGGGCCGGGGCACACCTCACCGCGTTCGTCCTGAACGACGAGGCGCTGGGCACCGAGTACCACCGGCTGGGCCCGGGGCCGGGCCGAGGCGATCTCGCCGTCGTCCCGACTCCCCGGATCGCCGAGGTCGCCGCCGCGATGGGGGCGCTCGGCCACCAGGTGACCGAACTCGCCGAGTTGCCGGACGCCGCGCTCGACGCGCTCGCGGCCCGCACCGCCGTGGTCGAGATCCGCACCTCCCGCACCGTCCAGAGCCGGCACCTGCGCTGGCGCCGCATTCCGGTCCCGGCCGGTACCGGCCGCCGCTCCCCCGTCACCGAAGGAGGCACCCGTGCCCGTTGACCCGAACTCCTGGTCCACCGCCGACCTGTGCGACGAGCACGAGGGGTCGATCAGCGCCTGCGACATCCAGTTCACGCTGTACGGCGGGCACCGCGCGTTCCGCGGGATCGTCGCCACCGTGCGGTGCGACGGGGACAACGTTCTGGCACGCCGGGCGATGTCCGAACAGGGCGAGGGCCGCGTGCTCGTCGTCGACGGCAGCGGCTCGCTGCGCTGCGCACTCATGGGCGACCAGATGGCCGAGCTGGCGATCGACAACGGCTGGGCCGGGGTCGTCGTGAACGGCGCGATCCGCGACGTCGGCCCGCTGAGCCGGCTTCCCCTGGGTGTCGCAGCCCTGGGGTCCAACCCCCTCAGGAGCGGCAAACAAGGCACCGGCCGACGCGACGGCGAGGTCACCTTCGGCGGCGTCACGTTCCGGCCCGGCGACACCGTGTGCGTCGACGAGGACGGCATCGTCCTCCTGCCCTGACCGCGGCCGCCGGCACCGGGGGCAACGGTACGGACCGAGCCGGATCAGCAAGACGGGCCATCGGCACGCAACCGCCAAGCCGGTCGATCACCGATCCGCAGCATCTACGGCAGCGGACGCCCCGGAGACGCCGGCGTCCAGGCCCGTGCCCTCAGGTGGGCAAGAAGGCGGAGAGCTACGGCGCCCGTGCCCGGCTGCACCCCGTCCACGAGCGCTCACGGCCGGACATGTTCCACGTCCTGCGCCACACCCTCGCCAGCGCGCATTGGGAGGCCGGTGAGTCCATCGCCGGTCCAGCGCCGCCTCCTCCGGTCCCGGCCACGGCGCCTCAGCGCCATGGCCCGTCCACCGCTCCTGGGGACGGGCCGTCCCATCGGTCCTGGGAGTGACTGTTCGGCCCCACCCGTGGGTAGTGGTGGAAGGATCGGCGCCTCTCCCATTCTCGCAGGCAGCGGAGCAATCTTGCTTCAGCCAAGGCCGGAGCTACGGTCGCTGCGCGGTGTTTCCAGGCGGCGGGCGGGGCCGGGCAGACACGGGCTGCCCTCGGCCGTCGACGAGGGGGATCCGGATGGAGCTGTGGGGATGGGTCTGGTCCGAGGTCAACCCGCGAACCGGGGGCGTCAGGGTGGTCATGCGCTCTCCGCGGCCCCACTACTCAGGCGCGAGCGCGCGCGATCAGCTCGTCACGCGCCTCCGCATGGTCGGAGCCGGCAACCGCGCGTACGACGCGATCGCGCAGCTGATCGAGAGCGGAACACCGCCGCTCGCCGCGGCTGTCAGGACTGAATACTTCACCGTCCTCATGTACGACGACGACGGTTTCGCGTCACCGGCCGGGGACTTCGCGGCGAAGCACAACGCCGCAGTTCGGCGTGCCCTGCAGGACAGGAGTTCACCCAGACTCTGGTGAATGCGGGCCCACGTGACGATGCCGTCGAATCGCCAAGGTGTATCGGTGAAAGTCCAAGCGCCGGCCCGTCTCCCTCAGGCGACCCGTTGCAGCGCGACCATCGCGATGTCGTCGCCGAGCCCGGTCGGCGAGTACATGGTCAGGTCGTTGCGGACGTCCTCCAGCAGGACGGCGGGGGTGTCCCGGGTCCAGTACGCGAGACGGTCCGCGAGCGGGTAGAAGGCACCTTCGGCGTTGCGGGCCTCGATCACGCCGTCGGTGTAGAGCAGCAGGATGTCGCCGAGCGCCAGGTCGTAGCTGTCGACGTGGTGGCCGCCCCGGCACAGGTCGCCCAGGCCGAGCGGCAGCTCGGGCACGTCCGGCAGCAGCGGGATGACACGATCGCCACGGATGAGCAGCGGCGGGGGGTGCCCGCAGTTCGCGATACGCACCGTTCCCCCGTCGTCGACGATGTCCACCACGACGGCGGTCACGAACCGCTCCAGGAACTCGGTCTCGACCGGGCGGGAGTCGACCGTGCCCGGCGCGCCGTTCTCCTCCAGGTCGACCAGGTCCTCACGCAGGCCCTCGTCGAGGTAGCCCGGCAGCGACTCCAGCGGCACGCCGGAGCGCACCGCCCGGCGGTACGAGCTGAGCAGCAGTCCCACCACCTCCACAGCGGCCATGCCCTTGCCCTGGACGTCGCCGACGAGCACGCGGGTGTCGCTTCGTTCGTCGACCCCGGCGGCGTAGAGGTCCGCCGCCGATCGCCGCCTCCTCCTCCGCGGCCAGGTACATCGAGGAGATCGTCACCCGGCCGAGCCGGTCCGGCAGCGGGCGCAGCAGCGCCCGCTGGGTGGCCTCGGCGACCTTCCTGACCTTCGCCAGCTGGCGCTCGCGGCGCGCGCGGATGCGTGCGGCCAGCACGGACCCGGCGCCGACCAGCACCGCGGTCGCCAGCACCACGGGAAAGTTCGCCGTGCCGAGGATGTCGTTGTCCGCGGAGGCCCAGACGACCACACCGACGGTCAGGACGCTGAGCATCAGGACATCGAGCGGGCCGAGGAACACCGCGGCCAGCGCCGGCACCGCGACCATCAGACCGCCGATACGGATCCTGCCGCCGCCGATCAGGTCCACGCCGAGCAGCGCGGCGAGCGCCACGAGCGCGGCGGTGAGCAGGATCGGCCGGGACTTCAGCGCCCTCCAACCGACCGGCCGCCCGTCGGCGCCGCTCGACTTCATGGCTCAAACGTACCGCCGTGCCCCGCATCCTTCTCGTCTGCCGAGCGTGGCGCGGCGAGGATCGGCAGGGGCAGGTCGAGCACCCGAACGATGCCGGCCGCGCCGAACTGCCGGCCGGCGTGGCCACGAGACTGGCTGAGACGGTGGAACTGGCGGGCCGGCTGTCGAGCGCCCGGCGCCGAGGTTCCGGAAGGGCGCGGCCCCCGGACGAGCCGCCGGTTGCCGGGTCGAGCCGACGGACGCCGACGATTGAGCGGATTTTGGAGCTAGCCGGTTGGGGGTGGCTCGTCGGCGAGCTGGTTGTTGCGGTCGATCTCCGGCATGTGTGTCTCGGCCCAGACCCGCAGGGCGGAGAGCGGTCCTTCGAGGGACCGGCCGAGCTCGGTGAGCCGGTAGTGGACGGCGGGCGGCACGGTGGGCTCGACGCGGCGCGCGACCAGGCCGTCGCGGGCCAGGCTCTGCAGGGTGACGGACAGCATCTTCTGCGAGATGCCCGGGATACGGCGCCGCAGCTCCGCGAACCGGACCTCGCCCGGAGCCTGCTCGGCCAGCACCTTCACGGCCATCGACGTCCACTTGGTGCCGATGCGGTCGAGCAACTGGCGGGTCGGGCAGCGCGGATCCAGCAGGTCGCCGCGCTCACCGGGCGGCCGGTCACGTCCGCCGGGCCTCGATGTGGTCACCCGGGGCTCACCACCTGAAGGGAAAGTGCCGTCTTGGGCTGATCAGCCTAGTTCCCTAACGTGACCTCGTCACTTCCGCTCACCACCGCCCGGAGTCCCTCCATGCCCGAGCTGCGATGCATACCTGTCAACGGTGTCGAACTGAACGTCGCCCTCGCCGGATCCGGCCCGGCCGTCCTGCTGCTGCACGGCTTCCCGCACACCTGGGAGCTGTGGACGGACGTCATGGCCGACCTGTCCGGCCGCTACCGTGTGATCGCGCCGGACCTGCGCGGATTCGGCGCAAGCAGCCGGGCCGCCTCCGGGTACGACGCGAGCACTCTTGCCGACGACGCCGAAGCCCTTCTCGCCGCACTCGGCGTGTCCTCGGCCGCGGTCGTGGGCATCGACGCCGGCACCGCGCCGGCCTTCCTCCTCGCCCTGCGCCGTCCCGGTCTCGTTCGGCGCCTGGTCGTCATGGAGTCCCTGCTGGGCAGGCTGCCTGGCGCCGAGGACTTCCTTGCCGACGGGCCTCCATGGTGGTTCGGCTTCCATTCCGCTGCGGCCGGCCTCGCCGAGACCGTGCTGGAGGGACATGAAGGGACCTACGTCGACTGGTTTCTGCGCACCGGCACACTCGGCGACGGGGTGCACCCCGACGTCCGGGACGCCTTCGTCCGCGCCTACACCGGCCGTCCGGCGTTGAGCTGCGCCTTCTCGTACTACCGCTCGCTGCCCGAGAGCGCGGTACAGATCGGGCGGGCGGTCACCACGGCCCGCCTGACAGTGCCCACGATGGCGCTGGGCGCCCGTCCGGTCGGTGCCGCGCTGGAACGCCAACTCCGCCCCATCTCCGATGATCTCGTCGGACATGTCATCGAGGACTGCGGCCACATCATCCCGCTGCACCGGCCGCAGGCCCTGCTCGCGCTGCTGCTTCCGTTCCTGGCGGGTGAGGACGCCAGGGCGGCGTGACCGGGACCGGGGTACCTCGACGAGGAGG
This sequence comes from Actinacidiphila yanglinensis, assembly GCF_900107965.1. Taxonomy (GTDB): domain Bacteria; phylum Actinomycetota; class Actinomycetes; order Streptomycetales; family Streptomycetaceae; genus Actinacidiphila; species Actinacidiphila yanglinensis. The sequence continues at coordinate 769 of NZ_FNVU01000009.1, read as the reverse complement.
CAGTGAACTCTTTCCACCCTGCCGCACGAGCTCGGGAGTTGCCCGGACAAGGTGATGGAGCCGCGCGGTGCCCACGTGCTGTTCAGGAGGAGCCGGCGCACCGAGCGGGCTGGGCAGGTGCCCTGAAGCCCCGTCACCAACCCGTCGGATTCCGCTCCCGGTGTGTTCGGACCGCGATCGCGGGCAGGCGCTGTTGGACATACTCGGCGGCGTGAGGCGATCGCATGACGGTATCCACGTACGGGGCAAGGACAACCACAGGGCCGGCACAGGTCGGCCGCGACGTTCCGACCGTAGGTGGGCTGCCGTTCATCGAAGAGGCGCGGAAGACGCCCCCGAAGGACGCGCGGACACTGTCGAAGCTGTTCTTCGACCGGCTGCGGGACCTGGAGGAGGGCACCCGCGAATACTCGTACGCGCGGAGCACGTTGATCGAGATGAACATGTCGCTGGTGCAGTTCGCCGCCCGGCGGTTCCGCGGGCGGGGCCGGGACGAGCTGGAGGACATCCTCCAGGTCGGCACCCTCGGGCTGATCAAGGCGATCGACCGGTTCGACCTGAGCCGCGAGGTGGAGTTCACCACCTTCGCGGTGCCGTACATCGTCGGCGAGATGAAGCGGTTCTTCCGCGACACCAGCTGGGCCGTCCATGTACCGCGCCGGCTCCAGGAACTGCGGGTGGAGCTGGCCAAGGCCCGCGACCACCTCACCACGGTGCTGGACGCCCCGCCCACCGTGGCCGAACTCGCCGCGTATCTGGAGATCACCGA
>NZ_FNVU01000010.1 GCF_900107965.1 Actinacidiphila yanglinensis | reverse complement strand
GTCGGCGACGACGAACTCACCACCCATCAACTCGACGGCATCGACACCGTCATCACCGCCTGCGCACTCGCCATCGCCGAAACCGGCACCATCATCCTCGACGCCGGACCCGACCAGGGCCGACGACGCATCACCCTCATCCCCGACCACCACATCTGCGTCGTACGCGTGCCGGAACAGGTGGTGGACTCAGTACCACAGGCACTCCCCAAGCTCGACCCCACCCGACCCCTCACCTGGATCTCCGGACCCTCCGCCACCAGCGACATCGAACTCGACCGCGTCGAAGGCGTCCACGGCCCCCGCACCCTCGACGTCATCCTCGTCACCAACGACACAGACGACGACAACGACGACAGCGACACAGACGGCGACAACTGAGCCGGACCGGCGAGCGCCGAACAGTCCGGTCAGTGTGGCCGCGAGGCGGCCGAGCGGCTGACCTTCAGGGCCCACATCACCAGCGGCACCTGGACCGGGAGCCGCCCGTACGCGGCGGCTTTGAGGAGGGCGGGGCGGTGCCGCCAGTCGTAGGCCATCTTGACGTTGGCGGGGAAGACCGCCGCGAAGAGGCCGGCGGTGAGCAGGCCGCCGGCGCGGCGGGTGGCGGGCAGCGCGACGGCGGCGGCGAGGGCGAGTTCGGCGGCGCCGCTGATGCTGGTCCAGGTGCGGGGGCTGCCGGGCAGCGTCGCCGGCACGATGGAGTCGAAGGGCTCGGGCCGCAGGAAGTGCAAGGTGCCGGAGGTGGCGAGCAGTCCGGCGAGCAGCGGTGCGGGGCGTACGGGCACGTGGACGGCCTCCTCGAACGGGCGGGCGGATCCCGCCGGAAGCCACCCTACCCACGGGTAATACCGTCTCGGCAAGACCCGGCCGCCGCCTCGAACGACGTCCGAGGACGCCCGCAGGACAGGCCACCCCCGGGGACCTCCTGGGCCCCTCAGGAGGTCGTGGCCGCGGGCTGCGGCGTCGCGGCGTCGACCAGTTGCATGTCCCGCCTGCTCAAGGCCGCGTACCGGCCGTCGAGGGCGAGGAGTTCGTGGTGGCTGCCGCGCTCGATGACCTGGCCCGCGTCGAGGACGGCGATCTGGTCCGCGTCCCGGATCGTGGAGAGACGGTGGGCGATGGTGATGGTGGTCCGGCCCGCCGACAGCGCGTCGATGGCGTCCTGCACGGCCGCCTCGGTGCGGGTGTCCAGCGCGCTGGTGGCCTCGTCGAGGATCAGCACCGGAGGGTCGCGCAGGATGGTGCGGGCGATGGCCAGGCGCTGCTTCTCGCCGCCGGAGAACCGGTAGCCGCGCTCGCCGACGAGGGTGTCGTAGCCGTCGGGCAGGCCCGCGATGTGGTCATGGATCTGCGCGGCCCTGGCGGCCGCCTCGATCTCGGCGTCGGTGGCGTCGGGCTTGGCGAAGCGCAGGTTGTCGGCGACGGAGGCGTGGAAGAGGTAGGTCTCCTGGGAGACGACCCCGATCGCGGCGGAGAGCGTGTCGAAGCTCAGGTCGCGTACGTCGACGCCGTCGAGGGTGACGCGGCCGCCGGTCACGTCGTAGAGGCGCGGCACGAGGTAGCTCAGCGTGCTCTTGCCGGAGCCGGTCGCGCCGACCACGGCCAGGCTGCCACCGGCGGGCAGGGTGAGGTCGATGCCGCGCAGGGTGGGCTTGGCCTCCGTGCCCTCCTCCGGCTCGTAGGCGAAGTCCACGTTCTCGAAGCGGACGTCGCCGCGGACCCGCTCGATGCGCACCGGGTCGGGGCGCTCGGTGATGTCCACCGGCAGGTCGAGGTACTCGAAGATGCGCTGGAAGAGCGCGAGCGAGGTCTGCACCTGCACGCCGGTGGCGAGCAGCGAGACGGTCGGGCGGAACATGCCCTGCTGGAGCGAGACGAAGGCGACCAGCGTGCCGATGGAGATCGCCGAGCCGCGGCCGCTGCCGGTGAGGCCGGCGGCCCAGTACAGCAGCGCCGGCATCGCCGACATGACGATGCCGATCACGGCCATCCGCCAGCGTCCCTGCATGTTGGAGCGCACTTCGAGGTCGACCAGGTTCTCGGACTCCGCCGCGAAGTCGCGGGTCAGGGAGTCGCTGCGGCCCATGGTCCGGCCGAGCAGGATGCCGCTGACCGACAGCGACTCGGTGACGATCGCGGACATGGCCGCCATCTGCTTCTGCCGCTCGGTGGTGATCTTCTTGCGCTCGCGACCGACCTTGCGGGCGACCCAGACGAACACCGGGAGCAGGAGCAGCGAGACGATCGTCAGCCGCCAGTCCAGCGCGAGCATCGCCACCACGGCGGCGACGACGGAGGTGAGGTTCGAGACCAGCGAGGTCGCGGTGGACGTGACGGTGGCCTGCATGCCGCCGATGTCGTTGGCGATCCGGGACTGGACCTCTCCGGTGCGGGTGCGGGTGAAGAAGGCGAGCGACATCCGCTGCAGCCGCTCGTAGACCGAGGTGCGCAGGTCGTGCATGACGCGCTGGCCGACGGTGGTGGAGATCAGGGTCTGCATGACGCCGAACACGCCGTTCGCGACGGCGGTGGCGATCATGCCCAGGGCGAGCAGGGCCAGCAGGCCGGTCCGGCCCTGCGGGATGGCGGTGTCGAGGATCGCCCGCAGCAGGAACGGCGAGGCGACCGACACGAGCGAGGACAGGGCGACCAGCATGCCGACGAAGGCGAGCCGGCCACGGTAGGGGCGGAACAGGCGCATGATGCGGCGGACGTCGACGTCGGCCCGGGTACCGGGTCGGCGTTTCGGTGGCGTCCACCGGCTGGCGAGGTCGTTCTCGGGGCGCAAAGGCTCCTCCGGGGTCGTTCGGGACACGCTGACAAAGAGAGTGTAGGTCATTGTTACCTATACTCACAATGAGCGTTGTTCCTGATACCCTGGAGCCATGGACACCCGCACCACGGCCGCCACCGCGCCGACCACCGGCCCGGCGGAGGCTCCCGGTCCTGCGGCATCGGACTCGGCCCCGGCACCCGCCCCGGCCGGGTCCGCGGACCCGGCCGGCTCCGCGACCGCTCCCCGGACCGACGAGGTCACCGGGCGGCTGGCCGACCAGCTCCTGACGCTCAGCCGGCGGCTGCACCGCTCCCAGAAGCGGCTGATGGAGCCGCTGGGCATCACCCCCGCCCAGTCCCGGCTGCTGCGGACGCTCGCGCACTGCGACGCGCCGCCGCGGATGGCCGACCTCGCGCAGCGTCTCGACGTGGTGCCGCGCGCGGTGACCACGCTGGTGGACGCGCTGGAGGAGCGGGAACTGGTGCGACGGGTGCCCGACCCGAACAACCGGCGGGTGATCCGGATCGAGCTGCGGGAGAGCGGCACGCAGGCGCTGTCCGCGCTGCGCGGGGCTCGGAGGGACGCCGCGGCCGAGCTCCTCGCGCCGCTCGACCGCGAGCAGCGCGCGGCCCTGTCCGCCCTGCTGGGCGCGCTCGACGACGACGAGCGCTGAGCGTGCGCTGACCGCAGAGTGACGGGGGCGAGGCGCGGGAGGGCGCCGGCGGCGCACCGTCCGGCCCCGCGGCGATCCGCCGCCGGAACCGGGCGGCGTGCCGCCGCGGCAGTCCTGGACCGCTACTTCGAGATGTCCACGCGGTTGCCGTCGCTCCCGCCGTTGCCCGCGCCCTGGTAGGGCACCCCGGCCGGGGCCAGCACCGCGGTGCAGGCGCTGCACCGCTTGGCGGCGGCCGGGATCGGGGTGAGGCACTCGGGGCACTCACGCGTCGGCGCGCTCGCGGCCTTCGGGAAGAACTTCTCCTGCATGCGGTTCATCGGCAGCACGACCAGGAAATAGATCACCGCCGCCACGATCACGAAGCTGATGGTGGCGTTGATGAACACGCCGTAGGGGAAGGTGACCCCCGAGGCGTGGAAGGTCCGGTTGTTGAAGTCGCCGGTGGCACCGCTGACGAGCCCGACTATCGGAGTCAGGAACGCGCGGACGAAGCCGTTCACCAGTGCGGTGAACGCCGCGCCCACCACGATGCCGACCGCGAGGTCGACGACGTTGCCGCGCAGCAGAAATGCCCGAAAGCCCTTCATGTGGGGGGTCCCCTCTGTGGCCAAGATGATGAAGCCACACAGTGTGCCGGTCCGGTACGCGGACCTGCAAAGTCGGTCGGGAACTCGGGGGGTGCGGCCGGGGTGCGGGGCAGGCGCGGCCGGGGCGACGCGGGGGCTGCGGGCCGGGGTGTGAGCGAGGGCGGCCGGGTCGTGGGTGGAGCGCGGCCGGATGGTGAGCGGGGTGCGGGGTGCGGGGTGCGGCCAGGGCACGGGAAAACCGGTTGACCCGGCGCCCGCCGCGCCGCGAGTCTTGCACGGCTCATGAATTCGGCCCGAATGCCGGAGACCACCCGAAAACACCCGGAGCCCGGCGTACCGTCCCCCGGCCCGGCCCTCGGGTCAGTCCGGGCCCCTCTCCCTGCCCGCCTCCACCCTCAGGACATCATGCCGTCCCTCAACAGCCTCCCCTTCTCCGATCCGGGCCGGCCCGACACCCGGTCCGGCCCCCGGCTCCTGATCTGGCTGGAGCTGGGCCAGTGGCGCGGGCAGGTCGCCTCGGCCGCGTGGGGCACCCTCCACATGGCATCGGTGGCGTGCTTCCCCGCGGTGGTCGGGGTGGCCGTGCAGGCGGTGGTGGACCGCTCGGGCACCCGCCTGGTGCTGGCCGGCGCGGTCCTGCTCGTGCTCGGCGTGCTCACCGCGCTCGGCGACACCATGCTGCACCGCACCGCGGTCACCAACTGGATCAGCGCTGCCACGAGGGTGCAGCAACTCCTCGCCGCCAAGGCGGTCGAGCTGGGTGCGGTCCTGACCCGGCGGGTGGCGGCCGGCGAGGTGGTCGCGGTCAGCACCGGCGACGTCGAGAAGATCGGCTGGTTCGTCGAGGCACTGGCCCGCTTCACCTCGGCGCTGCTGGCGACCGTCGGCGTGGCCGTCGCGCTGCTGGTGTACGAGCCCGAGCTCGGCGTCGTGGTCGCCGCGTCCGTACCGGTGCTGGCGCTGTCGGTGCTGCCGCTGCTGCCCGCGGCCACCCGGCGCGCGGACCTCCAGCGGGAGAAGGGCGGCCGGGCCACCGAACTGGCGGCAGACACCGTGGCGGGGCTGCGCGTGCTGCGCGGGATCGGCGGGGAGGAGCTCTTCCTCGACCGCTACCGGCGCGTGTCGCAGGAGGTACGGCGGGCCGCCGTGCACAGCGCCCGAATGTGGGCCACCATCGCGGCCGTCCAGGTCGCCCTGCCGGGGCTGCTGCTGGTCGGCGTGGCGTGGTACGGCGCCCGGCTCGCGCTGGACGGGCAGATCTCGGTCGGCCAGCTGGTCACCGTCTACGGCTCGGTGTCCTTCCTGCTCTTCCCGCTGCAGAACTTCGTCGAGATCGCCATGGCCTGGTCGTTCTCCCGGCCCTCGGCGAAGCGCGCGGCGCGGGTGCTCGCGCTGCGGCGCACCGATGTGGACGGGAGCGAGGCGGACAGGGTCGCGATGGAGACGGCTGCCGACGGGAACGGTGCCGCGCACACGGATGGCGCGGGGCCGCACAAGGCCCCCCTCACGGGCGAGTTGTACGACCCGGCGACGGGCCTGCGCGCCCCGAGCGGGCTGCTGACGGCCGTGGTGTGCGGGGACCCGGACGCCGCCGGCCGGCTCGCCGACCGGCTCGGGGGGCACAGCCCGGTCGCCGCCGAAGGCGAACCGTCGGCCCTGCTCGGCGGCACCGCGCTCGACACGGTGCCGCTGGCGACGGCCCGCTCGGCCGTGCTCGTCCACGACAAGGACCCGGTCCTGCTCTCCGGCACCCTGGCCGACCTGTTCGACGTCCCCTCGTCCGGCCGCGTGAGCGCCCCTGCCGCGCTGGCCGCGGCGCAGTGCTCCGACGTGCTCGACGCGCTGGTGCGGTCCCTGGCCGGGGAGGAGGCGGGCTCCGGCGACGCGATGCGGGCCCGGATCATCGAACGCGGCCGGTCGCTGTCCGGCGGGCAGCGGCAACGGCTGGCCCTGGCCCGCTCGTTGGTGGCCGACCCCGAGGTCCTGGTGCTCGACGAGCCGACGTCGGCGGTGGACGCGCACACCGAGGCGCGGATCGCCCGCGGGCTGAAGGAGATCCGGGCCGGCCGCAGCACCGTGGTGTTCACGTCGAGCCCGCTGGTGCTGGACCGCGCGGACCGGGTGGTGTTCGTGCACGACGGGATGACGGTGGCGGCCGGCGACCACCACGAACTGCTGCGGACGACCCCGCTCTACCGGGCCGTGGTCACCCGCGAGGCGGACGAACGGCCGGAGGAAGAAGGCGGAGCGGGCGGTGAGGCGCCGGGCGCGGACCGCGGCGACACCTCTGCCACCGCAGGCACCGCACCCGGCACCCGTGACGACATGTCGATGGAGGAACCCGCATGATCGGCGCACCCACGCCGGAGTACGACCCCTCGGCGCCGTCGCACAACAGCGCCACCACCCTGCCGGTCGGCTCGTCCGCCACGGTGCGCGGCTACGTCCGCGAGCTCGGCCGCCGGCACCGGGTCGCGTTCGCCGTGCTGCTGGGCGTCAACACGGTCGCGGTGGTCGCCTCGATGGTCGGACCCTTCCTGCTGGGCGACCTGGTCCAGACGCTGGCCGACGGCAGGCGCGACGTTCACCTGACGCGCACGGTCTCCCTGTTCCTGGCCGCGCTGGCGGTGCAGGCGTGCTTCGTGCGGCTGGTCCGGCTGCGGGGGGCCGTACTGGGCGAACGCATGCTCGCCGACCTGCGCGAGGACTTCCTGGTCCGCTCGGTCGCGCTGCCCCCGGGCGTACTGGAGCGGGCCGGGACCGGCGACCTGCTGTCCCGGATCACCACCGACATCGACCGGCTGTCGGAGGCGATGCGGGAGGCGGTGCCGCAACTGGCGATCGCCGTGGTGTGGGCGCTGCTGCTGCTCGGCGCGCTGGCGGTGACCGCCCCGCCGCTGGCGCTCGCGGTCCTGGTCGCCCTGCCGCTGCTGCTCGTCGGCTGCCGCTGGTACTTCCGGCGCGCGCCGCACGCCTACCGCGCCGAGGTGGCGAGTTACGCGGGCGTCGCCTCGGCGCTCGCCGAGACCGTCGACGCCGGCCGCACCATCGAGGCGCACGGCCTGGGCGAGCGCCGCGAGGAGCTGTCCCGCGGCCGGCTGAAGAACTGGGTCGACTGGAGCCGGTACACGCTGTGGCTGCGCAGCGTGCTGTTCCCCGTGATCAACATGACCCACGTCCTGATCCTGACCTCGGTGCTGATGATCGGCGGCGGCTTCGCGCTGCACGGCTGGCTGGCGGTGGGCGCGCTGACCACGGGAGCGATGTACGCGCAGATGCTCGTCGACCCGATCGGCATGATGCTGCGCTGGTACGACGAGTTGCAGACCGCGCAGGCGTCGCTGGCACGGCTGGTCGGGGTGCGGGAGGTCGCGCTGGACGAGGGGGACGGGGCGCTGGCGCCGGACGGGCGGGAGATGGCGGCGGACCGGGTGCGGTTCGGCTACCTCCCGGACACCGACGTCCTGCACGACGTCTCGCTGAACGTTCCCCCCGGCACCCGGCTGGCCCTGGTCGGGCCGTCGGGCGCGGGCAAGTCCACGCTCGGGCGGCTGCTGGCCGGGCTGTACGCGCCGCGGACCGGCGAGGTCACCCTCGGCGGGGCCGCGCTGGCCCGGATGCCCGCCGAACGCGTCCGGGAACACGTCGCCCTGGTCAACCAGGAACACCACGTCTTCGTCGGCACCCTGCGCGACAACCTGCGGCTGGCCCGCCCGGCCGCGGCCGACGACGAGCTGTGGGACGCGCTGGCCGCCGTGGACGCCCAGGAGTGGGCCCGGGGGCTGGACGGCGGCCTGGACACCGAGGTCGGTTCGGGCGGTGCCACACTGACCCCGGCGCAGGCCCAGCAACTCGCCCTCGCCCGGCTGGTGCTGGCCGACCCGCACACCCTGGTGCTGGACGAGGCGACGTCCCTGCTCGACCCGCGCGCCGCGCGCCACCTGGAACGCTCCCTCTCCCGCGTCCTGGACGGCCGCACGGTGGTGGCCATCGCCCACCGCCTGCACACCGCCCACGACGCCGATGTGATCGCGGTCGTCGAGGAGGGCCGGATCAGCGAGCTGGGCAGCCACCACCAACTGGTCGAGGCCGAGGGCGCGTACGCGGCACTGTGGCGCTCCTGGCACGGCTGAGCCCGCCCCGGGCTCACCCCCCGGCCGCCGCCAACCGGCGGAGCGTCCAGCCCTGCCCGTGGGGATCGAGCGGCCGGGTGGCGCCGCCGAAGATCTCCGCGGCCCGCCGGTAGGACAGCCGCCCGGCATCCCGGCCGGGTGGGGCGGGCGCGGGGGGCGGCTAGGTGAAGAGGCCGAGGGCGCCGACGGCACTGGCGCCGCCGACCACGAAGAACACCGGGGTCAAGATCTTGATCTCCACCCAGCTGCCGGCCCGGAAGCGCATGAACTTCGGCGGCCCCAGCGGGTACCAGCGCCTGCGGCCTATGGGTATCGGCCACAGGATCGGGCACCCGGACACGGTCAGCGCGTCGCCGACGCAGTGCACGAGGGCGCCGAGCACGATCGGCAGGCCGATCCACATGTAGTGCTGACCGGGCTCGGTGAACAGCCACGCCTTGCCGTTGCCCGGGTCGTCCAGTGCGTCGGCGAGCAGCCAGGCGCTCGTCGCCGCCAGCAGCCATACGAGCACGTCGCTGGAGGTGCGCGCCTGCCGCCAGAACAGGCCCTCCACGGCAAGGACCATGTGCACGAACAGGATCAGCAGCACCGCCCACCTGCCGCCGTACACCGCCAGCGCCGAGAAGCCGACGCCGAGCAGTACCGCCCACAGCCAGGTGTGCGTGAGGGTGCGGTGCCCCCCGGACCGGCGGGAGTCGCCGGGCTTGCGGGTCGCCTTGTACGTGGCGTGGGCGAGCACGTCGATGAGCTTGCAGGCCAGGCGGGACAGCGGACCGAAGGCACGGGAGATGGTGGCTGCCTGGTGGTCCAGGTCGGGCGCGAGGGCGGCGCCGGAGCAGATCAGTGCACCGACCACCAGGGTCGGCCACGGCATCGGATCACCGAGGCCCGCCGCGATGGCGCCGGCGCCCAGCCAGGCGGCCGCTCCCGACAACGAATGTGCTGGTCCCATCATGGCGGTGCGATACCCCCGATTCGACCGCCCGCGGGCGGAGTTGACGCATGGTCGACGGCACACCCTACCTTTGGTGATCATCGGCTTCACCGCCGGTTCCGCCCTTCGCCGCCGGGACGGGCAAGATGGAGGGGTGACCCTTATCGATCAGCTCCCTTCCGAAGCCGACCCCGATGCCCTCTTCGAAGCGTTCTCGACGTGGGCCGAGGGCCAGGGCATCTCCCTCTACCCGGCCCAGGAGGAGGCGCTGATCGAGGTGGTCTCGGGGGCGAACGTGATCCTCTCCACCCCCACCGGCTCCGGAAAGAGCCTGGTGGCGGCCGGTGCGCACTTCGCCGCGCTCGCCCGCGACGAGGTCACCTTCTACACCGCGCCGATCAAGGCGCTGGTGTCGGAGAAGTTCTTCGACCTGTGCAAGATGTTCGGCACCGAGAACGTCGGGATGCTCACCGGCGACGCCTCGGTCAACCCGGACGCCCCGGTGATCTGCTGCACCGCCGAGGTACTGGCCTCGATCGCGCTGCGCGACGGGCGGAACGCCGACGTGGGCCAGGTCGTCATGGACGAGTTCCACTTCTACGCCGAGCCGGACCGGGGCTGGGCCTGGCAGATCCCGCTGCTGGAACTGCCGCAGGCGCAGTTCGTGCTGATGTCGGCGACGCTGGGCGACGTGGCGCGGTTCGAGGAGGACCTGACCCGCCGCACCGGGCGGCCGACCGCGGTCGTCAGGTCCGCGACCCGGCCGGTACCGCTGAGCTACGAGTACCGCACCACCCCGATGACCGAGACGCTCACCGAGCTGCTGGAGACCCGCCAGTCGCCGGTGTACATCGTGCACTTCACGCAGGCCGCCGCGGTGGAGCGGGCTCAGGCGCTGATGAGCATCAACATGTGCACGCGGGCCGAGAAGGACGCGATCGCCGACCTGATCGGCAACTTCCGCTTCACCACCGCCTTCGGCCGCAACCTGTCCCGGTACGTGCGGCACGGCATCGGGGTGCACCACGCCGGGATGCTGCCGAAGTACCGCCGGCTGGTGGAGAAGCTGGCGCAGGCCGGGCTGCTGAAGGTGATCTGCGGTACCGACACCCTCGGGGTCGGCGTCAACGTGCCCATCCGTACGGTGCTGTTCACCGCGCTGACGAAGTACGACGGGCAGCGGGTGCGGGTCCTGCGGGCCCGGGAGTTCCACCAGATCGCCGGGCGGGCCGGGCGGGCCGGCTTCGACACCGCCGGATTCGTGGTGGCGCAGGCGCCCGAGTACGTCATCGAGAACGAGAAGGCGCTGGCCAAGGCGGGCGACGACCCGAAGAAGCGCCGCAAGGTGGTCCGCAAGAAGGCTCCTGAGGGATTCGTCGGCTGGGGGCAGAACACCTTCGAGAAGCTGATCGCCTCCGAGCCGGAGGCGCTGACCTCCCGCTTCCGGGTCACGCACGCGATGCTGCTGTCGGTGATCGCCCGGCCGGGCAACGCCTTCGACGCGATGCGACGGCTGCTGGAGGACAACCACGAGGACCGGCGGTCCCAGCTCCGGCACATCCGGCGGGCCCTGGCCATCTACCGCTCGCTGCTCGACGGCGGAGTGGTGGAACGGCTCGACGAACCCGACTCCGAGGGCAGGATCGTCCGCCTGACCGTCGACCTCCAGCAGGACTTCGCGCTCAACCAGCCGCTGTCCACCTTCGCGCTGGCCGCCTTCGAACTCCTCGACCCCGACTCCCCCTCCTACGCGCTGGACATGGTCTCCGTGGTGGAGTCCACCCTCGACGACCCCCGCCAGATCCTCGCCGCCCAGCAGAACAAGGCGCGCGGCGAGGCGATCGGGCAGATGAAGGCCGACGGGGTGGAGTACGAGGAGCGGATGGAGCGGATCCAGGAGGTCACCTACCCCAAGCCCCTGGAGGAACTGCTGCTGCACGCCTACGGCGTGTACCGCAAGAGCCACCCGTGGGTCGGCGACCACCCGCTGTCGCCGAAGTCCGTCATCCGCGACATGTACGAGCGGGCCATGACCTTCTCCGAGTTCGTCTCCCACTACGAACTCGCCCGGACCGAGGGCATCGTGCTGCGCTACCTGGCCGGCGCCTTCAAGGCGCTGGACCATACGGTCCCGGACGACCTGAAGTCGGAGGACTTCCAGGACCTGACCGCCTGGCTCGGCGAGCTGGTCCGGCAGGTCGACTCCAGCCTCCTCGACGAGTGGGAGCAGCTGGCCAACCCGGAGACGGAGACCGCCGAGGAGGCGGCCGAGCGCGCCGACCAGGTCAAGCCGGTGACCGCGAACGCGCGCGCCTTCCGGGTACTGGTCCGCAACGCCCTCTTCCGCCGGGTCGAGCTGGCCGCGCTGGAGAAGTACGAGCAGCTCGGCGAGCTCGACGCCGACTCCGGGTGGGACGGCGACGCCTGGGCGGACGCCATGGACGCCTACTGGGAGGAGTACGACGACCTGGGCACCGGACCGGACGCGCGCGGACCGAAGCTGCTGCTCATCGAGGAGCAGCCGGAGCACGGCCTGTGGCGGGTCCGGCAGACCTTCGCCGACCCCAACGGCGATCATGGCTGGGGCATTTCGGCCGAGGTGGACCTGGCGGCGTCCGACGAGGAAGAACGCGCGGTGGTACGGATCACCGACGTCGGCGAGCTCTGAGAGGGGTCGCGCTCCCGGCCCCCCGAGGGCGCGCCCGCTGATCGGCGCCCGCGCCCCAGCAACCGCAGCAGCCCGCGCCGCCCCGGCCGGCCGTCATCCGCACCACCCACCCGATCCGGCGGCACCGGGTCGGCCCGGGCCGGGCCCACGTCGGCCGGGTGTGGGTCGGCCGGGCCGGGGCCGACCCGGGCCGGACCCGCCGGGCCCGGGGCATGCCTCAGCTTCCGTGCCCGGCCGAGCGCGTCCGCCAACGCCACCAGGCCGAGCCCGATCTCGTCCGGATGGTCGGCCGTGGTGATCGCCCGGATCCGCTCGGGCGTGGTCGGACCGGGTCGGCCGGGCGGAAGTACGGCGCGCAGCCTGCGCAGATGCGCGCGTTCGTACGGGTCCGGCACCGCGCTGTCGACCAGCTCCGGCCCGAGCAGCGCCGACCACACCGCGGCCTCGTCCCACGCGTCGTAGGCGTCACGAACGAGTTGGGCCACGCGGCGGGAGCGCCACCCGCGGGCCCGCTCGTCCTCACCGTCGGCCACCGCCGCACGGAGCCCCTCGGGCAGGGGACCTCTCAGCAGGGCCGGACTGCGCTCGGCCAGCAGCGGAAGGTCCCGGGCGAGATACATCCACACCAGTGCCTGGTACCGGTTCACGTACCAGCGGACCGGACGGATGTGGCCCGCCCTCGCCAGCCGGACGAACCGCTCCCGGCCCACGCCCAGTTCCTTGGCCGCCTCCGGGCTCCCGACCAGCCGGAGCCGGTCGAGCAGTGGCAGCGGATGGCCGTCCTCGGCAGACAGCCGGCGCACCTCCCGCGACCCGACCATCCAGTTGCTCGACCCGCACGCGACCGTCGGCACCTCGCCGATCTGCACGGCGAGGTCGAACTCGTCGTAGGCCAACCCCAGCGCGTCCCGCGCCGCGGACAGCGTCAACAGCTCCGCGCCGCCTGCCGGGACAGGCGGCCCGTCCGCCGCGAGTCGATCCCGCCGCTCGCGCCACTCCCGCTCGGGCCCCTCCCGGCCCGCACCAGCGCCGCCGGGCCGCCCCCGATCCGGACCTCCCCCATCCGCGCCCCGATGTTCGGGCCACCCCCGATCCGGACCTTCCGCATCCGCGCCCCGATGTTCGGGCCGTCCCCGATCCGGACGCCTGTGCTCCGGGCGGCTCCGCTCCTGCTTCACGCGCGCCGCCCCCGCCCGGTCCGCGCTCGCGCGTCCCGACCGGTCCTGCCGCTGCCGCCGTTGCTGCTGTGTCGTACTCATGTCCTGTCACTCCTCGCCTCGCTCGATCACTGACAGTGACCAAACTAGCGCGGTGTGCGGACCTCCCGCGGCGAGCCTGTGGACAACTCCGGACCGGACGCCGGACCGGCGAAGAAGAGCAGGTCAGGCGGGTGCGGCCCCGGACTGGCGCGGCGCCACGGCGAGATGCTCGCCGACCCGGCGCACCAGCCGCGTCATCTCGTACGCGACCTGCCCGATGTCCGCGTCCATCCCGCTCAGCACGGACAGGCAGCTGCCGTCGCCGGCCGCCGTCACGAAGAGGAACCCCTCCTCGAACTCGATCATGGTCTGCCGTACCCCGCCGGTGCCGAACTGCCGCCCGGCGCCCTTGGCGAGACTGTGGAAGCCCGACGAGACAGCGGCGAGGTGCTCGGCGGACGGCTGGTCGAGGTCACCGCTGGCGCCCGTGACCAGGCCGTCGTTGGACAGCACGAGCGCGTGCTGCACGTGCGGCACCCGCCTGGTCAGGTCATCGAGCAACCACGCGAGCCCGTTGCCCACCGTCATGGCCTACCTCCCGTCTCCACTGCGCTACGCAGCCTGGTACGCGCGGCGCGCGAGGGCAAGCCCGCCCTGTCGCGGGCGGCGGTCGGACAGCCGTTCGCCACCGGCGGGTGGCCGGATTCAGCCACCTCGCGGGGCGTACATGATCACGCCGACGCCGCAGAGGCACACCACCGCGCCGATCACGTCGAACCGGTCAGGACGGTAACCGTCGAGGATCATGCCCCACACCAGCGATCCCGCGACGAACACCCCACCGTACGCCGCCAGGACGCGTCCGAAGTCGGAACTCGGCTGGAGCGTGGCGACGAATCCGTAGCACCCGAGGGAGACGATGCCCGCGAGGATCCAGCCGATTCCGCGGTGCTCGCGCAATCCCTGCCAGATGAGCCACGCGCCGCCGATCTCCAGGACCGCGGCGACCAGGAAGAGTCCGACAGAGCGCAGGGTGATCATGCAACCATGATGCATGGACGGAATGGACGGCGGAAACGAGCAGGTCAGGGAGTTCTTCGCAGCGCGGGCCGTGGGCTGGGAGGTGCGCTTCCCCGACGACAGCCCGGCGTTCGCCGCCGTGGTTGGCGAACTGCGGCTCGACCGGGGCGGCGCCGTGCTCGACGCGGGCTGCGGCACGGCGCGGGCGCTGCCGCAGTTGCGGACCGCGGTCGGACCCGAGGGCACCGTCGTCGGCGTGGACCTGACACCGGAGATGCTGCGGGAGGCGGTCGCGCTCGGCCGCCGGGATCACGGTTCCCTGATCGAGGCCGACGCCATGCGACTGCCGCTGCTTTCGGGCGTGTTCGACGCCGTGCTCGCCTCGGGACTCGTGCACCACCTCCCCGACCCCGCGGCCGGCCTGCGCGAACTCGCGCGGGTGACGAAGCCCGGTGGCCGGCTCGCCCTGTTCCACCCCCGCGGACGGGCCGCGCTCGCGGCCCGCCACGGGCACCCGTTGTCGCCGGACGACGTACGCGCGCAACCCCGGCTCGGTCGGCTGCTCGGCGACAGCGGCTGGGAGTTGCTGCTCCTGGACGACTCCGACGCGCGCTACCTGGCACTGGCGGTCAGGACGCCCTGAGGACATCCGCCGCCGCCGACCCGCGGGCGGGACACGGCCGCCGGGTCGCGTACCTCGGCGCTGACCCGGAGCCAACTCCCCGCGTCCGCCGCCTCCTTCGCCGCGCCGCGCGAGTCGCCCCCTCGAAGCACTCGGCGACCTGCACGGATTCCTCACCTCCGCGACCTCGACGTGGACGTTACCGGCTGGTTAAGGTGCGGCGGACCGGGGGTCGACAGGGAGGTAGGGATGAGCGGGAACGCGCAGGACATGCCGGACGAGGACGCACTCCTCGTGCTCACCGCGGCGATGCTGACGCCCGGCGGCTTCCCCGGCGTACTGGGCGACGACTACCCGGCGGCGTGCGAGGGGTTGGGGCTCGAAGCGCTCGCGGGCGGCTATGGCCTGGTGTTCGGGCAGGATGCCTCCGGGGCGCGCTGGACGGTGGCCACGACGGATGCCGCGATGGTCGCGTGCGCGCTGGCCGCCTGGGACTGCGGGCTGGAGTACGACCTGTCGCCGGACGAGCGCACCATGGTCGCGTCCCTGCCGGGCTGGCCGCTGCCGGTCGCCGTGGCGGCACCCGGCGTCCCCGCACCGCACGACCCGGACGAGGAGTCGATCGGCGGCCCCGTCCTCGCCCCGCCCGACACCTCGGTCTGGGGACCGCCGCAACGACGCCTGGGCGCCGACGAGATCGCGATCCGGTGGCGCGACTGGCGCGACCAGTTCGACACCGCGGGCACCGGCGTCGTCGATACGACGGACCTTCCGGACGGCGCGGGGGACGGCACGGAAGACGATGCGGGTTCCGCGGCGCCGCAGGGTTCGGCGACCACGGCGGGCGAGGCGATCACCATCGACGGGACACCGCCCGACGGCGCCGACAGGCCCACCAGTACCGACGACGCGGCCGGCCCAAGTGACAAGGCCTCCAAGGACGCCGAGGCCACCGCTACCGGCCCGTCCGACGGCACGGGCGAAGCCGAAGCCGCCACCGGACCCGCCCCCGAGGAAGCCCCCGCACTCTCCATCTCGCACGACGGCGTCCGCCGCGCCCTGGAAAGCGCCGAGGCGTACGTCCGCGTACCCCCACCGCCCGGCCGGGTCCGTACGGCGTACGGGGCGGTGCGCGCCGACGGCCCTGGCTGGAGTCTGGTGGGCAGGACCGACGACATGGCGTTCGTACTGCTCGACGAGGCGCCCGGTGAGGTCCTTCCGGTGGGGCGCGGCCCCTCCCTGCCGCCGCTGCTCGAAGCCCTCGGCAAGCTCGCCTGGGCCGAGGTCAACCCGGTGTGATGTCAGGGGAGCCGGCGGCCGGGCGCGCGATGTCCGCGGCCACCGCGTCCGCCGCCTTGCGCGCGGCGACCAGCACCGGGTCCCACACCGGCGAGAACGGCGGGGCGTACCCGAGGTCGAGGTCGACCATCTGCCCGACGGTCATTCCCGCGGTCAGGGCGACGGCGCCGATGTCGACACGCTTCGCCGCGCCCTCCCGGCCGACGATCTGGACGCCGAGCAGCCGCCCGGTGCCGCGCTCGGCGAGCATCTTGACGGTCATCGGGGCAGCGTGCGGGTAGTAGCCGGCCCGGCTGGTGGACTCGATGACCGCGGTGACGAAGTCCAGGCCGGCGGCGCGCGCCTGGTCCTCCTTCAGCCCGGTCCGCGCGATCTCCACGTCGCACACCTTGCTCACGGCGGTACCGACCACGCCCGGGAACGTGGCGTAGCCGCCGCCGATGTTGGTACCGATGATCCTGCCGTGCTTGTTGGCGTGGGTGCCCAGCGCGATGTGCTGCAGGGCGCCGGAGACGAGGTTGAGCACCTCGACGCAGTCGCCGCCGGCCCAGATCCGCTCGGAGCCGCGCACGCGCATCGAGCGGTCGGTGAGCAGCCCGCTGTGCGCCCCGAGCGGCAGCCCGGCGTCCTGGGCGAGAGCGGTGTTCGGCCGCACACCGAGGCCGAGGACGACGAGGTCGGCGGGGTACTCCGCGTCGTCGGTGGCGACGGCGCGGGCCCGGCCCGTGTCGTCGGTGAGGACACCGCGGACGGCGCTGCCGGAGACGACCGTGACGCCGAGCCCTTCGAGCGCCTCGCGCACCATGCGCCCCATATCGGGGTCGAGGGTGGTCATCGGCTGGGGATTGCGGTCGACGAGGGTGACCTGAAGGCCGTGCCGCAGCATCGCCTCGGCCATCTCGACGCCGATGTAGCCGCCGCCGACCACCACTGCCGTGCGCACCCCGGTGCGCTCCAGGCCGCGCAGGACGGCCTCGCCGTCGTCCAGAGTCTGCACGCCGAAGACTCCGGGCGCGTCGATGCCCGGGATCGGCGGTCTGACGGGGAGCGCGCCGGTGGCGACCACCAGGTGGTCGTAGCCGGTCCACTGCTCGTGGCCGTCGCCGTCGCGGACCAGGACGCGGGCTCCGCCGGGGTCGACGGCGGTGACCTCGGTGCCCAGGCGCACGTCGATACCGCGCGCGCGGTGCTCCGCGGCGGTCCGGGCGATCAGCCTGTCGGGGCCCGAGGTGTCGCCACCGATCCAGTACGGGATGCCGCAGGCGCTGTAGGAGACGTGCCGGCCGCGCTCGTAGGCGACGATCTCCAGATCGTCGGCCGGCCTGCGGCGGCGGGCCTGGGAGGCGGCGGACATGCCGGTGGCGTCGCCACCGATCACCACCAGGCGCTCAGCCATGCTGCGGGTACGCCTCCGGTCCGGTGGCGGCGAGCCGCTCCCTGGCCGCCATGAGCGCGAAGCCGAGCAGGTTCAGGCCGCGCCAGTCGGCGGGACGCTCGGCCCGGTCGTCGTCGGCGGCCAGACCGATGCCCCAGACCCGGTCCAGCGGACTGGCCTCGACCAGCACCCGCCGTCTGGTGCCGAGCAGGTAGGTGCGCAGGTCGGGGTGCTGCCCGAACTTGTGGACGCTGCCCGCGACGACCAGGGCGAAGCGCTCGCGCTCCCACACCGCCTCGTCGAAGCCGCGAACGGAGCGGCCGACGGTCTTGGCTGCCTTCGGGTGACCGGCGGCCACGGCGCGGCGCGCGGCGTCCTCGTCGCCGAAGAGCCGGGCCTTGCCGGCCATCATCCAGTGCTCCGCCGTGGCGTAGGTGGTGCCGTCGACCGTGAAGGGGGCCGGCCACCACTGGCTCAGGCAGCCTGCGCCGATACTGCCGTCCCGCTGCGGCCGATGGCCCCAGAAGTGCAGGTACTTCGGGCGCGTGCCGGTGGAGACGAGATGCACCAGTTCGGCGACGGAACGGGGGGCGCCCTCGGACCCGCCCCCCGATGCGGAGCCCGGGGCGGGGTCGGTCACGGGGCTGTCTGCCGTCATGGTGGGGTCAGACCTTTTCCAGAGGGCGGTGCGGTGCGGCCGGGAGTTCGACGCCGACGGTGTCACCGGGCCGGACGACGCCGCCTTCGATCACGATGCTCATGATGCCGCCCTTGCGGACGACCGCGCCTGCCTCGTCGCGGCCGATGACGTGCTTGAGCAGGCCGCCACGGAAGCCGTCGATCTGGCGGCAGGGGTTGCGCAGGCCGGTGACCTCGACGACGGCGTCCGGTCCCAGTCGCAGCCGGGTACCGACCGGCAGGTCGAGGAGAGCGAGGCCGCTGGTGGTGATGTTCTCGCCGAGGTCGCCGGGGTGGATGTCGTAGCCGGCGTCGCGCAGCTCGTCGAACAGCTCGGCGTGGATCAGGTGGACCTGCCGGAGGTTCGGCTGAGTCGGGTCCCGGGCGACCCGGGACAGGTGCTGGACGGTGACCCCGAGGTGGGCGTCACCCTCCACGCCGAGCCCGGCGAGCAACCGGACGCTGTCCTGGTTGTCCTTGCTGAACCGGTGGGTGGCGTCACGACTGACCGCGACGACGGAACCGCTGAGCATGAGGTGTTTCCCCTCGATCGGATGCCCTGACCCGATGCCTCACCCTACCGAGGGGGGCACCAGGTCAGCGACCGATTTGCCGGCGGCTCCCGCGGCGGAGCCGGCGGCGCTGGGAGGAGTCGAGCGTGAAGTAGGCGACCGCCGGGACGCCGATCACGACCAGGAAGAACACCCACCAGGGGATCCAGGCGAGCAGGATCAGCCCCACCACCACGCCACCGATGGCGACCTTCGTGCGATTAGTCATGGTCCCCGCCTCCGTCTCACGGCGGCACACGCCGCGTCCTCACCGTACCTATCCAGTGGAACGCGCCGCGAGTCGTCCTGGTTCCCCGGGCCCCGCGACGCAAGACCCGCCGGGTAAAAAGCGGGCAAGGCATCGCGGGACGTGCCCGGGCTGTAAGGAGCGGGTCCCTGAACTGCGGGGCTTACTTTCCGCCGGTCAGGCCCGCGCGGCGCAGGGCGTCGGCCATCGCCCCTCCCGGTGCGGGCTGCCCGGAGCCGCCGGACCGGCCACCACCACCGCCGCGGCCGCCGTTCCCACCGCGCCCGCCGTTGCCGCCGCGACCGCCCTGGCGCGGCGGGCCGCCGCGCCGCTCGCCGCCCTGCCGCTCGCCGCCCTGCCGCTCGCCGCCGCGCTGGTCACCGCCGCGCGGGCGGGCCTCGTCCTGCAGCCGCAGCGTGAGCGAGATCCTCTTGCGCGGCAGGTCCACATCGAGGACCTTCACCCGGACGATGTCGCCGGGCTTCACGACGTCGCGCGGGTCGGAGACGTAGGAGTCGGACAGCGCCGAGACGTGCACCAGGCCGTCCTGGTGGACGCCGACGTCGACGAACGCGCCGAACGCGGCGA
This sequence comes from Actinacidiphila yanglinensis, assembly GCF_900107965.1. Lineage (GTDB taxonomy): Bacteria > Actinomycetota > Actinomycetes > Streptomycetales > Streptomycetaceae > Actinacidiphila > Actinacidiphila yanglinensis. The sequence goes on along the minus strand of NZ_FNVU01000010.1, from coordinate 301,982 downwards.
CGTTGGTGACCACGCCCTCCAGCAGCATCCCCGGCCGCAGGTCCTTCATCTCCTCCACGCCTTCCTTGAAGGTCGCGGTCTTGAAGGCGGGGCGGGGGTCGCGGCCGGGCTTCTCCAGCTCGGCGAGGATGTCCGTGACCGTCGGCAGGCCGAAGGAGTCGTCCACGAAGTCCTGCGGGCGAAGGGCCCGCAGCACCGTGCCGTTCCCGATCAGCGCGGGGATCGCGGTCTCCGCGCCGGCGCTGATCCGCCGTACCACCGGGTACGACTCCGGGTGCACGCTGGAGGCGTCCAGCGGGTCGTCGCCGCCCTGGATGCGCAGGAAGCCGGCGCACTGCTCGTAGGCCTTCGGCCCGAGCCTGGCGACCTCCTTGAGGTCCTTGCGGGTGCGGAACGGCCCGTTGCTGTCCCGATGCGCCACGATGTTGCCGGCCAGCCCCTCGGTGATGCCCGACACCCGGCGCAGCAGCGGCACCGACGCGGTGTTCACGTCGACGCCGACACCGTTGACGCAGTCCTCGACGACCGCGTCCAGCGAGCGCGACAGCTTCATCTCCGACAGGTCGTGCTGGTACTGCCCGACACCGATGGAGCGCGGGTCGATCTTGACCAGCTCGGCGAGCGGGTCCTGGAGGCGGCGGGCGATGGAGACCGCGCCGCGCAGCGAGACGTCCAGTTCGGGCAGTTCGGCGGAGGCGTAGGCCGAGGCGGAGTAGACCGAGGCGCCCGCCTCGGAGACGACCGCCTTGGTCAGCTTGAGGTCCGGGTGCGCCTTGATCAGGTCGGCGGCGAGCTTGTCGGTCTCGCGGGAGGCGGTGCCGTTGCCGATCGCGATCAGGTCCACCCGGTGGGCGGCCGCGAGCCGGGCGAGGGTCGTCAGGGACTCGTCCCACCGGTTGCGGGGGGCGTGCGGGTAGATCGTGTCGGTGGCGACGACCTTGCCGGTGCCGTCGACGACCGCGACCTTGACGCCGGTGCGCAGGCCCGGGTCGAGGCCCATGGTGGCGCGGGTGCCGGCGGGGGCGGCGAGCAGCAGGTCGCGCAGGTTCGCGGCGAACACCCGGACCGCCTCGTCCTCTGCCTGCTGCCGCAGCTGGACCCGCAGGTCGATGCCGAGGCGGACCAGGAAGCGGGTGCGCCACGCCCACCGGACGGTGTCGGAGAGCCACTGGTCGGCGGGGCGGCCGCGGTCGGCGATGCCGAACTGCTGGGCGATGCGCCGCTCGAAGCTGGTCGGGCCGTCGCCCGGCTCCTCCGGCTCCAGGGTGAGGTCGAGGACCTCCTCCTTCTCGCCGCGCAGCATCGCCAGCACGCGGTGCGAGGGCAGTTTGGCGAACGGCTCGCCGAAGTCGAAGTAGTCGGAGAACTTCGCGCCGGACTCCTCCTTGCCGTCGCGCACCTTCGCGACCAGCCGACCGCGGTTCCACATCCGGGTGCGCAGTTCGCCGACGAGGTCGGCGTCCTCGGAGAAGCGCTCGGTCAGCACGGCCCGGGCGCCCTCCAGCGCCGCCGCCGCGTCCTCGACGCCCTTGTCCGCGGAGACGTATCCGGCCGCCTGGGCCTGCGGGTCGAGGCCGGGGTCGGCGAGCAAGGCGTCGGCGAGCGGTTCGAGGCCCGCCTCGCGGGCGATCTGCGCCTTGGTGCGGCGCTTGGGCTTGTACGGCAGGTAGATGTCCTCGAGCCGCGCCTTGGAGTCGGCCGCCATGATCTGGGCGCGCAGCGTGTCGTCGAGCTTGCCCTGCGAGTCGATGGACTCCAGGACGGCCGCGCGGCGTTCGTCCAGCTCCCTCAGGTAGCGCAGCCGCTCCTCCAGGGTGCGCAGCTGCGCGTCGTCCAGGGTGCCGGTCGCCTCCTTGCGGTAGCGGGCGATGAACGGCACGGTCGCACCGCCGTCCAGCAGGTCGACCGCCGACTTGACCTGTCCTTCGCGTACGCCAAGCTCCTCGGCGATCCTGGCTTCCACCGACACGTTGCCGCTGATGATCTCGCTCCTAAGCTCGCCTGCCGGGTGGCGCATCCCGCGCGCCGCCCCGCGTATGCACTGCATCGTAGACGGCGGGAGCCCCCGCACGACGGCAGGGAACCGGGTGCGGCGCAGTGCCGTTGGAGCGCCGGCCGAACACCTGCTCCCCGGCTCAGCGCAGTTCCTTCTCGAACCAGTGGTCCGCGTAGGGGCTTTCGTTGTAGGCGGCGATCTCGCGGTAGCCGCGCGCGGCGTACAGCGCGCGGGCCTCGACAAGGTCCTTGCGCGTGTCCAGACGGATGCGCGCCGCACCGAAGCCGTCGCGGGCGACCGACTCGGCGGCGGCGACCAGTGCGGTGGCGACACCGGTCCTGCGTGCCTCCGGGCCGACGTACATCCGGGTCAGTTCCGCGGTGTCGGCACTCAGCACGCGGACGCCGACGCAGCCGACCGGCACACCCTCGACCCAGGCGACGAGGAACTCCCCGGTGGGGCGGGTCAGGTCGTCGCTGGGCTCCTGCGCGAGAACAGCGTCGACCTCGGCGTCGTCGGTGGGCCGGCCGTAGTAGCGCACGACGAGTTCGGTGTAGTAGCGGCGCAGCAGCGCCGACGACTCGGGGGCGGCGACGGGGTGGGGGGCCGGCGTACGACTCGGGCCGGGACTGTTCTTCGCGGTCACGGCGCACATCCTGGCACCGGCGGGGTGGGGTTATCCCCCGGTTTTCCGAGGGGCTGCCCCCGCGGAAACCGGGTGATGGCGCCATGGTTGCGGGCCGCGGCGGTTCCTAGCGTCAGGGGTGCGGCCGATCGCGGCCGTCCACGTCTTTCCGGCCCGCGGCACGCGCGCGACGCCGGCCCCTGCCCGAGGAGCGCCCATGCCGCCTGCCAGCAGCACACTCACCGTCGCGTCGGCGGTCCCGGAGGCCCGTGAGGGGGCCGGGGGCAGCGAGTTCGCGCCCCTGCTGCGGCAGGTCAGGGAGGCGGGGCTGCTGCGGCGCAGGCGGCGGCACTACGGGATGTCGATCACACTGAACCTGCTGGCCCTCGCGGCAGTGGCGACGGCCGTCGCCGTGGTCGGCGGTACCGGGTCGTGGTGGGTGCTCGCACTGGCGCTGCCGGCAGCGGCGCTGTCGGCGCGTACCGGCTTCGTCGGGCACGACGCGGGGCACCAGCAGATAGCCGCCGGCCGCCGCGCGAACCGGGTGATCGCCCTGCTGCACGGGAACCTGCTGCTGGGGATGGGCGCGGCCTGGTGGTCCGACAAGCACAACAAGCACCACGCGAACCCCAACCACGTCGGCAAGGACCCCGACGTCGAAGTGGGCGCCCTGGTGTGGACGCGCGCGCAGGCGGTCGAACGGCGCGGCTTCGCACGGTTCCTGGCGAAGTACCAGGCGTGGCTGTTCTTCCCGATGCTGCTGCTGGAGGGGCTGGCACTGAAGGTCGCGAGCTTCCAGGACCTGCGCCGGCTGGGCCGCCGGGACCGATGGGTGGAGGGCGGGCTGCTGGTCGCGCACCTGGCCGGGTACACGGCGCTGCTGCTGGCGGTGCTGTCGCCGGCGCAGGCGGTCGCGTTCGCGGCACTGCACCACGCCCTGTTCGGGGTGCACCTGGGATGCGCGTTCGCGCCCAACCACAAGGGCATGGCCATGCCCGAGGAGGGCGCACGCTGGGGCCACCTGCGCCGCCAGGTGCTCACCTCCCGCAACGTGCACGGCAACCCGGTCACCGACTTCCTGCTCGGCGGCCTCAACTACCAGGTGGAGCACCACCTCTTCCCGAGCATGCCGCGCCCGCACCTGCGGCTGGCCCAGCCGCTGGTCCGCGCGCACTGCGCGCGCCTCGGCATCCGGTACACGGAGACCGGGTTGCTCGACTCCTACCGGCAGGCGCTGTCCCACATGCACGAGGTCGGCGAGCCGCTGCGCTGAGGCGTGGGGCCGCGGCCCCGCGCCCGCGCCCGATCAGGGTCGACTGTCGGTGGCGGCGCTTAGCGTGGCGTCATGGGGGAGATCGTGTACGTGCGCGGGGACGCCACCGCACCGCAGGGCAAGGGCGTCAAGGTGATCGCGCACGTCTGCAACGACCTGGGCGGCTGGGGCAAGGGGTTCGTCCTGGCCGTCTCGCGGCGGTGGCGGGAGCCCGAGGCGGCGTACCGGCGCTGGCACCGTGAGCGCGCGCGCAACGACTTCGGGCTGGGCGCCGTCCAGCTCGTCCGGGTCGGCGACCGCCTGTGGGTGGCCAACCTGGTCGGGCAGCACGGCATACGCACCGGCAGCAAGGGCGTCCCGGTGCGGTACGAGGCGATCGACGCCGCGCTGGGCGTCCTCGGCGACCGGGCCCTGGAGTGGGGCGCGTCGGTGCACATGCCGAGGATCGGGTGCGGGCTGTCCGGCGGGAAGTGGGAGCGGGTCGAGCCGCTGGTCACCGCTCGGCTGGCGGAGCGCGGCGTGGCCGTCACGGTCTACGACCACGACTGATCCCTCACAGGTGCGAGGGTTTCGCCGCGCCGTACAGCCAGGTGCGGAACAGCGGGGTGACGTCCTTCGAGGTGAACCGGGCGCAGAAGGCGGTGAACTGGGCGGTGGAGGCGTTGCCGTGGCGGTGGGCGGCGGGCCACTCCTTGAGCAGCCGGCCGAAGGCGGACGGGCCGAGCGTGCGACGCAGTTCGTACAGCACCAAGGCGCCGCGGCCGTAGACGGGCGGCGCGGAGACGGAGGCGGCGTCGGGCGGGGTGGCGGGCGGGAAGGCCCAGTTGGCGCTGTCGGCGAAGGCCGCGGCGGCGCTCGCGTCCAGGGACGGGCCGCCCTCGTGCTGCTGCCACAGCCACTCGGTGAGCGTCGCGAAGCCCTCGTTGAGCCACATGTCCTGCCAGGCCGCCGGGGTGACGGAGTCGCCGAACCACTGGTGGGACAGCTCGTGCACCAGGGTCACCGGGTCGACGGCCGGCGGCGGCCCGTCGCCGGGGAAGACAGGGCGGTTCTGCGTCTCCAGCGCGTAGCCGACCCGTCCCCGCGGGAGGTGGTCCACGACGGCCCCGGCCGACGCGAAGGGGTAGGGCCCGAACAGCCCCTCCTCCCAGGCCAGTATCTCGGGAATGCGCGCCAGCGCGGCGGACGTCTTGGTGTCGTCGGACCGCGGATCGACCGCCACGTAGAGAGGCAGTCCGTCGGGCGTCTTCGAACGGGTGACGTCGAAGTGCCCGATGGCGACGGTGGCGAGGTAGGTCGCCATGGGCGCGCTGGTGCGCCAGTGGTACGCCGTGCGGTCGCCGGACACCGCGCGGGTGCTGAGCAGTTCACCGTTGGAGACGGCGGTGAGGCCGTGCGGGACGGTGACGGTGATGTCGTAGGCGGCCTTGTCGGAGGGGTGGTCGTTGCCGGGGAACCAGGCCATGGAGCCGACGGGTTCGCCGAGCGCGAGCGCGCCGTCGTCGGTGCGGATCCAGCCCTCGTGGGAGCCGTCCGCGTCGGTCAGCAGGCGTGGCGTGCCCTGGTAGTCCACGACCGTGGTGAAGCGCGCGCCATGCCGCAGGGGGTGTGCGGGCCGGACCTGGAGTTCGGTGCCGTCGCGGCCGGCCCGGGCGGCCGCCCCGTCGACGGTGACGCTCCGGACGTCGAGCCCGGCCAGATCGAGGTTGAAGCGGGCCAGGTCGCGGTCGGCGGTGGCGGTGAGGGTGGCGGTGCCGCGCAGCCGTCCCGAGGCCGGGTCGTAGCCGAGGTCGAGCGTGTAGTGCCCGACGTCGTAGCCGCCGTTGCCCGCGTCGGGGAAGAGCCGGTCGCCGACTCCCGGCGCGCCGGTGGCGGGTCCGCCGGAGCCGCCGCCGGTGCAGGACAGGCAGGAGGCGAGCAGGCAACCCGCGAGCAGCGGCAGCAGGACCGCGCGCGGCGGCGGGCGTAGGCGCACGCCGGCCAGCGTACGAGGTGCCCGGCCGCGGTGCGTCCCGGCGTCCCGGTGCCGCGCCGTCCGCCCCCCGTAAGGCCCGCACGCCAGGCGGGCAGGGCTTACCTGCGCGCCTGGCGTGCGGCTCCCGCGAGGACACGGGCGCGGGCCGGTGGGGGCCAGGCGGGTCAGTCGGTGAACCGCTCGCCGTTCTCGGCGTTCCGCACCAGCAGCGCGGGCGGCTCGAAGCGCTCACCGTAGGTGGCGGCCAGTTCGCGCGCCCGGGCGGTGAAGCCGGCGACGCCGCCTTCGTACCCGTTGATGTACTGGAGCACTCCCCCGGTCCAGGCCGGGAAGCCGATACCCAGGACCGAACCGATGTTGGCGTCCGCGACGGAGGTCAGGACGCCCTCCTCGATCAGCCGCACGGTGTCCAGGGACTCGGCGAACAGCATCCGCTCCTGCATGTCGCGCAGCGACCGCCCGGCGACCGCGAAGGCGTCCTCAGCCTCCGTGCCGAAGTGCTCGGCCAACCCGGGCCACAGCCGCGTCCTGCGCCCGTCCACGTACTCGTAGAAGCCCGCGCCGCCGCTGCGGCCGGGGCGGCCGAACTCGTCGACCATGCGGTCGATGACCTTCTCCGCCGGGTGCTCGTGCCAGGTGCCGCCGGCCGCCTCGACCGAGGCGCGGGCCTCGGCGCGGATCTTGCGCGGCAGGGTGAGCGTGAGCTCGTCCACCAGGGAGAGCACCTTCGCCGGGTACCCCGCCTGCGCGGCGGCCTGCTCGACGGAGGCGGCCGGGATGCCCTCGCCGACCATGGCGACGCCCTCGTTGATGAAGTGGCCGATCACCCGGGAGGTGAAGAAGCCGCGCGAGTCGTTGACGACGATCGGCGTCTTGCGGATCTGCCGGACCAGGTCGAACGCGCGCGCCAGCGCCTCGTCGCCGGTGCGCCCGCCGCGGATGATCTCGACCAGCGGCATCTTGTCCACCGGCGAGAAGAAGTGCAGCCCGACGAAGTCCTCCTGCCGCCGCACGCCTTCGGCGAGCGCGCTGATCGGCAGGGTGGAGGTGTTGGAGCACAGCAGCGCGTCCGGGGCGACCACGTCCTGGATCTCCTGGAACACCTTGTGCTTCAAGGCGGCGTCCTCGAAGACCGCCTCGATGACGGCGTCGCATCCCGCCAGGTCCGCCGGGTCGGCGGTCGGGGTGATGCGGGCGAGCAGCGCGTCGCGCTTCTCCGGGGTGGTGCGGCCCTTGGCGAGCGCCTTGTCCAGCAGCCCGGCGGAGTACGCCTTTCCGCGCTCGGCGGCCTCGGCCGTGACGTCCTTGAGGACGACGTCGATCCCGGCACGGGCGCAGGAGTAGGCGATCCCGGCCCCCATCATGCCGGCGCCCAGCACCGCGACCTTGGTGACCTGGCGGGCGGGCACGTCCTTGGGGCGGCTGGCACCGGAGTTGACGGCCTGCATGTCGAAGAAGAACGCCTGGATCATGTTCTTCGAGATCGGCCCGCAGGCGAGTTCGGTGAAGTAGCGGGCCTCGATGGTGAAGGCGGTGTCGATGTCGACCTGCGAGCTCTCCACCGCGGCGGCCATGATGCTGCGGGGCGCCGGGAAGGGCGCGCCGGCGAGCTGCTTGCTGAGGTTCGCCGGGAACGCGGGGAGGTTCGCGGCGAACGCGGGGCTCTTCGGGGTGCCGCCGGGGATCTTGTAGCCGGGGGCGTCCCAGGGCTGCTGGGCCTCGGGGTTGGCGTGGATGAAGGCACGGGCGCGGGCGAGCAGGTCGTCGCGGTCTGTCGCCACCTCGTGGATCAGACCGGCCTCCAGGGCGCGCGCAGGGGCGTACTGGCGGCCCTGGAGCAGCACCTTGAGCAGGGCGTCGGCGATGCCGAGCAGCCGCACGCTGCGGACCACTCCCCCGCCGCCGGGCAGCAGCCCGAGGGTGACCTCCGGGCAGCCGATCTTGGTGCCGGGCGCGTCGAGGGCGACGCGGTGGTGGCAGGCCAGCGCAATCTCGTAACCGCCGCCGAGCGCGGCGCCGTTGATCGCGGCGACGACCGGCTTGCCCAGGGTCTCCAGGCGGCGCAGGCGGCGCTTGATCCGCAGGGAGCCGGCGAAGACCTGCTCGGCGGTCCCGGGGGTGGCGCGGATCAGGTCGCGCAGGTCGCCGCCGGCGAAGAAGGTCTTCTTCGCGGAGGTGACGATCACCCCGCGGACACCGTCGAGTTCGGACTCCAGCCGGTCGAGGGTGGCGTCGAGGGACTCCGCGAAGGCGGCGTTCATCGTGTTCGCGGACTGCGCCGGGTCGTCCAGGACGAGGGTGACGATGCCCTCGGCGTCCTGCTCCCAGCGGATGGTGGTGGACTCGCTCATGGTCTTCGAAGCTCCGTTGGTCCGGCGAGGTGCGGGCGGGGTACGGGGATGGGCGGCGCGTCCCATGGGCGCCGCGGGGCCGTGGTCCGGCGGCGGGGCCGCGGTGCGGGGGCAGCGGCCTCAGAGCCGCTCGACGACGGTCGCCACGCCCATGCCGCCGCCCACGCACAGGGTGGCGAGGCCGTAACGCTGGTCGCGGCGCTCCAGTTCGTCGATGAGCGTGCCCAGGATCATCGCCCCGGTCGCGCCGAGCGGGTGGCCGAGCGCGATCGCGCCGCCGTTGACGTTGACCTTGTCGATGCTGACCCCGAGGTCGGCGGCGAAGCGCAGCACGACCGCGGCGAACGCCTCGTTCATCTCGATCAGGTCCAGGTCGCCGACGCTCAGCCCGGCCTTGGCCAGCGCCTTGCGGGACGCGGGGGCGGGGCCGGTGAGCATGATGGTCGGCTCGGAGCCGGAGACGGCCGCGGACAGGATGCGGGCGCGCGGGGTGAGGCCGTAGCGCTCGCCGACCTCGCGGTTGCCGATGGCGACCAGGGCGGCGCCGTCCACGATGCCGGAGGAGTTGCCGGCGTGGTGGACGTGGTCGATCCTCTCCACCCAGTGGTACTTCTGCAGCGCGACGGCGTCGAAGCCGCCGGCCTCGCCGATGGTGGCGAAGGACGGCTTGAGGGCGGCCAGCGACTCGGGGGTGGTGCCCGGGCGCATGTGCTCGTCGCGGTCCAGGACGGTCAGGCCGGCGCGGTCCACGACGGGGACGACGGAGCGGTCGAAGCGGCCCTCCTTCCACGCCTCGGCGGCGCGCTCCTGCGACAGGGAGGCGTACGTGTCGACGTCGTGCCTGCTCCAGCCGCCGATGGTGGCGATCAGGTCGGCGCCGACGCCCTGGGGCACGAAGCCTGTCGCGAACGACGTCATCGGGTCCATGGCCCACGCGCCGCCGTCGGAGCCCATGGCGACGCGGGACATCGACTCCACGCCGCCGGCGAGCACCAGGTCCTCCCAGCCGGAACGGACCTTGGCCGCGGCGAGGTTGACCGCTTCGAGGCCGGAGGCGCAGAAGCGGTTCTCCTGCACGCCGGCCACGGTGTCGGGAAGGCCCGCCGCGATGGCGGCGATCCGGGCGATGTCGGAGCCCTGGTCGCCGATCGGGCTGACCACGCCGAGCACGATGTCGTCGATCGCGGCCGGGTCCAGGTCCGGGAAGCGGCGGCGCAGCTCGTGGATGAGGCCGACGACGAGGTCGATCGGCTTGGTGCCGTGCAGGGAGCCGTTGGCCTTTCCGCGCCCGCGCGGGGTGCGTACGGCGTCGTAGACGTAGGCGTCGGTGCTCAACGTCGTGCCTTTCGGTGAGGGCTGGAGTGGCGGGTTGGCGATCGGTCGGAGGGACTACCGGTCGGCAGGAGGGGCCGGTGGTCAGCCGGAGGGGCCCGCGGTGCGGGCCGGACCGGCGGGAGCGGCGGGGTCCGCCGGGGAGCCGGTGCGCGTCAGGGCGGGAGCGTCCCAGTCCCGGGCCACCTCCGCGGTGTGCGCGCCCGGCGGCGCGGGTGGCCGGCGCAGGGTGGCGGGGGTGGCGGAGAAGCGCGGGGCGGGGGCGGGTTGCACGATCCCCTCGTACGCCGTCAGGGTGCCGCGGGCCGCGAGGTGCGGGTGGTCACCGGCCTCGCCCAGCGCCAGGACGGGGGCGACGCAGGCGTCGGTGCCGTCGAACACCGCGGTCCACTGCGCGCGGGTGCGGGTGCGGAAGCGGTCGGCGACGGCCTCGCGCAACTCCGGCCAGCGGGCGGGCTCGGCACGCAGCGCGGCGGTCGCGGCGGGCAGCCCCAGCAGCGTGGTGAACGCGTCGTAGAAGCGCTGTTCCAGGGCGCCCACGGCCATGTGGCCGCCGTCCGAGGTCGCGTACACGCCGTAGAACGGGGCGCTGCCGTCCAGCAGGTTGCTGCCGCGGCGGTCCTGCCACGCGCCGGCGGAGCGCATGCCGTGGATCATCGCGGTGAGATGGGCGGTGCCGTCGACGATGGCGGCGTCCACGACCTGGCCGCGGCCGTGGGTGCGGGCGTGGTGGAGCGCGGCGAGCAGCCCGGTGACGAGGTAGAGGGAGCCGCCCGCGAAGTCGCCGAGGAGGTTCGCCGTGATGGCGGGCGGGCGGTCGGGGGCGCCGGCCATGGCGAGGGCGCCGGTCACCGCGATGTAGCCGATGTCGTGGCCTGCGGTGCGGGCGAGCGGGCCGTCCTGGCCCCAGCCGGTCATCCGGCCGTAGACCAGGCGGGGGTTGACGGCCATGCACGGCTCGGGGCCGACGCCCAGGCGCTCGGCGACGCCGGGGCGGTACCCCTCGATGAGGATGTCGGCGCGTGCGGCCAGTTCGAGGACGGCGGGCGGGCCGGCGGCGTCCTTGAGGTCGACCAGGACGGAGCGCTTGTTGCGATTGGTGACGTCGTGGGCCGGATCGATGCCCAGGCCGGGGCCGCCCGGACGGTCGACGCGCACGACGTCGGCACCCAGGTCGGCGAGGAGCATGGCGGCGAACGGGCCGGGCCCGATACCGGCGAGTTCGATGACGCGGACGCCTGCCAGCGGGCCGGTCCCGGGGTCGGGGGCCGGATTCGGCGGTTCTGGTGTCACTTCCGCGATGGTAGGAACGTGTTCCAGTTTTGGCAAGGCTGACTGAGCGCTCGCTCAGCGGGTCGTGTCGGCACGGGCGGGCAGGAGTACCTAGCCTGAAGTCTTCGTGCCGAACTTTCCGAACTTTCCGAGGGAGTGCTGTCGATGGGCGCCTACGACCCGAACAACGTGAAGATGAGCCCCGATTCCTGGGTGGCCGAGCAAGCCGAGCGCTACGAGTCCTCCAACGGAGCCGAGGGCAACGACATGAACGGCTCGCCCTGCCTGGTGATCGACTACCTGGGACGCCGGAGCGGCGACTGGCACCGTACGGTACTGATCTACGGGCGCGACGGCGACGACTACCTGATCGTCGCGTCGAAGGGCGGGGCGGACGAGCACCCGCTGTGGTTCCTGAGCGTGCGGGACAACCCGGAGGTGCACCTGCGGGTGGACGACGAGCGCTTCACCGCGCGGGCCGAGGTGCTCTCGCCGCAGGAGAAGGCCCGGGTGTGGCCGAACGTACTGGCGGTCTACCCGCCTTACGCGGACTACCAGAAGAAGACCACGCGGGACATCCCGGTGATCCGGCTGAGCCGGGTCTGATCGGAACCCGCTCCGCCCGCTGACGCCACCACGGATGCCGGTAAGGGCCATCCCCCAGGAGGGATGACCCTTACCGGCGGCACTCCGGCGGTACGCCCCGGCGCGGACCCCGCTACTTCCTGCCGCGGACGGCGAGCGTCGCGGTCAGCGCGGCGAGCACCAGTTCCAGCGCGAGCAGGAAGGCGAGGCCCATGTCGAAGGCGTGCGGGAAGCGGGCCGGGGAGCCGTCACCGGCCGCGTCGTAGAAGACGATGCCGATCAGGGCGATGCCGAGCGCCCCACCGATCTGCTGGATCGTCGCCACCGCCCCGGAGGCCGAACCCACCAGTTCCTGAGGGACCGTGCCCAGTGCGGTGTGGGTGAGCGGCGCGATCACCATGCCCATCCCGACACCGTCCACGGCCAGTCCCGGCACCAGCTCCCACAGGCTGCCCGTGGTGCCCGAGGCGTGCACCGCCGCCCACAGCCCGCCGAGCCCGGCCGCCATCAGCAGCGCACCGGCCGGGACCGTGGCGGCACCCATCCGGGCGGCGATACGGTGCGCGGCGGTGGAGGTCAGCAGGTAGCCGCCGCCGATGGAGAGGAACACGGTGCCGGACTCCAGGGCGCTCAGCCCGCGCCCGGCCTGGAGGTAGAGGGCGAGGACCAGGAAGAAGGAGCCCTGGCCGGTCCAGAAGACGAGCTGCGCGCACGCGCCCGGGGCGAAGCCCCGCTGGCGGAAGAGCGCGGTGTTCAGCACCGGGTCGCCCCCGCGGCGGCCCAGCCGGCCCTGGTGCGCGACGAACGCGGTACCCAAGGCGGCCGAGCCGGCCAGGCTCAGCCAGGTCCACAGCGGCCAGCCCTGGGCGCGGCCCTGGATCAGCGGCAGCACCAGGGCGAGCACGGCCGAAGTCGAGAGCGCCACACCCGTGTTGTCCAGCCGCGGCCGGCGCGGCGCCCGGGACTCGGCCAGCACCCGCGGCGCCGCCGCCAGGGCGACCAGCCCGATCGGCACGTTGATCAGGAAGCACGCGCGCCAGCCGACACCCAGCACGTCCGCCCTGATCAGCAGCCCGCCGATCAGCTGCCCGAAGACGGCGCCGACGCCCAACGTCATGCCGTACAGGCCGAAGGCGCGGGCCTGCGCCTTGCCGGTGTAGGCGGACTGGAGGATCGCGAGCACCTGAGGGCTCATCATCGCGGCCGACAGGCCCTGGAGGACGCGTGCGGCGACCAGGGTGCCTGCGGTCGGCGCGACACCGCAGGCCGCCGAGGTGAGGGTGAACAGGGCGAGCCCGACCGTGAAGATCCGGCGGCGGCCGAAGATGTCACCGAGCCGGCCCGCGGTGATCAGGCCGGTCGCGACGGCCAGGCCGAACCCCGCGACCACCCACTGGATCGAGGCGGCATTGGTGTGCAGATCGCTCTGCACCGCGGGGATCGCCACGTTGACGATGAACAGGTCGAGCGCGGTCATGAAGGTCGCGACCAGCAGGACCAGCAGGCCGGGGCCGGACCGGCCGCCGGACCCGGCGGCTCCGTGCGCCGCGGGCGGGGAGAGGGTGGAGGAGGCCGAGGCCATGACGGTGCTCCTGTCGTGTCTGCGGTGTCCTTGCAGGTCACGACGGTACGGACGGCGCCGGCCGGGCGAATCAGTCACGGTTAGGTACTTGGGGCCACCCGTATCGGGCATGCCGCAGAGAGGCACCGACGGCGCTGGGTAGCGGGAGGGTCGGGCCGGGCCGGGCGACCGGTCAGCGCGGGCTGGTGAGCAGAGGGGCGAGCACGTCGAGCGCCCGGGTGATCCGCGGGGACGTGCAGTGGCGGGCGAGCCGGGCGGCCTCGCGGGCCAGAGCGCGGGCGGCGTCCTGATCCCCGGTCAGCGCGCGGGCGTGCGCGGTGCGGGCGGAGTACAGCGCACGCTCCCGGACGAACCCGGGGTCCTGCATCGCCAGCGCCTGTTCGAGCAACGGGCGGGCCTCGTAGGGCAGTCCGAGATCGAGCAGCGACAGCCCCTGCTGGGCGGCGAGCTCGGCGGCGTCCAGCCAGTACAGCCAGGGCGGGGCGGGCTCGTCGGCGTCCTCGGCGGCGGCCAGCCGGCGTTCGGCCTCGGCGGCGGCGCGCCGGAACGCGCCCTCGCAGCCGAGCGCGGCCTGCGCGCGGGCGAGCCGGATCGCCGCGAGCGCGCGCACGGCCGGGGGCGTGTCGCAGGCGGCGCGGACCGCCGCCTCGGCCGCGGCGACCGCGTCCTCCGGGTGCCCCGCGATGACGCCCTGGAGGGCCAGACCGCCCCACAGGGCCACCGCGAGCGGGCGGTCCCCGGCGGCGTGGGCGAGCCGTAGTCCCGTCAGGTGGTGCCGCCGGGCGGCGGCGTGGCGACCGCTGTCGGTGGCCACCCAACCGCCCAGCTGGGCAAGGTCGGCGGCGGTTCGCAGCAGCCGCCGCTCGATGGCCGGCCGCGACTGCTGCCGTTCCAGCAGTCCCCGTACCAGCCGCAGATCGGCCTCGACGCGGTGTCCCACGGCGGAGCCGCCGAGCCGGTCGTCCAGCCGGCGCAGGCCGAGCACACCCGCCTCCAGCCAGTCCAGCACCCCGCTGTCCACGGTCCCGGGGGCGCCCACCTGTTCGGGCACCCGCTCCGGCCGATCGGACCTCGACACGGGAGCCGGGACGGACGGCCGAGCGCCTCGGCGCGGGTCGGCGGGGCGTACGGCCCCGCGGGCGAGTGGCAGCGGGGCACCGCGGCCCGTCCGGACGTCGGCGGCGGGCCGCGCGGCGGGCACGCCGGACACCGCGGGCGCGGCGGCGGCTCCCGCGGACGCTCCGGCTGCCGCGGCGGGACCGGGCGGTGTGCCCGGGCCCGGCAGCACAGCGCTCGCCCCGGGCTCCGGCGGCGCCGTGACGGCGGCGTCCCAGTCGGCGACCGCGTTCCGCAGCGTGCCCGTCTCGGCGACCGGGAAGCCCTCCGGAGCGGACGCGCCCTCGTCGAGGAGCGCGTCGAGCGCGGCCAGGCCGCCTTCCACCGTCCACGGCAGTCCCTCGGGCATGCCGTCGTGCGCGGGCAACCAGCGCGGCCACGGCCGTAGTTCCAGCTCCCGGGGGGCGATGCCCAGTGCCCGCGCGAGCGCGCGCTGGCTGTCGGCCTCGGGCACCACGCCCCAGTGCTCCCAGCGCCACACCTTCTCGCGGCGGGCGGCCATCGGCACGCCGAGCGCCCGCGCGTGGTCCGCGATGACCCGGGCCAGATCCTGGTAGCTCCAGCCGTGCCGGCGCCGCACTTGGGCAAGTGGGTGCGTGGACGCGGCGGGCGTACCCTCTCTTGCCACGTTGCTTTCGTCCATTCACCTGGTCCCCACTGGACTCACCCGGTCACCCCGCCGTGCGATCCGCGCGGCGTTCAGGTCGTCGAACATCAACTATGCCGTGCAGGGCGCCGGTCGGGCGACCGGGCTCGCGGGCACCTCCTCTTGCCGATCCGGTGCCCAAACGCGGGACACCCTACGGGACTACAGCGAGACAACAGATCCGGCCTTGTCGTGAACTATCGCGTACCGGTTGGCTGTTCGCGATCACCGGACGTAACCCGCGCCGTGGAGGGCTGCCCGCGGATGACCCCACCGCCGCCACCCTTCCGCTTCACGCGCGGGAAGAACGACGTGGCCTTCGACCCCGCGCTCGGCGACGGCGAACTCGTCGCCGCCCGCGCCGCCCTGGCCCAGGGACGCTGGGGAGAGGTCCGCGCGCTGCTGGCCCGTACCGGCGACGCCTGGGACGCGCGCGGCCACCGCCTGGTGGTGCTCGGCGAGGGCCGGTCCTCCGCCGCGTGGGCGGAGGAATGGCGGCTGGCCGAGCCGGAGAGCACGGACGCCGCGGCGCTGGCCGCGTCCGCGGCCGTCTTCCGGGCGATCGCGGGCAAGCAGAGTCCCGATGCGGCACGGGAGTTGTGCCTGCGCGCGGCGCGGATGGCGACGTCCGACCCGACACCGTGGCTGTGCCTGCTGATCCTGGCCCGGCGCACCGGTAGCGACGACGAGCAGGTGCGGGCCTTCGACCAGGTACGCGGGCGCCACCGCGGCCATCATCACGCACATCATCTGATGACCCAGTGCCTGGTGGAGCGTCAGAAGACCGACGGCGACGACCCGTTCCACGAGGTGTACGAGTTCGCGGAGTGGGCGGCCGGTGAGGCAGGTCGCACGTCGCCACTGGCCGCCCTGCCGCTGATCGCCCTCGTGGAGCGGTACCGGGCACTGGCGGCGGCCGGCGCGTTGCCCGGCGAGCCGGACCGGCTGCCGTACTGGAGCAGCCCGCGGGCGCGCAACAGCGTGCGGGCGGGCTTCGACTGGTGGCTGGACTGGGACGGCGTCGGATACCCGCGGCTGCCGATCGACCTCAACTACCTGGCGTTCGGCAAGTTCCACACCGGTGACACGGTGGCCGCGGCCGCACTGTTCAACCGGATCGGCCACAACGCCACCCGCGTGCCGTGGTCATACCTCGACCTCGACCCGAAGAAGACGTTCCGTGCCGCGCGCAACTACGCGCTCGGCTTCGGTTCCGGGGCCTCGTAGTCCCCGTAGTACTCGTAGTCCTCGTAGCTCTTGCGACGTCCTGCCCCCTGCACCATCCGTCTTTCACCGGAAGGAACCGCGGCCATGCTGACGGGTAGTACCAACGAGATCAGCACGTTCAAGGGCGAACAACGCGCCTTGCGCGCGGACCGGATCGGCGCGCCGGCGCTGCTGCTGTCCGTGCTCGCCGCGACCGCTCCACTGATGGTGGTGGCCGGTGTCATCCCGACGACCTTCGGCACGATGGGCATCATCGGCGTGCCGCTGCTGTTCGTCATCGTCGGTGTCGTGCTGGCGCTGTTCAGCTTCGGCTACGCGGAGATGAGCCGCCACGTGCACAACGCGGGCGCGCTGTACGCCTACATCTCCCGCGGGCTGGGCAGCACCATGGGCGCGGGTGCCTCCTACGTGGCGCTGTTCGCCTACAGCATCATGCAGATCGGCACCTACGGGATCTTCGGCTTCGAGATCTCCGGGCAGATCTTCCAGCACTGGAACCACAACGTGGCGTGGTGGATACCCGCGCTGTGCGGGGTGGTGATCACTGCGGCCTTCGGCGCGCTGAAGATCGACCTGAACGCCAGGACGCTGGGCGTGCTGCTGATCGTGGAGACGCTGCTGACGCTGGTCTTCGACTTCAGCTTCCTGGGCGACCCGGGGCCGCAGGGCGTGTCGGTGCACGCGTTCAATCCCAGCACGCTGAGTGGGGCCGGCCTGGGCACGGCGCTGTGCTTCGTGATCGCGGGCTTCGTCGGCTTCGAGCAGGCCCCCGTCTACGCCGAGGAGACCAGCGAGCCGCAGAAGGTCGTCTCGAAGGTGATGTTCCTGGCGATCGGCTTCGCCACCGTCTTCTTCGCGTTCAGCTCGTGGGCGATCACCGTGGCCACCGGGCCGTCGCACGTGGTCGGGCAGTCGCGGGAGCAGTCGGCGAACCTGATCTTCGCGCTCAACGAGGGCCGGCTCGGCTCCGCGTTCACCGACACGCTGAACATCTTCTTCATCACCGGGATCTTCGCGTCGATGCTGAGCTTCCACAACGTGGTCGCCCGCTACGCCTTCGCGATGGGCCGCGACGGACTGCTGCCCCCGGTGGTCGGCCGGACCTCGAAGTCCAGCGGCGCCCCGGCGGTCGGGTCGTTCCTGCAGTCGACCGTGGCGCTGGTGGTCGTGGTGCTCTTCGCGGTGACCGACCACGGCAAGTTCGGCCCGCAGGGACCGGACCCGACGGCGCCGGTGCTGCGGCTGTTCACCTGGGCGGGCAACGTCGGGGCGCTGGGCGTGGTGCTGCTGATGGCCACGGCCGCGGTCGCGGTGATCGTCTTCTTCGTGAAGCGCGGCGCCGCAGGGGTGCAGGGCTGGCGGCTGGTGACGTCGGGGCTCGCCGCGATCGGGCTGATGGTCATCTTCGTGTACTCGGTGAAGGACTTCGCGGTGCTGCTGGGCGCCAACCCGGGCCACGGGCTGCGCTGGATCCTGCCCGGCGTCATCGCCCTGGCCGCGGTGATCGGGCTGGTCTACGGCATGGTGCTGCGGGTCCGCCGTCCGGAGGTGCACGCCAGGATCGGCCAGGGCAACGAGGCCTTCCAGCTGGAGAAGGCGGCCGCAGCGGCCGGGACCGCGGAGGAGCCGGCCTGATCCCGGGCCGCCACCGGTCCGGTCGCGCCCTCTTCGACCGACCCGCTCCGCCACACCTGACCCGCGCGCCGCGGCCCCATGTCCGGGGCCGCGGCGCGCGGGTCCGTCATCTGCGGTTCTGTCGCATGCGGATCAGTCGGTGAGCCCCGGGGCTCCCCACACCGGGAACCAGCGCGAGAAGTCCTCCTCCAGCCGCAGGTCGTTCGCCACCAGCGCCTTCACCTGGAGCTCCAGCGGGCTGTCACGCTTCTCGCCCGGCAGCGGGGCGAACGGGTAGAAGCTGCCGCGCTTGTAGAGGTAGACGAGCGCGACGGTGTGGCCCGCGGGGTCCTTGAAGGTGACCAGGGAGCACAGCAGCTGGGGGCCGAAGCCGTGCTGCTCCAGCGTCGAGTTGATCGCGTGCAGGTCGGTGACGAGGTCGGTGGTCTCCTCCGGGGTGTGCCGCGCGAGCAGCCAGGTGTAGCCGTACCCGTCCTGGCTGGTCTCGACCGGCAGCAGGGTGTGCAGATCCTGCTGGATCTCGGCGAACGCGCCGCCCTCGACGGCGGCGAAGCACACCGCGCCCAGGCCGGTGGGACGCAGGTCGCCGGCCGCCTGGAGGGTGATGGCGGCGGAGCTGAGACCGAAGAGCTGGTCGAGGTCGGGGCGGACCGGTTTGCTGCGGCCGAGGAGTACGTCGAGCAGGCCCATCAGCGGCGGTCCAGTTCGCGGGTGATCTCGGCGAGCTGCTCCAGCCGCCGCTCCAGCGTCGGGTGGGTGGACAGCAGCTTGGATGCGGTGGAGCCGGCGCTCAGCGCGGGGGCGAAGAAGAACGCGTTGAACGGCTGGGACTTGCGCAGGTCCTCCGTCGGGATGGCGGCGATCTGGCCGCTGACCTTGGTGAGCGCGGCGGCCAGCGAGGAGGGGCGGCCGGTGAGCAGCGCGGCGCTGCGGTCGGCGGACAGCTCGCGGTACCGCGACAGCATGCGGGTCAGGAGGAAGCTGATCGCGTAGACCGCGGCACTGATCAGCGGGATGAGGACGACCAGGGCGGCGGTGCCGGGGTCGCGGCTGCTGCGCCGGAAGCCGCCGAACAGCGCGATGCGGGTGATCACGCCGGCCATCACGCCGAGGAACGAGGCGATCGTCATGACCGCGACGTCCTTGTGGGCGACGTGCGACAGCTCGTGGGCGATGACGCCCTCCAGCTCGTCGGGTTCAAGACGGCGCAGTAGGCCGGTGGTGGCGCACACCATGGTGTTGCGCTGGTTGCGGCCGGTGGCGAAGGCGTTGGGCACGTCGGATTCGGCGATCGCGACCCTCGGCTTGGGCAGGTCGCCGAGGGCGCAGATGCGGTCGACGACGCCGTGCAGCTCAGGGGCCTGTTCCGGAGTGACCTCGTGGGCGCCCATGCTGAAGGCGGCGATCTTGTCGCTGAACCAGAACTGCGCGACGAACAGCAGGCCCGCGATGACCAGGATCAGCGGCCAGGAACCGCGCAGGATCGCGAGCAGCACGCCGACGAAGACGACGTAGAGAAGTCCGATCAGGAACATCGTGACGACCATGCGGGTCGTCAGTCCCCGGTCGGGAGTGAAGCGGTTGCGTTGCATGGCCCCTCCCGAGTCGTGCGGGGCGCGGGTCGCACAGCCGCGGCCCGACGTACTCCATAGATTGCTGGACAGGTGCCCCTGAGGACTACCTACCCAACGATGCAACGTCTCGGACGTCCCGCCCGTTCCGCTTCCGCCGTGGCATTCGGGTGGGGTTGTCCGCCGCCGGACGCCGCCCGGGGCCGCGCGGACGTACGGGCGGGGTCCGGGCGGGCGTACGGCGGGACCGCGGGCTCAGGCGCGGACGTCCAGGACGAGCTTGCCGGTGGTGCGGCGGGCGCGCAGGTCCTCGTGGACGCGGGCGGCCTCGGCCAGCGGGTGGACGCCGCCGATCAGCGGGCGCAGCCGGCCCTCGGCGGTCATGGCGAACAGCTCGTCGAGCGGCTCGTGGTACATCCCCGGGCGGCGCAGGCAGTGCGCGAGCCAGAAGCCGATCACGGCGCGGGAGCCGCTCATCAGCCGCGCCGGCTCGATCGGGGTCGGAGGGACGCGGGAGGCCATGCCGTACGCCACCACGCGGCCGAAGGGGGCCAGCGCGGCGAGCGAGGCGTCGAAGACCGGGCCGCCGGTCATCTCCAGCACGGTGTCGACCTTGTGGCCGCCGTTCGCCTCGACCAGGCGGTCCTTGAGGTCCTCCGGGTCGGCGTCGATGGCGGCGTCGGCACCGAGTTCCAGGGCGAGCTCGCGCTTCTCGCCGGTGGACGCGGTGGCGATCACCCGGCCGGCGCCGAACGCCTTGGCGAGCTGCACCGCCAGCGACCCGGTGCCGCCGGCCGCCGCGTGCACCACGACGCTCTCGCCCGGCACGAGCCGGGCGGCGGTACGCAGCAGGTGCCAGGCGGTCACGCCCTGGATGACCAGGGCGAGCGCCTGGCCGTCACTGATGCCGTCGGGCACCTCGTGGGCGACCCGTTCGGCGACGAGCGCCTTCTCGGCGTAGCCGCCGTTGTCGGTGAGGGCGACGACGCGCCGGCCGTCGGCGGTGCGGCCGACGATCTCGGCGCCCGGGACCATCGGCAGCGAAGAGGCGGCCAGGTAGCTGTTCTCCACGGTGTGGGTGTCGGCGTAGTTGACGCCCGCGGAGTCGACCTCGACCAGCAGCTGCCCCGGCTGGGGCACCGGGTCGGGCAGTTCGGCGACGTGCAGCACCTCGGGGCCGCCGAACTCGGTGATCTGGATCGCGCGCACGCTGCCACTCCTCCGGATGAGCGGTCCCCGCCGGGCGGCGAGGGCCTCGGCCCCAGAGACTACCGACTGGTCAGTATGTGGCGCACCCCCGACGCCCCGGACGCCCTGCACAGGCCGGCGGACGGGCCGGCGGACCGGCTCACGGACGGGCGACCCCGGACCCGGAAGCCGGCCCGGGGCGCTCCCGGGCCGCCTCCGACGGGTCAGGCCGCCGGTACCGGCCGGGCGGGCGCCGGACCCACGTACCGGGCCACCGGGCGGATGATCTTGCTGTCCTCCGCCTGCTCCAGCACGTTCGCGCTCCAGCCGACCATTCGCGCCGCGGCGAAGGTCGGGGTGAACATCTCCCGGGGCAGCCCGCACAGTTCCATGACCACACCGGCGTAGAACTCGACGTTGATGTGCAGGTCGCGGCCCGGCTTGAGCTCGGCGAGTATCGCCTCGGCCCGCTCCTCCACCTGGAGCGCGAAGTCGACCAGGTCGCCGCCGAAGCCGCGGGCGATGCCCTTGAGCATCCGCGAGCGTGGGTCCTCGGTCGTGTAGACGGGGTGGCCGAAGCCCATGATCCGGTCCCCGGCCAGCACCCGCTCGCGCAGCCATCCGTCGATGCGGTCGGGGCTGCCGATCGCGTCGAGGGTGTCCAGTGCGCGGCTCGGCGCGCCGCCGTGCAGCGGGCCGGACAGCGCACCCAGGGCGCCCACCAGGCAGGCGGCCAGGTCCGCACCCGTCGAGGCGATCACCCGCGCCGTGAAGGTGGATGCGTTGAAGCCGTGGTCGACCGTGGAGATCAGGTAGCTCTCGACCGCCCGCGCCTGCGCCGGGTCGGGCTCCTGCCCGGTCAGCATGTAAAGGTAGTTCGCCGCGTACGGCAGGTCGTCGCGCGGCTCGACCGGCGCCAGCCCCTGGCCGAGCCGGTGCAGCGCGGTCACCAGCGTGGGGACAGCGGCGCATGCGGCCAACGCGTCGGCACGGCGGCGCTCGGGGTCGATGTCGTACAGCGGGCGGAACCCGGCGGACGCGCCCGCCAGCGACAGCGCGGTCCGCAGCCCGGCGAGCGGCCCGGACAGCGCGGTGGAGCGGGCGATCGCGGGCAGCGCCTCCGCGACGTCGGGCGACAGATGGCGCAGCGCGGCCGTCCGGGCCCGGAACGTGGCGAGTTCGGCCGCGTCGGGGAGCGTGCCGTGGAACATCAGGTGCCACACGTCCTCGAACGTGCGGGTCTGCGCCAGGTCCACCGCGGAGTACTCGCGGTAGTGGTAGAAGCCTTCGGCCCCCCGGACGTCGCCGATGGATGTCTCGGTGACGACCACGCCCTTCAGACCGCGGGGTACGTCGATCGGGGCGCTGGGCTCGGTGGTCGGCATGTCTTCCTCCTTGGGTATGTACGCGACTGTCCATGATTGATTCCGACGTGTCAATATTGATTCAATCAACACTAGAGGCGAGTCGAGTACAGATACGGTGGGGCCATGACGAGGGAGCAGCCGGAGCACCGGGGACGGCCGGACACGGCCACAGGTGCGCGTACGGATACGGACACGCCCATGCCGGCCACGGACACGGATACGGATGACGGCACGGAGGCGCGGATCGGCACGCGGGAGGCCGCGCGGCGGCTCGGGGTGAAGCCGGCGACGTTGTACGCGTACGTCAGCCGCGGGCTGCTGGACAGCCGCCGCGCGCCCGGCGGGCGGGGCAGCACCTTCGACCCCGACCAGGTCGCGGCGCTGGCCAGGCGCGGCCGGCCCGCCGCGCAGCCCGACCCGGCGCCGGACGCCGAACCGGGTGGCGGCCCGGACGGGGTCTGGGGCCGGCTGCGTACCGGGATCACCCTGATCGAGCCCGACCGGTACTCCTTCCGCGGCGTCGACGCGGTCGCCCTGGCCGGGGCGTACGACTACGAAGAGGTCGCGGAGTGGCTGTGGACGGGCGCGCTGCGGCCGGGGACGCGCTTCACCGCCGCTCCCGCGCCGCTGGCCGCGGCCCGCGCCGCGTCCGCCGCGCTGCCCGAGGCGAGCGGGCCGATGGACCGGCTGCGGGTCGCCGTCACCGCGGCGGCGAGCACGGACCCGCTCCGCTTCGACCTGTCGGGACCGGCCGTGCTCGGCACGGCGCGCAGCCTCATCCCGACCCTGGTGGACGCGCTGCCGCCGGTCGGGGAGCGTCCCGAGGAGCACGCCCCGCTGGCCCGGCGGCTGTGGTCCAAGCTGACCGCGGCCCCCGCCGACACGGCGGCGCTGCGCGTCCTGGACACCGCGCTGACCCTGCTCATCGACCACGACCTGGCCGCCTCCACCGTGGCCGCCCGGGTCGCGGCCTCGGCCCGCGCGCACCCGTACGCGGTCGTCTCGGCGGGGCTCGGCGCACTCGACGGACATCTGCACGGGCAGGCCAGCGCGCTCGTGCACCGCATGCTCGCGGACGTCGCGGCCCAGGGCGGCGCGGGGCCGGTCGTCGCGGAGTACCTGCGGGCCGGCCAGCGCGTGCCGGGCCTCGGCCACCGGCTCTACCGGGGCGAGGACCCGCGCGCGGGTGCGCTGTTCGCGCTCCTCGACGGGGTGCCGGCCGCCGCGGACGCGCTCGCCGCGGCCCGCGACGTGGTCGCCACCACCGCCGCACGCCATGGCGACCTGCACGCCAACGTGGACCTCGCGCTCGGCGTGCTCTCCGTCTCGCACGGGATGCCGCCGCAGGCGGGCGAGGCCGTCTTCTCGGTCGCCCGCACGGCCGGCTGGATCGCCCACGCCCTGGAGGAGTACGGCGAGCCCCCGCTGCGGATGCGCCTGGTGGGGGCGTACACCGGCCCCCGTCCCGGCCGCCCGCTCCCCGCGCCCGACCAGGGCTGAGCCGAGCCGCCGGCGGGCCGGAAGCCACCCGCCCCCGCCCGCCCGACCCGGGCCCGATCCCCGCCGCCTTGCGTCAGACCCCGGAGAGGCGGGGGATGCGGCCGACCAGTTCGGCCCATTCCGTGTCGATCTGGCCGGGCACCATGCGGCCGGCGGACTGCCACTGGGCCACCAGAGCGGCGAAGAGCGGGGCGTCGGGCGCCTGCAGAACCGTTACGCCAAAGGGCTCGGAGGGGTTCCCCGACCGCCAGGCCATGGGGTTGCCGGTCGGCGGGGCCGCGGCGGTGCCGCTGACCGTGAGGTCCTGGCGAATCCACTTCGTTGCTGCCATACGCCGATCAACGAGGACGAGTCGGGCACGCCACTGCGGCGGCGGACGCGGCACACGAACGAGTGACAGCGGCACGGCGTGGCGCCGGAATTTCCGGTGGCCGCCGCCCGTTCTCCAGCCATGAGCACTGTGGAGCTGACCAAGGAGAACTTCGACGAGGTCGTGTCCGGCAACGACTTCGTCCTCATCGACTTCTGGGCCGCCTGGTGCGGGCCGTGCCGTATGTTCGCGCCGGTGTACGACAAGGCGTCGGACAAGCACGGCGACCTGATCTTCGCGAAGGTCGACACGGAGGCGCAGCCCGAGCTGGCCGCGGCGTTCCAGATCCAGTCGATCCCGACCCTGATGATCGTGCGCGACAAGGTGGCCGTCTTCGCCCAGCCGGGCGCGCTGCCCGAGCCCGCGCTGGAGGACGTCATCGCCCAGGCCCGCGCCCTGGACATGGGCGAGGTCCACAAGGCGGTGGCCGACGCCCAGGCGGGCGACCCGGGCGACGCGCAGGGCAGCGCCTCCGCCTAGGGCCTGTCCGGCGAACCGGGCGTCGCCCCTCCCCCGAGCCGGGGAGAGGGGCGGCGCCCGGACGCGCGCTCGGGGGTCGGCGCCGGCCGCGGGACGGGCGCCGCCGGCGTTGTCGGTGGTGGGGCCTAGGGTCGGAGCGTGGAGAGCGTGGTGGCCCTGGTGCCGGACCTGGTGGGGTCCGGGGGTCGGCTGTGCCCGCTGCGGCCGGACGGGCAGCCGGCCGGGGCGGTCGAGGCCGCGCCCGACCTGGCCGCCGCCGTGGCGCGGCGGGAGGCGGCGGAGCGGCCGCGCTGGGTGTGGGCGGCCACCGACGAGACGTACCCGCGGCTGCTGGAGCGCGCCGGGGTCCGGCCTGCCCGGTGCCATGACGTGAAGCTGGTCGAGTCGCTGCTGCTGGGAATGGCGGGGCGGCACGGCAGCCCCCGCTCGCTCGGTGCCGCGTGGGCGCGGCTGCACGACCTGCCCGAGCCGGCGGACGCCCGCGAGGGCGGCGCGGACGACCAGCCGGTGCTGTTCGCCGCCGACCGGCAGCATCTCCCGCAGGACGCCGATCCGTTGACGGCCCTGGTCGCGGTCTACGCCGACCAGCGGCGCCGGATCGCCGCGAGCGAGCACCCCGACCGGGTGCTGCTGCTGTGCGCCGCGGAGTCCGCGGGCGCGCTCGCCGCCGCCGAGATGGGCCGGGACGGCCTGCCGTGGAGCGCGGCGGTCCACGACGGCCTCCTCACCGACCTGCTCGGGCCGCGCCCGGCCGGCGGTGCCCGGCCCGCCCTCCTCAACGACCTCGCGCTGCGCATCCAGCAGGCGCTGGGCCGCACGGTCAACCCCGACTCCCCCGCCCAGGTCCTGCCCGCCTTCGCCCGGCTGGGTATCCCCTTGCACACCACCCGCTCGCACGAACTGCGCGAGGTCGACCACCCCGCGGCCGCCCTGCTGCTGCGCTACAAGGAGCTGTCGCGCATCCACGCCGCGCACGGCTGGGCGTGGCGGGAGGCGTGGGTGCGCGCGGGCAGGTTCCGGGCGGAGTACGTGGTCGGCGGGGTGGTCTCGGGCCGGTGGGCCACCCGCGGCGGCGGCGCGCTGCAGATCCCCCGGCTGCTGCGCGGCGCGGTGGTCGCCGACCCCGGGTACCGTCTGGTGGTCGCGGACGCGGGGCAGTTGGAGCCGCGGGTGCTGGCCGCGCTGTCGGGCGACCCCGGGCTCGCCAAGGCCGCGTCCGCCGGGGACCTGTACGCCGCGCTCGCGCTGGACGCCTTCGCCGGCGACCGGCCGCGTGCCAAGATCGCGCTGCTGGCGGCGATGTACGGGCAGACCAGCGGCGAGGCGGGGCAGCTCCTCGCGGTGATGCGGCGCCGCTTCCCGGCCGCGCTGGCCCTGGTGGAGGCCGCGGCCCGCACCGGCGAGGCGGGCGGCACCGTCCGCTCCCGGCTCGGCCGCACCTCGCCCACCCCGTCGGCAAGTCGCTTCGTCGACACGGGCGGGGACGCCGACGGCGCGGAGGGCGCCGGTGACTTCGGCTCGTCCGACCAGCGGGCGGCCCGTTCCTGGGGCCGTTTCACCCGCAACTTCGTCATCCAGGCCAGCGCCTCGGACTGGGCACTGGCCATGCTCGCCGCGCTCCGCCGCCGCCTGACCGCGATCGGGCCCGAGCCCCGGCTGGTGTTCTTCCAGCACGACGAGGTGATCGTGCACACCCCGGCCGCGCTCGCGCCCGCCGTCGAGGAGGCGGTCGCGGCGGCCGGCGACGAGGCCCGCCGGCTGGTGTTCGGGCCGACCCCGGTGCCCTTCCCCCTGGAGACCAACGTGGTGGAGTGCTACGCGGACGCGAAGTAGACGTGGGCTGCCGCGGGTTGCGGGGAGTGCCGCGGGTGCACGCGTACACGTGACGCCGCCGGGGCGCCGGCGGGTGCGGGCATGGCTGCCGTGCGGTCGCGCCGAGAGCCCGCGCAGGGTCTCTCAACCGTGGCGGCGCAGGATCGTCTCGGTCTGCTCGTCGGCGGGGAAGAACAGCTCGATCGACAGATCGGACAGGGTGACGTCCATCGGGGTCCCGAACGTACTCAGGATGCTGAACATCGAGAGTTCCTCGCCCTCGAGCTCCAGCCGCCATGACAGGACCGGGTCGTCCGATTCGTCCGTGGAAAGACGGCTCCACGTGTGGCGCTCCGGGATGTCGGGCCAGGTGGCGATCTCGTCGGCGAGTTCGGCGAGGCGGGGGTCCTGGGTTCGCACCACGGCCCGGTCGAGGCGGCGCAGCAGGTAAGCGGACCATTGCGGAAAGTTGAGGGTGCGGCCGGCGAGTCCGGCGGGGTGCAGGGCCGTACGGAAGAGGTTGGTCGGCCTGCCGCTCACGTCCTGCGGGATTCCGGAGACCAGCCGGCGCGCGGCGCGGTTGCTGAGCTGCACGTTCCACTGGGGGTCGATGGCGACGCCGGGGAAGGGGTCGTGCGTGTCCAGCAGCGCCTGCACCGAGGCTCGGACCCGGGAGAGCGCCGGTCCGGTCAGCGGCGTCTCCGGATAGCGGGGGGCGTATCCGGCGGCCAGCAGCCAGTCGTTCCGCTCCCGCAGCGGTACGTCCAGATGCTGAGCGATCTTCATCAGCAGGCCGCGACTCGGCTTCGACTTGCCCAGTTCGACGAAGCTCAGATGGCGGGGCGAGATGCCGATCTCGTGCGCCAGGTGCATCTGGCTGCGGCGGGCCAGTCCCCGTTGCCGGCGGATCAGGTGTCCGACATTCGCATCTGTCACGAGACGCCACGGTAGCCGGGTGGCACGTGCCGGATCGAGTACCTGCCAGGTCATCGCATCCGCGTCCCCCGACGGGGAGGATGACGACATTCCCGCAGGTGGTGAAAGGAACAGAGAATGTCGCTCTTCGACGCCGCGAACGGAATGCGTCTTCCTGCACGGAGACGGGTTCCGCTGAGGGGATATCGGCGGGTCCTCGTCGAAGGCGCCGAAATCGGCACCGTCGTCATCGAGCGGGCGACCGTAGCCGATCTGCCGCAGGTCAACGAGACGCACCGTCGCTGCTCAGCGGCCAGCCGCAGAGCGCGGTATCACCGGCCGCGTGAGTCGCTCATGCCCACCGAGTGGAGCACGCTGTGCGGTTCGGGGACCGGTGGGACCTGGCTGGCACGTCCAGCCGCCAATGCCGGTCGGGTTCTGGGCATGGTCAGCGTGCTTCCGTGCTCCAACCCGTCCTCGTGGGACTTCTCGATTCTGATCGATGACGCCTGGCAGGGCCGCAGACTCGGCACGGTCATGGCCCGTCACGCCGTCGCGTCGACCCGAGCAGCGGGCGTCGAATCCGTCGAGGCACTTGTCGAACGCGACAACGTCAGGTCGCTCAAGCTGCTACGGCGCCTGGGCGCGGCGATTCGCACCTGCGACGCGTCGACGGTGGAGGCGCACATCCGCCTACGCCGCGACCCGGTCGTACCCGGATCGCCGTGAAGACGGTCCCCACTTCTTCCGTCGACGAAAGGCCGAACATGCTCGCTTTCAGGATCACGCTCGTAGGCGCCTGGGTCGCGATCACGGTGCTGAGTATCCATGCCGTCGCCACCCTCGGTCCGACCGACGGCAGCGTGTTCTTCACGGATTTCTCGAACGGGTGGCGGGCGCAGACAAACGGCGACTTCGTCGCCTTCATTCTCCTCGCGATGGCATGGATCGCGTACCGGGAGCGGACGTTCCCACGCGTGCTGCTCGCGCTGCCGACGGTCCTCGGGAGCGTGTACCTACTGCCGTACGTCTTCGTTGCCACCTACACGTCACGGGGCCGGTTCGCCGCACTCCTTCTCGGGAACGCGCGTGGGGGGCTGTCCGTCAACTGACGGCCGGCTGCTGCAGTTCGCGGTTCGCAGCAGGACGGCGCCGTCGGTGTCACACCTCCACTGAGGGAAGTACGCCCATGCAATACCCTTCGAACGAGCAGGAACCCGGTCGCGTCGATGTCCCGCAGGGGACGATCGCCTACCGCGTTGCCGGTCCGGCCGGCAACCGCTGTCCGCCGGTGGTTTTCGTGCACGGCCTTCTGGTCGACAACAGGCTTTGGACCACCGTCGCGGACCGGCTGGCCGAACGGGGAATCCGCAGTTACGCACCCGACTGGCCGCTGGGCTCGCACCACATCCCGATGGCCGCGGGCGCCGACCTGAGTCCCCGTGGAATGGCCGATGTCATCAACGGATTCCTGGCCGCCAGGGGCCTTGATGACGTGACGCTCGTCGGCAGCGACACCGGCGGAGGGCTCTGCCAGTTCGCCATCGACACCGACCACCGTCGCATCGGCAGGTTGGTGCTCACCAACTGCGATGCCTTCGAGCTCTTCCCACCTCCCGGCTTCAGGATGGCCGTCGAGATGGGCCGGAGCCCGCTGCTGCTGTGGATGATGATGCGGGCGCTCACGCTCACGCGGGTCCGGCAGGGCAATCGCGGCTACGGCCCGGTGTTCAGCGGGAGACCGGATGCCGGCGTGACCCGGCGGTGGATCGATCCGGCGCTGAACGACGGGCGTATCCGTCGCGATCTGGCGAAGGTGATGGCCGCTGTCCGGCCGGCGGACCTGGTTGATGTGAGCTCGCGTTTCGGCGAGTTCACCAAGCCGGTTCACCTGGTGTGGGGTGACGACGACGCGTTCTTCCCGCTCGAGGTCGCCGAGCGGCTTCAGGGGGCGTTCCCGAATTCCACCTTGGTGATCATCCCGGGCGGGCGGACGTTCGTCCCGATGGACTACCCGGATGAGGTGGCCGAGGTCGTGGCAAGAGCCGGCGGCCTCGCGTCCTGACGTGCTTGGCCGTACAGCCCTGATGCGTACCGGGAGGTCGTTCCCCGGATCGTCCGCCAGGGATTCCATGTGTTCGTTCGGGATCGTGCCGGACACGCCCGCCACGCGCATGCCCGGCACGGGGACCGACGGCCCGCCCGGCGAGGAGCCCTCCGCCGTGTACGCGCGGCAGACCAGCGCCTACCTGAAGGGGCTGGACGACGACTGCGTCGTGGTCCAGTTGCGGTGCCACTCTGCACGGCGTCAACCCGCTGAAGGCGGTGGGTGGTTGCCGCGCGGGCGGACCGCGGGCGCGAGGTGCCCCTCGTCCCGCGGTCCGTCAGCGCCGGTTCACGGCAGCCGCGGCCCGGGGCGATCAGTCGCAGCGCCCGCACAGGTTGCCGAGCCGCACGGTGGGCCGAGCCCTGAGAGGCACCGGTTCGGGCGACCACCGGCCGCGGTGGCCGCGGTGCGGCGGCGGACCGTACGGCGACTGCCAGGCCGGCCGCTCGGGTCGCCTCGCACCGGCCGCGGCGCGGCGCCGTACGACCGGGACCCACGCGGCCGCCGTACCGGGGTGGTCGCCCCGCAGCAGGTTCAGCACGCCGGGCGGGAGGGAGCGCACCGGCGTCCGTCCGGCGAGCGCCGACCCGCATCCGGGGCACGGCGCGGCGGTACGGACGGCGAACGGCGCGTGATGCACGTTGCGCGGGACGACAGGGAGTCCGCCGTGCCGCCGGAAGCGCCCGGAGGCGCATCTCGGGCAACGGCGGGGGACGTTGGGCAGGCAGGTGGGGACGACCACCCGGGTGTGGGACACAGGGATACACCGTTTCCAGTGAGAGGACCGCAGCGAAAAGGAGCGCGGCGCCCAGGGGCGACGCGCGACGGTTCAGCGCTCGGGAGATCTCACTTGGTGTACAACGGCTCGTCCTCGACCGGGTGACGGGTGACTGCGGGCGGGAGCACCGTAGCCGCCCGCGGGAGCGCGGGTCCACTGCTTTTCGGGCGGGCGCCGGGCGGCCTGAAGGGGGGGAGGCCGCCCGGCGGCTCACTTGTCGCCCGCCGCGTCCTTCTCCGCGGCGGACGCCGCCGCGTCCGCGCCGTCCACCAGCTTCTGCATGTGGGCGAGTTCGGACGCGGACGGGGCCGGCGGGGCGGACGTCGCGCCCGCCCCGCCGGACGTGGCCGAGGTGCTCGACGTGCCGCCCGACGCGCGGTCGTGCTGCCCGCACCCCGCGAGCAGGAGGGCCGCCAGGGCCACCACCGCGGGCAGCGCCGCCGTCGCCGCCTTCCGGCCCGTCACTTCGCCGCCGACTTCGGGGCCGGCTTCCCAGCGGACTTCCCAGCCGACTTGCCGTAGCCCTGGGCGTCGCACCAGGTGCGCACGCCGTCGAGGTCGGTGCTGCGCTGGGTCAGCGTCGGGACCAGCGACTTGCGGAACGTCAGCCGGTCGTTGAGGTAGGTCTCCACGGCCGTCTGCCCCTTGCTCTGCGCGGTGGTCACCCGCTTCTGCAGCCGGGCGATCGAACCGCGCTCCGTGGCGGGGCCGTTGAGCCGGGCCAGCGCGCGGTCGATCCGGGCGTCGATGTTCGGCACGCGCTTGCAGAGCCGGACCGCCCCGTCCTTCGTGCCGCCCGCACCGCCGGAAGCGCTCGGCGCGGCGCTGGGCGTCGCCCCGCTCCCGGTGTCCGCCACCGCGCCGCCCGCCGCACCGAGCACCGCCGCCACCGCCGCGGTCACCGTGACCGCGCTCCGGAACCTGCGCATCGTCCTGCTCCTTCCGCTCCACGGGCCCTCCGCCCGCCGACCCGGGAACCGTAGGAACGCTCTTTGTGGAAACCTTGTGGCCGATCGGCGCCGTACCCGGGGGGCCGCTGTCCCCGTGACGGCAGCCGTCCCCGGCCGGCCGCAGGGCACGCCCGAAGGCAGTCGAACCCAGGGAAGGCACCATGGACACCCGCTCCGTCGACCACGAACTCGTCGAGGCCGCGACCGCGACCGCGCGGAGCCGCTGCCGCGGCGACAACCACACGGTGGCCGCCGCCGCGCGGGCCGCCGACGGCCGCGTCGTCACGGCGGTGAACGCGTATCACTTCACCGGCGGGCCCTGCGCCGAGCTGGTCGTCATCGGTGCCGCCGCGTCGCAGGGCGCCTACGACCTGACCGCCATCGTCGCGGTGGGCGACCGCGAGCGCGGCGTGGTGCCGCCCTGCGGCCGGTGCCGCCAGGTGCTGCTGGACTACTTCCCCGGCATCGAGGTGATCGTCGGAACGGGCCCGGACCTGCGGGCGGTGCCGATCCGCGACCTGCTGCCGGAGACCTACGTGTGGGCGGACCACCAGCTCGACGCCGGCTGAACCGACCGCCTCACGACCTCAGGCGGGCGGGGCGGCGGAAAGCCAGTCGCGGCGGCGGGGCAGGACGAGGGTGTCGGCGTCGCCGCTCGGCAGGTCGAGGACGAAGCAGGTGCCGGGGCGGCCGTCCGGCCGGTCGACCGCGGCCACCGTGCCGCTGTGCAGGGCCGCCTGCTGGCCGACCAGGGCCAGCCCGAGCCCGGAGCCGAGGCTGCCGGGACGGCGGTGGAAGCGGTGGAAGACATCGGCGCGGGCGGCCGGGGGTATGCCGGGGCCGCGGTCGGCGACGGTGAGCCGGACCGCGGAGCGGTCGGCGGACGCCCGCAGGACGACCTCGACGGCGGCGGTGCCGTCCGGCCCCACGCCGTGCACGGCCGCGTTGGTGAGCAGGTTGTCGACCGCGGAGCGCAGCCCCTGCGGCCAGCCGTGGACCACGCAGCCGGGCGCGAGGTCGAGGGTGGCCCTGGCCGTGGGGTGGGTCCGGCGCAGGTCGGCGACGGCGGCGCCGACCACCTCGGCGAGGTCGACCGGGGTGAACGACCCGGCCTCCACCAGGTCGCCGTCGGCCAGGGCGCGCAGCATGACCAGCAGGCCGAGCAGCCGTTCGTGCTCGGCGCGCAGGTCGGCGACGATCTCGGCACGTTCGGCGGCGCCGGGCGCGGGGGTGCCGTCGAGGACGTCCAGGTTGATGCGCATGCTCATCAGCGGCGTGCGCAGCTCGTGGGAGGCGTTGGCGGCGAACGTGCGGGCGGTCGCGAGGGCTTCGCCGGTGCGGGCGGCCTGCTCGTCGTAGCGGGCCAGCACGGTCCGGAGGGTGCGGGCGAGGTCGTCGATCTCGGGCACCCGGGTGGGGGTGTGGTCGAGCCGGGCGGTGCTGGCCCGCGGGTCGATGCCGGCGGCGCGACGCTGCAGGAGCAGCAGCGGGCGGGCCAGCCGGGTGGCGGCGAACCAGGCGGCGGCGCCGGCCACCGGCGCGGTCAGCAGCGCCACGGTCAGCACCCGCCGCCGCACCTGGGCGATCTGCGCCTGGCCGGCGGTGTCGCTGCTGAAGACCCACAAGGTGCCGGAGGCCGCGGCGCGGACGCCGCGCACCGGTACCGCGAGCACCCGCCAGCTCTGGTCGCCGGCGCGCACGGTGACCGGGCTCGCCGCACGCGAGGCGGACGGCAGGGTGACCGAAGCGGCGGGCTGGGGGCCGCCGGTGACGGTGCCGTCGGGGCCGGTGACGCGGATCCCGACGTCGAGCGCGGAGCTGAACAGCTTGCGGCTGCGCGCCTCCTCGACGCTCGGCGGGCGGTCGTTGGCCATCGCCCGCAGCAGGTCACGCGCCTGCGGCTCGACGTCGACGGCGCGCTGGCGCAGGTGCGCGTCGGCCTGGCGGTGGACGTCGCCCGCCACCAGCCGCACCATGATCCAGCCCGAGGCGATGACCAGGACGGGGACCAGGACGCCGACCGCGACGGCGATCCGGGTGGACAGCCTCACCGGCCCGCTCCCCTGCCGGCGCCCGACTCGTCGGCACGCAGCACGAAGCCGACGCCCCGCACGGTGTGCAGGATGCGCGGCCGCCCGTCCGCCTCCAGCTTGCGGCGCAGGTAGCTGACGAAGGTGTCGACCGCGTCGGAGCGGACCTCGAAGTCGTAGCCCCAGACCCGGTCGAGGAGCTGGTCGCGGGTCAGCACCAGGCCGTGGTTGCGGACGAGGACCTCGAGGAGCTCGAACTCGCGGCGGGTCAGGTCGAGCGCGGCGCCCTCGCGGCTGGCGGTGCGGGCGGCGGGGTCGAGGACGAGGCCGCAGGCACGCACCTGGCCGTCGGGACGCGGCGGGCGTCGGCGCAGCAGGGCGTGCAGCCGCAGCACCAGTTCCTCCAGCGCGAACGGCTTGACCAGGTAGTCGTCGGCGCCGGCCTGGAGTCCGGCGACGCGGTCGGCCACCTCGTCGAGCGCGGACAGCACCAGCACCGGCAGGTCGCTGCCGGTGCCGCGCAGGGCGCGGCAGACCTGGATGCCGTCGACGTCGGGCATGGAGATGTCCAGCACGAGGATGTCCGGCGGGGTGCGCTCCAGCAGGTCGATGGCCTCCGTCCCGCCGCCCGCCTCGGCCACGGTGAAGCCGCGCAGCCGCAGCGCGCGGCCCAGCGAGCGCCGGATCGCCGCGTCGTCGTCCACCACCAGGACGCGCCCGACCGGTGCCCCGCCGTCACCGCCCCCCGCGCCCGCTCCGGACCCGTCCGCGTCCGCTGCCGTCCCGCCCATGCGCACACACCTCCGCTCCCCGGCAGCGGTCATGGTTGCATCGCGGGAACCAGGACCGCACACCGGGGAGCGGGGAACCGCGTACCGGGCGTCCGCCGCCGGGGCCCGGTACGCGGCGTCTCACCCCGCGTACTGCGCGAGGATGCGGGTGAAGTCCCAGGCCTGCTGCGACACTCCGGAGCAGGTGTCGTCGTTGGGGTAGCTGCCGGGGCACGGGCGGTCGCGGTTGGCGGACCAGAAGGTCAGCCGGGCCAGGTGGTGGGCCTGCGCGTAGCTGAGGATGGTGCGGAAGTCGTCGAGGGTGACGGTCTCGTTGTTGTCGGTGATCCCGTTCATGGACGAGATGCCGCTGTGCCGGTACGCCTGGTCCTCGCTGTAGCCGTACGCGCTCTTCAGGGCGTTCTTCAGGCCCTCCGCGGCCTGCTCGGTGAGGCTGCCCATGTTCTGTCCGGCGCCGCCGAAGTCGAACGGCATGATGGTCCACGCGTCGACGGTGAGGCCGGAGGCGGCGGCCTTGTCGATCAGGCCGGTGTCGGGTCCGGACTGGCCGGTGCCGATGGTGACGTACTCGGCCAGGCCGGGGTTGTTCGCCTTGACGGTCTTCAGCGCGTCGACCACGCGCTGCTGGACGGTGCCGCTGCTGTAGGCGTCGGCCTCGATGTCGATGTCGATGGCCTTCAGCCCGTAGGCGCTGATCACCTTCTGGTAGGCCCCGGCGAGCGCGCTCGCGCTGGTGCAGGACTGCTCCAGCTTGTTGCCGCTGTAGCCGCCGAAGGACGGGACGACGTCGCCGCCGGCCGCGCGCACCTTGGTGATGGTGGTCTGGTCGACGCCACCGGTGAGCGGCCGGCCGCCGTCCCACTGGGGGTTGCAGGTGCCGTTGCTGAGCACGAAGGCGAGGGTGAACCACTTCACGCCAGTGGCGCTCATGATCGTGGTCGGGTCGGGCGGGTTGCCCCAGCCGTTGTAGAGGTAGGGCGCGACCGCCTGGACCCCGCTCGCGGGCGGGGTGGTACCGCCGCCGGTGGGCAGCGTCCACTGCTGGTTGGCGCTCCCGGCGCAGGTCCAGATCTGCAGCCGGGTGCCGTTGGCCGAGCTCGGCCCGGTGGCGTCCAGGCACTTGCCGGAGCCGGTGTTGACGAGTTCGCCGTTGCTCGCGGTCCACTGCTGGGCGGCGCTGCCGTTGCAGTCGTACAGCTGCACCTGCGTGCCGTCGGCGGTGCCGGCCGCGGTCACGTCCATGCACTTGCCGAGGGACTGGAGGGAGTGGTCGGAGCCGACGGTCCAGTTCTGGGCACTGGTGCCGTTGCAGTCGTACAGCTGCACGGCGGTGCCGTTGGCGGTGCCGGCGGCGGCGACGTCGACGCACTTGCCGCCGTAGCCGGTGATGGCGCCGGTGGCGGCGGACGCGCTCTGGGCCAGGCCGAGGGTGCTCAGGGTGCCGGCGGCCAGGGCCGCGCCGGCGAGGATTCCGGTGGTCTTCCGCATCAGCCCGTGTACGTCCACTTCTGGTTGGCGCCACCGGTACAGGTCCAGATCTGGAGCCTGGTGCCGTTGGCGGAGCTGTTCCCGGTGGCGTCGAGGCACTTGTTCGCCGCCGGGTTGACGATGTCGTGGGCGCTGTTGACCACCCACTGCTGCGCGGCGGTGCCGTTGCAGTCGTACAGCTGGACGGGGGTGCCGTCGGCGGTGCCGGCCGCGGTCACGTCCAGGCACTTGCCGAGGGCCTGGAGGGTGCCACCGGTGGAGGTCCACGCCTGCGCGGCGGTGCCATTGCAGTCGTAGAGCTGGACGGGGGTGCCGTTGGTACTGCTCGCGCCCGCGACGTCCGCGCACTTGCCGCCGATCCCGGTGATGGCGTGCCCGCCGCCGGTGCTGCCGCCGGAGTCGCTGGTGGTGACGTGCACGTAGTCCACGACGAGCTGCTGCGGGAAGGAGGTGCTGCCGTCGGGGTCGCCCGGCCAGTACCCGCCGACGGCGAGGTTCAGGATGATGTAGAAGGGGTGGTCGAAGACCCAGCGGTTGCCGCCGAGGTCGGCGGGGGTACGGGTCTCGTAGACCTGGCCGTCCACCGACCAGGAGATCGAGTTCGGCGACCAGTCGACGGCGAAGGTGTGGAAGGCATCGGAGAAGCTCTGGCCGCCCGGCAGGGTGTAGCCGGCGCCGATGCCGTTGGAGCCGGAGTAGCCGGGACCGTGGATGGTGCCGTGCACGGAGCCGGGCTCGAAGCCGACGTTCTCCATGATGTCGATCTCGCCGCTGTCGGGCCAGCCGACCGACCCGATGTCGTCGCCGAGCAGCCAGAACGCGGGCCACATGCCCTGTCCGCGGGGCAGCTTCATCCGGGTCTCGAAGTGGCCGTACGCCTGGGTGAACGTCTGGGGCGTGGACAGCCGGGCCGAGGTGTACTGGCAGGTGCCGTACCAGCACTGGTAGTTGGACGGGTTGTCCTGGCGGGCCGTGATCACCAGGTCGCCCTGCCCGTCGAGCGCCGCGTTGTGGGTGCCGCTGGTGTAGTACTCGCGCTCGTGGTTGTTGACGTTGTCGCCGGTCTCGTAGCCCCATTTGGAGCTGTCGACGGCGCTTCCGGCCGGGCCGTTGAAGTCGTCGGTGAAGGTGGCGGTCGCGGCCGCCGCCGCGGGTGCGGCGGCCGCAGAGCCGGTCGCGCCGGTGGCGGAGGCGGACTGCTGGAGCCAGCCGAACAGCAGCAGCGCGGCCACCGCGGGCAGCGCGAGGCGGCGGATCCGCCGGGTGGAAGGTGGTACCGACATGCCGGACTCCTCGGTCGGTGGGGGCGGAGTACGCGGAACGGCGAAGCAGCGGTCGGACGGCGCGTCAGCAGTGGTCATGCCCCTGACACGCGCGGGCGCCGGAAGGTGCGCCGGGGCCGGAGTGACTCCTGGGAGACTTACGCCACGTCTTAGTTCAGGACGTGATTTAAATGGCCAACCTGTGAGCCGTCAATACGTCCGGCAAAGGTCTGTACCTTAAAGTTCGCCGCGCCGCACCAGCACCGCGAGCACCATCGCGCCCGGAATGAGCGGCAGCCACGTGGTGAGCAGGCGGTATCCCAGGACGGCCGAGGTCGCGGCGACCGCCGAGGCGCCGGCGGTGACCAGGGCCAGCGCGAGCGCCGCGTCGAGGGAACCGAGCCCGGCCGGCGTCGGCAGCCAGCCGGCCGCGGTGCTCGCGCACAGGTACGCCACCATGACCCCGCCGACCGGCACCGGCGCGTGCACCGCGCGGATCACGGCGACCACCACCGCGCCGTGCATCATCGGGAAGGCGAGCGAGCCGCCCCACAGCGCGGCCATCCGGGACGGGTTGCGGTGCACGGCCCGCACGTCGTAGGCGACCGAGGCGACGAAGCCGCGCAGCCGAGCGCCGAGCCGGCGCGCGTACCGCAGCAGCAGCACGATCCCGGCCAGCGCGACGACCGCGCCGAACGCGAGCAGCACCGGGTGGTCGGGCAGTTCGGGCCGCCCGGTGACGACCCGCCGGATGTGCAGGGCGTCGGGGAAGAGCAGCAGCGCCGCCAGCAACAGGGTGATCCGCCCGACCACGGCGGCCGCCGCCCGCACCGCGAGCGCGGCCAGCGCGCCGGTGGGGGTCAGACCGCGGCGGACCAGGAAGCGCAGGTTCACCGCGTTGCCGCCGACCCCGGCGGGCAGCACGTGGTTGGCGGCCGACGCGGCGAACTGCGCGGCGAGCAGCCGGCCGGGCGGCACGGTGCGCATCACCGCGCCCTGGAGCGCGACGGCGGAGAAGACCCAGGTCATGATCGCGGCCAGGCAGGCGGCGGCGAGCCACTCCCCGTCGGCCGCGCCGAGTTGACCGGCGCCGGAGTCGATCAGCGTCCACTTGCT
Organism: Actinacidiphila yanglinensis; assembly: GCF_900107965.1. Taxonomy (GTDB): domain Bacteria; phylum Actinomycetota; class Actinomycetes; order Streptomycetales; family Streptomycetaceae; genus Actinacidiphila; species Actinacidiphila yanglinensis. Next base: position 264,642 of record NZ_FNVU01000010.1, on the reverse strand, counting down.
GGCGAGCAGCACCGCCACCGCGGCGAGCGGCAGCACCATCGCCGTCGACCGGACAGAGGTGCGCTGCCACAGGGCTCCATCGGTGCGGGCGACGGACACGGGGACTCCTCGGCGCGTGGGGACGGCCCGTCCAGGCTAGGGCGTAACGGACCCGCTCTCCCACCCGCGCAGGGCCACTCGGGTCAACGCGCCGGGGAACATCAGTCGACGGGAGGGTACGGCGCTCACCCGTACGTCCCCATCGGGCGTACGGCGCGGGCGCGCGACGGCCGCCGGCCCGCGTGTCAGCGCGGACCGGCGGCTCTTCCCTCAGCTCGGCCGGACGGCGGTGAGAGGTCCACCGCCCGGCCGTCCAGGGGCAGCGGATCAGGCGGCCGGCGCCGTCCACTGCTGGTTGGCCGCCCCGGTGCAGGTCCAGATCTGCAGCCGGGTGCCGTTGGCCGAACTCGGCCCGGTGGCGTCCAGGCACTTGCCGGAGCCGGTGTTCACCAGCTCGTTGTTCGGGCCTCTGGTCCACTGCTGGGCCGCGGTGCCGTTGCAGTCGTACAGCTGGACCTGGCTGCCGTCGGCGGTGCCGGCCGCGGCCACGTCCAGGCACTTGCCGAGGGCCTGCAGGGTGTTCCCGGACGCGGTCCAGGACTGCGCGGCGGTGCCGTTGCAGTCGTAGAGCTGCACCGCGGTGCCGTTGGCGGAGCTGGCGCCCGCGACGTCGGCGCACTTGCCGCCGTAGCCGGTGATGGTGCCGGTGTGCCCCGGCGAGGTGCCGCCGCTGCCCTGGGTGCCGGACCAGGTGAAGGTGGCCGAGGCGCCGGCGGGCAGGGTGTAGGTGAAGTGCTCGTTGCCCCAGTTGACCGTCACCGGCTGCGCGGAGGTCGCCTCGTTGTAGGCGATCAGCGCCTTGGAGCCGTCGGGGTTCTTCCAGGCGACGTTGCGGACCGTGGAGTTGTCGTTGGAGCTGATCCGGTGCGCGCCGGGCTTCACGAACTTGGTCAGCTGCCCCATCGTGTAGTACTCGATGGTGTAGTCGACCTGCCCGCTGCGGCTGTCACCGTTGTGCACGGTGACCAGGCCGGTGCAGGTGCCGCAGCCGCCGTTGTGCGGGCCCATGTTCTGATCGACCGCCAGGCTCCACTTGACCCAGCTCTGGCCCCAGTTGCGGGTGTAGTCGATCAGGTTCTCCATGTCCTCCTTCTGCTGGTTGCCGATCCAGGTGCCACCGGAGTGCTCGGTGTCGAAGTCCGGCACATTGGGGTACTCGTTGTGGATCGTGGTCTGCTCGCTGGTGCTGCCCTCGTAGCCGTGCCAGGCGATGCCGCCGAAGTTGGGGTCGTTGCGGATCGAGGCGTCGTCCACGGTGGGCGCGGCGAAGCTGTCGTAGGAGTCCGGGTTCCAGTCCAGTGCGAGCACCTTCGTGGACAGGCCGGCGGAGTGCAGCGCGGGCAGCAGGTCGTTCTTGGTGAAGTAGGCGAGCCCGGAGCCGTTCCAGTTCGCGCCGGGGTAGTCGCCGCCGACGGTCGGCTCGTTCTGCACCGACACGTAGTTGATCGGCACGCCGGCGGCCTGGTACGCCTGGATGTACTTCACGAAGTACTGCGCGTAGGCCGCGTAGTACTGCGACTGGAGCCAGCCCTGCACGTAGCTGCCGTTGTCCTTCATCCACGGCGGCGGCGTCCAGGGGGTCGCCATCACCGTGACGTTCGGGTTGAGCTGCTCGGCCTGCTTGGTCAGCGGCAGCACGTCCGTCTGGTCGTGGGCGATGGAGAAGTGCGCGAGCGTCGGGTCGGTCTGGCCGGCCGGCATGTCGTCGTACGTGTAGTTGCTGCGGGCCAGGTCGGAGGCGCCCATCGGGTTGCGCAGGAAGTCCAGGCCGATCCCGTTGACCGGGTCGAAGAGCTTCTGCATCACCGAGTTGCGGGTCGACGCCGACAGGGCGCCGCTGGAGTTGAGCAGGTACGCGGCGGTGTCGGTGAACGACGCGCCGCCGCCGGTGAACTGCTGGTACTGCGTGCCCTCGTCCACCGTGACCTGCTGGCCGGAGCCGCCGGTGCCGGAGGAGAAGGCGAGCGGGGCCTGCTGCTCCAGGCCCTTGGTGACGTTGCGGCCACCGGAGTCGCTGGTCGTGGTGAGGTACACCTGGACGCTCTCACCGGCCGCGTGCGCGGTGGCCGGCATCGCGAGCATGGGCGCGACGGCCGCCGCGGCCGCCGTCACCACCCCGACGAGGGTGCGCCGCATACGGGTTCTGCCCGTGCGGGGGCGCGTTGCTGTGCTCATGGGTCGTTGCCTTTCTCGGCAATGATGGCATGGGCCTGACATGTCAGGTGCGGGCCGTACGCCGCGAACCTCGGGGCAACCGTGCAGCGAGGGGGCCTGCACGCTTTTGTTCCATCAGTTGTTTCACGACTTATATCGCGACGTGATTTAACTCGTGCGCCACAAGGCCGTCAAGGTGTCCCACGCGGTTCGGATCCATGAAACACCCTGTAACAAAGGCGTGTTGGCGGGCCCGGGGGCGGTGACCTGCGGGACGTTGGTCTGGACCGCGGAAAACGCGGGAGGGTACGGCGGTGGGGCGGGCAGGCGTTTCGCGACCACGGGGAGAGGCGGGCGGGGGCGACCACGCGGCGGGTTGTGACGAGCGGGCGGGCGGGCCGAGCAGGCGGGCCGGGCGGGCTTACCGCGCCGGGGCCGTGCTTCCGCGCGGGACCAGCACCGGCGGATCGAGCAGGACGTCCGCGACCTGCTCCCCCCGCACATGGGCGAGCAGCAACTCCGCGGCGCGCCGGCCGTATTCCGGGACCTGGCGGCTGACCGCCGTCAGCGCCGGGTGCACCAGGCGGCACAACTCGCTGTCGTCCCAGGCGACCAGGGACAGCTCGCCCGGCACGGCGACCCCCATCTCCTGGGTGACGCCGAGCGCGGCGACGGCCATCACGTCGTTGTCGTAGACGATGGCCGTGGGCCGCCCCGCCCCCGACAGCAGCCGCCGGGTCGCCCGCGCGCCGTCCTCACCGGAGTAGTCGGTGTAGACGCAGGTCACGCCCCCGAACCCCAACTCCTCGGCGGCGGCCTCGAACGCCTCGCCCCGGGCCCGGGTGTGCACGAAGTGCGGCGGCCCGGCCACCCGGGCGATCCTGCGGTGCCCCATCGCGGCGAGATAGGCCAGGGTCTCGCGGACGGCGACCGCGTCGTCGATCCAGACCGACGGAGCACCCGGCAGGCGGCCCGCGTGCCCGACCACCACCGCGGGAAGCCCCAGCTCGGCGAGGAGCGCCGGCCGCGGGTCGGGCTCGCGCAGGTCCACCAGGAGCACGCCGTCCACCCGCCGCTCCCCCCACCAGCGACGGTAGGCGGCCTCCTCGGCACCGGCGTCCTCGGTGACCTGGAGCAGCAGCGCGGTGCCGGTCGCGGCGAGGCCGGCCTCGACACCGGAGACGAACCGCATGAAGAAGGGTTCGATGCCCAGCACCCACGCGGGCCGGTCGACCACCAGCCCGATCGCGCCGGCCCGCCCGTCGGACAGCGCGCGAGCCGCGCTGCTGGGGTGCCAGCCCATCCGCGCGGCGATCTCCAGGATGCGCGCCCGGGTCGGCTCCGACACCCCGGGCTTGCCGTTGAGCGCGTAGGACACCGCGCCCTTGGAGACGCCCGCGGCCTCGGCGATGTCGGCGATGGTGGGGCGCTTCTTGGTCGGCATGCGGGCCTCGGACGATGCGGGGCCCGCGGGAGGGCCGGGTGGCGCGGTACGGCCCCCGGGTACGCGGGTGCCGTGGTGCTTCGGCGCACACCTTAACAACACTGAAACGCCGCCGTGGCGTTGGCGGTCGGGCCGACGGGACCACCGGAGCGGCTCGGCGGTCCCTTTCGGCTCAACCGGTTCAGAGGTGCCGTCGGCGTGGCGTGGGCGGGCCCGGCGCGGCGGATGGACCCGGCGCGGCGCGGCGCGCGGCGGCCGGCGCCGACCCGGGCGAAGGGCGTACACCGAGCCGATTGCGGCGAATTCCGGACACGTCGCGGAAGGCGGAACCGGCCGGCGCGTTTCCCACTCCCACTTTCGGGCGGCGCGGCGCGGAATACCTGATCACCGCCTCCCGCACGGACGGCGGGGAAATTCCGCCTACCGCGACCGCCGCGTGGACGCCACTCGTTTCCCGTCACATGACGACTTTTTCCGGCCATTGACGCGTCCCGTCCTTCTGCCGCCGCAGCCCGTTTCATAAACTCTGCTCGTCCCGCCGATTCGGGCCCGAAACGCGCGCCCGGCTCGGCAGTGAAATAGGGGGAGGAAATCCGGAAATGCGTTTCCGTAAGTTTCTCATGCTCGCGGTCGCCGTGTTCTCGTTCGGGGCCGCGGCCACCGCGGCAGTACCCGCGGCGGCCGCATCCGGCGGCCATGCGACAGCCGCGTCGACCCTGCGCGTCGGCCATCTCGACCAGGCCGCCGTCAAGGCTTCGCTCGCCGCCCACCAGGGCGTCCTCACGACATCCGAGGCCAACCGCCTCGGAGTGCGGCCGAACACCGTCTACATCGACACCCCCGCGGTGCGCGCCGCGGCGGCCTCGGTCCGGACCGTCGCGGGCACCGGCGCGGTCCGGCCGAACACCGTCGCCCAGCCCGCCTCCCACACCGGATGCAATTCCGATGTGTGCATCGAGGTCAACGGCACCGGCCTGTGGGTGAATTACTGGAACACCTGGGCCTTCCCTCCGGAGGAATACTGCTCCTACGCGGACTTCTGGCAGGACGGCGAACTCGCCTTCACGGGCGCGGATCTCTGTGGCACCTACATGGAGACCGACGCCACCATGGAGACCGACTACGACAACCACACCGATCTCTGCAACACGTGGTCCGGGATATCGGGCAAGCCGTGCGCCGAGGTACATTCCTGAGGAATCGACGGTTCCGGCCGTCGGCGCCCGGCTCGTCCCCTCGAGCCGGGCGCACCGCCCTCCACCCCGGGAGTCTCCGTGACCGGTGTCGAGTTTCCGTTGCTGGGCCTGCCGCAGTGGCCCGGCCCGCGGGGTCCCCGGATCAGCAGCCGCGCGGACGGCGTGCTGCGGGCGGTCGTGCACTCCTACGGCCAGCCGGGCGGCCGGCGGGCACCGGCGCTCGTGATCGCACAGACGATCCCAGGGAGCGGGCCCGAACCCTCGCCGGCCACCCTGCGCAACCTCCTCCTCGCCCCGGACCGCCCCTCGCAGCCCGAGGAGGCGTCCCGCGCGCAGGAGACCGTCACCATCACGGGCATGGCGTGCGCCTGCACCCGGATCCAGTGGTCCGACCCGCGGATCGACGATGTCGGCTTCACTTGGCGGGGCTACCAGGTCCGCGTCTCCTCCTGGGAACACCCGCTGGAGGACGCCTTCTTCGCGTCCCTCGGAGTGCTCTGACCCGGGGCCACCGGCAGGGCGTCAGCCCCGTACCGCGGAGATCTCCAGCCGGACGTAGTCGGCGACCGGCTCGGGCAGGCGCGCGGCGACCGCCTTCACGAAGGGCTCGCGGTCGGCGTCGGCCATGGCGTCGAGCCGGGGGCCGAGGATGACCGTCGCGAGGAAGGACTCCAGCTGCTCGCCCGGCTCGAAGACGGCCGGGTCGGGGCGCAGTTGGACGTCGATCTCGGTGAACCCGGCGGCGGCCAGCCGCGCGCGGGTGTCGTCGATCCCGGCGAACTCCCAGCCGCCGGAGGGGGTGCCGGTCACCTCTGCGACGGCCGCGTTGACCGCGGCGATGTTGCCGCGGCCGCCGCAGTCGCTGACCAGGCGGGCACCCGGGCGCATCCGCGCGGCGAGCGCCGCGAAGAGCGCGGAGTGGTCCTCGATCCAGTGGAACGCGGCGACGCTGAAGACCGCGTCGACCTCGCCGTCGAACGGCAGCGGCTTCGTCAGGTCGGCGTGCACGACCTCCACCCGGTCCAGCCGCCCCGCCAGCCGCTCCCGCAACTGGTCCAGCATGCGGACCGATCCGTCCAGCGCGACCACCCGGCCGTCCGGCAGCAGGTCCAGCAGCCCCTCGGTGTCGCGCCCGGTGCCGCAGCCCGCGTCCAGCACCCGCTCGTCACCGCGCAATGGCAGCCGGGCGAGCGTGCGCCGCCCCCAGCCGAGGTGCGGCAGCGGCAGGGAGTCGTAGGTCGTGGCGTCCCATTCCCGGGGCATGGCGCTCCAATCGTCGTACGACCGCGACCCGTTGCCGCCCGATGGCGGGCGCGGTCCGGCGGCCTTCGCCCGCCACAGTACGCTCGGATGACCGCATAGTGATACCGCGATCTCACATATTGATACGCGCCGTGGCTCCAGCTCCCGCCCCGCCCCACCGTCCGCGGCTACACCCGGGCCGCCCAGACCGGGTTGCGGTCCTTGTCGACCAGCGCGGCCCGCACCCCCTCATGGAAGTCGGGCTCCCGCGCGGTGCTGCAGGAGAGCTCCAGCTCGCGGGCCAGGCAGTCCGCCAGGCTCGCTCCGGCGCCCGCGCGCAGCACCTCGAAGGTCACCTCCAGGCTCATCGGGCTGGCCCGGTCCAGCACGTCCAGCGTGTCGCCGGCCCAGACGGAGTCGGCGCCGTCCCCGGTGTCCCGCTCGGCGGCGAGCCGGCCGCGCAGTTCCGCCAGGTCCGGCGCCGAGAAGCAGCGCTCGATCACCGCGCGGTGCGCGGCGAGTTCGGAGGGCGGCGCGTCCACCGCGTACCGCGCCAGCACCGCGTCCGGCTCCCCGCCCGCGCCGGCCAGCGCCTCTTCCAGCGCGGGCAGTTCGGCGGCCGGCACGTAGTGCGTGGCCAGGCCGCACTCCACCGCGGCGGGACCCGAGATCCGCGTGCCGGCCAGTCCCAGGTACCAGCCGGCCGCGCCCGGCAGCCGCGGCAGGAAGTGGCTCGCGCCGATGTCGGGGAAGAACCCGATCGCCGTCTCCGGCATGGCCAGCACCGCCCGCTCGGTCACCACCATCGCCGAGCCGTGCACCGAGATCCCCAGGCCGCCGCCCATCGCGTACCCGTCGACCAGCGCGGTGTACGGCTTCGGATAGCCGGCGATCGCCGCGTTCAGCGCGTACTCCGTGCCGAAGTACGCGCGGACCGCCGCGTCGTCGCCCCGCATTCCGGCCGCGCGCATCGCCAGGATGTCGCCGCCGGCACAGAACGCCTTCGGGGAGGTGCTGCGCACCAGCACCGAGCGGACCTCCGAGTCCTCCCGCCATGCGTGCAGCGTCGCACCGAGGGCGCGGACCATCTCCAGGTCCAGCGCGTTCAGCGCGCCCGGGCGGTCCAGTTCGACGACCCCCACGCCCTCGGGGGTGACCCGGCGCCGTACCGTCCCCGAAGCCTCGGTCCTGCCCGTGCCGCTCCCCATACCGCTCCCATGCTCGCGCCGACGGACGACCCGGCCCGTCACGTCACGGGCTGTCGCGATCCGGTCGCGGCGGCCTGGCATCCGGGTCGTCCCTCGATCGACAGTACGCGGCGGGCCGGGCGGGTTGGTACGCTCACCGTGAGCCGTGACTGGCGTGCTGGGATGGGTGCAACCATCGGGAAGCGGCTCGCACTGGATGAGAAGTGCCGTGCGCCTGGGCCACCCCGTTGCCGAACCTCCGGAGGACCCCGCTATGGCCGAGCCGTCTGTCACCCCGCAGTCCCCCCAGTCCCGCCGGTCCGTCGAGTCGACCGCCTTCCGCAGCGCCCTCGAAGTGATCCGGGGCGTCGAGCCGAGGGTCGCGGACGCGATCGCCGCGGAGATCGCCGACCAGCGCGAGATGCTGAAGCTGATCGCGAGCGAGAACTACGCCTCGCCCGCGGTCCTGCTGGCGATGGGCAACTGGTTCAGCGACAAGTACGCCGAGGGCACCGTCGGCCGCCGCTTCTACGCCGGCTGCCGCAACGTGGACACCGTGGAGTCGCTGGCCGCCGAGCACGCCCGCCGCGTGTTCGGCGCCGCGCACGCCTATGTCCAGCCGCACTCCGGCATCGACGCGAACCTCGTCGCGTTCTGGGCGGTGCTCTCGCAGCGGGTGGAGCGCCCGGCGCTGGAGAAGGCCGGCGCCCGCCAGGTCAACGACCTGTCCGAGCAGGACTGGGCCCGGCTGCGGGCCGACTTCGGCAACCAGCGGATGCTCGGCATGTCCCTGGACGCGGGCGGCCACCTCACGCACGGCTTCCGCCCCAACATCTCGGGCAAGATGTTCGAGCAGCGCAGCTACGGCACCGACCCGCGCACCGGCCTGGTGGACTACGACGCACTGCGCGCCGCGGCCCGCGAGTTCCGGCCGCTGATCCTGGTCGCCGGCTACTCCGCCTACCCGCGGCTGGTGAACTTCCGGATCATGCGCGAGATCGCCGACGAGGTCGGCGCGACGCTCATGGTGGACATGGCGCACTTCGCCGGGCTGGTCGCCGGAAAGGTGCTGACCGGCGACTTCGACCCGGTGCCGCACGCCAACATCGTGACCACCACCACCCACAAGTCGCTGCGCGGCCCGCGCGGCGGGATGGTGCTGTGCGACGACACGCTCGCCGAGCACGTGGACCGCGGCTGCCCGATGGTGCTCGGCGGCCCGCTGCCGCACGTGATGGCCGCGAAGGCGGTGGCCCTCGCGGAGGCGGCCCGCCCGGAGTTCGCCACCTACGCCCAGGCCGTCGTGGACAACGCGCGGGCGCTCGCCGAGGGCCTGATGCGGCGCGGCGCGACGCTGGTCACCGGCGGCACCGACAACCACCTCGCGCTGATCGACGTCTCCTCCTACGGCGTGACGGGCCGTCAGGCGGAGGCCGCGCTGCTGGACGCGGGCATCGTCACCAACCGCAACTCGGTCCCGCAGGACCCGAACGGCGCCTGGTACACCTCCGGCATCCGCATCGGCACCCCGGCCCTCACCACCCGCGGCCTGGGCGCGACGGAGATGGACGAGATCGCCGGCCTCATCGACACGGTGCTCACCGCCGCCACGCCGGCCGCCGCGGCCAAGGGCGGCCGGTCGAAGGCGAACTACGTGCTGGACCGGGCCGTCGCGGAGCAGGTCGCCACCCGCTCGTCCGACCTGCTGTCCGGCTTCCCGCTCTACCCGGGCATCGACCTGAGCTGACCCGGCAGGGACCGGCCCGCCCCGGGCCGGTCCGGACCCGGATCGGCCCCGGACCCCAACGACCCGCCCCCGTACGTCGTCGTACGTACGGGGGCGGGTCGTGGTGCGTCGGGCCGGCGTGGGATCAGGTGAAGGACCAGATGACGCCGTGGTTGACGACGGTGAGCGTGACCATGATGACCAGGTCGGCCACTCCCAGCGCGAGTCCGAGGGCCGCGCGGCCGCGCCGGCGGGTGCCGCGGGCCAGCGCGACGAGCGCGAGCACGACGGCCGCCGGTCCGAGGACGACGTTCATGACGAGCAGGCCGGGCAGGCCCAGCAGGAACGACGCCACGGCCATGCCGTCGGCGTCGCGGGTGGTGCCGGCGGCGGGGGTGCCGCCGGTCCGGCGCGCGGCCGAGGAGCCGGCGTCGACCGGGTGCGCAGCGGTGTTCACGATGTTCCTCTCGGAAACGGTGGGTTCGGGCTGCCGGTCGGGCCGCCCGGACGGTCGGGGCCCGCTCAGCGGTGGCGGCGGGCGATGCCCTCGCGGACGGCGAAACCGAGCAGCCAGGCCGCGATCGCGGCGGCGAGGACGGTGAAGACCGTGAGCGAGGTGTGGGCGGCGGCACCCATCAGGATGCCCATGCCCAGCAGGAGGACGACGAGGCTCATGTCTGCTGCAACTCCAGCGAGTTGAGGTTTCGGCTTACAGTTGTTCACTGACTTCACCAGTGTACGGTGGCCAAAGTCGGAGAACGGTTGTTTACTGAATGACATGAGTCACACCGGAGCACCCGCCGAGGGTCCCCGACCCGGCGTCCGCCAGGCCCAGAAGCAGCAGACCCGGCAGGCGCTGCTCGACGCGGGCCTGCGCCTGCTGGAGCACCAGAACCTCAGCAGCCTGGGCCTGCGCGAGCTGACCCGGGAGGTGGGCGTCTCGCCCGCCGCGTTCTACCGGCACTTCCCGGACATGGACGGACTCGGGGTCGCCCTGGTCGGCGAGGCGCTCGGCAGCCTGCACGCGATGGTCCGCGCGGTGCTCGCGGACGGCGCCGACGGCTCCGCGCCCGACGCCCTGATCGAGCGCACCGTCACGATCACCGCGACGTACGTCGACGCGCACCGGCCGCACATCCGCTTCATCGCGCGCGAGCGGCACGGCGGGGTGCGCACCGTACGCGAGGCGATCGCGGCCGAACTCGACCGCTTCGCCGACGAGGTGGCCACCGGACTGGCGGTGCAGCCCTCGTCGGCCGGATGGTCCGCGGGCGACCTGCACGTACTCGCCGGGCTCTATGTCGACCACATGGTCTCGACGGCGGCGGAACTCCTCGAGGCACCGCCGGACGACCCGGAGGTGCGCCGGCGGATCCTGCACGCGGCGCGGCTGAGGATGCGCATCATCAGCGTCGGCCGGCGGCACTGGCTCGATCCCGACCCGGACTGAGCCGGACCGAACCGGGCGGCCCGGGACCGAGGCGGACGGCACCTCATGGGGCCGGCCTGAGCCGGCCGACCTGGGCCGGCCCGGGCCGACGGCAGGCCCGCCCGGAGCCGGGTGCCGAGCGTGCGAACAGGGCCGTTCGGAGTCGGTACGGATCTCTTGACCGACCCGGACCGGCTCTCCCCCGCCGACCCCGCGCCCCCCTCGGGCACCACGGCACCCGGGGGTGCCAGTGCACCGATCATCGGCGGAACCGCCGCTGTACGGGAGGACGGAACGCGCCACCTGGTGGTCAGAACGCGCCAGATCGCGCGTAGGCTGCTGGGACGTCCTCCGCGGGCAACCGCGGGAGACCGAGGAAGCCCCCCACCGACCGCCGGAGTTCCGGTATGCCGCCAGTCTCCCCCACGACCGCCGACCCCCCTGCCCCGCACCGGATCGCGAACCCCCGCCCGCCCGCCGGCGCCCAGGACCGGGGCGGCCCCCCGGGCGCGTCCGCCAGGTCCGGCGAGCCCGGCGGGTGGATACCTCGGGGTGAGGCCGCCGGCGGTCACGGATCCGCCAACGGCCCCGCCCCCGCAGCGATACCGCCGCACACCGAGGCCGTCGTGGTACCCCGTCTGATCGTCGTCTCCTCCACGAACGGCCGCCGCGACGCCGAGTCGCTGGCACGGTCCGCGGGACTGCCGCACCTGCTGGCCCAGACGGAGACCGCCCGCACCCCCTCGGCACGGACCTACCAGCTGTGGGGCAGCGTGCTGGCCCGTACCGGCCGGCCCGACGCCGGGCTGCTGACCGCGGCCGGCTACCGGCCGGGCCTGCTCGACGTGTTCGACTACCTGATGGCCTCCGCCCCCACCGTCGGCGAGGGGCTGGCCCGCCTCGGCGCCCACATCCACCTGATCAGCAGCAACTCCCTGCTGATCACCGAGGAGGCCGGCGACGAGGTCACGATCAGCTACGACGTGCGGCACGGGGACGAGGAACTGCGCTGGGTGGTCGCGGAGTTCTCGCTCGCGGTGCTCACCGCGATGATCCGGCACGCGACCGCGGACGCACTCTCCCCGGTCCGGGTGGAGTTCACCCATCGTGCGGCCCACCGGCAGGGCGCGTACCGGGAGGCCTTCGGGGCCGCCCGGTTGGAGTTCGGCGCCGGGCACGACGCCATCACGCTGCACCGCCGCGACCTGGAACGCCCGTTGGCCACCGCGGACCCCGCCCTGGCCGCGATCATGCTGCGCGCGGCGGCCGCGATGCCCCCGCCGCGAGCACCGCAGCCGGTACCCGTCCCCGGCCTGCGCGAGGTGATCGCCGATCAACTGCCCTACGGCCGACCCTCGTTGGCGGACGCCGCACGCCAGCTCGCGATCAGCGCGCGGACCCTCCAGCGCCGCCTGGGCGACTCCGGCACCACCTGGCGGGCCGAACTCGACACCGTACGGCGCGAGCAGTCCGACGGGCTGCGGCACGGAAGCACCGGCTCGGCCCAGCGCGCCGCCCGGCTGGGCTTCGCCGAGCCGCGCTCCCTGCGGCGCGCGATGAACCGGTGGGACGCGGACGCGCGCGGCGCCGACCGCCGCTCCGCCCCTTCCGCGCCCTCGTCGGCCCCCTCGCCCGGGTCCCCCTCCGTACCCCCACCGACATCCCAATGCACCGACGAGACCACCGGCACAGCGGGGGCGGCACGATCCCGCACGGAACAGGAGGCGGGCACGGCGTGACCGACGCAAGCGAGCGAGCCGAGTTCGGCGAAGGAGGCGACCCGGCCTGCTGGTTGGACCGGGTGTGCGAGCAATGCGGGGCCTTCCGGGAGACGGCCGCGCCGGAGTGCGCCCGGTGTGGCGCCCGCTTCCCGGGTGCGGGCCCGTCCCGCGTCCCGGGACCGCCGCCGCTCCCGAAGGAACGCACCCCGGCCGCCGCGGACGAGGCGCCACCACCGTCCGGACCCGAACCCGACGGACCTCAGGGCGGCCTGTGACCCCGGACACCGGCGTCGTGCTGGTCTTCAGCGCGACCGCCGGGTACCGGCACGCGTCGATAGCGGCCGGGGCCGCCGCGCTCGCCGATCTCGCCGGGGAGCACGGCCTGCGCACCCGTCACACCGAGGACCCGGACGACCTGCGTGAGGGCGCGCTCGCGGCCTGCGCGGCCGTGGTGTTCCTCTCCCCCACCGGCGAGGTGCTGCACGACCGGTCCCGGGCGGCGCTGCGCGACTACGTCACGGGCGGCGGCGGCTTCCTCGGCGTCCACGCGGCGACCTGCGCGGAGTACGACTGGCCGTACTACGGCGAGTTGCTCGGCGCCCGCTTCGACGGGCACCCGGAGATCCAGCCGGCCGACGTCCTCGTGCACGACCGCACCCATCCGGCCACCGCCCACCTTCCGGCGACCTGGCGCCGGACCGACGAGTGGTACAACTTCCGTGCGGGACCGGCCGGCCGCGGCGTCCGCGTCCTCGCGTCGGCCGACGAGGACAGCTACGACGGCGGCACCATGGGGACCACGCATCCGCTGGTCTGGTGCCATCCGGCAGGCGAGGGGCGGGTGTTCTACACCGCGCTCGGGCACCTCGAATCCGCCTACGCGGACCCGGAGTTCCGCCGCCACCTGGGCGGCGCGCTGCAGTGGTGCGCCGGGCTGGCGGACTGAGTCTCATCCCAACTGCCGACAGGGGGCGCGCGTTACGACGTACACGCCCGTAATTACCGGTTTTTTTGTCCGCCATCGGCGACAGCGCCACTACGCTGAGTGGCACGCAGGAGAGCACGGCGCCGGGGAGTCGGGAGGGCCGTATGGACGCTGAACCTGCACGGGCAGTGGAGCCGGACATCGAACGGGCGGGCGGTCGGCCCGCCGAGCAGTTGGCGCGGTTACTGGGCCGCGCCGAGAACGGCGCGCATGCCGCGCGGCATCTGGCCGAGGTGCGCAGCGCGCTGATGCACTACTGCGGCCTCCAGTCCTGCCGCCATGCGAAGGGGCCGCCGCGCCCGATGGACCGGCGCACCTTCCGGCACAGCTTCCTCCTGCCGGACGGCGGGGTACGTCTGGTGTGGGAGTTGGAGCACAACACCGGGCCCGGCGGGGTGCCGGCCCGCGGGGTGTTCACCGACCCGGGCGAGCTCGCCCTCGCGGAGTGGGAGGTGGACGCGGCGTTCGGCCGGCCGCTGGGGCCACGGTTCGGGCCGGACGACATGACCGGCATCACCGACATCACCGAGGCGGCCGACCTCGCGGAGATCGCCGACCTCACGGACTTCGGCGGGCTCGGCGCCCTGGACGGCGCCGACGGTAGCGGCGGACCGCGCGGTGCGTCGCCCTCGGAACCGCCTCTGCCGCTGCCCTCCGAGCAGGCGGGCTGCCACCGCGCGTACACCGAGGGCGGATCGCCCGAGCACGCGCGCCGGCTGCTGCGCCGCGCGTCGAACACCAACCCGCCGAGTGAGGACGTCCACCAGCGGCTGCGGGCGGCCATCGCCCACACCATCGGCATCGTGACCCGCCGCAACGCCCTCGTGGCGGGCCGCACGGTGACCTGGACGCTGTACGAGCACGCGTTCCTCCTGCTCGACGGCACCGAACTGAGCCTGTGGGAGATCGACCACACCGGCACGCCGAGCGGGAACCCCGTCTGCGAGGTCTACGCCTCCCGGGACGCGGCCCTCGACACGGCGGTCCGGAGGATCGAGGCGGGCTGAGACAAGCCCTAACCGGGCCGGCCGGGCGGCGCGGAGTCACGCGTCCCGCCCGGCTCCGGGCTGCCCGCGCTCGCGGTCCCGGCGCTCCCCGCATCGACGTCCGCACCACCGGCCCCCGGCGTACCGTCCACCCGGGGAGCAACCTCCGAACCGCCGGCGACCTGGGCACCGTCCGCCCGGGGGCCGACCTCCGAAGCGTCAGCGGCCCGCATCTCGGCGCTCGGCGCGGCCGTGCCCGCGTCCGTGCCCGCGTCCGTGCCCTCGATGCCCACCGCGTGGCCGGGCTCGCGCTCCGGACGGCCCGCCTCGATGCCGCGCGGGTGGTCGTGGCCGCACTCGCACACCGACCTGCGCTGCTCCTCGGCGGTGAGCTTGACCAGCGTCAGCCGGGAGAGCGCGGGGACCGTGCCGGTGCGTCCGGCGCGCCGCCAGGCGATGATCACGGTCAGCCGGATCATCTTGCGGGCGACGTACACCAGCAGCGCGGCGAGCGGGAGTTCGGCGAAGACGGCGGTGAGGATGGCGCCGGTCAGCTCGTCGCTGTTCCAGTCCAGCACGATGTCGAACCACGCGTCGCAGCACAGCAGCGCCGCCGTGACCAGCGCCCAAGGGATGAAGATCTGCAGCCGGCGCCAGGCGCACCAGGCGGTGACGCCGATCGCGGCGATCAGCGCGCCGTCGAAGCCGACCCACGCGAAGCGCCACTGGTCGACCTCGTGGTGGGTGGGCAGGCTGACCGAGAGGTAGCCGATCCAGGGGATCAGGAAGAGGAAGCTGCCGGTGACGACCGCCAGGAACAGCACGCGCAGGTGGCGCACGTGCGGATCGTGCGATGACGGGATCTCGGGATCCATGATCCCCACTGTGCCGGACACGGCCGCGGCACGGGTGGCGAAGGACATACCGTCGGGATCCCCGCCGTACCCCCCGTCCTCCTCGTCCGGCCGCTGAGGAGGCTCGGCGGGACGGATCACCGGCACGGCGGGACCGCGGCCGGTTCGCCGCCGGCCGTCACGTCCCCGTCCGACGGGGCGAGCGAGCCGACGGCCTCGGACAGTGCGAGGAACACGTCCTCGCCGAGCGGAGCCACCACGCGGGTGCGCAGGGCCTGGGCGAGGTCGCGCGAGGCGGCGAGCACGGACTCGGCGCCGGCGGAGGTCAGCGCGGTGTAGACGACCCGGCGGTCGGCGTCGGAGGGGCGCCGCTCGACGAGCCCGGCGTCGGCGAGCCGGTCCACGAGCTTGGTGGTGCCGGCGGTGGAGAAGCCGAGCGCGGCCGACAGCTGGTTCATCGGCGCGGCCTGGCCGGGCGCGGTGACCAGGAACATCAGCGCCTGGAAGGAGCTGGGCGCCAGCCCCTGCCCGGCCTCGACGTCGGCGAGCAGGTCGTCGGTGAGCCGCCGCACCCCGGAATGCAGGGCGTGCCACTGCCGCAGCAGGGCGAGCTCGTCGGCGTCCGGGCAGGCCTGCGCCGCTTTGCTCCGTACGGGTTCCACCACCATGGGATCAGGATAGCCTCCGAGCTATTATCTCGCTGGCTAGCTAATAGCTGGTAACGTGTTGGCCGCGTCATCAGACCGGTGGGCCGGCCCGGCTCGCCGGCGCCCCGAGAGGACGATCACCATGTCGCAGACCACCGCCGACGCCGGACGCTGGGTGCTCGACCCCGCACGCTCCTCCGTCCGCTTCCGCAGCAAGACCTTCTGGGGGCTGGCGACGGTGAAGGGCACCTTCGGCACCGTCAGCGGCGAGGGTGAGGTCGCGTCCGACGGCACCGCCCGCGGCACCCTCACCATCGAGGCCGCCTCGCTCGACACCGGCAACGCCAAGCGCGACAAGCACCTGCGCTCGGGTGACTTCTTCGCCGCCGACGCGCACGCGTCGATCGTCTTCACCGCCGGCGCCCTCACCGCGCCCGCGGAGGGGTCCGGAGAGGTCCAGGTCAGCGGGGACCTCGCGATCCGCGGTGTCTCGCGCCCCCTCACCTTCCCCGCCCGGGTCAGCCTGACCTCACCGCAGGAGGCCACCCTTGAGGCCGAAGTCAGCGTCGACCGCGGCGAGTTCGATATGAAGTGGAATCAGCTCGGCATGGTCGCCGCGACCTCCACGGTCGACGTGACGGCGGTCTACCGCCGGGAGGGCTGAGCCCCGCGCGCTCCGGTGGCGGCGGTGCGGCGCCTTCCCCTGTGCGGGCTTCGGAACGCGAAGCCCGCACAGGAGCGGGACCGGGCACAGGCGCGAGCCGCGGTCCCTACTTGAGGGCCCCCGTCACCAGGTCGATCCGCCAGAACCGCTGGAGCGAGAGGAACAGCGCGATCACCGGCAGCACGGACAGCAGCGTCCCGGTGATCACCAGGGAGTACAGCGACGCCTCGGCCGCGCCGTGCCGCAGCAGGCTGTACAGCCCGACGGTCAGCGGGAACTTGTCGTCACTGGTCAACATCACGTACGGCAGCAGGAAGTTGTTCCAGATCGCGATGAACTGGAGCAGGAACACCGTGACCAGCCCGGGCCCCATCAGCCGCAGCCCGACCGAGAAGAACAGCCGCCCCTCCCCCGCGCCGTCGATCCGGCCGGCTTCGAGCAGCGAGTCCGGCACGGCGGCCCGGGCATAGATCCGGCACAGGTAGATGCCGTACGGGTTGAACAACTGCGGCAACAGCACACCGATCAGACTGTCCGTCAGGCCGACCTTGGACAGCAGCAGGTACTGCGGCACCGCAAGCACGATCTGCGGGAGCAGCACTCCCGCGAGGATGGTGTGGAACAGCACGGTACGGCCGCGGAAGGCGTACTTGGCCAGCGCGTAGCCGCACGCGGCGGACACGAAGGACGCCAGTGCCCCGCCGACGGCGGCGTAGAGGAAGCTGTTGAGCATCCACCGCCAGAAGATGCCGCCCTGGTAGTCCGACAGGTCCCGGACATTGCGCACCAGACCGAGGCCGAGGGAGGGCACGTAGGTGGAGGTGGAGAACAACTCGGTACGGGACTTGGTGGCCGCCACCAGGATCCACAGCGTCGGGACGACGCAGTACAGCGCGCCCACCACGAGGGCGGCCGTCGGCAGCAGGGCGACGCGGCGGCGGGGCCCGCGCGGCGCGGGGGCGGGCGTGCGGCCGGGGCGGCCGCCGGTCACGACGGCACGGGCAGCGGCCGCCGCCCTGGATTCGGTGGCGGTCACTCGGCCTCCCGCTGGACCCGCGACTGGATGATCCGCGCGGTCAGGAACGACAGCACGAGCGCGGCCGCGGCCAGCACCACCGAGGTCGCGGCGGCGGAGTGGATGTCGGAGTTGCCGAACGCCTGGTCGTAGATCTGCATCAGCGGCACCCAGGTGGAGGAGACGGCGTTGGACAGCGGTTTGAGGGTGTTGGGCTCGTTGAAGACCTGGAGGGCGGCGAGCACCGAGAAGAGGGTGCACATCACCACCGCGGGCATCACCAGCGGCACCTTGATCCGCAGCACGATCTGCCGCTCGGTGGCGCCGTCCAGCCGTGCGGACTCGGTGAGTTCGGGCGGAAGGGCGCGCAACGCGGTGTAGATGACGATCATGTTGAAGCCGACGGCGCCCCACACCACCACGTTGCTGACCGAGAAGTAGACCGCGACCTGCCCGAAGAAGTCGACCCGGTCGCCGCCGATCGGGCTGGTGGCGGGCAGGTAGAGGAACCCCCACATCAGGGAGGCGATGACGCCGGGTACCGCGTAGGGCAGGAAGATCGCCAGCCGGGTCACCCGCCTGAGCCGGGTGTGTTCCAGGTCCAGCAGCACCGCGAACAGCAGCGCGAGCAGTACGGTGCCGGGCACGGTCACGGCGCCGAGGGCGAGCATCCGCACCACGCCGGACCGCAGTTGGGTGTCGCCGAGCACGTCGCGGTAGTTGGCGAGCCCGGCGAACACGGTGTGCGTCCCGCCGCCGAGCAGGCCCCCGTTGACCTTACTGCGCTGGAGGCTGAGCACCAGCGCGTAGCAGCCGGGCGCCACGACGAACGCGGCGAGGAGCAGGACGGCGGGAAGGACCAGGAGGTACGGGAACCGGCTGGTCCGGCGCGGGCGAGCGGTCGTGGGTGCCATCAGCCGACCGTGAATCCCTGCTTCTTCATGTCGGCGACGCTCGCCCGTTGGATCGTGGTGAGCGCGCCGGAGAAGGAACCGCCGGACTGGAGGGCCTTGCTGAAGGCGTCGGTGTAACCGGTGAACGTGACGGTGACGTTGGGACCCCACATCGGGAAGCTGCGGGCACCGGAGGCGACTTGGGCGACCCGGTCGTAGAAGTCCGGCTGGTTCGGGAAGAACGCGGGCGCGGCCTTCAGCACCGGCAGGGAGCGGCCGGAGGTGGCGGCCGGGTAGATGTTGATCTGCTTGACCTGCTCGGTCAGCGCGGTCGCGTCGGTGTTCAGCCAGGACGCGAACTGCGCCGCCTGCCGCGGGTGCGCGGAGTCGGTGGTGACGGTGGTCGCCGAGCCGCCCCAGATGCCGGTGGCCGGATCGCCGGCGGTCCAGGCGGGCAGCGGCGCGACCGCCCACTTGCCCTTGGTGGCCGGGGCGATGCCGCCGAGCTGGGCGGGCGCCCAGGCACCGGATATCCAGGTGAGCAGCGAACCGTCGTTCATCTGCTTGTTCCACTCGGGCGAGAAGGACGGGTTCTTGGCGACCGAGCCGTCCTTGACCATCTGCTGCCAGAAGCCCGCGACCTTCCTGGTGGCGGCCCCGTCGATGTCGACCTTCCAGCTGTTCCCGTCGGCCGCCCACCAGTCGGCGCCGGCCTGCTGGGCCAGCCCGGTGAACCAGCCGGGGTCCGCGGCGTCGAAGTTGGTGAGGTGCGCCGCGGGGTCCTTCCCGCGCAGCGCCCTCGCCTCTGCGGCGTACTGGTCCCAGGTCCGGGGCACCGCGAGGCCGTACTTCTTGAACAGGTCGGCGCGGTAGAAGAGCATCAGCGGCGCGAAGTCCTGCGGGACGCCGTAGACCTTGCCCTGGAACTCGGCGCTGCTCAGGGTGGTCCTGTCGTAGTCCTTGACGGTGTTCCCGGTGTAGTCGGTGATGTCGCGCACCACGCCCTTGGCGACCAGCGCGGGCAGCGACTGGTACTCGACCTTGGCGATGTCGGGGCCGTTGCCCGCCGCGTGCGCGGTGATCATCTTCGCCACCAGCTGGTCGCCGCCGGCCGGGTTGGAGAGCTTGACCTGGATGTCGGGATGGGCCGCGTTCCAGGTGGCCACCACCTTGCCCATGTTCGGGTCCCAGTCCCAGAAGGTCAGGGTGACCTTCTTCCCGCCGGACCCGCCGGACCCGCCGCCGCCCGCCTCGTCGTGACCGCTGCCGCCCGAACCGCCGCCGCAGGCCGCCGTCCCCAGCAGCAGGCCCGCGCACAGCACGGCGGTCGCGGCGGCGGTCCGCCGTCTCGTGGGTGTCTCGCTCATGGGTGGGTACCTCAGCTCTCTCGCGTCGCGGGCGCTTGGGCCCAGTCCGGAAGGTTCAGGGGGGTGCGCTGCACCCCGATCCACTGGCGCCGGGTGAAGGCGGGCAGCTGGTTCTCGGCGCCGTGCCGGGCGTGCGCGTCGTTGACGTGGACCTCGCCGGCCTGCAGCTGCTCGGCGACCGCCAGGCCGCGGACCAGGTCGCGGGTGAAGACCGAGTTCATCAGCATGGGGAGGCCGTTGGTCAGCGCGATCGCCTCGTGCTCGGAGTCGACGACGGTGACCGGGATGACCGGACCGAAGACCTCCTCGCGGAAGGCGGGCATCTCCGGGGTGACGTCGGCGAGCACGGTCGGCCGGTAGAACAGGCCGTCGTGGGTACCGCCGGTGAGCAGCCGGGCGCCCATCGCGAGCGACGGCCCGACGATGGCGTGCTGCAACCGGTCCACCTGCGCGGCGCTGATCAGCGGGCCGAGCGCGGTGCCGGGGGCGAACGGGTCGCCGACCTCCAGCGCCGCGGCGCGCGCCACCACCGCGTCGAGATAGGCGCCGGCCGCCTCGCGCTGTACGAGGTGCCGGCTGGCGCTGATGCAGGTCTGGCCCTGGAACTCCAGCGAGGCGATCATCGCGCAGCCGGCGGCGAGTTCGACGTCCGCGTCGTCGAGCACCACGAAGGCGTTGCTGCCGCCGAGTTCGAGGCGGATGTCGCGCAACTCCCCTGCGGCGGCGCGGCTGATGGCCAGGCCCACCTCGCGGGAACCGGTGAAGTCCAGCAGGTCGACGCCCTGGTGGCGGGCGAGCGGCCAGCCGGCGTCGGGGCCGTCGCCGGTCACCACGTTGAACACCCCGGGCGGCAGGCCCGCGTCGTGCGCCGCCTCCGCCAGTGCCTGCCCGCCGATCACCGGGGTCAGCTCGGCGGGCTTGAGCACCACCGTGTTGCCGAACGCCAGCCCCGGCGCGAGGGCGCGCATCGCGAGGTTCATCGGGTAGTTCCACGGCGTGATCAGCCCGAGCACGCCGATCGGCACCGCCCGCGACAGCGACAACTTCCCCGCCTTGTAGGGCGGCAGCACGTCGCCCGCGCTCTCGCCGGCCTGCACCGCCGACTGCAGGAGCTGCCGGATGCCGGTGCCGACCTCGTCCTCGCCCTTGGCCCGGACCCCGCCGGTCTCGCGCATGCTCTGCTCGACAAGTTCGTCGTACCGTTCCTCCAGCCGGCGGGCGAACGCCCGCAGGTGCGCGGCCCGTTCAGGCGCGGCCAGCGCGGCCCAGCCAGGCTGCGCGGCCCGGGCCGCGGCGACCGCGCGGTCCACGTCGGCGGCCGAGCCGAGGGCGTACCGGCCGATCTCCGCGCCGGTGGCCTTCTCCTCGACGCTTCCGGTCCGTCCGGAGGCGGCGGGCACGAAGGCCCCGCCGATGTACAGCCGGCCGTCGCAGGGATGGGAGGGCATACGTGCTCCAGGGGACGGGGAGGGCGACGCCAACCGCGCCGCTTTTTCCGCGACTTAAACTAAGTAGCTACTGATGGGGGGTCAACGGTCGTGCGCCACCTTTTTCCGGCGACGGCCCCGGGACCCCACGACGGCCACCCGCCGGGCCGCCGACCGAGAGGGCCCCGGGCCGGCACCGGCCCGCCCGACCCCCGGACCGGAACGCCCCGTTCGTTCATCCATGCGTGTTACCTTCCGCGCGGGGCTCGTTCGGGGGAACGAGGGGGGACACATGCGCAGGTACTTCACGCTCTCACTGGCCTGCGCCGCCGCCTTGTCGGCCGCGGCGTGTTCGGGCACCGGGCAGGACGACGCGGCGGGCGGGCGCGGCGGCACGCCGTCGGCGAGCAGGACGCACGCCTCGGCTGCGGGCGGCGACAGAAACGCGAGCGCGGACCGCCGGTCCGCCACCCCGCGGACGTCGCAGTCCGCGCACGACAAGCTGCTGGCCGCGGCCTCGGCCCACATGCTGGAGCAGAACCCGCCGGGTACCCACAACACGCCCGGCCCGCGTGGGATGTTCGCGGTCAACGCCGACGACGTGTCCGAGCTCTTCATCTGGGAGACACCCGACAACCGTTTCTGCAGCGGCTCCGACACCGCGGACGGCGGCTGGTCCACGACGACGTGCACCGCCCACGCGAGCGACACCGCCTACGCACCGAAACCGGGCCTGATGAACCTCGGCGGCCTGGGCGGGGCATCGGGCGCGAACTACTTCTTCGGCGTCGACCGGGAGACCCTCCGCGGGGTCACCTGCAACGGCAGGCCGGTCCCCTACCACCAGGTCATCAGCATGGCGGGCGGCCGCCGCCCGGTCTACGCCTTCGTCCTCCCCGCCGAGACCGGCGGCTCGGTCACGGTCACCGTCGCCCGCGGCCGCACCACCGCCAAGGAGCACATCGAGCTCCTCTTCGGCCCCAGCAGCAAGCACCCGGCCTGCGCCTGAGCCGCACCGCGCCGACCTCCCCGCCGGGTCCGCCCGCCCGCCACCGCCGCTCGCCGCCGCTCCGCCGCCAGGGTCAACGGCCGCCCGCGGTGAGCAGTTCGTGCACCGGAAGGGTGGCCGCGCCCAGGGCGACCGCCTCCTGACCGAGCCGGCCGAGTTCGAGCACGGTCCCGCCCGTCATGTAGTCCAGGACATGACGGTCCATCACCTCGCGTACGGCGGGCAGCACTTCGGGCCCCAGCAGCGCGCTCACCCAGCCGGAGAGGATCACCCGGTCCGGGCTGAGCAGGTTGACGAGGTTGGCGATGCCCACGCCGAGGTATCCCGCGGCCCAGCGCACCGTGTCGGCGGCGGCACCCGGCCGGCGGGCGTCGGCGACCAGCGCGGCCAGCCGCTGCTCGGTGCCGCTCCCCCGCAACTCCGCCGCCCCGGGCTGCTGTTCGTGGTGCGCGAGGATCGCGTCGGCGCCGACGTACGCCTCCAGGCAGCCGCGCGACCCGCACCTGCAGGGCGCGCCGCCCTTCTCCACCACGGTGTGGCCCCACTCGCTGGTCGTACTGGTCACGCCGCCGGGCGAGCCCGTCGCCACCGCGGCACCGACGCCGACCGCGAGCAGGGCGACGATCGCCCGCTCGGCGCCCCGGCCCGCGCCGCGCCACATCTCGGCCTGGCCGAGGGTGCGGGCGCAGTTGTCCAGGTGCAACGGGGCAGCGATGTGCGGCCTGAGCAGGCCGTCGAAGGGAACTCCCGACCAGCCGAGGGTCGGCGCGTGCACGCGGCCGTCGGGCAGCACCGCGCCGGGCACGCCGACCCCGACACCGAGCAGCGCGGCCGAGTCCGTGCCCGCCTTCGCGGTGACCTCCTCGATGCCCGCGGTCACCAGACCCGCCAGCAGCGCGGGATCGGGACGCCCCTCGTCCATCGGATAGGTGGCGGTGGCCAGGGTGTCGAGGGTCCAGTCGAACAGGCCGACCTGGACGTGCGTCTCGCCGATGTCGACCCCGGCCACCTGCCCGAAACCCGGCCTGACCTCCAGCAGGGTGCGCGGCCGGCCGCCGTCGGAGTCCAGCAGCCCGGCCTCGGCGACCAGACCGTCGCCGACCAGGCCGGTGACCACGTTGCTCACCGTCGCCGAACTGAGTCCGGTGGCCCGCATCAGGTCGAAGCGGCTGGCCGGGCCGTGCAGGTAGAGCCGGGTGAGTACGGACGTGCGGTTGTGCCGGCGAAGATCCCTCGTCGTCCGACCCACGTCGCGCTTCACCGGGCTCCCCCTTGTCACGGTACATGGCACATAGTGCCAGATCGCGGGCGCACCGCAGCCTGCCGGGGAGCGCTCTCACGGAAAATCTGAGAGCGCTCTCTGGGGGCCACCGGCCCGCCGACCCGGTAGACATCCGATGCCTGGTCCGCAGGCGAGGGGACCGTGGCGGACGGACCGCGCGCGCACGGACCCGCGGCCAACCGGCCCCGCGCGCACCGGCCGTGGGGGCAGGCCGGAGGCAGGCGACCGAAGCCGCCCGCTCCCGGTACCTCAGTCCCGGCCGGCGCCGCGGTACAGGTCCAACTCGCCGTCCAGCTCCAGGGCGAGCACCGTCGCGTACGGGTCGACGTCGGCCGCCGCGGGGGCGTCGATCCACAGCACCCCGGGCACGTCGTGCAGCCCGCCGGTGACCTGGTGGCCGACCTCCGTTCCGGTGCCCAGCACGGTGGCCCTGCGCACCGTGTTGCGCAGGCCGCGCACCGAGACCGTCTCGCGCGGCGGGTCGAAGCAGGTCAGGTAGAGGGTCCGGCGGTCCGCGGACAGCGTGCTCGGACCGTAGTGGTGGCCCGGCGGCAGGCCGGCGACGGTGCCGTACACCGCGTCGGCGTGCCGCTCGGTCCACTCGCCCAGGCCCTCCAGGCGCGCGATCTGCTCCGGCGCGATCGTGCCGTCCTCGCGCGGGCCGACGTCCAGCAGCAGGTTGCCGCCGGCGCCGATCGTCTCGGTGAGGTAGCGGACGAGCTGGCCGACGGACTTGTGCCGGTGGTCCTGCGGCTGGAAGCCCCAGGAGTCGTTGACCGTCAGGCACAGCTCCCACGGGCCGTCCGGTGCGCGCAGCGGCACACCCTGCTCCGGGGTGGCGTAGTCCCCGCGGTGCAGCATGCGGGAGTTGAGCACCACCTGCGGGCTCACCGACAGGATCTCGTCGGCCAGCGCGTCGATGCCCCACTGCTCGGCGGTGCGCTCCCACTCCCCGTCGAACCACAGCAGGTCCGGCCGGTAGCGGGTGGCCAACTCGCCCACCTGCGCGTTGCGGTAGGCCAGGAACCGGTTCCAGGCGGCAGGGTCCTCCGCGCCCGGCTCCGGGCTGCTGAAGCGGTTCTCGTCGACCCCCATCCCGGCCGGCGGCGACGGGTGGCGGACGGTCGGGTAATCGGGGTGCGACCAGTCGGAGTGCGAGTAGTACAGCCCGACCCGCAGGCCGTGCGCGCGCAGCGCGTCGGCGTAACCACCGACCAGGTCGCGGCCGGCCGGGGTGTCACGGGCCACGGACAGGCCCTGCTGCGCGGTGTCCCACAGCGCGACGCCGTCGTGGTGGCGGGCGGTGAGCACCGCGTAACGGGCGCCGGCCCGCGCGAACAGCCGGGCCCAGGCGTCCGGTTCGTAGCGGGACGCGGTGAACCCGGCGAGCTGCCCGAAGTACTGCTCGCGGCTGACCCGGCCGTCGTAGAACGCCCACGACTCGGGGACGCCGTCGACGGCGTAGATGCCGTAGTGGACGAAGATGCCGAGCTTGGCGTCGGGGAACCAGGGCTGCATGGGCATGAGCCGCGAGCTCCAATACATCGGAGGTATGGACGGACGGACCCGACCCTAGATCGCCCGGAGCCCGCGGGGCAATCCCCGCCCCCGGTGCCGCACCCCACCGCGACCCAGAGCCGGGCGGACGCAGCTCCGAAACGGCGCGAAAGGGCTCCGTGCGCCACGCCGTTCCGCTCGTTCTCGCGCGCGATCCCTTGACACGCCCGAAACGCAGCGGCGACCATCGGGGCCAATCCCGGGAGAGCGCTCTCCCGCACGACCGCTCCGCACGACCACTCCCCACCCGATCCGTGTCCCGTCCCCCACCGTCCCGCGCCGCGCCCCTTCCGGCACGGCCTCCACCGCGTGCCCCACCCACGCCCGTTCCGCGCTTTCCACGCCCCCACTGGAGCAGCATCATGCGAGCATCACCCCCGCCGCCCGCCCGTCCGCGCGGGCGCAGATCCGCCGGACCGGTCGGCTCACCCGGCTCTTCCGGCTCCGTCAGCTCCGCCGGCCCGCTGCCGGCCCGGCCACCCCTGCGCCTCGCACTGCTCGCGCTGCTGGTCCTGGGGCTCGCGGTGTACGCGCTGGCGATCCCCACCCCGCAGGCACACGCCGCCGACTCCCTGCTGTCCCAGGGGCAGCCGGCCACCGCCTCCAGCACGGAGGGCGCCGGCTACGCCGCCTCCGCCGCGGTGGACGGCGACTCCGCCACCCGGTGGGCGAGCGCGTGGAGCGACCCGCAGTGGCTGCAGGTCGACCTCGGTGCGACGGCCACGATCGACCGGGTCGAACTCGTCTGGGAGAACTACGGGACCGCGTACCAGATCCAGGTCTCCGACGACGCGTCGCACTGGACGAGCGTGTACTCCACGACCAGCGGCACCGGCGGCACCCAGACCCTGGCGGTCACCGGTACCGGCCGCTACGTGCGGATGTACGGCACCCAGCGCGAGAACGGATACGGCTACTCGCTCTGGGAGTTCCGGGTCTACGGTTCGGCCGGCGGAAACGCTTCCGGCGGCGGGACCGGCGGTACGGGCGGCACCACCGGCGGCGGCGGCGACGGCGGCACCGGCACGACGCCGCCCGGGAGTTGGACCCCGGTGTGGAGCGACGGCTTCGACGGCGCGGCCGCCACCTCCCCGAGCAGCGCGAACTGGACGATCGACACCGGCACGTCGTATCCCGGCGGCGCCGCGCAGTGGGGCACTGGCGAGGTGGAGACCGCGACGGCCTCCCCGGCAAACGTCGGCCTGGACGGCAGCGGCCACCTCGACCTCACCGCGCTGAAGAGCGGGGGGAGCTGGACCTCGGGCCGGATCGAGTCCAAGCGCAGCGACTTCAGCGCGCCGGCGGGCGGGGAGTTGCTCGTCTCGGCGACGCTGAAGCAGCCCGACCCGGCGAAGGCGCTGGGCTATTGGCCGTCGTTCCGGGCGATGGGCGCCGCCTATCGCGGCGACACCTCGACGTGGCCGGCGGTCGGCGAGAGCGACATCATGGAGGACGTGAACGGCCGCGGCGAGTTGTCGGCGACGCTGCACTGCGGCACCGCGCCGGGCGGCAACTGCTCGGAGTACGACGGCCTGACCAGCGGCCTCGCGTCCTGCTCCGGCTGCCAGAGCGGCTACCACACCTACTCCGAGGTGGTCGACCGCACGAAGTCCGACGAGCAGATCCGCTGGTACCTCGACGGGAAGCAGATCTGGCAGGTCAACGAGTCGCAGGTGGGCACGTCCACCTGGAACGCGGCGGTGCACCACGGCTTCTACGTCGACTTCAGCCTGCGGATCGGCGGTTCGTACCCGAACGCGGTGTGCGGATGCACCTCACCCGGTGACGACACCTCCTCCGGCGGCACGTTGAGCATCGACGACGTGAGCGTCGAGCAGTCCACCGGGACGGCGCCCGCGCCGCTCGCCGACCCGCCGGTGCCCACCGGCGCCAGCAACGTGCACGTCACCGGCGGCCAGGGGAACTGGCAGTTGACGGTCGACGGGAAGCCCTGGCAGGTCAAGGGCATGACGTGGGGTCCGGCGACCTCGACGGCCGACGCGCACATGAGGGACCTCAAGGCGATGGGCGTCAACACGGTGCGCACCTGGGGCACCGACGGCACGAGCAAGCCGCTGCTGGACTCGGCCGCGGCGTACGGCCTGAAGGTGATCAACGGGTTCTGGCTCAACCAGGGCGCGGACTACGTCAACGACACGGCGTACAAGACGGACACCCTCAACAGCATCAAGCAGTGGGTGACCACCTACAAGGACAACCCGGGCGTCCTCATGTGGGACGTCGGCAACGAGGTCATCCTCACCACGCAGGACCACTACACGGGCGCCCAGATCGAGCAGGAGCGCATCGCGTACGCGACGTACGTGGAGCAGGTGGTGCAGGCGATCCACGCGATCGACCCGAACCACCCGGTGACCTCCACGGACGCGTGGACCGGCGCGTGGCCGTACTACAAGCAGTACACCCCGGACCTCGACCTGTACGCGGTGAACTCCTACGGCGCGGTGTGCAACGTCAAGCAGGACTGGATCAACGGTGGTTACACCAAGCCGTACATCGTCACCGAGTCCGGCGAGGCGGGCGAGTGGGAGGTGCCGAACGACGCGAACGGCGTGCCGGACGAGCCGACGGACGTGCAGAGCCGGGACGGCTACACCTCGGCGTGGCAGTGCGTCTCCGGCCACACGGGGGTCGCGCTCGGTGCCACGATGTTCAACTACGGCCAGGAGAACGACTTCGGCGGTGTGTGGTTCAACGTCATGCCGGAGAGCTGGAAGCGGCTGTCGTACTACGCGGTGGCGAAGGCGTACGGCGGCTCGCCGCAGGCCGACACCCCGCCGGTGATCAACTCGATGACGGTGAGCAGCAGTTCGTCCGTGCCGGCCGGCGGCACCTACTCGGTGACGGCGCCGGCCACCGATCCGGACGGCGACTTGGTGCGCTACCAGCTGATGTACTCCTCGAAGTACGTGGACGGCGGAACCGGCCTGAAGCAGGTGGACTTCACCCAGACCGGCGACGGCACGTTCACGGTGACGGCGCCCAAGACGCTGGGCGTGTGGAAGGTCTACGTCTACGCCTACGACGGGCACGGCAACGTCGGCATCGAGACGCGCTCGCTCCGGGTGGTCGCGCCGCAGGTGGCCGGCACGAACGTGGCGCTGGGCAGGCCGACGTCGGCGTCGTCGTACCAGCAGACGGGCGACGGCGCGCCGTTCCCCGCGTCCAACGCCACCGACGGGAAGTGGGACACCCGTTGGGCGAGCGACTGGAGCGACCCGCAGTGGCTCCAGGTCGACCTCGGCCAGGTGACCGCGGTCAAACACGTCCAGCTGGGCTGGGAGTCGGCCTACGGCAAGGCGTACCAGGTGCAGGTGTCGAACGACGGCAGCAGCTGGACGACGGTGTACTCCACCACCTCCGGCACCGGCGGGGTGGACACCCTCGACGTCAGTGCCTCGGGGCGGTACGTGCGGGTGAACGTGACCCAGCGCGGAACGGCGTACGGCGACTCGCTCTACGAGTTCGGGGTGTACGCGTGACCGCGCCGCCCGGACCCGCGGGCCGGTGACCGGGGCGGGGGGTGGTGACCTGTGGGGGGTCGCCGCACCCCGCCCCATCTGCGGATTGTCGCCGCCCCGACGGGACGGGAGAGCGCTCTCCCGTCGTGGTATAAAGGCAGGCATGACCACCAGTCGTCCGGGCCGACCCCGCCTGCCCACCCTCGAAGACGTCGCGCGATCCGCGGGAGTGTCGCGGGCGACGGTGTCGCGGGTGGTCAACGGCACCCGGAACGTCGACCCCGAGATCCAGAAGGTGGTCCAGGAGGCGGTGGCCCAGACCGGCTACGTGCCGAACCGGGCCGCCCGCACCCTGGTCACCCGCCGCACCGACTCGGTCGCGCTGGTCTTCTCGGTGCCCGAGCACCCGGCCGACGACCCCTTCATGGCACGGGTGTTCAGCGACGCGTTCTTCGGCCGGATCGTCGGCGGACTGCTGACGGTGCTGCGGCCGCGCGGGGTGCACCCGGTACTGATGCTCGCCGACTCCGACGCGGTGCGGCAGGAGTTGGTGGACAACCTGCGCCAGCAGCACATGGACGGCGTGGTGCTGGTGTCGATAGCGCCCGACGACCCGCTGCCGGCCCTGCTCAGCGAGGCGGGGCTGCCGGCGGTGCTCTTCGGGCGGCCGACCGGGCCGGTGCCGATCAGCTTCGTGGACATCGCCCAGCGGACGGGCGTCGACCTGGCCGTCGAGCACCTGGTGTCCCTGGGACGCACCGCGATCGCCACCATCGCCGGCCCGCACGACTCGCCGGCCGGCCGGGACCGGCTGGCGGGCTTCCGCGACGCGATGGCCGGGCACGGCCAGGCGGACGCGCCGAGCGTGGCGGGCGACTTCACGCAGGAGGGCGGCGAGGCGGCGATGCGCACGCTGCTGTCGCAACACCCCGACACCGACGGGGTGTTCGTCGCCAACGACCTGATGGCGCAGGGCGCACTGCTCGCCCTGAACGAGCTGGGCCGCCGGGTACCCGAGGACATCGCCGTGGTCGGCTTCGACGACAGCAGCGCGGCGACCGCCTCCCGGCCGCTGCTGACCACCGTGCGGCAGCCGGTAGAGGACATGGCCGCGGAGATGGCCCGGCTGCTGCTGGCGCTGATCGACGATCCGTCCCAGCAGATCCGCTCGGTGATCTTCAAGACGACGCTGGTCCGCCGCCGTTCGGCCTGAGCCCGCTGCTCCGGCCCGCCGCGCCGGCTCAGGCGGCGGGTCCGGGCGACGCCAGGACCGCGATGACGGTGGCCAGCAGTCCGTCCCGGGCGATCCAGCGCCCGGCGAACAGGTCGGGACCGACTCCCTCGGCCAGCAGCGGTCCGGGCACCAGGACACGGGCGGTGAAGGACCCGCGGTCGGGGGCGTCCGGGTCCTGGGCGAGCAGGAGTTCGGCCTCCCCGAAGTCGAGCATCCGGTGGTGGTAGGGGTACCACGCCTTGTACACGGTCTCCTTGGCGCTGAACAGCAGCCGGTCCCAGTGGATGCGGGGCACCTCGGCGGTGATCTTGCCGAGGGCGGCGCGCTCTTCGGGAGTGGAGTGGATGACGTCCAGCACACCCTCGGGCAGCGGGCCGTCCGGTTCGGCGTCGATGCCCAGCGCGAGGACGTCCTCGGCGCGGGCGACAGCGGCGGCCCGGTACCCGTCGCAGTGCGTGATGCTGCCGACGATGCCCGACGGCCAGACCGGCGCGCCCCGGTCGGTGTTGTCACGCGGGATGGCGCCGGTGGGCCGGCCGAGCGCGGCGAGCGCCTCGCGGGCGCAGGCGCGGCCGGCGGCGTGCTCGGCCCGGCGCTTGGCCACGGCGCGGGCGACCGCGGGCTCCTCCTCGGGGTGGAGGGGGACGTGGTCGAGTTCGTCGCCGTAGGCGGCCCGGGTGCGGACCGCGGCGGGGACCAGGTGCTCGATCATCAGCGGGCCCCGGGGCGGCCGGACAGGATCCGGCGCGGGCCGAGCGGGCCCGCGTCGCGCGCGCCCCACTCGCGCGGGTAGCCCAACGACGCCTCGGTGAAGCGGACTCCGTCGCGGTGGATGATCCGGGGGATGTGCAGGTGGCCGTAGACCACTTCGGTGGCACGGAAGCGGATGTGCCAGTCCTCGGTGAGTTCGGTGCCGCACCACAGCGCGAACGACGGGTAGCGCAGTACCCGGGTGGGTTCCCGGTGCAGGGGCCAGTGGTTGGCGAGGACGGTCGGCAGTTCGGGGTCGAGCGCGGACAACCGCTCGGCGGTCAGCGCGACCCGGGCGCGGCACCAGTCGTCGATCCCGGGCAGCGGATCGGGATGCAGGAGCATCTCGTCGGTGCAGACGATGCCGAGTTCGGTGGAGTGGTCCAGTGCCTGCTGCTTGGTGGTGGCGCCGGGGGTGCCGTCGCGCCAGCTGTAGTCGTAGAGCAGGAACATCGGGCAGACCGCGACCGGGCCCTTCGCGCTCTCGAAGACCGGGTACGGGTCCTCCGGGGTGATGATGCCCAACCGGCCGATCTCGTCGACGAGATGGCGGTAGCGGGCCTCGCCGCGCAGGGTCACCGGGTCGTCGTTCGGGGTCCACACCTCGTGGTTGCCGGGGAGCCAGATGACGGTGCCGAAGTTCTCCTTGAGGGTGCCCAGCGCCCACAGGATGTCGGCGGCGCGCTCGGCCACGTCGCCGGCCACGATCAGCCAGTCGTCGTCGCTCTCGGGACGCATCTTCTCCACGAGCGCGCGGTTGGCGTCGTAGCCGACGTGGAGGTCGCTGATCGCCAGGAGTTGCGGGCCACCGGAAGTCGTAGTCTGCACGCTTCCGATCATCCCAGACCGCCCCGCTTCACGGGCCGACTTCGCGCGCGCGGCGGGGTCGGCGCGACGGAACTTCGATGCGCCCGCCGAACACGCCGCGCGACGCCCGCTCACCCTCCGCACAGCATGATCGGCTCCGGTGTCGAAACTTTCGGAATCCCAACCCCGCCTGCGCGCAGTGGACTTGACGGCATTTCCGGGGCGATTCCGTTTCCGCGCCGACACAGGCGCGCTGAGCTGGGAGAACGTCGACTCGCGAGATCCCCTGCCTCTGCGATCCTTTCGCCATCCTCGCCGAAAGTGTTGACAGCCCGTCAGGCCGGTCCAACACTGTTCGCCGTCGGCAGGCTTCGCCCGCTGCCGACCCGGGCCACCCCCACGGCCCGGCCCCCGGCCGCGTCGCACGGACCGACGCGCGGTCGCCGTCATCCCTGACGACCGACAGCCCCGCAGGGTCGTTCCACGCCGCCTGGCCCCCCACCCGCCTTCACCAGGAGGAAGCCCGCACATGAACGACACACCCGGAAAACCGCACAGCCAGGGCCGCTTCGGCCCACCCGACCGCCCCGGGGCGCTCCGCCGCTTCCGGCTGCTCCTCGGAAGTCTCGGCGCCCTCGCCCTGGTCGCCGTGGCGGCGCTGATCCTGCCCGGCACCGCCAACGCCGACACGATCATCACGTCGAGCCAGACCGGCACCAACAACGGCTACTACTACTCGTTCTGGACCGACGGCGGCGGCTCCGTCTCGATGGACCTGGGCGCCGGCGGCACCTACAGCACCTCGTGGAGCAACGTCGGCAACTTCGTCGCCGGCAAGGGCTGGAGCACCGGCGGTCGGCAGAACGTGAGCTACTCGGGCAGCTTCAACCCGTCGGGCAACGCGTACCTGTCGCTCTACGGCTGGACCACGAACCCGCTCGTCGAGTACTACGTCGTGGACAACTGGGGCACCTACCGGCCCACCGGCACCTACAAGGGCACCGTCACCACCGACGGCGGCACGTACGACATCTACGAGACGACCCGCACCAACGCGCCCTCGATCCAGGGCACCGCCACCTTCAACCAGTACTGGAGCGTCCGCCAGTCGAAGCGGACCGGCGGCACCATCACCGCGGGCAACCACTTCGACGCGTGGGCCCGCGACGGCATGAACCTGGGCACCTTCAACTACCAGATCCTCGCGACCGAGGGGTACCAGAGCAGCGGCAACTCCAGCATCACGGTGGGCAGTACGTCGTCGTCCGGCGGCACGACCACCGGAGGCGGCACCACGGGCGGTACGACCGGGGGCACCACCGGAGGCACCACCGGCGGTGGCGGGGGCAGCGGCTGCACCGCCGCGCTGTCCGCGGGCGAGCAGTGGTCCGACCGGTACAACCTCAACATCGCGGTCACCGGCTCCAGCAACTGGACGGTCACGCTGAACGTCCCCTCCCCCGAGAAGATCATCGCGACCTGGAACATCAGCGCCTCCTACCCGAGCAGCCAGGTGCTCAGCGCCACCCCCAACGGCAACGGGAACAACTGGGGCGTGACGATCCAGACGAACGGCACCTGGACCTGGCCGTCCGTCTCCTGCACGGCGCACTGACCCCCGACCCGCAGGCATCCGCGCGTACGTCCGGCGCGGCGGACCTCCCGGCCCGCCGCGCCGCAGCCGTCAACGGTCGGCGGTCAACGGTCAGCCGCCAGGCGTCGGGGGCGAGTTGCCGCCTCAGTCGCGGTCGACGAGCACCGCGGCGCCCTGGCCGACGCCCACGCACATGGTGGCCAGGCCGCGGGTGGCACCGGTGCGGCGCATCCGATGCAGCAGCGTCGTCAGGATGCGCGCGCCGGAACAGCCCAGCGGATGGCCGAGGGCGATGGCGCCGCCGGTGGGGTTGACCAGTGCCGGCTCGATGCCGAGTTCCCGCACCGACGCCAGCGCCTGCGCGGCGAACGCCTCGTTGAACTCCGCCTCCTCGACGGAGTCGATGCCACGGCCGAGCCGGGACAGGACGCGCCGGGTCGCGGGGACGGGGCCGATCCCCATGACATCGGGGTGCACCCCGGCGCTGGCGCCCGCGGCGTACCGGCCGAGCGACTCCAGCCCGAGGTCCGCGAGCGCCTCCTCGCTGACCAGGAGGAGCGCGGCGGCGCCGTCGTTCATCGGCGAGGCGTTGCCCGCGGTGACCGTGCCGCCGCTGCGGAAGACGGGCTTGAGCGCGGCGAGGCGCTCGGCCGTGGTGTCCTCGCGGATGGACTCGTCCTGGCCGACCACGACGCCGTCGGGCAGGGTCACGGGCAGGATCTCCGCGTCGAACAGGCCGTTCTTGCGGGCCTCGGCGGCGTTGCGGTGACTGCGCAGCGCGAAGGCGTCCTGGTCGGCGCGGCTGACGCCGTAGCGCTCGGCGACCTCCTCGGCGGTCTCGCCCATGGACAGCACGCCGTGCAACTCGGGCATCAGGGGGTTGGTCAGGCGCCAGCCGAGCCGGGTGTCGTAGGTCTCCAGGGCGCGCGGCAGGGCCTCGTCCGGGCGGGCCAGCACGAAGGGGGCGCGGCTCATGGACTCCGAGCCGCCCGCCAGCACGATGTCGGCCTCGCCCGCGGCGATCATGCGGGCGGCGGAGGTGACCGCCTCCATGCCGGAGGCGCACAGCCGGTTGACGGTGGCGCCGGGGACGGTCTCGGGCAGCCCGGCGAGCAGGACGGCCATGCGCGCCACGTTGCGGTTGTCCTCGCCGGCCTGGTTGGCGGCCCCCCAGTAGACGTCGTCGATCCGGGCGGGGTCGAGGGTGGGCACACCGTCGAGCAGCCCCCGGATCACGGTGGCCGCGAGGTCGTCCGGCCGGACCGTGGAGAGCGCGCCGCGCAGCCGCCCGATCGGGGTGCGGCGGGCGGCGGCGAAATGGACTGGGCGCATCGCGGACTCCTTCGGCCGAAACTAGCAGTGCGAGTTTATGCGCCGGCGATGCCGTCGTACACCCGGCTGAGCAGGGCGTGCAGCTGGTCGCGCTCGTCACCGTCGAGGGGGGCGAGGATCACGTCCTGCACCACGGCTGCCTTGAGCCGCAGCCGGTTGAGCGCGGTACGGCCCTCGGGGGTGATCGCGACGTTGACCCGGCGGCGGTCGACCGTGTCCCGGGCCCGCTCGGCGTATCCGGCCTCGGCCAGGTCGTCGAGGACCTTCACGATGTCGCTGGCGTCGACGGCCACCCGCAGGGCGAGATCGCGCTGGGCGTGCGGGCCGAAGTCGGCGAGGGCGGCGAGGACGGCCATGTGCCACAGCCTCAGCCCTTCCTCGGCGAGGCGCGCGGCGAGCCGGGAGCGGGCCTCCTTGCCCGTCTTCGACAGGAGATAGGTGGTGAGCTCGGAGAGGGTCGGCGGCGTCCGCGGGTCCATGGTCGGGAGTGTAGGCGGTGGCGAGGGGTCACCCATGATGGGCGCGCCCCGCGATGGGTGCTCACCCATCGCAGGCGGCGGCATCGGTGGGAGGGGTCCCCTCGTCTCGGGGGCGAGCGCATCGTGGGCCGCCACCCATGGCAGGTCCGCCCATCTTTGGGTGCGCACCCATCGAGGGCGTGCCCCAGGAAGCCGGGCGCCTCCCATGGAAGAAGGCCGCCGTCCTCGCGAGGGGCACCCCTGACCTACGCTAGGCTCACCCCATCATGGGTGTCGACCCACTAATTTCGCACACCCCTCCCCTGCCCGCAGCCCCGCTCCCGCTCTCGCCCCCACTCCCACTCCCCCGACCCCGCCGTTTTGGAGACCACCATGGACGCCCTCCATCCGCGCCTGCTCGTCAGCGACTTCGGCGCCGCCTTCCGCTTCTACGGGCAGGTGCTGCCGGCCCTGCTCGGCGCCACCCTCTCCCGGGGCGGGCCGGACGGGCCCTACGCGAGCTGGGACGTCGGCACGGAGGGAGTGCTGGTGCTGTTCGACCGGGGAGCCATGGCCGAGGTGGCCGGAACGGGGTCCCTGCCTGCCGAACCGTCCGCCGGGCAGGACCGGGCGATGCTCGTCAGCCGGGTGCCCGACGTGGCGGCCGCCTACGCGTCGGCGTTGCGGTACGGCGGCAGCCCGGTCGCTCCCCCGGCCGACCGTCCGGAATGGGGACCGACGATGCGGACGGCGCACGTACGGGACCCGGAGGGCAACCTGCTGGAGTTCCAGTCGTACTGAGCCGCGCGCCCGGGGGTCAGATCACGGCCGTGCCCGGCCCGACGCGGGTGAGCTTGTCCGGGTTGAGCACCGCGTACACGGTGTGGACGCGGCCGTCGCGGATGTCGAGGAGGGTGACCTGGTCGACGCCGTCGACCGTGCAGCGCAGGGCCGGCTGGCCGTTGGCCGCGGTGAGGCGGACGTCTCCCAGGGCATAGCGGCCGGTCAGCCCGAGCACGAAGGCGGCGACCTTCTCCCGCCCGGCGATCGGGCGCAGGGCGGCGCGGGTCCTGCCGCCGCCGTCGTTCCAGGCGACGACGTCGTCGGCCAACAGGTCGGTCAGGGCGGCGAGATCGCCGCCGCGGGCCGCGTCGAGGAAGCGGGTGAGCAGCGCGGTGTGCTCGTCGCTGGAGGGCCGGAAGCGCCGGGGCCGCCCGCCGCCGTCGGCGAGGCGCTGGACGGCGCGGCGGTGGTGCTGGCGGCAGGTCGCGACGGGGGTGCCGACGATATCGGCGACGGCCTCGTAGGGCAGTTCGAACGCGTCGCGCAGCACGAAAACGGCCCGCTCGGGCGGGGTGAGGCGCTCCATGAGGTGGAGGGTGGCGTAGGAGAGGGAGTCGCGCAGTTCGGCGGTGTCGAGCGGGCCGGCCGCGGCGGTGTCGACGGGTTCGGGCAGCCAGGGGCCGACGTAGGACTCGCGGGTGGTGCGGGCGGAGCGGAGCTGGTCGAGGGCGAGCCGGGTGGTGATGGTGACCAGGAAGGCGCGCGGTTCGCGGACGGTGTCGCGGTCGGCGCGGGTCCAGCGCAGGTAGGTCTCCTGGACCACGTCCTCGGCGTCCCACATGCTGCCGAGCATGCGGTAGGCGAGGCCGGTGAGCAGCGGACGGTGGGCTGCGAAGTCGGCGTCCGGACCGGTGGTGGGCCCGGCCGGGCTCCCCTCTCGGCCGGGCGCAGCGGTCACGGGCGGTCCCGCGCACGGCTGCCGAGGCCGTGCAGGCGCTCCAGTTCGCGCCGGTCACGCTTGGTGGGACGCCCTGCGCCGCGGTCGCGCACGCCCAGGGCGAGGGCGTCGGTGCGCGGCGGCGGGGGCGGGCTGTTGTCGACGTAGGCCTCGACGGCGACGGGCGCGCCCACCCGCTTCGCGAGCAGGCGGGAGACGACCACGACGCGCTCGCGGCCGGCGTGCAGCAGGCGCACCTCGTCGCCGACCTTGACCGCCTGGGCGGGCTTGACGCGCTCGCCGTTGACCTTGACGTGCCCGGCCCGGCAGGCGGTCGCCGCCTGCGACCTGCTCTTCGTGAGCCGTACGCACCAGATCCAGGAGTCGACGCGGACCGTGCCGCCGGGCTGCTCGTGTTCTGCCGCCATGTGAGGAAGCCTACGGCGGCCGTCCAGCGGTTTTCACGGCTTCCCCCGCTCCACCCGGTGCCGGGGCGGTCACCCGCCGAAGATCGCCCGCGGGTCGCCGGTGTACCAGATGTTGTCGATACGGAGGGTGCGGATCAGCCACCGGGCGGCGTACGCGCTCTCGGGGGCGCCCGGCTCGGGCTCGGCCTGCGGGGTGGCGGGGACGAGGGTGACGTCGTAGAGGTTCTTCAGCAGGGCGTGCCGGGCGCGGTCGGCGGTGAGGACGTGCTGGGCCTCGACGAGGGCGGTGAGGTGCGCGCCGCCGCGGTCGGCGGCGACGGCGATCCGCGGGTTGGTGACGGTGTGGCTGGTGTCGACGCGGCCCGCGAAGCCGCCGAGGATCGTGTCGACGATGGTGTCGGCACCGGACATGACCGGGCTGCGGCCGCCCCAGTGCGCGGCGGCGGGGCCGAAGTCGAGGGTGGCGTGCGCGGCGAACGCGGAGCGGAACAGCGCCCGGTCGTGGAGGTCCTGGCCGAGGCCGAAGCGGTACAGGGCGTCGGTGATCTCGGTCCGGTCGGCGAGTTCGCGGAGCGACTGCCCGGGGTCGCGGGCGTCCAGGGCACGGGTGCGGGTGAGGTACATGCGTCCAGGCTGCGGGGCGGGCCGGCGGCGATCAATCGCCGTTGGCTCAACGATCGTTAAGTGGGATTTAATACTTCACGGTGGATCATGGGCGTACCCGCGGTGCGGTCGTGGTCGGCACGGGGAACGGAGGCCGGACGTGGAACGGTACGAGATCGAGGCGTTCTTGACGCTGGCCGAGGAGTTGCACTTCGGGCGGACCGCGGTGCGGCTGCGGGTGACCACGGCCCGGGTCAGCCAGGTGATCGGGAAGCTGGAGCGGCGGGTGGGCGCACCGCTGTTCGAACGGACCAGCCGCAGTGTGGCGCTGACCCCGGTGGGGCAGCGGCTGCACGACGACCTGCGTCCCGCCTTCGAGCGGCTGGAGGCGGCGCTGGCCGGCGCGGTGGCGGCCGGCCGCGGGCTGAGCGGGGAACTGCGGGTGGGGTTCGTGGGGGCGGCGGCCGGGCAGTTGATGATCCGCGCCACGGAGGCGTTCCGGACCCGGCACCCGGAGTGCGAGGTGGTGATCCGCGAGGTGCAGATGGGCGAGGCGCTGGAGCGGCTGCGGGCCGACGGGCTGGACGTGCTGATCGCGTGCCTGCCGCTGACCGGGCCCGACCTGGCCAACGGGCCGGTGCTGCTGTCGGAGCCGCGGATGCTGGCGGTACCGGCCGGGCATCCGCTCGCGCGGCGCGGTTCGGTGTCGGTGGAGGACCTGGCGCGGGTGGAGGTGCTCCAGGCGCCGTGCTCGCTGCCGGACCACTGGCGGGAGCCGGGTTCGCCGCGGCTGACGCCGGGTGGGCGGGCGATCACGCCGGGGCGTTCCGCGGCGACGTTCCAGGAGATCCTGACGCTGGTGGGCGCGGGGTTGGGGGTCTTC
The DNA here is from genome assembly GCF_900107965.1 of Actinacidiphila yanglinensis. GTDB lineage: Bacteria > Actinomycetota > Actinomycetes > Streptomycetales > Streptomycetaceae > Actinacidiphila > Actinacidiphila yanglinensis. The sequence goes on along the minus strand of NZ_FNVU01000010.1, from coordinate 226,467 downwards.
CCGGTCGGGGCGCACGCCACCCGCTTCCATGCCCGGCCCGACGTTGCGTTCGTGCCGTTCCACGACACGCCGTCGCTGGACTGGGGGCCGGTCTGGCGTACGTCTCGCGTGAACGCGCGGATCCGAGCGTATGTCGCGGCTGCTGGCTAGCGGTCCCTCCGGGGTGCACCTGCCTGCGATTGGCGGGACCTTGCGGTTCGCGGTGGGCCCCTGACCTCCCGGGTGCCCCGGCCCGCCGGCTCCCGGACCTTACGGTCCACGGGGGTTGCCCGCGCAGTTCCTCGCGCCCCCGAACCACCCGGGCGGCCCGGCCCGCCGGCTCCCGGACCTTACGGTCCACGGGGTTTGCTCGCGCAGTTCCTCGCGCCCCCGAACCACCCCGGTGCCCCGTCCCGCCGGGTCCCGGACCTTACGGTCCACGGGGGTTGCCCGCGCAGCTCCTCGCGCCCCCGAACCACCCGGGCGGCCCGTCCTGCCGGGTCCCGGACCTTACGGTCCATGGGGTTTGCTCGCGCAGTTCCTCGCGCCCCCGAACCACCCCGGTGCCCCGGCCCGCCGGGTCCCGGACCTTACGGTCCACGGTGGCTGCTCGCGCCCCTGAACCACCCGGGTGCCCCTGCCCGCCGGGTCCGGGACCTTGCGGTCCGCGGTACTCCGCTGAACCACCTGGGTACCCCTGGACGCTGGGTCCCGGTGCTCGCTGTCCTTTGGGGGCTGGAGGCGGGAGCGCCCGCGCATACCGAGGGGCGCGGGGAACTGCGCGACGAGCCCACCACCGGCAGGTGGTCCCTCGACCGGCGGGACGGGGCGGCCTGGCGGGTCGGCGCGGCTACTGGCGGGCGTAGACCGCTACGAAGTCGCGGGTGGCCTGGACGTAGTAGCGGTCCGGGGGGTCCTCGAAGTCGAGGATGTTGGTGGGTTTGGGGTTGGACGGGTCGTGGGCGGGGTCGTAGGACATGAAGGACGGCCACGCGCGGTTCATGTCGAGCGGCATCGCGCGGACCGCGCCGGCGCGTTGCATGAGGTGGGCGAGGCTCTGCGCGTCGAGGGCCTGGCCGACGACCATGATGATGTCGCCCTGGGCGGTGACGCCGACCCCGGAGCGCGGCACGAACATGCCGCCCTGGTCGCTGACGCCCCACTTGGAGTCGTCGTCGATGTCGGGCACGACCTTCCCGCCGTCGACCATCAGCTCCAGGCACTGGCGCACCCCGACGACGTCGGGGGTCATGTGCACGTCGCGGCCCCAGACGCCGATCCGGATGGAGCCGTCCTTGTAGAAGACCTCGGAGGCGGCGCCGTCGCGCAGCTCGCCGTCGGTCTTGCCGTCGAGGTAGAAGCCGCCGCGGGAGCCGCCGTCGGTGATGCGGAATCCGCCGTTCCAGGTGGCGAGGAGGCCGGTGCGCTGGCCCTTGGGGATGGTGGGGGGCACGTCGAAGGTGCCGCCGGGCTCCATGAAGCCCGGGTGCAGCTGGAAACGGGCGTACTTGGTGCTGATCCAGGCGACGGCCGCCTCGTAGGAGGTGTGCTCGCTGTCGGGCCTGACGTAGGTGCCCTGCACGATCGGCTCGCCGTGGGCGCTGCTGAGGGTGCGGTAGACGCCCTCGCCGGGCAGTGCCGGGTCGACCAGGGGCTTCATCGGGGCGCGCAGCGGGATCAGCGGGTGGGCGGCCGGTGCGTGGGCGGTGCCCTTGCCGCCCGGGCCGGTGCCGGCGGCGGTGGCGCCCGCAGTGGCCTTCATGCGGGCCAGCGCGTCCGGGGACAGGGTGCCGCCGACCTTGGGCGGGTGCATCCGGTACTGGACGTTCTCCAACTCGTCGACCACGAAGCCGAGCTCGTGGTCGCGGGCCCACTCCGCGAGGCGCGCCTGGGTGCTGTCCTTCCCGGGGTAGGTCAGCGCCTTGCCGATCGACCAGCCGAGGGTGCCGGCGCACACCAGGCACACGCCGAGCGTGCTGCGGGTGACGATGCGGCGGCGGCGCAGCTGGGCCGGGGTCAGGTCTCGGCGGTGCTTCCAGGGGAGCAGGCGTCGGCGGCGTCGGCGGCCGGGTCCGCCGCCGGCCGGGTCCGCGGTGTCGCCGTCGGGCTGCTGTTCCGCGATCGTCATGCCGCTCCTTTCGTGTGCCCGCGTGCACATCGATCCGCTTTTCCTACGTGATGACCGCTGGCGGTGCGCGCGTATCGCGGTTCCGCCGAGAAACACCCGCCCGCCGCATGCCGGGGGTGGCTCGGCCCTTAGGGTGGCCGCCGGGTCGCGCGAGGGGCGGGCCGGCGACGAGGGGAGGCGGACGTGGCAGCAGAGGACGAGGTGGCCGCGGTCATGGTGCGGGCCGGGGTGCCCGCGGACCGGATCGCCGCCGCCACCGCGCTCACCGGCGGCACGTACAACGCGCTGCACGCGGTCGACCTCACCGACGGCACCCGCCTGGTGGTCAAGGTCCCCCCGCCCGCGCACCTGCCGCGGCTGCGCTACGAGGCGGGTCTGCTGCACGGCGAGGAGCGGTTCTACGCCTGCGCGGAGGCGGCGCAGGTGCCGGCGCCGCGGGTGGTGCGGGCCGAGCCGGACGAGGGCGGCGGGCAGCCGCCGTACCTGGTGATGACGCACTGCCCGGGGCGGCCCTGGCACGTGGTGGTCGAGGACGGCGGGATCGACGGCGCCGAGCACGCGCGGCTGCGCGGCGAGTTGGGCACCCTGGTGGCGCGGCTGCACGCGGTGCGCGGCCCCGGTTTCGGCTACCCGTCGCACAGCACCGGACCGCTCACCGACCGGTGGGCGCCGGCCTTCGCCGCGATGACCGGCGCGCTGCTGGACGACGCGGAGCGGTACGGCGCGTGGCTGCCGGTCGGGGTGGACGAGGCGCGGGCGGTGTTCGCGGCGGCCGGTCCGGCACTCGCGGAGGTGGCGGTGCCGGCGCTGGTGCACTTCGACCTGTGGCCGGGGAACGTGCTGCTGGACGGGCCGCCCGGTGCCCGCAGGATCGGCGGGCTGATCGACGGGGAGCGGATGTTCTGGGGCGACCCGCTGGCCGACTTCGCCTCGCTGGGGCTCGCGGGCGTCGATCCGGAGGACGATCCGGACTTCCGTGCCGGGTACGCCGCCGCGGGCGGGAGCACCGGGTGGGACGCGGCCGCCCGGCGGCGGATCGCGCTGTACCGGGCGTACCTGTACCTGATCATGCTGGTCGAGGCGGTGCCGCGCCGGTACGAGGGCGAACACCTGTCCTGGGTAAGGGACTTCGCCGGGAGCCGGCTGACCCGGAACCTCGCCGCCGCCGGGTGAGGGCGGGCCGGCCGGAAGCGGCGGACCGGCGACGGATGTGACAGAAGTGGCCGAATCCTTTCGGAGGGCCGGGGTGCTCTGAGAGGATGCCCCTGCGGCTCGCGGCCGCCCTGACACGGCCGTAGGCTGCGCATTTCGCTCCGGCGGATTGCCAGACGAGGAGGCGGTGGTCTGCGGATCACCGCCTCCTCGTGCTGCCGCGCGGCGCCGGCGGCTGGCCGGTACGGCCCTCTTGACGCTGCTACGGCAGGGTCGCGACCACGGCCGCGTAGGACAGACCGGCGCCGTAGCCGAGCAGCAGGGCGGTGTCGCCGGAGGCGGCCTCGCCGGAGGCCAGCACCGCGTCCATCGCCATCGGGATCGACGCCCCCGAGGTGTTGCCGCTGGTCACGATGTCCTTCGCGACGGTCACCCGGGACGGCAGCCCCATGGACCGGGTCATGCTGTCGATGATCCGCTCGTTCGCCTGGTGCGGGATGAACGCGTCGAGGTCCTCCGGCCTGATCCCGGCGGCCTCGATCGCCTGCACGGCGACCTTCGCCATCTCGTAGACCGCCCAGCGGAACACCCGCTGGCCGTCCTGGCGCAGGGCGGGGAAGGGGTGGTCGGGGTGGTCCCGGAGGGTGTTCCAGGGCACGCTCTGCCGGATCGCGTCGGCCTGCGAGCCGTCCGCGCCCCACACCGCGGGCCCGATGCCGGGGGTCTGCGACGGGCCCACCACGATCGCGCCCGCGCCGTCGCCGAAGATGAACGCGGTCGAACGGTCCTTCAGATCTATGATGTCCGACATGCGTTCGACCCCGACCACCAGGACGTAGCCGCCGCGGGCCCGCACCGCGTCGGAGGCGAGCACCACGCCGTGCACGAACCCGGCGCAGCCCGCGGAGATGTCGAAGCCGGCCGCGCGGTCGGCGCCCACCCGGTGGGCGATCTCGGTGGCGATCGCCGGAGTCTGCATCAGGTGGGTGAAGGTGGCGGCGATCACGCACGTCACGTCGTGCGGAGTGATCCCGGCCGCCGCGATCGCCTTGAGCGCCGCCGCCTCGGCCATCACGCCCAGCGTCTCGTCAGGGTCGGCCCAGCGGCGGGTCACGATGCCTGTCCGCGAGCGGATCCACTCGTCGGAGGAGTCGATATGGCGGCACGCCTCGGCGTTGTCCACGACCCGCCGGGGGCGGTACGCGCCCACTCCGAGAATGCGGCTGTGCGGTGCCCCCATGGGCACAGCGATCTCAGCTTTCATGGGAGCCTTTCAGGCCATCGACCGGCCGGGAGGTCCACACCCCCGGCCGCGGCACCCCCAACGGGTGCCTCCTCGATTCTCCCGCGCGCCGGGAGGAGCGGCGCACAGCCACCCCGGCGCCGGCGCACGGCAGATGGCCCGGATGTCCCGTTCGGACGCGGCCGGCGGCCGTGGTCAGGCCGCACCCGGGCACCGTACGGTCCGTGCCGGGCGCCGGGCTGGCGCGCACGGCCCCCGCACCGGGCGGGAAGGTGAGCTACCTCACAGGCACGGCCGCCGAGGAGGCACCCGAGGCGTAGGCGCGGTCGTAGCCGTCGTCGCCGAGCGCGGCGCGGGTGGCGCGCTCGTACTCCTCGCGGACGCCGAGCAGTTCGGGCGTGCCACGCTGCGGGTGGCCCACGCTGCGCCAGTACGTCTCACCGTGTCCGTAGACGCGTACGGCGTGCTCGGCCTCGCCGTCGGCGGCCAGGGCGGCGGCCAGCAGGTCCAGGCCCAGCGCGATCCCGAAGGCGTCGCCGAGTTGCCGCTTGGCGTCGAGCATGGTGCGGGCGCGCGCGGCGGCCTCGCGCGGGCTGCCCTGGAACAGGGCGATCAGGGAGAGCTGGTAGTCCAGGTAGGAGCGGGTCCACACCTCGCCGATCTCCTCGCAGTGGACGCCCAGTTCGAGGGCGTCGCGGCGGGCCCGCTCCAGGTCGCCCAGGCCGGTGCGGGCGAAGACCTCCACCAGGTGGCAGCGCAGCCGCGCCGGGGAGTCGAAGGCGAAACCCGGCGCCGAGGTGAGCGCGCCGACGACGGTGCGGCGGGCGTCCTCGGCCCGGCCGGTGAGCAGGGCCAGCAGGCCCGCGAGGTAGGCGGCGCCGAACCGACCCTCCTTGTCCCCGTCGGCGTCGGCCGCGTGCACCGCCTCGTCGCTGACGCGTAACGCCTCGGTGTACTCGCCCTGCAGGGTCAGGGTGACCCCGAGGGCGGCCAGCGCACGGGTGCGGGCCGGGCCGGGCGGCACCGGGCCGGCCAGGGCGCGTTCCAGGGCGGCGCGTGCCTCCTTGAGCCGGCCGCAGCAGGTCCAGAAGAACACCAGCAGCCCGGCGAGTTCGGCGCCCCGCTCGGGGTCGCTGCCGGCCAGGTGGTCCAGTGCGGTGCGCAGGTCGGTGTTGGCCTCCTCGACGAGGCGGTAGCCGTGGATCTGGTCGCTTCCGGGCCAACTGCGCTCCGCCCAGCGGGCCAGCGCGAGGAAGTGGTCGGTGTGGCGGGCGACCAGGCGCTCCTCCTCGCCGAGCTCGCGCAGCCACTCGCGGCCGTACTCGCGGATGGTGTCGAGCATGCGGTAGCGGGCGCCCTCGCGGCGCACCACGCTCTGGGTGACCAGCCGCTCGACGCAGGCCGCGACGTCGTCGGCGGCCAGCGGGCCGCCGGCGGTGATCGCGCGGGCGGAGGCGAGGTCGAAGGAGCCGCGGAAGACCGTCAACCGCGCCCACAGCAGGCGCTCCAGCGGCGCGCACAGCTCGTGGCTCCAGCCGATGGTGGCGCGCAGGGTCAGGTGGCGGCGCGGCCACACGAAGCCGGTGTCGCGGGCGAGGACCTTCAGGCGGGAGCCGAGGCGGTCCGCGACGTCGGCGACGGAGGTGTCCGGCCCGACCTGGGCGGCCGCCAGCTCGATGGCCAGCGGGATGCCCTCCAGGCGGCGGCAGATTGCCTCGGCGGCCGCGGCGGCACCGTCGGCGGCCGGCGCGCGCGGGTCCTGGTCGGCGACGCGCTGGGTGAACAGGTCCAGCGACTCGGCGCCGGCCGGCAGCGGGGCGACCTCGACGACCTGCTCGGCGTCGCACTCCAGCGGGCGGCGGCTGGTGGCGAGCAGGCTCAGCCCCGGCACGGCGGCGAGCAGTTCGCCGGCGAGCCGGGCGACGGGGGCGACCAGGTGCTCGCAGGAGTCGAGCACCAGCAGCAGCCGCTTGCCGGCCAGCCACGCGCACAGTGCCTCGACCGGCATGCGCGGCGAGTGGTCGGACAGGTCGACGGCGTCGCTGACGGTGGCGAGCAGGAGGTCGTCACCGTCGAGGGCGGCCAGGTCGGCCCACCACACGCCGTCGGGGAAGAGCTCCGGGGCCCGCTCGGCGAGTCGGACCGCCGCGTGCTGTGCCAGCCGGGTCTTGCCGACGCCGCCCGCGCCGGTGAGGGTGAGCAGCCGGCGCGCGGCCAGCAGTCCCTCCAGCCGCGCCAGCTCCGGCCCCCGGCCGACGAAACTCGTTGTCTCCTGCGGAATGAAGCCCTTCATGACGCCAGCCTGGCACCGAACCGGCACGGAAGGGGGCCGATGGGCGGGTTCAGGTCGAACAGGCCGGGAAGGCACATCCGCGCGCGGATGCCGTGCCCTCCGCCGCCCCCGCGGGCATGGCCCGTTCCCGGTGCTCCTCCACCGAGTTGACGGAAGCGAACACGATTCAACACGGTGTGCGCATCACGGTCCGGCAACGCATCGACAGCAGGGCGTTGACGGTCTTGTGCATGTGGCGTAGAACTACCCTGCGATTGCGATGGCGTTTCATCTTGGTGACTTCTGTTGGAAAGGGATCGGCGGAACGAGCCGCCGAGAGGTTCCGCACCCGGGTTCTCGCCAGCCGTCCACCAGTTACGCCCACACACACATGGAGGCACCATGTCGGAGGTCGAGTCGTCGGGTACCACGGGCAGCCCGCTGTCCGCGACCCGCAGGAACCTGCTCAGAGGCGTCGGGGCCGCCGGCCTCGTCGCCGCGGGCAGCGGCCTGCTCGCGGCGTGCGGTGGTTCCAGCGACAAGAAGAAGAGCTCGGGCGGGTCAAAGTCCGTCGCGGGCAGCAGTGTGACATTCGGGTCGAACTACTCCGACCCGGCGCCCAAGGCCGCCTTCGCCGCGCTGACGACCGCCGCGACGGCGTCCAGCAAGGTGAAGGTCAAAATCAACACGGTCGACCACAACACCTTCCAGAACAACATCACGAGTTACCTGCAGGGCACCCCGGACGACCTGTTCACCTGGTTCGCCGGTTACCGCATGCAGTACTTCGCCGCGCAGGGCCTGGTCGAGCCGATCGACGACGTGTGGGAGAAGATAGGCGGCAGCTTCAGCGCCGCCGCGAAGAAGCTGTCGACGGGCCTGGACGGCCACCAGTACCTGGTGCCGATCTACAACTACCCGTGGGTGGTGTTCTACAACAAGAGCGAGTTCGCCAAGCGCCACTACACCGTCCCCACCACCTGGGACCAGTACGTCGCGCTGGCCAAGCAGATGAAGAAGGACGGCCTGATCCCGATCGCGTTCGCGGACAAGGACGGCTGGCCCGCCCTGGGCACCTTCGACATCCTCAACATGCGGATCAACGGGTACGACTACCACACCAAGTTGATGACCCACAAGATCCCGTGGACCGACCAGGGCGTGCACACCGTCTTCCAGCACTGGGCCGAGATCCTCCCCTACATGCAGACCGGTGCCAACGGCCGGCTGTGGCAGGACGCCGCCAAGGCGCTGGAGTCCAAGCAGGCCGGGATGATGTTCCAGGGCACCAACCAGGTCGCCGCGCAGTACGTGACGGACAAGGCGGACCTGGCCGACCTGGACTTCTTCACCTTCCCCGCGGTCAACCCGCAGTGGGGCCAGGACTACATGGACGCGCCCACCGACGGGTTCATGCTGAGCAAGAAGGCGAAGAACTCCGACGCCGGCAAGGCGATCCTGGAGTACATCGGCACCGGCGCCGCCGAGTCGACGTACCTCAAGACCGACCAGTGGGACGTCGGCCTGGTCACCGGCCTGCAGGTGCCGACGTACAACGCGATCCAGAAGAAGTCGGTGGAAGAGATCGCCAAGTGCAAGGCGGTCGCGCAGTTCATGGACCGCGACTCGGACCCGGCGATGGCCAACGCGATGATCGCGATCTGCCAGAAGTTCATCGACGACCCGAGCACCTCCAACATCACCAAGCTCCAGCAGAGCGCGGAGAAGCAGGCGAAGGCGATCTACTCCTGATGAGCGCTACGTCCCAGGGGCGTACCCCGGCGGCGGTGTCGGACAAGCCCGAGGACTCCACGTCCCCGGTCCGGCGCCGCCGTCGGCGGTTGCGCACGATGACCACCCGCGACCGCATCGTGGTCGCGCTGCTGCTCGGTATACCGCTGCTGCTCGACCTGGCCTTCGTGTGGTTCCCGGCGATCGGCACCGTCCTGCTGTCGTTCACCAAGTGGAACGGCGTCGGCAGTCTGCACGAGAAGACCTGCCAGCCGAACATGCCGTCGATCCTCAACAACGGCTGCTGGTACGGCGTGCAGAACTACCACCAGGCCGCCACGATCTACCCCGAGTTCTGGCCCGCGGTCCGTCACAACGTGATCTGGCTGGCGGTCTTCGTGGTGATCGCCACCCCGCTGGGCATGCTCTTCGCGGTCCTGCTCGACCGGGGCCTGCGCGGCACCCGGATCTACCAGAGCCTGCTCTTCCTGCCGGTGATGCTGTCGCTGGCGCTGATCGGCATCATCTGGGAGTTCATCTACTCCCAGAACTACGGCCTGATCAACACCGTGATCGGCAGAAACGGCAACAGCAACGCGATCGACTGGCTCGGCAATCCCCATCTGAACCTGTGGGCGGTGCTGGTCGAGGCGACATGGCGGCAGGCCGGGTACGTGATGATCCTGTACCTGGCCGGACTCAAGGCCGTCGACCCGACCCTGCGTGAGGCCGCGCTGATGGACGGCGCGAACCCGTGGCAGACCTTCTGGCGGGTGATCTTCCCGGTGATGAAGCCGATCAACATCGTCATCATGGTGGTCACCGTCATCGAGAGCCTGCGCGCCTTCGACCTGGTCTACATCACCAACAAGGGCATCAACGGCCTGGAACTGCTGTCGGTGCTGGTGACCTCCAACATCGTCGGCGAGACCCAGCGGGTCGGCTTCGGCTCCGCGCTCGGCGTGGTGCTGCTGGTGATCTCCCTGGTGCCGATCTCGATCTTCCTCTACCAAACGTTCCGCCGGGAGGACACCCCGTGAGCTCCGAGACCCTTTCGCGGCCGCGGACCGAGTCGCCGCGCGTCGGCGGCCCCGGTGCGAAGCCCAAGCTGCGCGGGCAGATCGCCTCCCAGGCGTTCCTGATCATCGCCTCGGTGCTGTGGATCCTGCCGATCCTCTTCGCGCTGTACGTGGCGCTGCGCCCCTACTCCGACACCAGCAAGTACGGCTACGTGTCGCTGCCCCACCACCTGACGCTCCAGAACTTCAAGGACGCGTGGACGCAGTCGGACATGCTCCACTTCTTCTGGAACTCGGTGCTGATCACGGTGCCGGCGGTGGTGATCGTGCTGGCGCTGGCCGCCGGCGTCGCCTTCGTCCTGGTGCGCGTCAACGTGAAGATCAACGTGGCGCTGCTGATCATCTTCACCGCGGGCAACCTGCTGCCGCAGCAGGTCATCATCACCCCGCTGTACCGGATCTACCTGAAGATCACGCTGCCGCACTTCCTGTCCGACAGCGGCCTGATGTACAACTCGATCTTCGGTCTGATCGTCATCAACGTCTCCTTCCAGCTCGGCTTCTGCGTGTTCGTGCTGAGCAACTACATGAAGTCGATCCCCGGTGAGATGTACGAGGCCGCCCTGGTGGACGGCGCCAGCCTGTGGACCCGGTTCTGGCGGCTGACCGTGCCGCTGTGCCGGCCGGCGCTGGCGGCACTCGCGACCCTGCTGACCACCTGGATCTACAACGACTTCTTCTGGGCCATCACCCTGATGTCGTCGGGCGACAAACGTCCGGTGACCTCGGCACTGGCCAACCTGCAGGGGCAGTTCGTGAGCAACCAGAACCTCATCGCCGCGGCGGCGATGATCGCCGCGGTCCCGACACTGGTGGTCTATCTGTGCCTGCAGCGCCAGTTCATCGCGGGTCTGTCGCTGGGGTCGAGCAAGGGCTGAACCACGCGCCGTACGCGGCCAGCGCGGCCTGGAGCCTGGGCAGGTCCGGGCCGTGCGCCGCGTTCAGGCCGGTCAGGGCGCTGGTCCGGCGCAGCCGGTAGTCCACCGTGTTCGGGTGGATGTGCAGCCGCTCGGCGGTGCGCCGCCGGTCCAGGCCGCAGGCCAGGAACGTCCGCAGCGTCTCCAGCAGGTCGGTCCGGCCCTCCAGCGGGCGCAGCAGCGCGGCGAGCCGGTCGCGGGCCGGGCTGGGCAGCGTGAGCTGGTACTCCAGCAGCACGTCGTCCAGCCGGTACAGGCCCGGGCCGCGCCCGCAGCCCTCGGCGACCTGCCGGACCCTGGTGGCCAGGCTCGCCGCGCCCGCGGCCTCCTGCGGCGCCGCGGCGACCGCGGCCGCGGTCAGCTCCGCCCCGCAGGCCCGCGCCATGTCCCGTACCAGGCCGGCCAGCCGCGCGAACCCGGCGTCGGCCGGAGCCGGCGGACGGGCGGTCCCGGTCGCGGTGGCGGGGACGGCCGGGACCAGTGCAATGCCGCCGTCCGGCGACAGGGCCGACAGCGCCTCGCCGTGCGCCTGCCGGTCCAGTTCGGCGCGCATCCGGCGCAGCTTGCGGCCCGCGGCGATGCCCGGGTCGACGCCGGGCGCGTGCTCGTCCGGGTGCGGGGCGGCCGCGACGCTCACCACCCAGTAGCGCTCCGGCAGCCGCATCCCGGCCCGCTCGGCGGCCTGCTGGACCGGACCGCCGTCCAGCAGCGCCGACAGCAGCGCCTGACGGGCGCTCTGCCGCTCACCGAGCGCGGCCTGGCTCTCGGCGATGTACCCCGCGAACACCGACTCGGTGACCGCGTTGAGGTAGCGCAGCAGCAACTTCTGGGCGGCCAGCACGTCCGCCAGGTCGCCGGGCGCCGCGTCGGCGAGCACCTGGTCCAGGCACTCGTGCGCGCCCAGGAAGTACGCCCCGACGACCGCGTCCAGCGGGATGTGCTCCTGCGCCCGGCGCGCCGCCGAACGGTTCATCAGCTCCAACTGCGCGGCGGTGGGCGGCTCCCCGGTGCGCAGCACCTGCGCGAAGCCGCGGATGCCGCGCACCGCGATCGCGGTGATGTCACCGCGCAGCTGCTCGGCCGGCAGCGAGGCGTACACCGGTATCCGCTCGGTGAGCCGGGTGACGACCCGGGCGGCCAGCTCGTGGACCGCGGTGACCAGGCGCTTGTCCAGCGGGGTGCCGCCGATGGTGAGAGGGGCGGCGGGGCGGGGTGCCGCCGCGGGCTGCGTCGTCACAGGGGCACCTCGCGGGTTGCGGGCGCGGGCAGGGACGGGTCGCGGGGCCGTACGCGCCCGGATACGGGACCTTCCACTATTACCTACGGGTAACCCGGATGTGAAGTGCCGCCCCGGGCTTTGTGCGCCGTCACAACGCGGCGGGTGAAAGTCTGCGCCACCGTCCCAGGCTCACCGCGGACCGGCCCGGCCCATGATGACGTGATCCCGTGCGGCACGTTCGCCCCGTGCGGCACGTGCGGCACGTGCGGCACGCGGTCGCCCGACCGCCCCTCCCCCGCACCCGACAACCCGAGGAGAGCCGTGCGCAAGCCCTGCGCCCTGGCCGTGACCGCGGCACTGGCCTGTACCTGCATGTTCCTGCCCGCCGCGGCGAGCGCGTCGGCCGCGGCGCCGGCCGCCACCACCGCGCCCGGCTCGACGGTGCCCGACCAGGACCCGTTCTACGCGGCCCCGGGGAACATCGCCTCCTACGCGCCCGGCGCGGTCGTCGACAGCCGCCCGGTGCCCGGCGTCAACCTGTTCGGCATCGACGTGCCGGTGAACGCCTGGCAGATCTCCTACCGCACCAACGACTCGCACGGGCAGCCGGAGTTGGCCGTCACGACGCTCGTCGTGCCCAAGGCCGCCTGGACCGGGTCCGGGCCGCGGCCGGTGGTCTCGCTGCAGACCCCCGAGGACAGCGTCGGCACCAGCTGCGCTCCGTCGTACCAGATCGCCACCGGCAAGGACGTGCAGGACGCGGCGCTGGGCGCCCAGCTCCTGCTGGCGAACTGGGCGGTGGCGGTGCCGGACTTCGAGGGGCCCAGGTCGGTGTTCCTGGCCGGTCCGCAGGCCGGGCACGCCGTCCTCGACGGCATCCGCGCGGTGAAGGCGTTCGGCACCGCGGGCATCGGCCGGGACAACCCCTGGGCGCTGGACGGCTATTCGGGCGGCGCCGAGGCGACCGGCTGGGCCGCGCAGCTCCAGACGTCCTACGCCCCCGAGGTGAAGCTTGCGGGCGCCGCGATCGGCGGGCTGCCCTCCGACCCGGCCGCGGTGGGGAGTTACATCGACGGCACGGCCTTCGCGGGCTTCGAGTTCGCCGCCGCGTACGGCATCGCCACCGAGTTCCCCGAGGCCGGCATCGACGGGCTGCTCAACTCCCGCGGCCGGCAGGACTTCGCGTCCATCAAGGGCAGTTGCGAGCTCACCATCCTGCCGTCCTACGCCTTCCGCCGGCTGAACGAGGACACGACCGCCGCCGACCCGCTCGCCGTCCCCTCGGTGGCGGCCGTCCTGCGCGCCAACACCCTCGGTGCGGCCGCGCCCGCCACCGCCGTCTACGACTACCACGCCGACACCGACGAGATCGTGCCCGTCGGCCAGGACAACGACGCCGTCAGCGGCTGGTGCGCTGCCGGCGGCACCGTCGAGAAGGTGCGCGACCTGCTCGGCGAGCACGTCGAGGAGGTCGCCGCCCGCGCCGTGTCGGTCGAGCTGTTCCTCGCCGACCGCTTCGCGCACAAGCCGGCGCCCGACAACTGCTGATCCCCCGGGGCCCGTCGTGTGGAACACCGCGGGGATCCACACGACAGGCCCTGGTCGCGGCACCGGCCGTTCGCCCCCACCGGCCGGTGCCGCACGGCCCGTTCCCCGGCACGGCGTCGCCGGGGAACGGGCCGTCCTCACGGGCCGTCCTCACGGGCCGTCCTCACGGGCCGTCCTCACGGGGTGCGCCTCACGGGGTGATCAGCACCGCCCCGACGGTGGCGCGGCCTTCGACGGCCGCGTGCGCCTCGGCGGCGCGTTCGAGCGGGTACCCGGCGTGGACGGCCGGCACCAGGCGGCCCGCGGCGGCCTCGGCGAGGGCGAGCGCGGCGTCGGCGCGCTGTTCCCGGGCGGGCCTGGCGAAGACGATGCCGAGCACGCCGACGACGGACAGCCCGCGCCGCCCGATCGTCAGGTCGTCGAGTTCGGCCCAGCGCCCCGAGGTGAACCCGTACAGGCCGAACCGGCCGCCACCGTCCGCGGTCGCGGCGAGGGCCTGCTGCGCGACCTCACCGCCGACCGCGTCCAGGACGATGTCCGCGCCCCTGCCGCCGAGCGCCTCACGGACCCGCTCGGGCCAGTCGGCGCCGGTGTAGTCGACGACCACGTCGGCCCCGAAGTCACGGGCGGCGGCCGCCTTCCGCTCGCCTCCTACGACGCCGATCACCACGCCCGCGCCGAGCGTCCTGGCCCGCTGCACCAGCAGCGAGCCGATCCGCCCGGCGGCCGCCGTGACGAGCACGCTGTCGCCGGGTCGCAGCCCGATCGCGTCGAGCATGCCGATCGCGAGGGCGCCGGCCTGGAAGACGGCGACGGCCCGGTCGATCGGCAGCCCGTCCGGCACGGCATGGACGCCCGCGGCGTCGGCGAGGGCGAGTTCGGCGTAGCCGCCGCGCATCCCGACCGTGGCGGCGACCACCCGGGAGCCGACCAGCGCCGGGTCGGCGCCCGAGCCGACCGCGACGACCCGCCCACCGACCTCCAGACCCGGCACGTAGGGACGCGGGAACGGGTAGCGGCCCGACCGGACGATGACGTCGCCGTACGACACGCCTGCCGCCTCGACCGCGACCAGCACCTGGCCCTCGGCCGGGTCGGGGGTCGCGGCGTCCTCGACGCGCAGGACGTCCGGCGGGCCGAACGCGTGGACTCGGATGGCTTTCACGAATGGCTCCTCGGGGCTGCTGCGTTGACGGCAGGTGCCGATCGAGACAGCATGTCTCGTGCAGGGCAGCGTGTGTGGAACCAGCCTTGTGTCCGCCCGCTGCGGCGGCAAGCAGCAGATCGTCCGCCCTGTCCCGTTGCAGACAAGGAGCGCGAAGTGTCTCAGCCCGCCGACAACGTTCGGGTCCGGCGCACCCGCAAACTGCTGCGGGACGCGCTGATCGAGCTGATCGACGAGCGCGGCTTCGACCGCCTGACCGTCGGCGAGATCACCGAGCGGGCGATGGTCAGCCGGGCCGCCTTCTACCGGAACTACCGGGACAAGTTCCACCTGGTGGAGCAGATCTTCGACGACGCGATGGCCGATCTGCACGGCTCGATGGCGGACGGAGACGGAGCGGGCGGTGGGACAGGCGGAAGCAGCGGCACCGACGGAGGAAGCGGAAGCAGCGGGGGAAGCGGCGGCGGCCGGACCCGTTCCGACGCCGAGCGCTGGGTCTCCTTCTTCGAGCACGTCGCCCGCTACCACCGCTTCTACGGTGCGCTGCTCGGCCGGCGCGGCAGCACGTGGTTCGCAGCGAGGATGCAGGCGTCGCTCGCGGAGATGACCCGGGCGCATCTGCCGTCGGGGGGCAGCGCGGACGGCCTGGCGGCCACCGTGCTGGGCGCGCTCTTCACGCAGTCGATCACGTGGTGGCTGGACCAGGGCATGCCGTCGCCGCCGCGGGAGATCGCGCGCCAGTCGGCCGAACTCGCCGGCGCGGTCATCTCGGTGGCGAACGGCTGGGCGGAGCCGGCGGCCGGATGAGGGCGGACGAGGAGGCCCTCATCCGCTCGACTACCGCCGACCTCCCGCGTCGGTCCCCTCGGCGGGCTCCCCCTCCGCGTCGCCCGGCTCGATCAACCGGTGCAGCAGCGCGGTGAGTTGACGGCCCTCCTCCGGGGTGAGGGGGGCGAGCAGCGCGTGGTTGGCCTCGTCGCCGAGCCCCTCCAGTCGACCCAACAGATCGCGGCCCGGCGGGGTGAGGGTGAGGGCGTTCTTGCGCGCGTCGCGGGGGTCGCGGGCACGGGTGATCAACTCGCGCGCCTGGAGGTCGTTCAGGACCGCGACCATGTCCTTGGGGTCGATCCGGACGATGCGGGACAACTCCGCCTGCGCCAGCGGCTCGTGCTCGGCGATGCCGCACAACACCGCGTGGTGCGGCATCCGGATGCCCTCGCGCGCCAGATGCTCGGCGACGAGGCGGTGGCCCCGAGCCGCGGCGCGGCCGAGCAGCCAACTCGGCAGGGTCTGCAGCCGGGTGAGCGGTGCGGGGGTCGCGTCCATCCGGCCATCCTAGAGCAATTCATTGGACCTCCCCACGACTTCACTCCTATCATTGGGGCAACCAATGAGTTCGGAGGGGTCGATGCGCAGGATCAGGGTCCGGCCACAGGGCACGGCGGAACGGTTCGTCTGCGAGGAGGTGCCCGAACCGGCTCCGGAACCAGGTCGGCTGGTCGTACGGACCGAGGCGGTGGGGGTCTCGGTCGGCCTGCTGCGGATGCTCGCCTCCGACCCGCTGCCCGAGGCGGGGCCCGGCGGCGAGATGGTCGGGCACGTCACGGCGGTGGGCCCGGGGGTCGAGAGTTACGCGGTGGGCGACCGGGTGGGCGGGGTGGTCTTCGGCGGGCTGTACGCCGAGTACGTCCTCGCCTCGCCCGCGCTCGTCTCGCACGTCCCGCCGGAGCCGTCGGCCGGCGAGGCCCTGGCGCTGGTGCGCGGCGGGCTGATCGCGCTGTCGGCCCTGCGGGCCGGGCGGTTCGCCCCGGGCGAGTCCGTGCTGGTGACGGCCGCGGCGAGCGGGACCGGGCATCTCGCGGTGCAACTCGCCAAGGCGCTGGGAGCGGAGCGGGTGGTCGCCGCGATCGGCGCGGGTCATCCGGCGGGCGCCCGGCACGGGGGCGGGACCGAGGGCGCCGGGGAGGCCGGGGCCACCGGGGAGGCCGGGCCGGCCGCCGGATCGTCGCTCGCGGTCGAGGGCCAGGGCGGCTTCACGGAGAAGGCGGCCTTCGTCCGCGACTGCGGCGCCGACGCGGTGACCGGTTACGCCGACGCGGACTGGGGCGCGCCGGTGGACCTCGTCCTGGACGGCGTGGGCGGGGAGTTGGTGCAGCGCGGCGTGGACGCGCTGGCCCCGTACGGGCGGCTCGTCGCGTTCAGCGCCGGCGGCGGCAGCGTGGACGCGGGCAGCCTGCTCGGCGGGCTCAAGTCGGTGACCGGCTTCTCGATCGGCCTGATCGGCCGCGAGCGGCCCGACCTGCTCGACGAGCGGCGCGCGGAGCTGTGGCGGCTCTGGGCGGCGGGCCTGCTGCGCCCCCGGTACACCGCCCTGCCACTGACCGGCATCGCCCGGGCCACCGCGCTGCTCGCGTCCCGCACGAACCGGGGACGCGTCCTGCTGACCATGGAGTGAGCGCCAAGGTGTCCGGGAGGGTGGGCGGGGGGACCTGCCCACGCGCCGTGCCGCACACTGTCGCCATGCCGCCGCTGATCGACACCCCGCACCCCGACGAGGCCGCCGCCCTCGCCGGCGTGCATCTGCGGACCTGGCTGGAGACGTATCCCCGCCTCGACGCGGGCATCGACGCGGCCTGGATCACCGAGCACATCGGCCCGGTCACCTCGCCGGCCGGCGTCGCGCGCTGGCGCGCGGTGGTCGAGGAGGCCCGGGACCGGCCGGCGCGGATGTTCTGCCGGGCGGTACGCGCGCGGGAGGGCGGTGAGGCGGCGGGGTTCCTCTGCGGGCTGCGTGAACCGGACGGCGACGGGACGCGCGCCACGGCAACGGGGGCGCCGCACTCCGAGGCGGCTGCCGGGCCCGGCGCCTTCGTCGTGACCCTCGGACCCATGTACCTGCTGCGCGAGGTGCGCGACCGCGGCGTCGGCGGCCTTCTGATGGCCGACTTCCTCGCCTGGACCGGGCCCGACCCGGCCCGCCTGTGGGTGACGGCCGCCAACGAGGCGGCGATCCGCTTCTACGCCCGGCACGGCTTCCGGCCCACCGGGGAGCGGGAGATGTGGCGCGGGCGGCTCCCGAACCTCCGGATGGCCCGCGCGCCCCACCCCGGGGGGACCTGGGCCACCGCACGCCCCGCTCAGAGCGGGTAGGTGCTCAGCTCCACGAGGTTGCCGTCCGGGTCCCGGACGTACACGCTCGTGATCGCCCCCGTCGCGCCGGTGCGTTCGACCGGCCCCTCCTCCACCTCGACCCCGTGCGCGGCGAGTTCGGCGACCACCTCGGACAGCGGCTGCTCCACCACCAGGCACAGGTCGGCGCTGCCGGGCGTGGGCCACGCCGCCTTCGGCTCGAACTCCCGCCCCGCCTGGTGCAGGTTGATCTTGCTGGTGCCGAAGGCGAGCGCCTTCCGCCCGCCCCGGAACGTCACCTCCGTCATCCCCAGCGCCCCGGCGTAGAAGCCGATGGACGCGTCGATGTCCCGCACGGTCAGGACGAGGTGGTCGAGCCGGTCGATCCGCATGGCGGCTGCACGGGTCCTTCCGGGGACGGGAGCGGGGGCGGGCCGGGCCGCCCGAGGGGGCACCGGCGCACCCGGCGAGCGTAGCGATCCCGTGGGCGGGGCGACCCGGTGGGCGGGACGACCCGGCAGGCGCGGCGGTCCGGCGGGCGGCGGTCCGCCGCGCCCGGTATTCCGGCGCCGGGCGTGTCCGGTCCTCCCCGGTACGGCCGAATGGTGGTAATTTCTGCGCATTCCGCCGTATCGCTGTGCTATCCGGCCCGACCCGGGGCAGGAGGGGGGCGTCGGCCCGTCCGCCGCCCGCCACCGGGCGACCGTGCGGACGGCACGCACACCCGCACCATCCGCCCCCGGCCCTTCGAGATCCTGATGACCGTCACCACCGTCGCCAACCCCCGCGGCCGCCCCGGCTACGAGGCGACGCTCCCGTGCGCACCGCAGAGCGCGCGGTCCGCGCGGAGCCTGGTCGTCATCGTGCTGAGCGTGTGGGGGCTGGACGACCTCGCGGAGGACACCGCCGCCGTGGTCTCGGAGCTGGTGGCGAACGCGGTCCGGCACACCTCCGGGGCGCGCCTGCGGGTGTCGATCACCCGGCCGAGCGGGCAGGTCGTGCGGGTGGCGGTGACCGACCACTCCCCCGTGCTGCCGGAGGTGCTGCGCCCCGGCCCGCAGGACGAGGACGGGCGCGGCCTGGCACTGGTCGCGGCCCTCGCCGAGACGTGGGGGGCCACCCCGCTGCGCCGGGGCAAGCGGGTGTGGGCGGAACTGCGCGGTTCCCGCCCCTGACCGGCCGCTCCGACTCCACCGTGCGGCGCGGCCCCGCCGGACACCACCCGCCCCAACTCCCGAGGCCCCACCTCCCGTTCGGGGCACCTGCTCTGGCAGGCTGACCGTCGTGGACTCGACGACGTACGAACCGGGCGGTGCGCCGTCCGTGACGGCCGACGTGTTGTGCGACCGGATCGACGCGGCGGACACCGCCGTCCGGGCGTTCGTCACCGACGCGGAGTCACCTGCCGCCCGGCGGGAGCGCGTGCGCGCGGAGGTCGCGGCCGTGCATGCACGCTGGCCGGCGGGCGGAGCGCGACCGGCACTGTTCGGCGTCCCGGTCGCGGTCAAGGACATCGTGCGGGTGGACGGGCTGCCCACCCGCGGCGGATCGCGGCTGCCCGCTGAGGTGTTCGAGGGGCCGCAGGCGTCCGTGGTGGACCGGCTCCGCGCGGCCGGGGCCGTGATCGCGGGGAAGACGGTGACCGCGGAGTTCGCGATCAGCGCCCCGGGGCCGACCCGCAACCCGCACGCCCTCGACCACAGCCCGGGCGGCTCCAGCAGCGGGTCGGCGGCGGCGGTCGCGGCGGGGATGGTGCCGCTGGCGATCGGCACCCAGACCGTCGGGTCGGTGATCCGCCCCGCGGCGTACTGCGGTGTCGTGGGGTTCAAGCCGACCGCCGGGCGCATCCCGATCGACGGTGTCATCCCCAACGCGCCCTCCCTCGACACCCTCGGCGTCTTCGCCGCGACGCCCGCCGCGGCGGCGGTGGCGGCGGCCGTCCTGTGCGACGGCTGGGACCCTGCGCCGGGCGGCGGGCGGCGCACCCCGGTCTTCGGGGTGCCCGACGGCCCCTACCTGGCCGAGGCCGGCCCGCAGGCGCGCGAGGCGTTCGCACGCCAGGTGGCAGCCCTCACGGACGCGGGGCTGCCGGTGCGCAGGGTGCCGATGTTCGCGGAACTCGCCCGCGACACCGACGACATGTTCGCGCTGAACCGCTACGAGGCGGCCCGCACCCACGCCGAGTGGTTCCCCCGCCACGGCGCCCTCTACCGGGAGGAGTCCGTGGCCATCATCCGGCAGGGACTGGCCGTCCCCCGCGCGCGGTACGACGACGCGCTGCGGCGGCGGGACGTCTTCCGCGCGGAGCTCTGGGCCGCGACCGAACGGGCCGGGGTGGACGTCTGGATCTGCCCGGCCGCCACCGGCCCCGCGCCGCGCGGCCTGACCACGACGGGTGACCCGGCGATGTGCCGGCCGTGGAGCTACGCGGGCTGGCCGTCCCTCGCCCTCCCCGCCGACCGGACCCACGCCGGGCTCCCGCTCGGCTGCCAGTGGGTCGCCCGCGCCGGCGCCGACGAGCTCCTGCTCGGCTGGGCGGTCGCCCTGGCCGCGCTGCTCCTGGCGCCGGACCGCGGGACGGCCGGGGCGCCGGGTCAGCCGCCGACGTAGCCGGCGAGGTGCTCGCCGGTGAGGGTGGAGCGGGCGGCCACCAGGTCGGCGGGCGCGCCCTCGTAGACGATCCGGCCGCCGTCGTGGCCCGCGCCGGGTCCGAGGTCGATGATCCAGTCGGCGTGTGCCATGACCGCCTGGTGGTGCTCGACGACGATGACGGACCTGCCGGAGTCGACCAGCCGGTCGAGCAGGCCGAGCAACTGCTCGACGTCGGCGAGGTGGAGGCCGGTGGTGGGCTCGTCGAGCACGAGGACGCCGCCCTTGTCACCCATGCGGGTGGCCAGCTTCAGCCGCTGCCGCTCGCCACCGGACAGCGTGGTGAGCGGCTGGCCGATGCCGAGGTAGCCGAGTCCGACGTCCGAGAGCCGGGTCAGCACGGTGTGCGCGGCGGGGGTGCGCGCCTCGCGCGCGCCGAAGAACTCCTCGGCCTCGGCCACCGGCATGGCGAGCACCTCGCTGATGTCCCGGCCGCCGAGGCGGTACTCGAGCACCGACGCGTCGAACCGCCTGCCCTCGCACACCTCGCACACGCTCGCGACGCCCGCCATCATCGCCAGGTCGGTCCAGACGACGCCGACACCGTTGCAATGGGGGCAGGCGCCCTCGGAGTTGGCGCTGAACAGGGCGGGCTTCACCCCGTTGGCCTTCGCGAACGCCTTGCGGATCGGGTCCAGCAGCCCCGTGTACGTCGCCGGGTTGCTGCGCCGCGAGCCGCGGATCGGGCTCTGGTCGATCGACACCACGCCCACCTCGGCGGCGGCCGGACTCACGGCCAGCGACCCGTGCACGAGCGAGCTCTTGCCGGATCCGGCGACACCGGTCACGACGACGAGCACCCCCAGGGGGACGTCCACGTCGACATCCCGCAGGTTGTTCGCCGTCGCACCCCGGACCTCCAGCACGCCGGTGGGCTTGCGCACGGACTCCTTCAGGGCGGCCCGGTCGTCGAAGTGGCGGCCGGTGACAGTGCCGGCGGCCCGCAGCCCCTCGACGGTGCCCTCGAAGCAGACCGTGCCCCCTTGCGCGCCCGCGCCGGGGCCGAGGTCCACGACGTGGTCGGCGATCGCGATCGTCTCGGGCTTGTGCTCCACCACGAGCAGCGTGTTGCCCTTGTCGCGCAGCCGCAGCAGCAGGCCGTTCATCCGCTGGATGTCGTGGGGGTGCAGGCCGACGGTGGGCTCGTCGAAGACGTAGGTCACGTCGGTGAGCGAGGAGCCGAGCTGGCGGATCATCTTCACGCGCTGCGCCTCACCGCCCGACAGCGTGCCCGAGCCCCGGGCGAGCGAGAGGTAGCCGAGGCCGATCTCGGCGAACGAGTCGAGGGTCCGGCCCAGCGCGGTGAGCAGCGGCGCCACGGACGGCTCGTCGAGACCGCGCACCCAGGCGGCGAGGTCGCTGATCTGCATCGCGCACGCGTCGGCGATGCTGATGCCGTCGATCCGCGACGACCGCGCCTCCTCGCTGAGCCGGGTGCCGTCGCAGGCGGGGCAGGCGGTGAAGGTGACCGCCCGGTCCACGAACGCCCGGATGTGCGGCTGGAGCGACTCCCGGTCCTTGGACAGCATCGACTTCCGGATCTTCGGGATCAGCCCCTCGTAGGTGAGGTTGACCCCTTCGACCTTCACCTTCGTCGGCTCCCCGTACAGGAAGTCGTGCCTCTCCTGCTCGGTGAAGTCCCGGATCGGCTTGTTCGGGTCGAGCAGCCCGGACTCGGCGTAGACCCGCACCGTCCAGAAGCTGTCGGACGTCCAGCCGGGGATGGTGAACGCTCCCCCGGCCAGCGTCTTGGAGTCGTCGTAGAGCTGGGTGAGGTCGATGTCGGAGACGGTGCCCCGCCCCTCGCACCCGGTGCACATGCCGCCGGTGCGGGTGAAGGTCGCCTTCTGGGTCTTCTTGGCGCCGCGCTCGACGGTGATGGCCCCGCTCGCGCGGACCGAGGGCACGTTGAAGGCGTAGGCACCGGGCGGGCCGATGTGCGGCGTGCCGAGCCGGCTGAAGAGGATGCGCAGCATCGCGTTGGCGTCGGTGGCGGTGCCGACGGTGGAGCGCGGGTCGGCGCCCATCCGCTGCTGGTCGACGACGATCGCGGTCGTCAGCCCTTCGAGCACGTCGACCTCGGGCCGGGACAGCGCCGGCATGAAGCCCTGCACGAAGGCGCTGTAGGTCTCGTTGATCAGGCGCTGCGACTCCGCGGCGACGGTGCCGAACACCAGGGAGCTCTTGCCCGAACCGGACACACCGGTGAAGACCGTCAACCGCCGCTTCGGGAGCTCGACGCTGACGTCCTTGAGGTTGTTCACGCGCGCGCCGTGCACCCGGATCAGGTCGTGCGCGTCGGCGACGGGCGCGTCCGGTGACTGCGGGTCGGGTGACTGGGGGCCGGGCGTGTCCCCGGTGCTCCTGGCGGTTGTCATCGCTGCTCCATCTGCTCACCGGGGCCGCGTGCACGGTCCCGGTTTCCCGGTCGGTTCGCCTGGCCCGATCCCGTCGGGTTCCGCACCGTACGTCCCGAGGCCACCGGCGGCGCGGAGGTCACGGCCTCCGCACGCGGATGCCACGCTACGGGGCGGCGGGCGGCTGCGGCTTCTCCGTTCCTGACCGTCTTCCTGACCGTTCCGGCGCGGTGCGGGGCGGCTCCTGCCGCCGGTGCCGCGCCAGGCACCGCGCGGTCCAGCCGGTGTGGCGCTCCCGCAGGTCCTCCGCGGTCAGGTCGGTGCGGCCGAGATCGTGGTAGTTGGGCAGCCAGGTCTCGACGGAGCGGTGGGAGTTGGCGAGGGCGAACAGGTCCCACAGCGCCATGTCCGGCACCTCCTCGCCCGCCGCCTCCTGGTAGGCGTCCAGGAACGCCTCGGCGGTGGCCGGCCCGTGCAGCAGGACCAGGTCGAGCCGGCACCAGCCCACGTCGAAGCCGCGCGGCGCCCGGGACGCCCCGGACCAGTCGACGATGCCGGTCGGCTCCCCCTCGCGCCACAGCACGTTGCCGGACCAGAAGTCGTAGTGCGTCAGGACGGTGGGCTGCCGGGCCAGCCGGTGGCGGTGGGCGGACACGACCGGTCCGGCCGGTCCCCCGCCGGCACCGCCTGCCGCCCGGGACGCCGCCGCCATGCCGTCGCGCAGCCCGGCCAGCCGTTCGCCCGGGACACCGTGGACCAGGGCGAGCGCGCGCCCCAGAGCGGCGGCCGCGCGGTCCGGCCGCGCGGGTTGGATGTCGGCCCGCCCGGGCAGCAGCGTGATCAGGACCGCGGGCCCGCCGCACCGGAGCCCGTCGGGGTCGACCGCGACCAGCCTGGGCGCCCACCCGTCCAACCCCCGCAGCGCGTCCAGCACCCGCGCCTCCGCGGCCGCGGCGCCGTCGCCCGGCGGGAAGCACCGCATCACCACCTGCGACGGCCCGGAGAGCGGCAGGCCCGTGCCGAGCAGGTGCGTGGCGGCGTGGGTCCCGCCGGCGAGCCTGCGCACCACATGCGCGGGGCCGGGGGAACCGACCGCCTCCGCGGCCCAGTCCAGTGCTGCCGCGGGCGGATGCGAGGAGGTCATCGGGCCATGCTGCCCCGTGCGCGCCGCGACGCGAAACGCGATTTCCCCCACCCACCGGCAGGAGGTGTCCTCCCAGGTGGCAGGGTAGGCGGGAGCAACGGGGAGAGCGTCCATCGATCCCAGCGAACGGAGTCGTCCCCATGTCCTCAGTCCCACCCGCCGCCACGGCCCCCGTACGTGAACTTGCCGATGGCACTTCTCTGCCGGTGCTCGGCCTGGGCACGTATCCGATGGACGACGCCGAGGCGGAACGGGCGGTCGCCGAGGCGATCCGGCTCGGCTACCGGCTGGTCGACACCGCGGTCAACTACGGCAACGAGACCGGCACCGGCCGCGGCGTGCGGAACAGCGGGGTGCCCCGCGAGCAGATCGTGGTCACCACGAAGCTGCCCGGCCGTCACCACGGCTACGAGGAGACGCTGGCGTCGTTCGAGGAGTCCCGCAAGCGGCTCGGCCTGGAGTACGTCGACCTGTACCTGATCCACTGGCCGCTGCCGCGGGTGGACGCGTACGTGGACTCGTGGCGGGCGATGATCAAGCTCCGCGAGGAGGGCGCCGTCCGCTCGATCGGCGTGTCCAACTTCACCGGGGGTCACATCGACCGCCTGGAGCGCGAGACGGGCGTGCTGCCGTCCGTCGACCAGATCGAGATGCACCCGCTCTTCCCGCAGGAGGAGCTGCGCGGCTACCTCGCGGGCAAGGGCGTGGCGGTGGAGAGTTGGAGCCCGCTGGGCCGCGGCAGCGACCTGCTGTCCGATCCGGCGGTGACCTCGGCCGCGCAGCGCCACGGGTGCACGCCCGCGCAGGCGGTGCTGCGCTGGCACACGCAGCTCGGCGCGGTGCCGATCCCGAAGTCCGGCGACCCGCAGCGGCAGCGCGACAACCTGGACGTCTTCGGATTCGAGCTGTCCGGCGAGGAGTTGGCGGCGATCGCGGGCGGCGCGCGGCAGCGGCTGGGCGGGGACCCCGAGGAGCACGAGGAGTTCTGAGCGGGCCGCTGCGGGCGAAGCCGGCCGGACGGAACGGGGCGGACGGGGACGGGCTGCGGGCACGCGGCGGGCACGGTGCGGGGCGGGACGGTTCCTCCTGCCGCGAAAGATACGTACGCGATCGCGCGCGTAGCACGTGCCGTCCCGCCCGGCCGCCACGACACGCCCGTGGTATCAATGTCGCGTTTGCGGGCATATACACCGAATGCAATGCTGAAGATCCAAGCCGATCAAGAAGGAGATGGTCCCATGGCTTCGGACCTGTCAGCTCCGGTCGAGACGGCGGCTCTTGCCGCCGAGGTCGAAGGACTGCTGGATTCCGCAGAACCGGAAGGCATCTACCGCGACACCCGCGAGTGCGGCGCCGGTCTGCTGCTCCTCGGCGCGCTCCTGATCTCGCCGCCCACCCCGCGCCCGCCGAAGACGGACGCCCGCTGACGCGGAAGGCGAAACGTTGGCCGAGCAGGCGCAGGAGAACTCCTCACTGAGCGCTGTGGTCGCCGACGTCGCAGCCGGAGTCGCGCTCGCCCTCGACGGCGGGCGCGACTCCTCTGCGCTGTCAGGTGTCCTCGCGCAGGACGACCCGCTCGCACTCGCCGCGATCAGGGTCCTGGGGGCAGATGTGCTCGCGCCGTACGCGCTGCGTGCGGGCGGCGGGCCGGGCACGACCACGGACACCGGTACGGACATGGACTCGGGCATGGCGCACCGCCGTACGGCACGCGCGAGCGGGGTCGGGGCCGGCCCGGCGGCGCGCGGCGCGCGGGCGGACGGGGAGGTCGTCCGCAAGGCGCTGGCCGCCTACCCGCCCGGCGCGGACGCCTCCGAGGTGTCCTTGTGGAGCTACCGGGGTCTGGTGGAGGCGTCCCGCGCCTACCTGCCGGCGGGTCAGGGCGGGCCGGAGAGCCCGGCAGGCGCAGGGGACCGGGCAGCCGGGCCCGCCGCAGTCGCCGGATGGCTGCAGGCCGACCCCTGGCCCCAGCTGGCGCACCGGGCCTCCCAGCTCGCCGCGCTGTCGCTGCCGGGACTCGCGCCCGCGCTCGCGACGGGACTCGCGGCGCGCACCGAGGACCTCTCGCGTGGCTTCGTCCGGGCGGTCCGCCGCCGGGACTGGCTCCAGGCAGCGGGCATCGGGCGCTGGCTGGCGCGCGTGCCGGACGTACCGGACACGCTCGGCCTCGACACCGGGCTGGTCTACGTGCTGCGGATGAGCGGCGGCGACGCCCGGGTGGCGCTGCACACCGCGATCGCCCGGCGCTTCCACGGGCGCGGGGCACGATGAGCGGCGGCGCGGGCCCGGGCCGGGCAGGCGGCGGGGACCCGGACGGGGCCGCGCCGCTCCCGTCGGGCGTGTCGGACCTGCCCGGCGCCGCGCAGAGCGACCCGCCCGGGTCAACAGGGGCGCCGCGCCCGGCGGTTGCCGGGACACCCGCCCGGCCGTCCGCGCCCGGCGGGAGCGACCGCGCGGGCGGGCACGACGGTCCGGCGCACCCGGACGCCGCCCTGCTGGACCGCGTCGCCCTGGGCGCGCTCACCCGGATCGACGCGATGCGGCCGTCCTTCCGGCTGCCGGACGACGTGGCCACCGACGCGAACCCCAACACCACCCTCAAACCGCTCGGCGAGCTGGCCGAGTTGGCCGACGTGGTCCGCACCGCCCACCCGCTGCCCGCCGCCCGCGCGCTCGCCGGTGAGCTGTTCGCCTTCGCGTGGAAGGAGACCCGCGGCGGCGAGCTGTTCGCCGAACTCGTCCGCGGTGAACCCCAGGCGACGTATCCGGTGGAACTGTACGGGGTGTTCGCGCGGGCGGGGCTGCGCAACCCGGCCGTGGAGGAACTGCTCGCCGCCACCACGGGCCTGCGGCTGTGGCAGGTGGCCCGCGAGGACCACACCCGCACCCTCAACGTACTCAACGCGGAGCGCCGTATCGGCCTCCCGCCGCACGCCGACTTCGCCGAGGTGCTGGCCATGACCGGCCTCGGCCGCCGCCCCGAGCCGTGGGCGCTGGACCGGCGCACGGCGTACGGCCTCACGCACGACGTCTTCCACGTGACGGACTGGGGCCGCGTTCCGGGCCTGATGCCCGAACCCCTCGCCGGCTACCTGCGGTTGTGGCTGCCCGCTTGGACCGCGAGCTGGCTGGAGGAGCGGCAGTGGGACCTGGCCGGCGAACTCCTCGCGGTCGCCGCGTGCGTACCCCAGGCGCCCTACGACCCCGCCGCGTGGCGGGAGTTCGCCGCCGCGCAGCGTCGGGACGGCGCCGTGCCGGAGGTCGGCGACGGGCCTCCGGAGGGCGCCCCGCCGCAGGAGCAGTTCATCGGCTGCTACCACTCCACGCTGGTGGCCGCGTTCGCCGCGACACTCGCGCGTGCCGCCGCCGGCTCCGGCGGAGCGCCGGGGACGGCACCGTCGACCCCCGAGGCCACGCCCGCGCCCGCACCCCCCTCCGCTGCCGTAGCCGAACACACCCCCGCCCCCGCCGAAAGCGAGGTCCTGCCGTGACCGCCGCACCCCCCGCGCTCCTGCACCGTGTCGGCGACCGGGCACTGGCGTGGCTGCACTCCAACCGCGAGTACTTCCGGCTCACCGACGACGACCGCGCGACCGGCCGCGGGCTGGTCGAACGCCTCAAGCCGGTCGGCGAGCTGGCGATCAACATGCGGGTGCTGGCCCGCGAGGGCGTGGCCGGTTCGCGGCAACGCGACCTCTCCCGGCAGCTGCTGGACTTCGCCTGGCGGGACCTGCTCGACGGCGGCAATGTCCTGGCCGACCTCCAGGCCGAGGAGCCGCTGTCCCCGGTGCCGCTGGAGATCTACGCGAGCCTGCACGAACTCGGCTACCGCCACCCGGGGTTGGAGGCCGCGATCGACCTGGCGCGGACCACGGCGAGCTGGCGCGCGGTCGAGATGCTGCCCAACCGGCGACTCGGCCTGCTCAACGCCGAGCGCAAGATCGGCCTCGTCCCCAGCGGCGACGCCGAACAAGCCCTCGCCGCCACCTGGTTGGGCCGGACCCCGGAGCCGTGGACGGTGCAGTTCCACCTCGCGTACGACATCACCCACACCGTCTTCCACCTCACCGACTGGGGCGCGGCGCCGGACCGGCTGCCGCCGCGGATCGCCGGCTACCTGGCGCTGTACCTGCCCGCGTGGACGGCGGACTGGGCGGAGTTGGAGCACTGGGACCTGCTCGGCGAGCTGCTCGTGGTGGACGCCTGCCTGCCCGCTCCGACGCTGGACGCCCGGATGTGGGAGCGGTACGCCGCCGCCCAGGCCGCCGACGGCGCGATGCCCGTCCAGGGCGCGATGCCCGCCGGGGACCCGGAGACGGTCTTCGACCTCGTCCACCACCCCACGCTGGTCGCGGCGTTCGCCTCCGCGATGGCGACCTCCCGGGCGCTGTCGTCGGACGTCGCCGCATGACCTGGCCCGCGGTCCGCCGGCGCGCGCCCGGAGGCAGCGGCGCCGCCACCGGCGCGGACGGACCCCGCTCCGGCGGTCCGCTCGACCGGGCCGACCTCGCCGCACGGCTGGAGCGGGCGCTGGCGCAGGTCCGCGCCCCGGACGTGGTGGTGGGCGTCAGCCGCGCGGGCCGCCGTACCGTCGCCACCGGCGGCACGGCCACCCCCCGGCTGCCGCGCACCTCGCTCCACTACGAACTGGGCTCCCTGTCCAAGACGTTCACGGTGCTGCTGCTGGCGGAACTCGCCCGCGAGGGGGCCGTTCGCCTCGACGACCCGCTGGCCGCGTACCTGCCGGGGCTGCGGCTGCCGCACCCCTCCTCCCGCGCGATCACCCTGCGGCACCTGGCCACCCACACCTCCGGCCTGCCCCGGGTGCCGCGCGACCTGATCCCGGGCGCGCTGCTGCGGCCGTACACCAACGGATACGCGGGCTACGACCGCGAGCGGCTGCTGCGGACCTTCGCCCGCACCCGCACCCGGCACGCTCCCGGCACGCGCTGGCGGTACTCCAACTTCGGCCTCGCGCTGCTCGGTCCGGCCCTGGAGAGCGCGACGGGCACCGGCTACCCCGCTCTGCTGACCGAGCGGGTGCTGCGGCCGCTCGGGCTGGACGGGGCGGCGATCGGCCCGGCCCCCGGCAGCGGGCCCGGCGCCGCGACCGCCGCCATCGGCCACCGGCCGGACGGCCGCACTCCGCTGCCGCCCACGGACATGGCGGCCTTCACCCCGGCCGGCGCGATCCGCGCCACCCCCGGCGACCTGCTGCGCTACGCCGAGGCGCACCTGTCCCCCGACGCCGCCGCCGTGCCGGCGCCCCTGCGCGAGGCCCTGCGCGACGTGCAAGTCCCGCTGCTGCGCCGCGGTATGGGCCACCGCCACACGCACACCCTCACCTGGTACCTCCATCCGGCGCCGCGCGGGCCGATCCTCTTCCACGCCGGCGCCACCTTCGGCCATCAGTCCTTCCTCGGTTTCCACCCGGCCGGCGGATCCGCCGTGGTCGGTACCGCCACCCGCCACGACCGCAGTTGCGCGCTGATCCCGGCCTGCTACGAGCTGCTGTCGGAACTGGCCTCGTCCCCGGCGGACAAAGCGCCGGAAGCAGACGGAACGGACGGAGCGGACGGAGGGCGGTCCTCCGGCATGTGATCTGTGTCCGGGTGGTGCTGCTGCCCCCTTCCGGAGGCCCGCCGCTCGGGCGGCTGTGCCTATGCTCGAACAATGACGACGCGTGTACCTGAAGAGCCCGCCGCTGCCGGGCCGGAGAGCCGACCGACCGCCAACGCGATGCGCCGCGCGCTGCACCGCGCGGAGGAGGGGGTCGCCCTGGACACCGCCGAGGCGGCGGTGCTGCTCCAGGCGCGCGACGCGGACCTGGAGCGACTGTCGGCGGTGGCGGGGCGGGTCCGGGACGCGGGGCTCGCCGCGGCCGGCCGGCCGGGCGTCATCACGTACTCGCGGAAGGTCTTCATCCCGCTGACCCGGCTGTGCCGGGACACCTGCCACTACTGCACGTTCGTCACGGTGCCGGGCAAGCTGCGCCGGGCCGGCCACGGCATGTTCCTGTCCCCGGACGAGGTGCTGGACATCGCCCGGCGCGGCGCCGAGATGGGCTGCAAGGAGGCGCTGTTCACGCTGGGCGACCGCCCGGAGGACCGCTGGCCCGACGCCCGCGAATGGCTGGACGCGCACGGTTACGACGACACGCTGGCGTACGTGCGGGCGATGGCGGTGCGGGTGCTGGAGGAGACCGGCCTGCTGCCGCATCTCAACCCGGGCGTGCTGGGCTGGACCGACCTGCAGCGGCTGAAGCCGGTGGCGCCGTCGATGGGCATGATGCTGGAGACCACCGCGACCCGGCTGTGGTCGGAGCCGGGCGGCCCGCACCACGGCTCGCCCGACAAGGAGCCCGCGGTGCGGCTGCGGGTGCTGGAGGACGCGGGCCGCTCCAACGTGCCCTTCACCACGGGGATCCTGATCGGGATCGGGGAGACGTACACCGAGCGGGCCGAGTCGCTGTTCGCGATCCGCCGCACCTCCCGGCAGTACCACGGCATCCAGGAAGTCATCGTGCAGAACTTCCGGGCGAAGCCGGACACCGCGATGCGGGGCATGCCGGACGCCGAACTCGGCGAGCTGGCCGCGGCCATCGCGGTCGCGCGGATCGTGCTCGGACCGGCGGCCCGCATCCAGGCCCCGCCGAACCTGGTCGACGGCGAGTACGCGGGTTTCGTCGCCGCGGGCATCGACGACTGGGGCGGGGTGTCGCCCCTGACCCCCGACCACGTCAACCCCGAGCGCCCGTGGCCGCAGATCGAGGAGCTGGCGGCCCGCACCGCCGACGCCGGTTTCACCCTCAAGGAGCGGCTGACGATCTACCCGGAGTACGTCCGGCGCGGCGAGCCCTGGCTCGATCCGCGGCTGCTGCCCCACGTCACCGCGCTCGCCGACCCGGAGACCGGTCTGGCCCGCGAGGGCGTCCGTCCGCGGGGCCTGCCGTGGCAGGAGCCGGAGGACGCCTTCCCGGCCGCGGGCGGCCGCACCGACCTGCACCGGACGATCGACACGACCGGGCGCACCACCGACCGGCGCGACGACTTCGACGACGTGTACGGCGACTGGGGGCAGCTGCGCGAGCAGGCGGCGCCGGGGATGGTGCCCGACCGGGTGGACGCCGACGTCAAGGAGGCGCTGTCCACGGCCGCCGGCGACCCCACCCGGCTCACCGACGCGCAGGCGCTGGCCCTGCTGCACGCCGACGGCCCGGCGCTCGACGCGCTCTGCCGGATCGCCGACGACGTGCGCAGGGACGCGGTCGGCGACGACGTGACCTACATCGTCACCCGCAACATCAACTTCACCAACGTCTGCTACACCGGCTGCCGGTTCTGCGCCTTCGCCCAGCGCCGCACGGACGCCGACGCGTACACGCTCTCCCTCGACCAGGTCGCGGACCGGGCCGAACAGGCGTGGCAGGTGGGGGCGGTGGAGGTGTGCATGCAGGGCGGCATCCATCCGGACCTGCCCGGCTCGGCCTACTTCGACATCGCCCGCGCGGTCAAGGAGCGGGTGCCGGGCATGCACGTCCACGCCTTCTCGCCCATGGAGGTCGTCAACGGCGCGACCCGTACCGGCATGTCGATCCGGGACTGGCTGTCGGCGGCAAAGGAGGCGGGCCTGGACACCATTCCCGGCACCGCCGCCGAGATCCTGGACGACGAGGTCCGCTGGGTACTCACCAAGGGCAAGCTGCCCGCCGCGACCTGGGTCGAAGTGGTCTCCACCGCCCACGAGTTGGGCATCCGCTCGTCCTCCACGATGATGTACGGGCACGTGGACCAGCCGCACCACTGGCTCGGGCACCTGCGGCTGCTCGCCGAGATCCAGCAACGCACCGGCGGCTTCACGGAGTTCGTGACGCTGCCGTTCATCCACACCAATGCGCCGGTCTACCTCGCGGGCATCGCCCGGCCCGGCCCCACCCTGCGCGACAACCGCGCGGTGACGGCGATGGCGCGGCTGCTGCTGCACCCGCACATCCCCAACATCCAGACCAGCTGGGTGAAGCTCGGCGCCGAGGGCGCGGCGGAGATGCTGCGCTCGGGCGCGAACGACCTGGGCGGCACCCTGATGGAGGAGACCATCTCCCGGATGGCGGGCTCCCGTTACGGGTCGTACCGCTCGGTGCGGGACCTCGTGGCGATCGCCGACGCGGCCGGCCGCCCGTCCCGGCCCCGCTCCACCCTGTACGGCCCGGTGCCGCAGGAGCGGGTCGACGCCGCGCTGGCCTCGGACGGCCACCTGCCGGAACTGCTGCCGGTGCTGGGCGACTGACCCGCCCGGGGCGCCGACCGGGGCACGGGACACCGAAGCGGCGGGCGCGCGGGGCGCCCGCCGCCGGTCGGTGCGGTGGTGGTGCGGTGGTGGTGCGGTTCCGGTCGGCGCCGGCTCAGTTGAGCCGGCTGCGCCAGTCGCTCGGCACCCGCTCCGCCGGGCCGGGTACCGACTGGTCCAGCGGGTGGCTGTGCGGCGCCGCGAGCTCGGGTCCGTCCTCGACGTACCGCTCCTCGGGGTAGTTCCAGAACCACTCCTCGCCCGGCTCGAAGCTGCGGACCACCGGGTGGCCGGTGGCGGCGGCGTGGGCGTCGGCGTGCTGCGCGGGTGAGGAGTCGCAGCAGCCGATGTGGCCGCACGCCGTGCAGCGGCGCAGGTGGAACCACCAGCCGCCGCCGGCGTCGCACTCCGCGCAGCCGGTGCCGCTGGGCGGCACGGCGGGATCGATCGCGGGGGTGCCAGGGCTGCCCTGGCCGTCGGACGTGGTCATACCGCTTCCTCCTCGCTGTCCTGGCCGGTCCCGGGCGCGTCGGTCCGGGACGCGGCGGGCCCCAGGCCCGCCTCGGTGCCGGATGCCGGCGCCGCCTCGACGGTGTCCTCCGCGGTCAGCGGCAGGCATACCTTGAAGCGGGTGTCGCCCGGCTCGGACTCGACCGTCAGGTCGCCGTGGTGCTTGTTGACCACGATCCGCCACGAGATGTCGAGGCCGAGGCCGGTGCCCTGGCCGACCGGTTTGGTGGTGAAGAACGGCTCGAAGATCCGCTGCCGGATCTCCGGCGGAACCCCGGGACCGGTGTCGCGGAACTCCACCAGCAGCCTGCCGGGCTCCTGCCAGGTCCGCACGGTGAGCGTGCCCTCGCCGTCCATCGCGGAGACCGCGTTGTCGACGAGGTTCGTCCACACCTGGTTCAGCTCGCCCGGGTAGGCGGGGATGCGCGGCAGGGTGTGGTCGAACTCCTTGACCACCCGGATGCCGGTGCCGATCTTTCCGGTGAGCATCTGGAGGGTGCTGTCGAGCAGTTCGTGCACGTCGACGACCTGGTAGGGGGCGCGGTCGAGCTGGGAGTACTGCCGGGCGGCGTTGACCAGGCCGGAGATGCGCGAGGTGGAGTCCTCGATCTCGTTCATCAGCAGCTCGGTCTCGACGGTGTAGTTCAGCCACCGCACCGCGCTCTCCAGCACCGGGCCCTCGACGGCCGCGGCGACCTGGTCCAGCCACTCCTCGTCCAGCCCGGCCTGCACGAACGCGGGCGCCAGGTCCCAGCCGCCGGCGATGTCGTGGTCGTCCAGCCAGTCCGCGATCGCGTCCTCCCGGTCGGAGGCATCCATCGGGCTGAGCGTGTCGGCCTTCGCGACCCGCTCCGCGGCGCGCTCCTGCACGCTGACGAGGGTGTCCAGATCGGCCTGCCGGTACGGCCCGCCCGCCAGGATCTTGAGCTTGTGCCGCATCCCGGCGACCCGCTCGCGCAGCGCGGAGGTGGCCCGCAGCGCCGCGGCGGCCGGGTTGTTCAGCTCGTGGGTCAGGCCGGCCGACAGCGACCCCAGCGCGAGCAGCCGCTCGCGCTGGCTGACCACCTGCTGGAAGGACTTGTTGCCGAAGAACAGGCCCTCCAGCAGGTGCACCGCCATCGGGAACCACTCGGTGACGATCCCCGCGAAGTCGTCCGCGGCCATCACGAAGAAGCGCGAGGTCTCGGTCACCCGCATGGAGTTGGAGTACCGCTGGGGCACCCGGTCGCCCAGGTACGCCTGGAACGCGCCGGTGTACACGCCGCGCTGGCCGGTCCTGGCGACCTCCACGTCGTCGTCGCCGACCCGCCGGGACGTCACCAGGGCGCCGTCCAGCAGGACGTAGAAGCAGGTCGCCGGATCGCCCTCGGCGAAGACCGGGCCGGGCTCCATGGTCTCCATCCGGCCGATCCGGCACAGCGTGCCGAGCTGGTCGGGGGTCAGCTTCTCGAACAGGAAGAGGGTGCGCAGCTCGTCCGGGTCGCATGCCTCCGCCGGGCGCTCCGGCGCGTTCTCGCTCACAGCCCCTCCAGGTATCGGTGTACGAGCATGACGGCCATCGCGCCCTCCCCGACCGCGGACGCCACCCGCTTCGCGGACTCCGCCCGCACGTCGCCGGCCGCGAACACCCCCGGCACGCTGGTCTCCAGGTGGAACGGCAGCCGGTCCGGCTGCCAGCCGGCCGGCGAGCGGCCCTCCTCGGTGACGAGGTCGGGGCCGGTCAGCACGAAGCCGTGCGGGTCGCGGTGCACGGTGCCGCCCAGCCAGTCGGTGCGCGGCGCGGCGCCGATGAAGACGAACATCCGCTGCGCCTCGACGAGTTCGCTGCTGCCGGAGGCGGAGTCCTGCAGCGTCAGGCCCTCCAGGTGGTCCTCGCCGTGGGCGGCGGTGACCGAGGTCCGGGTGCGCACCCGGATGGTGGCGATGGCGGCGATCTGCTGGATCAGGTAGTGCGACATGGACGCTTCCAGGGAGGCGCCGCGCACCAGCAGGGTCACCGACTTGGCGTGCCGCGACAGGTACACGGCCGCCTGGCCCGCGGAGTTGGCGCCACCGACGATGTACACGTCCTGGCCCTCGCAGCCGGCCGCCTCGGTCAGCGCGGAGCCGTAGTAGACGCCGCGGCCGGTGAGTTCGGCCACCCCCGGGACGTCCAGCTTGCGGTAGGCGACGCCGGTCGTGAGGATCACGCTCTGCGCGGCGATCGCCGCGCCGTCGGCGAACCGCACGGTGCGCGCCGGGCCGCTGACCTCGAGGGCGTTGACCTCGCAGGCGGTCAGCAGTTCCGCACCGAACCGGGTGGCCTGGCGGCGGGCCCGGTCGGTGAGCTGGGCGCCGGATATCCCGTCGGGGAAGCCGAGGTAGTTCTCGATGCGGGCGCTCTGCCCGGCCTGCCCGCCGGTCGCGGTCCGCTCCACCAGGACGGTGCGCAGCCCCTCCGAGGCGCCGTAGACCGCCGCGCCCAGCCCGGCCGGGCCGCCGCCGATGACCACCAGGTCGTAGAAGTCCTCGGCCGGCGAGGTCGACAGGCCGACCTGCGCGGCGAGGTCCTGGTCGGACGGCTCCACCAGCACGTCGCCGCCCGGCGCGATCACCAGCGGCAGCCGCATGCCGTCGTGCCCGGCGGCCTCCAGCAGCCGCCGGCCCTCGGCCTGGTCGGACTGGTACCAGCGGTAGGGCACCTGGTTGCGGGCGAGGAACTCGCGTACCCCGGAGGAGCGCGCCGACCAGCGGTGCCCGACGACCTTGGTCTCCGGCACCGGGCGGTGGTCGGAGCAGAGCCAGCTCTCCAGCAGGTCGTCGACGACCGGGTAGAGCTTCTCCTCCGGCGGGTCCCAGGGCTTGAGCAGGTAGTGGTCGAGGTCCACCACGTTGATCGCGTCGATGGCCGCGCCGGTGTCCGCGTAGGCGGTGAGCAGCACCCGGCGCGCGCCGGGGTAGACGTCCATGGCCTGCTCGAGGAACTCGATACCCGTCATGTTGGGCATCCGGTAGTCGGCCAGGATCACGGCGACCAGGTCGCCGCGCAGCTTCATCTGCCGCAGCGCGTCCAGTCCGTCCTGTCCCGACTCCGCCCGGACCACCCGGTACCGCTCGCCGTAGCGGCGCCTCAGGTCGCGGGCGACCGCCCGCGAAACCCCCGGATCGTCGTCGACAGTGAGGAGCGCGGGGCGGCGCGTGCCGCCGTCCGGCTCAGTCATGGGCATCCCGTCCCCGTGTCGTCCATGTGTTCGGCCGTCTCTGCCGTTCAGCGTACTGGCAGCGCAGCCCCGGCGCGCGAGGGAAAAGCGGAGCGCCCGGCCGGTGCACCACGAGGGCCGCGACGCGCGGCGGGGACAGCGCACCTCCACCCCGCGCACGGGGAGGGCTCGGAGCGTCCCGCGCGCCCTGTGCGGCGCGTGAACCTCTCCCCCATGGTCCGTCCACGGGTCCGGGGCCGCCACCGGGGCGAAGGGGAGCGCAGCGGGCGGGCGGGCGGCACCGCCGGTGGCCAGGGCGGCCGTAGGGTGGCGGCATGCAGTCCTACACGATCGGGCAGGCGGCGCGGCTGCTGGGCGTCAGCCCCGACACGGCGCGCCGCTGGGCCGACGCGGGCCGGGTCGCCACGCACCGCGACGACGCCGGCCGCCGGCTGATCGACGGCCGCGACCTCGCCGCGTTCTCCGTCGAGCTGGCGCAGCAGCCCGACGCGGAACCGGACACCTCGCGCACCTCGGTCCGCAACGCGTTCCCGGGCATCGTCACGGCCGTCAAGATCGGCGACGTGGCCGCCCAGGTGGAGATCCAGGCGGGCCCGCACCGGCTGGTCTCGCTGGTCACCCGCGAGGCGGTGGAGGAGCTCGGCCTGGAGGTCGGCGCGGAGGCGGTGGCCCGGGTGAAGTCGACAAACGTCCATATCGACCGCGTCTGAACGCACGGCTCCCCGGATCGGCCCGGCGGCCCGGCCGAGGTCAGGGCGCCACCGGATCGGGCATCGACCGGATCAGCACGAGCGACCCGTCGAGGTAGGGCCGCCGGCGCAGTGCGCCGTGCCGCGCGTCCCAGGCGCCGGAGGCGATCGCCGCCCGCAACTCCCCGGTGTACCGCTCGCACACGTCCTGCGGTACGAAGCTCCACGCCGAGCACGCCTGCCGGGCGCCGGGGTCGAGCAGGCGTTCCGGGCGGGCGTAGTACGCCTCGTTGAAGCCGTCGGTGCAGTCGGCCGGGATCGGCACCGGTGTGACCGCGCAACTCCCGCCCAGCGCGGCCGTGATGGCCTCGACCGCGGGGTAGCGGCGCGCCTCGGTGTCCAGGACCAGCGGCGCGTAGTCGTACAGCCAGAAGTCGCGGACCAGGGTGGGGTCGCAGGTCATCACGACGACGGGGCCGCGCGTCACCCGGCGCATCTCGCGCAGCCCGGCGGCGGTGTCGCTCCACTGGTGCACGCTGAAGGTGGTCATCGCGGCATCGAACCGGCCGTCGTCGAACGGGAGTCGCTCGGCGGTGCCGTCGATCGCGGGCGCGAGGTGCACGGGGCGCTGGGCGCGCATCGCCGCCGAGGGCTCCACCGCGGTCACCTGGGCGCCGGCCGGCTCGTACGATCCGGCGCCGGCCCCGACGTTGACCACGGTCCGCGCGCCGCCCAGCGCGTCCTCGACCACCCGCGCGATCCGCGGGTCGGGGCGCCGGTACGTGCTGTAACCGCCGCCTATCACCCCGTAGTCCGCGTCCCCCGCGCTGCCGTCCGCGCTGCCGCCTGCCGTCTGGTCCAGTGCGTCTGTCATGTCCCGAACCTATCGGCCCGCTCCGGGCGGCCGCGGGGTCATGCCCCGGCCGGCGGGAGGACGCCGGGCAGGCCGAAGAGCGGGAAGAGCGTCGGGTCGCGGAAGACGTGGATCGCGGCGACGAGGGGGCCGCGCAGAGTGAGGACCTGGATGGCGTGGGCGTGGTGGCGGCCGTCCTCGGCGATCTCGTAGGTGGCCAGGGCGGGTTGGCCGCCGTTGGCGGTGAGGGGCAGCAGCCGCATCGTCCCGGGACGGGTGAGCACGCGGGCAGCCAGGAAGTGGACGAGGTGCGTGCGGCCGGCGAACCAGACCGGCTCGGGGGGCATCTGGAGGGTGGCGTCCTCGTGCAGCAGCCGGACCAGCGCGTCGACATCGGCCGCCTCGAACGCCTGGGCGTAGCGGTCCAGCAGCGCGCGGTGGTCGCCGTCGAGCGCCGCGGCCAGGTCGCGCTCGACGAGGTCGTCCTCGGTGGCGCCGTGCTCCCGGAGCTGCGCGCGGGCGCGCTGGAGGGCGCTGTTGACCGCGGTGGTGCTGGTGTCGAGGAGTTCGGCGACCTCGGCGGCGCGCCAGGCGAGGACGTCCCGCAGGATGAGCACGGCCCGCTGCCGGGGCGCGAGGTGCTGGAGCGCGACGATCAGGGCCAGCCGGACGCTGCCGCGGGTGGCGACGACGGCGGCGGGGTCGGCGCCGCCCGGGTCGTACGGCGGGTCGGGCAGCGGCTCGATCCAGGAGATCTCCGGCCCGGCCGGGCCGGCCGGCTCCGAGGCGTCGGTCGAGGGCAGGCCGAGGCCGGCGGGCACGACCCGGCGGCTGTGGTGGCCCAGCGCGGTCAGGCAGGCGCTGGTCGCGATCCGGTAGAGCCAGTACCGCAGCGACGAGCGGCCCTCGAAGGAGTCGTACGCCCGCCAGGCCCGCAGGTACGTCTCCTGCACCAGGTCCTCGGCGTCGTGCACGGAGCCGAGCATGCGGTAGCAGTGGGCGAGGAGTTCGGTGCGGAAGGGGGCAGCCAGCCGGACGAACTCGGCCCGGGTGGGGCGCACGGCCGCCCCCGGCGGCGCCGCGGCTCCCGCGGGCGCCCGGGCCGGCGCGGAGGCCGCGGCGCCGCCCGCGGCCGGGCCCGTGGCGTGAATCGCCGTCTCGATCTGGACCTGCGCCGGTCCGGTACGCCGCCGGCTGCTCGCCGTGTTCACCGCGCCTCCTCGGGGCCGCGTGGTTGTCCCCCACCCGGATAAGGACCGGCGGCGGTCCGAAAAGTCATCGGCGGCCGGGCTACGGCGCCTCCACGCGGCCGGCCCCGCCGCGATCCCCCTGCTGCGCGACGACCCTTTCCCGCAGCGCCCTCTTGTCGGGCTTGCCGCTGGGCGCGACCGGGACGGCGGCGAGGACGGTGAGGGTGGCCGGGACGGCGCCGTCTCCGAGTTCGGCCCGTACGGCGGCGCGCAGTGCGGCGGGGTCGGGCACGCGGTCGGGCGAGGCCGGGACGACGAAGGCGTGGGCGGCCTCGCCGGTGTCCTCGTCGGGGGCGGCGACGACGTAGGCCTCGTCGACGTCGGGGTGGGAAGTGAGCGCCGACTCGATGGCGGCGGTGTAGTGGAGGATCGCGTTGACGAAGACGACGTCGCGGGCGCGGCCGGCCAGCCGCAGGAAACCGTCGTCGCGCAGGGTGCCCAGGTCGCGGGTCCTGATCCAGCCGTCGCGCACCACCTCGCGGGTCTCCGCCCGGTCGTGCCAGTAGCCGGACATGGCGCCGCCGGCCCGGACCCATATCTCGCCGGTGGTACCGGCCGGCACGGGCCGCCCCTCGGGGTCGCGGACCGAGACGTCGACGCCGGGCATCGGGCGGCCGACGGAGTCCCGTACCCGGTCGCCTTCCCGGACCTGGTCCTCGGGGGTGAGCAGCGCGAGCATGCCGGTCTCGGTCTGGCCGTAGCCCTGGTGGACGACCGGGCCGAGGCGGTCGGCGGCCTCGGCGAGGCGGTGCGGAGGGAGTGGCGAGCCCGCCACCAGCAGGGCCCGCATCGCGCTGGTGTCGACGTGTTCGGTGCGCAGGGTGGCGAGCACCTCGTAGAGGCGCGGCACCGTGCACAGGCAGGCGGTGACGCGGTGGCGCTGCCAGGTGTGCGGGAAGGAGACGGGGCCGTCGGGGATGACCGCGGTGCCGCCGCTGAGCAGGCACAGCGCGAGGTGTTCGAGCATGACCGCGCTGGTGAGGGTGCCGAAGAGGAGGAACCTGCGGTAGCCGGCGGCGAGTTGGCGGGTGGTGTCGCTCCATCGCAGCGGCTGCCAGGACCAGTGGTCGCCGAGGGCGCGGTAGGTCTGGGCGCAGCCCTTGGGGTTGCCGGTGCTGCCGCTGGTGAGGGTGATCAGGGCGATGTCGTCCGCCCGGCCGCGCGCGACGAGTTCGGGGCCGGGGGCGGTGCCGCCGTCCGGAGCGCGGTCCGGGCCGCTGTCCGTGTCGCCGTCCCGGTTGCCTCCGGGGTCGCCACCGACGTCGCCGCCGTCGAGCAGGTCGCGGGCGAGGTCGAGGACGAGGGCACCTGCTGCCTCGGCCGCAGCGGTGAGTGCCTCCGTGCGGGTGGTGTCGTCGGTGAGGACCGCGTGGACGTCCTGGGCGAGCACGTGGCGGAGTTGACCGGGCGTCAGGCCGGGGCGCAGGCCGGTGACGCGGCAGCCGAGCAGGTGCGCGGCGATCTGGGCGGCGAAGCCGGCGGGGGTCACGTCGGTGGTGACGGCGATGCCGCGGCCGGGGCCGAGTCCCGCGGCGGCGAGGGCGGCGGCGCAGGCGCGGACCATGCCGAGTACCCGGCCGCGGCCGACGGGCCGTGTCCGGAACTCGAAGGCGGGAGTGTCCGGGTCGCGGGTGAATGCGTCGATCAGGGGCTGCGGAAATACCGGTTCGGCCGGATTGTTCATCGTTTCCTCCGCTCCACGCAGGCGGCCACCGGGGGTATTTCGGCCGCGGGCGACCTGCCCGGGGACGTGCGCGACTTTGCCCGGTGTGCCGCTCGCCGAACGGACAGGACCGAGGGCGAAGTTATCCGGCGGCGGCGATTTCCTTGCCCGTGAAGCCCTGTGACATGGATCACATTACGCACTCTGGAAGACTCTTTGAAGCCTCAACTAGGGTGTGCCGCATCCCCATCGGAACCAGGAGGGCATGTGTCCGGAGACGAGCGGATCGATTACCTGGTGGTCGGCGCGGGACCCGCCGGGGTCCAGGCCGGCTATTTCCTCGAACGCGCCGGTCGCGATTACCTGGTGGTGGAGGCGGGCCCGGCGCCGGGCACGTTCTTCACCAGATTCCCCCGGCACCGCACGATGATATCCAGCAACAAGGTGCACACCGGCTGGGACGACCCGGAACTGCGGCTGCGTACCGACTGGAACTCCCTGCTGTCCGACGAGGGCGCCCCGCTGTTCACCGCGGTCACCCCCCGGTATTTCCCGCCGGCCGACGCCATGGTCGACTACCTCGCGGACTTCGCCGCGACCCACCGGCTGCGCATCCGGTACAACACCCGCATCACCCGCATCAGTCGCCCCACCGCCGACGCCGGAACCGGCGACTCCGCCGCCCCTCGCGGGGACTTCGCGGTCCACACCGCCGACGGCACCGTCCTGCGGGCGAAGCGCCTGATCATGGCCACCGGGGTGTCCCGTCCCTACATTCCGCCGATCGACGGCGTGGAACTCGCCGAGCGGTATGACGAGGTGTCGGTCGACCCGGAGGATTTCACCGATCAGCGGGTATTGATCATCGGCCGCGGCAACTCCGCCTTCGAAACCGCCGACAATCTCATCGAGACCACCGCGGTGATTCACATGGTGGGTCCCGGGTCGCTCCGGCTGGCCTGGCAGACCCATTTCGTCGGCCATCTCCGTGCAGTGAACAACAACTTCCTCGACACCTATCAGCTCAAGTCGCAGAATGCCCTGCTGGACGGCGAGGTGCTCTCCATCAGGAGAACAGGAGAGGACGGCCCCTATCGGGTGGCGGTGAAATTCTCCCGGGTCGCGGAAGTGGTCAAGGAGATCAGCTACGACCGGGTGATCCTGGCCACCGGATTCCGATTCGACGCCGGTGTCTTCGCCGAGGAGTGCCGGCCCGAGTTGACGATCAAGGACCGGTTCCCGGCGCAGACCGACGCCTGGGAGTCGACCAACGTCCCCGACCTGTATTTCGCCGGCACCATCACCCAGGTCCGCGACTTCAAGCGGTCGACCAGCGGCTTCATCCACGGCTTCCGGT
Source organism: Actinacidiphila yanglinensis (assembly GCF_900107965.1). Taxonomy (GTDB): domain Bacteria; phylum Actinomycetota; class Actinomycetes; order Streptomycetales; family Streptomycetaceae; genus Actinacidiphila; species Actinacidiphila yanglinensis. The sequence goes on along the minus strand of NZ_FNVU01000010.1, from coordinate 184,947 downwards.
ACGGGGTACGGGCCCTGGACCGCATCCTGGCCCGGCGCTACCACGGCGAGCCGTGGCCGGCCACGCCGCTCGCCGCCGCACCGGAGGCGGTCGCCGACGCCGTGCTCGCGCGGGTCAACCGCTCCTCCGCGCTGTGGCAGTTGTTCGCCTTCCTCGGCGACGCGGTCCTGGTCGGCACCGAAACGCTCGGCTACTACGAGGAGTTGCCGATCGACCACCTGCACCGGGCGCTCGGCGAGGGCGGGTTCGGCCCGGTGGACCGCTACCTGACCGTCACCCTCGAGTACGGCGCCGACCACGACAAGGTGAACCCGTTCGACATCACGGTGAACCGGCTCTCGCAGCAGGACACCGGCGGGCTCGACAGCCGCTACCTGCACCCCGTGGTCCGGCTGTGGCAGGACGGCAAGACCCTCTCCGAGCACCACATCACGGAGAACCTGGAAAACGAGTGGGACAGCGAGCAGGTGCACCGGGCTCCCCTCGTCCGCTTCCTGGCCACGCACCTCTTCCCGGCGTCGCACCCCGCCGCCGCGGGACCGTCGTGACCGACGCCGAGGCCACGTCCGGCGTGCCCGAGGCCACCTCCGGCGTGCTCGGCGAGCTGCGCGGCAAGGCCAGGGCCCGGCTCGAACCCGCGCACTGGGACTTCTTCGAGGGCGGCGCCGGCCGGGAGACCGCGCTCGCCGAGAACGTCCGGGCCTTCGGCCGGCTCGCCCTGCTGCCGCGGGTACTGCGCGGCGCGGGCGAGCCGGACACCGCGGTCGAACTGCCCGGCGCCCGCGCCTCGACGCCGGTCCTGATCGCGCCGACCGCCTTCCACCGGCTCGCCCACCACGAGGGCGAGCGGGCCACCGCCCGTGCGGCCGCGGCCGCCGGCACCGTGCTGATCACCTCGATGGCGTCGACCACCGCGGTCGCCGACGTGGTCGCCGCGGCCCGCGAGGTCCGGGCCGACGCGGCGGTGTGGTTCCAGCTCTACCTGCAACCTCGGGCCGACGTCACCGAGGCCCTGGTCCGCCGGGCCGAGGAGGCGGGCTGCACCGCGCTGGTGGTCACCGCGGACTCCCCCGTCTTCGGCCGGCGCGCCCGCGACGACCGCAACGGCTTCCACGACCTGCCGCCCGGGATGGCGGCGGAGAACATGCGCGGCCTGCCCGGCGCACCGCCGGACGCGCCCCTCGACATCGCGATGAGCCCCGCGCTGTCCTGGGACCACCTGCGCGGGCTGCGGGAGCGCACCGAACTGCCCATCCTGGTCAAGGGGGTGCTGCATCCCGACGACGCGCGCCACGCGATCGGCGAGGGCGCGGCGGGGCTGATCGTGTCCAACCACGGCGGGCGGCAGCTCGACGCCGCGCCCGCCACCGTCGAGGCGCTGCCCCGGATCACCGAGGCGGTGGCCGGCCGCATCCCGGTGCTGCTCGACGGCGGGATACGCTCCGGCGCCGACGTGGTGACCGCGCTCGCGCTGGGCGCGGCGGCCGTCGGCGTGGGCCGGCCGGTGCTGTGGGGGCTGGCCGCGGAGGGCGAGGCCGGGGTGGCCCGGGTGCTGGCCGAGCTGACCGGGCAGACCGCGCACGTGCTCGCCCTGTGCGGGGCCCGGGACTGCGCCGACCTCAACCGGGACCAGGTGGTCCTGCGCGGTGCGCGGGGGGTGGCGGGCGGATGACCGCGAGCCCGGCCCGCACGCTGGCCCGGACCGCCGCCGCCGGCCTCGCGCTGTCCAGCCCGTACTGGCTGCCCAGGGCCCTGGTCTCGCTCCGGGTGCGGGTGTTCGCGAAGGTCAACGGCCCCGAGGGCGTCGTGGTGCCGAACGAGCAGGTCGGGCCGGAGCGGTTCGCCGAGCTGTACGCGCACCCCGCCGCGAACGGCCGCAGCAAGGGAGCGGGGCTGTCGGACCTGTTCTGGTACTGGCTGTCGCCCGGGCCCGAGGTGCACCAGGAGCACCTGGAGCCCGGCCCGCGCTACGACGCGGTGGCCCGCACCACCAGCGCGATCCTCGCCGGGACCAGCGCGGAGCTGTCGGCCGTGGCGGCCCGGTGCGCGGCCCGGGTGCTGGACGAGCGGCTGCCGGTGCGGGGGGCGGGCGGCGGCCGGCCGTCGGGCGGCGTGGCGCTGGTGCGGCTGCGCGACCTGATGATGCCGGTGTGGGCCGAGTTCTTCTACGAGCTGGTGTTCCGCGAGCCGTGCCCGCCGCACGCGCGGCGGCTGATCGTGGACAACGCCGAGGACGTCGTCAACTCCCTGAAGAACACTCGGCTGCGGCACATGCGCCGGCGCACCCGGCTGACCCGCTACCTGCTGCGCCGGCTGGCCGCGGGCGAGGTGCCGCACGAGTTGCCCGCCGCGCTCGGCACCGCCCGGGACCGTGCCCACTACCTGCAGGGCACCTTCTTCAACACCGCCGTCGTGCAGATGTCGGAGGCGATGGCGCATCTGCTGCTGGTGCTCGCCCGGCGCCAGGACATCCAGCGCCGGCTGGCCGAACATCCCGACGACGACGGCTACCTGGGCAACGTCATGAACGAGACGCTGCGGATGTACCCGCTGTTCGGCATCGCGCACCGGATCACCGGCGCCGACATCGACCTCGGCGAGGGTGCCTCCTACCCGGCCGGCACCGTGCTGTGCTTCGACTACCCGGCCTACCATGCCACCGGCCACCAGGACCCGGAGGTCTTCGACCCCGGCCGCTGGGAGCGTCTGTCGACGAAGGACGCGCACCACATCCCGTTCGGGGTGGCGGCCAACCGGCCGTGTCCCGCCTGGCGGTTGTCGCCGCTGGTGATGCGGGCCGTCACCCGCAAGATGCTCGGCCGCTTCACCCTGTACTCGTCGGTGTCCCACACCCGCTCCATCCCGCACCGGGCGCCCTGCCTGCTGGTCCGCCGCGAACGGCCGCTGCCCCGGCACCTGGTGGTCGCCGCGCTGGCCGCGCTGCGGGTGCGCGACCGCTGGGAGGACGTGGGGCGCAGCGTGCTGCAGTTCGTGCTCGGCACCTGGATGGTGGTCGACGCCCGCCGGCTGGGGCTGACCCGGACGTGGTTCGCCACGCACGACACCCAGGGCTGCCCGCTGCCGTCCGCCGAACCGCCGGGGTGTCCCCGGCACCGCTAGACCCGCGCCGCCGACCCGGGTTTCCCCCCTCCCCGCGCCGCTCCCCGCCGAAGGGCAGACCGTCCATGTCCACCACCGCACTGGGCACCGCGTTCCTGCTGGCCGTCGTCGTCATCCTGCTGCTGTGCCGGGGGGTGGCGCTGCTGCTGCGACCGCTCGGGCAGCCACCCGTCGTCGCCGAGATGATCGCCGGGGTACTGCTCGGCCCGTCGGTGCTGGGGCTGGTGCTGCCGTCGGTCGAGCACCACCTCTTCCCCGCCGACCTGCGCCCGATGCTCTACGTGACCGGGCAACTCGGCCTGACCCTCTTCATGTTCCAGTCGGGGTACGAGTTCCGGCTGGAGCGGATCAGGCCGGTGCTGCGGTCCGCGGCGCTGATCTCCGTGGCGGGCAGCACGGTGCCGCTGCTGCTGGGCGCCGGGCTGACCTGGGCGGTGCGCGGCTCGGTCGACACCTCGCCGCCGGGCGTGCCGCTGCACGTGACCGTGCTGTTCGTGGGGGTGACGCTGGCCATCACCGCGTTCCCGATGCTGGCCCGGATCATCACCGAGAACGGGCTGAGCGGCACGTCGTTCGGCACCATCTCGCTGGCGGCCGGCGCGCTGGACGACGTGGCCGCGTGGATCCTGCTGGCCGGCGTGGTCAGCCTGGCGCGGGGCAGCGCGCACACGGTGGTGCTCGCCACCACCGGCGCGGCTGGGCTGGTGGCCGTCCTGGTCGCGCTGGTGCGGCTGCGCGCACCGCTGCTGCGGGCCTGCGAGCGGCTCAGCTCCGAGCAACTGCTGCTCGGCACCCTGCTGTTGCTGTGCCTGTCCGCCTGGTACACCGACCGGATCGGCCTGTACGCGGTGTTCGGCGCGTTCAGCCTGGGGGCCGCGTACCCGCGCTCGCCGCGCATCGACCGGGCGATCGAGCAGACCGCGCCGCTCAGCAGGACGCTGCTGCTGCCGCTGTTCTTCACCTACTCGGGGCTGAACACGGACACCGGGCTGCTGGGCGATCCGCGGCTGCTGCTGTTCGCGGTGGGCTGCACGGCGGCGGCGGTGGTCGGGAAGTTCGGCGCCTGCTGGGCCGCGGCCAGGCTGGCCGGGCAGCCGTCCGGGGTGGCGCTGCGGATCGGCACCCTGATGAACGCGCGCGGCCTGATGCAGCTGATCGCGATCAACGTCGGGCTGTCGGAGGGGATCGTGTCGCCCTCGATGTTCACGGTGCTGGTGATGGTGGCGGTGGTGACCACGGTGATGGCGACGCCGCTGCTGCGGCTGTGGGACCGGTGGGACGGCGGGGTGCGGGAGGAGCAAGAGCCGGCCGGAGCCGGGGCCGCGGACGACGCGTCCTGGCCGGTGGAGGCCGCGGCGGCGGACGGCCGGACGCCCTGACCCGCTCACCTGGGCGTTCACCGGGATCGGGCGGGGCCTTTTGCCTCTGAGGCAAGAACTTTGCCCCTGAGGCACATCTGCTGTTCCATGAAGGCATGGACGACGCGACCGACACCCCGGACGCGGAGCCCGGCGCCTCCACCCCGGTGCTGGCCCCGCGGCTGCGCGACCAGCGCCGCGCGAGCGGCCTCACCCTGGAGGCCGCGGCCCGCCGCACCGGCCTGTCGGCCGCACACCTGTCCCGCCTGGAGTCCGGCCTGCGCCAGCCGTCGCTGCCCGTCCTGCTCGGCCTCGCCCGGTTGTACGGCACCACCGTCTCGGACCTGCTGGGCGAGACGGCCGCCGAACCCGATCCCATCGTACGCGGCGCCTCCATGGCGGCGGTACCCGCCGGCGGCTGGACGTACCGGCGGGCCGGCGGTACCGGGCGGGCCATGCAGGCATTGCGCGTGCACGTGCCCGCCCGGGCCCAGGGCGGCCTGGTCCGGGTGCACCCCGGCGAGGAGTGGCTCTACGTCACCGCCGGGGTGCTCGAACTGACCCTGGGCGAGCGCGCCCACCGCCTGGCCGCGGGAGACTCCGCCCACTTCGACTCGCTCGTGCCGCACCGGCTGGCGGCCGGCGGCCCGGACGGGGTCGACCTGCTCTTCGTCCACACCCTCATGCAGAGCGAGACGTCGGCGCTGTGCGTCGTGCCACGCGAGCCCGTCGACACCCGAGGAGGCCGTTCATGACCACGCACGCCACCCAGGACACCGCCCACCCGCAGCCCGACCCGTCCCCCGCCCAGGGCACCGAGGCGGAGGCCGTACCGCTGCTGGTCGTCCTGCCGGACACCCACAGGAGCGAGAAGTACAAGGAACGCGCGGTGGTGCTGCGGGTCCTGGTGTACGTCGCGGTCGCGCACTTCCTGGTGTTCTTCCTGTGGCTGATGTTCGCGGTCATCGGCAAGAGCTGACCCGGGGCGACCCGCGCGCTCAGAACCGCAGGGTCACCTTCCCGCCGGGCTCGGTGCGCACCGTGCGGACCGAGCCGCCGGCCACGACCTGGGTGCTGCGGCCGCCGACGCTGCGGACCACGGCCTCCCGCACCCGCCCGTCCCGCCAGGACAGGTCGACGGTGAAGCCGCCGCGGGCGCCGACCCCGGTGATGCTGCCGCTGTCCGCCCAGGCGGCCGGGAGCGCGGGCAGCAGCTCGATCCGGCCGGGCCGGGAGTAGACCAGCATCTCCACCATCGCCGACGGCGTGCCGAAGTTGGCGTCGATCTGGAAGATGCTGCGGTTCTCCTCGACCTGGTAGATGTCGAAGAGGTTGAGCGCGGAGCCGTTGCTGTTGCTGGTGGACGGGCGCAGGTTGGTGGTGACCAGCTGGTACGCCTTCTCCGCGTCGTGCAGCCGCGCCCAGCACAGCGCGCGCCAGGCGTTGGCCCAGCCGTAGCTGTTCATGCCGCGCGCGGTGAGCAGGGTGCGGACGGCGGTGACCAGGTCGGCGGGCGAGGAGTCGAGGGTGATGCGGTCGCCGGGGAAGAACCCGATCAGCGGCGACAGGTGCCGGTGCTGGTCCTCGCCGAGGTTGTCCGGCGACATCCACTCCTCCAGCCAGCCGCTGGTGGGGCTGATCTGCGGGAGGTAGAGCCGGTCGCGCAGGTCCCCGAGGGTGCGGGCGAGATCGGCGTCCTTGCCGAGCGCGGCCGCCGCGGTGCGGAAGTTGCCGAACAGCGCCCACACCAGTTCCTGGGAGTAGGTGTTGCCCAGGGCGTCCTGCGGGCCCTGCTCGGGCGACCAGTCCTTGTCGTCGACGAGCACCTCGCGGGCATTCCCGGTGGCGGGGTCGGTGACGGTCATCGACACCAGGCGTGCCTGCCAGAACTCGCAGGCGCCCTTCAGCAGCGGGTAGATCCGCGCGAGCGTGCGGGCGTCCTGCGTGTACTCGTAGTGCGCGAACAGGGTGTTGGAGAGCCAGGCGTTGGCCGCCGGGTGCCACCACCAGCCGGAGCCGCCGTGGATGTTGGTGGAGAAGGCGACGGCCCAGCCGGCCACCTTGCCGGAGGAGTTGCGGAAGCGGTTGCGGGGGTCGTTGAAGAGCTTGAGGGTGTTCTTCTCCCAGGAGGGGAGCTGCGCCAGGCAGTAGTCGGTGAAGGCGTCGAAGCAGCCCGGCAGGGCGGTGCGGTCGGCCATCCAGTAGTTCATCTGGACGTTGATGTCGGTGTGGTAGTCGCCCATCCAGTCCGGGTCGTTGCCGTCCAGCCACAGCGACTGCAGGCCCATCGGGACGCTGTCGCGCGAGCCGCAGATCATCAGGTAGCGGCCGAACTGCAGGTAGGACGCCTCCAGTTCCGGGTCGGGCGCGGCGCCGTCCTGGGCTCGCGCCTGCAGCCGGGTCCAGGTGTCGGCCTGCCTCTGCTGCTCGCTGGAGCTGCCCAGCGACAGGGTCATCGCGTCGAACAGCCGCCGGTAGTCGGCGACATGGGTGCCGCGCAGGGCGGCGGGGCTGTGCCGGGCGGCGGCGCGGGCCTTGGTCCTGGCCAGGGCCAGCGGGTCGAGCGAGGGAGCGCGGTAGCCGCGGTCGGGGTCGGGGGCGTAGTCGGTGCCGCCGCTGAAGACCACGGTCAGGTCGGTGCACCCGGTGAACTCGATGGCGGTGGCGGTGACGTCGATGGTCCCGGTGCTGCTGGTGGCGGTGACGGCGGCGGCGTAGCGCAGGTCGTTGTCGAAGGCGGCGGCGAAGGACAGGGTGCCGTCGGAGGCGTCGCCGGCCGCGGTCTCGCCGTGAGTGCCGGCCAGGGTGATGCGGCCGGTGTGGCTGCCGTGACCGGATGCGGACAGGTGCAGCACGATCGCGTCGTCGGGGTGGCTGGCGTAGACCTCGCGGGTGTACGTGGCACCGCCCTGCTTGTACGTGGCGGTGACCAGGCCGTTGCTGAGGTCGAGGGTGCGGCGGTAGCCGGTCACCGTGTCGCTGGTGTGGGCGGGGATCTCCACGCCGACGTGGGCGAGTTGGGTGAGGGAGCCGAACTCGACCCGCTCGTAGGGGAACTGGCCGTCGTCGTCGAGGACGTCGTTGAGGGTGCCGGTCCACAGCGTGCTGTCGGTGACGTACAGCGCCTCGGCGGCGGGGTCGCCGCTGACGAGGGCGCCGATCCGCCCGTTGCCGACCGGCAGGCCCTGCTGGATCATCGCGTCCGCCGACGCGGGAGCGGTGTACCACAGGCGCACGGCCGCGGCCTGGTCCGTGCGGGGGTCGGCGGCCGGGCGGTCGGGCTCCGCCGCGGCGGCGGTGAAGGCCGGCAGCCCGGCGAAGGCGGCAAGGGAACCGGCGGTCCCGGCACCGGCGAGAGCGAGAAAGCTCCGACGACTGGGACGCTGAGCGGGGCCGGTCTGAGGGGCGGTCATGAGGGCTGTTCCTCCTGTGGTGTTCCTTGTCGCATCAGGGACTTGCCAGAGACGCAGGAGCAACATAAAACTACGAATTATTTCATTCAAGGGTTCTGACGGCAGTCCGATGGCTTCAAGGCCCCACGGGACATCCGATGTATGGAGGATCACGCCCATGACGGAGCACGGTGACGCGTTCAGCAGGAGAGGCTTCCTCATCGCCGGTGGCGGCGCGGCGGCGCTGGCCGCGCTGGGCGGCGCGGCGCCCGCGGTGGCGGCTCCCGCCGGGGCCGCACCCGCCGCGGCGGCCGGCACGGCCGGGACACCCGGGACCACCGGTGCGGGCGGGACCGGCACGGGTGGGAAGGCCGCGGTGGACTGGATCAACCCGCTGACCGGCGCGCTGACCACCTCGCCGGACACCGCGTGCGGCAAGACCTTCCCCGGCGCGGTGGTGCCCTACGGCCTGGTGCAGCTCAGCCCGGACACCGTCAGCGGCGGTGACAACGGCAGTGGCTACTCCGCCGACATGACGACGATCGAGGGCTTCAGCTTCCTGCACCTGAGCGGCATCGGCTGCTACGGCGACCTGGGCCAGCTCCAGGTGCAGCCGCAGACCGGCGAGCTGGTGACCGGCCGCGACGCCGCCAAGAGCCCGTTCGACAAGAGCACGGAGACCGCCGAGGCCGGCTACTACAGCGTCGAACTCGACCGCTACGGCGTGCGGGTGGAGCTGACCGCGGCCGAGCGGGCCGGACTGCTGCGCTGCACCTTCCACGACGCGGGCACCGGCCGGCTCAAGGTGGACCTCTCCCGCCGGATCGGCTTCGACGGCTCGCACACCGTCACCCAGGACCTGCGGCTCACCGACCCGCACACCGTGGAGGGCTCGATGACCGCCGACCGCTCCGGCGGCGGCTGGATCTGCGGCAACGGCCCGTCGTACACGGTCTACTTCTCGATGCGCTTCGCGCTGCCGATCGAGACCTTCGGGACCTGGGACGGCGACACCGTCTCCCGGCAGGCCCGGGAGCAGAGCAGTGCGAGCGACAGCGCGGGGTTCTTCGTGGAGTTCCCCGTGACGGCGGGGCAGCAGGTGCTCGCCAAGGCCGGGATCTCGTTCACCAGCATCGAGGGCGCCCGCGGCAACCTCGCCGACAGCCTGCCCGGTTGGGACTTCGACCGGGCCCGCGCCGACGCCCGCGACGCCTGGTCCGAGGCGGTCGGCAAGGTGCGGGCGACCGGCGGCACCGACGAGCAGCGGGAGATCTTCTACTCCGCGCTCTACCACACCATGATCGACCCGCGGACCTCCAGCGACGCCGACGGGTCGTCCCGGTTCGGCAACGGCCCGATCCGGCACGACCCGTTCACCCAGCGCACCGTCTTCAGCGGCTGGGACGTCTTCCGCGCCCAGTTCCCGCTGCTGACCATCATCGACGAGCGGATCGTCGCCGACGAGATCAACACCCTGCTGGCGCTCACCGACACGGGCGCGGTCAAGGGACTGGCCCGCTGGGAACTGCTGGGCACCGACACCGACACGATGGTCGGCGACCCCGCGGTCAACGTGATCGCCGAGGCGTACCTGAAGGGCGTGCGCGGCTTCGACGCCGGCAAGGCGTACCGCTACTGCCGCGATGTCGCCCTGGGTCCAGCGGAGTTGTCCAACCGCAACGACTTCGAGAACTGGACCACGCTCGGGTACTGCGTCGACACGAGCCTGTCCAAGACCCTGGAGAACAGCTACTCCGACTACGCCCTGGCCCGGTTCGCCGAGGCCACCGGCCACCACGCCGACGCGCGGGCCCTGCACCGCACGTCGCAGAACTACCGCAACGTCTTCGACCCGGACGCCGGCTGGTTCCGGGGCCGGAACGCCGACGGCAGCTGGATGAGCGACCAGGACGGCTGCGTGGAGTCCAACCCGGAGCAGCAGGGCTGGTTCGTGCCGCACGACGTCGAGGGGCTGGCCGAACTCCTCGGCGGCCGGGAGGCGTTCAACACCCGGCTGAACGCGATGTTCGAGCAGACCCCGCCGGACGTGATGATGAAGTGGAACGACACGTACAACCACTCCAACGAGCCGGTGCACCAGATGGCCTTCATGTTCGTCCACACCGGCGCGCCCTGGCTGACCCAGAAGTGGTCGCGCTATGTGTGCGAGTACGCCTACGGCACCGGCCCCGCGGGCCTGGCGGGCAACGACGACTGCGGGCAGATGTCCGCCTGGTACGTCCTGGCCGCGTCGGGCTTCTACCCGGTCGCCCCGGCGAGCGGCGTCTACGCCCTGGGCAGCCCGCTGTTCGACGAGGTCGCCTACACCACCAGCCGCGGCACCCGGTTCACGATCGAGGCCCGGAACAACTCCACCACCAACCTCTACGTGCAGTCCGCCCGGCTCAACGGCCGCCCGCTGCACCGCGCCTGGCTGCGCCACGAGGAGATCACCGCCGGCGGCCGGCTCACCCTGGAGATGGGGCCGGTTCCGAACACGAGCTGGGGCAGCGACCCGAAGTGGGCGCCTCCGGCCGGTCGCTGAGCGGGCCCGGCCGGAGGCGGTTCGGGCGGGCGCGCTGCCAGGGGGCGCCCGCCCGAGCGGTCGGGCCGGTCAGGTGGCGAACACCTGCAGCTCGGAGAGCTGCCCGGCCGGCCAGCCGGTGTTGGCGGTGAAGGTCAGCCGCACGTAGCGGGTGGTGACCGCGGCCGGGAGGGTGACGGTCGCGGTGTTGCCGGTTGCCGGGTCGAAGGTGTGGCCCGCGGAGGCGGCGAGCTGGGTGAAGCTGCCGCCGTCGGTGCTGCCCTGCACGGACAGCGTCTGGGTACGGGCGCCCCAGGCGGTGGCGGGCGGCAGGTCGAGCACGAGGCGCTTGACCGTGGTGGCGGCGCCCAGGTCGACCTGGATCCACTGCGGGAAGGCGTTGTTGGCCGACTCCCAGTAGGAACTGGCGTCCCCGTCGGTGGCGTTGGTCGAGGCGTAGGACTGGGTGTGGCTGCTCTCCGACGTCGACCGGTGCAGCGCGAGGTTCCCGGTCGGGGGCGGGGTGGTGCTCCCGCCCACCACGGGCTGGGTCGGGCGGGTCGCGGTGAGGGCGAGCTGGCCCTTGAGCATGCGCCCGCCGTCGCCGGTCAGCCGCAGGTAGTAGTCCGACGAGCAGGCCGTGCCGTCCTCGTCGAGCGCCAGGAATCCCGAGTTGGTGGGCACCCACGCCTGCGACTCCGCGGTCTTGGCGATCTGGTTGCCCTCGTTGAACTCGTCGAACATCGAGATGTAGACGCTCTGCACGCCGGCCCGGACCATGTTGTAGAACTGCCGCCACATGAAGTCCCCGTGGGCGCGCTGCCGCAGCGTCACCGCGCCCGGCAGCACGCACGGCTGGTAGTCGATGCCGTACGTGGCGCACTCCGCCAGGTCGGGCACCGTCGCCACGTTGTAGAAGTTGTCCGCGTCCGCGACGTTCCCGATCCGGCCCACCATCCACGGCGAGAGCATGTGGAAGGCGTGGTAGACGTCCGAGAAGCCCGGGCGCGAGTCGCGGTCGCCGGTGCGCCACCAGGTGGGCACCCCGCCGATCACGTAACACCCCTGGGACTTGAACCAGTTGACCACGTCCAGGCAGGCGTCGGCGGCGAACGGGCGCTGGTTGTCGTTGAAGCCGAAGCCCCAGATGCACACCACCGGCTTGCCGTTCTGCACGGCGTAGGCCGAACTGGCGGTGTGGGCGTGCATCTTGCTGGTCCAGTCGGTCTTGATCTCCGACTGCATGTTCGTCCAGTCCGAGACGTCGTACATGATGTAGAACTTCCGCCCGTACTTCTCGGCGGAGCTGCGCACCTTCGCCGCCATGGCGTCGCGGGTCGGGCCCTCGCTGCCGTTGGGGTTGAAGCGCTGCAGCGCGGCGACGTCGATGCCGTTCTGCTGGAGCCAGAGGAAGTGCGTGTCGACGGTCTGCTGGTCGTACGACGAGAACAGCGTGGCCGGCTGGCCGTTGCCGAGCGCCGCGTAGCCGGTCTGGTACGTCTTCGCGTAGTCGCGCACGTCGGGCCACGCCACGATGCCGGTGTTGGACGGGGACGGCGGCTGCCCCGCGTTGGCGCTCCAGTGCCACCACGCGTTGATCGGCGCGCCGTCGCCGATGCACGCGAACCAGCCCTGGTACCCGACGGTCACCTTCCCGACCACGTCGCCCGGGCCGCTGGCCGCGGACGCGGTCGCCGCGGTGGCGGTCTGCGCGAGAACGGCGGTACCCGTCGCGGTGGCGGCCACCGCGGCCTGCAGGAAGACCCTGCGTGTGACACCCATCTGGACTCCTCCGATCGGTCGTCAACTCCTGTTGCCACAGGGCTGTTGCGCGGATCGGGACCGGCCCGGCGGCATGGTGCGGGGATCGTAACGACGCGCTCACGCAGACGCAATAGATCGCGCATCAGGCGAAATATTTGACAGAACTCACGCAAGAACACCGGTGTCATCCCGATGTCCCCCGGGGCCGCCGCTCCCTTCCACCCCCCACGCCCCTGCGGCCCCGGCCGTGGCGGGATCGCGGCCCCCACTTGCCCTCCCCCGGCGGCCAGGTGCAAGACTGCGCCCAGCACCTCCGCCGGCGGCCCGCCGGCACCTGCCCGCGCCTCCATCGGCGCAGGTCGGACCGGGCGCGGACCGGGCGCGGACGGGCCGGACAGCACGAGGGCGGGGGCGGACACAGTCAGGAGGAAGCGTGCCGGAAGCGACGATCATCGGCAGTGAACGCAGCGAGGCGGGGCTGGCGACCGGGATGGAGGTGCTGCGCCGGGGCGGCTCGGCACTGGATGCCGTGGAGGCCGCGATGCGGCGCTGCGAGGACAACCCGGCCGACCACTACGTCGGCACCGCCGGCCTGCCCAACGCGCGCGGCGAGGTCGAGCTGGACGCGTCTCTGATGATCGGTTCGGACCGGCGGTTCGGTGCGGTGGGCGCGCTGAAGGGCTACCCGAACCCGATATCGGTGGCCCGCGCGGTGCTGGAGAAGCTGCCCCAGCACAGCCTGCTGGTCGGCGAGGGCGCCGCGCTGTTCGCCGAGGAGTGCGGCTTCACCACGGCGGATCTGATCACCGAGGAGTCCCGCGAGTTGTGGCGCAAGCAGGTCGCCCAGTCCCGCGAGTCGGTCGAGGGCGAGAACACCGCGGCCACCGACGGCGACACCCGCTACCGGGAGAGCGCGCTGGCCCTGATCCGCCGGCTCGCCCCGCACGACGGCCCGTGGGGCACCATCAACATCATCGCCCTGGACGCAACCGGCGAGATGTGCGTGGGCGTGTCCACCTCCGGCTACCCGTACAAGTACCCGGGCCGGGTCGGCGACTCGGCCCTGCCCGGCGCCGGCAACTGGTGCGACCTGCGGGCCGGCGGCGCCGCCTGCACCGGCCGCGGCGAGCTGAGCATGCGCGGCGGCACCGCCCGCACCATCGTGGAACTGATCTCCGCCGGAAAGGACCCGGCCGAGGCGTGCCGGGACGCCCTCGCCGACGCCGCCACCCTGCCGGACGACTTCCGCGCCGAGTTGCGCGCCCTCGCGCTGACCCCCGACGGGCGGCACGGCGGCGCGGCCGGCCAGCAGGGCAGCGTCTACGGCCTGATGACCGACGCGTCCACCGAGCCCGAGTTCCGCCCGCGGGTCGTCCTGTGACCGGCCGGCACGTACGGTCCGTGGCGGCCGTACGTGCCGGAATCACGGCCCCACCGGCCTGTTGTGAGAAGTCCGCCGTGAGAAGTCCGCTGTGAGGAGCGCGCTGTGAAGATCTTCCTGTCCTCCGACATGGAGGGCACCGCCGGTGTCGTCGACTGGTCGCAGTGCCGGCACGGCCAGCCCGAGTACGCGTACTACCGCACGCTGCTCCAGGACGAGGTCAACGCGGCCATCGAGGGCGCGGCGGCCGGCGGCGCCACCGCGTTCCTCGTCAACGACTCGCATTCGACGATGTCCAACCTGCGCCCGGACGCGCTGGCCGGCCGGGCCCGTTACCTGTCCGGACGGCACAAGCCGCTGTACATGATGCAGGGCCTGGACGACACCTTCGACGCGGTCTTCTTCGTCTCCTACCACGGCTCCATGTCGGCCTCGCCCGCCACCTTGTCGCACACCTACAACCCGGCGGCGATCGCCGAGGTGCGGCTCAACGGCGTGGTCGCGGGCGAGAGCGGGATCAACGCCCTGGTCGCGCTCGGCCACGGCGTCCCGGTGGTGCTGATCACCGGCGACGACACCACCGCGGCCGAGCTGCGCCCCTTCTGCCCGGACGCGGTCGGCGCCGTCGTCAAGTCGTCGGTCTCCCGGTTCGCCGCCGACAGCCTGCACCCCGAGGACGCCCGGGAGGTGATCCGCTCCGCCGCCGAGCAGGCCGTGCGGACGCTCCCCGCCGCCTCCCTGCCCGCGATCGAGCTGCCCGCGACGCTCACCGTCCGCATGCGCAACCCCGACCTCGCGGAGATGGCCACCTGGATCACCGGCGTCGAACCCGACCCGGCCGACCCCCTGGTGGTGACCCTCACCGACGACGACCCGGTGCGCCTGTACCGGACGTTCGTGACCGCCGTCCTGCTCACCCGGGGGATCGCCGAGTGAGGCCGTCGAGCGCGGTCCGGAGGATCGGCTCGGTGTAGGAGGCACCGCCGCGGATCCTCGCGACGGCGACGATCAGGTCGAGGACCTGCTCCAGCGTGAGGTCGTCGCGCACCTCGCGGGTGTGCTGCGCGGCGGCGAGGAGCGGCCGGCCGGCGGCGAGCACCCGTGCGCGGCTCTCGCCGAACACCCGGTCGCCGTCCGCGTGCGCGAGCAGTTCGGTGGCGACGTGGTGCTTGGTGGTGGCGAAGTCGGCGAACCGGCGCAGCCAGGCCATCAGCGCCGCCCCGGGCGTCCCGCCGTCCCGGCCGGCCGCCGTGCAGAGGGCGTCGACCTCGCCGGCGAACAGGTCCTCCAGGAGCTCGCGGCGGCCGGGGAAGTTGCGGTAGAGCGTCGCCATTCCGACGCCGGCCCGCCGGGAGATCTCCGCCATCGACACCTCGGACTCGGACTCGGCGAAGGCGGAGCGGGCGGCCGCGAGGATCTTGTCGCGGTTGCGCTCGGCGTCGGCCCGCCGCGGCGGCGCCGGGGAATGGTCCACGGGCATGCGCACTCCAAAGGGGTCGGGCCGACCCGTCTTCCGGCCGCCGGGACCCGCCGATCGCCCGTCGTCGGACCTTTTGCGGCTTTCGCCCTCTCCATGGCTTTTCCCCCGTTGTCCGAGCGATACGCCATGCTGGCGGCAAGGAGTTCGGAACGCACGACGGCGAAGGGTGTGGCCGGCATGAACCAGGAGCACGAGGGCGCGGGCACAGGCGTGGTGGACCGGCGGTTCAGCGAGCCCGAGGCGGAGCCGAGTACGTGGGCCGAGGTCGGCGAGGTGGTGTCCGGGGCCGGCACGTTCTGGCTGACCACGGTCCGCTCCGACGGCCGGCCGCACGTGACGCCGCTGATCGCGGTGTGGCACCACGAGGCGCTCTACTTCTGCACGAGCGAGGGCGAGCAGAAGGCACGCAACCTCGCCGTGCACCCCGAGGTGGTCCTCACCACCGGGGGCAGCGAGCTGAAGGCGGGGCTCGACGTGGTGGTGGAGGGCACCGCCGTGCGCGTGACCGGCCGGGCGCGGCTGGCCGAGCTGGCGGACGCGTGGGTGGGCAAGTACGGCGAGGAGTGGCGGTTCACGGCGCAGGACGACGGCTTCCGGCACGCGGGCGAAGGCGGCGCGGCCAGGGGCGCGGTTCCGGTGTTCGAGGTCCGTCCGGCGACGGTCTTCGCGTTCCGCAAGGGCGGGACGTACGCGCAGACGCGGTTCCGGCGGGGGTGACGCGGAGCGGCCGGAGGATCGGCGGGACGTCGAGGTCGCGCGCCCGGGCCGAACCGGGTGGGCGGCGGCCGGATCGAGCGGCGCCGCCTTCCCGGCCGCGGGAGTCGAGGGGCGCACGGGGAGCGCTCGGGCGCAAGCCGCGGATGCGGCACGAACGGGGCGATTTTCCCGGCGGATATCGTGGAATGACCCTGATACAGGTGGCATCTGCGAGCCGGGGAGTACTGATGGGTGTCCTGGTCGTGCAGTACGGACCGGCGCAACGACCGCCCGCGGTCGGCGCCGCCCTGGAGACGGCCGGTCTGGAGGTGCGGGCCTGCCGGGTGGGGGCCGGCGATCCGCTGCCGTCGTCCCTGGCCGGGGTGCAGGCGGTGGTGGTCGCGGGCGGCCCGGACCCGGCCCGCGGCGAGGCCGAGGGGGGCGAGGGGTTCCCGGGCCGGGCCGACCACGTGGACCTGCTGCGGCAGGCGCTGGCCGCCGAGGTGCCGGTGCTCGGGGTCCGGCTGGGTGCGCGGCTCCTCGCGGAGGCGGCCGGCGGCAGGGCCGGATCGGGCGCCGGACCTGGCGCCGGACCGCGGGCCGGCTGGGGTGCGGTGCGGGTCGCGCCCGCCGCGGGACGCGACCCGCTGTTCGCCTGCCTGCCACGGGAGTTGCGGGTGCCGCACGGCGACACCGGAGCGATCGACCTGCCGGACGGCGCGGTGCTGCTCGCCTCCTGCGACCGGTATCCGGTGCAGGCGTTCCGGGTCGGCGGGGCGGCGTGGGGAGTGCGGTTCGCCCTGGAGGAACCGGAGACGGACGAGGGCGGGGAAGCCGTCGCGGACCCCGTCGCGGTCACAGACCTCGCGGCGAACGGCTCGCCGGTGATACGGGCATCCGCCGCGGCGACCCTCGCGGGCGGCGCACTCGGCCCGCACCGGGAGCGGCTGCTGGGCCGGTTCGCCGCGCTCGTCGCGGGGCGCGCCGCGCACACCGCCACCCGTACGTTCTTCGCGCCGCGCGCCACCGGGTGGGAGCAGCGGTTCGCCGCCGACGGGCCCGCCTATGCCGCCGCCGTCGCCCGCATGGGACTGCGGCCCGGCCAGACCGTGCTCGACCTCGGCTGCGGGACCGGGCGCGCGCTGCCGGAACTGCGGGCCGCCGTCGGGGACAGCGGCCGGGTGCTCGGCATCGACGTCACCGCGGCCATGCTCGCGACCGCCGCCCGGGCCGGCCGCGCGGGCGCGGCCGGGCTGCTGCTCGCGGACTGCCACCGCCTGCCGCTGCCGCCCGCCGCGGTCGACGCCGTCTTCAGCGCCGGCCTGCTGGACCACCTGCCCGTGCCCGCCGCGGGGCTGCGCGAATGGGCCCGCGCCACCGCTCCCGGCGGCACCCTGCTGCTCTTCCACCCCTCCACCCGGGCCGAGCACGCCGCCCGGCACGGCCACGCACCCCGCTCCGACGACCTCCTCGCGCGCCCGCACCTCGCCGCCGCCCTCGCCGCGACCGGTTGGCGGCTGCGGGAGTACGAGGACGCCGCGGGCCGCTTCGTCGCGGCGGCGGTGCGGGTGCCCTGAGCGCGGGCGCCCGGATCCGACCCGCCGTCAGCGGGTGGTCGGACAGGCCCTAGTCCTCGATCCAGCCGTGGTTCTTGCCGAAGCGGGCGAGGTGCTGGCGGATCTGGACGATCTGCTCGCCGGTCATCCAGGGCGCGGCCTTGAGGAGGAGTTCGGTGCACTCGCGGGTGTACTCGAACTCGCTGAGGACGTCGCACATGGGGTCGTCGAGGTCGATACCGGCCGAGGAACGGGCGCTGGAGGACGCGACCGGCGGGCGGGAGGAGACACCGCCGGGGCCGCCGTCGTTGTGGGCGAGCCGTACGGACGACGCCTTGAGCCCCCGGTCACCGTCCTCGACCTCGAACTCGACCGCGACACCCGAGCGCACGAACGACTCCGGGATCAGCAGATCGTTGACGTGCAGGAACACATCCTCACCACCGGTCTCCGGCGCGATGAACCCGTAACCCCGCGCACCGTCGAACCGAACAACCCGACCGGCAACCATGCCAAACCCCCAGCAACCAACCCCGGGCCCCTTGCCCGAATGACCTGCGGCAAATCGTAGCGCTCCCCGCCCGCGCGAGGGCACAGGTCCCGTGCGGCGCGCCCCGCGCCAGCCGCTCGCCCCGGCACCGCACCCCCACCCGCTCGCCCGGCACCGCACCCCCACCCCGCTCACCGTTCGCCACCGCCCGTCGCCGTACACCAGGAACGCCGGGGCGGCGCCCACGCGTTGGTCACGACCCGGTGTGGGAAACCCCTCGGGCCCATTCGCGAATGAACAAAGCCCATCTGGTAATGCATGGCAGGCTGCGTTACCGAACCCGTCCAGGCCAGAAGGGACCAAGATGAGTCAGTCTGCGCAACCTGTGGGTGTCGTGGGTGTCGTGTCGGAGTCGCAACCCGGTGAGTCGCGGGTCGCCGCCACCCCTGCGACGGTGAAGCAACTGCGGGCGCTCGGCTACCAGGTGGTGGTGGAAACCGGGGCCGGGCACGGGGCGAGCCTCTCGGACGAGGCGTTCGAGGAGGCCGGGGCGCGTATCGGCGACCGGGTTCAAGTGTGGGGCGCGGACGTGGTGCTCGCGGTGAACGCCCCCTCCGACGAGGAGATCGCGCTGCTGAGCGACGGGGCCGTACTGGTCGCCCTGCTCGCCCCGGCCACCCGCCCCGACCTGGTCGACGCGCTCGCCGAACGGCCGGTCACCGCGCTGGCGATGGACGCGGTGCCGCGGATCTCCCGGGCCCAGTCGCTGGACGTGCTCAGCTCGATGGCGAACATCGCCGGGTACCGGGCCGTGGTGGAGGCGGCGCACCTGTTCGGCCGGTTCTTCACCGGGCAGGTCACCGCGGCCGGCAAGGTGCCGCCGGCGAAGGTGCTCGTCGCGGGCGCGGGCGTCGCCGGGCTGGCGGCGATCGGCGCCGCGGGCAGTATGGGCGCGGTGGTCCGCGCCACCGACCCGCGCCCGGAGGTCGCCGACCAGGTCAGGTCGCTGGGCGGCGAGTTCCTGTCCGTCGAGTCGGCCGAGGCGCAGGTGAGCGCGACCGGCTACGCAAAGGAGATGTCGGACGACTACAACACCCGTGCGGCGGCGCTCTACGCACAACAGGCCGCCGACGTCGACATCATCATCACCACCGCGCTGATCCCGGGCCGTCCGGCGCCGCTGCTGATCACGGAGGAGATGGTGGCGAGCATGCGGCCGGGCAGCGTCGTCGTCGACATGGCGGCGGTGCAGGGCGGCAACGTGGCGGGCACGGTGGCCGGCGAGGTCGTCGTCACCGCCAACCAGGTGTCGATCATCGGCTACACCGACCTGGCCGGGCGGCTGCCCGCGCAGGCCTCGCAGTTGTACGGCACCAACCTGGTGAACCTGATGAAGCTGCTCACCCCGGAGAAGGACGGGCGGCTGGTGCTGGACTTCGACGACGTGGTGCAGCGCTCGGTCACGGTGGTGCGCGGCGGCGAGAAGACCTGGCCGCCACCGCCGGTGCAGGTCTCCGCGGCGCCCGCGCCGACCGCCGCCGCGCCACCACCGACCCCGGTCACGAAGGAGAAGCGGCCGATCACCCCGGGCCGCCGCTACACCGCGGTCGGTGCGGCGGCGGCCGTGCTGTTCGTGCTCGCCGGGTTCGCCCCGGCCCAGCTGATCGGCAACCTCACGGTGTTCGTGCTGGCGATCGTGATCGGCTACTACGTGATCGGGCACGTGCACCACGCGCTGCACACGCCGCTGATGTCGGTGACCAACGCGATCTCCGGGATCATCGTGGTCGGCGCGCTCCTCCAGATCGGGCACGCGCACACGGCGGTCACGGTGCTGTCGTTCGTGGCGATCCTGCTGGCGTCCATCAACATCTTCGGCGGCTTCGCCGTGACCCGGCGCATGCTCGGCATGTTCTCGAAGGACTGATGCCGCCATGACTGCATCGACCGCCGCGCAGGCGGCCTACATCGTCGCGGCCCTGCTGTTCATCCTGAGCCTGGCCGGGCTGTCCCGGCACGAGACGTCGCGCTCGGGTGTGGTGTTCGGGATCGCCGGCATGGCGATCGCGCTGGCCGCGACCATCGGACTGGCCTCCCGCAGCATCGCCGCCACCGGCATCGCCCTGCTCGCCGTGGCGATGGTGATCGGCGCCGGGATCGGCCTGTGGCGGGCCCGCCGGGTCGAGATGACCGGCATGCCGGAACTCATCGCGATACTGCACAGCTTCGTCGGCCTGGCCGCGGTCCTCGTCGGCTGGAACGGCTACCTCGACGTCGAGGCCAGGGGCAGCGGCCAGACCGAGATCGCCCACGACCTGCTGAACATCCACCACGCCGAGGTCTTCATCGGCATCTTCATCGGCGCGGTCACCTTCACCGGCTCGATCATCGCCTTCCTGAAGCTGTCCGCGCGGATCAAGTCCAGCCCGCTGATGCTGCCGGGGCGCAACTACCTCAACATCGGGGCGCTCGTCGCCTTCGTCGGGCTGACCACGGCCTTCGTGGCGTCACCGAACGTCGGGCTGCTGGTCGCGGTCACCGCGGTGGCCCTCGCACTCGGACTGCACCTGGTCGCGTCCATCGGCGGCGGCGACATGCCGGTGGTGGTCTCGATGCTCAACAGCTACTCGGGCTGGGCGGCGGCCGCGTCCGGCTTCCTGCTCGACAACAACCTGCTGATCGTGACGGGCGCGCTGGTCGGCTCCTCGGGTGCGTACCTGTCCTACATCATGTGCACCGCGATGAACCGGTCCTTCCTCTCGGTGATCGCCGGCGGCTTCGGGATGGAGGCCGCGCCGTCGGACGACAAGGAGTACGGCGAGTACCGGGAGATCAAGGCCGAGGACACCGCGGAACTGCTGCGCGGCGCCACCTCCGTGGTGATCACCCCGGGCTACGGCATGGCGGTCGCGCAGGCGCAGTACCCGGTCGCCGACCTCACCCGCAGGCTGCGCGAGCGCGGGGTGGAGGTCCGCTTCGGCATCCACCCGGTGGCGGGGCGGCTGCCCGGCCACATGAACGTGCTGCTCGCCGAGGCGAAGGTGCCGTACGACATCGTCCTGGAGATGGACGAGATCAACGACGACCTCGCCGCGACCACCGTGGTGCTGGTGATCGGCGCGAACGACACCGTCAACCCGGCCGCGGCCGAGGACCCGTCCAGCCCGATCGCGGGCATGCCGGTGCTGCGGGTGTGGGAGGCGGAGAACGTGGTGGTCTTCAAGCGCTCCATGAACACCGGGTACGCCGGCGTGCAGAACCCGCTGTTCTTCCGGGAGAACAGCCAGATGCTGTTCGGTGACGCGAAGGAGCGGGTGGAGGACATCCTCAAGGTGCTGTGATCCCCCCGGGCGCGGCACGGACGAACCGCGCCGCGCCCGGCCGGACACGGCGCCCTTGATCGCCTACGCTCGTGCGTGTTCCGCACCGCCGTACCGCACGCCGGAGGAGATCCCGGGCATGGCCGACGAGGACGCGACCGAGCGCGCCACCGTGTTCGGTTCGATCGCCGAGGACTACGCGCGCCTGCGACCGGCACCGTGCGCCGGCGCGGTGGACTGGCTGGTGCCCGCAGGAGCCCGGCGGGTACTCGACCTGGCCGCCGGGGCCGGCACCCTGACCGGGATGCTCGCCGCCCGGGTGCCCGAGGTGGTCGCGGTCGAACCGGACCCGCGGATGCGGTCGGTGCTCGCCGCGCGCAACCCGGGGCTGACGGTCCTGGACGGCACCGCCGAGGCGATCCCGCTGCCGGACGGCGGGCTGGACGCGGTCGTGGTCGCCTCGGCCTGGCACTGGTTCGACCCGGTCCGGGCGGTGCCCGAGGTGGCCCGGGTGCTGCGGCCCGGCGGGCGGTTGAGCGTGGTGTGGAACGGCCTGGACGACTCCGTGCCCTGGGTGGACTCCTGGCGTACCGGGCTGCGCGCCGCCCGGGCCGAGCGGGAGCACTTCCCGCGCGGCGAGCGGCTGAGCGAGGAACTCACCGCCCCCGGCTCGCCGTTCGCCCCTCCCGAGCACGACGTCTTCACCTGCACCCACCCCGCCACCCCGGCCGACGCGGCGGCGCTGCTCGGCACGTACAGCCGCCTGCTCCTCCTCCCCGAGGAGGAGCGGCGCGCCCTCGTCGCCCAGGCCGAGCAGGCGCTCCACGACCGCCCCGACCTGCTGTCCCCCGACGGCACCGTGCCGCTTCCCTTCCGCTCCCTGTGCTGGCGCGCGACCCGCACCGGCCCGGCGGTCCCCGCCGCCTAGGGCCTGTCCGGGCCCGCCTTTCAGGCCGGGACCCAGCTGCCGTGGAAGCCGAGCGGGACCGGCCCGGGCAGGTGGACACGGGCCAGCGGCGGGGCCGTGAAGTCCTGCGCGGCGAGGATCACCAGGTCGGCGGCGCCCCGCCGCGGATCGTGCACGTAGGCCAGGGCGTAGCCGTCGTCCTCGGTGCGCCCGCCCTCGGCGGGCACGAACACCGCCTCGCTGGCGGGCGAGTCCTTCGGGAAGCGGTGCACCTCGGTCCCGCCGCGCAGCAGGTCGTGCTTGATCAGGGCGTTGCCGAAGGCGGTGTCCGGCGGCACGCCGTCGACGGTCTCGTAGGCGCTCCACATGGCGGCGGCGGTCGCGGCATACCCGTAGCGGTGCCGGCGGGAGACGAGCGACTCGCGGACGCGGGGGAACTCCTGCGGGCGGTCGTCGATCCGCAGGGTGCGCAGCCGGCCGTGCGCGAGGTCGATCGTCCAGCGGTCCAGGCGGGGCGTACCGAGCGCGAAGGGCCCGTCGCAGCCGCGGCCGGCCGGGTAGAAGGGGGCGGGGAAGCTGGTGAAGTCGACGGTGACGGTCCTCCCGTCGTCGTAGGCGTTGAGGGTGTGCGAGTAGTACGACGCCGGGTCCGCCTCGAACCAGCGGACCGGGCCGCCCGCCCGCGGCAGCAGCCCGACGCGCGCCGGGTGGTGGTCGTTCCAGACGTACGGCACCGGGACGCCTGCCTGCGCGGCGGCGGCGTCGAAGGTCACCGGGGTGTCGAAAACCACCACATAACGCTCGGTCAGGGCGAAATCATGCATCATCGGGCTGTCGGCCACCGGAATCCGGGTGGTGCGCGCGACCCGCCCGGTGTGGTCGATCACCAGGTGCCGCACATGGTCCCAGGTCGGGTAGTACGTGATCGCGTGCAACTCGTCGGCCGCTTCGTCGTACTTCGTGTGGGCGGTGAACGCGCCGCTCAGGGACCCGCCGAAGTCGTACGGCCCGAGGGTCTGGAGCTCCTCGCCGAGCAGGTACGGCATCGGGCCGCTCTCCTGGAGGCTCATCACCCGGCCGCGGTGGGAGATGACATGGGTGTTGTTGGCGAAGTCGTCGGCCGGGGCCTGCCACGGGTAGGGCTCGCCGAGCTTCGCGGCGACGGCAGCCGACCGCACCCACCGGTTGCGGTACCACTCGGCGCGACCGTCGCGCAGCCGCACGCCGTGCACCATGCCCTCGCCGAGCATCCAGTGGTGGGCGCGCGGGTCCTCAAGTCCGAGCACGTTGGGCCCGGTTCGCAGGTAGCGGCCGTCCAGCTCGCGCGGGATGCGGCCGGTGACCGGCAGGTCGAAGGCGGTCACCTCCTCGGTGGCCGGGGTGAACGCGCCGTGCAGGAAGGGGTACGGGTCCCGCCGCCCGCTCCGCTCCGCCGCCACGGCCCGCGGGAGCCGGGACGGCCCGGGGAGCCCCGGGGCGCCCAGCCCGCCGAAGGCACCGACCGCCGCGGCACCCGAGCCGCGCAGCACATTCCGTCGTGTGAGATGCGTCATGATCCGAACTCCCCGCCGCAGCAGTCCCGAAAGGGTCACCGCACCACGCGGGCCCCACCACGACTGTGCCGCCCGCACCCCTCTGACCTCACTACTGTCACCTTGCCTGTGAGGGTGGGGTCAGCATGCCCATGCCCTCCCCCGCCCGCCGGCGGCGCCACCGTGGGTGAGTGCGACGGCCATCTCGTCACGTTCCGGGGTCGATTCGAAATCTTGGGCTCCGCTTTACCGGGAGCCGGAACCGAGCCGATCTCCGGGGAGTCTTAACGTGGTAGTCGCAGCCGATGCAGTGATATGAGCGGAGTACAGGCACATGGGCCGGGTCAGGACCAGCATGGGGATCGCACTGGTGGCGGGTGCGGTGCTCGCGGGCACGAGCGCGTGCGGCGGGAATTCTTCCGCCTCCACGCCGCCGAAGGACGACGCGAAGGCGTCGGCGTCACAACCGGTGGCGACCGCGAGTCCGAAGCCGACCACGCCGAAGCCGCTCGGCCCGCCGATGCTGCTCGACACGATAACCCCGCAGACGGGCAGCACCGTCGGCGTCGCGATGCCGATCTCCGTGGTCTTCAGCAACCCGGTGGCGACCTCGGCGCGGGCCGGCGTCGAGAAGGCGATGAAGATATCGACGTCGGTGCCGACCACCGGTGCCTGGCACTGGTTCAGCAGCACCCGGGTCGACTTCCGCCCGGAGAACTACTGGAAGCCCGGCACCAAGGTCACCCTCGACGCCGAGATGAAGAACGTGCCCAACGGCAACGGCCGTTACGGCACCCACAGCTACACGCACTCCTTCACCATCGGCGACGACAACGAAGCCACCGTGTCGGTGAAGGACCACAGCATGAAGGTCACCCACAACGGCGCCGTGGTGAAGACGATGCCGATCGACGCCGGCAGCTCCACGTGGCCGTCGTGGGACGGCACCATGGCCGTGATCGACAAGTCCAAGGAGGTCCGTATGACCTCCTGCAGCGTCGGCATCAGCTGCAACAAGAGCAGCCCGGACTACTACGACCTGACGCTGCCGTGGGACGTGCACCTGACCACGTCGGGCACGTACATCCACTACTCGACCGGCGACCCCTACCCGGGGCACAGCGTCGGCTCGCACGGCTGCGTGCACCTGTCGATGGCGAACGCCAAGTGGTTCTACAACTACGTCAAGCAGGGCGACCCGGTCACCATCAGCGGCTCCCCGCGCGGCAAGGCGCCCGGTGACAACGGCTACGCCGACTTCAACCTGAGCTGGACCAGCTGGCTCAAGGACAGCGGCGCGGGCCAGATCACCACCGGCCCCGCCGCCTGACACCGCGACTGCCGCAGCGCTGCTCCACCGCCTCCCCGGTGTGCGGCACGGGCGGGCCCGCCGGAATTCCGGCGGGCCCGCCCGTTTTTTCGTCCCCGTTCGGGAGGGCCCCCTCAGGAAGGCGGCGCGGGAAGGCGGCGCCCGACCAGGTGGTGGACCTCTTCCTCGGTCTCCAGCACCAGCGCGTCCGCGGCGACGGCCCGGCATGCCGCGTGGTCGAGGCGGCGGACGGCGGCGCGCACCTCGTCCAGCGCGGCCGGGGCCACCGAGAGCGTGTCGCAGCCGAGACCCAGTAGCAGCGGCAGCACCAGGGGGTGGGCGGCGGCGTCACCGCAGACGGAGAGCGGCAGATGGTGGCTGCGGGCGGCCGCGACGACTCCGGCGACGGCCCGCAGCACGGCGGGGTGGGCGGTGCGCGCGGGTCCGGCGGCCGGATCGCGCCGGTCCAGGCCGAGGACCCGGCTGGTGAGGTCGTTGGTGCCCAGGGACAGGAACGCGGCCTCGCGGGCGAGCGCGCCGATCCGCCCGACGGCCTCGGGCAGCTCGATCATGATCCCCAACGGAGGCGCGGGAACGCCGAGTTCGGCGGCGGCCTGCTCCAGCAGGGCGCGGCAGGCCCGCACTTCGCCGACGTCGGCGACCATCGGGATCATGATCCGCAGGCCGTCGCCCGCTCCTGCCGCCAGGAGCGCCGCGAACTGCTCGGCGAAGGCGTCGGGGCGGGCCAGCATCAGCGGCAGCCCCCGGCCGAGCCGGGCGCCGGGTGGACGGTCCCCGGCCAGGAACGGCGGCAGCTTGTCGTCGGCGAAGTCCAGCGTCCTGACGGTGACATGCTGCCCGGCCAGCGCGGCCAGTACCGGCCTCAGCGCGGCGGCGTGCTGCGCCCGGGTGGGCCACTGCGGCGCGTCGAGGAACGGGAGTTCGGTGCGCAGCAGGCCCACGCCGTCCGCGCCGGCCTGGAGCGCGGAGCGCACCTCGCCGGGCGTCGCCACGTTGGCCCGCAGGGTGACGCGGTGCCCGTCGGCGGTCCGCGCGGGCAGGTGGCGTTCCGCGGCGAGCCGCTCCCGCCGGGCGCGGGCGGCCGCGATCGCGGTCAGGGCGGCGGCGCGTTCGGCCGGGGCCGGGCGGACGACGGTGACGGCGCCGTCGACCAGCGTCTCCACACCGTCGGGCAGGTCCAGCAGCCCGGGGTCGACCCCGAGCAGCAGCGGGATGCCCAACGAGCGGGCCACGATGGCCGCGTGGGAGTTGGGCCCGCCGGTCACCGACAGCGCGGCCGTCACGGTCCGGCCCGGCTCCAGCAGGTCGGCGGCGCCGATCTCGTGCGCGGCGAGCACCACCGGCCGCCCGGGCTCGGGTTCACCGCCGCCGAGCAGCACCGCCAGCACACGGCGGCCCACCTGGCGTACGTCGGCGGCCCGTTCGGCGAGCACCGGGTCGCCGAGCGCGGCGATGGCCGCGGCCTGGTCGTCGACGGCCCGCCGCACCGCGTCGGGCGCCGGGGCGCCGCCCGCGGCCAACTGCCGGGCCTGCTGGCGCAGATCGGGGTCGCGGGCGATGAGGCCGGCGACCTCCATGATCTCCGCCTCCTCGGTACGGCCCTGGGCGCGCAGGGTGGCTCCCACCGCGTCCAGCCGGTCCGCGACACCGTCGAAGGCGGCGGCGATCCGGGCCGCGGGGCCGGCGGCCCCGTTCTCGGCCTCCGGGTCGGGCCCGGGGTCTCCGGTGGGACCGGGGTCCGGGTCCGTTCGCGCGCCGGGGAGGGTGAGGGTGCGAAGGCCGCCGTGCGGAGCTGCGGTTCGCGCGGGCGGGACCGGCCCGGGGCCGGTCAACGGGCGGTCGACGCGGTAGAGATCGCCGAGGGCGGTGCCCTGGGAGGCGGGGCGGCCGGGGTACCGCAGCCGGGTCCCGGTCATGCCGCCTCCCGGGCCGCGGCGGCGGTGTCGGCGAGCGCGCGGAAGATCAGCGCGGTGGAGGTGGCGCCGGGGTCCTGGTGGCCGACGCTGCGCGCCCCGAGGTAGGACGCGCGGCCCTTCCTGGCCTGCATGGGGACCGTCGCCCGCATCCCCTGCTCGGCCGCGTCGGCCGCGGCGGCCGACGCCTCGGCGAGGTCGCCGCCGGACGCGGCGGAGGTGCGGAACGCGGCGAGCGCGGGCGCGTAGGCGTCGATCATGGTCTTGTCGCCCTCGGCGGCGGCGCCCAGCCGGCGTACGCCGTCCAGGCCCTCGGCCAGCGCTTCGGCGAAGGTCGCCGGGTCGGCCCGGGGCGCGTCGAGGGCCTTGCCGAGGGAGCGGAAGGCCGTGCCGTACAGCGGCCCCGACGCTCCTCCGACCACGGAGATCAGCAGCGCGCCGGTGCGGGCGAGTATCCCGCCCGCGGTCTTCGCCTCGAACCGGGGCAGTTCGGCGGCGACCGCCGAGAACCCGCGGTGCATGTTGGCACCGTGGTCGGCATCGCCGATGGCAGAGTCGAGTTGGGTGAGCAGGTCCTTGTGCTTGTCCATGGCCGCGGCGATGGCCTGCACCCAGGTGCGGGCGAGGGCGATGTCCACGGGGTCTCCGTTCTTCAGAGCGTACGTGCGGGGTTCTCGGGGATCGCGATGGAGGCCCTGGCCGTCACATGCCCCAGCGCAGCGCGGCCGTGTGCACGGGGGCGTGCCACAGGTCGAGCAGGTCGGGCGCGGCCTTGCAGACGGTGATCGAGACGCCGGCCATGTCGAGGCTCGTGACGTAGTCGCCGACCAGGTTCGCCGCGATGTGCACGCCGCGTGACTCCAGCACGGCGGCGACCTCGCGGTAGACGACGTACAGCTCGATGAGCGGGGTGCCGCCGAGGCCGTTGACCATGACCAGGGCCTGGTCGCCCGCGGTGAGCGGCTGGTCGGTGAGGAGCGCGGCCATCATGTCCGCGACGATCTCCCGGGCGGGACGCAGCTTCTCGCGGCGGCGGCCGGGCTCGCCGTGGATGCCGACGCCGACCTCGATCTCGTCGTCGGGCAGGTCGAAGCCGGGCTTGCCGGCCGCCGGGGCGGTGCAGGCGGTGAGGGCGACGGCGAAGGAGCGGGTGGCCGCGTTGACCCGGCGGGCGGTGCCGGCCACCTCGGCCAGCGGCGCGCCGCGTTCGGCGAGCGCGCCGGCGATCTTCTCGACGAACACGGTGCCGCCGGTGCCGCGCCGGCCGGCGGTCCAGGTGGAGTCCTGCACGGCCACGTCGTCGTCCACGAGGACGGTCTCCACCGACAGTCCCTCCTCCGCGGCGAGTTCGGCGGCCATCTCGAAGTTGAGCACGTCGCCGGTGTAGTTCTTCACCACGAACAGCGTGCCCGCGCCGCCGTCGACGGCCTTCGCCGCGGCGAGCATCTGGCCGGGCACCGGCGAGGTGAACACCTCGCCCGGGCAGGCCGCGTCCAGCATGCCGGTGCCCACGAAGCCGCCGTGCAGGGGCTCGTGGCCCGATCCGCCGCCGGACACCAGCACCACTTTGCCCGGCCGCGACCCGCCGGCTCGGGTGATCACCCGGTCGACGGGGTCGACGGAGAGCAGGCCGGGGTGGGCGGCGGCGATCCCGGCGAGGGCGTCGTCCAGGACGGTCTCGGGGGCGTTGATGAGCTTCTTCACGACAGGGCTCCCTCGGGGGCGGCGGGCGCGGCCGGAACGGTGGACGCGGCCGGGACGGCGTGCGTGCGGCGGGCGTTGAGGGCGACGTAGCAGCAGCCGGCCAGGACGCCGCCGGCCACTTCGGCGACCACGTAGACGGGCAGCTGCCCCCAGTGCACGGTGCCGTCGTACAGCGCGCCGACCACCATCGGGCCGACGGCGCGGGCCGGGTTGATGGCGGCGCCGGTGGCGGGACCGACCGGGATGATCACCGCGAACACCGCGAGGCCGATGGCGAGTCCGGCGAAGCCGCCGGACGCGCGGCGGTCGACGGCGCCGAAGACCACGAACACCAGGATGAAGGTGCCGACCGCCTCCGCGAAGAACGCCTGGCCGGCGCCGGTCGGCGACGCGTAGGAGGCGATGCCGAGTCCGGCGCCGACGGCCCTGCGGCCGAGGACGCCGACGATGGCGAGGGCACCCAGCACGGCCCCGGCCACCTGCGCGCCGAGGTAACCGGGGACGTCCCGCCAGGGGAACCTGCGGGTGGCGGCCAGTGCGAGGGTGACCGCCGGGTTGATGTGGCAGCCCGATATGTGGCCGACGGCGTACACCATCGCGACCACGACCAGGGCGAACGCGAAGGAGATCATGCCGAGTTCGGCCATGGTGAAGGGGGCGTTCCCGTCGAGCAGGGTCGTGGCGGGCACCGAGCCGACGCCGACGAACACCAGCATCGCGGTGCCCAGCAGCTCGGCGAGCAGTTTCTGCGGGTACGTGTTCTCTTCCATCCTGAGCGCCCGGACGCCGAGCGGCGGCGCGGGCTCTCACCTCCTCCGCGTACGTGCGGGCAGTGGGCGAGCGGCTGGTGGGTCAGCGGCCTGTGGGGGTGAGCCGGCCGGGTGGGTGAGCGGCTGGTGGGGTGAGCGGCACCAGGGGCCGCCAGGCAGGTCAGGGCAGGGGTCCTCGCCTGGCGGCCGACATCCGGTGAGATGGCAATATTCCCGAATGACGTTCATTAATGATGAACGTATGGGGAAGTTAAGTCCGTGTTTCGCCGCTGTCAAGGGGGGCGGCACCAAGTGCGTCAGCCCAACACGCCCTGGTGCCAGGCACGTTGGAGGTCAAGGGCGATGTGGGGCGCACAGGGCACGGCAGCGCACCCGGGGGCGCGCCGCGGGTCGGGCCTGCCGTTCATGCGAGCCTCGCTCCGGCGCGTACGCGGGCGCGGAGCGGGATCGAGGGGGCGGGTCGGGCGGACAGGCGCCCCCCGGGCCCAATCGAAAGCAGCCGGCAGCAGCCGGCGTCGGCGGCGGTGTCCTCAGCCGACCGCGCCGGTCGCCGCCGCACGGGGCGCGCCGAGGTCGCGGGAGAGGTTCCGCGCGGTCTCCCGCACCGCCACCGCCAGTTCCTGGCGGGCGGGTTCGGCGAGCAGCCGCTCGACCGGGCCGACCACGCCGATCGCGCCGACCACCGCGCCGGAACGGTCGAAGACCGGGGCCGCGATCCCCGCGTCGCCGATCGCCGACTCCTGATCCTCCAGCGCGTACCCCTGCGCCCGGACCCGCTCCAACTCCGCGGCCAGCCGGTCGGGCCGGGTGACGCTGGCGCCGGTGAGCACGGTCAGCTCCCCCGCCAGCAGCCGCTCGCGCTCCTCGGCGGGCGCGAACGCCGCCACCGCCTTGCCGAGCGCGCAGGTGTTCCACGGCACCGACGCGCCGACCTCCAGGATCTGCACCGCGCCCTCGGGCCGGAAGGCGTGGTGCACCACGAGCATCCGCCCGTCGGTCGGCACCGCCACCCACACCGCCTCGCCGGCCCGCCGGGCCAGCAGGTCCGCCCAGGTGAGCGAGCGGGAGCGCAACTCCTGCGTGTCCAGGTAGGAGTTGCCCAGGTGCACCAGATACGGCCCGAGCTGGTACTTGGAGCTGTCCCGGTCCTGCACCACCAGCCCCTCGGCCTCCAGGGTGCGCAGCAGCGCGTGCACGGTCGGCTTGGCCACGCCCAGGCGCTCGGCCAGCTCCGTCACCCCCAGGCGGGGGCCGGTGACGGCGAGCTCCCGGAGGATCTGTACGGCGCGCTGCACTGCTTGCACCATGGGAAATTCCTCCGCGTTCGGTATTGCTGAATGCTGTTCCGAGATCTAGCATCGCTGTTCATGACGCAACTTGTCGGCATCGTACTCGTCTCCCACAGCGCCGACCTGGCCGCGGGGCTGGGCCGGCTGCTCGGCCAGATCGGCTCCGACACCGTGCCGGTGGCCACCGCCGGCGGCACCGACGACGGTCGGATCGGCACCAGTTACGACCGGGTCGCCGCCGCGGTCGAGGCGGCCGACCGCGGAGCGGGCGTGCTGGTGCTACCGGATCTCGGCAGCTCCGTGCTCACCGCCCGCGCCGTCCTGGACGAGCGTCCGCGCGCCGACGTGGTGATCGCGGACGCCCCCTTCGTCGAGGGCGCCGTCGCGGCGGCGGTCACCGCCGCGTCCGGCGCCGACCTCACCGCCGTCCTCACCGCCGCCACGGAGGCCCGCCATGTCAGCAAGTTCTGAGACACCCGTCGGCACCGCCGGGGAGATCGTCGAGATCCCCGTGGTGCTGCCCGCCCACCTGCACGCCCGGCCCGCCGGCCGGATCGCCCAGGCCGCGGCGCGCTTCGACAGCACCCTGCTGCTCCAGTACGGGGAACGCAGCGCGAACCCCCGCGGCGTGCTCGCGGTGATGGCCCTGGGGGCGACCGCCGGGCGTACGGTGACCGTGCGGGCTCAGGGACCGGACGCGACCGAAGCCGCCGCCGCGCTCGCGGAGATCCTGGCGACGGCGGAGTGACTGGCGCGGGTCCGGCCCCGGCCGGCCCGCTGTCCGAACGTCCCCGCACCACCGCAGGAGCCGCCCCCGTGGCCACACCGCCCCACTCCCCCGACGGCACCCCGGCGCCCGCCGCCACCTCCCGGATGGGGTTCGGCCTGGCCGCCGTCGGCCGCCCCGGCTACATCGACCTCGGCCGGGACCAGGACCTGCCGCCGGGCCGCGGCGTGGACGCGATGCGCCGCCGTACCCACGAACTGCTCGACCTCGCCTATGCGGACGGGGTGCGCCACTTCGACGCGGCCCGCTCGTACGGACGCTCCGAGGAGTTCCTGGCGCAGTGGCTCGACCAGCGGGAGCGGCCCGGCCTGGTGGTGTCCAGCAAGTGGGGCTACACCTATACCGCGGGCTGGCGAGTCGACGCGGAGACCCACGAGGTCAAGGACCACGGCCTGGGCACCTACGAGCGGCAGGTCGCCGAGACCCGCGCGCTGCTGGGCGACCGGCTCGACGTCTACCAGGTGCACTCGGTCACCCCGGGCAGCCCGGCCCTCACCGACCCTGCCCTGCACCGCGCGCTGGTCGAACTCGGCGCGCAGGGCGTCCTGGTGGGGCTGAGCACCAGCGGTCCGGACCAGGCCGAGGCGATCCGCTCGGCGTTGGCGGTCACCGTGGACGGCGTGCCCCTCTACCGCAGCGTGCAGGCCACTTGGAACCCGCTCGAACCCTCCGCGGGAGCGGCACTGGCCGAGGCGCACGCGGCCGGCTGCCGGGTCATGGTCAAGGAAGCTCTCGCCAACGGGCGGCTCGCCGTGCCCGATCCCCGTCTCGACCCCGTGCTCGGCCCGCTCACCGAGGCCACCGGCGCCGCCCGCGACACCCTCGCCCTGGCCGCGGCGCTGCACCAGCCCTGGGCCGACGTGGTGCTGTCCGGCGCGGCCACCACCGACCAGCTCACCTCCAACCTCCGCGCCACCGCCCTCACCCTCACCGCCGACCAGCTCGCCACCCTGACGGAGCTGGCCGAATCCCCGCCCGCCTACTGGCACCATCGCTCCGAACTGCCCTGGAACTAGAGTCTGTTGCGAAAGTGGATCTTGACTTGCGAGGCCACGCACTCAACCTCTCTTGGCGTCGCTGTCTCCTCTCGGCTGCGCGCTTGTCGGGCGCAGTCCGGCGATCGCGATCTCGAGTCCAAGGCCCCGGCGAGTCGGCGGGAGGCGGCTCTCGGTGGCCAGAACGCCGGCGAGGATGGCGTGTACCTCCAGGGCTGTGACGTCACGGCGCACATCGCCGGAACGCTGCGCCGTACTGAGCAGGGACTGGAGCGCTTCTGCCAGTCGGGCAGTGGATGCTTCGCCCTCGGTTCCGAGGGTGCCGTTCAGCGCTGAGGCGAGGGCCAGGTTGTCGCGGGCGGAGTCGGTGAGTTCGGCGAGGAAGGTAAAGAAGTCCTCGGCGGGGTTGTCGCCGAACTTGGCTGCCCGGTCGGCCAGGTGGTCGAGCCGATCGGCGATGACCGCGGTGACGAGGGCTTCCTTCGTTGGGAAGTGGCGATGCACGGTCCCCGCACCCACGCCGGCCCGCTCCGCGATGGTGTCGAGCGGTATGTCCACCCCGTCGCGCGCGAACGCTTCGCGGGCCGCGGTGAGGATTCGTGCACGGTTGCGGAGCGCGTCCGCGCGGGGTGCCCGCGTTCCCATCTGTCTCTCCTTGCAAAGCGGGTCGTGCGCCCCGTATATTTACCGGGGCAGTGACCCCGTTTATAGTCTAGGAGCAGCGGATGGCCATTGCCGTCACCGGTGGCAACGGCGAGTTCGGCTCGGCCGTCATCGCCCACTTGAGGAACCTCACCGACCAGCCGGTCGTGGCCACGGTGCGCGACGTGACCAAGGGTCGGCAGTCCGCCGGCGTCGACTACCGGCCCGGCGACTTCGACGACCCCGAGTCCCTGCGGATCTCGCTCTCCGGCGTCGACACGGTCCTCGTCAACGCCACGTTCTTCGGCCCGGACCCGGCTCGGCGCCTTCCGCGGGTGAGGGCGGCCATCGGCGCGGCAGCCGACGCGGGCGTAGGGAGGATCGTTCTGACAAGCTGGCCGGATCTGGAGAACGCGACGATGCCCGCTGTTCAGGACTATCGCCGGCTGGAGGCCGCGGCGAAGAGCGCCAGCCCGAGCTGGACCATCCTCCGCTTGGGTGTCGGTCTCGGCGATGCGCTGGCTCGTGATGTCGTATGGGGCCGCAAGGCGGGAGAGCTGGTCGCGCCGGCGAAGAACGCAAGGGTCACTCCCGCGGCCGTCACCGACCTCGCCGAAGCTGCGGCGGCTGTCCTCACGCAGGCCGGGCATGAAGGTGAGATTCTCGAGATGACCGGCCCGGACGCGATCGGATGGGACGACGTGGCGAAGCTGGCCGAGGTCCCCTTCCGTGCCCTCCCCGACGACGAATACGTCGCCTACCTGACGCAGACCTTCAACCTGCCCGAGGCGGCCGCCCGCCAGCTCACCGCCCTCTATGCAGACTTCCGCGGCCCGTGGGCGAGTACGCCGACCACGACAGTCACCAATCTGATCGGCCACCCGGCGCTTCCAGGCACCGAAGCCGTGCAGGGGCGCGTAGCGATGTTCCCAGCCGGCTGATCACTGACGCCGAGTCCACCTCCACCTTCACAACAGGCCTTCGGGTCTGTTGTAAAAGCGCCGGTCAAAGCCACTCGTTGATAGCCGCGACCAGCACTGTCGCCTCATAGCGCACGGCCAACTTGTCGTATCTCGTGGCCACCGCGCGGTGGCGTTTCAGCCGGTTGATCCCGCACTCCACAGCATGGCGCGCCTTGTAGTCCTCCCTGTCGAAGGCCGGCGGCCGTCCGCCTCGGGAGCCGAGCTTCCTGCGATTGCGTGCCTGGTCGGCCTTCTCCGGGATGGTGCATGCGATCCTGCGTCTGCGCAGGTAGGAGCGGTTCGCGCGAGAGCCGTACGCTTTGTCCGCACGGATCCTGTCAGGTCTCGTCCGTGGCCGCCCCAGCCCGACACGCGAGGCGCGGATACGCTCCAGGACCGGCTGGAACTGCGGGCTGTCATGCCGGTGCCCGGCTGTGATCAGTTTCGACAGTGGCTTCTGCCCCTGCTCGGTCGCGAGGTGGATCTTCGTGGTCAGGCCGCCCCGGGAGCGTCCGAGGCCGTGGTCGTCCGGCTCGGTGTCGATCCCGCCGGGCGGCTCGCGCTGCAGATCCCTTTTTTACGCGCGCCGGCGGCGTGCTGGTGGGCACAGCAGACGGTCGAGTCCACACTCGCGTCCCAGGTGATCAGACCCTGCGCGTCGGCTTGGACCTGCAGTTGCTCCAGGATCCGCTTCCAAGTGCCGTCGCGCTGCCACCGGCGGAACAGGTCGTAGACCCGGTCCCACGGGCCGTATCGCTCGGGGACGTCCCGCCACGGGGTACCCGCACGGGTCCGCCACCGTATCCCGTCGATCAGCTGCCGACATGTCCACGTCCGCGGCCTGCCTGCCTTCTTTCCCACCGGTAGCAACGGCTCCAACCGAACCCACTGCCGGTCCGTCAGATCCCCTCGCGCCACACCATAATGATCGCAACTCAAGATCCACTTTCACAACAGACCCTAGTACTCCAGCGGGATTTCGGTGTCAGACCTGGGCTTTCGCCGGGTGCGGCAGCGTAGCGGGACGTTGAGCGGTGCGGGGCGGTCTCACGGGGACCGCCCCTCGAACGTGCGACAACGCCGCAGGTAGTGACAGCGGCTGGGGCAGCATGCCCGGGTGATCACCGAGTACGCCGCCGTGCGGTGGGATCTCGAACTGGATTGATCTCTTCCTGAGCGTCGGCCACCACTTCAGCCGTGTGGAACTACGCCACCGCATGCGTGACTACGTGTGCGGGTTGCTCGCCCCAGTGGCCCGAATGAACAGCCGGCAACGGGCCGAGCAAGCCGGCCACTCCACCCCTGACGGTCTGCAGCACCTGCTCGTCGGTACGAAGTGGCAGCCGGAACTCCACCACTCGCGGCCGTGCCCTGGCCGACCGCGAGCTTTACCTGCCCAAGTCCTGGACGGACGACCGGCCCCACTGCCACGCGGCCAAAGTCCCCGACGAGCGCGAGTTCGCGACCAAGGGCCGGCCGGCCCGGCACGTGGTCCTACGTGCCCCCGCCGCACCGCTGCCCATCGCCTGGGTCACCGCGGATTCCGCCCACGGATTGATGCCCGCCGCCACAGGAGGCGCCGGTACGTGTCGAAGTCCTGGCCCACGGTCGCTCAGAGTCCGGCGGCGGCGGATGATCGGCGCCGCTCTTTGCGGACTGGGCCTACCTGCTCCCGTCCATGGCCGAGGCTTCCGAGGGGATGCAGTAGGTGCGGCGGTAGGAGCCGGGGGCGGTGTCGAATTCGCGCTTGAAAGCGCGGCTGAACGCGTACTCGTTCTGGTAGCCGGACTTGGCGGCGATCACCTGGAGGGGCTGGTTGGTCTCGCGCAGGAGGTGGGAGGCGGCGGTCATCCGCCACCAGGTGAGGTAGGCCACGGGTGGCTGCCCTATGAGGTCGTGGAAGCGGCGGGCGAACACGGCACGGGAGGATCCGGCCTCGCGGGCCAATGTCCCTACGGTCCAGGGATGTTCGGGGTGCTGCTCGATCGCTGCCAGGGCTGCGGAGATGCCGGGGTCGCGCAGGGCCTGAGCCCAGCCGTCGGTCACGTCGGCGCGTTGATACCAGCAGCGCACGATGTAGATGAGCAGCAGGTCAAGCAGGGCGGGGATGGCGGCGGTGACGCCGGGCTGCTGGGACTCCAATTCAGCGCCGAGTAGGTTGACGACATCGCGCAGCGTTTGGGTGGTGCCGATCCGAGACGGCATGTGGACAAATGCCGGCAGGTTGGCGATAAGAGGGTGCGGCCGAATGCTTCGCAGGTGGTAAGTGGCCCCCAGGATGACCGTGGGCGCTACTCCGGGTGGGAGGTCGGCCTCGCTCTGCCAGTACGCCTGCTGCCCTCGGCGGACGTCTTCCAGGGGGGTGTTGGGGTCGTTGGCCAGGCCGTGGGCCTGGTTGAAGGGCACCAGGACCACATCCCCGGCTGTGAGCTGAACGGGGGCGCCCTCGGGGGGCAGGAGCCAGCAGGAGCCCTGCAGCACGATGTGGACGCCGAGACCTCCGGCGGAGTCGAAGCGCAGGCCCCAGGCGCCGGTGAACCGGCCGCGCGCGGAGCGCGGCTCCCCGGCCCGCATCGCGGCGATGGCCGTGCCGACGATATCCACAGGACCTACGGTACGCCGTGCGTCACACATTGCCCGTCACTCTGAGACGATCTGCAAGGCAAATCAGACGCCCGGGCATTGAGAGTCTGTCGTGATGCGACGACAGTGGCTGGTGGAGGCGGGAGTGGCCCGCCGGGCTCTCCTGGGCGTGCGGTGATCGTGCGACCGGGGGTGGCCATCGGAGGAAAGGAGCAGATCGTGAGCAGCAGCACTCAGAGCGTGAGCATCGAGGCTTTCCCGGTGCCGGTGCAGGCGTTCTTCGCCGCCATGAACGACCATGACGCCGAC
This sequence comes from Actinacidiphila yanglinensis, assembly GCF_900107965.1. Taxonomy (GTDB): domain Bacteria; phylum Actinomycetota; class Actinomycetes; order Streptomycetales; family Streptomycetaceae; genus Actinacidiphila; species Actinacidiphila yanglinensis. The sequence goes on along the minus strand of NZ_FNVU01000010.1, from coordinate 148,143 downwards.
GCCCTGGTCGCACTGTTTCCCGAGGACGGCATGGTCAACGACATCCAGCGCGAGTTTTGGGGCCCGGGGTCGATCAGGCGGTGGGTGGAGAAGGAGATCACCGGCGTCAAGGTAGTCGCGGCCCGGATCACCGAGGCGAAGGAGCACTACGGGGATGTGATCGTCTCCGCGGCCATGGACGGCGAGTACGACAAGACGAAGGTGCCCGACCCGCTGATCCTGACCTACTACTTCACCCTGAGCGGAGACAGGATCGCCCGCCTGTTCATCAGCGGCAACAAGCCCGGGTACTGACCGCCCCGCGATCGTGCGGCGCGACGTCATCGAGGGCGGCACCATCCCACCGTCCAAGCCCTGTCAGGCGCGGGGTCGACCACGGTCCGTACCGCTCCGGGACATCACGCCGGCCACTGTCGCTGCAACTGGTCCCGCACCCGCACCCGCCACGGCAACGGCCCGGTGGCCGCTACCGGCAAAAACCGCTCAATCAAAACCCACTCGGCGTCCGTCACGTCAAAACGCGCCCTACCCGAGTTCCACCAGCCACCGCCCCCAAGCCCACCGGACCTGCCAAGGATCCGAACCCCAAACAGCCCCCAGGGTCCGGCTCGCCCGGTCAGATGCCGCCGGTCGCGCGGAGGTTCTGGCCCGTGAGCCAGCCGCCCTGGGGGCCCACGAGGAATCCGACGACGTCCGCGATGTCGGACGGCCGGCCGAGCCTGCCGAGAGGGGTCACCGCGACGACCCTGTCGAGGCCCTCGGGGGAGTTCGTGCCGCGCAGCAGCTCGGTGTCCGTCGCCCCGGGGGAGACCGTGTTGACGGTGATCCCGCGTGATCCGAGTTCGCGTGCGGCGACGGCCGTCAGTTGCTCGATGGCACCCTTGCTCGCCGCGTACGCGCCGATCCCGGGCACCGGGCGGACGGTGTTGAGCGTGGAGATGTTCACGATCCGGCCGCCCTCGCGCATCGTTCGTGCCGCGTGGCGGATCGTCAGGAAGGCCGACTTCGCGTTGACCCCCATCACGGCGTCGAACGTCGTCTCGTCGGTCTCGGCGAGGGGGGTCGGCTCGAAGGCCATGGCGGCGTTGTTGACGAGGATGTCCAGGCCGCCGAGATGCTCCTCGGCCGCCTCCATCAACCGCTCGGCCTCGCCGGGCCGTGCCAGGTCCGCCTTGAGGGCTCGGCAGCCGGCGCCCTCGGCTCGCATCGCCCGGACCAGATCGGCCGCCGCGTCCTCCCGGGTCGCGTAACCGAACACCACGTCCGCCCCGTCGCGGCACAGGCGTTCCACGATGGCGCGCCCGATTCCGCGGGACCCGCCCGTGACGACCGCTGTCTTCCCCTTGAGCACGGTTCCTCCGTCCGACTGCCGCCTGTGCGCCCTGCCCGGACGCCTGCACCCTCTCCCGCAGAAGCATCCATCGTCGGCCGGGCAGCGCGGGGCGGCGGCCCGGACCGCGTCCGAAACCCGCCACCCGCCGCCATCCGCGGCGAGACCCGGGTCCTCGCGAGGAGCCCGAACCCGCGAACGGGGGAAGGGGCGATCCGGCCGCGCTCTTACGCGCCGGATCGCCCCTCCCCCGCAACCACGCACCGCGACGGCTTGCCGGAGCGGCGTCAACCGCCGGTCGCCTCCTCGCCGGTCACGGCGTGACGGACATCGCGAAGACGTGGATCGCCGCCTGGTTCGGCAGCGTCACCGTCCGCACCGTCTTGCCCGCGTCGAGCGGCACGGTGTTGGTGAACACCCGGTAGCTGGTGCCGAAGTTGGCCGGCCCGGCCTGGGTGTCGCGGTGGTCGGTGGTCAGCGCGATCTTGGCCCCGTAGTCGTCGGTGGTCGAGCAGCACCAGTTGGGGAAGCCGAGCGTGCCCGAGCTGGTGGTGCCGTCGGTGTAGGTGACCGTGACGTCACCGGAGGTGAAGCCCGCCTCCGCACCGAGGAAGGCGAGTTGGCTGCCGGATCCCGACAGGTCGATCGCCTGGCCGGCGGCCGTCGCGTTGTCCGGCGTGCCGGGTGCGGACGCGGGCCAGGTGAAGGTCTGGCCGTTCGCCTGGATCGTGGCGCCCGGCGTGGCACCGACCTCGGCGAGCGCGTCCGCGGAGTAGCTGTTGCCGCCGCCGTCGAAGTCGCCCTTGGAGGTGTCGCTCTCCGGCGTGGTGCCGATGTTGTTGTAGGCGTCGGCGAGCGACGGGTAGGGCACGACCGAGGTGATGGTCAGCGGCCCGCTCGACGTGCCGGGTCCGGCAAGGCCCGCGGTGTACCGGGCGGTCGCGGTGATCGTGGAGACGGTGGTGCCCGGCTTCATGGCCGGTTCGGTCACCTGGACGGTGGCCGAGGCGGTCCCACCCGGCTTCACCAGCAGGCCGAGCGGCGCCGACGACGGCGTGACCTTCCAGCCGGAGGGGGCGCTCAGCGCGACCGAGGCGCCGACGATCGGGGTGGCGCCGTGGTTCGTCAGGCTCACCCGGTACGTGTCCGGCCGGGCGGTGGTGCTGACGTCCTTCCAGCTCACCGTGGTGGCCGGCTGCTGGAGCGGGGTGCCGCCGCGGGCGACCCGGTACAGCACGGTGCCGTGCGGGGGCACGTCCGCGGAGATGGTGCCGGTGGTGACCGTGGTCTTCTTCGTCACCAGGTCCTTGAGCGTGAAGGACGAGCCGCCGCCGAGGCCCGCCGTGGCGGCACTGGTGGTGATCGTCTGCGCCGAGTCGGAGCTGTTGAACAGCGCGACCGCCCGCTGCCCGCCGGCGAGTTGCTTGGAGAGCACGTCGTAGCCGTCGCCCTGCTGCACGATCCGGCCCTGCAGCCCGGTGCGGTCCTGGTCGACCGCGATGACGTCCTTGTTGCCGAGCACCGCCAGCCCGTCGGCGGACAGGTGGGTCAGGTCGGTGCTGGAGATCAGCGGCGCGGCCATCATCGCCCACAGCGACATCTGGCTCTGCATCTCGTCCCGGGTCAGCCCGGAGTCGCCGGCCAGCAGGAAGTCGGGGTCGTTCCAGCGGCCGGGGCTCTGGAGGTCGGCGAGGCCCACGTTGTAGCTGTAGTTGTAGAGCAGCGAGCTCCACTTGGCCGCGCCGCTCTCCTGCCCGAGCGCGATGTCGGCGCCCTCCCGCCACAGGTTGCCCACCTGCGCGGACCAGCCGATCACCTTGTCCCAGTCGTCCGTGCCCTGGAAGTAGGCGGGCGCGGAGACCGAGAAGACCATCGGGCGGCCGGTGTCGAGCATGGCCTGGCTCCACGCGGAGTACGTGTCGTGGTAGCTCTGCTCGTCGGTCTCGCCGGGCTTGGTCGGCACGTTACAGCCGTCCAGCTTGACGTAGTCCACCTTCCACTTGGCGAACAGGTCGGCGTCCTGCTGCCAGTGGTCGAGCGAACCTGGGTAGCCCCCGCAGGTTTCCGTGCCGGCGTCCTCGTAGATGCCGAACCTCAGCCCCAGCTTGTGCAGTTGGCTGCCCACGTAGGCCATGCCGTCGGGGAACTTCACCGGGTCCGGCACCAGGTTGCCGGCGCTGTCGCGGGACGTGGCCATCCAGCAGTCGTCGGTGGTGACGGTGTCGTAGCCCTTCGCGGCGAGCCCGCTGCTCACCAGGGCCCGGGCGTTGCCGAGGATGGTCTGCTCGTCCATGTCGCACTGGTAGTACGACCAGTCGTTCCAGCCCATGGGCGGGGTCGGGGCGTAGTTCGGGTAGGGGGCCGCCGCGGCGGCGCCGGCGGACGCGCCGGGGGCGGTGAACAGCAGTCCGGTGAACGCCAGGGCGAGCGTGCCGCCGCCGGCCACGACGGCGCGGACGCGCCGGGCGAGAGGTGATGTCACAGGGGGCAACCTCACTGATCGGTCGGGCCGCCGCGTGGCGGCCGGTCCAGAACCATGCGAGGACTATCTAGGCAGGCTTGCGCGAAATTGACAAGAGCACGCCCATAACGAGCAGCTCGAATCAATTCCGCGCAGGCGAAGGTGCGCAGGGATGCGGCCGGGACGCGGGCCGAGCGCGGCCGAGCGCGGGCCGAGCGCAGCCTGGGCACGCGGCTCACACCCCACGGGCGAACGGCGAACCGCACCCCACCCTCAGACGCAGGTGACCTCGACGCCCTGGGAGACGAACCGCTCCACCAGCTCCTGCGGGGCGTCCTTGTCCGTGATCAGCACGGAGATCTCCGCCACCTCGCAGACCTGCGCGAAGGACCGCTTGCCGAGCTTGGTGGAGTCGGCCACGACCACCACCGTCTGGGCCCGCTCGGCCATCGCGCGGTTCGCGCTGGCCTCGCCCTCGTCGTGGGTCGCCGCACCGAACCGCGGGTCGACCGTGTTGACGCCGAGGATCGCGTAGTCCAGCGAGATCGCCTGGAGCACCATCGTGGCCAGCGGTCCGGTCAGTTCGTACGAACTCGGCCTGGCGACCCCGCCGGTGACGACGGTCTTCACGTACGGGCGCACCGCCAGCTCGTTGGCGATGTTGATCGCGTTGGTCACCACCGTCAGCGCGGTGGCGCCGCCGCGCTCGGCCAGGTCGGCGCGGGTGGCGAGCTCCCTGGCCACCTCGGAGGTGGTGGTGCCGCCGTTGACGCCGACCACCGCACCGGGCGGGATCAGCGCGGCCGCGGCCCGGGCGATGCGCTGCTTCTCGTCGGCCTGGCGGCCGGTCTTGTAACGCAGCGGCAGCTCGTAGCTCACCCCGCCGAGCACGGCGCCGCCCCGGGTACGGGTCAGCAGTTGCTGGCGGGCCAGTTCCTCCATGTCGCGCCGCACGGTCGCCGCCGAGACGTCCAGCAGTTCGGCCGCCTCGGCCACCCCGACCTGGCCCTTCTCACCCAGGATCTCCAGCAGCCGCGTCCACCGCTCGTGCGTGCCCATCCGATTCCGCCCTCCGTACCGGCTGCCCGGACGGTGAGCGTATCGCGTCACAATCCCGCGGAACCGGCGCAGCTCTGATCCGCGCGATCGTGACGTTTTCGGCACGAACGGATCAGCTTCGCTCACGCGCGCGGGCTCCGCTGGCGCCCGTGTCAGGAGGCCTTGCCGTCGTGCCCGGCGGGCGCGGGGTCGAGGTCGATGCGCGGACGCTCGAACAGGCCGAGCAGCAGGACGATCGAGGGCAGGATGACCGCGCCGGCCACGCAGGCGACGCCGACCAGCACCCATTGGGTGGACCGGGGGGAGGCCGCCTGGTCCAGGGTGAGGTGGGTGCCGAGGAGGTACGGGTACTGCGCGACGCCCCAGCCGAGGACCACCGCGGCGACGGCGGCCGCGGCGGTGGCGCGCAGCAACCGGTGGGTACCGCCGGCGACCAGCATCGCGACGCCGGCGACCCCGCACAGCCCGGCGATGATCAGCAGCGGCAGGCCGCGGTGGCTGAGCCGGCGGAAGAGCCGCGCCGCGTCCGCGTGCAGCACGAAGATGCCGCCGACGGTGACCGCTCCCGTCACGGCCGCGGCCACCAGCGCGCGGTCCCGGAAGTGGACGCGCAGGTCGTCGTCGCCCTCGCGCTGGGCCGCGTCGGTGAGATAGACGGCGGCCAGGTAGGCGCAGACCAGGACGGCGAGCACCCCGCCGAGCACCGACGTGGGGTTGTTCCAGCTGCCGACCTCGTCACCGTTGCCCGCGGTGGGGACCCGGCCGGAGGCGATGCCGCCGGCGATGGCACCGAAGCAGTAGGGCGTCAGGATCGACGAGAAGGCGAACGCCACGCCGTACAGCCGCTGTTCGGGGGTGCGCAGCGAGACCTTGCGGAACGCGAAGCCGCTGCCGCGCACGACGATCCCGAGGACGGCCAGGCCCATCGGGATGTAGAGGGTGGTGGTGATGGCGGTGAACGCGCGGGGGAAACCGCTCCACAGGAAGACCAGGCAGTAGATCAGCCAGGTGTGGTTGGCCTCCCACACCGGGGCGATCTTGGTGTCGATCAGGTGCCGGGGGCCGCGGCCGCGCTCCGCGCCCCCGGCCGTCAGGTCCCACAGCCCGGCGCCGAAGTCGGCGCCGCCGAGGACGGCGTAGGCGATGACGCCGATGAACAGGAAGGCGGCGACGAGGTCGGTCATCGGCTCGGCTCCCGCGGCGTGCCCGCGCGGTCCGGGGGCCCGACCGGCCCGTAGGGCACCTCGCCGCCGGCGTCGTCCGTGGCCCGCCAGCGGCGCTGCATGCCGCGCACCACGAGGAAGGCGCCCACCGCCACCGCGGCGTAGATCGCCAGGGCCGCGGCGAAGAACGGCCACAGGTTGCCCTGGGTGGCGACCGCGTCGCGGGTGAACAGCAGGCCGACCACGGTCCACGGCTGACGGCCCACCTCGGTGACGACCCAGCCGCTCTCCAGGCAGACCACCGCGAGCAGGCCGCTGATCGCCGCGCAGCGCAGGAACCACCGGCCGGTGGGCACCTCGCGCCGCCGCCAGTACAGCCAGCCGAACCACAGGGCCAGGCCGAGCAGCAGGAACGCGGTGCCCACCATGACGTCGAAGGCGAGGTGGACCACGCTGACCGTGGCGTCGTCGGGCCGCTGCCCGGGCGGGATCGCGTCGATTCCCTCGATCCGGGTGGAGGGCCGGAAGCCGGCCAGCAGGGAGGCGCCGTCGGGGATCTTCAGACCGTAGCGGTCCTCGCCGTTCACCATGACCCCGAGCAGGGTCTCGGGCACGTGGGTGCCGGTTCTCGGGAGGAGTTCGAGCGCGGCGAACTTGCGCGGCTCCTCGTCGAAGACCTGCCTTGCGATCAGGTCGCCGACGAAGATCTGCAGCGGCATGGCCACCGCGGCGACACAGAAGCCGGTGAGGAAACCGCTGCGGTGGTACCGGTCGAGCCGCCCGCGCAGCATCCCGGCGGCATAGACGCCGGCGACGGCGAAGCCGGCCACGATGTAGGCCGCGAGCAGCATGTGCAGCGCCTCGTACCAGAAGGCGCCGTTGAAGAAGACGCGCGCCGGGTCGACGTTCACCACCTTGCCGTCCCGCACGGTGATCCCACCGGGCTGGTTCATCCAGCCGTTGGCGGCCACGACGGAGAAGGTGCCGCCGATCCCGGAGAGCGTCACCGGCACCCCGGACCAGAAGTGCGCCCAGGGCGGGAGCCGGTCCCAGCCGTAGATGTAGACGGAGACGAAGATCGCCTCAAGGAAGAAGAACAGGCCCTCGATGGCGAACGGGAACCCGAACGCGGCCCCGTACCGGCGCATCAGGCCCGGCCACAGGATGCCCAGCTCGAAACTGAGGACCGTCCCGGAGACCGCGCCGACCGCGAAGAGCACCGCGGCCACCTTGGACCAGCGGCGGGCCAGCAGCAGAGCGGTCCGGTCGCCGTACCGCAGCGCGCGGTAGTTGGCGATGAGCATGAGCGTGGTCAGCGCGACACCGAACGGCACCAGCACGATGTGGAAGCCGAGGGTGAAGGCCATCTGCTCGCGGGCGGGCAGCAGTTGCGACGGATCGCCGGCGGCTGCCGGTGCAAGGGGGGACGGAAGGACCGGGTCGAGGCGGAGGCAGGGCACACCGGCATCCTCGCCGCGCCGCCCGGTGCGGGCGGGAGGCCGGTGCCGGAACGGGCGTACGTTCACCCGTCCGCCCCCATGCGCGGCACGGCGGAGGGCAGTTGCGACGGGTCGGCCGAGGCGCCGAAAAGGGCTCGCGGCCCCCCGGGGAAGGCTCCCGTGAGGCCGCGAGGTCAGGCTCGCGACACCGCGTCGGATACCGGGCCGCGGGGCCGCGAGGTTCTCAGGGGCCGCCCCGTGGGAGGGGCGGCCGGGTGCCGCGTCAGCGTCCGCCGCGGATCTTGCGGCTGCGCTGCTCGACGCCGGGGCCGCCGTAGGGGTAGTCGGCGGCGCCCGGGTCGCTCGCGGTGTCGAGCCGCTCGACCTGCTCGTCGGTCAGCTTCAGGTCGACCGAGCCGAGGTTGTCCTCCAACTGCTCCAGGGTGCGGGCGCCGAGGATCACCGAGGTGACCGCGGGGCGGCCGAGCAGCCAGGCGAGCGCGACCTGCGCCATGGAGGCGTCCTGCTCCTCGGCGACGGCGCGGACGGCGTCCACGACATCCCAGGTGCGGGCGATCGCGCTGCGCCGGTGGTACGCCTCGACGCCGCGCTCGGGGTTCTCGCCGAGCCGGGTGGCGCCGGTCGGCAGCTCATCCCGGCGGTACTTGCCGGTCAGCCAGCCGCCGCCGAGCGGGCTCCACGGCAGCAGGCCGAGTCCCTCGGACTCGCAGGCGGGGGTGATCTCCCACTCGATCTCCCGGGCCAGCAGGCTGTACTGCGGCTGGAGGGTGACCGGGCGGCTCAGCCCGCGGAAGTCGGCGATGTCCACGGCCTTCTGGAGCTGCCAGCCGGTGAAGTTGGACAGGCCGACGTAGTGGATGCGTCCCTGGCGCACGGCGTCGTCGAGGAACCGCAGCGTCTCCTCGACCGGCGTGTAGGGGTCCCAGGCGTGCACCTGGTAGAGGTCGATGCAGTCGACGCCGAGGCGGCGCAGCGACGCGTTGAGCGCGCGGTCGAGGTGGCGCCGGGACAGGCCGGCGTCGTTGGGCCCGCCGCCCATCGGGAAGCGTCCCTTGCTGGCGATCTCCACCCGGCCGGTGACGTCGGCGGAGCGGGCGGCCAGCCAGCGGCCGACGATCTCCTCGGAGACCCCCGTGCTGTAGACGTCCGCGGTGTCGATGAGGGTGCCGCCGGCATCCACGAACCGGTCCAGCTGGGCAAAGGCGCCCTTCTCGTCGGTCTCGGCGCCGAACGTCATCGTGCCGAGCGCCAGCGTCGAGACGACGGCGCCGCTGCTGCCGAGCGTGCGGTACTCCATGCGGGTTCTCCGGTTCTGCCGGCGGTCCGCCGGCGACGGGGTGCGGGACCGGTGACCATGCTGACCCGGACCGGGAAGAGCCGTCCAATAGAAGAAAGAGAACGGATTCATCGACTAGTCTTCTGAATCATGGAACTGCGCCAGCTGGAGTACTTCGTCGCCGTCGCCGAGGAACGGCACTTCACCAAGGCCGCCCAGCGGCTCCTGGTCTCGCAGTCCGGGCTGTCGGCGTCGGTGCGCGCGCTGGAGCGGGAGTTGGGCTCGGCGCTGTTCGTGCGCACCACCCGCAGCGTCGAACTCACCGGAGCGGGCCGGGCGCTGCTCGGCGAGGCGACCCGCACGCTGGCCGGCGCCCGCGCGGCGAAGGAGGCGGTGGCGGCGGTGCAGGGCCTACTGCGCGGCAGCCTCGCGGTGGGCACCGAGCAGTGCGTGACGGTCGACGTCGGAGCGCTGCTCGCCCGCTTCCGGGCCCGGCACGGCAGCGTCGAGGTGCGGATGCGGCAGGCGGGTTCGGCCGTGCTGGCGCAGGACGTGGCGGACGGGCGGCTGGACCTGGCGTTCGTCTCGCTGCCCGGGCCGCCGCCGGAGGGCGCCCGGCTGCTGCCGCTGACCAGCGAGCCGATGGTGCTGCTGTGCGACCCGGCGCACCCGCTGGCGGGCTGCGCGCAGGTGGACTGGGCGCGGCTGGCGGGCGAGACGTTCGTGGACTGGCACCGGGACTGGGGCGCGCGGCAGTTGACCGACCAGGCGTTCGCGGCCTGCGGCGCGGTGCGGCGGGTGGCGCTGGAGGTGTACGACGTCCACACGCTGATCGACCTGGTCGGGCACGGCCTGGGCATAGCGGTGGTGCCCCGGCCGATCTCCCGCAAGGAGCAGGCGGCGAAGCTGTCGGTGGTGCCGCTGGCGGGACCGGCCGGGCCGGACTGGGAGGTGTCGGTGGCGCTGCCGGACGGCGACCGCCCGAGCCCGGCCGCACGCGAGTTGCTCTCCTACCTGGATCTGAACGGCCCCGAGGACGCGAAGGAGGCGGCCCACCGGTGAGCCCCGAACCCGAGCCGGGCCCCGTCCCGGCGCCCGAGCCGTCGCCCGGGCTGGATCTCGAAACGGCCCGCAGGACGCTCAAGGGCCAGCCGTTCAGCCGGCTGGTGGGCGCCGAGCTGACCGCGTTCGGCTCCGGTGAGGCGGTCCTGGAGATCGCCGTGCGCGAGGAGTTGCGGCAGCAGAACGGCTTCCTGCACGGCGGGGTGCTGGCCTACGCCGCCGACAACGCGATCACCTTCGCGGGCGGTTCCGTCCTGGGCCCGGCGGTACTGACCGGCGGGTTCACCATCCAGTACCTGCGACCGGGCACCGGGACGCGGCTGGTCGCGCGCGCACAGACCGTGCACGGCGGGCGGCGCCAGGCGGTGTGCCGCTGCGACCTGTACGCGGTCGCGGCCGACGGCACGCGGACGCTGTGCGCGGTCGCGCAGGGCACCGTGCTTCGGGTGTCCGCGGCGGGCGAACCGCCGTCCGCCTGACGGCAGTCGGCCGGTCACGACCACCCGGCGCGCGCCGCGGAGTGCTCAGCGCCCGGGCTGCGCGTGCTCGTCCGCGCGCCGCTCGGCGTGGTGGGCGAGCAGCCGGGTGAGCATCGAGGTCAGGTCGTCGCGCTCCTTCGCGGTGAGGGGGGCGAGCAGGTCGTCCTGCGCGGCGTCGAGGATCGCGTCCAGGTGGCGCAGGTGGGCGCGGCCGGCGCCGGTGAGGGTGATGACGTTGCGCCGCCGGTCGTCGGGGTCGGGTGCGCGCTGGACCAGGTCGCGGCCGGCCAGTTCGTTGATGACGGCGACCAGGTCGCTGCGGTAGATGCCGGTGCGGCGGCTCAGGGTGGCCTGGCTGGCCGGGCCGGACTCCTCCAGGGCGGCGAGGACCGCGTAGTGCCACTTGCGGGCGTGCACGGCGGCCAGCCGCCCGCCGACCATGCGCTCGCCCTGCGCCGCGGTGAGGTTGAGCAGCCGGCTGGGCAGGGTTCTGAGCCGCTGCGGGGTGTCCGCCTGGTCGGCCGGGAAGTGCATGTCGTGCGCGGAGTCCATGGCCGCATCGTACCCCGTTGTGTTTGTCGCACTAACGATGTAGCTTCTTCGTTAGCGTCATAAACGTTTGTCATTCCAACGGAAGGCCGTGCCATGCCCACCGTCGACGTGCTCGACTCGTTCCTGCACTACGAGGAAGCCGGACCGCACCAGGCCGACGGCGGCGCCGCGCCGCTGGTCTTCCTGCACGGCAACCCCACCTCCTCGCACCTGTGGCGGCACGTCATGGCGAAGGCCGCCGCGGCCGGACGCCGTTGCCTCGCACCCGACCTGATCGGCATGGGCCGGTCCGGGAAGCCCGACCTCCCGTACGCCTTCGACGACCACGCGCGTTACCTCGACGCCTGGTTCGACGCGCTGGGCCTGGAGCGCGCGGTGCTGGTCGGGCAGGACTGGGGCGGCGCGCTCGCCTTCGACCGGGCCGCCCGGCACCCCGGCACGGTCGCCGGGCTGGCCTTCATGGAGACGATCATCCGGCCCATGACGTGGGCGGAGTACCCGGCCGCCGCGCGCTCGCGCTTCGAGGCGTTCCGCACCCCCGGCACCGGCGAGGAACTGGTCCTCGACCGCAACGTGTTCATCGAGAACAGCTTCGACCAGACCGTCCGCAGCGGCCTGTCCGCGGCCGACCACGACGTCTACCGGGCCCCGTACCCCACCCGCGACTCGCGCCGCCCGCTGTTGCGCTGGGCCCGCTCGATGCCGCTGGACGGCGAACCCGCCGACGTGGTCACCCGCGTCCGCGCGTACGACGACTGGCTCGCCACCAGCCCAGGCACCCCGAAACTGCTGCTGACCTTCGACTCCTCCCCCACCCTGCTCGTCGACGAGGCGATGGCCGCCTGGTGCGCCGAGCACGTCTCCGCGCTGGAGACCGAGTACTGCGGACCGGCCGCCCACCTCGCCCCCGAGGACCAGCCGGACGCGATCGCCGCGGCGGTCACCTCCTGGGCGGCGCGGCACGGGCTGTAGCCTGCGGTCCTACGAGAGGACCGGAGCACCATGCCGTTGCAGATCAGGGCCACCGACGCGGGTCACCCCGCCGACCTTCTCGACCTGCCGTGGAACCTGCCCCTCGAACAGTGGCCGGAGGAGTCGCTGGTCGCCCTGCCGCGCGGCATCTCACGGCACGTGGTGCGCTTCGCCCGGGCCGGCGGGGAGGTCGTGGCGGTCAAGGAGGTCAGCGAGTGGGCCGCCGACCGCGAGTACGAACTCCTGCGCGACCTCGACCGGTTGGCGATCCCCGCGGTCGACCCGATCGCGGTGGTCACCGGCCGGGAGGCGGCCGACGGCACCCCGCTGGAGCCCGCGCTGATCACCCGCCACCTGGACGGGTCGCTGCCCTACCGGTCGATGTTCGAGACCACGATGCGGCCCGGCACGGTCAGCCGGCTGCTCGACGCGCTGGCCGTGCTGCTGGTGCGGCTGCACCTGGTCGGGTTCGCGTGGGGCGACTGCTCGCTGTCCAACACCCTCTTCCGCCGCGACGCCGGCGCCTACGCCGCCTACCTGGTCGACGCCGAGACCGGCCAGATCCAGCCGCGGCTCAGCGCCGGCCAGCGCGACTACGACATCGACCTGGCCCGGGTGAACATCGCCGGCGAGCTGATGGACCTGGAGGCCGGCGGCTCGCTGCACCCCTCCGTGGACCCGGTGACCTTCGCCGAGGCGATCTGCTCCCGCTACACCGACCTGTGGCACGAGCTGACCCGGGAGTCGGTCTACCCGGCGGCCAAACGGCACTACATCGACCGCCGCATACGCCGGCTCAACGACCTCGGCTTCGACGTCGCCGAGATGCAGATCAAGCGCTCGCCCGGCGGCGACACCGTCACCTTCCTGCCGAAGGTGGTCGACGCGGGCCACCACCAGCGCCAGTTGCTGCGGCTGACCGGACTGGACACCGAGGAGAACCAGGCGCGCAGCCTGCTCAACGACCTCGAACAATGGATGACCACCCAGGACGACTACGACCCGGGCGACCCGCTCGGCGCCCGGCCCGAGGTGCTGGCGCACCGCTGGGTCCGCCAGGTCTTCCGCCCGGCCGTCCGCATGGTGCCGCGCGAGCTGCGCGGGAGGATGGACCCCGCGCAGCTCTACCACGAACTCCTGGAACACCGCTGGTACCTGTCGGAGCACGCCCAGCGCGACGTCGGCCTGGAGGCCACCGTCGAGAGCTACCTGCGGGACGTGCTGCCGCTCGTCCCGGACCCGTCGGCCCTGGTGTCCGAGGAGGAGTGAGCCCGGCCGTACGTCCCCTCCCCGCGCCGGTGGCGCGCAGGGGAACAACCGGCCGGCGGCGGTGATTGACCCGGGAGCACAGCGACACCCGACGTACCGGAGGAAACGCACCGTGGATCTCGAACTGACCGGACGCCGCGCCCTTGTCACCGGCGCCAGCCGCGGCATCGGGCTGGCCACCGCCAGGATCCTGGCCGCCGAGGGCGCCGACGTGGCGCTGGTCGCGCGCGGCGCGGACGCGCTCGCCGAGGCGGTCGCGGCGGTGACCGCGCACGCCGGCCCGGGCCGGACGGTGGTCGGCCTGCCCGCCGACACCGGCGACGACGCCTCCGTGGCCGCGCTCGCCGAGGAGGCGGTCCGCGCGCTGGGCGGAGTCGACATCCTGGTCAACGCCGCGGCCACGCCGAGCACGGGCAGCTTCCCCGAGGACGCGCTGGAGGACGAGTTCAACGTCAAGGTGCGCGGCTACCTGCGCACCGCCCGGGCCTTCGCGCCGGGCATGGCCGAGCGCGGCTGGGGCCGGATCATCAACGTCAGCGGGCTCGCCGCACGCCAGACCGGTTCGGTGGTCGGCTCGGTGCGCAACGTGGCGGTGGCCGCGCTGAGCAAGAACCTCGCGGACGAACTCGGCCCGCAGGGCGTGAACGTGGTGGTGGTGCACCCGGCGCTGACCCGTACCGAGGGCACCCCGCGGACCCTGGCCGCGATGGCGACCCACCGGGGCGTCGGCGTCGAGGACGTGGAGCGCGCGGCCGCGGAGGGGATCTCGATCGGGCGGCTCGTCACGGCCGAGGAGGTCGCGTCCGTCATCGCGTTCCTGGCCAGCCCGAAGAGCGTCGCACTCAACGGCGACCCGGTGGTGGCCAGCGGCGGGGTGCGCGGCTCGATCTTCTACTGACACGTCGGTCGTTCGGGTGATGATCTGATGAGCCGTTGGTTCAGTTGGTCCATCAGCTCGGGCGGGGCCGGGAGCGGCATTCCTACGGTGGAGCGTGCCTTCGCCTGCCCCGCTGCCCGAGTCCCGTCCCACCGCCGCCGACGCCACGCCCGGAAACCTTCCACCGAACCTTCCGCCCGATCGCCCGGTTGACCGTCCGAGCGAACGGCCGCCCGACCGCCCGGTTGACCGGCCGGGCCCGCGCTCCGGCTCCCGTGGCCCCGCCACCCACCGCCCCCGCTCCGGCTCCCGCTCCGACGCGAGTTCCTCGGCCCGGCCCGGCCGGCGACCACGGCACCCCGGCCGGGGCCCGGCCCGCGGCTCCGATCGCCCCTTGCGACTGGCCGGCCTCGACGGGCTGCGCGCGCTCGCGGTCGCGGCCGTCATCGCCTACCACGTGGACCCGTCCTGGCTGCCCGGCGGCTACCTCGGGGTCGACGTCTTCTTCGGTATCAGCGGCTTCCTGATCACCCATCTGCTCGTGGCCGAGCACCGTCGGAACGGCCGGATCGGGCTCGGCGGGTTCTGGCGGCGCCGCGCGCTGCGGCTGCTGCCCGAGCTGCTGCTGGTCCTGACCGCCTGCGCGCTGGTCGGCCGGCTCGCCGCGGGCCGCGGCACCGGCATCGGCGACGGCCTGCGGGACGACACACTGGCGTCGCTGGCCTTCGCCAACAACTGGTGGCAGATCCACCAAGGCGCGGACTACTTCCACCACTTCGGCAGCCCGCCGCTGCTCCAGCACCTGTGGTCGCTGAGCGTCGAGGAGCAGTTCTACCTGGCCTGGCCGCTGCTGCTGGCCGCCCTCCTCCCGCTCGCGCGCGGCCGCCGGGCGCGAGCGGCCGTCACGGCGGTGCTCGCGGTGCTCGCCGCCGGGGGCGCCGCCGCGTCGCTGTGGCGGATGCACGCGCTCGGCCCCGGTGCCGCGGGCGGCTCGCGGGCGTACTTCGGCACCGATTCGCACTGCGGCGCGCTGCTGGCGGGCTGCGCGGCGGCGCTGGCCCTGCCCGCGCTGACCCGGGCGGCGGCCCGGCTGCCCCGGCGCGGGCGGGCCGCCGTACGCACCGCGCTCGCGGTCCTGACCGCCTTCGCGGTGCTCGGCCCGGGCAACGGTGTGATGTACGGGTGGGGCTTCGCGGTGGTCGCCGCCGCCACCGCGGTGGTGTGCGCGGGCTGCGCGGCCGGCGCGGCACCGCGGTTGCTGGACACCGCCCCGTTCCGGCTGCTCGGCCGGCACTCCTACGGCCTGTACCTGTGGCACTGGCCGGTCGTCGTCACCGTCAACACGCTGTGGCCGGAGACCACCGCGACGGTGCGGGCGGTGGAACTCCTGGCGCCGCTGCCGCTGGCCGTGGCCGGACAGCGGCTGGTGCAGCGCCCGGTCGCGGCGGCCCTGCGGCGGCGCCGGGCCGCTCCGGAGATGCCCGAGGCAACGGATGCGCCGGCGGCCGTTGCCGCCGTCCCGGACCGGCGGCGGCAACGGCAACGGCAACGGCAACGGCAACGGAGCCTCCTGCCGGTCCTGGCCGGCGCCGCCGTGCTCGCGGCATTTGCGGTACTGGTCAGCCCCGCGTCGGCACCGAGCGCGCTGCAACGCCAGTTGCGGGCCGGCGCGGCGTACGAGGCGACGCTCGCCGGGAAGGGCGGCGACGCCCATGGGGCGCCGCACGGCGCGTCCGCGACGCCGGCCGATCCCGGCGCGTCCCCGGCCGCGCCGCGAACGCCCGCCGCTGGCGGTGTCGACGGCAGCGACATCACGATGATCGGCGACTCGATCACGCTGGGCTCCGCGCAGGACCTGCACCGGGTGCTGCCCGGCATCGACCTCCACGCCGAGGTCGGCCGGATGATGGAGCAGGCGCCGGGCATCTGCGCCCAACTCCTGGCCGAGCACCGGCTGCGCGGCACCGTGGTGCTGGCGCTCGGCACGAATGCGACGTTCGACGCCTGGGACGTGGACCGGGTCCGCGCCGTGGTCGGCGACCGCCGGATCGTACTCACCACCGTGCGCGGCCCGTTCCCGTGGCAGGACAGCGTCAACACCGCGGTGCGCGACTACCACAGCCGGCACCCCGAGGTACTGCTCGACGACTGGTACACCACCGTCGCCTCCCACCTGGACCTACTGTGGATCGACCACATCCACCCGCGCGGGGGCGCCGGCACCTCCCTGTTCGCCACCAGCCTCGCCGACACCCTGGCCACTGGCGGCACCTGACGGAGGACCACTCAGCGGGGGTGGGCCGGATGCCTGGCGCCGGGCCGAGCGCGCCGCCGCGCCTCATGGCAGGGACGGACTCAGCGCAGGCAGATGCCGAGCAGGCAGGGCGTGTGGCTCGACGGGGAAGTGCCGGGCTTCGAGGGGGCGGTGCCGGTGGGTGTGGCGGACCGCGGGGCGGAGGTGACGGTGCTGGGCGTGGTGACGCTGCCGGCTGCCGTGGTGCCAGGCACCTGGGGCGAGGGGGCGACGGAGGAGGCGGGCACGTCGGAACCGCCGGTCGCCGTCGGGGACGCGGCGGAGGCCGGGGGACGCGCGGACGAACCCGGGAGGGAGGGCGAAGTGGCGGCGCCGGTCCCCGGCGCCGACGTGCCCAGCGACGAGGAGCCGTCCGGGACGGACGCGGCGGGCGGGGTCGAGGACGGGCCCGCGGATATCACCGCGGCGGCTATCGCACCGCCGACCAGGGCGAACGCCGCGGCGACGCCGGCCCGCCGGCGGTTCCTGCGGCGGCGCTCGGCGGCGAACTCCGCGTCGGTGGCGGTGTCCACGGTCGCGACGGTTTCCCCAACGGCGGCTTCGGGGACGGCCGCTTGCCCCGGCACGGGCTCCTCCTCCGCCGGGGGGAGGGCGAGCTTTCCGGCCGGCGCGGGCTTTTCGGGCGGGGTGGCGCCGCCGATCGCGCCCGGCTCGCCGACGTCAACGTCCTCGGCGGCGCCCGTGACTTCGCCGGGCTCGGCGGGCTCGGCGGGCTCGGCGGGCTCGGCTGCTTTCGCGGACGGCTGCGGCTCCTCGGACGCCGCGGCCGTCTCGCCGTCCGGTCCGGCCGCCTCGGCCGCCGCCGTGTCCACGGCCTCCGGCTCCGCCGAACTCTCCGAGCCGATCGTGATCCGCAGGGGCGGCGCGGCGGCGCGCCGCGCGGGTTCGGCCGCGTCCTCCGGTTCCGCCGCGTCCTGCGGTTCCGCGGCGGCGTCCACGTCATCGTCCACCCGAGGCGGCTGGGCCGCCGCTCGCCCGGCCGGGCCGTGCGGGTCGATGTCGGGTGCGTAGGCGCCGCAACCCGGGCACATGAACGCCCCGTTGAGGGTACGGCGGCAGGTGGAGCAGTAGTCCATCCGCGGGTTTTTCGGGTCCGTCGCGCGACCCGGCCGCGTCGGCGATGTGCTCATCGACCCCGTGCCTCTCCCCGGACTCCCGTTTCCCATGGGGCGCAAGGCTAGTTCACGTTTCGGCCGTGGCGTGTGCGGGGGCGGCTGCCCGACCCCGGCGGAACCGCTTCCCGTACGGGCCGTGTTCGGCCGCTCACGGCCGACGGTCCCCGCGGTCGGGGTCCGCTTCCCGCCGCTCCGGCAGCGAGCGGCCGAGGCGGGCGAGCGGGGAGCAGGCCAGGTAGATCGGGGAGAGGGTCAGCGCGGCGGCGGCCGCCAGCAGCGCCGGACGCAGCCCGCACCACGCGGCCAGCCCGCCGCCGAGCAGCGAGCCGAGCGGGCCCAGGCCCATCCCCACCATGTTGAGCGTCGCCACGACGCGGCCCTGGAGGTGTACCGGGGTGACGGCCTGCCGGATGGCGTTGGCGGACACGTCGACGAGCTGGCTGAAGGTGCCGTAGAGGAAGTTGACCGCCATCAGCACGCAGATCGTCGCGGCGCCCGAGCCGTGCAGCGCGGGCACGCACAGCATCACGCCGTCGGCGAGCGCGGCCGCGCCGACCAGCACCACGCCGTATCCGAACCGGGCCGGGAGCCGCGCGGACAGCGCCGACCCGACCAGGGCGCCCGGGCCGGTCGCGGCCAGCACCAGGCCGACCGCGCCGCCCGGCAGGTGCAGCGCGCGCGGCAGGAACAGCAGGTAGACCGTCATCAGCGCGGCGAAGGAGAACTGGAAGAAGGCCGAGGCCGTACCGACCGCCCGCAGCGCCGGGTCCCCGGCGACCAGCCGCAGTCCCTCCCGGATCTGCTCCGCCATGCGCATGCCGCGCCCCGACTGCCCTGCCGCGCCTCCCGGTTCCGGCTCGGCGCGCCGGATGCGGCCGATCGACAGCGCGGACAGGACGTGGAAGAGCACGCAGCCCGCGACGGCGAGTGGCGCGGTCAGCAGCGAGACCAGCCCGCCGCCGAGCGCGGGCCCGCCGATCTGCGCGGCGGACCGGGTGCCTTCGAGCGCGCTGTTGCCCTGAGCCAGCCGGTCGTGCGCCACGAGCCGTACCAGGGTGGCGTGGTAGGCCACGTCGAAGCACACCGACAGGAACCCGGAGAGGAACGCGACGCCCAGCAGCAGGGGCATGCCGAGGACGCCGAGGAGGAACGCGATCGGGACCCCGGCCAGGACCGCGGCCCGGCCGAGGTCGGCGACGACCAGGAAGCGGCGGGACCGGCGGCGGTCCACCCACGCGCCGACCAGGAGCGAGAAGAGCAGGATCGGTGCCTGCTCGACCGCGCGCAGCACGCCGAGCCGGCCCGGCCCGCAGTGCAGGGCCACGACGGCGAGCAGCGGCAGGACGGTCCGGGTGGCCTGCTCGCCGAGTTGGGAGGCGGTCTCCCCCGCCCAGAACCAGCGGAAGTCGCGGTCCTGCCACAGTCCGGGCTCGGCGGACCGGCGCGAACGTTCCAGCCCAACCTTGCTGGAGGGGACGGGAGTTGCCGGAATGGTCGCCGGTCGGGTCACCGGTGGACGGGAGGAGGAGGGGGAAGGGTCGGACGGCACAGGTGCCCCTGGGAAAAGCGGAAGGCGGCGCCGGGAACCGGGCGCGGGGAGACCACGCGCCGGGAACCGGGTAGGGAAAGGCTCGCTGTGCCGCTCTTCGACCTCAGGGGCAGCACGCGATGACGGGTCGGACTCGACCTACGGCGTCAACGCGCGCGGTGGTGACCGGGCACCTCAACTCTCCTTCTCCTGAACCTGCTTCCGCATGTCGCGCGCGAGGGGCGGGCCCCTGCGCGGGCGACGGCGCCTCAGCGTACCCGGGGCGGCCGTCGACGCCGTAGCGATTTACGGCCTGGGGCTCACCGAGCGTGGCGGGCCCTGCCGGAGGCGGGTCGCTCCACCACGGCCGGGCACGGCGGGCCGAGGATGCGCCCCATGGTCACCCAGAACTTCGCCGCCGCCTTCATCACGTTCTTCTCCGTCGTGGGCCCGCCCAAGGTGCTGCTCTCCTTCGCGCACCTGGCACGGTTGCACGACCGCGGCCGGCTGCGGCTGATCGCACTGGTGTCCTCGGCGCTGGCGATCGCGGTCGGCATGCTCGCCGGTTTCACCGCGCCGTGGCTGCTGAAGCTCTTCCACATCTCCCCGCCCGCGCTCCAACTCGCGGGCGGGGCCATCTTCTTCATCTACGCCGTCGGCCTCGTGCTCGGCATCCCGCTCGGCTCCGACGGGACGCCGGATGACGACCTCGACGTGATGAACGGCATCAGGGAGCTGCTGATGCCGTTCGTGGTCAGCCCGCTGGCGCTGACCGCGATCCTCATCGAGGCCTCCGAGCGCGACTCGTGGAGCTGGCGCGGCACCGTCGTCGGCGCGTACGACACCGTGATCCTGTTCGACCTCGCCTGCGTGCTCGTCCTCGCGCCGCTCCTGCGCAGGACCCACCACACGACCATCGAACTCCTCGGCCGGCTGCTCGGCCTGCTGCTGGCCGCGGTCGGCGTCGACCTGGTCCTCGACGGCCTCGCGGCACTGGGCGTGCCGGTACTGGGCCGCGGCGGCCACTGAACGGGCGCGAGCAGGGGCCGAGCCGCTGCCGGCGGGATCACTCCTCCGGCATCCCGGCGTAGGCGCGCATCGCCTCGCGCTGGTGGGGCAGCCCCCACCCGCGGACGATCGCGCAGAAGTTCACCCACCTCCAGGTCTCCGTGCCCAGCGAGCCGAGCGTGCGGATCAGCCGCTGCTGCTGCTCCGCCAGCTCGCCGAACTCGGGGAGGCCGTCCGCGATCGGCTCTCCGAAGGCCAGACGTAGCGCCGCCCCGGCAATCGGGAAGCTGCCCGGCCCGGAGGTCGCCGACAGGCCATCCGTCACGGCATCGAGGGCTTCCTTCCGGAACCGGACAGCCAGCAGGGTGAGCGAAGTTGCGGCGTACCCCCGCAGATCACCCTCGTGGAACAGGACCCGGGGCCCGGGCGGCTCCGCCTCGACGGCCGCCAGCTCCGCGAACACCTCGGCGCTCACGGCGCCCTCCGCGCCCGTGGCGCCCAACCGGGCCAAGGCGGTCGCCGCGGCCCACCGTACGAGCGGTTCCCCGGCCGTGAGGAACGACGCCAACCGCTCCACCAGCGGGGCATCTCCCAGGAGCCCGACGGCCACCAACACGGTGGCCACCACCGCCGGCTCCACCTCACCGTCGAGCGCGCCCAGCAGCCGCGGCAGCGAGTCCGCGGCCTCCTCGGGGAACCACGCGAGCAGGTAGGCGGTCGCGGCACGTACGGTCGGATCGCCGTCGCCCAGCAACGCGGACAGGGCGGGAAGCCGGCCCCGCACCGCGTCGTAGGCTCCCAGTTCGGCCTCCGCGGCCGCCAGTTGCGCCTCGTGGTCGAACGTCGCACGCCGCATCTCGCGCACGCGGCGCTCGCCCTCGTCGGTCGCCGCCTCCACCCAGGCGTCGAACTCAGCGCGGATGTCCTGCGGTTGCCGGCACCGGAATTCCGCCAGCTCGCGCCGCCAACCCGCGATGTCCGGGCCGAGGGGCAGATGGGCCTCGTCGTAGCCGATGGCGAGCGCCGCCAGCAGTTCCAGATACTCGTGTCGGTCGGGCAGCGAGACGTCCGCCGCCATACGGGCCAGGAAGGGCACCGCCGCGGCCGAGGCCGGGAAGCGGCTGCCCTGGTGGAAGATGTTGCCGTACAACGCATGCAGTGCCGTGCGGCGTGCCTCGACGTCTTCGGCACACAGGGCGCGCAGTTGCCCGGGGACGTCGTCGGCGGGCCCGTACGCGTGCTCCAGTTCCGCCCAGTCGATCGCGTCCAGACCGGCCAGGGATGTGTTGATCTCCGTCACGTTCCGCAATGTCCCACGCGGCACTGACAACCGGCCCGGCTCACGGCACCGCGAGCCCCCGCGACGCCGCCCGAAGAACCAACGGCCCACCGTCCGGGCCCGGGCCGGACCGCTGAACTCCTGCGACCGTGCGGGCCGCTGTCAGTGGGGTGTGTCAGAGTCTGCGGATGCTCGAGATCGTGGTGAAGACGGAGAACGCGGAGCGGCATGTCCTCGTGTCCGCCGAGGACTTGGCCGAACTGGTCCGGCGCATCGGCGGTGACGGTGACCGGTTCCTGGTCGTCCAGCGGAAACCCGACCTGCCGGACGTCTTCGCCCAGGTGTGGCACGAGTCCGGCGGCGACTACACGCTGGAGCATCGCGACGGCGCCGCCGACCGCCACTTCCAGACGGCAGTCGACGACCCGAACGCCGTGATCGCGGCCATGACCGGCTGGGCCGCCCACACGTCCGGTTGGGACAGCAACCTGACCTGGTCACTGGTCGCCATGGCTCCCGCCGGTGACGTGCCACCACTCGACCTCGACGAAAGCGACCGCCAAGAGCTGGAGAAGCGCGTCCGCCGGACATTGGTCGGCGGCTACGCCTCCCGCGCCGAACTGGCCGAGCTCGCCGAGGACTACCTCGTCACCGAGGACCGCCGGCCGGTCTCCCGCGAACAGGCCGCCGCACTCGCCGACCGGATGTGGCGGGAGCGCGTCGCGGAACAGGCCACGTGGCAGGGCGAGACCGACCCCGAACGGCTGACCCGCGCGTTCACCGCCCTGCAGCAGACCGGTATCACCGCCCGCGAGAACTTCACCTGCTGTCGCAGCTGCGGCCAGGCGGAGATCGGCGGCGAAGCCCACGCCGACGACCGCGGCTTCGTCTACTTCCACACGCAGAGCACGGATTCCGCCGCGGCCGACCACGGACTGACGCTGCACTACGGCGGCTTCGACGGCTCGCCCGAGACCACCACAGCCATCGGCCACGAGGTCGTGGCCGCCCTCGAAGCGGTCGGCCTCCGCGTCGAATGGAACCACGATCCCAACCGGGCCCTGACCGTCACCCCGCTGGACTGGCGCCGCCGCCTCGTCGGATAAGGATCCTCCGCGGAACGTCCGGGAGAGCACCGCCATCGCCGCCCCGGCCACGCGTACGCGGAAGCCGAGGACGACGGATGGCCCGCACATGGCCCTGCACCCGGCTACCAGGGCCGGCTCATTCCTGCTGCTCCCGCTGCTCCTGGGCGAGCAGGTCGAAGGCGACCGCCCCGTCGAGCGACTCGCGGATGATGTCGGCGTGGCCGGCGTGCCGGGCCTGCTCCTCGATCAGGTGCAGCAGGATCCAACGGGCGCTGCGCTTCCCGTCCTTCGGGAACCAGGGGGCCTCCGGGAGCGCGACGGCCACGTCGAGATCGGGCAGTTCGGCGATCGCCGCGCGGGTCGCCCGGCCCACCTCCTCGAGTTCGGCGAGCACCCCGGCGAGGGTCTCCCCCGGCAGCAGCTGGAACTCCGCGGCCCAGTCGTCGGACTGCCGTGCCCCGCTCCCGGGCCGGCCCATCAGGATCTCCTGGATCCAGCCCTGCTCGCAGTGCGCCGCGTGCTTGACGAGCCCGCCCAGCGCCATCGTGCTCGCACTCGGGTGCGCGGCCGCCTGCTGGTCCGTCAGCCCGCGCACCGCCCGCCGCAGCCCGCCGCGCTGCGCGTCCAGGAAGGCCAGCAGGGCGTCCCGCTCGTCGGTCTCCGCGTTCACCAGGCTCGGCATGGTGCCACCTCTTCCCTATCCGTCTCGGTTCCGTCCGTCGCGACACTTCGACTCTAGGAAGCGATGCGGTCAGGTTCGGTCCGCGAGGGCAGGACGGACATGCGGCGGTGCCGGTACGGCGCGGAGGCCCGTACGGAACCGTTCAGCGCGGGCGGTCCGTGCGGTGGAACCCGCCCTCCAGGATGCGGGGGGGGCGAGGCCGCCGCGGTCCGCGACCGGGCTGCCGTCCTCCTCCGCCGCGCCGGCCCGCCCCCGCACCCGCCATGCACCCGCCAACAGCGCGACGTTCAGGGCGTGTTGTCCGGCGCGTGGTGGTGCCCGTGATACCGGTGGGGCTAGGGTCGTGCCAGCCCGAGCCCGCCACCGCGGAACCGCGCACGTGGCCGGGGTCGGTCCGCCGAGCCGCGATCCGACCACCCTGGGGGTTCCGTTGAACACCACCGCACTGCGCCGCCGCAGCACCGCGCTGCTGATCGCCACCGCCGCCGCCACCGCGCTGGGCTCCGCGACCGCCCACGCCGACGACTCCCCCGGCGGCTGGGTGCAGTCGGGCAGTTCGACGGTGAGCTCGCTCACCGGCGGCGAGGGCATCGCCACCCGGGCGGACGGCTCGCTGCTGACCCGGGGCCTGGGCTCGGTGCCGCTGCGGCTGCGGGTGCAGGGCTGGAACCACGTCGGGGACCCGGACATCTCCGGCGGCTACGTCTTCGACGACTACCAGGGCGGCGACGACGCCACCTCCAAGCTCTTCGAGGTCACCACGCCGGCCGGGAAGACGTACGACTACACCCACCCGCTGGACTCCGGCGAACTGCTCAACAACTCCTTCGCCGCGGTCTCCCCGGACTCCCAGTGGCTGGTGGCCGGCGAGTGGAACACCGTCAACCGGCTCCAGGTCTTCCCCGCGCCGCTGACCAACCCCAGCACCCCGAGCACCGGCGGCACCCTCGCCCAGGCCGGGCAGATCACCCTCGACCACAGCGTCGAGGACATCCAGGGCTGCGACTTCGTCTCCGCCACCCGCCTGGTCTGCGCCTCCGACGACGCCGCGAAGGACGTCATCCAGGTCGACCTGCCGCACGCGCTGGACGGCACGCCGGTCACCGGGCAGGTCAGCACGCTGTTCCAGGTCCCGCAGAGCAGCATCTGCTCGGGCACCTTCGAGAGCGAGGGCGTCGACTACGACCCGTCCGCCAAGGTGCTCCGGGTGGAGATCGTGCCGCCGAGCGTCTGCGAGGTCACCACGACGGTCTACTCCTACCGTCCGACCACCGGCTGAGCGCTCGCGCCGGGCGCGGGACCGCCCCGGTCACCGCCGGGTTCGCCCTGCCGGGCGGGGTCGAGCAGCACCCGGCCGCCGATCTCGATGCTGCCGTCGGCGCCGGGCGCGCAGAGGATCTGCGCGCCCGGCGACTCGCTGACGTTCAGGGCCCGTTGCAGGTGGTGGGCGAGCAGGAGCGCGCCCGCACCGGTGGCACCGGAGGCCGCCCCGCGTTCGGCGCCGACGACCCGGCCGGCCGCCTCGTCGGACCAGGCCCACGCGTAGCAGCGCTCCTCGTCGCGGAGGGCCGCCGGGTCCTCGACCTCCGCCGCGTCCGCGTACTGGCGCAGCGCGCGCGGCCGGGCCCAGCCGGCCTGCACGGTGACCCAGCCGAACTCCCCGTCGTGCCGGGCGAACACCTCGCCCACCGAGGGGATCTCCAGGATCTCCAGGTCCAGCAGCCAGGCCGCCGCGATCAGCACGTGCGGGGCCAGCTCCGCGTCCTGGCCGGCGATCCGGCCGGGCCGGTGCACGTCGATCGCGCCGCGCTCCGGGTCGTCCACGAACACGGTGTGCGGGCTGTCCAGCCGTACGGCCAGATCCTGGCGCGAGCGGTGGTCGGGGAAGTGCCGCCCGTCGCGCACGACGGCGACCGCGCTGCCGTGGCGGCGGTCGGGGCCGCACAGCACGGTCAGCCGGTCGACGCTGATACGGGCGGGGCGCACGCCAGCATTCAACCAGGCCGGGCCGCGACCCGGTCACCGGGCATGTCGCCTGGCACGCGGCGCGCGGGAGCGGGACAGTGGACCGCATGACGCGGACGGCGGAACGGGACCCGGCGGCGATGCTGGCGGTGGCGGTCCAGGAGGCGCGGGCCGGGCTCGCCGAGGGCGGGATCCCGATCGGCGCGGCACTGTTCGGCCCGGAGGGCGACCTGCTCGGCAACGGCCGCAACCGCCGTGTGCAGGACGGCGATCCGTCGGCGCACGCCGAGACCTCGGCGTTCCGCGCGGCGGGTCGGCTGCGCGGCTACGGGCGCACCACCATGGTCACCACGCTCTCGCCGTGCTGGTACTGCTCCGGCCTGGTACGGCAGTTCGGCATCGGCCACGTGCTGATCGGCGAGGCGCGCACCTTCCTCGGGGGCCACCGGTGGCTCACCCGGCACGGCGTGCGGGTGAGCGTGCTGGACGACGCCGAATGCGTCGCGCTGATGCGGGACTTCGTGGAGGCGCGCCCCGACCTGTGGTCGGAGGACATCGGCCGGTGACCCCGCCGGGCCGCCGCGTTGGGCGCGGCGGCCCGGCGGGCGCCTCGGTCCGGCGTACCCGCGGCGGACCGTCAGGCGAAGGCGTTCACGCCGGTCAGCCGCGCCGACAGGTCCCACAGCCGGGCCGCCTGCTCGGGGTCGATCGCGTAGTCCCTGACGCCGACCCGGGGGCCGCCGGGCACGAAGGGCGAGGCGATGTCGCAGTCCTCCAGGTAGACCCCGCCCTTACCGTCGAGCTGGGGGGAGGTGGCGGCGAACACCTGGGTCGCGGCGCCCTGTTCGGGGGACTTGAAGCCGGCCGGGTTCAGCGGGTTGCCGTCCTCGTCGATCCAGCCGCGGTCGACCATCTCCTGCTTGGGCAGGTGCCGCTGCAGCGGGGTGAGGATGCCGCCGGGGTGGAGGGCGAAGGCGCGCACGCCGTGGTCGCGGGCGAGGGCGTCGAGCTGGACGGCGAAGAGCACGTTGGCGGTCTTGGCCTGGCCGTACGCCTCCCACTTGTCGTAGTGGCCCTGGTCGAACTGGAGGTCGTCCCAGCGGATCGGGGAGTTGTGGTGACCGCCGGAGGAGACCGCGACGACCCGGCCGCGGCCCCGCTCGATCGCCGGCCACAGCCGGTTGACCAGGGCGTAGTGGCCGAGGTGGTTGGTGGCGAACTGCGCCTCCCAGCCGGGGCCGACCCGGGTCTCGGGGCAGGCCATGACGGCGGCGCTGTTGATGACGAAGTCGATGTCGCGGCCGGAGGCGAGGAACCGCTCGGCGAACTTCTCGACGCTGTCGAGGTCCGCCAGGTCCAGTTCGTCCAGCTCGACGCCGTCGATGCCGGCCAGCGCCTCCCGTGCGGTGTCGGGGCGGCGGGCCGGCACGACGACGTGCGCGCCGGCCGCGGCCAGCGCGCGGGTGGTCTCCAGGCCGAGCCCGGAGTAGCCGCCGGTGACGACCGCGAGCTTCCCCGACAGGTCGATTCCGCGCAGGACCTCGGCCGCGGTGCTGTCGGCGCCGAATCCGGATGCGATGGGCTGCTGTGGTGTGGTCATGGTCCCGAGGCTAGGAGCTGGAGCGCACTCCAACGCAAGTGGCCGCGCGGTACGTCGCCTCCCGCGGGAGCGGGGCGCGGCCCGGCCACCCGCCACGTCGCGTCACGCCGCATCACGCCGGCGCGGCGTGCGCGTCGCCCGGCGCCGCTTCGGCCGGGCGCGACAGCAGGGCGGTGACCACGTACGAAACGACGACGGACACGATCACCAGCGGCATCACCGTCACGCCGTCCTTGCCGAGCAGGAGGGTGGCCAGCAGCACGCACGTGAGCGGCAGCCGCAGCATCGCGACGCTCATCGCGCCCATGCCGGTGGCGAACCCGGCGTCCAGCGGCATCCCGGGCAGGTGCGACATGAAGGTGCCGACGGCCGCGCCGATGAAGAGGGACGGGAAGATCGGCCCGCCCCGGAAGGCGCTCAGCGAGGCGGAGTACGCCAGCGACTTGCACGCCACCAGCAGCACGAGCGCGCCGAGGGAGTACGTCGAGGCGCCGCTGAGCAGCGGGCCCATCGCGCTCTCCCCCGAGTACAGCACGTCCTTGGCGGACTTGCCCGAGCCCTGCGCGTAGGCGATGGCCAGGCCCGCGACGAGCAGGCCGAGCACCACGGTGAGCAGCAGCCGTTGGCGCTCGACGTACCGCAGCAGCCACCGCGCGAGCCACCGCACCCCGGCGGCGAGCAGGGCCGCGACCAGCCCGACCAGCAGCGCCCAGCCGAACTCCGCGGCGGTGGGATCGGCCGCCTTCGGCACGCTGGGCAGCTTGAGCGAGTACGTTCCCAGGCCCGTCCACGAGCCCATCCCGATGAAGATGAGCGAGCCGATCCCGGAGGCGAGCAGGCCCGGCACCAGCACCGGGCCGAGCATCGGGCCGCCCAGCCCGGCCGCCTCCATCAGCAGGAACGCGCCCAGCAGCGGCGATCCGAGCAGCGAGCTCACCGCGGCGAAGCTGCCGGTAGCGCCGAGCACCGCGTAAGTCTGCTCGGGCAGGCCGGGTTTGAGCAGCCGGAACGGTCCGGCGGCCAGCCCGCCGCCCAGAGCGAGCAGCGGCGCCTCCGGGCCGAGCACGGCGCCGAAGGCGAGCGTGGCCAGCGCGGCGAGCACGATGCTCGGCAGCGCGGCCAATGCGGGTGAACCGGACGGCGAGAAGCCCTTGGTCGGCTCGTGGCCGCCGGCGCCGGGCAGGAAGAGGACGCACAGCGCGGTCACCACCGCGCCGACCGCGAGCAGCGGCAGCGGCCACCACGGCGGGGTCTCGTGGAACCCGAGCGAGCGGGGCAGGTCGTGGTAGAGCAGCGGCTCCAGCTTGTTCGCCAGCGCGAGGAAGGCGAAGGAGGCCACGGAGATCGGCACGCCGAGCAGGACCGCCAGCACGAGCAGGTTCAGGTAACCCCGGCTGCGCAGCAGGGAGTCCGCCTGGGCCGCCGCCCCCTTGCCGGATCCGTCCGAGCCGCCCGATCCGTCCTGCCCGTGCGCACCCTCCGCGCCCGCGCCCGCCGCCCCTCCGGCCATGACCCACCGCCTCACCGCCGACCGCGTTCGCGTGTCCCGACCAGCCGACCCAAGCACCGGCGGACGCTCCGCCGGCGGCCGACACCTGCCGGGTCCCCCGACGGAGCGGCCGGAGCGGTCCGAATGCCGCAAGGCGCGGCCCCCGCTCGGCAACGTCCGCCACCGCCCGGCTGCCTCCGGCCGCTGCCGTTCCCCTCTCCCCGCTTGCCGGCTCCCCCGCTGCCCCCGTTTCCCCGAACCGCCGCACCTTCTCGGACACGCTCGGTCACTGATCGGGCACGATCGGTCGGGTACGGTGAGGCACGTGACAGCCCAACCCGCACCCCGGTGCCTGGTGACCGGGGCGACCGGGTACATCGGCGGCCGGCTCGTCCCGCAACTCCTCGACGCCGGGTACGCGGTGCGCTGCCTCGCCCGCACTCCCGTGAAGCTGCGCGACCACCCCTGGGTGGACCAGGTGGAGGTGGCACCCGGCGACGTACTGGACGCGGACGCGGTGGGAGCGGCGATGCGCGACGTCGAGGTGGCCTACTACCTGGTGCACGCGCTGGGCACCGGGGCCGGGTTCGAGCGGACCGACCGTGCGGCGGCGCGGACCTTCGCCGAGCAGGCCCGGGCGGCCGGGGTGCGCCGGATCGTGTACCTCGGCGGCCTCACCCCGCAGGGTGTCCCGGTCGACCGGCTCTCGCCGCACCTGCGCTCGCGTGCCGAGGTCGGACGGATCCTGCTCGACTCGGGCGTGCCGACCACGGTGCTGCGGGCCGCGGTCATCATCGGCTCCGGCTCCGCGTCGTTCGAGATGCTGCGCTACCTCACCGAGCGGCTGCCGGCCATGGTGACGCCGAGCTGGGTGCGCACCCGCCTCCAGCCGATCGCCGTACGGGACGTGCTGCGCTACCTGGTGGGCAGCGCCGCGATGCCGCCCGAGGTGAACCGCTCCTTCGACATCGGCGGCACCGGCGTGGTGACGTACCGGGACATGATGCAGCGCTACGCCGCCGTGGCCGGGCTGCCGAAACGGGTGATCGTGCCGGTGCCGGTGCTGACCCCGCGGTTGTCCAGCCACTGGGTCGGGCTGGTCACGCCGGTGCCGGCGAGCGTGGCCCGCCCGCTCGCCGAGTCGCTGCGGCACGAAGTGGTGTGCCACGAGCACGACATCGCCGCCTACGTGCCGGACCCGCCGGGCGGCCCGCTCGACGTCGACACCGCACTGCGGCTGGCGCTGCAACGGGTGCGGGACGCGCAGGTGACCACCCGCTGGACCTCGGCGTCCGTACCGGGCGCGCCCAGCGACCCGCTGCCCACCGACCCGGACTGGGCCGGCGGCAGCCTCTACACCGACGAGCGGGAGGCGGCCGTCGACGCCTCACCGGCCGACCTGTGGAAGGTGATCGAGGGGATCGGCGGCGAGCACGGCTGGTACTCCTTCCCGCTGGCGTGGGCGGTGCGCGGCTGGCTGGACCGGCTGGTGGGCGGGGTCGGCCTGCGGCGCGGGCGGCGGGACGCCGAACGGCTGCGGATCGGCGACTCGCTGGACTTCTGGCGGGTGGAGGAGATCGACCGGGGCAGGCTGCTGCGCCTGCGGGCCGAGATGCGGCTGCCAGGCCCGGCCTGGCTGGAGATGCGCGCCGACACCGACGACTCCGGCCGCACCCGCTACCGCCAGCGTGCCGTCTTCCACCCCCGGGGGCTGCTCGGGCACGCCTACTGGTGGTCCATCTCCCCCTTCCACAGCACGGTGTTCGGCGGGATGGCCCGGAACATCGCGCAGGCGGCGAACCGGGCGGGCGGGACCGGCGGCACCTCGGCAGGCGGTACGTCCTCGCACGACGGCGGGAAGGGGCGTGCCTCATGAACGGGAAGACGCCGAACACGGCATCCGGCTCGGCCGGCTCGGGCTCGGCAGCGGCTTCGGGTGAACACCGGTGCGCGGTCGTGCTGTTCACCTCCGATCTGCGCCTGCACGACCATCCGCCGCTGCGGGCTGCCCTGGCCGCCGCGGACGAGGTGGTGCCCCTCTTCGTCCGCGACCCGGCGGTGGACGGCGCCGGGTTCGCCGCGCCCAACCGGCGGGCGTTCCTTGCCGACTGCCTGGAGTCGCTGGACGCGGCGCTGCGCGAGCGCGGCGGGCGGCTGGTGGTGCGCGAGGGCGACCCGGCCGCCGAGGTGCGCGCGGTGGCGCGCGAGGCGGGCGCGGACGAGGTGCACCTCGCCGCCGGGTACAGCGCGTTCGCGCAGCACCGCGAGGAACGGCTGCGCGACGCCCTGGCCGCCGACGGTCGGCGGCTGCACGTCCACGACGCCGTGGTCACCGCGGTACCGCCGGGCTGGGTCACCCCGCAGAACTCCACCCACTTCGCGGTGTTCACGCCGTACTTCCGGCGCTGGCAGCAGGAGTCGCTGCGCGACCCGCTCGCCGCACCCCGCACCGTCCGCGTACCGGGCTCGTTGCGCTCGGCGCTGATCGCGGCACGCGGGTCGATCGGCTCGGTGTCGCCCGAACTGGCCGCCGGCGGCGAGGCCGAGGGACGCCGGCTGCTCGCCGGGTGGCTGCGCCGCGGCGTCGACGACTACGGCGAGCGACACGACGACCTGCCCGGCGACGCGACCTCGCGGATCTCCCCGCACCTGCACTTCGGCACCCTGTCCCCCGTCGAGGTGGTGCGCAGGTCGCTGGCGAAGGGCGGGCCCGGCGCGGAGGCGTTCGTCCGGCAGCTGTGCTGGCGTGACTTCCACCAGCAGGTGCTCGCCGCGCGTCCGGCCGTCGCGACGGCCGACTACCGCACCCGGCAGGACCGTTGGCGGACCGGGGCGGCCGCGGACGCCGACGCGGAGGCGTGGCGGCAGGGCCGGACCGGCTACCCCGTGGTGGACGCGGCGATGCGCCAGCTGAGCGCGCAGGGCTGGATGCACAACCGGGGCCGGCTGCTGGCGGCGAGCTTCCTCGCCAAGACGCTCTACCTGGACTGGCGGGTCGGCGCCCGCCACTTCCTGGACCTGCTGGTCGACGGCGACATCGCCGAGAACCAGCTCAACTGGCAGTGGGTGGCCGGCACCGGCACCGACTCGCGTCCCAACCGGGTGCTGAACCCGCTGCTCCAGGCGAAGCGGTACGACCCGGACGGCGACTACGTGCGCCGCTGGGTGCCGGAGCTGGCCGGGGTGGCGGGCGCGGCGGTGCACGAGCCGTGGCGGCTGCCGGCCAAGGAGCGGGCGGACTCCGGCTACCCGGACCCGATCGTCGACCTGTCCGAGGGGCTGGCCCGTTTCCGGCAGGGCAGGGGCCTGGACTAGGGCCTGTCGTTCGGCGCCGGCATGGCGGTGCCGCCGGGCGGGAGTTCGCCCGGCGGCACCGTGGTGCGGGTCAGGTCAGATGTTCCAGACCTGGAACTCCGAGAGCTGGCCGGCCGGCCAGCCCGTGTTGGCCGTGACGTTCAGCCGGAAGTAGCGCTGGCTGGTCGCGGCGAACGACAGGGTGACCGTGTTGCCGCTCGTCGGGTCGAAGCTGTAACTCGCCGACGCCTTCAGGGTGGTGAAGGTGCTGCCGTCGTTGCTCGCCGACAGCGACAGCGTCTGGCTGCGGGCGCCCCAGCTCGCCGGGAGCTGGAGCACGACGCGGCTGGCGCTCTGCGCGGAGCCGAGGTCCACCTGGACCCACTGCGGGAACGCGTTGTTGGCGCTCTCCCAGTAGGTGTCCTGGTTGCCGTCCGTCACGTTGGACGAGGGGTACACGTCGGTGTGGCTGGACTCGCTGGTGGACTTGTGCAGGGCGAGGTTGGCGCTCACCGTGCCGGTTCCGGTGCCGGACAGCGGGATGGTGGTCGGGCTGTTCGACGCGTTGCCCGCGACGGTGAGCGTGCCGGTGCGGGTGCCGGCCACGGTGGGCTTGAAGGTGACGCTCACCGTGCAGGAGCCGCCCGCCGCGATCGAGGTGCCGCAGGTGTTGGTCTGCGCGAAGTCCCCGGAGGTGCTGACCGAGGAGATCGACGCGGCCGCGGTGCCGGTGTTGCTGAGGGTGACCGTCTGCGGGCTGCTGCTGATGCCGGGCGCCACGCTGCCGAAGGTCAGCGTGGACGGGCTGGCCGCAAGGGTCGCCGAGGAGGGCGGCGTGCTGCCGCCGGCGCTCGGGAAGACCTCGAGGTCGGACAGTTGGGCCTGCGTCCAGCCGGTGTTGGCGGTGATGTTGATCCGGACGTACCGCGCGGTGGCGGCGTTGAAGGTGATGGTCACCGTGTTGCCGGTGGCCGGGTCGAAGGTGCGGGCCGCCGAGGCCGCCAGCGTGGAGAAGCTGGAGCCGTCCGTGGAGCCCTGCACCGAGAGGGTCTGGCTGCGGGCCGCCCACGCGGTGGACGGCGGGAGCTTCAGCACGACCTTGCCGACGCTGTAGCTCGCGCCGAGGTCGACCTGCGCCCACTGCGGGAAGGCCCCGTTGCTCTCCCAGTACGTCGACGCGTCGGCGTCGGTCACGTTCGCCACGGGGTAGAGGGAGTTGCTACTGCTCGCGGAGGTGGGCTTGCCGGCCGCGATGTTGGTGTTGCTGTCGATGCCGCTGCCGGTCAGGCCGACGGTGGTCGGGCTGTTGTTGGCGTTGCTGGTGACGGTGAGGGTGCCGCTGCGGGACCCGCCGGTGGTGGGCTTGAAGGTGACGTTGACGGTGCAGGAGGCGCCGACCGCGACGGTGGAGCAGTTGTTGGTCTGCGCGAAGTCGCCGGTCACCGAGACACCGGAGACGCTCGCGGAGGTGGTGCCCGAGTTGGTGACGGTCACCGCCTGCGCGGCGGCGGTGTCGCCGACGACGGTGCCCGCGAAGGACAGGCCGCCCGGGTTGGCGTTGAGCACCGGGCCGGGCGCGGTGCCGGTGCCGGACAGGCTGACGGTGTTGGTGATGCCGCCGGCGTTGACGGTCAGGGTGCCGGTGCGCGAACCGGTCGCGGTCGGGCTGAACTTGACGCTGACCGTGCACGATCCGTTGGCGGCGATGGAGCTGCCGCAGGTGTTGGTCTGCGCGAAGTCACCGGTGGCGGCGATCGAGGAGACCGAGGCCGCCGTGCCGGTCGGGTTGGCGACGGTCACCGTCTGCGCCGCGCTGGTGGCGCCGGTGGCGACCGAACCGAAGGACAGCGCGCTGGGGTTGGCGGTCACACCGGAGGGCGGGTACGGCGGGAACACCGGGGTGGGCCACGGGCCGCAGACCGGGGTGCCGTCGATGCCGGAGTTGCCGCCGCCGTCGGTGACGGCGAAGTTGCCGCCCTCGCAGCTGTAGACCGGTGAGGGCGCGCCCACGCCGGTGGCGGTGACGTTGGTGAACTTCGCGGCGCCGCCGGTCTGCTCCTGGAGCGCGAAGGTGCCGGTGCCGGCGATGGTCACGTTGCTCAGGTTGACCCCGCTGACCGTGCCCTCGACCCACTGCACGGCCTCGTACGGGCTCTGCTCGATCAGGGCGTTGGAGACGTTGACCGGCCCGGTGATGGCGCCCTGGCTGCCGTCGAACCACAGCGCGCCCACCCCGAACTGCCAGTTCGGGTCGAGGCTGCCGTCGCGGATCATGGTGTTGTTGCTGATGGTGGTGGTGCCGACCGGCGTGGAGGTGAAGCGCTGCCCGACGTGGATGCCGCCGCCCTGGGCGAGGCCGGTGTCCTGGACCAGGTTGCCGGTGACGGTGTTGTCGTGGCCGCCGTAGATCGCGATGCCGTTGGCGAGGATCTGGTCCTGCACGGTGTTGTCGGAGATGGTGTCGTTGGCGTCGGCGCCGAGGGCGGAGTCCGCCCAGGTGGCGATGCCGTCGTCACCGGTGTTGCGGATGTCGCTGTTGGTGACGGTGGAGTTGGTCACGCCGCCGTGGAAGTTGATGCCGTCCGCGGTGGTGTCGCGGATGCGCATCCCGCTGAAGGTCAGCTTGTCCATCGGGCCGTCCATCCAGGCCCCGACCTTCATGTGGTCGATCCACAGGTTCGACACCGACGAGTTGCTCATCGCGCCGCCGATCCCGTTCACCTGCGCGCTGTCGTCGCGTTCCTGCACGTTGCCGAAGATCGCGAAGTTCTGCAGGTGGACGTTGCTGCTCGGCGAGGGCGCGGAGTTGCCGTAGAAGCCCGGCGCGGTACCGGTGACGGTGGAGTACCACATGCCCGCGCCCGCGACGGTGACGTTGTTGACCGCGATGTGCCCGGGGATGTTGTACGTGCCCGGCGGTATCCACACGGTGCCGCCCGAACCGGCCGCGCTGATCGCGGCGTTGAAGGCGGCGGTGGAGTCCGCCGCACCGCTGGAGTCGGCACCCTTGCTGGTCACCGAGACCGAGCCCGCCGGCTGCGGGAGCGCCGCGCCGACCTGCTCGAAGTCGGCGAAGTCGAGCGTGTAGGAGGAGGCGGTGTCACCCGAGTCCACCTGGAACTTGAAGGTGGTGCCGGCCGGGTAGGTGGTGCTGAAGAGCCGGTGCGCCTCGTCGTAGAAGTGGTGCGGGTTGCTGCCCGGCGAGTTGGTGAAGGGGTAGCTGCCGTAGTACCAGGAGTACGCGTTGGTGAGCGTGAAGTCGGGCTGCTTCGTGCCGTTGATGTACATCGACAGCGGAGCCGTGTACACCGAGCCGCCGGACGCGTCGGGGATGCTGTAGCGGAAGTCGATCGAGTTCGTCGCCACCGGCGTGGTGAAGGTGACGTACTTCCCGGAGCCGCTGAGGGTCACCGCCTTGCGGTACGACGCCTCGTCGGCGAGCTCGCCGGCCGCGTAACTCGGGCCGATCACGGTCCCGTTGGTGGCGGAGCTCTCCGCCTGCACCTCGACGTAGGGAAGGCTCGCACCGTTGCCGCCGGTGGCGGCCGCCGTCGCCGCGGACGCGGGCTGGAGGGTGAGGCCGAGCACACCGCCCGCGGCGAGCACCGCGGTGGTGCCTCCGACCGCGACCGCGCGTCTGAGACTTCGGAGGGATCTGAACACGTCTTGCTCCTTTCGACACGAACAGCCGGACCGGCACCGCGGCGCGCAGGACACGGCCGGGCGCGGGCCAAGGAGTAACGAACTGCGAGGGGAAGGGTGGTGGGGGAACGGGGGGACGCCGGTGCATCACCGGGACCCGGTGGCGACGCAGGGGGACCGTAACCCCTGCGACACATCACTGCAATATCTGAATCCGTTTTCGTTGAATCCTGACTTTTACTTGCAAGAGTGAGTGTGATCATTTGAGTGATCGCGCGCGGACGGCGGGGCGGGCGGGCATCCGAAGTCGCCCCGCCGGCAACCGGCCTGACGCGGCGTCGGCGCCACTGAGGCCCGCGGCATTTCCCCCGGCTTGCGCGCCGGTCACGTTCATGTGAAAACGGGCCGCCCCGGCCCCCTCGCGCCATTGACAGGCGGCTTTCTTGTGATTGTCATGGACACACATCGAGGCCGTCCCCCGGGCACCCCTCCCGCGCGGTCCCGGACGAGGAGGTCAGCCCGCACCGTGGCATACGAAGCCGCCGGCGCAGCCCCGGCCTACCCGCCGCACCCCTCCCCTCCCGTCACCGCCCGGACCGGACACCGGCCGCCGACCCCTCCGACCGGACGCGAGGCGCTGCTGGAGGAGGTCTGGCAACGCCTCTGGCAGGACGGCGGGTTGCTGGTGCACGGCCCGCGCGGTATCGGCAAGTCCGTGCTGCTCGGCGCGCTCACCGCGCGGGCCGTCGACGGCGGCGCGACCGTCCTGCGCTGCTCCCCCGCCGCCGACGACACCCCGCTGCCGTACGTGGGGGTGATCGACCTGTTCGCGCGGGTGCCCCAGGACGTGCTGGAGTCCCTGCCGTCCGGGCCGCGCACCGCCCTGCGGACGGCGCTCCTGCGCGGGCACGGACCGGTCGGGCCGTACGGCGGGCTCGCGGTGCGGGTGGCCGTGCTGGAGGCGCTGCGGCTGCTCGCCCGACGGGCGCCCGTCGTCCTGCTGGTGGACGGCGTCCAGTGGCTGGACGAGCCGAGCGCGCAGGTGCTGGCGTTCGCCGCGCGCCGGCTGGAGGGAGCCGACGTGCGGATCGCCGCGAGCGAGCGGGTGGCCGAGGGCGGCCGGCCCGCCCGTACGCACTGCTGCCCGCCGGGCACCGCCGAGGTGGCGGTGCCCCCGCTGGGCGACGACGACATGGCGCTGCTGCTGCTCGCGTCCGGGGTGACCCTGCCGCCGTCCGCGCTGCGCGCGGTGCTGCACGCCGCGGCCGGAAACCCGCTGTACGCCCTGGCGTTGGGACGCGAGGCGCTGCGCACCGGCCCGCCCTCGCTGTCCGACGGCTTCCTGCCCGTCCCCGGGGATCTGCGGGCGCTCGTCCTCGACCGGGTCCGCACGCTGCCCGAGCCCGTCCAGGACGTGCTGCTGATGGCCGCGGCCGCCACCCGCCCGACGCTCACCCTGCTGCGGTCGGCCGCCGGCACCGGACCCACCGCGACCGCGCTGGACGCGGCGGAGCGGCTCGGCGTGGTGGCCTGCGACGCGTCGGGCGCGGTGCGTTTCGGCCACCCGCTGCTGCCTGTCGCCCTGTGCGCGGACGCCTCCGGCCCGGCCCGCCGCCGCGCGCACGCGCTGCTGGCCGCCGCGGCCGGCGAACCCGTGGCAGCGGCACGGCACCTGGCGCTGGCCCACCCCCAGGAGGACGAGTCCGTCGCGCTCGCGGTCATGACGGCCGCGCACACGGCGCGCGAGCGCGGCGACGCGGCCACCGCCGCGGAACTCGC
Organism: Actinacidiphila yanglinensis; assembly: GCF_900107965.1. Classification (GTDB taxonomy): domain Bacteria; phylum Actinomycetota; class Actinomycetes; order Streptomycetales; family Streptomycetaceae; genus Actinacidiphila; species Actinacidiphila yanglinensis. The sequence continues at coordinate 111,400 of NZ_FNVU01000010.1, read as the reverse complement.
CGTACTCGCCGCGCTCCGCACCCCGGAGCGCACCGAGCCGCGCGACCAACGCCTGCTGTACGCGGCCGGGTTCGCCTGCGACGCGGGCCACCGCGAGGAGTCCGAGCGCATCGCGCAGCGCGTCCTGGACGGCTCCGCCTCCGCCTCCGGCCGGGTCGGTGCCCGGCTGGTGCTGCTGCGCAACGCCGGGCAGGCGCTGCGCGACAAGGCCGGCCTGATCACGGACGGCCTGCGCGAAGCGGCCGGCGACCGCGCGCTGGAGGCGAAGTTGTACGACTGGGCCGCCCTGCGCGGCCTGCTGTGCGGGGAGTTGCCGCAGGCCGCCGAGCACGCCCTGCTCGCCGCCGCCCGCGCCGCCGACGTCGGGGACACCGGCACCGAGGTCGACGCGCTGTCCACGCTCGCGCGGGTGCGCGCGCTGGCCGGTGAACCCGCCGCCGCCGAGGCCGCGTTGGACCGGGCGCTGACCCGGGCCGACCACGGGCCGCAGAGCTGGGGCATCCAGCGGATGCGGGCGATCCTCACGCTGGACTCCGACCGGGTCGGGCACGCCCGCGCCCAGGTGACCGCGCTGCTGGACGCCACCGGCGGCGCGGCCGACGTCGAGCAGGACGTGGCCTCGCTGGTGGCCCTCACCCGCGTCCAGGTGCGGGCGGGCGAGTGCCGGGAGGCGCTGCGCACCGCGGCCCACTGCACCCGCGTAGTGGCCGACGCCGGGCTGCGGTCCGCGCCGGCGCTCTACGCGGCGGCGCTGGCCGAGACGTTCGGCGGCAGCGCGGACGACGCCTGCCGGCTCGCCGTGGACGCGGTGGCCGCCTCGGAGGCCGACGGCGACCGGCTCTTCCTGCTGCGGGCGCTGGCGGTGCTCGGGCAGGCCGCGCTCTTCGCGGGCGACCGGCGGCGCGCCGCCCGGTCCGTCGAGTCGCTGCGCCGCGCCCTGGAGGTCGGCGACGCGATGGGCGCGGCCGATCCGCCGCTGCTGTGCTGGCACGCCGACCTCGCCGAGGCGCTGGTGACCGCGGGCGAGACGGACGCGGCGGCCGCAGTGCTGGTGCGCGCCCGCGCGCGCATGACCGGCCCGGTGCCCGGCAGCGTCCTGGCCGCGCTGGAACGGTCCGAGGGGCTGCGGGAGGCGGCGGCCGGGCGCGCGAAGGAGGGCGCGGTGCTGCTGCGTTCGTCGGTCCAGCGGCTGCGGGGGCTCGAACTTCCGGTGGAGCTGGTCCGCACGCTGACCGCGCTGGGCGCGGTGGAGCGCCGGGCCCGGCACCGTACCGCCGCGCGGACCGCCCTCACCGAGGCGCTGGACCTCGCGGAGCGGACCGGCGCCACGCCGCTGGCCGAGCGGGCCGCGGACGAACTCGCCCGGGTCGACGCGGTGGTGCGGGGTGCGACCAGCCCGGCGAGCCTGACGCCGGCCGAGGCGAGGGTGGCGGAACTCGTCCGGGGCGGCGCCACCAACCGGGAGGTGGCCGCGGAACTGTTCATCAGCGTCAAGACGGTCGAAGGGACGCTGTCGCGGCTGTACCGCAAGTTCGGTGTCCGGTCCCGGACCGAACTCGCGCACGTGATGGGCTCCGCGGCGCCCTGAGCCCGACTCTCGGGCGGGGCGCCCGCGCCGTCCGTCCTGAGCTCAGCCAAGGCGCCCGGCGCCGTACTGAGCCCGTCGTCGGCGGGGCCCACCCGCTCGTGCGCCCCCGGGTAGACCACGACCGGACACCGTGCCCGCACACCTGCTCCACCGAAGCGCCACACCCACCACGGGAAACACATCGTTCACAGTCGTCGCAAGGGTTCCCACGCTTATGTGCCGCCCCAGCCGTCCCTAGCGTGGACATCGTCCCGATCCGGGAACCATCCCCTCATGGAGGACCTTCGTGACGCTCCGTCTGAAACTGCTGGTCGCCGCCGCGACCCCGGCGCTGCTGGCCGCCGCCATCCCCGCCGCATCAGCCGCTTCCCCCCATTCAGACTCGGCCCGCACCTCCCTGTCCGGCGACGTGCTGCCGGGCCTCGCCTCTCACGCGGTCCGCACCGGCGATGTCGCGGCCGGACAGCGCATATCCGTCGCCGTGAGCCTCACCCCCCGGAACGAGAGCGGGCTCGACACCTTCATCGCCAAGGTCAGCGACCCCCACTCGACCAGCTACGGGCACTACCTGACGAAGGCCCAGTTCGCGGCGCAGTACGGCCGCAGCAGCGCCGACGTGAAGAAGGTCACCGACTACCTGCGCGGCCAGGGGCTCAAGGTCGGCGCCGCGCACTCCGGCAACCTGCTGGTCGACGCGAGCGGCACCGCGCCGCAGTTGGAGAAGGCGTTCGGCACCACGCTGGCGAACTGGAAGGACAGCGCCACCGGGCGCTCCTTCTACGCCAACACCGCCGCGCCGTCGGTGCCCGCGTCCATCGCGTCGATCGTCGGCAGCGTCTCCGGCCTCAACAACCAGGCGCTGCTGCGCCACCAGGCCCCCTCGTCGGTCACCCCGCACAACGGCCCCGGCGGCGGCTACACCCCGGCGCAGATCAAGGGCGGCTACAACGTCTCCGGCTCCACCGGCAGCGGCCAGAAGGTCGCCCTGCTGGAGTTCGACGGCTTCCAGCAGTCGAACATCACCGCGTACGACAGCCACTACGGCCTCAGCTCGACCGCGCCCACCGTCAGCAAGGTGGACGGCGGTTCGGGCTCGCTGGGCGACGGGCAGGTCGAGGTCGAGCTGGACATCGAGGTGCTCAACGCGGTCGCCCCCGCGGCGAAGATCACCGTCTTCGAGGGCCCCAACTCCGACGCGGGCGAGGTCGACACCTACCAGGCGATCGTGGACAGCGGCACCCCCGTCACGTCCATCAGCTGGGGAGCGGCCGAGAGCCAGCGCACCGCCGCCAACATCAACGCCGTCGACGCCGTCTTCAAGCAGGGCGCTGCCGAGGGCCTGGGCTTCTTCGCCGCCTCCGGTGACAGCGGCTCCGACGACGCGGGCAACGGCGGCAAGTCCGTCGACTACCCGGCCTCCGACCCGTACGTCACGGGCGTCGGCGGCACCACGCTGACCGTCACCTCGGCCAACGCCTGGAGCAAGGAGACCGCCTGGTCCGGCGGCGGCGGTGGCGCGTCCACGAAGTTCGCCGTCCCGAGCTGGCAGAGCTCCGTCGCCAAGAGCCAGGGCAACGGCAAGCGCCAGGTGCCGGATGTCTCGGCGCTGGCCAACCCGAGCCCGGGTGTGTCCATCTACTCGCAGGGCAGCTGGGGCCAGGTCGGCGGCACCAGCGCGGCGGCACCCGAGTGGGCGGCCTTCGCCGCCCTGTACAACCAGCAGGCCGCGGCGGCGGGCAAGGCCAACCTCGGCTTCGCCAACCCCGCGCTCTACACGGCGGCCGGCACCGGCTTCCACGACATCACCAGTGGCAGCAACGGCGCGTACTCCGCGGCCGCGGGCTGGGACTTCACCACGGGCTGGGGTTCGTACAACGCGGCGACCCTCTCCTCCACGCTGCTCAACCAGTAGGCAGGCAAGGCGGCGGCCGTCCGGCCGCAGTGAGCCCGCGGCCCGGGCGGGGGAATGCTCCCCGCCCGGGCCGCGGGCCCTTCACGCGCACGGGAGCGAGGTGGCTTCCGTGGGTGCCTTCGTTGCCGCCCGCAACGGCGTTACGAGCGCGGACCGTTGGGTCCCACGGTCTGCCCTTCCGGTGCGCGCGGGCGGCGAACGTGGGCGGGGCCCGCCGGCCGATCGGCGCCCGCATGCCCGGCATCATGCACAACGCCCCTTGCGCAGTGATCCGGTGCCCGCGCATAGTGAAGCCGTGATTCCTGCCGCGACGCCCGCCCGGCTCGCTCCGTCCGGCTCGCTCCCCCCGCGCGGCACAGGTGCGGCGGCAGCGGGGCGCGACTTCCCACACCGATCCGGAGACACCATGATCCCCACCGTCAACCCCCAGGTGCAGAAGACCGTGGAGGAACACCTCGCTCAGGTCAGGGGGGTACGCGGCGCCCTGGTGGTCGCGGCGGACGGGCTGCCGCTGTGCGGGTATGAACTCGACGACGAGCGGATCGAGCACTGGGCGGCGCTGGGCGCCACCCTCATGGGCGTGGCACGCCGGGCGGCCGAACGGGCCGAGGGCCGCGGCATCCGCACGCTGGTGGTGGACATGAACGACGGCCGGATCGTGCTCGCCGAGGCCGGCGGGGAGAGCGTCCTGCTGGTCATCGCCGCCCAGGACGCCGAGCTCGACCCCTCCGGCCCCGAACTGTCGGCACTCACCGACCAGTTGACCGCGATCCTCGGCTCGGGCCCGACCACCACCGATTAATCGGTTCCCGCGCCCAGCCCTGGCTGGGCCCCTCCGGGTGGCCGCTGCGGCGGGTTCGGCAGGGTGCCGGGCGGGCCTTCACCGGGACGGGGAGGTCGGGGCGGTGCGGTCGGGAGGCGCTGTCGAGGGGTCGGGCGGCGGGGCCTGGGCGGGGATACGGTCGGTCGGGCCGGGCAGACCCGCGAGGCGGGCGTACTGCCGGGGGCGGGCCGTGCGCAGCCAGAGGGCGTAGCCGGTGCCGGCCGTGGCCGCGGCGGCGAGCAGCCAGGGCAGGGACGTCACCAGCGGGGCCGATGTGCCGGTCAGGACAGGGAAGTTGGCCAGCACGAGCACGGTGGCGGCCACCAGCCCCGCGGCGCCCAGCGCAGGGGCGAGTGCGGTGCGCCACCAGTGGCGCGGGCGGCCGCGGTAGAAGCCGAGCACCGCGACGGACGCGAGGGCCTGCAGCGCGATGATGCCGAGCGTGCCGAGGCCGAGCAGGCTGGTGGACATGTTCAGGAACGGGTCGAGCCCGGCGGCGGCGAACACCGCGGCCACCAGCGTGCCGACGGCCGTCTGCACCACGCTGGCGCGGTGCGGGGCCCGGTGCCGCGGGTGGAGCGCGTCCATCCGGCCCGGCAGCAACCGGTCCCGGCCGAGCACGAGCAGGTAGCGGTTGGCGGCGTTGTGCAGGGCCAGCCAGCTCGCGAACAGGCTGGTGCACAGCAGGAGTTGCATCGCCGTCGAGGCCACGGCACCCAAGTAGCGGTCGCCCAGGCCGAAGTAGAGGTCGCCCAGGTGCGCGGCGGCGGTCGCCCTTACCCGGTCGGCGCCGACCGCCCCCACCGTGATCCAGCTGGTGAACGCGTAGAACGACGCGACCAGCAGGACCGCCACGAGGGTCGCCCGGGGGACGCTCCGCCCCGGGTCACGGGCCTCCTCGCCGTACAGCGCGGCCGACTCGAAGCCGATGAACGACGCGAACGCGAACATCACCGACACCCCGGCGCCCGGGGCGAGGGCCTGGTGCGGGGCGAACGACGCGGCGGGCAGGGCGCTCGCGCCGCGCTCGACCAGGACCGCCACGTCCAGTGCGAGCAGCACCGCGACCTCGCCGACCATGAACACCGCGAGCGCGCGGGCGCTCAACTCGACGTGCCGGTAGCCGAGTACGCCGACCGCCGCGAGGCCGAGCGCCGCCCACACCTCCCACGCCAGCCGCAGCCCGTGCGCGGCGGCCACGTCCCGGGCGAAGTAGGCGAACGCGCCCACCAGCGAGACGGCCACCGCGTTGTACGCCACGACTGCGACCATCCCGGCGCCGACCGCTACCGGCCGCCCCAGGCCGCGCGCGATGTACCCGTAGAAGCCGCCGCCCTGGCGGACCTCGCGGCTGATCGCGGCGTATCCGCAGGTGAAGCAGAGCAGGGTGAGCCCGGCGCAGAGGTAGAGCGCCGGGACGCCGGGGCCCGCCCCCAGCGCGAAGGACAGCGGCACCGTGAACACCATCGCCGCGAGCGGGGCCGCCGCGGCGACGACGATGAAGACGATCTTCGGCGTGGTCAGCGTCCGGCTGAACCGCCCTTGTTCGGAGGGAGGTTGACCCGGAGGACCGGCCACAGGAACGTCGGTGGGGACAGCGGCGGCATCGCCCGGCGGGAACGAGTGTGACATACCCGGATCTTCCCGGCCTCCTCCGCTCCCCCGCGGCCACTTCGCCCCGGCGTCCCACGACGGAGTGATCTTCGGGCGGCGCCGTACGCACCCCGCGTGACGTCGTACGCCCCCGCGGGCACGCACCGTACGCTCCCGCGGACGTCCTCGGACCTCTCAGGCGACCCAGTGCGGGCGGCGCTCGGCCGCGGTGGGCGGGAGACCGTCGGCGAGGGCCGCAGCCATCCGCTGCACCGCCTCGCGCAGCGCTTCGGGCGGCGCGGTGTACGGGATGCGCAGGCGCTGCTCGAAGACGCCAGGGTCGGTGGCGAAGTGGGCGCCTCCCTCGATCCGCACGCCGTAGTCGAGGACCCGCTCGGCCAGGGCCGAGGCGATCGGCTCGCCGAGGTCGACCCACAACGACAGCCCGCCGGGAGGCAGTTGCCAGGTCCAGCGCGGAAGGTGGGCGGCCAGCGCCACGGTGAGTGCGGCGCGCTGCCCGCGCAGCGCCGCGAGCCGGTCCGGCAGCAGGTCGTCCGCCCCGGCCAGCAGGTCCAGGGCGAGGAGCTGGTCGAGCACCGAGCCGCCCATGTCGGTGGCGACGCGCTGCGCGGCGAGTTCGGTGACCAGCCGGGACGGGGCGCGCAGCCAGCCGATGCGCAGACCGCCCCAGTGCGTCTTGCTCATCGAGCCCACCGTGATGACCTGGCCGGTCCCGCCGGGCGGCGCGTGCGCGGCGAACGGCGCGGGAGCCGCTACGTCCAGGGCGAGTTCGGCCAGCGCCTCGTCGATGATCAGCCAGGTGCCGGAGCGCTGCGCGGCGCGCAGGGTACGGGCCCGCTCGCCGTCGGGCATGAGGCAGCCGGTCGGGTTGTGGAAGTCGGGGATGAGGTAGGCGAGTTGGGGCATCGCCTGGCGCAGCGTGGACTCGACGGTCCCCTCGTCCCAGCCGGTGTCGGGCACCGGGACGGGAACGGTGCGCAGCCGGGCGCGGCGCATGGCCTCCAGCGCGTTCGGGTACGACGGGTTCTCCACCGCGATCCGGTCTCCGGGGGCGGACAGCAGGCCGAGCACCAGGGACAACGCGTGCTGGGCGCCCGAGGTCACCAGGATCTGGTCCGGCACGGTCGCCAGGCCCCGCCGGGTGAAGCGGTCGGCGACGGCCGCGCGCAGCTCCGGCAGTCCGTAGGGGTGGTAGCCGGGGGTGTGGACGTGCTCGGCCAGCCGCGGAGCGACCCGGGCGAGGGCGTCCGCGATCGCCCGCTCGGGCAGGCCCGGGGCGGCCCGGGCGAGGTCGATCGCGGTGTCGGGCAGCCCGAGCGCGCGGGTGACCCCGCTGGGGGTGCGGCCCTCGGGCAGCGCGGTCCAGGTCCCGGCGCCCTGGCGGCTGGTGGCGTGTCCGCTCGCGCGCAGCAGGTCGTACACGGCGGTGACGGTGGCGCGGCTGGTGCCGAGGGCCGCGGCCAGCTCGCGCTCGGCGGGGAGCCGGACATGCAGGGCGATCCGGCCGTCGAGGATCAGCGCGGCGATGGCGCGGGCGAGATGGCGGTAGGCGGGCCGGGCGCCGGCCAGGTCGGGCAGCATCGCGGCGAGTTGCCTGCTGCCCAGGGTGCGGCCGCCGCGGGGCGGGCCACCTCCGGGCGGGCCGCCGGGGCCGTCCGCGAAGGGGGCGGGCCGAGCGCTCGCCATACCATTCTCCTCCGATTGGCCGTGTCCTCCGGGCCAATCACTGTACAGACTCGCCGCCAGTGGCCCCGGCCGTGCACCGCGGCGCCCGGACACCGGAGTTACCCCGACCATCTGGAGGCGGCATGCAGAACCCCGACGGCACCCGGGCGGTGGCCACCCCGCCCGCGCCCACGCCCACGCGAGCATCCGAACCCGCGCGCAGAGCCGAGCCCGAGTCCGGGCCGAAGGACCGACCCCGGCCCGTACCCGAAGCGCCCCCGCCCGCCGCCCCGGCCCTGCGCCCCCTGCGCATCGCCCTCATGGACGCCGGGATCGGCCTGCTCGCCGCGGCGGCCGCGGTGCGCCGGCTGCGTCCGGACGCGGAACTCGTCCTCGCCTCGGACCCGGACGGCATGCCATGGGGACCGCGCGGCACGGACTACCTCACCGACCGGGTGATGGCCGTCGCCGAGGCCGCCGCCGCGCAGCGGCCCGACGCGCTGGTGGTGGCCTGCAACACCGCGACCGTGCACGCCCTGCCCATCCTGCGGGCAAGGTTCGAACCACTGCTGCCGGTGATCGGCACGGTCCCGGCGATCAAACCGGCCGCGGCGGGCGGCAGGCCGGTCGCGGTGTGGGCCACCCCCGCGACCACCGGCAGCCCCTACCAGCGCACGCTGATCGAGACGTACGCGGCGGGGGTGCGTGTCACCGAGGTGGCCTGCCCGGGGCTGTCCGACGCCGTGGAGCGCGCCGACCCGGCCGCCATCCGGGACGCGATCGACGCGGCAGCCGAGCACACCCCCACCGATGTAAGGGCCGTCGTCCTGGGCTGCACCCATTACGAACTCATCGCGGAACGGGTCCGCACCGCTCTCGGGCGGCCGGGCCGCGCACCGGTCGTCCTGCACACGACGGCCGCCGCCGTTGCCGCCCAGACGCTGCGCAGGATCGGGGCCCGCCCGTACCCGAAGGCACCCCGCCCCTCCCCCGGCGGTCTGCACGTCCTCCACAGCGGGCGCCACGCCGCGCTTCCGGCCGCCGCGCTCGCGTACGCCGAAGGCCGGTTGCTGCTCGCGGCCCCGGAACCCGCCCAGGGGTGCGCCCATGCGCGGTGACACCCCTGCGACCACCGCGGACAGCCCGCGCCTCCCCCTCGCGCCACCCGGCGAACCTGCACCCGCACCCACTCCCGGACCGGCGCCGCGCGCCCGCACCCCCCTCCCGCTCCTCGGCTATGTCCCCCTGCGCGCGCACCCGTACCGCCGCGTCCCCCAACTCCTCCTCGGCCTGGCAATGTACGGCTTCAGCCTGTCCGCCCTGGTCAGGGCCGCGCTCGGCGTCAACCCCTGGAGCGTGCTCTACGAGGGCGTCCAGCGGCACACCCCGTTGAGCTTCGGCACCGTCGGCGCGATCGTCGGCGTCCTCGTCCTGCTGCTGTGGATCCCCCTCCGACAGCGCCCGACCTTCGGCACGTTCGCGAACATCGCCGTGCTGGCCTGCTCCTCCGACCTCGGCCTCGCCCTGCTGCCCCCGCACCCGGGCCTGCCCGCCCGGGTCGGCCTGCTGGCCGGGGGCGTCGTCCTCAACGGGCTGTCCGTCGCGGTCTACGTGGGGGCGCGCCTCGGGCCGGGCCCACGGGACGGGCTGATGACGGGTACGGCCGCCGCGACCGGGTGGTCGATCCGCCGGGTCCGCACCCTGATGGAGGTCACCGTGCTCGTCGCGGGCGCGCTGCTCGGCGGCGGCGTCGGCCCCGGCACGGTGCTCTACGCGGTCGCGGTCGGCCCGATCACGCAGTTCCTGCTGCCGCGCTTCGCCCACCGCACGGCAGCGGAGCGGCTGCGCGAGGGGCGGTGACGGGGGCCGTGCCGGTCAGGTGCGGGTGGTGGCCTCGGCGCCCGCCGAGGTGCTGGGCTCGTCCGAGGTAGTGGATTCCGCCGGGGTGCTGGGCTCGGCCGGGGTGCTGGGCTCGGTCGACGTGCCCGGCTTCTCCGGGGACCCCGGCTCGGCGGGAGGCGCGGCGGCCGCGGCGGGAGCAGCGACTGCCGGAGCGGCCGCCTTCTTACGGCGCTCCTTGAACTCCTGGCGCAGCAGGATGTACCAGCCGACCGGGACCATGAGGGCGAAGAGCCACCACTGGATCGCGTACGGGAGGTGCACGCCCTGGCCGACGACCGCCATGTCGCTGGTGGACTGGCTGTCGCTGCCGGGCGCGGCGACCTGCTCGGCCGACTCGCCCTTCGCGAGGGCCGGGCTGGTCCTGACGAGTTCGAGGTAGCCGCTGAGCACCGGCTCGGAGAGCTTCTTCGCCTGCTGCGTGCTGTTGATCAGCATGAACTGGCGCGGCGGCAGGCCGCCCACATCGCGGATCCCGCTGATCCTGGTGGTCTCGTCCAGCTGGAGCCGGCCGGTGAGGGTGACCGTCCCGGTGGGCGTCCTCGGCACCGCGGGGAACGCGGCGGCGTCGTCGGCGGGAGCGATCCAGCCGCGGTTGACCAGGACCGCGTCCCCGTCGGTGGTGATCAGCGGGGTGACCAGGAAGAAGCCGAGGGTGCCGTCGGCGTTCGTCCGGCGCCGGACCACGAACTGGTGCGCGGGGTCGTAGTGCCCGGTGGCGGTCACCGGCCGGTACCGCTCGCCGCCGGGCAGGGTCGCGCCCGGGTGGGTCAGGGTGCCCATGGGGACCGGCTTCGCGTGCATCGCGAGCGAGATCCGGTGGTTGCTGTGCTTCGTCTGCTGGTAGCGGTGGTACTGCCACAACCCCAGCCGGCCCATGACCAGTATCAGCGCCACGAACAGCAGGGTCAGCAGGATCCAGCGGCGGGTGAGCAGGACGCGAAGCACGCAACGACGGTACCTCCCGCCCCGCCGCCCCCCGCACACGGGGTACTCCCCACGCGGGGCCCGGGGCCTGCGGCGGCTGGACCGCGCGCGGGCCGGGGCCACTGCCGGGCCCCGGCCCGGGCCGCCCCGGGACCGGCGGGCGGATCACCGGGGCCCGTCCGCCGCGCCCGCCGGCCGGTCCGCCCCGCTCAGGGCGTGCCGAAGGTGAGGGTGAGCTGGGGGCGGCTGGTGGTCGTCGGGGCGTTCCTGGACCAGAACCACGCCGAGTCGGTGCCGGTGGAGGTGAGGGCGAGGTCGTAGCTGCCGCCGAGGCGGGCGCTGAGCGGGGCCGGGGTGAGGGTCGAGGTGTAGTCGGTCTGGAGCGCCGACGGCGCGGTGATGACGCCGAGGGCGGTCGTGCCGAGGGTGGGGCGGTTCGCCCAGGTGACACCCGTCTCGGTCCAACTACCGGTCACCGGCATCACGTTGAGGGTGTCGGTCGATCCGGCCAGCGTGTCGGAGCTGGTGCGGACGGCCAGTTGGGCGCTCTTGAGCACCATGCCGCTGGGTGCGGCGGGCAGGTCGAAGCGCAGGTACGACGCGTAGGCGGAGCTGCCGCGTACCGCGATCTGCTGGTCGGAGCCGTAGTTCGCCGACGTGGCGGCGGCGTTGACGTAGGAGTCGGCCGTGGACTGGAGCGTGACCGTCGAGGAGGTCGGCGTGCCCGGGGTGGTGACGCTCACCGCCGCCGACCTGGCGCTGGTGTTCCCGGCCGGGTCGCCCGCGGTGACCTGGTAGGAGTACGTGGTGCCGGGCTGGGTGGAGAGGTCCTTGAAGGTCAGCGTCGGGCGCAGCCAGAACTTGGAGTCGCCGCCGATGGTGCCGATCTCCGCGCCGTCGCGGTAGATCCGGTAGGTGAGCGCCGAGTCGTCCAGGTCCAGGCTCGCCTGGAAGTTCACCTGCACGCCGCCGGTGATGCGCGCCGCGGTGACGTTCAGCGGCACGGACGGCGGCCGGGTGTCGGGGGTGCTCGGGAAGCGCACCAGGCCCTGCTGCGGGCGGTTGCCGTTGCTCGCGACGCGGGTGAACTCCCCGCCCACCCACATGTAGTCGACGCCGCCGCTGGACGCGACGGTGAGGGCCCGCGGGCCGATCTGCTCGGTGCCCGCGGGACCGTCGTCGGTGTCCGGGAACCAGCTGAGCAGCGGCTTCGGGTTGTCGACGGACTCGGCGAGCAAGTGCTGTCGGTCGTCGGTGAGTTGTGGGAACTGCCCCATGCTGGAGCAGTCGTGCGCGTGCGAGGCGCTGTAGAGGACGCCGTGGTAGACCGTCACGGACTGGGTGGCCCCCAGGCAGGTGTCGCGCCAACGCTGGGCCAGGTTGCTGAAGTTGACGGCGATCCGGCCGTCGAACACGCCGCCGCCGGTGCCCTCGTTGCCGGTGTAGAAGCCGTCCGCGTCCTCGGCGAGGCTCTGCACCGTCGAGGTGGCGGGGATGAAGCCGGGGTACGTCTTCACGTTGGCGCCGGTGGTGGCGTTGACAACGGCCAGCGCGTGCGAACTCGCACCGTTGACGGTGTCGAAGTCGCCGCCGAGCACCACCTCGGTGCCGTCCGGGCTGACCACCATCGCCTTGCCGGCCTTGTCGGCGTTGGCGGTGAACGGCTTGAGGGCGCCGGTGGTCGACACCGCCGCGAAGTGCTGCCGCGTCTGCCCGGCGACCGTGCTGAAGTTGCCCGCGAAGTAGACCGTGTCCGCGGTCACCGTGATGCCGCGCACCTGCGAGGACACCGACACCTTGAAGGTGGGTTCGACCGTGCAGGTGGCGATGTCGATCGCCACCAGGTTGCTGACCGGTGTGCCGTTCACCGAGCCGAAGGTGCCGCCCGCGTAGAGCGTCGACTGGTCGGGCGAGACGGCCAGCGCGCGGACCGTCGCGGTGCCGGACCCGACGGTGAAGGACAGCTTGCAGGAGGTGGGCGCACCCGAAGCGGCGTCGAACGCCTGGAAGTTGAGGGCCGACTGCTCGCTGGTGCCGGCGGCGGCGCCGGGCGGCCGCACGGTCGAGAAGGTGCCGCCGGCGTAGACGACGCCGTGTGCCTGGGCGAGCGCCCACACCACGCCGTTGGTCTGCCAGGTCGGCAGGTCGTCCGCCGTCATGGCGACCGGCGCCGTGAGGGCGTGCGACGGTTGCGCCGCGGTGAACCCGATCATCGACAGGGCGGCGAGTGACAGCGCCGCCGACAGTACCCCAGCTCTACGCATGAGCCCCCCTGGCTCGGACCGACCGGTGCGGCCGAAACGGCCTCAACGCAGGCAAGGCTAGCGTTTCCGGCGCTATCGGGTCGGTGTTCCCGCGCAGTCCGGCGCGATCGCGTCATCTCCCGTGCCACACGCTGCACTTGGCCGTGCCCGCGTCGCCCGTCTCACCGTGCTTCGCCCGCCCCGGCCTCCGCGCATCGGCCCTTCGGCACCCGTCGGCGCCTCACCGGCGGCCCGCCTCGACGAGGGCGGCGAGGTGCGCGAGCGACATCCGGGTGCCGGTCTCGTTGTCGGCCGGAGGCACGCTGTCGGGGACGCCCTCGTGGACGATCAGCACGTCGGTGCCGGGCGCCGCGGCCTCGTCCGCAGCGGCGTCGGTCAGCGTCGTCGTCACCGTCATCAGGCCGCCGAAGCGAGGGTCCTGCGTCTCGAACTCGATCTCCTCCACCACCTCCTCGCCGGGCACGAGCCGTACGAAGCGGCCGTGGTACGTGTCGGTGCGCGCCTCGGACTTGCCGACCCCCGTCGGCGCGTCGTAGGTCAGCGAGATCCGGAACGCGCCGCCCTCGCGGGGCTCGAAGACGTGCACCTGCGTGCTCATGCCCTCCGGGGCGCGCCACTTGGCGATCGCGTCGGCGTCGACCAGCGCCGCGTAGACCGCCGCACGCGGCGCGTTCACATGCCCGGTCACCCGCGTGGTGTACATGCCCTCACCCTACGATCGTCCGCGCCCGCTCGGCCGTATCCGCCCTACCCGCGCGGCGGGCGACGGTGATGATCTCCCGGCTCGACGCGGTGATCGGCCCGCGCTCCCAGTCGCCGTACTGCCCCTCGATCGTGAAACCCGCCGCCGCCAGCAACGCGTTGAGCGCCGGGACGTCCAGGAACCGTACGGTCTCGGTCAGCACCCGCAGCACCCGCCCGTCCGGCGCGGCCACGGTGCCGTGGAAGGCCACCACGTCCCCGTCGACGGAGTCGACCTCGTGCCAGTAACGCAGGTCGCGCCCGTTCCCGTCGCTGAACGCGACCTCGTCGGCGGGGTTGGTACGCGTCCACGTCTCCCAGGCGCGCGCCTGGGGATGCCGCGTCTCGAAGGCGAACCGGCCGCCGGGGCGCAGGGCCGCGTGGATCGCGGCGAGCGACCCGCGCACGTCCTCGTCGGTGACCAGGTCCTGGAAGGCGTGGCCGGTCATCGTGACCAGGTCGTGGCCGGCCCCGCGCTCGGCGTCGGCCGCGATGCCCTCCACCCACGTGACGTCCGCCCGGGCCCGGGCCCGTCGCAGCGCCGCCCGATCGGGATCCAGGCCGGTCAACCGGCCCCGGTGACCGCGTTCCCGGGCGACCCGCAGCATGGCGCCGGTGCCGCACCCGACGTCCAGGACCGACTCGGCGGCCATGATCAGCGGCAGGTAGAAGCCCTCCTCGCGCGGGCGCCCGGGCCCCCAGGGGTTGAGGATGTCGTACATGGCGGCGGCATCGTCGTCCGAGAACATCGGGCCAGCGTCGGTGAAAGGCTCCGCCCGGGCAACCGAATATGGCGGCGGCCACGCAGGGCCTCGATGCAGGAACTTCCTGGCGGACGGTGGCGGAACGCCTGGTCGCGGAGTCCGGGCGTTAGGGTGGGCCGGCAGGCTGACGAAGCTTCGATCCTTTCGCCCGGGGCTGCTGAAGACGGGATTCCCGTGCGGGCCCGTCACGGCCGGGCGTCGCCGGCGAGGAGACGGTGACCATGTCCATCACCGGGGAACTCGTCACCGAGACCTTCGCGTACGACGGCGGCCGGCGCGTCACGGCATACGTCCCGCCGGGTGCGCCCGAGGCAGTGGTGTTCGCGGGTGACGGCCAGCTGGTCCCGCAGTGGGCCGCGGTTCTGGAGGCGGCGGCCGACGTGCCGCCCACGATGGTCGTCGGGACGCATCGGGCGGCCGACGAGACGCTCCGGCTCCACGAGTACTCACCGGACTTCGACCCGGAACGGTTCGCGGCGCACGAGGAGTTCTTCGTCCACGATGTCCCCCGATGGGCGCGCTCGCGCTTCGGGCTCGCGCTCCCCGCCGAGCGCACCGCGGTGTTCGGTGTGTCCGCCGGTGGGGAACTGGCGCTCGCTGTCGCCCTCCGGCACCCGGACCTCTACGGTGCGGTCTTCTGCGCATCGCCGGGCGCCGGCTTCCGCCCCTCCGCTCCGCTGCCGACGACGCTCCCGCGCGCGTATCTCGTCGCGGGCACCTCGGAGCCGTTCTTCCGCGAGAACGCGACGCGCTGGGCGGTCGCACTGCACGACGCGGGCGGGGACGTCGTGATGACCGAGCGGTCCGGCTCGCACGGCGGTGCGTTCTGGAGCGAGGAGCTCCCGCTGATGGTGCGCTGGGCGTTCGGGCGTTGAGCCGGCGTGCCGGGCATCGGGAACCGTCGGCAGAGGGGGGTGCGTCCCTCGATGGGCAAGATCGTCGGTGGACGCGGGGAGTTGGGGATGACCGGTACGGCCACTCGTTACCTCTATCTGGTGCGGCACGGCGAAGCGGCGTCGGAGGAGGGCGGGTTGACGGAGGGCGGCCGTCGGCAGGCCGTGCTGCTCGGCCAACGCCTCCGGGGCGTTCCTCTCGCGAGCGTCCACCACGGACCGTTGCCAAGGGCAGCGGAGACCGCACGTCTGATCGGCGAGCAGCTGGAGGACGTTCCCCTGCACGTGTCGGACGTCGCCGGTGACTACGTTCCCTATATGCCGGTGAGGGACGAACTCCCCTCGGAGGCAGCGGACTTCTACCTCCGCTTTCTCGCCGACGCCTCGGAGGAGGAGCGGGAGCAGGGGCCGGCGCTGGCCCGCCGGGCATTGGACAGGTTCGGCGGGCCGGTGGACGGTGACACTGACCGGCACGAGCTGATCGTCACCCACAACTTCCTCGTCGCCTGGTTCGTCCGGGACGCCATGCACGCACCGATGTGGCGCTGGCTCGGCCTCAACCACGCCAACGCCGCGCTCACAGTGATCCGTTACGCGCCCGGCCGCCCGGCCACCGTTCTCGTCTCCAACGACATGCGGCATCTGCCCGCCGACCTGCGCTGGACGGGCTTCCCCCCAGAGGTCCACATCTGAACGGTGCCGGCCCGTTCACCTCGGCCCCGCCCTCCTGACTACCGTGTCGACCATGGCAACGGACGACTGGCTGACCGACACCCGAACCTCCTACGACACCGTCGCAGCCGGCTACGCCGACAAGGTGCGCGAGGCCATCGCGGGGGACCGCTACCTCTCCGGCGCGCTGGCGCTGTTCGCCGACGCCGTACGGGCCGCGGGAGGCGGGCCGGTCGCGGACGTCGGGTGCGGTCCGGGCCACGTCACGGCGCACCTGCACGCTCTCGGCGTCGACGCCTTCGGTATCGACCTCTCTCCGGGGATGATCGAGGTGGCGCGGCGCGATCATCCCGGACTGCGGTTCGCGGTGAGCTCGATGACGGAACTGGACCTGCCCGCCGCGTCGGTGGCCGGCCTGCTCGCCTGGCACTCGTTGATCCATCTCCCGGACGACGAGGTGCGGTCCGTGATCGAGCGGTTCCATCGGGCGGTGCGCCCGGGTGGACCGCTCCAGGTCATGTTCCACGTCGGCGACGGCGTCCGGCTGAAGACCGAAGGGTACGGCGGCCACCCGATGAAGGTGCGGGTCCACCGTCGCCGGCCGGAGCAGGTCGCCGGCTGGCTGGAGGCGGCGGGCTTCACGGTCGAGGCCCAGATGCTGCTGGAACCGGGAGAGGCGGCCTCGCAGGCGGTCCTGTTCGCACGGCGCGACTGATGGTGGACAACTGGCGTGTGAGGTAGGCGGGTTCGCCCGCCGTCTGACCGAGCCCCGCACGAACGCGCAGCTCAGTTCGTGCCGTTGGGTCCGACCGCGGCGCCGCGCCAGACCGCGAGGTCGCCTCCGGGCAGGGAGACGAAGCGCCATCCTCGTGGTCCCGCGATCTGCCATGCCTCGAACGACGGGTCGCTCGGGCACCTCAGGCGGGTGCCGTTGTCGAAGACCGCGCGCAGGCTGCCCGACTTGAAGGCGACCAGGGACAACACCGTTGCCCCGAACAGGGAAAGGGCGGCCGCCACGTCCTGGGACTCCGGCGCGAGCACCACCCCGGGATCAGCGCGGACCGACCCGGATGAGAGCCGGGTCGACCCTTCGAGCACGATTTCCCAGCCTGCGTCGAGGACCAGCGTCAGCCGGAAGTCGACTCTGATCCTGACGACGCCCAGCCCGCGCAGATCCAGCACCCACCGGTCCTCGTACTCGCGCGGATCGCCTCCGGTGCTCATCACCGCACCATGGTGCACGCTGACATCGTTCAGAGCCCGGGCCGAGGCAACTCGTCACGCGTGCCTGCGGCGTTGCCGTGATGGAGCACGGTCAACTCCCGCTGCGAAATGTGCCCTTGGCGGCCGGGTGTTCGGGCGCGCCGTCGCGCGTGAACACCCACACGGCGAGGCCGAGGACGCTGAATGCCGCACCCAAGGCGCACACCGCGCCCCAGCCGGCTACCGCGTAGAGGGAGGTCGCGGCGAGGGCGCCGGTGGCGCTGCCGATCGAGTAGAAGACCATGTATCCGCCGATCAGCCGGCTGCCCGCTTCCGGGTGCAGCGCGTAGATCAGGGTCTGGTTGGTGACGTGGACCGCCTGCACGGCGAGGTCGAGCAGGATCACCCCGGCCGCCAGGGCCCAGAGCGAGCTGCGGGTGAAGGCCAAGGGCAGCCACGAGGCGGCGAGGAGTGCCAGGGCGATTCCGGTGGTCCGCCGGGAGAGCCCCCGGTCGTTCAGGCGGCCCGCGGCGTTCGCGGCGAGGGCGCCGGCGACACCGATCAGCCCGAACGCCCCGATCTCGCTGTGGGACAGGAAGTACGGGGCCCCGCTCAGCGGTAGGGCCACGCTGCTCCACAGGGTGCTGAACGCGGCGAAGATCAGCAGACCGAGCAACGCCCGGATCCGCAGTAGCCGTTCACAGGTGAACAGGGCGATCGTGGAGCGCAGCAGCTGTCCGTAACGCAGGGCCGTCGGCGGAGCGTCACCGCGGCGCGGCAGCACGCGGTACAGGACCAGCGCGAGCAGCGCGGTGAGGGTCGCCGAGGCGAGGTAGACGGAGCGCCAGCCGGCGAGGTCGGCGAGGAGGCCGGATGCGGTGCGGGCGAGCAGGATTCCGACGACCACGCCGCTGGTGACCACACCGACGACCCGTCCGCGCCCGGCGGGAGGGGCGAGTGATGCCGCGAAGGCCACCAGCGTCTGCGTGACGACCGCCAGCATCCCCGTCGCGGCCATGCCCACGAGCAGGACCGCCGCGGTGCGGGCGGTGGCCACCACGGCCAGCGCCACCACCAGGAACAGCAGGTGAGCGACGATGAGCCGCCTGCGGTCGGCCACGTCGCCCAGCGGCACGAGGAAGAGGAGTCCGAGCCCGTATCCGACCTGCGTGAGGGTGACCACGCTGCCGACGAGCGCCGGGCCGATGGCGAGGTCGTGGCCGATGGTCACCAGGAGGGGCTGGGAGAAGTAGACGTTCGCCACCGCCGCCCCGCAGGCGACGGCGAAGAGGATGACGAGGCCACGGGACAGGCCGGGCGCGGCGGCCTCCCCGCGTCGGGCCCCGGTCGGCCCGGCCTCGGGGGGTACGGCCTCGGGGGGTACGGCCTCCGTGGGTACAGCTCCGGTCGGCCGTCTCACGGCCCTCCGCGTCACGCCCCCTCCCGTCACGCGCTCACCGTCTCCGTTCATCAGCATCCCTCCCGCAACCCGGTTGCATCTTGCTACCAGAGGCGACCGTAGCTCGTTCTGGTAGCATGTTGCAACCAGTGGGAGAGCGAGGCACGCCATGGTGAGCAGGACGCGGTTCGACGGCAGCGAATGTCCCGTCGCCCGGTCGGTCGACGCGATCGGGGACTGGTGGTCCCTGCTGATCGTGCGGGACGCCTTCGACGGGAGCCGCCGCTTCGGGGAGTTCCAGCGCAGCCTCGGCGTGGCGAAGAACATCCTCGCCGCGCGCCTGCGCGCCCTGATCGACGGGGGCGTCCTCGAATCCGTTCCCGCCTCGGACGGCAGCGCCTACCGCGAATACGCACTGACTCCGAAGGGCAAGGCGCTCTTCCCCGTCATCGTGGCGCTGCGGCAGTGGGGAGAGCAGAACTCCTTCGCCCCGGGCGAACCGCACTCGGAGCTGGTCGACCGCCAGCAGGGTCGGCACCTTCGCCCGCTGGAGGTGCTGGCGTCGGACGGGCGCCGGGTGGGCCCCGAGGACACGACCGTACGCAAGGTCTCCGCTCAGTGAGGAGAAGAGATCTCCACTCGGTGAGCAGAAACGCTGCGGCGAGACGGAGTTCGGGGCGCGGCGGGCCGGTCAGTCGCGGATGTGCACGCGGATCAGGAGGTCGCCCCGGTCGCCGCCGCTGAGGTGCCTGACGCCGAGCTTCCGCAGGCGGTAGAACTGTCCGTCGGGGACACCCGGCGGGATGACGAGATGCCTCGGACCGTCCAGCAGGGTCTCGAAGGGGAAGGTGCCTCCGTTCGACGCCTCCCACGGGCTCAGGAACAGCCGGCCGTAGAGGTCGTGGCCGATGCGCTGGAAGTCGTCGTGCGGGATCTCCTCGATCTCGACGTACAGGTCTCCCGCCGGTGCGTTGGGGCGACCGATCGCCCCCTTCCCCCTGAACCGGACGCGCGTGCCCTTCTCGACACCGGCGGGCACTTTGATGGTGAGGGTGCGCCGGCCGCGGGCGCGGCCCTGGTCGCCCTTGTAGCAGTGGGAGCAGGACAGGATCTCCCATCTCCCCCACCCGGAGCCCTTGCACTCCGGGCAGAGGATCCACGTGTCCACGTGGACGTCCTTCACCGTGCCCTGCGCCATCTCGACCAGATTCAGGGGCAGTTGGATCAGCTCGTCCCGCCCGAGGTAACCCGCGAGGAATTCCCCTGCCGCCGACGCCCCCGGGTTCGTCTCCTGCGGGGCGTAGTACGGGGGCAGTACGTCCGAGGGGAGCAGCGGGTCCGACGCAGGCGGTGGGTCCGACGGAAGCGGTGGAGCCTCCGCAGGGGGCACGGTCTGCCGCGCCCGCCGAGTCCTTCCCGCCCCCGCCGGTCCCGCCGCCCGGGCGATCATGACCTGGTACTCCAGGTCCGCCCACATCCGCGGTGACTGCTTCACCCCCGCGCGTTGCAGGGTCTCATACACGTAGTCGTACAGCTCGGTCACCGTGATGCGGCCGTCGCCGTCGCTGTCCGCCGCACCCGTGGACAGGCCCTCGATGATCGCCCCGGTGAAACGGGAGGGTACCGGTTCGCCGGTCTTCAACTGCCCGCCCTCCCACGCGTACTCGGTGCGGCTGGTCGCGGTCAGCACCGCCCTGCCGTGGCCGCCGAGATCGTCTTGTACGTGCACCCGGTCGTCGCCCTTCATGCCCGGCAGGAACGCCCCGCTGTAGCAGCAGTCCAGCAGCAGCACGATGCTGGCCCGGCAGCGGTCCATCCGTTCGCGCAGGAAGGACGCCGGGACGGCCGTGGACGCCAGCAGGTCCCTGTCGGTGTCGCGTGCCGCGAAGTAGAGGGAGCCGTCCTCGTCGTCCTTGATGCCGTGGCACGAGATGTGCAGCAGGAGCAGGTCGTTGCGACTGCGGTTCTGGAAGAACCCCTCGATCGCGCGCAACACCCGGTGCGCGGAGGCGTTGCTGACCCGCTGGGTGCGGAAGCCGCCGATGTTCCGGTCGGCGAGGACGGCGGCGAGCCGGGCGCTGTCCTGACCCGGGGAACGCAGCGCCTTGAAGGACCTGTTGTCGTAGCGGCCCGTCGCGATCAGCAGCGCCTCCCGACGCCCCGACCCCGGCGTGGAGTCCGTCATGCGCGCTGGTCCCGCGCCGGCGGTTCCTCGGAAGTGGCCGACGAGACGTCGGACGGCGCCCGGCCACCCTCCAGGAAGGCGGTCAGCAGCCGCTCCTGCTGCTCCGGGGTGGCCGCTCCGAGTTCGAGCGTACGGCCGTCCCACTCCACCGTGACCGTCCGGACCGGACGGCTTGTCATCCACGCCTCCACCAGCCGCAGCACGGGGCGGATCACCGCCGGCGCGAGCGTGACGGCGAGCACTCCGACACTCAAGAGCTCCCCCGGCTTCGCCCCGTCCGGCACGGGCCCATCGGAACGCGCCAACCGCACGTCGTCGACGTCGAGTTCGAGGAGGCGTCGCCTCAACTGCGCCGTGAGGGTTTCGAGTTCGTCGGTATCCACATCGGCCGCGCCTGCCACCACAAGTCGCACAGTCCCGCCCACGGCCATCCCGCCCCCGTCGCCACGCCCGCCGTTGACCACCCACTCTATCGGCGGGGCTCCGACAGCTGGAGGAACTTGCGCCCGCGCGCCCGGGCGAGGGCCGCACTCCTCGCTGGGGTGCGGCCCTCGGTGCATGGGGTTACGAGGTCCAGCCGCCGTACGGCACGGTGATGAGTTCCATGGCGTGGCCCGCCGGGTCCATGAAGTACACGCCGCGGCCACCATCGTTGTGGTTGATCATGCCGGGCTGCTTCCGGTGGGGGTCGGCGTAGTGCTCGATGCCGCGCTCCCTGATCCGCGCGTACGCCGCGTCGAACTCCTCCTCGGAGACCAGGAAGGCGTAGTGCTGGGGGGTGATGCTGTCCGCAGGGATCGTGGCGAAGTCCAGAGTGACGCCATTGCTCAGGTCGACCGCGATGAACGGGCCCCACTCGGCGGTGATCTCAAGACTGAGCAGGCTCGCGAAGAATTCTGCGGACTCCCGGTTGTCCCGGGCGTGGACGATCGTGTGGTTCAACTCGACTGACAAGGAATGCCTCCGAAGGCATGTCCCGACACCTCCATGCCTCACCCAGCCGGTGACCGGCACGCGATGTCGCCCCAGACCCTAGTCGCTGTCGTCCAAGTCCTGAGTCGGCGGTAGTTGATGAAGGCTGCGGCTGTACCGACGAAGGCAAGGAAGTGCTCGGCCTTACGTCCGTAGCGGTGGTGCAAGCGACGGCATCCGGCCGGCCAGGAAACTCTCCTCGCGGCGACCCAGCGAGGCGGCCCGATCCGGTGGACGACTCGATGCTCTTACGGGCGATGCGGTGGCGGATGCCCTTCTTTCGGAGCCATCTGCGGGGGGAAGCCGCAGACCGGCCCCTTCGCCGGGCCGGGCCTTTAATGCCGCGCGGGCGGACTCCGCGGCGGCTAGGGTCGTGCGCGTGTCGAGCCCACTGGTGAGCAGGGACGTGATCGTCGTCGGCGCCGGCATCCTCGGTGCGTCGGTGGCCTATCACGCTGCCCGTGCGGGGGCCGGGGTGACGTTGGTCGACGCCGGGCAGCCGGGCGGCGGGGTGACGGCGGACTCGTTCGCCTGGATCGGAGCGTCGGGCGTACGTCGCGGGCCGGCCGCCGCTCTGCGCTACACCGCGACGGCGGAGTACCGCCGGCTCGAAGCCGAGGTGCCGGGGCTCCCGGTGACCTGGTCCGGCTCGCTGAGCTGGCGAAGGGACGGCGGTGCACCGGACGCCGGGCCCGGGCAGACGATCGTGGACGCCGCCACCGCGGCAAGGCTGGAGCCCGCGCTCCAGGAGCCGCCGGAGTGGGCCGTCTGGGCGCCGGACGACGGCGCCGTCGACTCGGTGCGCGTGACCGAGCGACTGGCAGGGGCCGCCCGCACCCATGGAGCGCGGGTCCATCCGGATACACCGGTCACCGCGATCCGCCGGGACCGAGAAGGCCGGATCGCCGGGGTCGAAACGCCAGCAGGACTTCTCCCCGGCACAACAGTGGTGCTGGCGGCGGGAGTTGCCACGGCCGCGTTGGGCGCGCAGCTCGGCGTGCACGTACCGGTCGAAGCGTCGCCGTCGCCGCTGTTCCGGTTCTGCGCCCCGGCCGGACTGGTCCGTACCGTGGTCAACACCGAGGACTTCGATCTCCGGCAGGTCGCCGCGGACCGGTTGATCGCCGCCGCGGACTCGCGCGAATGCACCCTCGCCGCCGTCCGGTCCACCTTCCGCGGCGCCGAGAGCGTGGAGTTGCTCAGCACCCGTATCGGGCCGCGCCCCATGCCGGTCGACGGCGAGCCGATCATCGGCCCGGTCGCCGAGGTCCCCGGCCTCTACGTGGCCGTGACGCACGCGGCGGTCACCCTCGCCGCGGCCGTGGGGCGCCTGGTCGCACGGGAGTTGGTCGAGGGAACCGTGGAGTCGGCGCTGGCGGGTTGCCGCCTGGACCGGTTCTAGAACGGTCGGCGGTCACCCGGCAACGGTCTCGCTCCGTTCGTCCGGTGCCGTCCATTCGCCGATACGGGCGACGGCTGCCGCGATCAGTTCGGCCGGCGCATCGCTGGTCTCGATCGACGTACGAGCGATCGCGGCGAGTTGCGGGTCGGTGAGTCCCAGGGTCGCGCGCGCGATCTCGTACTCGTCCGTGAGCGAAGCCCCGAACATCAGCGGGTCGTCGGTCCCCAGGGAGCAGCGCAGTCCCGCGTCCAGCAGGCGGGGCAGCGGGTGTTGGGACAGGTCGGGGACAACTCCCAGGATCCGGTTGGACGTCAGGCAGACGTCCAGGGAGACGCAGCGCTCGACCAGGAACTCCAGGAGCGCGGGGTCCTCCGCGGCGCGGATGCCGTGCGCGATACGGGTGGCGCCGAGGTGGACGACGGCTGCGCGGACGCTCTCGGGACCGGACAGTTCGCCCGCATGCGGGGCGCACGTCAGCCCGGCGGCCCTGGCGATGATGAAGGCTTCGACGAAGTCCTCGGCTCCACGGGCCTGTTCGTGACCGGTCAGCCCCAAGGCGTGGACTCCCCGTCCGGCGTTTCGGGCGGCCAGACGCGCGAGGTGAACGGCGTCCTCGGGGCTTCCATGGCGGGAGACCGCGAGGGTGAGGCCGAACCCGACTCCGTGGACCGCACCGGCTTGCCGCCCGGCGTCGATCACCAGGTCCAGCACCTCCTCCGGCGCGCCGAAATGTGCGTACGAACGCGGGTCGAAGTGCGGCTGGACCCAGACCCCGCCGTCGGCGGCCACATCAGCCACCATCTAGCCCACCACGCGTGACAGGTTCGCCGGCTTCTCCGAGGTCGCCTCGAATGCGGCGGCGTAGACCTCCTGGAACTCGTCGAACGTACGGAAGCCACGCGGGTCGGGGGCCTCGCGTCCGGCGTCCGATGCCAACTCGGCCAACGTGGCCGGGCGCATCGCCGCCAGAAGGTGGAGGTGCAGTTCTCCCTTGGGCAGCAGCCGCACCTCGGGGATGACGCCCCGGACCGCCGTACTGTCCCCGCTGCCACCGCCGGATTCACCCATGTCCTGCCCCCTTCCGAGACGGAGACGGTAGAGCCGGAACGGACCGGAGAGCGAGCGGGTCCTCTCCGTACAGAAGCGAGTGCGGCCCGCCACACGGACGACCGGCGGACACGGCACGGACTCCTGACGCGGCACGGGGAAAGGCATTCGGAGACACCGCAGAAAGCCGTCGCGGACCTTTCCAGGCGCCACCCGAGCGGTGTTTTCCGGGCGCCGCGGACGGGCTCATGGCCGTCGCGGACTCGCCCGAACGCACCCTCACGCCGACCGGCCCGCCTGGACCGGTTCCGAACGGTCCTACGCCCCGAAACCCTCCGCCCACCCTCGTGAACGGGGTCACCGTGGCCTCATCCGGGACAGCGGCACGCAGCGTCACCACAGGTGCAGGAAGCTCCGCACATCGTCGTATCCGTCGAGAGCCCGACCGTCGACGTCCTCCGGGTCCGTGTCAGCCCGCGCTGCCAGTGACCGTGCCAGCGCCAGGGCCTCATCCCCGAGACGTCCGAAGCGCCGAGCAGTGTGCCCCAAACAGAGGCCGGCCAGCCCGAGCAGCGGACTACCCGGCACCGCCCGTGTCCCGACTTGCAGGCACCAATGCTCGACGAACTCCGCGTCGTCGTCGTTCAACGCGATCCCGACCAGGACTCCCGCCGCCTCGCCCTCCGCGGAACGGTCATGCAGAGCCCGCTCCAGCACCTCGGCCACCACCTCGTGGGGCAGCGGGGGAGGGTTGTCGAAGCTCAGATGCGCATGCATGCCGCGAGACTACGCGGACCGCATGCAACAGCCGGCTGGCCCCGTCCGTCCCGCCAAACGAGGCGTTGCTTGATACGGCACCAGGTCAGCGCCTGGGAGGCGGCGACGTCGACCACGTCGGCACCTGCGACGATCCGTGCATGACCTATGACCTGGCCGTATGGGACGGGGAGCAGCCACTCGACGAGGAGGCGGGAGCCCTCTTCGACGAGCTCTCCGAGCGTTACCTCGAATCGGACGACACACCCACGGAACCGTCACCGCGCATCGAGGCGTACGTCAACGCCCTTGTCGAACGCTATCCGGAGGACGCCCCCGGCAGCCCCTGGGCGTCGCCCCCCGTCATGGACGAGGCCGCGGGTCCGATCGTCTACCTGCTCATGTCCTACCGCAGGGCGGAGGAGGTCTCCGAGTATGCCGCTGCCCTGGCTCGCGAACATGGGCTGGTCTGCTACGACCCCCAGGGCGAGACCCTGAGGGACTGAGCGCGGTCCGACCACGGGTCAGGTCATCTCTTCGGCGTGAAGCACCGCTCGTCGGCTCGACCAGCCACCGGGCCACTGGGCATCCCCCGTCACCGCAGGGGCATCGCGGGAGCGTGCGGCCAGGAACCGTAGCGACTCCGCACACGTCTCCCGCACCGTGACCTCAGAGACCCCAGGGACCTCGGACGAGCAGAACGTGAACCCGCCTTCCACCAGGCCCACTTCGCCCTCCGCGGTGACCGTGGAATCGTCGGAGGGCAACCCCTACGACGTCTTCGCCGAGGGGTACACCGCCGAGAACGAGGCGAACCTCATCAACGGCTACTACCAGCGGCCCGCGATGCTGGCCCTCGCCGGAGACGTGTCAGGCCGCCGGATTCTGGACGCGGGCTGCGGCTCCGGCCCGCTGTTCGCCGCGCTTCGCGACCGCGGCGCGACGGTCAGCGGTTTCGACGCGAGCGCGGGGATGCTGGAGCTGGCTCGGCGTCGGCTCGGTGACGACGCGGACCTGCAACTGGCCCGGCTCGGGAGCCCGCTTCCGTACGCCGACGACACGTTCGACGATGTCGTGGCCGCCCTCGTACTGCACTACCTGGAGGACTGGGGCCCGGCACTGGCCGAGCTGCGGCGCGTCCTCAAGCCCGGCGGGAGGCTGATCGTCGCCGTGGAGCACCCCTTCGCCATCAACCTGATGCACCGCCAGGCGGGTCGCGAGAACGAGTACAAGTACTTCGACACCACCAACTGGGTCGAGGAGTGGACCTACGGCGACCAGAGCGCCCCGGTCAGCCTCTGGCACCGGCCGCTGCACGCGATGACCGACGCGTTCACGGCCGGCGGCTTCCGGATCAGGGTCATCAGTGAGCCGGAGCCCGATCCGGCAGCGCGCGAGGTGTTCCCCGACAGCGTCGCCGCCAGGTCCCGCTTCCTGTGTTTCCTGTTCTTCGTCCTGGAAGCCGACTGACCTCGGTCCTCCGCACGGATCAGGTGCGGTCGTGGAGGGTGACGTGGTAGCCGTCGGGGTCGGCGAAGGCGAAGGTCCGGCCGAAGGGGCCGTCGATCGGTGCGGAGACGATGGTCCGGCCGTCGGCGACGAGCGCGTCGTGGATGGCCTGGACGTCGGTGGCGTGGAGCCATATCGCCGCGCCGATGCCGGGCTGGGGCGCGGAGGCGAGATCGGTGCCGGGCACGACGTCGCGCAGCGCGAACGCGATCGGCTTCGTCTCGAAGACGACGGCGTGCGGCGGCCCGGCCGGCGAGCGGACGAGGCCGAGGTAGTGCTCGTAGAACGCCTGCGAAACGTCGAGGTCGCGGGCCTGGAGCGAGATGAAGTCGGGGCCGGTGACGGGCATGGTGATACTCCTTCTCTTCGTGTCAGTTTACTGACACGAACCACTGTATGTCAGAATGCTGACATGAGTCAAAGCGGTGACGGCGTCGACCTGGACAGCTCACTGGGCTACCTGCTGAAAGAGGCTTCGAGCGCCCTGCGCGCCGCCATGGAGGAGGTGCTGCGGCCACTCGGGATGACCGTGACGCACTACTCCTGCCTCGAGCTGCTGGCGCAACGGCCGGGCCTGTCGAACTCCGAGCTGGCGCGCGGCGCGTTCGTGACCCGGCAGTCGATGAACGTGCTGCTCCAGGCGTTGGAACGGGACGGCTACGTGAGCAGGCCCGCGGAGGCGGCCGTCGGGAAGGTCCTCCCGGCGCGGCTCACCCCCCGCGGCAGGCGGAGCCTGGAGAAGGCGACGGTGGCGGTCCGGTCCGTCGAGGTCAGAATGCTGGCGGGCATGAGCGAGGCCGAGCAGTCGGACGCGTTCCGCGCGCTGAAGAGCATGGTCCGCTCGCTGCGCGAGGGCAACGACGCGACGTAGCTCCGTCCTCGGCGCACGTGTGCCACGGCTTACTCTCGATTCATGCAGCTGCCGCAGGATCCGTCGAACGTCACCGGCGTCCTGGCAGCCGCGTTTCCGTCCCGCCCTGCGCGCGAGGTGCGAAGCGTCCTGGCGGTCATGCCGGGCACCACGTTCGCGCTGGTTCGACCGATCGAGGTCGAGGTCGAGGGTGAAACCGTTGCCATTCCCACGCGGATCCACCACGAGGAGCCGGAGGCCGACCGGGAGCAGTCGCTGTCCGGAACCCAACGGCTCCTCCTGTCGCAACGTACCCGGGGGCCGCGTTGACGGAAGCATTTCGGGCGGCCGCATCGGAACACACGGGCACCCGTTGGCCGCGCCAGACCCCGCCCCCGCAGGACCAATTCGCCGCCGGCAAGCTCTCATTCGTCTCCAGGGGCCGAGCATGACCTTCCCGACCGGAGGGGATTCCGGAGTCGCCGACGGGGACGAGTGGTCCTATGCACCGACAGTTGGCGTGGGACCGCTCCGGTTCGGTATGACCGTCGACGAAGTGGTCGAGGCGGCTCAGGTTCTCGGCCGAGCGAAGGTCAGTGATTGCGCTCGACACCACAAAGTCTTCTCGCCGACGTGGAAGATCGAAGTCCACCGTCAGGGGGCGGCTTCCTGTCCGCCGGCCGTCACGGCATACGTGAGTCAGGCGGTGAGGCTGTTCTGCGTCGCTGCAGATGCCGTGACCGGTCCTCAGGTCAAGTACGACGGCATCTCGCTCGTCGGGAGGGACCTGTCGGAGCTGGAGAGCGACATGATCGCGTACGCCGAGGCAATGGACGTGTACTTTCGCTACAACGTCGACGGTTGCGCAGGGCCGGATGATCCCGGGGTCGTCATGTGCGGGCAACCCGTCGGGCAGGTCCTGCGGTCGCGTCCGTTGTTCATGGTGACGCGCGACGGAGCGAACACCGAATGGGACTCGATGCCTTCTGAGGAGTTCCGCCATGGTCGGCCACAGAGCTGACGTGGTTTGACTCGTCACAGGGGCCCGGGTCATGTCCGGTGCGGCTATCTCGGGTCGTCGGTTTGCCAGGGGTAGCGGAACTGCTCGGGATGCAGGTGCCACGCTTCGAGGGTGGCGGCCAGGGCGGGTTCGTCCGGGGCGGTGGCTTCGTTGAGCAGGACGGCTCCGATGTCGTAGTCGAAGCCGAGGATGCGGCCGGCGTCGTACTCCCAGTGCGTCAGCCGGAATCCGCGCGTGGGATCGGTTCGCTGCCAGCCCTGGCGGCGGGCTTGGATGTCGGCGGGAACGGTGAACGGTGTGACGTCGACGAACGCCCGGCGATCGGGCCGGCCGGTCGGGACCTCGGCGACCAGGCGCCGGCCCAGGCGCAACGCGGCCAGCTTGTCGGCGGGCCACTCCTGCCCGCCCTCGGCTGAGGGGTTGGGCGTGCTCATACGATCTCCTCTCCCGTCCGCGCACTGAGTTCCGGTCGACCGTGTGCATCGAAGGGCGGTGCGCGAGGGAGCACGCAGGAGGCGGAGACCGTCAGCCGAATTCCCGGACTCAGCTCCGAACGACAATAACGCGGCAAGGGTCAGTCGGACCCGGCTTCCCAGGACGGGTGGTGGGGCTGGGCGTTGTGGACGATGAAGTCCGCGAGGGCGGTGGGGTGAGCCGTCGCCGCGTAGAGCTGCTGCGCCGGGATGTAGCGCTCGCGCCACGATCGCTCGATCTCGGATCCGGCCGGCGCTGTGCCCCGGGTGTGGGCTCGGGCCACCGTCTGCTCGAAGGGGGCGGACACGAAGATGCGCAGCTCCCAGCTGTCGACGAGTTCCGGGCGCAGGAGGAAGACGCCGTCGAAGAGGAGGACGGCGTCCGCGGAGGCGGTCACCGCCGGTGGCGACAGCGGGGTGTCCGTGGCCCCGTCGTGGATCGCGGCCTGGAACCTGCGGTGTCCGCCCGGCCCGAGCGGGTCGAGCAGGACCCGGCGCAGTGCGGCGTGGTCGTGGGCGTCGAAGTAGCAGCCCTCGGCGGTGTACCGGCCCCGCCGGTAGCGCTGGGCGCGGGGGACGAGGAAGTCGTCGATGGTCGCCCGGATCACCTCGCGGCCCTGCGCGCGCACGGCGACGGCGAGTTCGTCGGCGAGCGTGGTCTTGCCCGCGGCGGGCGGCCCGTCGACGGCGACCCGCACCGGGTGCGGGGTGCTGACGGCCCCGATCGCCTCGGCCAGCCGGTGGATGAGCTCACCGCGGGTACCGTGATCCATTGCTGCCTCTCTCACGACGTCGGTGTGCGGAGCAATCCAGGGTACGGTCGCCGACCGGCCTTCCACGAGGGCGCCTGGTTCCGGGCCGGTCCTACGGGAGGTCGAGCCGTTTCATGAAGCGGGCGTTCACCGCGCCGGCGGGGCGGCGGAAGGCCGGGAGCGGGACGTCCCGCAGCTCGCGGGTCTCCAAGTAGCTCTGCCGGTGCGCCGCGTCGTCGACCGTGCCCGCGGGCAGGGCCAGCACGCCCGGGAGTTCGTCGTGCCGCTTCGAGGTGATCTTGACGACCCGCACGGACTGCCCCCGCACCGCCAGCACCAGGCAGGGACGGTCCTTCGACCCGGCTCCGTCCTCGAAGGGGACGTCCGCCCACCACACCTCTCCCCTGCGCGGCACCCGCGCGCCGGTACGGCTCCCCGTCCCCGTCCCCGGCCGGGTCCGCGTCTTCGAACGCCGCGGTGGCCGCCGTGACCTGGCCCGACCGTCGATCAGCGCCGCGACCAGCGCCAGCGCCGCCACCGCCAGCACGGCGGCCCACATCCCACTGCTCATCGCTCACCCCTCCTCGCGCCGAGCGCGAACCCCTGCGCCGAACTCGAATCCGACACCGTACGAGTCTGCCCCGTCATCCCGACAGGGCCGTCCGGGCCGCCGCCAACGCCTGCTCCGCGTAGGAACGCCCGAACAGGACCGTATGCACGAGTAGCGGGAAGAGCTGGTGGAGCGCGACCCGGCGCTCCCAGCCGGGCGCGAGCGGTGCGGCACCCTGATAAGCGTCGAGCACCCGCTCCAGATGCGGGCAGCCGAAGAGCCGCAGCATCGCCAGATCCGTCTCGCGGTGCCCTCCGTGCGCGGCCGGGTCGATCAGCCACGCCTCGCCGTCCGCGCCCCACAGGACGTTCCCGCTCCAGAGGTCGCCGTGCAGGCGGGCCGGCGGCTCGGCGGGACCCGCGAGGCCGGGCAGCCGCTCGCAGACGCGCTCCACGAGGGCCGACTCCGTGGGGAGCAGCGTGCCCCGGTCGACGGCCGTGCGCAGGTACGGCAGCACGCGCTGCTCGGCGTACCAGCGCGGCCAGTCGGGCCCGATGGTGTTCCGCATCGGCGCCGTCCCGATGTACGCGTCCTGCGGGCCGCCGGGAGGCGGAGCGCCAAACGCAGGGGCGCCGGCGGCGTGCAGGGCCGCCAGCCCGCTGCCGAAGCGGGCCGCTGCCTCCGCCCTCGCCCGGCCGGCCGGCACCAGGCCGATCACCAGCCACGACGCATCGTCGCCGCGTACCTCCGGCACCCGGACCGTACCCGCGTCGGCCAGCCACCTCAGTCCGGCCGCCTCCGCGCGGATCGCACCCGGGCCGTCGCCGTGCTTGACCATGACCGTGGTTCCGTCGTCGAGCGCGACCTCGGTGAGCGCTCCGGAACGGCGGCGCGCGCCGGTGACCGAGCGGCCCGTCAGCCGCGCCGCCGCGGCCTGCGGGGCCCGTCCGTCGGGCGGGTCCGCGGTCACGGGTCGAGGTGCTCGCGCACCCATGCGAGCAGGCCCGGCGTCGACGCCTCGATCATCGCCAGCACCTCCTCGAAGCCGTCCGGACCGCCGTAGTACGGGTCGGGTACGTCGAGGTCGCCCAATCCGCCGGCCACCGCATCCGGGTCGAACGAGCGCAGCATCCGGACCCGCGACGGGTCGGGCACCAGCTTGCGCAACGCCTTCTCGTGGCCCCGGTCCATCGCCAGGAAGAGGTCCGCGTCGAGGTGCTCGGCGCCGACCTGCGCGGCGACGTGTTCCACGGGATAGCCGTGGCGCTCCAGCACCTCCCCGGCCCGCGGATCGATGGGATCGCCGACGTGCCAGGGCCCGATGCCCGCGCTGGTGCCCCGCACGCGGTCCGCCAGCCCGGCCCGGCGCAGTTCCTCGGCGACCACCAGTGCGGCGGACGGCGACCGGCAGATGTTCCCGCTGCAGACGAAGCACAGATGCACGCCACCACCCTACGACCCCGGCCCCGTGCCTCCCGGCGCCCTGGCCGTGGGCGCCTCCGCCCGCGCCACCGGCGCGCCGGGATTCGACGACCGGTTGGTCCGAACGTAGGACGGCTAGACATAACGGCGTTCGCGGATGGAGAAGGCGAGCAGGCCCGCGGCGAGCGATATCGCGGCGGCCACCACGAAGACGAGGTCGGTGGCGTGGATGAACACCCCGACGGCGGCGCGGTGCTGGGCGGGCGGGAGGTGGGCGAGCGCGGAGGTGTCCAGGTCGCCGTGGACGTTCGCGGCGCCGGCCGCACCGGTGAGGTGGGCGTCGAGGTAGCGGGCGACGAGGGTGCTGTAGAGGGCGAACCCGGCCGCGGTGCCCAGTTGCTGGCAGAAGCGGAGGGAGGAGGTCGCGACCCCGAGGTCGGAGGTGGCGACGGAACTCTGCATGAACTGCAGCCCCAGCCCGAGGGATTGACCGATCCCGATGCCGAGTACGAAGCAGCCGGCGCCGACCAGCCAGTAGCTGGTGTCCGGGCCCAGGCCGCCGAAGAGCGCGAGCACCGCCGCCTGGATGACACCGGCGGCGACCAGCAGGTACGTGAACCTGCCGAGCAGCGCGAAGATCGCCCGCGCCACCGGGATCGACGCCAGGATGCCGGCCGCCATGCACAGCACCAGCAGCCCGGACCGGCCGGTGCTCAGACCGCGCCCGATCTGGAGGTACCCGCTGACGTAGAGCAGGCCGCCCGCCACCCCGACTCCCGCGATGAGCGAGATCGGCATCATCGCCCGGAAGACCGGGTTGCGCATCAGCGCCAGCGACACCAGCGGCTCGGCGGCGGTCAGGCTGCGCCAGACGAAGCAGCCCGCGAGCAGTACGGCGCCGGTCGCGAGGGCCGCGATCGCGGACGACGCCCACGGGTAGCGGGTGCCACCCCACTCCGTGACCAGCAGCGCGCAGGCACCGAACCCGCCGAGCAGCGCCGCGCCCAGGAAGTCGACCCTGCGGCGTACGGGGTTGGCCGGCATGTTCAGCGCGGCGACGAAGACGACGAAGGCGCCCAGCGAGAAGGGGAGGTTGAGGAAGAAGACCCAGCGCCAGTCGAGGCTGTCCGCGATCAGGCCGCCCAGCGGCGGGCCGAGGGCGAGGCCGAGGCCGAACATCACGGAGGCGCCGATGCCGACGGCGCTCGACGGTTTGAGCGGGCGGTCCGCGCGTGGGGCACCCGCGCCGGCCGGCGCCTCTTCATCCGAACCGCCGCCGCCCGAACCGTCGTTGCCGAACCCGTCGTTGACCGCCCCCTCGTCGCCCGACCTGCCCTCCCGGTCGTTGAACAGGATGCCGGTCACCACCAGCGTGATCGCGGTCAACCCGCCCGCGCCCAGGCCCTGGACGGCGCGGAAGACGATCAGCTGGGTGAGGTTCTGCGCGATCCCGCAGAGCAGCGACCCGGCCGCGAAGATGCCGAGCGCGGTGACGAGCATCGGCTTTGCGCCGTACTCGTCGGCGAGCTTGCCGTACAGCGGCACGACCATGCAGTCGGCCAGCGCGTAGCAGGAGGTCAGCCAGGGCAGTTCGCCGATGCCGTGCACCGGGTCCAGGTCGGCGACCATCCTCCACGCCACCGCCGAGACGATGTTGACGTCGAGGAGGGCGAGCAGCAGGACGAGGATGCAGGCCGCCGAGACGGCCTGCACCTTGCGGGCGCTCATCAGGAGCGTGGGGCCGTCGTACACGGCGGCCCAGGTACTGGTACGGGACGTATGGGTGGTCGCGCTCATGCATACATACACTAGGTGTAACTTTACATGAAGACAATAGCTACACCGGCAGTAAATATCGGCTCCGTGAAAAACCGCTGGTAGAGTGAGTGGCTGTGGCGGACGAACCGGTGGTGGAGCAGACGGACGCGGGCTGGCCGGGCCTGCGGGAGCGCAAGAAGCTGCGGACGAGCGAGCTGATCTCGGACACCGCGGTCGAGCTGTTCATGGCCCGCGGCTTCGACAACGTCTCGGTGGCCGACGTGGCCGACGCCGCCGAGGTCTCCAAGAAGACGGTCTTCAACTACTTCCCGGCGAAGGAGGATCTCGTCCTCTCGCAGATCGGCGACCACGAGGACGAGGCCGCCCGGGTCGTGCGCGAGCGGGAGCCCGGCGAGTCACCGGTCGCGGCGCTCCGCCGGCACTTCCTGGCGCTGCTGCGGGCGTTCGACCCGATCGCCGGACTCACCGACATCGAGGAGGTGCTGGCCTTCCGGCGAATGGTGCTGTCCACGCCGAGCCTGAAGCTGCGGCTGCTGGAGCAGTGGAGCCGCGGAGAGGAGTCGCTCGCGCGGGCGCTGGCGGAAGCGCTGGACCGGCCCGCGGACGCGCTGCTGCCGGCCGCCCTCGCCGCGCAGGTGATCGCCGTGCAGCGCGTACTCAGCGGGCGCAACCTCGAACGGATGCTGGCGGGAGAGCGGCCTGCGGACGTGCTGGCGGAGTGCACCGCCGAGGCAGAGGCGGCGTTCGGGCTGCTGGAGGCGGGGGTCTAGGCCGTGTATCGGAAGTGAATCGTGCGCATAGGGTGTCGGCATGTCACTGGGCCGCATAGTCCTCTCGTCCGGTCGTTCGATCCGGCTCACCGAGCTACGGATGTCTTCGACCTACGACGGGATGCTGGAGGGCTACCCGTGCAAGTACATCAACGACCTGAAGGTCAGTTGGCTCCAGCGGCAGGCTGAAAGCGCGTTTCCCTCCACGCCGGTGCATCTCGTTCCGCCCTCCCGCGAGTACCCGGACGAGACCGCCGGCGCCTTCGGCCCCGTTGAGGTGCTGCCTTCCGTGGCTTGCATCGGCGTCTTCAACTCCACGGCGCTCGATCCGGCAATGGACGGCTCCACCCTCGTCGTCGCCTGGTTTCAGCCAGCACCGGAGGTACCGGAGGGTGAGGATGCTGACCTTGCGCTTCGCAGCATTCGCTGGGAGGAGCTGGCCCAGGATTACGAGGTGTAGCAACGTGTACTGATCACAACCACTCGTTGATGGCCGCGATGAGGACCGTGGCTTCAAAGCGGACCGCGAGCTTGTCGTAGCTGGTGGCTATCGCCCGGTGGCGTTTGAGGCGATTGATTCCGCACTCGACGGCGTGACGCTCGCGGTAGTCGACCGGGTCGAAATGTGATGGCCGGCCACCGTGGCGGCCTCGCTTCTGGCGGTTACGTGCCTGGTCGGCCTTGTCCGGGATGGTGCAGCGGATCCCGCGGCGGCGAAGGTAGGCGCGGTTCTTGCGGGAGGCGTACGCCTTGTCAGCGCGCACGCGATCGGGGCGGACGCGCGGGCGGCCTGGCCCGAGGCGGGGCACGCGGATCTTCTCCAGCACCGTTTGAACTGCGGCGAGTCGCCACGCTGCCCTGCCGTCACCACGATCGACATGGGCTTTTGGCCCTGCTCGACCGCTAGGCCGTGTCGTTCGGATCATCTGATCGTTGCTCCAGTTTGCCGTTAAGCGACGCGCAGTGGGCGCGGATCGAGCGGTTGTTGCGGGACCGGACGCCCAGCCGAGGCGGACGGTGGCGGGATCACCGTGGTGGGGCATTCTTTTGCGTTTGGTCGGCGCGGGCTTGGCCGGCTCGGCGAGAATCCGGGCGTGAACGCGGCATGGGTGGGCGTAGTCGGTACGGCCGTAGGTGGCGGCATCGCTGCCCTGGCGGCGGGGGTTACAGGCTGGTTCAACACGCAGCAGGCGGAACTCCAGCTCCAGGCGCAGGAGAAGGAGGCGAACCGCCAGCGGCGGTACGAGAGCCTGGTGGAGCGGCGTAGCAACCGGGCGAAGGCGTACGAGGACCTCATGACGGAAGCCCAGATGGTCAGCGACGCCATTGGGGCCAACATCGCGCAGGCCAAGCGATCAGGAAACCCGACGCAGATCCTGCCGACCGGCGCAGGAGCCACTCTGACGAAGAAGAACGCCTCGGTGGCTATCCAGGGGCCCTGGGGGGTCGCTCAAGCTGGGGACGCCGTCGTGATGGCGCTCATGCAGATGGTGTCCCTGACCTACGTGCCTGGGCAGGACGGCAATGAGGCGCGGGTGATGGACGTGTTCATGCTGCTGAGCCAGCGCATGACCAGATTCAGTGACGTCGCTCGGGCGGCTCTGGAAGACGACGGCCAGCCACCCGAGATCAACATCTAGGCACTCTCGTTTGGATCATCGGGCGGACCAGATGAAGGTGCCGGCGATGTGGAGTCCGGCGAGGTAGATGGTCGCGGACGATCAGACGACTGCTCGACCCGCGTGCCGTAGCGTGAGGGGGTGACCGACGACCCCACGGCCCCTCGACATATTCATATACATGAAGACGAGGTGGGTATGCGGTGCCTCTACCCGCTCGCCGCCGTAGGCGAAGTCGCGGATGACGTACGCGCCGCCGATACCGCGAACGAGGCCAACCGCGCTCCGGATGGTGTCGGCTGGACGGACGTGCACGTCATCGCATCACCTGAGCACGACTACGCCGAAGCTGGTCTGCGCTTGGACCAGGCGGATGCCGCTCTCTCGCCGATCTTGCCGCGGGTGCGCCGATTCGCCGCAACGGCGTCGGCGGGCTTCAGGCCCGATGCGCACGATCCATATGGCACCCACGAAGACGAGGCGCACTGCTACGGCCTCGACGCGACCTGCTTCCTCAAGCTGGAGGCCGGCGGCTCTCTGGTACGCCAGGTATGGTTCCACGTCGAAACGCTGGACGCCGAGCGCCTCGCTCAACTACGCGAAGCGATCGTCGCCCTCGATCAGCTCGTACCGTCGATCATCGCCGACTACTGGCTTAACTCCACCGGCGTCGTACGCGACGGTGACTTTCTCGACAGGTACCTGCGCGCCCTCTCCAACGGCGATTGAACACACGTCGGGCAGGCCGTGGGCAACGACGGCGACGGTCTCGCCCCGGTGCGCCTTCCGCGTTCTCCCCGGGCTGATCCACAAGTCCCGAGCGTTGCTCCCACCACCTTTGCCAGAGCGCTTGTCACCTATGCCCTCCGCGACGCAACAGGTTGATCCAAACGACAGGCCCTAGGTGCAGCTTGGTGCTGAACCCGCCCCGCGAGCGGCCCAGCCCGTGATCACCAGGCTCGGTGAGGACGCCGTTCCTTCTGAAGTCCAGCCCACTTGTCCCGCCACGGAACTCCGGCACGAACCCGGAACCGTCTGCCGTCGATCAACTGCCGGCGAGGCCACACAGGCGGCCACCCGCCTTCGTCCCCTTCGGCAACAATGGTTCCAGCACTAACCACTGCTCGTCCGTGAGATCTCCGCGCCCCATGAACCGTGATCATTCATCGATCAAGATCCACTTTCGATACACGGCCCTGCGGCGCGCGAGCAGTACCGTCCGGGGCGGGTTGCCACGCTCCTGCACCAGGCCGTCCCAGGTCCGGACCGCGGAACGCGACCGCTGCGCTGCTTCCCCCGGTGCGAGCCGCCGCCGAGCATGAACTTCCCCGCAGAACACGGTAGTTGTTCCCGGTGCGCATGGCATGATGCACCGCATGTTCGAGTTGTCGACGTCCCGCAGCTTCGACCGCGCACCGGGAGAGGGGTTCCGCACCACGCTGGAACTCCCGGGATGGGAAAACCAGAGTGCCTGGGGTTATGACGAGCCGATCGGCAGCTATTTCGCCCAGCTCTACCGGAACACGACCCCGGACGGAGAGCGACCGGACATCTGGTTGTCCGGTGCCGGATCGAACTACGCACGGCCGGGCAGCATCGCGCTGGAGGTCCTGAGGTCCACCGGACACGATCCGCTGACCATCGTCTCCGCCATGGGGATCCTGGACCCCACGCCGCGGCTGCGGGGAACCGCGGAGATCAACGAACAGATCACCGAGCTGACGCCCGAGGCCGAAGACCGCTACACAGCGGGGCAGATCGAGGCGCTTCGCTGGGTGCTGACCGGCGCCTGCCCCGGTCCGGGGTCCGAGCGGGAATGGCTGTCCGGGCCGCCCGGTGCGCAACACGTGGAAGCCGAGTACCACCTGGTCGTCGGCGGGCCCTACGAGCGGGGCGGGGATCAGATGAGCCTCAGCGGCGCCGACGAGGCACTGATGTGGGCGCTGGAGCGCATGTAGGAGCTTCTCCCAGGTAGGGAGCTTCTCTCCCGTTCCGGAGCGAGGCGAGCCGCCGGACCTTAATCGTGTTGACCTCCCCCGACAGGCAGTGCTGGAGTCGGCGGGTGAACAGCATCCCCTCCAACCGGCAGCTCTGGAACCGGATCAGCGGCTCCTACCAGCAGAAGCACGATGCGCAGATCGGCGCCGCACCCCGGCTGTGGGGCATGTACTCGATCCCCGACGCGCAGCTGCACGCCCTCGGCGACGTGACCGGCAAGCGCGTCCTCGAACTCGGCTGCGGCGCCGGCCAGTGGTCCAGGGCACTCGCCGCGGAGGGCGCCACCGTGGTCGGGCTCGACCTGTCCGAGGCCCAACTCGGCGCAGCGGCCGGCGCGACGGGAGCGGCCCGCTACTCGCTCGTGCAAGGCGCCGCCGAACACCTCCCCTTCGCCGACGGCAGCTTCGACCTGGTGTTCTGCGACTTCGGCGGGCTCAGCTGGGCGCCCCCGCACCTGGCCGTCCCGCAGGCCGCACGCATCCTGCGTCGAGGCGGGCGCCTGGTGTTCAACGTCGCAAGCCCATGGTTCGAAGCCTGCTACGACGAGGCCGCGAGCCGGGTGACCACGACGCTCCAGCAGGACTACTTCGGCCTGAACACCATCGCCGAGGGCGACGGCGCGACCAGCTACCAGCTCACCTACGGCGACTGGGTCAGGGTCCTGCGCGGCGCGGGCCTCGTCATCGACGACCTCATCGAGCCGCGGCCCGACCTCGGAACGCCCAACGGCTACAACGAAACGGACCCGGCCGACTGGGCCCACCGCTGGCCGGCGGAACTCCTCTGGGTCACCCACAAACCGTAGGTTCCGCCGCGCCGGGACGTGACGGCATCCCCTCACCGGGCAGGTCCAGGGCGTTCGTCGGAAGTCCCCCCGGGGGCGCCCCCGAGCTGGTGTTTCGCGAGGTGAGGTGCATCCTAGGGCGGTGTTCTCAAACGATCGCGCGGGCGCCGTGTTCTTCGACGTCGACGGCACCCTCGTCCCCGGCACGAGTTCGTCGGTCTTCCTGGCCGGCTTCCTCGGCCACAGGGACGCGTTGGCCAAGGCCGAGGACGCCTATGCCTCCGGTGACCTGGACAACCGGCAGGTCTCCGAGCTGGATGCCGCGGGCTGGGCAGGGGTTCCCGAGGACCAGGTCTCCGGCTGGCTCGACGGGCTCCCCTTGGTCGCGGGCATCGCGGAGACCGTGACCTGGTGCCGGCAGAACGGGTTGGTGCCCGTGCTGGCGACCCTCGCCTGGTCGCCGGTCGGCAGCTATCTGGCTGACCGTTTCGGCTTCCAAGGGTTCAGTGGCCCCCGGCTGGAGACCGCCGGCGGTCGGTTCACGGGGCGGGTCGCCCGTCACTTCGACGAGTACGGCAAGCGGGATTTCGCGCTCACGCGGGCGCGAGAACTGGAGCTGGCCCCCCGCTCGTGCGGGGCCGTCGGGGACAGCCGCTCCGATCTGCCGCTGTTCGCAGCCGTCGGGTTGAGCGTGGCGTTCAACGCCTCGGCAGGAGCGCGCGAGGCGGCGACCGTCACGGTGGACGGCGACGACCTGCGCGGCGTGCTTCCGGTCTTGAGCCGCCTGGTCACAGCGAGTCGTTGATGGCCGCGACAAGGTCGTTCGCCGCGGTCTCAGAACGAGTTGTGCTGCCTGGCTGCGGGTGGGGTGACCCTCTCCAGCAGATGCGGGGTGCGCAATGCGCGGGCTGCTTCCTGTATCAGGTGAACCTCTGTCCGTCCGACCGGGCTCAGGGACTCGTCGTCGTCAAGCAGGGCCCAGAAATCTGGGGCGGCCAGGTTCTCGCTGATCGAGCGGTACGCCTGATCATGGCAGCAGCGTGATGCCGGGTGATCGAAGTCGACGGGGCGGCGGTCAGGGCCGGCCGAGCCCAACTCGCCTACCGCATCGCCCAAGAGCCCACCCGCAAGCTCGGCGCCGTCCGCACTTGGCACAGCCTGGCGCCTTGGCGGTGTCGAAACCTATCTCCACTTACTCAAGGCAGCTCGCCGCGCGCTCCCCGGCTCACCGCCGGGGCGGCTGCGGAGTCTGGTCGGCGGCAGGGAGTGGGGTGCCCTCGTGGTCGAAGCGGCAAGCTCTCTTTGGTACTCCCCTTTGTCACCGACACGGAGTTCTACAAGCGGGGCGATCTGCCGACGGGCATGGAGGCGCACTCCCCGGAATACGTCGGCCGGGTCATCCTGCGCGCGCTACGCACCGGGGAGGAGCGCATCGAGATCCCGCGCGGCCCCGAGCAGCCGAATTTCCCCACTTCCGTCTGACGGGTCCAGCTTTCCCCGTCGCACTCGGCCGTCCCTCCGGTGGGTGAGCGGAGGTGGAGACGCCTGCAGCCGGCGAGCCCGGCGCGGCTTCCACCACCCGGCCCAGTCGCAGAGGTGATCCGCGCTCGATGTACGCCTTCCCGTGAATCGGCGTACATCGAGCGCGGCACCCTCCGGCAGGTGGGCCTGTCGAGATGGTTGGTGATCTCGCCTTCCAGAGCGGAGTTCGGCAGCCGCTTGGTCATCGCTGAAGCGGCCCGCCCTCACCGGTCAGATGCAGGCCCTCGGCTTGGGCCCGATCTACCAGCTCGTCGATCAACTGGTCGTCCACGGCCATTTCCGCGATCGGGAGTCGCACCGAACGTTTTACAGTCCGTCAGTCAGGCACCGTCGACCGAGTCATAGGCGAGCCGCCTGTCGGTAGTCGCGGGGGGTGATGCCGTATGCGGCACGGAAGGAACGAGTGAAGGTGGCGTGGTCCCTGAAGCCGCAGCGGGCGGCGATGGTGTGGATCGGCACGGCAGACGCGGAGGTATCGGCCAGGGCGCGGCGGACAGCTTCAAGGCGCTGGGTGCGGATGTAGGCGGCGACGGTCCCGCCTTCGGCGTGGAATAGGCGGTACAGATAGCTTCGGGATATGTGGTGTGTGGCGGCGACAGCACTGGGAGTCAGGTCCGCGTCCCACAGGTTGCGCCGGATGAAGGCTTTCACCTCCAGCGCAAGGTTTCGTGTTCGGGTTTCCGGGGGAACGTGCTCGTCGGCGTCAAGGGCACGCGCGAACAGCCCGGTGACGAGGTCGGTGAGCACCCCGCCCAGCCGTGGCGCCTCGGCCGGTGCGTAGCTGACGGCGTCTCGGGTCACCTGGGTGAGGAACTGCGCCAGCAGCGTGCCGATACCGTTCTCGGCTGACAGCCCCTGCCCGATCACCTGCCGTACTCGATCCCAGGGAAGGCCCAGTGACGACTTGGGCAGTTCGACGCCGATCATCTCGTGTTGCCCAGGGCGGCAGTGGATGAGGTAGGGCACCGAGGTGTGGTTGGTGTGGAAGTCATAGGGGCCGAGAACCCTCTCGGAACGGTCCCACTGCGCCACGCCGTCACCGCGGAGTACGAGCGTGAGGTGACAGCTCTCCGGATCGGACTGCCGCACGAGCCTGGGCGGCCGATGCCAGGTCAGGTGCGGGTAGGTGGCAGGCCACAACGTGATCTCTCCGAGGTTGAACTGGTGCAGCGTCGCATCGAAATTGTTGGCGAAGTCACTGCTCAGGTGTACCGGTGCGTGCGTCTGTCCCAAAAGCTCCTGCCAAGCGTCGAACCGGTCGGCCGCCGGTAGATCCACCGTGCGGAATACCTTCACGTCAAGCAACTGAATCCCCCCGCGATGTTGTGTCCAGAGACTCGCCCACCTCGAAGTAGGCGAATCTCCCCCCTGACAACTACACACCGCGACCGGAATGCCATACAAGAAGGGATTTCAGGCCACATCTCCGCCCAGGCAAAAGGGAGCGATGCGTAAGGCCCACCTCGCCGAATCACCCACGTTGGCCGAATAGCGCCCATCGGCAATATTGCAGTCGTTGCGGTTCCCGGGTTGCGGTCCACCGATGCCGACGACGAAGTGGGTGTCCGCGGCGATGACGATCTGGTGGCTGGTGGAGTACCCGTATATCTTCGCCTGCTCGGCGATGGTGTGGTCGCGATTGACGAGGGTGCCGTCCACAATGATCGCGGCGTCCTTGGGGAACCGCATGCGCCGCAAGGCCGGCCTCCGGCCAAAGAGATACTCGATGCCCGCCGCGAGGCGATGCTGCCCATCGCGGGCTGCCGTGGCATGCATCCAGCGGCCGGGGTCGTGAGGGTCCGCGGTCGCGGCGGGTAGCAGCTCCCGTCGCTCGACGTCGCCCCGACCCCCATCGCGGAGCGCCGAGTAGAACCAGTAATCCCCGATGGCGATGGTCAACGCTCCTCCGCAGGGCGGGCAGGGCACGTGTAGAAATCGTCGGTGAAGCCCTCCAGACCGCGCTCCAGTGGTACAGCCCGGCAAGCGCGAGCAGATCGCCGAAGTCCCGGCCGTGGTATGCGGGGCGGCTCCGAATCCGCTGGTCCACCGCCCCCGGACCCCGAGAACCAACCAGCAGAACACCCCTCAGGCCACGTGCAGGTGCAGGCGCAGGTGGACCGAGAGTCAAGGTGCTGGGCACTCATCGTCAAGGACACCGGTCACCGGTCCGGCCATGCTTTTCCCCGGGGGACAGCCCCGGATCCGCCGGCTGTACGAAAGGTCGAGCGGATTCTCGCGGAAGGATCAAGAGAGTAGGAGATATCTCGGACGGGCCTGGTGATGGGGCCTGTCCAGGGATAACCCGGTTCCGCCCACAAGCCGCACGGAACCGTTGCCGCGTAGCAGAGGAAGCGAATACACGCTCAGGCACCTGGTCCAAGGGTGCCTACTGGGGAGGGTCTATGTTTTTCGGTAAAACCATGGGGAAGGTCCTGGTGGGGGGAGCCGCTGTGCTGGCGCTGTCGGGCGCTGGACAGGCTTTCGCCGCCGGCGCTGGGGAGAGTCTCGACTCGACTGTCAACGGCGCGTACACCTGGAGCCACGGGACCAACGGCCAGGTCGCGGTCAAGGACACTCTGGGGGACGGCCACTCCGTCTACTCCCTGTACGACCGCCGGTACAACACGGGCCTTCGGCTCGACAACTCCGGGGGGCACGGCACCACCGCTTACAGCGGCTTGGACGAGACCAACTACGTCCGCAAGGTGACCGCCTGCGTCAACATCTCACTCGCGCCGGACCGATGCGGGCCGGACGACCGTCCCGGTGACGGCGTCTAAGGCGGCTGGGCGCTAGCAGCACGTTAATACGGTGGGGCGGTCTCGAACCGCCCCACCGCAACCGTATCCAGCTACACACAGCGCAGTGAGGACGGGACGAGTGGGTAGGCCACACCAAGCCGTGGCAGACGGCCAGGCGGTACTGGAAGTCGGGGCACTACGGCATGCGATCGGCGGGCGGGCTTTGTTCGACGGCCTCGCCCTGACACTGGGGATCGGCGAATCGATAGCCGTGACCGGTCCGAGCGGTTCCGGCAAGAGCACGCTGCTGTCCTGCATCCTCGGGCTGATCAAGCCGGATGCCGGGACGATCCGG
Source organism: Actinacidiphila yanglinensis (assembly GCF_900107965.1). Taxonomy (GTDB): domain Bacteria; phylum Actinomycetota; class Actinomycetes; order Streptomycetales; family Streptomycetaceae; genus Actinacidiphila; species Actinacidiphila yanglinensis. The sequence continues at coordinate 68,509 of NZ_FNVU01000010.1, read as the reverse complement.
GTAGTCGGCACCGAGATCACGACGCTGCGCACGTCGCGCATGGCCTCGCTGCGTGCTCAGAGAATCGGCATGGTCTTCCAGTTCGGCGAACTCTTGCCGGAACTCAGCCCCTTGGACAATGTCGTACTGGCAGCACTGCTGTCCCACAACGGCGTCGGCGCGCGACAGCGAGCACAAAGGCTCCTCGCCAACCTCGGCGTGCCAGAAGCCGTGACGAGCCAGGAGTTGTCCGGGGGCGAGCGCCAACGCACAGCGGTAGCCCGTGCGCTGATCAACGAACCGGCTCTCTTGCTCGCCGACGAGCCGACCGGGGCACTCGACAGCCACACCCGGGACCGCACCGCCGATCAGCTGTTCGACCTGCCCAGGCAGTACTCCTGCGGGCTGCTCGTTGTCACCCACGATCCGGGCGTCGCCGCACGTGCAGACCGCACTCTGCTGTTGTCCGGCGGAGCCCTTGAAGCTGCTTCCACCGGGGCGGGTAGCCGATGACTGCCGCTTCACGAGGTCTCACCGGCCGTCTCCTGGCCATCGGGCGCACCGCCGGCCGGCGAGCCGAGGCCGGAGGCATCCGGTTCTCCGCGCTAGCCCTGGTCACCGCGTTTTTGACCATTTCCTTGGGCAGCAGCATCGCGGTCCACGCCGTATATGCCGGCAAGGAAGAACGCCGCATCGCCAGAACCCCCGTGATCGCCGCCGACGACGTGCATCGTTCCGGCAACTCCACCACCTGGCTGGTGGGTTCTGACTCGCTCAGCGGTCAACGGCGCTTCAGTGTGGTCTATCTGGCACCGCACAAGGGCGATGCGCCGTTGCCTCCAGGGGTGGATGCCTGGCCGGCACCGGGCCAGGCAGTGCTGTCTCCGGCTCTGCGGAAAGCTGGCGCAGCGGAGGACATAGATCACCGCTACGGCCGGTTGGCGGGCACCATCAAGGCCGAGGGGCTGGACGAGCCGACCGAGTGGCTCGCCTACGTCCGCCCCCGTGGGGGTCTGGCCGCCAAAGAGCCGAGCGACCTCATCACCGGCTTCGGCCCCTCGGCGGGCAGCTCGATCGCCCCCGGGCTCGAACCTGGATCGGGACGTGACGACGACAAACCCGAGTGGATGTTTCAGGCCGCGATCCTCGGCATGCTCTGCCTGCCGAGCCTGGCACTCCTCCTCGTCGCGGCACGCACCGGCGCGCACGCCCGCGATCGCAGAACCGCGCTGGTGACCGCACTGGGTGGACGGCGCCGGGACCGCGCATTGGTCGCCATCGGCGAAGCCGCACTCCCAGTCCTTCTCGGCGCACTGCTCGGCGCGGCAGCTGTCGCTACGGCGCTGCGATATGACGTCCACGTCCCCTGCACCGGATACATCGTCTCTTCCGGGTTCTTACGCCAGTACTGCTGGTGGCTCGGCGTCGCACCCGTCGTGGCTCTGCTGGCTGTCCTGGCGGCGGTGGTCCTGGCGGATCTCGCCCAGCGTCAGGCCGCCACCGACGCGCGCCCCCGCAGCGCCGCCCGTATTGCCTGGATCTCCCGACTGGCGGCATTGTGCCCCCTGATGATCCTTCTCGCGGTACGCGGCCCAGGCCTCGCCGAGCCCGGGTCCGACTCCGTCGGGCGCATCCTCATCAGCTGGGCGGGCATCGCAGGGACTGTCCTCACCCTTCCTGCGGCCGTCGCGACCGTCGTTGCTGCGGCCGGCCGCGTACTGACCCGTTGGGGACAAAGGCGGGCACTGCCCGGAACCCTCGTGGCCGGTCGGCGCATCACCGCGCACCCGGGTGCCACTGCCCGGCTGGTCACCGGTATCACCGTCGCACTGATCGTTCTGATGCAGGCAGTCGCCTGGCAGGGACTCTTCGGCTCGCAGAGCGCCGAAGCACAGCGCACCCTCGACCGCATCGGCCGCAGCGCAGTCTCGGTCGGGACCAACGGCCGCGTCCCTCCCTCCGACATGAGCGCGTTCCTCAACCGTCTGCCCGAAACCGAAGCTCTCCTCCTCGTCCCCCCGGCCGACCCCGGCAACGCCGGTTCCCCCATGTCGCTGTACGGCAGCTGCGAGGCCCTCGCCACAGTCGGACTCGGGTGCCCCAAAACCGAGCAACGCATCAGCGGAGTACCTCAGGATCCCAGACTGCAGGAATTCATTCGGTGGACACCGCACGGCGCGCTCCTTCTGGACGTCCGCCGGACCGACACCGTTGAGCTTGCACATCGCGCAGCCTCCGCAGCAGAGGAGTCTCTCCTCGCCGTCCTGAGCAGAGACGGAAGAGACCTTTCCATCCCGTACCTCAAACGCCTGGCTTACGCAGTCTTTCCTCGTGGGGCGCACGTCGGCGCACCAGGAGAAGATCAGGTGACAGCGGGAATCCCCAACCGCGACCAGGGCCGTTGGAGCACACTGCTCGGCGTGATCGGCATATGCGTACTCACAGTTACCGCAGGTCTCAGCGCCATGGCCGAATTCCTGCGCCAGGGACGTGCACTCGCGCCTCTGACCGTTCTCACCGGCGGCCTGCGCCTATTCCGTAGCAGCTCGGCCTGGTCCGTGCTCGCCCCAATCGCCTTGGCCGGACTCGCCGGAAGCGTTGTCGCCGTCGGCCTTGCCGCCCCGGTCACCGCGGACGGAAAGTCCTACATCACCCCGGAACTGCTCTGGTCGACAACAGGGATCGTCCTGCTTGTCAGCGTGCTCATGTGGCTGTGGGCAACCATCGTCGCCGTCCGCCAAGCCCGAGCCTGGCGCCCGCGCGGCGACTGACGCCCCTTCACATCACCCTGGCGATCCGGGGGAAGATCGACCAGCAGGCGAACCGCAAGAAGACGGGCTCGGCCAGAGGACGGCAAGCCACCCATCACGCGCTGTTCTGGGCACGCGGACCGCGGGGCAGCGGCGGTTTGGTCGGACGGCTCCCCCTACCCGGCCGTCTTGGTGCGCTGAGTGGGCCGCCCGGGAAAGTCGCGGGCGCTCATCCAGATCGTGAGGTCGCGAGCGACCCGATCGATGCTGGTCGCGGTCGCGACGTCGTGTTCGCGGCGGGTGGTGTCGCGGCGGACGACCTCGTAGCCGCCGTCGTCCAGGACGGCGACCGACGTGAACCAGGCCGGATCGTCTTCGTCGGGCTGGATCACGACAAAGGTGTTGCCCGAGTCGTTGAGGTCCTCGATCAGCATGAACAGGGCGTCCTCGGACGGGTCATCGATATGGTCGCCGTTCTCGCTCTCGGCCCGGTATCGCGCAGCAGCCATCGCTTCTGACTCCCCGACCCGGGTCAGGCGAGGGGGAAGTCGCCCGCCTTGATGCCCGCGACGAACGAGGCGAACGCGTCGGCGGGGAGGGCCAGTGCTGGGCCGCTCGGGTCCTTGGAGTCACGGACCGGGACCAAGCCCTGTGCGGCAACGAGGTTGACGGCAACCTCGACGCAGGCCCCGCCGTTGCTGCTGTACGAAGACGTGAACCAACGCGGAGTTTGGGTCGTCACGGCGTGCCCTTTCGTAACGTGCTGATCATGGCGACGGTGTCCGCTTGGGACAGAGCTTCCACCTGTAGGTGATGGTAGGCCGTCAGCATGGGCAGTACGAACGTGCTTTCGCGCTCAAGATGTCCACGATGAGCAGACTCGGCGTAGGACACGAGGGAGCGATCCGGCAGGGTCAACAGGTAGACAGGCAGGTCAAACGCGCGCCGTGCACCAAGGCTGAACGGGGCGATCTGGAGAACCGTGGACGGCAGCTCGGCGAACTCAACGAGCCGATCCAACTGAGCTGCCATGACCCCCAACCCCCCGACCGGGCGCCGGATACAGCTCTCGTCAAGTACCGCGTAGACGAGAGGCGCCGGGGTTCGAATAAGAGACGCTTGCCGCTCCGCAAGGAGAGCCAGCCGTTGCTCTGCCTGCTGCTTGGTGATCGACCCCCGACTCACCGCGCTCCCGGTGATCGCCGCCGCGTACTCCGGTGTCTGGAGCAGACCGGGAACGAGTCCGACCTCGAACACCCTGATCTCAGCAGCGCGTACCTCCTGCCGGACGTACTCCGGGAAGCCCTCCAACAGCGCGGTGTTCTTCAGGGCGGAGACCATGCGTTGGAACTTGTCGCCAGTGCCAAAGGCCGTGTCAGCACTCAGCGCGAAATGACCAGTTGGAGGGCGACGACCAGTTTCGACGGCGGATATATGCGTCCCGGTGCACCTCATACGTGCGCCCAGTTCGTCCTGCGTCCATCCGCGCTCATCCCGTAATCTGCGCAGATGCTGGCCGAACGCCGCCTCCGGCGAACTATCGGGGTCCAGCTTCTTCCGGTTCACCATGCGAGAGCCCTAACTCTCCGAGCAAAACACTCAAGTTGAAGACTCCCAGACTCTAGGCCACCCTGACTCCTCCCGGTAGTGGACCCATTACGGAGAGGAGAACCGTATGTCCGGCAGCAGCGGCGGGAGCCGTACCCGGAAGGACCCGTTCGACTGGGAGTGGGTGTCCGCGCGGGAGGTGTACACGAGCGAACTGGCCTACCGTCGGCAGCAGTCCGGGCTGACCCTGGTGCAACTCGCGGCGCTCTGCATGTACGAGCAGAGCTACCTGCACCGGCTGGAGCGCGGCACGCGACTCGGCACGCTCGAAGCGGCCGCCGCGCTGGACAAGGTGTACGGGACCGGGACCCTGCTGGTGAAGCTGTGGCACCTGGCCCGACGCGAGGCGAAGGACCGCCCGTTCCTCGGGCTGGTCCCGTTGGAGGCGGACGCGGTGAGCGTCCAGGAGTACGCCGTCAGCGCGGTGCCCTACCTGCTCCAGACGAAGCAGTACGCCGAGGAACACCTCCGCTCCGCGCGGCCGCGCAGCGTCGAGCAGTTGGGCACCCAGGTCGCCGCCCGGCTCAAGCGGCAGGACCGCCTCACCGGACCGAACCCCGTGCACTACCGGGCGCTGATCGACGAGGCGGTACTGCGGCGCGGGGCGCGGGACCCGCAGGCGTGGACCGCCCAACTGGAGCACCTGATCGAGGTGGCGCAGCAGCCCGACATCTCGCTGCACGTCGTCCCGTTCGGCACCGGACCGCACCACATCCGCAGCTGCCTGGAACTGATCTTCTTCGAGGACGGCCACACCGTCGCCTACACGCAGAGCAGTTGGAGCGGCCACCTCGTCGAGGAACCCGAGGACGTCGAACCGCTGCGCCTCGCCTACGACCTGCTCCGGGACACCGCCCTCACGCCGGCGGCCTCACTGGCGTTCCTGCGCGCAGTACGGGAGGAGCACGTCGCGCAGGAACGCCCGGGCGACCCGGCTCAGCGCAGCGTCACGTTCAACGTCGCGCCGTAGGTGTGCCGGGTGGTGGCCTCGATCCGGGTCGCACCCTGGGCGCGGGTGACGCGGACACCGTCGTCGGCGGACACCACGCGCAGCCGCCGCCCGCGCAACGTCACGGTGACGGTGTCCCGCGCGGTCGTCGGGTCGGCCACCGAGACGGAGACCTCGCCGCCCCGCGGCTCGCGGACGATCACGGAGGCGGGGCCGTCGACCTCCAGCGCCCCGGTGCGATGCGATCCGGGGGTGAACGCGTTGGCCGCGGTGATCCCGAGCCCGGCGTGCCGGACGGCCTGGAACGCGGTGGAGTTGGCGAGCACCGACAGCGGCCCGCGGTGCCCGGGCGCCCCGGCCGTGCCGTACGACCGCAGCGCGCTCTCGGTCCCGCCCGGCACCAGCGCGTACGCGAACGACGCGGGCGCGTCGCCGGCCGGCTGGTCGTGGCCGAGGGAGAAGACCTGCTTGGTCACCGCGGTGTTCGGGTTGGAGGTGCGGATGGCCTGCCGGCTGCGGGTCACGGTCTCCAGGCCCACCCGGACCTGGGCGTGCGGGTCCTGGCCGGGACCGTCGAGCAGGACGTACCCGATCGCGGTGCCCTGGGCGGTGTCCGCATAGCGCAGCCACGCCAGCGGGGCGGTGCCGGGGCCGGTGAACGGGCTGCCGTCGCGCAGCGCGCCGGAGACCGTGACCGGGTCCGAGGCCGCGGCGATGCGGGTGTCGAACGTCGTGGTCACCGCGCGGCCCGCACCGTCGCCGACGCCTGCGGCGAGCACCACGATCTCGTCGTCGAACAGGTACCAGGACTTGGTGGCGCGCGCGTTGCGGTAGGCGACGAAGTCGGAGGGCAGCGTGCCGTTGTGGGCGGCGACGTAGGCGGCGTCGTCGGACAGCACCAGCCCGCAGGTGCCGTACGCGCCCGAACGCGCGCCGCCGGAATGGGCGTTGGTGGACAGCGGGAAGTACACGTAGGTGTTCTGGGACTCCGACGACGAGGTGAAGCCGGCCGCCGGGTTGTCGTACCAGGCCGTGCCGTACAGCTCCGGGACCGTCTTGCGCTCCTCGACCGGCGCGGTCACGCCGCCCAGGGCGTACGGCGAGACGGTGGTGAAGTAGTCGACGCCGAACGCCTGCGTCTGGTCCTGGCCGGAGAGGTAGAGGTAGTGCGCGCCGGCGCCCTGGAACCAGGGCATCAGGTTCTCGCCGCTCATGTACTCGTAGCCGCTGATCCGGGTGGAGCTGCGGGCCAGCGTGAAGGTCCAGCCGGGGCGGCGGTGGACGACGCGGTCCATGGCGTTGAACGCGGAGTGCTGCGCGGGGGCATTGAGGTCGGCGGCGGGCACGGAGGGGTCGGCGAGGATGTCGGCGTACCGGGCGACACTGACCGGGGAGACGAAGGACGCGGGGTTCACCGGCGTACGCGACTCCTGGTGGACGAACTTCGCGTACCCGGCCAGCGCCGCCGCGTCCGCGCCCGTGGTGTACGACGCCAGGTCCACCACGGACTCCACGACGGTGCCGACGTCGGCGTACCCGGTGCCGGTGCGGGAGACCGCCCGGCCCTTGACCGCCTCCATCATCCAGCCCTCGAAGATCAGCGGCGCGAAGCTGTTCGCGACCCAGCCGCGCGCGGGACCGACCAGGTCGGCTCCGCTCAAGTAGGCGGTGCCGTCAAGGAGTTTGACGGTCTGCACGATCCGGGTGAGCAGCCCGGTGCCGTAGGAGCCGGTGTAGGCCACGGACGCGTGCTGGAGGTACGACCCGTCGGCGTAGAAGCCGTCGGTGACGCCGTGCTGGAGCGCGTAGGGGTCGATGGTGGCGAGCACCGTCATCTGGTCCGCGACGGCCTTGGTGATCCTGGCGTCGTCGTCGAGGAGCGCGCCCTGCAGCATCCGGTCGGTGGTGATGTCGGCGAGATTGGCGCCGGTGTGGAAGCGGGAGTCGAGGTCGACGTCGCCGTCCTTGCCGTTGCGCAGGTAGCCGTCCATCGCGGCGACGTAGGACGTGGCGAGGTCGGGGCGGGAGGAGGCGGCGACGGCGTCCTTGAGCAGGATCAGCGTCTTGGTGGCGTACTGCGGGATCCCGATCTCCCAGTTGAACCAGTTGCCGTAGTAACCGCTTGCCTGGTCCCCGAAGTAGTGGTCGTACAGCCAGCCCATCCCGTCCACCACGCGCTGCTGCACGGCGGCGTCGGCCACCAGGTCTGCGGCGCCGCCCGGCACCCGGGTGGCCAGCGCGATCTCGTACAGATACTGGAAGGACGAGGTGAGGTTGGGGTCGCTGGTGCCGAGGACGAGGCCGCCGAACAGCTCGTCCCCGCCGGACGCGGCGTCCATGGCGGTCAGCCGGGTGCGGGCGGTCGCGGCCATCGCGGCGGTCTTGGCCGCGACGTCCGGCCGCGCGTTGGACTGGTCGGTGCCGGCGAACACGTCGACGGTGTTGGCCAGTACGGTCGCGCGGTCGGCCGGGCCGCCCGCCGCGCCGGCGCCGGCCGCCCACGCGCGGGACGGCTGCGTCACGGCCAGCAGGGCGGTCGCCGGAACCGCGGCGAGCAGGGCACGACGGGAGATCTGCACGGCGGAACCCTCCAGGGGGCGGGCGGTGGAAAGCGCTTGCCGCATTCAAGCAACACCCGACCTCGATGTCACTAGTCAGGCACGCGGAAAACGCTCACGGCACGCTCGGTGACGTTCCGTCAGACATGCGGGGTCTGCGCGACCGCGTGGGCCGCGGTCCAGCGGTCGACGCGTTCCCACTGGGCGAGCAGCCACTCGCTGCGGGCCTCCTGGCCGGGCGGGACGGCCGCGGCGGGTATGCGCCACCAGTGCGCCCGCACCGGACGCCGCAGGGGCAGCGCGGACCAAGCGGCGCGTGGGGAGTCGATGATGTCGAGCCCCGCGTGCGTGACGAAGACGACGTCCGCGGTCGGTGCGGCCGCGAGCGCGGCCAGCGCCCCGCCGTCGCGCGGCGGCAGGACGTAGTGCAGCCGGGAGGCGCGGTCGGCCCGCCGCCGCAGGCCGCGGCGGCGCAGCCCGGCGATCGCCCGGCGGTGGCGGCGCGGGGTGAAGTTGCCGCCCTCCGGGAAGAGGACGAGCGCGTCCCCGGCGCGCAGTCCCGCCGCGAGGGAGGCGATGCCGTCCGTGGCGGTGCCGGAAGCGGGCGGCAGGAAGCGGTGCGGTACGCGACCCAGCAGCACGTCGAGGCAGGGGTCCGCGCGCAGCATGCCCTTGAGCACGGTGTGCGGGAGCAGGCCCGCCTCGGTGAGCAGGACCTGGAGCAGCAGGAAGGAGTCGCCGAGGCCCGCGTGGCGGACCAGGACGAGCAGCGGCGTCCGATGCGGGCCGTCGCGCGGAGGGAGCGCGGGGGTGATCTCGACCCTGAGCCGGAAGACGCGTGCGGCGGTGCGGCGCAACAGGGCCAGCAGCCGGGCCAGCGCGGCGAACGCCGTCACCTGCCGCCTGCCGCGGGCGGCCGGGGTCGCGCACGGATCCCGGAGGAACAGCGCCGTCGCCAGGGCGAGTCCGGCCAGGTCCACGAGGAGGTACAGCAGCGCGAAACCGGTGAACCGGGTCTGCCGCCACGGCCCCCGCGTGAGCGAGGAGACGGGAGCGCCGAGGACGGTCACGGCCACCAGCACCGCGCCCGCGACCGGGATGAGGGCCAGCAGCAGCGCGACGGTGGCCGTCCGCCGCAGCAGCGCCACCACGGAGGAAGCGGCCGAGCCCGCGGAACGGTTCGCGCGGGGTGCGCGGTTGTATACGGCTTCCGCGGCGCTGTATACGGTTTCCACGGGCGCGGGCGCGCCTGCGGACCCGTCCTCCCCCGCACTCCCGCGCTGCCCCGGGGTGGCCGGCGCGGGATCGGCGGCCGTTCCGGGCGGGGGCACGACCGCTTCGGCGCCCGGCGGGGGTACCTGCTCGGGCACGCCCGGCTCCGCACCCGACGGCGGGGCCTGCCCGGGCGCCACCGACCGTGCAGCCGGCCCCTCACCGCTGCCGGCAGGGGGCGTTGCCCGCGGGTCGTCCGGCCGCGGGGACGGCGTCGTCATGCGGGGGCACCGCCTTCCGCACCCGAGGCACCGCCCTCCGAATCCGGCGCACCGCCTTCCGCACCCGAGGCACCGTCACCCGGCGCACCGTCATTCGGCGCACCGCCCTCCTCCCCCATCGCACCGTCGAGGTAGCGCGCGGACGCCGCGTAGGCGCGTTCGATGCGTGCGGCGGTCTGGTCGAAGGCGGCCCGGTGCCGCAGCCCCCGCAACGTGCCGCCGGTCTCCTCGCGGGTGGAGGCGCTGGGCAGCACGTGGACCGTGACGTGCGGCGGCAGGTCGGCCATGTCGCGGGCGAAGCGGTGCCTGCGCGCGATCTCGAAGGCGACCGTGGCCACTTCCCACGGCAACCGGGGCGGGGCGAGGGCGTGCTCGACCCGGCCGACCTGGAGGACGTAGATCTCGCGTGCGCCCAGCGCGACGGCCCGGCCGACCGGGATGCTGTTGACCAGCCCGCCGTCCACGAAGTGCGCGTCACCGAGCCGGACCGGCGGCAGCAGCCCCGGTACCGCGCAGGACGCGACCACCGCGTCGACCAGCGGCCCGCCGCCGAACCAGTGCTCGGCCGCGTCCTCGATCCGCGCCGCCACACACTGGAACGGCACGGCCAGGTCCTCGATGCGGGCGACCGGCAGGTGGGTGCCGAGCAGGGTGCGCAGCGGCGCGTCCGCGTACAGGTGGGTGCCGGTGCGCACGGCGGTGGACACCCGCCCCACCAGCGACCCGGTGAACACGCCGGCCCGCCCGAGGCCGGTCCACAACTCCTCCAGCCGCGCCACCGCGTCCTGCGACGGGTCGGCCGCGACGGCCGCCCCGTTGATCGCGCCCACGGACGTGCCCAGCACCAGGCCGGGCCGTACTCCGGCGGCGAACAGCGCCTTGAGCATCCCGACCTCGTGCGCTCCGAGCGCCCCTCCCCCACCCAGCACGAACGCCGGTCCGCGCACCGGTGCAGGACTGCTCTCCATGCCGCCCCGCGTGCCCCGTCCCGGCGCGACCATTCCGTCGCGATCGCCCGCGATCCCCCGGCGTCCGCCGAGCGGCCCCGCGGCGGAGCAACCGGCGCGGCCGATTCACCTGCTGATGACGCGTCAGAAGCCGCACCCCGGGGTACTCCTACCGAAGAGCCCTCCGCGAGGCTGCGCACCTCGGCCAACTGCTCGGCCGCTCATGAGCTTTGCCGACCTGAGACGTTTCAAAGGTGCATAGAATAACGGCGCCGAACGGCCTCCGCAATGGGGCGTACCGGCACGATTCGGAAACGATGCCGACCGCTCGGCCCCGGCCGCCCCGGCGCGCCCTCGGGGCGCAACCGTACACGCACCGGCCGGACCTCCGCCGACACCCGCCATGACCAGGGGCGTTGCCCGGAAGGGGGCCCCGCGGGGCAGCCGGGACCGGGCGGGCGGCCCGGCGGCGGGAACACCGCGTGGGCGCGAAGGGCGGCCGGGCGACCAGGGGTTCCGGGCCCGCCCGGCGGCCCGCCGGAGCCGCCTCGCCGACCAGCGGTCTTGACCGCGAGCGGATATTACGCGCCGGACCCTAGACGCGGAGTGACCGAGGCCATAGTGTCGCCTCCGTCAACTTTCGTGAAACGTTCCAATTTTTATCGGTGACCCGAACGTCCGGACCGAGGGCACGACGCGTCCGGACGGCGTTCCGAGGAGGGGGTGGACACAGATGTGGCGAGCCCGCCGCGGAGACGCACCACACCAAGACGAGGACCTGGCACGATGAACCATCCGGTAGGTAAAGAGCCGCTCCTGGTCCTGGAGAAGGCGGCCAAGCGCTTCGGCGCGGTGCGCGCGCTCGAGGACGGGTCGGTGACCCTTCATCCAGGGGAGGCGCACGCCCTGCTGGGCGAGAACGGCGCGGGCAAGTCCACGCTCGTGAAGATCCTCGCCGGCGTGCACCAGCCCGACAGCGGGCGGCTGGTGATCGGCGGCACCCCGGTCGTCCTGTCCGGCCCCGCGGCCTCCCGCGCCGCCGGGGTGTCGATCATCTACCAGGAACCCACCCTCTTCCCCGACCTCACCGTCGCGGAGAACATCTTCATGGGGCGCCAGCCGCGCCGGGCCGGCCGCCGGATCGACCGGACCGCGATGAACAAGGCGGCCGTGGCGGTCTTCGAGCGCCTCGGGGTGCAGTTGGACCCGCAGCGCCAGGCGCGCGGCCTGTCCGTCGCGGACCAGCAGATCGTCGAGATCGCCAAGGCGCTGTCCCTGGACGCCAAGGTGCTGGTGATGGACGAGCCGACCGCCGCGCTGACCTCGGTGGAGGTCGAGCGGCTCTTCGACGTGATGCGCACCCTGCGCGAGCAGGGCGCCGCGGTGCTGTTCATCTCGCACCGGATCGAGGAGGTGCTGGCCAGCTGCCAGCGCGTCACGATCATGCGGGACGGGCGGTTCGTGAGCACCGCCCCGATCGAGGAGGTGACCGCCGACTCCATCATCCGGTCGATGGTCGGCCGCGAACTGGGCGCCCTCTTCCCGAAGACGGAGACCGACCCGGGCGAGACCGTGCTGGAGGTCGACCACCTCACCCGCGAGGGCGTCTTCGAGGACATCAGCTTCAGCGTGCGGCGCGGCGAGATCGTCGCGCTGGCCGGGCTGGTCGGCGCGGGCCGCAGCGAGGTGGCCCGGGCGATCTTCGGCATCGACCGCCGGACGTCCGGCACGGTCCGGGTGAACGGCAGGTCGCTGCGCAACGGCGCGCCGGCCGCGGCGATGGCCGCCGGGGTGGCCCTGGTGCCGGAGGACCGGCGCCAGCAGGGCCTGGTGATGGACATGGGGATCGACCGGAACGTCGCGCTCGCCTCGCTCGGCCGGCTGGGCCGGTTCGGCCTGATCCGGCGCGGCTCGGAGCGGGATCTGGCCTCGACGTGGGCGGACCGCCTGCAGTTGAAGTTCGGCCGGATGAAGAACGAGGTCTCCACGCTGTCCGGCGGCAACCAGCAGAAGGTCGTGCTCGGCAAGTGGCTGGCCCGCGGCCCGTCCCTGCTGATCATCGACGAGCCCACCCGAGGGATCGACGTCGGGACCAAGGCCGAGGTGCACCGCATCCTCGACGGCCTGGTCTCCGACGGGATGGCGGTACTGATGATCTCGTCCGAACTGCCCGAAGTGCTCGGCATGGCCGACCGCGTCCTCGTCCTGCACGAGGGCCGGATCACCGCCGAGCTGAGCCGCGCCGAGGCCGACGAGGACTCGATCATGCGCGCCGCCACCGGTTACGCGGCGGTGGCGTCATGACCGCACAGCTCACCGCACCCGCCCCGGCGCCCGACACCGAGCGCTTCGCCCGCGGCGCCGCCCTGCTGCGGGCCCGCGAACTGGGCATCGGCGTCGCGATCGTGCTGGTCTTCGTGGCCACCACGATCAGCAACCACGCCTTCGCCAACGCGCACAGCATCCAGCAACTGCTCACCGGCGCCGCGCTGATCGCGCTGCTGGGCGTCGGCGAGACGATGGTCATCGTCACCCGCAACGTCGACCTGTCGGTCGGCTCGGTGGTGGGCCTGTCGGCCTACATCGTGGGCGACGTCTTCAAGCACCACTCCGGCTTCCCGGTGCTGCTGGGCTACGTGCTCGGCATCGTGATCGGCGCCGTGATCGGGTCGATCAACGGCCTGATCACGGTCGTCACCCGGGTGCCGAGCCTGGTGGTGACGCTGGCGATGCTCTACATCGTCCGCGGTGTGGACGGCGTGATCGTCAACGGCAAGACCATCGACCCGGCCGCGATCCCCAAGTCCTTCACCGAGGTGGGGTACCGGACCTTCCTCGGGGTGCCGTGGCTGGCCATCATCGTCGCGGTGGTGGTCGCGGTCGTCGGGTACGCGATGCGCTCCTTCCGGGCCAGCCGCGACCTGTACGCGATCGGCTCGAACCCGGAGGCGGCCTCGCTGGCCGGCATCCCCGCCGGGCGCAGGGTGTTCACCGCCTTCCTGATCAGCGGCGCGCTGGCCGGCTTCGCCGGCTCGCTGTTCCTCGCCCTGCACGCCCAGATCGACGTCACCGGCGGCAACGGCTACGAGCTGACCGTGGTCTCCGCGGTGGTCGTCGGCGGGGTCGCCATCTTCGGCGGCAGCGGCACCGTACTGGGCGCGGCCCTCGGGGCGCTGCTGCTGAACACGATCAACCAGGCGCTCGTCGCCGCCAAGATCTCGTCCTTCTGGAACGAGGCGATCGCCGGCGGGCTGCTGCTGGCGGCCATCGCCTTCGACCGCTGGCTGGGCCTGCGGGTGGCCCGCAGCCTCCAGTCCGCACAGGGAGCCCACCGTGACGCCTGACATCACCACCAAGCCGTCGGAGACCGTCTCCTACCGCGGCGCCGACGACGGCGGGCAGCCGCTGTGGCGCAAGCTGGTGCGCTGGGAGACCGCGCTGGTCTTCGTGCTGATCGCGGTGCTGATCTTCGGCTCCGCGAAGGAGTCGGGCTTCCTGGACGGCACCAACTTCTTCTACATCAGCCTGAACATGGGCGAGATCGCCATCATGGCGCTGCCCCTCACGCTGATCGTGATGACCGGCGAGATCGATCTGTCGGTCGCCTCCATGCTGGGCCTGTCCGGCACCGTGATGGGCTCGCTCTTCCACGACGGCTGGTCGGTGTGGGCCGCGATGGCGGCGGCACTGCTGGTCGGCGCGGCCGGCGGCGCGCTCAACGGGCTGCTGGTCGCGAAGATGGGGCTGCCGTCGATCGCGGTGACGATCGGCACGCTGACCCTCTTCCGCGGGCTGGCCGAGATCGTGCTGGCGCCGCGCACCATCACCGGCTTCCCGATCTCGCTGACCAAGATCGGCGTGGTGCCGGTGCAAGGGACGAAGATCGCCTGGTCGGCGCTGATCTTCCTGGTGCTGGCCATCATCTTCGGCGTGGTGCTGCACGCCACCGCGCTGGGCCGCTCCATCGTGGCGATCGGCCTGCAGCCGGAGGCGGCCCGCTTCTCCGGGGTGCGGGTCGACCGGATCAAGTTCGGGCTGTACGTGGTCTCCGGCGTCTTCTGCGCGCTGGCCGGCATCCTGTTCACCCTCAAGAACTCCTCGGTCAGCTACGACGCCGGCACCGGGCTCGAACTCAACGTGGTGGCCATCGTGCTGCTCGGCGGGGTGTCGATCTTCGGTGGCCGCGGCACCGTCATCGGTGTGGTGCTGGCCGTGGTCATCGTCGGCTGCCTGCAGCAGGCGCTGACGCAGATGGGCGTCCAGCCGGAGGTGCAGAACATCGTCACCGGCTCGCTCCTCCTGGTCAGCGTGCTGGTGCCGAACAGCGGCGAGCTGGTCCGCAGGATCAGGGCACGCCGGCGGCGCGGGCCCGTGCCCGCCGCCTGACGACCGTCCCGCCCGCCGCTCCCCTCATCACCGGCCGGTACCCGGCGGCGCCGGCCGTTCCCGTCCAACCCTCTGAAGAAAGACAGTCACGTGACCATTAGCAGAACGGCGCGCCGCAGGGCGACCGCGATCCTCTCCCTCTCCGTGGCCGGCGTCATGCTCGCCGCGTGCGGCTCCTCCTCCAACGCGGGTTCGGACCCGACCGGCAAGCCGACCGCTACCGGCGTGAAGAAGGGCCTGACGGTCTACTTCATCCCGAAGGACACCCAGAACCCCTACGAGGTGCTCGCCGACCAGGGCGGCAAGAAGGCGCTCGAGGAGCTCGGCGGCAAGGTCGTGGTCAGCAGTGGCACCGCCGACACCGCGGCCGCCCAGATCCCGTCGATCCAGACCGCGATCCAGAAGCACGCCGACGCGATCGTGATCGCCGGCAACGACCCGTCGGCGCTGTGCCCGTCGCTCAACCAGGCGTCGGCCGCCGGGATCAAGATCGTCTCCTTCGACTCCGACATCTCCTGCGGCACCAGCCCGAACCACCTCTTCATCAACCAGGCGGACACCGCGGACGTCGGCACCTCCGAGGTCGACCTGCTGGCCAAGCAGATCGGCAGCACCGGCCAGGTCGCGATCCTGTCGGCCGCGGCGAGCGCGACCAACCAGAACGCCTGGATCGGGTTCATGAAGAAGCAGCTCACCAAGTACCCGAACATGAAGCTGGTCAGCACGGTGTACGGCAACGACGACCCGGCCACGTCGCTGACCGTGCTGCAGGGCCTGCTGTCGGCGTACCCGAACCTCAAGGGCATCATCTCGCCGACCACGGTCGGGATCTCCACCGCGGCGCAGTACCTGTCCAACCACAAGGACGTCGCCAAGAAGGTCACCCTCACCGGGCTCGGCCTGCCGTCGCAGATGAAGTCCTACGTCAAGGACGGCACCGTCAAGTCCTTCGAGCTGTGGAACCCCAACCAGCTGGGCTACCTGGCCGGTTACGCCGCCGCGTCGCTCGCGTCCGGCAGCGCCAGCCTGCAGACCGGGTCCACCTTCAAGGCCGGCACCCTCGGCAGCTACAAGGTGCTCGCCCCGGCGAGCGGAGTCGGCCCGTCGGTCGTGCTCGGCCCGCCGACCGTCTTCGACGCCTCCAACGTCGACAAGTTCAACTTCTGATGTCGCGGGGCGCCCGGCCGGCCTCCCGCGGAGGCCGGCCGGCGCCGGCGGCACCCGGGACGCCCCCGGCGCCCGGAGAGCACGAGGGAACGACCACCGGATGAACCGCTACTGCTTCCTGCTACGGGTCAGGCCCGACCGGCTGGACGAGTACCGCGAGCGGCACGCGCAGGTATGGCCTGAGATGCTGCGCGCCCTGGACGCCACGGGCTGGCACAACTACTCGATCTTCGCCGCGGACGACGGGCTGATCGTCGGATACGTGGAGGCCGACGATCTGGCCGCCGCCCAGGCCGCGATGGCCCGTACCGAGGTGAACGCCCGCTGGCAGGCCGAGATGGCCCCGTATTTCACCGGACTGCACGGGCAGCCGCCGGACGAAGGATTCCAGCTGCTCCGGCAGATCTTCAACCTCGACGACCAACTGCGTGCAAGCGGAGAAGGGCCCGGCCGATGACCACGACTTTCGACTCCTCCCAGCCGTACGACCCCTCCTCCCCGCCCGGCCTGGAGCGGATCACCGCCCGCCGGACCAAGGTGGGGCTGGTGGCCGGCGGACTCGGCGCCTACTGGCCGCAGTTCCCGGACCTGCTGCCCCAACTCCAGCGTTCCTCGGCCCGGGTGGCCGAGCGGATGCGGGCCCTGGACTGCGAGGTGGTGGACGCCGGGTTCGTCTCGGACGCGGAGGACGGCGCCCGCGCCGCGGAGACGCTGCGGGTGGCGGGCTGCGACATCATCGTCGGCTTCCTCACCACCTACATGACCGCGTCGATGCTGGTGCCCATCGCGCAGCGCAGTGGCGCGCCGGTGCTGCTGATCAACCTCCAGCCCACCGAGGCGATGGACCACGCGACCTTCGACACCGGCCAGTGGCTGGCGTACTGCGGTGCCTGCCCGCTGCCGGAGATGGCCAACGCCTTCCTGCGCTGCGGCATCGACTTCCGCTCGGTGTCGGGGTACGTCGAGGACGAGCGGGCCTGGGCCCGGATCGGCCGCTGGATCAAGGCGGCCGGGGTCAGGGGCGCGCTGCGGCACGGCCGGCACGGCCTGATGGGCCACCTCTACCCCGGCATGCTCGACGTGTCGACCGATCTGACCCTGGTCCCGGCGAACTTCGGCGGGCACATGGAGGTGCTGGAGTTCGACGACCTGCGGGTGCGGGTCGCCGCGGTCACCGACGCTCAGGTCCGGGAGCGGATCGAGCTGGCCCGGGAGGTGTTCGACCTCGACCCGACCGTCCAGGAGGAGGACTTCCGGTGGGCGGCGAAGGTGTCGGTCGGACTGGACCGGCTGGTCGACGACTTCTCGCTGGACAGCCTCGCCTACTACCACCGCGGGCTGGAGGGCGAGCAGCACGAACGGCTCGGCGCGGGCATGATCCTGGGCGCGTCGCTGCTCACCGCGCGCGGGGTGCCCGCCACCGGCGAGTACGAGCTGCGCACCTCGCTGGCCATGCTGATCGTGGACCGGCTCGGCGGCGGCGGCTCGTTCACCGAGCTGCAGGCACTCAACTTCCGCGACAACGTGGTGGAGATGGGCCACGACGGCCCGGCGCACCTGGCGATCAGCCAGCGGCGCCCGCTGCTGCGCGGCCTGGGCGTCTACCACGGCAAGCGCGGCTGGGGGGTGTCGGTGGAGTTCGACGTGGCGCACGGCCCAGTGACCACCTTCGGTATCGCCCAGCAGCGCGACGGCGCCTTCCGGTTCGTCGCCTCGACCGGCGAGGTCGTGCCGGGACCGCTGCTGGAGATCGGCAACACCACCTCGCGGGTCGACTTCGGCTGCGACCCCGGCGAGTGGACGGACGCGTGGAGCGCGACCGGCATCTCGCACCACTGGGCGCTGGGCGTCGGCGACCTGATGCCGCAACTGCGCGCCACGGCTGATCTCCTCGGCGTCGAGCTGGTGGAGGTGGCGGTATGAGACCGGACCGCCCCACCGCGCCCGCACCTTCCCCCCACCCGGCGCAGCACGCGCCGGAACCGTCAGCACTGGAAAGCAGGTCCGCCCATGGCCGGTCGTGAGGCAGCCAAGAACGTCCTCCGCACGCAGCGGATCGAGTTGCCGTCGTGGGCGTTCGGCAACTCCGGCACCCGGTTCAAGGTGTTCGCCCAGCAGGGCGTGCCCCGCGACCCGTTCGAGAAGATCGCCGACGCCGCGCGGGTGCACGCCCACACCGGTGTCGCGCCGACCGTCGCCCTGCACATCCCGTGGGACGAGGTCGAGGACTACACGGTGCTGGCCCGAGCCGCGTCCGACGCGGGCATCGCGCTGGGGACGATCAACGCGAACGTGTTCCAGGACGACGACTACAAGCTCGGCAGCGTCACCAACCCCGACCCCGCCATCCGGCGCAAGGCGCTGGACCACCTGTTCGCCTGCGTCGACGTGATGGACAGGACCGGCTCGCGCGACCTGAAGCTGTGGTTCTCCGACGGCACCAACTACCCGGGCCAGGACGACATCCGGGCCCGGCAGGACCGGCTGGCGGAGGCGCTGGCCGCGGTGTACGAGCGGCTGTCGGCCGACCAGCGGCTGATCCTGGAGTACAAGCTCTTCGAGCCCGCCTTCTACACCACCGACGTGCCGGACTGGGGTACCTCCTACGCGCACTGCCTGCGGCTGGGCGAGCGGGCGAAGGTCTGCGTCGACACCGGCCACCACGCGCCGGGCACGAACATCGAGTTCATCGTGGCGTTCCTGCTGCGCGAGGGGAAGCTCGGCGCGTTCGACTTCAACTCCCGCTTCTACGCCGACGACGACCTCATCGTCGGCGCCGCCGACCCCTTCCAGCTCTTCCGGATCCTCTTCGAGGTCAAGCAGGCCGGCGGGCTGGACCAGGACTCCGGGATCGCGTTCATGCTCGACCAGTGCCACAACATCGAGCCCAAGATCCCCGGGCAGATCCGGTCGGTGATGAACGTCCAGGAGGCCACCGCCAAGGCGCTGCTGGTCGACACCGAGGCGCTCGCCGCCGCGCAGGCCGCCGGTGACGTCCTGGGCGCGAACGGCGTGCTGATGGACGCCTTCAACACCGACGTGCGCCCCCTTCTCGCCGAACTGCGCGAGGAGATGGGTCTGGACCCCGACCCGATGGCGGCGTACGCGCGGTCCGGCTACGCCGACGAGATCGTGGCCGGCCGGGTGGGCGGCAACCAGGCCGGCTGGGGCGCCTGACCGACCGCACCTCCACCGACGCCCGGGGGGCGGGTCCGGCAGCTGCCGGGCCCGCCCCCCGCGGTCGTTCAGTGGAAGGTGACGGTGGTGGGGGCGTGGACGCTGCGGGCCGGGAGGGTGACGGTCAGGCTGTGGTCGGCCGCACTCCACTTCCAGGCCGACCTGGGCAGCCGGGTGCCGGTGGCGGCCACCGCGGTGGGCTCGGAGACCCCGCGGACGGTGACGGTCCACTGGCGGCTGGCGACCTGGCCGTGGAAGGACCCGGACGCCGGTCCGATCGTCAGGGTGTGCTGTCCCTTCTTCTCGGTGTAGTGGATCGCGGTCGTCGAGGAGTGGGTCGCGGACGGCGCCGACGTGCCGTCGTCCTCGTAGAGCGAGAAGGAGCCCGAGGCGCCGCCGGCGACGGTGAGCGTCACCTTCGTCAGCGGGTTCTGCACGTCGTTGGTGACGTGGTCGGTGCGGGTCGGCACGATCGCGCCGGCCTTCACGAACACCGGCATGCTGTCCAGCCCGGTGGTGATGGTCTGGGTGGTGCCGCCGGGGTAGGTCTGGCCGGTGAAGTAGTCCGTCCAGGTGGTGCCCGGCGGCAGCCACACCGAGGTGGTGGCGGTGGTGCCGGGCGTGGTGACGGGCGCCACCAGCACGTCGGGACCGTACATGTACTCGCTGTCCGCGGTGGTGTAGGCGCTGTTCTCCTCCGGGTACTGCAGGTACATCGGCCGGACCACCGGGACGCCGGTGGTGTTCGCCTGCTGGGAGAGCGTGTAGGTGTACGGCAGCAGGTCCTCGCGGAGGTTGAGGAACTTGTCGGCCGAGGTGCGGGCGGCCGTGCCGTACTGCCAGGGCAGCCGGTCGCTGTGGTTGCCGTGCAGCCGGTCCACCGGCTGGAAGGTGCCGAGCTGCACCCAGCGCGCGTACAGGTCGTCGGGGAGCTTGGTGGTGGACTTCTGCGTCCCGCCGTCGTTGTACGTCTCCGAACCGGTCAGCCCGGTCGCGTCGTTGAACCCGCCGATGTCGTGGCTGACCGCCGACAGCCCGGTGGACGCG
Source organism: Actinacidiphila yanglinensis (assembly GCF_900107965.1). Taxonomy (GTDB): domain Bacteria; phylum Actinomycetota; class Actinomycetes; order Streptomycetales; family Streptomycetaceae; genus Actinacidiphila; species Actinacidiphila yanglinensis. Next base: position 48,448 of record NZ_FNVU01000010.1, on the reverse strand, counting down.
GACTCACCCGGGGTGTAGCCGACCTCGAACTTCAGGGTGCCCCAGGTGGAGGAGGTGTCCCCGGTGAAGTGGACGGTGCTGCGCTTGTCCGCCCACGGGCCGGTGGGCACCCCGGTCGGGCTGCTGTAGCCGCCGGACTGGAGCGAGCCGTAGGCGCGGGAGAGCACGAAGCCGCGCCCGACCGTCTTGTTCGCGTCGGTGGCGTACTGCTGGTTGATCCAGGCGTCGGGGGTGACACCGGCCAGCGTCGAGTCGGAGTTGTCGCAGCACCAGTCCAGCCACCAGAAGTCGGCGCCCTGCTGCTCCATCGTCTGGTGCAGGCCCATGTACGCCTTGAGCTGGTCCGGGTCGCCGAAGTCGAAGGTGTAGGTGCACACGCTTCCGCTGCAGCCGCTCTTGGTGAGCTTGTTCTTCGCGGTGGCCTCGGCCTGCGCGAACTGCGGGTCGTTGGAGACGATGCTCGGGTGGATGTTCAGGGTGTTGTGCAGGCCCTGGCCCGCCGCCCAGTCGAAGAACGCCTTGGGGTCGGGGAACTTGGCCGGATCCATCTCCCAGCCGTCCCAGGTGGCGGGCGACTTGAAGTCGGTGTCGGTGACCAGCGCGTCGAGCGGCACGCCCTCGGAGCGGAAGTCCGGCAGGATCGTGTTCTCGTAGTCGGCCGCACTGCGGTCCATGTACTCCGAGTACCAGACGCCGTAGGCCCATTCCGGCAGCAGCTCGGAGGGGCCGGTGAGGGTGGCCAGGTCGGACAGGCCCTGCTGGTAGTCGTGGCCGTAGCCGAACAGGTAGCCGTCCTGGTAGGCGGCACCGCCGTGGCCGGGCCGGGCGGTGGCCGTGCCGGTCGCGGTGGAGTACAGCGCCGAGGAAGTGTCGTTCAGCAGGTACCAGCCGTCCCGGTAGAGCAGGCCGGGCGTGGTGGCCGGGTCGCCGTTGTCGCCGTTGACCCCGTCCAGGCCGCGGCGGTAGCCGCCCAGCGCCAGGTGCGGCGGGGGCGCGGACGCGCTGCTCGCCGTGACGGACACGGTGTCGGCGTTGACGTGGCAGCTCGTCGCGTCCGGGCAGCCCAGGCTGATGTCGTCGGTGCCCGCGGTCAGCTTGACCGGGACCGACGCGGTGCCCCAGGTGTCCCAGTCGGTGGTGGCCGGCAGGTTGAGCGTCGTGGTGGCGCCGCCCGCGGTGACCGTCATGCTGCGGGTCTGGTGCAGCCCGTCGCCGCCGACGCCGTTGGCGTAGCGCAGCCGCAGCAGGTAGGTGCCGTCGGCGGGCACCCCGACGACCCGGTGCGCCAGTCCGGCGCCCTGGTTGAGCTCGGCCACGAACCCGGCCCCGGAGTAGCCCTGGTGGTCGGTGGCGACCTTCGCCGAGCCCGAGGCGCGGCCCGCCTCCGACTCGCAACTCGCCCCGAAGGCACAGTCGGTGATCGCGGTGGCGGAGACCCCCGGGTAGGAGGCGCCGGGCGTGACCACCGCGATGCTGTCGACGTTGACGTTGCCGGAGTCCGCGGCGGCGTGCTCCAGCGTCACGGTGTGGTGGCCCGCGGTCAGGTCCAGCGGCACCCGCGCGACACTCCAGGTGTTCCAGTCCGCGGTCACCGGCAGGCTCACCGTGCGGGCGGTGCCGCCGTCCACGGACAGCGACAGGGTGCGGGTGGTGTTCTGGTTGTCGCCGCCGAGCGCGTTGGCGTAGCGGGCGTCGAACTCGTAGCTCCCGGCCGAGGAGGCGTTCACGTCGGCGGTCACCGCGTCGCCGGCGGAGGTGAAGCCGGCCAGGAAGCCGGTGCCGGTGGCCCCGGTGTGGTCCGAGGCCGCGCTGACGCCGGCGGCGGAGAGGTCCTCCGCCTCGCACAGCGCGCCGACGTCGCAGGTCAGCCCGTTCCAGGGGGTGGCGGTCACCGGGTCGGACCCGGCGGTGAGGTTCACCGACAGGTTCTGCGCGGTGAACGCCCCCGAGTCCAGCTTGTACCGCAGGGTCACCTTGCTCGTCTTGAGGGTGAGCCAGCCGCCGGACGTGCTGGAGGTGTAGGGCGTGGAGGTGAAGGAGTCCCGGCCGATGGCGTTGAAGGTGGCGCTGTCGGTGAACGTGCCGTCGCCGGCGTACTCGGTGCGGATCAGCGTCGGCGACAGCACCTCGAAGCGGGCGTTGCCCTCGGTCACGGTCGGGATGTGCGGGTGGGCCGCACCACCACGTGCCAGGGCGGACTGCCCGGTGCCGGTGAGCACGGTCGCGGCGGCGGCCACCGCCGCGACGACGGCCACCCGCCGCCGTATCGTGCGCGTCCTCGCGCGCCTGGTCATGGTGCTCACCGTCCCAGGCTCAGGAGCGCGAAGACGCCGCCGACCACCGGGCGCGCCTGGAAGCCGTTCTGGTGGTCGTTCACGGTGTCGTACCAGTCGCTGAACGGCACCCGGGACGGGGTGGTGTGCACGAACTCGTAGAGCGAGTCGATCAGATAGCCGCTGACCGGATGGTCACGCAGCCACGCCGCGGTCCACATCTCCCAGTCTCCCTTGGTGTAGGCGTGCCGCACGTCCAGCGGGATGCCGAACGGATTGACCTGGGTGAGGTACCAGGCCGCCTCCTCGGCGGCGACGGAGTCCGGCACCAGGCCGAGTCCGAGCAGCGCGTCCGGGTAGCCGTTGTACTTCAGGCTCCAGGTGCCCGGCTGGTCGTAGGCGAGCTTGAGGTGGTCCGGTGTGGTGTCCTGCGCCTTGCCGACCCACTGCCCGATGTAGTCCTTGGCGACGCCCAGGTAGCGGGTGCGGTCGGCGGCGTTGCCCGCCGCCGCCGCGACCTGGCTCATCGCACCCAGCGCGAGGATGCCCTTCAGGGCGAGGTTGGCGCTGTGCCCGATGAAGCCGGTGAAGTCGTCGGTCTGGTTCTGGAAGCCCGGGTCGAGGGCGTTGTCGACCAGGTAGTCCGACCACTGCTTGAGGATCGCGTAGTGCGCGGTGGCGAACGCCTTGCGGGTCGCCGCGTCCACCCCGCGCAGGTAGGCCGCGGTCATCAGCAGCATGTTCGCGGACTCCTCGACGGGCATGTCCTCCTCGTTGCCGTCGTTGTGGCCGGCGGCGTTGGGGTAGGAGGAGCCGAGGTCGTGCGGGGCGAACTGCTTGGGCCAGCCGCCGTGTTCGGCGTACTCCAGCAGCGGCGCCAGCAGCAGCCCGAGGTAGGCCGGGTCGGCCCAGGCGAAGACCGGCGTCGCCGGGTAGGTGACGTCCACCGTGGAGACGTTGCCGTCGGAGGAGATCTCCTTCAGGAACGCCCAGGGCTCGCCGTCCCTGCTGACCAGTTCCGTGCCGCCGAACGCCTGCCGCAGCGCCAGCGCGCACAGCGCCGCGTACTTCGGACCGCCGGCCGCGGTCGCCTCGGTGCGCACCTTGCGGTCGAGGGCGGCGGTCCGGGTGGCGGCCGCGTCCGCGTCGGCGTGGAAGAAGGCCGCCATCTGCTGCCAGGCCGGCCAGTAGGACCTCCACAGCGGAGGCAGCGGAGTGCCGAGGTAGCTGACCGCGGGCTCGCGCACGTGGCCGAGGGACAGCACCGCCCGCTGCGCGGTGCGGCGGACGCTGCCGAGGTCGAAGTGGAAGGCGAAGACCGGCCAGTCGTCGTTGATGGCCCGCGGCTGGCGGGTGTCGGAGCTGTCGCCGAGCCTGCCGTCGGTCAGGGCGGCGGGCCGCACCGCGGTGTCGGCGCCGATCTGCCAGGTCAGCCCGGTGCGGCCGGTGGCGCTCCACACCACGGTGCCCCAGCTCGCCATGTCCCCGTTCTCGGCGAGCTCCTTGGGGGTGTCCGGGGTGAAGGACAGCGAGGTGACCGTGGCACTGCCGGCGCCGGGCACCTGCTCCTGCGCCCAGCGGATCTTGGTGCCGGTGTCGCCGTGCGCCCACTCGCCGGAGATGTCGAAGTACAGCTTCACGTCGTGCGCGGCGCCGTCGAGACTGCTGACCTCGGCGGTCAGGTACGACAGCGGCATCGACTGCCGGCGCAGGTCGCCCGGTTCGACCGGGGACAGGAAGGTCAGCGCCAACTCCACGCCGGCCGCCTCGAAACGGAACGCCGAGCGGGTCGCGGTGGTGGTCAGCGAGCGCTGCGCCATGCCGCGCAGCACCTGGCCGTCGATGTTGGGCGCGCCGAGGAAGAGGAAGGGCACGCCGTCGATCTGCGCGATCCCGGTCATCGCCACGGTGTGGCCGGTCCAGAACGTCGGCCAGGTCCCCGCGGTGGTGCTCGCCGGCAGCCACGCGCTCAGGTACGGCGAGCGCACCGCCAGCGGCACCGACGGCGGCCGGATCGGGTCGAAGACGGTGTCTCCGGCGGCGGGTGCGGCGCCGCCCTTGGCGGAGGTGCTCGCGGCGGAGGCGTCCGCCGTGTCCGCGCCGGCGGCCTGCGCGGTGCCCGCGAGCCCGGGCAGCAGCCCGGCGCCCGCGACGCCGAGCGCACCGGCCGCACCGGTCCACCGCATCAGGCCGCGCCGGGACAGCCCGCCCGGTTCCGGTCCGTCCGGGGCGCCCGGCAACCCGGTGTCGTCGGTTCTCTGTGTCATCGGTTTCCTCCAGGGACCGCTCCCTCGGGAGCGGATGGCAGGGGCGCGCGGTCCGGCTCGGAGCAGGGGCGGAGCGGGCCGGAGCCCGGCGGCGGCGGGTCCGTCGGAAGAGTTTCCTACAACGATGTAAAGCGAAGCAGGTCGATGACAGCACAGGCCCGATGCCATGTCCATCCCTCGTACCGGACGGATTCGCGCCGCCCGGCACCACGCGCGGACGCTCCGGAACGGCTACTCCGGGTAAAGGAAAACCCTTACCGATCAGCAGGTTTGAGGTCGACTCAGGTGGTGCGCGGGAATCCGGACCGCGGCCTCCGGCGGCGCCCGCGCCCCTCGACCGCGGGCCCGCACGCAGCTCGCGACGAGACCCGGAGCGACGCCATGGAGTGCGGATCGCCCCAGCAGGACGACGTCATCTCTCCATCGTTGTAAAGACGTCCCGGCCGGGACCCGACCGGGCGGCTCACCAGGCGGACGGCCTGCGGAAACCGTGCGGGAAAGCCCTGACGCGACCCTTGACCCCTTGCAGTGCGGCGGTGCAAGAATCCGTGAGCGCGTGGTTGGTTCTGTTCAAAGCTGGTCAGTTATGACGACTCTTCACGGGCCGTCGGGTGCATATCAACGAGAAGGGTCACGCCATGCCGGTCAACCGCAGGTCGTTGCTGATCGCCGGAGCGGCCGGAGCCGCGGTCCCCGCCCTGCCCGGCCTCGCCGGAACCGCGAGCGCCCAGCCGGACCCGGCCCACCCGGAGACGTCCGCGTCGGGCCTGCCCCGCACCGTCGACCTCGCCGACGGCTGGCGCTTCGTGCTGGTCAACCCGGCCGGGATCACCGATCCGACCGGCGCCTACGCGGACGCCGCCGACCCCGGCTTCGACGACTCCCGCTGGCGCGAGGTGCGCGTCCCGCACGACTGGAGCATCGAGCAGACCCCCACCACCGCGAACGGCACCGCCGGCGGCAGCGGCTATCTGCCCGGCGGACTCGGCTGGTACCGCCGGTCGTTCACCCTGCCCGCCGCCGCGCGGGGCCGCCGGATCAGCGTCGAGTTCGACGGCGTCTACATGGACAGCTACGTCTACTGCAACGGCACGCAGGTGGGCAACCACCCTTACGGCTACACCGGGTTCGCCTACGACCTCACCGACCTGCTGCACACCGACGGCCGCACGCCCAACGTCATCGCCGTGCAGGTCCGCAACCAACTGCCCAGCAGCCGCTGGTACTCCGGCAGCGGCATCTACCGCCACGCCCGGCTGGTCGTCACCGACCCGGTGCACGTCGCCCGGCACGGCACCTACGTCACCACGCCGGACCTGGCCGACACCCTCCACCCGGCGAAGGGCGCGGGATACGCCACCGTCCGCGCCCGGATCGGCGTCGTCAACGAGACCGCGGGCACCGTCGCCGCGACCGTCGTCACCACCGTGCGGGACCGCGCCGGCCACCAGGTCGCCCGGGGCTCGGCGCCGCTCGCGCTGGCGGTCGCCACCGGCGAGCAGCCGGTCACGGTCGAACTCCGGGTGGAGCGGCCGGACCTGTGGTCCCCCGCCACCCCGGACAACCGCTACTCGTTGCAGACCGAGGTCCAGGTCGGCGGCAGGACGGTGGACACCGTCAGCACCGTCTTCGGCGTGCGCCACCTCACCCTCGACCCCGACCACGGGCTGTCGGTCAACGGCGAGCCCACCAAGATCAAGGGCGTCGACCTCCACCACGACCAGGGCGCGCTCGGCTCCGCGATCCACTACGACGCGGTGCTGCGCCAGATGACCACCATGAAGTCCATGGGCGTCAACGCCTTCCGCACCTCCCACAACCCGCCCTCGCCGGAGATGATCCAGGTCTGCGAGGAACTGGGCATCGTGATGATGGTCGAGGCGTTCGACTGCTGGCACACCGGCAAGAACACCTACGACTACGGCCGCTTCTTCGACGCCAACAGCGCCGCCGACATCGCCGAGATGGTCGGCGCGGCCCGCAACTCGCCCGCGGTGATGATGTGGTCGATCGGCAACGAGATCCCCGACTCCACCAGCACCGCCGGACTGGCCATGGCCGACGGGCTGATCAGTGCGATCCGCGCGCTCGACGACAGCCGCCCGATCGTCATCGGCTCCGACAAGTACCGCGGGCTGCCCGCGGTCGGCTCGGCGGCCGACCTGATGCTCGCCAAGCTCGACGGCCTCGGCCTCAACTACAACACCGCGACCTCGGTGGACGCGCTGCACGCGCGCTACCCGCACCTGTTCCTCTTCGAGTCCGAGTCGTCCTCGGAGACCTCCAGCCGCGGCACCTACCAGGAGCCGCAGCACCTCAACACCGGCGAGAACTACACGCCCGGCCGGCGGGCCACCTCGTCGTACGACAACAACCTCGCGTCGTGGACCATGAGCGGCGAGTACGGCCTGAAGAAGGACCGCGACCGGGAGTTCTTCGTCGGCGAGTTCCTCTGGTCGGGCACCGACTACATCGGCGAGCCCACGCCGTACGGCGTCTTCCCGGTGAAGTCGTCCTTCTTCGGCGCGGTCGACACCGCCGGCTTCCCCAAGGACATGTACCACCTCTTCCGCAGCCAGTGGACCACCGAGCCCATGGTGCACCTGGTGCCGATGGACTGGACGGACCACGCCCCCGGCGAGACGGTCCAGGTGTGGGCGTACTCCAACGTCGACACCGTCGAACTCTTCCTCGCCGGCCGCTCGCTGGGCGTGCGGCGCTTCGACACCAAGAAGACCCTGGACGGGCGGACCTACCTGGAGACCACGGAGCCGACCGGCGACGACAAGACGGTCACCACGGGCGCCTACCCCGGCAGTTACACCAGCCCGAACGGCAGTGCGGGCAAGCTGCACCTGACCTGGGACGTGCCCTTCGCCGCGGGCGAGTTGAAGGCGGTCGCGCGCAGGAACGGCAAGGTGGTGGCCACCGACGTGCTGCGCACCGCCGGTGAGCCGCACGCCGTCCGGCTCACCCCGGACCGCGGTTCCGCGGTCGCCGACGGGGACTCCCTGGTCTTCGTCACCGCCGAGGTGATCGACTCCCGCGGCGTCGTGGTGCCCGGCGCCGACCACCTGCTCACCTTCGCGGTGACCGGCGGCTCGCTGGCCGGCCTCGACAACGGGCAGCAGGAGAGCGCCGAGCGGTACCAGGCCACCACCAGGACCGCCTTCCACGGCAAGGCACTCGCCATCGTCCGCACCGGCAGCACCGCCGGCCACCTCGACGTGACCGCGAGCGCGCCCGGCCTGCACTCCGCCACCGCCTCGGTCCGCACCACTCGCGCGCCCGGCGCGGCGGCCACCACTCCCCCGCTCCGGTTCGCGCCCGACCCCGGACCCGGCGCACCCCAGTACCCGCTGGCCGACGCGAGCTACTCCGGCTCCTCCACCTCGCTGCCGGCCGCGATGCTCGACGGCAACCCGGCCACCGGTTGGTCCAACGCTTTCAACAAGAGCGCCACCGCGCTGCTGCCCGCCTTCAACGGGGCCCGCCCGGCGGACTGGGTGTCGGTCACCTGGGCCGACGCCCGCGCCGTCGACACCGTCTCCGTCTCCTTCACCGTCGACGCGACGCACAGCCTGCCGGCCACCGTCACCGTGTCGTACTGGGACGGCGACCGCTGGAGCCCGGTGCCCGACCCCGCCGTCACCTGGGCGAGCGCGAGCGGCGCCCCGACGGTGATCGCCTTCACCGCCGTGCACACCGCGCGGCTGCGGCTGGACCTGACCAGCGCGACGCCCGGCACCGCGTCGGGCGCGCAACGCATCAGCGAACTCACGGCGACCGCCGGCTGACCGACCGTACGGGGAGCACCGGACGCCATACCGGAGACGCCGGTGCTCCACATACGATCACCCAATGGCTGACATGACCGACACCACGCCCGGCTGGCTGGCTCCCGAGGACCTGGAGCTGACGCGCGCCCGCATGCCGATCCTCTATGTCGATGCCGTACCGGTACGGGTCGACGACAACGGAGAGGTGACCCGGATCGGCCTGCTGCTGCGGATCGGACCGGACGGCGCGGTCAGCCGCAGCCTCGTCTCCGGCCGGGTGCTGCACCACGAGCGGGTGCGGGACGCGCTCGTCCGGCACCTGGAGAAGGACCTGGGACCGGTGGCGCTGCCCCGGGTCCCGGCCTCCCTCCAGCCCTTCACCGTCGCCGAGTTCTTCCCGACCCAGGACGTCGGGCCGTACCACGACCCGCGCCAGCACGCGGTGTCGCTCGCCTACGTCGTCCCGGTGGCGGGCGACTGCCGGCCGCGGCAGGACGCGCTGGACCTGGTCTGGTTCACGCCCGAGGAGGCGTCCTCACCGCAGCTCCAGGAGGAGATGCCAGGCGGCCGGGGCACCCTGCTCAAGCAGGCGCTGGCGCACGTCGGCCGCCTGGTCTGACCCCACCCCCGGCGCCGCTACCCGGTGTACGCGTCCCCGGTCACCGTGACCCGGCGGCCCTGCGCCGTGGTGGTGGAGGCGGTGCTCAGGCAGCTGCCGGAGGAGGGGTCGGTGACGACCGGCGGCGTACCGGTGAAGTCGCTGCCGCCTTCCGAGCCGACCGGCTCCCCGTAGGTCACGGTGACCTGCTGGGAGCATCCGGCGGTGAGGTAGGGCTCGATGAAGCCGGAGTCGGACGCCTTGAAGCGGCCGGCGTCCGACGGCAGGCTGAAGCTGCCGATGTGGGTCACGATCGCGCCGGTCGACTCGTCCACCACGTCGCCGGTCATCAGCTGGGTGTCGCCGGTGACGCTCGCGCGCTGCAGGACGAGCGCGTACATCGTGCCGCTGGTGTACGCGAACCGGGCCGCGCAGCTCACGCCGGCGCCGCCGTCGGCGCCGTACGAGCAGTTGGTGTCGGTGGTGGTGGCCGCGGCGTTGAACGAGCTGAACACCGCCTGGAGCGTGGGGCGGCCGTCCGCGTCGTCCTCCTTGGGCTGGAAGCCGGCGTACGGCCGGGTGCCGCTCTCCAGCGTCGTGTAGTACGCGAAGTACATGCCGCCGGCGGCGGGCGCGGACTCGAAGGACATCGGGAGGGTGAGCCGGCTGACCGGGGTCGGCGCCCCGGTGGTCCAGGTCGAGGTGGGTGTGGAGGCCCACGACTGCCCGGTCATCGCGAGGCCGAGCAGTGCCGCCGCGCCGGCGACCGTCGCCGAGCGCAGCAGCGCGCGGCGGGAGGCGGTACGGGACGGGGTGGCGGTACGGGAGGGGGTGGCGGGTCGCATGTCATCTCCGGTGGGGGTGGCGGGGCACGGCTGCGGACGTCAGGGCCGGCCGGGGGCGGTCTGGCCGTTGTCGAAGTAGGCGACGAGTTCCGGGTCGAGCGGCGGCACCTCGCGCGGGGTTCCGCCGTCCCGCAGGGACTCGGTGGCCCGGGCCCCGGCGGCCACCGCCATCCGCGCGGCGACCGGCGAGGTGTCGGTACGGCCGCCGACCCGGACGAAGCGCAGGAACTCGTCGATCAGCAGCGGGTCCGCACCGCCGTGGCCGCCCTCGTCCTGCTCCGGCACCGGGTACTCGGCGTCGGCGTCGGTGCGCTGCGCGGAGCGCCGGGAGTTCCACACCTTCACCACCGCGCCGGGACCGTCGCCGACGTTCTCCAGCCGCCCGGCGTCGCCGATGACGGTGTAGTTGCGCCAGTAGTCGGGGGTGAAGTGGCACTGCTGGTAGGCGGCCAGCACGCCGTTGTCGAGGCGCATGTTGACCAGGGAGACGTCCTCGACGTCGATGACCGGGTTGAGGCCGCGCTGGGTGGCGGGCGGCCAGTGCCCGTCGGTGGTGTACCAGTCGTCGTGCTTGGGCTCGCCCGGCGCGCGGCGGTGCGGGTTGTCGCCGTACACCATCAGGTCGCCCAGGGCCTGCACCGTGCGGGTGTAGCCGCCGGCGATCCAGTGCAGGACGTCGATGTCGTGCGCGGCCTTCTGCAGCAGCAGGCCGGTGGTGTTGCGGCGTTCGGCGTGCCAGTCCTTGAAGTACCAGTCGCCGCCGTACCCGACGAAGTGGCGGATCCACACGGTCCGGACCGTGCCGATCTCGCCGCGCGCGACGATGTCGCGCATCAGCCGCACCACCGGCATGTGCCGCATGTTGTGGCCCACGTACAGCGGGGTGCCGGTGCGGTGGGCGGTGCGCAGGATGGTGTCACACCCCTCGACCGTGATCTCCAGCGGCTTCTCCAGGAAGACCGGCGTGCCCGCGCGCAGAGCCTGGCAGGCGAGGTCGGCATGGGTGTGGTCGGGGGTCAGGATCAGCACGGCGTCGACGCCGCGGCCCTCGACGACCTCGCGGTGGTCGGTGACGGTGCGCACGCCCGGCAGGTCGCGGGCCGCCTTGGCCCGCGCGGCGGGGTCGGGGTCGGCGAGGACCGTGACGCGCGCGCCCGCGCCGGGCCGGTGCGCGGTGCGGGCCAGCGAGCCGCGCAGCCCGTAGCCGAGGACGCCGAGAGCCAGATCCGAGGTGGTCACGCCTGCATCAGTCCTTAGCCGGGGGGGCGGGGGCGACGGGGCCGGGTGGACCGGCCCCGCCGGTGGGTCAGGAGTGGACGCGCACCTCGGCCAGGCCGATCCGCCCGGTGCCGGTCGCGGTGATCCGCACGTAGCGGCCGCGGGCGCCCAGGTGGTCCAGCACGGTGGGGCGCAGCGCCTTGCCGGTGAGGTGCACGGTGGTGGCCCGTGCGAAGTCCGGCGAGTCGCTGATCGAGACGTCGGCGTCGGCGGTGGTCATGGCCGCGTCGTTCCAGATCTCGATCCGGTCGATCCGGTGGACCGCGCCGAGGTCGGTCTGCCACCAGGAGCCGGCCGCGGACAGGGTGAGCGCGTCGGTCGTGGTGTCGCCGTCGGCGGCGTTCGCGGCGGTGGCCGTGCCGTCGGTGGAGGACTGGGTGGCGGTGCCCTGACGGGCCAGATCAGCGCGCAGCGGCTCGACGTGCGGGCCGTCGGCGCCGGCCCGGGCGGCGATCGCCAGCGCCGGGGCGGGCAGGACGTCGAGCCGGGTGTGGTTGCCCACCGCGACCGATCCGGTCCCCGCCAGGGCGGGTGCGTCGGTGTCCGTCCAGTTGCCGGTGGCGGTGTTCTGCACACCGTAGTCCGCCCAGTTGGAGATCCACTTGTAGCCGAGCCGGGTGAGCACGTTGTTCTCGACGGTGATGTGCGAGGACTGCTCGTCCAGGTAGATCCCGTTGCCGTCGCGCTCGGTGTTGCCGTACGCGGACCGGTTGATGTAGTTGCCGGAGATGACCGTGCCGGGCTGGTCGCCCTGGGTGTAGACGGCGCCGCCGTCGTGCTGGCCGTCCTGGACCCTCATCACGTCGGTGATCCGGTTGGCGGTGATCCGGTTGTCGCGCAGCACCGAGGTCTGCGCCCCGGGCTGGTTCCAGCCCCAGCCGACGGAGACGCCGGAGTACGGCAGGTGCTCCAGCGTGTTGTGGTCGACGGTCAGGTCGGCCTCGTAGCCCGCCCAGATGCCGGCGGCGTCGGTGTACTCCACGCCGGCGTGGTCGATCGTGTCGTACGCCACCGTGTTGTCCCTGCCCGCGAGTTCGGGCGAGGGATGGGGATCGGTGTCGCCGACGTAGAGGGCGCCGGAGGACAGGTCGGTGAAGCGGGAGCGGGTGACCGAGGAGTGCTGGGTGCCGTCCTGGAGCACGGCGCCCGCGCCGCCGAGGTGGGTGAAGTCGGCGTTCTCGACGTGGACGTTCCGGCCGCCGTCGACGGTGAGCGCCGCGGACGGCTTGGTGTAGTAGCGGCCGGACTGGTCGGCCGGCCCGCTCGCACCGGTGAGGGTGAGCCCGGCCTGGGTGCCCGCGTAGCCGTCCGGGGTGCCGGGTTGCAGGTAGGCCGCGTAGGCGAAGCCGAGGCCGGTGAGGTCGAGGTCGTGGGCGTGGTCCACGACGACCAGGTGCTCGGTGGCGGGGGTGACCGCCTGGGCCTGCCGCATGTCCTGCCCGGCACGCGGCAGGTAGGTGACGGTGCGGGCCGCGGAGTTCCACACGAACTCGCCGGGGGTGTCGAGCAGTTCGGGGGCGTTCTGGAACCAGGCGACGCCGGTGTAGCGGGTGGAGTCCACCGTCGTGGTGTCCCAGGACGGCCCGGTGCGGCCGGTGCCGCTGGAGGAGTCGGCCCAGCACGGCTGGGCGAAGGTGAGCACGTCGCCGCTGACGCCGGTGACCCGGCACTGGTAGTTGCGCCAGCGGACCTTGATGACGGCGGTCACGTCGGCCGGCCGCGCCCAGCCGGCGATGCCGGTGGCGACGGCGCCGGTCAGGCCGTCCTTCGTGGCGTGGCAGACGCTCGCGGCGCAGGCCGCGCCGCGCGCGGGGATCGCGCGCTGCCCGTCGACGAAGAGCTGGCGGGGCGTCACCCCGGCCGGAACCGCGGCGGTCCAGGTGCCGTCGGGGTTCCTCGCCCAGCCGCCGAGGACGTCCCCGCCGGACAGCACGGGGTGGGCGCCGGGGGCGGCGGTCCAGGTGACGGTGTGGCCGTCCCGCCCGGAGTCGGCGGCGCCGAGGGTGAGCGGACCGGTCATCGGGTAGACGCCGCCGCGCAGTTCGACCCGCACGTCGCGGTCCATGCCGCCGGCGATGCCGGCCCGGACCTTGGCGCGTGCGCCGTCGAGGGAGCAGGGGTGCGCGCGGTCGCAGGCGTCCCCGGAGCCGGTGGGCGCGGCCTGGTACACCGTCGGCCCGGGGCTCGCCGCCGACGCGGGGCCGGCCGGCAGCAGGAAGGAGGCGGCGAGGGCGGCGAGGGCGAGGGCAGCGACGCGGACGCGGGTCGTCCCGGTGGTCCGGGCGCGGGTGGCCAGGGCGGCGCGGCGGGTCACGGCGGTCCCGGTGGTGCCGGTGGCGCCGGTGGTACCGGCTGCGCGGGTGTGCGGCGGTGTCATGCGGTCACGCTCCAGTCGGGGTGCCCGGGCATCGGCGGGTTGACCGCGCCGAACAGCCAGTCGCGCAGGAAGGGGTCGAGGGTGGTGTCGCCGGTGACCCGCACGGCGTGCCGGATGAAGTCCTCGCTCGACGCGGTGGAGTTCCTGTAGCGCTCCGGCCACAGCCGCATGATCCGATCGAACCGCGACTGCCCGGCGCGCATCCGCAGGGCGTACAGGACGAGCGCGCCGCCGTCGTAGATGTTGGTGCCGCCGAGCGCGTTCGGCAGTCCGGGCGGGCCGTCGGCGGCGCGCACCGCGTTCAGCGACCCGTAGGTCTTCTTCATCGTGTCCGCCATCACCGACCAGCCGCGCTCCTCGCTGTAGAGGGCGGCGTAGTAGGTCGCGGGGCCCTCGTTGAGCCATGCCTGCTGCCAGTCGCGCGGCGTGACCGAGTCGCCCCACCACTGGTGGGTCAGCTCGTGCACCATCGTGTTCTCCCACGTGGGGTTGCCGTCGGCGTTGGGCTTGAACCAGTTGGTGCCGAACAGGCTGAGGGTCTGGTTCTCCAGGGCATCGGTGTAGCCGCCGTAGATGTGCAGACCGTAGAGCGAGAACGGGTAGCGCCCGAACTTCGCCTCCAGCCAGGCCAGATGGTCCGCGGTGCGGGCCACGATCGGCGCGTAGGTGTCCTCCTCGCCCCGCGGGACGACGTGTCGCAGCGGCAGCCCGGTGTGGCTCGCGCCGTACAGGTAGGTGCCCTTGACGACGGCGATGCCGCACAGCTCGGTGGGCATCGGCTCGCGCAGCGCGAAGTGCCAGACGGTGGAGCCGTCGGCGCGCGGCGTCCTGCGCAGCAACTCGCCGTTGGCGGTGGCCACGTAGCCCTCGGGGGCGCTGATGTGGAAGGTCCACGCGGCCTTGTCCGAGGGCGTGTCGTTGCAGGGGAAGAAGGTGTCGGCGCGGGATGCCTGGGCGGCGCAGGCGAAGCCGCCGTCGGCGCCGAACACCCAGCCGCTGAGGCTGGAGCGGTGGTCCTTGCCGTTGCCGTGGTAGTGGACCTCGACGGTGAACGCGGCCCCGTCGTGCAGCGGCCGGGCGGGGGTGACGGTCAGCTCCTGGCCGCTCTGCCCGGGCGACAGGGACCACGCCGCGTCCCGCCCGTCCACGGTCACCCGGTCGATGGTGTGGCCGTCGGTGTCGAGGTTGAACGCCGACAGGTCCTGGGTGGCCAGGGCGCGCATCGCCACCACGCCGGTGAAGTCGTAGGAGACCGGGGTGAAGTCGAAGGTCAGGTCGTAGTGCGTGACCCGGTAGCCGCCGTTGCCAAGGGTCGGGAAGAGCGGGTCACCGACGCCGGGGGCACCCGGGGCGGGGTCGAAGCCCCTGGCGGCGGTCGCGGGGGCGGCGGAGGCCGTGCCCGCCGCGGCGGCTGTACCTGCCATGGCGACCGTGGTGGCACCGACCGCGCCGGCGCGCAGGAGGGTCCGGCGGCCTGGGGCGGAGGCCTGAACGGGGGCGGGTGCGGGGGCGGATGCGGATGCGGGACGGTCGTCAGCCGGCAGACTCACTTCTTCGTCCCCTTCTGCGCCGCCTCCTGGAACTCGGTCCTGGCCTTCTCGCCGCCCGCGGCGAGGTAGTTCTTCGTCAGCTCGCCGTACCAGGACATCGGCTTGCGCCCGGTGATCAGGTCCTTCACGCCGTCGCCCAGCAGCGTGGACAGGCTGCCGTACCCCTTGGAGTCCCAGGTCGGCGAGGAGTAGCCGAGGGTGGGGTCGGGCACCATCATCGGGATGAGCGTCGCGTACGCGTCGTGGCTGTAGCGCACGCCCTGCGTGGAGGTCGCGCTGAAGACGGCCGGTACCGCCGAGCCGAAGAACTTCCAGGGCACGGCGACGTCGGAGGTGCCCTTGGTGGTGAGCACGGGGTTGCCGTGCGCGTCCCGGGTGAAGTCGGTGCCCTCGACCCCGTAGTTGATGAGGGTGTACTCCACGCTGCCGAACGGGGAGGCGGCGAAGTCGGCGAAGGCGAGCAGCTGCCGCACCCGCTCGGCGGACGCCTTCTTCAGGTGCACGTTCTGCAACGCGACGTTGTCCATCCAGGACACCGCGGTCGAGCCGAAGGGCACCATCGGCCGCGGGTCGAAGCTCTTGTCGACGGCCTGCATGGCGTCGATGTAGCCGGTGCTGGGGGTGAGGTAGGCCGGCATGCCGTCGTAGACGTAGGCGGCCTTGCCGTTCATGAACATGTCGGTGTACTTGGCCTTCTGCGACCCCGACATCCCGATCGAACCGGGGTAGTAGCAGCCCGCCTTGTACAGCGTGCGCTGCACCTCGATCGCCGTACGGAACTCGTCGGTCTCCAACTGGTGCGTGAAAGCGCCGGTCTTGGCGTCCATCCGCCAGTCCTTGGGCGCGCCGGTGCTCATCGCGACCAGGTTGCTCGCGCCGGCCATGATGGCGTACTGGTCCTTGGAGGGGCGGGTCAGCTCCTTGCAGAGCTTCACGAACGCGTCCGTGTCCGCGATCTGCCGCGGGTCGGTCACCCCGACCTGCGCGAAGAGGTCGTGCCGGTAGAAGCCGGCGCCGCCGGTGCCCATCCGGGAGATGGGCACGCCGTAGAGCCGCCCGCCGAAGATGGCGCCCTGCCACGCGGCCTTGGGGATCGCCGCGAGGTTGGGGTAGGCGCTGACCTTGCCGCCGGCCAGGAACGGGGTGAGGTCGGCGCAGGTCGCCGCGAGGAAGGCGGCCTTGTCGTCCACCCCGCCGGTCTCCGGGTACTCGAAGATGTCGGGCAGGCTGCCGCCGGCCACCATGGTCGAGAACTTCGTCGGGTAGTCGTCGGTGGGCACCGCCGTGACGTCGACCTGCCCGCCGAGGAGTTTCTCGATCGCCTGCCAGGCCGCGTTCTTCCCCCGTCCGGGCGGGGGCGGCATGAACGTCTCCGTGGTGGCCCGCACCGTGTCCGCACCCGCCAGCGGCGTGCCCCTGGTGGCGCGCAGCGGGGTGGCCGGGTAGCGGTAGAAGCCCTGCGGGACGCCCGCGGCGGTGCCCGGCAGGTCGGGCTTCAGGCCGATGTCGCGGACGGTCGTGGCGGGCAGCAGGTCGGCCGCCTTCGCCGACGCCTTGGCGGTGGACCCGCCGTCACCGCAGGCGCTGAGCACCGGCGACGCGGCGAGACCCAGGCCGACGCCGACGGCGGAGCGCAGCAGCGCTCTGCGGCTGAGTGAGGAAGAACGGGATCGGGACATGTCTCTCCTTGCCAGGAGTGGGGCGGGCTGCTGGGGGTGGCGGGCGAGCGGGGCTCAGCCCTTGACGGCGCCGGTGAGCACGCCCTTGGTGAAGTAGCGCTGGAGGAAGGGGTAGACGAGCAGGATCGGCACCACCGCGATGACGAGCACCGCCATCTGCACGGCCTGCTGGGGCGCCACGGTCTCTCCGGCCGCGGCGCCGCTCAGGCTCTGGCCCTGGAGCACGTAGCTGCGCAGCACCATCGGCAGCGGCCACTTGTCGGAGTCGTCGAGGTAGAGCAGGGCGTTGAAGAACGCGTTCCAGTACGTCACCGCGTAGAAGAGGCTGACCACGGCGATGACGGCCTTGGACAGCGGCAGCACGACGCTGACCAGGATCCGCAGGTCGCCGGCGCCGTCGATGCGCGCCGCGTCGAGCAGTTCCGTCGGCAGGTTCATGAAGAAGGCGCGCAGCACCACGAGGTTGAAGGCGCTCATCAGCGTCGGCATGACCAGCGACGCGTACGTGTTGTACAGGCCGAGGTTCTTGACCAGCAGGAAGTTCGGGATGATGCCCGCGTTGAAGAGCATCGTGAACAGCGCCGTCATCAGGATGATCCGGGAGCCGGTCACCTCGCGCCGGGACAGGCCGTAGGCCATGCCGATCGTCATCAGCAGGCTGGCGAAGGTGCCGACGACGGTCACGCCGATGCTGACGAACAGGGCGCGCAGCACCACGCCGCCGGTGAAGACGGTGCGGTAGGCGGCGAGCGTGGGGTGCGCCGGCCACAGCACCAGGCCCGAGCTCTTGATGATGTCGGACTGCGAGGCGAAGCTCGTCGCGATGATGCCGATCATCGGGTAGGCGACGGCGGCCACCACCAGGACCAGGATCACGGCCTTGCCCCACCGCCCGGCCAGGCTCGGCCGCTCCATCCACGGCGGGCGCCCCTCGGACCCGCCGGCCCCGCGGGCCGCGCGCCGGGCCTTCGCCCCGCTCCCGGACGGATCGGCCCCCTCCCGAGCGGGCCGGGATCGGGTGACGTCGGTGGTATCAGCGGTCAGCACCGCGGTACACCCCCTCATGGCCCAGCCGGTGGGCGAACTTGTTGGCGCCGACCACCAGGACGGTGCCGACGACTGCCTTGACCAGGCCGACCGCGGCCGCGACGCCCCAGTCGTTGTCCTGGATGCCGTGGTAGTAGACGTAGGTGTCGAGCACCTCGCCCGCATCCGGTCCCACCGCGTCGCGCTGGAGCAGGATCTGCTCGAAGCCGACGGACAGCAGGTTGCCGAGGTTGAGGATGAGCAGCAGCACGATGACCGGTGAGATGCCGGGCAGCGTGACGTGCCACAGCCGCCGCCAGGGCCCGGCGCCGTCGATGGCCGCCGACTCGTAGAGGCCGCGGTCGATGCCGATCAGCGCGGCAAGGATGATGATCGTCCCCCAACCGGCGTCCTTCCAGATCGACTCCAGGGTGAGCAGCCAGGGGAAGGCGTGCGGGTCGGACATCATGTCGTAGCGCGGCAGGCCCACCTTGCCGAGCAGGTGGGGCAGCAACCCGGCGCCGCCGAGCACCTGCTGGAAGATCGAGACGATGATGATCCAGCCGATGAAGTGCGGGAGGTAGACGACGCTCTGCACGAAGCGGCGCACCCTCCCGCTCACCACGCTGTTGAGCAGCAGCGCGAGGGCGATGGGCACCGGGAAGAAGAACACCAGCTGGATGACGGCGATCTCCACGGTGTTGCGGGTCGCCGACCAGAACGCGGGCTGGGAGAACGCGGCGGAGAAGTTGCTCAGGCCGGTCCAGGTGCTGTGCATGTAGCCGAGGTAGGGCTCGTAGTGCTGGAAGGCCACCACGTAGCCCAGCAGCGGCACGTAGTGGAAGACCACGAAGTACAGCAGGCCCGGCAGGGTCAGCAGCAGCATCACCTTGTCGCGCTTGAGCCGTTGCCACAGGGACAGCCGGTGCACCTGCGGACCGGCGGGGTGGGCGGGCTCGCGCCGCCCGCTGCGCGGTGGACCTGTTGCGGTGTCAGCCATGCGACGCGGTTCCTGTTCGACGGGGTGGCGCAGGAGTTGCCCTGGGCGGCGCCGGAGTGTGATCGGGGCTCTTCTGGTGCGAGAAAGTAGTAAGCGATTACGTCGAGCGTCAATAGGCGTCGTGAAAAGTCTGCGTTTCGCGCGGCCGCCCCGGACGGGCGAACAGCGGAGAAAGCAGTGGTCAGAGGCCATCTTGCGGCGGAACCTGCAGAGTTGGGAGTCGGTGGCTTTCTTGACGGCCGCCTCGCCCAGTGCCTAGCGTGCCCTCGTCCGTAGTACACGTTTACTGTCCGGAGGCAGGGTGCGTAGCATCGACGAGGCGTCCACCGGTCCCGAGGTGGACGCCGACGATCCGCCGGGGCGGCCCCGCACGCTGTTGACGATGAGTCCCGGCATGGTCGACGCGGTCTTCCCGCCGGCCGTCCTGCGCCGCCTGGAGCAGGTCGCCGACCTGCGGCGCCCCTACGCGGTGGACGACTTCTCCACCCCCGCGGCCGCCGCCGAACTGGCCGGTGTCGAGGTGCTGGTCACCGGCTGGGGCTGCCCCCCGGTGGACGCGGCGGTGCTGGCGCGGGCGCCCCGGCTGCGCGCGGTGATCCACGCCGCCGGCACGGTGCGCACCTTCCTGTCGCCCACGGTCTTCGACCGCGGCATCGTCGTCTCCTCGGCCGCCGCCGCCAACGCCGTACCCGTCGCGGAGTTCACGCTGGCCGCGATCATCCTGGGGGCCAAGCGGGTCCTGCCGCTCGCCCGGATGTTCCAGCAGCGCCGCACCCACCGCACCGCCGCCGACCTGGGCGGCCAGCACTGGCTGGGCACCCGCGGGCTGACCGTCGGGGTGATCGGCGCCTCCCGCACCGGCCGGCGGGTGATCGAGCTGGTGCTGCGCACGCTGGAGGCCGACGTGCTGCTCTACGACCCGTACCTCGACGACGGCGAGGCCGAGCAGCTCGGCGCGCGTCGCACCGACCTGGACACCCTGGTGGCCACGAGCGATGTCGTCACCGTGCACGCGCCCCAGACGCCCGCGACCCGCCATCTCATCGACGCGCGGCGGCTGGACCTGATGCGGCCCGGCACGCTGCTGGTGAACACCGCGCGCGGCGCGCTGGTCGACATCGGCGCGCTGACCGAGCACCTGGTGAGCAACCGGCTGGACGCGGTGCTCGACGTCACCGAGCCCGAACCGCTGCCCCCGGAGCACCCGTTGTGGTCGCTGCCGAACGTCTTCCTGACCCCCCACCTGGCCGGAGCCCAGGGAAACGAGGCGGCCCGGCTGGGATCGCTGGCCGTCGACGAGCTGGACCGCTACGCGCGGCGGCAGCCGCTGCTGCACCAGGTGCGCCAGGCCAGCTGGGAACGCCTCGCATGACGGCGGCCGACCCGATCGGGCGGAGGTGGCATGAGGATCGCCGGCCAGACCATAGGCTCAGCGGGATCAGACAGCGGGCAGAGGGCGGCACCATGCGTCGGGCAGGAACATCCCAGGACGGGCGGCGGCGGGCGACCGTCACCGACGTGGCGCGGCACGCGGGCGTCTCCACGGCGACGGTCTCGCGGGTCATGAACCGCAACTACCCCGTGGCCGCGGCCACCCGGGAACGGGTGGAGGCGTCGATGCGCGAGCTGGGCTACGTCGTCAACGCCCACGCCCGCGCGCTCGCGGGGGTGTCGGCCCGCACCGTCGGCATCGTGGTCAACGAGGTGATCGACCCGTTCTACGCCTACATCGCGCGCGGCGTGGAGCGCGAGGCCGCCGCCGGCGACCGGCTGTGCCTGGTGTGCTGCACGCAGGGCGACCCGCAGCGCGAGCTGGCCTTCATCGAGCTGCTCCACCAGCGCCGCGCGGACGCGGTCATCCTGGTCGGCGGCAGCGTGCAGGACCGCGACTACGTGGCCGAACTGGGCCGCCGTGCCGAGGCGTTGCACGCCGACGGCAGCAGGCTGGTGCTGTGCGGGCGGCCCGGCCTCGGCGAGGGCGCGCCGACCGCGCGGGTGGAGTACGACAACGAGGGCGGCGCCTTCGCCGTCACCGACCACCTCCTCACCCAGGGCCACCGGCGGATCCTCTACCTCGGCGGCCCGCCGAAGCTGTCCACCAGTCGCGACCGGCTGGCCGGCCACCGCAGGGCGCTGAAGGCGCGCGGCGTGGCGGCGGACCCCGCGCTGGTCAGGCCGGGGCCGTTCAGCCGGTCGTCCGGCTACCACCGGATGGCCGAACTGATCGACGCGGGACCGGACTTCACCGCGGTCTTCGCCGCCAACGACATCGTCGCGGCGGGCGCGGCGCAGGCGCTGGAGGAGGCCGGGGTGCGGGTGCCCAGGGACGTCTCGCTGGTCGGGTACGACGACATCCCGGTCGCCCAGGAGCTGCGGCCGCGGCTCACCACCGTGCACGTCCCGCTGGAGGAGATGGGCCGGCAGGCGGTCCGGCTGGTGCTCGCGGACGGCGAGGAGGACGACTGGCGCGAGCAGCCGACCGGGGTGGTGCGGCTCGGCACGCACATCGTGGTGCGCGACTCCGTGGCGCCGCCCGGCAACGGGGTCCGGGCCCGCCGGAGTTGAGCGCGTACCGTCCGGCGCGGCCCTCTCACCAGGGCAGGCGCAGAAAAAACCCGGGCGCCCTTGCGTCCGCATAGCAATCGCTTACATGCTGGCGGCGGGCCGGCCTGCCGGCACGCCCCCGCCGGGCGCAGTACCGAGACGAGACGGGACCTCCGCATGACCGCACCCTTCCTTCCGCTCCCGCCGACCGACCGGGTGCTCTCGCCGCGCACCGGGTGGACCCGCGCGCACTGGGAGGCGCTCGCCGATCATCTGCTGGACTCGGTGGTGCCGTTCGCCACTCCCGGCTTCGCGCAGTACCGGTTGCCCGGGCGCAACTCCTGGTCGGGCGTGGTCTCCGACGGCCTCGAAGGCTTCGCCCGCACCTTCCTGCTGGCCGCCTTCCGGATCGCCGGAGCGGGCGGCGCGGTGGACGAGCGGCTCGTCGAGCGGTACGCGCGGGGGCTGGCCGCCGGCGTCGACCCGGCTTCCGGCGAGGCGTGGCCGGCCCTGACGAACTGCTCGCAGCAGATGGTCGAGGCCGCCTCGGTCGCCGTCGCCCTGCACGAGACCCGCCCCTGGATCTGGGACCGGCTGGACGGCGCCGTCCAGCAGCGGGTGGTGGACTGGTTCTCCGGCTTCGTCGGCGGCCGCACCTGGGACAACAACTGGCGGCTCTTCCAGGTCGTCGCCGAGCAGTTCCTCGCGTCGGTCGGCGCGCCGTTCAGCCAGGCCGACATCGACGGCGGGCTGGACCGCATCGAGGACTGGTACCTGGGCGGCGGTTGGTACACCGACGGCGACGGCCGCAACTTCGACTACTACGCCGGCTGGGCGATGCACCTCTACCCGCTGCTGTGGGCGCGGATCGCGGGCGAGCAGGACGGCGGGCGGGCGAAGCTCTACCGGGACCGGCTCGCGGAGTTCCTGGCGGACTACCCGCGGTTCTTCGGCGGGGACGGCGCGCCGGTCCACCAAGGACGCTCCCTCACCTACCGGTTCGCGGCGACCGCCCCGGTGTGGATGGGCGCGCTGGCGGACTGCTCCCCGCTGGCGCCCGGTCTCACCCGGCGCCTCGCCTCGGGCGCGGTACGGCACTTCGTGGAGCGCGGCGCGCCGGACGAGCGGGGCCTGCTGACCCTCGGCTGGTACCGCACCTTCCTGCCCGCCACCCAGTCCTACTCCGGTCCCGCCTCGCCGTACTGGGCGAGCAAGGGCTTCCTCGGGCTGCTGCTGCCCGCCGGGCACCCGGTGTGGACCGCGACGGAGGTCCCGCTGCCCGTCGAGGAGTCCGACCAGTACACGGCGCTGCCGGTCCCGGGCTGGCTGCTGCACGGCACCCGGCACGACGGCATCGTCCGGCTGGTCAACCACGGCAGCGACCACAACCCGCTGGAGGGCCCGGCCCAGGACGACCCGCACTACGCGAAGTTCGGCTACTCCACGGCCACCGCACCCGAGTCGGCGCCGCACGCGTGGGACCGCGCGGTGGACGGCCACCTGGCCCTGGTCGCGCCCGACGGCACGGCCTCGCGCCGCGTGCGCATCCACCCGCTGCACTGCGAGGGGCGGATCGCCGCCTCCCGGCACGACGCGCTGCCGCCCGGTCACGACACGCCGGTTCCGGTCGAGTCCACCAGCGTCCTGCACGGCCCGTGGGAGGTCCGGGTGCACCGTGTGGGCGGGCCGCACGGGACGACGGTGCGCGAGGGCGGCCACGCGGTGGCCGACGCGCGCCCGCCGCAGGTCGAGACGGGCCCGGGCTGGGCGCTCGCGCGTACCGGCTCCGGCCTGACCAGCGCGGTGATCGCCCTGCACGGCTGGGACGAGGAGGCGGCCGTCGCCCGCGAGGTCGCCGCCAACGCCTACGGCTCGCACTCGGCCACGCCGTACCTCGTGCGCGTCCCGCACGGAGAGGGGCTGGACCTCCCCACAGCGCAGGGCGCCCCGGACGGCGGCGAGGAGGTCCACGTCACCCTGGTCGTCCTCTCCCAGGACACCGTCGACCCGCGGGCGCTGCGCGAGGCGATCCGCTGCGAGGTGACCGCCGACCTGGTCCGTCTGCACTTCCCGGGCGCCGACCCGGTCGACGTCCCGCACTGGTCCTGACCCGGTGCGCGCCCGGCCGGGTCAGGTCGCGGACGGCGGGGCGAACAGCGGTGGGGGCGGGGTGAGCGCGGGGTCCTGGTGCGCGACCCACCGGACCAGGCCGGCCGCGTCGATGCCGTAGGGGGCGTCGCCGGCGTAGGGGGCGAGTCCCCGGGCGGCGCGGTCCAGCAGGGCCGCGGCGCCACGGGAGTTGCCGCGGGCGGCGTGGGTCAGGCCGACCGCGAGCTGGGCCATCGCCCGCCACAGGTCGCGCTCACCGGCCGGGCCGGTCTTCCATCGGTCCTCCAGCACCTCGTGGGCGTGGAAGGGCATACCGTCGTCGATAAGGCGCTGCGCCTCGGTGAGGGTCTGCTCCGCCGAGCGGCGCACCCCTTCGGGCTGGCGTGCCACGCCGGGCGCGCCGCGGGGCAGCGGGCGGCCGAGACCGTCGCGCGGGCGGTTGCTGCGCGCCCGGCCCTCGGCGTCCCGGTCGCGCGCGGGCCCGCGGCCCGCGGGCGGGGTCCCGTCGTGCGGCGCGTCGTTCATTCCCCCATTGTGCCGCGCGACGGGACCCGGGCGGATCAGTGGCCGGTCTTCACCAGGAAGAGCGGGTTGGTCAGCGCCGCCATCGGGCCGAACAGCAGCGCGTCGCCCATGGTGTTGCCCTGGCCGGGGGTGCCGTCGGCCATGGGGTGGCGGACCTCGGCGCGCACGTACGCGGCGAGCGAGGCGGTCGTCCGCCAGATCACCGTGCCGGTGCCCTCGGCGCTCACCGACTCCTGGTGCATCTGGCCCTCGTCGGTGATGAACCGGACCGTGCCGTGCGGCACGCCCTCGACGTCGAGCCGGATGTCCACGGGCGCGTCGGCGGGCACGGTCAGCTTCTCGCCGATGCCGGCCTGCTTGCCGTTGCCGCTGGCGGTGAAGGTGAGCTTCACCGCCGAGGACTCCGCGATCCAGCTGCGGCCGGCCCGGATCCCGTCCATGATCGCGTCGGTGGCCAGGTCGTCGGCGTAGACGACGTTGTGCGGCAGGCCGATGACGTTCGGGTCGCTGTGCGCGTCGCTGTTGCCCATGGCGGGGAGCCAGCTCTTGCCGGTGCGGACCGCCTCACCGAGCTTCTGGTCCCAGGTGCTGATCGCGTGCTCGTCGTCGTACGTCCACGGCCCGGTCCACACCTCGGTGGCGTCGGCGTCGTCGAAGCCGAACTTCCACTGGCTCGCGATGTAGGCGCAGTACATGTGCGCGGGCACCACGATGCCGCCGCCCCGGCGGACCTGGCGGGAGAAGCGGGAGAAGGCGTCGTCCCGCGAACGGTAGCGCCAGTCGATCCACTCGCCGGCCGGCAGGCCGAGGGCGAGCCAGTGGCCGTTGCGGGTGGTGACCTCCTCACCGGTGATGATCAGCAGGTCGGAGCCGGCGTACTCGCCCCACACGGCGTGCGAGGAGGAGGTGTTGTGGTCGGTGGAGACCATGAAGTCCAGCCCGGCGGCGCGCGCGCCGGTCGCGACGTCCACGGGCAGGTGCTTGCCGTCGGAGTAGACGGTGTGCAGGTGGCAGTCGCCGCGGTACCAGTCGCGGCCGCGGCCCTTGGCCCGCTGCGGCGGGTAGTTCTTGACGAAGGCGGGGCCGGGCTCGCCGTAGGTGAGGGTGATCTGGACCTGGTAGTTCAGGCCCTGCGGCGCCACCTGGTACGGGCCGAGGACGATGTTCCAGGTGCCGGCGTCGACCGGGCCGGGCAGGTAGCCGGGGGTGGCCTCGCTGTTGCTGATCTCGAACGAGGTGCGGAAGCCGCCGGACCAGCCGCGGAAACCGCTGCCGCCCAGCGCGATGCCGCGCTCGTCGAAGATGCCGATGTCGCAGGAGTTGGCCGGGACGCCCGACGGGACGGTCGGCCTGTCGTACGAGTAGGACACGGCGATCTTCTGCACGCCGCGCGGCACCTCGACCGGGAGGTACACGAAGTCGGCGGCGCCGGTCTCCAGGAACCCGGTGACGACCCGGGTCTCCTGGCTGCCGGCCGGCGGCTTCGCGGCGGACGAGCCGTCGGCCGCCTGGGCGAACGAGACCGGCGCGAGGGTGAGCGCGGCCGCTCCGGCGACCCCCGCGGTCAGCAGCCGCCGGCGGCCGAGCGCGCCGGCCGCGGCGCCGGCGCCCTCGCCGGAGTCGGTGGCGGCGCCCATGTCCAGGGGGTCGACTCGGTGTTCACACTGTCCGTCGCGGCACATGCGTCCTCATCACGTTCGGTGGTTGATGCTGGGGGGACCCCAGGACTCTCACTCGACTTCGTGAACGGCGGGTGTTTCGCGCGTGGCTGACACGGCAACGGCCCGTGGCGGTCGCCACCCCTTACCGGGCGGTCCGTCTGTTGAGGGCCTGGACCCGGGCGAGGAGCCCTGAGCAGGAGAAAGGGCTGTTCGGGCGGCTGTCGGCGCCGAGGCCGCGGTCCTTGCGGTGGTGCGTGAAGGAGTGGCTCATGCGCTCCACAGTGGCACCCGCCGGATAGTGGTGGCGTAAGAAGCGGGGGCGGAGTGAGGGCGGGAGGGCGGGACGGCCGGGGCGCGGGCGGGGCGGCCGGTCGTCCGGTCCGCCCCGCCCGCACCGGATCAGGAGTTCCGGACCTCGAACTCCGAGACCTGCCCGGCCGGCCAGCCGGTGTTGGCCGTGATGTTCACCCGGAAGTAGCGCTGGGTGGTGGCGGGGAACGTCAGGGTGACGGTGTTGCCGGTGGCCGGGTCGAAGACGTACGCGGCCGGTGCCTTCAGCGTGCTGAAGGTGGTGCCGTCGGTGCTCGCCAGCAGGGAGAGCGTCTGGGTGCGGGCGCCCCAGGACGCCGGGAGCCGCAGCACGACGCGGGACGCGCTCCGCGCCGAGCCGAGATCCACCTGGACCCACTGCGGGAACGCGTTGTTGGCGCTCTCCCAGTAGGTGTCCTGGTTGCCGTCCGTCACGTGGGACGAGGGGTACACGTCGGTGTGGCCGGACTCGCTGGTCGCCTTGCCCGCGGCCAGGTTCGTGCTGGTGCCGGCGGTCCCGGCGAAGGTGAGGTTGTCGAGGTTCCAGCCGCCGTTGTCCTGATCCACCGTCAGGACCTGCTTGCCCGCCGGCAGGGTGACCTGGGCGGTGGCGGTGCCCCATGCCTGGAAGTCACCGGTGGCGGGGACCGCGACGGCGCCGCTCAGGTTCGCCCCCGACGCGTCGGCGAGGTGCAGCGCGTCGCTCACCGCGCTGGGAGCGGCCGTCCGCAGGCTCACGGAGTAGGTGCCGGCCGACGCCACGTCGACGGTGTAGCGGAACCACTGCCCGGTGGCCGACCAGCCGAGGTCGTAGCCGCCCCCGGTGTCGGAGGTCGCCTCCAGGTTGACGCCGTCGGGCCGGTAGCCGTCGGCGGTGCCGTTGACCGAGGTGACGCCGTAGGCCAGGCCCGCCCCGCCGGTGTCGTAGTTCTCCGCCTCGACGGTGCCCGGAACCGCCGCCGGAGTGCCGCCGTAGGGCGCCTCGACCGGGCCGCTGCCGCTCTGCCAGCTGTTGCCGCTCGACGTCGCGGTGAAACCGGCGGAGTTGTTGGTGAACGCGGTCGCGCCGTTGGGCCGCAGCCCGGAGACGGTGTTGCCGGTGAGGGTCGCCGACCCGGTGGGCGCCGGGTAGAACGGCGGCGAGATCACGATGCCGTTGCGGCCGGGGTCGGTGACCGTGTTGTCCTGGAGCAGGGTGTTGGTGGAGGTGGAGAAGCCGATCCCGTCGTAGAGCGCGTCGGTGACGGTGTTGCCGGTCGCGGTGACGTGGTCGACGGTGCCGGTGTTCTGGCCGTCGCCGCCGTTGCCGATGTGCATCGCGGGCTGGCCCTGGCTGTAGGCGTTCCCGCCCGACCTGACCACCACGTTGCCGGTCACCGTCGCGGACAGCAGGTCGCTGCCGTTGACCCCGAACCGCCCCGCGCCCAGGCCGATGTAGCGCGCGGTGTCGCTGATGTAGTTGTCGCTGACCAGGTGGCCGCTGCCGCCGTAGATACCGATGCCCTTGCCGCCCCAGGGCGCGATCGCGGTGTTGCCGGTCAGGGTGATGTCGTTCATCGGGTGGTACGTGGTGGTGGTGCCGCCGTCGGTGTTGTAGGCGACCGAGTTGATCGCCATCGCGTCGTCACCCGTGCCGCGCACGAAGTTGCCGGTGGCGGTCAGGTCGTTCCCCGTGTCGGCGTTGAGCGAGACGTTGTTGAGGTTGATGCCGTCGGCCCAGATGGAGGTCAGCCGGCTGTTCTCCACCGTTCCGCCGGTGCCCGAGGCCCAGAAGCCGGACTCCGTGTGCTGGGACCAGATGCCGTCGGCGACCCAGTCGGTACCGGTGGTGTCCATCGCGCCGCCGTCGCCGCCGATCGTGCTCCGGCTGACCGCGTTGGCGTCGATGTGGAAGTCCTCCACCTTGCACGACGTCAGGGAGAACAGCGCTGCCAGCGGGGTGCTGTTGGGCACCGGCACGTCGCGGTAGACGGTGGAGTACCACAGGCCGGCCCCGGCGATGGTGATGCCCTTGGCCTGCAGGCCCGTGGTGCCCTTGACGTAGAAGGTGCCCTGCGGGATCCACAGGACCTTGCCCTGGGACTGCGCCTGGTCGATGCAGTTCTGGATGGCGGCGGTGCTGTCGACCGCCTGGCCGTCGGCGGACCCGTTGGTGGGATTCGGGTCGGACACCGCGCCGCAGCTGGTGAGGGAGAGCGAGCCGGCCGGCTGGGCGAGGGGGGCCGGCGGGTCCTCCACGTCGATGGCGTCGACGTCGTAGAAGGCTGCGGTATTCGCGGCGTCCTGGCGGAGGGAGAAGGTGCTGCCGGGCGCGATGGGGGCACCGGTGACGAAGGCGTGCGACTCGTCGAAGAAGACCCGGGGGGAGCCGTCGGCCGGGTTCTGGTCGTCGCTGGTGTTGTACTGCGTGCCTTCGTACACCCAGGTCTGCTTGGAGTTGAGGGCGACCGCCTGCCGGAACGTACCGTCGACGTACAGGTCCAGCGTGCCGGTGAGGCCGCCGCCGGTCGCGGAGTCGGGGATGCTGGCGCGAAGGTTGACGAAGCTGATCGGCTTGCCCGTGGTGTTCGTCCACTGCACCGACTGGCCGGTGCCGGCGAGGTGGACGTAGCCGTGGCCGGACGCTTCGAGGGCCGCGCTGGAGTACTGGCTGGTCGGCGCGGCGGTCAGCGACACCTTCCCGGCGCCGCCGCCGAGGGTGCCGGCCTCGGCTTCGTACGTGGTGAACGGGGTGGTGGCGCCCGCGGTCGTGGCGGTGGCCGACGCGAGGGCGCCGGTGGCGTGGGACCGAGCCTGGGCGCCGGCCGGTGGAGCGGCGGTGGAACCGGCGGCGGCGACGGCCGGGGGGACGGACACCCCCACCGCGGCGATGACGGCGACGGCCGCCACCGCCAGCCGCTGGACGAGCTTCTTGCCACGTAAGCGTCTCGGGTTCCCCATCATCGGATGCTCCTCCGGAAGGCTCGGATGAACGGCGCCCCGACCGTACAGAGCACGGCGGAGCCCCGCAAGGTTCCGATCGCGGAAAGAAACAACTCCACAGATCGTTGGAAGAGGGCACGCGCGAAGGCGGTGGCCGGCGGAGAGGTCCGATGACCGCCGCGCGGAGATCGGAGGGGGTACCGGGCCGGCGCGGGCGGAACGGCGGCCGGGATCCGCGGCCGGCTGCGGTCCTGGACGCGGTGCGGGACGCGGGCGTTCGGGGGCCGGATGCGGGCCGGGGACCTCCGTGGCCAGGGGCCGCACGCCTCGGCAGGCGCGACTTATCGCGGCCATAGACACCCGCGATGGCTCCGGCGAAATCTTCTCCCCGTGCGGCGCGCTCTTGTCGACCGTCATCGCGGATCCGCGGTGACCTCGGGCGACGGGCCGCACGCGCGTCCCCGAGTCGCACGCACCGATGAAGGACAGCTGATGACTTCCACTATCCAGGCCGGCAGCGTCGCACTCGTGACGGGGGCGACCAGCGGGATCGGCGCGGCCACCGCGGCACTGCTCGCGGAGCGCGGCGCCCACGTGCTGGTCGCCGGACGGGACCGGGACCGCGGCTCGGCCGTGGTCGACGCGATCCGGGCGCGCGGCGGCACGGCGGACTTCGTCGCCGCCGATCTCTCCGACGCGGCGTCCGCCCGCCGGCTCGCCCGGGAGGCGCGCGAACTGGGCGGCGGCCGCGTCGACATCCTCGTCAACAACGCCGGCGTCTTCCCGTTCGGGCCGACGCAGCACGCCAAGGACAGCGAGGTCGACGCCGTGTACGCGCTGAACGTGAAGGCGCCGTTCTACCTGGTGGCGGAGCTCGCGCCGGGGATGGCTGAACGGGGCCGGGGCGCGATCGTCAACGTCAGCACCATGGTCGCCGGCTACGGAGCGGCGGGGATGGCGCTGTACGGGTCGAGCAAGGCGGCGCTGAACCTGCTGACCAGGGCGTGGGCCGCGGAGTTCGGGCCGCAGGGGGTACGGGTGAACGCCGTGCAGCCCGGTCCCACCCGTACCGAGGGCACCGTCGGGATGGGCGACGCGCTCGACGCCCTGGCCTCGCAGGCGCCCGCCGGCCGGCCCGCCGCGGCGGAGGAGATCGCGGAGGCGATCGTGTACCTGGCGGGGGACGGGGCGAGCTTCGTGCAGGGCGCGGTGCTGCCCGTCGACGGGGGCCGGGTGGCCGTCTGAGGTCGCGCTGCCGTTGGCCCCGGGTGCCGTGGGAGTGCGGGGGGCACCGTCGGAGCGCGGGGCGCGGTGAGGACGCCGGGCGCCGTGACGGGCTTCCTCAGCGGGCGATCACCCGGTCGAGCGCGGCGACGAAGAGCCCCAGGTCACGCCGCCGGGACGCGGCCGGCCACACCGCCCAGGTGCGACGGACCAGCGGGTGGCCGGTCAGCGGCGACCAGACGACGTGCTCGGGCAGCGGCTGCCAGCCGGGCGGGGCCAGCGCGAAGGCGCGTCCCGCGCCGACCGCGGCGAGCTTCACGTCGGCGATCAGCAGCTGACCCTCGGGGGCGTCGGGGCCGAGGTCGAGGCCGTGGCTGCGCAGGATCGCGGTCAACTCGTCGTACCAGGCGGGACTGCCGGAGCGCGGGAAGCCCACCCACTCCAGCCCGGCGAGGGCCTCCAGCGCGATGCCGTCGGGCCCGGCGAGTTCCGCGGCCGGCCCGGCGGCCAGCAGGACGCCCAGCCGCTCCCGCACCACCAGCAACGCGTCGAAGTCGGGGCCCGGCGGGCGCTCCCGCAGCAGGCCGACGTCGAGCTCTCCGGCGTGCAGGGCGGCCAGCTGGTCCGCCGTGGACAGGTGGCGGGCCTGCACCCGGGTCCCGGGGGAGGCGGCGGCCAGTTCGGCAAGCGCGGAGTCGAGCAGCCCCGGCGGCAGTTCGAGCGGGATGCCGATGCGCAGCATTCCCCCGCCGTCCGCGGTGTGCGCGGCCATGGCCCGGACCGCCTGGTCGTGCCGGGCCAGCACCGCGCGGGCCTCGGACAGCAGGGTGGTCCCCGCGTCCGTGGCCCGTACGCCGGTGCTGCCGCGCACCAGCAGTTTCACCCCGAGCCGGCGCTCCAGGCCGCTGATCGTCTGGGACAGGGCCGGCTGGCTGATGTGCAGCCGCCGCGCGGCCGCGGACAGTCCGCCCTCCTCCAGCGCCGCGACGAACGCGCGCAGCTCCCGCAGCTCCATGCGCTCATGCCATCACGCGCTCGCGCCGCGTGTCACGCGGCGCGAGCGGGAGGGGCCGGACCGGCACCCGGGCGGTGCGAGGGCCGTACGGCGCGGCGGGGCCGGCAGGGCGACGGGCAGGGGCGCGGCGGGGCAGGGGGCGTGGCGGGGCAGGGGGCGTGGCGGGGCAGGGGCGCGGCGGGGCGCGGCGCCCGGGCGGCTCGGGCGGCGAGCCGGAGCACTGCTGTCCGGGCGGCCATAAGCGTGGCCTCTACCCGCTCCCCGGCGTGGGCCTGGGCTCGACCTGCCGGAGGGGCCGGTGCCGTGGTTGTGTGGAAGGGCGGCACGCCACGCGGGGCCGGCCGGCACGCACGGCCCCGACCGCCATCCGATCGCCACCGATCGTCCTGCGAGGAACCATGAGCGACACCCAGGGAAACCAGGAGAACAGCACCTACGACGTGGTCGTGCTCGGCGCCGGACCGGTCGGCCAGAACGTGGCCGACCACGCCCGCGCCGCCGGCCTCACCGTGGCGGTGGTCGAACGCGAACTGGTCGGCGGCGAGTGCTCGTACTGGGCCTGCGTCCCCAGCAAGGCGCTGCTGCGGCCGGTGCTCGCCGTCGCGGACGCCCGCCGCGTGGACGGCGCGCGCCAGGCCGTCACCGGTGCCATCGACTCCGGCGGCGTGTTCGCCCGCCGCAACCGCTACGTCACCGACTGGGACGACAGCGGGCAGGTCGACTTCCTGAAGTCCATCGGCGCCGAGCTGTTCCGCGGCCAGGGCCGCATCGACGGTCCCCGCCGGGTCACCGTCACCCGGGACGACGGCGCGCGGCTCGTCCTCACCGCGCGGCACGCCGTGGCCGTCGCGACCGGCAGCGGGCCGGTGCTGCCCGACATCCCGGGCCTGGACGAGGCCCGGCCCTGGACGAACCGGCAGGGCACCGACTCCAGTTCGGTGCCCGGCCGGCTGGCGATCGTCGGCGGCGGCGGGGTCGGCGTGGAGATGGCCACCCTCTGGCGGGGCCTCGGCTCCCACGTCACGCTGCTCGCCCGGCGCCCCCTGCTGCCCCGCCTGGAACCGTTCGCGGGCGAGCTGGTCACCGACGGGCTCGCGCGAGCCGGCGTGGACGTGCGGATCGGTGCGGAGGTCACCGCGCTGCGGCGCCCCGACCCCCAGGGCCCGGTCACCCTGACGCTGAACGACGGCGGCGTACTCCAGGTCGACGAGATCATGTTCGCCACCGGGCGCACCCCGCACACCTCCGACATCGGCCTGGAGACCGTCGGACTCACCCCCGGCTCCTGGCTGGACGTCGACACCACCTGCCTGGTCCGCGGCGTCGAGGGCGACTGGCTGTACGCGCTGGGCGACGTCAACCACCATGCCCTGCTCACCCATCAGGGCAAGTACCAGGGCCGGACCGCAGGCGACGTGATCGCGGCGCGCGCGGCCGGCCGCCCGGTCGACGACGCCCCCTGGGGCGACCACGCCACCACCGCGGACCAGCACGCCGTCCCCCAGGTCTTCTTCACCGACCCCGAGGCGGGCGCGGTCGGCCTGACCGCCGAGCAGGCGAGCGCGGCCGGGCACCGCGTCAGGACCGTCGACGTCGACTTCACCGCCGCCCAGGGCGCCAACCTCTACGCCGACGGCTACCGGGGCCACGCCCGCATGGTGGTCGACCTCGACCGCGAGGTCCTGCTCGGGGTCACCTTCGTCGGCCCCGGCGTCAGCGAGCTGCTCCACTCCGCCACCGTCGCGGTCGCCGGCGAGGTCCCGATGCGGCGGCTCCGGCACGCCGTCACCTGCTTCCCGACGATCAGCGAGGTCTGGCTCTTCCTCCTCACCGCCTACGAACGCGCCTGACCCGCCCCCGCGGCTGGCCGGGGTATGAACTCCGGTGCCCGCGGGGGGATTCGGGCGGGAACCGGTTGCGCGGGCGAACGGGGCGGGCATCATGGACCGATGACGTCCCAAGGGTTGAGCGGCACTCCGGTCATCGCGGTGATCAGCGGCAAGGGCGGCGTGGGGAAGACCAGCGTGTCGGTGGCGCTGGCCAGAGCCCTCCGCAACGCGGGGTACCGGATCGGCCTGCTGGACGCGGACCTGTCCGGGCCGGACATCCCGAGGATGCTCGGCCTGCGCCGGGACGCGCCGGCCAAGTCGGTGACCGTGGCCCGCTGGGTCCGCGGCCCGCAGGCGCAGATCGAGGCCATGGAGGTCGACGGCATCAAGGTGGCGTCCGTCGGTTTCCTCATGGGCGGGGACCAGATGTTCTCCGCCGGCGGCGACATCGACCAGCTGATGCTCGGCCGGTTGCTGGCGGAGACCGACTGGGGCCGGGTCGACGCGCTCGTGGTCGACATGCCGCCCGGCGCCGGCGACATCCACCGCGCGCTGCGCGGCCGGACCGGCGCGCTCGCGGCGATCGTGGTGGTCACGCCGGCCGAGGTGTCCCACCTAGACTCCTCCCGTGCACTCACCATGCTGGAAGTGGACCGGGTGCCCGTCCTCGGCGGCGTGGAGAACATGGCGTTCCTGGCCTGCCCCTGCTGCGGCGAGCAGAGCGCCCTCTACCCGGCGGCCCCGGAGGAGCGGACCGTCTGGGCGAAGGGCGTCCGCCGGCTGGTGAGCCTCCCCTTCCGCCCGGGCACCGGCCCCGTCGACGACGACCTGTCCGACGTGGTCAAGGCGGCAGCCGAGCACATCGGGCCTCCCGACCCCTCCTGACACCACGACGGAGGACGGCGCCCCAGGGGGCGCGGGCACCCGCGCGACCGGCCGGCCGGGACCGGTGCCGGGCGACGAACCGGCACCGCCACGGAGGGGCGCCGCAGCCCAACACCCGGGGCCCGCACACCCATGGGCGAGAACTCCTTGTGCCCGCAGCGCATCCTCCGGAAATGAATCGTTCAATTCGGCGCCCCACTCCCGCCCCGTCCCCGGCCCCACCCGCGACCCCTGGCGGGAACCTCGTGCGACCGTGACTTCGACGAACTGCTGCACGGGCGTTGACGCCCGCGCGCCCGCTGCCCTAGCGTCCGACGGGCCGCCCGATTGAATCAATTCATTCGGCGCGCCCGACGTCACGTCCGAGGGAGATCCGATGAGCGACCGCGTGTTCCCGCCGTCCGAGGGTGCGGCGCCCGGCGTCGACCCCCGCGCCGACCATGGTGGTTACCCGATCTCCCGCCGCCGCATCCTGCAACTCGCCGCGGCCGCCGCGGCCGCGGGCGGGACCGCCGGCTTCTGGCAGCCCGTGTACGCCGCCGAGCCGCACGCCGGCGGCGCCTTCTCCGCCGAGCGGTTCGCCCGGCCGGCCGCCGACAGCATGCCGTTGATCCTCTGGTTCTGGAACGGCACGGTGACCACCGACCTGGTCGACGCCACACTGGCCGACCTGCGCGACAAGGGCGTGACCGAGGTCCTGGTCTTCCCGTTCGACACCACCGCGCTGCAACCGGCCTTCTTCACCGAGGCGTGGTTCGCGATCGTGGAGCACACCCTGCGCGAGGCGGAGAGCCACGGCATGCGGGTGTGGCTGTTCAACGACGACTTCTTCCCCAGCGGCCGCGCGGGCGGGTTCGTGGTGAACGGCGGCACCGTCGGGGACCGTACCTACCAGCCGCGCCCCGACCTGCGCACCAAGGGCGTCACCCGCAGCAGCACGCAGGTCTCCGGCGGCACGACCGTCCCGCTGACCGGCGCGGCGCTGAGCGTCGCCGACGGGCGGCTGGTGGTGGACGCCGGCGCCTACGACGGCGTCCGCGTGCTCAAGGACGGCACCGGCTGGACCGACTACACCGTCACCGCGACCGTCCGGATCGAGTCCGGCACCGCGGGGCTGATGGTGCGCTGCGCGGACCCGCTGAACGGCTACCTCGCGGACCTGCGGGCCGACGGCGGCATCGACCTGTGGCGCCAGACCGGCGGCGCCTTCTCCCTCCTGCGCCAGGGCGCCGGCACACCCGGCTTCGACCCGGGCGCGGACCACACGTTCCAGGTCACGGTGAGCGGCGACCGGATCACGCCCTCGCTGGACGGCACCGCGCTGGCCCCGGTCACCGACGCCACCTTCGCCACCGGCACCGTCGGGGTGCGGGCCACCGCGACGCAGCGCTCGTCCTGGGACGCGATCACCGTGACCGGCGCGGACGGCGGGCAGTTGTTCACCGACACCTTCGACGCCCCCTCCTCCGTCGACGACTTCGCCACCCCCGGCAACCTCGGGGTGGCCTTCGCCGCCTCCGCCCGGCCGGCCGGCGCCACCGGCGGGACCGTGCCGCGGATGATCGACCTGACCGGCGCGGTGACCGGCGACGGGACCTGGACGGCGCCGGACGGCGACTGGCAGGTCGACGTCTTCACCTGGCACCTGCTGGCGGACTCCGGCGGCAGCCGGCGCAACTACCTCGACCTGCTGGACGACGAGGCGGTGAGCCTGTTCATGGACATCGTCCCCGGCGAGTACGTCCGCAGGTTCCCGTGGGCGGTCGGCCGGGTGCTGCTCGGCTTCGCCGACGACGAGCCCTTCATCGCGTCCGCGGACGCGGAATGGGACCAGGTGCCCTGGTCGCCGAGCCTGGCCGGGGAGATCGACCGGCTGGGCGGGAAACCGGGACTCGGCGTCGTGCTGTCCGCCGTGCACGACGATCTCGGCGAGCAGGGAAGCGAGTTGCGCGGCGTCTTCTGGCGCGCGGTGTCCAACCGCTTCTCCTCCGGCTACTACAAGGGCGTCGGCCAGTGGATGGGCCGGCACGGCCTCGACCTGATCTCCAACCCGCTGTGGGACGAGTACGGTCCCGCGGAGCAGGTCCGGAGCACCGGCAACCTCAACTCCGCGCACCAATGGGCCCAGGTGCCCGGCACCGACCTCATCAGCAACCAGTACCAGGTCGGTTACTACCGCACCCTGCCGCGCTGGCCGGCCAGTTCGGCCCACCAGATGGGGCGCGACCGGGTGTACCTGGAGGCGATGGGCGCCACCGGGTGGCAGGTGACGCCGGCCTTCACCCGGGAGGTCATCGGCGCGTTCGTCGTCCGCGGCATCAACAAGGTGCTGCTGCACGCCCGTTTCTCCGACGAGGGCGACATCATCTTCGCGCCGCCGTTCCAGCCGGTGAATCCGTGGTGGGACCTGTCCGTGCCGCTCAACGAGTGGATCGGGCGGCTGGTGGAGGCGGCGCGGGCCACCCCCGCGGCCCGTACCGCGCTGCTCCAGCCGCAGCGTGCGGCGGAGGCCTTCCAGGACTCGCCGCAGCAGACGGCGATCGACGACGCGTTCCTCGCGACGGTGCACGCCCTGGAGGACAGCCAGATCGACTTCGACCTCGTGGACGAGGGCGCGCTGACCGGCGATCCCGCGCTGCTCGCGCACGCCCGCCCGCACGGCGGCGAACTGGTCGTCGGGCAGCAGCGGTACGGCGTCGTGGTGGTCCCGCAGGCGCCACTGCTCTCGCTCGGCGCGGTGACAACGCTCGGCTCCTTCGTGGACGGCGGCGGGAGCCTGGTGGTGGTGGGCGACCTGCCCGCGCAGGAGGCCGCCGGGCGCGACGCGGCACTGGCGCGCGCGACGGCCGGGCTGTTCACCGGGGCCCGCGCCTCCCATGCCCACCGGGCGGACGACCCGGTGTCGGCCGCCGCGCTGGTGGTGGCGGCCGGCGGCGCTGCGGCGACGGTGTCGCCGCCGACCCCCGAACTGCGGGTGCTGCGGCTGGACCGCGACGGCGAGCAGTCCTTCCTGCTCAACAACGAGCACGCCGGCGCGGTCGAGGTCACCGCGACCTTCCCCGCGCTCGGCGTGCCCCAGCTGTGCGACCCCGACACCGGGGACGTCGCGGCGGCCGGTGTGTGGCGCGCGGCGCCGTTCCCCGGCCGGCCGGGCGGCGGCACGGCGGTGTCCCTGCGGCTGGAGGCGAAGGCGGCGGTGCTGGTGGTCTTCCGCGACGCGGGCCCCGCACTCCCGGCGCACGCGGTCGAGTCCACCGCGCCCGTCGAGCGGTTGACGGTCAAGGGGAACGCCGCCACCGCCACCGTGCGGGTGTCCGCGCCGGGCACCGTGCGAGTCGTCGCGCAGGACGGCGGCAGGCGGTTCGCGGGCAGCCTCGCCGTCACCGACCCGCTGACCGGCCTGCCGCTCGACGGCGACTGGAGCTTCCGCTTCGACACCGACGGCGCGCAGCCGTCGAGCGGACCGCTCGGC
The DNA here is from genome assembly GCF_900107965.1 of Actinacidiphila yanglinensis. GTDB lineage: Bacteria > Actinomycetota > Actinomycetes > Streptomycetales > Streptomycetaceae > Actinacidiphila > Actinacidiphila yanglinensis. The sequence continues at coordinate 11,281 of NZ_FNVU01000010.1, read as the reverse complement.
TCCTGGACCGGGGCGAACGCCTCCTACTCCGGCTCAGCGGTCTACGAGCGGCACGTCACCCTGGACGCCGCGACCCTCGCCGGGCGGGTGTGGACCCTGGACCTGGGCGAGGTGCGCGACGTCGCCGAGATCACCGTGAACGGCACCGGCCTGCCGCCCCGGCTGTGGGCGCCCTACCGGGTCGACGTCACCGACGCCCTGCGTGCGGGCGACAACGTGGTGCGGGTGCGGGTCACCAACACCGGCGCGAACGCGCACGGCGACCCGGAGCCGTCCGGCCTGCTCGGCCCGGTCCTGCTGCGCCCCGAACGCCTGGCGGAGGTGAGGCTCCCCGCGAGCAAGTCGTAGGCGCGGACGGCCGCGCGTCGCGGGAGGGCCGAACCCACCACCGGCAAGCCGGACTTCGGGCCCCCGCGACGGGCAGGGCGGCCCGGACCCCGGCCAACAGCCCCACTCCCGCGGCCGCTTCGCGCGCCAGACCCGGCACTCCACCGCCGAGGGCGCCATCACGCCACAGAGCCGTCGCACGCCCCTCGGCCCGCGGGTTCGACGGCCCGTCGGCAACTCCCGCGAGCAAGTCGTAGGCGCGGAGGGCCGCGCGTCGCGGGAGGGCCGAACCCACCACCGGCAAGCCGGACTTCGGTCCCCCGCGACGGGCAGGGCGGCCCGGACCCCGGCCAACAGCCCCACTCCCGCGGCCGCTTCGTGCGCCAGGCCCGGCGCTCCACCGCCGAGGGCGCCATCACGCCACAGGGCCGTCGCACGCCCCTCGGCCCGCGGGTTCGACGGCCCGTCGGCAACTCCCGCGGGCGACCGTACACTCGGCGGCATGGTGCGGTGCGGCGTGTGCGGGTCGGAGCGGCTGGGGCCGCTGGGCGAGCTGATGACGGACAGCCGGGTCGGCGACCAGCGCCACCTGTCCCTGCGCTTTCCGCGGCCCGGCCTGCTCAGGCCACGCCCCGAGTACTGGGCACGCCAGGGCCGGGCCTGCCTGTCGTGCGGCGCCGTGACCGCCTTCCTCTCCCCCGCGGAACTGCGCCGCCACCGGGCCGACGCGGATCAGCTCGTCGAGCCGGAGCAGCCGCCCGACTGAGGTGCCCCGGCCGCCGCGGCGGCTACGCCGACTCGCGCAGCAGCAGGCTCCGGTGGACCGTGCGCTGCGCCGCTTCCCCGGAGCGCGGCAGCGTGCCCGCGAGCATGGCAACGGCGAGGTCCAGCGCGTGCCCGGCGACCTGGTCGAGGTCGACCGCGAGGGTCGTGAGGGTCGGCGTGACGAGCGTGCCGACGTCCAGGCCGTCGACCCCGGTGACGCGGACGTCGCCGGGCACGTCGAGGCCGGCGCGGCGGCAGGCCGACAGGACGCCCAGCGCCATCACGTCGTTGAAGACCAGGATCGCGTCGGGGCGGCGGCGGCCGCCGAGGAGCTTTTCCGCCTCGGCGGTGCCGCACCGATGGCTCGCCTCCGCGCCGTGCACGATGAGGGGCGCGTAGCCGCGGCGCTCCAGTGCACGGAGCATCAGGGCGCCGCGGTGGCTCGGTTCACCGGGTGCCGACGCGTCCAGCACGACCGGGTGGCGGACGCCCCTCGCCGCCAGGTGCTCGGTCAACTCCTCGACGGCATCGGTGAGATCGATGCGGACAGCGCCGCTGGCGACCTCGCCGGCCGGGTCGAGCTCGACCACGGGGACCGCGCCGAGCTTGGCGATCCACTCCGGTCCGCGGCCGCCGAGATAGCCCACGACGGCGTCGGTCTGCGCGCCGAGCGCCTGGACCATGCGGTCGGCGTCGCCCGCGAGGCCGATGTCCGCCAGCATGACGTTCCAGCCCCTCGCGGCGGCCGACCGCACCACGGCGGCGGCGAGTTCCGGGGAGTAGGGGTTGCGCAGGTCGTTGAGGACGAGGCCGAGCTGGCGGTCGCCGCCGGTGGCCAGGCCGCGCCCGAAGCGGGACGGCCGGTAGGACAGCGCGGTGGCGGCGGCGAGCACCCGTTCCCGCGTGGCCTGGCTGATCTCGGGCATGTCGTTCATCGCGCGGGTCACGGTCTGGCGCGAGACTCCCGCGGCGGCGGCGACATCGAGGATCGTCGCGCGCCGTGCCGGCGCCGGCCGACCGCCGGTCCCGGCACGGCCCGCCGCCGCGTCGCCGCCGCTCGGCTCGCTCAGTCGCGAAGGTCCAGCCATGCCACCTGTTCCGGAGCGAGGTCGACGGAGAGTCCCGTCATGGACGAGCGGGTCTCCTCGATCGTACGGGGTCCGAAGAGCGGGAACGTCGGGAACGGCTGCGCGAGCACGTAGGCCAGGGCTATCGCGGTCGCCGGCACGCCGAGTTCGGCGCCGAGCTGCCCGGCCCTGCGCAGCCGCTCGAAGTTGCCGTCGCTGTAGTAGCAGCGGACCAGTTCGGCGTCGCTCCGGTCGTCCGGGTGGGCCCGCCCGGTGAAGAAGCCGCGGGCCTGCGAGGACCACGGCAGCAGGGGTACCTGCCGCTCGGCCAGCCAGCGCTTGGAGGCGGGGTCGGTGACGTGCCGGCAGCCGTCCCAGGGCACGTCGTACGCCTCGGCCAGGCCGAAGTGGTTGCTCAGGACGGAGAACTCCTGGCGGCCGTGCGCCCGGGCGTACGCGTTCGCCTCGTCGATCCGCTCGGGGCTCCAGTTCGACCCGCCGTAGACCCGGACCCGCCCGGCGCGGTGGTGCTCGTCGAGGACGTCCACGAACTCCCCCACCGGGACGTCGGGGTTGTCACGGTGCATCAGGTAGATGTCGGCGTACCCGGTGCCCTGGCGTTCGAGGCTTTCCAGCAACTGGCGGCTGAGGGAGTCCGGGTCGCAGTGCGGGGTGTGCGCGCCCTTCGTGATCACGACCACCTCCTCCCGCACCCCGCGGTTGGCCATCCACCGGCCGAGCCGCTGTTCGAGCGCGCCGCCGCCGTAGATGTAGGCGGTGTCGAAGGCGTTCCCGCCGCGGCTGAAGAAGTGGTCGAACAGGGCCGAGGCGTGCGCCAGGTCGGGCTGGTTGTCGACCCCCATGACGAGCCGCGACACGGGCTTGCCGACGCCCGGGATCTCGCCGTACCGCATCGGGTGGTCCGCCTCGACCGCGAGCGGGCGCCCGGAGACGGTCGGGACGGCGGCGTCCTCGGCCTCGAACGGGTAGCGCAGGCCGATCGCGGCCCGCCACCGGTCCAGGGTGCGGGCGGTGGCGAGCGTCTCGTCCAGCGTCATCCCCGCGGCCTCGACCGCACCCGCCGCGGCGGCGGCCGTGGTGGCGTCGGCCTCCAGGGCGTACGGCCGGGCGCCGGCGAAGGACAGGGTGCGGCGCTCGCCCTCGGCGGTGGCGATCTCGATCGTCGGGTCGTCGCCCAGGGTCCACGGGTCGGTGAGCCGGATCAGCCCGCAGGATCCGTACACCGTCAGGGCGTTGTCGTCCTGGACGCGCACGCCGGTGCGGACGGTCGCGGTGATGCCGCCGCGGTAGGCGAGCGTGGCGACCGCCCACTCGTCGACCCCGGTGGGGCCGAGCGAGCCGCGCGCGGAGAGTGCGACCGGTTCGACCGCCTGCGCCCCGGTGGCGGCGCCGACGACCGCCGCCGCCATCGTCACGGGGTAGCCGCCGACGTCGAGGATGCCGCCACCGGCGGTGCCGGGGTCGAACAGCCGCCCCTGCCGCTCGCCGGCCCGGAAGGAGAAGGACGCGTCGATGTGTGCGACGTCGCCGATCGCGCCCTCGCGGACGAGTTCCAGCAGGGCCGCGGTCTGCGGGTGGAAGCGGTACATGTACGCCTCGACGAGCGGCACGCCCGCGGTGCGCGCCGCGTCGGCCAGCACCATCGCGGTGCCGTGGTTGGCGGCGAGCGGCTTCTCGCACAGCACCGCCTTGCCGGCCGCGATCGCGGACAGCACGAGCCGCGCGTGCCCGGTGTGCACGGTGGCGACGTAGACCGCGTCCACCCGCGGGTCGGCCAGCACCTCGTCGTAGCCACCGGCGAGCACGTCGCCGAACCCGTGCCCGGCGGCCTCGGCCGCGAACTCCGCCGCCCGCCCGGGGTCCGAACTGCCCACGGCGACAAGGCGCCCGGCGCTCGCCGGGAGCTGGGACAGGAAGCGCCGGGCGATCCGTCCCGGGCCGAGCACGGCCCAGCCCGCGCCGGCGCCGCTGCGGTCCGTTGCCACGGCGGCGGACTCGGTTGGTGCAGTCATGGGGAGCCTTCCCTCGATCCGGCCGTGAACGTTCACGGGATGCTCGGACGACGCTACCCCCGCGCCCCCGCGGCATCAATGGCCCACGGCCGGCAAGGGCCGGGCGGACACCGGGCCGGCGTCCGCCGGCGCCTCACTCCTCGGTCGGCCCCAGGTCGGCGGTGTCGCGCAGATCCACCGACCGCCGGGCCGTGGCGTGCAGTTCGAGCACGACGATCTCGTTGTCGCCCGCCCGCAGCACCGGCCCCGGGACGTACAGCCGCCGTTGCGGGCCACGCGACCAGTAGCGGCCCAGGTGGAAGCCGTTGACCCACGCGTTGCCCTTGGTCCAGCCGGTCAGGTCCAGGTAGGTGTCCGCGGCCTCCTCCAGCGCGACGGTGCCGCGGTGGAAGGTGGGCCCCACCGGCGGGACGTCCGTCGGGCGGAAGGGCAGGTCCAGGCCGGCGAGTGCGATCGGGCGGCTGGTCCAGCCCCGGGCGCGCCGCCCGTTCAGCCGCACCTCGCCGAGGATGCCCTTGCGGTCGTGGATGCCCGGGCCGTAGTTGACCCGGCCCTGGTTCTCCACCAGCAGGTCCAGCCGCGCGCCGGGCGCCGGCGAGACGAAGGCCAGCGCCCGGTGGTGGGACTCCCGTTCCAGCACTCCGACCGGCTGGCCGTCGACGAAGACCTGGGCCCGGTCGGCGACGCCCTCCACGTCCAGCTCCACCGGTCCCGCGGCGGGCAGTTCGGTGGTGCAGAGCACGAACCCGAAGTCCTGGCCGAGTTCCTCCATGGTCCTGGGCCGTTCCGCGTCCACCGCGGTGCCGAGCAGGTCGGCCGCCGCCAGCAGGGACACGCTCCGCGGCAGGCGCACGTCGAGGACGTTGAGCTTCTTCGAGGGCGCGGGCGCGGGGAGGTCGGGCACCGGGGCGTGCCGGGCGATGACCTCCCGGAAGGCGGTGTACTTCGCGGTCGGGTCGCCCGCCTCGTCCAGCGGGGCGTCGTAGTCGTAGGAGGTGACGGTGGGCCGGTAGGTGTGCTTGTCGTTGGCCCCGCTGGTAAAGCCGAAGTTGGTGCCGCCGTGGAACATGTAGAGGCTGACGCTGGCCCCGGCCGCCAGCGTGGTGTCGAGTTCGGCGGCGGCCTCGGCGGCGGACCGGGTGGTGTGCACCCCGCCCCAGCGGTCGAACCAGCCGTTCCAGAACTCGGTGACCATCAGCGGCCCTTCGGGCTGCCGCGCGCGCAGCAGCGCCAGGTTCCGCTCGGCGCCGCTGCCGAAGTTGGCGGTCGCGAGCACACCGGGAACGCTGCCCCGGGCGAGGTCGCCCGGCTGGTCGCAGGTGAACAGCGGGACGTCGACGCCGTGCCGTCGCAGCAGGTCGACCAGGTGGTCGATGTAGGCGGCGTCGTCACCGTAGGCGCCGTACTCGTTCTCGACCTGGACCGCGATCACCGGCCCGCCGCGGGTGGACAGGTACGGCGCCAGGCGCGGCAGCAGCCTGCCGAAGTAGGCGTCGACGGCCGCCAGGTAGCGCGGGTCGGTGGTGCGCAGCCGTATCCCGGGCTCGGCCAGCAGCCAGGACGGCAGCCCGCCGCCCTCCCACTCGGCGCAGATGTACGGGCCCGGCCGCAGCAGGACGTGCAGGCCCTCGGCCGCGGCGAGGTCCAGGAAGCGCGGCAGGTCGATGCCGCCGTCCCACTCCACAGTGCCGCGGCGGCGTTCGTGCAGGTTCCATGGGATATAGGTGTCGACGGTGTTCAGGCCCATCGCGCGCGCCTTGCGCAACCGGTCGGTCCACTGGTCCGGGTGGACGCGGAAGTAGTGCAGGGCACCGGACAGGATGCGGAAGGGCGCACCGTCCAGGAGGAAGCCGTCGGCGCCGGTCTGCAATTCGGGCATGGTGGTCCGCCTCATCTGCCAAGGGGGGCGGCCCGCCGCTGGGGGCCGCAGGGGAAGGGGGAGCCGGCGCCGGGCCGGGAGGAACGGCGGCGCGCGGCGCTGTCAGGAGGCCGCGGCGGGAGGTGCGGTGCTCGCCCGCACCACCAGCCGGGTGGGCACCAGCGTGGTGCCGGTCTCCTCCTGGTTGTTGCGGATCTGCCGCAGCACCCCGGCCACGCACAGCCGCCCGACCTCCGAGAAGTCCTGGTGCACCGTGGTCAGCGGCGGCAGGAAGGAGGCCGCTTCGGGGATGTCGTCGAAGCCGACCACGCTGATGTCCTCCGGCACCCGCCGGCCGCGCTCGTGCAGGGCGCGCAGCACGCCCAGCGCCATCTGGTCGTTGGCGACGAACACGGCGGTGCACTCCGGCTCCTCGGCCAGCCGCAGCCCGGCCCGGTAGCCGGACTCCGCCGACCAGTCGCCGCGCAGCGGTTCCGGCACCTTCCGCCCGCTCTCCTCCAGCACCGTGCGCCAGGTGGCCACCCGGCGCTCGGCGGAGAAGGAGTCCGCGGGCCCGGCCAGGTGCCAGACCGTGCGGTGCCCGATGGCGAGCAGATGCTCCACCGCCGCCCGGGCGCCGCCGACCTGGTCGGTGTCGACCACGCAGTAGCGGTCCCCGGCGTTGGAGTCGGCGACCACCACGTGGGCGTTGGGCGGCAGTGCCACCGTGGCCGCGTCCAGCAGGTGGACCTCCATGAGGATGACGATGCCGTCGACCGCCAGCTCGCCGAGCCGGGTGAACGCTCCGCGCACGCTGTCCTGGGTGGGGACGGCGACCGGCAGCAGCGTGGTGGCGTACCCGTCGACCGCCGCCGAGGTCGCGATCGCCTCGATGGTGCGGGTGTTGCCGGTGGTGGAGAGGTTGAACGTGATGACGCCGATGGTGTGGAACTGCCCGCTCTTCAGGGCCCGCGCGGCGCTGTTGGGCCGGTAGCCGAGCTCCTTCATCGCGGCGATCACCTGCTGGCGGGTGCTCTCCACCACGCCGGCGTACCCGTTGGAGACGCGGGAGACGGTCTGCGCGGACACGCCGGCCAGCCGGGCGACGTCCGCCATCGACGCACCGCGCCTGCGGCGGGCCGCCTGGGGGCCGTCGTCTCCGGTGCTGGGTGTACCGCTGCTGTCCACTTGCTGCTCACAGTTCGTACGTGGTTCGGCCGGGGATGCCGTGAACCGAAATTGTAGGTTGCGGGGAGTACGGTCCCGCGCTCCCCGCAACCCTGGGGGGCGGCGGCATCAGCCGACGCTGAAGCCCTGCTGCTTGCCGTAGCTGACGGACTTGTCCTGCCAGGTACTCAGCCCGTCGGACAGCGGCGTGCCCGAGACGTACGCCTTGCCGACGGTGTCGTTGAAGATCGAGTTGGCGTAGACCTGGTAGGGCAGGTACGACCAGCCGGGCAGCACGTTCTTGGCGGACTGGGAGAAGATCTTGTTCGCCTGCTGCCCGCCGAAGTACGGGAACGAGGTGTTCAGGAACGCCTGGGAGTCCAGGTCGGCGGTGGTCGCCGGGAAGGCGCCGCCCTTGATCCGGGCCTGCACCCCGGCGCCCTGGTTGGCGTACTGGAGGAAGGCGTAGGCGAGTTCCTTGTTGCTGCTCGCCTTCATCACCGCGAGCGAGCTGCCGCCGTTCTCGGCGCTGGCACTGGCGCCCGCCTGCCACTGCGGCAGCGGCGCGACCCGCCAGTCACCGGCCGCGGCCTTCACCCCGGAGGAGAAGTTCGCCGGCATCCAGGCACCGGTGGCCAGGGTGGCGATGGTGCCGTCCCCCAGGCCCTTGTACCACTGGTCGCTCCACGGGATGACCGGGGAGAGCAGGTGCCCGGAGATCAGCTGCTGCCACACCTTGGTGTACGTGGCGGTGCCGGAGTCGTGCGCGAAGTCCACCGAGACCTTGGTGCCGTCGACCTGGTACGGCTTGCCGCCGGCCTGCCAGATGAGGCTGGTGGTCATGCCCGCGTCGCCGGTGTCGCTGGTGATGTACGCCTTCGGGTCCGCCTGGTGCAGCTTGCGGGCGTCGTCGAGGTACTGGTCCCAGGTGGTGGGCACCGGGAGCTTGTACGTGTCGAAGACCTTCTTGTTGTAGAACAGCGCCATCGGGCCGGAGTCCATCGGCAGGCCGTAGATGCCGCCGTCGATGTTCACGGAGTTCCACGGACCGGGCGAGTAGGTCTTCGACAGGCTCTTGGCGCCATAGGCGCTGAGGTCGGTGACCGACTTGCCGAGCGCGAACTGGCTCAGCGCGAAGTACTCGATCTGGGCGACGTCGGGCACGCCCTTCCCGGCCTGGACGGCGTTCTGCAGGGCGGTGTACTGGTCCTTGCCGGTACCGGCGTTGACCAGCTTCACGTGCACCTTGGGGTACTTCTGCTGGAAGTCGGTGACCACCTGCTTGAGGGTCGGCTCCCAGGCCCACACCGTGATCGTCCCGCCCTTGGCGAGCGCGGACTTCACCGCGGCGGCACCGCCGGCGCCGCTGTCCTTGCCCGAGCCGGACCCCCCGGACCCGCAGGCGGTCAGCGCCAGGGCGGCCGTGGCCACCAGGGCGATCCCGGGCGCCCAGCGGCGCAGTACCTTGTTCGTCATCTCATTCCACTCCGTTGTGCGTGATGGTCGGTGGACAGGGGCGTCGCCTCGCGCGCGGGCGCGGGCGGGCGGGCGGTGAGGCAGGCGGGGCGCGGCGGGCGGGGCGACCCGCGGGGTCACTCCTTGACGCTTCCGGCGGCCAGGCCGGACTGCCAGTACCGCTGGAGCAGGAGGAAGGCCGCGATCAGCGGGACGATGGTGAGCAGCGAGCCGGTGATCACGAGGTTGAACACGGGCTGGCCGCCGGCGGTCGCCGCCTGCTGGTTCCAGGAGTTGAGGCCCAGCGTGAGCGGGTACCAGTGCGGGTTCCGGATCATGATCAGCGGCAGGAAGTAGTTGTTCCAGGTCGCCACCGTGGTGAACAGCAGCACCGTGACGATGCCGGGCGCCAGCAGCGGAAGGCTGATCCGGAAGAAGGTGCGCAGCTCCCCGGAGCCGTCCATCCGGGCGGCCTCCAGCAGCTCGTCCGGCACCGCCTCCGCGGCGAACACCCACATCAGGTACAGGCCGAACGGCGAGATCAGCGACGGGACGATGACCGCCCACGGGGTGTCGGTCAGCCCGATCTTGCTGAACATCAGGAAGGTCGGCACCGCCAGCGCGGCCCCGGGCACGGCGACCGCGCCGATGACGACCGCGAACACCGCCCGCCTGCCGGCGAAGTCGAACTTCGCCAGCCCGTAGCCGCCCAGCACCGCCAGGAACGTCGCGCCGCCCGCGCCGACCACCACGTACAGCAGCGTGTTGAGCAGCCAGCGCACGAAGATGTGGTCGTCATAGGTGAACGTCTCGCGGATGTTGTCCCACAGCGCGAACCGCCCGCTGAACCACAGCCCGAACGAGTCCAGCAGGCGCGGCTGGGTCTTGGTGGCGTTGATCAGCAGCCAGCCCAGCGGCAGCAGCGAGTAGAGGGTCACGACCGCGGTCAGACCGGTCAGCAGGACACTGCGTCGAGGGCGCCCCGCCGTACGGCGCCGGGTCCGGCGCAGGGTTCGGGCGGTCCGCGAACCGTCCGGGCGGAGGGCGGTGACAGGAGTACGCGCGCCCGGCGCGTGGCTGGTCGTGCTCATGCCGGTCACACCTCCTTCCGCATACCGCGCAACTGCACGGTGTAGGCGACGATCATGGTGACCAGCCCCATGACGATGGCGACCGTGGCGGCGTAGTTGTGCTGCTGCCCGGCGAAGGAGAGCGAGTAGGTGTAGAGGTTCGGGGTGAAGTAGGTGGTGATGGCGTTGGGGGCCAGGCTCTTGAGAATGCTCGGCTCGTTGAACAGCTGGAAGCTGCCGATGATGGAGAAGACCGTCGCGATCACCAACGCGCCCCGGATCGCCGGGAGTTTGATGGCGGCGATGACCCGCCACTGCCCGGCGCCGTCGATCTCCGCGGCCTCGTAGAGGGATTCGGGGATGACCCGCAGCGCCGCGTAGAAGATCAGCATGTTGTAGCCGACGAACTCCCAGGTGACGATGTTGCCGATGCTCGCCAGCGCCCAGTGCGGGGCGAGCGGGTCGGGGATCGACGTGTGCAGGTGCTGGTTGACGCTCGCGACGAGCCCGAACTGCTTGCCGTACATGAAGCCCCACATCAGGGTGGCGACCACGGCGGGCACCGCGTACGGCAGGAAGATCGAGATCCGGAAGAAGTTCCGGCCGTAGAGCCGGCCGCTGTCCAGCGCCAGCGCCACCAGCAGCGCGACGCCGAGCATGACCGGCACCTGGACCAGCAGGAACAGCCCCACCCGGCCCAGGCCGGACCAGAACTGGTGGTCGGTGAACGCCTGGTGGTAGTTGTCCAGGCCGACGAAGTGGTTCCCGCCGATGAGCTGGTCGCGGTACAGGCTCAGGTAGACCGAGTAACCGATCGGCGCCAGGAAGACCAGGGCGAAGACGATCAGGAAGGGGCTCACAAAGCCCCACCCGGCCCACCGCGAGCGGCGTGCCGAGCGTGCCGGACGGGCGGAACCGCGGGCTCTCCCGCTGCCCGTCCCGGGCGGTGAAATGACGGTCATGGCTGATTCCCTGACGTCGTGTCGAAGGCGTTCACCCGCGTCCCGCGGGGCGGATATTTGCGCAAACATTTCTCGCCGCGCGGGCTGACGTTTACGTAAACATCGGTGCGGCGATGCTGGCACCCACCCGGGCGGACGTCAAGGCTCGGACCGGGGGCGCTCCGCAGGCCCTGCACCGCCCCGCGCGGCGGCCGACCGGGCCGCGCGCGGCCCGGAATCCCCGGGAATTCCGGGCCGGGAGCACTCCGCGAGCCCTGGAAGGAGCCCCGGTGGGCGGGGCCGTCGGGGGCGGCGGGTGATGGTTACGCAATCATGCCGTGATGTTCACGTAACCCTCGCGGTCGGCGGGGCCGCGTCAGGAGCAACGGCACGCGCCCGCCGTCCGGGCCCGGGGCGTGGGCCAGGGCGGGGACGGCGGGCGCGGGCGGGTTGGCCCTCGGTCAGCCGGACGCGCCGGCGTTGCCGCCGTCGTCGCCGCCGGTCGTCACACCACTGACGGTGCCGCCACCGGTCGTACCGACCGATCCACCGCCATCCCCGCCGGTCGTCACACCGACCGTCCCACCGTCATCCGCCC
>NZ_FNVU01000023.1 GCF_900107965.1 Actinacidiphila yanglinensis | reverse complement strand
GGCGCTGGGTGGTATCGGTCCGCACGGTCTGGTTGTTGGCGCCACCGGCTCCGGTAAGAGCGAGTTGTTGCGGACGCTGGTGACGGGGTTGAGCATGACGCATGCCCCGGAGCATCTGGGTTTCGTGCTGGTGGATTTCAAGGGCGGTGCGACGTTCGCGGGGGTGACCGAGTTGCCGCATGTGGCGGGGTTGATCACGAACCTTGCCGATGATCTGGCGATGGTCGATCGGGTGCGGACCGCGTTGCAGGGGGAGCAGCAGCGCCGGCAGCAGATGCTGCGCAGGGCGGGGAACGTGGACTCGGTGCGGGAGTACCAGATCCTGCAGGCGGCCGGCGGGGTCGATGAGGACGGGCGGCGGTTGGAGCCGATGCCGTATCTGATGGTCGTGGTCGATGAGTTCGGTGAACTCCTGGCCCAGCGGCCGGACTTCATCGAGCTGTTCGTGCAGATCGGGCGGGTGGGCCGGTCCCTGGGCATGCACCTGCTGCTGGCCACCCAGCGGCTGGACGAGGGCCGTCTGCGCGGCCTGGAGTCGCACCTGTCCTACCGGATCTGCCTGCGGACGTTCAGCGCGCAGGAGAGCCGTGCGGTGATCGGGACGCCGGACGCGTACCGGCTGCCGGCGATTCCGGGTTCCGCCTATCTGAAGGTGGATGAGTCCGTCTACGAGCGGTTCCGGGTCGCGCACATCTCCGGCGTCTACCGGGGGGAGGCCGAGCGGGAACCGGTGTCGGGTCCTGTCCCGGTTCCGGTGCTGTTCGGTCTGCGGACGGCCGAGGACGCCATGGGGGAGGAGCCGGAGGAGTCCGAGCCGTCCGTCACGCTCTCCCGCCCGCTGCCCGGCCAGCGCACCGAGATGCAGGTCGCCGTGGACCAGGTGCGCGCCCACGGCACCCCGGTGCACCAGGTGTGGCTGCCGCCGCTGCCCCCGCTGATCGAACTCGACGCGCTGCTCGGCCCGGTCGGCGCCGACGACGAGCGCGGCTACCGGTCCGGGCTGTGGCCGCAGGGCGGCGGTCTGTCCTTCCCCGTCGGCGTGATCGACCTGCCCAGCCGCCAGGAGCAGCGCGCCATGCTGCTCGGCCTGGCCGGGCAGCAGGGCCACCTGATCGTGGTCGGCGCTCCGCAGTCCGGCAAGAGCACCCTGCTGCGCACCCTGATGATGAGCGCGATGCTCACCCACACCCCGGACGAACTGCGGTTCCTCGCCGTCGACTTCGGCGGCGGCAGCCTCGTCGGGCTGGATCGGGCCCCGCACGTCTCCGGCGTCACCACCCGGCACGACGAGGCCCGCACCCGGCGTGCCCTGTCGGTGGTCCGGCAGATCGTGGAGGACCGCGAACGGCTCTTCCAGCAGCTGCGGATCGACTCCGCCGCCGACTTCCGGCGGCTGCGTGACGAGAAGCAGCTGCCGGACGGCGTGGAGGCCGCCGACGTCGTCCTGGTCATCGACAACTGGGCGGGCCTGCGCGCGGCCATGGAGGAGGCCGACGCGATCGTGCCCGAGATCGCGGTGCGCGGCCTGAACGTGGGCGTCCACCTGGTGCTCACCGCCAACCGGTGGGCCGAGCTGCGCGCCAACTTGCGCGACACCATCAACGGCCGGCTGGAGCTCCGGCTGGCCGACCCCACCGAATCGGAGATCTCCCGGCCGCTGGCCCGCCAGTCGCGGGCGTTCGTGCCCGGCCGCGGCTTGGTGGCACCCGGGCACGTCTTCCAGGCGGCGCTGCCGAGGCTGGACGGCACCCTGTCCACCGACAACCTCACCAAGGCGCAGGAGACGGTGGTCGACGAGCTGGCCGCGCGCTGGAAGGGCGCCGCCGCCCCGGCACTGCGGGTGCTGGCCGAGACGGTCACACCTGAGGAGCTGGACCGGGCCTGCGAAGCCCTGCCCGGCGGACGCGATGCCCTGCCCGCGACCGCGGTGCCCATCGGCATCCGCGAGTTCGACCTGCGCCCGGCGACCCTGGACCTGGAGACGGACGGCCCGCACTTCCTGGTCCACGGCGACCCCGGGTCGGGCAAGACAGCGTTCCTGCGCTCCTGGATGCGGGCGATGACCCGGCACCGGTCGGCGTGGGACGTGCGCTTCATCGTCGTCGACTACCGGCGCGGGCTGCTCGGCGCGGTGCCCGAGGACTACCTCGGCGCCATGGCCGGCGACCCGGCCACCACCGCGGCCTACCTGGAGCAGGTCGTGGAGAAGCTCAAGGAGCGGATGCCGCCTCTGGGCATCACGCCCCGCCAGCTGAAGGAACGCAGCTGGTGGACCGGCCCCGAGCTGTATCTCGTCGTGGACGACTACGACCTGGTGGCCACCGGCGGGTCGAGCGGGCGCGGGCCGCTGGGCGTGGTCACCGACTACCTCACCCAGGCCGCCGACATCGGTTTCCACGTGGTGCTCGCCCGCCGCAACGGCGGTGCGGGCCGCTCCTTCGGGGACTCGGTGGCCGGCCGGATCCGGGACCTGGGCGCCGCCGGGCTGCTGCTGTCCGGCGACCCTCGCGAGGGCGTCGTGCTGGGCGACCAGCGGGCACGCCAACTCCCGCCCGGCCGGGGCATCCACGTCTCACGCCGCAGCGGTGCCTCCGTGGTCCAGACCGTCCACGACACCGACGACACCGACGACGGCGCAGACAGCGCAGCCGGGGCGGGCCCCGCCTCCGACGGCAACGGTCGGTGATCCGTGCATCCACCCGCCGTCGCGACACCCCGCTAGCCGGTTGACCGGGGCAGCCCCCACCAGGGGCTGCCCCCTTGTGAGGACGTGCCCCCATGGCCCAGTACGACACTTCGCAGATCCGTGCCCTCGGCACCGCGTGGCTGAACGACGCCCAGAACCTGCGCGGGTACCTGCAGACGATGCACGAGAGCGTGTGGAGCATGTCCGGGGCCTGGACCGGCAAGGCGGGGCAGGCGGCGCAGGAGGTGTGGAACGGCTCGGACACGGGCGAGCACAACATCTGGAACGTGATCTTCCAGGCCGCCTGGGTGGCCGAGCAGATCGGGACCTCGATCCTCGACTACGCGGACGAGCTCGAGAAGACGGTCAAGGAGATCAACAAGTCGCACCTGATCGCGGCGTTGGCCACGATCTTCGGCCTGGTGCTGAACATCGGCACGCTCGGCCTGGCCGGAGTGATCGAGGAACTCGCCACCAAGGTCGGCATGTGGGCGGCCGAACTCGCCGCGGACTCCGCCGCGTTCGCCGACGTGGCCGCGGGCATCGGGCAGGCGGTCTCCTTCACCACCTCCGCGGCCATCTGGGAGTTCCTCACCCTCAAGAACGACATCCTCTCGCAGATCCTGGCCTCGGAGATCGCGCACGGCCCGATCGAGATCGACTGGACCAGCGAGGGGATGAACCTCGGCCTCGGCCTGGAGGCGAACTTCGGCGCGCACCTGGGCGAGCACTACACGAGCGAGAAGACCGGGGAGGAGGTTCCGGTCCCGCACACCGGCCTGCCGGGCAGCGACCTGCCGACCGGTTCGCCGCACGTCTCCGAACCGACCTTCTCGGACGCGGACACGAACTCGATCAGGAGCTGGGACTCGTCCCATTCCACGCTGGTGGGCCCGGACCTGGCGAAGATCACCGAGTCGGGCCCGGCGAAGTACGGTGCGGAGAAGTACGACCTGGAGAAGTACACCTCCTCAGACTTCGGCCCGGACGTGACGGTGAAGTCCGACGCGGGTGCGGGCCTGGTGGCCAAGGGGAACTTCGACGCCCCGGGAGCCGGCGGTCCGCGGTCCGACGGCGGGAATCCGGGCGGGACGCCGCAGCCGCTGGGCGGTGTCCGCGCCGAGCCCGCGGGCCCCGGCCCCCGGCCCGGCACCGCGTCCGACCCGAACGGCCCGACGTCCGGCCCGACCCGCACCGCGGACCCGGCCACCGGCCCCGGCCGCGCGGACGCGGCGGTCGCCGGTCCGGCCGGCAGCGGGCGCGGCGAGGTGCCGCCGACCGCGGGCCGGGGCGACGGCGCGGCCACGCCCGGGCCCCGGCCCGGCACCGGGCGCGGCCCCGGGACCGGATCGCGGCCCGGGGACGGGGCCGCGCCGGCCCAGGTCCACCTCGAACCGGCGCCCCGCAGCGCGCAGCCGGACTCCCACGTCGCCGCCGTGAACGTGACGCCGCCGCGCCAGCGGGGCGCCGGCGACGGTGGCAGCCTCGTCCGGGACACCCAGGAGCACAGCGAGGTGCCGACGTCCGCCGCGGGCGGGTCCCGCGCCGGTGACGACGCGAACCTGGCCACCTCGGCCTTCTCGCGCAGCGGCGACGGCCTCCCCACCGCGGTCGCGCACGACGAGCGCTTCGGCCCCGCGCGGGCGGCCGACGCCGGCACCGGCGCCGCGCGGGCCGACAGCGCGGGCGCGGGAACCGCGCCCGGTTCGGGGGCGGTCCGGGCCGAGGGCGCGTCCGGCGCGGGCCTTGACGCGGTCCGCCGCGCGCCGGACCCCGCCCATGGCGCGGGCGCCGGACGGGGCGCGACCGGCGGGGACGACGCCGCCGCACCCGGCGGCGCGGGACGGGCCGGCGCGTCGGAGCCCGCCGGCATCACCCGCACGGGGCGCGGTGCGCCGCAGGAGGGGGCCCCGGCTACGGACGGCGCCAAGGGCGCGCACGCCGAGCCGGCCCCGGACGCGGGTTCCGCCGGGGCGGGGCGCCCGGCCGCCGGCGCGCACGAGACGCCGGACGCCACACGGCTGGAGAACTCCGCGGCGGCCGCGGCGTCCGGTGCCCACGAAGGCGCCGGGCCGAAGGACGCGCTGACCACGTCCGCCGAGCCGTCCGCGTTGCCCGCCGCGGGAGGGCACGACGCGGGCACGGCCGGAGCCGGCCACGACGCGGGCACGGCGGGTGCGGGCCACGACGCCGGGACGGCAGGGGCCGGCCATGACGCGGGGACGGGCCAGGTCCAGCACGGCGCCGCCGCCCACTCCCACCTCGACCCGGGCCCCGGGCCCGTGCCCCACGGCACCGCGGACGGTGGCGCGCCGGGCCACGCCCCCGAACTCTCCCCGGCCGAGGCCGAGTTCCAGCAGAAGGCCGCCCAGTGGGGCGATTTCCGGCAGGAGCACGAGCAGAAGAACGCCCTGCTCCTGCACGCGGAGAGCCACCTGGAGTCCCTGCACGCCGATCTCGAGACGGCGTGGCGATCGGGCGCCCTGAAGTTCGCCGACCTCCACGGGAGGAACGGCGAACCCGCCCCCGGGGCGGGCCACGAGAGCGCGCAGGAGCACCCGGCCGACCCGGCCCGCTGGGAGCAGACGGTCAAGGACGCCCGGTCGCAGTGGCGGGCCGACTTCACCCGGCAGTTCCGCGCGGAGCTGGACTCGGCCGGCAGGATCACCGCGGACGCCTTCGAGCGGATCTACCAGGACGCCGGGGAGAACGCGTTCCGGCATCTGGTCCGGGCCGACGAACTCGCCACGTTCGAGGAGAAGTTCACCGCCGAGCTGGACGCCTACAAGGCGAACCGCTTCGGCTACGGCGACGACCTGCCGACGTTCGGCCGGGCGCCGTCGAAGTACGTCTTCGACAAGGACCTCGGGACGTTCGTCAAGGACGACGCCAAGGGCTACGGTGCCGCGCCCGGCGACGGCCCCCCCCGACCCGCCGGTGACCTCCCCGCCGGTGACGCACCGCACGAGCCCGCGGCGGCCGGGGACACGGCGGGCGCGCACGGCGCCGGGGACGCGCCGATCGACTTCTTCCGCGACAGGTCCCACGACTTCAACGCGCTGGAGCAGCACTACATCCACCAGCGTGAGCAGATCAGGGCGACCCTCGACCACGCCTTCCACGGCCCGGACGGCGCCGGGACGTTCTCCCCGCGGACGCTCGGCCGGCTCGACGGGCTGCTGCGCGACGCCTCCGGCGACCTCCACCGGATCGCGGTCCGGGAACAGGACATCCGCAAGGCCGCGGAGGAGGCGTTCGCCCAGGGGACGGGCGAGGAACCGCGGCCGCCGGAGGTCGTGGACGCCGCGCGGTCGGACCTCGCCCGCGACCTGCGGACCCTGCACGACGAGGTGTTCGGCCCGCGCGCCGCCCACGACGCCGTCCTCGGCTCGCTGTCCGAGCACCCGGCGTTCGGATCCCGGGCCGAGCACCAGGCGTTCAACCACGGCGACGACGGCCGGGGCCCCCGCCGGCAGTGGATCCTGCGCAGCAAGGTGCTGGCCGACCGGTTCCGCTCCCACGTGGACAAGGCGGACTTCGTCCACGAGCAGATCGCGCTGGAGAAGGAGCACGCGGAGGTCCACCTGGCGGAGCACACCGGCGAGAATTCCCCCACCCGCCTCGATGTCGACGGAAAGCAGCGCCTGATCGGCGGCTACCTGAAGCAGGTGCGCGCGGCGGCCGAACTCCACGCTGGCAGGGAGCAGGAGGGCGGCCACACGGCCGAGGTCTCCGCCGCCGAGTGGACCGGCACGCGCGATCAGTTGCGCGCGACGCTCCCCGACCGGATCCGCCACGAGGACGACCTGCGGCACGAGGTCGTCGGGGCCGCGCAGGACTTCCACCAGCTCCTCGGCGACCCCCGTGGCACCTCGGCGACCGCGCTGCACGAGGACACCGTCAGCAGGCTCGGCAACGACTTCCGCACCGACCACATCACCCGCTTCGACGAGCTGTTCGCCCCCGAAGGGCACAAGACCGACGCGTGGCTGGCGCACGAGGCGCACCACGAGGACGGCTTCTCGACCCGCCTCGACGATCTGCGCCGGGACGCCGTCCAGTGGCGGGCGTTCAAGCAGGCGAACGCGGAGCGGAACGAGCTGCTCCTGCACGCCGAGAAGCACCTGGAATCCCTCCACCAGGAACTGGAGGCGGCCTGGAACTGGGGCGCGGGGAAGTTCGCCGACCTCGGCGCGGGGAAGCCGGCCGACCTCGGCGCGGGCAGGAGCGACCACACCTCCCGGCTCGGCCACGAGTCGATGGAGGACAACTGGAAGCGGCTGAACGAGGAGGCCCGCTGGGACCAGGCGGTGAAGGACGCCCGGTGGCAGTGGCGGGTCGACTTCACGCGGCAGTTCCGCGCGGAGCTGGACTCGGCCGGGAAGATCTCCGCGGAGTCCTTCGAGCGGATCTACCAGGACGCCGGGCAGAACGCGTTCCGGCATCTGGTCCGGGCCGAGCAGCACATCAAGTTCGCGGACAGGTTCACCGCCGAGCTGGACGCGTACAAGGCGAACCCGTTCGGCCACGCCGACGACCTGCCGGCCTTCGAGCACGCGCCGACGGACCACGTCCACGACGCGCACACCGGCACGTTCGTCAAGGACGATGCCAAGATCTACGGCCGCCCGCAGGACGACGAGTCCTTCCGCCACCTCGCCGGGGGGTCCGCGGGGCGCGGGACCGGGGACGCGCCGATCGACTTCTTCCGCGACAAGTCCCACGACTTCAACGCCCTGGAGCACTACTACCTCCACAAGCAGGAGCACCTCGACGGCATCGTCGACGACGCCCTCAGGGGCCCGGGCGGCGCGGACGGGCTCACCCCGGAGACGCTGGGCCGCATCGACGCGGTCCTGCACGACGCCTCCCGCGAGCTCGAACACCTCGCGGTCCGCGAGCAGGACGTCCGCAACGCCGTGGAGGACGCGTCCAACGACCTCGCCTGGAACGGGGGTTGGGACGACTCGCGGCCGCAGGAGGTCGTGGACTCCGTGCTGCTGGACTTCGCGCGGGACCTGCGGGTCATGCACGACGAGGTGTTCGTCGCCCGGGCCGGGCACGACGCGGTGTTCGCCAACGGCGACGGGCAGGGCCCGCGCCGGCAGTGGATCCTGCGCACCAAACTCCTCGCCGAGCGGTTCCACGCCCAGGTCGAGAAGACCGACTTCGTCCACGCGCAGGTGGCGGCGGAGAAGCAGCACGCCGAGTTCCACCTGGGAGAGCACCAGGACGAGCCGGCCACCTCCGCCCTCCACGAGAACGGCGAGCAGCGGCTGATCGGCGGCTACCTGAAGCAGGTGCGCGCGGTGGCCGAACTCCACGCCGACCGGGCGCAGGAAGGCGGCGTGCGGCCCGAGGCGTCCTCGGGGGAGTGGTCCGGCATACGCGAGCAACTGCGCGCGACACTGCCCGACCGGATCCGCCACGAGGGTGACCTGCGGGACGTGGCCGACGGGGCCGCCGACACGTTCCACCAGCTGGTGGGCGACCCCGAGAGCGTCCTCGACAGCCAGTTGCACGAGGACACCGTCAGCAGGCTCGGCAACGACTTCCGCACCGAGCACATCACCCGGTTCGACGAGATCCTCGCGCC
This sequence comes from Actinacidiphila yanglinensis, assembly GCF_900107965.1. Lineage (GTDB taxonomy): Bacteria > Actinomycetota > Actinomycetes > Streptomycetales > Streptomycetaceae > Actinacidiphila > Actinacidiphila yanglinensis. Next base: position 151,406 of record NZ_FNVU01000023.1, on the reverse strand, counting down.
CGAAGGACACCACAGCGACGCCTGGCTGGCCCACGAGTCGCACCACGAGGACGGCTTCCAGAGCCGGCTGGACGGTCTGCGCCGCCAGGACACGGACGCGTACCGGAGCCGCCTGGACGACCTGCGGCGCGGTGACGCCGGCCCGGTGTCCGGCCCGTCCGGGCACGGCGCCGACGGGGCAGGGGAGTCCGGCACGTCCGGGCCCGCCACGCCGAAGGGTCCGACCGCCGACGACACCGCCTCCCGCGGGCAGGACGCGCCCGTCGACCCCACCACGCCCCAGCGGCCCGGCACTTCGGGCGACTCCGGCACGGCGCCGCGGGAGGTTCCCGCTTCGCACGGCACCGGCGCAGCAGGCGAGCCGCCTCGGCAGCACACCGCGGACCTGCAGCAGTCGGTCACGACCGCCCCGGCGCGCACGTACCGCGTGCCGGGCCTGACCACGGCCAAGTCGCTGGCCGCCTCCGTGGCCAGGACCGTCGCCAGGACCTTCACCGGGACCACCGGGGCCCCGGTCGGCAGGCCCGCGATCGAGATCAAGGTCGAGACGGTCACCGAGCACGCCCCCCGCGAACAGGAGCAGCTGCAGGCGGAACGGGACATGGCCGGCGCCCCCGGCGCCACGACCCACGCGCAGGAGACGGCGGCGAGCGCGCACGATTCCGGCATGCCCTCCGCTGTCCAGGAGCAGGCCGCCGTCGCGGAGGTCCACGAACCGGCAGCCCTCGCGTCCGTCCAGGAACCGGCGCCCGCCGCGCCCGCGCAGGAGTCCGTCGTCGTCGCGCCCGTCCATGAGGTCGCCGCCCCACCCGTACACGAGCCCGCTCCGGCCGCGTCGGTCCAGGAACCCGCCGCTCCGGCGCTCGCCGGGGATCCGGGACAGGAGCAGGTCTCCCTGCAAGAGGCCCGGCCGACCGCGTTCGGTCCGGCGGACCTGTACGCCGAGGTCAACCGGCAGCTCCCGGGGGACGGTTACACCTTCTCCCGTACGCAGGCCCAGCGGACGTACGAGGAACTGGTGCAGCGGCACCCGTCCGTGGCCGACCTGCCCGTGTGGGCGAAGGCCGTCCAGGTCGCGAGCGCGCTGAAGCTCTCCGCGAAGGAGGTGGTGGAGGCCGCTGCCGGGCCGTTGCAGCAGGTCACGTGGCAGTACTACGACAGCGGGCAGATCCACGGCGTCCACCAGCAGTTGGCCCAGCGGCACGGCGACGAGTTCCTGCAGTTGCCGCCGCAGCGGCGCGCCCACGAAGTCGTCAGGGAGATCGCCGACAGCCTGAAACTGCGGGACGACGTCCGGGCGCGGCTGCCCCAGACGGATGTCGATCCGTCCCACGTGGTCTCCGTGCACGAGCAGTTCATGCGGACGCCCGGGTCGTCGTACCCCCAGTGGCGCCTGGAGGTACGGGCCGAGGCCGTCGCCGGCGCCCTGAGGCAGCAGCTGAGGCTGACGCGCGGGGTGAACGAGTGGCTGCGGCAGCGGCCGTACACCGGGCTCGTGGGCACCGGCCACCGCCAGGTGGACCAGGCGTACCAGGAGCTGCTGGCCGAGCACGGGCAGCCGTTCACCGCGCTGGACCCCGGGGAGCAGGCGGCGGCGGTCGGCGTGCGGATCGTCCGGGGCCGGCCCTCCCTGCTGGAGGCGCAGGCCACCAGGGACCTGGTGGCCGGGGTCGACGTCCCGCAGATGATCGCGGACGCCGTCCGGCGGGCCGCCGAGGCACCGGTCGAGGCGGTGCACAGCCCGCAGCAGGCCGCTCGCCCGCAGCTCGACCAGGTCCGCGCCCAGTGGGAGCAGCGCACGGAGCACTGGTTCACGCAGGCACAGGTCGACCACGCCTACGACGAGCTGGTGCGGCAGCGCCCGGCCGTCGCCGGCCTGCCGGCGGAGGCCAGGGCCGCCCAGGTCGCCAACTCCCTGGCGCTGTCCGCCGGGAGGATGGTGCACGCCGCCACCGCACCGCTGCTGCGCCGCACGGGCCTGTATCCCGACGGGCACGAGGTGTACCGGGTCCACCAGGAGATGCTGCGGCAGCGGGGGAGCGGCTTCCTGCGGCTGACGCCGGAGGAGCGGGCCGAGCACGTCGTCGCGGAGACGGTGGACCGCCGGGAGCTGCTGCGCGCGGTCCAGGGCCGGTTGAACCAGGCCGAGATCCCGCCGGCGCAGGTCTTCCACGCCTACGACCTGATCGTCCGGACGTACGGCGCCGGCATCACCCGCGTGGACCTCGGGCAGCGCGCCGGGTTCGTCGCCGAGGTCGTACGGCAGCAGCTGAGGCTGACGCGCGGGGTGAACGAGTGGCTGCGGCAGCAACCGGGCGAGAGGCCGTGGGGAGCCCACTACCGCGCGGTGGACCGGGCCTTCCAGGAACTGGTGACCGAGCACGGCCGGCCGTTCACCGCGCTGGACCCCGGCGAGCAGGCGGCAGCGGTCGGTGCCCGGATCCGCCACGAGCGGTCCGCCCCGGCCGGCGCGGACACCGCCGGGACGCCGGTGGTCGAGGCCGACGTCCCCCTGACGGTCGCGCACGCCGGCCCCCAGGGCGTCGCACACCTTGCCGAGACGGTGGACGGCACCGCGCAGGAGGTGCGCCCGCACCCCGAACCGGCGCACCGCTGGCGGGTGTCGGCGCAGGACCCGGCCGGGAACACCGTCGCGGAGATCGTGGACCGCAGGCAGCTGGTCGAGGCCGTCCGGGACCAGCTCGGGGAGAAGGTCACGTCCGCCCAGGTGTCGTACGCCTACGCCCAGGTGGTCCGGGCCTACGGTGCCGACGTCGCCGGCCTGGACGTCGGCCCGCGCGCCGAGTACGTCGCCCGGTTCCTCCGCTCGCAGCGGGAGTTCACCGGCCACCCGCACGGGGCCACCGACATGCGCGTCCCGCAGGACGCGCCCGACCGCACCCAGGAAGCGCAGGACACGCGGGACACGCCGCAGTCCGCCACGGGCGGCCGTGACCTGCACGAGTCCACGAAGAAGGCGAAGGCGGTCGAGCTGCCGCCGGAGCCGGCCAGGCACCCGGTGGACACCGCGTCGGTCGCCGACGGCATCCACATCCGCTGGGACAGCGGGACCGATCCCCGGTTCCTGGAGACCGTCCAGGAGGACCTCAGGAGGCTGGCGAGCAAGCCGACGGGCCGGGCCCTGCTCGAGAGGATCGCCGCCGCCGCGACGACGTCGAAGCTGGCGGCCTGGCAGCAGGCGAAGGTCAAGATCGAGCGGACCGGTGCCGGAACGGTGATCGGCAAGAGAGCCGAGTTCCTGGCGCACGCGGGCAACGTCACCAAGCCGATCAACTCGCAGTGGGCCACCCAGTCCGGGAAGGGCACGCTCAGCCTGGTCCGGTACAACCCCAACGCCTGGGAGACGGCCGACGGTCTGCGTCCCCCCTTCATCGGGCTGGCGCACGAACTGATCCACGCCTACCGCAACCTGAACGGCCTGTCGCACCCGACCGCGGCCGTCGACGAGGCACAGCTGGTCGGCTTCGGGGAGTACGCGGACCTGGAGTTCACCGAGAACAAGATCCGCGCCGAACACGGTCTGGCGCCGCGCCGGACCTACGCCGGCACCGTCGGCCCGGACCTCGACGACGCCCACCTGCCCCGGACGGTGGGCAGGGCGGGGCCGCGGCCCGCGGGCCGCCTGGCCGCCAAGGGCACCGGCGGGCGGGGCACCGCCGGGCTGCTGTGGAACGCCGGCGCCGCCGCGCGCGAGAAGGAGCTCAGCGAGAAGCACGGGGTACGGATCGGCCCCGCGAAGGGGACGTTCGCCGGCCACTTCAGCCACTCCGTGCTCGACCGCATCGACGCCGTGCTCGACGCGTTGCCGGCCGAGCACGTCCGCGACAACCCGGACCTGCGGTACATCGAACCGGGCACCGGCAGCGGGGACGGCGCCAGCGCGTACGACCCGCAGACCAGGGGCATCGGCATCGTCCGGCCCGCCCTCGTCCCCTCCTGGGCGTACTCCGAGCTCGACCGCGGATCGCGCGCGCAGCGCTTCGTGATGGACCGGGCGGCACTGTCCGGCTACGACGGTGTCCCCCTGGCGGGACGGCTCGGCCTGCCCGGCAGCGGCCGCAACGTCATGGCAGGGGTCTCGGACGTCCTGGCCCACGGCAACCTGCTGGAGTGGACGATCCGGCACGAGGTCGGCCACTCCGTCATCGCCCACCGCGCATGGTCCCTGGCCCTGCTGCAGCAGAGCGTCTTCGGCGGATGGAAGATCTACGCGCCGGAGGGCGGGCGGGTCGACGAGGTGGCCGACGACGTCCTGCGCATGGCGGAGATCGACGACCGGGCCGAAGTCCTCGACGACCAGGGCCGGATGCTCGTCGACGTGCTGGCCCGGGAACTGGTCCCCGACGTGCTGCGCGACGACCCCAAGCGGCTGGAGCACCTCGTCGAGACCTTCCCGGGCGCCGACGCGCGGCTGCGGGCCGGGCTGGAACGCGTCACCGCCTTCGTGCGCGTGGCCCTCGCGCAACCGTGGACGCTCGACGACGGCGGCGCCTCCACCCTGACCATCGGCCTGCGCGTCCACCACGTCGACCCGGGCGGCACCTGGGTCAGCTACCTGCGCGCGCAGCGGGACCTGCACGCCGTGTCCAACTACCAGTTCTCCAGCCCCGACGAGTGGTTCCCGGAGACGTACGCGGCCTACCACGACCCGCTGCCCGGTCCCCGGGAGCGGCTGCACCCCGCCGTGCGCGAGTGGTTCGGGACGGGCCTGCCGGAACTGCTCGCCCAGGAGCAGGAACTCCTGGGCGGCGAGCTGTCGCCGGTGCCGGCCTCGCCCTGGCCGCTGTCCGCCGTACCCGGCTCGCCCGGCTTCGTCGGCGAGCACCTGGTCTGGGCCGCCGACAATGTCGCGGGGCGGCTGTACACCGCGCCTGAAGGGGTCGCGATCCGGGTCCGCGGGCCGCGCGGCAGCCGCAAGGACGGCCGCACGCTCAACCAGTTGACGGCCGCGGCCTGGCAGAAGCTGCCGGAGCGCACCCGCCAGGACCTGCACAAGGAGCGGCTGGACGTCGCGGCGGACCCGCTGACGCTGGCGGAGACCGACCCGGCCCTGTACCAGGGGCTGAGCAACGCCGGGCGCATCCTGGAGAACGGGCCGATCGGCACGGCGGACGGCCGGAACGCGGTGCTGACGGGTCTCGGCAGGCGGGACTCGCTGACGCGCGGAACCTACTGGAAGCTCCAGGACGAGCGGGACGGGATCCTGGGACTGGTCGCCCGGGAGGAGCTGCGGGTCTTCCGCAGCGGGCCCACCACGCGCTGGGCCCGCGAGCAGCTGGTGGCGGAGGCACTCGACGGAACGTCCGAAGTGGAGGCGCTGCGGCGCCTGCTGGACCAGCACGAGGGCGTGGTGATCGGCGAGGAGCAGGCGGGAACGGCTGCCTGGCGGCTGCTGGCCGCCCACATGGCGGAGCTGAAGGACGCGGGCGTGCGGACGGTCTACCTGGGAGGTATCCGCGGGGACAGCTACCAGACGCACCTGAACCACTACCTGGAGACGGGCACCCTGTCGCCCGCGCTCGAAGCGCTCGTCCGGCACCACGACGGCGCCGTGGGCGCCGCGAACACCGAGGGCACCGGACTGCGGGAGGTCCTGCAGGCGGCTCGGCAGCACGGCGTGCGGCTGGTGGGCGTCGACGGGTACCCGGCCCGGGAGACCGGCCGCCGGGCCGGCGCCGACCGCCGCTTCCGGCGGGCCGCGGCGCTGAACACCTATGCGGCCGGACTGGTGCGGCGCGACCGGCGCGGGTTGCCCGACGCCAGCGGGTACCTGGTGGTGATCGGCGCGCCGCACACCGGCGCGCACCCGGGCCCGGAGCACCGCGTCAAGGTGCACGGGGAGAGGTTCCGGCCGGGCGAGGAGTTCCCCGGCGTGGACGACCTGCTGGTCGTCCCGCGCGTCGTCCAGGACCAGGTCGGACGGTTCCACCCGGGTCCGCGGCACGCCGAGACGGCCCCGGCCGAGGAAGGCGCGCAGCGGGTGGCCGGCCAGGACCCGGTGGGGGAGCCGGTCCGGGCGACCGCCGAGCCGTCGGAGGAGTACGCGTGGATCGGGAAGGTCAATCCGCTGCGGGGCGAGGGTGGTGACTTCCTGACGAACTGCGTGTTGTCGGCGATCGCGACGGACCTGTCGTTGGCCGATCCGGAGCGTGTGGTGTTCCAGGCGCCGCCGTCGCTTGCGGGTGAGCAGGGGTACGGCGTCGGGGGCGACGAGTCGGGCGCGACGATCTACCTGGGCCGCTACCGGGACCTGGAGCCGTATCCGGTGGCGGGTCCGGCGGTCGTGCTCGACGCGATGCGCCGGGCGGCGCCCGGACAGCGCGGCATGGTGGTGGTCCGCGGGCGCACGGTCGCCCACGTGCTCAACGTGGTGCGGGACGAGGGCGGTGTGGTGTTCCTGGACGGCCAGGCGGGCACCGTCGTCCCGGCGCCGGACGGCGCCGTGTCCTTCCTGCCGACCACGCACGGCATCCCCGGTTTCCCCCTGGACCAGCGCGCCCGGGCAGAGGTCGCACCCGCGACGGAGTCGATCCCGCTCGGGGCGGCCGAGGACGCGCAGGCCGACGACGGGGGCGACGAACTCGAGGAGCTGCTGGCGCAGATCGAGCTGGATCTGCGCCGCGGTCCGGTGGGCGGGGCCGAGGAGCTGTCGGACGGGGAGGACCTCGACGACTACTACTTCCAGGACTCCGATCCGCTCAGCCCCCAGGTGCAGGAGGCGTACGACGAGCACGACGAGCACGAGGCCCAGTACCAGGAGTACGAGGAGCAGGAGGAGTACGACGGGTACGCGCAGCGGGGGGACCACGAGCGTCCGCAGGAGTCCGCGGAGCCGGTGGACGACGTCGAGGACGTGGTGCTGGACCTGGCGAACGAGGGAGTGGAGAGGCAGCACGCAGAGGAGCCGACGAACGCGTTCGAGGCGTTCCTGCTCCAGATGAAGCCGCTCCAGGACTACGCCATGAACGCCGGGGACCGGACGTCGCCCGACGTCGATCTCGTGCTGTTCTCCTACCCGGGTGCGGACAACCCGGTGGGCGCCGTCCTGGGCAACTCCGGGCACGCCTTCCTGGGAATCCGGGTGCCGGGGCGGGACCAGGCCGTGGTGTTCGGGTTCCGGCCGGGCAGGGACGCGTCGAACTGGCGGATGATGACGGGGTCGGTGTCCGGTGGCGTCAGCGCCGACGCGAGCGGCGTGTTCTTCGACCACCGTGCCGAGGTGCTGGCGACGTACCGGATCACCGCGGACCAGCTGACCGACGGCTACCTCTACGCCGTCAGCAACGTCGAGGCGTCCTACCATCTGGTCCGCTACAACTGCGTGGTCTTCGCGGTGAACTTCGTCGCGGCCGCGACCGGGCTGGAGCCGACGAGTTCCGTCGTCGCCCCGAACAGCCTGGTCAAGGCGCTGCGTTCGCGCAGCCACCGGGAATGGGCGGAGAACCCGCATGTCACCCGTCTCACGCCCGCCGACGAGGCCCGCGCGTTCGACGTCGTCCGGCAGTTGGAGAGGTATCCCTCCGATGTGGCGCTGAGGGCCAAGTACTGGGCGGGACACCAGGTCACCATCGACCACCAGCGGCCGCTGACCTCGGGTGAGCCGACCGGGCTGCAGAGCGAGCAGTTCGCGCTGCTGGACCACGTCTACTCGATGGTCGCCCTCGAGTTCCTCAGCAATGGCGAGGAGGAGGCCCGGGCGCTGTCGACGCAACTGGGCCTGAAGTACGGCACGCTGCGGTCGCGGGAGTTCGCGTTCGACCGGGACATCGTCGCCGAGGAGCTGCTCGCTCCCATGCGGGAGTTCGGCCAGGGTGGCGACGCGGTTCCGGGGGAGGACGCCGAGGTCGTCGTCATGGCGGACGCCACGGGCCGGCCGTCGGTGGCGGTGCGGGTGCCCGGTGCGGAGTCGCTGGTCGGGTTCCGCTTCGGTCCGGTGGAGGACGTGCCGGACCGGCTCTTCACCGACTCCGACCCGGGGTCGCTGTTCTTCGACGATCCCGAACTGGTCCACAACCTGGGGTACGAGGTCCTCGCGGTCCACCGGGCGGGCACCCGGCAGGTCGCGGCCGGTTACCGGTACGCGCTGGAGAAGAACACGGCGGAGTACGGCAACCGGCCGTTCGGCAGCAACCTGAACGAGTCCGGTTTCGTCCGCGGGTTCCTACGGGCGGTGACCGGTGACAAGGTGCCGTCGGACTTCCTGAGGACCCTGCGGGAGGGCGCGGACCGCTCGTGGGCCACGGCGGAGTCGCCCGAGACCGAGCTGCGGCCGGCGGACCGGCTGGCAGCCACGGAGATCCGTGCCTGGCTCGCCCACGAGAACTCCCGCCACTGGTCCACCTATCCGCGGGAGTTCGTCGAGGAGTCGCAGGACTGGGCGAGGTTCCGGGTCTCGGTGGACCACCAGCGCCCGCTGGCATCGGGCGGGCTCACCCCCGTGCAGAGGGCGCAGGCGAAGCTGCTGGCTTCCTTCGCCACGCTGATCGCGGCGGCCTACCGGTCCGGTGGCGAGGCGGCCGCGCTGGCCGAGTCGTACCGGCTCGGCCGGGACTACGGCACCCTGCGGCTCCCGGCAGCCGCGCCCGCGTCCACCGCGCAGGAGGCGACCGCGCCGGCGCCGGCCCCCGACACGCTCATGCCGGCGCTGGCGCAGTGGCCGGACACGGGAGGCAGGTGGCCGCGGACGGTGGCCCGCGTCGAGGTCGGCCACGAGCCGATCGAGATGGTGGCCGGGGGCGACTTCCACTGGTTCGCCACCGACGAGGGCGGAAAGGTCTTCATCGGCAACGACCAGATCGACCACGGGGTGGTCCGGTCCGAAGTGGCCGCCGTGGTCAGCCGGTTCCGCCACGGAGGCGTGGTCGGGTTCCGTGTCCACGATGAACCCGGCCGGGGCGCCGGGCCGCGGGTCGACGACGAGGTGGTGGTCCGGCCGCCGGCCACCGGTGCCGGTAGCGCTCCGTCCGTCGCCTTCGCGACCAGCGAGGAGGACGCCGAACGCTGGTACGCGGCTGCCCGCACCTCGCAGGGCGGCCCCGACCGTGCGTTGATGGCGTTCGCCGTCATCGGGGCCGATCGCGACATCGCTCTCACGGGCGCCGGCGGGGTCCACGTCCTCGGCCCGGTGGACGCCGCGCTCATCGCCCGCGAGCGCGTCCCGCAGCCGGGGATGCGGCTCGCGGGTCCGATCGGGGCGTCCCCCGCGGGGGAATCGTCGGAGGAGTACGCGTGGATCGGGGAGGTCAATCCGCTGCGGGGCGAGGGTGGTGACTTCCTGACGAACTGCGTGCTGTCGGCGATCGCGACGGACCTGTCGTTGGCCGATCCGGAGGGTGCGGTGTTCCAGGCGCCGCCGTCGCTTGCGGGCGAGCAGGGACTCGGGCACGGGGGCGACGAGAGCGGCGCGACGATCTACCTGGGCCGCTATCGGGACCTGGAGCCGTATCCGGTGGCGGGTCCGGCGGTCGTGCTCGACGCGATGCGCCGGGCGGCCCCCGGACAGCGCGGCATGGTGGTGGTCCGCGGGCGCACGGTCGCCCATGTGCTCAATGTGGTGCGGGACGAGGGCGGTGTGGTGTTCCTGGACGGCCAGGCGGGCACCGTCGTATCGGCGCCGGACGGCGCCGTGTCCTTCCTGCCGACCACGCACGGCATCCCCGGTTTCCCCCTGGACCAGCGGGCCCGGGCAGAGGTCGCACCCGCGACGGAGTCGATCCCGCTCGGCGGCCTCTTCTCCCGGCTGTTCCGCGGCCAGCCGGCGGTCGCGGAGGAGAGCGGCGTCACGGCGTTCGCGCCGGACGGCTACTACGCGAACCCCGCCTTCCGCTCCGCTGCGGCCGATCGCGCCCGGTTCGCCCGCGTGTTCAGGTCCTACGACCGCTACCTGCCCCGGGCGCGGCAACTCGCCGCCTCCCACGAGGAGCTCAGGGACATTCCCCACGAGGACCTGGTCGCCCTCCTGGCGTACACCGGCAACGCGTTCTTCGATGCGGTCAACAAGGCCCTGCGGGACGGGGACGCCGACGATCTGCAGGTCTACGACCCGCACATCAAGGGCGTGGTCTCGGCGCTCGCCGCGCTGCCGCCCTACGAGGGGACGGTCACGCGCGCCATCGAGATCTACACGCGCGACGGACTCAAGTCGGTGGCGGCCCGCTACAAGGTGGGCGCGACCGTCGAGGAGAGGTCGTTCGTCAGTACCGACGCGGTCCGGGTGACCCGGCCCGGCAACATCTTCTTCACGATCGAGTCCAGGACCGGACGGCGCATCGATCTCGTCTCCGAGTTCCGGGGAGTGGAGAGCGAGGTCGCGTTCCCGCCCGGCACGAGGTTCCAGGTCACCAAGAAGACCAAGCGGGACGGTGATTACCACATCACCATGAGGGAGGTCGTGCCCGTCGCCGCGGACCCCCGTGCGGGCACCTCGACGCCCGCTGGCGTCGAACCGGCTCCCGCTTCTGCGCACACCGGGGAGCACCGGCCCGCGAACGCCTCGGGCACCGCGAGCGCCGCGGAACCGTCGGGCGCCCTGGACACCACGCCGCCCGCCCCGTCCGAGGCCGAGGTCCCCTGGTACGTGCTCGGCACCACCCACGGGACGCGGGCCCTCGGCGACATGGACGTCGGGACGGTGCCCGAGGAGCCCGCCCGGACCGGCACGGCGGCCGGTACCGCGTCCGACACCGAGAGCGAGATGGTGACCGTGAGCGAGACCGAGACAGGTGCCGTGCCGCAGGCGGTGCCCCAGGGAGCGCCGACCGTGGCGGTCGCGCCGCAGTCCGCGGTACGGACCGCGGCCGTCCGGGGAGTCGAGTCCCAGGTGGCGCCCGAGGCCGCCGCGCGGAGCGTTGCGGAATCCACCGCGGCAGTCGCACCGAAGGTGCAGGCGCTCCGGTACCGGGAACGGATCGCGCTCGCCAAGCGCACGTGGGAGGGCCCGGTGGCCGAGGAGGCGGCGCGCCTGGAGCAGATGCTGCTGGACGCCGGCCCCGGCGCCCGGTCGCTGGTCATCGGCGCGGCGCCGGGAGAGCAGTTGTGGGCGGTGAACCTCTTCGGCCAGGTCCGATGGCTGGCCCAGAGCACGATGCAGACGGTCACCGCCCCGCAGACCGCGGCGCAGGACGAGCCGGTCGTCTCGATCGACCTCGACCCGCGGGCGACGCTCCTGCGGGAGGTGCCGCAGCTCCTCCAGGAAGGCGGGGGCGGCGACAACTTCTGCGAGATCACCGTCGGCGCGAACCTGAAGTACGTGGTGTGACAGCGCGATTGCCCCGCAGCAACTCGGCGTCGCACGCACGTGTCTCGCCGGTCGGAACACATATGTCGCGCGCTAGGGTGGGCCGGGGTGTGCGGTTCCGCACCGCGTTGCGCCGCGTGTGAGCGCCGTACGAGCGAGACGAGGATGTGATCGGCATGGCCACCCCTTCCACGGGTCTGGTGTGTTTCGAGGTGCCCGGGGAGATCGCGCGCTCCGTCAAGCGGCTGCCCGACCAGAGGCAGCGGCTGGCCGCGCTGACCGCGTTCTTCGAGCACCCCACCGGGACGACGAGCACGGAGCACCCCGCCGAGACGCACTTGGAGCCCGAGCAGCAGGAGTCCGCCGCCGCGCCGGAGGCCGTGCGCCGGCAACCGACCGTCGCCGCCGACGACGCCGCACACCTCGCCGCCGATCTCCGGCCGGACCTCGCGGGTTCGTCTTCGTCGGCCGACGTCCCACCCTCGGTGGACTGGGCCCGGGTCCATCAGCAGAACGTCGGCAGCGTCTACACCAGCGGAGCGAACGAGGTCCTGTGGCATTTCAGTGACCGGCCGCCCGAGGAGGTCTTCGTCCAGGGCATAGCGCCGGCCGAACCGGACCGTGTCGTGGCCCTCGAATACCACGTCAGCGCCGACCCGCTGGACCAGTTCGTGTCGACCACCCGCGATCCCGAACTGTGGCACGACGGGGCGAGGTACCGGTACCGGATCCACCCGTGGCTCAACGGCGACACCACGGGTGTCGACATCAACGCCTCGGTCGATTTCGACACCTACACCGACCTGCGGACCCTGCGCGAGGAACGGGAGGTCGCCTTCAACTCCTTCGTCTCCCCGGCGAGCATCGCCTCGGTCTACGACTCCGAACACCGCTCCACCGGGTTCTGGAACCCCGCCGCCGGGCGTGTCGCCTGGCACCGTGGAACGCACGACCGGCCCCACGAGAAGACCCGCCCGGATCAGGCGTCCCCTCCCTACCAGGGATGGGTCGACGTCACGACCTGGCAGCAGGTGGGCGGGCAACTCGGCGCCAACCACGGTGGCACGTACCGGAGCGGGGACGGCCTCTACTACGTCAAGCAGGCGCAGTCGGCCGACCACGCCCGGAGTGAGGTGCTGGCGGCACGGCTCTACTCCAGTGCCGGTATCCGGGTGCCGGAGATGTATCCGGCCCTCCTGAACGGGAGTCCGGCCACCGCGTCCAGGATCATCGGCGGCGCGACGCAGACGTTCCGCGGGGACATCCGCTCGCCGGCATACCTGGCCTCCGTCCGCAGGGGCTTCGCCGTCGACGTGTGGCTGGGCCACTGGGACGTCGTGGGAGTGGACTACGACAACATCGTCACGGCGGGGCACCGTCCGTACCGCATCGACTTCGGCGGGACCCTGGCCTACCGGCCGGCGGGACTGCCGAAGGGCGACGACTTCGGCGGGATCGCCGACGAGTGGGACACGCTGCGCGACCACGACATCAATCCGGAGTGCGCCAACGTCTTCGCACCGATGACGTCCGGTGAACTGCGGGTGTCGGCGGCGCTGGTCCGGGACCTGCCGCTCACCGAGATGCGAGCTGCGCTCGAAAGCGTGGGATTCTCCCGGGAGAAGGAGAACCGCATCAACGCGCTGCTCGTCCGGCGCCGCAACGACATCCTGCGCCGCGTCCAGGCGATGGGTCCCGTCGGCGGACCGTACGATCGCCGCCCGGCTCTGGACTACGAGTCCACCGGCTCCACTGCCCCGGAGGAGGAAGACGTCGCGTGGGAGGAGAACCCGCCGCGCATCGCGTGGGCCGAGCAGCAGACCACCGGTGAGGTCGACACCGAACGGTGGATCCCCTTCGCGGGCGAGGTCGACGCCTTCGAGTTCGTGCACGACTCCACCGGCCGGGCGGTCCCGTCCCGGCCCGGGGCGTCCGGCGAGCGGACGCGGGTCGCATATGCGTGGACCTGGCTGCGCTACCCCGACGGGGAAGAGGAGTTGAGGCTGACGCGGAACCTGAGACTCGAAGCCGTCGACGCCGACGAGGAAGAGGTCGAACGCCTCAAGCGGGGAGTGCAGCACGCGCTGAAGACGCTGGTCAACGAACCCGGCTACCGCGTGCCCGTGCCCGGCCTCTCGGACGACCCCGGACCGGTGCTCCATGTCGCGGTGCACTTCACCGACAGCTCCGCGGACGCGCACGACGTCATCCAGGTCCGCCGCGGGGAGCCCACGGGCCGGCAGATGGTGCAGAGCACCTGGTTCACCGGTGTCAGCGCGGAAGGGCACGTCCATGAGGAGCTGCACAGCCGGGGCATCTGGGACGACCTCACCCCGCCGGGCGCGCTCCTGACGCCAGGAGGCCGGAACCAGCAGGAGGTGGCGGCCGACGAGACGAGCCTCATGGGCAGGTTCTCCGCCGACAACCTCCACCTGATCCCGGTCCTGACGAAGGACCACCTGCGGCAGATCGGCGAGGTCTTCGCTCCCTATGCCCAGTCGCCGTCCTCCTCCGCCCGGAAGAGCGAGGGCGAGGAACAGGCGGCCGACACCGTTGGGTCGAGCACCCCTGCGCCCACGTCAACGTCCACCTCCGTTTCCACTTCCACCACTGTCACTGCCACTGCCACTGCCGAGCAGGACCGCCCCGAGTGGGAGCGGGCCGCGGAGTTCGCCCGCGGCGCGCACCTGACGCTGGACGGGGAGGGCAGGGTCCGGCTCAGCGACGGGGAGCTGACGTTGACCGTCAGCGTGGCGGGCCTCTCGCCGGACGCGGCGGAAGGCAGCACGATCCCCTCGGACGCGGCGCCCGCACACACGCCGGCGACCCGCCTTCTGGTGGCGCTGGCCCACCAACGCCTCGACGACGGCAAGTTCACGCCCGGCGCGGTGGACGCCCTTCTCGTGAGAGCCCGGCAGTTGATGGACGGCCGGCACGAACTGCCGCCCCTCGTACTCGGCGCCGACTCGGACGCGGACCTGGCCGCAGCCACGGACGGTGCCGCGGACCTGGACGCAGCATCGCTGTCGCGGCGGGACCTCCTCGCCGACATCCGCGCGGTGATCGCGCATCAGCTGTCGCTGGGGGAGGAGGAACGCACGCGGCAGCTGTCCGGAGCGGGCGCGGAACCGGTTCCCGACCCGGCGCTGCTCCTCTCGGAATGGCTCCGGCGCCACTTCCACACCGAACACACCGACCCGACGCAGGTCGCGGGCGGCATGGACCCGGTGGAACAGCTGGTCATGGGACTGGAGAGCCAGCGCATGACCGGGCTGGCCCCGACGCAGCAGCAGAGCTACTGGATCCAGCAGATCCGGCAGGGAGCCGTCGCGCTCAACCCGTACCAGCGGCAGCGCCTGACCCAGATCGGCGTCCTCGCCCCGGCCCCGCAGACCGCGGCGCCGTACGCGTACCCGGTCGCCCAGGCCGGGCCCTCCCACCAGGGGGTCCTCCCGCCGGCCGCGGCGCACCCGTACGGGTATCAGCCGGGTGCCCAGCAGTCCGCCCCCTGGCAGGTTCCGCCGACCGCCCACGGCACCGTTCCGCACGGCACCGTCCCCCACGGCCCGGTGCCCACCTGGATGACGGCGCCCCCGCCGCAACCGCCCGTCCAGCAGCCCTACGCCGCCGCGCCGTCCCCGGAGGACGAAGAGGGTCCTGACCCGGTCGACCTCTACTACGAGATCGCTCCCGCCATGAAGCCCTTCGTCACACGTGAGGAGATGGACGAGGAGGAGATCATGGCGGGCGAGAACATGTATCTCACCACGTTTCCCAGGCTCCCCGACGGGACGCTCTCGCCGGAAGCGGTCGACCTCTACCTGGACGTGTACCGGGAGGCGCACCGCTCCAGCCTGGACAACGTCCGCGCCCACGCCGAGATCACCCTCACCAACCTCGACGTCGAGAGGCTGAGGGGCGTGGCCGGGCCGTACCTGGCCGAGTTCCCGGAACTCGCCACGCTCATGGAGTCCTCTTCCGCACAGGGCGGGGTCGACCGGAACACCGACTACCGCACCAGGCGCGTGGACCAGGGCGGCGTCCGGGTGGACATCTCCTCCATGGCGGAGGACCCCTTCCGGGAGTCGCGCGAGCGCTACGCCCTGTCGATGATCTCCACGCTGCAGGACGTCGGCCTCGCCGTGCCGCCGCGGGTGAAGATCCACCTGCCCAAGTACCACCGCCTGCTCGCAGTGACCCTCCAACCCGACGGCACCAGCCTGCACATCGAAGAGGAGCAGGCGGACGACAAGATCACCCACGACACCTATGCCGTGTTCGTCGAGCCCGACACCATCCTGATCAGTGCGATGGCCGTCGCGCCCCGCCCGCCCGGCACCAGGCCCGGCGTCCTGCGCGCGGTCGACGACCTGCTGGAGGACGGGAGGTTCGGCATCGTGCTCCACGAGGGACTCCACATGGCCGACTTCTTCCACGACCCCCGCACCTACGTGGACCGGCACAACGTGGAGTTCCGCCCCCGGTACAGGTCCGTCGTGCGGCGGGTCAGCGCCTACGGAAGCAAGGACGCCCACGAGTTCATCGCCGAGTACGGGCTGGCCCGCATCCTCGGCGTGCCGTTCCGGGACCAGGACAGGGCGGTCCTGGACCAGATCTACGCCGCCCTCGGCGGCCCGGTCGGCAGGTTCGGGCCCCGTCTGGCCCGGGCCCCGCGCCTGACGCGTCCGGAGTTCGCCTACCTCTTCCCGCATCTGCAGGCGGCGCTGGCCGGGATGGGGGCCTCCATCCATCCGGAGGAGCAGCTCGTCCTCAGCGCGCACGACCACCTGGCGCCGTTCGACCAGTGGCGCGCCCTCCCCGACCGGGTGGGACCGCTCGCCCGGGCGATCCGCCGGTTGAGGCAGCCGTCACTGCCGGGCCCCGGCGGCTGGAGGGAGCCCGTCCCGGCGTCCGACAACGGCCAACGGGAGGGCAGCGGACGGGGCTTCGGGGCCTCGGTCGACCTGACCTCGGCGCAGGAGGATTCCCCCGCGCTCCAGGTGGCACGCGCGCTCGCGGACGTGCCCGAAGGCGTGGAACAGCCGGTGGCCGCGCGGACGGAGGCCACCCGCCTGCTGGCCGGCCTGCTGCGCCACGACGGGGTCCGGCAGCGGCTGCTCGACGGGGGAGCCCGGGTGATCGTCGTCCCCGCGTCCCTGAGCCTGCCGGAGCTGATGGACTCGCCGCGGTTCGCACCGTCCACCGTCGACGCCGAAGAGCCCCTGTCCGAGGGGACGTTGCCGTCCGCGGAGGTGCGGGGCTGGACGTCGGCCTCGCGCCCGCTGTCCTTCGTCAGCGAGGAGAACCTGCTCGGACTGGGCACCGGCCCGGCCGGCCGCGTGCACCGCGAGGGCTACAGCTCGGCCCTGCACGAGATGGCGCACCTGGTGTACCGGTACGGCCTCGACGAGGAGCAACGCGCAGGCGTACAGGCCGAGTACGAGCGGCAGCTCGCGGCCGGGGAGGACGGTCAGTGGGTGGACGGGCCGCTCCGGAGTACAGCCACTACAGCCACCGAGGCCGGGCGCACCGGCAACTACGCGTCGACCGGCGTGGAGGAGTTCTTCGCGCAGACGGTGCTGGCGTACTTCGGTGCCAACGCCGGCCGCGACCCCCTCACCGGCGAGGCCCGCAACAACGGCGCCCCGTGGGTCGCGGAGCATCTTCCCCCCGTGCACGCCCTGTTGGAGGAACTGGTCGGCGCGCCGCCCGTGGAGCCGCTGGCCGCGAACGCGCTCTCGGTGTCCGACCGCGACGCTCACCTGTGGGAGGCGCTCGCCGACCACACCCGCCTCACCGAGGGCCCCCTCGCCGAGGCCACCCGCACCGACGGCACCCGCACCGACGCCGGGCAGCGCCCCGCCGGAACGGAACCCGCCGAGACCGGGCCGGCCGAGGCCGAACCCGCCGAGGCCGAGCAGCCCGCAGCAGCGGAACCCGGCGAGGAGACCGGCTGGGACCGCCCGGTGGGCGCCGCGTTCCCGGGCCGCCGCAGCACCATGCCCGGACCGGACGCCGTCAGCCCGGAGCGTGCCCGAGCCATCGCCCGGGCCTGGCAGGAGTCCTCGCAACTCCGCGGCTTCGGCGGCTTCGACAAGCGCTCGCCCGGCGTCACCGCCATCGACACCGCGCTGCAGCAGTGGACCGCGGCCGTCTCCGCGCGGCCGGGCGACCTCGCTGCGGACCGGGCGGGCCGGACGGCGGTCGGCAACGCCCTCGACGAGTGGCGGGCGGGCAAGAGCTCCAGCCAGCGGATGAAAGCGGCGGACGCCCTGCAGCGCTCCCTCGACGGGGAACGCCGCCGCATCGAGGACGAGTCCGGGTACGCCTCGGTGGCCGAACTGGTCCGGGACCTGCACGCCTCGGCCCGCGTCGCGGACGTGCGCGGCGCCGAGCACGGCCCGCTGGGACCGGACCTGTTCGGCGTGCGCGCACCGGTCGCGGTGCCGGACTTCCTGCGGGAGGGCGGCCTGCCGACGGGCCGTCCCTACGACTACTCGCGGCTGAACGCCGACGAGTCCGTCCACTTCCTGGTCCTGCTGGACATGCTGCGCACCCCCACCGCCGCGGAGATGGACCCGAGCGGCTGGAACGTACCGCTCGGGACCCACAGCCTGTCCTCGCAGCGTCCGTCCCGCCAGTGGGCCCCCGCGCGCGACGCCAGACCCCTCCCGTCGAGGACCGTCGACGTCACCATGCTCGTGTACGGGAACTGGTTCGGCACCACGCTCAAGCCCACCGGACCGTCCGCCGGCTCCTGGGCGAGGTTCCGCGAGGCCGCGCGGTCCCTGGGCGGCGAGGCGACGTTCGTGCTGTTCAGCGACCGGCCCCGAGCGGCGATGGCCGCGGTACGCGACCTCGCCGAGCCCCCGATGCTGGAGCCGAACCGCTCGGACTGGTTCCTGGTGCGGTGGGCCAGGGAAGGGAGCATCAAGCTCGTCAACCTCCACGAGGCCGTCGCGGTGTCCGGGGGCAGCCGGCTGCTGCCGCTGATCCGGACCGAGCTGGCCAAGCAGACGCCCCAGGGCTACGCCGCGGCGAGCGACGCCGCCCGCGTGTTCGAGTTGAAGCAGTGGGGAGGCCTGTACTCCGACCCGGACAACGAGATCATCAGCCTCGACTTCCTCCGGGAGATGGGCAGCGGGCGGCGTCAGGACACGTTCGCGATCGGCAGCGGACCCGAAGGGGCCGGAATCGTCAACAACCCCGTGGCCGCGACCCGCCACCACCCCCTCCCCGCCCTCCAGGAGGAAGTGCTCCTGGACAACTACGGCCTGACGCAGCCGGAACTCTTCCAGCGGTTCGGTCCGCGCTTCCCGCGCCCGGCCCGGATGCGCAGGAACTCGGTGCTCTTCCGGACCGGGACCGCCCTCCATGAGGCCCTGGAGCAGGCCGGCTACACGCCCGAGACCGCACCGGTCATCCCCGAGAGCCAGGCCCGGGTCAACTACGACAACAGCTGGCTGAGCGCGCCGGAGACCGGCGCGCGCCGCCGGTGGACCCGGCAGGACACGGCGGAGTTCACCCGGAAGGTCGTCCACTCGATGGTGCGCAGCCTGTACTACCGCGCCGGGGACCTGCACCTGACACCGCTCAAGGACGCGGTGGTGACGCACGCCGACCCGGCGCTCGTCTGGAGCGCCGCGTTCGCCTTCCTGAGCGAGCGGAGCGACCTGCGGCCGATGCTGCGCAGCGTGTCCTACTCCGACCCGACCGACCCGGACGGCGACACCTGGGAGCTGATCCACGACCTGCTGCCCGCGTCGGCCGCCGGTCTCCTGCGGTCCTCCAGCAGAACCCCGTTGCTGGATCTGAACGGGCAGTGGCTCGACGAGGAACCCGTCGGCGCGCGCCTCCTGGAAGGACCGGGCCGGCACGCCGACCAGGGGACGCACGCCGGTACGCAACGGCCGGTCGGGGCGAGTGCTTCGGCCTCCCATGCCACGGCCTCGGGTACGGCCGACCACGACGCGGCGACCCGCGCGGGCTGGATCGCGGACGCGTTCCCGTGGCTGGCGTCGGTCAACCCCCTGCTCGCGCAGGGGGACGAGTTCGCGACGAACTGCGTGCTGACGACGATCGCGGTGGAGTTCTCCCTCGCCGACGGCGAGCCCCACCGGGCCGGTGCGTCGGAGGCCCAACCGGCCCGTGCGCTGGTCGACTTCGCCGACGGCAGGACGGTCCGGACGTTCACCGACTTCGGCGAGGTCACCTCGCTGATGGCCGATGCGCCGAGGGGTGCCCGCGGAGTCGTCATCACCTGGCAGGGCGCCGGGGCGCACCACGATCCCGATGCGGCCGACCACGCGTTCAACGTGGTGAACCACCCGGCCCTGGGCGTGGTCTACCTCGACGGCCAGACCGGAGGCGAGGCCGAACTGCCGGCCGGCCCGCACACCCTCCAGTTCCTCGCGATGACCGACGGCATCATCGAACCGCCGGACGCGCACACCTCGGGCCGGCCCGCGGAGACGGCCCCGGCTGCCGAGACCGTCGCTACCGAAGAGACGGCCACCCGTGCGCAACGCCTCGCTCCCGCCGAGCCGGCCCGACCGACGCCGGCGTCCGCGCCCGCGACCGCGCTGCGCACCCCCGAGCCCTCGCGTCCGATCGCGTTCCTGGACACCGCTCCGCGCACGGTGGTGCGCGGCGGCTCCGACGCCGTGCGCGTTGCGGAGAACGCGGGGACGCGTGCGGGCGAGGAGGCAGTGGCGGCGGAACCGGTGCGGACAGGAGCCGCGGAGAACGCAGCCGTGGACGACGTCTCGCCGGGGGACCTCGCTCCGGAGGACGTCGACGCCCTGATCGCGAGGTTCCGGCCGGAGGTCCACCCGGCGCTGCGCGTATGGGAGCAGTCGATCGCCGACCCCACCAGCACGCTCGCGGGGATCCTGAAGTGGCCGGGCTCGCGCTCGCTCGTCTTCGGGACCGGCCTGGACAGCCCGGTGTGGGCGATCAACACGACGGGCACCATCAAGTGGTTCACCCTCGACGTCCGGGCGATCGGGACGCCGGACTTCGCCGAGGGCGAGGTGGTCTCGATCGATATCGACAACCGGGGCCGGCTGACCGGCCCGGCGGCGCAGTTCGTGCAGGCCCAGGGCGGGGCGGCGGCGCTCGGGGGACTCAAGAACGGGTTCTGTGACGTGAACCTCGGCTCCGATCTGGGTCAGGTGTTGGGCTGGCACACCCCCGGTGCGTAGCCCGGCAGGCCCTCATACGTATGTCAGGAGCCGGCGCACGGGCTTCGTCCGGTCCCTTCCGGTGCGGCCCGGCGCCGCTCCTGACGCGCGTACACGCGGTGCGAGCAGCGCTCTTTGTGTCGTGGAGCGACATACCGGGACGGGAGTGAAGCGGGTAGCGTAGCGGTGCATGATCCGACGGAGTAACCTCTCCGACCAGTAACGAGCGGTGTGCTCCGGACCGCCACCCGCCGCGGTGGCGACAGGAACAGCGGTCCTCCGGGGCCCGGCGCCGGTGAACGGCGTGCGCGCACCCACGCCCCAGCGCGGACGCGGACCGGGTCATGCTCCAAGGAGGAGGAGCCCGTTGGACGTTCTGGTGCCGGACGATCCGGTGTTCCACGCGCGGTTCCAGAGCCTGGAAGAGGTGTTCCTGCGCCGGCTGCACCGCTTCCAGGGCGCCCAGGGCCCCGAGTCGGAGGACGAGCGGATGCTCCTGGACGCCTACGACAGCTGGGTGCGGATCCTGGTGGAGCTACCGCACTGGTCGCACCGACCACGCCGGGGGGATGCGACGAGAGAGCCGCGGGGCAAGGAGGACGAGGACAGGACGACGGACGGGATCATCCCGTCCGGTCGCACCACGTACACCCTCTACGGTTCCCGCGGAGACCGGCTGACGAGCCTGTACCCGGTCGAGGTGAACGCCGCCGACCTCGGGTGCCTCACCGCCTGCGTGGACCTGCTCACCGCCGCCGGCCCCGAGCGCGTCCCCCCGGTCGCGCCGCTTGCCGCGACCGTCCCGCCGCAACAGCCCGACGCGCTCGCGGACGTCCTGCGCGGCGTCGTCCAGGTCCTGCGACTGTGCCCCCCGCA
The DNA here is from genome assembly GCF_900107965.1 of Actinacidiphila yanglinensis. Lineage (GTDB taxonomy): Bacteria > Actinomycetota > Actinomycetes > Streptomycetales > Streptomycetaceae > Actinacidiphila > Actinacidiphila yanglinensis. The sequence goes on along the minus strand of NZ_FNVU01000023.1, from coordinate 130,091 downwards.
CCGGCTGCTGCGGGCCCTGCGGCACGTCGTCCCGCGCGGCCCCGTCGTCTCGGTGACCTTGTCGCCGGCCCAGGACGTCGAGTACCGCCGCTTCACCGAGCAGTTCGTCACCGTCCTCAGCGCGGCCGACCCCGCCGCCCACACCGGCCACCGCTCGGTGCATCCGTGACACCCGCGGACGACGGGCCGGCCACCGGGCTGCGGAAAGCAAGCTGCATGTGAACTGCCTGGTCCCTCACCTGCGGGTTTGCTGGGATGGGTACCGGCAGCAGAGCGCCCCCGTCCAGCCGGTGGGGCGCTCGTCGGCGGATCGGGAGCATCGATGAACGCGCAGGTCGGGTCGCACGCTCGAGGGTCGGGAAGGGGGCAGGCGCAGGCTCTTGCGCGCGTCGTCCCCTTCACCGGCTCCCTGCCGGCCGACTCGGGCCTCGTCGGCCGCGACGCCGAACTGGCGGCGCTGCGCGACTTCCTGCGTGAGGCGGCGGCCGGCGGCGCGGCGCAGGTGCTGAGCGGGCACGCCGGCTCGGGCAAGACGGAACTGCTCGAAGCGACCGTCGGGATGGCGACCGCCGCGGGCATGCGCGTGCTGCGGTGCGCCGGTGCCCGCGGCGGCAACCCGCCCGACCTCTCCGGCCTCCTCCAGGCGATGTGGCCGGTCCTGGAGAGCCCGGACCTGCCCGTCACCGCGCAGGAGCGGCGCGCGCTGGAGATGTCCCTGGTCGAGGACTCCGCCCACCCCGACGGCCGGGCCCGGCTGCCGTTCGCCGTGCTGGAGACGCTCGGCAGAGTGGCGGCGGCGCGGCCCCTGCTGATCGCCGTGGACGACTGGGACGCGCTCGACGCGCCCAGCCGGGAGGTGCTGTCCTTCGTCGCCCGCCGGATCGAAGGGCACCGGGCGGCCCTGCTGGTCGCCTCGCGCCCGCACCCCACGCACCAGGCGTGGCTGACCGGTCTGCCGCACCTGCCCCTCGGCCCGCTCACCCCGGCCCAGTCCGCGACCCTGCTGGGCAGGCGGCGGCCGGGCCTCGACCCGCAGGCCGTACGTGAGCTGCTGGCAACGGCGGCCGGCAACCCCCTCGCCCTCGTCGAGTTGCCCGCCCGGTCCGAGGACACCCTGCCCGGCGTCCCCCCGTCGTCCGACCGCCTCGCCTCCGCGATGGCCCCCGGACTCGCCCGCCTGCCCCGGGACACGCGGGACCTGCTGCTGGTGGCGGCACTCGACCCGGAAACGGACCTGCCCCTCCTCCTGTCGGCCGCGTCGCGGATCGCGGGCACCGAACTCGGCTACGGGACCGTGGAACCGGCCGAGCACATGGGCATCGTCCGGTGCGAGGGCAGGCGCCTGGTCTTCAGCCACCCCGCGACCGCCGGCGCCGTCGCCCACGACACCGATCCCGCGCGCTGCCGCGCCGCGCACGCCGCCCTCGCCGCGGTGCTGCCACGCGACCAGGTGGGGACCCTCTGGCACCTCTCCCAGGCGGCCGAGGGGTACGACTGCGAACTCGCCGCCCGACTCGAGGGCGCGCACCGCCGCGCCCTGGAGCGCTGCGAACCGCCCATGGCCGTACGCCTGCTGAAGCGGGCGGCCGGGCTGTACAGCTCGCCCGACGACCAGCAGCGCTGCATCCTGCGGGCCGCCCAACTCGCCCACTGCCTGGGCATGGACAGGATGGCGCGGACCATGGCGCACCGCGCGCTGCGCCTCCCGCTCGGGCCGCTCGGCACGCTGTGCGCGGAGGCGCTGAGCCGGACGGGAAGCGGGAGCGGGCACCAGTCCACCGACCCGGCCGGCTGGCCCGCGCCCGCGGACGCCACCGAGCTGGAGAGCGCGCTGGAGCTGGTCCGGCTCACGGCGCCCGCCGTGGCCGGCGGCCACGAACACGCGGCGGCGTTCCTCGACTTCCTCGACCGGCTGCCCGAGCAGGCCACCGACTCGCGCCTGCTGTACGCCATGGCGACGGTCAGCCCGGTCGGCCGTTCCGCCACCGTCATCGAGCGCCTGGCCGGGCACCAGGGGCTGCCCGGCGCGCCCGCCCGGGACCTGGAGCGGCTGGCCCAGGCGGCCCTGCTGGCCGGCGACCCGCTGCGCGGGCTCGACCTGTACCGCCGGTCCGAACGCCGACACATCCTCCGCGAGCGGCCCGCCGATCTGCCCCGCGTCCTGCTCGGCCAGGGGCTGGCACACCTGGCGATGGGCGACTGGGCCCAGGGCGCCCACTGCTTCCGGCAGGCCGGGACGCTCGCCCACGACCACGGACAGGGCCACCACGCGGCTGCCGCGGACGTGCTGGGGAGACTGACCGGCAGCCTGCGCACCGGCACGGTGCCCGCCGGCGGCTTCGGCGACCTGGAGACGGCCGGCCGATCAGTGGCCGGCATCGCCGACATCGTCGCCACGGGCTCCGCGTGGGCGTCGATCGAGGGGGGCGACTTCGAGGCCGGCCACGCGGCGCTGTCCGCCCTCCTCACCGACCCCGGCAGCCGCATCACCGCGCTGTTCGCACTGGTGCCGTTCGCGGAGGCCGCGGAGGCGGTGAACGCGGCCGGGGCGGCGCTCGCGACCCTCGACCGGCTCGGCCGCGAGCTGGACGCGGAACGCGCCCCCGCCCTCTCCGCCCGCCTCACGGTGGCACGCGCCGTCCTGGCCGGCGACAGGGACGCCGAAGCGCTGTTCGCGCGCGCCTTCGCCGAGGACCTGTCCCGCTGGCCCTTCCTGGAGGCCCCGCTACGACTGGCCCACGGCCGGTGGCTGCGGCGCCGGCGCCAGTCCCCGGAGGCCCGGGTCGTCCTCCGCCAGGCCGCGGCGGCCTTCACCATGGTCGGCGCGGAAGCGCGTGCCGCGCGCATCGCCGGCGAACTGCGCGCATCCGGCGAGCGGGCGGAGGGCCACCAGCCGGGCGCCGCCCAGCCGACCGCGGCCGGCGAACTGCTCAACGCGCAGGAACTGCGGATCGCCAGGCTGGCCGCGCGCGGCCTGTCGAATCGCCAGATCGGCGAGTTGCTCGACCTCTCCCCGCGCACCATCGGCGCCTACCTCTACCGCATCTTCCCCCGCCTGGGCGTCACAGCCCGCGCCCAACTCGCGGACCTCCTCCGCGAATCCACCGCCGCCTGATCCGTATGCCGCCGCGCGGTGGGTACGTTTCCACGCGGCGCGTTTCCGCGTGATCCGCAGGTGGCCGCGTGTTCCGTACGTCGGTGCCCGGTCGGCACGCGCCCGAACTGTACGTCGCCACCCGGGTCGCACCCGCCTGACCCGTTCCGGCCCGTCCCGCACACCACCGCGCGATCCGCGCAGCCTCGTGCCGCCAGGGTCAGTCCCGGCCGTACCGCTCCACGACCCGCACCCGGGTCACTCCGCGCCGAGCCGCTCCGCGAGCTGCACGCGGGAGGTGACGTTCAGCCGCGGGAAGATCTGGTACAGGTGCGAGGCCACCGTGCGCGGGGACAGCCGCAGTTGCTCCCCGATGGCCCGGTTCGTCAGGCCCCGGGCGGCCAGCCGCGCGATGGTGAGCTGCTGCGGTGACAGCAGCTGCGCGACGTCGTCCCCGGCGGGTTCGGCCGGCGCCTGCCCCGCCGCCCGCAGTTCCGAGGCCGCCATCTCCGCACGCGTGCGCGCGCCCAGCGCCCGGAAGACCGCCTCGGCCCGCGCCAGCGGCTCCCGCGACTCGGTGACCCGCCGCCGGCGCCGCAGCCAGGCACCGTGACCGAACAGGGCCATGCCGTGCAGCAGGGGCCACGTCTCGACGTCCGGCTCCAGCGCCCGGCCGTACCTCTCCTCCGCCTCCTCGTCCGGAGCGAGGACCGCCCCGGCGTACGCCATGATCTGCCGGCGCAGCGGCGACGGCGCCGCGGTGCGGGTCAGCGCGTCGACGTGCGCGACGACGGCCCTGGCGTCGGCCGACTCCCCGGCGGGCGCCGCCGCCTCCGCCAGGAAGGCCACCCCGAGGAACTGCTCGAAGGTCAGCGGCCCGGCCGGCTCGGGGAACAGGCCGCGCAGCTGGACGTAGGCGTCCGCGTACCGGCCGGTGCCGGACGCCGTCAGCGCCCTGGCCAGCGTGACCAGGGTCAGCTGCCGGCTCTGGCCCAGCCGCCGGAACGCCTCCTCGGCCTCCGCCGCGTACGCCACCGCCCGGTCGTGGCTGCCTCGCAGGGCCTCCAGGACGCTCTGGACCCCCCTGGCCCTGGCCGCCCACTGGGGCTGCCCGGTGCCAACGGCGACCCGGTGACCCTCCTCGGCCATCGCCTGCGCGCCCTCCCACCGGGTGCCGAGCCAGATCTGCCCCATCGCCCCGGGCACCAGGAAATGCGGCAGCCGGCCGTAGTGCCCCTCGGCGCGCACCGCCGGCTCCGCGAGGGCGAACAGTGCCGAGGACCGGGTGAAGTCCCCCGTCAGGTGGGCCACTTGACCCAGCAGGACCGGCTCGCCGGCGCCGGCCGAGCCGTGCGGCGCGGGCCCGGCGTCCTGCGGGAGCGGGTACGGGAGCGGGAGCGGGTAGGGGAGCGACAGCGGCTCGATCAGCGCTCTGACGGCGAGATCGCGCCCGTCCCAGGGCGGCGTCCGCAGCTCCTCGAAGGTCCGCCCGACCAGGTCCCGGTCCTCGGTCCCGGCCTCCTGCCAGTAACACCTGCGGGCCGCGGCGTGCAGGAGCTTGCGCATCAACTCCCGGTCCCGGCCTGCCATCGCCCGCGCCGCCTCGCACAGTTCGGCGATCCGCTCCCGGCCCACGGCGTGGCTGTCCGGCAGCAGGTCGTGCACCCACAGCAGCGTCGCGCGGACGAACTCGCTGAGCTTCGCCGGGTCGATGCGCCGCGCGTACCCCAGCGAATGGTCCGCCAGGCCGTGGGCGTACGCCACCTCGGCGGCCCGCAGCAACCGGCCGGCGCGGCGCTCCGGGTCGCCGGAGACCCGGGCCGCGCACTCCAGGGCGGCCAGGACCACCAGGACGCCGGTGCCCGCACCGGGTCCGTCCGCCAGCGTCTCCACCCGCCGGGCGAGTTCCTCGTCCGCGCCGGCGGCGCACTGCGCGGCGTGCCACGCCGCGTGGGCGGGGTCGGCGACGGCCCGCCCGAGAGCCGCGTGGACGCTCAGGCGCCGAGCCCCGGACTCCAGGGCCGGCACGGCGGACCGCAGCAGCGGCAGCGGGAAGCGCAGCCGGCCGTCCTCCTCGACGACCAGCCCGCCGCCGAGCACCTCGGCCAGGCCGGCGCGCGCCGCCTCGTCGCGGCCCAGCAGGTTCGTACCGGCGGCCAGCACATCCCGGACCAGCGGGGAGATGCTCAGCGCCGCGGCCAGCAGTACATCGCGGGCGGGCACCGACAGGCCCTCCAGGTACTGCGCGTACGCCTCGGCCAGCCGGGGCGTCGCGGGCAGCATGCCGAGGCCCGCGGTGTCGTCCAGATCTCCGTCGCCCAGGGAGAGCTCCGTGAGCGCCAGCGGGTTCCCCCGCGCCACCGCGAGGACGAGTTCCCGCTCGGTGTATCCCGGCACGCGCCCCGCGCGGGCGATGAGTTCACGTGCCTGCTCCTCGGGCAGCGGCCCGAGCGCGACCGCGCGCCCCTGCGCGGCGGTACCGTCGCCGGGAGCCGACCGTCCGGCGACGATCATGGACACCCGGGTCCCGCCGCACAGCCGGGTCAACTCGCCCACCGTCTCCCGGCTGGCGGCATCGAGCACGTCGAGGTCGTCCACGCACAGCACGACCGGCCCCGGGGTCACGACCAGCAGGTCCAGCGCGGCCCGTGCCAGCCGGGCCGCCGGGGGAGGGGCCGCGCCGCCGAACGCCTCCCGCAGCACCGCCTGCTCGGCGGCGGGCAACTCGGCGAGCAGCGCCAGCCGGGGCCGCAGCAGGCTGTGCAGCGCGGCGTGCGGCAGGTGCCGCTCGCCCGGCGCCCCGGCCGTCGAGAGCACCGCGATTCCCCGGCCGGCCGCGGCCGTCGCCGCGTACCGCAGCACCGCGGACTTGCCGGTGCCCGGGGCCCCGCTCAGCAGGAGGACCTGTCCGCGGCCACCCCTCGCGTCGCCGCCCCTCGCGTCGTCGAGCGACCCGTCATCGAGCAGCACATCGTCAAGCAGCGTGGCCACGATCGCCTGCTCGGCCTCACGGCCGACCAGATCAGTGTCGCGTGCATCGACGTGCGCCCTCATCCGACGGTTCCCTCCTCGCTCTGTTTGGTTTCCATGGTGGCCGAAGGCGTCCGGGGAGGACCGGCCCGGCGTGGCCCCCGGGGGTCCTGGCGGCCCGGCGGCCGCGCGGAAGGCTTCAGTGATCCGGGTGCCCGTCGCCGTCCGCGCCGTCCGCGCCGCTGGCGAGGGCCGCGGCGTACAGATCGCGGATGCTGACCTCGTCCCCGGACCGCAGCCGGCGGAAGACCCAGTCGACGGGGTGGCATTCGCGCGCGCCGGGCAGGACCACGACCGGCTGGCCGCCCACGACACCGGTGGGCCGGCCCCAGGTCCCGCCGGCCTGCCGGTTGAGCATCTCGCCCACGTAGCACCCGAAGGCGACGAGGGACTCGACCATGTCCTCACCCGTGGCACCCGCCGCCCGGAAACCGTCGACGATGTCCTCCACGGCAGCGAGGCTGTCGGCGGAGTAGTCGAGTTCCGCACCGCTGATGTCGGCCGCGGCCGCGACGATGGCGGCCGCGTGCCGCGGCGCGTCGCCGGGCTCCAGCGGGGTGGTCAGGTGCGTGGGCATGTTCGTCCTCGGGCTGATGCCGTCAATGAGTCGAGGGTAGGCGGAGAGGCCGGTCCGGTCATGCGTGCGAAGGTATCGATACGGACATGGGCCGCGGTCTGCGGCCTCCCCGGACCGGGAGCGCGGCCGGGGACCGGGGGTACCCCGCGACCAGGCCGGATCACCACACGCCGGTCCGCTGGTCGTCGAAGCTCGACCGCAGCCGGGCCATGAGGTCGGTCAGCCCGGTGACGTCCTCGTCGCTCCAGTCCCGCAACCGCTCGGCCAGCACGTGCGTGAGGCGTTCCGACATCTCGTCGAGCTGGTCCCGGCCCGCGGGTGTCAGGCTCAGGATGCGCGAACGCCGGTCCGTCGGGTCGAGGCTGCGTTCGATCCAGCCGCGCGCCACCGCCTGCGTGACGTAGCGGCTGGCGGCCGACGCGTCCACGCCCAGCAGTTCCGTGAGCTCGCCCACGCGCAGGTCGCCGTGCCGGTGGAGCACCTCCAGCACCGCGGCGGAACTGCGGGAGAGTCCGACCGGCAGGCCGCGCATCAGCCAGCGCGTCACCGATCCGACGGCGCTCAGCTGAGACTTCAGCTCTTCGTACTGGGCCTTCTCGGCCATGTGTGCCTCCCACACCATCCACTGAGGCGACCATCAGGCCGCCCGATCGCCGGCAGCGACGACCGGGCGGACCGCGCACCACGTGTGTGCCCATTAAATACGTGTCTCGGGTGTCCCCGCACCCCCCCCGTCAGGTGTGCGACCGGCGGGCGGGCCGCCCCCGGACCTGGCGAGCTCCCCCGTGAAGCACACCGGGCGGCCGGGGGGCGGCCCGCCCCCCGGCCGCCCGAAGGGCCACCGTGCCCGCGCAAGCGGGCGCACCCGCACCCCTTCAGAGCACCGCGTGCTCGGCCGCGCCCGGGAAGTCCGTGCTGAGCGCCAGCTCCCTTCCGGCCTCGAATTCGGCCCGGAGCTGGTCCAGTTTGACGCCGATACGCCGCTGGGCGTCGCTGCCCAGCACCACCCAGTGCCGCGGCTCGGGCGCTGTGACGGCCGCGTGGACCGCCTCCGCGGCCCGCTGCGGGTCGCCGGGGAACATCTCCGGGGTGAGGCTGCCCATCATGGCGCGGAACGCCCCGGACGTGACGGCGTAGTCCTCGATGGCCGGGCCGGAGACCTTCGTCCGGTTCTCGATGCCGGTACGGAAGGAGCCCGGCTGGATGATCATCGCGTGCAGGCCGATCGGTGCGATCTCCTGCCACAGCGCCTCGGTGAAGCCCTCCAGCGCGAACTTGCTGGACGAGTAGTAGCCGTTGGCGGGCAGGCTGGCCAGGCCGTCCATGGAGGAGACGTTCACGATGACACCGCTGCGCCGCGCGCGCATGCCGGGCAGCACGGCGCGGGTGAGCCCGACCGCGCCGAAGAAGTTGACCTCGAACAACCGGCGGTAGTCGCTCTCCTCCTGCTCCTCCAGGGCGCCGACGAAGTCGATCGCCGCGTTGTTGACCAGGATGTCGATGCCGCCGAAGCGCTCCTCGGCGGCCCGTACGGCGTCCGCGTGGTCTGCGGGCCGGGTCACGTCCAGCCGGACCGCCACTGCGGTTTGCGGGTGGCGCGCGGCCAGTTCGGTGGTGGCCTGGGTCGAGCTGGCCGTCGCCACCACCTGGTCGCCCTGGGCCAGGACGTGTTCGGCCAGGGCCAGGCCCAGTCCGCTGGACGCGCCGGTGATGAGCCAGGTCTTGCGGGACATGGGAATTCTCCTTGGATGATCGGATGAAACGGGGGTGCCGCCGAGACGGGGGTGCCGCCGAGACGTGTGTGCCACGGAGGCGGGGGTGCCGCGGAACGGTGCCGCAGAAACGGGTGTGCCGCGAAACGGGTATGCCGCAAAGGGGGTGCCGCGGAAACGGGAGCGCCGCGGAAGGGAGGGCACCGCGAAAACGTGGGTGCCCTCGGAAAAGGGGGAGGAGGCGTGCGGGGCGGTTACGCCGGGAAGTCCGCGGCGCTGCTGGCCCCGGCCCACTTCCTGGTCTCGGCGGCCCGCGCCTCACCCGCCTCCAGGGCCATCGCCACGGCCTGGGCGCCGAGCAGGAGCCGGCGCGGCGGATCGTCGTGGCCGGCCACGTCGACGAGCACCTGTGCCGCCCGGACCGGGTCGCCGGGCTGCGTGCCGTTGCTCCGCGCCCGGTACTCGTTCATGGCGCCGACGGTCTGCTGGTAGTCCGGGCCTACCTCGTGCAGTTCCATGGAGGAGCCCTGCCAGTCCGTCCGGAAGGCGCCGGGCTCCACGATGACGACCCTGATCCCGAAGGGCGCGGCCTCCCCGGCCAGCACCTCCGAGAAGCCCTCCACCGCGAACTTCGCGCTCTGGTAGGCGCCCATGCCCGGGGTGCCGCCCACCCTGCCGCCCAGCGACGAGAACTGCAGGAACGTCCCCGAGCGCTGCTCGCGCAGCACCGGAAGGGCGGCCCGGGTGACGTTGACGACGCCGAAGAAGTTCGCCTCGAACTGGCCCCGGAAGTCGTCCTCCGCCATCTCCTCGATCGGCGCGCTGTTGGCGTAGCCGGCGTTGTTGACGACGACGTCCAGGCGGCCGAAGGCGTCCACCGCCGCCTGCACCGCATCCCGCGCGGCGGCGGCGTCGGTGACGTCCAGGGCCACCGCACGCACCTGCGCGCCGTAGCGGGAGACCAGGTCGTCGAGCTGCTCGGGGCGGCGCGCGGTCGCCACCAGCCGGTCACCGGCCTGCAGAACCGCCTCCGCCAGGGCGCGCCCGAACCCCCGGGACGCCCCTGTGATCAACCATGTGCGGGTCATGTGGGATCTCTCCGTATCCAGATGGAAGCTGCTGTGAGCTGACATCCCCATCCTGGTGACCGGTCCAGCCGGTGACGACCGTCGTTTGACTGCCGAATCCGCCGCCCCCGGCCGGCCCGCACTGCCCAGGTGCGTAAGTCATCGCCGGGCGCCACGGCCACGGCCCGCCCCAGCCGCGCGAGGACGACCCGGCGCAGCCGCCCAGGGCACCCTTTTCACCGTACGCCCGCAGCAGGCGCCGCGCCTGCCGGAGCCGCACGGAACCCAGGAGGCGCCCACGCGGCACCTGCCCGGCGACCTACCTGGGATACACCCCTGAGCGGTGACGCAGTCATTCGACGGATGTGTGCACGCGACCCGCCCGCGGACACTGGCCGGGTGCTCGTCACCGGGCCGGGCCCCGAGACCGCCCGCCGCTGCCACACGTAAGGAAACACAACCGATGACCACCACGCCACGCACCGGCGCGCGGACCCGCGCCCGGCACAAGAGGAGCGCCGCCCGCGTACCGACGACGCACGCACCGGCGACGCTGACGACGCACGTACCGGTGACGCTGACGACGGACGCGCAGACGGCAGAAGCGAAGACCACGCCCGCGCAGATGACGCACCCGGAGATCATGCGCGCGCTGTCGGGCCTCCTGCTGGGCCTGTTCGCCGCCATCCTCTCCTCGACCGTCGTCACCAACGCCCTGCCGAGGATCGTGGGCGACCTGGGCGGCGGCCAGACCACCTACACCTGGGTCGTCACCGCCTCCCTCCTGGCGACGACCGCGTCGACCCCGCTGTGGGGCAAACTCGCCGACCAGTTCAGCAAGAAGCTCCTGGTCCAGTCCGCGCTGGTCGTCTACGTCATCGGCTCCCTGGTGGCCGGCCTGTCCCGCAATCCCGCGACGCTGATCGGCGCCCGCGTCATCCAGGGCCTGGGCGGCGGCGGCCTGTCCGCGCTCGCCCAGGTCGTGCTGGCCGCGATGATCTCCCCGCGCGAGCGCGGCCGTTACTCCGGCTACCTCGGGGCCACCTTCGCGGTCGCCACGGTGGGCGGCCCGCTGCTCGGCGGAGTCGTCACCGACACCAGCTGGCTCGGCTGGCGCTGGTGCCTGTTCCTGGGCATCCCCTTCGCGCTGCTCGCCCTGGTGGTGCTGCAGAAGACACTGAACCTGCCGGTCGTCCGGCGGCAGGTCAAGGTCGACTGGGCCGGCGCCTTCTTCGTCACCGCGGCCGTGTGCCTGCTGCTGGTCTGGGTCACCTTCGCCGGCGACAAGTACGCCTGGCTGTCCTGGCAGACGGGCGTCCTGGTCGGCGTGTCGGCCCTGCTGACCGCGGTCTTCCTGGCCGTCGAGACCAGGGCGAGCGAGCCGATCATCCCGTTGCGGCTGTTCCGTACCCGCACCACCACGCTCGCCTCCCTCGCCTCGCTGCTCGTCGGCACCGCCCTGTTCGCCGGCACCGTGTTCTTCAGCCAGTACTTCCAGCTGGCCCGCGGCGACTCCCCGACCCGCTCCGGCGTCATGACGATCCCGTTCATCGCGGGCCTGTTCGTGGCCTCCACGGTCTCCGGCCGGATCATCACCCGCACCGGCCGGTGGAAGGCATGGCTGCTGACCGGCGGCGCCCTGCTCACCGCGGGACTGGCCCTGCTGGGCATGCTCCGCCACGACACCCCGTATACGTTCATCGCGCTGTGCATGGCGCTGATGGGCCTCGGCGTCGGGATGACCCTGCAGAACCTCGTGCTGTGCACCCAGAACCAGGTCGACGCGAGCGACCTGGGCGCCGCCTCCTCCACGGTGACGTTCTTCCGCTCGCTGGGCGGCGCGGTCGGCGTCTCCGTCCTCGGCTCGATCCTCACCACCCGGATCGGCCACTACACCCGCGCGAGCATCACCCAGCTCAGTCCCGGCGACCAGGCGACCGCCGCGAAGTCCTCCGGCGGCGACGTGCCGGACCTCGCCCTGCTGCCCGCCCCCGTCCGCACCTGGCTGGAGGCCGCCTACGGCCACGCCATCGGGGACATCTTCATGTACGTCGCCCCGCTGGTCCTGATCGCCTTCCTGGTCACCCTGTTCATCAAGGAGGTCCCGCTGCGCGCCTCCAGCGGCCTGGCCCGCGCGGCCCAGGAGGCCCGGGCCGCGCAGGAAGCCCCGGCGGCACGCAACTGAGGCGCGTCAGGGCCCGGTCGCCTCGGCGAGTCGACGTGCGTGCGCCCGGGTCCCGTCGTCCATCGGGAAGAAGCACTCGATGCGCAGTTCCTGCAGCGTCACGTCCTGCGGGGTCCCGAGCGTCGTCACGGTGGAGAAGTAGTCGAACCGCCGGTCGCCGCGCACGTACCGGATCGGCACGATCGGCAGCACCGGCGCGGCCGCGTCCAGCGACCGGAGCGAGGCCGGCACCCCGGGGTAGTGCAGCACCTCCTCCAGGATCTGCTGGGCGCGCTCGTCGGTGACACCCCCGACCGCCTCCCGCCGCGCGCGCCGGACCAGTGCCTCGGCGACCTCCGGCCAGTTCGCCACGTGCCGGCGGACCCCGTCGGGGTGGAACATCCGGCGCAGCACGTTCGCCGGCCCGGGAACCGCCCCCGCCTCTCCTTCCTGGAGGAACGCGAAGAAGCGGCGGGCGGCGCCGTTGGTGCGCCGGATGTCCCAGCTGCGGTCCATCACCAGCGCCGGGAAGGGCTCCTGCTGTGCCAGGATGGTGTCGAGCGCGTCGCGGACGGCGGCGAGCGACGGCGCGTCCAGCTCCGATTCCGGGTACTCGGGCGCGAACCCCGCCTTGAGCAGCAGGGTGTTGCGATCCCGGAAGGGCACGTCGAGCACCTCGGCGAGCTTCAGCACCATGGCCCGGCTGGGGTTCGCGCGGCCGGTCTCCAGGAAACACAGATGGCGCACCGACACCGCCGCCTCACTGGCCAGCGCCAGCTGGCTCAGCCGCCGGGCGCCGCGCCAGTGCTTCAGAAGGGGACCGACCTCAGACACCGCTCGAGTATCCCGCAGTCCACGCGTGCGGCCGGACCGCCGCCTCCATGGCCGGCCGGGCGAGGTTCGCGGTGTAGTTCGTCATCACCGAGATCGCCACCCCGGTGATCACCTCGAACACCTGCTCCTCGGTGAAGCCGGCCCCCCTGAACGCCGCCACATCCGCCTCATCGAGCCGGCCCCGCTTGCCGATGAACGCCCGGGTGAGCCCCGACAGTGCCGCCATCCGCGGATCGGCGGGCACCTCCCCCCGGCGCAGCGCCTCGACCACGCCCGGCTCGACCCCGTCCGCGAGCGCCTCCAGCGTGTGGAACGCGACCGCCCACTCGCAGCCGTTGGCAACGGCGTTGGACAGCAGCAGCACCTGCCGTTCGTCGGCCCCGAACGTGCCCCCGCCCCGGAAATGCCCGAACGCGGAGAAGAACGTGTTCAGCAACGCCGGCGAGTTCGCCATCAGCCCGGCAGCGGCGGGCACGAACCCGAACGCCCCCTCCAGGGCCGCCAGCGGCTCCCTGGCCGCCTCGGAAACGGTCTCGACGGTCTGGATCTCGTATGTACTCATGCCCCGGAGTCTGCGCCGCCCCCGATGGCGAACCAATTCCCTCCGAGGTAAACGCCGGCGCCCGGCCGTTCAGCCGTTTCCCGGTGCCTCGCGCGGTGGGGGCCGGCACGCGCCGTCGGCCCCGGCCTTGTCCGGGGGGCCCGCCCGGACATGGAAGGGGCGGTAGGAGAAATTTTCTGGACTGGAAAGTCCATTCATTCGGAGGTGTCCACCGCCGGCAGCAGCCGGGCGAGATAGCGCAGGACCGTGGTCCGATCTGGATCGGTGAGGCGCAGACCGACGTAGCCGTCCGGCCGTATGACGAACAGGGTGTCACCGCCGACCGCATAGTCCGCTCGGGCATGGCCCGCGCTGTCGGCGAAGGCGTTCTCCCCGCCGCCGGGGACGGACACCCCTGCCCCGAGGAGATCGAACGCCCTGATGCCTGCGGGGAAGTGTCCGCGGAGCCCGGCGGCGACCGCGGCGCTGCGGGGACCGAAGGCGAGGACGGACGTGTGGGTGCCGCGCAGCAGGTCGAAGACGCGCACATCGGAGCCGTTCCCACGGGAGAGCAGCGAGTCCGGCGCACGGTCGCCCGCCTGCACGGCCGCTCCTTCCTGCCGCGGCGAGCCCACCAGGTCGCCGACGGGGTAGTGCACGGTCAACTGCCGCGTGTCGGAGCCGCGCTGCTCGCCCGGCACGAGTCCCTTGAAGCGCCCGTCGACGAGCCTGCCGGAGAGGTCCAGAACGTCCGCGGCGACCGGGAGCCGCTCCTGCTCGTAGGTGTCCAGCAGCGTCTGCGGAGCCCCGGCGAGGACATGTGCGAGCTTCCAGCCGAGGTTGTACGCGTCCTGGATGCCCGTGTTCATGCCCAGACCGCCCGCCGGCGCGTGGACATGGGCCGCATCGCCGACGAGGAACACCCGCCCCGTACGGTAGCGGTCGACCATCCGCACGTTGAACCGCCAGACGGACTGCCAGGCCACGCGCCTGACGCGGATGTCGGTCCGCCCGGTGCGTTCCTCGACCAGTTTCTGGATCCCGGCGGCCGGGACCTCCGTGCCCACGTCGGGCGCGACGGCAACCTGGAGCTGGAACGCGTCGGACGCCGCCAGCGGGCAGAGCGCCAGCAGCCCGCCGTCCGCACCGGGCCACCAGTGCCAGAAGTCGCGGTCGAGCCCGCTCAGTTCGACGTCGGCGGTGAGCATCCTGACGGTCTCGTCGGTGCGCCCCAGGAAGCCGGTGCCCAGCAGGCCGCGCACCGTACTGGAGGCGCCGTCGCATCCGACGAGGTAGGCGAAGGACCTGTCCTCGCGGCCGTGCGTGGTCCGCAGCGTGGCGTGCACGTTCCCGGCGTCCTGCTCCACCCCCGTGAGCTCGGTGCCGTACTCGACCCGTACGCCCAGCTCGTCGAGCCGCTCCCGCAGCGCCTCCTCCACCCGCCACTGGGGAACCAGCAGCGTACGAGGGTAGGGGGTGGAAGGGGTGGGATCTCCCGCGTCCGGGTTCACCTCGCCGACCCCCAGGACCGTCCGGCCCCGGTACTTGCGAATGGGCAGCCGGGAACGCCCCGTGGCCAGGATCCGGCCGGCGATCCCGAGATCGTCCATCACCTCGATGCTGCGGGGCTGCAGGCCCTTGCCCCGGGATCCCGCGGAGGGCCCGTCCGCCATGTCGACGATGCGGACATCGACCCCCCGGCGGGCCAGCTCGATCGCGGCGACCAGGCCCACCGGGCCCGCTCCCACCACGATCACCGGCCCGTCCTTCGTCTTCTGCGGCGCCATCTGTCGGTCACACCTTCTGCCGGACGACTGTGTCGCTCCAGCCTACGTCCGACATGTGTGAGGTAGACACGTATCTCAGGCACGGGAGGGAATCCCCGGCTCACCGCGTGCTGATCGCGCGCTGCCCGGGCATGCTTCTTCTTCGTCGCGCGGGAGGTGCTGCCCTCGCGTTGCGAGGACGGCGGAGGCGCACGCGCTGCATGCTTGTGCTCCGGTGGCAGCGAGATCCGGTGAGGAGTCCGACAGTGGGCGGTGGCGGTATGGAGTTCGCGCGGGTGCCGGGGAACCGGCCGGTGGTCGGCCACTTCCTGCGGCTGCGGCGGGACCCGCTGGGCTTCCTGGAGTCGCTGCCGGCGTACGGGGACCTGGCGCGGGTACGACTCGGCCCCTGGTGGGTGTTCGTGGCCTGCCACCCGGAGGTCGCCCACGAGGTGCTGACCGACTTCCGGCGCTTCGACCGCACCGGCCCGGTCTACGACAAAGTGCGCCAGGCCATGGGTGCGGGTCTTGCGACCGCCGGGTACCACGAGCACCGCCGGCAGCGACTGGTGATGCAACCGGCCTTCCGGCACGAGCACTTGCGCGGCTACGTCGAGGTGATGCGCGAGCAGGTGTCCGCGGCCACCGCGGCATGGCAGGACGGGCAGGAGCTCGACCTCACCGAGGCCATGTTCGAGCTGACCACCGGCGTGGCGCTCGCCACGCTGTTCTCGTCCCGGCTGGACATGCAGGAGACGCGCGAACTGCGCTCCGCCCTCGACGTCTTCCTCAGCGGCCTCACCTCCCGGGCGGCCCTGCCCGGCATCGGCCGGCTGCCGACCCCGGGCAACCGCCGCTACGCGCGGGCCCTCGCGCACTGGCAGGCCCAGGTCCGCCGGCTCATCGCGGGCTACGGCGAGCCGGGCACCGGGCAGGACGACCTGATGTCACGGCTGCTGGCGGCCCGCGACGAGGACGGCCGGGCCCTCTCGCACCAGGAACTCTCCGACCAGGTCGCCGTACTGCTGCTGGCCGGCGGGGAGACGACGTCGTCGGCCGTGGTGTGGGCGATCCACCTGCTGTCGGGCCGGCCCGACGTCCTCGCCGCGGTACGGGCCGAGGCGGACGCGGTACTCGGCGGCCGCGCCGCGGGCCTCGCCGACCTGCCCCGCCTGGAACTGACCGGCCGGGTCGTGAAGGAGACCCTGCGGCTCTACCCGCCGGGCTGGCTGACCCTGCGGACCGCCACCCGCGACACCACACTGGGCGGCCACCAACTGGCGACGGGCAGCATGGTGCTGGTCAGCCCCTACCTCCTGCACCGCCGTGAGGACTTCCACCAGGACGCCGCCCGCTTCGAGCCGGACCGCTGGCTCGAGGGCCCACCGGCCACGCGCGGCGCCTACCTGCCTTTCGGCGCGGGCGCCACCAAGTGCATCGGGGAGGAGTTCGGAGAGGCGGAGGCCACCGTGATCCTGGCGTCGCTGCTGGGCCGATGGGAGCTGACGCCGACCGGAGGCCCGGTCACGTGCTCGGCCCGACTCGTCCTCTCACCGGCATCGTTTCCCGTACGACTCACCGCGCGTACCCCTTCCGGCTGACCGGAACCACTCCGCGCCCTGAGAACGGAGACCTCTGGACGGTCAGGAGCCAGTCACCTCTTCCACCGTGTCGAGCGGGACTTCGATGCGGGTGTCGTCGCCGAAGATCCGCACGATCAGCTGTACTCGATTCCGCTCTTGATCAACGGCGAGAACCGGGCCCGTGTGCTGCATGAAGGGGCCACTGTTGACCAGGACGGTGTCCCCTGGCTATGGGACCGGGGTGGTCGACATGGTGACTCCGTGGCTGTGTGCGAGGGACCCACGCGCCCCGGACCGTGCGGATAACGGATGGCCCGGGGTGAGCGTGACGCGACAGGATGCAGCGCATGACATTGTCCACCCCCGAACTGCACACCGCCCGCCTGCGGCTGCGGCCCTTCACCGACACCGACGCGGCGCCGCTCTACGCGCTGCACAGCAACCCCCACGTGTTGCGGTACTGGGACTCCCCGCCGTGGACCGAACCGGCCCGCGCCCAGCGCTTCGTCGCGGCCTGCCGGACGATCGAGGAGGAGGGGACCGGTGCGCGGGTGGCGGTCGACCGTGCCTCCGACGGCGCGTTCATCGGCTGGTGCGGCCTGACCCGATGGAACCCCGACTTCCGCAGTGCCTCCCTGGGCTACGTCTTCGACGCCGCCGCGTGGGGCCACGGCTACGCCACGGAGACCGCGCACGCCGTCCTGCGGTGGGCGTTCGACACCCTGGACCTGAACCGCGTCCAGGCCGAGACCGACACCCGCAACCTGGCGTCCGCCCGGGTCCTGGAGAAGCTCGGCTTCGTCCGCGAAGGCACCCTCCGCGAGGACTGCGTCGTCAACGGCGACGTCTCCGACTCCTGGGTCTTCGGCCTCCTCCGCCGCGAATGGCCCCCGACGGCCACGCCGACGGCCCGCAACCAGAGTCCGTCTGACGGATGATCACCGGCCACGGGGTCGGGAAGAGCAGCTTCGGGACGCGGGCCTCGCCCCTGGAGCGGTTGGCGTGCATTCATCCTGGAGACCGACCCGGGCAGCAACGGTCACGTGGTGGCCGGTGCGATGTACGGGGCGGAGAGTTCCCTGCCCACCGGATGCAGCAGCTACCTGATTCCCGACCACGATCTTCCGCGGTTCCGCCCCGATCGGCCGCTGCCGCCGTCCGAACCGTTTACCGTCCACAGCCCTGTCCTGGGCGGTAAGGCCTATTCGAGCCGGGGGATCCGACGCTCGCTGCGGCACGGTGGCTTCACAGCCAGGCCAAGCTCGTTCTCCGCTCCGGCCGCCACGGACTGCTGTGTCGTCGCTACTCGGGCCGCGGCCGCCTCGACCTGGCGACGGCCGGACTCTCCTCGGCTCCAGACGAATGCGCGCCAACGACGTGGCGTGTCGCTGCTCCAGTTTCGGAACTCCTCGACCGCGACGTTGTCGGACAGCCGCCATCGGATGGTCCTGCCTGATGCTTCGGGGATGTCGGTGAGCCCGCCGAGTTGCTGGGCGAGTGCGAAACCGTCGACCGCGGCGGTGGTGCGGTCCCACGTCGCGAGCATGTCGGTGAGGGCGTGGGATTCGATGAGCGCCCCGATGGACGGGGCGATTTCGAGGAACCTGCCGCCTCCGTCGTCCACCCCCACTCGTCCGTCCGTGTGCACCAGATAGCGCACCGGGGAGGACACACGTTCCCCGAGCCAAGCGAAGTACCAGCCGTGGGCGGGGCCGGTCCACATGCCCTGGCCCAGGTCGTAGTGCCAGTCGCGAAGCACCTCCTGGCGCTTGTCCTCGACGGGGCAGCTGCTTCGCACTCGGTAACGGAGCCCGCCGTACCTCTGCGCGAAGCCCTCCCGGCGGATCACCAGCATCATGGGCGCAGGAATCCACCGGTCGTAGCAGTCCCGGATCCGCAGGAACTCGGTGGAGAGCCGGGGCTCCTGAGGATCATCTCGGCGGCCTGTTCGTTCCAGCAGGCTCTTCGCACGGGAGGAGAGACCACTGAGGTCGTCCAGGATGTGCATCCTGTACTTCTTTTCCCAGGACGGGGTGTGGATTCGCAGGACCGCACCCTACCGGGTCGAGGCGTTTCGGTGCGGTTCGAACTCCACCGGCCGCCACCGCGCTGGTTCCGCACGGACCTCCCGGACCGCACCACGGGGGACGCGGGATCCACGTGCTGGTCGGAATATGTAGCCCGGGGGACGGAGAGCATCATCCAGAATCGACGCATGGACGTCTCCGAGCTGCTGGAAGCTGCCTCGCTCCTGGTCCCCGAGGCCGTTGCCACCGAGAACGACGTCACGGTGAACGACGTCTGGGACTACCTCGCCCATGACGAGTGGGAAGTCGCTCTCGACCTGTTGGAGGAGCTTGGTGATGTCCACCCGCTTCCGCTCGTCTTCTGGCAGACCCTCGCCACCGCCGCCGAGCAGATGCGACTCGACAGGAGCGCGGCCTGGTGTCACTGGCGCTGCTTTGAAACCCGCAATGGCATCATCCGAGCCGACCTCACCCTCAGACCAGCGCACGAGGCCCGCCGGCAGACGCCCTTCTCCGGAGCCGGCGTCCTCCGACCGACGTGGAACATCGGAGCACCGACGGGCGAACCCGACCTCCACATAGCCGCTCTTTGGGTGGAGTTCATGCCCGTCGTGGAGCCCGGCGGCCGGGCCACGGTGCGTCTCGCCCCGCTCTCCCCGGCGAAGTGGCAGCAGCTTCAGCCCGGTCAAGTGATCACCATGCACGAGGACCGGACGGTCGCCGGAACGGCGGTCCTCCTGGAGATCGAGGGCCCGTCAGTCCCGCCCGAGCCAGCACCGTCCTGACACGGCGTGGGGCGCAGCAGCCCCTGTGAACCGCGCTCGCCCGAGCCGGTAGTCGCCGCCCAGTACTCCGCCGCCCAGCAGACCGAGCCGGGCATCTCAGAATCCCTGAACCGATCGCCCGCCCGTGGCAGGACCACTCAGACCTGGGGCTCGGCGTCCGGTGCCGAGAGTGCCGACGGGGTGGTGTCCGGGTACAGGCGTGAGGATGCTTCGGTCCACTGGGTCACGGAGCGGGCCACGTCGACGGCCTGATCGGTGTGATGGCCCCGGCCCGCCAGCCAGCTTTCGAGCCATGCTGCGAGGCTGTCTGCTTCCACGAGCCATCCGCGCGACAGGCTGTCGCGGGTGCGGTGGGGGTCAAAGAGGAGGACGGTTCCTTTCTCGCTCCTGCAGTCGACGCATGTGAACATGTTGCAGCCTCGATCAGCGATCGGTAGGACTCCGATGGGCCACGACCACCAAGGGCCCGCCGCCTCGGATGACGTTCTCCCCAGGTAGCTGCCCACCGCAAATTCCTCGTCCTCCGGATCCTCGCCGATGAGGGGGAGCAGTGGCCCGGGACCGAAGTTGCCGTCGCCCACCTGTCGGTAGAGCGTCGCCAGAAGAGGGTGGAGGGGAAACCCGAGCAGTCGCTCCGCTGCCTTCAACTGCTCGGGGCGGACCGGTGGGAGGGTGCTTCCGTTCCGGGCTGCCCTCGCAGCTGTACGGCCGAGCAACTCGTCGAATCGGTTCATGCCCGCAATCGTCCTTCACCGGCTTGGTGGCCACGGGACAGCCAGGGGTGGCTTCCACGCCTCGCCACGCTGCGCCAAGGGCAACCCCGCCAACAGCCCAAGCGGTCCCGCCCGCCGAATTTCATGCTGATCCGTGTGCAGAAGCTGTGTGCGGGTGGGGTCTGTGGGCGGGGCGGGTCGACAGATGCGCGAGTGCAGAACGTAGAGTTACGCTTCGGGTTCGATGGGTGATGCGGCGATCGACGAGGGGATCGGGTAATGGGGCTCCCGGACAAGGATCGACTGGAGAATCTGTGCCAGACGGACATGGAAGCAATAGAAGCCGAAATATCGGATATACGCGGCGCGATAAAGCAGGTCCACGCAGCGATGGGCGCCAAGACGTGGGTAGGGGGACCGGCGGATAAGTGGGCGACCGACTTCAACGGCCGGATGGGCGCTCTCAGCCGCTTGTTCGGCACGTTCCCGGACGAAGAGCAGCGCCTGATAGCGAAGGCACAGGCGAGTCAGGACGCCAAGGACCGGAAGGCTCGCGGCGCGGCGTAGCGCTCGCGGCAGGGGGGATTGCACATGACCGAGTACGCGGGAGTGGACCCGGATCAGTTGCGGACGTTGGCGGACCGACTGAAAACCCTGGCGGCCGCGCTGACCAAGGGCAATTCGACGATTCGCACTAACTTCGCCGAATGGGGCGGCACGCTCAACCTCGCCACGCTCCAGCAGTCGGCGCACAGTGTCGGAGACGACGCCCGCGACATGGCGTTGCGCGCGGACCGCGCCGCCGACCTCCTGGGCAAGCCGGGTAGCACGTTCTGCGCGGCGACCGGTGATCTGGTCAACCTGCCCTGGGACATCAAGGACATCGACATGAGCCAGGAGGCCCGTGACGAGGCGGCCGAACTGACGAAGGCCGAGGCTCATCCCGGCAGCGCAGCGTCGAAGAAGACCATCGCCGAGATCGGCCAGTCGCTGGCCGATCACGTGGACGACACCGCGTACATGACCGCGTTCCTCCAGGCCGGTGGTATCGCCGATGCCACCCAGGTGGCCGATACGCTGCTGGACAAGGAGAGCGCGAAAAAGGGCCTGCCGCTGAGTGAGGCATCGCAAAAGACTCTTGCGCAGTACGGCCATGCCACTCAGGTGATGACTGCCCTCGCGGTGAAAGGGGACTATCCCCAACCTGCCCCGAACTATCTTGCCCCGCTGACCAATCCACCGGACAGCGCTGTCTGGTCCACCAGCATGCTTTTCAAGTACGGCCCCTCCGGGGACAAGTGGGATCCCACGGTGCTGTCCGACGTCGGCACGAGAATGCTGAAGTGGCGCAAGGAGCAGGAAGCCACCCGCGGGGGACTGCGACCCGAGTACTCTCCCAAGACCCCGGGCATCCAGACGTGGTACGGGTACGGCCCGAGCCCCTACAGTGGGCCGCAGCCCCACGCCTGGTTCCAGGACATCGGGTTGAACCCCACCATGTCCGACCCGGATCACGGCGACGGCCTGACCGCAGCTGTCACCGCGAACGACCCCTCGCTCGCGGTGATGAACGCCATCGCGCAGAACGCCCAGGCGTCACGCGACCTGCTCACCAAGCCCGACGGCGCCGGCCTGACCAACGCCCGGGAACTCGTCGACCACAAGTGGCAGACGCCCGGCGCGCACGGCGGGACCGACGAGTCGGCACCGGTCGGGAAGATCCTCACCTTCGCCGCCACGGACCGCAGCCCGGCCCACATCGACCAATCGGGACAGGCCGCCGACAACATCCTCACCGCAGCCGCGAAGGAGAAGGACATCTTCTTTGGCGACAACGCCGAGGAGAAGAAGCACGGTTACCAGCAGGATTACCCGAACTACCCCAAGAGCATCTCCATGTCCCTGGCCGGCATCACCGGCACCTGGGCACAGGACCTCGGCAGCACCATCAAGACGGCCGACTCCGCATCCCACACCCACGGCTACGACACCCACCTGCATGCCCTCGGCTCCAACTCCGCGGACCTGGAGAACGTGATGCAGCTGTTCGTGCGGAACAACCCGGACGCTGCCGCCATGTTCGACACCACCCTCCACGAGCAGGTCTCCGAGGCGGCCGCCGGACCCAACCCCGACCATGACCTGCTCACCATCGGCAACACCGCGGGACTGTTCACCAAGGCGAAGGTCGCCGTCCAGTACACCAATGCTCAGCAGACCGACGAGGAACACAAGCGCAACATGGCCCTGCTCACCGAGGCGGGCGTTCTCTTCGGCTTCGTCCCCGCCCCGGGCGCCGCCGAGGTGCCAAAAGCGGTGGTCAAAGGGCTCAAGTACTCCCAGAACCTCGCGCTGATCGGCCGTACGATCGTGGCGCCGACCCAGGACCCCTTCTCCACGAACAACGCGGCCGGACAAGAGGCCATCAACAAGGACGAGGCACGCGACCAGTACAAGGGCTTCTCCCCGGCCGTCGCGCAGGGTCTGATTCGCTCGGGCAGGATGAAACCCCCGTCCGGGAATCCCTCGTGGTACGACCCGAAGACGAAGACCGTCACGACGGACGCGAACAACGACAACGACTTCAACACCTGGCTGGGGCATCAGGCCGTTTCGGACCCCTACACCCAGCAGTTCAAGAACGGCTTCGACGACCAGGAAGGCTCGGTGGATGGCAAGTAGGGCGCGTGCAAGAGCCGTTCGGCGCATGGGTCTGCTCGGCGCCCTGGCCGGATTGCTGCTCGGCTGCTCGGGTGGCGGCGGTAAGCACCACTCCGTGGGCCTGCCGGACCCGCCGCTGGGCAAGGTGGCCGCGTTCGACCTGAACACCCTCAGCGCGCACGACGACATCGACCGCGTCCTCACCGACACGCCCAGCCTGACTCATGTCGCCTCCGACCGCGCGGGGAACGTCTACCTGATGGACACCGCCGGCGACACCCCCGACATCCTGCGCCTGACTCCAAAAGGCGTGGTGAGCCGATTCGCTCCGATTCCGTCAGGGAGTACGCCGATCGCAATGGCCGCAACGTCGACCGGTGTTCTGGCGGTCGCACGTCAGGGTGGCCTCCTGCGCGTCGACCGGCACGGCGCCGCCACCTGGCCCACCGGCCACCGATTTACCACTCCCGTCCCGATCGGCAGTCGCCCCGACGGCTCGCTGGTGGTGCTCGACGCCGACCGCGCCTGGACGGTCAAGGACGGCCACACGACCGCCTTGACCGACGCACCCTCACAAGCGGTCGAAGCCGGTACCGTTGACGGCTCGGGCACCGTGTACATGCTCCAGAACGGACCCACGATCGGCGACCTCCAGGTCATCCCCGCAGGGACGAACCCGCACCCACTCCACATCACCGGCCGCGTACCGGGGAGCCCGACGCCGATCTCCGCACTCACGCTGCGCACCATCGCCCCCGCCGGCAGCGACGGCTTCTACGCGGTGGCGGACAACACCGGAGGCACCGCCTCCTACCTCGTGCACGTCAAGGGCGCCAAGGCCGCGGTGCTGGTACAAACCCCGCTGAGCCACGACGAATTCGCGAAAGGATGCGCCACCGGAAAGCAGTACCCGGCCCTCGACAACTCCTGCGCGATGCCGTGGTTCGCTCTCCCACTCGGCAGCAAAATTCTCCTCACCGGCCAGTCCAGCCAGTCCACCCCGACCCCCTCCCTCGTCCTGTCGGCCGCCTCGACAGCAGCCACCACGCAGTGAGCCGGAGCGGCCCGTGACGACCTCGGCCGTGCGTTCCCGACCCTCGCTCCGCACCGTGCGGGCAAGCGGCGCGGCCCTCGCGGTACGGAACCTGCTTGCGGACGAATCCGTGGCCCGCGAGGGTCCCGGGGTGACCACGATCTTGGGAGACAAGCACACGTTCGCCATCGAGGTGGGCGAGTGGGACCACGAGCTGTGCCGGGTGGACATCTGGGCCGCAGGGATATGGCTGACCTGCGACGACAACATGGCCTTCGCCAGGCAGTTTCGCCGCGACGTGCTGGACACGGCCGCCTGGCTGCGATCCGGCATGGCCTCCGCGCTGCCGTTCGACGGCCTGTCGCCACAAGCCGCGCACCGGCGTCTCATGCTCCGCGCCGGAACTGATGACGAAAGCGAGGCCGACTTCGAGTTTCGCAGCCGGTTCCGGGTCATGAACTGGGGACCCACGACGGACAACGTGACTGCCCACCACTTCCAGGACCAGGACAGCTCGCTCATTACCCTGCAGTTCCGGCGGGACGAGCACCTGCTCAAGCATCCTGAGCATGCGGGCGAGGTCTTCCTGGCCAAGATCTCGACCGAAGAGTTCGTTGGGATACTCCACGACCTCGTGGCCGTCCTCGACAACGGACAGAGCCAGGGCCGGCCATGACCATCTGACGAGGCTGCGAAGCCTCCGAGGGCCGCACCGGCACGGTGGCCCCAACGGCTACCGGTGTTGCCGCGAAGGTGCACGACCCGCTCGTCGGCTTGCGTGTCAGTACCCACGACTACGGTCTCGGCATGACTGATCTTGAGGCCACGGCGCGTGTGCGCGTACGCAGTGGATGCCCTGTCGAGCGTTTGGTGTGCCATCCGCGCCTTCCTCTCGTGGCCGGCCTGGACGGGGAGCGTCCGGCGGTCCATGTATGGAGCTGCGAGGCGGGGCAGTTGCGCGAACTCGGCTCTGTCGGCTCGGAGTCGGATGGCTATGGCGATGCCTTCAGCTGGGAGCGGATCGTGCGGACGCCCGCACTGGCCTGGCATCCCGGCGAGCCGCGGCTCGCGGTGTCAGCCGGCGAGTCCGGCGTGGTGCAGTGGACCCCTTCCGGACGGTCCGCGGTGGACGGTGTTCCCCCTACCACCGAGTACCGAAGGTTGGCATTCAGCCCGGACGGCGGGACGTTGTGGGCATCGCCGTCCTCAAGCGACGCGTGGGACAGCTCGGACGTCGTCGACCTGACTTCAGGGACCGTCGGTTCGGGCCCGGCGTGGGACACCGGCGTGGCCCACCACCCCGGCGGCGGGCTGGTGGTCACGCTGAGCAGCGACCAGGGCGCGACACACGGCCTGTTCGCCCGGGTCGATCCGGGGGCCGCGTCCGGTGCGATGCGGCTGCTCCGACGGGCCCTGATCCTGGACGTCGACGGTTACGAGACCCCCCTGTTCAGCGCGGACGGGCGTCACTTCGCGATCCGAGGCAACGCCTACGGGAACACGCTTGACGTGTTCGCGTTCCCGTCGCTTCAACGCGTCCTGTCGACGACCCTCGGCGAGCCCAGCCCCGGCTACCCCTATCCGCAGGAGTGGCTCGACCAGATGCGCGCGTGGTCGCGGCACAACCTCGCGTTCGGAGCCCGGCCCGGCGTGCTCTGGGTCGGGGCACCCACAGGAGCCCTCTTCGAGGTCCACATCGAGACGTCGCGTGTGGTCGAGCACCGCCTGGTCGCCGGGTCTCCCGTGTCCGCGCTGGCGGCCACGGCGTCGGGCGAGCTCGTCCTCGCGAGCGGTGGCGGCGAGCTCGTCCTCGTGTCCGTGCGGTCCGACCTCGAGGAGACCCGCGCCCCGGATGACGGCGACGCGTCCACCGCCGCGGCGTCCGCGGTCGCGGAGTTCCTCGACGCGACGTCCGAAGTCCCCGAGGGCGGCGACCTGGACGAGCACCTCCTCCTCACGGACGGGGAGCGCACCTGGAACTCGGACGACCTGGCAACGGTGCACGCCGCAACGGAAGAAGATCCCACCTGGCTCCGGCTCCGAGCGGCCGTCAACAAGGTGTGCGACGCGCAGACATGATCGACCGGGCATCGACGTGACCCTCGACGCCACCGCCCGCCCGATGCCGCACCATGCCGGGCCGATCCGCACCATGGCGGGCCGGGGGCATGGCGCCCCCGGCCCGGTTCTCAGTAGGCGAAGCGCTCCAGCCCGGTGCCCCAGGCGTTGATGACCCACCCGGTGCGGGTGGCCGGATCCAGGAAGAGTCCGTGGCGGCCGGTGAAGTCGAAGTTGGAGCCGGCAACGGTGGAGTCCACCAGGTTGGCCACCGGGTGGCGGGCCAGGACCTTGCCGGTGGCCGGGTCCAGCACGGTGATCTCGCTCATCGCGTTGTTGTCGGTCTCCACTCCGCTCTCGTAGAGGCTTCCTTCCACCGCCACGTGGTGGGTACTGTCCAGGGCCGGCCAGACAGGTCCGCGGGTGCCGGTGTCCGCCGTGGCCGCGGGGGTCAGCGTCTTCTGGTCGGCGGTCAGCCAGGTGCTGGTGGGGAAGGTGCCGCTCTCGGCGTCGGGCTGGGCGGCGCCGACGGCCCCGTAGAGGGTGTCGCCCTTGCCGTCCGGCAGGAGGGCCGAGACGCACATCGGCAGCGAGGTGACGGGGGTGACGGTGCCGGTGTCGAAGTTCGCGCCGACCGCGCCGTAGAAGACCCGGCCGGACAGGCACGGGCCCATCGTGCCGCCGGTGGCGACGAACACCTCGCCGGTGGAGGCGTCCACGGAGACGCTGTTGTAGGAGCGGTACAGGTTGTTCGGGTTGAGGGCCAGCGGCGTGCCGACCTGCCCGGTGGCCATGTCGACCGGCCAGACCCGGCTCAGCCCGCTGTCGGGCTCGTAGGTGGTGACCAGGCCGCGGTGGCGGGCCGCATCCACCGTGCCGCCCTCCAGGTAGCCGCTTCCGGTGATCAGATCGGACAGCGCGGTGACCTTCACAGCGGTGCCGGTGGCGGGGTCGGCCACGTCGATCTCGCCCTGCGAGCCGGCGAACGGGGTGTGGATGATCAGGGCGTGCCCGCTGGCCGGGTCGGTGCCCAACACCTCCTGCATCGTCTGCCCGTCGGTGGATTCGGCGAAGGACGCCCCCGCGGTACCGGTGGCCAGGTCGTACCCGGTGGTGGCCGAGCGGTCCAGGTGGTAGACCTCGCTGCCGCCGGTGTAGGTGAAGGCGTCGGTGGAGATCAGCGCCTTCCCGCCGGAGACGGTGAAGCTCTCGACGGTTCCGGTGAGCTGGTCGCCGTCGCGGTACTGCAGGAAGGACGTCGGGGACGCCTGGCCGATCGGCGACCCGTGCCGGGTGGCGAGCACCCGCACCGGGTACTGCAGCCCGGTCGGCAGCTTGAGGGCGGACAGGTCCAGGACGGTGTGCCCCTTCTCCGACGGCAGCTTGACGGTGAGAGTGGAGGCGTGGTTGAAGCCGTCGTCGTCGCGGCGGCTGCCGTTCTGGTTGGTGGCGGTGTTCAGCGAGCCGTAGAGCGTGGGCCCGGGCGACATCACCTCGAACTCGGCGCCGTCCGCGCCGGGCACGGCGGTCGCGTCCCACGTCACGGTCGTCCTGGGCGCGTTGCGGTCGGCGTCGGCCGCGTGCGCGAGGGTGTAGTCGCCGGCGCTGAGCAGCGGTGCGGACGGCCGCTGGTCGGCGGCGGGCCCGATCCGCAGGGCGCGGAAGTCCCCGTAGACCGGGAGCACCCCGGCGATCTCGGCCTGCTGGACGCCGACACCGTAGAGTCCGGCGCCGCCCGCGGTGAAGGCCGAGGCGGGGATCGTGACGGTCCCCTTGGTCCCGGTGAGCGGGGCGGACCACTGGACGTTGAAGTCGTCCACGGCCGCGCTCGGCGTGTAGTGGCCGACGGAGGAGAGCACCAGGCGGGGGCTGTCCACACCGCGCACGCCGGTGAGGTCGTAGGAGACGGTGACGGGCCGGCCGAGCGGGGTGGCGCCGGGAGCGGCCGGGGCGAGCGCCTGGGCGTAGGTGCCGTCGTCGGCGAGGAAGGTCAGCTTCTGCGACAGCTGCCCGACGACCTTGTCGCCGTGCAGCGCCTGGAAGGTGACGGGCACGGTGCGGGCGGTGTCGGAGGCGAGCGGCAGCCCGGCGGCGCCGAGGATCTGGGCGGGTGTCAGGCGCAGGCTCGGCGTCTTGGTGGTGAAGGAGGCGCTGCCGACCCGCACCCGGTAGGTCAGGCCGTCCCGGTCACCGGTCAGGTCCAGGCCGAGGGTGATCGGCGCGACGGCGTTCTGGCCGGAGGGCGTGCCGTTGGCGTCGGCGGGCCCGGCGAGGTCGATCGCCGCGGGGTCGGTGGACTCGGTGAAGGCGGTGCCCGAAGTGGTGGGCAGCAACTGCCGCTGGGCCACCGACAGCCGTACGGGCTGCGGCGCGATGCGGTAGCCGTGGGCGAGGACCTTCTCGAAGGCGGCGGTCACGTCGAGCTGCGTGCCCATGGAGAGGGGCTGGTCGGCCTGTGCGGGCGCGGCGATGGGGCTGCCGGTGGACACCAGCAGGTCGCGGACCTGGCGCGGGGTCATGCTCTGGTGGGTTGCCTTGGCGGCCTGCAGCACGTCGGCGACGGCGGCGGCGATCTCGGGGGCGGAGGCGGAGGTTCCGCCGTTGAGCACGACCTCGACGTCCTGCGCCGCGCAGGGGCTGGAGGTGCACACGTGCATCAGGGACGGCAGGTCGTCGCCGGGGGCGGCGAGGTCGACGCGGGTGCCGAAGCCGGAGGAGAAGCCGGTCGAGCCGTTGTAGCGGGTCGTCGGGTAGACGCCCTGCCGCGTGTCGGCAGAGGTGAGCGTGTCGTCGGTGGTGGTGGCGCCGGCCGCGATGACGCCGCTGTCCACCACCTGCGAGGGCGTGGTCGTCGGCTCCACGTCGTCGATGTCGGTCTGGGCGCCCGCCTTGGTGGTGGTGTCGGTCGGGGTGCTGCCGCCGTCGGGGCCGACGGAGACGGGCAGGGCGAGCCGCGTGCCGTCGTTGGAGGAGACGACCACGGCGATCCCGGACTTCACGATGGACGTCAAGGTGGCCCGGATCGTCGGGTCGTCCTCCAGGTAGCGTCCGGGAAAGCCGATCTCCTCGTCGGTGCCGAAGCCGAGACTGGCGGTGATGACGCTGGGCCGGGGCTTCTGATTCGCGGCGGCCTTCAGGGCGGCGGCGATGCCCGCGTAGCTGGCCTCCTGCGGCACCACCAGGCGGTACTGGGCGCCGGGCGCGATGCCGAGCAGGTCGGTCGCGCCGCTGCCGGTGGCGTCGGGCCGCTGCTGGTCGTGCGGCAGCGGGGCCATCATCGAGAAGTCGAGCAGGACCTCACCGAGGTTGGGGTCCTCACCCTCGACGGAGCCGAGCGGATCGAGCCGGCCGTCGTTGTCGGCGGTGTAGGTCGGGATGAGCGGCATCGACGGCTCGTCGAGGTAGCGCTGGCCGTCCTCGACGACGGTGGTGGGACCGTACGCGCGCACGTAGTCGTCGCCACCGTCGGCCATCGACTGGTCGGTGAGATCGCCGATGGAGACGTTGGTGACGATCTGCCCGGCGCCGGGCAGGGCGTGCAGGTAGGTGTTCGCGTCGGCGAAGGTGCCGGCGGCGTCCACGCCCTGGGCGTTGAGGTACGACTGGAAGGACGTGCTCAACCCGTCGTTGGCGGGCAGGCCCGAGGACTCGGCGGGCTGCGGGGCCTTGCGGGCGTCCTGCCGCAGGGCGGCCTTGGCCGCGGTGGGCAGCGTCACAGGCCCGGTGTTCATCGCCTGGATCGGGGCCTGTTGGGCGGCGGTGTCCTGCCGCGTGCCGAGGGTGTACGACGCCGCGCGAGCGGTCCTGGCGCGGGCGGTGAGCGCGGTGGTGGAGGGGGCGAGGGTGGCCCCGAGCCCCGTGCGGCCGGCCGAGCGCGGCACGGGGAAGGCGCGGGTGCGGCCCTGCGGGTCGGTGAGCGTACCGGTGCCGTCGTCCGACCAGAGCACCTTCGATCCGTCGGCGAGGGTGAGGCTGTGGGCGGCGGGTGGTGCGGCGGCGGAGCCGCCGTCAGGTGCGGCAACGGCGGGGCCGGCAGCCACGAGAGGGACGAGCAGGGCCAGCGCGGCGGCGGCCCTTCTGACCTGTCGATGCATCAACGTGCTCCTTGGGCCGGGGACTTCGGGGGCGACGCGTGTGCGGCTCCGTCCGCGTCGGGGGAGCTCGTGCGGTCCTTGCCGCTGTGAAGGCGGAGGAAGGCGTGGTTGCTGTGGCGGCGTGCCGGGGTGCGCGAAAGGCCAGCCGGTGCGTGGTGGAAGGACGCTGATCACCTTGCGGCGGGAGTGCCACCAGGGACAAGGGAACGCAAGTGCGGCTGAGTGCAGTTGCGCTTTCGCGCGACGCGAGGGGTGTTCAACGGCCGGGAGTTGGCACCGGGATGTCCCAAGTACGGCGGTTAAGGGGGCCTGTTGTGGGGGGCGTGGGAACGCTCCCCCGCCGAACGGGCGGGTGGGGCAGCCGGGTTACGATCACGGCACCCCCCACTCCCACCGGTGAACGACAGCAAGGGGCCCCGATGGCCGCGGAACCGCAGATCCCGCGCGCGCCGCAGGTTTCCTGGAGCGGGCTGGGCCTGCCGCCGCTCGCGGGACGGGTCCTGGAGTACCTGGTCGGGCATCCGGAGACGGCACCCGGCGAGGCGGCGGCCGCGCTCGGCACCTCAACCGCCGCTGCCGCACGGGCCCTTCGCCTGCTGGAGTCGGCGCTGCTGGCGGTGCGGCTCAGCGGCCGCGAGGCGCGCTGGAGCGCCAGCCCGCCGCGCCCGGCACTGGGCAGCCTCCTCGCACGTCGCCGCGAGGAACTGGCGAGCCTGGAGACGTACGCCGAGCGGCTGCACGAGGTGCACATCTCGGTGACCAACCACCGTTTCGCCTCGGACCAGTTCGAGATCCTCGACACCGAGGAGCGGATCACCGCGCGCTACGCGCACCTGCTGCGGGCCGCCCGGCACGAGGTGCTGCACCTGGTGATGCCGCCGTACGTGGCGGCGGTCGACGGGGTGCCGGACCGTCTGGAGGTGCAGGCGGCGGCGATCCGCGCGGGGGTGCGCTTCCGGTCGGTGTACGACAGCGACACCCTCTCCGACGAGGTGTCGCTGGAGACGGCGCGGCGCGGTGTCGAGATCGGCGGCGACGTGCGGCTGTCCAGCGGGCTGCCGATGAAGCTGGTGCTCTTCGACGGCTCCACCGCGATCATGCCGCTGAGGCGCGACGACCCGGCGGCCGGCTCGCTGCTGGTGCACTCCCCGACGCTGATACACGTGCTGGCGGCCCTGTTCGAGAGCCTGTGGGAGCACGGCGTGCGCTGGGGGCCGGAGGCCCATCCGGACCCGCCGCAGCCCGCCGCGGACCTGCCCCACCCGCGGGCCCGCGAGGTGCTGCGGCTACTCTCGCTCGGCATGAAGCAGGAGACGATCGCCCGCACGCTGGGGGTGAGCCGGCGCACCGTGCAGAAGGACGTCAGCGACATCGGCATGGCGCTGGGCGCGCGCAACCGCTTCCAGATCGCGCTGCTCGCGCGGGAACGCGGCTGGCTGGCCCCGGGGCGCTGAGGCCGCAGGTCGCCCGGTGGCGGGCGGCCCCAACCGCCCGTCGCCCGCGGTCCTTTCGGCGCCGCTGCCCCGCCGCTGCCCCGCCGAGGCGGCGCCGTCCCGGCACTCGGTTCCGCGCGTTCTCCTGCGTTCCGCACTTCTGGCATGATGCGTTCCCAGTGGCCAGGGAGGTCCCTGGTGTGGGCAGGGAGGGCCGTGTTCGACATCCTGGAACCGGAGGACCCCCGGCAGGTGGGGCGGTACCGGATCGTGGCGCGGATCGGCGCCGGCGGTATGGGCCAGGTGTACCTGGGGCGTTCGCCCGGTGGCCGTCCGGTCGCGCTCAAGGTGGTCCGCCCGGAGCTGGCCAGGGACGGGGAGTTCCGGCGCCGCTTCGCCCGTGAGGTGACGGCGGCCCGCCGGGTCAACGGTGCCTTCACCGCCGGTGTCGTCGACGCCGATCCCGAGGGTTCCCCGGCCTGGCTGGCGACCGTCTACGTATCCGGGGTGTCGCTGGGGGAGGCGGTGTCCGGGCACGGCCCCTGGGCGGCCGGGCCCGTGCTGGCGCTCGGCGCGGGACTGGCCGAGGCGCTGGAGGCGATTCACGCCGCCGGAGTCGTGCACCGCGATCTGAAGCCCTCCAACGTGCTGCTGGCCTCCGACGGTCCCCGGGTGATCGACTTCGGGATCTCCACCGCGAGCGAGGCCAGCGCGCTGACCCACACCGGCATGACGATCGGCACCCCCGGTTTCATGTCTCCCGAACAGCTCACCGGCGGGTCCATCGGCCCGGCCAGCGATGTCTTCGCCCTCGGCGCCGTGCTGGCCTACACCGCCGCCGGCGTCGGCCCGTTCGGCTCCGGCACCCCGCACGCCCTGCACTTCCGCGCCGTGTACGAGCAGCCCGATCTCGGCGCCCTGCCGCCCGGGCTGCGCGAGATCGTGGCGGCCTGCCTGGCCAAGGAACCCGACCGGCGGCCGACCGTCGCCGACCTGCTGCACCGCATGGCCGCCCCGGCCGGCGCGGAGGCGGCCGAAGCGACGCTGTCGCTCACCGCGTCCGATTGGATGCCGGACCCGGTCAACCGGCTCGTCCTGGCGCGGACCGCCACCGCACTGCCCCGCGCGCCGGGCCGGATTCCGGACCCGGCTCCGCCCGCGGCCCCGACCCCTACCGCGCCGGACGTTCCCGCCGTGCCGCCGGGGCCGACCTCCGACGCGGTGCCCGCGCCTCCCGCGCCGCCAGGGATATCCTCCTCGCCGACGGCACCCGCCGGCGCCGACCCCGCGACGGCGGGCCCGCGGATGGACGAGGCGCCCACCCGGACTGCGGACCACCCTGCCGGGGGCGGCATCGGCCGTTCCGAACCGGCGCACGAACCGGCCGACCCCGAACCGCTGGTGCACTCGTATCCCGCCGGGACCCCACCCCCCATGACACGGCGCGGCGCACTCCTCGCCCTGACCGGTACCGCTCTCGCCGCCGGCGCCGTCGTCGCGGTGTGGAAGACCTCCGACGGGGGTTCCGGTTCCGTCGGCAGCCCCTCCGCCGTGGGTTCATCCGCACGCCGGCCCGTCCGTACCACCCCGCCGCCCCACCGAAATCCGGGCGAGCAGATCTGGGCGTTCACCTCCGGCGGCGAGGTGCACACGTCGGCGACCGTCGCGAACGGCATGGTCTACTTCGGCAGCAACGACCAGAGCGTGTACGCGGTGGACGCCGCGACGGGGAAGCAGCGCTGGGCGGTACCCACCGGCAACGTGGTGTACTCCACGCCGGCCGTCGCGAACGGTGTGCTCTACGTCGGCACCGCCGACAACGGCCTGTGGGCACTGGATGCCGCAACGGGCAAGAAACGCTGGACCTTTCACACCGAGAGCCTGGTCAACTCCTCGCCGGCCCTGGCCGCCGGTGTCCTCTACATCGGCTGCGACGACGAGCGCCTCTACGCGGTGGACGCGGAGACCGGCAAGCAGCGCTGGAACTTCCGCTGCAAGAAGGACGGCATGGTCGATGAGGCGCCGGTCGTGGTCAACGGCACCGTCTACTTCGGCAGCGACGACAACTCCCTGTACGCGCTGGATGCCACGACCGGCAAGAAGCGCTGGGCCTTCACCACCGGCGACAGCGTGGACCTCCGCCCGGTCGTGGCGGGCGGCCGGGTCTACGCCTCCAGTGACCGCCTGTACGCGGTGGACGCCGCGACGGGAAAGCAGCACTGGGCCCTCACCGGCCAGAAGTACAAGATCCCGGGCGCGGGCTACCGGCATTTCGGGGCACCGACGGTGGCGGGCGGCGTGGTCTACGTCGGCGACGAGATCCAGTACGTGTTCGCGCTGGATGCCGCGACCGGCAAGAAGCGCTGGACCTTCGACACGGGCAACAGCGTCTTGTCCGCCCCGACGGTGGCGGGTGGTGTGGTCTACGTCGGCAGTGACGCCAAGAACCTGTACGCGCTGGACGCGGTGTCCGGCAAGAAGCGGTGGGCCTTCCCCACGGACGCCGAAGTGCAGGTTTCCCCGAGGGTGTCGGGCGGCGTGGTCTACGTCGGCAGCAACGACTACAAGGTGTACGCCATCCAGACCTGACGGCGTGCCGGACGCTGCGGTGAGACCCCTCCGACCTGACCGCGCAGCCGCCCGCGGCGACCTTTGAGCAAGACCATCGCCCGCTACGGCCGCGGGGGCGGGCCGCGCAGGGGTGCTCCTGCGGTGGGGGCGTCGGGAAATCCAGCGCATGCAACGTTGGCGGCCCTTTCGTGGAACGATGTTCTGAAACCATGCGCGGACAGTCAAGGTGAATGCGCTGACTGCCAATGACACCCCCTGTGGCATGTCGGCATACTCCAAATCCGGCGTTCACGGATTGGAGTGTATGAATGGTGCACAGCAGGAAATTTCGCCGCCTTGGTCTGGTGGCCGCAGGAACCGCGCTTGTCACGGTCGCCGCGGTCGGTTCAGCAAGTGCCATTGCTCCCATCAGCATTGGCTCGACGAATACACACGGCGTCTGGTGCGTCCAGTACGGCGTCAACAACTTCTTCGAGGCGTTGCACCCCGGTAAGCGCCCCCTCGCAGAGGACGCCATCTTCGGATCCAATACGCGAGACGGTGTCAAGTGGTTCCAGGTGAACACGGAGAACACCGATGACGGAATCGTAGGACCCAATACCGGGGAAGACATCCTTGCGTGGGACGCCGACCAAAAGGGCACCCAGAACTACTGCAAGACCTACGTTCCGCACTGAGCGAAGGACTGGGGCGTTGTCCTCGCCGAAGAAGGCAAGCACGAAACCACAGCAGCAGAGGGAGTGTACGTTGTCCGCACAGAAGATCACCGCTACTCTCGCGATATCGGGGCTGGCCGCCATCGGGTGTATCGCCGCGGCTCCCGTCGCGAACGCGCAAACCAGCGGCGTCGCGAGGCCGACCGCGATCACGCGGTTCTGCCAGTACACCAGCAGCCAGCCCACGCTCTCCTACGCCCCCAGCACCTACAAGCTCGCCGTCAAACAGCTTCAGTGCGAGCTGAACTGGTCGCTCTGCGACACGAACCTCTCGGAGGACGGGTACTTCGGCTCAGCAACACTGGCCACCGTGCGCACCTTCCAGTCCCGCGACCAGATCCACGTGGACGGCATCGTCGGTTCTCAGACCTGGTCCGAACTCAACTGGTGGAACGCCGACGAGGGGTGCCTCGCCGGGTAACCGGACACCGCGGCCCCGTCAGACTCCTCCGCTCCGTCTCAAGTCCCCCGATCCGGGCCCTTGAATGCGCACCGCTCTTGGTAAGTGCGGGTCTTCCAGCAGCTGCAATGCCGGGGGACCCGCACAGGGTTGGCGCGCGCCGGTCGACGCCGTGCCGGAGATCTCCGAGACGTCGCAGACGGCGGTCGCCCGACCTGCCAGGCGTCGGCCTGCACCCGGGCCGATACCCCGATCGGCGACTCCTGGCTGCTGACGGTGGCCGGAGCCAACTCCAGGGCCGGGGAGCCGGGGGCCGGGCGGCTCAGGGGCGAACCGTGGCGGCCCCGTCCAACCACCTGCGGTACTCGCCTGGAGGCATCCCGAAGCTTGCCTTGAACGCCCGGCTGAACGACGTTGCGTCCGCGAACCCCCAGCGCGCGCCGATCGCCTCGACGGGGGTCGTCGCACGGCATGGCTGTCCCAGGTCGCTCCGGCACCGCTCCAGCCGTTCCCCGCGGATATAGGCGCTCACGGTCTGCTTCTCCGCGCGAAACAGAAGGTGCAGGGAGCGCACCGAGATGAAGTGGGCATCCGCGATCACCTGTGGTCCCAGGCGAGTCTCCGTCAGGTGCGCTGCGATGAAGGTCTTCACCTGACGGAGAAGCACGATCTTCCGACTCTCCTGCGGTGAGATCTCCTCCCTGTCCGCGAGGCCTCCCAGGAATGCGGAGGCGAGCTGGACCGCGGCCGATCCGAGCCGCTCGGCCTCCAGTCCGCTCCACCGGGCGGCCGCCAGCCCTTGGAGGAATCCGGCGAGCAGGGCGCCGCTGCCGTCCAGGGGAAGCCGACGCAACAGAAGACCTCGTACCGAGTGATCCGCAAGCGGCACTGCGGATTTCGGCAAATGGAGGAGGGTGATGTGACCGCTCCCGGTCACCCGCATCTCTGTCGGCCGTGACATGTCGTACAGCAGCAGGTCTCCCGCACCTACCTTGACCTGGCGATGCTCCTGATCGACGATCATCAATCCGCTGGTCATGAGGCCCAACTCCCACAGGTCAGGATCCGACTGGCGGATCAACCGCGGTGTGCGCGATGAAGGCATGGGCGGAAACGAAAAGATCGACACTTTGACGGGCCCGAGGTCCAAAGCAGCAGTCGTCGACCGGAATTCATCTTGGTGCCCGCTGACGCTGTATGTGGGCGCGGGGTCCTCCGTCAATCGATCCCAAAACCAGTCGAACCGCTTCACCCCAGGCACGTCCCTGCTACGTAACTCTGCCAAGCCCATACCGTCCCCCTCGGCCTGTCGCCCAGTAGCTGTGTCTGAGAGGGCGGCGCGGGGTGGACCGCGCCGCCCGGCTCTGCACGGCCGAGATTGCATGCCGGCCCCTGTCATCTGCCAGGAACCGCCGCGGATTGAGGGCTTCATGGGACGTCCCTCTCGCTGAACTGCTGTGATATCTGTCCGCGTGAGGTCATCGTGGGACGTGGCGGTACGGAGCGGCGCTTGCCTCAACGTCGCCGTTGAGACGGTCGGACACCCCATGTCGTTCGAAGTCGAGCGACGCGGGTGTGTGCTGGTGGGACCAGGCGGTCGCGCGACGAGAGCGCCCGGCACGTACCGGCGGCCGAGCATCCCGATGAGGTGGTGTGACCGGGTGGCGGGGCCGAGGATGCCTGCCCGGTTCCGGCCTTGACGGCGGTCGGGGGTGCCAGGGTGTCGTCATGTTGATCGTGATGGCGGGGCTGCCCGGTGCGGGGAAGAGTTCGATGGCTGAGGCGTTGGGACGGAGGCTGGTCGCTCCGGTCGTCTCCGTCGACCCGGTGGAGGCAGCGATGTGGCGTGCGGGGGTCGCGCGTGACCAGCCCACCGGCCTGGCCGCGTATGCCGTGGCCGAAGCCGTGGCCGGCGGTGTGCTCGCCCTTGGCCAGACGGTGATCGCCGACGCGGTCAACGCCGTGGAAGCGGCACGGGAGCAGTGGCGGTCGCTGGGGGGTCGTCACGGCGTGCCGGTGGCGTTCATCGAGGTGGTGTGTTCGGATCCGATAGTGCACCGCCGGCGGCTGGAAGGCCGCTCCCGCAGGATCGAGGGCTTCACGGAGCCGACGTGGGAGGCGGTGGAACGGCTGCGTGAGAGGTTTGCCCCGTGGACCGATCACCGCTTGGTGCTGGACGCGGTGACCGACGTGTCCTCCAACGTAGCGGCGGCTGTCGAGTTCCTGGCGGCGGTTTCCTGACGTGTGGGCTCACGGCAGGACCGCACGGCCCATCAGACCGCAGTCGCCAGCCCCCGCACGACCAGGACACCGGTCTCGAACCGGGCGCCGGCCCGGACCCGAAACACTGCGAGGTCACCATCGACACCAGCTCCCGACCAGCACTGAACGACGTCGTTGCCGAACGCCTCGTCGTCATTTTCGTCGGCATCAATCCGGGGCTGCAGTCCGCCGTGCGCGGTCACAGCTTTTCGACGCCAGGCAACCGAATGTGGCCTGCTCTCCACAGCGCGGGCTTCACACCCCGGCTGTTCCGCCCTGAACAAGAACGCGACCTGCTGAATCTGGGGCTCGGCATCACGAGCCTCATCCGCCGGCCGACACCGAGTGCAGCAGACCTGACCCACGAGGAGTACGTCCAAGGAACCCAGGACTTCCTGCGCCGTATGAAATCCCTGCGACCGACCTGGCTCGCCTTCCTCGGAGTCACCGGCTACCGCGCAGCATTCGGGGATCGCCACGCAAGCACAGGCATGCAGCCGGCGAAGATCGACGGAGCCAACGCCTGGATCCTGCCCAACCCCAGCGGCCGCAACGCACACTTCCCACCGGCCGCACTGGCTCAGGAATTCACCGCGCTGCGCATCGCAGCGGGTCTGCCCGACCGACGCCGCACAAGGCACTCCGGGGTGACGCCCACCGACACCGGCAGGAGCTGATCGCAACGGTCGAGCCGGCACCGCGGAAGAGCGCGGCGCGGGCCGGGGTGGCGGTTTCGGCGCCGGGTCGCTGCCCTGGCCGCGTGGGGGCTGTCGGAGGCGGCGGGTAGCGTGCGCTGACGCTCGCACGCCGCCGACCCGAAGGAGACCGCGCCATGGGGGACGTCCCCGCCGACATCTCGCACGTCGTCGACACGGTGTTTCCCGAACTCGCCCCGCTGCGCCGGACCGCTACGATCCTGCGGCCGGAACCGGGTGGGCCGGGGCGTGCGGAGAGTTCGCTCGGCGGGCCTCCGCTCTGGCCGGCCGACGATCCCTGGCCGCACTGCGCGGAACAGGGGCACTACTTCCCGGACAGCTCCGGGGACCGGACTCCCGTCCGGCCCGTACCGATGGTGCCGGTGCTCCAGGTGTTCGCCCGCGACGTGCCGGAACTGCCCTTCCCCGAGGGCCGGGACCTGCTCCAGGTGGTGTGGTGCACCTTGCTCCACCCCGCGGACCGGTCCGAGTCGGTGCGGCCTCGGCTGTACTGGCGCACCGAGGCCGAGGTCCTGGCAGCGGGCGTCCTCACCGATGTCCCCGCGCCCGCGGTGGAGGACATCTTCGACGAATTTCTGCCGCCGCCCTGCGTGCTGTCCCCGGTGACCGTTCACGACTACCCCAACTGGGGCAAACCTGAGGAACTTCAGGGTGAGGTGCTGGAGGAGCGGATGGAGGTGTTCGCGGAGCGCACCGGCCGCGACTACACCGACGCGGCGTGCGCGCTGGAGACGAAGATCGGCGGCTATCCGGCCTGGTCCCAGCCGCCCGACTGGCCCGACTGCCCCCGCGGCCACCGTATGGAGCACCTGGCCAGCGTCACCGCGGACCATGGCATGGACATGGGCGATCTCGGCGGCGTCTACCTCTTCGTCTGCCGCCGGTGCCCGGACCTCCCCTCCGCCCACCGGTACGACTGCTGAGCCCCTGCCGGCACAGCGCGGTCGACGGCCCGGGGGAGAGGAGTTCGTGGTCGTCGCACGCACACCGTGTTCACAGTGCGTTCACGGATTCAGTAGTGTCTGCCGGATCAGTTCGAGAGCGCACAGGCGCAGAAGGCAGGACCAGGGTGGGGAGAGCAGGACGCGGCGCGCTCGGCGTCGCGGTGGTGGTGGCCGTCGCGGTTCTCGGCGGCTGTTCCACTGGGGGGACGGACGCCACGGTGGCGAAGGTGGGAGGGGACGCGTCGTCGCCCGTCACCAGCACACCGCGTCCGTTCGTGGGGAAGCTGTCGTTCGAGTACCACGGGACGCGGCCGCAGAAGGAGACGATCAATCAGGCCCTGGACATCAAGAACGACGACGACAGGTCCGTCGTCCCGGTCCTCGCCTTCACCCCGCTGGACAAGCAGCACAAGGTGCTGTCGCAGGTGAAGGTCCGCACGGTGTACGGCTCCGACCGGGGCGCCCTCGTTGTTCCGTACGGGTGGGGCATGGACATCCTGCGCTTCTCGGGTCCCGGTGCCCAGGAGGTCGCTGACGTCCGGGTGCGGGTGGTCAGCGTCGTGCCGGCCCGAATCCGGGCGGGGATCCACGATGTCACGGCCCAGCCGCTGGATGCGCAGGGCCACAAGGTCGACAAGTTCCACCGGTTCGCGGCGCTCCGGCTGTCGAACACCGATGGCTTCGCGGTGTCCGTACGCGTGGCGTACCTGGTCTACGACGAGCCGCCCAAGGGACAGACGCAGCAGGCCGTGGTCGTCGTGCCGGTCGGTGGGCTGACGCGTGTGCCCGCCCATGGAACGGCGCTCGTGAAGGTCACCGGCGCCGCAGCGGCGGCCGTCGCCCGGTACTCCGACGGTCCCGCGGTGAGCATCAAACCGTACAACTCGCAGTAGAGCCGCGGTACGGGGGAGGAGACCGCGGCGGGCTACGAACGGCGGCGGGGTTTGCCGCGCCTCGCGCCGCTCGTGCTGCCACCCTTGCCGGCGGACCTCGCTCCGGAACCCGACCCGCCGCGTGCGGGCTTGCGGCGCCCGTCCGCCGCCTTGTCGGGTCGCTTGTCCTTGCCCTGTGCGCCCTGAGTACTCGGTGCGGTCTGGGCCGGAAGGGGGCGACCGCGCGTGCTGTTCACGGTGCGCCCGCGCACGATGCCGATGAGGTGCTCCACCAGGTCGGTGGTCTCGCTCTGCGGCCAGGACAGGGCGACACGGGACTCGGGGGCGTCGGGGACCGGCCGGTAGGTGAGGTCCCTGCGGTGGTGCAACCGGGCCAGGGACTGCGGGACGAGCAGCAGGCCCACACCCGCCGCGACCAGTTCCACGGCGTCCGCGGTGGTGGCGGGGCGCTCCTTCGCGGGCTGCCCCGGCTGGGTCTCCCAGGTGAGGGCGGAGTCCAGAGGGTCCAGGACGATCTCGTCGGTGAGGTCGTCCAAGGTCACCTCGTCGACCGCCGCGACCAGGTGGTCCTTGGGGACGACGACCACCGTCGTCTCCGTGTAGAGGGGGATCGCGCTGAGGTCCGGCCCGTCGACCGGTAGCCGTACGAATCCGGCGTCCGCGCCGGACGCGCCGCCGTCCCGCAGCACGCCGAACGCCTCCGCGGCGGCCACCGGCACAAGGGTGAGGGGGATCTCCGGCAGCCGCTCGTTCCAGATCCGCACCCACTTGCTCGGTGTCACGCCCGGAACGTATGCGAGCCGGAACGAAGGGGGTGCTTCCGAGCCTGTCACCTCACCAGGCTATCCGCTGCTGGTCGGAGGTGGCACGCACCCTCGTTATCCTTGAAGGCATGACGTCGCAGCAGACCACCCAGACCATGAAGCCCGCGACAGCGGCGAAGAAACTGGGTGTGTACCTCCAGGCCACACCCGCCGGGTTCCAGGAGGGTGTCGTCTCCCGCGCCGAGCTGAACGCGCTCCAGGCCGATCCCCCCGAGTGGCTGGTGGAACTGCGGCGCAACGGACCGCACCCGCGGCCGGTGGTCGCCTCCAAGCTCGGCGTGTCCATCACGGGCCTCGCGCGTGGCGGCGTCACCGAGGCGCTGACCACCGAGGAGATCGAGGCACTGAAGAAGGAACAGCCGGAGTGGCTGGTCCAGGAGCGCGCCGTGCAGGCCGAGTTCCGCAGGGAAGCGGTGCGGATCAAGGAGAAGAACGCGGAGCGCGCCGCCCGTACCCCCTGACCGTGTGCGTGGGGAGTGGCGGTAGGCGGGGGTCGATCCGCCTACCGCCTACCGCCTACCGTTTCCGGCTTTCTGCTCAGCCCCGCGGCCCGCAGGCCGGCTCGGCGGCGGGAGAAGGGCCGGCCGACGACCCCACGCAGAGTTCCCCGCGCGCCCGGGATGCCGCACCGATCGCGACCGCGTCGCTGCCCAGCAGTGCCGGGACCAGCCGGATCGGATAGCCGCTGACCGGTGGTTCGGCGGCCAGGGCGGCGAGCACCGGCGGTTCCAGCAGCGGCCAGGCCCGGCTGACGCCGCCGCCGATCACGACGGTGGTGACGTCGACCATGCCGGCCGTGATCAGGATCGCGCGCGCGACGGCCGACCCGGCCGCCTCGAACACCGCGAGCGCGTCCTGGTCGCCGGCGGCGGCCGCAGCCGCGACCCCGCGCGCGTCGGTGTCCCGTCCGGTCCGCTCCGCGTACCGCGCCGCCAGCGAGCGGCCCGAGGCGAGGGTCTCCAGGTGGCCGCGGCCGCCGCAGGAACAGGGGATGTCGCCGAAGCCGGGGATGTGGCCGATCTCGCCGGCCGCGCCGTGCGGACCGTCCAGGAGCGCGCCGTCCACCCACAGGGCGCCGCCGACGCCGGTGCCGAGGGTCATGCCCAGCGCGTGCGACTCGCCCGCGACGGCTCCGCCGGCGACTTCACCGCGCAGGAAGGCGTTGACGTCGTTGTCGAGGAAGGCGGGTACGTGGAGCGCCGCCTCGATGGTGTCGGTCACCGCGAACCCGGCCCAGCCGGTGAACGAGTCGCTGGCGACCAGCACATGGCCGGTACGCGCGTCGACGACGCCGGCCGCGCCGACGCCGACGCCGACCAGTCGTGACGGCACGCGGTCGAGCAGCAGCCGCAGCCCGTCGAGCACCGTGCCGACCATGGCGCTTCCGCCCTCGGCGGCGGGCGTGGCGAGTTCGACGCGGTCCAGGACCTCCAGGGACTCGGTGCACAGGATGACCTGTGTGGTGGTGCCGCCGATGTCCACCCCGGCGAAGACGGCGCGCGTCTGCCGCGGTGGTGCGGGTGTTGCCGTCACGCGTTCACGCCCGATCCGCCGGTGTTCGATCCGTCCCTGTCGGGCCCGTCTCCGGGCCCGTCTCCAGGTACGGTCCCGCCCGGTGTCTCAGGGCCCGGTCCGCCGTCGTTCCCGGCAGGCGCGGTCCCCGGCGGCCGGGCCTGGGCGGCTTCGGCCTGCCGTTCGGCGCGTCGGCGGCGCTGGACCACCGGGTCGGGCACGGGGACGGCCGCCAGCAGGCGGCGGGTGTAGTCCGTCCCGGGATGCAGCAGGGTCACCTCGGTGGCGCCCTGCTCCTCGATCCGGCCGGCCCGCATGACGACGACGCGCTCGGCGAAGTTCTGCACCACGGCGAGGTCGTGGGAGACGAACAGGCACGCGAACCCGAGGTCGTCCTGAAGTTCGGTGATCACTTGGAGGACCGCCTCCTGCACGCTGACGTCCAGCGCGCTGGTCGGCTCGTCGGCCACCAGCAGCCGCGGGTCGAGCACGAGCGCCCGGGCGAGACTGACCCGCTGGCGCTGGCCGCCGGACAGTTCGCGGGGGGTACGCCGGGCGAAGCCGCGCGGCAGCCGGACCCGGTCCAGGATGTCCGCGACGCGCGCCTGGCGCTCCTTGGACGACATCCGGCGGCGGTGGACGCGCAACGGCTCCGCGATGCACTCGCCCACCGACATGCGGGCGTCGAGCGAGGCCACCGGGTCCTGCAGGACGACGCCGACGCCGGACCTGAGGGAGCGGCGGGCCCGTACCGAGACGCGCCGCAGGTCGGAGCCGAAGAGGGTGACCGTGCCCGAGGTGGGCCGCACCAGCCCGAGCGCGACGCGGGCCGCGGTGGACTTGCCCGACCCGGACTCGCCGACCAGGCCGACGGTCTCGCCGGGCCGGACGCTCAAGGACACGTCGTCCAGAGCACGCACCGCGCCCCGCCCGCGGCCGAACGCCACGGTCACCGCCCGCAGGTCGACCACGGACTCGGCGGATTCCGCGGACTGGCCGGACGTCGCGGACCCGCCGGAGTCCGCGGACTCGGCGGACCCGCCCGCCTCCGCGAACTTCGCGAGCGCGCCTGACGTCGCGGACTCCGTGCCCGCGTCCGCCTCCGCGCTCGGCCGAGGCGCTTCTCCGGGTTCCGCCACTGCCAGCCGCGGCACCGCCGCCAGCAGCCGCTTGGTGTAGTCGTGGGACGGGCGCAGCAGGATGTCCTCGACCGGTCCGGTCTCGACGATCTCGCCCTGCAGCATGACGGCGACGCGGTCGGCGAAGTCGGCGACCACGCCCATGTTGTGGGTGACCAGCAGCACGCCGGTGCCGGTCTCGGCCGCGAGACCGCGCAGCAGGTCCAGGATCTCGGCCTGCACGGTGACGTCGAGCGCGGTGGTGGGCTCGTCGGCGATGAGCAGCGTCGGGTCGTTGGCGATCGCCATGGCGATGACCACACGCTGGCGCTGCCCGCCGGACAACTCGAAGGGGAAGGCGGACGCCCGCCGGCCCGGGTCGGGAATGCCGACGCGGCGCAGCAGTTCGATCGCGGCCTGCGCGGCTTCACGGGCGGACAGGGGGCGGTGGTTGCGGATCACCTCGGCGATCTGGTCGCCGATCCGGGTGAGCGGGTCAAGGGCGGTCGCCGGCTCCTGGAAGACCATGGAGACGGTCCGGCCGCGCAGCCGGGCCAGGTCGTTCTCGCCGGCGGCGACGACGTCGGTCGCCCCCAGCCGGGCCCGGCCGGTGGCGCGGGCGTTGCCGGGCAGCAGGCCGATCGCGGCGAGCGCGACGGTGGACTTGCCGGAGCCCGACTCGCCGACCAGCGCGAGGGTCTCGCCGGGCCGGACGTGCAGCGACACGCCGCGCACGGCATGTACGTCCCCGGTCTCGGAGGAGAAGACCACGCCGAGGTCGTCCAGGTCGAGGATGGGGTCCGCCACGGCGGCGGTGGAGCGTTCGGCGGCGGTCATCCGCGTCCCCTCACGTCGAAAGCGTCACGGAGCCCGTCGCCGATGGCGTTGAACGCGCACACGACCAGGATGACGGCCAGGCCGGGCGGAAGGATCAGCCACCAGCGGCCGGAGTACGTGGCGGTCAGGCCCGCGGAGAGCATGCCGCCCCAGTCGGTCTTCGGTGGCTGGAGGCCGAGCCCGAGGTAGGACACGTACGCCACGAGCAGGATCGCGTCGGCGACCTGGAAGGTGGCGGCGACCACGATCGTGGAGACGGAGTTCGGCAGGATGTGCCGTCCGATGGCCCGGGTGTGGGTGCCGCCGATGGCGCGCAGCGTGTGCACGTAGTCGCGGTTCTTCAGGGTGAGGGTCTCGGCGCGGACGAGGCGGGCGGGGACGAGCCAGGAGACCAGGCCGAGGATCACGATCAGCCCCGGGACGCCGGGGGTCGAGATGGCCGAGACCACCAGGAGGATGAACAGCGCGGGGATCGCGATCCCGGCGTCGACGACGCGCATCATGACCGCGTCGATCCAGCCGCCGGCGTACCCGGCGGCCGCGCCCCACAGGGTGCCGATCACGGTGGCGAGGATGCCCGCGGCCAGACCCACGACGAGCGAGACCTTGCCGCCGTACATGAGGCGGCCGAGTTCGTCGTGGCCGACCGCGTCGGTGCCCAGCAGGTGGCTGCCGCTGGGCGAGAGGTTCACCTGGGTGAGCGTGGTGTGGATCTGGTCGGTGGAGTA
Source organism: Actinacidiphila yanglinensis (assembly GCF_900107965.1). Lineage (GTDB taxonomy): Bacteria > Actinomycetota > Actinomycetes > Streptomycetales > Streptomycetaceae > Actinacidiphila > Actinacidiphila yanglinensis. The sequence goes on along the minus strand of NZ_FNVU01000023.1, from coordinate 85,398 downwards.
CAGCAGCGGGCCGACGAAGCAGAACAGGAAGAACAGCACGACCACGGCGAGGCCGACCACGGCCAGCCGGTTGCGGACGAACCGGCGTACGGCCAGGCGCGGTCCGCCGGCGGCGACGCCGTCGGCCGGCTCGGCGGACGGCCCGTCGCCGGGCAGCCGGCCGGGCTGGAGCACGGCGCTCATGCGCGGCCCTCCTTCACTCGGGGATCGATGATCCGCTGGACGATGTCGGCCAGGAGCGTGCCCACGACGGTGGCCACGGCGATCACCAGCACGCAGCCGAGCAGGACCGGGTAGTCCGAGGACTGCGCGGCGCTCCAGAACAGCAGCCCCATACCGGGGTAGTTGAACAGCTGCTCGACGACGAGGGCGCCGCCGAAGAGCACCGGTACGTAGTAGCCGAGCATGGCGACGACCGGGGTGAGCGAGTTGCGGAACACGTGGCGCCGCAGGATCGCGCCGCGCCGCGAGCCGCCGGCCCGGGCGGTCCTGACGTAGTCCTCGGAGAGGTTCTCCAGGGTGGCCGCCCGCATGTAGCGGCTGAAGACCGCGACGACGGAGGCGGCGCCCGCCACCACCGGCAGGACCAGGCCCGCCGGGTCGGCGAAGACCTGCGCCAGCGAGTCGCCCTGCGGTGCCTGCGCCGGGAACCAGGGCAGGATGTGGCTGAAGACCAGCACGAGGATCAGGCCGAGGAAGTACACCGGCGTGGAGTAGGCGACGAAGCTCAGCGTGGTGATGACGTAGTCGACCGGCTTGTTGCGCCGGACGGCCTGCCACATGCCCAGCGGCACCGCCAGCAGCAGCCCGACGAGCGCCGACAGCACCGTCAGCACCAGCGTTTTGGGCAGGCGCTGCACGATGAGCTGGGAGACGGGCTCGTTGAGCGTGTACGAGCTGCCGAGGTCCCCGTGCAGCAGGCGGCCGAGGTAGGCGCCGTACTGCACGGGCAGCGGCTGGTCGAGGTGCTGCGCGTGGTTGAACTGCGCGATCTGCTCGGGGGTGGCCTGCGGGCCGAGGATCCCGCGTGCGGGACCCCCGGGCAGGGCGTGCAGCAGGCAGAACGTCGCCACCGTCACGATGAGGATCACCGCGAGGGCCTGCAGGACGCGTCTGGCCAGGTAGAGGTAAGTGTTCATCGACTTCCGAACGGTCGGATCAGTGGCGGCGGATGAGGACCCGGGCGGGGCTCACTTGCCGGTCCACTGCCACTGGGCGGGGTGGAAGTCGGCCAGCGAGTCCTGGGCGAAGCCGCCGAGGCCGTTCTTGACGACCGAGATCTGGTAGTCCGGCTCGGGCAGCCAGATCACCGGCAGGTCCTTGGCCAGGGCCGCGCTGTACTGCTGGACGGCGTTGTTCGACGTCGACGTGGTCGACTCGGTGATGAGCTGGTCGACCTGCGGGTTGGAGTAGCTGCCGAAGTTCGAGCCGCCCTTGCTCTGGAAGAGCGAGTCACCGGTCGGGAACGCCGGGAAGTACCAGCTGCCCGCGGTACCGAAGAAGGACAGCTGCCACTTGCAGGACGCCTGGCCGGACGTGCACTGCGGGGTCTGCGAGAGCACCGAGTTGACCGGAGCGGTCTTGATCGAGAAGCCGATGCCGGTCTTGGCCAGGGACGACTGGATCGCGCTCATCATGTTGTCGGTGACGGTCGATCCGGACTGGGAGAGCACCTGCATGCGGAACTTGGTGCCCTTGGCGACACCCGCACCGCACTGGCTCGCGGAGGTACCGGGCTGGACGCAGGTCATCGTGCCGCCCTGGTCGGCCCAACCGTGCGCCGTCAGCAGCGACTTGGCCTTCGCCGTCGAGAACGGGTACGGGTTGTCCTTCTGCGCCGGCGAGACGAAGTCGGAGGCCTGCGCCTGCGGGATCGGGCCGTAGCCGGGAACGGCGGTGCCGTTGAAGATGACCTTGGACAGGCTGTCCTGGTCGATGGACTCCTGTACCGCCTGCCGGGCGTACAGCTGCTTGAACACCGCGCCCATCGTGGGGTTCTGGAAGTTGTAGGGCATGTAGGTGATCGCCCAGCCCGTCCACGGCTTGACGTTGTAGCCCTGACCGGTGAAGGACGCCTTCTGGTCCAGGTCGGTGGCGTTGATGTAGCCGTAGTCGACCTGCCCGGAGCGCAGCGCGTTCTCCTCGGCGTCGGTGGTGGTGAACGGCAGCAGGTTCACCGTCGGGATGTGGGCCTTCTCGCCCCCGTCGTACTTCTTGTTCGCGGCGAGCACCACCTTGCCCGCGGTGGAGAACGAGTGGACCTCGTACGGGCCGCTGACGGTCTTCCACAGCGGGTCCGAGGCGTACTTGGATATGTTCTTCGCCGCCGAGTTGAGGAACGTCCACACCTGCTTGGCGCCGGCCGGGGTCTCGTCGGTGTCACCGACCGCCGCCGAGGCGGAGGCGCGGTCCCACAGGTGCTGCGGCAGCGGAGTGATCTGGCTCAACTCGTTCGCCAGCATCCACTGGTCGTTGTAGGACCGGTCGAATGTCAGGGTGAACCGGTGGTCGTCCAGGACCTTCAGCGCGGTCCAGTTGTCGGGCGCCTTTCCGGCGCTGTATCCGGCCCACTGCGCCTTGTTCGCCTTGATGAGGTTGAACCAGAACTGGACGTCCCGGGAGGTGATCGGCTTGCCGTCACTCCAGTGCCGGGCGCCGAGTGTGATGGTGACGCTCTTGCCGTCGGGCGCGAAGTCGGCCGCGCTGGCAATCGACGCCTTCTTGTTCCAGCCGATTCCGCCGGTGGAGCCGTCGTAGGCGACCAGCGGTTCCCACAACGAGGCCGCGATGGAGACATTGTTGGTGTTGAGGTGGGCCGGAGTGCCGATCGGCAGGATCCAGTTCGGCGTGAAGTTCGCGGGCAGCGCATAGTTGATGGAACCGGACGACGCGGACGACGAGCCGTTCGCTCCGTTGCAGCCTGCGAGCAGCGAGCTCACCGCGATGGCGGCACCCGCAACGAGCGCCCAGCGGCGGCGTTCCGCCGTGCGGACAGGGAACATGATTCTCCTCAGGTGGACGGCCGCTGGGACCGGAAATCCCGGAAACGTCGAGGGCCGTGCGGGTGCGGAACAGTCAACGACGTGTCCGGTCGAAAAAACAAACCCCTGTTGATAACAAGTATGTTTCTGCTGTTTCGAAAAAAGGTCGGCCGCACCGACCGTAGGGACCTGACTTCCCAGCATCGGCGCGGTTTCCGGACCCATCGCCGGGATTCTCCACGGGGCGGACACCTCTTCCTCAGGAGGCCTTCCGGGCGTACTGTCATCGCCGTCCACCGTCATTTCGGAAGTAAGTTTCTTCATGCCCGACGTAAGTCCTCCGCCCAGGAACGGCGCCCAAGGCACACCGTCGCTCGCCGAGCGCGTCCTGGAACTCATCGCCTCCGGGCAGGGCACCTCGCGCGCCGAACTCGCCGAGCGCCTGGGCGCGTCGGCGTCCACGATCTCGCTGACCGTCGGCCAGCTGGTCAGCCGCGGACTGGTCGCCGAGCAGGGCACCAGCGCGTCCACCGGCGGCCGCCCCCGTAAGATCCTGCGGATCGGCGCCACGGACGAGTTCGCGGTCGCCGCCGACCTGGGTGGGCTGCACGCCCGCATCGGCGTGGTGCTGCCCGGCGGCGAGCTGACGGACGTCTCCACGGTGCCGTTCTCCATCGCCGACGGGCCCGAGGTCGCCCTGCCCGAGCTGGCCGGAACCCTGGAGGCCCTGGCCGAGCGGCACGGGCGGAGGCGGCTGCGCGGCGTCGGTTTCTCGCTGCCCGGGCCGGTGGACGTGCAGTCCGGGGCCGTCACGCTGCCGTCGCGGATGCCGGGCTGGAACAGGTTCCCGGTCGCGGACTGGCTGCAGGAGCGGTTCGGGGTGCCGGCCGCGGTCGAGAACGACGCCAACTGCATGGCGGTGGGCGAGCACGCCGTCCAGCCCGTGGAGCGACGGCAGTCGATCATGGTGAAGATCGGCTCCGCGATAGGCACCGGCATCATCGCCGACGGCAAGCTCTACCGGGGCGCCACCGGCGCGGCCGGCGACATCACCCACGTCCGCATCGACGCGGCCGGGGACACCCCCTGCTCCTGCGGCAACACCGGCTGCCTGGAGACGGTCGCCTCCGGTGCGGCGCTGGTCCGGATCCTGCGCGAGCGCGGCGCGAAGGTCGAGTCCCTGGCGGACGTGGTGCGCCTGGCGTCCGACGCCGACCCGCTGGCCACGGGCGCCGTGCGCCAGGCCGGCAGCTACCTGGGCACGGTCCTCGCCGCGAACGTGAACTTCTTCAACCCCGACGCCGTCTACCTCGGCGGCATCCTGTCCACCCTGGAGCCGTTCGTCGCCGCGGTCCGCAGCCGCCTGTACGAGGGCTGCCACCCGCTCGTCACCGAGCACCTGACCATCGCGCGGGCCAGTCTCGGCGCGGACGCCGGGCTGTTCGGCGCCGGCCTGTTCGCCCTGCAGCGCGCCATGGCCCGGGCGCTGCACGACGCGACCGAGGCCGGCCCCGGTCCCGGCGCCCTGCCCAGGGCCCACCCGCGCGGCCCGGCGCGCCTCGACGGCTGACCGACCACCGCGCGCCGCGCGGCCGTGTACTCCGACGCACCCCGATCCCGACCACCGCAGGAGCAGCCATGCCGCACCCCCGAACTCCCGTAGCCCGCCCGGTCATCGCCATCGCCGGGATCGGCATCGAGTCCTCGACGTTCTCCCCGGCCCGCACCCAGGCGCCCGCCTTCCACCCGTCACGCGGCGAGGAGGTACTGGACCGCTACCCGTTCCTCGCCCCGGGCGAGGAACTGCGGGAGGCGGCCGCCTGGCACGGCGCGCTCGTCGGCAAGTCGCTGCCGGGCGGCACCGTCACCGCGGCGGCCTTCGCCGAACTGTCGGACGAGCTCATCGCCCGGCTCGCCGAACTGCCCTCCCTGGACGGCCTCTGGTACGACATCCACGGCGCGATGACCGTCGAAGGCGTCGACGACGCCGAGGCGGTCCTGCTGGAGCGGATCCGGGCCACGGTCGGGCCGGAGGTCGTCGTGTCCACCTCGATGGACCTGCACGGCAACGTCTCCCGCGAACTGGCCCACCGCAGCGACCTGATCACGTGCTACCGGATGGCGCCGCACGAGGACCACATGGAGACCAAGGAGCGGGCGGTCCGCAACCTGGTGGACCTGCTGGTGTCGGGCGCGCCCCGGCCGTACAAGGCGTGGGTGCCGGTGCCGGTGCTGCTGGCCGGCGAGCAGACCTCGACCCGGATCGAGCCGGCCAGGAGCGTTTACGCGGCGGTCGACGAGGTGGAGGCGCTCGACGGCGTCACCGACGCGGCGATCTGGGTCGGCTACGCGTGGGCCGACGAACCGCGCAACCGCGCGGCGGTGGTCGTCACCGGCCCCTCGCGCGAGGCCGTCGCCGCGGGCGCGGAGCGTCTGGCACGCGGTTTCTGGGACAGCCGGAAGGAGTTCGGGTTCGTCGCACCGACCGGCACCCTGGACGACTGCCTGGACGAGGCGCTGGCCTCGGCGCAGCGCCCGTACTTCGTCAGCGACACCGGCGACAACCCGACGGCCGGCGGGGCCGGCGACGTGACATGGGGACTGGCCCGGGTCCTGGCCCGGCCGGAGTTCCGCGACGCCGGCGGACCGACGGTCCTGTACGCCTCCGTGCCCGGCCCGGCGGCAGTGGCGCACGCACGACGGGCAGGGGTCGGCGCGACCGTGACGGTGACGGCCGGCGCCGAGGTCGACGACCGGCACGAGGGCCCGCTGACCATGACCGGCGTCGTGCACGCCGTCCGGGAGGGCGACCGGGACGCCGAGACCGAGGTGGTGCTGCGGGTCGGCAGCGTGTTCGTGATCCTCACGGCGCTGCGCAAGCCCTACCACCACGAACACGACTTCACCGACCTGCACCTCGACCCGCGCGGCGCCGACATCGTCATCGTCAAGATCGGCTACCTCGAGCCCGAGCTGTTCGCGATGTCCGCCGGCTGGAAGATGGCGCTCACCCCGGGCGGCGTCGACCAGGACCTGGTGCGGCTGGGCCACCGGCGCATACGCCGCCCGATGTTCCCCTTCGACCCGGACATGGCGGAGCCCGACCTGTCCGCCCGGCTCATCGCGCCCTCCGACGAGCCCCTGACCGGGGACGACGAGTGAGGCCCGGCGGCCGGCTCGCGCTGGAGATCGCCGTCGCCGGCGTCGCCGGGGCCCGGATCGCCCGGGAGAACGGCGCCGACCGGGTGGAACTGTGCTCGGCTCTTGAACTGGGCGGGGTCACGCCGTCCGGAGCGCTGGTCGAGGCGGCGTGCGCGGCCGGCCCGCCGGTGCACGTCCTGGTCCGCTGCCGCCCGGGTGACTTCGTGTACGACGCGGAGGAGGTGGCGCTCATGGCCTCCGAGGTGCGCGAGGCGGTGGCGGCGGGCGCGGCGGGCGTGGTGGTCGGCGCGCTGACCGCGGCCGGCGCCCTGGACACCGGGGCGATGCGCCGGCTGCTGGACGCGGCCGCCGAAGCGGGGAGCGCGGCCGGTCGTCCGGTCGGGGTGACCGTGCACCGCGCGATCGACCAGGCGGCCGACCCGGTGGCCACGGCCGTGCTGGCGGCTTCGCTGGGCGCGACCCGGATCCTGACCTCGGGCGGCGCCGCGACCGCGCCGTCCGGCGCCGGGAAGATCGCCGCGATCGCCGCGGCCGTCCCCTTTACCGAGGTGATGGCCGGTGCGGGCGTCCGGCCCGGCGACGTGGCCGGGCTGGCGGCCACCGGCGTCGCGGCGGTACACCTGTCGGCGAAGCGGGCAGCGCCCGCCCGGCGCGGCGGGACGTGGGTGCCGATGGGTTCGGCGAGCGGCTCGGCCGACACCGACAGCCACTTCGTCACCGACCCGGGGATCGTGGCGGCGGCGCGGGCAGCGGTCGACGCCGTCAACCGCTGAACGCGGCCACCGCCACCCGGCGGCGGGATCCAGGACCTTGGTCCGAGAGCCCGCGCGGGCACCGCGCAGGCGCACCAGCCGCGCCGCCTGTCCCGCTCCGGGAGCCGGGGACCGGGGATCGGTGTGGGGTGGGGCACCGGTGGCGGCCGGTGGGTGGTTCCCAACGGCCGCCGGTGCGCCGTCAGTTGTCCGCCGGCCAGTCGACCAGCGGCGAGTGGTAGAAGTCGATGCCGAGCGCCGTCATCCGGGGCCCCTGGGCGGCCAGGCGCACCTTGTAGGTGTTCCAGTCGTGCGTGGATTCGGGCGACCAACCGAGCTCCGCGATGCCTGGCAGCCGGGGGAACGCCATGGCCTCGATGTCGTCGTTCGTGACGATGGTCTCCGTCCACAGCGGCGCCTCGACGCCGAGCACCGCGCTCGACGGCACCCCCGCGTCGGCGAGGTACGTACCCGGGTCCCAGTCGTACGCGCGGTCCACCTCGACGGTGCCCGCCCAGTCCTGGCCGAGCTTCGTGTTCTCGTCGTACTTCATGTCCAGGTACGAGCGGTCGGAGGGCGCCAGCACGAGCCTGGTGCCGTTCTTCGCCGCCGCGGCGACCTGGGCGCGCTCCGCCGTGCCGGTGCCGTCGTTGCCCCAGTACTCGGCCACCGCGCCCTCGACCGGCGTCGCCGACGTGATCTGGTGCCAGCCCATCACGGTCTTGCCGTACTTCTGGACGACGGCCTGCGCGCGGTTCATGAACGACACGTAGTCCGCCTGGCTGGTGGAGTGCGCCTCGTCGCCCCCGATGTGGAGGTAGCGCCCCGGTGTGATCGCGGCCAGTTCACGGATCACGTCGTCGATGAAGGCGTACGTCACGTCCTTGGGCACGCACAGCGAGCTGAACCCGACCTCGGTCCCGGTGTACAGGGGCGGCGCGACACCGTCGCAGTTGAGTTCCGGGTACGAGGCGAGCGCCGCGTTGGTGTGGGACGGCATGTCGATCTCCGGCACGACCTCCAGATGGCGTGACGCGGCGTAGGCGACGATCTGCGCGTACTGCGCCTTGGTGTAGTAGCCGCCCGTGCCGCCGCCGACCTCGGTGGACCCGCCGTACGGGGCCAGCCGGGGCCACGACGCGATCGCGATGCGCCAGCCCTGGTCGTCGGAGAGATGCAGATGCAGCTCGTTGATCTTGTACAGCGCCAACTGGTCGATGTACTTCTCGACCTGGGGCACGGTGAAGAAGTGCCGTGACACGTCGAGCATCGCACCGCGGTAGGTGTAGCGCGGCACGTCCGTGATGGTGCCGCCCGCGACCTTCCACGGACCGCGCTGCCTGGTGTGTTCCTCGACCGACGCCGGCAGCAGCTGACGCAGCGTCTGGACGCCGTGGAAGAGACCCGCCGAGGTGCGGGCGGTGAGGGTGACGCCGTCCGGGCCGGAGTCGAGGCGGTAGCCCTCGGCGCCGAGGCCGTTGCTTCCAGGGGTGAGGGTGAGCCGGATGTCGTGCCCGCCCTTCGCACCGTGCCTGCCGTCCTCGACGACGGGCAGGGCGTAGCCGGTGGACGGACGCAGCAGCCCGGCCAGGTAGGAGCCGACCTGGCGGGCGTCGCGCGCGTGCCCCGCGACGCGGATGTGCGAGGAAGGCGTGAGCGTGTACGGTGCGCCCGCCGGGCGCACGTCGGCGGGTGCGGGCACGACCTGGCCGAGCGGCCGTACCGCCGTGGCGGGGGATCCCGACCGGGCCTGGGCGGAACCGGCGGCCCCGACGGTGGAGGCCGCGGCTGCGAGCACGAGCAGCAACGATCCGGCGAGTCGGGGAACCGTACGGGAGAGCGCACGGGAGTGGGGCGGGGGAGAGGTGCGCGGAGCGGTTCTGTGCAGTCTCACAAGTGTCCCTTCGACGAAGGAGATGGAACCTGTGGCACCGAGCAGCCGAACGCTGCTTCCCATGGGACGCGGACACCTCACGCGCGTCAAGGGCCCCGTGCGATCCCGCTCCGGCGCATCGGCGGTGAACCGCCCGCGGAACGTGCCCACGCGGGACACGGTGACCCGCTACCGCTGCCTCGACGGAGCGGCGACCGCGGCAGGCCACCCCTTCCGCCGCCCGCCGCTTCACGCGTCTTCCCCCGCCCGTCACCTGCTGATGGCCTTCTCCTCATCAAGGACATCCAAAGTTGGCTGTACAACTTTGCTCACCTGGATCGCAGAGGGAAACCCATGACGGCACAACCAGCGGCCGAAGCCGCCGCTCCCCACCTGTCCGCTCGGGTCGCGGCGCTGCCGCCGGACTGGCTGCGGGACAACTGCCCGTGTCCCGACTGCCGGGACCCGCACTCCGGCCAGAAGCTGTTCCAGATCACCGACCTGCCGCAAGGACTCGCGGTCGGCGAGGTCGTCGAGCCGAGCGCGGCCGGGGAACCCTCGGTGGAGGTCCGGTGGGTCCCGGACGGCCACCGCTCGCCCTTCACCGTCGCCTGGCTGGACGCCAACCAGCCGGCGGACTCCGCGCTCACCGGGGACCGGCGGACCGAGACGGGCAAGGAGTTGTGGGCCGCGGCGGACCTGGCGGGGCGGGTGCCGGAGGCGGGCTGGGTCGACTACCTGGCCGACGGCGTGCAGCGGGCCCGGGTGCTCGACGCGGTGCAGCGGCTGGGCTTCGCCCTGCTGCGCGGGGTGCCGCTGCAGGAGGGCCAGGTCCTGGCCGTCGCCGAGACCTTCGGCCACGTCCGGGAGACCAACTACGGCAGGCTCTTCGACGTCAGGGTCGAACCCGACCCCAACAACCTGGCCTTCACCTCGGCGCGGATCACCCCGCACACGGACAACCCGTACCGCGACCCGGTCCCCACCCTGCAGTTGCTGCACTGCCTGGTCAACTCCGCGACCGGCGGCGACTCCGGGCTCGTCGACGGCTTCGCCGCAGCGGCCGCGCTGCGGACCGAGGACCCGGAGTCCTTCGGGGTCCTGACCCGTACCCCCGTCCCCTTCGTCTTCCGCGACGACCGCACGGAACTGCGCGCGGACCGCCCGCTGATCGACGTGGACCCGCGCGGACGCATCCGCGAGGTCCGTTTCAACAACCGGTCGATCGGCACGCTGCGGCTCGCGCCGCCGGCGTTGGAGGCGTTCTACGCCGCCTACCGCAGCTTCGGCGAACTGCTGCTCCGGCCCGGCCTCCGGCTGGACCTCCGGCTCGCGCCCGGCGACTGCCTGATCTTCGACAACACCCGGCTGCTGCACGCCCGTACCGCCTTCGAGCAGGACGGTTTCCGGCACCTGCAGGGCGCGTACGCCGATCTGGACGGGCTGGGCAGCTCCCTCGCCGTCCTGCGCCGGGCGGACGCCCTGGACCCGCTGGCCGAGCTGCTCAACGGCCCCGGGGCGGCGGAGTACCTGGGCGAGGAGGTGACCATGACCGAGCACATGCTCCAGGCCGGCGCGCTGGCCGAGGCCGCGGGCGCGCCCGCGCACCTGGTGGCCGCCGCGCTGCTGCACGACGTGGGCCACTTCGCCGGAGCACCGGACGAGGGCGCGGGAGACACCGACCACCGGCACGGCCACACGGGAGCCGACCTGCTTTCCCGCTGGTTCGGTCCCGAGGTCACCGAACCGGTGCGCCTGCACGTCGCGGCGAAGCGCTACCTCTGCACGGCCGAGCCCGGCTACCGGGAGGGCCTGTCCGAGGCCTCCGAGTACACCCTGCGGTTGCAGGGAGGCCCGATGACCGAGGCGGAGGCCGCCGCCTTCGCCGCCCTGCCGCAGGCGGCCGACGCCGTGGCCGTCCGGCGCTGGGACGAGCAGGCGAAGGAACCCGGCGCGGTGACGCCGGAGTTCGGCCACTTCCTGCCGCTGCTCACCGGGCTGCTGCGCGGGTAGCGGGCAAGGGGGGCGCCGCTTCCGCGGGCTGCGTGTCGTCCCCCAGGCGAGTCGCGGCAGGTGTGTCACGGCAGGTGTGTCGTGGCATATCTGCGGTGGGGGAGCAGCCGTACCTCACGGCGGCGCCGTTCCCTCTCCCGCGGGGGCGCGCCGCGCCTCAGTGCGGTCGGCGGTGGCGGCGGGAGAGCGCCGAGGCGGCGATCGAGTTGTGCACCGTGAAGGCGACGGTGCCGGGCAGGTACCGGTCCTCCGACCATTCGACGGGTGCTCCCACCGGGTCGGTCGAGCGGCGGCGCTCGCGCAGCAGCGCCTCTCCCGCGCGGCAACCCAGCAGCCGGGCGTCGTCGGCGTCAGCCAGTACGAGGTCGATGGTGTGGTCGGCGTCGGCGAACACCACGCCCTGCTCCTGGAGCGGCTCGGTGTGCGAGACCGCGTCCGCGGGAATCCGCGCCACCAGCTCCCCGACCCACACGGGATAGACGCTGCGCTCCACCATCACCGGCCGGCCGGACAGCGTCCGAACCCGCAGCACGACGACGACCTCCGCGCCGGGCTCCAGACGCAGTTGCTCGCTCTCCCGGGCGTCGGCGGCACGCCGCTCCAGCTGCTCCACCCGACCACCCGGGTCCTCACCCACCGAGCGGGCCCAGGTGGTGAAGCTCACCAGTTCCGCGAAGCTCTGCACCCGCGTGGTGCCGAGCACCACGCGCCGGGTCCCGCGCCGGGAGGTGACCAGGCCGTCGGCGCGCAGGGCCGCGAGGGCCTGCCGGACGGTGCCGCGGGAGACGCCGTACCGCTCGGCCAGGGTGCTCTCGGCGGGCAGCCTGCCCCCCGAGCCGTAGTCGCCGGCGGTTATGGCCTCGCGGAGGTCGGCCGCGACGCTGCGATAGAGCGGGCCCCTCGCCCGCTCCCCGCTGTCGTCCCGCAATGTCCCTCCTCGATCTCCGCAGCACGGTTCATGCCGCTGCGCCCCGCTGGACCCTATCCGCTCTCCGGCACCAGGCGTCCCCCGTGGCGAACCGGGAGCCGCGAGCAGACTCCGACATTCCGCCGCCATCCCCCTGAAGTCGCCGGATTGTTCACCTCCCGGATACCCGCGCCAGGCGTACTGGCAAAAGTTGTACAGCCAACCTCGGCACTTCGTCGGCGGGTCGCCCGACCGTCCGCCGCTCGCACGTCGCTCCCCAGGAGAAACCCGTGATAGTCCCTCGCGTCCGCGTCGCCGCCATGGCTGCCGGGCTCACCGCCGCCGCGCTCGCCCTGACCGCCTGCGGCTCCGCCTCGTCCTCCGCCGGCTCGGCATCGGCCGGCGGCGGCAAGAACGCCGCAACGGCCGCCTCCGCGGCGGACTTCGGCGGCATGACCTCGCTGGTCGCCGCCGCCAAGAAGGAGGGAACGCTCAACGCCATCGCGCTTCCCCCGGACTGGGCCAACTACGGCGCCATCATCAGCGCCTTCGAGAAGAAGTACGGGATCAAGGTCGCCGACGAGAACCCGGACGGCGCCAGCCAGGACGAGATCACCGCGATCACGTCCCGCAAGGGCCAGACCCGCGCCCCCGACGTGGTCGACCTGGGCAACTCCTTCGCGCTGAAGGCCGCCGCGCAGGGCATCCTCGCCCCGTACAAGGTCGCCTCGTGGGACGACATCCCGGCCGCGCAGAAGGACGCGAACGGCCTGCGCTACGACGACTACGGCGGCTACGTCTCCATCGGCTGCGACGCCAAGGCCGTCAAGGTCTGCCCGACCACCTTCGCCGACCTGCTCAAGCCCCAGTACAAGGGCCAGGTCGCGATGAACGGCGACCCCACCAAATCGGGTTCCGCGTTCGGCGGCGTCTTCGCGGCCGCGCTGGCCAACGGCGGCTCGCTGGACAACATCCAGCCCGGCCTGGACTTCTTCCACAAGCTGAAGGCGAACGGCAACTTCAACCCGGTCGAGTCCACCCCGGCGACCGTCGAGAAGGGCGAGACGCCGATCAGCATCGACTGGGACTACCTCAACGCCGGGTACGCCAAGGAGTTCGCCGGCAAGGGCATCGAATGGAAGGTGACCGTGCCCTCCGACGGCCAGTACGCGCAGTACTACAGCCAGGCGATCAACAAGTACGCGCCGCACCCGGCCGCCGCCCGTCTGTGGGAGGAGTTCCTCTACAGCACCGAGGGCCAGAACCTGTGGCTCCAGGGCTTCTCCCGTCCCGCCGAGATGCCGGCCATGATCCAGAAGGGCACCGTGGACAAGGCGGCCGCGGCGAAGCTCCCCGCGGTCACCGGCAGCCCCACGTTCCCGACCACCGCCCAGGTCGACGCCGCCCAGCAGACCGTGCTGGCCGGCTGGGCCAAGGCCGTGAGCTGACCGCCGCGATGACCACGGCTCACGCCGCGGCGCCCTCGCCCGCCGCCGGCCCCTCCTCGCAGGGGGCCGGCGGCCGGCCGGCTGCCGCTCCCGCACCGCGCAGGGCCGGGTCCCTGCGCCGGCCCCGCGCCGCCGGATGGCTCGCCGTCCTGCCCCTGATCGTCTTCGTCCTCGTCGTCTTCGGGCTGCCCGCCTTCGCGATCCTCACCAACGCCTTCAAGACCTCGCCGGGCGCGCCCGGCGGCCGGCACTGGACCACGGCGAACCTGAGCCAGTCGGTGCACGGCGCCTACCTCACCGCACTGTGGGGCAGCGTCAAGCTGTCCGCGCTCACCGCGGCGATCGGTGTGCTGCTCGGACTGCCGCTCGCCCACGCCGTCGTGACCTCGCGCTTCCGCGCGCTGCGCGAGGGCGTGCTCGCCGCCTCCGGCGTGCTGGCCAACTTCGGCGGTGTGCCGCTGGCGTTCGCGTTCGTCGCCACCCTCGGCAACTCCGGCGAGCTGACCCGCGGCCTGGACCTCGGCAAGCACGGATGGAGCCTGTACTCCTTCACCGGTCTCGCCGTGGTCTACCTGTACTTCCTGGTGCCGCTGATGGTGCTCACCATCACCCCGGCACTGGACGGGCTGAGCAGCCAGTTGCGCGAGGCGGCGCAGAACAACGGTGCGACCACCCGCCAGTACTGGCTGCACGTCGCGCTGCCCATCCTCGCCCCCTCGCTGATGGGCGGGTTCGTCCTGCTCTTCGGCAGTGCCTTCGCCGCGTACGCCACCGCGGCCGCGATCGTCGGCAGCTCCGTACCGCTGATCACCCTCCAGATCGCCAACGCGCTGTCCGGCAACGTCCTGGCCGGCCAGGGCAACGTGGCCCTGGCGTTGAGTCTCGACATGATCGTGATCGCCGGTGTGGTGATGGCCCTGTACATCCCCCTCCAGCGCAGGAGCGCACGATGGCTGCACTGACCCCGCCCGCAGGCACCGCCGCGCAGCCGGCCCGGGAAGCCGCCGGGCGCCGGCACCGTCCGCGGCTGTGGCGCGGCGTCGTCGGGCTGATCGCCGCGCTGTACTTCCTCGGCCCGCTGCTGTCCTCGCTGCTCTTCACCGTCGATGTGCCCGGCCAGGGCTTCACCCTCGGCTCCTACAGCGGCATCCTCGGTGCCGCGGGATTCTGGAGCAGCCTGCGGCTGACCCTCGAACTCGCCGCCGCCACCATCGCGGTGACGATGCTGCTGCTCGTGCCCGCACTGATCGCCGTGCGGCTGACCGCTCCCCGGCTGCGGGTCCTGGTGGAGGTGCTCTGCTCGCTGCCGCTGGTGGTGCCCGCGGTGGCGCTGACCGCGGGCATCAGCTCGGTGCTGCAGTGGGGGCCCGACGACTTCGCCGACACCCCGCTCTTCCAGACCTTCAACACGGTCCAGAACCCCGGCTTCCCGGTGGTCCTGCTGCTCGCCTACGTGCTGATGGCCCTGCCGCTCGCGTACCGCACGCTGGACGCGGGGCTGCGCGCCCTCGACCTCACCACCCTGGTGGAGGCCGCCCGCAACTGCGGGGCGAGCTGGCCGCGGGCCGTCCTCCAGGTCGTGCTGCCCAACCTGCGCGGCGCCCTGCTGAACACCGGGTTCCTCACGCTGGCCCTGGTACTCGGCGAGTACACCGTCGCATCGATCCTCGGATACCAGCCGTTCGCGGTGTGGATCGTCTCCATCGGCGGCAGCAACGCGCAGATGTCGGTCTCGGTGTCGGTGCTCAGCCTGGTTCTCACCTGGGTCCTGCTGCTGTTGCTCGCCGCCGCCGGCCGCGGGCGCTCGGCCCGTCCCCCGCGCGGCACCCGCACGAGCCCCGCCGCCCCGGCGCCCACCCTCCAGGAGAAGTCATGACCGCAACCACCGCAGAAGCGTCCGCGTCCGCCCGCGGGGCAGGCGGCGCGACCGTGGAGTTCCACCGGCTGTACCGGAGGTTCGGCGCCACGGTCGCGCTGGACGGCCTGGACCTCACCGCCCGTCCGGGCGAACTGCTGGCACTGCTCGGCCCGTCCGGCTGCGGCAAGACCACCGCGCTGCGCATGCTGGCGGGCTTCGAGCACCAGGACGCGGGCGACGTGCTGGTCGACGGCGAGGACATCACCCGCGTGCCCGCCCACCGGCGCGGCGCGGGCATGGTGTTCCAGTCCTACAGCCTCTTCCCGCACCTGACCGCCGCGGGGAACGTCGCCTTCGGGATGCGCATGAGGGGCGCCGGCAAGTCCGAACGGCACCGCCGGGCCGGTGAGTTGCTGGATCTGGTGGGCCTGGCAGGACTCGCTGACCGGTACCCCCACCAGATGTCCGGCGGCCAGCAGCAGCGGGTCGCGCTGGCCCGCGCGCTGGCGCTCGAACCCCGCGTGCTGCTGCTGGACGAACCGCTGTCCGCACTCGACGCCAAGGTCCGGCTGACGCTGCGCGAGGAGATCCGGCGGCTCCAGCAGGAGTTGGGGATCACCACGCTGTTCGTGACGCACGACCAGGAGGAGGCGCTGTCGATGGCGGACCGGGTGGCCGTGCTGCGCGCCGGCCGGCTGGAACAGGTCGCGGCTCCCGCCGAGTTGTACGCCCGCCCGGCCACGTCGTTCGTCGCCGAGTTCGTGGGCACCATGAGCCGCATCCCGGCGGTCAGGACCGGGAACGGCGCGCAGGTCGAGGTGATGGGCGCCCGGCTCCCGGTGCAGGGCGAGCTGCCCTCGTACGGTGAGTTGGACGCCCTGGTCCGGCCCGAGGCCGTCCGGGTCGCCCTCGATCCGCGGGGCGGCGCCACCGTGGTGGCTGCCTCCTTCCTCGGCGCGATCACGCGGGTCACGGTGCGCCTGCCGGACGGCACGGAGGTCAAGGCCGATCTCCCGACCGAGACCGCCGCCGTCCTGCCACCCGGCTCCGCGGTCACGCTCACCCTGCCCGAACGCCCCGTTCTGGTGGACCACCGGGTCGTCTGACCAGCCGTCCCACCCAACCCCCCTGTCCAGGAAGGGCATTCGTGCACTCCCGTGTCACCCCGGTCCGTCCCGCCGCCGTCCTGTTCGACATGGACGGCACCCTCGTCGACACCGAGCATCTGTGGTGGCGGGCCGTCACCGAGATCGCGGACCGGCTCGGGTACGGGTTGACCGACGCCGACCTGCCGGACGTGCTCGGCCGTCCGGTCGCGCACACCGCCGGGTATCTGCACCGCACCGTCGGCCCCGCGGTGCCCGAGGCGGAGATCGCCCGTGAGCTCGACGCCGCCTTCACGTCAAGGGTGGCGGGCGAGGTGCGGCCGCGGCCGGGCGCCCTGCGGCTGCTGACCGAGCTCAGGGAGGCCGCGGTGCCCGCCGCCCTGGTCACGGCGTCACCGCGGCGGGTCGTGGACCTCGTGCTCCGGACGCTGGGGGCGCACTGGTTCGCGCTGACCGTGGCGGCCGAGGACACCGCCCGCACCAAGCCCGACCCGGCCCCGTACCTCGCCGCGGCGGCCCGCCTCGGGTCCGCGCCCGAGGACTGCGTCGCGGTGGAGGACAGCCCGCTCGGTCTGTCCTCCGCGCGGGCGGCCGGCTGCTCCGTGGTCGCGGTGCCGTCCACCGTGCCGATCGCCCCGGAGCCGGGGGTGCTGGTGGTCGGCAGCCTGGACGAGGTCGATCTGGCGCTGCTCACCACGCTCGCCGCCGGGGTCTGAGCCCGATCACCTTCTACGGAGTCACCGTGCCCTACGTGCTTCTCGGCTTCGCCATCGCCTCCGAGGTCTGCGCCACCAGCTGCCTCAAACTCACCGACGGGTACACGCGGCTGCTGCCCACCATCGCGGTGGTGATCGGGTACGTGGTCTCGTTCGTGCTGCTGGGCCGGGCGCTGACGCAGATCCCGGTGTCCGTGGCCTACGCCGTCTGGTCAGGAGTCGGTACCGCGGCCGTCGCCGGCATCGGGGCGGCGGCCTTCGGCGAGCCGCTGGGGTGGCTCCAGTGGACGGGCATCGCCTTGATCATCGTCGGCGTGGTGGCCCTGAACATCCACCGGGCCCACTGAGGCCCACCGCCGCTTCCTCGTGCATCCCGCTCTACGGGGTGTGGAGGACCCCGCGGGGCAGGTCGGGGAGGGACCATGAGGGGTCAGGAGACCATACGGGTCGCCGGCGGTCCGGACGGAAGGGGCCGTGGTAGCTGCGGATCATGCTCAGTGCCTGCTCCCGTGCATGCTCGACGCGGTGGTGGATGGCGTCGGTGACCACGCCAACGCGACGGGCCTGGGCGTACTCGTCCTCGTCCTTCCACTTCCACTGCGTGAGATCGGGTGTGACGACGAGGTCGAGGAACAGGTCGAAGGTGTCGAAGCCGAGTGCGGTACGGCGGTAGGGGAGTTGGAAGTTGACGTACCAGCACTGCTGCTGGCCGGTCCCGGCGTCGTAGAACGAGTTGATGCTGAACCACAGGTCCGATTGGTGCCACATCAGCAGCCCGGTCCGTTGCCACGTCCAGGTATCGAGTGTCCAGTTGCCGGCCGCAAGCGCCTCGACGCCCTGACCGCGCCATGCATTATTGCCGCTCACCATGGACTGCACCCACGACGTGGCTGCCAGTGACGGCGCTCCAGGCCAGCATGCGGTGACCAGGCCGTCCTGGTCATCCTGAAGGACGCGTAGTGCCTGCGCGCTCCAGACCTTGCCGCGGTGGACATCGCGACGAACCACACGTTGATCGACACCGAAACGGCTCATGACTTTCCCCACGTCTCAGGGGCTGCACGGGTTGCACCGAGATCTTCGACGAGTCCACCGAACTCCGGCTCGTTCCACGGGTAGTTCAAGCGGCTCGTCGGAACCACCGGTACCGGTGTGTCGTCTGGCACAGTGGCGATCATCCTCGCTCGCCACAGCCGACACGCCCGTACCGACCACACCAGCGGAGTCCCGTCGTGCCTTCTCGTTCCACCGGTGCCCAGCGCCGCTCGCTCGTCGTCGCTGCCGCCGCGGTGGCCCTCGCCTCGACCATGCTCGTGTCGGGTTCGGCGGGCGCCGCGCCGGCGGCCGCCCTGCCCGCGCCCGACTACCCGGGTCTGCAGGGGGCGCTGCAGAACGTCGTCACCGCCGGCGCGCCGGGCGCGTTCGCGCTCGTGAGCGACCGCGGCGGAGCCGGCGGCACGGCGAGTGCCGGGTCCGGCGACCTCACCGCCGGGACGCCGGTCGATCCGGCGGGGGAGTTCCGCATCGGCAGTATCACCAAGAACTTCGGCGCCGTGATCGCCCTGCAACTCGTCGCGGCGCACCGGGTCGACCTCGACGCGCCCGCCGCCGGGTACCTGCCCGGTGGGGTGCTGCCGGCCGACTCGCCGATCACCGTGCGTGAACTGCTCGACCACACCAGCGGGTTGTACGACTACACCAACGACCTGCCGGGCATCCTCGTGGGCGACACCGTCACCGGTTTCCAGCAGTTCCGCAACTCCACCTTCGACCCGGCCGACCAGGTCGCGGACGCGCTCAGCCACGGACCCCAGTTCACCCCGGGCACGCAGTACCAGTACTCCAACACGAACTTCGTGGTGCTCGGCCTGCTGATCGAACACGTCACCGGCACGTCCTTCGCCGAGAACCTCGACCAGCGGGTGCTGCGGCCGGCCGGTATGACCGACACGCGGTACGTCGTTCCCGCAACGGGCCTCGGCGGCCCGCACGCGATCGGCTACCTCACGCAGGACGACCGCTCCAAGCCGCTCTTCGACGCGACCGAGCAGACCGCGTCGTGGATCGGGACCGCCGGCGCCGCCATCTCCGACACCGCGGACCTCAACAGGTACTGGCGGGCACTGACCGGCGGGACGCTGCTGCCCGCGGCGCAGCTCGCGCAGATGGAGACGATGCATCCGGAGAACGCCGCCGGGACCTCGTCGTACGGCCTCGGGATGCGCGAGTACACCCTCTCCTGCGGCACCCAGGTGTACGGCCACGACGGCATCGTGCAGGGCTACCAGACCTACTCCTACACCACGGCCGACGGCTCGCGGCAGGTGACGATCTCGGCGAACGCATCCAACAACTCGTCGGTCTTCGCCGCCGAACGGGCCGCCTTGGACCCGGTGTTCTGCGGCAGCTCGGCGAGTGCCGCGGCGGCGGGGCAGGCCGCGTC
Organism: Actinacidiphila yanglinensis; assembly: GCF_900107965.1. Lineage (GTDB taxonomy): Bacteria > Actinomycetota > Actinomycetes > Streptomycetales > Streptomycetaceae > Actinacidiphila > Actinacidiphila yanglinensis. The sequence continues at coordinate 66,139 of NZ_FNVU01000023.1, read as the reverse complement.
GGACTCCGCGCACGTCGCTCAGGAGGAGACCACCGGACTCGCGCCGGAGGCGATCCGCCAGTAACGCACGCTCCGCACGTCGAGCCACGTGCTCCCGCAGGTGACGCAGCGGCGCCCGCGACACGTCACCGTCCGCCCCGCCGTCCGTTCGGCGGGGCGGTCCCGCGCCTCCGCGGGTCGACTCGGGGCGGCGGAGGACCCGGGCGTGGCAGGGGCGTGCCGGCTGCGACCCACATCCTTGCCTCCGGCGGGAGCGCGTTCACCGTCACCGGCGTGCGCTTCCCGACGCGTTCCGACGCCTTGCTTCACCCTTCTTCGGACGCACCGGCGCGGGCCACGAGGAGCGGCTGGAAGAAGCCCGTCTCCTGCGGCATCCGCCACACGAGGTCGTCGAACCCGGCCTCGCCCGCCAGGCCGGCCAGCCGTTCCCGGCCGAGTGCCCAGTAGGTGCACCGGCGGACCCGGACGCGCCAGTTTCCTCCCGCCGGGAGGAGTTGGAAGTGCTCCAGGTCGTAGTGCTCGCCGTCATCGTGCCAGTGCCAGAGTTGAAAGGTGACCGTACGTTCCCCGTCGTCGCCGTTGGCGGTCGGGTGGACCTGCGGAGGCGTCGAAGCAGGACGGTCGCGCAGCAATTCGTCGTAGGGACGTGTGCTGACCAGGAGCAGGCCGGCGGGACGCAGCATGCGGCGCATCTCGGCCAGGGCGGCGCGCACATCCTGCTCGGTCAGCAGGTGGGGCAGTGAGTTGTCGGCGCAGACCACCGTGTCGAACCGGCCGTCAGGAAACGGGAGGCGGCGCATGTCGGCGGCGGCCGTGCGCAGACTCAGGCCCCGGCGGGCGGCCTCACGGGCAGCGCGGGCAGTGGCGCGGAAGCTGAGGTCGGTCCCGGTGACGCGGTGCCCACGCAACGCCAGGCCGATGGCCTGCGTGCCGATGCCGCAGGAACAGTCGAGCACCGCCGCGCGATCCTGGCCGATCAGGGCGTGCAGGGCGGCTGCCTGCCGACGGATGCTCGCGTCCCAGTCCGCGTAGATCAGGTGGTAGTCCTCGGCCAGTTCGTCGTAGAAGTGCGCCACCGAGGTCTCGGGCATGGCCCGAGGCTACCGTGCCTGATTCCCATGAGGTGCTGGACGACGACGGCAACGGTGGGCCGCCCCCGTGGCAAGGGGCGGCCCACCGTCCTGTGCCGCGCGGGCGGGTCAGCCCTTTCTGAGGGTGACCGCAGCGGTCTCGGTGGCGGTCACGATCGCCCCGTACGTGGGGTCGGTGGCCGTGGCCGTGACGGTGACCTCCACGTCGCCGCGCTGGAACGGCGTCGTCCCGGTGGGGACCGCCGTCCCGGACCACAGCGCCGGCGCGTCGGGCGTGCAGTCGACCATGGTCGCCGGCACGGACCCGCGGATGATGGTGCGGTGGGCGACCTGGGTGACCGTGCCGGAGACGGACAGTCGGGCCGCGACGTTGCAGGTGAGCGTGGCCTGGACGGTGGAGTTGCCGTCCAGCTTGCTGAAGGTCCCCTTCGTGGCGATGGCCGCGTCCGCGGTGAGCGGGGCCGGGTTGGTGAGGTGGACCTCGCCGCGCGAGGCCGCCGTTGCGCCGTTGCAGTGCTGCTCGAACGTCGCGTCGAGCTGCTGCACGCCGTCGTTGGGTCCGAAGGCGATGTCGGAGATGGTGAACGAGCCCGCCACGCTGGTGCAGCTCTTGGTCGAGCTGCTGAGATAGAGGGCGGGCTGGCTCGGGGTGCTGCCCACCTGGTACTTCGTCGCGCCGTCGTACTCGCCCGGGGCCAGGGGCTGTCCGGACGGCGCCTGGAGGTACAGGACCCATTGCTCGCCGTTCGTGCCCTTGACCGCGACGTACAGGCTGTTGTCGCTGGCCGCGGTGGAGGTGACGCGCTCGGTGAAGGTCGCGCCCGTGCCGGCGTCGTAGGCATAGGAGTTGCCGCCGGTCAGTGTGTCGCCCGCGTCGCCGGCCACGGCGAAGGTCGCCGCCAGCGGCTCGGCCTGGGCGGCACCCGCACCGGCGATGCCGCCGGCCACGGACGCCGCGGCCGCGATGAGGACGACGCCCGTGCGGGCGGGAACGCGGAGATACGCGCGTAGAGACATGTGGAGCTACCCCCTCCAAAAAGACGGCATCCCCCGCGCGATCTCTGCCACGCGGAGGAATGCCGACATCGAATACGACCCCCGGCACCCGCAGACGCTGCGGATGTCCCCCCGGGGCCAAGCGACCGTACCTCACATCGCCCACCCATTTCACGCACAACACGCGCACACATCAAGGCAGTTGAGAGAACTCTGGTCGGCGTGGGCGGGGGCTGGTGCGAGTGTCGGTCCGCGGTCTGCTGCGCCCGTGGAGCGTTCTGCGATGCGTATGCACACCTATCACCCATTTGGGCTGATTGGCCGGGTGCGGGCAGGGTAGGGGACGGCCTGTCCCGTCCCGAGCGGCATCCTGGAGGCATCAGTGCCCGAAATGAACGGCCCCTACAAGCCCGGCACTCCGTGTTGGATCGACCTGATGGTCCCTGACCAGCAGGCGGCCATCGACTTCTACTGCGACCTGTTGGGCTGGCAGGGCGAGATCGGGCCCGCCGAACAGGGCGGGTACGCCGTCTGCACACTCAAGGGCAAGCCCGTTGCCGGGATCATGAAGGCGATGAACCCGGACGGGACGGTTCCCGACCCGCTGCCACCGACGGTGTGGACCACTTACCTGTCCACGGACACCATCGACAGCACCCTCAAGTCCGTCACCGAAGCCGGCGGCACGGTCTTGATGGGCCCGATGGACGTCATGGATCTCGGTCGCATGGCCGTGATCTCCGATCCGACAGGGGCTGCCGTCGGCCTCTGGCAGGCCGGTACCTTCGACGGCGCGGGCATCGTCAACGAACATGGTGCGCTCATCTGGAACGAGCTGGTCACCGCCGACCTCCAGGCAGCCCCTGCGTTCTACAGCTCCGTCCTGCCGGTCACCACGGCCCGCTCCGAGATGCCCGGCGCGGAGGAGTACATCGAATTCAAGGTCGACGGCCGCGCGGTCGGCGGGATCATGGACTTGTCCACCCTCCCGTCCGGCGTCCCCCCGCACTGGCAGCCGTACTTCAGCGCGGACAGCGTCGACGAGGTTCAGGCCGCGGCCGTCCGCGCCGGTGGCAGCGTCATCGCCCCCGCCTTCGATATGGCGGCGGGCCGGATGGCTGTCCTCGCAGACCCGCAGGGCGGAGCCTTCGCGGTGATCACCGCGAAGGCTCCGCAGTAGTCGGCCTGACGCCGTGGACGACCTTGCGCCGGGTCCCGTTCGGCGCAAGGTCGTTCCTGGTGCCGACGGCCGTGCGGACGGCCGTGCGGACGGCCGTGCGGGTGGCCTTCCACGTCAGCCGGCAGTGGCCTGGCCGTACGGGATCAGCTGGACCGGGCCGACCAGGCCGTAGGGCTGCGGGGTGAGCGGGCCGTAGACCGCGGGGTCGGACACCCGCAGGCGGTTGCCCAGCGTGGTGGCCACCTCCACCTCGATGGTGTTGGTGCCCCGCGTGAGGTGGGCCCCGAGGTCCACGACGCGGTTGATGTGGTCGACGGGCGGCAGGCGGTGGCCGTTGACCGTCACCCGGCAGGTGTCGTAGACGGTGCCGAGGTTCAGGTAGGCGCCGTAGCCGCCGCTCCAGGGAGCGTCGAGGTGGACGCTGGTGCGGTAGGTGCCGATGCCGGAGGCGTCCGCGATCCCCGGCAGGTTCGGCCACGTGGCGAGCGCTTCCAGGGTCAGGTGGTGGCCGACCACCGTGGTCGTGGTCGCGGTCGAGCCCGGCTGCCAGTCCTCGACGTCCAGTTCCCAGTCGGTCAGCGCCATGGGCTGCGGTATGCCGCTCAGCGTGGTGTGCGCGGTACCGCCCTTGGACAGCGTGGTGCTGTACCGGCCGTCGGCCGTGGCACGCACCACGAGACGCCCGTCGACGAACAGTGCCTCCTGCGCGTCCGTGTCCACCGCGTGGGCGCGGCCGCCGCTCCGGTCGCCGAACAGGCCGGGCGCCCCGACCGCCACGGCCATCGTCTCGCCCGGCTGGAGGGTCACCCGGAAGGTCACCGAGCCGTCCTCCTCCTCGGTGTACAGCCCGATCCGGGTGATCTCGCCGGTCCACAGGTCCAGCAGGTAGGGCAGGTCGGAAGCGTGCTGCCGTGGCACCGTCACCTCGTGGTCGATCGCCGCCACCGGGGGTTTGACCGTCTCGGCGTGCTTGCCGTTGCAGAAGTAGTAGTAGTCCACGCCGCCGGCGTGCCGGTGGGCATTGAGCAGGGTGGAGCCCGTCGCGTACGAGACGTAGGGCGTGATGCCCAACTCGGCGAGCGCTGCCGGGATCTGGGTCAGGTCACTGAGCACGCGCACGCGCGGCTGAGCGAGGAGCCCGCCCATGATCTCGGCCAACTCGGCGTTCTGCCCGCCGGGGTCGACGCCGGGAACGGTCGGGGCGGACCAGTCGCCCAGCAGGATGATCGGCAGACCGGCCTTGGTGAACTCCAGGAACTTCCTCGCGGTCGCCACGGACAGGGTGACGTCCATGCCGGAGAAGCGGTCGCCCTCCACGAAGATCAGCTGGTAACCCGCGTTGTTGGCCGCCAGCTTGCCGCCGGTCACCTTGGCCGAGGGGAGGTCGAGCAGCGGCTCGCTGATGAAGTTGTGGTTCCAGCCGAGCGTGATGCCCGTCGCGGTGAACCAGGACGTGCCGATGCCGGTGTCGGCATAGCCGGTCTGCCGGAAGACGGCGACGTCGATCCGGGGCCGGCCGGTCTGGAGCACCTGGTGGATGCGGGCCAAGTAGCCTGATATGTCGGTGATATGGCGCCAGGTCGGCTGCCGCGGTCCCCACGCCTCGGCGTAGCCCACCGCGCCCTTGTACGGCGTGAAGGCGGCGTAGCCGGGCCACTGGACGCCGGGCAGGTCCGCGTACGAAAAGCCGTGGATCACCGTCTGGTTGACGCCCGCCGCGTAGGCGCCGCCCATGGTGAGCAGGAACTTCGTCCACGTCGTCGTGTAGGCGCCGCCGGTGTACGCGCCGGACTCGCAGGACAGGATGGTGGTGCCGGCCATGTCCCGGCCGCCGGTCAGGCTGCGGTAGTCGTCGAGGTTGTGGAAGCCCAGCGACTCGCCCTCGGGGATGTCGAGGATCGACGAGGTGTAGGTCGCATCGGTCTGCAGGCCGTACGGCTGTGCGCGCAGCTTGAGGCCGAAGGAGTTGGCCCACTTCTTGACGGCCGTGGCGTGGTGCTCGTTGTAGAGGTCGGACAGTGTCCGCCAGTAGTCGTGCTGGACCGCGCGGGTGAGCCTCGGCTCGAAGGTGTACGCCTGGTTGCCGCCGGCGGTGAGGAGGGTCGGCAGGTAGGGCAGGAGCGCGTAGCCGCGGCGGCGGGCGAACTCCGACGGCGCCGCCGGTGTCCACAGCAGCGACTTGCTCTCCAACTCGATGGAGTCCTCGAACAGGGCCCCGCCGGCCCTGTCGATGAGCCGCCGTACCGGCTTGGTCAGCAGGTCCGACTCCCAGAAGTCGGTGATCGCGCGGGTGCCGACGGCGGAGAAGTGATCGACGACGTACGCGGCGGGTACGGTGTGCGGGCCTGCCTCCGGCGTCTGGCCGACCCCGCGCTGCCAGTACGCGAGCAGCAGCCAACTGCCTTCCGCGGGCGCGGTCCAGGTCAGATGTGCGTCGATGCCGGTGTCGGTGGACTCCCAGGTCCGCGACCCGGTGACCTGGCCGGTGAGGTCGGTCACCGAGTCGGCGTCCAGGCCCGTCAACTTGGTGGTGCTGTACGCCGTGTTCACGCGAACGGCCTGGACGGCGACGAGGGTCTGCCGGGTGACGGTGCCCGCGGCGGCAGCCAGCGGGGCGGGCACCGGCCCGTCGAACGCTGCTCCCGCGGCCACCGGCACGAATCCGTGGGCGAGTTCGTGGAGCGCGCCCTCGCTGTCGGGGGTGATGGTGGGGACGGCGGCCGGCCAGGCGGGGCCGATGGTGATGTCGACCGTCAGGCCGCGCCTGTCGGCCTGGTCGAGTGCGGCCTCCATCCCCGCGATCCACGAGGGGCTGCCCCAGCCGTGGTGGGCGGTGTCCAGGACGGAGGTGTCGTCGACGCTGTGGTGCACCGCGGAGATCTCGACACCGCCGAAGCCCGCGTCCGCGACCTGATCGATCTCCCGGCGCAACTCGGCGGTCTCCACCAGGCCGTCCGGCCACCACCATCGGAACTTCGGCTGGAGCGGGCGCCCCGGCGCGGACAGCCAGCCGGCCCCTCCACCGGCGCCGGCCGCCGGCTGCTTCGTGGCACCCGCGGTCTGCGGGGCGTCGGCCTGCGCCGGCGCCGTCGCCGCGCCCCACGACAGCGCGGCCAGTGCCCCGGTCGCCGCGCCGGCCTGGATCACTCTTCGCCGCGCGAGCCGGTCCGCGCCCGTCGGCTCCGCCCCCTGCGACTGCCCCGACTGTCCCTCAACACCCATGACGCACCTGCTCCTCTTGCGGCCCACCGAGAGTGAATCGATATAATTCCGCGAGCGACGCTATGGCGCACCGAGGGTGACGTCAAGGCTGTGAACAGCTATGACTTCCATGAGAGTTCTCTCTTCGCGGGGAAGAGCGGATAGAAACCATTCAATCTGGCTCGCCTTCTTCACGAGCGCCGACCGGCGCGCACCGGCGGATACGAGTGCGGGGCCGATGGGTTCGCGGGCGCCCGAAAGGTGCTGCTCGCCCCCGCGACCGCGCCCACGAGGTGCGGGTCAATGCGATCGTCGGGATGCAGACCGCTGAAGGTCCGCCTCCCACGCGTGAACGTGCTCGGGAACACTGGTCCCCGCCGTCGGCCCGCCGAGAGTCACGGCCCGCCCGGCCCTGCCGGGCCGGGGACCTTGCCGACGCGGCTTCAGCCGTACACGAGCAGGTGGTCACATGTGGTCGTGCCGTCGTGGAGCGAGTCGTCGCTGCTGAGGACGTAGAAGGTCCCGGCGAATCCGGCCGCCGTCATCTTCGGCACCTGGTACTGCGGCGCACCCCACTGTGCGGGTTGAGTGGCGATACGGCCCATCGTGGCATGTTGGCGAGCATCCAGGCCTGCGCGGGCAGCAGCTGTTCCCGGTCGGGCCGGTGCGCCGGGACTCACGCGCTCAAGCTCTCGCTCTGGATTGTGGTCTGCCCCGGGGCAGTGGGGAGCGGGGTGCCGGCCTCGATGTGGAGTGTCCTTCCGCCGGGGCGCTGTTGCGCGTCGCAAGACCACGGTGGCGTCGTAGGGCGAGGCTGCGCCGTTCGGCCGGGTCTTTCGGTGACGGGTGGGCTGGTGGGAGGCCCTGGGCCGTCGTCGGTAGACTGCCGGTTCATCTGCGGGCCGGGGGGCGGGTTTCAGGGTGGAACTTCGTGACATCGCGATCTTTTTGACGCTCGCTGAGGAGTTGCACTTCGGCCGGGCCGCCGATCGGTTGTTCGTTTCGCAGGCGCGGGTGAGTCAGTCGATCAAGGCCCAGGAGCGCCGGATCGGGGCCGTGCTTTTCGACCGCACGAGCCGTACGGTGCGGCTGACGCCGATCGGGATCGAGCTCCGCGACCGTCTGCGGCCGGCTTATCAGCAGATCACCGAGGGCATCGCGGCGGTGACAGCCAAGGCACAGGGCGGCCGGCGCGTGCTGACCGTGGGCACGATGGGGGCGATCGCGCAGACCCTCGGTGGCCCGACCGAGGTTTTCCGGGCCGGGAATCCTTGGGTGGACATGCAGTTCAAAGAGGTCCATCCGACGGACCCCTTCTCGGCCCTGCGCTCCGGTGACATCGACATCGCGGTGCTGTGGCTGCCGGTGCACGAGCCGGACCTCACCGTCGGTCCGGTCGTGCGCAGCTCGCCGGTCATGGCCATGATGGCCCGCACGCATCCCTTCGCCGGGCGGGCGTCGATCCTCCTGGAGGATCTCGGCGACTGTCACGTGGTCGGGCCGAACGGTCCGCTCCCGCGGTACATGGAGGACAGTCTCGTCCCGTACTTCACGCCCAGCGGCCGGCCCGTGCCCCGTGGTCCCCTGGTCAGGACCTTCCAGGAAGTGCTGACCGCGGTCTCCGGCGGTACGGCAGTGGCGCTGACCCAGGCGGAGGCCGCGGACTTCTTCCCATGGCCGCAACTGGTCTACGTGCCGATCACCGACGCCCCGTTGTCGCAGTGGGCGACGGTCTGGCGCACCGTCACGGAGACCGACCTGGTCCGCGACTTCGCGGCGGCCGTCGCCGATCACCATCACCGATAAGTCCCGGTTATCGATCCCCGCGGACATCGCTGTTGATCAGATCCTGGTCAGGGCCGAACCTCGGTGCATGTTCCTCGCGTACGTCATCGTCACCGCCTTCGCAGCGGTCTTCACCGCGGTCGCGTCGGCCACCTATCTGATCGGCCACGAATACCCGAAGGCCCAGCTGAGGATGAAGCGGCTCCCGCAGTCCTGGGGTCCGGTCCTGGGCGCTGTGCTCGCGGCGGGCTCGGCCGGGTTGCTGGCCGGTCTCGCCCGGCCGGTTGTCGGCATCCTCGCCGCCTGCGGCCTCGTCCTGTATTTCACCGGCGCCCTGCTCGCCCACCTGCGTGTGGGCTCCCGCGACCTCGTCGGCTGGGCGGTGTTCTTCTGTCTGGAGACCGCCTCGCTGGTCGTGGCCCTCGTCCACCATCTCGCCTGACCGACCGTCAATCCCTCTGCGGGGCCATCCGATGAGCCCCGCTCGCGCGCCGGCACTGTGGAGGACCCAGGTCCTGGTACCAGCCCGGGGCGGCGGCGCACCGGCCCGGGGAACCGGCCGCAGCGACCGCAAGGAGAACGTCATGAACCTGGCCCTGTGGGTCATCGCCGGCCTGCTCGCCGCCGTGTTCCTGGCCGGCGGCCTGATCAAGGCGACCCAGCCGCAGCGGAAACTGGCCGCCGCGCCCGGCGGCGGATGGGCCGGCGACGTAAGCGGCAGTACTGTCAAGGCCATCGGAGCCCTGGAAGTCCTGGGCGCCGCGGGGCTCGTACTGCCCGCCGTGACCGGCACCGCACCGATTCTCGTACCGCTGGCGGCCGCCTGCCTGGCGCTCATGATGGTGGCAGCGGCCGTCGTCCACCTGCGCCGTCACGAAGCGAGGGTGATAGCAGTGAACATCGTCTACTTCGCGCTGGCGGTTTTGGTGGCCTGGGGCCGCTTCGGTCCCTACGCCTTCGGTGGCTGACACCAGCCGCCTCCGACGCGGGTTGCGATCTCTCGTGTTTGTGGCCGTGGCTTCGATGAGGTTGCGGCACAGTTTGCAGGAGCGTTGCCAGGTGACGGGCCAGGTCGGGCGCCGGCTTGGGTCGATCGCCTCGAGCGTCCCTGCTGCGATGTGTCGGCTTTGTGTCAGTGGACGTATGGCAGTGACGGCTGATCAGGAGAACCTTGTTCTCGCAGGTCTTCGGCTTGCGGCGGTGGCTGGATGCTGACACGAGGTGGTGCTTTGCGCCTTGGCGGCTGTCATGGAGCGGTGCATCCGCAGTGGCGCGCTGTCACGAAGGCAGCACATCGCAGCTGTGGGCATGTCCAGATTGGTAAGTGTCACTTTTTGGGCATGCGCCGCACGCAAGGTGTGAACACGCAGCTGGCGATTGCTTTCAATGCTTTGCTTCGCCACGGACCCGGGGGTAACCAACTATGCATGTTGGGCCGACGTGGGATATGAATCGGCTGAGCGCCGTTAGCCCTGGCGCCGAGTTTCTGGTCTTCCCGGATCGCCTGGTCCGGGAATCTGGGAGGGGAAAGAACAATGGCAAGACATCTCAAGGGGAAGATCGCGTTGACCGCTGGTGCCGCCCTGCTGGGCGCACTGGCGCTTTCGGGACCGGCGCACGCCGCCGACCGCGTCTCCATCGTCACCGACAACGGTGACCTCGTGTCGCAGGCCCGGTCCTACGGCGCGAACGGCGCCGTCCAGATCTGTGACATGTACCCGGACGGCTATGCGGTCTCGGTGCACTATTACCGTAAGACGGGAAATCTTCAGACGCTGAAGAACTCCAAGGGCAGTCCCAACTGCATCGAGACCACCGATATCCAGAGCAATCCGATCACGCTGTTCAAGGCGTGCGTGGTCATCAATAGCGTCGACATCTGCAATCCCGCGTACGAGGACACCGGCCGGTAGCCCGCAGGTTCTGACGGAGCGCGGGCCCCGTACGGTGCCCGCCGCCATGGGGCGGGCGCCGTACGGTCGAACAGCGAGCAGGTCAGCAGGGAGCCGACGCGGACGTAGCCGGTTCCGTGTTTGGAGCCCGGGCCCTTCGCGGTGTGGCTTTACCAGTGCATCCCCAGCTCGGTCAGCTCTTGGCGCTGGGTGGGGATCGCTGTCGTGGTGGTGTTCTCTGATGGTGGGTGATGCTGTCTCAGGTTTGAGAGGTCTCAACCGAGCAGCGCACGACCACGCCGGGACTGCGGACTGTCCTTGACGATGAGGGCGCCGGCGGTTGGTTCGACCGTTCCTCCTCTTCCTTTCAAGACGAGCATGACACCCGGGCGCGCCGACCTACACGATCGGTCACCTTCCCGTGTCCGGGCCTCGTCCTCGTCCGAGGCCCGGGCGGCGAGATCGGCGACGGCAGTGGACGAGACCCCGGCGGCAGTCCATCAGCCTCCGGGGCCGACGGGACCTCTAGCAGTTCTGGATGTACCAGACGGGGGTCCAGTCCCCGTTCGTGTCGTGGCTGGGCGCCGGAGGGGTGACGAAGATGGTGACCCCGTACTTGTTGCCCATGAGCGCCTTGATGCCGTCGGACTGGTTGTTGTACCAGGAGCCCGCGCCGCTCCAACCGGTGCCTTCGAGTTCGTACACCCTGCAGGGGCCCATCTTCTGCTCCTTGCCGGTGTAGTTCACCCCCTGGTAGGCGCAGAAGTCCCCTTGCGGGCACGACGAGGGGGCGGCGTCGGGTGAGACCGTGCGGGATGCGGAGCGCGCCGCCGTGGTGGCGCCGGGGCCGGGCGCAGCGCCCGCGTCGGCGGTGCCCGCGGCGGTCGTGACCGCCGAGAGCAGGGCGACCGTCAGGAGCGCGCGCGCGAGCGGGGTGCGCAGAGGGGACGAGATCATGAAGCGGCCTGCCATTCTTGAGGGTTCGGAAGCTCTACCAGGTGGGGATTCAGTCCTCGCCGTGCGGGGTGATCGCGCCGCCCGGCGTGCACCACCGAGGGTGCCGGGGCACCGGTGGCAGTCGTAAGGGACGGCGCCGCATTGAGGGATGCGTGGGACGACCCACCCGATGACCTGCTGCGACAGTGCCGCGTTTGAGGCGCGGCTGGGACGCGCCCCTGACCGCGACCGCGATCGAGGGGACCGCGCTCCAGCCTCGCGTTCGCTCGGGGGAGGGCCTGGAGCGTGGCCAGGCTGTCGATGCCCGTCCAGGCCTGCGGCAGGTGTCCTGTATCGGTGACCCTGGCGCTTCCCGGCTTGACCTTGCTTCTGAGGCTGCGTGGTCCGGTTGGACCTTGCACTTGGCTGCTACCCGGGAGAAGAGGTGGCGGTGCCCGTGCGTCGGTGAGATGCCGCTCCTGTCTACTGTGGCCCCATGGTGCTGCGTGCTTTCCTTGATCGTGTCAATCGGCGGCATCCGTGGAGTCACAACGACCACTACGGCCCCTGGATTGCCAGACGGGTCGTCGGGATCGGAGCTCGCGACGTCCTCGATGTCGGGTGCGGTGCGGGGAACCTTGTTGCGCTTCTTCGCCGCCGGGCCGTCACCGTCACCGGCCTCGAACCCGACCGCGAGATGGCGCGTGCCGCGGCGGAGCGCTTCGCCGACGACCCTGCGGTCACCATCGTGGAAGCTGGCTTCGCCGGCCGCGACCTCGGGCGGAGGTTCGACGCGATCACCCTGGTCGCTGTCCTGCACCACCTGCCGCTGGTGCCCACGTTGCGCGAACTGCGCGGTTGCCTGGCTCCGGGCGGGCGCCTGGTGGTCGTGGGCTGCTTCCGGGAGACCGGGCGTGTCGATCTGCTGGTCTCCCTGCTGTCCGTGTTCTTGAATCCGGTCATGGGGCTGGTCAAGCATCCGGCCCGCGCTGCTGGGCTGCCCTTGCACATGACTGCGCCTACCGCCGATCCGACGGAGACCCTGGGCGATATCCGGGCTGCGGCTGCGCGAGAGTTGCCCGGCGCCCGGATCCGGCGTCGCCTGTTCTGGCGGTACAGCCTCGTCTACGACGCTCCCGCCGGAGACAGCCTGGCCGCACCCCCGCGAGCCACTTGAGGGGTCCCTACCCGCGGTACGCGGCACCCCCGACAATGCAAGGCCAAACTGACCACTACCGGCTCAACAGCCCAACAGGATTCCTGCATCGCCCAGTTCATGGCCCGGCCCCGGAGCACCTACAAACGTGACGGGACATGCGGCACGAGGGCGACCCGAATAACGGCCGGAACCGCCCGGCAGGGCCGCTGTTGGCCCGCGTGGCGGCTTGGTGGCAGCAGGCGGGCCCGGTTGCCGATCTCGCGTCAGCGAGGCAGATGCAGCGGCACACAGGGGCCGACCGGCCTCCGGTGGGGAGACCGGCATGTTTGCCTCGGCGGCCGTTCCTCCCGTGCCGTCCAGCTGCTCGAACGTTCCTGCATATGAGGAATGTTGAGTTCCTGGCACAGTCGCCGGTCTTGGGTGCGCCGGTCGGGGAAGGGCCCCACAATGCGTTTCAGGGGAGTGCTGATCACGGGGGGTTGAGTTTGATGGCGACTGGACGCGGCAGATGGTCCACTGTATGCGGCGTGCTGATCGCGGCTGGGGCCGTGGCGGGGTGTACCGGTGGGGACGGCGGCGCGGCGAGAGCGCACGGCCCTACGGTTTCCAGGTCTGCCTCCACCGCGGCCACCGTGGCGCCCGCCCTGGCCGCCGGGTCGGTACACCCCACAGGCGCTGCACGGTTGGGGCCGAAGGACGTCGCCCTGAAGAAGTGGATCACCACGACATCGCTCCCGAAGGGCTTCTCCACGCCGGACCTGGACACCGTGGTGGTCATCCACCGCGGGCGCGGGGGTACCGGTGAGGTGGGCTGGATCTCCGGTGACGGCTACTGCCTGGGCCACACCTTCGTCGGGGGCGGCGGGGGGACGCTGTGCGGCCCTTACAGCGTCGCCCAGGACCCTTCGGTGCCCAGCACCGGTCGAATGACCGGAGTCCTCGACCATGTGCCCGACCCTGACGAAGCCCCCCAGAACTACGGCACTCTCGCCGTTGTCGTCGACGACGCCGGTCCCTTCTACTTCACCGGGGACGAAGAGCGCGGCTTCCTCTACCAGGCGCAGGCCACCATGGAACCCGGCGGCACCGTCACGTTCCTCGAATGGGGCTACACCGGCGGTCCCAGCCTCCCGCTGCACCCCGCCCTGTGCAGCAGGACCACTCCCCGCTGCCTCCACGACGACTGAGCTACCAGCGCATCCCAAGCGAGTGGACCACCACCAGCGACAAACTGTGAGTGGGCGCCTTGGTGGCAGCGGTTGTACGTCAGCCGTGTTCGGCTGTCGGTTGCCTGGGCATGTGCTGTGGGCGCGGGTTGGTCTGCTGTCACGGGGTGACCAATCGGTTGTCGTTCTGCGGCGAGAATGTGGTGGGTTGGCTGTCGTGGGGGCGGCTGCTCCCATGCTGGTACGCAGGCTGAGAGACAGGGGTGGGCCGTGGCGGACGTGGATGGTAAGGATGCGGGTGGCCCGCAGGACGACGGTGGTCCGCGGATGTTCATGGCGCTGCCAGGGCCGGATGAGGACGGGACATCGGGGTTCATTCGCTCCGTGGCGGATGTCGTCCGGGTGATCGGGCTCGATGTTGACTCTGCGCCCGCGCCGGGTGGCTGCCCGCAGGTGCAGGGGGTTCGGAGAGCGCTGCGCGAGCTGTGCCGTGGGGGCGTGGTCCTTCCCGCGGGGGCCTTCGACGTCCTCGTCGCGGCGGCCGTGCGGGACCCGAACCCGAGCTTCAACCGGGGTTTTGTCGAACCCGCGCTGAACGCCTTCGGGCGGCGGCGTCTGCGGGCAGCGCTGCTCGATGTCCTGACGAGCGGTCCGGACCTGGAACGAGCCGGTGCCGCCCGCGCCTGGTACTGGTCGGCCCTGCCGTTGCGTATGCCGAGGGTGGTGGCAGAAGGGCCCGCCGTGGCTCCCGAGCCCGACGATCCCTCCGTGCTGGCACGCGAGTGGAACGAGCTGGCCTTGCGTGAGTTCGTGCGCAACGAGCACCTGGACGTCCGCCGGTGCATCCTCCCGCTGCTCCGCCTGCGGCACTCGTCGTACCCCCCGGAGCTGCACGAACTCGTGGATCAAGCCGTGGCGATCGCCCGGAACCACCCCGATGACTACCTCCGCCATCGCGTCGAGATCCAGGCCGGCCCATGACAGGGAAACGCCCTTCGCGGGGGCGGTGGGCGAGAAGTGCTACCGCGCTTTGTGTCGTCTGAAGACTTCCGCGCCTGGACGAAGGCCGTACGCCTCGCGGCGGCGGAGCCGGCCGGACGGCATCTCACGCGACATCTTGAGTCCGGAAAACGGGCGAGCTCAAGGCGATGCACCGGGTTCTGCGCTTTGCGACAGCGACTGTGAGAGACAGTTGTTTGCGGTCTGTTGTTGCTGATCAGTGGCTGTTTTCTGGGTGGCGGGTGTCGGCGACGGCTGAAAAGTGGACCAGTGGTGGCACTTGAAAGTTGACCCCCTTCAGGGGTCTGGCTCGTTGAGTCAGGCCGGGAGGAGTGGTGATCAGCGCGGCTGAAATCTAGTTCGAGTCTTCGTTCGATTCCACGGGTGGAACGCGTCCCCGCCCTCCGCCCGCCGCGCGTGTCCTATGACAGCGAACCGTGCAGTGGTCCGACTTGGGTGGCAATCGGTCAAAGTTCGCTGGCACAGGACAGCGCGTTCCATCGACATCACTACCGCAGGTCACGGGCTTGGAATGGTGGAAAGCGGCGGGGGATTGCAAGCAGGTGAGCAACCGCTCCGGTTGCTCACCTGCTTGCACCTGGACCACCTCATAGAGGCGAGGAACTGAATGGAAGGGCGTGGAACGGGTCTATTCGGGCCTTGAACAGGTGCGGGATATCGGCGGCGGGAAGTTCCTTGGGTCCGGACTGGCGGGGAGCGTCATTGCGAGTACGCGATATTCGGAGGGCGTCGACGTCATCGAATCGTAGGGTGAGGGCGCCAAGACTGCCTGGTAGTAGGGGAGAAGCGTGCGGTCTGAGGGACATGTGGGGTGGGAGCGGGACTTCCCAGTCCGGTATCTCCTGGTGCGGGAGGACCTCGGTGGTGGGGAGGAGGGCGTGCTGTGGGGGAGGTGCGCGGAGGTCGAGGGCCTGTTCATGGACCCGCCTCCGCTGCCGCGAGAGGTCCTGACACTGCGCGGCTGCCCGCGCGAGAGCCTGCTGGTGCAGGCCGTGGCGTACAGCGCCCAACCGATGCGGTTGCTGGGGGACGGAATGCTCTCGATCGAGCCTGTGGATCCCTCGACCGGCGGGCCGGCCCGCTACTGGGACCTGGAGGACATGGCTGTCCTGGCCCAGTGGCCCACGCCGGGCGATCCCGGGTGCGTGGACATCGTCGTGGGCACCAGCGTCAGGGAGGACGGCTACTGGGGCAGCAAGCGGCTGCCTTCGAGTCCGCGGTTCGACCTGTGGTTCCCCTCGATCCGAGGGGGCAGCCCATCGGGCAGTTGCCGTTCCATTGACGGGTTGCTCACCCCGCGCCCGCAGTGGCCCACCCAGCCCGTGCACCTGATCGGCTGCGAACCTGCCGAACCGCTGCTGGCCCTGCTGTGTCGTCCCCTTCCGCAGGAGGGCGACCCGATCACGCTCTGGCGCCTCGATCGCCAGGGCCGGACGATGACCGGGTACCGCCTCGACCTGGACACCGTCGAGGCGCGCCCGTCCGTCCTCGGTGGAGCCCTGATCGACGTCACCGTCACCGACCCTGGCGATGACCGCCCTGCCCTGGCCGCCCGCCCGGTCTGGGAGATCTGGTCCGAGGGTGTTCCCACACGGCCCAACCAGTGGGCACAGTTCGATGCCGCGGGCCGGTCCGAGTGGCTGGGCCTCACCGGCGTCGGCCCGTACGTGCCGGAGGGCTTCTCCGGCGGGACGTACCACCTGGACGGACAGCACGTCACCGACAGGACCGGCTTGCTCCTGGCACTCGGCGAAGCCCTGCTCGGCCCTGGCGCCCACTACGGCAGAGACCTGGACGACGTGGAGGACTGCCTGTGCGGCGGGCCCTCCGTTGTCCCCCCGTTCACCCTCGTCTGGCACCATGCCGACATCGCCCGCCGCGCCCTCGCCGGGCACGTCCTGCACCACTGCGGCGGCTTGTCCTACTTCGAGGTGACCGTAAACATCCTGCGCAAGAAAGGTGTCACCGTCGTGCTCCAGTGAGGGAGGCGACGGACAGTCCCGGACCCCTTGAAGACGGCGCCTGACCTGGAGAAGGAACGGAGTGGGGCAACGGCCTGGCCCGTCAGGGCGCGGTTGTCTCGCCTCCTGATACCCGGCCGGCGCTGCGGGCTTCGAGGTATGCGGTCCAGTCGGTGGCGGCGTGGCGGCGCCACTTCACCAGGGTGTTGGTGTGGAGGCCGAGCATGGGGCGAGGACGGCTGGGGGCATGTCCTGGGCGAGCTCGACGAGGGCGGTGGCCCGGGCTGGGCGGTTGGGGATGCCATGGGCGGCGAGGCGGCGGCCGAGTCCTCCTCCGGTGAGGTGACATCCGGGCTCGGCCGAGGGGAAGAGCCAGCGGCCTGGATGGTTGGCGACCCAGCCCCGGGGGCGGTGGTTGGTTGGCGCGTTCGGTCAGAAGCCCGGCCAAGGGTGCGGGTAGGTGGATGGGGACACGATCCAGGACCAGTAGGGCTTCGTCGCCGCGAACGGTCACGGCCTTGGCTGGTAGCGCGGCGATCCGGGTGAGTTCCAGTCCGAAGAGGTAGAGCAGGGCACCGGTGCGGATGCCGATCGGCCACGATGCCGACCGACTGGCAAGTCAGTCCCCAACCAACCAGATGGAAATGACGTGTCGGGCTACGCAGGCGCGGCCACCTGGACTTGGCTCAGTGTCAGCGCGCGGCTGCCGCCGGCAACGAGCTCGGGGGCGGTCGGCGGGTCGGCCGAAGCGACGTCCCAGGGCTCTTCCGCGAATTCGGGGCGCGTCACCGGTTCGAACGACTCGGGCAGCCGTCCCGGGGTGATGTCGGGTGGTTTCCTTGGCGGATGCGGGCCCGGCCCTTTGCCGTGTGCTCTCACCAGCGTATGTCGAGTGCGTCGAGTGGTGGGCGGCCTGCCGGGTTGCTCTCCTGGTGTCGGTTCGGGCGCGGGGGCGCGTTCGTGATGGTGACCTTCTACGCTTTCGGTCGACGGCCAGTCGAACGGACGGCCCGAGTGACGAGGGAGCGCACATGACCGACGAGGCAATGGGTGACGAGGTCTACCAGCCCGACGGTTCGGAGGTGCAGGACGACGCGGGCCTGCTGGATGCTTCGGACACCCTGGATTACCGGGCGGGCGCGCAGGCCCTCGACGAGGGCTACTCGCCGCCGGAGCGGCCCTGGGCCGTGGAGCACGCGGGCGTCACCGCGCAGGAGGCGCGGCGCGGCGAGACGCTGGCCGAGCGTCTTGCCGAGGAGGTACCGGACCTCGGCGTCCCGGTCGGCGACGGCATAGGCGATACCTGGGACACCGACGGCGAACTCCTCGATGACGAGGTCGGGGACGCCCGAGCGGGGCGTCTCGTCGCCCTGGACGAGGGCGCGCACGTGGTGACTGACTCCGACCTGTTCGCCTCGGACCGGGGCTTGGACGGCGCCGGCGCGTCGGCGGAGGAGGCCGCGATGCACGTGATCCCCCAGTCCGAGAGCCTCTGACCCGCCGGTACGGCGGTGGCCGGCGCCATGATGAGGGCGAGAGCGATTTTCTTGATCATTTCTGGATCATGACTGGTCAGCGCTATCTGGTGGCCCGGTCGGGGAGGTTCCGGCGGTGCGGCTGGGGCGGAGGTTCATCTGCCCGACCTATGCGGATGACCAGGAGCCGGGGGAGCCGGAGGCCGTCATCCCCGACGACGACGGCAAGGTGCCTCCGGCGCGGCGGCGCCGGATGCTGCGGGGCCCGGTGGCGGCGTTTGATTTGGTGGCGCGGCCGCCGGCCCCGGTGTCGCTGCTGGCGGCGTTGGGGGGCGACGCGACCCTTGAGGTGATCGAGGCCGGTCATGATGCCGCGGTAGCCGACGTGTTGGCGTGGGTGGAGGACGAAGCGGTCGTGGTGTACTCCGGGCCGGCCGGCACGAAGTGGGAGCGGCCGGTGGGCGGCCTGGCCGTGGCGCGGTTCCGGCACTGGGACTGCCGGCATCGGATGCCGCTGTTGCACGGCCACCTGGTGGTGTCGGTGAAGGGGCTGCGGGCTGACGGGAAATGGGGGCACCTGGACTCGCGGCGCCAGTACGCGCACGTGGTCGCGGCCGGCGCCCCGTACAACCAGCGGGTGCTGGAAGAGGTCTGCGACCGGCTCGGGTTGGCGACACAGCCGCGTATACCTACGCCGGGGCTGCGGCCGGTGATGGAGCTCGCCGGGATGCCGCCGGAGCTGATCGACTGGTCGGCCACCCGTCAGCGCGACACCGTCCGTCGGGGAGGGCGACGTCGAGCAGCGGGCCGTCGGCCTGTGGCAGGGGAGTGGGCTGCTCCTGGTCGTCGTCGGTGCTCACGACCTCAGGCTGGTTCGATTGTCCGTTTGATTCCACGGTGGAGCGCCTCCCGGTCCTGCGCCCGCTGTCCTCCGACAATCGATCTTGACCGATTGCCAAGAGATCTTGACCGCTCCCAACCGTGTCGACGCTGTGGGTGACTCGGGCGACTCGTTGTCAGTACCCGGTGGTACTGCTGCAGTCATGGACACCGAAGCCGCGTCATCGTCCGTTGACCGTCCTGGCGAGGCCGCGTTCAGGCGCGGGTGCCAGGCCGTGGAGGCATGGGAGTGGGACCTCGCCGAGGAACTGTTCGAGGATGCGGTTCGCGTTGCGGGTCCGCCGATGCTCTGGCGGGTGACCGAGGCCTGGTCGAGCCGCGGCCAGGCCTCGTCATGGATGCGGCGGGCCGTGGCCTCGGAGAGCGAACCCGGCGGCATCACGGTCGACCCGACCGCTCTGGAGATCACCGGGGGCCACGACCTGGACGTGCAGGTCCAGAACTGGGAGATCGCCGTCAGGTCGGACGACCCGGTCCGTGCGATCGTCGCACTCACCGCAGCGGAACCGCGCCTGTTGTGCGTGTTCGAGGACGGTCGGGAACTGTCCCTGGAGGACGCCGAGGAGCTCTGGGACGAGGCTATGTTTCCCTACAGCCCCAACTTCGCCGCTGTGGACCCCGAGGTTCCACGCATCTGGATGGACTGCAAGGGCGGGGTGTACCCGCACATGGCCCGCACAATGCTGCGCGTCGTGGCGGACGAACTGCGCAAGGCCGGAGTACGACAGGCGCACCTCTTCACCCGTCCCACCTGGGATCTTCCAGAAGACTGACAGCACCCGTCCTCGGGGACGGGACGTCGGCAACCAGCCCCACCCTTCCCCGATACGAAGAGGCGCTCCGTACGCACGCCACTGTCGGTCCACCCATAGCAGCGGGGGAGTGCAAGCGGGTGAGCAACCACCCCGGTTGCTCACCTGCTTGCATCCGGATCGGGACGTAAGGGTGTGGAACGGCGTGGAATTGGGCAATCCGTGCGTTCAGGGGGTGGACCAGGGGGCGACGGGCTTCGTGGAATCGGGCCTGATCCGGTCTGCCGGGAAATTCCTCGGGGTCAGGTGTCACATGGGAAGATCGTTTGGCGCTTGTAGCAGGTGATGGCGGATCTGGAGTCCGCCCGTACCTGAAAGGCGTCCTCGATGGAGCTGACCGATCCCACCCGTCCAGGAAGTGCAACCGCCGGGCTTCCGGCCGCGGCGGGCCCCGCAGCCGGCCCCGCGCTGGGCTCTGCGGCAAGTCACGGACCCGATTCCCGGGCATTCGGCGTCGCGCCTGGTCACGCCCCTTGTCCAGAGGGGTCCCGGGACTGCGACACCTCTTCTCCCGTCCTGGAACAGGCGGGGAATGGGGTGTTCTCCTTTCGGGGGTCCGCCCGGGGGGTGCGGCGATGAGCGGTCGGGGGCCGGCGCGGGCGGGTGCGGAGATCCGCGGCGAGGTGCTGGTGACGCTGGCCCGGTTGCGGTTGGCGACCCCTGCTCAGCTGCGGGCGCTGTTGCTGCCGCAGCATGAGGGCACGGATTATGTGCGCCGCGCTCTGCGCAACCTCGCAGCCGAGCGGCCACCGCTGGTGGGCCGGGTGCAGCGCGCGCAGCAGTCCATCTGGTTCTGCACGACCGCCGGTCTGGCGGAAGCGACCGCGTCCGGGCTGCTGCTCGCGTTCAACGGATCTGCCGGCGGCCGCACGACGGGACGCAAGGCGGCCGCGAAGACGGGACTGCGCGAGCACGGCCTGGCCCTGGTCGACACCGTCCTGGCCTTCCACCGCTCCGGCGCCGCAGACGCGGGCGACTGGCAAGTCGAGGCCGCCCACCCGACGCCGGCCGGGCCGCTGATCCCGGACGCGGTGGTGCTGCTCGCCACCGGAGGGTTCGCGTTCGTGGAACTGGACCGCGGCACCATGTCCTACGCCCGGTTGCTGGCGAAGCTGGACCGCTATGCCGCCTACCGCAGCGCGCCGCCGTCGGGGCGCGGCAACGCCGCCCGGGCGCCGCGCTCGCACTGGCAGGAGCACTACGCCGGCCACGCCCTGGAGCGGACCTTCCCGCCGCTGCTGGTGGTGTTCGCCCCCGCACCGCGCCGCGCGGAGCCGGCCACGCGGGAGGCGGAGTTCCTGGCTCGTGCGGCTGGTCTGCTGCCGGTGAGGCACCGCCGCCTGGTCGTCGCCACCGTCACCACGGCCCGGCTGGCTGCGCACGGCCCGGCACGGGCGGTGTGGCGGGTCGCAGGCTCCCCGGCGGGCGGCTGGAGCCTGGATCGGCTCCCGACCCCGCAGTGACCTGTTGAACGGGTCGGTGAGGCCGGATCGCGGCCGCCTCCAACGGCGGCCGCCAGTCGCCTTCTTCATTCGGCACGCCCCCAGGCCGGATCGGCGAAAGGTTGCCAGATCGCCGGATCGTGGTCTCGTGCCGTGCGGCAACGGACTGGGCAACCGGGTGCGCAACGGAGTGCGCAACCGACTCGGCAACCGCCTGCGCACACCGTTTCGTCAAGGCCGCATCGAATACCGTGTCCGACCTGCGGTAGTGATGTCTGCCGGGCCGCTTCGGAGCGCTGACATCCCCTCGGTGCCCCTGCCCTTGCCGGGGAACCGACGAAATGCGCTGTCTGGGGTGACGGAATGCGGCTTCGACCGGTGCCCGCCTGGCCGGGTGGTGCGGCTCGCGGCAGGCTAGATGTCGCCGACGGCGAACTCGTTGATCGTCGAGGCGTAGCTGGTGAGACCGGCCGAAGCGCAGGCTGCACTGATCTCGATGAGGTTGCTGGTGGTCCGGCCGTTGGCGCGGGCGTAGCCGCCGGCGAAGCGGCCGGTGGTGCTCCCGCCTTCCAGGGAGAAGGACCGTTCGTCGCCGCGGAAGATCGTCTGGTCGATGACCGTCTTGGTTCCGTCGTTCCAGTTGATGGTGGCCTTGACGTAGCCGGGCCCGAACGGTCCGGGGCAGTTCGCGGTGAGGGAGGCTTCGAGCTTCACCGCTCCGCCGGTGATCTCCGGGTGCTGGCTGGAAGAACATGTTCCCATCTCGCCGCTGGCGGACATCCGGACTGTGCTCCTGAAAAAGGTGGCGCCGGGGTTGAACTGCACCGTGAGGGAGCCGCCGTGGCAGGTGATGTCGCCAATGTCGGAAGGGTCCGCGGCCGACGCTGTGCCGAGGGGGGACAGAGCGATAACCGCGGCTGCTGCGACCGTCGCCTGCATGAGAGGACTGCGCACGTGAAGGACCTCATTCCACTTCTGAGATGGGAGCGAACACGACAAAGCGAACACTCTTCCGCTTGCACCAACCAGAGCCACGCCAGCAGCCGCGGGAAGCCTCACCTGAACGGCAGAGATGGTCGGGGAATCCCTACCGCTCAACGCGGGAAATCCACACGCCGCATCATGCGAAGCAGCAGGTCAGCGAATTCCGTCGGTTGGCCTTGCCCTGACGCTGGTGAAGATGGAGTGCGGAAGGAGCGCGGACCGGGCAGCGCGGGGAGCAGCGCGCGTGGGTGTGCGGCTCGCCTGCCGGGCTCGCCGGCCAGGGTGGGCGCGGCTGCGGGAGTACCGCGAGAAGACCCCGAAGAATCCTGAACCAAGGCGCAAATCCGGGCTCAGCCGGGCCGGTTACGGGATTCCTGCCACCGCGAATTCCGGGGCGTGCTCCAGCACGCGCAACTATGGCGCATCCAGGCGCATCCAGGCGCGCAACTAGAGCGAACCCCGCGAGCCGACCGGAGTCGCGGACGTGTCCGACAGGATGCGCACCAGGGTGCGCACCAGGAGGCGCAGCACAATGCGCACCCTCTTGGAGAACCGGAGGTGAGCGCACGTGCGATGCGCACCTCGTGCGTCGCGCTGGCCTGCGGTAGTGGGGTCGCCGGCGGCGGCCCGCGCACCGAACCGGAGCCCGCCGCGGCGCCGACTTCCCCTCCGTCTCCGTTCACATGCCCAGCCCCCTGTTGTTGTGGGGGCTGGGTGCGTGAGCGGAGAACGTCGGGAAAGGGGCGCGGAACTGGCCTCCGGCTGCGTCCTGTGCACCCTTGGACGGATGCACAGAATCAGGCGGAGGCCGCCCTCACGTCCGGTGAATCCCCAGGTGAGCGACCAAGTACGCTCCGCCGTTCGAAGCCGCCAGTTGAACGACAAGCCCAGTCAGCTGCAGCATGAGGAACGCCAACTCCGGGTCGGCTTGCTCGCGGCCCGCGCCTCGGGCGGGATCTGCCGTGACCTCGACGCCTTCCACCTCCAGGGCGGCGTCGGAAACCTGTGCATCGGCGCCGGGAGCGACGCGCGGTGCTTGGTCGGTGTCCTCGTCGCGGGGCTGTTCCGACCGCCGTGACGGTTCAGCGGGAGGCCGGGACGAGTTCGATGCCGAGCTGGCGCAGCCACTCCACGTTGTCGTACTGGACCCACTCTTCCGCCAGCCTGCCGTCCTCGTCGTAGCGGAACATGTTGATCAGCGTCAGCGTCACCTGCTTGCCGTGCGGCTGCACCGTTCCGACCGGCGTCGGATCGAACGGCTTGTCGAAGACGCCGCCCATCTCCGTGCGGCAGCCGACCAGATTTCCGGCGGAGACGATCTCATACCGCTCGCAGTAGTAGTCCGTGAACGCGTCACGCATCTGGCCGAAGAAGCCCGCCAGTTCGTCGAATCCGAGGTCGCCGTCGGGGCCGTGGAACCTGAAGTCCGCGCTGAAGTAAGCGCGCAGGGCGCTCGGGTTCTCCTTGGAGATGGCGTCCCGTCCGATGCGGACGAGCGCGCGGGAGCGCTCGTCGTACCGGGTGTCGTCGGGGGAGATGAAACGAGCCATGGTCATTCCTCTGGATCGGTGCTGCCACATTGCGTTTTTCCTTGACACAGCCAGCGTTGCACCGTCGAGGCAACACGACCAGCGATGCCTTTTCATCGCTTCCATGCGAGAACCGCATGGCTGCGTGCTGGCCTCGCCATGCACGAAATGGCGGGTCACTCGTTGTCGACACCGCGGTTCACGCATAGCGTCGGCCCATGCCGGAACTGACACTGACGGGCCTGCGGGTCATGCTGGAAGTCGCTCAGCGCGGGTCCTTCACCGCGGCGGCCGAGGCGCTCGGATACACCCAGTCCGCGGTCTCCCGCCAGATCATCGCGATGGAAGCCGCGGTGGGAACCCCGCTGTTCGAGCGCCATGCCCGAGGGGTGCGGCCGACCCTGTCCGGGGAGGCGCTGCTGCGCCACGCCCGCCGCATGATCGCGCACGCGGAGGCGGCGGAACTGGAGATCGCCGGGCTCCGCGACCGCCTCGCGGGCCGGCTGACCGTCGGCGCGTACCCCACTGCGGCCGCCGTGCTGGTGCCTCGGGCCATCGCGCGCCTGCACAAGGCGCACCCGGCCCTCACCGTGAGCCTGTGGGAGGCCGGCAGCCCCGCCCAGCTGCGCCGTGTTCGCGCCGGACGCTTGGAGGTGGCCGTGCTGGCGATCGGGGAAGGGCTCCCCGACTACGACGTCAGCGGGCTGCGCGTCGAGGTCGTGCGCACCGGCCGCGGCATCGGCGTGGCCGTCCCCGTGGCCCATCCGCTGGCTTCCCGGGACGAGGTGCACATCGACGACCTGGCGCGGGAGGCGTGGATCGTGGGAGCCGGTGAGGAGAGCGGCGGGCCCCAGTTCGGCGCCTGGCCCACACTGGAGGCTCCGCGCGTGGCCTACCGGACGGACAGCTGGCAGACACGCGTGGGGCTCGTTGCCGCGGGGCTGGGGGTGTCGGTCATGCCCGGGTTGGCCGCGGACACCGTCCCGCGGGGCGTGAAGTGGTTGCGCGTCGATGACCCCGCACTCGTCTTCAGCAGGGAGACCGTGATGGTCACCGCCACCGAACCGTCGGCGTCCGCGAGCGCCATGCTCCAAGCCGTGCGCGACGAGACCGCCGAACTCGCTACGGAGCACAAGTCATCTGCGTGAAGGAAGCACCGCCCCATGCGCCTGCCGGGAGACCGCCGCGTGCCAGGACATTGTGAGTGGGCGCCTTGGTGGCAGCGGTTGTGCGTCAGCTGTGTTCGGCTGGTGCTTGCCTGGTCATGCGCGGTGGACGCGGGTTGGTCTGCTGTCACGGAGTGACCAAGCGGCTGCCGTTTTGCGGCGAGCGGGTGGCGGGTCGGCTGTCGTGGGGGTGGCTGTTCCTATGGCTGGCCCCGAAGGGGGCGTCATCACGGGGTCTCGGGCGTGGTGGGTTGTCGGCGCCGTCTTTCGGCGGAGGCGTTCCCGCTCAGGCGATGGTGGTGTTGAAGAACGCGATCGCTGCCCGGTGGTGCACGGCCCCGTCAGGGCCGAGGCCGCAGGCCCGCTTCCGCTGAGGGACGTCAGCGTCTCCCGCGTCGATTCCGGCGGGTTCTGGTCGTCCGGAGTGCGGAAGAGGGTCGCAGTAGGTTGAACAACCAAGGGTGCGCGGATCATGTGAGGGGCGAGGTATGCGGCTGGGCTGGTGGACGCGACGGCGCGCCGTGGGGTGCTCGCTGTGTCGCGCTTCTTTCCGGGAGCCCTTGTTGTAGGTTGCTGCGCTGCACACGGCGGATCCCGGCCGCGAGCACCGGAGTGGGGAGGGTGGTGTCGGTGGGTGGTGCCATCCTGACCGGGTGATCAGGCAGAAACTGGCCGTGCAGTACCTGGCCGATGAGATGAGGGATTGTTCGATTCCGGTGGCGCCGGAGCACTTCCAGCGCAGACGCTTTACCGAACATGATGACGTTTTCTTTGGTTATGTCCCGGTCCGCGCGTATAAGCATGCGAATCAATGGCGATTTCACGAAGCGGATGTTCGGCAGGCAGCCCGGACCATCGCAAGCCTGGCCTGGGACCCGGAGGATCTCGTCGACCCCCGGCATGCCGTCCGCAGCGAACTGCAGGTGGATGTCCCGCTGGGCACGTCCTGGCGGAGCCAGCTCCTTCGCCTGTTCCGCAGCGCAGCGCGGGATGCTCGCAGGAACAACGGCTGCCCGTGCGGACCGCTCGGCTGCCAGCGTGGCGATACCAACTGGGCTCTGCCCTGCGGGCTTACTCAACAAGACCTGCTGCGGCGCTATGGCCACTTCGCCATCGCCTGCACGCTTCCAGTGCCCGCGTTGGTCTGGACCCAGGAGACCTGGCTGATTCCCCGGACCCTTGCCAACATTCTCGACCGGTGGGAAGAGGCCCAGGGCGCGCTGACTGCGACTATCCACACCTGCGGCGGCTGCGGCGCGCTCGATACAGGCTCTGCCTGGCGCACCGCGACCGCCAGCGGTTGGCGGATCCTTTGTCCTCAGTGTGCGGCCGCTGGTCTGCGCCGCTACCGCAACGAACTCAACGGCGCCTCCTACGCCCGGATCCAGGAACAAGGGCCGCGGGCGCGGGACTACCTCTGCGGAGTATGCCGCACGCCTCGGCCGGCCACCGACTGGGATCACTGCCACGACCACGGCATGATCCGCGGCCCCCTGTGCGGCAGTTGCAATACCAAGGAAGGACACGGCAAAGAGTTCTTGGCCATGGAAGGCAGCATTGCGCACCTGCTGCGCTGTGACGGCTGCCGGGCTGAGCGGAAACTGCCGCCGCACCACCGGCTCGCGGCATTGCGTCGCCACGCTCACCGGGAGTGGGGTGCAGCGGACTGTGACTGGCCTATGCAGGCGTGCGTGACACTCGATGAGACCGACGAGAGCGGAATCGAGTGCACGGTCCGCTGCCCCGAACAGCGTCCTTCCCGTTCTACTACCGTGCGCCTGACGGCTGATGAAGCCGAGCGCGTCGTGCTCCTGACAGTGGAGAGCGAGCTGACGTGAGAGCTGTGACGAGGTGGGCTGCCTATGGACGGCTTTGCCGACGGTAGTCCCCAGTGGTGCAGGAGGCGGTCGAGGATCGCGGTGGCCAGGACCTCGTCACCAGTCGACCTGGTCCTGAGCACCCGGAACGACCTCGAACCCCCGGTGCAGGCCCACCCGCTCACCCGGGCTGATGCCCAACTCCTGCGCGATCCGGGGCCGGGCCTGCGGGAGATAGAGCTTCACCCGCTGGTAGTTGATGCCGACCCCGTACTCCTGGACCAGGCGCCCGTGGTGATGAGGCTTCGTGAAAACGGCCAGGGCTGCTCTCCGTTCCCTACTCAGTTGCCGTCGGCAACGGGGTACCCTCGCCGCATCGCCAGGCCGATCGTCAGGAAGCTCCGCCGTGGCCGGTTCAGGAGCCAGTCGTATGACGAGGCCCCAGGCTGATGACCTGGGGCTTCGTTGAGGGGAGATGAAGGGATCCGGATCCGGTGCGGTGGGGTGCGGGTCCGGTTCTCAGGTGGGGGAGTCCTTACCGGTTGAGGACCTGTTGGACCGTGTCGGCCACCTGTGTGGCCTGGATGTCGCGGCCCTTGTCATTGGGGTGCAGGTACCACGGGAGC
Source organism: Actinacidiphila yanglinensis (assembly GCF_900107965.1). GTDB lineage: Bacteria > Actinomycetota > Actinomycetes > Streptomycetales > Streptomycetaceae > Actinacidiphila > Actinacidiphila yanglinensis. Next base: position 39,001 of record NZ_FNVU01000023.1, on the reverse strand, counting down.
GCCTGCTCTCCGATCTTGAGCTGGGAGGGCTCCAGCAGGCCGCCGATGCCTCGGTTGGTGCCGTCGCAGGCTGTGTTGCTGCCGGTGCGGGCGTAGAGGTCCACGAAGTCGGCGCCACCGTCGGTGTCCGCGACGGCCTTCTTCATGACGTCGTCCAACCGCTTCTGGACCTGGTCGAGGACCGGCAGGGCGTCCTGCGGGATGTCCGCGAATGGCAGCTCCGTCTGGCCGGGCGCCGGGGTCTGGCACTTGGCGGTGTCCGCGGGCACGAGCCTGGGGTAGCCGACCAGGACGCGCTTGGCGTCGGGAGAGAAGTACGCGATGCGTTCGAGCATCTCCTCCAGGTCGTATCCGACCCGCTCGAACTGATCGTCCAGCCACTGCTTTCCGTCCCCGGACGCGAAGAACTCGCTGCACTTGGCGGCGGGCACGTCCTCGTCCACCGGTGTTCCCGGCAGCAGAGTCCCCTCCACGCCGCGGAGCTTGGCGGAACACTGCTTCAGGATGCGGTTGAAGCCCACCGTGTTGCCGCCCATGCTGCCCACGGCCAGCTGAGTGTCGGGCTTGAGCGCATCCTGCTGCGGCGGGAGCTCGCCGAGGCCGAAGGGCAGCTCCTGCTTCTCCCAGAAGTGATGGACGAGCGCGCCTCCGCAGGAGACGTCGGACTGGACGTCGAGCGTGACGCCCTTGTCCGCGAGGCGCTGGGTGGCAACGGCGGGATAGTTCTCCTTCGCCTGGAAGCAGAAGAACCTTGCCTCGCCTTCGTGGTTCACAGGGGCGATGCCGTAGTTGGCGGTGTAGGAGTCGCCGAAGAAGACCGTCGGTACGGGGTCGGCGGGAGCCGCGCCGGCGTGTGCCGCCGGGCCGGCGAGCGTGAGGCAACTGCCCAGCGCGATGGCCGCGGCGGCCAGCCGCCGCACCACCGGAGTTTTCGTCGTCTTGCGCATGGCCGAAGGCATGCCGATGCCCTTTCGTCGAGGACTACGGGAAGAGACAGATCGCTACGCAGAGTATTCATTCATGCGCTTAAAGCGATGACCGCGAGGCACGCCGGTAGCTCTCCAGCAACCCTGCGGCAAGCCCTTGACGCGCACCCGCCCTCCATTGGGCACACAGGAGCGGCCATATGACCTCCATGGCAGACGCTGTCGCCAACTCGGACGTCCGCAGGTGGGGAATCTCAGCAAGCAGGTCCGTCCCACCCCGAGCACCCGGTGGGGAGATTCAGGAAGCCTCATCAGTGGGTCACCTTTGCCCTTGAGCAGGACCTCCGACCTGAGCATCGCGTCGATCGGCGGCGCGACCTCGTCCACCACCCGCGAATGGCGAAGGCGGACATCACCTCGATGCCGGCCGCCCGAACCGAGGCACAACTCCACGCAACGGCTGTTGTAAGTCCTTCATCAAATATCGGAGTGTGCTTGACCTTTGGTCCCCCTACGGTGGTCCCGCGAGCCAGTACTGTCGGGCGAGGGGACGCGGAGCGTGTTGCTGACCACGGGTCAGGCGGCTGCGGAGCTCGGCTGCGCGGTGACCACTTTCCGTCGCCTGATCCACGCGGGGCTGCTCCCGGGCCTGTCCAGGCACGGAGTGCGGGTCATGGTGCCGCTGGAGGTCGTCATGGCCCTGAAGGACCGCCCCGTGACGGACCTGAGGTATCTGCAGGTGCCGGAGATCGCTGTGCTTCGTGCCGACGTCGCGCCGGCCGCGGTCCGGCCGGGGGAGTACGTACAAGGCTTCTCCGCATCCCTGCCTCCCGATGAGCTGCTGGCTGCCTTGCAGGGGCGGTGGCGGTGCAATCCGGCGAGCGTGGCAGCCGGAGGGATCCTGCCGGTGACCCTGTCCGGCTACGTCGTCGCTGTCCTCAGCGGCCTCCAGCAATGGACGAAAGACTCCCAGGGCCGCCACGGCTTCCCGGACGCTGTCCTCGCCGGATACGTCACCGACCTGGCCACCCCCACCAAGCACCTCACCGCCCCGGCCGCACGCGACCGTCAGGCCGCCGACCGACTGCTGGGCACCCTGCTCGTGTCGCACTCCGGCGGACCCGTCGCCTACGTCCCCACCGAAGCCCCCACCCGATCCAACTCCGCACACCGGAAGAGGGTAGGAGGAGACGGGTCAACTGCCGTTGTGCGCCGCGGTGTAGAGATCGTTGAGCAGCAGTGGAAGTAGGGCTTCTTCGTGAATGGCCACGCCGGCACGGGTCATTGACGTGGCCAGGGCAGGGTCCCAGTGGCTGGGCGTTGGTGGTCCGGACAGACCAAGGGCATGGTCGCCCCGGATGCTGGTGAGCGCATCGCGGTAGTCACTCGAGCCCATGCGCCACGGCGCTGCTCCAAGAGCGAAGATGCGGGCGGCGATCGCCAGGCCGGGCCAGTCGAAGTCGCCGTGGTAGCTCAGTCGGGCGCCGTCGCGTCTGAGGCGGCCCAGTAGTTCCCAGCCGGCTCCCGCTGGATTGCCGGAGGGGCAGATCAGGGTAGTGGGGATGCGTTGTCGGGCAGTTGCCTGCAGGACTTGAGGGTTCTCGCAGCCGTGCACGGATGCGTCGGGGGGCACGAGGGTCGCTGCCGATGCAGCGCCCAGTTCGTGCATGGTCAGGTGGGTGACCAGATGCATCTGAGAGCGGCTGCGCATCATCGTCGACCATGGATCGTCTCCTGGCGGGTTGAGGTGCCAGACCATGACGGTTCCCGATACCACGTCTGTCGTGACCGACACGCGCTCCCACAGGCGGCGCCGGGCTGCGGAGGATTCAGGCAGCGGTATGTCGCAGGCTGCTGCGATGGCGCGCAGCACGAGAATTCCGGCCAAGCGGCCCTCGTCCAGGCCGTGCCCGTCGGCGGTGGCGTGTGCGGCAAGTTCAGCCAGTTGCCATTCACGTGGCGGGACGTCTGGTTGTTCTGCCGGGTGAAGGGGCAGGGTGCGCAGCAGGGCCAGGGCGCGCAGTGCGCCGTCGGCAGCCTCCCATGCTGTATCGGATCCGGCGCGGGTGAGCATGCCGGTGGTGCGTAGCCCCTCGAGCCAGGTGGGGACCCATGATGCGGCGGCCAGCCCGGCGTCAGCCAGGCGTGCATCGATCCGCGCCCACAGGTCGGCTCGCGCAGCGCTTTGCCTTTGCCGTGTCAGGACGCGGTCGGTCAGAGGGCTGCCGGTGAGGTCGGTTACGGCAGTCAGCAGACCGCACTGGGCTGCCGAGACGCGCAGGGCATGGTCCAGTAGCGGCAGCCTGACGGACACGGTGCCGGCGGCGGGACGGGTGCCCAGAAGTCCTCCGAGCCTGCTGGTGCCTTCCTCGTCGAGTTCAACGCGGACGATTCCGGTAGGGGACAGGCGGTTGCGCTCCAGTTTGGAGCGCATCGCCGCCCACAGGGGGGCAAGGCAGGCGTCGGCGAGGTAACTGCGCAGCGGCTCCGGTATCCGGACGGCGGTGCTGCTGGTCATGAGGCGGTCCGCAGGTGGCGGGTGTGGCCGTCCCAGTGCACGTGCGTGGTGATCGCAGGAGTTCCTTCTGCGCGTCGGACTTCGTAGGTGTCCAGGGCCGGCACGCCGGGGAAGAAGCCCCACAGGGCGTGGCCGGTCATCACGAAGTCCAGGTCCAGGCGGACCAGCAGGTTCATGAACTCGCCGATGGTGGGCTGGTCGACCTTGGCGAAGGCATCGTCGAGCAGGATGAGGCGCAGAGCCCGGTCGGTGTCGGGCAGGCCGCTGAGATAGGCGTCGGCGGCGGCGAACAGGGTCACATAGGACACGAAACGGGTCTCGCCCTGGGACAGTTTGGCTCGGCGGCTGATGCTGCGTTCCTGCCCTGGCGCGGGGCCGATGATGATGACCTTCACGGTGTGCCAGGTCCGGTAGTCCAGCGCTGTGCGCAGGTGAGTGGCGTAGCCGGCGTCCGGCTCATTGGCGTGTGCCTGGTCGACGCGGGATCGCAGCAGCACAATCAGTTCGTCGGTCTCCTCCTCGCGCAGGACCCGAGGGTCGCGTGCCAGGAGTTCCTTGAGGCGAGCGGTGGCGCTCTGCGCGGACTCCGCCAGCACCCAGCGCACCCGGACACCGATGCCATGGCTGGTGGAGATTGTCTCCAGGGACTGATTCATCGCTTTGATCAGTCGGTCTGCTTCGTGGATGCGGTCGCGCAGTTCACCGGCCATGCCGCCGAGAACGAAGCGATGGAAGGCGTCGCGTTCGCGCTGAGTCAGAGCCAGGCGGCCTCGGTCTCTGCGGTCTTTCAGCTCGGCGGCCGCTTGGGCGATGTGCCGCCTGCCGGTGGCGTCGATGAGTTCCACGATGTGCAGGTCGTCCTCGACGGTGTCCTGCACGTCGTAGCTGCCGGACGTATGGCGTTCCAGCAGCGACTGGGCCCGTAGCAGCGCGGTGACATCCGCGGTGTGAGCGGAGTCGTTAAGGGCCGCGGTCACGGTGCGGGCCAGGACCACCGCTTGTTCGGGGGAGGGATCAGCGGGAAGGTCGGTCAGGGCGGGAGCGGGGCTGCTGAATGCGTGGGCCAAGGCTGGGTGGGTGGTGCGGTGGCGCAGTTGTGCGGCGCTGGAGGCGAGGTCCTGGCGGGCTTGCGCGGCCTGCTCGGCAGCGTGTCGGGAGGTGATGCCTGCCGCTGCTTCCTTCGCGGTCAGGTCGGTGAGAACACGGCTGGCTGTCTTGTGGTCGGAGGTGGCATGGCTCAGCGCGCGGTCGGCCTGCTCCAGGGCATCGGTGATCTGCTGCGGCGTGGAGCCCAGCGTCTCGCGCAGCGCTGCCAATTCTGCTGCTTGTGCGGACCAGGTGGCACAGGCCACTGCAGCCTTGTCCTCCGCGGCGTGGCGGCGGGCAGTCTCCTGCACGGCCTGGTCCAGCCGCGCTTGGTAGCGCTGGATCCGGCCGGTGACGGTCGCGGCTGCCTGTTGCAGTTCGCGGCAGCCTGACTCGGCAGTCGCGGCGGCTTCGCTGACTGTCGCCAGGGCCGCGGAGTCAGCGGGCAGGCCCAAGGCCGCACAGGTCTGGCTGTGCTGGCGGTCGTCGACTGCCCACTCCCGGCGCAGCGTCGCCGCCTGCTCGTGCAGTTCGCGTGCCTGGCGGCGGGCATCTGCGGCGTCCACGGCGGCCTGGGCCGCCTGGTGACGCAGGCTGGCCAGGGCCGTAGAGCGCGGCGCGGTCAGGACATGCGCCTCCAGGTCCGTGAGGACGGTAGCCAGCCGATCGCGGGCCTGCGCCCGTTCTTCAGCTGCCTGAGCCAGCTCCTGCAGTTGAGCCTGGATCTGCTCCAGCCGTGCCGCGCGTGCTGCCGCCCGTGCAACTGCGCCGATGTAGCGGGCTGTGGACAGGCGGTGGCGGCCGTGCAGTGGTCCGTTGCCCCAAGAGCCGTCCCGGCTGATCCAGGTCGCGTGTGCCGAGGAGTCCAGGGCGATACGCTCCAGAACAGCTTCGACCCGAGCTGCGGGCACCGGGCACGGCTGACTGGGGTGCAGCACCGCCCGTACCGAGTGCAACACCGCTGGCCCTGACGGGCGGAGCAGCAAATTGCCGTCGGCGGCCTCGAGGTCACCCTCAGGGGTGATGCGGGCCGTCAGGATCCCGGCCGCCAGCAGTGCTGCTTCCAGACCGGCCCGGTCGGCGCCGCTGAGGCCAGGGCGGAACTCCAGCACGCGCCACAACTCCACTGAACCCGGAGGCGGTGAGCTCACCCAGTGCGGCGCCGGCGGCGGGACATCCTCGGCGTTGTGCAGGGCTCGGGCTTCCTCGGTCAGAGCGTCGGCCGTCTCGGCGGCCTGCCGTTGCCGGGCGTCGAGTTCGGCCATGGCGCGGGCATGTTCCTGGCGGGGAGGGGTGGCAGCGGCACTTGCGGCGGCATCCATCGCTGCCAGGTCCTCACTGCTGGCCTCGGACAGCCTCTCGCCGCCGTGAAAGGCCGGAGCTGCGGCCGTGGCGGACCAGTCCACGGTGCCCAGAAGACTGATGGTGACCGCCGACGTCGTCCAGGACCGCCACTGCAGGGCCAGATCCTCGGCAGCTTCGTCTCGCTCGCCGGCTTTGTCCTGGGCGCGCTCCTCGGTGGATCTGGCGGTGGCGGCTGCTTCCTCGGCCCGGTCTTCGGCTCGCTGCACGTTCTGCAGGGCGGCCGCCAGCCGCCGGGCATCGGTGTGGCGGGCATCGGCCTGCTGCTGGCGGGCTGCGGCCGCAGCCCGCACAGTGTCGGCGGTGGAGGACAGCTGCTGCGCAGCTGCGGCTGCCTCCTCGGCTGCGGGGGAAAGCACCAGCGGAACGGGGCGCTGCACGGGCTCGGGGTCACTCGTCCTGATGGTGCGGACCGGTTCGGCCAGAGCAGCGGGACGATGCGTGGTGATCGTCAGGTGCGTGGGTAGCGCTGCACTTAGGGCGGCCCGGTTCAGATGTGCGCTGACCCGGGTGAGAAGGGTGGTGATGGCGTTGCCCTGTTCCTGGACGTCTTCGGTCGCCTGGTCGCAGGAGTCGACCGTCGCCTGCTCTTGGCGGCGTGCGGAGTACGCGGCGTCCAGGGCGTTGTCGGCTGCGGATGCCAGAGCCTGCACCGTGGTGGTGCGTTCGGACAGTTCGCGCACTGCCCGGTACTCGCGCGACTGACGGATGCCGGTTGCGGTCGCCTCCAACTCCCTTTTGAGGTCGTCCAGTTCCTCCACCCGCGCCGCAGTCTCGGCGCGCTCCTGGGCGAGGTGCTCGTGGGCGTCCCTCTCCCGGGTGGCCGCGCCTTCCAACGTGCGGGCGTTCTCGGCTGCGCGCAGGGTCTGCTTGGCCCGGGAGGCCAGCACTCCGGTGGCGTAGCGGGTGTAGACCCGCAGGAAGTCTGCGATGTGCCCGTAGGCCGACTCCAGACGCTCCAGCGCCTGACGGGTCTCCTCCAGCCCGTCGAGCTCCTCGCCAGCGGTGGCCAGCGAAGCTTCCGGCAGCGGGGGAAGCGCGTCGGAGAGGATCTGAGGAAGGCGGCCTTCGTCGATCCGGTTGCCGACGTCGGGCGCTCGCAGGGTGTGCAGCAGCTGCAGAAGCCCGATGTAGCGTTCCCGGCCCTGCCGGCCCTGCAGCCCGAAGACCTCGGAGCGAATCCGCTCTCTATGCGTCTCGGGCTTGTCCGTCACTCGGTCGGCTCCGACTGCTTCGACGAGCCCCTCGCGTGAGAGCGGGGTGCGGGCTGAGTCGACCAGCACCAGTTCGTGATCGACTCTCAACGGTGTGGCGAAGTACCACGCCTTGGCTTCCGAGGTACTGCGGGAGAACCTGATCAGCGCGCCGACCGTCAGGTACTGCGGGGCTGCCGCCGGAGTGTGGCCCTCGCCCGGGCGGATCAGCTCCAGCCACACGTAGCCCAGGCGGTTGGGCTGTTCTTCTCCGCCGGCACGCATCAGATCTTCCAACCGGACCTTCCCGGAGCCGGTGGCGTCCATCCGGCGCCGGTCAGCGTCCAGGACGAAGGGGAGCATCATCTCCAGCGCCCGTGACTTGCCCGACCCGTTGGTGCCGCGCAGGATCAGCCGCCCGCCGGACAGGTCGAAGCGCTGGTCGAGGTAGAACCACACGTTGACGATCCCTGCACGATGCATCCGCCACCGCTGCGGGTGCGCCCGCGGTGTCGGCACGGTCGCCGGGCTGCCGCTTCGCGGGCCGGGAAGGGCGAAGGTCACCTGACCTCCCGGGCAGGGCCGGCGTCGAACAGGCCGGTCTGCGCGTCGGCTGCCGGAGCGGACAGGTCGTGCAGGCGGCGTGTGGCGCGGCTGGGCTCCGCGGTATGGGGGGCGGGCCGGTAGCGGGCGACCGCGGCATGCACCAGCAGGCCTTCGGGCGTGCCGCGAGCAAGCGAGAGGGATTCCAGCAGAGCAATCACCTCGGCCTGCAACTGTCCGGGGTCGGCGACCAGCGCACCGGACCAGGCGCGGTGGTGGCGCTCGGTCAGATGCGTGACCTCGTCGGCAACGGTCGACCATGCGACCAGCATCCCCGATGTGTCCCCGTCCGCGAGTTGTGCCGAGACACCGGCAGCGGGCCGGCCGAGGTCGATCAGAGCGTCGCACAGCAGCAGGGCAGCCTGCCGAACGGTTCCCGGCCCGGGGAATTCCACATCGCTCAAAGCGCCGTCGGTGTCGTAGGCCAGGACACCTTCGGCCCGCACCTCCAGTGTCAGACCGAAGTGCTCGTCGAGCAGGCGGGTGAGCTCCGAACGCTCCCGCGACAGCACGTCCCGTTCGCCGTCGCTGAGATCCTCTCGTCTGACCAGGGGGTTTTCCACGAGCCTGCGGCGCAGGCTGCGCCGTGGCTCCGCAGGTTCCTCGGGTACTGCCCACAGAGCCTGAAGGGACGCTGCGTCCCTCAGCGGGCGGGCCAACAGATGAGGCAGCAGGGACCGGTGCACAGCGAGCACCCCTTCCTCCTTGCGTTCAGCCCAGGCCTGTACCGAGCCGTCGGTCTCACTGAGCACACCCCACTCGATCAGCAGCCCGAGCGCATGGGCCAAGCGCCGGTTCTCAGCAGGCGAGTCCTGCAAGGTGACCTCGGCAGCTGCAGCGTCGGCGCGGAGCTGGTCCACCAGCGACGAGATCAGAACGAATTCGCCGATACCAGGGGCCAGGAGCGCTGCGCAGGCCAGGGCGAACAGCGCATAGGTCTGCGGAGTGAATGCGGGCCCGTCACCCCGGCGGGCCACACGCTGCGGGCCGTCCGGGCTGAGGGGGGCTTTCACCAATCGCGCGAACGAGCTCTCCACGATCAGGTGGTAGCCCAGGACGCGACTGAAGGTGGTCTTGAGTGCCATCGCGTGCCGCCGTACCAGGGCCAGTTCCTCCGGATGCCGGCGGGAGGTCAGCAGCGGGTGGCCCAGCAGTGTGCGAGCGGCGGTTCTGCGCTCACTGGCTTCCTGCTCGGCGGTGGCAGCGGATGCAGCAGCCAGTCTTGCAGCGTTCACCGGTCACCTCCGGGCGGTGGAGCTGAGGAGCGGCTGCTGCCGGTTCCGTCGGCGGCGGGATCGCTCGACGCCAATCCGCCGCCGATGGCGCGTGTGCGCAGCGTCAGGTCATGGATCAGGGTGCGGCCGTCATCGGACAGGACAAGGGTGAGGCGGCTCGGCGTGTGCTCGATATGAACGGCAACGCCCAGGTGGGCATCCACGGCCTCCAGAGGACCTTGCGCGGTGGGATGTTGTGAGTGGGCCTGACTGATCAGGTCGAGCAGCATCTCCCGGGCCCCTGGAGACAGCCGGGACCCGTTCACTTCGCCGACGGCGGCCAGTTCAGCAGCACATGCCTGGCGTGCTGCCAGCTCGGCGGCTGCCTGTGCACGCAGCTGGGCCTCGGCCATGCCCGCGGCCGGCACACGGGACGTACGTCCGCGGGCAGCCCGGTCTCCGCGTTCCCGCAACGAGACCGGAACGTCCACCGGATCCGTCTCCCACCACGACGCCGATGTGGCAACTCGCGGATCGGGCTCTTCCGGACCGCCGGACAGATGGCGGGCCGGGTAGGCGCCGAAAGCGGCGCAGAACGCGCGATCCGCCTCCTCTGCCTGGGCGGCCTGAAACAGCGCGGCCAGGTGCAGCAAGTCGTCCCGCCGCGGCACGCCCGTGCCTTCGGTCGCCAGCATGCGCTTGGCATTGCTGATCAGCTGGCTCAGCGCCTGCTCAGCGGCCGCACGCAGGTGCGCGGGACCGGAAGCCCCGTCCTGCCCGCTGTACCAGTCGGTCAGCTCCTGCCAGTCCCGCAATTGCCGGCCCGGGGACTGCTGCACCGGACTGCCGTCGGCGGAGACCAGACCGGGCAACGCGGCCAGTACCTTCAGGACGGCAGGCAGCAGCGGCCTCAGACGCACCAGACGATCGGCCACTGCCGGGGCGTGCCGTGACACGTCGCTGCTGATCAGATCGACGTATTCCAGCAGCAGCGTCTTGAAGGTCGAGTACTCCTCACCGGCCAGGTCGTAGCGGCTGAGCACCGAGGAGAGGTAGGCGTAGAAGTCGCGGACGCTCTCGGTGAAAATCTGGTGGTGGGAGAAGACCGTCGTGACATCGGCGGCCAGCGCATCGGGTTCGGTCTCGCCGCTCCCGGATGCGTGGCCGATGATGCGGTCCAGCAACTGGACCATGCTTCCCAGCAGTTCACGGGCCACTTCCCTGGCGCCGTCGGCAGCAGTCAGCAGATCCTGCACCTGGTGATGGACCTTCACGCCGAGCCGGGACGCCTGGAAACGGTTGCGGGCGCGCTGCAGTGCGGCCACCGTCGGAACCCGGGGGTCGCGTGTGGTCGACACCAGATTGCCCCACCTGACCAGCTTCAGGCACCGCTCCTCGGCGGTCTCCACCGACAGGGCACGGCCGGCGTCCGTGGCCCTCTCCGAAACCTCGGCAGCCGACAGGTCGGTCAACAGCGACTGCGTGAACAGGTCCATGACCAGCAGGTACTCCAGCGCATGCTCGGCCGTCGCATAGCGGTAGAGGTCGCGTCGGGCCGCGGAGCCGTCGCCCCCCGCACTTGAGCTGTCGATCCGCATCCTCACCCCCGGCTGCTTCACAGCAGCTGGGAGGCACTTTATGCAAGTGTGGGGGCTGCGCGGGCCGTTGGATCGTTTACGTCCGAAAGTATTCGGATCCGACCGGTTCAGGCGCCGATCACGGGCGGCCGCACGCGGTGTCAGGAGAGCAGCGCCTGCGCACTCGACGGCATCTCCAGACTTCTTCCACAGGACTGCATGGCCTGCAGCAGAGCGAAGGCCTCGACGTGAACAACGTCCCCGCGCGCACAGCCCTGCGCCATGACATCCATCGTGCGCCAGGTCGTGATGCCGTGGTGACGGGCGAAATCGCATGCCGCCCGGTCGTCGCTGATCCACACCGAGTCTCCGTAACCAAGCCAGGTACGGACGATGTGCAGAGTCTGCGCCTCGCCCAGGTGCTGCGTGGGGCGCTGAGCCTGCCCGAAGAAGCCCGAGCGACGCACGCGCTCCACTGCGGCCGCCTCCTCCTGGCCGATCTCCAGGGGCTCCCCAAGCCACCCCTTCTCGAAGACCGACGCCAGACCGGGCAGCGCCACGGCAGCCGAGGCCCGCGCCTCGTGCGCCACCGCCTCAGCCCAGCGCCCGCGGCCGTCGAGGATCGCCTCCAAGAGGTCCAGCCGGTTCACAGAGGCAAAATTGCATAAGACGGTGTTGTCGGGAAAGCACCACGAACTCACGGAGTGAAGGCCAATTCTGGAGTGCTCGCAGGGGATGAAGATGACGCCGGCGCCTCCTCCAACGGCGCGCTGGCCTGGAACAGATCGAGTAGCTGATCGGGATCCTTGCCCGTGACAGCCGACACGGCACGGATGCTCACATCGCCCCGCACATACGCGGTGATCGCCTGCTTGGCCAGGAGCGTGGAGTACCAGCCGGTCTCGGACTGCTCAGCGTAGGCGAAGTGCATGTCGAGCTCGCCGACATGCCTTGCCGCCGCCTGAGTCGTGGCAGTGGCCCATGCGCGGCGCTGCTCCTCGCTGATCACTCGAAGAGTCTTCAGGCGGGTGGCCATAGCGCTGGGAGAGACGAGGAAGTCCCACGACAACTGCAGTACGTCATCTGGCCCTGGGGCTCCGGACTGCGCCACGCGCGCTCGCAGTTCACTGGCAGGCATGAGCATTTCGGCAGCGAAGGCATTGGCCCGGATCTCGGCCCTACTCTGAGCGAGGCTGGGCGCGACATGCTCGGCGACAGGGTCGTCCTCCGCGTCGCCTGCCAGGATGTGCCCGAGCTCATGGGCGAGAGTGAAGCGCTGGCGGCTCCAGATAGGGGAGCGCCCGAGCAGCACCAGACGCATCCCGTTGGGGGCCCACGCCAAACCGTCCAACCCTGGCGGGAGGTCCTCGGCTGTCACGACGAGCCCGAAGATCTCCTCCCATTGCTCGCCCAGCTGGCGCGTGGACACACCTTGAGGGCTGGTCCCGACGGCGGCCGTGGCCTGCCGAGCGAGATCGGTGGCCTGAGCGATGAGATCTCCGTCGTCGGCGGCCGCAGAAGCCGGCAGGACGGGGGAGGGCAGCGCGCATCCGGCTGCAGTCAGGGCGTCGACGATGTCGGCGTAGGCGAGCGCAACCGGCCGCCCTGCGGCAGCTGCCGCATCGTCCGGTCCCTGCGTGCGTGCAGCCAGACGCGTAGTGCTTCGCGGCTCGACGCCCTGCAGCAGCCAGTCCACGGTGGTGCGGCCCTGCTCCGCGATGAGGGCGAGTTCCAGGGACGTGAAGCGCCTGCGGCCCGACAGGGACTTGGACAGCTTGTCGGGAGTCAGGCCCACTCGGGCGGCGAACTCTGCCTGAGGTTCGCCGACGCCCTCGAGTACCTGGCGAACTCGTGCAATCAACGATTCAGTCACTGCTCCACCTTACCCATGGGTTGCGAAAATCGCAATCCTATGAATCTTTGTTGAGCGAAAGCTGCTAAAACAGGTCAAATTTTCCCTCTGTCTGTTGTTGCTCGCCAGGAATCAGTTGATTTCTTCCCTTTGCTGAAATCCTGCGGTGGACGCGACGGGCCGCCGCGGAGACGCTCTCGATGATCATGAGTAAGACCCGCTGGCTCGGTGGTGGGGCGGTTGGGCCGGGGCGGAATGTGTCAGGGAGTGCGTGGTCGAGCCTGCGCGGAGGTGAGGTGCTTGCGCAGGCCGGAGCGCCCGACGGAGTTTGCAGAAGCAACTCCGGCCGCGCCTGCGTGTGCGATCCCTCGGTGGCGGGGGACTCCTGCAGAAGGCTGATCCTCTCTGGCGGGGGAGTCGGCCGCGCTGGTACCCGCGCGAGCGCGGCGGGGCGCCTTGCATGAGAGTCCTGCGAGGTGACGGCCAAGGCTGAGGAGCTTCTCTATCTGGCCAAGCGGCGCCACCAGGCCCATGGCGTCGGAAGAGAAGGCCGAGGTCGACGCCATGGGTTCACGGTGTTCGGTGCTGCCCCCTACGCGACACTCGCAGTGTCTCCGGCGCGACGAGCGCTGCTCGGTTCCTGGGGCCGGCTGGCGGCGGAATCATCGAAGCCCGAGGCTCGATCTCCCAGGCGCCGGCCATGCAGGCGGAACGCGGCGGCCGGCCTCCTCTGCCGGGCCGAAGGACTATAACGTTGAGTGCATATACACTGGATGTTATGGACGAGGCTGGGCTGTGGACCGTCGAGATCGAGCCGGAAGTGCAGGACTGGCTTTCCGGCCTGGCCCTCGACGCTCATAGCCGCGTCGACCTGTACGTCTGTCGCCTCGCCGAGGATGGTCCGAGCATGCGCATGCCACGAAGCAGACCACTCGGTGATGGGTTGTACGAACTGCGCTTCCAGCTCGGTGACGACGACCAGAGGATCACCTACTGGTTCGCTCCGGGCCACCGAGTGGTGCTCTTGACGCAGTTCCGCAAAACCAGGATGAACGAGGCAGACGAGATCGCCCGCGCACGCCGGGCGCGGCAGAACTGCAAAGACCGGCACCCGCCAGCTGAGGACCACAACATCTACCAAGGCCCGGTCAGGAAAGAAGGAGGCCCATCATGACCCACGCCCGCTGGGACCCCCGGTCCCGCCCGGCCGATGCCGAGTACGAGGACCTGTACGAGGACGCCCGCCTCGCCGACGAACTCGCACAGCAGGTCTACGACCGGCGCACCGAACTCGGCCTGAGCCAGACTCAGCTGGCAGAGCGCGCCGACATGAAGCAGCCCCAGATCTCGCGCATCGAGGGAGGCGCAACTGTGCCAACCCTTCCCTTGCTGCGCCGGCTGGCCAAAGCCCTGGAGATGGATCTGTCGGTGGGATTCGTCAGACCCCTGCCCCCACCTGCCGACAAGCCCGAGCAGCGAATCTCCGCCATCGAACAGCGTCTCACCGAGCTGCTGTTCACCCACCCCGATGACATCCCAGCAGACGCCTGGCTGTCGGCTGTCGCGGGAGTAGCGGATCTCCGCAATGCCCAAGCAGAGGCGGAGTTCAGCGTGGCGCTCATCCAAGCCAGACTGCGGCACATGCTTGCCCAACTGGTGTCTGAGCCAGGCGGGGCAGCCGCGATGGCTTTCCTCGACCGGGCGCGCAGGCAGCCTCTGGATCTCACGGCCTTCCTTCAACTGGTCCACAGCCGCATGGATGCTGCTGTCAGGGAGACGGAGCAGGACGTGCGGTCATTGGAACAGGCCCGCTGATCCGACGCGATCGTTGAGGTACGCCAGTTGACCTGGCTGCGCAGTAGGGCCTTGGCGGGTGTCCGGTGCGTCCTGGCTGCCGAACCTTCGTGGAGGAAGCATGGTTCGAGCCGGGCGCTGGTGGCGCGCCCGCTGACAGCACCAGCAGCACCGCCTCACCCCGCCCTCCGACCCACGCGACAGACCCCGCCCCGGGCCCCTGCGCCGGCAACCACAATGGGTGCCTGTCCGCCAAGGCGCCGTGCCGGTGACAGGCGCCCGCGGCCGCGGAAACGCCGCGTGAGCACGACCCACGCCCTGCGCGAGGCGCCAGGACGTCACGGGATTGATCTGCGCGCTGTCGAGCCGCCGGTGCACCATAGACAACGTGGTCAGCAGTTCCAGCAACTCCTCGTCGGTGACCGTGCGGTGAAGTCGCGGCACGTGCGCGGCCGGGTTGCGGAACATGCTGAACAGCCCCTTGACCGGGTTCGCCAGCCCCCTTCAGCTCGTCCAACTCCAGGACGACGCTGCCTGACATTGCGCGCGTTGCGACGCTTCGACCGGGAACTCACACCCTCAACCTCACCACAGACCGGCACCCGCCAGCCAACGGTTTGAACGCACCTGCAGCCGCCGACGTCGCTGCCGGCCTCGGCCTGGCAGAAACCGTAGCAACTGCCTCCCACACGAACCGCGCAGGGCAGGGAACTGGACCGGCCGATCTGGGAGTTGCAGCGGACCAGCGACGGTCAGAGCATGAGTCAGCGGTCCTGCGGTCCTGCGGTCCTGAGACCGTGGGTAGACCAGTGGCCGGTTGCGCGGTGGGGGCACTGTCGGTCAGGGGCTGTCGGAATCGTCGGAGGGCGTGTCGGTGTCGGTGAGTCCGGTGCTGGGGCCGCGGTGCTCGCTGTGGTTTTTGTCGACGCAGCCGGCGATGTGCAGGGGGACTGGGTGGCGGGTGCGTGCGTCCCAGCCGAGGCTTTGGTGGCACAAGGCCGCGGTCAGGGCTGCGAGTTGTTCCGGGTCGTAGGGGCCGGGCACCGGGACAGTGATCTGGGTGGCGGTGAAGCTGTGCCAGTCCTTGCCCAGGACTGTGTCCTTGAGGTCGTTGGGGAGGGTGAAGCGGGTGTGGTTGCTGCCGTTGATGCTGGTCTGGCCGAATCCGTTGTAGGTGCGGGAGGCTTGGGCGAGGTACCAGCTGGTCACTCCCGTGGCGGTGGTGCGGCGGTGGAGGTAGGTGTCGGGGGCGGCGGGCCGTTCCTGGTCCTTGCGGCGGCCGTCGGCGCGGTCTACCGGGGTGGGGACCTCACCGTAGGAGGCGTTGATGGTGACCACGGCGACCGGGCGTCCTTGTGCGGCGAGATCGTCGCCGGGGTAGGGGCCTTCGCCGAGTTGGGCATGCTGCAGTGCGGGCCAGATGGTTCGGCAGGCTTCGGCGTCGGCGAAGACGATGACGGGTAGGCCTGTGGGCAGGATCCGCAGGGCGGCTTTGATGTGTTCGCGGACGAGTTGTGCGCCGTCGGCGTGGCGGGCATGGCCGTCGACACCGATCGGTCCTGATCCGAAGGCCGCTTCTCCGTTCGGCAGGGATACCCAGGAATGGTTCTGGCGGTTGTAGATGCCCAGCCGCCAGGGTTCGTCGGGGTCGGCACTGGTACGCAGACCGGTGAGGACCTCCACCATCTGGGTCCGATCGGCGGAGCCGATGGTGCGGTTGCTGACGCGCTGCTGGCGCAGGTGGAGGCCGATCAGCAGGGCGGTGTCGGTGAAGGGCACGGCGTCGGCCAGGCGCCGGTCGATGGCGCCCAGGCGGAGCAGCAGGTCGCGCAGGCCGTTGATGGCCGGATAGTCGACCTTCGGCCTGCCCGGCGCGCGTGCTCCCGCTTCTGCGATTGGGGGTTCGGCGTCGTGGGCGCAGACCGGTACGGCTGTTGCGGTGCCGTCGGGCGCGGGGGCGGTGGCGGGGCGCGGTTTGGGGCGGTTGCGGTGGGCGATGAACTGGGAGACCACGCCGCGGTGGTGGAAGTGGCGGCGCAGGTCACGCTTGGGGTCGTAGTCCTCTGCGCGGTCCCGGCGTGCGCGTTTTTTGGGGTTCCAGCGTGTCTCGATCCACACACCGGTCAGGTCGGCGTGGGGGAGAGAGGTGAGGAAGGCCAGGTGCTGGTCCCAGTGAACGGGGACGGTGGAGACCAGTTCGGGCATCCGGCGGAAGTGGACGCTGACCGGGCCGACGAGGGGGAAGTCCCGTCCGTCGTGCCAGGGGGGTGCCTGCTCGGGGTCGTCGAGGTAGTCGGTCAGGGCTGTGATCATCCGCTCGCGGGTGTACTCGCTGTCATACAGGGCCAGGAGCCGTACCGTTGCGGCTCGGGTGCCGGCCAGGGCCTGCGGCAGGTCGTCGCGTGTGATGGGGCCTTTGGCCGGGCGGGTGACTTCGAAGTCGGTGCGTTCGTAGGTGACCTGGGTGGGCTTGAGTTTGTGTGCGGCGCGTTTGATGTAGTTGGCCAGGTACAGGTTGAAGCGGGTGCCGGTGCCTTTGCCCAGCGGGTGCTCGACCGGTGCGGGAATGAGGGCGCGGACCGTTCCGGTGCCTGCGGCGAGGGTGTCGTTGGTGCCCAGGGTGATGGTTTCCAGGTTGCAGGCGTCGACGACCTGGGTGGTGAAGCCGCGTGCGTACGGTTCCCAGCCGTCCTCGGTGCGGCGGTGTCCGACCGGCAGCCGCAGCACGGTGTCCTTGCCGCGGGCGACGAAGGCGGTGCGGGTGCTGGCCCAGTGGGTCGCCAGGCGGCTGAACGTCGGCAGGGCGTGGACAGCGATGCGGGACTCGCCGGGCAGCGTGATGACCCGGAAGTCGATCTTGTGCATGGCGTGGCCGGTGGCGCGGGGCTGTCCCGCGTGGTGTGTCAGGACATGGTCCCAGGCCAGGAGGCTGCCGCTGGTGTCCATCAGCCACTTCAGGCGGGTTCCCCCGCGCTGCTGCTCGCCTTCGCCGTGAAGAGCTTCTGGCAGACGCAGCGCGGGTAGATGCAGGTCCTTCCTTCCGACGTGGGCGGCGAAGTTCCAGGCCGCGACCCGGTAGAACCACTGCGGCGCTCGGGGCCGGCCCAGGTCGGCGCCGCAGATGAAGCGGGCCAGCTCCTCCTGGTGGGTTTCGGAGTCGGCCAGAAGCGGGGCGAGGGTGTTGGCGTCTTCTCCGCCGCGGACATGGCGCTCCCAACTGCGCACGGCGCGGGTCAAAAGCCGGCCGGGAATCGGGTCGGTGGTGACCAGAACCGTCGGCAGCGGCTGTTCGTCGTCGGGCCGGTCGAGGATGTCGGGCATCAGTACCACCGGCTGGTTGGTCACCGCGGACAGCGCCGTGGCCAGGCTGGCGTAGGCGGGGCGCACCGGCTTGGAGGTGTCGCTGTCGCGGTAGCGCGGAAGGCACTCCCATGCTGCGGCGAAGTCTGGGCTGAGCGGGTAGCGCACGACGGTGCCCAGGTGCTGGGGGTCCAGGAGAAAAGCCAGCGTGGTCAGCATGCGTGGTCCAAGGTGTCGCGGGCGGGGGATCGGGTCTCGGCGAAGGTGAGGAATGCGCGCAGTGAGGCGCCGTTGGTGGCCTGCAGCAAGTCCAGTTCTCCCGTCCGTGCCCAGTCCTTGCGCAGGTCGTGGATGAGCGAGGGCAGGTCGGAGTTGCCCCGCGGGTCGAGGAAGGCGTAGTCGACCAGCCGGATACGGCCGGGGGTTCCCCCGCGCCGGGCGCGTCCGACGAGTTGGATGATCGACGCGATCAGCTCCGCGGCGATGGCCTTCTTCGCGCGGCGGGGAAGCGCGCTGAAGTAGCGGCGGCTGCCCACCAGCTCGTCGAAGTAGCGGCCGGCGACCTTCCTGGCCTGCGCAAGGACCGTCCAGGGCAGTGCATGGGGCAGGCAGTCGTCCAGCACCCGTGCGCCGACATGGGCGAGCAACTCGTCCGGGTCGTCGACGATGGACATCGGGCGAACAGCCAGCCAGATTGCGCCGATGCGGGAGCGGCGGGATCCGGGGGCGAGGATGTTCAAGCTCCGCTCGGCCCGCTTGATCGGAGCGATCAGGATCCGCGCGCGGACCAGCGACCCGAAGTCCTCGAGCCGGTCACCGGCCAACTCGATCCAGGGCAGATCCTCCTGCTGTGTGCCGGAGCGCACGCCGTCGGGATCGGGGCGTACCGCCACAGTGACCAGCCCTGGTGGGGCTCCGGCCTGGCGCAGCCCTTCAGCCAGGTCGTGGACGCTGTCGTAGGAGGTGGTGGCCAGCAGGATCGAGTCCTGGACACCCGCTGTGTCCCCTTCGGACAACGTCTCCAGGTCCCGTGACAGCTCGCTCCACAGGCGGGTGCCCAACTCCACGGTGGCCTCCCGGCGTTTTTTGCCCGTCAGGCCGGAGATTCGCATCCACTCCTGGTCCAGGCCGGGGATGGGCCGAGCGTCGATCTCCACACAGGAGTCCTCGTCGGCAACGATGTAGGCCGGCCTGGCGTGGACGTGGTGGCGGTGAGCCCCTGGGATGTAGGCCGTTGCCGACAGCCCGACCACGATGCGCCGGTGTCCGGCTTGTGCCAGGGCGGTGATCTGGCCCAGCGAGGTGACGTAGCGGTGGGGGTCACCGCCGAACGCCGCGGCGCACAACCGGGTGTCGCGGACGGCCTGGGGGGTGTAGTCCTCGGTGAAGGCGAAGACCAGCCGTCCCATGGGCCCGTGCGGGATGGCCCGCCACGTCTCGAATCCGCGCAGTGCCTGAGCGATCTCCTCAGCTGCGGTGGCGCCGGCCAGCTTCAGCTGTGGAGCATCATGGACGAAGCTGTAGAGCATCCTGCGCAGCGGTACCAGGAACATTCTGCGCACCAGGCGTTCGATGACGGCTGTACGCATCCGGGGCGCCGGAATCCAGGGGGTGAGCATCTCGAACAGCACGTTGCGGGTGTGGTCCAGCACTCCGCCCGAAGCGCTGGCGGCGGTGATCGAGCGCACGACACGGGCAAACTCGCGCAGGTGCTCCGGCAGGCAGTACGAGGCCACCGCCGGGTCGTAGACCGCCTCCAGAAGAACCGCCTCCGCCGGCCCGCTACCGCGCTGCGGACTGGATCCCACCTGGGCGGGATCATCGGCGAGAAACGCCGCCAGCTCACGGGCGATCATCCCGTCCCACCGCTCGGGCAGAACCCAGCGCCGACTGGCCTGCCGGTCCTTACCACCGCGTCCCCGGCCGGGATCCTCCGGCAGGCGCTCACTCAACGCCAGGTCACCGCGGGCCAAATGCATGGTGTAGGTCTCGGCCAACCGCCGGCACTCCAGCAGGTTGGAGCGGCTGCGCTCCTCCAAAGCTCCCGGCAACTGGACGAACGCGGAGATGATCTGCCGATCCAGGTCGAGCAACGGCCGGTCATGGCCGCGGTCTCCCCATGCCAGAGTCAGTCCCCGACCCGAGCGGTCCATGGCGGTGGACTGGAACGCGTCAAGCTCATCGATCAGTACGATCTGGCAGCGGCGCAGGACGAGTTCCTCGACACTGACCTTCTCCTCGACCGAGCCGTCGTCCATCTCCAACGGGATGTGCATCCGCCCGCCGTACAGGTTGGCGTGGGTGGTGATGATGACCTGTGCGGCGCATGCCTCCCGCGCCAGCCGGTACTTGCCGCAGCCTGCCTTGAATGGGCAGACCTTCGCCGCCGGCATGCTGCGGTACTCCTCCAGCGGCTTGTCCCGCACCGCGGTGAGGTTGGTGCACGGCTCACTCCCGGGGATCCAGGTGTCCACTGCTTCGTCCACCGAAGCCAGGGCCGGCAACTGGCAGGAGTACCCGATACGGCCGAAGACCCAGTCGACGAAGTCCGGGTCCCCGGAACTGTGCGCGGCGCGCTCCACCTCCCGCATCAGGTTGTGCGGCGACATCAGCGGGACCACCACCTGCTCGGCGGTCCCGGCACTGGCGCCGAGCAGACCGTCGTCCCTGAGGGAGCCCAGATCCTCCTCGATGGCGCGGGCGAGTTTGAGCGCTGCGGCGTTTGTGTCCACCACCAAGGCGATCGTATGGCCCTCCAGGACCGCCCAGGACGCCGCCGCGCGCATCCACACACTTTTCCCCGACCCCGTGGGAGCGCTGAGGACTTGCGTCATCCCGGCCTTCAGCCGCATCACCTTGCCGACTGCCGCGCCCTGCCCGGTCGTCATCTTGGCGAAGAACGGCTCCAGCGCGGCGACGCGGAACGCCCTACCTTCCCCTGCGATGTCAAGGCTGCGGCTCAACGCCAGGAATTCGGGGATCTTCACGTCCGCTGCAGCCAGTTCCCCTGCGGTGACCAACCGCTCGACGGGCAGCCGCCGCTCCGGTGCATGCTCGTCCCCGAAGGCATACAACGCCAGCACGGGTTGCGGCTGCCGGCCCGCCATCGGCAGCCGCAGCGTGTGCGTGTACTGCCCGGACTTGGCCACTGCCGCCGCAGTCCGAAACTCAGACACGATCGTGTCCAACTCGTCCAGGAGCTTGGTCAAGCAGGCCCGCGGGTTCATCCCGTGATGGCTGTCGATGGTCTCCTCGTCCGCACGCAACCGGAAACCGGGAATTTCGCCCAGGTAGAACTGCTCCAGCGCGTACTGTCGGAAACCGGCATCGTTGGCCAGGGGGTTGGGACGATGCCGCAGCAGGCGGCTCAACTGCAACTGGTCAGCAACCGGCAGGCGCTCATATCCCTCCCACACGTCGAACGTGCCCGTCACAAGGAACTGCGCGGCGGTCAACAACGCGGTGGCGCCCTGCGCCTGAGGAAAATGGGCTTGCGCCGCGGCACACGCCGCGGCGACGAGGCGGGGAATGACCAATGCCTCACGCCGGGACAGGCCGTTGTCATCGGAGTTCACCGCGACGACCTCCTCGCCCGGGCCAGTGCCTTGCCCACGGCTTTGTGCACGTCCGAGACCAGCAGTACCTCATAGCCCGGCAGCAGATCCGACAACTCCGCCTGGTGCGCGGTGCCGCGGTGGTCGGGCAGCACGATCGTGCGGGCCGCCAGGGGCTTGGACCTGACTTTGTCAGCCAGCGCACCGGCACTGGCGACGTCCTTCAGGTCCAGTGCCATGGTCCAGTTGGTCGACGCGATCTCGAACCGCAGGTCGTAGGCGTCCTGACCGGGCCACAAGGCGACATCCAGCAGATCCGAGACGCCAAACCACCGTGTGAACAACGCCAGTTCTTCGACACCCGGAACGACCATGTAGCGCCACACAGGGAGCTCCACGCACAGGGTGCGCTCCTCACCGGCCGCCACCCACCGGCGGGCGCCCGGCTGGCGGGGCACGGTCTCGTCGCGGCGCCGCAGCCGCGGCGTCGGGCCGCTGCTGTCACGGACGAAGTAGGCGGCATTGTGGGGTAGGTAGCTGCAGCGCACCGAAGCTCCGGTGACACGCATCGGCCACCGGCACGTCGGGCAAGGCCACCAGTAGTGCCCGTCGTACAGGCGGTCCGGCGGGATCGGCACATAGGGAACCGGTGGAGCGATCCCCGCCTGGCTGCACAGGTCCGCCAACGAGCCCGCACCGCCGACGGGGTTGTCGATCACGAACCGGCGCCGGGCCACGTACGTCTCCTCCGTGGCACCGGTCTTGATCTGCGTGAACGCCTCGTTCTGCACGACCTCCTGCTGCAGCCACGTCCACGACGGCAGCCATCCGCGGCCGCGGTCGCCCTCCGCCAGCAGGTCCACGATCACCGAGCACCCGTCGGAGTGCACGTCGTCGCGGAGCTCGTCCCACTCCAAAACCGTGATCCAGCCCAGCCGGTCATCGCCGAACACATCCGGCGCCAGCTGCTTCAAGGGCCGCGACAAACGGTCCACGAACTCCACCGGACTCAACGCCGGAACCGCGGCACCACGCAGCGCATTGACCACCCCGGTCATGCTCATGATTTCCCGCCAGGCCCGGGACTCCGAACGGCGCACCGACCACGCGTACCCGGCCCGGACCGCAGCGCTGACCACCATGGTCCTGCGCCGGCTCACGGCAGCATCAACGACCACCACGACTCCATCTCACTTTACTGAGTGTCCTTGACAGAGATCACTGAGTGACAGGAGCGATGATCGCCGACCCATGCGGACCGCACAGCACGCACCACCCTGCGCGTGTCCGCGCTGGAGCCGGGCCCAAACCGCCGCTGAACTGCGATGTCCCACCACGCACGGCACGCAGCCGGAACCAAGCGATTCACCCCCTCGGAGGACGGCCGACAGCCAGTGCCACGCCTGTGCGCCCCCTGGATGCTCCCGAGCGCGGGCCGAAAACCCTCACAACACGCCACGGCGCACACGCTGCCCAACCACCCTGAAGCCAGACCTTGCCGATCACCATGACCTCGTGAAGGACAGCCCCGCCGTGTCGCTGACGTCCCAACTCCAGGCCAAGGGAAGCCCCCTGTCCACGTTCCTGCGCGAACACCTGCCGCAGATCCGCCCCGCCACCGACTCCTTCCGCAACGCACTCGCCGACGTGGAAGCCGGGCCGCTGCTGTTACCCCAAGCCCCCGCCGGCGTCAGGCCCCTGTGGGGAACCCTCGGAGCAGCCGTCGACCACCGCCTGCGATACGCCTTCACCACTGCCCGCACCTGGGACACGGCCGTCACCCTCGGCGTACAGGCAGCCGCGGCATGCGCCTGGGCCGAAGGCGACGTGGCCGCGGCACACGCCTTCACCACCACCGGAAACGACCTCCACGCCGCCTTGGACGAGGTCCTCGCCCGACAGGCCCCCGACGATCGCGATCGGGAACTCCTCCTGCCGCTCGAGGCCGAAGAACACCTGGGCCGCCTGTGCATGGCGATGGCCTGGTTCGAAGAGATCTACCGCAGCGGATACCTCGCACCGGCCAGCCCCCTGGGAACGCTGCGCGCCGCCACCACCCTCCCCTCCCTCCTGCAACGCGTCCCCGACTACGCCGTCCGCGACCTGACCGCCCAGATCCGCAACGCACACACCGTCCTGGGTCCCCTCCGCGCCGCCACCACGCCCGACACCTGCCGGTCCGGCCCGACGTTCGCCGGCTCCACCGACATCGACGGCGCAGACGCTGACCTCATCGCCGACGGCCTTCTGATCGACATCAAAGCCACCAAGGACGCCACCCGGTTGGCCGCACCCGCCCTCAGACAACTCATCGGCTACGCCCTCCTGGACTACTCGGACCAGTACGGGCTCAACCGTGTAGGCCTCTACCTCACCCGCACAGCCCGACTGGTCACCTGGGACGTCGAGGAACTGCTCCAGATGATGGGCGCTCAAGCGCCCCTCCCGACCCTTCGTGCGGCCTTGTCCCGTCACCTGGCCCGCGCAACGACATGACACGTTCGGAGAGACTGCTGCCGTGCCGGGAGTGCGCTGGGCGTAAGACGTCTCCGGCGCCCAGCCGCTTCACCCAGGCGCGTTACAACAGGCACTCCAAATGTGTACCGGAGTGGGTTAGTCTGCACAACAGGCGTTACACTTTGAGTGGTCGGTGGTTCCCGCGCGGCTGCTCAAGGCGCCGTTTCGCCTGTTTCACCAGGAGGGCCCCTCCTCGGGGGCCCGTACCCACCCCTGCGTTGATCTTGTGGAGCCGCTGGTGTCATCGCGTTCGCGTTCCCCCCGCTCCGGAACCACGTTCAACCAGAGCGCAGCCGAGGCTCCCACCAGGACAGATCCTGCACCACGTCAGACCGCACCGGGCGCGGCCAAGGGGATCGAGCTGCCCAGCCCGACTGACCCCGTCTGGACCAGTATCCCGCTCTCGCTGCGGCAGGCCCTGTCGATGCCGGCACACCAACTGGTGACACCACCGCGCGGAGGGCTGGCAGAGAAATCCGGCCGCCGACTGCGACTTGCTCTGCAGGCCGCAGCCCAGCAGCGGACGAGCGGCTCGCACTGGCACGTCCTGCTCACCGCGCCCCGCTCCGCGTTCGGCGGTCCCCGCAGCACCCGCGCTGAGCAGACGTACCAACTGCTGGAACGGATCGTGACCCAATGCCTGCACCCCGGCCAGGCCCCCTCCGCAGGCCCGGCCCCGGCCCAGCCATCAAAGCCAGCCCCCGAACCGGCCCCGGTGACCGACGCGACCTCCATCCTCACCGAACCCGCCACGGAGCACGACGGCCTGACACACGAGACCGCCCCGGCGCAACGCGGCCCTTCCCCGGTCGCGAAGCCGGCCCCTTCCACGGGCCCAGCCCAGTTCCTCTCACAGCCCGCCGCTGCACCGGCGAGGCCAGGAGACACCTCGAAGACCGCCCCCGACTCCAGCGACACCGTCCGGACCAGCGCGACCGCCACCACGGCTCAAGAAAGCGAAACGGGTACCGCCGTGGCAAGCGCGCCCTCGGCAACCCCTCCATCTGCCACCCTCGCCCGCAAGCTGCTCCCCGGTCCGCCACCGGCAACCCTGCACGAGGCCCGCGCTGCCTTGCCCCAGTTCATCCGGGCGGCCGCCGACGGCACGCCCACCCCCCTGGCGCGCGATACCGACCACGCTCTCCTGATGGCCCCAACGGACGCCGCAGCACTGGGATGGGACCTGACCGGCGCAGAGGTGCACGGGATCGCTGATGCCCGCAAGAAACTCGGCGACCTCATCCGACACGCTTCCCAGGGCCGCCCCCAACTCCTGCGCCGCCACAACACCCCCGTGGCCGTGCTGATCCCCGCCGTCACAGAAAGCACCCCGCACCCGGCTACCACACCCGGCCCCCGGCCCTCTCCTGCTGAAGAGCCGTCCAACGACCACCCGACCCCCCGTCCTCCCAATGGCCTTCAGCCTCAACCAGACCTGCCAGTGCCCCTCGGCAGCGCCCCACATCCCGCGAAAGCCCCTGCACCCAGTCCCTCGGACGCTGCGGCCCGGTCGTCCGCTCACCCCTCCGGTGACTTGCCGACCGAGCTCGCCCCGCAGCCCGCCGTCGCCTCTGCTCCCGCAGCCGTCCCCGATTCCGGCGAGCCGGGCGTGCCGCGCCGTTTGGCTCCTTTGGATCAGGCTCTGGACACCGTCCTCATCTCCCCTGCCGGCAACACCACCACCGACACTGCCGCACCGCCGCACGGCCTGCCGACCGGTATCCCCAGCCTCGACCAAGCCCTCGGCGGTCTTCAGCCCGGCCGTTTCTACCTCGTCGCTGCTGCTCCCGGCGCCGGCGGCAGTCTCATCGCCAGCAGCGCCGCCCGCACGACGGCTCTGGACCACCGCCGCACCGTTCTGTACGCAGCCTCCGGTCTCAGCCGCGCCGACGTCGCCGCCCGGATCGTCGCCGCGCACCTATCAGTCGACTACCGCCGCTTGCGGACCGGACAGCTCACTACGACCGAACAGACAGAAGTCAGCGCCCTGTACCGCGAACTGCCTGCGGCCCCGCTGTTCATCGACGACGGCAGCGACCTGACACCCGCTGCGATCGCCGAGAGCGCCACGGGTCTGCTGGATCTGGCTCTGGTTGTCGTCGACCGACTCCAGGCCGCCGACGACCCCCGCTTGCCCCTGTCCGGGCCTCGCCTCACCGACGCCGCCCAAGCGCTGGCCCACCTCGCCCGTACCCTCCACATTCCGGTCCTGGCCGCCGTCGACACCGACCATGCCGACACGGTTGCCACCCTGAGCCTGGACACCACCCTCACCCTCACTCCTGACACCGGCAATCCGCACCAGACCCACCTGACCATCACCGAACGGGACTTGGGTACCCAAGCGGTCCTCACCCTGCACGCCGACCTCACCCATGCCCGCCTCACCGAGGCGCCACCGCACGCCCCCTCTACCCGCCCCACTCCCACCCAGCCCGCCGCGGCCCATCCGGCACCACCCGCACCCGCGGGCACCCCAGGGGCGTGGCCACCCACCGCCACCCCCGGCAACCCCACCCCACCCGCCGCCAGCGCACAGCAACCTCCCCCCACCCCGACCCCGCCGGCGGCCGCTGCCGCCCCTGAGCCCGCCCGGCAACGCACCCCCCAGCCACCAGGCAGCACCACCGGCGGATACGCCGGCCGCGACTACTCCTACTTCACCGGCCAGATCACCCGTGCCGTCGACCAAGCCCTCGCCGACCATGCCGGCGACGTCGAAACCGCGACCGAAGCCCTGGCGAAGAAAGCCGTCCCCCACGCCATGGCACTGTTCGAGGAGACCCGCGTCGGCTCGAACTACGAGCACACCGTCTACCCGGAGACCCTCGAATTCCTGCGGAAGAAAACCAAAGAAGGCGCCGACCAGGTCTGGGAAGGCCGCCACAACTGGACCAACACCACCCTCATCGACTCCCTCAACAACGGCACCCTCGACCCCGTGACCGTCGACGCCCTCGACACCAACGCCGCCTACCTGTCAGCGTTCAAGACCTACCTGCCCATCGGCACCCTCCAACACAACCCCGACGGCGGCTTCGACCCCAAACGCTCCGGTATCTACCTCCTCACCCAGCGCCCCACCTGGCACCACCCCCACCTCCCCGACCCCATCGGCAACCGCCACGAAACCGGCCCCGTCCTCCTCACCGACTCCACCATCCGCCTCCTACTCCGCTGCGCCCGCTACGGTCTGTGCGACCCACCCGCAATCGCCGAAAGTTGGACCTCGGGTGCCAGCGAGGGGCTGCTGGAGAAGTTCCGCCGTGTCCTGACCGAAGCGCGAGAAGCCGCCCTCGCCCGCGAGGCCGCCGGATACGCCGACGGCGCCGTGACCGTCGAGTACGTCAAAGCCATGTACGCGAAGTTCACCTCGACCATGGGCGAATCCAACGCCAACCTGGAGATCCGCCGACCGGAGTGGATGCACATCATCCGCTCCCAGGCCTTCGCGAACCTCTGGTACAAGGCCAACAAAGCCCACGAAGCCGGCCTGACCATCGTCCGTGTCCGCGGCACCGACGAACTCCACCTCACCGGCGGCCCATGGCGCAAAACCCCCGGCCAGGAAGACGGCGTGTTCCCAGAGGGCCGCCTGACCCAGCACATGAAACTCAAGGATCGCTACACCCTTCCCAGGAAGACCACCGCCTGAGATGTCGACCGACGGATGGAGGAACTTCGGCACCTACGGCGCCGGCCGCGACCCCGGAAACATCCACGGCCGGGCCGCGCTCGGCCGCGCCCTGGAAGACGTCCTCGAACGCATGATCATCGACGGTGGCATCAAGTCACCGGCCACCACCCGCCGCGGCCTCAAAGCCCGCATGAAGTACCTCACCACCACCCAAGGCGGCGCCCAGGCCATGGCCGACGCCGGCATCACCGCGTCCCGCGCCACCCTCCGCGCCTGGACCACCGGCCGCCAACGCCCCCGCCCCGGCAACATCGAGGCGATCGACACCGCCTACTGGAACCTGCGCGCCACCAACGTCCTGGCCAACCCCGGCGGCCTCAAACAACACCTGAACCGGGGCGGCCAGGGAACCCGAGTGGAAATCCACCCCATCAACCAGGACGTCGTCGACGAACACGCCCGCCGACGCAACCTGCGCGTACGCCGCATCCAGGTCCGCTACGTCTGGGACGCCGCCGTCGACGCCCTCATCGCCGGTGACACCGACGAACTTGAGCAGATCTGGGACGACATCATCGCCGACCTCGACTCTGACTGGGGCGCCTATACCTACGTCAGTCACATCGGTCTCGGTGCCTGACAACCCCCAGGACCGTCTGCGGTCTGTGGACGGTCCCGCCACCACACGATTCATGGACCGGATCGCTTCGATCCGCTCGGGGCACTCCGGCACCGAACACCGGACAAACCACGATTACGGCGGACGCCTGACAGGTGAGCGAAGGCGGCCAACTGGACGGACTTCTCACGGATCAGGAACCGGTCGTGGTGGCGTCGGATTCTCTGACCGTGGGATCCGTAGGGTCGTGGACTTCGAAGAAGTGCAGGCCTGCGTCGCCGACGACCGTGAGGACCCTACCGCTCGGGTCGAACGCGGCGTCGTAGATCCGGGAGTTGGTCTTGCTCCAGCACAGCGTGTGCATGTCGCTCAGTCGGAACACTCCGATGTAGTCGGGGAAAGCGAGCATCACGGCGTGGGTGTCGCTGGCAGCGACGCGCACGATTACGGAGTGGTGGGCTGCCGGGCGGGACACGCGGTATGTCTGTCGGGCGGTAGCCTCCCGCGGCCGCGCCCCGTTGAGGTTCCACACACTGAATACGCTGTCGTCCCAGTCAGCGCCTGCAGCGGCCGCAACGACACGGTCACCGCGCGGAGTGAAGCAGGCATCGCCCCAGCGTTGCGCACCGTGAGGCGAGGCAAGTTCGGTGACGAGCCGGCCTTGGGAGGTGAAGACACGCAGCGGCTCAAACCAGTGCCCGATCAGATGCTGTCGTTCCTCCGGCCCGAAGTTCACGATGACCGGAGAACCTTCCGGGGGGTAGCGCTCGGCAGGCACACCGACTGCCTGCGGCCATCGATGCCGGGTCGCAGGATCGCGTCCGGGAAACGGGAAGGAGGAGTGGGCAGCAACGCGGGAGGCGTCGGGGGAGGAGCCTTCCATATGCACGGTCATCCAGTGCCCGTGCTCTCCCGCCACGGCCAGGCTTCGGCCATCGGAGCTCCACCGTACGTGCACGAGTGCGGCCTGTCCGGGCCGTGCCGCGGCGGCAGGGCTGAGACGCCCGGTATCCCACATCTGCAGCAGGCGCCGGTCACTGGTGGCCACGAGCGCCGCGGAATCGGAATGCCAGGACACGCAGTCCCGGTCGTTATGGTCGGACCGCAGCGGGACAAAGGACTCGGGCATCGGCAAGTCCCCGGATGACAGAGCCTCATCGGACGGCACTCGCCACACGGTGATCCGACTCGGACCCCGATGAAGCCGAGGCGCCGACTCGCGTACGGCGAGCTGTTGGCCGTCGGCCGACCAGTAGGCAGTGGCTTCTCGCGTGTGCTCGGTGCGCCACAGGACGCGCTGAGCGAACGGGTCCACGATGGCCACGGCACGCTCCAGGTCCAGTACCGCAGTGCGACCGCTCGGTCGCCACATCAAAGATCCGCCGCGGCCCCACAGTGCCCGGGAGTGCCACTGCCGTGGTTCCTGGCTCTGGTCGGCCGGATCCGCCCATAGGCGCAGCAGCCCGGCGTGGTGCCTGTCGCTGGTGCGCTTCGGGGTGTGCGCGAGCAGGCCGTGAACGGGGTGCCAGTCGAGTGACACCTCGCCCTCTTCGTCCAGGTGCTGGATACCGGTCAGCGGCTGGGGACCGCTGCCCGCGTCCAGCGCGTACAAGGACACGCCCGTGTCACTGGCGACGCAGATCATGTCGGAGTCCGGTGACCAGCACAGGGCCGGCGGCGATTGCCGCAAGAGGGAGAGGCCGGCCAGGACAGGCACGGCCAGGATCTCCCTACCGGTCCGAAGGTCATAGACGGTCACGTCGTTGTGATGGTTGCGGAGAGCTTCCTCCGGAGTCGTCTCAACGTCGTGAGGCATGTCGAAGCGGTCACTGACACCGACGAGTGCCAGTCGGGTTCCGTCCGGGCTCCACCGCACGCGGTTGACCGTGTCAGGGCCTTCCATCGTCCATTTCCGCGTTCCCTCGGTGTCGAGGATCTCCACGGTGGGATGGGAGCCCGCGACGGCCAGGAGCCGACCGCTCGGGTGCCAGTCGACATCGTGGAATTCGTCGACACCTACGGCCGGAACACAGCTTTTGAGCGCCGGATGGTCGCGGTCGAGCGGCGGGTGCAGGTACCGCACCCCGCCGCCTGAGCGGGCCTGCCCGAGCCCCAGCAGCCATTGCGGCAGCGGGTCGAGTCCCAGGGCACGGTTCTCCAGGGTGACGGCCAGGTCGTGGCAGGACAGCGGGCCGGTGAACGCCAGCGCCTCACGGCGCATCAGGCTGGCCAGAACACGGGCGCCGGCGTCGTCGGGAACTGCTGCACGGTAGCGGGCAAGGTCGGCATCCACGGCGGTCGGTCCGGACCGGGCCAACCGCAACGCGAGGAAGCGGACATCCCGCACGGTTAAGCCCAACTCCTGCAGCAGACCTGCCTGCAGCAGATGGAAGGCCAGCGTGTCGGCGAGAAGCATGCGAGCGCCGGCCAACCGGTGCCATCCCTCGGCAGGCCGAAACTCGACCAAAAGCCGCTGACTGAACCCCGCCAACTGATCGGCATTCAGTACGCGCAGGGCCCGACGGATGATGCCGTGCAGACGCAGCCCCTGCCCGTCGACCGTACACAGTGACCGGCCGACGAAGCGGTCGCCCTCGGAACGCGCCCGCACATCACTGATGCCCCACAGCTGGTGCAGCAGCGCGAACGGCACCGCCTGACCAGCCGGGAACGCCGCCAGGGACACGAACCGTTCCAGACATCGCGGTCCACCGACCGCGACAAGATCGTCCAGACTCACCTCAAGCGTGCGGGCAATGCCCCTGGCCACGTCCGTATCGGACAGGTCATCCAATGCCAAGACACTGGCGCCGTCCAGCTCAGATGCCAGTTCACGCACCGCCTCGACCACGTCCTTGCCGTGCCGGCCCACCAGACTCCGCAACACTCCCGAGAGCATGACCAATGCCAGCGGCCAGTACCCCGCACGCGCCAGCAGCGGCTGCAGCACAGCCTCGTCAGCGTCGTCGACGCCCAGGACGGCCACAGCCTCGTCCACCGACATCTCGCCGACCTCGACCTCGACTGTCTCCACCAGCCCGGCACGACGCGTCGTGACCAGCAACTGCACCCCCGGCCCAAGCCCCTGGAAGGGGCGCAGATCAGTGGCACTCCACACGTCGTCAACGACCAGCAGGGCCTGCAATCCCGTCAGCGCCGACCGCAGAGCCTGCGCAGCAGCGGCCACATCGACATACACCTGCGGCGCCGCTGCACCGCTGACCTGCGCCGCCATCTCGGACAAAGACCGCGCCACGCGGTCCGGTTCCACCTGCGGACCCATCTGCGCCCACAGCACCCCATCCGGGAACTGCTCACGAATCTGTGGCGTGGCACAGACCCAACTCGCCAGCGTCGATTTTCCGAATCCGCCAGGCCCATGCAGCACTACCGGGCTCTGCCGATGCTCCAGCGCAGCCAGCACACACTCCGCCTGCCTCGGGCGTGGAACGAAGCGATCCGGGAGGACCGGCGCCATGGCCAGCGGTCCCACGGCACGCCCCTGGCCCATCCCCGGCCGTGGAGTCAGCGACTGGGCGGACGCGTCATGAGCGGCCAGCTGCACTGCACCTGACCGATCACCCGATGAAGAGGAAGCCTCGTCCTGGGCCTGCCGCCGCCACTGTGCCCACCGGTCCAGCGACAACAGCCCGGGCTGCACCGTGATCGCCGACAGGCCGCTCCTGGCGCGGGCATGCTGAACTGCGATCACCATCGCGGTCAACGCCCGCTCATGGGGGATGTTCTTTCCCAATACCCAGTCGCTGATCCGCTGCGGCGAGAATCTGGGCCGGTTGCGAGGCGGATCGGCCAACTTCTGCTCGACAGCGGCGGCCTGACGCGCGAAAGCGGCTTTGGACAGGCCAGAAGCGGTGATCAGCTCCTGCAGTCGCTGCGCGAACTGTTCCCGTGCCCCTGTCGGCCGGTCGCTGTCCGGCACCGAAAACCTCCGGTTTCTTCCGGTGGCGATCCGCTCCGGAAAGCTCATCGTAGCGATCCCACCTGCAACTTTGGGTGCCTTCCCCGACCGGATGCTGCCCCACCGTAGAGCCGGACTTCACCATCACGCCATGACCAACCCACACCGGCCCCGCCGCACTCGCAACCCCAACTGCCACCCCGGCTCACGCGTCAGGCGCGATCTCATGACGTCAATGCTGTCGGCAACTGCCGCTGGAGCCGTCAACGCCATTGTCAGCGTTGCTCTTCATGCGACCCAGCACTGGCTGCAGCATTAAGACTTCAGGAAGCACTGCCGGAGCGAGCCCTACCCGAGGCTTCTCGGGTGGGGGCGCCCGTCAGCCTTGGAGACCGGCCCCAGGAACCATCGGTCTGGACACCCAAGCTGTCCTCCCGGCCAGGGACCAGGGTGCACGACGGGAGCAAGTCCATCGACCTCAGGGATGCGCGCCAGGGATGCTTCTGGGCTTGATCCGCTTCGACGGACATTCGAGATCAGGGGCTCTGCCCCGGGAGGATGTCCGTCGAAGCGGATCAAGCCCAGTCACGCCATCGCCCTGTTCCGCGGACGCGACACGACAGTGGAGAGCAAGCGATCGGCCATCGTGACGCTTGCGGGCATCCTCGAGGAGCGCCGCGCCCTGCTCAAAGACAAGATCAGCAAGCCCGACGAAGGTGCACTGTTCGAGATCGCCAACCGCTACGACCTACGTCACCGCAAGGCAGGCCAGCGCGGCGAGTACGACGAAGTGTTCTTGGACTGGATCTTCTGGTGGTACCTGGCCACGGTGGAGCTGACGAACCGGCTCGTCGCCTCTCGCCTCGCCAGCGCCGAAAGCTGACTGACGAATACGGCGCAACCCCCGTACCTGAGGGAAGGGACGGTGTGGCGTGGACGGGCGGCAGGGGCGAGAAGGCCGGCGTGGGTCTGACCTCCAGCGGCCCTGGCGGGGCCGCTTGCCGCCGTTGGTTGCGTCGGGCTGTCGACGGCGCAGACGACGGTGGAAGGCCTCCAGTAGATCTTCGCGGGGAGGCGAAGACCGCGAACACGCCGTAGATCATTGGGCTGGTCCGTCCGCACCTGTCGGACAAGGCGATCCGCAACGTGCTGCTAGTTCGAGGCGCCGGATCGGCGGGGCGAGCCGTCGCAGAAGCTGTGGGGTGTGACGGCGGCGGGGCTGGAGGCGGTTGCGGGGCAGCTGCAGCGAGGGACGGAGCACGGCGCAGACGACGCGAGCGGAGAAGGCCCACAGAAGGCGAACCGGTTCCTAGGACGCTCACCACCCGTGACCGCGGGTGGTGAGCTGCTCTCCAGCCCTAGGTCCGTGTGGCGCCCTTCCGTCAGCGGCCGGCCCGGGGATCGCACGGCATCTGGCAGCAGGTGGGTGGACCAGCCGACCGCTGGCCGGGCCCTGCCAGGTGGCCGGTGGCCGGTGGCGGGAAGGCAGGATGGCTGCAGCAGCGGCTCATGCAGACTTCAGCAGTCGACGATACCTTTGATTCAAAGGAATTTTTCCTCTTTGCTCCAATGATATTATGAAATCTGTTTATTAATCCTTTGAATCTAAATTTTTGGTCGAAATGAAGCGATCGTCCGTGGGGTTCTGTTAGATTGTTTCACGAACCCCCTGCTCGTTGCGGCGAGCAGGCGCGAGGCCCGCCCTACGGCGGGCCTTTGCTTTTGTCGGGCCGGCATTGGCTGGTCAGACCCACTCCTGCGGCTGGGTCACGACCTTGCCGTCTCCCAGCGGCACCGAGGCCGGGAGCTGGGAAGCCCGGACGACGCCCTGCCGGATCGGCTTGATGAACGCTGGCTGGAGCTTCTTCAGCCAGTGGCTAGGCTGGGCAAACGGGTTGAGGATGCCGATAGTCAACCCGAGTTCGCTCTTGACCATCCTCAGAGGCTCGCACAGATCGCTGTCGTTGCTGATCAGCACGGCCATGTCGCAATCCTTGCGGAAGGCGTCCAGGAGCATGTGCGCCCCTATATGGACGTCGGTGCCCTTCTCCTCAGTCTTGATCACCTCCACCGTGTTGGGGCCACCAACGGGCGGGCTGGCCAGCCTCATACGGGTCTTGGTCTGCGAGAACCTGCCATAGTGAATCGACACCTCCGGCAGCGTCTCCAACGCCCTGAGGTAGGCGTCCTGGCGAGCCGGGCCGTCGGGATCATCAGGTCGCGGAGTGATCCGAGCCGTGAAGTAGCGGACCCGCTGGATCCGAGTCCCAGCCGGAAGCAGATTGCGACACAGCTCCACCGGATCGAGCCACTTGGAACCCTTCTGCCCCTTCAGCCGCCCGTAGTAGAGGTTGAAGCCATCGATATAGATGTTGGTTAACACGACCGATTACCGTACGCGCCTAAGGAGTCCCAGCGCTGCGAGTACAGCCAGCCCGACACCGCCCGCACGCCGACGAACCAGCCGTCCCCGAACGACCGCTGCGACCCGTGCGGGGCGCTGCTCCCGAGATCCAGGTGTGCGTCCCGGCGACCGCGCCAGCAACGAGCACGTCCGCCGCCGCCCCCGCCACGGCAGCAGCTCGAATAGCGCGCCGCGTCCGTCGGGCGAGAGCAGACCGGGCGCACTGGGGTTGGCCAGCCATCCAACGGTTTTTGGGCCCGTCAACTGCCATCGGTCTGCCACGAATCAACAACGCTCGCTCGCAGCACCATGACGCAGGAAACGAATGGTTCGCCACACTCGGCACCCGGTCATTGACCAGCGACACCGCCTCGGGAGCACACCAGTATTCTGGGCCCGTGACACCCCGCCGATGGCGCGTGCACTGGGGGATGCGTGAGCTTCGAGGAACAAGTCGTTCGGGCTCTGGGCAAGGACCGGGCCGACCGTGTTCAGGCGGCAGCCCGGCAGTTGATGACGCTGGCCGACGGCAATGCCCAAAGCACGCAGGCCGTGGTCCACATCAATGTGCCGCTGCGCGCCCACAATGCGCATGACGCGACAGCCGAGCTCGCCGACCTGCTCAACGCCGCCGCACCGGAGGAGACCTGGACGTTCGTCACCGTCTCTCATCCCGACGGTACGTGGTCGGGCAAGGCGAGCCCGTTCATGCAGGACACCACCGCGCTCGGCTCACGGGACTGGATTGCCCATTTCGCCCTGTCCGAACTGCACATGAGGATGGCGGCCTGGCGGCTGACCCAGCTGTGGCGTGCCGCCGAACTGGCCGAGCAGACCGTGGAAGCCCTTGGCCGCTGGCGGCTGCTCGTCGCAGCCGCATGCTCCCGCTCCCTGCTGGAGGGCGCGGCCGCCCTCACCCACGAAACAACCCTCCTTCACGAGGCATGGGACACGTTCAAGAAAGTCGGCCCGCCCACCACCGACTCCCTCACCCAGTTCAGCGCCGACCTCAACAACCGCCTGGCAAAACTCCAGTACGCCTCACGCATCGGACAAAGCGCCGACCGGCCTCCCGTGCTCCAGAGCACCAACGTGATGACCTACATCAATAAACTCGCCAAGAACACCACGACCGTCGACGTGCTCGACCTGTACGAATGGCTGTGCGACGCAGTCCACCCCAGCTTCGGCTCCGCCACCACCCACACCGTGTTGCGGGCCTCGGACCGTCCCAAAACGCACGCCGTCGAGCACTACGCGCGCCGCCCCCTGGAGGGCCTAGCCGCCTCCGGCTACGTCATGCAGCCGACCGTCGCCCACGCAGCCGCCGACGCCCTCGTCCTGGCCGCCGATGTGGTCCACAGCAGTCTTTCGCTCGTGAAGTGGACCATGGACGACATCGGCCTGACAGCAGAGATCCACGGCCTCAACCGCATCTCCTACGCCGGCGCCAGCGACCAGCCACCCCAGCGCAGCGACACATGCCCGTGCGGCAGCGGCCGCAAGTACAAGCGATGCGTGCACCGGTGGGGTCAACCGAGCACCCCGCCCTCATCGGCCGCCGAACCACGGGAAGCCAGGCCGAAGCGCCAGCCTCGGTCCTGATCCGTGGAATGTGCACAAGGAGGCTTGTGATCACGACGCCTGCCAGGCGCCGGGCGATGCCATCCCGCTTGCGCCGCCTTCGGGGCATCTCGTAGTGCCGCCGCACGCAGCAAGCAAGTACCGCTCACTTGAAGGTGTGGAGCTGTGGGACAGATGCAGCAACGGTCCCCCCAATGACGCAATGTCATATGCCTTTTGCCCCGGGCGGTGGACAACACAGGGCAGACCAGGGAAGAGGACGGAACGACGGAGACGGACTCGAGTGAGCAAAGGCTGTGCAGAACAGCTGACCCCGACGCCCTATTCGTCGAAGGTGCCGCACAAAGCCGCGCCAAAGCGCTGTACAGCAGCTGCAGCGCCCGAACCCAGCGCCTCGCCTACGCCCTGGACCAGCGCATTGCATTCGGTGTGTGGAGAGGCATGACCGAGCGCGAACGCAGCACTCTGCTGCGGCGCCGGCCGACCGTCACTTCCTGGCGGCGCTTGCGCGTGCCTGCCTCGCGGGCCGCGACCTGTGCCGCGTCGAGCAAGCAGTTCCCCACGCCGCGGCCGCGGTGGTCTGCCGCGACGGCAAGCAACTCGATCTCCACCAACGCTTCCACCAGGGAGGCCCGCTGGGCGGCAGTCTGACCGTCCAACCAGCGGATCGGCGGGGTGGCGTAGACCATGCCCACGACCGCATCCCCCTCGCGGGCTACCAGACAGTGCCCGAAGCCGTACGGAAGGTGGATCCGCCCGCCCTGGCCGGCGACGGCATCAGCGAGCGCAGAACCGGAGGGCACCCCCGCGCACCCCACACCATCGCCAAGCGCCAGCGCAGTCAACGCCGTCACTGCACCGGCTCACCAGGCACAGCCGGAGCAACAACACACGAACCACCCGAACTGCCGGTCACCACAGCACCCTACGGGACCCCGCGGGGAGCGGAATACTCTGGAACAGCCCCCACTGCCCCGCCCCGCCGGCCCGGTGCACTTGCGTCTGCCCCTTCCCGAGACATGGGGACGGGACATCGCCGGCCCCGGGCACGCGGTGCTGGCCGGGAGACCCGTTGGAAGGCCAGCCCTGTACATGCCGCAGCGCCCTGGAGCAACGCGGTAGGCCCCACAACAGACTGTCGCGGCACAGGTTGTGGACCGTGCAACGACCAAGGCGCGCCCGTCACAGCGCGATAAGTTCAGACGTCCGGCTGAGCGCCAGTCAGGGAGGCTGGAGAGCCGCCGACAGAAGGAATGATCGTGGCTGAGTTCTGGATCGGTCCTCGGAAGTACCGAACGAAAGGCACCGCCGAAGAGGCCGTGCGGGCAGTGCTCTACCGCTACCAGTTGGGGGAGACCGTCGATGCCGAGGAGGACCACCTGCTCCTGGTGGACCTACTCGACATGCACCATGAGGCTGCAGAAAAGATCGGCCCCGGCATCGAAGCGTTCGCCATCGCACCTCCGCAGATCGGCTCGTCCCCCGGGTTCGAGGTCGTCCGCGTCGACGGCTCCAGGATCGACTTCTCGTACAAGACCTGCATGAAGCCGCCGACGGTGCGACAGCAGGTCCTGAACATCATGCGATCCGAAGTGCAGCCGCAGGCCAACGGCTACTTCGAGGCGCGCAAGGAAGCCGGGAGGCTGGTTTCCGACCAATCCGGCCAGCAGCTCGACAGCTCAGATGTGGCGGTGTCCTACTTTCGAGGCCCGGCGTTTGTGGACATCGCGGAGGAGTTCGCTGCCATGGTCGACGGCTGGGACTCCATCCCGATGACGCCCTCGACGGAACCTGGACTGGGCCGGATCGCGGACCGCGAGCTGGCCGAGCGGTGGAAGGACCACCACCAGGAGCGGGCGGTGCTGGGTCTACTGTCCAAGAAGGAGAACCAGCGGCGGCCCCGCCGGTAGCAGGCCGCACGCCAGCCAGCGGCGGCCCCGCGCGTCCGCCGGGCGCCGCTGCCGCCTGGCCGTGCCGCGCGGCCGCTGCGAGTCCGGCCGCGCCCACCCCGGCTGCCGCGTCAAGGCGCGCCGGCCCGTCCGACGGTGCCGCGCCCCCGTCCGCCGCGGCCCGCGCCCTCGCGGCCGCCGTCCGTTCGCCGTGGCCCCGTTCGCCGCGCGCCGCCGGGCCGGGGCGGACGCGTTCGCCGAGGCGGGCGTCGACGACCCGGTGTAGCTGGAGCTGATGCGCTCCAGCGCCGAGTACTCCCCGGATCTGAAGCACGCCGAGCGCGTCGCCGCCCGCGCCTCCACCCACCCCGGCAGCCAGGACGCCCTGTTGCTCGCCATGGTGTTGGTCGCTCACGCGCCCGGGACCTGGACGGACGTGGCCGTGCTGCGGCACGCCCGCGCCCTGCTGGCCGCCGCGGTCGTTGTGCCTCGGGGTTGAATTGTTGCCTGTGGTGGGGGTTGAGGGGGGCGCTGGTCGATGTCGGTGATGTTGTGGCTGCCGCGCCGCGCCCGCCGGTCCGGGCCGCGCCCAACTGGCTCCGCTTGGGTTGTTGGTGGTCGACGGGGCCCTGGCGGGTGGCGCTCAAGGCGCAGGGCGAGGCGGGCGTGCGGGCGCGCTGTGCCGGGCCCGCACGCGGTCGAGTTGGAGGACTCGTGGCGGCTGTGTCTGACGTCCCGGCGGTGTTCAACGCGGCCGCCCTGCGCCGACGCGGCCGGGGCCGTCTACGGCTCTTGCTCGCTGCCGCGCCGATGAGTGCGTCCTCAGGCGCAGCGGGAAGAAACCCACCCCGCCACGAGGAGCGCGCGCCTTCTTACGGAACACTGCCCCTCCGATGAGACCCACCAATTCCCGGGGGAGTAATATCCAGTCGGGTAGAGAGCTGTACAGAAATCATTTCATGAGCAGCTCCATACAGTAACGCAGGACAGAAACCGTGGCGGATATCAACCCGAAGAGAACGGGACTGCCAATCCCCTTTATCCACCATTTCAAATTCGCTACAATTCATTAACTGGTTCAGACCACTACGGCGGGTACACAACATCACAAGGTGTCACGGTTACAGACTTGAGCGGTACACAATTACGTGACATACTCAGGTACACAACCCGCCCCGGACGAGACTGTCCCTGACGGGCGCTCAGAGCAGACCAGCCCCACCGCCCGGCCCTCCCGGACAGCACAGCTCAAGAGACAGAGCATCAAATAGCAGATCAGAGCGCCACGTTGACCCGTATAGACCACCCGCGCAGACCCTCCTCCCGCTTCGCCCCACCTCTCCGAATATGTAACGACCTACTCGGCCGGCACCCCTCCCTCCTCTAGCCAGCGCTGTGAATGTCGCGGAGCGACGTTACAACACTCCGTCACGTAGTGACGGCGCGTCATGTC
>NZ_FNVU01000024.1:93686-159327 GCF_900107965.1 Actinacidiphila yanglinensis | reverse complement strand
CCGCCGAACTCACCGCACTCGGCGCCACCGTCACCATCGCCGCCTGCGACGTCACCGACCGCACCGCGCTCGCCGCACTCCTCGACACCATCCCCACCGACCACCCCCTCACCGGCATCGTCCACACCGCCGGCACCCTCGACGACGGCGTCATCACCGCCCTCACCCCCGACCGACTCACTTCTGTCCTCCGCCCCAAAGTCGACGCCGCCTGGCACCTCCACGAACTCACCCGCCACCAACCCCTCACCCTCTTCGCCCTCTTCTCGTCGGTCGCCGGCACCGTCGGCTCGCCGGGACAGGCCAACTACTCCGCCGCCAACCAGTTCCTCGACGCCCTCGCCCAGCACCGCCACACCCACGGCCTGCCCGCCGTCTCGCTCGCCTGGGCGGCGTGGGCGCAGCAGCAGGGCATGGCGTCCCGGCTGTCGGAGGTGGACTGGAGCCGCGCGACGCAGGCGGGCCTGCGGCCGATCTCACCGGAGGAGGGGTCGGCGCTGTTCGACGCGGCGATCGCCGCCGGACACCCGACGGCGGTGCCGATGCACCTGGACGTCGCCCTGATCGAGCGGCAACCGGGCCCGGCGCTGCCGCTGCTGCGCGGCCTGGTCCGCAAACCGTCCAGGCGCGTGGTCGCCGCGTCGGCCGAGAACACCGGGCTGCTCATGGAGCGCCTCGCCCCGCTGGACGCGTCCGGCCGGCGCGAGCTGCTGCTCGACCTGGTGCGCTCCGCCGTGGCCGCGGTGCTCGGCCACCAGGGGGCCGACGACATCGCCCCCACCACCGTCTTCACCGAGCTCGGTTTCGACTCGCTGACCGCGGTCGAGCTGCGCAACTGGCTGGAGGGCCGGAGCGGCCTGCGCCTGCCGCCGACCCTGCTCTTCGACCACAACACCCCCGCGGCGCTGATCGAGTACCTCGGCACGGAGCTGTCCAGCCGTACCGAGCCGCCCGCGCCGTCCGCGGTGGACTTCGCCGCCGAGGTGCGGCTCGCCGAGGACGTGGTGCCGGCCGGCGACGTCGTCACCGTCGTCGCCGACCCCCGCCAGGTCTTCCTGACCGGGGCGACCGGCTTCGTGGGCGCGTTCCTGCTCAGGGACCTCATGCGGGCGACCGGCGCGGTGGTGCACTGCCTGGTCCGCGGCGCGGACGAGGAGGCCGCGCGCGACCGGCTGCGGGAGAACCTCACCTGGTACGGCATCTGGGACGAGATCGACCCCGACCGGCTGTCGATCCTCACCGGCGACCTCGCCGAGCCGCGCTTCGGTCTCGGCGCCGAGCGGTTCGACCGGCTCGCCCACGAGGTCGACGTGGTCTACCACGCCGGTGCGACGGTCAACTGGCTGCACCCGTACCAGTTGCTGAAGGCCGCCAACGTGGTCGGCACCGAGGAGGCCCTGCGGCTGGCCGCGCTGCACCGCACCGTCCCGCTGCACTACGTGTCGAGCACCGGCGTCTTCGCGAGGCCGGCGCCCGACGGCGGCGGGCTGACCCCGGAGCACCCCACCGGGCCGCCGGAGGAGCTCACCAACGGGTACCGGCAGAGCAAGTACGTCGCCGAGAAGGTCATCGGACTGGCCCGGGAACGCGGCCTGCCGGTGTCGATCTACCGCGCCGACGTCGTCTCCGGCGCGCAGACCAACGGCGCCTGCCAGACCCGCGACTTCGTCTGGCTGAGCCTGAAGGGCAGCCTGCAGGCAGGGGCGATGCCGACCGGCGCGGACGCGCTGTTCCCGATGGTCCCGGTGGACTACGTCAGCGCCGCGATCCTGGCGATCTCCCGCACCACGCACGGCCGGACCTTCCACCTGTTCAACCCCTCGGCGGTGAGCTTCGCCGAGATGGTCGCGCAGCTGCGCAAGTCCGGCCACGTGCTGGACGAGGTGCCCTGGGAGGAGTTCGTCGCCACGGTCCGCGCCGACCGGGACAACGCGCTCTTCCCGATGATCGACATCTTCCGGGCCTACATGACCGCGGGCCGGGCCCTCTACACGGAGGTGGACGTCAGCGCGACGGAGGCGGCGCTGGCCGGCACGGGCATCACCTGCCCGGAGATCGACGCGGAACTGTTCGGCACCTACGCGGAGTTCTTCACCGGCGCCGGGTACTTCCCGGCACCGGTTCCGCTCGGGTAGGCGGGTCCGCCCGGCGGGCGGCTCCCAGGGCCCGGGCGGGCCGGGCGTGACCAGGCGGGTGCCTGGCCGCCCGGCCCGCCCGGGCCCGCCCGCGTCCCCTGGGCTCGCGTCCGCCCGCGTCCGGGGAGCACCGACGTCGGGTGTTCGTCGGCAGCGCCGAAACGACGGTCGTCTCCGTGACTACGCCCGTTCCGCCCCCGACCCCTGCGGCAGCGAGCCCTCCGCCCTGGCGCGGGGAGAACCGACACGGTCCATCTGCCTCCAGGCCGGGAAGATCACCGGGCACAGCGTGGCGAGCAGGTACACACCGCCGACCGCCAGCAGCGTGGAGGGCAGGCCGACCGAGTCCACGAGCAGGCCCGCGGCCAGTCCGCCCAGCGGAGTGACGAGCTGCGCCGAGGCCGTTGTCGCGCTCAGCACGCGGCTGCGCAGGTCCTCCGGCACCGTCTCGTACGTCACGGTGGCCATGATGGGGTTGAGTACGCCGAAGGCGAGACCCTCGACCGCCATGATCACGGCCAGCGGAATGAAGGTGTCGGTGAAGGCGGCCACCACGAATCGCGGCAGGCCCCCGATGAGAAAGGCGATCGTGAAGACCGGCCACCGCCGAAAGCGGCTGCCCACCGTCCCGTAGACCAGCGCCCCCATGAGAGCGCAAACCCCGAACGCCGCGTTCAGCAGACCGAGATCGACGGCACCGTCAAGCTCCTCACGGGCATGAACGGGCAGCAGCACGGCGCTCCATCCCTGGTCGAGTCCCCTGGTGACCAGCGTCATCAGGCACAGGCCCAGCAGCAGCGGCGTGGCCGCCACGAAGCGATATCCTTCCGCGAGTTCACGACGGTAGACCCGCGGCGACGTCGGCTCGGCCCGTCGTCGGGCCTGTGCCTCGGGCAGGCCGCGCACTCCGAACGCGAACAGTGGCGCGGCCACGGCGAAGGTCGCGGCATCCACCAGCAGGACGTTCTCGGCGCCGAGTACGGCGATGAGCACACCTCCGAGCGCGGATGCCGTCAGCGCCGCACAGCGGGCCGCACCGTCGTACAGCCCGGCGGCCCGGGTCAGCGGCATTCCGGCGCGTTCGGCGAGCGTGGGCAACAGGACGCCGCGAGCGGTTTCACCGGGCGCACGGAACAACCCGGTCATCGCCATCAGCACGCACAGCATCCAGAACCGCAGGATGCCGGCGAACTGCAGAAGCGGGATCGCCACAACGGCGAGCCCGCAGGCGAGATCCGAGGCGACACTCACCCGCCGTCGGCCCATCCGGTCGATGACCGGACCGGTGACGAGCGCAGCGAGCACTGCGGGCAGCAGTGTGCAGAACGCGACGATCCCGGCCTCGGCGGCGCTGCCCGTGCTCTGCAGAACGAACCACGGCACGCCCATGTATGTGAGGCAATTCCCCGCGATCGACACGAGGTTGGCAGCAAGAACCGTTGCCAGAGGACGGCGATCAACCGTCCCGAAGTCTTCGGACACTACGGTGGTCTCCCATAAGGGGAAGCGCCCACCGTGAACGAAGCAGGTTCAGCCGGTGGGCGAAGCGAAGTGGTCAGCGTCTGGCGCGCAGGGCGAGGCGCACCGCGGTGCGGTGTTCACGAGCAGCGCCTCCAACACTTCGCCGGGATGACCACCCGGCACCTCCGAGCATTGTGACCTCGGTTGCCCGCCCGCCGCAACGACGATCCGTCGCCATGAGCAAGCTCGATCCGCTGACCATCCTGATCTCGGAGCGCCGTGCTGCAACGCGCCACGAATGATGCAGGCGTGTTCGTGCGTGCAGGGATTCCGTAAAGGGGCGGCCGCAGGCTCCGAGAGAGACCTCGCGGAGTTCTTGTACGCCGAGCGCCCCCGACGGACCGTCAGGGGCGCTCGGTGCTGCTCGGGCCGGCTCCCCTTCGGGAAGCCGGCCCACGGGCTCAGTTGCCGTCAAGGAACTGGAAGAGCTCCTCGTCCGTCGCGTCGGTGACGTCGATCTTCTCCTCGGAGCGGCCGGCGGAGTCCTGGAAGGCCCGCAGCTTCACCAGCAGCCCCTCGATGCGGTCGGCGATCTCCTCGCCCTCCGGGCCCAGCACCGACGACAGCGTCAGTGCCGTCTCGACCCGGTCCAGCTCGGCCAGCACCGATCCGACGGGTTCGGCGGCACCGGTCACAGCGGTGACCAGTTCACGGCCCAGCTCCCGGGCGACCGCGGCCGCGGTCGGGTGGTCGAACACCAGCGTCGGCGCGAGGCGCAGCCCGGTCTCGTCGTTGAGCAGCAGCTGGAACTCCACACCGGACAGCGAGTCCACGCCGAGGTCGGAGAAGGCGCGTTCGGGCTCGATGGTGCGGCCCGCCGGGTATCCCAGCACCTCGGCCATCTTGGTGCACACCAGGTCGAGCAGGACCTCGTGCCGGCCGTCCTCGGGCAGCCCGGCCAGCCGGTCCGCCAGCGAACCGGCGCCCGTCGCCGGTTCGACCCGCTGCTGCGGGCGCGGCGCCGCCGACCGGCCCGCGAGCCGCCGCAGGATCGGCGCCACCTCCTCCTGGGCGCGGACCGCGGCGAGGTCCAGCGCGACCGGCACCAGCGCCGGGGCGTCGAGGCCGAGTGCGGCGTCCAGCATCCCGAGGCCCTGTTCGGAGGAGAACAGCGTCACGCCGGACCGGCCCAGCCTGGCGAGGTCGACGTCGGTCAGGTTCTCGGTCATGGTGCTGCGCTCGGCCCACAGGCCCCAGGCCAGCGCCAGCGCGGGCAGTCCGCGCGCCTGCCGGTGCTGCGCGAGCGCGTCGAGGTAGGCGTTGGCGGCCGCGTAGTCGGCCTGGCCCGCCGCGCCGATCACGCCGGACAGCGAGGAGAACAGCACGAACGCCGACAGGTCGAGGTCGCGGGTGAGCTCGTGCAGGTTCCAGGCGCCGGCCGTCTTGGGGCGCAGGACCGCGTCCAGGCGCTCCGGGGTCAGGTCCACCAGCACCCCGTCGTCGACCACGCCCGCCGCGTGCACGAC
The DNA here is from genome assembly GCF_900107965.1 of Actinacidiphila yanglinensis. Classification (GTDB taxonomy): domain Bacteria; phylum Actinomycetota; class Actinomycetes; order Streptomycetales; family Streptomycetaceae; genus Actinacidiphila; species Actinacidiphila yanglinensis. Next base: position 154,205 of record NZ_FNVU01000024.1, on the reverse strand, counting down.
CGCGGTCAGCGGCGCCTCGGCCGGGATGCCGGCGAGCACCTGGGAGAGTGCGGCGCGGTCGGCGGTGTCGCAGGCGGCCAGCACCACTTCGGCGCCCTGCGCGGTCAACTCGGCCGCCAGCTCGGCGGCGCCGGGGGCCGCGGCGCCCGAACGGCTGGTCAGCAGCAGCCGCCGTACGCCGTGCACGGCCACCAGGTGGCGTGCCACGACCCTGCCGAGCGCGCCGGTGCCGCCGGTGACGAGCACCGTGCCACTGCCGAACGCCTCCTGCCGCGCGGTCCCGTCGCCGACCTCGGCCCGGGCCAGCCGGGGCACCAGGACCCGGCCGGAGCGGACCGCGAGTTGCGGCTCCGCGGCGACGAGCCCGGCCACGTCGTCCCATGCCACGGCGTCCGCGTCGACGTCCACCAGGCCGAACCGGCCCGGGTGTTCGGTCTGCGCCACCCGCACCAGGCCCCACACGCCGGCCTGGTCGAGTCCGGCGACCCGCTCCCCCGGCCCGGCGCCCACGGCCCCCTCGGTCACCAGCACGAGCGTGCCGGCGCCGAACCGCTCGTCGGCGAGCCACTCCTGGACCGCGGCGAGTACGGCGCCGGTGACCTCGCGGGCGTCCGGCCCGGTGGGGCAGCGCAGGAACACCACGCCGGGGTCGCCGCCGAGGTCGTCGGCCGGCAGGTCCGCCAGCGCGTCGACCTGCGTCCACCGGGCGGCCTCGGCCGGTTCGGCGTCGACCGGCGACCAGTCCACCCGGAACAGCGAGTCCGCGGGCGCGCCGGGTTCGGTGGCCGCCATCGGCCGGAACCGCAGGGTGCCGACCGAGGCCACCGCTCCGCCGGCGGGGTCGGCGAGTTCGATCGTCACCGCCTCCGTGCCGGCGGGCGCCATCCGCACCCGCAGCGCGGCCGCGCCGGCCGCCGGGACGGACACGTCCGACCAGGCGAACGGCAGGACGGCGCCGTCCGTCCCGTCGAGGAAGGACCCGTGCCAGACCGCGTGCAGCACCGCGTCCAGCAGCGCCGGGTGCAGGCCGAACCGGTCGGCGTCGGCAGCCGGTTCGGATGGCAGGGAGACCTCGGCGAACACCTCGTCGCCGCGCCGCCACAGGGCGGTGAGCCCCTGGAACGCCGGGCCGTAGTCGTAGCCGCGGGCGCTCAGGTCGGCGTACGCCCCGCCGACGGCGACCTCCTCGGCGCCGTCCGGCGGCCACACGGTGGTGTCGAAGCCGGCCGGCCGGGCCTGCGCGGACACCGACCCGCCGGCGTGCCGGACCCACGCGCCGCCGTCGGAGCTCGCGTGCACCGACACCGCGCGGCGGCCCGACGCGTCGGCGCCCTCGACGACGACCTGGACCCGGGCACCGCCACGCTCCCCCAGCACCAGCGGCGCCTGGAGCGTCAGTTCGTCGATCAGGTCGCAGCCCACCTCGCGGCCGGCCCGCAGCACCATCTCCACGAACGCGGCGCCCGGCACGATCACCCGGCCCAGGACGGCGTGGTCGGCCAGCCACGGCTGGGTCGCCGTCGACAGCCAGCCGGTCAGCACCGTCGCGCCGGACTCCGGCAGGGCCAGGACCCCGCCCAGCAGCGGGTGCCGACCGGCGTCGAGGCCGAGGGTGCGCAGATCGTCCGTCCGCGCCGGGACGTCCATCCAGTACCGCTCGCGCTGGAAGGCGTACGTCGGCACCTCGACGGTGGCCGCGCCCGTGCCTGCGAACACCTGCGGCCAGTCCACCTCCACGCCGTGCACGTGGGCCAGGGCGAGCGCGGTCAGCGCGGCGGCGGGCTCCGGGCGGTCGGCGCGCAGCACCGGAACGGTGACGGGCGCCGTCTCCCGCGGCGTGAAGGAGCCCTCGGCCATGGTGGTCACCGTGGCGTCCGGGCCGACGCCGACGAACCGGGTGACCCCGTCGTCCTGGAGGCGGCGCACCGCGTCGGCGAACCGCACCGGCTCGCGGACCTGGCGGACCCAGTACTCCGGCGAGCACACCGACTCCGCCGCCAGCGGCGCGCCGGTGACCGTCGACACGATCGGCAGCACCGGCTCGTTGAACGACACGCCGTCGAGTACCTCGCGGTAGGGCTCCAGCATCGGGTCCATCAGCGGGGAGTGGAAGGCGTGGCTCACCCGCAGCCGCTTGGTCCGGCGGCCGAGGGACGCGAAGTGCCCGGCGATCCGCAGCACTTCCTTCTCCTCGCCGGAGACGACCACGGACTCGGGCCCGTTGACCGCGGCGATGCCGGCCCGCTCGCCCGCGGCGACAGGTTCTACCTCCTCCCGCGTGGCCTGGACGGAGACCATCGCGCCGCCCTCGGGCAGCCGCTCCATCAGCCGGCCGCGGGCCGCGACCACCCGGCACGCGTCCTCCAGCGTCCACAGGCCGGCCACGAAGGCCGCCGACAACTCGCCGATCGAGTGCCCGGCCAGCACCTCCGGCCGCACGCCCCACGACCCGAGCAGCCGCGCCAGCGCGACCTCGACCGCGAACAGCGCGGGCTGCGCCCATCCGGTCCGGTCCAGCACCTCCGCGCCCTGCTCCGGGTCGGTGATCAGCACCTCGCGCAGCGGGCGGTCCAGCAGGCCGTCGAACCCGGCGCACACCTCGTCCAGCGCGGCGGCGAAGGCCGGGAACGCCGCGTACAGTTCCCGTCCCATACCGACCCGCTGGGTACCCTGCCCGGCGAAGACGAACGCGGTGCGGCCGGGGTGCGCGACGCCGCGCACGACGCCGGCACCGGTACCGCCGTCCGCCAGCGCCCGCAGGCCGGCGAGCAGTCCCTCCCGGTCCTGCGCGACCACCGCGGCGCGGTACTCGAAGGCCGTGCGGGTGGTCGCCTGCGAGAACGCGAGGTCCAGCGGGTCCGCCGACCGCGCGGCGGACAGCAGCCGTTCGGCCTGGTGCGCGGGCGCGTCCGGGGTCCGGCCGGAGAGCACCACCGGCACCAGCGGCAGCGCGGCCCGTGCCTTCAGCTGGTCCGCTGCGCCGTCCGTGCCGTCCGCCTCTTGCCGGGGGGCCTGTTCCAGGATCACGTGCGCGTTCGTGCCGCTGATCCCGAACGCCGACACCGCGGCCCGTCGCGGCGCGCCGGTGCTCGGCCACTCCTGACGCTCGGTCAGCAGCCGTACGTCCCCCGTGGACCAGTCCACGTGCGAGGACGGGGCGTCCACGTGCAGGGTCTTCGGCAGCACGCCGTGCCGCAGGGCCTGCACCATCTTGAGCACGCCGCCGACACCGGCGGCGGCCTGGGTGTGCCCGATGTTGGACTTCAGCGACCCGAGCCACACGGGGCGGTCGCGGTCCAGGCCGTAGGTGTCCAGGATGGCCTGCGCCTCGATGGGGTCGCCGAGGCTGGTGCCGGTGCCGTGCGCCTCGACCGCGTCCACTTCCGCGGTGGACAGGCCGGCGTCCTCGAGGGCCTGACGGATCACCCGCTGCTGGGAGGGGCCGTTCGGTGCGGTCAGGCCGTTGGTCGCGCCGTCCTGGTTGACGGCGCTGCCGCGCACCACGGCCAGCACGCGGTGTCCCAGCCGCCGGGCGTCCGCGAGCCGCTCGACCAGGAGCATGCCGGCGCCCTCGGCCCAGCCGGTCCCGTCGGCCGCGTCGGAGAAGGACTTGCAGCGCCCGTCCGTCGACAGCCCGCGCTGGCGGCTGAAGGCGACCAGCATGCCCGGGGTGGACATCACCGTGGCGCCGCCGGCCAGCGCCAGCGAGCACTCCCCGCGGCGCAGCGACTGGATCGCCAGGTGCAGCGCGACCAGCGACGAGGAGCATGCCGTGTCGACGGTGACCGCGGGCCCCTCCAGTCCCAGGGTGTACGCGATCCGCCCGGAGGCGACGCTGTTGGTGGTGCCGGTGAGCAGGTGCGCCTCGGCGCCTCCGGCGGCCTGGTGCAGCCGGGGCCCGTAGTCCGGTGACATCGCCCCGGCGAACACCCCGACCCGGCCGCCGTGCAGCGAGGACGGGCGGATGCCGGCCCGCTCCAGCGCCTCCCAGGACGTCTCCAGCAGCAGCCGCTGCTGCGGGTCCATCGCCAGCGCCTCGCGCGGCGAGATCCCGAAGAACTCGGCGTCGAAGTCGGTGGCGTCGCGCAGGAATCCGCCCCGCCGGGTGTAGGTGCGGCCGGGTGTCTCGGGGTCCGGGTCGTAGACGCCCTCCACGTCCCAGCCGCGGTCGGTGGGGAAGTCGGCGATCGCGTCGGTGCCGGTGTCCAGCAGCCGCCACAGGTCCTCGGGCGAGTCGACGTCGCCCGGGAAGCGGCAGGCCATGCCGATGATGGCCACCGGGTCGCGGGTCACCGGGTCCTGGCTCGCCCGCTCGGCGTCCTGCAGGCGCTGCTTGGTCTGCTGCAGTTCGGCCGTGACGCGCTTGAGGTATTCGACCAACTTCTCTTCGTTACTCACAAGTCCTCCGTCAGGACGCCGAGTTCGCCATCGATGAAGTCGAAGAGCTCGTCGAGCTCCAGCCCGTACACCTCGGTGCCCGCCCGCGCGGGCTTCGCCGCGGTCCCGGCCGGGACGAGTGCCGCGCCGAGGTGGCCGGCCAGCGCCGTCGGCGTCGGGTAGTCGAACACGAGGGTGGCACGCAGCCGCAGCCCGGTCGCCGCGCCGAGCCGGTTGCGCAGTTCGACCGCGGTCAGCGAGTCGAGCCCGAGTTCCTTGAAGGTGCGGGCGGGGTCGACCCCGCCCGAGGTGCCGTGGGCCAGCACGGTGGCGGTGTGCTCGCGGACCAGGCCGAGCAGGGCCTCCTCGCGCTCCTCGTCGGTCATCCGGGCCAGGCGGTCGCCGAGCGGGACGGCGGCGGCCGGGCCGCCCGCGGCGGCCTCGGCCCGCCGGACCCGCTCGCGGACCACGCCGCGCAGCAGCGGCGGCACCGCGCCCTGCGACCGTACCGCCGCCGGGTCGAGCCGGGCCGGGACGAGCAGGGGCGTGCCGGCGGCGAGCGCGGCGTCGAACAGGGCCAGTCCCTCGGCCGAGGACAGCGCGGCCAGGCCGGCGCGGCGCATCCGGCTCAGGTCGGCGTCCGCGAGGTGGCCGGTCATCCCGCTGGCCTGCGCCCACAGGCCCCAGGCGAGGGAGACCGCCGGCAGGCCGCGGGCGGCGCGGTGCTGGGCCAGGGAGTCCAGGAAGGCGTTGGCGGCGGCGTAGTTGGCCTGTCCCGGCAGCCCGAGGACGCCGGCGACCGACGAGAACAGCACGAACATCGACAGGTCCGACTCGCGTGTCTGCTCGTGCAGGTTCAGGGCGGCGTCGACCTTGGGCCGCAGGACGCGGGCGAGTTGCTCCGGCTCCATCGCCTCGATCAGGCTGTCGTCGAGCAGCCCGGCGGCGTGCACCACGCCGGTCAGCGGGTGCTCGGGCGGGACGGCGGCGAGCAGCCCGGCCAGCGCGTCGGGGTCGGCGGTGTCGCAGGCGGCCACGGTGACGGTGGCGCCCATCCCGGTGAGTTCCGCGGCGAGTTCGGCCGCTCCGGGGGCGTCGGGTCCGCGCCGGCTGACCAGCAGCAGGTGCGCCGCGGCGTACCGGGACACCAGGTGGCGGGCGAACAGGCCGCCGAGCGTGCCGGTGGCGCCGGTGATCAGGACCGTGCCGGTGGCGAGGTCGGGGCGCCCGCCCGGCGTCCCGACCGCCCGTGCCAGCCGGGGGACGAGCAGTTCCCCGCCCCTGAGGGCGAGTTGCGGTTCCCCGGTGGCCAGGGCGGCGGGCAGTGCCGCGACGGACCGCTGGTCGCCGTCGAGGTCGGCGACGACGAACCGGTCCGGGTGCTCGCGCTGCGCCGAGCGGACCATGCCCCACGCGGCGGCGCCCGCCACGTCGGGGCGGTCCGTCCCGGCACGCGGCACCCCGGGTCCGGCGCCCGGTTCCGGGTCCGGCGCCGCGGTCACGGCGTCACGGGTGAGCAGCACCAGCCGCGCCCCGGCGAACCGTTCGTCGGCGAGCCAGTCCTGGACCAGCCGCAGGGTGCGGCCGGCCACGTCATGGGCGCCTTCCGCGCCGGGCGCCCCGGCCAGGGCCGCGCACACCACCTCCGGTACCGGTCCCGCGCCGGCCAGCGCGCCGAGGTCGGCGTGGGCGGGCCCGCCGACGCCGAAGTGGTCGGCGCCCAGGACCGCCCACGGCGCCGCACCGGAGGTCTCCGGCAGCGGGGCCGGAACCCAATCGACCCGGAACAGCGCGTCGGTCGGCCCGGCGGTCGGCTCGCCCGCCGGGATCGGCCGCAGTGCCAGCGCCTCCACCGATGCCACCGGTGCGCCCGTGGCGTCGGCGAGGCGCACCGAGACGGTGTCCGGGCCGTCCGGCGCGATCCGCACCCGCAGCGTGGACGCGCCGGTGGCGCGCAGGGACACGCCCTGCCAGGAGAACGGCAGGCGGCAGTCCCGGCCGCCGGCGACCGCGGCGTGCAACGCCGCGTCCAGCAGCGCCGGGTGCAGCCCGAACCGGCCCGCGTCCCCCTCGATCTGCGGCGGCAGCGCGACCTCGGCGAAGGTCTCCTCGCCCCGCCGCCACCAGGAGCGCAGGCCCTGGAACGACGGGCCGTAGTGGTAGCCGAGCGCGGTCCAGCGGTCGTAGCCGCCGTCCCACTCGACCGCTTCCGCGCCCGGCGGCGGCCAGGAGGTCAGCTCGAACTCCTCGCCGGGGCCGGTGGCGAGCAGCCCGCTCGCATGCCGGGTCCAGCCGCCGGAACCGTCGGCGGGGCGGGCGTGGACGGCCAGTTCACGCCGGCCGGCGCCGTCGGGCTCCGCGACGGTGACCCGCAGATCGACCGCGCCGTGCGGCGGCAGGACCAGCGGCACCTCGCAGGTCAGCTCGGCCAGCTGGTCGCAGCCGACCTCGTCGCCGGCGCGGATGGCCAGCTCGACGAAGGCCGCGCCGGGCAGCACCACGGTGTCCCCGAGCCCGTGGTCGGCCAGCCAGGGCTGGGCCTGCACGGAGAGCTGACCGGTGAGCAGCAGGGCCCCGGAATCGGGCAGTTCGACCACGGCGCCGAGCAGCGGGTGCCCGGCAGTGGCCAGTCCCGCCGCCTCGACGTCGGCCGATGTGCCGGGCGTCGCCGCGTCGAGCCAGTAGCGCTGCCGCCGGAAGACGGAGGTGGGCACGTCGACCTGCCGGGCGCCGGGGAAGACGGCCCGCCAGTCCGGGCGCACCCCGCGGACGTACGCCTCGCCCAGCGAGGTGAGGAAGCGCTCGGGGCCGCCCTCGTCGCGGCGCAGGGACCCGACGGCGATCGCGCCCTCGTGGACGTCCTCGACCGCCGCGGTCAGCACCGGATGCGGGCTGACCTCGACGAAGACGGAGTGGCCGTGCTCGGCCAGCACGCCGACGGTCTCGGCGAAGCGGACCTGCCGGCGCAGGTTCCGGTACCAGTAGCCGGCGTCCAGGGCGCTGGTGTCCAGCACGCCCGCGGTCACCGTGGAGTAGAACGGGATCGCCGAGGGGCGGGGCGCCAGTCCGGCCAGCACCCGGGCCAGCTCGTCCTCGATCCGCTCCACCTGCGCCGAGTGCGACGCGTAGTCCACCGGAAGGCGCTTGACCCGTACGTCGGCGGCCTCGCACTCGGCGACGAGCTCGTCCAGCGCGTCCACGTCGCCGGCGACGACGACCGCTCCCGGGGCGTTCACGACCGCCACCGAGATCCGGCCCTCCCACCGGGCCAGGCGGGCGGTGGCCTCGTCCTCGGACTCGGCCACCGAGACCATCCCGCCGGCGCCGGACAGCACCAGGATCGCCTTGCTGCGCAGTGCGACGACCTTCGCCGCGTCGCCGAGGTCGAGTGCTCCCGCGGCGCAGGCGGCCGCGATCTCGCCCTGCGAGTGGCCCACCACCGCGTCGGGTTCCACCCCGTAGGAGCGCCACAGGGCGGCCAGCGACACCATCACCGCGAACAGCACGGGCTGCACCACGTCCACGCGTTCCAGCGCGGCCCGGTCGCCGAGGACCTCGAACAGGTCCCAGTCGACGTGCGGGGCCAGGGCCGCCGCGCAGGCCCGCATCGAGGCGGCGAACACCGGTGCGGAGTCAAGGAGTTCCACCGCCATCCCGACCCACTGCGAACCCTGGCCGGGGAAGACGAACACCACGCCGCCCGCCTCCCGCGCGGTGCCGCGCACCACGCCGGGGGCCTCCTCGCCGGCCGCGAGCGCGGCCAGCGCCCGGCGGCGGCCGTCGCGGTCGGCGGCGACGACGGCCGCCCGGTGCGGGAGTCCGGAACGGGCGACGGCGAGGGATAAGCCGGTGTCCGCCGGGTCCGGCCCGGGTTCGACGTCGAGGAACGACAGCAGGGCGCCGGCCTGGGCGGCCACCGCGTCCTCGCTGCTCGCGGAGAACACCCACGGCAGCACCGGGCCGGCCGCCGCGCCCGCCGCCCGCTCCGTACGCTGATCCGCCTGCTCCGTCGGCTGCGCCTGCGCCGCCGAGAGGTCAGGGGCGGGGACCGGGTCCTGGGCAGGAACCGGCGCCTCCTCCGGCGGGGCCTGCTCGATGATCACGTGCGCGTTCGTGCCGCTGATCCCGAAGGAGGAGACCGCCGCACGCCGGGCCCGGCCGGTCCGCGGCCAGTCCCGCGCGCCGGTCACCAACTCCAGCCCCGCGCCCGCCCAGTTCACGTGCGGCGTCGGCTCGTCGGCGTGCAGGGTCGCGGGCACCGTCTCGTGCCGCAGCGCCTGCACCATCTTGATGACGCCCGCCACGCCCGCGGCGGCCTGGGTGTGCCCGATGTTGGACTTCAGCGATCCCAGCAGCAGCGGGCGGTCCGGCTCCCGGTCGCGCCCGTACGTGGCCGCGAGCGCGTCGGCCTCGATCGGGTCGCCGAGCGTCGTGCCGGTGCCGTGCGCCTCGACCACGTCCACGTCGGCGGGCGCCATCCCGGCGCCCGCGAGTGCCTGCCGGATCACCCGTTCCTGCGCGACGCCGTTCGGCGCGGTGAGCCCGTTGGAGGCGCCGTCCTGGTTGATCGCGCTGCCGCGCAGCAGGGCCAGCACCCGGTGGCCGTTGCGCCGCGCGTCCGACAGCCGCTCCAGCACCACGGTCCCGGCGCCCTCGGCCCATCCGGTGCCGTCCGCGGCGGCGGAGAACGCCTTGCACCGCCCGTCCGCGGCCAGCCCGCGCTGCCGGCTGAACTCCACGAACATGCCCGGGCTGGACATCACCGCGACGCCGCCGGCCAGGGCCAGCCCGCACTCCCCGGCCCGCAGCGCCTGGGCCGCGAGGTGCAGCGCCACCAGCGAGGAGGAGCACGCGGTGTCCACGGTGACCGCGGGGCCCTGGAGCCCGAGGGTGTAGGCGATCCGGCCGGAGGCGACGCTGATGGTGCTGCCGGTCAGCCGGTAGCCGTCGGACTCGGCGTGCGCGGCGTGCAACCGCGGGCCGTACTCCTGCGCCATCGCCCCGACGAAGACCCCCACGGACGCGCCGCGCTGGCCGGCCGGGTCGACCCCGGCCCGCTCCAGCGCCTCCCAGGACGTCTCCAGCAGCAGCCGCTGCTGCGGGTCCATCGCCAGCGCCTCGCGCGGCGAGATCCCGAAGAACTCGGGGTCGAACCGGTCGGCGTCGTGCAGGAATCCGCCGTAGCGGGTGGAGGACGTGCCGGGCCGGTCGGGGTCCGGGTCGTGGAGCCGGTCGGTGTCCCAGCCGCGGTTGGCGGGGAACTCGGAGATCGCGTCGGTGCCGTCCATGACGAGGCGCCACAGGTCGTCCGGCGACGCGACGCCGCCGGGGTAGCGGCAGGCCATCCCGACGATCGCGATCGGCTCGTCGGCCGCCGTACCGCCCCCTTCGACTCCGGCGGTGTCCCCGGCCGTGTCACCGGCGGGGGCGCGGTCGCCGCCCGACGCCAACATCCGCAGGTGGTCGGAGAGTTCGGCGGGGGTAGGGTGGCCGAACAGCAGCCCCGCGGGCAGCGCGATCCCGGTCGCCGTGCTCAACCGGTCCCGGAGCTCCACGGAGGACAGCGAGTCGAGCCCGAGGTCCTTGAACGTCGTGGCCGGATCGACCGCGTCCCCGCCGGAGTGGCCGAGGACGACCGCGACGGTCGAGCGCACCAGCGCCAGCATCTCGGGACCGGCGGGCGCCCGAGCGGGTGTCCGGGCAGCGGGCCGGTCCTGATCGCTCTCCTGAACGGCCACCTGACCGGGCGTCAGGGAAGCGTCCGCGAGCAAGCCCGCCCCGGATGCCGTCACGGCCGCGGCTGCCCCGCCCGCGGGAATGTCGGTCCCGGTGGTGAGCCAGTGGCGTTCCCGCTGGAAGGCGTACGTGGGCAGGGGCACCACCCGCGCGCCGCTCGGGGCGCACACCCGGGACCAGTCCACCTCCACGCCGCGCACGTGCAGTTCGCCGAGCGACGCGAGGAACCGCGCCTGCCCGCCCTCGCCCCGGCGCAGCGAGCCGGTCACCACCCCGGACTCCACGCCGGCCTGCTCGACGGTGTCGCGCAGCGCCGGCAGCAGCACCGGGTGCGGGCTGCACTCGACGAAGACGGTGTGCCCGTCCCGCACCAGAGCCAGAGTGGTCTCCTCCAACTCCACGGTCTGCCGCAGGTTCCGGTACCAGTAGCCGGCGTCCAGCCCGGCCGTGTCCAGCCGGCCCCCGGTCACCGTGGAGTAGAACGGCACCGGCGAGGACACCGGCCGGATCCCGTCCAGCACGGCGAGCAGCCGCTCCCGGATCCGCTCCACGTGGAAGGAGTGGGACGCGTAGTCGACGGCGATCCGGCGGGTCTCGACGCCCTCCGCGGTCCAGCGGACGGTCAGCTCGTCCAGCGCGCCGGCGTCGCCGGACAGCACCACGGACGCCGGGCCGTTCACCGCCGCGATCGACACCGTGTCCTCGAAGCCGGCGATCAGGTCGCGCACCTCGGCGGCCGGCCGCAGGACCGACACCATCCCGCCGCTGCCGGACAGTTCCGGCAGCGCCTGGCTGCGCAGGGTCACCACCCGCGCGGCGTCCTGGAGCGAGAGGGCGCCGGCCACGCAGGCGGCGGCGATCTCGCCCTGGCTGTGCCCGATCACCGCGGCCGGCTCGACGCCGCAGGACCGCCACAGGGCGGCCAGCGACACCATCACCGCGAACAGCACGGGCTGCACCACGTCCACGCGTTCCAGCGCGGCCCGGTCGCCGAGCACCTCGAACAGATCCCAGTCCACGTGGGGCGCGAACGCCTCCGCGCAGGCCCGCATCGACGCGGCGAACACCGCGGAGGACTCCAGGAGTTCCACCGCCATCCCGACCCACTGCGAACCCTGGCCGGGGAAGACGAACACCGTGCTGCCGACCGCCGCGGCCTGCCCCTCGACCACGCCGGCCACGGCCGCGCCGCCGGCGAACCCGGCCAGGCGGTCGCGCAGTTCGGCCCGGTCGGCGCCGACCACGACCGCGCGGTGGCGGAACGCCGTCCTGCTGGTGGCCAGCGACAGCCCGAGGTCGGCGGCGGAGTCGTCCCGCGTGTCGACGAAGGAGAGCAACCGGGCCGCCTGGGCGCGAAGCGCCTCGCCGGTGCGACCGGAGATCGGCCACGCCAGGGCGCCGGCCTGCGACGGTTCGCGGTCCTGAACGGAGGGCGCGGAGAGCACGGTGGGGGCGGTGGATGAGGTGGATGCGACGGCCGCCGGGGGCTCGCTCACCACCAGGTGGCAGTTCGTGCCGCCCATCCCGAACGAGCTGACCCCGGCCACCAGCGGCCGGTCCGGCTCCGGCCACGGCGTCAACGCGGTCTGCACCCGCAGCCCGAGGTCGTCGAGAGGGATGTCGGAGGGCGGCGCGGTGAAGTTCAGGCTCGGCGGCAGCAGGCGGTGCCGGATGCTCAGCGCCACCTTGAGCAGCCCGGCGATCCCGCCCGCGCCCTCCAGGTGCCCGATGTTGGTCTTGACCGAACCGACCGGCAGCGGCGCGCCGGGCTGCCGGGCGCGCCCCAGGGCGGCGCCCAGCGCCGCGGCCTCGATCGGGTCGCCCACCTTCGTGCCGCTGCCGTGGAGTTCCACGTACTGCACGTCCCGCAGCGCGACGCCCGCCCGCCGGTACGCCTGGCGGACGACCTCCTCCTGCGCGGAGCGGGTCGGCACGGTCAGGCCGGCGTGCTCGTCCTCCCCCGCGCCGTCGTTGTTCATGGCGCCGCCGGTCAGCACGCAGTAGATGTCGTCGCCGTCAGCAAGTGCGGCGTCCAGCGGTTTGAGCACCACGGCGCCGCCGCCCTCGCCCCGCACGAACCCGTTGGCCCGCGCGTCGAAGGTGTAGCAGCGGCCGTCCGGTGACAGGCCGCCGAACCGGACCGCGCCGAGGGTGGGTTCGGCCAGGATGTTCAGGTTCACGCCGCCGGCGACGGCCACCCCGCACTCGCCGCGCCGCAGGCTCTCGCACGCGAGCTGGACCGCGACCAGCGAGGAGGACTGCGCGGTGTCCACGGTCAGGCTCGGTCCGCGCAGGCCGAGGTGGTAGGAGATCCGGTTGGCGATGATCGCGCGGCGGGTGCCGGTCATGGTGTGCCGGCCGACCCCGTCCGCGCCCAGCCGGTCCTGCAGGGCCGCGTAGTCGTCCCACATGACGCCGACGAAGACGCCGGTGTCGCCACCGCCGAGGGTGGCGGGGACGATCCGCGCGTCCTCCAGCGCCTCCCAGGCCAGCTCCAGCATCATCCGCTGCTGCGGGTCCATGGCCGCCGCCTCGCGCGGCGATATTCCGAAGAACGCCGCGTCGAATCGGTCGATCCCCTCGACGAAACCACCGCGGCGGTGCGGCAGATCGGCGGTGCGCCACCGGTCCTCGGGGGCCTCCGAAACGGCATCGGTCCCCTCGCGCAACAATGTCCAGAACTCGTGGCCGTCGCCGGCCCCAGGCAACCGACAAGCCAACCCGACAACGGCGATACGTCTCATATCCATAGTCAACAATGGATGCCGGCCCGGCGGCTTGTTGCACGGGCCCAAAACCCTGAGGCAAATCCGGTGGCCGATCCCAGTCGGCGTCCGCAGAGAAATGCGAGGCAGCGCGCGGTAATGCCGTGGTAATCGGGGAAAACGCGTGGTTCCGGAAAAGAAGAATCGGTATTGCCCGGCGGCCGGATTTCGTTCCGGCCGTCCGGACAATACCGAGAGGAGACGGACCCAGGCGGTCATTCCACGGGGAACGACCCGAAGGAGCGCCTCAGTACACCAGCGTCACTGCCGGCTGGAGGTCCAGCAGCGCGCGGCTGTAGTCCTCCAGGATGATCGGCGCGTTCAGCGCATTGTGACGGCTCATCACGGCGATGTCCCGCCACAGCCGCTGCAGCGGGTTCGACAGCGCGAAGGCGCTGCCGCCGACGACGTCGAGCATCTTCTCCACCGCGGCCCGCGACTTCTCCTGGGCGGACCGCTCGTGCATGCGGATCCGGGCCCGCTCGACCCACGGCACCGGGTCGGTCTCGCCGACACCGTCGAGGGCCTTGCCGACCTCGCGCAGGTGCATCTCGGCGGTCTCGACGAGGTGCGAGGCCTCGGCGAACCACATCTGCACGGACGGCGCGTCGGCGGCCGCCGCGTAGGTGACGTACGTGATCGGCCGCTTGCTGTCGAGCACCTTGCGGGTGACCTCCAGCGCGCCCCGCGCCGCACCCACGGCCGCGGCCAGCGACTGCGCCGCGCCCTGGGTCAGCATGGAGTCGCGGGTGTCCTCACCGGTGAGGTCGGCGAGGTTGAAGGTGACCGCCCGGCGCTCCGGGACGAACAGTTCCTCGGCGACGACGGTGTGGGTGCCGGAACCGGCCAGACCGGCGGAGTACCAGGTCCGCTCGATCCGGAACTCGCTCATCGGCGCCACGAAGCCCACCAGGTCCGAGGGCTGCTCCTCACCCTCGATGAGGAACACCCCGGGAACGTAGGCCCAGTCGGCGATCTCGCAGCCCGAGCTCCAGGGGAAGGTGCCGCTCACCCGGAAGCCGCCCTCGACGCGCTCCGCCTTGGTGGTGGTCAGGTGGGCGGTGGAGATCACGTACGCGTCGGGGTGGCCCTCGAAGATGTCGGAGATCGCTTCCTCCGGCATCCCGTCCAGGGCGAACCGGGTCGACGCGGTGTCGATGGCGAGGTTCCAGCCGGCCGAGCCACATGCCTTGCCGACCTCGAGGATGACCGAGATGAGGTCGTTCAGCCCCAGGTCGAAGCCGCCGAACCGGGCCGGCGTGGAGAGCCGGAACAGCCCCGCGTCCCGCAGCGCGACAACGACCTCCTCCGCCAGGCGGCGGTCCTGCTCGGTCTTCACCGCGTGCTCGCGGATCAGCGGAGCAAGCTCGCGGGCGCGCGCTACGAGTTCCGCCGGGCTGACCGTCTCCGTCACTGCTGTCACGGAATTCTCCTTCGGTTTATGGGTCGCAGGCCGACCCCGAGGGGGGAGGGCTCGCCGCACCGCGTCTCGCTGACGAGTACATCGGCTTCGGCCCGCGGATCCCAGCGCCGGAAAACCAAAAACCGGCCGCCGCGCTGGTACTGGGGACCAAGTACCAGCGGACGACCGGTGGTTGACGCAGGGAGCGGCAGGTCAGACGCCGACGACGGCGGGCTGCCCGTCCACCTCGGGGTCGGCCTGTGCCTTCACGTAGCGGTCGAAGAGCAGGCCGCAGATGACCGCGCCGCCGACGAAGACCACCGCGCCCCAGAAGAAGGCGGTGGTATAGCTCTTCACGGATGCCTCGGCGGCGACCTGCAGGGTCGGCTGCTTGCCCTTCAGGAAGTGGTCCGACGCGGTGATCGCAAGGGTGCTCAGCAGCGCGGTGCCGATCGAACCGCCCACCTGCTGAACGGTGTTGACCAGCGCCGAGCCGGCACCGGCATCCTGGGGCTGCACCCCGACGGTGGCGACCGCGGCGCCCAGGGAGACCACCAGGCCGAAGCCGATGCCGGCGATGAAGCACGGCACCAGTACGCCGCCGGCGTAGGAGCTGTCGACGGTGAGCCGGCTCAGCCAGAACGACCCCACCGCGGCCAGCACCAGGCCGGCCGGGATGAGGATGCGCGCGCCCAGCTTCGGTTCGAGCACCGGCGGGACGGTGGTGGCACCGATGGCGATGCCCACGATCATCGGCAGGAAGGCCAGACCGCTCTCGATGGCCGAGAAATTCAGCACCAGTTGGAGGTAGTAGGTCAGGAACAGGAACTGCACGAACAGCCCGATCCCGAGCAGGAACATCGCCAGGTACGCGCTGCCCCGGTTGCGGTGCACCACGATCCGGATGGGCAGCAGCGGTGTCGGGGAGCGCAGTTCGACCAGGACGAAGGCGACCAGCAGGACCGCGCTCGCAATGAGGTAGCCCCACACGTTGGCGCCGCTCCAGTCGCCGTCGGCGGCATTGGACAGACCGTAGGCGAGGCAGAACAGGCCGACCGAGACCGTCACCGTGCCCGGCAGGTCGAGCCGTTCGGGACGGTGCTCGGCCTGCCGGTTGTGCATCGTCAGCAGCGCGCCGACGAAGACGATCACCGTGAAGATCACGTTGACGAACAGGCAGTAGCGCCAGTCCAGCCAGTCGGTGAGCGCGCCGCCCAGGATCAGGCCGAGCGCGAGCCCGCCGCTGCCCATCGCGCCGTAGACGCCGAACGCCTTGACCCGTTCCTTGGGATCGGTGAACACCGTGAGCAGGAACGACAATGCCGCCGGGGCGACGAGCGCGGCGAAGGTGCCCTGCAGCGCGCGGGCCGTCACCAGCATGGGGAAGCCGTTGGCCGCGCCGCCCAGCACCGACATGGCGCCGAACCCGATGATCGAGACCATCAGCGACCGCTTGGCGCCGATGAGGTCGACCAGCCTGCCGCCGAGCAGCAGCAGACTGCCGAAGGCCAGCGCGTAGGCGGTGACGACCCACTGCCGATCGCTGTCGCCGAAGCCGAGGTCCGCCTGCGCCGACGGCAGCGCGATGTTGACGACCGTCGTGTCCAGGAAGATCGTTAACTGGGCGACGCCGATCACCACCAGGATCCACCATCTGTTGGCGAAGTGGGGGTCGGGCGGACTGTCCGCTGCCTTATTCAGATCGGGTCCTGCTGGTTGCGACATTCTACGTACCCTCTATTGATCTGGCCAGGCCATCGAAGGCCGATGGCCTGGCGAACCGGTGTTCGGCAGACGTCAGGTGGTTGTCGTCTCGAATCCGTGCTCCCGCGCAAGACCGACAATCGCGTCAACTCGTGCACGGGTGGAGGCGCCGCCGTCCGTCGGCCGAGCACTGCTTCCGGACAACGCGAGCGTGATTGCTTCCGCCACGCCCGCGAGCAATTCACCAGCACCCAGCGAGGCACTGACTCCGCGCGGCGGAGTAGGGTGATTAGACACAGAAACTATACCACCCCGCACGTAGCGTATATCGTCGCGAGCGGAAATCGCGTTGGCCTCCGCACCGGTGCCGAAAAAGGACAAATCGCAGAGGATGCTGCCATCCGCGAGATGCTTCTCGTCGAGTACGGGAACGGCACTTGAATGCGCGGAGAACACCACCTGCGCATTTCCCACCGAAAGAAGGTCGTCGGTCGTGACGACGAACGGATTGACGTCGTGGGCATCGGCGAGATGGGCCGCAATCGCCGCGCCGCTCGGCTCGTCACCGGAGCGCCCCTCGGCCAGCCATCCGGCCACGAGCGGCTCGGCCGCCAACGCCGCGGGAATGCCGCCGAGTTCACCACCGGCCGCGATCCGGCTCCATGCCTCCTGGTAGATCCCCAGTTCCGCGGCGCGCAGCCGCTCGGCCGAACCCGGCCGGCCGCTGCCCACCAGCACGATCTTGCCGAACTGCCCGGCGCCCAGAGCGGCGAGAGCCGAACCGATCTGCCCGCCACCGCCGACGACGGCCATCGTCAGCTCGCCGAGGTCGCCGAACCGCTCGGTCGCGGCGCTCTCGACGGCGGCCAGCGCGGAACCGGCCGCGAGCGCGCTGCCCGTGGTCAGGGTGATCCCCGGCACCCGCAGCGCGCGGCCGTGGTCGCTGACCGAGCCGAGGCCGAACCCGAGGCCGACGGTCTGGCAGCCGTCCGCCCTCGCCGCGCGCACCCGGCGGTCCAGGTCGATGCCGATCAGGAAGGTCTGCCCGGCGACCTGGTACTCCCTCAACTGCTGCTGGGTCACCAGCAGCGGGTAGACGGTGAGGTCCGCCGACGTGCCCTGCGGCGACTCGTAGCGGACCGGCGCGAACGCGGGCAGGTCCTTGAGCAGCTCGGACCGGCGGGCGTAGCCGAGCAGGCGGTCGTCGTCCAGCGCGGCGAGCGAGGGGTCGAACTCGCGCAGCATGTCGGGGGTCAGCGGGTAGCTGATCAGCCCGACCTTCGCGGTGGCGGGCTCGGCCGGCGCGGCCTCCTCGACGGCGGCCGGCCGGAAGTCCTCGACCTCGGTGCGCGGCGCCTGCTGCCCGCCGGCGCCGCTCAGCGGGTACACCAGCGGCAGGGCGTCCTGGTGGCGCAGGATACGGCAGACCTCGGTGAGGCCGGTCCGCATCTGCTCGATCTCCTGGTCGCTGATGTGGATCGACGGCTCGATCCGCAGCATGGTCGGCACGCTGGCGGTCGGGCCGGTGCGGATGTGGTGGGCGAGTTCGAGGTAGCTGCCCAGCTGGAAGACGAGCAGGCCGGCGCGTGCCTTCTCCCGGATGACCGGGGACGACGCCTGGCTCTGGTCGGCGAACTCCACGCCGATGAGCAGCCCCTTGCCGCGCACGTCGACCACGACGTCGGGGAACTCGGCGGCCAGCTCGCGCAGCATGCCCAGGATCCGCTCGCCTCGCTCGGCGGCACGGTCGTAGGCGGCGCCGTCGTCGGCCTCCAGGATCTCGATGGTCCGCCGGGCGATGGCCGTGGAGAAGCCGTCCTTGGCGAAGGTGGAGCTGTGCACCAGCTCGAACTCGGGGCGGTATCGGGACTGGCGGATCAGGATGACGGAGGACTTCGCGATGCCGCCACCGAGCGACTTGCCCAGCACGAAGTAGTCACCGAGCAGCCCGATGTGGGAGCTGGCGAGGAACTTCCCGGTCCGCCCCATCCCGCTCTGGATCTCGTCCACGACGATCGGGCACTGAACGGTGTCGCAGATCTGCCGGATCCGGGCGGCGAACTCGGCGGTCAGCGCGTGGATGCCGCCCTCGCCCTGGATCGGCTCGACGATCAGCCCGGCGATGACCGGCAGGTCCCGCTCGACCAGCGTGACCTTGCCGTCCACGACCTGGACGTCGAGCACGGTGACCCGGTGCGCGGCGACGGCGCTCTCGAACGCTTCCGCGTCGTTGGGCGGCACGAAGTTCACCGCCGGCCCGAGCGACGCGAACGCCGCGCGGAAGATGGGGTTGAAGGTGAACTGGAGGCTGCCGACCAGCTTTCCGTGGAAGGCCCGCTCCAGCGCGAAGAACACCGGGCTGGTCCCCGCCCGCGCGATGTTGTGCTCGGCGACCGCGCCGAGCAGCGCCCCGAACTCCTCGATCGTCGTCGGCGCCGGCACCTCACCGGGCAGCAGGGACGTGTCGTCCGGCAGCGCGGCGCTGCCGCCGAGCACCGCCTTCAGCGCCACGTCCGCGTTCCACTCGATCTCCTCGAAGAGGGTCTTCAGCCGCAGCACGCGATCGAACTCGCAGTGCTTGACGGCCGTCTCGATCCCCTCCGCGCCGCTGTTGGCGAAGGTGATGGTGTACGGCTCGGCGCCCGGCAGCTCGCGCCCGATGATCTGGTTCAGCGCCGCGCCGACCTGGTCGGCGACGGGGTGCGAGGAGTGCTGCGAGTGCGTCGGCCAGCCGGTGTCGAGCAGCTCCTTGGCGTAACTCACGATCTCGGGGTGGTTGTGACCGAGCATCAGCGAGCCCCACCCGCCGATCAGGTCGAGGACCGGCACCTCGGCGCCGTCCTCGTCCAGGTAGTAGAGGGTGTTCTTCTCCGCCCGGACGTACTCGATGTCCAGGCCGAAGGTCCCCAGCATGCCGGTCAGTAGGGCCTCGGCGTATCGGATGGGTGCGTTCACCGTGTCTCCTGGTGGTCAGTGGTTGGGGTGGGCTGTGGAGCGGCCGAGTTCCCTGTCGATGAAGTCGAAGACCTCGTTCTCGGTCGCGGTCTCGATCACGGCGGCGAGATCGGTGCTGCCGGTGCCGGGGACCGCGTCGGGCCGCGTGCTGGTCCAGGCCTTGTTCCAGCGGGAGAGGATGGCGGTCAGCCGGGTGGCGATCTCGCTGCCACCGGACTGCGGGTCCTCGCCCTGCTCGACCGGGACGGCCATCAACACGGCCTCCAGCTTGTCCAGTTCCGCCAGTGCGGAGCGGGCGCTGACCCCGTCGGTGAGGGCGAGTCGTTCGAGCAGGTGGTCGACGAGCACGCCGGGCGAGGCGTAGTCGAAGACCAGGGTGGTCGGCAGGGACAAGCCGGTCTGCTCGGCCAGCCGGTTGCGGAACTGCACGGCGGACAGCGAGTCGAAGCCCGCGTCCCGGAAGGACACCTCCCATTGCAGGTTCTCCGGGGCCGCGTGGCCGAGCACGCCGGCCGCCTCCGCCCGTACCAGGCCGCGCAGGGAGGTCTCGGCCTCGGCCGGCGTCATCCCGGCGAACCGGTCGGCCGGCGCCTCGGCGCTCGCCTTGCGGCGCTCGCCGCGCGGGACCAGACCGAGCAGCACCACCGGGACCTGCGTGGTGTCGCGGCGCAGGGCGGCCAGGTCGAGCGGCGCGGGCGCGACCACGGCGTGGCCGGAGGCGAGCGCGGCGTCGAACAGCTCGCACGCCTCGTCCCCGGCGATCACCTTCAGCCCGGGCTGCCCGCCGTCGACCATCCGGCCCCAGGCCATCGAGACCGCCGGCAAGCCGCTCGCCCTGCGGTGCGTGGCCAGCGCGTCCAACCCGGCGTTCGCCGCGGCGAAGTTGGCCTGGCCGGGGCTGCCGAGCATGCCGACCACCGAGGAGGCCAGCACGAACAGCGGGGGCGGGTCGTCCGCGGTCAGCTCGTGCAGGTGCCAGGCCCCGTCCACCTTGGGCCGCAGCACCCCGGCCACGCGCTCCGGGGTCAGCCCGGTGAACACCCCGTCGTCCAGGACGTTCTCGGTGTGCACGATCCCGGTCAGCGGGTGTTCGGCCGGGATGCCGGCCAGCAGGTCGCGGACCGCGTCCCGGTCGGCCAGGTCGCAGGCCGCCACCGTGGCCGTCGCGCCGAGACCGGTCAGTTCGTCCCGCAGCCGCTCGGCGGGCGCGCCCGGTCCGCGCGGGTGGGTGAGCAGCAGGTGCTCGACTCCGTACGCGGTGACCAGGTGCCGGGCGAAGAGCGCGCCCAGCGGCCCGTCGGCGCCGGTGACCAGTACGCTGCCGCCGGCCGCCGGGAGCGGCTGCCGCGTGTCCGCGGGCGTCGCGGGCACCAGCCGCGGGGCGAGCATGCGCCCGGCGCGCAGGGCGAGTTGGGGCTCGCGGGTCTGGACCGCGACGAACAGCAGCTCGGCCGAGGCCGGGTCGTCGTCCAGGTCGACCAGCACGATCCGGTCGGGGTTCTCCGCCTGGGCGGACCGCAGCAGGCCCCAGACCGCGGCGCCCGCCGGGTCGGGTACGCCGTCCTGTTCAACGACGGCCATCGCGCCCCTGGTCACCACGACCAGGCGGTTGTCGGGCAGGTCCTCCTGGGCGAGCCAGGACTGCGCCGTGCCGAGCGCCTGCTCGACGGCCCGGTGCACTTCGGCGACCTGGTCGCCTTCCGTGCGCGGCAGGGAGGGCTGCGACGGCTGGGCGAGCAGGGCGTCCCACGGGGTGAACGCCGCGGCCGCCTCCTCGACGGTGCCGAACCGCAGCGGCGCGAGCGCGCCCAGGTCGCCGGTGTCGTCGCCGAGCAGGGCGAGCAGGCTCTCCGGCTCGCCGTCGTCGGCCGGCTCGACCGGTGTCCACGACAGCGTGAACAGCGGCCCCTTGGCGGAGGGCGCGGGTGCGGCGCCCTCCCGGGCGGAGAGCCGTACCGGGACCAGGCCGACGGAGGTGGCTTCGAGTACCGGCAGGCCCGCCTCGTCGACCACGTCGAGGGCGAACGCGTCCTGTCCGGCGGGGGTCAGATGCACCCGCAGGACCGCCGCCTCGGTGGCGTGCAGGGTGACGCCCTGCCACACGAGGGGCAGGGTGGCCGTGCCGTCCGCCGCGGCCTCGGGGCCGCCGACCAGTAGCGGCTGCACGGCCGCCTCCAGCAGGGCCGGGTGGATCCCGAACCGGCCTATCTCGGCGATCGCCGCGTCGGGCAGGCGGACTTCGGCGAACAGCTCGTCGCCTCGGCGCAGCACGGATCCGAGGCCCTGGAACACCCCGTCGTAGCGGTGGCCCGCGTCGGCGAGGTCGTCGTAGTCCCAGTCCACGGGCGCGGCGCCGGCCGGCGGCCAGGTGGCCGGGTCGGCCTGGGCGGGTGCGGTGGCGGGGGCGAGCGTGCCGGTCGCGTGGCAGGTCCACGCGCCACCCGCGTCGTTTCCGGCGGGCGAGCCGGGGGCGGCGGTGACGTCGGCGACGTCGGCGGGGCGGGTGAAGATCCCCACGGTGCGCTGCCCGCGCTCACCGGCGGCGCCGGTCACGACCTGCACCTGAAGCGCACCGCGCTCGGGCAGCACCAGCGGCTCGGTGACGGCCAGTTCGGCCAGCACCGGGCAGCCGCTCGCGTCGCCGGCCCGGATCGCCAGGTCCACCAGGGCGGACCCGGACAGTACCGGCACCCCGGCGACGGCGTGATCCGCCACCCAGGGATGCGTGGCGAGCGACAGGCGGCTGGTGAAGACCAGTTCGTCCCGTCCGGCGACCGGGACGGCCGCACCGAGCAGCGCGTGGCCCGTGGAGTCGGCGCCGTGGGCGTCGGCGTCGCCGGACGGCGCCGCCCAGTACCGCCGGCGCTGGAACGGATAGGTGGGCAGGGGGGTGCGGCCGGCGCCGGTTCCGGCGAACACCGCGGCCCAGTCGACCGCCGCGCCGGTGACGAACAGCTCCCCCACCGCGTCGAGCAGCGTCCGGACCTGCGGCCGGCCCTCGCCCAGCAGCAGCACCGGGCGGTCCAGCACCGGTTCGGGCCCGGATACGGCGACACGGGTCACGCGCTGCTCGCCCATCCACCGCCCGGCGGACTCGATCCCCTCGGTACCGGGCCGCCCCAGCCGGTCGCCGGCGGTCAGCGGGCGGCCGGTGCGCAGCGAGACCACCGGCATCCGGGGTTCGGAGAACGTCACATCGGTCTGGTCCCGGTCGGTCACCAGCAGGGCGGCGTCGGCGAGCGAGAGCGCGCCGGCGACGTGCGCGGCGGCGATCTCCCCGACCCCGGTGCCGGCGACGCAGCCGAACCGCAGGCCCCAGGACTCCACCAGGCGGAACAGGGCCACCTCCGCGGCGAGCAGCGCGGCGTCCCCGCCCGGCTCGCCGAGTTCGGCCCGCACCTTGTCGAACGCCCGGGCGTAGACCGGGAAGGTGTCGTACAGCTCGCCGTGCCCGCCGTCGGCGGCCCGGCCGGTGAACACGAACGCGGTCCGGCCGTCCCCGGCGGGGGCGGCGTCGCCCGCGGCGATCGCCCGCAGCCCGGTCAGGGCGTGCTCGCCACCGGTGGTGACCAGCACGGCGCGGTAGTCGAACACCGACCGGCCGGCCAGCGAGAACCCGGCGTCGAGCGGGTCCGGCGCGGCGCCGGACTCCATCAGCGACAGCAGCCGCGCGGCCTGCGCGCGCAGCGCCTTCGGCGACTTGGCCGACAGCACCCACGGCACCGCCGGCAGGGTCACCTCGGGGGCGGCCGGGACTGCGGCCGGGTCGTCGGGTGCCTGCTCCAGGATGATGTGCCCGTTGGTGCCGCTCATGCCGAACGAGGACACCGCGGCGCGGCGCGGCCGGTCGAGTTCCCGCCACGGGCGGGACTCGGTGAGCAGCCGCATGGTGCCCGACGACCAGTCGATGGCGCTCGCCGGCTGGTCGACGTGCAGGGTCTTCGGCATCAGGCCGTGCCGCATGGCCATGACCGCCTTGATGATCCCGCCGGCGGCCGCGGCGTGCTGGGCGTGCCCGATGTTGGACTTCACCGAGCCCAGCCAGATCGGGTTCTCCTCCGGCCGTTCCTGACCGTAGGTCGCCAGCAGCGCGTGCGCCTCGATGGGGTCGCCGAGCTTGGTGCCGGTGCCGTGCGCCTCCACCAGGTCCACGTCGTGCGGCGCGACGCCGGCGTTCGCCAGCGCCTGCCGGATCACCCGCTGCTGCGAGGGGCCGTTGGGGGCGGTCAGGCCGTTGGAGGCGCCGTCGGAGTTGACGGCGCTGCCGCGGATCACCGCCGCGACGGGGTGCCCGTTGCGCCGGGCGTCGGACAGCCGCTCCAGGACGAACAGGCCGGCGCCCTCGGACCATCCGGTGCCGTCGGCGGACTCGGCGAACGCCTTGGACCGGCCGTCGGGGGCGAGCGTGCGCATCCGGGAGAACTCCACGAACCCGATGGGCTTGGCCATCACCGTCGCGCCGCCGGCCAGTGCCAGCCCGCACTCGCCGTTGCGCAGCGCGTTCGCGGCCAGGTGCACCGCGACCAGCACCGACGAGCAGGCCGTGTCCACCGACATCGTCGGGCCCTCCAGCCCGAAGGTGTAGGAGATGCGGCCGGAGCCGAAGGACGTGGTGGAGCCGGTCAGCAGGTATCCCTCGGCGCCCTCTTCGAGGACCTCGGCGCCGCTGCCGTAGTGCTGGGCGGTCAGCCCGGTGTAGACGCCGGTGTCGCTGCCGCGCAGGGACTGCGGGTCGATGCCGCTGTTCTCCAGCGCCTCCCACGAGGTCTCCAGCAGCAGCCGCTGCTGCGGGTCCAGGGCCAGCGCCTCGCGCGGGGAGATCCCGAAGAAGGCGGCGTCGAAGTCGGCGGGGTCGTCGATGAAGCCGCCGGTGCGCGGGTAGAACGTGCCGGGCTTGTCGGGGTCGGGGTCCCAGAGCCGCTCGATGTCCCAGCCGCGGTCGTCCGGCATGTCCGTCACCGCGTCGACGCCGTCCGCGACCAGCTGCCAGAGCTCCTCGGGCGTGCCGGCGCCGCCGGGGAAGCGGCAGGCCATCCCGATGATCGCGATCGGCTCGTTCTCGGTGCCGGACGCGTCGCGGACGGAGGCGGCCACGGTCCGTGCCTGGGCGGGCAGTTCGCCGCTCAGCTCGGACAGCAGGTAGTCGGCGAGCGCCGACGCGGTGGGGTAGTCGAACACCACCGAGGGCGACAGCCGCAGGCCGGACGCGTCGGACAGCCGGTTGCGCAGCTCGACCGCGGTCAGCGAGTCGAAGCCCAGGTCGCGGAAGGGCACGGTCTCGCTGACCCGCTCGCCCGCGCCGAACTGGAGCACCGCGGCGACCTCGGTCCGCACCAGGTCGGCGGCCTGCTCGTGCCGCTCCTCCGGGGGCAGCGCGGCCAGCCGGTCGGCCAGCGACCGCTGGTCGCCGGCGCCCTTGCGCACCACCCGGCGGGACGGGCGTCCCACCAGGCCGCGCAGCATCGGCGCGACCGGGGCCGATCCGGCCCGCAGCGCCCGCAGGTCGAGCCATGCCGGCATGGTCACCGGGCGGTCCAGCGCCAGCGCCCGGTCGAACAGCGCGGCACCGCTCCGCGCGGACAGCGCCCGCACGCCGGTGTTGCGCAGCTGGTCGGACCCGTTGGCGACGACCCCGGACTGCATGCCGCCCTCGGCGGCCCACAGGCCCCAGCCCAGCGAGACGGCGGGCAGGCCGTGGGTGTGGCGGTGCTGGGCGAGGGCGTCGAGGAACTGGTTGGCGGCGGAGTAGTTGGCCTGCCCCGGGCTGCCCAGCGTGCCGGCCAGCGACGAGAAGAGGGCGAAGAGGGTGAGGGGTTGGTGGCGGGTGAGTTCGTGGAGGTGCCAGGCGGCGTCGACTTTGGGGCGGAGGACAGAAGTGAGTCGGTCGGGGGTGAGGGCGGTGATGACGCCGTCGTCGAGGGTGCCGGCGGTGTGGACGATGCCGGTGAGGGGGTGGTCGGTGGGGATGGTGTCGAGGAGTGCGGCGAGCGCGGTGCGGTCGGTGACGTCGCAGGCGGCGATGGTGACGGTGGCGCCGAGTGCGGTGAGTTCGGCGGTGAGTTCGGTGGCGCCGGGTGCGTCGGGTCCGCTGCGGCTGGTGAGCAGGAGGTGGCGGGCCCCGTAGGCGGTGACGAGGTGGTGGGCGAAGAGCGTGCCGAGGGCTCCGGTGCCGCCGGTGATCAGGACCGTGCCCTCCGCCGCCAACTCCGGCCCGGCCGCACCGGTCACCGGGGAGCGCAGCACCAGGCGCGGCACGCTCACCGCGCCGCCGCGCACCGCGACCTGGTCGTGGCCGGCTGCCAGCACCGCGGGCAGGACGAGGACCGAGGCCGGGTCGTCGTCGACGTCGGCCAGCACGATCCGGTCGGGGTTCTCCGACTGCGCGGAGCGCAGCAGGCCCCACACCGCGGCGCCGGCCAGGTCGGGGGCCGCGGTGTCCTGCTCGGTCAGCACCGCGCCGCGGGTCACCACGACGAGCCGGCCGGCCAGGAACCGGTCGTCGGTCAGCAGGTCCCGCACCAGTTCCAGGGTGTCGGCGACCGTGTCGTGGACGGCTGCCACGACGTCCTCGCCGGTCTGTCCGGCGAGCACGCTGACCAGCACGTCGGCGCCGGCCGCGTCCGCGAGCGTCGCATGACGGTCGGCCGCCAGCGCCTCGACGCCCGCCAGGTCCGCGGAGCCGAGCAGCGCCCAGGTGCCCGCCGGCTCGGCCGGGGGCACCTCGGTGGCGGCCCAGTCCACGCCGAACAGCGAGCCGGCCGTCGCGTCGGACGCGGCCAGCTGGTCGGTGGACAGCGGGCGCGCCTCCACCGAGCGCAGCTCGGCGACCGGCTGGCCCAGCTCGTCGGCGAGCTGGACCCGGCAGGAGCCGCTCTCGGCGTCGATGACCACCCGCACCCGCAGCGCGGTCGGACCGGTGGCGTAGAGGCTGATACCGCTCCACACGAACGGCAGTTGGAGCGTGAAGTCCTCGCCCGCGTCGGTGATCGCGGCGACCACCCGGGGGTGGATGGCCGCGTCGAACAGGGCGGGGTGGATGCCGAACCCGGTGACGTCGGAGTTCTCCGGCAGCGCGACCTCGGCGAAGAACTCCGGGTCGGCGGTGCCCTCGCGGCGCCACAGGGTATGCAGGCCGCGGAACATCGGGCCGTAGACGTAGCCGTTGTCGGCGAGCTGGTCGTAGAAGCCGTCCACCGGGACGGGCCGGCCGCCGGCCGGCGGCCACTGGCCCAGCTCGAAGTCCGGTTCCGGGTCGGAGGGGGCCAGCACGCCGGTGGCGTGGCAGGTCCACTCCTCCTCGGGCTCGCCGTCGGTCTCCGGGCAGGAGTGGATCATGAACGGCCGGTGCCCGCTGTCCTGCGGCTCGCCGACCACGACCTGGACGCGCACCGCGCCCGTCTCGGGCAGGACCAGGGGCGCGGTGACCACCATCTCGTCGACGCCGGCGCAGCCGGCCTCGCCGCCGGCCCAGATCACCATGTCGATCAGCGCGATGCCGGGCACCAACGCCCGCCCGCCCAGCATGTGTTCCGCGATCCAGGGGTGCGTGCGGGCCGAGAGGCGGCCGGTGAAGACCACCTCCTCGGCGCCGGCCACCCGGATCACCGCCTCCAGCATCGGGTGGCTCGCGGCGACCTGGCCGGCGGCCACGACGTCACCCGACGTCGGCTGCGGCAGCCAGTAGTCCTGGTGTTGGAAGGGGTACGTCGGCAGGTCGACCAGGCGCGCGCCGGTACCGGTGAGCACCCTGGTCCAGTCGACGGTGTGCCCGCCGACGTGCAGCCGTGCCAGCGCCGTCACCGCCGCACGCACCTGCGGCTGGTCCCTGCGCTGCAACGCCACGAAGGACGCGTCCGCCACGCTTTGCGGGCCCATGCCGCTGAGCACGCCCTCGGGACCGATCTCCAGGAACCGGGTCACCCCCCGCTCCCGCAGCCGCACCACATGCTCGGCGAACCGCACCGGCCGCCGGACGTGGTCCACCCAGTACGCAGCGGAGCACACCTCCTGCGACCCGGCCGCCATCTCCACCACCGGCGCGGACCACTCGACGGCGCCCACCACCGACCCGAACTCCTCCAGCACCGGGTCCATCAGCGGCGAGTGGAACGCGTGGCTCACCGCCAGCCGGCGCGTCTTGCGGCCGCGGCCGCGCAGCGCCTCCGCGATCGCCTCGACCGCCTCCTGCTCCCCCGAGACCACCACCGCCGTGGGCCCGTTGACCGCGGCGATCCCCACCCGGTCCGCCACCCCGGCGACCAGCTCGGCGACCTCGGCCTCGTCGGCCTCCACCGCGACCATCGCCCCGCCCGACGGCAGTGCCTGCATCAACCGGCCCCGCGCCGCGACCACCCGGCACGCGTCGGCCAGGCCCAGCACCCCCGCGCAGTGCGCCGCCGCCAGCTCGCCCACGGAGTGGCCCGTCACGAAGTCCGGCACCACGCCCCACGACTCGACCAGCCGGAACAGCGCCACCTCCACCGCGAACAGGGCGGGCTGCGTCCATCCCGTCTCGTCCAGGTCGCCACCCGTACCGGTGAACACCACGTCCCGCAGGCTCCCGGGCAGCAACCCCTCGAAGCCGGCGCACACCTCGTCGAAGGCCGTGGCGAACGCCGGGAACGCCTCGTACAGGTCCCGGCCCATTCCCACCCGCTGCGCGCCCTGGCCGGTGAACAGGAACGCCGTGCCGCCCTCGACCGCCTCGCCGGACACCACACCGGGACCACCCGAGCCCGCGGCCACCTTCCCGAGCCCCGCCACCACGTCCTCGTGGCCACCCGCCAGCACCACGGCGCGGTGCTCGAACGCCGCGCGCGAGGACGCCAGCGACCACCCGAGGTCGACCGGCGAGATCTCCGTGTCCCGCGCCGGACCGTCCACCAGGGCGAGCAGCCGGTCCGCCTGGGCCCGCAGCGCCTCCGCCGACCGCGCGGACAACGCCACCGGCACCACCGGCAGTTCGACCGCCGCGGCCTGCTCCACGAGGGCAGCGTCCGCCTCGGGAGCGGCGTCGGCGTCCGGTTCGGGTGCGGCCGCGGGGGCCTGTTCGAGGATGACGTGCGCGTTGGTGCCGCTGATCCCGAACGACGACACGGCCGCGCGCCGCGGATGGGCGGTCGCCGGCCACGGCCGGTTCTCGGTCACCAGCTCCATCGCCCCGGTGGACCAGTCCACCGCGGACGTCGGCTCGTCCACGTGCAGGGTCCTCGGCACCACCCCGTGCCGCATCGCCATGACCATCTTGATCACGCCGGCCACGCCGGCGGCCGCCTGCGCGTGCCCGATGTTCGACTTCAACGAGCCCAGCAGCAGCGGCTGGTCCTCCGGCCGGGACCGGCCGTACGTCGCCAGCAGCGCCTGCGCCTCGATCGGGTCGCCCAGCCTGGTGCCGGTCCCGTGTCCCTCGACCACGTCGACCTCGGCGGGAGAGACGCCGGCGTTCGCCAGCGCCTGCCGGATCACCCGCTGCTGGGACGGGCCGTTGGGCGCGGTGAGGCCGTTGGAGGCGCCGTCGGAGTTCACCGCGCTGCCCCGGATCACCGCCAGCACCCGGTGCCCCAGGCGCTGGGCCACCGACAGCCGTGCCAGCACCAGGACGCCCACGCCCTCGGCGAAGCCGGTGCCGTCGGCCGCGTCGGCGAACGCCTTGCAGCGCCCGTCCGGCGCCAGCCCGCGCTGCCGGGAGAACTCCACGAACACGCTCGCGCCGGCCATCACCGTGGCGCCGCCGGCCAGCGCGATCTCGCACTCGCCGCTGCGCAGCGCCTGTTCGGCCAGGTGGATCGAGACCAGCGACGACGAGCACGCCGTGTCCACCGTCATCGCCGGGCCCACCAGGCCCAGCACGTAGGAGATCCGGCCGGAGGCGACGCTGGTGGTGCCGCCGGTGAGCAGGAAGCCCTCCAGTTCCTCGGGAGTCTCCCCCGGGCGGGGCATGTACTCCTGCGCGATGGCGCCGACGAACACGCCGGTGTCGGTGCCGCGCAGCGACGTCGGGTCGATGCGCGCGTTCTCCAGCGCCTCCCAGGAGGTCTCCAGCAGCAGCCGCTGCTGCGGGTCCATGCCCAGCGCCTCGCGGGGCGAGATCCCGAAGAACTCGGCGTCGAAGCGGCCGGCGTCGGGCAGGAAGCCGCCCCGGGTGAGATAGGTGGTGCCGGGCGTGTCGGGGTCCGACGCGGACAGCCGGTCGAGGTCCCAGCCGCGGTCGGCGGGGAAGTCGACGAGCGCCTCGCGGCCGTCGCGGACCAGTTCCCACAGCTGCTCGGGGGTGCCGGCGCCGCCGGGCAGGCGACTGGCCATTCCGATGATCGCGATCGGGTCGCGGGCGACGGCCTTGCTGTCGCGCAGCTCCCGCTGTGTTCGCTGCAGGTCCGTCGTGACCCGCCTGAGGTACTCGCGAAGCTTCTGCTCGTTGGACATGCCGGGAAACCCCCTTCCGTTCGGACCGGCGACCTAGTCGATGTCGAGTTCGCCGTCGATGAAGTCGAAAATCTCGTCGTCGGAGGCGGCGGTGAGATCCCGCTCCTCGGTTGCGTCGTCGTGCGCCGCGAGCCGGTGCAGCACTTCCTGGAGCCGCTTGGCCAGCACGCCCCGCTCGCTGTCGTCCAGTTCCGCAACGGTGAGCCGGTCGAGTTCCGTCATGACCGACCCGACGCCCGTCTGCTGCGCGGGTACCAGCAGTTCGTCGAGGTACGCGGCGAGCTCGACCGGCGTCGGGTGGTCGAAGACCACCGTCGGGGGCAGCCGCAGCCCGGTGCCGTTGCCCAGCCGGTTGCGCAGTTCGACGGCCGTCAGCGAGTCGAACCCGAGCTCCTTGAAGGCGCTGTCGGCGTCGACCGCCTCGACCGTGCTGTGTCCCAGCACGACCGCCGCGGACTCCCGGACCAGCTCCAGCAGCTCCTTTCGCCGCTGGCGTTCGGGCAGTTCGAGCAGCCGGTCCAGCCGGCTGGTGGCGACGGCCGGCGTCACCACCCGTCGCCGGGCCGAGCCGGCCGGGTCCAGCCCCAGCAGCAGTTCCGGCACGAGTTGGCCGCTCCTGCGCAGCCGGGAGACGTCGACCGGCACCGCCAGCACCACCGGACGCTGCAGGTCGAGCGCGGCGTCGAACATGGCCAGGCCCTGCGCGTCGGTGATCGCGCCCAGGCCCATCCGGTCCAGCCGCTCGCGGTCGGTCCCGGTCAGGTGGCCGGTCATCCCGCTGACCTGCGCCCACAGGCCCCACGCGATCGAGGTGGCCGGCAGCCCCAGCGCGCGGCGGTGCTCGGCCAGGCCGTCGAGGAAGGCGTTCGCCGCGGCGTACCCGGCCTGGCCCGCGTTGCCGAGCACCCCGGCGGCCGAGGAGAACAGCGCGAACAGCGCGAGGTCGTGATCGCGGGTCAGCTCGTGCAGGTGCCAGGCCGCGCGCGCCTTCGCGCGCAGCACGGTGTCGAGGTCCTCCCGGGTCAGCGCGGACAGCACGCCGTCGGAGATCGCCCCGGCCGCGTGGACCACGCCGGTCAGCCGCTCCACGGAGCCGACCAGTTCCGCCACCGCGTCCCGGTCCCCTACGTCGCAGGCGGCCACGGTCACCTCGGCGCCCGCCGCCCGCAGTTCGGCGGCCAGGTCGGCGGCGCCCTCGGCGGCGGGGCCGCGCCTGCTGGTCAGCAGCAGCCGGCGCACGCCGTGCTCGGCGACCAGGTGCCGGGCGATCAGCCCGCCCAGCACGCCGGTCCCGCCGGTGACCAGTACGGTGCCGTCGGGGTCGAGCGGCGCGGGCACCGTCATCACGATCTTGCCGACGTGCCGTGCCTGGCTGATGTACCGGAACGCCTCCGGCGCGCGGTGCACGCTGAACGCGGTGAGCGGCATCGGCCGCAGCGCGCCCTCGTCGAACAGGACGCGGATCTCCTCCAGCATCGCGCCGAGCCGGTCGTACCCGGCCTCCATGATGTCGAACGCCTCGTAGCGCACGCCCGGGTGGCGGCGGGCGATCTCGTCGGCGTCGCGGATGTCGGTCTTGCCCATCTCGATGAAGCGGCCGCCGGTGGGCAGCAGGGCCAGCGACTCCTCGACGTGCTCGTGGGCCAGCGAGTTCAGGACCACGTCCACGCCGCGGCCGCCGGTGGCGGTGCCGAAGTGCGCGGCGTAGCCGAGGCTGCGGGAGTCGCCGAGGTGGTCGTCGTCGAAGCCCCAGGCGCGCAGCACGTCCCGCTTGCCGGAGCTGGCGGTGCCGAACACCTCGGCGCCCCAGTGCCGGGCGAGTTGCAGGGCCGCGAAGCCCACGCCGCCGGTCGCGGCGTGCAGCAGCAGCGACTCGCCCGCCTGGAGCCCGGCCAGGTCCGCGAGACCGTAGTACGCGGTCAGGTACACCACCGGGACACCGGCGGCCTGCGCGAACGACAGCCGCTCCGGGATCGGGGCGACGAGCCGGTGGTCGGTGATGGTGACGGTGCCCAGGCCCTCGGTGAACAGGCCCATCACCCGGTCGCCGGGGGCGAGTCCGGTGACCTCGGAACCCGTCTCCAGCACGACACCCGATCCCTCGCCGAGCGCCGACCACCGGTCCCGCGCGACCATGCCGAGTTCCAGCAGCACCGACTTGAAGTTCAGGCCGCCGGCCCGGACCGCGATCCGCACCTCGCCCGGCTCCAGCGGACGCAGCACCTCGGGGCAGGCGGCGAGCGACAGCGCGTCGAGTTCGCCGCGGAAGGTCAGGGCCAGCCGCCACGGCTGGTCCTTCGGCGCCGCGAGTGCGGGCGAGGCAGTCGCGCGCACCAGCCGGGGCACGGCGCCGTGCCCGCCGCGGATGACGAGTTCGGAGTGGTCGGCGGCCATCGCGGCGGGCAGTGCCCGCTGCGTGTCCAGGTGCTCGTCGACGTCGATGCGGCGGATCCGGCCGGGGTACTCGGTGTGCGCGGTCCTGAGCAGGCCGGCCACCGCGCGGTGCGCGAGGTCGTCCGCCCGGGTGAGCACGACCAGCGGGACCTCGGCGAGGTGGTCCTGCGCGAGCCACTCCTGGACCACGCGCAACGTCCGGGCGAGGACGTCCTCCAACTCGCCGCTGGGGCAGGTCCACAGCGCGGCGGTCGCCGACGCCCAGGAGGCCGGGTGGTCGTGGGCCTCGGTGGGGAGCATGACCCAGCCCTGCTCGGTCGGCGGGTCGGGCAGCTCGACCGGGGTCAGGTCCAGGCCGAACAGCGCGGACAGGTCCGCCCGCACCCGGCCGAAGGCGCCGGTGTCGGCCTGCCGCAGCGCCAACGCGCCCACGGACGCGACCGCGTGGCCCTCCTCGTCGGTCACCAGCACGGACATCGCGTCGGGCCCGGCCGGGGACAGCCGGACCCGGACCGCGCTGGCACCGGTGGCGTACAGGTCGACGTCGCTCCAGCTGAAGGGCATCCGCACGCCGTCCGACCCGGCCAGGACGGACGCGTGCAGCGCCGCGTCCAGCAGCGCCGGGTGCACCCCGAACCCGGAGACGTCCTGGCCCTCGGGCAGCACCACGGACGCGTAGACCACGTCGCCGTCGCGCCAGGCCGCGCGCACGCCGCGGAAGGCAGGCCCGTAGGCGTAGCCGAGGTCGGCCAGCGAGTCGTAGAAGCCGTCCACCGGCACGGCCTCGGCGCCCGGTGGCGGCCAGGCGGCCAGGTCCTCGGCCGCCCGGGGGGATCCGGCGGTCAGCACGCCCTTCGCGTGCGCGGTCCACTCGTCGGCCCCGCTCGGGCTGGTGTGGACGCTCACCGGCCGGCCGTCGGCGGTGGGCGGGCCGATCAGCACCTGGAGGTCCAGCTCGGCGTCGAGCACGACCGGTGCGTGCAGGGTGAGTTCGGCCAGGTGACCGCAGCCGACCCGGTCCCCGGCGTGCAGCGCGAGCTCGACCATCGCGGTGCCGGGCAGCAGGACCGAGTCGCCGATCCCGTGGTCGCCCAGCCACGGCTGGGCGGTGCGGGAGAGACGTCCGGTCAGCACCAGCGTCTCGGCGTCGGCCGTCCGCACGGCCGCGCCGAGCAGCGGGTGGTCCGCGGCCCGCAGGCCGAGCGCCCCGGCGTCGGCGGCCGCGGCCGGCTCGGCCCAGTAGCGGCGCCGCTGGAACGGGTAGGTCGGCAGGTCCGCCCGGGTGGCGGGGAGGTGCCAGTCGACGTCGATCCCGTGCACGTACGCGGTGGCCAGCCCGGTGCGGAACCGCGTGCCGCCGCCGTCGTCCCGGCGCAGCGACTCCAGCACGACCGCGTCGGACAGCTCCGCCTCCTCGACGGTCTCGCCGATCGCGCTGGTGAGCACGGGATGGGCGCTGACCTCGACGAACACCCGGTGTCCCTGGTCGAGGAGCGCGCGCGTACCGGTGGCGAAGCCGACGGTACGGCGCAGGTTGCGGAACCAGTACTCCGCGTCCAGCTCCGTGCCGTCCACGATCTCGTTGGTGACCGTGGAGTGGAAGGGGACCCGGGTGGGCCGCGGGCGGATGCCGGACAGCGCCGCCACGATCTCCTCCCGCAGGGCCTCGACGTGCGCGGAGTGCGAGGCGTAGTCCACCGGGACCATCCGTGCCCGCAGGCCGTCGGCCTTGCAGGACTCGACGAGGTGCGTCAGTTCGGCGGGCGTGCCCGACACGATGGTGCTGCCGGGGCCGTTGACCGCGGCGATCTCCACCGCGCCGTCGTAGCACTCGATCCGCGCCGCGACCTCGGCCGCCGGGAGCTGCACGGAGGCCATGCCGCCGGTGCCGGACAGCCGCGTGATGGCCTTGCTGCGCGAGGCGACGACGGCCGCGGAGTCCTCCAGGGTGAGCGCGCCCGCCACGTAGGCGGCGGCGATCTCGCCCTGGGAGTGGCCGAGCACCGCGGCGGGGGTGATGCCGTGGTGCTGCCACAGCGCGGCGACCGAGATCATGATGGCCCACAGGGCCGGCTGGACCACGTCGACCCGCTCCAGCGGGCCCGCCAGCTCGTCGAGCAGATCCCAGTCGACGTGCGGGGCCAGCGCGTCGGCGCAGGCGTCGAGTTGGGCGCGGAAGACGTCCGACTCCCGATACAGGTCCAGGGCCATGCCGGACCACTGCGAGCCCTGGCCGGGGAAGACGAACACCGTCTTGCCGCGGGTGCGGGCGCTGCCGAGCACGACGCCCGGGGCCGGCCGGCCCTCGGCGAGTGCCTGCAGTCCGGCCGGCGCGTCGTCGCCGGTCACCGCCGCCCGGTGGACGAGCCGCGGTGCGCCGGTGGCCAGCGCGTGGGCGACGGGGGCGTCCGGGTGGGCCGCGAGGTGGGCGTGCAGCTGCGCCGCCCTGGCCGCGAGGGCCGCCGGGGAGGAGGCGGACAGCAGGAGCGGCACCTGCCCGGCCTCCGTCCGGGACGCTGCGTCAGGTGCGGTGCCGGTGACCGCGTCTGCGGCACCCGCTTCCACCGGGGCCTGCTCGATGATGAGGTGCACGTTGGTGCCGCTGATGCCGAAGGACGAGACCGCGGCCCGGCGCGGCCGTTCGGCCCCGGACCAGGACTGCGGCTCGGCCAGCAGCCGCACCGTGCCCGACGTCCAGTCCACCGCGGGGGTCGGCTCGTCGACGTGCAGCGTCCTGGGCAGCACTTCGTGCTGGAGCGCCATCACCATCTTGATCACACCGCCGACACCCGCGGCGGCCTGGGTGTGCCCGATGTTCGACTTCAGCGACCCCAGCCACAGCGGCCGGTCCGCCGGCCGCTCCCGCCCGTAGGTCGCCAGCAGCGCCTGCGCCTCGATCGGGTCGCCCAGCGTGGTGCCGGTGCCGTGCGCCTCGACCGCGTCCACGTCGGCCGGCGTCAGGCGCGCGTCGGCCAGTGCCTGGCGGATCACCCGTTGCTGGGACGGCCCGTTCGGGGCGGTGAGGCCGTTGGAGGCCCCGTCGGAGTTCACCGCGCTGCCCCGGATGACGGCCAGCACGCGGTGGCCGAGCCGTTGCGCGTCGGAGAGCCGCTCCAGCGCCACCATGCCGACGCCCTCGGACCATCCGGTGCCGTCGGCGGTGGCGGCGAACGCCTTGCAGCGGCCGTCCTCGGCCAGCCCGCGCTGGCGGGAGAACTCCACGAAGGTGTCCAGGGTCGACATGACCGTCGCGCCGCCGGCCAGTGCCAGCGAGCACTCCCCCGCGCGCAGGGCCCGGGTCGCCAGGTGCATCGTCGCGAGCGACGACGAGCACGCGGTGTCGACCGTCAGGACCGGCCCCTCCAGGCCGAGCAGGTAGGAGATCCGGCCGGAGGCCACGCTCAACGCGCTGCCGGTGACGCCGAATCCGTCGCCGCCCTGCCCCGACTCGTCCGCGCCCAGCCAGTACCGCTGGCCACCGTGGCTCAGCACCCCGACGAAGACGCCGGTGTCGCTGCCGCGCAGGGACTGCGGGTCGATCCCGATCCGCTCCAGTGCCTCCCACGACGCCTCCAGCAGCAGCCGCTGCTGCGGGTCCATCGCGAGCGCCTCCCGCGGCGAGATCCCGAAGAAGTCCGCGTCGAACTCGGCCGCCTCGTGCAGGAATCCGCCGCCGCGCGCGTAGTAGCTGCCCGGGGCGCCGGGGTTGGGGTCGTACCGGCCGTCGACGTCCCAGCCGCGGTCGTCGGGGAAGCGGCCGATCGCGTCCCGGCCCTCGTCCACCAGCTGCCACAGCCCGTCGGGTGAGGCGACACCGCCGGGGTAGTGGCATGCCATGCCGACGATCGCGATCGGTTCGGCGGCGGCCCGCTCCAGTGACTGCAGACGCTCGCGCGTGTCCTGAAGCTCCCCGACGGCCTGCTTGAGGTAGTTACGCAGCCTGCCTTCGTTCTCCATCGTGTCGTCACTCCTCAGGCCGAGTACTCAACTCGGCCAGTTAACCTTGCGGGGACGGTGGTCAGCCGGGGTCGAGAACCCCAGACCGGGCGACGAAACTGGCTCCCCGTACCAAAGGACGGGGTGCAGCTCAGAGGGCGGCATGGGCGTGCCGGGGCAGGTCTCGTTCCGCCGGTGCCTCCACCGGGTCGAGGGTCACCGCCTCCAAGGTCATCCGGGTGGCCTGGCGCCGGCCCTCGCCCCACCCGGGGCGCCGGCGGAACAGCTCCGGACGGGCGGCGGCGACCACCAGCAGCGGCCTCGGCTCGGGCAGGTCCAGCAGGTCCTCGACGGTCTCCAGGACCTGGTTGTCGGCCAGGTGCAGGTCGTCGGCGAACACCACGAGCGGGCGGTGCGCCGCGAGTTCGGCCACATCGGGCATGGCCACCGGGCCGCGGGGGTCGAGCCGTACGGTCGCCGCGTTCCCGACGCGGCGCTCGAACGCCGCGAGCAACGGCGACTTGCCGATGCCCGCGGAGCCCAGCACCAGGACCAGGTGCGGCCGGGCCCGGCGCCGGACGTGCTCCAGCAGGCTGCTCAGCACGTCCAGTTCGGGTTCGCGGTCGAGGACCTCGGGCGGCGCGAGGCAGTCGCGGTCCTGCGCCCTGACCGTCCACCGCGGGTGGAGGCCGCCGGCCCGGCCGTACCGGATCGCCGAGGCGGTCAGCCGCCTGGTGCGGCCGCAGACCACGATCTCCCGGTCCTCCGCGGACTGGAGCAGCGACTCGCAGTCGGCGAGCAGCGCCCCGTCGACCGGGAGCGGCCGGGGTAAGGACTCGCCGGGCCGCAGCGGGATCTCGCCGGTGGCCACCGCCGCCCGCAGCGCGGGCCGCGCGCCGTCGGGCAGGTCGGAGCACAGCCGCCGGCGCAGCGACACCGCGGCACCGACGGCGCGTTCGGCGGCCTCGGCGCTGCCCGCCTCGTGCGGAGAGGCGGGCAGGAACAGGGCCAGCGTGACCGAGCCGGTCGACCCGGCGACCACGCCGCCGAGCCGTTCCACCTCCTCGCGCACCGTGGCCGCGGTGCGCTCCAGTGCCTCGCCGAGGTCGGCGGGCCGGCTGCCGGTCCCGAAGTCGGCGCGGATCAGCATGGCGCTGGCGCCGGTGCGGCCGGCGACGGGCGGTGCGAGGGGCGGCGCCGCCGGAACCGGCGGGACGGCCCGACCCGGGGCGACCGGTGCGGCCGGGGTGATCAGGGCGGGCGGCGGACAGGGTGCGGGCGCGAGCGCCGGCGCGGCCGGGTGCGGGAGGTTCCCGGCCTGCGGTACGGGTCCGGAGATCATCACCGGCCGGGTCGGGCCGGCGGGGACGGCGATCGCGGGGTCGTGCACGAGGATCGCGTGCTGGAGCAGCCGCAGCTCGCGGCCCGGCTCCAGGCCGAACTGCTCGGCCAGCCGCATCCGCACCCGCCGGTAGACGGACAGGGCGTCGGTCTGCCGGCCGCTGCGGTACAGCGCGAGCATCAGCTGGTGGCACGCCCGCTCCCGCAGCGGTTCGGCCTTGACCATCGCCTCCAGGTCGTTGAGCACGGCCTGGTGGCGGCCGTTGGCCAGCTCCGCCTCGTAGTAGTCCTCCATGACGTCCAGCCGGGCGCTCTGCAACGCCGTCAGCTCCGCCCAGGAGTGCCCGGTCTCCACCAGGTCGGCCAGCGCCTGACCGCGCCACAGCCCGAGGACCTCCCGGAGCGTCTGCGCCGCGGCGCCGGGCCGGCCGACCGCGAGTTCCGCGCGGCCGGCCTGCGCCTGGCGGTAGAACCGGTACATGTCGACCTGCTCCGGGTCGACCTGCAACTGGTAGCCGTGCGCGCACGTCAGCAGGGCCGGCGGGCGGGTGTCGCCCCGCGCGTGCTCGGCGAACATGACGCGCAGGCCGCGGACCGCGTTCTGCAGGATCTTCCGGGCCGTCGCCGGGGTCTCCTCGATGTTCCACAGCCCTTCGAGCAGCTTGCTGGTGGCCACCTCCCGGTTGGCGTTGAGCAGCAGCAGGCCGAGCGTCGCCCGCCGCCGGTCACCGCTGAGCGCGACCGCTTTCTCGCCGTTCATCAGTTTTAAGGAGCCCAGAACCAAGAACTGCATGAGATCCCCCGTAGATCGTCGAGTCCGGCGTCGACCGTGCGACGGGGCTTCGCCCCGCGGTACCGCTCTACTTCCAGTCCGCCTCCTGCCCGGCGTGCTGCGGGTCGGGAGCGACGACCCGCATGGTCGTGGGCGCGTCCTGGCGGACCGCTTCGAGATGCAGGCACTCGGTCCCCTCGGGCGGCGAGAACGCGGCGAGGCACGCGCACTCGGCGGTGGTGAATCCGGCGAAGCGGTAGGCCACTTCCATCATTCGGTTGCGCTCGGTGCGCCGGAAGTCGGCGACGAGGTGCGCCCCGGCGCGCGCGGCGGCGTCGGTGAGCCAGCGCAGCAGCACCGCGCCGGCGCCGAACGACACGACCCGGCAGGAGGTCGCCAGCAGCTTGATGTGCCAGGCCGACGGGGTCCGCTCGATCAGCATCACGCCGACCGCGCCGTGCGGACCGAAGCGGTCGCTCATCGAGACCACCAGCACGTCGTGGTCCTCGTCGGTCAGCAGTGCCCGGAGGTCGGCGTCGGAGTAGTGCACGCCGGTGGCGTTCATCTGGCTGGTGCGCAGGGTGAGTTCCTCGACCCGGGTGATCTCCTCGTCCCGGGCCCGGCCGATCCGCATCACCAGGTCCAGCGAACGCAGGAAGTCCTCGTCCGCGCCCTGGTACTCCTCCCGCTGCTGGTCCCGCTCGAAGCCGGCCTGGTACATCTGCCGGCGGCGCCGCGCGTCGACGGTGACCACCGCCGGGCTGAACTCGGGCAGCCCCAGCAGCGCATCGGCCTGCTCGGCCGGGTAGGTCCGCACGTCGGGATGGTGGTACTCCACCTCGGCGCGCTCGGTCGGCAGGTCGTCGATGAACGCGATCGTCTTCAGCGAGAAGTTCAGCCGCTCGGCGATGCTGCGCACCGACTCCGACTTCGGGCCCCAGCCGATGTGCGGCAGGACGAAGTACTCGGCCAGGCCGAGCTCTTCGAGCCGGGCCCACGCCTCGTCGTGGTCGTTGCGGCTCGACACGGACTGCAGGACTCCGCGCGCGTCGAGTTCCACCACGACCTTGCGGACGGCGTCGTCGACCTCGACGCTGCCGTCCTCGACCAGCGTGCCCTTCCACAGGGTGTTGTCGAGATCCCAGATCAGGCACTTCACGACTGGCTGTGCTTCGGACATGTCCCCACTCCCGTCCCGTACGGCCGCTCAGCCCGCCGTCGAGGCCGCGTGCTCGGCGAGTATCAGCTGGCAGATCTCGTTGCTGCCCTCGATGACTTCCATCAACTTCGCGTCGCGGTAGGCGCGTTCGACCACGTGTCCGCCGGTGGCGGCCGAGGAGGCGAGCACCTGCAGCGCCGAGGCCGCGCCGCGCGCGGCGTTGCCGGCCGCGACGTGCTTGGCCAGCACCGACGCCGGCACCTGCTCGGGCGACCCGGTGTCCCAGGCCCGGCTGGCCTGCTCGCAGGCGAACGTCGCCGTGCGCTCGGCGGCGTACAGCTCCGCCAGGTGCCGGGCGACGAGCTGGTGCTGGAGCAGCGGCTTGCCGAACTGCTCGCGCTGCCCGGCGTGCCGGGCGACCGCCTCGACACAGGCGCGCAGGATGCCGACGCAGCCCCAGGCCACCGACAGCCGGCCGTAGGTGAGCGCGATGGTGGTCATCATGACAACGGGCAGGCCGGTCACCGCGAGCAGATGCTCCTCGGGCAGCCGTACGCCGTCCAGTTCCACGGTGGCGTGCCCGGCCGCGCGGCAGCCGAGCGGGTCGGGCACCCGGGTCACCTTTACGCCGGGGGCCGTCGCCGGCACCAGCGCGACGGCGCCGCCGCCCTCGTAGCGGCCGAACACCACGATCCAGTCGGCGTAGGCGGCGACGGTGATCCACGTCTTGGTGCCGTCGACCACGATCTCGCCGCCGTCGCGCCGGATCCGGGTGGACATCGCGGCGAGGTCGCTGCCGGCACCGGGCTCGCTGAACGCCACGGCGGCCAGCTCTCCGTCGGTGAGGCGGCCGAGGTACTCCACGCGCTGCGCCTTGTCACCGAACCGCCGGACGGTCCAGGCGGCCATCCCCTGCGAAGTCATCACGCTGCGCAGCGAGCTGCACAGCGCGCCGGTGTGCGCGGTGAGCGCGCCGTTGTCGGTCCCGGACAGGCCGAGGCCGCCGAACTCCGGGTGGGCCTCGGCGCACAGCACCCCCTTGGCACCGAGGCCGCGCAGGACGTCGAGCGGGATCTCGCCCGCCACGTCCCACCCGCGGGCGGCGTCGCCGACCGTCTCGGTCACCAGCGCGCTCAGGGCGTCAAGCACCGTCACCACCGCCGCGCAGGCGGGTCACCAGCGCGCTCATGACCCGTACGGTCCGGAAGTTGTCGATCGCGAGGTCGGCGCCCTCCACCGCGACGCCGAAGGTGCTCTCCACGAACACCACCAGCTCCATCGCGAAGAGCGAGGAGACCACGCCCGAGGCGAACAGGTCCACCTCCGGCTCCCAGGTCATCTTGGTCTTCGCCAGGAGAAACTCGCCGATCTGCTTCTCGATCACGGCGACGGGCAGTTGGGTTGTCGAGTCGGTCATGGGGCAGTCCCTTCTCATCGCACCTTGTTCTTGCGGACCAACGTGATCCCGTCGGCCATGACGAGCATCGAGAGCTCGATCCGGCTGTCGACGAGGAGAGAGGCGTTGAGCTCGCGGATGGCCACCGTGTCGGCGTCGTTCGCCTCGGGGTCCGCGACCCGCCCGAAGTAGAGCGTGTTGTCGAGCACGATCAGGCCGCCGGGCCGCAGATGGGTCAGCGCGTCCTCGTAGTAGCGGGGGTAGCCGGTCTTGTCGGCGTCGATGAAGACCAGGTCGAAGGTCTCCGGGCCGTTCTCGGCGAGCAGGTCCGCCATGGTCTGCGACCCGTCGCCGAGCCGCAGCTCGATCCGGTCGGACACCCCGGCCCGGTCCCAGTACTTCCGGGCGATCCCGGTCCAGCGCTCGCTGATGTCACAGGTGACGATCCGCCCGCCGGGCGGCAGCGACCGTGCCATCCACAGCGTGCTGCACCCGGTGAAGGTGCCGACCTCCAGCACCCGGGCGGCG
Source organism: Actinacidiphila yanglinensis (assembly GCF_900107965.1). Classification (GTDB taxonomy): domain Bacteria; phylum Actinomycetota; class Actinomycetes; order Streptomycetales; family Streptomycetaceae; genus Actinacidiphila; species Actinacidiphila yanglinensis. Next base: position 113,318 of record NZ_FNVU01000024.1, on the reverse strand, counting down.
CCGGTCAACCCGACCAGCATGGCGAGCAGCTGTCCTTCCTCGGGCAGCGTCACCATGGCGTTGAGCGACGGCATGAAGGCCGTCTCGGCGACCAGCTCGCGGACGATCTCGTCGTCGCGCAGGGACACCGACCGCACGTAGTCGAGCAGCCGCTCGTCCAGCTCCACCTGACCGGCCATCAGCGGACTCCGTACTCGTAGAAACCACGCCCGGTCTTGCGGCCGTGGTCGCCTTCGGCGACCTTGCGCAGGAGCAGCGGGCTCGGGCGGCAGCCCTCGTCGCCGGTGCGCTCGTAGAGCACCTGGAGGGAGTCGACCAGATTGTCGATGCCGATCAGGTCGGCGGTCCGCAGCGGTCCGGTGGGGTGGCCGAGGCAGCCCTCCATGAGGGCGTCGACGTCCTCGACGCCGGCCCGGCCCTCCTCCACGACGTTCGCCGCGTCGTTGATCATGCGGTGCAGCACCCGGCTGGTGACGAAGCCGGGGCCGTCGCCGACCACGATCCCCTTGCGCTCCAGCGTGGACAGCAGCACCTTGACGGCCGACATCGCCGGCTCGCCGGTGCGCGGTCCGCGGATCACCTCGAGCGTGCCGATCAGGTAGGGCGGATTCATGAAGTGGATGCCGACCAGGTCCTCGGGGGTGGGGACCTGGCCGGCAAGCTCGTCGACGGGGATGGAGGAGGTGTTGGTGACCCGGAGCGTCCCCGGCGCGACCACGGAGGCGATCTCCTTGTGCACCTCGGCCTTGAGGCCGGCCACCTCGGTGATCGCCTCGATCACCCAGGTCGCGTCCGCCGCGGCGGAGGCGGACCCGGCGAGCTCCAGCTCGCCGATCGGACCGCCGCGCGGCAGGGCACCCATCATGTGCGCGAGCCGCAGCTCGTTCCGCACCCGCTGGCGCGCGGTGCCCAGTCGCTCCTGGTCCACGTCCACCAGCACGACGGGAATGCCCCGCCCGATGGCCAGGGTCGTGATGCCGATGCCCATGACTCCCGCGCCGAAGACCGCGAGCCGCCGCGTTCCCCCGCTGTCCGCGCTCATCGGCCGACCACGCCTGGCTGTCCCGGAACGGTGCGGGGCGCGTTCGGCCCCCGACCGATGTCACGAACGACTGACCCGTTCATAACCACCTCAGCTCTACGTGCGGAAAAATTTTCGGAGAACATGTCCGATATCGTGGAGAAACGCGCCTGATGCGGGCCGGACACGAAAGCAGATCACCTGGTCGACCGAGTCGCGTCTGATGCGACGCCGACTGCGAGGTCGTCCTCGGCGATGAATTCAACCATACCTGTCGAAGGACAAGGACCTGCAATTGTTTCGTGTGGGTCGCCCTGCACCGGATTACCGCCGCTGCCCTGGTCGCAGAACCGCCGAACAAGCCGTTCCGGGCCGACTTGCGGCGCGGGGAAAGACTGTATTGACGCGGCCCCCATGGTCTCGGCGAGCATCTCCGGATTGCATCATTGCAACGCCCTACAGTCTGTGCGAAAAAGCCGGCCGCAGCCACCCCGTCACCCGCTCATGAAGCTGCACTTCCACTTCATGAAGCTCGCCGGGACCGCGCTCCACCAGGGCATGGCGAAGCACCGGGCGTGGCCGGTCCCCCCCTGCCACGACGCCGGCGGACGGGCCGGACGTGCGCGTCACCCGCGCGACGACCAGCCGTAACACCCCGGTCGACGAACCTTAGAGGTCCTCGACAAGGGTGGCTTCGCGCACCAGATAACCGAACTGGAACCGGCTCGTGGCACCGAACATCTGCATCACCTGGCCGATATGTTTACGGCAGGTGCGGACCGAAACTCCGAGACGCCGGGCGATGGCTTCGTCCTTGGCGCCGGAGATCAGCATCTTGACGATCTCCCGCTTCATGTCCCCACTGATGACGTCGGTTTCGGCCCGCCGGGTGTCGAACTCCTTGGCGGTCGCCCAGACGTATTCGAAGCAGGACAGCAGGAAGTCCACGAGCGACCGCTCCTGGACGACGACGGCACCGTTCTCCTGACTGCTCGCCAGAATGTAGGCGGTGGTGCGGTCGAAAATGAAGATGTTGCCGAACAGCGCTCCCGCCGTGCGTATTTCGGCGCCGGATTCGACGAGCGCCGCCGCCTGCTCGCGGGTCGGCATGTCGAACCGGGCGGCATGCTGGTACAGAACACGCAGACTCACGCCCGGGGCGAGCACCTGGAAATCCAGGGTCTCTCCGTCGGGTGACCCCTCCGCCGGCCACCCGCTCCGCGGCTGCATGCAGACGACCTCGTGCGAGGAGTTCGCCGCAGCTTCGGAGATCATCAGCCTGATCGTCTCCGGTACCTTCAGGATGTCGAACGAGTTCGTGTGCTGGCTGCCGAACTTGCTCGTCCGGAAGAGCAGCGAGAGCCGCGCGAGGTCGTCGCGGAGCTGCGCCGCCTCCAGTTTCCTTTCCAGAAGGTCCAGTTCACTCCTGTTCAGGAGTTGTGAAGAAGCGGTGGTCGGATCCGTCGGGACGAACCACGCGTCCTGTTCACGGGACGGCTCGATGAGCTGGAGCTCCAGGAGCTTCGCGACGATCTTCTCGCTCTCGCCGAGATCCTTGAATCCCAGCTCGTTCGCGATGTCGTCGACACCGAAGCCGTCCCGGCTTAAGCTCCATTCATAAACTTCGAAGATTCGGTCAACTGACTTGGGGGACAAATGAACTCCAAGTGACTGTGAATTCCTTCCGCTTACCGCTTCTTAAGCATACCCCGAGCGATGTTCAGTCTTTCCGACAATGGTCTGATCCATACGGAGTCGACCCCATGGTCCGACAGTGGGCGATATGATCCCTATCGGATGCGATCGGGCGTTTTACCGACCCGTTTCCCGCCACCGGGAACATGCCGCCGCGACCGGCCCACACATCTCTCGCACCACCGTGGTCACAGTGGTGTCGAGGTGCGGGCAGGCCGCCGAGCAGGCAGTCCGTCCGGGCGGGCACGGTGCGAACTCCGCCGCGGCGCCGCCGGCCCGAGCCCCCGGGCACGGCACCCGCCGGCGGGCCAGTGCGTCGACCCCGTTCCATGCGCTCGCGCAGGTTCGGGGTCGACCGTCCACGATACGGACGGGTAGCGGTACCGCTCCGCCCGTTCCCGCCCAACGGCCCGAGGCCGGCGGGGAATTGCCTATCCGGCGCCTCCGGGCACGCTGGTGGTCGTGCGGGTTCCCCCGCGCACGCCCTGCGGGGAAATGGATCCCGCGGCCGCGAGCGGTTCCGGCGCCTCGAAGAACGAACCGAATCTGCCGCGGTGGAACACCAGCGGCGCGGGCTCGTCCTCGTCCACCCGGAGCGCCGTCACCCTTGCGATGATGACGACGTGATCGCCGGCGACATGCTCGGCCTCGATCGTGCAGGACATCCAGGCGATCGCGTCGCACAGTTCCGGTCCGGCCTCCGATTCGGCGAGGCGGACACCGGCGAACCGGTCGATGTCCTTGATCGAGAACTGCCGGCACAACTGCCCCTGGCCGGAGCCGAGAATGTTCACGCAGAACGTTCCGCTTTTCCTCAGGTCGATCAGTGTCGAGGACGTGTGTCCGACCCCGAACAGGATGAGCGGGGGGTCGAGCGACACTGACATCAGTGAATTGCACGCCATGCCGACGGGTTGGCCGAGTTGCCCGGTGGTGGTGATTACCGTTACTCCGGTCGGCAGGTATCCGAGGGTGCGCCGGAAATCCGTCGCGTCGAACGGGTCAGCCATAACCGACTCCTCAATTAGCCACTCCCCGAAGTGTAATGAGCAGCCAGAACGCTGAGTTGGGGCCCGCCACCAAGACCTCCGGCCGGATTTGGCTCTCCGGCGCAGTCGCCGAGGGCGTGGCCGGTGCCATTGCGGGCCTGTCCGGTAAATCCCGCCAACGGGCCCGAGTCCGCGCGACCGGGTCTTCGTGCCCGGCTCTTCGAGCGCGAGCCTTCGCACCCGGGCCTTCGTACCCCGGTCCATGACAGTGACATGATGCCGCAGTACTCCCGCAACAATCCCCCAGCATGCTGGTGTTGATCAACGGGCACCCTCTCGAAGAGTCGGGGTTCGGGACATCGACGCACGTGGCGCTTCAGATCGCTTGGGCCCGGGTAGATCCATCCCGGCCGATGATTGACGTGCACCTGTCACTGTGCGTCACCATCGGTCCCGATGCGGGTGCCTCAGGAGCGGGGAGGGCGATGACACGCATGCGCGTGATCCGACGAACGAGAGGTGCCGCGGTGGCCGCGGCACTGGCGATGGCCGCCGTGGCGTGCACCGGCGGCGGGAGCGGGGGCCACGGCTCGATCGCGGACGGCCAGAGCGCCACCGCGTCCAAGGCCCCGGTGAAGAAGGGCGGGACGATCACCGTCGCCGCGGTGTCGGCGGTGCCCGACTTCATCTTCCCGCTGGTGCCGGCGACGAACCAGAACGGCTGGAACGCCAACCTCACCGAGGCGTTGTGGCCGTACCTGGTCTACCCGGGCGACGGCGCCAAGTCGGAGGTGAACAAGGAGAAGAGCCTGTTCAGCTCGCTCGACTGGTCCAACGGCGACAAGCAGCTGACCATCCACCTCAAGGACTGGAACTGGTCGGACGGCAAGCCGATCACCAGCCGTGACTTCACCTTCGTCTACAACCTCCTGAAGGCGAACTCCAAGAACTGGGCGGCGCACCTGCCCGGCCTCTTCCCCGACGACGTGGCGAAGGAGTCGACCCCCGACGCCCACACCGTGGTGCTGGACCTCACCCGGTCCTACAACCCGGACTTCTACACCGACGACGTGCTCAGCACGATCCCGCTGCTGCCGCAGCACGCCTGGGACAAGACCTCCGCCACCGGCGCGGTCGGCGACAACGACACGACGACCGCGGGCGCGAAGGCGGTGTACTCCTTCCTGCAGAAGGAGGGGGCCAAGACCGCCGACTTCGCCGGCAACCCGCTGTGGCAGGTGGTCGACGGGCCGTGGAAGCTCAAGGAGTTCCGCACCAACGGCTACTACAGCTACGTGCCCAACCCGGCCTACTCCGGGGCCTCGAAGCCGTCCGTCGACAAGCTCGTCATGTCGCCGTTCACCACCGACACCCCGGAGCTGAACGCCCTGCGCTCCGGCAGTTCCCTCGACGTGGCCGGCCTGCCGCTCAACGACGTGAAGCAGGCGGAGGCCCTGCGCTCCAGCGGCTACTCGATCGCCAGCGTGCCCATCCCCGGCGTCGCGGGAATCCTGCCGAACCTGTACAACGCCAAGGTCGGGCCGGTACTGCAACAACTCTACGTCCGGCAGGCGCTGCAGTACCTGATCAACGGGCCGCAGATCGTCTCCAAGGTCTACAACGGCTACGCGGACCCGGGCTACGGACCGGTCCCGGTCAAGGCCACCGGGACCTGGGCCACCCCGCTGGAGAAGTCCGGCGGACCGTACCCGTACTCCCCCGCCAAGGCGAAGTCGCTGCTGACGGCCCACGGGTGGAAGGTGGTGCCGAACGGCACGACGACCTGCCAGTCGCCCGGCACCGGCGCCTCCCAGTGCGGTGCGGGCATCAAGGCGGGCCAGGCGCTGACGTTCCAGATGGTCTACTCCTCCGGCCGGGCCACCACGGACGAGCAGGAGGCCGCCATCAAGTCCTCCGAGGCGCAGGCGGGCATCACGCTCAACCTCAAGGCGGAGCCGTTCAACACGCTGATCGGCACGATGGGCACCTGCACCGCGGCCTCGCACCCGTCGTCGACCTGCGGGTGGCAGCTGTCGGACTTCGGCTACGAGCCGTATCCGCTCTACCCCAACGGCACCGGCTTCTTCGACACCGGCGGTGAGGGCAACCTCGGCGGCTACTCCGACCCGACGATGGACCGGCTGATCAAGGCCACCGAGTACGGCTCCTCCACGAAGGCGTTCTCGGAGTACGAGGACTACGCGGCCAAGCAACTGCCTTGGCTGTGGGTCCCGTTGCGCAGCAGCCTGCTGGTCTACCGGACGAAGCTCCAGGGCGTCGTGCCGCTCAACCCGTTCTCGGGGACGGTCGACTACGAGGACTGGGCCTACACCTCATGACGGGCATGCTGTGACGACCTACCTCCTGCGCCGGGTCGGCCAGGCGATCGTGGTGATCATCGGCGTGATGATCGTGACCTTCGCGCTGATCCACCTGGAACCGGGCAGTGCCGCGCGGGCCACGCTCGGCATCCGGGCCAACTCCGAGCGGATCGCGGTGTTCAACGCCGCCAACGGCCTCAACCGGCCGTTGGCGGCGCAGTTCGCGACCTTCGTGAAGCAGGCGGCCGAGGGGAACTTCGGCACCTCCTACTCGATGCACCAGCCGGTGTCGACGCTCATCACGCAGCGGCTGCCGCGGGACGCGGTGCTGCTCGGGCTGTCCACGCTGGTCGCCCTGGCCATCGCCCTGCCGATGGGCATCTACCAGGCGGTGCGGCGCGGCCGGGCGCAGGACCACGCGTTCACCGTGGTGTCGTTCGTGCTGTACTCGATGCCGGACTTCTTCTTCGCGCTGCTGCTGATCGCGGTCTTCTCGGTGCAGTTCCACCTGCTGCCCTCCCAGGCACCGCAGGCGCAGTCCGTCGGCGGCATCCTGTCCGATCCGCGCGGCCTGGTGCTGCCGGTGGTGACGCTGTCCCTGGTCAGCGTGGCCGGCTTCAGCCGGTACATGCGGTCGTCGGCGATCGGCACCCTGGCGCAGGACTACATCCTGGTGGCGCGGGCCAAGGGACTGCCCAACCGGCTGGTGCTGCGCCGGCACGTGCTGCGCAACTCCCTGCTGCCGGTGATCACCGTGCTGGGGCTGCAGGCGCCGGCCATCGTGACCGGCGCGGTGATCGCCGAGTCGGTCTTCAACTACCCGGGCATGGGCCTGCTGTTCTACCAGGCGGCCACCAGCAAGGACTATCCGGTGCTGCTCGGTTCGACCCTGGTGGTCGGCGTGGCCACCGTGGTCGGCAGCCTGCTCGCCGACATCGCCTACAGCCTCCTCGACCCGCGGATCCGCTATGACCACTCATGACACCGGCCCGGTCACGGCCGGCCCCCCGCAACCCGGCCCGCCGGAGGGCGGCGCACCGGCCTCGGGCCGCGGCGCCGGGCGCCTGTCGCTGGCCGCCTTCCTGCACAACCGGCGGGCGCTGGCCGGGCTGGCCATCGTCGTGCTGGTCGCGGGCTTCTGCTTCATCGGCCCGCTCTTCTACCACACCGACCAGGTCACGGTGCATCTCGAACTCGCCGAACTGGCGCCCGGCGCCGGGCACCCGCTGGGCACCGACGCCTCCGGGTACGACGTGCTGGGCCGCCTGATGGCGGGGGGCCGCTCCTCGCTCGAGCTCGGCTTCGCCGTCGCCCTGGCCACCACCGTCATCGGCACCCTGTACGGCGCCTTCGCCGGGTACTTCGGCGGGTTCGTCGACGCGGTGATGATGCGGGTGATCGACACCTTCCTCGCCATCCCCGGCCTGGTGCTGCTGCTGATCGTGGTCAGCATGTTCACGCCGTCGCTGTGGAAGATCATCGTGCTGCTGTCGCTGCTGTCCTGGCTCACCGCGGCCCGGCTGGTCAGGGGCGAGGTACTGACCCTGCGGTCACGGGAGTTCGTCCAGGCGGCGCGGATGATGGGCAGCACCGGACGCCGGGTGGTGGTGCGCCACCTGGTGCCGAACGCGGCCGGCGTGATCATCGTCAGCGCGACCTTCACCGTCGCCGACTCGATCCTCATGCTGTCCACCCTGAGCTTCCTCGGCCTCGGGCTGCCGCCGCCGCACGCGGACTGGGGCACGATGCTCACCCGTGGCCTCGACTACCTCTACGACGGGTACTGGTGGCTGGTGTACCCGCCCGCGGCGATCCTCATCGTCACCGTGGTGGCCTTCAACCTGATCGGCGACGCCGTCCACGACGCGCTGGACGTCCGCCTGCAACGCCCGTGACCGCTCCGCCGCCCGGCCCGCTCCCGGGCGGCGGCGGAGCCGGCGACGAATCGAGGAGCGCATGTCCCACCTGCTCGACGTGGACCACCTCACCACCCGCATCAGGACCAGCCGCGGAGTGGTGCGGGCGGTGCAGGACGTCTCCTTCCACCTGGAGGCCGGCGAGACCCTCGGGCTGGTCGGCGAGTCCGGCTGCGGCAAGTCCATGACCGGCCTGTCCCTGATGGGCCTGCTGCCGCCCGGCGGCACGCTGATGGACGGCTCCTCGGTGCGGCTGGACGGCCGCGAACTGGTCGGGCTGCCCGAGCGCGAGATGACCCGGGTGCGCGGCAACGACATCGCGATGGTCTTCCAGGACCCGATGACCTCCCTGGACCCCACCAAGACCATCGGCCACCAGGTCGCCGAACCGGTGCTGCTGCACCGCGGCTGCTCCCGGGCCGAGGCGGCGGAGCGGGCCGCGGACGTGCTCGGCATGGTCGGCCTGCCGCACCCGCGCGAGCGGATGTCGGACTACCCGCACCAGCTGTCCGGCGGCCTGCGCCAGCGGGTGCTGATCGCCATGGCGCTGGCCAACGAGCCCAGGGTGCTGATCGCCGACGAGCCGACCACGGCCCTGGACGTCACCATCCAGGCGCAGATCCTCGCCCTGCTGGCCGACCTGCGCGCCCGGCTCGGCATGGCGATGATCCTCATCACCCACGACATGGGCGTCACCGCCGGCCATGCCGACCGCGTCAACGTCATGTACGCCGGCCGCATCGCCGAGAGCGCGGGGACCGACCGGCTCTTCCACGGCATGCGTCATCCGTACACCCAGAGCCTGCTGGCCTCGGTGCCGCGCCTCACCCAGGACCCGGAGGTGCCGCTGGCCACCATCCCGGGACTGCCGCCGGACCTCACCGAGCCGGCGTCCGGATGCCGTTTCGCGGCCCGCTGCCCATACGTCACCGACGCGTGCCGCGCGCAGGAGCCAGAGCTGACCGGCCCGGACGAGCACCGCTACGCCTGCGTCCACCCGACCGACGGTCCCCGGCTGCCGGGGACCGGCCCGTTGGCGGCGCTTCCGCGGACCGCCGCGAAGCCGTCCGAGAACGGTGCGCCTGGGGCGAACGCCACCGCCCGGCCGCTGCTCGAAGCGCGCGGCCTGGTACGGGAGTTCCCGCTGCGCGGCGGCCGGGTGCCCGGCGTCGGCAGGCGGGTCGTGCACGCGGTGTCCGGGGTCTCCTTCACCCTCGGCGAGGGCGAGACCTTCGGGCTGGTCGGCGAGTCCGGCTGCGGCAAGACCACCCTGGGCCGCCTGCTGGTCGGCCTGGACCGGCCCGACGCCGGCACGGTGACCCTGGACGGCACCGACCTCGGACACCTGCGCGGGCGCGAACTGCGGTGCCGCCGGCGCGACTTCCAGATGGTCTTCCAGGACCCGTTCTCCTCCCTCGACCCCCGGATGCGGGTCGGCGCCATCCTGCGCGAGCCGCTGCGCATCCAGGGCATCGGCACCACCCGCGAGCAGAAGGACCGGGTCGCCGAACTGCTCGCCGAGGTCGGCCTGCCCGAACGCGGCGCCGACCTGTTCCCCCACGAGTTCTCCGGCGGGCAGCGCCAGCGGGTGGGCCTGGCCCGGGCCCTGGCACTCACCCCCCGGCTGATCGTCGCGGACGAGCCGGTCTCCGCGCTCGACGTCTCCGTGCGCGCCCAGGTGCTCAACCTGATGAAGCGGCTCCAGGCGTCGCGCGGCCTGTCGTACGTCGTCATCTCGCACGACCTCGCGGTGGTCCGGTACCTCGCCGACCGGATCGGCGTGATGTACCTCGGCCGGCTGGTCGAGATCGGCAGCGCCGACGACATCCACCTGCGCGCCGCCCACCCGTACACCGCGGGCCTGCTGGAAGCGGTCCCCGTGCCGGACCCGGAGGCCGAGCGCGCCAAGCACGGCGCCGCGGTCACCGGCGAACTGCCCAGCCCGGTCGCGCCGCCGTCGGGCTGCGGCTTCCGCACCCGCTGCCCCCTGGCGACCCGCCGCTGCGCCGAGGAGCAGCCCGCGCTGCGCTCCTTCGGCCCCGCGCACGCCGCCGCCTGCCACTTCCCGCTGCGAGAGCCCGCCCCCGAAAAATCCGCCGCCCCCACCCCGGCCTGACCCCGCCCCGGCCGAGCGAGTCGGCCTCCCCTTGACCGCCGTACGACCGCCCGCGGCAGCGGAGTTGGGCTCGCCGTCGCGCGGGCGGTCAGGCGGTCGCCGCCGGCTCGGGCGACGTCATTGCCGCCTCGTCCTGACAAGCCCGCCCGGGGGCGACCGGGGCCGGCGACCCGTACCCCGTACCCTGTCCGCCGTACGACCGCCCGCGGCAAGGGAGTTGCGCTCTTGCCGCGCGGGCGGCCGAGCCCTCTCCGCTCGCGCGGCCGGAAGCACGTGCCGCCGCGCCCCGACAGCCCGCCCGGGGACACGTGAAGGCCGGCGACCCGTACCCCGCCGCCGGGCCCCCGTACGACCGCCCGCGGCAGCGGAGTTGGGCTCGCCGTCGCGCGGGCGGTCAGACGGTCTTCGCCGGCTCGGGCGGACGCGTCGCCATGGCGTCGCGGGGGCCCGGGCGTTGCTGGAGGGCGGCGGCGGCGCGGGCCGGGGGGAGGAGGGCCGCCTGGAGGCGGCGGGCCACGTCGATGTGGTCGGCGGTCCAGATCATGCGGATCGCGGTCGCGCTGACGCGGCCCTGCTCGCCCGCCAGGTCGCGGCGCACCGCGGCGACCAGGCCGCTGTCGTCGGGCTCACCGGAAGCGGCCGAGCCCGCCGGGAGGGCCGATCCCGCGGGCATCGGCCCGTCGCCCGCGAGCGCCCGCGCCACCTGCTGGTACCACCCGGTGACTTGGGTGCCGGCCCGCAGCAGTTCCAGGCGCGCGGCCGTCCGGTCGCCGGACGGCTCGCCGTCGTCGCGCTGCCAGAGCGCGTGCACCGCGTCCGCGGACAACCGCAGGACGGCGACGATGGACAGCAGGACGGTCACGTCGGCCAGCGGCAGGTGCTTCGTGCCGCGCTCGGCGAGGAAGCCGCGGAAGGCGTCGTCCAGCCGACGGGCCGCCGCCGCGGCGGCGCGGCGCTCGTCGTCGGGCGCGGCGGCGTCCGGCGCGAGGGCGTCGCACCGGCTCACCCCGAACTCGATGGACCTGCGCAGGTACCGGGCGCTCTCGTCGATCGCCTCCGACGCGGCCCGGCCCAGCGCGGCGCCCGCGCCGTGCGGCCAGAACAGCGCGCCGACCCCGACGCTCACCGCGCACCCGATCGCCACGTCCTCGAACCGCACCAGGCCGATCGCCCAGCCGGCCGGCGCGATGATGTTGAACATGATCAGCAGCAGTGCGGTGAAGCCGGCCTGCCCGGCCGCGAAGGAGATCGCGGCGGGCGCGAGCCCGGCGAACAGCACGGCCGCCGGGAGCAGCACCCACAGCGCGGTGGTGTCCGAGCCGAGCGCGTAGATCAGGACACCGCCGAGGACGGTCCCGACCACCGTGCCCAGCAGCGCGCGCAGGGCGTTCTGGCCGGTGAGCAGCGCGCTGGAGCGCAGCACCGCGAGGGCGCCCAGGGCGACCCAGAACGAGTGCTGCAGTCCGGTGAGTTCGGCGACCAGGACGGCAAGGCCGAGGGCGGTGGCGCCGCGCAGGCTGTTGTGCAGCCAGACCGAGTGGGGCTCGACGTGGGCGCCGGCCCGCTCCTGGGCGGCCACGAGTGAGGACGGCACGTCGGTGACGGGTACGTCCGTGCCCGCAGCGTCCGTTCCGCTCCCGCGGCCGAGGACGCGCTGCCACCAGGGGCGGCCGCCGGCGGCCGCTGCGATCTCGGCGTTCGCGGCGATGACGGCGACGGCCGCGGCGGTCTCCTGCGCGCGGAAACCGGGTTCGAGGGAGCTGACCGCGTCGATCCCGGCCGGGGCGAGCAGGGGTTCGGTGCCACCGCCCTCGGTGCTCCCCGCGGCCACCCCGGGCGCGGGCGTCGCGACGACGGCCGACTCCAGTGCCTTGCGCGCCGTCCGCAGCCGCGCAAGGTCCCGCTGGAACCCGGCCGGGTCGGGCACTGCCGCCTCCAGCCGCCCGGCCGCGGCCTGGAGCATCTCGGCGGCCGCCCGCTTGACCTCCGACACCGCCGGGTCGGACGGCCGTTGCGGCCCGCGCACCGGGGTGCGGTCGAGGATCGTCTCCAGCCAGACCACGTCGTCGACCAGCCGCACCAGCGCGCGGGCCTCGGTGGACAGGCCGGTCGGACGGTACGGCGTGGCGTAGAAGGACCTGCGCAGCGCGGCCGTTGCCTCGGCCGCCTGCTCGGCCGTGTCGTCGAGGGCCGTGTGCGCGCCCGGCGCGTGGCCGCTCTCCACGCACTCCACCTCCGCCCGCAGCCGCCGCGCCAGCAGCGCGCAGCTGCGCGCGGTGGCCGCGCGCAGCGGATCGCGGGTGGGCGCGGGCCACAGCAGGCCCACCGCGATCACGGAGGCGGCGCCCGCCATGCCGTAGCCGGCCAGCCGGTCGGGGATCTCGCCCATCGGGCCCGGCACGGACACCGACAGCACGAAGCCCGCCAGCAGCGCTGTCGAGGCGCCCGCCAGTACCGAGCTGACCACGCCGGTGAAGAGCACCCCGAAGGCGACCACCGCCGTCGCGATAGCGGCTGTCCAGGTCGTCCTGGACGCGAGCGTGCCGAGTGTCACCAGGACGGCGCCCGCGAGGGCCAGCGAGCACTGCGCGGCGAGCCGGTCCCGTATCCGGCCGCCGAAGTCCACGAAAAGCAGCAGGGAGATGGAACCGAAGGACGCGAACAGCGCGGTCTCCGCGTTGCCGATGACCTCGAAGCTGAGCGCGAACAGGCCCGGGGCCACGATCGCGGCGCGGCACGCGCGCCGCAGTGCGGCCAGCCCGGCGTCCCGCCGGCGCACGGCTCGCAGCAGTGCCGCCGCACGTCCGCCCACCCCCGTGGCCGTACCGACCGCCACGTCCACGCCCTCGCCCATGAACCGCCCCCTGTTCGTCGCCGGTCCGGCGGGTCGCCGTTCCCGCGCGCCCCGTTCCGCCGCCTGCCAGGGTCAGCATGTCATCGGCGCCGCCGCGCCGAGCGGGCAGGCGCTTCAGGTGCGCCAGGTGTGCAGCGGGGTGAAGGCGAGCAACGAGCGGCTGCGGGCCAGGTCGAAGGGGACGGTGAAGCCGTCGAGCGGTGCGTCGAACCGGGCGGTGGGGTGGTAGCGGCGCAGCAGTTCCGCGGTGGGTTCCAGGGCGGTGGTGTCGGGGGCGGCGACGTTGATCACGGGGTGGCCGTCGAGGGGTGCGGTGAGCGCGGCGTCGATGGCGCGGGCGGCGTCGCGCGGGTCCAGCCACCCCCACAGCGAGCCGCGGTCGTAGCCGGGGTCCTGGTGTACCCGGGCCAGGTGGTCGCGCAGCCGCTCGCCGGCCCCGAGGAAGGGGAAGCGGAGCGAGACGACGGTCATGCCGTAGCGGCGGGCGGCGGTGGCGGCGACGGTCTCGCCGAGGTACTTGGACAGGCCGTAGACGTCGTCGCCGAGGTAGGGGTGCTCCTCGGTGATCGGCACGCGCTGCGCGGAGGTGCCGTGCGCGGAGAACGCCAGGCCGAGGGCGGAGAGGCTGGAGACGTAGACGGCGCGGCGCACGCCCGCGCGACCGGCGGCGTCCAGGACGAGGTAGGTGCTCCGGACGTTGTTGGTGAAGACCACGTCGTGCGGGGCGGCGTTCGGTGAGGGCAGGGCCGCGGCGTGCACCACCGCGTCGACGCCGTCGAGGAGTTCGGCCGGCCCCGCCCCGTCCAGCAGGTCTCCGCCGGCGACCTCGTCGGCGGAGGCCGGATCGGGCGCGCTGCGGTCGTGGGCACGCACCATGTGGCCCGACTCCCGCAGCCGCGCGACGACTTCGCGGCCGAGCAGGCCGCCCGCCCCGGTGACCAGAACCTTCACGGTGATCTGCTTCCTCTCGACCGGTCGCGCGGCACTCGCCACAGAATTGTCGCGTTCTTGCGTTTATCGCACCTGTATACGTCAATCCGCTGCGGGAAACGTAACATGAGCGCGTCCACCCGCCCCCGCCCCGAACAGAGGAATCCCATGACCGGTCCAGGCCCCGACCGACTGCTCGACGACTCCGGCGCGCTTCCGCAGGCCGCGCCGCCCTGGCCGGGCCGGGACCGGCTGCGGGTCACCGCGGTCCGCGCGATCGTCACCGCGCCGGAGGGCATGCCGCTGGTGGTGGTGTGCGGGTGGACACCTCGGAGCCGGGCCTGTACGGCCTGGGCTGCGCGACCTTCACCCAGCGGTACGCCGCGGTGGCGGCCGCGGTCGACGAGCACGTGGGGCCGCTGGTGGTCGGCCGGCACCCGGCCGACATCGAGGACATCACCCGCATGATCCACTACTCGTCCTACTGGCGCGGCGGCCCCGTGCTGGGCAACGCGCTGTCCGGGGTGGACCAGGCGCTGTGGGACATCGCGGGCAAGCGCGCCGGGATGCCGGTGTACGAACTGCTCGGCGGCCGCAGCCGGGCCGCGGTCGAGGTGTACTCCCACGCGGCCGGCGCCACGGTCGAGGAGACGCTCGCCCGGGCCGAGGAGTTGCTGGAGCAGGGCTACCGGCATGTACGGCTCCAGGTCGGCGGGCCGGGCCTGGGGACGTACGGCGCGCCCGGCACCCGCGGCGGCTACCCGCGCTCGCCGCACCCGGACGGCTGGGACGTCGCGCAGTACCTGCGGGCCACCCCGAAGCTCTTCGCGGCGGCGCGGGAGCGGCTGGGCGAGGAGGTGAGCCTGATGCACGACGTGCACAGCAGGCTCACCCCGAAGCAGGCGGTGGTGCTGGCCCGCGCCCTGGAGCCGTACGCCCTGTCGTTCCTGGAGGACGTGATCGCGCCGGAGTACTACGACCGGCTGCCGGAGGTCCGTGCCGCCTCGCCGGTGCCGATCGCGGTCGGGGAGCAGATCGGCAACGTCACGGACGCCGCGCGGCTGATCCGGGACGGCGGGATCGACCTGCTGCGCCTGCACACCTCCGCGATCGGCGGGCTGACCCCGACCCGCAAACTGGTCGCGCTGGCCGAACTGACCGGCGTGCGCACCGCGTTCCACTCCCCCGGCGACATCTCCCCGGTCGGCGTGGCGGCGAACCTGGCGGTCGACATCTCCACCCCGGCGTTCGGCTACCAGGAGTCGCACACCTACGAGGACGCCGTCCACGAGGTCTTCCCCGGCACCCCGGTGGTGCGCGAGGGGCATCTCGCACCGTCCGACGCACCGGGCTGGGGTGTCGACCTCGACGAGAAGGCCGCGGGCCGCTTCCCGCCGGTGAAGTTCCTGCACGAGCGGTGGGCGACCGGGGTGCGCCACCCCGACGGCGGCCTGGACGCGCCCTGATGGACCGGCCCGGCGGCGCCCGGCCCGGTCACCCCGCCTGGCGTCCGCCCGGTGCGAGGCGGCCGGCCGGGGGCTGCTCCCGGTACAGGCGCAGCGCCAGGTCGACCAGCTCCACCCGTTGCAGGGACGGCAGTTCGGCCAGCGGGTGCCAGGCGGCGCGGTCGGTGCTGCCGCCCACCTCGTCCCGCAGGGTGCCGCCGGTGACGCGGACCTCGTAGAGGATCCGCAGCGCCTGGAAGTCGTCGGTGACCCCGGAGTCGAGCGTGCGGCGGCCGCGGAAGGAGTCGGTGCCGAGCAGCCGCTCGACCGCCACCTGGTAGCCGGTCTCCTCCTCGAGCTCGCGGACCACCGCGTCCACCGGGTCCTCGCCGTGTTCGAGGCCGCCGCCGGGCATCGTCCAGCCCGGTTCGTACAGTTGGGGCGCGTTGTGCGCGAGCAGGACACGGCCGTCGCGGACGCACACGCCGTACGCGGCCACCCGCAGCCTGCGCCGCACCTGTTCCGGCTCCTGCTCCTGCCTCTGGCCCCGTTCCTGCTCCGCCGCCGCCTCTGTCATCGCCCGCCCTCTCCCTGTCTCGCCCGCCCTCGGATCGAGGCGGCGATCCTCGCACGGTGCCCCGCCGCGCCGCCCGCTGATTTCCCGTCAGGGGGACTCGGACGCGCCGGACGGGCCGTTCGCGCGGGGGTCGGAGGCCAGGTCGCTGTGGACGACGAGAGCCGCGATGTCGTCGTCGAGCGCGCCGCCGCTGAAGTGCAGGAGCTGCTCGTGCAGCAGGGGCAGGAGTTGCGCGGCCGGCACGCCGGTCTGCCGGGCGACCCACGCGGACAGCGGGAAGAACCGGCCGGCCCGGTCCCGGGTCTCGATGACGCCGTCGGTGTAGAACAGCAGCCGGTCGCCGGGGGCGAGCGCCACGTTGTCGACGGTGTAGTCCCCGCCGATCAGGCGGGCCATGTTCAGCGGCGGGGACGGCGCGGACGGATCGAGGACCCGGGTGCCGCCGCCTCCCGCGAGCGCCCCGCCGGAACTCCCCGACCCGCCCGCGCCGTTCGCCCCCAGCACCAGCGGCGGCGGATGGCCGCAGTTGAGCAGCGCGACCTCGCGCCCGCCGCGACGGACCTCGGCGAACACGGCGGTGGCGAACCTCTCGCCGGCGTCGGGTGCGGTGAGGGCCGCGCTGTAGCGGGCCATGGTGGTGTCGAGGCGGCGGGCCAGCCGGGTCAGGTCGGGCTCGTCGTACGCCGCCTCGCGGAAGCTGTTGGTGAGGGCGCTGGCGACCCCGACCGCCGACAGGCCCTTGCCGCGCACGTCGCCCAGCAGCACCCGCACGCCGTGCGGGGTGTCGACGGCCTCGAAGAAGTCCCCGCCGATCCTGGCCTCCTCGGCCGCGGCCAGGTAGAGCGTCTCGATGCCGACGCCGCCCAACCGGTGCGGCACCGGCCGCAGCACCACGGTCTGGGCGGCGTCGGCGACCGAGCGGACCTTGACGAGGGTGCGCTCGCGCTGCAGGCGCACATGGGCGGCGTACGCTGCCGCGGCGGTGACGGCGGCGAGCGAGGCCGCGGTGAAGGTGGTGCCGGGTTCTGCGTAGGCGAACTGGATCGCCAGCACGCCCGCCATGCTCAGCACGCCGAGCAGCAGCGTGGCCTCCACCGACCACATCGACGCGGCCAGCGCGGGCGCGGCGGGCAGCAGCCGGCTGACCGCGAAGTCCGTCGGGGTGGCCACGGCGAGCACGCCGATGAGGAAGGTCAGCAGCAGCGGCGACCAGTGGGAGAGACCGCGCCGCTCCCTGCCGGGCGGACCCGGCCGGCGGCTGCGGTGAAGGTTCGTCACATGTGTGAGCTTATCGCCCCTTTTGCCGAGATTGCCGGGCCGGTGGGACCGCCGGTGCGGGCGGCTGGGATGCTGGGCGGCGGACGGCCGGAGGCGACGGGAAGCCCGGCGGAAGAGGAGAGGCGGTGGGGCCCGGTGCGGGCTGTGGTGTTCGAGGAGTTCGGGCGGCTCGCCACCGTCCGGGAGGTGACCGACCCCCAACCACCGCCGGGCGGCGTGCTGGTGCGGGTGGCGGCCACCGGTGTGTGCCGCAGCGACTGGCACGCCTGGATGGGGCACGACGACACGGTGGCACTGCCGCACGTGCCGGGCCACGAGTTCGCCGGCGAGGTGGTCGCGGTCGGTTCCGGACTGCCGCGGCTGCGCGGCGGCGAGCGGGTCACGGCGCCGTTCGTGCACGCGTGCGGGCGGTGCGCGGCCTGCGCGCGCGGCGACCAGCAGGTCTGCGAGCGCCAGGAGCAGCCCGGCTTCACCTACTGGGGCTCCTACGCCGACCTGGTGGTGGTGCCGCGCGCGGACGTGAACCTGGTGGAGCTGCCGGACGGCCTGGAGTACACCACCGCCGCCTCGCTCGGCTGCCGGTTCGCGACCGCGTACCGGGCGGTGGTGGCCCAGGGGCGGGTGCGGCCCGGTGAGTGGGCCGTCGTGCACGGCTGCGGCGGTCTGGGGCTGTCGGCGGTGATGATCGCGGTCGCCTGCGGAGCGCGCGTGGTGGCGGTCGACCCGTCGCCCGAGGCACTGCGGCTGGCCGGGACGTTCGGCGCCGCGGTGTGCATGGCACCGGAGGCCGACGCGGACGCCACCGCCGCGGCGGTGCGCGAGGCCACCGGCGGCGGCGCGCACCTGTCGCTGGACGCACTCGGTTCCGCGGCGACCTGCGCCGCGTCGGTGGCCGGGTTGCGGGCGCGCGGGCGCCACGTGCAGGTGGGACTGCTGGCGGCGGGGAGCGTCGAGGTGCCGATGGGCCGGGTGCTGGCCCTCGAACTGGAACTGCTGGGCAGCCACGGGATGGCCGCGCACGCCTATCCCGAGCTGCTGCGGCTGGTGTCGGCGGGAACCCTGCGGCCCGACCTGCTGGTCGGCTCGGTGATCGGGCTGGAGCAGGCCCCGGCGGCGCTGGCCGCGATGAGCGAGGGGTCGCCGACGGGCATCACCGTGATCACGCCCGACGGCGCCGCCTGAGCCGGCCGGCAGCCCCCGCCCGTGCCCGTCCAACCCGGCCGCGCCGCAGGGGAGATGGACCGGCGCGCGCCCGGCCTCCCTCGCTTCCCCGTACGGCACGGCGCCGCGTACGATCCCCCGCATGGGTGAGGTGATCAAGGGACTGCGGCTGCTCGCCGACGGCCAGCGGTGGGTGCTGCGGCACCGCCGCGACTGGCGGTTCGGCATGATCCCGGCGCTGATCACGCTCGTCGGATACGTCGTCGCCCTCGTCGCGCTGGTGCTGTGGGCCGGGGACCTGGTCGACTGGGCGACGCCCTTCGCGGACCACTGGGCGTCGGGGTGGGCCGACGCCTTCCGCGTCCTGCTGACGGTGGTGCTCTTCGGAGGCGGACTGCTGGTGGCGGTGATCTCCTTCACCGCGGTGACGCTGCTGGTCGGCCAGCCCTTCTACGAGGCACTGGCCGAACGGGTCGAGCGCGCCGAGGGCGGCTGCCCGGAGCCGCCCGGGCGGCCGCTGTGGCGCGAGCTGTGGATCGCCGCGCGCGACAGCGTCCGGGTCCTGCTGCGGGTGGCGGCCTTCGGGATCGTGCTCTTCGCCGCCGGGTTCGTCCCGGTGGTCGGCCAGACCGTCGTGCCCGCGCTCGGCTTCTGCGTCTCCGGCTTCTTCTTCACCCTGGAGCTGGGCGCGGTGGCCTTCCAGCGGCGCGACGTCCCCCTGACGACGCAGCTGCGGCTGCTGCGCCACCGCCTGCCGCTGGTGCTGGGCTTCGGGGTGCCGCTGATCGTGGTCTTCCTCGTGCCGCTGGTCGCGGTGGTCCTGATGCCGGGCGCGGTGGCGGGAGCGACCCTGCTGGTGCGCGAGCTGCTGCCGCCCGAGCCGGGCCCGGCGTCCGAGCCGGCGGAACGGGACAGCGGCGACCCGGGTGCCCCCGGCACCGGAACCGGCACGCGCGGGAACGGCCCCGGCGGAACCGGTACCGGCGCGAACGGCTCCGGCGGGGCGTAGCGCGGGCATCACGCGGCCGGCCGAGATCCCGGACGCGAGAGACGGCCGGCTCGGTTCTTCCAGGCTCAGGCCACCCGTTGCAGCGCGACCATCGCGATGTCGTCGCCGAGCCCGGTCGGCGAGTACCTGGTCAGGTCGATCCGGACGTCCTCCAGCAGGACGGCGGGGGTGTCGCGGGTCCAGTACGCGAGACGGTCCGCGAGCGGGTAGAAGGCACCTTCGACGTTGCGGGCCTCGATCACGCCGTCGGTGTAGAGCAGCAGGATGTCGCCGAGCGCCAGGTCGTAGCTGTCGACGTGGTGGCCGCCCCGGCCGAGGTC
>NZ_FNVU01000024.1:0-93246 GCF_900107965.1 Actinacidiphila yanglinensis | reverse complement strand
CAGGAGGTGGCGGGCCCCGTAGGCGGTGACGAGGTGGTGGGCGAAGAGCGTGCCGAGGGCTCCGGTGCCGCCGGTGATCAGGACCGTGCCCTCCGGCGTCAACTCCGGCCCGGCCGCGATGCTTTCGTGCACCCGGGCGAGCCGGGGGGTGCTCGCGCGCCCCTCGCGCAGCGCCAGTTGCTCGTGGCCGGAGACGAGGGCGGCGGGCAACTGCGCGGCGCTCGCCGCGCTGCCGTCGATGTCGATCAGCGTGATCCGGCCCGGGTTCTCCACCTGGGCCGACCGGACCAGGCCCCACACGGGGGCCGAGCCGAGTTCGAGGTCCTCGCCGTCGCGGGTGGCGACGGCGTTCCGCGTCACCAGCACCAGCCGCGCGACCCCGGACGCCAGCCCGTCCTGCACCAGTGCGAGCGCCCGCGCGGTGGCCCGGTGCGCCGCGGCCACCGGTTCGCCGGCGCCCGACTCGTCGATCACCGCGACCAGGATGTCGCCGGCGGCCTCCGCGGCGTGCCGCACCGGGCGCGCCGGATCCGCCAGCGGGGTGTCCCCGAGCGCGGCCCAGCGGGCCGGGTCGAGGTCCTCCGGGTCGGGCAGGACGACCGGCGACCAGACCACGTGGAAGAGCGAGTCACCGGTGCCGGGGGCGGGCCGCTCCGCGGGAGCGGCCGGGCGCCGGCGCAACGCGCGCACCTCGGCGACCGGTTCCCCGGCCTCGTCGGCCAGCCACAGCCGGAACCCGTCCTCGCCCTTGGGCCGGATCCGGACGCGCAGCGCGCGCGGTCCGGCGGCATACAGGTCGAACCCGTGCCAGGACAGGTCCGAGGGGTTCTGCCCGGTCGCCAGCAGCGGGTGCAGCGCGGCGTCGAGCAGCGCCGGATGGATCCCGAACGCGCCCGGCTCGGTGCCGTCGGGAAGCCGCACCTCGGCGAGGAGTTCCTCGCCGAGCCGCCACATCGCCGCCAGCCCCTGGAAGGACGGCCCGTAGGCGCGGCCGTCCTGCGCCGACTTCGCGTAGAGGCCGTCGAGTTCGACCGGTGCCGCGCCGGGGGGCGGCCAGGCGGCCTGGGAGATCATCGGTGCCGGCGTCGGCTCGGTGAGCAGGCCGGTGGCGTGCACCCTCCACGCGGCGTCCCGGTCCTCGGGGGCCCGGGGATCCCTGCGGTCCTTGCGGTCGGGCCGGGAGCCGACGGTGATCCGCCGCCGCCCGTCCTCGCCGGGCGCGCCCACGGCCACCTGCACCCGGACCGCGCCGCCGTCGGGGACGGTGAGCGGCACGTCGACGGCCAGCTCGGCCAGGCCGGAACAGCCGACCTCGTCGCCCGCCCGGACCGCCAGGTCGGCGAGGGCCGCGGAGGGCAGCGTCATCTCGCCGTCCACGCGGTGGTCGGCGAGCCAGGGGTGGCTGTGCAGCGACAGGCGCCCGGTGAGGACCGCCTCGTCGGTGCCGGCGAGCGCGACGGACTCCGTGAGCACCGGGTGTTCCGGTGAAAGGCCCGGGCCGCCGGTCCGCGCGCCCGAGGAGATGCTGTCCAGCCAGTAGTCCTGGTGCTGGAAGGGATACGTGGGCAGGTCGATCAGATCGCCGCCGCGGCCGGCCAGGACCGTCGACCACCCCACGGTGCGACCCGCCACGTGCAGCCGCGCCAGCCCCGAGACCAGCGCCCGCACCTGGGAGTGGTCACGACGCTGCAGCGCCACGAACGACCCGTCCACGCACGCCGGGCCCATCGCCGACAGCACACCCTCCGGCCCGATCTCCACGAACCGGGTCACGCCCCGGTCCCGCAGCCACTCCAGGTGGTCGGCGAACCGCACCGGCTGCCGCACGTGCTCCACCCAGTACGCCGCCGAGCCCACCCCCTCGCCACCGGCCATCGGCACGGCCGGCGCCGACCACTCGACCCCGCCCGCCACCGATCCGAACTCCTCCAGCACCGGGTCCATCAGCGGCGAATGGAACGCATGCGACACCGCCAGCCGCCGCACCTTGCGCCCCCACCCCCGCACCGCGTCCACCACGCCCGCCACGGACTCCTCCGCCCCCGACACCACCACCGCCGAGGGCCCGTTCACCGCCGCCAACCCCACCTGGTCCTCCAACCCCACCAGCAGCGCGGCGACTTCCGCCTCGCTCGCCTCCACCGCGACCATCACCCCGCCCGACGGCAGGGCCTGCATCAACCGGCCGCGCGCCGCCACCACCCGGCACGCGTCGGCCAGCCCCAGCACCCCGACGCAGTGCGCCGCCGCCAGCTCGCCCACCGAGTGGCCCGTCACGAAGTCCGGAGCCACGCCCCACGACTCCAGCAGCCGGAACAGCGCCACCTCGAACGCGAAGAGCGCCGGCTGCGTCCACCCGGTCTCGTCCAGCCCCTCACCGCCGAACACCACGTCCTTCAACGACCCCGGCAGCAACCCCTCGAAGCCGGCGCACACCTCGTCGAACGCCGCGGCGAACACGGGGAACGCCTCGCACAACTCCCGCCCCATCCCGGCCCGCTGCGCACCCTGGCCGGTGAACACGAACGCTGTGCCCCCCGTGCCCGCCGCACCCGACACCACACCCGCATCCGTGCCACCCGACGCGAGCACACCCAGCCCCGCCACCAGCTCGTCACGGTCACCCGCCACCACCACAGCGCGGTGATCGAAGACCGTGCGGGTGGCGGCCAGCGAGAGCGCGAGGTCCAGCGGGTCCGCGGACCGCGCGGTGGCCAGCAACCGCCCGGCCTGGGCGGCGAGCGCGGCAGGCGTACGGGCGGACAGCGCCACCGGCACGGCCGGCAGCGCGGGCGACTGCGTGCGCGCCTCTCCGGCCGGCTGGGCTTCTCCGGTCGGCCGGACCGCTTCGGCCGGCTGGACCTCCTCGGCCGGCGGGACCGGCGGCTCGGGGGCCTGTTCGAGGACGACGTGCGCGTTGGTGCCGCTCACCCCGAAGGAGGAGACCGCCGCCCGCCGGGGCCGCCCGGTCCTGGGCCACGGCCGGTTCTCGGTCACCAGCTCGATCGCCCCGGCGGTCCAGTCCACCGCGGGCGTCGGCTCGTCGATGTGCAGGGTCCTCGGCACCGTGCCGTGCCGCATCGCCATGACCATCTTGATCACGCCGGCCACGCCGGCGGCCGCCTGGGTGTGCCCGATGTTCGACTTCAACGAGCCCAGCAGCAGCGGCTGGTCCTCCGGCCGGGACTGGCCGTAGGTCGCCAGCAGCGCCTGCGCCTCGATCGGGTCGCCGAGCATGGTGCCGGTGCCGTGCGCGTCCACGACGTCGACCTCGGCGGGGGACAGGCCCGCGTTCGCCAGGGCCCGGCGGATCACCCGCTGCTGCGAGGGACCGCTCGGCGCGGTCAGCCCGTTGGAGGCGCCGTCGGAGTTCACCGCGGTGCCGCGGATCACCGCCAGCACCGGGTGGCCGAGTCGCTGGGCGTCGGACAGCCGTGCCAGCATCAGCATGCCGGCGCCCTCGGAGAAGCCGGTGCCGTCCGCGGAGGCCGAGAACGCCTTGCAGCGTCCGTCCGGCGCCAGCCCGCGCTGCCGGGAGAACTCCACGAAGCCGTCCGGGATCGGGATCACCATCGCCCCGCCGGCCAGCGCCAGCGAGCACTCGCCGGCGCGCAGCGCCGACACGGCGTGGTGGATCGACACCAGCGACGAGGAGCAGGCCGTGTCCATGCTGACCGTCGGCCCCTCCAGGCCGAGGACGTAGGAGATCCGGCCGGACGCGACACTGGTGAGCATCCCGGTCATGGCGTGGCCCTCGACGCCGGTCGCCGTGGAGTCGATCGTGGAGTCGTAGCCGGTGTACATCACGCCGACGAAGACCCCGGTGTCGCTGCCCCGCAGGGCGCGCGGGTCCATCCGGGCGCGCTCGACCGCCTCCCAGGTGGTCTCCAGCAGCAGCCGCTGCTGCGGGTCCATCGCCAGCGCCTCGCGCGGCGAGATCCCGAAGAACGCCGGGTCGAAGCCCTTGACGTCGCTGAGGAAGCCGCCCTCACGTGCGTAGAAGCTGCCGGGGGCGTCGGGGTCCGGATCGTACATGCCCTCGACGTCCCAGCCGCGGTCGCCGGGGAAGGGGCTGATCGCGTCGACGCCGTCGGCGGCCACCCGCCACAGGTCGTCGGGCGTCAGCACGTCGCCGGGGTAGCGGCAGCTCATGCCCAGCACCGCGATGGGCTCGGAACGGCTCGACTCCAGTTCCTCGACCCGGGCCCGCGCCTTGTGCAGGTCCGCGGTCACCCACTTGAGGTAGTCGAGCAGCTTTCCGTCCTTGTTGGTCTGCTCCGCGCTCATCTGCCCACCGCCCGAATCGAGTTCTCCAGTCCCGCCGCGGGCCCCTCGCCGGCCAGTACCGATGAGCCGAGCCGTCCCGCCAGGTAGAGCGCCAGGTGCAGCCGGAGCCGGTCCTCGCGCAGGGACCGCCCGAGGAGCTGCTCCGCCTTCTTCACCCGGTACGCCACGGTGTTCTTCGCGATGTGCAGGTGCTTGGCCGTCACGGCCACGCCGCGCTCGTTGTCCAGCAGGCAGCACACGGTCTCCCGCAGCGCGGCCATGGACCGGTTGTCGGCGGCGAGCGGGCCGAGTTCGCGGCGCACGAAGTCCGCGGTGCCCTCGGCGTCGTCGCCGAGCAGGATCACCAGCTCCAGGTCGCCGTAGTCGCACAGCCGGGACGGGCCCGGCTCGGTGATGCGGCCGACCCGCTCGGCGGTGATCGCCTGCTCGTGGGAGCGCAGGAAGCCGGCCACACCGTCGCCGGGCAGCCCGGACGCCACATGGACGTGCGGGGGCAGCTGCACCGGCTTGTCCGAGTGCCGCAGCTCGCCCGGGCGGTCGCTGGCGCGGCCGCCCCACGCCCACAACCGCCCCGGGCCCGCGGGCAGCAGCAGCATGCTGGAGCAGTCGGCCTGATCCAGCAGGCGCACCGCCGCGGTCTCCAGTTCCCGGCTGCTGTCGGGCGTGATCTCGTCCTGCCACAGGACGAGGGCGACATGATGCAGCGTCAGGTCGTAGCGCAGCTGGCGCAGCGCCCTTCGCGTGTCGACCGGCTGGCCCTTGAGGATCGCGGACACCAGCTCGAAGCGCTCGCCCACCGATCCGGTGAACCAGCGGTTGCGCTCGGCGGCGAACTTCTCGGTCACCGCGGCGGAGAGGGTCTCCATCCCCTCGAACAGCGCGGCCGAGATGGAACGCATCATGGCCGGCTGGTCCTCGGTGGGGATCATCGCGTCACGGAACTCGAAGAGGTCGTGGGTGAAACGCGCGTGAGCCGCCCTGACGTATCCGAGCAGGGGATCGACGGTCGCGTTGTCGCCGATGCGCTCCCGAATGGCGTGGGTGAGCTCCGCGGAAAGCAGTCCGGTAATGGCGCGCACGCCGCTCAGCCGCAGGACGACCCAGAGCGCTATCGCCTCGACGAGTCTCGTCTCGCTGCAGGACTTCTGGTCGAAGCGGGCGAACGGCTCACCGGCCAGCTCGGCCATGAGCAGGCGGCTCTTCTCGATCGCCCACCCGGTCGTGCCCGAGCCGACGCGGGCGACGACCTCCTCGACCAGCTGCGGGTCCGTCATCGGCAGGTGGAGCACCGAGGGGTCGGCGGGGCGCAGCAGATGCAGCAGGTGCAGCACTGAATGGGTGGGGGTAGTCCGTGGTTGCGCAGGGATAGTGGCCTGTGATATCGGATATCCAGACAACGAGTAGCCTCCGTACCGGAAATCGGACGCGACTTGGTGTCGGCAGCCTTCCACGGTTTCCGCAGCGGTGGGTAATCACCCGGTAACCGCGTACGAAGTGCGGAATTACCGCTCGATGGCCGGGCGCGGTTCACTCGCGCGCTACCCTCCGGTTCGCGACCCGCGAGATCGTCCGGACTCCGTCCCGTCCCGATAGCCCCGCGCCGGCCGCCTCGCCCCCGGCGGCCGGGCCCGCTCCGCATCGTCCCCGGCCGCGGACCGGGCGGGTTCCCCGCTGATATCATCAATCTCATCATTCGGACGAGAGTCTGGGAAGGAATTTCGGATGGCCGATGAAACATCCGTGAACGGCGTATTAGAGACGCTTACTCTCGGCCCCGGTTGTTTCTGGTGTTTCGACGCGGTGGCGCGCCGGATCCCCGGGATCACGTCAAGTGTCTCCGGATTCGCCGGAGATGACGGCCCGCTTCCCGATTACGAGGCGTATGAACGCTACGGGCTCAACCCGCAGAAATTCGTCGAGGCGGTGCGGCTGACGTTCCGTCCGGACGAGATCTCCTTCGAGGAGGTACTCGACCTCTTCTTCCAGAGCCATGACGCGACCACGCCCAACCAGAGCGGCGCGAACTTCGGCTCCGTCTACCATTCGACCGTCTTCTACGCCGACGACGAGCAGCGCGTGCGCTCCGAGAAGGTCATGGAGCTGGTCCGGCAGCAACTCGGCCGGGACATCGTGACCGACCTGCGGCCGTTCGGCCAGTTCATCGAGGCGGACGCCGACCAGCAGGACTTCTACAACCGCAACCGCTTCGAGCCGTACTGCCGGGTGGTCATCGAGCCGAAGCTGCGGCAGCTGGGGCTGGACGTCGACTGACCTCGCCCGTACGGGAGTCCGGGAGGCCCGGGGGCGAAGGCCCCCGGGCCTCCCGCCCGTTCAGGGGCCGACGGGCGCGAAGGCCGCGCTCCAGTCGACCGCCACGCCGTGCACGTACGCCTCGGCCAGCGCCGAGAGGAACCGGCCCATCCCGCCGTCCTCCTTGCGCAGCGTCGCCATCAGCACCGCGGAGCGGCCCAGTTCCTCGACGATGTCCTGCATGCCGACGGTGAGCACCGGCTGCGCGCTGCACTCGACGAAGATCGTGTGGCCGTCGGCGACCAGCGAGCGGACCGCCTCGTCGAACCGCACCGTCTGGCGCAGGTTGCGGTACCAGTACTCCGCGGTCAACTCCTCGGTGTCCAGGGGCTTCCCGGTCACCGTGGAGTAGAACGGCACCTCGCCGCGCGCGGGCCGTATCCCGGCGGCCAGATCGAGCAGCGTCCCGCGCAGGTCCTCCACGTGCGGGGAGTGTGCGGCGAAGTCGACGCCCGGCACCTGCCAGCGCATCATCCGCGCCGCGGACAGCGCGGCGCCGAACTCGCGCATCGCCGCCACGTCGCCCGACACCGTGGTGGTGGCCGGCCCGTTCACCGCGGCCACCGACAGGACGTCCTCCCAGTCGGCGAGCAGCGCGCGCACCTTGTCCTGGGGGGCCATCACGGTCAGCATCTCGCCCCGGCCGCGGATCGCCGTCAGCGCCTGGCTGCGCAGCGCGACGATCCGCGCCGCGTCCTCCAGCCGCAGCGCGCCGGCGACGTGCGAGGCGACGATCTCGCCCTGCGAGTGGCCGACCGCCGCAGCCGGCTCGACGCCGAACCAGCGCCACAGCCGGGACAGCGACAGCATCATCGAGAACAGCACCGGCTGGACGACGTCCACCCGGTCCAGCGGCGGCGTGCCGGGAACCGCGCGCAGCACGTCCTCCAGGGACCAGTCGACGTACGGCGAGAGCGCCTTCTCGCAGGCCCGGATCTCCCGGGCGAACACCGGTGAGGTGTCCAGCAGTTCCACCGCCATGCCGACCCACTGGGTGCCCTGGCCGGGGAAGACGAACACCGGGCGGGCCTGCGCGCCCCGGGTCGCCCGCCCGCTGACCAGGTTGGGCGCGGACCGCCCCTCGGCGAGCGCGCCCACCGCGGCGAGCAGTTCCGCGCCGTCGCGGCCCAGGGCCACGGCCCGGTACTCGAACGCCGCGCCGGCCGCCACCAGCGAGCGGCCCACCTCGGTGATCTCGTCGGTGACGTCCGGCCCTCCGCCGGACCCGAATCGGGCCAGCAGCCGGGCGGCCTGGGCGCGCAGGCCCGCCTCGCTCCGCCCGGACAGCACCCACGGCACCGTGCCGGATCCTGCGCCGATCCGAACGTCTTGTGTGGCCGGCTTGGTCACGAGCACTCCTCATCCATCAGTGGATTGCGGTGTGCACGATATCCCGCACGCCGGCCGCATTCGCCCATCGCACGGTAATCCAGGCGCGGGCCAGCGGTTACCGGAGAATTACCGGTCGTGGCCGAAAACGTGCGAAGGTGCCGCCACCCCGTCGCGTCCGCTCACTAGTACGGAGGCTACTCGTTGTTGCGATATCCGATATCGCAGAAGGCCTTTTCTGCGACAACCCAGACCCCGCCCACCCGTCCCCTTCCGCACCTGCCGGGCCTCGCTGGCGACCCCACCCGCCGGCTGCCGGTGACGCGCCAGCAAATCCCCGTTGAACTGGGCTTCTTCAGCCGTTCCAGCGAGCCGGTCGGCCGGCTCGGCGTCGCCCGCGCGGTGCCGCCCCGGCCCGCTCGATCCCGGATCACGTCATGGTGACCCAGCGCACGGATGCGAGCGTGGGCCGCGCCCTCGCACCGGCACAGGAGGGATACTCGCGGCTTCCGTCGCTGACCGGACTGCGATTCCTGGCGGCCTTTATGGTCTTCGTCACGCACGTCCTCGTCTACACGACAATCGTCCCCGGGCACACCGGAGATCAGCTCAGAAAGGCATTCACCCTCTCCGGCTCCTACGGTGTCGGTTTCTTCTTCATCCTCAGCGGTTTCGTGCTGACCTGGACCGCGCAGTCGGACGACACGGCGCCGTCGTTCTGGCGCCGCCGGCTGGTGAAGATCGGCCCCATGCACCTGGTCACCTTCGGGCTGGCGGCCCTCATGGTCGCCGACACCAACCGGCCGACCCGCACGGTCGACTGGATCGCGTCCGGGACCATGCAGCAGTCGTGGTTCCGCGACGTGCAGACCGTCTCGGCGGTCAACGGCGTGACCTGGTCGATGACGTGTGAGTTCTTCTTCTACCTGAGCTTCCCGGTGCTGCTGTTCGGGCTGCGCCGGATCAGCGAGAAGTGGCTGTGGCCGACACTGGCCACGGTGCTGGCGCTGATCGTCGGGGTGTTCCTCATCGCCACCTACGTGGTGAGCGACCAGCCGCGGCTCGCCCTCTTCGGCGTCTCCGGGGTGTCGTTCTCCCAGGTGTGGCTGGTGTACTTCTTCCCGCCGGTACGCGCCCTGGAGTTCGTGCTGGGCATCGTGCTGGCCCGGATCGTCGCGGCGGGCCGGTGGCCGCGCTTCATCAGCCTGGCGCCCGCCTTCGTGCTCGCCGCCGGCGGATACGTGCTGGCGGTGCACGAGCCCTACCTGGCCGGCTCCGCCGGTGTCGGGACGGTGCTGACCGCGCCGCTGATCGCCGCCGCTGCGGTGGCGGACCGGCAGGGCGCCGCCTCGGTGTTCCGCAGGCGGCCGATGGTGTTCCTGGGCGAGATCTCCTTCGCCTTCTACATGGTCCACTGGATCATCCTGGTGGAGACCGCCCACCTCATCGGCACCCGGACGTTCTCGCTGCCGACCGCCGTCTTCCTGGTGATCGGCCTGCTGGTGGTGATCTGCCTGGCCGCCTTCCTCCTGTACCGGTGCGTGGAGACGCCGCTGGTGCGGCGGTTCGGCCGCCGGCACCTGAACGCGGGCCGAACGGCGCGGTCCCCGGGTGCGGACGGCCTCCGCGTCCCGGCGGGCGAGGCGTCCGCCGCGGCCGGAGCGGGGGAGTCGGATCCGATGTAGCGGAGCGGAGCGAGCAGGCGGCGCGCGTCCCGGGTCGGTCCCGGAGGCGTGCGCCGCTCTGCTGTTCGGCCTGCGCGCCGGCCCGAGCGCGTTTCACGGCCGCCGTACGGGTGAACCGCGGGCGGTACAGCATGCCGGTCGCCGCGGGGAGCGGGCGCAGCGCGGACAGTGGGGGCGCGTGACCGGGATGCGCCACCGCGCCACCGCGTCGTCGCAGCCGCGCACTTACGCACCTACGCACACCGCATCACTGTCGAGCGGGCGGGAGAAACGCACGTGACTGTCCGAGTTGCCGTCATCTACTACAGCGCCACCGGGAACGTCCACCAGCTGGCCCAGGCTGTTGCCAAGGGCGCCGAGAGCCGGGACGCCGAGGTGCGCCTGCGCAGGGCCGCCGAACTCGCCCCGGACCACGCCATCGACGCCAACCCGGCCTGGCGCGCGCATGTGGACGCCACCAAGGACACGGTGCCGGAGGCGACCCTGGCGGACCTGGAGTGGGCCACCGCCTACGCCTTCGGCTCGCCGACCCGCTTCGGCAACGTCACGGCCCAGCTCAAGCAGTTCATCGACTCCACCGGCACGCAGTGGCAGGCCGGTGTCTTCCACAACAAGCCCGCCACCAGCTTCACGTCGGCCATGAACCGGCACGGCGGCCTGGAGTCCACCCTGCTGTCGATGAACAACGTCTTCTACCACTGGGGTTGCATCATCGTCCCGCCCGGCTACACCGACCCGCTGCTGTTCGCGGCGGGCGGCAACCCGTACGGCACGAGCTGGCCGAGCGGCGGCGGCGAGGGCCCGGACCAGGCGACGCTGGACGCGGCGCACTATCAGGGCAGGCACCTGGCCGACATCGCCGACCAGCTCACGAGCTGACGGGTCGTCATAGCACCCGAGCGGTGCGGCGGCGCGCGCCCTCGCCCGGCCGCGCCGCGCCACCGCACGGGGATTGGCCGAGACTTGATGTGGACATGGTGAATTCTTGGGGCTAGCGTGCGATTTGGTCTAGACCTGATCCGGGTTTCTGGACCTGCCCCCCACCCCTGGAGTCCACCATGCGCAAGAAGATCGCCACCGCGGTGGTCGGCCTCGGCGTCGCCTCCGCCTTCGCCCTGAGCACCGGCAGCGCCAGCAGCCACGGCTACATCAGCACCCCGCCCAGCCGCGCCGCGCTCTGCGCCGCCGGTACCGTGACCAACTGCGGTGACATCCAGTACGAACCGCAGAGCGTCGAGGGTCCCAAGGGCTTCCCGGCCGCCGGTCCCGCCGACGGCAGCATCTGCAGCGGCGGCATCGCCCGCTTCGCCCAGCTCGACGACCCGCGCGGCGGCGCGTGGCCGGCCACCCACGTCACCGGCGGCCAGAGCTACACCTTCACGTGGAAGCTCACCGCCCAGCACTCGACCACCGACTTCTCCTACTACATCACCAACAGCAGCTACGACCCGACCAAGCCGCTGACCCGCTCCGAGATCACCACCACCCCGTTCCTGACCGTGCCCTACAACGGCGCGCAGCCGCCGGCCACGGTCGTCCACCAGGGCACGATCCCCACCGGGCACACCGGCAAGCAGCTCATCCTCGGCGTGTGGACGATCGCCGACACCGGCAACGCCTTCTACTCCTGCGCGGACGTGCAGTTCTGATCCACCGCGCCCATCCGCGCCCACCCGCGCCGGCGTCCGAGGGGGCCGTCCCGCCCGCTGCCGGGCAGGACGGTCCCTCTCGATGACGGCTCGTCAGAAGGCTGTGTGCGGACGCATCACCGCACCCGGTCGTCCTCCTGCTCGTCCCACAACCGCACGCCGTGCTCCCCGGCCACCGCGGCGATCCGCGCCGCCGCCTCCGCTTCCGGCAGCGGACGCGGCCGCCGCCCGTCGCGCAGCCGCAGCGCGACCAGCCCGTCCGCGACCTCCCTCGGCCCGACCACGGCCTGGTAGGGGACCAGGCGCGCCTGCCGTATGCGCGCGCCGAGGCTGCCGTCCTCGGGATCGGACACCTCCGCCCGCAGCCCGAGTGCCGCGCACCGGGCGGCGAACGCCTCGGCGCTGGCCCGCTGGTCCGCCCCGACCGGCAGCACCACCACCTGCACCGGTGCGAGCCACACCGGGAACGCCCCGCCGTGCACCTCCACCAGATGCGCCACCGCCCGCTCCACGCTCCCGACGACGCTGCGGTGCACCATCACCGGCCGGTGCCTGCCGCCGTCCGCGCCCACGTACCGCAGGTCGAAGCGCTCCGGCTGGTGGAAGTCGACCTGCACGGTGGACAGGGTGGACTCCCGCCCGGCGTGGTCGATGACCTGCACGTCGATCTTCGGCCCGTAGAACGCCGCCTCGCCCTCGTCCGCGTCGTAGGGCAGGCCGAGCCGCTCCAGCACGTCCACCAGTTCCTCGGTCGCCCGCCGCCATGCCTCGGGCGCGGCCACGTACTTGCCGCCCTTGCCCGGGAGCGAGAGGCGGTAGCGGGCCGCGCGGATGCCCATCGCGTCGTAGGCGCGCCCGATCATCTCCAGCGCGCCCGCGGCCTCCTGCCCGACCTGCTCGGGGGTGCAGAAGATGTGCGCGTCGTTGAGCTGGATCGCCCGCACCCGGGTCAGCCCGCCCAGCACGCCCGACAGCTCGGCCCGGAACATGCCGCCCAACTCCGCCATCCGCAGCGGAAGTTCGCGGTAGCTGCGGGCCCGCGAGCGGAAGAGCACCGCGTGGTGCGGGCACAGGCTCGGCCGCAGCACCATCTCCTCGCCGCCCACCTCCATCGGCGGGAACATGTCCTCCCGGTAGTGCGCCCAGTGCCCGGACACCTCGTAGAGCTCCCGCTTGCCGAGCACCGGCGAGTACACGTGCCGGTACCCCGCCGCGCGTTCCTGCCCGCGGATGTACTCCTCCAGCGCGTGCCGCAGCGCCGCGCCGTCGGGCAGCCAGTACGGCAGGCCCGCGCCGATCAAGGGGTCGGTGTCGAACAGGCCGAGCTCGCGGCCGAGCCTGCGGTGGTCGTGCACGGCCTCGCCGTCGATCGCGTTCATGATGCTGCCTCCCAGGGGTGGCGGGGCGGCCCGCGGCAGCACGAAGCCCCGGGGCGTTCGCCCCGGGGCTTCGGACTCAAGACATCGGTCAGCGCGCCGGGACACTCTCCGGCGTCGTCGTCCTCGCGATCATCGCTGCGCGCTGCATACCGGCGAAGCTAACAGGGAGCGGAGCGCGGTGCGACCGATTTATGCGCCGAGGCCGTCCCGCCTCGGGGGAGTCCCGCAAGGTCCGGGGGCAGGAAGCCGATCCTCCCGGCAACCGGCGCCATTGACGCGTGGCGGCGGGAACGCCGTACCGTGGACTCCCACGGGAGCGGCGTGCGGGGGTCGGGTGGGCACTGTGGCGGGTGAGGCGCAGCCGGGCCAACTGGTCGGCGGACGCTATCGGTTGGTACGGAGGCTGGGCGCCGGGGGGTTCGGGCGGGTCTGGCAGGCGCACGACGAGGCGCTGCGCGTCGAGGTCGCGGTCAAGGAGGTCTGGCTGCCACCGGCGATGAACGGCGCGGAGCGGGCCGAGCGGGTCGTGCGGGCCGAGCGGGAGTCCCGTAACGCCGCCAGGCTGCGCAACCATCCGAACATCGTCACCGTGCACGACGTGGTCGTCGAGAACGGGGTGCCCTGGACCGTCATGCAACTGGTCACCGGGACCTCGCTGGCCGACCACGAGACGGCGCACGGACCCTTGCCGGTGGAGGACGTGGCGAAGGTCGCGGCGGCGCTTCTGTCCGCACTCGGCGCCGCTCACGAGGCCGGGATCGTGCACCGGGACGTGAAGCCGGACAACGTGATGCTGGCCGACGACGGCCAGGTGCTGCTCACCGACTTCGGTATCGCGCTCCACCAGGCCGACACCGCCCTGACCGTGGCCGGCGGGTTCATCGGGTCGATCGAGTACGTCGCGCCCGAACGGGCCCGCGGCGCGGACGGGCAGGGGGTGAGCGACCTCTTCTCGCTGGGGGTGACGCTCTATCAGATGCTGGAGGGCATCTCGCCGTTCCGCCGCGACACGCCTACCGCCACGCTCGCCGCGATCCTGCTGGACGAGCCGCCCGCGCCACGGCGCTCCGCTGAACTGGCCCCGCTGATCATCCGGTTGATGACGAAGGACCCGAACCGGCGCCCCACCGTCGTGGCGGCGAAGGCCATGCTGGACGGCATGTCGCTCGGCGGTGGTCCGACAGCCGTGGCCACGGCGCCGGATCTCGCGGTGGCGGCGCCGGAGCCCGCGGGGACCATGGCGCGGGACTCCGCCGTGCCGCCGGACCCCGGGGTAGCTCCCGCCCCTGAGGCCGGGGACGGACCGCACCACGAGCCCGGCAGGCCGAAACGGGGCCGGACAGCGGCCATCGCCGGGGGAGCCGTCGCGGTGGTGGCAGCCATCGTGGTTCCACTCGTGCTGTGGAGCCCGGGGCACCATGCCGCCGAGTTGCCGAGCGGTCTGCGTGATCCCTGCGCGGCCGTGCCGCAGACGGACCTGAACCAGCTCGGTTTTCTGTCCGTCATTCCCACGCACCACACGGACGACGTGCATGGGCACTCCCGGTGGTGCGAGTGGGATGCGAACCCGGGCACCTTGCTCTCGGTCGGCTACGACACCGAGAGTATGGCGAAGGCACGGGCCGGAGACCCCGGCTCGGTGCCGTTCGGGCGCATCAAGGGCGCCTACGAGGTCTGGCGCGCCAACCGGAGCATGTGCGTCCTCACGTGGCCGACGTCGTTCGGGACAGCGGACATGACCTATCAGAACTCCCCGCAGTCCGACTGCTCGACCACCGAGGCACTGGCCCTCATGGCGTACCCGAATCTCTCCCACTGACCGTCCCCGCGACAGCGGGCGAACCCGGCTCGGCCGACGGAGCGCGGCGTTCCGGGGGAGGGGCGGTTAGCGTCGGCGCATGAGGCTCAATCACATCATCATCCCGTGTGACGACGTCGAGCGGCAGCGGAACTTCTGGGAGGCCGCGCTCGGCTCCGGCGGGGGCTTCACCGAGGACGCGGAGTTCTGGTTCCGGGGCAGGGACGAGGAGGTCTCCACGGTCGGCCGCGCGATGGCCGACGGGTACGGGCAGCGGCCACGCTCGACCTGCCTGCGCTTCGTTCCGGACCGCGGCACCGTCGTGGAGGAGACGGCGCGGCTCGTCGCGCTGGGCGCCACGGTGATCCGCAAGTACCACAACGGCTGGGGCTTCGGCGAGGTCGTCCTGGCCGACCCGGAGGGCAACGAGTTCCTGCTGGAGTCCGACGACGAGGACTCCGTGGTCGAGGCGCGCCTGGCGGAGGGCCGGCGCGAGGACGGCGGACCGTTCTGGGCGGACGCGGTGCCGCCGGTACCGCCGGCGGGCACCGTGATCGGTACCGCCTGGGCCCGTACAACCGACACAACCGACACAACTGACACGGTCGACCCGCAATCCCCGGCCCGCCCCGGCGACTCCGGCTGACCCGGCCGCGCCCGGCCGCCTCCGTGGGGACGGGGGCGGGCCGGGCGGAGGGCGGACCTCAGCGGGCCGGCGTGCCCGGGCGCAGGCGGACGGCGCTGCTGCCCAGGCGGGGGATCTCCACCAGGATGTCGTCGCCGTCGCGCGTGACCGGGCCGGCCGGATCGCCGAGGAAGGTGGCGCGTTCGGCGTGCGTGACCGGGAAGCCGCAGGTGAGCCGTACGGTGCGGGGCTCGGTGGCGAACGACTGGAGCCGGACCAGGATGTCGGTGGGGGCCGCCCCACCGGTTCCCCCGTCCCCGGCGGGCCCTGGCACGGGCGCCGCGTCGATGACGCGCACGCTCGGGTCGTCCAGCCGCAGCAGCGCCCGCTCCGCCGCGTCGCCGGCGACGGGTTCGCCGTGGGCGGCGACACCCACCAGCGGGTGGTCGACCTCCTGGGCGGTGCGCAGCGCCAGCGCCTGCGCGGAGATGTCCGTCTCGCCCCGGCGCCGGACCCCGACCGCGTAGCGGAAGGTGGTGTCGAACCCCTGCTGGGACGGGAAGTTGGTGTCCCACAGGTTGTTGTGGACCCACGAGTAGACCGTGCCCGGCTGCCGGGGTGCCGTGGAGTCGGGGAACGGCGCGTACGGCAGCGGGATGGTCTCGGGCTCGACCAGCGGCGCGTCCCGCGTGACCCACGCGACAGGGCCGCCGGAGTCCTCCAGCGCGACGAAGGACCGCACGGCGCGCATGTGCTGGGGAGCGCCGGGGACGTGCGCGAGACCGGTCCCCGTCATCGCGCCGGTGATCTCGTAGTGCACCGACGGGTCGGACAGGGCGAACGGGAAGGCCAGGTAGGCGCTCTCCTTCGTCATCGTCGCGGGCTTGTCGAAGCGGTTGTCGATCACCACGTGCGCGTCGTCGCGGCCCAGGCTGATCGTGGTCCGGGCCCGGCGCACCCCGTCCGCGGCGTACTCGTACGTCAGGCGCCGGCCGACGGCGTCGTCGACGCGTTCGAGCAGCACGCCCGGGCGCGCCAGGGAACGGGAGCCGAGCAGTTCCAGCTCGTCGCTCGAAGTGGTCTTGTTGGCCTGGTGGTTGTAGCCGGGAGCGGTGGTGTACGTGTCGTAGACGTAGCCGTTGAAGCCCACCACGGCCTCGGTGTCGACGAGTTCGCGGCCGGTCGCCTTCTCGGTGATCTCGGCGACGCAGCAGCGGGCGAGGTCGACGCGCACCCTGAGGTGGTCGTTCTCCAGGACCAGGTTCTCGGCGGACGGCGGCGGGACGTCGGGACCGCGCCCGTCGCCGCCGCGGTCCCGGTCGTCGTCGGCGTTGGCCCGCAGGCGCCGGGCCGGGCCCTGCTCGGTGGTGGTGAGGTCGAGGCGGACCAGCCCGAGCGGCGGCACGTCGGGCACCTCGACGTGCAGCCAGCGTCCGGCGTCGCGGTGGACGGGGTTGGTCTGCGGCTCCTCCACGACCGGCAGGTGCTTGCCGGTGCGGCCGTCGGCGACGGACACGCCCCGGTCCAGCGGGACGCGGCTCTCCCGCAGGAACAGCGCGACCACCGAAGTGCGGGGCGCCGAGGTGGTGTTGACCGCCCAGAAGGTGGCGCAGGCGCCGGCCGCCGCCGGCAGCACCGCGCCCAGCGCGGAGGAGGCGTGGTCGAGGAAGGTGTCGGCGTCGTTGTCGCCGTGCAGGGCGTAGCCGTACTTCCAGTGCCACTGCTGGTCACCGGAGTGCATGCCGGTGTCGCCGTGCGTCCAGGGGTCGCCCGCGCCCCAGGTGTGCTCGTTGAACAGCGAGATCGACCGGTACACGCCGGCCGCACCGCGCCGGGCGTCCTCGGCGTGCGCGGGCGCCGGCCCCGCGGGATCGCTGAGGGCCGCCATGCCGTACAGGGTCGACGCGTCGGTCACGGTGGACTGCGCGCGGCGGACCATGGCCTGCGGCCGGGCGCCCGAGCCGACGCCCTCCACCCACCAGTCGCCCCAGTCGCCCTCGAAGACGGGGACGGCGTCGCCCAGCCGCTGCTCGGCGTCGGTGAAGAAGTCCGTGTTCGTGGAGAGCCGCAGGGTCGGCGCGGCCCAGGTCTCGTTCCAGCGGCGCACGGTCTCGGCCAGGATCAGCCGCGGCGGCGCGTTGTCGCCGAAGTGCCCCTGCACCCGCAGGTGCAGCAGGTCCCACGGGTACGGGTCGCGGTGCCCCGCGGTCGGCCCCGGCGAACCGAACAGCTCGGGCGGTATCGGGTAGGGATTGGTGGCCAGGGCCGTCAGGTAGGCGGGCAGCAGGTCGTCCACCATCTCGTAGGAGGTGTCGAAGCCGAGCACGGGCCCTTCCATGTAGGCCAGCCCGTGCGGGCTGTCGGTCATCCAGGTGAGGAGCTCGTTCCCGGACGGGGCGCGCCAGCGGAACAGCCGGGGGAGCTGCGCCCCGCCGTTCATGTTGGGCACCGAGCGGCCGGCCCAGTTGTGCGCGACCGACAGGTAGCGCACGCCGAGCGGGGCCAGCGCGTCGGGCAGCCCGGCGACGGTGCCGGGCACGTCGGTCTGCATGGCGCTGCGGAACTCGACGCCGTGCGCCTGCTTGACGCTGCGGGCCAGCCGCAGGAGTTCGTGCAGCTCGTCCGTGGAGCAGGTGTCGGTGTGCAGGTTGTACGGCATGGCGGTCAGCTCGATCTGGCCGGCCTTCACGCGGGCGATGAACTCGGCGACCCGCTGCGGCGGCCGGGCCGCGGCCCACTGCTCGAAGGACCACAGCGACTCCACCGCCCAGCGGAACTTCGCGTGGTCGTCCCAGCCGTCGGTGGCCCGGGTCAGGTCGAGGCAGGAGTCGAGGAACGCGACGTGCTCGCCGAGCACCGTGCCCTGCGGGTCGGTGTAGCCGATGTCGAGGTGCGAGTGGTGCACCAGATGGATCGTCCACTCCCGCGGCGGCTCCAGCCGGAAGGCCAGCACGGCGGTGGCGCCGTGACCGGTCGCGGTGATGCGCACGTCACGTGGGCCGTCCTCCAGGGGCAGCAGCAGCCGCTGCCCGCCGGGCGCCGGCACCGCCTGCACCGGGATCGGTCCGTGCCCGGCGGCCTCGGCGGTGAAGGTCCACCCGGCGTGGCCGGCCGGATCGCCGCCGATCAGGATCCGCACGCAGCGCAGCGCGCCGTCCGGGGTACGCCGGACGAGGTGTTCGGGCATGGCGCGCAGCGAGGTGCCGCCGGCCTGGGCGGTCGCCGCCACGGCGAGCCCGACCATGCTGTGGCGGGCCTTGTCGGTCGACCAACGGCGGTCGCGTACGAGGGCACGCGTCGTCATGAGCTGTCTCTCCCAAGGTGGTTCGGTCAGGACGTCAGGCGCAGGCTGTTGACGAAGAAGCGCTGGAAGACGAAGAAGAGCACCACGGTGGGCACCGAGGCGACGAGGGCCCCGGCCAGGACCGCGGGCGGTCCCACCGTGGAGTAGTTGCCGCTCAGGTCCGCCAGCGTGGCCATCACCGGCCGCACGTTGGGGCTGAGCGAGAGGGTGATGCCGAACAGCAGGTCGTTCCAGATCCAGGTGAACTGGAAGATGAACGCGGCCAGCAGGGCGCTCCTGGCCAGCGGCAGGTGGATGGACAGGAACATCCGGAGCCAGTTGACGCCGTCGAGCTGCGCCGCCTCGGAGATCTCCCGCGGCACCGTCATCATGAAGTTGCGGTTGACGAAGAAGGCGAACGGCACGGTGAGCGCCACGTAGACGAGCACCATGCCGTACTGGGTGTCGTAGAGGCCGGTCCGCGCGTACCCGGTGAACAGCGGGGACAGGAAGGTCTGCAGGGGCAGCACGGTGCCGATGAAGATCGCCCAGAACCAGATCCCCGGGCGGCGGATCGGCATGACCGTGACCGCGAAGGAGGCCAGCGCCGCGATCACCACGGCGACGGCGGCGCCCACGGTGGCGTACAGGAAGGTGTTGAGCAGGCCCTGCCCGACGTCCGCGCTGCTGAAGGCGGCACGGACGTTGCGGAACAGGCCCCAGGAGCTGAACCACCAGCGCGGGGAGCCGGTGTACTGCTTGGTCGGCGTGAACGCGTTGACGACGACCAGCCAGGTCGGCAGCAGCCACAGCAACGAGACCAGGGCGACCAGGACATGGCGTACCACCCGGCCGGTCATGCCGCACCGCCCCGCTGCGGCTGGACCTGGCGGCGCAGGTAGAGCCAGGACGCCGCGACGACCACCGCCGTCAGCACCACGGACACGGCGGCGCCGTAGCCGTACCGGTTGAGGGTGAAGGTCTGGCGGTACATCGTCAGCGCCAGGGTCTCCGACGCGGTGCCCGGCCCGCCCTGCGTCAGCAGCCAGACGATGTCGAACGTCTTCAGGCTGTTCACGATGGACATGCCGACCACCACCACGGTCATGGGCCGCAGTTGGGGCACGATCACCTTCAGGAACATCTGCAGGCCCTGCGCGCCGTCGATCCGCGCCGCCTCGATCGTCTCGGCCGGGATGGTCTGCAGCCCGATCAGGAACAGCAGCAGGGCGGCGCCGGTGGACTGCCACGTGGTGGCGACGATCATCACCACCGTGTTCAGCGGCCAGTGCAGCAGCCAGTCCTGCTGCCACCCGCCGAGCCCGACCGCGCTCAGTGTCTGGTTGACCGCGCCGTCGCTCTTGAGCAGGTACGTCCACAGCAGCGCGGTGGCCGACCCGGACAGCGCGTAGGGGATGACCACGGCGGTGCGGGCCACCGCGCCCCAGCGCACGGAGTGCGTCAGTACCGCGAGCAGCAGCCCGAGCAGCACCGGCAGGACCAGCGTGCCCACCACCCACATGACCGTGTTGAGCAGGGACCGGCCGAAGTCGGGATCGGTCAGCAGCGAGCGGTAGTTGGCCAGGCCGACGAAGCGCGCGGTGATGCCGTTGTCGTCGAACAGGCTGCGGTACGCGGTCACCGCGAACGGGACCACCAGGAGTGCCGCGACGAGCGCCACGGCCGGTGCGAGGAACGCACCCACCCAGACGGCCCGCCGGACACCGCCCTGGCGTGGCGCGCGGACCGGGCCCTCGGACCGGCGGTTCGCGGTACGGGTGACGACTGCTTTGGTTCCTGTGGTCAGGACTTCCACGCCTTCCACTCCTTCTCGGCTCTGC
This sequence comes from Actinacidiphila yanglinensis, assembly GCF_900107965.1. Taxonomy (GTDB): domain Bacteria; phylum Actinomycetota; class Actinomycetes; order Streptomycetales; family Streptomycetaceae; genus Actinacidiphila; species Actinacidiphila yanglinensis. Next base: position 73,060 of record NZ_FNVU01000024.1, on the reverse strand, counting down.
GCTGCATGCTGGCGACCGTCTTCGCGGCCTGGGAGGGGGTGGGGTCGATCATGAAGGCGCTGAGGTCCTGCACGTTGCCCTCGATCAGCACCGGGGGTGAGGCCTCCCAGTACCGCACCGCCTGCGGGACGTGTTCCTTCTGCACCTGCGCGACGACCTCGCGCACCGCCCCGACGTCCGGTACCACCGACGGGTCCGCCGAGGTGTCGCGCAGGAACCCCGTCCAGGCCCGCTGCACGGACGGATCGAGCCAGGCACGGGCGGTGGCCTCGGCGGCCTGCCGCTTGTGCGCGTTGGCCGACACCGCCAGCACCCCGCTCTCCACGACCACCGAGCGGTTCCCGCCGGGCGGTGGTGGCAGCAGGAAGGCGCCGAGGTCGGCGTTCTTGAGTCCGGCGTCGAGCAGCGCGCCGGTGTTCCACGTGCCGTACAGGCACATGGCGGTACGGCCCTGGGTGAACCGGCCGGGCAGGTCGCTGACCGACACGTCCGGCGAGGAGAACGCCCCGCGCCGGTACAGGTCGCTCCACACCTCCATCGCCTGCCGGCAGGGGACGTCGGTGTAGGAGCGCTTGCCCGCGGTCAGGTCGAGGTAGAAGTCGTGGTCGAGGCCGTTGACCAGTTGCTGGAACCAGATCGACGACTCCCAGCTGGTCGCGCCGCCCGCCGCGATCGGCGTGATGTGCCGCGCGTGCGCGGTGTCCACGATGTGCAGGAACTCCTGCCAGGTCGTCGGCACGTCGACGCCGAGCCGGGCGAAGAGCGGCTTGCTGTAGAAGACGGCGTAGTACGACTTGTACAGCGGCACGCCGTACTGCCTGCCGTCGGAGGTGAAGGACGCGCGCAGCGCGGGGTCGCGGCACCAGCCGCGGCGGTCCGCCTCGTCCCACGCCGCGGTCACGTCGGCGAGGATGCCGGCCCGGGCGACGTCGCGCAGCCGGTACCCGTTCCACCACTTGATGAGGTCCGCGGTGGAGTCGGTCTGCGCCGACATGCGCACGATCTGCTGGTAGTTGCTGACGTTCGGTACGCCCTGCGGTGCCAGCCGGTATCCGGACAGCCGGCTCAACTGCCGCCCGGCGTCCTGGAATCCGGAGTTCCAGCTGGGGTTGTCGCTGAACAGCGAGAGCACGTCGGCGGGTGCGGGCCGGGACAGCGTGCCCCGGGCGCATGAACTGAGCGCGAGACCGGCGGCCCCGGCGAACGACGAAGCCAGCAGCGCGCGCCGACTCGTCGTTCGTGACAGGTCGATCAGGCCCATAGAACCCCCTCGTCACGGAATCACCGAGCTGGTAAGTTATCGGTAACGTACAGGCGTGCTCGTAGTTTGAGAAGACTTAACGTTGGCGTTATCTCGTGAAGGTGAGAGACATGGTCGACCGTCCGCAGGTCACAGCGAAGATGTCGCAGTACGACCCGGCGCCGCGCTACCCCGTGTGCGACGGCACGGTCCTGGCCGGATGGGCCGCCGCGGCGGGCGCGTTGGCGCCGGCCACCCGGGTCCTCGCGGTCGACGGACCTGCCGCGGTCGACTGGGACGCCCTCGCCCGGCACCTCGGAGCCGCACTCGCCGCCACCCGCCCCGGCGCGGTGACCGCCGACGCCCGCACCGCGGTCCGGGACTGGGCCGGCGTGCGCCGCCTGACCGAGTCCGAAGTACTGCGCGACGACCCGGACTTCGCCGAACTCGCCGGTGGGAGCCTCGCGGACCTGATGGACCAGCAGGCCCTGGACGCGCTGGCCGGCGGGACCGGCGCGGCAGGGGAGGGGGCCGGCGGCGAGGCGGCGGACGGCCCTGCGCTGCGCGTCCTGGTCGGGCCCGGCGCCGCCCTGGCCGCCGGTGTGGACGAGGTGTGGTGGGCCGACCTGCCCAAGCGGTGCGCGGAGGCGGCCGTCGGGAAGGGCCGCGGCCGCAACCTCGGAGCGCCGGCCGGCGAACCGCCGAGCCTGCGCCGCCTGTTCTACATCGACTGGCCGCTCCAGGACCGGCACCGCGACGCGACGGCCGCCCGCATCGACCGCTGGGTCGACGTTACCGATACCGTCGCCCCGACCTCCATCAGCGGCCAGGCGCTGCGCGCCACCTGCCACCGGCTCGCCGATCGCCCCTTCCGCACCCTGCCCACCTTCAACTCCACCCCGTGGGGCGGGCACTGGGGCCAGGAGGAACTCGGCCACAATCCCGACGCCCCCAACACCGCCCTGGGCTACGAGCTCATCGCGCCGGAGAGCGGCGTCCTGCTCGGCGACGACCCGGGGCGCTGCGTGGAGGTGCCCTTCCAACTCGTCGTCGCCCTCGCCCCCGTGGAGGTGCTGGGCAAGGACGTCCACGAGCGGTTCGGGACCTCGTTCCCGATCCGCTTCGACTACCTCGACACCGTCGGCGGCGGGAACCTCTCGGTGCACTGCCATCCGCAGCCGGAGGAGATGCGCACCGTCTTCGGCTGGCCGTACACCCAGCACGAGAGCTACTACCTGATGCGGGCGGGTACGCACAGCAAGGTCTTCCTCGGGCTGCGCGAGGGCGCCGACCTCGACGCCTTCCACCATCACGCGCACGCCGCCGACACCCACGGCGAGGCCTTCGACATCGAGGAGTTCGTCCAGACGTTCCCCGCGCGGGCCGGACAGCTCTACCTCGTCCCGGCCGGAACCCCGCACGGCAGCGGCGAGGGCAACGTCGTCCTGGAGGTCAGCGCCACCCCGTACCTGTACTCCCTGCGCTTCTACGACTGGCTGCGCCGGGACGCCGCCGACCGCCAGCGTGCGGTGCACGTCGAGCACGCGTTCCGCAACCTGGACCCGCGGCGCAGCGGCGAGGCGGTGTCCCGCGATCTCGTGCAGCGGCCCAGGACCGTGCGCGACGGGGACGGCTGGCGGGAGGAACTCCTCGGCGCCCTGCCGGACATGTTCTTCGAGGTCCGCCGGATCGCCGTCGAGCCGGGCCACGCGGCCGAGCAGACCACCGACGGGCGGTTCCACGTGCTGACCGTCGTCGACGGGGAGGGCGTCCTGGTCGAAACGGCCGCGGGCGACCGCCATTTCGTACACTGTGCGGAGACCCTCGCGGTTCCGGCCGCCGTCACCGCGTACCGCGTGCAGAACCAGGGGCCGGACCTGGCTCGCCTGGTCAAGGCGCAGGTGGTATGAACACCCGACCCGATCCCGTGACGCCGCTCACCATGCGGGACGTGGCCGAACGTCTGGGCGTCAGCACCATGACGGTCTCCCGCGCGCTGCGCGGGCAGCGCGGTATCGGCGAGGCCACCCGGCAGCGGGTGCTCGCCGAGGTCGCCGCCCTCGGCTACCGCCCGAACAAGCTGGCCAGGGGGCTGCGCACCGGCGGCCCCAGCGAGCTCATCGGCCTGGTCGTCACCAACCTCGCCAACCCCTTCTACTCCCAACTCGCCGTCGGCGTCGAAGAGGTGTGCGTCCGCTACGGCGCGCGCGTCATGCTGGGCAGCACCAGCGAGGACCCCGACGTCGAACGCGACGTCGTCACCGACCTGCTGGAGCGCGGCGTGGACGGGCTGGTCGTCGTCCCCGCCAGCCACGACCACAGCCACCTCGGCGCCGAACGGCTCCGCGACACGCCCGTGGTGCTCGCGGCCAGCCCGCCGATGGACATCGACGTGGACTGCGTGCTCGTCGACGACTTCGGCGGCACCCGTGCCGCGTGCCGCCGGCTGATCGAGCGCGGCCACCGCCGGATCGGCTTCCTCGGCCTGCCCCCGTCGCTGTGGACGGGCTCGGAGCGCTTCCGCGGCTACGCGCTGGCGCTGGAGGAGGCCGGCATCGCGGTGGACGAGCGCTACGTCAGCCGGCACCGCGGCGACAGCACGCTCGCCCGGGAGGCGGCCCGCGCCATGCTCGCGCTGCCCGACCACCCGACCGCGCTGCTCACGGCGAACAACCGCAACACCGTCGGCGCGTTGCTCGCCCTGCGCGACCGGCCCGACGACGGGGAGCCGGTGGCCCTCGCGGGATTCGACGACATCGAACTCGCCGACATGCTGCACCTGCCGCTGACCGTCGTGTCCTACGACGCGGCGGAGGTCGGCAGGGCGGCGGCGTCGCTGCTGTTCGAACGCCAGCGCAGCACCGCGCCACTCCACCCGCGCCGCGTGACGATCGCGACGACCCTCATCGACCACCCGGTGCCCCGGTAGGAGCCATGACCTCGACCGCATCCACGGCGTTCACGGCGTCCGCCGCGTCCACGGCCGTTCCCGTCCTGGAGGTCGGCGGATCGCACGTGACCGCGGCCGCCGTCGACCCGGAGCGGGCCACCGTCATCGAGGGCACGCGGCACCGGCTGCCGCTGCGGCCCGACACCGGCCCGGAGGACTTCCTCGCGGCGCTGGCCGCGGCCGCGAACGGCGTGCTCGCCGCCCCCGCCCTGCACACCCGGGCGCTGCGCGACACCTGGGGTGTCGCCGTGCCCGGCCCCTTCGACTACGCCACGGGGACCGCCCGCTACCGGGACGTCGGCAAGTTCGCCGCGCTCGACGGGCTCGCCGTCGCCGAGCAGCTCGCGCCGCTCCTGCTGCGCAGGCCCGTGCGGATGCGGTTCCTCAACGACGCCCACGCGTTCGGCCTCGGCGCGTGGCTCGCCGGCCGCCCCCGCGAGCGGCGGTTCGCCGCCATCACGCTGGGCACCGGCGTCGGCTCGGCGTTCCTCGACCGCGGGAGGGCGGTCGTCGACGGGCCGGACGTCCCGCCCGAGGGTCGCGCCGACCTCCTGACCATCGACGGACGCCCCCTGGAGGACACCGTCTCGACGCGGGCCCTCGCCGCCCGCTACACCCGCCGCACCGGTCGCCCGGTGGACGGGCTGCGCGGCCTGTCCCAGCGGTCCGCGCGGGGCGACACCGCCGCCCGGACCGTCATGGACGACGCCCTGCGCGCGCTGGGCGAAGCCCTGGCGCCGTGGCTGGCCGCCTTCGAGGCGGGCGCGCTGGTGGTCGGCGGCTCGGCCACGGCGGCATGGGAGCAGCTCGGCCCGCCGTTCACCGCGGGGCTGACGGCGCGCCGTCCCGAGCTGGCCGCAGTCGATGTGACGGTACGTCAGGACGGGGAGGACGCGGCTCTGCTGGGGGCGGCGGAGTACGCGTTGCACGGGTGAGGCGGTGGTTGCCGCTTGTCGGGGGGACGGGCACCTTCCCAGCCGGACTCAAGCACTCAGAGGTCGTCTCCGCCCCGGACAGGGCCGGCTGCCCCCGGAAGCCCTGCCCGCCGCCGACCTTCGGCGACCAGCGCTCGCTCGTGGCGATCCCGGCAAGAGCGAACTTCACCATCGAGATCCCCGAGGGCGAGGAGCCCGCGGTGAGCGTCATGGGCCTGGCTGGCGACGGGCACGACTCATGGGCGGTCCGGGCGGCTGGTGCCGGGAGTTCGGCCGGCCGTGCGGTCCGAGGGCCGTTTCTAGCGGCTGCCTTCCAGTGCTGCCCGGAAGCGTGCGTAGCGCGGGGCGCCGATCCATCGCCATACCAGCGCAGCGGGTCCGGGCATGTTCTTCTTCAACCATGCGGCGCCCCCGTCGGGCTGGGCTGCGAGGATGGCGCCGAGCATGTTCCACAGCTGACCCTTGGGGGTTGCAGCCTTTCCGTGCTTGCCGAACCACTTCTCCTCGCGCTGGGTGAGCACATGCTCCATGGCCGGGACGATGGTGGCTTCTTCGTCGGGGAAGTGTTCGGCCATCGCCGTCGAGACGCCATGGACCGCGGAGCGGATGGGTTCGGCGGCTTCCTTCGTCGCGGTGGTGCGCCAGGCGGGCAGGGCCCGGTCGAGGTCTGTGAGGTGCACCAGCATGCCGGCGTGCTGACGCTTCATCCGGTCCACATGGAGGACACATGCGGGCGCTCGGTCGCTGACCGTGTCCCAGAGTCGTGAGTCCTCTCCCTCGTGGTGGGCGTGGAGCGCGGCCGAGATCAGGTTCAGTTGCGTGGCGACGGCCGCCGCGTGCTTCGTGTCGCCTTCGGCCACCCCGTCCACGAGCTCTGCGGCTTCGTCGAAGGAGCGCCGAAGCGCGCGGTGGATGTCGAGCATCGCGCTCGCGTCGCAGGTCCTGGGGCCTTTGAAGGCGGGCGCGCCGGTCGTGGGGGTCTCGGGTCGGCTGGGCGATGTCATGGGAATCCGATCTCCGGTCCTGGTTGCATGACGCATAGCGCGTACGAGGATGTAGTCAGATATCTTTACTACATGACCGTGATGCCGATGGCAACAGCAGGGGTGCGAGGGTGAAGAGGAGCGGATCGTGTGCCACGTGCGCAGCGCTGCGGCGCGCCGCCACGGTCGGGCTGGCGACGACCTGGCCGGACGGGGTTGCCGTAGGGTGTGGAGCTCGTGGGATCGGATGGGCGACGGAGTCGAGTGCGGCATGGACGATGAGCAGCGTGTGAATCTCGGGGTGTTGTTGTTCATCCCGTACCGGTACACCGAGGACCGGATGTTCCGGGCTCTGCAGGATGCCGGGTTCGATGATTGGACCCTCGCCCAGTGCCGGGTCTTCCAACGCATCGCCCCGGACGGTTCACGCCTCACCGACCTCGCTGACCAGGCGCAAATGACCAAGCAGAGCGCCGGCGTGATGGTCGACCAACTGGAACGCCTGGGCTATGTCCGCCGGGTCCCCGACCCCACGGACGGCCGCGCCCGGTTGATCGTGATCGAGGAGCGCGGCCGGCGTGCCGTCGAGGTGGCCGCGGCCGCGCTCGACGAGATCCTCGCGGAGTGGAAGACCTACCTGGGCACCCGCAACTTCGCTTTGCTCCACCAGATCCTGGACCAGCTCCGCGAGATCACCGACCCCTACGCGCCGTAGACCCGGCCGCGCCGCGCCGCCCACCCCCGGCTTCCGTCGACCCCCGACCGCCGGGGCCGGTGGGCGTGATCAGGCTTCATCGCTTCGTTGACATAGTCAGGACTATTGACTATCGTTCCCATTGAACCCTCGTTGAACGGGCATGCCGCCGGCGGCGGTCCGACGAGATTCGATCGTCGTACAGGGAGCGAAATGTCATGAAGTTTCTTGTCCTTGGAGCAACCGGGCGCACCGGGGCTCTCTTCGTCAAAAAGGCACTCGACCAGGGCCATCAGATCAGGGCCCTCGTCCGGAGGGCCGGCGCCGGCGTCGATCCGCGCGCTGAAATCGTCGTCGGCGATGTCACCGACGCCGCCGTCATAGCGACGGCGGCCCGAGGTCGCGACGCGATCATCAGCACGCTCGGAGTGAAAAGCGCCCGCGAAACCCCGACGCTGATCACCGACATGGTCCGTGCGGTGATCGAATCCGCGAAAACATCAGGCGTGGACCGGTTCTTTGTCGTGTCTGCGTTCGGAGTCGGCGACTCTCTCGCCAAGGCATCGTTCCTCGTGGGCCCACTGTTCCGCACCGTGCTCAAGAAGACCTACGCAGACAAAGCCGCGTCCGAAGTGCTCCTGAGGGCCAGTGATCTGAAATGGACTCTCGAGTACCCCGGAGCATTGAACGATCGAGGCAGCGCCCGCTACACCGACGTCGTACTGGAAGACGTCGAAAAGTTGCCGATCTTCCCCTCGACCTCTCGCTCGAACGTTGCCGACTTCCTCCTCCGCTCCGCCGTGGAGGACACCTTCATCCGTCGGACCGTCGTCGTCATCGACGCCAAATAGGTCACGGTCCCGCCGAAATACGAGACGGCACGCGGAACGGGTACATCCCGCCGGGCGAGCGGCGTGTGCCCGGAGAATCCTCAGGTGAGGTGTTCGGCCGGACCGAGGATGATGCGCTTCGCGGACGGGCACGGTGTACTCGATGGCGCCGACGGCGGAGTTACTTCTTCGGTTCCCCGGGGGTTGTCTGCGCCGGTCGCGGCGCGCGCCGGGGTGCGGTCATGTCGAGGATGACGACGGCGTCGTGCTCGGGGGTGCCGGGGGTGGTGACGTAGACGCCCAGCCGTTGGCCGGGGCTCCCTTCGAGCTGCATGCCCTGGAAGGGGAGGGTGATGTCGCCGACCTGGGGGTGGTGGAAGGTCTTGGGCTTGCGGGTGTGGAGGCTGCGGTTGACCTGGTAGCGGTCCCACAGTTTCGCGAAGTCCGGGCTCTTCACGAGGAGTTCACCGACGAGGCCCGTCAGGTCGGGGGCGTCGGGATCCGTGCCGGCCAGGGCGCGTAGGCGGGCGACGCAACCTGCGAGCTGGGTGTCCCAGTCGGAGTAGAGGTCGCGGGCCGCGGGGTGGAGGAACAGGAAGCGGGCGAGGTTGCGCTGTTTCGCCGGCCAGTCCTCGATGCCGGCGTACAGGGCGAGCGCGCCGGGGTTGCACGCGAGGATGTCCAGGGTGCGGCTGGTGACGTAGGCCGGGTGGGGGCGCAGGCTCTCCAGCAGCAGCTTGGCCTGCGGGCTCACGGTGCGGCTGGGGGCGGGCGGCGGTTCGGGGGTGTGGCGGGCGGCGCGGATCACCAGGTCCTGCAGATGGTCCAGCTCGTCGGTGTCCAGTTTCAGAGCACGTCCCAGGGCATCGACCACGGACAGGCTGGGGCGGGTCTCCTTGCCGCGTTCCAGCCGGGTGTAGTAGTCGATGCTCACTCCCGCCAGTGCGGCGACCTCCTCGCGGCGCAGCCCCGGCGTCCGCCGGACCCCGGGGCTCGGAGCGAAGCCGACCTCGGCCGGGGTCAGCTGGGTCCGCCGGGCGCGCAGGAACCGCCCCAGCTCGGTACCGCCGCTGTCGCTGTGCCGCTGGTCCGCCATGTCCTCCAGTGTGACGTGCCGGTCATCGGCGTGCTCCGGCCGAGGGGCGCCCTGCCACACCCCCTCTGGGGCTCCCGGGAAAGGCCCGCCCTGCCTGGCGCTCGGCAGATCGGGAAGGGTGGAGGACACGGACATCTGTGCTCCCGCAGATGCTCACTCCCTTCGAGGAACGAAGCAGCAGAAAGGGCACCACCGTGCGCGCAACCCGTCTCCACCAGGCCGGCGATGTCCGGGTCGAGGACGTCCCCGACCCGAGGATCCACCAGCCGACCGACGCCGTCGTCCGCATCGTCATGGGCTGCATCTGCGGCAGCGACCTGTGGCCCTACAAGTCGCAGCCGCTCACCGACCACCCACGTCAGATGGGCCACGAGTTCATCGGCGTCGTCGAGGAGACCGGCCCCCAGGTCACCAACGTCAAGCCCGGTGACCTGGTCGTCGCCCCCTTCACGTACGCGGACGGTACCTGCGAGTACTGCCGCAGCGGCCTGCACACCTCCTGCCCCCACGGCGGCCAGTGGGGCGTGAACGGTGTCGACGGCGGGCAGGGCCAGGCCACCCGCGTCCCCTACGCCGACGGCACCCTCGTCCCGCTGCCCGTCGGTGAGGACTCCGACCTGCTGCCGGATCTGCTCACCCTGTCCGACGTGCTCTGTACCGGGTACCACGCCGCCCGCACCGCCGGGGTCCAGGCCGGTGAGACCGTCGCCGTCATCGGCGACGGCGCGGTGGGCCTGTCCGCGGTGATCTCCGCGAAGCTGCTCGGCGCCGAGCGGATCATCCTCATGGGCCGGCACAGCGCACGCACCGACCTCGGACGCGACTTCGGCGCCACCGACGTCGTCGCCGCGCGCGGCGAGGAGGGCGTCGCCGCGGTCCGCGACCTGACGTCGGGCCGCGGCGCCGAGCGGGTGCTGGAGTGCGTGGGCCTGGAGGAAGCGCTCGTCCAGGCCGCGGGTGTGGCCCGCGACGGTGGCGTGATCAGCCGCGTCGGCGCCCCGCAGTACCCGGCGGTGCCCTTCGGGTTCCCCGAGTTCATGCGCAATCTGACCCTCACCGGCGGGGTGGCTCCCGCCCGCGCCTACATCGAGGAACTCATGCCGTACATCCTCAACGGCGAGATCCACCCCGGTCGCGTCTTCGACCGCACCGTGGCCCTGGAGCAGGCCGCCGAGGGCTACCGGCTCATGAACGACCGCGAGGCCCTGAAGGTCATCGTCCGCCCCTGACCGCTGCACCGGCCGTCCCCGGGCGGCCGACCCGCGAACCACCCACGCGGCGCCCGCAGCCGCACCGCACCGTACAGAACGGATGGAATTCTGATGAAGCACATCACACTGCGTGACCTGGAGGTCTCCCGGATCGGGCTCGGGGCGATGGGCATGTCCCAGGCCTACACCGGCGCCGGCACCGACGACGCGGAGTCGATCCGCACCATCCACCGGGCCCTGGACCTGGGCGTCACCTTCCTCGACACCGCCGAGATCTACGGCCCGTACATCAACGAGGAACTCGTCGGCCGTGCCCTGAAGGGCCGCCGCGACCAGGTCGTCCTGGCCACCAAGTTCGGCCTCGTCTCCCACGCCGGCGGCGGGCCGCAGAACGCGGACAGCAGCCCGGCCAACATCCGCACCGCCGTCGAGGGCTCCCTGGCGCGCCTGGGCACCGACCACATCGACCTGTACTACCAGCACCGCGTCGACCCCGGCACCCCGATCGAGGAGACCGTCGGCGCCCTGGCCGAGCTGGTCGCCCAGGGCAAGATCCGGCACATCGGCCTGTCCGAGGCCGGCCCCGACACCATCCGCCGCGCCCACGCCGTCCACCCCATCACCGCCCTGCAGTCCGAGTACTCGCTGTTCACCCGCGACCCCGAAGCACGGGTGCTCCCCACGCTGCGCGAGCTGAACATCGGATTCGTGCCCTTCTCCCCCCTCGGACGCGGCTTCCTGACCGGCGCGATCCGTTCCACCGACCAGTTCGACCCCACCGACTTCCGCACCAGCAACCCGCGCTTCGCCGAGGAGAACTTCGCGCACAACCTCCGCCTGGCCGACCAGGTCGCGGCCGTCGCCACCCAGGTCGGTGCCACCCCGGCGCAGGTCGCGCTGGCCTGGCTGCTGGCCCAGGGCGATGACATCGCCCCCATCCCCGGCACCAAGCGCGTCCAACGGCTCGAGGAGAACGTCGCCGCGGACGAGGTGCACCTCACCGACGACCAGCTCGCCGAGCTCTCCAGCCTGCCGCCCGCCGCCGGCGACACCCACAACGAGGCACAGATGCGCATGATGGAGCGCTGACCGGCCCGCCTCGCAGGCGCCCTCCCCTCGTCTTCCCACCGCAGAACGTCCCGGGAGAAACCCGTGCAGTACGTCACCTTGAACAACGGCGTCCAGATGCCGATCCTCGGCTTCGGCGTCTTCCAGATCCCGCCGGAGAACACCGAGCAGGCCGTCTCCGACGCCCTTGCCGCCGGCTACCGCCTGCTGGACACCGCCGCCGCCTACGGCAACGAGGAAGCCGTCGGCCGTGCCCTCAGGGCCGGCGGCATCCCACGCCAGGACCTCTTCGTCACCACCAAACTGTGGGTCCAGGACGCCCCCGCCCAGGACAACACCCGCCGCGCCCTGGAGACCTCGCTGACCAGGCTGGGCCTGGACCACGTCGACCTGTACCTGATGCACCAGCCCTTCGGTGACGTCTACGGCCAGTGGCGCGCCATGGAAGCCGCCAACCGCGCGGGCCTGGCCAAGGCGATCGGCGTCGCCAACTTCTCCCCCGACCGACTCCTGGACCTGATCTTCAACAACGAGATCACCCCGGCCGTCAACCAGATCGAGACCCACCCGTTCTTCCAGCGCGCCCCCGACCACGACCTCATGCGTGCGCACGGAGTCCGGCACCAGTCCTGGGGCGGCTTCGCCGAAGGCAAGAACGACCTGTTCACCCACCCCGTCCTCAGCGAGATCGGCACCGCGCACGACAGGTCCGTCGCGCAGGTCGTGCTGCGCTGGCTCATCCAGCGCACCATCGTCACCATCCCCAAGTCCGTCAACCCCGGCCGCATGGCACAGAACATCGACGTCTTCGACTTTGAGCTCACCAACGACCAGATGAACCGGATCGCCGCCCTGGACACCGGCACGACGCTGTTCTTCGACCACCACGACCCCGAGAAGGTCGCCTGGCTCAGCAGGCGCCGCCTGGACAACTGAACGACCGGAACGCGCACCGTCAGCGAGCACGACTCCGCCTCCCGCCCGGCCGTCGAAGGGACGAGTCTGGTTGAGCCGTCGGTGCCGGATGAGTTGTGGGCGCCTTCCAGCGGGTCCTGCCGCCGACGCTGCCTCGGCCGGTCCGACACGGTCCGCCACCCGAACTGCGAGGAAGCAGACCTGCCAGCCGCCCCGGGCCGAGCGGCCAGCAGCGAAATGGGAGTGCGGACCATGTGTCCCTCTGCCAGGATGGCCGGCCATGACCGCTGCGCGAGCCACCGCCCTCTTCGACCAAGTGGCCTCGGTATTCGACGAGGTACTGCCGTTCTTCACCGGGTTCGGCCAACAGCACATGGAGTGGCTCGCTCCGGTGCACGGCACTCGTGTCCTCGACCTGGGGGCCGGGCGCGGCGCCCTGACCGCTGCCGCGCTCGCCCGCGGCTGCCAGGTGACGGCGGTGGACTGCGCCCCTCGCATGGTCGAACGGATCTCGACCCAGCACCCGCAGGTTCACGAAGCGCGGGTGATGGACGCTCACCAGCTGGACCTCGCCGACGGCTGCTTCGACCTGGTCTGTGCGGGATTCGTCGTCCACCTGCTCGATGATCCGGCTGCGGCAGCCCAGGAGATCCGTCGAGTCCTGGCTCCCGGCGGGGTGTTCTCCTTCTCCGTCCCCGGCCCGGTCGAGGACGCGCCGGAGTGGGAGTTCTACGGTGCCCTCTTCCGCGAGTTCCAGCCCCTGATACCCGTCGGGGAAGGACGGCTCAGTCGGCCCTTGGACGAGGAGCGGTTCCTCGCGACGGCGGGGTTCACCAACATCAGTGAGACCGCCATCGAGCAGCGTCTTCCCGTCCCCGACGCCGACACGTTCTGGAACTGGGGGCTCTCGCACGGCTCCCGCGCCTTCTTCGACGCCCTCCCGGCAGATGCCCGAACCGAGTTCGAGGCCCGAGTACGAGCAGAGCTGTCCACCATGGACCCGATCGTGTTCGCCGCCGGCGCCAGCCTCTGGCGCGGCACCTCACCGGCCTGACCTCGCGCCGACGCCACCGATCAGCAGGCCGCCGGCTCTCCCGTGGTCCATCGCAACCTTCCGGTGCAGCACCGTTCGCCGGCCGGCCACGGCGATGCCGCTGCCCGGCGCCGGACCGTCGGCGAGTGGCGCCCCCCGCCGGAACTGCCGTGACCGTAGCGGCCATTACCCCCACGTCACGTGGACAGGGAGACCGCAATGCTGCTGTGGGATCTGGAGATGAAGGACGACCTGGCGCGGCTGGCGGGCATCCCCTCGGGCCGCCTTCTCGACATCGCCGTCACCGAGGTCGAGCGCACCGCGGCGTTCGTCCTGCCCGACGCGTCCGGCGACGCCGAGGCGCGCGAGGTGTACGAGCGGTGCCTCGCGGCGCTCCACCGGGCCCAGGCCGCCGGTGGTGCCGCCGTGCCCGTCCTGCACGACGAGCTGCGGGACGAGCTGTTCGAGGCGTCCGAGAGCAGCGAGTGGGGCGTCGGACCCCTGATGGCCGCCGTGGACCAGTGCGTCGGTGAGGAGCCGTCGACGCCGATGGACTCCGAGTGCGCCGCCGAGGTCCTCGGCCTCTGCTACCAGGCCGTGATGGAGTACCAGCGGATCGACGACGTCACGCCGGAGTCCGAGCGGCAGTGCCCCGCTCTCCTGGACACCATCAGCGCCCAGCGATCCCTGATCCGGACCGCGGTCAGCCGGGCCTGAGCCCGCCCGACCGGAACGCCTCCGGTTCGCCCGGCCGCGCGCAGGGGGAACTCCGGCGGCGCGGTCGGCTCCGCGGAACGGCTCACCCCCCGACGAGGAGGCGGTATGGACACCTGTCCGCTGGCCGTCCTAGATTCGTCCTGGGTCCAGGTCGGACGGGGGTCCGGCGCTGATCGTGAAGTGTCGGGGGGATATGAGATTCGGCGTGCTGGGGCCGTTGCATGCCCAGGTCACGGGGCGCGAGGTCCGACTCGACGGACCACGGCGGGCCAAGATGCTGGCGGCGCTTCTGGTCGACGCGAACCACCTCGTCACCATGGAACGGCTCGTTGCCGTGATGTGGGACGGGAAAGTGCCCGCCACCGCGGTCCGCCAGGTCCAGGACGCCGTGTCCGGGCTGCGCGGTAACCTCGCCGAGAGCGGAGCACCCCGCTCCTTGATCAGCACGCGGCGCGGCGGTTACCAGATCAACCTGGCACCGGACCAGCTCGACCTGCTGGAGTTCGAGCACGAACGGGACCGCGCCGAGCGGCAGAACGCCCCGTTCGAGACGGCTGCCGCGCTGCGGCGCGCGTTGGCCTGCTGGCGGGGCAACGCCCTGGTCGGCGTCTCGAGCCGGGTTCTGGAGTCGGATGCGGCGCGGCTGAACGAGAAGCGCGCGGCCACCCGCAAACTGTGTCTGAGTGTCGAACTCGACCTGGGGCGCCATCGTGAGGTCATCGAGGAACTGACCGCCCTGCTGCGCGAGTACCCCTATGACGAGCATGTCGCGGAACACCTGATGGTCGCCCTCTACCGGTGCCGGCGACAGAGCGAGGCGCTGCAGGTGTACGAGCGGCTGCGCCGGAAACTCGCGGGCGAACTCGGCGTCGATCCCGCCGCGCCGCTCCGGGCGCTGCATCAGCGCATCCTGGTCGCCGATCCGTCCCTGCTGTCTCCCGTCCCGGCGAGCGGTGCCCCCGACACGCGACCGGAGGGGATCGGCACCGCTGCCACCACACCGCTCATGGCGATGCCCGTGCGCCAACTACCGCTCCACATACCGGACTTCGTGGGACGAGCCGACGCGCTGGCCCAGGTCGCCCGATTACTCGACGGGTCGGGGGTGGATCGGACCCCGGTGATCGTCGTCGTCGGCGGTCCCGGTGTCGGCAAGTCCTGTCTGGTGACGCACGCCGCGCGGCTGGCGAGCGACTCCTTTCCTGACGGCCAGCTCTACCTCAACCTCGCCGGGACATCGGACGCGCCGCGGGACCCGGCGCTGATGCTGGCCGAAACCCTGCGTGCGTTCGGGGTGGCCGGCAGCGCGATCCCGAACGGGGTGTCCGAACGGGCCGCGCTCTACCGGTCGTTGCTGGCGGACCGCCGGATGCTGGTGGTGCTGGACGATGCGGGGCACGCCGATCAGGTGCTGCCGTTGCTGCCGGGCGCCGACGGCTGCGCCGTGCTGATCACCAGCCGCACCCTGCTGACGCACCTGCCCGGCGCCCGGCACATCGACCTGGACGTGCTGAGCCCGGCAGAGGCGCAGGAGATGTTCACCGGCATCGTCGGGCAGCGGCGGGTCGAGCAGGAACCGGCCGAGGCCGACGCGATCCTCGACTGCTGCGGCAACCTGCCGCTGGCGATCCGGATCGCCAGCGCCAAGCTCACCGGCCGGCCGGCCTGGCCGCTTCGGGTCCTGCGGGAACGGATCGAGGACGAGTCCCGGCGCCTGGCCGAACTGAGGATCGGAGACCTCAGCGTGCGGGCCAGCGTCGAACTGAGCTTACGGCTGCTGCCCGCCGACGCGGTGCGTGCGCTGGGCCTGCTGGGTCTGCTCGGCGCCCACACCCTGCCCGGCTGGATCGTCGGTCCGCTGCTGGACCGCCCGGACGCCGACGAGGTACTGGACACCCTCGTCGACGCCAGCCTGGTGCGACTCACCGCCACCGACGCCATCGGCCAGCCACGCTACCGGCTGCACGACCTGATCAGGACCTGTGCCGTGGAGGTGGCGGCCCGGCTGCCGGCCGCGGACACGCGGGAAGCGATGGTCCGGGTGCTGTCCACCTGGCTCGACCTGGCCGGGCGCGCCACCGATCGGTTACCGGCCGGACTGCTGGTCGGCGAGCCCGGTTCCGCGCCGCGCCGCTCGCTGCCCGACACGCTCGTGGACCGGCTGACGGCCGACCCGGTCGGCTGGTTCGACGCCGAACGCCACACCCTGCTCGGCGCGGTGAAACTGGCCGCGGACTGGGGACTGGACGAACTGGCCTGGGAACTGGCGGCCGGCACGGTCACTTACTACGACCACCGGTGCCTGTACCAGGACTGGGAGCACGGGCACCGGCTCGCCCTGGACGCGGCCGAGACCGCCGGGAACGCGCGCGGCACCTCGGTGCTGCTGCGTGGCCTTGGCCAACTGCACATCTACCAGGACGAGTACGACGAAGCGAACCGTGCCCTGGAGTCCTCCGCCAAGCTGTGCAAGGACACCGGTGACAGGCGCGGCGAGGCGTTGTCGGTGGCGATGCTGAGCACGATCAGCCGAGTCCAGGGCCGTTACGGCGAAGCCGCGGACCGCGTCGCGCAGGCACTGGCCACAGCGGTCGCCGAAGGCGACCGGCACCTCGAAGCACAGCTGTCCTGCTCGATGGCCGTGATGCAGCTCATGCACGGCGAACTCGACGCGGCGGAAGCCTGGTTCGACAAGGCCCTGCGCCAGGCCGAGGCCCTCGACGACGCACATCGGATGGCGGTCGTGCTGCGCCGGTACAGCCGGCTGCACCATCAGCGCGGCAATCCGGACGAGGCGCTGCGCTGCCTGCGGCAGGCGTTGGCCACCTTCCAGGAAATCGCCGACGAACGGTGCGCCGCCTACACGCTGCTGGAAGTCGGCCGCGTGTACGCCGGCCGGCACGACAGGGACCGGGCCGGCCCGGCGCTGGAACGCGCGGCCGACATCTTCCACCGACACGGCGACCGCCACGACGAAGCCGCGTGCTGGCAACTGATCGGCGACCTGGACGCCACCGCCGGCGCCCTCGACCTGGCCGGCCGGCACCACGAACGGGCACTCCAGCTGTGGCAGGCCATCGGTGACATGGACCGGATGAAGGCCCTGGCGCCACCCTCGTCACCCTGACCTGCCCGACGCCGCGCAGCGACCTCCTACCAGGACGATTCCACGACGGTGCCGCGGCGGATCGCCCCGCTGACCTGGCGTGAGGACGAACCCAGGACGAGTCCAGGACGCGTGGAGCTAGCTTCGCCGCACACCGGATGTGATCCGCGGGGCGGGTCACCGTGAAGGGGGAAAGATGAACAGAAGGTCACAGGTGGCAGCCGCGGTGGGTGTCATCGCTCTCGTGGGCGTTGCCGTCGGGACGACGCCGGCCGGCGCCGCCGATCGCGGTGCGGTGGCGTCCCACGCCCCGAGGAGCATCTCCGTCTCGCCGGAGATGGTCGCCGCGGCGAAAGCCGCCGCTGCCGCCGGAACGAACTTCATCGGGAACGACAACAGCATCGGCCTCGGTGTCATGCACATCAAGGACGGTGTCTACACCCAGGGCGCCTACGACGCCGTCCTGCCGGCGGAGGACAACACGGAGGACGCATTCGGTTGGGCCAACGCGGCCGGCTGGTACCTGGGCCCGGGCTACTGCTCCGCGCAGCTCCGGTCGGACGATGGCGGGGCGGACTGGTACCAGCAGACTCCCGACCTCGGCCCGGGCCAGCACTTCATCGGCTCCGCCACGGATTACATCGTCGTGATGTACCACTGCTGAGCTGAGCCGTATGCGCGGAAACCCCCGTGGGCGCGGAGCCGTCGCGCTCGCGGGAGCCGTCGCGCTCGCGGGGGGCGTCGTGGCCGCGGGTGCTCGGGGGAGCGCGGCCACGGCGCCGGAGGGGGCCGTGGAGCCGGAAGCCGAGGGCGATCGCCCTCGGCCGCATTTTAGTGATGCGGAATAGCTATGTAAGATAGTCGTATGGAAGATCGCGAGGTCCTGCGGCTGCGCGGGCAGATGAGGCAGCTCCAGCGGCGCCTGCGCCGCGAGGGGGGACCCACGCACGGCGTGTCCAGGACCGCCCGGCAGGTGCTCGCCGCCGCCGACCGGATGCCGGACGCGCAGCCGCGCCGGCTCGCCGGCGAGCTCCAGATGACCAGCTCCAACGTGGCCGCCGCGCTGCGCGAGCTGGAGGCGGCCGGATTCGTCAGCCGCAGCCGGGACGTGGCGGACGCCCGCCGGGTCCTGGTCTCGGTCACCCCGGCCGGCCGCGCCGCCGTCGCCGGGACCCGCAGCGAGCGGGACACCTGGCTGGGACGCGCCGTCGAGGCGCTGCTCGACCCGGAGGAGCAGCAGGTGCTGATCGCCGCGGGGACGCTGCTGGAGCGCCTCGCCGGGTTCGAGCCGACCGGTGCCGCCGGGCCGGAGGAGGACGACCCCGTGCGGCGTCCGAACAGTCCCGCGATGGCGGCCGGCCCGGGCCGTACGGACGCCGCCTCGTGACGGCGCCGGACGACCCGTCCCCGGGCCCCGAGCCGGCCGGCACGACGCGTACGGACACGGGCGGTGACGCGGCCGGCGGGGGCGTGGGTACTGCCGGCGCCACCGCAGCCCCGGACCGGGCCGCCGGTGACACGCGGGCCGCGGCGGGCCGCACCCGCGCGCTGTCCCGCGCCTTCAGCTCCCTGTCGATCCGCAACTACCGCCTCTACTTCTGGGGTTACTCGGTGTCGATCGCCGGGACCTGGATGCAGACGCTGGCGCTCGCCTTCCTCGTGCTGCACCTGACCGGCAGCGGCGCCGACCTCGGCATCTCCACCGGCGCCCGCTTCCTGCCGCTCGCGCTGCTCGGCCCGTTCGGCGGCCTGATCGCCGACCGCTACGACCGGCGCCGGCTGCTCTACCTCACCCAGTCGGCGTCCGCCGCGGTCGCCGTCGCCTTCGCGCTCATGACCGGGCTGGGCGCGGCGAGCTTCGGCGGCGTGGTCGCGCTGTCGCTGGCGCTCGGCGTGCTCACCGTCTTCGACAACCCGGCCCGGCAGAGCCTGATCGGCGACCTGGTGCCGCGCGAGCAGCTGGCCAACGCGGTCACCCTCAACTCCGTCTCGGTCAACCTCGCCCGGGTGCTGGGCGCGGCGGCCGGCGGCGCCCTCGTCGCCGGGGTCGGCCTCACCACGTGCTTCGTCCTCAACGCCCTCTCGTTCGCGGGCGTCCTGGTCAGCCTCGTGCTCATGCGCCCGGCCGAGATGAACCCCGTCGACCGCCCGCCCCGCGAGAAGGGCCAGGTCCGCGCCGGGCTGCGCTACGCCCGTAGCACCCCGGCGCTCCTGCTGCCGCTGGTGATGATCACGATCACCGGCGCCCTCGCCTACGAGTTCCCGGTCACCCTCCCGCTGGTGGCCCGCGGCGCCCTGCACGGCGGCGCCGGGACGTACGGGGCGATGGCGGCGGTGATGGCCATCGGCGCCGTGCTCGGGGGCCTCGTCGTCGCGGGCCGCGGCAACCCCCGGCACAGCAGTTCGCTGGCGGTCGCCTCCGTCGGCTGGGGCGTGGCCATCACCGCCGCCGCCCTGGCCCCGACCCTGCCCTGGGAACTGCTCGCGCTGCTCTTCGTCGGCTACGGCGGCGTCAGCTTCAACTCGCTGTCCAAGACCGCGCTCCAGCTCGCCGCGGCGCCCGCGATGCGCGGCCGGGTGATGGCCCTGTGGGCCCTGGCCTGGGGCGGCACCACCGTGATCGGCGGGCCCCTGGTCGGATGGGTCGCGCAGGACCTCGGCAGCCGCTGGTCGCTCGTGGTCGGCGGCGTGCCCACGCTCCTGCTGGGCATCGTCATGCTTCCCGCATTGCGCCGCGTCGACCGGTCCGCGGCGGCCGCGACCTCTCAGGCCGGCACTCCGGCCTGAGAGGTGTCCGCGCTTACGCGCAGCCGCCGGGACGGTCCTGCCAGGGGAACGGCGCGAGGTCCGGCTCGACCCAACCGGTCCTGGCCGGCGGTGAGGCGAGCGTGGCGGGCCGGTAGAAGCGGGTGAGCAGGCGCTTGTCCAGCAGGGCGGTGTGGTGGGCCGCGAAGGCGGTGAAGGCGGACTGCTGCGGTCCGATCGCGTCCGCCGTGCCCGTGGCGTGCGCCCGCAGGTCGTCCTCCTGGACGTGGTGGGCGACGAGTTCGACCCAGGCGCGGCTGACGGTGGCGTGGTACTTCTGCGGCGCTCCCGCGTAGCGGGCGGTGCGCCGGATCCCGCCACTGATCAGCTCGGTCGCCGCCGCGGTGCCGTGGCGGCGGACGGCCAGCCAGGTGAGGTGGACGTGCTCGCGGTGGCCGAACCGGTCCGCACCGGTCATCACCTCGGCCATCAACCCGTCGAAGGCGGACGGCGATTCGCCGCCGTGGGCGGTCATGACGGCACCTTCGCGAGCACGTCCAGGACGGTGTGGAAGCCGGCGATCGCCTCGGGCGGGAGCCCGCCGAGCGCGCGGCGCTCCAGGTCGGCGAGGGCCTCCCGGATCGTGTCGGCCGCGAGCCGCCCGGCGGGCGTCAGCTCGACGAGCACGGACCGGCGGTCGCCGGCGCGGGTGCCGCGGGTGATGTGGCCACGGCGCTCCAGCCGGTCGAGCACGCTGGTCAGCGTGGTGGGCCGGGTGCCGGCGGCGGCGCCGAGCTGGGAGACCGTGCGGCCCTTCCCGTCGGCGAGGTTGGCGAGGGCGTTGATCTCGGACGCGGTCAGGTCGAGGTCGACCAGTTCGGCGGTGAGCGCTTGGAGGGTGGCGTGGGTGGCCCGCTGCAGCGCGAGCAGGGGCGAGTCCTCGGCCGGAGAGGAAATGGAAGTCACGATATCGGACTATACGATTTCGTAGCATCGCACGCAAGAGGAAAGGCGCCGAGCGGGCGGATGTCCGGGCGGCACGGCGCGGCCGCGCGGGACCCTCGACGGGGTACGGCGGGGCCGGTGCGGCGCGGGACCCACGGGACGGCCGCGCGGGCCACCGCTCCGTCCCGCCCGCCCGGTCTGGTCGCTCCGCGCCGGACATTCAGCTCACCGGCAGGCGCTTCACGTCGCCTGCTCGCCCGCCGGGTGCTCCTCCTCGGCCAGCAGCGCGCACAGCGCGTCGTACACCCCGGGCGCGGCCACGACGATCCCCGTGCCCGACAGGTCGGGGGAGAGCGGGAACGGCTCGGGCAGCAGGTTCCCGCGGCGCGCCCCTGCCTCGGTGGCGACCAGCGCGGCCGCGGCCACGTCCCAGGGCGCCAGGCTCTCCGTGTGCGCGTCGAGCATCCCCGCCGCGACCAGTGCGATGTCCAGCGCGGGCGATCCGGCCCGCCGTACGTCGCGGCAGTTCAGCACCAGCCGCCGCACCCGCTCCAGCACCGGGTCCAACTGCCCGCGCTGGTGCGGAAATCCCGTGCTGACCAGGGCGTCACCCAGGGCCGACGTGTCCGCCGCCGCCAGCCGCCGCCCGTTGCGGCGCGCGCCGCCGCCCTTCACGGCGGTGAACGTGTGCCCCAGGAACGGCGCGTGCACCGCCCCCGCCCGCACCACGCCGTCGACCGCGAACGCCACCGACACCGAGACGTACGGGTACCCGTGCGCGAAGTTCGCCGAGCCGTCCATCGGGTCGACCACCCACACCGGCCCGTCGAACATCCCGTCCTGCCAGCCGTCCCAGGTCTCCTCGCTGACCACCCGGTGGGTGGGGAAGCGCGCCGCCAGCACCTCCCTGATCAGCGCGTCCGCCCGCAGGTCCGCGTCGGTGACGATCTCGTGGCCCCCCTTGGGCCGTGCGCGTGCCGCGTCCGTACCGCCCAGGCGCCGCAGCAGCCCGCCCGCGGCCCGCGCGGCCCGCTCGGCCACGACCACGGCCAGCCCGTCGTCGGCCTCGGCCACCCCGGCTGTGGCTCTTCGTGTCCCATCCGTCCTGACCATCCCGGCCTTCCCCCTGTCCTGCCGTGCGCCCGCCTCCGTGGCGGCCGCTCGTGTCGTCACATCCTGGAGGAGACGGACCAGCCGCCGCACCGCATCCGCGCCAACGTGCACGGATCGGGTGAGCCGCCCACCGGCCACGGGCGTGCGAAGCGGGTGCGGGGGGCGGTTGTAGGGTGCCGGGCATGGCACGTTCCCTGCTGGACACGCCGCGTCCGAGGGGCGCCGAGCACGCCCGCCTCCGGGAGGCGGCGTGAAGCCCGGTCGCCTGGTCCCGCGGCCCCTCGGCACCGCCCGCCTCGACCTGCTGCCGCTGGTTCCCGCGCACGCCGCGGAGATGGCCGAGGTGCTCGGCGATCCGGCGCTGCACCGCTTCATCGGCGGCGAGCCGGCCACGCCCGAGGCCCTGCGGGAGCGCTACGAGCGGCTGGCGGCCGGTTCGCCGGACCCGGCCGTCTGCTGGCTGAACTGGATGCTGCGGCTCCGTGCGGAGGACCGCCTGGTGGGCACGGTCCAGGCGACCGTCGTCCCCGGTGGCGAGGACGGTCCCGTCGCCGAGATCGCCTGGGTCGTCGGCACGCCCTGGCAGGGCCGCGGGATCGCCCGGGAGGCCGCCGTCGGCCTGGTCGACTGGCTCGACGGCCGGCCCGTTCCGACGGTGATCGCGCACATCCACCCCGACCACGCCGCCTCCGCGGCCGTCGCCGCCGCCGCGGGCCTGGCGCCCACCGGGGAGTACTACGACGGCGAGGTGCGGTGGCGCAGAACGGTGGCGGCCGGCCGGTAGCCCTCCCGCGAGACGCCCCGTCCTCCCGCGAGAGCCCTCCACCCGCGCCGATCCGCCGGCGGCGGCACCCGCCCGCGTGGTGGACCCGTCCGCCAGGGCGCACCCTGGGGGACGGGCGCCGCGCGGTCCGGCCCGCGCGGGTCGGGACCCGCGCCCTTCCCGTACGGCAACAGCAACGGCAACGGCACCCGCCGGGAACACGCCCACCGCGGCGTACCGCCACACCGCAGGGCCCCGCAGCACCGGGAGGACCGCGACATGACGCCCACCGACCCGCGGAAGTCCGCGGACACCCTGATCGTGTTCGGCATCACCGGCGACCTCGCGCGCAAGATGACCCTGCGTGCCCTCTACCGCCTCGAACGGCGCGGCCTGCTGAACTGCCGCGTCATCGGCGTGGCCAGCACGGAGATGACCACCGCCGAGTTCACCGCACAGGCCCGCGAGCGGATCGCCGCCACCGGCCAGACCGTCGAGGACGACGTCTTCCAGCGCTTCGCCGACCGCGTCACCTACCTGCACGGCGACGTCACGGACCCCGCCCTGTACCTCCGGCTCGCCGCCGAGATCGGCCCGGACCACACCAGCGTCCACTACCTGGAGATGCCGCCCACGCTGTTCGGCCCCATCGTCGAGCAGCTCGGCGCCGCCAACCTGCTGCACGACGCCTGCGTGGCCGTCGAGAAGCCCTTCGGCCACGACCTGGCCTCCGCCCGCGCGCTCAACGCCCGGCTGCGCGCGCTGCTGAGCGAGGACCAGCTGCTGCGCGTCGACCACTTCCTCGGCAAGGAACCGGTCATCGAGATCGAGTACCTGCGCTTCGCCAACCCCGCGATGACCGGGCTGTGGAACCGCGGCAGCGTCAGCGCCGTGCAGATCACCATGGCCGAGGACTTCGGCGTCGAGGACCGCGGGAAGTTCTACGACCCGGTCGGAGCCCTGCGCGACGTCGTGCAGAACCACCTGCTGCAGGTGCTCGCCGCCGTCACGATGGACCCGCCCGCGGACGCCGGTGCCGACACCCTCCGGGACCGCAAGGCGGAGGTGCTCAAAGCGGTCCGCACCGCCGACCCGCGCCGCAGCGTGCGCGGCCAGTACACCGGCTACCGCGACACGCCCGGCGTCGCGGCCGACTCGGACACCGAGACGTTCATCGCGCTGCAGCTGGAGATCGACAACTGGAAGTGGTTCGACGTCCCGTTCTTCCTGCGGGCCGGCAAGAACCTCCCGGTGCGCGCCACCGAGGTGCGCCTCATCCTGCACCGCGCACCCCGCCTGGCGTTCCTGCCCACGCCCCACCAGGCCGAGCAGAACCAGATCGTGCTGCGCATCGACCCCGAGCCCGGCGCGCGCCTGCAACTCGTCGGGCTGGGCGAGGAGACCTGGCGCCCGCTGTACCTCGACTCCTCCTTCGCGCAGGAACTCGGCGAGCCCTTCGAACCGTACGAGCGCCTGCTGAACAGCGCGCTCACCGGGGACCACAGCCTGTTCACCCGCGAGGACAGCGTGGAGGAGGCGTGGCGCATCGTGCAGCCCCTCATCGACGAGCCCGCCGCGATCCAGCCCTACACGCCGGGCAGTTGGGGCCCCGACGGGGCCGGGTCCCTCGTCCACGGCCGCCCGCCCTGGCACGAGCCGTGGTTGCCCGGGGCCGAGCGCTGAAGCCGTGACCGGGCCCGGCACCGGCCCGGGCACCCGTCAGCGGGCGCCGGCCACCGCCAGCAGGAACCACCCGGTGTGCGGGATCCACTGCTCGGCCCACCGCCACGACTCGGCCTCGGGCGCGTCGCCGGCCAGGAAGGCGATGTCGTCCTCGTCGGCCCAGCCCGAGGTGATGCCGTTGACGATGCCGCCGGGCAGGTTGGGGAAGTCGGAGGCGTAGTCCACGTTGCCGCGGCCGCGGCCCTGAAGCATGCACGCGTCGAAGGGATTGCGGCCGGTGATCCACGCCAACTGGTCGTCGGCGAACTCCAGCAACCGCTCCCGGTCGGCCGCGGACACACC
This sequence comes from Actinacidiphila yanglinensis, assembly GCF_900107965.1. Taxonomy (GTDB): domain Bacteria; phylum Actinomycetota; class Actinomycetes; order Streptomycetales; family Streptomycetaceae; genus Actinacidiphila; species Actinacidiphila yanglinensis. The sequence continues at coordinate 48,691 of NZ_FNVU01000024.1, read as the reverse complement.
CGCCGAGCCTGCCGAGCCCGCCGCGCCCGCGTCGCCCGCCATGTCCGCGCACGCGCAGGCCGCCGCGGCCAGCGAGGCGATGGTGGCGTTCTCCCCCTGCCACCAGTAGCCGGTCTCGTTGGCGTGCGGGAAGAAGAACGCGTCGCGGTCGCTCCCGCCGGCCGGCCGGACCCGCTGCCGGGGGTAACCGAACGGGTTGGGCACCGCGGCGGTGCGGCGCAACGTGTCGAGCATCGCCTCGACCGCCAACTCCCGCGCCCCGCCCGCCTCGGGGGCGTCCGGGAGGACGGCGGCGAACCGGACCAGGGTGAGGACCGGCAGCCCGGCCTCCACCGCGTGGAAGAACGGCCGCCCCTCCGCGTCCGCGGTGAACCAGCCGGGCCCGCCGCCGTCCGGCCGGACGTAGCGGCCGATCAGCTGCCGCGCACGGCGCCGTGCCGCCTCGACCACCGGGGCGGCCGGCTCCGCGCCCGCGGCCACCAGTTCGGCCGCGGCCAGCAGCGCCGCGTAGTCGTCGATCACCGACTCGGTACCGTCGTCGAGGTACTCCAGGTTGTGCGCCTCCAGGTGGGCGAAGCCCGCCAGCGCCGCCTCCAGGTACTGCCGGCCGGTGAAGTCCCCGCGGTCGTCGAGGGTGGAGGCGCGGGCCAGGGCGGCGACGGCGAGGCCGCCGCCCTGCCGGTACGCCGCCTGGTAGCGGTCGGTGCGGACGCACTCGGCCAGGGGCGCCGTCACGAACCGCTCGTCGAGCCGCTTGGTCAGCGCGTCGAAGATGCCGGTGTAGAAGTAGCCCTCGGGAGCGCGGAACCGCATCAGGAAGTCCGCGCCCCACAGGGCCTCGTCGCGCAGTTTCGCGCCGAGCGAGCGCAGCAGCGCCGGGTGGTGCGCGGCGATCGCGTCGCGGGCGGCGGCCAGCGCCCAGGCGCACAGCGGGATCTGCTGCGGGCTCATGGTGCGGGTGTAGGTGAGGTGGCTGAGGAACTTGCTGGGGTCGCCGCTCGCGTCGAGCCAGCCGCCGCGTGCGTCGACCTCGCGCTCGCCGTCGTCACCCCACAGGCGCGCGTGCCGGTCCTTGCGGTCGATCTCGCCGCTGGACCGCATCGCCCGGAAGTACGCCAGCACGTCCGACATCGTCTGCCGCTGCGTGCGGTCGGCGGCGATCCCGAACGGCTCCGACACGGCCTCGCGCCCGCTGCCGTCCACCACCCGCACCGTGTAGGTCCCCGGCAGCAGCTCCCGGGGGAGCCCGATCCGCGCGAAGGGGCCCGCCCGCCAGCCCGGGACCGGCCCGACCGGGCCCGGCGCGAGCGCGATCGGGCCGCCGGGGCCGAGGAGTTCGGCGCCGCGCGGCGGCAGGCCGTCCGGGAGGACGGCGACCACCGCCTTGGACGCGGCGAGGCCGTGTCCGAGGTGGGCGGTCAGGATCGTCGGAGAGTCGTTCGTCGCGCGCACCCGGGGGTACCGCCCCTTCCGTCGTACCGGTGGCCCGGGGGACCGGCCCCCGGTCGCCGCCCGGGGTTCCGGGCGGCGCTGGCTGTCAAAGTACGTCCCGCGCCGTCAGGCGAGCATCGCCGCCATCGCGACGACCATCGCCGCGCTGCCCAGCTCCCGCAGGACCGCGCGGCCGCCGGTCGACGCGCGCGGGCCGGGGGAGAGCGGCCGGCCGGTGCCGGCGGGCCCCACCAGTGCGGTGAGGCGCACGCCGGCCCTGGCCAGCGCCCAGCACGCCACGAGGAACAGGAAGAACCTCGTGTCGTACGCGCCCGCGGCGGCGTCCATCCGCATCCCGGGCGGGTGAGCCCCGGCGGGCCCGTGCCGGCCCGCCCGCGCGGCCGCCGCGGTCATCAGTGCCATCGTGGCGAGGTCCACCACCGCCGGGGCCCGCGCGCCGGGGCACGCGGCGGCGAGCGCGGTCCACACGCAGGCACCGGCGACGGCGCAGGCCCCCGCCACCAGTGCCGTGCCGCCCGCCCCGCTGGCCATCAGCGCCATGACCGCCAGGGCCACCGCGGGCGGGCCGCAGTGGCGGACCGGCCCGGCGAGCCGCTCCGCCAGGCACGCCGCCGCCCCCAGGAGCCCTGCCACGGCGGCGAGTTGGTGCATCGCGTGGCCGGTTCGGCTAGTACGGGTAGTGCACCGGGTCGCCGGTGACGGTCCGCCAGCGCCGCTCGGTGAACTCCTCGAGGTTGGAGTCGCCGCCGGCCCGGCCGCCCAGACCGGACTGGCCGATCCCGCCGAACGGGGCAAGCGGCTCGTCCTGCGGTGTCGCGTCGTTGACGTGGACCATGCCGCAGTTCAGGCGGCGGGCGACCTCGGTGGCGCGGTGCACGTCGGAGCCGACGACGGAGGAGACCAGCCCGTAACCCGTGTCGTTGGCGAGCGCGACGGCCTGCTCGGTGCCGTCCACGACCGCGACGGGCGCGATGGGCGCGAAGATCTCCTCGGTCCACAGCGCGGCGGCCGGGTCGACGTCCACGACGACGGTGGGGCGGAAGAACCTGCCCTCGTTCGTCCCGCCGGTCAGGATCCGGGCCCCTCCCGCGACCGCGTCGTCCAGCAGCCGCCGGGCGCGCGCCAGTTGCACGTCGTTGATGATCGGGCCCAGGCCGGTGCCGTCCCGCAGCGGGTCGCCCACGGTCACGGCCGCCGCGCGGGCGGTGAGGTTGTCCAGGTACGCGTCGGCGACCGCGCGGTCGACGATGTGCCGGCCGGCGCTGATGCAGGTCTGGCCCTGGTAGTGGAAGCTCGACCACGCGCCGATCATGGCGGCCTGGTCGACGTCCGCGTCGTCCAGGACCAGCAGGGCGTTGTTGCCGCCGAGTTCGAGGGACGTCTTCTTCAGCAGCGACCCCGCGGTTCCGGCGATCTCGCGCCCGACGGTCGTCGAGCCGGTGAAGTGGACCATCGCCACGTCCGGGTGCTCGACCAGCCGGCGGCCGACCGCCTCGCCGCCGGGGAGCACCTGGAAGACGCCGGCCGGCACGCCGGCCTGCTCGAAGAGCTCGCACAGCGCCAGACCGCCGGACAGCGGCGTCTCCGGCGAGGGCTTGAGCAGGAGGGCGTTGCCGAGCGCGAGGGCGGGCGCGATCACCCGCATCCCCAGCACCAGCGGGAAGTTCCACGGCGTGATCGCCGCGACCAGGCCGACCGGGACGCGCTCGGCCACCGAGAAGCGGCCCGGGTGGCCGGTGCGCAGCACCTCGCCGACCGGTCGCGAGGCGAGCGCCGCCGCCTCGAACAGCTCGCCGGCCGCCGAGGCGATCTCGTAGTCGGCCTTGCCCGCGATGCTGCCGGTCTCCCGCATGATCAACTCGCGGAGCCCATCGGCGGCTTCGAGGGCCGCCGCGGCCCGGCGCAGGACCGCGGCACGCTCGCTGTAGGGAAGCGCGGCCCACGCCTGCTGGGCGGCGACCGAGGAGGCCACGGCCGCGTCGACGTCCTCGGGCCCGGCGTCGCCGGCGACCCCCAGCAGCTCGCCGGAGGACTTGTCGTGGACCGGGAGGGAACCTCCCGCCGCGGGCGGCCGGAACCGGCCGTCGACGTAGAGGGACCCCGTCCAGGGGTGGTGGTGCTCTGCCATGCTCGACTCCATTCGGGAGGGCTCCCGGTCAAGGGGAGAAGCGCGTGCGGGCCGCTCCGGGGCGGGCCCGCCGGGTCGTCGTCACACGTCGTGCCGCGGTACGGGCCTCAGGGTGCTGTGTCCGCTGTGTCCGCCGTGTCCGCCGTGTCCGCGCCGGTCGCGCGGTGCCGGACCCCGGCCAGGGCCACCGCGCCCGCCACCGGCGGTACCTCCAGCAGGCGCAGCGTCAGATCGGGGTGCGCCTCGCCCAGCCGGGCCCGCAGCCGGTCGGCCAGCAGGGGCTGGCCGAGGACGACGCCGCCCGCGGCCACGACGGTGCCGCCGACCGCGCCGCGCGCCCGCAGGCTCGTCACCAGGGCGGTCAGCCGCAGCGCGGCGTCGTCCACCACGGCGTGCGCGGACGCGGAACCCGTGGCGGCGGCCCGGAAGACCGCCGGCGCGGCCGGACCCCATGTCTCGGGCGTAGGGGAGTCGTTGACCGCGCGGGCGAGCCCCGGGGCGTCGGACACCCCGTAGTGGGCGAGCAGTTCGGACAGCAGGCCGTCGTCCGCGCGCCCCGCGTCGTGGCCGGCCAGCGCCGCCTTCGCCGCCTCGCGGACGAGCGCCGGGGCACTGCCCTCGTCGCCGAGCACCCAGCCCCAGCCGCCGGCGAACAGCACGCCGCCGTCCGCGTCGGCGCCGACCGCGATCGAGCCGGTACCGGCGATGACACCGATCCCGACGTCCAGGCCCGCGGCCGGGACCAGCAGCGCGCCGTCGTTGACGACCGTGGCGGGCACCGCCAGCGCCTCGATCGCCGCGGCCAGGCGGGCGCAGTGCTCCTGGGTGTCGCAGCCCTGCGCGCCGACTCCGAGGGCGGCGATCTCGTCGCCCGCGGGCAGCGCGGCCCCGACCCGGTCCAGCAGCCAGCGCGCGGCGCGCTCGACCGGAGCGGCGTCCCAGCCGGTGGAGGGGACCTCGACGTCGGCGCGGACCGCGCCGTCCGGTGCCGCCACCCGGATCGCGAGCTTGGTGCCGCCGATGTCGGCGCCGACGAGGACCCTCATACCGCGGGCCCCTCGGTCACCTTGATGTCGGCGTTGTGGAACACGAACTCCTCGATCTGCACCTCGCGGACCTCCGCGACCGCCTCCACCAGGATCTGCGCGACCAGGATCTCCATGACGGCGCGCTGCGCGGCGGGCAGCCGCGGCACCCGGACCGGGTGCAACCGGGGCCGCTCCGCGACCGGTTCGGCGGTGACGAGCACCACCGGGTGCCCGGCGGCCGCCAGGGTGTCGGCCACCGTGTGCTCGCGCTCGTCGCCGAAGACGACGTGCACCCCGCCGCCGGCCGACTCCATGGCGCCGTGCAGGTACTGGCGGGTGCTCATCCCGGTCGAGGGGATCCGGACCACCTCGCGGAAGAGCAGGGCGGAGGCTTCGGCCGACCCCACCGCGGGCCCGGTGCCGACGAAGTCCGCGGAGGTGGCCGTCGCGAACAGCGGGGCCAGCGCCCGCACCTGCTCGCGCAGGTCCTTCTCCGTCGCGGCGAACAGCGCGCCGAGCCGGGCCCAGCCCTCGTCGGGAGCGCCGCCGTCCCACGCGTCGGCGAGCATGCCGAGCGCGGCGACGGTGGCGGTGTAGCCGATGGTGGAGGCGTAGCTGTCGGGGATGCTGCCGATGTCCAGCACGCCGGTGGCGACGTCCGCGATCGGCGACGGGGTCATGTTGACCACGGCGTACCGCAGCGACGGGTCGACGGACCGGAGCACCGCCAGCGTCTCCGCGCTGCGCCCGCTCTGGGACACCGCGAACACCGGGTGGCTGCTGGCGGGGTAGGGCAGCGGGTGGTCGCCCGCGCCCAGCCGCCAGGAGTGCACGCCGCGGCTGCGCAGCGACCACACCGGGGCGCACGCGGCGGCCAGGCTGGCGCCGATGCCGACGAACACCGGCCCGGGACCGGCCAGCAGGCCGGCCGCGCCGAGCGAGGCCACCGCCGGTGCCAGCCGGGATATCGCGGCCTCCAGCTCCTCCGCCTGGGTCTCGCGGGCCGCGCGGTAGGTGAGGTAACCCTCGCTCATGTCTGCTCCGTTCCGTCGTAGGTCCGTGCGGTCGGGTCCCACTGCGGTGGGATCGGGGGCACCTCGGGCGCGCTGCTCGCCACCCGGACCGGCGTGCCGAGCTCGGCGGACTCCTCGACCGCGAGCATGACGTCCAGCACGTGGTAGGCCAGTTCGCCGCTGGCGCGCGGCCGTTGTCCGGCCCGCAGGGCGCGGGCGAGTTCGAGGACCCCGACCCCCCGCCCGCTCGGGACGCCGACGGCCGGCACGGTGGTCCAGGGCGTGTCGCGCGCGGTCCCGGTCAGCAGCCGGGTGTCGCCGTCGAACCCGCTGACCGGCACCTCCATCACGCCCTCGGAGCCGGTGATCTCGAACAGCTGGCGGCGCAGCGGGGAGTCGAAGCTGTACACCGAGGTGCCGACCGTCCCGGAGGCGAACGTCGTCACCACGCTGAGGTGGGTGGGCACCTCCACCGGGAACGCGGTGCCGGCGTCCGGCCCCTCCATGACGACGCGTTCGGCGCGCGGGATCTGCCCGCTCGCGCTGACCGAGACGATCGGGCCCAGCAACTGCACCAGCGCGGTCAGGTAGTAGGGGCCGATGTCGAAGAGCGGCCCGGCGCCCTTGGCGAAGAGGAACTGCGGCCGCGGGTGCCACAGGTCCGGCCCCGGCCCCTGCATGAGGGTGAGGACCGTCCGCGGCACGCCGATCGCGCCCTCGGCCAGCAGCCGGTGGGAGGTCTGCACGCCGGGACCGAGCACCGTGTCCGGGGCGTTGCCGACCACGACGCCGGCGGCGTCCGCCGCGTCCAGCACCGCGCGGGCGCTCACCCGGTCCAGCGCCAGCGGCTTCTCGCCCCACACGTGCTTGCCGGCCGCGATGGCGGCGAGTGCGACCTCGGCGTGCGCGGCGGGGACGGTGAGGTTCACCACCAGGTCGACGTCGTCGCGCCGCAGCACCTCCTCGGTGCTGCCCCAGGCCGGGACGCCGTACGCCTCGGCCTGCGCGCGGGCCCGGTCCGGCACCAGGTCGGCGACGGCGGCGACGGCGAGGTCGGGATAGCCGGTGAAAGCCTTCAGGTACTGGTCGGAGATGTCGCCGGCGCCGACGACCGCGACCCGGACCGGCCCGCTCTTGAGCTCGCTCATCGGCCCGCTCCGGCCAGGAAGTACGCGGCGTTGCGTTCGACCAGCGGCCACACGTCGCTGTGGTGCGCGACGACCTCGACGACCGGCAGCTCCAGGCTCGGCGCGGCCAGCGCCAGCACCTCGTCCATCCGCCCGGCGGTGTCCACACCCCGGACCGGCCGGTCGTTGCCCGGCTCCCGCTCGTGGACGACGTGCAGGTGCCGCACCCGGTCGCCCAGGCGGGGCAGCAGCTCGAAGACGTCGGCGCCGCCGACCCCCGCCCAGTAGACGTCGACCTCCAAGGCGACCGCGGGATCGAGGAGTTCGGCGAGCAGGTCGTAGGCGGGGACGCCGTCGACGAGCTGCGCGAACTCGAAGTCGTGGTTGTGGTAGCCGATCCGGATGCCGCGTGCGGCGGCGGCCGCGGCGGCGTCGTTGAGGGTCGCGGCGAGGCGTTCCACCCCGGCCCGGTCGGCGATGCTGCCCGGGTCGACGTACGGCGTGATCACGCACCCGATGCCGAGGGCCTGCGCGGCGTCCAGCACGTCGGCCACGTCGTGCCGCAGCACGGAGGCGTGGGCGGTGGCGGCCAGCAACCCCGCGTCGCGCAGGGCGGCGCCGAGCCCGTCGGTGTCGCTGAGGATGTCGTACGGTTCCGCGTGGGAGAAGCCGAGGCCCGCCAGCCGTGCGAGCGTGCGGTCGAGGTCCGCGGGTCCGATGTCGTCACGCACGCTGTAGAGCTGGATCCCCAGCGGTGGTGCGGTCGTCATGCGCCGGCCTTTCCCTGGTCGTGGTGGTGTCCGTGGTGCTGCGGGTCGTGCGGGTCGGCCTGGTCGTGCCCGGGGTGGTGCCCGCCGGGGTGGCAGTGGTCCGCGTCCGACGCGGGGATGTCGAGGGTCGGGTTGCGGTCGAAGAAGCCGTACGGCTTCAGCGCGAAACCGGCCGAGTCGACCGGCATCACCGGCCAGTCCTCGGGCCGCGGGAAGTGCGTGAGCCCGAAGGTGTGCCACAGCACGATGTCGGTGTCGTCGACAGAGCGGTCGGCGGCGGTCCACGCGGGCAGCCCGGCGCCGCCCTTGTGCATGTTGACCAGGTCGCCGGCCGGGTAGTTCTCGTCCGGCGCGTACGGGGTCACCCACAGGTGCCGGGTGGCGTAGGTGGCCCGGCGGTGGATGTCGGAGCCGGGGTCGGCCAGCAGGACCGGCCGGCCCTCGGGGTGGAGCTGGTAGGCCACGGGGTTGCCGAGCCGGTTGGCGACCGAGGGGTTGCTGACCAGCCAGGACCGGTTGCGGGAGTTGTCGGCCAGCCGCTGGGCGCCGGACTCGGTGCGCAGCCGGGTGACGGACTGGGTGAAGCCGTTGCCGGCCGGGTTGTCCGGCCCGCGCGGCACCGCCCGGGACTCCACCTCGTCCACCGCGTTGACGGTGCCGTCGACCGCCATGTCGAGCCGGGCGCTGAAGAGGTGCTGGTGGTACGGGGCGCCGAGCCCCGGGGCGAGTTCGGAGGCGAAGGCGTAGCCGGGCCCGGGGTAGGCGGAGGTGAAGACGACGCCGGTCGCCTTGACCTCCAGCTCGATGCTCCCGTCGAGCGAGAAGTACCAGTAGAAGCCGTAGTCGTAGTTGCCGACGGTGACGAAGAAGGAGATCACCAGCCGCCGGTTGCGGCGCGACTGCGAGACCCCGTTCCAGTTGTCGGAGTGCTTCCACAGGATGCCGGTGTCCTCCTCGTGGATGCAGATGGCCTGCGGGACGACCCGGACGCCGCCCTCGGCGTCGGCGAGCACCGCGTCGAGGTAGGTGATGTCGCCGACGCAGTCGCAGCCCAGCTCCAGGGAGTTGGCGAAGCCGCCGAGCAGGTACTCGCCGCAGTCGAAGAAGTTCTGAAACCAGCGCTGCGGTCCGGGGTCGCCGTAGGGGACCACCATCTCGGCCAGGGAGGCGCGGTAGACCACCGGGCGCCGCCGTCCGGCGTCGTCGATGGCGATATTGCGCAGCACCAGCCCCTCGCGCTGGTCGAAGCCGATCTGCAGGGACCAGCCGAGCCAGTTGAGGACGCCGTCCTCGTCGACGGTGAAGCTCGGGCCCTCGGGCTGGGTGATCTCGATCGGCTTCAGTCCGGCCCGGTCCGGCCGGCCGACCCAGCGCGGGTCGTGGAAGTTGCCGTCCTCCTCGGGCACCGCGAACTGCGCGTGGTCGGTGACCTCCAGGACCTCCCGGGTGACCACGTCGACCACGACGGTGACCCCGTCGACCGGGTGCGCCCAGCCGAGGTCGTCCGGCGTCTTCTGCAGGAAGGTGAAGCAGCGCTGGAGGCGGCGGCCGTCCTCGCCCTCGCCGGGCACCCCGGCCGACAGCGGGTTGACGCGCAGCCGGTCGATGTCGGTCAGGCCGCGCCGGCGCATCGCCGCGAGCCAGCGCTCGTCACGGTGCACGATCTCCTCGACCAGGGCGAACTCGGCGAGCACCACCGGGACATGGCCGTCGGTGGCGGGATCCAGCACGCGGGCGGAGACGATCCGGTCCTCGCCGGGGCAGGCGACGGCGTCGTGCGACACCCCGGTGCGCAGGTCGACCAGCAGGGCGCGGAAACGGCGCGGCGCGACCGCGCCGGCCAGCAGTTCCCGCTTGTCCTGCTCGGCCAGGCCGAAGTAGGAGACGTGGGTGTCGGGGCCGAGCAGGCCCTCCCGCCGCAGGAGGGCCGTGCACGCCGTGATCTCGTCGGGGCGTGGCGAGGCGAGGGCGCGGGCCAGGGCCGGCGCGCCGTAGGCGGCGGCGTCGGCGGGGCCGGTGGCGCTCCGGTGCGCGCCGCCGTGCGCGTCGCCGTGGGCGGGAGGTTGCGTTGCTGTGGTCACGGGGGCTCCGCTTCTGCGAAGGGGGTTCGGGGGACGCCGGGTCACAGCCCTGCGTTCCGCATGAAGGAGGTGCGCAGGCGGTAGCGGTCGCCGGCGTAGCGGATGGACGAGGACAGCAGGGGGCGCTGCGCGCGGTCGCGGACGATCTGCCGCATGTCGAGGACCGGGGTGCCCGCCGCGATGGCGAGGTGGCCGGCGAGCGCCGCGTCGGCGGGGCGCGCCTCGATGGTCGTGTCGGCCTGCGCGAGCTCGAAGCCCAGGCCGGCGATCGTGTCGTAGAGGGAGCGGACGGTGAAGTCGACCTCGTCGAAGCCGATGGCGACGTCGGCGGGCACCAGCGAGTGGTCGACCGCGATCGGCACCCCGTCGAGCATGCGGACCCGCTCCAGGCGGTACAGCGGGGTGCCCGGGGCGATCTGGAACGCCTCCGCCTCGTCGAAGCTGGCCGGGCCGGTCTCGCGGAGCAGCACCCGGGAGGTGGCCACCAGACCCATCCGGTGGGCGGTCTCGGAGAACGACTCCAGGGTGTTGGGCCACTCCTTGCGCTCCGCGGCGGCGACGTACCAGCCGCGGCCCTGCGCCGCGCGCAGCACCCCCTCCTCGACCAGGGCGGTGAGCGCCTTGCGCAGCGTGACCCGTGAGATGCCCAGCATCTGGCACAGCTCGCGCTCGGGGGGCAGCCGGGAGCCGGGCTTGACCTCGCCGACGGCGATCCGGCCCTCCAGCGCGGACTTCGCCTGCCGCCACAGCGGTTCGGGGTACGCGCCGGTCAGCGCGGGCGGCGACGCTGCCCGGTCCGGCCGTCGCGCACTCATGTGATCGGTGCTCATGCCGCCGCCTGGACCTTCTCCCACGTGCCGGAGCGCATCGAGGCGTAGCAGGCGTCCAGTACGCGGTTGACGACCACGCCGTCCTCGAAGGTCTCGCGGGGCGTGGCGCCGCGGGCGAAGCAGTCGACGAAGTGCCGCATCTGCTGGCTGAACCCGTAGGCGCGGGCCTCTTCGGGCACCGGGTACACCCAGCCCGTGTCGGCGTCGGCCTTCTCCACCAGGTAGCCGGCCGGGCGCTCGATGAAGCCCCACACCGGTGTCGAGGAGGTGTCGGTGACCAGGCGGCCGGCGCTGCCGACGAGTTCGTGCCGCAGCTGCATGCCGCCCTTCTCGATCCAGGACGACTCGACGGTGGCGAGCTGGCCGCCGGCGAACTTCAGCAGCGCGATGGCGCTGTCCTCGCCCGTGGTCCGGTCGGCGTGCGCGAGCGTCGCGCCCCACGCGAAGACCTCAGTGATCGGGTTGTCCTTGCCGAAGAAGTGCCGGGCGGACTCCACGGTGTGGCAGCCCATGTCGAGCAGCGCGCCGCCGCCGGCGGTCTCGGCGTCCCAGAAGTGCGGGGCGTGCGGCCCGGAGTGGGCCTCGCGTGCCCGCATGGTGAGCAGGTCGCCGATGGCGCCGGCGGCGACCATGTCGTGCGCCTTGGCGATGTTCGGCGAGAAGACCGAACTCTCCGCGTAGCCGTGCCAGATGCCGGCCTCCCGGACGACGTCCAGGATCTGCGCGGCCTCGGCGCCGCTGCGGGCCAGCGGCTTGGTGCACACCACGCCCTTGCCGGCCGCGGCGACCACCCGGACCGCCTCCAGATGCGCCTCGTTGGGGACCGCGACGACCACCAGGTCGACGGCCGGGTCGGCGCACAGCGCCGCCATGTCGTCGTAACTGCGTGCGTCCGGGGCCCACTTGGCGGCGAGCGCGGTGGCGCGCGCGAGGTCGCGCGAGCAGGTGGCGACCAGCGTCGCGTTCCGTACGTCCTGGAGCGCGTCCGCGTATGTGTCGCCGATGAATCCCGAACCTATGAGACCGACGCCGATCACACGTTCCTCTTCCCTCGTCCTGCGGTGGCCGGCCGCGGGCGCTGCCCGCTCCGGACTCTCACGTTAGCCAGTTGGTCTACTCATGGTATTTGATGGTCCACTAAATATAGACCACTAAATACCACTCATGATCCGCGTCTCCCATCAGCCCTCCAGCAGCGCGTCGAAGGCCCGGGACAGCTCCTGGTCCACCGACCGCAGTTCCGGGTGGGCGTCGTAGTGCGCCAGCACCTCCCGGGCGCCCTGCGCGAAGGACACCCGCGGCGCGAAGTCCGGTACCAGCGACCGCAGTTTGGAGGTGTCGAAGAGCATCGAGTGCCGGAAGTCGTGCTCCAGCACCTCGCCCCAGCCGGGCACCTGCACGGCGATCGACTCGCTGGAGCGGTGCCGCAGCAGCGGGGCGCGCACCCCGGCCGCACCGGCCAGGGTCAGGTGGATCTGGTCCCAGGTGAGGATGTCGCCGCTGACCACGTTGACGCTCTCGCCGACCGCGTGGTCCAGGCCGAGCAGCCCCCCGAAGGCCCGCGCGAAGTCCTCGGCGTGGGTCAGGGACCACAGCGACGTGCCGTCGCCGTGCACCACCACCGGCCGGCCGGCCCGCATCCGCTCGATCGCGGTCCACCCGGCGAGCACCGGGATCACCGTGCGGTCGTAGGTGTGGAAGGGGCGCACGATCGTCAGCGGGAAGGCGGAGGTGCGGTAGGCGTCCTCCAGCAGCAGCTCGCAGGCGATCTTGTCCCGCGCGTAGCCGAAGACCGGCTGGCGGCGCGGGCTGGACTCGGTGATCGGCAGGTGCGGCACCGGCCGGCCGAAGACCGAGCAGGTACTGATGAAGACGTACTGCCCGGTCCGGCCGGTGAACAGCCGCGGGTGCTCGCGCACGTCGTCGGGCGTGAAGCCGACCCAGTTGACGACCGCGTCGAACTCCTCGTCGCCCAGCACCGCGCCGAGCGCCGCGGCGTCGCGGACGTCCGCCCGCAACTGCCGCACGCCCTCGGCGACCGCACGCGCGGGCTCGGAGCGGGTCACGATCGTCACGTCGGCACCCGCGGCGGCGGCCTGCGCCGCCGCCGCGGAGCCGATCATCCCGGCACCGCCGAGGAACAGCACCCTCATGCCCGCTCCTCGGTCGGCGCCGGGACGAACGCGCCGCGGGACAGCCCGCGGCCGACCAGGTGGTCGTAGGAGCGCCGCAGCGCCTCGAACGTGTCGACGTGCAGCCGCTCCAGCTCGACGATGTGCCACCGCAGGCCGGACGGGGCGCTCAGGGTGCGGGCCCAGTCGATCCCGCCCTCCCCGATCGGCACCATCACGTCGTCCTCGTAGCTGACCGCCGGACCGTCCTTGACGTGCACGAAGCGCGCGCGCTCGCCGAGACCGGCCAGTACGTCGGCCGGGTCGGCGCCGCCCATCACCGTCCAGTACGCGTCGAGTTCGACCAGCACCCGCTCGTCCAGCAGCTCCAGCAGCAGGTCGTACGCCCGCTTGCCGGCGAACTCCTGCGAGAACTCGGCGAAGTGGTTGTGGTAGGCGATCCGCATGCCGCGGCCCGCCGCGCGCTCGGCCGCCTCGTTCACCCGCTCGACGCCGCGCCGGATCGCGTCCGGCGAGTCGAACTCCTCGCGCTCCATGCTCCACACCAGCACCTCGGCGCCCAACTCCTCATTGGCGTCGAGCAGTTCCTCCGCCCGCGAGCCGGCAGGGAAGGGCGTGTGCGCGCTGGTCAGGGTGAGCCCGGCAGCGGCGATGGCGTCCCTGACCCGGGCCGGCCCGAAGTGCTCCACCAGGCCGTAGGTCTCGATGCCCAGGTAGCCCATGCCGGCCAGCCGGGCCAGGGTGCCCTCCAGATCGGCCCGTGCCTGGTCGAGCACGGTGTACATCATGACGCCGATACCGGCTGCCATGTCTCCTCCTCCGGCCGGCCCCGGAAGGCCGGCGCTCGTCGTCTCAGTCACGGCCGGACGCCCACAGCAGCGCCTGGCGGACCAGCGCGCGCACGGGCGGCTCGCCCCAGGAGCGCATGTCGTGGCCGAGCGCCAGGTAGACCACCCGGCCCGCCCCGACCTCGCGGGCGTACAGCACCGGGATGACCACGCCGTCCGCGCGGTGCCGCTGCGCCAGCACCGTGACGTCCTCGTCCGCGAGCTCGAACTCGTAGTACTCGTCGAAGAGGTCGAAGTCCTCCACCCCCCGGGTGACCGGGTGGTCGGCGACGATCTCGATCGTGTGCCGGCCCTCGTGGTGGCCGGGGCCGTGCGAGAGGTAGCGGTTGCCGAGCAGCTCGAACAGCGGGCGGTCGGCCGGGTCCGGACCGTCGCCCTGCCAGCCCATGATGTTCGCGCCGTGCACCCCGACCAGCCCCTTGCCGGCCCGTACCGCGTCGGCCAGCGCCTGCTGCTGGGCCGTCGCGAAGTGCCCGCCGGCGGTGTAGAAGAGGTACACGTCCGACTCGGCGGTCTCGGGCCGCGGATCGACGAAGCGGCTGGTGCCCATGGCCTTGCGGGTGGCGAACCCGGCCTCGACACCGAGCTGCTGGAACACTCCGGCGGCGCTCAGCAGGTCGTGGTGGATGTCGTCGCCGTTCACGACGACCATGGCTCTCGGCGTCGGGAGGTGGGACATGGCTCTCCTCGCGGGGGGTACGGCAGGGGACTGGTCCGGGGCCGCCGGCTGCGCGGCGGCACCCGGCCTCAGGAAGGCGTGCGGTGCGGGGCGGCTCAGACCGGCTTCAGCCGCAGGGCGACCACCGGATTGGGCACCGGGCTGAAGTAGGGGTTCTGCGGCGTGGGGAAGCCGGTCGCCTTCGCGGTGCTCCAGTTGCCGTAGCTGCCCCAGTAGAACATCGGGATCCAGGGCAGGTTCTCGACGAAGATCTTCTCGATCCCGTCCAGGATCTGCTGCCGCTGCGCGTCCGTCGTGGCCTTCGGGTACTCGTCGAAGAGCTGCTTGGCCTCGGCGTTCTGGAACCGCTCGATGTTCTGGTAGGTCGGCGTCGCCTTGCCGATCGGGAAGTACAGGTTCGGGTTGATGGTGTCGTAGTAGTAGGAGAACGCCCGCGGCGCGGAGTTCACCGGGTAGCCCATCGTGGAGTCGAACTCGCCCTTCGAGGTGATCACGTTGATGTCGTTCACCGTGGTCGTGTCGATGGTGAGCTTGATCCCGATGTCCTTGAGCTGGGAGACCAGCACCTGCACCCGGGAGGCGATGTCGGTGTACGCCGACGGGAAGCTGATCGAGAACTCGACCCGCTTGCCGCCCTTGTGGTAGTAACCGTCGCTGCCCTTGGCGTACCCGGCGTCGGTCAGCGTCTTCTCGGCCTTCGCCGGATCCTCCTCGAAGCCGACGCCCTTGTACTGCGGGGCGATCGACGAGGTGTACGCGGGCATCGGCAGGCCGGTCACGCTGGTGGCGGGCGGCGAGCCGGTCGCCGCGCCGACCTGCTTGCGCTTCACGCCGAGGCTGATCGCCCGGCGCACCGCGATGTCGCTCAGCGGCCAGCGCTCCAGGTTGGGGATGATCCCGTCGGTCCCGGCCAGCGGCGCCCAGTAGTTGTTGTGCTTGCTCCGGCTCAGGTAGGTCTTGTCGGCGTTGGCGATGTACGTGCCGCCCCAGTCCGCGAGCCCCTGGACCAGCGCGTTGGTCATGCTCTCGTTGTCCTTGTACGCCACGAACCGCAGCGAGGTGATCTCCGCCTTCGGCTGCCAGTAGTCCTCGTTGCGCACCAGGGTGAAGCTCTGGGCGGAGAAGGTGGACAGCTTGTACGGGCCGGTGCCGACCGGGTTCTTGTCGGTGTACGTGACCGGGTTCTTGACCGTCGACCAGATGTGCTTGCTGACGATCGGGACCGACACGACCTCGGTGAAGAACTGCTCGGAGGGCACGTCGAAGGTGAAGACGATCTGCGACGGGCTCGGCGCGGTGACCGTGCTGAACTTGACGCCGCCCAGGTTGAGCGCCGCGTTCTGCTTCAGCAGCATGTAGGTGAAGACCACGTCGTCCGCGGAGAACGGCTGGCCGTCCGTCCACTTCACACCGGTGTGCAGCTCGAGCGTCAGGGTCTTGTTGCCGTCCGACCAGCGCCAGGACTTCGCCAGCCAGGGCAGGTCGTTGCCGATGTCGACGGTGTTGATCTGGACCAGCGGCTCGTAGATGAAGCCGCCCGAGCCGGGGCTGGTGTAGGTCAGTCCCTGGGCGGTGTTCTCCAGGAACGGGTTGAAGACCTGGGTGAGGTTGTCGGACTGGGCGGCCACGGTCAGGGTGCCCTTTGCGGAGCTCGAACCGCCCGTCGAGCCGGTACAACCGTAGAGGGCGAGGGTTCCCGCGCCTGCGGCGGCGCTTGCGAGGAGGCCGCGTCTGGTCATGCCGGACGCGATCGGCGACTGCGAAGTGGTCACGTGCGTCTGCTCCTTTGGGAGTGGGGACAGCGGAAGGGCGGGGGAAACGGGCCGGCGGGGACGGCCCGGGGGATCAGTCGGTGGAGGTGTCCGGGGCGACGGGGGAGTCCGGGGTGACCGGGGAGTCCGGGGGCGCCGGGATGTCGAGGGAGACGGGAGCGGTCAGGGTCGCGACGGCCTCGGCGTTCTCGGCCCGCCGGGCACGCGCCTCCTCGTCGTCGGCGTACAGCCAGCAACGGGCGGTGTGGCCGGGGGAGATGTCGAACGACGCGGGGGTGTCGACCTTGCACCGCTCCATGGCGTACGGGCAGCGCGGGTGGAACCGGCAGCCGGCCGGCGGGTCGATGAGGCTGGGCGGCTGCCCGATGTCCTTGACCCGGTCGGCGCTCGCCCGCGACGGGTCGGGCGCCGACGCGATCAGCAACTGCGTGTACGGGTGCGCGGCCTGCTGCGTCACCGCCTCCGACGGCCCGCTCTCCACCACCTGCCCGGCGTACATCACCGCGGTGTCGGTGGCGAAGTACCGGGCGGAGGCGATGTCGTGGGTGACGTAGAGCATCGCGGCGTTGCGCTCCTCGGTGAGGCGGCGCAGCAGGTTGAGGATGCCCAGGCGGATGGAGACGTCCAGGCTGGAGACCGGCTCGTCGGCGAGGAACACCTCCGGGTCGGCGGCGAGCGCGCGGGCGATCGAGATGCGCTGCAACTGCCCGCCGGACAGTTCGTGCGGGTACTTCGCGGTGAACTGCCGCGGCGGCACCAGGTTGATCTGGGTCAGCAGGTCGTCGATGACCGCGGTCCGCTCCCTGCCGCGCTTGCCCGGATGGTGCAGGGCGACCGCGCGCCTGAGGGTGCCGGCGATCGTGGCGACCGGGTTGAAGGAGGCGAAGGGGTCCTGGAGGATCAGCTGCACCTGCCGCACGTGGTCGCGGAACGCCTTGCCGCGCAGCGCCCGGACCGACCGGCCGTGCAGTCGCACCTCGCCGCCGGTGACCGGGTACAGCTGCGCGAGCAGCCGGGCCAGGGTGGACTTGCCGGACCCGGACTCGCCCACCAGGGCGGTGATCCGCCCCGCGTACAGGCTCAGGCTCACGTCCTCGACGGCGTGCACGACCTTGCGGGTGGCGCCGCGCCGCGGCAGCCCGCCGCGCACCGGGAAGTGCTTGGTCACGTGGACCGCCTCGAGCACCGGCCGGCCGGCCGCGGCGCCGCCGGCGCCGGTGGCCACCTGGGCCGTCGTCTCACCGCTCATCGTGTCTCACCTGTCGCCAGCTCGTTCGGGGTGGTCTCGGAGTGCGGGTCGCCGGCGCCCGCCGCGGCCGCGGTGTCCGTCTTCGGGTCGGAGGCGGGGTCGGCCGCCGGGTCGGCTGCCTGATCCGGGCTCGCGTCCGTGTGCAGCAGGCAGGCCGCCAGCGAGCTGCCGCCGCCGGGCGCACCGATCCGGTACAGCTGCGGCACCTGCGCGGCGCAGGCGTCGAACGCGTGCGGGCAGCGCGGCCGGAAGGCGCATCCGGACGGCAGCCGGCGCAGGTCGGGCGGGGAGCCGGCGATGCCGGTCAGCTCCCGCTTGGGCCCGCCCAGGGTGGGGAAGGACGCAAGCAGCCCGCGGCTGTAGGGGTGCTGCGGCCGGCGGTAGAAGTCGTCGGCCGCCGCCATCTCGACGACCTTGCCGCCGTACATCACCGCGATGGTGTCGGACAGTTCGATCAGCAGCGACAGGTCGTGGGTGATGAACACGACCGAGAAGCCGAGCCGGTCCTTCAGCTCCATGATCTTCTCGATGATCTGCCGCTGGATGACGACGTCGAGCGCGGTGGTCGGCTCGTCCATCACGATGATCTCGGGGTCCAGGGCGAGCCCGACCGCGATCATCGCGCGCTGCCGCATGCCCCCGGACAGCTCGTGCGGGTAGGAGTTCGCCCGGTCGGCCGGGATGCCGACGATGCCGAGCAGCTCGATCACCCGGGCGGCGCGCTCGGGCGCGTTCATCCCCGGCCGGTGGGCGACGATGACGTCCTCGATCTGGGCGCCGATCCGCAGCACCGGGTTGAGCGCGTGCATCGCCGACTGGAAGACGATGGACAGCTCCTCCCAGCGGAACTCGCGCAGTTCGGTGTCGTCCATGGCCAGCACGTCGACGGTGCTGCCGTCCGGCTTGGTGTAGTGGATCTCGCCCTGCGAGATCTCGGCCGGCGGCTTGTGCAGCCGGGTGATGGCGTAGGCGAGGGTGGACTTGCCGGAGCCGGACTCGCCGGCGATGCCGAGCACCTCCCCGCGCCGCAGGGTGAACGACACGTCGCTGACCGCGGGCGTACGCCCGCCCTCGCCGACGTACTCCACCCGCAGGTTGCGCACGTCCAGGACGACGTCGGTGCTGTCCTGGGTGAAGGGTGCCGCGGCCGGCCGCCGGACGGCCGGCCCGCGCCGCTTGACCCGCCGGACCCGCTTCGCCGACACCTGGCCGCGCTGGGCCTTCTTGGTGCCGATCCCGGCCTGCCGCAGCCGGGGGTTGATGAACTCGTCGATGCCGAAGTTGACCAGGGACAGCGCGGTGCCGAGCACCGCGATCGCCAGCCCCGCGGGCACGAACCACCACCAGGCACCGGTCAGCAGCGCGCTGCCGGTCTGCGCCCAGTACAGGATCGTCCCCCAGGACCACTGGGTGACGTCGGCCAGGCCGAGGAACGCCAGGCTCGCCTGGGTGAGGATCGCGCCGGTCACCGTGCCGAGGAAGGAGGCGGCGATCACCGCCACCTGGTTGGGCAGGATGTCCTTGAGGATGATCCGCCAGGTGCGCTCGCCGGTGGCGCGGGCCGCCTCGACGAAGTCCCGCTTGCGCAGCGACAGGGTCTGCGCGCGCAGCACCCGGGCGCCCCACGCCCAGCCGGTCACCGTGATGACCAGGATGATGCCGAGCGACCCGCTGTGCGGCAGGTACGCGGCCAGGATGATGGTCAGCGGCAGGCTCGGCAGCACCAGGAACACGTTGGCCAGCAGCGACAGCAGCTCGTCGCCGATCCCGCCGATGTATCCGGCGGTGACGCCGACCAGGACCGAGAGGAGCGTGGTCAGCACCGCGGCGCCGATGCCGACGAACATCGAGGCGCGGGCTCCGTAGAGCATCTGCGACAGGATGTCCTGGCCGTTCTGGGTGGTGCCCAGCCAGTGCGAGGCGGACGGCCCGACCAGCGTGCTGTCGCTGACCGCGGACGGGTCGTAGGGCGAGACCCAGGGCGCGATGACGGCCAGCACCACGAAGATCAGCACGATCACCAGACCGCTGAGGGTCAGCGGCGAGCGCAGCAGGCGCAGCCAGAGGTGGTTGGGGCCCCCGGAGGACTCGGCGGTGGCGTCGGCCTCGGCCAGGGCAGCGGGTTGCAGGGCCATGATCAGCTCTCCCTTGTCCTCGGGTCGAGGAAGACGTACGCGATGTCGGCGATGAGGTTGGCGACGAGTACCAGCACCGTGATCAGCAGGAAGATCGCCGACATCAGCGGGTAGTCGGCCGCCTGCGCGGCCTTGAAGAGCACCGATCCGATGCCCGGGTAGTTGAAGACGACCTCGGTGACGATGGAGCCGCCGATGACGAAGCCCAGGGACATCGCGAAGCCCGACAGCGAGGGCAGCATCGCGTTGCGCGCCGCGTAGGTGTACATCACCCGGCGCTTGGACAGCCCCTTCGCCTCGGCGAGCCGGACGTAGTCCTCGCTGAGCGTGGTGACCATCATGTTGCGCATGCCGATCAGCCAGCCGCCGATCGAGGCGATGGTGATGGTCACCGCGGGCAGCACCGCGTAGTTGATCGCGCTGCCGATGAAGCCGCTGTTCAGCCCGATGTGCTGGTCGAGGGCGTAACCACCGGACAGCGGGAACCATTTGAAGGTGATCGCGAACAGGTAGACCATGATGATCGCGAACCAGAAGTACGGGATCGACGACAGGAACGTGGTGATCGGCACCAGCGAGTCGAGCCAGCTGCCCCGCTTCCAGCCGGCCAGCATGCCCAGCACGGTGCCGATGATGAAGCCGAGCACGGTGCAGATGGTGACCAGGATCAGCGTCCAGTACATGCTCTGGCCGAGCACCGTGCTGACCTTCGACGGGTAGTAGGCGTAGGAGATGCCGAAGTTGCCGGTGAAGACGCTGTGCCAGTAACTGACGTACTGCTGCCAGAGGTTCTGGTTCGACTGGCCGAACAGCACCCGCAGGGCGTGCACCGCGGACGGGCTGAGCTTGCCGTGGAACTGGTTGATCAGGTTGTCGGCCGGATTGCCCGGCATGATCCGCGGGATCAGGAAGTTGAGGCTGATCGCGGCCCACGCGGTGAGCAGGTAGAAGGCGATCTTCCGCAGGAGTGTGCGCACCGGTCATTCCCCGCTCTGGTCGGGCCGGTCGGGACGACACGCCCAGCGGGCGGCCCGCCGCACGAGCCGGCGCATCCCGGGCTCGCCCCAGATCCGCATGTCGTGGCCGAGTTGGAGGTAGCAGACCCGGCCCGCGCCGTGCCGCCGGGTGTGGACCAGCGGCTCGGTGCCGGTGTCGGTCTCCCGCCAGGCGAGCACCCGCACGTCCGGCGAGGTCGCCAGCCGGTAGTGCTCGTGGGTCACCTCGAACGGCTCGATGCCGGCGGTCAGTTCGTGGTCCGGGTCGAGCCGCACCTCGAACCGGCTCTCGTGCGGCAGCGGTCCGTGCGAGAGGTAGCGGCTGCCGATCAGCTCGGCCAGCAGCCGGTCGCCCTCGTCCAGTTGCTCCGGCGGCGAGGCCAGCACCGTCGTGGAGTGCAGCGCGACCAGGCCGCAGCCGCCGTGCACCGCCCGGGCCAGCGCCTCGCGCTGGCCGGCGGTGAACCGGCCCAGCGCGGTGTACAGGACGATCACGTCCGCGTCGGCGGCGGCGTCCAGCGGGGCGGTGCCCAGACCGCTCCGGGTGGCGAAGCCCTCCTCGGTCAGCGCGCTCTGCAGCGCGGACGCCGCGGTGAACAGGTCCTCGTACACGTCGTCGCCGCTGATCACGGCGAGGGCGGTGGGACCGGCGGCCCGAGCGGTCGGCCGCCCGGCGACTCGGCCGGCGGCGCGGCCGGTGCAAGGCGCCGAGGCATGGCGGGGCCTGGATATCTGCATGCGGAGGCTCGATTCAGTAGGTGGAGCGCAATTCACCGGTAGGGCTCCAGAAGCCCTCTGCGCGCCCGCTGGTCAGGGCGTTGTCCATCCGGTCCAGTGGCAGCGGGACCCGCCGCCGGGACCTGCTGCTCTCATATGTGGCGAAGATCAGTTCGGCGCCGCGCAGCGCGTGCCGCGCGTGCAGTGCCGGTGGCCGGCCGGTGCGCAGGGACTCGACCAGGTCGGTGATCGCGTCCGCGGTGCCGGCGACGATCGCGGGGTCCACCGCGTGGTCCCAGGTGCGGGAGTCGGTGGCGAACGGCGACTCCCGGACCAGGTCGTCCCTGCCGAAGCGCCGTACCAGGGCGCGGGCGCCCCGGATGTCGGCCCGTCCCCGGGTGCCCTGGACGATCAGTCCGAGGTCGTTCTCCAGGTTGAGCACGGAGGTGTGCGGTGCGCGCCCGGTGGAGACGACCGCGCGCACCCCGTCCGCCCAGCCGATCTGGGTGAGCGAGGCGGTCTCGGTGAACACGCCGTAGACGTAGCGGTTCACCGAGACGTCGATCTGGCCCAGCACCCATTCCGGCGCGGCGTCCTGCCGGTGGAAGAGGACGAGGTCGAGGATGTGGGTGCCCCAGTCGAACAGGTTCGGGCAGTAGCCCTCGACGGTCACCACCTCACCGATCTCGCCCTGCGCGATCCACTCCCGGGCCTGCCGCTGCACCGGATCGAAGCGGCGCTGGAGGTTGAAGGTGAGCTGCACCCCGGCGTCGGCGGCGCAGGTGGTCATCTCCACCGCGTCGCCGTAGCTGAGCGCGATCGGCTTCTCGCAGTGGACCGCCCGGGCGCCCGCTGCGACGGCCGCCCGCACCACGTCCAGGTGGAGGGCCGGCGGCGTGCAGACGCTGACGATGTCCGGCCGGGTCGCCGCGAGCAGTTCGCGGAAGTCGTGGTGGACCTCCCGCACGTCGAACTCCTCGGCCAGCCGTCGCGCCGCCGCCGTGTCCACGTCCGCGAGACCGGTCAGCCGCACCCCCGGAGCGGCGCGGTGGCCGAGCGCGTGCACCCGGCCCTGCGAGCCCGCTCCGATGACGACCGCCGTGAGGTCCGTCCCGGTCGTCCGTATCCGGTCGCCCATGACGCACTCCCCTCTCCCGGTCGGCCTGATGGTGTGCCAAACGCATACCACTTGGCGACATCTTAATACGAAGGGCGATCCTGTCTAGAGGTCGAACGGGAGGTAGCGCGGCGGAAATTCGACCAGCGATGCGGAAATCACGCCACAAAGACGGGCAATACGGACGAGCTATTCAGCCACGCCCATCGAGAACCAGGGCTTACCACTTAGAACCAGATGGCTACACTGACCCGCACCACCCAGACAGGAGACTCGCATGAGGTTCAGTCAACTCGTCGGCGCGCGCACCTCCGAAGTCGTCACTGCCGACGACCCGGTGCCCCACGACGACCAGGTGCTGGTGGAGGTGCTGGCCTGCGGGGTGTGCACCTCCGACATCGGCCCCTGGCTCACCCACGACCCGGCAGGACCGCCGGTCCGGCTCGGCCACGAGATGGTGGGCCGGGTCGTCGCCACCGGAGGGGACGCGACCCGGTGGCGGCCCGGCGACGTGGTGACCGGCCTGGGGGGCGACGGGCTCGCCACCCACGCGGTGATGGACGCCCAGGCGATACTCCCGGTCCCGCCGGGCATCGACCCCGCGCTCGCCATCGGCGAACCCGTCGCCGACCTGGAGGAGGCGCTGTCGCGCACCGGCATCGCGCCGGGCGCGCGCGTGGCCGTGGTGGGACTCGGCTTCATGGGACTGGGACTGGTCCAGCTCGCCCGGCGGCACGCGCCCGGGCTGCTCATCGGCGTCGACCCCGACCCCGCGCGCCGCCGCCGCGCCCTCGCCCTCGGCGCCGACCTCGCCTTCGCCCCCGACGAGTTGCCGGAGGAGTACCGCACCGGGAGCAGCCGTGCCACCGACGCCCGCCCGGACATCGTGCTGGAGGCCACCGGCGTCACCGGTGGGCTGAAGACGGCCGGCAGCATGGTCCGGCCGTTCGGCACGCTGTGCGTGGTCGGCTACCACCACACCGGCGACGCCATGATGGACATGGACCTCTGGTACAAGGCGGTCACCGTCGTCAACGGCTTCTGCCCGGACCGCACCCGGCTGATCGCCGCGATGCGCGAGACGCTCGACCTGATCGCGGAGCGGCGCTTCAGCTACGCACCGCTGGTCACCCACCGGTTCGGTCTCGACGACGTCGACGAGGCGTTCCGCCTGATGGAGGAGGCCGGCCCGGACTTCGTCAAGGGCGTCGTCGTGTTCTGACGGTTCCGCCGGGGGCCGGGGGCCGGGGGCCGGGGGCCGGGCCGGCCAGGCGCGAGGACGGTGACCTCGCGCCCGGCCGGCCCGCCGCTACGACCGTGCGAACGACGTCCGCAACCGGTAGCGGTCGCCCGCGTACCGGATCGTCGAGACGAACAGCGGCTCCTGCTGCGCGCTGAGCGCGAGTTGCCGCATCACCAGCACCGGGTCACCGGGCGCCAGGTCCAGGTGCTCGGCCGCCCACTCGTCCGCCTTCGTCGCCTCGATGGTGCTGTCCGCGCGCACCGGCTCCACCCCGGCCGCCGACAGGGTCGAGTACAGCGAGCGCTCCTGGAAGTCGACCTGCTCGATGTCCGGCACCAGCGCCTGCCGCAGCCGGGTCAGGTCCAGCGCTATCGGCACGCCCTCCAGGAACCGCACCCGCTCCAACCGGAACAGCGGCGTCCCCGGAGCGATGCCCAACTGCTCGGCCTCGTCGATGCTCGCCGGGGTCGTCTCCGCCCGCAGCACCTTCGAATGCGGCTTCAGGCCCATCCGGCTGGCCGTTTCGCTGAAGGACTCCAGGCTGTTCGGCCACTCCTTCTTCTGCACGCTCTGCGCGACGTACCAGCCGCGCCCGTGCGAAGGGTTGAGCACGCCGGCCTCGACCAGGCTGCCCAGCGCCTTGCGCAGCGTCACCCGGCTGATGCCCAGCTGCCGGCACAACTCCCGCTCCGGCGGCAACCGGCCACCGGGCTGCAGCACACCCCGGTCGATCTCGCCGCGGATCACGTTCACCGCCTGGATCCATAACGGCTCGGGATATCCGGGCAGAACGGCACCAGAGACCTCAGGTGAGTCATGCATACAGTAAGGCCCCCATAGCGATCCGGCGGTGAACGAGCGCGGATCACCTTAGCTTCACCGGCCACCGTCTGGCCAGAAGCCGCCACGCGGGGTGGCGGAGGCCCGTCGGGACCGGTGCCGGCGGCGCCGGCCGCGCGGCTCTCACCGCGCCCGCGCCACCCGCAGTTCGGTGAGGTACCGCTTGGTGACCCGGCCCGCGTAGCGCCGTTCGATCAGCGCGCCGATGCACTCCAGCAGCCCCTCCCGGGCCCGCGGCGGCAGCGCCCGGTGGCTGGAATAGGTGCGCAGCACCTCCAGGTACTCCGCCGCCGTGTACGCCAGCTCCCACTCATGGCGCCGGAAGGCCACCGGGCCGAACCGGCCGCTGCGGGCGGACTCCTCCTCATGGCCGCGGGTGTCGAGCTCCTCGACGGAGGGAAGCCGCAGCCCGGCGGGCGTGGCCGGGTCGAAACGCTCGTAGCAGCGCTGCGCCTCGGCGAAGAACTCCTCGGTGCCGCCGGCCACATGCAGGGTCGCGACCACCGCGAGAGCGCCGCCCGGCCGCAGCGCGTCGGCCGCCTTGGCCATGCGCACCGCCGGGTCGATCCAGTGGAACGCCGTCGCCGAGACCACCGCGTCGAAGGGCTCCCGCGGCAGCGGCCAGCTCTCGAAGTCCGTCGTCTCCACCTCGACCGCGCCGAACCCGGCCAGGTTGCGCCGCGCGACCGCGGCCATGCCCGGGCCCGGCTCGATCGCGGTGATCCGGCAGCCCTGCTCGGCGAGCGGCACCGTC
Organism: Actinacidiphila yanglinensis; assembly: GCF_900107965.1. GTDB lineage: Bacteria > Actinomycetota > Actinomycetes > Streptomycetales > Streptomycetaceae > Actinacidiphila > Actinacidiphila yanglinensis. The sequence goes on along the minus strand of NZ_FNVU01000024.1, from coordinate 23,781 downwards.
GCCTTCCCGGTGCCCGCGCCCAGTTCCAGCACCCGGCAGCCCGGGCCGGTACCCGCCAGCGCGCGCAGGTCGTCGAACAGCTCCGGCGGATACCCGGGCCTGGCCCGGTCGTACAGCTCCGCGTCCTCGTCGAAGGTCCGGCTCAGCAGGGCACGGCGTGTCTCGTCAGGGGTGTCGTCGCGCATGCCCCCAGGGTAGGGACCGGCTGTCGCGTCGGTACGGTGCGTCGCCGCGGGAAGTGCCCGGCCCGGTCATCGGGCCGGGCCGGGCAGCACGTCGGGCGCCGTCTGCGCGGGTCAGCCCGAGAACGTCAGAATCGGGCTGAAGGCGTAGTAGTTGGAGCCGTTGAGCTCGCGGGCCGTGGAGCCGTAGCGGTGCCCGTTCGTTCCCGCGAAGACGATGGGGGCTATGTGACCGAGAATGCAGGGGTAGTCCTGGTCGAACTTGGTGGCACCGGACGTCTCGTCGTAGACGTAGAACTCCACGCTCGTGCACCCCGGGGTGGGTGCGATGATGTAGAAGTCCGGCGCCACGTTCTTTCCGCTCGCGCTGATACAGGACTTGAGAGACCCGGTCGTCCCGCAACCGCCGCCGGTACTGGCACTGGCGGTGCCCGGTGTGAGAGCGATGCCGGCCAACGCGGTCACGGCGACGGCCAACGAGGCAGCACTTCGACGTATCTTCATCTTCCTGAGCCCCCTGTTTCTCTTGTGTGTCCTTCGTCATGGGCGGTCCTGACCCGGTGCGCGCACAGCCGCACTCGGGTGTCGGGAGGCAGAGCCTCGGCCCGGGCGTCAGCGTCGCACGGCTCGACGGCGACGTGGAAGTCCGAGGAGCTGTGAGAGTGGGCGGCGATCACGGCGGGTGCCGGCTCGGGGTCCACGAGGTGTCGTGGAGCAGCAGGTCACCCGGGCCCCGTCGCCTCGCTCGCGTCTCCTCGTCCCGGACCCGCCCCAACCCGCGTGCGCGCAAAGTCCGTTGCGCGGGTACCGGGAACGATGGTGGGGTGGCCCGATGACCGACCGCAAGGACGACGGCTGCCTCCGGCCACGGGCCCTGGAGTGGGTGGGCCGGCACCTGGACCCGGGTGAACACGTCGTCGACACGGGGGTGTTGTACGGCGGGCTCACCGCGGAGATGCGCTGGCTGACCGTCGCCGGGCCGGACGGCGGGTCCCGCCGGCTGGTGCTGCGGACCTTCACCCATCCGGAGTTCGTCGCGGACGCCGAGCGGCTCTTGGCCGGTGAGGCCGCCGCGCTCGCAGTGCTCACCGGGACCGGCGTCCCGGCGCCGCGGCCGGTCGCCGTCGACGCGCACGCCGCGCACTGCGAGTACCCCTCGCTGCTCATGACCCACCTGCCGGGCCGGACCCTCCTCGCCGACGACGGGATCGAGGAGCGCGTCGTGCCGCTGGCCCGCCAGCTGGTGGCGATCCACCGGCTGCGCCCCGCCGCACGCCCCGCCGGCTACCAGCCGTGGACCACCGCCGAGGAGGTCGTCCCACCACCCGGCGCGGACGCGGCCGCGTGGTCCGCGGCGGTCGAGGTGATCCGCGCGCCCGCCCCGGCGTACGAAGGGCGGTACCTGCACCGGGACTTCCACCCCTGCAACGTGCTGTTCGAGCCTGGCCCCGAGGGCGCGCGCGAGCCGCGGATCACCGGGGTCGTCGACTGGGTGCAGACCTCCTGGGGCCCGGCGGACCTCGACGTCGCGCATTGCTCCAGCAACCTCGCGATGCTGCACGGACCCGCGTGGGCCGGGCGGTTCGCCCGGGAGTACGAGCGGGCCGGCGGGGTGCTGGCCGCCACCGCGGGGGAGCGGCGGTACTGGCGCCTGCTGGACGCGCTCGCCTTCTCCGAGGCGGCGACCTGGGTGGTCAGGGCGTGGCGGGAGGCCGGCCGGGAGGACCTGACGGTGCACGCGGTGGAGCAGCGCCTCGACGCCTACGTGACCGGCCTCATGGACGCCGCGGACTGAGCCGGACCGGGCCGACCGGTGGCGCGGGGGCCCGGCCGAAGGAGCCGCCCGGCACCCCGCCCCTCGGGGCGCGGTGCCGGACTCGGCCGTTCCGGGCGCAACCGCCCACCGGCAGGCCGCGTCCCTCAGAGCCTGCGCAGCGGCAGGTTCAGCGCCTCCGCGGTGAAGCGCGGCTCGCCCGAGGGCAGCGCCCGCGCCGGCCAGGACACGGTGACGTCCCGGCTCTCACCCGGCAGCAGCCACAGGTAGTTGTCGCTGTAGCGGGCCGGCAGCACCCGGGTGTCGGCGTGCGCGTCCCGCACCCCGAGCCGCAGCAGCGCGGCGACGCCGTCCCCGTCGTTGCGCAGGGACACCACCGCCTCGTCGCGGCCGGTGCGGCGCACACCGGTCCGCAACCGCGCCGTTGCCAGGTCGTTCACCGCCCGGACGTCGGAGGCGGCGCGGTAGCGCAGGTAGGAGTTGTCGGAGAGCTGCGTGCCGTGCCGGTCGGTGAGGGTCAGGCGCAGCAGGTGCGGCGTGGGCAGCCCGTCGGCGAACGGCACGGTGAACGCCGCCGCCGAGGAGGACGCCGCCACGTCCAGGGTGCGGGTCTGCGCGGCGGCCAGCGACGTGCCGTGCAGGTCCACCAGCCGCGCCGTGACCGTCACGCCGGTCAGCGCGGCGGCGGTCTGGTTGACCGCGTGCACCTGCCAGTCGGCCAGACTCGCCTGGACGTGCAGCGGTTCGCACCCCTTGCGGGCCCCGTAGTAGCTGCCGTTGACGTCGAGGTCGTAGTCGTAGGTCTGCCAGACGGTGCTGTGGTGCGCCGGGTGGGACATCCACAGCAGCACCCCGGAGGCGTCGTCCCACATCGTCGCGTTGTACGCCTCGAAGATGGCGCGCATGCTCTCGTAGTTGACGAACTGGGCGCGGGCGCAGAAGTCGTCGAGGGAGTCGGAGGCACCGAACCGGTCGTCGACGGCGGCCCGGTAGGTGTCCGGGTTCTGGCCGCCGCGGGTGCACCAGTCGTGGTGGAACCAGACGTCGCCGATCGGCCAGGACGGCTGGTCGCCGGCCAGGTGCCGCATGCTCTCGGCGACCGGCACGGTCGGGATGCCGATCTCCGAGTGGAAGCCGTAGCTGCCGATCGAGTAGGTGTCGCCCGAGAAGTACTTCGCCGGGTCGATCCAGGAGTACGGTCCGTGGCCGGTGACGATGCCGCCCGCGGAGTTGCCCTGGTAGAGGATGCCCGGGTGCACAGCGGTGACGGCGGCGCGCAGCCCGGCGTCGATGGCGGCCGGCGGGTCGCTCTCGTTGGTGGCACACCACACCGCCAGGCACGGGTGGTGGCGGTAGCGCAGCACCGTGTCGCGGGCGATGTCGAGGAAGGCCGTGAGGCCCGCGTCCGGCGGGAAGATCGCGTCGCCCTCCCAGAAGTCGTTCCACACCAGGATGCCGTTGCGGTCGCAGGCGGCGAAGAACTCCTCGCGGTTGCTGGAGCCGATCCAGTTGCGGATCATCGTGAAGTTCATGTCGCGGTGCATGCCGACCGCGTCGTCCATCCGGTCCGGCAGCATCCGGCGCAGCAACTCGTCGAAGCCCCAGTTGCCGCCGCGGCACAGCACCCGCACGCCGTTGACGGCGATCTGGAGCTGGGTGCCGGTGTTGCTGACGGACTGCACGTCGGTCCAGGTCGCGCCGTCGTCGGAGACCTGCACGGTGAACGTCAGGGCGTAGGCGGTCTCCCAGGTGATGACGACCTGGTCGAAGGCCGCGGACGCGCCCAGGTCGACCTGGATCCACTGGTCGTCGGAGTACCCCGACGACCAGCGGGTGGTGTCGCTGCCGTCGACGGCGTTGGCGGGCTGGTCGGAGTCGTTGTCGCTGGAGGATGCCGTCGCGGTCCTGTGCAGGGCCAGATCGGTGCCGGGCGCCGCGCTGTCCAGCACCGACAGCGTCCACATCGACGCGCCGAAGCCGGTGGCGCGCTTGCCGCACTGGATGCGGACGTAACGCGCCTGCTGCTGCGGCAGGTTCACGGTCTGCGGCGCGGAGTGGCCGTTCGAGCCGATGACGATGGGCTGGTCGTAGTGGTAGTCGAACTGCCGCAGCCCGACCTGCGCGGTGCGCCGGTCGGAGGTCTTCCCGGCCGCGGTGGCGGTCAGCACCAGGTCGTGCAACGCCGGGTCGCCGTAGCCGTTCGGCCACCACAACTGCGGCGTGGCGATGCGCAGTTGCGGGTGATCGGCGGGAGCGAAGACGATCTCGCGGCTCTCGCCCGCCGCGAGGGTGACGGTGCTGCTGACCCGCGCGCCGTGCAGCGTCGCGCCGACCGTGGTCCGCTGCGCCGCACCGCCCGCGTTGCGGACCGGGACGACCACGGTCACCTCGGCGGCGCCGGCCGCGGGCAGGTCGGGCAGGGCGGTGTCCACCCGCGGGTCGCCGATCACCACGTCCCCGGTGGAGCGGAGGCGGACGTGGTTCCAGATGCCCGCCGCCCGGTCGCGCACCGCGGGCATCCAGTCCCAGCCGCTGATCGACAGGTAGGTCGGCGAATCCGCGGCCGCGGCGACGGAGTTGAGGGTGGAGATGCCCGACGGGCCCTTGTCGCCCGGGTTTCCGGGGTGCGGCATCGGGGCGATGCTCACCGCGAGCACCTGCTCGCCGGAGCCGAGCGCGCCGGTGACGTCGAAGGCGGCGCGGGCGACCGGGTAGGTCACCTCGCCGACCTTCCCGCCGTTCAGCCACACCTCGGCCTGGTGGTTGACGCCGTCGAACTCCAGCCAGACGCGGCGGCCGTGGCCGGTGGCCAGACCTGCCGGCAGGTGGAACGCCCGCCGGTACCACCAGCCGTGCCGCGACAGCGCCTCCGGTGCCCGCATGTTGTTGAAGCCCACCGTCGGCTCCGGCAGGTGCCCCTGCTCGACCAGCGACGCGTGCACGGTGCCGGGCACCGTCGCGGGCAGCCAGCCGCTGACGTCCAGCCCGCCGGCGGACAGCGCCGCGCCGTCGTCCGAGCCCGCCAGGTCGTCCATGGTCAGGGTCCAGCCGGACTCCAGCGGGACGGTGCCGTCGCCGGCCACCTTCAACGCGGGGGCCTGCGCGGTGTGCCGTCCCCAGTCCGTCCAGCCGGTCGCCGCGGGCCGGTGCGTCCGGCAACTGCCGTACACCTCGAAGCCGTTCAGGCCGACCGGGTTGGCGTTCGCCCGCTTGGTGGAGGTCATCCGGATCCAGCGGGCGGTCACCGGCTCCGGCAGGGTGATGGTCATCGTGCCGCCGGTGCCGCTGGACGTCTCGTACACCGAGCGCCACGCGTCGCCGTCGTCGGACACCTCCAGCGAGAAGGCGACGGCGCAGCTCGACAGCGCCTCGAAGCCCGTGGTGTGCAGGAAGGGGTTGATGCCCGGGTCCGGGGTGAAGCCCGGATCGGAGCTGTCCGCCTCGAAGACCAGCACCACCGACTCGATGGTGGCGGGCGCCTGCAGGTCGACGCTGATCCACTGCGGGTCGCCGGCCGCGGCGCGCCACCCCGAGCCGCGTACGCCGCTCTGCGCGAGGCCGTCCACCGCGAACGACCCGGGTGTGGGCGCCCAGTCGGTCGAGGAGACGGCCACCGGGCGGTACCGCGCGAGGTCGGTGCCGCCCGCGGCGGCCTGCGCGGCGGCGGAGGCACCGGCGGGGGCGGCGCTGCCGGCCGCGTGCGCGGCCTCCGGCAGCGCCGCCGACAGCGCGAAGCCGGCGAGCAGCGTGGCGTTGGTACGGAGGAAGGTGCGGCGGGACGTGCGGGGCTGGTGCTCGGGCATCTCTGGCTCCGGGGGTGCGGTTTCGCCGCGTGCTGCGGCCGGTGTGCGGGGCGCGACGCCCTCCCCGGGGGGAGAGGGCGCCGCGTGGGGGCCGCTGCTCAGCGGCCGAGCAGCTCCACCTCCGACAGGGTGGTCGCGGTGCCGCCGGTGAAGTCGATCCGGTAGTAGGCGTGGCTGCCGGTCGGCGTGCTCGGGCTGAACGCCCTTGTCTGCTGGCGCCAGTCGAAGCCCTCACCGCTGCGGCGGTCCACGGTGGTCCAGCGCGTGCCGTCGTCGGAGACGCTGAGCGTCCAGGCCGACGGATCGCCGCCGGTCCCGGCGCCGCTGGTGAGGGTGTACTGGTCCAGTGCCTGCGGCTGGTCGAAGTGGTACTCCAGCGCGCCCGCTCCGGCCGCCAGGGTCGCCTCGGTGGACGAGGTGTCGTCGAAGAGCGCGGCCGGGGCGGTGGTGCCGCCGGCGGTCGCCGTGCCCTTGCCCGGCCCGGTGAGGTCGCTCGGCGGGTCGGCGACGGCCGAGCCGGTCGTCAGCGACGGGGGCGCGTCCGCGGGGGCGGTACCCCAGCCGGACGGGTGGGACCCCATCCGGAGGTCGATCCGCCCGCCGCGGGTGAGGTCGGCGTGCTCCAGGTACGTCTTGTCGTAGGCATGGCCGTCGACCGTCATCGACTGGATGTAGATGTTGCTGCCGGAGTTGCCGTGCGCGGTGATGGTCAGCGGGCGGCCGCCGGCCGGGTGGAGGGTGACCTGGTCGTACAGCGGCGAGCCGACGGCGAAGGTCGGCGAGCCGGACTGCAGCGGGTAGAGGCCGAGCGCGTTGTCGAGGTAGAAGGCCGACATGGAGCCGTTGTCCTCGTCGCCCGGGTAGCCCTGGCCGATGGTGCTGCCGGTGAACAGGCGGCTCATCGCGTCGCGGACGTGCTGCTCGGCCTTCGCCGGCTGCCCGACGTAGTCGTACATGTAGGGGACGTCCATCGACGGCTGGTCGTTGAACGCCCACTGGCCGATCCGGTCGTCACGGGACTCGAACATCTCGTGGTACGGCCCGAAGATGCCGCCGCCGTACTGCGCCGTCTCGGGGGTGGCGAAGAACTGGTCCAGCTTGTCGGCGAGCCCGCTGCGGCCGCCGTAGAGGTTCGCCAGCCCGTTGCCGTCCTCGGGCACCGCGAAGGCGTAGGTCCAGCCGTCGCCCTCGGTGTAGTCGGTGGCGTTCCAGTCCAGCGGGTTGTACGTCGACGCGCCGTGCTCGAAGGTGCCGTCGGCGTTCTTCGGCTGGAAGAAGCCGGTGGACGGGTCGAACAGGTCGACGTAGTGCTGCGCGCGGTCGTTGAAGTACCGGGCGTTGTCGACGTATTCGCGGTGGTGCGGGTCGCTGGCCGGCGTGGTGGACGCGAGCTTCTGCGACATCTGCGCGATGCCGTAGTCGGCGAGGTAGTCCTCCAGCGACACCGACGCGCTCGACCCGCTGGTCTGCGGGGTGTAGCCGAGGAACGTCGACTCCTGCACGTCCGGGCGCCCGGTGATCCCGGACGACGGCACCGTGGCGTCCTTCACCGCCGCCTCGTACGCGTCGCGCACGTCGAAGTCGGTGACGCCGCGCAGGTACGCATCGGCGATCGCCACGTCGGAGTTGGTGCCGCTGAAGCCGAGGTAGCCCGGCGCGGTCCACTGGCCGATCCAGCCGCCGTCCCGGTACTGCTGCACGAACCCGTCGATCATCTTGCCGGTGAGTTGCGGATACAGCAGCGAGTCCAGCGGCCAGGCCGTCCGGTAGGTGTCCCAGAAGCCCTCGTTGGCGTACGGCTGGCCGGACTTGACCGCGGCTCCGGTGGCCACCGGCGAGGACGGCCCGGCCGAGGCGGAGTACGGGCTGGCGTACTTGTCGTCGGGCTTCGCGGTGGTGCCGGTGTTCTCGTAGAGCTCGTTCGGGTACAGGTTGAGCCGGTACAGGCTGGAGTACAGCGAGGTGAGCTGGTCCTGGCTCGCGCCGCGCACCGTGACCACGCCGAGCGCCTTGTCCCAGGCGGCCCGGGCGGCGGCGTGCACCGCGTCGAAGTCGCGCTGCCCGACCTCCTGTTCGAGGTTGCGCCGGGCCTGGTCGACGCTGATGAAGGAGGTCGCGATGCGCATCGTGAGCTGGTGGCCGCCGCCCAGGTCGAACGCGGTGTAGCCGCCGACGTCCGGTCCGCCGCCCCCGGTGAGGGAGCCGCTGCCGGTCATCGGCCGGTCGAAGGTCGCGTAGACGAACATCCGCGGCGCGCCCCAGAATCCGGCGACGTCCGAGTAGCCGGTGACCGTGCCGGTCGCCTTGTCCACGGTCAGCCCGCCGTTGTCGTTGACGTTGTCGAAGATCAGGCTGTCGTCGCCGCCGGGGAAGGTGAACCGCATCTCCGCCGCATGGTCGGTGGGCGTCATCTCGGCCCGGATGCCGTTGTCGAACGTCACGCCGTAGTAATCGGGTTGGGCGGTCTCGTGGTCGTGGCTGAACGCCAGGCCGCGGGTGGCGCGGTCCGCGGTGGTGGGTGCGCCGGACGCCGACGGCATCACCTGGAACGTCTGGTGGTCCTGCACCCAGATGCTGGGCTCGTGGCTGACCCCGAACGCCTGGATCACCGGCTCGTTCGCCGCGTTGTTGTCCTGCTGGTAGGTGTAGATCGAGCTGGTGGTGCCGGCGTTCGTCTCCGGCGTCCAGAAGTTGAAGCCGTGCGGGACCGCGGTGGCGGGGAAGTTGTTGCCGCGCGAGTAGTCGCCGGAGGAGTCGGTGCCGCGGGTGGTGACCACGCAGGTCGACGGGTGCGCGCAGGTGTTCGCCGCGGGCGCCGGCCGCAGCGCGATGTCGTCCAGCCAGCCGCTGAAGTGGGCCGGGCCGCCCGGGTTGTCGTAGTCGACCAGGATCCGGGTGACCGTCCTGCCCGCCGCGACCGCGCCGAGGTCGGCGTCGACGGCGTTCCACTGCCCGGCGTGCAGGACCTTCGCCGCACCCTGGCCGGCCGCCGTCAGCGCCTTGCCGTACTGGTCGGTGGCGCCGAGCCGGCTCAGGTAGGTGCCGTCGCTGAACGCCAGGTCGACCGAGACGTACGTGCTCGGGTAGGCCAGGTCGTTGCCGGTGCGCTCCGGGAAGATCGCGTACGACAGCCGGGTGTCGCGCCGGACCGGGATCGACACCTGGTAGACCTTGTCGGCGACGCTGCCGTGGCCGGCGAGCTGCCACCCCGCGTACTTCAGCGCGTGGGTGCCGGTGAAGCCGACGTTCGGCTTGATGGTGGGGCCGGAGGCCGGACCGCTGCCGACCGCGGTGGTCATCCCCGCGGGGCCGCCGTCACCGGCGGCGAGCACCAGTTCCGCCAGCTGGGTACGGCTGTCCCCGTGGTTGGCACTGACCGCCAGCCGGTAGCTGCTGTAGTCGCCGGCCCGGCGGACGGTGAAGATCCTGGTCTGCCCGCGCTGGGCGAAGTCCTGGCCGCCCTCGCTGTCGAGCGTGTGCCAGCTCTGCCCGTCGTCCGAGCCCTGCAGCGCCCACGACGTGGGGTCCTGGGTGGGGGAGTCGCCCGCCGAGGTCATCGCGTACCGCGTGACCCGCGTGGCCCCGCCGAGGGTGACGGTCAGCGCCGGGGTCCTGCTGTCCGCCTGCCACGAGGTGCCCGCGTCGCCGTCGGCGGCGCGGGTGGCGCCGTGGTCGGGCAGCACCTCCGAACCGGCGGTGACCGAGGCCACCGACGCCATCACCGAACCGGGCAGCGCGCCACCTGAGTCGGGGACGACCCCGCTGTCCGGCAGGTGGCCGCCGGGGCCGGTCTCGGGCGTGCTCTGCCAGTTCGGCGCGGGGCCGGACGGCTCGAACGACGACGAGAAGGTGCCGCCGTCCGCACCGTGCCCGGAGGCCGCCTGCGCGCCGGCGGCGGGCAGGACGGCCAGCACCATCCCGGTGAGCACCGCCACCGCGGCCGGCCACCGGCGTGAGCGGAACGGGCGGGATCGGGAACGGCGGACGGGTGCGGACATGACCGGGCTCCTCAGCTGGGCGACGTGCTCCAACGCGCATGCCGGACAACTGCCGTGCAGGGGAGCGCACTTCGTGACAACGTTGCCAGCGCGGGTAGTCTCAGCCGCACTGGCAACGTTGTCAACACCTGGCGCACAGGCGACGGTTCGGGGGGTGGGTGGCCGGGCGGCCGACCGTGATGCGTCCGGCGGAGGACCGCCCGGCATGGGTGCGGCCCGGCCTACCGGCCGGTCGTCTCGTACGCGGGGAGCGCTGCCGGGGCGGACGGCTCGACGGCCGGGCGCAGGGTGAGGACCAGTACGGCCGCCGTGGCGAAGACCGCCGCGGCGACGCCGCCGGTGACGTGCAGGCTGACGGTGTAGGCCGCCCGCGCGTCGTGCAGCAGCGCCGCGCCCTGCCCGGCGGGAAGGCGCCGGGAGGCGGCGACCGCGCCGGCCACCGAGTCGGAGGTGCCGTGCATCCGGTGCCGGTAGACCGCCGCGGAGACAGTACCGAGCAGCGCGAAGCCGAGCGTGCCGCCGAAGTAGTTGCCGGTCTCCGACATCGACGCCGCCGAGCCGGCCCGCTCCGGTGGTACCGCACCGATCACCAGGCCCGTGCCCAGCGCGAACAGCGGCCCGGCGCCCGTCGCGAGTACGGCGATGCCGGTCATCACCAGCGGCAGCGCGCCCGCGCCGTGCGCGCCGGTCAGCAGCAGGCCGCCCAGCGCCGACACCGCCAGGCCGCCGGCGATCGCGGTCCGCTGCTCCATCCGGCGGCCCAGCGCCGGGCCGGCCATGGTGCCGGCGGCCACCCCCAGGCCCATCGGCGCGAACAGCACGGCCGACTCGACCGGCGAGTAGCCCAGCACGCTCTGCAGATACTGCGTCACCAGCAGGCCCGTGCCTGCCATGGCGATGCCGGCCAGCACGAGCGCGGCGATCACCGCCGTGAACGGGCGGCTGCGCAGCAGCCGCAGGTCCAGCAGCGGCGTCTCCAGCCGCAGTTGGCGCCGCACGAACAGCGCGCCGACCGCCACGCCCGCGGCGAGGGACACCGCGGGCACCACCGGCGCGCCGCCGACGGCGAGCTGCTTGACGCCGTAGAACATCAGCAGCACCGCCGCCAGCGACGTACCGACGCCCGCCGGGTCCAGCCGGCCCGGGCGGTCGCCGCGGGACTCCGGCAGCAGGACCGGACCGGCCACCAGCAGCAGCACCATCGCCGGGACGGCGACCAGGAACACCGATCCCCACCAGAAGTACTGCAGCAGGAAGCCGGCGAGCACCGGCCCGATCGCGCCGCCGGCGAACTGGCAGGTCGCCCAGATCGCGATGGCCTGCCCGCGCTGCCGCTCGTCGCGGAACAGGGTGGTGATCAGGGCGAGCGTGGACGGCGCCAGTGTCGCGCCCGCGACGCCCAGCAGCGCCCGCACGACGATCAGCATCAGCGGATCGACCGCGAAGGCGCCCGCCACCGACAGCACCGCGAACGCCCCCGCGCCGATCAGCAGCAGCCGCCTGCGGCCGATCCGGTCGCCGAGGGTGCCCATCGTGATGACGAGGCCCGCCACCGTGAGGCCGTACGCGTCACTGATCCACAACTGGGCGACGTTCCCCGCGCCCAGGTCCGCGCTCAGCCGCGGCAGTGCGAGCAGCAGCGCCGTCATGTCCATCGCGACCAGCAGCGCCGGCAGCAGGAGGACGGCCAGTCCCAGCCAGGCCCGGTTGACTCGCATGTCCGGATCTCCTTCTCTTCCTCGGTCTGTCTTCCTCGGTGTTCCGCCGGTGGTCGGAGCGGCCGGCGGCTTCTTGACATCGGCGCGCGGTGGGTCGCCGGCGGTGCCGGGCTCACGGCGGTGCGTGCGGGGTGCGGTGTGCCGGCGGTGCCGGGCTCACGGCGGTGCGCGCGGCCCCCGCGGCCGGGCGGTGGAAAGATTCCGGGCGAAAGCACGGCCGGGGATGTCAAGACGGCGCGACCGGCTCCGACCGACGGGCGAGGGCCCCGCCGGGGCTCGTGAAACCCCGATGCGAGGAGGACACGATGAAGTTCCTGATCGGCCTGCACATCAACCCGGCCGTGATCGACGCGCTGACCGACGACGAGAAGGCGGCGATCGGCGAAGGCCACAGCCGGTTCATCGAGGCACTGAAGGAGTCCGGCGAGCTGATCATCACGCAGGCGCTGGTCGATCCCTCGCAGGCCGCGGTGGTGCGGGTGCGCAACGGCCAGCCGGTGGTCACCGACGGCCCCTTCCTGGAGTCGAAGGAGTACTTGGGCGGCTTCTACCTGCTCGACTGCGAGAACAAGGAGCGGGCGATCGAGCTGGCCCGGCAGATCCCGGACACCGCCATCGAGGGCCTGGGGGTCGAGGTGCGACAGGTGATGTTCAGCGACGGACAATTGGAGGCATGACCGCACCAGCCATCGAGGACCTGCTGCGCGAGCTCACGCCGCAGGTCCTCGGCACGCTCGTCCGCCGGTACGGCCGGTTCGAGGGGTGCGAGGACGCCGTGCAGGAGGCCGTGCTCGCCGCCACCGTCCAGTGGCCCGCCGAGGGCGTGCCGGAGCACCCGCGCGGCTGGCTGGTGACGGTCGCGTCCCGGCGGCTCATCGACCAGTTGCGCAGTGACCGGGCGCGGCGCGAGCGGGAGTCGGCGACGGCCGCCGAGGTGGTCCCCGAGGACGTGCCGGACACCGACGACACCCTCCTGCTGCTGTTCCTGTGCTGCCATCCGACGCTGACCGCGGCCTCGCAGACCGCCCTGACGCTGCGCGCGGTCGGCGGCCTGACCACCGTCGAGATCGCCCGCGCGTTCCTGGTGCCCGAGGCCACGATGGCCGCCAGGATCAGCCGCGCCAAGCAGCGCATCAAGGCCGCCGGCAGCTCGTTCGCCCCGCCGGTCGGCGCGGAACGCGAGGAGCGGCTGCGGGTGGTGCTGCACGTGCTCTACCTGATCTTCAACGAGGGGTACACCGCGTCGTCCGGCAGCGAGCTGCACCGCGCCGACCTCGCGCGGGAGGCGATCCGGCTGACCCGCACGGTGCACGCGCAGCTGCCCGACGACTCCGAGGTGACCGGGCTGCTCGCGCTGATGCTGCTCACCCACAGCCGCCGCGCCGCCCGCACCACGGCGGCGGGTGACCTGGTGCCGCTCGACGAGCAGGACCGTACGACCTGGGACCGCGCGCTGATCGACGAGGGCACCGCGCTGACCAAGGAGTCGCTGGCCGCCCCGGCGCTGGGCCCCTACCCGTTGCAGGCCGCCATCGCCGCGACCCACGCGGACGCCGCCACGGCCGAGGAGACCGACTGGCAGCAGGTCCACGCGCTCTACCTGATCCTGGAGCGGATCGCGCCGAACCCGATGGTCACCCTCAACCGGGCGATCGCGCTCGCCGAGACCGACGGGCCGCGGGCGGGGCTGGACCTGCTGTCCACCCTCGACGGCGACCAGCGGATCGACGCGCACCACCGGCTGCTGTCCGTACGGGCCCACCTGCGGGAGAAGGCCGGCGACTCCGCGGGCGCCCACGAGGACTACCGGCGCGCGGCGAGGTCCACCGCGAGCCTGGCGGAGCAGCGCTACCTGGAGTCCCGGGCGAGGAGGGTGCGCCCGTAGCCGGACGCGGGTCCGACCCGGTCGCGCCGCACCCGCCGGACGCGGTGACGAAACAGTGACAGAGGGGGCCACAACTCCCTTGGCCGCCAACGGTCTTACTGGGTGTGTGCACAGCCGCCGCACAGGGCGCGCACACCTCTCGACGACCATCACCCCAGGGGGATACTTCATGAAGACCTCACGCCGTCTCATCGCCGTCGCGGCGTCCGCCGCTGCCCTGGCCGCCTCCGGCACGCTGCTCGCCGGTCCCGCGTCCGCCTCCTCTCCGGCCGCCGCGTCCGCCCCGTACAACGGGGTCTGCGGCACCGGCTACCAGGTCATCGCCTCCACCCCGGTCGCCTCGGTGGGCGTCACCTACGTGACCTGGAGCGCCACCGACGACCAGGTCTGCGCGGTGACCCTCCGGAACAAGCCCGGCGCCCGGGAGTTCGTGGAGGTCACCCTCGACACCTGGCCCGAGAGCACGCACCCCGTCCGGGACTCCGGCTCCTTCACCACCTACGCGGGCCCCGTGTACAACCCCACCCCCGCGCCGGGCCAGTGCCTGTCGTGGAGCGGGTCGATCGACATCTACTATGGCGGGGGCAACGGCAACTGCGCCTGATCCTCCCGGGGGGACGGGGGCACTCGACCCTCCACCCGGCTTGCCGGCCGTAAATCCCTACCGCGGTGACCGGAAACGTCGCAGACTCCTCCCATGGCCGACATGGAGGATTTCCGGGACACGGTCACCGCGTGGGCGGCCGGCGGCCCCGGCGACGGCGCGCACGAGCTGGCCGAGCTGCTGCCGGTGCGCGCCGTCGTCCTGCTCGAAGGGCTCAGCGACGCGGCCGCGGTCACCGCGCTCGCCGAGAGCCGCGGCCGGGACCTGGCAGCCGAAGGGGTGTGCGTCGTGCCGATGGGCGGCGCGATGAGCGTGGGACGCTTCGCCCGCCTCCTCGGCCCCGCCGGCCTGGGCCTGCGCCTGACGGGACTGTGCGACGAGGCGGAGCGCGGCTACTACGCCCGCGCGCTGCAAGGGGACGGCGCCGCCCAGGAGTTCTTCGTCTGCGCCGCGGACCTGGAGGACGAGCTGATCCGCGCGCTCGGCACCCCCCGGGTCCAGGAACTCATCGACGCGGAGGGCGACCTGCGCGCCCTGCTGACGTTCCTGCGCCAGCCCGCGCAGCGCGACCGCACCTCACCGCAGCAACTGCGGCGCTTCCTCGGCACGAAGAAGGGCCGCAAGATCCATTACGGCCGCGTCCTCGTCGAGGCCCTCGCCCCCGACCGCGTCCCCGCCCCCCTCGACGCCCTGTTCAGCAGCCTCTGACCTCGGGAGCCCGCGCGTGCGGCGCCGTGCCGTCACTGGCGTGGGGGCCGCGCTTCCGATCGCAGCCCAAGAGGTGGGGGAGCGCGACGAGGACAGCGTCCGCCCGAGTCGGGCAGGACGGGTCCCGCCACTCCGGCGGGCCCCGACCTACCACGGTGGTGTAGTCGGCGCGGGGTCAGCGCGACCAGTGGGGGTCGCGCCCGGTGAACGCGAGAAGCCTCTCCGCGCGGTTCGCCCCCTCCGGAACGGCCACCGGGGGCGCGTACTTCCCGAACGAATCGCGCACGAAGTCGACGAGCCTCGACGCGATGTCCTCCAGCGCCTCCGCCATGTCCTCGGCCAGCGGGAGGTCCTGACCGGTGGCCCTGGCGATGTCCCAGGCATGGATTCCGGCGTCGAGCGCCGCGGCGGCGGCGCCGACACCGGCCGGCATCGGTCCCATCGGGGTGGGCACACTCTCGGCGTCCCTGCCCGACTCCCACGCTGCGGCCGCTGCCTTCAGCACCTCCGGCAGTTCCGCGACCGGGTCGCCGGCCGTCGTGTCCGCGGGCGCGAACGGGTCACTCGCAGGCGCGACACCAGTGATCTGCATGACCAGCGCCTGCTGATCCAGGCGCGCGTGGTTCAGCACCTGACGCACCGTCCACTCCGAGCACGGCGTCGCATCCCCCCACGCCCCGGCGGGGACGCCCCGCGCGGCGGCAAGGAGATAGTCGTGCGCGTCAGCGAGTAGCGTGAAACCGTCGACGGTCATCCGTCGCCCTCCCGTAGTCCCAAGATCGAACCGTCACCTTAAGTCGACGTCGGGCCAGGCGTCCGGCCTTTCCGGCTTTACCGCGGCGGGGTCGGGTCGCGGGGGCTGACCAGGCCGCTCTGGTAGGCGAACACCACCAGTTGGGCGCGGTCGCGGGCGCCGAGCTTGGACATGGACCGGCTGACGTGGGTCTTCGCGGTGGTCGGGCTCAGCACCATCGTCTCGGCGATCTCGTCGTTGTTCAGGCCGCGGGCGACCAGGGCGACGACCTCGCGCTCCCTGTTGGTCAGCGACTCCATCCCCGCCGCGGCCAGCACGTCCGGCGGCCGGGCGACGAACTCGCTGATCAGCCGGCGGGTCACCGCGGGGGACAGCAGCGCGTCGCCGCGGGCCGCCACCCGCAGCGCCTGGAGCAGTTCCGCGGGCTGGGTGTCCTTCAGCAGGAAGCCGGTCGCGCCCGCGCGCAGCGCGCGGAAGATGTACTCGTCCAGGCCGTAGTTGGTGAGGATGATGACCCGGACACCGGCCAGCCGGCGGTCCGCGACGATCTGGCGGGTGGCCTCGATGCCGTCGAGCACCGGCATCTGGATGTCGACCAGCGCGATGTCCGGGCGGTGCTCCACGGCCAGCGCGAACGCCTGCTGCCCGTCGGCGGCCTCGGCCACCACCTCGATGCCGTCCTCCGCGTCGAGCAGTGCCCGGATGCCGCTGCGGATCAGCGCCTGGTCGTCGGCGAGCAGGACCCTGATCACCTCGCCGTCCGTCGCCCTCACGACGCCGCCCGCACGGGCAGCTCGGCGCGCACCCGGAACCCGGCGCTGTCCTCCCGCGGCCCGGCGTGCAGGCGCCCGCCGAGCGCGGCGACCCGCTCCCGCATGCCGATCAGGCCGAGCCCCTGCCCGGCCGAGGGGGCGCCGGGCAGATCGCCGTCGTCATCCACCTGGACTGTCAACTCGCCCGGGGCATAGCGCAGTTGCACCGTGGCGCACGCGCCCCCGGCGTGCCGCGAGACGTTGGTGAGCGCCTCCTGCACGATGCGGTAGGCCGCCTGGTCGAGGTCGCGGGGCAGCGGGTAGCGCGCGCCGACCACCGTGACGGTGACCGGCTGCCCTGCCGTGCGCGCCCGCGCCACCAGGCTCTCCAACTGCGCCAGGCCGCTGGTGTCGCCCTCCTCGGTGGAGCGCAACACGCTGAGCGTGGCCCGCAGTTCGCGGGCGGCGTCCGCACCGGCCTCCTGGATCGCCAGCAGCGCGGGCGGCACCTCGTCGCCCCGCTTGCCGGCCAGGTGCACCTCGACACCCGCCTGCACCTGGATCACCGAGATGCTGTGCGTCAGCGAGTCGTGCAACTCCCGTGCGATGCGCAGCCGTTCCTCCACGGCCCGGCGCATGGCGGCCTCGTCCTTGGTCCGCTCGGCCTCCTCGGCGCGCTGCTCCACCTCGCGCAGGTGCAGTTGCCACATGGCGGCGGCCACGACCATGACACCGGCGGAGAGCACCCAGCCGGCCCGGTAGAGCCTGAGCATGCCGCGATCGCTATGCATCCCCCAAGACTACGGGCCCGCCCGGTGCCCGCATCATGCCGCCGGACCCATTTCCGCGTACTGCGCCGGGAGTAGTCCAACGGCCCGCCGGGTCCCTGGTGATCAGGAGAAAAGCACGCCCGGTGCACGACGACGGACCGGGCCCGCACTCCGCACCATCGTCCCCATGACACAGACATCCCGCAGCAAAGTCCTCCCGCCCGTACCGGCCCTGCTCGGCACGGCCACCGACGTCCTCGGGCCCGGGGACGACGGCTACGCCGAGAGCGCGGCCACGGTGCTCGGCTCCGGCACCCCCGACCTGGTGGTCCGTCCGCTCGACGCCGCCGGAGTGGCGCTGTCGCTGCGTTACGCGGCCGAGGCCGGGCTGGCGGTGACGGTCCGGTCCGGCGGGCACAGCATGGCCGGCCTGAGCACCAGCACCGGCGGCATGCTCCTCGACACCCGGCGGATCGACGGCGTGCGCCTGGACCCGGCCACCGGGCGGGTCCGGGTCGGCGCGGGCGCGACCTGGGGCGAGGTCGCGGCGGCCCTGGGCCCGCACGGGTGGGGGCTGACCGCCGGGGACACCCGCCAGGTCGGCGTGGCCGGGCTGACGCTGGGCGGCGGGATCGGCTGGCTGGTCCGGCGGTTCGGGCTGGCCATCGACAGCCTCACGGCGGTCCGGCTGGTCACCGCGGACGGGCAAGTGGTCCGCGCGGACGCCGAGGAGCACGCCGACCTGTTCTGGGCGCTGCGCGGGGGCGGCGGCAACTTCGGTGTGGCCGTCGACTTCGAGTTCGCCGCCCAGCGGGTCGGCGCCGTGCACTTCGGGTCGATCGGCCTGCGGGCCGACGATCCGCCGGGGCTCCTGGCGGGCTGGCGCGACCTGATGCGGTCCGCCGACGAGAGGCTGACCACGACGCTCACCCTCATGCCCGCGATGCCCGGCCGGCCCGCCGCCGCCACGCTGCTGTGCTGCTGGGCGAGCCCGGACGGGGCGGAGGCCGCCCGGGCGCTGGGGCCCTTCCGCGCCCTCGCCCCGGTCGGCTCCGACGACGTCCGGGCCATGCCCTACGCCGAGGTGCTGGAGGACATGACCCCGCTGCCGCCCGGGCTGCGCATGGAGATGCGCAACGTCCTCTTCCCCGCGCTGGACGACGCGGCCGTCGCCGCCGCCGGCGAACTGTTCGCCGGCGGCGGGGCGGTGCTGTCGCTGCGCAGCCTGGGCGGCGCGGTCGCGCGGGTCGGCCGGGAGGCGACCGCCTACGCCCACCGGGACGCCGAGGTCATGGTCGCGGCCGGCCTGATGGCCCCGGAGGGCGCCCCGCCGGAGCTGCTGGCCGGGGCGCTGCGCCGCTGGTCGCGGGTGGCGGCGCTGGGTTCGGGCGCCTACGTCGGGTTCCTCGGCTCGGCCGGCCCCGCGGACGTCGCGGCGGCCTACCCGCCCGCCACCTACCGGCGGCTGGCGGCTGTCAAACGGCGCTACGACCCCGCCAACGTGTTCCGGAGCACCCACAACGTGCCGCCCGCCACGGCCACGGCCACCGCCGCGGCCACTGCCACCGACACCGACCCGGTCCCGGAACCGGCTCCGGCGGACGCGTCCTGACCGTGCCGCACGCCACCTGACGGAGCGTCATCCGTCCTGCGGCTCCAGGCCGCCCGTACGCGTACCGCTGTCGAGCAGACGGGAGAACCGGTGTGCACGCGCTCATCGACACATCCGAGATGTACCTCCGGACGATCTACGAGCTGGAGGAGGAGGGCGTGGTGCCGCTGCGCGCCCGTATCGTGGAGCGGTTGGGCCAGAGCGGACCCACCGTGAGCCAGACCGTGGCCCGCATGGAACGCGACGGGTTGCTGCGGGTGTCCGGCGACCGCCGGCTCGAACTCACCGCGCAGGGACGCGAGATCGCGATCGCGGTGATGCGCAAGCACCGCCTCGCCGAGCGCCTGCTGGTCGACGTGATCGGCCTGGAGTGGGAGAGCGTGCACCCCGAGGCGTGCCGCTGGGAGCACGTGATGAGCGAGGCCGTCGAGCGCAGGCTCGTCCGCCTGCTCGGCGGCCCCACCACCTCGCCCTACGGCAACCCGATCCCCGGTCTGGACCGGCTCGGTGCGGGCGACGCCGCCCCGCCGCCGGGACCGGACCTGATCCGGGTCGACGACGTCGCGCGGGGCGGCGGCGGCCGGGTGGAGATCCGCAGCATCGCCGAGCACGTCCAGCGGGATGTGAGGCTGATGGGCGAGTTGAGGACGATCGGGCTGGTGCCCGGCGGCACCGTCCTTGTCGCGCCGATCGGGGGGCGCACCGGCTCCGTCGAGGTGCGCGGCACCGGCGCGCCGGCCCGGATCCGGACGGCGGTCGCACACGCGGTGCTGGCCCGTACCGCCTGACCACGACGGGTCCGTACCGGCCGGGCACGAGCCCGGGTCCGGGGGACGGGGCCGCGCGGGGAGGCGGTGGCCGGCCGCGCGGCCGGAGGCGTCACGCCGCGACCGGAAGGGAGTCCCTCCATTCGGCCGTGGTGGCCACGTCGCCGCGCCGGTTGAGGATCTTGGTGAGCAGGGTGGTGTGCAGCTCCGGGTCCGGGTCGGCGCACGCATCGGACAGGACTGTGACGCGGTAGTCCAGGTCGGCCGCCTGCAGGGCGGTGGACAGGACGATGCCGCCGGTGGCGATGCCCGCCAGGACGAGGTGGTCGATGTCCTGCGCGCCGAGGATCTGCCGGAGGTTGTTGCCCGCGAACGCGCTGACACGGTTCTTGTGGATGACGATCTCGTCGCCGAGGGGCGCGACGTCCGGGTGGATCGCGGCTCCGGGGTCGTCGGCGGTGAACAGCTGGGGCGGCAGCGCGCCGAAGACCTTGTTGCGGGGATGGGCGTCGACGCGTCCGGGACGGAGCTGCAGCGCGACGTGGATGACGGGCACCCGCGCGGCCCGGGCGGCCTCCAACGCGCCGACGGCGCGCGGCAGGTAGTCGTCGGCCACGTGGGAGAGGTGGTTGAGCTGGAGGTCCATGCAGAGCAGGGCGGTGCGGGACACGGTTCGGCCTTTCACTGCGTACGGGGGTGGTGGGGGAGCCTTCGAGCGGGGGACTGTCCGCGCGCGGCGCCGGTCCGGTCGGGCGGCAGGCGCCGCAGGCTCCGGTCGAAGACGGTGATGAGGAGGTAGAGGACACCGGCGCCGAGCATGATCCAAGCGAGGCGGTGCATTCCGGCGGTGCCGGCCCGCTGCCCGAAGGACGCGGCGGTGGCGGAGGAGGCGATCATCGAGCCCAGGTAGGCGAAGGTCCGCAGCAGCCCGGCGGACGAACCGGTGCGCTCGGGATCGGACTGGAAGTACACGGAGTTCTGCAGGGCCAGGCTGTTGGCGCCCTGGGGTATGCCGAAGACGACGGCGAGGGCGACCAGCATCCACACCGGGCTGGCCGCGCCGAGGGTCAGCATCAGTACGCACGCGGCGATCTGGCCGACCGCGCCGAGCAGGAGCTTGCCGAGCACCCCGGGCCTGCGGCCGACGGTGACGGAGACCGCGATACCCACCAGGAACATCGGTATCTGCACCAGCCCGGCGTGGAAGGGTGAGAGCCCGTAGCCCTCCTCCGTCCACTGGGTGAAGCCGTACAGGAAGGCGTAGGAGACCACGTAGGCCACCAGCGCCCGCCCGTAGGTGGCCAGCAGTGGCGGGTTGCCGCCCAGTACCCGGAGGTCGATGAAGGGCGTTCTCGCGCGCAACTCCCGCAGCGCGAAGCCGCTTCCGGCGGCGACGGTGATAGCCGGCAGGTACCAGGTGTCCGCGTGCAGGTTCATCAGGAACAGCAGCAGCGAGAAGAGCATGGCGGCGAACAGGGCCATGCCCGGCAGGTCGATCCGAGCGGCCACCCCGCCCCCGCCCCCGCCCGCTCCCTCCCCGTCCGAGCCGCCCTCTTCCGAACCGCCCTCGCCCGGCGTGCTCTCGCCCGGCGCCTGCGTGCGCGGCTGCCTCGGCAGGCGCAGCGCGCCGAGAACGACCGCGGCGGCTGCCAGCGGGATGTTGAGCGCGAAGGTGGCGCGCCATCCGCCCACCCCGATCAGCAGGCCGCCCAGCAGGGGACCGGCCACCGCGATGGTCTGGTTGGCGACGGCCAGCGTGGTCAGCACGCCGGCGGGACTGTCCTGGCCGGTGCGCTTGGCCTCGCTGCGCAGCAGCGCCATGGCGGCCGGGTAGCCGGCGCACGTGCCGAAGCCGAGCAGGACGCGCGCGGCGATCAGGACACCGAGGCCGGGGGCCACGGCGCCGACGACGCCGGCCACCCCCACCAGGCCGGTGCTGAGCAGGAACAGCCGGCGGGGGCCGAACAGGTCGATCAGCCGGCCGACGACCGGCTGCCCGAGCGCGGTGGCCAGGTACAGGGCCGAGACCAGCCAGGCGGTCTGCGACGGCGGCGCCCCGAAGGCGTTGCCGATCGGGACGAGCGCGACCGCGATGATGGTGGAGTTGATCGGGTTGAGGACCGAGCCCAGCATCATCGGCGGGACGAGCCGCCGGTCGAACCCCGCCGTGCCGGTGCCGCTGCGTGCGGTGGTCGCCTGGTCAGTCATGGACGAGCCGCTCCAGCACCGCCATGGCCGCGATCACGGTCCGGCGCTCCTCCTCGGTGCACTTCCGGTCGAGCTCGGCGGCCAGCCACTCGCCGCGGGCCTGCCGGCCCTCCTCGGCGCGCCGGCGTCCCTCGGCGGTGACCGCGATCAGCAAGCGGCGTCCGTCGGCGGGGTCGCGGCGCCGCTCGACCAGTCCCAGCGCGGTCAGCCCGGCGACCGTGGACGTCATCGACTGGTGCCGCACGCCTTCGGCAGCGGCCAGGTCACTGGTCGTGAGCCCCTCGTTGTCCGCGAGCCGGCTCAGCACCGACGCCTGGGGGAGGCTGATGCCCTCCGCGCCCGCCGCGCCGCGGATGCGGCGGCGCAGGCGCCCGACGACGGCCCGCACCTCGCGCGAGGCGCGGGCGGCCGACGGGGACGGACCACGATCTTCGCTCATGGTCCTCACCCTAGGATCTGCGGGCGAGAGTGTCCAGTTTACCTGCGCAGTTTGCCTGGATGAATGGTGGGGGTGGGCGACGCGGACGCCCTCCGCGACCGGCCGCCGCCCGCCCCACCGGCTCTCCCACCAGCTCTCTCACTGGCCGGAACCCGGCAACCGGCCCGCGACGCGCCGCTCACCAGGTCGTGTCAGTGTCACCAGGTCGTGCCGGCCTGCGCTCCGGTCGTCCGGTTGATCCGGTTGAAGAAGTTGGTCATCGCGATCTCCAGGACGAGCGAGGTCCGCTGCTCCTCGCCGAAGTGCTCCGCGACGGCGCTCCAGATCCGGTCGGTCACGCCCGCGGCGCCGTCCTGGAGCCGGGTGGCCGCCTCGGCCAGTTCGAGCGCCGCGCGCTCCTGTGCGGTGAAGAAGGGCGTCTCCCGCCACGCGACCACGTGGTGCAGCCGCTCCTCGGTCTCGCCGGCCTTCCGCGCGCCCGCGACGGCGGCGAACACGCACGGCGAGCACCCGTTGATCTGGCTGGCGCGCAGGTGGACCAGCGACAGCAGGCGCCGGTCGACACCGCCGGCGTGGATCGCCTTGTGGAGGTGCTGGATCGCGGTGATCAGATCGGGGTTCGCGGCGCTCTTCGTCCGTGCTTCCATCGGTCCTGCTCCCTCTCGGTTCCCTGGCTCCGGCGGCCGCGACGGTCGCGTCGGCCGGCCGCCGGTTACCCGAGCCCGTCCGGGCCCGTCATCTCCCATGACGGAGCGGAACCGAGGAAGGTAACCCCATGATCGACGGCAGCCCGACGAACCCGGTGGCCGAGGCGTTCGAGGCCGAGCGCGACCGGCTGCGCTCGGTCGCCTACCGCATGCTCGGGTCGCACGCCGATGCCGAGGACGTGGTCCAGGAGGCGTGGCTGCGGCTGTCCCGCCAGGACGCGGCGGGACTGCACAACCTCGCCGGCTGGCTGACCACTGTGGTCGGGCGTATCAGTCTCGACGTCCTGCGCGCGCGCCGGTCCCGCCCCGAGGCGTCCTACGACGACCGGCTGCCCGAACTGGTGGTGCGGCTCGACGAGGGGCCGGCGCCCGAGGACGACGTGGCGCTCGCCGACTCCGTCGGGCTCGCGCTGGTCGTCGTGCTCGACTCGCTCGGGCCGGGCGAGCGGCTGGCGTTCGTGCTGCACGACCTGTTCGCGGTGCCGTTCGAGGAGATCGGCCTGATCCTCGGCCGGTCCACGGCCGCCACCAAGATGCTCGCCAGCCGCGCCCGCAGGAAGGTCCAGGCGACCGAGCGCCCGACCGGGACCGCGCGCGAGCAGCGCGAGGTGGTGCGCGCGTTCCTGGCGGCGGCCCGCCTCGGCGACTTCGCGGGGCTGCTGCGGGTCCTCGACCCCGAGGTGCGGCTGACGGTGGAGACGCCCGGCGGGGTGTACGTCACCCTCGGCGCCACCGCGGTGGCCGCCGGCGCGCAGCTGTCCGCCGGCGCGGCCGCCCGCGGGCGGGAGGTCCTCGTCAACGGCCGTCCGGGGACGATCGCCTGGCGGGAGGACGGCGCCCCGATGTCCCTGCTCGCCTTCACCGTCATCGGCGGCAGGATCGCCGCGCTGACCGTCGTGACCGACCCGGCCGCGCTCGCGCGGATGGACCTGCCGGAACCGGTGTGAGCTGCCGGAGTCCTCGGACGCGCGGCCGCGGTGTCCGCCGGGGTGCCGGCCGGGGCCCGGTCAGGTGGTGAGGAATGCGCGGATCGCGGTGGCGATCTCCTCGGGGTGGGTTTCGAGGGCGAAGTGGCCGGTGTCGAGGAGGCGGATGTCGGC
>NZ_FNVU01000026.1 GCF_900107965.1 Actinacidiphila yanglinensis | reverse complement strand
CCGGCATCCCCCGCCGCCGCGTCGACGAGGTCATCGACACCGTCGGCCTGCAGGACGCCGCCCGCACCCGCGTCGGCCGCTTCTCCCTCGGCATGGGCCAACGCCTCGGCATCGCCACCGCCCTGCTCGGCGACCCCGCCACCCTCGTCCTCGACGAACCCGTCAACGGCCTCGACCCCGAAGGCGTCCTCTGGATCCGCACCCTCCTCAAGGACCTCGCCGCCGAAGGCAGAACCGTCCTCCTCTCCTCCCACCTCATGTCCGAAATGGCCCTCACCGCCGAACACCTCATCATCATCGGCCGCGGCCGCCTCATCGCCGACACTCCCGTCAGCGAGTTCGTCCGCGCCACCCCCGGCGGATCCGTCCGGGTGCGCGCGGAGGAGGCCGACCGGCTGCGCGACCTGCTCGGCGGACCGGGCGTGTCGGTGGCCTCGGAGACCCGGCACGTGCTGGAGGTGACCGGGCTGACCAGCGACCGGATCGGCCGGGTGGCGACGGAGGCGGGCATCGCGCTGGCCGAACTCACCCCGCAGCAGGCGTCGTTGGAGGACGCGTTCATGGAGCTGACGAGGGACGCCGTGGAGTACCAGGCACCGCGGCACGTGACGGAAGGACAGGCGGCATGAGCGCGGGCACGGTGACGGCTCCGGCGGGCCGGGGCGCGGATGGTACGACCGGCGGACCCGGCCGGGCACGGAGCGGGGCGGGTGTCACCCAGGCCCGGGTGCTGCACTCCGAGTGGATCAAGCTGCGGACGCTGCGGTCCACGTTCTGGACACTGATCGGGTCGGTGGCGGCGCTGATCGGGTTCGGGGCGCTGTTCGGCGCGATCAGCGCGAACCGCTGGCCGACGATGTCGCCGCACGAGCACGCCACGTTCGATCCGGCGGGGATCAGCCTGCGCGGCTACTTCCTCGCCCAGCTCGCCGTCGGCGTGCTCGGGGTGCTCACGGTCAGCGGCGAGTACTCGACCGGGATGATCCGCTCCTCGCTGGCGGCCGTCCCGCGCCGGCTGCCCGTGCTGTGGGCGAAGGCCGCGCTGTTCGCGGCCGCGGTGTGGGCGCTGACGACGGCCGCCGCGCTCGTGGCGTTCCTCACCGGGCAGGGGCTGATGTCCTCCCGGCACATCGGAGTGTCGCTCGGCGATCCCGGCGCGCTGCGGGCGGTGCTGGGCACGGGCCTCTACCTCACGGTCGTCGGGCTGCTCGGCGTCGCCGTCGGCGCGCTGATCCGCAACACCGCGGGCGGCATCGCCACGCTCTTCGGCGTGCTGCTGGTCCTGCCGGTTCTCGCCGAGGCGCTGCCGGCGTCCTGGAGCGACCACGTGAGCCAGTGGCTGCCGAGCACCGCGGGCCAGTCGCTATTCAGCGTGCACCACGTCGACCACACCCTCGCCCCCTGGCCGGGCTTCATGGTCTTCTGTGCGTACGCGCTCGCCGCGCTGGCCGGTGCGGCGGTCCTGCTGAAGCGCCGCGACGCCTAGGAGGTCCTGCCGTGGAGGTCCCGCCCGCCGAGGCCGCGTCGACCGTGGCGGCACGCCCGGTCCCCCGGCCCGGCCGGCCCGCGCCGGGGCGGGGTGCGCCGCGGACGCCGGCACGGGAGTGGTGGAGGTGGGGGCCGCCGGGGCGGCGACTCGCGGCGGGGCACGGGCCCGTCGACGCACTGCTCGCCCTCACGCTGTGCGCGTTCTTCACCGCGTTGCAGCACGGCGCGGTGCGGGCCCACCCGCTGCCGGTGTTGCTCGCGCAGGTCGGGCTGATCGTGCCGCTGGCGTGGCGGCGGCGGGCGCCGATGACGGTGTTCGGGGTCATGGCCGCCGCGGCGTTCGCCCAGTGGCTCGGCGACGTCCGGTCACCGGCGGACGGGGGCCTGCTCATCGCGCTGTACACCGTGGCCGCCTACGTCGGCGAACGGGCTCGCCTGCTCGCCGCGTTCGGCGTCTTGGAGGCGGGCATCGCGCTGGCCACGCTGCGGTGGTCGATCCACGACCGCGGCCTCGCGACATTCGTCTCGCTGTCGGCGATGGCGACCGCGGCCGGGGTGATCGGGACGAACATGCGGGCCCGGCGGGAGCGGATGGAGTTCCTGGAGGACCGCGCGGTGCGGCTGGAGCTGGAGCGGGATCAGCGCGCCCAGCTCGCGGTGGCCGGCGAACGAGCACGGATCGCCCGGGAGATGCACGACATCGTCACCCACAATCTCTCGGTGATGGTGGCGCTCGCCGACGGCGCCGCCTTCGCGATGGAACGCTCCCCCGACCGCGCCGCGACGGCGATGCGGCAGACGTCGGCGACCGGCCGGCAGGCGATCACGGACATGCGCCGCTTCCTGGGGGTGCTGCGCGACGACGAGCCGGACGCGCTGCGCCACCCGATGCCGGGGATCGCCCAACTCGACGCGCTCGCCGAGCAGGTGCGGGCGGCCGGGCTGCCGACCCGGCTGGTGGTCGCGGGCGAGCCCGCCGCGGTGCCGGCCGCGGCCCAGCTCACCGCCTTCCGCCTGGTGCAGGAGGCGCTGACCAACACCCTGAAGCACGCCCCGGCCGGCGCCCGCGCGGAGGTACGGCTCTCCTGCGGGCCCGACGTTCTGGAGGTCAGTGTCATGGACGACGGCGCGGGCACGGAACCGCAGGCGCCACCCGGCCCTCCCCCGCCGCTCGCCGGGCACGGCCTCGCCGGTATGCGGGAGCGGGCGGCCGCCTACGGTGGGCGGTTGACCGCGGGCCCGCGGCCCGGCGGCGGCTGGCGGGTCACCGCGGTGCTCGCCCTGGCCACCCCGGAGGCACCGTGAACGCGCGGGGCGGCCCGGGGAGGACGGGCACGGGCGCGGCTGCGCCTTCGGACACGGACGGGGGCGCGGACACGGACACGGGTACGGACACGGACGGGAACGCGGTGGCGGCGCCGGTACGGGTACTGCTCGTGGACGACGAGCCGCTGCTGCGGATGGCGTTCACGATGGTGCTGGACGCGCAGCCGGACATGGAGCCGGTCGGCGAGGCCGGGGACGGCGCGCAGGCGGTGCGGCAGGCGCGGGCGCTGCAGCCGGACGTGGTGCTGATGGACGTGCGGATGCCGGGGATGGACGGCATCGAGGCCACCACGCGGATCGTGGAGAGCTGCCCGCGGTCGCGGGTGCTGATCCTGACCACCTTCGACCTGGACGCGTACGCCTTCGCCGGGCTCAAGGCGGGTGCCTCGGGGTTCCTGCTGAAGAACGCGCTGCCGGAGGAGTTGCTGGCCGCGATCCGCGCGGTGGCGGCGGGCGACGCGGTGGTGGCACCGCGGATCACCCGGCGGCTCCTGGAGCGGTTCGCCCACCAGCTCCCGTCACCGGACGACCGCACCGGCCACCCGGCGGGCGACGACCGCCTGGCGCGGCTCACCGCCCGGGAGCGCGAGGTGCTGGTCGAGGTCGGGCGCGGCCTGTCCAACACGGAGATCGCGGGCACGCTGCACCTGGCCGAGGCCACCGTCAAGACGCACCTGAGCCGGGTCCTGGTCAAGCTGGAACTGCGGGACCGGGTGCAGGCGGTGGTGTTCGCGTACGAGGCCAGGCTCGTACGCCCCGCGTGACAGGGTGTGCGTGCCGCCGGCCCACGCGCCGGTCACACCCCGGTCGTGCCGTCGATCCGCTCGCGCAGCAGGTCGGCGTGGCCGTTGTGCCGGGCGTACTCGGCGATGAGGTCGACCAGGATGTAGCGCAGCGACATCTCCTTGCCGGTGACCAGGGAACGGCAGGTGGCGTCGAGAGACGGCGCCGCGGCCACGATCCGGCGGGCGTGGTCGCACTCGGTCCGCCAGACGGCGAACGCCTCCGCCACGTCCCCGTCGAGCCACTCGAAGTCCTGGTCGGGGGCGTCGTCGGAGTAGTGGAGCATCGGGAGGTCCTC
The DNA here is from genome assembly GCF_900107965.1 of Actinacidiphila yanglinensis. Classification (GTDB taxonomy): domain Bacteria; phylum Actinomycetota; class Actinomycetes; order Streptomycetales; family Streptomycetaceae; genus Actinacidiphila; species Actinacidiphila yanglinensis. The sequence goes on along the minus strand of NZ_FNVU01000026.1, from coordinate 136,422 downwards.
ACCGGCGAAGTGCTGCCGGAACCACCAGCGCTCCACTCCGGCCAGGTGCCGGACCAGGCCGTGCAGGCTCAGCGCCGACGGCGGCACCGCCTTCTGCGACATCCGGTCGGCCGCCACTCCCGCGCACTTCAGCGCGAAGGTCTCCCGGTGCCAGTCCAGGAAGGCGGTCAGCATCTCCCGCTCGCCGCCGGTACGGGGCAGCTCCGGGCGGACGGCGCCCTCCAGCTTCGGCGAGAGCTGGATGTGCTGTGCGGGTGGGGTGTAGTCCTTCGCAGCCATACCGCGAAGTCTCGCAGCGAGCACTGACAACGCCCGGGGCGTCGCCGGGCCGCGGCTCCCCCCGCGGTCAGGAGTGCGGCGTGTCCGCCGCGTCCACCAGCTCGCGGGCCCGCTTCACGTCGACCGCCATCCGCTCCAGCAGCGCCTCGACGGTGTCGAACCTCTCCATCCCGCGCAGGTAGGCGAGGAAGTCGACGGCGACGTGCAGCCCGTACAGGTCCAGCCCGACGCGGTCGATGGCGTAGGCCTCCACCGTCCGGGCGGTGCCGTCGAAGGTCGGGTTGGTGCCGACCGAGATCGCGGCGGGCATCGCCTCGCCCTCGACGTGCAGCCAGCCGGCGTAGACGCCGTCGGCGGGGATCGCGGTGTGCGGCAGCGTCTCCACGTTGGCGGTGGGGAAACCGAGTTCGCGGCCGCGCTGGGCGCCGCGCACCACCACGCCCTCCACCCGGTGCGGGCGGCCCAGCACCTCGGCGGCGCCCGCGACGTCGCCCTCGGCGATCAGCCGCCGGGTCAGCGAGGAGGAGAACGGCTCGCCGGCGCCGGCGGTGCCGCGCACGAACAGGTCGACGACCTCGAGCTCGTAGTCGTACTTCAGGCCGAGCGCGGACAGGAAGTCCACGTCGCCGGCGGCCTTGTGGCCGAAGCGGAAGTTGGGGCCCTCCACGACGAGCTTGGCGTGCAGCCCGTCGACGAGCACCGTGCGGATGAACTCGCTCGGCGTCAGCCGGGAGAACTCGCTGGTGAACGGGAGGATCAGCAGCGCGTCCACGTCGAGCTCGGCGACCAGTTCGGCCCGCCGGTGGTGCGCGGACAGCAGCGGCGGGTGGCTGCCGGGGCGGACCACCTCGCTGGGGTGCGGGTCGAAGGTGACCACGACCGACGGCAGCCCCAACTCGCGCGCCCGCTGCACCGCCCGGCCCATGATGAGCTGGTGACCGCGGTGCACACCGTCGTACGACCCGATGGTGACGACGCTGCGTCCCCAGTCACCGGGAACGTCCTCCAAGCCCCGCCACCGCTGCACCTTGACGCTCCGCTTCTGCTGTTCGGCCGTGTCTCGCTCTGTCTTCACCGCGTGCCCGCGTGGACCGCGCGCCGCGCGGCACCGCACGCTACGGACAAGCCTGCCATGCCGCCGGTCCCGGCTTCACAGCGACGCCTTGATCCGGCGGGGCGCGTCGAGCAGCCGGCTGATCCCGCTGACCAGGGCGGGCGGCTGCCGGTTCGCGTGCCGGCCGGTGTGCAGGACGTAGTAGACCTGCTCGATGGAAGGCGGCCCGACCGCCACGGTACGGACGGCGGCCTGATCGGCGCTGGCCTGGCCGGTACGCACCAGGTAGGCGGCGATCATCACGCCGGTGCGGCCGACCCCCGCGCCGCAGTGCACGTAGACCGGGCCGTCCGAGGCTTTGACGACGCGCAGGAAGGCGTCGACCTGTTTCCCGGTGGGGGTCTGGCCGTCCCGGATCGGCAGCCGCACGGACCGCAGCCCGGCCCGAGCGGGCAGCGCCAGTTCGGCGGCCGACAGGTCCTCGGCACGCAGGTCCACCACGGTGCGGATGCCGTCTGCGGCGAGCTCGCGGTATCCGGCCGCCGTGGGCGCGGACCCGCGGTAGACCTTCGCGTCGACCTTGAGGAAGTGGTTGATGCCGGCGGGGGTGTGCCTGCCGCCGGACGCCTCGTGGCGGGCCCACGCGGTCAGCGCGAGCATCCCGCCGGCCGAGCACGCCCACAGCACGCCGTAGCCGAGCACGCAGCACACCAGCACCTTGGCGATCCGGCGGGCGAGGGCCGGCGCGCTGAGCGGGTCGGCCGGAAGATCCGGCACCGGTGCGGCCGGTACGACGGTCCCGGCCGCGCCGACGGGTGGTGAGGCCGGAGCCACGGTTCCGGCTGCTGCTCCGACTCCGGTTCCGGCTGCCTCGACGGCCGCGGCTCCGGCCGGGGGCGCCGGCAAGGGCGGCGCGGACGGTGAGGGGGACGGCGGGGCCTGGAACAAGCGCTGTTCACCACCTGGGTGGAAAGCGGGGGACGGTGGTCGTCGCCCCTCCCCGGGGCGGCGCCGTACCAGGCAGGCTACCCGCTGCTCCTGAACCCTCGGGCCGAACGGCGCTCGCCGCACCCGGTATTGGCACCTGCCACCCGCAACCCCGCACCCGGCCCCGACCCGCCCCGGCACCGGCGCGCGTGCGTACGGCCCGGTCAGTGCGGGAGCGCCGCCTGGCCGTCGCCGAGGATCTTCGCGGTGGCACGGTTGGCGGACGCGTCGGTGAGGCAGCCGCGCAGGCGCAGCACGTCGTGCGGGCTCAGGGCCGGCCGGATCACCCCCGCGTAGACGCCGTCGGAGAGCACGCCCAGGCTGGCGTCGGGGTTGGGCGCGGAGGTGGACCGGCGGCAGCCCTCCCACAGGTCGCGTGCGGCCATCTCGCGGGCGGAGGCGTCGGAGGTGCCGTGCACCTCGACCTGGAAGACCACGGTGGTCGCCGCGGCGGCGGGCCTGGCCTCCTCGCGTGTCTCGGTGGCGTCGGCGAGCGCGTACACACCCCAGACCAGCAGGACGACCGCGGCCACGGAGCCGACCACGGACAGCAGCACGCGCAGCCGGCGCGCGGGGGGCACCGCCGGCCGGTCCTCCAGCTGCGGGATGGCGCCGTGCACACCGTTGGCGGGCGCGGCCAGCGGTGCGAGCCGCCCTGCCAGCCGCCGCTCGGCCCCGGGCCGGGCGGTGGCGGCCGCGATCCGCTGGATCACCCAGGCGACCCCGGACAGCGCGGCGCCGGTCACCATCAGGATGGGCACGAAGACGAACGTCCTGGAGGTCCGGTCGGCGCCGTCGCGGTGCTCGCCGCCGAGCCAGCGGAAGGGATGCGTGGCGGCCTGCTCGCGGGAGTGCTCCAGCCGGCGCCTGATCTCCTCGGCGCGGGCGTCCGAGTCGTTCAGCCGCCGCTCCAGGCGGCCCATCCGGCCGAGCAGGATCGCGCAGACCAGGAACCCCTCGACGGCCAGCAGCAGGACCCCGCAGAGCACGGCCCGCTGCCACTCCCACCGGTAGAGGTAGACCACGAGGTAGACGGCGGCGGCGAGGGTGGACAGGCCGCCGAACAGGTAGCTGACGTACTTCATGCCGCCGCCCCTTTTCCCCGGCCGGGACGACCGTCCGGGCTCCCGGAACCTCCGCCGCCGGACCCGTCCGGGCGGGCCGCCACGAGGGGTTGCCCTTCGGGCTCGGTCCCGGGCGCGGGCACGGACCCGAGCCTGCCGGTCGGACCGGTGGACCCGGCCGCGGCTCCGTCCCCGCCTCCGTCCGGCGGGCCCTCGCCCGGCGCCGTCCGGGGCGCCTGGGCCGCCTGGGCCGCCTCGATCGTGCCGGTCGCGCCGTCGACGGTCAGCGTGGTGCCGGGGGCGTACCGCTCGACGGCGCGCGGGACGCCGACGACGGTCGGCACGTGGTACTCGCGCGCCAGAACCGCCAGGTGGGACAGGACGCTGCCGGTCTCGGCGACCAGCCCGGCGAGGTCGGGCAGCAGCCCCGCGAGCGCGGGGTCGAGCGAGCGGACCACGAGCACCGGGTCCTGCGGGCGCGGCCCCTCCCCGTCCCAGGCCGTGCCGGTGCCGAGGCCGCCGCCCGCACCCTGGCCCTCGCCTTCCCCATCGCCGGGACCGCGGCCGATGCGTACGGCCTGCGGGCGGCCGTCCTCCGCGAGGCGGAAGGCCGCCGGCAGCGGCGGGGTCTGCCGCCGGGGCAGCCGCTCCGCGAGGTCGCGGGGGCGGGCGCCGCCGTCCGCGACGGTGGTGAGCTCGCGCCAGCGCAGCAGCGCGATACGGCCCCGCTCGACGCGCGGGCAGTGCGCGTCGATCCGGCTGCCCATCTCGCGCACCATCGACGTCTGCATCTCCTGCACCCACCGGATCCGCAGCCGCAGCCCCTCGCGGACGGACAGGAAACCGACGCCGCGCGGCACCCCGTTCCAGCCGACGTGCTGCGGCAGGTCGACCCGCTCCCCCAGCGACGGGGGCAGCAGGGTCAGCAACACCGGGTGCCGGCGCACCAGTTCGGCGTCCGACCGGCCGCTGTCGCGGCCCTCGGCGAGGACGGCCAGCGCCTCGCCGACGGCGGTGCTCCCGGTGTCGGTGTCCAGCAGGGCGCCGGCCAGCGACTCCTGGGCGTGCAGGGACGCGAGCACCGTACGGCCCCAGGCGACCGCGGTCAGCAGCTCGCCGCTGAGCATCTGCCGGGGCTCGGCGAAGTTGTGCAACTGCCGGTCGACGTCGGCCATCAGGTCCCGGGCGAGCAGCGGCAGCGCCGTCCGCAGCCGGCCGACCCGCCAGGCGGCGCCGGCCCTGCGGGCGCCCGGTGCGGGATTGATGAAGTTCAGCACGGGGTGCGCGGCGGGCACCGCGCCGAGCAGTACCAGGTCGGCGGCGGCCCGGCCGTCGACGGCGGTGGCGACCGGCAGTCTGCGCAGCTTGCGGCGCGGCGCGGCGCCGGCGATGTCCAGGGCGAGGGTCAGCCCCTGGTTCATCGGGGCCAGCCACAGGTCCTCCTCCAGCGGCTGGAGCACGCCCGGCAGCGTCTCGGCGACCGGCCCGGGACCCAGCAGCCGCGCGCCCCGGGGCGGGCGGGCCGCCATCGCGGTGATCGGCCGGGCCTGGAAGAGCCAGAGCCGCCCGTCGTCGTCGAAGCCGAACTCGACGTCCTGCGGGCCGCCGTAGATCTTCTCGGTGCGGCGGGCCAGCCGGACCAGCTGGGCGAGCCGGCGGCGGCCGAGCGGGCCGGTGCCACGCGGCCGGTCGGGTTCGGTGTGCAGCAGCCGTCCCCGGCGGGTGAGCTGGTAGCGCACGCCCTGGGTGCTGCCGTCCACGAGCCGGTCGGGGCCGCCGGTGACCGCGCTGACCAGGATGTGGTCGGGGCGTCCCTCGACAGGGTCGGCGCCGAACATCACGCCGCCGGCCGCGGCGGTGAGCATCGGCTGCACGAGGACGGCCATTCCGTGCAGCGGGTCGTCCGCGCCCCGGCCCGCGCCGGGCGGGACCCGCGAGGCGGAGTCCAGCACCTGCCGGACCGCCTGGGTGAAGGCCTCCCAACCGCGTACGTCGAGCACCGAGTCGAAGCGGCCCGCCATCGAGGACTCGCCGGTGTCCTCGTGGGCGGAGGAGGAGCGGACCACCAGCGCGGGCGCATCCGGTCGGATCGCTTCCCGGCTCGGGGCGTCGGGACCGGGGTCGTCCGGACCGGGCGGGGGCGGGAGGGTCGACGGCGGTACCGCTGCCCCCGTCGCACCGGCCGAGCGCGCCGTGGCGGCCGTCAACCGCTCCCAGGCCGACCGCAGCGCGCCGGTGCCCGCGGGGGCGCCCGGCGCGCGGTCGGCGGCGACCAGCACGAAACCGGGAAGCACGGGCAGGCCCGCGGCGGCCGCCCGGGCGAGGTTCGCGGCCTTCGCCCCCACCACGGCCGGGTCGCCGGCCACGGCTGCGTCCAGCCGCACCACGGCAAGCGGTGCGGACCCGATCCCGTCGGTGTCCGCGATCTCCTCGGTGTCACCGGTGCGCTCGGTGTCCTCGATCCGCATCGCTCGCTCCTTCCGGCGGCTGTCGGCCCCCTCAGGTGTCTGCTCGGAGGTCCGGCCACGGGTCCTCGCGACCGCCTCCCGAGGCCGACCGGCCCCTGAAGGACAACGCCCCTTCACCCCTGAGACCTTCCACAGTCGGCGACTTGACGCCTCCGGGGCGTCACGATCGGTCCTTTCCGGCCACTCCTCGACGGTGCCGGGGCGGGTCGGCGCCGAGGCCCTGAACTGGAGCCGGGTCAGGAGGCGACGAGGAGGTCGTGGCGTGCGCTGGGACCGAGCAGCGTGTCCCAGGTGGCGTCGGTCAGCCAGCCGCGCAGCAGCTGGGCGAAGGAGGGGTGGGATGCGGCGAGGGTGACGACGGTGCGGTCGAAGCGTGCGGCGCCCTGCGGGGTGCGGGTGAGCAGGAGGGCCAGGCGGTGGACGAGATCGCGGGTGAGCAGCGGGTGTTGGGTGGAGGCCGAATGCGCGGCAGCGGCGAGGAGGGCGGCCAGCACGTCGGGGTCACGCTCGGTCTCCAGCGCGGCGTCCAGCAGTTCATGCCGGAGCGGCTGGGACAAGTGGGTGCCCGGCGTGGCGAACACGGGCAGCAGGGCCGACCGGATCGGCGCGGGATGGTCGCGCAGCAGGGCGGCGGTGAGGGTGAGCAGCAACGGCCTTGTGCCCGGGCCGTGTTCGAGCCGCAGGTCGAGGTAGCGGGCCACGTCGGGCGCGGACCGGGGATGCTGCCGCAGGTGGTCCTCGACCAGGACGGCGGCACGCCGGGCCAGCACCGGCTCCCTGACGCCGGCCAGCGCGGCAAGCACGTCGGCCGCACCCGCCGCCGGGCCGGCCACCGTGGCCGCGCCCCCTCCCCAAGTCACCTTGCCCGCGGCATCGTTGGCCTGATCTCCCGCCCGATCGCCGGCCTGGTCCCCGGCGGTCCGATCACCGCCGGGCGGATCCCCGGCGGTCCGCAACCGCGTCCTGAACGCGTCGAGCACCATCTCGGGGTGCGTGTCCATCGCCTCCGCGAGGGCGCCCGGCGCGAGGCCGGGGTCGTCCTCGGCGAAAGCGCGCAGCGCGGCCGGGAGGTAGCGCACCCGGGTCGCCGGATCGCGGACGAGAACGCCGAGCGCGGCGCCGTGCAGCCCGACCTCGTCGGCCCGGGCCAGCAGCGCCAGGGCCGCGTACCGGAGCAGTTCGCGGTCGGCGCAGCCGCGGGCGAAGGGCGCGACGAGGGCGCCGTAGGTGGCGGCGGCGACCCGCCGGTCCGGCCGCGGGTCGTGCGCCCATCGGTCGACGGCCCGGCAGATCGCGCCCGGGTGGTCCTCGGCGAGCGCGGCCAGCACGTCGTCGGCGCCGGAGTGCCCGGCCTCCACCAGTGCCTCCGTGAGCGAGTCGGGCGCGCGGCGGCTGTGGGTGTGCAGGAGTGCCTGCGCGGCCGACGCCACCGTGAGCCGGCCGCCGACCGCGAACGGGTGCGCCGCCTGGAGCGGGCGGTCGTCGCCGAACCATCCGCACACCACGGCCACCGCCTGCTCCCCGCGCTCGCGCACCAGCCCCGACACCACGGTCAGGAAACGATCCTCCTGCCCGGCCCCGGGCGGCCCGTCCGCCGGGAGCAGCAGCCGCAGCAGCTCCAGCCGGTCCGCCTCCGGCAGCGGCACCGCCCGCCAGAACCAGGGCCCGAACTGCCCCAGCCCACCGAGGAGTTCGGGTGCGAAGCCGCCCGCGGCGATCGAGCGCACGACGATCCGCCCGGCGAGCGCGCGCAGCACCGGCAGCAGCGGCCCCGCATCCTCCACCCGCAGCAGCGCCTCGCGCAGGAGGTGAGCGGCCCACCACTGCGCCTCGGTACGGCGTTTGTCGCCGTGCCAGGAGGCGCGCACCGGTTCGCGGTGGCCGCCACGGCAACTCTCCCCCTGCTGCCGGTCGGAGGCGTCCCCCGCGCTGCCGGAACCGCCCGGGCACGGCTGGCGGGCGCCCGGATCCGTCTGGAGGAAGGGAGGCCCGCCGCCTTCGCCCGGCTCCCTGCGTGCCGCACCCGCGCCTCGCAGCGCCCGCGTCCGCGGCGTGGGCACCGTGTCGGCCTCCAGGTCCGCGCCCGCCGGCTCCGGGTCGGCCGCGGCCCGCCCCGAACTCTCGCTCGTGAGCGGCGGAACCGCCGCCCGCGCCGGCAGCCACCCCGGCCCGGGCCATCCCGCCCGCCCGTCGTCGAGCACCTCGACCAGCGCCTCCAGGTGCCCCGTCAGGGCATCAGGCGGCGCGAGCAGCAGCGCTCCCACCACCGGCCCGGCCCGGTGCCGGGGCACGGGCAGCGAGCGCGGCCGGCCGGCCGGGCCGACCGGCGGCGCCGGGGGCACGGGCGGCACCCGCACGGGACGGCCACCCCCTCCCCCCGCCTCCGCACCCGCCCCGCCCGACCGCCCGGAGACGCGCGAGGGAAGGCGGACCGGTGCGTCCCCGGGCACGAGCGGCGGCAGCGGATGGCCGGCGGACGGCGACCAGCGGTGCACCAGGGCGAACAGCGCGGTGGGCAGGTCGAGATGGAGGGACTGGATCCAGTCGCCGAACTCCTCGTGCGCGAAGCGGTATCCCGATCCCGCGGGCACCAGCAGGTTCTCCGCGAGGACCGCGGACGCCCAGCCCGTACGCCACGGGAACAGCTCCTCGAACGCCTCCCGGTCCAGCTCCCCCTGCCCGGGACCGAGGCAGCGCCGCGCCGCTTCGTGCGCCTGCCCGGCCACCCGGGCGGCCAGCCGGCACAGTCCCCGGCCGCGCACCGGCGGCGAGGTCGGCGTCGCCGCGCCCAGCCGCACCGCGACCCGAAGGCACACCGCGTCCAGATACGCGGCGAAGATCTCCGCGCGGCCCGGCGGCGGCCCGTACTCCGCACGCTCGCCGAGCGCCGTCCGTACCTGGGACAGCAGCCGCAGCGCGAGCGGGTGCCCGGCGTCCTGGGGGCGCAGGGCGTCACCGGGCAGGTCGTGCCGCTCCCGGGCCTCGGCCGCCTCGGGCCCGGCGAGGTCCTCCAGCCGCACGCACGGCGGCAACGGCCTGCGGAGCATGGTCGGTTCGGCCCCCGGGCCGTCGTCCGCCCGCGGCACCGGTACGTACAGCAACTCGGCCGGGAGCAGCCCGCCCACCTGCTCCCAGAACTCCGGCCGGCACGCCACGACCAGCCGGGTCCGGCTGGTCCGCAGCCATCCCGCGGTCGCGGCGGTCCAGCCGGCCAGCTCGTGGGCGAGGACCGGCGGCATCTCCTCGGGCGCGTCGAGCAGGACGACGAGCGGGCATCCGCAGTCACGCGCCAGGGCGGCGACGGCCTCGGTGGGATCGGCCATGCCGTAGGCGAGCGGGGCATGGAGCGGCTCGCCGGGGGCGTGGCCGGCGGCGCTGACCACGCGGGCGGCGGTGCGCAGGGCGCGCTCGACGGCGTCCTTCACGCTGCCGTCACCCGGGCGGAGTTCGGCGCCGCGCAGCCACACGGTGGGGGCCGGATGGGGGGCGCGGTGGCGGCGGGCGGCCAGCGCGGCGAGTTCGGTGCTGCGGCCGGTGCCCGGCTCGCCGACCAGCCCGAGAGCGAGCGGGGCGGCCTCGCCACGGCGGCCGAGGAAGTCGGCGAGCGCGGCGCCGATCCGGGGTCTGGCCACCGGGTCGCGCCACGGCTCGGGTGCGGTGCCGGCCGAGGCGACGCTGGTGTCGGTGAGGTGCAGGGCGCCCGCGAAGTTGAGGTGCGGTCCGTACGCGGGGACGGTCGCGGCCGCCCGGGCGGCGAGTTCGGCCAGCGGCGCGGGCGCGGCGCCGGAGGCGGCGTGCAGCGGCACCGCGAAGCCGCCGGCGCGGTGCCCCGAGTGCAGGGCGGTCACCACCACCGCGAGCACGGCGCCGGTCGCCGCGTCGACCACCGGGCTGCCGGAGACCTGCGGGCCGGCCGCGGCCAGGTCGGTGCCCTCCAGCGACAGTTCGTAGACCTCCTCGATCAGGTGGAAGCGGTCGGTGGCGGCGTACGTGACCGCGGTGGTGCCCAGCACGGTGGCGGCGGCCGGCTGCGGCAGCCGGATGACGGCCCGCCGCTCGGGGTGGCCGGGACCGCTGGGCGCGAGCGGCAGGGGGCGTACGTCGAGACCTTCGGTGGCCACCAGCGCCAGCCCGCACGCGGGGAGCGGGGTGACCGCCTCGGCCTCGACGAGGCACACCTGCTCGCCGGGGGCGTGCAGCACGAGCCGCGCGAGCCCGTCGACCGCCTCGTGGCTGGTGATCATGGTGCCGTCGAGGTCGGCGAGGAAACCGGTGCCGCGCGGTCGTCCGGCCAGGTCGCAGACCCGGATCAGCGCGCCCGCGCTACTCCCGCCGTCACCGGCGCGGCCGGCGTCCCGCTCCCCGGGCCGCGAGGCGGCCTGTCCGGCGGCCCATCCCCGGGTCCGTCCACCACTGCGCAGCGCTGCCATGACCGGTTCTCCCCCACTTCACCCCTGCGCCCCCCGCGCCCCGTTTCATCCCGCTATCGACGGTAGGTTCCGGAAGATCGGCTGCCAAGATCGCCTGCCGAACGCGCCCCCGTGCGACCCCCCGTTCACTCCGAGCGCCCGTCCATTGGGGTGATTTCGGGGGTCCGGATGGATAGGGACAGCTCACGGGGCGGAGGGGGGTCGTGGGGCGGAGCCCGCCAAGGGGACAGGCGGTCCCGCCCCACGGCAGAGGTGAGAACGGCAGATCGGCAGAGGTGAGAACAGCCGGCCGGGTCGGGCGGCGGTCCTCCTCGACCGGCCGCCCGCTCCGAGCGAGCCCTACTGGCCGAAGCCCGCCACGATCCTCGCGTGGCCCTGATGCTCCTCGACCAGCGCCAGGAAGCGGCCGTCGGGGCCGAACGCGGCGTGCGTACCGGCGCCGAGGGACGGGGTGGCGATGCGGACCCCGTTGCCGAGCAGGCGGGCCTGGTCCGCGTCGACGTCCCAGCGGGGGAAGGCCGCGTCGGCCGCCTGCGCGATCGGCAGCACCTCGAAGCTCTCCTCCAACTGCTCCAGCGTGCGTGCGCCCGCCAGGCCGTACGGGCCGACGCGGGTGCGGCGCAGCGCGGTGAGGTGGCCGCCGACTCCGAGACCGGCGCCGAGGTCACGGGCGAGCGCCCGGATGTAGGTGCCGGACGAGCACGTGACGGTGACGTCGAGGTCCAGCAGGCCGGGCGCGCCGTCGGGCACCCGCACCTCCCGCACGGTGAAGGCGCTGACGGTCACCGGGCGGGCGGCGAGCTCGAACTCCTCGCCCTCGCGCACCCGGGTGTAGGACCGCACCCCGTTGACCTTGATGGCACTGACCTTGGACGGCACCTGGAGGATCGCCCCGGTGAGCGCGGCGACCCCGTCGTCCACCGCGGTCCGCGTCACGTCGGCCGCGGACGCCTCCGCGGTGACCTCGCCCTCCGCGTCGTCGGTGACCGTCGCCTGGCCGAGCCGGATGGTGGCGGCGTACTCCTTCTCGGTGAGCGCGAGGTGGCCAAGCAGCCGGGTGGCCCGCTCCACGCCGATGACCAGTACGCCGGTCGCCATGGGGTCGAGGGTGCCCGCGTGGCCGACCCGCCGGGTCCCGGCCAGCCGGCGCATCCGGGCCACGACGCCGTGCGAGGTGAGCCCGCCGGGCTTGTCGACGACGACCAAGCCCGACGGGCCTTCCTTCCTGGGACTCATGCCTGCGTGCGACCGTCCTCGTCGCCGGCCGCGGCGGCCGGCCCCTCGGCGTCCACGCCCTCGCCCTCGCCCGAGGCACCCTCCGCACCCTCCGCGTCGAGGTCGTCGTCCTCCTCGGCCGGCTTGCGGTACGGGTCCGCGTCACCGGCGTACTGCGCGTCGGTGGCGGACTTGCGCACCTCCTCGTCGGCGGCGCGGGCCTTGGCGAGCAGGTCCTCGATGGTGCGGGCGTTGTCGGGCAGCGCGTCCGCGACGAACTCCAGGCTCGGGGTGAACCGGACCCCGGTCTGCCGGCCGACCTCGGAGCGCAGGACGCCCTTCGCGCTCTCCAGGGCGGCGGCGGAGGCGGCACGCTCCTCGTCGTCCCCGTAGACCGTGTAGAAGACCGTCGCCTCCCGCAGGTCACCGGTGACCCGGGTGTCGGTGATCGTCACGTATCCCAGCCGCGGGTCCTTGATCCGCCGCTGGAGGGTCTCCGCGACCACGACCCGGATGCGGTCCGCAAGCTTTCGCGCCCGCGCGGTGTCGGTCATCGTCTTCTTCTCTCTTCACTCGGTTCGTTCGGTCAGTCGTCGCCGCCGTGGATGCGCTGCCGCGTGGACAGCAGGTCCACTTCCGGCCGGGCGACCATCCAGCGCTCGCATCGGTCGAGCACGTCCTTGACGTGCCCGAGGTCGCCGGAGACCGTCGCGATCCCTATCTCGGCTCTGCGGTAAAGGTCCTGGTCGCCGGTCTCGGCCACGCTGACCGCGAACTTGCGGTGCAGCTCGGCGACGATCGGGCGGATCACGGACCTCTTCTCCTTCAGCGACCGTACGTCACCGAGCAGGAGGTCGAAGCTCAGCGTGCCTACATACATGAACATGAACGGTACAGGCGACGGCCGGGGCCGATCGACGGCTTTTTCTGCCGTCGACCGGCCCCGGACCGGTTGTTCCGCCGCTACCGGCGAGTCGTGGGATCAGCCGCGCGGCTTCTCCCGCATCTCGTAGGTGGCGATGACGTCGTCGATCTTGATGTCGTTGTAGTTGCCGAGGTTGATACCGCCCTCGTAACCCTCACGAATCTCGGTGACGTCGTCCTTGAAGCGGCGCAGGCCCTCGATGTTGAGGTTCTCCGCCATGACCTTGCCGTCGCGCAGCAGGCGGGCCTTGGTGTTGCGCCGGACCTCGCCGGAGCGCACCAGCACACCGGCGATGTTGCCGAGCTTGGAGGAGCGGAAGATCTCCCGGATCTCGGCGGTGCCGAGCTCCACCTCCTCGTACTCGGGCTTCAGCATGCCCTTGAGCGCCGCCTCGATCTCCTCGATGGCCTGGTAGATCACCGAGTAGTAGCGGACGTCCACGCCTTCGCGCTCGGCCATCTGCGTGGCACGCCCGGCGGCGCGCACGTTGAAGCCGATGACGATGGCGTCGGAGCCGGTCGCCAGGTTGATGTCGGACTCGGTGACCGCACCCACGCCACGGTGCAGCACGCGGATGTCGACCTCCTCGCCGACGTCGAGCTGGAGCAGTGCCGATTCCAGCGCCTCGACCGAACCGGACGCGTCGCCCTTGATGATGAGGTTGAGTTCCTGCACCTCACCGGCCTTGAGCGCCTCGTCCAGGTTCTCCAGCGAGAACCTGCGGCCCTTGCGGGCGAACGCCGCGTTCCGCTCGCGGGCGGCACGCTTCTCGGCGATCTGCCGGGCGGTGCGGTCCTCGTCGACGACGAGGAAGTTGTCGCCCGCACCCGGCACGTTGGTCAGACCGAGCACCAGGACCGGAGTCGACGGAGCCGCCTCCTCCACGCTGGCACCGCTGTCGTCGAGCAGCGCCCGGACCCGGCCGTACGCGTCGCCGACCACCATGGTGTCGCCGACCCGCAGGGTGCCGCGCTGGACCAGGACGGTCGCCACGGCGCCACGGCCGCGGTCGAGGTGCGCCTCGATCGCGATGCCCTGCGCGTCCTGCTTCGGGTTGGCCCGCAGGTCGAGCGAGGCGTCCGCGGTCAGGACCACGGCCTCCAGCAGGCTGTCGATGTTCAGGCTCTGCTTGGCGGAGATGTCGACGAACATGGTGTCGCCGCCGTACTCCTCGGCGACCAGGCCGAACTCGGTGAGCTGACCGCGCACCTTCGTCGGGTCGGCGCCCTCGACGTCGATCTTGTTGACCGCGACCACGATCGGGACGTCCGCGGCCTTGGCGTGGTTGAGCGCCTCGATCGTCTGCGGCATCACACCGTCGTTCGCCGCGACCACGAGGATCGCGATGTCGGTGGACTTCGCACCACGGGCACGCATGGCGGTGAACGCCTCGTGGCCCGGGGTGTCGATGAAGGTGATCGCGCGCTCTTCGCCGTTGACCTCGGTCGCGACCTGGTAGGCACCGATGTGCTGGGTGATGCCACCGGCCTCGCCCGCGACCACGTTGGTCTTGCGGATCGCGTCGAGCAGGCGGGTCTTACCGTGGTCGACGTGACCCATGACGGTCACCACCGGCGGACGGGAGACCAGGGCCTCCTCGCCACCCTCGTCCTCACCGAACTCGATGGAGAACGACTCGAGCAGCTCGCGGTCCTCCTCCTCCGGGCTGACGATCTCCAGCACGTAGTTCATCTCGCCGGCGAGCAGCTCCAGGGTGGAGTCGGACACCGACTGGGTGGCGGTGACCATCTCGCCGAGGTTGAGCATCACCTGAACGAGCGACGCCGGGTTGGCGTTGATCTTCTCGGCGAAGTCGGTCAGCGAGGCACCGCGCGACAGGCGCACGGTCTGGCCGTTGCCGCGGGGCAGCAGCACGCCGCCCACGGACGGGGCCTGCATGGCCTCGTACTCCTGGCGCCGCTGGCGCTTGCTCTTACGGCCTCGCGCCGGACGGCCACCAGGGCCGCGGCCGAAGGCACCCTGCGTGCCGCCGCGGCCGCCCGGGCCACCCGGACGTCCGCCGAAACCGCCGGGGCGCGGACCGAAGCCGCCACCGCCGCCGGGGGCACCGCCACCGGGACGGGGACCGCCGAAGCCGCCACCGCCGCCACCGGGACGACCGCCGCCACCGGGACCGGCCGGACGGCCGGCGAAGCCGCCGCCACCACCGGGACGACCGCCGCCGCCACCACCGCCGGGACGACCGCCGGGACCGCCCGGACGCCCACCGGGACCGCCGGGGCGGCCACCCGGGGAGGGTGCGGGACGCTGCGGCATCATGCCGGGGTTCGGGCGCGGGCCCGAGGACTGCGGACGGGGCATGCCGCCCGGGGACGGACGCGAGCCGCCGGGGCCGCCCTGACCGCCACCGGGACGCGGGGCACCACCGGGGCGCGGGGCGCCGCCGCCGGGACCCGCGGGACGCGGGGCGCCGCCCTGGCCGCCACCGGGACGCGCCGCGCCACCGGGGCGGGGCATGCCGGTGGAACCGGACGTGAAGGGGTTGTTGCCGGGGCGCGGGCCGGCCGGACGCGGAGCGCCGGGACGGGCACCGCCCTGGCCACCCTGGCCGCTGGGACGGTTGCCGCCGGGGCGGCCGCCGTCACGCTGGCCTGCGTCGCGCTGGCCGCCGTCACGACCGCCCTGCTGGCCGCCGGCCGGAGCCGGACGGGCCGGGCGCGGACCGGGGGCAGCACCGCCGGGACGCTGTCCCGCAGCCGGGGTCGTGGGCGCCGACGGGGGCGCCTGGAACTCCGCCGCGGGCACGGGCGCGGCCGGCGCGGGCTTGGCCGCGGGGGCCGGCCTGGGACCGGGGCGCGGGCCGGACGGCGCGGAGCCGCCGGCGCTCGGTGCGGACGGGGCCGCAGGGGTCACCGGACCGCCGGCCGAGTCGGCGGACTTCGGCGCCGGGGCAGCCGGACGTGCCGGACCGCCCGGGGCGGGCGATGCCGGCCTGGGGGAACCTCCCGGGCGACCCGCCGCGGGAGAGGGCGCCGCCTTGCGCGGCGCGGACGGCTTCGCAGCGGACTTGCCGGCGCTACCGCCGCCGGGTCCCTGGAAGGCGTCCGTCAGTTTACGGACAACCGGCGCCTCGATCGTCGAGGACGCCGAACGGACGAATTCGCCGAGTTCCTGGAGCTTGGCCATGACGACCTTGCTCTCGACTCCCATCTCCTTGGCGAGTTCGTATACCCGGACCTTAGCCACTTCGCTCCTTTTAGGTCCGGGGTGATCGTCCGCCGGACCGTCGCTACTTCATGGGCGTACTCATCGCGTACTCATCGAGTGCTCATCGCAATCTCGACCTACTTCCATCTCGCGAGGTACCTGACCGCACGGTGCACCCGTGCCGTTCTGCTTCTTACAGGTTCTTACGGGGCTGCCTGCTCGACGTACCGGCGCAACTCCGCGGTGTCGGGCGTGACCGGTCCTCTGAAGGCCCGGGCGAACGCCCGGCGGCGGACCGCCAGGTCGAGGCAGGCAAGGGCGGGATGCAGATACGCACCCCGACCGGGCAGCGTACCGCGAAGATCGGGAACGCACGCATCCCCGCTCACCGCCACACGCAGCAGATCGCTCTTGGCCGCGCGTTGACGGCAGCCGATGCACGTTCGCTCCGGGCATGCTGGCGTCAGCGTCCGACCAGACACCACTAAGTCTACCTCCCCGCGCCAACCTCACTCCTTCGAGTGGGTTAACGGACGGTTGTTCGCCCGGAACTCACAGATTCCGGAGTCTCGGTCCCGCTCCGGAACGCGCCACCCGCCCGCGCTACTGCGGCCCGCCCTGGTCCTGCTGCTCGGTGTCCGGGCGGATGTCGATCCGCCAGCCGGTCAGCCGGGCGGCGAGCCGGGCGTTCTGGCCCTCCTTGCCGATCGCCAGCGAGAGCTGGTAATCGGGCACGGTCACCCGGGCGGAGCGGGCGGCCGCGTCCACCACCTCGACCTTGGAGACCCGGGCCGGCGACAGCGCGTTCGCGACCATGTCGGCCGGGTCGTCCGACCAGTCCACGATGTCGATCTTCTCGCCGTGCAGCTCGGCCATGACCGCCCGCACCCGGGCGCCCATCGGGCCGATGCAGGCGCCCTTGGCGTTCAGCCCGGACCGGGTGGAGCGCACCGCGATCTTCGTACGATGCCCGGCCTCGCGGGCGATCGCCTCGATCAGCACCGAGTTGTCGGCGATCTCGGGGACCTCCAGCGCGAAGAGCTTCTTCACCAGGTTCGGGTGGGTGCGCGAGAGGGTCACGGACGGGCCGCGGGTGCCCTTGGCGACCCGGACCACGTACGCGCGCAGCCGGGTGCCGTGGGCGTAGTCCTCGCCGGGGACCTGCTCCTGCACCGGCAGGATCGCCTCCAGCTTGCCGATGTCGACCAGCACGTTCTTCGGGTCCTTGCCCTGCTGGACGACGCCGGTGACGATGTCGCCCTCGCGGCCGGCGTACTCCCCGAACGTGACGTCGTCCTCGGCGTCGCGCAGCCGCTGCAGGATCACCTGTTTGGCGGTGGAGGCGGCGATCCGGCCGAAGCCGCTGGGGGTGTCGTCGAACTCGCGCGGCTCGGCGCCCTCCCCCGCCTCCTCCTGGTCCTCGGTCGCCCACACGGTGATCTGGCCGGTGGTGCGGTCCAGCTCGACCCGGGCCCGCCGGTGGCTGCCCGGCTCGCGGTGGTACGCGATGAGGAGCGCCGACTCGATCGCCTCGACCAGCAGGTCGAACGAGATCTGCCGTTCGGTCACCAAGCCCCGCAGGGCCTTCATGTCGATATCCACGGCTACGCCTCCTCAGTGCTCTCGTCGTCCTCGACGGTCTCGTCGCCGTCGCGGGTTGCCTCGTCGTCGGCGTCGTCCGCATCGTCGGCGTCGTCTGCGTGCTTCTTGCGGCTGAACTCGATCTCGACCCTGGCCCTGGCGATCTCGGCGAAGTCCGCCCGGGCCGGCTTGGGCTTGCGGCCCTTGACGCCCGGGACCTCCAGGTCGAGACCCGAGTCGTCCACCGCCATGATCCGCGCGATCAGCTCGCCGCGCTCCTCGAGCTGGAGTTTGACCAGGCGGCCGGTGTTGCGGCGGAAGTGCCGCGGCTCGGTCAGCGGGCGGTCGGTGCCGGGCGAGGTGACCTCGAGGACGTACTCGGACTCGCCCATCACGTCGGACGCGTCGAGGGCCTGCGACATCTCGCGGCTCAGCTCGGCGACCGCGTCGAGCTGCACGCCGTCCTCCGCGTCGACGACGACCATCAGCTGGCGGCGGTTGCCCGCCGCCGACACCCTGACCTCCTCCAGCTCCAGTCCCGCTGTGCCGACCAGCGGCTCGAGCAGCGCGCGCAGCCTCTCGCTCTGGGTGGTGCTCATCCGGGTGACTCCTCGGCCGCGTCTGCTGTTGTCATGGAAGGTCGCGTGTGGGTCGCACTTTACCCGAGTCGCGCCGCCCCCGAACGCGTCGCGGGGTGGTAGCGGAGCCACCGGCCGGCCCCCCTACACTCCCTGCATGATCCCGAAGCCGACCCGGCGCAGTGCCGTGGCCATCGCAACCCTCGGCCTGGTCGCCGGGTGTTCCGGCAGCCGGGGCAGCGCGTCCGCGGCGGACCCGCACGCCGACGCGGAGCAGCAGGCCCGTGAGGTTCGGGACAGCACGGCACTGGTGGCGCGGTACGACGCGGTGACGGCCGCGTACCCGAAGCTCACCGCACGGCTGGCGCCGCTGCGGGCGGACACGGCCGCGCACGTACGGGCCTTCGGCGGCCGGGCCCCGGCCGCGCCGTCGACGCACGCGTCGGGCAGCGCCGCCACCGCCTCGCCCACCCCCTCGGGACCGGCCTCCGCCGTGCCCGCCACCTCCGACAAGGCCCTCGCCGCCCTCGCCACCGCCGAGCGGGCGCTCGCCGACCGCCGGGCGGCCACGCTGCTGGACGCGCCGGGCGGCCTGGCCCGGCTGCTGGCCTCGGTGGCCGCGGCGGGCGCGGGCCACGTCGCCCTCCTCGGCCCTCCGGCCGGAAAGTGAGCGCACGGTGAGCACGGTCGTCGACGCGGCCCAGGCCGCCCTGGCCGCGGAGCACGCGGCCGTCTACGGCTACAGCGTGGTCGGCGGCAAGGCGGCCGACTCCCGCAAGGCCGAGGCGCTGCAGGCGTACGACGCACACCGGGCCCGCAGGGACGCGATGGCCCGCACGGTCGCGGATCTGGGCGCTGCCCCGGTGGCGGCGGCCGGCGGCTACCGGCTGCCGTTCGCGGTGAGCACGCCGGCCGACGCGCTGCGGCTGGCCGGCTACCTGGAGGAGCACGTCGCGGGCGCGTACGGCGATCTGGTGGCGGCCGCGATAGGCGGCATACGGCGGGACGCGGCGGCGGCCCTGCGCGAGGCGGCGGTGCGTGCCGTGCGCTGGACCGGCGGCGGCGTAGCCTTCCCGGGATTGCCGGAAGAGGGCTGACCCGCCGGCCGCACGGGTGGACGACGGAGGGAACGCGACACGATGAGCGCAGCGGCGCACGGGGGCGGGAGCGAGGGCGACCGGCCGGCCGGTGTGGTCATCGAGCCGCCCGAGCGTCTGACCCGTACCGTCTCCGCCTGGGAGGGCGAGGCGGGCCGGCAGTGGCTGGCCCGGCTGCCGGAGACGGTCACCGGCTATCTCGGCCGGTGGGGTCTGACCGCGGAGCGGGTGTTCGCGGCCGGCGGCCGGATCAGCATGATCGTGCTGGTCCGCACGGACGACGGCACGCCCGCCGTGCTCAAGGTCGGGATGGTCACCCGGGAGACCGCGCAGGAGCACGCGGCCCTCGCGCACTGGGGTGGTCGCGGCGCCGTACGCCTGCTGCGGGCCGATCCGGAGCGGGGCGCGATGCTGCTGGAACGGCTGCACGCCGACGTGTCGCTGCGCTCGCTCGCCGAGCCGAAGGCGATGCTGGAGGCCGCCGGGCTGCTCCAGCGGCTGTGGGTGCCGCCCGCCGAGGAGCACCCGTTCCGCACCGTCGAGGCGTACACCGGCGAGCTGGTCGCGCTGCTGCGGGAGCGCCGCGAGCAGCCGTACGCCGAGGACGCGCGGCAGCTGGTCGACGAGGCGGTGGCCCGCTGGGCGGAGCTGGCCGGCACCGGCCCCGAGGCGGTGCTGCTGCACGGCGACTACCACCACGGCAACGTGCTCGCCGGGGACCGGATGCCGTGGCTGGCGATCGACCCCAAACCCCTGGTCGGCGAGCGGGCCTACGACCTGGCCTGGCTGGTGCGGGACCGGCTGGCGACGCTCGCCGCGCAGCCGGGTTCCCGGGCGGCCGCGCGACGGCGACTGGCGAAGCTCGCGGACTCCCTGGAGGTGGACCCGGAACGGCTGCGCGGATGGGCGTTCTTCCGCGCGGTCGAGGCGGGCGTGTGGGGGCTGGCGATCGGCGGCCGGGAGGACGGCGAGCTGCTCCTGGAGTTCGCGACCTGGCTGTAGCCGGGGGCGTCCGGGGTCAGGCGCCCCGGAGAAGGGCCACCGCGTCCTCCAGCGGAAGCTCCTCGCGGGTGGCCGCACGGCGGTCGCGGAGCTCGACGACGCCCTCGGCGGCGCGGCGCCCGGCGACGAGCACGCGGGGCACCCCGATCAGCTCCGCGTCGGTGAACTTCGCCCCGACCGAGACCCCGTCCCGGTCGTCCAGCAGGACCCGCAGCCCCGCGGCATCGAGCGCGCCGGCCGCGCGGGCGGCCAGCGCGGCGGCCTCCCCCTTGCCCGCGGCGACCACGTGGACGTCGGCGGGGGCGACCTCGGCGGGCCAGCACAGGCCGTGGGCGTCGGCGGTCTGCTCCGCGAGGGCGGCGACGGCGCGGGAGACGCCGATGCCGTAACTGCCCATGGTGACGCGGACCGGCTTGCCGTCGGGACCGAGCACGTCGAGGCGGAAGGCGTCGGTGTACTTGCGGCCGAGCTGGAAGATGTGGCCGATCTCGATGGCCCGGTCCAGCCGCAGGCCGGCGCCGCAGCGCGGGCAGGGGTCGCCGGCCTGGACGGTGACGACGTCGAGGTAGCGGTCGACGGTGAAGTCCCGCCCGCAGACGACGCCGGCCGCGTGCCGGCCGGGCTTGTTGGCACCGGTGGTCCAGGCCGTGCCGGCCGCGACCCGGGGGTCGGCGAGGTAGCGGACGCCCAGCGTGCTCAGGCCCTGCGGGCCGACGTAGCCGCGTACCAGGTCGGGTCGCAGCGCGAAGTCCTCGGCGGTGACGAGCTCCACGGTGGCGGGGGCGAGGTGCTCGGCGAGCTTGTCCAGGTCCACCTCGCGGTCGCCGGGCACGCCGACCGCGGTGATCTCGCCGTCGACCTTCACCAGGAGGTTCTTCAGGATGGCGGCAGCGGGCACGCCCACCGCGGCGGCCAGTGCCTCGACGGTCGCGGTGCCGGGGGTGTCCAACTCCTCGACCGGGCCGGGGTCGACGGCGGCGGGGACCGCGGCGGTGAAGGTGACCGCTTCGGTGTTGGCCGCGTAGTCGCACTCCGGGCAGTCCGCGAAGGTGTCCTCGCCGGCGGCCGCGGGGGCCAGGAACTCCTCCGACGCGGAGCCGCCCATCGCCCCGGACACGGCGGAGACGATCCGGAAGTCCAGGCCGAGCCGTTCGAAGATCCGGACGTACGCCTCGCGGTGGAGCCGGTAGGCCTCGGCGAGCCCCTCGGGCGCGGTGTCGAACGAGTAGGCGTCCTTCATCTGGAACTCGCGCCCGCGCAGCACCCCGGAGCGGGGCCGGGCCTCGTCGCGGTACTTGGTCTGGATCTGGTACAGGATCACCGGCAGGTCGCGGTAGGACGTGACCTGGTCCTTCACCAGCAGGGTGAAGCTCTCCTCGTGGGTGGGCCCGAGCACGTAGTCGGTGCCCTTGCGGTCGGTGAGCGCGAAGAGCAGATCGCCGTACTCCGCGGCGCGGCCGGTGGCGTCGTACGTCTCGCGGGGCAGCAGCGCGGGCAGCAGCACCTCCTGGCCGCCGATCGCGTCCATCTCCTCGCGGACGATCCGGGAGACGTTGTCCAGCACCCGCTTGCCCAGCGGCAGCCAGCTCCACATCCCCGCCGACGAGCGGCGGACGTACCCGGCCCGCACCAGCAGCCGGTGGCTGGCGGTCTCCGCGTCGGCCGGGTCGTCCCGCAGTGTCTTGAGCAGCAGCCGGGACATGCGCAGGACCATGGCGTTCTCCGTGTTCCTCGGGGTCCGGCGAGGATATCCAGCGGCCCGGCCGGAACCGTACCGGTTATTCCGGGGGACGCGGCAGCGGCAGCGGGGCACCCATCACGGCGTAGGGGCGCGGCGCGCTGGGGAAGTGCACCGGGCGGGCCAGGTCGACGTAGCCGAGCGTGCGGTACAGGCGGCGGGCCCGGCTCTCGCCGTCGATCGCGGAGAGGATGCTGCGCGGTTCGGTGGCGGTGTCGGTGATGTCGGTGATCAGCCTGCGGCCGATGCCGCGGGACTGGAAGTCGGGCAGCACGTGCAGTTCGGTGATCACGAAGGAGTCGTCGAGCCAGCCGTCGTTGCCCTGCGCGCGCAGGTACGGCTGGACCACGCTGGACCACCAGTGCGCCCGGTCGTTGGGCATCCCGTAGACGAACCCGACCATCCGCCCGTCGTCGCTGTGCGCGGCCAATGCCCGTGCCCCGCGGCACGCGAGGTGGCGCAGCACGATCTGCCGGCGGATCGCGACCTCCTGCGGCCCCAGCCCGAACGCCACGGCCTGTACGGCCAGGGCCTCGTCCACGTGCTCGGCAAGCGCGCAGGGCGCGACCACCACGTTCTCCATGACGCCCAAACCTACCGCTCTTACAAGCCTCGCTCGCCGCCGGGCATTTGGACCCGGTGTGGGGGCACCCCCGGACGAAGTCCGGGGGAGGTCGATCATGCGCGATCACCTCGTTCCTCGGCGATCTCCGCGTTCCCCCAGGGCTTCGCCTGGGAGGTACACCCACCTTTCGACACCGGCGCGCCCTTTGGCTCGCTCGGGACCCGGGGGGATGGTTCGCTCAAGGACCGGGGGGAGGGCTCGCTCAAGTACCCGGGGGGAGGCGGGGCTAAAAAAGGACGGACATGAAGGCGCCGACCTCCGTGAAGCCGACGCGGTGGTAGGCGGCGCGGGCCGGGGCGTTGAAGTCGTTGACGTAGAGGCTCGCGACCGGGGCGACGTCGCGGAGCGCGTAGTGCAGGACCGCGGCCATGCCGGTCTCGGACAGGCCGCGGCCGCGGTGCGAGGGGGCGACCCAGACGCCTTGTATCTGGCAGGTGTGCCGGGTGACCGCACCGATCTCGGCCTTGAAGACGACCTCGCCGTCCTCGATCCGGGCGAACGCCCGCCCTGCGGACACCAGTTCGGCGACCCTCGCCTGGTAGAGCAGCCCGCCGTCGCCGGCCATCGGCGAGATGCCGACCTCCTCGGTGAACATGGCGACGCAGGCCGGCATGATCACCTCCATCTCGTTGCGCCGGACGCGGCGCACGAGCGGGTCGGGGGCCACGTCGGCGGGCAGCGCGCGGGTGCTCATCAGCGGCTGCCGGGTGCGGACCTCGCGGGCCGGCCCCCAGTACGGCTCGAGCCGCGCCCACAGGTCGGCGGTGGCCTCGGCCGGTCCGACGATGGACGAGCAGCGGCGGCCGGCCCGCCGGGCCCGGTCGGCGAAGGCGCTGACCGCCTCGGGGGTGGCGCAGATCGGTACGAGGTTGGCGCCCGCGTAGCACAGCGAGGTGAGGCGGGTGCCGGAGTACCAGCCCCACATCTCACCGCCGAGCCGCCACGGGTCGAGGCCCGCGATGGTGACCCGGGAGGTGACGAAGGCGTTGGCGACCGGGTCGCTGTCCAAAACCGCGAGGGCGGCGTCGAGGTCGGCCGGTTCGAGGATGCGCGCGGTCGGTTGGGTCAGCACGGGCATCCCTCACCGTACGGGCGGAACTCCCCGGCGGGCGCCGGGTCGTGCGGGGACCCTCCGGGTCGGGGTTGCGGAGTGCCGTGTGCCGCGCCGGACGCGCCGGGCACGGCACACGGCCGGAAGCATGCGGTCAGGAGACGCTCACCTGCGGCTCACCGGACGCGGCGCCGGCCGCCTCCATCTGCTCGGCCAGCTTCATGGCCTCCTCGATCAGGGTCTCGACGATCTGCGACTCGGGCACGGTCTTGATGACCTCGCCCTTGACGAAGATCTGCCCCTTGCCGTTGCCGGAGGCGACGCCGAGGTCGGCCTCGCGGGCCTCACCCGGTCCGTTGACGACGCAGCCCATGACGGCGACCCGCAGCGGGACCTCCATGCCGTCCAGGCCGGCGGAGACCTGGTCGGCGAGCTTGTAGACGTCGACCTGGGCGCGGCCGCAGGACGGGCAGGAGACGATCTCCAGGCGGCGCTGGCGGAGGTTCAGCGACTCCAGGATCTGGATGCCGACCTTGACCTCCTCGGCGGGCGGCGCGGACAGCGAGACCCGGATGGTGTCGCCGATGCCCTCGGCGAGCAGCGCGCCGAAGGCGACCGCGGACTTGATGGTGCCCTGGAAGGCGGGACCGGCCTCGGTGACGCCGAGGTGCAGCGGGTAGTCGCACTGCTGGGCGAGCAGCCGGTAGGCGTTGACCATGACGACCGGGTCGTTGTGCTTGACCGAGATCTTCAGGTCGCGGAAGTCGTGCTCCTCGAAGAGCGACGCCTCCCACAGCGCGGACTCGGCCAGCGCCTCCGGGGTCGCCTTGCCGTACTTCTCCAGCAGCCGGCGGTCGAGCGAGCCGGCGTTGACACCGATCCGGATCGGGACGCCGGCCGCCGAGGCGGCCTTGGCGATCTCCTTGACCTTGTCGTCGAACTGCTTGATGTTGCCGGGGTTGACGCGCACGGCGGCGCAGCCCGCGTCGATGGCCGCGAAGACGTACTTCGGCTGGAAGTGGATGTCGGCGATGACCGGGATCTGCGACTTCTTGGCGATGGTCGCGAGCGCGTCGGCGTCGTCCTGGGTCGGGCAGGCGACCCGCACGATCTGGCAGCCGGACGCGGTCAGCTCGGCGATCTGCTGGAGGGTCGCGCCGATGTCGGAGGTGCGGGTGGTGGTCATCGACTGCACCGAGACCGGCGCGTCGCCGCCCACCGCGACACTTCCGACCTGGATCTGACGGCTTTTGCGGCGTTCGGCGAGTCTGGTCGGAACATCCGGCATACCGAGCGAAATCGCGGTCATTTGCGTGGCATCCCCAAGGTGTGGAACGAGGTCCCGTCGTGGGCGGGCTCCAGCATCGAGATTACGACACCCCGCCCACGACTCTCACCCGGCTCGGGGCATCACGAACTCAGTTTGACCGGGTTGACCACATCCGCGATCAGAACCAGCAGCGTGAAGCACACGAAGATTCCGGCCACGACATAGGCGATCGGCATGAGCTTGGCCACGTCGAACGGTCCGGGGTCGGGGCGGCGGAAGACCCGCGCGGCGTGCCGCCGGATCGCCTCCCACAGCGCGCCCGCGATGTGGCCGCCGTCCAGCGGCAGCAGCGGCAGCATGTTGAACAGGAACAGCGACAGGTTGAATCCGGCCACGAGCAGGACCATCGTCACCACCCGGTCGATGGCGGGCTCCTTCAGCGCGAAGACCTCGCCGCCGACCCGGGCCGCGCCGACCACGCCCATCGGCGAGTCGGCCTTGCGCGGGGCGTGGTGGAAGGCGGCGTTCCACAGGTCGGGGATGCGCTGGGGCAGCGAGACCAGCGAGTCGACGCCCTGCCGGGCCATGTCGCCCATGTGGTCGACGGAGTCGGCGAAGCCGAGCGGCTGGATGTGGCTGGCCGGGCTGAAGCCGAGGAAGCCGGCCTTCACCGGGTCGCCGTCGGTCGGGTTCCCGTCGCTGTCTGTCCTGGCCACCATGTTCGTGGTGATGTCCGGGTGCAGGGTGACCCGCTGGCCGTGCCGGAGCACCACCACGGTGGCGGGCCCGGCGCCCTTGCGGATGTCGTCGGACAGCTGCGACCAGCTCTTCACCGGCTTGCCGTTGAACTCGACGAACTTGTCGCCGGCCTTGAGCCCCGCGGTCTTGGCCGGCGCGACCGGGTCGGTGGGGCGGCACGGGTTGTTCTGGTCGCGGTGCGAGGTGTCGGACTGCGAGATCACGCAGTCGCTGACCTGGCCGACGGAGGTGGTCGACATGTTGACGCCGAAGCCCATGAAGACGGTGAGGAACAGCGCGACGGCCAGCACCAGGTTCATGAACGGCCCGGCGAACATGACGATGACGCGCTTCCACGGCTTGCGGGTGTAGAACATCCGCGTCTCGTCGCCCGGTTGCAGTTCCTCGAACGCCGCGGAGCGCGCGTCCTCGATCATGCTGCGCCACGGGGAGGTGGAGCGGGCGGTGACCCGGCCGTCCTCACCGGGCGGGAACATGCCGATCATCCGGATGTAGCCGCCGAGCGGGATCGCCTTGAAGCCGTACTCGGTGTCGCCCTTCTTGCGCGACCACAGGGTGGGGCCGAACCCGACCATGTACTGCGGCACCCGGATCTTGAAGACCTTGGCCCAGGTGAGGTGGCCCAGTTCGTGCCACGCGATGGAGATCATCAGACCGACGGCGAAGACGACTATGCCGAGGACCGTCATGAGAGCCGTCATACGCCTGCTGCCTCCGATGCTTGCGCCAGTTCCCCGGCCCGGGCCCGCGCCCAGGTCTCCGCTTCGAGGACGTCCTCGACGGTCAGTCGAGTTCCCGATGCCGGCGTGCCGTGCTCCTCGACGACCCGGGCGACGGTGTCCACGATCCCGGTGAACGGCAGCCGGCCGGTGCGGAAGGCTTCGACGCATTCCTCGTTGGCCGCGTTGAACACCGCGGGCGCGGTGCCCCCGAGGCTACCGACATGTCGGGCCAGTGCGACGGAAGGGAACGCGTCGTTGTCGAGCGGGAAGAACTCCCAGGTGGCCGCCTTCGTCCAGTCGACGCCCGGCGCGGCGTCCGGTACCCGCCGCGGCCAGCCCAGGCCCAGCGCGATCGGCATCCGCATGTCGGGCGGGCTGGCCTGCGCGAGGGTCGAGCCGTCGGTGAACTCCACCATCGAGTGAATGTAGGACTGCGGGTGCACGACGACCTCGATCCGGTCGAACGGGACGTCGAAGAGCAGGTGCGCCTCGATGACCTCCAGCCCCTTGTTGACCAGCGTCGCGGAGTTGATCGTCACCACCGGTCCCATGTCCCAGGTCGGGTGCGCCAGCGCCTGCTCGACGGTGACACCGGCCAGCTCGGCGCGGGTGCGGCCGCGGAAGGGACCGCCGGAGGCGGTGACGACCAGCTTGCGGATCTCGCTGCGGCTGCCGCCGGCCATCGCCTGGAACAGCGCGGAGTGCTCGGAGTCGACCGGCACCACCTGGCCGGGCTTGGCGAGGGCCTTCACCAGCGGGCCGCCGACGATCAGCGACTCCTTGTTGGCGAGGATCAGCACCCGCCCGGCGGCCAGCGCGGCCAGCGTGGGGCGCAGCCCGATGGAGCCGGTGATGCCGTTGAGCACCGAGTGGCACTCCAGGCCCGCGGCCTCGGTCGCGGCCTGCGGCCCGGCGAGCAGCCGCGGCTGCGGCCGGCTGCCGTACCGCTCGGACAGGGCGGCGCGCAGCGCCGGCACCGCGCTCTCGTCGGCGACGGCGACGGTGTGCACGTTCAGCTGGTGCGCCTGGTCGGCCAGCAGCGCGACACGGCCGCCCGCGGCGGACACCGCGACCACGCGGAACCGGTCGGGGTTGCGCAGCACCACGTCGATCGCCTGGGTGCCGATCGACCCGGTCGAGCCGAGGATCACGATGTCCCGGGGCCCGTCGTCGGGTCCTGCGGGCTCGTACGGGCGGTAGTGCGGGTCTGCGAGAGCGTCCGTCATGGGGTCATTCTGTCCTGCCTGGAACCCGGTCCACGCACGGGCCCGGGTCGGGCGGCGTCGCGGCGGGTTGCGGGCGGTGTACGGGGGGTGGTCGGAACGCGCCCCCGGGTGCGGGTCGGTGCGCCGGTCCGCGCGGGGGGCGCTGGTCAGGTTACGCCCGGCGGCTGTGTGCTCCCGGGTACGCGGGGAGGGTGCGCGAGCGTGCCCTGCCGGGACGCGCGTGCGGGAGGCGGTGGCGGCACGCCGGGTTGACGGGGCGGCCGCGTGCGGGGCCGCCGTGCCGGTGGGCGGGCCGGCCGCCGGGAGGCGGTCCGGCCCGCGCGCACCGGGTCGGTGCGGCCGGCTCAGCCGAAGGGGCGCCGTACGTTGTCGCCCTGGGACGGTCCGGGGGTCGCGTCGGCGATCCACGCGCCGTCCCGGCTGGGGTCGACGATGCCCTCCTCCAGCCAGCCGACCTTGCCGTCGAGGACGGCCTTGGCCAGCTGCCGGTCGCTGCCGTCGGAGTTGGTCCACAGCCGGGCGAACAGCTCGTCCACCCGGACCCGGGACTGGCGGCAGAACGCGTCGGCGAGGCCGCGCGCGGCCGGGCCGTGCTCGCCCTGGCCGGCCAGGTGCTCCGCGCGCACGCACGCGGCGCTCATCGCGAACAGCTCGGCGCCGATGTCCACGATCCTGGCCAGGAAGTTCTGCTTCAGCTCCATCCGGCCCTGCCAGCGGGACATGGCGTAGAAGGTGCTGCGGGCGAGCTTGCGGGAAGTGCGCTCGACGTACCTCAGGTGTCCGGCGAGTTCGCCGAACTCGGTGTAGGAGGTGGGGAGCTGCCCGGGTCCGGCGACGAGCTTGGGCAGCCAGCGCGCGTAGAAGCCGCCCGCCTTCGCGCCCGCCCTGGCCTTGTCGGACAGGGTGCTGTCCGGGTCGATGAGGTCGCCGGCCACCGACAGGTGGGCGTCGACGGCCTCCCGGGCGATCAGCAGGTGCATGATCTCCGTGGAGCCCTCGAAGATCCGGTTGATCCGCAGGTCGCGCAGCATCTGCTCGGCCGGGATCGCGCGCTCGCCGCGGGCGGCGAGCGAGTCGGCGGTCTCGAAGCCGCGGCCGCCGCGGATCTGCACCAGCTCGTCGGCCATCGTCCAGGCCGCCTCGGAGCCGAAGAGCTTGGCGAGCGCGGCCTCGATCCGGATGTCGTTGCGGTCCTCGTCGGCCATCTGCGAGGACAGGTCGACCACGGCCTCCAGCGCGAAGGTGGTGGCGGCGATGTAGGCGATCTTCGCGCCGACCGCCTCGTGCTCGCCGATCGGCTTGCCCCACTGCTCGCGGGCCGCCGACCACTCCCGGGCGACCTTCAGGCACCACTTGCCCGCGCCGACGCAGCCGGCCGGCAGCGACAGCCGTCCGGTGTTGAGGGTGCTCAGCGCGATCTTCAGGCCGGCGCCCTCGGGGCCGATCCGGTTCGCCGCGGGCACCCGCACCTGGTGGAGGCGGGTGACGCCGTTCTCGATGCCGCGCAGCCCCATGAAGGCGTTGCGGTTCTCCACGGTGACGCCCTCGGCGGTCGCCTCGACCACGAAGGCGCTGATGCCGCCCTTGTGGCCCTCGGACTGCGGCACCCGGGCCATGACCACGAGCAGGTCGGCGACGACCCCGTTGGTGGTCCACAGCTTGACGCCGTCGAGCAGGTAGTCGTCGCCATCGGGCACGGCGGTGGTCGCCAGCCGGGCCGGGTCGGAGCCGACGTCGGGTTCGGTGAGCAGGAAGGCGCTGATGTCGGTCCTGGCGCAGCGCGGCAGGAACGCCTCCTTCTGCTCCTTGGTGCCGAACATCTTCAGCGGCTGCGGCACGCCGATGGACTGGTGGGCCGACAGCAGCGCGCCGACGGCGGGGCTCGCGGAGCCCACCATGGCCAGCGCCTTGTTGTAGTACACCTGGGTGAGGCCCAGGCCGCCGTAGGACTCGTCGATCTTCATGCCCAGGGCGCCCAGGTCCTTCAGGCCGCGCACCACCTCGTCGGGGATGCGCGCGTCGCGCTCGATGCGCGCGCCGTCCACCTGGGTGCGCAGGAAGTCGCCGAGCCGGGCGAGGAACGTCTCGCCCTTCTGCACCGCCTCCGGCGAGGGCAGCGGGTGCGGGTGGATCAGGTCGAGCCGGAAGCGGCCGAGGAACAGTTCCTTGGCGAAACTGGGCTTGTGCCAGTCCTGCTCGCGGGCGGCCTCGGCCACCTGTCGGGCTTCGCGTTCTGAGACCTTGCGTGTTGCGGCGGGTGCGGACACGGTTTGCGTCACCTCCGGGTAGGCCGGCTACCGACCGGTGCTCCTTGTCCGTATTACCCGACATCCGGCAATCCAGCCAGACGACTTCGGCCGGGTCGCTGACGAGGTGTCAACGGCCCGGCCGCGTGTCGCCGGCCGCGCGGGGTGCCCGCCGGCCGTTCCCGGTCGCGGACGCGCCACGTCCGACCTGCTCGGGGGTCCTACAGGTCCAGCCCGGTCAGGACCAGCACCCGCTCGTAGGTGTAGTCCTCCATCGCGAACTTCACGCCCTCGCGGCCGTGCCCGGAGTCCTTCACCCCGCCGTACGGCATCTGGTCGGCGCGGTAGGACGGCGCGTCGCCGATGATCACCCCGCCGACCTCCAGGGCGCGATGGGCCTTGAAGGCGACCTGGAGGTCGTGCGTGAACACACCGGTCTGCAGGCCGAACCGGGAGTCGTTGACGGCCGCGAACGCCTCCTCGGCGCCGTTCACCCGGTGCAGTGACAGCACCGGGCCGAACGCCTCCGCGGTGGCCAGCACCGCGTCGGCCGGCAGGTCCGCGAGCACCGTCGGCGCGTACGTCGCACCCTCCCGGGCGCCACCGGTCAGCAGCTTCGCGCCCTTGGCGACGGCGTCGTCGACCCACTGCGCGACCCGCTCGGCGGCGGCCTCGCTGACCAGCGGGCCGACGTCGGTGGCGGCGTCGGAGGGGTCGCCGGTGACCTGGGCGCGGACCTTCGCGACGACCTTCTCGGCGAGCGCGTCGAACACCGACGCGTCGGCGATCACCCGCTGCACCGAGATGCAGGACTGGCCCGCCTGGTAGTTGGCGAAGGTGGCGATCCGGGAGGCCGCCCACTCCAGGTCCTGCTCGCTCGACCAGTCCGCGAGCACGACCGCCGCCGCGTTCCCGCCCAGTTCCAGCGTGACGTGCTTGCGGGGCACGGAGTCCACGATCTGGTAGCCGACGGTGTCGGACCCGGTGAAGGAGATCACCGGCAGCCGGGGGTCCTGCACCAGCGCGGGCATCTGGTCGTTCGGCACCGGCAGGACGCTCCAGGCGCCCTCGGGCAGCCCTTCGGTCTCCGCGAGCAGTTCACCGAGCAGCAGCGCGGACAGCGGCGTGGCCGGGGCGGGCTTGAGGACGATGGGCGCGCCGACCGCGATCGCCGGGGCGACCTTGTGGGCGACCAGGTTCAGCGGGAAGTTGAACGGGGCGATGCCCAGCACCGGGCCCCGGGTGAAGCGGCGGGTCAGCGCGAGCCGGCCGACGCCGCCCGGGTCGGTGTCCAGGCGCTGTGCCTCGCCGCCGTTGAAGCGCCGCGCCTCCTCGGCGGCGAGGCGGAAGACGGACACCGCGCGGCCGACCTCGCCGCGCGCCCACTTCAGCGGCTTGCCGTTCTCCACGGTGATCAGCCGGGCCACTTCCTCGGCCCGCTCGGCCAGCCGCTTCGACACGTGGTCCAGGGCCGCGGCCCGCACGTGCGCCGGTGTCGCCGCGAACGCGTCCTTCGCCGCGGCGGCCGCCGCGACGGCCTGCTCGACCTGGTCCGCGGTCGGCGTCGAGACCCGGCCGACCAGGCCGCCGTCCCACGGGTTGGTCACGTCGAAGGCGTCCTCGCCGCGGGCCGCGCGCCCCGCGAGCCAGAACGCGTACGGGGCTGCGTCAGTGGTGGTCACGGTCTTTCCGCCCTTTCCTCGGCTGCGGGCTCCAAGGTAGTTCGCGGGGGCGCGGCGCTCCGTTGTCCACGGCGGAGCGCCGCCCGAGCGGTCCGCTCCATGTTGGCCAGGGTGCGCCGGCCCTCCGGGGGGCAGGACGAGCCTCGGACGTCAGGGGTGATCGGGGCCCCGGCGGACCCGGTTCACGACTCCGTCTTGAGGGCGAGCCAGAGCTCCATGCGGACGTCCGGGTCGTCCAGCGAACGGCCCAGGATCTCCTCGACCCGCCGCATCCGGTAGCGGAGGGTGTGCCGGTGGACGCCCAGGTCGGCGGCGGCGGCATCCCACTGGCCGTGATGGGCGAGCCACGCGGAGAGCGAGGCGACGAGGTCGCCGCGGGACGTCGCGTCGTGCTCCCGCAGCGGCCGCAGCAGCCCCTCGGCGAAGGCGCGCACCGCGTCGTCGGCGAGCAGCGGAACGACCGAGCCGACCCCGATCTCGCCGTGCTCGACCAGGTTCACCCCGCGCCGCCGGGCGACCGCGAGGGCGCGTTCGGCCTGGCCGTGGGCGGTGGGCACGTCGGCGGGATCGACCGGCGCGGACAGGCCGAGCGCGACCCCGTCCGCTTCCTCGGCCAGCTCCGCGGCCGAGGTGAGCGCGGCGGCGCCGTCGGCGGCGAGTACGGTCAGCCGCCCGTCCGTGGTGACGACCAGCAGCCGTTCACCGGCGCGGACGGCCGTCGTCTCCGTGCGTTCGGCCAGCCGCGTCAGGACGTCCGGCTGCGAGGCGCCCCCGGTGGTTCCGGGGGTTCCGGGGGCCCCGGTCGGCTCGGCGATGAGCAGCCGCACCGGCGCGTCGAGGAGCGGGCCGTACAGCCGCCCGGCGGTGCTGCGGGCGTGCTCCGCCTCCCCCGCCAGCAGCATCCGCAGCACCGCCGCGGAGAGCCGCCCCTGCGCGTCGACGAGGGCGCGGGACTGTTCCAGCGAGAGCGTGAGCAGCGCGACCGCCGCGTGCACCACGTAGCGGGCGGAGGTGTCGAGGCGCTCCTCCGTGCCGACCGCGAGGAAGCCGCGCGGTCGGCGGCCGGTGCCCAGCGACTGCAGCTCGACCCGGTCCTCGGTGCCCGCGGGCCCGGCCACCGCGGCGCTGGCCGGCGCCGGGAGGTCCCGCAGCCGGTCGATCTCGCCGCCGAGCCGCGCTGCCCTGCGTCCCGCCCACTCCGGCGCCGCGGCCAGCACCGCGCCCGACGCGTCGTACAGCGCCGCCCAGCCGTCCACGTGCGCGGCCAGCCGCGCCAGCAGCCTGCCGGTGCCGTCGGGGGCCAGCGCGGCGCGGGTCAGCTCCCGTTGCGCCTCGAACCCCGCGGTCACCGCCTGGTACTGGTCCGCGGCCACCGCGGCCGACACCGCCTTGCTGATCGCGATGAACGGCGTCGCCCGGGGCACCTCCAGCAGCGGCAGCTGCGCGTCGTCCGCCGCGGCGACCAGCGCCGCCGGCACCTCGTCGTGCCCGACCCCGACACCGAAGCCCAGCCCCACCACACCGGCGGCCGCCAGCCGCCGCACGTACCCGGCCACCGCCGCCGGGTCCCCGGTGGCCAGCTTCAGCCCCGTGGTCAGCAGCAGCTCGCCGCCCTCCAGATACGGCCCCGGGTCCTCCAGCTCGCTGGTGTGCACCCAGCGCACCTCCGAGCCCAGCCGGTCGCCCGCGGCGAGGACGCGGAGCCTGAGCGACGTGTGGTGCGCGAGCGACGCGAGCGTAAGGGGCATACCTACCTGGTGCCGTTCAGAGACGTTCTGCCGACCGGTCGCCGACACCCTCGATTCCCCCGCACCGTACCTCACTCCCTCAGGCCCGCAGGTCGACCAGCACGGGCGGCGCATGCTCCCCCGCGGTCGTCGTCAACGACACCACCGCGTGCCCCGCGGGAACCTGCTGCGCCAGATCCGAGGCGGACCACCGCTCCCGCTCCACACTGCGCACGGTGACGGATTCGGTCGTCGCCCGCTCACCGGTCACCAGCCGCCGCACGCCACGCGTCGTACGGCGCAGCATGCCTCCGGTCTGGTCGGGCGTGCGTGTCACGTCCCTGGCCTCCACCCACGTGGTGCCCCACGCCTCGGCGAAGCGCTTGCCGTCCCATGTGGTGATCCCCGACAACGCCATGCGGCAACCGACCGCGCCGAGCAGCGCGCTGCGCAGGTGGTCCGGCACGTCGTCGAGAGTCCGCAGGGTCAGCACCACGCCGGCGTTCGCCGATCGCAGCCGGGCCAGCCCCCGGACGGCATCCGGACTGATGGTGTGCGTGGCGTCGTCCATGACCAGGCAGGCGAACAGCGAGCGATCGCGGCGGGCGGTGATCGCCGCGGTGAACTGCGCCAGCACCAGCCTGGCCAGGATCCGGGCGGCCTCCGCGTGACCGTGCTCGGGCAGGTTGATGCGGACGCGCAGCGGATGTTCGAGCGCGTACATCGAGAACGGCCGGGTCCGCCCGGTGACGTCGAAGAAACCGGCGAAGGCGGGTCGCTCCAGCAGGGCGACACGATCGGCCAGGCGCGGCCCGATGTCACCGGGCCGGTCGGCCTGTCGTTCCCGCGCGTCGAGCTCCCGGGCCATGCCAGGCTGGCCGGCCGCGTCGAGCGCTTCACGGAGTCCGGCATAGGCGTGCGCGGTGCCGTCGAGGAGCTCCCGCAGCTCGCTCACCGAAGGGAAGCGGCGGTGCGCGGCCGCGTAGGGCCCGAGGATCTGGCTGAGGGCGGTGGTGGCGCGGCGGAGTTCGTCCTGGTCGGCACTGTGGCTGTCGAGCAGGGCCTCCGCCAGGGTCGCGGCCGCCGAGTCGGGGTCGGTTCCCCCGTAGAGGTCGAGGTCGTAGCGGGACGAGGGATCGGCGAGCGTGATGACCACGTCGAAGGCGTCCGCCGGGCCGAGGTCGGCGCCGGCCGTGCCCACCGCAACGACCGCGGCCTGTCCGGTGAGTGCCTGCAGGCACAACGACTCGACGACGGGCCGTACGACCGCGCGGGTCTTCCCCGAGCCGGGCGGGCCCACGGCCAGCAGGCCCGTGCCGAGCAGGCCGGGGTCCAGGGCGACCCCCGAGCCGCGGTGCTGGTACGGATTGCGCTCGTCCTCCGTGCCCCGGCCGATCCGCACCTGCCGG
Organism: Actinacidiphila yanglinensis; assembly: GCF_900107965.1. Taxonomy (GTDB): domain Bacteria; phylum Actinomycetota; class Actinomycetes; order Streptomycetales; family Streptomycetaceae; genus Actinacidiphila; species Actinacidiphila yanglinensis. The sequence continues at coordinate 102,119 of NZ_FNVU01000026.1, read as the reverse complement.
GTGAACAGGTCGTGCAGGGCGCTGCGGGCAGGCAGATCACGCTGCCCGGAAGGGTGCAAGCACGCCGCGGACCCTTCGCGCATCACGCCGTCACCGAACGCCTCCAGGCCCCGAGGAGCCGTCCGTGCCCGCGCCCACGCCTGGTGCACCCGGCTGTAGTCCACGTCGTTCATCCGCCCGGAGCGCACCTCCGCGGTGAGCCGGTCGGCCAGCACGTGCTGTCCCGCTTCTCTCAACTCCGGCCACACGACCGGATCGGACGCGCCCTCGGGCACGGTTCCGGGTGCCGGCTGCTCCTTGAGCTGTTCGACGACGGGACGTCCGTAGCGGCGCCACACCTCGGCCCACTGCCCCTTGCGCCCGAGGACCAGGATCAGTACGGCGAGCACGGCGGCGTACCAGCTGTAGCCGAGCAGGGTGGAGAAGAGAAAGCTGTGGACAACGGCGTGCGGGAGGACCGCCTTGCAGATCGTGTACACGATCTCGAAGGGGAGGTTGACGCCGTTGAACAGCAACGACCACAGGAACACCGCGGCAACTGCGGTCAGGCCCGCCAGGCCGAGGAGCTGGCGCGTGGTCAGCCGGTCGGGATCGGGCTTCGGGCGCGGTGTGTGCCCGTACCCGTAGATCCCGGGTGCGTCGATGGTCCTGGAGGCGCGCAGCCACACCTCCAGCGCCGACGCCGGCGGGGGCTGTGCCGGCATCGGCGGCGGAACCACGGGCCGCGGGACCGGGGTGGTGGGGGGTGGAGGGGACTGAGGGGGGTGGGTGTTGTGGTCCCTGGCATCCATCGCGCGCCCGCCCCTCACCCCTGATCGCCGCCGATGCGCACAATGTAGTCGAGCCGCTACGCCGGTAAAAGGATCTTGGCGTTTTACGGCGCCGCCGTCCGCACTGTCCGAACCGGCGAAACCGCGCCGGGCACTGTGACCGATCGGAGTATGCGGCGCCGCCGGGGCCCGGCCTAGCCTGCGGGAGGACCCGGAAACCGGGAAGGACCGGAGGGGCGGAGGAGCCGGAGGAACCGGACCGACCCGAGGACCGGAGGGCGCCCCGAAGACTCCGGGGGGATCCCGAGGACCCTGAAGAAGCCGCCACGTCGCCGTACGAGGGAGAACACCCGTCATGACCGAAGTGCCCCAGGAGCGCAGGCTCGTCACCGAAGTACCAGGACCGAAGTCGCGGGAGCTGGCGGCGCGGAAGTCGGCCGCGGTGGCCGACGGGGTGGGGGTGACCCTGCCGGTGTTCGTGTCCCGCGCGGGCGGCGGCGTCGTGGAGGACGTCGACGGCAACCGCCTGATCGACTTCGGCTCGGGCATCGCCGTGACCTCGGTGGGCAACAGCGCCGAGGCAGTCGTGCGGCGGGCCTCCGCCCAGCTCGCGGACTTCACCCACACCTGCTTCATGATCACCCCGTACGAGGGCTACGTGGAGGTGTGCGAGGAGCTGGCGCGGCTCACCCCGGGCGACCACGCGAAGAAGTCCGCACTGTTCAACTCCGGCGCCGAGGCCGTCGAGAACGCGGTGAAGATCGCCCGGGCGTACACCAAGCGCCCGGCGGTGGTGGTGTTCGACCACGGCTACCACGGCCGGACCAACCTGACGATGGCGCTGACCGCGAAGAACATGCCGTACAAGGAGGGCTTCGGACCGTTCGCGCCCGAGGTGTACCGGGTGCCGCTGGCGTACGGCTACCGCTGGCTGACCGGGCCGGAGCACGCGGCGGAGGAGGCCGCGGCGCAGGCGATCGACATGATCACCAAGCAGATCGGCGCCCACCACGTCGCGGCCATCGTGATCGAGCCGATCGCCGGCGAGGGCGGCTTCATCGAGCCGGCGAAGGGCTTCCTGCCGCGGATGGCGCAGTTCGCGAAGGACAACGGCATCGTGTTCGTGGCGGACGAGATCCAGACCGGCTTCTGCCGGACCGGCCAGTGGTTCGCGTGCGAGGACGAGGGCGTGGTGCCCGACCTGATCACCACGGCGAAGGGCATCGCGGGCGGGCTGCCGCTGGCGGCGGTGACCGGGCGCGCGGAGATCATGGACGCGGCACACTCCGGCGGCCTCGGCGGCACCTACGGCGGCAACCCGGTGGCGTGCGCCGCCGCGCTCGGCGCGATCGAGACGATGCGCGAGCTGGACCTGCCGGCCAGGGCCCGGCGGATCGGCGAGGTGATGACGCCGCGGCTGCGGGCGATGCAGGAGAAGTTCCCGGTCATCGGCGAGGTGCGCGGCCGGGGGGCGATGATCGCGGTCGAGCTGGTGGAGCCGGGCACGAAGGAGCCGAACCCGGCGGTGACCGCCGCGGTCGCCAAGGCGTGCCACGCGGCGGGCCTGGTCGTGCTGACGTGCGGCACGTACGGCAACGTGTTGCGCTTCCTGCCGCCCCTGGTCATCGGGGAGGATCTGCTGAACGAGGGCCTGGACATCATCGAGGAGGCCTTCGCAGGCGTGTGACCGTGCGATTGTGTGACGAATGGGGCCCGTGGGATGCGGGGGACGGGGTCGTGAAGAAGGTGTGCGAGCCTGATGGCGGACGGGTGATCGACGACCCTGATGGGCCCCCTGTGACGTACGGTTTCCGAGGAACACCCCGCACGTGGCCGAATCCCAGTGAGGAGGCTGCGGGCGACACCGCGCCGATGAATCCCCATCACCGGCGCAGCAGTGCCCTCGCGCACGAAACCGCCGGGACCTTTGGCTCCGGCAATCCTCGCCGATCGGCTGGCCGTTCGTCCCAAACCCCCCGGGACGGACGGTACGGCGGTCGCCCTGGCCGCCCCGGAACTCTCCCCCCTGTTCCGGGGCGGCCGACTCCTTTCCGGCCCTCGTTCCGGCTGCGCCTGCGGCCCCCCTCCGGGTCCGCCGCAAGGACGCTCACCGGGCTCCTCGTCACCTTCGCCCTCGCCGTGACCGCCTTCTGCCTGCTGACCTGGCAGGTGTCCGCCGGCGGCCGGCTGGTCGCCGACGACGGGCGGCTGCTGCGGCACGTACGGAACACCGCCGCCGATCACCCCGGGTACGACACGCTCGCCCACGTCCTGTGCGACCTCGGCGACATCGCGGTGGCGGTACCGGTGCTGCTGGTCGCCCTGGTGCTGGCCGCCCACCTCGGGCGGCGCGCGGGGCTGCCGCGCTGGTGGGTGCCGCCGGCCGCGGCCGCGCTGGCGATGTGCCTGCTGCCGGTGGTGGTGGGCGCGGTGAAGTCCGCGGTGGACCGCCCGGCACCCGGCCGGATCCATCCCGACCCGGACTACGGCTACTTCCCCTCCGGGCACACCGCGACGTCGTCGGTGGGCTTCGGGCTGGCGGCACTGGTGCTGCTGCCGTTCGTCCGGCGCGCGGCGGCCCGGGTCGCGCTGGCCGCCGGCACCGCGCTGCTGGCACTGCTGGTGGGTGCGGCGCTGGTGTGGTGCGACTACCACTGGCCGCTGGACGTGCTGGCGAGCTGGTGCCTGGCGGTGGCCCTGCTGTCCGCCGCGGCGGCCGCGCGGCTGGTGCCGGGAGCGGCCGCCCGCGACGGGGATGCCGAGAGCAGCAGGGACGGCGACGGCGACGGTCACGAAGGCCACGGCGCCCGCGGGGATTCCACGGACGCCGCGGGGTAGGCGCGGGCGGACCGAGATCGAGCAGGGGTCCGAGCACGGAGCCGAAGACGGCGCCGGGACTCAGGAGTTCGTCGGGAAGCCCAGGTTCAGTCCCCCGTGCGAGGGGTCGGGCCACCGCTGGGTGATCGCCTTGCCGCGGGTGAAGAACCGCACACCGTCCTCACCGTACGCGTGCGCGTCGCCGAACAGCGAGGACTTCCAGCCGCCGAAGGAGTAGTACGCGACCGGCACCGGAATCGGCACGTTGATGCCGACCATGCCCACCTCGACCTCGTGCTGGAAGCGCCGCGCGGCCCCGCCGTCGTTGGTGAACAGCGCGGTGCCGTTGCCGTACGGGTTGGCGTTGATCAGTGCCAGGCCCGCGTCGTAGCTGGGCACGCGGACCACGGAGAGCACCGGGCCGAAGATCTCGTCGTCGTACACGGACATGCCGGGCCGGACATGGTCGAAGAGCGTCGGGCCGAGCCAGAAGCCGCCGGGGTCGCCGTCGACGGCGTGCTTGCGACCGTCGGCGGCCAGGACGGCGCCGTCCGCGGTGCCGGAGTCGAGGTAGGAGGTGACCTTGTCGCGGTGCGGACCGGTGACGAGCGGGCCCATGGCGGAGCCCGGCGCCGAACCGGGGCCGACGGTGAGGGTGGCGATGCGCTGCTTGATCCGCTCCACCAGGTCGTCGCCGACCGGGTCGACGGCGACCAGCACGGACACCGCCATGCAGCGCTCGCCGGCGGCCCCGTAGCCCGCGTTGACGGCCGCGTCGGCGGCGAGGTCGAGGTCGGCGTCAGGGAGCACCAGCATGTGGTTCTTGGCGCCGCCGAGGGCCTGCACCCGCTTGCCGTGGCGGGTGCCGTGCTCGTAGACGTAGCGGGCGACGGGGGTGGAGCCGACGAAGGAGACCGCCTTGATGTCCGGGTGCTCCAGCAGCCGGTCGACCGCGGCCTTGTCGCCGTGCACGACGTTGAAGACGCCGTCGGGCAGGCCCGCCTCGCGCCAGAGGCCGGCGAGGTGGTTCGCGGCGGAGGGGTCCTTCTCCGAGGGCTTGACCACGACGGTGTTGCCGGTGGCGATGGCGAGCGGGAAGAACCACATCGGCACCATGGCCGGGAAGTTGAACGGCGAGATGACCGCGACCGGGCCGAGCGGCTGGCGCAGCGAGTAGACGTCGACACCGGTGGACGCCTGCTCGGTGTAACTGCCCTTGGCGAGCTGGGGGATCCCGCAGGCGTACTCCACCACCTCCAGGCCGCGGGCGACCTCGCCGAGGGCGTCGGAGTGCACCTTGCCGTGCTCCGAGACGATCAGCGCGGCCAGCTCGTCGCGCCCGGCGTGCAGCAGTTCGCGGAAGGCGAAGAGCACACCGGTGCGCTTGGCGACGGAGGTGTGCCGCCACTCGCGGAAGGCGTCCAGGGCGGCGGCCACCGCCTCGTCCACGACCTCGGGCCCGGCGAAGTCCACCTGGGCGGTGACGCGGCCGGTGGCCGGGTCGTAGACGTCGCCGTGCCGCTCGGCGGTGCCGGTCCAGGGGCGTCCGGCAATCCAGTGGGTGAGGTGCGAGGTCGTCACGGGGTGAACCCTTCCGTCGTCGTCTGCCGCCAGTGTCGCCACGTGCGGCGCGATGCCACAAGCACCCGGGCGGTGCGAGGGCGTGTCCACGACGAGGCGACCGGTGCGTTTCGCGGGTGGATCGGCCGGGGACCGGTGGTCACGCCGGCGGGGGCGCCGTATACCCGGGCGGGGTACTCTCGCAATCCACCGCGGTCCTCGGACGCGGGCCGGTCGGGACGAGAGCGGGAGGCGCGGGCCGTGGAGGGCAGCAGGCGGGTCGGCAGGTCGGGTATCCCCCGGCTGCTGGCGGTCTGCGCCCTCCTGGCCGGGCTCTTCCTGATGCACGGCTCTCCGGCTGCCGCCGCCGGGGGCTGCCATGGCGCGATGCCGTCCACCATGGCGGCACCGATGTCCGCGGGGGGTGCCTCCGGCGCGGCACCGGCGTCCTTGCCGTCGGGCGGTCACGCACCGGCCGGGCATGCGGCGGGCGGCCATGAACCGGGGTCGCCTTCCTGGACCGGACCGGCCGTACGCGCGGCCGCGCCGTCGATGGCGCACGGCGGCTCGTGCGTGTCCACCCCCGCCCGCGAGCACTCCGCGCTGCCGATCGACGGGCTCGTGGTGGTGGTTGCGGCGCTTGCGGCGGCCGGAATTGCCGAGCTCGTGGTGGTGCGGGGCAGGACGAGGCGCCGCGGGCCACCGCCACCAGGCGGGCGCGGCCTCCTCCTCCAGGTGGGCGTCGCGCGGACCTGATCAGGGCCGCCGTTCCGGCCAGGACGCCGGACGGCCCCTGCCGCCCTGATCACCTCCGCGCGCCGGTCCGGCGCGCCCACCCGGAAAGACCTGATCGCCATGTCAGTTTCTGCACGTTCCGCACGTCCCGCACGTTCCGCACGTCCCGGCCGCCCCGCCCTGCGCCGCCGCGCTCTCGTCTCGGCCGGCCTGTCCGCCGCGCTCGCCCTGACCCTGGCGGCCTGCGGTTCGTCGTCCCAGGGCTCCCCGTCCCTGCCCGGCACGGATCACGGCGCGATGCCGTCGGCCGGCGCCTCGATGCCGTCGCCCGGCGGTTCCGGGCACGAGGACCCGTCCATGCCGGGCATGGACGGGATGCCCGGCGACGACGGTCTGTCCGACTCCCTGGACGGCTACCGCCTCACCAGCAGTGACGCCGCGCTCCCGTCAGGACGGCCGGCCGCCTACCGCTTCGCGGTGACCGGCCCGGACGGCAGGCCGGTGACGGCGTTCGCCGTGGACCAGACCGAGCGGCTGCACTTCTACGCCATCCGCTCGGACCTGACGGGCTTCCAGCACCTCCACCCGACCATGGCCGAGGACGGCACCTGGACCGCGTCGCTGAGCACGCTCGCGCCGGGTTCCTGGCGGATGTTCGCCACGTTCACGCCGGCCGGCGGTCCGGGCGGGAGCAAGGACTTCGTGCTGTCACGAACCGTCACGGTCCCCGGCACGTCCCGGACCACCACCCTGCCCGCGGCCGCCGGCACCACGACGGTGGACGGCTGCACCGTGACCGTCCAGGGCGACTTGACGGCCGGCATGGAGCACCCGCTGACGGTCCGTCTCACCAGGAACGGTGAACCGGTCACCGATCTCCAGCCGTACCTCGGCACCTACGCCCACCTGACGGCCTTCCACGCGGGCGACGCCGCGTTCGCCCACCTGCACCCGACCACGCCGGCGAGCGGGGATGAAGGCGGCCCGGACCTGTCCTTCCACGCGGAGTTGCCGGCTCCGGGGAACTGGCGGCTCTTCCTCCAGTTCCGGACCGCGGGAAGGGTGCACACCGCCGCACTGACCCTCCACGTGGCGGGCTGACGCGGCGGACTCGTCAGGGTGCGGGCCGCAGGCCGGAGAGGGTGACGTCGACGAGCCGGCGGACGGCCGCCTCGGAGGGCATCGCTCCGGCGGCGGACAGCGCGTGCAGGCAGTAGTCCGCCAGCTCGCCGGGGGCGACGTCGTCGCGGACCGCACCCGCCGCGGCGGCCTCCGCGACGGCCTCGCGCACCAGGTCGTGCAACTGCCGCTGGGCCCGGGTGACATGGGGGTCCCGGTGGACGAAAGCGGCGATCTCGCCGTCCTGGGGCCGCCGGTGGGTGATGTGCGCGTACCCGCGCAGGATCGCCCCGAGCCGTTCGGACGGCCCGTGGGCCCGGTCGCGGGCGCCGGCGAGCGCGGCGAGATGGGCGGCGACATGGCGGTCGTGCCAGGCGAGCAGGATCGACGGGACGTCCGGGAAGTACTTGTAGAGCGTCGCGCGCCCGATCCCGGCCTCCTTCGCGATCTGCGACATCGTCACCGACGCCAGGCCGTGCTCGGTCACGAGCGCGACGGTGGTCTCCAGGACCGCGTCCCGCACGGCGCGGCGATGCCCGTCGATCGTCTCGTTCCACAGCTTCGGCATGCCTGGAGGATACACAACGCCAGCACTCCGACACTCTGCCTTGACGAAGACACAGTGTCTCGATAAAGCTGAGGAGGTCGATCCGACCGGAGATGAGGGGTTCCCGTGTCCGACGCACCGCCCACCCATGCCACCGCCCCGCCCGCCGCCGGGCCGGACTCCCTGGATGCCCTGTACGCGGCCCCGCCGCCCTGGGACATCGGCCGGCCCCAGCCGGCCCTGCTCGCCCTCGCCGAGGGCGGCATCCTCCGCGGCCCGGTACTCGACGTCGGCTGCGGGACGGGCGAGCACACCCTGATGGCCGCCCGGCTGGGCCTGGACGCGACCGGGGTCGACCTCGCCGCCACCGCCCTGGCCGCGGCCGAACGCAAGGCGGCGGAGCGCGGCCTGACCGCGCGCTTCCTGCGGCACGACGTGCGGGACCTGGCCGAACTCGGCGAATCGGCGGGGGGTTTCGCGACCGTGCTCGACTCGCTGGTCCTGCACGGGTTCCACGGCGAGGACCGCGCCCGCTACGTGGCCGGTCTGCGCCAGGTGACCGCACCGGGCGGGCAGTGCTTCGTGCTGTCCTTCCGCGACGAACCGCCGAACCGCTCCGGACGCGTGCACCGGCTGACTCCGGACGAGATCCGCGGCAACTTCGCCGACGGCTGGCAGATCCACGCCATCGACCCGGTGACGATCGACAGTTCCCTGCCCGCCCTCAGCGGCGGGATCCGCGGCTGGCGCACCCACCTGACCCGCGGGTGACGCGCCACCACCACGCAGCACCACCACGCGGCACGACCACGCGACACCACCACGAAAGGAGCGGTCATGCCGACCGCCGAAGCCCGCCTCGCCACCGACCGCGCGAGCCGCTACCTCGTCCAACTCTGCAGCCACCTGGGCCGGATGGACCGCATGGACCACCATCCGCACGGCGGCCACGGCGCTCACGGCGGACACGCGCAGGACCCGACCGCGCCCGCGGTCCAGCACGTCGACCACACCGACACGCACGGGATCGTCCGGTTCGCCGACGGCCGGTGGACCCTGCACGCCACCGCGGACACGCTGACGCTGCGCGTCGACGCCGACGACGAAGCGGCCCTGTCACGCCTGCGGGACGGGATCTCCGAGCGGATCACGCGGATCGGCCGACGCGACGGGCTGAAGGCGCACTGGCACCCGGTCGCGGCCGACGACCGGTCGCCGGCCGAGCCCGACGGCGCTGGTGGAACCACGGACGCGAGTCAGTGCGGCTAGGACAGGTCGGAGAGCCGGGCCGCGGCCTCGTGCATCGCCAGTTCCAGCACCACCGGGTCGGTGAGGTGGCCCGAGCCGTCCGGGGGGACCAGCCAGCGCACTCCCCCGGTCGGCCGCCCGGGATACGGCACCACGATCCAGGTGCCGAGCCCGGCCGCCCGCACCCCGGTGCCCAGCCAGCGGGTCGCGGTGCCCGGCGGGACGAAGAAGCCCATCCGCTGGTCACCGAAGTCCGCGAGCACCGGCCCGGACCGGCCCGCCAGCCGGGTCAGCACGTCGAGGGTGGCGTAGCCGATCCGGCCGGCCAGGATCAGCACGTCCCACTGCCGCCCGGCCGGCAGCAGCGCCACCCCGAGCGGGCTGCGCTCCCACTCCCACCTGCACTCCCGAGGGTCGTCCGCGGCCGACGCCAGCCATTCCACCGCGCCCTTCGCGCCCGTGCTCGCCATCCTGTGCCCCCTCCGCTACTCCTGTGACGCATGAGTCGTTCACAGGAGGGACAGGGATGGGGCCGGATCATTACGCGGGTTTCCCTTACCGGCCAGTAGTGATCCGGATCACACTCCGGTCCCCGCCCCCGTCCGCGGACCGCAACGGCAGAACCTGTACGCGGACCGGCACACCCGCGGACCGCACCGACGAACGGCACCCGCGAACCCCTACGAGTCGAAGCCCAACCCCACCCGGTCCAGCGCCCGCAGCCACAGGTTGCGGCGCCCCGCGGAGCGGTCCGCGCGGGCCAGCGACCACTGGGTGAGCCCGATCCCGGCGGTGGCCAGCGGCTCGGGCGGGAAGGGCAGCGGGCGGCCGCGCACCATGGCGAGCGCGGTGCGTTCGGTGGGCCGCCCGGCCAGCAGGTCGAGCATCACCTCCGCGCCGAACCGCGTCGCGCCGACCCCGAGCCCGGTGTACCCGGCGGCGTACGCGACCCGCCCGCCGTACCCCGTGCCGAAGAACGCGGCGAACCGGGTGCAGGTGTCGATGGCCCCGCCCCAGGCGTGGCTGAACCGCACCCCTTCCAGCTGCGGGAAGCAGCGGAAGAAGTGCCGGGCCAGCCGCAGGTACGTCTCCGGGCGGTGCTGGTAGCCCGCGCTCATCCGGCCGCCGCGCGGGTAGACCGCGTCGTAACCGCCCCACAGCACGCGGCCGTCGGCGGTCGGCCGGAAGTAGTGGAAGCGGTTGGCGCTGTCCCCCAGGCCCTGCCGGCCGCGCCACCCGATCGCGGCGCGCTGGTCGGCGGTGAGGGGTTCGGTGGTCAGGGCGTAGTCGTAGACCGGCACGGTGTACTGGCGGGTCCGGCGCAGCAGCGAGGGGAACACCCCGGTGCCGAGGGCGACATGGTGGGCGAGCACCCTGCCGTACGGGGTGCGGGCGGCGAGCGCGGCGCCGTGCCGGGTCAGGGACGTGGCGGGGGTGTGCTCGTAGATCCGCACGCCGGACCGGACGGCCGCGCGCTTCAGGCCCCAGGCGAGCTTGGCCGGGTGCACCAGGGCGACGCCGCGCCGGTCGTACAGCCCGGCGAGGAAGGTCGGCGAGTCGACCTCCGCGCGCACCTGGTCGCGGTCGAGGAGTTCCAGGTCCAGGCCGTGCCGGACGGCGGCCTCGTGCGCCTCGCGCAGTTCGCCGACCTGGTGCTCGGCGGTGGCCACGTCGATCTCGCCGGTCCGCTCGAACTCGCAGTCCAGGCCGTAGTGGTCGACGGCCGCCTCGATGGCGTCGAGGTTGCGCTCGCCGAGCCGCTGCAGCGTCGCGAACTCCCCGGGCCAGCGCGCCAGTCCGTTGGCGGTGCCGTGGGTGAGGCTGGCCGCGCAGAAGCCGCCGTTGCGGCCGGAGGCGGCGGCGCCGATCCTGCCGCCCTCGACCAGCACCACGTCGCGGTCCGGATCGCGTTCCTTGGCCAGCAGCGCTGTCCACAGCCCGCTGTAGCCGCCGCCGACCACCAGCAGGTCGCAGTGCTCGGCGCCGGCCAGCGCGGGTTCAGCGTCCGGCCGGGCCGGGTCGTCGAGCCAGTACGGCACCGGGCGGGCGGCGGCGAGGCTGCGGGCCGGGTCCATCTCAGCCACGGGCCTTCCTGCGTCCGCCGGCCAACTGCCCGGCCAGCACCAGCAGGACGGCGATCACGAACATCGCGGTCCCGATCACGTTGACCTGGACCGGGGTGCCGCGCTGCGCCGAGCCCCAGACGAACATCGGGAAGGTGACGCTGTTGCCGGCGTTGAAGCTGGTGATGATGTAGTCGTCGAAGGACAGCGCGAAGGACAGCAGCGCCCCCGCCGCGATGCCGGGTGCGGCCAGCGGCAGCGTGACCCGCAGGAAGGTCTGCGCCGGGGTGGCGTAGAGGTCCTGCGCGGCCTGCTCCAGGCGCGGGTCCATGCTCATCACGCGGGCCTTGACCGCGGTGACCACGAAGCTCAGGCAGAACATGATGTGCGCGATGAGGATGGTCCAGAAGCCGAACTGGATGCGCATGTTGAGGAAGAGGGTGCCGAGCGAGGCGCCCATCACCACCTCGGGCATCGCCATCGGCAGGAAGATCAGCATGTTGGTGGCGCCCCGGCCGCGGAAGCGGTAGCGGGCGAGCGCGAAGGCGGTCATGGTGCCGAGCACGGTCGCGGCGACGGTCGCGTAGACCGCGATCTTCAGGCTGAGGGTGAGCGAGCCGCACATGCCGGCGACGCCGCAGGGATGCTGCCAGGCGTCGGTGGAGAAGTGGTTCCAGGTGTAGTTGAAGCGGCCCTTGGGCTGGTTGAAGGAGAACGCGAGCACCACGAGGTTGGGCACGATGAGGTAGACGAGGGCGAGGACGCCCGCGATCACCACGAGGTTGGCGCGCAGCCGGCGGATCAGTCGCATCAGACCAGCTCCTCCGTTCCGGCCCGGCGGATGTAGAGGGTGACGACGGCCAGGATGACCGCCATCAGGATGAAGGACAGGGCCGCCGCCGTCGGGTAGTCCAGCACCCGCAGGAACTGCGACTCGATGACGTTGCCGATCATCTGCTGGTTGGTGGAGCCCAGCAGTTCGGCGTTGATGTAGTCGCCGGAGGCGGGGATGAAGGTGAGCAGGGTGCCGGCCACCACGCCCGGCATGGACAGCGGGAAGGTTACCTTGCGGAAGACGGTGAACGGCGTGGCGTACAGGTCGCCGGCGGCCTCGTGCAGGCGCCCGTCGACCCGCTCCAGCGAGGTGTAGAGCGGGAGGATCATGAACGGCAGGAAGTTGTAGGTCAGCCCGCACACCACGGCCAGCGGGGTGGCCAGCACCCGGTCTCCCTCGGTGATGCCGAGCCAGGACGTCACGTCCAGCACGTGCAGGTCGTTCAGGAAGGACACCACGGGGCCCTGGTCGGCGAGGATCGTCTCCCACGCGAGGGTGCGGATCAGGAAGCTGGTGAAGAACGGCGCGATCACCAGGATCAGCACCAGGTTGCGCCAGCGCCCGGCCCGGAAGGCGATGGTGTACGCCAGCGGGTAGCCGATCACCAGGCACAGCACGGTGGCGATCCCGGAGTAGACCAGGGAGCGGACGAAGTGCGGCCAGTACTCGGTCAGCGCGTCCCAGTAGGTGGCGAAGTGCCAGGTGACCTTGAAGCCGTCCTCCAGGGTGCCGGTCTGCACCGAGGTCGACGCCTGGTAGACCAGCGGCGCGACGAAGAAGACCAGCAGCCAGGCCACGCCGGCGAGCAGCAGCAGGTACGGCACCCGCCGGCGGCGGGCGGCGGCCCGGCGCTGCGCCTTCCCCGGCTCGGCGGGCGCCGGGGCGGCGGGCGGTGACAGGGGTCCGGCGGCGGCAGCGGTCATACGGCGGCCCCCTCGGCGCTGTCGGTGCTGTCCGTGCTGCCGGTGCTGTCGCCGGGCCCGGTCCCCGGTTCGGTACGGCCGCGGGCCGCCCCGCCGCCGTGGCCGGAGCCGCTGCCGGTGTCGGTGTCGGAACCCGCGTCGAGACCGGCGTCGATGTCCTGCTCCGCGTCGAGCCCGAAGGTGTGCTCGGGGTTCCAGTGCAGGACGACCGGCGCGCCCGGCACCAGCCGGGTGTCGCGCTCCACGTTCTGCACGAACACCTCCAGGTCCGGGCCGACCGGGCTGTCGACCACGTACTGGGTGGACACGCCGATGAAGCTGGACGCCGTGATCCGGCCGGATATCCGGTTCCGGCCGGCGGGCACCGCCTCCGCGTCGTCGCCGTGCACGAGGGTGATCTTCTCCGGGCGGACCCCCGCCAGCACCCGGTCGCCGGGGGCGGCCCCGGTCCGGCAGCGGGCCGCGGGCAGGGTCAGTTCCTGCCCGGCGCGGGTGAGCCGCAGGATGCCGTCGGCGGCGCCGGTGACCTCGGCCTCGATCAGGTTCGACGTGCCCAGGAAGTTCGCGACGAAGGTGGAGGCGGGGTTCTCGTAGAGGTCGGCCGGCGCGCCCATCTGCTCGACCCGGCCGGCGTTCATCACCGCGACGGTGTCGGCCATGGTCATCGCCTCCTCCTGGTCGTGGGTGACGTGGACGAAGGTGATGCCCACCTCGGTCTGGATGCGCTTGAGTTCGAGCTGCATCTGGCGGCGCAGCTTCAGGTCGAGCGCGCCGAGCGGCTCGTCGAGCAGCAGCACCTTCGGGCGGTTGATCAGCGCGCGTGCCACCGCGACGCGCTGCTGCTGCCCGCCGGAGAGCTGGTGCGGCCGGCGTCGCGCCAGGGGGCCCAGCTGCACCAGGTCGAGCATCTCGCCGACCTGCTTCCGCACCGACTTGATGCCGCGCCGGCGCAACCCGAACGCGACGTTCTCGTAGACGTCCAGGTGCGGGAAGAGCGCGTAGTTCTGGAAGACGGTGTTGACCGGGCGCTTGTACGGCGGGAGGGCGGTGACGTCCTGGCCGCCGAGGTGCACCGTCCCGGTGCTGGGCGTCTCCAGCCCGGCGATCATCCGCAGGGTGGTGGTCTTGCCGCAGCCGGACGCGCCGAGCAGCGCGAAGAAGGAGCCGGCCGGCACGGCCAGGTCGAGCGGGTGGACGGCGGTGAACGCGCCGTAGGCCCGGCTGATCCCGGTGAGGCGGACGGCGTCGTCGGACTCTGCTGTGCTCGTGCTGGGGGTCGTCATGGAGGTGTCCTCGGGGGGTGCGGGGAGCAGACCGGGTCAGGCGCCGATGAGCTTGGAGAACGTGTCCTCGTACCGCGAGTCCTCGGCGTCGCTGAGCGAGCGGAACTCGTGCGTCTTGGCGTCCATGGCCGCGTCGGGGAGGATCAGCGGGTTGCTCGCCAGCCCGGGGTCGATCTTCGCCAGGTACGGCTTGACCCCGGCGACCGGGCACACGTAGTTGATGTACGCCGAGAGCTGGGCCGCGACCGGCGGCTCGTAGTAGTAGTCGATCAGCCGCTCGGCGTTCGTCTTGTGCCGGGCCTTGTTGGGGATCAGCAGGTTGTCGGTGGACGACAGGAAGCCCGAGTCGGGAAAGACGTACTCGATGTCGGGGTCGTCGATGCGCAGTTGGACCAGGTCGCCGGCCCAGGCGACGCAGGCGGCGATGTCGCCCTTGCTGAGGCCGTCGGTGTACTCGTTGCCGGTGAACTTCCGGATCTGCTGGCTGTCGACGGCCTTCTGGATGCGGGCGACGGCCGCGGCGAAGGTGTCGTCGGTGACCTTCTCGGGCAGCTCGCCCATGTCGAGCAGGGTCATCCCGATGGTGTCGCGCATCTCGGAGAGCATGGCGACCTTGCCCTTGAGCGAGGTGTCGTCGAGCAGTTGGGAGATCGAGGTGACCTTCCGCCCGCCGGTGGCCTTCTTGTTGTAGGCGATGCAGGTGGCGATGCCCTGCCAGGGATAGGAGTAGGCGCGGCCCGGGTCCCAGTCGGGGCTGCGGAAGCGCTGCTCCAGGTTCGCGTAGGCGTGCGGCAGGTTCGCGGAGTTCAGCTGCTGCACCCAGCCGAGCCGGATCATCCGGCCGGCCAGCCAGTCGGTGAGGACCATCAGGTCGCGGCCGGTGTCCTGGCCCGCGGCGAGCTGCGGCTTGATCTTGCCGAAGAACTCGATGTTGTCGTTGATGTCCTCGGTGTACTTGACCTTGATGCCGGTGCGCCGGGTGAAGGCGTCCAGGGTCGGACGGTGCTTGCCGTCGTCGCTGACGTCGATGTACTCGGTCCAGTTGGAGAAGTCGACCACCTTCTCCTGCGCCGAGTGGTCGGTGGAGACCGTGCCGCCCTTGCGGCCGGCCGCGGGTATGCCGCACGCGGTGAGCCCGGCGGTGCCGATCACGCCGAGCCCGGCGGCCCGCAGCAGCGAGCGGCGGGCGAGCGCGCCCCGGCCGCTGGTCATGCTGCGCGCCATGGCCGCGCGCTGGGGCGGGGAGAGGGTCTCGAACTGCTCCATGGGTGGTGCCCTTCCGAGGGATCGGCCGGGGGACGCCGGGCGGGGTGAGCCGGAGGGGTCGGCCGGGAGGACCGGCCGGGGGGGTGGCCGGGGCGCCTTGCCGGGGTCGCGAGTCCATGCACCAGCGTGGTCAAAGCCTGGATTGATGGCCGATCCTGGCAGAGCGGACCGCCTCCAACAAGGGATTCCGTTGTTGCCTTTTGGTTACGCGACGAAATCTGTGCTCTGACCATCACGGAGTGGCCGGAGGGGATCGCGGGCGGCGCACATTACGATGAACGCCACTGGCCCAACGCCCCGCGCACCACCGGAGGACCCGCATGCCCGAGACCGCACCCGGCCGCTCCCCCGTCGCCGCCCCGGGCGGCGGCTCCGGCCTGGACGCCTTCATCGCCGGGCTGCCGAAGGCCGAACTCCACGTCCACCACGTGGGTTCCGCCTCGCCCCGGATCGTCTCGGAGCTGGCCGCCCGCCACCCCGACTCGAAGGTGCCGTCCGACCCGGCCGCGCTCGCGGAGTACTTCACCTTCCGGGACTTCGCCCACTTCATCCAGGTCTACCTGTCCGTGGTGGACCTGGTCAGGGACGCCGAGGACGTACGCCTGCTGACGTACGAGGTGGCCCGCGACATGTCCCGGCAGGCGATCCGCTATGCCGAGTTGACCGTCACGCCGTACTCCTCGACCCGGCGGGGCATCCCCCCGCAGGCGTTCATGGAGGCGATCGAGGACGCCCGCAAGGCCGCCGAGGCGGAGCTGGGCGTGGTGCTGCGCTGGTGCTTCGACATCCCCGGCGAGGCGGGCCTGGAGTCGGCCGAGCAGACCGCCCAACTCGCCGTGGACCTGCGGCCGGAGGGCCTGGTCTCCTTCGGGCTCGGCGGGCCCGAGATCGGGGTGCCGCGGCCGCAGTTCAAGCCGTTCTTCGACCGGGCCAGGGCGGCCGGGCTGCACAGCGTGCCGCACGCCGGGGAGGCCACCGGACCGCAGACCGTCTGGGACGCGCTGAACGTCCTGGGCGCCGAGCGGATCGGGCACGGCACCAGCTCCGTGCAGGACCCCCGGCTGCTGGACCATCTCGCGGAGCACCGCATCCCGTTGGAGGTCTGCCCGACCTCCAACATCGCGACCCGGGTGGTGCCCACCATGGAGGAGCACCCGATCCGGCAGATGGTCGAGGCGGGCGTCCTGGTCACCGTGAACAGCGACGACCCGCCGATGTTCGGCACCGACCTGAACACCGAGTACGCGGTCGCCGCCCGGCTGCTGGAGCTGGACCGCGCCGGTGTCGCCGACCTGGCCAGGAACGCGGTGCACGCGTCCTTCCTCGACCCGGCGGGCAAGGCGCGGCTGGCGGCGGAGATCGACGCCTACACGGCGTCGTTCGACGGGTCCGGTGGCGCCGTCCCCGCCGCTCGGGGCTGACGCGTGGCTCCGCGCCGGTCCGGTCCGCTGGGCGGGATGAGCCCGGTAACGGTCGTCGCCCACAGAGGCGACCCTTACGTGCACCGGGAGAACACCCTCCCGTCGGTCCGATCCGCGCTGCTCAAGGGCGCCGACGTGGTCGAGGTGGACATCCGCCTCACCGCGGACGGCGTGCCGGTGCTGCTGCACGACGCGACGCTGGAGCGGCTGTGGGGCCACCCGGTGCCGGTGACCTCGCTGACCCGCGAGGAGCTGGTCGAGACGACCGGCGGCGGCGTGCCGGCCTTCGCCGACGCGCTCGCCGAACTCCTCCGGCACGACGTCCCGGCCCGGATGCTGGTCGACCTCACCGAGCCCGCGCAGGTGGCGGCCGCGGTCGCGGCGGTACGGGACGCGGGCGCGGCCGACCGGGTCTACTACTGCGGGGCGCTGGCCGCGATGCGCGAGGTGCGCGCCCTGGAGCCGTCGGCGGAGGTCGCCATGACCTGGAAGACCTCCTCGCGTCCCGCCGACGCCCTGCTCGACGGCCTCGCCCCGCGCTGGCTCAACCTCCGCTTCGGCCTGGCCGATCCGGCGACCGTCGCCTGGGCCCACGACCGCGGACTGCTGGTCGCCGTCTGGACCGCGGACTGGCAGCGCTCGATGTCCCGGCTGATCGCGGCGGGCGTGGACTCGATCACCACGAACCGGCTGGACACCCTGCTGCGACTGGTCGCCCACCGCTCCTGACGGCCCGGCCGAGCGGGCAGGGCGGGCGGGCCGGGAAGCCCCGGCTCCGCCCCGGCCCGTGCGCTCGGCCGAGACCCGATCAGGCGTCGAGCGACGTCATGACGTGCTTGATGCGGGTGTAGTCCTCGAAGCCGTACGCGGACAGGTCCTTGCCGTAGCCGGACTGCTTGAAGCCGCCGTGCGGCATCTCGGCGACCAGCGGGATGTGGGTGTTGATCCACACGCAGCCGAAGTCCAGGCTCCTGGACATCCGCATGGCCCGGCCGTGGTCCTTGGTCCACACCGAGGAGGCCAGCCCGTAGTCGATGTCGTTGGCCCAGGCGACCGCCTGCTCCTCGTCGGTGAAGGACTGGACGGTGATGACCGGGCCGAACACCTCGCGCTGGACCGCCTCGTCGTCCTGCCGCAGCCCGGAGACCACGGTCGGTGCGTAGAAGTAGCCCTCCTCGCCGACCCGGTGGCCGCCGGCCTCGACCTTGGCGTGCGCGGGCAGCCGCTCGATGAAGCCGGCGACCTGGGCGAGCTGGTTGGCGTTGTTGAGCGGGCCGAAGAGCACGTCCTCGTCGTCGGGCAGGCCGGTCCTGGTGCCGGCGGCCACCTTGGCGAGGGCCTCGGTGAACTCCTGGCGGACGCCTTCCTGCACCAGCACCCGGCAGGCGGCGGTGCAGTCCTGGCCCGCGTTGAAGAACCCGGCGACTGCGATGTCCTCGGCGGCCTTGGCGAGCGCGGCGCTGTCGAGGTCGTCGAAGACCACCACGGGCGCCTTGCCGCCCAGCTCCAGGTGCACCCGCTTGACGTCCTTGGCGGCCGATCCGGCGACCTCGATGCCCGCGCGGACCGAACCGGTGATGGACGCCATCGCCGGCACCGGGTGCTCCACCATCAGCCGCCCGGTGTCGCGGTCGCCGCACACCACGTTGAAGACGCCCTTGGGCAGGATCGCGGCCATGATCTCGGCGAGCAGCACCGTGGAGGCCGGGGTGGTGTCGGACGGCTTGAGCACCACGGTGTTGCCGGCCGCGATGGCCGGGGCGAACTTCCACACCGCCATCATCATCGGGTAGTTCCAGGGCGCGACCTGTGCGCACACCCCGACCGGCTCGCGCCGCACGATGGACGTCAGGCCCTCCATGTACTCGCCGGCCGAGCGGCCCTCCAGCATCCGGGCGGCGCCGGCGAAGAAGCGGATCTGGTCGACCATCGGCGGGATCTCCTCGCTCGCGGTCAGCGCGAGCGGCTTGCCGGTGTTCTCGCTCTCCACCGCGACGAGCTCGTCGGCGCGGGCCTCGACGGCGTCGGCGATCTTGAGCAGCGCCTTCTGCCGCTCGGCGGGTGTGGAGTCGCGCCAGCCCGGGAACGCCGCCTTCGCGGCGGCCATGGCCGCGTCCACGTCGGCCTTGCCGGACAGCGGAGCGGTCGCGTACGCGCGGCCGGTGACCGGGCTGACCACCTCGGTGGTACGCCCGTCGGCGGCGTCGCGGAATTCTCCGTCGATGTGGTTGCGCAGAGTACGGAGTTCGGTCACGGCGCTTGCTCCCTGGTCCTTCTGGTCCTTGTCCATGTGCTGAGACGCAGCCCAGCTTAGCGCCAGAACTGCCGTATTCGACACACCTGCCCGGTCACAACAACCGATTCGGTGTTACAGCCGCCTTGACGCAACGGAATTCATCGTCCAGGGCTTGCGGGACCGTCGACCTCTCCTGCACAGTGGTGCGCGTGGCCACTCGTGACATGAACGGCGCCTCCGCGTCGATCGACGCCGTGTCGAAGGCGATCATCGAACAGCTCCAGGAGGACGGCCGGCGCCCCTACGCGGCGATCGGCAAGGCGGTGGGGCTGTCCGAGGCCGCGGTGCGCCAGCGGGTGCAGAAGCTGCTCGACCAGGGCGTGATGCAGATCGTCGCGGTGACCGACCCGCTCACCGTGGGCTTCCGCCGCCAGGCGATGGTCGGCGTCAACGTCGAGGGCGACCTCGACCCGGTCGCCGACGCCCTCGCGGCACTCGACGAGGTCGAGTACGTCGTGCTCACCGCGGGCTCCTTCGACCTGCTGGTGGAGATCGTCTGCGAGGACGACGACCACCTGCTGGAAATGATCAACAAGCGCATCCGCGCGCTGCCCGGCGTCCGCACGACCGAGACCTTCGTCTACCTCAAGCTCCGCAAGCAGACCTACACCTGGGGAACCAGATAGCCATGACCGCTCCGAACCCTGATCTGCCCGATCTGTCGAGGTCCGCGTACGACCACCTGTGGATGCACTTCACCCGCATGTCGGACTACCAGGACGCCCCGGTGCCGACCATCGTCCGCGGTGAGGGCGCCTTCATCTACGACCAGCGCGGCAAGCGCTACATCGACGGCCTGTCCGGGCTCTTCGTGGTGCAGGCCGGGCACGGGCGGCACGAACTGGCCGAGACCGCCTACAAGCAGGCGCAGGAACTGGCGTTCTTCCCGATCTGGAGCTACGCCCACCCCAACGCGGTCGAACTCGCCGAACGGCTGGCCGGCTACGCCCCCGGCGACCTCAACAAGGTCTTCTTCACCACCGGCGGCGGCGAGGCGGTGGAGACCGCCTGGAAGCTGGCGAAGCAGTACCACAAGCTGACCGGCAACCCCGGCAAGTACAAGGTGATCTCGCGGGCCGTCGCCTACCACGGCACCCCGCAGGGCGCCCTGTCCATCACCGGACTGCCCGCGCTCAAGGCCCCGTTCGAGCCGCTGGTGCCCGGCGCCCGCAAGGTGCCCAACACCAACATCTACCGCGCCCCGATCCACGGCGACGACCCCGAGGCGTTCGGCCGCTGGGCCGCCGACCAGATCGAGCAGGAGATCCTCTTCGAGGGCGCCGAGACCGTCGCCGCGGTCTTCCTGGAGCCGGTGCAGAACGCCGGCGGCTGCTTCCCGCCGCCGCCCGGCTACTTCCAGCGGGTCCGCGAGATCTGCGACCGGTACGACGTCCTGCTCGTGTCCGACGAGGTGATCTGCGCGTTCGGGCGGCTCGGCACGATGTTCGCCTGCGACAAGTTCGACTACGTGCCCGACATGATCACCTGCGCCAAGGGCATGACCTCCGGGTACTCGCCGATCGGCGCGTGCATCATCTCCGACCGGCTCGCCGAGCCCTTCTACAGCGGCGACAACACCTTCTTGCACGGCTACACCTTCGCCGGCCACCCGGTCTCCGCCGCCGTGGCGCTGACCAACCTCGACATCTTCGAGCGCGAGGGGCTCAACCAGCACGTGCTCGACCACGAGGCCGGCTTCCGCGCCACCCTCGACCGGCTGCGCGACCTCCCGATCGTCGGCGACGTCCGCGGCAACGGCTTCTTCTACGGCATCGAGCTCGTCAAGGACAAGGCGACGAAGGAGACGTTCACCGACGAGGAGACCGAGCGGGTCCTGTACGGGTTCCTGTCCAAGGAGCTGTTCGACAACGGGCTGTACTGCCGCGCCGACGACCGCGGCGACCCCGTCGTCCAGCTCGCCCCGCCCCTCATCTCCGAGCCGCCGCTCTTCGACGAGATCGAGTCCATCCTGCGCGGCGTCCTCCAGGACGCCTGGGCCAAGCTCTGAGCCACCCCGCGGCCGGCCGGGCACCGCGCCCGGCCCCGCGGAGGACGGCGCGCCCCGGTCCGGCCCGCGCCCGGGCCGCGCTCGGCCGAACGGGGGGCGCGCCGTCGTGTCTGCGCCGTGCCGGGGGCGCGGCATGCCTACCGTGCCGGGGAGTGACCGCACACTCCCCCGGCTCGTTGCCCGAGTGAACGCTCAGCGCAGCGCACCGCGCCGGGGGAACGACTCGCGACTCGCGGAGGTACGGCATGGAGGCCCCGCCCGACAACGACGTGCTCTGGGCCCGCGCATTGCGCCACTCCTACCAGGGCTCGCCCGCACTGCTCGGCGTGTCGATCAACGTGCGGGCCGGCGAGATCCTCGCACTGGCCGGCCCCCGCGGCTCCGGGAAGTCGACGCTGCTGCGCTGCCTGTCCGGGCAGCTCGTCCCCGACGAGGGCGAGGTGTGGTTCAACAGCGGCCCGGTGCACACGCTGCCCGAACCCGCCCGTGAACGGCTCCGCCGCGACCGCTTCGGCTGGATCGGCGCCGACCCGCAGCTGCTGCCCGAGCTGAACGTGTGGGAGAACGCCGCGCTGCCTTTGCTGCTGCGCGGCGAGGGAAGCAGGACCGCCCGCGCCGCCGCCCGCGAGTGGCTGGACCGCCTCGACATCGGCGACATCGCCCGCCGCCGCCCGGCCGGGCTGCCCGCCGCCAAGCGCCAGCGCGTCGCCGTGGCCAGGGCGCTGGTCACCGCTCCCGCGGTGGTCTTCGCCGACGAGCCGACCGCGCCGCTGCACCACAGCGACCGCGCCCAGGTGCTCCGCACCCTCACCAGCGCGGCCCGCACCCACGGCATCACCGTCATCCTCGCCACCAGCGACCCCGACATCGCCCGCCACGCCGACCGCGTCATCCCCTTCAGCGACGGCCGCGCCGGCACCCCCGCCCAGGACCAGGATCTGTCCGCTCCCCGCCCGGCCGTCGTATGAAGGGCCGCGACGGAGGCGCCGGCGACGCAGGCGCGCACGGCAGACGGGCCGAGCCGGGCCGGCGTGCGACCGCCGCACCGCGGAGCGGATCGTGCTGAGCCTGCGGCTGCTGCGCGGGGCGCGTCCGGCCGCACTGGCCCGCTGGGCCCTGGTGGCGCTCGCGTCGTGGGGTACGGGCCTGCTCCTGCTGGCCGCGCTCGGCTGGGCCCTCGCGCACCCGAAGGGCGGCGCGTCGGACGCGGTCGTACGGCTCGGCTGGTGCGTGGTGCCCGTCGTCGTCACGGTGCAGCTCGCCGTCGCGGTGGGCCGCGCGCAGCCCGGTGCCTGGCCGCGCCCGGGCCTTGCCGCGGTCGGCCTCGGCCGGACCGGCGTGGTGCTGCTGGCCGCGGCGACCGCGACCCTGGTGTGCGCGTTCGGCAGTGCCCTGGCCCTGGTCACCTTCCTCCAGTTGCGCGGGGACATCACCGGCGTCCCGTATCACGGTGTCGGGCCCGGGCTGCTCGCGACGGGCCGCAGCCTGCCGGCGGCCGGGGCGGTGACGCTGCTGGCGCTGGTCCCGGTCGCGACCGGCGCCGCCAGCGCCGCGCGGCTGCGCACCGGCGGCGAGGCCGCCGACGGGGTGCCGGGCGGGCTGCCCTGGGGCGTCGCGCTGGTCGCGACCGGCCTGGCGATCGAGGTGACCGCGCCCGACGGGCACACCCTCGCGCTGCCCAGCGGCATGGGCGCGATCGCGCCGGCCGCCGTCGGCGGCTGGGTGCTGACCGCCGCCGGACTGGTCCTGGCCGGCCCCGGCCTGGTCCACGGGTGCGGCCGGCTGCTCGCGGCCTTCCGCCCCGGCGGGCTGCGGCTGCTGTCCGGCCGCGGCCTCCAGCACGAGGCACGCCGGCTCGGCCGCCCGCTCGGCCTGCTGTCGGCGACCTCGGCGGCGGCCCTGTCCGGGTACGGCCTGCAGCAGCACACCGGCCGCACCCTCGGCCCGGTGACCACCTTCGCGGCGACGCTGGTCGCGGTGTGCGTGCTGGCCTCGGCCGCGGTGGCCGCCGTCGAGTCCCGCAGCGCCCGCATGCCGTCCAACACCGCGCTGCGCGAGCTCGCGGCCCCGGCGTCCCTGCTGCGCGCGTCCGCGGCGATCCGGGTGGGCATCCTGGTGGTCGCCTTCCTCGCCCCGACACTGCTGGTCGCCGCGCTGTCCCCGCGGCCGTAGACCCGCTGCCCGTCGCCTGATGCGCCGCCGACGCGGCGCCGTGTGCGGTCCCCGTGCACGGCGCCACGTCAACGGCCTGGACCCGAGGTCAGCCCCCTCCCGCCACCTCGTGCTCACCTGACCGCGCTATCGTGCAGGCGTGCCCGTACCCACTCCCCCCGATTCGCCCCATCCACCCGTTCCGCACCTGCCCCGCCCGGCGCGCGCGTCCCAGCTCCCGCAGCAGTGGCCCGAGCCGCCCGAGGCACCGGTGGATGCCGCGCCGCCGGAGGGGAACCGCCGGCCCCGCGACGTGGAGACGCTGGAGGAGTTCGACGCGGTGGCGATCAGCGGGTCGTTCGCGGGCTGCCGGCTCCAGGCCGTGGACCTGACCTCGCGGACCTTCGCGCTGCTGGTCACCGACACCTCCGAGGCGGTGTTCCTCGGCTGCCCGATGGAGCCGCAGGCCCTGGCGCATGTACGGGCAGGCGGCGCGCTGGTCTTCCCGCCGGTGCCCGGCCTGCCCTTCGACCCGTACCGCGCGGCACCGTACCGGCCCGACGAGCTGTACGCGGGCCTGGCCGAGCACGGCTACCGGGCGACCCCCGACGCGCGGACCCACGCCTGGTCGCTGCGGACCGCGGAGGACGGCGACGTGTTCGCCTCGATGCTCCGCTCCATCCACGACGACGCGGTCTCCGACGCGCTGGACGAGCGGCTCGGCGGCCTCCAGGTCGTCGGGGTGATGGGCGGCCACGCCATGGAGCGCGGCACGGACGCCTACGCGGGCGCCGCGCGGCTGGGCCGCTCGCTGGCCCGGGCCGGACTGACAGTGGCGACCGGTGGTGGCCCCGGGGCGATGGAGGCGGCCAACTTCGGCGCGTACGCCGCCCCGTACGACGACGTGATGCTCGGCAAGGCGCTGGACGTGCTGGCCGGCACCCCGACGTTCGGCCCCTCCGTCGACGCGTGGGCGGCCACCGCGTTCGACGTGCGCGACCGGTGGCCGGACGGCGGGCCGTCCTACGGCCTGCCCACCTGGTTCTACGGCCACGAACCGACGAACCCGTTCGCCGCGCACATCGCGAAGTTCTTCGCCAACGCCACCCGCGAGGACGGGCTGCTGTCGCGCTGCTCGGCGGGAGTGGTGTTCCTGCCGGGGGCGGCCGGGACGGTGCAGGAGATCTTCGACGCCGCCACCGCCAACTACTACGGCTCGCGCGGCGAGCCGGCACCGATGGTCCTGGTGGACCGGGCGCACTGGACGGACGAGTTGCCGGCCTGGCCGCTGCTGCAGACGCTGGCGGCGGGGCGCGCGATGAGTCGGCGGATCGCCTTGGTGGACGGTGTGGACGAGGTGCCTGCGGCGCTGGAGCAGCTCAGCGTGTAGCGGGCTGCTTTCGGGGCGGGCCGCCCGCACGGCCCGACGCGGTCGCGCCCGGGCCTTCCCCCGTCGGGGGCCGGCCGCGCGGCTCCCCGCGCCCCTGTGTGCTGACGTCCTCCGTGTCACTGGCCGACCGACCACCGGGCCGGCCGGGCGCACCCGGCGGACGTCACTCGCGGTCGAGCACGACCACGTCCTCGGCCGCGAAGCCCGCCCCCACCACCGCACCCTCCTCCGGGGTCTCGCGCAGCACGCACTCCGCTTCGAGGTCGGGGCCGCGCTCGGGTCGCAGCAGCACGCCGACGTGGCCGCCGCGGAAGGTCCGGGAGACCACCTCGCAGCGCAGCCCTCCCCCGGGCGGGCCGAGCCGCACCCCGGAGGGCCGGACCAGGAGCTGGTGCTCGCCCTCGGGGGTGCCGGCGGGAACCGGCAGCGTGCCCCAGGCGGTGTCGGCGACCGCGCCGTTGACGGTGGCTGCGGTGATGTTGTCGAAACCGAGGAAGCGGGCCACGAACGCCGAACCGGGTTTCTGCCAGACCTCAAGAGGCGTGCCGCTGCGCTCGATCCGCCCGTCGCGCATCACCACCACCCGGTCCGCGAGCGCGAACGCCTCGCCCTGGTCGTGCGTGACGGCCAGCACGGTGGTGCCCAACGTCCCGAACAGCCGGCGGAGTTCCACCACCAGGCGCTCGCGCAGCGAGCGGTCCAGCTGGCCCAGCGGCTCGTCGAGCATCAGCAGCCGGGGTTCGGGGGCGAGCGCGCGGGCCAGTGCGACCCGCTGCTGCTCGCCGCCGGACAGCGTGGCGACCGGCCGGGCGGAGGCGCCGGGCAGGCCGACCAGGTCGAGGAGTTCGGCGGTGCGCCTGTCGCGCGCGTCCCGCGGCATCTTGTGCATGCGCGGCCCGAAAGCCACGTTGCCGCCGACGTCGCGCTGCGGGAAGAGCTGGTGGTCCTGGAACATCAGCCCGACCCCCCGGCGGTGCGCGGGCACGCCGTCCTGGTCGGCGCCATCCAGCAGCACCCGGCCGCCGTCGAGCTGTTGGAGCCCGGCGACGGCCCGCAGCAGCGTGGACTTGCCGCTGCCGCTGGGCCCGAGCACGCAGACGATCTCGTGCGCGGCGGCGTCCAGGCTCACGGCGTCCAGCGCGGCGCGCGCCCCGAACCGTACGGTGACGGCGTCCAGGCGCAGCAGGGGATCGGTCATCGGTGGCTCTCCGAGCGGGCGGGGACGGAGGGGGTCGCGGGGAGTTCCGGGTCCCCGGCGCCGGGCCTCTCCCCGGCGGACGGGACGGCACCGGCAAGGGCGCTGCCCTCGCTGGGCGCGACGGGAAGCACCTCCTTGCGGCCGGTGGCCCGGCGGCGCCGCCCTGACAACGGGTACTCCAGGAGGAGCAGGCTGGCCGCGCACACCACCATGAGGATGGTGCTCAGGGCCATCGCCTGGCCGTAGTTCATCGCGCCGGCCCGCCCGAGCAGGCGGGCGACGGCCACCGGCAGGGTCGGGCTGTCGGGGCGGGCGATGAAGACCGTCGCGCCGAACTCGCCGAGCGACACGGAGAACGCGAACCCGGCGGCGATGCCCAGCGCCCGCCCGACCAGGGGCAGTTCGACCTCACGCCAGACCCGCAGCGGGGACGCGCCGAGCACCGCGGCGGCCTCCCGCAGCCGCTGGTCGACCGCCCGCAGCACCGGGAGCATCACCCGCACCACGAAGGGCGCGCCCACCAGCGCCTGCGCCAGCGGCACCAGCAGCCAGGAGTCGCGCAGGTCGAGCGGCGGCCTGTCGAGGCTGATCAGGAAGCCGAAGCCGACGGTGACCGCCGAGGTGCCCAGCGGCAGCATCAGCAGCCCGTCGAAGCCGCGCATCAGCCGCCCGGTGCGGCGGGTGAGGGCGGCCGCGGCCAGCCCGCCGACCACCAGGGCGATCACGGTGGCGGCCGCCGCGTAGCGCACCGAGTTCGCGACCGTGTGCAGCGGCGAGACCAGGAAGGTGCCGTCGGCGCTGGTGGAGCCGAGCGCGCGGTAGAAGGTGAGGCCGTAGCCCGTCGGGCCGTCGAACGAGCGGGCGGCGAGCACGCCGAGCGGCAGCAGGATCAGCAGCGCGATCACCGCGAGCACGCCGGCCAGCAGGGCCCGCTCGCCGATCCCGCGTGGACGGTGCGCGGTGCCCGCCGGATCGACCAGCCGCAGCGCGGACTCGCGGCGCCGCGCCGTCCACGCGTGCACGGCCAGGATCGCGACGACGGCGAGGAGTTGGAGCAGGGTGAGCACGGCGGCGGTCGGCAGGTCGAAGATCTCGGCGGTCTCCCGGTAGATCTCGACCTCCAGGGTGGCCCGGGTGGGGCCGCCGAGGATCTGGATCACGCCGAAGGAGGTGAAGGTGAACAGGAAGACCATCACCCCGGCCGACGCGACGGACGGGGCGAGGGCGGGCAGCGTCACGCGGCGCCAGGCGGCAAGGCGGCCCGCGCCGAGCATCCGGGCGGCCTCCTCCTGGCGCGGGTCGAGCTGCGCCCACAGCCCGCCGACGGTGCGGACGACCACCGCGTAGTTGAAGAAGACGTGCGCGATGAGGATGGCCCACACCGAGGTGTCCAGCCGCACGCCGAACAGGCTGTCGGTGAAGCCGCCCTGCCCGAGCAGCGCGAGGAACGCCGAGCCGGCGACGACCGTCGGCAGCACGAACGGCACCGTGACCACGGCCCGCAGCAGCCGCTTGCCGGGGAAGTCCAGCCGGGCGAAGGCGTACGCCCCGGGCAGCGCGACCGCGAGGGTCAGCGCGGTGGAGGCGGCGGCCTGCCAGCAGGTGAACCACAGCACGTGCCGCACCGAGCCGTCGCCGAGCACGTCGCCGATCCGGCCGAACCGCCAGTGGCCGCCCTCGTGGAGGCCGCGGCCGACGATGGACGCGACGGGGTAGGCGAAGAAGGCGGCGAAGAACGCCGCCGGCAGCGCGGCCAGGGCGAGGCCGGTCGCGGTCGCGCGCCGGTGCCCCGCCCCGCGAGCCGTTACAGGACGATGGAGTTCCACGACTTCACCCAGTCGTCACGCTTCGCGGCGATCTTGTCGGGCGGGAGCGTCGTCGGATGCGCGACCTTCGCGCCGTACGTGGTGAACAGCGACGGTTCCTTGGCGCCGTTCACGACCGGGTCCACGTACATCTGGAGCGGCATGTCCTGCTGGAAGGTCCGGGTGAGCATGAAGTCGATGAAGGCCTTGGCGCCCGCCGGGTTCTTCGCGCCGTGCAGCACCCCGGCGAACTCGATCTGGCGGAAGCAGGTGCCGGTGGCCACCCCGACGGGCGACTGCGCGGGCGGCGGGTTGACGCCGACCACCTCGGCGGGCGGGCTGGAGGCGTACGAGACCACCAGCGGCTTGCTGCCCTTGGCCTTCTTCCCGGCGGCCGACCCGGAGAACGCGCTGTCGTACGCCTGCTCCCAACTGTCCACGACCTGGACCCCGTTGGCCTTGAGCTTCTTCCAGTACGCCTGCCAGCCCGAGTCCCCGTAGGTGGCCGCACTGCCCAGCAGGAAGGCCAGGCCGGGCGAGGAGGTGGAGACGTTCTCGGTGACCAGCAGGTTCTTGTACTGCGGCTTGACCAGGTCGGCGAAGGTCTGCGGCGGGGCGAGGTGGTGCGAGGTGAAGTAGGCGCGGTCGTAGTTGACGCACACGTCGCCGGAGTCGATCGGCGTCACGCGGTGCTTGCTCGCGTCGAGTTGGACATCGGTGGCCACCTGGTCGAGGCCCTTGGCGGTGTACGGGTCGAACAGGCCGTTGTCGAGGGCGCGCGAGAGCAGGGTGTTGTCGACACCGAAGAAGACGTCGCCGCGCGGGTGGTCCTTGGTGAGGATGGCCTGGTTGACGGCCGCGCCCGCGTCGCCGCCGCGCAGCACCTTGACGGTGTAGCCGGTCTCCTTGGTGAACTCCGCCATCACGGACTTGGAGGCGGCGAACGAGTCGTGGCTGACCAGGGTGACCGTCTTCGACGGCTTGCCGTCGGCCTTCCCGCCGGAACCGGACCCGGAACCGCCGCAGGCGGCGAGGAGGGTGGCGCCCGCGGTGGCGAGGACCAGCGTGCTCACGGCACGCCGACGGGTGGTGTTCTGCACTGTGCTGACTCCCTACGCCGGTATGACCCGGATCAGGTGGGAGGGTCTGCGGCCTGGGCTCCTCGACGGTTCTCCCGTCGCCCCAGCCGCACTCTCAGCGCCGTCTCAGGCGCTCCCCTGTCGGATGTTCGGTTGTCCTACCAGCGCACCGTATCAGCGCGCCGACGCGGCGAGCTGACCGCAGGCCCCGTCGATCTCCTGGCCGCGGGTGTCCCGGACGGTGACCGGCACGCCGTGGGACTCCAGGGCGGCCACGAACGCCCGCTCGTCCTCCGGGCGGGACGCGGTCCACTTCGAGCCGGGGGTGGGGTTGAGCGGGATCAGGTTGACGTGCACCCGGTGGTTCTTGAGCAGCTTGCCGAGCCGGTCGGCGCGCCATGCCTGGTCGTTCACGTCGCGGATCAGGGCGTACTCGACGGAGACGCGGCGCCCCGAGACGTCGGCGTAGTGCCAGGCGGCGTCGAGGACCTCGCGGACCTTCCAGCGGGTGTTGACCGGCACGAGGGTGTCACGCAGCTCGTCGTCGGGGGCGTGCAGGGACACCGCGAGGCGGCACTTGAAGCCCTCGTCGGCGAACCGGTGCATGGCGGGGACCAGGCCGACCGTGGAGACGGTGATGCCGCGCTGGGACAGCCCGAGGCCGTCGGGCGCCGGGTCGGTGAGGCGGCGGATCGCGTCGACCACCCGGCGGTAGTTCGCCAGCGGCTCGCCCATGCCCATGAAGACGATGTTGGACAGCCGGTCCGGGGCGTCCGGCACCTCGCCGTCGCGCAGCGCGCGCATCCCGGCGACGATCTGGTGCACGATCTCCGCGGTGGACAGGTTCCGGTCCAGCCCGGCCTGCCCGGTGGCGCAGAACGGGCAGTTCATCCCGCAGCCGGCCTGTGACGAGATGCACATCGTCACCCGGTCCGGGTACCGCATCAGCACGGACTCGACGAGGGTTCCGTCGAACAGCCGCCAGAGCGTCTTGCGGGTCGCCCCGTCGTCGCAGGCGGCGTGCCGGACGACCGTCATCAGTTCCGGCAGCAGGTCACCGGCCAGCCGGTCCCGCGAGCCCGCCGGAATGTCGGTCCAGGCCGCCGGGTCGTCGGCGTACCGCGCGAAGTAGTGCTGCGACAACTGCTTGGCCCGGAACGGCTTCTCCCCCAGCGCCGCCACCGCCTCCCTCCGCTCCGCGGGCGAGAGGTCGGCAAGATGCCGCGGCGGCTTCTTGGCCCCGCGCGGCACGGCAAACGTCAGTTCTCCGGGTACAGGCATGATGCGTACCAGTGTCGCAGACATGAGCTGGTGCCCAGCCCGGCCGCGATGGTGACGGTCGTCTCCGGTGGTCCGCGGCGGAGCGGACTGTGGCCGGGCGGCCCAGGGACGGTCTCCGCGCCGTCTCGCCGACGCAGCGTTGCAAGGGGGCCGGCAAGTGGAGCCATCGCCGCCGGTCCCCATAGATCCGTTTGGCAAAGGGGGCGCCAAGAAAGTCCGGCTGCCGTCCTGGCACGTCCCACCCGCCACTAGCGTGACCGCGTCGATAGGAAGGTGCCGATGCCCAGAGTTGCTTCCACCCGGTGGCACGCCACTGCCGGTGCCGGTGTGCTCGCCTTGGTACTCGGTGCGACGGCGTGCAGTGCGTCGAAGGACAACGGACTCTCCTCGTCCGCGGCCGGCACGCGCCTCCGCTCCGACGCGACCGCGGTCCTGAACGCCATGGCATCGAACGCCGGGGCCAAGCTGCCCGCCTATACCGTCACGGAGAACGGGACCTCCGCTATCCCGTGTGGGGACGGAAAGGCGAGGCGCACGTTCTCCGCCCGGCAGGTCAGACCGTGGAAGGGGACGCCCACCGCGTCGGACATGCACGGCCTGCTCTCCATAGGGGACTCGGTCCTCGAGAACGCCAGCCGCGGATACGAGCAGGACACCGGAGTCGCGCAGCAGACCGGCCCGTCCGTCGTGGCCTGGCCCCTGGTCAACAACAAGTCCGGCACCCACATCACCCTCACCGCCCGACAGGGGGCGGACAACTTCACCGTCACGGTGACCGGCCGGACCGACTGCCTGAAGCGGTGACCCGGCCGAATGCAACGGCCTCCACAGATCACTTTCCGTCAACCTCACTGGCGACCAGATCGGACTGGGTACTGGTCAGATCACCCGAAGCGGCCTCCTCCTCGCCGTGGAACGTGTCGGTCCCGGTCGGGAGATTCTGGTCGCCCAGCCATGCGGAGAACTTCGCCAATTTGGCCTTGTCCCCGGCGAACTGCTCGAACTCCAGAAGCTTCCCGTCCTTGTCCCTGAGTTCCGGTGGGATGGGCGTGGTCTTCCAGCCGGCGTCGATCAGCGGTCGTGCAATGCTGTAGCGAGCACTCTCCTGGATGATTCTCTGATTCTCGCCAAGCTCCTCCGTTTCCTCGGGACCCTTGAAGAAATCAGCCAGGGGGAACTCTTTGCCCCACCACATGCCCGACCGCCACATGAGCTTCCGGTTCACCGGTTCCAGCAGCTTGACCTCCGGTTCACCGGCCAGCTCCAGGCCCAGGAAGAGCGCCCGCTTCTCGTTCTCCATGAACGTCTCCTGAGACTTGTCCGTATCACCTCGAACCTTGGCCATGGCGTCGTATTCGAGCCGGGAAAATCCGCCGAACGCCTTCGCGGCGTCGGTGAAGTTCTGGGCGTACCCGCTCTTGGCGTCAAGAGCCTTTCGGTCGGCCACGGCGGCGGCGGTCAAAGTCCTGCGCTGGAGATCACCCATCGCGGTGTCCAGCGGATCCGACCAGCTGTCGTCACCGGCAAAGGTCTTCAGGAAGCGATAGGTATCGGAAGCACTCAGATAGAACCCGGGTTTGAGCCCCGGAAGGTCTTTGAAGGCTGCGGCCTGCGGTGGCCCCATGGACGAGTCGGGGTCACCGAAGCCGTTCTGGGTGTACGAGCCGGTGACCATCTCCGGTGCGTACGAGGCAGCGAGCCGCCCCATGTCCTGCTTGAACCAACCGTCGAAGTTCTGCACGTCGCCGTTACCCACCAGGCGGATCGTCTCGTAGGCGAAGAGATTCTCGTATGCGCTGTGGGTGGTGCGGTCCGCCTCCCACTTCCCGTCCGGGCCGTCGTGACCCCGTACACCGGAGGCCACGTCGAACACCTTGCCGAGCGCCGTCTGCGTGGCGGCGTCCTGGCGCGCGTAATCGAGCAGTAACTTCATGTGAGCCTCAAGGTCCGGGGCCTTGGGATCGCCCATCTGCGAGAGTGCGACGAAGGATGCCTGGCCGCTGTGCGCCAGCGCTTGAAGGTTGAGGGCAACGCTGTCGATCGGCAGCCCGAGCGTCCTTGCTGCCGTCGCGTCGCCCGAGAACGTGGAGCCCTTGCCCTGGGCGAGTCTGTCGAGCACGTTGGCCCGAGTGCACTCCTCCAGGAACTCATCAGGAAAGTTGCCGTACTGGAGCATCGCCGCGCGATCCCAGCCCGGCTCGTTCCCGCCCTTGGATTCCTCCACGAGGTACGACTTCTTGACGCTGTCGAATCCCTTCGCCGGCGAGAGCGCGCTCACGGCGGTGCCGAAGGCATGGCTGTAGATCTTCAGGTCTTCAGCACCGGTCTTGGTGCCCGTCGCGGCGAGCAGGCTGGGTAGCCCCGTCGCCGCGGCGGGCGAGAGGCCCGCGTAGAAGGCCGAGCAGAAATCAGGGTCGTCCTTGTGTGCAGCAAGCAGCAGCGCCAGTTGGTGGTATCTGGCAGCTGCCTTCGCGTCGCCACCGGCGTTCTCGTTGAATTCTTTGGCCAACGCTTTTCCGTTGGCCTGCGCCTGCGCAGACGTGAGGATCACCGGTTCGGGCAGGTGCACCATGTGGCCGGCGGGCTGCCCATGGTCCAGCGCTGCGGCCAGACCCTGCCGCCTTTTGAGCATCGGGAGCTGATCATCCATCCAGCTGCAGAGATGCAGGATCTTATTCAGCTCCGACGTATCAAGGCCCATATGAGCGAAACGTGACCTCATCGACGATACGCCTCGCCGCAGGTCATCCTTGTCTCCCGTGAATGACGTGATCATCAGAAGCATCGCTTCAGGATCTATCCCCGAAAATTCGCCCATGCCGCCCCCTGTGTCCGGCTTTGCCAATGTTGAGTCCACTCCACCAGTCGAGAAGTGGATCGCATGGGGATTTTGCCTGCTCTATGCATGCAGCACTAGGGATTGCCGATTGCGGCGCTCCGGGCTCCGGGATGGAGAGGCCGGACACGAGGGCTCGGTTCTCCCGGGCAGGCAGAGCGGGACCGCCCGCGGGTGGGCGTCGGGGGGAGGTGGTCGCTAGCCCTGGCCGACGAAGGCGACCAGGAGGAGCCAGACGACCGGGGCCGTGGGGAGGAGGGAGTCGAGGCGGTCCATGATGCCGCCGTGGCCCGGGAGGAGGGTGCCCATGTCCTTGATGCCGAGGTCACGCTTGATCATGGACTCGCCGAGGTCGCCGAGGGTGGCGCTGACCGCGGCCGCCAGGCCGAGCAGCAGGCCCTGCCACCACCGGCCGTCGTCGATGAAGTACTGCATGAGCAGCGCTCCCGCGACCATCGCGAAGGCGATCGCGCCGATCAGGCCCTCGCGGGTCTTGCCGGGGCTGATCCGGGGAGCGAGCTTGTGGCTGCCGAAGCGCCAGCCGACCGCGTAGGCGCCGGTGTCGCTGATCACCGTCAGCAGCAGGAAGACGAGTACCCGGCGCGGCCCGTCGTCAGCGGCGAGCATCATGACGACGAAGGTGGCGAGGAAGGGCACGTAGAACGCCGCGAACACCGCGGCCGTGACGTCGCGCAGGTAGTCCTCGGGCGGCTTGGCCATCCGCCAGACCAGGACCGCGAGCGCGGTCAGCGCCATCGCGATCCACGCCCCGTCGGCGCCGTCGACGTATCCCGCGATCACCATCGCGATGCCGCCGGCCGCCAGCGGGATCAGCGGCGCCTGGATCTGCTTGCGCTCGGCGAGCCGGGAGGTCAGCTCCCACAGGCCCACGACGACCGCGACCACCACGATGCCGACGAAGACGGCCTTGACGATGAACAGCGCCGCGACCACCACCACGCCGAGGCCGACACCGACCCCTATCGCGGCCCGCAGGTCGCGCCCGGCGGACTTCTTCGCGGGCGGCGCGGCCGGCGGCTCGGAGCCGTACGGTCCGGAGCCGGGACCCGGTGGCGGCGGGTCCTGGGGTGGCGCGGGTGGTGGCGGCATGGTGGAGATCTTCCTCCTGACCCCGGGTTCCGAGGCGGAACCCGCCGCGTGACCG
Organism: Actinacidiphila yanglinensis; assembly: GCF_900107965.1. Lineage (GTDB taxonomy): Bacteria > Actinomycetota > Actinomycetes > Streptomycetales > Streptomycetaceae > Actinacidiphila > Actinacidiphila yanglinensis. Next base: position 68,323 of record NZ_FNVU01000026.1, on the reverse strand, counting down.
GCGCGTGGCGAAGCGCCCCAGGAAGAATCGTTCACGGAGCGTCGCCTCGCGTCGTCGTCAGGGTGGTGGTCGGCCGGGGAGAGATTGCGCGGTCCGGGGCGGGGACGGTACGGAAGGGACGGCGAACGGCGCGCAAGGGTGCGGTACCGCGCCGGGGCGCGGCACATCGCGAACGGTACGGCGTACCGCGGGAGGTCAGACCTCCAGCAGTTCCGCTTCCTTGTGCTTGAGCAACTCGTCGATCTGCGCCACGTACTTCGACGTGGTGTCGTCGAGTTCCTTCTCCGCGCGGCGCACCTCGTCCTCGCCGGTCTCGCCGTCCTTGACGAGCTTGTCGAGGGTCTCCTTGGCCTTGCGCCGGACGCTGCGGATCGAGATCTTCGCGTCCTCGCCCTTGGTCTTGGCGACCTTGATGTACTCGCGCCGGCGCTCCTCGGTGAGCTGCGGGAACACCACCCGGATGATCCGGCCGTCGTTGCTGGGGTTGACGCCGAGGTCGGAGTTGCGGATCGCCTCTTCGATGTTGCGCAGGCTGCTGCTGTCGAAGGGGGTGATCACCGCCATCCGCGGCTCGGGCACCGCGAAGGAGGCGAGCTGGTTGATCGGGGTGACCGCACCGTAGTACTCGGCGACGATCTTGTTGAACATCGCCGGGTGCGCACGGCCGGTGCGGATCGCCGCGAAGTCGTCCTTGGCGACGACGACGGCCTTCTCCATCTTCTCCTCGGCCTCGAGGAGGGTCTCTTCAATCACCATGTGCTCCTGGTATTCAGAAGGCAGAGCCGTCGGATGGGGCCCCTGCGCACGTCTTTCTGCACGGTGTCGGACCGGGCAGCCTGTTGTCCAGACCGGCCGCGCCGGTCATGCTCTGGTGCCCTGGTCGTTGACCAGCGTGCCGATCTTCTCACCCTTGACGGCCCGGGCGATGTTGCCTTCGGCGAGCAACTCGAAGACCAGGATGGGCAGCTTGTTGTCCTGGCAGAGCGTGATCGCGGTGAGGTCGGCCACCCGCAGGTCGCGGGCGATCAACTCGCTGTACTCCAGGGCGTCGAAGCGGACCGCGTCCGGGTTGTGCTTGGGGTCGGAGTCGTAGACCCCGTCCACCCCGTTCTTGCCCATCAGCATCGCCACCGCGTCAATCTCCAGGGCACGCTGGGCGGCGGTGGTGTCGGTGGAGAAGTAGGGCATGCCCATACCGGCGCCGAAGATCACCACGCGGCCCTTCTGCAGGTGCCGGACCGCGCGCAGCGGGATGTAGGGCTCGGCGACCTGGCCCATGGTGATGGCGGTCTGCACCCGGGTCTCGATGCCCTCCTTCTCCAGGAAGTCCTGGAGGGCGAGGCAGTTCATCACGGTGCCGAGCATGCCCATGTAGTCGGAGCGGGCCCGGTCCATGCCGCGCTGCTGGAGTTCGGCGCCGCGGAAGAAGTTGCCGCCGCCGAGCACGACCGCGATCTCGTAGCCCTCGCGGACCACCGCGGCGATCTCCCGGGCGATGGCGTGCACGACGTCCGGATCGACGCCGAGACCGCCGCCCCCGGCGAACGCCTCACCGGAGAGCTTGAGCAGGTAGCGGCGGGGAGCGGCCCCGTCGCGGTCGACCCGCGCGGTCGCCCCGCGGGCGTCGCCGTCGTCGTGGGTGTGGTCGTGGGCCTTGCCGGCGCCTTCGGCACCATCATCCATGGGAGATCTCCTCGTGCACGTACCGAGGAGGCCATTGCCGTGGGTCCTTGTCGGTTCCCGGTACGGCAATGGCCTCCTCGTCACCTCTGCGGCCGACCGGCGGGCGGCCGGCCGCGTACGGCCCCAACGGGACCGTCTGTCTTTCGCCGTGCGGCCGCCGGGGCGACCGCACGGGCGGGGATGGCGGCCCGCGGCGGCCGGATACTGCCGGCGGCCGGCCGGCGGGCGCCGGTACGGACGGTCGTCAGACGCCGACGCGGAAGCGCGCGAAGTGCTTCAGCGTGACACCGGCCTCGTCCAGCACCTTCTGCACGGTCTTCTTCGCGTCCTTGGCGAACGACTGCTCCAGGACGACGTTCTCCTTGAAGAAACCGTTGACCCGTCCTTCGACGATACGCGCCAGGGCGGCCTCCGGCTTGCCCTCCTCGCGCGCGGTCGCCTCGGCGACGCGGCGCTCGTTGGCCACCGTCTCCTCGTCGATCTCGTCGCGGGTGAGGAACTTCGGGGCGAAGGCGGCGATGTGCTGCGCGACGTCCTTGGCGGTCTGCGGGTCGGCCTTGTCCAGCTCGACCAGCACGCCGACCTGCGGGGGCAGGTCCGGGCTGGTGCGGTGCAGGTAGGACGCGACGTAGCCGCCGGTGAACTGCGCGAAGCGGTCCAGCACGATCTTCTCGCCGAGGGTGGCGTTGGCCTCGTCGACGAACGCCTGGACGGTCTGGCCGTCCTTGATCTCGGAGTCGAGCAGCACGTCGAGGCCAGCCGGCTTGGTGGCGGCGACGTGCGCGGCGATCGCGTCGGCGACCGCGACGAACTTGTCGCCCTTGGCGACGAAGTCGGTCTCGCACTTCAACTCGACGAGGACGCCCTCGGAGTTGTCGGCGGCGATGAGGGAGACGACGGCACCGTTGGAGGCCGAACGGCCCTCGCGCTTGGTGACGCCCTTCTGGCCCTTCACGCGGAGGATCTCGACGGCCTTGTCCAGGTCGCCTTCGGCCTCGGTGAGGGCGTTCTTGCAGTCCATCATGCCCGCGGCGGTGAGCTCGCGGAGCTTCTTGACGTCGGCGGCGGTGAAGTTCGCCATGGGTGTGAGTCTCTTCCCGGATGGTCGGTGGATCTACGGGTGAACGGCGGGGGCCCTGGGCCCCCGCCGTCGTCACGCGTGGTGCTGTTCCCGGACGCTCGCGGTCCGCGGGCGATCAGCTCTGGGCGGAGTCGTCGCCCTCGGTGGCCGCGGGCGCGGCCGGAGCCTCGGCGTCGGCAGCCGGGGCCTCGGGGGCTTCGGTGACCTCGGCGGCCTCGGTGGCCGCGGGGGCCTCGGTGGCGGGGGCCTCGGCAGCCGGAGCGGCAGCGTCGGTCGCGGGCTCGGAGTCCGCCTTCTTCTCGCCCTCGAGCAGGTCGCGCTCCCACTCGGCGAGCGGCTCGGCGACGCCCTCGGCCTTCTTGTCGCCGGTGGCGGCGCCGGAACGGGCGATGAGGCCCTCGGCGACGGCGTCGGCGATCACGCGGGTGAGCAGCGTGACGGAGCGGATCGCGTCGTCGTTGCCCGGGATCTTGTAGTCGACCTCGTCGGGGTCGCAGTTGGTGTCGAGGATCGCGACGACCGGGATGCGGAGCTTGCGCGCCTCACCGACGGCGATGTGCTCCTTCTTGGTGTCGACGATCCAGACGGCGCTGGGGACCTTCTGCATCTCGCGGATGCCGCCGAGGGTCTTCTCCAGCTTGTCCTTCTCGCGGGAGAGGACCAGCAGCTCCTTCTTGGTGAGGCCGGAGGCGGCCACGTCCGCGAAGTCGATCTCCTCGAGCTCCTTCAGGCGCTGCAGGCGCTTGTAGACGGTCGAGAAGTTGGTGAGCATGCCGCCCAGCCAGCGCTGGTTGACGTAGGGCATGCCGACGCGGGACGCCTGCTCGGCGATGGCCTCCTGCGCCTGCTTCTTGGTGCCGACGAACATGATGGAGCCGCCGTGCGCGACGGTCTCCTTGACGAACTCGTAGGCGCGGTCGATGTACGACAGCGACTGGAGCAGGTCGATGATGTAGATGCCGTTGCGCTCGGTGAAGATGAAGCGCTTCATCTTCGGGTTCCAGCGGCGGGTCTGGTGCCCGAAGTGGACGCCGCTCTCCAGCAGCTCCCGCATCGTGACGACGGCCATGGCCGTACTCCTTGATGTGCTCGGTTATCGCGGCCACCGGACGGCGGCCGCGCCTGACGCCCCGACGCGCCGTGCCACGAGGGACCGAGGGGCGCGGCCACCGCCCGTGACCGTCAAGGTCCGGGGTTGATGGCGGGGCGTGCGAAGTCGACCCGGTGACCCGAGTCGCCAGAGAAAGTGTACGGGACCCGCGGAGCCACAGGCGACACCCGAGTTGTCCACAGGCTGCCGACCAAGATCATCGCGAGGTGGACGCGGTGCGACAGGGTGGCTGCATGGCGTACACGGTGGGGCGGTTGACGATGTCGGTGACGGCGAGGGTCTGGAGGAGAGGGGGTGCACGGGCAAGGGTGCAGGCACGGCTGCGGGCGATGGTGGCCGTGGCTGCGGCACTGCTGGCCGCGGGCGGGAGTGCGGTGCCGGCTGCGAGGGCGAGTGCGGGTGCGGGCGCCGGTGGTGGGCTCGCTGCGAGGGTGCGGGGCGATCCGGGGGCGGGGCTTGCCGCGAGGGCGCGGGTCGCCGCGGGGGGACGGGGCGGTGCGGAGTCCGGGCCGGGGGCGAACGCGCGTCCGGCGGGTGGATCGGGTGCGGGACCGGATGCTGCGGGTGCGGGATCGGGTGCCGCGGGTGCGGGATCGGGTGCGGCAGGTGCGGGGTGTACGGGGCCGCCGGGGCCCGCCGCGCGGTGCTGGCCGGTCGCCGGGCCGGGGGCGCGGGGGCGCCCGCTGGTCCTGCGCGGGTTCGAGCCGCCGGCGACCCCGTGGGCGGCGGGGCACCGCGGGGTGGATCTGGCCGCGGCTGGGTCGGCGGCCGTGCGGGCGGCGGCCGCGGGCGAGGTGGCCTTCGCCGGATCGGTCGCCGGGGTGCCGGTGGTGGTCGTGGCGTTGCCCGGCGGCCTGCGCACGACGTACGAGCCGGTGCGGAGCACGGTCGCGAAGGGCGCGCGGGTGGCCGCCGGGGACGAGGTCGGCACGCTCGCCGCCGGAGGTCTGCCGCACTGCCCGGGGGCGTGCCTGCACTGGGGACTGCTGCGCGGCGACGCCTACCTCGACCCGCTCACCCTGCTTCCCGCGTCGCTGCGCCGGGCCGGACCGTCCCGCCTGCTGCCCGTTGACGGTGCGGCCGGCGCGGTGGGACGGGCCGCCCCGGCCCGCACGGTCGGGGCGGACCGTGCGGGCGGGGCGGACCGTGCGGGCGGGGCGGAACCCGCCCGGGGAAGGAGGACATGAGCGGGCGCCTACCGACGGACTCAGCCCAGCCGAACTCGGCTCAGCTCAGTGGCACCGCCGCGGCCAGCTCGCGCCACTCCTCGCGCGGCAGGGCGCCGTCGTGGCGGAGTGCCTGGAGGGCGACGTGGTCCGCGCCGGCCTCGTGGAAGGCGGCGACGCGGGTGCGGACGGTGGTGGTGTCGCCGATCGCGAAGAGCGCGTCGAGCAGCCGGGTGCTGCCGCCGTCGGCGAAGTCCTCGTCGGTGAAGCCGAGCCGCCGCCAGTTGTTGACGTAGTTCGGCAGCCGGAGGTAGACCGCGAGGGCGGCGCGTGCGGTCGCGTGGGCCCGGGCCCGGTCGGGGTCGAGGATGACGCCGAGTTCGGGTGCGAGCAGCTTGCCCGGGCCGAGCGCGGCGCGGGACTGGGCGACGTGCTCGACGGTGACCAGATACGGGTGGGCGCCGGCGCTGCGGTCCGCGGCGAGCGTGAGCATCCGCGGGCCGAGGGCGGCCAGCACCCGCCGGGCGGGCGGGACCGGTGCGGCGGCGGAGTCCAGGCCGTCCAGGAACTCGACCATCTTCGCGTAGGGGCGGGCGTATCCCTCCGTCATGGGGGCGTGGCTGACCCCGAGACCGAGGACGAACCGCCCGGCCTGGTCCGGGTCCAGGCCGGCGACGTCCTGGGCGACCTCGTCCGCGGTCTGGTTCCAGATGCTGAGGATGCCGGTGGCCACGCTGATCCGGCGGGTCGCGGCGAGCAGCGGGACCGCGCGGGCGACGCCGGGCGAGCCGCCGAGCCAGATCGCGCCGTAGCCGAGTTCGTCCAGCTCCGCGGCGGCCTCGCGGTTCTCGTCCTGGAACTCGCGGTCGTCACTGCTCAGCCGAGAGTTCCACACGCCGACCCGGCCGATGCCCTGCTCTGCTTCTTGAGTCATACAAGGGGAAGCGGACGTTCCGTGCGGGCTATTCCGGGCTGCCCGCCGACCGGGTGACACCGTGCAGCGCCATCGCGACGGCGGCCTCGGTGATCTCGGTGGGGAGCTCGGCCGCGCCCAGTTCGATGCGGCGGACGGCGGCGTCGACCACGCCCTGCAGGAGCATGGCGGTCAGCCGGGGCTCGGGGTGGCCGATGCAGGACAGCGCGGCCACCACCATGGCCACCAGACCGCCGTGCGCCGCGCGGATCTTCTCCCGGGCGCCGGTGTCCAGCTCACCGGCCGAGATCGCCACCACCGCGCGGTGCCTGCGGTCGCCGACCAGGGTGAGCTGGCTGCGGACGTACGCCTCGATCTTGTCCGCGGGAGTCTCGGCGGCCTGCATCGCGGCCTCGACCTCGGCGGCCCAGACCGGGAAGTCGACGGCGCACAGTTCCTCCACGACCGCGGCCCGCGAACGGAAGTACTCGTAGACCGAGGAGCGGGCCAGTCCGGTCCGCTCGGCGAGCGCGGGGAAGGTGAGGGCGTCGGTTCCGCCCTCGGACAGCAGGGTGCGTGCGGCGTCCAGCAGGGCACGGCGCTGCATCGTCCGGTGCTCGGCCACCGAGGCCGCTCGAATTCTCGGCATGCCCCCACTGTAGACAGTCCGGCTCAGCGTGCTCCCATGTCAGCGAGCTTTGCCCGGAGTTGAAGAACGGACTTGGTGTGGATCTGGCTGACCCGGCTCTCGGTCACGCCCAGGACCTGGCCGATCTCGGCGAGGGTGAGCCCTTCGTAGTAGTAGAGGGTGACGACGGTCTTCTCCCGCTCGGGGAGGGTGTTGACCGCGCGGGCCAGCAGGCGGCGCAGCTCGCGGTCCTCGGCGACCTCGGACGGATTGTCCGCGCCGGTGTCCTCCAGGGTGTCGACCAGGCTGAGCCGGTCACCGCTCTCGGCGCCCACGTGCAGCAGCTCTTCCAGGGCGACCACGTTGGCGAGGGACAGCGCGCTGAACACGCCGTGCAACTCCTCCAGGCCGACGCCCATCTCCGCGGCCACCTCGGGCTCGCTGGGAGTGCGGCGCAGCTTCGCCTCAAGGGTGGCGTAGGCACGCTCGACGGCCCGGGCCTTCTGCCGTACCGAGCGCGGGATCCAGTCCAGCGCGCGCAGCTCGTCGATCATCGCGCCGCGGATCCGGGTGATCGCGTAGGTCTCGAACTTGATCGCGCGGTCCGGGTCGAACTTCTCGATCGCGTCGATCAGCCCGAACACCCCGGAGGACACGAAGTCGGCCTGCTCCACGTTGGCCGGCAGCCCGACGCTGACCCGGCCGGCGACGTACTTGACCAGCGGCGAGTAGTGCAGGATGAGCTGCTCCCGCAGCCGAGCGTCCCCCGTGGACTTGTAGGTCCGCCACAACGCGTCGAGCGAGGTGGGTGCGGCAGGCCGGGGGGTGGCCCGGGCGGTGGTCACTGCCGCCGCCCGTTCGGACCCGGGGGTGTGCTGGGGCATGCGTCGTCGTGAGCCGTTCTGCCTTGGCGTGGGCGGGAGATCGAACCTCCGCGAGCGTAGCGTGACCATAGTGTCGCTGATTGCTACGGCATCCGTGTGGGACATGCGCAGATACGTTCCTCTACGGGTGCGGGTGGGCCGGCGAGGGCGCGGGGAGCCGCACCGGTCCATGTGGGGGTGTGAGGGCAATAATGCGCCGCATCCCACCTGCTCGCCGTCCACCCTGTGAACACCGCAGGTCAGCGCGCTCTCCTGTCACCTGATGGGGTGTCGGCAACGTCAACCGGCGCCACCTCGCGGCCCATCGCGCGGGGTACGGACCAATCGCCAGCGGCCGCACGCACGTACGACGAAGCCGAGCGCCTGCAATTCGTGCAGCCTGCCCAGCGTGTCGGCCGCCGAGAGGCCGGCCGTGTCGGCGATGTCCTGCTCGGCGGCGTCACCACGGCCGGGCAGCGCCTCCAACACCCGCGCGGCGGCCGGGCGCAGCAGATCCCTGGGCAGCACGGGGCCCCGCCGGACCGGGGCCAGGTCGGCGCCGATCTCCCCGACCAGCTCGACCACTTCGGCCGCGTCGGTGACCATCGCGGCGTCGCCGCGCAGCAGTTCGTGCACGCCTTCGGACATGGCACTGGTGCAGGGCCCGGGCACGCCCATGGCGATCCGGCCCAGCTCCGCCGCCCGCCGGGCCGTGATCAGGGACCCGCTGCGGTAGCGGGCCTCGACCACGACGGTGCCCCGGGTCAGCGCGGCGATCACGCGGTTGCGCAGCACGAACCTCGACCGGGTCGGATGGTCGCCCGGCGGCAACTCCCCCACCAGCAGGCCGCGTTCCGCGATCCGCTCGATCAGGCCGGAGTTGCCCCGCGGGTAGGCCACGTCGATCCCGCTGGCCACCACGCCGATTGTCGCCCCGTCGGCCTCCAGCACGGCCCGGTGCACGGCGCCGTCCACGCCGTACGCCGCGCCCGACACCACCACCCAGCCGGCACCCGCGAGTCCCGCGCCGAGTCGCACCGCCATGTGCCGGCCGTAGTCCGTGCAGGCCCGGGCGCCGACCACCGCGACCGACCGCAACGCCCACATCCGCAGCGACCCCCGTCCGCGCACCCACAGTCCGTACGGCCGCTCCGCCGCCAGGTCGTCGAGCTGTGCGGGCCAGTCGCCGTCGCCCGGGCAGAGGAAGCGGCCGCCGGCCCGGTGCGCGGCGGCCAGGTCCGCCACCGGGTCGACCCGCGCGGCCCTGGCCGCGTATCTCGCCGCCTTCTCCACGCCGGACCCGGGCAGCCGCTGCCCGTCCAGCACCGCGCGCACCACCGCCTGAGCATCCTGGTTCCGCAGCGCGCGGCCCATCACCACGTCGCCGGGCTCGGCGACCCGGGTCAGCGCGACCCGGGCCAGCCGCTCCTGCCAGCCGACCGCCGCGCCGGCCCCTCCCGCGCCGGTCACCTCACCTCCCGCGTACGCGGCCCGCAACTCCTCCTCCCGCTCGGCGCCGTCCCCGCCGTCGGAACCGGGCCCGCCGCCGCCCCCTCCTCCCGCATCACCATCCGGGCAGACCTCCGCGGCGCCCGGCCACCCGCACCGCGCGGCGGCTTCCTCCTCCACCGCCCTCACCCCCCGCCTGCCACCGCGGACACTCCCCTGCTCACCCCGGTGCGCAACTGGAGGGCCAGCAGGACGTGTTCGGGGCTGGGCCGGTCGGCGCCGCCGAGATCGGCGAGCGTCCACGCCACCCGTAGCACCCGGTCCAGGCCGCGGGCCGTGAGCAGGCCGCGCTCCATGTCGCGCTCGACCGCGCGCAGGGCTCCGGCCGCGACGTGCCACCGGGTGCGCAACTCGTGGCCCGGGACCTCGCTGTTCAGCCGCCAGGGGGTGTCCTGGTAGCGGGCGGCGGCCCGGGCCCGGGCGTCGATGACCCGGGCGGCCACCACCGCGGAGGACTCACCCCCGGCGCCCCGGCCGCCCGGCCCCATCAGCTCGGCGCGGCTGACGGGCTCGACGTCCACCCGCAGGTCGACCCGGTCGAGCAGCGGGCCGGACAGCCGCGCCTGGTACCGCCGCACCGCGCTGGGCGAGCAGTCGCAGCCTCCGCCCAGCACGGAGTACCGCCCGCACGGGCACGGGTTCGCCGCCAGCACCAGCATGAAGCGGGCCGGAAGCCGTATCACCCCCGCGGCCCTGGCCACCACGACGTGTCCCGACTCCAGCGGCTGCCGCAGCGCGTCGAGGGACTGCGCGGTGAACTCAGGCGCCTCGTCGAGGAAGAGGACTCCGCGGTGGGCGAGGGAGACCGCACCCGGTCTCGGCAGCCCGCTGCCGCCGCCGACCAGCGAGGGCATGGTGGCGGAGTGGTGCGGTGCGCAATAGGGCGGGGTGTCGACCAGCGGGCGGTCGGCCGGGAGGATGCCGGCCACCGAGTGCACCGCGGTGACCTCCAGCGACTCCTGCCGGGTGAGCGGCGGCAGCACGCCCGGCAATCGCTCGGCGAGCATCGTCTTGCCCGCCCCTGGCGGGCCGTTGAGATAGAGGTGGTGGCCGCCGGCTGCGGCGACCTCCAGCGCGAGCCGGGCCCCGTGCTGCCCCGCGACGTCGGCCAGGTCGGGAGCGTGCTTGCCGCCGTCGACGGTGCCGCGCCCGGAACCGGTGAAGTCCGCGCGGGCGAACCCGCCGCCGAGCCCGGACCCGATCGCGCCGCCGGGCACCGCGAGCCCCGCCAGCATCGCGTCCGGCCGCTCCCGCCCGGCCGCGGAGTCCGTTTCCGGCTCCTCGGGCACCGCCTCGTCGTTGAGCACCGCGACGAGCTGGCGCAGGCTGCGCACGCCCAGCACCGAGACACCGGGCACCAGGGCCGCCTCGGACGTGCTGCACTCCGGCACGACCACCTGCCGGTACCCCGCGTCGGCCGCGGCGAGCACGGCCGGCAGCACGCCCCGCACCGGGCGGACCCGGCCGTCCAGGCCGAGCTCGCCGATCATCATCAGGTCGGCGATGGCGCCGGGCGCGATCCGGCCGCTCGCGGCCAGCACCGCGCAGGCCACCGCCAGGTCGAAGCCCGACCCGCCCTTGGGCACCGACGCGGGGCTCAGCCCCACCGTGAGCTTCTTCTGCGGCCAGGTCTCCCCGCTGTTCACGATCGCCGCACGCACCCGGTCGCGGCTCTCCACCAGGCTCTTGTCCGGCAGCCCGACCAGGGCGAAGGCGGCCACGCCCGGCTCCAGGTCGGCCTGGACCTCGACGGCCACGCCCTCCACTCCGACCAAGGCGACCGAGCAGGTACGCGCGAAGCCCATCACGCCACCCCCCGGACATGCTCGACCCGCGGCGCTCCGCGCGCGGGCAGCACGACACCGACCAGGTCGATCCGGACGCCGCCCGGCGGCGCCCCGCCGTGCTCGGCGGTCCACCGCTCGGCGAGCGACCGCAACCGCGCCGCCTTGGCGGGGGTGAGTGCGGCCATGGGGTGCTGGGGGCCGCCCTCCCGGCGGGTCTTCACCTCGCAGACGACCACCGCGTCACCGTCGGCCGCGACGATGTCGATCTCGCCCCGACGGCCCCACCGCCAGTTCTGCTCCAGGATGGCCAGGCCGGCGTCCCGCAGCGTGCGGGCGGCCACGCTCTCTCCGTACCGCCCCAGCGCACCTTGTGCGTTCATGAGTACCACCTCCGTCACTCACTGTGACAGAAGGCGGCATCTCGAAGATGATCTTGGAATACGGCCTGTGGACAACTCGTCGGGCCGAGCCGGGACCGGGCCCCAAAGCCACGACCGGACCCCGACCACGCGCCAACCGAGCTCCGACCAGACCGGGACCGGGCCCCAAAAACCACGCCCGGGCCCCGACCGGGCCGGCGGACGAATCCAGGCCGGGCCCGGGAGGGCCCGGCCGGACTCAGTTGTTGAAGCCGGAGTCGTCGGACGGCAGATCCAGATCCGCCTTGTTCAGCTCCTCGATGTTCACGTCCTTGAACGTGAGCACCCGGACCTGCTTGACGAAGCGGGCCGGCCGGTACATGTCCCAGACCCATGCGTCGGCCATCGACACCTCGAAGAACACCTCGCCCTGGACCGAGTGCACCTGCATCTCGTAGTCGTTGGTGAGGTAGAAGCGCCGCTCGGTCTCGATCACATACTTGAACAGGCCGACGACGTCGCGGTACTCCCGGTAGAGCTTCAGCTCCATCTCGGTCTCGTATTTTTCGAGGTCCTCGGCGCTCATGGCATGTTCCCCTTCAGCCGTACGTGACCCCATTGTGCGCTACCGGGAGAGTGCCGGAGCCGCACACCGCCGTATCGCGCCGGGAGCGTCAGCCGGCCCGCCGCCGGACACGGTTGGACAGCGGCGTGTAGGCGGCTCCGCCCAGGATCAGCACCACGCCGGCCACGATCGCCGCCAGCAGCCAGCGCAGCGGGCCCTGGGCGGACGCTCCGCCGCCGGTGAGCGCGTCGAAGGCGGAGGTTCGCCCCACCGTTCCCACGCGGCTCAGCGGCCACGCGGTGGCCTCCACCCGGCCTCGTACGTCCGAGACCGGCACGGCGCCCTGCTGGGAGTCGTCCAGGCGCAGCCGGGAGTCCTGGGAGACGGCGCGGTTGTCACCGACCAGGAAGAGTGCGCCGGCCGGCACCTTCGTGTCGAACTTCGTCCCCGACGCCTGGCCGGGGTCGGCCAGGTAGGGCTCGTCGACCGCCTTGCCGTTCACCATCAGCCGGCCGTGCGCGTCGCAGCAGGCGACCGTGTCACCGCCGACCCCCACCACCCGCTTGACCTCGGGCAGGTCGCCCCACTGCTTGTCCTTGAAGACCACGATGTCACCGCGGTGCACCTGGTCCCCCGAGACCTTCTGGGCGAGCACCTTGTCGCCGGGGCGGACGGTGGGCTCCATCGAACTGGTCGGCACCGTGTAGGGGCGGTAGACGACCGCGGCCCATGCGAAGCCGCCGAGGAAGAGCACGCAGCCGAGGGCCACGGCGATCCCGGACAGACGCTGTCCGGTCCCGCCGCGGTCCCCGCGGATCGTCTCGCTGCCGGTGCTCGTACGTGTCGCACTCATGGAGCCGAACCCTACCCGCCGGTATGCGCCGTGGTCAGCCCTCTGCACCCTCGGAAGCATCTGCCGCCTCGAGCTTGCGCAGCAGCCTGCGGCGCCTCAGCAGCACCAACGGGACCGCACCGGCCACTCCGACCACGGCCGGACCGGCGGTGCCCGCCGCATTGATCCCCGGCTGGGAGAAGGTGCTCGGGACGCCGAGCCAGTCCCAGCGGTTGATCGGCCAGGCGACCACGATGGCGCGGCCGACGACCTGCTTGGTCGAGACGGTGCCGTCGGTGTGCTTGCCGTCGAAGGTCCCCACGTGGAAGCGGGAGTCGAGGGAGTCCTGCCGGTGGTCGCCCATCACCCAGATCCGGCCCTTGGGCACGTGCACGGTGAACGGCTTGTCGGGGCTGCACGGGGTGTTCCCCGGGAAGACGTACGGCTCGTTGAGCGGCTTGCCGTTGACCATCACCGGGCCAGTGCCCTTGCAGCTCACCGTGTCGCCGCCGACCCCGATGACCCGCTTGATCAGGTCCTTCTCCTCCGCCGACGGCATCAGGCCGACGAAGCTGAGGGTCTTCTGGAGACCGCGGACCGCCGGGTTGCTGCTCGGCGGCGGGTTCTCCGGCAGCCAGCCGCCCGGGTCGTGGAAGACCACGACCTCGCCACGGCCGGGAGTGGAGCCGAACCACGGCGTCAGTTTGTCGACCAGCACCCGGTCGCCCTGGAGCAGGGTGTTGTTCATCGAGTCGGACGGGATGGAGAACGCCTGCACCAGGAAGGTCTTGATCAGCAGCGCCAGGACCAGCGCGATGCCGATCAGCAGCGGCAGTTCCTTCCAGAAGGAGCGGGGCTTGCGCTCCGCGGCGTGCGCGGGCTCGCCACCGGACGAGCCGTCGCCGCCACCGGAGCCGCCTGGATCGCCGGGCCCGCCGGAGTCGTGGCGGTGCGCGCCGCCGCCCCCGGTCACGCCGCCCACGTCCTCGGGGCGGGTGCTCGCCACCGGGACGTAGCCGGGCTCGTAGGGCGCGCTCTGCCCGTAGCCCGGGTCCGGGTCGTACCCGGGCTGGTATCCGTTGGCGGCAGCGGGTTGGTACCCGCCGCCCGCTCCGGGGTCATAGCTGCCGTCGGCAGGTCCGGGGACCCTGCCGGCGGACGGACCGCCCTGCGCACCGTTCCGCGACGCCTCTTCGGGGACCACGCCATCGGCCTCCGTGCCGCCCGCAGGGGACACCGGGCCGTCCCCCTTCTCGGGCTCGCCGGAACCGGACCGTGCGCCGACCACCAGGTCCCCCACATCCACTCCTCATTCGATATCGTCGCCTGCCCCGAGATCGGCGCAGGCCCACCATTCCCATAACGAGCGGGAGTTCCGCAGGAGTCGGGAGCGGGTCCGTCCTTTGACCGTTGTTGGCCGAACTGTCGGCCCGGTCCACCATAGCCGTGCCCGCTGTGCCGGCCGGGATCGCCGCGTCCGCCCGCGGCACGGATCCGAAGGTCGACGGCTCCGACAGCCGCGTCCAGTGGCCGATCGGCCAGCCGATCACGAAGGCCCGCCCGACCACCAGGCTCTGCGCGATGGTGCCCTCGGTCCGCTTGCCGTCGATGACCTGCGCCATGTGGTACCGCGAGTCCGCGGAGTCCTGGCGGTGGTCGCCCATCACCCACAGCCGCCCCAGGGGCACGTGCACGGTGAAGGGGGCGTCGGCGCTGCACGGGGTGTTGCCGGGGTAGACGTACGGCTCGTCCAGCGGCTTGCCGTTGACCGTCACCGGGCCGGTGCCCTTGCAGCTCACCGTGTCGCCGCCGACGCCGATGACCCGCTTGATCAGGTCCTGCTCGCCGGAGGCCGGCAGCAGGCCGATGAACGTGAAGACCTGCTTGACCTGCTTGACCACCACCGGGTCGGGCTTGGGCGCCGGCTCTCCCTGGAGCCAGCCGCCGGGGTCCTTGAAGACCACGACGTCCCCGCGGTGCGGCTCGGCGCCGAACCAGGGGGTGAGCTTGTCCACCAGCACCCGGTCGCCGATCCTGATGGTCTGCTCCATCGACCCGGACGGGATGACGAACGCCTGGATCAGGAACGTCTTGAGCACCAGCGCGATGCCCAGCGCCACCAGGATCAGCAGCGGCACCTCCCTCGCCCGCGAGCGGCGCCGCTTGCGCTTCACCTTGCGGGCGAGCTTGCGCCGCTCCACCCGGCTGCCGCTGACCAGGGGCGCGGGCGGCGCGTCCGTGCCGCGGGGGCGGCCCCGGTTACCCATGGGAGCCGGCCGGGTGCGCGGGCACCCCGGAGAAGGCGGCAGGGCGGCGCAGCCGGGTCCAGTGGCCGGGCGGCCAGGCGATCCACTCGGCCCGGCCGATCACCTTGCCGACCGGGACGGTGCCGCCCCCGGGGTCGCCGAGGTGGTCGCGGGAGTCGGCGGAGTCGGCGCGGTGGTCGCCCATGACCCACAGCCGCCCCGGGGGCACCACGATGTCGAACGGGTCACGGGAGGGCGCGTCGCCGGGGTGCAGATAGATCTCGTCGAGGGCGTGGCCGTTGACGGTGATCCGGCCCTGGGCGTCGCAGCAGGTGACCCGGTCGCCTCCGACACCGATCACGCGTTTGACGTAGTCGGTGCCGCCGGTCGTGGAGAAGGAGTCCTTGCCGTCGAACACGATCACGTCCCCCCGCTGGGGCGAGCCGCCGAAACGGTACGCCAGCTTGTCGACCAGCACCCGGTCGCCGACCCGCAGCGTGTTCCGCATGGACGAGCTGGGCACCTGGAAGGGCTCCACCACGAAGTGGCTGACCAGCAGCAGGGCCGCGCAGCAGGCGAGGGCGAGCAGGAGCGTGCGGTTCCAGTCGGCCCACCAGCCGGCGAGGCGCTCGCTCACGACGGAACGCGACCGCTCCTCCGGTTCCGCCTCGTCGGCGGTGGGGGAACGGTCGCGTTCCGGGGTCACTGCTTCGCTGTCCATCGGGGCGGAAGCTTATCCGGCCCGCCCCAAGGGAAGGTCAAACGCTCAGTTGTCGCGCTTCTCCTTGATCTTCGCGGCCTTGCCGCGCAGCTCACGGAGGTAGTACAGCTTCGCGCGGCGGACGTCGCCGCGGGTGACGACCTCGATCTTCTCCACGATCGGGGTGTGCACCGGGAAGGTGCGCTCGACGCCGACGGAGAAGCTGACCTTGCGGACCGTGAAGGTCTCGCTGACGCCCGCGCCCTGGCGGCGGATGACGACGCCCTTGAACTGCTGCACACGGGAGCGGTTGCCCTCGATGACGCGCACGTGGACGTTGACGGTGTCGCCGGGGCGGAAGGCCGGCACGTCGGTGCGCAGGCTCGCGCTGTTGACGCCCTCGATCAGGTTGGTCATGGTCGTTCGTCTCTTCCTCGCCGATGCCACAGGTCATCGACGGCATTCGTCTCGGGTGTTCGGATGGTCCTACGGGTGGTCGCCCCGCACCGGGCGGCGGCTGTCCCCCTGTGGCAGGGGCGCGCGCCGGGCAGGCAACAGCGGGTCATTCTTCCACGGCGTCGGGGTTGCGCCCAAATCGGCCGTCCGGGCCGGGCTGCCAGCCCAGGATGCTGAGCATCTCGCGGTCCTTCTTGTCGAAGGCGGCGGGGTCGGCGCGCTCGATCAGGTCGGGCCGGTGCGCGACGGTACGGCGGAACGCCTCGTCGCGGCGCCAGCGGGCGATCTTCCCGTGGTGGCCGCTGAGCAGCACGTCGGGGATGCCACGGCCGCGCCAGGTCGGCGGCTTGGTGAAGACCGGTCCTTCCAGCAGGTCGGCCATCGCGCCCGGGGCGAAGGAGTCGTCGGCGTGGGACTGGGCGTTGCCGAGCACGCCGGGCAGCAGCCGGGCCACCGCCTCGGTGACGACGAGGACGGCCGCCTCGCCGCCGGCCAGGACGTAGTCGCCGATGGAGACCTCGTACACGGGCAGCCTGGTGGCGTACTCGGCCGTGACACGGCTGTCGATGCCCTCGTAGCGGGCCGGGGTGAAGATCAGCCAGGGGAGCCGGGACAGCTCCACGGCGACCTCCTGGGTGAAGGGCCGGCCGCTGGGGGTGGGGACGACCAGGACGGGCTCGTGGGCGCCCTGTTCGTACCCGTCGGCCAGCGTCTGGTCGAGGGCGTCGCCCCAGGGGCCGGTCATCATCACCATGCCGGGCCCGCCGCCGTACGGGGTGTCGTCCACGGTGTGGTGCCGGTCGCGCGCCCAGCCGCGCAGGTCGTGCACGCGCACGTCGAGCCGGCCGGCCGCGCGGGCCTTGCCGACCAGGGAGACGTTCAGCGGCTCCAGGTACTCGGGGAAGATCGTGACGACGTCGATCCGCATCTCAGGCGCCGCCGCTCTCGCCCCGGGCGCCACCGTCGCCGTCCCGCGCCGCGCCGCTCCCGTCCTTCGCAGCGCCGCTCTCGTCCTTCGCGCCGGCCACCTGTGCGTCCGCCTCGTCGAGCAGGCCGGGCGGCGGGTCGATCACGGCCCGCTGCTCGTCCAGGTCGATCTCGGGCACGATCTCGGTGACGAACGGCACCATCACCTCGCCGCCGTCGGTCCGACGGACCACCAGCAGGTCCTGGTACGGCAGGTGCGCGACCTCGGCGATCCGCCCGACCTCGCGGCCGTCCACCGTCACCACGTCGAGGTCGATGAGCTGGTGGTCGTAGAACTCCTCGGGGTCCTCCGGGGTCTGCGTCGGGTCGACCTCGGCGATCAGCAGGGTGTTGCGCAGCGCCTCCGCGCCGTTGCGGTCGCTGACGCCCTCGAAGCGCAGCATCAGGCGGCCGCTGTGCACCCGGCCGGTGGCGATGGTGAGGGGTCCGGCGGCCGCCGGGTCGGTGGCGAGTACGGCGCCGGGGGCGAGCCGCATTTCCGGCTCGTCGGTGCGCACTTCCACGCTGACCTCGCCCTTGATGCCGTGGGCGCGGCCGATCCGGCCGACTACGAGCTGCACGTCCTGCTCAACTCCCGCTGTGGGAACGGTGGGACCCGCGCCGGCGGACGCGGGGGAAACACATCGGGCCGGAGGCGTTGTAGCCGCCTCCGGCCCGGTGCAACGAAAACCCGATCCGACTCAGCGCATCTGGTCCACGTCGACGAGGTCGACACGGACACCCCGGCCGCCGAGAGCGCCGACGACGGTGCGCAGCGCGCGGGCCGTACGGCCGTTGCGTCCGATCACCTTGCCGAGGTCGTCGGGGTGCACCCGGACCTCCAGCACGCTGCCTCGGCGCAGGTTCCGCATGCCGACCTGCACGTCGTCGGGGTTGTCGACGATGCCCTTCACGAGGTGCTCAAGGGCCTCCTCAAGCACGCTCAGGCCTCGGTGGACTCGGCCGGGGCGGCCTCGGCGTCATCGGCCTTCTTCTCGGCCTTGTCGGCCTTCTTCGCCTTGGGGGTGATCGCCTCACCCTTCGGCTCGTCGGCGGTGTCCTTGGCGGCGGCCTCGAACAGCACGCGCTTGTCGGCCTTCGCCTCCGGCTCGAGCAGCGGGGCCGGGGCGGGCTCGCCCTTGTACTTCTGCCAGTCGCCGGTCAGCTTCAGGATGGCGAGCACGGGCTCGGTCGGCTGCGCGCCGACCGAGAGCCAGTGCTGCGCGCGCTCGGAGTCGACCTCGATGCGCGAGGGGTTCTGCACGGGGTGGTACAGGCCGATCTCCTCGATGGCCCGGCCGTCACGGCGGGTACGGGAGTCGGCGACGACGATGCGGTAGTGAGGCGCGCGGATCTTGCCCAGGCGCTTCAGCTTGATCTTGACTGCCACGGGAGTGGGTTCTCCTGAAGTTGACGTGGTTGGGCACTCGGACGGCCACGTGGGGTTGTGGAAGTCGTGCGCCCGACGGACGCGTCAGCCGAAGGAGAGAGGGTTCCTGCACGGCTGTCGAGTTCTCAGCTAAACATTGTGCCACAGTCAGCCGACCCCAACGACCTCCGGGATGCGGAACGGCTGCCCGCACGCTCCGCACATGATCGGGGCCTGGGCGAGGACCGAGGGCACCACCCTGACATTGCGCCCGCATTCGCAGACGGCCTTCACGCGCACGCCGCCGCCGGAGGAGCCGTGCCGGGCGGCAGGTCCGCGGAAGGAGCGGGCGGTGTCGGCGGTGGTGGCCACGGTGTGCGCCTTGAGCGCGCGCTGCAGCCGGTCGATGGTGCCTCGGTAACGCTTACGGGTCTCGGGTCGCATGACCACGAGCGAGAAGCCACTGCTCGGATGCGGCTCGTCGGCGTGGTCCAGGCCCATCTCGTCGGCGATGGCCAGGAATCTGCGGTTGTGGTAGCGGCCGGCGCGCGAGGTGTCGCGGATGCCGCGGGAGGCGGCGATCCCGTGCACGGCCTCGTGCAGCAGCCTTTCGAAGGAGAGCTCGGTACCGCAGGCGGACGAGGACTCTCCGATCAGGGACTCGGGCGCGGCCAGGTCGGGCAGCTCGGGGTGGTGCCGTTGAATATCGGCCCACGCGACTGCCAGCTCGGCGGCGAGAACAGGTGGTGTCGTGCTCACGCCGTGACAACGAGCCGGACGCCTCAGGTGTTCCGATTCCGGGCTAGCCCAATTAATTTGCACTGATCGGTCAGTTCCGGATGTTGCGCATGGATACGCATGACGCAGGGCGGGTGCGGAGGGACCGGTGAAACACCGGTGAACTCGTAGCACCCGCCCCATGCGTGGACGTATGAACACATTCCGTACGCGACCGATCGGTCAGCGGACGCCGGAACAGGGCGGATGTGCCCGGGCGGACGCCTAGTAGGCGCGGGCCACGACCGCCAGGGTTCCGGGAGCGTCGTCCGCGACCGGCACCGAGCCGTCCTCGGCGACCAGGCAGCGCACCGAGACGCCCTGCTCGGCCAGCACCGCCTCGCCCGCGGGGCCCAGGTCCGCCCACGGGATGCGGGCCCAGCCGGTGGCCGCGGCCTCGGCGGCCTCGTCGATCGTCGAGACATCCACGGTCCGCGCGAGCCTGCGGTCGCGGGACTCCTGGAGCAGCCGCTCCTGGTCCTCCTCCAGCACCTTGGGCAGCACGGTGTCCAGGGTGTCGAGGGCGACCGGCTCCTTGCCGCCGGGGATGCGGCGGGCCAGCATCGCGGTGCCGCCGGCCAGGTCGCGCGGGCCGATCTCGACCCGCACCGGGACGCCCTTGAGCTCCCAGTCCACCGCACGCCGCCCGAAGGGGGTGTCGGTGCGGTCGTCCACGACCACCCGCAACCCGGCCGCGCGCAGCTTGTCGCCGACCTCGCGCACCTTCGCCACGACCGCCTCGTCGTCCTTGATCGCCAGCACCACGACCTGCACGTGCGCCAGCCGCGGCGGCACCCGCAGCCCGTTGTCGTCGCCGTGCATCATCACCAGCGCGCCGATCATCCGGGTGGTGCTGCCCCAGGACGTCTGCCAGACGTGCTCCTGGTTGCCCTCCTTGGACAGGTAGGAGGTGTTGAACGCCTTCGCGAAGTTCTGCCCCAACTCGTGGCTGGTGCCCAGCTGGAGCGCCTTGCCGTCACCCATCATCCCTTCCAGGGTGAGGGTGTTGATCGCACCGGCGAACCGCTCCTTGGCGGTCTTGCGGCCGGCCACGGTGTCCATCGCGAGCACGTTCTCCATGAAGTCGCGGTAGACGTCGTGCTGGATGCGGCTGGCGAACTCCCGGGCGTCCTCCTGGGTGGCGTGGGCGGTGTGCCCCTCCTGCCACAGGAACTCCGTCGTGCGCAGGAACAGCCGCGGCCGCAGCTCCCAGCGCACCACGTTCGCCCACTGGTTGATGAGCAGCGGCAGGTCGCGGTAGCTCTGCACCCACTTGGAGAAGTACTCGTTGATGATCGTCTCGGACGTCGGCCGGACGACGATCGGCTCCTCGAGTTCCTTGCCGCCGCCATGCGTCACCACGGCCAGCTCCGGGGCGAAGCCCTCGACGTGCTCGGCCTCGCGGGTGAGGTACGACTGCGGGATGAACAGCGGGAAGTAGGCGTTCTGCGCGCCGACGGACTTGATCCGCGCGTCCATGTCGGCCTGCATCCGCTCCCACAGGCCGTAGCCGTACGGCCTGATCACCATGGTGCCGCGCACCGGGCCGTTGTCGGCCAGTTCGGCCTTGTTGATCAGGTCCTGGTACCAGCGCGGGAAGTCGTCCGCCTGGGGGGTGAGAACGGGAGCCTTAGCCATGGGCCGATGGTAAGGCCCCGTGCGACCGCAGCGTGAATCGGCCGCCACCCGGCGCACACCGGCGCACTCGGGTCGCGCGAAACACGGGTGTCGCCGGAAGTTCACGAGAACGCGTCCCCCGCCCTCTGGACGGGGCGGCGAAACGGCAGTTGTCTGGCATGTGGGGACGAGTTCGGCCCCGGGCACCACAGCACGGGGAACACACGGCGGTTCCGGTCGGCTGAGGGGAGCTTCTCCATGACAGCTACGCTCCATCGCGACTCCAGGCCCGGCACACAGGGCCGGGCGCGGGACTGGGCAGAAATCCAGGAACGGATGCTCGTTCCGCTCTACGACACGGTGTACGACCGGCTGGAGGTCGGGGCCGGCACCCGGCTGCTCGGCCTGGCCTGCGGCACCGGCCTGGCCCTGATGCTCGCCTCCGCCAGGGGCGCGACCGTCACCGGCCACGACCGCGACACCGGACGGCTGGCGGTGGCCGGCGATCGTCTCGCGGCACGGGAACGCGACCGCCCACCGGGCACCCGTACCCGGCTGCTCGCGGGCGACCCGGCCGCGCCGGAACCGGTCGCGGCGACCCTGCGATCCGGGCGGCCGCGCGGCACGACGACGCTCATCCCCGGCTCCCGCGGTCCCGACCGCGGACCGGACGGGGGCCACGGCTACGACGTGATCACCGCGTTCGAGCCCACCGTGCCCGCGGACGAACTCGGCGCGCAGCTGGCCGCGGTGGCCCGTCCCGCGCCGCACGGCAGCACCGTGGTCCTGGCAGGCTGGGGGCCGCCCGAGCGCTGCGCCACCTCCCACGTGCTCAAGGTCGCCGCCAGGCTGGCGGAGCCGCGCGGCGCGAGCACCCCCGCCCTGCGGCTCAGCGGGAGGGACGACCTGGAGGACCTGGCGCGCAAGGCCGGACTGCGGCCCGACGGCTCGGGTCGCGTCTCGTGCCCCTTCGGGTACGCCGATCTGCCCAGCGCGGTCCGCGGGCTGGTGTCCACCGGGCTGTTCGACGCGGCCGTCGCCGCCACCGACCGGCAGCAGGTCGACAAGGAGATCGCCGAGGCCCTGCACCCCTACCGCCGGCCGGACGGGTCCGTGCGGATGGAGAACGTCTTCCGCTACCTGATCGCCCGCACCTGAGGAAAACGGCTGGCCGCGCCCGGCCGGTCCGGGCGACAGTGGCCCCATGCCGACGCGACCCGCTCCCCTGACCCCCGAGACCCCCGCCGTCGTCCGCCTGGTCAAGGCCGGACGCGAGAAGGTCCGCTACGACGCCACCGTGCGCTACGACGACGGCGTCCGCGTGACCGTCACCGCGCCCTGGTCGCTGCCCACCGTCCGCGACTTCGGCTTCGTCCGCTTCGAGCCGGGCGACCTCTTCACCGAGCACTACTGGCGCGACCGCTGGTACGCGATCAAGGAGGTGCACGACCCGGCCGGCGCGCTGAAGGGCTGGTACTGCGACATCACCCGTCCGGTCGCCGTCGAGGACGCCACCCTGCTGTCCGAGGACCTGGACCTCGACCTGTGGGTGTCCGCCGACGGCGGCGACGTACTGCGCCTGGACGAGGACGAGTTCGAGGCCAGCGGGCTGGCGGCGCGGGACCCGGACGCGGCCGGGGCGGCGGTGCGCGCGCTGGACGAACTGGAGCGGGTGGCCCGGGGCGACGGGCTCGCGTCGCTGCTGTGAAGGCGGGTGGGGCGAGCGGGGCGCGCCCTCACCCGCCCCGACAGCGTCCCGGGACGCTCAACCGGCCTGCGCCGGCCACTCGTCGGCGGTCAGCGCGAAGCGCTCGTGGTCGCGCCAGGCGTCGTTGATGAACAGCATCCGGGGTGAGAAGCCCTCGTGGCGGAAGCCCAGCCGCCGGGCCATCGCGATCGAACGGACGTTGTCCGGCTGCACGTTGATCTCCAGGCGGTGCAGGCCGAGCCCGTGCGGCTGCACCGCGAAGCACTGCGCCACCACCAGTCGCAGGCCGCGGCTCATCCGCCCGGTGCCCGCGTAGGGCAGGTAGCTGTCGTAGCCGAGGGCGGCATTGCGGAACCTGCCGAGCACGATGTTGGCGACGTTGCAGGTGCCGACGAGCCCGCCGTCCCCGCCGGCGTTGCGCGCCTCGTCGTCGTCGACGATCAGATACGTCCGAAGGCCGTCGCCCTGCCGCCGCAGCAGTCCGGGCAGGGCGTCCGGCTCCACCGGGTTCCACGGCCGCAGATGCGCACCCGAGCGCAGGATCGCGGCGCGATGGTTCTCGGCGTCACCGGCCCGGGGCTCGCGGATCGAAATACGCATGATCACATCATCGCAGGAAGCGCCCCGCTGCCGCGCGCCGTGGAGCGCGCCGCCACCTGCGGGCGACCGGCCCGGAAGCCGGCCGCGCGCGCGTCCCCCTGCTCGGCCCCGGCCCGGGCCTCAGCCCATGAACTTCTTGAACTCGTCCGGCAGCTCGAAGTCCTTGCCGCCGCCGGGCAGTCCGAGGGGCCCGCCGTCGCCGGAGTCCACCTGCTCCTGTTGCTGGTCGCGCCGGGCGGCGGCCGCGGCCGCGTCGGCCTTGCGCTTCATCGGGTTGCCCGACTGCCGCTTGCCCTTGGCCTGCTTCTGCTGCTTCTTCTGCCGGCCCGGACCGCCGCCCATGCCCGGCATCCCGGGCATCCCCGGCATGCCGCCGCCCTGCGCCATCCGCGACATCATCTTGCGGGCCTCGAAGAACCGCTCCACCAGGCTCTTGACCGCGCTGACCTCGACGCCGGAACCCTTGGCGATCCGGGCCCGTCGCGAGCCGTTGATGATGTGCGGGTCGGCCCGCTCCGCGCGCGTCATCGACTTGATGATCGCGGCGGTGCGGTCGACGTCCTTCTCGTCCAGGTTGTTGATCTGTTCCTTGATCTGGCCCATGCCCGGCAGCATGCCGAGCAGCTTGGAGATGGAGCCCATCTTGCGGACCTGCTCCATCTGGGCCAGGAAGTCGTCGAGGGTGAACTCCTTCGGGCCCTTCGCCAGCTTGGCGGCCATCTCCTCGGCCTGGGCCTGGCTGAAGGTCTGCTCGGCCTTCTCGATCAGCGACAGGACGTCGCCCATCCCGAGGATCCGCGACGCCATGCGGTCCGGGTGGAAGGTGTCGAAGTCGTCCAGCTTCTCGCCGTTGGACGCGAACATGATCTGCTTGCCGGTCACGTGCGCGATCGACAGGGCGGCGCCACCGCGGGCGTCGCCGTCGAGCTTGGACAGCACCACGCCGTCGAAGCCGACCCCGTCGCGGAACGCCTCCGCGGTGTTCACCGCGTCCTGGCCGATCATCGCGTCGACCACGAACAGGATCTCGTCGGGGCGGGAGACGTCGCGGATGTCCGCGGCCTGCCGCATCATCTCCTGGTCGACACCGAGCCGCCCGGCGGTGTCGATCACGACGATGTCGTACTGCTGGCTCTTGGCGAACTCGATGGAGTCCTGGGCGACCTTGACCGGGTCGCCCACGCCGTTGCCCGGCTCGGGCGCGTAGACCGCCACCCCGGCCCGCTCGGCGACGACGGAGAGCTGGTTCACCGCGTTCGGCCGCTGGAGGTCGCAGGCGACCAGCAGCGGGGTGTGGCCCTGCTTCTGCAGCCACTGGCCGAGCTTGCCCGCCAGCGTGGTCTTGCCCGCGCCCTGAAGGCCGGCCAGCATGATCACGGTCGGCGGCTGCTTGGCGAAGCGGAGGCGCCGCGTCTCGCCGCCCAGGATGGTGACCAGCTCGTCGTTGACGATCTTGATCACCTGCTGCGCGGGGTTCAGCGCCTGGGAGACCTCGGCGCCGAGCGCACGCTGCTTGACGTTGGCGATGAAGGCCCGGACCGCGGGGAGCGCCACGTCCGCTTCCAGCAGCGCGATACGGATGTCGCGTGCGGTGGCGTCGATGTCCGCCTCGCTCAGGCGGCCCTTGCCCCGGAGGCTCTTGAAGGTATTCGCGAGGCGATCAGACAGAGTGTCGAACACGGTGGTCGCAGGTCCTCAGGGGTCGGGGGCGGTGACAGTCGCCTTCCAGGGTATCCGGACAGCGGCCCGGGCCGGGATGCCCGGGCACCGACGGCTGGAATCGCGCTCACCGCAGGGCCGCCTCCACCTGCTTGGCCACCTCGGCGGCGCGGGCCGCGGGCAGCGGGTTGCCGTCCTTGCCGACGAGGTAGAAGGCGTCGACCGCGTTGGCGCCCAGGGTGGAGATGTGCGCCGAGCGCACGGTGACGGCGGTCGCGGTCAGCGCGAGGCCGATCCGGTGCAGCAGCCCCGGGGCGTCGTGCGCCCGCACCTCCAGGACCGTGGCGGTCTGCGAGGTGTGCCCGGGGGCGATGCTGGCCCGGGGCGGCGGCGGCACGATGCCCCGGCGCCGCGGGTAGGCGGACTCGCGCTCGGCCAGCCGCGCCTCGATGTCCAGGGAGCCGTCGAAGGCGCGGGCCAGGTCGGCGCGCAGCCGGGCCGCCTCCGGCAGCGCGCCATACTCCGCGGACACCCGCCAGCTCAGCAGCGCCACCTGGCCCTCCCCCACCGGGTCGACCGACCGCAGGTCGGCGGCCCGGACGGTGAGCCGGTGCAGCGCGAGCACGCCGGCCGCCTGGGCGAGCAGCCCGGGCCGGTCGGGCACCGCCACGAGCAGCTCGACGCCCAGCGCCTCGTGCTGCGCCTCGCCCTCGGGTTCCGGCTCGGCGTGGGCGTGCAGGGCCAGCACGGGGCCGCCGATGCGGGCGGCCTCGATCGCCAGCCGCTCCTCCTCGGCGGTGGGCGCGCTGTCGCCGGTCTCGGGCAGGGAACCGGTGTCCAGCGCCCCGGCGACGCGCTCGACCAGGTCGGCCAGGAGGGAGGCGCGCCAGGTGCTCCACGCGGCCGGGCCGGTGGCCAGCGCGTCGGCCTCGGTGAGGGCGGCGAGCAGTTCGAGCGTGGAGGTGTCCCGGACGGCCTCGGCGACCATGCGTACGGTCTCGGGGTCGTCCAGGTCGCGCCGGGTGGCCGTGTCGATCAGCAGCAGATGGTGCCGCACCAGCAGGGCGACGGTGTCGACGTCGGCAGGGCCGAAACCGATCCGGGTGGCGACGTCGCGGGCGATCACCTCACCGGCCGCGCTGTGGTCGCCGGGCCAGCCCTTGCCCATGTCGTGCAGGAGGGCCGCGGTCAGCAGCAGGTCGGGGCGGCCGACCCGGCGGGTCAGGCCGGACGCCTGGACGGCGGCCTCCACCAGGTGCCGGTCGACGGTGAACCGGTGCACCGCGTTGCGCTGCGGGCGGCAGCGGACCCGCTCCCAGTCGGGGATGAGCCGGGTGACCAGCCCCTCGGCCTCCAGGGCCTCCCAGACCGGCACGGTGGACTCGCCCGCGCCGAGCAGGGTGAGCAGCTGCTCGCGGGCCTCCGCGGGCCACGGCACGGGCAGCGGACGGGCCGCCGCGGCGAGCCGCCGGACGGCGTGCAGGGACAGCGGCAGGTCGGCCTGCGCGGCCGCGGCAGCGGCGCGCAGCGGCAGGACGGGGTCCCGGTCGGGCTTGGCGGCCAGCGCGAGCACCGCCTCGCCCTCCTGCTCCACGACGCCCTCGGCGAGCGGGACCCGCTCCCCGGCGGGCTGGGACGCAGGTGTCCGGCCGCGCCCGAGCAGGCCGCGGCGGCGGGGGCGGGACTCGCGGGCGCGCAGCACCCGGCCGACCTCGCGCCAGGTGACGTCGGAGGCGTAGGAGATGCGGCGGGCCGCCTCGTAGACCTGGCGGAGCAGGGCGTCGGCGTCGAGCAGGCCGAGCGCGTCGGCGATCTGGTCCTGCTCCTGGAGGGCGAGCCGGTCGGTGGCGCGCCCGGTCACCAGGTGGAGGGCGTCGCGGGTGTCCAGCAGGCGGGAGCGGGCCTCCTCGAGCCCTTCACGGGGGGCGTCGGCGAGCCAGGACGCGGCGACGGCGCGCAGCGCGGTGGCGTCGCGCAGGCCGCCGCGGGCCTCCTTGAGGTCGGGTTCGAGCAGGTACGACAGTTCGCCCTGGCGCTCGGCGCGCTCGGCGCACAGCTCGCGCAGGGCGGGCAGCCGCTTGGGTGCCTGGTTGCGCCAGTCCGCCAGGACCGCGCTGCGCAGGCCGGAGGTGAGGGCGGCGTCGCCTGCCAGGTGCCGCGCGTCCAGCAGGCCGAGCTGGACCTTGAGGTCGTCGGCGGCGGTCGCGCGGGCCTCCGCGGGGGTGCGCACCGAGTGGTCCAGGGCCAGGCCGAGGTCCCACACGGGGTACCAGACGCGGTCGGCGAGGGCGGCGACGGACTTCGGGGAGTCGTGCAGGAGCAGCAGGTCGAGATCGCTGCGCGGGGACAGCTCGCCGCGGCCGTAGCCGCCGACGGCGATCAGCGCCCAGTCGGTGGTGCCGGCCGCGGCGGCGGCCTCGGTGGCCAGCGAGGCCAGCCATCGGTCGGTGAGGGTGGACAGGGCCGCACGGCGCGGCGGCCCGGACTGCTCCTCCTCGGTGAGGAGGCGCAGCCGGGCCGCCGCGTAACCGTGGCCTTGCGCTTCGACGCTGTCGGTCACTCGTGCTCCGCTGTGTTGTCGTCAGGCCGCGGCTCGGGGTGGCCGGGGCTCAGAGCGCGTCGGGGCCGCGCTCGCCGGTGCGGACCCGGACGGCCGTGTCGACCGGCAGGCTCCACACCTTGCCGTCTCCGATCTTGCCCGTCCGGGCCGCCTTGACGACAACCTCGATGAGCTGGTCGGCGTCGGCGTCCTCGACCAGGATCTCTATCCGGATCTTCGGCACCAGGTCGACGGTGTACTCCGCGCCCCGGTAGACCTCGGTGTGGCCGCGCTGGCGGCCGTAGCCGCTGGCCTCGGTGACGGTCAGGCCCTGCACGCCGAACGCCTGGAGGGCTTCCTTGATCTCGTCGAGCCGGTGCGGCTTGACGACGGCGGTGATGAGCTTCACGCGTCCACCTTCTTGGTCGCGACGGACGAGATCCCCTCACCGCGGACAGCGCTGCCGACCCCGGTGAAGTCGTATGCGGTCTCCGCGTGCTCGGCCTGGTCGATGCCGCTGATCTCGATCTCCTCGGGCACCCGGAAGCCCATCGCCATGTCGATGAGCTTGGCGAGGATCGCCGCGCACACCAGGGAGTAGCCGAGGACGGAGAAGACCCCGATCGCCTGGATGCCGAACTGGTGCCATCCGCCGCCGTAGAAGACGCCCTTGACGTCCGCGCCCACGTGGCCGGTGGACAGCAGGCCGATCAGCAGGGAGCCGACGATGCCGCCGATCATGTGGACGCCGACCACGTCGAGCGAGTCGTCGTAGTTGAAGCGGTACTTCAGGCCGACCGCCGCCGCGCAGATGACACCGGCGATGACGCCGACCGCGATGGCGCCGAGCGGGCTGACGGAGGAGCAGGACGGCGTGATCGCGACCAGGCCGGCGACCGCGCCGGACGCGGCGCCCAGGGTGGTGAAGGAGCCGTGCCGCCACCGCTCGTAGAGCAGCCAGCCGATCATGGCCGCGGCGGTGGCGATCTGGGTGTTGATGAAGACCAGCGACGCCAGGCCGTCCGCGGTGATCTCCGAGCCGGCGTTGAATCCGAACCAGCCGAACCACAGCAGGCCGGCGCCGAGCATCACCCAGGGCATGCTGTGCGGGCGCATCGGGTCGCGCTTGAAACCGACCCGCTTGCCGATGACGAGGATCACGCCGAGGGCGGCCGCGCCCGCGTTGATGTGGACCGCGGTACCGCCGGCGAAGTCGATGACGCCCTTCTTGGCCAGCCAGCCGCCGCCCCAGACCCAGTGGGCCACCGGGAAGTAGACCACGGTCGCCCACAGCGCGATGAAGACCGACCACGCCGTGAACTTGACCCGGTCGGCGAGCGCGCCGCTGATCAGGGCCGGCGTGATGATCGCGAACATGAGCTGGAAGGCGGCGAACGCGAAGACCGGAGTGCCGGTCGCGCCCCACAGGTCGTTGTTCGCGATGTGCCGCAGACCCAGCCAGCTGGTACCGCCGAGGAAACCGCCGTTGTCGCCGTCGAAGGCGAAGCTGAATCCGTAGCCGGTCCACAGCAGCGTTATGATCCCGAGGCTGATGAAACTCATCATCAGCATGTTCAGGGCGCTCTTCACGCGGACCATGCCGCCGTAGAAGAATGCCAGACCCGGTGTCATCAGCATCACGAGCGCGGAGCTCAGCAGCAGAAACGCGGTGTTACCAGGGTCGAGCGGGGGCGTTTTCTCGGCCAGCATGATGATGGCTGGTGCCATCGGCGTCTCCTCGTCATCCGAACGGCCCGTGCGGGCGGTGCAGGGGTGGGCCGGTATTGGCCTTGAGGTTGGTCGATACGAGTTTCACCCGATGCCGCACGATGTTTCGCGACCGTGACGAAGAAGTCGCGCGTGTTACGCCGAGATGAACCGACCGCAGGTTCGGTGAGAGATGTATACGGGTGGGAAAGAAGACGATCAGCCTGGCGTCGTGGAAGTTCGTACGCGCATGGGCCGCACCCGATTTACGGTGCCGGGCCGCGCGGGGCGGCACCGTGTCCGTCGGCTGTACCGGGTCCGCGTCTGTCGGGTGTACCGGGTCCGCCGGGGCCGCTGAGGATACCGAAACCGCTGAAGGAAGAGCGGCTGCGCCTTATGCCGACTCGGCGACTTCCGGGAGTTCCTCGGAAAGCCGCTCGGCGAGCTGGACGACCGCGGGGACGTCGCCGAAGTCGTGCAGAGCGACGTGGGTGGTCTTGCGGATGCGCGTGTTGACCCGCTCGGAGCGCACCCGCTTGGCGACTCCTATGGCCTGGTCCGTGAAGTGCGCGGCCTGCTCGGGCTCGCGCATCAGGAGCTGCACGGTGCCCATGCCGACCAGGTTGAGCGCGTAGGCGCGCTGGTGGACCGGGTCGTCGCGGAAGCCGTCGACGGCGTGCCGCATCTCGGGCTGGGCGAGCGACGCGTAGGTCGGGCTGCGGCCGGCGACGTAGGCGAGATCGCGGTAGGAGTGCGCGTTCTCCGCGTGCAGTTCGGCCTCGGTGAAGAAGCTGATCCAGGCCGGCTCCTCGCCGGGGCGGGCGTCGGCGAAGGTGTCCTCGGCCATCCGGACCGCGCGGTGGCACTTGTTGACCTGGCCCATGTTGGCGTAGGCGCGGGCCTCCAGCGCGTAGAGCATCGCCTGGGTGGTGGCGCCGGCCTCGTCGCGGCTGCCGTACTGGGCGAGATGGATGAGCTCCAGGGCGTCGTCCGGGCGCTCCAGGTGAATCATCTGGCGGCTCATGGAGGACAGCACGAACGCGCCGAGCGGGCGGTCGCCGGCCTCCTTCGCGGCGTGCAGCGCGAGGACCAGGTACTTCTGGGCGGTGGGCTGGAGCCCCACGTCGTAGCTCATCCAGCCGGCGAGCGCGGCGAGGTCGGCGGTGATCCGGTAGAGCCGGCGGGCGACGGTCTCCGGGTGCGCCTCCTGGAGCAGGTCGGTGACCTCGTGCAGCTGGCCGACGACGGCCTTGCGGCGCAGCCCGCCGCCGCACTGGCTGTCCCACTCGCGGAACATCGCGGCGGTGGACTCCAGCAGTTGCAGCTCCTGCTCGGACAGCCGGGACGGGCGGCCGGTGTCGCGGCCCGCGGCCGCCGGTTGCGGGGTGGACGCGGTGGGCACCAGCCAGCGCTGCATGGGCTCCAGCAGGGCCGGGCCGGCGGACAGCGCGAGGGAGGCGCCGAGGAAGCCGCGGCGGCCGAGCATGAGGTCGCTGCGGGAGAACTCGTTGATCAGCTGGACGGTCTGCGGGCCGGCCCACGGGAGGTCGATGTCGCCGCCGGCGGGGGACTGCTGGGCCGAGCGCAGCCCGAGGTCCTCGACGGGGACGACACACCCGAAGCGCTCGGAGAACAGCTCGGACAGGATGCGCGGAATGGGCTCGCGGGGCTGCTCGCCGTCCAGCCAGCGCCGCACCCTTGACGTGTCCGTGCTGACGTGGTGGGCGCCCAACTGCCGTGCCCTGCGGTTGACCTGGCGCGCGAGCTCGCCCTTGGACCAGCCGCTGCGCAAGAACCACGAGGTCAACTGCGCGTTGGGCTGCTTGTCCGCTGTACCGGTCACGGCCGCACCCCCATCCCGCCTCTGCTTCAAACGTAAAGTAGTGCCACGGTCACCCGTCCGGCGACCGCAATTGCGGAAACGCCACCATTCGCCACCCCTTCGGATGAACTCCACCGCGCCCATTGGCGATTCACTTGACACATGCCGCTGGGACAGGCGCGTGCGGGTGCGTAACCAACGGCGGGCGCGATCCGTTGGAGGGGTCATGGTGTTCACGATCGGCAGCATGCGCGAGATGCGGCAACACCGGACCGTGGTGCAGCGCGCCGCCAAGGTGGCAGCGCTCCCCGGCGTGTGGAGTTCCGCGCGCCGCAGGACGCACACCGCGGTGTGCGGAAAGGTCGCCGAGTACACGGGGCTGTGCGGATGGGCGGTCGTGCCCGGGGCCAGGGCCGCGCGCGGCGGCGCGGCGTGCTCCTGCGGGGAGCCGCGCTGCAAGGAGCCGGGCGCGCACCCGCTGGACCCCGCGGCGGAGGTACCGGCGGGCGCCGGGCCGGAGTTGGCCGCGCAGGTGTGGGACCGGATGCCGGGCGCGTCCGTCCTGCTGCCGGCCGGGCGGTCCTTCGACGTGATCGACGTGGCGGAGGCGCCGGGACGCAGGGCGCTGGTCCGGCTGGAGCGGATGGGGTTGCACCTGGGGCCGGTGCTGCTGACGCCGGCGGGGCGGGCGCAGTTCTTCGTCGCACCCGGTGCCGCGGCCGAACTGCCGCACCTGCTCTACCGGATGGGCTGGGACGACGCCCGGCTGGACCTGCGCTGCCTCGGCCCGGGCGACCACGTCACCGCTCCCCCGTCGGACTTCGGCGGGCTGGGCCCGGTCCGGTGGCTGCGCGAGCCGAGGCTGGACTCGATGCCGCAACTCCCGGAGGCACGCCTCCTGCTGGGCACCCTGGCGTACGTGGCCCACCGGGCGCGGGCGTGCGCGTAGGACGCCCGCGCGGCTGACGGCGTCGCCCGCCTCGCGCCGCACCCCCGCACCCCCGGGCACAGGTAAGGGGCGCCCATGTGGAGTGGGCGCCCCTTACCTGTGCCCGCGACCGCAGCGCGGGCCGCACGGCGTACGCGATGCGGTTACTCCCCGATCAGCGCGTCCACGAACGCCTCGGGCTCGAAGGGGGCCAGATCGTCCGCCCCCTCGCCGAGGCCGATGAGCTTGACGGGAACGCCGAGTTCACGCTGGACGGCCACCACGATGCCGCCCTTGGCGGTGCCGTCGAGCTTGGTGAGCACGATGCCGGTGATGTCCACGACCTCCGCGAACACGCGGGCCTGCACCAGGCCGTTCTGGCCGGTGGTGGCGTCGAGCACGAGCAGCACCTCGTCGACCGGGCCGTGCTTCTCGACCACGCGCTTGACCTTGCCCAGCTCGTCCATCAGGCCGGTCTTGGTGTGCAGGCGTCCGGCGGTGTCGATGAGCACGGTGTCCGCGCCCTCGGCGATGCCCTCCTTGACCGCGTCGAAGGCGACCGACGCGGGGTCGCCGCCCTCGGGGCCGCGCACGGTGCGTGCACCGACCCGCTCGCCCCAGGTCTGGAGCTGGTCCGCGGCGGCGGCACGGAAGGTGTCGGCGGCACCCAGCACCACGCTGCGGC
Source organism: Actinacidiphila yanglinensis (assembly GCF_900107965.1). Classification (GTDB taxonomy): domain Bacteria; phylum Actinomycetota; class Actinomycetes; order Streptomycetales; family Streptomycetaceae; genus Actinacidiphila; species Actinacidiphila yanglinensis. Next base: position 36,047 of record NZ_FNVU01000026.1, on the reverse strand, counting down.
CGTCGGCCACCAGGACGCGGGCGAGCTTGCCGGTGGTCGTGGTCTTGCCGGTGCCGTTGACACCGACGACCAGCACGACGGCCGGGGACTCCTCGTGGCTCTCGGTGTGCAGCTCCCGGTCGAGGCTCGGGTCGACCAGGGCGACGAGCTCCTCGCGCAGCAGGGCGCGCAGCTCCTCGGGGGTGCGGGTGCCCAGCACGCGCACCCTGGTGCGCAGCCGCTCGACGAGTTCCTGGGTCGGGGTCACGCCGACGTCGGCGGTGATGAGGGTGTCCTCGACCTCCTCCCAGGTGTCGTCGTCCAGGCGCTCCCTGGACAGCAGGGTGAGCAGGCCCTTGCCGAGGGAGTTCTGCGAACGGGACAGGCGGGAGCGCAGCCGCACCAGCCGCCCGGCGGTCGGCTCGGGCTGCTCGATGACGACCTGTTCGGGGACCCCCACCTCCTCGGGGGCCTCGGGCGCGGCGGTCGCGCCGGGGAGTTCGACCTCCTCGACGGTCCTGCGGGGCTCCTCCCGCGGGGTGACGGCCTCGTCCCCGACGTGCGGTTCGGCTGGAGGCTTGGTGATCGTCGGGGCGCTCGGCGGCGTGGGCGGCAGCTGCTTCTTCTTACGGCGGCTGCCGACCACGAGCCCGCCGGCCGCGAGGACCACGACCAGGGCAATGACGACGACAAGGATGACGGTTTCCATAACCCCCCCAGTATCAGGCCTGTGCGGCCGGCTCCTCGCCCGGCCCTCGAAGGCCGGGCGGGCTGGCGATAAGTGATCTCATCCCATTTCTTCGAGGGACTTGCCCTTGGTCTCCTTCACGAAGAGCAGCACGAACGGGATCGAGGCCAGCGCGAAGAACGTGTAGATGACGTACGTACCCGAGAGGTTCCAGTCCGCGAGGCTCGGGAAACTCGCGGTGATGGCCCAGTTGGCGATCCACTGCGCGGAGGCGGCGACGCCCAGGGCGGCGGCACGGATCTTGTTGGGGAACATCTCGCCGAGGAAGACCCACACCACGACGCCCCACGACAGGGCGAAGAAGAGGACGAAGCAGTGGGCAGCGACGAGGGCGACGGTGCCCTGGGCGTTCGGCAGGGTGTCACCGTGCTTGGAGGAGAACGCCCAGGCTTCGAGCGCGAGGGTGACGGCCATGCCGGCGGAGCCGATCAGCGCGAGCGGGCGGCGGCCGACCCGGTCCACGAAGATCATCGCGATCACCGTGCCGATGATGTTCACGATCGACGTGGTGAAGGAGTAGAGGAACGAGCTGGTCGGGTCGATGCCGACGGACTGCCAGAGCGTGGAGGAGTAGTAGAACGCCACGTTGATGCCGACGAGTTGCTGGAAGGCGGACAGGCCGATACCGATCCAGACGATCGGCAGGAAGTTCGGCAGCCGGCCGGGCCGGGAGGTGAGCAGGTCGCGGAAGCTCGCCTTGTGCTCGCGGTGCATCGCGGTGCGGATCTCGGTGACGCGCTTGTCGAGGTCGATGTCCTTGCCCTCGACGTCGGCGAGGACCACGCGGGCCTCCTTGTCCCGGCCGACGGTGAGCAGGAAGCGCGGGGACTCGGGGATGGCGAAGGAGAGCAGCCCGTAGATCACCGCGGGGACGACCATGACGCCGAGCATGACCTGCCAGGCCTCCACGCCGAACAGGTGCCCGCGCTGGTCGCCGTTGGCGGCCTGGAGGATGCCGTAGTTGACCAGCTGGGAGATCGCGATGCCGAGCACGATGGCGCCCTGCTGGAAGGACGCGAGCCGGCCGCGGTAGGCGGGCGGCGAGACCTCGGCGATGTAGGCCGGGCCGATCACCGAGGCCATGCCGATGGCAAAGCCGCCGATGATCCGCCAGAACGCCAGGTCCCACAGCGCGAAGGGCAGCGCGGAGCCCACCGCGCTGATGGTGAAGAGCACCGAGGCGATCTGCATGCAGCGGATGCGGCCGATCCGGTCGGCGATCCGGCCCGCGGTGGCGGCACCGATCGCACAGCCGATCAGCGCGATCGCGATCACCTGGGCGAGCGCGGCCGATCCGATGTCATATCTGTCACGGATCGCCTCCACGGCGCCGTTGATCACCGAGCTGTCGTAGCCGAAAAGGAAGCCGCCCATCGCGGCGGCTGCGGTGATGAAGACGACATGGCCGAGGTGCTGGCTGGACGGCGGGACCTGTCCCGATGTCCCGGTCGCTCGCGCGGTGCTGGTCAAGGTGTGCTCCTCGGGCTCGGCAGTGAGCCCTCACATGAGGGTCCGGATCTTCCAGTGTTGGCCGACGGTGTATCGGCCACCACTCGAACGTATGGGCAAACGTTCAGAGAATATGCATACAAGTTTCGAACACAAAAATCCTCGAACGCCCGCAACGGCTCGCCAGTGGCACATGTCACCCGGGGAAACGATCGATCTCACGGCTCATGTGTTCACCTTGTGAACGATCAAACGGCGGGCGCGGTCGCTCGCTTACCGTCCCGGAGCCGCTGGCTGATCACCTTGGACACACCGTCGCCCTGCATCGATACGCCGTACAGGGCATCGGCGACCTCCATCGTCCGCTTCTGATGCGTGATCACGATGAGCTGCGAACTCTCCTGGAGCTCCTCCATGATCCGGATCAGCCGTTGCAGGTTGGTGTCGTCCAGCGCCGCCTCGACCTCGTCCATCACGTAGAACGGGCTCGGCCGGGCCTTGAAGATCGACACCAGCATCGCCACCGCGGTCAGCGAGCGCTCACCACCCGACAGCAGCGACAACCGTTTGACCTTCTTCCCGGGCGGGCGCGCCTCAACCTCCACACCTGTGGTGAGCATGTTGTCCGGGTCGGTGAGCAGCAACCGGCCCTCGCCGCCGGGGAAGAGCCGCGAGAAGACACCCTCGAACTCCCGCGCCGTGTCGTGGAAGGCCGCGGTGAAGACCTGCTCCACCCGCTCGTCGACGTCCTTGATCACCTGGAGCAGGTCCGCGCGGGTCTTCCGCAGGTCCTCCAACTGCTCGGTGAGGAACTTGTGCCGCTCCTCCAGCGCCGCGAACTCCTCCAGCGCCAGCGGGTTGACCTTGCCGAGCTGGGCGTACGCCTTCTCCGCCGCCTTGAGCCGCTTCTCCTGCTCGGAACGGACGTAGGGCACGGGCTGGTTGCGCGGGTGCTCCGGGTCCTCGGGCAGCACCTCTCCCTCGGCAGGCGGCGACGGCGGCACCAGCAGTTCGGGGCCGTACTCGCCGATCAGGCCGGCCGGCTCCATCCCGTGCTCCTCCAGCGCCTTCGCCTCCAACTGCTCGATGCGCAGCCGCTTCTCGGCGCCCAGCACCTCGCCCTTGTGCACGTCGCCGGTGAGCCGGTCGAGTTCGGACTTCAGCTCCCGGCCGCGCCGCCGCTCGGCGCCGAGTCCGGCCTCCCGCTCGGCCCGGGCCTGCTCGGCCGCCACCCGCTCGGCCTCGGCCCGGCCCAGCGAGACCTGCACGCACTCCAGCAGCCCGCGCGCACCGGCCAGTACGGCCGCCGCCACCGACGCCTCGTACGCCAGCCGGGCCCGGCGCCGCTCGGCCCGCGCCCGGGTCTCGCGCTCGGCCCGGGCCGCCCGGTCCAGCCCGTCGGCCCGCCCGGCGAGGCTCTTGACCCGCTCCTCGTGGGTACGGACCTGCAGGCGCGCCTCCATCTCCGTCTGCCGCGCGTTGGCACCGTCGGCGGCCAGCCGGTCCCGCGCGAAGGTGTCCGGCTCCTCCTCGCCCGGCTCCTCCTGAGCCTCGCTCAGCCGGTACGACAGCTCCTCCAGCTCCTCGCGCGCCGCGGCCAGCGACTCCTCGGCACGTACGACGGCCGCCGCCGCGCGGTCCGCCTCGCCCGCCGCCGCCCGCGCCTGGCCTCCGTACCTGCCGAGTTGCTGCGCGACCGACGACTTCGCCTTCTCCGCCGCCCTGCGGCGCTGCCCCAGCTCGTCCACCTCGCGCGACGCCGCCGCGCGACGCTCCTTGGCCGCCTGCTGGCGCTCCGCCAGCTCCTCGCACTCCGCCGCGAGCCGCTCCAGCTCCGCGCCGGCCTCGTCGACCTGCGCCTGCACCTCCAGGACGCTGGGCGCCTTCGCCGAACCGCCCTGCGCCAGGTGCGCGGCCAGCACGTCGCCCTCCGCGGTCACCGCGGTCAGCTCCGGGCGGGAGGCGACCACCGCCTCGGCGTCCTCCAGCGTCGGCACCACGACAATCCCGTGCAGCAGCCGGCGCACCGCGGGCAGCAGGTCGGCGTCCGCCGCGACCAACTCCACGGCGTGGCGCGCCCGGCCGGGCAGGGCCGCGGCCTCGGGTGCGGCGACCGCCTGCGCCTGGCGGGTTTCCTGCGGGGCCGCTCCCGGTGCGGCACCGGTTTCGGGGCCCGCGGATCCGGCAGTCCCGGCGGGCCGGGCGGGGCCGGGCACCCGGCCGAGGTCGCGGCCGTCGGCGGGCGGGGCGCCGGGGTCGGCGGGCGGCGGGGCGGCCGGACCCGCCGGTCCCGGCACCCGGCCGTGCTGCGGGTCGCGGTCGGCGCCGGCATAGGTACGGTCCCCCGCCGACTGACCGGGAAGCACCGCCGCGTCGCCACCCGAGCGGGACGGTCCGGGTCCGGGCCCATCCGCGGTCCCGGCCGGACCCGTTGCCGATACCGACGCCGGAGCCGCCGCGAGGATCAGTGCCGCCCGCCCGCCGTCCTCCTTGCGCAGCAGCCGCAGCGCCTCGGCGGCCGCGGCCGGGCCGGTGACGGCGACCGCGTCGGCGGCGACGCCCAAGGCCGCGGCGACGGGGACCTCGTAGCCGGGGGCGACCCGCAGCAGGGTGGCCGCCGAGCCGAGGACACCGGCCAGGCCGTCCGGGGTGCCGGCTCGCGCGAGCAGCGCGCCGGTGCCGTCCTTGCGGCGCAGCGACGGGGCGAGCGCGTCGCGGCGGGCGGCGACGGCGGCGCGGCGGCGCTCCGCGGTGGTGGCGGCGTCCCGCGCGGCGCTGAACTCCTCCTCCGCCGCGGCCTGCGCGGACCGGGCGGCCTCGAAGCGGGCCTCCAGCTCGGTGTCGTCGGCGTCCAGACCCTCGACCTGCGCGCGCAGTTCCTCGTACTCGGCCTGCGCGGACTCGGCGCGGTCGCGGGCCTCGTCGCGGGCCGAAGCGAGCCGGCCGATCTCCGCCTCGGCAGAACCAGCCTTGGAGCGGGCCGCGTTGACCTGCGCGTTCAGCCGGGCCAGGCCCTCCCGGCGGTCGGCGATGGCCCGGGCCGCCGCTCGGAGCCGGGTCTCCTCCTCGGCGAGCCGCCGCTCCAGCTCCGCACGGTGGCCGACGGTGTCCTCCAGGGCGCGTTCGGCCGCGTCGAGTGCCTCGGTGAGTTCGGCCTCCTGCTCGCGGATGCGGGCGGCCTCCCGCTCCATGTCCTCCGGGTCCCGGCCGCGGCGCTCCTCGGCCGGCTGGCCGACCGCGTGCCGGTGGCGCTGCTCGGCCAGCCCGATGGTGCCGCGGACCCGCTCGGTGAGCTGGGACAGGGCGTACCACGTGGCCTGGGCGTCGTTGACCCGCGGGGTCAGCGCCCGTACCTGCTCCTCCAGCCGGGCCTCGCGCTGGACGGCGGCGGTGAGTTCGGTCTCGACGGCGTCCTTGCGCTCCTTGAGCGCGGCCTCGTCGGCGACCTCCGCGCGCAGTGCCTCGCGCAGCGCCACCAGGTCGTCCGCGAGCAGCCGCAGCCGGGCGTCGCGCAGGTCGGCCTGGATGACGGCGGCCCGGCGGGCGACCTGTGCCTGGCGGCCGAGGGGCTTGAGCTGGCGGCGCAACTCGCCGGTGAGGTCGGTCACGCGGGCCAGGTTGGCCTGCATCGCGTCGAGCTTCCGGAGCGCCTTCTCCTTGCGCTTGCGGTGCTTGAGGACGCCGGCCGCCTCCTCGATGAAGGCCCGGCGCCCCATCGGATCCGCGTGCAGGACGGAGTCGAGCTGGCCCTGGCCGACGATGACGTGCATCTCGCGGCCGATACCGGAGTCGGACAGCAGTTCCTGGATGTCGAGCAGCCGGCAGGCGTCACCGTTGAGCTGGTACTCGCTGCCGCCGTTGCGGAACATGATCCGGGTGATGGTCACCTCGGCGTACTCGATGGGGAGCACGCCGTCGGTGTTGTCGATGGTCAGCGACACCTCGGCGCGGCCCAGCGGCGGGCGGCCGGTGGTGCCGGCGAAGATGACGTCCTCCATCTTGCCGCCGCGCAGCGACTTGGCACCCTGCTCGCCCATCACCCAGGACAGCGCGTCCACCACGTTGGACTTGCCGGAGCCGTTGGGCCCGACGACGCAGGTGATTCCGGGTTCGAAGCGCAGCGTCGTCGCGGAGGCGAACGACTTGAAGCCGCGCAGCGTGAGGCTCTTGAGATGCACGCCGGTCGACTCTACCCGCCGGGTGCGGTTTCACCGAGGAATGTGCAGGGCACATCAGACGTAGAGCTGGGGCAGCGGGTGATCGTAGAGCAGATGAAGGGCTCGTGAAGGGCCTTGGGGAGGCGAAGGGCGGGGCAGCGGAACAGCAGGTGGTTCGGACACGACGAAGGGACGCCGCGAAGGCGTCCCTTGAAGTGCCGCAGTCATATGCCGCGATGATACGCGGGGTGATGTCGTGCGGTCAGACGTCGTGCCGTCACCGTCCTGCGGTGAGAACAGTCGAGTGACAGCGTGCTGGTGGCTGCTGAGGGCCGTTGATGTCTGCTGACAGCAGCCGACTGACAGGCGGGTCCCGAGGACGCCGTCCGGCAAGAGAGGTGTGGGAAAAGACCCGTCACCCGCCGGATCAGGCGAGCGCGGGCTCCGCGCGAGTGACGTCGATGCTGCTGAGCAGCGACTCTTCACGCGATGCGACAGACAGCGCGTCGTTCTCCGCCTGCATGCGGATCAGCTCGGACTCGAGGTCCTGGACGCGCTGCTGAAGCCTTCGCATCTCGGCGAGGAGTCGCGGGTCGGGACCGCCGACGTAACCGAGAAGCGCCTTTGCCATGATGGATGGTCCTCCACGCTGAGTGACCGACCGGGGCGGGTGGGTCGTGGGTGAGGGGTGCACTCCCGCACAAGCTCAATGTCGTGGCGGCTTCCATATCATTCATTGGTGCCACGATGCGCGGGGCTTCCAGCGTCTCACCAAAACGGGGGACGGTCAACACGATCACAGCCCAGCCGCCGGGTCCGCCTCGGAAAACACGGCGCCGACTGTGCGCCGCGGGCTGCCCGCGTGGTGTGTCGGGGCTTGGCGATCATCCCCGCTTGGGGGCAGCCTGGCACGTCGGTCGCCGGAAGGCAACGGGTTCTGGTCATCGGATCTCGAATCCTTCGTATCCGCCCCGGGTGACCCCCCAGATTTCCGTCACCCCGTCGACCCGCCCGGGCGTGTCGCCGTGCCGCAACCACTCCAGCAGCCGCTCGCACTGGTCGAAGGCGCCCTCCGCGACCACCTGGACCCGGCCGTCGCCGAGATTGCCCGCGTACCCGGCCAGGCCGCCGATCTCCAGCGCGGTCGCCCGGGTCCACCAGCGGAATCCGACGCCCTGCACCCGGCCGCGCACCCACGCGGTGAGCCGGACATTCTCGTTCATGAGGGCACGTTATCCCGCCGCGATCCGCCCGGTCGCGGCCAGTTGACCTCCGGATCTCGTCCGCCGCACACATCATTCGCTACAGTCCCCCGCAACAGCTTCACCCGTTCGGAGTAGTTCAGGCGAGCAGTGAGGAGTGCGGCGATGGGGCGTCACAGCCGACATGCCCAGCCCGCGGCCCCGCAGCCCGGGCCGCGCGGCCACCGTGGCCGCCGCAGGCACCACCCGGTCCGTACGGGGCTGCTGGCCTCGTCGGCGGCGCTGGCGGTGGGAGCGGTCGCCGCGTCCTCCGGCCTGCTGTCCGAGGTGAGCAGCGAGTTGGGCCACCTCGACGGTGACGGGGGCGCGACCCAGGCGGCCGGACCCGGGCCGTCCGGCGGCACGCCGTCGTCCCTCACCGACACCAACAGCCCGAGCTCCGACGGCACCAGCACCGCCGCGCCCGGCTCGTCCGCCACGACCACGCCCGGCGGCACACCCTCGACGACCCGGGCGGCCTCGCCGTCGCACCCGGCCACCACGAAGGCGGCGGCGCCCACTCCCACCCGCACCACGGCGGCGCCCACCACCCCGGTGAAGACGATCACGCAGCACACCTCCGCGCCGACCACGAGCGCGGCGGTCACCGACGCGGTCAGCTCGGCGCGGGCGCAGATCCTCACCCTGGTCAACCAGCAGCGCGCCACCGCCGGCTGCCAGCCGCTCACCGCCAGCTCCTCGCTGGACACCCTCGCGCAGAACTTCAGCGACGAGATGGCCGCGCGCGGCTTCTTCGACCACACCGACCCCGACGGCAAGGACCCCTGGGACCGGGCGAAGGCACTCGGCATCACCAACCTGGGCGGCGAGAACATCGCCATGGGTCAGGCCGACGCGCAGGCCGTGATGACCGCGTGGATGAACAGCCCCGGCCACCGCGCGAACATCCTCAACTGCGAGTACAAGACCCTCGGCGTCGGCATCCACTTCGGCACCGGCGGCCCCTGGTGGACCCAGGACTTCGGTTACTGAGATTTCCGCAGGTCAGAGGGCCAGCCACTCCCCTCGGGCAAGTGCGTGTACGTGCGGAGCGAAGCCGAAATCGCGCGTGCCCGAGTCGCGGCAAGCCCACGAGCCCCGATCTCTCGCTCCATGGCAGCTCCCGCCCGAAGCCGCCCCACTGACCTCGCGATAGCTTCGCGCCATGGTTGACGGGTCAGACAGGAACGGTCGCCTGAGCGACGAGGAGTTCGAGCAGTTCAAGGCCTTGCTGAGGCGGTTCTGCCAGCACGACCTGGATCAGTGGGAGGCGTGGAAGCTCAGGATGGACACGGGCCACGTTGCCTACGTGAGGATGCAGTGGGGCCCCATGCCAGACGCGGACGACGCCATTTTCCGTGACATCTGATCGGCGGCCCCCGCGTCACTTCTTCGGCTGCTGACCTCCCCCGGCCCACCCGCGGCTCAGGGGTCACCCGCCCGGGCTGACCCCGTCCGCGCCGATCCCGCAGGACCGTGTCACGGATCGGGGGGCTGTCTCGTCCCAGGGGGTGGAGAGAGCCTCCGGAAGCGGGAAGGTGAGGGACATGCGGGTTTTCGTGGCAGGGGGGACCGGGGTTCTGGGGCAGCGGCTGGTGCCGCAACTCGTGGCTCGCGGGCATGAGGTGACGGCGACGACGACCGGGGCGGGCAAGCTCGGCGTGCTCGCGGGGCTCGGCGCGCAGGGCGTCGTGATGGACGGGCTGGACGCGGTGTCCGTGGGCGAGGCGGTGGCGGCCGCCCGGCCGGACGTCATCGTGCACCAGATGACCGGGATCAGCCGGGCGCATGCCGGCAAGCCCGACCTGAAGCACTTCGACCGGTGGTCCGTCCCGACCATCCGGCTGCGCACCGAGGGGACGGACCACCTGCTGGCCGCGGCCGAGGCGACCGGCGTCCCCCACTTCGTCGCGCAGGGCTACGCCAACTGGAACGGGATCGGCACGGACGGGTGGGTGAAGACCGAGGAGGACCCACTCGACCTGCACGAGGGGACGGCCGCCCACCCGGCGATGGAAGCCCTCCGCCATGTCGAGGAGGTGGTCGCGGCGGCGGGCGGCGCGGTGCTGCGCTACGGCGCGTTCTACGGGCCGGGTGCCACCGACGACCAGGTCGAGCTGGTCCGCAAGCGGCAGTTCCCGCTGATCGGCGCGGGCACGGGCTACGCCTCGTGGGTGCACCTCGACGACGCGGCGAGCGCCACCGTGCTGGCCGTCGAGCAGAAGGCGAGGGGCGTGTTCAACATCGTCGACGACGAGCCGGCCCCGGCCTCCGCGTGGCTGCCGCTCCTGGCCTCGTGCGCCGGGGCGAAGCCGCCGATGCGGGTTCCCGTGTGGCTGGCCCGGCTGCTGGCCGGGGAGGTGGTGGTGACGATGATGACCGAGGGGCGGGCCTTCTCCAACGCCAAGGCGAAGCGGGAACTCGGCTGGGAGCCGCGGTACCCGTCGTGGCGCCAGGGCTTCGCGGAAGGGCTGAACTGAGCCGGGGCGCCGCCGCGGGCCGGCCCGGTCCCAGGTGACCGCGAAGGGGCTGTCGATGCGAAAGCGCTTCCCCGCAGGCAGCGCTTTCCGGCGATACGCTGGGCGAATGAGCCAGCTCTCGGAGGAGACGGCATCGGGCGGAACCGGTGCGACCGGCCCCGGCACGACCGGTGCGGGCGCGTTCGCCGCGGACGTCATGAACGGCGGCGCGGACGACCCGACCGCCACGGACGCCGGCGTGGACGCCTTCGACGTGTTCTCCCGCGACTGCCCCTCGCGGGTCGCCCTGGAGCACATCACCGGTCGCTGGGGCGGCCTGACGCTCTCCGCGCTCGCCGACGACCCGCTGCGCTTCAACGCGCTGCGGCGCCGGGTGGACGGGGTCAGCGAGAAGATGCTCTCCCAGACCCTGCAGGCGCTGGAGCGCGACGGGCTGGTGATCCGGGAGGCGCAGCCGGTCAACCCGCCGCACGTCGAGTACCGGCTCAGCCCGCTGGGACGGCAGGCCGCGGCCCGGCTGCGCGACCTCATCGCGCTGGTCGAGGAACAGATGCCCGAGGTGCTGGCCGCGCGCGGCCGTTACGACGAGGGGCGCGGCGCCGGCTGGCAGCGCGGGCAGAAGTAGCTGGAGCGGTTCATCCACGCCCGCCGCCGGATCGGGGTGCCGCACCGGCGGCAGGGCTCGTCCTCGCGGCCGTACGCGTCCAGCGAGCGGTCGAAGTAGCCCGACTCGCCGTTCACATTGACGTACATGCTGTCGAAGCTGGTGCCGCCCGCGGCGAGCGCGTCGCCCATCACCTCGCGGATGTGGGTGAGGAGTTCCGCGGTGCGCGGGCGGGTCAGCGACGCGGTCGGGCGGTCGTAGTGCAGCTTGGTGCGCCACAGCGCCTCGTCGGCGTAGATGTTGCCGACCCCGCTGATCAGGCTCTGGTCGAGGAGCGCCCGCTTGATGGTGGTCTTCTTGCGGCGCAGCGCGGCGTGGAAGGCGTCGTCGTCGAAGGCGGGGTCGATCGGATCGCGGGCGATGTGCGCGAGCGGCTGGGGCAGTTGCTCGGGGTCACCGGGGACGGTCTCGTGCAGGGACAGCCCGCCGAAGGTGCGCTGGTCCACGAACCGCAGGTCGGTGCCCTCGGTGTCGTCGAAGACGAAGCGGACGCGGAGGTGCTTCTCCGCGGGCGCGCCCTCGGGCCGGATCAGGAACTGGCCGCTCATGCCGAGGTGAGCGACCATCGCGGTGTCCTGGGCCAGCGGGATCCAGAGGTACTTGCCCCGGCGGTGCGGGGCGGCGAGGGTGGCGCCGGTGAGGCGGTGCGTGAAGTCGTCCGGCCCGGCCGGGTGGCGCCGGACGGCGCGGGGGTGCAAGACGGTGGCGCGGGCGACGGTCCGGCCCGCGGCCCACTTCGCCAGGCCGCGGCGGACGACCTCCACCTCTGGGAGTTCGGGCACGTCTTCCTTCCCCGCCCGCCCTTCCGTGGTGCGCGGTCGCCGGGCGGGCCGATACTGCCGAACGGGCGGGCCGGCGTGTGCCGGCCCGCCCGTGTGTCGATCACCCCGCGGACGAGGGGGACGCTTCCCGGATGGAGCGCCAGGCCGATTCGGCGGCCTGCTGCTCCGCTTCCTTCTTGCTGCGGCCGGTGCCGGTGCCGTACTCGACACCACCGACGCGGGCGGCAGCCGTGAAGGTCTTCTCGTGGTCGGGGCCTGCCTCGGAGACGACGTACTCCGGGACGCCGAGACCTTCGGCGGCGGTGAGTTCCTGGAGTGAGGTTTTCCAGTCCAGGCCGGCGCCGAGGTTGGAGGACTCCTCGATCAGGGGATCGAAGAGCCGGTGGACAAGAGCCGAAGCCGCGTCGAGGCCCTGGTCGAGATAGACCGCGCCGATGACCGCTTCGAGGGTGTCCGCCAGGATCGATGCCTTGTCCCGCCCACCGGTTCCCTCTTCACCCCGGCCGAGCCGGATGAACGCGCCCAGGTCGAGCCCGCGACTGACCCCGGCAAGGGCCCGCGAGTTGACCACCGCTGCCCTGAGCTTGGCCAGTTGGCCCTCGGGGAGGTCGGGGTGGGTGCGGTAGAGGGTGTCGGTGACCACCAGGCCGAGCACGGAGTCCCCGAGGAACTCCAGCCGCTCGTTGGTGGGCAGCCCGCCGTTCTCGTACGCGTACGAGCGGTGGGTGAGCGCGCGCACCAGAAGGGCGGGCTCGAGGTGGTACCCGAGCCGCCCTTCCAGAAGCGTGTGGGACGAGGCTTTGTCCGTGGCGGCCTTCTTCGACGCCGGGGCGTCGGGCGTGGAGGACGTGGAGGACATTGAGCCTGTCACCTGCCGATCAGACCTCGAGGACCTGACGGCGGTTGTAGGTGCCGCAGCTCGGGCACGCGATGTGCTGGAGCTTCGGCTCGTGGCAGCGCTCGCATGCCACCAGGCTCACGGGCGCAGCCTTCCACTGCGAACGGCGGTGGCGCGTGTTGCTGCGCGACATCTTCCGCTTCGGAACAGCCACGGCTACTTCTCCTGGTTCTCGTCGGCACCGTCTCCGGTGCCGTTCTGCTGGAAGTCCTGCAAGGCGGCCCAACGGATGTCGGTCGCCTCGTGGTGGTGGTCCGGGTCGTCCGCCAGCCGCGCTCCACACTCGGAGCACAGGCCAGGGCAGTCCTCCCGGCACACCGGCTGCATGGGCAGTGCGAGCACCACCGCGTCCCGCAGCACGGGTTCGAGGTCGAACAGGTCGTCCTCGAGGTACAGCACATCCTCCTCGGAGGCCGCGGCGTCGTCACCGGCTTCGTCCTTGCGGGCGGTCCGGGTGTCGGCGTCGGGGTAGGAGAACATCTCCTGGAACTCCGCGTCGAGCTCGCGCTCCAGCGGCTCCAGGCACCTGATGCACTCCCCTGTCACCGGCGCGTGGATGGTGCCGGTGACCAGCACACCCTCCATGACCGACTCCAGGCGGAGTTCCAGCTCGACGTCGGCCCCCGCGGGCACCCCGATGACCCCGGCGACGCCGAGCTCCTCGGGCGCGAGGACCGTGCGGGAGACCTTCTTCATCGCACCAGGACGCCGACCCAGCTCGTGCGTGTCGAACACGAGGGGGTTGCGGTGGTCGAGGCGGGTGTTCAGGGCTTCCTGCTTTCATCGGTACGGCCTGCAACGTTACGGCCACGTCCACGCGGGCCCGGATGAGGGCCCGTGCTGACGGGCAGGCCGAAGCGCCGGTGCGTGACACGGCTGGAGCCAACAGGATACTGGACAGTCCGCCCGGGCCCAAACACGGCCGGCGCGGGCGGCTCAGCCCCTGCTCACAGGCCCTCTCACAGGCCCTGCTCCAGCTCCCGGAGCCGGTTGAGGTCGATCATCCCGGTGTCGAAGAAGCTGGTCTCGTCCAGCGCGGCGGGCTGCTGTCCCGGCTGCTGCGGCACGCCCTGCTGGCCGTAGCCGGGGGCCTGCTGCTGGTAGGGGATCTGCGGCTGCTGCGGGTACGGCTGCTCGTACCCCCCTGCCTCCGGCGGGAGCTGGCCGTAGTCGTAGCCCTGCTGCTGCCCGCCGTACGGGTCGTACCCGCCCTGCTGGTAGTCCTGCTGCGGCGGCAGCGGCTGCGGGACCTGCGGGTAGCCCTCGTCCTGCGCGGGGTAGCCGCCCGCCTCGGCCGCGGCGACCCCCACCTGCGGGTAGCCGCCCTGCTGGGGGTACGGCTCCTGCTGCGGGTAGCCGTAGCCGGGGTCCGGCTCGTACCCGGGGTCGGGCTGCTGCTGCGGCGGGGCGGCGCCGGCGTCCGCGGTGGCGGCGGCCGGGTCGTATCCGTAGCGGGACAGGTCGGCCGGGCCGTCGGCGCTCGGTGCGGCGAGGCCGGCCATGAACTCGTCGTCGGACTGCCCGTGGATCTCGCCGCCGCCGCCCGCCGCGTCGGCGGCGGCCATCTGCGCGGCGAGGTCGTCGATCGGGTTGTGGCCGGTGAGCTTGAGCCGCCCGCGGCCGACCGCCTCGAGGGTCTTGCTGAGCACCGCCTCGAAGGCGCGCATCTTGGTATCCACGTACTCGTCCGCACGCCGGCGCAGGGTCTCCGGGTCCGAGCTGCGCTCGGGGGCCTCCGGGTCGTCCTCGCCGTATCCCGCGCCGCCCTGGCCGTCCGCGTACGGGTCGCGGCCGAGCAGCTTCTCGCGGCCGCGGTCGACCGAGCCGATGGTCTTGGTGAGGACCACCTCGAAGTTGGCGAGCTTGCTGTCGACGTAGTCGTCCGCCTCGGCCCGGATCTCGTCCGCTTCGCGGCGGGCCTCGGCGAGGATCCGCTCGGCCGCGTCCTGGGACTGCCGGGCGATCTGCGTGTCGGAGACGAGGGAGCCGCGCTCGGCGTGCGCGGACTCGATGATCCGCTGGGCCTCGGTACGGGCCTCCTGGACCATCTGCTCGCGGTCGCCGAGCAGTTCCTGGGCCTGGGACAGCGAGTCGGGGAGCGCGGCGGCGACCTCTTCGAGCATCGCCAGCAACTCGGCCCGGTTCAGCACGCAGGAGGCCGACATCGGCATGGACCGGGCACTGCTGACGGTCGCCGCGATCTCATCGAGCTTCTTCTGGACGTCCACAGCGCCAAAGCCTACTGCTGCCGGAGCCGGGCGTTGAGCGCCTCCAGGACCGGCGGGGGAACCAAGTGGGAGATGTCACCGCCCCATTGGGCGACTTCCTTGACGAGGCTGGAGGACAGGAAGCTGTAGGCGGGGTTGGTGGGGACGAAGAGCGTCTCCACGCCGGACAGCCCGATGTTCATCTGGGCCATCTGCAGCTCGTAGTCGAAGTCGCTGACCGCCCGCAGTCCCTTGACGATGGCGGGGATGTCGTGCTGCTTGCAGAAGTCGACCAGCAGGCCGTGGAAGGACTCCACCCGGACGTTGCCGAGGTCGGCGGTGACCTCCTCGATCAGGGCGATCCGCTCGTCGATGTCGAACAGCCCCTTCTTGGACTGGTTGATCATCACGGCGACGTGGACGGTGTCGTACAGCCGGGAGGCGCGGGCGATGATGTCGAGGTGTCCGTTGGTGATGGGGTCGAAGGACCCCGGACAGACTGCGCGGCGCAAGTGTGGCTCCTCGCTCTCCGTACCGGTGGGGCGGGTGCTGCGGGTCATGACGGGCTCACAGGGGCTCGTACGGGCCGGGTCGGCCCGCGACGACACCACCGGGGCACGGCCTCATGACCCGGCGGTAACTTCGGCGGCGCGACCGTACCAAAGAGTCGCCTCGCCGTACGTGCGCGAGCGCACGGCCGCGAAGCCGTCGGGCCAGCCGAAGGCACCGCCGCGCGTCCTGCGTTCCACGGTGACCAAGGCCTCCGCCGCCAGCCAGCCGTTGGCCACGAGTGTGAGCAGGATCTCGCGCAGCTCCGCGTCCGGGACGTCGTAGGGCGGGTCGAGGAAGACCGTGTCGTAGGCGGGCCCGGACGGCGCCGCGGCCACCGCCTTCTCGGCGCGGGCCGGACGCACCTCGGCGCCGGGCAGCTTCAGGGCGGCGGCGTTCTCGCGGACGATCCGGGCGGCGCGCGGGTCGGACTCGACCAGCAGCACGTGCGCGGCGCCCCGGGACAGCGCCTCCAGGCCGACCGCACCGGAGCCCGCGTACAGGTCGAGCACCCTGGCCCCCTCCAGGGTGCCGCGCAGCGACTCCCAGGTGGAGAAGAGGGCTTCCTTGGCCCGGTCGGAGGTGGGCCGGGTGCCGTTGCCCGGGGGGACGGCCAGCCGCCGTCCACCGGCCGCTCCGGCGATCACACGGGTCATGACTTGCTCACGGCCACGACCCTACCGCCAGGCCGGCGGGGCGGCCCGGGGCGGGCGTCAGCCCTTGTCCAGGAACTCCTCCCGGTCCGCGTCCAGCAGGCTCTCCAGCGCGCTGCGCAGATCGGGATGGGCGGCGAGTTCGGGGTCGGCCGCGACCAGCGCGGTGGCCTCGTCGCGGGCCGCCGCGATCACGTCCTCGTCGTCGATGACGGTCAGCACCCGCAGGCTGGAGCGGCTGCCGGACTGGGCCTGGCCGAGCACGTCGCCCTCCCGGCGCTGCTCCAGGTCGATCCGGGACAGCTCGAAGCCGTCGAGGGTGCGGGCGACCGCGTCCAGCCGGGTGCGGGCCGGGCTCGCCTCGGGCGCCTCGGAGACCAGCAGGCACAGCCCGGGGGCGCTGCCGCGGCCGACCCGGCCGCGCAGCTGGTGGAGTTGGGAGACGCCGAAGCGGTCGGCGTCCATGATCACCATCGCGGTGGCGTTCGGCACGTTGACGCCCACCTCGATGACGGTGGTGGCCACCAGCACGTCGACGTCGCCGGCGGCGAACCGGCGCATCACGTCGTCCTTGGCGTCGGGCGCCATCCTGCCGTGCAGCACCTCCACCCGCAGGCCGCCCAGCGGGCCCTTGGCGAGGTGGTCGGCGACGTCGAGCACGGCGAGCGGGGGGCGGCGCTCGCCGTCGTCGGCCTTCGGGGCCGTGCCCTTCGCGGCGGCCTTCGCGTCCTCCTCGTCGCCGATCCGCGGGCACACCACGTACCCCTGGTGGCCCGACTCCACCTCCTCGCGGACCCGCTCCCAGGCGCGGGCGAGGAAGTGCGGCTTCTCCGCGGCCGGCACCACGTGGCTGGCGATCGGGGACCGCCCGGCGGGCAACTGGTCGAGCACCGAGGTCTCCAGATCGCCGAACACCGTCATCGCGACCGTGCGCGGGATCGGGGTGGCGGTCATCACCAGCAGGTGCGGCGGCTGCTCGGCCTTGGCCCGCAACGCGTCCCGCTGCTCCACCCCGAAGCGGTGCTGCTCGTCGACGACCACCAGCCCGAGGTCGCGGAACCTCACCTTGTCCTCGATCAGTGCGTGGGTGCCGATCACGATGCCCGCGTCGCCGCTGACCAGGTCGAGCAGCGCCTGCCGGCGGGCCGCGGCGCCCATCGAACCGGTCAGCAGCACCACCTTGGTGCCGAGATCCGAGCCGCCGAGCATGCCGGACTCCGCGAGGTCGCCCATCATCTCGGTGATCGAGCGGTGGTGCTGCTGGGCCAGTACCTCGGTCGGCGCGAGCATCGCGGCCTGACCGCCGGTGTCCACCACGCCGAGCATCGCGCGCAGTGCCACCAGGGTCTTGCCGGAGCCCACCTCGCCCTGGAGCAGCCGGTGCATGGGGTGGTCGGTGGCCAGATCCGCGAAGATCTCCGCCGAGACCGCCTGCTGGCCCTCGGTCAGGGTGAACGGCAGCCGCCGGTCGAACGCCGCCAGCAACCCGTCGGCGCCCGGCACCCGCGGCACCGCGGGCAGCGCCGACTCGTCGGCCCGGCGCCGGGCCAGCGCGACCTGGAGCACGAACGCCTCGTCCCACTTCAGCCGCTGCCGGGCCAGCTCGATGTCCTGCTTGCTGCGCGGCCGGTGCACCTTCTCCAGTGCCTCGGGCAGCGCCACCAGCTCCCGCCCGGCGCGCAGTTCGGCCGGCAGCGGCTCGCCGACCCCGGCCCAGCCGATCGCGCCGAGCGAGTCGATCGCGGTGTCCACGGCCTGGGCGATCCGCCAGGACGTGATCTGCTTCACCGCCGGGTACAGCGGGATCAGCCGGTTGGCGAACGCGTCGACCGCTTCCTTCGCGTCCGGGCCGTCGTCGGCCTCCGCGTCGAGCAACTGGTAGTCGGGGTGGGCGAGTTGCCGGGTCCGGTTGAAGACCGAGACCTTGCCGGAGAACATCCCCCGGCGGCCCGGGATCAGCCGGTGCGCGTGGGCGTGCGCCGCCTTGCTGAAGAACACCAGGGTGAGCGAGCCGCTGCCGTCGGTCACCACGACTTCGAGGCGCACCCCGGACCCGCCGCGCCCGTACGTCCGCTTGTCCGCCTTGGCGATCTGCGCGACGACCGTGACGTACTCGTCGACCGGCAGGTCCGCCAGCCGGGTCAGCTCGCCGCGCTCCGCGTACCGCCGCGGGTAGTGGTGCAGCAGATCGCCCGTCGTCCGCAGCCCGAGGTGCTCGGACAGCACCTTGGCCGTCCGGTCACCGACGAGCTTGCGCAGCGGGTCGTCCAGCGGGTTCCCAGTCATCACGGCCCATCTTTGCGCACGGCGCCGACATTCCCCAGGAGGGCGGCGCGGCCCGCGGAGGGCGGCCCGGCGTGCCCCGCCGCCCTCACAGCGGGGAACCCGCGAAGGCGCCCTCCGATGCCTCCCGGCGCAGCCGCGCGGCGTCCTGGCCCGGCGGCACCCCGAACTGGCGCCGGTACTCGCGGCTGAACTGCGACGCGCTGTCGTAGCCGACCGCGAACCCGGCGGCGGCCACGTCGCCCGGCCCGCTGACCAGCAGCAGGCGGGCCTCCTGCAACCGGATCCGCTTCTGGTACTGGATCGGCGTCATCGCGGTGACCGCCCGGAAGTGCCGGTGGAAGGCCGACAGGCTCATCGCCGACATCCGGGCCAGGTCCTCCACGCGGACCGGGTCGGCGTGGTGGGACCGCAGCCAGCGGATCGCCCGGGCGACGTGGGAGAGCCTGCTGTCGGCGAGACCGATCTGCCGGACCATCGCCCCCTGCTCGCCGGTGACCAGCCGCCAGAGGATCTCCCGCTCCACCATCGGCGCGAGCACCGGCGCGTCCCGCGGCTGCCCGAGCAGCGCGACCATCCGGACCACCGCGTCGAGGAGTTCGTCCGGCGCGTCGCTCACCGCCAGGCCGGGCGGCGTGGCGGACCGGGCGGGGCGGACCGCCCCGCCACGGTCCGGCCCCGCGGAGGCGGCGGGCCCCGCGTCCAGCAGGAGCGAGGCGATCACGCCGGGGCGCAGCGTGAGGCCGAAGGCGAGGAAGGGCCGCTCCGGGCTGGCCTGCGTGTAGTGACCGGTGACCGGCAGGTCGACCGAGACCACGAGGTACTGGCCGGCGCCGTAGTCGTGGATGCGGTCGCCGAGGACGATCCGCTTGGCACCCTGAGCGACCACGACCAGGACGGGGTCGGCGATGTCCGACGACGGGGCGGCCGACGGGGTCGAGGACAGCAGCACGCCGTCGATGCCGGGGCCGGAGCGCCCGGCGTAGCGGGTGATCAGGGTGCGCAGTTCGTCCAAGGACGCGTTCGGGGACACCTTCGATTGAACCACCTCCGGGTGGCGCCTGGTGTCGGCCGGTTGTCCTACCTGACAGGATCAGGCAAGGACCAGGCAGGATCACTCTCACGTTCCCGCAGGTCATTGGCGTCTACTTGACAGCAGAGGATCGACACCACTGACCACGGGAGCATCATCATGACACTCGATTCCTACGTCGGCCTGGGCCGCTCCGGCCTCAAGGTGAGCCCGTTCTGCCTCGGCGCGATGAACTTCGGCGAGGACGGCGGGGCGGGATGCGGCGTCGAGGAGGCGCACGCGATCCTCGCGAGCTATCTCGACCGCGGCGGGAACTTCGTCGACACCGCCAACTTCTATACCAACGGCCACTCGGAGAAGATCGTCGGCGACTTCTTCGCCCGGCGCCCCGGGAGCCGCGACCGGGTCGTCCTGGCCACCAAGTTCTTCGGCAACCTGCACCTGGGCGACCCCAACGGCGGCGGCGCCGGGCGCAAGGCGATCGTCGGGCAGCTGGAGGAGTCGCTGCGCCGGCTCGGGACCGACTACGTCGACCTGTACTGGCTGCACAACCACGACTGGTCCACGCCCGTCGAGGAGACGCTGCGCACGCTGGACGACCTGGTGACCGCGGGCAAGATCCGCTACGTGGGCTTCTCGGACACCCCGGCCTGGTTCACGGCCAAGGCGCACACCATGGCGCTGCTGCGCGGCTGGACCCCGGTGACCGCCTTGCAGATGGAGTACTCGCTGCTGGAGCGCACCATCGAGGGCGAGCTGATCCCGCTGGCCCGGGACGAGGGCATGGGGCTGCTGCCCTGGAGCCCCCTGAAGAGCGGTTTCCTCTCCGGCGCGTACCGCCGCGGTGAGGGACCCCCCGCCGGCACCCGGCGCTCCGCGGTGCTCGGCACGCCGAGCGAGGCGCAGTTCACCGTGATCGACGCGCTCCTCGGTGTCGCCCGGGAGATCGGCGCGAGCCCCGCGGCGGTCGCGCTGTCCTGGGTCCGGAACCGTCCCGGCGTCACCTCGACGCTGATCGGCCCCCGCACGGCCGAGCACCTCGAAGCGAACCTCGCCGGCCTCGACGTCCGGCTCACCGACGAGCAGACCGCCGTCCTCGACGAGGTGTCGGCGCCGGCGCTGAACTTCCCGGCCGCGCTCAACCGCCAGGTGGGCCCGATGCTCAAGTACGCGGGCGCCACCGTCGACGGGCAGCCCTCCACGGTCTACCCGCCGCTGCTGGCGAGCCCCACACGGTACTGAGCGGGCCCGGCCGACCGCCTACTCGACGCCGATCAGCAGCGGTGCGGCGGTGTCGCCGCTCTCGTAGCTGACCGTGTCGACGGCGAGGTGGTGCTCGTGGACGTGGGCGCGCAGGCGGTCGGCGAGGTCGGGCGGCGCGGTCGGGCCGAGGACGAGGGTGACGAGTTCGCCGCCGGCCGCGAGCATCCGCTCCAGGGTGGTGACCGCGGTCTCGACGAGGTCGGCGCCGATCACGGCGACGTCGCCCTCGATCAGGCCCAGGACGTCGCCGGCCTGGCAGATCCCGGCGGTGGTCCAGGACTGGCGCTCGGCGACGGCGAGTTCGGCGTAGCGGGTGGCGCCGGCCGCCGCGGTCATGGCGACGACGTCCTCGTCGAAGCGGCGGCCCGGCTCGTGGACGGCGAGCGCGGACAGGCCCTGCACCGGCGAGCGGGTGGGGATGAGGGCGACCCGCACGCCGTCGGCCCGGGCCTGTTCCGCGGCCGCGCCCGCGGCGTGCCGCACCTCCGTGTCGTTGGGGAGCAGGACGACCTCCCGCGCGTGCGCGCGGCGGATGGCGGCGGCGATCTCGCCGCTGGCCGGGCGCTCCCCCGGCCGCACCGCGACCACGGTCGCCCCGGCCTCCCCGCACAGCGCGACGAGGCCGTCGCCGCGGACGACGGCCACCACGGCCCGCACCGCGCGCTCGGCCCGCTCGGCGCGCGGCCGCCGGGTCTGCTCGCCGAAGTGCGTGACCCTGATCCGGTACGGCCGTCCCGCGTCGATCGCCGCCTCCACGGTGGCGCCGACGTCGTCCACGTGGACGTGCACGTTCCACAGCCCGTCCCCGCCGACCACGACCAGCGAGTCGCCGAGCGCGTCCAGCCGGGCCCGCAGCGCCCGCACGGCGGCGTCGTCCGCCTCCAACAGGAAGATCACCTCGAACGCGGGCCCGTCCCCGCCGGCGTGCGCTCCGTCGGCGCACGACTCGAGGGCGGCAGCGTCCCCAGGGTGCGCGGGGTCCCCGGGGCTCAAAGGGCCTCCGGGGACAGCCCCTTCCGCCGCGGAGCCCGCGCCGGAGGCGTCCTTCCCCGCGGCACCCGGACCGCCGCCGGAACCGGAGCCCCCGGGGCCGTGACCGTGGCGGAAGGACGTGCCCGTGCCGGCGGTGGGGCGGTCCGCGGGACGTTCGCCGGTGACGACCTCGTACAGCGCGCCGAGGAGGGCGACCAGGCCGAGGCCGCCCGCGTCGACCACACCGGCCCGCCGCAGGACGCCGAGCTGGCCTGGGGTGGCGGCCAGCGCGGCCAGGGCGGCGGCGTGGGCGGCGCGTACGACCTCGGGCAGGCCGCCGTCCGTGCCGCTTGCGGCGTCGGCGGCACGGGTGGCGACGGTGAGCATGGTGCCCTCCACCGGCCGCGCCACCGCCTCGTACCCGGAGTCCGCGGCGGCCACGAGCGCGCGGCGCAGGTCGTCGGCCCCGATCCGCCCCTGCGGCGCCGCGTGCTCGTCGTACTCCGCGGCGAACCCGCCGCCCACGGTCAGCTCGGTGTTCATGCCGCGCAGCAGCTGCGCGAGGATGGTGCCGGAGTTGCCGCGGGCGCCGATGAGGGCGCCGTGCGACAGGGCGCGGAATGCCTCCTCGAAGGTCGGCGCGCGGTCCTCGTCCGAGGCGTCACCGGAGGCGGCACCGGTGGTGGCGTGCGCGTCGAAGACCGCCTCCACGGCCTGGGCGGCGGACTCGACGGTGAGGTAGAGGTTCGTGCCGGTGTCCCCGTCGGCGACCGGATAGACGTTGATCGCGTCGATCTCCTCGCGGGCCCGCCCCAGGGCCCGTAGCGAGAGCCGGCACCAGGAACGCACCGCGGTCGCGTCGAGGGTGGGGGGCAACAGGTCCTCCTTGCCGGGCGGGACGAGGGCTGCTGGTGAGCGTACTGCCGGGCGGCGGTGCGGGCGGGGGTCGGCGGCCCGGGAGGGTGCCCGGACCGTGGTAGTTTCGTTCTACGGGAGCGGTCGTTGTATGCTGCTCCGGTTGCCTGGGGCTCTCCCGGGTTTTCTCACCGTCAATGCATCTGAGCATCTGAAGTCTTTGGAGTGACCCGTGGCTGCTAACTGCGACGTCTGCGGCAAGGGGCCGGGCTTCGGCAACAGCATCTCCCACTCGCACCGCCGTACCCCGCGTCGTTGGAACCCCAACATCCAGCGCGTGCGTGCGGTCGTCGGGAAGACGCCGAAGCGCCTCAACGTCTGCACCTCGTGCATCAAGGCCGGCAAGGTCACGCGCTGACCTCAGCGCAGTCCTGGGTGGCCACCTGAAGCCGATCCACCTCACGGTGGGTCGGCTTTTCAGCGTGCCCGCGGCGCGGCTCCCGCCGCTCCCGCGCTGCGGTCCCGGCGCTCACCCGGCCGCGCGGGTGCGCCAGGCGTGGTCGACCGGGCCGATGCCCGCGCCGAGCGGGAAGCCCGCCTCGATGGCGCCGCGGACGTACTCCTTGGCATGGCCGACCGCGCCCGGCACGTCGTGGCCGAGGGCCAGGTACGAGGCGAGGGCGCTCGCCAGGGTGCAGCCGGTGCCGTGCGTGTGCCGGTTGGGGTACCGGGGCGAGTGGTACCAGTGCTCGGTGCGGCCGTCCGAGAGCAGGTCGACGGCCTCGACGTAGCGGTCGGCGTCGGGCAGGTGGCCGCCCTTGACCAGCACCCAGCGCGGTCCGTACCCGAGCACCGCACGGGCCGCGTCCCGCATCCCCGCCTCGTCGGCGACCACGACGCCGGTGAGCCGGGTGACCTCGTCGAGGTTCGGGGTGGCGACGGTCGCCAGCGGCAGCAGCCGGCCGCGCATCACGTCGAGGGCCTCGTCGTGCAGCAGCGGGTCGCCGTGCTTGGAGACCGCGACCGGGTCGACCACGACGGGTACCCCGCGGTCGAGCCCGGCCAGCAGGTCGGCGACGGTGCCGGCGAGTTCCGCGGAGGAGAGCATGCCGGTCTTGACCGCCTGCACCCCGATGTCGTCGACCACCGCGCGGAACTGGGCCCGCACCGCGTCGGCCGGCAGCTCCCACGCGCCCTGCACGCCCAGCGAGTTCTGCGCGGTGACCGAGGTGAGCACGCTCATCCCGTGCACGCCGAGCGCCAGCATCGTCTTGAGGTCGGCCTGGATCCCCGCGCCGCCGCCGGAGTCGGAGCCGGCGACGGTGAGCACCCGCGGCGGCGCGGGCACGCTCACGCCTCCGACCCGAAGTGGTCCCAGCCGCCGGCCTTCTCCCAGGCCGCGCCGTCGACCGTGACCCGCGGGGTGCGGGTGGCCGGCGCGGTGACGTCGCCGATGATCCGCCAGCGGGCCGGGAGTTTCACGTCGCGCGGGAAGGCGGCCACGATCGCGTGGTCCTCGCCGCCGCTGAGCACCCAGTGCATCGGGTCGACGCCGACGGCCTGGCCGATGTCGGTCATCTGCGCGGGAACGTCGATGGCGGCGGAGCGCAGGTCGATGTCGACGCCGCTGGCGGCGGCGATGTGGCCGAGGTCGGCGACCAGGCCGTCACTGACGTCGGTCATGGCGGTGGCGCCGAGATCGGCGGCGGCGGGGCCCGCGTGGTACGGCGGCTCGGGCCGCCGGTGCGCCTCGACGAAGGCGCGCGGCGAGCGGAACCCGCGGGAGAGCACGGCGAGTCCGGCGGCGGACCAGCCGAGCCAGCCGGTGACCGCGATCAGGTTGCCCGCGCGGGCGCCGGACCGGGTGACGGCGGTGCGGTTGCGGAGGTCGCCGAGGGCGGTGACGGACACCGTGATGGTGTCGCCGCGCACCACGTCGCCGCCGACCACCGCCGCACCGGCCACCTGGCATTCGTCCCTGATGCCGTCCATCAGCTCGACCGGCCAGGTGGCGGGCAGTTCGGCGGGCACGACCAGCGCGAGCAGCACCGCGGTGGGCACCGCGCCCATGGCGGCGATGTCGGCGAGGTTCTGCGCGGCCGCCTTGCGGCCGACGTCGTAGGCCGTGGACCAGTCGCGGCGGAAGTGCCGCCCTTCGAGGAGCACGTCGGTGGTGGCCACCACCCGGCGGTCGGGCGCGGCGACCACGGCGGCGTCGTCGCCGGGGCCGATCTGCACCGCGGGGGTCGAGGTGAGGCGGGAGGTCAGTTCCCTGATGAGCCCGAACTCCCCCAGCTCGCCCACAGTCCCCTTCATAGCGTCGTCCCCTCGATTCTCGGCCGGTGTACGGTCCCCGGTCCGTTCCGCTGCGTGTTTCCCGTCAATACGGGAGTCCGGTACCGCGCGGGTCTCCCCGCTGCGCGCGGCGACGCGATAACGTGGCGTCCCCCCTCCCACATGATCCTCGAAGCCGCCCTGGAGGTTCCGTGGTACAGGCGTACATCCTGATCCAGACCGAGGTCGGGAAGGCCTCGGCAGTAGCGGAGGTGATCTCCAAGATCGACGGAGTCATCCAGGCCGAGGACGTCACAGGTCCCTATGACGTCATCGTCCGCGCCCAGGCCGACACGGTCGACGAACTCGGCCGCATGGTGGTCGCGAAGGTGCAGCAGGCGGAAGGCATCACCCGCACACTGACCTGCCCGGTCGTCCATATATAGCCCCCCGCCGAGCCCGTGGGCCGGGCTCTTCATATGCTCACCCGGTGAAGTTCTCCCGCCGGACCGCCCTGATCACCGTGTCCGCCGTCGCGTGCCTGTCCGCGGCGGCGGTCTACGTGTTCGCCGTCTCCGGTAGCGACGACGAGTCCGTTGCCGTTCCGGTTCCGAACGCCCGGGTGACCGCCTACTGCGAGGCGCTGCACGCGCGGTTGCCGAAGAAGGTCGACGGGCTGTCCGGTCATGATCTCAAGCCGGCGTCTCCGCTGACCGCCGGATGGGGTGATCCTACGATCGTGCTGCGCTGCGGGGTGCCCCGGCCCGCCGAGGACGACGACGTCAACACCCCCGGCGCGGAGGTCGGCGGGGTGGGCTGGTCGTTCGAGCAGCAGTCGGACGGCGGCGCCCGGCTGACGACGACGCTGCGCAAGGCGTACGTGGAGTTGACGCTCCCGCCGAAGTACGCGCACGACGCGACGCCGCTGACCGAGTTGGCCGCGGCGGTCAAGGCGACGATCCCCGCCGGGATCTGAGCGCTCCCGGCGGGGGTTCCGCGGACGTCTGCGGGGTTTCTGCGGGGTTCGGGGAGGCGCCGCGGCAGCCGGTCAGCGCAGGCCGGTGGAGCGGCGCAGCGCGGCCTGGATCAGCAGGTCGATCAGCTCGGTGTAACCGATGCCGCTCTCCTGCCACATCCGCGGGTACATCGAGATCGGCGTGAAGCCGGGCATGGTGTTGATCTCGTTGATGACGAACTCGCCGCTGTCCAGCAGGAAGAAGTCGGCACGCACCAGCCCCTCGCAGGACGCGGCCTCGAACGCCTCGACGGCGAGCCGCCGCACCCGCTCGGTCTGCTCCTCGGTCAGCGGGGCCGGCACGACGCCCTCGGCGGAGTCGATGTACTTCGCGTCGAAGTCGTAGAAGTCGCTGCTCGCGGCGGGCGGGATCTCGGCGGGGACCGAGGCGCGGGGGCCGTCGGCGAACTCCAGCACGCCGCACTCGATCTCGCGGCCGCGCAGCAGCGCCTCGACCAGGACCTTCGGGTCGTGCCTGCGGGCTTCGGCGAGGGCGGCGTCCACCTCGTCGGGGCCGTCGACCTTGCTGATGCCGATGGACGAGCCGGCCCGGGTCGGCTTGATGAACAGCGGCCAGCCGTGGATCTGGGCGAACTCCTCCACCTTGCGCCGGGCGGCGGCCGGGTCCTGCTCCCACTCGCGCGGCCGGATCACCGTGTACGGGCCGACCTTGAGCCCGAACGAGGTGAAGATCCGCTTCATGTACTCCTTGTCCATGCCGACGGCGGAGGCGAGCACGCCCGCGCCGACGTAGGGGACACCGGAGAGTTCCAGCAGGCCCTGCAGGGTGCCGTCCTCGCCGTACGGGCCGTGCAGGAGCGGGAGGACGACGTCGACCTCGCCGAGCGCCTTGGGCACGGCGCCCGCCTCGGTGTAGACGACCTCGCGGCTGGCCGGGTCGACGGGCAGCAGTACGGCGCCGTCGTGGTCGGTGACCTGTTCCACGCTCGGCATCCGGCGGTCGGTGATCGCCATCCGCTCGGGTTCGTCGGCGGTCAGCGCCCAACGGCCCTCGCTGGTGATGCCGATCGGCAGGACGTCGTACTTGTCGCGGTCGATGGCGCGCAGCACGCTGGCCGCGGTCACCACGGACACGCCGTGCTCGGAGCTGCGCCCGCCGAAGACGACGGCAACGCGCGGCTTGCGGCCGTACTGCGGCCGCTCGGAGTGCTGGTCCGGGCTCTGGGGCGATGGCAGGTTGCTCATGTCGCGTTGACCTTACCGTTCGGGCTTCGCAGAACGTGACATCAACTCCTTGACGGCCACGACGGGCGGTTTCCCGTTGTGCACGATGTCGACCACGGTCTCGGTGATCGGCATGTCGACGCCGTGCCGGCGGGCCAGGTCCGCGACGGACTCGCAGGACTTGACGCCCTCGGCGGTCTGGCTGGTGGCGGCGATGGTCTCGGCGAGGCTCATGCCGCGGCCGAGGTTGCGGCCGAAGGTGTTGTTGCGGGACAGCGGTGAGGAGCAGGTGGCCACGAGGTCGCCCATACCCGCGAGTCCGGCGAAGGTGTACGGGTCGGCACCCATCGCCAGGCCCAGCCGGCTGGTCTCGGCCAGGCCGCGGGTGATCAGCGACGCCTTGGTGTTGTCGCCCATGCCCATGCCGCCGGCGATCCCGACCGCCAGCGCGATCACGTTCTTGACCGCGCCGCCGAGTTCGCACCCGGTCACGTCGGTGTTGGTGTACGGGCGGAAGTACGCGGTGTGGCAGGCGGTCTGGATCCGGCGGGCCGCGGACTCGTCGCGGCAGGCGACGACGGCGGCGGCGGGCTGGCGGGCGGCGATCTCGGGGGCGAGGTTGGGCCCGGTGAGCACGGCGACCCGGCCGGGTTCGACCTTGGCGACCTCCTCGATCACCTCGCTCATCCGCTTCGCGGTGCCGAGTTCGACACCCTTCATCAGGCTGACCAGCACCGCGTCCGAGCGCAGCAGGGGCGCCCACTCGGCGAGGTTGGCGCGCAACGACTGGGAGGGCACCGACAGGAACACGAACTCGGCGCCGGCGGCGGCCGCGGCCGGGTCGGTGGTCGCCGTCACGGCCTCCGGCAGCGTGATGCCGCTGGAGTACTCCGGGTTGGTCCGGGTGCTGTTGATGGCGGCGACGAGTTCGGGGCGGCGTCCCCACAAGGACACCTCGCACCCCGCGTCGGCCAGCACCATCGCGAACGCGGTGCCCCAGGACCCGGCGCCGAACACGGCACAGCGAGCCGTCACGCCGCCCCCTTGCCGTTGTCGCCGCCGGGGACGTCGGCCGCAAGGCCGTTGTCGCCGTTGTCGCCGGCGGTCCCGGCACCGGTGTCACCGGCGCCCTTCGCGCCGTTGCCGTCCTTGCCGCCGGCCTCCTTGTCGGCCTTGTCGGCCTTGCGCGGGTCGTACAGGCCGTCGGGGGCGGGGATGCCGCGGACTTCTGCCAGGAGTTGCTTCACATCCGCCATGATGGCCCCGGTCACCTCGCGCAGCACCTCGGCGGTCGGGTCCTTCCCCTCCCAGGCGCTGAGGTCGACCGGCGTACCGACCAGGACACGGTGGGTCTTGCGCGGCAGGAAGCTCGGCTTCTTCGCGTACGGCGGGAGGAACTCGTTCGCGCCCCACTGCGCGATCGGGATCACCGGAGCGCCGGTGAGCAGCGCGACGCGGGCGATCCCGGTCTTGCCGACCATCGGCCACAGGTCCGGGTCGCGGGTGAGGGTGCCCTCGGGGTAGAACGCCACGCACTCGCCGTTGTTGACCGCCTCGACCGCCGAGCGGTACGCCGCGGCGGCGTCGGCGGTGGCCCGCACCACCGGGATCTGCCCGGTGCCGCGCATCACCGCGCCCACGAAGAACGGCTTGAACAGCGCCGCCTTGGCCAGGAACCGCGGGAGCCGGCCGGTGTTGTACTGGAAATGCGCATAGAGCAGCGGGTCGAGGTAGGAGTTGTGATTCACCGCGGTGAGGAATCCGCCCTCGGCCGGAATGTTCTCCATTCCGCGCCAGTCCCGCTTGAACAGCACGATGAGCGGCGGCTTGGCGATGGCGGCCGCCAGGCGGTACCAGAAACCGATTCTGCGGCGGGACACCTGGGACTCCTCTTCGTTGCTGTCGGCGCCGCTCGAGCGTCGCGGCTACGGGAGAGGTTAACGCCAGAGCTTCACATGCGGCGGGGCACCTCTGCCACCGGTTCCGTTGGTGCTGCCGGCGCGGCAGGGTCCACTGGCCCCACGAGGGGCGGCGTTGTCGGCGGCGGCCCGCACAATGGACGGCGTGGATGAGGCGAGATGGTCGCTGGTGGTGCCGTTGAAGCCGCTCGCGGTCGCCAAGAGCCGGCTGGCAGCGGCCGGTGCGGTGCGTCCGGCGCTGGCGCTGGCGTTCGCGCTGGACACCGTGGGCGCCGTGCTGGCGTGTTCCGAGGTCGAGGACGTGACGGTGGTCACCGACGATCCGGCCGCGGGCGCGGAACTGGCCGGGATCGGCGCCTTCGTGGTGGCCGACTCCCCGGCCGCCGGGCTGAACGCCGCGCTGCGGCACGGGGAGGCCGTGGTCCGGGCCCGCCGGCCGCACGCTCCGATCGCGGCGCTGAACGGCGATCTCCCGGCCTTGCGGGCGGCGGAACTGGCGGAAGTGCTGCGCGCGGCCGCGGGGGCGTGTGAGCGGGCGTTCCTCGCGGATGCGGCCGGAGTGGGAACAACGTTGCTCACCACCGTTGCCCCGCTCCCGCTCTCCCCCGGGTTCGGCGGCGCCTCCCGCGCCCGTCACCTCGCCTCCGGGGCGGCCGAGATCACGCTCCCCGCGGCGCCCTCGGTGCGCCAGGACGTGGACACCCTGGAGGACCTCGTGGCCGCGATGGCACTGGGCGTGGGGCCCTTCACCGCCGCGGCGGCCGCCGCGGTGCCGCTGCCCGCCCGGGCCTGCCCGTCCTGACGCTCCCGCCGCAGCGAGCGGGGCCTAGGCTTGCCCCATGCAAGCCACCGCGT
The DNA here is from genome assembly GCF_900107965.1 of Actinacidiphila yanglinensis. Lineage (GTDB taxonomy): Bacteria > Actinomycetota > Actinomycetes > Streptomycetales > Streptomycetaceae > Actinacidiphila > Actinacidiphila yanglinensis. Next base: position 6,586 of record NZ_FNVU01000026.1, on the reverse strand, counting down.
TCACGTACGACCCGGCCACCCGGAGCGGCAGTGTGCTGCTGGACGACGGCACCCCGCTGGAGTTCGACACGGCGGCGTTCGACGCGGGGCAGCTGCGGCTGCTGCGGCCGGGCCAGCGGGTCAGGATCCGCACCGAGGGCGCGGGGTCGGCCCGCCGCGTGGTCTTCCTGACCCTGACGACGCTGCCCGACCCCGGCGCGGAGCAGGCCCCGGACGCGAAATAGCGCGGGCCGGGCGCCCCGTGGAAGGGGGCCCGGCCCGGCGCGGTGGTGCGGGTGGAGCGGTGGGAAGGCCTATCACCTGGCGGCGGCGCGCTTCGCGGTCTTGCGGGCCGATCGCTTGGCCGGGGCCTTCTTGGCGGTGGCCTTCTTGGCGGGAGCCTTCTTGGCCGCGGACTTCTTCGCGGTGGTGGCCTTCTTGGCGGCCGACTTCTTGGCGGTGGTCGCCTTCTTCGCGGTGGCCTTCTTGGCCGTGGCGGTCTTCTTCGCGGCGGCGGTCTTGGCGGTGGCCGCCTTGCGCGCCGTGGTCGCCTTCTTCGCGGCGGCCTTCTTCGTCGCGGTGCGCGCGGTGGTCGAGGCACCGCCGCTCAGGCTGCCCTTGGGCGCCTTCTTGACCGCGACCTCGCCGCCACGCGGAAGCTTCTTCGACCCGCTGACCAGGTCCTTGAAGCCCTGACCCGCACGGAACCGCGGCACGGAGGTCTTCTTGACCCGGACCCGCTCCCCGGTCTGGGGATTGCGAGCGTAACGGGCGGGTCGCTCCACCTTCTCGAACGAACCGAACCCGGTGACCGAGACCCGGTCACCGGAGACCACCGCGCGGACGATCGCGTCGAGAACCGCGTCAACCGCGTCCGCGGCGGCCTGCCGGCCGCCCACCTTGTCGGCAATCGCTTCTACGAGCTGCGCCTTGTTCACGTCTTCCCCTTCGGAAACTTGCCCGGCGAATGAGTACGGGCTGATTTCGCACGCTAGGCGGATATATACCGCAAATCAAATACGAAACGGGCGAATCACCCTTGTGCCGCAACGAACTCGGTACTCCGCGTGATCACTGATCGGGGATTCCGAGCTCGTCCAACTCAGCCGTTAACACCTCCAGGCGCCGTGCCGCGTCGGCGAGATCGTGCTTCGCCACGGCGGTCACCACGAGCAGCCGACGGGTCAACTCCCGCCTTGTCCCGTCCGGGACTTCGGGGTTGGCGACGCGCGCGTGCACCTGCTTCAAACGGGCGGCGAGGAGCTCGTAGAGGTCCAGTTGGCCGTCGCGTTCCATGCGTCGATTGTGCCATCTGCGGCGAGTTGTCGAGCATGACAGGGCCAACCGGGTGTTCCGAGCCTGTTTTCCGGTACCCATGGCGGGGTGGAGGACGGGTCGTCCGGACATGCACGAGCGCCCCCCACGAGGACGTGAGGGGCGCTGCGCGGTGCGATACCGGCCGATCCGGACCCGAATTCGGGCCCAACAGAGGCCGGCGGAGGCCGACGAGACGCCGGCGGGAGCCTCAGACCTGTGCGGTGCTGGGCTTCCAGGACGGCCGGGTGCTCTCGAACGCGGCGATGTCCGGCTCGTTGGCGAGCGTCAGGCTGATGTCGTCCAGCCCTTCCAGCAGCCGCCAGCGGGCGTTGTCGTCCAGTTCGAACGGCGCGGTCAGCGGGCCCTGCGGGCGGTCGGCGCGAACCTCGCGGGCGACCAGGTCCACGGTGATCTCCGCGGTCGGGTCGGCCTCGACGAGCTGCCACAGCTCCTCGACGGTCTGCTGCGGCAGCACCACCGTCAGCAGGCCGTTCTTCAGCGAGTTGCCGCGGAAGATGTCCGCGAAACGGGACGAGATCACCGTCTTGAAGCCGTAGTTCTGCAGCGCCCAGACGGCGTGCTCGCGGGACGATCCGGTGCCGAAGTCGGAACCCGCCAGCAGGACCGTGGCGCCCGCGTACTGCGGGGCGTTGAGCACGAAGGACTCGTCCTTGCGCCACGCCTCGAACAGGCCGTCCTCGAACCCGTTGCGGGTGACCTTCTTCAGCCAGTGCGCGGGGATGATCTGGTCGGTGTCCACGTTGCTGCGGCGCAGCGGTACGGCCCGGCCGGTGTGGGTGGTGAAGGCTTCCATGGCTGCTCAGGCTTCCTCGAGGACAGAGGCGTCAGGGGCGTCGGACAGGTCGGCGGGCGAGGCGAGGTGGCCGAGCACCGCGGTGGCGGCGGCGACCTGCGGGGAGACCAGGTGGGTACGGCCGCCCTTGCCCTGCCGTCCTTCGAAGTTGCGGTTCGAGGTGGACGCGGAGCGCTCGCCGGGCGCGAGTTGGTCGGGGTTCATACCCAGGCACATCGAGCAACCCGCGTGCCGCCATTCGGCGCCGGCCGCGGTGAACACCCGGTCCAGCCCCTCCTCGACGGCCTGGAGCGCCACGCGTACCGAGCCGGGTACGACGAGCATCCGCACCCCGTCGGCGACCTTGCGGCCCCCCACGACGGCGGCCGCGGCGCGCAGGTCCTCGATCCGGCCGTTGGTGCAGGAACCGACGAACACGGTGTCCACCGCGACCTCGCGCAGCGGCTGCCCGGCGGTCAGGCCCATGTACTCCAGGGCCTTCTCCGCGGCGAGCCGGTCGCTGGGGTCGTCGTAGGAGGCCGGGTCCGGCACGGACGCGCTCAGCGGCGCGCCCTGGCCCGGGTTGGTGCCCCAGGTCACGAACGGCGTCAACTCGCCCGCGTCGATCCGCACCTCGTGGTCGAAGGCGGCGTCGTCGTCGGTCCTGAGCGTCTTCCAGTACGCCACGGCCGCGTCCCAGTCGGCGCCCTTGGGGGCGTGTGCGCGCCCTTCCAGGTAGTCGAAGGTGGTCCGGTCCGGGGCGATCATGCCCGCCCTGGCGCCCGCCTCGATCGACATGTTGCAGACGGTCATCCGGGATTCCATCGACAGCTTCTCGATCGCCGAGCCGCGGTACTCGATGACGTAGCCCTGGCCGCCGCCGGTGCCGATCCGGCTGATCACCGCGAGGATCAGGTCCTTGGCGGTGACGCCGTCGGGCAGTTCACCGTCGACGGTGACCGCCATGGTCCGGAACGGGGCGAGCGGCAGCGTCTGGGTGGCCAGCACGTGCTCGACCTGCGAGGTGCCGATGCCGAACGCCAGCGCGCCGAACGCGCCGTGCGTGGAGGTGTGCGAGTCCCCGCAGACCACGGTGGTGCCGGGCTGGGTCAGGCCCAACTGCGGCCCCACCACGTGCACCACGCCCTGCTCGATGTCACCGAGCGGATGCAGCCGCACCTCGAACTCGGCGCAGTTCTTGCGCAGCGTCTCCAGCTGGGTGCGCGAGACCGGGTCGGCGATCGGCTTGTCGATGTCGAGGGTCGGGGTGTTGTGGTCCTCGGTGGCGATGGTGAGGTCCGTACGGCGCACCCGCCGGCCGTTCATCCGCAGCCCGTCGAACGCCTGGGGGCTGGTCACCTCGTGCAGGAGGTGAAGATCGATGAAAAGCAGATCGGGCTCGCCTTCGGCGCGGCGGACGACGTGGTCGTCCCAGACTTTTTCCGCGAGTGTCCTACCCATCGCTGTCCCTCCGGCCCGCTTCGTCGCGGGCCCACTAGGTGTTGGTCCTGCGCTGTGCTCCCAGCGTGACGCGTTCCGGGGAAAATTGAACTTGCGTTTCACACTCTGAGACGCGAGTATCGTTTCATGGACAACTCTAGCGGCGTCGGCGTTCTCGACAAGGCGGCTCTGGTGCTCAGCGCGCTGGAGTCGGGCCCGGCCACCCTGGCCGGGCTTGTCGGTGCCACGGGCCTGGCCCGCCCCACCGCGCACCGGCTGGCGGTAGCGCTCGAACACCATCGCATGGTGGCTCGCGACATGCAGGGCCGCTTCATCCTGGGCCCGCGCCTGTCGGAGCTGGCCGCGGCGGCCGGCGAGGACCGGCTGCTGGCCACCGCGGGGCCGGTGCTCACGCACCTGCGCGACGTGACCGGCGAGAGCGCCCAGCTCTATCGCCGCCAGGGCGACATGCGGATCTGCGTCGCCGCCGCGGAGCGGCTGTCGGGGCTGCGGGACACCGTGCCGGTGGGCTCCACGCTGCCGATGAAGGCCGGCTCGGCCGCGCAGGTGCTGATGGCCTGGGAGGAGCCCGAGCGGCTGCACCGCGGCCTGCAGGGCGCCCGCTTCACCGCCACCGCGCTGTCCGGGGTGCGCCGCCGCGGCTGGTCGCAGTCGATCGGGGAGCGCGAGCCCGGTGTCGCCTCGGTGTCGGCACCGGTGCGCGGGCCGTCCAACCGCGTGGTCGCCGCGGTCTCGGTGTCCGGGCCGATCGAGCGGCTCACCCGGCACCCGGGCCGGATGCACGCCCAGGCCGTGGTCGACGCCGCCGGCCGCCTCAGCGAGGCGCTGCGCAGGACCGGCTGAACGACGAAGCCCGCCGCGGGGAGCGGCGGGCTTCGATCGGACGTCTCGCGCGGAATGCTTCGCGCACTTGCGTACCCCCGACCGGATTCGAACCGGCGCTACCGCCTTGAGAGGGCGGCGTGCTAGGCCACTACACAACGGGGGCAAAGTACCCCCGACCGGATTCGAACCGGCGCTACTGCCGTGAGAGGGCAGCGTGCTAGGCCGCTACACAACGGGGGCTCGCACTTGCTGAAGTGCTGCTGGGGTACCAGGACTCGAACCTAGAACAACTGAACCAGAATCAGCCGTGTTGCCAATTACACCATACCCCACCAAAACGCAACCCCAGTAAGGGATCTTGTTCGGATGACGCCCTCGGCTCGGGCTTTGACCCTCTCCGGCGGCGCAGGAAGAACATTACCCGATCCGGGACAGCGCTCCAAAACGAGTATCGCCAAGTCCCCCCGGAACCGGGCCGGTGCGCCGCGCAGCGCGCCGGTGGGGGACCGCTAGCGCAGCCGGGCCATCAGCGCGTGCTCGACGAGCGTGATGAGCGCGCTCTTGGCCTCGCCGCGGTGCCGGGCGTCGGTGGTGATGATCGGCGCCTCCGGGCCGATCTGCAGCGCCTCACGGACCTCCTCGGGGCCGTAGGGCTGGTGGCCGTCGAAGCCGTTGAGGGCGATCACGAACGGCAGGCCGCTGTTCTCGAAGTAGTCCACCGCCGGGAAGCAGTCCGCCAGCCGCCGGGTGTCGACCAGGACGATGGCGCCGATGGCACCGCGCACCAGGTCGTCCCACATGAACCAGAAACGGTCCTGCCCCGGCGTGCCGAACAGGTAGAGGATCAGGTCCTCGTCGAGCGTGATGCGGCCGAAGTCCATCGCCACCGTGGTGGTGGTCTTGTCCGGCGCGTGCGTGAGGTCGTCGATGCCGGCCGACGCCGACGTCATCACGGCCTCGGTGCGCAGCGGATTGATCTCCGAGACGGCACCGACGAACGTGGTCTTGCCCACGCCGAATCCGCCCGCCACCACGATCTTCGCGGAGGTGGTGGCGCGGGTCGGACCGCTAGAGCTTCCGAAGTCCACTGAGCACCCTTTCAAGCAGCGTCACATCTGGCTGACCGCCCGCCGACTCGTCGCCGCCGGGCTGGTGGATCGCGACCAGTCCTGCCTCGGCCAGGTCGGCGACAAGAATGCGGACCACCCCGAGCGGGATGGTCAGCAGCGCGGAGATCTCGGCCACCGACTTGACCTCGCGACACAGCAGGCAGATCCGCTGGTGCTCGGGGAGCTGCCCGCGCAGGCGCTCCGGGTCGGCGGAGGTGCTGACCAGCGCCTCGATGGCGAGCTGGTAGCGCGGCCTGGTCCGCCCACCGGTCATGGCGTAGGGACGGACCAGTCCTGAAGGCGTGCGTGAGCGGCCGCCGGCGTTCCGGCCCTGCCCCTGGTCGTATCCCTGACCCGCCTGGCTCCCCTGGCTTCCCGGGCCCCCCTGGCCCTGGGACGGCGGGCGGCCGTACGTACCCTGGTGCCGGCCGTGGCCGTGCTGCTCCTGACCCGGGACGGGACCCTGCGGCGGTGGCGCCTGCGGTGGGGCGTACGGCTGGATACGCGGCTGGCGGTAGGGCGAACCGGGCTGCCCGGGCTGCTGCTCCGGGTCGGGCGCCGACGGGTAGGTGTACGGGTTCGCCGGTTGCTGGTGCGGGTTGCCGTACGGGTCTCCACCGGGGGAAGTGCTCACGGGTCCTCCTCCTGAAACGGCCCCGCCGTCGTCCGAGCACCTGGCAGGTGCCCGGACGCGCCGCGCCGCCCACTGCGTTAGTTGAGCAGACTGCCCTGAAGTTCGGCCCGAAGGTCGGGGGTGAGTACGCTTCCTGCCCGGTCGACGAGCAGGGCCATTTCGTAGCCGACCAGACCGATGTCGCACTCCGGATGCGCCAGCACCGCCAGCGACGAACCGTCGGACACCGACATGATGAAGAGGAAGCCCCGCTCCATCTCCACCACCGTCTGGTTCACACTGCCCCCCTCGAAAATCCGGGAGGCACCAGCCGTCAACGACGTCAGCCCGGAAGCCACCGCCGCCAACTGATCGGCACGGTCACGCGGAAAACCATCAGACATCGCGAGCAGCAGGCCGTCGGCGGAGACCACCACCGTGTGGGACACCCCCGGGGTGTTGTCCACGAAGTTGGTGATCAACCAGTTC
>NZ_FNVU01000027.1 GCF_900107965.1 Actinacidiphila yanglinensis | reverse complement strand
GGCGGTTCGCCACCAGCGGTATCGACCGGTTCGCCGCGCCGACGCGGTGGCGCCGGCTGGAGCGCGGCGAGCCGGTGCTCGAGGGCGTGGCCGGCTGGCTGCGGGTCGGCATCGAGCAGGTGGTGCCCGCCGGGGACCACCGCATCGTGATCGCCCGGGTCGAGGAGTCCTGGCTCGACGACGACCGCCGCCCGCTGCTCTTCCACGCGGGCGGCTACCACGCGCTCTGATCCGCCGACCGCCGACCGCCGACCGCCGACCGCCGACCGCCGACCGCCGACCGCCGACCGCCGACCGCCGACCGCCGACCGTCCACCCGACCCGGCCGACGGCTCGGCCCGCTTTCCCCACGTCCGCTCACTGCCACGGCAGTTCGCCTCCTCCCGGGACACCACATGCCGACCGATTCCTCACCCGCACTCCTGCGCCGCAGGTCCCTCCTCGCCGCCGCCTCAGGTGCCGCGCTCGCGCTGGCCGGGTGCGCACGCCACACCGGCGCCGCCGACACCGCCCTGACCGGACGCTCCCTGCCGACCGGGGCGCCGCCGCCGGGCACGAAGCTCGCGATCTCCATCCACACCTCGCAACTCCAGCTCCGGGGAGCGGGGTTGGACCGCAAGCTGCCGTTCACCGTCTCCAGCTGGCCGAACCTGAGCGCCGGGCCCGACGTCATCCAGGGCTTCCGCGCCCACTCCATCGATCTGGCGAGCAACGCCGGCATCCCGCCGATCCAGGCACAGGACATCGGGGTCGGGGCGCGCATCGTCGCCGTGCAGACCCACACCCGCCCGCTCTACATCTTCGCCACCGCCCCGGGCAGCGACATCGCGTCGGTGCAGGACTTCCGGGGCAAGAAGATCGGCTTCTCGCAGGGCCAGGCGCAGGGCGTGGTGGTGCTCCGGGCGCTGAAGGAGGCCGGGTTGAAGAACAGCGACGTCACCCTGGTGCCGTTGCCCAGCACCCAGTTCCTCACCGCGCTGCAGGCCAAGCAGGTGGACGTCGCGCCGCTGACCGAGCCGACCCTCACCAAGTACCTGACCCAGTACGGCAAGGACGGCGCGCGCAAGCTCAGCACCGACGTGGTGGACCTGCTCGGTGTCCTGTGGGCGCCGGTCGAGGTGATCAACGACGACGCCAAGGCCGAGGCGATCCGCAGCTTCATCCCGCTGTGGGCGCAGGGCGTGGTGTGGGCGTGGGAGCACACCGACCAGTGGATCGAGTCGTACTACGTCAAGGACCAGGGCGTCACCGCCGCCGACGGGAAGCGGATCGTCGCGCTCAACGACGCGCCGAGGTTCCCGCTCAGCTGGGACAAGGCGATCGCCTGGGAGCAGCAGACCGCGGATCTGATGCGGGAGGGCGGCTTCGTCGGGCGGGTCGACGCGGAGAAGCTCTTCGACCGGCGCTTCGAGGGGCTCGCCGCCAGGGCCGTGCCGGCGACGTACCGGGTGGCGTCATGACCGAGGCACTGTCCCGTACGCCGACCGTCGCGCCCGCAGCGCAGGCGGAACCGGCCGCGCAGGTGGAACCGGCCCCGGAGGCCGTACCCCGGGCAGAGCGCGCACCGGGGGCAACACCCGTACCGCAGAAGGTGATGCGCGGGTCCACCCTCGTGCGCGGCACCCGCCGCCGGCTCGGACCCGGGCGGGCCGTGCCGTTCGCCCGGCTGCTCGGTCCCGTGCTGGTGGTGGCGGTGTGGTGGGCGGCCTCCGCCGGGCGCTACCTCGATCCGCGCATCCTCAGCGGCCCCGGCGCGGTCGCCTCCACCGCGGTGGACCTGATCCGCAGCGGGCGGCTCCAGGACAACATGGAGATCTCGCTGCAACGGGCCGGGCTCGGGCTGCTGTTCGGAGTGCTCTCCGGGGTGCTGCTCGCGGTCGCCGCCGGGCTCAGCCGGGTCGGGGAGTACCTCCTCGACGGCACCCTCCAGGTCAAGCGGGCCATCCCCTCCCTCGCGCTGCTGCCGCTGATGATCCTGTGGCTGGGCATCGGCGAGGAGATGAAGGTGGTGGTCATCGCGCTGGGCGTGGCGGTCGTCGTCTACGTGAACACCTACGCCTCGCTGACCGGGATCGACAGCAAGTACGTCGAGCTGGCCGAGAGCCTGGACCTCGGCCGGTGGCAGTTCATCCGCAAGGTGGTGGTGCCCGGCGCGCTGCCGGGCTTCTTCGTCGGGCTGCGGCTCGGGGTCACCTCGTCCTGGCTCGGGCTGGTCGTGGTCGAGCAGGTCAACGCGTCCAAAGGTTTGGGATACATGATGTTCCAGGCGCAGCAGTACGCCCAGTCGGACGTGATCATCGTCGGACTGGTCTGCTACGGGATCTTCGGGTTCGTGTCCGACGCGGTCGTACGCTCGGTCGAGAGGAGGGCGCTGTCATGGCGACGCACGCTGGCGGGCTGACGGCCGACCACCACCCCTTCGGGGCCGACGGCGGGTCCGTCGCCGTCCGCACCTCCCGGCTGGTGCGCGGCTTCGGCGACCGGGACGTCCTGAAGGACCTCGACCTCACGCTGGCCCGCGGCGAGTTCACCGCGCTGCTCGGCCGCAGCGGCTCCGGCAAGTCCACCTTGCTGCGGGCGATCGCCCGGCTCGACCACGGCGTGGCCGGCTCCGGCGAACTCTCCGTGCCCGAGCGGGTGTCGCTGTCCTTCCAGGACTCCCGGCTGCTGCCGTGGATGCGGGTCCTGGACAACGTCGTGCTCGGCGTGCGCGGACCCGGCTCCCGCGCCCGCGGCGCCACCGCGCTGGCCGAGGTGGGCCTGGCCGGGCGGGAGCGGTCCTGGCCGCACGAGCTGTCCGGTGGCGAGCAGCAGCGTGCCGCCCTCGCCCGGGCGCTGGTCCGCGACCCCGAACTCCTGCTCGCCGACGAGCCGTTCGGCGCCCTCGACGCGCTGACCCGGATCAAGATGCACGACCTGCTGCGGGAGTTGTACGAGCGGCACCGCCCGGCGGTCCTGCTGGTCACCCATGACGTCGACGAGGCGGTCGAACTCGCCGACCGGGTCCTGGTCCTGGAGGACGGCCGGATCGCGGTGGACCTCGCGGTCGACCTGCCCACGCCCCGCAGCCGCCGCGACGCCTGCTTCCAGGAGTACCGCGACCTGCTGCTGGCCGCGCTCGGCGTCCACCAGCCCGAGGCGGAGCGGCCCGTACCCGCACCCGCGGCCGTACCCGTATCCGTACCGCACCCCGCGCGCCCCCGCACGGACCACGAGGAGACGAAGCCCCATGACCCGCAAGGCTGATCGCAAGCCGCTGCACCTCAACGCCTTCCTGATGTCGGTCGGGCACCACGAGGCGGCCTGGCGGCTGCCGGAGAGCCCCGCCGACGGGGGTACCGACATCGCGCACTACCAGAACCTCGCCCGCATCGCCGAACGCGGCAGGCTCGACTCGCTCTTCCTCGCCGACTCGCCCGTCCTCCAGGGCGATCCGGGGCGCCGCCCGGTCAGCAAGCTCGAACCGACCGTGCTGCTCACCGCGCTGGCCGGCGTGACCACGCACATCGGCCTGATCGCCACCGCGTCCACCAGCTACAACGAGCCGTACAACCTCGCCCGCCGGTTCGCCTCCGTCGACCACGTCTCCGGCGGCCGGGCCGGCTGGAACATCGTCACCACGGCCGGCGCGGACGCCGCCCGCAACTTCGGCCTCGACGACACCCCGTTGCACCGCGACCGCTACCTGCGCGCCGCGGAGTTCGTGGACGTCGCCACCAAGCTGTGGGACAGCTGGGCCGACGACGCGGTCCTCGCCGACAAGGAGAGCGGCGTGCACGCGCTCGCCGACCGGGTCCGCAAGGTCCACCACCAGGGGGAGTACTTCCGCGTCGACGGCCCGCTCAACGTCCGCCGCTCGCCGCAGGGTTACCCGCTGCTGGTGCAGGCCGGCTCCAGCGAGGACGGCAAGGACTTCGCCGCCCGCTACGCGGAGGCGGTCTTCACCGCCCAGCAGACGCTGGAGGAGGCGATCGCCTTCTACCAGGACGTCAAGCAGCGCACCGCCGCCTTCGGCCGCGACCCGGAGGGCATCAAGATCCTGCCCGGCATCGTGCCCGTGATCGGCGACACCGAGGCCGATGCGCTGGCACTGGACGCGGAACTCGACCGGCTGATCCGGCCCGAGTACGCCAAGCGGCAGCTCGCCAACCGGCTGCGGATCCCGCCCGACCAGCTCGACCTCGACCGGGAGTTGCCCGAGGACATCCCCACCGAGGACGAGATCGAGGGCGCCAAGAGCCGCTACACGCTGGTGGTCGAACTCGCCCGCCGGGAGAAACTCACCGTGCGGCAGCTGATCGGGCGGCTCGGCGGCGGCCGCGGCCACCGCACCTTCGCCGGCACCGCCGAGCAGGTCGCGGACACCATCGAGCACTGGTACGACGCCGGTGCCGCCGACGGCTTCAACATCATGCCCGCCGTACTCCCCTCGGGCCTGGAGCTGTTCGTGGACCGGGTGGTGCCGATCCTCCAGGAGCGCGGCCTGTTCCGCACCGAGTACACGGGGCGCACCCTGCGCGAGCACTACGGCCTGCCGCGCCCCTCCAACCGGCTCTTCGACACCGTGGACGCCTCCGCCGGACACCTGGGCATCGCCCTGGCGGACGCCCGGTGACCGGCTGTACGGAGCAGGCGGCGGGGCCGGCCGGGCAACCGGCCGGCCCGGCCGCGGGCTGGGTGCGCCGGCTCGGCTCGTACTGCCTGCGGCACCGCCGCGACGCCGTCAAGGCCTTCGGGGCGGCCGTCGCCGCCGCCGTCGCCACCTCTACCCTGCCGCTCGTCCTGCGGCACGTCGTCGACCATGTCGCCTCGGGCCGCACCGGATCGCTGACCTCCTGGACGCTGGTGCTCGCCGGGCTCGGCGCGGTCCGCTTCGCCGGCGGCTTCACCCGCCGGTACAACGCCGGACGACTCTCGCTCGGTGTCCAGTACGACCTGCGCAACGACGCGTTCGCGGCCCTGCTGCGCCTCGGCGGCGCGCAGCAGGACGGGTTGCGCACCGGCCAGATCGTCAGCCGTTCCATCTCCGACATCACCCTCATCCAGACGCTGCTCCAGTTCCTGCCGAACATGACGAGCAACGCCCTGATGTTCGTGGTCTCGCTCGCCTTCATGGCGTGGCTGTCGCCGCTGCTGACCCTGGTCGCGCTCGTCGTCGGGCCGCTGCTGTGGCTGATCGCGGTCCGCAGCCGGCGCGACCTCTTCCCGGCCAACTGGCACGCCCAGCAGGAGGCCGCGGAGGTCGCCTCCGGTGTCGAGGCGACCGTCACCGGGGTGCGGGTGGTCAAGGGTTTCGGGCAGGAGCAGCGCGAACTGCTCGGCCTGGAAGGGCGCGCACGGCGGCTGTTCGCCTCCCGGCTGCGGGTCGTGCGCTACACCAGCCGCTACAACCCGGCCCTGCAGGCGGTGCCCGCGCTCGGCCAGGTCGCCGTGCTGGCCTTCGGCGGCTACCTCGCGCTGCACGGGCGGATATCGCTGGGCACCTTCCTCGCCTTCACCAGCTACCTCGGCTCGTTCGTCACCCCCGTGCGCCAGGTCGCCACCCTGCTCACCGTGTGGCAGCAGGCCAGGGCGGGCACCGAACGCGTCCTGGAGGTCATCGACGAGGCGCCCGCCATCACCGACGCGCCGGACGCCCGCGTGCTGCCCGACGAGCCGCCCGCGCTGTCCTGGCAGGATGTCACCTTCGGGTACGGCGACGGCACGCCGCTGCTGCGGGGCTTCAGCCTCGACGTCGCTCCCGGCGAGACGGTCGCCCTGATCGGCCCGGCCGGTTCCGGCAAGTCCACCGCGGCGGCGCTGCTGCCGCGCTTCTACGACGTCCCCGCCGGTGCAGTGCGGGTCGGCGGCACCGATGTGCGGGAGCTGACCCTGGACTCGCTGCGGTCGCGGATCGGGTTCGTCTTCGAGGAGAGCCTGCTGCTGTCCGACAGCGTGCGGAACAACATCGCCTACGGTGATCCCGGCGCGAGCGAGGAGCGGATCAGGGCCGCCGCCAAGGTGGCGCGGGCCGACGAGTTCGTCGAACGCCTCCCGCAGGGGTACGACACGGTCGTCGGCGAGCAGGGCCTGACGCTGTCCGGCGGCCAGCGGCAGCGCGTCGCGCTCGCCCGGGCGCTGCTGTGCGACCCGGCGGTGCTCGTGCTGGACGACGCGACCTCCGCGATCGACGCCCGCGTGGAGTCCGAGATCCACGCGGCCCTGCACGAGGCGGTCCGCCGCCCCACCACGCTGATCATCGCGCACCGCCGGTCCACCCTCGAACTCGCCGACCGCATCGCCCTGCTGGACGGCGGCCGGGTGGTGGACACCGGCACGATGGACGAACTGCGGTCCCGCTCGGCGCTGTTCCGCTCGCTGCTGTCGGCCGTGGACGTGCCGGGGCCGGAGCCGGAGTCGGCGGTCGACGGCGGGAACGGTGCCGCCACTTCTGCTTCTGCCACTGCCACTGCCGCTGACGGCGCCGATGGGGCCCGCGGCCCCCGGTCCGGGCCGGCCGGCCCACCGCCCCCGGTGGACGCCGGGGACGGCGAGGACATCGAGGTGCCGGCGGTCACCGCGCACCTGTGGCGCCGCCCGGACGCCGAGGACACGCGGGCCGGCGGCGACGCCGCCGCGATGCGGGCCGCCCAGGCGATCTCGCTGTCCTCGGCCACCGCCGGGCGCGGCCGGGGGCCGGGCGGCGGCGTGCTCGGCGCCGCGCCGCCCACCCCGGAACTGATGGCCGGACTGGCCCGGATGCCGCTGCCCGACGCCGACCCGGACGTGCCCGACGACCGCACCCGCGCCGCCGACCCGCACTTCGGGCTGAGCCCGCTGCTGCGGCCGTTCCGAACGGCCCTGCTGCTGGGCCTCGCGCTGGTCGCCCTCGACGCGCTCGCCCAGATCATCGTGCCGGTGCTGGTCCGCCAGGGCGTCGACGACGGCGTGGCCCACCACGCGGGCCGGGTGCTGCTGGAGGCGGCGGCGGCCGCCGCCGCGGTGGTCGCCGCGGACTGGCTGATCGGCGTCGCGCAGATCCGCACCACCGGCCGCACCGGCGAGCGCCTGCTCTACACCCTGCGGGTGAAGACCTTCGCCCAGCTCCAGCGGCTCGGCCTGGACTACTACGAACGCGAGCTCGGCGGCCGGATCATGACCCGGATGACCACCGACGTGGACGCGCTGTCGAACTTCCTGCAGACCGGGCTGATCACCGCCGTGGTGAGCCTGCTCACCGTCTTCGGCGTGCTGATCACACTCCTCGTCATCGACGCCGGGCTGGCCGTGGTGCTGCTCGCGGCGCTGCCGCTGCTGGTGACCGGCACGGTGCTCTTCCGGCACTACTCGGTGCCCGCCTACCACGAGGCGAGGGAGCGGGTCAGCGCGGTCAACGCCGCCCTCCAGGAGAACGTCACCGCGATCCGCGTCACCCAGGCGTTCCGCCGCGAGACCCGCAACGCCGAGGACTTCGCCGCACTCGCCTGGTCCTTCCGGGACTCGCGGCTGCGGGCGCAGCGCTACATGGCGACGTTCTTCCCGTTCGTGGAGTTCCTGGGCACCCTGTCCACCGCCGCCGTGCTGGCGGTGGGTGCCGGCCAGGTCCGCTCCGGCGCCCTCACCGCGGGCACCCTCATCGCCTTCCTGCTCTACGTCGACCTGTTCTTCTCCCCGATCCAGCAGTTCTCCCAGGTCTTCGACGGCTACCAGCAGGCCGTGGTCGGGCTCGGCCGGCTGCGCACCCTGATGCGCACCCCCACCGGCACGCCCGTCCCCGAACGACCCGAGCCGGTCGAGCAGTTGCGGGGCGAGGTGGTCTTCGACGAGGTGTCCTTCGGGTACGCGGGCGGTGGCGGCCAGGAGGTACTGCACCACGTCTGCCTGCGGATAGCGCCGGGCGAGACCGTCGCGCTGGTCGGCGCGACGGGCGCGGGCAAGTCCACGGTGATGAAGCTCATCGCCCGGTTCTACGACCCCACCTCCGGCGCGGTCCGGGTCGACGGCCACGACCTGCGCGCGCTGGACCTGGCCGGATACCGCGGCCGGCTCGGCGTGGTGCCGCAGGAGGCCCACCTGTTCAGCGGCACCGTGCGCGACGCCATCGCCTACGGGCGGCCCGAGGCCACCGACGCGGAGGTGGAGGCCGCCGCGCGGGCGGTCGGCGCCCACGAGATGGTGTCCGGGTTGCAGTCGGGCTACCTCCAGCCGGTGGGGGAGCGGGGCCGCAACCTGTCCGCCGGGCAGCGGCAGCTCCTCGCCCTGGCCCGGGCCGAACTCGTCGACCCCGACGTCCTGTTGCTCGACGAGGCCACGGCCTCGCTCGACCTCGCCACCGAGAGCCGGGTCGCGGCCGCCACCGAGGCGCTGACCCGCAAGCGGACCACGCTGGTGGTCGCGCACCGGCTCACCACCGCCGCCCGCGCCGACCGGGTCGTGGTGCTGGACCACGGCACCGTCGTGGAGACCGGCACGCACGCCGGGCTGCTGACCGCGGGCGGACCGTACCGGAAGCTGTGGGACGCCTTCCGGCAGCACGGCCCGGCGGCGACCGTCGACCAGCTCGCCGCGGAGGATCCCCTCGCCGCGGAGGACCCCCTCACCGGCACCACGACCACCACCACGGACGGCGGCGACGGCGCCGGCGACCACCTCGTGAACGGGAGCACACGATGACGCAGTACCGCCCCTTGGGCCGCACCGGAGTCAAGGTCAGCCCGCTGTGCCTGGGCGCCATGATGTTCGGGCCGCGCGGCAACCCCGACCACGCCGACGGCGTGCGGATCATCCACCACGCCCTCGACTCCGGCATCAACTTCGTCGACACCGCGGACGTGTACTCCGCCGGCGAGTCGGAGACCGTCGTCGGCAAGGCACTGGCCGGCGGCCGCCGCGACAACGTGGTGCTGGCCACGAAGTTCCACGGCGCGCTCGGCGACGACCCCAACGAGCAGGGCAACTCGCGCCGCTGGATCATCCGCGAGGTCGAGAACAGCCTGCGGCGGCTCGGCACCGACTGGATCGACCTCTACCAGGTGCACCGTCCCGAGCCCGACACCGACTTCGACGAGACGCTGGGCGCGCTGACCGACCTGGTCCGCCAGGGAAAGATCCGCTACATCGGCACCTCCACCTTCGAGCCGTCCGCGATCGTGGAGGGCCAGTGGATCGCGGAGAAGCGCGGCCGGGAGCGGGTGGCCGCCGAGCAGCCGCCGTACTCCCTGCTGGCGCGCGGCATCGAGCGCGAGGTCCTGCCGGTCGCCCAGCGCTACGGCCTGGCGGTGCTGTCGTGGTCGCCGCTCGCGGGCGGCTGGCTGTCCGGGCGCTACCGCAAGGGCGTCGACCAGCCGCGCTCCAGCCGCGCCGACCGGCAGGCGGCCCGCTTCGACATCACCTCGCCGGAGAACGCGGCGAAGCTCGACGCCGCCGACGCGCTGGCGCGGCTCGCGGACGAGGCGGGGCTCACCCTGGTGCAACTGGCGCTGGCCTTCGTTCTGGAGCACCCCGCGATCACCTCGGCGATCATCGGGCCGCGGACGTTCGAGCAGCTGGACAGCCAACTCGGCGCGGAGAAGATCGTGTTGAGCCGGGACGTGCTCGACCGGATCGACGAGATCGTGCCGCCGGGCACCAACTTCACCGCGCGCGACGGCGGTTACACGCCCCCCGCGCTCACGGACCCGGCCCTCAGGAGGAGGGTGCGGTAGCCCGTCCGGGGGTCAGGGTGCCCCGGGGCCCGCGCCGGCGTCCGGCGCCGGTGCCCCGGGTCCCAGGGCCAGTTCGGCCAGGTCGAGGAAGGCGTGGACGGTGGCGGCCCGCAGCCGGCCGAGCTCCCAGCCGCGCCGGTGCAGCGCGGGGTCGAAGGGGACGTGCACCACCCGGGCGGGGTCGACGCGCAGCCGCTCGGCGAGGCCGGCGGCCGTGCGCCGCCCGGACGGGCTGTCGACGTCGGTGGCCACCACCACTGCCTCGTCCGCCAGCCGGACCCGCCCGGCCTCCCGGAGCGAGGACAGGGTGCGCGCGGCCGCGTCGAGGAACCAGTCGGCGGTCCCGCAGCACACGACCAGCCGGTCCGTGCGGTCCAGGACGACCTCGGCCCCGCGGTCGAGGCCCAGCGGGGCCCAGTCGGTGAGCACGAACGGGTAGTACGGCGCGGTGCGGGCCAGCAGGTGCGCGTAGTCCTGGGCGTGCACCGCGCTCGGGCTGAGGTGGCCGCGGTGGTGCGCGACCACTTCGAGCCCCGACGGCAGGCGCGTGGTGCGGGCCCGGATCTGCGCGTACGCGGGGTCCGGCGGCAGCGCGGCCAGATCGCGCAGCACGGCGTCGTTGCGACGGGTGAGGAACGCGTCGAGCGCCCCCTCGGCGGCGGCGCCGTCGAGGGCCAGCACCGGCTCTCCCCGTACCGAGGCGAGCAGGGAGCCGAGCACCATCGTGGCCGTGGCGCGGCCGCTGTACTGGTAGGCGCCCACCAGGGTGAGCCGCCTGCTGTGCGGCAGCGGGGCGCGCAGCCGCTCCAGCCGGGCCTCGGTCTCCCGCCGGGTGGAACCGAACCGGGGCAGGCGCGGGCCGTGACCGGCGGGCGGGGCCGGCTGCGGCGGCGGGGCGAGCGGCACCGGCGCGGCCGCCGGATCGACCGGCGGCGGGGGCAGTTCCTCGCCGCCGCGCTGGAGCCGGGCGCGGGCGATGTAGCGGGCCAGCGCGTCGGCGACCTCGCGGGGCGAGGGGCGCTGCGACGGATCGGCGTCCAGGCAGCGCAGCACCAGCCGGCGGAGCGGCTCCCAGGTGGAGCCCTGCCAGATGTGCATGCCCTCCGGCAGGCCGGGCAGCTCCCGGCCCGCCTTGCTGCTGATCAGCTGGAGCAGTTCGCCGAGCGCGCGGACGTTGTCCTCGCGGGTCGGGACGGATCCTGCCCCGTGGTACTCGCCGTCGACCGCGCAGTCCGAGAGGTCGCCGAGCACCACGGTCCGGCGCAGCACGAACACGCTGTCGGCGTTGAGGTCGGCCGGCACCAGGCCGTTGACGTGGCAGAGGGTCAGCGCGTTCGCCAGGTAGCAGGCGACCAGCAGGCCGCGCAGCAGGTCGAAGGGGGTGGTGCCCTCGACCAGGCTCCGCGCGAAGACCTCCCCGAGCCGCAGCGGCGCCGTGTTCGGCGTGGCGGCGTCGGCGATCGGCGTCATGGCCAGCCACGGCGGCGCGTCCCCGAGCCCGGCGGCGAGCAGCCTCGGCGCGTGCTGCCCCTGCAGCCGGGTGAGCACCTCCGCCTCCACCTCGATCAACCGGGCGTTGACCGCGGGCAGATCGGGCCGCGGTACCCGCAGCACGGCCGGCGTGCCCTGCCCGTCGACGGCCCGGTACACCACGGTGCGGCGCCCGCGGCGGCGGCCGAGCAGCCGGTAGCCGCCGACCTCCTCGGGATCGTCCTCGGTGAGCGGGCCCCAGTCGTCCATGTCGTCGGCGGAGGCTCGCCCCGGCAGGCCCGAGGAGGGGGACGGCTCACCGAAGGACACCCCGAACCGGCTGAGCAGCCGCCGCTCGACACTGGTGAACGGCTGGTGGGTGCCGGGCAGTTGGGCGGAGCCGTCCGGGTGCGCCAGCCAGGCCGGGAAGTCCGGCGAGTTCCCGGCCAGTTCCTCCAGGCGGCGGCCGATCCGGCGGCTGGTGCGCAGCAGTTCGGCCTGCGGCACCGCGTCCAGCAGCAGTGACTTGGAGGAGTCGGAGAAGTCGAAGACCCGGTGCTTGGCGGCCACCGGGCCCGGCACCGGCGCCGGGTGCGGCCGGACCAGCCCGCCGAGGAACACCTCGGCCAGGTGGGAGGTACTGGCGGGCCACGGCACCGCGGTCTGCACCAGCCGCATCACCGGCACCGTCAGCGGGGAGACCGCCGCGAGATGGGCCGCGAGGCGGTACGCCTCCGGGGTGGCCGCGTCCCGGAAGTGCTGGGCGCTGCTCAGGTCCCGCGACGGGGCCACGGCGCCGTACGCGCCGGGACGGGTCAGCAGCGGCAGCTCCACGGTGGTGCCGGGCGAGGCGATCAGGCGCGCCCACTCCCGCAGCGAGCCGTCCGTCGGCTCCAGGACGGGTATCGGCGCACCGTCGAAGCGGGCCAGGCCCCGCGGCAGCACCGGATCGGTGATCTGCCAGGAGGTGTTGGCGCCGCCGATCCGGTGGGTGGTGGCCTGCCAGCGATCGGCGGACACCCCGGACGCCTCCCACATGTCGGGTGGCAGCGTGTGCAGGACCGCGACCGGGCCGCGGGCGGCCCGCTCGGCCAGCAGGTCGTGCATCGCGCCGGACCGCCACGCGGCGCCCATCCCGTCGCTGACGGCGAGCAGGAGGGTGCGGCCCGACGGGTCGTTGATGGTGCTGAGCGGCAACTCGGTACTGTCGGGCCGGAACGGCCGCGCGTGCAGGCGCGGTTGGCGCGCCAGCCGGGTGTCGAGGCCGAGTACGCGGGTGGTGGCGAAGGCGCCCAGCCGCTCCAGGAGGGTGCGCAGCTCGGCGCCCAGCCGGTGCCACAGCAGCATGGACAGGCCGTCGTCGACGAGGAGCACCAGATACAGCCAGCGCTCCCGCACCGGCCGCTCCACCACGTCGGCCAGCCCGGTCTCGGCGAAGTCCGCGGCCGTGCGCTCCTCGTCGATCTCCGTGCGGTGCCGGCTGTCCCGCCGGCGGCGCAACGGGCGCAGCGCCCGCGCGAGTTCGAGCTCGCCGGACAGCGCCTTGTCCTCGGGCACCCGCAACGGCACGGCCCCGCGCGGTTCCTGGCCCGGCTGCCGTGCCCGCGGTTGGCGGGACGGGGCCTGCCGGGCCGCCGCGTACAGGGCCGGGGCGGTGAGGTCGGGCAGGTCGGGGTCGTCGGGCTCCGGCGCGGGCGGCGGCGGGACCTCCCGGTCCGGTGCGGGGCCCGGCGGCGCCGGCCGCTCCGGCTCGGCGGGCGCGCGGTGCAGCGGCGCCTGCGGGCCCGACGGCAGCCGCCGGGCCAGCCACAGCACGTCGAGGACCTGGTCGGCGTCCAGGTCGTGGCCGCAGGCGGACAGTACCCGCAGCACCTCGGCGAGCCGCGCCCCACCGCCGGTCACGTCACATCGCCCCGGTGAGCTGGTGCAGGACGGCGTCGAGCAGACCCTCCGCGTCCAGGTCGACACCGCCGGAGCGCAGGAACACCGCGTTGAGCAGCTGGTCGGTGGCGAGTTCGCCCGGAGCGCGGCGCCGCAGGAACGCCTCGACCAGGTCGTCCGCCTCCCGCAGCGCCTCCTCGCCGAGGTGCGCGGCGACGATGGTGCGCAGCCGCTCCTCGTCGGGCACCGGCAGGTCCAGTCGCACGCAACGGCGCAGGAAGGCGGGCGGGAAGTCGCGCTCGCCGTTGCTGGTGATCACCACGACCGGGAACTCGGCGCACTGGACGAGACCCTGGTGCACCCGGACGGTGCCCCGGTGGTCCTGGGTGTGCACCTCCGTGTCCGCGGCGTCCTCCGGGAGCCTGGCCAGCTCCGGGATGTCGAAGACGCCCTCCTCGAAGACGGTCAGCAGGTCGTTGGGCAGGTCGACGTCGCCCTTGTCCATCTCGTCGATCAGCAGCGCGCGCGGCGTGGCCGACGGCAGCAGCGCGGTGCCCAGCGGCCCCAGCCGGATGAACGTGCCGATGGACGGCTCCCGTTCACCGCGATCGCGACTGAGGGTCGTCTCGCGCAGCCGGCCGATCGCGTCGTACTGGTAGAGGGCGTCCTTGACGGTGGAGCGGCTGTTGACCGCCCAGCGCAGCAGGGTGCCCAGGCGCAACTCGTGGGCGACGGCCCGGGCGAGCGAGGACTTGCCGGTGCCGGCCGGCCCGGTCACCAGCAGCGGGCGCCTCAGGTGCAGGGCGGCGTTCACCACGTCGGCGTGCTGCCGCTCGATCAGGTACGGCAGTTCCGGGCGCATCGACTGCAGCGGGGTGAACCGGCGCCACGGCGGGGCCGAGGGGAAGGTGACGGCCCGGGGTACGCCGTCGCCGCGGAAGAGGCGCCAGTCGGCCTCGGGAGCGGATGTCATGCGCTCTCCTGTGGTTCGGTCAGGTGCAGACGGGGCACGGTACGGTCGGCGTCGGCCCAGGCGAGGACGGGGCGGCCGGGGAACTCGGGCGGGCTGGCCTTGGCGTTCGCTCGGTAGTCGCGCACCCCGTCGGGCAGTTCCCGGGTGGCCACTTCCGCCATGCGCTCGGCGATGTGGGACGCGCCGTCGCCACCGCGATCCCACACCACCACAGGTATGCCCACCGCCAGGCAGGTTTGCACGATCCCGTCGCGCGGACCGGGTGGTACATCCACCGAGACGCGAACCGTGTCGAGTTGGTTGACGAGCTTGGAGTAGATGGTGTCGCTGTCCATCGCCTCCGAGACCACGAATGTCTTCCCGGAGTCCAGCCGGCTCCACCTGCTGCGCCAGTGCGGCATGAACCGCACGTGCCGGCGCAGGAGTTCCGGGCAGTGCACGACCAGCGGGAACTCCACGCCGAGGACGCCCGGCACGATCTCGTCCGGATCCCGCGCCTCCCACTCGTCGACGGGCAGGTTGAGGCTGCCGCGGTCCACCAGCACCTCCACCATCGGCGGCCGGTCGTCGCCGGCCGGCGGCGTCACGGTGTCCAGCACGCGCAGCACCTCGCGCGCCGCCTGGGACGCCGAGTACGTCGCGACGCTGTCCTTGGACACCTGGCGGGGCCCGGCCCCCTCGTCGCACCAGATCCGCAGCCGGTGGCGGCCGCGGCCGGCCCGCGTGACCTGCACCAGGACCCGCACCCGCGCGGAGCGGTCGCGCGCGGAGCGCGCCCACTCCTGGGCGTCGGAGCGGCGCTCGCCGAGCGCCCCGCGGGCGATGCCGAGGCGCCGGGCCACCGAGTCGGCCCACAGCCGCAGTTCCGCCCGCTTCGACAGCGGGCACAGCGCGGCCACGTACTCGATGACCCGCAGCAGTGCCGGCACCCTGCGTTCGCCGCCGCTGGAGCGGCCGTCGCCGGGCAGCGACTCCAGCCGGTCCAGGAGCGCGTCCACGGTGTCCCCGGCGGGAAGCCTCGCCAGGTGCGGCAGCGCCGCGCGGGCCGCCTCCGGGAACCGGTCGAGCACCGACCGGTCCACGGCACGCAGATGCTTGCGCAGATCGGCGTACTCCTGCGGGGACAGCAGCCTCGGCGTCCGCGACAGGCCGCCCGCGGCCAGCACGCGGTCGGCTCCCTCCGGGCTGTCACGCCGCACGATGCCGGAGAAGGCCGCGAGCGCGCGCGGATGGGTCAGGAGGAACGTGCCGAACTCCTCGGGGGTGGGCGGGGTGACGTCGCTGCCCGCGCCGACACCGCAGGCCCGGGCCAGCCGCTGGGCGCGTTCGCTGCGCCCGCTCGGCGACGGCATGATGTCCTCGATCGCCTCGACCAGCAGCGGCAGGGCGGGGTCGTCGGGGTCGATCGGTGCGACGGACACGTCGTCGAGGACGCCCAGGGGGGCGAGTTCGGCCTCCACCCGCTGCCACGGCACCGCCCAGCTGCGCCGGATCATGTGCTGGGTGTCGGGCGGCCCCCCGGTGACGGGATCGCGGGACGGCATGAAGTGCGCGGCGACGAGGCCGACCACGGCCCGCTCCTCCGCGCACCACACCGGGCCGCCGCTGTAGCCGGGACCGACGGCCATGCCGGTGGGCGCGCCGTCCAGGTAGGCCAGCGCGTCGTGCAGCGAGATCACGCCGAGGCGGGCCATGGTGGCCGCGCCGCCGCTGCCGTGCCAGGCCGCCAGCGTCTGGCCGGTCCTCATCGCGGAACGGTCGGGCCAGGTGGGCAGTCCCTCGGGGGGCGCGTCCACGCGCAGCACCGCGAGGTCGCCGAACCACTCGTCGTGACCCTCGCGCACCGCGCCGCCGTCCCGGGTACGAGGCGGGATCCAGTGCGCCACACGGGCGAGGTGGCGCCGCGGGCGCCAGCCGGCGGACACGTCGACCGGAATCTCCGCGGACCCCGGCGACCTGGTCTCGAACAGGGGCCGGCCCAAGGCGTCGTTGATGACGTGGGCACAGGTCAGCAGGGTGTCGGGGCCGAGGACGAGGCCACCGCCCGCGAGCTGGTCGTCGTCGGCCCGCCGGACGGCGACCACGTGGCGACGGGGGTCGTTGTCGGCACTCCCGACGGCGACCCTGAACCAACCCACGCGTCACTCCGTGCCGGACGCGGACGCGTCGGCGGCGGGCGCGGGTTTCCAGGACGCGGTGACGGACAGGTGCGCCTGGCCGCTGCCGCCCACGATGCCGAACCTGAGGTCCTGGCCGACCTGGAGCCCGAAGGTCACGCTGATCTCCGTGGGGGGTTCCGGCAGGGCGGTCGCGGCTTCGTGGACGCTGTGCAGGAGCGGGCCGAGCGGTGTGAGCGCGCCGCGCAGCGCGCCGGCGGCCAGGCTGGCGACGGTTCTGCCGCCGGTCGCCACCGGCACCGCGCGCCCCATCCCCTCCGGGAGGCCGGCGTCCCTGGCGGGGCCCGGGACGGGGGTCAGCAGGAAGCGGACGGGCGTACCGTCGTCGAGTTCACCGTCAGACAGAAGCGACACCCGCATATTGTCGTGGGGGCGCGCATGTCGGGGGCGGGTGTCCGTAAGTCGGTTACCGTATCGATGCGTTGGGGGTTTTACGGTGGCCGCTGGGGGTGGGTGGCGGAGGTGGGGTGCCGGACCTTCCGGCGGTGGTGGGTTCTCGCGCAGTTCTCCCCCAGGGCTGCGCCTGGGAGGTGCCCCCTCGCGCGCCTGAGTTGCTGCGGGTCCTACGCGGAGCGGCTATTCGGGGAACTCGATGACGATTTTGCCCTGGACGTGGCCCTGTTCGACGGCGCGGAGGGCTTCCCCGGCGTGGGGGAAGGGGTAGGTGCGGGTGACGAGGGGGTCGAGGTCGCCGCCGACGACGAGGGTGACGAGGTCGTCGAGGACCTGGGCGGTGCGCTTGCGAAGGACCGGGCTGCCGCCGAGTTCGGCGACCGTGGTGCGGTCGCCGGCGCTCACCAGGCGGGCCGGGTCGGCGAGCAGCGTGGCGACGTCCCGGAGCGGCTCGCCGCCGACGAGGTCCACGATCCCGTCCACCCCGCCGGGCGCGACCGCCCTGACCCGGTCCGCGACGCCCGGGCCCGAGGCGACGTGCACCGCGCCCAGCGACTCCAGGAACTCCTTCTTCGCGGCGCCGGCGACCCCCAGCACCGTCAACCCGTCGTGCCGGGCGATCTGGACCGCTGCCACGCCCACTCCACCGCCGGCCCCGTTGATCAGGAGCGTGGCGCCGTCGGGCAGATCGAGCTGGCGGACGGCGTCGTACGCCGTGGCCGAGGCGACCGGCAGCGAGGCGGCGTCGGCCCAGGACAGCGCGGCGGGCCTGTGCGTGGTGACGGAGGCGAGCAGCAGGGCGAACTCGGCGTAGCCGCCGTTGACGGTGTTGCCGAACACCTCGTCGCCCACCGAGAAGCGTGCCGTGTCGCCGTCGCCGTTGTCCGGGCCGACCTCGACGACAACACCGGCCGCCTCGTTGCCGAAGACCGCGGGCAGGTCGGGGAGGGGCGCGCCGGCCGGGCGGAACCCGGCCCGGCGCTTCCAGTCGACGGGGTTGACGCCGGCCGCCCTGACCCGGACCAGCAGCTGCCCGGGCGCGGGCACGGGCCGGGGCAGGTCGGCGAAGGCCTCGGTCTCGGGTCCGCCGGCCTCGGTGAAGACGTACGCCTTGGGCATGGCTGCTACCTCGCGTCGAGAGGGGAGGTCGGGATCGGGTCCGGCACCCGGACCAGGCGGAACACGGTGGTGCGGCGAAGGGCGAACCCGATCGACTCGTACAGCTTGACCGCTGAGGTGTTCGCGGCGGCGGCATGCAAGAACGGCGTGTCGCCGCGCGCGCCGATGCCGGCCGCGACGTGCCGGATCATCCGGGTCGCCAGGCCCTGACCGCGGTACGCCGGATCGGTGCACACCGCGCTGATCTCGGTCCAGCCCGGCGGGCGAAGCCGCTCCCCGGCCATCGCCACCAGGGCACCCTCGCGGCGGATGCCGTAGTAGGCGCCCATCTCGACGGTCCGCGGCAGGAACGGCCCGGGGCGGGTGCGCTCCACCAGGTCCAGCATCTCGGGGACGTCCTCGGCACCGAGCCGCACGGCCTGCGGGTCGAGCTCCCCGCGCAGCGTGGTCGCCACGAGCTGCACGCCGGGGATGGCGTCGCCGCCGGTCCAGCCCTCGGGCAGTTCGGCGACCCCGGCGACGGTGAACGTGTTGCCCGCGCCGACCAGCTCGGCCACGTCGGCCCAGGCGGCGGGGTCGTCGAAGTCGGCGAGGGTCACGAACGGCGACACGTCGCTGAGGTAGCGTCCCGCCCGGCCGACGAACTCCGCGAGGTGCCGGTGCGGGCCGTTCATGGCGGCCCAGGCGGGGTTGTCCAAAACGTGCCCGCCGCCGGCCCCTGCCGGGGGCTGCGGGAGCGGTTCGTGTCGTGATGGATCAAGGCTGGTCGACATGCGCGCCGTGACTCTCCGTTCAGTGCGGTGGTGGGCCGCGGGTGCTGCCGGCCGTACGGCGTCGGGCCGTACGGTTCCGGGCTCCGCACCCGTACCGGACAACGCCGGGTCGGCCCGGGGAAATTTCGCCGGGCCGGCCCGGAAGCGTCAGGAGTTGCTCAGCGGCAGCCCGGGCGGGTTGATCCGGGCGCTGGGCACCGCCTCGTTGCTGAGGTTCCACGCGGCCAGCCACTTGGCGTACTGGCCGTTCTTGATCAGGTAGTTGATGGCGTCGTTCAGCGGCTCGACCAGGCCGTCGCCCTTCTTGGTGGTCGCGCAGATCAGGCCCTGGAGGCTGGCGCCGGCCCCGGAGTAGGTCCCGGCGCTGCGGGTGGCCTGCGGGCTGCCCGCGGTCTTGGCGACGTGGTAGGCGACGCTCGGGTTCGGCGCGAAGTAGGCGTCGATGTGGTGGGAGTTCAGCGCCAGGTAGGTGCTGTTCGCCTCCTGGTAATACGTGACGGTCAGCTTCTTGCCCTGTGCTTCGAGCTGCTTCTGCCAGGCGAGCAGGATCTTCTCCTGGTTGGTACCGGAGCCGACCGCCACGGTCTTGCCGGCCAGCGCGTGGTAGTCGCCGGTGAACGTCCAGGGATCGTCCTTGCGCACCTCGAAGCCGAGGTTGTCCTGCCGGTAGCTGGAGAAGTCGTACTTCTCCTTGCGCTGCTCGGTGTCGGTGATGTTGGAGAAGCCGACATCGGTCCTGCCGCTGTCGATGCCGATGAACAGGTTGTCCCAGGTGGCGTTGGTGAGCTGTGGCTGCAGGCCGAGGACGGCCGCGACCAGCCGGCCGAGGTCGGGCTCGGAGCCGGTGAGGGTCTTCTGGTCGGTGCCGATGTAGCCGATCGGCGGGGAGCCCGCGGGCAGGAAGCCGAGGCCCACCACGAGCTTCCCGCTCTTCCGTACGGACGCGGGCAGCTCGGCGCGGATCGAGGCCACCTCGGGCACCTTGAGGACGGTCTGCCGGGCGGCGCCGTTGGACACCGCGCCGACCACCACCGTCCCCTTGGCCACGGCCGCCGCCGGGGCGCCGGCACCCGGGTCGCTGTCGCTGCCGCAGGCGGCCAGGCCCAGCAGGAGTGAGGTGGCGGCGGCTGCGCTCAGGACGAGTCTGGAAGCGGAACGGTGCATGACGGCCTTCCTGGGGCGAGGGTGGTGGGCACGGTGGAACGAAAGGGCGGTGAGCGGCGGGCGGCGGGCGCGGGTCGCGCGTCGGTGCGGCCCGCGTCACAGGACGCGGCTGAGGAACTCCCGGGTCCGCGGGTGGCGCGGCGCCGACAGCACCTGCGCGGGCGGCCCCTGCTCGACGATCCGGCCGCCGTCGAGGAAGACGACGGTGTCGGCCACCTCCCGGGCGAAGCCGATCTCGTGGGTGACGACGATCAGCGTGGTGCCGCCCGTCGCCAGGTCCCGGATCACCGCGAGCACCTCGCCGACCAGTTCGGGATCGAGCGCGGACGTCGGCTCGTCGAAGAGGATGACGCCGGGCTCCAGGGCGAGCGCGCGGGCGATGGCGACCCGCTGCTGCTGCCCGCCGGAGAGCTGCCGCGGGTACGCCCCCGCCCGGTCGGCCAGTCCGACCCGCGCCAGCAGGTCGCGCGCGGCCTCCCGGGCCTGCGCCCGGTTCCTGCGGCCGGTCGCGACGGGCGCGGCGGCCACGTTCTCCAGCGCGGTCAGGTGCGGGAAGAGGTTGAAGTTCTGGAAGACGAAGCCGATCCGGCCGCGCTGGGCGAGGATCGCCCGCTCGTTCAGCTCCTTGAACCGGCCGCGGTGCCGGCGCACTCCGACGGGCTCGCCGCCGACCTCGACGTGCCCCGCGTCCAGCTTCTCCAGGTGGTTGATCGCCCGCAGCAGGGTGGACTTGCCCGAGCCGGACGGCCCGAGGATCACCGTCACCTCGCCGGCCGGCACCTCGAGGTCGACCCCGGCGAGCACCTGCTGCGCGCCGAACCGCTTGTGGGCGCCGGTCACGGTGACCGAGACCGGCTCCGCCCCGACCGCTCCCACGGCTCCGGCCGCCTCGTTCCCGGCGGCGGGGGCGCTCATCGGGCCGCTCCCGTCGCGAGCCGGGCCCGGGCCCGCAGATCGGCGACCGCCGTACGCAGCCGCTGCCACGGCGTGGGCGGCACCGTGCGCAGCGCCCCTCGGGAGAAGTAGCGCTCCACGTAGAACTGCGCGACCGAGACCACGCTGGTCAGCACCACGTACCAGACCGTCGCCACCAGCAGCAGCGGCACGATGTCGCTCGGGTAGGTGCTGCCCAGCGTCTCCACCCGGCCGAACACGTCCAGCAGCGAGACGTAGAAGACCAGGGACGTGCTCTTCACCAGGCCGATGAGCTGGTTGACGTAGGCGGGCACGATCGCCCGCAGCGCCTGCGGGAAGATGATCCGGGTGAACTGGTAGCGGCGGGGGAGGCCGAGCGCGGCCGCCGCCTCGTGCTGGCCCTGGTCCACCGACAGCAGCCCGCCGCGGACCACCTCGGCGGCGTACGCGGCCTCGTTGAGGCTGATCCCGACCACCGCGACCACCAGGCTGCTCGCCGCCCTGGCCTCGTCGAACTCCACGAAGTGCGGGCCGAACGGCACCCCGAGGCTCACCGTGCGGTACAGCGCGGAGAAGTTCGCCAGGAACAGCAGCAGCACGATCAGCGGCACCGACCGCAGCAGCCACACGTAGGTCCAGCTCACCACCCGCAAAACGGGGCTGCGCGACATCCTCGCGAGCGCCAGTACGATCCCGCCGACCAGCCCGAACACCGCACTCAGCGCGGTGACCTGGAGCGTGACGCCGAGGCCGTGCAGGATGATCGGCCGCAGGAACCAGTAGCGGAACCGGCCCCACTGGAAGAACGGGTTGGTGACCAGGCCGTGGGCGAGCTGCGCGACGAGGACCAGCACGAGCGCGGTGAGCACCCAGCGCCAGGGATGGCGCAAGGGGATCACCCGCTCGTCGTGGGCCGGACCCGCGGGGGTGTCAACGGCCGGGCCGGGCAAGGGATCCGGCGGTGCCGGGTCGGCCGGCGCGAGCCGTTCGGGTGGGACGGCGGCACGGGAAAGGTCGCTCATGGGAGAACTCCGGCGCGAGGGAGGGCCGCACCGCGCACGCGCGGCGGGCGGCATGGCTCGCGGGCGCGGCGGAGGCGGGGACGAGGAGCGGGAAGGGTGGTGCGGCGTCCGGCGCAGCCAGCACGCGGCGCGGGGGGCCGGGCGGGCGGCGGCGCGCCGGTGCTCGGCTGGTGACCTACGTCAACGGGCGTGTGGCCCGGGGGAGTTCAGCCCTGACACAGGGCGCTGCTGACGCGCAGCAGGTCGATGTGGCGGGCCTGCGTGGCGAGGTTGCGGCAGTGGCGTCGCCACCGCGCAGAGCCCGTCGCCGCGTCCATCCCCGCCCACTCCCGTCCGCCCGCGCCGCGGGCCGCGTCCCTGCCGACGGCCGGGGCCGACCCGGCCTTGACCTGCGCGTCAACGTAGGGAACGGCCGGGGGGCTGTCAATGCGGCGAGCGGCGGTTCGTCCCGTTCCAGGCGCGTTTGAGGGCCGGGGTGTTCATGCGGCGTTCACAGCCGCAGGCCCTCGGCGAGCATGCGGAAGGGGCCCTCGTAGAGGGCGGGCAGGTCCGGTTCGCCGTCCCGCTCCACCCAGTACCGGACCACCGCCGTGGCCACCGCCATGATCGCGGCGGCCGCGGCGTGCACCTCCAGGTCGTCCGGCCCGCGCCCGGTGCGGGTCATGATCACCTCGGCCAGCCGGTCCTGGCTGCGCTGCAACTCGTCCCAGGAACGGGCCCTGATCGCGGGGTCGTTGAAGCCGAGCCGGGTCCGCAGCAGCAGATCGTCGACGTCCGACTTGAGGATCGGGCTGAAGGAGTCCGCGAGCGCGGCGAGCAGCGACTCCACGATCGGCTCGCCGGCCGGGCGGGACAGCAGGGCCTCGGCGAGCACCGAGTCGTAGTCGTCGACCAGGACCACGTCCTCCTTGGTCGGGTAGTACCGGAAGAACGTGCTGGGGGAGACCTCGGCCGCCTCGGCGATCTGGTCGACGGTGGTCGCCTCGTAGCCCTGCTCGGCGAAGAGCCGGTACGCCTCCCGCCTGATCGCCTCCCGGGTGCGCTGCTTCTTGCGCTCCCGCAGGCTCGGTGCCGCCACGGCCGGGGTCTCCTCAGTGCTCATGTCCCTGATTCTCCGTGCACGGTGCCGCGGACGACCACCCCGGCCGGGGTGTCGGACGGTCCGGCCACATCGGCGGGCCTCCCGGTACCCGGGTCGTCCGCGGCGGAGGCGGAGGGGGAGGCGCTGGCGGGGGCGCCGTCGGCCCGACCGCCGCGGGGGAGCAGGAACAGTCCGAGCACGGCCGCGAGCAGCGAGCAGGCACCGCAGGTGAGCAGCACCAGGTTCAGGCCGTGCACGAAGGCGGAGTGCGCGGAGGCGAGCAGCGCGGGGTCGTGCAGCCGGGCGGCGACCGCGTCGGCGCCGGTGACCGAGTCGCGGGCGGCGCGCGCGGTGGACCCGTCCAGGTGGGAGACGGAGAGCCGGCCGAGGTAGCCGGCGCTGAGGATGCTGCCCAGGGCGGCCACGCCGAGCACGCCGCCGACCTGCTGGACCGTCTCCAGCAGGCTGGTGCCCTGGCCGGAGCGCTCGGCGGGCAGCGATCCCATGACCAGACTGGTGGCGGGGACCATGGCGCTGCCGAAGCCGAAGCCGATCAGGGACAGCCACACGGCGGCGAAGCCGTACCCGTTGTCCGCCCCGGTGGTCGCGCCGAGCAGGGCTCCGGCGGCGAGCAGCAGCAGCCCGGCCGGGATCACCAGACGGGGCCCGAACCGCTTGGCGATCGGCTCGCTGAGGGTGGCGGCGAGCATGAGCCCGACGATCAGCGGCAGGATGCGCAGCCCGGTGCCGAACGCGTCGTGCCCGAGCACGGACTGGAGGTACTGCGGGACCACGAACAGGATGCCCATCACCGCGAAGTTGACGAACACCGCGAGCAGGGTGCCCCAGCGGAAGGCCCGGTCGGCGAAGAGCTTCAGGTCGACCAGCGGGTGGGCGGTGCGCCGCTGCCGGACCATGAAGGCGGCCAGTACCAGGGCGCCGCCGACGATCCCGGCCAGTACCTTCGGGCTGCCCCAGCCGTCGTCGGGGACGAGGATCGTGCCGTACACCAGGGCGGTGATGCCGACCGCGCTCAGTACGGTGCCGGCGATGTCGAAGGGCGCGGCGGACCGCGGCCGGCCGGTGCGGTCGCCGGGCAGCAGCCACACCGCGGCGACCAGCGCGATCGCGGCGACCGGCACGTTGAAGACGAAGACCGAGCCCCACCAGAAGTGGTTCAGCAGCCAGCCGCCGACCAGCGGGCCGACCGGCATGCCGAGCGCCGTGGCCGCGGTCCAGGTGGCGATCGCCTTGGGCAGCTCCTGACGGGAGAAGATCCGCGGGAGAATCGCCATCGACAGCGGCATGATCATCGCCGCGCCGGCGCCGAGCACGGTGCGCACCGCGATCAGCTCGTCCGGCGACGTGGCCTTGGCGCCGGCCAGCGACGCGAGACCGAACAGCGTGATGCCGCCGATCAGCAGGCGCTTGTGCCCGTACCGGTCGCCGAGCAGCCCGACCGGCAGCATCACCACCGACAGCGCGAGCAGGTACCCGCCGCCGATCCACTGCAACTGGGCGCTGCTCGCGCCGAGTTCGCCGGACAGGGTGGGCAGCGCGACGTTGATGACGGTGCCGTCCAGACCGATGATCAGCACGCTCAGGGTCAGGGCCGCGAGCGCCAGCCAGCGGCGTGGCGACGCGGCCGGCGGCGGGGGCGCGGACGATTCGGCGAGCGCGGCGGATGCGGCGGGCACGGCGGCCATGGGAAGCCTCCTGAGAGTCGACTGTAAAAAGACAGTACACTCTCAAAAAGCTTGCAAACAGCAAATGACGGCAGACTTTCACTTTATCCGGGAGGTGCCTCCGCTCAGCTCGCCTTCCGTCCGGAGGAGGCCGTCTTCCGCGCCGCCGTCTTCTTCGCCGCGCCCTCCTTCGTCCCGGCCGACCCGTCGGTGCCGGACTTCGCCCCGGTCTTCTTCGCCGCCGCCCGCTTGCCGGGCGCCGCCTTCTTGGCCGTGCGCTTCGCCGCGGCGCCGGACCGCCCACCGGACGACGGCTTCGCCTGCTCCACGGACGCACGCAGCGCCGACATCAGGTCCACGACGGTCCCACCGCCGGCCTCCTCGCCCGCGGTCGGCGGCTCCGCGCCCTCCAGCTTCGCGGTCACCAGCGCCTCGACGGCCTGCGCGTACTCGTCGCGGTACGCGCTCAGGTCGGCCTCGCCGAGCGCCTCGATGAGGGTGTCGGCGAGCTTCAGCTCGGAGTCGCTGATCTTGACGCTGCCCTTGGGTGCCGCCTCCGCGGGGTTGTTCAACTCGTCGGGCCAGCGCAGCGTCTGGAGCATCAGGACGTCGTCGCGCGGCCGGATCAGCGCCAGGTGCTCGGAGTTGCGCATCGCGAACTTGCCGATCGCCGCCTTCCCCGATCGCTCCAGCGCCTCGCGCATGAGGACGTACGGCTTGTTCGCCCCCGCCGACGCCGGGGCGAGGAAGTACGGGGTGTCCAGCTGCATCGAGTCCACCGAGGCCGTGTCCACGAAGCCGCGGACCTCGATGGTCTTCGCGGTGGGCAGCGGCAGCGCCTTGAGGTCGGAGTCGGTGACCTCGACGAGCTGGTCGTCGGGGGTCTCGTAGGCGCGGCCGATGTCGGAGGAGTCCAGCACCTGCTCGTCGAGCTCGCAGGTCTTCTGGTAGCGGACCCGGCCCTGGTCGGCCAGGTGGATCTGCCGGAAGCTGATCTTGTGGGTGGAGACGGCGGAGCCCAGTTTCACCGGTATCGAGACCAGGCCGAAGGCCAGGTTGCCCGACCAGACGCTACGCATCGCATGTCCTTTTTGTCGGCGTATGGGATCTTTATCGTATGCCGATCACCGAGGTCGAGGGCCGCCGGCTGAAGCTCAGCCACCTCGACCGCGTGCTCTGGCCGCAGACCGGCACCACCAAGGCGGAGCTGCTCGAGTACTACGCCACCGTCGCCGGCGTCCTGCTGCCGCACACCCGGGGCCGGCTGGCCAGCTTCGTCCGCACCCCCGACGGGGTGGACGGGCAGCGGTTCTTCCAGAAACGCCCGCCCGCGGGTACGCCCGACTGGGTGACGACCACCGAGCGGGTGCGCAGCGGCGGCGAGCTGATGGAGCAGGTCGAGGTGAACGACCTCGCCACGCTGGTCTGGGCGGGCAACCTCTCCTGCGTGGAGATCCACACGCCGCAGTGGTGTGCCGCGGACCCGGACACCGCCGACCGGCTGGTGCTCGACCTGGACCCGGGGCCGGGCCGCACCGCCGTCGACTGCTGCCGGGTCGCCCTCGACCTGCGCGAGCGGCTGGCCGCCGACGGTATCGCGTGCTGGGCCAAGACCAGCGGCTCCAAGGGGCTGCACCTGCTGGCCGCGCTGCGCGGCGCCACCCCGGACGGGGCGCGGGCATACGCCAGGACGATCGCCCGCGAGCTGGAGGCGACCCGCCCGGACCGGGTGGTGTCGCGGATGGCCAAGGCGGACCGCACCGGGCGGGTCTTCATCGACTGGTCGCAGAACTCGGCCAGCAAGACCACCGCCGTCCCCTACACGGTGCGCGCCCGCGCCCGGCCCACCGTCTCCGCGCCGCTGACCTGGGACGAGGTCGCCGCCGTCGACGCACCGGAGCAACTCGGCTTCGCCATCGGCGACATGCCCGCGCGGTTGGCCGGTACCGGTGACGTGCTCGCGGCACTGCTCGACCCCGGCAGCGCGGCGGCGCTGCCGGGGTGACGAGGCGGTCCCGCCTGCCGGTTACTGCTGCTGCGCGCCGGACAGGTGCTCGGCCAGCTCCTTCTCGTCCTCGTCGGTGAGCGAGGTCTTCAGCAGGGTGCCGCCGAAGGGCTGCATGGCATCGGCGAACTTGTCCTCGGTGATCTTCGACGCCATCACTACCACGGCCGACGTGCCGGGCTTGAGCATCTCCTGCACCTGGCCGCGGAACTGGTCGTCGATCCCGGACTTGCCGAGCTTGCCGAGCAGCCCGCCCATCGCGGCGCCGGCCAGCAGGCCGAGCCCCGGTACCAGGAAGAGAAGGCCGAAGACCATGCCCCACAGGGCCCCCGACGCCGCCGAGACGCCGACGATCTTGCTGGGCGTGTCGACGTGGGTCTTGCCCTCGGCGTCCACGGAGACCACGGCGAGCCCGTTGAGGTTCACCACGTAGTCCTGCTGGAGGCCCTGCACCTTGGCGTAGGCGTCCTCGGCGGTCTTGTGGTCGTTGTAGCCGATCACGATGAGTTCGGACATGGGAGCCTCCTGAGTGGCATGGGCGAGACACTAGGAACTTTATGTCCGAATTGTCGGTAAAGCTATATTTTGTCCGGTCTCGGTCGATCGATCGCACCGCGCACCGGCCGCACAGCCGGGGCGGATGCCGACCCGGGCGCCGCAACGGACGCCGACCCGGGCGCCGTAGGAGCCGCCGAACCGGGCGCCGCCGGGCGGTTCAGCCGCGCGGCTCCCCGTACCAGCGCCACTCCGCCGGCCGTGCCCGGCCCGGGAGTTCGGCCCGACCGGTCGACCACAGGAGCACCGGCCACGGTGCGGCGTCCGTCGGTGCGCCGGGGAACAGCCGGTGCAGCGCCCGCGCGCACAGGTCGGCGGGCGGCTGCCAGGGCAGGCCGAAGCCGGTGGCGACGTCATGGGTGTGCACCAGCGTCTCCACCACGCCCATCGCCCCGAAACCCTCGGGATCGGAGACCCCGTGCACGTGGTGCGCGCGCACCGTCGGCGGGGTGCTGCGCACCATCGCCACCAGCAGCGCGCCGCACGCCTCCAGCACCTGGAGCAGCCCGTCGCGGCCCTCCTCGCGCGCCACGAAGACGGTGCTCGCGGGCCCGCCCGGCCGCTCGCGCCGCCAGGACGCGGGCACGTGCGTGGTCAAGGGCGGTGTCGCCGGGCCGATCTGGAGTGCGTAGGCGAACAGGTCGTCCGCCAGGTGCTCGGTGGTCTCCCAGCGTGACCAGTCCAGGTCGCCGGCCGGCCGGTCCCAGTCCTCGTCCGGCGCCTGGGCGAGCGTCCGCGCCGACAGCGCCACGGCCAGCGCCACGTCGTCGGCGGTGACCGGCCCGGGGTGCGGGGCGTGGCCGGTGGTTTCCGGTGAAGGGTGATCCATGCCGGGCACCGTACGCGCGGCCCGCGGGCGGCGGCAACGCGGTTCCCGGTGCCGCCTCAGGTCACGGAGGCGTCCGCGCCGGTCCGCGGGGCGGGTTGGGCCGCCAGCCGGTCCACCTCGTCGTCGGTCAGCAGTCGCGAGCGCAGCAGGAACCGGACGCCCTCGGGGGCCTCCAGCGAGAAGCCGCTGCCCCGGCCCGCGACGACGTCGACCGTCAGATGGGTGTGCCGCCAGTACGCGAACTGGCTCGCGCTCATCCAGAACGGGGTGTCGCCGGCCACCCGGCCGAGCAGCACGTCCGCGCCCCCGACCCGGAACTCCCCGCGCAGGTAGCACATCGGGGAGCTGCCGTCGCAGCAGCCGCCGGACTGGTGGAACATCAGCGGGCCGTGCCGGTCCGCGAGCCGCTGGAGGAGTTCCTCCGCGGCGGGCGTCAACTCGACCCGGCGCACCGGCTCGACCGGGTCCGCGGGGGAGGCCGGGGGAGTCATCGCAGCCCTCCGTTCCTGACAGGACGGCCGGTCCGCGGACGCGCGGCCTTCGACCCGCACGCCCCGGTCGCCGCTGCCGCGGCGGTCCGTCCCGCTCTTCGATGCTACTGCCGAAGCGCCCGGCCGACCCCGATCGTCAGCAAGGGTGTTGCCCGTGACCGGGCGCGAACGGACGTGCCCGCGCACGGCTTTGGCCCGGAGCAGCGGTGCGCCGCGGCCCGCGGGTGGGGCGGAGGCGGGACCGCGTGCCGCCTGCGGGGGCGGCCGGCCCGACGGGCGAGGACCGCGCCCCGCGGGCCGTACCGGCGCAACGGCGCCCTACGGCAGGGAGGTTGGGCCCGGTGCAAGGGACGGCCTCCCCGGCGCCGGGCCGCGCCCTACCAGGCGGCGGCGTCGCCGGTACGGGGCGAGGGAGGGGGCCGCGTGCATGCGGTCAGCGCGAGGGTCAGGGCGACGGCGTCCTCCAGGAGGGCGGCGGGCCAGTCGGGGTAGCAGCGCCGGGCCCAGGTGCGGCGCCAGCAGGCCCCGGCGAAGGCCGCCGCCACGGCGGCACCCCCACCGACCGCGGCGGCGGCGCCCAGCAGACCCGGCGACAGCCCGGACCCGTCCGCCGCGCCGTCGCCCTCCGCCCCGGTGAGGCCGCCGTTGCCGTTCGGCACCATCGTGACCGGCTTCGCGGCGTCCGCCGCGAGGACGGCGGCGGCCAGCCCGCCGAACAGGAAGCGCGGCACCAGCCCGGCCACGCTCAACCGGCTCGGCGTCATCGGCAGCTTGTCGACGACCAGTTCTCCGACGGCCGCGGTCACCGTGCCGATCACCACCGGCCGGGCGGACAGCAGCGCGAGCGGCTCGGGCGCCCCGGCGGCGGCGCCGCTCACCGCGACCGCCGCCGGCCCGAGTTGGCTGCGCAGCCCGGACGCCGCCCCGATCAGCGCGGCCCGTGCGGGCGCGAGGGCCTTCATGTGCGCTGCTCCCCGGCCGTCATGATGCCGTACGTCACCAGACCGTAGATCAGGTGCGGGATCGCGTCGGACAGCCAGTCGGTGCCCGACCAGGTGCGCGGGTCGCTGACGTCCAGCTCGGCCATCGACAGGTCGGTGACCGCCATGGCGAGTGCTCCGGTGAGGACGCCGCCCATCCACAGCGGCAGCCGTACCCCCGCCTTCCGCAGCACGGCCACGGCCGTCCCGACGCCGACGCCGGTGACGATGCCGGAGAGCGCCCCCAGCCCGGTCAGCCGGTTGCCGCGCGTCTCGCCGGTGCCGCCGACGGTGACCCCCGTGAGGTCCGCGAGCGCCTCGACGGTGCCCTCCGGCGCACTGCTCGTCGGCCGCCCGCGCACGGCCATGTCGCCGTACGTGACGGCGTTCAGCACGGTCGTTCCGGCGGCCCCGGCCACGGTGCCTCGCAGTAGTGTTCCCATCATGGCGTCCGGGTGTCCCCGCGCGCGGGCCTGAAACACCCCGCCACGACCAGGCGCTTCGTGCCGTGACCAGGCGTACCGACCCCACCGGGGCGCCGCGCCGCATCTCCGCACCCCCACCCCACCGGCCCCACGCGCCCCCGGGCCCGAACGCCCCGCCCGTGCCCCCCGCGGGTGAACTGACGCACCGTCACCACCGCACCGTGCGCCGCCCGCCGGGCCGGGCGGGAGCGTTCCCGCGGCCACTTACGTGTACTTGCCCGCGTTTGTCCGGGGCGGTGGCGGATCGATGCTTGACACCCTTCGAGACCCAAGAGGAATATCGTCCCTCGATTCCCTGACAACGTTGTCGGGTGCGGTCCCGCCTCCCCGCCTCCTCCGGGGGAAAGACCGTCCCCTGCCGGTCACCCAGTACGTCACGAAGGGCAGGATTGGTGCCAGAAAGAACCCCGCACCGGGCCGTCGGAACCCGCAGCAGGCGCAGGATCGCCTGCGCGCTGGCGGCGGCGAGCGCACTCCTCGGTCTCGGCCTCGGCGCCGGGACCGCCAACGCGGCCGCCGCGTCCGGCGCCCCCGCCGACCCGGCCGCCACCGTCAACCCGCTGATCGGCACCTCGAACGCGGGGAACACCTACCCCGGCGCCGTGGTGCCGTTCGGCATGCTCGCGTGGAGCCCGCAGAACTCGACGGGCAACCAGTTCTCCACGCCCGCCCCCGGCGGCTACCGCTACGACGCCACGAAGATCCGCGGCTTCAGCCTGACCCACCTCAACGGTGTCGGCTGCTCGGGCGCGAACGGCGACATCCCGATCATGCCGTACGTCGGCGACGTGACCTCCTCGCCCAGCGCGGACACCAAGGACGCCACGTACGCCAGCACCTTCAGCCACGCCAACGAGACGGCGTCGCCCGGCTACTACAAGGTGGGCCTGGACAGCGGCGCCAGCGCCGAGCTGACCACCACCGCGCGGACCGGCACCGGGGAGTTCGGCTTCCCGGCGGACAAGCCGGCGAGCATGCTGCTGCGCACCTCCAACTCCGAGAGCGGCAGCAGCGCGGCCGACGTCCACGTGGACGCCGCGACGCAGACCGTCACCGGCTCGGTCAGCGCGGGCAACTTCTGCGGCCCGCAGAGCGCGAACAACCGGCACGACGTCTACACCCTCTACTTCACCGCGCACTTCGACCAGCCGTTCGCGAAGGTCGGCACCTGGACCGACGGCACGCTGAACGCCGGTTCCACGTCGGCCTCCGGCGGCACCGGCTACAACTCCAGCGGCAACCCCACCGCGGGCAAGGGCTCCGGCGCCTACGTCACCTTCGCCGCGGGCACCCAGCAGGTGCAGGCGAAGGTCGCGATCTCCTACGTCAGCGCCGCCAACGCCGAGGCCAACCTGCGCGCGGAGAACCCGCCCGGGAAGAGCTTCGCCGCGGTGCGCGCGGAGGCCAAGGCCGCCTGGAACACCGACCTGCGCAAGGTCCAGGTGTCCGGTGGCAGCGCCGACCAGACCAGCACCTTCTACACCGCGCTCTACCACTCGATGCTGGAGCCGACGCTCACCAGCGACGTCAACGGGCAGTACCTCGGCTCGGACCGCAAGACCCACCAGCTCAGCCGCGGACAGCACGCGCAGTACGGCACGTTCTCCGGCTGGGACCAGTACCGCGCGCAGGTACAGCTGCTGACGCTGCTCCAGCCCACCGTGGGCAGCGACTATGCCCAGTCCCTGTTCAACTACGCGAGCCAGAACGGTGGTGAGTGGGACCGCTGGCTGCTGGAGAACGGCAAGACCAGCATCATGTCCGGCGACCCCTCCGACGCCGCGCTCGCCGGGATCTACGCCTTCGGCGGCACCGACTTCGACGTCAAGGGCGCCCTCGCCTCGCTGGCCAAGGCCGCCACCGTGCCGACCGCCAACGACTCAGACAGCGCGGGCTGCAACGTCGAGTGCGTCGGTGAACGCCCCGCGCTGGACCAGTACGAGGCGCTCGGCTACGTGCCGGCCGACAACTGCCACTGCTGGGGCGGAGCGGCCGAGACCCTGGAGGACGCCGCCGCGGACTTCGGGCTGTCGCAGCTGGCCGGCCAGGTCGGCGATCACGCCGACGAGAGCAAGTTCGCCCAGCGCAGCGGCAGCTGGACGAACGTCTTCGACCCGAACGCCACCACCCAGGGCGGCTGGATGCGCAACCGCAACTCCGACGGCACCTGGGCCGGCACCAACTTCAGCCCCGCGACCGGCGACGGCTTCGTGGAGGGCAGCAGCGCCCGCTACAGCTGGATGGTGTACTCCGACGTCGCCGGGCTCGCCCAGGCGATGGGCGGCGACAAGGCCACCGTCGACCGGCTCGACTCCTTCTTCCGCGCCCCGGACGGCAGTTTCGACTTCACCGCCCAGGACCAGACCCGCTACGACCCGACCAACGAGCCCGACATCAACGCGCCGTACCTCTACGACTACCTCGGCGCCCCCTACAAGACCCAGCAGACGGTGCGGGCCGAGACCGACACGCTGTGGACCAACACCCCCGGCGGCATCCCGGGCAACGACGACGCGGGGACCATGTCCTCCTGGTACGTCTTCTCCGCGCTCGGCATGTACCCGCAGGTCCCCAGCCGCGCCGACCTGGTGCTCAGCGCGCCGGTCTTCCCGCACGCGGTGATCCACACCGGCCTCGGCAAGACCATCACGGTCAACGCCCCGCAGGCGTCCACGAAGAACATCTACATCCAGAGCCTGCGCACCAACGGCAAGAAGTCCGACCAGCCCTGGGTCCCGGCGTCCTTCGCCACCCACGGCGGCACCCTGGACTACACGCTGGGCAGCACCCCGAACACCACCTGGGGCAGTGCCGCGAAGGACGTGCCGCCGTCCTTCCGTGACGGCGAGGCGCCGTTCTTCGCCACCACCACGCCCGGCGCGGTCAAGGTCGAGCCCGGCGGTTCCGCGGACTCCGCCCTCGCCGTGTCGTCGATCCAGGACCGGGGCCAGGACGTGCGCTGGTCGGCCGCCGCGCCGGACGGCATCACGCTCACCCCGGCGAGCGGCCACCTCAACGTGCCCAAGAACGGCAAGGCCACCGCGAAGCTGTCGGTCGCGGTCGCCGCGGGCACGAAGGCCGGCGTCTACCAGGTCCCGCTGACCCTGACCTCCTCGGCCGCCGCGCACGGCAGCACGTCACCCAAGGCGTGGCTGTCGGTGACGGTCGGCGTGAAGGGGAGCGTGAGCTGGTACGTCAACAACAAGGGCATCTCGGCCGACGACGACAACCCGGCGGCCAACTTCGACGGCGGCGGCTGGAGTTACTCGGCCAAGGCGCTCGCCGCGGCCGGGGCCACCCCGGGCAGCACCGTCTCCGCGGGCGGCTTCGACTTCACCTGGCCCCAGGTGACGCCG
Source organism: Actinacidiphila yanglinensis (assembly GCF_900107965.1). Classification (GTDB taxonomy): domain Bacteria; phylum Actinomycetota; class Actinomycetes; order Streptomycetales; family Streptomycetaceae; genus Actinacidiphila; species Actinacidiphila yanglinensis. The sequence goes on along the minus strand of NZ_FNVU01000027.1, from coordinate 97,525 downwards.
GGCGCCCCGGACAACATCCAGGTCGGCGGCGGTGACCAGGTCCTCGACGTCTCGGCGACCTCGGCCGGCGACACCCGGCTGAGCCTGCTGGGCAGCGCCGACGACGGCCCCACCACCGGTACGGCCACCCTCACCTACACCGACGGCACCACCCAGCAGGCCGACATCGGCTTCAGCGACTGGACCCTCGGCGGTGGCGGTGACCAGCCCTCCTTCGACAACACGGTCGCGGTCCACACCGCGTACCGGGACGTCATGGGCGGGACCACCGACCCGGTGGGCACGGACGTGTTCGCGACCGCGCCCATCACCCTCCAGGCGGGCAAGCAGCTCGCCTCGGTGACCCTGCCGGCCACCACCTCGGGAGGCGACATGCACGTCTTCGCGGTGGCGACTGCGTGACGCAGGACGGCAACGGCCGTCCCCGGACCGGGCAGCCGGTTCCGGGGACGGCCGTTGCCGCCGGGTGCGCCGCGCGCGGCGCACCCGGTCGCTCAGCCCGCCGGGCGGACCGCCACGGTCCGGGTGCCGGCGGTGATCCCGTCCAGGACCACGTAGCCGTCCTGGGCCTTGGCGCCGTACGCCTTCGCCTTGCTGCCGTTCCACGCCAGTTTGCCGTCGACGTGCACGGTGACGGCCCGCCCGTCCGTGGGGACGGCGATGCTGCCGGTGGTGCCGCGCGGCACCCGGACGGTCAGCGCGAAGGTGCCGCCGCGGGGGTGCTGCCAGTCCACCGCCAGTGGGCCGCGCGGGGTGGGCACCTGGCCCCGGGCCCAGGCGACCGAGCCGGGGCGGGGCCGCACCGCCCACGTGCTGAAGCCCGGCGCGGTCGGCTGGACGCCGAGCAGCTCGTTGGTCAGCGCCGGCACCACGCCGGTCGACCAGCCGTGCGCCATGCTGGTGTACGCGCCCTCGTACGGCGAGCCGTCCGGGCCGATGCCCTCCCAGCTGGTGATGCCCGGGTCGTGGGTGTCCATCCAGCCGTAGGTGCGCCGGATCTGGTCGAGCGCGGAGTCGGCCCGGTCGCTGCGGAAGCGTGCCACCAGCTCCGGGTACGAGGTGAAGGCGTACACCCGCTGCGAGGCGCCGTCGAAGATGGTGTCGTTGTCCATGAAGGCGTTGCCGTACGGCAGTACCGTCGTGGCGTCCAGGTGGGCGAGGGCGGACGCGGCCCGGCCTGCGTCGGCCACGCCCGCGGTGATCGCGATCGCGTTGCCGTCCTGGGCGTGGCGGGCCGCGCCGCTGGAGGAGTCCAGGTAGGCGCCGGCCGCCGCGTCCCACAGGTGGGCGTTGACGGCGGCCGCGACGGTGCCGGCCCGGGCCGTCCAGCGGGCGGCGTCCGCGGAGTTGCCGAGGTAGGTCGCCAGCGACGCCGCGTCGTTGAGGGCCTGCACGTAGTTGGCGTTGTAGTAGGTGATCTGCCCGGAGCGGCCGAGGAAGGCGTAGTCGCCGTACCCGGAGGTGCCGTTGAGGCCCTTGCTGAGCAGGCCGTCGCCGTCGGTCACCGACGGGTACCAGGAGTCCAGCACCTTGGTGAGGTGCGGGTAGTAGCCGGTGGCGTAGCCGCGGTCGCCGGTGTGCAGTATGTAATCCCAGCTGCAGGTCACCCACCACAGCGGATAGTCGAAGAGCGGCAGCGTGTAGCCGTTGATCGACGCGGGTGGGATCCAGCCGTCGGCGCGCTGGTGGTCGGCGAGGTCCGCGAGCACGTCGCGGGCGGCCGCGGCCGCGTCGTCGTGGGTGAGGTAGAGCGTGCGCGCGGACACCGCGAGGTCGCCGACGTACGGGTCCCGGTCGCGCTTGGCACCGTCCTGGAGGACCAGCTTGCCGTCCAGGGTGGGGCTGTCGGCGCCGCGGGGGTCGATGTCGTCGGACCGGAAGGTGTCGGTGACCAGCTCGTTGGTGTAGGCGGCCCCGTACCAGTAGCGGTTGAGGTCGTCGTCGGAACTGAGGAACCAGCCGGTGTACGACTCCGGGGTGCCGAGGTAGGCGGTGAAGTCCAGCCACACCGCGTCGACGGAGACCTCGCCCCAGGGCTGGGCGGCCGGCGCGTCGGAGGCGAGGGCGTCCAGGCTGATCTGGAGGTAGCGGAACCCGTGCAGGCCGTCGGCGTAGACCTGGGTTCCGCTCTGGTAGCCCTTGGTGTCCTTCCAGTCGGCGCCGCCGGCCGGCACGGCGAACTGGTCGGTGCCCTGGGAGGGCACCCCGGACTGGTCGGAGCGGGTGAAGTCGCTGCGGTCGGTGAGGAACTGCACGGTCTCGGAGAACGCCAGCCGCACGCCGGGGGAGTTGCCCGACGCCGAGGAGAAGCTGATGTGCGGGTAGCCGACCACGACCTTGCCGAAGTCCACCACCACCCGCGGCACGTCGTCGGCGGGCAGCAGCCCCGGGTACACCTCGTTGATCCGGGTGAACTCGCCCTGCGGCGTGCTCTGGTCGGCCGTGACGTTGATCCGCACCTGGGTGGTGGACACGGTCGACCCGAAGGGCACGGCCCGCCGCACATCGGTGTTGCCGGTGACCGTCGCGGCGGTCTGCCAGGCGCTGCCGTCCCAGGTCTGGACGGTGAAGTCGCTCGGCGCGCCGTCGGAGTTGGACAGCAGCGTGATGCCCGGCAGGGACAGCGGCGCGGCCGTGGTGACGGTCAGGGTGTCCGGGTAGGCCGCGATCGTGTCGTCGTTCCAGAACGTGCCGGTGTCGCCGTCGATGGCGTTGGCGGCGTCGTAGGTGCGCGGCTGCCCGTCGTCGCCGCCGTTGGGCGCGTGGAAGGAGGAGGCGGTCGCCGTGGTGCCGTCCGGCCAGCGCGGCGGCTGCTGCGGCTGCGGGCGCTTCAGCACGGTGGCGGCCCCGCCGGGCGCCAGGAGGGCCTCGGGGGCGGTCACCGCGCCGCTGCTGCGCAGCACGCCCACCGGGCGTACGGTCCGGCTGGAGGGGCCCTGGACGTAGTGGTGCCAGTCGCCGGTGTCGTGCGGGGCGGCGGAGCCCGCCGGGCCGACGCGGGAACTCGCCGCGGCGGCGGCTCCGGCGGAGCCGAACGTGAGCCCGGCGGCGGCCAGCGCGGCCCCGCCGAGTCCGGCCTTCATGAGGGTGCGGCGCTGCGGTCCGGTCGCGCGAGGACCTTCTCCCGCAGGGGTGTTGGGCATGGGTGCGGCTCCCGACTCGGGGGGTGTGGAATGAAACGATTCATCCAAGAAGTGCGGCTTGAGGCTACAAGCACATTCCCGCTTCGTCCAGGTGTCGCGCCGAGACGATTCCGGGGGTGCCCGGCAGGCCGATCGCGGCTTGAATCGATATCGACGAAGCCGCAACCGGGGCCGCCTGACGAAGCGTCAGGCGATTAACGCTTGACGCCGGGGCCCGCGGTCGTCAGGATTCCAGTCATTCTTGGCATGTTCCGCACCGTGGGTTCCGCGCGTGCCAGCCTGCGCGGGGAAGCTGACAACGTTGTCAAACAAGGGGAGTACACCATGACCCGAAGGACGCGGCTGCGAAGAGCGGCGACCGCGGCGGTGGTCGCGCTCGCCGCGACGTTCGCGGTGGCGCTGCCGGCGCGGGCGGCCTCGGCGGGCCCGGCGGGCGGAAGCGCGGGCGGCGATCTCACCCACCTGGTCAACCCGTTCATCGGGACGCAGAACGACGGCAACACCTACCCCGGCGCCGCCGTGCCCTTCGGCATGGTCCAGCTCTCCCCGGACACCGGGCACAACACCGGCTACGACTACGGCCAGGACCACATCCTCGGCTTCAGCTCGGTGCACCTGTCGGGCGTCGGCTGCGGGCTCGGCGGCGACCTGCCGGTGCTGCCGACCACCGGCGACATCACCAGCACCGACGACGCCCAGTACGCGGCGCAGTTCAGCCACTCCGACGAGAGCGCGTCGCCCGGCGCGTACCAGGTCAAGCTCGCCACCGGCATCACCGCCGAGCTGACCGCGACCACGCGCACCGGCTGGCAGCGCTACACCTTCCCGGCCACCGACAAGGCCAACGTGCTGCTGAACAGCGGCCAGGCACTGCACAAGGTCACCAGCAGCACCGTGACCGTCGTGGACGACCGCACCGTCCTCACGGCCATCACCGGCAGCGGGTTCTGCCAGGACACCAAGCCGTACACGCTCTACACCGAGACCCGCTTCGACCGGCCCTTCGCCTCCTACGGGACGTGGAACGGCGCCACCGTCACCGCGGGCAGCGCCTCCTCGACCTCCACCGGACGCGGCGGCGCGTACGTGCGGTTCGACACCACCAAGGACCGCTCCGTCACCGCCGTGACGTCGCTGTCGTGGACCGGCCCGGCCGGCGCGGCGAAGAACCTCGCCGCCGAGGGGCACGGCAGCTTCGACCGCACCCGCTCCGCCGCCAAGCAGGCGTGGCAGGACCGGCTCGCCCAGATCCGGGTGACCGGCGGCACGGACGAGCAGCAGCGCACCTTCTACTCGTCGCTGTACCGCTCCTTCCTCGCCCCGAACGTCGGCGACGACGTCGACGGCCGCTACACCGGCTGGGACGGCAAGATCCACCCCGCGAACGGCATCACGTACTACCAGAACTGGTCGCTGTGGGACACCTACCGCACCCAGCAGCAGCTCCTCGCCCTGCTGGCGCCGCGTGAGTCCCGCGACATGGCGCTGTCGCTGCTGCGCGTCGCCGACGAGAGCGGCCAGCTGCCGCGCTGGGGCTACGCCACCGTCGAGACCAACATCATGACCGGCGACCCGGTCACCCCGTTCCTGGTGGACGCCTACCGGCAGGGCCTGCTCAAGGGCCACGAGGAGGAGGCCTACCGGGTGCTCAAGGAGCACGTGGACCACGCGGCCCCCGACTCGTCGCCGTCCGCCGACCGCCAGGCCGACGCGGAGTACCTGGCGAACGGCTACGTGCCCTACGACCCGACGCGGCCGCAGACCAAGCCCGGCGACGACGACTACCAGCACGGCCCGTCCGCGACCCTGGAGTACGCCCTGGCCGACGCGGCCCTCGGCGGCATGGCGAAGGACCTGGGCCACACGGCGGACGCCGCGAAGTACCTGACCCGCGGCCAGAACTACCGCAGCATCCTCAACCCGGCGACCGGCTTCTTCCAGGCCCGCGACACCGACGGCGCCTTCGTCGGCCCGAGCGACCCGGCCGCGAGCGTCGGCTTCCACGAGGGCACCTCCTGGCAGTACATGTGGCTGGTCCCGCAGGACCTGCCCGGCCTCGTCGACCGGATCGGCGGCGAATCCACCGCGAACGCGCGGCTGGACTCCTTCTTCGCCTACGACCAGTTGCTGAAGGACCCGGCCGGCACCGCCCGGGACGTGTGGGTCAACGGCCCCTACTCGTACTACAACCAGGACAAGTACAACCCGCAGAACGAGCCCGACCTCAGCGCCCCGTACACCTACCTGTCGACCGGGCAGCCGTGGAAGACCACCGACGTGGTGCACGCCGCGCTGACGCTGTTCGCCGACGCGCCCGACGGCGTCACCGGCAACGACGACCTCGGCACCATGTCGGCCTGGCAGGTGCTGTCCGCGATCGGGATCTACCCGATGGCGCCGGGCACCGACCAGTGGGGCGTGTCCACGCCGCTGTTCGACCGGGTCGACCTGAAACTCGACAAGGCGTACTACCCGGGCGGCGGGATGACCGTCACCGCGCCCGGCAGCAGTGACACCGACCGCTACATCCAGACCGCGCGGCTGGGCGGCAAGGCGCTCACCGACACCTACCTGACCACGGCCGACATCAAGGCGGGCAAGGACCTCGCGCTGACCGTCGGCGGCAAGCCCTCGACCTGGGGCACCGCCGCGTCGGCCGCGCCGCCCGCCCTGGACCACGTGCCGGACAACCGCCGGCACACCTCGGCTGCCGCCGACCCGGCCGCGCCGGGGATCCTCACCGGCGGCGCAGCGGCCGACGTCGACGTGTCCGCGGTGCTCTCCGGGCCCGGCACGGTCAGCGGCTCCGTCACGGTCTCGGCGGCCGGACCGCTGACCGTCGACCCGAAGCAGGCGTCCTTCACCGTCGTGTCGGACTCGCTGCCCGCCACCCACGTGGTGCCGCTGCACGTCTCCGCCCCGGCCGGCACACCCGACGGCACCTACCCGGTCACCGTCGCGGTCAAGCAGGCCGGCGGGCCGACGGCGACCAGGACCGTGCCGGTCTCGGTGACGACCGCGAGCTGCCAGGGCACCAGCGGGTACTGCCCGCAGGACCTGTCCGCGCAGTACGACCTGGACGGGGTCGGCGCGGCGGGCACCGGCGCCGACTTCGACGGCACCGGCACCAGCTACCCGGCGGAGCAGATGCCCGCCGCCGGGACCGGCGTGCTGGCCGGCCGGGCCTACGACTTCCCGGACACCAGCGGCTCGGCGAAGAACTTCGCCACCGCCCACGGCCAGACCGTGCCGCTGGTGCAGCGCGCCTACTCCGGGCTCGACGTGCTGCTGTCCGCCCACGGCGGCGACGTCACCTCGACCGCGACGGTGCACTACACCGACGGCAGCACCTCGCAGGTCGCCCTGAACGCCACCGACTGGGCGGCCGGTTCACCCCGGCTCGGCGAGGACATCGCCGTGCACGCCGACAGCCGCTACAACGCGTCCGGCACCCCGGACGGCGTCGCGGTCAACCTGTGGCACATCTCCGTCCCGCTGGACAGCGGCAGGACGGCGGAGTCGATCACCCTGCCCGACAACACCAACCTGGCGCTGTACGCGATCAGCGGCCACAACGCCTGACGCGCCGTCACGCATGCGCCGGCGCCCCGCCCGTTCGCGACCCCTGGACAGCGGGCGGGGTGCCGGTCACCACCTGGAGCCGTAACCAGAAAGGCAGCACCTTCATGAGAAGTGGCCGATCCCGCCGCACCCTCGCCAGATCACTGCTGGCGGCAGCGGTGTCCATGGGGCTGACCGTGCCCGCCGCCGGCCTCGCGCACGCGGCCGGCGCGCACGGCACGGACGGCGCCCCCGCCCCGGCCTTCACCACGTCCTTCGAGTCCGGGCAGCCGCAGCCGACCTGGACGAGCACCTCCGAGACCGACGCGAAGGGCAAGCCCTGGGTCTCCGGCGTGACCGCCGGGACCGTGCCGGTGCTGGCGGGCAGCATCAAGGACAAGATCGCCCAGGTCACGGCGAGTTCGGACAATCCCCCGAACGAGACCGCGCCCAAGGCCGCCGACGAGGACCCCAACACCAAGTGGCTGACCTTCGCCACCACCGGCTGGCTCCAGTACCAGCTGACCGGTGACGTCACCGTCAAGAAGTACGCCCTCACCTCGGCGAACGACACCCCCGACCGCGACCCGAAGGACTTCGAACTCCAGGGTTCGGCCGACGGCTCCAGCTGGACCACCGTGGACAGCGAGAGCGGGACGAAGTTCAGCGCCCGCTACGCCACCGACATCTTCGACGTGGCCCACCCCGGCGCCTACCGCTACTACCGGCTGAACATCACGGCCAACAGCGGGGACACCGGCTCCACCCAGCTCGGCGACCTCATCCTCTCCGACGGTTCCGCGGCCCCGCCGCAGGTGTCCGGGATGACCACCGAGGTGGGCAGCGGCCCGTCCTCCGGGCCCGACATCAAGCCCAACGTCGGCTTCACCGGCGCGAAGGCGCTGGAGTACGCCGGCACCCACACCGCGTCCGGCGCGGTGCACGCCTGGAACAAGCTGTACGACGTGCACATCCCGGTCGGCCGCGACACGCAGCTGTCGTACGACATCTTCCCGGAGTTGACCGGTGGGGACCTGAAGTACCCCAGCACGTACGCCTCGATCGACCTGCACTTCACCGACGGCACCTACCTGAGCCAGCTGACCCACAGCGCGCAGGACGTCAACGGTGTCGCGCTCACGCCGCGCGCGCAGGGCGACTCGAAGATCCTCTACGCGTCGCAGTGGAACGCGGTCGCCGCGTCCGTCGGCAAGGTCGCCGCGGGCAAGACGATCGACCGCGTCCTGCTCGGCTACGACGACCCGGCCGGCAGCGCCACCGAGGGCGCCGCCACCCAGTTCAAGGGCTGGATCGACGACCTGACCATCGGCGCGGCCCCGGCGGCCGACACCGACAAGAGCTACGTGGACCACGTGGACACCCGGCGCGGCACCAACTCCTCCGGGTCCTTCTCCCGCGGCAACAACCTGCCGCTGACCGCGGTCCCGAACGGCTTCAACTTCTTCACCCCGGTGACCGACGCGGGTTCGGACAGCTGGGAGTACAGCTACGCCGCGCAGAACAACGACGACAACCTGCCCGAACTGCAGGCGCTCGGCATCAGCCACGAGCCCAGCCCGTGGATGGGCGACCGCGACCTGTTCCAGGTGATGCCCTCCACGGCCACCGGCACCCCGGACCTGGACCGCACCAAGCGGGCGCTGCCCTTCAAGCACTCCGACGAGGTGGCGCAGCCCGACTACTACGGCGTGACGTTCACCAACGGCCTGAAGGCGGAGATCGCGCCCGCCGACCACTCGGCGATCATGCGCTTCACCTTCCCCGGTGACACCGGCGACCTGCTCTTCGACAACATCGACAACAACGGCGGCCTGACCTTCGACGCCGCCAAGGGCACCCTCGACGGCTACGCCGACCACAAGAGCGGGCTGTCCACCGGCGCCAGCCGGATGTACATCCACGCCGAGTTCGACCGGACGCCCGGCACGGCCACCAAGACCACCGGCGCGGGCCGCGACAACGTCACCGGCTACGCGCAGTTCGACACCTCCGGCAACAAGGTGGTGACCATGCGCATCGCCACCTCGTTCATCAGCGCCGACCAGGCGAAGAAGAACCTCGACCAGGAGATCCCGCAGGGCACCTCCTTCAGCAGCGTGAAGGACCGCGCCGCGCAGGCGTGGAACGCCAAGCTCGGCAAGGTCGAGGTGCAGGGCGCCAGCGACGACCAGCTCACCACGCTCTACTCCGACCTGTACCGGATGAACCTGTACCCGAACTCCGCCTCGGAGAACACCGGGACGAACGCGCAACCGGTGTGGCAGTACGCCAGCGCGTTCTCGGCGCAGGGCCCGAGCTCGCCGACCGAGACCGGCGCGAAGGTCGTCTCCGGCCAGGTCTACGTCAACAACGGCTTCTGGGACACCTATCGCACCGAGTGGCCGGCGTACTCCCTGCTGGAGTCCGACACCGCGGGCAAGCTCGCCAACGGCTTCGTGCAGCAGTACAAGGACGGCGGCTGGACCGCCCGCTGGTCCTCGCCCGGTTACGCGGACCTGATGACCGGCACCAGCTCCGACGTCGCGTTCGCGGACGCCTACGCCAAGGGCGTCACCGGCTTCGACGCCAAGGCGGCGTACGAGGCGGCGGTGAAGAACGCCACCACGGTCTCGCCGAACTCCGGCACCGGCCGCAAGGGCATCGACACCTCCGAGTTCACCGGCTACACCAACACCTCGGTGGACGGCAGCGTCTCCTGGTCGCTCGACGGCTACGTCAACGACTACGGCATCGGCACCATGGCGGCGAAGCTCGCCACCGCCCCCGGCACCTCCAAGGCCGACCGTGAGCGCTACCAGGAGGAGTCGGCGTACTTCCTGGCCCGCGCGCAGAACTACACCACCCTGTTCAACAAGAACGTCGGGTTCTTCGAGGGCCGCACCGCCGACGGCTCCTGGCGCGTCCCGGACGCCGACTACGACCCCAAGACCTGGGGCTACGAGTACACCGAGTCCAACGGCTGGAACTACGCGTTCACCGTCCCGCAGGACCCGGCCGGCCTGACCTCGCTGTACGGCGGCAAGCAGAACATGGAGAAGAAGCTCGACACGTTCTTCTCCACCCAGGAGACCGCGCAGGGCGACACCGGATCGTACGGCGGCACCATCCACGAGATGATCGAGGCCCGTGACGTCCGGATGGGCGAGCTCGGCATGAGCAACCAGCCGTCCTACGCCATCCCGTACATGTACGACTACGCGGGCGCGCCCGCCAAGACGCAGGCGGCGGTGCGGCAGATCGAGCAGCGGCTGTTCACCGGCAGCTCCATCGGCCAGGGCTACCCCGGCGACGAGGACAACGGCGCCACCTCGACCTGGCAGATCTTCAGCGCGCTCGGCTTCTACCCGCTCCAGACCGGCAGCGGCAACTACGAGATCGGCTCGCCGCTGTTCACCAAGGCGACGATCCACCTCGACAACGGCCACACCATCACGGTCAACGCGCCGAACAACAGCCGCAGCAACGTCTACGTGCAGTCGCTGAAGGTCAACGGCAAGCCGTACGACAAGGTCTACCTGACGCAGGACCAGCTCTCCAAGGGCGCGGTGCTGGACTTCACCATGGGCTCCAAGCCGTCCCAGTGGGGCACCGGGAGCAACGCGGTCCAGACCTCGCTGACCCCGGCCGGCGGAACCCCGAACCCGCTCGCCGACACCACCGGGACCGACCTCGGCACCGGCACGTCGGACGACGGCACGAACGTCGCCGCGCTGTTCGACAACACCTCCAAGACCGCGGTGACCTTCCCGTCCGCGACGCCGCAGTTCACCTACAGCTACCCGGGCAGTGGCAAGGCGGCCGAGCAGAAGGCCACCTTCTACACCCTCACCTCCGGCAGCACCGCCGACCAGGACCCGAAGAGCTGGCAGCTCCAGGGCTCCGACGACGGCGGCAAGCACTGGAAGACCGTCGACACCCGGAGCGGCCAGACCTTCGACAACCGGCTCCAGACCCGTCCCTTCGAGATCGCCCACCCGGGCGCCTACTCCTCCTACCGCGTGGTGGTGACCGCGAACAACGGCGGTACCTCCACCTCGCTGTCCGAGGTGGAACTGCTCGCCCCGTCCGGGGCCGGCGCCCAGCACTGACGCACGACCGCTGAACGCGAACGCCCCCGTCACACCGCGTGACGGGGGCGTTCGCGTTGCATGGCCGCCCGGCGCGTTCCGGGGGTCTGCAGCGCCAGCGGTTCCGCGCCGGGCGAGCGCTGCCCTGCGCGTTGCCGTCCGTCGTGCTGTACTGGCCAGATGAAGGGCAAGCCGACACCGGCGTCCGCCGCGACCTCGGGCGATGCCGCTTCCGACCCCGACAGCACCCCGCAGACCGACGTGATCCGGCGCAGGGTCCGGCTCATGATCGAGATCACCGCGCGTGCCGGGGAGTACCGCCGCGGGCTGGTGAAGGCCGCGGGCCGCCTCAGCCCCGAGGAGGCGGTGATCCTCGCCGACCTGGAGCGGCACGGGCTGCAGGTCCCCCAGATGCGCGACGTGCTGCGCGGCGGCCACGTCCTGGTGGACGATCCCGACCTGTACGAGAAATGGCGCACCGGCAAGGGCAGCCACCCCCGGCTGTCCAGCCACCACCGCGACATCGACAAGAAGCTCTACCCCGACATCGGGATGCGCGGGCACGTCGTGCGGGAGAAGCTGCACGGCCGCACCGTGCAGGGCACGTGGGTGCAGCTGGAGAAGACCCCGGCGGCCTTCGGCGGGAGCAAGATGCCGAGCCTCGACGACCTGCGCCATCTGATGGACTACCTCGTGTACCGGTTCACCGGCAGCAACGTCGGCCCCTGGGGCCTGTCCCGGATGACCGAGCGCCGCCCGATGTACCTGTCGCCGGTGGTGGCGATGCCCACGACGCTGACGCCTCCCGTCGCTGCGTCGCTGACCCGGGCGCTGCGCCGGATCGAGCAGAGCGACGACACCACCGCCGTGGACCAGGAGCTGGCGGCCCGGTTCCCGCCCCCGGACCGGCCGGACCTCAGCGGCGAGCTCGGGCAGGCGCTCTCCAGCAGGGGCGGGCGCGGACTGTTCGGCAACTCCGAGGTATGGGTGACCCAGGCGCCGTCACGCGGCGCCGCCGAGGTCCTCCGCGAGCGGCACGAATCTCCCGCCGTCGACCTGTGGCGGAAGGAAGGGCTGTCATGAGCCACGAGCAGCACGACGTTCCCCCGCCGGACCCGGCGGACCCCGCGGCCCCTTCCGGTCCGCCGGTTCCTCCCGACGCATCGCACACGCCCGGCCCGGGGGAGGCGTCTGTCCCGCCGGGGCTGGTCACGGCCGTGGTGAACCTGGTGGACACCGGACCGGTGCTGCTCGGCGCCTACACCATCGCCGAGCTGACGGCCGTGGACGCCATCGTGGACTTCCTGGAGGCCCGCCCGTCGGAGGACGAACTCGCCGAGGCGGTCCGCTCGCTGGCGGCACGCGAACTGCTCCTGGCCGGGTCCTCCGGCGAGCAGGTCCAGGTCCGCGGCGACCTGGGCATCGCGGTGGCGTTCCAGCAGCGGGCCCGCCGGGTGCTCGACGCCCGGACGACCGGCACCTCCCCGGGGGAGCCGTGGCGCATCCTGCTGATGCCGCAGCCCGAGCGGATCTGCCTGATGGTGCGGATCGACGCGCTCGGCGTCCACCAGATCGGCCTGTACCAGCTCGACGAGGCGCTGCGCATGGTCCTCGACTGGCTGCCCCGCGGCCAGTCGGCCGATCCCGACCCGGCCATGGACACCGGCGCCCTGCTCGGCGACTCGGAGCGCGCGGCGCTGCTGACGGTGACCGAGTACACCGCGGAGGGCTCCGCCGAGATCGCCGGCGAGAGCACCGACCTGGTGCTCGCCCGCAAGGGCGGCCGGCTGCACCTGCTCACCCGCGACCCGCAGCAGCGAGGCAAGCTCGTCCCGGGCGCGGTGGAGGGCAAGGACGACATCCGGGCGCGGCTGGAGAGCCTGCTGGTGTAGCGCGGCCCCCGGCCCGCACGCGCCCCCACGGAAGCACGACATGACGGACGATCAGATGCCCGTCACGGCGCCGGTCCCGTGGCCGGAAAGGTTCGCCTGGTTCGCGGCGTCCGGTGCGGTGCATCGCAAGGCGGTGGGGGTACCACCCGGCCGCCGGCCAGTGGGAGGTCGCCCTCGTACCGGGCGTACCCGGGCGACTCCGACAACGCCGGGGGCACCACCCGCCGGAGGCAGGGGGACAGGTGTCGTGCCGGGCGCCGCGAACCGGTGAACCTTTCCGGTTACGGCACTAGGCTGCTCCGCACAGCAGAGGTATCGCGCCACCGGGCCGACGGCGCGGCCCCTGTACGCGAACAAGGAGAGCCATGACCACACCTCCCGGGAGCCCGGGCCCCTACGGCATACCCGGTGGCGCCGGAGCCGACCCCCGAACGGCCGCCGGCTACGGTGCCCCGCCGGCCGGACAGGGTCCCGGGCCCGGCGGGTACGGCCCGCCGCCCGGCGGCCACGGACCGCCCGCCGGTGGTCACCCGCCCCAGGTGCCGGGGCAGGCCGGCGGCCCCGGGCCGGCAGCGGGCCAGGCGCCCCCGAGCGCGGGATGGGTGCCGAGCGGCACCGAGGCGTACCGCAAGCCGGAGCCGGCCGGTCGGCGCGGGTTCGCCGCGGCCCCGCGGCGCTCGCGGTTCGGGCTGGCGGCCCAGTTCGTGCTGCAGTTCGTCTACATACCGGTGTGGGCGCTGATCGCGCTCGCCCTGCTCGCCGCGGTCATCTTCATCGACAGCGGGTCCAACGCCAACATCGGCCTGTCGGACGGCGTGTTCGGTTTCGTCAAGACCGGTATCTCCTGGCGCCGGCTGCGCGCGGAGTGGAGCGGCCGCGCCGAGAGCTGGGCGCCGTTCACCGACGCCCGCTTCGCGGAGTGCTTCGCCAAGGCCGAGAAGAGCAGCGGCTGGGCCGAGTCCGAACTCCCGCCCAGCGGCGTCCGTCGCGCCACCTGCGAGCTGCCGGTGCGCTACTACCGCGGGCTGGACTCCGCGGCGGTCGAGCAACTCGCCCAGCGGCGCGGCTGGTCGGTCGACTGGGCGGCATCCAAGAAGCCGGCCGAGACCCTGCAGCTCTTCCGGCTCATCCCGCCCCCGCCGCTCACCGGCGTGCCGGACCCGTACGCTCCCGCACCGGGCCGGGGGGCGCCGTGGGGGCCGCTGCCGCGCCGCTTCGCGATGCCGCTGCTCACCTTCGTGTTCCTGCCGCGGATGCGCGCCCTCGAACTGCGCGGCAGCGCGGACGCCTACCTCGCCCACCTGCGGGCCCACCTGCCCGAGCGGATCCGCACCGAGACCGCCCGGGACCCGCACAAGGGCTACCGGGCCGACGAGTCCGGCCGGATCCTGCGCCGGGTGGCGGTGCGGAACTGGCACTTCCGCGGCGTGGGCGCCCAGGCCGTGCTGTTCGTCGCGGCGGAGCAGGGATGGCGGATCGACCACTCCTTCCCGGCGCGGCCCGACGGCACGGTGCACCTGTGCCGCCCGGACACCACATCGTCCGCGGCTGCGCCGGCCTCCGGCCGGGGCTGACCGTCGCCGCCGGCCGCGGGTGACCGCGGCGGGGCCGGATCGGGCCGGGCGTGGCCCGGCCCGGCGTTCCGCTGTCCGCTGTCCGGGCGAGCCGCCTGTGCGCCTGAACCCGGACGCCGGGCCGTCGGGGTTGACTTGCGGGACGCCCGTGCCGGGCGGAGCGGCCGGGCCGTGCGGCGAGCGAGACGGGAGGGACGGTGGCGGAGGCAGGCGGCGACGGGCTGGACTACCGGACCCTGTTCACGGCGCTGCCCGCACCATGCATCGTGCTCGACCGCGACCTGGTGATCGTCGCCGTCAACGACGCCTACCTGGAGGTCACCGGCCGCCCGGCGACGGATCTGCTGGGCCGCAACTTCTTCGAGGCCAACCCGCCGGACCCGGGTGACCCCGCCTCCGACGGCGCCGAGGTGCAGCGCGGCTCGCTGGAGGCCGTGCTCTTCTCGGGCCGCAAGAGCATGCTGCTGATGCAGCGCTACGCGCTTCCCCGGCGGGACCGCACCGGCCGGTTCGAGCCCCGCTGGTGGAACGTCATCAACCAGCCGGTGACCGGCCCCGACGGGCGGGTGGAGCTGATCATGCACCGCGTCGAGGACGTCACCGAGTTCGTCCGGACCGAGCGGCGCGTCGCCGACGGGAGCACCGACGAGGCGCCCCGCGCCGAGATCTTCAGCAGGGCGGAGGAACTCCAGCGCGCCAACCTCTCGCTCCAGGAGTCCGCCCTGCGCACCAAGGACGTCGCACTGGCCCTCCAGCGGGCCATGCTCGCCACCCCCGCCCTGTCCGAGCACCCCGAGGTCGCGGTGTGCTACCGGCCCGCGCTGGAGGGGATGAACGCCTGCGGCGACTGGTACGACGTGGTCGACCTGCCCGACGGGCGGTTGGCCCTGTCGGTGGGCGACGTGGTGGGCCACGGGGTCGAGGCCGCCAGCGTGATGGGCATGCTGCGCAGCGCGCTGAGCGCCGCGATCCGGGTCGCCGACGGTCCCAGCGGCGCGCTGGAGGCGCTGGGCCTGTACGCGCGCGCCCAGGAGGGGGCCATGGCCACCACCACCTTCGCCTGCCAGATCTATCCGTTCAGCCGGCTGCTGATGTACAGCAACGCCGGTCACCCGCCGCCCGTCCTCATGCACGCCGACGGTTCCCACGAGTTGCTGGACCAGGCCACCGACCCGCCGCTGGGCGTGCGGGTGGAGCACGTGCCGCGCCCGCAGGCCACCGTCGACTACCGCGAGGGGGACACCCTGGTGATGTACACCGACGGCCTCATCGAGCGGCGCGGCGAGGACATCGACGTCGGGCTGAACCGGCTGGTCCGGGCGGTGCGCGAGCTGCGCGAGCTGCCGCCGGACGAACTCGCCGAGGGCCTGCTGCGCGCCATGGCCGACCCCTCCGGCCAGCGGGACGACATCTCCCTGCTGGCCACCCGGCTCTGACCGGCGGGGTACCGGGCCACCCTCCTCACACAAAGTCACCAGCCTACGGAAAACGGCGCGGTCACGCCCGGGTCACGGGAAGAAAACGCAATTGGCCGCTGTGGTGTTGCTCACGTCGCGACCCGGCGGTGGCGGCCGCCCCATATCGGCTACCTGAGAAGATTCCTCGACTGCTCGCCCGGGCCCGGGAGTTGGTGTAGCGTCTCCGGCCAAAGGAGAACGTCCTTCGGGGGGTCGTTCCATTCCGCTCGCCCACGGAAACACCAGGGAATAACGGCGGACGTCGTCGAGTTCCCGGCCGACGCGGTATCAGGACTCCACTCCTTTCGTCCCATTGTGGTGGAACAAGGAGTTCACGCACATGGCCAGCACCCCGCCGCACGGGCCGCCGCCCGCCCGCAGGACCCCTCCGCCCGCCGCTGTCGCGCTCCTCGCCCTGCTGCTCCTGCTCGCCCTCGCCCTCGCGCTGGCGCCCACGGCGCTCGCCGCCTCCGGCACCCCGATCCCGGGCTCGCCGCTGGACGCGTACGACCGCCAGGTGTCCTACGACGTGGGGGTGCACAAGATCGCCCGGGTCGCGGCGCTGATCGCCTACGCGCTGATGGTCGCCACCGTCGTGCTCGGCGTCCTGCTCAGGCTCCGGTTCATGCAGCGCACGGTCAACCGTGCGACGTTCTACGGCGCGCACATGGTCCTGGCGCTGTCCGCCATGATCTTCGGGGCTATTCACGGCATGACCTTTCTCTACCAGCCGGTCTGGCGGATCGGAATGAAGGAGCTCACCGTCCCGTTCAGCGGCGGAATGCAGCGCATCCCGGTCGGATTCGGAATTCTTGGCACGGAACTCGCCATCGCGGTGGCCTGCGCGATCTGGGCCCAGCAACGACTCGGATACCACCGCTGGCTGCGCTTCCATCAATTCGCCTATGTCGCATTCGCGTTGATCTGGCTGCACGTGTTCCTCGTCCACCCCGAGCCGCGGCACGACAACCTCGTCGCTGTGGGTGTCGGCGCGGGGGCACTGACGGTGCTGCTGGCGCTGCTGGTCCGCGCGCTGCCGTCCCGGTCGAGGCTCAGACGGCGCGGCGTGACCGACCGCTTCGGAGCCGCCGGATGACCCACGTGCCGTACCAACTGCCGAGCCCCCCGCAGCCGTTGCCGCCCGCACCGCCGCAGGCGGCCTACCCACAGGCGCCGTACCCGGCGGCGCCACCCGGGCAACTGCCTCCGGGGCACGCGCTCGCCGGTCACGCGGCGGGTCGCGTCGCGGCCGGCCACGTGGGTCACATGACGGCGGGCCACCTGCCCGCGCCCGTCGCACCCGTCGCGCCCGCCCCCGCCGGACCGCTGCGCACCGACGCCTTCCCGCCGCCGCGGCCCGCGCTCGTCCCGGAGGCCGAGCCGATCCGGGTCAGCGTCGACAACAACCGGTGCCACATCTACGGCATCTGCGAGCAGGAAGCGCCCGAGGTCTTCCGGATCTCGCAGGGCGGCTCGCTGCACTACACCGCCTCGGTGCCCGCGGAACTCGCCGCCCAGGCGCGGCAGGCGGCGCGCTGCTGCCCCATGCAGGCGATCGCGGTCCGCGGCGGGCAGACCCCCGGCGGCTCGCCCGGCCGCAAGCGGACCGGGCCGGCGCTGCGCAGCGGCGCCGGCGCCCGGGCCGGCCGCCGCCGCATCGTGGTCGCCGGCGGGGGACTGGCCGGGCTCAGCGCCGCGACCCGCCTGCGCGAGCGCGGCTTCGACGGCGAACTCGTCGTCGTGGGCGAGGAGCCGATCCGTCCCTACAGCCGCCCCCCGCTGTCCAAGCAGTACCTCGCGGGCGACCTCGACGGCGACGACCTGGCCTTCCGCGCCGACGACGCCCTGGACGCGCACTGGTTGCTGGACACCCGCGTGATCGGCCTCGACCTCCGCGCCTCGGCGCTCGAACTGCGCGGCGGCGAGCGGCTGCCCTTCGACGGGCTGGTCGTCGCCACCGGGGTCGACGCCAAACGCCTGCCGGAGGCACCGCTGTTCAGCGAGCGGGTCCGCACCATCCGCACCCTGGCCGACGCCGCGGCGGTTCGCGAGGCGATGCACGCCGCCGGGGCCGGGCACGTCGTGGTGATCGGGGGAGGCTTCGTCGGCTGCGAACTCGCCTGCACCGCACGCCTGCAGGGCATGGACGTCAGCCTGGTCTCGCACAGCGGGCCGCTGCTGCGCCGCGTGCTGGGCGAGCGGGTCGGCCAGGTCGTCGGCCGGATCCAGGCGCGGGCGGGGGTCGCCCTCCATCTGGGCCGCGAGGTGGTGGACTGGCAGGACCACGGCGACGTGCTGCGGCTGTCCCTGGACGACGGCACCGTGCTCACCTGCGACTTCGTCGTGCTGGGCCTCGGCAGCGTGCCGCGGGTGGAGTGGCTGCGCGGCAGCGGGATCGACCTCTCCGACGGGGTCGGCTGCACGCCCACCTGCCACGTGCGCGACCGCTGGGGGCGGACCCTGCCGCACATCGTGGCCGCGGGCGACGTCGCCAGCTGGCCCAACCCGCGCTTCGACGAGCACCCGCGCAGGGTCGAACACCTCATCCACGCTGTCGAGATGGGCCAGCACGCGGCGGACTCCCTGCTGCGCGGGCCGGGCCGCGCAGCCCGCTTCACCCCGGTGCCGCGCTTCTGGTCCGAGCAGCACGGCACGCGCATCCAGGCCGTGGGCATCCCCGCCCTCGGCACCGACGTCGAGATCGTGGAGGGTTCCCTGCGCTCCGGAAGCTTCGTCGCCCGCTACACCCGGGCGACCCGGTACGGTGACCAGGTCGTGGCCGCGGTCGCCTTCGACCAGCCGCTGCGGCTGCTGGACTACCGCGACCAGATCGGCGGCGCCCGCTCCGCCGCCCGCGCCCTCGGCCGCCGGAGGCGCCGGTGAGCCCTCGCGCGGCCCGCGGCCGCTCCGTGGAAGGGCCGGTCACCCGCCTGTTGAGCCTGCCGGCCCGGCTCCATCTGCGCTGGCTGGTGATCCTCGTCGTGATGGCCGCCGCTGCCGCCGTCTACGGCCGCACGCTGCTCACGGCCTCGCCGATGCCGCCGAGCCGGGCGCCGCAGACGGGCACCGCCACGTACTCGCCCTCGCCGCGCTGACGGCCTTCTCCCCGTACTGCTCCCGGGCCCCGCCGCCGACCGCGTGGCGGGGCCCGGGCGCGGCCGCGCGGGCCGCAGGGGACCGCGGGAAGTGCGTGGATGCCCTGCCCGGGCCGGTGACGCCGCGGCCGGCGGTGGCGCGGATTGAAGCATTTCAGCCGCGCGAGGGGCCGAAGAACCGCACGTACGGCGGTCGTTGCCGCAGATCAATCCTGGTTGAACTCTTGCTTGAACGCGGTGCCGGGTCTAGCGTGCGTCGGCGGATTGAATCGTATCAGTGTGCGAGACGGGGTGCGGGCCTGCCCGTGGCGGCCGGCCGGCCGTCGCGGCGGTGCGCCCTCGGGCTCCCACGTAGGGCGAACGGGAAGAGGGACCATGATCCACCTACCGAGAGGCCGGGGAGCCCTGGCCGCGGTGTCGGTCGGCGCCACCCTGGTCGGCATGCTCGGCCTGAACACCGCGGCGGCGCAGTCCGGCGGCGCCGGGCATCCGGCGGGGAACCCGTGGGCGCAGAGCGACTTCCAGCCCCGGCAGGGGGACTGGCGGCCCTACGTGCTGGCTCCCCAGGGCCACGAGGTCGCGCCGGTCGCCGTGTCGTCGGTCTCCGCCCGCGGCGGCGCCGTCCAGGGGGACCCGAAGGCACTGCTCGGCGACACCAAGAAGCCGGTGCGGCTGGTGAGTTCGGGTGACCGTACCCAGTCGCCGCTGGTGACACTGGACTTCGGCAAGGACGTGGGCGGGAAGATCCGGATCCGGGTGGCGGGCGCCTCCAAGACCCCGCCCCAACTGCACGTGTGCTTCAGCGAGTCGAAGCAGTTCGCGGCCTCGCCGACGCAGCCCAACAACGGCGAGGACGCGATCGCCCCCGGCTGCGACACGGCCAACATCTGGAACGGCTACCCCGGCCAGCCGTACACCTACGACGCCGACAGCCACACCTTCACCATCGACCCGTCGAAGTTGCCGGCCACCCTCACCGACAGCCAGCTGCGGGGCGGTTTCCGCTATGCGACGATCTTCCTCGACGGCCCCGGCTGGGTCGACCTGGGCGCGGCCTCCCTGGACTTCGGTGCCGCGCCCCAGCAGGCCGACCCCGCGGACTACCAGGGCTGGTTCCTGTCCAGCGACAACGAGCTGAACAAGATCTGGTACAGCGGCGCGTACACCGTGCAGCTCGACACCTGGATGTCCGACACCGCCAAGAGCTGGCCATACCAGACCGGCGAGGCCGACCACTCCGACGCGCAGGTCCCCGGCGCCGACCCCGGCAAGGAGGTCATCTTCGACGGCGCCAAGCGCGACCGCGTCGTCTGGCAGGGCGACCTCGCGGTCCAGGCCCCGGTCACCTACCTGACCACCGACGACGTGCCCGCGGTCGACAACTCGCTGTCCTCCCTGGCCTCGCAGCAGCTCCCCGACGGCTTCATGCCCGCCGAGAGCCTGGTCGGCCAGCACAACCAGGACGAGATCCGCACCTACGGCGAGTACGTGACCTGGTTCGTCCAGAACCACTACACGCACTGGCTGTACACCGGCGACCAGGCGTATCTCGCCCAGTGGTGGCCGCAGTTGACCAAGGCGATGGCGTGGCTGGAATCGGTGCGCGCGCAGGACCCGAAGGGACTGATCTCCTTCGCGCAGGTGGGCTCGTGCGGCCACTACGGCTACAGCGACTGCGGCCACGAGACGTACGTCAACGCCCTGTACAAGCGGAACCTCGACGAGATGGCGACGCTGGCGGACTCCCGCGGCGACGGCTCCGACGCGGCGACGTACGCCGCGCGCGCCACCGACGTGAAGAACGCGATCAACTCCCAGCTGTGGGACGCCACGACGGGCGCCTACCGGCTGTCCACCGAGATCCCGAACGCGTACCCGCAGGACGCCAACGCGACGGCGGTGCTCACCGGCATCGCGAGCGCGGACCAGTCCACGCGGGCCATGGACTACCTGCGGCAGAACAGCTGGAGCACCTACGGCCCGCTCACCGTCTCGCCCAGCACCCCCAACTCCTCGATCCAGCCCTTCTACGAGCCGCTGCCGAGCGGCTTCGAGGCGAGCGCCCGACTCGACCTGCCCGACCCGACCGGCGCCCAGCAGGCGCAGGCGCTCCAACTCATGCGCACCTTCTGGGGTCACGAGCTGAGCGAGGACCCGGGCGGGACGCTGTGGGAGAAGGCGAACCTCGACGGCGACCCGGGCATCGCGCAGTTCACCAGCCTGGCGCACGGCTGGGCGGCGGGCCCGACGATCTCCCTCACCAACCAGGTGCTGGGGGTGCAGCCGACCGGCGCGGGTTTCTCCCGCTACTCGATCGTCCCGACGCCGGGCGGCCTGTCGTGGGCGCAGGGCAGCGTGCCGACCCCGCACGGGAACATCAGCGCGTCCTGGACGTCCTCGTCCCACGGGTTCACGCTGCACGCCACCGCGCCGCACGGCACCGTCGGGGATCTCGCGGTGCCGACCGGCGGGCACAAGGTGCGGGTGCAGCTCGACGGCCGCACCGTCTGGGACGGCAGTCACGCGGTGGGCGGCGCGCACGTCAGCAGTGACGGCGTCACCGTCCGGGTCCAGTCGGTGCCCTCCGGGCACCACACGCTGGTCGCCCACACCCTGTCGTAGCGGGGGCGCCCGCGCGACGACGCGCCCGGCCGCAGGACCGGCCGGGCGCGTCTCCCGATTCCCGTTCCACTGCCGCGCGGGGGACGCGGCGCGATCCGGGGGCGGGCCCGGGCCGGAAGGCCGCGGGTCCGGTCGCGTGGGGAACTCGGCCGAGCCGGAGGTCCCCGCGCGGATTTACTTCGCGCGCAGCGGCGCGAGCGCCTCGCTCCAGGCGATCACCTGGTCGAACACCGTGGTCAGGGCGTCGACCTGGAAGTCGGTGGGCTTGAACTCGCTGAAGTTCACGAAGTCGTGGAACAGCGACAGGGCGACCTGGGCTCGCACGTCCGCCATCTGCAGCTCGCCCGCGATGAGCCGCAGGTGCTCCACGGCGCGGGCGCCGCCGGCGCCGCCGTAGCTGACGAACCCGACCGCCTTGTTGTTCCACTCGGCGTAGAGGAAGTCGATGGCGTTCTTCAGCGCGCCGGACGTGGAGTGGTTGTACTCCGGCGTCACCATGATGAAACCGTCGAACGAGTCGATCGTGCGGGCCCACGCCTGCGTGTGCGGCTGCGCGTACTGGCCCATCGACGGCGGAAGCATCTCGTCGAGGTGCGGCAGCTTGTAGTCGAGCAGGTCAATCAGCTCGAACTCGGCGTCGTCACGCTTCGCGGCCAGTTCGTGGACCCAGTGGGCCACGGCCTCGCCGTTGCGTCCGGGGCGGGTGCTGCCGAGGATGATGCCGATCTTGGTCATGTCTAGCCCTTCAAGCCCTTCGGTGCGGGTCATGGACCCGAGGGATCTGCTTGCACTGACAAGTGAACCTCTCAATTATTGCTGCGTCAAGCAAACTCCTTGTTGCTTGACGTAGCAAACGACTACTATGGGTGCATGACCAGCAGCGAGAGGCCCGTGGAGCCGATGAACGAGGCCGAGGAGGAGTTCGTCCGGGCCCTCGGCCGGGTGCTGGTCGCGCTGCCGCGTGCCGTGGAGCAGGACATGGCGCGGGCCCAGCGCCTCCCGCTCAGCGAGTACACCGCGCTGATGTACCTCTCCGAGGCCGAGCACCGGTCCCTGCGGATGAGCGAGCTCGCCTCGGTCTCGAATCTCTCGCTCAGCGGCATGACCCGGATCGTCGACCGCCTGGAGCGGCGCGGCCTGGTCCGCCGCGCGCGCTGCGACGCGGACGGGCGCGGCTGGAACGCCGTCCTGACCGACGAGGGCCTCGCCGCCCTGGAGGACTCCTGGCCGATCCACCTCACCAGCATCCGCGGGCACGTCCTCGACCACGTCCCGGCGGAGGACCTGGCCCGCTTCGCGGAGATCCTGCAGCGGATCGCCCGCACCACCCAGTAGCGCGCGGGCGGGGCGGGGCGGGCGGGTCCGGTCGGGCCCGAATGGTTGGGCCGGAGCGGTCGGGGGACCTTCCGGGCTACCCGATCCGCAGGTTGTCGAGGTTGATGCTGCCGGAGTCGTCAGGACCGACGGCCAGCTGGACCAGATCGTCGCCGGCGGGGAGGGTGACGTCGGCGGTGACCGTCGACCAGGTGTCCCAGCTCCCGGTGACGGGCAGCGAGAGCTGCTGTGTCGATCCCGCGGTGACCAGGCTGATGGTCCGGGTCACCGTCTCGTAGGGCGCGCTCCTGCCGCCGGTCCAGTTGGCGTACCGGATCGTGACGGGGTAGCGGCCGGCGGTGGGCACCCGGACGCCGACCGTGATCGTGGCCCCGGGGTAGAGGGAGTCCACGAAGCCGCTGCCGGTGTAGCCGGCGTGGCCGTTGTCCGTCTCAGCGCCGCCGCCCAGGATCGCGTTCTCGGCGTCGTCGACCGCCCCCGGGTCCACGGTCGGCCCGGCGTACACGGCGGCGGTCGCGACGGTGGAGTCCCGGGCGTTCCGGCCCTGCCACGTGGTCGTCGCGGTGATCGGCACCTGCGCGGGCGCCTGGCCCGCGGGTGCGGTGACCGTCCACGTGTCGGTGGCGGTGGTCCCCTTGGCGATGCTGGTCGCGACGGACTCCGGGGTCGCCGTCCATCCGCCGGGCAGGGACAACCGCGTGTCCACCTGCGTGGCGTCCGCTCCGCCGGAGGACGTCGCGGTCAGGGTCACCTCGCTCGACGAGCCCGGCGTCATGAACTGCGGGGTGCCGAGCGAGGTCGTCACGTCGGCGGCCGCCGCGTCGGGCACGTGCAGTTCCGCGACGCTGGCCGGATCGCCGCCCGTGAAGGTCAGCTTCAGGGCCCGGGCGGCGACGGGGGTCCAACTCGCCTCAAGGTTGCCGGTCGCGGGCACCGGACCGGCGGAGACCTGCTGCCAGCGCCCGGACGCCGTCTGCGCCTGGAGGGTGTACGCCGCCGGCCGGCCCGAGCCCCAGACCACCTCCGCGTGGGCGGTCCTCGGCGCCGACCGCCCGGGGCCGTCCGCCCGGTCCGCGAGCAGCGAGACGGTGTACGACGCGCCGGTGCCGGTCGCCGTCCAGGTGGTGGCGGTGTTGCCGTCCACGGCCGCGGCCGGGAGGTCGACGGCCTGCGACGAACTGGCCGACGCGGAACGGCAGCGGGCCAGGTCGTCGGTCGGGGCCAGGTCGGGACGGGCCGTCGCCAGCGTGGCCCGATGACCGGGGGCCAGCGTGCGGGTGCCGGCGGGGGTGCTGAGGGTCAGCGCCCGGCCCGCGCGGAGGGTGACCGTGGTCGCCTTCGCGCCGATCGCGACGTCGACCGTACGTCCCTGGTACTGGAGGCCGTCGAGGGTGATGCCGC
The DNA here is from genome assembly GCF_900107965.1 of Actinacidiphila yanglinensis. Taxonomy (GTDB): domain Bacteria; phylum Actinomycetota; class Actinomycetes; order Streptomycetales; family Streptomycetaceae; genus Actinacidiphila; species Actinacidiphila yanglinensis. Next base: position 73,357 of record NZ_FNVU01000027.1, on the reverse strand, counting down.
CGGCGAGTTGGGGCGGCAGGGTCGGTGCGAGCGCGAGCGCGTCGGCGTTCCAGCGCAGCCCCGCGAAGCCGTACACGAAGGTCTGCAGGAAGCCGCCGGCGCCGGTGGCGAAGTCGAACGCGGGGTTCGTCTGGCCGCCGGAAGGTGTCAGGTACTGGGTCTCGTTGAACTGGTCGTAGGCGCCGCGCAGGAACGGCAGGTAGGAGTCCTGGAACAAGGTGTAGTCCAGGCAGCCCGGTTGCCCGACCTGCGCGGCGATGACCGACTCGACCGACGCGGTCATCGCGGGGCCACCGGTGTCGGTGACCGGCATGTAGCGGTCCAGGTCGGCGGCGGCGACACCGTCGTCGGTGACGTAGCCGAACGGGTAGGTCATCAGCACGGTGTCGGCCTGCTTGACCGGCTGGTCCTGGTAGCCGGCGTACTCGGGGTGGCTGCCGTCGGGATCGGTGGCGACGTAGAGGTGCGCGGCGACGGTCTCCCACGCGGGGTCCGGGGCCGCGCCGGCCGCCTTCGCCGCGGCCACGGCGTCGCGCAGGGCGATCACCGCTCCGGCGTTGGTGGCGGACTCGTCGTTCACGCCCGCGGTGTACTCGTCCGGGCCGGTCACCCCGTTCACGTGGTAGGTGCCGTCCGCGTCCTTCGTGACGCGGCTGGCCCAGAACTCCGCCACGTCCCTGATCACCGGGTACCCGTAGCTGCGCAACCAGCCCGTGTCGCCGGTGGCCTGGTAGTACTGCCACTGGGCCAGCGCGATGTCCGACTGGACGTGGTCCTCGTACCCGCTGCACGGCGCGAGGCCGCCGCAGGTCCCGCTCGGCCCGTTGTCCCAGGCCCAGGAGCCGCCCTGGTAGCCGGCGCCGCGGGCGTTGGCCTCGGCCGCGCCGATGGTCGCGTGGCGGAACATCACGATCGACTTCGCCAGTTCCGGGTGCAGGGCGAGCAGGGACGGGAACATCCAGGTGTCCGCGTCCCAGAAGATCTCGCCGCCGTAGTCGTCGCTGGACAGCCCGGCGGGCGGGATGCTGGCGTCCACGCCCGCGCGCATGCTCGAATACAGCAGGTAGAAGGCGCTGTTCACCGCGGTCTGCGCGGCGGGTTGCCCGCCGACGGTCACCCGCCGCCGCCACAGCGCCGCCCACTGCGCGGTGTGCGCGGCGACCAGCGCGTCCCAGCCGCGCGCGGCGGCCTGGTCGACCGTCTCCCGCGCGACGGCGGGCGGGCTGCCCGCGTCGCCGGACGTGGAGATGCCGACGTACTTGGTGAAGGTGTAGGTGGACGCGCGCTCGACCGGGACCGTCCACTGCTCGCCCGCGGTGGCCTTGTCGTCGTCGGGTTCCACGGCGGTCCGTCGGGCCACCTTCACACCCCGGCCCGCCACCAGCCGCGCGGTCTCCGCGACCGTGGTGCCGCGCCCGGGCGTGGCCAGTTGGACGGTCGCGGTGTCGGTGGAGGTGTCGACGGTCCGCGCGGTCGGGGTGATCCGCTGGGCGCCCGCGCCGTCCAGCAGCGAACCCACCACCAGGCTGCCGGTCCTGGACGGCTCGATGCTCGCCCGCACCTGGCCGAGGTGCATGCGGTCGCGGTTGGCCAGCACCTCGTACGTCACGGTCGCCGACTCGCCCGGCGCGGGCGTCCAGACGAAGGACGTGGTGACGGTGCCCGCGCGCATGTCCTGCGTCTGGCGGTAGGTGCTGATCTCCTCGGCCGGGACCGCGGCGTCGAGGACGTGGCCGTCGAGGGTGAAGGAGAGGTCCGACCACGTCGGCAGGGTGGAGATGTAGTCACTCGCGCCGTCGGTCTCGTACACCCCGGCGACCAGCGCGGTGGTGGAACGGGGCCGGCTGAGCGGCCAGTTGCCGGTGCCGAGGGTGCCGTCGCCCTGGAAGCCGGCGCCGATGGCGGGGATGCGCTGGGCGAGGTAGCCGTTGCCCACGAACGGTTCCTGGGTGTGGTCCGTGGGCGTGTAGGCGGTGTTCGTCAGCACCCACGGGTCGGAGCCGCCCGGGGAGCCCGCCGTCGCCGCCCGGGCCGCCGGGGTGACCGCCAGGGTGGCCGCCAGCAGCGAAGCCGTCACCACCGCCGCCGTCAACCCCGCCCGCCGCGTGGTCGTGTGGACGCCCATGCGCATGTCCTCTCCGCTCCCGGTTCGGAGCACAGTTGATCACCCGGGGGCCCGCGACGCCATGGGTCTGCCGCATTTATCTGCGAGTTGACCGCTTGCGGCCGGTGCGGGGAGCCTGTCCCCATGACGGAAGGGGCCGGCGGGGTGCCGGAACAGCAGCTCTTGCCGGGGAAGTACGCACGCGTCGAGCGGGAACGGCGGTTCCTCCTCCCCGGGCCGCCGGCGCCCTCGGCGGTGACGGCGACCCGGAGGATCACCGACCGGTACCTGGTGGGTACGCGACTGCGGCTGCGACGCGTCGAACAGCCCGGGGGCGAGAGTCAGTTGAAGCTCACCCAGAAGGTCGCGGTCGCCGGGCCCGGCGCGGTGCAGGGTCTGATCACGAACACCTACCTGTCGGAGGCGGAGTACGACCTGCTCGCGCGGCTGCCGGCGGCGGTGCTGACCAAGACCCGTTTCAGCCTGGGGGAGTTGGGGGTCGACGTCTTCGACGGCGACCTGCGCGGACTGGTGCTGGCGGAGGCCGAGTTCGCCGCCGACGAGGAGGCGCGGTCCTTCGCGCCCCCGGCCGGCTGCGTGGCCGAGGTGACGGACGACGCCCGCTTCACCGGAGGCAGCCTCGTCGTGGCGCCACGCCCCGAACTACTGGGCTGGCTGGCGGAGTACGGGCTGTACCCGGCGGGGGAGTAGCGGTGTCACGGCCGTACGAGGGAGCCCGGTCCGGTCGCGGAGGTGGCACCCCATGCACTCCTGGCATGCGCTGACGATCGCCGAACAGACCCTCATGCGCCGTGCCCTGGCGGGACACGCGCTGGCCGGGGTCGTCCAGGACTACGGCGATGCCCTGCGCTGGGCCGGTCGTGCCGATGCCCCGCCCCTTCGCAGCTTCACCGAGAGGGAGCAACGGGCGCTGGTCCCGCACCTCGCGGGCGTGGCCGTCGATCTGGCGGAACGCGGGCTGCCGACCGTCGAGGTGAGGCAGAGCCACGGAGCCGGCGCTTCAGCCCTGGTGGCCGGGCCGGAACTCCGCGAGGTACTCACCGATCCGGCCCACTGGCTGTGGACGCCCCGCCCCAGCCGCAATGTCGGTCTCACCGCGCCGCAGCCGGTGCGCGAGCGCTGGTTCGGCGCCGGGTATCCGACCGCCGACACCAGTGCGCTTCCCACCTGGGAGGAGCTGAGCATCGGCCGGCGCGAGGTCCTGGTCTGCGCGGCCGAGGCCAGTGGCATGCTCACGGGGGCGTTCGGGATCTGGGCGGACCCGCCGGACGACCTGGGCGCCATCGCGCGCCGTGCGTGGGTCGACCGGCAACTCGCGCCGCTGTCGTCCTTCGTCCGCGAGGGCTGGATCGAGGTCCGGCACCACCCCGACGAAGCCCGCGACGCCTTCACCGTGATTCCCTTCGAAGGACTCCGCGCCGCCCTCACGGACCCCGCCGTCCGCTACCAGGGCGAGGACTGGGGAGTGGGCGTCGGCTGCGTCTTCACCCACGCGGGGCTTGCCGTCTGGCGCGGGGGCTGGGGCGACGCGTGGGGCCGTCGCCTCACCCTCTCCTGATCGTTCCCGAGGGCCGGGTGCGTGGTGTGACGACGGTCCGCCGAGCCCTCCCGCCTGCACGGACAGGTTCCGTCGGACGGCAGGTCTACCGCAGGCCGTCCAGGAACCGGATGACCCGGCTGACCAGCAGGTCGGCCGCGACCGGGTCGTAGGACGGCAGCGAGGAATCCGCGAACAGGTGCTGCTTGCCCGGGTAGAGGAACAGTTCGGCGTCCTCGGTACCGGCGGTCAGTTCCCTTGCGGCGTCGAGATCCCCCTCGCCGGCGAAGAACGGGTCCTCGTCCATCCCGTGCACCTGCACCGGGACGCCCGACGGCCACGCCGCACCGAACTCGGCCACCGGCAGGCAGGAATGGATCAGCAGGGCTCCTTTGGCGCCGCCACGGGTCTGCGCCAGGCGTTGGGCCGGCACGACGCCGAGGGAGAACCCGGCGTAGACCACCTGGCTCCCGAGCTGTTCAGCAGCCGCGATCCCGCGATCCGCGACCGTGCCGAAACCTGTCCGGCGGGCGTAGTCGATGCCCTCCTCCAAGGTCTCGAAGACATGTCCCTCGTAGAGGTCCGGCACGTGGACGGTATGTCCGGCCTGGCGGAGCCCGGTCACGAAGGCCTCGATTCCCGAGGTCAGGCCGTGTGCGTGATGGAACACCACAACTTCGGTCATGACGTGCTCGCCTTCGCTCAATGAACCAGAAAATTGGATCGATCGAGCATGATCGTACAATCCGAGGATGTCGAGCGACACCCCTGACTACGACCTCGACGAGACGATCGAGCTCACCACCGCGGAGCAGGTGCGGGCCATCAGCGACCCCTTGCGCACCACGATCCTCGGCCTGCTGCACGAGCGCGCCGCGACCGTCACCGAACTCGCCGCCGCGGTCAAGCGGCCCAAGAGCACCGTCGCCCATCACGTGTCGGTCCTCGCGAAAGCGGGTCTGCTCCGTGTGGTGCGTACCCGCAAGGTGCGGGCGATCGAGGAGCGTTACTACGGCCGCTCGGCGCGAATGTTCTACGTCGGCCTCGGTCGCCAGACGGTCGGCGGAGCGCTGCCCCCCGACCTCAACGACTTCGAGACGGCAGCGAAGGAATCGGCCGCGGCGTACGAACTCGGGCAGTTGCGCCAGTTCATCCGGCGGGCCCGCGTCTCCGAGGAGCAGGTGGCCGAGTTCTGGGAACGCATCGAGCAGGTGGTCCACGAGTTCGACAGACTGCCGCGGAGCGGTGGGACGGTGCACGGATTCGCCGTGGGTATGTATCCGATCCCCGACTACCCGACCCTGCCGCCGCCTCCGGAAAGCGGAAGCGCGGGCTGAGACGCTGCATCGGTAGGCCACTGACGGAACCCGGATGGGCGCCCGAGAGCGCGCATCCGGGAGGTGTCAGAGTTCGCGGAAGTAGACGGTGAGCGGAACGGGGGTGCATCCGAGCGCCTCGTAGAGGGCTCGGGCCGGAGCGTGGAACCGGTCCCCACCCGTACCGATCTCGACGACCTCGGCGCCGAGGGCCCGCATCTGCGCGAAGGCGTGCTCGCACAGGGCCGTGCCCACGCGGTGGCGTCGGTGCCGGGTGGAGACGGCGAGGATCGTGACCTCGCCTTTCCCGCGGTCCGGTTCGACGCTCCACGCCACGTAGCCCGCGATGGCGTCTTCGGCTTCGGCGACGGCCACGTACGCGTGCCGTTCAGGTTCGTGGAGTGCGGCGACCTGTCTGCGGTAGTCGTCACGCCAGTTGCCGTGCTGAACGGCGAAGACCGTTTCACCCACCAAGGGGCGGAAGGAGTCCTCGTAGAAGGGCCGGCACGTGTCGATGGTCAGTGCGGTGAGTGGTGCCAGGTCGTGCTGGTCGAACGCGCGGATGAGCACGGAAGCGTGCCTCTCAGGCTGAGGGTTTGATACCCGGGCGGAAAAAGGGCATCGGTCGGCCCGCTCCCGGCCACAGGATCGCCGGTGAGTCGGGCCCCTCAGTAACGGGTACGCCAGCTGGCAAAGCACTCCACGGTCGGCATCGTAGTGCCCCGCCCGTACTCCGAATACTCCGATCACGGCGACTCGTTGATCGGCAGTGGTCGATGGGTCGACCGACCGCGGGCCGGAGACACCGGAGCGCTGGATGAGGTGGCGCATCGTCAAGTTCGTTCGGTGATTCCGAGCCCTAGGACTCTTCGGTCGTCATGTCGCCCGTCTCCTTGGCCCATCGTCGGCTCCAGGCGTCCAGCGGGCTCAGTGCCTTGACAAGGTCCCGGCCGAGCGCGGTGAGGTGGTAGCCATCCGGCTGCAGGGTGAGCAGGCGGGCGCTGGTCAGCTCGTCGAGCCGGGTGGTGAGCACGCTGGAGGACATGCGCTCACAGCGGCGCTGCAACTCCCGGAAGCCGGCTGGGACTTGGCTCAGTTCCCACAGAATGCGCATCGTCCAGCGTCGTCCGAGCAGGTCGAGTGCCGCCATGACCGGGCGGCCCGACTCGGACCCTCGTACCGGCACACCCGGCCGCGGCCCTCTTGCTTCCATGCCCACTCCTTGCGCTTCGGTTATCGAAGCATCATAGTGATGCGAAAATCGAAGCAGGAGGTTGCCGCATGCCGCGCATCGAACCGCTCGCCCCGCCGTACCCTCCCTCCGTCGACCAGGCACTCCGCCGATGGATGCCTCCTGATGTGCCGCGCGAACCACTCGCCCTGTTCCGGGTCCTGCATCGCAACCCGGAACTGGCCTCACGCATGTTCTCCTTGGGCGCCGGGCTGTTGGGCCACGGGCTTCTCCCCGCCATCGACCGCGAGATCGTCATCGCCCGCGTGACCGCGCGCGCCGGCTGCGCCTACGAATGGGGCGTGCATGCGGCGACGCTCGCCCAGCAGGCAGGACTCAGCCGGGAACAGCTGCGGGCAACCACCGAGACCCGTACGGCAGCCAGTGCGGCATGGCCGTCGCGCCACGCCGCACTGATCGACGCGGTCGACGAACTGCACGACACGGCCCGGCTCTCCCAGCCCGCCTGGGACGCTCTGCGCGTTCACTACGAGGATGCCCAGTTGCTCGAACTCCTCGTCCTGAACGGCTGGTACCGAACCATCAGCTACCTGGCCAACGGGCTCCTCCTGGACGAAGAGACCTGGGGCGTCCGATTCCCGAGACGGTGACTCCACCGCGGAAGCGCCTGACGCTGCCGAACTGCCCCCGGGCCTCAGCGCGCCTTCCTCGCCCGTGGTCTGCGGACCCTGGGGGAGCGCCACCTCGCTCGGTAGCGGCCGGCGTGACGAACTGTTTACGCGCCGCGCGTCCGCTGCTAGCTTCGAAAATGTGGGAGCGCTCCCATGATGACGTTGGTTGCTCCCTGCTCGTATCCCCCCACTCGCTCCCCGGCCCGGCCGCGGTGGATTCCGGCCCCGGGGACGCTACGGAAAGGTCGACCACCGTGCAGAGAAAACCGAAGAGAAGCAGGAAGCTGTCGCTGGCAGCGGTCGCCTTCGCCACCCTGGTCTCGGCCTTCGGCCTCGTCTTTTTAGGCGGGAGCTCGGCCCAGGCACACGGTGTCGCGATGATGCCCGGCTCCCGTACGTACCTGTGCTACGAGGACGCCGTGACCTCGACGGGCGCGCTGCAGCCCACCAATCCCGCCTGCGCGGCCGCCGTCGCCGAGAGCGGCACCACTCCCCTCTACAACTGGTTCGCGGTGCTCGACTCCAATGCGGCCGGTCGTGGTGCGGGATACGTGCCCGACGGAACGATCTGCAGCGCCGGCAACAAGTCGCCGTACGACTTCTCCGCGTACAGCGCGGCTCGCGACGACTGGCCCCGCACGCATCTGACGTCCGGTTCCTCGATCCAGCTGCAGTACAGCAACTGGGCCCAGCACCCCGGCACCTTCCGGGTGTACCTCACCAAGCAGGGATGGTCCCCCACGACCCCCCTGGCCTGGGCCGACCTGGAGCAGATCGGGAGCGTCACCGACCCGCCCGCGGTGGGCTCGCCGGGCACCGACGGCGGCCACTACTACTGGGACCAGGCGCTGCCCTCGGGCCGTACCGGTGACGCCCTGCTGTTCATCCAGTGGGTGCGCTCGGACAGCAACGAGAACTTCTTCTCCTGCTCCGACATCGCCTTCGACGGAGGCAACGGCGAGGTGACCGGCATCCACAACGGCAGCGGCACCACCACCGGGGGGACCACCTCGGGGACGACCGGGAGCACCACCACCGGCGGCAGCACCACGGGGACGACCGGCAGCACCACCACGGGTGGCAGCACCACCGGCGGGAGCAGCACCGGGACCACTGGCAGCACCACCGGCGGGACCGGCGATGCGGACTGCATGGCCATGTACTCGGTGACCAACTCCTGGAGCGGGGGCTTCCAGGGGGAGGTCGAGGTGATGAACCACGGCACCTCGCCGAGCAGCCACTGGGAAGTGGACTGGACGCCCGGCGAGGGCACGAAGATCACCACGCTGTGGAACGGCACCCTGTCCGCCGACGGCAGCGCGGTCAGCGTGACCAACGCCTCCTACAACGGAACGATCGGGCCGGACGGCTCGACGACGTTCGGCTTCACGGCCAACTCCACCGGCATCAACCTGCCCAACGGATCCATCACCTGCTCCTTCTCCTGAGCCGTCCCTGGCTTCGGGGCCGGACCGGAACCCCGGCCCGGCCCCGATCCCTCCGTGCCGGGCAGGTGAGGAGGCGAAGGGTGGAGCGGATCCTACGACGCGTCGACGTAGGCGACGTGTGTCCCGCAGACCGTGCAGCGGAACAGCATGGCGGAGGCTGAACTGCCCAGGCGGGTCAGGAACTCCACGATTCGGGCTTCGTCCCGCCAGCCGTCGAGGCGCATGTCGGCCCGCAGTTGGTCGAGGGCGTCGGGACGTGCCGCCAGCTCGGCGTACCCGACCTCACCGATGAAGGCGGCCGCGGTCCGGCAGTGGACGAGCCAGTGCGGATCCTGCCAGGCGTGGAACCCAGGCGTACGGCGGGTCACTTCGTGCAGGACGTCATCGCCGACACCGGCGAGCCCGAAGGAGTCGGCGAACTCGCCCGCGAACCGTTCGGCCGCGCTTCCATCCGCGATGCACCACGGGCAGAACCGTCCGTTGACCTCCCGGGCCGTATAGAAGGTCGCCGTGTAGATCCAGCCCCTGTCGCGTTCGCAGCACGCGCATGTCTCGGCTGCCTCGCGGAGGGACCCGCTCGCGACCGGGTCCGGGTGATAGCGGAAGAACGGCAGGCTCGCACTCATCGCAGCCCGCCGGTCCGCGCCCTCGTCGCCACGGCCACTGATCCCATGGCAGGCAGTCTCCCCGCGCGAACGGTCCGCGATCAAGAGCCGACCTCGACGTCCTGGGACTGATCCGGGCGGGTTTCGCGGGCTCCACCCGGTCGGGTCCGAGGTTCGGGTGAGGAGCGGCTTGCACCTCCAGCGGCTGGAGGTCGCAGACTCGAAGCCATGGACGGCACCCAAGCAACTGCCCCGCTGCTGACCATCGGTGACCTCGCCCGCCGGACCGGACTGCCCGTACGGACCATCCGGTACTGGTCGGAGACCGGCGTGGTCCCCGAGGCCACGCGCAGCACGGGCGGGCACCGGCTCTACGACCCGGCCGGGCTGGCCCGGCTGGAGCTGGTGGCCACCCTGCGCGAGCTCGGTCTCAGCCATGCCGAGGTCCGGCGCGTCCTGAGCCGCGAGAACACCGTGGCCGAGGTGGCCGCGATCCATGTCGCGGCACTCGACGCCCGGATCACCACACTGCGGCTGCGCCGGGCCGTGCTGTCCGTCATCGCCGCAGGAGATCGGGAGGAGCCCGAGGACATGGACCGTCTGAACCGTATGGCACGGCTGTCGGCGCAGGAGCGGCAGCAGATCATCGACGACTTCGCGGCCCGCGTCTGCGAGGGCCTGGACGCCGGAACCCAGCTGCGCGACCGGTTGAGCGGCGGCGGCCACCGGCTGCCGGACGCCCCGACCCAGGAACAGCTGGACGCCTGGCTGGAACTGTCCGAGATGGTGCAGGATCCGCAATTCCAGCAGCTGGCGCGGCGAGCCATGGAGCAGAGCATCAGCAGCCCGGCGAGGGCCGGTGGAGCCGGTCGGCACTCCGAGCCGGACCGGCATCGCCGGTTCGCCCAGAACCTCGATCGCACCATCGGTTCGGCGATGCGTGAGGGCATCGCGCCGGACTCGCCCTTGGCGGCCGAGGTCGTCGACCGCCTGCTCGGCGATTCCGGCCCCGAGCGTCGAACGGCCGTCCGGAACCGCCTCAGGGCCCACCTGGACGCCGGCATCGACGAGCGCCTGGAACGGTACCGCCGGTTGCTGGCCGTCATGCACGGCCAGACGCCGCAGTCCCCGCGTGCTGCTCTGTACACATGGCTGGCCGACGCGATCGACGCGGGTTCTGACCCCCAAGTCATCGAGCAACACTGACCGTTCGACCTCACCGGGCCGGCGCTCGCGCCGCGCCTCGTCGATACGGGCGTGGAGGTTGTCGCGGATCTCCTCGCGGGGTCGGCCAGGCCGATCCACTGACCCCGGCTCAGCATTGTTCTGTGGTGGTGGCTAGGCTCCTGCCGCTCACGGGTGGGGGAGGGCGCGATGCTGAGTAGGGCATGGCAGCAGAAGGCGGAAGCGCGGCGGCAGCGGCTGCGGCGGTTCGCGTTGTTCGCCGTGCCTGTTGGCCTCGTCCTGGCAGTGACGGCCTGGCTGTTCGCGGGTGACATCTTCGGCGCAGACCATCCGTTCGGTGATGCGAGGGCCTGCCCGGGCAGCGACACCGCGCTGGCCCCGGCGCTTCAACAGGAGCAGATCAGCCTGCCGTTGGTGGCGACCGGGCTGCACTACACGACCCATGAGTCGGCCGGGAAGCCGGCGGCCGACTATTCCTTCGAGGCCGTCTTCCATACCACCCGGCAGGCTTTGGTGGACTATCTCGCCGGGCAGGGTCTGGCCGACCCGGACCGGTCAGCTCATCCCGACGAGGCGAACGACGGCAGTGAGACGGGTGAGCCGGTGGGTGAGGGGATGGGGTGCGGCGTGGGCAGGATCACTGGGACCTTCGTCAGCATCCCGAAGGACCTGGACGTGAACCGACGATTCACGGTGGCCGTCGAGCTGGGCCGGGACTTCCGGATCCCTGCCGATCCGGAGGTCTTCGTGACCGTCACCTGACGCCTGTCCCGCAACGCCGGTCCCCAGCTGGGATGTTCGGCCACGCCTGCCTCCACGACCCCCCTCTCGGATGCGGATCAGCTCCGGCATCCGGCGTCGGTCCGCTCGCGGTCGGAACGGGCTCCGCGGTCACGGCATCCCGAACCGGGGGCTGTACCGAAAGGACCATAGTGCTGGGTGCCCCATATCGCTAATGTTCGTCACGTGACGTACCCGCCCGCCCCGCAAGGCCCATGGCAGCCGCAGCCTGTTCCCGCACCACGCAGTCCTGCTCCCAAAGGCCCCCGCGTCAACCTCGTGCCGCTGTTCGTCATGGCCGTCGTCGGATGCGGGTTTTTCACCTGGGCCGTGTTCCTGAACCTCGGCCGGAATGCGCAACGCCGCGCCTGGTTCGTGTGGTCCGCGGTGTACGCCGCCCTGATGGTCGCCTTCTGCGTCCTGGAAGCCGTGTCGGGCTCGAGCCTGACCGACCTGGCGGCCGATCTCGCCCCGATTCCGTTCGCCGTCGCCTGGTTCGGCGGCATCGTGCACCTCTCCGTCGTCTCCAAGGACGCCACCCGGCGGATACAGCAGGTACGGCGGGGCCCTGACGGCACTCCTGTCCTCATCGCCGCCCGCGAGCGGATCAAGAAACGGAAAAAGGGCCGCCGCCTGGCGGCGAAGGACCCGGTGCTGGCCCGGGAGGTGGGCGTGGGACGCCCGGACCTTCCCGGAACGCAGGACTTCGGCCTGGTCGACGTCAATCACGCATCGCCGGAGGCCCTCTGCACGCTGCCTGGGATCACCCCGCAGATCGCCGAGCGCATCGAAGAGACGCGCCAGAGCATCGGACTCTTCACCTCCGCGGAGGACCTCTGCGCGACCCTGGACCTGCCGCCGAACCTGACCGACGAACTGCGGGAGCACGCGGTCTTCCTGTAGGTGGCAGTCGGTGGTGACCGGCGGGTGAACGCTGCCGGGCTGCGGCCGGGTGGCCCCGGGCCGGCACTCCGGGCGCAGGGTTCCCCCCTCACCCGCCGATGAGGCTCGCACCCAGGCTGATCGCGAGTCAGGTCGTCACCTCCGGGGACTCGATGGATTCGGGGTGATGACTGGGAACCGAGGCCGTTGGCCGAAGATCGATGAGGGACATGGCGTCGAGGACGTGACGCTTCTGATCCTGGAGTGGCTCGGCGAGCAGGGTGTGAACGCCATGATCAGGATGGACGCCGAGAGACTGGCTGACAACGCGCCCGCGTGGACGTTCGCCGCGAGCGGCGGCCCGTTGGAGCATGGGATGCGAGCTGACGGGAGGACCGTTCAGCAGTGCATGTCCGTTGCTCTGGCCCGACTGCGCGACTCCGGTCTCTCGGTGCCGTTCTGATCTTCGACCGCCCTTTGCCGAACCTCCGGTTGAAGAACTCGGTTGAGGCGATCCGATGGCCCTGGAGCCGGTCGAGGCAGGCGCGGTCGTATCGCGGTCCAGGCGACAAGTCGCTCACGGACCGGTCCTGGTGCCAGGTGGCCGACCAGGCTTTCCAGATGGTCCGTCAGGTTCTTGTGCCACCGCAGCTCGCGGATCCGCTCGACGGGAAGGCGCCAGTTCTCGGCGAGACCCGCGGCCGCTGGGGGCGTGAAGATCGGTATGCCTGTCCCTGCGCCGCAACGCGTGCCCTCTCAAGTTCTGTGCCACGGGCGTCAGGAATGAACGTCTGCAGCCGGCCGAGCGTCCACGTGCTCGGATCGCGGCCCGGTTCCTCTCGGGATGCGCTGCTGCTCGTGGCTCCTGCTCCTGGTCGTAGGCATGCCGAGGCTGATGGTGGCCTTCTGGGGCTGCCGGTCGATCCGGGCGAGCCTGTCTTCGGCGCCGCACACCCCCCTTCGCCCGTGGCCGAGGGCGCCCGCCGCGCCCCAGGCCCAGCCGGTGCCCCTCCGGCCGCCGCCACGGGAAGAGGTTCAGCCGATACCCGGAAAACCCCGCGGACCGCCGCGCAAAACGCACCGCCCCGCAGGGCCACTCTCGCCCCAACTGCCCCCGACTCCTTGACAAAGCCTTCGGGCGCTGCGGATCATAGAGCTCTCTGACAACGTTGTCAAAACTCGGGAGCGACGTGACCCAGTTGAATCGCAGGCGTTTCCTGTCCAGCGGGATCACCATCGCCGGCGGAGGTGTGCTCGGTGCGCTCGGGCTGCCCGGCGTCGCCGGCGCGACGACGGGCGGCAGTTCGGACCCGCACCCCTTCCAGGTCGGCGGCCACGAGATCACCAGCGGCTGGACCTTCGCCGCGGCCGACGGCACGACCGCGTCCGGGGGCGGGCTGTCCAGCGCGCAGCCCGTCGCGGGCATGAAGCCGGCCGTTGTGCCGGGGACCCCGCTCACCAGCATGATCGCCAACGGCGAGTACCCCGATCCGCTGTACGGCCACATCGTGACCGACACGATTCCGGACACCCTCAAGGACACCGGCTACTGGTACCGGGTCTCCTTCCCCGTTCCCCGGCTGATTCCGGGTCAGCGGTTCTGGCTGCAGTTCGAGGGCGTGAACTACCTGGCGACCATCTGGCTCAACGGCACCCAGGTGGGCACCATCGAGGGCGCCTTCAAGCGCGGTGTCTTCGACGTCACGGACATCGTGGCGAAGGCGGACGGCACGGCGTATCTCGCGGTGCTGGTCGGGAAGTTGGACTACACCGATCCTCCGTCGCTGCCGAGCTACGCCAGCGGCGTGACCCGCGGCGGGCGCAACGGCGGCAAGACCGGGATCACCCTGAAGAACGGGCCGACGTTCTTCTGCACGGCGGGCTGGGACTGGCTGCCGACCATTCCCGACCGGGACCTCGGCATCTGGCAGCCGGTCACCTGGTCCACCACCGGACCGGTCCGGCTGACCGACGTCCATGTCGACCCGACCCTCTCCGCCGACCTGGGCACCGCCGACATCGCGATCGACCTCGGGCTGGACAGCGCGTTCGGCGGCGCCGAGTCCGTGGTGGTGAAGGGGTCGCTGGACGGGCACGCGTTCGCGCACACCGTCAGCGTCGCGGCCGGCTCGTCCACGATCTCGCTGACCTCGAAGGACATCGCCGCGCTGCGGCTGGAGCGACCGAAACTGTGGTGGCCCAACGGCTACGGCGATCCGCACCGCTACCGGCTGACGATCGGCGTCGAGGCCGGCGGCCAGGTCCACGACGAGCGGACGGTCGACTTCGGTGTCCGCCGGATCGAGTACACCAAGCCGATCCAGTCGCCGTCGACCGGCACGCCGATCGACTGCCTGGCGGTCACCGTCAACAACCAGCCGATCCTGGTGATGGGCGGGAACTGGGGCCTGGACGAGGCACTCAAGCGGATACCGCGCGAACGGCTGCGCGCGCAGGTGCGGTTGCACCGCGACGCCAACCTCAACCTGATCCGCAACTGGAACGGGCAGAGCAGCACCGAGGACTTCTTCGAGGCGTGCGACGAGTACGGCATCCTCGTCTGGCAGGACTTCTTCTGCTCGACCGAGGGCCCGCCGCCGGAGAACGCGGCCCGCGACCTGGACAACATCCGCGACTGCATCGTGCGGTTCCGCAACCACCCCTCGGTGCTGCTGTGGTGCGGCGGCAACGAGGGCCCGCCGCCGCAGCAGCTGATCGACGGCCTGGACGCGCTGGTCGCCGAACTCGACCCCAAGCGCGCCTCGTTGACCAGCTCGGCCGGGGACACCGGCGCGAACCCGATCGGCGGGTACAGCTCCGGCGGCCCCTACCACTGGGTCACCCCGAGCACCCACTTCTCGCTCAGCGACGGCACGCAGTGGCCGCCGTTCCACAACGAGGTCGGCTCCTACTCGATCCCGACGCTGGAGTTCATCCGGAAGATGATCCCCGAGGCGTCGTGGGAGCACCCGGACGACTCCTGGGCCGACCGCGACGTCAACGGCAACGGGGGCAATGGCGGCGGCGCGGGCTACATCCGGCTCACCGCCCAGCGCTACGGCGAGCCGCGCAACCTCCCGGACTTCGCCCGCAAGTCGCAGCTGATGAACTACGAGTGCATCAAGTCGATCTACGAGGCGCGCGCCGCGAACATGGAGAGCGCCGCGGCGGGCAGGCCGTACCCGAGCACCGGCGTCATCATGTGGATGACCAACCCCGCGCAGCCGAGCTTCGTCTGGCAGATGTACAGCCACGACCTGGAGGCGCACGCGGCGTTCTACGCGGTCCAGCACGCGTGCCGGCGTGTCAACGTGATCCTCAACAGCCATACCCTGGACGTGGTGGTGGCCAACCACACCCGGACGGCGCTGCGGGGCACCGTCAGCGCCACCCTCTACGACCTGAACGGCACCGCGTTCGCGGACGCGTCCCTGCCGGTGGGCGGGGCGGCGGCATCCGATCACACCGTGATCGGCTCCCTGGCCTCGCAGTTGACCGGCGCGCCCTCCGATGTCGCCTTCGTCCGGCTGGTGTTCGAGGACGCGCACGGCGCGGAGCCGGTCCGCAACTTCTACTGGATCGAGAACCCGGCCAAGGCGGCGGGATTCGTGAGCCTGGACGACGCGCCCGAGGCGGCCGTCTCCGTCGTGGCCGACGGGAAGCACACGCAGGACGGCCTCGAACTGGACGTGCAGGTCGAGAACACCGGCCGGGCGATGGCACTGATGCTGCACCTGCAGGCGTACGACACCAGGACCGGTGAGCGCATCCTGCCGGCCACCTTCAGCGACAACTACCTGAACCTGGCGGGCGGCGAGTCCGGCACCGTGCGGGCGGTGCTGACCGGGGACCAGGTCCGGCGCCACAAGGACGTCGGCGTACGGATCGACGGTTGGGGGATCGACCAGCATGCCTCCCGGCTGCGCGGGCACGGCGTGGCGGTCACCTTCAACCAGGAGGCGCTGTCGACCCGTCCGGCGGTGGACACCTTCGGTGGGTGACGCCTTCGGCGGATGACCGGAACGCGCGGGTACGGCCGACGGTGGTCGGCCGTACCCGCGCGCTCCCGGGAGCAGGCTCGCTCAGGCCACCGGCGCCCGCTCGCCGTTGCCCTGCGCGAGGGGGGAGCCGACGGGCGCGTCCTTCGCGGTGTCCCGGTGCGGGGCGAGGAAGAACGCGAGCAGCGTCCCGGCGACGACCAGCGGCACCAGCCACAGGAACCCGGTGCCGGTGGCGCGGGCGAAGGCCTCCAGGGCGGCGTGCCGTACGGCGGAGGGCAGCACCGCTATCGTGTCCGGCCGGGCCGGGTCGAAGCCGCCGGTCACCGGCAGGCCGTGCAGCCGGTGCGCGAAGTCACTGGTCAGCAGGCTGCCGAAGATCGCGACCCCGAAAGCGGCGCCGATCGACCGGGCGAAGGTCACCACGGCGCTGGCAGCACCGATGTCCTGGGCGGGCACGCTGTTCTGCACCGCGGTGAGCACCACCATCGGGACCATGCCCATGCCGACACCGGCGACCAGGAAGTACGCGCTGAGAGCCACGGTGCCCGTGCCGGCCCCCAGCGTGCCGAGCAGCAGCAGTCCGGCGACGTTGAGCGCCATGCCCGTGACCAGGATCAGCCGCAGGCGTTCGACCCGCACCGACCAGCGTCCCGCCAGCGACTGGCTGACGACCAGGCCGAGTACCAGCGGCAGCATGTGCACCCCGGACAGCGTGGCCGACACCCCGTGCACCACCTGGAGGTACGTCGGCAGGTAGAGCAGGACGCTGAACATCGCGGCGTTGGCGGCGAATCCGATCAGCGAGGAGAACACCACGGTGCGGGAGGTGAGCATCGTCACCGGCAGGATGGGGGCGGCGGCGCGGCGTTCCACCGGGACCACCAGCACGGCGAGGACGACCGTCGCGACGATCAGGCCGACGATGGACGGCGAACCCCAGCCCCAGCGCTGGCCGAAGGACGTGACGAGCACGATGCCGGTGGCGATCGCGGCCAGCAGCAGCGCGCCGAGGTAGTCGATGCGGGCCGCCGTCCTGCGGGTCGCGGCCGGCAGTACCCGGCCCGCGATGACGAGCGTCACCACGCCGATCGGCAGGTTGATCAGGAACGCCCACCGCCAGGACAGCTGGTCGGTGAAGACCCCGCCCAGCAGCGGGCCGACGATGCTGGCGACGCCGTACACCGACCCGAACATGCCCTGGTAGCGGCCGCGTTCGGCCGGGCTGACGATGTCACCGACGAGCGCGAAGGTCAGCACGATCATGCCGCCTCCGCCGACGCCCTGCAGGACGCGGGCACCGATGAGCTGCGGCAGGTCCTGGGCCAGCCCGCAGGCGACGGAAGCGATGAGGAACAGGCCGGTCGACAGGAGGTACAGGCGCTTGCGCCCGAACATGTCGCCGAGCTTGCCCCACAGCGGGGTGACCGCGGTCGAGGCCAGCAGGTAGGCGGCGCTGACCCACGCGATGTTGTCGAACCCGCGCAGGTCCTCGGCGATGCGGGGCAGCGCGGTGGAGACGATGGTGGAGTCCAGCGAGGCCAGGAGCACGGCCAGGACCAGGGCGCTCATGGCGGCCGCGACGCCCGGGGCGCGTGACGGGGTGCGGGGTGTGTCGAGTTGCCTTGTGCCAGGCATCGGAGGGGCCTTTCGGAAGGTTCGGTTCAGGGTGTCGGGGGGGGTGCGGGGGGCCGCGGGAGGGCGGGCCGGTCGCGCGGACCGGCCTCACGGAGCGGTCACAGGGTGACGGTCTTGTACTCGGTGTAGCTGCCGAGGCCGACCGCGCCGTACTCGCGGCCGATCCCGCTGGCCTTGAAGCCGCCGAACGGCCCGTCGAAGCCGATGGACGCGCCGTTGACGGTGACCGTGCCGGTGCGGATCCGGCGGGCGACGGCGAGGGCGTGCGCCTCGTCGGAGGACCACACGCCGCCGGACAGGCCGTACTCGGAGTCGTTGGCGATGCGGACGGCGTCGTCCTCGTCGTCGTAGCCGATGACGACCAGGACCGGGCCGAAGATCTCCTCCTGGGCGATCCGCATCGAGGTGTCGACGTCGGCGAACACGGTCGGGGTCACGTAGTAGCCGCTCTCCAGGCCGGCCGGTATCTGCGGGCCGCCGGTGACGAGGCGGGCGCCCTCCTCGATGCCGAGCCGGATGTAGTCGCGCACCCGCTGCTGCTGGTCGCGGCGGACCATCGGGCCGATGAACGTGTCGGGGTCGCTCGGGTCGCCGACCTTGAGCGATTCCACGAGGTCCTTGAGCGCGCTGACGACCTCCTCGTACCGGCTGCGCGGCGCGAGGATGCGGGTCTGGGCGATGCACGCCTCGCCGTTGTTGAGCAGGGAGCCGAACTTCAGTCCCTGCACGGCCTGGTGCACGTCGGCGTCGGGCAGGATGACGGCGGCGGACTTGCCGCCGAGCTCCAGGCTGACCCGCTTGAGCTGCTGCCCGGCGATCGAGGCGATCCGGCGGCCGGCGCCGGTCGAGCCGGTGAACGCGATCTTGTCGACGTCCGGGTGCGAGACCAGGTGCTCGCTGGTCTGCCGGTCCGCGGGCAGCACGCTGATGACGCCCTCGGGAACCCCCGCCCGTTGCAGCAGTTCGGCGAGGAAGCCCATGCTCAGCGAGTTCTCCGGGGAGACCTTGAGGACGACCGTGTTGCCGGCCAGCAGTGCGGGGATGATCTTGGCCATCGCCGCGGAGAACGGTGAGTTCCACGGGATGACGGCGGCCACCACGCCGATCGGCTCGCGGCGCACCACGCTGCGGGCGGGGGAGGCGGGGTCGGAGGGGACGAGGGTTTCCTCCCAGGGCATCTCCTCGGCAGCCTTGAGGTAGGCGTTGGCCTGCCGGGTGAGCCCGGCCTGGCCGGCCCGCATGAACCATCCGGCCGAGCCGTTCTCGGCGGACATCAGGGCGGCGATCTTCTCGGCGTTCTCCTCGCGCAAGGTGTTGAGCCGGCGCAGGACCGCGATCCGCTCGGCCGGCGCCGTCCGGGGCCACTCGCCCTCGTCGAAGGCGGCGCGGGCGGCGGCCACCGCGCGGTCCACGTCGGCGGGCCGGGCCTGCGCGGCGCGGCCCAGGACCGCCTCGTCGTGCGGGGACAGGATGTCGAGGAGTTCCGGGTCGCTCGGCTCGGTCCAGGAACCGGCGACGAAGAGGCGGTCGTAGGTGATCACGGTCGTGCTCCGTTCGGGAGGGTGCTGCTGGCCGTCTGCCAACCGCCTCATCACTGTAGCACTTGTGAGAGATATCTACGCAAGGCTGTGGCGGTACATCGCACAGGCTCCCCATCGAGGGATATGCTGAGGGACGTGAGAGCCGACGCAGCACGCAACCTGGAAGCCGTCCTGACCACCGGAGCCCGCATGCTCGCCGTCGATCCGGCCGCGAGCATGGGCGCGATCGCGGCCGAGGCCGGGGTGGACCGGCGGACCGTCTACCGGCGGTTCGCCTCCCGCGAGGACCTGCTCGCGGCGATCTACGCCTCGCGTCTCGCCGCGATCGAGCAGGCCATCGAGGAGGCCAGGCTGCGCGAGGCGCCCGTCGCGGTGGCGCTGCACCGCTACGTCGAGGGCATCATCGACGTGAACCGCACCTGGCCGGTCGACCTCGACCGGATGCTGGCCGAGGACGCGGTGCGCCGCCGGCGCGACGTATCGGTCCATGAGGTCGACGCCTTCCTCGCGCGCGCCGCGGACGAGGGGCTGCTGCGCTCCGGTCTGCCGGCCGGCTGGGCGAGCGCCGTACTGCCGCAGTTGATGCTGCTGGCCGCGGAACGTCTGCCGGAGGTCAGCGCCGCCCAGGCCGCCGACACGGTGGTCGACACGCTCCTGCGGGGGATCGGCGCGGCGTGAGGTGCCGGTCGGCCCGGAGCCCCGGGCCGGCGGCGGGCGGGGCCGGACGTGGGCGGACCCCGTCCGGCCGCTTGTCCGCCTCGCGGGCGCGGCACCTGTCGTGGTGCGGCGACCGCGGAGCGGGCGAGCGGCCGGTCAGGAGCACAGCGCGGTGGTCACCGCGGCCTGGACGTCGGCATCCTGGGCGTCCGTGCCGCCCGGGTCGAGGTTGACCATGACCGTGGCCTGACGACCGTCCGTGGTCGCGCCGGTCATCGTCTCGAAGCCGAAGATGTCGCCCTGGTGCCCCCAGAAGACGCCGCCGCACGGCAGCGACCAGCGCTCCAGCCCCAACCCGTAGGCGCGGCTGCCGGCATGTCCGGTCGGTTCCACGTCCATCATCCGGGCCAGTTCCGGCCGGGGCAGCAGTTGCCCGCCCAGCAGGGCTCCGAGGAACCGCGACATGTCCGAGGCGCTGGAGATCATGTCGCCGGCCCCGGCGGCCACCGTCGGGTCGAACTCCGTCACGTCCATCGGATCGGCGTCGGCGGACAGCTTCACGTAGCCGCGCGGGTGCGTTCCCGGGATCGTCGAGGCGTCCCCCGGCACCGACGTGGAACGCAGCCCCAGCGGCTTCAGGATGCGCTGCGAGATCTCCGTACCGTACGGACGGCCGGTCACCTTCTCGATCAGCAGGGAGAGCAGCACGTAGTCGGTGTTGGAGTAGTGGAACCCGCCGGGGGTGTCCACCGTCACCGGCGGGTGCGCCAGGGCGACGGCGAGCAGTTCGGAGAGGTCGTGGTGGGCGAACCGGTCGGCCAGGATCTGCGGCGGTGTCCAGTACGCCAGGTAGTCGGGGAGTCTGCTGGTGTGCTGGAGCAGGTCCCGCACGCGGATGTTCCGGCCGTCGTTGCCGTTGGCCCGCACGACACCGGGCAGGTAGCGCTCCACCGGCGCGTCGAGCGACACGCGGCCGTCGCCCACGAGCTGCAGCACGACCGTCGCGACGTACATCTTGGTCATGCTGCCGATGCGGTAGGTGCTGTCGGCGCGCATCGGCGCCTGCGTGTTTATGTCCGCAACGCCGCTGGTCAGCGTCGTGCTGCCCCGCTCGGTGCGCAGTTGCGCGAGCGCCCCCGGCGCCCCGTCCTCGCCGGTCAGCCGGTCCAGCACCTGCTGTACCGCGGCAGTGCCGGAGTGTCCGGAGGGACTGGAGGGGCCGGTGGCGGTCCGCGGCGCGGCCAGGGCGGGAGAGGCGGCGCCGACGGTGAGAGCGACGGCCGCGCCCAGCGCCCGCAGGTAGGTCTTCACGGCAACTCCTCGGGTAAGACGGTCTGTTGTGGCCGGTACGGCCCCTTGACGGTGCCGAAACTAGGTGCTCCGTCCGGGAGGCGACCATGGGGACATCCCCCGGGTCGATCGGGTGGTGGCCCGAAGCGGGTGGGTGTCAGCGGGTCGCGCCGGACGGCGCCGGCGCGGCCTTTCTGCGGGCTCGGTAGGCGGCGGCCTTGATCCTGTTCCCGCAGGGCTCCATGGCGCACCACTGCCGTCGCATGCCGCGGGAGCGGTCGAGGTAGACACGTGTGCACGCAGGTTCATCACACTCCTTGAGCAGCGGGACGTCGGGCCCGCTCAGCAGCTCGACGGCCTCCCGGGCCACGGCGGCGAGCGCCTCCTCGGGCGTCGCCTCCGTCCATCGCCCGGACCCGGTGAGCCGGGGTACCGCGGTCGGGCGGCGGGCCGCGGCGTTGAGGACGACCAGGGCCCGGCCGCCGTATGCCCGGCCGAGCAGGAGGGCTTTGACCAGGGCGTCAACCGCCTCGCGTACGGACCTCGCGCGGGTCACGTCGGCCTCCTGGCAGGGTGAGACGGTGTCGACGAGTCCCGACTCCACGTACCAGGCGTCCAACCGGTCGGGGCTCGCCAGCATCTCGAACCGCGCGGAACGACGCGCCAGGAGCGTCGCCGCGAAGTCGAGCGCGGGATTCCCGCAAACGAACACATGAGGGAGGTTCATGTCACCATTTCGACAGGTGACGGCGCACGAGGCAAGAGTGCGGCACCGACGGAAACGGCCGGCGTCCGGTTTCCCCTCGCGCGCCCGCGGTCAGCCCCGCCGGGCCTCCAGGTGGAAGGTCGGGCCCTGCCAGCGGCGGCGGAGCCAGCGGTCGTGGGTGGCGACCACGATCGCACCCGGACCGGAGCCGAGTGCGTCCTCCAACTCGTCGCAGAGCCCGGGGGAGAGGTGGTTCGTGGGCTCGTCGAGGAGCAGCAGCTCCGGCGGGCGGGCGACGAGGAGCGCCAGCGCGAGCCGGCGTCGCTGGCCGACGGACAGCTGCCCGACCGGCGTGTCCAGGTCGGACCCGCGGAGCAACCCGAGCGAGTCCAGCGGCACTTCCCCCGCCCGCCTCTCGCCGAGCACTGCCTCGTAGGTGCCGGCCGCAGTGTGCTCGGGCCGCTCGAAGAGGGTGTCCTGGGCCAGCAGCCCCACCGTCAGCCCGGGTCGTCGCCGTACGTCGCCCCGCGCCACGAGCCGTCCGGCGAGCACGGCCAGCAGGGTCGACTTCCCCGCGCCGTTGCCGCCGGTGACGAGGAGCCGCCGCGTCGGCGGCACGTCCAGGCAGGCGAGTTCCAGCCGCCCCGGCACGCGGATGTCGCGCAGCGAGACGAGCGTGCCGTCGCCGGACGCCGCGGCGAGCGCCCCACCGCGGAAGCGCAGCGGAGCGGGCGGCTCGGCGACCTGGTCGCGCTCGGCCTCCTCCAGCCGGCGGGCGGCGTTGCGCACCTGGCGTGAGATCTGGTGCTGCACCCGGCCGGCGCGGTGGCCGTATCCCATCTTCTCGCTGTCGCGCGGCCCGCGATCGGGGGCGACGCGATGCGCGGTCGTCGACACGGCCTGCCGCAGCGCGACCAACTCCGCCTGCTCCTCGGCGAATCGGCGCTCCCAGCGGTCCCGCTCGGCTCGCTTCGCCGCCTGGTAGGCGCTGTAGCCCCCGCCGAAGCGCACCGGGCCGTCCGCGGCCGGATCGAGGTCGATCAGGTCCGTGCAGATCGCGTCGAGGAAGGCCCGGTCGTGGCTGGCCGCCACCACAGCCCCGGGCAGGGTACGCAGCCGCTCCTCGAGGAAGGCGGCGGCGCCGTCGTCGAGGTGGTTGGTCGGTTCGTCGAGCAGCAGGGCGGAGGGTCGGCGGACCAGGAGCGCGGCCAGCGCGAGCCGGCTGCGCTGGCCACCCGAGACCGAGCCGAGCGCCCGCTCGTGCCCGATCGCGCCGAGGCCGAGCCCGTCGAGCACGATCGCGGCCTGCCGGTCGGCGTCCCAGGACTCCCGCTGCCGGGCCTGTTCGAGCCGCGCGCCGTACGCGTCGAGCAGTTCGGCGTAGCCGGGGGAATCCTGCGGGGTGCGGGCGAGCCGGTCCGTGAGGAGGTCGAGCGCGGCGAGATCGGCGCGGGCCTCGCGCAGTGCCTCGTCGAGGACATCGCCGACCGTGGCCGCGGCGTCGAACGGCATCTCCTGGTGCAGGAAGCCCAGATCGGCCGGGCGCGTGACGTGGCCGGCGTCGGGTTCGTCCACGCCGGCGAGCAGGCGCAGCAGCGTCGACTTGCCGGCGCCGTTCTCGCCGATCAGCCCGATCCGGCGGCCGGGGGACGCGCTGAGGGACACGCCGTCGAGGACCCGCCGGGTCCCGAGGGTACGGATGATGTCGTGGGCGAGCAGGGCAGGTTGGGGCATCGGTCCGCCAAGTGGGGTCGTGACGCGGCCCGCCGGACGCGCGGGTCGCGAAGTGGCTACCAGCGGGCAGGAGTTGCTGCCCGGGTCATGGACGGGGGAAGGGACGACGAGTCGGCCACGACGGCGATGCGCCTGGGCATCGGCCGGTGGCCTGACGGGGCCGGGTGCTCACCCGGAGATGTCGTCGTCGCCCGCCATGTCTGGTCTCCTCGCTCCACGATCGGCGCTCCACGTGGGCGCCGGACGGCCGGTGCTCCACGATCGGCGCCGTGCCGAGACTACCAAGCGAGCGGCCGGCGGCCGTGGACCAGCGCTCGCCGTCCCACCTCACCGGCGGCACACATGTGTCTCCACCGGCGGATCCGCGAGGTCTCCCCCTCGCGCACGAGTCACCGTCTTGACGGGTGACGTCATGGTGTGCGAATCTCATCTCACCCGGAAGCGCGGGGCCTTTATTACCGCCGACCTGCGGGTTTCCGCGGGGCGGAGATGCCATCCGGCCTCGAAGCCCGCCACGCACCCCTAGCTCACACCTGACTGCCCCGCGCCGAACCCGCGGACCCTGGAAAGGCCGATCCCATGAACACGAACACCTCGACGTCCGCCCACCCGTCGGCCGCGAGCGGCGAGCGCTCCTCCCTGGTCCGGCTCTACCTGAGCCGCGGGATCCTCGCCGTGGTCTGGGCGGTGGCGTTCGCCGGAGCCCGCGACGCGCTCGACGGCGCGGCGATCACCCTGCTGGTGGTCTATCCGCTGATCGACGCGGTGTCCTCGCTGATCGACTACCGGGCGCTGCCGGAGGGTTCGGAGCGCCGGGTGACCCTCTTCAACGGGGTGCTCAGCACGCTCGCCGCGATCGGCGTCGGCCTGGCGGGGGCCAGTGGGGTGGAGGCGGTGCTGCACGTGTTCGGGGCGTGGGCCGTCATCTCCGGCGCGGCCCAGGTGCTGGTCGGCCTGCGCCGGCGCGGTCCCGAGCTGGGCAAGCAGTGGCCGATGCTGATCGCGGGCGGCCTGTCCCTCCTGGTCGGCGTCTTCTACAACGTGCAGGCCCTCGGCGACGACCCGTCGCTGAGCGCGCTGGTGACGTACGCCGCCGGTGGCGGGGTGTTCTTCATCGCCCAGGCCGCCCTGCTGGCCTGGCGGACCCGCCAGGTCCGCACCCAGACCGCCTGACCTCGCCCCCCGGGCCCGCCGGCCCCGTGCGTGCCCTGCTTCGCGACCTCTTCGCGGAGCAGGGCACGCGTGCGTGCGCCCCGGGCGGGGAGTGGAAGCCGGGCGCGGTCGGCCCCGGCGGCGGGAAAAGTCGCCGGCAGGGAAACATCCGGTCGCGCCGCACGTTGTACCGGCATGTGTCCCATCGGCCGGTTCCCGCCCCTGGACGGCTGTACGCCGGTCCCTGGTCAGGGGGTGGAGAGTGGGCGTTTTCCATGCGTCACCACCTTGACAGGTGACGATGGGGATGCGACGCTTGATCCGGTCGCGCGGGAAGCGCGATCAGCCACCGAACAGCGGAGGTCGGCCATGAACATCACCGTCAAGGTCAGCGCGGACAGCGCCGCGGCAGCCCGCCACGCCCGCTTCGGCCAGCTCCCCGAGCGCGTCCAGTTCGAGGACATGGTCGAGGTGAAGCAGGTCGAGGTGAGCGAGGCCGTGAAGAACGGATACAACTCCGAGGCGTCGTGGAACCACTTCAACTGCCTGGCCATGGACCTGGGGCTGTAGGACCCCGGAGGTCCGGGGGCCGGGGACTCCGCCCGCGGGGTGGCTCGGGGTGCCTCGCCGCCCCTGGAGCCGGCAGGGCCGCCGCCGGTTACCCCAGCGGCTCGTGGTTGACCCACACCACCTTGTACGGGTGGCGGGCCTGCCAGCGGCCGATGAGCTCGAAGGTCTCGGGCATCGCGAAGGCCGCGTTGAGGGCGGCGAGGTCGGCGAGGCCGAGCTGCACGACGGCGGTGGCCACGAACACGGGGGCGTGGTCGTCGCCGGCGACGCGGATGTGGCGCCGGGCGGAGAACGTCCGGACGTGACCGGACCCCGTCATGAGGTTCTCGACGTCCTTGAGGTAGGCGTCCAGATCGCTGTCGGGAATCGGCTGGTCGAACGAAACGATCATCGTGTGCTGCATCATGAGGCGATTGAACAGGCATTTCTCCGCCGCGTCCAAGGCCCGTAGGCTCTCGATCCATAGCCGGGGGGAATGGAGAACGGCGGTAGCCTGAGCGCATGGCCGATCTGGAAACGCGGGAGCTGGAGTACTTCGTCGCCGTCGCCGAGGAACTGCACTTCGGCCGTGCCGCCGCGCGCCTGGCGATCGCCCAGCCGACGCTGTCGAAGGCGATCCGGCGGATGGAGTCGGGGCTGGGGGTCACGCTTCTGGAGCGCTCCAGCCGGCACGTCGTGCTGACACCGGCCGGTGAGGCGCTGCTGCACCACGGCCGGCACGCCCTGAACGCGGTCGGTGCGGCGGCGGAGCGGGCCCGGCGGGCCGGCGACCGGGACGCCCGTCTGCGGCTGGTGATCAAGCCGGGCGGGGAGGCCGGCCTGCTGCTGGACATCCTGACCGCCTACTCCCGCTGGCCCGGCGCCCACCAGGTGGACATCATCTTCGGGGGCGCCACCGACCGCGCCGACCACGTCCGCGACGGGCGGGCCGACGTGGCGCTGCTGTACGCGCCGTTCGACGACCTGTCCGGGCTGGATCACGAGACGCTCGCCGTCGAGGGGCGCGTGGCGATCCTCCCGCCGGGCCACCGCCTCGCGTCGCGCCCGGAGCTGACCATGGCGGACCTGGAGCATGAGACGCTGCCGCGCTGGAAGGGGGTCGACTGGACCGGCGTCCCCGAGGGGGAGGACGGGCCGGAGATCGCCGACGCCGCGCAGATGGTCCATCTGATCCAGCTGGGCCGCACCCTCGCCGTCCTGCCGCGCTCGCTCGCCCGGCCCGAGCACCCGGGCCTGGTGTACGTCCCGGTGGTCGACGCGCCGCGCAGCCGCCTCGTCGTCGCCTGGTCGCAGTCCGACCGGCGCCCGCCCGTCGCCGCCTTCGTCCGCGCGGCTCTCGAGGCGAGCGGCCCGCTGCGGGACTGATGGCGCGTCAACTCACCTTCACCTTCAGGATCTTGTCGTCTCCCGGCTTCGGGCTGATCCGGCCGTCGGTGTTGCTGGTGGTCACCAGCAGTCCGCCGCCGTACGCCAGGACGGTACGCAGCCGGCCGTAGGTGGCGACCAGCCTGCCCTGCGGGGCGGCGACGAGCCGGGTGCCGTCCAGGGGGATGCGCCAGAGCCGTTCGCCCTTCAGGGCCGCCATCCAGATGCAGCCGTCCGCCCAGGCGATGCCGCTGGGGGAGTCCAGCTCGGTGCCGAACTGCGCGACGGGCGAGGTGTATCCGGGGTGGTCCGTCCTGCCCTGGGTGGCGGGCCAGCCGTAGTTGCGGCCCGCCCGGATCAGGTTCAGCTCGTCGGCCTTCCGGTCGCCGAGCTCGGCGGCCCACAGGTTCCCCTGCGGGTCCCAGGCCAGGCCCTGCACGTTGCGGTGGCCGATGGTGTAGACGACGGAGTCGCCGAAGGGGTTGCCCGGCGCGGGCTTGCCGTCCGGGGTCATCCGCAGGATCTTGCCGCCCAGGGAGGACTTGTTCTGCGGCAGCGCGAGGTTCTCGGCGTCGCCGGTGCCCGCGTAGAGCATGCCGTCCGGGCCGAAGGCGATCCGGCCGCCGTCGTGGTGGATGTTGCGCGGGATGCCCTTCAGGATGACGTGCAGGGTGCCGAGCTGGTGGCCGGGGGCCGCGGAGGGGGTGTAGGTCAGCTTCGCGATGCGGTTGTCGGTCGCGGTGGAGAAGTAGAGGTAGATCAGCCGGTCGGTGGAGAAGTGCGGTGAGAGGGCGAGTCCCAGCAGTCCCGTCTCGCCCTCGGAGCTCCTGGTGGAGACCACCCCGGGTACGGTGCCGGCGACCGTGCGCCGGCCGGTGCCGGCCGCGATCCGCTGCACCACGGCGGTGTCACGCGAGTCCACCAGCAGGTCGCCGCCCGGCAGTTCGGCCATGCCCCAGGGCACGTCGAGGTTCTTGG
Source organism: Actinacidiphila yanglinensis (assembly GCF_900107965.1). Lineage (GTDB taxonomy): Bacteria > Actinomycetota > Actinomycetes > Streptomycetales > Streptomycetaceae > Actinacidiphila > Actinacidiphila yanglinensis. The sequence continues at coordinate 45,987 of NZ_FNVU01000027.1, read as the reverse complement.
CGAGGGTGCCCGTGACCGTCGCCGACCCGGACGGCGCCCCCGGTGTCGCGGTCGGCGAGGCGGGCGCGGTGCTCGCCGAACCCGTCGTGGGCGCGGCGCTCGCCGAGCCCGTCACGGCCGGCGTGCTCGCGGACGGCGACCCGGAAGTGGACGCCGACGCCGAGGAGGTGGCGCCGCCCGAGCCCGACGAGCAGCCCGCGACCAGCACCGCCGCCACGGCGAGGGCGCCCGCGGCCGCGCCCCGGCCGCGGTGGCGTGCGGCCCGGGGCCGCTCCTCCCACCGCGCGGCCTGCACCCGGAACCCGGGGCCGATCTCCTCCGCCAGCGTCCTGCGCCTTGCCGTCATCCGAGCGGTCGCCCTTCTCGTCTCCGGTGCCGTGCGCCGGGTGCCGCGTGCCCGACGCGGTCCCGGTGCAGGTCGATTCACCTACGGGCCACTCCTACCCGATGCCCGGGCCCGGCGCGAGCTCCACCCGCCCCCGGCGCCGGAACGGCCCAGTCTTCCGGGGGCCTGCCCGCGCGCGTCCGTCATGCGTTCGGCGCCGGCGGGCGGGCGCATCCCTCGGCAGGAGCCGGAACGGGGCGAGCCGGGCCGAACGCCGCCGCCAGCTCGTCGAGCAGGGCCGCCGCGGCCGGCCCCGGACGAGCCGGCCCGCTCCCGCCGTATCGACTCCGTCGACGTCCACGGCACCGTCGCGACCGCGACGACGACGCTCCGGCACGGCCCGGACACCTTCACCGACGTCTTCCTGCTGGTGCGGTCCGACGGCGCCTGGCGTATCGCCAACAAGGCGTACCACCGGCACGGGTGAGCCCCGCGGGGGAGGCGCGGGGCTCACGTCTCACGGCCGGGGCCTGTCCGCGAACACCCAACGGTTGCCCGCCAGCGCGTCGTTCGGCTCGGGCAGCGGGCCGCGTCCGTGGCGGCGGGTGAAGTCGAAGGGGGTGTACACCGACGTGGACCAGCCCCGATCGGCGAGCGAGCCCGCGGAGTCGGGTCGCGGACGGCGATCGAACAGGGTGAGCAGATCGATGCCGATCTGCTGGTGCGTCGCGGTGTAGAGCGGGCTGTCGCGGTACGCCAGCAGGTCCTTCTCGAGCTTGACCTCGAACGCCAGGGCGCTGCCCGCCGTGGTCAACCGGTGCACGGTGTCGATGAGGCGTGTCTCGTCGTCGGCCGGCAGGTAGAACAGCAGGCCCTCGGCCAGCCAGACGCTGGGTGCCGCCGGGTCGAAGCCGGCGCCGGTGAGCGCCCCGGCCCAGTCGTCGCGCAGGTCGAACGGGATCGGCACGCGGGTCGCTTTCGGGGTGGCCGAGAGGGCACCGAGCACCTGGTGCTTGAAGGCCAGCACGCCGGCCCGGTCGATCTCGTGCACCACGCATCCGGCGGGCCAGTCGAGCCGGAACGCCCGCGTGTCCAACCCCGCCCCGAGCAGGACCACTTGGCGGGCGCCGGCGGCGCGCACCGACCGGAGGAGGAAGTCGTCGAGCACCCGCGTCCGCAGGCCGAAGTAGCGCGCGAACCGCCCCCACAGCGGGTTCGCGTCGCCGTCAGGAATCTCGTGCGGGTGCACCGGCCAGCCCGCGCAGGCCGGTGCCGCCCGGACGAAGTGCTCCGCGTAGACGTCGCGGGCCAGGCTGTCGTCCCGGTGGGTCTCGATCGCCCGGGCCGCGGCGACCAGGAGAGCGGTCAGGCCGACACCTCCGTGGACGTCCTCCCCGTCGGTGTTCCGTTGCTTGGTGTCGATCATGCGTCCTCCGTCGGCGCGAGTGGAGCCCCCGCAGGGCGAGGGGGAGTAGCGGGAGAGTGGGGGAGCAGGAACAAGGGGGCGAGCGAGTCGGGGGTGCGGCACCGCGGGGCGGAACGGCGGCGCTTCCGGGCGCCCCGCTCACCGGCCCCCTCCCTACGGGACCAGTACGGGTTTGACCACGCGCCCGGCGTCGCAGTCGCGTTCGGCCTCGTTGATGTCGGCGAGCGGATACGTACGGATCAGCCGGTCGAAGGGGAACCGGCCGGCCTGCCACAGCCCGATCAGCCGGGGGATCAGCAGCCCCGGCACCGCGTCCCCCTCGCAGATGTGCGAGATCCGCCGGCCCTGGTCCAGCGCCCCCACCTCCAGTGGCAGGGGGGTGTGCAGCCGCGCCACCAGGCCGAGGTGGCCGGTCGGGCGCAGGGCCCGCAGTGCCTCGTTGATCAGCCGGGCGGATGCCGTCGTGTCCAGTGCGTACGGCGCCCCGCCGCCGGTCAGCCGCCGGATCCGGGCGGGCAGGTCGGCCGTGTCCGCGGGCAGGGCGACGGCGCCCAACTGCTCGGCCAGGGCCAGCCGTTCGGGGTGCTGGTCGACGGCCACGGCCATCGCGCCCGCGGCGGTCGCCGCCATCACCGCGGCCAGGCCCACCGCTCCCGCGCCGAGCACCACGATGCTCTCGCCCGGCCCCGTGCCGAAGGAGTGGAAGACCGCGCCGGCGCCGGTGAGGAAGCCGCAGCCGAGCGGTCCGAGCAGTGCGACGGGCAGCGAGGGGTCGACCCGGACCGCGTTGCGGGCCGGGACCATCGCGTACTCGGCGAACGAGGACTGGCCGAACCACCGGGGCGCCAACTCGCCCCCGGCCGCGTCGGTGAAGCGCGCGGCGTTCTCCTTGCGCCCGCCGAAGAGGTTGAGGGCGGCGAAGGAGTCGCAGTAGGCGGGGGCCGCACCCCGGCAGCTCCGGCAGCGCCCGCACGAGTCGAAGCTCAGCACCACGTGGTCGCCGCGGTCCAGGCCGGTGTCGGGACCGCCGGTCTGCACCACGACGCCGGAGCCCTCGTGGCCCAGCACCGCGGGCAGCGGCGAGCGGCCCGCCGAGCGCCGGACCGCGAGATCGGTCCGGCACATCCCGCAGCCCGCGATCCTGACCAGGACCTCGCCGTCGGCCGGCACCGCGTCCAGCATCACCTCCTCGACCGCGAAGGGCCGGTCGTACCCGCGCAGGACCGCCGCACCGAACCTCATGGTGACTCCTCCCGCGGGCGGTGCACGACGAACGGCCTGAGGTTCCCGTAGAACCCCCACGGCCCGCCCGCGACGCCGACACCGCTGTCCTTGATGCCCGCGAAGGGCTGGGCGAGGGAGAGTTCGGCGTGGTGGTTGATCCACGCCGTCCCGCACTCCAGCAACTCGGCCACCGCCTCGGCCCGGTCCGGGTCGGTGCCCCACACGGAACCGCCCAGCCCGAATCCGGTGGCGTTGGCCGCCTCGACGGCCTCGTCGAGGCTCCGGTACGGCAGCACCGGCAGCACCGGGCCGAACTGCTCCTCCGTCACCACCGGGCTGCCCGGCGGGACATCGGTCAGGATCGTCGGGGCGAAGAAGTGGCCCGGCCGGTCCAGCCGGTGCCCTCCGGCCGCGGCACGGGCGCCGTCGGCCAGCGCCCGTGTCGTGTAGCGCTCGACCCGGGCCAGTTGCGGGGCGTTGTTGACCGGTCCCAGCTGCGTGCCCGGGTCGAGTCCGGGGCCGACGACCACGGTCCGCGCGTACTGCGCGAGGGCCTCGACGACCTGGGAGTGCAGCCGGGTCGGGGCGTAGACGCGCTTGACCGCCATGCAGACCTGCCCGCAGTTGCGGAACGCCGCCCAGAACAGCCGTTCCGCGATCCGCGGGACGTCCACGTCGTCCAGCAGGATGGCCGCGTCGTTGCCGCCCAGTTCCAGAGTGACCTGGGCGAGTGAGGCCGCCGCGCCGGCCGCGACGGCCCGCCCGGTCGGCACCGAACCGGTGAAGGTCACATGCCGGATCCCCGGGTGGGAGGCGAGGCGGGCGCCGAGGGGTTCGCGACCGGTGACGACGGTCAGCACGTCCTCGGGGAGGGCGGCGGACAGGACGGACCCCAGCAGCCGGGTGGCCAGCGGCGTGAACGGGGAGGGCTTGAGCACCATGGTGTTGCCCGCGGCGAGCGCGGGCGCGAACTTCGCCGCCGCGAGCTGGAGCGGGAAGTTCCACGGGACGATCGCGGCGACCGGCCCGAGCGGGCGCCAGCGGACTTCGCTGCGGACGGGCCGGCCGTCGGTGATCGGCCGGCGTTCGGGGGCGAGTTCGGCGAAGTACCGCAGGCGGGCCGCGGTGCGGGCGACCTCCGCGTGGGACTCCGCCAGGGGTTTGCCCTGCTCGCGGGTGAGCAGGGGAGCGAGGTCGGCGCCGGCCGCCTCCACCGCGTCGGCCGCCGCGCGCAACGCGGTGGTGCGGGCGGCCGGGTCGCTCCGCCAGCCGTGCCAGGCCGCGTGGGCCCGGTCGACCAGGGCGTCCAGCTCGTCCGGCGCCTGGTCCGGAGCATCGTCGAAGGCGGCGCCCGTCGCCGGATCGAGGACGGCCAGGCGGCCGTTGCGGGTCCCCGGCGCGTGACGGGCCCGGCTCGTCGCCATGCGGCGGTCAGCCCGCGGCGGCGATGGCGGCGACGTCGGCGGCGGCGGCGGCCTCCCGGGCATGGCGGTCCATCTCCGCCCGGAACGCTGCCACGAGATGCGGCTGGATCCTCCCCGCATTGCGGTCGCCGCCCTCGCAGACCGCCCCCCGCACCCCCACGATGTCCGTGCCGATACGGGTCAGGGTGCCGAGGTCGGCCGCCTTGACGCTGCCCGCGAGGGCGGCGAGCAGATCGGCCGCATGGGCCAGCCGGACGAACTCCGCGCAGACGTCCGCCGGAAGGTGGTCGAACAGACCGGTCCCGTCCTTGATCGCGGTGTCGAGCATGGCGGCGTCGCAGCCGGCGCGGCGCGCGATGTCGGGCAGCGCGAGCGGGTTGACGCAGCCGATCCGGTGCGCGTCGGCGTAGCCCGAGGCGACGACGAGTGCGTCCGGCCGGTGGTCCTTCACCGCGCGGACCACTCCGCGCATCACCTCCACGGCCTGCTCGGGCGTGGTGCACCCGTAGAGGCCGACCTTGATGTACGAAGCGCCGGACACCGCCGCACCGAGCGCCGCCTGGGCCACCGTGCCCGGCTTGAACGGCACGTCACCCACCGTCGCGGACACCGGCTTGTCCGCCGGGACCGCGTCGCGGATCTCCCGGATCACCCAGGGGAAGTTCGCGCCGAGCGAGCCCTCGTCGGGCTTCTTGACGTCGACGATGTCGAGGTGCTCGGCCGCCTTCGCGCAGTCGAGGGCCTCCTCGACGCTGTCAGGGGAGATGAGGAGCAACAACGTGGGTTCCTTCCCTCGCATGGTCCACCTGCCGCACGGCAGGTGGGCGGAGCCGCCCGGATCACGTGCGGTGCGGTGTGTTCATCATTGCGGCGACGACCGACCCCGGGGCAGGGCGTACCGGGCCCGAACGGGTCACTGCACGAACGGCCCGCGCCCCCGGGAGCGCCGCACACGCCGGATCGAAGGGCGCGGCCGGGAGCGCGAGGATGCGAGGGAGTCGAGGTGCGGGCAAGTCGGGTGCGGCCGGGCGTGCCGAACGGCGGAGGCCGGGGAGGGATCGTCAGCTGCCGGAGTGCTGCGGCAGCACGAACCCGGGCTGCCTGCCGGTGGTGTGGGTGGCGAACAACTCCCCTGCTGTCCGGTCCAGTTGGGGGTCCGTCGGCTCGCCGGGGGCGGCGCCGGCTGCCGCCAGTAGCGGTCGGAGGCCCGGACGCACCGTCGCGTTCAGGCCGGGCCGCGGACCACCGTGTGCTCAAGGGCGCCGACCTGCTCGATGTCGATCCGGACGGTGTCCCCGCTCTCCAGCGAGAAGTCCGCTTCCGGCACGATGCCGGTGCCGGTGGCGAGGACGGCTCCGTCCGGGAAGTCCGTCGCGCGGCACAGCCAGGAGACGAGTTCGGCGTAGGAGCGGTGCAGCCGCGAGGTCGACGTCCGGCCCGCGAACACCTCGGTGCCGGAGCGCAGGATGCTGAGCGTGACGGCGAGTGCGGCGGGGTCCGCGATCTCCCACCACGGCCGCAGCCGGGGCCCCAGCACGCAACTGCCGATGTAGGTCTTCGCCTGCGGCAGGTACAGCGGGTTCTCGCCCTCGATCGATCGCGCGGTCAGGTCGTCGCAGCCGGTCGCGGCCACGATCTCGCCGAACCGGTTGACGACCAGGGCCAGTTCGGGCTCGGGAACGGTGGACTCCGCGTCCGCGCGCAGACCGGCGGTGTCCCCGTCGGTGAGGGCGCGCCAGGGTGCGGACTTGAAGAACAGCTCGGGGCGCTCCGCCTGGTAGACCGCACCGTAGACGTCGCTCTTCCCGCTCTCCTCGATCCGGGCGGAACGCGAGCGCTCGTAGGTGACACCCGCGCCCCAGACCTCCATCCGCCCGTCGGCCGGCGGCAGCAGCCGCAGCCCGTCCGCCGTGAGGCGCGGCCCGGCGGCGGCCTCCTCGACCGCCGCCCGGATCCGCGACAGCGGCTCGCGCAGCAGCGTGGACAGGTCGGAGGCGTCCCGCAGCGGGGTGAAACCGTCCGCGTCGCTCACCGCGAGGCCCGATGTTCCGTCCGGTGCGCGGTACTTGATCAGATGCATCGGTCTCCTTGGGATCAGGGCCGCGCCGGGTGCGGTCCGCCCCTCGGTGGCCGGAAAGAATGCAAAGGAGGTTCAGTTGATCATGGCAACGCGGGACCACCTTGTCCAGTACGTCGCGGCGTCTCAGGACTGCGCGAGCAGGCGGCGCAGCCAGCGCAGTCCCGCGTCGTTGGCGTCCCGGGAGAGGGCCGCGTCCGGGACCATGACCGCGAAACCGTGGAACCCGCCCGGCCACACGTGGAGTTCGGCGCGGCCGCCCGCCGCCCAGAGCCTCGACGCGTACGCCACGCTCTCGTCCCGGAAGGTCTCCGCGGAGCCCACGTCGATGAAGGCGGGCGGCAGCCCGCCCAGGTCGGCGGCGCGCGCCGGTGCCGCGTACGGCGAGACGTCCGGTCCCCCCGACCCGCCGTCGAGCAGCGCGTCCCAGCCCGTCCTGTTCGAGGTGCGGTCCCACAGCCCGGCGCCGGCCATCTGGAAGCCGGAGAGGGTGTCGTTGCGGTCGTCCAGCATGGGGCACGACAGCATCTGACCGAGCAGCCGCGGGCCCCCGCGGTCGCGCGCCATCAGCGCCACCGCGGCGGCGAGGCCGCCACCGGCACTCGCCCCCTCCACCACGATCCGGCCCGGGTCGACCCCCGCCTCGTCGGCGTGCTCGGCCAGCCACGTCAGCCCCGCGTAGCAGTCCTCCAGGGCCGCCGGGTACGGGTGTTCGGGCGCCAGCCGGTACTCCACCGACGCCACCACGACGCCCAGTTCGAGCGCGAGGTCCAGCACGACGTCCAGCCCGGATGTGGGGTCGCCGAGCACCATGCCGCCGCCGTGGACGTGGAGGAGCACCGGTGCGGAGCCCGCCGCGGTCGCGGGCCTGAGCAGCAGCACCCGTACCGGCGGCCCGTCCTGGTACCCGTCGACCAGATGCTCCTCGACGGCGAACACCCCGTCGCCGGCGAGCTGGCCGCGCGACAGCGCCATGGCCGCCGCTCCGGCCCTCGCCGCGGCGATGCCGTCCGGGAGCAGCGGGGGCAGCGCCGCCGCGAGGTCCTTCAGCGGACCGGCCAGCTCGGGGTCGAACGGCGGGCGCGGACCACCGCGCCGGCCGGCGGGGGCGGCGTCGCGCGCCATCACCGCTCCGCACGCGGGCACAGCGGGCCCGGGCTCAGTCGAGGCGAGTACGGCCCGGCGCCGCGGAGGGCGCTGCGGGCGGCTCCGGCGCGGAGTCCTCGGGTCTGCATGTCGTCTTCTTCCCCTTGGGCGATCGAAGGTCGGGCTGCGGCAACGAGCCCACGTCCTCCGACGCTACGGACCCCTCCCGGGGGCAGCGATGTCCGGCGGGAACACGCGTTCGCGCCGCAGGTGTGGAACCCGCACAGCCCGGGTGGACACGTGCGGGCCGCGCCGCGGGATGCTTCGGGCGCGCCGGGTGCGGTGGTGCCCGCCGGTCCGCGGGAAGGCGTGGGAAACCCATCACCGCGGGCGGTCCGTGTGTGGGCGCGCCACATCGGATACCGATGACCCCCTGCCTACGCTGGCGGCACACACGGCCCGGCGTCAGCGCACTCCCGTACGAGTGCGGGTGCGCACCTGTGGCCCGCCGCGGGACCCGTCCGTCTCCCGCCATGTTCCGGCGCGGCCGGGGCCGTTCGCCGCGCGGAGTTCGCGGCGGCTTCCGGGCATCGAACCACTGGAGGAGAGATATGTCTGACACCACCAGCGACTACGTCGTCGTCGGGGCCGGAACCGCGGGTTGCGTGCTGGCCGCCCGGCTCTCGGAGGACCCGGGGACCCGGGTGCTCCTGCTCGAAGCCGGCGGGGACAGCGGGCCGGAGGCGATGTCCCTGCCCGATCCGCTCGCCTCGTTCGCCCTGTGGGGCTCCGGCGTCGACTGGGCGTACACCACCACGGCCCAGGCCGGGACCGGCGGCGCGGTGCACGCGTGGCCGCGCGGGAAGGTGCTCGGCGGGTCCAGTGCGATCAACGGCATGGTGCACCACCGCGGGCACCCCGCGAGCTACGACGCGTGGGAGGCCCAGGGCGCGACCGGCTGGAACCACCGCGAACTGCTGCCCTTCTTCCAGCGCAGCGAGACCGCCGAGGGCCGCGACCCCCGGGTGCGCGGCACGGACGGACCGATGCGCATCGAGACCCCGCCGGAGCCGAGCGCGCTGGCCGAGGCGGCGTACCGGGCGGCGGTCGAGGCCGGGCACAAGCCGCTGGAGGACGGCAACGGCCAGGAGTCCGAGGGGGTTTCGTGGCGGGAGACGAACGTCGTGGCCGGCCGCCGGCAGAGCGCGGCCGACGCCTATCTGCGGCCCGCGCTGGACCGTCCCAACCTCCGCGTGGTCACCGGCGCGCTCGCCCGGCGGCTGCTGATGGACGGCACCCACTGCCGCGGCGTCGAGTACACCGTCGACGGCGGGACGCACACCGCACTGGCGGAGCGGGAGACGGTCCTGGCGGCAGGAGCGATCGGCTCGCCGCACCTGCTGCTGCTCTCCGGGATCGGGCCCGCCGGCCACCTCCGGGACACCGGCGTCCAGGTGGTGGCCGACCTGCCGGGCGTCGGCGGCAACCTGCACGACCACGTGACCAGTTACGTGGTGTACGGCACCACGGAGGAGCCGCAGCCGGGCGGTACCGGCGCGGAGGCCCAGGTGCTCGCCCGCAGCTCCGCGGAAGTGGCGCCCGACCTGCTCATGCTGTTCGTCGAGGCCGAACTGCGGCCCCGCTGGACGGGTGCGTCCCCGGGCGGCCACTCGATCCTGTTCTCGCTCATGGACCCGGCGAGCAGGGGGACGCTCCGGCTCGACAGCGCCGACCCGGCCGTGCCGCCCCTGCTGGACCCGGCCTACCTCACCGACGACCGCGACCTGGAGCGCCTCGCCGCCGGCCTGCGGCTGGCACGGGAACTCGGCCGGGCCGAGGCGCTCGCATCCCGGGTGACCGGCGAGCTCCACCCGGGGCCGGACGTCACGGACGGCGACTGCCACGCCTACCTGCGGGCCACCGCGAGCACGTACTTCCACCCGGTGGGAACCTGCCGGATCGGCACCGACGAACTCGCCGTGGTCGACCCGTCGTTGCGGGTGCGGTCGACGACCGGACTGCGGGTCGCGGACGCCTCGGTCATGCCGTCGGTCGTCTCCGCCCCGACCAACGCGACCGTGCTCGCCATCGCCGAGCGCGCCGCCCACCTGCTGACGACGGGGGCGGAGGTCTGAGCCCGGTGTTCGGACAGCTCGTGGGGAGCGTCGTGGTCGCCGACCGGACGACGCCCCCGCGACCTCCCGCAGACGAGCGGACCCGTCGGGTTGTGGCTGCGCCCGAATCGCGGGTAGCCGACGTCGTGTGACAGCCGAAGCAGCAGGATCAGGGAGACGGCGCGGTGCACAGCGCGTCGCGGACAGCAAAGCGGTCGAGGTCGGGGGACGTGCGGGCTTCGTGGCCCGCGGCGTGATCTATCTCCTGATCGGCGTGCTCGCCGTACGTATCGCGTTCTCCGACGGGGGCGGCCTCCAGGCGGACCGGGGCGGGGCCCTCGCGGAGATCGCGCACAAGCCGTTCGGCAGCGTCCTGCTCTGGCTGCTGGGCGCGGCCCTGGTCGGCATGGCGCTGTGGCGGGTCTCGGAGGCCGTGCTCGGGCAGCCCGGCAAGGACGGGGGCAAGCCCCAGAAGCGTCTGATGGCCGCCGGCCGGGCGGTCTTCTACGGCTTCGTGTCGTACTCCGTACTTGCCTACGCGGCCGGTGAGAAGGGCAGCGGCAGCGGTTCGACCGACAAACGGACCGACGACGTCACGGCCAAGGTGCTGGAATGGTCCGGGGGCCAGTGGATCCTCGCGATCGCCGGAATCGGCGTCGCGTGCGCCGGTGTGTGGATTGCCGCGCGCGCCCTGATGCGCAAGTTCCGGAAACACCTGAAGATGGCGCAGATGTCACGTTCCCAACGCCGAGCGGTCGATTTTCTCGGCATGTCCGGTGGCACGTCGCGCGGAGTGCTCTTCGCGACGGCGGGCGGGTTCGCCGTAGCGGCAGCGGTCCAGCACGAGCCCGGCAAGTCCAAAGGCATGGACGACACCTTGCGGTCCTTCGCCGATACCCCCGCGGGCCCGTGGCTGCTGGTTCTGATCGCCGTCGGGCTGATCGCCTTCGGCCTGTTCTCCTGGGCGAACGCCCGCTGGCGCGACGTCTGAGCCCCCTACACGCGGCGGCCGTGCGGGTGTCCGCGTGCCGCCGGCGGGTCAGTTCCGGGGCGCGGGGCTTCGCCGGGCCCTTTGCCGGCGGCACCTGTCGCAGCCGTCACAGAAGGGGCCGCCGCACGGCTGCCGACTGGTGCCGAGCCGGTAGACGAGGGCGTCCCGTGCGGGTTCGGGCCGCCACCGCCGCCATGCGCACCAGTAGAGGACCCCGAGGGACCTGATGACCCTGAGCAGGGCCGGAACGGCGAACCGGTCGATCACGCCACGGCCTCGGCGACCGGATGGTGCCGGCGGTTGAGCCACCGCCGGACGGGAACGACCAGGATCCACCAGTACTCCGCCGCGCTCGGTGAGATCAGCGTCAGCGGGACGGACGTGGCGAACACCGCCGCGACCGTGCCGGACAGCAGCACCGCGTGGGTGACCGCCTCGTCCCGCACCTCCTCACCGCGCAGCTCGGGCCGCATCCGCAGCAGCAGGAACATCGCGGTGATCAGGAGGGCGGCGGCCGAGATCGTCGCCGCGTACAGGGACGTCGCGACGGCACTGTCGTGGTAGTCGCTGATGACCCGGGTCGGGAACGGCAGGGCCGCCACGAGGGCGAGCAGCGCCAACTCGACGTAGAGGAGCGCGTGGTCCAGCACCCGCACCATGCCGAACAGCCGGTGGTGGGACAGCCACAGCGCACCGACCACGACGAAGCTGAGGGCGTACCCGGCGACCGCGGGCAACTCCTCCCTCAGGGCGTGGCCGAGTTGCCCCGAGGGCAGTCCCTTGGGGACCGCCATGTCCAGGGCGAGGAGCGTGATGGCGATGGAGAAGACCGCGTCGGCGAAGGCCCTCATCCGGTCGACGTCGATCCCGTGCTTCGGTCTCACTGGGGGAACTCCTGATCCACTGCTGGTGTCCTCGCGTTCTCGCGGCCGGGCGCCGGCAGGTCCCGAACGACCGCACGTCCGCACGTCTGTGCGGCGTCGCCGTCTCCTCGGACGACCGCACACGGATGCAGCGTAGGCAGCGGCCGGCGGGGCCGGGGTGGCCGATGTCCACACCCCGCACCGCCCGGGGTGTGCTTCTGCCACTGCCCGGCCGGGGGAGCGACGTGGGAGGCGGCCGACCGCGCGGCGCGGATCAGTTGGCGTCCTCGCGGTCGGCGATCCAGGAGCCGTGGAACCCCGCGGGAACGCCCCTGGGCAGCGTCACGGCGGCGACCGGAGCACCCGCGAGGTCCGTCGCGTCCAGCACGAGGAGTTGCGACGCCTTCCCGTCACCCGTCGTCGTGAGGGACAGCAGCCACCCGTCGCCCTCGTCGCGGTCCGGCGCGGCGCTCGGCACGAACACCGCCTCGCCGGGGTGGACGCCGGCGGGGAGTTCGTGGGCGGTGACGTCGCCGGAGCCGGAGTCGTAGCGCGTGATCGCCGGGCGCGCGCTCCCACCCGCCGGTGACGCCACGGCGTACAGGTAGCGGTTGGCGCGCCCGGTCCTGCCGTCGTCGATGGTCGGGAACTCCGTGCCCCGCTCCATCAGCGGCGCCTCGGTGACGCGGCCCGTCGCCGTGTCGATCGTCCAGCGGTGCAGCCGTGCGACCGCCGCGTCCACCGTCGCCCGGTCGCGGGCGGCGCCGTCGGGGCCGATGCCGCCCCACATGACGTCCGCGTCCTTCGCGGCGTACCGGCATGCGTCCAGGACGATGGTGCCCTCGCGGTCCTCGAAGGCGTTGCCCACGTGGAAGACGTAGCAGGGGTCCGTCTCCAGCCACCGCACCTGCCCGGGCCGGTCCAGCGGCATGACGCCGAGCCGGGCGCCGTACCCCTCGTCCCACGTGAACGGCAGGCGGGCGCCGGGCCGGTGGACCATCGGCAGGTCGAGGAAGACCGCGTGGTGCTCGGTCAGGGCGAAGTCGTGCATCATCGTCGGGCCCTTGACGGCGATCTCGGTGCTGTCGAGGCGTGTCCCGTCGGCCGAGAGCCGGTGGTAGGTGAGATACGGCGGCCGGAACGCGTAGCCGAAGAAGTGCAGTTCACCGGTGGCCGGATCGGTCTTCGGGTGCGCGGTCATCGCCGTCGTGAGCCGGCCGTCGAAGTCGCAGGGGCCGACCGTGGCCAGCTCGCCGGTGACCTCGTGAGGGAAGCCGTTCTCCACCAGCGCGAGCAACCTGCCGTGATGCTCGACGATGTTGGTGTTGGCGGTCACCGCCCGCCGGTCGACGCCGAGGTCGCCGCCGAGCAGCGGCGTGCCCGCCAGCAAGGAGGTGCGCACCCAGCGGTTCCGGTACCACCGCGCGCGGCCGTCCCGCAGCCGGATCCCGTGCAGCATGCCGTGGCCGCCGAACCAGTGGCCCGGGTCCTCCCCGGGCAGTGGATTGGGTCCGTTGCGGAAGTAGCGCCCGGTGAGTTCGGGCGGCAGGACACCGGTCACCGGGAGGTCCCGGGCCTCCGTCTCGTCGGGTACGGGGGCCATGTGCCCGGTCAGGTAGGGCGGGGTGGACACGGTCACGGCTTCGGCCTTTCGCCGGTGGGCGGCCCGCGGGGGTTCGCGGTCGGACGTGCGAGGGGGCGCCGGCCGGTCCTGGGGGAGAGAACCTGCCGGAGCCCCGCATCGAGGAAAGCGCAGAGTGCAGGGGGCCGGTACGTCGCGATGCACTCACCGGCCGCCGAGAACTGTCGCCCTCCCACAGGGAAGGCGCCGTGGACGTGTGGCGGCCGGAATTCGCGTCACGTGGAACCGCGGTGCCGATACGCGGAGGGAAAAGCAGCCGGGAAATGCGCGGGTCCGCGGGGAAAGGGAAATCGGCACAGTCCGCCGCCGGTAAACCGGGGATCTCCCACAGGCCGGCGCGCGGGGGAGGGTGTTAATGTCGCCGGCATGGAGCAGACGAGTGCGGGGCGGGGCGGCCGCTACCATCACGGGGCGTTGAAGGAGTCCCTCATCGAGGGTGCGCAGCAACTCCTCGCGGAGAAGGGCGCCACCGGGTTCAGCCTGCACGAGCTGGCCCGCCGGGTCGGGGTCAGCGTCGCGGCGCCGTACCGCCACTTCGAGAGCCGCGACGCCCTGCTCGGCGCGGTGGCGGCACGGGGATACGGGCAACTGCTCGGAATTCTGGGCGAGTCCATGGGCAAGGCCACCGATCCGATTGACCAGCTGAGGCTGTTCGGGGTCTGCTACATGCAGTTCGCGAGCGATTATCCGGAACTCTTCGGGATCATGTTCAACGACCGCTATCGCAGTGAGACCGAGGAAGCGCAGCGGGCGTCCTTCGAGCCGATGATCGATTTCGTGGAGCAGGCCCAGCACGCCGGGGCCCTGACGCCGGACGTGCCCGCGCCGGAGATCGCGCGGTTCCTCTGGGCGACGGCGCACGGCCTGACCGTGCTGCATCTCAACGGCGGTTTCCAGGCGCTCGGCATCGACGGCACGGCCCAGGCCCTGACCGACTCGGCGTGGTCGGTGTTCCTCGCCAAGGCGCCGGGCGAGGACGCGACCTGAGCCGAGGGCCGGACAGGGACGCGACCTGACCGGCACGCCTCACGCCGGGACACACTGCTTGCGGGCACGCCTCACGCCGGAACACCGCTCGCCCGGAACCCGGCCTCGACCCGCGCGACCACGTCCGGAGCCGTCAGCGCGGCGGGGCCGTCGAGCATGTGCGTCACCCGCAGGAGCACGGTGCCCAGGTACGCGTCGTCGGCCGCGGCCACCCGGTAGCGGGTGAGGTAGTCGCCCATCTCCCGCGTCCGCGGCGTGCGCACCCCCTCCACCTCCGGGAACCTGAGGTCGCCGGCCACCGCCATGCCCCAGGGGACGTCGAGCACCCGCGCCGCGGCGCGGAAGAAGCGGGCGCCGGGATCGTCGCGGTGCCCGCCGTCCTGCCGGTGTCCGTCGCCGTGGTCCTCGTCCCCGTGGTCCTGGTGCTGCCGGTCCTCGTCGAGAAGGTCCCTCAGGGCCAGTGCCTGCAGCGCCGCCACGGTCATCCCCTGCCCGTAGAAGGGGTTGAAGCTGCACAGGGCGTCTCCCGCGACGAGGTAGCCCCCGGGGAAGTCCGCGAGGTCCTCGTAGCGCGTGCGGACACTGGCCGGGAAACGCATCAACACCGGCTCGCCCAGGGGCTTTCCGGTACGTATGACCTCGGCGAAGTCAGGTGCGGCCAGGCTCTCCGCGTAGGCGAGGGCGCCGGCGTCGTCGGTGGGGGGCACCACGCCCGTCCAGCCGCCGAGGGACATGAGGAGGCGGTCGCCCTCCTGCGCGATGGCGATCGCGCTGCGCGGGGTGCCCGGGTAGGCGGAGCAGGCCGTCAGGGCGCGTCCGTCGAGGAGCGACTCCCGCCGGTAGAGGCGCGCCACATAGGTGGTCCGCACCCGGACGCTCTCCTCCCGGGGACGCCGGTACCCGAGTTCCTCCAGCCACGCGGGGGAGCGCGACCCCCGGCCGGACGCGTCGACGACCAGGTCCGCGGGCAGTTCCGACCCGACCGCGCCGTCAAGTCCCCGCAGCCGGACGCCCGTCACCCGGCGGCGGTCCGCGGAGGCCAGCAGGCCGAGCACCTCGCAGCGCTCGCGGAAGGACACTCCGTCGATCCCCGCGACACGCGCGCGGAGGGTGTGCTCCAGGAGCGGGCGGCTCACCCCCACACCCAGCAGGCCGGAGACCGCGGGCTTGACCAGCCGGCCGTCCTGGTACCAGTGCATGTCCGCCTGGAGGTCCGCCAGGCACGCTCCGGCGGCCACCACCTCGTCCGTGAAACCGGGGAAGAGTTCCTCCAGCACCAGCCGGCCGCGCGCGAGCAGCCCGTGCACCTGGCCGCTCTGCGGAACTCCCCGGCGCGGCGCGGGCTGTTCGGGAAAGCGGTCCCGTTCGACCACGGTGACCCGCGCGAAGGTCTCGCTCAGCGCGCGGGCCGTCAGGATGCCCGCGATCGAGCCGCCGATGACCACGGCGTGCCCGCGCGGTCCCCAGGATGTGTTCATGTCGCCCTCTTCTGAGCTGATGTGATGGGGTGATGTCGTGCGTCGCGGCCGGTCGACGGCGGAGTTGCCCCGCGTGTGGACGGCCTCCGCGACGGCATCCGGCCCGGTGTCCGTTCAGCGCGGGGAGGGCCGCCCCGGGGCGGCGGGCTCCGGCATGCCGACGACGCGGCAGAGCCTGAGCGCGATGAGGAGTTCGGTCCTGCGCTCCAGCAGGCTGGGACCGAGCGTGCGGGTCGCGGTGGCGATCCGCAGCCGCACGGTGTTCTCGTGGATGCCGAGCCGGGAGGCCGTGAGGGTCTGCGAGCCGCAGGACAGCCAGACCGAGAGGGTCGTGCGCAGCCGGGCCGCGCGGTCGGTCGGCTCGGCGAGCTCGCCCAGCTCGTCGACGGCGAAGGTCCGCGCCGCGTCCACGTCGCTCAGGAGCACTGATTCCAGGGCGAGTTCGGTGAAGCACAGGACGTGGTCCGCGCCGGGCGCGAGCACCGGGCGCATCGCCTCGACCCGGCGGGCTTCGGCGAAGGACCGCCGGAACCCGTTGATGCCGGAGCGGGCGCCGCTCATCGACGAGGATCCGCCGGCGCCGCGCAGCGCGTGCTGCACGGCGGCGAGTCCGCGACGTCCGGGGTCCGTGCTGAAGCCGAGCCAACCCGCCCACTGCGGCGCCGACATGGGCACCAGAAGCCGGTCCCTGGCGCCGGCGGCGGCGGCGACGCCGCGCAGCACGCGCTCGGCCTCCTCCCTCGACTCCACGTCCAGCAGCACCGCGACGTGCGTGGACGACAGGCGGTATCCCAGGGTCGCGTCGAGGTCGAGGGTGACCGCGTCGTGCGCCCCGTCGAGGATCTCCCTCGCGAGGGAGTTCCGCCGCAGGTCCCCGCCGACCCGGAGGGTGGCTGTGATCCTGCAGTGCTCGGCCTTCGCCGCCGCCGTGGCGCGTTCGGTCAGTTCCATCGCCCGCTGCGTCGCCCGGGTCACCCGCTCTCCCGGCACGGGACCGGGGGCGCCGGCCGGGGACGCGAGCCCGGGCCATCCCGCCTCGGCCCAGAGCTGCAGGGTGCGGCGCATGCCCGTCCAGTAGACCTCGTGCACGAGGTGCCCCGGGATCTGCTGCTCGGCGAGCCATCCGCCGAACGCGGCGGCCTCCTCCTCGACGGTCCGTCCCGGGTCCGCGGCGGCCCGGCCGAGGATGCCCGTGGCCCCGAGGTGCGCGTGGACGACATGGGTGATCCGGGCGCGGAAGGACGGGCTCTCCGGTCGCCCGGCGAACGCCTGGTCGACGATGGCGTCGGCGACCGACCGGACCATGGGCCCGCGCCAGTCCCGGCGGGCAGGCTCGTCCCGGCCGGCTGCCCCGTCCCCGCCCCGGATGTCGCGCGCCGGGTGGACGGGCATCTCCGTGGCATGCATGACCGCTTCTCGCTTTCGCTCGCGCCTTCGGTTCCCGGTGCGCCCGGGCGGCCCGGGGAGGGCGGTGCGGACGTCACCGTCACCGCGCCGCGCCATCCGTCGGAGGCGGCGCTCGTCGCGTAACCGGCCGGGGCTTCGTGCCCCTTGTCCGTCCCGCATCAGTGGCATCCCATGGACGCAACAATGTGAATATCGTAAACATAGGGCCCGGTGTTAATGCTGTCAACATCGGGAGGTGTCGAGGTGCGCGGGCGCGGTGGGCGGCGCGTCCATCGGCCCCAGGGCGCAGCGGATCTTCAGGGCGCTCAGCAGTTCGGTCCGCCGCTGCTGGTAGTTCGCGCCGAGCACGTCGGCCGCGGACCGCAGCCTCTGCCGGACGGTGTTCTCGTGCACGCCGAGCCGCGTCGCCGTGACCGTCCTGGAACCGGTCGAGAGCCAGGTGTACAAGGTCTCGCGCATGCGCGCGGCGCGCGGCGAGTCCAGCGCGAAGGCGCCCAGCTCGTCGCCGGCGAACTGCGCGGCCCGGGCCGGGTCCTGGAGCAGGACGTCCTCCAACGCCACGTCGTGGTACGACAGCACGGTGCCGTCGCCGGCGAGCAGAGCGGTCAGGTCCTCCGCGCGCCGGGCCTCCCGGTAGGCGCGCCGGAAGCCCTCCGTGCCGTCGCGCGGGCCGCCGATCGTCGCCCGCACGCCCGCCTCGCGCAGCACGTCGCGCAGCCGGCCGGCCGTCTCCACCCCGGCCGCCATCCCGTAGCCGAGCCACGTGCACCACGACGCGCCGAGCGCGACCGCCAGCAGGTCGACCGCTCCCGTCTCGCTCCTTGCGGCTCGCAGCGACTCCTTCGCCTCGTCGGGTTCGGAGGGGTGCAGAAGGACGCACACGTGGGACTGGGAGAGCCGGTACCCCAGTGCTGCCTCCGCCTCGCCGCCCGACTCCACCGCGCTGCCGAGGATCTCCTGGACGACGGCGCGCCGGCGGAGCGAGCCCTGGCCGCGGAGTTCGGCGAGCCGGGCGTCGTACGCCCCTGCGGCCCGCTTGATGCCGCGCTCCGTGCAGTCGAAGGCCGCGGTGGTGACGAGGGCGACGGTCTCGCTGGTGGCGCCGTTCCCGCCGGTGGCGTCCACCACGGCGCCGGTCCAGCCCCGCTTCGCCCACTGCTCCAGCATCTGCCGCATGCCGATCCAGTAGGCGTCCCGCACGGCGCTCGCCGGGAAGCCGCACTCCGCCAGCCAACGCCCGTACTCGGCGGGGAGGTTGAGGTGGGCGGCGGCCAGGTCCTGCTGCCCGTTGGCGGCCGAGGCGACCCGCGCCAGGTCGGACCGCACGAAACGGCTCACCTGCGCGTGGAAGCCGCCGCGGCCCTTCTGTGAGGGAAACACCTTCTGGACGACCTCGGCCGCGATCGCCCCGGTCATCTCGCCGAGCCAGCCCGGCTCGCTCGGCCCGACATCCGTACGCACAGTGACCATCTCCCGCATCTCGCCCCTCCTTGACGGCACGCCGTGACGGTAGACCTTCGAATCTTGACATGTCAACTGTGGAATGTGGGATCCGGAGGGTGGTGCGAGGGAGCGCGCGGCCACTGGCGGCACGACCTGTCATGATGAGAGGGTGCGGCTTTGACCTGTCAAGATGAGAAGGTGAGGGTTGGGTATGAGTCTGCGCCACGCCGTCCTGGGACTGCTCGCCGACACGTCCGCGAGCGGGTACGACCTGATGAAGTCGTTCGAGACCTCACTCGACCATGTGTGGCACGCCACCCAGAGCCAGGTCTACGGCGAGCTGGGGAAGCTCACCGCCGCCGGTCTGCTGGAGGTCTCCGACGAGGGCCCGCGCGGCCGCAAGGAGTACGTGGTCACCCCGGCTGGCCGGGACGAGCTGCGGCGCTGGCTCACCGAGACCGAGCCGGTCCGGCAGCGGCGCAACGACACCCTGCTGCGGGTCTTCTTCCTCGGAGAGCTCAGCACGCAGGAGGCCGTCGGGTTCCTGGAACGCGAGGCGGAGCGGTGCGCGGGGGAGCGGGCGGCCCTGGAAGAGGTGGAGAAGACGGTCGGGCGGGTGGAACCCTTCTCCGTCAACGGCCGGCTCGCGCTCGAGTTCGGGCTGCGCCTGGCCACCATGCAGGAGGAGTGGGCGCGGTGGGCGGCCGCGCAGGTCGGTGCACGGGAGAAGGCCGCCGGGGCGCAGGATGGTGCGGCCTCGCACGACGCTTCCGGCCGGCCCGTCGAGCCGAAGGACCCGGAGTCCTCGGAGCGGTAGCACCTCCGCTCCGCCGCGCGCCCGGTCGCGCGGAAGGCGGCACGACCGCCCGACCCCCGAAGTGCCCTCGCCCGATCCGACGGTGACCTGATCCCGTCCGCCCCGCGGCGCGGCTCCCCGCTGCCCGTGCGCCCCGCGCATCGCTCTCCACCTACCCGCGCACCCCGCGCACCCCACACCCGAGCGCACCCGGCATCCGCCCTCGCACCCACCCCGTCGGACCGCCACACGTGTGTCCTGCCCACGTGTCCCTCAACGACATTGCGGTGTCCCCCCGCGCCCCTAGAGTCGGTGCACGTCAGACGTCGACGGACTCCCGCTGTTCCGCCACGCGGCCCAACCTGCCGCGCGGTCAACGGTGTTGGACGGCGTCGACGCGAAAGCCCGGTCCGGTGGCCGGCCCGTGCCCGGGCCCGCCCGTGCGGACACACGTCGGTCGACACCTGCGTGCGTCCCGGTGCGCCTCCGCCCGGCTCTTCCCGATGCTCGTTCCGTACTCATGCGAGAAAGGCCCTCACAATGCTCGGCAGGATAGTGCGGCTCGCTCTGACCAGAACCCGGCTGGTTCTGATCCTCAGTGCCGTCGCCGTGGTGGTGATGGGTGCCGTCGGCGTCGGGGCGTTCGGCAAGCTGGAGAGCGGCGGCTTCGACGATCCGTCCGCTCCCTCCAGCCGCGCGAAGTCCCTCATCGACCGGGAGTTCGGCGGCGAGGCCGACCTGGTGCTGCTGGTGACGCCGGACGGCGGACCGCAGTCGGCGGCCGCGACCCGCGCGGGTCGTGCACTCACCGCCGACCTGAAGCACGAGCCGACCGTCGACGAGGTCACCTCCTACTGGGACGCCCCGAGCGCCGGCCTGACCTCCAAGGACGGCAGGAAGGTCCTGGTCCTCGCCCACATCAAGGGCAACGACAACCAGACCGCCGACCGCACCAAGACGATCACCGACCGGTACACCGGCGAGCGGGGCGCGATCACCGTCCAGGCCGGCGGGGCCGTGGCGGTCAGCAACGACGTCGACTCGCAGGTCACCAAGGACCTCGCGACGGCGGAGTCGATCGCCGTACCCGTCACCCTCATCCTGCTGGTGCTGGTCTTCGGCAGTTTCGTGGCCGCGCTGCTGCCGCTGGTCATCGGCGTCATCGCGGTGATGGGCACCTTCGCCGAACTCGACATCATCGGCAGCTTCACCGACGTCTCGGTGTTCGCCATCAACATCACCACCGCGCTCGGCCTGGGCCTGGGCATCGACTACGCGCTGCTGATCGTCAACCGGTTCCGCGAGCACCTCGCCGACGGCATTTCCGTCCCGGACGCGCTGGAGCGCACCGTCCGCTCGGCGGGCCGCACCATCGTGTTCTCCTCCTCCACCGTCGCCGCCGCGATGGCCGCGCTGCTGGTCTTCCCGCAGTACTTCCTGCGGTCCTTCGCCTACGCCGGCATCGGCGTCGTGGTGATCGCGGCGACCTCCGCCGTCGTCGTCATCCCGGCCCTGCTCGCGGCGCTCGGCCAGAAGGTCAACGCCGGCCGGCTGCCCGGTTCGAGCACCGTGCGCCGCTCCGACGCGCCGCTGTGGGGACGGATCGCCACCGCCGCCATGCGCAAGCCCGCGTTCACCGCGCTGCCCGCTCTGGTGATCCTGCTCGCGCTGGCGTCCCCGCTGCTCAAGGTCACCTTCGGCAGCCCGGACGAGCGGGTGCTGCCCACCACCGCGCAGAGCCGGATCGCCACCGAGAGCCTGGACCGGGACTTCGCGAGCAACGACTCCGCGGCCCTCCAACTCGTCACCAAGGGCGCTGTCGGCAAGGACGCGCTCGGCGGCTACGCGGCGCGGCTGTCCCGGCTGCCCGGCGTCGCCCAGGTCGAGGCGTCGACGGGGACGTACACCGCGGGCGCGCGAAAGGCGCCCTCCCCGCAGGACGCGGCGCTCTCCCGGCCGCGGGGCGAGCGGCTGACCGTCGCCAAGTCGCCCGGTCTGAGCAGCGGTTCGGCGCAGACGCTGGTGCGCAGCGTACGCGCCCTGCCCGCGCCGGCCGGTGCGAGCGTGCTGGTGGGCGGCTCCGACGCGGAACTGGTCGACGCCAAGCACGCGATCGCGAGCCGGCTGCCGCTGGCGATCGGCTGGATCGTGGCCACCACCTTCGTGCTGCTCTTCCTGTTCACCGGCAGCGTCGTCCAGCCGCTGCGCGCGCTGGTCCTCAACAGCGTGAGCCTGTGCGCGGCCATCGGCGCGATGGTGTGGGTCTTCCAGGACGGGCACCTGTCCGGCCTGCTCGGCTTCACACCCATGCCGATGGACACCTCGATGACCGTGCTGATGTTCTGCGTCGCCTTCGGACTGTCCATGGACTACGAGGTGTTCGTCACCAGCCGCATCAAGGAACTGCACGACGCGGGCGCCGACACCGCCTCCGCCGTCGCCGGGGGTTTGTCGCGCACCGGCCGCCTGGTCACCATGGCCGCCGTCCTGCTCGGCGCGAGCTTCTTCGCCTTCGGCACCGGCAAGGTGAGCTTCATCCAGATGTTCGGCCTCGGCAGCGGCCTGGCGATCCTCATCGACGCGGTCGCCGTCCGCGGCATCCTCGTCCCGGCCGCGATGCGGCTGCTCGGCAGGGCCGCGTGGTACGCGCCCGGCCCGCTGCGCCGCCTGCACGCCCGCGCCGGACTGAGCGACGCGGACCCGGCCGACCTCCCGCCGCAGCCCGCCGCCGTCCCCACCGGGGTGTGACGAGCGGCCTGCCCCAGCCGTGGCCGGCCCTACCCCCAGCCGGCCACCCCCGTACGACGACCGAGGAGGTGCCGGCCATGCGCAACCACGACTGGTGAGCTGACGCACGGGCACTCGTGAGGTGACGCACGAGTGCCCGTGCCGCTTCGCCGTACGACACGACGGACATGCCGCGCCTTCGGACCGGAAGCGCGGATCGACTCGGTCAGGTGAATGGTTCTGTTGCCCCGTGCCGTCCTCCCGATGCTGCCCCGCCTCCTGCGCGACGCGCCCTTGCGGAGGTACTGGACGGCCTCCACCGTCTCCATGCTGGGCGACGGTGTCACCGCACTCGCGATACCCCTGACGGCCGCCGTGATGCTGCACGCCGGCCCGACGCAGATGGGCCTCCTCAACGCCGCCGCGCTCGCCCCCGGCCTGTTCACCCTCCACCTCGGCGCGCTGGCGGACCGCGGCGGGCGCCGGCGCGTCCTCATGATCGGCTCGGACCTGTGCGCGTTCGTGCTGCTGGCGAGCCTGCCCGTGTGCCGCGCCCTGGGCGTGCTGACCCTCGGGCAGCTCTACGCGGTCGTGTGCGCGCTCGGCCTGTGCTCGGTCCTCTTCACGGTCTGCGACGGCAGCCTTTTCGCCTCGCTGGTCGACCGCACCCGGTACGTCGAGGGCCAGTCGCTGCGCGGTGTTCGACGCGTGGATGGAGCTCGCGGCGGCGGGCCGCCGCCCCGCGCTGGTGCGGGCCGCCGACGTGACCGGCGGGAGTGCGGCGCGGCGCGGCATCACCGAGATCGTGGACCTGCCCGAAGCCGAATGAACGGTGGGGGAGCCCCACTTCCCCCGCCACGGCCGGAGATGATCCGGTGCACGCCAGGGTTGACCCGTGCGATGGGTCGTCCTAGCCTCACACCTGGTTCATATTGCAGATCATTGTTCATGTACGTGACCGTGTGATTCGGATCGTGGCCCCGCCGCACGGTGCGGACGCCTGTGCGGGCCGGGGCCGCATCCCCCCACCTGGGAAGGCACACCATGAACGAACATCCCAGCCGCCGGCACCTGCTCGGCACCCTCGCAGGCGGCGCACTCGCCACCTTCGCCGCGGCCGGCCCGGCCGGCGCCGCGCCGGCCGCCGCGCAGACCTACACCCCGCCCGCGCTGCGTACCTGGCTCAGCCTCGACTCGGGTTGGCGCTTCCACCAGGGCGACGTCGCGGATGCGCAGCAGCCCTCCTTCGACGACAGCGCGTGGACCGCCCTCAGCGTGCCGCACACGTGGAACGCCCAGGACGGCGCGGACGGCGGCGGCAACTACTACCGGGGGGTCGGCTGGTACCGCAGGCGCGTCACCGTGCCGGCCGACCTGTCGGGCAAGATGCTCTTCCTCCAGTTCGCGGGGGCCAACCAGGTGGCCGACGTCTGGATCGACGGCACCCACCTCGGGCAGCACCAAGGGGGCTACGCACGCTTCCGGTTCGGCGTCACCGCCAACCTCACCCCCGGCCGGGAGAGCGTCGTCGCGGTCAAGGTGACCAACGCCAACAACCCCGACATCGCGCCGCTGAGCGCCGACTACACCTTCCAGGGCGGCATCTACCGCAACGTCAGCCTCTACGCCATCGACAGGCTCGGGGTGCGGATGCTCGACTACGCCGGTCCCGGCATCTACCTGCGCCAGCGCGGTGTGACCGCCGCCTCCGCCACCGTCGACGTGACCGCGAAGGTCTTCAACAACAACACCACCAGCCGCAACGTGGTCGTGCGCGCCGTCATCACCGACGCGGACGGCACCGTCGTGGCCGACCGGAGCACCGCGGTGAAGGCAGTCGCCGCCAACACCGAGTGGGACGTCGTGCAGACCCTCACCGTCGCCAACCCGCGCCGCTGGAACGGCCTGGCCGACCCCTACCAGTACAGCGCCAGCGTCGAGATCCGCGACGCCACCGCGGGGACGGTCACCGACGTGGTCACCGAACCGCTCGGCCTGCGCAGCTTCAGCCTCGACACCACCGGATTCACGCTCAACGGCAAGCACCTCGGCCTGCACGGGGTGGACCTGCACCAGGACCGCGCCGGCGTGGGATGGGCCGAGACCGACGCCGACCACGAGCAGGACTGGTCCCTCATCAAGGAGATCGGCGCGACCACGGTGCGGATGGCGCACTACCAGCACGACCAGAAGGACTACAACCTCGCGGACGCCGCCGGCGTCGTGGTGTGGGCCGAGGTCCCCCTGATCAACGCCACCACCAACTCCGCGGCCTTCACCGCCAGCACGCAGAACCAGCTGCGCGAGCTGATCCGGCAGAACTACAACCACCCCTCCATCGTCTTCTGGAGCATCGGCAACGAGCAGAACACCGACGACACCCCGACCAACACGCTGCTGGCGAGCCTCGCCGCGCTGGTCAGGAGCGAGGACCCGGACCGGATCAGCACCTACGCCAACGACCTCGGCAACGACGCCACGGTGGCGAGCCACGCGGACACGACCGCGTACAACAAGTACTTCGGCTGGTACGGGGGTTCCTACAACGACCTCGGGCCGTGGGCCGACAGCCTGCACGCGGCCGAGCCGAACCGCACCTTCGCCATCTCCGAGTACGGCGCCGGCGCGAACACCACGCAGCACGCGCTCAACCCGGCGGAGCCGAGCGCGGGCGGCCAGTTCCACCCCGAGGAGTACCAGGCGCTGCTGCACGAGGCGCAGTGGCAGCAGATCGCCGACCGGCCCTTCATCTGGGGGTCGTTCGTCTGGAACATGTTCGACTTCGCCTCCGACGGGCGCAACGAGGGCAGCCGGCCCGGCATCAACGACAAGGGCCTGGTCACCCGCGACCGGGCCACCCGCAAGGACGCCTTCTACTGGTACAAGGCCAACTGGTCGACCGCGCCGACCCTCTACGTCACCAGCCGCCGCTGGACCGCACGCACCGACGCCGCCACCGAGGTGAAGGTCTACTCCAACGCCGGCACGGTCAGCGCCGTTCTCAACGGCACCTCGCTGGGCAGCCGCAGCAGCACCGACCACATCTTCACCTGGACCGGTGTGACCCTGCGCCCGGGGACCAACACGGTCACCGTCACCGCCACCATCGACGGAACCACCCACACCGACACGGCCACCTGGACACTCGCCGGGGCCTGAGGAGTCCCCGGCACCGCCGACCGCCCGGTCCCGCTGGTACGCACCGTGGCCGCCGGGCCGGGGACCCCACCGCACACGGGCTCCCCGGCCCGCCGGGACGACGCGCGCCGCCCAACGGCCCGGGCGGCGCGCGGGGTCGGTCAGCCGATCCTGATGTTGACCGCCTTCGACTGGGTGTACTCGTACATCGCGGCCAGGCCCTTCTCGCGGCCGTAGCCGCTGCGCTTGACTCCGCCGAAGGGCGTCTCGACGCCGCCGGCGAAGTACTCGTTCACGAAGACCTGACCGACCTCCAGGTCCCTTGCCACGCGCAGCGCGGTGCCGATGTCCGCGGTCCACACTCCGGCGGCGAGCCCGTACTCGCTGTCGTTGGCGATCGTGACGGCCTCCTGCTCGTCGCGGAAGGTCTGCACGCTCAGTACCGGTCCGAACACCTCCTCCCGGGCGATCGTCATGTCGCCCCGCACCTCCACGAAGACGACGGGGTCGACGTAGAAGCCGCCGGCCGGGCGGTCGGCCACCGCCCTTCCGCACCGGATGGCCGTCGCCCCCTCGGCCTCCGCGATCTGGATGTAGCGCTTGACCTTGGCGAACTGGTCGCGGGTGGTGATGGCGCCGATGTCGGGATCGTCGATGCCCGGTCCCACCGACATCCCGCTCAGGGTGGCCGTCAGGCGTTCCACGAACCGCGCGCTGATCCGCTCGTCCACCAGCAGCCGGGTGCCGGCCGAGCAGATCTGCCCGGCGTTGACCATGCTCGCCTTGACGGCGCCGGCCACCGCCTCGTCGAGATCGGCGTCGGCGAAGACGATGTTCGCGGACTTCCCGCCCAGCTCCAGCGTCGAGGGGATCACCCGGTCGGCCGCGGCCGCCGCCACCACCCGGCCGGTGGCCACCGAGCCGGTGAAGGCGAGCCGCCGCACGTCCGGGTGCGCGCACAGCGCCGCACCGACCTCGGCGCCGGTGCCGGTGACGACGTTGAACACGCCCGCCGGAAGCCCGCACTCCACGGCGATCCGCGCGAGCCGGAGCGTCGACAGGGGCGTCTCCTCCGAGGGCTTCGCCACCACCGCGTTGCCCGCCGCGAGACACGGGGCGATGCCCCTGGCCGCCTGCTGGAGCGGCGCGTTCCACGGCAGGATGTGGCCCACCACGCCGAACGGCTCGTGGATCGTGTAGGACACGTACCCCTGGCCCAGCGGTATCGCGTCACCGTTGAACTTGTCGGCGTAGCCCCCGAAGAACTCGAAGTACCTCGCCGCCGACTCGACGTCCGAGGCGGCCTGGCTGAGCGGCTTGCCGTTGTCGAGCGTCTCGGCACGTGCGATCGCCTCGGCGTCGGCCCGGATGGCCGCGGCGATGTCCAGCAGGATGCGTCCGCGCCGGGCCGGCGCCGTCGACCGCCACACCCGGGCCGCCCCGACGGCGGCGGCCACGGCACGGTCGACCACCTCGGGCGTGCCGTCGGCGACCTCGGCCAGCAGGGAGCCGTCCGCGGGATTGACGACGGCGCGATACCGCCCGCCGGCATCGGTGGCCTCGGCGCCGGAGACGAAGCTTCCGTGCCGGCCCAGAACTGGTTCAGCGATGGCGGTCATGAGTGATCCCTCTCGTTTCTGTGTCGTCGGCGGCCGCGTCCCGTTCGCGCATCGCACCCGCATCGCCCGTGCGGGCAGCGTTCAGCGGCGGCCGCACGTCGCCTCCCGCGACGGCGGCCGTTCCGCGACCTTGCGTGCGTCACTCCGGCGCCGGGACGCCGAAGACCCCCATCGCCATGGCGAGGTTCCGGTAGTGGCCCAGGAGCATCAGGAGTTCGTAGAGGGCGCGGTCGTCGAGGACGTCCGCGGCCCCCGCCGGCAGGTTGGGGGTCCGGCCCGTGGGGGTGGACAGATAGGCCACCGCGACGCGGTGGATCGCCTCCTCCACCTCGTCGGCGCCGGCGAACGTGCCGTCCAGAAGAGACGCGACCTCGTCCTGGCCCAACCCCGCAGACCGGCCGACCGCCGCGTGGGCGTAGCGCTCGTAGGAGCACCGGGTGGCGGCCGCGACGGCGAGGATCGCGATCTCGCGCCCGCGCGCGGTCAGCACCGTGGAACCGCGGAACGCGGCGCCCATCGCGAGCGAGGGACCGCCGATCGCCGGGGAGAGCAGCGCCAGTCCGAAGGGCCCCAGCAGCCGCCCCTCGCCGTCCTCACGGTCGAACAGCGCGCGCTGCGACGCGCTGAGTCCGTCCAGTACGGTCGCGCGGATCCGCCGCTGGCCCTCGGTCAGTTCCCGCGGGAGCGGCGCCCGGAACTCACGGCCGCCGGGCATCGTCGGCGCC
The DNA here is from genome assembly GCF_900107965.1 of Actinacidiphila yanglinensis. GTDB lineage: Bacteria > Actinomycetota > Actinomycetes > Streptomycetales > Streptomycetaceae > Actinacidiphila > Actinacidiphila yanglinensis. The sequence continues at coordinate 18,495 of NZ_FNVU01000027.1, read as the reverse complement.
ACCTCTCGTGATCGGCAGCTCCGGGACGAGCCCGCCGTCCATCATCTCGTCGAGGTGCGACACCGTCTCCCCGGTCCCGGTGAGCGTCCGGGTGACCCCGCGGCCCGCGTAGACCCAGTAGATCCGCATCACGCCCGTGCCCCGGTTCAGGAACCGGTGCGGCGTTCCGGCCCGCACCCACGTCGCGTCTCCCGCGACCAGGTCGGTGTACTCGCCGTCGATCTGGACCGTCGCCTCGCCCTCCAGGACGAGGACGGACTCGTCGACGTTGTGGCTGTGCAGCCTCAGCGCCCCGCCGGGCTCGAAGACGGTCTGGCCCGTGGTGACGACGGCGGTCTCGGAGTTCCACTCGCCCAGGTACGGCAGGCTGTGGACCGCGCCGCCGCGGTCCACCCTCGTGCGCTCGGCCCCCCGCATCACCAGCCGGTCGTTCGCCGTCATGATCGTCCGCCCTCCAAGTCGGTGTGCGCGGGGGTCGCGTCGACCGGCGCGGGAAGTTCGATGCCGTGCGCCGCACCGAGGGCGGCCAGCCTCGCCGCGGTGGCGGGCTCGATCGGGACGCCGTGCTCCCGGCTTCGACGGCTCCTCGACTCCAAGGCGTCGCCCGGCGTCCGCACCGGCCGGCCGGGATCGACGGGGCGCGACTCCCGCAGTTCGCGGATGCGCTCGTCGGCGCTCGCCTTGAACTCCTCCAGCGACCGGAACAGGTCGGGCCTGACCATCAGGATCATGTTCCCGGTGTTGGTCGGCGTGACGTGGTCGTGGTTGAAGTCGATCGTCTCGCTCCCGAACGCCGCTCCGTTGAGCGTGCCCGCCAGCATGCCGATGACCAGGTTCAGGCCGTATCCCTTGTACCCTCCGATCGGCATGAGCAACCCGTGCATGGCCTCCGCCGGGTCGGTCACCGGTGCCCCCGCCAGGTCCATCACCCACGTGTCCGGGATCGACTCGCCGCGCTGGGCGGCCAGCTTCAGCCGGCCGAAGGAGACGACCGTCGTCGCCATGTCCAGCACCACCGGCGGCTGCCGGCCGGCCGGGATCGCCACCGCCAGCGGGTTCGTGCTCAACAGCGGGGACACACCGCCCCACGGCGCCATGTGGTTGGCGTTGCCGATCGCCCCGTACAGGCCGATCAGGTCGTGCTCCAGGGCGCGGGCGGCGTAGACCCCGCCGGCGCCCGCGTGGTTGGAGTTGCGCACCCCCACCCACGCCAGGCCCGAGGCGGCAGCCTTCCGCGCGGCGAGGTCGGCGGCGTAGGTCATCACGACCTGCCCGAAGCCGTTGTCGCCGTCCACGAGCGCGCTCACCGGGGACTCCCGGACGATCCGCACCTTCGCGTCGAGGTTGTACCCGCCGGCCCGCACCCGGTCCAGGTACGGGGGCAGGCGGGTGATCCCGTGCGAGGGGACGCCCCGGGCGTCCGCCTCCAGCATCCGGTCGGCGACGGTCGCCGCGTCCCCGGCGGCGACGCCGTTCGACGCCAGCACCTCCCGCACGAAGGTGCGCAGCCCGGGCAACGCGTAAAGGGTGGCTGAACTCTCCACTACTGATGATCCGTTCTCTTGCAGTTCCACGCGTCCGGTACTCCGCGACCGAAGGTCACTCGCTCCGCGGTCAGGAGATGACCTTGTAGTAGGGGGTGATGTCCGCGGGGGCCGTCCTGCCGGCGCTCTTGGCGGCGGACGCGAAGCCGAGCTTGAGCGCCGCGATGTCCTCGTCGTTGAGCACCGGAGTCGGGTTGAGCACCTTGAGGTAGAACTCGTACGCCTCGGTCGCGTCGTCGGTGTTGGCACTGCGCGTGTGCTTCTCGATGCTCTTGATGGTCTGCGCCTTGTTCGCCCGGACGAACTCCAGCGCCTCCTTGTCCGCCTCGATGAACTTCTTGGCGACGCTCTGGTGCGTGCTCAGCCACTTGGTCGAGACTCCGATGGAGTCCGTGGCGTTGGGCAGGCCCGTCAGGTCGCCCAGCAGCCGGAAGCCGTGCGAGCGCAGCACGAGGTCGTCCGGGGGCGTGCTCAACGTCCCCTGCACGCCGCCTGTTTCCAGGGCGGTGAACTGCCCGGTGTTGGCTCCGCCGGTGTACACCGTCGTCACGTCGGAGCGCTGCAGCCCGTTCGCCTCCAGGTAGGAGGTCCAGCCCTGGTCGCTCTCCGTCCCGGGCTGGCCGGACGAGACCTTCTTGCCCTTCAGGCCCTGGGCGGAGGAGACGGACGGGTTCGACCAGACCTGGAGGTTGTAGTGCGCCTGCGTCATCCCGATGACGGTGTATTTCCCGCCCCGGAGGACCGCCGAGGCGATGTTCGAGCCCTGGCCGTAGACCATGTCCGCGTGCCCGCCCGCGAGCGCGGAGATCGACGCGGTCGCGCCGCCGGACAGGGTGGTCAGCTTGACGTTGAGACCGTGCTTCTTGAAGATCCCCTCGTCCACCCCGACGAACAGGTCGCTGTAGCTCGCGGAGTTCGATCCGAACACGATGTTGATCGTGTTGGGCGAGGACGAACCGGAGGAGCCCCCGGAGGAGTTGGAGCAGCCGGCGACCGTGAAGGTCAGCGCCGCCGCGGCCGCTCCGGCGATGGCCAGGGGGCGTCGACGGATGCGTCTTGAATTGGCCTGCATCGTTGAAAGCCTTTCGTGGAGGAGGAGTCCGGGTCGTTCACAAAGGGGGGCCGCTCTCAGCGGCCCGCAACGTCAGTCGCTGATGGACCAGTTGGCGAAGCGCTTCTCGCACCAGGCGACGAGCGAGTTGAGTAGCAGTGCCACGACGCACAGCGTGACGATGACCGCCATCGCACCGCTGGTGTCCAGTTGGGACATGTGGAACTGCACGAAGAAGCCGACGCCTCCGCTGCCCATGAAGAACTCGGCCACGATGATGCCGATCAGCCCGCGCCCGACGGACAGCCGGACACCGCTGAGGATGAACGGCAGGCTCGCCGGCAGGGCGACTTTGTAGAAGCGCTTGAACCGCGGGGTGCAGAAGGCGGTCGAGACCCGGCGGTAGTCGGCGTTCAGCGCCCGGCTGCCCGCGATGGTGTTGATGACCAGGGGCAGGATTCCCGACCAGATGACGATGATGATCCGGGAGGTGCTGCCGATTCCGAACCAGAAGATGATCACCGGCAGGAACAGCACGTGCGGCACGGAGTAGAGGACGTCGACGATGCCGCGCGTCATGTCGTAGAGCACCCGGCTCGCGCCGATGACGAGACCGATGATCGTGCCCGCGACGATCGATATCAGCTCGCCGATACCGAATTCCTTGCCGGTCTGGCCCAGCGCCGTGTAGATGGCGCCCTGCGAGTAGAGCTTCCTCCCCGCCACGAGGATCTTCCACGGCGAGCTCGCGAACGCCGGGTCGACCATGTGGGTGGCCGAGCAGATCTGCCAGACGGCGAGGAGGATCGCGATACCCGCCAGGTTGAGCAACGGGCTCTGCAGACCGCGCAGCCGGTCCCACCACGTCAGCACCGAAGTGCGCTCGGGATTCCGCTGCGGGGGACTTCCCTCGCGCGACGCCGTCCGGTCGGCGGGGTTCTTCATCACCGTGTCGTTCATTTCGATCGGCTCCTAAACACTGGATTCCGTGGCGGCGGTCATGGACCGGCCGGCCGCCTTCTGCTCCGGATGCAGCGCGTGGAGAATCTCGGAGCAGTATTCGGTGAACTTGGGGTCCAGCCGCCACTGCGAGCTGATCCTCGGACGGGGAGCCGTGATCGCGATGTCCGCGACGATCCTTCCCGGGTTCCGCGAGAGCACGATCACCCGGTCGGAGAGCAGGACGCTCTCGGTGACGTCGTGCGTGATGAAGATCGCCGTCGTCTTCGGCCCGTCGGGATCGGACTGCCAGATGCGCAGCAGTTCGTCCTGGAGCGACTCCCTGGTCATGGCGTCGAGCGCGCCGAACGGCTCGTCGAACAGCAGCACGTCGGGCGACACGGCCAGTGCACGGGCCAGGTTGACCCGCTGCCGCATGCCACCGGACAACTCGTCGGGCCGGGCCTTCATGTACTTCTCCAGGCCCACCGTGTGCAGGATCTGCTGGGTGCGCTGCCTGGTCTCGTCGTTCAGCCGCCCCTGGACCTCCAGGCCGAACCAGACGTTCTGCTCGACGGTGCGCCAGGGAAACAGCGAGGCGCTCTGGAAGACGATCGCCCGGTTCCGGGCCGGCCCCTTGATGGGTGTTCCGTTGACGAGCAGGTCACCGGAGGCGACCGGCACCAGTCCCGCGACCGCCTCGAGGAACGTCGTCTTCCCGCAACCGCTGGGGCCCACCACGGAGATGAACTCCCCGGTGTCGATCGTCAGGTCGATGGAATCGATCGCGACGACGAACTCGCGGCTGCGTCCGGTGCGGTGACCCAGACGCAGGTTCCTCGCCTGCAGCAGCGGAGTCCGCTTCGACTCGCTCATGATTGTTCTCCTCTGCGTCCAGCCGGTTGCCGAGTCGGGAATGGCCGCCTAGTGCTCACTGAGGTACCAGGTGATGAGGCTGTTGACCTCGCCGGGCTGATCCAGCCACAGGAAGTGGTTGGCCTTGTCGATGATGTGCATCTGCGCGCCGGGGATCTTCTTGTAGAGCTCCACGCTCGCGTCGATTCCCTTGTTCGACTGCTTCGCGCACAGCAACAGCGGTGGAATCGTGAGCTCGTGGACGAGTTCGCTGATGTACGTGCCGTCGATCGAGTACATCTCGGCATGCCGGTCCCAGCCCGACTCCTGCCAGAACTCCAGATCGTGGTCGCGGTAGCGCTGGAACCACTTCGCCGACAGCGCCACCAGACGGTCCAGCAGGTCGTCCGTCACTACATCGGGCGTGTGGGTGAACTTGCTGACGTGATCCAGGATTCCCTGCCGTGAGGTGAGGTCGGCCTTGGGAATCATGGTCCCGGGACGGAACGCGTCCTTGAAGAACGGCAGCTTCCCGCCGACCGCCGATCCGGAAAGGCTGGCGGAGTCGATGATGACCAGATTCGCCACCAGGTCGGGCCGCTTCAGCGTGATGTAGGTGATGATCCAGCCGCCCTGGGACTGGCCGACCAGATGCACCGGGCCGAGCTGGAGATGCTCGATGAACTTGATGACGTGCTCGGCCCGGGCGGTGACCATGCCCAGGTCGCGGGGATTGCGCGGCGCGTCCGTGTCACCGTGCCCGAGCTGGTCGATGGCGTAGACGTGGAAGGTCTCCGACAGCGGGATGACGGTCGGATACCAACGGTCCACGCCCATCCCTATCTTGACCGATCCGCCGTGCACCAGAAGCAGCGGCGGGGCAGCGGGATCGCCGGCCTCGAGGTAATGCGTGCGGTAGCCGTCGACTTCGGCGTACTGGTCCCTGACGCGTTCGGGCGCCTCGAAGACGGTGGTGACCTTCTCGGAGGTGTGCATGTCTTTCCTTTCAGGAATTCACGGTGACTTCTGGTGGGACATCCGGCTCAGTTGCCGGTCGGTGCGGCCTCCGACAAGCCGCGCACCGGACCGAATACCTCCTCGGCGGTGAGCCGGCGGGGCAGGAGCCCCTGGGCGAAGCAGGCGTCGGCGATCTCCTCGATCGGGCCGCTGAGCCGTTCCGGACCCGTCATCGTCAGCCGCGGCGTGTCCGCCCGGCCGGCCGATGCCTGCCTCGCGGCGGTCTCCTCGGCGCGGCACAGCAGCGCGTACGCGCCGGCCACGGCCGCCGGTTCGCGCTCCAGGACCTCCGTCGAGACGGCCACGAGGTGGTTGACCGGGGTGTATCCGTGCGCCGCGGACCATGCCAGGTCCCGCTCGGCCGCCCGCTCGATGACCGGCAGGAACTCGTCCCCTCCGGGCAGGTCGTTGCCGAGGACGGCCGCGTCGACCACGCCGGTGCGCAACGCCTCGACCAGGCTCCCCGACAGCGTGCGGTCCACGAACGCCGGGTTGGTGTACTCCGGCACATGTGCCTCGTCCTGGGTGACCCAGTGGGACTCCTCGGCGCCCAGCCCGAAGTCCTCGGCGAGGTGGCTGCGGACCCACATCCCGGTGGTCTGGGTGTAGGCACGTACCCCGATCCGGCGCCCGCGCAGCTGTCCCGGCTCGGTGATCGGCCGCGAGCGGTGCGAGATCAGGCACTTGCGCTGGAACCGTGCCGCCACCACCACGGGCAGGATCGCGATCGGGTGGCCGTAGGCGAGCGCCTGCAGTGCGGTGACGACGGCCAGTTCGCTGAGGTCGTAGCTCTGCTCGCGCACCATCGGCGCGAACGCCCGGTGGATCGGGGCGACCTCGACGAAGTCCAGCGCGACGTCCGGATCGGTGATCGTGCCGCCGCGCAGCAACGCGCCGATGGGGTGGGTCTCCAGAGCGGTGCGCAGTCGGACCTCAGCCATCGTGGTTCTCCTTGTCCCGCGCGCCCCAGTAGAAGCGCTCGGAGGTGCCCCCGAAGACGGCCTCGGCGTCCTTGTCCGACAGGCTCGCCAGGGACGCGCGCGCCTCGGCGAGCAGGTCGGCCAGCCGGCCCTCGGCGGCTGGGTAGTTGGAACCCCACATCAGCCGGGAGGAGCCGTACGTGGACAGCAGCGCGCTCAGGAAGTCCTCCACCGTGGAGGCGCCCTGCCGGGCGGCGTCGATCGCCCGGTGGGTCAGCTTCAGGTGCACCCCGGAGAACCCGGCCAGCTCGAGGAGCGCCCCGGACCGCTGGTACGGCGGTCCGTCGGCCAGGTCCGGGCGCGCGCAGTGGTCGAGCAGCACCCGGGTGCGCGGGAACCGCTCGAGTGCGCCCCGCAGCGCGGATATCCCGTCGATCGTCATCTGCAGGCAGATCGGGATGTCGTGGGCCTCGGCGTACTCCCAGGCGGGGAAGGAGTCGGGGTGGGCCAGCCAGTCGGCCTGGCCGGGCATGGTGGTGCCGGTGGTGAACAGCCGGAAGCCGGACAGCCCGCGGGACTGCCAGTGCGTGATCCGCTCCACCGCGTCGGGCGCCGTCGCGTCCAGCGAGTAGACGCCGACCAGGCGGTCGGGATGGGCCGCGACCGAGTCGGCCAGGTAGCGGTTGTCGTGGCCGTAGACGGTGGACGCCTGTACCACCACGGCTCGGTCGATCCCGGCGTCGTCCAGGGCGCGGAGCAGGACGGCGAGGTCGACCGGGTGTTCTCGCGACCAGTCGGACTGGCGCCCGCCGATCGGGTCGACCGGATAGCGCTCGCCGTCGGGGGAGATGACGTGGGTATGGTTGTCGATCACCAGCATGAGCGGTGTCGTGTCCCTTCAGTCGACGTACCGCAGGCCGTGGGCCCGCAGGTCGTCGCGCATCTGGTAGATGTCCAGGCCGAGTTCGCCGGCGGCGAGCCGGCGGCGCTTGACCTCTTCGTTGGCCTCGCGGCGTTCGGCGGCCTCGGCGGCCTCGGTGGCTTTCGCAGCCGGTACGACGACCACGCCGTCGGCGTCGGCGAGGACCACGTCACCGGGGTCGACCCGCGCGTTCGCGCACACCACCGGCACGTTGACCGAGCCGGGGGTGGCCTTGACCGTGCCCCTGGCGTGGATCGCCGCGCTGAAGACCGGGAAGTCGATCCGCTCCAGGTCGGCGATGTCGCGGCAGCCGCCGTCGATCACCAGGCCGACCGCGCCACGGGCGCGCAGCGAGGTGGCCAGCAGCTCGCCGAAGAAGCCGTCGTGGCTCTCGGTGGTGCAGGCCGCGACCACGACGTCGCCCGGCCGGACCTGCTCGACGGCGACGTGCAGCATCCAGTTGTCGCCGGGCTGCAGCAGCACCGTCACCGCGGTGCCGCACAGGCGGGCGCCGGGGTAGACCGGGCGGATGTAGGGGCGCATCAGGCCGAGCCGGCCCATCGCCTCGTGCACGGTGGCGACGCCCAGCGCGGACAGCCGTGCCACGGCGTGCGGATCGGCCCGCTCGATCGTCGTGTGCACGACGCCGAGTTCCTGCATGGTTCTTCCTTTCCGAGCGTGCTGCCGGGACACGGCTCAACGTCCGGCCGCGCGCAGCCGCGCGTCGAGCCGGGGATAGACGGTGCGGGCGTTGCCCTCGGTGATCGCCGCCAGGTCGGCGGGGGACAGGCCGGCCTTCTCGACGTAGCGGCGGGTGTCGTCGAAGTGGTGCCCGGTGTCCGGGTCGATGCCGCGAACGGCGCCGATCATCTCCGAGGCGAAGAGCACGTTGGTGTGCGGCATCACCTTCAGCAGCAGGTCGATGCCGGGCTGGTGGTACACGCAGGTGTCGAAGAAGACGTTGCCCAGCAGGTGCTCGGTCGGCTCCGGCCTGCCGAGCGCCTGCGCCAGGCCGCGGAAGCGCCCCCAGTGGTAGGGGACCGCGCCGCCGCCGTGCGGGATGACCAGTCGCAGCGTGGGGAAGTCGGCGAACAGGTCGCCTTGGATCAGTTGCATGACGGCGGTGGTGTCCGCGTTCAGGTAGTGCGCACCGGTGGTGTGGAACGCGGGGTTCTCGCTGGTGCTCACGTGCACCATCACCGGCACGTCGAGTTCGACGATCTTCTCGTAGAGCGGGTACCAGGATCGGTCGGTCAGCGGCGGTGCGCTCCAGTGGCCGCCGGAGGGATCGGGGTTGAGGTTCACCGCGACGGCGCCGAGCTCCTCGACCGCGCGGACCAGTTCGGCGACGCAGGTGGCCGGTGCGGCCCCAGGGGACTGCGGCAGCATCGCGGCGGGCGCGAAGCGGTCGGGGAACAGCTCGCCGACGCGGGCGCACAGGTCGTTGCAGCAGCGGGCCCAGGCCGCGGAGACGGCGAGGTCGCCGATGTGGTGGGCCATGAACGAGGCGCGTGGGGAGAAGACCGTCAGGTCGATGCCGCGCTCGTCCATCTGCCGCAGCTGGTTGGCCTCGACGGTCTCCCTGATCTCGTCGTCACCGATCCGCAGATCCGCGTGCCGCGGCGCCTCGCCGTTACCGGCCAGGGCCTGGATCTGGCGCTCGCGCCAGTCGCCCAGCGCCGCGGGCGCGGTCGTGTAGTGGCCGTGGCAGTCGATGATCAACGCGGAGTCTCCTCGCCGGTCGAAGTGGCTGGTCAGGGGGTCCCGAACGGTACGGTCCGGGTCGCTCCTCCCGCCGTGCCGTGTTCCGCACCGTAGTCGTTAAACCGATTGCTGACAATATTGCCGGTGATAAGATTGGCAACTGTGTCAGCGAACCGCCGGATACGATGCGGCGGGCACAGGGCCCACGAGTCGGCAGGCGCGGGTCCGCGAGCGAGAGGAAGCAACTGCAGGTGACCAGCACGCGAATGAGGGGAGCGGCCGGGCGGCTCCACGTCAGCGCGCAGATCCGCCGCGCCCTGTGGGTCGGCGAACTCGTGCCCGGACAGCGGCTCGTGGAGCAGGACCTGGCCGACCAGATGGGGGTGACGCGCAGTTCCGTGCGCGAGGCCCTGCTCGACCTCGCTGCCGACGACCTGGTGGAGCTCGTGCCCCACCGCGGCGCCCGCATCAGGGTCGTCTCGGTCGAGGAGGCCATCCAGATCACCGAGTGCCGCTCCGCGCTGGAGCGGTTGTGCGCGCGGAGGGTGGCCGAGCATGCCGGCGAGGAACAGCGCGCCGTGCTGACCGAGGTCGGCGAGCAACTGCGGACGGCGGTGGAGGACGGCGAGTTCGAGACCTACTCCACGCTCAACCGCAGGCTCCACGACCTGATCATCGAGTTCAGTGGCCAGTTGGTCGCCAAGCGCCAACTGGAGCGGCTCAACACGCAGATGGTGCGCTTCCAGTTCCGTCTCGCCTTGCGGCCGGGGCGTCCGCAGGAGTCGCTGCCCCAGCTCCTGGCGATCATCGACGCCGTCACCGCCGGCGATCCCGAAGCCGCCGACGCGGCCGCCGAGGCCCAGTTGGGCAGCGTGATCGAGCAGTTGCGGCTGAGCGATCCGCCGGTCGGCCTGAGCGGGCGCTAGTCGCAGCGGCGTTGCCGTCGAGCCGCGATGGGGCGGCGGGCTTCGCGGGCGCCCCGGAGGCGGACGGGCGGCGGCCCACCCGCCCGCTTCCGTGGCGCCGGGCGTCGGCGGAGGGGACGTCAACCGGCCGTCCGAGTCCCGCCGGACGTCCGGGTCGCCGCTCGTCACCCAGTATTGACAAGGTCATTACGTAACCCTACATTCGCCATCACGCCGGCAACGGCGACATGTTTGCCCCGAGCAGGAGTGCCGAGGTCGGCGACGCTTCTCGCGTGCTGGGAGCGGAGGTCCGACCGCTCCCGCGCACTTGGACGAGGAGGGGGCGTGGCGGCCCCGGCCGGTCGCGCTCGGCGATCCGGCGCGACCGCGCTGTCCCGCCCGCCCCGCGCACCAGCGAGGGCACCGGCACGCGCCGGGCACGCACTCGGGGCTCTTCCGAACGCAAGGAGCGAATGACCATGTCCTTCCGACCTCATCGGCGTGTGCTGAGCGTGGTGGGCGCCGCGGCGGCCACGGCAGCGCTGCTCGGCGCGGCTCCCGCCGCACACGCCGCGTCCGCCGCCGGCCCGGCGCGCCCGCCGGCGAACGGCAGTCTGTCTCCGCAGGTCGTGCACACCGGCAAGGGCCCGACCGGATACTCCGTGACCTTCCGCATCCACGACCCCACGGCGACGAGCATGCGCATCAAGGGGGAGTGGTCCTTCGCCTCGGCAGCCGCCATCGCGGCCGACCCGACCAACTCGACCCCGAGCTACGGCTACGACTGGAAGCCCGGCGAGTTCCCGCTGGCCACCCCCAACGCCGGCTCCGCGGCGAACTGGCCGGTCGTGGCGATGACGAAGGACGAACGCACCGGCGTCTGGTCGTACACCACGCCGCTGCCGTCCGGGGTCTTCAACTACTCCTTCTACCGGGACTGCACCGCCGCCGCGCCGGCCCTCACCGGCTGCACGGCGACGGCCGACCCGTCCAACCCGGTCTGGAGCACGGCCGGTTCGGCGGAACCCAGCAGCCAGGTGTACGTCCCCTCCGACCCCCGGTTCGGGACGGAGGACGACGCGTGGCAGGGACCGGCCGCGCGCGGTGACGAGGGCGCGCTGACGCACCTGACCTACGGCTCGCCGGGACACACCGACCCCACGGACGAGAACTACCTGTCGGTCTACACGCCGCCCGGCTACAACGCCCACCGCAGGCAGACCTATCCCACCCTGTACCTGGTGCACGGCGGCGGCGGGAACGAGATGGACTGGAGCACGCAGGGCGACCTGAAGAACATCCTGGACAACCTGATCGCCGACCACGAGATCCAGCCGACGGTCGTCGTGATGCCGAACAACCCCACCGACGACGAGATGACCGACGACGTCATTCCGTACGTCCAACAGCACCTCAACGTCGGTACGGACGCGGCCGACCGGGCGTTCGCGGGGCTGTCGGGCGGTGCGACCGTCGTCCAGGACCTGCTGTTCGGCGAGACCCCGACCTTCGGCTACTACTCCGTGTGGTCCGCGCCGCGCGGCCTGCCCACCGCGGAGCAGGCGGCCAACCCGCAATTGAAGGAACTGCTCGGCCTGCACATCGGCGTGGCCGTCCAGGACCTCGGCGGGCTCGCCCAGGGCAACACCACCGCCGAGCAGCAGTTGCTGGCCGGCGACGGCGTGCCGTTCGTGTCGTACAACGTCAACGGCGGGCACAACTGGGCCTACTGGCGGCAGGCGCTCCGCGACGCGCTCACCAAGGTCGACTTCCGGGCCACCGCGGTGGGGGTGCGCACCCACGGCGGCAGCGCCACGGCAACGGTGACCTCGGCGAGCGACGAGCCGGCCGCCGCGACGGGCACCGTGCAGTTCCAGGTCGACGGCAAGCCGCTCGGCCGCCCGGTGGCCCTCCGAGGCGGCACGGCGACCGCCGCGCTGCCGAAACACCTGTCCGGCACGGTCGGCGCGGTCTACAGCGGCGACCGGCTCTACAACGGGAGCACCAGCAAGTAGGCCGCCCGGATTCCCTTTCGCCCCGGACACCCGGAGGTGCCGCCTGTCGCGGCGCCTCCGGGTCGCGGTGCTTCCGACGCCTCCTGCTGGTGAGTTCCGGCACGGAGGACGTGAGCGGGGGCGTGTAGAGTCATCTGTGGAGTGAACGCTACATACGACAGCGAAGTCGCACACCCGGCCCCCGGCAGACGGCCGCGTCCCAGCCGGTATGCAGGCGGGGCCGGTGACGGGCCGCCGGCAGCGAGAACACCACGGCTCAAAAGGACCGACGGAAGGCGATCAGATTCCATGAACGGTGCCGAGACCCTCCTGCGCACCCTGCTCGCCAACGGCGTGGACGTCTGCTTCGCCAATCCCGGCACGTCGGAGATGCGGTTCGTCGCGGCACTCGACCGCCACCGCGCGATGCGCGGTGTGCTGTGCCTGTTCGAGGGGGTGGCGACCGGGGCCGCCGACGGCTACGCCCGCATGTCCGGCCGGCCGGCTGCGACGCTCCTCCACCTCGGCCCCGGTCTGGCCAACGGTCTGGCGAACCTCCACAACGCACGGCGCGCGCACACCCCGGTGGTCAACGTCATCGGCGACCACGCCCGCTCGCACAAGGAGTTGGACTCGCCGCTGGAGTCCGACATCGATGCCGCGGCCGCGACCGTCTCCAGTTGGGTGCGCCGGCCGGTGACCTCGGCGGACATCGGTCCCGACACCGCCGCGGCCGTGGCAGCGGCACTGAGCGCAGACGTGCCCGGCCCCCCGGACCCGTCGCGCACCGGCACCTCCGGGGCGGTCTCCACCCTCATCATGGCGGCCGACCTCTCCTGGGAGGAGAGCGCCCCGCCCGCGCCGCGGCTCCCCGCGCTGCCGCCGCGGTCCGTCACCCGCGCCGAGGTGGAAGCCACGGCGGCGCTGGTCACCGGACCGGAGCGCGTCGCGCTGCTGATCGACGGCGCCGGGCTGAGCGAGCCCGGCCTGCACGCTGCCGCCCGGATCCGGAAGGCCACCGGAACCGCCGCCTTCTGCCCGACCTGGCCGGCCCGGTTGCGGCGCGGTGCGGGCGTACCGCAGATCGTGCCGCTGGGCTACCGGGCCGAAGCCGTCGGCCGGCAACTCGCAGGCATCGAGCACCTGATCCTGGTCGGAGCACGCGAACCCGTGGCCTCGTTCGCCTATCCGGGCCGTCCGGGCATGCTCACCCCACCGGGAACGCGCGTGCATCGCTTCGTCCCCGACGCGGGCTTCGACGTCGTCGACGCGCTGTCGGCACTGGCGGACACCGTCGCGCCGGGGCCCGTCCCGACGCCGCCCGCCCCGGACGCTCCGCCCCCGCTCGTGAACGAGCCGTTGAGCACGGAGAATTGGGCCCAGGTCATCGGCGCCCTCCTCCCGCAGGAAGCGATCGTCGTCGACGAGTCCATCACCGCGGGGATGAACACCCTTTTCCCGGCGACCGCCGACTCCGCGCCCCACGACGTACTCGGCCTGACCGGCCTCGCGATCGGACAGGGCATCCCCGTCGCCGCCGGCGCCGCCCTCGCCTGTCCCGAACGGCCGGTCGTGTGCCTGCAAGCCGACGGCAGCGCGCTCTACACCATCTCCGGACTGTGGACCCAGGCCCGCGAGAAGCTCGACGTGACCACCGTCATCCTCAACAACCGCTCCTACGCGATCCTCCGTGCCGAACTGGACCGTGTCGGCGGCAGCGCGGCGGGACCGGCCGCCCGTGCTCTCTTCGACCTGAGCCGGCCCGACATCGACTTCACCTCGCTGGCCACCGGCATGGGCGTCCCCGCGACCCGGGCCGCGAGCACGGCCGAACTCGCCGAGCAGTTCTCCGCCGCGCTGACCGCACCCGGCCCCCACCTCATCGAAGCGATCCTCCAGCCGGCCTGAGACCGTCGGGAACATCGGGAACAGCGGCCCCCAGGCCCGCCCGCGGGCCGAGGCGGCGCCACCTCACCCCGGGATCAGGCCGCCGGGGCGGGCAGGACGGCCCGGGCGGCCCGCCGGAGATTCCCGATCATCGGATTCGGGTCGCCCTTGCGGCTGACCAGGACGACACGGCTCGGGGGAGCGCCTTCGATCGGGACGGTGACGAGGTCGGGACGCAAGGAGCTGCGCCGGTCACCCACGGGCAGCACGGCGATCGCGCCGCCGCTCGCGACGAGTTCGAGCTTGTCCTCGTAATTCTCGATGGAGGTCTCGATGGAGCTCTCGATCGGCGGCACGCCGGCCCCGAGGAGCCGGTAGGACGCCCAGTCCGCGGTCTCGAACGGACACGGCGCCGCCTCTTCGCCGGCCAGCTCCTCCGCGGTCACCGATGCCCGGTCGGCCAGGGGATGGCCGTGCGGGACCACGAGCATCCGGGCCTCCTCGTACAGCGGGGTGGTGACCACGTCGCCGGCGGCGAGCGGCAGCGGGGTCCGCGCGATCAGGGCGTCGACGCGCTGGTCGGACAGCGCCCCGACATCGCGGCAGTTCAGGTGCCGGGTGGCGATCTCGGCGCCCGGGTGACGGCGGCGCAGTTCCCGCACGGCGGCGGTGATCACCAGGTCCTCGACGTAACCGATGGCGATGCGCTCGCTCCCGGCCGCTTCGCGCACGGCCGACTCGGCCTGGCGGGCGGCCTGCAGCAGGGCCCGGCCCCGGGGGAGGAATGTCCGGCCGGCCGCGGTGAGCCGGGCACCCCGGGGGGTGCGGTCCAGCAGCCGTGCGCCGAGGTACCTCTCGAGCCGCTGGATCTGGCGGCTCAGCGCCGGCTGGGCCACGTGCAGCTCGGTGGCCGCCCGGCCGAAGTTCTCGTGCGCCGCCACCACGGTGAAGTAGCGCACCAGCCGCAGGTCCAGGTCCTGTCCGAGATCGTTCACCCGCCCAGCGTACGCACCATGCCGTTTCGGAATGACCGGTTGCCGAACCGGTCTTGGACGGCCGCGCCGTCCCGGGCCTTGACTGGAGGAGCAACGTTTCCCCGAGAAAGCGACAGGCGCGATGAAGGCGATCCAGTTCCACGCAGCGGGCGGGCCGGAAGTCCTGCGGTACGAAGAGGTGCCGCTTCCCGGCATCGGCCCGGGCGAGGTGCTCGTCCAGGTGCACGCGGCGGGCATCAACCCGCCGGACTGGTACCTGCGCGAGGGGATGAAGGTCATGCCGGCCGAGATGAGGCCGGCGCTGGAGTTTCCCCTGACCCCCGGCACGGACCTGTCGGGCGTGGTCCGGGCGGTCGCTCCGGACGTGCGGGGGTTCGCCGTCGGTGACGAGGTCTTCGGCATGCTGCGGTTCCCCGGATTCGACGGCCGCACGTACGCCGAGTACGTGGCCGCGCCGGCTGCGGACCTGGCGCACAAGCCGGCCACCGTCGATCACGTGCGGGCGGCCGGGGCGCCGATGGCCGTGCTGACGGCCTGGCAGTACCTGATCGACCTCGGCCACGACGTGCCGTCCCCGTTCACCGTCCGGGTGCACCGCCCGGTGCCGCTCGCACCGGGGATGACCGTGCTGGTCAACGGAGCCGCCGGGGGAGTGGGCCACTTCGCGGTGCAACTGGCGAAGTGGAAGGGCGCACGCGTCATCGCGGTGGCCTCGGGCCGGCACGAGCAGTTCCTGCGCGAGCTGGGCGCGGACGAGTTCATCGACTACACCACGACGCGGGTGGCGGACGTGGTCAGCGGCGTCGACCTGGTGGTGGACACCGTCGGTGGCCCGGACAGCTCGCGTTTCCTGACGGTACTCAAGCGCGGAGGCACCATGCTCCCGGTGTTCTTCGCCGCCTACGACCCGGAGGAGACGGCGCGCCTGGGCATCACGGTCTCGAACATCCAGGTGCGCTCCAGCGGCCCCCAACTCGCGGAGATCGGCCGCCTGTTCGACGACGGCAGGCTCCAGGTTGCGGTCGACAGCACCCACCCTCTGCGTGACGCGGCCGGCGCCCACACGCGAGCCGCGCAGGGCCACATCCAGGGGAAGATCGTGCTGACGGTCGTCTCGTGATCGCCGCACTCCGGTGAAGTCGGTGGTGGTGTCCCGGCGGGAACCAGTAGCGTCCGGGTTTTGATGACTGATTCCTGGGACACCATCGCCGACTGGTATGCGGAACTGCTGCGGACCGGTTCCGCCATGCACGACTTCCACTGCGACCTGCTGCTCGGGCTCCTGCCCGACCGGCTCGGCGGGTGCCGCGTTCTCGATCTCGGCTGCGGGGAGGGCATCGTCGCCCGCGCGGCAGCCGCCCGCGGAGCCTCCGTCACGGGCATCGACCCCTCACCGCGGATGATCGAACATGCCCGCGCCTCCGGGGCCGGAGGTCCTGGCACGGTGGCCTACGCGGTCGATGACGGGTGCGTGCTGGGGACGGTCGCGGACGGCTCGGTCGACTGGGTGACCGCCGGGCTGTCCCTGAACAACGTGCCCGACCTCGATGCCGCGCTCGCGGCCGTGCGGCGCGTGCTGACCGCGCGGGGCTCGCTTGCCTTCACGATCCCCCACCCGTGCTTCGAAGCACCGCACGCCGGCTGGACCCGTAGCGCCGACGGGCCCGTTCGACGGGTGGTCGGGGACTACCTTGCCGAAGGATTCTGGCGGTCGGACAACCCTGAAGGCGCCCGCCGGGCGGGCAACCAGCACCGGACGCTGTCCACGTACCTGACGGCTCTGGTCCGGCACGGGTTCGTCCTGGAAACCGTCGTCGAGCCCTCCCCGAGCGACCAAGTGGTGGCCGCACAACCGCACAGGGCGGGACTGCCACCGTTCCTGGGCGTCCGCGCGAGGTCTCTTCATGCGCTCGCGGCTGCCCCGTAACGCCTGATGCCGTGGGTGGCGTCCGGCCGTTCCGGGTCGCGGTGGAGAGGTCGCTGCAGGCCGCGATCGTCCGGGTGCCGTAGGCAGTCGCTCATAGGCACACCTGCGCGGAGTGCCTGGGCGCCGGGCAATGTCGGTGCCGAGCACTAGGGTCCGAGACGCGGGCGTCACCCCCGGTGGGCACGGCGGGCGCCTCATCAGGGCACCCCAGGAAGGCAACGACATGAAGGCTCTCCTCACATCATCCGGGATCAAGAACCGCAGCATCCGCGACGCACTCGAGGGTCTGCTGGGCAAACCGATCGCCGAGTCCCACGCCCTGTTCATCCCGACCGCCATCTATCCCTTCCCCGGCGGCCCCGGCATGGCCTGGCGGGCGCTCAGCGGCGCGGGGTCGTCACCGCTCGCCGATCTGGGCTGGAAGTCCCTGGGCGTCCTGGAGTTGTCGGTGCTGCCGAGCATCGAGGAGGCCGCTTGGGTACCGACGGTGCGCGACGCCGACGCGCTGCTGGTGTGGGGCGGTGACCCCCTGTTCCTGGCCGGGTGGATGCGCCGCTCCGGTCTGACCGGCCTGCTGCCGTCGCTGCGCCCCGAGGCGGTCTACGTGGGGGTGAGCGCCGGGAGCATCGCCGCCACCACCACGTTCGTCGAGACCTACACCGAGCCTCCCCACGGCGACGAAAGGCCGGTGAGCTCGCAGGAGGTCGTCTTCGGCACGCCGGACGGCGACGTGGACAGGCTGCTCGTTACCGGCCGGGGCGCGGGGCTCGTCGACTTCGCGGTGATCCCGCATCTGGAGCACCCGGACCATCCGGACGCTTCCCTGGCCAACGCCGAGAAGTGGGCGGCACACATCCCCGCCCCGACGTACGCGATCGACGACGAGAGCGCGGTCAAGGTGGTCGACGGCGCCGTCGAGGTCGTCTCCGAGGGACAGTGGAAGCTGTTCCAGCCGTAGGCCGTTGACTTCGGATCATCTGTCCGACCAGATGAAGATGGCTGCGAGGTGGGCAGGGCGGCGGTCTGCTGGAACCTGGTGGGAGTCCTGGTGGCCTCCGCGATCCACCAGGAGATGCCTCTTCCGAGGACGACGAGGCCGAGCGCCCCACCGGCCCGCTTCCGAGCCCGGGTGCTCCCGCCCGGCGCGCTACGACGCCCCCCGAGCCGGCGGAGTACTGCCGCGAGGGCGAAGGAGAACGTTCGGTATTGACTTCGGGAGGCGAGAGAGGGCATGCTTCCGAGGTGGGGAGAATGAACGTTCTCCCCTTCTGTGGGCGCCCTCCATACCCGCGCCGCCCCCCGTGTTTTGTGGGGGAGACCCGACACACCCGCACGCAAGGAGAGACCAGAAGTGGCCGAGCTGTTCTACGACGACGATGCCGACCTGTCCATCATCCAGGGCCGCAAGGTCGCGGTCATCGGCTATGGCAGTCAGGGCCATGCCCACGCGCTGTCGCTGCGTGACTCCGGTGTCGATGTGCGCGTCGGTCTGCATGAGGGTTCCAAGTCCAAGGCGCAGGCCGAGGAGCAGGGTCTGCGGGTGGTGACGGTGGCCGAGGCCGCGTCCGAGGCCGACGTCATCATGATTCTGGTGCCGGACCCGATCCAGGCGCGTGTGTACGAGGAGTCCATCAAGGACAACCTGAAGGACGGTGACGCGATCTTCTTCGGTCACGGTCTGAACATCCGCTTCGGCTTCATCAAGCCGCCGGCGGGTGTGGACGTGTGCATGGTCGCGCCGAAGGGTCCGGGTCACCTGGTGCGCCGGCAGTACGAGGAGGGTCGTGGTGTGCCGTGCATCGTGGCGGTCGAGCAGGATGCGACGGGTAAGGGCT
>NZ_FNVU01000033.1 GCF_900107965.1 Actinacidiphila yanglinensis | reverse complement strand
ATCGCGGGGGCCTCCGCGTCCGACCCGAAGCTGACCAACGTCGCCGGGTACGCCGTTCTCGGCGGAGTCTTCTTCCTCGTCTCGGCGCTGCGCCTCCGCCGCGGCACGAAGCAGGACTGAGGAGTTGCTACCGTGACCGTCGCCGCCGGCAGCGTCGCAGCGGGCGCCGCGAGCCCGACCACCGTGTCGATCACCGAGCCGGGCACCGTGCCGACCGCGGTTCGGGCCCACCGGACCCGCGCGGACGCCCTGCGCAACCGGGAGCGGATCGTCGAGGCGGCCCGCGACATGTTCGTGGAGTACGGCCCCGACGCCCCGCTGGACGAGATCGCCCGCCGCGCGGGCCTCGGCAACGCCACCCTCTACCGGCACTTCGCCGACCGCCGCGCCCTCACGCACGCCGTACTCCTGTCCGTCGTACTCCGCACCGCGCGGCATGCCGAGGCGGCGGCTCGGACGGCCGCGGCCGGCGGCGACCCCCGCGCCGCGCTCTCCCGCTTCGCGCACACCGCCGTGGACGACAGGATCGGCGCCCTGTGCGGACTGTTCGTCAACGGTGACGACAGCCCCTCGGCGGAGATCGCCGCACAGACCGCCCGCCTGGAAGCCGCTGTCGAGGAACTGATGGAACGGGCCAGGAGGGCCGGCGGGCTGCGGTCCGGCGTGACGTTCAAGGACCTGATGCCGGCCCTGTCCCGGCTCGCCCGCCCGCTTCCGGGCATCGATGACTCCGCCAGTGACCTGCACCGCCACCTGCAGCTCTTCCTCGACGGCCTGAAGGCCCCGTAAACGAACCCCGACGACTGAGGGCGCGCGACGCATCGCGCCCCGAGTTCCTTTCCTTGTGCCACGTGTACAGAAGTGGATACCTCCATGTCCCACACCCTCGCGGCGAACGCCGAAAAGGCGCTTCCCGATCCCCGGCGCTGGAAAGCGCTGGTCTTCATCTCGATCGCGCAGCTGATGGTCGTGCTGGACGCGACGATCGTGAACATCGCGCTGCCGAGCGCGCAGCAGGACCTCGGCATCTCCGACGCGAACAAGCAGTGGGTCATCACCGCCTACGCCCTCGCCTTCGGCGGGCTGCTGCTCTTCGGCGGCCGGATCGCCGACCTGTGGGGACGCAAGCGCACCTTTGTCACCGGGCTGATCGGCTTCGCGCTCGCCTCCGCCATCGGCGGCTTCGCGGGCAACGAGGCGATGCTGCTCAGCGCGCGTGCCGCGCAGGGCGCCTTCGGCGCGCTGCTGGCGCCCGCGGCCCTGTCGCTGCTGGCGGTGACCTTCACCGACATCAAGGAGCGGGCCAAGGCGTTCGGCGTCTTCGGCGCGATCGCCGGTGGCGGCGGCGCGGTCGGGCTGCTGCTCGGCGGCGTGCTGACCGAGTACCTGGACTGGCGCTGGACGTTCTTTGCCAACATCCCCTTCGCGGCCGTAGCCGTTCTCGGCGCGTACTTCGTGATCCGCGAGCCCGAGGGCGGGCGGAACCGGTCCCCGCTGGACATCCCCGGCGTGGTGCTCTCCACGCTCGGCCTGGTCTCGCTGGTGTACGGGTTCACCCGCGCCGAGACCAGCGGCTGGTCCGCGGCCTCGACGATCGGCCTCTTCGTCGCCGCGGTCGTGCTGCTGGGCGTCTTCGTGGCGGTCGAGTCCAGGGTCCGCCACGCGCTGCTGCCGATCCGGGTGATCGCCGACCGCAACCGCGGCGGCGCGTACCTCTCGCTCGGCCTGGCGATCATCGGGATATTCGGTGTCTTCCTGTTCCTGACCTACTACCTCCAGGTCATCCGGGGCTACTCCGCGATCAAGACCGGCCTCGCCTTCCTGCCGCTGGTCGTCGCCCTCATCATCGCCTCCACGCAGATCGGCACCAGGCTGGTGAACCGGCTGCCGGCCCGCGCGCTGATGGCACCCGGCTACACGCTCGCGGCGATCGGGATGCTGCTGTTCACCCAGCTCGACGTCGACTCCTCCTACGCGAGCGGGATCCTGCCGGGCCTGGTGCTGCTGGGCCTGGGGCTGGGTACGGCCTTCGCACCGGCGATCGGGCTGTCCACCAACGGGATCGAGCCGCGTGACGCGGGTGTCGCCTCCGCGATGGTCAACACCTCGCAGCAGGTGGGCGGTGCGATCGGTACGGCGCTGCTGAACACGATCGCCGCGACGGCGACCACCGGCTACCTCGCCTCCCACGCGGCAGGCGGGGGAGATGCGAAGCTGCTGCAGGCGCAGGGCCTGGTGCACGGCTACACCCACGCGACCTGGTGGGCGGTCGGCATCGAGGCCGCTGCGGCGCTCATCGCGCTGACCTTCATCACCGCGGGCCGGCCCAGCACCGTGATGGTCGACTCCGGCGCGGACGGGGAGGGTGCGTCCGAGACGGGCTCCGCGCAGGACTCGGTGCCGGTCGTCGGGCACTGACCGCCACCACTCGCCGACCCCCGAGGCCCCGCCCCATCCGGGCGGGGCCTCGCGGCCGTTGGGCGTGGTCCCGCCGGTCGACCCGCGCGGGCAGCGGAACGACGCGAGCGCCGTTTCGGTACCCGCGCCGTTTCGGCACCCACGCCGTTCCGACGTGTGAGACGTGGGAGGAACGCTTGGTCCGATGATGTTAGGTTCGCCCCCGTATCGGTGGAAGTCACTTGCATGCGGCACACACATGCAGGTGAGGGGGCTGCCCGGGAGGCGTCATGGGCACGGACACGTTCGGGCAGCTGCTGCGTGAGGCGCGGCAGCGCGCGCTGATGACGCTGGAGGGCCTCGCCCAGGCATCCGGGGTGAGCGTGCGGGCGATCAGCGACCTGGAGCGCGGCAGGAGCCTGCCGCGGCAAGGCACGCTGGGAGAGGTGCTGGATGCGCTGGAGCTCGGCGAGGACGAGCGGCGCCGGCTGGTCCAGGCGTCGGCACGGCCCGCCGGGCGGGTTCCCCAGCAACTTCCCCCGGACTCGGCCGTCTTCCGCGGACGTGAGGAGGCACTGGCCGCGGTGCACGGCTTCGCCGCGCGGGCCGCCGGGCACGTCGTCATCTCGGCGATCGGCGGCATGGCGGGAGTGGGCAAGACCGCGCTGGCGGTCCACTGGGCCCACCAGGTCGCGGACCGCTTCCCCGACGGTCAGCTGTACGTCAACCTGCGCGGCTTCGACGACTCCGGACCGCCCCTGGAGCCCGGCGAGGCGCTGGGCGGATTCCTGACCGCACTCGGTGTGGCCAGCCAGGACATACCGGGCGGCACCGAACAGCGCAGCATCCTCTTCCGCGAGCAGGCCGCCTCCCGGCGCCTGATCGTCGTACTCGACAACGCGCACAGCGCCGAGCAGGTCAGGCCGCTGCTGCCCGCCTCCGCGGGCTGCCTGACCCTCGTCACCTCCCGCAACCAGCTCTCCGGTCTCGCCGCGACCGAAGCCGCCTGCCTGATCAGCCTGGACGTGTGGAGCCCGGAGGAGGCACTGGCCGGGCTGGCCGCCCGGATCGGCGACGACCGCTGCGCCGCGGAGCCCGAGGCCGCCGCCGAACTGGTGGAACTGTGCGGCCTGCTGCCCCTGGCCGTGGCCGTCGTCGGCGCCCAGCTGAGCGCCACCCCGCGGATGGCGCTGCGGGCGGCGGTGCGCGAACTGCGTGAGTCCCGGCTCGACACCCTCTCCCCCGGGGACCGGAAGGTCGACGTGCGGGCCGTCTTCTCCCGGTCCTACCGGGCCCTCGGTGCCGAGACCCGGCGGTTCTTCCGCTGCCTCTCCCTGCACCCGGGTTCGGCCGTCTCGGCGGAGGCCGCCGCCTCGCTCATGGCGGTGGAGATGCCGCACGCCCGGCGCTGCCTGCGCGAGCTGGTCACGGCCAGCCTGCTGTCGCGTGACGCCTACGGCCGCTACGTCCTGCACGATCTGGTCCGTGCCTACGGCAGCGAACTCGTCGAGGAGTGCGGCGACGACCGGATCGGTGCCGAGACCCGCCTCCTCGACTACCTCCGCCACAACGCCCACGTGCACAACCGGTTCTTCTGGGACTATCCGTCCCGGCTCCCCGACGATCCGCTGCCCGGCGTGGTGCGCACCCCCGCGGACAGCCGCGAGGAGGCCGTGGACTGGTTCCGCCAGGAGGAGGCGACCGTCGCCGCCGCGGTACGTACGCTTCAGGACCCGGCGCTGCAGCGCCAGCGCATGTACATCGCGCTGGAGTGGACGCACTACAACGGTGCCTCGGGGCGGTGGGCCGAGGAGATCGAAGCCCTGCGCGTCGGGCTCGACGCGGCCCTCGCGCTCGACGACCCCGGCGCCGTCACCGACATCTGCTACTGGCTGGCCGTGGCCTCCATCGTCGCAGCGGGAGACACGGCCGAGGCCGACGAGATGGTCGAGCTGATGCTCACCCACCAACCCCGGCTGCCCCCGCAGGACCAGGCCCGTACCGAGCGGCACGTCTCCCAGGTCCGCAACTACCAGCGGCGTCCCGCCGAGGCGCTGCACCACGCACGCGAGGCACTGGCGATCTCCCGCGCCGGCCACCGGCCCGACGAGGTGGCCGTGACGCTCACCCTCGTGGCCTGGCTCCTCGCCCTGCTCGGCGAGTACCGCGAGGCCATCACCACGTGCGAGGAAGCGATCCCCCTGCTGCGCGAGTTCGGGGAGCTCGGGAACGAGGCGGGCGCCTGGGACACCATCGGCTACGCCCAGCAGCGCCTGGGCGATCTCGACGCCGCGATCTCGAACTACCGTACGTCGCTGAGGATCTGCGAGGAGAAGCAACTCGGCGTGGAATGGGCGGAGGTGCTCGACCACCTGGCATCGGCTCTCCTCGAACGAGGCGACACCGAAGAGGCCCGTACGACCTGGCACCGGGCCGCCGACGTGCTCACCTCCCGGCGCGCGGCGCGTGCCGAGGAGATGCGGGCCAAGGCACACGCCGTGCCGCGACCGGAGGCCGACCGGTCGGAGGTGCCGGCCTGACCGTGCGGGACGTCCGGCGCGAGTCCTCCTCCGCGCACGCGCCCCCTCTGCCGGTGGTGCGCGCTCGGCCCGCCCCGACCCTGCCCGGGAGTGCCCGGTTCAGCCCGGGCCGCCGCCGAAGCTGATCTCGTTGCCGTCCGCGTCCTGGTAGGTCACCTTGGTCACGCCGTTGTCGTACGTCTCGCGCCGGGCGGGCTCGACGCCCCGCTGAGCCATCTCGGCGACTCGCGTGTCGAGGTCGTCGACGAAGGCCAGCGCCAGGGCGCTCCCGGCCCGTCTCCGGTCCTCCACGATGTAGACGTAACGGTGTTCGGCGAGCTCCCACACCGCCTCGATGTCGTTCGGCAGGAACGACGGCGGCCCGCCGAAGAACCGCTCGTACCATGACAGCGCCGCCGTGTAATCGCTGACAGGAATGCCGGCGAAGAGATCCAGAGTCATGTCGTACCCCAGGTGGATGGGACAGGTCGCCGGTTCCGACTCCGGCAGCGCCGAAAAATCATCGCCGTCCGCTCGTCGATGACCTGGTCCCCTGCTGCCCTAGTTCCGTCCCCGTCGGTGGACGGGTGGATCACGTCCCGGACATCGTTCCCGGCGACCCGCACCGGTCGGCGATTCAAGCGGCCGGCAGGCCGTGCGGACACCACGGCAGAAGGTCGTCGGATCATACGGAGGAGGCGGCGCATAATTTCAGGCCGGTCCCGGTGCCGAGCGGATACGCTGCGCACGGCTGTTCGTCGTCCAGCGGCCCAGGACACCGCACGCGGGTTCGCCCGATGTGGAAACCCCGGTTCGAATCCGGGCGGATCGCCGCCTTCGAAGCGCCCCTCGGCGGATCACCGCTTGCCGCGTCTTCGGGGCCTGGCGGATCGTCAGGCGGCGCGCTTCCCCCAGGGTGAGCGCAGTTCACACAGCAGCCGAGCGAGGCCACGATGACATCGGTCCCGGCAACGGGAGTTGAAACGTTCAATCGCCTCGGGTGCGGCCACATCGGAACGTACGCCGAAGAAAATCACTGATGATGTGCGTCCCGCGCATTGCCCGGGCCGAAGCGGCGGGTCTAGCCTGACGCTCGGGTTGAACCGAATCAACCGCGCCCGGTCATCCCGCGTGCCGTCCGGCGTCCGATGCCGGCGGAGGAGCACGACGTACACCGGTAAGTCGGTTGGCCGACCAGCGCCTTGTCCGGGTGCGCGATGCGCGGACCGGGTGCTCCGCCCGGCCATGGATGCGCGCCGGTCCGGTGAGCCGGTCCTGCGACGGGTGCGGAGGCAGCCTCCGGCACCTCGCCCGCAGGGCCGGGGACGGGCGACCGTTCCGATTCCCCAGCAGGAGGCACACGTGGTCACTCGGAGAACGTTCCTGTCCGGTTCGGCGGCCGCCGCGGTGGTCGGCGTCGCCGTGGAGCCCGCTGCCGAGGCCCGGACGCCGGCCGATGCCGCGCCGGTGCGTCCGATCGACCGGCAGGCCGTCGTGGCCCGCCACCGCGTGGTGCGCGGGAAGCTCGACACGCAGAGCCCGTTGCAGGTGGGGAACGGGGGGTTCGCCTTCGGTGTCGACATCACCGGGCTGCAGACGTTCGTGCCCTTCAACACCCTGTCGGACTGGGGGTGGCACAGCTTCCCGCTGCCGCCCGGCCAGGAGCCGTCGGACTTCCGCGGCCAGGTCTGGGACACGCACGGCCGCCCCGTCGACTACCCCATCCCGAATCCGGACCAACCCGAGTTGTCGTCGTGGCTCTACGCCAACCCGGCTCGCATCAATCTCGGACGCATCGGTCTGGAACTGGCCATGCCCGACGGCCGCGCCGCCGTCGCCGGCGACATCACGGGAATCCGCCAGGAACTCGACCCGTGGACCGGCATCATCGACAGCCGGTTCGAGATCGCCGGCGAACCCGTGCACGTGCGCACCTGCTGTCACCCCGACCACGACGCGGTCGCCGTGCAGATCGACTCGCCGCTCGTCGCCGCCGGGCGGCTGGCGGTCTTCCTCGACTTCCCCTACGCCGACGGGCAGGAGTTCGCCGCATACGTGGGGAACTACGGTGCCCCGGACGCCCACGAGACGACGGCGACGACGCGGGGCGGCAACCACGCCGACATCACGCACCGCCTGGACTCCACCGAGTACCACGTCGCGCTCGCCTGGGAAGGCCGCGGCGTGTTCACCGGTCTGGCCTCCACAGGAGGCGAACTCGTCATCCGTACCGCGCAGTACGGAACCGACGGTCACTGGGCCGACGTCACCGGCACGCTCGCCCGTCTGGTCGCGGACGACTCCCTCGTCCTTCCCGTCGACTACCTGCACCTCGGCGACCCGGCGCCCGGCCTGCCCAAGCGCCTGGTGCTCGGCTACACGTACGCCGGGCAGGAGCACGACATCGTCGTCCCCGACAACCAGACCCTGTCGATCGGAGCAGCGGCGAACCGGCACCGCTATCGCCTCGCCGCCGACGGCCACACCCAACGGCTGCGGTTCACCTGCGCGTTCGCGCCCACCCCCGCCGGGTCGGTGCCGACGTCGAGCGCGACCCTCGCTGCGAGCACCCGTGCCTGGCGGCAGTACTGGCTCACCGGCGGAGCGATCGACCTGTCCGCGAGCACCGACCCGCGCTGGGAGGAACTGGAGCGACGCGTCGTGCTCTCCCAGTACCTGATGCGCGCCAACGAGGCGGGCTCGCTGCCGCCGCAGGAGTCCGGGCTCGTCAACAACGGCTGGAACGGCAAGTTCCACATGGAGATGTACTGGTGGCACGGCGCGCACTGGGCGCTGTGGAATCGCTGGCCGATGCTCGACCGCAGCCTGGACGTCTACGAGAGCTTCCACCGGTCGGCGCGCGAACGCGCGGAGTTCCAGGGCTTCCGGGGAGCGCGCTGGCCGAAGTGCACGACGGCGGACGGTCGCGAGTCACCGCACGTCATCCACGCCCTGCTGGTGTGGCAGCAGCCGCACCCGATCTTCCTCGCCGAGATGGACTACCAGGCGCATCCCGACGAGAGCACGTTGCAGAAGTGGCGCGACATCGTCTTCGACACCGCCGACTTCCTCTCCTCCTGGGCGTTCTGGGACGAAGGCACGAGCCGCTACATCCTCGGCCCGCCCATGTACGTCGTCTCGGAGAACACCGACCCGAGGACCACGCAGAACCCGACCTTCGAACTCGCCTACTGGCGCTTCGGGTTGCGCGTCGCCCAGCAGTGGCGTGAACGCCTCGGCCTGCACCGCGACCCGGAGTGGCAGCGCGTCCACGACGGGCTCGCCGCGCTGCCGGTGCAGGACGGCACATACGTCCTGCACGAGGGCGTCCAGGACATGTGGACGCAGTGGAACTACGAGCACCCGGCCCTGATCGGCCCGTACGGCTGGCTGCCGGGAGACGGTGTCGACGTCCCCACGATGGCCCGCACGGCCGAGAAGGTCTTCACCGGCTGGCAGTTCGACCAGACCTGGGGATGGGACTTCCCGATGCTCGCCATGTGCGCGGCGCGGCTCGAACGCCCCGACGACGCCGTGGACTTCCTGCTCCACCCGGCCGCCGGCTTCCAGTTCGACGACGCGGGCCTGGCGACCGGCGGGCCGTTCCCGTACTTCCCGAGCAACGCCGCGCTGCTGTACGCCGTCGCGTTCATGGCCGCGGGCTGGGACGGCGCACCCGGCCGGCACGCGCCGGGCTTCCCCGCGGGCCGGCGCTGGGTGGTGCGCATGGAGGGGCTCCAGCCGGCGCTGTGAGTTCGGCGGCCGGGCTCGGGCCGCGCCGGTCTACGCCCGGCCCGGGTCGTTCGAGCTCGTCCGTACGGGGATCGGGTCGATCCGCGGGGCGGCCTGCGCGCGGGCGCGGGACGCGGCTTCCTCGATCCGCGTGCGGGTGAACACCCGGTGGAAGCGCTCGCCGTGGGCGTCGGTGATGTCGACGGTGACGGAGGTCCACTCCTCGACGGGCTCCTCGGGAACGAGCCCGAGCCGGTAGTGCGCGTCGCGGAGCACCTCCTCGGTCAGCCGGACGCCGGTGAGCCGCTCGGTCAGGGCGAGGACCGCCGCCTTGTCGTCGGCGGGGCCGGCCGTTCGGTCCTGGACGTCCCTGAGGTCGCAACCGACCTCGCCCATCAGCGGGAGGAGAGCGTCGGGGGTGCTGCCGCTCCGGTAGGTGGGCGGCGCCTCGAAGGTGGTGCGCAACTCCCCGTCCTCGTACCAGGAGAAGCCGTCGATCGGCTTGCCGCCGTTGCTGGAGTGCTGCACCGCCCGGCCGCCCGCCGAGAGGGCTTCCAGGAAGCGCGGCCGGATGCCGGTGCCACCCCGGGCGAGCTCCCAGACGAGCGTCCAGTCGCCGTCCTCGCCCGGCACGGTGAACGCGCCCGCGAGGAAGGAGTCGTCGCTGAAGTCCAGCGCATCGCACAGCTCGTCCTGCCGCTCGATCCACTCGGCGACCCCCTCGCACGTGCCCTGCGGCTCCGCGTCCATGACCCGCAGCACCTCCTCCGGAGGCACGCCGCGGACCAGGGCCATGCTGTACCCGCAGTCCAGGGCCTGGCGGAACAGCGGGGAGGAGCGTATCCAGGCGTAGTCGCGCGCGGTCACCGAAGTCATGGGCCCAGTCTGACCGTTGCCACCGACAGCGCGCGTCAGGACGGCTGCGCGGTCGGCATGATGGTGACCTGCTGGAGGTTCACCCGCGGCGGCAGCGAGGCCAGGAAGCCGACGGTCTCGGCGATGTCCTGGGGGGTGAGCCACTCGATGGTGTCCTTGGAACCCGCCAGCCAGTCCTGGGCGCCCTGGTCGGTGACGTGGTCCTGGAGTTCGGTGCCGACGATGCCCGGCTCGAGCGCCGAGACGCGGACGTTCTTCGGCCCCAACTCGACGCGCAGATGGCGGGAGAGGTGGGTGACGTACGCCTTGGTACCGGAGTAGACCGCGAAGTTCGGGAAGATGTTCTGGGCCCCGATCGACGACATGTTGATCAGGTCGGCCACGCCGCGCTCGCCACCCGTTTTCACCAGTTGGGGCACGAACGCCGCGATGGCGTTCATCAGGCCGGTGATGTTCAGGTCGATCTGGTGCTTCCACTGGTCGACCGCCAGTTCCTCGACGGGCGCGGGGAGCATCACGCCGGCGTTGTTGAGCAGCAGATCGGCGCCGCCGTGTTCGGCGGCGACCTGGTCGGCAGCCGCTTGCAGGGCCCCGGTGTCGGTCACGTCCCCGGGGATCGCCGTGGCGCTGCCGCCGTTCTTCCCGATCCGGTCGACCAGCTCGGTCAGCCGGTCGGCCCGCCTGGCGAGCACCGCGACGTGCGCGCCGAGGCCGGCCAGTTTCTCGGCGGATGCCGCACCGATACCGCTGGAGGCACCGGTGACGACCGCGACGCGGCCCTGGAGGGGCTGGATGGTGGACTGCGTGGACATCGCGTCTTCACCTTCCGGGCGAGGAGCAGGGCGAATGTGGCGCCGGGTGCCGCCCGGGGCACCTGTCCAGTACATCAGCCGATCGTCCCGGTCGCACGGCGGACGCTGCCGTCCCGCGGGCACCGCGGCCATCTTTTGCCCGGCATGACGGACGGACCTAGCCTCGAACTATGGCCGTCGCGACCACGCATCCCGTGACGGGCGAGGTCGTCGGAACCTTCGGCGCATAGTCCCCGGCGGCTGGACGACAGGCCGGTCGGCGTGCCGAGGTGCCGCGCTGTCCTGCATCGGTCATGGGCACCACGGTGGCCGGCCTCGGGACGCCCCCCTTCTCCCTGAAGGCGGCCTGATCGTGCCTGGCGCTGCGCGCCGGAGGGAGGTATCGATGACACAGGCCGGAGTGGCCTCGGCGCGGACGAGCAGCGCGCAGCTCGCGGGCATCGTCCCGCTGGTCGGCGACGCGCAGTGGGAAGCGCCGTCCGCCTGCGAGGGCTGGCGGGTCATCGATGTGATCGCGCACCTGGCGGCCCTCGCTCATGAAGCGGTCGAGCCTCCCACGCCGGACCCGTCCTGGCCGAAGGTGCGCGAGCGGTACCACGACATGCGGGTCGACGAGCGCCGCGGCCGGAGCCACGAGCAGGTCATCGACGAGTGGCGGCGCTACACGCCACGGCAGTTGGAGCTGTTGGAAGCGGGCCAGCAGGCGCCACGATCGGGCGACCCCGTACCGGTGCCGGGCCTGGGAACCTATCCGCGGCATCTGCTGGCCGACACCATGGCGTTCAACGTGCTGTGCCATCTGCGCTACGACATGCTCGGCCCGCGCGGCCCGCTGCCGTTCACCGTTCCGGAACCGACCGACGAACTGGTGGCACCGGCAGTGGAGTTCATGCTTGCGGGGCTGCCGCAGATGCAGGGGCACGACCTCGACGCCACGGTCACCGAGCCGCTCGTGCTGGATCTGACCGGCCCGGGCGCCACGACCGTCACGATACGGCCGGCCGAGAGCGACCGGGGGCTGACCGTCGCGCCCGGCGCCACCGGATCGACCCGGGTCCGCAGCACCGCGACCGGCTTCGTCTGCTGGGCCACCACCCGCACATCGTGGCGCGACCACTGCGAGATCACCGGGGACGCCGCCGTCGCGGAGCCGTTCCTGGACCGCCTCGACATCATCTGAGAATCGCGCGAGCGAATCGGAAGGAAGTGCGTGACATGTCCAACTCGGCGCTGAAGAAGGTCCTCATCACCGGGGCAGGTTCCGGTTTCGGCTTCGAAGCGGCCATGCGCCTGGCCCGGAAGGGGTTCGACGTCATCGCCGCGGTCGAGATCTACGCCCAGGTGCAGACGCTGAAGTGGCAGGCGGCCGAGCGGAAGGTCGACCTGAAGGTGGAGAAGCTCGACGTCACCAACGACGGCGACCGGCGCAAGGCCCTCGACTGGGGGGTGGAGATCCTCGTGAACAACGCGGGAGTGGGGGAGGGCGGTTCGACCGTCGACATCCCCGGTGCGAACATCCGCAACCAGTTCGAGGTCAACGTCACGGGGCCGCTGCTGCTGACCCAGGGCATCGCCAAGCAGATGATCAAGCGCGGTGAGGGCCGCATCGTGTGGGTCTCCTCGCGGGAGGGCCTGAACGTCAATCCGTTCACGGGCATCTACTCGGCGTCCAAGCACGCGATCGAGGCGATCGCGGAGACCATGGCGTACGAGCTGCAGGAGTACAACGTCGAGGTGGCCACGGTCAATCCGGGTCCGTTCCTGACCGGGTTCAACGACCGGATGTTCCAGACGTGGGAGAGCTGGGAGGACGACCCGTCGGAGCGGCTCTTCGACTACTCGCAACTCGCCTTCCCCCGGGCCCAGTTCGACCCCGAGGCGGTCTTCGCCACCTTGACGGCCGTCGCGGCGGGCGAGGTGGACGGCTTCCGGAACCTGGAGCCCAAGTCGATGATCGACGAGACGAAGCAGCTCCAGCAGGTGCCGTGGGAGCGCAAGGTCACCGACGGCCTCGGAACCCGTCACCAGGCCATCAGGAACGCCTACAAGATGAAGCCGGAGACGCCGGTCTCGGCCTGAACCGGCACCGCGCCGGCGTGGCGCCCCCGGCGCGGGCGCCCGACCGCCAACCGCTCGCAACCCGCCGAAGGGGTACGTCGCCATGCCTGTCACACCGACCGCGCTGCAGGATCGCATCCACAACCGCGGTACCGCGTACACGCTGGAGGAGAGGGCCCGGCTCGGTATCACCGGGCGGTTGCCGGCCGCGGTCGAGACCCTCGACGAGCAGGCGAACCGGGCCTACGCGCAACTCGAAGGCCAGCCCGACGACCTGCACAGGTACATCTACCTCAACGAGATCCACGACCGCAACGAGGTGCTGTACTTCAAGCTGCTCGCCGACCACCTCGACGAGCTGCTGCCCGTGGTGTACGACCCGACCGTGGGTGAGGCGATCGAGCAGTGGTCGACGGACTACCGCGACTCCCGGGCCGTCTACCTGTCCATCGACCGGCCCGGTGACGTGCGGGCGTCCTTCGAGTCCCTGGGCCTCGGCCCGGGCGACGTCGACCTGATCGTGGTCTCCGATGCCCAGGAGATCCTGGGCATCGGGGACTGGGGCGTCAACGGCACCGACATCTCCATCGGAAAGCTCGCCGTCTACACCGCGGCGGCCGGCATCGACCCGACCCGCGCCATCGCCGTCAACCTCGACGTCGGCACGGACAACGAGCACCTGCTCAACAGCCCCCTGTACCTGGGCAATCGGCACGCGCGGGTGACGGGCGAGCGGTACGACGCGTTCATCGACCTGTACCTGCGCACCGCGTCCGAGCTGTTCCCCGACGCGCTGCTGCACTTCGAGGACTTCGGACCGTCCAACGCCCGCCGGATCCTGGTGGACAACGCCGACACGTACCGGATCTTCAACGACGACATGCAGGGGACCGGCGCGATCGTGATGGCGTCGGTGTTCTCGGCGCTGAAGGTGACCGGAGGACGCTGGGCCGACCAGCGGCTGGTGGTCTTCGGGGCCGGCACCGCGGGCACCGGCATGGCGGACCAGATCCACGCGGCGATGGTGCGCGACGGCGCGACACCGGAGCAGGCGACGGGGAACGTCTGGCTCGTCGACGTCCACGGCCTGGTGACGGACGACATGCCGGACCTGCCGGACTACCAGCAGGTCTACGCGCGCGCGAAGGCCGAGACCGCCGGGTGGGCCGACGGAGAGATCGATCTCCTCACCACGATCAGGCAGGTGAAGCCGACCATCCTCATCGGCACGTCGACCGCCCACGGGGCCTTCACCGAGGACGTGGTCCGCGCCCTGGCGGACGGCGTCGAACGCCCGATCCTGCTGCCGCTGTCCAACCCGACGAGCCGGATCGAGGTCATGCCGGCCGACGCCGTGGCCTGGTCCGACGGCCGCGCGCTGATCGCCACCGGTATCCCGGCCGACCCGGTGGAGCACGAGGGCGTCTCGTACGAGATCGGCGAGGCCAACAACGCGCTGCTGTATCCCGGGTTGGGGCTGGGCGCGATCGTCGCGGGCGCCCGCCACGTGACGGACACCATGCTGCTCGCCGCGGCGGAGGCCGTCGCCGGTCAGGTCGACGTCTCCCGGCCGGGCGCGTCCCTGCTGCCGCCCGTGTCGGACCTGCGGGCCTCCTCGGCCACCGTCGCGGTCGCCGTCGCCCGCGCCGCGGAGGAGGACGGTGTGGCGACGACGTCCCACGGCAACCTCGTCCAGGCCGTCCACGACGCCATGTGGGTGCCGGTCTATCCCACAAGTGATGGGAAGGAGGAGCGATGAGCAGGGACAGCGGACCCGATCCGAAGATGCGCGACGTCCCGATCGGGATCCACGCGGAGGGCACACGGCAGGAGTTCGACAGCATGGGCACTGTCGAGGTGCCGGCGGACCGCTACTGGGGCGCGCAGACGCAGCGCTCGCTCGTCCACTTCTCCATCGGCACCGACCGGATGCCGAAGGAGGTCTACCACGCCTACGGGTACGTCAAGAAGGCCGCCGCCCTCGTCAACGCCGCCGCCGGCCGCCTGCCCGGATGGAAGCGGGACGCGATCGTGCGGGCCGCGGAGGAGGCCATCGCGGGCGAACTCGACGACCACTTCCCCCTGTTCGTGTGGCAGACGGGCTCGGGCACCCAGAGCAACATGAACGTCAACGAGGTGATTGCCAACCGGGCGTCCCAGCTGCTCGGCGGCACGCTCGGCACGCAGGAACCGGTCGGCCCCAACGACGACGTCAACATGGGGCAGTCCAGCAACGACAGTTTCCCCACCGCCATGCACATCGCTTCCGTGCGGGAGATCGAGGAGCATCTCCTGCCGCAGTGCCGGGAGTTGGCCGCTTCCATCGAGGCCAAGGCCGAGGAGTGGGAGGAGATCGTCAAGATCGGGCGCACCCACCTCGAAGACGCGGTGCCCCTCACCGTCGGGCAGGAGTGGTCCGGTTACGCGGCACAACTGCGCGCGTGCGTCGAGGAGATCGAGCACTGCCGCGACGGTCTGCTCGCCCTGGCCCTGGGCGGCACCGCCGTCGGAACCGGCCTGAACGCGCCGAAGGACTTCAGCCGTGATGTCGCCGCGCGGATCGCCGAGTTGACGGGCACACCGTACGTGACGGCCGGGAACAAGTTCATGGCCCAGGGGTCGCTGGATCCCATGGTGCGGGCGCACTCCGCACTCCGCGGCCTGGCCGTCGCCCTGATGAAGATCGCCAACGACATGCGCTGGCTGGCCTCCGGGCCGCGGACCGGCTTCGCGGAGCTGGTGCTGCCCCAGAACGAACCCGGCTCCTCGATCATGCCGGGCAAGGTCAACCCGACCCAGTGCGAGGCCATCGTGATGATCGCCATCCAGGTGCTGGGCGACGACTCCGCCGTGGCCTTCGCCGGCAGCCAGGGGAACTTCGAGCTGAACGCCATGCGCCCGGTGATCATCAACAACTTCCTGCACTCGGCGCGGATCCTCGCCGACGGGATGGAGAAGTTCCGGGAGTTCTCCGTTGCCGGCACCCAGCTCAACCGCGACAGGATCGCCTCCTACGTCGACGAGAGCCTGATGCTGGTCACCGCGCTGAGCCCGACCATCGGCTACCAGAACGCCGCGCACATCGCCGAGTCCGCGCTGGCCCACGACCAGACGCTGAAGGAGGCGGCTCTCGACAGCGGGCTCGTCGACGAGAAGACGTTCGACTCCCTCGTCAGCCCGCTCGCCATGGTCCGACACGGCGCAAGCGGTGCCTAGCCGCCCAGGAGTTCCAGGTAGCGGCGCGCGAAGAGGTGGGCGTCGCCGGGCCAGCGGGCGGACAGGTAGTTGCCGTCCTCGACGACGAAGGCGTGGGTGTCGTCGTCCTCGCGTCCCCGCCGGGTCAGCACCCGCGGTCCCCGTTCGAACTGCGCCGCGGGGTCCGTGAGGGCGCCGCGCACCTCTTCCTCGACGTACGCGGGATAGGTGCGGTAGTACCGGCCGAGGCGCCACGCGGTGGTCCAGTAGGCGGTGCGTTCCATGTACCGGGGCAGGCAGGTGGTGCGGCGGTCGGCGAGCAGGCTGCGCCCCGTCGCGGGGTCGAGGGTGCGGGCCAGGACGAGGACCCCGTGGCAGATCGCGCCGACCGGCCGGTCCAGTGCCCAGAAGCGGGCCACCTGCTCCCGCAGCGCGGCCGAGCCCAGGTACTGGCGCATGCCGGGGGCGTGCCCGCCGGGCAGCAGCAGCCCGTCGAACGCCGCCACGTCCATGTCCGCCCAGCCCGTCGAGCGGGTGGCCCCGACAGCGTCGACGAACCGTGCGTACGCGGCCTTCGCGTCGGGCGTGGCACCGAGCCGGCCGAACAGCACGCCGTCCAGGAGCCGTGGATCGGCCGCGGGCCGCGTTCCGGGCCGTTCGGTGACGGGGACGACCTCGTGCCCGGCCGCGGTGAGCACGCTCCAGGGCACGGCCACCTCGGTCACGTCGAAGTCCCGGTCCGGTATCGGCATCAAGACGCGCATGCGTGCATCATGACAGCGGCCGCCGCGGGCCGGCGCGCGTTGCTCCGGCCGCGCTCGCTACGCCGCCCGACGGCCGACCGTTCTGATCCTGGGGATGGCGCGGGTGAGCAGGAAGACGCCGAAGCACATGAAGACGAGGCCGAGGAGTTCCAGCAGTATCCACGCGCCGGCGCGGATCGTCTCCTGGAACACCGTGACGCCCAGCACCAGGCTGACGAGGGCGTCGCCGATGGTCAGCGCCGACTGTGAGGCGGCCAGCGGGCCGGCCTGCAACGCGTTCTCCAGCAGGAGGACGGCCGCGATGCCCGTGAGCGCGAAGCCGTAGGTCTGCCAGGCGCTGAGGAACGCGACGACGCCGTGGTCGGAGAAGGTCGTGGTCGCGGACTTCAGGAGAGCGGCGGTCGTCGCGTTTCCCACGGCGGCGGCCACCCCCAGCGTCACGGCGCGGACCTGCGGGGAGGAGGGGGCGCGGCTGATGACCACGGCCCCGGCCATCAGCGCGTAGCACACGACGAGCGCCGGGATCCATCGGCTGAGCGGCGCCTGCGCCCCGCCGCCGTGCGGTGCGGCCGCGCCCAGCAGCAGCCCGAGACCGGCCACCACACTGGCCACGCCGTACCATCCCTCGGACGGGATCCGGCGGTGCAGCAGGTGCCCGACGATGATCAGGGCGAAGGGCAGTTCCAGCACGAACAGCGGCTGGACGAGCGCGATCGGCCCGTTGAGCAGGGCCAGGGCCTGGAACAGCGCCGCGCCCATCACGCCGAGGACGCCGATCGTCCAGGCGGGCTTGCGCACGAGCATCAGGACGAAGTGAAGCCCGCCGCCCTGCTTCAGCGTGGACGCGGCTTCGCGCTGGAAAGCGGTTCCCGTCGCGTTGCTCGCGGCACCGAGCACTCCGAAAACCACCGCGAGTATGCCCGTGACGACCTCCTACGGCGCAGGCGCGCTTTCCCCTCACGGGGTCCCCGCGCCCTGTCGGGCGGGCGCCGCTCGCCCCGATGGGCGGGATGCGGTCGCCGGTGCCGTGCCGGACCGTGAGGAGGCGGCCGCCGATCGTGAAGGAGCACCCCGAGGGGCTGCGCGACGACCTCTGAACGGCCTGGCGGAACACGCACCGCGGCCGGCGCCCGAATGATCACCATAAAACCCGCGAATCGGCCCGGCAACCGGAGGGGACGCGGGCAGGATCCTGACCGGGGGAGGGGCGCTGTGCCGCTGTTCGGGCGGTGAGGCGGTAACGCGGGAACGCGGCGGCCAGGAAGGCGAGTCGGCGGAAGCGGCCCCCGGGAGGGCCGCTTCCGCCGGGTGAACGCACCGCGGATCGCTGTGGGGGGTGCTAGAAGGCGCCGAGGCCGTTCGGCGTGCCCAGACCGGTGGGGCCGTCGTAACCGGGCTCACCGGTGCACAGGTTGTCACCGCCGCAGTCGAACCCGTAGGCCCCGTTGGAGCCGCCGGTCACGTCGTACAGGTCGCCGGTGTGGGCGTACAGGCGGGAGGCGTCGGGGAAGTCGCCCGGGTTTCCGGCCAGGGCGATGACGGCGGCCACGATCGGTGAGGCGAGGCTGGTGCCGCCCTCCTGGATCCAGCCGGGGGATCCGGCGATGTCGGGGGTGGTGTCGTAGATGGCGAGGCCGCCGGTGTTGGGGTCGGAGTCGGCGGACACGTCGGCGGTGACGCGGCCGGGGCAGTCGGGGACGTCCGTCTGCCAGGCGGGCTTGTCGAGCCAGGCCGAGCAGCCGCTGCTCGACTCGCCCCAGGCCGTCTCCGACCAGCCCCGCGCGGTGCCCGGGTCCCGTACCAGTGACGTGCCGCCGACGGCCGTGACCGTGGGCAGCACGGCCGGGAACTTCGGTACCGAGAAGCCGAGGTCGCCGGACGCCGCGGTGATCGCCACTCCGGGGTGGTCGTAGGCGGACGCGTACCCGAGCATCCCGTAACTCTCGTCCTCGCCGTAGCTGTTGGAGATCTCGGTCGCCCCGAGGCGGGCGGCGGTGTTCTCCGCGGCGGCGACGTCGGCCTCGTCGGGACTGTCTGCCTCCACCAGCAGGATGTGGCAGCTCTCGCAGACCGCCGAGACCGCGTCCAGGTCCAGTGCGGTCTCCAGGCCCCAGCCCGTGTACTGGTCGCCGGCCGGGTAGCCGGCCTGCTCGCCCTCCTGGTCGACCTTGGTGAAGCAGCCGTTGGCGGTGGTGCAGGCGGACAGCCCGTAGGTGGTGCGGTAGACGGACAGGTCGGCTTCGGCGGTGGGGTTGTCGTAGGCCTCGACGACGGCGACGGTCTGCCCGCCGCCTCCCGTGGACGGCAGGTTGTAGGCGGAGTGGAGGTCGGCCGGGCTGTATCCGGACGGCAGCGGGGTCGGGTCCGCGGCTCCGGCGGCGGTGCGCGCGCCGGGGCCCCGGGCACCGCGGCCGCCGTGCACGTCGGTGCGGACCAGGGCCATGCAGCGGACCTGCCCGCGCGCGGCCGTCGGGCAGGCGTCCTGGACGTTCGACGGTTGCCGGCCGTGTCGCGGCGCGTGCGTGCCCTGGGGCGCGTGGGCGGCCGGGTTCGCGGCCGCCGCACCGGGTGCTGCGAAGAAGAGGGCGATCGCGGCCAGCGCGGCGGGTATCGCCGTGCCCTGGATGAGGCGTCTCACCATGGTTCTCGTTCCTTCCGGCCGGATCAGCGCGCGTGCGCGGCGAGGGTGTAGGCGTTGTCGATGACCTGGGTGATCGACCCGCCGTCGGCGTCGGTGGCGGTCACGCGCAGCGCGGGGCTCGTCCCCCGGGCGGAGGCCGGGTTGCGCCAGTGCGCGGTGTAGTGGCCGTCGCGTCCGCCGGCCACCGCGTGCTGCCAGGTGGTGCCGCCGTCGAAGGACACGTCCACCGAGGCGGAGGTGATCGCGGCGTGCGACCCGATGCCGTCGTAGGTCAGGTGGCCGACGTCCAGTTTCAGCTGCTGGACCGGGGCGGAGCTGGTGTTCAGCTCGTTCTCGTCCAGCTGGTAGCCGAGGGTGAGCACCGGCAGGATCTCGCAGGCGCCCTGGACGGGGTACTCGGTGCACTGGTAGCCGGACGGCAGCGCCATGTCCGCGGGTGGCTGCGCCTTGTAGGCGAACCTGAACGTCAGGTCCGTGTGGGTCGAGGTGGCCTGGCTGTACAGGGGCAGCGTGGGCCTCAGGCTGGTGTCGTAGACCAGGCGGTAGGTGTTCGGTTCGGCCGGGGTACCGCTGTCCGCGGAGAGGGCGTGGTCGTCGATGCAGGCCGGATAGCCCGCGAAGAGCTGCCCGTTGACGTAGCAGGCGCCGCTCTCGTCGAGGTACCGGACGCCGCTCGCGGCCTGCTGGGTGTCCTGGGCGTCGGCGGGGTAGAGCGCGGTCAGGTAGTCCTCGCCCGCGTTCTCGGTGACGCACGCCTCGCAGTTCTGGTACAGGGCGTCCGGTCGCGGCAGGTGCTGGCCCCACTGCGGGCTCAGCGGCCCGCGTCCCCAGTCGGTCGCGTACACGTGGCCGCCGGCGTAGGTGCGCGGGTCGGCCATGGTCTCGTCGAGGCCGTAGCCCGGTCCGATGTCCGCGTTGAAGATCCAGTCGCCCCCGTCCGCGGTGCCGACGTAGTCGGTGAAGTCGCCGGGCGCCTCGCGGGGCAGCCCGTCGGTCGTCTGGATCGCGGCGAACTCCGCGGGCAGGACGGGGTCGATGGGCGCCTTGGAGAACTCGAAGTCCGCGGGGGTCTGGGCCGGGTCGGCGTAGAGGTGCTCGTGGACCGTGGCCAGGTCGCGGTTCCGCACCGGGTAGGGGCCCTTCGGGATCCGGTCGTCCCAGCCGAACGCCAGGTCGTACCGGTAGGGGTAGGCACTCTCACCGGCGTACGGGAAGTCGCCCCGGGACGAGGGTGCGATGCCGTCCCACTGGACGAAGTAGCGGAGCTTCCCGGCGGGCGGGCCCGAGGACGTCGGCGCGACGTACACGTCGGTTCCGGGCTCGCCCTGGATGTCGGTTCCCTTCGCACCTTCGACCACCGTCGAGATGATGTCCCAGTCCCCGGTGGCGCTCTGCAGCCCCCAGGCGACGGTCTGGTTGATCTGCCGGGCCGGCCGCGGAGTGGCCGCGGTGGAGCGCGTCGTGGCGCTCTTCTCGTCCAGGTTCACCGTGGTGACGGTGCCGCTGCTGTCGGGCACGGTGAAACCGGCGGACACGTACCGCAGTTCGACCGGGTTGCCCTGGTCGTCGAACTCGCCGAACTGCGCGACGGCGAAGTAGCGGCCGGCCGGCAGGGCGATCCGGGCGATCCCGTCGGAGGAGGCGATCGTGGTCGACACCGCCGTGAAGGAGTCCATGTCCCACAGCCTGATGATCGCGTTCGCCTGCCCCGTCAGCCCCGGGGTGTCGAACTGCGCGACCTGGTAGGCGTACTGCGGGGTCACGCCCTGGCCGGGCGCGGCGGCGGCCAGCGCCAGCCGGTTCACGCCGGGCAGCGCAGTGGTGCCGGCGGGCCTGCCCGCGGCGACGTCGGCGGCGATCCGGCCGCGCAGGTACGCGCCGAACTCCTGGGCGGAGGCGGGGGTCATGTAGCCCACGGCGCTGATGCCCGAGCCGGAGGAGGTGAGGGTGATCCCGGGCGGCGCGCTCGCACCGGCGCTGCTGAACGACAGCGCCACGGGGATCCTCGCCCCGTCGGTGACGTGGTCGCGGACCAGCGCGGAGACGTCGAACAGCGTCCAGTCCAGCGACCTGCCGGCGTACGGGGCGGCCTCCGCCGGCACGACGTAGTGGTCGCCGTTCGGGCCCGAGTAGTTCAGCGCGGGGCCGCCGCCCTGATCCTCCTGCGTGCCGTCGGGGCGGATCAGGATCTTTCCGCCGGTCAGTGTCGTGACGGTCTGCCCGTCCCCGGGCGTCGCGGAGCCCGCCGGGGCGGTGGGCGCGCCGGTCTGCGCGGCCGGTACTTCGGTCTGCGCGGAGGCCGCGTCGAGGGCGGCGGGTGGATCGGCCTGTGCCGGGGCGGCGTTCAGCGCGACGGTCAGCGACAGCGCCAGCAGCGGCGCGGCGAGCACGGCCAGCCGGCGCGTGAAGCGCCGGCTCGGCCCCGCCGGCAGCCGCGGGCGACGT
This sequence comes from Actinacidiphila yanglinensis, assembly GCF_900107965.1. Classification (GTDB taxonomy): domain Bacteria; phylum Actinomycetota; class Actinomycetes; order Streptomycetales; family Streptomycetaceae; genus Actinacidiphila; species Actinacidiphila yanglinensis. The sequence continues at coordinate 54,452 of NZ_FNVU01000033.1, read as the reverse complement.
CTGTGATCACTCATCACTCGACTTCTCCTTGTGCAGGGGACATGCGCCTTCGGCGGCGTCGCCGAGAGCGTGCGGTGCGAATCCCGTCCGGCGGGGGGCCGAAGTGCCCTGCTGCGGGCCGAGATCGGGCGGACCTGGAAGTGCCGGGCCTGGAAGTGCCCTGCCGTGGGCCCGGGTTGGGCGGACCCGGAGGTGTCCCCACGACGCGACTGCCGAAGCACGCCCGGTCGCACTCGACGACCTGTGGCGCGCCTGTCCGGTAACTCTGGCCTCAGCCGGCCCGGCCGGGCATCCGGCGGATCACCTATTTTTGGCACCGCCGCCGGGCCGCCGGTCCGGTACGTCCCGCTGCGCGAACTCCGCGCTGGTCGCGAGAACCGCCAGGGCGGTGCGCGAGGAGACGCCGAGCTTGCGCATCGACGAACTCAGGTGCTGGGCCACGGTCTTGGGGGACAGGAAGAGCGTCTCGGCGATCTGCCGGTTGCTGCGGCCGGTGGCCACCAGGCGGGTGACCTCCAGTTCCCGCGGGGACAACCGGTTGCCGTTGGCCCGGCGGCCACCGCGCTGGGGCCGCTTCGCGGGGACGCCGTACTCGCGCAGGCAGGACACCACCCGGTCGGCGTCGCCGAGGGCGCCCAGGGTGATCAGCCGTTCGCGTACCTCCGCCAGGAGGGACAGTGCCACCTCCCGCTGTCCCGCGGCGATCTGGCAGCGGGCCTGCCGCTCCTGGGCCAACAGTGCCTCGTACGGCCGGGGAAGGACCTGCCAGGCCGCTGCCGCCCGGGCGAACAGCCGGGCGGCCGAGGCATGTTCGCCGCGCGCGTCGGCCAGGACCGCCCGGCAGGTGGCCAGTCCGGCGCGCGGCCCCGGCGCGTCGCGGCCGCGCAGCCCCCGGGCGAAGGCCGCGGTCAGCTTCGCGGCCTCCTCGACCCGCCCGGCGGCGGCCAGCGCGGCCACCCGGACGGGGCCGAGGTCCGAGGCCCAGACCCAGGTGCGCTTGCGGGCGATGAGGGCGGCCGGCTCCTCGGTGATGTCCAGCGCCTCGTCGACGCGGCCGGCGGCGAGCGCCAACCGGGCCAGCGCCGCCGCGGGTTCCATCGAGTCCGCGAGCGCCCCGCTGTCCACCTCCCCGTCGAGCACCAGACGCAGTCGCTCGGCGGCCGGCCCGTACGCGCCCGCCGCGGCCTGCTGCTGCCCGACGACGAACAGCACCTCCAGCCGCGCGAGCGGGAGGATGTCCTCCGACTCCGCGAGCGCGGCGGCCCGTTCGGCGAGGCCGTCCCAGGCGCCGGTGAGCCAGTCCAGATGGGTCCGGGTCACCAGGGCGACGGACTCGTAGCGCCGGTACCGCCGACGGTCGGCCAGCGCCAGAGCCGTGTCCAACCTCCGGGCGGCGACCGCGTACCGGCCCCACAGCATCGCCATGTCCCCGAGGTTCACGTTGGCGCGGGTGATCTGCTGCCACTCCGCCGGGGCGTCGGCGTCGTCGGGTATCCCCGCCTCCAGCGCCCACCCGTCGGTCTCGCCCAGCATGAGCCGGGCGGTGGCCTGGTCCGCGGCGAAGCCGAGCCGGTCGGCGGCCGTCATCGACGGCACCTCCAGTTCGGCGGCGCGCTCCAGCCATCGCAGGTGGGCCGAGACGGGCCAGCTACTGCTGCGCGGCCAGCCGAGGCGCATCATCGCCCGCGCGGCCTCGGCCGGATCGTGACCCAGGTGCGGGATCGCCCGCTTCAACTCGGCGCGGCCCGCGTCGTCCTCACCCATGAACAGCAGGACGTTGCCCAGTTGGACGCGGATGTCGGCCTCCTGGACGGCGTCGCCCGCCGTGGCGGCCAGCGCGGCGCGGAGCGGCGGCACCAGCTCCCGGAACCGGGCCGGCCCCGCGAACGACGCGAACGGGAACTTCCTGATCAGCCGGACCGTCGACGCGGGTGGCAGGCCGCCGTTGACGACCAGGTCGTGCAGCAGGGTGCCCGCGGTCGTCTCGTCACCGGAGGCAAGCGCCAGGTCGGCGGCCCACTCGGCGTACCGGCACCACTCGCTCCTCTCCCCGGCCACCCGGAAGTGGTCGGCCAGCTCCCCCACGGGCGGCGGGGCCAGGGCCTCCAGGGTCCGTCCGGCGCGCCGGTGCAGCATCCGGCGGCGGGGCGGCGGGATCGCGTCGTACACCGCCTGGCGGGCCAGCACGTGCCGGAACGCCACCTGCCCCCAGCCTTCGTCGTCCAGCAGCCCGCGGTCCAGGGCCTCGATCAGGCCCGCCTGGGCTCGACCCGGCGCGAGTCCCGCCACCGCGCGGATGATCGTCTCGTCGGCGGGCCGGCCCAGCACCGCCGCGGCCCGCAGCATCGCCCGCCCGTCGGGGCCGAGCCGTCCCAGGCGCTCCAGCACCATGTCGCGGACGGTGGCGGGCACGCCGATCTCGTCCAGCCGGCGACGTCCCCAGCCGCCCGCGCCGTGGCTGAGGTCGGACCGGTCGGCCATCAGCCGCACCGCGCCCTCGATCGCCAGCGGCACGCCCTCGGTGCGCCGGTGGACGAACCCGGCGAACCCGTCGGAGACGTGCTCCCCGGCGAGCATCGACGACACCAGCCGCGCCGTGCCGGCCACGTCCAGCGGCAGGAGGGCCAGCCGCAGCCGCCCCGCTGCCGAGACGGAGTCGGCGGCGAGGCGCGCCGCCAGTCGCCGCAGCAGCGAGCCGCCCGCCACGTCCTCCGGCCGGCAGGTCACCACCAGGCCCACCGGCTGCGGCACCCCGGAGGCCAGGAAGAGCAGGAACTCCAACGTCGCCTCGTCCGCCCAGTGCACGTCCTCCACGGCCAGCACGTCGACGTCCAGACGGGCCAGCAGCTCGGCCAGCGCCCGGAACACCCGGTGCCGGACCGCCGTCGGGTCCTCGGCCGGCCCGGGGGCGGCCGGCAGGTCGGCGGCCCACTCCGGGAACAGCGGCCGCAGCGCACCCGCCAGCGGGCTCAGCGGCAGCCCCGCCACCGTCTCGGTGACCTGGCGGACCGCGTCGACCAGCGGCCCCAGCGTCTGCGGATGGTGCAGCGGCGGGCAGCGCGCCAGCAGCACCCGGTCGGCGCGGCCCGCGGTCCGGGCCAGGTACTCGCGCAGCAGCCTGCTCTTGCCGATTCCGGCCTCGCCCTCGATCCACACCGCCGCCGGCGGCGCGTCGAGGGCCCGCGCGAGCTCGGCCATCTCCCGCTCGCGGCCCACGAGTTCGGGAGGGTGGACGGCTGCTGAGCCGCTGCCGCCGTCCTGCTCGGATACCGCCATGTCGGCCCCTCGTTCCTTGCTGATCACCCAAGCAGGAGGATAAGTCGCGCAGTTGACGAGCGCGGTTCGACGCCATCACCAACGCCCCTGCGCCGAGACCTCTTTCGGTTCCTGTGGGCGCCTCGCATCGGAGATCCGGGTCACCGGACCGTTGCCCCCGGCGGGCAGCCATCGGGAGCTGCGGAGGAGGGACCTGCGCCGTGGGGCGGTCGATAATGGGCCGGGCGGATCCGACCCCCGCCGTGATGACGAAGCGGCTGGAGGACTGCACGCAGGCCCTGTTCGACCGGTACACGTGAACCAGACCCGGGGTCGGCGGCCCGAGCCGAGCGGCCCGCGCCGCGCCGACACCGGACGTACTGCCCGCACCGCTCACCGGGCCCGGTCCCGGTGAGCGGATCCGCCCCACACAGGAGGCAACGATGACGACCCTGCACGAGGCCGTGTCCGTCGGCAGGAACGAGGGGTTCCTGGCGGTGGTCTCGACGCTGCGCGCGGACCACACGATCCAGTCCTCCCTGGTGAACGCCGGGATGATCGCGCACCCCGGAAGCGGCGAGCCCGTGCTGGCGTTCGTCACCTACGGCCGGGTGAAGCTGGGCAATCTCCGCGTCCGGCCCCAGCTCGGCGCGACCTTCCGGGACGGGAGCCGGTGGGCGACCGTCGAGGGCGCCGCGGAACTGGCGGGCCCCGACGACCCCCGGCCGTGGCTGGAGCCGGAGGCACTGCCGGGTCTGCTGCGGGAGATCTTCACGGCGGCCGGCGGGCAGCACGCCGACTGGGCGGAGTACGACCGGGTGATGGCCGAGCAGCGGCGTACCGCGGTGCTGGTCGCGCCTTCCCGGGTCTACTCCAACTGAGGCCGGCCTCCAGGAATTTCCCCCGGTGCCCGCCGCTGCGCACCCTCAACGGGCCGCCGGCGGGCCCGCGGTGGTGCCCACGAACTCCCGCGTCAGGGCGATCATCGCCTGCGCCGCCGCGCTGGGCGTCCGGTCGGTCGGCACGGCGAGCGACACCGGCCAGCTGAGGTCCGCCCCGGTGACGGTGAGCCTGGACGGGTTGTCGGCGGGCCCCAGGACGAACCGGGGGATGAGGGCGATGCCCAGCCCCTCGCGGACGAACGCCGTTCCGGTCTCCACGTCGGAGATCTCCAGAGTGACCCGGCGCGGTACGGAGGCGGCGGTGAAGGCGGCGTCGGTCACCGCCCGGGTGCCGAAGCCGAGGGGGGAGTCGATGAAGTCCAGGTCGGCGAGTGCGGTGATGGCCACGCTGCCGCGGCCGTACAGCGGATGATCGTCGGGGACGACCAGGTCGAGGACCGACGAGGTCAGATCGATGACCTGCAACGACGGCGGCCGGGTGCCGGGCAGGGAGACGAAGGCGAGGTCCAGGCGCCGCTCGCGCAGGCCGTCGACCAGCCCCCGGGAACCGGAGTGCGCGGCGGTGGTCTGCAGCAGCACGCCGGGATGGCGCCGGTGGAACGCGCCCAGCAGCGCCGGCAGGTCGAGGAGCCCCACCGAGGTCATGGTGCCCAGCCGCAGGGTGCCGCGAAGGCCGCCGTGCACCTCGGCCACCGCGTCGGCGGCGTCCCGGACGGAGTCCAGCACGACCTGGGCGCGCGGCAGCAGCGCCGACCCGGCGTCGGTCAGCAGCACGCGCTTGGAGTTGCGGTCCAGCAACTGCGCGCCCAGCTCGCGCTCCAGGGTCTTGATCGCCGCCGAGACGGCGGACTGCACGACATGCAGGCGGTTCGCCGCCCGCGTGTAGTTGCCCTCCTCGACCACCGCCACGAAGTACTCCAGCTGCCGCAGATCCATGAGGTCAACTATCGCCGATTCTGATGGTTGATGTCACTAACTTTCGTTGGACGTGATGATCGGTGTCGCCGACGATGGGAACGGGCAACCGCCTCCCTCCCCGCCCGGGCAGCTCACCCGGCTGCCCGGCCCACCCGGCTCATCCAGAACGGATGCATGGCACATGACGACGTCGCTGCTCGAACACCAGCCGCACCCGCGGACTCTCCCGGTCGGCGACCGGACCCGCCCGGCCGTCGCGCGCCGCCGGCACGGCGCGGGCTTCTGGATGGTCGCGTTCGCCTTCCTGGTCGGGATGGCGTTCTCCACCGTGCCGACTCCGCTGTACCCCCTCTACGAGGCCCGCGACGGGTTCTCCACCTTCACCGTGACGGTCGTCTACGCCACCTTCGCCGTCGGCGTCGTGATCAGCCTGATGCTGGCCGGGCACATCTCCGACTGGGTCGGCCGCAAGAAGATCCTGCTGCCCTCGCTGGGGCTGGAACTGGCCGGCGCGCTGGTGTACCTGTCCGGCGCGTCCCTGCCGCTGCTGCTCGCCGGCCGCCTGGTCACCGGGCTGGGCGTCGGCATGCTGACCGCCACCGCCACGGCCCACCTCCAGGAGCTGCACACCGCGCACCGGCCGGGTGCGAGCGGGCAGCGGTTCGAACTGGTCTCGACCGTCGCCAACATCGGCGGTCTCGGGGTCGGCCCGCTGGTGGGGGGCATCCTGGCGCAGTTCGTCGGGGCGCCGCTGCGGGTCCCGTTCCTGGTCTTCGCCGTGCTGCTCGGCCTGGGCATGGTCGCCGTCGCCCTCACCCCGGAGACCGTGGCCGAGCAGATGGTGAAGCCGGCCTACCGGCCGCAGCGGGTCAGCGCCGACCACGGCGACCGCGCCGGATTCCTCGTGGCGGCCGCCTCCGGGTTCGCCGCGTTCGCGGTCTTCGGCATGTTCACCTCGATCGCGGCCGGCTTCGTCGGCGGCACGCTGCACCATCCCTCCCGGGCCCTGGCCGGCCTGATCGTCTTCGTCGTGTTCGGCGCCGCGGCCGTCGCCCAGACCCTCACCGGGCGGCTGAGCACCGCCGCCAAGCGCCGCGCGGGCCTGCTCACCCAGGCGGTCGGCCTGGTGGTGCTGCTGGCCGGGATGCGCGACGCGAACCTGCCGGCCTTCCTGGCCGGGGGCATCCTGTCCGGGATCGGCGCGGGCGTGCTCTTCAAGGCCGCCCTGGGCGCCGTGGCCGCCGCGGCGGTCCCCGCCAAGCGGAGCGAGGCGCTGGCCGACCTGTTCCTCATCTCCTACGTCGGGTTGAGCCTGCCCGCGCTCGGCATCGGCCTCGCGACCCGCGAGGTGAGCACCACCACGGCGATGACCTGGTTCACCGCGGTCCTGCTGGTCATGCTGGGCGCGGTCGCCGCCCTCGGTCGGCGCGCCGACGCCGGTGGGCCCGCCGTGCGTTGAGGCGGCGGAACCGGCCCGGCCTCTCGGTTCTCACGGGGTCGGGGAGCCGCCGGAGCCGGGGCGGGACGCGGGGTCGGCGTCCTGCCCCTGGATCTCCCCGGCGGCGCGGTGCAGTGCGGCGAGGACGGTGCGGACCGCCCGCCGCGCGGTGCGCTCCGGCCGGTGGAGGACGTCGATGTGGCGCCGGGCGTGCACCGCGTCCAGTGGCCGCAGAACGAGGTCCGGGTGCGCGCGGGCGGTCCAGCGGGGCATCAGCGCCAGACCGGCTCCGGCGGCCACGGCCTCGGCCACCACGGCGAACTCGTTGATGCGGTGGACGATGTGCAGGCGGCGGTTGGCGACACTGGCGATGGCTTCGATGGTCGCCATGAGCGGGAAGCCGTCGTGGACGGTGATCCAGGGCTCGCCGGCCACGTCACGGGGGTGGAGCAGCGTCCTGGCGGCGAGCGGGTGGCCGGCCGGCAGGGCGACGTCGAGCGGCTCGCGCAGCAGGGTGCTGGTGGCGACGGTACGCGGCCACGCCGGACCGTGGTCGAGCCGGTGGGCGAGGACGAGGTCGTGGTCACGGGCGAGGGCGGGGAAACGGTCCTGGGCGACGTCCTGGTCGGCGAGCGCCAGTCGCGGGTGGCCCGGCCCGGCGAGGTCACGCAGCAACCGGGGGAAGAACGCGGAGGCCGCGCTGTGGAACGCCGCCAGCGAGACGGCGCCGTCGGGCTGTTCCGCGAAGTCGGCGAGGGAGTGGCGTGCCCGGGCCAGGGCCGTCTCGACCTCGATCGCCGCCCGGGCGAGGGCCTGTCCGGCCTCCGTCAGCACCACCCGGCGCCCGGCACGCTCGGTGAGCGGGACGGGGATCGACCGCTGCAACAGGCGCAACTGCTGCGAGATCGCGGAGGGCGTCACGCGCAGGGCCTCGGCGACCGCACTGACACTGCCGAGCTCTCCCAGCTCCCGCAGTATCCGCAGTTGCCGCTCGTCCATCGGCCCAGTGTAGGGCGACTGTGTAGGGCAGCTACAACTTCACTGTAGAAGTTGGTGATTGCCTTCACCATGGGGAGGGGTGCAGCGTGAGGGCATGCCCGTTGCCCGCCGTACCGATGCCACGCTGTTCGTGATCGCGCTGGTCTGGGGTTCCAGCTACCTGGCGGCCAAGACAGCCACCGGCGCGCTCCCCGTCACCAGCGTGCTGTTCGCGCGGTACGCGATCTCCGCGCTCGCGTGCGGGGCGTTCGTCACCGCCCGCCGGGCGAGGCGCCGTTGGACCCGGACGGAGCTCCGCGCCGGATCGCTGCTGGGGGTCACGCAGGCAGCCGTCCTGGTGCTGGAGACGTACGGGGTCGCGCACACCAGCGCCGCGAACGCCGGCCTGATCATCAGCCTGACCATCGTGCTGACCCCGCTGCTCGACCGGACGGCCGGCGACCGCCGGCTGCCCCGGACGTTCTTCGCCGCCGCCGGGCTGTGCGTGCTGGCCGTCGGGCTGCTCACCTCCAGCACCGGGCTGCACGCGCCGCGGCTCGGCGACGCCCTGATCCTCGCCGCCGCGGTCGTCCGGGCCGGGCACGTCGCGCTCGTCGGACGGCTCACCGCCCGCCGCCCCATGCACGCACTGCATCTGACGACCGTCCAGACCGTCGTCGGCTCGGCGCTGTTCCTGCCGCCCGCCCTCACGCACCTGCCCGACCTGGCCCGCAGCAGCGCCACCACATGGTCGCAACTGGTCTATCTCGCCCTGTTCTGCAGCGTGTTCGCCTTCCTCGCCCAGACCTGGGCGGTGCAACGCACCTCCGCCAGCCGGGCCAGCCTGCTCCTGGGCACCGAACCGATCTGGGCCGTCGCGATCGGCATCAGCTTCGGCGGCGAACGGCTCACCGCGCTCGCCTTCCTCGGCGCCGTGCTCATGGTCGCCGGAACGTACTGGGGCCAGGCCATCGAACGCGCCCACCGCGCCAAGGCGGGTGAACGAACGGCGCGGCCGGGTGGACATGCGGCGGCACTCCGGTGCAATGCCGCGGGAAAAAGCGCACGAATGGTGAGATGTCCGTCGGCGCGGGTCCGTGAGGGCGTACCCGCGCCCGCGGCATCACCGCAAAGGGATCACGCCGTCGCGCGGATCCGCCCCGCAGGTCCGGCCCGCACCGGTGAAAGGGAGCCCCCATGACCGCTGACCTCGTTCACCGAGACGCGACGGAACTCGCCGAGCTGATCCGCACCGGCGAGGTCTCCTCCGTCGAAGTGGTGCAGGCACACCTCGATCGCATCGAGGCCACCAATCCGCGGCTCAACGCCATCGTCACGCTTGCCGACGGCGCGCTCGACGCCGCGAAGGCGGCCGACGAGGAACGTGCGCGGGGTGCCGCGGTGGGGCCGCTGCACGGCGTGCCGTTCACGGTCAAGGACGGCTTCGACACCGCCGGGGTGCTCACCCAGCGCGGTTCGCCGATCTTCGCGGGGCGCGTTCCGGACACGGACGCCACCGGCGTGGCGCGCCTGAAGGGGGCCGGTGGGATCCTGCTGGCGAAGACCAACCTCCCGGAGTTCTCCTACTGGGTGGAGTCCGACAACCTCCTGACGGGCAGGACGAACAACCCCTGGGACCTGGACCGTTCGTCCGGCGGTTCGAGCGGCGGCGAGTCCGCGGCCATCGCCGCCGGGATGTCGCCGCTCGGTCTCGGCAGCGACCTGTCCATCTCGGTCCGCGGGCCGGCCGCCGACACCGGCATCGCGGCCCTCAAGCCGACGCACGGGCGCATCCCCATGACGGGGTTCTGGCCCCGGGCACCGCGCCGCGACTGGCACGCCGGTCCCATGGCCCGCACCGTCCGCGACCTCGCGCTGGCGTACTCGCTGCTGGCCGGTCCTGACGGCGCCGACGGCTACTCCGTGGTCCCGCGCGAGTTCGACGCCGGCCTGGGCGTCTCACCGGACCGGGCCGTGCGGGTCGGCTGGCTGGTCGACTCGGGACTCGGGCCGGTCGACGCGGAGGTCGCGGCGACCGTGCGCGCCGCCGCCGACGCCCTGCAGGGTGCGGGGGCCCGGGTCGAGGCCGTCGACATCCCGGCCCTCCAGCGGGACAACGCCCTCGACCTCTTCGCCCGGCAGCACGTCATGGAGCTGAAGCCCGCCGTCCGGGAGACCGTCGCGGGTCACGAGGACCAGATGTTCACCTACTCCAAGACCCTGCTCGCCACCCCCGACACGTCCGTGGAGGACTACGTCCGGGCCGAGCAGGGCCTCGAACGCCTCCGGGACGGCTTCGCGGAGTACTTCCAGCAGCACGACGTGCTGCTGCTCCCCGTGACGACGATCCCCGCACATGTCCACCAGCTCGGGCAGTTCGAGCTCGGCGGACGGACGGTGGGCCCCTTCCACGTGAGCTCGACGACCGTGCCGTTCAGCCTGACCGGGCTCCCGGCCCTGTCCATGCGGTTCGGCACGAGCGGCGACGGCATGCCGATCGGCGTGCAGCTGGTATCCACCTGGCACGCCGAGTCGACGATCCTGCACGTCGCCTCGCTGCTGGAGACGCTGAGCCAGGTCCGCGACCGGCACCCCACCCTCTGACAGCCGGGGACCTCACGCCGCCCCGGTGGTGGCCTTCCGCCGGCTGCGGTAGGCGCGCTGCGACGCCTGCGAGCTGCACGCCGTGCCGCAGTAGAGCCCCGAGGTGTTGCGGGTCTTGTCGAAGAACCCGGAGTGGCAGCCCTTGTTCGCGCACATCTTCATCCGGGCCCACGCCCCCCGGGCCGCGAGGTCGGCCGCGGCGGCGAACAGCGCACCGAACGCGCCCAGCACCCCGCTCTGCGCGGGCACGAGCACGCAGCCGCCGGCGGTGACCCGAAGCGTCAGCGGATGGCGATCGGCGGTCCGCCGCAGGTACGCCTCGGCGGCCGGCAGCAGCTCCGCGCCCTCGACGCACCCGGAGTGATCGCGGAAGACCGTGCACAGCGCATCGCGCAGCTCCCGGCCCGCCATCGCGTCCGCCTGCGTGACCGGCTCGTCCTCGCCGGGCTCCAGCCCCGCGCCCGCCATCCAGGCCCGCAGCGCCGCACCGTCGCCCAGCAGCTCGATCCGCTCGCTGCCGTGGGGCGCGGTGTTCACGAAGCCCAGGAGCAGTTCCGAGCTGCGGCACACGTCACCGGCACACGTGTCCGCCGCTGTCTGCTGCAGGTCCGGTGTCTGCTGCACGTCCTCTCACCTCCGCATCACGTCCACACGAGAACCTATCCTACGCCCGCGATCTCCACGGCGTCATGACCGAACGACATACGCATATGACGAATGGTTCCACCGGTTCGCAGAGACGACATGCGAGGGTGTTACGGTTGTTTCGCGGCTGAGAGGGAGAACTCCCTGGCCGGTCGCCCCCGCGCGACATCCCGGCCCCTTGCACGCTCTCCTGAAACCCCCTGCAGCCCCCCGAACCCTTCTTCCCACGGAGGCACACCATGTCCTCGGTTCTCATCGTGCTGTCCGCCGCCACCCGGTGGACCCAGGCGGACGGCAGCCAGCGCCCCACCGGCTACTGGGCCGAGGAGTTCGTCGAGCCCCACCGCGCCTTCACCGCGGCCGGCCTCGACATCTCCCTCGCCACCCCCGGCGGCCGCGCGCCGACCGTCGACGAGCTCAGCCTCGCCCCCGAGGCGAACAACGGCGACACCGCGAAGGTCGCGGACCTGCGCGCTTATCTGGAGTCCGGCAGCGTCCAGGACTTGCTGACGTCCCCACGGCGCCTGGAGGACGTCGTCCCGGGCGACTTCGACGCGGTCCTGATCCCCGGCGGCCACGGCCCGATGCAGGACCTCGCGGTCAACGAGGATCTGGGCCGCCTGCTGGAGACCGCCCTGCCCGACACCTCCAAGGTCGTCGCCGCGGTGTGCCACGGCCAGGCGGGCCTGCTCTCCGCGGGCAGTGCCGAGTCCTGGCTGTTCGAGGGCCGCAGCCTCACCGCCTTCTCCGACGAGGAGGAGACGATGACCGGGCTCGCCGCCAACGCCGCCTGGCTGCTGGAGAGCCGGCTGCGCGCCGCGGGCGCCGACTACTCCAAGGGCCCGGCGTGGTCCCCGCACGTCGTCGTCGACGGCAATCTCGTCACCGGCCAGAACCCGGCGTCCGCGGGCCCCGCCGCCGAGGCCGTCCTGAAGCTGCTCGCCGTCTGACCGCGACGCGCCGCCTCCGTACGGGTCAGTGCTCCAGGGCCGCGGCCAGCACCTGCTCGACGAGGTCGGCGGCGCGCGGGGTGCCGCCCTCCGCCCGCGCGGCGGCCTGCAACTCTTCGGACCGGCGGACGCGTTCGGGATCGGCGAGCAGGTCGTCCAGCGCCGCGCGGAGGGTCCCGGCGGTGGCGTCGTCGGTGTCCACGCGGCGGGCGACGCCGAGTTCCACGAGCCGGTCGGCGTTCATGAACTGCGGGTGCGGGCGGCGGGGCGGGGCGCGGCGTCAGGACCGGTCGATCCGCGCGGCGGCCTCCTCCAGTTCGGTGATCGTCCCCGACATGATCGTCCGGACGTGCCGGGTGACGTGGTCCAGAGGCCAGTCCCACCACGCCACTGCGAGGAGCCGGGCGATGTCCCCGGCGTCGAACCGCGTGCGGATGAGCCGGGCGGGATTGCCGCCGACGATGCCGTAGTCGGGGACGTCGCCCGTGACCACGGCGCCGGCGGCGATGATCGCGCCGTGCCCGATGCGGACACCTGGCATGACCGTGACGCCGTGCCCGAACCACACGTCGCTGCCGACGACCGTGTCGCCCCGGCCGGGAAGGTTGGTGATCAGGTCGAAGTGCTCCGCCCAGGAACCCCCCATGGTGGGGAACGGGAAGGTGGAGGGACCGTCCATGCGGTGGTTCGCACCGTTCATCAGGAACCGGGTGCCGGTCGCCAGCGCGCAGTAGTTGCCGATCACCAGCCGCTCGGGGCCGTAGTGGTACAGGACGTTGCGCGTCTCGAACGCGGTCGGGTCGTCCGGATCGTCGTAGTAGGTGAAGTCGCCGACCTCGATCAGCGGCGACGTCAGCAGTGGCTTGAGCAGTACCACGCGCGGCTGCCCGGGCATCGGATGGAGCACGGTGGGGTCGGCGGGAACGGGTGGCATCGCGGCGGGCGGTTCCTCTCCGGTGGCCTTAGAGCGACGGCTGTCGCATTAGGATGCTCGCATGCCCCTGCCCCGTTGATCAACCGGATACCGAGTGCCGATGACAGACCCGCCGGACACCACGCCGGACACCACGCCGGACACCACGCCGGACCGCCGTCCGGGCGGCCGTACCGCCCGCATCCGCGCGCAGGTCCTCGATGCGGTGCGCGCCGAACTCGCCGAGGGCGGTCACGAACGACTCACGATGGAGGGGGTCGCGACGCGTGCCGGGGTGCACCGCGCCACGGTCTACCGGCGCTGGCGCGACGTCGGCGGCCTGCTCGTCGACGTCATCGACGCCGCCGGCGAGATCGACTGGCAGCCGCCGGACACCGGTTCGCTGCGCGGTGATCTCACGGCCCTCAACCGGGAGATCCAGGAATCCCTCGTCGTCCGCCCGTCGCCGGCCCTCGCCCTGATGGCTGCCTCGTTCCACTCCCCGCAGGCCGCGCGGGCCCAGACGCGGTTGTGGGCGGACCGGTACGCCCAGTGCGAGGTCCTCGTCGAGCGCGCCGTCGAGCGCGGCGAACTCCCCGCGCGGCAGGTGGACGCGAGGAGCCTGCTGATCGCCGCCACGGCGCCGCTCTACCACCAACTCGTGCTGCTGCGCGCCGAACCGGACCCGCGGTTGCCGGAACAGGCCGCGCGGGCAGCGGTCCTGGCGGCTGCCGCTGGTGCCTTCTTCGTCCCCCGGGAAGCGGATACGTGAGCGGGGGAGACGTGCGGAGGGTGCCCGCACCCCGCCGTGTCGGCCGACGGGCGCGTGCATCCCGCCGCGTCAGCCGACCAGCAGGACGAGCTTCGCGCGCACGTGGCCCTCCTCGCCGACGCGGTGCGCCTCCGCGATCCGGTCGAGCGGAAACGACCGCGTGACCGGGACCGCGAAGCGCCCCGCCTCGATCAACTCGCCGATCTCGGCCAGCACATGGACCGCGCGCCCGTCGTCCCCGCGGCTGAACCTCACCCCGTGCTCGCGCGCCCCCGCGAAGTCGGCGACCGTCAGGACGTGTTCCGGGCCGCCGGCGAGCCCGATGAGCGCGGGCAGCACGCCGCTCCCGGCGACGTCGAGTGCCAGGTCGACGCCGTCCGGCGCGAGCGCGCGGACGCGTTCGACCAGGCCCTCGCCGTAGGCGACGGGCTCGGCACCCAGCGCCCGCAGGTGGTCGTGGTGCGCCGGACCGGCGGTCCCGATCACGCGCGCGCCGCGGGCCACCGCGAACTGGACCGCGGCGCTGCCCACGTTCCCGGAGGCCCCGTTGACCAGCAGCGTGCGGCCGCTCTCGACGCCGAGGGTGTCGATCGCGCGCAGGGCGGTCTCCGCGGCGGCGGGCAGCGCGGCGGCGCCGGCGAAGTCGAGCCGCGGCGGGATCGGCGCGTAGAAGGCCAGCACCGCCAGTTCGGCCTGCGCCGCCCCGTCGGGGCAGAAGCCGAAGACGCGATCGCCGACGGCCACGTCCGAGACACCCGCGCCCACCTCGTCGACGACGCCCGCGGCCTCGTAGCCCAGGGTCTGCGGCAACTCCTCGTCCAGCAGACCCCTTCGCTTCTTCCAGTCGCTCGCGTTGACGCCGGCCGCGCGTACCGCGATCCGCACCTGCCCGGGGCCCGGCCGCGGATCGGGAAGTTCCACGATCTCCAGGACCTCCGGGCCCCCGAACCTGCTGAAGCGCGCGGCCTTCATCAACGGCTCCCCTCTGGCCGCGGGTTGCTGCCTCGCGACGCACCCGGCGGTGATCACCGCTCTTCCGGCTTCGGGCACCGTACGCCAGGAACGCCGCCCCGACCTCCACCCCACGCGGCCGTGTCCCCGCCGAGCGAGGTGGCGTGAGAGATCTTGTCTTCCCCGCGCGGCCTGTGGTTGAGTGACATGGGGAACGGTTGAAACGATTCACTCTCAACGATTCACTGCCTCGTGCGCCGAATCGTGTGTCGTCGTTGGAGGCAAGCGTGATGAAGCGAAGATCTGCTGTCGGGCTGATGCTGTCGGTCGTGGCCGCCGCGTCCGGGCTGGACGCCACGCCCGGAGCGGCCGCCGCGCCCGGACCGGACGACCCCAAGGGCGGCGCGGGGAGCGCGGCGGGGCTCGCGGTGAGCGGGCTCAAAGTGGAGCACCAGGCAAAGCCGTTGGGCATCGACGTTCCCCGGCCCCGGCTGAGCTGGCAGGTGGCCCCGGGGCGCGACGCCGTCGAGCAGGCGGCCTACCAGGTCGAGGTGTCCACCTCGCCCGGCGGCCGGGGCGTGGTGTGGGACAGCGGGAAGGTGCGTTCCTCGCAGTCCTTCGACGTCACCTACGGCGGCGCCGCCCTCGCGTCGCGTACGAAGTACTCCTGGCGGGTCCGGGTCTTCGACCGTTCCGGACGCGCGTCGGAGTGGAGCGCCGAGGAACCGTTCGAGACGTCCTTCGTCGACCCCGGCGACTTCCAGGGCACCTGGATCGGCGCCCACGCGAGCGCGCCCGTGCTGCGGCTCGCCGGCGCGAACTGGATCTGGTACGCCGAGGGCGATCCCTCCGACTCGGCCCCGGCCGGCACGCGGTACCTGCGCCGCAGCTTCGACCTGGCCGCCGGGGCGCAGATCGCGTCCGCGGAGATGCAGCTCACCGCCGACGACAGCTTCACGCTGTACGTCAACGGCACCGAGGTGGCGAGCTCCCCGCGCGTGGCGAACTCCTGGTCGACCGCGAGCGTCCTCGACATCGCGCCGTACCTCCACGCGGGGACCAACGTGCTGGCGGTCGAGGCGACCAACAGCAACCAGGGACCGGCGGGCGTACTCGGCAGCCTCCACTTCGAGGGGACGGCAGCGCCCGCCGACCTCGTCACGGACGGCAGTTGGAAGGCGGCGAACACCGCCGCCGACGGATGGCAGCAGCCCGGCTACGACGACACGGCCTGGCCGCAGGCACTGGTCGCCGCCTCCTACGGCGCGGGCCCCTGGGGCTCGTCGGTGTCCGCCCCGCCCGCGCCCGAGACCCTGCTGCGCAGCGACTTCACCGCCCGCAAGAACATCGCCTCGGCGCGGGCGCACGTCGCGGGCCTCGGCTACAACAAGCTCTACCTGAACGGCCGGCGCATCGGCGACCGGGAACTCGAACCCGGATTCACCGTCTTCTCCAAGACCGTCCTGTACTCGACCTACGACGTCACCGACGCGCTGCGCACCGGCGGCAACGGGATCGGGGTCAGCCTGGGGCGTGGCTACTACGCGATGACGTCCCCGGACGAGTGGGAGGCGTCGTCCTGGTGGAGCGAGCCCAAGCTCAAGCTGGAACTCGACATCACCTACACCGACGGTACGCGCCAGCAAGTGGTCAGCGACAGCGGGTGGAAGGTGTCCGACGGGCCCACGTCCACGCAGTCGCTGTGGTTCGGTGAGACCTACGACGCCCGTGCGGAACAGGCCGGTTGGAACGACACCGGCTTCGACGACAGCTCCTGGCACCCCGCCCTGGAGGTCGACGGGCCGACCGGCACGCTCCGTTCGGAGAGCTTCCCGCCCATCAAGGTGACCGGCCGGCTGACGCTCAAGCAGACCACCACTCCGGTCGACGGCACGCACGTCCACGACTTCGGTACCCCTACGGCCGGTTGGGCGCGCATCGGCGTCCAGGGCCCCGCCGGGTCGACGGTCACCGTCACCTACGGCGAGAAGCTCCACGACGACCTCACCGTCGACAACACCGGCGCCTTCGGCCTCGGCCTGCAGACCTACACCTACACCCTCAAGGGTGACGGGGTGGAGTACTACCAGCCGAGCTACAGCTACGCCGGTTTCCGCTACGCCCAGGTCGTCGTCCCCCAGGGGGTAACCCTCCGGTCGGTCGAGGGGATGCGGGTCCACACGGCGGTGACGTCCACCGGCGGCTTCACCAGTTCGAGCGACCTGCTGAACCGCTACCAGGACGCGCAGGCCGACACGATCCTCAACAACCTGTACTCGGTCCCGACCGACACGCCGATGTACGAGAAGCGTCCCTACACGGCCGACGGCTTCCTCTACGCGGACTCGGCGATCGCCAACTTCGACATGCAGAACTTCTACGAGAGCTGGATGCGCTCGCACCGCGACGACCAGAACGCCGACGGGTCGATCGGCCCCACGGTACCCACCACCGAGTCCGGCAAGCTGGTCAAGGACCCGGTCTGGTCGGCCAGTTACGTCCTCGGCACCTGGGACCTGTACTGGTACTACGGCGACCTCCAGGCGGTCGCCGACAACTACGCCGGCATGAAGGCCTGGATGGCGTACTACGAGCAGAACATCGCCGGCACCGGGGGCATCTACACCGGCTTCAGCTACGGCGACTGGCTCTCGCCCGAAGGCGCCAACGCCCCCGAAGGCACCCGCCTGACGGGCACCGCCTACATCTACCGCACCGCCACCAGGCTCGCGACGATGGCGAGGGCGCTGGGGCACGGTGCCGACGCCGACCACTTCGACGCCTTCGCCGCGCAGGTCAAGGACACCTTCCACGCGACCTTCTACGACGCCGACCAGGGCGCCTACTTCGACGACAAGGCCGCGGGCTACCGGCAGACGTCGAACGTGGTCCCGCTGAGCTTCGGCCTGGTGCCCGAGAAGTACCGCAAGGTCGTGACCGACAACCTCGTCGCGGACATCCACGCCCGCGGGGACCACCTGGACACCGGTGCGCTGGGCACCAAGGTGCTCCTGCCGGTCCTCACCGACGCCGGGCACGGCGACCTCGCCTACACGGTCGCGACCAACCCGACCTATCCCGGCTGGGGTTACTGGTTCGAGGGCCTGGGCGCCACCACCATGTGGGAGGAGTGGGACGCCAACTCCCGCTCCCACGACCACGCCTTCATGGGAACGGTGGACGACTGGCTCTACCAGGGCGTCGCCGGCATCAAGGTCGCCGCGCCCGGCTACACGAAGGTGACCGTCCAGCCCTTCGCCGTCGGCGACCTGACCCACGCCTCCGCCCACGTGGAGTCGCCGCTCGGTCGGATCGCCTCGTCGTGGACGAGGAAGCAGGGGCAGTTCACCCTGCGCGTCGACATACCGGTGGGATCGAGCGCCGACGTCCTCGTGCCGGTCGGCGGACGGCAGAAGGTGCATGCCACCGCGGCCGCGACATCCGGCCGGATCGCGGACGGCTACGCGCACTTCACCGTCGGCGCGGGCAGCCACCTGTTCCGCGTCACGGGCCAGGAGTAGCGCTCACGAGCCTTGCTCGCGGGGTCGGGCCCTGACCCTGGCGAGGACCTTCGACGCGGTGCGGCCGTCCAGGACCGCACCGCGCGGAGGCCCTCGGGGACGAGAGGGGATACTCCGCCCGAACCTCAGCCCGAGGTGAGGAAACAGGACTTGACGGTGCCGGGCGCGGGATCGCCGAACACCGTGTTGGTGCAGGCGGTCCCGCCGGTCAGCGACCTCGTGGTGAAGGTCCCGCCCGCCCCGTAGGCGACCGTGCGGGTGCCGCTGAACGCGCACAGCCCGTTCTCGGGTGCGCAGTACGCCGATCCGCTCGGGCCATTGGTGACCGCGCCCGCGTAACACGCCTTCACGAAGCCGAAGTCGGGGTCGCCGAGCGTCGCGTCGTCGCAGGCCGTGCCGCCGGTGACGGTGCGGTAGCTGTAGACGCCGTCGGCCCCGTAGGCCACCGACCGGGTGCCGCTGAACGCGCAGGTGCCGTTCTGCGGGGCGCACTGGGTGTAGTCGGCCGGTGGCGAACCGCCGGGATTCGCGGCGACGGTGTACGTTCCGGGCTGGACGCCGGTGAGGTCGACGAAGGCGCCGTCCCGGTGGGCGCCGCCGATGCCGCCGGTCGCCGTGAAGGTGCCGCCCTGCCAGACCACCTGGCCGTTGACGGCGACGATGGGGTCGGTCGCGCCGCCGGTGGGCACCGCGATCGTGCCGCTGGTACCGGCGGGCGCGGTGACGTTCATGGAGAACGCGCCGGCACCGCCCTGCGACGCCCAGGACACCTGCACGGCGCCGTGCGGCGTCGGCGCCCGCCCCTCCGCCCAGGCCAGGTCACCGGGGTGCGGCTGCACCGACCAGGTGGCGTAGCCCGGCGACGTCGGCAGGATGCCGAGCACGTAGCCGGAGAGGGCGCTGGTCGGCGCGGTGGACCAGCCGTGCGCGAGGCTGGTGCTGCTTCCGAGGCCAGGGGTGCCGTCGGCGGCCGAGACGTTCTCCCACATGGTGCCGCCGGAGTAGTCCCCCTCGGCGATCATGTGGCCCCACAGGGTGGAGAGCAGCTGCTCGGCGCCGGCGGTGTCGTCGTTCGCCAGCCGGGCCTGGAGTTCGTACCCGCTGACGAACGGGCTGACCAGTGCCTCGTTGCCGGCGTCGGAGGAGAAGGGCAGCGGACCGTAGGGGCTCGTCCACAGCCGGGACTTCAGTGCGGCGAGGATCGAGGTGGCCTTGCCCGCGGGCGCCACCCCGTACAGGACGGCGAGGGCGTTGGCGTCCTGCGCGACAGAGGACGTCTGGCTGTTGCTGGTCAGGTAGAGCCCGGTCGCGGTGTTGAACAGGTGCGCGTTGATGGCCGACTTCAGCGCGGCCGCCTGCTGGGTGTACGCGGCGGCCTGCGCGCTCTGGCCGGCCCCGGTGGCGATCTGGGCGCCGTCGAGGAGGGCCTGGTAGTACAGCACGTTGTACTCGGTGACCTCGCCGGATTTGCTGCCGTCGTAGAAGTCCCAGTCGGCGCCGTCCGCGGCCGGCGTGTCGAGCAGCCCGTTGCCGTCGACCTGCGAGGCGTTCCAGGCGAGTTCGCGCTGGACGGCGGGCCATTCCTGCTGGATGAAGGCGGTGTCACCGGTGTACAGGTAGTAGGAGGCCAGGCCCAGCACCCAGTAGACGGAGTACGACGCGGAGTAGGCGCCGGTGGTGCCGGATATGGGCCCGCCGGTGTTCACGGTCGTTCCCGGCGGCATCGCGCCCGCGACGGAGCCCCTGGTCTCCTGGTAGCTGCCGAGCAGTTGCAGCGCCCCCTTGAGCGCGGCGCTGTCGCCGGTGGAGTAGTAGGTGGAGGGGCCTTCGACGTTCAGGTCCCCGCTCCAGACGGCGCGGTCGCGCGCGGCGCCGTCGAGGACGGACGGCACGGTGTTCGTCCCGGGGACGTCGAAGTCCGCCAGCGCCGAACCGCTGCTCAGCGGGCTGCTGTAGACGGTGTCGCCGGAGGAGCCGACCACCGTCAGGTTGCGGAACTGGGCCTCCTCGCCGTTGTACTCGCGCAGGCCCACGCTGCCGATCGGGTAGCTACCGGCGCCGGAAGGGAAGGAGCCGCTGTCGAGCGTGGCGATCTCCTGGCCGTCGAGGGAGACCGTCAACGTGCTCCCGGAGACAGTCGTGCTGACGGTGTGCCAGGTGTCCGGCGCCAGGTTCGCGGGCAGGGGCGCGCTGCCGAGGCTGGTGTACTGCCCGTCGTGCAGGTCGAGTTCCTGGAGGGTGTTCGGCGTGCCCGCGGTGTCTCCGGCGGCGTTCAGGATGAACACGTAGCCGTTGTCGGCGTCCTGGCCGCGGACGACCCAACCCGCCTGGTTCGTCACGATCTTCGTGTCGAACGTGGTGGTGTAGTCGCCCCAGTAGGAGCCCTGCTTGAGCAGGCCGACGTCGCCGCCGAAGTCGTCGAGCGCACCACCGGTGACCGTCCAGCTCCCCGGCAGCGAACCGGTCGGCACGGTGTCGAGCTGGTCGGTGTAGGCGCCGTCGTACCAGATCCTGTTGAGCTGGTCGGAACTGGAGACGAAGTAGCCCTGGTAGCCGTCGGAGCCGGTCCGGTCGGCGATGTAGTGGACGCCCGCGTCGCCGAGGGTGAGGGTGCCCGGGGAGGTGAGGGTGATCTCCTCGTAGCGCTCGCCGCCCTGGACGTAGCGCGCGGTGATGGTCCCCGGCGCGGAGACCGGGTACGTGTCGTGGCGCGCGGGGTCGCCTTCCGCCCACGGGGTCGCGGCGTCGCCGGTCGGGGTGAGGAACCCCCGGGACTGGCTGTAGCCGGCCTGCAGCGTCGGCGAGCCGGACTCGGACCGGACGTCGAAGTAGGGGACGCCACCGATGTCCTGCCCGTAGTCGAGCACGATGGACGGGGTGGTGCCGCCGGAGGTCAGGGACAGCGTGGCGGTGCCCGAGCCGCCGCACACCAGGTTCTGCGCCCCGCTGACGGTTCCCGACGTGCTCACCACCGATGCCGGGCAGAGCGTCGCGCTCTGCGGCGTCCGGACGTAGCTCTGCCAGTCGGGCGCCGACGGCCATGGTGTGTCGGCAGCGGCGGCCGCCGCTGCGCCCGAGGCGGCGGCGGGAGAGGCGGGTAACCAGAAGGTCAGCGCGAGGGTGCCGCCCACAGCGGCGGCTGCGATGCGCCGCCGGTGGGCTCGCCGGTCAAGGACCATGATCAGCTCCGTGGGGGAAGGAGGGCATGGGTGAGGGGCTGTGCGCGCGCCTGGTGGTGGGGCGGGGGCGCGGTGCACGGGACGGGCAGGAAAACGGCACCGTGGGTGTGAATCGTTTCAATCAGCGGTGTCGGCGCGACATTAACGAGCGGCCCGCCGTGCGTCAATGGGTTCCGCACGCATCGGGCACCCACGAATCGGGCAGGCAGAATCGGACCCGGGGGAGCGGGAGACCTTCCGAGCCCTCAGCCGCGGTGGCCGGCGACCGGCTCCGGTTCATCGTCGAGCGCGTCGAGCACTGCCTCGCCGTTCGCCCTCGCCCACTCGGTCAGCATGTGGATCGGGTCGATCAACGTCGCCCCGAGCGGGGTGAGTTCGTACTCGACGCGGGGTGGCACCTCGGCGTAGGCATGGCGGCGGACAAGCCCGTGTGCCTGGAGCCGCCGGAGCGTCTGGGTGAGCATCTTGCGGGAGATGCCGCCGATCAGGTCGATCAGCTCGCCGTGGCGCACGGGGCCCTTGCTCAGGCCGTAGAGCACGACCGCCGTCCACTTGTCGGCGAGCAGCTCGACCGCCAGACGCGCCGGGCAGTCGGCGAGGAAGGGGCCACCGGGACCGAAACCGCTCATGGCGCCAAAGGTACCTGGGGGTTCCTGTCGGATACCTAGCCTGGGTGATCCCACCCCCCACTCCCCGAACCTCCCCCCTCCCGCATTTCCCAGAGCCCCCCACTCCCCACGTCACCAAGCCCCCTGTCAGGAGAGTCATGCGCGCCATCACCCAGCGGACGCTCGGCGGTCCCGAGGTCCTCACCGTCGTGGACATGCCCGAGCCCCGGCCGGTCCCGGGCGAGGTCCTCGTCCGGGTCAAAGCGATCGGGCTGAACCCGCTGGAGGCGCGGCTGCGGGCGGGCGAGTTCCCGTTGATCGGCCCGCCGCCGTTCGTCCTCGGCTGGGACGTCAGCGGCGTGGTGGAGGAGGCGCCGCAGACCTGGCGGTTCCGGCCCGGTGACGAGGTGTTCGGGATGCCGTTGTTCCCGCGGGCGGCGAACGCGTACGCCGAGGTCGTGGCGGCGCCGGCGCTGCACCTCGCGCGCAAGCCCGCCGCGCTCTCGCACGTCGAGGCGGCGGCGCTGCCGGTCGTCGGACTGACGGCGTGGCAGGGTCTGGTGGACCTCGGCGGCATCGGCGAGGGAGACCGTGTCCTGGTGCACGGCGGTGGCGGCGGGGTCGGCCATGTCGCGGTCCAGATCGCGAAGGCCCTCGGCGCGTACGTGATCGCCACCGCCGGCGCGAGCAAGCGGACGTTCGTCGAGGGGCTGGGCGCGGACGAGGTGATCGACTACACCGCCGTGGACTTCGCCGGGGCGGTCCGCGGCGTCGACCTCGTGCTCGACACCATCGGCGGCGACACCGTCGAGCGGTCACTCGAAGTGCTGCGTCCGGGCGGCCACTTGGTGACCGCGGTCGCCGAGGAGGACACGGCGCTCGTCGCCCGGTACGAGGCGGCCGGGATGCGCTTCAGTGGTATCGCGGTCGACCCGGATCCGGTCGCCCTGCGGGGGCTCGTCGGACTCGTCGAAGAGGGCAGGCTCCGGGTCCACGTGCAGGAGACGTTCCCGTTCGAGCGCGTCGCCGCCGCGCACCGGCTGCTCGACCGCGGCCACCTCCAGGGCAAGATCGTCCTCACCGTGTGAGCACGTCCGGGGCGCGGCTGCTCCGGAAGGCGCGGCGTCAGCGGGGCGGTTCGGCGATGGCGTTCAGCAACCGCAGCGCCTCCTCGGGCAGTTCGATCGCCGCGGCGGCGATGTTCTGCGCGAGGTGGGCGCGGGTGGAGGTGCCGGGGATGAGCAGGACGGCGGGGGAGCGGTGCAGCAGCCAGGCCAGCGCGATCTGCCGCGGGGCGGCGCCGAGTTCGGCGGCGACCTGTTCCAGGGCCTGGACCTGCAAGGGTCGGAACCCGCCCAGCGGCCAGAACGGCACGAACGCGATGTTCCGCTCCGCGCACCAGTCCACCAGGGCGTCGTCCTGCCGGTGGGCGACGTTGTAGTGGTTCTGCACGGCCACCACCGGCGCGATCCGCCCGGCGGCCTCGACCTGGGCCCGGCTGACGTTGCTGACGCCGAGGTTGCGGATCAGTCCCTGCTCGCGCAGTTCGGCCAGCACCGTGAACGGTTCGACGATGTCCGCCGGCTCCAGGGTGCCGGTCATCCGCAGGTTCACCAGGTCGATCGCGTCCAGGCCGAGGTGGTCCAGGTTGTCGTGCACGGCCCGGACGAGTTCCGGCCGGGAGAGGGCGGCGGGCCAGCCGCGGTCAGGCGTGCGCCGCGCCCCGACCTTGGTCGCGAGGTGCAGGCCCTCGGGGTACGGATGCAGGGCTTCGCGGATCAACTCGTTGACGAGGTACGGGCCGTAGTAGTCGCTGGTGTCCAGGTGGGTGATCCCCGCGTCGGCGGCCGCGCGCAGGACGGCCAGGGCTTCGTCGCGGTCCCGCGGCGGCCCGTAGGCCATCGGCCCGGCGAGCTGCAGGGCGCCGTAGCCGACGCGGGTGAGGGTCAGGGTGTCGGAGAGGCGCAGGGCGCGGCCCGGCAGCGGGTCGGTCATCGGGGGGAACTCCTCGGGGGCATGGCGGTTCGGGGGTGCGGCGGGTGCAGTCGGTTCGCGGGTGCGGTCGGTTGGCGGGTGCGGCGGGGCGACCTCGCGGCCGATCGGTCCGGCGGGTCGTCGCGGCCCTGGCGCCCACTGTGCCGTCGCGAGCGCCGCCGGCCCAGCGGATCAGGGCAGAAGCGCTCAAAATTTCCATGGCGCCGTCCTGGGGTCGCCTAAACTTCCACCATGGATCCGACCGACCGCCGCATCGTGCAGTGCCTGCTGCACGACCCCCGTGCGCCGTTCCGCCGTATCGCCGAGGTGGTCGGTGTCTCGGAGCAGACCGCTGCCCGCCGGTACCGCGCCCTCGTGGCCGACGGGGTGGTCCGGGTCCGCGCGCTGCCCGGACCCGGCGGGGCCGCCGAGCAGACCTGGTTCGTACGCGTGCAGTGCCGCCCGGACGTGACCGAGGCACTGGCCGACGCCCTCGCCGCCCGCGAGGACACCTCCTACGTCAGCGTCACCTCGGGCGGTTCCGAGATCGTCTGCCGGACCCGTACCGACCCCGCCCGCCCGCAGGGTTCCGTCCTGCAACGGCTCCCTCGTACGGCCAAGGTCCTGGGCTTCCACGCCCACGCCGTCCTCCACATGCATCTGGGGCCCGAGGCCAAGTGGCAGGCGTTCGACGAACCCCTCACCCCCGGTGAGCTCGCCGTCCTGGACGGGGCTGTCCTGCGCGACGGCCGCCGCCCGGCCGCCCGGCCCGCGGGCAGGCGGGGGGCCGACGCCCTGCGGGACGCCGACGCGCCGCTCCTGGCCGAACTGGCCCGCGACGGCCGCGCGGGGCCCGTCGAACTCGCCCGCCGCACCGGCTGGTCCACGGCGCGGGTCTCGACCCGGCTCGACGAGATGCTGCACGACGGCGCGCTCCACGTCGCCGTCGACCTCGCCTACGCACGCTTCGGCTTCCTGGCCTCCGCCTATCTCTGGCTCACCGTCGCCCCGGGCGGGCTGAACGCCACCGGCGAGGCCCTCTCACGCCACCCCGGGACCTCTTTCGCCGCGGCCGTCACCGGCGCCGCGAACCTCCTGGTCACCGTCACCTGCCCGACCATGGACGACCTCTACGGCTACGTCACCGGCACGGTCGGCGCCCTCCCGGCCGTCACCCGGGTCGACGTCGTCCCGGTCCTGCGCCGCCTCAAGCAGGCCGGCACGCGCATCCACGACGACCGGCTCTCACCCGCCTGACGTGGCGCGGGGAGCCGGCCGGCAGGCGGGGCAGGCGGTGGTGTCGGCGAATCTGAGCGACGCCCGCGCCATGGTGGCGTCCTCGACCGGGGTGATGCGCCCGCCGAGGTGCTCGCGGAGTGCCCAGCAACCCGCCTCGTGGAGTTCCATCCGCGGGCGCCGGCTCCCCGCGGCCGGGGGGAGCGACTGCAGGACGTACCGGGGCTCGGGCGGTCGCCTGGCCTCGCGCCGGACCCGGCGATAGTCCTCGCCCTCGACCCGGTCGACCTCCGACGCCGGTATGTACAGGGTGACCTCGGCCCACCAGCGTCCGTCCCGGTCCTGCCGCCACCGGTGCACGCGCGCGGTGACCCGGTGTCCGCCAGGAAGGGTGACGGTCACGCGCGGGAGCTCGGTTTCGGACATGTGTTCGATCGTAGTGGCTTGATCCGAACGGAGTACAGCCGACCGGCCGTGTCCGGTGCCACCGGACCCCGGTCCGTCACGCCCCGCCTCCGGGCCGGGCGGTGACTCCCCGACAAGCGGGGACCCCCACCGCGGCCTACGCTGCCCGGAAGGGGGCCGACCTGGAGGAAGCATGCCGCCCATCGGCAAGTTCACGCTCACGTTCGGCCTGGTGGCGATACCCGTGTCGATGACGAGCGCCACCAGCAGTCACAAGATCAGCTTCCGGCAGGTCCACACCGAGGACATGGGCCGGGTGCGCTACCGCAAGACCTGCGAGCTGGACGAGCACGTCCTCGACCAGGAGGACATCGGCCGCGCCTGGGAGGCCCCCGACGGGCGGCTGGTGCCGATCAGTGACGAGGAACTGGACGAGCTGCCGCTGCCGACGGCCAGGACCATCGAGATCAGCGGGTTCCTCGACCTCGGCGACGTACCCGGAGAGATGTTCGGCCAGCCCTACTTCCTCGCGCCCAGCTCGGACGCCGCCAAGAAGCCCTACGTCCTCATGCGGCAGGCCCTGGAACGCTCCGGGAAGGCAGCCGTCGGCAAGTACGCGCTGCGCGGGTCGGGGGAGGCGCTGGGGCTCATCTACGCCGCCGGGGACATCCTCGTCGTCCACCGGCTGCGCTGGCCGGACGAACTGCGCTCCCCGGCGGGCGCCGCGCCTCCCGCGGACGTGGACCTCGACCCGGCGGAGGTCGACGCCGCGCTCGAGTACATCGCGGCGATGGGCGACCTCGACATGGAGCAGATGCACGACGAGTACTCCGAGGCCGTCCAGGCGCTGATCGAGGCGAAGGTGGAGCACCACGCGCCGCCGACCCCCGCGCGCGAGCCGGCCGAGGCCTCGGTGACCGACCTCATGGGGGCGCTCAAGACGGCGGCCGAGCGGGCGCGGGCCGATCGCGGCGAGGACGCCGACATCCACCACCTCGACGAACGGCGGCCCGCGAAGAAGGCCGCGGCGAAGAAGACGACGGGCAAGAAGACGGCGGCCAAGAAGACCGCGGCGAAGAAGGCCGCGAAGAACGCCCCGGCGAAGAAGTCCCCCCGGAAACGGGCCGGTTAGCCGCGCACGCGGCAACCTCCTCCCAACGGGGCTGCCGCACCGCGCCTTTGGGTGTCGCTCAGCGTCCCTCGGCGCTGGAGAGGGCGTTGCCGATCATGCGGGTGGCGAAGTCGCGGTCCTCGGTGAGGCGGTTGATGTGCTCGGCGAGGAGGAAGGCGGTGGCTTCGAGGGGCTTCATCTCCTCCTCGGTCCAGTAGCCGTACTGCTTGCGCCACAGGCTGGGACTCAGTCCGGTGCCCGCGGCGATGAGCAGGCCGGCCATGGTGGGGACGGTCTCGGGGCGGACGCTGAGGGGCATCATGCGCAGTGCGGCGACGAGGTCGGGGACCACGTACTCGAGGGCGTTCTTGCCGTGGTCGTCGTAGGCGGCCTGCAGCCACTGCATGAACATGTAGATGATCGAGCAGGTGCCGTCCAGTACGTCGTCGGCTCCCTCGGGGTCCATGGATGCCGTGAACTGGTCGACGAGGAGCTGGTGTTGGGGGTCGGCCTCGCTCTTGCCGTCGTGGACGGCTCTGAGCTGGGAGTCGATGATCATGAGGGCGGTGCCCACATCTCCGGCGGGAGCGTGCTGGGGGTCGCAGGGCGAAGGCACAGCAGATCTCCTCGACTGACCACGAAAAGCAGGACGTTCCCGAACGGTATCCCCTGGACATCGTGAGGATCGTCCCCTTCCCGTTGCTGCCTCCTCGGGGCAACGTCGGGCCGTCTCCCTGTTCGATCGGCCGCCGCCGGCGCACGCCGCCCGTGCTCCGACCGGCAAGGGAATCACGTTGCCTCTCCGCGGATGAATGTGCGCCGCGGGGGAGTTGGGAGAGGTGACGGGGCGGGCTGCCAGCCGTCCTGCCGTCGTGTCAGCGTCCGACCGCCACTGAAAGGTTCGTTCGTATGCCGCTGTTGCGCCTCGGTGTCTCCTTCCAGCCGCGTTGGCCCGTCGACGACGGGACCGCCATACTCCGTGCCGCCCTGCGTGCCGAGCAACTGGGCTTCGACCACGTGGCGGTCGGCAACCGCCTCCTGGACAGCGGATTCGGACTCGACACCGATCCCCTCGTCCTGCTGGCGGCCGTCGCGGGCGCGACCACGCGCCTGCGGTTACTGACGTCCGTACTCGTCGCGCCGTACTATCCGGCCCTGGTGCTGGCCAACCAGGCCGCCACCCTGGACGTCGTCTCCGGCGGTCGCCTGATCCTGGGCATCGGCACCGGCTGGAACCCGGACGAGTTCGACGCCGTCGGCGTACCCTCCCGGGAACGCGGCGCCCGGACCGACGACCATCTCGCGGCCGCCCGGGCCCTGTGGACGACGCGCCCCGCCGACTTCGACGGGCCGTTCACGCAATTCCGCGCCGCCCGCCTGGGAGTACCTCCGGTCACCCGCGGCGGCCCGCCGGTATGGATCGGCGGTCACAGCGACGCCGCCCTGCGCCGTGCCCTCCGGTTCGGCGACGGCTGGTACGGCACGGGCATCGACGCCGCGCAACTCGCCGACGTGCGAAGCCGCCTGGGCGAACTGGCCACCACCACGGAGGAAGCCGACCGCATGACGCTCGCCTCGGCGGTGTTCCTCACGCCGCCGGGAATCCCCGCGGCCGTCCCGGCTCCCGGGCGCCCACTCGGCGGCCCTTCCCCCACTCCGGCGAGCGTCGCCGACGCCCTCGCGGAACTCGCGGAGGCCGGACTCACCGTCTGCACCCTGTGGTTGCCCATCGCGGCGGAACACGTGGAGAGAGCCATGGAGTGGATCGCGGCCGAGGTCGTCCCGCGCCTCGGCGGACACTGACGTGTCCGGGTGCCCGTGAACCTGCGCCATTCAGTCCGCGCGATCATCCTCGACGAGAACGACCGGCTCCTGCTGTGCCGGTTCGCTCTTGCCAAGCCGGCGGGGGCCGTGGTGTGGGCGACTCCCGGGGGAGGGATCGAGCCCGGGGAGACGCCGTTCGCCGCGCTCCGTCGTGAACTGCGGGAGGAGGTGGGCCTGGTGGTCGGGGTCGAGCCGCCGCATATCTGGCACCAGGAAGTCCTGGCGCCCGATCACGCCGAGGGCTACGACGGGATCGTCAACGACTACTTCCTCGTGCGCCAGGCCCACTTCGCTCCGCGCGGGACGCTGACCGACGACCAGCTCGCCGCGGAGCACATCACCGCTCTGCAGTGGTGGCACCCCGGCGAGGTCGCGTCCTACGCCGGTCCCGACCAGTTCTCCCCGCGCGACCTGGCGACGCTTCTGACGGCGTTGCTCACCTCGGGCGTTCCCGCGGCACCGGTGCGGCTCGGCCTCTGAACGGACGACCCCCCCCGGCAACCAGGGTGAGGAGTCGGCTCGGCTGCCCGCGCCGGGTGTCGTTCAGCGACCGGAAGAGCTCGCGTCCTCCGCCGCCTGCTGTGCGGCCGCGGCATCCCGTACCCGCTGCCGGCCCGCCTCCGCCCGTACGGCCTCGCGGCCCCCGGCCCGCGTGACCAGAATAAGCGACGCGATGACGAAAATCTGCACGGTGTAGAATTTGTGGAGTGGACCGGGATCCGCTCGGTCTCTTGGGAGGTACGTCATGCAGAAATGGCTCATCACCGGCGTGAGCACCGGGCTGGGGCGCGCCCTGGCCCAGGCCGTCCTGGACGCCGGGCACGTGGTCGTGGGGACGGTTCGCTCGCCCGAGGACCTGCGGGCCTTCGAGGAGCTCGAGCCGGGGCGCGCGCACGGGCGCCTGCTGGACGTGACCGACGACGAGGCCGTCCCGCGGGTGTTCGCGGAGGTGGAGAAGAACGTGGGCCCCCTGGACGTCGTCGTGGCCAATGCCGGCTACGGCTTGGAGGGGGTCTTCGAGGAGACCCCGCTCGCCGAGGTGCGCCGGCAGTTCGAGGTCAATGTCTTCGGGGCCGTGTCGACGTTGCAGGCGGCCCTTCCCGCGATGCGCGAACGCCGCCGCGGGCACCTCATGGCCGTGAGCTCGATGGGCGGCCTGATGCCGGTGCCGGGGATGTCCGCGTACGCCGGCAGCAAGTTCGCCCTGGAGGGAATCCTCTGGTCGCTGGGCAAGGAGGTCGAGCAGTTCGGCGTCCATGTGACGGCGATCGAGCCCGGTTCCTTCCGCACCGACTGGGCGGGCCGGTCCATGACCCGTGCGGAGCGGTCCGTCGACGACTACGACACCCTGTTCGGCCCGATCCGCGAGCGGCGGCAGGCGGCCAGCGGGAACCAGCTCGGCAACCCCGCCAAGGCCGCTGAGGCGATCGTGCACATCGCCTCGCTGGAGCGCCCGCCGGCCCATCTCGTGCTCGGCTCGGACGCGTTGCGACTGGTCACCGCCGCGCGTGAGGCCATGGACGAGGAGATCCGCGCGTGGGACGCCCTCTCCCGGACCACCGACTTCCCTGAGGGGGCCCAGCTGTGACACCCGACCGCCCCCACGCGCAGAGCCGGCGGCCCGCCGAACGCAAGGGCGACGTCCGCGAGCGCACCATCCTGGACACCTGCGAGGCCCTGCTGGCGCAGAAGGGCTACGACGCCATGACCGTCGGCGACATCGCGCAGGGCGCCGGCATCACGCGGGGTGCCCTGTACTTCTACTTCGGCTCCAAGCAGGACGTGGTCACGGCGCTCGTGGCCCGTACCGTCGAGCACCTGTGGGAGCGGTCACGCGCCACGGCGCAGAACGACGACCCGCGCCAGGCCGTCGCGGCGGCCATGCAGCGCACGGTCGACCTGTGGGACCAGCACGGCGTGGTGATGCGCACCGCGATCGACCTGTCCCTGACCGTGCCCGAGATCGGCGACCTGTGGGACCGTACGGCCGAACTGTTCATCGCGGCCATCACGGCGGTCCTGGAACGGGCGGGCATCGCGCCCGGGCGCGGACCGGAACAGGCGTCGGCGATGGCGGCGGCCTTGTGCTGGATGATCGAGCGGACCTTCTACCACGCCTCGCGCGAAGGAAGGGAGGGTCTGGAGTCGGCCTCCCTGACGTGCCGTCACATCTGGCTGACCAGCGCCGGCTTGACCGCCTGACCCGCCGGCCGGTCGGCCCGCCCGCCCGATCCGCCCGCCTGCCCGAACGCGCGACGTCAGCCGTCGCCGATGGTGAACGCGCGTCCCGCCCTGCGCGCGTCCCCCCCGTAACGGTACGACCGGCGCGTCCCCGTTCACGCGCGCGGCAACCCCACACCTCAACCGTCGCTCGCCCGCGCGGAGTTCGCCGCGCCGTACCGCATCCCGTCGTAGAGGATCTCGGTGATCCGCGCCGCGTCGTCCTGCCAACCCTTCGCGTGCATGCCGCAGATGCCGCCGAGGGCGCGCAGCAGGACGCGTCCGTTCACGCCCTCGCGCACGACCCCGGCGGCCACGCCCGCGGCGAGCAACTCGTCGAGGGCCGTGGCCATTTCGGTGCGCGCGTCGTCGAAAACCGCGGAGTCCGTCGCCATGATGCTCTCCAGCGCCTCGCCCATGCCCTTGCCCACCGCCGAGTGCGCCACGAGCAGCAGGAGGAAGCGGCGCAGCGCCTCGTCGGGGGCGTGCTGTGCGAGCAGGTCCGGCGGCGCCGCGCACAGCTCGGCCACCTCTTGGCGGTAGACCTCCGCGACGAGCGCCTCGCGCGTGTCGAAGTGGCGGTAGAGCGTGCCGACCGCCACTCCGGCCCGTCGGGCGATCTCCTCCACGTGGGCGTCGGCGTCGCCGGTCAGGAACGCGGCACGCGCGGCGGTCAGCAGCGCTTCGCGGTTGCGGCGGGCATCGGCGCGCATCGGGCGGGGCGAGGGCAACGGTCCTCCATAAGGTGAGTCGGGTTCCGCTTAGGTGTACAGTTCCGGAGTCAGGTTCACTTTACTGAAGGAGCGCGCACGTGACGGTTGTGGACGAGGGGCTCGGCGGCCTGCGGGTCCTGGTGACCGGGGGCAGCCGCGGCCTGGGGGAGGCGACGGCCCGCCGCTTCGCCGCGGCCGGCGCCACGGTGCTGACGGCCTCGCGCAGCGCGCCCCCGGACGGCATGCCGGCCGCCTTCATCCCCGCGGACCTGCGGACCGAGGAGGGGGTGGCGGAACTCGGGCGGCGGGTGCTGGAGAGCGTCGGAGGCGTCGACGTCCTGGTCAACAACGCGGCGGCCGCCACCACCCCGGCGCCGGCCCTGGAGCGGTCCGACGCGTCCTGGCTCGCCGACCTCAACATGAACCTGCTCAGCGCGGTGCGCCTCGACCGCGCCCTGGTCCCGGGGATGGTCGAGCGCGGCTCCGGCGTCGTGGTGCACGTCTCGGCGATCTCCAGCAGGCTGCCCCAGCCCGGCGCGGCCTCGTACGACGCGGCCAAGGCGGCGCTCAACACCTACAGCCGTGGGCTCGCGGCCGAGGTGGGCGGCAGCGGCGTGCGCGTGGTGTGCGTCCTGCCGGGCTTCATCGCCACCGAGGGAGCGGTCGACCACCTGCAGCGGGCGGCCGACAGCCAGGGCATCGGCATGGACGAGCTGACGCAGCAGATCGTGGAGCGCCTCCGGATTCCGATGGGGCGTCCGGGCGATCCGGAGGACGTGGCGGAGATGATCGCGTTCCTCGCCTCGCCTCGTGCCAAGTGGCTGACCGGGGCGGAGTTCCGGGTCGACGGCGGCATCATCCCCGTGGTCTGAGGTGTGGTCCGACCCGTGGTCCGACCCGTGCTCCGATCCGCGATCCGGGCCGCGTGGTCCGATCCGCGGTGAAATGCGCCGTGCCGAACGGCCGTTGGAGCACCGGGGCGTACGCGTCTCCGGACGCGTACGACCCGGTGGTCCCGGTCCCGGGCAGGCCGGCGGTCAGTGCCGTCCGGCGGCCGTGCGGCGGCGCATCGCGAGCAGGATGCCCCCACCGGCGGCGATCACCACGGCCGCCGATCCGGCGATGAGGCCGGTGTTGCTTCCGCCTCCGGTCTCGGCGAGCCCGGCCGCCGCGGCGGTCGAGGACGCGGGCGCCGACGGGGCCGCGGACGTCGAGGACACCGGCGCGACGGAGGCCGAGGAGGTCGCCGACGCCGAGGGCGCCGGACTGCCGGTCGCCGGCGTGCCGGACGGCTGGGACGTGTCGGGCACGCACGCGGTGTCCGGCGAGATCGGCAGGTCGGTCAGCCGCTCGTCGACGAGACCGCCCGCCGTCACCGAGACGTTCCACTGGTAGCCCTGGAGCCACGGCACCAGGATCGTCGTCCGCGCCTCTCCCGTGGTGAAGTGGTCGATGTGCCCGGTGCCGACGGTCGGACCGTCGAACCCGCTCGCCATCCGGATCCGCACGGTGATGTCCGCGGGCGTGCCGGAGGGGTCCGTGTCCGTCACGGTGATGGCGGCCTGCGCCTCGCCCGTGCTGGTGTCGCAGGACGCCTTCGCGGTGAAGTCGCCGATGCTGCAGGCGTAGGCGCTGCCGGAGGCCAGGAGTACGGCGGCGGTTCCCGCCACGGCGGCAGCGGTGACGGCGCGCTTGGAAAACACGAGTCCCTCCCCAGGGAATTCGACGAGCGGCGCCCGGCTCGGGCCCCGCTCGCTGCGGGCCCACACCCGCGAGAGGCTTCGAGGGCTCGATGGCCCGGTCGAAGCGGCTCGCATCATGTCACCCCGGAGATCCGTCCACGCACCGGCCCCCGCCGTGGTGCCGGGAGTTCGTCCCGGTGAGCCCGGCCGCGCTTCCCCGCGCGCACGCAACGGCCGCCCGTGCGGGCCGCGTTGCCCGGGTCCGCGGTACCGCCCCGGCGCCCGGCCGCGCCCGGACCGCTCGCTCCCGCGCGTCCTCAAGGAGAACGTTCGGTCTTGACACGGCGGGGCGACGTTGTATCGTGATGGGGGAACGAACGTTCTGTCCGCGCGTGGACGACACTGCCGTGACGCGAGCCATGACGCGTCGAGTCCCGTCCGGCAGGGCGCTGTTGTCCGCCGGCGCAGCCACGATCCCTTGAGGAGATGTGCTCATGACCCCACCGGAAGACCCGCGCCCCAGCCGCCTTGCCGACGCCCTGGAGCGGTCCGTCGGCGCCGGCCGGGTGCACACCGCCGGGCCGGACTACGACGCGGGCCGGCAGGTGTGGAACGGCGCGGTGTCCGCTCGCCCCGGCGTGATCGTGCGGTGCGGTGACCCCGCCGACGCCCGGACCGCGGTGCTGGCCGCGCAGGAGTTCGGGGTGCCCCTGTCGGTACGTGGCGGCGGCCACGACTGGGCCGGGCGGGCGCTGAGCGACGGCGGTCTGACCCTCGACCTTGCCGGGATGCGCGGTGTCACGGTGGACCCGGTGGCCCGGATCGCCGAGGTGTCCGGAGGGGCCACCGCCGGTGATGTCGTCGGCGCCGCCCAGCCTTTCGGCCTGACCGCCGCCACCGGCACCGCGGGCTCCGTCGGCATGGCGGGCCTCACCCTCGGTGGTGGATACGGGCCGCTGGTCGGCCGGTTCGGACTCGCACTGGACAACCTCGTGTCCGCGGACATGGTGCTCGCGGACGGCTCGGCGGTCACCGTGGACGAGGAGCGGAGTCCGGACCTGTTCTGGGCGCTGCGCGGTGGCGGCGGCAACTTCGGTCTGGTCACCTCGATGCGGGTACGGCTGCACGCCGTACCGACCGTGCTGTCCGGCATCGTGATGTTCCCGTGGGCACAGGTGGCGCCGGTGCTCGCCGGGCTCGCGGAGCTGCTGCCCGAGAACCCGGACGAGCTGACGGTGCAGTTCGGCGTCCTCCTGGGTCCCATGGGCGAACCCGTGGTCTTCCTCGCCCCCACCTGGAGCGGCGACGACGCCGCCGCGGGCGAACGCGCGCTGGAGCGGCTGAACACCCTCGGCACACCGCTGTTCTCGCGGATCGGCCCGACGACCGTCCCCGAGCTGCTCGCGGGCATCGACGCGCAGTTCCCCTCCGGCCGCCACGTCGAGATCCGCACCCGTTCGGTGTCCAAGCTCACCGTGGGGGTGACGGATGTGCTGAACCTTGCCGGCGCCACGCTGAGTTCGCCCCTCTCCGCGGTGTCCGTGCACAGCCTGCACGGAGCCGCCACCCGGGTACCCGTGACGGAGACGGCCTTCGGCAACCGCGACCCGCACCTGATGATCGAGATCATCGCCGTCTGGGAGCCCGATGACGACCGGGCGCCGGACCACCGCGCCTGGGCGGGCAGCCTGTCCTCCGCGCTGGAGGGCGAGGCGCTGCCGGGCGGTTACCCCAACCTCCTCGGCCCCGACGAGGCCGTCCGGACCGCCGACGCCTACGGCCCGAACACCGAGCGCCTGCTGGCGGTGAAGCAGCGGTTCGACCCGGACAACGTCTTCCGCGCGACCCCTCTGCCCCTCAGCCGGCCCGAGCACTTCGAGGGGCGCTAGGTTCGAGGGGCGTCAGGGACGGGCCGTCATCGGTCGATCCAACGGGCCGCGGCCGCGTAGGTGGTGGCCGGGCTGCTGTTGAAGGCGATGGCGGCGTCGGGGGCGTGCCGGCGGACCAGGTTGATCACCTGCTCCAGGAGTTCGACCTGGTCGTCGGAGTGCCGCAGGCCGCCGCCGACGGTGACGCAGTCCCACGGATGGGCGCGCAGCGCGTTCCCCAGAACCCCGTCGACGTCGTCGCCTCCGTCGAGGCCGATGAGGCAGGTCTCCACGCCGACGCCGTGCTCGGCGAACTCGGCCAGTCCCTCCTCGATCGCCCGGACCACCGGCTCGGGATCCCACGGCCCGGGCACCCGGTACGGATCGAGTCCGATGACGAGGACGCGGGGAGAGGCGGCGGGGTCCATGTCCGGACGATACGCGCCGAACGCCCCCTAACGGCACGGGTGCGCCGGTGCGTGGGCCGGGCGGCCGGGAGCCGAGCGTCCCATGCGCGGCTGAGACGGCGGGAGGGCGTCCATACCCGGATCCGTTCCGGGGCGGACGCCCTCGCCGTGGTGCGCGCGGCCGGTGTTGGCCGGGAGGCGGGCCGGTCAGGCAACTTCCGTGGTCATGAAGGGGTGTTGGCGCTGAGCTCTGGCTCGTGTGGGGCGGTGACCGGCTCGACACCGACCAGCTTCTCCCAGGCGGCGGCCAGGCAGGCATGCCCGGCCGGCGTCAGGTGCACGCCGTCGTCAGCGATCGCGGCCGGGCTGCCTGCCTCGCGCGCCGCCTGGTTGAGCAGTCCGTCGGCCGCGAGCAGGGCGGCGTCGAAGTCGGCGGCAAGCCGGCGGACGACGTGGATCCGCCCGTCGAGGTCCTCCCGCCAGGTCCACTGCTCGTCGTCGACGGGCACCAGGAACGGCTCGATGAGGACCAGTTGCGCGCCGATCGCCCGCGCCTGTTCGAGGATGAAGCGGTAGTCCCGCTCGTAGTCCTCGATCGTCGTGATCTCGTTCGCGTCGTAACGGCGCCACGTGTCGTTGACGCCGATCATGACGGACAGCAGATCGGGCGCGAGATCAAGGGCGTCCTCCTGCCAGCGCGCCCGCAGATCGACGACGCGGTTGCCGCTGATTCCCCGGTTGAGCACCTTCCGGCCGGAGCCGTCGGCGGCCAACCGCCCGGCTATCAGGCTGACATATCCGTTTCCCAGGCCGGCATCGTCCTCGCGGTCCCGACTCGCGTCGGTGATGCTGTCGCCCTGGAAAAGCACGCGGGCCGCATCGCCAAGCCGTATGGACATCGTCTCTCCTTGAAAGGGGTTCACGCACTGCTCCGGCGCACGCATCATCTCTCTTTCCCCCCGGGGCGCGCACCGAAGGCACGCGATCTGCTGGACCTGCGAGAACACCCTCTGGGGCGCGCCCGCACGACCTCCGCCGCCGTGAGGGAGACCGTTCGGTCTTGACAGCGGCGCCGGGATGGCCCAGCATCGCACAAGACAGAACGTTTGGTCTCGACGAGGCGCCCCGCCGGCTCGCGCGAGACGCGTGGGACGGGTGCCGGGCGCAGGGCGAGGAGAGCCGCCGCCACGTCATCCCGCTCTGCCGATTCCTTCCTCACCAGAGCGACGCCATCGCCTCCGCGGTGATGCGCCGTCGACAATCTCCGACCCTGACGGCGGCGCATGCGCGCAGGGTCGCCGGAGGCACCGTGTTCGCCACTTTCGTCCACGCATTCAAGACGCCCGACCTGCGCGGGAAACTGCTCTTCACGCTCGGCATCATCGTGGTCTACCGGCTGGGCACCCACGTCCCGGTCCCGGGTGTCGACTACCACGCGGTCCAGCAGTGCCTCGACCAGACCTCGGGCAGCCAGGGGCTGTTCGGGCTGGTCAACCTCTTCAGCGGGGGCGCCCTGCTGCAGATCACGATCTTCGCGCTCGGGATTCTCCCGTACATCACCGCCAGCATCATCCTGCAGCTGCTGACCGTGGTGATCCCGCGCCTGGAGGCCCTGAAGAAGGAGGGCCAGGCCGGCGCGGCGAAGATCACGCAGTACACCCGCTACCTGACCGTGGGACTCGCCGTCCTCCAGAGCACCGGGCTGGTGTCCACCGCCCGCAGCGGCGCCCTCTTCTCGAACTGCACCGCCGCCTCCGACATCGTCCCGGACCAGGCGCTCTTCACCACCGTGACGATGATCGTCACCATGACCGCCGGCACCTGCGTGGTCATGTGGCTCGGTGAGCTGATCACCGACCGCGGCATCGGGAACGGCATGTCGCTCCTGATGTTCGTCTCGATCGCCGCCACCACCCCGTCCGCGCTGTGGGCGATCAAGAAGCAGGGCAGTCTGGCCGGCGGCTGGATCGAGTTCGGCGGTGTCGTTCTCGTCGCGCTGGCCGTGGTGGGCCTGGTGGTCTTCGTGGAGCAGGCCCAGCGCCGCATCCCGGTGCAGTACGCCAAGCGCATGATCGGCCGCCGCTCCTACGGGGGTACCTCCACCTACATCCCGCTGAAGGTGAACCAGGCGGGCGTCATCCCGGTCATCTTCGCCTCGTCCCTCCTCTACCTCCCGGCGCTGATCGTGCAGTTCTCGCACGGCGACGCGGGGTGGCAGGTCTGGATCACGCAGAACCTGACCAAGAGCGACCACCCGGTCTACCTCACGGTCTACTCCCTGCTCATCGTGTTCTTCGCGTTCTTCTACGTCGCGATCACCTTCGACCCGGACGAGATCGCGGACAACATGAAGCAGTACGGCGGCTTCATCCCGGGGATCAGGGCCGGGCGGCCGACCGCCGAGTACCTCCGCTACGTCCTCAACCGGATCACCTGGCCGGGCGCGCTGTACCTGGGACTGATCGCCCTCATCCCCACCATCGCGCTGGCCGCGACCGGCGCGAGCCAGAACTTCCCGTTCGGCGGGACCAGCATCCTGATCATCGTCGGGGTGGGCCTGGAGACCGTGAAGCAGATCGAGAGCCAGCTCCAACAGCGCCACTACGAGGGCTTCCTGCGCTGAGCGGCCCGCCGTGCACGCCCCTTCGGACGGCGCGGGTCGAGGTCAGCCCGCCGCGGGGATGTCGAGATGGCGGGTGTCGCCGAGGCCGAGGACCTGGCGGTTGTGGAGGAAGTCGTCCTCGCGCAGCGTGGTGATGCTGCCGGAGGGCGCCCGGAAGCCCGCGTAACCGAGCGACTCGACCGGCATCCTGATCCAGGACGCCACGACGCACGTCAAGGAGCCGCCGTGCGTCACGATGATCTGGTGTTCGCAAGGGTTCCGCAGGATCTCGTCCATGGCGGCGTAGATGCGGCGTGCCCACGCGGCCTTGGTCTCGGAGCCCCGCACGCCCTCGTCGTGGTCCATTCGCTCCCCGACCGCCGGCGGTGGGACGAAGCGCCGGTCGAGCCACTCCTGCGGCTTCCCCTCCGCCTCGCCGTAGGACTTCTCGCGCAGCCTGCGGTCCAGGACCGGCTTCACCCCGAACAGTTCGGCCACCTCATGGGCCGTGCGCCGGGTGCGCCGCAGATCCGACGTGAACAGCTCCACCTCGGCGCCGGCCGGAATCCGGGCCCGCAGCTCCCGGGCGATGGAGACCGCCGCACGGACGCCGGCGGGCGTCAGCTGCGAGTCGTGCCATCCGCCGACGACTCCCTCGACGTGGTGCGTCGCCTGCGGATGGGTGACGACGTAAAGAGTGCGCATGGGACCCTCTCGTTCCGCTCGGCGGGGGAGTCGACAACCGGTTGGCGGGGTCTGCGGCAGCCGGCATGCAACCCACCACCGGAAGTCGAGCCGGAGCCGCTGCCCGCGCAAGCCGATCGCGCGGCCGCCTCCCCGGATCAGGGAGGAGCGTTCACCGTACCGGGGCCGGGTCGGGGGCGTGGTGGGCGCGGCGGTAGGCCAGGGGGGCCAGGCCCACCTGGGCGTGGAAGTGCTTGCGCAATGCGACCGGGTCGCCGAAGCCGCTCGCGGCGGCAATACGTGCGACGGTCAGGTCGGTGGACTCCAGCAGCTGGCGCGCGTGGGCCAGCCGGCGCTGGGCCAGCCACTTGAGCGGGCTGATGCCCGCCTCGCCGCGGAAACGGCGGGTGAAGGTGCGTACGCTCATGTGCGCGTGCCCTGCCATGTCCTCCAGCGTGATCGGTTCCGCCATCCGTTCCAGCGCCCACTGCCGGGTCGCCGAAGTGGAACGGTCGGTGTCCTGCGGGACCAGGTGCTCGATGAACTGGGCCTGCCCGCCCTCGCGCCAGGGGGCCGCGACGCACCGGCGCGCCGCGGCCGCCGCGACCGTCGCCCCGTGGTCCAGTCGCACCAGGTGCAGGCACGTGTCGATGCCGGCCGCACCACCGGCGGACGTCAGGATGCGGCCGTTGTCGACGAACAGCACGTCCGGATCGACCTCGACGCCGGGAAACCGCCCGGCGAGCCTGTCGCACAGCGCCCAGTGGGTGGTGGCCCGCCGGCCGTCGAGCAGGCCGGCGGCCGCGAGCAGGAAGGCCGAGGTGCACAGGCTCACGATGCGGGTCCGCGGCCGGATCCGATCCAGCGCGGCGGCGAGGCCGTCCGGCAGCGTCCCCGTCGCGAGCAGTTCCTCGCCGGGCTCCACGGTGGCGATCACCACGGTGTCCGCGGTCTCCAGCAGTTCCTCGTCGTGGTCGACCAGGATCCGGAAGTCCTCGTGCGTACGGACCGGTCGGCCGCCGAGCGAGAAGGTGCGCACCGAGTAGAGACGGGTCCCGTCCGGCTCGCACGCCTCGTTGAACACCCGGGCCGGGATGCCCAGGTCCAGGGGCAGGACTCCGTCGAGCGCGAGAACGGCAACGTGATGGGGCATGGCCGGAATAGTACGACAGGTGTCCCTCAGGCCACTCACCGGCCGTCGTGGAGGCGCGACACAGTGGATCTCGCCCGGGCCCGGCCCGGGCGGGAACAGACACGACAGACATGAGCGAGGAACCATGAGCGAGCACACCATGCGTGCCGTCACCATCGACGGGTTCGGCGGACCGGAGGTCCTGACCGCCGGGCGGGTCGCCCGGCCCGAGCCGCTGCCGACCGAGGTGCTGGTCCGTGTGCACGCGGCGGGGATCAACCCGGTGGACTGGAAGACCCGCGCCGGCCAGGGCATGGCCGGCCTGCAGACGCTGCCGCTGATCCTGGGCTGGGACGTCTCCGGCGTGGTGGAGGAGGTCGGCTTCGGCGTCACCACGCTCGCGCCCGGCGACGAGGTCTACGCCATGCCCTGGTTCCCGCGGCCGGCCGGCGGCTACGCCGAGTTCGTCACGGCGCCGTCCCGGCACTTCGCCCGCAAGCCGGCCTCCCTCGGTCATGCCGAGGCCGCCGCCCTGCCGCTCGCGGCACTCACCGCATGGCAGGCGCTGGTCGACACCGCCGGCGTGCAGGCCGGGCAGCGGGTGCTCGTGCACGCGGCGGCCGGCGGCGTGGGGCACCTGGCGGTCCAGTTCGCCAAGCACCTCGGCGCCGAGGTCGTGGCGACGGCCAGCGCACCGCGGCACGCCTGGCTCAAGGAACTGGGCGCGGACGAGATGATCGACTACACCCGGCAGCGGTTCGAGGACGTCACCGGCGGCATCGACGTCGTCATCGACCTGGTCGGCTCGCAGGACGACACCGCCGCGCGGTCCGTGTCGGTGACCCGTCCCGGCGGTCTCGTCGTCTCGATCCCCGGCGGCGTCCCGGAGCGCCTGTCCCTCCTGGCCGGTCCGGCCGGGGTGCGCACCAGCCCGTTCCTGGTGGAGCCGGACTCCCCGGCCCTGGCCACGATCGCTGGTCTGGTCGACGCAGGCGCGGTCCGGGTCGAGGTGGAGCGCACCTTCGCGCTGGAGCAGGCCGCCGAGGCCCACCGCCTGGGCGAGGGCAACCGGACCCGCGGCAAGCTCGTCCTCACCGTCACCGGCTGACGTCCACCGCCCGCTGACGGGAACGGGAACGGCTACCAGCGGTTCCAGTGGCTGAAGTTCGCGTCGTCGGCCCGCGGGCCCGGCTTGAAGTCGGTGCCGATCGTGTACGCGATCGGGGTCAGCGCGACCTGCACGGTCCTCTCGAACGGGAGGCCGAGCAGGTCGGCCATCTCGCGCTCGTACGTGAGGTGGGCGACGGTCCAGGCCGTGCCCAGGCCGCGTTCCCTCGCCGCGAGCATGAAACTCCAGGCCGCGGGAATCACCGAGCCCCAGCTGTGCGCCTGCCCGCGGACCGAGTCGAGTTCCTCCCGGCGGGCGACCCGCACCACCGGGATCATCAGCACCGGCACCTCGTGCAGGTGCTGGACCAGGTGGCCGAGGCTGCCCCGGATCCGCCCCCACTCCGCCGAGGCGAAACTCATCCGGGTGGGCAGTGGGGCGGAGTCGTGCTCGTCCGGCGCCCCGGCCATCAGCCCGGCCCGCCAGATGTCCGCCGCCTTCGCCTTCGTCTCGGGATCGTCGACGAAGACGAAGTCCCACTGCTGCTGGTTGCGGCCGGTCGGTGCCTGGGTGGCGACCTTCACGGCCTCCTGGATCAACTCCCGGGGAACGGGGCGGGTCAGGTCCAGGCGCCGGCGCACCGCGCGCGTGGTGGTGAGGACTTCGTCGGCGCCGAGCCCGAGGGTCGGGTACGTGGGACTGTCGTTCACTGTGTCGCTCCTGGTCGCTCTCGGGTCATCCGTCAAGGGACAAGGGCTGCTTGGTGGTCAGGGCACGTTCCGCGTGCCCGGCAGCGCCGTGTCGAGGAGGGCCGCCGCCGCGTCGCGCGCGGCGCGCACCACCTGGGGGTCGTGGTCCATCTGAAGTGACTGCGCGGCTCCGTCCCACAGGGCGTGCAGTTGCATCGCCAGGGTCGGAGGGTCGGCCGCGCCCGCCTCCGCCGCCAGGCCCGCGAAGGTCTCGCGGATCCAGGCGCGGTAGTCCGAGGCCGCGGTGTCCACGCCGGCCGGGTGCGACTCGGCGATGGCGCGGGCGAAGGCGCATCCGCGGTAGGTGCTGTCGGCGGCGAAGGCGGCCTGGACGTCGAAGGGCGCGAGCACCCTCGCGCGGGGGGTGCCATGGCGTGCGACGGCGTCGCGGAAGAGCCCCCGCATCGCGTCGTGCCGGGCCCTCAGGTAGGCGACGACCAGCTCGTCCTTCGACCCGAACGCGTCGTACAGGCTGGCCTTCGCCACTCCCGCGTGTTCGAGGAGCCGGCCGATGCCGACGCTCCGGATCCCCTCCTGGTAGAACAGCTCCGCGGCGGCGGCGAGGAGCCGCTCGCGTGGTGAACCGCCGACGTCAGTCCGCATCCGATCCGACCTTCCTTGTGACACGTAGGACCGCCACCAGTGCGGCGGCGCTGAGGATCGCCAGCACCAGGGCCAGGCCGGCAGCCACCCGGGTGAGCGCTATCCCCTCACTCGTCAGGGCGCCCGGCACGATCGCGGCGGCCCCGAGGCCCAGGTAGGCGACCACGAACACGGCGGCCATCAACGCCGGCCTGTCGCGGTCCGACGCACCCGCGGTCACCATGCGGACCGGGCCCTGGAAGCCGGAACCGTACCCCATGCCCGCTATCGAACTGGCCGTCAGGTAGAGGCCGACCGAGCCCGCCGCGAGCGCCGCGAGGGTCACGCCGAGACCGGCGAGCGTCAGGAACAGGCCGGCGACGGTGACCGCCCGGCCGCCGACGCGGCGCAGCGCCACGGTCGTCACCGTCGCCGTGCCCAGCAGCGTGAACAGCGGGAGCGCGCTCTGCCAGCCGGCGGCTCCGGGCGCCAGCGTGCGGAACAGCGCCGGACTCAGCGCCGCGTAGAAGCCGGACAGGCCCCAGACCGCGAAGACCACGGGCGCGCTGCCGAGGAAGGCCGCGCGGGCGTGCGGGGGCACGGCGATCCGCGGCCTGAGCGACAGCACCGGCCCCGGCCGCCGGCCCGTGTCCGGGAGCAGGCGCAGGACCAGGACCCCCTGGGCCAGCAGGACCGAGGCCAGCACGAGGTAGACCGTGTGGGTGGGGCCGGGGGCGAACTGGATGAGGAGGCCGCTCAGCAGCGCCCCGATCCCGCTCCCGGTGCCGGGCGAGGCGGCGCCGGCGATCGGGCCGCGCTCCTCGTCGGACTCGATCATCAGGGCCGACAGGGTCCCGAACGCGGCGCCCGAGGCCAGCCCCTGCACCGCCCGGCCGACGATGATCGCCAGGAACGAGCCGGCGACGGCGAACAGGGCGAGGGCGATCACCTGGCCGCCGACGCAGGCGAGCAGTACCGCGCGGCGCCCGAAGCGCTCGGGCAGCCGGTCCAGCCACAGCAACCCCACGATGACCGTGGCCGCGTAGGTGGCGAACGCGGCCGTCCCGATCAGCGCGCTGGCGTGCCACGCCGCCTCGTACCTCTGATACAGCGGGCTCGGCGCGTTCGCGCTCGCGAGGAAGAGCACGACCAGGGAGCTCGCGAGGGCGAGCGTGCCGGCGCCGACGGGTGTGTCCGGTCGGTCGCGGCCGGGCGCCGTGGCGTCGGCCGTCGCGGCCGCGCGGACGCAGTGGGATGCCAAGGGACCCCTCCTCCAGACAGACTGGTCTGTCCGGATCGAAGCTAACAACAGACCGACCAGTCTGTCCAGGGGGGAGGCAGCGGGGGGCGGCAGTGGGCGCTCCGGCATCGCCGCACGGCCCTGCTCGGGGGGTGGTCGGCGCGCGCCGGGCCGCTCATGACGTGGCGTCGTCGGTGCGGCAGGTCGCGACTGGCCTGTTTCGGTGCCCGAGGATCGGCCGATCCCGTTGCGCCGTGCGGGAGTTGGTGCCGATCAGTCGCGCAGCGGGCGAAGGAGCGCGCGGCAGCCGCGCAGGAACGAACCGGCGGCGGCGGTGGGGTCGCCGAGGTAGCCGGCGACCATGGCGCCATCGCGGAGGACCATCAGATCCGCTGCGGCGGCGGCCTGGTCCGGCAGTCCGAGCGGCGCGATGAGCTGCTCGAAGGTCTTCGTGTACCAGGCCCGGTGCGCCTCGACGACCTGGCGCACGGAGCCGGCGGGATCGGGGTACTCGGCGGCCGCGTTGATGAAGGGGCAGCCGCGGAAGCCCGGGCTGCAGGCCAGGGTGCCGATGGCCTCCGAGATCAGGCGCAGGGCCGTGTCGACGTCCCCGCCGGCCTGGGCGATCACGCTGCCGACGCCGTCGCGCTCGAGCGTCGCACACCCCTCCAGGTACGCCACGACCAGGTCGTCCTTGGTCCTGAAGTGCCGGTAGAAGGTCACCTTCGTGGTGCCGACCCGCTCGATGATCTTGTCGGCGCTCACCGCGCGCAGTCCGTGCGCGTAGAAGAGCTCGGTGGCCGCGTCGATCAGACGCTCTCGTACGGGCACGTTCACGTGGCTCATCGTACGGGTTCCCCCTTCGCTTGCGTCGAGCCGTCCGTTCTGGCACTGTGGCGGCAGGTAGAGTTACTAGTTAGTCTACCTCGTACGGGAGCGGAACTTCGTGGCCGCGTCGCGGTCCCCACCAGGCGATCGCCGAGCGCCGCGTTCCGCCTCCCGTCCCACTCCAGAAGGGGATTCATCGTGCAACTCCGTCTCTCCCGCCGCGTCGCGCTCGCCGGAGCCGCCGCCTTCACCCTGTTCGCGGCGGCCATGGTGCCCGGTGTCGCGCTGGCGAACGACAGCAAGTCCGGGCCGCCCAAGCCGACGGTCGTCCTCGTCCACGGGGCGTGGGCGGACTCGTCGAGCTGGGACGCGGTGATGACGCGGCTGCGCGCCGACGGCTATCCGGTGCGCGCCATCGCCGACCCGCTGCAGGGGCTCACCAGCGACTCGGCGTACCTCTCCAGCTACCTGGCCACCATCAAGGGGCCGGTGGTGCTGGTGGGCCATTCCTACGGCGGCGCGGTGATCACCAACGCGGCGACCTCGGATCCCGACGTCAAGTCCCTCGTCTACATCGCGGGGTTCATCCCCGTGACGGGTGAGACGGTCGGCGACCTCGCCGGCCGGACCTCTCCGTCGTTGCCGCTGGTCTACACCCCGGTGCCGGGCGGCACGGAGGTGTCCATCGATCCGGCGCACTTCCGGGAGGCGTTCGCCGGCGACGTCGACGCGGACACGGCCGCCAACCTGGCCGCGGCGCAGCGCCCGGCCAACAC
Organism: Actinacidiphila yanglinensis; assembly: GCF_900107965.1. Classification (GTDB taxonomy): domain Bacteria; phylum Actinomycetota; class Actinomycetes; order Streptomycetales; family Streptomycetaceae; genus Actinacidiphila; species Actinacidiphila yanglinensis. The sequence continues at coordinate 9,677 of NZ_FNVU01000033.1, read as the reverse complement.
CAGGGCGGTCACCGACCCCAGCGTCGGTGAGGCCTTCCGCACCATCCCCTCCTGGGACCTGATCACCCTTCAGGACCACGCGATCGCACCCGATGTGCAGCGCTTCATGGCCGCACGTGCGCACGCCCACGTGTCCGAGGTGAAGGCCGCACACGCGGTGATGGTCAGCCGGCCCGGCGCCGTCACCAAGATCATCGAGCAGGCCGCACGCTGAGCCCGCTCGACCCCACCCCCATCCCCACCTTCGAAGGAGAACTTCTCATGACCACGCAGTCCGTGGACGTCCTGTACGTTGCCGTCGCCACCGCGGAGAACGGCCGCGACGGCCGCGTCGCCAGTGACGACGGCAAGCTGGACGTCGTCGTCAACACCCCCAAGGAACTGGGCGGCAGCGGTGCGGGCACCAACCCCGAGCAGCTCTTCGCGGCCGGATACAGTGCCTGCTTCCAGAGCGCGCTCGGCGTTGTCGCGCGACAGACCGGGACCAGCGTCGCCGGCTCCCTGGTGACCGCGAAGGTCGGCATCGGCAAGACCCCCGACGGAGGTCTCGGCCTCGACGTCAAGCTCCTCGTCTCGATACCGGACGTGGACCCCGGCACCGCGAAGGACCTGGTGGAGAAGGCCCATCAGGTGTGCCCGTACTCCAACGCCACCCGCGGCAACATCGCCGTCGAGCTGATCCTCGTCTGAGGCGGCGGCTCCGTCGGGCGAGGGCATCAGGTAAGGGCTGTATTCCTAGGAGGGGGGTCCTTACCTGTGCCCTCGCGCCCCTCGCACCCGGCCCGCCCCCGTACCGTCTCGTGCCCGCCGCCAGCGCGGGCGGCTGCTCGGCCCCTATCATTGACGGGTGGTGAAGGAACCGAGATCCGCAACGACCGCTGCCGGCGTGAGCAGCCGCGACGTCATCCTGGACGCCGCCCGGGCCCTCATCACGAGCCGGGGATACGACGGGATGGCCATCTCGGACCTGAGCGCCACCTCCGGGCTGCCCCCGAGTTCGATCTACTACCACTTCGGGAACAAGCTCGGCGTCCTGGCGGCCCTGCTGGAGCGCACCTTCGACGAACTGCACGCCACGTTCCCGAACCCCTCGTCCTTCGACGAGCACGCGCCGCTCGAGCGCTTCGAGAAGTGGGTCACCGCGGCGTGCAACTCCCTTGACCAGCGGCCGGAGTACCTCCGCCTGCTGCTGGCCATCAGCGTCGGCCCGCACAAGGAGACGGATCCGGTGACGCACACCGTGCGCCGGATCCGCGACTACGCCCACGCCTCGTGGGTGGAGGCCCTCACCCCCGTGTTCGCGCCGGACGGCGGGGAGGTCGACGAGGCGTTCGTCGACCGGATCGCCGTGCTCGGCCGGGCCATGATGGACGGGTTGTCGGTGACCAACAGCTTCGACGGCGTGAGCTACAGCTCGCACGTCGACGGCATCGTCTCCCTGGTCCGCGGTCTCGCGGAGCAGCGTGACCGCGCGTCAGGACGCGCTTCCTAGCGGATTCACGGCGGTTTCCGGGCGGGAACGCGCCGGGCCGAGGCGCCGGCCTCCCGGGCGGCCCGGCCGCTCGGTGACTCAGGCCGTGCGCGCGTGCAGGATGCCTTCGACGCCGTGCAGGAAGGTGTCGGAGATCAGCTCCGGGTCGAAGAGGCAGCCGGCCGCCATCGCGCCGTCGCGGAGCATGACCAGGTGCCGGCCGGCGGCGTCGGCGGGTCCGCCGCCCGTCTGTGCCAGCAGATCCGTGACGGTGTTCAGGAACCACTCGCGGTGGGCCATGACGGACTGGTGGATCGGGTGCGAGGCATCGGGGTACTCGGCCACCGCGTTGAGGAAGGCGCAGCCGCGGAATCCGGGGGACCGGATGCCCGCGGTGATCGACTTGGCGACGGCCCGGACCTGGTCGGGCGCCGATTCGCTGCTCGCGACGGCGGTGGCGACCTGCCCGCGGATGCCCTGGTCGGCCAGCGAGAGGTATGCCAGGACCAGGTCGTCCTTGCCCGAGAAGTGCCGGTACAGGGTGGCCCGGGTCACCTTGGCTTCCTCGACGATCCGGTCGACGCCGACGGAATGGATCCCCTCCGTGTAGAAGATCCGGGTTGCTGTGTTGAGCAGCCGCTCTCTCGCCTCGGAGATGCTGCCGCCTTCTGTACTCCGACTCATGCTGACCAGGTTAACAAACGGAAGAACGTTCGGTCTCTAGTGCGGACCAGGGAAATTGCCCCGCGGCCGCAACCGAGCGTTCTCCCGCCAGGGGAGAACGTTCGGTCTTGACGGGAACGGCGGCGGTTGCCATCCTGGCGCTCGGTGGCCGTGGCCCGTGGCCCGTGGCCCGTGGCCGTGGGCCTGGGCATGGCCGTCGTGGTCCCGGTCGCGCTGTAGCCAACGCCTCCTCGGGGTCGTAGAGTGAACGCTACATACAGACGTGGTGCGTCGAGGAGGTCGCAGGTGCCGTCCGCATCCGAGACCGCCGGCCGTCAGGACGGCGACATCCCGCTCGTCCTGCTCCACGGTGGCGGACCGGGGGTCGACGCCGAGAGCAACTGGGCGGCCGTGCGCTTCCGGCTGGCCGGCGAGTTCCGCTGCCTGGCGCCGGACCTGCTCGGTTTCGGCACGCAGATCGCCGGATCGAGCGGGATCAAGGGCCCGGGTGCCTGGGCGAGGGCCCGGGCGCGGCAGGTACTGGGCATCCTCGACCGCGACGGCCTGGCACGCGTGCATCTGGTGGGCAACTCGGCCGCGGGCGGGGCCGCCGCGCTGGCCCTCATGTCCCTGGCGCCCGAACGGATCGCCCGCGCGGTCGTCATGGGAGGAGCCGGCAGCGGGCCGTTGCCCGCCGCGGTGCCCTTCTACGAGGACCCGACCGAGCGCTCCATGCGCGCCACCCTCGCCCGGCTGGTCGCCGACGAGAGCGCCCACCCGGCACTCCTCGACGAGCTCGCCCGGATCCGGCTGCGGCAGGCCCTGCGCCCGGGCGCGGAGCAGGCGTTCCGGTCGATGTTCGCCCCCGCGGACCCCGGCGGCCCTCCACCGGTCGATCCCAGCGGGATCGCCGGCCCGGTGCTCGCGCTGCACGGGGAACGCGACCGGGTCTCGCCGGTCGAGGTCTCCGAGCGCCTGGTCCGCGCCCTGCCCGACGCCCGCCTCGCCGTGGTGGCGGGGGCCGGGCACTGGATCCACGTCGACCGGCCGGACGAATTCTGCAGCCTGGTAGGGGAGTTCCTGAGCACATGACACATCCGACGAGCAGCGGTGCGGAGCGGGTCGAGGTCCTGGTCGTCGGTGCCGGCCCGGCCGGGCTGACCCTCGCCATCGACCTGGCCCGGCGTGGCGTGGCGTGCCACGTCGTGGAGGAGAGCGGGGAACGGGCCGTCAACCCCCGGTGCAACACCACCTCCGCGCGGTCCATGGAGATCTTCCGGCGGCTCGGCATCGCGGACGACATCCGGCGCGCCGGGCTGCCCGAGGACCACCCCACGTCCATCCGGTACCGGACCACCCTGACCGGCGCGGAGATCTTCCGCATCGACCTGCCGGCCGCGCGCGACGTCCTGGACGGCGCCGGCAAGGAGGACTGGCCCACCCCGGAGCCGCAGCACCGGATCTCGCAGCTGTTCCTCGAACCGATCCTGGAGCGGCACGCGCGCGGGCTTCCCGGACTGACCCTCGAACGGGGCACCCGGCTGGTCGGGCTCCGCCAGGACGACGACCACGTCGAGGCGGTCGTGGAGTCCTCCGGCGTGCGGCGCACCCTGCACTGCGGGTACGTGGTCGGCTGCGACGGCGCCCGCAGCACCGTTCGCCGCCAACTCGGCATCAGCTACGAGGGTGTCGACGCGATCCAGCGGTTCGTGTCGACCTTCCTCCGCTCGCCCGCGCTCGGCCGGCTGGCGGCCCGGGACCCGGCGTGGACGTACTGGACCTACGGCGGCCGGATCTCCTCGCTGATCGCCGTCGACGGCGACGAGCTGTGGCTCCACCACGTCGCCTTCGCCCCCGACCACGACACCGAGGGCGAGGACCCCGACGAGCTCCTGCGGGAGGCGGTGGGAGAACCCGTCGCGCACGAGGTGCTCGGCGTGGTGCGCTGGACCGGACGCCGGCTCGTGGCCCAGCGGTACCGCGCCGGGCGGGTGTTCCTGGCCGGCGACGCCGCCCACATCTGGATCCCGGTCGGGGGGTTCGGCATGAACGCGGGGATCCAGGACGCGGCGACGCTGTCCTGGATGCTGGCGGCGGTCCACCATCGCTGGGCGCCCCCCGAGGTGTTGGACGCGTACGAGCGCGAACGCAAGCCGGTGGGCGAGCAGTTCGCCCGCGCGGTGGGGACGGCGGCGCGCAGCGCGTACGCGGAGTACTCGCCGGACATCCACCTGCCCGGCCCGGACGGCGAGCGGGCCCGCGCGGAGTTCGCCGGCCGGCTCGCGGTCACGGAGCCGCCCCGCTACTCGCCGGACGGGTTCAGCTTCGGCTACCACTACGCGGATTCACCCCTGGTGGTCGGCGGCGGGGGCCGGGCCGCGATCACCATGGGCGACCACCTGCAACGCGCGCGGCCCGGCTTCCGGTTGCCGCACGTCTGGCTCGACGGTGACCGGTCCGTACTCGACCTGCTCGGCCCCGACTTCACCCTGCTGCGCACCGACACGCGCGCCGACGTGGCGTCCTGGACCTCGGCGGCGCGCGCCCTCGGGATCCCGCTGACCGTGGTCGACCTGCCGGTGCGCCGACCCGACCGGTATCCCGCCGAGTTGCTGCTGGTGCGCCCCGACCAGCACGTCGCCTGGATGGGCGGGGAGCACGCCCGCCCCGCCGAGGTCCTGCACACAGTCACCGGGCGGGTCGCCGCCCACCCGCGGTAGAGATCACCAGGGATCACCAGGAGGACGCACATGTCATACGCATTGGGCATCGACGTGGGCGGCACGTTCACCGACGCGGTCGCCTCGGACGGTTGCGGCCGGATCGTGTCGGCCAAGACGCCGACGACGCCGCCGCACCGCGAGATCGGTGTCATGCGTGCGATCGAGGACATCGCGGACGGGCTGGGCATCGAGGTCGGCGAACTGCTCACGCAGACCGACTACATCGCCCACGGCACCACCGCGTCGATCAACGCCCTCGTCCAGGGCCAGGTGGCCGAGGTCGGGCTCATCGCCACGAAGGGCCACCGGGACGCGATCTACATCATGAACGCCGAGGGCCGCACGCTCGGCCGGTCGGCCCACGAGATCCAGGACACCCTCCGGCAGCGCAAGCCCGCGCCGCTGATCCCGAAGTACCGGGCGCTGGAGGTCACCGAGCGGATCGACCACGCCGGCAAGGTACTGGTCCCGCTGGACGAGGACGAGGTCCGCCGCGTCGCGAGATCCCTGCTGGACCAGGGCGTCGAGGCGATCGCGGTGTGCCTGCTGTGGTCGTTCAAGAACGGCGCCCACGAGCAGCGCGTCCGCGAGCTGATCCACGAGATCGACCCGGACGTGTACGTCACGCTCTCCTCGGAGGTCAGCCCGCGCATCCGCGAGTTCGCCCGGACCTCCACGACGATCATGAACGCCCAGGTGGGCCCGCGGCTGCGCACGTATCTCCTGCCCCTGCAGAGGCAGTTGGAGGAGCGCGGGCTCAAGGGGCCGCTGCTGGTGATGCAGAGCGAAGGCGGCACCATCACCGCCGACCGGGCACCCGAGCACGCCATCACCACCGTCGGGTCCGTGCTGTCCGGCGGCGTCATCGGCGGGATGCGCCTGGCCGAGCAACTCGGGCACCGCAACGTCATCACCACCGACGTCGGCGGCACCACGTTCCTGGCCGGGCTCATCGTGGACGGGGAGCCGGTCATGGCGCCGGGTTCCGTGGTGAACCAGTTCCCGATCAACGCGGCCACCATCCGCGTGCACACCATCGGTTCGGGTGGCGGGGCACTGGCCTGGGCAACCTGCGGCTGGGCCCGCAGAGCGCCGAGGCCGTCCCCGGTCCCGCCTGCTACGGCAACGGCGGCACCCGCCCCACGAACACCGACGCGAACCTGGTGCTCGGCATCCTCAGTCCCCGCGGGCTGCTGGGCGGCCGCAAGCCGCTGCGGATCGACCTGGCACGGGAGGCGATCCGGGAGCACGTGGGCGAGCCGCTCGGCCTGACCGTCGAGGAGGCCGCCATCGCCATCCACGAGGTGCAGAACGCGCAGGCCGGCGACCTCCTGCGCCGGGCCGTGGTGCAGGCCGGCTACGACCCCCGCGACTTCGTCGCCTACGCCTTCGGCGGCGCCGGCCCCGCCCACTGCGCCGGCTACTGCCAGGACCTGGGGGTGAGCGAGGTCGTCGTGCCCCTGGGGCCCGTCGCCTCGGCGTTCTCCGCCTACGGGCTGGCGGCCTCGGACATCGTCATGAGCGCCGAGCTCTCCGACCCGTCGTCCTTCCCGGTCGCGCCCCCGGTGCTCGCGGCCCACTTCGCCCGCCTGGAAGCCGATCTGCGGCAGGCGCTGGACCGGCAGAAGGTGACGTTCCACGACGTGACGCTGCAGCGCGAGATCGATCTGCGGTACTCGATGCAGGTCACCGAACTCGCGACCCCGGTACCGGACGCGGAGTTCACCGAGCGCACCGGCGAGGAGATCCTGGAGCGCTTCGAGGAGCAGTACGAGCGCATCAACGGCAGCGGCGCCGGCTACCGCGAGGCCGGCGTGCAGGCGATCACCTACCGCGTACGGGCCAAGGCCGGCCTCGGCTTTCCGGTCAGGCTGCCCACCGTCCCCCGGGCCGACGGCCCCGACCCGGCGGAGGCCCTGATCGGCGAACGCGCGGTCTGTCTCGACTCGCAGACCGGTTTCGTGCCCACCCCCGTCTACGAGTACGCCCGGCTGCGCGCCGGCCACACGCTCGTCGGTCCGGCCGTCGTCGATGTCCCGACCACGGTGGTCGTGGTCCCCGCGGGCGCCACCGGCCACGTCGACCATCTCGGCAACCTCGTGCTGCGCTACCAGTGAGGACGGCTTCCATGACATCCAAGATCCCCGGCGCGGACGAGTTCACCAGCCGGCCGCTGCCCCGCGAGGAACTGCTGCGGCAGATCTCGCCCACCCTGCGGCTGCACCGGATCGACGACGGGCACGGCGACCGGGTCGACGCGCTGACCTACGAGGTCGTCCGGCACCGGCTGTGGGCGATCACCCAGGAGATGGGCGAGACGCTGCGGCGGATGTCGGGCTCGCACGTCGTCACCGAGTCCAACGACTTCAACTTCTCCATCTGCGACGAACTCGGCGAGCAGGTCCAGGTCGGCGCGTACAACGTCGGGCTGATCGGCTCGATGGACCTGGCCGTCGTCTGGACGCTGCGGCACCGCAGCGACAACCCGGGCATCGCCGAGGGCGACATGTTCCTGTGCAACGACCCGTGGATCGGCGGCGGGCTGCACCAGAACGACGCGGCGGTGCTGGCCCCGATCTTCCACGAGGGCAGGCTGTTCGGGTGGACGACGGCGATCGCCCACCAGGTCGACCTGGGCGGGCCGCGGCCGGGCTCCTTCAGCCCCTCGGCCCAGGACGTGTTCGGCGAGGCGGTGCCCACGCCGCCGCTCAAGGTGGTGCGCGACGGCGTGCTGCAGCGCGACGTCGCCGACGCCTGGGTCCGCCGATCCCGCCTTCCGCACCTGGTCGGCCTCGACCTGCGGGCCAAGGTCGCCGCCAACAAGAACGCGGGCGAGCAGATCCTCCGGCTGATCGCCAAGTACGGCGCCGACACCGTCAAGGGCGTCATGCGCCGGATGATGGACGACGCCGAGCGCCGGCTGCGCGCCAAGCTCGCGGCCCTGCCCGACGGGACGTGGAGCGCGGTCGGTTACCAGGAGCAGTCGCGCACCGGTGACCGCGGCCTGCACCCCATCAAGGTCGCGATGACCAAGGAGGCCGACCGGCTCGTCTTCGACTTCCGCGGCACCGCCGGGCAGACCGGCATCATCAACTGCCCCTACCCGGGCCTGCGCGCGGGGATCGTCTTCACCCTGCTGCCGCTGCTGGCCGGCGACATCCCGTGGGCCGCGGGCGGGTTGATGCGCTGCTTCGAGATCGTCACCGACGAGGACACCCTCACCAACGCCTCGTTCCCGGCCGCGGTGGGCAAGGGACCGTTCGGTCCGGCGTGGGGCTCGGGCAACCTGGTCGCCGAGGTGCTCGCCAAGATGCTGGACGCCGAACCGGCCCACCGCGACGACGTGCAGTCGATCTGCAACGGCACCACCGACCTGTGCGTCGTCTCCGGCGTCGACGTCCGCGGGGGCGGCAGCAAGGGTTTCGTGTCCCCGATCTTCGACGTGATGGCCGGCGGCTACGGGGCCCAGGTGCACCACGACGGTGTCGACACCGGCGGCCGGCTCATCATCCCCTCCGCCCGGGCGCCCGACGTCGAGATGACCGAGTACCTCTATCCCCTCGTCGCCCTGTGGCGGCGCGAGCAGACCGACTCCGGCGGACCGGGCCGGCAGCGCGGCGGGATGAGCGGCTCGGTCTGCTACGTGCAGCACCCCGACCAGAAGGGGACGATGTCCCTGGTCGTCTCGGGGACCGGCAAGGTCGCGAACCAGAACGTCGGGCTGGCCGGGGGATATCCCGGGAACTCCCAGCTCGACCTGGTGGTGCGCGGCATCGGCGTCCCGCAGCTCGTGCGGGCGACCACCATCCCCGCCGACCTGGGCGAGCTCGGCGGCACGACCGAGGTGCTCCCCTGCGAGGGGGAGTCGGACCTCGGCCCCGGCGACGCGCTCTACCTGCACTGGCAGGCCGGCGGTGGATACGGCGACCCGCTGCTGCGCCCGGCCGAGCGGGTCCGCGACGACGTGCGGCAGGTCCGGGTGTCGGTGGACGCAGCCCGGGACGTCTACGGCGTCGTGCTCGGCGAGGACGGCGAGGTGCGGGGGGACGCGACCGAGGAGCGCCGGGAACGGCTGCGGCGGCGGCGCGCCGCGGGCGCCGGGCTGCCCGCTGCCGCGCTCGCGCCGATCGGCACGCGACCGGACCTGGACGAGGTCCGCCGGCTCGACGACAACCTCGCCGTCCGGGAGTCGCCGGACGGCGGCACGGTGGTGTGCGTCCACTGCGGGTACGCGGTCGGGCCGCTGGCCGGCGGCGCGTTCTTCGCCGCCCTGGCCCGCCGCGACGCGGCACCAACCGAGGCGGGCCCGCACATCTGGCACGACCCTTCGGTGTACGTCGACGCGGAGGTCGTCTTCCGGCAGCTGCTCTGCCCGGGCTGCCTCACGGCCGTCAACTCCCGCGTGGTGCCGGTCGACCACCCCCTCCCGGTCGACCTCTACGCCCCCTGAGCCGGGGGGCCGGGTCCCACCGGTGAGCACGCCAGGGGGCGGCCGGGTGCAGCGGGGAGAACGTTCGGTCTTGACAGGGCGCGACGGAGTTGCCATGCTGATGATGCGAGAGAGAACGTTCGTTCTCGGTGGCGGGTCCGACGGCCCGCCGCCCTCACCCCTCCCGCGGCCGGCCGTGTCACCTGCCGGACCGCCTTCACCCCGTCCCGAAAGGATCATCGTGACCACCGTCGACTCACCAGCAGCCCTCTCCTTCACGCCGGCCCTGCGCCAGCTGTACTTCGTGCGGTTCGGGTTCGCCGTCGTCTGGGCTGCCTTGCTGTTCGCCAACAAGTCCCACCTCGGGCCGCTCGGTGTCACCCTGCTCGTC
>NZ_FNVU01000028.1 GCF_900107965.1 Actinacidiphila yanglinensis | reverse complement strand
CCTGAGCCAGGATCAAACTCTCCGTGAATGCTTTCTCGAAAGAAAACACACGCAAGAGCGGCACCACGAGGAGGAATAATCCCCGGGTGCACAGCGTCCTCGCTGTGTCGCCTCCCCCACCCCAACGGGCAGGAAAGGACTTTTTCAAAGGAACCACATCCCGATCGGAAATCCGACCCGGACGGGGTATCAACATATCTGGCGTTGACTTTTGGCACGCTGTTGAGTTCTCAAGAAACGGAAGCTGCCATCGGCTGCCCTTCCGGGCCCCTCCGGGCTTTCCCTTCGTTGTGTTCCAACCTTAGCAGATGCTTTCCGGTCGGAATTACCATCCGCCTTTCGGGGACACGGAAGCCCGCTCGAGATTTCTCTCGACTGGGCGTTGGTGTCTTCAATGAGCGAAGTGGCAAGGTTCCCGCGCGTTGAACCCGGACGAGTCCGGTTCGCGACAACCGTTCAAACCTACCTCCCCCTCCCGCATGCGTCAAATCACCGGAAGCTGGACGGGGGCGTGTCGAGGTCCTCCAACTCGATGCCCGGCGCGGCCAGGACCACGTCGCCGGCGAGGTGGACGTCGTGCTGCTCGCCGGTGGACAGATCGGCCACGCGGAAGTTGTCCACAGGCAGCGAACCGCCGTCCGTCGAATGTGCTGTCCTTGTGAGGAGCGACCAGGACTGGTCGACCGTGAGCGGTGCAAGGACGGGGGCCTGGAATGCCACGAGACGTACGCGCGTGGCCGGCGCACCTGGTTCGAGGCGCAACAGCCGGGCCGTGGCGATCAGGAACGCCGGCGATAGGCCGGTGAACGCGTGCGCGGGCGCGTTTCCTTCTTGGGCGTGCTCGCCGGTCGGGTCGGTTCTGACCCAGGTGACGCCGTCGAGCGCGGCTGCGCGGACCTGCCATGCGGAGGCGTGCAGTTCGAGACGGATGGGACGGCCGAGGTCGTCGATGGTGAGGTCGATCGATCCTGCGTGGGCGCCCTCGGGCGTGGTGTTCTGCGCGGTGTAGCGCCAGCCGGAGGGGCCGGTCGCGCAATGGAAGTGTTCTGCGCCTAGGGGAGTGTGGTCATGCGTGTCGTAGAAGGAGTAGCGGCCGCGGGGCATCGTCTGGTCTCGGGGTCTGGCAAGGCCCCCGCCTCGCGGGCGAGACGGGGGCCGGTGCACGGTGGATCTGTTCGCCGCTGGGTGAGTCGCGCGAGTGCGCGGCTCCACCGGTCAGTAGCGGTAGTGGTCCGACTTGTAGGGGCCGTCGACCTTGACGCCGATGTAGGAGGCCTGCTCCGGGCGGAGCGTGGTCAGCCGCACGCCGAGCGCGTCGAGGTGGAGACGGGCGACCTTCTCGTCGAGGTGCTTCGGGAGCACGTAGACGCCGATCGGGTACTCCTCGGGCTTGGTGAACAGCTCGATCTGGGCCAGGGTCTGGTCCGTGAAGGAGTTGGACATCACGAAGGAGGGGTGACCCGTCGCGTTGCCGAGGTTCAGCAGGCGACCCTCGGACAGGACGATCAGCGCCCTGCCGTCGGAGAAGGTCCAGGTGTGGACCTGCGGCTTGACCTCGTCCTTGACGATGCCGGGGATCTTGGCGAGGCCGGCCATGTCGATCTCGTTGTCGAAGTGGCCGATGTTGCCGACGATCGCCTGGTGCTTCATCCGGGACATGTCGGACGCCATGATGATGTCGCGGTTGCCCGTGGTGGTGACGAAGATGTCGGCGGTCTCGACGACGTCATCGAGGGTGGCCACCTGGTAGCCGTCCATCGCGGCCTGGAGCGCGCAGATCGGGTCGATCTCGGTGATGATCACGCGGGCGCCCTGGCCACGCAGCGACTCGGCGCAGCCCTTGCCGACATCGCCGTAGCCACAGACCACGGCGACCTTGCCGCCGATGAGGACGTCGGTGGCGCGGTTGATGCCGTCGACGAGGGAGTGCCGGCAGCCGTACTTGTTGTCGAACTTCGACTTGGTGACCGCGTCGTTGACGTTGATCGCCGGGAACAGCAGGGAGCCTTCCTGCTGCATCTCGTACAGGCGGTGGACGCCGGTGGTGGTCTCCTCGGTGACGCCGCGGATCTCGGAGGCGAGCTGGGTCCACTTCTGCGGGCTCGCGGAGATGGTGCGGCGCAGCAGTTCGAGGATGTAGCCGTACTCCTCGCTGTCGTCCGCAGCGGTGGCCGGGACCGCGCCCGCCTTCTCGAACTCGACGCCCTTGTGCACCAGGAGCGTGGCGTCGCCGCCGTCGTCCAGGATCATGTTGGGGCCGCCGGTGGGGGTGTTCGGCCAGGTCAGGGCCTGCTCGGTGCACCACCAGTACTCTTCGAGCGACTCGCCCTTCCAGGCGAAGACGGGGACACCCTGCGGGTTGTCCGGAGTGCCGTTCGGGCCGACGGCGATGGCCGCGGCCGCGTGGTCCTGGGTGGAGAAGATGTTGCACGAGGCCCAACGGACCTCCGCGCCGAGGGCGACGAGGGTCTCGATGAGGACGGCGGTCTGCACGGTCATGTGCAGGGACCCGGTGATGCGGGCGCCGGCGAGCGGCTGGGCCGTGCCGTACTCGGAACGCAGGGACATCAGGCCGGGCATTTCGTGCTCGGCGAGGGTGATCTCCTTGCGGCCGAAGGCGGCAAGGGAAAGGTCCGCGACCTTGAAGTCGGTGGCGGTGGTGGTCATACGGGCTGCTCCTCGTGGTGGTCGAGGTGGACGTGGACACGGCGCTACCAGGCGGCAAGGCGTGCCGATTGCTACGGACACACCTGTCCCCTATTGGCAGCGCAATCCGTCGGAGGCCCTCTCTCCCTCGGCCGGTCATGGTGCGGTGACCGCCCGACCGCCATCAGCAGCGACGTCTGGCTACGTATGAATCTACACCGGTCGACCTCTCGCCCGCAGGGCGTCGCGGTCAGCGGCCCCCCGGGGTCTGGTCGGGGTCGGGGCCCGCCGCCGCTGCCGCCTCGCTGTAGATGTCGGGTTCGAGGTAAATGACCCGGACGATCGGCACTGCGGCACGGATGCGTTCCTCGGCGGCGTCGATGGCGATGGCGACCTGAGCGGCGGTGTCGTCGTGCTGCACGGCGATCTTGGCGGCGACCAGGAGTTCTTCCGGGCCGAGGTGGAGGGTGCGCATGTGGATGACACCGGTGACCGTGTCGCCGTCGATGGCCGCGGCGCGGATGCGGTCGACGGTTTCGGCGGCGGCGCCCTCACCGATCAGCAGGGACTTGGTCTCGGCTGCGAGGACGAGTGCGATGCAGATGAGGAGGGTTCCGATGCAGAGGGTGCCGATGCCGTCCCAGACGCCGTCGTCGGTGGCGAGCGCGATACCGACGCCGGCCAGGGCGAGGACGAGGCCGATCAGGGCACCGAAGTCCTCCAGCAGGACGATGGGGAGTTCGGGGGCCTTCGCGCGGCGGATGAACTCGATCCAGGACATGTGCCCGCGGGTGTGGTTGGACTCCTTGACCGCGGTGCGGAACGAGGACCCCTCGGCGAGGACCGCGAAGATGAGGACACCGACCGGCCAGTACCAGTGGTCGATGGGGTGCGGGTGGCGGATCTTCTCGTAGCCCTCGTAGAGGGCGAACATGCCGCCGACGGAGAAGAGGACGATCGAGACGAGGAAGGCGTAGACGTAGCGTTCGCGGCCGTAGCCGAAGGGGTGTTCCTCGTTCGCGGCGCGCTTGGCCTTCTTGTTGCCGATGAGCAGGAGTGCCTGGTTGCCGGAGTCGGCGACCGAGTGCACGCCTTCGGCAAGCATCGAGGACGAGCCGCTGAACGCGAAGGCGACGAACTTGGCGGCGGCGATGGCGAGGTTGGCGCTGAGTGCCGCGATGATCGCCCTGGTTCCGCCTGACGCGCTCATTGGTGGTGGGTGTCCCTTCGGTCGGCTCGGTCGACGGGCGCTTGGGACCCGTCGGTTCGGGCGTTACGGACGGGCATTGTGGCAGAGGCTCGCCCTGGCGTCCGGGTCGCCGTCGGTTCGTCCGGTGCCGCTCAGGCGGTCACGGTCGCACGGAACAGGGTGCCCTGGCCGGTGAGTTCGATGCGTTCTCCGGCGGGGACGTAGGCGGATTCGCCTTGTACGAGAGTGAGGGTGCCGGCGGGAGCGGAAGGAGAGGAGGTGGTGTCGGGTTCGAGTTCGGGACCGTCGAGGGTCCGCAGTCGGACCTCGCCGCTCGTGCACAGGAGTATCTGCGGAGTGCCGGACGGCAGGGTGCGGGGGTCGGCGCCGGGAGCGAGGAGGTGGCGGGAGAGCCGGAACTCGTCGATCGGGGCCGGGTAGAGCTCCTCGCCGTCCGGAGCCGCCTCGGGGCGGAGCACGCCCGGGTCGCCGGCCTCGAAGCGGACGATGCGCAGGAGTTCGGGTACGTCGATGTGCTTGGGCGTGAGGCCGCAGCGCAGGACGTTGTCGGAGTTGGCCATGATCTCGACGCCGAGGCCGCTGAGGTAGGCGTGCGGGACGCCGGCGCCGAGGTAGAGGGCTTCACCGGGCTGGAGGAGCACATGGTTGAGCAGCATCGCGGCGATGATGCCGCGGTCGCCGGGGAAGCTCTGGGCCGCGCTCGCGTAGGCGGCGTACGCGGTGGCGTGCGGCGTGCCCGGGGTTGCGGCGAGGCGGGCCGCCGCCTCGGTCGCCGCGCGCACGGTCTCGGCCATGGCGTCGGGTTCCGCGCCGAGGACGGCCGCGAGGACCTCGCGCAGGGCGCGGTCCTCCGGGTGGGCGCGGAGAATGTCGACGTAGGGCGCGAGGGTGGGGATGCCGAGGGCGTCGATGAGGTCGGCGGCTTCGGTGGGCCGGCGGAAGCCGCACAGGCCGACGAAGGGCGACAGCGCGACGATCATCTCGGGCTTGTGGTTGGCGTCCTTGTAGTTGCGGTTCGGCGCGTCCAGGGGGATGCCGCGAGCCTCCTCGTCGGCGTAACCGGCAGCCGCCTGGTCGAGGTCGGGGTGGACCTGGAGGGACAGGGGCGCGCCGGCGGCGAGGACCTTGAACAGAAAGGGCAGGTGAGGTCCGAAGCGCTTGACCGTGGCTTCGCCGAGTTCGGCGGTGGGGTCGGCGTCGATGACCGTGTCGAGGGGGATAGGGCCCTGGCCGCGGTCGATGCGGGAGGGTGCGCCGGGGTGGGCGCCCATCCACAGTTCGGCCTGGGGCTCGCCGGTGGGCGGCGTGCCGAGGAGCTCGGGGATGGCGGTGGTGGAGCCCCAGGCGTAGGGGCGGATGGTGTTGGTGAGGCGATTCATTCCGGTCATGGTCTCTCGGTCGAGGCGACGGCCAGGTATACGGCGGCGAAGTCGGTGAGGGCGAGGAGTTCGGCAGCGGTGTCGAGCGGGGAACCGCCGGGGGCGGTGATCTCGCTGAGTGGGGTGTCGTGGGCGTACGCCTGCTCGCGGGCCGCGGGCGCCGCCGAGCCGGGCTGGTCGGGGGCCTCTTGCAGCAGGACGATGCGGAGCCGCAGCTCCTGGGTGTCCTCGACCCGATCGCGGAAGAAGTCGTCGGGGTCGCCGGCCAGGGTGTGGGCGCCGGCCTGCAGGGGGACGTGGGCGGGGAGTGCGGCGGGCAGCTCCGCGGCGAGCGCGGGCCGTCCGGCGAGGATGGCCAGGACGGTCGCGAACCGGCGGGCGGCAGCGGCGGCAACGGGGCCCTGGCTCCACAACAGGGGCAGCGAGTCGTCGAGTTCGGCGGCCAGGGTCTTCGCCGGGTTGGTGTACGTGGCGACCGCGGGCCCGCACCGGGTGGCGATCGCGTCGAGACGGTCGGCGACGGCTTGGAGCGCGGTCGTCGGCGCGCTGATCAGCCCGATGCGGTCGGTGAGGGAGAGCAGCGGCGTCAGCAGCGCCCAGAACGCGCCGGTGTCGGTCGTCGCCTGCGCGGGGGACGTTGCCGGGACGAACTCGCTGCCGGGGCCGGCGAAGGGCAGCGCCATGCCGCGGACCTGTTCGACGGCCTCGGCGAGCGGGGTCCTGGCGGGCGTGACGGCGGCGGCGGTACAGCCCCGCCGGTACGCCTGCTCGACGAGGTCGGTGAGGCCCTGCTCGGTGCCGTGCTCGCTGAGCAGGAGCAGCAGATCGAGCGGGCCGGCCCAGCCGGGCAGGGTCCAGGTGCCCTGCTCCGGGGTGGGCCCGGTGGGGGTGAGCAGCTGCACGGGGGCGGCGCCCGAGCCGAGCGCGGCGAGCAGGTCGGCGGCCGCGGCGGCCTCGGGGCCGCTGCCTGCCACGAGCAGGGCGCGCGGGCGGCCGTCGGGGCGCAGGTCGGTGATGCCCGCCTCCTGGGCGAGCCTCAGGGCGGTGCGCACGCGTGCCCCGGCCGCGGCGACGCCGCGCAGCAGTCCGTGGACGTCGGCGCGGGCGAGCGCGTCGGGATCCTCCAACAGCGACTCGTCGAACAACACGATCTCCCGGTCGGGTGCGGATGCGGCCTGGGGGTCAGGCGGGGCGGCGGGCCTCGTCCACGAGGAGGACGGGGATCTCATCGCGTACGGGATAGGCCAGGCCGCACGTGTCGGACGTGCACACGAGTTCGGCCTCGGCTGCTTCCTCACGCAGCGGTGCGTGGCAGGCCGGGCAGGCAAGGATCTCCAAGAGGCTGGGTTCGACGAGCGGCATGGAATCCTCCGTGCGGGTTGCGGCGTTGGGTGGGCGTTGCGGCCTGCGGGTTCAGCCTATCGCCGTGCGGCCGGCGGGGCGGTTCCGCCCGGACGTGCGCGCAGGGCGGGCGATCGGGGATCCCGCGGACGACTCGCCGGGCGCCGCCGGACGCTCCGGCGAGGACCGGGCTCAGGCCCGGACGATCGCGAGGACGCGGTCCCTGATCCGGTCGACCGTCTCGCTGTCGCCGGCCTCGACGTTGAGCCGGAGCAGGGGCTCGGTGTTCGACGGGCGCAGGTTGAACCACCAGTCGTCGGCGGTCACGGTCAGGCCGTCGAGTTCGTCGAAGGTGACGTGCTCGTCCTCGGTGAAGGCGGCACGCACGGCGGCGGTGCGGCCCGCCTGGTCGGTGACCGTGCTGTTGATCTCGCCCGAGGCCGGGTAGCGGTCGTAGGAGTCGACGAGGGCGGACAGCGGGCCGTCCTGGCCGCCGAGCGCCGCCAGCAGGTGGAGGGCGGCGAGCATGCCCGTGTCGGCGTTCCAGAAGTCGCGGAAGTAGTAGTGCGCGGAGTGCTCGCCGCCGAAGACGGCGCCCGACTCGGCCATCTGCTGCTTGATGAAGGAGTGGCCGACTCGGGTGCGCACCGCGATGCCGCCGTGCTCGGCGACGACCTCGGGCACCGACCGGGAGGTGATCAGGTTGTGGATGATGGTGCCGCCCGGGTTCTTGGCCAGTTCGCGGGCGGCGACCAGCGCGGTGACGGCGGACGGGTTCACCGGGTCGCCGTGCTCGTCCACCGCGAAGCAGCGGTCGGCGTCGCCGTCGAAGGCGAGGCCCAGGTCGGCGCCGGTCGCGCGGACCTCCGCCTGGAGGTCGACGAGGTTCTTCGGGTCGAGCGGGTTCGCCTCGTGGTGGGGGAAGGTGCCGTCGAGTTCGAAGTACATCGGCACGAGGTCCACGGGCAGGCCGTCCAGGACCGTGGGCACGGTGTGGCCGCCCATGCCGTTTCCGGCGTCCACGACGACCTTCAGCGGGCGGATCCTGGACAGGTCGACCAGGGAGCGCAGGAAGCCCGCGTATTCGCCGAGGACGTCGCGGGAGGTGAGGGTGCCGGGTTCGTCGGTGGCGGCCGGCAGCCCGGTCGCCGACCACCGCTCGGCCAGATCGCGGATCTCTGCCAGCCCGGTGTCCTGGCCGATGGGCGCGGCGCCGGCCCGGCACATCTTGATGCCGTTGTAGCGGGCCGGGTTGTGGCTGGCGGTGAACATGGCGCCGGGCCGGTCGAGGTGCCCGCTGGCGAAGTACAGCTCGTCGGTGGAGCACAGGCCGATCTCGGTGACGTCGGCGCCCCTGGACGCGGCGCCGCGCGCGAAGGCGCGGGACAGCCCGGGCGAGGAGGGCCGCATGTCGTGGCCGACGACGATGGCATCGGCTCCGGTGACCGTGGCGAACGCCGCGCCGAAGACCTCGGCGAGCGGCTCGCCCCACTGGTCGGGGACGACGCCGCGGATGTCGTACGCCTTGACGATCTGTGACAGGTCGGGTGACACCGAAGAACCCGATGATTGGGGCACTGCACACCTCTGCGTTACGGTCCCGGGCGGTCCGGTGCGCACAACCTATCCGAGGCGCGGGCGGGGGCCTTCGCGGAGGCTAGGACTCCGGTGACCGCAGGACCCGCAGGTGCCCGCGCCGGGCGACCTCGACCGGGTCGATGTCGCGGGCCGCGGCCGGTCCCCGGCCGCGTTCGTGCGGGCGGGCCGCTTCGCGGACCGCGTTGGCGAGGGCTTCGAGATCGTCGCCGCTCGGGCGGACCGGGCCGGTGTCGGTGACCAGGCGGACGACCTCCCAGCCGCGGGGCGCGGTGAGCCGCTCGGAGTGCTCGGAGCAGAGGTCGTAGCAGTGCGGTTCGGCGTAGGTCGCCAGCGGGCCGAGGACGGCCGTGGAGTCCGCGTAGACGTACGTCAGTGTCGCGACGGCGGGGCGGCCGCAAGCGGTGCGCGAACAGCGACGTACAGGGCTCACGATGTTGGACGGTACCGCACTCTTGAGCGGGCCGCGACGACTCTCCGCCAGCTCACCCGCTCGTGTCGTCCGTGGGGGTCCGAGGCCGGGCGCCACGGGGGTACGAGGCTGACCTGCGACGACCATCGGAGTGACGGATATCGGTAGCGAAAGCAACGGTATGACCGCCGCCATCCGGCTCTTTCGTGTCCCGTCGCCAAGTGGCGGATATCCGTCACGCCGTGGCCCGATTCGATCTCACTGCGGCAGGGTCGTTCGGCAACCGGTCACCGTTCCGGCGACGGCGCGGTGGACGGCGCCGGGTGGGGGCTGCGGATACCTGGCTGCTCGGGCACCTGGACGGCGGCGGGGGGTGATGCCCTGCTGTGCGCATCCGCGTCGGGGACTAGGCTCACGCTGATGGACAGCTCGGCCCCTCCTCCCCCGCCCCAGCCCGCGCCTCGGCCGCGGCACCGCGACCGCCATGGCCGCGGCATGCGCGGGCCCATCGCGCCCCCGCAGGTGCCGCTCGCGCTCAGCCGGGCCGACGCCTTCGACGACCTGGTGCGCGATGCCGCCGACCGGCTGGAGCGGCGCTGGCCGCAGCTCGCGGACGTGGAGTTCGCCGTCCAGGACGTGCCCTGGCCGCAGGAGGCCCCGCCGTCCGACGGCGACCCGGTGCCGCTCGGCAGGCTGATCGGCGCGGACAAGGACCGGCCGAGCCGGATCGTCGTCTACCGGCGCCCGGTGGAGATCCGCGCCAAGGGCCGCGACGAGCGGGCGCTGCTGGTGCACGAGGTCGTCGTGGAGCAGGTCGCCGAACTGCTCGGGCTCTCACCGGAGAGCGTCGACCCGAAGTACGGCGAGGAGTGAGGACCTCCTTCGTGCCCTGGGCGCGAAGGAGATCGGCATCCTGGGGCGCTTGCCCTCCTAGGACGCCAAGCACCCCAGGCAACCCAGCGCCCAGGTGAGCCCGTGTCCTGGGTGGCCAGGCGCCCCGGGAGGCTAGTGCTCCAGGACCCGCAGGTCCGCATCGGCATCCGGCACCGCGACCATGCCCTGGTCGTCCGGCATCGGCTGGATCGTGAACATCGGCACCCCGTCCAGCGGCAGTGCCAGCATCCGTGACGCGTAGAGCTGCCCGCCGGACAGGCGCTGCACGGTGACCGCGAAGGTGCCCTTGAGGCCGGACGGCTGCGGCGGGGCCATGGACAGGGTCGAGCCCGCCTTGACGGTGACGGTCTTGCTCGTCGACTCGCCGCCGGTCGAGCCCGCCGAGGAGGTGATCTTCACGCTGACGTCCTTGCCGGTCGCGGTCAGCGCGAGCGTGGAGCCCTTGGCCCGGTTGTCGGCGACGGTCGCCTCACGGTCGATCCGGTTCGTCGCGGGCAGGAAGGCGATCTCCTGGTCGCTGCCCTTGCCCCGGGTGATCTCCAGCGCGGCGACCACCGGCACCGGGTCGTGCGAGGTGCTCGACCCGATGATCAGCGATCCGGCGTCGCCCTTGGTGAGGTCCCCGAGGTCGACCGCGGTGGTCATGCCGCTCTTGACGTGCAGCGTCTCGTGGCCGGCCGGGGTGATCGAGCCGGTGGAGGTGGCGAGCTTCAGCGTGAGGTCGGCGTCGTCGGAGCCGGTCGCGTAGGTGATCAGACGCACGTCGGTGGCGTCGGAGGGGATGCCCGGCATGACCAGGTTGCCGGAGGGCTCGGCGGCGGCCGCCAGCCAGTCGGTGCCGGCCTTGTTGTCGGTGGCCTGGACGGCCGCTCCGACCCGTCCGCTGCGCGCGACGACGTGCACGGTCAGGTCCTGGACCTTGTCCGCGATGAGCGTGGACAGCAGCACCGGCTTGGAGCTGTCGCCCGGCACGGTGATGCCGTCCCCGGTCGAGCCCTTGAGCTGGCCGTCCTTGCCGTACAGGTCGATGTCCACGACGGCGGGGGTCTCGTCGGGGTTCACCAGGTGGACGTAGTCCTGGCGGCCGTCCACGGTGCTCGCGCCCGGGAACCAGAACTCGCTGTCGGGCGCGACGCAGGAGGTACCGAGCACGCCGCGGCCGGGGCCGTCGCTCACCACGGTGGTCTGCTGCACGGTCCACCCGGGCGCCAGGGCACCGTCCGCGGTGCCGACGAGCGCGGGCGAGTCCGCCTTGTCGGTGGACGACGTGATGGGCTTGCCCGTCGCGGTGAGCGGCTTGAGCGCCTTGGGCTTGGTGGTGGCGGGTACGAGCGTCGCCTTGGCGCCTGACGTACCCGTGGCCGCACCCGTGCTCTCGCCCGTGCTCGTCCCCGGTCCGCTGCTCACCGGCGTGAACGAGGTGTACGTGGTGCTGGCGAACTCCGACGGCGACGGCTCGGGGCACAGCAGGGTGCTGCGCTGCACGGGCAGCCGGGCCGCGGAGGCCGCCGGGGCGGTGTCGGACGTGCTGCCCCCGGTCATCGAGGCCGCGCCGGTCAGGACGGCGAGCGCGACGACGGCACCGGCCAGGGAGAGGGTGCTGCGGTTCACTGGTAGTCGCTCCCGTCGTGGTGCTGGTCGCCTTCTGCGTAGTACGAGGCGGGATCGACGTAGCCGGCCTGGCCGGGGTACGGCTGCTCACCGCCCTGGTCGCCCTCGCCCTGCTGCTCGTCGTAGCCCTGCTCGTACGGCACCTGGCCGTCCGGGAGTTGCTGCTGCGGCGCGTAGGGGTCGTAGCCGGGCTGCGGCGGGTAGCCGTAGGCGTCGCCGTACGCCTGCTGGTCGTATCCGGCAGGCTCGGCCGGATACGGCTGGCTGCCGTCCCATTCGGCCGCGCCCTGGGAGTGGGAGTAGGCCGGGTCCTGGTACCCGCCCTCCGGGTAGCCGGCCTCCTGGTAGGAGCCCTCCTGGTAGCCGGTGTTCTGGTAGGCGTAGCCGTCGCCGCCCTCAGGGGCCGCGTACGGGTCGTAGCCGCCCTCCTGGGCCGGGTAGCCGGACTGCTCGTCGTAGGCCGGCTCCTGGGCCTCCTGGGCCTCCTGCCGGGCCGGGGGAACGCGTACCGGCAGTGGCTCGGCGGGAGCGGGTTCCGGCGGCGCCGGCTCGGCGCCCGTCGCGGCGGCCTCCGCCTCGGCCTCGGCAGCGGCCTGGAGGCGGCGGGCGCGGCGGCCCTCGCCCGTGGCCTGGCCGGGGATGTCGGCGGCGCCCTCCGCCTCGGGCAGGTCGTCGTCGATCTGCTGGCTGCGGCCGGGGAGCGCGAGCACGATCACCACGAGAAGCAGGAACGCCTGGATCCCGAGCCAGCCGATGTGGGTGACCGGTTCCTTGAAGGTGAGGTCCAGCCGGCCGCCGTTGGCGGGCAGTTCGAAGCCCTGCGCCCAGCCGTCGACCTTGACCGGGGTGAGCGCGGAGCCGTCGAGGGTGGCGTGCCAGCCCGGCTCGGCGGTGTCGGCGATGCGCAGCACCCGGCCGGACGGGCCGGCAGGCACCTTGGTGTGTGCCTCCAGGCGGCCCGCGGGGACGCCGATGGGCTGGGCGCCCTTGCTGGTGATGGTGATGCGGGAGACGTCCTGGTTGACCCGCCACAGCTCGGTGCCGTCGGACTGGCTGAGCCGGGACAGGCCCGGGGTGCTGTCGAGGACGCGGCCGAAGGAGCGGGGCGCGCCCTTGGGCGCCAGGACGTAGCGCACGTCGTATCCGGCGAGCCGGCTGCCCTGGTCGGCGCCCGAGCCCGCGACGAGGTTGGCCACCACCGTGTCCAGCGCGTGGTTGCGTGGTGCCTCGGCGCCGAGTTCGGCATCCCCGATCCGGGCGCCGGAGCCGCGGACGACGGCGTAGCTGACATGCCCCTCGGTGCCGGTCAGCACCAGGGTGCGGGGCTGGTCGGAGGTGGTGGCCTCCTCGGCGACGAACGCGGGGACCTGTTGCGGGTCGGTGCGCTTGAGCGGGCCGTCGGCGCCGTCGATGACCCAGGTGAAGGCGGCGAGGAGGGGGGCGGCGACCGCGGCGAAGGCGATGAGGGCGGCGACCGGCTGGCGCCAGCCGAAACCGCTGGCGGCGATCCGCTCGTTCGCGCCCTCGGCGCCGATCGCGGCGGCGGCCAGCAGCGCGATCCCGTAGATCAGGGTGGCGGGGCCGGCCCAGTCCTTGCCGTTCTCGATGACGGCGAAGAGCAGTCCGGTCAGCGCGACGGCCCAGGCCGCGACGATGGAGGTGCGGCGGGTGCCGCGCATCAGGGCGGCGAGGGCGGCCAGCACGACGCCGATCAGCAGGAAGCCGCCGGAGGCCTTGGGGCCGCCGGGGCTGAGCAGGAGCAGGTCGAGGCCGGACGCGGTCTTGGTCGAGTACGCCAGGCCCGCCTCGTCGAGCATGCGCCCGGGGTGCCCGAGCAGCGTCAGCGACCACGGGGCGAGCAGCACGATCGGGGTGACGACCAGGGCGGCGGAGCGCAGCAGGTGCGGAACGAGCAGCTGCTGCTGTCCCCGGGCCAGGCGCCAGGCGAGCGCGCCCGCGGTGAGCACCAGGGCGAGCGGCCAGGTGACGGGCGTGAACGCGGTGGTGAAGGTGAGCATCAGCGCAAGCGCCCAAGTGGCGCGCCAGCCGGGGCGGGCGCCGCGCTCGATCGCGGAGTCGCTCAACTGGAGTCCCGCGGAGGCCACGGCGGCGCGGGCCATCAGGGGCAGCAGGATCGCCAGGACGGCCGTGCCCAGCCGGCCGCCGGCCAGCGCGCCGGTCGCCGCGGGCAGGAAGGCGTAGGCGACCGACGCCCAGGCGCGCAGCAGCCGGGACTCGACCAGCGGCCTGGAGGCGAAGTAGGCGGTGACGCCGGCCAGCGGCACGGAGGCGACCAGGAACAGCGTCAAGGTCAGCCCGGTGGAGCCGAAGAGCACCGTGGCGAAGAGTGCGAGGACCGCGATGTAGGGCGGCGCGGCCTGGGTGCCGCCGGCGCCCAGGGCGTGCCAGGAGCCGGCGTAGGTGTCCCACAGGTCGGAGGCGCCCGGGTCGGCGGGCAGCAGGGCGCCACCGGCGAGAGCTCCGCCGCCGAGCAGGCCGCGGCAGGCGGCCAGGGAGACGACGAGCAGCACGGCGAAGAGCACCGGGCCCGGTTTGCGGGCGATGCGCTTGAGCCGGGCGAACTGCTCGAGTTCGAGGTAGTCGCCGTCGTCCTCGCCGGGTCCGGACTCGACCGCGCCGCCATGGCGGCCGACCGCGGCGGTCGCGTCGTCGGCGCGGCCGGCGAAGTTGCTGACGACCTGGTCGACGGTGGCGCGCACGGTCGCGCCCGGCGGCGGGAACAGGGGGCGCAGTTCGGACGGTGGTACGACCCCGCGGCCGCGGCGGTGGCGCGCGGCGAGCAGGCGGCCCGGGCGCAGGAGGACGCCGAGCAGGCCGACGATCTCGTCGACGGCCTGGCCCGGCACCTTGCCCACGAGGTAGGCGAGGGTGCGCAGCAGGGTGCCGACGACGATCCGCAGCATCACGTACGGGAGCAGCGGGCCGCGGGTGTTGGCCAGGAGGGTGTAGACGGCGCCCGCCTTGTCGACCCGGTGCGGGTTGACGGCCGAGCGGCCGGCGCAGTCGACGGGTCGGCGTTCGCGGGAGGCCGCTTCGGCGTGCCGCATCACCGCGTCGGGGGCGATCAGGACGGTGTGGCCGGCGGACTGGGCGCGCCAGCAGAAGTCGACGTCGTCGCGCATGAGGGGCAGCCGGCGGTCGAAGCCGCCGAGTTCCTCCCACACGTCGCGGCGCACGAGCATGCCGGCGGAGGAGACGGACAGCACGGGGCGGACCTGGTCGTGCTGGCCCTGGTCCTGCTCGCGCCGCTCCAGGCCGGTCCAGCGCCGGCCGCTGCGGGCGATGGAGACGCCCGTTTCGAGGAGTTGGCGACGGTCGTACCAGCTCCGGAGTTTGGGGCCGATGATCGCGGCGGAGGGCGAGGCCTCGGCGGTGCGCAGCAGTGCGGCCAGTGCCCCGGGGTCGGGCTCGCAGTCGTCGTGCAGCAGCCACAGCCACTGGACCGGGTCGCCATGCGGCTGGGCGGGCTCGTCGTACGCGTCGTCGTTCCAGCTGCGGCTGACGGGATCCCAGCCGCTGCGGCGGCGCAGGTACGGCAGGTCGTCGGCGGTCAGCGGCGCGGTGGAACGGGCGGCCTCCTCGACGGCGGCGCCGAAGCCGGTGCGGCGGGCGAGGTGCAGCACGCGCTGGTCGCCGATGGCCTCGGAGAGCAGGCGGGCGGAGTCGTCGGCGCTGCCGGTGTCCGCGGCGACGACGTCCTGGACGGGTCGCTCCTGCGCGAGCAGCCCCTGGAGGGCCTTGGGCAGCCAGCGCGCACCGTCGTGCGCGACGAGCACGGCGGTGACGACGTGGCGCGGGAACTCAGGGACACCGGGCGCCTGGACGGCCGGTGCTGGGCTGTTCACGGACATCGAGGTTCGGGCCCCGGTTCGCTGGACTGCGGTGGACGCATCAACCCACCACTGGCGGGGCATGCATCTCGGACGGCCCCCCACACTAACGGCTTACAGCGGTGCGGCCGTCCGGGTGTGGGTACAACAGCGGCCCGCCTGCCGTGCCGGAGGGCGCGGAAGACGGGCCGGAGGCGGGGTCCGCGACGGGCGGGGACCAGCTGGAAGCCGAGGCGCCGCAGGGGTGCCCGAGGTCAGACGACGCCCTTCTTCAGCCGGCGGCGCTCCCGCTCGGACAGCCCGCCCCAGATGCCGAAGCGCTCGTCGTTGGCGAGGGCGTACTCCAGGCAGTCGGAACGGACTTCGCAGGCGAGGCAGACCTTCTTCGCCTCGCGGGTCGAGCCGCCCTTCTCCGGGAAGAAGGACTCGGGGTCGGTCTGCGCACACAGCGCGCGCTCCTGCCAGCCGAGTTCCTCGTCGGCCTCTTCGGCCAGCAACAACTGGAACTGCTCGGTCATGCGCGCCCCTGTCTGTCGTGCTTCCCCGTGATGTTGCCTGCCACCACGTCCGGCGGTCCGGCCGAACGACACGAGTGAAATTACAAGTGTGCCGATCCGGGCCAGTCAAGCCGAGATCTGCTATTGAGCCCGTTATTCACTCCGCTGAACCAAGGAGTGACAGATAGTGTTGATATCGGCTCAAACGACCGCATCCGTCAACCGTGGTCCCGACGACCAAACGTTCACGTTCCGTCAGACGCTGCGGCGATGCGCGGCGTTCCGTCCGTTCGAGTGAAGCGTTGCGGATCACATTTCGATCACAGAAGCACAACGTCATACCGGAAGAGGATGTCCCTCCGGACCGAAACGGCGATCACCATCAGATCTGCACGGATGCGGCACCTCCTATCCTCAGACCCCCATGCACAAACCTTTCGGCATCGGGCCTTGCCGGATCAGGTGAAACTATTCGGACATTCTCGACATTCAGTTGACAGGCCGCCGCCGCGAACGATTGGCTTGCGTCATGCATGCCGAGCACAACGCGCCCTTCCGGACTCGCCGCCGCGAGTCCTGCTGCGTCGCGCTCGCACAGAGCTGTTGTTGTTCCTTCCGCTGCCGCTGATCCCCTGTCCGGCCGCCACACGGCCGCCGGCACCTTTCGCATCATGCGCACCCCAAGGAACACACCTTCATGTACTCCGACGTCTCGATCGCCGGTGACCCGCTCGAACTGCCCCACCTGCTCCCGCC
This sequence comes from Actinacidiphila yanglinensis, assembly GCF_900107965.1. Taxonomy (GTDB): domain Bacteria; phylum Actinomycetota; class Actinomycetes; order Streptomycetales; family Streptomycetaceae; genus Actinacidiphila; species Actinacidiphila yanglinensis. The sequence continues at coordinate 100,007 of NZ_FNVU01000028.1, read as the reverse complement.
GGTGCCCCAACACCCGAGCACCGTCGCGGAGTTCGCCGGACTCGCCCGCTCCATTGCCGCCGACCGCGCGCGATGGGCCCCGCAGGTGCACTACGACGCGACCACGCGTGGATACGCCCGTCTGCACACCGGCCCCGGCTACGAGGTGTGGCTGCTGAGCTGGCTGCCCGGACAGGGCAGCGGCCTGCACGACCACGGCGGCTCCAGCGCCGTGCTCACCGTCGTGGAAGGCACCCTGCACGAGCGGGCGCTGACCGCCCGCGGCGAGACCCGCCGCGTCCTGACCCCCGGTCACCAGCGGGTGTTCGCGACCGGCTACGTCCACGACGTGGTCAACGAGTCGCTGGAGGGCGCGGTCAGCCTGCACGTCTACTTCCCGGGGCTGACCGAGATGACGCCGTACTCCTGCACGCCGGGCGCCCGCACAGCCGAGCGGGCACGGTAGGACCGACGGCCAGGTCTGCCGGCCTCCGGGGGCTGACAGACTGGTCCCCATGCGAATCGTGGTTCTGGCCGGAGGTATCGGAGGAGCGCGCTTCCTGCGCGGCCTCAAGGCAGCGGCGCCGGAGGCGGACATCACCGTCATCGGCAACACCGGAGACGACATCCACCTGTTCGGGCTCAAGGTCTGCCCCGACCTGGACACCGTCATGTACACCCTGGGCGGCGGTATCCACGAGGAGCAGGGCTGGGGCCGGGCCGACGAGACCTTCGCGGTCAAGGACGAACTCGCCGCGTACGGCGTCGGACCGGAGTGGTTCGGCCTGGGCGACCGGGACTTCGCCACACACATCGTCCGCACCCAGATGATCGGCGCGGGCTACCCGCTCAGCGCCGTCACCGAGGCGCTGTGCGCGCGCTGGAAGCCCGGCGTGCGGCTGATCCCGATGTCGGACGACCGGGTCGAGACCCATGTGCTGGTCGAGATCGACGGGGAGCGGAAGGCCATCCACTTCCAGGAGTACTGGGTACGGTTGCGCGCCTCGGTGCCCGCGCACGCGGTGGTACCCGTGGGCGCGGAGGGTGCCAAGCCGGCGCCCGGGGTGCTGGAGGCGATCGGCGCCGCGGACGTGATCGTCTTCCCGCCGTCAAACCCGGTGGTGAGCGTCGGCACGATCCTCGCCGTGCCGGGCGTGCGTGAGGCCATCGCGGAGGCCGGAGTGCCGGTGGTGGGCCTGTCCCCCATCGTCGGTGACGCACCGGTGCGCGGGATGGCCGACAAGGTGCTGGCCGCCGTCGGCGTCGAGTCCACCGCGGCGGCGGTCGCGGCCCACTACGGCAGCGGGCTGCTCGACGGGTGGCTCGTCGACACCGTGGACGCCGGGGCCGTGGACGAGGTCGAGGCGGCCGGCATCCGCTGCCGGGCGGTGCCGCTGCTCATGACCGACCTGGAGGCGACCACGCGGATGGCGCGGGAGGCACTCACCCTCGCCGAGGAGGTGCGGGCATGACCACGGCGGTGCCGCGCTACGAGGTGTTCGGGGTGCTCGGGATCGGCGAGGTGCAGCCGGGCGCAGACATCGCCAAGCTGATCGCCGCCGCGGGCACGGCGCTTGCCGACGGCGACGTGCTCCTGGTCACGTCGAAGATCGTCAGCAAGGCCGAGGGCCGCCTGGTGCACGCCGACGACCGGGAGGCCGCGATCGACGCCGAAGCGGTGCGGCTGGTCGCGCGGCGCGGCCCCACCCGGATCGTGGAGACCCGGCACGGTTTCGTGATGGCCGCGGCGGGCGTCGACGCGTCCAACACCCCTGCGGGCACCGTCCTCCTGCTGCCCGAGGACCCCGACGCCTCGGCCCGCCGTATCCGGGACGGGTTGCGGGACGCGCTGGGGGTGCGGGTCGGCGTCGTCGTCACCGACACCTTCGGACGGCCCTGGCGCGAGGGGCTCACCGATGTGGCGATCGGTGCGGCGGGAGTGCGGGTGCTGGAGGACCTGCGCGGCGGCGAGGACTCCCACGGCAACCCGTTGAACGTCACGGTCACCGCGCTCGCGGACGAACTGGCCGCCGCCGGCGACCTGGTCAAGGGCAAGGCGAGCGGGCTGCCGGTCGCGGTGGTACGCGGCCTGGGCGGCATACTGCTGGACTCCGACGCGAGCGGGAGCGGCGAAGCGGGCGGCGCCGGCGACGAGGGCACCGCGGAGGGCTCCCCGACCGACACCGGGGCGCGCGCGCTGGTGCGGGTCGCGGCCAACGACATGTTCCGGCTCGGCACCTCCGAGGCCGTGCGCGAGGCGGTGTCGCTGCGGCGCACCGTCAGGGAGTTCACCGACGAACCGGTGGATCCTGGGGCGGTCCGGCGGGCCGTCGCCCTTGCGGTGACCGCGCCCGCGCCGCACCACACCACGCCCTGGCGGTTCGTGCTGCTGGAGACGCCGGAGGCGCGGCTGCGGCTGCTCGACGCGATGCGGGACGCCTGGGCGGCGGACCTGCGCGGGGACGGCTTCTCCGAGGTGAGCGTCGCCAAGCGTTTGCGGCGGGGAGACGTGTTGCGCAGGGCGCCGTACCTGGTGGTGCCGTGCCTGGTCACCGAGGGCGGCGCGCACGCCTACCCGGACGCGCGGCGGGCGACGGCGGAGCGGGAGATGTTCCTGGTCTCCGGGGGCGCCGGTGTGCAGAACTTCCTGGTCGCCCTCGCCGGCGAGCAGTTGGGGTCGGCGTGGGTGTCCTCGGCGCTGTTCTGCCGCGACGTGGTGCGGGACGTGCTCGACCTGCCGCCGTCCTGGGACCCGCTGGGCACCATTGCGGTCGGACGCGCCGCCACACCCCCCGCGCCCCGGCGCGAGCGCGAGGCAGAGCCCTTCCTCGCCGTGCGCTGAGCGGCCCGCCGGATGGCGCGACTCAGCGGTGCCGGGCCGGCGCCATCCGGGGCGCGTGACGGGGCGGCCCGGGCGCGACGGCAAGGATCAGCCGGGTGGCCCGGTGCCGCTGGCCCTCGTAGGGAGCCAGCAGGCGCAGCATCGTCTCGTCGTCGGAGCGCGGCTCGCCGGTGAGGGCGTAGCCGATGTGGTGCGGCAGGTGCAGGTCGCCGACGGTCACGGCGTCGGGGGCGCCGTGACTGCGCTGGAGGGTCTCCGCGGCCGTCCACGGCCCGATCCCCGGGATGGTCTGGAGCAGGGCGGACGCCTCCTCGACCGGGCGGCCGGCGAGGGTGTCGAGACGGGCACCCAGGCGTACGGCGCGCAGGATCGCGGAGGCCCGCTTGTTGTCGACGCCGGCGCCGCGCCAGTCCCAGGACGGCACCCGGGTCCAGCCGCGCGGATCGGGCATGACCCGCAGGCCGCGCGGCACGTCGGCGCCCTGCGGCCCCGGGGCCGCCTCGCCGTGCTGGAGGAGCAGCAACCGCCAGGCGCGGTACGCCTCGATCGTGGTGACCTTCTGCTCCAGGACGGACGGGATCAGCGATTCCAGCACCAGGCCGGTGCGGGTCAGCCGCAGCCCGGGGTGCCGCCGGTGCGCGGCGTGCACGATGCGGTGCCGCGGTACGAACGCGGAGGGGTCGTCGTCGGCGCCCAGGAGCGCGGGGAGGCCGTCGAGCATCCATTGCGCCCCCGGGCCCCAGGCGGTGCCCTCGATCGCCGCGGGGGTTCCGGTCAGCCGCAGGGTGGCGGGGCCCGCGGGGGTGCGGCTGGCGCGCCACACCGTGCCGTCGGGGGCGATGCGGAAGGTGGGGTCGCCGCCGCCGCGGCGCAACGGCATCAGGGTGCGGCGTACGTCGAGGGGGGTGGGGGGTGCCCAGGTTCGGGTACGAGCCGGCGCGGGTGTCAGCGCGCGTGCCTGCGCGGCGACGGTCGGAGGGGGCGGGGTCTCTTCGGGCACGACGGAAGGGTAACGGGGTTCGGTGGGAGTGGGGGGTCCCGTTCGTGTTCCCCGGGTGCCCGACGGTGGGGTACGGGGGCCGGGGCGGCCCTCACGGTTCGCTGCCGGCTGCGCGCCGGTGGCCTGCTGGGCGCGCGGTTCCCCGCGCCTCTTCGGGGCACGCACGACCGACGCCGGTCCGCGCCCAGCGGGGGCCGGCTCGGTCCGGGCGGTGGGGCTACTGGTCGGAGGAGAAGCGGATGGAGGAGGGTGCGAGATGGGCGCCGCACCAGACGCGGGCGCCGCGGAGGAGTTCGTTGTCGGGGCCGACGACCGCGTTGTCGCCGACGACGGCGCCGACGAGGACGGTGCGGTCCCCGATGTGGGCGTTGGCGCCGATCAGGCTGTCACGGATGACGGCGTCGGGGGCGATGCGGGCGCCGGGCAGGACGGTGCTGCCTTCGACCAGCGCGCCGGAGCCGATGACGGCGCCCGCGGCAACGGAGGTGCCGCCGAAGAGCTTGGCGTCGTCGGCGACGACGGCGCCGGGCAGGACGAGGCGTTCGCCGTGCCGGCCGGGAACGGCGGGCGAGGGGGCGCGGCCGAGGACGAGGTCGGCGGAGCCGCGGACGAACGCCTCGGGGGTGCCGAGGTCGAGCCAGTACGTGGAGTCGACCATGCCGTGCAGGTGGGCGCCGGCGGCGAGCAGTCCGGGGAACGTCTCGCGTTCGACGGAGACCGGGCGGCCGGAGGGGATCTCGTCGAGGAGGGCGCGGGTGAAGACGTAGGCACCCGCGTTGATCTGGTCGGTGACGATCTCCTCGGGCGTCTGCGGCTTCTCCAGGAAGGCGGTGACCCGGCCGTCGGGATCGGTCGGCACCAGACCGAAGGCGCGCGGGTCCTCGACGCGGGTGAGGTGCAGCGACACGTCGGCGCCGCTGGTGCGGTGGGTGGCGACGAGCGCGCCGATGTCCAGGCCGGTGAGGATGTCGCCGTTGAAGACGAGGACCGGCTCGCCGGGCGCGGAGTGCAGCCGGTGGGCGACGTTGCGCAGGGCTCCGCCGGTGCCGAGTGGTTCGGTCTCGGTGACGTACTCCAGGTGCAGGCCGAGCGCGGAGCCGTCGCCGAAGTACGGTTCGAAGACTTCGGCGAGGTAGGACGTGGCCATCACCACGTGCTCGACACCTGCGGCCCGGGCCCGCGCGAGCTGGTGCGTCAGGAACGGCACCCCTGCGGCCGGGACCATCGGCTTGGGGGTGTGTACGGTGAGCGGGCGCAGTCGGGTGCCTTTGCCGCCGACCAGCAGAACCGCTTCGGTGGCGGGACGTCGGGTCGGATCGGCTGGACCGGTCGCGGAGGCGGGATGTGCTCGCATGGGGAAGATAGTGGCATAAGCCTTAAACCCGATAAACCATCATCTGATATCTCGTCAGCCGTTCAGCCGCCGGTCGCCCCCTGTTCATCCGCGACCGCCAGCGCCTCCCCGCCCCGGACCGGCACCGCCCCTCCGTCCCCGGCCGGCCTGATCACGCAGGTAGCCTGGCCGGTGTGACCTCCAGCGCACTGACCCCGGCCGGACTGCTCGCCGACGCACTCCGTGCCGACCCGGGCCGCCCGTTGATCACTTTCTACGACGACGCGACCGGCGAGCGGGTCGAGCTCTCCGTGGCGACGTTCGGCAACTGGGTGGCCAAGACCGCGAACCTGCTGCAGGACGGCCTCGGCGCGCAGCCCGGCGACCGGCTCGCCCTGCTGCTGCCCGCGCACTGGCAGACCGCGGTGTGGCTGCTCGCGGCGTTCTCCACCGGGGTGGTCGCGGTGCCCGGCGGCGACCCGGCCGGCGCGGACCTGGTGGTGAGCGGCCCGGACACGCTGGCGGAGGCCGAGCGCTGCGACGGCGAGCGGATGGCACTGGCGCTGCGGCCGCTCGGCGGCCGGTTCCCGCAGCCGCCGCGGGGGTTCGCGGACTACGCGGTCGAGGTGCCGGGCCAGGGCGACCGGTTCGCGCCCTACGTGCCCGTCGGCCCGGACGACCCCGCCCTCGAACTGCCCGGCGGCGAGGTGCTGACGGCGGGCGAGGTGGTGACGAGGGCACGCTCCGAGGCGGACGTCCTGGAACTGACGCCGGGATCGCGACTGCTGTCCGGCCTGCCGTACGGCGACTGGAACGGCCTGGCCACCGGCCTGTTGGCGCCACTCGCCGCGGAGTCCTCGGTGGTGCTGTGCCGCCACCTCGACCAGCTCGCGCCCGAGGGGCTGGCCCGCCGCAAGGACGAGGAACGGGTCACGCACCTGGCAGTGCCGGGCGGCGCCTGAGCGGTTCCGGCCGCACGCGGGAGTTATCCGCGCGTGAACATTTCCTCAACTCCCGCACAGGTTGGGTGCACTAGGCAACCCTTGCGGTGTTTCGACTGTCTGAACGAGTGCCGTGCGGGTACTCGGGTCCGATCCCCCCGGCGTGAAGCCGTGCCCGGGTACGCTGCCGGGCCATTGACCGAGGGACGGACACGACGTGACCACGCCAGCAGAGCCCCCGCAGGACGACTCCGCCGCGGAGACGGTGGAGGACTCGGACACGGACGCGGTGGACGGCTCCGACGCCGACCCGGCCGCCGAGGGCCCCCAGGATCCCGGGGGTTCCGGGGGTTCCGGGAGTCCCGAGGGTTCCGGTGCGGACACGACCCCCGACCCGGACGCGAAGCCCGGCCCGGACGGGCAGCCCGACCTGGTCAAGAAGCCCCACGGCGGCGGGACGGCGCCCGACGCCCCCGACGCCTCGGCGCCGGACCGGCCCGAGGTCGCGGCTGCCGCGACAGCCGCAGCCACCGCCGCGGCCGACTCCTCGGTCCCGCCCGAACCCCCCGCGCGCCGGCGCCGCTTCGGCTGGCTGAAGGTGGTCGCGATCAGCACCACCGTGCTCGTCCTGGCCGGCGCCGGAGGCGCCTGGTACCTCTACCAGCAGCTCAACGGCAACATCACCACCGACACCGTGACCGACACCGAGCTCAAGGCGCAGGCGTCGCAGCGCCCGCCCGAGGGCCCGGCCTCGACCGAGAACATCCTGCTGATCGGCTCGGACAACCGCGGCGGGGGCAACGAGAAGTACGGCGAGGACACCGGAACGCAGCGCTCGGACACCACGATCCTGCTGCACCTCTCGGCCGACCGCAGCAACGCCACCGCGGTCAGCATCCCGCGTGACCTGATGGTGCACGTGCCGGAGTGCACCAAGGCGGACGGCAGCACCGTCAGCCCCAAGTTCGAGCAGTTCAACTGGGCGTTCGAGTTCGGCGGCGCGGCCTGCACGATCCGCGCGGTCGAGGAGCTGACCGGCGTGCGGATCGACCACCACCTGATCGTGGACTTCAACGGCTTCAAGAGCATGGTGAACGCGGTCGGCGGCGTCGACGTGTGCGTGCCGGAGGCGATCCACGACAAGGACGCGCACCTGGACCTGTCCGCCGGCCGGCACAAGCTGAGCGGCGAGCAGGCGCTGGGCTACGTACGGGTCCGGCACGGCATCGGCGACGGCAGCGACACCGAGCGAATAGGCCGCCAGCAGGACTTCCTCGCGTCGCTGATCAAGAAGGTGCAGAGCAACGGGGTGCTGCTCAACCCGGGCAAGGTGTACCCGTTGCTGAACGCGGCCACCAAGTCGCTGACCGCCGACTCCGGTCTGAACTCCCTCAGCGAGCTGTACTCCCTGGCGCAACGGCTCCAGAAGATACCCACCGGCGCGATCCACTTCGTGACGGCGCCCGTCGAGCCCTATGTCGAGGACCACAACCGCGACCAGCTCGTGCAGCCCGACGCCGACAGCCTCTTCGCCGCGGTGCGCGCCGACCAGCCGGTGCAGGTCAGCGACGACGGCAAGAGCGGCGGCACGAGCGGCGATGCGAAGGGTTCGTCCGACGCCGGCACCGGCGGCTCGGCCTCGCCGGACCCGTCCGGCACCCCGTCGGACACGGCCACCCACACCCCGTCCGGCACCGCTTCCGGAACCCCGTCCGGAACCCCTTCGAACACACCCACGTTCCAGGGAACGACAGCCGACCGAGCCATCTGCGGCACGGACGGATGAACTAAGGTTGGCCGCTCCGGCCACTGCGGATGGAGGTCCCGAGCGACCGTGGACACGCAAGGCTCCGGGTACGTCGACCCGGCGGACCAGTGGGTGCTCGACCCCGTCACGGGCACCTACCAACTGCGGCTGGAACCGGCCGAGTCACCGGACCCGTCCGCACCGGGCCCCGTACCGCCGGGCCCCGTACCGCCGGGCCCGGCCGGAGCACCTGCCCCGCAGCCCGGCCCCGCCCCGGAATCAGGCACGCGCGCCGGCACCCGTCCCGACCCGGCCCCTGTCTCCGCCTCCTCCTCCGTCCCCGCGCCCTCCGTGCCCCGGCCTCCCGGCAGCCGCCGCGCCCCCTCCGGCCGCGCCGCCCGCCGCGCCGCGGGCGTCGGGCACGGGAACGGCGGCCACGGCGGCGGCACCGGAAGCAGCGGGCCCCCGAGCCGCCGCAAGCCCAAGGAGCGCAAGTCCAAGGCGCTGTTGTGGACGGCCGGCACCATCGGCCTCGCGGTCGTCGCCGGCGGCCTGGGCGGCTACCTCGCCTTCCACCGCACCGGCACCGTCATCCACGCCGTGGACGTCGGCAACGCGGGCAGCGCGGCCTTCTCCTCGACCGGCGCGATGAACCTGCTGGTATTGGGCACGGACAGCCGCGCCGGCCTCGGCCACGAGGCCGGCGACGCGTCCGCGACCGGGCAGGCCGACACCGCGGTGCTGCTGCACCTCTCGGCCGACCGCAGCAACGCCACCGCGGTCAGCATCCCGCCCGACCTGATCACCGACATCCCCGAGTGCCCGGTGGGCAACCAGGTCGTGAAGGGCGCGACCGGGCAGCAGTTCTCGACGGTGCTCGCCGGGCGCGACCCGGGGTGCGCGATGCGGCTGGTCACGCAGATCACCGGGGTGCGGGTGGACCACTTCCTGATGGTGGACTTCGCGGCGGTGCAGAAACTGAGCACGGCGCTCGGCGGGGTGGAGATGTGCCTCAAGGAGCCGCTGCACGACAAGGCGGCCGGACTGTCACTGGACGCGGGCCGGCAGAGGATCGAGGGTGAGCAGGCGCTGGCCCTGGTGCGCGCCAAGCAGGCGCTGCCCGGTACGTCCGGTGTCCCGGCCGGCAGCGACCTGGCCCGGGTGGAGGTCCAGGAGCAGTTCCTGGCCGGGCTGTTCCGTACCGCGGCATCCGGCGCGACCCTGACCGATCCCAAGAAGCTGACCGCGCTGGCCACCACGGCCGCGAGCGTGCTGACCGTGGACACCCCGATCGGCAGCGTCGGCACGCTCGACGACCTGGCCCGGGAGCTCGGCAAGGTCGACCAGAAGCACTTCACGTTCGCCGAGCTGCCAGTGAAGGACAACCCCGCCGACAGCACGCACCACACGGTCGTCCTGGACCAGGCGAAGTCGACCCAGCTGTTCGGGCTGGTCAAGCAGGACATCTCGCTCTCGCGCGGGCCGGTCGCGCCGGACCCCAAGCTGGTCGGATCGAGGACCACCCCGCACAACACCCGGGTGACCGTGCACAACGGCACCGGGACCTTCGGCGCCTCGCAGGACGTCCTCCAGTGGCTCCAGGTCAACGAGGGCGTCAACCGCTCGGCCAACGGCGGCGACGCCGCGAAGCGTTACCCGAAGACGATCCTCGACTACGCCCCCAACCAGGCCGACCAGGCCCGCGAGCTGGCCGCGCTGATGGGCCTGCCCGCTTCGGCGCTGGTCGAGGGGACGAAGGACGTCCCGCGGCTGACGTACATGTCGCTCACTCTGGGCGCGGACTACACCCAGCCGGGCACGCCGATCGCGCCGCCCACCACCCCGCCCGCGGGACTGCGGTCGATCACGGCGGACAGCACCACCTGCGTGGGATAGCTCACACTCCGGAATGTCCGGTGATCACCCATGTGTCCCGCCACCGCGCCCTGTTGATGGCGGCAGGTGGGCGCGGCGGACGGTCCGGGTGCGGTAGGGGCGTGAGTTTCGGGACACCGGTGTGAAAGCATCACCGGACATCGGCATGGTTACGCTGACCGTCGGTGCCGGCCGCAAGGACGCGGACCGGCCGGTGGTGGGGGGCGGACGGTGCCCGTGACACGCGACGTGCCCACCGGCAGGCGAGGTGGGCGCGGGCGGTACGCCTGACACCTGCGTCCGGGGGGACCGGGCGGCACACGGCACCCCGTGGCAAGTCACAGCAAGTCACAGGTGCGGGATGCAACTACAGGCGGCGCCCGACCGTCTGATATCTGGACGGACCGAACTGAAGACCGTCCGGACAGAACACAGCACAGAACACAGCACACAGCACTGAAGACAGCGAAGACAGGACGACGGCTGGCACAGCCGGACCAGTGACGATGGAGGAGTCCGCATGCGCGACGGCAGGATGGGAGGGCCCGGCTACGGGGCTGCTTCCAACCCCGGCGGCCCGGACTGGGACCAGAGCTCCCAGGGCTCCTACCACGACGGCTACCAGCAGGACCTCCGCCAGGGCGGGCACCCGGGCGGCCCGTCGTACCCGGCCTACCAGGACGACTTCGGGGCGTCGCCGGAGCACGACGGCGCGATACCCGGGCCGCGCTCGGCCGAACACCGGACCGGGCGCGGCGACGACGGCGGCCACGGCCCAGGCGGGCCGGAGGGCCCGGGCGGCCCCGGGGGGCCCGGCGGATCCGGCGACGGCCTCGACCCCGCGGGTCAGGGCGGCGGCCACCGGCGCGGCGGGCGGCGCAAGCCCAAGAGCCGCAAGCGCAAGGTGCTCCGCTGGGTGGCGATCGTGGCCGCGGTGGCCGTCCTCGGCTCCGCGGGCGCGGCCTACGGCTACTACGAGTACCTGTCCAGCAAGATCCGCAAGGGCGAGCGCAGCAGCGGCAAGACCAACGTCGCCAAGCCCAAGGCGAACTCGTCGGGCCAGACGCCGATGAACATCATGATCCTCGGCTCCGACACCCGCGCCGACCCCGAGGACGCCAAGCTCGGCGGCGCGGCCGACGCCACCGGCGCACGCGCCGACGTGATCATGATCGCGCACCTGTCGGCCGACCGCAGCAACATGTCGGTGGTCAGCATCCCCCGCGACACCCGGGTGGACATCCCCGAGTGCACCGACCCCAAGTCGCACAAGGTCTACCCGAAGACCAACGACATCATCAACGCCTCGCTCAGCCGGGGCGGCGCGGGCTGCACCCTGGCCGCCGTGCAGAACCTCACCGGTCTGTACATCGACCACTGGCTGACCATCGACTTCGCCGGCGTGGTGAAGATGGCCGACGTGGTCGGCGGTGTCGACGTCTGCGTGAAGGAGAACGTCGACGACCACGCGACCGCGGCCCAGCCCGGCGGCTCGCACCTGCACCTGACCGCGGGCACCCACACCGTCAAGGGCAACCAGGCGCTCCAGTGGCTGCGCACCCGGCACGCCTTCGGCAGTGACGCGGGCCGCTCGAAGGCGCAGCACATGTACATGAGCTCGCTGATCCGCAAGCTGCGCAGCCAGAACCTCTTCACCAACCCGGCGAAGCTCAACAAGATCGCCACCACGGCGATGTCCGCGTTCGAGGTCTCCTCCGAGATCGGCACCCCGAAGAAGCTCTACGACCTCGGCATGCAGCTCAAGACGATCCCGCCGAACCGGATCACGCTGCTGACCATGCCGCGGATCGCCGACCCGCAGGACCCCAACGCGCACTACCTGCCGGCCCCGGACGCCTCGACGGTCTGGTCGCTGATGCGCAACGACGTGGCGATGGACGCCAACGGCAAGGCGAAGACCAGCACCTCGTCGGCCAAGCCGACCACGTCGGCGCCCTCGGGTCCGGCCGCGCAGGCGGCGTCGAGCATCCCGGTCACCGTGGTCAACGGCACCGCGGGCAGCGCGGACGGCGAGGCGACCCCCGGTCGCGCCGGTTCGATCGCCGGCACCCTCAAGACCGCCGGGTTCACCCGGACCACCGCGAGCCAGACCCAGGCACCCCGCCAGGGCACGGTGCTGAACTACCCGTCCAGCGGCGGCGCGCAGAGCAAGTCGGACGCGCTGTCGGTGGCCAAGGCGCTGAAGATCCCGGCGAGCAACGTCAAGGCGTCCACCGACGTGCAGACGATCACCCTCACGATCGGCTCGGACTGGAAGACCGGCACCGACTACGCGAAGACGCTGCCGAAGGCGGGTTCCGTGCCCTCCGACGCCGATGTGATCAACGGCGCGGACACCAAGGGCTGCATGGACATCCTGCCGACCTACCAGTTCTGAGCGTTCTGAGGACGGCGCACACCGCCGCGCGGCACGGACGAGGGGCCCACCGGAAGTTCCGGTGGGCCCCTCGTCCGTCGTCCGTACGGCGCGCCGCGCGCGGGCGGGGTTACACGTCCGCCGGCTGGGGGTGCTCGGCGCCGGTCACCGCGGGGCGGCGGCTGGCGATGACCCGCCGGGCCAGCGAGCGGGGGCTGGTGAGGAAGCCGTAGCCCCAGCACATGTGCATGGTGGCCAGCGCGAGCGGGACGCGCAGCCGGGCGCCGGCGGGCAGGCCGCGGCCGGCCGGCAGCGAGCCGACCGTGATGCCGACGGCGTACGCGGCCGGGACGAGCAGCGCCCAGGGGGTGAGCGCGGCGCCGACCACGATGCCGACCGCATTGGCCAGCAGGGCGGCCGGGGCGGCGAGGTAGCGCAGGTTCACCGAGCCGCGGTGGTAGCGGGTCACCACGCGGCGCCAGCGGCCGTAGTCCTTGTACTGCTTGGCGAGGGTGCGCACGCTGGGCCGGGGCCGGTAGGACACCCGCAGTTCCGGCGAGAACCAGATGAGGTGCCCGGCCTCGCGGATCCGGTAGTTCAGCTCCCAGTCCTGCGCGCGGATGAACTCCACGTTGTAGCCGCCCTGCCGCTCCAGCACCTCGCGGCGGAAGACGCCGAGGTACACGGTGTCGGCGGGGGCGGCGGAACCCCCGGTGTGGAAGGCCGCGTTGCCGACGCCGATCTTCGAGGTCATGGCGGCGGCCACCGCGCGCTCCCAGTCGTTCTCACCCTCGGCGTGCATGATGCCGCCGACGTTGGCCGCACCCGTCTCGTCCAGCAGCCGGACGGCGGTGGCGATGTAGTTCGGCGAGAGCATGCCGTGCCCGTCGACGCGGACCACGACCGGGTGCCGGGACGCCTTGATCGCCGCATTCAGCGCGGCGGGGGTGCGGCCGGTGGGGTTGGGCACCGTGTGGACCCGGGAGTCCTCGGCGACCAGCTCGGCCGCGATCGCGTCGGTACGGTCCACGGACGGGCCGAGCGCGATGACGACTTCGAGCGCGCCCGGGTAGTCCTGTTCCAGGATGTGCCGGACGGAATTGCGCAGATGGCGCTCTTCGTTGAGCACCGGCATGATCACGGAGACGGCCGGGAGCGCGGTGGGGGTGGCGGCGTTCATCCCGGCAAACGTTACCGCTAACGGGGGACACCAGCGCGTGGGGTGAGAGCTGACAGTCCTATTTGTCCCTAGCCTGAACGGGTCAGTACGCAGCCGCCGAGCCGCCGTGTCCTCGCGGTGACCGCTGCGCCGCTCAGTTCGGAGGTCGCCCGTGCCGCCCACCCGACGCCGTCCGCCGCCGGCCGTCGTACGCCCTCCGGCACCGGTACGCGCGCCGGCCTCGGTCCGCACGGCGGCCGGACGGCGGCCGCGCCCGCGACCGCCGGTCCGGCTCAGCACCCGGATCGCGGGCGGGGTGGCACTGCTGGTGATCACCGCGAGTGGTGTGGGTCACGCGGTGGTGACCGGGCTGAACGGCGCGATCAACCGGGTGGACGCGTTCGGCGGCATGCAGAACCGCCCGGGAGACAGCAAGGGCACCAACTTCCTGCTGGTCGGCACCGACGGCCGCGACGGGCTGGACCCGGCGGAGAAGAAGCAGTACCACCTCGGCGGCGCGCCCTGCCACTGCACGGACACGATCATGCTGGTGCACCTCTCCCAGGACCGCCGGCGCGCGAGCGTGGTGAGCATCCCCCGCGACACCTACGTGCAGCTGCCGGACGTCGGCCCGGCGGCCGCGCTGGCGCGGCGGAAGGGGACGGCGGGTGCCAAGGGCACCGGGCCGCACGGTGCCGTCACCGCGAAGCCGGCCGCGCATGTCTCGGCCAAGGCGACCGCCACCTCGGCCGGCGGGCACCCGCTGCCCCCCACCCACCCGGCGAAGATCAACGAGGCGTACGCCGACGGCGGCCCCAAACTCACCGTCAGCACCGTGGAACGGCTGACCGGCGTGCACATCGACCACTACCTGGAGGTCGACTTCGTCAGCTTCATGAAGACCGTGGACGTGCTCGGCGGCGTCCCGGTCTGCACCAAGCGCCCGCTCAAGGACTCCTACACCGGGCTGAACCTGCCGGTGGGCACCACGACCCTCGACGGCGGCGAGGCACTGCAGTACGTGCGCTCCCGGCACATCGACGCCGACTCCGACCTCGGGCGGATGCAGCGCCAGCAGCACTTCGTCGCCCAGGTGATCCACAAGGTCACCGACAGCGGCACCCTGACGAACCCGCTGAGGCTGGAGAAGGTGGCGGGCACCGTACTGGACTCGGTCCGCGCGGACGAGGGGCTGCGGCCGGCCGACCTGATCTCCCTGGCGAGCAGCCTGAAGGGCTTCTCCGCCGACTCCTCGGAGTTCGCTTCGGTGCCGCTGAGCAACCTGGGCTTCTACGTGCCCGGGGTCGGCTCCACCGTGAAGTGGGACACGAACAAGGCCGGCCGGCTGTGGGCGGCCATCCGCGCCGACCGCCCGCTGACCGCGCACCCTGCGACGTCCACCTCGCCGGATGCGTCCCCCTCGGCGCAGTCCCCCGCCTCCAAGGCGGTCAAGGTCGCCGTCGCCCCCAGCGGCATCAGCGTCCGGGTGGCCAACGGCACCGGTATCAACGGGCTGGCCGGGACGGCGCAGCGGGCCCTGCACGCGACCGGGTTCGCCACCCCGGGACTGCCCACCACCGCGGAGCGGCACGTCGCGCGCACCACCATCCGCTACGACCCCCGGTGGGACCGCTCGGCGAAGTCACTGGCAGGCGCGCTGCCCGGCGCCCAGCTGGTCAAGGCGAAGGGGCAGGGACCGGTGATGCAGGTCACGCTCGGCGCGGACTTCAAGGGGCACAGGGTGCAGCCGGTGACCGCGCAGGCGCCGAAGCCGGCCGCCACGGCGCAGACCGGCGAGCAGGCAGGCTGCTGACCCTGCGCTCCACCGCGACGCCGCGGAGATCCACACGACAGTACCTAGCCGTCCAGGCCCTCGGCGGCACGCTCGCGCCGCAGCTCCAGGATCGCGCGGCGGCGGGCCAGCCGGTGGGTGCGGCGGATCTGCGCCTCCTGCCAGCGGCGCCGGTCCCGGTCGGTCTCGGGGATCACCTGCGGCACCCGGCGCGGCTTGCCCTCGGCGTCGACGGCCACGAAGACCAGGTAGGCGCTGGCGACCTGCTCGCCCGGGCCCGCCTGGTTCCAGCGCTCGGCGACCACCCGGACCCCGACCTCCATGGAGGTCTTGCCCGTCCAGTTCACCTGGGCCTTGACCTGGAGCAGGTCGCCGACCCTGACCGGTTCGAGGAAGGCCATCTCGTCCATGGCCCCGGTGACCGCGGGGCCCTCGGAGTGGCGGCCGGCGACCGCGCCCGCGGCGTCGTCGACCAGCTTCATCACCACGCCGCCGTGCACGGTGCCCAGCAGGTTCGTGTCATGGGCGCTCATGATGTGCGAGAGCGTGATGCGGGAAGCGGAGGTGGGCTTGCCCGGGAGAGCGGGGACCTGCGGGGTGGGCAGTGGCTCCCGTGCGGCGGATGAGTCGATCACGCCATCAACTGTAAGTCGCCGGTGAAGACTGTCGCGGTCCGGTATGTGTCTGTCGCGGACCGGCTGCGATCGGTGGCCGAATGCATCGGATCTGCTACAGAACCGCCGGTGATTGCGGGTCCGGCGGCGGGCGCGGGCACACTGGCGGGCATGAACGGTTGGAGCGATGACACCGAGCGGCGCAGGCTTGTCGAGCCTCCGCTGCCCCCAGAACTGTCGCCGCGCCGTGCCGCAGCTGCCCACGGCGGGGTCCCGCCGCAGCAGGCGCGGCGGCCGCAGCCGGGTGTGCTGCCGGGCAGCGGATCGGGTGACGGCTACGGGCCGCCGAGCACCGGCGGGCCGGGTGGCCGGGGACCGCGCGGACCGCGCTGGAGCACCCGCAAGAAGATCGGCTACACCGCGCTGGGTCTGGTCGTGGTGCTGCTCGTGGTGTCGGTCTCCACGTACTTCTGGGCCGACTCCAAGGTGCGCCGCGAGGTGGACCTGAGCGCCATCAACAAGGAGCAGGGCGCCCCCGCCAAGGGCAAGGGCACCAACTACCTCATCGTGGGCTCCGACAGCCGCGAGGGCCTGACCAAGGCCCAGGAGAAGGCCCTGCACACCGGTTCCGACTCCGGCCAGCGCACCGACTCGATGATGATCCTGCACACCGGCAGCAACGGCAGCACGATGCTGAGCCTGCCCCGCGACTCCTACGTGAACATCCCGTCGTTCTACGGCAAGGAGACCAAGAAGGAGTACGCGGCCTCCACCCACAAGCTCAACAAGGCGTACGCGGACGGCGGCCCCGAGCTGCTGACCCGTACCGTCGAGCACGACACGGGCATCCACATCGACCACTACGCGGAGATCGGCTTCTCCGGCTTCGTGAACCTGGTCGACGCGCTCGGCGGAGTGAAGCTCTGCCTGGACGCACCGCTGAAGGACGAGGCGTCCGGCGCGGACCTCCAGAAGGGCTGCCAGAAGGTCAACGGCAAGGAGTCCCTCGCCTACGTCCGCGAGCGGCACCAGGAGGCGGACCAGGACCTGGGCCGGATGAAGCACCAGCAGCAGTTCCTGGCCACGCTGGCGCACCAGGCGGCGTCGCCGTCGACCATCCTCAACCCGTTCAAGCTCTATCCGGTGATCGGCTCCGGCCTGGACACCCTGGTGGTGGACAAGGGCATGAGCCTGCTCGACCTGACGCACATGTTCTTCGCGATGAAGAGCGTCAGCGGCGGCAGCGGCCACCAGCTGACGGTGCCGATAGCCAACGCCAACTACGAGACCTCGGACGGCGACGCCGTGCTGTGGGACAAGACGAAGGCGGACCAGCTCTTCACCGAACTTCAGCAGGACCAGAAGGTCGACGCGAGCTGAGCACCGGCCGGTCGCCCCGCGCACCGGCATACAGCGGCCCCGGCACCCGGGAAGGGTGCCGGGGCCGCTGCCGTCACGACGGGTCGGACACGGCTACTGGGCGACCGGCATCCCGGTCACGGCCGGCACCCACTGGTCCAGCTCGGCACGCCAGTAGCGGCCGATGTTCAGCCGGGTCGGCTTCGGCTGGTTGGGCAGCTGGAACCGCATCGAGCTCCACACCGCGTTGCGCTGGACCTGGCTGACCAGGCCGGCGGCCTCCTGCCGGGGTATCGCGGCCACCAGTTCCTTGGGGCGCGCGCTCATCCGGCCGGCCTTGTGGAAGACCACGGCCTGCTCGGTGACGGTGACGAAGTAGTACTTCACGAACGCCTGGCCCAGCGCCCCGATCGCGGCGATCGCCCACGGGCTCGGGCCGGTCTGGACGTGGATCGTGGCGATCGGCCGGTCCCCCGGGTTGATCTGTGCGATGGCCTGTGCCACCTGCTCCTGCATGGTGGATTTGCGAATGGCCATGGAAGTGCCCCCATTTTTCGACGTGCTGACGAGACGACGACGCCGCCGCCGGCGAACCGGCGGCGGCGTCGCAGCGTACCGCCCTCAAACGTGTCGGGGACATGCGGAGCGCGTCGTCGAGACGCACCCGTGACGAACCCGAGGGGTCAGTGGCGCGCGGTGGCGTTCCGGCGGCGCAGACCGAACACCGCGCCACCGCCGACGACCACCAGGGCGCCCGCGATACCCGCGATCATCCCGGTGTTGCTGCCGCCACCGGTCTCGGCGAGGCTGCCGCTCGCCGAGGGGGAGGGGGAGCTGGTGTCGGCCACGGCGGCGGCCGAAGTGCTCGCCACGGCGGACGGGCTGGCCGACGGCGCGGTCGAGGGGGAGGTGGACGGCGACGCGGAAGGCGACGTCGAGGCCGGCGGACTGGTCGGCGGGGTCTTGGTGCCGCAGTCGGTGCTCGGCAGCGTGACGCCGTTGTCCACCGGCTTGTCCTGGAAGTAGTTCGCGACCGAGGCGAGCACCTGGTAGTGCGTGCCGGCGGCCCACGGCACCGAGATGCTGAAGTCGCCGCTGCGGTCGGTGAACTGCTGGGTGGCGACCTGCTTGCCGCTGTCGTCCTTGACGGTGATCGTCACCGGACGGGTGCCGTCGGTGTCGTGCACCGTGATGACTCCGTTGCCGCTGGCCTGGTCACAAGTGGCGGACCCGGTGAACGAGAAGTCATTGATGTTGCAAGCTGACGCGGTGCCTGCGACGCCCAGCGCGAGAGCGGCTGCGGCGGAGGCAACGCCTACGGTACGCACCGTAAGAGAGGTGCGGCGGGATATGGACACGTTTGCCCTTCACAGATTCGGAGCAGAAGCGCGGATGGCCACCCAGTGGGTGACGAACGCCCCCCGTCTCCACTGTTGGCCCACACAGCTCTACAAGTGTGGGCGACCGCTTGTCAATTGATCGCAAATCGCCCACTAAACCTTTCCAACCACCCAAAGTTCGCCCAAGCGGTCACGCCCCGGCGTGCCTTTATTACAGAGTTGAGACGTACCCGGGGCGACCGGAACGGGCAGCGGGGACTCAGCCCTTGAGGAGCTGACGGGCCATCACGATCCGCTGCACCTGGTTCGTGCCCTCGTAGATCTGGGTGATCTTCGCGTCGCGCATCATGCGCTCCAGCGGGTAGTCGCGGGTATAGCCGTAGCCGCCCAGGAGCTGCACCGCGTCCGTGGTGATCTCCATCGCGGCGTCGGAGGCGTAGCACTTGGCGGCGGCGCCGAAGAAGGTCAGGTCGGGGTCGGAGCGCTCCGACCTGGCGGCGGCCGCGTACGTGATCTGCCGGGCGGCCTCCAGCTTCATCGCCATGTCCGCGAGCATGAACTGGATGCCCTGGAACTCGGCGATCGCCTTGCCGAACTGCTTGCGCTCCTGGACGTACCCCTTGGCGTAGTCCAGGGCGCCCTGGGCGATGCCCAGCGCCTGCGCGGCGATGGTGACGCGGGTGTGGTCCAGGGTCTTCATCGCGGTGGCGAAGCCGGTGCCCTCCGCGCCGATCATCCGGTCCGCGGGGATGCGGACGTTGTCGAAGTAGACCTCGCGGGTCGGGGAGCCCTTGATGCCGAGCTTCTTCTCGGGGGCGCCGAAGGAGACGCCCTCGTCGCCCTTCTCGACCACGAACGCGGAGATGCCCTTGGACCGCTTCTCGGGGTCGGTCACGGCCATCACCGTGTAGAACTCCGAGACGCCCGCGTTGGTGATCCAGCGCTTGACGCCGTTGAGGACGTAGAAGTCGCCGTCGCGCACCGCGCGCGTCTTCATGCCCGCCGCGTCGGAACCGGCCTCGGGCTCCGACAGCGCGTAGGAGAACATGCCCTCCTTGCGGGCCAGCGCGCCCAGATACTTGGCCTTCAGCTCCTCCGAGCCGGACAGCTGCACCGGCATCGAGCCGAGCTTGTTGACCGCCGGGATGAGCGAGGAGGACGCGCAGACCCGGGCGACCTCCTCGATCACGATCACCGTGGACAGCGCGTCGGCGCCCGAGCCGTCGTACGCCTCCGGTACGTGGATGGCGTGCAGGTCGTTGGTCTCCAGGGCGTCGCGCGCCTCCTGGGGGAAGCGGGCCTGCTCGTCGACCTCGGCGGCGAAGGGGGCGATCTTGGCCTCGGCGAGCGACCGGACGGCATCGCGGAGCATCTCGTGCTCCTCGGAGGTCCGGAAAAGGTCGAAGTCCGCTGCTGAGGCCATGAAATCCCACTCCCGAGTACTCGCTACTGTCCGGTAACCCCGTAAGCCTACGATCGTAGGACGGCAGGGGCCACCGGGTCCCGCACGTGTGCTGTCTCCCCCCGCGTGACGTTCGCGACACCCCGGCCGCGCCGGTCAGGACACGTGCGTACCGAGCTCGTCGACGCCGTCGGTGGTGGCCATGTAGTGCGCCATGGTGTCGTTGCGCATCGCCTCCCACAGCTCGCTGGTGGCGTTGGCGTCCAGCAGCACGACCGACTGCTTGTCGATCGTGTCGAAGCCCGCCACGGGCGCGTTCATGAACGCCATGTCCTTGGAGCGCACCCCGCGCATGTTCCACACCAGGTCGCGCAGGTCGCCGTTGGAGAGCTTGTCGTCGAAGCTGACCACCGAGGTGACCTGGTCGAGGGTGCGCTTGAGCTTGAGCGGGTTGGTGAAGGTGCCGGTGGAGAGCATCTTGCCCAGCACGGCGCGCAGGAAGTTCTGCTGGCGGTGGGTGCGGTCGAGGTCGCCGCGCGGCAGGCCGTAGCGCTCGCGGACGTAGTCCAGCGCCTCCGAGCCGTTCATGTGGTGGGTGCCGGCGGTCCACACCCCGCCGGGTCCGTTGCGCCGCGAGACGGTCTTGTCGACGGTGATGTCCACCCCGCCGACCGCGTCGGTGAGCTTCTTGAAGCCGCTCCAGTCGATCACCATCAGGTGGTCGATCTTCACCTTCGTCAGGCGCTGCACGGTGTCGATCAGGAGCGGCGGGCCGCCCCAGGAGAAGGCCGCGTTCAGCTTGGCCATGCCGTGGCCGGGGATGTTCACCCAGGAGTCGCGCGGCAGCGAGACGACGTAGGCGTTCTTGTGGTTCGCGGGTATGTGCACCAGCATCATCGTGTCGCTGCGCTGGGCGCCCGGCTTCCACTCGGCGGCCTTGGCGCCCTTGCCGGTGGTGGGCAGGTCGGACCTGGCGTCGAGGCCGACCAGCAGGAAGGTCTGGCTGCCGCCCTTCGACGGCTTCGGCTGCGCCGAGGCGGGCACGTCGGTGGGGAAGGCGTTCGGGATGCGCTGCACCCGGCCGGTGTAGTGGTGGTACGCCCAGTAGCCGGTGCCCGCGATCAGCAGCACACCGGCGCACAGCAGGCTCAGGGCCCCGTAGAGCACCCGGCGGGTCCGGCGCCGGCGGCGCGCACGGCGGTCGGGCTCGCCCTCGGGAGCGGCGGGCTCAGGGCCGGCGGGCTCCTCGGGGACGCCCGGATCGGCCGTGCCGGGCTCAGCGGTGCCGGGCCCGGTCGCGCCCTCGGAGCCCGGCTCGGCGGCATCCTCGGCCCCGCGCTCCGACATCAGGTCGTCGAGCCGCGCCGGCGGCTCCGCCCCGGTTTCGTCCGTGACCTCCGTGACACCCCTGGTTGCCGTGGCGTCCCCGGTCGCCGTGACGTGCACCGCTCCCCCGGCGGCCCCGGCGGCCGCCGCGTCCGCATCCTTCGCGCTCCCGCCCGCCCCCGTAGCGTCCGGACCCTCGCCCGTCCCGTCCGGTCTGCCCTCTTCCGACATGACGCACCCCCACCCCGGTAGACCTGTGGATCTATGCACGCATTGTGGCCCTCTGGCCACGCCCCCATCCTGGATTTGACCCAGCCCGTGCCGACTATGCTTCGGCCCATGCCTCTGAAGCTCACCGTCATCGGCACCGGTTACCTCGGCGCCACCCACGCCGCCGCCATGGCCGAGCTGGGATTCGAGGTGCTCGGCCTCGACATCGACGAGGGCAAGGTCGCCCTGCTCTCCCAGGGCCGGACGCCGATCTACGAGCCCGGTCTCGACGACATGCTCGCCCGCCACGTGGTGGGACTGGAGGGCTCCAGCGGCAGGTTGCGCTTCACCACCTCGTGGCAGGAGGTGGCCGAGTTCGGCGACGTGCACTTCGTGTGCGTCAACACCCCGCAGAAGCAGGGCGAGTACGGCTGCGACATGAGCCACGTGGACAGCGCCTTCGCCCTGCTCGCCCCGCACCTGCGGCGGCCCGCGCTGGTGGTCGGCAAGTCCACCGTGCCGGTGGGCAGTGCGGCCCGGCTGGCCGGAAAGCTGCGCGAACTGGCCCCCGCCGGCGACGAGGTGGAGCTCGCCTGGAACCCGGAGTTCCTGCGCGAGGGCTTCGCGGTGCAGGACACCATGCACCCGGACCGGATCGTGGTGGGCGTGGCGAGCGAGCGCGCCGAGTCACTCCTGCGGGAGGTTTACTCAGGACCCGTCGCAGAAGGGACGCCGTTCCTCGTCGCGGACTATCCGACCTCGGAACTGGTGAAGACCGCCGCGAACGCCTTCCTGGCCACGAAGATCTCCTTCATCAACGCCATGGCCGAGGTGTGCGAGTCCGCCGGCGGCGACGTCGCGATGCTGGCGCAGGCCATAGGGCACGACGACCGGATCGGCCACAAGTTCCTGCGGGCCGGCATCGGCTTCGGCGGCGGCTGCCTGCCCAAGGACATCCGGGCGTTCATGGCCCGGGCCGGCGAGCTGGGCGCCGACCAGGCGCTGACGTTCCTGCGCGAGGTCGACTCGGTCAACATGCGGCGCCGCACGCACATGGTGGAACTCGCCCGCGAGGCGCTGGGCGGGAGCTTCCTGGGCCGCCGGATCGCGGTGCTCGGCGCCACGTTCAAGCCGGACTCCGACGACGTGCGCGACTCCCCCGCGCTCAATGTCGCCGGCCAGATCCACCTCCAGGGCGGCCAGGTCACCGTCTACGACCCCAAGGGCATGGACAACGCCCGCCGGGTCTTCCCCACCCTCGGCTACGCCCGGAGCGCGCTCGACGCCGTGCGCGGCGCCGACATCGTCCTGCACCTCACCGAGTGGCGGGAGTTCCGCGAGCTGGACCCCGCGCGACTGGCCGAGGTGGCCGGCCAGCGGCACCTCCTCGACGGGCGCAACGCGCTGGACGCCGAGCAGTGGCGGAAGGCCGGTTGGACCTACCGCGCGATGGGCCGCCCGAACGCGTAGCCCCACCCGGGCCGTTCGCCCCCGCCAGGGTCACTTCCTGCCGCGGTACGCCCGCATCTTGGCGCGGCTGCCGCAGATCGCCATCGAGCACCAGCGGCCGCGCCCTGCCGGGCTGCGGTCGTAGTAGACCCAGCGGCAGGTGTCGGCCGCGCACGCCTTCAGGCGCGGCCAGGTGCCCTCCGCCGCGGCCGCGGCGATCACGGCTGCCACCTCCGCGGTGAGGGCGGCGACGCCCCCGGAGGCGGGCACCGGGACCACCGTGGCACCGCCCGCCGGATCGACCGCGAGCCGCAGCGGAGCGGCGGCGAGCAATCCGTCGAGCGCGGCCAGGGCGCCCGGGGGCACGTCGGCGCCCGCGTGCGCGGAGCAGACGTCCCGAAGCGCCTCCCGCAGCACCAGGACGTCGTGCAGCCCGGCCCGGTCGAAGCCGCGGGGGCCGACGGCGATGCCGCGCCCGCGCACCCAGGCGGTCAGGGCCGACGGCGTGTCCAGTTCCTCCGTGCCGCCTTCCAGGTCAACGGTGTTGACCAGGTCCTGCACCAGCCGCAGCGACTCGGGGGCGGCGTAGCGCTCTCCTGGCTGTTCCACCCTCGCAACGTTACTGCCGGATCTCCCTTGCATCGTTACCCCTGCCCCACCATCATGAGGTAACGGTTACCGGCTCACGCCCTCCACTGGTAACAGGCGCGCACGACCCGCCCCGGGCCGCCCGTTCGCCTGTGCGCCAATGACGCTCCCGGAAGGAGCCCGCATGATCGGCACCCTCGGCGCGGTCGTCCTCGACTGCCCCGATCCCACCTCGCTCGCCGCCTTCTACGCCGAACTCGTCGGCGGCACCGTCAAGGCCGAGGACGAGGACGAGACGTGGGTCGACCTCGACCGCGAGGGCGGCCAGATGCTGTCCTTCCAGTTCGCCCCGGACCACCGCCCTCCCGCCTGGCCCGACCCGGAGCGGCCCCAGCAGTTCCATCTCGACATCGCCGTGCCGCGTGCCGAGATGGCGGCGGCCGAGGAGGTCGTCCTCGGCCTGGGCGCGACCCTGCTCGAGGACGACCTCGGGGGCAAGCGCAACTGGCGGGTGTACGCGGACCCGGCCGGGCACCCCTTCTGCCTGTGCGCGTGCTGACGTCGGGCCGCCGCGCGTGCTGACGTCCGGCCGCCGTACATGCTGAGCTCTCTGCGGCGGGCGGGCTGACACCCTCCTCACGCGAGCCCCTCCCCCGGAGCGCCCGGGCCCCGGCCCAACCGACGCCAGGACGTGTCCCATCCGTGGCCCGGGCGTATCCCCGCCGTATCCCGGCCCGACGATGCTGCCCCCAGGAGCGGCCGGCCGGGCCGCGCGCGACGTGCGGCGACGAGCGGGGCGGGGGGCGGGGATGCTGCGAACGCCGGCCCGGGCGCGCGGCCGCGCACGCACCCGGCCGCGGAGCGGGCCGCCGCCCGACCGGAAGCCCCTGTGGCGGCGCCTGCCCCTGCGCACGCTCGCCGGACTGGTCCCCGCGGTCCTGGTCGCGGTGTGGGTGCTCCTGCACCGCTCGCTGATGGCGTCGGGCCTGCACGACCTGGTCTCCGCCGACCCCGGCTGGCTGCTGGCCGCACTGGCGGGCACCGGGCTCGGCTGGGTCGCCAACGCGGTCGCCCGCCAGGGCAGCGTCGTGGAACCGCTGCCGCCCCTTCCGCTGCTGGCCACCCAGTTCGCCGCGACCGCCGCCGGCCAGCTCGCCCCCGCGGGACTCGGGGCCAGCGCGGTCAACCTGCGCTTCCTGCGCGTCAACGGGCTGCCGCTGGCCCGCTCGACGGCCGCCCTGGCGCTGTACTCGCTCGCCGAGTCCGCCTGCCGGGTGGGCCTGCTCCTGGTCCTGCTGGCCGCGTACCCGCACGCACTGCGCGCCAAGGGGCTGCTGCCCGACGGCGCCGGACTGCTGCTGCCGGCCACGGCCGTCGCCGCCGTCGCGGTCACGGCCGTCCTCACCCTCGTCCTGGCCGGGCGGCTGCGGCGGGCGGTGACCGGTTTCGTCACCTCGGCGCTCGCCGACGCCCGCACCCTGCACACCCGCCCCGGGCGCGTGCTGGCGCTGTGGGGCGGCTCGCTGGCCTTCCCGCTGCTCCAGGCCGGCTCGATGGCGGCGGTCGCGCGGGCACTGGGCCTGCCGGTGGCGCCCGTGCACGTGGCGCTCGCCTACCTCGCGGCGACCTGCGCGGCCGCCCTGGTGCCCTCCCCCGGCGGCATCGGCTCGGTCGACGCCGCCCTCGCCGTCGCCCTGGTCGCCGCCGGATCCCCCACCTCGGCCGCCGCCTCCGCGGTGCTCGCCTTCCGCATCGTCACCGTGTGGTTGCCGCTGCTGCCGGCGACCCTGGTGCTGAGCGCGCTGATCCGCCGCAAAGTGCTGTGACCGGCCCTCGAAAGGGCTGCGCGGACCTCGGGTCCGGTACGCTCCGGCGCGGACTACCATCAAGCCCATGACCCGCGTACTTCTCGCCGAGGACGACGCATCCATCTCGGAACCGCTCGCACGCGCCCTGCGCCGCGAGGGGTACGAGGTCGAGGTGCGCGAGGACGGACCCACCGCACTGGAGACGGCGCTGCTCGGCGCCGTCGACCTGGTGGTGCTCGACCTGGGCCTGCCCGGCATGGACGGCCTGGACGTGTGCCGCCGCATCCGCACGGAGGGCCACACGTTCCCCGTGCTGGTGCTCACCGCGCGGGCCGACGAGGTGGACACCGTGGTCGGCCTCGACGCAGGCGCCGACGACTACGTCACCAAGCCGTTCCGCCTCGCCGAGTTGCTCGCCCGGGTCCGCGCCCTGCTGCGGCGCGGCACCACCGAGCCCACCCAGCCCTCCACCCACGGGGTGCGGATCGACGTCGAGTCGCACCGCGCCTGGATGGGCGACGACGAACTCCAGCTCACCGCCAAGGAGTTCGACCTGCTCCGGGTGCTGGTGCGGGACGCGGGCCGGGTGGTCACCCGCGAGCAGCTGATGCGCGAGGTCTGGGACACCACCTGGTGGTCGTCGACCAAGACCCTCGACATGCACATCTCGTGGCTGCGCAAGAAGCTCGGGGACGACGCCGCCAACCCGCGCTACATCGCGACCGTCCGCGGCGTCGGCTTCCGCTTCGAGAAGAACTGACCCGCCCGCTCGATGCGCCGCCGCCTGATCTCCTCCACGCTGGCCGTGGTGCTCGTCGTCATCGCCGTGTTCGGCATCTCCCTGGTCATCGTGGAGGCCCGGACCATCCAGAGCAGCGCCCAGGACGGGGTGCAGTCCGAGGCGGTCCGACTCACCGGAATCGTGGAGAACCGCATCCTGGCCGGTGAGTCGGTCGACGCCAAGGGCCTGGACCGGCAGATCGCCGACAACCGCTTCGCGATCGTCAAGGTGCCCGGCCACCCCGAGGTACGACTCGGCGAGCAGCCGAAGGGCGCCGTCCTGAAGTCGACGCAGCTCGGCGACCACGGCGAGTCCGTCACCGTCGAGGAGGCCCGCTCCACGGTCAGCCGGGAGATCGGCCGCACCCTGCTGGTGATCCTCGCGGTGGCGCTGCTCGCGGTCCTGGCCGCGGTCGCTCTCGCGGTGCGCCAGGCCCGGCGGCTGGCCGACCCGCTCACCGACCTCGCCGAGACCGCCGAACGCCTCGGCTCGGGCGACCCGCGGCCCCGGCACCGCCGCTACGGGGTGCCGGAACTCGACCGGATCGCGGACGTGCTGGACGCCAGCGCCGAGCGGATCGGCCGGATGCTGACCGCCGAGCGGCGGCTCGCCGCCGACGCCTCGCACCAGCTGCGCACCCCGCTGACCGCCCTGTCGATGCGGCTGGAGGAGATCGTCGCCACCGCCGACGACCACGAGGCGGTCAAGGAGGAGGCGGCGATCGCCCTCGGCCAGGTCGAGCGCCTCACCGACGTCGTCCAGCGGCTGCTGACCAACTCGCGCGACCCGCGCAGCGGCTCCGCGGTCGACTTCGACCTGGACGAGGTGATCCGGCAGCAGATCGAGGAGTGGCGCCCCGCCTACCAGAACGAGGGCCGGGCGGTGGAGCTGTCCGGGGCCCGCGGGCTGCGCGCGGTCGGCACGCCCGGCGCCGTGGCGCAGGTGCTCGCCACCCTCATCGAGAACTCGCTGATGCACGGCGCGGGCACCCTCGCCCTGCACACCCGGGTGACCGGCAACCAGGCGGTGGTCGAGGTGTCGGACGACGGCCCCGGGGTGCCGACGGACCTGGGCGCCCGGGTCTTCGAGCGCTCGGTCAGCGGCCGCAACTCCACCGGCCTCGGCCTCGCCGTTGCCCGCGACCTCGCCGAGGCGGACGGCGGACGGCTGGAGCTGCTCCAGCAGCGCCCGCCGGTCTTCGCGCTGTTCCTGGCGCAGGAGATCACCCCGCCGCCCCCGCGCGAGGACGTCATCGGCTAGGCGATTTCGTCGGGGTCGTCCGGCAGACCGGGGAAGGATGCCGGCGACGTGGGGTCCGGCCAGGTGGATGGCCGCCGTCCTCTCGAAGCGGGTGGCGATCAGACCCCGACCGGCGAGCGGACGTTCCGGAGGAAGCGACTACGCGGAGGCGGTGCTGTCGGTCCTGCCGCTAGCCGTCCACCAGGACATCACTCGGGCCGCCATCGCTTCCGGCTCCAACGGCTGAGGGGTGAGACCGAAGTGGCCTTCCAGCTCGTGCCGCAGGAACTCACCGATCTCCGCCTGGCCGGCACCACTGCGGAGCCGCTGGAGGAGAGGAACGAGCATGCAGTCGTACTCGTCCTGCACCTTGTCGGCAACGCCGATCGGATCCCACTCGTTGAGCAGATGCCGCAGGCCGCTCTCGGAGACACCGGTTCCAGGTCGCATCGCTCCAGAGTGCCACCAGGAACCGCCCGCCTCACTCGCCCCTGCGTTGATCCGAACGAAACCGCCCGGGGCGGGATCGTGCCAGGCGGCGGGTCAGGCTATCCGGTCGGCGGCCGGCTTCTTCTGCCGGCCGACCTTGCCCTGCTTGCCCCGCTCGGCGTCGGTGAGGAACGACTCGGCCTGGGCGACCGCGTCGTGGGCCGGCAGCCGCCGGAACACCCAGGTGCGGTAGGACCAGAACCGGAAGAGCGTCGCCACCCCGATACCGGCGAACTTGAACACGTTGCTCTGCAGCTGGCTGTCCCAGCCGAAGCCGTACGTCGCCAGGTACAGCACGCCGTTCTCGATCACCAGGCCGATGGCGCTGAAGAACAGGAAGAGGCTGAGCTCCTTGGTACGGCCCGCACGGTCCCGGTCACGGTAGGTGAAATACCGGAAGCCGACGTAGTTGAAGACGATCGACACCATCGTGGCCACGATGCTGGCCCGCACCGTCTGCAGCCCGGAGTTGTGCCTGACCAGGTTGAACACGCCGATGTTGACCAGTACGCCCGCCGCGCCGACGACACCGAACTTGGCGATCTCGCGGTACAGCAGGGCCAGCTTCGAACGCAGTGCGCGCAATCGGCTCATGGTGTCGGTGGGCCCTGTCTTTCGGAGTCTGGGAATCGGCTTCCTGGTGGGCCGGAATGCCGCATGCCAGCGTCTGGACCACAGCCTAACCGCCTCGCAGAAGTAGACGGCCGCCGATGCCGATGAGTTGCACGACATGCCGAGCGGATATTCTGGGGAGCGCCAAGCCCCCGTACCACCGGCAGGACACACTGTGACATTCCCCGTAGTCGGCATGGTCGGCGGCGGCCAGCTCGCCCGCATGACCCACGAAGCGGGCATCCCGCTCGGCATCCGTTTCCGGCTGCTCAGCGACACCCCGCAGGACTCCGCCGCCCAGGTCGTGGCCGACGTCACCGTCGGCGACTACCGCGACCTCGACACCCTGCGTGCCTTCGCCGCGGGCTGCGACGTCATCACCTTCGACCACGAGCACGTGCCGACCGAGCACCTGCGCGCCCTGGAGGCCGACGGCATCGCGGTGCGGCCCGGCCCCGACGCCCTGGTGCACGCCCAGGACAAGGCCGTGATGCGGACCCGGCTCGCCGAGATCGGCGCGCCGTGCCCGCGCAACCGGGTCGTCACCGACCCGGCCGACGTGCAGCGGTTCGCGGAGGAGGGCGACGGGTTCCCGGTCGTGCTGAAGACCTCGCGCGGCGGGTACGACGGCAAGGGCGTGTGGATCGTCCGCTCCGCGGCCGAGGCCGAGGAACCGTTCCGGGCCGGCGTGCCGGTGCTGGCCGAGGAGAAGGTCGACTTCGTCCGCGAGCTGGCCGCGAACGTGGTGCGGTCGCCGCACGGCCAGGCGGTGTCCTACCCGGTGGTCGAGTCGATCCAGGTGGACGGCGTGTGCGACACCGTGATCGCGCCCGCGCCCGGGCTGCCGGACGAGCTGTCCGCGCGGGCCCAGCGGCTGGCCCTGACGATCGCCCGCGAGGTGGGCGTGGTCGGGCACCTGGCGGTCGAGCTGTTCGAGGTGCGCGGCGCCGACGGCAGCTCCGAGATCCTCGTCAACGAGCTCGCGATGCGCCCGCACAACAGCGGCCACTGGACCATGGACGGCGCGGTCACCTCGCAGTTCGCCAACCACCTGCGGGCCGTCCTCGACCTGCCGCTCGGCGACCCGCGCCCCCGCGCGCCCTGGACGGTGATGGCCAACGTCCTCGGCGGCGACTACCCCGACATGTACCGGGCCTACCTGCACTGCATGGCCCGCGACCCCGGCCTGAAGATCCACATGTACGGCAAGGACGTGAAGCCCGGCCGCAAGGTGGGCCATGTCAACACCTACGGCGACGACCTGGCCGACGTGCGTGAGCGCGCCCGCCACGCGGCCGGCTACCTGCGAGGAACCATCGATGAGTGAAGCGCCGTCCCCCGTCGTCGGCATCGTGATGGGCTCCGACTCCGACTGGCCGGTGATGGAGGCCGCGGCCAAGGCGCTGGACGAGTTCGCCGTGCCCTACGAGGTCGACGTCGTCTCCGCGCACCGGATGGTGCACGAGATGATCGCCTACGGCGAGCAGGCCGCGGGGCGCGGTCTGAAGGCGCTGATCGCGGGCGCCGGAGGCGCCGCCCACCTGCCGGGCATGCTCGCCGCGGTCACCCCGCTGCCGGTGATCGGCGTGCCGGTGCCGCTGAAGTACCTCGACGGCATGGACTCGCTGCTGTCGATCGTGCAGATGCCCGCGGGCGTACCCGTCGCCACGGTGTCGGTGGCCGGTGCGCGCAACGCCGGCCTGCTGGCCGTGCGCGTCCTGGCCGCCCACGACGCGGAACTGCGCGAGCGGATGGTGGAGTTCCAGACCTCGCTGACGGAGCAGGCCACGGAGAAGGGCGACCGGTTGCGTGCGAAGGTGAAGGGGGCCGCCGGCTTCGGCTTCGCCCGCTGACCGACGCCCACCGCGGCGCGCGCCCCCGCGGTGCGCACCGCCGCAACGCACCTGGAGTACACCTGTGGACCGCCTCCTCGACCGCGCCCGCGAACTGCTCGCCGCCCACCCCGTGGTGGACGGCCACAACGACCTCCCGTGGGCGCTGCGCGAGCAGGTCGCGTACGACCTGGACCGTTTCGACCTGGCCGCCGACCAGAGCGCGCGCACCCACACCGACCTGCCGCGGCTGCGGGCCGGCGGGGTGGGCGCGCAGTTCTGGTCGGTGTACGTGTCGATCGCGCTCAAGGGCGGCGATGCGCTCACCGCGACCCTCGAACAGGTCGACGTGGTGCGCAGGATGACCGAGCGCCACCCGTCCGACCTGCTGCTGGCGACCACCGCCGACGACATGGAGGCGGCCCGCGCGTCCGGCCGGATCGCGTCCCTGATGGGGGCCGAGGGCGGGCACTCCATCGACTGCTCGCTGGCCGCGCTGCGCGCCCTGTACGAGCTGGGGGTGCGCTACATGACGCTCACCCACAACAGCAACACCCCCTGGGCGGACTCCGCGACCGACGAGCCGGCTGCCCACGGGCTGACCGCCTTCGGCGAGGAGGTGGTCCGCGAGATGAACCGGCTCGGCATGCTGGTGGACCTCTCGCACGTCTCCCCCGACACCATGCGCGACGCGCTGCGGGTGGCGCAGGCGCCGGTGCTGTTCTCGCACTCCTCGGCCCGGGCGGTCTGCGACCACCCACGCAACATCCCCGACGACGTGCTCGCGCTGCTGCCGGCCAACGGCGGCGTGGCGATGGCGACCTTCGTGCCGAAGTTCATCCTGCCGGCCGCCATCGAGTGGACCCTGGAGGCGGACGCGAACATGCGGGCCCACGGCCTGCACGCCCTGGACACCACCCCGGCCGGCATGGCAGTGCAGCACGCCTTCGAGGCCGTGCACCCCCGCCCGCTCGCCACGGCCGCCACGGTGGCCGAACACCTCGACCACATGCGCGCGGTGGCCGGCATCGACCACATCGGCATCGGCGGCGACTACGACGGCACCGCCTTCACCCCGGCCGACCTGCCCGACGTGTCCGGCTATCCCCTCCTCGTGGCCGAACTGCTGGACCGCTCCTGGTCCGAGGCCGACATCGCCAAGCTCACCTGGCACAACGCCGTCCGGGTGCTGCGCGACGCGGAGTCGGCGGCGACGACGCTGCGCGCCGAGCGGGGGCCGTCGGCGGCGACGATCGGGCAGCTCGACGGCTGAGGCGCCCGCCGCCACCCGTACTCAGGCCCCCTCTGGCGCCCCCTCAGGCACTCACGCGCTCACGTTCAGCGGCCAGGGGCGGGCCACCGCGCCCAGCCGGTTCCAGGCGTTGATCACCGTGATCGTCCACAGCAGTTCGGCGAGTTCGGTGGGGTTGAAGTGCTCCGCCGCCTCGTCGACGACGGCGTCGGGCACGGGCCCGTCGGTGAGGCGGGTGGCCGCCTCGGTCAGGGCGAGGGCGGCCCGCTCGCGGGCGGTGAAGAACGGCGTCTCCCGCCAGACCGCCAGCGCGTACAGGCGCTGCTCGCTCTCGCCGCCACTGCGGGCGTCCTTGGTGTGGGTGTCGACGCAGTAGGCGCAGCCGTTGAGCTGGGACGCGCGGGCGCGGACGAGTTCGAGCAGCGGGGCCTCCAGGCCGACCTCGCGGGAGGCGGCGTCCAGGGCGTTCATCGCGCGGTTGATGTGCGGGGCGAGGCGGTCGACGGCGAAGCGTACGGGCGGCACGACGTGAGGGGAGGTCCCGGCGGTCGCGCTGTTCCCGGCGGTCTGTGCGGTGCTGGTGTCAGTGCTCATACGAGGAACCTACGGCCGGAGTGGACCGCGGATAAGATCCAGTTCCGTGCATGATTCCTGGCCCACTTCGCCTCCCGGAACCTCCCCGGAGCCCCCGGGGTCCCCGACGTCCCAGGCTCCCCCCGCTCCGCCCGGATCGCCCGCGCCGCCGGGCACCTCCGGGGTGGACCTGCACCTCGACCTGCCGTCGGGCCCGGGGCAGGGCGGCCGTCGCGCCGCCCTGGAGCGGGCGCTGCGTGCCGCCGTCCGCGACGGCCGCCTCGCCCCGGGCGCGCGGCTGCCGTCCACCCGCCGGCTCGCCGCCGACACCGGGGTGGCGCGCGGCACCGTCAAGGCCGCCTACGACCAGCTCGTGGCGGAGGGGTACCTCGACGCGCGGCAGGGTTCGGGCACCGTGGTCGCCGGCCGCCCCGCGCCCCCGCAGACGCCCGCCGGCGGCGGGCACCGGCCCAGGGCGCCCCGCCACGACCTGCGGCCCGGCAGCCCCGACGTGACGTCCTTCCCGGCGCCCGCCTGGGTCAGGGCGACCCGGCGTGCCCTGGCGGCCGCTCCCTCGGCCGCCTACGACTACGGCGACCCCTGCGGCCGGATCGAGCTGCGGACGGCCCTCGCGGAGTACCTGGGGCGCGCCCGCGGGGTCGTCGCGGAACCCGGGCGGATCGTCATCACCTCGGGCTACGTCCAGGCGCTGGCGCTGCTGGTGCGGGTCGCGGCGCGCACGGTCGCCATGGAGGACCCGGGGCTGCCCTTCCACCGCGACGTGGTGCGGCGGGCCGGCGGCCGGGTGGTCGCGCTGCCCACGGACGGGCGGGGCGCGCGTACCCACGAACTGGCCGCGGGCGCCGGCGCGGTGGACGCGGTCGTGGTGACCCCCGCGCACCAGTACCCGACCGGGGTGACCCTGCACCCCTCGCGCCGGCACGCGCTGACCGCCTGGGCGCGCGCGTCCGGCGGCCTGGTGGTCGAGGACGACTACGACGGCGAGTTCCGCTACGACCGCCAGCCGGTGGGCGCCCTGCAGGGCACCGCGCCCGACCACGTGGTGTACGTCGGGACCGCCTCGAAGACGCTGGGGCCCGCGTTGCGGCTGGGCTGGATGGTGCTGCCGCCGCATCTGGTCGGGCCGGTCGCCGAGGAGAAGCTGCACACCGACTTCCACACCGGCGCGCTGGGCCAGCTCGCCCTCGCCGAGCTGATCCGCGACCACGGCTACGACCGCCACGTGCGCGCCTGCCGGTCCCGCTACCGGCGGCGCCGCGACCTGCTGGTGGCCCGGCTGGAGCGGGCGTACGGGACGGGGGCGGCGGGCAGCGCGGGCGGGCCGTACGGCCTGGACGGGATCGCGGCGGGGCTGCACGCCGTGCTGACACTGCCGGCGGGCGAGCTGGCGGAGGCGGACGTACGCCGGCGGGCGGCGCGGCTGGACCTGGCGGTCGGCACGCTCGGCGATCACTGGCACGAGGAGGCGGCCGGGCCCGAGGGCGGCGCGCACCGCCCGCAGGGACTGATCGTCGGCTACGGCACTCCGGCGGAGGGGGCGTATCCCGCCGCCCTGGACGCCCTCGTGAATGCGCTGACGCGGCCGTAGCCTGCCCGGGGGCGCCCGATCGGCGGCCCCGGGCGGTTTCCCCGCGGGCCGGCTACTGCGGGGCGGCCAGCTCCGCCCAGACGGTCTTTCCCGGGCGCTCTCCGTCACGGATGACGCCCCAGTCCAGGCACAGGCGCTGCACGATGAACATGCCGTGGCCGCCGGGCCGGCCCGCGCGGTGCGGGGAGCGGGGCGCCGGCTCGCCGCTGGCGCCGTCGACGACCTCCAGGCGCACCGCCTTGCCGTTGCGCAGCAGCCGGAGCTCCTCGGGGCCCCCGGCATGCAGGCACGCGTTGGTGACCAGTTCGGAGACGACGAGCAGCACGTCCTCCGCGGCGGCCCTGCGGTCGGCGGTCGACCCGGGCAGCCAGCCCCAGTCGCGCAGCGCCTGACGGGTGAAGTCGCGAGCCCGCGGAACGATCCCGCTCTCCCCGGAAAGCGCCAGCCGCCGCACCGGCTCCGGCGCCCGAAGATTCACGTCCGGCTCGCTCTCGCCGTCGCCCGCATCGGGCGCCTGGTCACCCGCGGCGTACGGCCGAGTGGTGCTCATCAAGGCCTCACCTCACGGATGTACGGCTGGGTCCGACCTGTCTTCTGCCCGGTCGATCTCCGGGAACACGCCCCACACGCGACCAATGCGCGCGGGGTCCGGCTGATACCGCTCATGCGTCCTCGCCCCCGTCCCCCTGACCCGGCTACTCCTGGAGAGCCTGGTCGAGCGTTTCGTGCACGGTGAACACCGCGTCGGCGCCTGTGATCTCGAACACCCGCGCGACCGTCGGCCGCATGGCCGCCAGGTGCACCCCGCCGCCCAGCGCCTCGACCCGCAGACGCGCGCCGAGCAGGACGTTCAGCCCGGTGGAGTCGCAGAACTCCAGGCCCGAGCAGTCCACCACCAGACGGGACGCGCCCGCGTCGACGGCCGCGGCGATCGGCTCGGCGAGGAGGTCGGCGGTGTGGTGGTCGAGTTCTCCCGACGGGGTGAAAACCGTGCTGCCGCCCTGCTGCCCCACCTCGACGTGCAGCCGGCCGAGACCGGCGGTGCCCACCGCCTCGTGGTCCATCTGCGCTCCCTCGCTGCGTCCCTGGTCACACACCCTGCGCCCCCGGGTGACGCCAGCCCGACCCTACGCGTTTCGAGGTGCGTGCGGTAGTCGATCGCGCAACCCTCGGGACTTGCGGGACACCTCCGGATGGGGGTAGGGCTGAAGTACGGCAGACGAACGGCACTCGTGCCGCAAGAGAGGGATGAGCGCATGACACCCCGGCTCGGCCCGGAACACGAGCAGGAGCAGGAGCAACAGCAGGGGGACGTCCCCGCCCGGTGGGAGGAGACGCTCGGCGGGGGGACGTACGCGCCGGCCCACACCGGCTTCGAACCCGAGGGGCTGCCGGAGATCCCGCCCTACGACGAGATCGGCCCGGTGGACGCGCGAGCGCTGTCCAAGACGCTCTTCGGCCGCCTCCAGTCCCTGGAGGAGGGCACCGGCGAGTACAGCTACGTCCGCAACACGCTGGTGGAGCTGAACCTGGCGCTGGTGAAGTTCGCCGCCTCCCGGTTCCGCACCCGCAGCGAGCCGATGGAGGACATCGTCCAGGTCGGCACCATCGGCCTGATCAAGGCGATCGACCGGTTCGAGCTCTCCCGCGGTGTGGAGTTCCCGACCTTCGCGATGCCGACCATCGTCGGCGAGATCAAGCGGTTCTTCCGTGACACGTCCTGGTCGGTGCGGGTGCCGCGGCGGCTCCAGGAACTGCGCCTGGACCTGGCCAAGGCCGGCGACGAGCTGGCCCAGCAGCTCGACCGCACGCCGACCGTGCGGGAGCTGGCCGACCGGCTGGACCTGCCCGACGACGAGGTGATCGAGGGCATGGCGGCGAGCAACGCCTACACCGCCAGCTCGCTGGACGCCCAGCCGGCCGAGGACGACCCGGAGGGCGCGCTCGCCGACCGGATCGGCTACGACGACCAGGACCTCGAGGGCGTCGAGTACATCGAGTCCCTGAAGCCGCTGATCGCCAAGCTGCCGGTGCGCGACCGCACCATCCTGTCGCTGCGCTTCGTGGGCAACCTCACCCAGTCCGAGATCGGCGAGGAGCTGGGCATCTCCCAGATGCACGTCTCCCGCCTCCTCAGCCGCACCCTCGCCCGGCTGCGCCGCGGCCTGATGGTCGAGGACTAGCCCCGGCGGACGCCGCAGGCGGCCGGAGCGGATCCCGCTCCGGCCGCCTGCGCTGCTATCGCGCCACTGCGTTCGAGTCCGCCACGGCCTGCGCGGCGTCCGCGCCGAACCGGCCGTCCGCCAGCTGCTCCTCGAGCCGGCGGCCCTCGATGTCCGGGTCCGGCACCCAGCGGCCGAACCACTTCGGGTGGTACCAGATCCGCGCGCCGACGAGGGCCATCACGGCCGGGACCAGGGTGAGGCGCACCACGAAGGCGTCGAGGAAGACGCCGACCGCGAAGCTGAAGCCGATCGCCCGGATTGTCGGGTTGTTGGTGAAGGCGAAGGCCACGAAGATCGAGAACATGATCAGGGCGGCCGCGGTCACCACCCGGGCCGACAGCGCGGTGCCGCGCTCCACGGACCTGCGGGCGTCGCCGTGCCGGGTGAACTCCTCCTTGATGCGGGAGACGACGAACACCTCGTAGTCGCTGGACAGCCCGAAGATGATGGCGAGCATGATGATCGGCAGGAAGCTGATCGTCTCGGTCGGGGTGATGCCCAGCAGGTGCCGGCCCCAGCCCCACTGGAAGACCGCCACCTGGGCGCCAAGCGCGGCTGCCATGGACAGCAGGAAGCCGACGATCGACTTCAGCGGCACCAGGATGGTGCGGAAGGCGAAGGTCAGCAGGACGAACGCCAGGCCGACGACCGTGATCAGGAAGACCGGCAGCGCGCTGGAGAGCTTCGACGACACGTCGATGTTGGAGGCGGTGGTGCCGCCGACGAGGATGTGCGCCCCGGTGCCCGACTCGATGGCCGCGCGGTTGTCGCGCAGCGAGTGCACGAGGTCCTGGGTGGCCTGGTCGTTCGGGCCGGACTTCGGGATCACCCGGATCAGCGAGGTGTTGTTCTGCCCGGCCAGCGGCGTGACCTTGACGACGTCGGGCTGCCGGGCGAGAGCGGCGGCGATCCTCGCGGTGTCGGCCGGCGAGGAGACGTCCTGGGCGACGATCAGCAGCGCGCCGTTGAACCCGGCGCCGAAGCCTTCGGTGGTCAGGTCGTACGCCTTGCGCTGGGTGTTGTCCTTCGACTGGGAGGCGCCGGACGGCAGGCCGAGCTCGATGCTCGCGGCGGGGATGGCCAGCACGCCGAGCAGCACCACGCCGACCACGGTGACCAGCGCCCGGTGGCGCACGACGAACCGCGACCAGCCCGCGCCCGCGGTGCTGCCCGGGTCGGCGGCGGTGCGGCGGGCGACCCGCTCGGCGTGCGCGCCGAACTTGGGCAGCCGGCTGAAGCGGGCGACCCGGCGCCCGGCGAAGCCGAGCAGGGCCGGCAGCAGCGTGAGCGCGATCAGCAGCGCCACGGCGACCGAGCACGCGGCGGCCACGCCCATCACGGTCAGGAACGGGATGCCGACCACGGTCAGCCCGCACAGCGCGATGATCACGGTGAGCGCGGCGAAGACCACGGAGCTGCCCGCGGTGCCCATGGCCAGCGGCACCGACTCCTCCGGTGGGACGCCGCGCAGCAGGTTGGCGCGGTGCCGGGACAGGATGAACAGGCCGTAGTCGATGCCGCAGGACAGGCCGAGCATCAGCGCGACGGTGGTGGAGGCCGAGGCGATGGTGACGACGGAGGCCACCGCGGTGACGCCCATCAAGGTGGTGACCACCCCGATGATCGCGCCGAGGATCGGCATGCCCGCGGCGGCGAACGCGCCGAAGGTGACCATCAGGATGCCGAACGCGATCACCAGGCCGACGAGTTCGGGCACCTCGGACACCTCGAACCGCCAGCCGGGATAGACGCTGCCGTTGTACTCGACCTGCACCCCGGCGGCCCTCACCGGCTGTACCGCGTCCTGCACGGCGTCGAGGTTGGCGTCCTTGACGTCCGCCGGCTGCGCGGACCACTGGACCTGCCCGAGGGCGATCCGGTCGTCCGCGGAGACCAGCTTCGAGGCGTACGGGTCCACGACCGCCGACACCTGGGGCACGGACCTGATCCGCTTCATCGCCGTGGTGATCTCGGCGCGGGTGGCGGGGGCGGTGATCCTGGCGCCGTTCTTCGTCGCGAAGACGATGGTGCTCTGTCCGCCGCTGAACGCCGGGAGCTTGGCCTTCAGCACGTCGGTCGCGTTCTGCGCCTCGGTGCCGGGGATCGTGAAGTTGTCGTTGGTCTTGCCGCCACTCAGTTGGGCGATCGCGATGGCGGCGATCGCCGCCACCAGCCACACGACGAGGACGCGTACCCGCCGCCGGTAGCAGAAGCGGGCAAGCCGGTACAGATAGCTGGACATATACGTCTTCCCCATGTCTCCGGTGTCTCCGGCCGCTGCTCTCCGCAGTTGCCGTCCCGCTCGACGACGCTAGGCTTTCACTAGCCGCTCGTCAAGCGAAAGACTTGCCGTTGGCAGGTGAATCACCTTCCATTGGCAGGTGAAGCAGTCCTGTGCGGGCACTCCGAGGACGTTCGCGGCGGGCTTCCGGAGAGCGGCCTCCCCCGGGTGCGGAGGAGACCGTTCCACCGGGCGGGAGCAGCCGGTGGAACCTGGTGACGGTGCATCCGGCGACTTGTATGCTGCGGGGTCACGGGGACGAAAGAGGGGCACAGCCATGGCGACGTCGGCCAAGGGCCTGACCAGCCGCGCGGCGCAGGCCGAGCAGACACGGCAGTTGATCCTCGAGACGGCCCAGCGGCTCTTCGCGGAACTCGGCTACAGCGCCACCTCGCTCCAGATGATCGCGGACGAGCTGGGCCTGACGAAGGCGGCCGTCTACTACCACTTCCGGGCGAAGAGCGACATCCTGCACGCGGCGCTGCTGCCCGGCATCGAGCGGGTGGGCACGCTGCTGGACGAGGCGGAGCACATCCGGAGCCGCCGGGCCAGGACCGAGCACCTGGTGCACGGCTTCGTCGACTTCCTCGTCACCCACCGGCAGAACATGGTGATGGCGTCCACCGACCCCGAGCGGCCCGCGGTCAAGGACAAGAGCGAGGCGTCCGTCCTGCACGAACGCGGCCTGGGACTGCTCTACGGCGACCGGCCCAGCGGCGCCGAACGGCTCGCCTACAACGCGGTGTTCACCATTCCGGAGTGCCTTTCCGAGCTGACCGACCTCACCGACGGCGAACTGCGCGAGGCGCTCACCTCGACGCTCCTGCGCATCCTGCGGGTCCCGGCCCCGCGGACCTGAGTCCCCTGCCGCAGGCCGCTCAGACCGCCGCGCCGTCCGCGCTCACCAGCGCGCCGGCCTGCCAGACCGCCGCGGTGAGCGGGACGCCCGGGCGGTAGGCGAGGTGGATGTGGCTGGGCGCGTCGATGAGGTGCAGGTCGGCCCGGGAGCCGGGGGCGACCGTCCCGACGTCGGTGCGGCGCAGGGCGCGCGCGCCGCCGTAGGTGGCGGCGCGGACCGCCTCGTCGGGCGACATGCCCATCTCGCGGACGGCAACCGCGATGCAGAAGGGCATCGACGTGGTGAAGGACGAGCCGGGGTTGCAGTCGGTGGACAGCGCCACGGTGGCGCCCGCGTCCAGGAGCCGTCGGGCGTCGGGGTAGGTGGCGCGGGTGGAGAACTCGGCGCCGGGCAGCAGCGTGGCGACGGTGTCGCCGCTCGCCAGGGCGTCGACGTCGGCGTCGGTGAGGTACGTGCAGTGGTCGGCGGAGGCGGCGCCGAGCTCGACCGCGAGCAGCACCCCGGGGCCGTGGCCGAGCTGGTTGGCGTGCACCCGGGGGGTCAACCCGCGGGCGCGCCCGGCGTCGAGGACCGCGCGGGCCTGGTCGCCGTCGAAGGCGCCCCGCTCGCAGAACACGTCGACCCAGCGGGCGTACGGCGCGCAGGCGTCGAGCATCGGCCCGGTCACGAGGTCGACGTACCCGGCCGGGTCGCCGGCGTACTCGGGGGCGACGACGTGGGCGCCGAGGTAGGTGGTCTCGGGGGTCCGCTCGGCGGCGATCCGCAGCGCGCGGGCCTCGTCCTCGACGGTGAGGCCGTAGCCGGACTTGGTCTCGACCGTGGTGGTGCCCTGCCGGCG
The DNA here is from genome assembly GCF_900107965.1 of Actinacidiphila yanglinensis. Taxonomy (GTDB): domain Bacteria; phylum Actinomycetota; class Actinomycetes; order Streptomycetales; family Streptomycetaceae; genus Actinacidiphila; species Actinacidiphila yanglinensis. The sequence goes on along the minus strand of NZ_FNVU01000028.1, from coordinate 60,276 downwards.
GGCCTCCGCGATGAGGCGGGCGAGGTTGCCGTCGAGTTCGGCGTCGGAGGCGGCCCGGGTGGCCGCCACGGTGGTGCGGATGCCGCCCGCGCTGTAGGGCCGGCCGGACATCCGCGCGGCGAACTCCGGGCCGCGGTCGCCGGCGAAGACCAGGTGTGCGTGGGAGTCGACGAAGCCGGGCAGCAGCGCGCGGCCGCCGGCATCGACGCGATTGTCAGTGGGGGGTGCTTTGCTGGTCGCACCGGTCCAGACGACGCGGTCGCCCTCGATGACGACGGCGGCGTCCCGGACCAGTCCGAGGGGGTTGTCCGCGCTGGTGAGGGAGGGGTCGTTGGTGATCAGGCTGCCGATGTCGGTGATGGCCGTGCTGACCGTCATGGCCTGCTCCTTCGTGCTGCTGGCGTGGGCGAGGGAGGTCGCGGTGGCGCGGGCGTCCGCAGGAGTGCGGGGGCTCGCGGGGGTGGGCCGGTTCGCGGGAACACGGGGGTGTTCCGCGGACCGGCGCGGCTTCTCCGGGAGGGCACGGGGGTCCTTCCCGGCGGTGCGGCGGCGCGCTGCACCGCTCGGGCCCGGGGGGAGCCGCCCGGCCGACCGCGGCGAGGACGGAGGGGCCGGCGCGATGGGCACCACCGGGGTCGTTCGCGCACCGGGCGGGGCCGGGCTCAGCCGCGGGTGGCGGCGATCGCGGTGGCCAGCGCGCCGGCCACGTCCGTCACGCGCAGGTGCTGCCCGTCCGCCACGATCTGACGGCCCGCCACCACGGTGTGCCGTACGTCCGCGGCGGTCGCCGCGAATACCGCGGTCTCGGCGCCCAGCCGGGGCGGTGGCCCCGCGGTGCGCACCGAGTCCAGCGCGAGGGTGGTGAGGTCGGCGAGCGCGCCCGGCTCCAGGCGGCCCGCGTCGGGCCAGCCGAGGCAGGCGTGGCCGTCGGTGGTGGCCGCGCGCAGCAGGGCGGCGGCGGTCCAGTGGCCGCGGGCCCGGGTGCGCAGCCGCTCGTTCAGCTCCATCGCGCGGGCCTCCTCCAGCAGGTCCACCACGGCGTGGCTGTCGCTGCCCAGGGTCAACGGGCTGCCGGCCCGCTGCAGCGCGGGCGCGGGGCCGATGCCGTCGGCGAGGTCGCGTTCGGTGGTGGGGCACATGCACACCGCGCTGCCCGCGCTGCCGAGCAGGGCGATGTCGTCGGCGGTGAGGTGGGTGGCGTGCACCGCGGTGGTGTGCGGCCCCCAGAAGCCCGCGTCGTCGAGCAGCCGGGCCGGGGTGCGGCCGTGCACCGCCAGGCACGCCTCGTTCTCGGCGGGCTGCTCGGACAGGTGGATGTGCACCGGGACGTCCTTGGTGCGCTCGGCGAAGTCGGCGTAGCCGTCCTGGTCGGAGAAGGCACGCACCGAGTGCAGGGCGGCGCCGATCCTGGCGTGCTCGCCGCCCTTGAGCCGTGACCAGCGCGCGAACCAGCGGTCGGCCGTGCCGTCGCCGAAGCGCGCCTGGACGCCCTCCAGCGGGCGGTAGCCGCCGGGCACCAGGCCGCCGCGCAGGTAGACCGTGTCCAGCAGGGTGATCCGGATGCCCGCGTCGGCGGCGGCCGCGATCAGTGCCTCGCCCATCGCGTTGGGGTCGGCGTACGCGGTGCCGTCCGGCTGGTGGTGCAGGTAGTGGAACTCGCCGACGCAGGTGATGCCCGCGAGCGCCATCTCGGCGTAGACCGCACGGGCCAGGTCGAAGTAGGAGTCGGGGGTGAGGTGCCGTGCGGTGGTGTACATGATCTCGCGCCAGGTCCAGAAGGTGCCGCCGCCGGTCTGGGCGGCGCCGCGCAGGGCGCGGTGGAAGGCGTGGCTGTGCGCGTTGGCCAGGCCGGGCAGCGTCAGGCCGCGCAGCGGGACCGCGCCCGGTGGCGGGGTGGTGCAGCCGGGGCGCAGCGCGGTGATCCGGCCGCCGTCGGCGGTCAGCAGCACGCCCGGCTCGACGATCGGGTCGAGCCAGGCGTGCTCCAACCAGTACGTCACCGGCACGCGAGCCCCTCCAGCACATCGGCGAGCGCGGTGACGCCCGCGGCGCAGTCGTCCTCGGCCGCGAACTCCGCCGGGGAATGGGAGACACCGGTGGGGTTGCGTACGAACAGCATGGCGGTCGGGACCGCCGAGGCGAGGATTCCCGCGTCGTGTCCCGCTCCGGTCGGCAGCACCGGGACGGGCGTGTCCGCGCCGATCAGGGCGGCGAGCCGGTCGCGCAGGTCGTGGGCGAACTCCACCACCGGGGTGAAGGACTCGCGGACCACCTCGACGCTCACGCCGTCGCGGGCGCCGTGCTCCCTGGCCGCCTGCTCGATCCCGGCGACGACCTCGGCGAGGGTGTCCTCGTCGGCGGCGCGGGAGTCGAGCCAGCCGCGTACGAGGGAGGCGATGGCGTTGACCCCGTTGGGTTCCACGGCGACCTTGCCGAAGGTGGCCAGCGCGCCCGACGTGCGGGCCCGGGCGCGGGCGGCGAGCACCGTCTCGGCGTAGGTCAGCATCGGGTCGTGCCGGTCCTCCAGCCGGGTGGTCCCCGCGTGGTTGGCCTGGCCGCGGAAGTCGAAGCGCCAGCGGCCGTGCGGCCAGATCGCGGAGGCCACCCCGACCGGGTGCCCGTCCAGGTCCAGGGCGCGGCCCTGCTCCACGTGCAGTTCGACGAACGCGCCGATGCGGGCGAGGCGTTCGGGGTCGGCGCCGATCGCGTCGGGGTCGTACCCGGCCCGCTCCATGGCGTGGGCGAGGGTGACCCCGTCGGCGTCGCGCAGCTCCCGGGCGTCCCGCGCGGCGAGCCGGCCCGCGGTCAGCCGCGAACCGACGCAGGCCAGGCCGAAGCGGGCGCCCTCCTCGTCGCCGAAGTTCACCACGGCCAGCGGCCGGTGCGGCCGGACGTCCCGCGCGCGCAGCTCGTCGACGGCGGCGAAGGCGGAGACCACGCCGAGCGGCCCGTCGAAGGCGCCTCCGTCGGGCACGGAGTCCAGGTGCGAGCCGGTCACCACGGCGTCGCCGGCCGCGGAGTCGCCGAGCCAGGCCCACTGGTTGCCGTTGCGGTCGGTCTCGTAGGCCAGGCCGCGGTCCTCGGCCTGCGCGCGGAACCAGGCGCGGCAGTCGGTGTCCGCGGGCGTCCAGGCGTAGCGGCGGTAGCCGCCGCTCCCGCTGTCGCGGCCGACGGCGGCCAGTTCCCGCCACATCGTCTGGAAGCCCGCGCCGGTACCGGTCCGTCCGGAGCCGCCGGACCCGGGCGGCGGGGCGGGGGCCTGCCGGGCGCGGGAGTACCCGCCGCCCGCTTCGCTGCGCGCGTTCACCGCGGCTGGTCCTCCCGCATCGGCACCCGCACGCCCCGCTCGGCCGCGACCTCTTTCGCGCGGTCGTAGCCGGCGTCCACGTGGCGGATGACGCCCATGCCGGGGTCGTTGGTGAGCACGCGCCGGATCTTCTCGGCGGCGAGCGGGGTGCCGTCGGCGACGGTGACCTGCCCGGCGTGGATGCTGCGGCCGATCCCGACGCCGCCGCCGTGGTGGATGGAGACCCAGGACGCGCCGGAGGCGACGTTGACCATGGCGTTGAGCAGCGGCCAGTCCGCGATGGCGTCGGAGCCGTCGAGCATGCCCTCGGTCTCCCGGTAGGGGGAGGCGACCGAGCCGGCGTCCAGGTGGTCGCGGCCGATCACGACCGGCGCCTTGAGGGTGCCGTCGGCGACCATCTCGTTGAAGCGCTCGCCGGCGCGGTCCCGCTCGCCGTGGCCGAGCCAGCAGATGCGGGCGGGCAGTCCCTGGAAGTGGACGCGCTCGCCGGCCAGCTTGATCCAGCGGGCCAGCGACTCGTTCTCCGGGAAGAGGTCGAGGATCGCCCGGTCGGTGTGGTGGATGTCGGCGGGGTCGCCGGACAGCGCGGCCCAGCGGAAGGGGCCCTTGCCCTCGCAGAACAGCGGGCGGATGTAGGCGGGCACGAAGCCCGGGAAGGCGAAGGCTCGCTCGTAGCCGGCGAGTTGGGCCTCGCCGCGGATGGAGTTGCCGTAGTCGAAGACCTCGGCGCCGGCGTCCTGGAAGCCGACCATGGCCGCCACGTGCCGGGCCATGGACTCGCGGGCCCGCAGGGTGAAGTCGGCCGGCTTCTCGGCCGCGTAGCGGGCCATGTCGTCGAAGTCCATGCCGAGCGGCAGGTAGGCGAGCGGGTCGTGCGCGGAGGTCTGGTCGGTGACGACGTCGATCGGCGCGCCCATCGCGAGCAGCTGCGGGACGGCCTCGGCGGCGTTGCCGAGGACGCCGATGGACAGCGGGCGGCGGGCGTCGCGGGCCTCGGTGGCCAGCCGGAGCGCATGGTCGAGGGAGTCGGCGCGTACGTCGAGGTAGCGGTGCTCGATCCGGCGGTCGATGGCGCGCGGGTCGCAGTCGACGCAGATCACCACGCCGCCGTTCATGGTCACGGCCAGCGGCTGGGCGCCGCCCATGCCGCCGAGCCCGGCGGTGAGGGTGATCGTGCCGGCCAGGGTGCCGCCGAAGCGCTTCTCGGCGACGGCGGCGAAGGTCTCGTAGGTGCCCTGCAGGATGCCCTGGGTACCGATGTAGATCCAGGAGCCGGCGGTCATCTGCCCGTACATGGTCAGGCCGAGCGCCTCCAGGCGGCGGAACTCCTCCCAGGTGGCCCAGTCGCCGACGAGGTTGGAGTTGGCGATCAGCACCCGCGGCGCCCACTCGTGGGTCTGCATGACGCCGACCGGGCGGCCTGACTGGACGAGCATGGTCTCGTCCTGCTTGAGGCCGCGCAGGGTGCGCACCATGGCGTCGAAGGAGTTCCAGTCCCGGGCGGCCCGGCCGGTGCCGCCGTAGACGACGAGCTGGTCGGGGTGCTCGGCGACTTCGGGGTCCAGGTTGTTCTGGAGCATCCGCAGCGCGGCCTCCTGCTGCCAACCCTGGGCGCTCAGTTCCGTGCCGCGCGGTGCGCGTACCGGCCTCGGTCCGGACATCGGGCAAGCCTCCTCGTGGTGGCGAAATATTCACATCCTTGCCCGCTGAATAGCCCTAGTCAACAGGACCCGGGTGGAAGTCCCGCCGGGCGGGATGGTGGGATGGCAGACATGACGGATGAGCTGGGGATACGGCGGGGGCACGCACTGCGTGCCGCGGTGGAGCGGGGGCTGGCCGGCGAGGCCGAACCCGTGGTCGGGCTGCTGGACGTCGCGGGCATCGCCGCCTCGGCGACGGCCCTGCGCGACGCGTTCGCCACCCCCGGGGTGAGCATCACGCACACCTTCGCCGTAAAGGCTGCCTCCCTCGTCCCGGTGCTCGGATTGCTCAACGCCTGCGGGCTCGGCGCGGAGGTGGCCAGTCCCGGCGAACTCGCGCTGGCCCGCGCGGCCGGCATCCCCGCGGAACGGATCGTGCTGGACTCCCCCGCCAAGACCGTCGCCGAACTGCGCGAGGCGCTCGCGCTCGGCATCGCGGTCAACGCGGACAACCCGCAGGAGCTGGCCCGGATCGACGCCCTGCGCGAGGCCGCGCCCTCCACCGCGCCCGTCGGCCTGCGGATCAACCCCCAGGTCGGCGGCGGCAGTATCGGGGCGATGAGCACCGCCACGGCCAGCTCGAAGTTCGGCGTGGCGCTGCGCGACGAGGGCGCGCTGGACTGGGTCCTGGAGGCGTATGCGCGCCGGCCGTGGCTCAACCGGCTGCACACGCACACCGGTTCGCAGGGGGTGCCGCTGGCGCTCATGGTCGAGGGGGTGCGGGCCGCCTACGAGCTGGCCGAGCGGATCAACGCGGCCGCCGGACGGCAGCAGGTCGACGCCCTCGACATCGGCGGCGGCCTGCCGGTGAACTTCGGCTCCGACGAGGCGATGCCGTCCTTCGCCGACTACGCCGACCTGCTGCGCAGCGAGATCCCCGGGCTCTTCGACGGCCGCTACGGCATCGTCACGGAGTTCGGCCGCTCGCTGCTCGCCAAGAGCGGGACCGTGCTGGCGCGAGTGGAGTACGCGAAGTCCGCGGGCGGGCGGCCGATCGCGGTCACCCACGCCGGCGCCCAGGTCGCCACCCGCACGGTGTTCGTGCCCGAGGCGTGGCCGATCCGGGTGCTCGCGCTGGATGCCAAGGGGGTGGAGAAGGGCGGCGAGCCGGTGGTCCAGGATGTGGCCGGACCGTGCTGCTTCGCCGGGGACCTCGTGGCCAAGGGGCGTTCGCTGCCGCTGCTCGAGCCCGGGGATCACGTGGCGCTGCTCGACACCGGGGCGTACTACTTCTCCAACCACTTCGCGTACAACTCGCTGCCGCGGCCCGCGGTGTACGGCTACCGCGTCCACCCGGACGGCGCCGTCGACTTCTCGCCCGTGCGGGCGGCCCAGACCCAGGAGGAGCTCCTCGCGGAGAGCGGTGCGGGGTTCCCCCCGTTGGGGCCCGCCTGACCCACCCGGCTGCCCCGGTCCGCCGGTGACGGGACCTTGCGGTCCGGCCGTGGTTGCCCGCGCAGTTCTCCCCCAGCCTGGCGGCTGGGTGGGGGTGCCCCCGGCGAAGCCAGGGGGAGTGCCCCCACGCGCCCCCTGGTTGGTGACCCTCTTTTCGCGGAGGGAGCCGCGCCAACCAAGGGGCGCGGGGAACTGCGCTCCCCCAGAGCTCCGCCTGGGAGGCACCCCCAACCCACCACCGGCAGGTGGTCCCTCAACCGGCAGGACCGGGCACCCTGGAGGGTCCAGGGCACCCCGGGCGCACCCTCAGCGGCGGCGCCCACCGCCGGGGGCCGCATCACCGGCGGCCGTCCCAGTGAGCTGATACAGCGCGGGATCCCCGTCGGGGCGGACCCAGAGGAGGGCGTCGCGGGAGCGTTCGAGGCGGGCCACGCGGCGGGAGCGTACCCACAGGCCCGCGCCGACCCCGCCCAGCAGCATCCCCGCCGCACAGGGCAGGACCGCATTCGCGGCGGCGGCGACCACGAAGGCGGCCACCAGCCACCAGCGGCGGCGACGCACCCAGGCCCGGGCGGTCACCTTGCGGTCCTGGAGGAACACGGACTTCGCGGCGCGGGAGGCGCCCTTGGCCCGTTCGCCGTGGCGGCCACCGCGGACGAGGGAGGCGATCACCGCGGCCAGCAGGAAGAGCACGACGCCCGCCATCACGCCGATCCGCCGGCCAGTCGGGCTGAACGTCACCGCGGTCCCCGGAATCGCGGCGATCACGCCCAGCCACCACAGCCAGGCCGCCGCCACGCGCACCGTCACCGCCACCCGCGCCAATGTGTAGGCCCCGCGCACCACGTCGCGCTCCCTCCGTCGTCGTCGCGGCCCGCCGTCCCGGTGGTACGGCGCCGTTGGCCACGCGCTGGGGAGGGAGATTACTGCGCCTTTCTCAGATTTTCGTTAAACCGAAAACCCGATCGGTCCGCTTTTCCACGCAACCATTTACCGACGCCGGCCGTCGCAGCAGGTGTTCGCCGTCGCGTCCAAGGGACTTGGGGGAAGATCCCGTGATGCCGCTCCGCACGCTCCTCACCCGGCGCCGCCCGGCCGCCGCGCTCACCGCCTGCGCGGTCGCGCTGCTCGGCGCCGTCGCGGTCGAGCCGTCCGCGCGCGCCGCCACGCAGCCCACGCTCCCGCTCGTCGCGGTCAGCACCGACGTGGGCCTGCCGCAGCCGGCCACCCCGGACGACCCGCCCCAGATCAGCTGGAGCCTGGCCGCCCCTGGCGACGGCACCGCCGTCACGGACGTCGACGTCACCCTCGACGTCTCCGGGATCAGCTCCTTCGCCGACGACGGCGGGCAGTGCCGGAACGACGTCTGCGAGTGGAAGACCGCCGCCTTGGGCGTCGGCGGCACCGGCGGCCTGGTCGAACTCAACGCCAAGGCGGGCGTCCCGCTCGGCACCACGGGCACGGCCGTGCTGTCCGGTACCGCGCAGGGCGCCGCGCTCACCCCGGTCACGGTGAAGGTGACCGTCGGCAGGGTCGGGCTGGTGGTCAACGACCTGCCGCCCGTCGGCCACGCCACGCCCGGCAGCACCCTGGACGCGGGCGTCACCGTCGCGAACACCGGCCAACTGCCCTCCGACGGTGTCGATCTGCGGCTGACCACCACCGAAGGGCTCGGATTCGCGCAGCACTTCTCCAACTGCGTCTACAGCCGGCAGACCATCGACAACGGCTATCCCTCCCTGACCGACGACGCGTTGTGCCACATCGCCACCATCGTCCAGCCGGGCGGGAAGTACCGGCTGTCCGGCCGGATCGGCATCGACGTCACCCCCCGGGCGCTGTGGGACCTGGTCCGGTACACGGCCGTCCCCGGTTCCGGAAGTGCGCCGACCGGCGACGGCAGCGGCCCGGTGCTCTCGCTCGTCCCGGACGGCGCCGCTCCCACCGGCGGCGAGGACTCCGCGGACTGGACGGTCGACACCGACAACACCGCCGACCTCGCGGCGGGCGGAGACACCGCCCGGGGCAGGCCCGGTGACCGGGTGGTGGTCACCGCCTCGATGCGCAGCGACGGCCCCGCCACCGTCGATGTCGAGACCAGCGACAACCAGCTCGGCGTGATGGTCGACATTCCGCACGGCACCACCGCGGTGAAGGTGCCCGGCGCGTGCAACCCCTGGGCGACGGACGGCCCGGGCCGGCCCGCCCTCGGCGCGCCCCGCTACATCTGCGCGGTCCAGCGCCCGTTCGAGGCGAACCAGGTGGTGCGGCTGCCGTTCACGCTGCGGATCGACGCCGGCGCGCCCGCCCTCGCCACCGGATCGGTGAAGGCCACCACCGTCTACGACCTCGGGCTGCCCTTCGACCCCGACCACGCGAACGACACCGCGCCGCTCACCGTGCACGTGCAGGGCGGCGCGACCACGCCCACCCCGTCGCCGTCGGCCGGCGGCGCGGGCGTGGGGGACGGCTCCGGCGGCAACCGGCCGAGCGCCCAGGCCGGCACCGGCCACACGCCCGGCACGGACGCGCACGCCACCGGCGGCGACGGCTCCCTCGCCACGACGGGCAACACCGGCACCTGGATCCTCACCTGGACCGGTGCCGCCGCCCTCGCCTTCGGCGGCGCCGCCTTCGCCCTCGCCCGCAGCCGCCGAACCCGCCGCACCGGCAACTGACCACACCGGCGACCGGCGCCCCCGCAGGGCCCGCGGGGATCACTCCATGAACACCCCGCGGGCCGCGGCACGCGCGTCGAACTCCTCCAACCGCGCCTGTGCGTCCGGCAGGTCGTCGCACATCGACTCCAGCAGCACCCGGCCCAGCAGCATCGGCGCGCACGCCGTGTCGAAGGCAAGACCCGTGCCGACGGCCGCGGGCAGCAGCAGGTCACTGTGCGCGGCCACCGGCGCGAACGCGCTGTCCGCGACGGTGACCACGGTGAGCCCGGCCGCCCGCGCGTACCCGAGCGCGTCGGCCACCTCCCGGGGGTGCCGGGGCAGCGCGAAGCACAGCAGCGCGCTCGCGCCCGCCCGCACCGCCGCGTCGATCCGGTCGGCGAGCATGGTGCCGCCCTCGTCCAGCAGCCGCACGTCCGGGTGCACCTTCGCGGCGAAGTACGCGAACCCGCGCGCCTGGGCACCCGCGGCCCGCAGTCCCAGCACCGGCAGCGGACGCGAACCGGCGAGCAGGGCCCCGGCCCTGGCCACGGGCGCCGGGTCGGCCAGCAGCTCGGCCAGGTGCCGCAGGTTCTCGATCTCGGCCTGCACTGCCTGCTGGTACTCGTTGTACGCGGTCGCGCCGACCTGGTCGGCTGCCGGTGCCACCTCGCGCAGGTGCCTGCGCAGGGCCGGGTAGCCGTCGAAGCCGAGGGCGACCGCGAACCGGGTCACGGACGGCTGGCTGACGCCCGCCAGCTCGGCCACCTCGACGCTCGACAGGAACGCCGCCTCGTCCGCCTTGCGCACCAGGCAGTGGGCGATGCGTCGCTGGGTCGGCGTCAGCCGGTGCGCCTCGAAGAGTTTCAGCAGCCGCGCGGACCCGCCGCTCCCGGCCGTCCCCGCACCACCGCCGGGTGCCTGCCCGCCGCCATCGGCAGACGCGCCGCCCACCTCGGCAGGCGTGCCGCCCGCTCCGTCCGCATCGCTCGCGCGACCCGCGGCGTCCGCCCCGTCAGCACTGCCCATGCCCGTCCGTCCCTGGTCCGAACCGCTCGGCGAGGTCCGCGCGCGGGCGGCCCGGTCGACCGGCCTATTCACAGGACATGACTCTGCATGAGCATATGCAGTCCGGCAAGCGCGGGTGCTCCCGAGCACTGCCAGTACGGATCACCGGCCTCGGCGTGCACCCCGTGGACCGCGACCGCCTCGACGAGCAGCGCCAGCACGTTGGCAACGCATATGCACAGCGCGAGGGTGCCCTGCCAGGTCTCGGCGCCGCGCGCGCCCACCCGGGACGCCGCCCGGAAGAGCAGCACGCACAGCACCGATCCGGCCACCCCGCACAGCAGCGCCGCGTAAGCCGCCGCGAACTGCGTCCACGGCACCGGCAACCGGTGGCACAGCGCCGCCGCCCGCCGGCCCTGCCGGTTGTCCAGCATCACCTCGGCCACCAGCATCGCCACGCCGAGCAGCGCGAGTCCCGGCGCCGCCAGCACCTGCCGCCGCCAACGCGCCGACGGCAGCTCCCACTCGGGCGGCTCCGGCCACGGCGGCGGTGGACCCGCTCGCCACTCCCGGTCGTGCTCCCCCGCCGAGCCGCCGTCCACGGCACGGATCGCTTCCCCCATCTCCGCCTCCCCCGGATCCTCCACGCCCTCGATGGACTCGATCACTCCGTCCCCCGGCGGGCCCGACCGCCACGTCGCCACGGCCTCGCGGACAGCACGTCCCCACTCCGGGAACCCCCGGCGCCCCGGTCCCGGGAACCGCGGACCGGCCACACCAGGCGGCCGCACCCGGTGGGCACGCACCGCCCGCAGCGGACCGCCCCGAACCGGTCACTCTCCGCAATCACCCACCGCTCTGCCAGCGTAGCCGAAGGGCCGGACAGGCGGTTCCCCGCCTGTCCGGCCCCTGTGGACAACTCCCGGCCGGCTAGCGCCGCCGTCCGCTCTCGTCCAGTTCCGGCGCACCGTACGGGTCCGTGCCGCCGCCCGCGGCGACCACGCCGCCCTGCGGGCCGGCACCGCGGTCCGCGTGCCCCGGCCACCAGGCGGCGTGCCCGATCAGCGCGGTGAGGCTCGGCGTGAAGAACATCGCCATCACGAACGCGGCGACCACGATGCCGAAGGCGATCGCGAAGCCCATCTCGGTGAGGAAGGAGTTCCCCGACAGCATCAGGGTCGCGAAGGTCGCGGCCAGGATGAAACCGGCCGAGGCGATCGTGGGACCGGCGTGCCGCAGCGCCTCCGCGGCGGCCTCGCGTGGCTCCCGGCCCTCGCGGGCCTCCTCCCGGAGCCGGGCGATCATCAGGATGTTGTAGTCCGTTCCGATCGCCACCACGAACAGGTACATGATGATCGGCAGCAGGAAGATCAACCCGTCGCCGCGGCCGAAGATCAGCACCGTGGCGCCGAGCGTCGCGCCGAACCCGAGGGCCACCGAGGCGATCAGGTACCAGGGCGCCACGATACTGCGCAGCAGGAGCCCCAGGATCACCATGATCAGGATCGCGGCCACCGGGAAGACCGTGCGGTAGTCGTGGTTCACGGCCGCGTTGATGTCCCGGTAGATCGAGGACGTGCCGCCGACCACCGCCTCGGTTCCGGGCGGAGCGTTGTCCTTGGCGGTCGTCCGGACGTCGCCGACGGCCGAGATGGCCTTGTCGCTGGCGCCGGAGTACTTCAGCGTCAGGTTGAACAGGGCCGTGGTCCGGTCCTTGCTCAGCCCGGTCTTCTGGTCGAAGGTCGCGCTGGCGACGCCGTCGGCCTGCGCCAGCTTGTCCTTGTACGCGGTGAAGTCCACACCGGTCAGCGGCTTGTGGTCGGTCCGGGTGAGGAAGACGGAGGTCGGGTCGGCCGCACCGGCGGAGAACGCCTTCTTCATGGTGTCCTGGACGACCATCGACTCCTTGGTCTTGGGGATGGACCCGGAGGCGAGGTCGTAGTCGGCCTTGTAGCCGAGAGTGCCGAGCGCCAGCAGCACCATCACCAGGCCGGAGACGATCGCGACCCACCCGGACTTGCCGCCGACCATCCGGCCGATCGAGGTGAAGCGGGTACCGGTCGGCTCCTGGCCCCACTTCTTGCCGGGCCAGAACAGCGCCCTCGGCGGGATCAGCGAGCAGATCGCCGGGAAGAGGGTCAGACCCGCGATCAGGGTGACCGCGACCAGGATGGCGAGCGCCGGGCCGAGCTGGGTGAGGAAGCCCAGGGTCGACAGGGACAGCGCCAGGAAGGAGATGATCACCGCGCCGGCCGCCGAGGCGATGGCCTCGCCGACCCGGGTGACGCTGTTGACCATCGCTTCCTTGGGGTCGTCACCCAGCCGCAGCCGTTCTCGGTAGCGGAACATGAGGAACAGGAAGTAGTCCGTGCCGACACCCAGCACCACCACGATCAGCAGCGCCGAGATGGAGCTGTTGGCCTGGAGGCCGAAGAGCTTGGTGGCGTAGGAGATCAGGCCGTTGGAGGTGGTGAACACCAGGCCCATCAGGATGACCAGCGGCATGATCGCAATCAGTGGGGACCTGAAGATGATCAGCAGCGTGATGATGATGATGAGCAGTGAGCCGACCAGGGCGACGGCGTCCGAGGAGTTGCCCGCGTCCTGCTGGTCGAGGTTCTGCGCGGCCTGACCGCCGACCAGGACCTTCAGCTGGGTGCCCTTGGCGAGGTCGGCGGAGTCCGCGCGCAGCGCCTTGGCCGCGTCGGCCTGCTTGGGCTGCCCGTCGGACTTCTTGTCCATCTGGACCAGCGCGGTCTTGTACTTGTGGTCGCCGGACTCCGAACCCGTGATGACCTTCTGCACCTGGTCGATGTGCTTGTTGCCCAGGGCCGTGGTGATCCGGCTGATGTCCGCCTTGTCGGCAGCGGTCAGCGGCGCGTTGTCGGTCCGCTGGTAGAGGACGATCGCCGACGGCGTGAACGCCGACGGGAACGCCTTCTCCTGCAGGTCCAGCGCCTTGATCGACTGGTAGCTGCTCGGCAGGAAGCTGCTCTCGTCGCTGTTGGACGGCAGGCTCGGCGCGGTGGCGACGATCGCGATGGCTGCGACGAGCCACGCGACGATCGTCCATACGGGATGGCGGACGACGGCGCGTCCGATGCGGTGGAACATGCGGTGCTGCCTCCATGGCAGGACGTATCACCGCCACCCTTTGGAGCGGTACCCGGGTATCGGCGACCCGGGCGACGCGCAAGACGTCGCCCGGAGGTTTTCGTATGGGTGGGTTGTGAGACAGATCTTACTTGCCGTCCGGCTAGCGGCAAGCTCCGCCCCCGGGGCGTCCCGCAGGCCGGCCCCGACGGCGGGAGGACCAGGCATCTGTACCCCGGTCACATCGGGGGCAGCAACCGCTTTTGCGGCTTCCCCATGGCATTGCGCGGTAGTTCGGCCAGGAATCGGACCCGCCGTGGGCGCTTGTGCACGGACAGCCGGGCGGAGACGAAGTCGGTGAGTTCGGTCGCGCTCACCCCGTCGGCGACCACGTAGGCGACGATCTCCTGCCCCAGGTCGGTGTGCGGCGCGCCGACCACCGCCGCCTCGCGTACCGCCGGATGGGCCAGCAGCGCGTTCTCCACCTCGCCCGCGCCGACCCGGTAGCCGCCGGACTTGATCAGGTCGGTGGACGCGCGCCCGACGATCCGGTGCGTGCCGTCCTCCTCGACGGACGCGATGTCGCCGGTGCGGAACCAGCCGTCCTCGGTGTACGACGCCGCGGTGGCCTCCGGGCGGCCGAGGTACCCGTCGAAGAGGGTGGGACCGGTGAGCTGGAGTTCCCCGATGCCGTCCGCGGACTCCGCGATCCTGGTGGCGATCCCGGGCAGCGGGGTGCCGACCGCGCCCGGGCGGCGCGGCCCGTCCGCCCGGGCGCTGACGGTGATCAGCGTCTCTGTCATGCCGTAGCGCTCGACCGGCTCGTGCCCGGTCAGGCCTGCCAGGGCGGTGAAGACCGGCGCGGGCAGCGGTGCGCTGCCGGAGACCAGCAGTCGCGCGCCGGACAGCGCGCGGGCGGCCGCCTCGTCGCGCGCCACCCGGTGCCACACGGTGGGCACCCCGAAGTAGAGGCTGCCGCCGGCCGCCGCGTACGCCGCCGGGGTGGGACGGCCGGTGTGCACCAGGCGGCTGCCGACGCGGAGCGCGCCGAGCACGCCGAGCACCAGGCCGTGCACGTGGAACAGCGGCAGGCCGTGCACCAGGGTGTCGTCGGCCGTCCACTGCCAGGCCTGCGCCAAGGCGTCGAGGTCGGCGGCGATGGCGTCCCGCGAGACCATGACGCCCTTGGGCGGGCCGGTCGTCCCCGAGGTGTAGAGGACCAGCGCGGGCCGCTCCGGCGCCTGGTCGGTCCGCTCCGCGACGTCGGCCCGCTCCGCGAAGTCGACGGCCACCAGTTCCGCGCCGGAGTCCCGCAGCACGTGGGCGCGTTCGTCCGCACCCGCGTCCGGCGCCAGCGGCACCACCGGCACCCCGGCCAGCAGCCCGCCGACCACCGCCGCGACCGTCTCCAGCGACGCGTCGGCCTCCACCGCGAAGGCCGGCATCCCCGCCACCCGGCGGGCCACCGCGCCCGCCGCGCCGAGCAGCTCCTCGTAGCCGCACGCCTTGCCGTCCACCCGCAGCGCGTCCGGACGGTCCGGCCCGCCGTGCAGAGCAGTGAGCAGCGGCACCGTTGACATGGAATCCTCCTACGGGACGGTCCGCCCCCGGGAAAACCGGGGGCTAGCCCCAGTGTCGCCCAGCCGCCCTGCCTCTTACGGTTTCCCTTATGGATGCCCGCGACCCGGAACTCAGGAAAGAACTCTCCGCCACCCTTGAGGCGCGCAAGGCCCTGGGCGAGGAGTACGAGTCGGAACTGGTCGACTCGTTCATGGAAAAAGTGACCGACCGGCTGGACAGCCGCGTCGAGCAGCGGGTACGCCGCGAGTTGGCCCAGCAGCAGACGTCGTCCGCCCGCGCCGACCGGCGCCCGATCGGGCCGCCGCAGAGCAATCCCCGCTTCGCGCGCTACGGCTTCGCCGGCTTCACGCTGATCGCCGCGATCCCGCTCTCCGCGATCGGCGCGGTGAACGGGGGCACCGCGGGGCTCCTCATCACCTGGGCCGGCATCGTCGGCGTCAACCTCGCCCAGGGCCTGGGCAGTTTCCTCTCCCCCCGCGACCGCCACCCCGACAAGGACGACTGGTCCTGACCCCGCCTCAGCCCCGGCCCGCCCCCAGCTCCTCCGAGCCTGCCCTCCACCTCCCCCCGGAGTAGCCGGAGGGCACCCTCCCCCCGGGTCGCGAGCGAGCCAAAGGGCGCGCCGGTGTCGAAAGGTGGGGGTACCTCCCAGGCGAAGCCCTTGGGGAGCCCTGGGGGAGCCCGGAGACGAGAGAGCCTCAAAAAAAGGGGGCGAGGACCGCCGCACCCCCGGGCATCGCTGCCGGGGGGCGGGACGACGGCGGTCCTCGCCGGGACGCGGGCCGGGTCAGGGCCGGGCCGTACGCGTCCAGGGTCACCATGGAGTCCGGGAGCCGCTCCGGAAGCCTTGGCGCCACTCGGGTGCCGGTGCGGCCGGTGAACCGGCCGCGCTTTCGACGTGACCCAATCTGCCGGACCCGTGTTAAGCGCGTGCTGCGCGGACGTGTCGCGGGTGTACCAGTTCGCGGAACCCGCCGCGACCTCCCGAGCCCGCCCTCGGGAGGGCCCGGGGACGGCTCAGGCGCCGGCGTGCCCGGCGAGGAAGGCGAGCAGGTCCTGCCTGCTCACGACGTTGGTCGGCTTCCCCTCCACCAGCACGATCGCCGCGTCCGCGTTCTCCAGCACCGTCATCAGGTCGCCGACCGGCTCGCCCGAGCCGACCTGCGGCAGCGGGGGGCACAGGTGCTTGTCGAGCGGGTCGTCGAGGTTCGCGCGCTTGCTGAACAGCGCGTGCAGCAACTCGCGTTCGACCACCGAGCCGATCACCTCGGCCGCCATGACGTCGGGGTGCCCGGCGCCGGGCTTGACCACGGGCATCTGCGAGACGCCGTACTCGCGCAGCACCTCGATGGCCTGGCCGACGGTCTCGTCGGGGTGCATGTGGACCAGGTTGGGCAGGCCGCCGTCCTTGTGCGCGAGCACGTCGACGACCCGGGGCTCGCCCTCGTTCTCGTCGAGGAAGCCGTGCGAGCTCATCCACTCGTCGCTGAAGATCTTCGACAGGTAGCCGCGGCCGCTGTCGGGCAGCAGGACCACGACCACGTCGTCCGGGCCGAGCCGGGACGCCACCTCCAGCGCGGCGACGACCGCCATGCCGCAGGAGCCGCCGACGAGCAGGCCCTCCTCGCGGGCGAGCCGGCGGGTCATCTGGAAGGAGTCCTTGTCGGAGACGGCCACGATCTCGTCGGCCACCTCGCGGTCGTAGGCGGTCGGCCAGAAGTCCTCGCCGACCCCCTCGACCAGGTACGGGCGCCCGGAGCCACCGCTGTAGACGGAGCCCTCGGGGTCGGCGCCGATCACCCGGACCCGGCCCTCGCTGGCGTCCTTGAGGTACCGCCCGGTGCCGGAGATGGTGCCGCCGGTGCCGACGCCGGCCACGAAGTGGGTGATCCGCCCGTCGGTCTGCTTCCACAGCTCGGGACCGGTGGAGTGGTAGTGCGACAGCGGGTTGTTCGGGTTGCTGTACTGGTCCGGCTTCCAGGCGTTGGGCGTCTCGCGCACCAGCCGGTCGGACACGTTGTAGTACGAGTCGGGGTGGCTGGGGTCGACGGCGGTCGGGCAGACCACGACCTCGGCACCGTAGGCCCGCATGACGTTGATCTTGTCCGTCGAGACCTTGTCCGGGCAGACGAAGATGCAGTGGTAGCCCTTGCGCTGGGCGACCATCGCCAGGCCGACACCGGTGTTGCCGGAGGTGGGCTCCACGATGGTGCCGCCGGGGCGCAGCTGGCCGCTCTCCTCGGCTGCCTCGATCATCCGCAGGGCGATGCGGTCCTTGACCGAGCCTCCGGGGTTGAAGTACTCGACCTTCGCGAGGACGGTCGCCTTGATTCCTGCGGTCACGCTGTTGAGCCTCACCAGCGGGGTGTTGCCGACGAGGCTGATCATCGAGTCGTGAAACTGCACCGTGTGTCTCCGGGTTCTCCGTGATGGTGGCACCAGCCCACCCAGGTTAGGGCCTGCCGAAACGCGGACGCTGCGATCGGCGTTCACCTGGGTAGTGGTGTCTCGCGTGGTGCGCGGCGCGGCGGGTCGGTGCACGGTATCGGCAGCCGGCGGGAGACCGTGGGTGCGGGGCACTGGGCGGTGTCCCGACATTCCGGAGAACCAGAGCGTCAAACGGCCAGACAGCCAGACAGCCAGAAAGGGGCCGACTCGATGTCCAGGGCGAGGGTGGCACGGCGGATCGCGACCGCCGCGGCGTTCGGCGGCGGCGGGATCAGCCTGCTGGGAGGGGCCGCGGTGGGGGTCCTGCTGACGGAGGCCCGGCTGGCGAAGCGCATGGTCGGCGGATCGGACGGCGTGCCGCCCCGGGCGGACGGGCGCTACGGGTCGGCGTTCGCGCACCGCACCGACGAGGCCGCGCTGCGGCTGGTCTTCCTGGGTGATTCCATCGCGGCGGGCCTGGGGGTGCGGCGGGCCCGGGAGACGCCGGGCGCGCTGCTCGCCTCGGGGCTGGCGGCGGTGGCCGAGCGCCCGGTGAAGCTGGAGAACGTGGCGCTGCCCGGGGCGAAGTCCGACGACCTGGACCGGCAGGTGTCGCTGCTGCTGGACTCCTCGCTGCCGCTGCCGGACGTGGCCGTGGTCATCATCGGCGCCAACGACGTGACCCGCCGGATGCCGCTGGCGGCCTCGGTGCGGCTGCTGTCGGACGCGGTGCGGCGGCTGCGCGACACCGGCGCCGAGGTGGTGGTCGGCACCTGCCCGGACCTGGGGTCGGTGGAGCCGGTCTACCAGCCGCTGCGCTGGCTGGCCCGGCGGGCGAGCCGGCAGCTCGCGGCGGCGCAGACCATCGCGGTGGTGGGCCTGGGCGGACGGACGGTCTCGCTGGGCGACCTGCTGGGCCCGGAGTTCGAGGCCCGGCCGCGCGAGCTGTTCGGCCCGGACAACTTCCATCCCTCGGCCGAGGGGTACGCGACCGCGGCGATGGCGATCCTGCCCACGCTGTGCGCGACGCTCGGGCTGTGGCCGGAGGCCGACGAGCGGCCGGACGCGCGGCGCGGCGAGGGCTTCCTGCCGGTCGCGGAGGCCGCGGCCGAGGCGGCGTCGGAGGCCGGTACGGAGGTGACGGCCGCGCATGCCGTCTCGTCCGGGCCGCGCGGGCGCTGGGCGCTGATGAAGCGGCGCCGGCGGCGCCCGGTGGAGCAGGAGCACCCGCAGAACGACAGCGGGGACCCGGGCGACGCGTCCCCGGAGGGCGCGGCCCGCCGCGGAGCGTGACCGCCGGCGGCCGTGCCCGGCAAGGGGCAGGGCTGCTCCCCGCGGAGTACGGCGCGGAGTACGGACAGCTCCGCCGGGCCCTTCCGCAGGGGCGCCGCGGCCTCCTGCGGGCATGCGGACGCGCTCAGTTGAGGAGGCGATCTCCCCTGGTGAGCGCGCCGGGCGGGCCGGGCAGGCCGTCCGGATCATGGGCACGCCAGAACCTTTGTGAAACTCTTCACATGAAGTTCCCGCCCAGCGGGCCGACTTTCCCAGGCTCCGGGCCCCAAATCCCCCTGAATCCCTGGGCCGTCCGTGGGTCCGGGGTGTTACGGGAGTGAGTGCGGCAGCGGGCGGGCCGGCGATCCACGCTGCTCAGCGCCGTGTATAACGGCTGGTGGCCCGATGGGGCGTCGCGCCACGGCGACGAACCCGGCCATGAAGGTGCGCAGTGTAGCAGAGGGTGTCCATACCCTTGTGAAGGGGCTCACGAGGTACCCCCCTGGGCGTACTGGATACTCGAACCATGAGCACCACGGAGCGTCCACGGATTCTCGTAGTAGGCGGCGGTTACGTCGGCCTGTACGCGGCGCGCCGCATCATGAAGAAGATGCGGTACGGCGAGGCGACCGTCACGGTCGTCGACCCGCGCTCGTACATGACGTACCAGCCCTTCCTTCCCGAAACCGCAGCAGGCAGCATCTCCCCGCGGCATGTCGTCGTCCCGCTGCGACGCGTGCTGCCCGGGGTCGAGGTGCTCACCGGCCGGGTCACCACCATCGACCAGGACCGCAAGGTCGCCGCGGTCGAGCCCCTGGTGGGCGAGTCGTACGAGCTGCCCTTCGACTACCTGGTGATCGCGCTCGGCGCGGTCTCCCGCACCTTCCCGATCCCGGGCCTGGCCGAGAACGGCATCGGAATGAAGGGCGTGGAGGAGGCCATCGGCCTTCGCAACCACGTCCTGGAGCAGCTCGACAAGGCCGACTCGACCACCGACGAGGAGATCCGCCGCAAGGCGCTCACCTTCGTCTTCGTCGGCGGCGGCTTCGCCGGTGCGGAGACCATCGGCGAGGTCGAGGACATGGCCCGCGACGCGGCGGCCTACTACCCGAACGTGAAGCGCGAGGACATGCGCTTCATCCTCGTCGACGCGGCCGACAAGATCCTCCCGGAGGTCGGCCCGCAGCTCGGCAAGTGGGGCCTGGAGCACCTCCAGGAGCGCGGCATCGAGATCTACCTCAGCACCTCGATGAAGAGTTGTGTCGACAAGCACGTGGTGCTCGCCAACGGACTTGAGGTCGACGCTTCCACCATCGTGTGGACGGCCGGCGTGAAGCCGAACCCGGCACTGGCCAGGTTCGGCCTGCCGCTGGGCCCGCGGGGCCACGTGGACACCGCCACCACCCTCCAGGTGCAGGGCACCGACTACATCTGGGCCGCGGGCGACAACGCCCAGGTCCCGGACCTGGCCGCGGGCGAGGGCGCCTGGTGCCCGCCGAACGCCCAGCACGCGCTGCGCCAGGCGAAGGTGCTCGGCGACAACGTGGTCTCCGGGATGCGCGGCTTCCCGCAGCAGGACTACAAGCACGCGAACAAGGGCGCGGTCGCGGGGCTGGGCCTGCACAAGGGCGTCGCGATGATCGTGGTCGGCAAGACCAGGATCAAGTTCAAGGGCCGGATCGCCTGGTACATGCACCGCGGCTACCACGGCCTCGCGGTGCCGACCTGGAACCGCAAGATCCGGGTCTTCGCCGACTGGACGCTCGGCATGTTCCTCAAGCGCGAGGTCGTCTCGCTCGGCGCGATCGAGAACCCCCGCGAGGAGTTCTACGAGGCAGCGCGGCCGATCCCGGCGCCCGCCGCCGAGAAGCGTGCCGGCAGCAGCGAGGCCGGCGCCGCCGAGAAGGTCGCCTCCTAGCGGGGCGTCAGCAGGAGCGCGCAAGCAGCGAAGGGCGCCCGCCATCCGTGGTGCGGGCGCCCTTCCGCATGCCCGGGCGCCTTCACGATGCCGGCCCCTGCTCCTTCGGCGTTGCCCGGGCTCCTCCGGCGATGCCCGCCCGGCTCCTTCGACGGCGTCCGGCCGGGCAGTTCCCGCGCGTTCGCCCGGGCCACTTCCGGATGTCCGGACGCACCGCGCCCGGCACCACCGCGGGCCGGCGCGATGCCCCGCCGGACCCGCGAGCGGCCCCTTCCGGCCCAACTGCGTGTATCCACAACGTAGATTTCCGCGTCAGGCGCCTCAAGTGCGATTTTCAGTCGTACGCTCGGATTTATGGCTGACGCGGCACATCGCATCCTCGAACTCGCCGACCACGCTCTCTCCAGCCCGTTCCCGCTGCGCGTCCGCGCCTGGGACGGCAGCGAGACCGGGCCGGCCGGCGCACCCGTACTCGTCTTCAGAAAGCGCCGGGCACTGCGCCGGCTGCTGTGGCGGCCAGGTGAACTCGGCCTGGCCAGAGCGTGGGTGGCCGGCGACCTCGATGTCGACGGCGACCTCTACACCGCGCTCGACACGCTCTCCGGGCTGATCTGGGAGCGCGGCGAGTCCGATCCGGCGGCCGGCCGGGCCGAGAACGTCCGGCAGGCCGTCGCCGCGCTGCGCAACCCGGTGACCTACCGGCTCGCCCGCAGCGTGCTGTCACTGGCCGGCCCGGGGCTGCCGCCCGCCCCGCCGCCCGAGGAGGTGCGCCGGCGCACCGGCATCGCGCACACCAAGCGCCGCGACAAGGAGGCGATCTCCCACCACTACGACGTCGGGAACGCCTTCTACGAGATCGTGCTCGGCCCGTCCATGGTGTACTCGTGCGCGCTGTGGGGCGACGCCGAGGGCGCGTCGGACGCCGTGGCGGACGCCGTCGTCGAGGACGCGACCGCCGCCCGGGCCCGCGCCGCGGATGCCGCGACTGCAAGTGCAGCCGCCCACCGGTCCGTCGAGGGCACCGATCCGGTCGGCGCCGCGGAGGTCACCCTGGAGCAGGCGCAGTACGCCAAACTCGATCTCGTCTGCCGCAAGCTGGGGCTGCGCGAGGGCCAGCGGCTGCTGGACGTCGGCTGCGGCTGGGGCTCCATGGCGCTGCACGCCGCCGGGCACTACGGGGTGCGGGTCACCGGGGTGACCCTGTCGGTGGAGCAGGCCGCCTTCGCGCGCAAGCGGATCGCGGAGGCCGGGCTCACCGACCGGATCGAGATCCGGGTACAGGACTACCGCGACGTCAGGGACGGTCCGTACGACGCGATCTCGTCGATCGGGATGGCCGAGCACGTCGGCAGCGAGCGCTACCTGGAGTACGCCCGGACCCTGTACGCACTGCTCAGGCCGGGCGGCCGGCTGCTGAACCACCAGATCGCCCGCCGCCCGCTGCGCCAGGAGGAGGAGTACCGGGTCGACGAGTTCATCGACCGCTACGTCTTCCCGGACGGCGAACTCTCCCCGGTGGGCACCACGGTGGGCCGGCTGGAGGAGGCGGGCTTCGAGGTGCGGGACGTCGAGGCGCTGCGCGAGCACTACGGCCGCACCCTGCGCTCCTGGGTGGCGAACCTGGAGGCGCACTGGAAGGAGGCGGTGGCCGCGACCAGCGCCGGACGGGCCCGGGTGTGGCGGCTCTACATGGCCGCGTCCGCGCTGTCCTTCGAGCGCAACCACATCGGTGTGAACCAGGTGATGGCGGTCCGCACCGACCCCGCGGGCCGGGCCGGGCTGCCGGCCACCCGGTCCGGGTGGCTGTCGTGACGCGTGGCCCCGCGCGGGTCGCGACGGGCCCGGCAGACGATTGCGGAGAGCGATTTCACGTCACTTCTGCGTGAGACGTGATGCTGCTGGGAAAGCCGCCTGTGGTGCGACGGGACCATGGGCGGCTCCCTGACGCCGCGTCAGTAACCCCTAAAATAAGACAACATGGCTACTTAGACGCCCTGTTCACGTCTCCCAACCCGGATACGCTTTTGTCTGCGCCCCGCCGGCCCGGATGGTGGAACGCAGACACGGCGAGCTTAAACCTCGCTGCCCCTCGAGGGCGTGCCGGTTCAAGTCCGGCTCCGGGCACTCTCCCCCGACAGCAGCGCTGACGTGGGAGAACGTCCGGTCTTCGTCGTAGCGTCGTGTCGGTTCCGGCGCACCGTGGGTGGCACGGTGCGCCTTCTGCGTGTTCAGGCCGCGGTGGCGCGGCCGTCGAGCGCTGTGGTCACCTCGGCCCACAGGCCGAGGAGCCGTACGTATTCCGCCGTCCGTTCGACACTGCTGGGCCGTTCCATGAGTCGCCTGATCTGATGGTTGATCCTGGCCACCTTCGGGGACGCGGCATCCACGGCAAGTGAGGGTGGGTGCACGCTCCCACCCTAGGCAGACCCGGATAAACGCCGGATATACGGCCAATTCCCGCGCCCGGTTCGTTCGGGTGAACACCCGGCCTCCCCGCGTAACCCTCCCGCGCCGACGGACCGTTGACGGGGAGGTGATGCCCCGGATCTGCGGGGCGACGGCACGGGTGGGACGAATGGGAGGCGCGGAGTGGACGCGGACGTCGTGGTGGTGGGGGCCGGGCCGGTGGGATTGCTGCTGGCCGCGGAACTGGAGCTGGCCGGGGCGCAGGCGCTGGTGGTGGAGAGGCTCGCCGAGCCGTCACGGGAGCCCCGGGCGCGGGGCGTCGGGCCGCTGGCCGCCGAGGCGCTGCAACGCCGCGGGCTGGGCGCGCGGCTGGACGCCTTCCATCCGCGGGGCCGGGCGGACCGGGCGCGCGACCACGGGTCGGAGAAGGGGCACTTCGGCTGGATCCACAAGATCGACCAGGAGATGCAGGACGAGCCGCACCGCACCGGCGTCCTCATCGCGCAGCCCGACCTGGAGCGGGTGCTCGCCGAACACCTCGACCGGCTGGGCGGGAAGGCGCTCCGCGCGCACCAGGTGACCGCGCTGGAGGAGGACGGGGACGGCGTCACCGTCGTGTGCGGGGCCCCCGGCGGCGAACTCCGCCTGCGGGCGGCCTACGTGGTGGGCTGCGACGGCGGGCGGTCCACCGTGCGCAAGCTGGCCGGCTTCCCCTTCCCCGGCACCGGGCCGCTCATGACGGCCCGCCGGGCCGACGCCGACGTGCTCTGCCCGGCCGGGCTGCCACCGGTCGGCCGCACCCCGACCGGCACCCTGTTCCACGCCCCGGGCGCCGTAGGCACCTTCGACTTCGAGGAGGCCGAGGTCGACCCGCGCTCCCCGGTCACCACGCGGGAACTGGAGGCCAGCCTGTGCCGGGTGGCCGGCACCGAGGTGACCGTGACCGCACTGCGCGGCGCCACCCGCTTCACCGACCAGGCCCGCCTGGTGCCGTCCTACCGGCTCGGCCGGGTGCTGCTCGCCGGGGACGCCGCCCACGTCCACTCGCCCAACGGCGGCCAGGGGCTGACCCTCGGTCTGCTGGACGCCGCCAACCTGGGCTGGAAGCTGGCCGCCGCGGTGGACGGGCGGCCCGGACTGCTGGACAGCTACACCGCCGAGCGCCGCCCGGCGGCCGAGGCCGTCCTGCACAACACGCGGGCCCAGTCCGCCCTGATGCGGCCGGGCCCCCACACGGACGCGCTGCGGGACATCGTCGCCGAGCTCATGGACCTCCCCGACGTCAACCGGTACTTCGGCCGGATGCTCAACGGCCTGGGCACGCGGTATCCGCTGCCGGAGGCGGGGCCGGACGCCCACCCGGCGGTCGGCACGCACTGTCCCGACCTGGTGCTGACGGCGCCCCGGACCGGCGGGGCCGACCGAGCCGCCGGGGCGTCGCTCTACGCGCTGACCGAGCGGGGCGGCAGCGTGCTGGTGCACACCGACGGCGCGGGCCTGCCGCCGACGGCCGTGGAACGGGAGGGCACAGACCGGGAGAGCCCAGACCGGGAGAGCGCGGTCACCGTGGTCCGGGTCGGCGCGATCGGCGGCGGGGAGCTGTCCGCCGTCCTCCTGCGCCCGGACGGCGTGGTCGCCTGGGCCGCGGCGGCCGGCGCGCCCGCCGACCCCGCCGGCCTCGACCGCGCCCTGCGCACCTGGTGCGCGCCGGTGTGAACCGCTCCCCGCGACGGCCCTGCGGCGCCCGGCGCGGGCCCCTCCAGAGGCGGACGGTCGAGGCTCCATCGAGCCTCCGGCGGCAGTCCAGCGGTCCCCGACCGCCCGGCGGCATGCTCGGCCGGTGGTACCGGTCGGCGAAGGGCGGGGTTCGGACATGGACGGCAACTCGCACTGCCGCAGGCGGCTGCGGGCGCTCGCACGCGCCATCATGCGCACGCTGATCTCCTACGGTTCGCTGTACGTCGCGGACCCCGAGGGCAAGGCGACGCTGGGCGACATGCTGGCGCGCGGGCCCGAGCGGGACGCGCCGCCGCCCCCGGACGACCCGCGGCCCGGCCACCCCGAGCGGATCCGTCCCGACATCCCCCTGACGGAGCTCGAACGGCGGTTGAGCCGGGAGCTGTTCCCGGTGCGGTTCGACTGGCCCGAGGACTGACCGCGGGGCACCCGCGGACCGACCGCGAGAAGGGCGCCGCACCGCGCGGACCACACCGGGGAGCGGTGCGGCCCGCGCGGTGCGGCGCCTTCTGCGTTCCGGTACCGCGGCGCCGTTCAGGCCGTCGCCGGCGCCCGGTAGAGGTCGTCGCGGACCGCGATCGACCGGTTGCCGAAGGCCAGTTGGTGGAGCACCTTCCGGTAGACGGGGGTCCGGGAGACCACCGCCGCGGCCTTGGGGCGTACCACCGAGGCGATCCCCTGGGTGGAGAGCATCATCTTGGCCTGGAGGTGCTGGATCCTCAGGATGCGGTCCACGTCGCGCCGCCGCTCCGCCGCATAGCGCTCCAGGGGCTCCGCACCGTCGTCCCCGGAGTCCAGGGCGGCCAGGAGTGCGGGGTGGGCCGCCACCGCGTCCTGGATCGCCAGGTTGATGCCCTGGGCGCCGATCGGGCCGTGGGTGTGCGCGCTGTCGCCGAGCAGCAGCAGGCCGGGGCGCACCCACTGCCGTGCCGTCCCGGAGAAGACGTCGAGCAGGGAGAGGTCCTTGAAGGAGGTGATCTCCGCGGCGATCTGCTCGGCCCGGTCCGGGACGGCCGCGCCGAGGCGCTCCTTGATCCGGTCCAGCCCCGAGGCGGCCAGCTCCTGGTAGCTCTTGTGCGGGAGGGTCCAGCCGATCTGCACCATCCCCGGGTGGGCGGCGTACGACAGCGCCGGGTTGCCGCCGGCCCGGAAGATCCGCACGTTCCTCGGGCGGTCGTCGTGCGCCGGGAGCTTGAACCACAGCACGTCCTGCTCGAACGCCTCCAGCCGGTCGTACGGGATGCCGGCCAGCTGCCGGACCTTGGAGTAACGGCCGTCGGCCGCGACGATCCACCGGGCGTACACCGTGCGGTCCCCGCCGGGCCCGCGGCCGATGACGCCGTGCACCTGCCGCGAGGAGTCCTCGATCAGCGTGGAGCAGCGGGTGGCGGGGAGGTACTCGAAGCCGTCGTGGCCGGAGCAGGCGGCGAGCAGTTCCTCCAGCACGTGCCGCTGGGGGATGCTGAGCAGGCAGTTGAACGGTCCGGGCAGCCGGCGGTAGTCGCCGTTGATCAGCACCCGGCCCCGCTCCTCCAGCAGGAACCGGTCGTGCTCGTATCCGCCCCGCTCGCGGGCGCCGTCGAGCACGCCGAGGTCGTGCAGCAGCGCCTGACCGCCCGGCTGGAGGATCTCGCCGCGGTACTCGCGGTCCAGGCCGGCCGCCTTCTCCATGACGGCGACGCGTACGCCGGAGCGCAGCAGCAGGAGGGCGAGCGTCAGGCCGGCCGGCCCACCGCCGATCACCAGGACGTCGGTACGTGTGTCCATCACCCCTCCGTCTCAGACGTCGAGCGTGACGTCGTAGGCGGTCAGCCAGGAGTTGAGCCACAGGGCCATCTCCAGGCTGCCGCGGTCGTAGGGCAGGCTGACGTCGCGCAGCGGCCGGTCGGCGACGCCGGCCGCGCGGGAGCGGTCCAGCAGCGGGAGGACCGGGGCGTCGGGATCGGCGAGCACAGCCGCCAGTTCGGTCCGCAGCACCTGCTCGTACCCCGGGTCCTGAGTGGCCGGGTAGGGGCTCTTGACGCGCTCCAGCACCGAGCGCGGCAGCAGGTCGGCGGCGGCCGCCCGCAGCAGGCTCTTCTCCCGGCCGTCGAACGACTTCATCGCCCACGGGGTGTTGAAGACGTACTCGACCAGCCGGTGGTCGCAGAAGGGCACCCGGACCTCCAGTCCGACGCCCATGCTCATCCGGTCCTTGCGGTCCAGCAGCGTGTTCACGAAACGGGTCAGGTTGAGGTAGCCGACCTTGCGCATCATCCGGTCCTCGGCCCCCTCGCCCGGCAGCGTCGGGCACTCGGCCATCGCCTCGTGGTAGCGGGCCGCACGGTAGCCGGGGATGTCGATCTTCTCCAGGAACCCCTTGTCCAGGAGGGCCAGCCCGCCGAAGTAGCGGGCCGAACCCGCGGTGAGCCAGGGGAAGGTGTCGGCGCCGACCGCCTTGGGATTGCGGAACCACCGGTAGCCGCCGAAGAGTTCGTCGGCCGCCTCGCCGGACAGCGCCACCGTGGAGTGCTGCTTCACCGCGCGGAAGAGCAGGTAGAGGGAGGGCCACATGTCGCCCCAGAAGGCGGGCGGCTGGTCGACCGCGGTCAGCACGGCGGCCCGCAGGACGGGGTCGGTGAGCTGGTCGCTGTCGAGGATGACCTCGGTGTGCTGCGACCCGACGTGCTCGGCGAGGTCGCGGACGAAGGGCGCGTCCCGGCCGCCGCGCACCGCGTCGGGCGCGAACCCTTCGTCGGCGTGCGTGAAGTCGACGGAGAACGAACGGACCGCGCCGGTGCCCTGCGCCGCCGACGCGCGGGCCGCGAGCGCGGTCACCGTGGAGGAGTCCAGGCCGCCCGAGAGCAGCATGCACAGCGGCACGTCGGAGACCATCTGCCGGGCGACGATGTCCTCCAGCAGGCCGCGCACGGTCGCCACGGTGGTGTGCAGGTCGTCGGTGTGCTCGCGGGCCTCCAGCCGCCAGTAGGCGCTCTTGCGCAGGCCCCGCCGGCTGACCCGGACCATGTGGCCGGGCCGGACCTCGGCCATCCCGTCGAAGACCGCCACCTCGGGGGTCTTCACCATGTCGAGGACCTCGCACAGGCCCTGGCGGGAGACCCGGCGCGGCGCACGGGGGTTGGCGAGGATCGCCTTGGGCTCGGAGCCGAACAGCACGCCGTGCTCGGTGGGCAGGTAGAACAGCGGTTTGACGCCCATCCGGTCGCGCAGCAGCATCAGTTCCTCGGTGCGGGTGTCCCAGACGGCCAGCGCGAACATGCCGTTGAGCCGCTCCGGCAGCCGCTCGCCCCACTGGAGGTAGCCGCGCAGCACGACCTCCGTGTCGCTGTCGGTCCGGAACCGGTGGCCGCGCGCGATCAGCTCGGCCCGCAGCTCGCGGTAGTTGTAGACCTCGCCGCAGAAGGTGAGCGCCGCCAGCGTGCGGCCCTCGTCGTCCTCCGCCGTCATGGGCTGGCGGCCGCCCTCGAGGTCGATCACGGCGAGCCGGCGGTGGCCGAGCGCCGCGTGATGGTCGATCCACACGCCCTCGGCGTCCGGCCCGCGGCAGGCCATGGTCCTCGTCATCCGCTCCACCACGGAGGAGTCGGCGGCGAGGTTCCGGTCGAAGTCGATCCATCCTGCTATGCCACACATCACGGTCTCCCTCAGAGGTCAGGCGCCGCCCGGCGGCACCGCGTCCGGATGGTCCGGCGCGGTGCGCGGGCGGCGTCCGGCTGGCGTACTTCCGGGCCCTAGACCCGCTCGGCGATCCCGGTGTTGACGAGGTCCATGAGCTGGCGGGGCGTCTGGGCCACCGCGACCACCTCGTCGGGCAGTTCGACGCCGTAGTCCCGCTCGATCCGGCTGACCGTGTTGAACAGGGCGAGGGAGTCGTAGCCCAGGTCCTCGAAGGCGGTGTCGAGGATGTCGCCGTCCAGGTCGACTTCCTCCTCCTCGCCGGCGCACTCGCGCAGGAGCTGCACCAGGGTGGTGGTGTCGAAGGTGTCCATGCCAGTCACTTCCTCTCGGGTGGTGCGGATCGGACGCCGGCGCGGGGTCGCGCCGGCCGTCCGTGCCGGTCAGGTGGCCTTGCGGACGACCAGGGCGGAGTTGTAGCCGCCCTCGCCGCGGGCGAGCACGAGCGCGGTGGACACCCGCTGCTCCCTGGGGACGTCCCGGACCAGGTCGAGCAGGTCCTCGTAGGCCGGGGAGTCCACGTGGACGGTGGCCGGGATGACACCGTCGCGCATCGACAGCAGCGCGGTGGCGACGTCCAACGGGGCGCCGCCGGCCAGCAGCCGGCCGGTCAGGGTCTTGGTCGCGGTGACCGGGACGCCCCGCGGACCGAACACCGAGGCGATCGTCTCCGCCTCCACCAGGTCGAGTTCGGGGGAACCGGCCGCGTCGGCGAAGACGACGTCGATGTCGGAGGGCTCCGTCCTGGCCTCGGCCAGGGCCAGTTCGACCGCCCGGCGCAGCCCGGGCGGTCGCCCGGTGCCCGGCCGCGGGTCGAACGTGGTGCCGTAGCCCAGCACTTCGCCGTAGCGGTGCGCGGCGCCGCGCTCCGCGGCCCGGTCCGGGTCCTCCATGACGAACAGGGCGCCGCCCTCGCCGACCACCGCGCCGCGGGCCCGGCGGTCGAAGGGCACGAACGCGCTGTGCGGGTCCGAGGAGGTGCTGATCCGGCCGGAGCGCAGGATGCACAGCCAGCTCCACGGGGACAGCGAGCCGTCCACGCCGCCGGTGACCATCAGCGAGGTACCCGCCCGCAGGTGCCGGCGGGCCTTGGCGATGGCGTCCAGGCCGCCCGCCCCCTCGGCCACGATCGCGCTGCCGGGGCCGCGCATCCCGTGCCGGATGGAGATCTGCCCGGTGTTGACCGGGTAGAACCAGGCGAAGGACTGGTAGGCACTGACGAACTTGCCGCCCTGCGACCACAGCGCCTGGAGCTCCTTCTGCCCGAACTCGAAGCCGCCGGCCGAGGCCGAGGTGACCACCCCGCAGGCGAAGGGCGGCATCTCGGCCGGATCGGCGTCGGCGTCCCGCAGCGCCTCCTGCGCGGCGATCAGCGCCAGCCGGGTCATCCGGTCCGTCTGCGGCAGCAGCCGGTTCGGGAGCAGCCCGGCGGGGTCGTACTCGGGTATCTCGCCGGCGATCGCGGCGGGGTAGGAGGACGGGTCGAAGCGGGTGATGCGGCGGATGCCGCTGTCGCCGCGGAGCACGGCCGACCAGTAGTCGTCGGTGCTCATGCCGTTGGGCGCCACGATCCCGATCCCGGTGATCACCGGCCGGGTCTGCACGCCGGTGGCGGTCACACCGCTCTCCGCTCCGGCTTGTTGAGCACCAGGGCGCTCTGGAACCCGCCGAACCCGCTGGCCACGCTGAGGATCGCGTCCACCTTGTGCTCGCGGGCGGTCAGCGGGACGTAGTCGAGGTCGCAGTCCGGGTCCGGCTCGGTCAGGTTCGCCGTCGGCGGCACCACCGCGTGCTCCAGTGCCATGGCGCAGGCCGCCGTCTCCAGCGCGCCGACCGCGCCCAGCGAGTGCCCGATCATCGACTTGATGGAGCTGACCGGGATGTCGTAGGCGTGCGAGCCGAGGCTCCGCTTGAGGGCGTCGGTCTCGTGCCGGTCGTTCTGCTTGGTCGCCGATCCGTGCGCGTTGACGTAGTCGATGACCGCGGGGTCGAAACGGGCCATGTCCAGGGCGGCGGTGATCGCGTCCGCCATCTCCAGCCCCTGATCGTTCAGCCCGGTCATCGAGTAGGCGTTGCACCGCGACGCGTGGCCGGAGACCTCCGCGTAGATGTGCGCGTCGCGGAGCCGGGCGTGCTCCAGCTCCTCCAGCACGAACACCGCGCAGCCCTCGCCGAGCACGAAGCCGTTGCGGGTCCGGTCGAAGGGCCGGGAGGCGGTCTCCGGCGCGTCGTTGCGCGCGGTGGTCGCCTTGATGGCGTCGAAACAGGCCACCGTGATCGGTGAGATCGCCGCGTCCGACGCCCCCGTGAGGATGACGTCGGCCTGGCCCTCGCGGATCAGGTCGGCGGAGTGCCCGAGCACGTCGACCCCGGAGGTGCAGCCGGTGGACACCACGCCCACCGGCCCCTCGGCCTCCACGATCCAGGCCAGTTCGGCGGCCATCGAGGAGGGGACGAAGTAGTCGTAGAGGTAGGGCGACCCGTGGAACTCGTCGACCTGCCAGGACTTCCCTTCGTCACTCACCAGCGCGTACTCGCTGTCGAGGCTCATGGTGCTGCCGCACGCGGTGCCCATCATGACGCCGGTGCGGTACGGCGCGGTCTGGCCGAGGATTCCGCTGTCCTCCAGGGCCTCCCGGCCGGCCACCACGGCGAACTGGGTGGTGCGGTCCCACTGCCGTATCTGCCGGCGGCTCAGACCGGCCGCGAGCGGGTCGAAGTCGCACTCGGCCGCGACGCGCGAGCGAAAAGGGGACGCGTCGAACAGCGAGATGGTCCGCGTCGCGGTGCGTCCCGCCGTGAGCAGTTCCCAGTACTGCTTCCTGCCGATTCCGCCGGGCGCCACCACTCCGATTCCGGTGATGACGACGCGGCGACCCTCGGGTGTCCCTTCCACTTTGTCTCCCTCCGCCGGCGTTTCCCCGGCCCACGGCATCCGGCACCCTCGGCGCCGGGCCGGAATCGAGGATGCGGGCCCGCGATAGAGGCGGATTCGAAGGCGGATCGACCACTGATGCATGTTTCGTCGCATGCCGTGACCACGTCTTCCGCGCGCCGCACCCGTGACGACGCGGCGACCGGGACTGGATCGGTCCTCGAATACCCCTTGGTCTACTGGTCCGGTAAAAACGCTCGGGAAATCCGCGAAAAGAACGAAGGGACAGCCAGAAAATGCAGCGTGACGAAGGTACGTACGATGTCGCCATCGTCGGGACCGGGCTTTCCGGCACGATGCTCGGCGCCATCCTCGCCAAGCACGGATTTCGCGTGCTCCTGCTGGACGGGGCGCAACATCCGCGCTTCGCGGTGGGCGAGTCGACCATCGGGCAGACGCTCTTCCTGCTGCGGCTGCTCGCCCACCGGTACGAGGTGCCGGAAATCGGCCACCTCGGCAGCCTGGACAGCGTGCTCAAGCACGTGGGTACCTCGCACGGCCAGAAAAGCAATTTCGGCTTCATCATGGAGCGGGACGGTGAGGAGCCGGACCCGCGCGAGACGAACATGTTCCGGCTGCTGGACGTCACCGGCAACGCCGCCCACTTCTTCCGGCAGGACAGCGACACGTACATGTTCAACGTCGCGCTGCGCTACGGCTGCGAGGCCCGGCAGAACTACCGTGTGTCGAAGGTGGACTTCGCCGACGACGGCGTGACCGTGATCGGCGCCGACGGCTCCACCTACCAGGCCCGCTACATCGTCGACGCGAGCGGTTTCCGCTCGCCGCTGGCCGACCAGCTCGGCCTGCGGGAGCAGCCGAGCCGGCTCAAGCACCACGCCCGGTCGATCTTCACGCACATGATCGGCGTCGAGCCCGCGGACGACCACCTGCTGCACGAGGCCGGCGACCGGCCGCCCGTGCCGTGGCACTCCGGGACACTGCACCACATGTTCGAGCGCGGCTGGCTCTGGATCATCCCGTTCGACAACCACGCCGCGTCCACCAACCCGCTGTGCAGCGTGGGCCTTCAGGTGGACGAGCGGCTCTACCCCGAGGAGCCGGGCCTGTCCCCGGAGGACGAGTTCTGGAAGCACGCCAACCGCTTCCCGGTCGTCGCCCGGCAACTGGCCAACGCCCGCAGCGCCCGCGAGTGGGTGCGCACCTCGCGCATGCAGTACTCCTCCACCCGCACCGTGGGCCCGCGCTGGTGCCTGATGTCCCACGCGGCCGGGTTCATCGACCCGCTGTTCTCCCGCGGTCTGTCCAACACGTGCGAGCTGATCAACACGCTGGCGTGGCGGCTGGTCGAGGCCCTGAAGGACGACGACTTCAGCATGGACCGGTTCGCTCCGGTGGAGCGCCTGGAGCAGGGCCTGCTCGACTACAACGACAAGCTGGTCAACGCCTCCTACATCAGCTTCCAGAACTACGACCTGTGGAACGCCGTCTTCCGGATCTGGGTGACCGGCAGCGCCATCGGCAGCAAGCGGTTCCTCAACGCGCTCGCCACCTCCAAGGCCGTCGGCAACGACGACGCGCTGCGGGCGCTCGACGACAGCAAGTACCCGGGCCTGTGGTGCCCCACGGACTTCAGCGCCGAGCTGTTCGAGGAGCTCATCGAGGCGTGCGACCGCGTCGACGCCGGTGAGGTGCCGGCGCAGGAGGTCGCCGACCAGATGCTCGCGAAGGTCCGCGAGTCGGACTGGATGTTCCCGGCGCTGGGCCTGAACCGCCCCGAGGAGCGGTTCATCAGCCCGACCGCGGAGAACATGCAGGCGGTCGCCGAGTGGGCGAAGACCCACCCGCGCAAGGAGATCCGCGACCTGCTCGCGGTGTCCCCGCAGAAGGTCCAGGCCACGCTCTGACCCGCGCCCGCACGCAAGCGGCTGCCGCCGCCGGGAGTCCCGGCGGCGGCAGCCGCTTGTGCGGTCCCACCGGCGGGTCGGGGCACGGCGGTGCGGCCCGCACCCGGCGTCCGCCCCCGCGCGCGGCGCTCAACTCGGCACAGGCAGCGCCCAGCACCCGGCACCCGGACCACGCAGGACGCACAGCACGGTGCCGCCGCCGGGATTCCGGCGGCGGCACCGTGCTGTGGGGGTCGGCCCTCGCCGGGGTCAGCCCTCGGTGGCGAAGGTGATGCCGTACGGCGCGTCGCGCAGCGGCCAGCCCGCGTACTCGCGACGCCAGTACATCAGGGGCTCCCGGGTCTGCCGGGCCTCACCGCCGATCACCGAACCGATGACCACCGTGTGGTCTCCCGCGGTGATCGCCGAATCCACCCGGCACTCCGCGAAGGCGACGGTGTCGTCGGGGAGCCAGGGCAGGCCGAGCTGGTCGGTGGCTTTCCAGGCCACCGACGAGAAGCGGTCGTCGGCGCCGGAGGCGAAGTGCGCCGAGACCCACTCCCGGCTGTCGCGCAGGATGTTGACGGCGAACGCCCCGGTGGAACGCATCGCCCGCAGCACGCGGCTGCGGCTGTTCACGCACACCAGCAGAAGCGGCGGGTCCTGGGACACGCTGCACGACGCGCTGCAGGTGAACCCGCAGGGCTCGCCCTGGGCATCGATCGTCGTGACCACGGTCACTCCGGTGGGCAGCGCGCCCATGATCGCGCGGAAAAGCTGGGCGTCGACCGGGCCGGCAGGGGGAACCGGCGGCGTCGGCGCGGGAGGCGGGGGCATGGTCGACTCCTTCGCTCTACAGGGCCGAGGCCGGACGGATCAGGCCTCCGGCGACCATCGGCGCCCGGCCGCGGGTGGCACGGCTGCGCATGTCGGACGCGAGGATCTCCTGGTGCAGCTGCCACAGTTCCTGGGACGGCTCCAGGCCGAGTTCCCGGCGCAGCAGTTCGCGCACCGTCTGGTACGCGCGGAGTGCCTCGCTGCGGCGCCCCACCCGGTGCAGGGCGGTGATGAGCTGCGCATGGAACCATTCGTTGAGCGGGTGCACGGCGACCAGCGAGCGCAGATCCGCGATCATCTCGCGGTAGTTGCCGAGTTGCATCTCCGCGCGGACCCGCAACTCGAGCGCCGCGATGTGCCGTTCCTCGAGATTGACCGCGTAGCCGCGCAGCACGTTCCCGCAGTCGACGCCGGCGAGCGGGGTGCCCCGCCAGAGGGCGAGAGCCTCTTTCGCGTGTCCGGCGGTCGCGCGGTGGTCGCCGGCCGCCGCGGACAGTTGCGCCCGGGCCATCAGTGAGTCGAACCGGTTGGCGTCGACATCGCCCTCGTCCGCCTCCAGCACGTAACCGGGGGCGGCCGTCTTGACCTTGGCTTCCGTGATCAGCTTGCGCAGGTGGTACACGTACGTCTGCGTCGTGGTGACCGCAGTCTGCGGCGGATTGTCGCCCCAGAGTTCTTCGACGAAGGAATCAAGACCGACTACCTGGTTCGCTCTGAGCAGGAGAAGTGCGAGTAACTTCTTCACTTTGGGAGCTTTAGGTGTGCATATTCGACGATCATGGATCACTTCCAGCGGGCCAAGAACTCTGAACTCCATTTCTTCGATTCCTTTGTGAGGAGAATTACTTTGGATGTGGACGAGCTCTCGGCACGATGCTAAGCGTGGGCCAACGCTCATGGCAACGGCGATCTCTGAAAGTTTCCGCCGGTGATCCACGTGGCCCAGCGGCAATGTAACTTTCGATGTAATCCCACCGCCGTATTGGGAGCGGGTGTCCATTGTGTCCCGCGGCGTCCGGCCCGCCGAAACCGCCGGCGCTTCCGTCCGGCGTCCACCGGCGCTCGATCGTCCCTCGACCGGGACTCTGATCACTACTGCCACCGTGCCGCGGGTCCGAGTTGCCCCGCACCCAGGGAGTCGCCGTGACCTCGACCGGCCCGGTGCCGCCGATCGCCGCCCATTCGCTGCTCGTCTTCCTCCTCCAGTGCGGTCTCCTCCTGCTGCTGGCCCACGCGCTGAGCCGGCTGGCGACCCGCTGCGGACTGCCCTCCGTGGTCGGCGAGTTGGGGGTGGGCGTGCTGCTGGGACCCACGGTGCTGCGGCATGTCGACCCCGCCCTGTCCGGCTGGCTGCTGCCGCGGAGCGCCGAGCAGTTCCACTTGCTGGACGCGGTCGGCGAGTTCGGCGTGCTGCTGCTGGTGGCGACGACCGGGATGGAGCTGGATCTGGGCCTGGTCCGGCGCCGCGGACGGGCCGCGCTCGGGATCAGCCTGATCGGCCTGGCCGTGCCCCTCGGCCTCGGCATCCTGGTCGGCTGGCACCTGCCGGCCTCGTTCGTGGGCACCGGTCCCGGTCACCGCCACGTGTTCGCGCTGTTCCTGGGGGTCGCGCTGTGCGTGAGCGCGATCCCGGTGATCGCCAAGACGCTCTCCGACATGAACCTGCTGCACCGCAACGTGGGCCAGCTGACCATGGCGGCCGGCATCATCGACGACGTCGTCGGCTGGGTGCTGCTGTCGTTCGTCTCCAGCGTCGCGGCCGGCGGGATGCGCGCGTCCTCCGTGGGTCACGCGCTGATGTGGCTGGCCGTGGTGGTCGGGGCGGCGGGGACGGTCGGCCAGCTGGCGGTGCGCGCCGCGCTGGACTGGGCCGAGCGCGCCGGCGGGGGCGGTGCCACCGTGGCGGTGGCGGCGGGAACGGTGCTGCTGTGCGCCGCGGCGACCCAGGCGATGTCGCTCGAACCGGTCCTCGGCGCGCTGGTCGCGGGCATCATGCTGCGCTGGGGCCGCACCGACGGGCTGGCCAGGATCGCCCCCCTGCGCACGGTCACGATGGGCGTGCTGGCCCCGCTGTTCTTCGCGACCGCGGGGCTGCGCGTCGACCTGACCGAGCTGGTCCACCCGCAGGTGCTCTGCGTGGCGCTGATCGTCCTGACGGTGGCGGTGCTGGGCAAGTTCGCCGGCGCCTTCCTGGGCGCGCGGTTCGGCCGGCTCAACCGGTGGGAGGCGCTGGCGGTGGGCGCCGGGATGAACGCGCGGGGTGTGGTCGAGGTGGTGGTGGCGTCGGTGGGCCTGCGGCTGGGCATCCTGACCACGTCCTCGTACACCATCGTGGTGCTGGTGGCCGTGGTCACCTCGGTGATGGCGCCGCCGATCCTCCGCTTCGCCACCCGGGCGATCGAGCACACCGCCGAGGAGGGGCTGCGGGCGCGGGTGGCCGCGCTGGCCCGCGGGGAGCAGACGGACGTGCTGTGACGGTGCGGCCGGATCCCCCGCCGCACCCGTACGGTCCCCCGCCGCACCCGTAGGGTCCGCTGCCGCACCCGCCGGCCCCGGTCCGGCGACTCGCCGCCGGGGCCCACCCGTGGGCGAGTGCGGCCGCAGACGGTCTCACTGCGCCAGCAGGGCGGAGACCGTCGTACGGATCTGGTCGCGCAGGACGTCGGTGCTGAGGTCCTCGTAGAACGTCGTGAACATCACGAGAGGGCCCATCATCGCGCCGAACGCGCAGCCGAGCCGGATGCGGTCCTCCGGCGGCAGGGTGGGGTCGGCGAACAGGTTCGCCAGCGGCTCGCCCTGCGCCTCGATCTGCGGCCCGAGCACCGGGTCGTCGGCGAACAGCTTGTGGAACGCGTCGTCGTTGCGGTCCCAGACCAGGAACAGCGGGCGGTTGGCGAGCGCGATCTCGATGATCTGCTCGAACGCGCGCTGCCACGCCGCGGAGTCCTTGCCCGCGACGGTCAGCCGGTCGGCGATACCGCCGTTGACCTCCATGATCTGCTCCACGACCACCCGGGCGATGTCCTCCTTGCTCCGGAAGTGGTAGTAGATCGCCGCCTTGCTGATGCCCAGCCGCTCGGCGATCTCACGCAGCGAGGTACCTCCGTACCCCTGGGTGATGAAGAGTTCCGTCGCCACCGCCAGCAGACGATCCCGGGTACGGCCCGAGTCCGCACCCGACTCACCCCTCTTGACCTGGCCTCGTGCCGTTTGATTGACCATTCCGCGCATCCCTCTCCTTGACGATCGGCAAGTAAATCCTCTACAGTCCGGTAAACGGAAGCTAGCCGACGTGTCTAGGCCAGACTTGCCGGGAGGTCCAGCTACCGACAACGGTAGCAATCCCGGATACAGGGATGGTCC
Organism: Actinacidiphila yanglinensis; assembly: GCF_900107965.1. Taxonomy (GTDB): domain Bacteria; phylum Actinomycetota; class Actinomycetes; order Streptomycetales; family Streptomycetaceae; genus Actinacidiphila; species Actinacidiphila yanglinensis. The sequence goes on along the minus strand of NZ_FNVU01000028.1, from coordinate 23,118 downwards.
TGCGGAGTCCAACCACCGGTGCAGTCGTTCGCCGCTCTGACCCGAGAAGGAGAACCCATGACCGTCAATGCCGGAAGTGACATCGCCATCAGTGTCGAGGGCCTCGTCAAGCGCTTCGGCGACTACGAGGCGCTCAAGGGCGTGGAGTTCCAGGTCCCGGCCGGCTCGGTCGTCGGCGTCCTGGGCCCCAACGGCGCGGGCAAGACCACCACCGTCCGCGTGCTCGCCACGCTGCTGCGCCCCGACGGCGGACGCGTGCTGGTCGACGGGCACGACGTGGAGAAGGATCCGGCCGCCGTGCGCAGGGCGATCGGCCTGACCGGCCAGTACGCGGCGCTGGACGAGTTCCAGCCCGGCCGGGACAACCTCGTGATGATCGGCCGGCTGGCCGGCCTCGGCCGCCGCGAGGCCAAGGCGCGGGCAGCCGAACTGCTCGACGAGTTCGACCTCGTCGACGCGGCCGACCGCCCGGTGAAGGGCTACTCCGGCGGTATGCGCCGCCGGCTCGACCTCGCCGCCAGCCTCGTCGCCCGCCCCCGCATCCTCTTCCTCGACGAGCCGACGACCGGCCTCGACCCCCGCAGCCGCAACGTGATGTACGAGGTGATCCGCGACCTGGTCGCCTCGGGCACCACGCTCTTCCTCACCACGCAGTACCTGGAGGAGGCCGACCAGCTGGCCGACCGGATCGTGGTCATCGACCGCGGCCGGGCGATCGCCGACGGCACCCCGCGCGAGCTGAAGTCCGTGCTCGGCGGCGCCCAGTTGGAGGTCGTCGTCTCGCCCGGCAGCGACCTGGCCACCGCGGCCATGGTGCTGGGCGGCTTCGGCGCCGGCACCGCCACCATCGACTCCGAGACGCGTCACGTGGAGGTCTCCGTGGCCCCGCGCCCGCGGCTGGCGACGGAGGTCGTGCAGGCGATGACCGAGGTCGGCATCGCCCTGGACGACTGCTCGATCCGACGCCCGTCGCTCGACGACGTCTTCCTCGCGCTCACCGGCCAGAAGACCGGCTCCGACGACGCCGAGAAGAACGCCGACGACGCCGCACTCGCGCACTGACCCTCGCACCCCACCTCAGCTTGGGAGACACGAGATGACCACGTACGCGGCCGCTCCCGGCCTCGACAACGCCCCCGGGTCGCTGCACCGGATCAGCCAGATGGTCAGCGACACCGTCGTCCTCACCCGCCGCAACCTGGTGCGGACACTCAGCGAACCCGAGTCGCTGATCGACGTCACGCTCACCCCCGTGGTGTTCACGCTGCTCTTCGCCTACGTGGTGGGCGGCGCCATCGCCCTTCCCAACGGCGTGAGTTACCACGACTACCTCGTGCCCGGCATGTTCGCGATGACGATGGCCTCCGCCTCGACCGGCACCGCGGCCGCGGTCAACACCGACATGGCCAACGGCATCATCGACCGGTTCAGGTCGCTGCCGATGTCGCGGGCCGGCGTGCTGGCCGGCCAGAGCATCGCGGACCTGCTGACCACCATCATCGCGGTGGTGGTGCTCGCCGCCACCGGCCTGGCCATCGGCTGGCGGGTGCACACCGACTTCGGGCACGCGGCCGCCGCCTTCGGCCTGATCCTGCTCTTCGCCTACGCACTCAACTGGGCGATGTCCTGCCTCGGCATGGTCTTCCGCAGCGCGGAGGGCGTGCAGCAGTTCGGCGTGCTGATGATGCTCGGTCTGACCTTCGTCTCCAGTGCCTTCGTGCCCACCAGCGGGATGCCCGCCTGGCTCCGGAACGTGGCGAACTGGAACCCGCTCAGCGCGCTGGCCGCGGCGCTGCGGCAGTTGTTCGGCAACCCGAACCCGGCCCACACGGTGGACGCCTGGCCGCTCCAGCACCCGGTGGTGGCGACCATCTGCTACTCGGTCGGCATGATCGTGATCTTCGCCCCGCTGGCCGTACGGCTCTACCGCACCCGCACCAGCAAGTGAGCACCTGAGCCACCCGACAGACCGGTTCGGACCCCCCGCTTCCAGGCGGGGGGTCCGAACCGGCTGCCGGGCGGGATGCCGGTCGCCCGGCGTTTCTCACGAAGCGGGCTCCTGCACGTTCAGACGCGCCGACGCGACCGAGTACTTGTTGACCGCGTCGATACGGGAAACTGCTCCGAGTTTCACGAAGATGCGGTGAACGTGGCGCTTCACCGTGCCCTCGGAGATGGATAGCCGGCGCGCTATCTGCCCGTTGCTCAGACCTTCGGCGATTCGCTGCATGATCTCACGCTCGCGCCGGGAAAGACCCGCGCCGTCGGCCGGATGTCCCAGCATCTCGATGCTCGTTCTGGCCACCGAGAGCACCACACGTCCGTCACGCTCCACCACCGCGCGAATTGCGGTGATGAGTTCCATGACGGTCACGCTCTTCATCAGATAGCCGTTGATTCCGAGGGTCAGGAGTTTTTGCAGGAGCGCAGGATGCTCATGGGAACTCAGGACCAGGAAGCGGGCGTCGGCGGCGGCCTCCCGCAGGCGCAGGAAGCTCTCCATCACTCCCTCGGGACGGTCGGCGTCCAGGATGACGACCTGCGGGTTGCTCTGGTTGATGATCTCGATGGCCTTGTCACTGCTGCCGACGCAGCCGACCACGGTGATGTCCCGTTCTGCGTCTAATCTGGCGCAGAGAGACTCGCGGAGCAGTGTCTCGTGGTCCACGAGAAGTATCCTTGTCTGCCCTGATGACATGCATCATCCCCCGAAGCGTAATGAGGTCACGCTAGAGCGTTCCGGTTCACCTGTAAAGCTTCGAGTAGCGTCCCTGGGACATTTACTCGACTGACGACAATTCTGTAGACGCTAATCGCGGTGCAGGCGCGCTCGGATGATGCAAAACAGAGTCCCACACTACCCGACGCTCCACTATGCAGCATCAACCAGTTGCCCGTCTTCCGTATCTCTGCACATCTCGGTCACCTGTGGGCCCCCGGTGGACATTTCGGGTCGAAGGATCCCGGTGGATTCAAGAGAATGGTGCCTACCGGTAAAATTCGTACCGGCGATCGGCGGGCAAACCGCGGCCCCTGCGGGCGGCTCACGGATGGACGTGCGACACCGCGGCCAGGAACGTACCAAGATCGTCCCCGGCCCGGGCCGGCAGCAGCGGCAGCACGCGGCTGCGCCGGGCACGGATATGAGGATGCCTTCGTGCGAGCATGGAAAGGCTCTGCCCCGGACCCGCTTCCATGAGCAGAAAGTCGCCCTGCCGCAGCAGACTGTCGAGCGCCGGCCAGAACAGCACCGGCTCGGCGAGCTGCTCGGCCCAGAAGGCGCCGTCGACCGCCTGAGCGGGCGTCACCAGCCGCCCGGTGCGGGTGGAGCGGACCGGGATGGACGGCGCGTGCAGCGGCACCGTGTCGAAGGCGCGCCGGAAGGCGTCGGCGGCCCCGGCGATGGCCGGGGTGTGGAAGGCCTGGAGGGCCGGCACCCGGCGCGCGGTCACCCCGGCGCCGGCGAGTTCGGCGGCCACCTCGGACAGGTGGGGCTCCAGACCGCTGAGCACCGTCTGGGCCGGCGCGTTGACCGCGCCGACCGCGATCGTCTGCCGGCCGCCGCCGGACCGGCCGGCGACCAGGTGCGCGAGGTCCTCGGGGCGGGCCGCGACCGCGAGCATGCCGCCGGGCGCGGTCGCCGCCATGGCCGCCGACCTGGCCGACATCAGCCGGGCCGCGGCGGCGAGGTCGAAGACGCCCGCCAGCGCCGCGGCGGCGAGTTCGCCGACGCTGTGGCCGAGCATCACGGCCGGCCGCACGCCGCGTTCCAGCAGCGAGCGGCCCAGCGCGTACCCGACGGCGAAGAGCAATGGCTGCGCCCGCGAGGCGTCGTCGAGCGGGACCCGGGGGTGCTCGGCCAGCCAGTCCTGCCGCAGCTCGGTGCCCTCCCGCCCCATCAGCTCGAAGAACGCGTCCATCGACGCGGTGAAGACGGGCTCCCGCTGGTACAGGCCGGTCGCCATGCCCGGCTGCTGGGCGCCCTGGCCCGGCAGCAGCAGGGCGATCGGCAACCCCTCGCCTGGTGGGCGGGACGGCGCCGGGAGGCCGGCGGTACGGGCTGTGGACATGGGTCCTCCATGGAGGGTGAGCCCCGGGAACGCGCCGCCCGAGGCGGACGGGCCCGGACACGCGCGTACCTCACCGCCCGCACGCGGGACTCGCGTCGGCGGTGAGGTGCGTCGGGTACCGGGTCGGGTGGTCGGGGGCCGGACCGCCCGTGGCCGGGTGGCCGGGGCGGCGGATCGGTGCGGCCCGCGGCGGGGTGACCGGCCGGTCCGGGGACGTCGTCACCCCGTGACCGGCCGGCGTCTCCCGGCGCCGGCCCGGCTGCTCAGCCGGGGATGACCGCTTCGAACATGTGCAGGTAGGAGTTGACCGCGCTGATCCGGTCCACCCGCAGGCCGGCCTTCTCCATGAGGGCGGCCAGTCCCTTGCGGGTGTGCTTCTTGCCGCCGACGTTCAGCAGCAGGAGCAGGTCCATCGCGGTGGTGAACTTCATCTCGGGGCTGCCGTCGACCAGGTTCTCGATCACGATCACCCGGGCGCCGGGACGGCCGGCGGCCACCGCGTTGCGCAGGGCGGTCACGGTGCTCTCGTCGTCCCACTCCAGGATGTTCTTGAAGATGTAGACGTCGGCCTCGACGGGTATCCCCTGGAGGCAGTCGCCCGGCAGCAGCCGGGTGCGGGAGGCGAACGCGCCGCCGGCCGCGAGCCGCGGGTCCGGGTTGGCCACCACGTTCGGCAGGTCGAGCAGGGTGCCGTGCAGGCCGGCGTGCTTCTCCAGCAGGGTCGCGAGCACCAGCCCCTGGCCGCCGGCGATGTCGGCGACGGTGCCGGCCCCGCTCAGGTCCAGGCGCTCCGCGATGGCCCGCGCCGACAGGTGGCTGGACTGCGTCATCGCCTTGTCGAACACCTCGGCCGAGCGCGGGGTGTGCGAGTGCAGGTGGCTGAAGAACTCCTCACCGCCGTGCAGCGAGGGGAAGACGGCCTTGCCGGTGCGGACCCCCTCGTCCAGGTGCTGCAGCAGCTCCCAGGTCCACGGCTCGGTGGCCCACAGGACGTTGTACTTGATGCTGTGCGGGGCGTCCTCGCGCAGCAGCCGGGACTCCGGGGTGTGCGCGTAGTTGCCGTCGGCGTCCTCGGTGAAGACACCGTGGACCGCCAGCGAGCGCAGCAGCCGGGCCGTGGCGTCCGGGTCGGCGCCCACGGCCGCGGCCAGGTCGGCCGGCGAGGCGGGCTCGTCGCCCAGGGCCTCCGGCAGCCCGAGCAGGGCGGCCGCGCGGACGGACGCCGCGCAGGCGGCGCTGTGGGCGAACTCCCGCAGCCGCAGCACCGGTCCGGGTACGGTCGTGGTCGCCTGTTGTGCCTCGGTCATCGCTTGTCCCATCCCATCGTGGAAGGTCGACGCGGACGCGGTCCGCCCGCGCGGCAGGGCGCGGGCGGACCCGCGGGGCGGTTACGGACGGCCGTTGTGCTCGGTGACGAGGGTGTAGGGCCCCGCCTCGGCCTTGGCGAGCTTCATGATCTCCATCACCGGGCCGCGGAACCCGTCGCCGCTGACGGCCTTCTGGTGCGCGGCGGCGTCGTCCCACTCCGCCGTCTCGACGTAGACGTTGCGGTCCTGCACCGAGCGGTAGAGCTTGTAGGAGCGGAAGCCGGGCTGGCCCGCCATGTAGTCGGTGATCTTGCCGAGCAGCCGCTCGAACTCCTCGGCGTCGCCGGTGACCGTGAAGCGGTTGACGAAGTAGTGCATGGCGGACCTCATCTCCTGACGGGGGGTGGGCTGTTCGGCGGCGACCGGACGCGCGCGGAGCTCCTGGCGGAGGATCTTGCCGGTGGGCGAGCGCGGGATACGGTCGGTCACCTCGACGAGCTCGATGTGCTCGTAGTAGGGCAGTTCTGCGTTGACCTCGGCGACGACGGCCTCGGCACCGGCCGGAGCGTGGTCGGCGAGGACGACGAACCCGCGGGCCACGGCCCCGCTGAACTCGTGCGGGTGGTCCACGACGGCGCAGTCGGCGACGGCCGGGTGGCGCAGCAGGACCCGCTCGATCTCCGTGGGCGAGACCAGCCAGTTGTCGCGCTTGAAGACGTCCTTGACCCGGTCGACCACGAACAGGAAGCCGTCCTCGTCCATCACCCCGATGTCGCCGGTGGAGAACCAGCCATCGGCATCGGTGTCCAGCGCGAGGTCCCGGCCGAGGTACCCCTTCATCAACTGGGGCCCGCGGACCTGGATCCCGCCCTTGTCGCCCACCGGCTGCACCGCGCCGGTGTCCACGTGCACGATCCGGCACTCGGTGCCCGCGACCGGCGGGCCGGACGAGCGGGAGCGGGGGGCGGTCAGGCTGTCGAAATGCGTGGAGGGGGAGGTCTCCTGCAGTCCGTAGCCCTGCACCGCCGGCGCCCCGAAGTGCTGGTGCAGCGCGGTGGCCGCGGCGGGCGGCAGCGTCGAGCCGCCGGAGAGCACCGCCCGCAGGGACGGGCACTCCAGTTCCGGCAGCCGCGGGTGCACCGCCAGCCGTGCCAGGCGTACCGGCAGGCTGTAGAAGTGCGTGGCGCGCAGCCGGTTGGCGGTGTCCATCGCGTCCGCCGGGTCCTGCTGGGTGCACAGCACGAGCGTGCCGCCCACGGCGACGGTGATGGTCAGGTGCATCAGGTGGAACGTCGGCAGGTAGTCGAAGACCACGGACGAGGAGTCCAGGCCGTGCGCACGCGCCGACTGCGCCGCGTTCACCAGCAGGTTGCGGTGGCTGAGCAGGACCGTCTTGGCCGAGCCGGTGGTGCCGCTGGTGAACTGGATGCAGGCCACCTGATCCGGGACGTCCCCCGGCGGGTCCGCCGCGCCGTCCCCCGGCGCGGCCGGCGGGGCGCCCGCGGCGCGCTCGCCCAGTTCGTCGAGGGTGGGCACGTCGGACGGCACGCCGGCCACCGACGGGTCGCGGTGGGTCAGCACCACGTGGCGCAGCTCGGGCAGCCGGCCCCGGATCGAGGCGAGCCGCTCGTACAGGCCGGGCGGGATCACCGCCACGCGCGCGGAACAGGCGCTCAGCACGTGCGCGAGGCCGTTCTCCCGCAGCAGCGGGTTGAACAGCGCCGGTACGCCGCCGCAGCGGGCGATGCCGAAGAACGCCGGCGGGAACCACCGGTCGAGCGCGGTGGCGATCGCCACCGCACCCCCCGGGCCGCCGGTCAACTCCGCCAGCCCCGCGGCGTACCGGTCGGCCAGTGCCTCCAACTCCCGGTATGTGGTGGTGCTCGCGCCGTCGCGGACCGCGACGCGGTCGGGCGCCGCCGCGGCGGCCCGGTGCAGCAGGTCGTCGATCCGCGGCCCGCCGATCAGGTCGCCGAGCGTGTCCAGCGGGACACCTGCCGCGTAGGACTCCGGGCGGGGGCCCGGGGTGGCGGTCGGTGCCGGGTTCACCATGGCGGTGCTCCCTCCTGAGGGGCGGTGCGGGACACTGCGGCCGTCACGACCGCGCGAGGTCGTCGCGGTACACCTGGCGGTGCCGGACGAGCAGCCGGCCGCCCTCGCGCACGAGCAGGTCCTCGCAGGTGCAGCTCAGTTCGAGCTGGGCGGTGCCGCCGAGCGGGGTGGCGATGATCTGGGCGTAGGTGACGGCGCGGACGGTGCCGTCGGGGTTCGCCGCCACGTCCAGCATCCCGAGCCAGTGCCGGCGGCGGATCTTCGCCTCGGCCAGCTTGCGGGTGGCCGCGGTGGCGCCCTCGCGGATCGCCTCCCGGCCCTCCTGCGGCTCGGGGTGGGCGTTGGCGCTGAACACGCCGTCCTCGGTGAAGGTCGCGACCCAGGAGTCGACGTCGCCTTCGTCGAGGCTGCGCATCTGGTGGGCGTAGAACCGCTGGACTTCCTGGTACAGCGCGGTGTCCTGGGCGCTGTCCGCGGGCGGGGCGTGCAAGGACATGGCGGAATCCCTTCCGGTGACGGCGAGGTGGCGTGCAGCAGAGGCTGGCAGCCGCGATTCGAGAACCGCTGGAGATCTCCTCGCCCGGCCGTCCACCGGCCGCCGTGCCCTCCAACCGTCCTCGGTCCAGCCTCTAGTCCGGTCCGCGAGGCTGCCGGGCACCCGATCGAGGAGAACGAGATGACCCACGCAGCTTCCCCCGGCCCGGAAGGCGCCCAGGGCGCGCCCCGGGTCGCCCTGGTCACCGGCGGGACCAGCGGCATCGGCCGTTCCGTGGTGGACCGGCTGGTGCGCCGCGGCATCCCGGTGTACCTGTGCGCGCGGACCGCGGAGAACGTGTCGTCGACCGTCAAGGAACTGCGCGGCCTCGGCTTCGAGGTCGACGGCGGCGCGTGCGACGTGCGCTCCACCGAGTCGGTGCGGGCACTGGTGCGCGCGGCGGTCGAGCGCTACGGCCCCATCACCGTGCTGGTGAACAACGCCGGGCGCAACGGCGGCGGCCGCACCTCGCAGATCGCCGACGACCTGTGGGACGACGTGATCGACACCAACCTCACCAGCGTCTTCAAGGTCACCCGCGAGGTGCTCGCGGCCGGCGGCCTGGAGACGTGCGGCGACGGCCGCATCATCACCATCGCCTCCACCGGCGGCAAGCAGGGCGTCCCGTTCGGTGCGCCCTACTCCGCGGCCAAGGGCGGCGTGATCGCCTTCACCAAGGCGCTCGCCAAGGAACTCGCCACCTCCGGCATCACCGTCAACGCGGTGTGCCCCGGCTACGTCGAGACCCCGATGGCGGTGCGGGTCCGCGAGTCCTACGCCGCGACGCGGGGCATCAGCACGGCCGACGTGCTGACCGAGTTCGAGGCGAAGATCCCGATGGGCCGCTACTCCACGCCGGAGGAGGTGGCGGGCCTCGTCGACTACCTGGTCACCGACACCGCCGCCTCCATCACCGCCCAGGCCCTCAACGTGTGCGGCGGCCTCGGCATCTACTGATCGCCCCCGGGCGGGGCCGGCCCCTGCCGACCGAAAGAAAGGCGGAGCAATGCTGCGTACCGGAATCCAGCACACCACCCACCACATCGACATCGACGCCCCCGCCGAGGCCGTCTACGGGATCGTCGCCGACACCCCGGCCTGGCCGGCCCGCTTCGCCCCCACCATCCACGTCGACCGGCTGGAGGGCCCGGAGTCCACCGCCGTCAGCGGCCGCGAGCGGCTGCGGATCTGGGCCACCGCCAACGGCGAGGCCAAGAGCTGGACGTCCTGGCGGGAACTGGACGCCGAACGGCGCCGTATCCGGTTCGCCCAGGAGGTGTCCTCACCGCCCGTCGCGTCGATGAGCGGCGAGTGGATCGTCGAGCCCGGCGCCACCCCCGGCTCCTCGCGGCTGACGCTGGTGCACGAGTACACGGCCGTCGGCGACGACCCGGCCGGCCTGGAGTGGATCGAGAAGGCGACCGACAGCAACAGCAGGACCGAGCTGGCCAACATCAAGGCGCTGGCCGAGCAGCTCGGCAGCGAGGCCGAACTCGTCTTCGACTTCGAGGACTCGACCCTGGTCGACTCCGACGTCGAGACCGTCTACCGCTTCCTGCACGAGGTCGAGGCCTGGCCGGAGCGGCTGCCGCACGTGTCCCGGATGCGGGTGCGCGAGAGCGTCGAGAACGAGCAGTGGATGGTCATGGACACCGTCACCAAGGACGGGTCCGAGCACACCACGGAGTCGGTGCGCATCTGCTTCCCCGACCAGCACCGGATCGCCTACAAGCAGCTCGTCACGCCGCCGTTGATGACCACGCACGTCGGCCTGTGGACCGTCGAGGCGACCCCCGAGGGGGTCCGCGCCACGTCCTGGCACCGCGTGCGGGTCAACGACCGGAACATCACCTCCGTGCTCGGTCCCGAGGGGACCCGCGCGTCGGCCCGGGAGTTCATCCGCCGCGCGGTCGGCGGCAACAGCGCCGCCACGCTGGCCCTGGCCAAGTCGTTCGCGGAGGCCCGGCATGGGTGAGGTCCGGGCGGGCGCGACGAAGCCGTCCGCGCCCGCGGTCCTGGTCGCAGGGGCCGGGCCGGTCGGCCTGGTCGCCGCCCACGAACTGGCCCGCCGCGGCGTGCCCGTGCGGGTGGTGGACCGGGCCGCCGGCCCGGCGACCACCAGCCGGGCGCTGGCCGTGCACGCCCGCACCATGGAGATCCTGGAGCAGATGGGCGTGCTGCGGGACCTGATGCCGCTCGGCCGCAAGGTGGAGCACTTCAGCCTGCACATGCGCGGCCGCACCCTGATCCGGTTCGACACCAACTACTCCGCGCTGCCCACCCGCTTCCCGTTCAGCCTCATGGTCGACCAGGTGGTCACCGAGCGGGTGCTGCGCGAGCGGCTGGCCCGGCTCGGGGTCGAGGTCGAATGGGGCGTCGGCCTGGAGGAGTTCACCCCGCACGAGGACCGGGTGGACGTGCGCCTGTCGGGTCCCGGGGGCAGCACCGAGCTGCTCTCCGTGCCGTGGCTGGTGGGCACCGACGGCGCGCACAGCACCGTCCGCAAGAGCCTGGGGCTGCAGCTGCTCGGTGACGCCACCGAGACCTGGCTCAACGCCGACGTGGTGGTGGCCGACCTCGGCCTTCCGCCCGACAGCAACCACCTGCTCCACACCGGCAAGGGCACCTTGCTGATGGTGCCCTTCCCGCAGGACGGCAAGTGGCGGGTCATCGACACCCAGGACATCGGCGACGCGGACCGGCCCGAAGTGGTCAGGACCCGGCTGGAGTCGAAGATCTCCGCTGCGGTCGGCCACCGGGTCACGGTGGGCGAACCCACCTGGATCTCGGTGTTCACCGTGCAGCAGCGCATGATCACCAGCATGCGGGTGGGCCGCTGCTTCGTGGCCGGCGACGCCGCGCACGTGCACAGTCCCGCCTCCGGCCAGGGCATGAACGCCGGTATCCAGGACGCCTACAACCTCTCCTGGAAGCTCGCCGACGTGGTCCGCGGCTTCGCCGAGTACCGGCTGCTGGACAGCTACAGCGCCGAGCGGGTGCCGATCGGCGAGCGGCTGCTCGGCTCGACCCGGCTGGCCACCGCCCTGGTGTCGCTGCGCAACGTGCTCGGCCCGATCCTGCTGCCGGTCGGCATGGGCGTCATGCGGCTGGTGGGCCCGCTGAAGCGGAAGCTGGAGCGGAAGATGATCCGCGGCTTCTGCGGCCTGAACGTCGAGTACCCCACCAGCCCGATCAACCCGCCTCCTCCGGCCGCCGGCACCGGACAGGTCCGCGGCCCCCTGCCCGGACAGCGGGTCGGGTGCACCGAGCAGGCCCACCGCGACCATGCGGGCTGGCGCGCGCTGTGCGAGGAACTCGCCGACCCGCGCTGGACCCTGCTGCTGCCCGCCGACGCCGCCCGGGTGGCCGGCGAGCTCCCCGAACGCCTCGACCGCACGTACGGCGCCCTGTCCGTACGCGCGCTGTGCGACCTCGACTTCGGCCAGACCGGCCCCCGCCCGCTGCTGGACGCGGGCGGCACCGTGCGCGCCGACCTCGGCCTGGCTCCGGGCGACTACGCGCTCATCCGCCCGGACGGATATCTCGCGGCCAAGGGCCCGCTGCGCCGGAGCGAGGAGCTGATCCGGCTGCTGGGCCGGATCGGCCTCGCGGCGGCCGGCAACCGGCCCGCGGAGATTCCCGGAGCGCACTGACCGACCGACCTGACCGGCCGTGAAGGACGCGGCAGGCAAGCCGACACGAAAGGCAGAAGCGTGAGCCAGAGCAAGGAAGACGCCTACAAGAAGCTGCTCGCCGAACGCAGCGGCGGCCGGGGGGTGCTGGTCACCCTCCGGCGGGACGGCCGCCCGCAGCTGTCCAACGTCGGGTACAGCTACGACCCGGCCACCGAGACCATCCGCATCGCCACCACCGACGACCGGGCCAAGACCCGCAACGTGCGGCGTGACGGCCGGGCCACCTTCCACGTCACCACCGAGGACATGTTCGCCTACGGGGTGTTCGACGGGACGGCCACGGTCTCCGAGGTGGCCGCCGACCCCCACGACGCGGTGGTCGACGAGCTGGTGGAGATGTACCGCTCCACGCAGGGCGAGCACCCCGACTGGACCGAGTTCCGCCAGACCAAGGTCAAGGACCAGCGGCTCGTGCTGCGCCTGAAGGTCGAGCGCGCCTACGGCTTCATCTTCGAGCGGAGCTGACCGGTGACGACGCAGCCGGTGCCGGCCGTCACCCGGCAGAGCCTGCTGGAGACCCTGCAGGCGTTCAAGCGGACCAGCCTGCTGCGGGCCGCCCTGGATCTCGGCGTCTTCGACGCGCTGGCCGGCGGGCCGCGCGACGCCGCCGAACTCGCCCGCGTGCTGGGCGTGGACGCCCGCGCGCTGCGGGTGTTCCTGGGCGCGGCGGCCGCCACCGGGCTGCTCGCGGTGCGGGACGGGGCGTTCGCGCTGCCGTCCGGCGCGGAGGACCTCCTGGTCAGCGGACGCCCCGGATTCGCCGGGCACGCGGTGCGGATCAACGTCAGCGACTGGGAGTGGGAGGTGATGCGCGACCTGGCGGCGACCGTGCGCAAGGGCGGCACGCCCCTGAGCCCGGACGCCACCGAGGAGGCGTTCGGCTACTGGGAGGAGTTCGCCGCCCAGGGCACCTTCGTGACCAGGGCCGCCGCAGCGGCGGTCGTCGAGGAGACCCGCGCCTGGGCCGCGGAGCGCGGCCCGCTCCGCGTCCTCGACGCCGGCTGCGGCCATGCCCTGTTCGGCCTGGAGGTCCTGCGCGCCCACCCCGGCGCGACCCTCACCGGCCTCGACCGGCCCGGCGTGCTGGCACAGGCCCGCGGGCACGCCGAGCGGGCGGGTCTGACCGACCGCACCTCCTGGATCGAGGGCGACCTCTTCTCCACGCCGCTCGGCGGTCCCTACGACCTGGTGGTCGTGGCGAACATGCTGCCCATGTTCGGCCCCGGGCCGGGCACCGCGCTGCTGCGCCGGCTCGCCGGCGTGCTGGCCCCCGGCGGCCGCCTGGTGACCGCCGGCTTCAGCGTGGACGGCGGCGCCCCCGCCGACGAGCACGCCGCGCACATGCTGTCGCTGCTGATGCTGGTCTCCACGCCCGGCGGCGAGGCGTACTCCCTCGCGGACACCCGCCGGATGCTGTCCGACGCCGGTCTGGTGGAGACCGGGGCCCGCCGGGTGGACCGGCTGCCGGTCCAGGTCGTCGCCGCCGAAATCCGCCCCACCTCCTGATGACCCGTCCGCTGAACGCGGAGGAAGGGACCTTGACATGAAGTACGCCCAGGTCGGCGAGAGCGGCCTCGTGGTGAGCCGGATCATCTACGGCAACGCCATCACCCACGGGGACCAGATCGACGAGTCCCTCGCACGGGACTGCGTGCGCGCCGCACTCGACAGCGGCATCACCACCTTCGACACCGCCGACCTGTACGCCGAGGGCGAGGCGGAGGAGATCCTCGGCCGCGCGCTGGCCGGGGTGCGGCGCGAGCAGCTGGTCCTCTGCAGCAAGGTGGGCCGGTGGATGCGCAAGGACGACCCCAATGCGGGGCGGCTGTCGCGCAAGCACATCGCCGAGTCCATCGACGCCTCGCTGCGCCGCCTCGGCACCGACCACGTCGACCTCTACCAGGCGCACCGCTACGACCCGCAGACCCCGGTGGAGGAGACCGTCGCGGCCTTCGCGGACATCGTGAAGGCGGGCAAGGCGCACTACATCGGCGTGTCCGAGTGGCCGGCCGACGTCATCCGCGAGGCCGCGCGGATCGCCCGCGACCTGTCGGTCCCCTTCGTCGCCAACCAGTCGCAGTACTCGCTGCTGTGGCGGGTCATCGAGACCGCAGTGCTGCCGACCAGCCAGGAGTGCGGGGTCGGCCAGATCGTGTGGATGCCGCTGGCCGGCGGCGTCCTCACCGGCAAGTACAAGCCCGGCGCGGCGCTGCCCGAGGGCAGCCGGGCCGGGTCGGGACCGATGGGCGCGAAGTCGATCGGCCGCTGGGACTACCTCAACGAGAAGGTGCTGACGGCGGTGGCCGAACTCGGGCCGCTGGCGGCCGAGGCCGGGTTGACGCCGGCCCAGCTGGCGATCGCCTGGGTGCTGGCGACGCCCGGCGTGAGCGCGACCGTGATGGGCGCGTCCCGGCCGGCCCAGCTGCTGGAGAACGTCGCCGCGGTCGACGTCGAGCTCGACGCGGAGCTGCTGCGGCGCGTGGAGGCCGCCGTCGCGCCGGTGGTGCGCGCCGACGTGTCGCTGACCGTCGATCCGCTCGGTCCCGCCGCGCGGCTGTGAGGGGGACGCCGTGACCTTCACCGACAAGGAGATCGCCTACCTCACCGGCCAGCCGTTCGGGCGGCTGGCCACGGTCGGCCCGCACGGCGATCCGCACGTCGTCCCGGTGGGTCTGCACTACAACGCCGAGCTGGGCACCATCGACGTCGGCGGCATCAACCTCGGCCGGAGCCGCAAGTACCGGGACGTCCGGCGGCACCCGCTGGTCGCGATCGTGGTGGACGACATCGACCCGGACGACCCGGCGGCCCCCCGGGGCCTGGAGATCCGCGGCAGCGCCGAGGCGCTGACCGAGGGCGGCCGGGCGGCCTTCAACGACCGCGTGGCGGAGGAGATGATCCGCATCACCCCGGTCCGGATCGTCTCCTGGGGCATCGAGGAGAACTGGCAGGCCGGCCCGCGCGCCCGCGACGTGTCCCCGCAACTCCCCCGAGTACAGGAGGAAGCCCGATGAACGAACTGGTCCACACCGTCACGGCGCGGGCCCCCGCCCGGCTGCTGTTCGACCTGGTCGCCGACGTGGTGCAGGCGCCGCAGTACTTCCCCACCCACCTGCACGCCTGGATCGTGCGGACCGAGAGCCCCGAACGCGACCTGGTGGAGCGGTGGGTGATCGACAACGGCTCGGTGCGCGGCTGGCGGCTGTTCCGCACCCGGGACACCGAGAAGCTGGTCATCGCGTTCCAGCACGAGACGCCCAAGGCGCCGCTGAGCTTCATGCGCGGCGAGTGGCGCTTCGAGGAGACCGCCGACGGCGGCACCCTGATCACGGTCGCGCACCGCTTCGACCTGGTCGGCGGCGCCCCCGAGGCCGCCGCCGCCAAGGCGGCCGGGATGCTCGACGCGAACGTGCCGAAGCAGCTCGCCGGCATCGCCGCGCTGGCCGGGCGGATCGACGCGCTGCGTGCCGCGACCACCGACAGCGTGCGGCACGTGCGGGTGGCCGCACCGGCCGGCGAGGTGGTCGCATCGGCCACCGCGCTGGTCGGCGACGACGAGAGCTACGCCCGGGTCCGTCCGGAGGAGGGACGGCTGGTCTTCAAGCAGCACGCAGGGCTCGCCCCGGGGCTGCATTCCTCCACCGGCGCCTTCGAGTTCCTCCAGGAGGACGGCGGCGTGACGGTCCGGCTGTCCCGGAGCGTGACGCTCGCGCCGCAGGCCGGCGGGGAGGGCGTCGAGGCGTCCCGGCGGCTGGACGCCGAGTCCCGCGACTGGCTGGACCGGCTGGCCGCCCTCGGCGAGCCCGCCGCGGCGGGCTGACCGCCGCAACCCGCACACACCTCGGCCCCGGAACCGGTGGACGGTTCCGGGGCCGAGGTGTGTTCAGCGCTGCTTGACGCCGACGACGACCGTGTCGTTGCCGCTCTCCAGCCGGGTGGCGGACGCGAAGGCGAAACCCGCCTTCTCCACCCACACCCGGCACTCGGGCACGGTGTACTCCGAGCCACCGGTGGTGATCAGCCCCACGTTCAGGCTGCCGATCAGGCTGCGCAGGTCCGGGGCCTGCTCGTCGAGCATCTGGTCGTAGACGACCACCGCGCCGCCGGGCGGCAGTGCGGCGTAGGCGCGGTTGAGCAGCTGCTGCCGGTCGCTCTCGGACCAGTCGTGCAGCACGTGCCCGAAGACCAGGACGTCCGCAGCCGGCATCGGCGCGGTGAAGAAGTCGCCACCGTGGAAGACCACCTTCCCGGTCAGGCCCAGTTCCGCCATGTACTCCTCGAAGAACGGGCGGACCGCCGGGAGTTCGAAGACCCCGCCGGCCAGGTGCGGGTGCTTGCGCACCAGGTGCGAGGCCACGTTGCCGCGGGCCCCGCCGACGTCGACGAAGCTCTGGTACGCCGACCAGTCGACGGCCTCGGCGAGTTGCGGCCCGACCATGCCGTTGTTGGCGTCCATGTGGATCAGGAAGTTCCGGGTCGCCTCGGGGTTGCTGTACAGCGTGGCGAAGGCGTCGCCGCCGACCCCGGCCTGCGGCTCGCCGCCGCGCAGGGCATCGGTCAGCCGGCCCCAGGTGTGGTAGTGCCGCTGGGCCGCCGTCCGGATCCGGGCGCCCAGGTACACCGGGCCGCCGCCCGGGACGAGGAAGCGGGCCGCCTCCGGGTCGATGGCGTACTGCGCGCCCTCCTTGCGGATCAGCCCGAGCGCGGCCACGGCGTCCAGGAAGTCCCGCAGGAGGCGTGGGTGGAGGTCCAGCCGGGTGCGGATCTCGTCCACGTTCAGCGGTCCCTGGCTCAGGAGCTCGAACAGCCCGACCTCCACGGCGCTGTGCAGGATGCGGGCTTGGGCGTACGACGAGCTGAGCCGGGTGAGCGCCTGCGCGTCGACGGGCGGTGCGGAGCTGGTGGCGCCGATGGCCATGGTCTCTCCTCGCGTTCCTCCGGGAATCGGATGACGGCCCATGGTCGCGGGGCGTCTTCCAGCCGCCGTCGAGACGGCGCGGAGCGTGCGTGGGGCCCTGGACCCGGTCGCGAACCCGGCGCGATCCGCCGCCGCTACGGTGCGCCGGTCGGCCGGGCCGCGGCGCGGCGGAGCGGCCGTCCGGTGGCCCGGAGCGGGCGCGTGTCCCGCGAGGCGCGCGCTCCTGACCCTCGTGCCACCCCCATGAGCCCCACGAACCCCCCGAGGAAAGGGGAACCGTCGTGCGCATCGCCGTCGCCGGCTCGATCGCCACCGATCATCTGATGCAATTCCCCGGCCGCTTCACCGACCTGCTGCTCGGCGACAGCCTGGCGCACGTCTCGCTCTCCTTCCTGGTGGACCGGCTGGAGGTCCGCCGCGGCGGCGTCGCCGCCAACATCTGCCTGGGACTGGCCCGGTTGGGGCTGCGCCCGGTGCTGGTGGGCGCGGTCGGCGCGGACTTCGCGGAGTACGACCGGATGCTGCGGGAGGAGGGCGTGGACACCTCCGCGGTGCGGGTGAGCGAGTCCCTGCACACCGCCCGCTTCCTGTGCACCACGGACACCGCGCAGAACCAGATCGCCTCCTTCTACGCCGGGGCGATGGCCGAGGCCCGGTACGTCGACCTCGCGGAGGTGCGGCGCGCCGCGGGCGGGCTCGACCTGGTGCTGGTCGGCGCCGACGACCCGCAGGCCATGGTGCGGCACACCGCCGCCGCCCACGCGCTCGGCGTGCCGGTCGCCGCCGACCCCTCCCAGCAGCTGGCCCGGCTCGACACCGAGCAGGCCCGGCTGCTGGTCGACGGCGCCCGCTGGCTGTTCACCAACGCCTACGAGGCCGCGCTGCTCCAGGAGCGGACCGGCTGGTCGGAGGAGGAGGTGCTGCGGCGGGTGGGCACCTGGATCGTCACCCGCGGCGCGGACGGCGTGCGGCTGCACGGCGCGGGCGGCCCGGTGCTCGACGTGCCCGCGGTGCCCTCGCAGGCGCCGGCCGACCCGACCGGGGTCGGGGACGCCTTCCGGGCCGGCTTCCTCGCCGGCGTCGCCCGGGAACTGCCCCGGGAGCGGGCCGCCCAGCTCGGCTGCGCGCTGGCCACGCTGGCGCTGGAGTCGGTCGGCCCGCAGGACTACAAGCCGGTCCCCGCGGCGCTCTGCGCGCTGATCGAGAGCGCCTACGGCCGCGCCGCCGCCGGCGCGATCGAGCCGGTCCTGGCGGGAGCGCTGTGACCCCCGCGCCCCCGGCGGCCGGCACCGGCCGGGACCGGACCTTCTCCTTCGAGTTCTTCCCGCCGCGCACCGCCGAGGGGGAGCGCCGGCTGTGGAGTGCCCTGCGCCGGATCGAGGCCGTACGGCCGGACTTCGTGTCGATCACCTACGGCGCCGGCGGCTCCTCGCGGGACCGCACCGTCGAGCTGATCCGGCGCATCACCACCGAGACCACGCTCCGCCCCGTCGCGCACCTGACCGCGGTCGGCCACTCGCTGGCCGAACTGCGGTCCGTGATCGGGCAGTACGCCGACGCGGGCGTCCGCGACGTGCTGGCGCTGCGCGGCGACCCGCCGGGCGACCCCGCCGGGCCGTGGACGCCGCACCCGCGGGGGCTGACGTACGCGCACCAGTTGGTCGACCTGGTCCGCTCGCTGGGCGGCTTCCGGGTCGGGGTGGCGGCCTTCCCCGAGCGGCACCCCCGCTCGCCGGACTGGGAGTCCGAGGTCCGCCATTTCGTCGCCAAGTGCCGGGCCGGGGCCGACTACGCCATCACCCAGATGTTCTTCCGGGTGGAGCACTACCTGCGGCTGCGCGACCGGGTGGCGGCTTCGGGCTGCGACATCCCGATCATCCCGGAGATCATGCCGGCCACCGACCACCAGCAGATCAGCCGCTTCGCGGCGCTGTCCGGCGCGTCCTTCCCGCCCCTGCTGGCCGAGCGGCTGCTCGCGGCCGGCGGCGATCCGGCGGCCGGCCGACGGATCGGCGTGGACCACGCGAGCGCGATGGCCGAGCGGCTGCTCGCCGAGGGGGCGCCCGGCCTGCACTACATCACGCTCAACCAGGCGGAGGTGGTGACGCGGATCCACCGGAACGTCGTGCCGGACCCGCCCGCCCTCCCCGCCGCGACCGCCGTCTCCACCGCAACTGCCATGCCGACCGGGCCCGTTCACGTCCGGACGCTCCGAGCGGCGGCCGCCGCCGCGGAGTGAGGCCCGATCCCGTGCCCCGGGCTTGGCGGCGGGGTACGGGGCGGCGGGCATGCGGCGCCGGCCCGCCCCGTACCCCGTCGACCGGGGCGGGGCGGGCCGGTGCGCGCGGCCGGGCCGGGGGTCAGCCGGCGACCAGCGAGAGGCCGCCGTCCACGGTCAGCACCTGGCCGTGCACCCAGCCGGCGTCGGGGTGGCAGAGCAGCATCACCGCACCCGCCACGTCCTCGGCGGTGGTGAGCCGCCCCGCGGGCGTCCGGGCGGCCAGCGCCGCCTCGGGGCCGACCGGCCCGGAGGCCGTGGCGATCTTCGAGGGGGAGACCGCGTTCACGGTGATGCCCAGCGGCGCGAACTCGACGGCCAGGTACCGCACCAGGCTCTCCAGCGCCGCCTTGGCCACGCCCTGGGTCAGGTAGCCGCGCACGGCCTGCCGGGCACCGGCGCTGCTCACCGCCACGATCCGGCCGGGCCGGCCCTTCATCAGGTCGGCCAGCGAGGCGGCCGCGCCCAGCAGCGGCGACACGGCCAGCGACAGGTCGTCGCGCGCCGACCGCAAGGAGACGTCGAGGGTCGCCGCGGGGTGAAAGTCCGCCGCGGCGTGCACGAAGACGTCGAGCACCCCCCAGCGGGCCCGTACCTCGTCCAGGACACGCACGGCGCCGCCGGGTGCGCGCAGGTCCGCCCGCAGGGCCGCCGCGGTCCCCGGCAGCCCGGACAGCGAGGCGACCGCGTCCCGCGCGGTCGCGGAGTCGTGCGCGTGCACCAGCAGCACGTCGGTGCCCTCCGCGCACAGCCTGCGCGCGACCGCCAGCCCGACGCCCCGGGTCCCGCCCGTCACCACTGCTTTCGGGTTCATGAGCAGCCTTCTCCCTCCTGTCCTGCCAATGGTTCCGGCAGGCTGGCAGCCCCTCGTCACGAACCGCTCGAAGCCCGATCGCGCATCCGGGGGCCGCCCGGGCGGTGACCCTGCCGGGCCAAGACGGCTTTGCTAACCGGTTTCTAGGGTCCTGTCCGACGCTGGACGGCCCGGGCCGCCCGCAGGCGCCCGGGGCCGCCAGATGGAGGAGGGACAAGGTTGAGCATCACCACGTCGTCCACACACCCGGAGCCGACCGGCCCGCCCGGCCCGTCGGGGCCGCCCGACCCGCCCACGCCCCCCTCGCCGATCGGTCTCGACGCGCTCGGGGTGGAGGAGGTCGCCCCGGGCGTGCACGCCTTCGTCCAGCCCGACGGGAGCTGGTGCCTCAGCAACGCCGGCGTGCTGCCGGGCGAGGACGTGACCGTCGTCGTCGACACCGCGGCCACCATCGGCCGCGCCGGCCGGCTGCGGGAGGAGGCCGACCGGCTGCGGGGCGACTCGCGGATGCTGGTGGTCAACACCCACCAGCACGGCGACCACACCTTCGGCAACTGCCTGTTCGCCCGCGACGCGCTGTTCGTGGCGCACGACACCGCCCGCACCGACATGGCCGAGTCCGGCCTCGGGTTGCAGCAGTTGTGGCCGGACGTCGAGTGGGGCCCGGTCGAGGTGACCCTGCCGCAGGTCACCTACAGCGACCGGATGACGATCCACCGCGCGGACGGGCCGGTCGAGCTGATCCATCCCGGCCCGGCCCACACCCTGGGCGACACCGTGGTGTGGCTGCCCCGGCAACGGGTGCTGTTCACCGGCGACATCGCGATGAACGGGGTCACGCCCTTCTGCCTGATGGGCTCGGTCGAGGGCTCGCTGCGCACCATCCGCTCGCTGCTCGCGCTGCGGCCCGAGGTCGTCGTTCCCGGGCACGGACCGGTCTGCGGCCCCGAGGTGTTCGACACCTGCGCCCGCTACCTGCACTGGGTCCAGCGGCTGGCCGAGGAGGCGCTGACCATCGGCCGCTCGCCTCTTGAGGCGGCCCGCCGGGCGGACCTCGGCGAGTGGGCCGACCTGCTGGACTCCGAGCGCCTGGTGGCCAACCTCGTACGGTCCTTCGCCGAGCAGCGGGGCGGGCCGCTCGGCGAACGGATCGACGAGATGGGCGCGTTCCGCGACATGGTGCAGTTCCACGGCGGGCTGCCCGTCTGCCACGCCTGAGCGTTCCTCGAACCGCCTTCGACGCGCGCCGTCCAAGCTGGCCGCGCCGACCGACAGAAGGGGCAGTCATGACCGTCGTGGAGGAGAACCCGCCGCACGCCGTGCACAGCCGGGTCGCGGAACTCCGGGAGATCCGCGCCGCCGTCGAACAGGGGCCGAGCGAACGGGCCACCGAGGCCCAGCGGTCCAAGGGGAAGCTCACCGCCCGCGAGCGGCTGGCGCTGCTGTTCGACGACGGTGCCTTCACCGAGGTCGAGGGGTTGCGGCGGCACCGGGCCACCGGGTTCGGCCTCGAGGACCGGCGCCCCCACACCGACGGGGTCGTCACCTGCTGGGGCCGGGTGCAGGGCCGTACCGTCTTCGCGTACGCGCACGACTTCCGGATCTTCGGCGGCTCGCTGGGCGAGGCGCACGCGGAGAA
Source organism: Actinacidiphila yanglinensis (assembly GCF_900107965.1). Classification (GTDB taxonomy): domain Bacteria; phylum Actinomycetota; class Actinomycetes; order Streptomycetales; family Streptomycetaceae; genus Actinacidiphila; species Actinacidiphila yanglinensis. The sequence goes on along the minus strand of NZ_FNVU01000028.1, from coordinate 1,810 downwards.
GATCCACAAGATCATGGACATGGCCGCGACGGCGGGCGCCCCGCTGGTCGGCCTGTGCGACGGCGCCGGCGCGCGCATCCAGGAGGGGGTGAGCGCGCTCGCCGGCTACGGCGGGATCTTCCAGCGCAACGTCCGCAACTCCGGGGTGATCCCGCAGATCAGCGTGATCATGGGCCCCTGCGCGGGCGGCGCCGCCTACTCGCCGGCGCTCACCGACTTCGTGTTCATGGTGCAGGGCAGCTCGCAGATGTTCATCACCGGCCCCGAGGTGGTGAAGGCGGTCACCGGGGAGACCATCTCCCACGACGGGCTGGGCGGGGCCACCGCGCACGCGTCCCTGTCGGGCGTCGCCTCCTTCGCCTACGACGACGAGGCCGAGTGCCTGGGCGACGTCCGGCACCTGCTGTCGATGCTGCCGTCCAACAACCGCGAACTGCCGCCCTCCGAGCCCGCCGACGACCCCGCGGACCGGCGCACCGACGCCCTGGTGGACCTGGTGCCGGCCGAGCCGAACCGCCCGTACGACGTGCTGCGGGTGATCGAGGAGATCGTCGACCACGGGGACTGTTTCGAGATCCACGCCCGCTGGGCCACCAACGTCGTGTGCGCGCTGGCCCGGATGGACGGCCACGTGGTCGGCATCGTCGCCAACCAGCCGTCCTCGCTGGCCGGCGTCATGGACATCAAGAGCAGCGAGAAGGCCGCGCGCTTCGTGCAGATGTGCGACGCGTTCAACATCCCGCTGGTGACCCTGGTGGACGTGCCCGGCTTCCTGCCCGGCGTCGACCAGGAGCACGGCGGCATCATCCGCCACGGGGCCAAGCTGCTCTACGCCTACTGCAACGCCACGGTGCCACGGGTCCAGGTCGTCCTCCGCAAAGCGTACGGAGGGGCCTACATCGTCATGGACTCGCGCTCCATCGGTTCGGACGTGTCCTTCGCCTGGCCGATCAACGAGATCGCCGTGATGGGCGCGGAGGGCGCCGCCGACGTGGTCTTCCGCCGGCAGATCACCGCCGCCGCCGATCCCGAACTCGCCCGCCGCCAGTACCTCAAGGAATACCGGGAGCAACTCATGCACCCCTACTACGCGGCCGAACGCGGGCTGGTCGACGACGTGATCGACCCGGCCGAGACCCGCGCCCGCGTCATCGACGCCCTGGCCATGCTGCGCGGCAAGTACGTGGTGCTGCCCAGCCGCAAGCACGGGAACCAGCCCCAGTGAGCGCCCTGACCACGGCCGCAGCGGCCGGGCCCGAGCTGGCCGTCCACCGGGGCGTTCCGTCCCCCGACGAACTCGCGGCGGTCGCCGCCGTCCTGCTCCTGGCGCTGGACGGTCCCGGCGGCCCCGCCGGCGCGACGGGCCCGGCGCCCGCCGCCTGGCCGCGGGTGGAGGAGTCCCGCGCCGTCCCCTTCGTGGCGTGGAGCGCCTCCCCGCGCCCCGCGCACCCCACCCTCGCGCCGTCGGGGAGGAGTTGACGATGCCGCTGCGCAAGGTGCTCATCGCCAACCGCGGTGAAATCGCGGTCCGTGTCGCTCGTGCGTGTAGGGATGCCGGTATCGGCAGTGTCGCGATCTACGCCGACCCCGACCGCGACGCGGTCCACGTCCGCGTGGCCGACGAGGCATACGCACTCGGAGGTGACACCCCCGCCACCAGCTACCTCGACATCGGCAAAGTCCTGGCAGCCGCCAAGGAATCCGGCGCCGACGCCATCCACCCCGGCTACGGCTTCCTCTCCGAGAACGCCGAATTCGCCCAAGCCGTCCTCGACGCCGACCTCACCTGGATCGGCCCCCCACCGGCCGC
>NZ_FNVU01000029.1 GCF_900107965.1 Actinacidiphila yanglinensis | reverse complement strand
GATCAGGTCGCGGAACATGTGGCTGGAGGACGGGAATCCGTGCAGCAGGAGCAGCACGGGGGCATCCGGCGCCCCGGCCTCCCGGTAGAACACCTTGAGACCGTCCACGTCCGCGGTGCGGTACGCGATGTCGACCATGACGTTCACCCTCTTCTTCCTGTTCGGCGGCAGCCGGGTGGCCACCGGAATCTCTTGAGATCATTTGGATGTAACTAGCCAAGTAGATGTTTAGCGGTTACTGCTGGCCATTGCCGCTCCGGCCTCCTGTACGGCTTCCCACACGATGTCGGTCACTGCTTCCGGCGCTGTGAGCATGGGCAGGTGGTCGACCGGCAGGGTGCGGATCCGCGCGTTCATCCGCCCGGCCATGAAGCGCTGGGTCTCGGCGGGGATCATGCGGTCCTCCTCGGCGACGAGATACCAGCTCGGCCGGTCCTTCCAGGCGGGACGCCCCACCGGGACTCGGATGGCGGCGGCGGCGAGCGGCCGCTGGGTGGCGGCCAGTTGGGCCTGTTCCTGCGGGGAGGCGTTCTGGGCGAACGCCCCGGCGAAGGCCTCCCCGGGCAGCCGGATCAGCTCGTGCCGGTCGGGGCCGAGTTCAGGCGCCCGGGGATGCGGCTGCGCCCGGTAGAAGACGTCTGCCACGGTCTCGCCCTCGTCGGGTGCGAGTGCGGCGACGTACACCAGCGACGCGACCTTCTCGTCGGCCGTGGAGCCGATGACCGCGCCGGCGTAGGCGTGGCCGACCAGCACGACGGGGCCGTCGACCAGTTCCAGCGTCCGCTCGAGCGCCGCGATGTCGTCGGCCAGCGAGGTGAGCGGCAGCGGCGCCGCGACCGCCTTCACCCCTCTTGTTCTCAGCCCCGCGATCACCTTGTTCCAACTCGACCCGTCCGCCCAGGCGCCGTGTGCCAGCACCGCGGTGACGTCGTTCTGCGACATTGCCTGCTCCTTTCGGACTCCCCGCCCGGTGGAGGGGTGGCGGGCCTCTCTCGGTAACCGCCCTGATCCTTGTTTCAAGGTTATGAAGCGCGGAGTAACTTGTCAACAAGAGCCAAGGCGGTTACGGTCGTATGGGATCAAAGGAACCCACGAAAGGGGAGCCAGGATGGTCCAACGCGCACCGGCTCTGTTCCTCGCCGACACACCCGGCCTGGACTTTCTCAACTCGATCGCCACGCCTGCTGACACCCGGATCGACTGGATCGAGGACGGCGAGGGCCTGCTCGCCTGGCTCGAGCAGGCCGCACTGGTCTCGCACGGCACCCTCGCCTCACTGCGGGGGCAGGCCATGCCCGGAGAGCTCGACGCGATCGCCGCTCAGGCCCGCAGCCTGCGCGAGGAGTTCCGTACGTTCGTCGGCGCGCACAAGGGCAGGCCCTTGGACGCGGAAGCCCTGGCGGAACTGGCGCCCTTGAACCGGCTGCTCGCACGCGACGAGGGATATCTCCAGCTCACTGCCGAGGAAAACGGCAACGCACCGGCTGTCGCACTGCGGGCGACGCGACGCTGGCGGTCGCCCGAATCACTGCTGCTGCCCCTCGCCGAAGCGCTGGCGAGATCCGTCAGCCAGGAGGACTTCTCGGACGTCAAAGCATGCGAAGGACCCGCCTGCACGCTGCTGTTCGCCGATCACACCCGAGGACGCGTCCGCAGGTGGTGCAGCATGGCCATCTGCGGCAACCGCGCCAAGCAGGCCGCCCACCGTAACCGGGCCAGGAGGAGCCCGGACACCACGGACACGTGAGCCGCCCCGTACGGCGGGAGCCGGCGACCACTCACGTGACCTACCGAGCAACCACACCGCAGGCTCGTACCGGGCGTGGTTGTCGGCTGCTGGTGCGGGTCAAGGCGAGCTCATCCCCGTGCCGCCGGCTCGGCGCCGCGCACCGCTCAACCTCTCGGCCGGTCACCGGGTGTTGCTACGACGTCGGCAAGACCGTCAAACGCCCCGAGACCCTCAAGGCCATCGGCAGGCCCGGAAGATCTTTGCTGGATAAAGAACAAGATCAGGACTCGATCGGCCGGCGGCGCCGCTACTCGGCGGGCAGGGATTCCAGGATCGTTTGCGCGATCGCCACGTCGTGGCTCTTGGCCGTCTCGCCGAAGGAAAGGATTCGGAGTAGGCAGGAGCGGGCCTCCTCCGTCTCTTCGAGTTTGATCAGAACCTCCGCAAGGTCCAAGAGCATGCTGCTCTCGGCATAAGGAATTCCGACGCGCTGCACGTGAAGCAGGCCGCTGCGAAAGTGCTCGGCAGCCTCGCGCCATCGTCCCAGGGCGGCGTAGTCGCGGCCGAGCCCGCAGATCGCCCTGGCGCGGACGTGATCGGTCATATCCTGGCTCATCGGGGAGTCGGGGGCTTCCAGCAAGGCCATGAGAGGCTCGTGCAGGGCCATGCTCTCCTCGACGCGGCCCGAATCGCGCAGGGCAGCTCGATAGCTCTGCATGGAGACCAGCCAGTTTTTGTGGTCACCAGCGTCTTCTGCCAGGTCCATGGCCATACGGGACTTGTCCAAAAATGCCTGGAACTCGCCGAGTTGTTTGTGCGGCGACGTCGCCATGATCAGGGCCCAGGCCTGCTGCGCGGTGTCCCCGGCTCGACGGGCACACTCCAGCGCCTGGTCGGCGCGGTCGATGGCCTCCCGGTACCTGCCCTCGTATCCCAGCGTCCAGGCATAGTTGTTGAGATGGAAGGCCTCCCTGCGGAGGTCCCCGAGCGCAGCGGCAGCCTCGCTGGACAGGCGGTAGACCTCGCTCCAGCGTCCCCAGCCGTCCCAGACGCCACAGAGAACGTCCAGGGCTTCGGCGGTCTCCGCGACGCGGACGTGCTCGCCGCGCGCGGCCGCGCCGTGCAAGGCGGCGAACCAGGCGGCGGTTTCACTCACCAGCCAGCTCCGGGCCTGCTCAGCACTCGCCAAGGGGACCAGGCCCTGCCAGGTTGACGGTGGCCCGTCCTTGAAGCAGCGACCAGCCGCCATGGCAGTGTCCAACAACCACTCGCGCAGCCGCTCATCGGCCGCTTCCCGCTCCGCAACCCCTTCCTCCTGCAGCCGGGCGCGGGCAAACAATCTCAACAGGTCGTGCAGTTGGTAGCGGCCCGTGAAGGTGGCCTGGAGCAGGCCCGCCTCCACCAGTTCCGCCATCACGTCCTCGGCCTCGAACACCCCTGTGCCGCTCAGGGCAGCGCCGTAGGCGGCAGTCATGTCCGGGCTCGGGACCACGCTCAGCAGCCGCAGCATCCGGGCCGCCTGCCCGGTCAGCTGCCGGTAGGACAGTTCGAACGCCGCCTCCACCTGCACATCCCCTGCGGTCAGCGCCCCTAGCCTGCGTTCTTCGTCGGCCAGCCGTTGCACCAGATGGTCGACGCTCCAGCCGGAACGCACCGTGAGCCAATTCCCTGCTACGCGCAAAGCCAACGGAAGCCGCCCGCACAGTTCCGCCACCTCAGCCACGGCCCCGGCTTCGGCGTCTGCCCGCTGCGCCCCCAGGATCCGGCGCAGCAAGTCCACCGCCTCGGCCTGCGCCAGCCCCGACAATGCCAGTCGGTCCACGTCTTCCAGGCCCGACAGCGGCCGCCGGCTTGTCACCAGCACGAGACTCCGCCCGCCGGCAGGCAGCAGTGGCCGCACCTGCCCCTCGTCACGGGCGTTGTCCAACACCACCAGACACCTGCGGCTGCTCAGCAGGGACCGCAGCAACCCTGCTCGACCTGACGCATCCAACTGCGCCAGCCGATACTCGGTCACCCCGAGGGACTTCAAGAGTCTCAATAGGGCCTCGCCCGAATCCATCGGGCTCTCCACACCGTGCAGATCCACCACGAAGCAGCCGTCGGGAAACGTCTCGGCCAGATCCGCCGCCGCCTTCAGCGCCAGCGTGGTCTTCCCGCACCCCGGAGGCCCCGACACGACGTACACCGACGCCCCCGCACCGGCGACCGCCCGCCCCGCAGCGTCTCTCAGCCGGGACATCTCCTCCTCGCGTCCCGAGATGTCCCCCACCGATCTCGGTAGCGCCGTCCACGCGGCGACTACCGACTGGCCCGGACCTGCCGACCGCGCCGCAGCAAGCAGCGCCTCGCGATCCCTGTCCGCCAGCTCCAATCCCTCTGCGAGCGCCGCCACAGTACGCCGCCGCGGAACCCGGCTCCGCAGACGCTCCATATCGCTGATCGCCCGAACGCTCACCCCCGACGCCTCAGCCAGCCCCTCAATCGTCAGAAGACGCTCCTGTCGAAAACCACGCAAAACAATCCCAAACGACATCTCTTCGGACACGGTCTCTCCTCCCCCCGCCCCCTGGCCTCGGTCTTCCACGGCGTCGCCCAAAACGGTGACTGATCATCGCCCGGATACAGATCAGTACCCGCCGCCCGCAACGATGTAAGTTGTCGAGACAAACACCATGCGTGGGTGGGGGCACCGAATTCGCACCACGGTAATCGACGCCTGTGTGGTCCGGCCATGCCGGCCGACGCGGCGCCCGCCGAGCCATGCACTCCGTCCAGATGCTGCACCGCCTCCCGGCCCGCACCGGCGTGGAGGAGCCCGCCTCCGAGCGCGACGTCTCGTACTCGACGGGTGGCACGTGGCCTATTTCACCGTGGAGTCGTCGGGTGGCAGTACCAGTCGATCCACTCGGCGGTGGCCGGCTCGACCTGGGAGAGGGTCTTCCGGGGTCTTTGTGGCTTGATCAACTCGGTTTTGTACAGGCCGATCGTGCTCTCCATGAGGGCTTTGTCGTACGCGTCGCCGACGGACCCGATCGATGCGGTGACGCCGGCAGCGTCCAGGTGCTCGGCCGGCTTGAAGCCGGTGTATTGGCTGCCCGCATCGCTGCGGTGTAAGAACTCCTAACGAAATGATCTTCGAGGTGATTGGATCGCTCCGGGACTGACGATCCGGGGGTGCGAGGTGGCTCGGCCGAAGCCGTGGGAAGTCGATGACGAGTTGTGGGCGGTGATCGAGCTGCTGTTGCCCAAGGTTGAGCGCCGGACCCGGCATCCCGGGCGCAAGCGGCATCCGGACCGGCTCGTGTTCCAGGGCATCCTGTTCGTCCTGCACACCGGGATCGCCTGGGAGCACCTGCCGCAGGAACTCGGCTTCGACTCCGGCATGACCTGCTGGCGCCGGCTGGCCGAGTGGACCGAGGCTGAGGTGTGGCCGTAACTGCACGAGGCCCTCCTCGTCAGGCTCCGCAGCGCGAACGCCCTGGACTTCTCCCGGGCGGCCGTCGACGGCTCCCATATCCGCGCGTTAAAGGGGGACCAAGACGGGACGAAGCCCTGTCGACCGGGGCAGGACGGGCAGCAAGCACCACCTGATCACCGATGCCACAGGCATCCCGCTCGCCGCCACCCTGACCGGCGGCAACCGCAACGATGTCACCCAGCTGATCCCTCTCCTCCAGGCTGTGCCGTCCGTGCGGGGCAAGCGTGGCCGGCCCCGGCGCCGCCCGGACGTGGTGCTGGGTGACCGCGGCTACGATCACGACAAGTACCGCCGCCTGGTCTGGGACCTTGGCGTGAAGCCGGTGATCGCCCGGCGCGGCATCGAGCACGGCTCCGGGCTGGGTACCCAACGCTGGGTCGTGGAGCGCGCGTTCGCCCACCTGCACTGGTTTCGCCGGCTGCGGATCCGCTGGGAGATCCGCGACGACATCCACGAAGCCTTCCTCACCCTCGGATGCGTACTCATCTGCTGGCGGCGACTGCGCGCTCTGGTGACCGATGCCGTGGGCTAGCTATCTGCCGCTAGCCGGTTAAGGACTTCCCTGGGGGTGAAGCTCCAGCCGACCAGACGCGGCCCACTCCAGTTGATGCCGATCACGAGTCCATCCCTGGCGGCATCGGGCAGTACAAGGTCGCACCAGGTGTCCAAGGGCATGGAGTCGACGCGGAGCCCGCGCCCCCAGATCTTCGCCGCCCTCTGAGCCCGGGGCGAGGTCGACCAGAAGGGAAAACTTCGCGTGCCGTCCGCGGAGAGGTGAGTCGGGCTTCCGTCGTCATCCCGGACAAGCCAGACCACTCTGTTTTCACGGACGTCTCGGAAGAATGCCGCCGCTTGAGAACCGCTCTGACTCATGGCCACCGAGCCTAGTGTTCCCCAAGACCCATTTCGTTAGGAGTTCTAACAGCTCACCCCGAACGTGGGGCTGTTCGTCGCGGCCGCGCTGCCACAGTGCCATCTCCAAGGAGTCGAGGACGAGCTGGGTCCGTTTCGACGTCGCGGCGGGAGAAGGTGTCCACGACGAAGGGGACGTGGACGACGCCGGCCCAGGTCGACACATGTGTGAGGTCCGCGACCCAGCAGCGATTCGGCGCGGTGGCGACGAGTTGCGGTCCACCCGGTCCGGTGTCCGCTCGGCCTGCTTCACCCAGTTCCGCAACGTCTCAGCCGAACCGATGCCCAGCTTCGGCGCGACTGCCTTCAGCGCGGCCGATTGATTCGGGTAGTCACCGCGGGCCTGGTGGTCTTCGACGGGTAGAGCATGGCGCTCGCGTTCCGCTGCCGCGTCGGCTGATCGCCCCGGCGGTGGGGGGGAGTTGCGTCGCGTGGGGGAGTGGATTCGGCCAAGGTTTCTGGTACGTGGTGGGTGCTCAGGACGTTTGTCGTTAGCCTGTGCGGATCGTCGACCGGTCGTCCGTGGCCGGTTTCCGGGGGGGAGGGATTGCATGGCTGAGGGTGGTGGGGCCACGCCCGAGCAGAAGCCCAAGGGGCTGGTCTCGCGGTTGTTACCCGATCCGGGGCCGCCGCGTGTCCTGGCGCTGTCCACCGCGCTCTACGGCACGGGTTTCGGGTTCTACTCCTCCGGGACTCCCATCTATTTCCACCGTATCGTCGGGCTGTCGGTGTTCCGGGTGGGGCTCGGTGTCACGCTGGCCGCCGTGGTGTGGATGCTCGCCGCGCCGGTCGCGGGCCGGCTCACCGACCGGATCGGTGCCCGGGAGATGGCCGTCCTCACCGGTTTCCTCCAGGCGCCGCTGCTCCTTGTCGCGACGAAAGTGACGTCCTTCGGCGGGTACGCGGCCGTCGTCGTCCTGTTGGGCATCGCCGAACGCGCGGGTGCCGTCGGCAAGATGGCGTACATCGGGCAACTGCTCGACTCCGAGACCCGCGTCCGGCTGTTCGCGTACAACCGCAGTGTCATCAACATCGGGATGACGGCTGGTGTGGCGCTGTCGGGCCTGGCCATCGCCCGCGACACCAAGGACGCCTACCTGCTGCTCTTCTACGGCTTCGCGGCGGTGTCGGTGGCCAACAGTGCGCTGATGCTGCTGCTGCCGCACCTGCGGGTGGGGCCGGGGAAGTCCCCTGGCGGCAAGAAGAGCTCGCTGCGGGGCAACAGCGCGCTGCGGGACCGGCCGTTCGTGGTGGTCTCGTTCCTGTGCGGGCTCACCGCGGTGTGCGACACCATTCTCACGCTGGCTCTTCCGCTGTGGATCGTGGCGGAGACCGACGCGCCCCGTGCGATGGCGGCCTGGCTGATCGGGCTGAACACGATCCTGGTCATCGTCTTCCAGGTGCGTGCCAGCGAGGGCGCGGACACCCCGCTCGGGGCCGGCCGCAAACTGCGCCAGGGCAGCGTCGCCCTGGCCTTGTCCTGCGCCGTCATCGGTGTCTCCGCGCTGGGCGGTTCCATGTCCCTGGCGCTGGTCCTGCTGGTCGTGGCGACGGTGCTGCTGACGGTCGGCGAGCTGCTGACCTCCTCAGCGCAGTGGGGGCTCCAGTACGGCCTGTCGCCGCGGCACAGCCAGGGCGAGTACGGCGCGGTGTTCTCGATCGGGTACACGGTGCAGTCCGTGATCGGGCCGGTGGTGCTGACCGCGCTGATGGAGAGCGTCAAGATCGCCGGCTGGCTGCTGATGTGCCTGATGTTCGCCGCCCTCGCGGTGGGCGCCGCCCCGGCCGTGGGCTGGGCGATCGCCACGAGGCCGGAGGAGCCGGACGGGGCGCAGGAGCCGACTCAGGCCGGCCAGGCGGGCCGGGCCGACGGGCCGAAGGACGGGGAGCAGCCGCCCGGGCCGCAGGAGCCGCAGGCGCAGGCCCCCGGCAGCACACCGGCCCCGCCGTACGGGCTCGATCCCGCCGTCGACGCCGAGGGAGGCGTGGGTGCCGACCAGCGATGACGCCGTGCTGGTGGTCGAGTTCACCGGCCTGGCCTCCGAGATGTCCTTCGAAGCGGCGTTCCCGAGCGGTTCCGGCACGCCGGTGATCCGGGTCGATCCGCTGGTCGGGGTGGCCGGCGACGGACCCGTGGACGTCGCCGCGCATGCCCGGGCCGTCGCACATGGGCATGCCGGCGGCGGCCCGTACCGCGCCGTCGTCGCGAACTGCAACGGCGCGCCGTTCGCCGTCCACCTGGCGGCTGCGCTGGCCGCAGAGGGTGTCCCGCCGGGGGCGGTGGTGCTCGTCGACCCTCTCGCCGTCACCGGAGAGGATCTGTCCGGGACGGTCGCCGACCTGCTGGCGGGGCTGGGCGCCGCGACGGAGGTGCCGACCGGGCTCTTCGGGGCGGGGGAGCCGGGGAGGCTGTTCGCGGCGGCGACGGTGTTCCTGCGGGCCGCCGTGGCCGAGCGGCTGGGCGACGTCCTGGAGGAGGACGAGGATCCCGGCCTGGTCGCCGACAGCCTGGTGGGCCGGTATGCGACCTGGATCGCGCTGCTGACGGGCAACCTCGGCGCTCGGCGGCCCGCGCTCGGCATCCCCGTCCAGGTGCTGCACACCCACGGCCGCGACGATCTGGGGTTTGTGGTGGACGCGCGGGCCGGTGTCACGCGGCTCCCGGTGTCCGAGGGGGTGCGGGACGCCGACGCGCCGCTGGCGCACCCGGGGACGGTCGAGGTGCTACGCCGTGCGGTTGGCGGTCACTGACTCCGGGGCCAGGCCGCGGCTGGCCAGTTCGGGTACCAGCAGGCGGCGCAGGACCCGGGCCTCCTCCAGTTTCGGGTAGCCGGAGAGGATGAACGCGTCGACGCCGGCGGCGCGGAACTCCAGCAGCCGGTCGGTGACGTCCGCCGGGGTGCCGACCAGTGCGACGGCCGCGCCGAACCGGCCGGTGCCGATGCCGGCCCACAGGTTCGGGCCGACGAGGAGGTCGTCGCGCGCGGCGAGGTCGTTCTGCCCGGCCCGCTGCGAGCGCGTGTCCGGGCGCTGGGCGCGGATCGTGGCCCGGACGGCGGGCTGTACCCGGGAGACGATCTCCCGTGCCGCCGCCCATGCCTCCTGCTCGTCCTCGCGTACGACGAGGTGGGCGCGCAGGGTGACCCGGACCTTTCGGTCGATGCCGGGGGTGGCCCGTAGCGCCGCCACCTCCGCGGCCACTTTCGGCAGCGGGCCGGCGAACATCAGGTACTCGTCGCCGAACCGGCCGAGGAGTGCCCGGGCCCGGGGTGAGGAGCCGGACATGGCCAGCGGGATGCGGCGCCGCGGGCGCCGTTGCAGGGCGGCCCCCTCCACGGTGTAGAAGGGTCCCTCGTGGCGCACGGGCGTGTCGTCGTAGAGGACCTGGTGCAGCACTTCCAGCCATTCCTCGAGCCGGTCGGTGCGCACCTCCTTGCTCTCGAAGTCTCCGAGCCAGCGGTCCTCGGCCCAGCCGCCGGTGGTCACGTTGAGCCGGACCCGGCCCGGGAAGAGGGATTCCAGGCCGCAGACGGCCGCGGCGGCCTGCACGGGGTGGAGTTGGTTGGGACGTACGGCGAGCAGCATCCCGATCCGGGTGGTGCGGCCGAGCACGGCGGCGGCGGTGGTGAAGGTCTCCAGGTCGTTGTGGAAGCTGGTGGGCACCAGCATCTCCTGGCAGCCCGCGTCCTCGGCGGCGCGCGCGATGTCCACCAGGCGGTCCAGCGACGGCGTGCTGCACTCGGCCGGCCAGGTGCCGATGTGGTGCACGTCGGGGCCCAGCGGCAGGAACCAGGAGTAGGAGAGTGCTGGGGACATGGGGCCTCCTCAGTGGGTCCGCCGGGGCGGTGGGGCGAGCGGGGTTGGGGCGTAGGGCGGTTGGGCGGAGGGGCGGGCACGTGGACCGGTGGGTGTTTCGGAACGGCGCAGCCCGGGGGCGCCGTTCGGGCGGGCTCGGGGCGGGGGTACCCGGGAGGGCGGGGGGTGGGGGTTCAGCGTCCCGGTGGGCGTTCGAAGACGAGGACCGCGTCGATCACCTCCCGGGCGCGCGGCCGGGCCGGTTCGGGTAGGGCGCGCAGTTTCGCGCAGGCCCGCTCCGTCGCTTCCGCGGCCTGGGCGCCGCCGGTCCAGGCGCCGGAGAACAGGCCGGTGGACAGTGCCTCGGCCATGTCCTGCGGGGACTCCTCGAAGACCTTGGCGCGTTGCCCGAACGGGCCGAGGAATCTCAGTCCGCAGGACTCGGCGGCCGGTGCCAGCACTTCCGGGCCGTCCTGGCGGGTCCGGGCCGGATCGAGGAGGTCTTCCAACTCGTTGACCACGGCGCCGATGTCGTCCGTGGGTCGCTGGCCGCGCGCGGGTATCACGTAGTAGCGGCCGCCGGGTTCCAGTACCCGCGCCACTTCCGCGAAGACGGCCGTCCGGTCCGGCACGACGTGCAGCAGCCACGTGGAGACCGCCTGGGCCACGGAGGCCGAACGCACGGGCAGCCGGGCAGCGTCCGCGACCGCGACGCGGGCGCCGAGCCGGTGCCGGGCCAGCGAGAGCATCGCGGGCGCCAGGTCGACGCCGAGGGTGGGGATGCCGCACCGGGCGAGTTCCGCGGCCACGATGCCGGTGCCGACGCCCACGTCCAGCAGCGCGCGCCGGGCGTCCAGGAGCGGTGCCAGCTGCGCCGCGAAGCCCTCCGCCCGCGCGCTGCCGCCGCGCGACTCGTCGTACTCCCGGGCGATCTTGTCGAATTCGGCGGCGCTGTCGGCCGTCATCTGTCCCCGCCTTCCCGTTCCGTCGTCTGTCGTTGTCTGATCTGTCGTTGTCTGCCGGTGGCCGGTCCGCCCGCGCGGGGCCGGGTCCACTCGGTACGGTCCCGCGCCACACCTGACGCCCGGTCAGCGGCCGGACGGCGGGACGGTGCCGCTCGCGCGCTGCTCGCAGTAGCCGAGGTGGTAGCCGAGGCCCGCGTAGCCGAGCACCGTCTCGTAGTAGAAGGCGCGGAACGGGTCACGCTCCGCGCGGCCCGCCCACTCGTCGTGATAAAAGCCGGGGTTGGCCGCGCCCGCCTTCCGCATGAGTTCGGCCGCGCCGGCCCAGTCGCCGCCGGCCTGGGCGAGCAGCCCGAGGTTGATGTCCGTGTGCAGGAGCTGGGGGTCGTGGCGGCGCGCGGTGCGGAAGGACTCGGCGGCGTCGGGGAGTTGGCCCAGTGCGGCGAGTTGCACCCCCGCCATGTTGTGCAGCGCGGCGTTCCCGGGCGCCACGGCCAGCCCCTTGAGGTATGCCTCCAGCGCCTCCCCGTCCTTGCCCAGCGAGCGCAGCACGTGGCCGCGGAAGAGCCAGACGGTGGCGGAGGACGGGTCGAGGCCGACCGATCGGCCGGAGTAGTCCTCGGCCTCTTCGAAGCGGCCCAGCGTCCGCATGATCAGGCCCTTGTAGCCGACCAGCACCGCGTCCTTGGGGTTGTCGCGCAACTGGCGGTCCATCAGGGACAGGTAGCGGTACGCCTTCTCGTCCCGCTCCTCGACCGGGCGGCAGTGCCCGAAGTGGTTCATCACCACCGGCGCCGGCTCCACACGGCCGCCCGCGTCCGCGATGCTCGCGGCCACCGACTCGTTGATCTTGCGCCGGTACTCGATCTCGGGCAGGTTGCGGAAGACCTTCAGCTCCCGGCCGGTGTAGAAGCCGCCGGTGGCGAAGAAGTTGTAGCGCAGCAGGCGCAGCCCGAGCACGTCGGGCCCGATCTCCTTCAGATGTCCCAGCAGCTTCTCGGCCTCGCCGCCGATCATCCGTTCGTCGGCGTCGAGGAAGAGGATCCAGTCGCCGTCGGCGCGTACCAGCGCCTCGTTGCGGGCGGCGGAGAAGTCCCCGTCGAAGGGCACTTCGCAGAAGGCGTCGGCGAGTTGCCAGCCCATGTCCACGGTGCCGTCGGTGGAGCCGGTGTCCACGATGACGACCTGGTCGACGAAGTCCCGCGCGGACTCCACGCACCCGCGCAGGTAGGCGGTCTCGTTACGGACGATCAGGCACAAGGTGACGGTCATTGCGCATCCTCCCGGACATCGCTGGTCGACAGGAACGAGGAGAAGGTGGAGACGAGGAAGCGGGCGCAGGCGTCGGCCAGTACGCGCCGGGCGGCGGAACTCTCGAAGAGGTGGTCGCTGTCCACCGCGCGGACGGTCCCGCCGTGCCCGGTGAACCAGGTTGCCTCGCGGGCGAGTTTGGCGTCCTGGGTGCCGTAGCACAGCAGGAAGGGCAGCCCGGTGGCCAGCAGCAGGTCGCGGGGACGGATGGTCTCCCGCTCCCGGAAGAACGCGGCGGGCAGGTGGAACTCCCCGCCGCGGATCGCCGTCACGCCGTCGGTCGCGAAGCGCACGCCCTGGATCAGGTCGCTCGACAGCAGCAGCACCCCGGCCGGTCTCGGTCCGTCGTCGAGCAGGCCGAGTTCGTGGGCGGCCATCACCGCGGGCACGCCGCCGATGCTGATCCCCGCGCACACCAGTGGCTCGCCCGCAGGGCACGTCGCCCTGGCCACCCGGACGAAGTCCCCGGCCATACCGCTGAACCGGGTGGCGGCGAAGTCGCACTCGGAGTCGCCGGAACCCGTCATGTCGAACCGGACGACGCGCACGCCCAGCCGCGCGCACAATCGGGCCGACAGCCGCGCGAGCAGGTCCTGCGGCCCGGCCCGGTCACCGGTCAGGCCGTGCGCGAGGCAGACCGTGCCGAGGACGTCCCCGGCGGCGGGGCGGTCGGTGACGACGAGGCAGCGCCGCCCCGGGGGACCGACCCACAGCTGTTCGCGGACGACGGTGCGTTCGCCGTTCATCGGCCGCCTTCCCACTGCGGTAGCACGAACTGCGTCAGGGCGTCGGGAGCCGCCGCGGTGAGCCACAGGGCAGCCCGGGAGTCACGACAGCCGTCCAGGTCGAAGGGCGGCGCCGGGGCGTCTGCCGATTGCCGCTGCCGCAGCGCCGTCTCAAGGTCCCGCTCCGCCCGTTCCGCTGCGGCGGACGCCCCGCCCGTGCCGGGCGGGTGCGCGGCGGCAGCCGGAACGGGCAGCCACCACGCGCCCTGCAGGGCCTCGAGCGCGGCGGGCGCGTCGGAACCGGCCCTGCCGAGGGCCGTGGTGGTGGTGACCCAGTCGGGGCCGGCCAGGGCGAGCACTTCGGCGGGCACGGCGAAGTGCCCGTGGTCGAGCAGCCAGCGTGCGGTGAGCCGGCGGTTCGCGGGCCAGCCCACCGCGTCGAGCAGGGCGTCCTCGCGGCTGCCGGGCACCCGGCCCACGGAGACGATGTCACTGCCGTGGCGGAGGAGCGGCGCGTGCGCCTCGGCCAGCGCGAGCCGCTGCTCCTCCCTGCCACCGGGCGGAACAGTCAGGAGGGCGTCGGCCGGGCGGTCCGCCGGCACACAGCGCACGGTGGCCGTGCGGTGCTCACCCCGCAGTCCTGTCACGGCGACGGTGAAGTCCCGCTCGCCTCGGGCCGTCCGCACCCGCCGGGCGAGCGCGGCGACCGTGGTGTCCATGGTGAACCGGGTGGAGTTCCACACCAGGCAGCCGGACCTGACCCGCAGCGGCTCGGCGACGCGCGTGCGGTCCCGGCGCTCGCGCCGTGGGTCGTGGGGCACGCCGCTGACCGCCGCCGCGCGCGCTGCACGCTCCCCGGCGTCGGCCCACAAGAACACCGACAGCAGCGGGTCGGGGAAGATCTCCTGCCCCGCGCGGCCCTCCGCCACCACGGGGCGGTCCGCGGCCGCGGCGCGCAGCACCCGGTTCACCTTGTGCTGCCAGGCGGGGTCCGCCCCGATCCGGGACGCGGCGGAGCCCAAGGGCTCGGCGGTCAGGTCCGTTTCGCGGAACGCCGTGCCCGCCACCTCCACGACCGGGTCGAGGGCGCCGTCGGGCGCCTTCTGCCAGCGCAGTTCGAGCGGGGAGTCGGGGCAGGCGGCGGAGGCGGCCAGCGCCCGGTAGACCATGCCGATCGACAGCCAGGCACACCCGAGCGTCCGGGCGAGTTCGCGGGCCACGGCGGTCTTCCCCACGCCGTTCGGCCCGTCGAGGGTGACGACGTGCCGCCCGGTCACCGCGCCTCCCCGGACGGTACGGCCGCGTCGGCGAGGTCAAGCAGCGCCGCCTCGTTCACGCTCCCGTCCAGGACGGTGACCGGCCCGAAGGCGCCCTCTTCCGCGAGTTGCCGCATGTGGCCGCGGCACCGGCTGAGGAAGTCGCGGCCGTGGCCGACGCCCGGGTCCTTGCCGCGGGCGGCGATCCGCCGGGCGGCCGTCTTTGGGGGGACGTCCACCAGCAGGTGCACGTCCGGCTGCGGCAGCGCCTTGAGCCACGTCATCCACTCCTCCAGCCCGAGGCCGAACGACCGCTGGTTGGCGACGTGGTCCAGGGCCCATCGGTCGGCGACCACCCACTCGCCGCGGTCCAGGGCGGGGGCCACCACCTCCGCGGCGTTCGACGCCAGGACGAGCGTGAAATACCCGGCGATCCACCGCTCCCGGGCCTGCGCGTCGCCCGGCTGCGGGATGCGCGACGCCCAGTCGACGGGCGAACGGTCACGGGGTTTCAGCGCGGCCACTGAACGGACGGTCCGCCCCCGCCCGGCCAGCCGCCGGACCAGCCCGGACACGAGCGTGGACTTGCCACTGCCGTCGATCCCGCTGACCGCGATCAGCCCTCCGCGTGCCATCACCGTGCTCCTTCCGTCCCGGCCCCCGACGGGGTCCCGATCGCCAACGCGCTCCGCAGCACGGCTTGCAGCCCGTGCCGGTCCGCCGCGAGCCGGGCCAGCCCGTGCCGGCCGGCGACCATCCGGCAGGGGTCGCCGGCCCGGCCGCCCTCGGTGCACAAGGTGAGGTCCCAGCCGCGGGCGGCGTCGGGCGCGCGCAGCCGCTCCACGAGTTCGCCGATCACGCGGACGGGCACGGTCAGGCCGCCCAGGAGGTGGGTCTCGACACCGCAGGCGGCCCAGAAGTCCACCTCGTCGGCCGGCGCGTCGGGCGACGCCTCCCAGTCAGCGGACGGTTGACGGCCCCCCGCACGTTCCCCGTCCCCGGACGGCTCCTCGTGCAGCCGCCACCAGGCGAGTTCCTCCGGCTCCGGAGGGAGGACGGCGATCCTCAACCCCGGTACCGGGCCCGGCAGGAGCGCGGCGTGCAGCCCGCGCGCGGCCACGTGCACGGCGGAGGCACCGTGCGAGTGCGCGGTCGCGGCCGCCTCCGCGATCTGCCGCTCCCAGACACCCACGTCCTTGGCCGCCAGGCTCTCGCCGTATCCGGCCAGGTCGAAACGGACCACGGTGACGCCGGCCGCGGCGAGGTGGCGGGCCGCCTGCACCTGCCAGTAGTTGTTGCCGGTCCGGTTCTCGCCGGGCGCGTGGACCATGATCAGCCAGGGTGTGCCGGGCGCGGGGGCCGCCCCCTCGGGCACGTGCACGACCAGCGGTTCCACCGTCTGCGCGAGCAGGCAGCAGCTCGGCCCGGGCCGGGACGCGGCCGGAGCGGCCTGCGGGGTGGCGGTCATCGGGTCCCCACCTCCGCGACCCGCTGCCAGCGCAGCCGGTCCGCGACCCACCCGGCGCCGCGCAGGCCGTCCAGCAGCCGGTCGGTGTGCGGCCCGACGACCAGGTCGCTCTCCAGGACCCGGTGGCCGCGCCCGGCCGCCACGCGCAGCAACTCGCCGGAGACCGTGCGGGAGAAGCCCCGGGAGTGCTCCTCGGGGATCACGAAGACGTCCACCACGTACAGCACCTCGATGTCGGAGTAGCGGTCCGGCCGCGGGACGCCGAGGCCGTGGCAGACCGGCCGCCCGTCGAGGGTGCCGACCAGGCAGCAGGCGGGATCGGCCAGCCGGAACTTGGCACGCGCCCACTCCCGCAGGTCGGTGGCCGCGGGGGCGTCCTGCAGCCCGCGGCCCAGCGCCGTCACCAAACAGTCGTAGACGAAGTCGTGCTCTGCCGGGCGCACCGGATGGATGTCCAACGGCCCTTCGGCGGCGGGCAGGTCGGGGTCGGTGAGATGGCGGAGGGTCAGCACGTGGGGCGCGAAGGACGCCTCGCGCAACACCTCGGAGACCTCCGCGCCGGGTGAGCCGGCCGTCTCCAGCGCGGCGGAGCCGCCCTCCGGCAGCAGGCCGAGCAGGGCGCGCAATGCCTGCGGACCGTCCGCGGCGAGATGGCCGAGCACCGTCTGCGGCCGGCCGGTGAGCGGGTGCCGGTGCTCGGAGCGGCCCGCGAAGGCGGCGGAGCCGTCGTCGGCGCGGGCGTGCACGGGCTCGGTGCGGGCGAACGCGCGCTCCAGGCGGGCGCTGACGAGGGCGGGATCGGGCAGCGGGCGGCCGTTGCGGCCTTCGAGCTCGGCCAGCCACAGCCGGGCCCAGTCGCCGTACCGGATGGTGGTCATGTCTGCTCCTCAGCCGGTGGGACGAAGGCGGCCCGGGAGTATCCGGGCGGCACCAGCGGGTAGACCAGGGCGCGGTGGCCGGGCAGGCCGACGGCGCGCAGCACGGCGCCGCCCGGTGGCTTGCGGCCGGCGGCCGGCGGCAGCACGAACACCGGCAGGCCGAGCGCGAACCACGCCCGGACGGGGAAATGTGCGACGGCCCGCCGGGTGCGTGCGGGGTGGTGCGCGCGCGCCCGGGCGACCAGGCGATCCAGGGTCCGTACGGCCCCGCGGCGGCCCCGCAGGGGGAACGGCGGCCGGGCGCGGGCGGCGCGGAGCGGTACGGGCAACTCCCCGACCGGGACCCCGGTCGCGCGGGCGAGGACGTGCAGTTCCGCGAGGGCCGTGGCGGCGGCCGCCGCAGCGGGGGCCCGGCCGAGCGCGGCGGCGACGGCGTCCCAGTCGGTCCCGCCGCGGTCGAGCGCCAGCAGGTCCAGCAGGTCGCGGACGATGAACGCGCCGGCGCGCTCCACCAGTTCGACGGCGAACACCACGGCCTGCCACGTGCTGCCGAGGACCGGCACCGCGGTCCCGAGCACCGTCAGGTCCCGCACCCCGGCCCAGGCGCCGGCCGGCAGCGGCAGCGCGGCGGCCCGGTCCAGGCCGGGGCCGAGCGTGGTGATGTCGAGGTACATGGGGTGGCCGAGCCCCTCCACCCGGCGGTTGAGCGCCGCCCCGGCCCACAGCCCTGCCCGGTCGCGCCGGCACACCACCGGCCGGGCCACGAAGTAGCCCAGGGGACGCAGCGCGGTGAGGGCCGCGGGCAGCGCGGATCCGTCGCGCAGGAGCAGGTCCACGTCGTTGTACTGCCGTACCCGGCCCGGCGGGTAGCGGGTGCCCAGGGCGTGGCCACGCAACAGGACGTGCTCGATCCCCGCCGCGGTGAGGTGGCCGGAGGCGGCGGCGAGTTCCCGGTCCAGGACGGCCTCGCGGGTGCGCAGCCGGTCCAGTTCGGCCCGCGCCGCCGCGTCGAGCGGCAAGGACCGGGCCGCCCAGGCGTGCAGCGCCGTGTAGGCGGCCTTGGTCTCCTTCAGCGCGTCGAGCGCCGCCCCGTCCAGCACCACCGCCGGGTCCGGCGGTGCCTCGTCGTCCGCCCCGTACAGGGGCCGCAGGAAGGGCGCGGCGCCGGGAGGCACGATGCTCATGCGGCACCGCCCTCCCCGCGGGCGTGGCTCAGGCCCTGAGCCGCACCGGCCGGCTCGCCCAGTGCGGGTACGCGTGGCCGGGATCGAACAGGCCGTGCAGCGCGGGCGGCGGGAAGACCGCGCCGCGGTGCAGGTAGCGGTCGGTGAACTCCTGGGCCTTGACCAGGGTGCGTGCCAGCGCGGGGGCGCTCAGCTCGCCCGACAGCAGCGCCGCCGCCGCCTCGTCGAGGTCGATCAGCCGGTAGGTGGGGCCCATGCCCTCGACCACCACGTCCACGTACCGGTCCCGCACCGTGAACAGCGGCAGCCCGTCCCGTTCCGCCTGCTCGAAGGACACCAGGTCGACGTACCACTCGCCCTGCCACCCGAACGGCTCGTAGACGAGCTGGACGTCCTCCTCCAGCAGCCAGAAGCAGCGTCGCTTCCCGGCGTGGCGCCAGTACTCCTGGTCGGAGTAGAGCACGTCGCCGACGAGGGTCGCCGCGACCGGCTCGAAGTCGTAGATCCGCTGGGCCACCAGCGCGCGCGCCGTGCCAGACTGCCTCACAGCGGACTCTCCTTGCAGCGGTCTCCATGGGGGTGGGCGTGGTGCGCGGTGCCCGGCAGCTGGTCCTGGTCAGGCACGGCGCGTGCGCGCACACCACCCTCTCACTTCCGGCGCCGGTGGACGGCACGCCCGGCACGCTGACCGAACACGGCTGGGCGCAGGCGCGGGCCTGCGGACGTCGGCTCGCCGAGGCCGGGTTCGAGGTGGCCGCGGTATGCGCCTCACCCACCGAGCGGACCCTGCGGACGGCCGAACTGCTCGGCCTGCCCGGGGAGATCACCCCGTGCCCGGACCTCGCGGAACGGGACTGGGGCACCTGGTTCGCGGGCGCCGAGGGCAAGGAGGCGGCGGAACGGCACGCCCGGGCCAGGGAGTTGATGCGCGCGGACCCGTGGGGTTGGCGGCCGCAGGGCGGTGAGAGCCTCCGGGAGGTACGGGACCGGGTCGGCGCCTGGGTGACAGCTGCGCTGACCGGTCTGAGCAGTGGCGCGCTGGTCGCGGTGAGCCACGGCGAGGCTATCCTGGCCGCCCGGATGGTCCTTGAACACTCCTGGCGGGCCCACCCGTTGGCACTGCCGCAGGGGCCCGGCCACGCGCTGCCGCACGGGGGCGCGCTGGTGTACCGGTTCGCGCCGGGAGCCGCCGTTCCCGGCCACCGGCGGCTGATCGCCGATCCGCTCGCGCCCGCGGACGGGCGGGCGGGGGCAGACTGGCAGCGGCTGTCCGGGAACCGCGGCTGACGGGGCATCCGGTAGCTCGTCCGGCCGCCGATCCAGGCACTGACCTGTCCGCTCACCAGGCTGCTCATCCGGCCTCGATCCGGTCGATCAGCTCGGGCAGCAGGGCGGCCTCCGCCGCGGAACCCCCGAGGCAGCACGCCTCCACACCACTGTCCAGCACCCGGGCCAGCGCGGCCCCGATGCGCTCCGGCGTGCCGATGAAGGTGAACGACCACTGCCCGCCGGTGATGCGCGGGGAGCCGGGGCCCACCCAGGCGGTGCCCTCGTCGACGAGGTAGCTGCCCCGGGGAATCCCGAGAGGCGGCTCGTCGTCCTGATGCGGCCCGCTCCTACGCGCCTCGACGCGGCCCGTCCCGTTCCCGGCCGGCTCGTCGTGATGCGGCCCGTCAGCCTGGTGCCTGGCGAGCGCGCGCAGCAGCGCACCGGCCGCCGCCTCGTCGGGCGCGTACTCCTCGCTGTACCGGTCGGCCCGTTCCCCGGCCTCCTCCCGGCTGCGGCCGAGCACCAGGTCGGCGCGGAGCGCGGCGCCGAACCCCTGCGCGCGCAGCCGGGCGGCCAGCGGCAACAGCCGCTCGTTCGGGCGCCCCCACAGCACGACCCCGCGCATCCCCGGGCCCGGTCCGGGGCCCGGCGCCGCGGTGCCGCGCTCCAGCGCCCACACCTCCCCGTCGTGCTCCGGGACGGCTTCGCGCGGCTGCAGCGGGTCGGCGAGCACCACCGTCTGCCGGCCGCCGCCGTCGCGCAGGACCGTGGCGCCCCCAGTGCCGCGTACAGGATGGAGGAGCAGCCCCTTGTGCCACGCGGGTTCCAGGGCAGGTACCAACGGGCCCAGCCACCACAGGCGCGCCCGGGCGGTCACCGGGGCACTTCCGCGACGATCACCGCGGCCCGGCGGGTGACGGTGAGGCTGCCCTCGATGGCGGCCATGCGGTCCACCGCGCTCGCCGGCCGGACCTGGTTGCGCAGGAACCGCCGGGCCTGCGCGTCGTCCTGGAAGACCACGGTGCCCTCGACCTCGGTGACCTCGGCCCGGGCCCCGATCGTCGCGAGCAGGTCGGCGGCGCGTTCGGCGGGGAACGTCAGCCGGTAGCGCGCCGAGGGCAGGCGGGCCCACAACTCGGCCATGTGCCGGTCGGAGTTGGTGGCCAGCACCAGCGTGCCGCCGGGACGCACCACCCGGGCGAACTCCCTCAGCGCCTGCAGTACCTGATCATCCGTCAGGTAGTGCAGGACCCACGCCGCCACGGCATGGTCGAAGGAACCGGCGGGGAACGGCAGCTCGGGCAACACGCAGACCCGGGCGTCCACTCCCTCGGCCCGGGCCAGCTCGACCATGCGCGCGGAACCGTCCACCGCCACCACGCGGTGGCCGCACGCCATGGCGTGCCGGGCGAGCGCGCCCTCGCCGCAGCCGGCCTCCAGCAGGTCGCCGGGGCTCAGCCGGCCGACGGCGGCGCTCAGCACGTCCCGGGCGTCCGGACCGGACCCGGTGCGGTACACCGACTGCTGGGCGCGATAAACATCCTCGCTCGCGAAGGCGTCGAGAGGCCCGCTCGTAAAACTCACGCGGCGCCACCTGCCTTGCGGGACGCAACTCCGCCGATCAGCGCCACGAACGGCCACCCCCCATTGTCCACGAATCGGACCAGTCCGGGATCACGGTACCGGTGACCGCTGGGACTGACCATAGATCGATCGATTCAAGACAGAATCCGAACGATTAAGGCCATGATGGTTCCACCGTCTGTATTCCTCCTGCAAACCCCACCTAGGTTCAGGAAATCCAATCGCGCACTTGCACCACTTTGCAGAGCGCTGGAGCGCCTGCGGCAGTGGGCTCATAAGGGGGATTCGGCTTATGAAGCCGAGCAGTCCGATTGATGTGGAACTTTTAGGATCGGC
The DNA here is from genome assembly GCF_900107965.1 of Actinacidiphila yanglinensis. Lineage (GTDB taxonomy): Bacteria > Actinomycetota > Actinomycetes > Streptomycetales > Streptomycetaceae > Actinacidiphila > Actinacidiphila yanglinensis. The sequence continues at coordinate 93,300 of NZ_FNVU01000029.1, read as the reverse complement.
AGTACTTTCCGGTGAGGACCTGCCCTTCGGGTCGGCGGACGCCTTCCAGTTCGACCCCATGCACAGTGACGCCGGAGAAGCGGCGCCCGAGTGGACGCGGAAAATCCCTGTTTCCGTCAACGACACGTACGGGGACCCGTTCATTCCGGAACAGATAGACAACACCGTCGCCAAACTGACGTCACTCGCCACGCACCGGGCGCCGATCGCCATCTTCACCAAGGCCGGCTACGACGACGCGGTCCTGGAGAAGCTGCACGGCGTCGCGCACGTGGACAAGGTCGTGGTGTTCTACTCGCTGACCGGCCTGGACGAGGGCGGGATCTCCTTCGACGACCGGGTGCGGTTCATCGCGGCGATCAAGCGGATCTTCCCCAACACGCTGGTCTTCACCCGCCCGATCATCCGCAACCGGAATGACGATCCGGCGATGCTGCGCCGGCTGAGCGAGGTTGCCGCCGAGCACACGGGTCTGCTCGTCCTGGGCGGGCTGCACGATTCCAAGAAGCGGAAGAAGATCGAGCTGCCGATCGAGAGCCAGCTGATCGAATTCTGCGACGAACTCGGCGTGAAGACATTTCACAAGACGAGTTGCGCCGGCGCGTGGCTGCACGGCCTGGACTGCTGGGTGCACGGCCTCGGCGCGCCCCGTAATCTGGACGTCCTGGTGGCGCTCGGCTACCAGTTCGGAATCGCCAACAACAGCGTGGTGCTGGAGCGCGGCACGACCGGCGACATCAACTTCGTCCGTATGCTGACGCGCAGCAACGTGTATGTCCACGAACTCGTCAGCAACTACAATCTGCTCACGCTGCCGTCGGGTCATCGGAAACTGGAATCCACGTCCTCGTGGTTCGCCTGGTCGGAAAACATTCCGACCTGCCTGGACTGCAACTACTGCATCATCAAGCAGATCGAGTACCTGAAGAAGATGCAGGTGCGTATCGGCGTGCATCCCACCCGGCTGCCGGAAATCGTGGTCGGCACGGATTCCGCCATCGACTTCGACCGGTTCCGGTTGACCAAGCTGCCCGACGTCGAGCAGGGCCGACACACCTACGCCGACGTGCGCGTCGCCAAGCCGTGCCGGGTGCCGCTGTACCCCTCGCCGGTGCCGGACGCCCTCCGCACCGAGGCCTGATGAGGGCCCTCCTGGACTCCTGGTGGCCGGCCCCGCCCAGGTGGCCGGTGGCCAGGACCCGCCCGCCCGTTCCGGCCTGCCGGAGCCTTCGCGAAGGGAGGTGCCACTATGGACGTCATCGTCATCCCCACCGAAGAGGACGAGTGATCCAGGTGCGGGCCGGCTTCGCGCCGGCCCGCACGTCGCCGCCCGGTCAGCGGCTGCGTGTGTCCTGTCCGGCGCCCGCTGAGCCGTTCGGCCTGTCGTGTCCCATGGCCGGTTCCGTGGGCGGCGCGGCTGCTTCGCGGGCCGCCTCGGCGGCGAGCGCGGCGGCCCGCAGCCGGCTCCAGTGCGCGCCCGCGGCCGCCACCGGATGGGGAGGTTCGCCGCCGTGTTCCGCCGGCCCGCAGCGCAGAGGGACCTCATGCCCGTCGATCCGCAGGACATGACCCGTCGTCACGGCCCCGCTCGGCGGGTTCCACGGTTCCGCCCGGTGGGCCGTCAGCACCAGCCGTACGGCCTGCCCGGCCCGGGACCGCACCCGCGCGGTCTCGTCGGCCGTCAGCGGGTCCGCGCCGCTCAACAGGGCAGCAAGGTAACGGACTTGCCCGCCACCGGCCAGCGCCTGCCGGGTGGACGGTCGCGCACCCCCGATCTTGGCGGCCGCGGACTCTCCGTCCCCGGTCGGCTCCTGACCGCCCCCGACGCCGTCGCTGCCCCCCGGTCCCTCTCCGCCCCTGTCCGCGGCCAACTCGATCGCCAGCGTCTCGGCGGCCACGCACGCCACCGCCTCCGCCAGCAGCATCGCCCGCCGCTCACCGGGGCGCGGCGGCCCGGGACGCGCGAAGGGGTGGTCCGACGGGTCGATGACGTGGGCGAGTTCGTGCAGCAGGTTCAGCGTCAGTTCGGCGAGCCGCAGCCGTTCGTCGCCCCGGTAGGACGCGGCGCCGGGCCGGTCGAGGTTCACGATGATCGCGCCGTGCTCCCGGCAGGTGAATCCGGCCACCGCGGCCCAGGGCCCGGGCAGGGCGGCGCGCGTCACGGTGTAGCCGAACGCCTGTGCCGCGCGTTCGGCACCGGGCAGCAGGCCGGCCAGGGCGGCCGACGGCGGCAGCGGACGGCAGCCACGCGGACCGGCGGCGGGACCGGAGCCGACGGCGACGTGGCGCAGCCGGGCCAGATCGGCGGCCCGGCCGCCGGGCTCCTGCCAGAGGCCGGCCAGCCGGGCGCCCAGTTCCAGCACCCCGGGTTGCGCGTCCACCGACGCCGGATCGCTCCGGTTCACCAACTCCGCACCCCCGGCGTCTCGTTGGGCCATTGTGGGCAGTGGCCGCCGACAGCCGGCACCCCGCCGGCCGCGGATGGCGCGATCCGACCACCGTCACGGCTGAAAGGTGCCGCCGATGTACGTGATCAAACTGCGCTACACAGCCCCGCCCTCGTCGGTCCCCGGGCTCATCGACCGTCACCAGGCGTACCTGGACGCGCATTACGCCACCGGCGAGTTCCTCGTGTCGGGGCGCGGTGTCTCGTACTGGGGCGGCCTGATCGTCGGTGTCCGCTGCGACAGCGGCGCCGTGCAGGACATGGCGCGGCAGGACCCGCTGGTCGCGGAAGGCATCGCCGAGCTGGAGGTCGTGGAGTTCGAGCCGAGCCGCTGGGCGGACGCCGACCCGGACGAACTCCGCCACGCGCTGCCCGACTACCACTGACCCCGGACCACACAGGAATGGACCAAGGACACCGTGAACACGAGGGACACCCGGCACGCCCCCGACCGCCCGCGGCAGGACAGCGCGTCCTACGCCGACCGCTCCCCCCGGGGGACCGTCGCGGCGCTGGTGCGCAGGGAGGCCGCGTGGCTGCTCCGGCGGCCGGTCGACCTGCACGACGACATCTTCGACCTCGGCGCGAAGTCGCTGGACGCCGTCCGGCTGGCCGCACGCGTGTCGAAGGCCCTCGGCTACGAGGTGCCGGCCACCGAACTGCTGGCGGCCCGCCGGCTCGACGTCTTCACCGACGCCTGCCTGCGGGCATCCGACTCCCGGCTGCGACTGCCACCCATGACCCGCCTTCCGGTCCGCACGGCGCCGGCCACGGAGGCCCAGCAGCGCCAGTACCGGGTCGACAAGCAGGACCCGGACCCGGCGCCCTTCTTCATCTGGGAGTGCTTCGAGGTGACCGGGGCGCTGGATCCCGGGCTGCTGGAGCAGGCCGTGCAGGCGGTGGTGTCCGACCACGAGGTGCTGCGCACCGGCTTCGCCCCCGACGGGGACGGCACCGTGTGGCAGACCCCGCGCCCGGCGCCCGCCGCCGCGCACACCGCGGTCCGCGACCTCGCCTCGGACGATGACGAGACGCTGGCCGAGGCCGCCCAGCAGGCACTGGCCCAGCGGTTCGACTGGGACGGCGACGACTTCCTGCGCCTGGTGCTGCTGCGCGGGCCCGGCCGGACACAACTGCTCGTCATCTCTGACCACTTCGTCCTGGAGAACACGGCGATGAACACCGTGCTGGACGAACTGACAGCCCACTACCGGGCGTTGACCGGCGAGGGAGAGCCGCCCGGGCCGGCGCCCGCCATCCAGGCCCTGGACCACGAGGCGTGGAAGCGGTCGTGGGCGCAGTCCACGGCGGCCGAACGCATCGACACCTACTGGCGCGAGGTCGGCGACGGGCGGCCGCGGCTGTCCCGTATCGTCGCCCCACCCGCGCCCGGCACCGCGCCGGCCTCGGTGATCCTGGAACACCGCCTGGGCCCGGACGCGGACGCCAACCTCCTCGCAGCGGCCGGCTCCTACGGCACGTTCCCGCTCACTGTCGCGCTGGCCACCGCGGCGGTCGCCCAGTTCCGGACCACGGGCGCGCCGCTGCTCGCTCCGCTGCTGCCCGTGATCAACCGCACCGCCGAGACGATGCGGTTGGTCGGGCGGATCAGCCACTGCCTGCCGGTGCCGGCCGAAGTCCACGACGGGGACAGCCTCGACGACGTCGTGCGCCGCACCCGGCAGTCGCTGATCGCCGGGCTGCGGCACGGACCGCTGCCGATGGCGGTGCGGGCGATGGACGAGGACCCGCGGCCGACCGGCCCGCAGAGCGGGGTGCGGATCTTCTTCGACGCGGTGAAGCCGCCGCGTGGCATCGACCTGGGCACGGCCGTGTCGGCCACTCCCGTCGCTCTGCCGTCGGCGTCCGACTTCTACTGGGACCTGCTGCTGAGCCTGGTGGAGAAGCAGCCGGGCACCTTCTTCGTGGAGGCCCGGTTCGACGCCTCCCGGCTCGACCAGGACACCGTCCGGTCCCTGCTGGACACGTGGGCCGCCCTGCTGCGCCGGCCGTACGACCGATGGACCGACACCCCCGCGCTGGAGGCCGACCGATGACCGCCCCGACCGAGCCGCACGCCGCGACCCTCACCGGTCTGTTCGAGGAGTCGGTGCGCCGTCACGCGGACCGGCTCGCCGTCGCCGACGCGCAGCGGTCCCTGACCTACGCCGAACTGGGCGCCCTCGCTGACGACGTGGCGGCCCTGCTGGTCGCCCGCGGCATCACCCGGGAGGACCGCGTCGGCCTGCACATGAACAGGTCGGTGTACGTCTTCGCCGCGATCCTCGGCATCCTCAAGGCCGGTGCCGCCTACGTGGCCGTGGACAGCCGCTACCCCGACGCCCGCCGTGACCTGATGCTCACGCAGAGCGGGGTGAAGGTGGTGCTGACCGACCCTGCCTGGAAGCGCGGGCTCGACGCCCACGGCGCCGTGACCATTCCCTACGGGCCCGGCGCGCTGCCCGCCGCCGCGCCCGTCCCCCAGGACCGAAGCCGTCCGGAGGGCGCGGCCAGCGTGCTGTTCACCTCCGGCTCGCTCGGCACGCCCAAGGGCATCGTGCTGGAGCACCGCAACATTGTCTGGTTCGCCCGCAACCGGTCCCTGCCCGCGCTGACCCCCGACGACCGTGTGGGCCAGGTCTCGAGCCTGTCCTTCGACGCGTTCCACTTCGAGATGTGGCACGCGCTGCGCCAGGGCGCGGCGGTGGTCGTGCTGCCCACCGTCCCCGAGCTGCTGGCCGCCGGGTTCCAGGAGGAACTGCGCCGGCTGCGGATCACCGCGATGCTCGTGCCGACGATGGTCGCCAACCACGTGGTGCGCGAGGACCCGGACGCGTTCTGCGCGCTGCGGCTGCTGCACGTCGGCGGCGACGTCGTGCTGCCCGCCACCTGCCGGGCGATTCTGTCGGGCCGTTTCCGGGGGCGGCTGCTCAACCTCTACGGGCCCGCCGAGATCACCACCACCTGCACCGCCCACGAGGTCACCCTCACCGACACCGAACACGACGGCGTGCCGATCGGCACCCCTCTGGACGGGGTCGGGATCCGGCTGCTGGACGCCGACGGCCGGCAGCCGGCCCCCGGGCAGGTCGGCGAGATCCACGTGTCCGGCCCCGGCGTGGCCAGGGGCTATCTCGACCGGCCGGACCTGACCGAGGAGCGGTTCCGCACCGACATGCCCGGTGCCGGGCCCGGCCGCTGGTACCGCACCGGCGACCTCGCCCGGTATCGCGACGACGGGGCCCTGGAGTTCCTGGGTCGCGCCGACGACCAGGTGAAGATCCGCGGCTACCGGGTGGAGCGCGGCGAGGTGGAGCGCACTCTGCTCGGCCATCCCGGCGTGCACCACGCCGCCGTCCTGCCCGAAGGCGAGGGCGAGGACCGCAGCCTGGCCGCGCTCGTCGTCCTCGACCACGACGTGCCCCCGGAGGCGCTGCGCGCGCACTGCGCCCGGCTCCTCCCGGAGTTCATGGTGCCCAGCCGGTTCGTGCCGCTGGCGCAGATGCCGGCGAACGAGCACGGCAAACGCGACCTCGACGCCCTGCGGCAGATCCTCGCCGACGCACGCGGCCACGCCGCCCCCGGGGAGGTCGGGCCCAGCCCGACTGAGGCGTACCTCGTGCGGCTGTGGCAGGACCTGCTCGGCGTCGTGCAGGTCGGCGTGCAGGACCAGTTCTTCGAACTGGGCGGCCACTCGCTGCTGGCCTTCCGCATGCAGGGCCGCATCAAACGCGACCTGAAGGTCGTCCTTCCCTCCGCGGTCCTGCTGCGCACCCCCGTCCTGTCGACGATCGCCGCCAGCATCGACGAACTCCGCCAGGCCGGGGCCGCAGATGACTGACCGGCCCGCAGCCACCACCGCGCCGATGACCCCGGAACAACGGCGGCTGTGGTACCTCGACCAGTACGAGGAAACCGGCGCCGTCCACCTGATCAACCAGGGGTGGTGGCTGACCGGCCCCCTGGACGAAGCGGCGCTCGACAGCGCCCTGACCGTGCTCGTGCGGCGGCACGAACTGCTGCGCTCGGTCTGCGTCCCCACGCCGGACGGCGCGCGCCTGCTGATCCGGCCCGCCCCGGACAGTGTGCTCGCCGCGGAGGAACCCTCCTCCCCCGACGCGGTCGCCGCCCGCCGCGCCGCACTGGCCGGCACGCCGCTCTCCCTCACCGACGGCCCGCTGTTCACCGCCCACCTGCTGCGCGAGGACACCGGCCGGGCCCTGCTGCTGCTGCGCGTGCACCACCTCGTCGCCGACGGCTGGTCCATCGAGGTTCTGACCCGGGAGCTGAGCATCCTCTACACCCCCGGGGCGCCCGCCGACCCGGGGGCGCTGGAGCCGCTGCCACTGGCCGCCGCCGACGTGCCCGCGGCGCTGCGGTCCGCGGCCGACAGCGACGGCGAGAGCGCACAGGAGGCCGCGGCCTACTGGCGCGACACCCTGCGCGGCGCCCCCGAGGCACTGGACCTGCCCTACGACCACCCACGGCCCGCGCGGCCCACGTACGCGGGGGACCGCAGCCGGCTGCTGTGGCCGCCCGGCACGGCCGAACGGCTGAAGGCCGTGGCGGCGCAGCAGGGCGCGACCTTCTTCGTGGCCCTCTACTCCGTGCTGGCCGGTTTCCTCAGCCGGATCGCCGACCAGGACGACCTGGTGATCGGCGTGCCGGTCGCCGACCGGCCCGGCGAGGAGTTCGAGCCGCTGGTCGGCTTCTTCGTCAACACCCTGCCCGTGCGGATCGGCACGGACGGCGACCCCGCACTGGGCGAACTGGTCGCCCGAGCGGCCGACTCCTTCTTCGAAGGCTGCGTCCACCGGGGGCTGCCCTTCGACGGCATCGTGCGCGCGGCCGCGCCGCCGCGCGTCCCGGGCCGCACCCCGCTCTTCCAGGTCCTGTGCGTGCTGCAGAACACCCTGGGCGCCGAACTGGAACTGGCCGGAGCGGAGGCCGGCAAGCACCGGGTGGACCAGATGGCGGCCGCCTTCGACCTGACCGTCGAGTTCTGGCAGGAGGCCGACGGCCGGCTCGCCGCGATGGTCGAGTACGCCACGGAACTGTTCACCCTCGAGCACGGTCGGAGGCTCTCCGACCGGCTGGCCGTCTTCCTGGCCGCCTGGGCGAGCGACCCCGGACTGCGGCTGGGCGAGGTGCCGCTGCTGCTCCCCGGTGAAGAGGATGCCACGAGTGCGGGTGGCCCGGCCGGTACCGACGTGCCGGGCGACGTGGTCGAGGACATCGTCGCGCGCCTTGACGCCCCACCGGACCGGGTGGCAGCCCGCTCCTCGGGCCGAATGCTGACAGGCCGTCAACTCCTGGATCGCGTAGGTGAGTTGCGGAACGCGTTGAGCGCGGCAGGGGTGGTGCCCGGTAGCCGCGTCGGAGTACGCCTACCGCGCGGCACCGACACGGTGGCCGCGCTGTTGGCGGTGCTCACGCTCGACGCCGTCTACGTACCGCTCGATGCCCGGCTGCCTGCGGAACGGCTGCGGATGATCGAGAGCGCGGCGCGGCTGCGCGCCGTCCTCACCCCGGCGGGGGCAGAGCCCGTTCGCACCCCGTCGGTGGAGCCCGTGCGGGCCGGGAGCCGGGATCCGGCGCCGCCGGGCCCCGTCGACGGTCGCGGCGACCGCGACGCGTACGTGTTCTTCACCTCCGGCTCCAGCGGTACCCCCAAGGGTGTACTGGTCGGGCGCAAGGCGCTGACGAACCTGGTCCGCGAGTGGGCCCGCTTCACCGGTCTCGGACCCGGTGACTCAGTGGCCGCGGCGACCGCCACCACCTTCGACGTGTCCCTGCCGGAACTGCTGGCCCCGCTGCTGGCCGGCTGCACCGTGGAGGTGGCCGACGACCGCGCCGCCGAGGACCCCACGCTGCTGGCGGAACTGGTCGCCCACACAGGAGTGACGGTCCTGCAGGCGACTCCGAGTGTGTGGCGGCTGCTGCTGGACCACCTCACCGTGCGGCCCAGGGTCGCGCTCGCGGGCGGCGAGGCCCTGCCTCGGGACCTCAAGGACCGTCTCCTGACCGCCGCCGACACGGTGTTCAACGTCTACGGGCCGACCGAGACGACCGTCTGGTCCACGGTCTGGCGCTGCGCCCCCGGCCCGGTCACCGTGGGCACCGCCCTGGCCCGTACCGAACTCCACGTGGTCGACCGGCACTTGCGGCCCATGCCGCCCGGCTGCCGCGGCGAACTCCTCATCGGCGGGGTCGGCCTGGCCCGCGGCTACCTCGGCCACGACGACCTGACCGCGCGCCAGTTCGTCGTGCACGACTTCGGGTACGGCCCGAGGCGGTGGTACCGCACCGGCGACATCGCCTCCCGGGACGAGGACGGGCGCGTGCGCCTGCACGGCCGCCGGGACGCCCAGATCAAGTTGCGCGGCCACCGCGTCGAGCCCGGCGAGATCGAGGCCCGTGCCCGGCAGTGCCCCGGCGTGGCGCAGTGCGCGGTGGTGCCCTTCGACCGGAACGGGCAGAGCGGGCTGGCTGCGTTCCTGGTCGGGCCGCCGGGCACGGCACCGGACCCGGCCCAGGTGCGGGCCCACCTGTCGTCGGTGCTGCCCGCCTACATGGTGCCCGCGCTCCTGCTGAGCGTGCCGGAGCTGCCCCGCCTGTCCAGCGGCAAGACGGATACGCGGGCGCTGCTGACGGAGGTGGAAGCCCACCTCGCGGAGTCGCCTGAGGCCGGGCGGCCCGCGGACGACGGGCCGGAGGACTGCCCGGTCACCGAGGCCGTCCTGCTGGCCCTGCAGGCCGTGTTGCGCAAACCGGTCGCACCGCACACGTCGTTCTTCGACCAGGGCGGCGACTCCCTCGGCGCGGCCCGCGCGCTGGCCCTGCTGCGCAAGGCGCTGGACATCCCCCTGCACATGTCCGACTTCGTGGCCGCGCCCAGCGTGCGGCAACTGGCCGACGTGATCCGGTCCCGGCCCGGCGCGACCGACGCGGCCCGGGCCGCCGTCGCGGCGGTCTCCGGGCCGCAGGGAGCCACGGGTGGTGGGTTGGCCCGGGGGCTGCTCTCCGAGGAAGTGGCGCCGTGACCGGGCCACCGCCGCGGTGGGCGCGCGAACCCGCCGGTGACGGCCCTCAGGAAGACGACTGCACGGACCTGGCAGTGAGGACATTTTCGGATGAGTGGGGCGAGAACACGGCGGGAGCTGGTCGTGGAGGCGTGGCGGGCCGTGCTGGAGGTCGAACCGGCCGGTGACGATGAGGATTTCTTCGACGCGGGCGGAAACTCGATCCTCCTGGTGATGCTCCAGCGCGAGCTGTCCGAGCGGCTGGGCCACCGTGTCCCGTTGAGCCGGATCAGCGCGGATCCGACGCTGGCGGGCCTGTCCGCCCTGGAAGACGGTCCGGCCGCGGACGCGGCCGTGCGGGCGACGCCTTTCCCGCGTGACGACGGCCGGCCGGCCCCGTTGGCGCACTCCCAGGAACGGCTCTGGCTGCAGGAGCAGTTCACGCCTGGTCATGTGGACGGCACGATCGAACTCGCCTACCTGCTGGCCGGCGATTGGGAACCCGAGCGGTTGGAGCGCGCCCTGCTGAGGGTGGTCGAGCACCATCCGGTGCTGCGTACGATCTACCCGATCGACGCCGACGACCTCGAAGTGAGCCAGGTGGTTCGGCCGACGGCCGAACTCGTCCTCGAACAGCGGCCGACCGAGGCCCTGTCGGGTGCCGTGCCCCCGTTGGGCCCCGGGGACCAGGCGGGTCCCGGCGGCCCGGAGGCCCTGGAGGCTGTGGCCGCTGGGGTGTTCGCCGACTGGTGGGAGACACCGTTCGACCTGGAGGCCGCGCCCCCGCTGCGCGCGCGGTTGTGCGCGCTCGGCGACGGCCGTCATCTCCTCTGCCTCCAGGTGCACCACCTGGCCTTCGACGGGTGGTCGGAGAGGCGTTTGATCGATGATCTCGCTGCCGCGTACCGCGGAGAGGAACTGCGGCCCGTGCCGGTCGGCTACGCCTCCTACAGCCGCTGGGAACGGTCCGAGGCCGCGCAATGGCTGGAGAGCGACCTCCCGTTCTGGCGGGACCGGTTGAGCCGTCCGCCACGGCCGTTCCTCCCCGCCCCGGGCACCGCGGAGGGGGAGCGGCGCGAGGCGGAGATCGGCCTGGACCGGGACACGGTCGGCCGGCTGACGCGGGTGGCGGCTTCGTACGGCGGTCCCCCGGGTGCGGCGTTGGCGGCGGCGGTGGGCCGGGCGGTGTCGGGGGCTTTCGGCGTGCCGGACGTGTGCCTGGGTACGGTGACGGCCGGCCGGTCCGTGACCGCGTTGGAGCCGGTGGTCGGCTGTTTCGTGAACCCGGTGGCGCTGGTGTTGGGGGGCGTGTGCGGGCAGAGCCCGGGGGAGTCGATGAGGAGCACGGCCGAGGCGCTGACCTCGGCCATGGAGCACGGGCGGACTCCGTTCGACGAACTCGTCCGGTTGTTGGGCCCGGACCGGGAACGGCACCCGTGGTTCCAGACCTGGGTGGTGTTGCAGAACGAGCCCCCCCGGGCGCATCTCGGTGAGGCCATGTGGCTGGATCCGGTCCGGGTGCCGAAGCCGCGTACGGGTCTCGACCTGGTCGTGGAGGCCATCCCCCGACCGGACGGGGGATGGCGTGTCCTGGTCGCCTGGCGCGCGGACGTGGTCGCCGGGAGCAGCGCCGAGGCCCTGCGGACCGAACTCCGGGCCGCCTTCGGCGGCCTGGCCGATCTGGCCTGACACCTCGGCCGGCGCGGTTGCGACGGTTCTTGAGCGGGTTGCCGGGCCGGACGCGTCGTCCCGTGTGGAGTTCCAGGAACGCGACAGGGGTCCGCCCGGTACGCGGCCTGGCCCACGGGCAGGATGGACGGCATCGCGCACCCCGTTCTGATCTGTCACCCCCGGTGTGTCATTCCCGGTCTGGCTGTCTCGAAGTGGCGCGCTGGGTGAGGGCGATGCGGTCGGTTTTTCCGTTGGTGGTGCGGGGGAGGGCGGTGTGGGTGGTGTAGCGGGTGGGGTGGTGGGTGGAAGGGAGATGGTGGCGGGCCCATTGGCGTAGATCGGGTGTGGTGAGTTCGGTGGTGGTGGTGATGTGTGCTTCGAGGTAGGCGTGTTCGGGCCGGTCCGGATGGCGTAGCAGGACGACGGCTTCGGTGATCGCGGGGTGTTCTTGGAGTGTGGCTTCGATCTCGCCGAGTTCGATGCGTTGGCCGCGGAGTTTGATCTGGTGGTCGGTGCGGCCGAGGTAGAGGAACTGGCCGTTGGGGAGGCGTCGGGCTCGGTCGCCGGTGTGGTAGGCGCGTTGGGGACCGTGGGGGGTGGGGTGGGAGTGGAAGCGTTCGTGGGTGAGGTCGTTGCGGCCGAGGTATCCGGTCGCCAGCCCGTCGCCGTACAGGAGGAGTTCGCCTTCCTGGGGTTCAGCGTCGTTCGTGGTGGGTGCGTGGAGGAGGAGGCCGGTGCCGGGCAGGGGGTGGCCGAGGGTGATGGCGTCCGGGGTCCGGATGCGTGCGGCGGTCGCCCAGATGGTTGCTTCGGTGGGGCCGTAGAGGTTCCAGAGTTCGGTGGTGCGGGGGAGGAGCCGGGTGGCGAGGTCGTGGGTGAGGGCTTCGCCGCCGCACCAGACGCGCTGGGCGGGCGCGGTGTGCCATCCGGCCGCGGTGACCAGACGCCAGAAACTGGGAGTGGCTTGGACGACGTCGGGGGTGTGGTGGGTGAGGAGCGCGGTGAAGGCGTCGGGGTCGGTCCGGGCCTGTGGGGGGGCGGCGATGAAGTGTGCGCCGACGGTGAGCGGGAGGAGAAGCTCGGCGATGGAGATGTCGAAGGTCAGGGCAGTCATGGCGAGGATGGACTCGCCGGCGGCGAGTCCGGGTGTTCGCGCCAGTCCGGCCAGTCGGGCCAGGAGGGCGTGGTGGGGGATGGCGACGCCTTTGGGTTGGCCGGTGGATCCGGAGGTGTACATCACGTAGGCGGTGCCGGCGAGTTCGGCGGGGGCGGCCGCGGCCGGTTCCTGCGATGGGTCGGGCTCCACCGCGGTGAACCGGGCCTCTTCGGTGGACTGCACGACGACGGTGGGGCGGGCGTCGGCGAGGATCTTGGCGCGGTGGGCGCGGGGGCTGTCGGGGTGGAGCGGGAGTACCGGGCAGCCGCGGCGGGCGGCGGCGAGCATGAGGATCGCGGCGCCGACGGGGTCGGGGATGTCGTGGGCGATGAGCGACCCGGGCGGGATGCCGCCGAGGAGGGTGGTGGAGAGGGTCGCGGCACGCTGGGTCACGTCCTCGTAGGTGTAAAGCCGTCGGCCCACTGCGGCGACTGCTTCCGGTGTGCGCGCGCACTGTTCGGTGACCACATCCCAGATGGTGCGCATTCAGATGTCCCCCTTGCCGCTGCTCACGCGAATGTCACGTCCAGTCGTTCCAGTACCGTCACCCCGTGGTGGGGCCGGCTGACCGGTGGTGCGGCGAAGACCGGTGCGCCAGGGCGCCCCGCCAGTGCGCGGAGTACCGCTTGGGCCTCCAGGCGGGCCAGGCGGGCGCCGAGGCAGTAGTGGCCGCCGAGGCCGAAGGCGAGGTGCCGTCCGGGTATGAGCCGGTCCGGGTCGTGGAATCGCGCCGGGTCACGATCGGCGACGCCGAGCATGAGCAGTACGAGGTCCCCGGGCTTGATTTTCCGGCCGGCGGACTCCACCGGTTCCCGGGCCACGCGGGCGACCTGCTGCACGGAGGTGTCGAACCGGAGCAGTTCCTCCACCGCCGTCGCGGGCTCCAGCGCCGTCAGCTGGTGCCAGGTGCCGGAGTGGATCGCGGCCCGGACGGCTTTGCCGAGGAAGGTGGAGGTCGTCTCGAACCCGGCGTGCAGGAGCAGGCTCGCGGTGGCCGTCACGTCCCGTCGGTCGATCTGCCCAGCCCGCAGGGCCCGCTCCAGCAGGCCGATGCCGGTGTGCTGGGGGGCGCCGGTGCGCAGGACGGCGTCGACGGCCTGCGTGATCTCTGCGAGCGCGTGCTCGCCGCGTTCCCGGGCTTCGGGGAGGTAGTCGGCGTGCAGCAGGGCGTCGATGTCCTGGCTCCAGGAGCGCAGGCGCGGCGCGAGGTCGGCGGGCAGGCCCAGGACGTGGCAGACGACACGGCCGGACAGCGGGATCGCCAGTTGTGACATGACGTCGAACGTGGAACCGGCGGCATCCATCAGGGTGGTGACGGTGGTTTCGACGAACGGGCGTATCTGGTCGATGCGTGCGTCGGTGAACAGCGGTGCGACGAGTTTGCGCAAGGCGAGGTGGCGGGGTTCGTCGTCGAACATGAACCAGCGGCGCACGTCGGGATGGGTGCGCGGGCCGTTGCCCCCGTCCGGGGCGTCCTCGTGCAGCGCCGTGCTGCCTTGGGCGGGCCAGGTCGATGACAGTGCGGGGTGGCGCAGCAGTCGTGCCGTCTCGGCGTATCCGGTGACGACCCACACGCCCAGGAACGTGTCCCACTCGACGGGTGCGCCGCCTTTGAGGGCCAGGTAGTCCGCGCACGGATCGGGGTGGGCGGCTGTGGCGGCGTGGTACGGGCAGCCGGTTGCCTCGACATGCACGCCGATCCACTCCCGTCGGGCGGTGCTGTGGTGCCGGACTCGGTGACGGCCCTCAGCATAGTCGGGGCGCGGATCGGGTCGGGCGTCTTCAACTGCCTCCTGCCGCAGATGCGTTGGGGTGGTGCCTCGTCTTCGAGGACGGCTGGTTCTGCACGACGGCCGGTCTTGCGGAGGCGGCCGCGTCCGGACTGCTGTCCGCGTTCAACGGATTCGCCGGCGGTCGCACGACGGGGCGGAAGGCCGCGGCGAAGACGGGTTTGCGCGAGCACGGCCTGGCCCTGGTCGACGTCGTACTCGCCTTCCACACCGCGGTGGCGGCCGATGCGGGGGACTGGCAGATCGAGCCGGCTCACCCGACACCTATGACGTGCCGATGATCATGGCTTCCTTGATCTTGGCTGTGCTGGGTGTGTGCAGGTGTTTCTGGGTGGATCGCCGGTGCTGTGCAGTTGTGTTGTCGGGTCCTTGAGGGAGTTGAGTGTTCGGTCCGTACGATGATCAGCCGAGACGGGCATGGGGGAGAGGTCCCTGCCCGATCCGTAAGGTTCATGCTGTCCGGCTGCCGCCTCTGCACGCGAGGTGTCCGGGCCGTTTCCGGCCCGCAACTTGAGTACCCGTACGGATACGCCCGGCCACCGACGCTTCCTACGGTGAAGCCATGAGCTTCCCGTTCGTCCCCCCGCCGTACCCGCCGCGGCCGACCGGCCATCACGCTACCTGCCCGGACCCGGGACGGCACCAGGGCGCGCGGGCCGCCGCCATCATCGCCACGGTCGTGACCGGCATCCTCGCCGCCGTCTACACCCTGCGCTTCCACAGCACCGACGGGATCGCCGCCGACCGCACCCTGACCTGGATGCTGGCGCGCCCCACCTGGGTCATCGGCGCCGCCACGATCGCCAGCATCGCCTCCCTGCGACTGCCGGCGCGTCTGCATCACGCCCCGCTGCGATGGATCGCCCTCTCCCTCGCCATCGGCATCGCAGCAGTCCTCGCGGCCCTGACAGCAGAGTTCGGCGGATACCTGCTCCTCGGGCTGCTCATGGCATCGCACTAGCCCATCGCCCGCGGGCGCCGAACCGCTCGCGGAACTACTGGCGGGTGAGCACCGCGGGGTCGCTCGCGAACGGGAACGGCTCGTCGACCCTGGTGGTGGCACCGGCCAGTGCCTGTGCCCCGGCGGTAGTCGGCGTCCCATCCCGGCGAAGCATTCGAGGTGGTCCAGGCTTCCACCGGCACTCGTTGCGGAAGGAATCGCTTGAGCGGCACCGTGCTGCTCGGGAAGGCAGCCATGTGGGTCGGCCCGATGGAGCACGAGGTTCCCTGCGGTGGCAGGCCGCCGATGCCGGTGCACCTGAAGACCGGATGCCGGCCGAGAACATCCGGTTCGCGGCCGCCCAGATCCAGCATCTCGCCGTCGACAACGCCCGCCTGCGCGAGGCCCTGGAGGCCTCCGCCAATGTCACACGAATCGGCCTGGCTGGGCGTCCCCGCCGGTCATAACCGCGCGGAGGCTGACACGATGACGTTGGAGGTCGACCTCGGCAACCCGCACCGTGATCACTTCGCCCTCGCTGACGACTTGGTCAGGGCTCTCCACGGGCTCCTCGGCCAAGTCGGACAGGTGAAGGAACCCCTCCACGCAGTCGGCGACCCGCACGAACACACCGAACGGAATGATCTTCGTGATCGGCCCGCGAACGACCTGGCCGACCCGGTCGGCGAAACGGATGAGCGGATCTTCCAGCAGAGCCTTCAGCGAGACGGTGACCTGCCCCTCACGCGTCTCGGACGTGATCACGTCACCGGTGACCCGTTGCCCGACTGCGACGGCCTCCGAGGCGTGATTGATCCGCGACCACGACAGGTCCGGCACCCGGATGAACCCAGTGCACAGGCCCTCAGGCTCGCCGTCCAGGTGGACGAAGACCCCGAAGTTGTGGACCTCTGACACGGTTCCGGAGAGAATCCGGCCGGGCTGTATGCCGACGAGGAACGACCTCAACTCCGGGTTCTCGCAGGCCCTGGCGGACAGGTGAAGCTGCCCCTCCCGCCACCGTCCGATCTCCTCGGCCTCAATCTCCTCGCCCACGCCGAGGATCTCCATGGGGTCGTCAAAGCGGCGCATCGAGACCTCATGCCGGGGAATCCGCCCAAGCTCGACACCTCGCCCCTCCGTGTCCTCCAGGCTGACTAGGACATCCGCCCCGTCGAACCCGATGACCTTCACTCTTCGCACCGGTCCCGGCTGGAGCCGGTTGAGCAAAGACTGCAGGCGAGGATCGGGGGCTGACTCGGACATGCGCGAAGCCTAGCCCTGAGCACACCAGCAGCCGAGAGGACAGCAGGCCAAGACCCGACGCCCGCAGTCGCCCGGAAGGGATCATTTTTTGGGCGGCCATACGGTCAGTCCAGAACCACATCCGTATCCGTGACGGCATAGCCGATCTGGGCGATGTCCTCCGCGAGGTCGTCCAGGTTCACATCCGGGTTCAGTGACGAGACGATGCTCTGCGAGAGCTGTCGCAGAGCATAGACATGGCGCACAGCGACGAGGTCGACCGTGATCTCGTAGTACTCCTCGGCGAACTGCTGGTATGCCTCAGGCCGTCCGTCCACCAAGACGTCGAACAGCCAATCGGCACCGTCGGCATCCTCCCTGCCTTCCGCGGGAACCTCGACGTCCCCCGATCGCCAGGCGACGTCGGACTGCTCGCGCCAGAAGCACACTGTTGCCCGGGGCGTCCCATCAGGCTCGCTGAAGGCCGGCTCCTCCACGCAGGAACGGAAGACCGCAGGGACCGAGTCGACCAGGCCAGGCCACGGCGCCAGAGGATTGTCTCGATAGGGGCTCATCGGCGACTCGTGGTCGAACCCGCGGGCATACGCCCCAGCCGAAGAGAAGACGATCGAGTACTCGTTCCCGCAGCCGTCCCGCATCGAGGCCATCTCCTCGGTGGGCGACCACCGGGAATCGAAGGAGTAGAACCGCGAGTCCCAGCCCGGGCTCAGGATGGCGTCCAGCATCGCCATGGCTCGGGAACGATCCCGAACAGTCGGTATCTCCGGCAACCGGCGGGTCACTTCATACACAGACATGGCCTCATCCAAGCCGACACCAGTGACAATCCCCGCACCGGCTCAGGGCAGGGCTCGATCGGTCAACGGTCAGCTCAGAACTACGCCCACAAGATCGAGGTCGACCGGGGCACGGAGTGCCCGCAGCGGGTGGCGGAGAAACTGGCACGCTACGAGCAGTACTTCGCCCGCACCGTCTACGACGGGAGGCGCCACAACGCGATGATCGGCGATACGGACAAGCTGCACTGGCGCACGCTGTTCCCGCCCACTGGCCGCTCGGGCACTCCGCAGGTCGCCGCCGTCTTCACCGGTATGTCCCGCCCGGCGCTGGTCACCTGCATCAACCTCGTCCTCGAACTGACCGCAGACCAATGGCACTCCAGCTACCGGCCCTACCGAGCCGGGTCGGACGCGATACCGCTGCTGGTGGCCTCGCTGGAGGACCTGACCGCCCACGGTCCGCAAGGACCGACCTGGCACCGCGCGGGGGCCAACATGCCCAAACGCGGACTCGTCCAGGCGCTGGACAACACCGCCGAGTAGTCAGTCTCGTGACAGCGCATCTCTCATCGGTGACAGCAGACCGGGTAACGCGGGCGGGCCCGGACACCTGGCGCCCGGGCCTGATGAGGTTCTCTGAAAGCGGCTCTGGTCGCAGTTCCGTGACGGGGCGAGCAGAAAATCCAGGCCTCGAGGCCTCCGCGCGACTACCGTGCTGTTGGTAGGCCGTCCGACCGACGAGGGGCTGAGTCGTGCTGACCGCTACGCACCCCCCGTAGGTACCTCTGGAAAGCCCAGAGGGCCCTACGGAGGCTCTCGATGTCCAGAACCGTCCGCACGACTCCCAGACAACTCCACGTCGAAGACGGCGCTACCGTGTCCATGTCCCTATACCACCTGCGCTACACGCATGGCGAACTGGCCCGCGCCGCCCTCGAAGGCCGTCGCCCTGTTCCGACGAAGATGCTGCGTCGGATCACCTCCTGGCAGTGGTGGCTGCTGGACTTCAGAGATGCCTCGTTCTCGACTGAGATCGCTACAGCTGAAGGCCGGGCCCGGCTCAAGGGGCGACTCGAAGCCCAACGAATCCGCGGACTGCACCTCGCCGGCCACGACCTTGACGACGCAGATATCCCTCCGGTTCGCCACCGTCACGGCGGGCTCTGGTAGACACGAAGCGCCCAGGACTGACCAGCACTTGCGCGAGGACAGGAAGGTCCTCCGGCGGGCCGGCCAAAGGGCTTGGGCCTTGCTGCCCTCGCGCGTGATCGCTGATCACCGTCAGGCCGCTCACGAAATTGCGGTCAGAGCCTGAAAGCGGCCGGTGCCGCTTCTCGCGCGACATAATCCGCTCTTCAACCGTGTGGGCAGTTGGGGCGAACGACGCGAGACGGGGCTGCCACGGTCTGTGGCTGCGGCCACGGGGATGTGGAGGTCCTGGTGGCTGGCGGGACCGGCGGTGCGGCCGCGGTCGCGCCAGCCGCACCGGGTCATCCTCCGAGGATGGCGTCCTCGACCTGGCTGGCGGTGTTGGCCTGGCCCTTGGCGTTGGGGTGCACGTAGGCGTAGCGCAGCGGGATAAGGCTGCTGAAGATGCCGTCGACCCAGTGGTTGCTGTCGCAGACGCTGTGGTTGGTGGTGGAGGGGTAGAGGTCGACGAAGGTGGCGTTGTGGGCGACGCTCTCCTGGGCGATCGCGGCGTTGAGGGGTTCCAGGATGTGGGTGCGGGCCCAGGCGAGGTCGCCGGTGGTGATGGTGCCGAACTGCCGCAGATCCCCGTAGGTGCAGCTGGTGGCGTCTTCGGGGATGACGTGCGGGTAGCCGACGGTCACCATGCGGGCGAAGGGGGCTTTGGTGTGCAGGGCGTCGAGCATCTGCCCGTAGTCCTTGCGCAGTTGGTCCAGCCGGCCGGACAGGCTCGCGTCGAGTTCGTCCTTGCAGGGGGTGCCCTGGTTACCGTGTTCGGCGCCCAGTGCCAGGCACCTGATGAGGATCTCGCCGAAGCCGACGGTGTTGCCTCCGGCCCCCACGGTGATCAGATCGGTGTCGGGGGCGACGGCGTCGATCTGCGGCGCGACGGGCGTGAACGGGGCGTCGGGATCCGTGCCGCTGGGCGGCAGCGGACGACCCAGCGGCGTCTGCTTCGTCTCGTAGACATCCTTGACCGTGGCGGCCCCGCAACTGACATCGCGCAGGCTCACCAGTGAACCGAGATCCCGGCGGATCACCTCGGGGTAGGACTCGATGGTCCGGGCGCAGCCGTCGGGCGGGTTCTCGTACGTGTCGCCGGTGGCCTGGATGACGCCGGCGGTGTAGGAGTCGCCCAGCGCCACCCACGACAGGTCGGCCGCTCGGCCGGAGGCAGGGGCGGCGGCCTGGGCGGCGCCCGGCGCGAGCAAAGCGGCGAGAAGCGCAGCCGCGGTGCCGGCGACGGCGAAGCTGGACAAGAAGCGTGGCACGAATCCTCCTCAGCGGGGAGGACGTTCCCCCCCGGGAGCAAGATCGACTCAGAGCGAGCACGGCTTGATGCCTCACAGGAGTGAACCCGCGCCCCCTGGTCGATGTCGCACGTCAGGTCCCTGTGGGTGAGGAGATCCACTGAGCGCACGCGGGGTCCCACCAAGCACCTGTGGGGATTTTCAAGGAGCCACATCAGGCCCGCCCTGCGTGCTGTTTCGCGCCTACCAGCGCATGCCGAGGGAGTCGAGTTCCGCGCGCCGCTCTTCGCTCAGCTTGTCGGCCCGGCGCCAGCAGTTGTCGACGAACAGCCCCGGTTTCACGATGGTCTGCGATCCGTCCGGTTCGGTGAGTTGGACGACGGCCTTGCGGGGGGCCTGGAGGTGGCTGCGATCTCTCGCGTTCCTGACAGTGGTTGTGACAGACAGTTGGTCGCGGGGCTGTTGTTGCTGATCAGTGGCTGTGTTCTGGGCGGCGAGGCGCTGTCGCGAGGGTGTTGTCCCGTAGTGAGTGACGCTGTCTCAGGTTCGAGAGATCTCAGTCGGCTACGCCGACCGCCGAAGTCCCCGCCGTGCTCGCCGCCCTCGTCCTGCCAGCGTTCGGCGCGTTCTACGAAGCCAGCGGCTGGGAGCCGCGGCGCCGGCGATGGGCAGGGAGCCGAGGTCGACCATCGACAGGCGCCAACGCAGCCAACGCCGTCACCGCACCGGCCTCACCAGGCACAGCCGGAGCAACAACACACGAACCACCCGAACTGCCGGTCACCACAGCACCGTACGGGACCCCGCGGGGAGCGGAACACTCTGGAACCGCCCCCACTGCGGCGCCCCGCCCAGTGGCACACCCACCACCTCAAAGCCCGGGTCGGCCAGCAGCACCGAGGCCGGCACCGAGGCCGTGATCCCCTCCTCGTCGATCAGCCGCACCGTGGCACCCACCAGGGCACCGACCTGCCAGGTGCGGCCGTCGAAGGCCACCTGCGCACCGGGCTCCAACCGCCGCACGCTGCGCTCCCGCTCCTGGCCGCATGCAGGTCCTGGTCGCCGCTCGTATCGAGAGCGCCTTCGCCAGTCGCCAAAGGCATCCTGCTCCACCTGCGGCTTCGGGCCGTCGGAGGGTCGTTCGTCAGGCTCCCGGGCCTCGCTGGTCGTAGGCGCTCACGATCGCGTGTACCGCGCCGCGTGCTTGGAGCGTGATCTCGTTGCCGTCGTCGAGGGTGATCGTCACGTCCTGCCAGGTACGGCCGTCGTCCACCCGTATCGCCGTGATGCGGGACAGCGGCACCGAACCGATGTGGTCGTGAACCTGGTTGAGCATCGGGTCCGCCTTCCACACGTGCAGGGCGTCCGCCGTGATTCCCAGGACCATGGCCGCATCGAGCGGTACGTCGGTGGCGTCGGTGATCTTGCGGGCCGCGGATCGGGCCGCGGGCCTGGCGACCAGATAATTGCCGAGCGGTGTGAGCATACGGGCGGCGCTGAGCGAGGTATTCAGACGCGCGTACGCCGCCGCGGCGAGATCCTCCTGCAGTTGTGCCGACAAAGCGGTGGTCAGCTCGCTGTCCTTGATGTGCATGAGTTGCTTCTCCGACTCCCCGGATCCTGTGCACGCCCGGCGGGGCGCAGGCGTGATCGCCCACACTGGCAGAAGGAGCATAGCCAGGGCCAACGGGACGTACGCATAGGGGAGGTGACGCCCCGTGCTGGCTCGTTGCGCTCGCTGAACCCGACCGGATTCCGGCCCGCGTGCCGGGCGCGGCGGATCGGATCGGGGCGTGGGGCCGCTGTCGAGGAGAGACCCCCGCGGAAGTCCGCCCTCTGAAACGACGCCGCTCCTTGGTCGCTTGTAGCAGAGGCAGGCCCGTGCGGATCGCGTCCCCGACCGACCTGATCTCGCCCCCGCGGACGTCGCCGACTTTGGCACTGACCGACGCGTTGGGCTCTGACACCACCGCGCCGGGTAGGGCCGGAGCTACGGAGAGAGGCGACCGCGGGTGCGCGCGGCCCCCGGCATTGATCGACGCGACCAAGGGCGCGGTGAGCGGCGTACGCGCCCCGTGGAGGCGTGGTACCGGCCGGCGGGCTCTCCACGAGGGGAAGTTTTGTTTTCCAGGTAAAACACTTGTACGCTTGTTGCATGAGCGCAGCCGCCCCCATTCCGCCAGGAAAACCACGGATGCTCCCCACTGCCGGGGTCCTGCGTGTGGGCCGGACGTCGGATATCTGGTTCAAACCCGCCGTCAGCGCGGTCGTCGCCTCGGCGGTCCCCAACCTGGTCCTGCTCTGCCTGGACCGGCTGGACCTGGCCATGTACACGATGGCTGGCTCGCTCTGCGCCGCCTACGCGCACCACCGGCCGTATGCCAAGCGCGCCCGAACCATGGTCGGCGTCATCCTCGGCATGGTCGCCAGCCTCGCCGCCGCGCTTGTCACGGCCTCGCTCGTCGACAGCACCATGGCGCTGATCACCGTCGGCGCGCTCCTGGCCGCACTGCAAAAGTTGCTCTGCGACGCCACCAGGATCGGGCCGCCCGCACACGTGATCTTCGCGTTCGTCAGCTCGGCCGCAGTGTTCGTACCCCAGACCATCGGCCAGGTGCCGGGCCACCTCGCCCTGACCATGGGCGCGGCGGCCCTCGCCTACCTGGTGACCATGGCCCCCGGGCTCTTCCGCCCGCAGGGCCCCGAGCGCCGTGCCGTCCGCAGCGCGCTGCGGGCGACCGCCCACTACACGGGACTGCCCCCCGGCGATCCCGAGGCGATGCCGATCCGCGACGGCGCGGCCGCCGCCATACGGCTCGGCTGGCAGAACCTGCTGCTCAGCGGCCACCGCACCGACGACCGGCTGGCCCTGGAGCGCCTGCTGGTCCGCGCCGAGATCGCCCTCGCCAGCCCGACTGCGGCCGACGCCGGCGCGCTCGCCGAGTGGGCCGACCTGCTACGCGGTACCGGGCCCGTCCCGCGACCGGCCCATCCGCATCACGACACCGACCTGCTCAAGGTCGAGGTCGAGAACGCCTTCCCCGGGCCACCCCTCCTGCGCCGGATGCGACCGAGCGGCCTGCTCTTCCCGGTCTGCGTGCGCACCTTCGTTGGCTGTGCGCTGGCCGGTTACGTCTCGTTCGGCCTCGGTGTCGGACGGCCCTACTGGGCCATCGTCACTGCCGCCGCCGTCTCCCAGGCCAACGTCAGCCAATCCTGGCGCCGCAGCATCCAGCGGGTGGTCGGCAACGTGATAGGCGTGCTGATCTTCGTCGCGATCACCCCGCTCACCGACACCGGCAAAACCGCCCTGGTCCTCGCCGTCCTGGCGTTCACCTTCGCCGCCGAGGCGTTCATGCCCCGCAACTACTGGCTGGGAAGCATCTGTGTGACCCCGATGGCCCTCCTGATCGTGGAGTTTGCCCGGCCCCAGTCGGCCGGCGTGCTGCTCACCGACCGGGTCGTCGACACCCTGGTCGGGGCGGTCATCGGGATGGCCGCCGCGATGGCGGTGGTCACTCGCCGCCCCAGCCGGATCCTGGCAGTCGCGCTGAGCGGGGCCCACGCCGCCCAGCAGGATGCCCAGCGCGCGCTCGACCAGCCGGACCCGGACCCGGGCGTACTGGGGGCCGCCAGGCGGCGGCTGGCCTTCGCGCTGGTCGAGCTGCGCGAGCTGTTGGACATCGCGTCCGGCGAGTGGTGGCAGTCCCCGCTGCCCGCGCAGGACGTGCTCGCCATCCAGCACCGCGGACACCGTACGCTCGCCCAGACGGTGCGCGCCCAGGGGCTCGGGGGCGGCGGCACCGCGACGGAAACCAGAGGGGGCGCGGCCGCATGACGGCAGCGGGAGACGGCGGGACGGCCGACGACACGGTGGCCGGGGTGGTTCGCCAGTGGAGGATGATCCGCCCCGACCTGGACACCGCACCGATGGAGGTCATCGGCCGGATCAACCGCTGCGCCGCGCTGCTCCAGCACGCGGAGGACGCCCCGCTGCGCCGCGCCGAGCTCACCCGCCCCGAGTTCGACCTTCTCGGCACCTTGCGGCGAACCGGACATGAGCTGACCCCCGGCGAGCTGGCGCGGGAAACCTTCTCCTCCGGCGCCGCTGTCACCAAGCGGCTCAAGCTCCTGGTGGAGCGCGGCTGGGTGGACCGCCGCAGCGACACCAGGGACCGCAGGGTGACGCGGGTGCGGCTGACCGCAAGCGGCCGCGAGCTGATCGACTCGGTCATGCCAGACCAACTGCGGTACGAGACCGCCGTGCTCTCCGGCCTGCCGGACGGCGACCAGCGACAGGTCGCGGCCCTCCTCGCCGAGCTCCTGGTCCAGCTCGAAGGGCGGCTCGGGCTGCCCCGCGCCTGATTCTGGGGACGATCCGGCACGGCAACGCCGTGCTGCGCAGCTTGTACGACTTCCGGATCGAGACCAGTGGTCGACCTCGGCATGCCCGTATTCACCACCCACCAGCCCGTCCCGCACCATCAGGAGAGTCCCCTCGTGCAACCGATACGAGCAACAGTCAAGACTTGTGGATCGGCAGCTGCTCAGCTTCGAGTTGATCGGAGCCTGGTGAGGCTTTCGACCGCCGAGAGCTCGTCGTTGAGAGGCTCGGCGGCGGCTGACGAGGTGATGAGCAGGAGCACCGACACGTCGGGGTGCTCGTCGTCGTAGAGATCGTCTTCCCCGTCGTCTCCGGGAATGGCGTTCGGCTGGACCTGGAGGCGGGTCGTGTCGACGAGGGTGGCCAGGAAGTACACGCCGAGGTAGTCGCTCTCGCGTTGGGCGAAGGTCACGTCAAGTCGGTCGGCGAGCAGGTCGGCCAGCTCCTTGGCCGTGTAGGTGTTCGTGCCGTACGTGTCGGAGACGGTCATCCGGTCATTCTCCTCGCGCCGCGTGGCTCTCGGTGCGTTTGACCAGCAGGCCGTTCTCGAACCGGGTCCCGGCCCGACGAGTGAGACCGGGTGCGCTCCGGTGATCTCCCGCCAGCGGGCCTGGGCGGATTCGACGAGCTTGAACACCATGGCCAGGGCTGCGACTGGACTGCCGGCGCCGTGGGTGACCTTGGTCCGGAGTTTGACGGTGGAGAAGGTCGACTCGATGGGATTCGTGGTCCGCGGGTGGACTCAGCGCTCGGCCGGGAAGTCATAGAACGCGAGCAGCTCGTCCCGGTCATCGGTGATCTTCGCGACGGCCTTAGTGCCGGGCCGCGGTGGCATCTCCACATGTTGTGTCGCGGAGGTGTCGGAGTGTCAGCTCATAGGTGAGGAGAGTGATGCCGTCCAGCTGCGGCAAGGTATTCCAGTCCCGGTCGGGTGTGCGGACGAAGCCGAGGCGTTGGTAGATCCGGTGGGCGGATTCCATGGTGGGCTGCGTCGACAGGACGATCTTCCCGCAGCCTTCGAGGGCGTGTGCGCGGTCGATGCAGGCGCGGACGAGCGCCGCCCCGGCACCCCGGCCGCGGGCGGCGCTGTCGACGGCGAGCATGCGGATCTCGGCTTCGTCCTCGGCGGCGAGGTCGGCCATCGGGCCGGGGCCCGGGACGAAGGTCACGCCGCCCAGGAGGACGTCGTCGGCCACGGCGACGAGAACGGTGGCCGCGGCCGCCCGTTTCGCCACGTCCCTCAGCTCGGTGAGGTAGGAGTCGCTCTCGCCGAAGTCGAGGAGGCCGTCCTGGAGGTAGGCCTGGCCCGTCAGTTCGCCGAGGACGCCGTATTCGGTGGGTCGCGCTTCGCGGATGTGGACCGTCATGCGGAGGAAGTGTAGGACAGCGGACCGCCGTCGTGACGTCTTTTCGGCGGCCCGCTGCGGGTGCCGTTGACCAGGAGAAATACAGAAGTCCGGCTGCCAGCACCAGCCCGGACCTTCGCAGATACGAGGCGACCCGCAACGCGATCTCCCCGGAGGCGGGGTCGCCGTTCTCGTAGCGGCCCTCGCCCGCGTATCCGTCGAGATAGACGACACGCCGGTCGCGGGACTGTGTGCCCGTCATGCCACCGAACTGCGGGAGATACCGCTTGAGGAGATCGTGCTTGAACACGCTGGGCAGCGCCTTGTCCGCCCAATAGCCCCCGCCCGTACCCGACGACATCGCCCACCCCCAGTGCCGTAGCCACCTGATTACAGATGGTGAATCACAGGGGGCGGCGGAGCAAGGAGGCGACGAGGCCCGGCAGCGCCGGGACGGGGCGCTCGTACGGGGTGGATCGGCGGACGAAGGCCCCAGTGGTTCAGCACTGGCGCAAGGTCGCCCAGTGCGCCGGGTAGGGGTGGTGCGGTCATCGGCGCTCACCCCCTTCCACAACCAGGGTGAGCGGGCCGACGCTCTGACGGCGCATACGTTACTGCCCAGCCTAGATGCCGCCCGTGGCCTCCTGCTCGACCCGTTTCACACCCGTGACGGCCCGCACCGCCCAGCCGGAGGCGCAAGGGGTCGGTGATGCGATCGAAGCTGACGTGCCCCGCGCACGGCCCGTCACGTCAGGCGAACCAGATCATGCTGGCGACGCCCGCCACCAGGGAGTAGATCGCGAACGGCGTCAGGGTGCGGGTGGTGAACCAGCGGGACAGGAACCGCACGGCGGCGTACGCGCAGACGCCCGCGGTGAGGAAGCCCACCGCGATCTGGCCGTGGATGTGGTCGCCGGCCGACCCCGCCAGGCTCGGCAGCTTCAGCACGCCGGCCGCGAAGATCACCGGGGTGGCCAGCAGGAACGAGAACTTCGCCGCGTCCTCGTGGTCCAGCCCCCGCAGCAGCCCGCCGACCATGGTGATGCCGGAGCGGCTGATCCCGGCGAGCAGCGCCAGCGTCTGGAACAGGCCGATGACGCCGGCCTCGCGGTAGCTGAGGGTGTCCAGCCGGCGCCGGGCGCCGCGGCTGCGGATGTCCGCCTCGGTGGCCGCGCCAGGGCCCGCGCTCAGCCCCGGCTCCGGCATCGCGGCGCGCGCCTCCGCGCCACGGCGCAGGCGTTCGCCGGCGAAGAGGATCACGCCGTTGAGGGTCAGGAAGGCCGCCGCGGCCTCCGGCTTGGCGAACAGCGTGCGGAAGGTGTGCTCCAGGGCCAGGCCGGTGATGCCGACCGGGATGGTGCCCACCACCAGGAGCCAGGCGAGCCGTTCGGTGGACGTGGTCACCGTACGGGTGCGCAAGGTCGTGAACAGCGCCTTGATGATGGCCACCCAGTCCTTGCGGAAGTACGTCAGCAGGGCCAGGGCGGTCGCCACGTGGAGCGCGACGATGAACGCCAGGTACGGGGAGGACCCGGAGTCCTTGGAGGCGTTCTCGGTCACCAGGTGGTGCCAGGAGCCGCCGATCCAGGCCGGAACCAGCACGGAATGGCCCAGGCTGGACACCGGGAACAGCTCGGTCACGCCCTGGAGGGCGCCGATGGTGACGGCTTGGAGGTAGGACAGATCGGACACAGGCGCAGTCCTCGGGGGCTGGAGCGGACGGGGGCGTGAGCGGCACGGGCGGGCGGCGCCGCCGGACCAATTTCGACTACACGACTGTAGACGCTCCAGTGAAAGTAGGAGGCGCCGAATCGGGTCACAAGCAACGTCGGGTGAATTCCAGCCGAATGACACATGGCGGTGGCTTTGTGAATTCCCTTCGGGAGAGCTTGCTGAGCCACCGGGGTACCTCGGCTCGCGGTCTCAGCCTCGAGTACCTGGCGGACGCGCCGCGAGGGGCTGAAGGTGTACAGGGCGAGGATGCCGGGCGGGGTGACCAGGCCCGGGCCGCCTGCCTGGATCCAGGCGGCGATGTCCCGCGGGGCGTCAGCGTCGTTGACCAGGCCGAGCCAGACCGGGCGTGGCAGGGCCGCCGCTTCTCCGCCGCTTGGGGCAGTGCGGAGCCGCTCGAGGTGGACCTTTGCTTCATCTGTCTCCGGGGCCGGAGCCGGAGCTAGCCCGGCCAGGGGAACCGCGATCGCCTCGCGCCGGCATCCCCGATCACGGTCGGTGGGGCATGGTAGGCGTCGGCACATGCAGATCCCGGACCCGATGCTGGCCGCGCCTGTCAACGAGTGGGCCCTGGACGCCCACACGGTCGCGGAGCCGAAGTGGGACGGGTTCCGGGCGATCCTGGCGCACCGTGAGGACGGCACGGTGCTGGTGCGCTCCCGGCGCGGTACGGACATGACCCGGTTCTTCCCGGAGATCGCCGCCCCGCTGGAGCGGTTGCCGGCGCCGGCGGTCCTGGACGGCGTTATGTGACCTGCGAGCCTGTCTCAAGGGCTCGGCGTCTCACGACTTCTGCCTCGCCCGCTTGACTGGTCAGCGCGCCGCGCCTGGGAGCGGAACGCCAGTGTGGACGCTGTCGATCATGGTGTGGACGCTGCCGGAGCCGATGCTGGCTGTTGCCGTGGGCAGTCTGGACTGCTCGATCAGCACCTGTGACCCACCGACGCTGGCCGGGGAGGGCCGACGCGCCCGCAGGAGCGGGTGCCTCGTCGGCCCATCGGTCCGCAGGACCGATCACCGGCCCGGGTATCACGGTGCTCGCCACCATGACCACGGCGCCGAGGCGCGGCACCGGGGCATGCATTCAGCTCTCGGGGGCGGCCTTGACGGTCAGCAGTGCCACCAACAGGTCACCGAGCCCGGACCGCGGCCCTGAGCACCACTCTCCCACCGCCCACGAAGCCTGCCGGCGACTTCATTGCACCATGCGCCAGCAACAAGCACCCGAAACCAGCACTGTTCGATCCTGAGCCGGGAAAACGCGTAGCTCAGGATCGAACCAGGCACTCAGGCGCTGAAGAACTTATGGACGCGGGAGACGAACCATTCGGGTTGTGCCAGGTGCGGATAGTGCGTGCGCTTCGGTGTTTGCTCGGTCACGGCGGCGGGGATGCGGTCGGCGAGCCAGTCGGCGTAGTCACCACCGGGGTCCGTTCCATGCAAAGACAGGTATGGGACACCAGGCTGAAGACTCGTGGTCCGTCGAGACCACGCTGCCAGGGTGTCAGCGTCCCAATCAAGCAACGGGGTCCAAAAACCGCTGAACACATCCTGGTCGAGGATGCGGCGGCGCTCGATGTCGGCCACGAGCACAGGGTCCAGCTCACCGTGCAGCGAGGCGAAAACCGTACGAACGAAGTCCGCGAAACCCTCTCCCCGCACAGCGCTGGCTATCTCCGCAGGCAGCGGGCCGACCCTCAGCGACTGGTCAACGTTGACCACACCCCGGGTCGGATAACGAGCTGCGTAGGCCGTCGCAATCACTCCACCGAGGGAATGGCCGACGATGAACGGAGGCTGGTCCCCAGTCAGATCCTCGCCCAGCGACTCGATCAGATGATGGATGTCCTCCACCGACTCGTCAATCCCGAACGGCGAGATCCGAGGCGAGTCCCCATGGCCACGCAGGTCGACGCGCAGCACGCGGAAGTGCTGCTGCAGGCAGACGGGATCCCAGAAGCTTCGGTTCTCGGTGATGCCGTGGACTGCCACGAGCAACGGTCCCGTGCCCTTGAGGTCGTACGCCAACTGGCTGTCAGGTGTCATGGTCACTCTCAGTTGCGATGCTGGTTCGACGGATCGGCACCGGTTCAGAAAACAACCCGGAGGCCAACGCCGGTAACAGTCCACCCTAAGCGCATCAAATCAGAAGGTTTAAACAGGCTCTGATGTCGGGTTCATCACGGCGCGGGGAGGTTCGTGATGGTGGTGCCGAGTTGTCCGCGCAGGGTGGCGTTGGCGGCTTCGAGTTCGGTCAGGCGCAGGGTGAGGACCCGGATGTGCTGGGCGTAGGTGGCGAGGTGGCGCGCAGTTCCTCTCGCTCGGCTGCGTGGCGGGAGCGCAGTTCTCGCTCGGTGTGCTTGAGACGAGTGATCTCGGCGGCGAGGATGCCGGTTTGCGGCCGGGGTGGGGCGGGCGCGTTGAACAGGGCCGTGATGATCTTTACCAGGGGCGAGCGGTAGTAGGTGGCGCGGGAGATGCCGGCCTCGGTGCACAGCGTCGTGATGGTGAGGGCTCCGCTGGTGCGCTGCGGCTGACCGGTCAGGATCCGCTCGAAGGCGTGGACGATCGCTTGGTCGACGCGGGGCTGGACGGTTGTTATCCCGGCCTGTAGCCCGCTCGGTGAGACATCCGTGGTAGTTCACATAAACGCGGAGCTCGTCATCTGGGTCGACGGCCGCCTCGCGTTCGAGCGGCTCACGCCGCGGCTGAACCGCACACCGGCCGCAGTGGCCCGGCTCGCCGACCAGGCCCCGGCGACCGCGGTCGTCTGCGACCTGCTGCGCTGGTCCGACACCGACTACCTGACGATGCCGTACGCGCGGCGCCGAACGGACCTGGAGGCGCTGTTCGCCGCCCGGCTCCTTGAGCCGCCGTTCAACCTGTGCCCGTCGACGTCCGAGACGCCCGTGGCGGAGCAGTGGCTGAGGGACTGGGTTCCCCTCGGTATCGAGGGCCTGGTCCTGAAGGACACCCGGGCGCGGTACCGGCCCGGGGGTCAAGGGGCGCAGGGGTGGAGGAAGTGGCGGGTGCGGCACACCGCGGAGGGGATCGTCGCCGCGGTGACCGGCCGCCCGAGCCGGCCGCGGACGGTCCTGCTGGGCCGCTACGACGGCGAGGGCCGGCTGCGGTACGCCGGCCGCTCCACCACGGTGCCCGCCGCCGTCGCTGCCCGTCTCGGGCCGCTGCTCACCCCCGCAGGCGAGGGGCATCCGTGGCAGGGCCGCCGTTTCTCCGCCGCCTGGGGCAGCACCGAGCCGCTCGACGTGGACCTGGCGGTATCGGAGTTGGTGGTGGAGGTCTCCGCCGACGTCTCCCTGGACGCGGCCGGCCGGTGGAGACATCCCGTGCGGATCGTCCGCGACCGACCCGACCTCACCCCCGCGGACGTCACCGGCTTCGGACCCTGACCGAAATATCGGCCTGACCTCCCGAACGGAGCACGACGTCGCTGGGAGGAAGTGGGGCGGGTCAGTGCTCGTGGGGGTGGGGGGTGTGGACGGGTCCGTGGGCGTCTTCGCAGTGGTCGTCTCCGGCCGGGGTTGCCGGGCTTGCCCCGCTGATCGTGTGCAGCTGGTTGGCGTCGTCTCCGACGTGGTCGACCTGCAAGGTGGCATGGTCGATGCGGTAGTCGGATGCCACGAGCTGCTGGAGCCGACGTCGTACCTGGTGGCAGTCGCTGCCCGGGGCCACCAGCACGTGGGCGGACAGGGCGTTCTGCCCCGAGGTGATCTGCCAGACGTGCAGGTCGTGGATTTCGACGACGGCGTCTTGGGAGGCGAGTCGGTCTCCGAGGGCGTCGGGGTCGACGCCGGCGGGAGAGGCTTCCAGGAAGACCCGGGCGGAGTCGCGGACCAGTCCGTAGCCGGCCTTGAGCATCAAGACCACGACCAGCAGGGAGGCGATGGCGTCCGCGCGGGCGAAGCCGGTGGTCAGCACGATGGCGCCGGCGATCGCGGTGGCGATGAATCCGAACAGATCGGTCAGGATGTGCTGGTAGGCGCCCTCGACGTTCATGCTGGTGCGGTTGGCTTTGGAGATCGCCCAGGTCGCCGCGAGATTGACCGCGATGCCGATCAGGGCGGTTGCCAGGACGAGGCCGCCGGTGACGTCGGGCGGGGAGATCAGCCGGTGGACGGACTCATATGCCAGCCACACCGACAGCAGCAGCAGTGTCAGGCCGTTGGCCTGTGCCGAGAGGATCTCCACCCGCTTGAGCCCGTAGGTGTACATGCCCTTGGCGGGCCGGGCCGCCAGCTTCATCGCGACCAGGGCCAGCATGATCGAGGCCACGTCGGTGAGCATGTGCGCGGCGTCCGAGATCAGCGCCAGGGAGTTGGCGATCACGCCGATGACGACCTCGGCGCACATGAACACCCCGATCAGTGCCAGGGCGATCGTCAGCCAGCGCCTGTCGGCGTTAGCGGACACCCCGTGTGCATGCCTGGAGTGGCCGTCAGCGCCCTCGACGTGATCGGTGTGTTCGTCGTCGTGATCAGACACGAATCCCCCGGGAATTGGCCGCGCTCCTCAGTGCGGCGGGACGTTCAGTGAACCGTGCCCGAGGGGCTTTCTCCAAAGGCTGCAGTGGGGATCGTTACCACTTTCACCCGCGGTGATTTCGCCCCGTGAGGACGGTGCCACGCTGGGGAGTCGGGCGCGCGCTGCCGCGATGGGGCAGGAGGTCGGTCAGTCGTGGGGCGGCAGGTGACCGAGCTGGTGGCCGGCGACGTTGAGGCTTAGGGCCTGAGCGTGAGACAACAGACCGCTGAGACACACGCGCAGGTCATATAACGCCGTCAAGCGCCACATCGGGAGGCAATCCCGCGGCGGCCGAGGTGACTTCGGGGAACGCCGAGGTCATGTCTGCGAGCATCCGTCGCCGACGACGGCGATACGGACGCTGCGTGAGCACGACCAGGCCGCCGCGGTGCCCGCTCCACGGGAAGATGTCGCAACCGTCGAGCACGACCTGGCCCATGATCAGCCAACGAGCGCAACGAAGCCAACTTCACGATCCACGAGGCAGCGGCAGAGATCGAGAAGGCCTTGCTGGAGATCCACAAACGGGCCCCGCATGCCGAGGTCGCGGTCGTCGGATACCCCGCTGCCATTCCCCAGGACGAGACGAAGTGCCGGTACGACGGATCCCCCATTCCTCTCCTGAGCAACCAGCTCGGGCCGATGAACCACGCTGACCTCGCGTGGCTGCGCGGCAAATTCGAGGAGTTCAACGTCGCCATCGAGGGCGCCGTCGCCGATGTCGCCGACGATCCCGCATTCAAGGTCGCCTATGTCGACACCTACGATGCCTTCAGGGGGCACGAGCCCTCCCAGCTGCAGACCCCCAACCGGTGGATCTGGCCGATCCCGGCTCCCATCCTCTCCGAGCATGCCCTGTGGGGCGCGGCTCACCCCAACGGGTACGGGCACGACGAGATGACCAAGCTGGTCGCCGCGGCCCTGCCCATCACGGAGTAGCGACGGTCCGTCGGCAGGACTGGGCACCCCTACGCTGCAAGCTTCTCGCATGGGATGCGGTGCCACAGCACACCTGGGGGGCGACTGTCCGCATCACGGCGGCGATTCGGAGCCGGCCGAGCGGGGCGCCAGTGGCTGTGGGGGCGGGGCGGCGGCTCGGCCCGGGCCGTCAGTGACCGTGCGGGGGCTGCCCGGCGGCGGACCCGTCCCCGGAGCCGCCCAGTTTGTACGTCAGGGGCTTGTGGGTGTTGAACCGGCGGATCAGCAGGTGGTGCACCGAGGCGCCGAGGCATGCTCCCAGGATCGGCGCGACCAGGTAGATCCACAGGTCGACGGTCTCCCCGGCGATGGTGTTGGGGCCGAACTGGCGGGCCGGGTTGGCCGAGCCGCCGCTGCGCGGCCCGAGAAAGGCGATGATCAGCGCGATGGCCACCCCGATCGTGTACGGGAGCAGGCGCGCCCGGCGGGGATGGGCGAGGAAGAACCCGATGACGAGAGTCAGGCCGATCAGGCAGCCGGTCTCGGCGATGAAGACCGCCGCCGGATGCCAGGTCGGGGCCGGGCGGATCGCGCCGTAGTCGACGGCCGGCGAGGACACCGCCCCGCCCCACACCAGCCGGGCCAGCACGGTGCCGGTGACCGAGCCGGCGAGCTGCGCGGTGACGTAGGGCAGCACGCTGCGGCCGGGAAAAACGTCCATCAGCCATACGGCGACGGTGATGCCCGGGTTCATGTGCCCGCCGCTGCGGCGGCCGAACGGGCTGAGGATGAGCAGCACCAGGGTGACCGCGCTGACGACGCCGACGATCGGGACGGCCACATAGAGGTCCGAGACGTACAGGTCCGAGGACGGGCTGAAGACCCAGCGGGCCGCCGTCACCACGACGAACAGCAGGGCCGCGGTCAGCACGAACTCGTCCCCGGCCCGCCGCAGCGGGATCGGCGGGTGCCGAGGGGCCTTCTTCATGCGCGGCTCCGGCGGATCGGCACGTTGCAGGACTCCCTCGTCTCGGTTTCACACGTCCCGGGGTGCCTGAGCGGTGTTCTCCCGGCCGCGTTCCCCATGATCGCTGCTCCTCGCGGTCCGACCCGATATTGCCCGGCGCACACGCCGGGAACCGGTTCCGGGGGGCCCGGGGACTGACGCCACGTCAGTGGATGTCACGGACAAGACGCAGAAGGCGAGCCGCTTGCGAATCGCTGGCGGCGCGACAGGACCGCATCGAGCGCCTTGGAGGCCCCGGGCGGGCCGGCGGCCGGCGCCCGACGATGTCCGTTCCGTGGCTGCCGACGGGGCAAGTTGGTTATTCGGCGCTCAAGCGACTCATCAGGCATGGGGGGATATGCCAGCGATTGGAGGGTTCCGATCAGTCCCCGTGCGCCGGGCCGCGCTCGATCCCACCGACGACCCGCGCCTGCGGCTCATCTCCCAGACCGTCTCGCTGGACCACGTTGGCCGCATCCTCGCCGGACGCGAGCGAGGCGCGACCGAGGCTGAGTTGCAGGACCCGGGGATAAATAACGCTCAGGGCAGGGATTCAACGAGGACGACTCAAGCGGATTTGAGCACTCCGCAAGAGGACGACGAAAGCGGATTTGAGCACTCCATAAGTTGATAGTGCATTCACCGCATGAAATCCATCTAGTTGGGGGACGATGCCAGGCGGATGAGGAAGCCTACAGTCGGGTCGCTAGCACAGGACACCGGAACAACAGGAGGAATCCCGGTTGACGATACAATACGCGCTTACGGCAATGGGCACAGCAGCCATATTTGCCCTCGGGATGTCTGGTGCACCCGCCGCGGTAGCCGTGTCGCCGACCGCGGCGGGGCAGGGCGACGCCGCCGCCTCGCCGGCATCCGGGACGGTGCACGCTTCGCTGCCCGGCACAGTTCAGCCGTTCAATGCCTCGGCGTGCAACTCGACGGTTTGCGTCTCGGTGAGCGGGGCCGGAACCTACGTCGACCACGAGGTCGTCACAGCCGCGACCAGCAAGGGCGTTCTGGCCAAGTACATCTACGGTCAAGACGACGATGACGGCTACTGGGAGACGACTACCGGCGGCAAGCACTCAGCGACGCTCAACGTGTGGTGGTCGTTCTCCAACGGCTCCCTCTTCTGCGGCGGGGCGGCGTCCACGACTTCCCCGGCTGACTACAAGAACAGCGTGTGCTTCACCATCCATAACTAACCCATGTCCGACCAGGGAATGGCGGGACCACACCAGTGAAAAGGGCTCCTCCGGGCAGACCCTGACCGCTGGTAACCCGCCTCCACCGCGCTTTTTTGCCCGTCGTAGCCGAAGGCAGTGGAGCTGCCCCTGCAAGGGCGCGGCTCCACTGTTTTCGGTTCAGCTCAGCTGATGTTGCGGGCGACGTCGATCGTGGCGGAGCTGGCGCTCGCCGCGGCCGCCGCACGCGAGGCTCAACTGTGGGAAGCCGTCCGGATCGAGGCCCGTGCCGATGAGCTCCTGGCCCCTACACCACCGTCATCCCCGACGGCCGCGCCCTGCTCGACGCGGTCACCATAGACGCCGAGACCACCACCATCCTGCGCACCCTGCGCGCACTGACCGACATCCCCCGGCTGTTCGTGACAGGTGATTTGGGCCCCACTCCGACACGGAAGTTGGCCCCACCAGACGTTCGAATTCCGGGCGTTGCCGGGGAGTGCGCCACAGACAAAGACGCAGCCAGAGGCAGCCGTCTCGTTCCTCGCTCCGCTGCTGGCGTCCCGCCGGGGATGGGGCCGGAACGAATGTCGGTCATGGCCAAAGTGGGGCCGACTGAACCTGTCACAGACACCCCGGCGCTGGAGCGCCATGGTCTCCGACGCCACCGCCTGCGTGCTCAGCGCCGTCGCCGCAGCTGCTCGCAAGGAGACTCTCCCCGTGCCCGAGGGCTTCGCGAAAGACCTGCGTGCCGTCCTCGCTGCCGCCGCCCACTACGAGACCACAGCTGCCGCACCAGGGTCCTGCCGGGTCCAGCCGCCCAGAGTCCGCGTCGGAGAATGGCTGGACGCGTAGCCGATCCAGCCCGTGCAGTCACTCGTTCGTACTCCCACTTGCCGGCGGCAGAGGTACTGACTGCCCCAGGGGACACGGAGATCACCGCCCTCGGGACTGGGGGAGGGAAGAGGGACGACGACGGCGTCGCAGCCGTCGTAACCTCGAGCGGCGAGATCGACTTCGACACCCTGCTGGCCTTCTCGCCGTCGAGCGGGAGCTTCCGCAGTCGATCGGCCAGTTGACCTGGGACTGCAGGATGCCCTGTTCATGGACGTTGCAGGTCTTCACCTGCTCGTTCAACAGCGGCGCGTCTGCCTGAATGGGCATAGGACACTGATCGTCACCGGCCTGCAGCGGCAACCTATGCGACTGCTAAAGCCGCAGGGGTGCGGTCTGCGGGATAGCGTGCTCGATCAGCATGGCCGCAATGCCGGCGGCGGTCTGTTCAGCGCCGGTGCCGAGGGCCCGGGTACGGACCGAGGCGCCGTCGAGCAGCAATGCCAGTTGCTCGCCGAGGAGCTCCGGGTCGATGGCTCCGGCTTCCCGGGCAGTCTCGGTCAGCCGGACAGCGACGGACTTCTTGTACTCGCGCACGAGTATGCGCGCGGGGTGCTCAGGGTCGGCGATCTCGACAGCGGCCTCGATGAACGGGCACAGGGGTGTCGTCTCCAGCGTGGAGGCCGCCGGCGTCTCGAACGCCGCGAGCAGTCGTTCGCGGGGCGTCAGGTCGGCACGGTCGAACACCTCGGGCATCGTGCCGGGGTCCTGCTGGCGCAGGTGCTCGGTGATCAGCTGGTCCTTGCTGGTGAAGTGCTGGTAGGCGGTGTTCTTGGAGACGTCCGCCACCTCGCACAGCTGATTCATTCCGGTGTTGTTGATTCCCTGCTCGCGGAACAGGTCATGCGCCGCGGCGAGGATGCGCTCGCGTGCTCCTCGCCCACGGCGCTGCCCCCGCGGCCCCTTCTGCAGCTCGGTCATTCCTTAAGCGTACCGCTCGGTGCACATTGTTGCGCCCCACCCCATGCCTCGGTAGTGTTACCAGTACCGACCTGTTCACTTAGTGCGGGATGTGGCACGCAACCACGGAGCACACAGACATGAAGGCATCCATAGGCGGCATCGTCATCGGCGACGCCCGCGACACGGACCTGATCAGCATCGAGGGCAACTTCTACTTCCCGCCCTCCTCGCTCAGCGCCGACCTGTTCAGCGACAGTCCGACGCCCTACCACTGCCCCTGGAAGGGCGACTGCCAGTACCACGACGTCTCGATCGGCGGTTCGACTCACCACGATGCGGCCTGGAGCTACCCGGACCCGCACCCGGCGTCATTCGAGCGCGTCGGACGTGATTACAGCGGCTACGTCGCTTTTGACACAGCTCAAGTGACGCTTGGCTGAGCCACCCCTTGCCGGCGTCGGCGGCCCCGGCGCCACCTGAGCTCAAGCACCTCGCCCGCCTGGCCGGCGCCGAGCCGACACAGGCCCGCGACCAGGCCGTCCGCTGCCGTTCTTCGATCCGAATCGTCCACATACACCGACCCGTTCGGGGATCGGTTCGGGCTGCCCTCTGCGGGCCGACCCGCCCCCTCTGAAAGGCATTGACCGTATGAGTACCCCTAGCGCCTCCACAACCGGGGGCGCTGTCGCAGACCCGCGCCGCTTCCGAGCGCTTGGCGTCATCGTCCTCGCCCAACTCATGATCGTGCTCGACGCCTCGATCGTGACCGTTGCTGTGCCCTCGGCACAGGCCAGCCTTCACATCTCGGTAGCCGATCGCCAGTGGGTCTTCACTGCCTACACACTGGCCTTCGGCGGCCTGCTGCTGCTGGGCGGCCGCATCGCCGACTTCGTGGGCCGTAAACGAATCTTCGAGATCGGCCTGGTCGGCTTCGCTGCCGCCTCCGCCGTCGGCGGTTTCGCCCAGAACGCAGCCACACTGTTCGGGGCCCGCGCGCTCCAGGGAGGCTTCGCCGCCCTGCTCGCCCCTGCCGCTCTCTCGCTGCTGACCGTCACCTTCACCAACCCCAAGGAACAGGCCCGCGCCTTCGGGATCTACGGCGCCGTCTCCGGCGGTGCGATGTCGATCGGCCTGATCATGGGCGGAATGCTGACGCAGTGGGCATCGTGGCGATGGACCATGCTGGTCAACGTGCCGATCGCGCTTGTCGCCCTGGTCGGCTCACGCTGGGCGGTGACCGAGAGCAAGGCCAAGGGCGAAGCGCACTACGACCTGCTCGGCGCGGCCACGGTGACGGCCGGTCTGGTCGCGCTGGTCTACGGCTCCACCAAGGCGGAGTCCGATGGCTGGACCTCAGGTGTCACACTCTCGCTCCTGGCCGTCGGCGTGATCCTGCTCGCCGCCTTCGTGGCCGTCGAGGCCCGTACCGAGCATCCCCTGCTGCCGCTGCGGGTACTGGCGGACCGCACCCGAGGCGGCGCCTTCCTCGCCAACCTGCTGACCATCGCCGGCATGTTCGCGACGTTCCTGCTGCTGACCTACTACCTCCAGGGCGTCCTCGGCTACTCGGCGCTGAAGACCGGCCTTGCCTACCTGCCCTACTCGGTCGGGACCTTCGTCGGGGCCACCGTGGCCGCCAAGTTGATGGGCCGGATCGGGGCGCGGAACCTGCTGGTCGGAAGCATGGTGCTGGGCGCCGTCGGCCTGGTGCTCTTCGCCCAGGTCGGCACGCACACCAGCTTCGCCAGTCACGTCCTGCCGGCGGAAATCATCACCAGCCTGGGCCTCGGCCTGGCGTTCGTGCCCCTCACCTCGGCGGCCCTGGTCGGGGTGGACCCGGCCGACGCCGGAGTGGCCAGCGCTCTGGTCAACACCACCCAACAGGTCGGCAACGCCCTCGGTGTAGCGCTGCTCAACACCATTGCCGCCACCGCGACCGCCAGCTACATCGCCGGCCACGGCGCCTCCGCCGCCGTCCGCTCGGCCGGGCTGGTGCACGGATACCGCACGGCGTTCATCATCGGTGCCGCCTTCCTCGGCGTCAGCGCCCTGGTCACGCTGATCCTGGTCCGGACTCGACGGCAGGACATGACGCCCGGAGGCGGACAGGAGGTACTGACGGAACTTGCCGAGGTGATCTGATCCACAGTGATCCAGGCCATGCCCCGCGGCCGGGGCAGGCCTGACGGGCGGCCGCCGGTCGAACGGACCGGCGGCCGCCGCCACTTCATCAGCGGCGCCGCGGCCCGTGGCGCGAACTGTGGCTGGGCCGGGTCCCGCGCCCGCGCAGCAGGCCGGTGGCTGTCAGGCCTGGGCGGTGGGACGGACGATGAGTTCGCTGACGTCGATGTCGGCGGGCTGCTCGATCGCGAAGGCATGGCGTGGGCGATGGCCTCCGGCGCCACGGCGAACTTGTCCCTGGCTTCGATGAGCTGGGCTCGCACCTCGGGGTTGTCGACGGCTTCGACGAAGTTCGTGCGGACGAAGCCCGGCGAGACGATGGTCACGCGCAGGTTCTCGCCGGCCTCCTTGCGCGGTCCCTCGGAGAGGGCGCGCACGGCATGTTTCGTGGCGGAGTAGACCGCTTGGTTGGGGACCGTGAGGTAGGCAGCGGTGGATGCTGTGTTCACGAACTGTCCGAAGCCCTGGTCACGGAAGACCGGCAGAGCCGCCGCGATGCCGTACAGGACGCCCTTGAGGTTGACGTCGATCATCAGCTCCCATTCGGCGACCCGCAGATCGTCCAGCGGGGAGTTGGGACCTACGCCGGCGTTGCTGACCAGGACGTCGAGCTTGCCGTAGCGCTCGCGTGCCAGCGTGACGAGGTCGGCCAGATCCTGTCGCCGGGTCGCGTCGGTGTGGGCGAAGGCGACGTCGCCGCCGGCGTCCTTGATGCGTGTCGCCAGGGCGTCAAGGGCGTCCGTGTTGAGGTCGCCGAGGACGACCTTCGCCCCGCCGTGCCGGGTCGGCGGGACGGAGTCGAATGCGTCACCGCTCGCGGCGATGTGTGTATCGGGCCGGGGATGCAGGCGTGGAGCCCCCCGGCCCGCCGGTGGCCCTCAGACCTGGGCCATGCCGCCGTCGACGAAGAGCTCGACGCCGGTGATGAAGCTGGCGATCGGCCAGCACGAGGAGTAGCGGTGAACGAGAACAGCGTGCGCTGCCGGCTGCAGCGCCCCTTTGCGCATGACCGGCAGCACGGCACGGGTGACGTTGATCAGACCGAACACGTTGAGGTCGAACAGCGACCTCGCCTCCGCATTGGTGATCTCCTCCAGCGCGCCGAGCAGACCGCGGGCGGGGGGTCGGAGAGGTTGCCGTGTGGACAGGTCGGAATCCCGATGCGGGTATGCCGTCGTTGAGGCGTTGGGCAGTCTTGAGTCAGCTGGGCGTCCAAGCACAGCTGAGCCGCAAGACCGGGTTGATCGACCTGGCCGCCCAACTTCCCGCGACCTGCCGTCTT
This sequence comes from Actinacidiphila yanglinensis, assembly GCF_900107965.1. Taxonomy (GTDB): domain Bacteria; phylum Actinomycetota; class Actinomycetes; order Streptomycetales; family Streptomycetaceae; genus Actinacidiphila; species Actinacidiphila yanglinensis. Next base: position 53,418 of record NZ_FNVU01000029.1, on the reverse strand, counting down.
TTGCTGAGAGCTGTCGCTGTCAGGGACGGTGCAGGCCGGTGAGGAGCAGATTGAGGTAGCGCAGGCCGTGGGTGGCTCGTTCGGTCGGGTCGAGCGCACTGTGAACGTTCGCCGCGTAGGCGATGCCGCACATCAGGGGGGTCATGTCCGCCTCGGTGACACTGGAATCGATGACTCCCGCCGCGTGCGCGCGTGTCAGGAGCTCGGTGAAGGCGGTGGCGAGCCTGCGTTTGAGGTCGCCGGTGTGCTCCAAGCTGTCAGTGGCTGCGGCGAACACCGGGGGAACGGCCGGGTCAGTCAGCAAGGTTTCGATCGCAGCGGCGAGGAAATCACGCAACGCCATCCACGGGTCAGGCTCGGTCAATGCGTGCTCGGCTCGCCGGACCAGCTTCTCGATGGCAGGTAGTGCGACGGCCTCCAGCAACGCTTCCGGCGTGGAAAAGTGCCGGTAGACGGTGGCCACGCCGATGGATGCGGTCCGCGCCACATCGTTGAGCTGCAGGGGTCTGCCGTCATCGACATACCGCCGGGCGATCTCGACGATCCGGTGCCTGTTCCGGGCGGCGTCCTTGCGCAACGGCGGAGTGCTCATACCCCCACAGTAACCAGATGGTGTATCCGGTTGTGCTACGTTAAAACGGATGACTCATCCACTTAGGGCTGGGTCCGGTACGAGGAGACACATGCCTTTCACCGCGGACGCCGTCCCGCACCTTCCCGTCGGATTCGGCGACACCTTCACCAGCCGCACCGTCGACGTCAACGGCGTCGAACTGCACGCTGTGATCGGCGGGACCGGCCCGGCACTGCTGTTGCTGCCGGCGTGGCCGCAGTTCTGGTACGGCTGGCGGCTGGTGATGCCTGCTCTCGCTGAGCACTTCACTGTCGTGGCCGCCGACCTGCGTGGCGTGGGTGCCAGCAGCAAGCCGGCCACCGGGTACGACGCAGTCACCCTGGCCGACGACATGGCCGGGCTGATGACTTCCCTGGGCCACGACAATTTCCATGTCGCGGGCTACGACATGGGGATGATGGTCGGCTACGTACTCGCCGCACGCCATCGCGACCGGGTGAGCAAGCTCGTGCTGGCCGAGGCCGTCCTCGCCGGTTTCACTCCGATGCCCCCACTGCTGATGCCTCCTGAGGTCAACGAGCTGGCCTGGCACTTCGTCTTCAATCGTCTGGCCGAGATCAACGAGCGCATGGTGTCCGGCCGTGAGGAGATCTACTTCGGTCACCAGTTCGCCACCAAAGCCGCCAGTCCTGAGGCCATCCCTCAGGCTGCGGTCGACGTCTACGTCGATGCCCTGCGCGACCCCGCCGCCTTGCACGCGAGCTTCCAGTTCTACCGCGCGGGAGAGTCCGGGGGCCAGGTAGTCGCGCTGGCCGCCGAGGGGCCGCTGGACATTCCGGTTCTGGCCATCGGGGGCGAGCACGGCATGCGCGATGGCGTCGAGCAGGCCGTACGGCAGGTTGCCTCGAACACGAGCGGCGCTATCGCACCAGGTGCGGCACACTTCCTGCCCGAGGAAGCCCCCGAGTGGATGGCCCGTACCTTGATCGACTTCTTCGCCTGAGCCGAGGAAACACCATGCCCAGCACCCTCACAGCCACCCGCGGCAGTGTCACCGTCGCCGAGGCCACCCGCACCTTCACTCTTGTCGGCACCACAGCGCCGGGCGAGGCCAAGCCACTGATTCTTGTGTTCCACGGTTCCGGCCAGACCGGTGACAAGCATCGCGCCTTCACTGGCGGCGTCTTCGACGCGCTCGCCGCCCGCGGTGCACTGGTCGCCTACCTCGACGGCTATCGCGGCAATTGGAACGACGCCCGCCGCGAAAGCCGCTTTCCGGCCCGCCGAGCCGACATCGACGATGTCGGCTTCGCCCGTACGGTCGCCGCCACGTTCGCCTCGGACCGGCGCATCGACCCCGGCCGTGTCTATGCGGTCGGCTACTCCAACGGCGGCCAGATGGCCATCCGTCTCGCCCACGAAACCCCCGGCATGCTGGCGGGTGTGGCGGTGATCGCGGCAACCATGCCCGCACCGGAGAACTTCCTCGCCAGTCAGGCACCTCGGGCGTCATTGCCGGTCTTGTTGATCCACGGCACTAAGGACCCCATCGTCTCCTACCAGGGCGGCACCATGAACTGGGCCCTGCGCACCCTCTTCAAAGTAGGTGGCTCGAGCTGGTCAGCCACCCGCACGGCTCGCTACTTCGCCGAGCGCAACGGGATCACCACCGAACCCACGACCACACGCCTGCCGAAGAAGACCACGGCCGACCCCACCGAGGTCGAACGCACCACCTATGAGGCAAGCGGTGTCCCCCCGGTAGTCCTGTACACCATCCACCGCGGCGGCCACACCGTTCCTGGTCCTTCCTCCGCCCCGGCACTCATCGGCAAGACCAGCCACCAGCTCGACACAGCAGACATCATCACCCAGTTCTTCGACCTCTGAAGCTTTTGCGGGCTCAATCGGGCGGCCGCATCCGGCCGGCCAGCGGTCCATTGACGGAAATCAGCACGTGCTCCGGTGATCACGGCGTGAGCATGGCCAGGTTCGCCCAGCGAGCAGGACCGTGGTGCGGTATCCCGAGGCGGTCCGCTCGGCCGGCAGCAGCCCGGTGTCCTCGTAGAAGCGCAGCGTCGTGGCAGGGACGCCGCAGCGCTCGGCGAGCTGCGATATGCGGTAGGTCGTCAAGGCCCGACGCTGAACCTTCGACTCGGCTGGAAGGTCAAGCCCGCACGGGCACACGCCCGCGGCCCGTGCGGAGGCGGCACTGCGGCGCCCGCCGGCCATGCCGTCCTTGGCCTCGGACCTGAAGGGGGAACCGGTGACGGCTTGAGGGGGGCAAGGAGGCGTTTCGTGTGCCGCTGTCGGGCACTGGCCGGAGTCAGCGTTGACCCTTCCTCCTGGGAGGATGCCTGTCGTGATCGAAAATCCTGCCGCAGCATCACCGGACAACGCCCGCTTGCTGCGGCGGGGCTTTGCACTGGAATGGATCACCCTGGCCTGGAACGTGATCGGCATCGTCGTGCTGGCCTTCGCCGCGCTCGGCGCCCGTTCGGTGGCGCTGGCCGGCTTCGGTCTGGACTCTCTGATCGAGATCGGCGCATCCACGGTGGTGATCTGGGAGCTGTCGGGCACCGGCGAAGACCGCCGGCGCAAGGCCATGCGTCTCATCGGCGCCGCGTTCGTGGCGCTCGCGCTCTACCTGCTGGTCCAGTCGACGTGGCTTCTGGCCGCCGGGCACCATGCCCACCACAGCGCGGCCGGGATCGCCTGGACCGCGGTCACCGCGGTGGTGATGTTCGCCCTTGCTGCGGGCAAGGCCCGCACGGGAGCGGCCCTGGGCAACCCGGTCCTGGAGACCGAGGGCCGGGTCACGTTCATCGACGGCCTGCTGGCCACCGCCGTCCTGCTCGGCCTGGTCATGAACGCGGCCTGGGGTCTTTGGTGGGCCGATCCGCTGGCTGGATACGTGATCGTCTACTACGGGATCAAGGAAGCCCGTGGCGCCCTCACCCACTAGGACACGCTGCCGAGCTCAGTGATCGTGGAGACCGCACTGGTGCGGTGGGGCGACAGGCACGTCGACTGCGGGAAGCGGGTGACGGACGGGTCGGGCTGCCGGCAGGTCGGACTGGGTTCCGCAGCGGTTCCGACCGGTCGGAACCGCTGCGCGCCGCCACTTCCTGACACCGTAGTCCGGCCACGTGGTGTGGCCGGCCCGGTCGCGGGCATGCGACCTGATGGCCCCGAAGGGCGCCAACGTCCCCTCGGGGACCGGCGGCAACGCCGCCCGGCAGCGCCCGGCCGTCCACCCCCCGGACGGTCGGGCGCCCCGTCTCCCCGGTGCTCAACCCGCTGCAGGGTCACTGCCTGAACCGAACACCGGCACGTGTGGCCGGTGACGCGCTTGCTGAGGCCTTGGTGAAACCGGTGGCCGCAGCGAGGTGCGGACGGACGCGGGTGCGTGTGGTCTTCCTTTCTCTCAGGGCGGCGGGAGTGGCGCCTGCCGAGCCGGCCCCGGTCGCGGCCGGCGCCGGGCCCGCTCATGGGCGACTGGCGGGGCGGGCCGAAAGCGACTGCTGGTTCTTGCTGTCGTGGGTGACCAGGGAGCTTCAGCTCTCCCGGGAACCTGTTGGTGCTGCGGTGATCTCGCCGACGGGTGGAGCGTGACTCACGTCCAGTTGGGGGATCTTCCGCTCCCGTACGAGGGACGGCGGACATGCAGGCCGGTGACATGGGGAGGGGGTTGACGCCATGCCGGCTTCGCCGAACCGATACGAGGAGAACCTGCCGTGTACCGCACCACCGCGCTTGCCAGCGCAGTACTGGCCCTGGCCGTCAGCGCCATCGTCACGGGTAGCGCCCACGCTGCCGCTCCCGCTGGAGGCAGCTTGTCCGGGCCGCCGGTCACCGTCATCCAGTGTGAGGAAGGCGGTGGTTTCGTGGCCACCGACATCGCTACGCGCTTGACTTCTGCGCCGGCGGGGACTTCGACGGACGGTACGTCATCTGGCTGTAGGCCCCGGTCGGCCCGCGTGCCCGCGTCGCTTGCCGGTCTGGCTGGGGAGGTGGATCTGCGGCCGGTACCGCCACGTGCCGTTGGTCTCCCGCTGCCGGCTCTGCACTGCGGCGTAGGGGTGCTGCCCGTCGGGGAGGGCGACGTCGACCGGCGGGGCGTCGGCCTGCGGCAGGGGAGTTGGCTGCTCCTGGTCGTGGGTGCTCATCCCACCAATCTGGTTCGATGTTTTGTTCGATTGCATGTGTTGAACGCCTCCCGTGCCGCTGCCCTGCCGCTGCGTCCGGTGCTACTGAGGTTTGACCGGTGCGCGTGGCGGCGGGTGGGTGATCTGTCCGGGCTGAAAATCGTGTGACCTTGGTCGTGCCGCGCCTGGACAATGACTCATGCTGACTGATCACTGGCCCCTGCTGGGGCTGCGTCTGAACACTTCCCGCCTGGAGTTGCGGCTGCCCTCGGAGGAGGAGCTGGGTCAACTGGCCGATCTGGCGGCCGAGGGTGTTCACGAGCCTGACCGGATGCCGTTCATCGTGCCCTGGACCGATCTGCCGCCCGCTGAGCGGGCGCGCTCGGTGGTGCAGCATCACTGGCTGCGGCGGGGGAACTGGGTCCCGGACAACTGGGCGCTGAACCTCGCTGTCTTCAAGGACGGCCGCCTCGTCGGTCTGCAGGAGATCACCGCTCGTGACTTCGCGGTGCTGAGGCAGGTCAGCACGGCCTCCTGGCTCGGTGTGCGCCATCAGGGACAGGGGATCGGAACCGAGATGCGCGCCGCGGTCCTGCACCTGGCCTTCGCTGGTCTGGGCGCGCTCGAGGCGCTGTCGGGCGCCTTCGAGGACAACCCCACTTCCTTCGCCGTCTCCAAGAAGCTCGGCTACGAACACGACGGCGTGCAGCAGTACAACATCCGCGGCCTGCGGGCGACGATGCGACGCCTGCGGTTGCCCCGCGCCCGGTGGGAGACGCACCAGCACGGGTCCACCATGGTCACCGGCCTCGAACCCTGCTTGCCGCTCTTCGGCCTGCCGGGCGAGGCAGCGCGCTGAACGCTGGAAGCAGCGCTGGTCAAACTTCAGTGGCACCGGACGGCGATCAAGGTTCGGCTGCGCTTGCTCCGACGGGTGGGTGGGCGGCCCTCGAGCCGGGGGCTTGGATGCTGCGGTCTCAGGCGACTCGCTGGAGGGCGAGCATCACGATGTCGTCGCTGAGTCCGGCGGTGTACTGGGTCAGGTCGTTGCGAATGTCTTCCAGCAGGGCGGTGGGGGTGTCGCGGGTCCTGTGGGCGAGGCGGTCGGCGAGCGGGTAGAAGGCGCCCTCGGGGTTGCGGGCCTCGATGACGCCGTCGGTGTAGAGCAGCAGGATGTCGCCGAGCGCCAGGTCGTAGCTGTCGACGTGGTGGCTGCTCCGTCCGAGGTCGCCGAGGCCGAGCGGCAGTTCGGGCACGTCCGGCAGCAGCGGGATGACGCGGTCGCCGCGGATGAGGATCGGCGGTGGGTGTCCGCAGTTCGCGATGCGCACGGTGCTGGCGTCGTCGGCGATGTCCACGATGACGGCGGTCACGAATCGCTCCAGGAACTCGGTCTCGACGGGGCGGGAGTCGATGGTGCCGGGCGCGCCGTTCTCCTCCAGGTCGACCAGGTCGTAGCGCAGGCCCTGGTCGAGGTAGCTCGGCAGGGACTCCAGCGGCACGCCGGAGCGTGCCGAGACCCGGAAGGTGCTCAGCAGCAGTCCTACGACCTCGACGGCCGCCAGGCCCTTGCCCTGGACGTCGCCGACGAGGACACGGATGTTGCCTCGCTCGTCGACGCCGGCGGCGTAGAGGTCGCCGCCGATCGCCGCCTCCTCCTCCGCGGCCAGGTACATCGAGGAGATCGTTACCCGCCCGAGCCGGCCTGGCAGCGGGCGCAGCAGGGCCCGCTGGGTGGCCTCGGCGACCATTCTGACCTTGGCCAGTTGACGCTCGCGGCGCGCGCGGATGCGTGCGGCCAGCACGGCCCCGGCGCCGACCAGCACCGCGCTCGCCAGCAGCACGGGGAAGTTCGCGGTGCCGAGGATGCTGTTGTCCGCGGAGGCCCAGATGACCGCGCCGACGGTCAGGACGCTGAGCATCAGGACGTCGAGCGGGCCGAGGAACACCGCGGCCAGAGCCGGCACCGCGACCAGCAGGCCGCCGATACGGATCCTGTCGCTGCCGATCAGGTCCACACCGAGCAGCACGGCGAGGGACACGAGCGCGGCAGTGAGCAGGATCGGCCGGGACTTCCATGTCCTCCCACCGACCGGCCGCCCGTCGGCGCCGCTCGATTTCATGTCTCAAACGTACCGCCGCGCCCCCGACCATCTCGGCCGGCGGATCAAACACAGGACGGTTCGATCGACATCACTACCGCAGGTCGCGGGCTTGGAACGCTGGAAAGCAGCGGGGGAGTGCAAGCAGGTGAGCAACCACCCGGTTGCTCACCTGCTTGCACCCGGATCGGGACGTAAGGGCGTGGAACGGCGTGGAATGGCCAGGAATGGGGCAACCCGTGCGGTCAAGGGGCGGTCTGGGGGAGTCGGGCGCCGTGGAACGGGCGACGATCTGATGGGGCCGGGAGATTCCTCGGGGCCAGGTGTCACACGGGAAGATCGGCCGCACCTGGGGAAGGGGACGGTGCGGCGTAGGCGGGCGGCAGGGCGAGGGGTCCAGCGCTGATTTCTGCCCCCGGCGGGCCCTGCCCGGTCCGCTGGCCGCCGCTGGTTGCGTCGGCCGGGGGAAGAGGGCGGCGCCGGGCTGTCGGTGGCTCAGGCTGTTAATCCGGAGCGACGGTGCAGATCTGCGCGCTTCCGCTGCGGGTGTCGGTCCACACCGGGTGGACGTCGTCGTGGAGGCCAGCGGCAAGGCCCTGATAGTTGCCGAGCCAGGGGGTGGCGCCGGTGCCGACGGCCTTCAGGGGATCGAACGGGGCGGAGGTGATCTTGACCGGTGGCAGGAACCGCAGCGCCGACACGACGGATCTTCCTGTCGGGGTGCGGAACAGCAAGACCTCGATGAGGTGCGTGCGCAGATCCAGGGCGTAGACGGTGACGGCCAGCCGTCCGTCGGCGCCCGCGGCGATCTGGGGCTGGAGGTAGACCGTGTCGGTGCCGGCGGCGGCCTCCACGGCCGGCTCCCACCGTCCGCGGCCGCTGCCGGTTGCCGTGAGCAGGCGGGAAGTCCCGTTCGCCTCGTCGAAGGTCGTTACCGCGGCGCAAAAGCCCCGGCCGCCGGGGAGCGCGGTCAGTGCGGGCCCGCTGCGCGCCGACAGCGGGCTGAGGTCGGGGGCGGTCTCCTCCACCTCGGCCAGGATCTGTGCCGGACCGAATGTGACGCCATAGTCGGTGGAGGAGAGCACACGCACAGCCAGCCCGCCCGAGGAGGCGGGGGTGGTGAACGCCACGCTGAGGCTGCCGTGCCCGGCGGCCGCGAGGACGGGTGAGGACGCCTGCGGCCCTGCGGCCGGATCCAGCGGACGTGGCGGCTCGAACGTCCGTCCCCCGTCCAGGGAGCGGGTCAGGACCAGCCCGTCGGCGTCGGTGCCGTACAGGCGCCCCACTACATAGAGCACGGCGTGTGGGGTGCCTGGGCGGGCCCCGACACCTGTCCAAGGGTGGTCTGCCAGTCCGCCGTCGCCAGGGATCGCCGTTACCGGGGCGCGGAAGCGGTCTTCTCCCGCAGCGAGGCGCCAGACCAGTGCGTCACCCTGCCGGGTCGTCCCAGAGGCTTGCACGGCGCAGACGTACGCGTTGCCCGACGGATCGAAGGACACGGTGGCGTTGCCGCAGGCATCGGGTACCAGTCCAGGCAACTTCCCCATAGCCTGCCAGGCCGACCCCCCGTCGTGAGAGGTGTAGGCGGCCACACCGATGCGCGAACCGGTGAAGACCCTGCAGGCAACGAGCAGGTGCCGGGGATCGCACGGGTTAACCGCGATGACCGGTTCGATGTGGGCGCTGAAACCGTCCCGGGTGACCTGGAGGTTCATCTCTTTCCCCTTGGGCTGCCGAGTGCCGCGGGCCGGTGCGGCCGCGGCGGGCATCGCCCTGGCCAAACCCGCTGCCGCCGCGCCGGCAAGAGCCGCCGCCGTCCGGCGTGACACGTTGTACCTGCGACCACTCACCGCAGTTCTCTCTTCCTCAGAGCCTGACCGGGCTCCCCTGGTGCTGGACGCCGGCCCCGAGCCCACCCACAGAACTGGCCGCGACCGGTGGTTCCCTGATTCTCACGACCCCGCCGCCGGGCGACATCAGCATGAAGAATGAACCCGCACCCCACCGCGCGCCGCGCCAACCACGCGCCCTCATCTGCCTGTAGGCCAAAGAACCCAGGCCGGCCCCTCCCTTCCCGGCAGACCCGTGCCCCCTACAACGGGAGAACGGGACCGGACCGGTACGACCCCCCGCCCTTTTCCCAGTCCAGGCGCGGCGCCTGGACCCGCGCGCCGAGGTCTTCGCCGTGGACCGTGGCCTCGCCAGGCCTCGGCAGCGGGGTGCCGGCCTCGATGAGGCCGCGGCTCAGCTTGTAGCAGCGCTGCCAGGCCCGGCACCAGGACGGGACGCTCGCCTACCGCGAGATCGGACCGACCGCAGTCCCCTGCTGCTCCTGCACCGCTTCCGCGGCGCGCTCGACCACTGGGACCCGGCGTTCCTGGAGGTCCTCGCGAACCGGCGACGCGTGATCGTCTTCGACAGCGCCGGCGTCGGCTACTCCGACGGAAAGCCGGCTGACACCGTCCGCGGCATGGCGGATGTCGCCGTGTCCTTCCTTGACGCCCTCGGACTGCAGAAAGTAGACCTGCTGGGCTGGTCCATGGGCGGGTTCGTCGCACTCGACCCGGCCCTGGAACACCCCGAACGGGTACGCCGGTTGGTCGTCGCCAGCAGCGGAGCGGGCGGCGTTCCCGACAACCCCGGTCCGGATCCGCGAGTCCCCGACCACGCCATGCGCGAGCACAACGACGACGAGGACTTCCTCTTCCTCTTCCACCCCGAGACCGAGACCGGCCGGACCGCGGGACTGGCCTCCCTGCGCCGGATCAACCGGCGCCTTTCCGGCTCCGGGCAGGACGCATCGGCACCGGCGCGCGAAGCCCAGATGCAGGCCATCACCCAGTGGAGCAGCGGCATCAACTCGACCTGGAACCGGCTCACCGACCTCACGATGCCGGCCCTGTTCGCCAACGGCGCCCACGATGTGATGGAGCACGCCTACCAGACCTACGCCATAGCCCGCTCCGTCCCCGACTCCAAGACGATCATCTACGGAGACGCAGGCCACGCATTCCTCTTCCAGCACCCGGACGACTTCGGCGCCGAGGTCCTGCGCTTCATCGACTGACCGACCCGGACGCGACCGCCGCACCGCCCACCGCACCACGCCGGCGTCCGGCCGCATCAACGCGGTCCGGACGCCGCCCCCAGCACCTCGGCCCGGCCGATTGCGTACGGTTCTACCGCGGCCTGGCGGAGGGTCGCCCCTGCTCCGGCGGGCGGTCGGCGCCCTGACCAGCGGCTCGCCCCGCGGTGACCGGGTATTCGTCCAGGGTGCGGGGCGACGCCTCGGGCAGGGAGGGGAGCCGCCGCGGTGGTCACGAACACCTCGAAGCCGCCCCCGGTCGGCACCGCACCCGGATGCGTCCTGCGGACGGTCCGGGGCGTCGGCGAGGTCGGCAGCTCCATCTCGCGGCCCTGTCGTGCATCGCGGGCAGCCGGTCCTGCTCACGTTCCCGGGGGCGGGTCGAAGGCGGTCGCGAGTGAACCAGGGATGACCGGGGTGCGCTGGCCGGCGCCGGAGACGGGCAGCCGGGCACCGTCGAGAGTGGGGTCGACGTAGCGGGCGAACCATTCGTCGAGGCGGGCGGCCAGGTCGGCGCGGGTGCGGGCGTGGTCGGGGGCATCGGCGAGGTTGCGGTCCTCGCCGGGATCCGCGGCGAGGTCGTACAGCTCGTGCGGTCCGTGGGGGTAGCGGTGGACGTATTTCCAGTCGCGCGTGCGGATCATGCGGACGGGGCCGTACTCGTCGTAGACGACCACGCGGTCGTGGCCGGAGGCGTGATCGGCGTCCGCGAGCAAGGGGGCGAAGGAGCGGCCCGGCAGTTCGGGGTCAGGGAGGTGGTCCAGCCCGAGGTGGTCGACCAGGGTGGGCAGCACGTCGTACTGCGACAGCAGGGCGTCGCAGACGCGCCCGCCGGGTATGCGCCCCGGCTGCGCGGCGATGAAGGGCACCAGCACCGAGCTGTCATACATGTTCTGCGGGAAGGTGCCGTTGCCCTTGCCCCAGATGCCGTGGTGGCCGGCGTTGAAGCCGTTGTCGCTGGTGAAGACGACCAGGGTCGATTCGGTCAGGCCGAGTGAGTCGAGCCGGTCCAGGACGCGGCCGATCGCGGCGTCCATCGCGGTGGTCGCCGCGAAGTAGCCGATGAGGGCCTGCCGGGTGTCGCGTTCACCGCCGACCGGGGAGCCGTCGTCGGCGAAGGGCTGCCAGGGGTGCGGAGTGCCCTGCGGGCAGGTCTCGAAGGCGCAGTCCTCGTACAACGCCGTGTAGTGGCTGGGGTGTTGGCCTTTCCAGGGCTTGTGGGGCGCGGTGAAGTGCAGGGAGAGGTGGAAGGGTTCGGGCCGTTCGGCCTCGGCGGCGAGGAACCGCTCGGCGTCCGCGGCGAGGGCGTCGGTGAGGTAGTCGGGTTCCTCGGTGCGCACTCCGTCGCGGTACATCGGCGCGCCGCGGTACGGGCCGCCGCCGCTCTCGTGGGCGTACCAGTGGACGAAGCCGGGGCGGGGCCGGTCGTTGGCGCCCAGGTGCCACTTGCCGCTGAGGCCGAGCCGGTAGCCGGCCGTGGCGAGCAGGTCGGTGAAGAGGGTCCGGCCGGCGAGGAAGTCGACGCCGGTGCGGCCCGCGTGGTGGTAGGAGAGCCAGTCGTGGACGCCGTGCTGGGAGGGCAGTTGGCCGGTGAACAGCGAGGCGCGGGCCGGTGAGCAGACCGGCGAGGTGCAGAAGAAGCGGTTGAGGAGTACGCCGTTCGCTGCCAGCGCGTCCAGCCGCGGGGTGTGGATCTCGTGGTTGCCCGCGCAGCCCATCGCCCACGGGCCCTGGTCGTCGGAGAGGATCAGCAGGACGTTGGGGTGGTCGGGATCGTGGCTGGCCATGGCTCTCCATGTGGCGTGGGCGTGGCGCGTGGGACGTACCGGAATCCGATGCGGGGCGGGCGCCGGATCGACCGCCGCCGGGCCCCGGACACTCGGCCCCCGGACGCCTCACATGCTCAGCGCCGACGGCGGGTCAGTCAATCGCTGTGAGGATATGAATCGCGGATGAATCTTTGGGCGGTTCACTGTAGTGCGTGAAACATTCCTGCAATGATTCACGAAATTCGCGAGTCATCTGCAATTCATACCCTCAAACACCGCTTGTTCTCCCCGATCTCCTGAGGCAATCATATGGTCACGCTTTCCCCGGTCCCGGGGTGACCGTCACCCGAGGAGTACAGGTATGTCCGCTGCCAGACAGTCCACGGATGCCGCAGAGACCGGCCGTCCCTTCTCCCGCCGTGCCGTCCTCGGCGCTGTCCTCGCCACGGCCGCCGGTCTCACCGCTGCCTGCGGCTCCGGCTCCGGCTCGGGCGGGGGCGGCGCGGACTCGTTCACCTACTGGTCGATGTGGAAGCAGGACGAACCCCAGGCCAAGGTGCTCAAGGCCGCGATCGCCCAGTTCACCAAGGACACCGGCATCAAGGTCAGCGTCCAGTGGAAGGGACGCCAGGTCATCCAGCAGCTCGCCCCCACCCTCAACACCGGGAGCGTTCCCGCCGACCTCGTCGACTCCTCCGACCGCTTCGCCTACGCACAGCTCCAGGCCACCGGCCAGGCCCTCGACCTCAGCCCGGTGCTGGAACTGCCGATACCCGGGGAGACAGGCAGCACCGTCGGCAGCGTCGTACCTGCCAAGTACCACTCCCTCAGCACCACCGCCGGCACCCTGTGGCAGCTCCCCTACGAGATCATCACCACTCAGATCTGGTACGACGGCCACGCGCTGCCCGATGTCGCCGCCAAGCCTCCCGCCACCTGGGCGGAGTTCAGCACACTGCTGGCCGCGCGTAAGGCGTCCCGTGGCGACGGTCCGCTCGCGCTGGACGCCGATGTCCCCGACTACGCCGCCTACTGGACGTACTACGCGGTGCTGCGCGGCCTCGGCCCCGGCGCCTTCGGCAAGGCCGCCACCGACAAGAGCGGCGCACTGCTGAAGGCACCCGGCTTCGTCGACGCGCTGCGCCACGTCGAGGCACTCGTCAAGGCCGACGACTTCACCAAGGGGTACGACGGCTCCAAGTGGCCCGCCGTCCAGCAGAAGTGGGCCAAGGGCAAGTCCGACTTCCTGCTCCTGGGCACCTTCGCGCCCAGCGAGACCTCGACGTTCGCCTCCTCCGCCTTCACCTACCGCTCCTTCCCGTTCCCGGCCCTCACCTCCGGCGGCGACACCTCCCAGGACATCTCCCTCATCGGGTTCTCCATCCCGAAGAAGGCCCGGCACGCCGCTGCCGCACAGAAGTTCATCGCCTACTTCCTCGCCAAGGAACGCCTCCAGGGCATCGCCACCCAGGCCAAGAACATCACCCCGCGCGCGGACATCGCCGCCCCCGCCGAACTCGCCGACGCGCAGAAGGCACTCGCCACCGGGAACGTCGTCAAGACCCTGGACGGCGTCAAGGAGACCGCCGCCGAGTGGTACACCAAGGTGTTCCTCCCGCTGAACACCAGCTTCCTCACCGGCCACCTCACCGCGCAGTCCTTCGCGAACAAGCTGGCGGGCAACTCCGCGTCCTACTGGAGGACGGCCTCGTGACGGCCACCGACACACTGCGCCCGGGCCGAGCCGCCCCCGCCGCCCGGCGGCGCACCACCGCCGGGCCGGGCGGCATCCGGCACAGCCCGCTCACCGCCCGCCGCCGCAAACTCTTCTGGCCGCTGGTGCTGCCCGCGGCCGCGGTGTATGTCGTCTTCTTCGCCGGCCCGTCGCTGTTCACCCTCTGGCTGAGCCTCAACAAGTGGGCCGGCGCGGGCCCCATGACCTTCACCGGCCTGGACAACTACCGAAGGCTCCTGCAGGACCCGACCTTCCGCCACTCCTTCACCAACACCCTCTGGATCATCTTCGGCGCGGGCGGGCTGACCTTCCTGGTCTCCTTCGGGCTGACCATGGTGCTGCGTGACATGAAGGGCCGCAAGGCCGCCCGCTCCATCCTCTTCTTCCCCAACATCGTCCCCAGCGTCGTCATCGCCATCCTGTGGGGCTTCCTCTTCCAGCAGGGCGGCCCGGTCGACTCCGTCACGAAGGGCACCGGCCTGCCGGCCACCAACTGGCTCGGCCAGGAGAACCTCTTCAAGGTCATCATGATCGGCCTGGTGTGGACCTCCACCGGCTTCTACACCACCATCCTGATGGCCGCCGTCGACCAGATCCCGCCGGAGTTGTACGAGGACTGCGAACTGGCCGGCGCCAACGCCCTGCAGAAGTTCCGTCATGTCACCCTGCCGCTGATGTGGGACGTGGTCGGCGTGTGCGCGGTGCTGTGGACCATCTCCGCGGTGAAGGTCTTCGAGTTCATCTACGCCTTCGCCGGTGCCGCGGGCCAGATGCCCGACACCGGCGTGTGGAACACCGCTCTGTACACCTACGGCGAGGCGTTCGCGTCCGGCGGCGTCCCCCGCTACGGCTCCGCAGCCGCCAGCGCCGTCGTCATGCTCGCCCTCGTCGGCGTGCTCGTCGTCCTGATCCGCCGCTTCATGCGCCGCGACTCCGTGCAGTACTGATCCGCCCCCAGCAGTCCTGGACGGCCCCCACCCGACCCCGAACCTTCCGCACACCTCAGACATGGAGACCATCCCCGATGGCTGTCGCCAGTCCCGGCCGCTCACCCGGCCGCTCACCCGGCCCGCTCGCCCGCCGGCTGCGCCGGCTCACCACCGGCCGGCTGCTTGGCGTCCCCCTGGTCTGGCTGTTCGCCGCCTTCAACGTTTTCGTCGCCCTGTGGCTGCTCCTGTCGTCCGTGAAGACCTCCGACGCGATCTTCAGCTCGCCCTGGCGACTGCCGCACACCCTCAAGTGGGGAAACTACGCGCGGGCCTGGACCAGCGGCCAGTTCGGCCACGCCGCGCTCAACACCGTCGTGGTCGTGGGCGGCACCGCCCTGATCACCGTCCTGCTGGCCGCGCCCGCCGCCTACGCCCTCAGCCGCATCACCACCCGAATCAACTCCGTCCTGACCCTGTCCTTCGCCCTGGGCCTGGGCATCCCCGCCCAGATGGCGATGCTGCCGCTGTTCGTGTTCATGAACCGGCTCGAGCTGGTCAACAGCCTCTTCGGCCTGATCGTCGTGTACGTGGCGACCTCGCTGCCGTTCGCCGTGTTCTTCCTCACCGGCTTCTTCGCCACCCTCCCGGTCGAACTGGAGGAGGCCGCCGCACTGGACGGCGCCACACCGCTGCGGACCTTCTGGCAGATCATGCTGCCGATGGCGCGCGGCGGGCTCGTCACCGTACTGATCCTCAACATCATCCAGCACTGGGGCGAGACCGTCTTCGCACTCGTCTTCATCCAGACCACCGACCACCAGACCCTGTCGCTGGCGCTGCTCGGCTTCCTCCAGCAGATGCAGTACAACGGGGCCGACTGGGGAGGCCTGTTCGCCGGTGTGGCTCTGGTCGTCCTTCCCGTACTGGCCTGCTACGTATGGCTGGGCCGTCGGATCATCGAGGGAATGACTGTCGGTTCCGTCAAGTGAACCGAGCCGCATGGGAATTGAGGACATCATGACCGGAGCCCACGACCTGAAATTCCGTCAACTGGCCGCCGAGCTCAGGCAGCAGATGCGCCAAGGCGTCTGGCCCTCCGACGGTCGGCTGCCCACCGAGAAGGAACTCGCCGCCAGCAGCGGTACCTCGGTGAGCACGGTGCGCCGCGCCGTCGACGAACTCGTCGCCGAGGGCCTGGTGGTCCGGCGGCAGGGCTCGGGCACCTTCGTGGTCCCGCCCAGCGCCCCTGGATCCGGCCGCGCCCTGGTCGGCGTCAGTGTCCCCGACACCGCCTTCTACTACCCGAAGGTCCTGCGCGGCATCGAGGAGACCCTGTCCGCCGCCGGCGCCCGGCTGCTGTTCGCGTGCTCCGACTACGACCAGAAGCGCGAGGACAAGGACGTACGGGACATGCTGGAGGCCGGTGTCGACGGCCTGCTCCTCGTCCCCACCCTCAACGGGCCCGAACCGGCCCGGGACTACCTCGCCCGGCTCGCGGCGCTGCCCGTGCCGACCGTCCTGGTCGAGCGGCGCGACGCCTCACTGGAAAGCACCAACGAATACGTCTGCACCCACCACGAAGCCGGCGCCTACGACGCGGTCCGCCACCTCGCCGGCCTCGGCCATCAGGCGATCGGCCTGGTCCTGCGCCACCCCAGCCCCACCTCCGGCCCGGTCGCCGAGGGCTTCCACCAGGCGGCAGGCGAACGCGGCCTGGCCACCGTGGAGTTCCGCGCCGCCCGCCAGGAGTGGAGCCCCGCCGCGGCCGAGCGTTGCCTGGCCGCACTGCGCGACGCCGAGGTGACCGCCGCCGTCTGCTTCGGCGACCGGCAGGCCGCCCTCCTGCTCGGCGCCGCCCGTCGCGCCGGGCTCACTGTCCCGGGCGACCTCGCCCTGGTCGCCTACGACGACGAGATCGCCGAAGTCGCCGACATCCCGCTGACCGCCGTCGCACCGCCCAAACGGCAGCTCGGTCAAGCCGCGGCACGCACCCTGCTGCGACGCCTGGAGAACCCCCAACTAGCCGGCAGCCGGGTCCTGCTGCGCCCGACCATCATCGTCCGGCAGTCCTGCGGAGCCACGCAGCACACCGGGACCATCACCTCCGAGGAGAGCACCACGTGACCGACATGAGACTCGGCCTGATCGGTGCCGGCGCCGTGGGCGTGCTGCACGCCGAAGCCGCTGCCACCACCCCCGGCGTGCGGGTCACGGCGGTCTGCGACCTCCTCGCCGAGACCGCGCGGCGCGTCGCCGGGCCACTGGGCGCCGCGATCTTCACCGACCACCGCGAACTCATCGCCTCCGGTGCGGTGGACGCCGTCGTCGTCAACACCCCGCACGCCCTGCACACCGACATCGTCATCGCCTCCGCGGCAGCCGGCCTGCATGTGCTGGTGGAGAAGCCCATGGCCACCCGCACCGCGGACTGCGCCCTCATGGCGAGCGCCTGCGCGGACGCCGGAGTGGTCCTGTTCGTCGGACACATCCAGCACTTCCTGCCCCCGGTCGCCGCCGCCAAGGCTGCCCTCGACACGGGGGTTGTCGGGGCCGTGCGCGCCGTCCACGACTGGCGCAGCACCGACTACCGGCCCGGCACCCGTCCCGCGTGGTTCTTCGACCCGGCCGTCTCCGGCGGCGGCGTCTTCATCAACATCGGCACCCACTGCGTGGACCGGCTGCTGTGGCTGACCGGCCGCCGTCCCGTCGCTGTGGCGGCCACCGCCGTCCACCGCGGGGACCTGGCGGTGGAGACCGACGTCCTGGCCCGCCTGGAACTGGAGGGCGGGATCGCCGGACACATCACCGTCACCAGCACCCAACTGCCCGCCCGCGACGAACTCACCGTGATCGGCGAACACGGCACCATCCGCGTGGCACGCGGCAGCGGCGCCGTGCTCCACCCGGATGACGGCGCAGGACCAGTCGTCCTGGCCGAGGAGACCTCCGCCGACGTCCCCACCGCGTTCCTCGACCAACTCGCCGCGTTCGCCGCGGCCGTCCGCGGCGAACAACCCCCCGCCGTGCCCGCCTCCTACGGCCTCCAGATCATCGAGACCGTCGAGTCCGTCTACGCCTCATGCGCCGCGGGCGGACAAGTCGTCACCCTGCCACCGGTGGCGGCACCCGCTCCCTGAGCCGCACGAAGTGCCCTGCGGGCAGCCGGCGTTCAGCACGCTCGGCCGCCCGGACACGGACGGGCGGGAAATGGCCCGTCCGGCCGCCGCGTACAGCTGCACCGCACCCGCGCCCGCGCCCAGACACGCGCCCGCGCCCGGCACCGCCCGGCACCGGGGCGGTCCCGCTGACCCACGCCCCTGGAAACCCCCTCACCGTGGAGGCACCATGCACGACACCCCTGCAGGACACCTCGGCCGACGCGGATTCCTGACAGCGGCCGCCCTCGCCCTCGGCGGTCTGGCGGGTGCGGTCCAACTCGGCCCGGGCGCCGCACCCGCCCGGGCGGACGACGCGTACGCAGCCCTGCGCGCCTTGTGGGCCGAGATCGTCACCGGCGGCGCCATCAACCCCACCGACGACACCTACACCACCGCACTGAAGGACCTGTCCACCAGCGCCACCGGCCTGTGGAACTCCCTGTCCGCCGACACCACCGCGAACAGCCTGTGGCCGAGCCTCACCCTCACCACCCCGGCCAACATGACCAGCAGCTACAAGCAGTTGGCGACCATGGCGACGGCGTACGCCACCCCGGGCACCACCGCGACCGACGGCACCGGACGCGCCCTGTACGGCAGCGCCGCGCTCGGCGCGGCCGTCGTCACCGGCCTCGACTTCCTGCACACCCAGGTGTACAACGCGGACACCGCCGAGTCCGGCAACTGGTGGGAGTGGGAGGTCGGGTCACCCGAGGCCCTGACCACTGCGGCCGTCCTCGTCCACCCGCTGCTCTCCACGGACCAGCTGGACGGTTACCTCGCCGCGGTCGACCACTTCGTCCCCGACCCGACCTTCAACAAGTACGGCTCCACCCGGTCGGTCTCCACCGGCGCCAACCGCGTGGACCTGTGCCAGGTCGTCGCCGTACGGGGCATCCTCGGCGGCAGCAGCGAGCGCCTCGCCACGGCCGTCGCGGCGCTGTCCGACACCTTCCCCTACGTCACCTCCGGCGACGGGCTGTACGCCGACGGTTCCTTCGTCCAGCACACCGACATCCCCTACACCGGCACCTACGGCATGGTCATGCTGCGTGACCTCGCCGCCCTCTTCCAGCTCCTGGCAGGCTCCAACTGGGCGATCACCGACCCGGCATCCGCCCACGTGTACACCTCGGTCGACAGCTCGTTCCGGCCCTGGATATGGAACGGGCTGTGCATGGACGCGGTGCGCGGCCGGGCCGTGAGCCGCCCGGGCGAAACCGACTTCGAGGACGGCAACCTCGTCATCTAGTCCGTGCTGCGAGCCGCCGCGTCCGCCCCGACCACCGCGCAGGCCGACCACTTCAAGAGCCTGGCAAAAGGCTGGATCACCCGCGGCGAGGCGTACGCACCGTACGCCGACACCGCGACCATCCCGGCGATCGCCCTGGCTCAGCCGGTCCTCGACGACGCCTCGGTGACAGCTACCGCTGAAGCCGCCGGGCACGTCCAGTTCCCCTCGATGGACCGCGCCGTGCACCGCCGGGACGGCTGGGCGTACGCCCTTGCGATGTCCTCGGCCCGCGTCGCCCGCTACGAGTCGATGAACGGCGAGAACCTGCACGGCTACCACACCGGCGACGGCATGGGCTACCTCTACCTCCCCACCGACCCGGCGCACTTCACCGACGCCTACTGGCCGACCACCGACCCGCACCGCCTGCCCGGCACCACCGTAGAGACCCTCGCCCTCGCCGACGCGGCCGGCGCAGCCACCCTCCCCACTGCCACCTGGGTCGGCGGGGCGAGCCTGTCGGACACGTACGGCTGCGCGGGCATGGACTTCCAGCAATACGGCTCCACCCTGACCGCCCGGAAGTCCTGGTTCTTCCTGGACGACTCGATCGCCTGCCTCGGCGCGGGCATCAGTGGGGGCAGCGGCGGCGAGGTCGTCACCACCGTGGAGAACCGCAACCTGCACGCGGACGGCGGCAACACCCTCACCGTGGACGGCACGGCCCAACCCGACACACTCGGCTGGACGGACACCTTCACCGCGGCCTCCTGGGCCCACCTGGCGGACGTCGGCGGCTACCTCTTCCCCGGCGGCGCCACCGTCCATGCCGCCCGCACCGCGCGCACCGGCGCGTGGAGCGACATCAACACGATATCCGGCACCACCGACACGCTCACCCGCCGCTATGTCTCCCTGTGCCTGTCCCACGGCGCCGTGCCCGCCGCCGCCTCCTACGCCTACGTGCTGCTGCCCGGCTCCACCAAGGAACACACCGCCTCCCGCGCCGCCGCTCCCACCGTTACCGTGCTGGCCAACACCGCCTCCGTCCAGGCGGTCCGTGACAGTGCCAGTGGCGTCATCGCGGCGAATTTCTTCACGGCGGGCTCCGCCGGCGGCATCACCGTCTCCGCGCCCTGCTCCGTCATCACCCGGCAGAGCGGCGGCCAGCTGGTGGTCGGCGTATCCGACCCGTCCCGCGCGGCCGCCACCGTCACGGTCCGACTCGTCCTCGGCGGAACACTGATCAGCGCCGACGACGCCGTCACCGTCACGCAGTCGGCGCCCACCCTCACCCTCGCCGTCGACCTGTCCGGCGCGGCCGGCGCCACCCGCGAAGCCACCTTCACCCTCACCTCCGCGACCCTGCCCGCGATCGCCGACGGATACGTGCGGGACGGTTCCTATGCCGCGACCGGCTTCGGCACCGCCACCACCCTGGTCGTCAAGAACGCCACCGGCAGCGGCTACACCCGCCAGTCCTACCTGGCCTTCGACACCTCAGCCGTCCTCGGCACGATCAGCGCCGCCACCTTGTCGGCCTACGGCTACGTCTCCGACAGCGGCGGCGACACCACCCAGCTCACCGCCTACGCCGTCGCCGACATCACCTGGACGGAGTCCACCCTGACCTGGGACACCAAGCCCGCCCTCGGTGCCGCCCTGTCCACCGCCACCGCCACCACGACCAAGGCCAACCTCGACTTCGACGTCACCGCCCACGTCCCTGCCACCCCGACCCGCCCCCTCTCCTTCGCCCTCGCCGAGGACACCCCGGGCCTCGCCGTCATCCTCACCTCCCGCGAGAACCCCACCACCCCGCCCACCCTTCACCTCGACCTGACCGCCCCCGGGGCCAGCTCGCACGCGACGCAGCGCTCCCCGCGCCGTAGGCGTCGCCATCCACGAGGAGGACGTGCGTGACCTAGGCGCCCAGCACGAGGACGGTCACCTGCCGGGGACGAGTCAACACAGATGCGTTGCCCAGCTGCTCCTGAGCCCAGGGCGTGTCGGGTGCGTCGAGTTCGGCTCGTCGTCCGGGGGTGAGCTTGTCGGCTCTGCGGTGGGTGTTGCCGAGGAACTGCCCGATCTTGTGGGGGACGCCGTCGATGTCCGCGATGCGCTTGCGGGGGACGTGGAGGTGGCCCACCGGGCTGCTCGGCATCGCGCCCGGGCACGCTCACGACACCGACCACCTCAGGAGGTCGACGGGGATGCGGTGGCCGGGGTGCTGGGGATGGTCACGACGGGGGTCGGGGGTGGGGTGGGAAGCGGGTCGGCCTGGAGGTCCATGGCGTCGTGGTCGGGGTTGGGCATGCGCCAGATCTTGAGGACTTTGACGCGGATGCCGTACTCGGTGATGACGTCGCCGGCCTTGACCAAGTGCCAGTCGGACTGCGAATCGTCCCGTTCCAGGGCGTCCTGTTCCAGGGCGAGTTCGGCTTCGTGGGGGCCGGGAGCGGGCTTGATGAGGTCGCTGGTGACGACGTTGAAGGCGACGCTGCGGCCGTCGGGGAGCTGGATGCCCCCGGTGTGACCCATCGGGTTGCCGTCCGGCACGACGACGATGCGCTGCACGTCGGCCTTGTGCGCCCCGAGCGGCGGCGGTTCCGCGTCGTTCGCGCTGGGGCCGTCTGCCTGGTGTACCAGAACGGCGACGAGGATGCCGACGGCGACGGCGCCGGCGGCCCCCACGGTGATCCACCGGGAGCGGCGCATCGCTCTCACGCCCTCGTCTTCGTGGAGGAGACCTCGCGGAAGTACTGCTGGTACTGGCTCTCGGTCACCGTGACCGTCGCCGGCACCGGCGGGTTCATCTTCTCCGAGTTGCGGCCCCACGGGTTGAACAGGGTGATCGTCGGCGGGTGGGCCTCGGTGTTGACGCTCTGCACGGAGTACTCGTGTTCGCCGACCAGGCGATCGTCGACGGAGTTGAGGTGCGGCACGCTGTCCACGGTGACCGCGTGGCCCTCCTTGATCTTCTGGTTCATGTCGGCCAGGGACATCGAACCGGGCGTCGTCAGGGTGGTGGGCAGGCCGGTGATCTCATGCATGCCCTGGTCTCCCAGGCCGCCGCTGATGTTCTGGTAGCCGCCGCTGAACTGGGCGTAGGCCTTCTCGTAGATCGCCACCCACATCACGTTGTCCGGGGTGGGTGCGTAGACCGGTTTGCCGGAGTGGTCGACCGGCAGTTGGTTGTCGACAGTCACCTCGACCGGTTGGCCGGTGAGGCCGTCGATGTTCGGCACCGGGGCACGGTAGAGGGTGACCGTGTAGGTGCCGTTGGGGTTGACCTTGATGTGGTCGCGCACGAAACCGGGGTCGCGGGCAGAGACGGCGGCGAGCGAGGCGAGGAACCAGCAGTCCCCGTCATCGCCCTGGCTCATGTCCTTCGGCAGGTCGATGTCGCCGCTGGGCCCGTAGAGCGTCCCGTCGATCGCCTGGTACTTCAGGTTCTTGACGTAGTCGGTGTGGAGGTTCGGCTGCCACGGCAGGTGCGTGAGGGTGCTTTGCATGCGGGCCAGAGTGGTGGGGCCGAGCTCGGAGGTGAGCAGGTTGACCCACTGCGCCTTGACCGTGCCGTCGGAGTCGCCGGCGCCCCAGAAGGTGCTGCCCTCGCCGACCTGGGCGTTGAGCTTCTTCAGCTGGTCGACGCTCATCCGGGACATGACCGCGTCGAGTTCGGTCGGGGTCAGGGAGGAGAAGCGCTTGAGCACTTCCTTGGCGCCCTGCGCGGAGTTCTCCCACAGGAAGCCGCCGGAGTCGTCGATGTGGTCGTCGAAGTACGCCAGCGCGTCGTCGATGTTCTTCTTGTCGGGCGCCTTCTCGTCGTCGAAGTCGAGGCCCGGGTCGATGCTGTAGCCCTGCTCCTCCAGTGTGTGCACGCGGTCCAACTGGGCGCAGCGGCGCCGTATCGAGTCGGCGGTCGTGTCGAGTTCGGCGTGGAGCGAGGCGGGCAGCCCGGCGTAGAGCAGCGGCAGGACCTGCGGTATCAGTGCCTCCAGTACCGGGCTCTTGCTGGCCGGTTGTGCGCCCTTGAGGAGGGCCTGCGCGTCGCGGAGCACGCTCGCGAGTTCGCCGTGGAGGGTACGGGCGCCAGGGCCGGCGTTCTTCATGTCGCCGGCCATGGTCCGGATCTTCGCGGTGTCGAAGCCGTGGAAGTCGCCCATCAACTCCCGCCCGCCCGCTGCTTGGCGGCGCCCTTGACTGCTTCGTCCTCCAGCCGGCCGGCCTCCGCCTCCCACCGTGCCACGTCCGCGAGCAGGTCCCGCGCCATCGTGCCGAGGCTGCGCTGGCGCGCGGTGAGCGTCTGGGTGGTGGCGGTGGCGTACGGCCCGGTCCAGATCGGCGGGCTCGCCGTCGCCTGGCCCACCGTCTTGTCCAGGTACGGGCCCAGGGCTCCCGCGATCCGGCGTGCCCGCGTGGCGCACGTACGAAGCTGCCCCGCGCGCTCCTTCTTCTGCGCGGGCGTCTCGTCCGGCGCGGCGTGGTCTCCCATGCGTCCCCCCGGGACTCTTCGACGATGATCCGTCGCGAGTCTATGACAGGGCGATTCGGGAGGGTGACGCGGCGTGCGCGGTCCGTGGTGGAGAAGGGGCCACGGGCGGGTGGAGCGGGGAACCGGGTCTCGGATGGCGCTGGTTGCGCCTGCGATCGAATCGCCTGACGTGGCAGCACCTGGCCGCGCACGGCTTGGATCTCTGCGGCGAGTCTTCGAGCGGTACGCCAGACGGTGGCCTTCTCCAGCCCGGTCGCCACGGCGATGGCGGCATAGGTGGCTGGCTGGGGCGCCGCCCGCATGCGGATGATGGACGCGTGGGGTGTGAGGGTGCGTGCAGGTCTTCTGGGTGGAGCGCTGGTTGTGTGCAGTTGTTTCGTTGGGTTCTTGATGATTCGGCGTGGTCAGCTGATGCCAGCCTGGCCGGTTGTGTCGTCTCCTGTCAGCGGGGCGTACAGGGCGGCGCACATGGGCCGGCCCGGGTCCCCAACGGGATGCCCGGGTCCGGCCCTTCACCCAAGTGCGGCTACCAGCACATCCCCAGCGCGTCGAGTTCCGCGCGCCGCTTCTCGATCAGCTTGTTGGCCCGCCGCCTGCAGTTGCCGACGAACTGCCCCGGCCGGTGCTGCGCTCCGTCGATCTCTTCGATGAGTTTCCTCAGTACGCGGAGGTGTCCTTCGCGGGTGTAGAACTGCTACGCGGCCAGCGGGGGTTGGCCGCCGACCTGTCCGCCTGCGTACGAGGCGCTGGCGGCCTGTCCTCCGCCGTCGCGGGGGTGAGGTAGAGCATGTTGGCGAGCATTCGCGCCTGCGCGGGTAGCAGCTGCTTCCAGCCCATCCGCTGTACCCGCTTGCATCCACGTGCCCAAGTCCTCGCCTTGGACCGTGGTCTGCCCCGGGGTGGAGGGGTGGGGGGTGCCTCTATGTCTTTCGTCAAGCGGGGCGTGGGGTTCTGGGTTCGTAGAAGGTGCCGTCGCGGAGCATCGCGAACAGCACGTTGATCCGCTGGCGGGCCAGGCGGAGGAGGGCCTGGGTGTGGGTTTTTCCTCTGGCCCGGCATCGGTCGTAGTAGGTGCGGGAGGCGGGATCGTGCAGGGCGGCGAACGCGGAAAGGAACATCGCGCGTTTCAGTTGCCGGTTGCCGCCTTTGGGTGCGTGTTCGCCGTGGATCGAGGTTCCCGACGACTTGGTGGTCGGGGCGAGGCCGGCGTAGGAGGCCAGGTGGGCGGCGGTGGGGAAGCTGGTGCCGTCGCCGACGGTGACGAGCAAGGTGGCGGCGGTCCTGACCGCGACCCCCGAGATCGAGGTCAGGACCGCGGAAAGAGGGTGAGTCTCCAGCAACTGTCCGATCTGGGCTTCCAGGGCTCGCCGCTGTTCGTGGACGGCCGCGAGCGAACGGGCCAGCGACGGGATCACGAGGTCGAGAGTGCCGGTTCCCGGGACCACGACGGTCTGCTCGTCGAGCGCATCGAAGACCTCGTCGATCAATCGCTGGGCCATGCGCGGAGCCCTGGGCCGGATCACCTCAACCAGCCTGCGACGACCGGCTTTCCGCAGCGCGGCCGGGGAACCGTGGCGTTCCAGCAGCCAGGTAACCGCGGGGTGGTCCAGGCGCGGCCCGAGGACGCGTTCCAGGCTGGGGTGGAACTGGGTGAGCAGGCCGCGTATCCGGTTGGAGGTGCGGGTCGCCTCGGCCGCCAGGTCCTGGTCGAAGCCCACCAGAACGGTCAGCTCGGCGGTGATCTCGTCGGTCAGCTCCAGCGAGCGCAGGGTGTGCGGCATGGTCCGGGCCGCGTCGGCGATCACTGCGGCGTCCTTGGCGTCGGTCTTCGCCTCGCCCGGGTAGAGGTCGGCGATGCGCCGCATGGACAGGCCGGGCAGGTAGGCGACCTTGCAGCCGGCGTCCCGGGCGACCGTGAGCGGGAGTGCTCCGATGGAGGCTGGCTGGTCCACGATCACCAGGACGGTGCCGAACTTCGTGGCCAGCTTGTCGAAGACGGCCCGCAGCTTCGGCTCGCTGTTGGGCAGCTGCTTGTCGAAGACCGTCTTGCCGGCCGGGGTGAGGCCGTGCCCGTGGTGGGCGCTCTTGCCGACGTCCAGGCCGAGGAAGACTCCTACTTCGTCGATGTCGTCCAACCCATCCTCCCGAACGGGGTTCGTGCGGTGCTGGCCAGGGCGTTGGCGTCGTATGCGCGCATCCACGTTATGCAGACCTGCCGCCCGCAAGCGGCCGGGCGTTGCACCAGGCCAGGCGGTAGTCGGACTTCTCATCAGCGTCTCCAACGGCGCCTCTCGGGCCCGGTGACACCACCCCCCAGGTCATGCCTTCGACAGGGGGGACCAGCCATGCCGGGCCCGGAGGCCAGCGGTCCTCTTGCAGGACCGCGAAGAAGATAACGGGGGTGTGGTGCGCGCTATTTTCGCTGCGCTGGTTGCGTATATGGGGGGGTGCTGTCAACTCTGGGTAACGCAACGGCTGTATCGAAATGCGGTGCGGCGGCCCGCCCCCGGCCCTGAGGAGCAGTTCCCGTGACCGGTCCCGCGCGCAGAGGCCGTCCTCGTAGTGAGGGTGCCGACGGACGAATCCTGCGGGCGCTCATGACGTATTGACGGAGCGGGGATACGACGGGTTCGCCATCGATGAGGTGGTTGCCCGTGCCAGCGTGGCCAAAACGACCCTGTACCGCAGGTGGCCGAGCAAGGACCACTTGCTCGTTGCGCTCGTCGCGCGGATTCAGGACGAGGTGGAGGTCGCCGACACCGGTGACATCCGGCGCGACTTGACCGTATACCTCACCGCCGTCGCGACGGGCCTGGACCGGATGCGCCGTGTCGGCCGGGACGGCGCGGGGGAGGCCGACCGATCGGCCGGGGTCGTCGCCGAACTCGTGGCGGCCGCCGCCCGGCACCCGGATGTGGGCGACGCCGTTCGCGGGATGTTCGCCCGGCGCAACGCTCTGCCGCTCCGCCCGCTCGACCGCGCCCGCGAACGCGGCGCGCTGCCCACCGGCATCTCGTCGGAAGTGGTCTTCGACCAGCTGGCCGGAGCCCTGTACTACCGGCTCCTGATCACCGGGGCGCCGATCGGCGCCGACTACGTGCAGGAGCTCGTCGACCAGGTACTGAGCACGGCCACTACCGCCTCCCACCCAGACGGGACCTGACGATGTCCGCTACTTCTTCCTCCTCCGCCCCCTCACCCGCCGCATCCGTTGCGTCCGGACCGCAGCCCGGGAGTGAACCCATGGCGTCCCCAACCCGTCATGACGCTGCCTGGAGTTCGGCCTCGGGCCTGGTCCGTGGGGCGTGGTCGCTGCTCGCCGTGTTTGTGCTGGCCTGGACCGTGCTCGAGATGGTCAACCATGGCGGCGGGGCGATTGCGCTGGGGATTGTGGGCTTCATCGCTCCTGACCTGATGCTGTTCGTCGGGCGGGCGGCGCCGCACGAAGCTGGGCAGCTCGCACGCGGCAAGGTGGCTGCCTACAACCTCGTCCACCGGCCGATCGGCCCAGTTCTGGGGCTCGTCGTCGTCCCCTTCTTGCCGGGCGACGGGCCAGGTGCCAACGTGGGGTTGTTCACCTTCGTACTCGGCTGGCTGCTGCACATCGCTTCTGATCGGGCGCTCGGCTGCGGAGTGCGAACCGCCGACGACCGGCGGCGCTGACCGACTGTGATCGGGCGTGCTGGCGACAGCCGTTGCGCGTCAGCCACTTCGGTGTGTCGGTGACAAGGTCGTGTGGTGTGGGCTGGTGCGCTGTCATGAGGTGACGGCGCGGCTACTGTTCGGCAACGAGCATCTGATGTCTGGCTGTCTTGGGAGTGGCTGTTCATGCCAGGAACTCACCGATGCCCGTGGAGTCCCACACTGAGGCAGGCACCAGTCGACGAGTACGAGGTCGAACTCGCCCATCGCCTGCCCGAGGGCCGCTGCCAGCCCCGCCGCTGCGCCCTCCGCGCCCGGAGTGACGGTGCTCGCGGAGGGCGAGGACCCGACGCAGCGAGTGCCCCTTGAGGTGGGGTTCTTCGACGAAAGGGCGGGGTGGGCTGCTCGACCTACTTCGGCTGACTCAGTCCTGTCCTCGGTGAGTCCAGATCCGCAGCGGACCGACCGGCTCGAAGCCGTGGCGCCCCGGCGGCCGCTAGGTCGTCACCGTGTTCATAGCCGACCACCGGGAGGGTGGGGAACAGCCGGTGAACCGCATCCAGTACGACCGGCCAGGCTGTGTCAGGGCCGTCGAGTGCGAAGACGTTGGAGATTCCGACCAGGTGGTCGCTGCGGCTTGCCACTGCTCCGGCGACCACCCGGCCGTCGGCGGAGTGTCCGGCGAGCAGAAAGGTGGCCGGGTCGTTGAGCAGTTCGGGCCGGAACAGGTGCGCGTTGCCGTCCTCCTGATCCCAGGCCTGAGCCCAGGCGCCCAGCGTGTCCTTGTCACCGGGCACGTCCCAAGCAAGATCCGAGGAGATGGCGGGTGCGTTCGCCGGACGGTGTATCCATTGCGCGTCGAACAACACCTCAAAGCCGGCCTCTGTGAGGTCGAGGTCAGCGAAACTGTCCTTGATCGAGCCGCCGGGCATGGAGGTGTCGATCCGGGCGACCACCGCGGCAGGGTCGGCGCCAGGCACCAGCGTCACCGCGTCCGGGTAGTACAGCGGGGTTCGGGCCGAGGCGGCCCATTCTTGTTCCCCGAACTGGCTCTCCACACCGTGCGCTCGGCTCATCACCGCACACCACTCGGCGTTGTTGCGGGCGGCGGCCTGGACCATGGACTGCTTCGACATCTTCACGAGTGTGGATCATGGCCCGGCGCCGCCGCGCTGAGCGACCCCTTTATCCGGCCGGCGGCTGGAGCTCGGTGTCGTTTTCCACTGAAGTCATCGCGTCGGGTATCACTGGTGGGGTTGGCGGAATCGCTGGCCGATGCACGCCTGGAGCGACGGTGCGTCAGGGTCATCAACGCGCGGCCGGACAGCCCGCGCCGCGATGACGCCGCCCTCCGGCTTTTGCGCGTGCCCACCACCTGACGGGCTCCCGTCTGGTGGGGACCACCTTGGGCCCACTGTGCGAGCGCCGGCCGGCGGGGCGGGCCCTCTGTCGGTTGGCTGCTCCGGCCGCCTGCGGATTCCTCAGTGCGCGGGCGGCGGGGGCTTCCTGCGCTGCAGGATGTCCTCGACGTACCGGGGGAGGTCCTCGCCCTCGCCCGCGAGAGCGTCCTGCTCCCGTTGCCGTGTGTCGAAATGTTCTCTGAGCATGGCGTTTAAGGCCGCTTCGTCAGGAGCGTTCCGGTGACGGACCTCTGCCTCGCGGGGCGCGCGCCTCTTTCGCTCCCTGCCCGGTTCTCCTGCCAGCACGAGGTACTTCACGGTGAACCCGAACGGTATGGCCGCCAGCCCCACCATGATCCACCCGACGGGCCGCTCTCCGGCGGCGTCGTTTTCTGCCACCTGGCGGCTGGTCTCCGGCGTCGCCACGGAAATGCCGGTGTACGAGTCGTACGTCCCGCATTTGTCGCCCGCCTGCATGACCTTGTCGCCGCACTTCACGGACGAATATGTGGGCTTGACCGTCGCGAAGTGCAGTCCCGCCACGACCATCGCAGTCGTGAGCAGAGCCAGTGCCAACGCCGCAGCTAACCGTCCACGCGCAGTCGCGTCTCCCCGTAGAGCCATAACGCCATCTTCCCGCCTCTAGACGTCTGGTTTCACCTCCATCTTGGGGGCACGGAGACACCTGTGCCGCCTGGGCCGGGCCGGCTGCGCGAACTGGCGAACAGTCCAGCACATTTTGGAGAGTAGGGTCCTGTGCTGGCCGCTACGGTCGCCCAGCCCCGGGTCCAGCCTGATGCTGCGGAGACAGGATCGGAGGCTGTTGCTGTCGAGGCGTCGTCGAGGAACCGCAAGGTGGCCAGGTCCCGGATGAGTTTCTCGTCGACGCCGCGCTGTGCCGCGAAATCGAAGTCGTTGAGCGTCCACGGCTCGGGCAGCCAGGTGAACCGCAGCCGGGCCGCCAGCTGGCGGGCCTCGGTGGCCTCGACCTCGATCGGGCCGTCCCGCCCAGCTTGCGGACCACCTGGTCCAAGGCCGCGACCAAGTGCGGGAAGTCCTCGGACTCCGACAGCACCGCCCGCCACCGGCCGGAATGCGCGAGCGCACCCACCAGCAGATTCTTCGTCCGCTGGTGGTACAGCGTCAGCAACCTGCTGACCTGCGCATATGGAAGATCCGGAGATGCTTGCCGAGCCGCTGGCCCGGGCATGGCCCGGATCTTGACTGATGCAGAACGTGGAGGGGCGACTCCGTTCGACCGGCAGCAGCCACTCGCCCTGGCCTGACGCTCCACCTGGCGCAGGGATGTGACTGCTCGTCGGGCGGTGCTGCCGTGACTGTACGTGCTGGCCACCGGCCTGCGCGGCCACCGTGACCGCAGGGCACTGGCCGGTCGCCTGAGTCGGGCTCGACGCTACGACTTCGGCCCCGGGCGGCGACTTCGCCACCGCCGTCATGGCGCTCGGTGCCGAGCTGCCGCTCGCCACGCTGTGCGGCCGGCTGGCGCTGCGGACGCCGAGCCATACCGGCCTTATACCCCTGCCCGGCGCGGCGGCTGACGTCAACCCCTGACGTGAGCTGGCGGCGCCCGGTTCTCACGGACCGGGAGCCACCGGCCCAGAGTTGTGACCCCGAGTCCTCAAGAGGTACGCCTTGATGTGCGACCTGCGGCACTGTCTCGTCCACCGGGCGCTCCCAGTCGGCCCAGGGTCCGGTCGCCTCGATCCGCCTACGGCGGCTCCGCACCGGCTTCGGCGGACCGGTGGGGCCGGGTGGGTTGGGTGCGGGCGATGAGGAGGGCGACGTCGTCGGGGTGGTCGGGGTCGCGGAGAGCGTCGAGAAGTTGGTCGCAGGTGTCCTCCAGGGAGCGGCCGGGGTGGTCGAGCAGCTGCAGGAGGAGGTTCAGTCGTTCGTCGATGGGGTCGTGACGGGTCTCGACGAGGCCGTCGGTGTAGAGGACGATCTGGTCCCCGAGGGTCAGGTCGAGGGTCGCGGCGGTGAAGGTGACGCCCCCTACTCCGAGGGGTGCTCCGGTGGGGAGGTCGAGCAGCTGGGGTGGATGGTCGTCGTGGATCAGGACGGGAGGCGGGTGCCCGGCGAGGGCGATGCGGCAGGTGGTGGTGTGGGGGTCGTAGACGGCGTAGAGGCAGGTTGCGTACTGGTCCAGCTCTGTGGTGATCCTGTCGAGGTGCTGCAGTACCTGTGCTGGGGGGAAATCGAGGTTGGTGAGGGTGGAGGTGGCGGTGCGTAGCCGGCCCATGGTGATGGCCGCGTTGATGCCGCTGCCCATGACGTCGCCGACGACGAGAGCGGTCCGGTCTTCGGTGAGGGGGATGACGTCGAACCAGTCGCCGCCGACTTCGGTTGTTGCTTTGGCGGGTTGGTAACGGGTGGCGATCTCCAGGCCGCGGTGGTGTGTCGGGCGTTGGGGAAGGAGGCTGCGCTGGAGGGTGATGGCGGTGTCGTTCAGGCTCTGGTAGAGCCTGGCGTTGTCGATGCAGACGGCGGCCCGGTCGGCCAACTCGCGGGCCAGGGTGACGTCGTCCTGGTCGAAAGGACGTGGGTTGCGGGCGCGGGTGAGGCTGAGGGTGCCCAGTACTTCGCCGCGGGCGATCAGCGGTGTCGCCAGGTAGGTGTGGATGCCGGCGGCGGACAGGAGCGCGGCGGCCTCGGGGTCCCGGGCGATCCGGGTGAGTCCCTCTTCGTCCACTCGGGATATCAGGATGGGCTGGCGGGATCGTACGCACTGGGTGACCAGCCGGTCGGGCCCGTAGCTGGCCAGCTGGTCGGGTGGGTCGGCGGCGCGGACCACGGGGGTCGGGTAGGCGGCCTTCACGGCGAGGGCCCGGAAGAGCTCCTGGTCGGGGTCGGCTTGTGTCGGGTTCCGGCTGTGCAGCACCGAGTCGAGGATGTCGACGGCTGAGACGTCCGCGAAGTCGGGCACGAGGACGTCGGCGAGCTCGCGGGCGGTCTGCTCGACCTCCAGCGTGGTGCCGACGCGGGCGGAGCTTTCCGCGATCAGCGTCAGGCGCTGCCGTGCGCGGATGAGGTCGTGGAGGTCGCGGTCCCGGTCGGTGATGTCCAGGCAGGACAGGGTCACCCCGCTCGTCTGCCCCGCGGAGTCCTCCAACCGGTTGTAGGAGACCGACCAGACGTGGTCGCTGCCCGGGGTGGTGCTGGTGCGCTCCTCGACGTACCGATCGGTCGCGGAGTGCCCCGTTGAGATGACTTTGCGTAGCGTGGCTTCGACCGCCGCGGTGTCCGAGAAGGGGTTGGCTTCGCCGACGTAGGTGCCGAGGCACTCCTCGGCGGGTCGGCCGATGATCTCTGCGAGCGCCGGGTTCACGGCCAGGTAGCGCAGGTCGGTGTCGAGGACGGCCAGCCCGAGCGGGGTCTGCTCGACCAACCTGATGGACAGCGACGCATCCCGTTCCACCTGTCTGAGAGTAGCCGCGTCGGTGGCGATGCCCAGTGCGTAGAACCCGCCCCGGGCCCGCAGCCGGGTGTTGCGGAACTCCACCAGTCGGGTCGTGCCTTCCTTGTGCCGTACCGGGAAGACGCCCGCCCACGCCTTGCCGGTCTCCATGACCGATGCGAACAGCTTCATGGCCGTTTCCCGGTCGTGGTCGTGCACGATGAGCTGCGCCGCGAATTCGCCCAGGGCCTCCTGCGCGGAGTATCCGAAGAGCTCCTCCGCTTGGGGGCTCCACAACACGATCCGCCCTTCACCGTCCAGCAGGACCGCGGCCACGCCGAGCAGATCCATCAACCCGCTGCTCTGCGTGAGCGAGGGAGTCGGCTGGATGCTTCCGGATGTGAAACGGTCCGGAGTATCCATGCAAGCGCTCCCTTCCGCTGCCGGTCGCCTGTCCTCGGCACGGCTTTCGAGCTGTCTGTGCTCTCGCATGCCGGTTCCTCCATACTCCCTCCGTGGGGCCGGTAGGGCGCGTCGTCGGGTCTCGGCCCGCTGGAAACCTCATCTCGGTCGAGGGACGCCGCAGGGTGGGGTCGGTGTCGACCATGGGCGCCTGTCGGATGTCGTCATTCGACGCGATGGGGGCGGTGGCGGGCGACGGTCAGGTGGATGTCGGTGCGGAGCGTGCTCCAGTCGGCGGAGCGTCGGGCGCGTTCGATCGCGTCGTCGACGTCGTTGAGTACCTGTGCCGGGGTGCCCCCGGGACTGAGGGCGAGGTCGACACGGGCTTCGGGATGGGTGGGCGCCCCGTGGATGTGGACCCTGGTGCGCTGGGTGCCGGGCAGCAGGTCGAGGTCCGCGGCGAGGGCGTCGGACAGCACTTTGTCGCTGACGGTGACGCTTTCTGCGGATGCCCTTGAGGCGGACATCGTGCGTGCGCGCTTCCAGGGGGACTGGGAGAGCAGCCAGAGCAGCGCGAGGAGCACGAGCAGGGCGAGCGCGGCGATGATCGTCGGCCACCACCAGGTTCCGCCGGCCCAGTTGGTCTGATCGGCGCTGGGAACCAGGACGTCCTGCGGGGTGGTCAATGGCCAGCCGGTGGGAGGTGAAAGGGACCAGCT
The DNA here is from genome assembly GCF_900107965.1 of Actinacidiphila yanglinensis. GTDB lineage: Bacteria > Actinomycetota > Actinomycetes > Streptomycetales > Streptomycetaceae > Actinacidiphila > Actinacidiphila yanglinensis. The sequence continues at coordinate 20,608 of NZ_FNVU01000029.1, read as the reverse complement.
GCGGTAGATGTCGGCTCCGCCGGCGAGCACCAAGAGTCCGCCGCCCAGGAGGACGATCCCGAGGAAGGCGAGCAGAGCGCGGTTGAGGGCGGTGTGGTCCTTCATGGTCTTTTCCTGTGATCGGTCGCCCCCGAGGGCGGTGTCAGGCGGGGCCCGGACGTACACGGATGCTGAGACGTGGGTGCCGAGCCAGCAGGAGCCCTTCCTGTTCCTCGCGCCGTACGGTGGCCCTGAGTTCTTCCTTGACGACGGCGAGATCGCGGAAGCCCACGTCGGCCCGGACTCTGACGCGACGTCGGCTCACCCGCACGCGTACGGCGCGGACGCCGGGGACACGCATGGCCGCATCGCGCAGCAGCAATACCCCTCCCTGCCGGTCGAGTTCGGCCCGCGCGTGTCTGCCGTCGCCGCCCGGGAGCCGTAGGGGTAGCCGGCGGTGACGGCCAGGAGTGAGAGCCAGGACGAGCAGCCACAGGCCCAGCGCGGACGCGATGGCCGCACCGGTGACGATCCATGTGTCGTCCACCGGTCGGGAGGCGAGTTCGCCGGTGACGGTCCTCCACCAGTCGGTCGCGCGGTGCCCGGTGCGTACCCACACCGCTTCGAAGAGCAGCGTGCCGGCGCTCAGCAGGACCAGCGTCGCGGCGACGGCGGCAGTGATGCGGCGAGGTCCCCACGGGAGGTGGGGCGGGGCAGGTTCGCGGTGGGAGCGGCCTGCGGCCCGCGTGCTGCCTGCCGGCGTCGGCGAGCGATCCTGGGTATGCGGTCCCTGCGGTGCCGGCGTGGAATGGAGGCTCCGTGTTGCGGTCGGGCGGTCGGTGTTCATGGTCATCCTGCTCCGGGGTGGCACTGTCGGGTCAGTGGACTCGCTCACGTCTCAGGCTGTCGTCGGGAACGAGCCGGTGGACGGAGACGGCGGTGTCGTCGAGGTCTAGCCCTGTCAGGTGTGCGACCCGTTCGGCGACGTACCGCCGGATCTCGTCTCCGGTCCGTTGGATGTCGACGGGATAGGGCAGGTCCAGGGACACGGTCAGGCGGGCCGAGCCCTGGTGCACGGTGGCGGTGGAGCGCGGCTGCCCCAGACCGAGACGGGCCGGGGGCTCTCCCGCAACCTGGTTGAGGGCCTCCTGCGCTGCGCGAGCGGCGATCCTGGCCACCACCGATTCCCGGATGTGCGTCGCGCCCCGCACGGCCGGTGCGGGGAGGCTGTCCGCTCCATGCCGGCTTGGGAGGTCTGGAGCGCTCGGGGCGGCGCTCCGGGTCCTGCTCAATGCACTCGCGTCCTCTGCTCAGGGCGAGAGGCCGCGCGCGGGCCCGGTGTCGTGGCGGAAGTGCCCCTCGGACGCGGGGAGTTCGTCTGACGCTCCGTGTCGGCCCTGGGATGTTCGAAGACCTCACGGATCCCCTGTCCCTCGCGCGAGCGCAGGTAGGTGGAGATCGGCCCGTCACGGCGCGACAGCCAGCCGACCACCAAGCCCGCCAGGCCGACGACCGCCACCACGACGAAGGCTCCGAAGCCGCCGAAGTAGCCGGCGAAGCCCAGCGCAAGACCGGTCACGAGGCCGGCCACAGTCGTGTTCATCCTTCATCCACCCTTCTCGTCCCCTGCTCTCGATCGCCCCGCGGTGCACACGGGGTGGCGGGCTCGCGGATCAGTCCACGCGCTGTTCCGCGTCCCTTTCGTCGTCGTCGGGCAGGTCGATGTCGTCGACGGCGACGTTCACCTCGACGACGTCGAGGCTCGTCAGGCGTTCCAGAGCCAAGATGACATTGGTACGGACGCCGGCGGCGATCTCCGAGATGGGGAAGCCGTAGTCGACGACCACGTCCAGGTCCACGGCGGCTTGGCGCTCGCCGACCTCCACGTGCACCCCGCGCGTGACACTGGGCTGCGTGCCCGGCACGCGCTCGCGGACTCCTCCGACGGCGCGTGCCATACCGGTGCCGAGGTTGTGCACACCAGGTACCTCACGGGTCGCCATTCCGGCGATCTTCTCCACGACGCCGTCCGCGATCGTGGTCTGCCCGCGGCTTTCGGGTGAGGCGAGGTCGCTCTTGTCCTGCCGTTCGGGGCTCTCGTCGCCCCTGCGCCGGTCGGCGACCGCGGGCGAAGTCGTGTCGGTCATGACGGTTCTCCTCGTTGAACGGGCCACGGGCGCCGACTTGGCGCTCGTCATAGAATTGGACGCAAAAGCGATGAGATCGTCACACTTGTCCATATGGGTCATCTGGACTCACTCAAGGACGCCGGGCGCTTCCTTGCCAAGGCGGGGAGTGGCTGTTCACCGGCACCACCGCATGGCTTAGGCGGGAGGCGAACAGTGGATGCTCAAGCTCAGCGCGTTCTCCCGCCCTCCGGCCGGGCGCCGGCCAAGGGCACCGGTGACGCGGGAGGCGACCTTGCCGAGTTGGAGGACGATCTGCTGGTGGAGCGGGCGGCCGAAGGCGACGATGACGCGTTCGCCGTTCTGGTCGACCGCCACAGCCCCCCACTGCTGGCGCTGGCCCTCCGCATGCTCGGCAGCCTGCCCGACGCGGAAGAGGCTGTTCAGGACGCTCTCATCAACGCATGGCGGCGCCTCCCGGACTTTCACAGAGACGCGACATTCCGTACCTGGATGTACCGCATCGTGACCAACCAATGTCTCAGCCACTTGCGGGGCCGCGCTCCCGCCGTGCCCCTGAGTGTCGTTCCGGAGCCGCCGGCCCATGACCCCGGGAGCGAACCCGCGCGCGCCGCCGAGAGCGAGGCCGCCACCCAGGCCCTCGGCCGAGCCCTTCGGGACCTCCCGCCCTCCCAGCGCGCCTGCTGGATCCTGCGCGAGCTGCACGGCATGTCCTACGCGGAGATCGCACAGATTGTGAACACGAGCGAACAGACCGTCCGCGGCAGGCTCTACCGGGCCCGACGCACTCTGATGAAGGAGATGGCCCCATGGCGCTAGGCGACCGGGAGGTCACCCACCCGCGCGGCCAACCCGGCGCCGCGCAACCCGACCCGGCCCGGCTTGTCGGAGACGAGCGTCTGCCGTGCGGACATCTGGTCAGCCAAGCCTGGGAGGACGCCCGAACCGGCCGGGCCGATCCCCACCTGGCCAACTGCCCCCACTGCCGGCAGGCCGTCGAAGGACTGGCCGCGCTCGACCGCGCGACCCGCACCCTGCGCGCGTACCTTCCCAGCGCGCGCAGCGTCGCCGATCACGTCATACGGGCCGTACGCGCCGAGGCACGGCTCGGGTGGATGGTGCCGTTGGACGATCCCGAACGAGACCTGCGGGTCGCCGAGACCACGGCAGCAAGAGTCCTGCGCCGGGCCGCGGACCGCATCCCCGGAGTGCGCGCAGCAAGTTGCCGCCTGGCCCCGGCCGACGATGCCACAGGGGTGACCGTCGCCATGACGCTCGCCATGACACTCGACCAGTCCCTACCCGGTCGCGCCGGGCAGGTGCGCAGGGCGGTCGCCGATGCCGCACAGCGCGAGCTCGGTCTCGCGGTCAGCGGCATCGACCTGAACGTCGCCTCCGTCCTGCAACTTTTGTCGGCCCCCGTGCGCGGAGCGTCCCCCTCGCACGATAGGAGCGAATAATGGTCGCCACCGACATCACGAGCGTGGAGCGGACCGCCGCTGACGCGGCGCTCTCGGTCCCCGGTGTGCTCGAACTCCAACCCACCCTCGGCCAGTCCCTGGTTGGTGCCGTCACCAGCATTCGGCAGGCACTCGGCTCCTCGACTCAGTCTCCCGGAGCCGGAATACACGCCGAACGCGGGGCTGACGGTTCGTGGCATTTCGAAGTCCGCTGCGTGGTGACCGATCACCGCCGGGTTCTCGATACGGCACGCGTTGTCCACGACCTCGTCCAAGCGACAGTTGCTCCCCACACCGCCCGGCATGGGAATCGAGTGCCCGTCACCGTCACCGTGGCCGTCACGGGCATCACCTCTTCTCTCCCTTCCCAGCAGCCGGCGACGACCGCACCCTGATCCTCTGGCAATCACCTCGGGCCAGCCCTGCTCTAGGGTGAAGGCGACCGTCGCAGGGCCCGGCGTCGTGAGTGGCGTAGCCACCGGCGGAAAGCGGCAACCCGGCAGCGGGAGCTTCCACTTGACGCTCTCGATGCAACGTGGCGCGGTGACGGCCGCTCGGCACGATGTGACCGAGGTACTCGCCGAATTCGGCTTCGGCCGGGGCTCCGCGTTCAGTGACGCCGTGCTGCTACTGAACTTGATTGGGTGATGTCGGTGCCCTTTGATGGTGATTGCTCGGCTTCGGTAGTTGTGGGGCATGAGGTATGCGCAGGGTGGCGGGTTGACGGACGCTGCGAGGGCCGCGAGGGAGCGATTACGGCTACGGGCTGTGGAACGCTTCGACGCGGGGGCGAAGAGCGGGGAGATCGCCTCTGAGTTGCGGGTGAGCGAACGGTCAGTGGAGCGGTGGCGCCGCGCCTGGCGTGAACGGGGAGAAGCAGGGGTCCTGTCGAAGGGGTCGCCGGGTCGTCCGCGGCTCAGCGAGGCCCAGATCGGAAGGCTGGAGCGGGAGTTGGAGCGCGGACCGCTTGTCCACGGATGGGCGGACCAACGGTGGACGCTGGCGCGGGTCAAGACCCTGATTGGCCGACTGTTCCACGTGTCCTACACGGTCGAGGGCACCTGGAGGCTGCTCAAGCGGCACGGCTGGTCGTGGCAGCAGCCTGCCCGCAGGGCCATCGAGCGCGATGACGAAGCCGTCGAGGTGTGGAAGAAGGAGACCTGGCCGCGGGTAAGAGCATCGCGGCGGAGCTCGGTGCCTGGTTGGTCTTCGAGGACGAAGCCGGGCAGTCGATGACGCCGCCGCGTGCCCGGACCTGGGGCCGGATCGGCCGGACGCCCGTGGTGCGAGTACGTGGGCGGGGCTCCGGGCGCGTCTCGATGGCGGGTATGACCTGCTACAAGCCCGGCGAGCGTTCCCGGCTGATCTGCGCGATCCGCGAGTACCGGGGCCGCAAGGACGAACCGAAGGGTTTCGGATGGCGGGACTTCCGCGACCTGATCGTCCGCGCCCGCAGCCAGCTCGGCGGCCCGATCGTGTTGGTCTGGGACAACGTCCGGCTCCATCTGACCGCGGACATGCGGGAGTTCATCGGCGTGAACGCCCGGTGGCTCATCGTGTTCCAGCTGCCCACCTACGCGCCCGACCTCAACCCGCAGGAGGGCGTCTGGTCGCTGGTCAAGCGCGACTGGAGCCACGAGATATTCGTGTAACCGGCAGCCCGTCTACAGCTCTTCTCTCAGCCGTGCCCAGGTGTGAGTATCCAAGGTGTCGTGGGGGCCGATGCGGGAGAGTTCGGTACCGTCCGGGGCCAGAGCCACGATGACGGGCCGAGCGCGGTCGGAGCGGGCGGACGTCCAGGCGGCGATGAGCTTGCGCTGCTGAAGAGCGTCGACTCGGCGGTTGCCGATGAGGAGGTGGCCGACGTTCTGCCCGAGGTGGACTTCGACGCAGCCGATCCATGGGGCGGTGACGATAGAGTCCGGCGGGTTAAGGCGCCGGGCAAGGCTGAGCACGCCCCCGCCGCTGCGGACCTCGATCACGTCCACATCGGCGGGATCGTTCGGCGTGACGCTGCCGCCCCCCCACATAGCGCCACTGCTCGTCGTACTACTCCAGAAGAGCGGTGTGCTCACGCGCCCGCGCGGTCTTCGGACGCCACACGACCCACACCGCCCCTACGCCCGCGGTGGTGTCGATATCGGCCGACACCACCGTCAGCACGCGCCGAGGCATCCATCGCGGCTGCGACTCAGTACCCACCAGCACGCGCCTCACGACGCCTGGCAGAAGAATCTCCACCCAGCGCAACACCCACAAGTCTTGCCCCAACGGCCGCATGCGCTTGCGGTACCCGGTGCGCTAGGACCTCAAGCCCGGGCAACCCCGACAACACGAGCTCAAATTCAGTAGCTGTGCCGATTCCGTTCAGCGACTGTACGCCTTCGATGTTTCTCATGGCGGACGTCCACGAACGCTACGGGGTACTCCCGCATGTCCACTGCCATCTCGTTAAGCATGTTCCGGAGTAGGGGCTGACACCGCTGTCCGCCGTCCCAGGGCCTTTTTGGGGTTCGGATCTTTGGCAGGCCAGGTGGGTCTGGTGGCGGTGGCTGGTAGAACTCGGGTGTGGCGCGTTTTGACGTGACGGATGCCGAGTGGGCTTTGGTCGAGCCGTAAGTCGAGCGACGCCGAGTTGCGGCCGGTCGGTTGGAGGGTGTGGAAGTCCCGGCCGATCCTGCTCACCGTCGCTCTGGTGTCTCTCGCCGTGATGCTCGGCGCGGACCTGGTCAGCGGGGAAAGGATCCGTATCGGTGCTCTGATGGTCGCGGTGCCGGCGCTGCCGGCGGTGTTCCGCCCTCGGTGCCGCGAACATTCCCGTGGTGCTGGCCACCGCGGTGCTGGTCGCCGCCGGTCCGTGCTGGCCGCACGCACGCGCAGACGCCGCGAGCGCCAGCTGGCCAAGGTCAGGAAGGTCGCAGAGGCGACCCGGCGGCCGCTGCTGCGCCCGCTGCCGGACCGGCTCGGCCGGGTCACGATTTCCTCGATGTACCTGGCCGCGGAGGAGGAGGGGGCGGCGATGGGGCCGCGGCCACTGGCCTCACGGATTCGCGCGGGAGTAGTGCGTGGGGAGCGCTATCGCGGCGTCTGAGTGAGCGTACTCGGCCGTGGGTGAGTCTATTGGTGTGCTCCGCGAGCTGGAAGACGTTGGCGCCCAGGGGGCGGCTCTGCTCGGTCGGTCCAGTAGCCACACTGCTTCCCCCACAGGTGGGGACTGAGGCCTGTGTCCGCGGCGATTAGCAGGCCGACCTCGGGGCTGACGCTCTGGGGCGTTATGTGCATCATGGCCACGAGGGTGGGCATCCATCCTCGATGACGTCTTTCCTGGGGGCGTCGTACGGCGCCCACAGTCAGCGCATAACGTGTAGATGGCCGAGCAGGTGCCATCGAGCACGTCGTCGTCGGGCGGTATTGCCCAACTGGACTGATAAATAGTGGTTGTTCGTATTGCTGAGCCGTTCCACCGAGACGGCCTCCCCAGAATGATGATCTTCCGCAGCTGGCGCTCGAAAACTGCCGGTCACGGTCCTACGGGCCGCAGTTGCAGCCGAGGCACTGCAATCCTCCCCGCCGTAGCCCCCTCCGCACCGCCACTTCTGCGACACGCGCCCGTGACTGCCGTTCCGAGGGAGGCGGGAACGAAGACCCAGCCTCCGAGCCAGCAGCCCGGGGCTGCCAGGTCGCCAGTCGCAAGTCCGGATGATGGCGAGGGAGGAGCGGATGGCGGAGCGGAGGACGCCAGGTCCGTGGCGGGTTCGTTCATGAGAGAGGGCTGCTTTCGGGCCGATTCGGGTTTTTGTCATGGAAGTTGCAAGGAGTGGACGGGTCGGTGCGGTGAGATGGAAGGCAGTGCTCGGTGATCCGCACGTGTATTGACGGTATGTCAGAAGCGTAAGCCCATCGGTCTTCCTCGCTTGTGAGGGCGGGCGCAGAACCCTGGTCGATCATGGGGCGGTTGGTCGGCTGGAGTTCTGCTGGCTGGGGGATCCCGGCTACGGATTGGCCTGCGCATGCCGTGCCCTGGGGCCCGGACGGGTGACTTGGTGCGGCGAACGGTCCTGCGCGGGTGGATTGCAGGTCCTCCGTCAGCCGTTGCAGAGTGGCACGCCACCGGCAGGGGCACAGTCGTTCGGGGAGTTGATCCGTACCAGAGTGCCGACAAGGGTCGCGGAACCGGAGTCCTCGTAGATGCCCCCGCCTCCGTCGGGGCAAGTCGCGATGTTGTGCTCCATGGTGCCTCTGACGAGTGTCGAACGGACCGTCCTCGTTTTGCAGTCCGCCGTCGTTGTCCGCACCGTTGTTACGGAGTCCGCTGAGGTTCGCGTTCACGGTGCTGCCGAAGTTGGGCGCCGTCACTCCCCGCTTCGTCCGTAGGGGCGTCTCCGCCTCTGAAGTGACGGCGTCGAGGGTGAGGGAGTTGTTGGTCTGCCCGATAGGCGTCTGGCCCGCCGATCTCCGCGATCCGGAACTCGGAGGCGTCCGGTGTGCGCGATGTCGGTACCCAGGGCGGTGACCGTGACGGGGGGTGGTGATGACCGGGAGCCCGGACAGCCCGGTAGGGCCCGTTCCGTGCGCGGAGGTGAGGGTGTAGGCGCAGAGCGGGACAGCAGCAGGCCGTCCCCGCCCACGGGGTTGGCCGTGTTGATCGCGGTTGCCAGTGCGTTTTCGCTGCATCCGACCAGTTGCGCGGCGTGGGCACTCGTCGCTGCGAGAGACGGAGCCGCAGTTGCAGAGGTGGTGCCGACCATGGTTGCGGTTGTTCGACTGAGGTGCGTGTGGATGCTCCCTTCGTCATGAGTTGCGGGCCGCACCAGCCGGTACCTGGAATGGCACCGACTGGTGGATCCAAGTCCCACCGGGAAAAGCTTGCCCACGACAATGGCGGACGGACAACGTCCCTTTTGGCTTTGCAAGCCTAAAGGGGACCGCCTGTCGAGCTCCCCCGGAAAGATGGGCGGTCAACCGGTTTGGATGCGCACAGCAAATCATCGGGGAGGGACGGAAATCAAGGTGAGAGCAAGTAGTCATATTACTTGTAGGCGTGGAATCGGGTGCTTTCACCGTGCCACCCCCGCGTACCAACGCCGCGCGCCCCCTGTGCTCCCTTACCCTGTCGGCCATAACGTGCCGGATGGAATGTTGTGCCGCTGGCCTGCTAGGTTCCCGAGTTGAGGCAGTCCGCTCGGTGTCGTTTCTGCGTTTCGCGCTCGTCGGCGACTTCGGGCTGCCGGTGTGATCTGGTCAGCGGTCCCGGCAAGGTGAATTACAGAGTTCGCCCATGATTGGTCGATGCCGGCTCGTGGGAAATTTCGTTTCATGGACTTACGTGTGCGGAGGAAAAACTGTGTCGATTCGCGGATCAGGCGCCCATCCGCCTTCTTCTGTCCTCGGTGACAGAAGAGAGGTGCCGGAAATTTCGGCTGACGTCCCCGAGACGCTGGACGCGTATCTGATCCGGGCGAGTCTGCTGGCGTCGGAACGGATCGCTTTCACCTTCGTGGACTTCGACGCCGATGCCCTCGGCCACCGCACGGCCATCACCTGGGCCGAGCTCGACCAGCGGGTGGAGGCTACGGCGAGGACGCTGGTGGCGGTCGGCGCCACCGGTGAACGTGTCGCTGTGGTGGCCCCACAGGGACTCGAGTACGTAGTGGGTTTTCTCGCCGCTCTGCGTGCGCGTGCGATCGCGGTGCCACTGTTCGCACCCCATTTGCCCGGCCACGACGAACGGCTGGTCTCGGCGCTTGATGACTCCGCGCCGGTCTGTCTCCTGACCACGCCGAAAGAACGGGAGTCGGTCCGGACGTTCTGCGCGAAACGAGGGCTGCCGGGGGCCGAGCGAATTCTTGCGATCGGAGGCACACGGGTCAGCGAGCCGCCATCCGGGGACTGGGGCACGCAGACCCACGGCACGCCGCGCCCGGAGGACTGCGCGTACCTGCAGTACACCTCCGGGTCGACCAGCACACCGACCGGAGTGGAGATCACCCACGCCAACGTCGTCGCGAACGTACGTCAAGCCGTCGCGGCGTACGGGATTGACGGCCGGAACCAAGTCGTGTCCTGGCTACCTCTCTTTCACGACATGGGACTCGTGCTGGCGCTCGCCATCCCCGTGGTTGGCCTGGTCCACTCGGTAATCATGGATCCGGCCGCTTTCGTCCGGCAGCCGGCGCGGTGGCTGCGGCTCGTGGCAGACCACCCGGGTGCGATCACAGCCGCGCCGAACTTCGCCTATGACTACTGCGTACGACGGGTGCCGGAAGAGCTGCGGGGGGCATTTTCCCTCCAGGAAGTCTCGGTGATGATCAACGGCAGTGAGCCGATCAAGTCCGACACCGTCCGCAGGTTCCAGAACGCCTTCGGCTCCTCCGGTCTGAATCCTCGAGCCGTGCGCCCCTCCTACGGGCTCGCCGAGGCAACCGTGTTCGTTGCCACCTCACGGGCGGGAGAGCTGCCTTGCGTCACTGCCTTCGACCGGGCCCTGCTCGGCCGGGGCGTGGCACGGCCGGTGGCACCGGCTGCCCGAGAAGGTGCGGTCGAGATCATCGCCTGTGGAGAGCCGGTCGGCCAGGACGTCGCTGTCGTTGACACGCAGTCTCGCCGGCAGCCGGACGGGTCGGTGGGGGAGATCTGGGTGCGGGGGCCCAACGTCGCGCGCGGGTACTGGCGTTGTGCGGCACGCAGCGCTGACATTTTCGGAGCGGCGTTGACCGACCCGGACACCGCACCCGCCGACGGACCATGGCTACGCACAGGTGACCTCGGAGTGGTCCATGACGGCCGGCTGTACATCACCGGCCGGATCAAGGATCTGGTCATCATCGACGGCACCAACCACTACCCGCACGACATCGAGGCCACAGTCCAGGATGCACATGGCCTGATCCGGCCTGACCACGTAGCAGCCTTCTCGCTGACCGTCGACGGCGACGAGCGCCTGGTGGTGGTCGCTGAGCACGCCCGCTTCGTCGCCGATCCCGACCCTGCGCACGAGGCCATCGCCCGCGCGGTACGCCGTGCCATCGTGACGGGACACGGTGTGTCTGTCCACGACTTCGTGCTGGCCCCGCCGGGGGCGGTGCCGCGAACCAGCAGCGGCAAGGTCTCCCGCGATGCCTGTCGACGCCGGTATCTGGACGGCGTATGGGGTTCCCCTTCTCGCAGGCGGCCAGACCTCGCCGGGGCAGGGGGGGACGAGTGAGCAGCTCTGCGCGGCGTGCGGGGCAGAGGGCCGAGGGGCCATCCGAGGAGGCTGAACTCCGCTCGCTGGTAAGCCGTCTGGTTGGAGAGGCCTGCGGGTTGGCACCCGAGAGTATTGAGGTGGACCGCCCTCTCGTCGAGTACGGGCTTGGGTCGCGGGACGCGGTCGGCATCACCGGGCAACTTGAGCAGGCGCTCGGACTGACGCTCCCTGCCACCCTTATGTGGGAGAACCCCAGCCTGGCGGAGCTGGTGCGGCATCTGGCCCAGGAAACCGTGGAACCGTCGGCCGAAGACCGGGCCGGTGAACTGTCTGCCGACTCCGGACCTGTGGCCGTGGTGGGTATCGGGTGCCGGCTGCCCGGAGGCGTCACAGGCCCCGACGACTTTTGGCGGCTGCTGCTCGATAACCACGACGCCGTCGGTGAGGTGCCTGAGGAGCGATGGAAGGATTGGGGAGAGAGTACCAAGGCGGCTCTTTCCCAGGTCACGCGCTGGGGGGCCTTTCTGGACGAGGTCACGGCCTTCGATGCCGAGTTTTTCGGTATCGCCCCGCGTGAGGCGCAACTGATGGACCCCCAGCAGCGGCTGTTGCTGGAAGTGGCGTGGGAAGCGCTCGCTCACGCCGGGATGCCCGCGCCGGCGCTTCGGGGGAGTGCCACGGGTGTCTATGTCGGCCTGAGTTCACTCGAATACGGCTTGCTGACCACCGCCGACTTGGCCGGTGTCACGGAGTGGACCAGTACCGGTGCGGCCGGCAGCATCGCGGCGAACCGGGTGTCCTACTCCCTCGATTTGCGCGGCCCGAGCTTGACGGTCGACACGGCCTGCTCGTCCTCGCTCGTGGCGCTGCACCAAGCCTGCGCCGGCCTGCGGTCCGGCGAGTGCGACACGGCGTTGGCGGCAGGCGTGAACGTCCTGTTGTCCCCGGTGGTCACCGCGGGATTCGAACAGGCAGGGGTACTGGCTCCAAGGGGAAGGTGCCGGCCTTTCGACGGCACCGCGGAAGGCATCGTCCGCGGCGAGGGGTGTGGGGTCCTCGTACTCAAGCGTCTCAGCGACGCTGAACGCGAGGGCTTGCCGGTTCTGGCACTGGTCCGGGGTACCGCAGTGAACTCCGACGGTCGCTCGGCGGGGTTGGTGGCACCCAACCCGGCGGCCCAGCGGGCCTTGCTCCGGGCGGCGTTGCGGGATGCGGGAGTGGATGCCCGTGAGATGGACTATGTCGAGGCACACGGCACCGGCACTCTGCTCGGTGATCCCATCGAGGCCGGGGCGCTGAGCGCAGTATTCGGACGGGCCCGGCCGGCTCGCAGTCCGCTGTTGATCGGCGCGGTCAAGAGCAACCTCGGACACCTGGAGGGTGCCGCAGGGGTTGTTGGGGCCATCAAGACTGTGCTGTCCCTTCATCACGGTCTTCTCCCCGCCACCCTGCACTTCCACCGCCCCAACCCTCATATCGACTTCGAGGGCGGTCGTCTGCGGGTGGTGAGCGCGAACACACCCTGGCCGGACCGTGGGCGCCCGGCGCTGGCCGGTGTGTCGGCCTTCGGATTCGGCGGCACCAACGCGCACGCCGTATTCGAGCAGTGGACGGGGCAACGCCAGTCACAGGACTGTTCGGCGCCGCCGTACGTCCCACGGGCATCGGTCTCCGCGCGGACGCCGTACACCGGGTCCTCGGAGACGCCACCGCAGATTCTGCTGGTGTCGGCGGCTTCGGCCGATCGACTGCCGGAAGCGGCAGCGGGGCTTGCCGACTGGTTGGAACGGCCGGCGGGCCGGAGCACGGCGTTCGAGGACCTCACCCACACCCTGGGCAAGCATCGGTACGGCCCTGCGTGCGCGGCCGTCGTCGGGCGGGAGCAGGACGACCTGGTAGGCGGACTCCGTGCTCTGAGCCGCAGTCAGACGACGCCAGGGGTGATCGGTCCACGAGTGACAGCAGCCCAGGAGGACGTCTTTGGCGTAGGGCCGGTCTTCGTCTTCTCGGGTTACGGCTCCCAGTGGGCCGGTATGGGCCGCCGACTGCTTTTGGAGGACGAGGCGTTCGCCGATGCGGTCCGAGAACTGGACGTACTCTTCGTCGCCGAGATGGGCCACCGGCTGAGCCAGCTGATCCGTGTCGGTGCGCCGACCGGAGCGGTTGCTCTGGTTCAGCCACTGCTGTACGGACTCCAGGTGGCACTCGCGCACACCTGGCGCGCCTACGGTGTGGAGCCGGCCGCGGTCATCGGCCACTCCATGGGCGAGGTGGCTGCGGCAGTGGTGGCCGGAGCGCTCAACCCCATGGACGGGTTGCGGGTCGTCATGCGTCGATCAGGTCTGCTCGCGACCGCCGCGGCGGACGGAGAGGGCGCCATGGCCGTGGTCGAACTCTCCCACGACGAGCGCGCGGTGACGCTGTCCCGTTTCCCCGGCGTCGACATCGCGGTGGACGCCTCACCTCTCAGGTGCACGGTGGCCGGACCGCAGCGCAGCGTCGCGTCGCTGGTCGCAGAGTTGGAGGCGAAGGGCGCGCAGGCGCGGATGCTCGATGTCGGCGGTGCCGGACACTCGGGCGCGGTGGACCCCGTACTGTCCGAGTTGCGTGCCGCCCTGGCCGGGATCCGCTGCGAGTTGCCGAAGGTCGAGTGGTACGGCACCGTCCATGACGACCCCCGTGACGCCCCGTGGGCCGATGCCGACTACTGGTGTGCCAACGTCCGCCGTCCGGTGCGGTTCCGCCAGGCCGTGGCCACTGCGGCAGCTGATGGCCATCGGGCGTTCCTGGAGATCTCCCCCCATGCGGTGGCGGCCCTGCCGCTGAGCGAGACCCTCGATGCTGCGGTGGACGGGGAATGCCTCGTGCTGCCTACCCTGTTGCGGGACGGCGATGAACCGTCGGACCTGCGCACCGCGCTTGCTGCTCTGCACCTTGCCGGCCTGCAGCGGGACCCTGACCTGCTGTGGCCCACCGGGCGCAGGACGTCGCTGCCCACCGCGCCATGGCGGCACACCCGGCACTGGATTCAGGGGCATGGCACGCGCGGCGCAGCCGGAAGCGCCCGGCACGCGCTGCTGGGGGACCGCTGCGACGTCCCGGGCATGGATCGGGCGGTATGGCAGGGAGCGGCCGATGCGGGCGACTGGTGGAGCCTGGGCAACCAGGTCGGTGGCACCCCTGTGCTCGCCTTGGCCGCGTGCGCCGAGATCATCCTGGCCGCGGCCGTCGAGGTGTTCGACACCCCGGTCGAGGATCTCGTCGTCCGGGACCTCGCGCTGGACCGTCTGCTGCCGCTGGCTGAAACCACCTCCGTGACGACATTGCTGGACCGGGTGGGGCCAGGCCGGGCGAAGGTCGGGATCTACACGCGATCGGCCGTCGGCACATGGACGCGCCACGCCGCCGCGGCCGTCCAGGTATGCGACCCCGGCGAACCGGATCAACCGGACCATTCAGACCGATCAGATCGGTGGGACGCGGGCGACGACAGCAAATCCGAGGCGGCGTTCACCTTCGAGGTGCCTGCCACGGCGCCGGCCGCTTCGCACACGCCGTGCGGGCTCCCGCCCACTCTGCTGGACGCCACCCTGCGCGCCGCAGCGGCTGGCACCGGGACGAACGGCGATACCCCGGAGGGCCTCTCCGGGGAGGGCATTCCCGTGGCGGTCGGCAGGCTGCGCGTGCGTCACGAGGCAGGCACGGGGGGTGCGTGCCGCGGATGGTCGATGCCCGCTGAACCTCACTCGGCAGGGTCCGAGGAACGGGCCGCCTCGCCGGCCTGGTCGGCGCGCCTGTACGACGAGCAGGGAAAGCGGCTGCTGACCGCCGAGCGCATCGTGTTGAACGTCCTGGATGTACACGAGCTCCCGTTGGCGGCTGTCGACGCGGTCTACGACATTTCTTGGGAGTCGAGTCCGCAGCCCCGGCGGAGCGGCGATCCGGCCGACTTGCTGCTGCTTTCCTGCGGGCCCGGGGGATCCCCCAGCTTCCAGGATCGTGATGCGGCTGCCGTGAGTATCGCCGTGTCGCGCGCGAGTATCCGAGTCACCCTTGGCCATTGGGGCGAGGACGGGCCTGACAGCGTGCTGACCGAGTGGCGCGCGGGTCTGGACAGTGGCGCACCGGCCGCCGTGATGCTGCTGTGCACGGAGCCCTCGGGCAGTACCGGGGCCCGAGACGCGGTCCTCGCCGTGTCGGCACTGGCCCGCGGCCTCATCGAGACCGCCGGGGCCGAGACGCCGCCGAGACTGTTCGTCGTCACCGAACGGTCGGCGGCTGTGACCGGAGACGAGGAGGGCGTCCCCGATCGTGCATGCCTGCGCGGACTGCTGCGCGTGCTGGCCTTGGAGCACCCGGATCTGCGCCCCTGCCTGATTGACGTCGGCCCGCTGCCGGATGCCGCGGAGGACCTGGCAGGCGAACTGCTGGCTGGAGAGGATGCCGACCTGGTCGCCTGGCGGGAGGGCACTCGG
The DNA here is from genome assembly GCF_900107965.1 of Actinacidiphila yanglinensis. GTDB lineage: Bacteria > Actinomycetota > Actinomycetes > Streptomycetales > Streptomycetaceae > Actinacidiphila > Actinacidiphila yanglinensis. The sequence continues at coordinate 5,361 of NZ_FNVU01000029.1, read as the reverse complement.
TTCATCGCTCGGCTGTCCTTCGCGGAGCTGACCGGTGTGGGGGCGAACGTGCCGTTCGCCCGCCCGGGGGGTGCGTACATCGTGACCGGCGGGCTCGGCGGCCTGGGCCTGGCCACTGCCCGACGGCTCGCCGAACGTGGCGCGGGCCGACTGGTGCTGAACGGACGTCGCCCTCCCGGTGCCGAGGCAGAAGTGGCACTCGCCAAGCTGCGGACGCTCGGCACCGACGTCGAGGTCGTCCTGGGGGACATCGCGGAACCTGACGTGGCGCCGGAGCTGGTGTCGGCTGCGATCCGCGAGGGTCACACTCTGCGCGGGGTTGCCCACGCCGCGGGCGTACTGAGGGACGGGACGGTGGGCTTCCTCGCTCCGGATGACTTGGACGCGGTATTCCGCCCGAAGATCGACGGGGCCCGTCACCTGGACGCGGCGACGCAGGGCCACGCACTCGACTGGTGGGTCGTCTTCAGCTCCGCTGCTGCCCTACTGGGCTCCCCGGGACAGTCCGGCTACGCCGCGGCCAACGCCTGGTTGGACGCGCTGGTACAGCGACGCCGAGCCCGCGGGGTGGTCGGGCAGTCCATTGCCTGGGGGCCGTGGGCGGGCACCGGCGCCGCCCCCGACATGTCGCTGCTGGCTGTCGACCCGATCGCGCTCGACGACGGACTCGACATCCTTGAGGTGATCGTCGGCCTGGGACGGGCGCACACCGGCGTTGTCCGCGTAGACGCGGACCGGGTCGCCCGCGCCTTCCCGGGAATCGACACCGTGCCCTACTTCGGCCGTGTTCTGGGCCCTGGCGCGGGAGACAGCGAGCAGTTTCGCGCCGTGGACCTGCAGGAGCTGGACAGCGAGGACGCGGCGGCGATGGTAGGACGACGACTCGTCAGCCGACTGGCGACGATCATGGGGTTCTCGGAAGGAGAGATCGACCCGACAGTCCCGCTGACCCGGCTGGGCCTCGACTCGCTCATGGCGGTGCGTCTGCGCAACGCCATCAAACAGGATTTCGGTGTCGCCCTCACCAGCCCCGGGTTGCTGCGTGGGGACGCCCTGGATGACGTGACCGCCGCGGTGTTGTCGGCGTTGGGCGAATGCGAGGGAGGAGGAAAGGGCCAGTCCGAGCAGGAGATGACACCGACACGAGCGGCACCTTCGGGCGAGAGCGCAGGGGAGCAGCTGAAACCGGCCCTGCCCGAAGACGTCCTCCCCCGAGACGCCGCAGAGCGACTGGTGGCCGGCGCCTGGACACAGGTCACCGGGAGTCCGGTGGTCGGCGTCCTGCGAGAACTGGACGGGGTGCGGGACGATCCCGCGCTGTCCGGCACTGTGGCGGAGGAGATCCGCACGCGGCTCGGCAACCGCGACGCCGCCCTGACGGGCCACCAGATCCGCCGCCATCCCACGGTGGCCAGCGTGGCGGACCTGGTCCGGCCGGTGATGGAGGCCGGGACCCCGGGCGGTGGGCCGCTGCGCGTGCTGCGAGAGCGCGTCCCAGGATCGGAGCAGCCCTGGTTGTTCGTCTTCCACCCTGCTGGCGGATCCACCAGCGTCTACCGTCCGCTCACCGACCTGTTGCCCCTTGACCAGCCAGTCCTGGGGCTTGACAGAGTGGAGTCGCTGACCTCCGTGGAGGACAAGGCAGAGCACTACCTCGGCTTCATCCGCGAGGTACAGGCGAAGGGCCCCTACCTGCTGCTCGGCTGGTCCTTTGGTGGATGCCTGGCCTACCAGACGGCTGTTCGGCTGCGAGAACTGGGAGAGGACGTCGGCTATCTCGGCCTGATCGACACCATCCTGCCCGCCGCCCTGCCGGACCAGCCGACAGAGGAGCTTCTGACCGGTCGGTTCGTGCGCTTCGCGGAGTACGTCGAGGCCGCCTACGGAAAGCGCATGGCCCTGCCTTACACGGAAATGGCCGCCATGGACGAGAAAGAACAGGTCGACACGTTGATGCGCCATCTCGGGGAAGCGGGACTCGCCATGAGCCCGGGAGTGATGGAGCACCAGCGCACTTCGTACCTCGATGCCCGCGTCGGGGAGCGCTACGAGCCACGCTCGTACCCCGGACCTGTTGTGCTCTACCGGGCGCAGCAGGCTCAGGCACTGACCACCGCCATCGATCCCCGCTATCTCCGCGACGACGACGACTTGGGCTGGGCGCCCCTTTGTCCCTCACTGGACATGGTGCCTGTGCCGGGCGATCACCTTTCGCTGATCGACCCTCCGCACGTGGAGGTCATCGCAGCCCATCTCGCCGCTGCCGTTGTGGCCCCGCAGGAACCCGACAGCCCTACTCACCCGGAGAGCAGGCCGTGAAGCGACCCGACCGAGAGGACCCAGCTTTGACACTCCCCGCCACGGACCCCTCTCCCGGGGGTACTCGCCACCAGCCCGAAAAGCGAGTGCCGCCCGGTCGCAGACTCGCTCTACTGGCGGCCTTGGTGAGCCTTCTGACGCTCTTTGCCGTCACTGGGGCTCCGTCGGGCAATGCCACGACGGGCCCGGGCATTCTGGTAACCCGCGACTCATCGGTCAGGTCGGACAGCGGGGCGTACGTCTCCGCCGTCCGGCAAGTGGCCCCGCACGTCCTGGACCTTGACGTCTACTCGCCGGCCATGGGGGGCGAGGAGCCTGTGAGGGTCATCCTGCCGTCCGCCTGGTCTCCGTATTCCCGGCGCACCTTCCCCACGCTGTACCTGCTTCAGGGTGCGAGCGACGACTACACGTCCTGGACTCGGGAGACCGATGTAGAGACTCTCGCCGCCCGGGCAGACGTGATCGTCGTGATGCCCGAGGGGGGTCGGGCGGGCTTCTACACGAACTGGTGGAACCACGGCCGTCCCGGTGGCCCGAAGTGGGAGACCTTCCACACCGCGGAACTGGTCCAGATCATGGAGCGCGGATACCGGGCGAACACCCGGCGCGCCGTGATCGGGCTCTCCGAGGGTGGCCTCGGCGCCCTCGACTACACGGCGCGCCATCGCGGCGAGTACGTTTTCGCGGGGTCCTTCAGCGGGGTGGTCGACCTCGACGACCGCGCGCTGCGCGCCGGGATCGCGGCGACCTGCCTCCGCGAAGGAGTGAATCCCGATCTGTTGTGGGGCGACTATGTCCACAACCGTGGGGTGTGGGAAAGCCATAACCCTGCCCACCTGGTGTCGGCATTCCGCGGGGTGAAGGTGTACCTGTCCGCCGCCGCCGGACTGCCCGGCCCGTTGGACGCGAACAGTCCGCTCGAAGCGGGCATGCTGGAGGCTCCCACCTATTTGCCCACCGGCCGCTTGGCCGATGCAATGCGTCGCGCCGGGATCGACGTCACCGCGCACCTCTACCTGTCCGGGACCCACACGTGGCCGTACTGGCAGCGTGAACTGCATCTGGCCTGGCCCTCCGTGCTGCATGCGCTCCGGGTGGCTCGGTGAGTACTTCCTTGCGCCCCGGCACAGCCGAACGCCTCGCGGAACTCGATGACCGACGCACGGAATTGCTGGGCTCGTTGGATACGTCCGACCGCCAGCACGCCAAGGGCAAACTGACCGCCCGTGAGCGTATCGACACCCTGCTGGACGCCGGCTCGTTCGTGGAACTGGACGCCATGGTCCGGCACAGGTGCCACGACTTCGGCATGCGCGAGAGAAGACCGCTCGGGGACGGTGTAGTGACCGGCTACGGAACGGTGAATGACCGTCAGGTCTTCCTTTTCGCACAGGATTTCACCGTCTTCGGCGGAAGCCTCGGCGAGATGTACGGACGGAAGGTGGTCAAGGTGATGGACCTGGCCCTCAGTACCGGGCGTCCGATCATCGGCCTCAACGACTCGGGCGGGGCGCGGATCCAGGAGGGGGTTGCATCCCTGGCGTTGTACGCGGAGATCGTCCGGCGTCACGTCGAGGCGTCCGGGGTGGTCCCGCAGATCTCACTGATGCTGGGGCCGTGCGCAGGAGGTGCCGTCTACGCTCCGGCGATCACGGACTTCGTGATCATGACCGAGGGTATTTCCCACATGTTCGTCACCGGGCCTGACGTCCTGCGTACGGTCACTGGCCACTCGGTGGACCGCGAGGAACTTGGTGGCGCGATGGGCCACAACAGCGTCTCCGGCGCTGCTCACTACCTTGCACGGAGTGAGCAGGATGCTTTCGACTACACGCGAGCCCTGTTGAGCTACCTCCCCTCGAACAACCAGGAGGACGTGCCCTGGTACCCGGTCGTCCAGGGTCGGGGGCCACGAGCCGGCGACTCGGTGCTGGACGCCCTTGTCCCGGACGACCCGGGGCGGCCGTACGACATGCGCCACGTACTGGTCGCCGTACTGGACCAGGGAGAGCTACTCGAGATCCAGCCGCTGTTCGCACAGAACATCATCTGCGGCTTCGGACGTGTTGAGGGACACAGCGTGGGAGTGGTGGCGAACCAGCCCATGCATGGTGCCGGAGCGCTGGATATCGATGCCAGCGAGAAGGCGGCACGGTTCATCCGGACCTGCGACGCATTCCACATCCCCGTGCTCACCTTTGTCGACGTCCCGGGATTCCTGCCCGGCCTGGAGCAAGAACGCGGCGGCATTATTCGGCGCGGGGCCAAACTGATCTATGCCTACGCCGAGGCCACCGTCCCGATGGTCACTGTGGTGACCCGAAAGGCGTACGGCGGGGGGTACGGGGTCATGGGTTCCAAACACCTTGGCACCGACGTCAATCTCGCCTGGCCCACCGCGGAGATCGCCGTCATGGGCGGCAGCAGCGCGGTCAGTGTCCTTCACCGCAACACGCTCGAGCAGAGCGAAGACCCCGCGACCGAGCGCGAGCGCCTGCGCGTGGAGTACGAGCGCGCGCTGTGCACCCCTTATGTCGCGGCGGAACTCGGCTACATCGACGCGGTTATCCGGCCCGCCGAGACCAGGTTCCAGGTCGCCAACGCCCTGCGGATGTTGCGGTCGAAGCATGTCGAACGACTGCCGCGCAAGCACGGGAACATCCCGCTGTGAAGGCTGCGTGTGCAGAAGAAGAAATCACCCCCGGGAGCCATCGTGCGCAAGGTGCTCATCGCCAACCGCGGTGAAATCGCGGTCCGTGTCGCTCGTGCGTGTAGGGATGCCGGTATCGGCAGTGTCGCGATCTACGCCGACCCCGACCGCGACGCGGTCCACGTCCGCGTGGCCGACGAGGCATACGCACTCGGAGGTGACACCCCCGCCACCAGCTACCTCGACATCGGCAAAGTCCTGGCAGCCGCCAAGGAATCCGGCGCCGACGCCATCCACCCCGGCTACGGCTTCCTCTCCGAGAACGCCGAATTCGCCCAAGCCGTCCTCGACGCCGACCTCACCTGGATCGGCCCCCCACCGGCCGCCATCCG
>NZ_FNVU01000031.1 GCF_900107965.1 Actinacidiphila yanglinensis | reverse complement strand
TGACCGTCGGCTCGCACAACCTCACCGCCGTCTACAGCGGCAGCGCCCAGTTCACCGGCTCCACCTCACCCATCGACACCCAGACCGTCACCAAGGCGAACACGGCCGCGAACCTGGCCTCGGCGCCCAACCCCTCAACCTTCGGACAACTCGTCACGTTCACCGCGATGGTGACTGCGGTGCCGCCGGGCGCCGGTACCCCGACGGGTACGGTGAGCTTCTTCGACGGGGCTACGTTGTTGGGCACCGCGACCCTTAGCGGCGGCACCGCCATCCTCACCACCAGCACCCTGGCGGTCGGCGCCCACAGCCTCACTGCCGTTTACAGCGGCAGCGCCCAATTCAACGGCTCGACCTCTGCGCCGGTCATCCAGACGGTGACGAGTGGGGCCCCTGCGGCAACGCATCTCACTGCGAGCCCGGGGACCGCCACCATCGGCGGTGACGGACTGGCCCACATCTCGCCGCTCTCGGCAACCCTTACAGTGCTGAGTTCCGGCCTGCCGGTACCCGGCCAGACGATCACCTACAAGGTCGGCACCACCACCCTGGGCACCGCCGTCACCAACGCGAGTGGAGTCGCTGTCCTCAGCAACGCAACCGTGAGCCCGCAGACGATCATCCGGTCCGGAAGTCGCTACACGGCGACCTTCGCCGGAACAGCCGCCTTCGGCTCCTCAACGGCCACGGCATCACTCGTCCTCGCGTGAGGCCCGGAGCCCATCCGATCGCTGGGCTCTGAACGCTCCTCAGCCGTTCTCGTTATCCGGAGGCGAGGGAAAGGACCATCAAGAATGGCCGGCATGAACGGACCGGTCAGAGGCGGGGCACCCAGGAAGGGGCCGCCCCGCCTCACCAGGATGGCACCCCGCTCATAGAGTGAACCCTCGGAGACCTGGGCGGCTCCGTTTGTAGGGAATGGTTGCATTCGCGGACGCATCGATGAATTCGCGCCCTCCCGATGCGCCGCTTCGGTGGGAGTGAAGCGCCACTGTTCAGGAATCCCAATTTCCTTCCCCCCAGGGATGGTTGGCCGATCGGCAGATGTCCCCACCCTGCCCGAACCCTGTTCCTCCTCGCACCGCCCGTCACTGAGTGTGTCCTTTCCTCCGGGCGAGCCTGCCTGGCGGGCAGTGAAAGCCCATAGCAGGATCCTCACTGGCGAACGGACGCACGAAACACATATGGCGACCCTCGCTCCCGGTCTTTGTTCTCGCCTCATCAGCGAGCTCATCCCGTCAGGAGAGATGATGGATTTCTTCCACGCAATGTCGGAGAAACGCGCGGTGCCGCATCACCGTAGGTTCAGCGTCATCGAAGGGCAACGCAAGCGGTGGGCTCTGGGCTCGGCGGCAGTGTTGTGTTCGCTGCTGGTTCCGGCGACCGCAGCTCAGGCTTCGGCGGGCCACGCGGAAGTTCGGGCCTCGGCCAGGACCGGCTCGACCGGGACGGGAACGGTGGGCACGAATGCGGGCTCGGCCGCCGGTGGGGCGCAGTCGCAAGTTGCGGACACCGCGGGCAGCGGATACCCCCGCCCCGCGCCGCGCGCCTACGTCGTGAACCAGAGCTCGAACGATGTGTCAGTCATCGACACCGCCACCAACCGAGTGACGGCGACCATCCCGGTTGGCACTTCTCCGTTCGGCATCGCCATCGACCCCAGGCACCGCCGTGCCTACGTGACCAACCACGGCTCCGACGACGTATCGGTCATCGACACGCTCACCAACAGGGTGACCAGCACGGTAGCGGTGGGCACCGGGCCATTCGGTGTCGCCGTCGACGAGCGCCGCGGGCGGGTCTATGTGGCGGACGACGTCGGTGGCACGGTCTCGGTGATCAACACCGCCAACCAGACCCTCGCCGAAACAGTCAACGTGGGCGGTAACCCGTTCGGGGTTGCGGTCGACGAGTCTCGCGGGCGCGCCTACGTCACCAACATCGCCACCAATGCCGTCTCCGTCATCAACACCCTTACTGACCAGGTGAGTTCGACCATCCCGGTCGGGAGTACTCCGGTCGGAGTGGCCGTGGACCCGTCCGGCCGCAAAGCCTTCGTCACCAACTTGGCCTCGAATACGGTGTCCGTGATCAACACGACGGGTAACACGGTGAGTTCGACCATCACTGTCGGCGCCAGCCCCTACGGGATCGGGCTTGACCCCTCTCGCGACCGGGCCTACGTCGCCAATCAGGGGGAGAACACGGTCTCGGTCATCAACACATCGAGGAACACAGTCATCGCGTCCGTCCCGGTCGGTGACGCTCCGCTCGGCGTGGCGACGCTTCCGGCCCGCGGGCGGGTCTACGTGACGGACCTCCTTTCCGACGACGTGTCCGTCATCGACGCAAGCCGCAACCGCAAGCTGACCACCGTCCCTGTGGGCGCCGGCCCGGCCGGAGTCGCCATCGGCTAGCAGGGCGCGCCCATGGAGACTTGTGACGCACATACTCCGGCGCTCGACCGATCCTGATCTGTGTGAGGGCCCCTTGGCCTGGTCATCAATGCGGCGTCGCAGCCGGCGGCCAGGGGGCCCTCACGCGCTCCTCAACGCGTACCTGCCTGCACAGGACGGGCTGGTGCGGTGACTGATTACTCCGTTTCCAGGCTCGGCCGCTTCATACCGTGCGGGCGTTCTTCACGCTCGGCTGTTCGACATCGGGCACCTTTCGCCGCGTGCGGAAGCCCTGGGGGCTTTCGCGGTGGGGCCCGTTGGCCCCACTTCCCACGCGGTGGTCCATCAGGTGCAGTGGTTCAGGTCGTTGAAGACGGCGATGTGATACATCCGATAGGCGCGCAATACGTCGGTACAGCGGCGTTGTGCTGGGTGTACAGGTGATGGGGGACCCAGTCCTTGGCGCCCCGCCCGTTCCGGATGAGCGATCAGCGCGTCGACGACGTCGTCCAGTTCGCGGTACCGGTCGAGCAGCGCATCAAAAGTTCGTCCAACACTGGCTGAAGCCGGCCGCCGGCGCTGGCCGCTACCTGCCTCTCCCGGTTGCGCTGCTGAGCCGGACCCGGGCTGGCGGACTCGCGTGCGAGCTCGAGAGCTGGAGCGTCAGCAGGCCGCCGTTGAAGGCCCGATAGCGCACCAGATCGATTCGGCTGCGGTTCTTGAAAACCGACACCCGCTCATGCTGGGGAAGTTGCTGGCGATACGCACTGCCCAGGTGTTCCGTCTATGTGGTTCTGGCTACGACGCCTCCGGTTGTTCGGCGGTCAGCACTCGGCACTCAGCTCTCGGCATCGGCGACCCTGATCATGATTGCGGCCGCTTGCAGTAGCACCTGCTGCTCGCCGGGCTGCAGCAGCCGCCGTAGTGCGCCGGCCAGCCACGCTTCCCGGGCCGCTGGGATCGTCGCTATCAGCGCGCGTCCCTCAGGTGTGGCGCTGATCAGCACTTTGCGTCCGTCGCTCGGGTCCTGCTCGGATGTGATCAGGTTATGGGCGCGCAACGCGGAGAGTGTCTCCGCCATCGACTGCCGGCGCACGTGCTCGGCCTGCGCGAGTGCGCTTGTCGTCGTCGGCTCCAGTTCGACGACACGGCCCAGGGTGGTGAGCTGCGACCACGTCCAGGGCATCTCGTCCGGCGCGCTCTCGCTGCGCAGCCGTGCTCGCAGCCGCATCATCGCCGTCGTCAGCTCGACCGCGGTCTCGTTCACCAGCTCTTCGTCGGCGCCCATGAATCGACGGTAGCAGATAGGCAGGCAGCCTGCTATATTAGTTGTCAGGGAGCCTGACAATCTCATCGCGGCGCCGGAGCTCTCGGGCCCGGCGACGGTCTCACCGTCCGATCCACTCGAGTACGAAAGGGGGTTTCGTCATGGGTTCGACCAGCCGTACCGGTGCCAGATCCGACGGGCGCATTCCGGATGGCGACGTCCGGGCCAGCACTGACGCGGACACGCCGGACGCGGAGTCGTGGCGTCGGCGACCTTTCGGTCCGCGGTTCGTCGCACCGCTGCTCATGGGCGCGACACTCAATCCCGTGAACAGCTCGGTGATCGCTACCGCCCTGGTCGCCATCGCCGCCTCGGTGGGCGTGAGCGTCAGCCAAACGGCGATCCTGATCTCATGTCTGTACCTGACCAGCGCAATCGCCCAGCCGACCGCGGGACGCCTGTCCGAGGAGTTCGGCCCCCGCCGGGTGTTCCTCGTCGGAATCGTCGTCGTCTTCCTGGGCGGCATGCTCGGAGGCGTCGCGACCGACTTGCGGGTGCTTGTCGTCGCGCGCGTCCTGATCGGACTGGGCACTTCCGCTGGTTACCCCTCCGCGATGCTGCTGATCCGTCGGCGCGCCACCGCGATCGGGCTCAACGTGCCTCCCAGTAAAGTGCTCGGCAGCCTGGCCATCGCGGGCGCCGTTACCGTGGCGGTCGGCCCGGCGATCGGCGGCATGCTCGTCGGCTGGTTCGGCTGGCGCGCCGCATTCCTGGTCAACGTGCCCTTCACGATCCTCACCTTCGCGATGGCACTGGCCTGGATCGCCAAGGACTCCGACGTCATCAGGGGCCGCGCGCCGCGCGAGGTCCTCGCACGCATCGACGCGCCCGGCATCGTGGGCTTCGGGGCCACCATGACATCGCTACTCGTTTTCCTGCTCTCACTGCCCGACCCGCAGTGGGGGGCGCTTGCCCTTACCGTCGTGTTCGCTGCCGCGCTTGTCCGATGGTCGCTGCGCGCGACGAACCCATTCCTCGACGTGCGGCTGCTCGCCTCGAACGGTGCGCTGACCCGCACCTATCTGCGGAGCGGGCTGAGCCTGCTGGGCGTCTACACCATGCTTTATGGCCTGACCCAGTGGCTCGAGGCCGCACACGGACTGTCTGCATACGCCGCAGGGCTCGCACTGCTCCCGATGGGCCTGCTCTCGGCGGTCGCGGCCCGGCTCGTCACGAACCGCGTCAGCGTCCGCACGCCGCTGATCGCGGCGGCGGTGCTGCTTGTGCTCGGCTCGACGGCGGCGCTGTTCCTGACCAGTTCCACACCGGTCATCGCCGTCATCGGCGTCACCGCGGTGTTCGGCATCATGTCGGGCATCAGCAACCTGTCCAACCAGACCGCCCTGTACCGCGAAGCGCCCCCCGAGAAGCTCGGCACCGCCTCCGGCCTGCTGCGCACCTTCGGCTACGTGGGCTCGATCGCCTCGGCGACGCTCACTGGCATCGCGTTCCGCTCCCACGTGAGCGATTCGGGTCTGCACCACGTGTCGCTCATTCTCATCGCCATTGGCGCCGTCGTACTGCTGATGACCGTGTTCGACCGGCGCCTGAAGCCGGCGTCGGACGAAATCCCTTCACCTCGCAAGGAGAGCATCCCCATGCCTGTGTCCAGCGCCGCCCCGACCATCGTCCCGTCTCGGACCGCATTGCTGCTGATGGACTATCAGGGCGTGGTCCTGGACGCCATTCCCGACGCCGAGCCGGTACTCGACCACGCGCGGCAGGCGCTGGGTTGGGCACGGGACAACGAGGTCCAGGTCGTATACGTACGCGTCGCCTTCACCCCGCAGGACTTTGCCCAGGTTCCCGCGCACAACAAGGCCTTCGCGGCGGTCGCCGACAACGGGTTTCTGCTCGACGGCAGTCCGGAGACCGAAGTGCACGGCTCGCTCGACGTGCACGACGACGACATCGTCGTGCGCAAGACGCGCTTCGGCGCCTTCAGCAGCACCGACCTCCACGGCGAACTGCACGCCAAGGGTGTCGACACACTCATCGTCGCCGGCATATCGACCTCAGGCGTCGTACTCTCCACCCTGCGGGATGCGGCTGATCAGGACTACCGCCTTTTCGTCCTCGCGGACGCCACCTCCGACCCGGACCCCGAGGTCCACCGCATACTGATCGACAAGGTCTTCCCGCACCAAGCCGACATCCTCAACACCGGTGACCTCAAGACCCTCTGCGCCGCCTGACGCCAGCACGGACCGGCATCGGGCTCGGCGAGTCCAGAGCCGGCGGTGAGCCAACGAGGGAGGCTTGTCTGCGGTGTCGGTGGTAGGTCCTCTCGATCCACACCACGACAGCGATCCGGGGTTCCAGACCTCCTCCTCCTGCTCGCGCAGGCAGGCGCGGCGCTGGTGACAGGTCTTCTCCACCGCGGCGGAGCCGGGCACCAACCCGGTCGACACGTGGACACCGCCTCCACCGCCAACCCGTCGAGCGTCTTGCTGCCCTGTGCAACACGCACACCGATCCCCTGAAAACAGCACATCTTCAACCGACTTGAGCGCCACGAGACGAAAGAACGCGAAGAAACGATCGTCCGTTCCACCGGCTGACACGGGGATTCGCGGAAATCCGAACGGACCGCTTTCAATGAGCACCATCAGCGGGTGATGGCGTCGAGGGCGGCGACCGCGTCCGCCGGCAGGGCCAGGTCGGCCGCGGCGATGTTCTCGCGCAGGTGGCCGACGGAGGAGGTGCCGGGGATCACCACCATCGTGGGCGAGCGCTGCAGCAGCCAGGCCAGTGCCACCTGCTGGGGGGTGGCACCGAGCCGGTCGGCGATATCGGTCAGCTCCTGGGACTGCAGCGGGCTGTATCCGCCGAGCGGGAAGAATCCGGCATACGCGATGTTCTCGGCTGCGCACCGGTCCACAAGCCTGTCGTCCTCGCGCTTCGCCAGGTTGTAGAGGTTCTGTACGGTCACGACCGGCGCGATGGCCTGGGCCTCGGTCAGCTGCGCGTCGGACACACCGCTCAGACCCAGGTGGCGGATCAGTCCCCGCTCCCGCAACTCGTTCAGCGCGCTGAACGGCTCGGCGATCGAGTCGTCATTGGGGACATCGAGCGCCCACGTGCGCAGGTTGACCACGTCCAGGGTCTCGAGGCCCAGGTGCTGGAGGTTCTCGCGGACCTGTGCCTTCAGGTCCTTCGGGTCGTGCGCGGGGACCCAGCCGCCCGTATCGTCGCGGCGGCCCCCGACCTTGGTGACGATGTGCAGGCCCTCGGGGTACGGGTGCAGAGCCTCCTTGATCAGTTCATTGACCACGGCCGGACCGTAGAAGTCGCTGGTGTCGATGTGCGTGATGCCGGCTTCCACCGCGGCGACCGCCTGATCGCGGTCCTTGGGTTGCCCGAACACGTTGGGGCCGGCCAGTTGCATGGCCCCGTATCCCATGCGGGTGATGGTCAGGTCGTCCGCGAGTGTGATGGTCCGCAGCGGGGTTGTGGCTGCCATGGGGGTTCTCCCGTTCCTGTCGTGTGCCTGTCTGCAAGAGATGCACCGCGGGCACCGCCCGGCGGGCGACCGCGCACCCGCGGGATGGGGCCGCGACGGTCATGCGGCGGGTGACTCACCCCCGCCGCGGTGTTGCGCTGTGCCAAGGGCTACAGGCAGGTACCCGCCCCGGCCACAGCGCCTCGGACAACCACCCGGACGGCGCCCCCGACGAGGCGGTCGCGCGGCCGCCGCGACGCTTACGGTGGTTTCCTGATCTTCCCCGGCGGTCCGCGAGGCTGACGCCGGATCGACCGACGCGAGAGCCTAGGAGACGAAATGTCCAGCTCGTCCAGCGAAGGGGCAGGTCCGCGGTACGACGTGCTGATCGTGGGCGGCGGATCTGCCGGCGCAGTGCTCGCCGCGCGGTTGAGTGAGGACCCTCAGCGTCGTGTGCTGCTGCTTGAGGCGGGCCCGGCCTATCCGCCCGACGGCTACCCGGACAAGGTCGCCGACAGCGACGTGGTCGGGGGCTTCACCGGGCATGACTGGGGCTACATGACCGAGCCCGGTGTCATCGGCCGTCCCGTCGCCGCCTTCCGCGGAAAGGTCCTCGGCGGGAGTTCCGCGGTCAACGGCGGCGCCGCGGTGCGGGCCCTGCCCGCGGACTTCGCCCGGTGGGCCGACCGGGGGCTCGGGGGCTGGACGTTCGAGGAGGTGCTCCCCGATTACCGCACCCTGGAGAACACCCCCAGCGGCGAGGACCGTTGGCACGGGCGCAGCGGGCCGCTGCCGGTGCGCCAGCTCGGGTATGACGAGCTGACCCCCGTTCAGCAGGCGTTCATCGACGCGGCCGCGGCCAACGGGATCGTGAAGACCAGCGACGTGAACGGCGCGTCACCGGAGGGCGCGGCCGCGTTCACGAAGAACGTCGTGGACGGCATCCGGATCAACACCGGGATGGCCTATCTCGACAGTGGGGTGCGTCGGCGGCCCAACCTGGAGATCCGCGGTGACGTCCTGGTCGACCGTGTCGCGTTCACCGGATCGCGGGCGACGGGCGTGGTACTCGCCGACGGCACGGTCGTGCAGGCGGCCGAAGTGGTACTTTCGGCTGGCACCTACGGCAGTGCGGCCCTCTTGCTGCGTTCCGGTGTCGGGCCTTCGGCGGACCTGCAAGCGCTGGGGATTCCGGTTGTGGCCGATCTGCCCGTCGGCAAGAGCCTGGTCGACCAACTGTTCTACTACGTCGCCTACGCAGCCCGCCCGGAGCTGATCGGGGCGGTCGCCCCGGCGGTCGGTTCCCTCGTGTGGACTGCCAGTTCGCATGCCGATCCGGGCGAGCTCGACCTCCACCTCATCGCGCAGCACACGTTCGATCCGTCGCAGAGCCCGACCGGCGCCGGATTCGTGATCGCGGTCGGCATGATGCACCCGAGTTCGACCGGAACGCTGACGTTGGCCGGTCGCGATCCGGACCTGGCCCCACGCATCGATCTCAACATGCTGGCCACTGCTGAGGACCGCGCGCGGCTGATCGAGGGCATCCGGCTGGCCCGGCGTATCGCCGCCACCTCTCCGCTGGCCGAGATCATCGACAACGAGCTCAGCCCCGGCGCGACGGCGACGAGCGACGCCGATCTCGAAGGCGCGGTGAAGGCCACGATCGAATCCTACGGACACCCGATCGCCAGCGCGCCGATGGGCCCCGACGACGACCCGCGTGCGGTCGTGGACCGGCTCGGCAATGTCCGCGGGCTCACCGGGCTGCGCGTAGTGGACGCCTCGATCCTCCCGGACCCGATCAGCGCGGCACCCAACCTCACGGTGATCATGGCTGCCGAACACATCGCCCGGCTCGCCTACTGACGGCGGACCGTCGCAGTCGCCGGCCGCTGTCCGGCATCTCCCACGCGCCCTTGGCGCAGCCCGGCGGGTGCCGCGGCGGCGCGGCAGGCGACGGCGGACCCGCACACGTCGCCCAGGAGGAGACCACCGGACTCGCGCCGGAGGCGATCCGCCAGTAACGCACTTTCCGCACGTCGAGCTCCGCACTTCCGCAAGTCGAGCCGCGCACTTCCGGAGGTGACGCAGCGGCGCCCGCCACACGTCACCGTCCGCCCCGCCGGTCCGCCCGGCGGGGCGATCCAGCGCCTCAGCGGGTCGAATCGGGGCGGCAGAACCCCGGGCGGTGCAGGGGCGGCGTGCGCCCGGCGCGACCCACACCCTTGCCCCCGGCATCCAACTCCCCGACGGCTGCCGCGTCCAGGGCAACGGCGCCACGGTCCCGATCGCCGACGACCACACCGGCGCGCTCACCGCCCCCGGCGTGCTCTCCCTGACGCCGCTCCGACGCCTTGCTCCACCCCTCCTTCTTCGGACGGCTCCACCAGCCCCTCCGCAATATGGCATGACTGCTATTCGTCACACGGATCCGAGTGTTCCGAAAGACGCGATCGACGCAAAGGGCAAGCGCGGATAACTTCGTTTCCACCTTGTCAACGGCGCGTTGCGGCGAATTCACGGCCACGTTGGGCCACTCTCGCGCGCCAAGCCGGAGAGGAAGTCATGCCACCCCCCACCCCCCTTGCCGTCCACCCCGCCGCCGCCTCCGCCACCGCACCCGTCTCCACGCGCACCAGCCTCCATCGCCGGGCCTTGACGTGGATGCTCTGCGCCCTGGCCATGCTGACTACGGTGCCGCTCATGACGCTGTCCACCGCATCCCCCGCCGCCGCCGACAGCGGCCTCGACCCCAGCCAGTTCCACGGCGTGCACTGGTCGCGCCTCGGCGACAACTTCACCCCCGACCGGCTCGTGCTGCAGGGGCTGTCCGCCAACGACGACTACAACTCGGCCAGGACCAAGGCGGACGCGATGTTCGCGACATTCCAGAGCACGCTGGGCGCGAACACCGTCCGACTGCCGATGAACCCGGCCACCGCCAACTGGCACACCTACGACGCCGTGATCGACGCCGCGACGGCCAAGGGCTTCAAGGTCATCCTGTGCTACTGGTCCGAGGACGGCAGCAATAAGATCGCCGACAGCTACCTGCCCACCTGGAACCAGATGTGGGACACGGAGGTCGCCAAGTACCTGTCCAACCCGCTGGTCTACTTCGACCCGATGAACGAGCCGGTCGGCTTCACCACGACCCAGTGGCTGGACTTCGCGTCGAACTGGATCACCCGCGAGAGCGCGAACGGCCTGCCCAGGAACCGGATGTTCATCGAGGGCGCAGAGGCCGACTCGGGCGGCTGGGGCAGCGACCTGCGACCGCTGTGCGGTGACTCCCGGTTCGACGGCGTCTACCTTGCGATGCACCGCTACGCCTTCCCCTACGGCGCGCGGAGCTACGACGACTGGGTCAACGACATCAAGACCTACATGGGGAACTGCCCCTCCCGCACCGTCATCGAGGAGTTCGGAGCCGACGCGGACAACGGCATCAATTACGACGCCTCCCCAAGTGCCACCACTCCCAAGGAAGTCGCGTTCCTGAGGGCCATCACCGACGTCATACGCGAGTACAACCTCGGTGCCATCTGGTGCCACGGCATCGGCGGCAGGACCACGAGCCCGGACCACGACTCGCTGAACATCCTCCGGCTCTTCAGCGGCTTCGACAGCGGCAGCGCCGAGAACCTGCCGCTGTGGGTGCCGAATCCCACCGCCGTGGGCCGGCTCGAGTACGCCTGGGGCACGCCCACTTCGGACACGAGCCGGCTGCGGAACGTCGGCTACGACGCCTGCCTCGACGTGCCCGGCGCGTCCCCGGCCAACGGCGTCCAGCTCCAGGTCACGGGCTGCGGCAGCGGCGACAACCAGCAGTGGACGAGGCAGTCCGACGGGACGATCACCGTCTACAACGGGGCGAAGTGCCTGACCGCGGCAGGTTCCGGCACAACCAACGGCACCCACGTCGTCATCAATGACTGTCAGGGCGGCGCCGGGCAGCAGTGGTACCAGTTCTCCGACGGGACGATCCGCAACGCCGGCTCCAAGCTCTGCCTGGACGCTGACCTGTACAGCGAGCAGAACGTCCAGCTCTGGTCCTGCGGGAACGGCGACAACCAGAAGTGGCAGACCCTGTAGCCGAGGATCGTCACCGTGCACGCGCGCCGCCGGTCACGGGAACGTCCACCGCGACCGGCGGCGCGTATTCCCGCGAACCGCCGACCGCGTACCGGGAACGGCCTCCCGCGTACCGGGAACGGCCTCCCGCGAGCCGCCGACTCCCGACCGTCGATGCCGTTTCCGAAGACATCCCGTTTCCCGGAGAACGTATCCGTAATCCGGATGGATGCCTGCCGGTTCTCGCACTTGGGATTTCCGGAACGGGAATTTACGGTCAGTGACATGACGACTCGCTCTCCAGGGCCCCCTCCGGGCCCCAATCCCTTCCGGAACGACCGCTTCGCAGGGGGAATGCGCGCATGAACCGGGAAGTCGTCGCGCCGGTCCGGCCGCTGGTCCTCTGCCCGGACGTCGACGACGTCGGACTGGTCCTCGGTGAGGCGCCGGGCAGGGCTCCGGTCGTGGTCGGGGACGGGGCGATGCCGGCCGCCGCGGACATCCCGGCAGGACACAAGGTGGCAGTGCGCGCGGTCGCCGCCGGACAGCCGGTCCGTAAACACGGCGAGGTCATCGGGGTGGCGCTGACCGACATCGGGCCTGGCGATCACGTCCACCTGCACAACCTCGGGCCGGCCCCGGACTACGCCGGTGAGGGCGCGTGGCCTGCCCGGTCAGCCTGGGCCCCGCCGGTCGCCCCGACCCGCGACCACTTCCTCGGCTATCGCCGCCCCGACGGTCGGGGTGCCACCCGGAACTACATCGCGATCGTGCCCACCGTGAACTGCTCGGCCACCGTGGCCCGGATGGTCGCGCAGGCCGCCCACCGCGAACACGCCGGGGTGCCCGGCCTGGACGGCGTCATCGCGCTCTCCCACGACCTGGGCTGTGGGATGGCCGAAGGGACGCCGGGCGATGGCCTGTTGCGCCGCACGCTCCACGGATACGCCATGCATCCCAACGTGATGGGGGCCGTTGTGATCAGCCTCGGCTGCGAGATCAACCAGCCGGGGAACGCGCTCGCCGACGCGGCGGACACCACCGTGACCATCCAGGACGTCGGCGGCACGGCAGCGGCGGTGCGGGCGGCCCTCGCCCAGGTCGCCGAACTCGTCGCCGACATAAGGACGTTGCGCAGGGCGCCGGTTCCTTTGACCGAACTCACCATCGGACTGCTGTGCGGCGACGGCGACGCCTGGTCCGGGACCACCGCGAACCCCGCGGTGGGGGTCGCCGCCGATCTGCTGGTGGCCGCGGGCGGGCGGGTGGTCCTCGGCGGGATCCCGCAACTCCATGGCGCGGCGCACCTCCTGCGCCGCCGAGCTGCGGACTCCCGCGTCGCCGCCCGTATCGACGAACTCCTCGCGTGGTGGCGGGAATACGCCTCCTGCGACGGCGCCGGCCCGGACGTCGAGCCCTCGTGGGAGGACCGGGCCGGCGGCATCACCACGCTTCGGGAGAAGTCACTGGCCGCCGTACTGAAGGCCGGCACCGCCCCGGTTGAGCGCGTCGTCAGGTACGCCGATCCGGTGACTCGCGCCGGACTGACCCTCATGGACACCCCCGGGCACGACCCGGTCTCCGCGACGGGCATGGTCGCCGGAGGAGCGACGCTGCTCGCCTCCGTCACCGGCACCGGCTCGCTGTTCGGCTCCCGCCCGACCCCGTGCGTGCGAGTCAGCACCACCACCGGGCTGTACCAGGCCATGAGCGGGGACATCGACTTCGACGGCGGCCGGGCGACGACCTCCCGGCAACACCTGACGGCCGGCCGACTGCTGTTCGAGGCAATCGTGGACACGGCGTCCGGACTCCCGACCAAGGCCGAGCAACTCGGGTTCGGCACAGAGGAGATCACGCCCTGGCGGATGGGCGCGGTGCTGTGATCGGCATCCGCTGACCGTACCCGGCCCGCCCCCGCACGTGCGAACTCGTCATGGCCCGGGCTACGGCCAAGCCCTACCGGTACGTGCACGAGGTCCTGGACGAGATGACCGGCTGGCAACTCCCCACGCGCGCCACCGACTGACCTCCCGTCACCGGCCCTCCGATCGCCTCACAGCGAACGCACGGGACTCGCCGACGGTCCGCGTGAATCGCCGGGACAGGGCACTTTGCACCGCACTCGCGGCGCGGTGCAGAGCCATGCCCTCTCCCACGGCACCGACCGTGGACGGAAGGTCGATCTGGTTAACGGATCGACGCCTGCTGAAACACGAACTTCACACACACGACACCGGGGGCCTAGCGTCGATGCATCTTGACGAGCGGGAATTCGGTGCCGGGAGAAGAGCGGTACCGAGGACCGACCCCTGTCATTCCATTCGGCGTGTACAAGGGCGCGACGGCCGAAGGCGGCGAGCCCGTCGACGTACGAGGACCGGAACTCCACGGAGGAAGCATGACTGAGCAATGGGGGCGGATCGCCAGATCGGCGCCGGGCACCTCTTGCCCGGCTGCCGCGACAGCACGATGCGCGTCGCCGGCGCGGGTCGGCCCGATCGCTCGGATTGCGAGCCGAGGATGACAAGCCAGGCGCCGGCGATCGCGGTGCGCAACGTGTCGAAGTCGTTCAGCGGCGTCGTGGCGGTCCAGGACGTGTCGTTCACCGTCGCTGGCGGTGAGGTCGTCGCCCTGGCAGGCGAGAACGGCGCGGGCAAGTCCACGGTGAAGAACATCATCGGCGGCATCCTGCGGCCCGACGCCGGACGGGTCGAGTTCGGCGGGACCGTGCCCGCCGCCGGCACGCGCGGCGCCAAGCACTCCGGTGTGGCCACCGTGCACCAGGAGACCAGCCTCTTCCCGGACCTGACGGTTGCCGAGAACATCCTCATCGAGCGGCTTCGCACCGGGCGGTCGCCGGTCGTACGGCCCAGGCGGCTGCGGCGGATCGTGGCCCCCCTCCTTCAGCGTGTCGGAGCCCGCTTTGGCCCCGACACGGCGGTGCGGGACCTGGCCGCCGGGCAACGCCAACTCGTCGAGATCGCCAAGGCGCTGGCCGCCGACCCGCGCGCGGTCGTCTTCGATGAGCCAACCGCCTCGCTGAACCTCGACGAGCGCGAGCTGGTCATGCAGATCGTCGAGCAGTTGCGTGACGACGGAGTAGCGGTGCTCTACATCTCCCACTACCTGGAGGAGATCGCCAGACTCGGCGGGCGCGTGGTGGTGATGCGGGACGGGCACGTCGTCGGCGACCGGCCGACGGGCGAACTGGACCGCGCGGCAATCGAATTGCTCATGGTGGGCCATGAACTGGCCCAGGGATATCCTGCCCTTCCCCAACCCCGCCCCGACGTCATGCTGTCGGTGCGCAATCTGGACGACAACGCGCGGGTTCACGGGATCTCGTTCGACATCGCCCAAGGGGAGATCTTCGGACTGGCGGGGCTCATGGGTTCCGGCCGCACCGAAGTCGCCCGGGCGGTATTCGGACTCGGCGGAAACGCAGGGCAGATCGAGGTCGACGGGAAATCGCTGCGCCGTGGCGATGTGCGTGCTGCGATAGCGGCTGGAATGGCGTTCGTCACCGAGGACCGTGCACACGAGGGGTTGTTCCTCGACCGCCCCATCCGGGAGAGCCTGTCGAATGTCGTCCTCGGCTCGGTATCCGTTTCGCGATGGGGCGGTTGGCTCAGGAGGGGCGCGGAACGCCGCCTCACCCGGGAGCTCGCCGCCAAGGTGCGGCTGGTTGCCCGCGGTGGGCTCGAGTCGGGCGGCCGTTCGCTGAGCGGAGGGAACCAGCAGAAGATTGTGATCGGCAAATGGCTGGCCGGCAGACCCAGGCTGATCATCCTGGACGAGCCGACCCGGGGCATCGACGTGGGTGCGAAGGCGGAGATCCACCGCCTGCTCATCGACCTGGCCCAGGCAGGTTCCGCGATCTTGCTGATCAGTTCGGAGATGGAGGAGGTGCTCGGCCTCAGCCATCGCGTCGGGGTCATGCACGACGGCAGGCTGGCAGGGGTCCTGGACCGCTCGCAGGCCACCCAGGAAGCGGTCATACGGCTCGCCACGGGCGGCGGGCGATGAAGCCGGCTACCCGGGTCCGCGACGCTCTCCTCGCTGGTGCGCGGCAGCCGCTGCTGCTCGTCCTCCTGGTCCTGCTGCTCGCGCTGTCCGTGTCCTACGGCGACTTCGCCAGCACCGCGAACTTCCGCAACATCGCCGTCCAGGCAAGCCCGTTGACCATTGCCGCCGTAGGTGCCACCTACGTGATCATCACGGCGGGCATCGATCTGTCCGTCGGCTCGATGCTCTTCCTGGCGGCCGCGATCGAGTCCAGCCACGCCCTGGCCGGCGTACCGGCCGGCCTGGTCTTCCTCACGGTCACGGCGGCCGGCGTCGGCATGGGGCTGGTCAACGGCATCGCGGTCACGGCGACCCGGGTGCCGGCTCTGGTCGTCACGCTCGCCACGCTCCAGGTCTTCCGCGGCGCGGGCGGGCACATCACCGGCCAGCAGAACATCACCCTGGCGGCGAACCTGCGCGGCATCGGCACGGCAGCCGCGCTCGGTGTCCCCGCGCCTGTATGGCTGGCGGCCGGCGCGGCCGTCGGCGGGGGCCTGCTCTTCAGCCGCACCGTGTTCGGCCGGTATCTGCAGGCGGTGGGCTCCCACCGGGACGCCGCCGTGCATGCGGGCCTTCCGGTGCGACGGGTGACCGCCGGGGCGTACGCGCTGGCCGGGCTACTGACGGCGCTCGCCTCCCTCACCCAGACCGGCCGGCTCGGCGCGGTGCAGCCGTCCATCGGCCAGGGCTACGAACTGACGGTCGTCACCGCCGTGGTCCTCGGCGGCACCAGCCTGTTCGGCGGCCGGGGGAGCATCACCGGCACCGTTCTGGGCGCGCTCGTCCTCACCACCGCGCAGACCGGCCTGGTGTTCTCGGGAGCCTCGCCCTACGTCTTCGACATCGTCCGGGGCGCGGTGCTGCTCGTCGCCGTTCTGGCGGCCGCGATGCGGTGGCGGGATCTGGCCCGGGCGGTCGGGCCGACTGTACTCCGTCCGGCGAGGTCCAGATCAAGCCGGCGGAAGCCGGCGAAAAAATGGTGAAGGAGTTCACATGAGACGGTACCCCGTTGCCCGATGCGTGGCCGTGGCCGCCATGGCAACCCTGGCGCTCGCGGCCTGCGGGCCGACCTCCGAGTCCGGCTCGGGAGTAGGGTCGGGGAAGGGCCACGGCACGATCGGGGTCAGCTTCGACTTGCTCAACGCGGTCCGCACGTCTGAGAAGTCGGCCATCGAGAGGGCGGCCGCCTCGGCCGGCTACAAGGTGGTCTTCGACGTCGCCGACCAGGACGCACAGAAGCAGGCGTCGCAGATCCAGGACCTGATCCAGACCCGGCGTGTCGACGCCCTGATCGTCATCGCCCAGGACGGCAAGCAGATCGCGTCCTCGATCAGCCTGGCCAAAGCCCGCCACGTCCCCTTCGTCACCATCGACCGGGCGGTCGCCGACGAGCAGGACGTCTCCTTCCAGATCACCGGCGACCCCCATGCCGATGGCGAGTTGGCGGCGGACGAGTTCATCGCGGCGGCCAGGACCAAGCCGCTGAAGGTCCTGGAACTGGTCGGCGCGCTGACCGACCAGAACGCGATCGGCCGCCGGGACGGGTTCGGCAACACCCTCAAGGGGCACGCCGACCTGACTGTGGTGAGCCAGGTGCCCACCGACTGGGACCCGTCCCAGGCGCTGGACGGCACCTCGAACGCGCTGCAGAAGAACCCCGGTATCAACGCGATCTTCGTCCCCTCGGACTTCCTCCTGCCGTCTGTGCAGTCGGCACTGAGCACGGCCAAGCGACTGGCGCCGGTCGGTGATACCAAGCACGTGTTCCTCGTGACGATCGACGGCGACCAGAATGGTTGCAAGGCCATCCGCGGCAAGACCCTGGACGCCGACATCGCCACCCGCGTCGACCAGTTCGGCACGGAAGCCGTCCAGGCGATCACCACGACGCTCGCCGCCGAGGTGGTTGTGCCCAAGACGGTCCGCAGCGCCGGTGTGACCCTGGACCAGGCCAACTTCGCGACCGTCAAGGCCCGAGTCTGGGGTTGCGGTGACTAGTTCCAGCCACGGTACGGACCAGACACATGAGCCCGCCCACGCACCCCCGGAACCGGGCACCGGCGCTGCCCTGGCCTGGCTGCGTGATCCGGGTCGCCGGCCCGCATGGTTCGCGGACCTCTCGATGCTGCCGGCCCTCGTCGTGCTCATCGTCGTGCTCAGCGTGACCACCGACGGGCTGCTGACGTCGTCGAACATCGTCAATGTGTTGAGCCAGTCGACCGTGGTCGCGATCGCGGCCATCGGGGCGACGTTCGTCATCCTCACCGGGGGCATCGACCTGTCCATCGGGAGCGTGATCGGGGCCAGCGGTGTCGCGGGCGCCTGGCTCATCACCAGCGTCCACAGTGTCGCGGCGGGGATCGTGTTCGCTCTCCTGGTCGGGGCCGGCATCGGCGTGGCGGTGGGCCTGCTCGTCGCCAAGCTGCCCGTCGTCCCCTTCGCGGTAACCCTCGCGGGGCTGTACGTCGTCAGTGGCGGCAGCACGCTGCTCAGCCACGGGAGGACGATCGCACCCGTGCCGGCCGGATTCATCAATTTCAGCATCGACGGTCCCGGCGGCGTGCCGTATGCGGTCTGGATGACGCTTGGGCTGTACGTGATCGCACAGATCGCATTGACCCGTACGGCCTGGGGGCGCCGGGTCCTGCTGCTTGGCGCCAAAGAGGAAGTGGCGCGGATCAACGGCGTCAGTATCGGCCGGGTGAAAACCAGCGTCTACGCGGTGGCGGGCCTGTTCTCGGGGCTGGCGGGTGTGGTCCTGACCTCCGAACTGGCCGGGGCCGGCGCGAGCATGGGCAGCCCCCTGCTGCTCAACGTCGTGGGCGGCGTCGTGCTGGGCGGGACCAGCCTGTTCGGCGGCCGGGGGAGCCTGCTGCGCACTGCGATAGGCGTGCTCTTCCTCGGGTTCCTCTCCAACGGGATGAGCCTGCTGGGGCTGGCCTCCTACGACCAGCAGATGGTGACCGGCGCGCTCATCCTCCTCGCCGCGAGCGCCGACGGCCTTGTCCGGTGGGTGCGGCCGCGAACCGCCACTGCCTGATCCGAGGGACGGTGGCCGGACTCTCCCGCGGCTGCCTTCGGCCGGCCGATTCGCCTACCGGGCGGTTTCCCGCTGGACGCGATCTCGGGCGAAGAGCCGCTGCCTAAGATCGGTCGCACGGCCGCGGCCGTATTCCGGTCCTTCTTTGTTCCTTATCCGCATCCGGTCGGTTAGAAGCCGACCCGGAGGTGTGCGATTGGATTCCGGGTGATTGACGATTCACGCCAGCAGTTGGTCACTCCGCTGGTCGCCCGTCCTGGTCCCGACAACGTGGGACTGGTCCTGGCGGACATCGCCGCGGGCACGAAAGTCGCCGTCGAGGGCTGCGCCGTGCCGGCGCGCGGCGACGTCCCGGCCGGCCACAAGATCGCGCTGAGGGCGATCCCGCGTGGCGCCCTGGTGCGCAAGTACGCCGAGACGATCGGATACGCGACGGCGGACATCGCGCCTGGGGATCATGTGCACCTGCACAACATGGGTGTGGGCCAGGAGCCGGCCGCCTCTTTCACGCGCGGTACGGGGACGGCCCGGTGGCAGCCGCCCGCGGCTCCCACCCGCGAGCACTTCCTCGGCTTCCGGCGCGAGGACGGGCGGGCCGCCACCCGCAACTACGTCGCCGTCCTCCCGGCCACCGGGTCGTCGGCGACGGTGGCCCGGCTGATCGCCGAGGCGGCGGGCACCGCGCACGCGGGCCGCGCCGGCCTCGACGGAGTCGTGGCGCTCACCCACGACCTGGGCCGCGGCACGCCGGACGGCGGCCCAGGGCAAGACATCCTGCGCCGGACGCTGCACGGCTACGCCGCCCACGCCAACATCGCTGGCGTCCTGGTGGTCAGGATGGGCGGAGAGGCATGCCCGGTGGAGAGCATGCTCGGCGCCACCGCCGTCGAGGAGCTGACGATCCAGGACCTCGGCGGCACTGCCGCCGCGTTGGCCGAGGGGCTGCGCCGGATCGCCCGCCTGGCGGACCGGTCGGCACAGCAGCGCCGGGAGCCGATCCCGGTCTCCGAGCTGGTGCTCGGCCTGCAGTGCGGCGGCAGCGACGCCTACTCGGGCCTGACCGCCAACCCAACCCTGGGTGTCGCCGCCGACCTGCTGGTGGTCGCCGGCGGCCGGGTCGTGCTCGGCGAGACACCCGAGATCCACGGCGCCGAACACCTGCTGAAAGGCCGCGCGGCCGCGCCGGAGCTGGCCGAGCGGATAGACGAACTGCTGTGCTGGTGGCAGGAGTACACCCGCCGCAACGGCGCCGCGCTGGACGACAACCCGTCCGCCGGCAACCGCGTCGGCGGCATCACCACCATCTGGGAGAAGTCGCTCGGCGCGGTGCTGAAGGCCGGCACCAGCCCGCTCAACGCGGTGGTGGAGTACGCCGAGCCGGTCACGGCACCCGGCCTCACCTTCATGGACACCCCCGGATACGACCCGGTGTCGGCGACCGGCATGGTCGCCGGCGGTGCCAACATGCTGGCGTTCACCACCGGTCGGGGCTCGCTGTTCGGGTCCCGCCCGGTGCCCTGCGTGAAGATCAGCACCACTACCCGGCTGTTCCGGCACATGACGGGCGACGTCGACTTCGACGCCGGCGCCGCCATGTCGCACACGGAGCAGGTCCGCCACGGCACCCGCCTTTTCGAGCTGCTGGTGGACACCGCGTCGGGACGGTCGAGCAAGTCCGAGGAACTCGGTTTCGGCGCGGAGGAGATCGCGCCCTGGCGGATCGGAGCCGTACTGTGACAGATATTTTCTCACCCGGTCGACACCGGTTGGGGGAGGGGCCGCTGTGGGACGGCCGGACTCGTACGCTGCACTGGGTGGACATCGTGGCCGGGGAGATCTTCACCCAGGCGGAGGGCGGCGACGCCCCGCACGTCGTGCGGCTGGGCGTGCAGGTCGGTTGCCTCGGGCTCACCGAGGACCCAGGCGTCCTGGTGGCGGGCCTGCGCGACGGCTGGCACCTCGTCGACGTGCGCACCGGACGGCGGCGATTGCTGGCGGACCCGGAGGCGGACCGAGCGTCGTGCCGCTTCAACGACGGCGCCGTGGACCCGGCCGGCGGCTTCTGGACCGGGTCGCTGGAGGACAGCGAGTCCCGCCCGGACGGCCGGCTCTACCGGCTCGACGGCGACGGCACCTACCGCACGGCCGATCAGGGCTTCTACTGCTCCAACGGCCTCGACTGGTCGCCCGACGGCCGGCGCATGTATTTCGTCGACTCCCGGCAGAACCGCATCCACACCTACCGCTTCGACCCCGCTGACGGCTCGCTCGGCGAGCGCGAGGTCTTCGCGGACACGACCGGACTGGACGGCGTCCCCGACGGGTTGCGGGTCGACGCGGCCGGTGACGTGTGGTGCGCGTTCTGGGACGGCGCCCACCTCACCCGCTTCACCCCCGACGGATCTGTCCGCGAGCAGGTTGCGGTGCCGGTGCTGCGGCCCACCAGCGTGGCCTTCGGCGGCCCCGGCCTGCGGACGATGTACATCACCTCCGCGTCGCACGGCCTCACCGGTGACCAGCTCCGGCAGTGGCCGCTGTCCGGTGCCGTGCTGCAACGCGAGGCTGCCGAACCCGGGCTGCCCGGACACGTCTTCACCACCGCCATCACGATCGAAGAAGCAGGCGATCAATGAGATTCACCGACAAAGTCGCAGTCGTCACCGGCGCCAACTCCGGCATAGGCCGGGCAACCGCCGTCCGGCTGCTGGCCGAAGGAGCCCGTGTGCTCGCCGTGGACCTGCGCCATGACGAGCCGTGGCCCGACCCCGACACCGACCGGTTGCGCACCCTCGACCTGGACATCGCCGACGTGGACGCCGCCGACGCGCTGACCGCCACCTTGCGGGAGGGCTATGAACGGGTCGACGTGCTCGCCAACGTGGCCGGTGTCCTGCACATCGCACCGTTCCTCGACGTACGCCGCTCCGACTGGGACCGCGTCGTGGCGGTTAATCTGACCGGTACGTTCTTCCTCGCCCAGGCCGTCGCCCGGCGGATGGTCGAGGGGAACGTGCGCGGCCGCATCGTCAACGTCTCGTCGGTGCACGCGGTGGTCTCCGAACCGAGCGCCGCGCCGTACACCGCGACCAAGGGAGGCGTCGAAGCGATGACGCGCACGATGGCCTCCGAGCTCGCGCCGCACGGCGTCACCGTCAACTGCGTGCGGCCCGGGCCGGTGCGCACCGGCATGAGTGCCCCGATCTACACGCCCGACGTGGAGCGGGCACTCAACTCCAGGGTGCCCCTAGGCATCGCACCGCCCGAGTGGATCGCGGCGGCCATCTGCTTCCTGGCGTCCGGCGAGGCCTGCTTCACCACGGGCGCGTGCCTCGACGTCGACGGCGGCTACGCCATGGACGGCGCGCTGCCTGGATTGGCGTACACGTGAGCGCCCCCCAGCTGCGGGTCGCAGTGGTCACCGGCGCGGCCTCGGGCATCGGCCGGGTTACCGCGCTCCGACTAGCGGACGCTGGATACGACCTGGCACTGATGGACGTAGACCGGGACGGCCTTACCCGGACCTGCGCGCAGATCGAGGACGCGGGCGGCGTGGCGCGGGCGTTCCCCGCTGACCTGCGCAACCCGGACGAGATCGGCTCGGTCACCCGTGAAGTCGCCGTCACCCGCGGGGCGCCCGCACTGCTGGTCAACGTGGCGGGCACCGGCCTGGTCGCCACGGTGCTGGAGACCAGCGACGAGGACTGGGACCGCGTGCTGTCGGTCAATCTCACCGGGTCGTTCCTGACCGCCCGCGCGATGCTCCCGCTCATGCTCGACAACGGCGGCGGCGTAATCATCAACGTGGCCTCGGTCGCCGGTCAGGTGGGCCTGCCGCGGCGGGCCGCGTACTGCGCCTCCAAGGCGGGCCTGGTCGGCCTCACCCGGGCCATCGCGGTCGACCACGCCAAAGACGGCATCCGGTGCGTGGCGATCTGCCCGGGCACGGTGGCGACGGAGTGGGTCGACAAGATGGTGGCGGACGCACCCGACCCGGCCGTGGCCCGGCAGGCGATGGCCGCCCGGCAGTTGGACGGGCGGCTCGGCTCCCCGGAGGAGGTCGCGGCCACCATCGCGTTCGTTGCGGGACCCGAAGGCCGCTTCATCAACGGGACGGCACTGATCATCGACGGCGGCCTCACCGCGGCCTGACGGCTCCACCGTGGGCCATCCACGGGCACGTCCCTAGAGGCATCGGCGCTGGCGGGGGTATTTTCAGCCGCACACGAAAGGAGCTCCAGTGACCCTCTTCACCGGCGACGATGACCTCCCGTCAGAACAGGAAACCACGGTGACGCGGGATGCGATGTCGCTTCAGACCGCGTGGCTGCGCAGCTTCCTCGCGGTCGCCGACCGGGGGGGATTCGGTACCGCGACGCACACCCTGCACCTGTCGCAGTCACGGGTGAGCGCGCACATAGCGGCGCTGGAACACGCTCTCGGTGTATCACTCTTCGACCGCAAGGCCCGCCCGATCCGCACCACCCCGGCCGGCGAGCTCTTCTACGGGCACGCCCAGGCGGCGCTGCAGGAGTTGCAGCGTGCTGTGGACGCCGCCCGCAGCACGCAGGACCAGTTCGTCGCGCACCTTACCGTCGCCAGTTACCCGTCGGTCAGCTCCACCTACCTGCCGGCGCTCCTGCAGGTACTGAAGTCCGACTACCCCGGGCTCACCGTCGAACTCTGGGAGGGAACGGCGGCCACCTTGGAGGAAGCTGTCGCCACCGGTGTCGTGGACATCGCGTTCCGGCCCACGCTGCCGAAGATGCGCGAACCCACGCTGTGCCACCGGACGATCTGGCGGGAGGACATCGTCGCGGTCATGCGCGACAGCGATCCGCTCGCGACCGAACCGATGATCGGCATCGATGACATCCTGTCCCGGCCGCTGATCGGCAACCCGGCCGGCTCGGAGGAGGAGGGCGGCGGCTTCGACCTGCGGCACATGCTCGGGGAGTGCGAATCGAAGGCGGACATCGCCTACCTCACCGACCACCCCGCCACTCTGATCGCCCTGGTCCGCTCCGCGTTCGGGATCGGCGTCATCAACCAGCTGGCCGTGCAGACCACCCCGATCGACGGGCTCGCGGTCCGCCGGATCAAGTCGCCCACCGCGCACCGCGACGTCGCCCTGTTCTGGACCCGGCGACGTTCCAGCAACGCGGCCGTCTGCGCTTTCCTGCACGCCCAGGAGCACGCACCGCTGCCCGCGGGTGTACGGCCGCTCCACGCCGAGGCGTGAGTCCTCCGCACGATCCCCGATGACCCGCGTCCGCCTGCCCGAATCCGCTCACACAGCCGGCACAGCGGTACCGTCCGGCCGTGGTCCCCGCAGGACCGCGTGGACGAACGCCCGGGTGGCGGCGCCCATCGGAGCTTCGGAACCCACCGCACGGTGAGGTCGGTGACGTCCGTACGCGCGGCCGGCCCGCTGTTGGTCTACCACGGGCGTGTTGACAGTAGGGAGACACAATCGTGCGCGCGCATCAACACGTGTTCGGGGCCGGTAAACAAGGGCCTTCGGTCGGCAACCCACGCCTTCTGAGCGGCGGCCGGTGGGCTGAGCACATCCGCCGTACCAGTGTGCGGGTGCGCTCCAAGCGAGGAAGCAGCGGCTGACGCGCCACGACCCTCAGGTCGCGACCGGCGTGCGTCCTGCCCTCGGGCAGGACGCACGCCGCGGACTTGCCGGGCGCCGTAGGCAGACATTGCCGACCGGCCGGCGCCCGGCGCGACAGTTGCCCGGGGATGCCCCGAGCGGGCGGTCAGATGGTCCAGTCGATCGGGTAGTTGACGATGGGGATGAAGACGACGCCGACCTTGTCGGTTATCGCCCGGGCATCCACGATCATCTCCTTGAGCCGGCTCATCTGCTCTGCGTGCTCCTCGGACTCCCAGACGCTGACGTTGACCATGGAACCTTCGGGTGAGGTGGCCCAGTAGTAGCTGATCAAGCCGGGTAGTTTCTTGACGACCGGAATCAGGAAGCTGCTGATCGCTGCGGTCGCCTCCTGGACTTCCGGGAACCGGGCGGGATCAAAGTTGCCGCGTGAGACGCGGACGACCGCGGCCGCAGGGATCGGGTCGGTGGTCACAGTAAGCCCCCTGGTGGAATTATGTTCTGATACGGTATCAGAATATAATGTTCGCCGAGAGGATGTCTAGTGAGCCCTGTCACAGCGCGGCCTGCGGGGCGGCCGCGAGACCCGGAGTTGGACCGGGCGATCCTGGCAGCAGCCGAGCAGCTGTTGCGCGAGGCCGGCTACGCCGGGATGTCCCTGGAGTCGGTGGCAGCCGCCGCCGGCACGACGGTCCCTGCCGTGCGCCGCAGGTTCCACGGCAAGGCCGGTGTGGCCGTCGCTGTCATCGACTCGCTGCGGATCGAGACCATGCCCGCCGAGTCGGGCCCGCCCCGAAGCCGCGCCCTCGCGCTCCTGCGCAACTTCCGCGCCAACCTGCTGCGCGGCAACTCCATGGCGGTGGTCGGCACGCTGCTGGCCGAAGAGCACCGCCACCCGGAACTGCTCGCCGCCTTCCGCCACCGCCTGGTCGAGCCACGCCGGGCAGCGCTGCGCCAGGTCCTGGCCGAGGGCCTCAGCTCCGGAGAACCGCCGGACTCGGCAGATCCCGACCTCCTCGCCACCATGCTGATCGGTTCGCTCTACGCACGGTATGTCGCCACCTCCGACCTACCCGATGACTGGGCGGAGCGGGCCCTGCAGCAAGTGTGGCCAGACGCCCCGCAGAGCGCAGCCCACTGATCTTGTCCTACCTTCCAAGCGTGGGTCTGAGACGGTCATTCGTAAGATCGTCGGACTCGGGGGTTCCGGGTATGGCTGTGAGCTTGTCGCCGCTTGATGGCTCAAAGAACTTGGCCACCCGGAGCCCCGCGACGACTCGACCGCTAATTGGGATACGCGACTCGATCGCTGTGTAGGACAACGTCGGCGAGGTCGTCTGCTGGGCTTCTGTGTGTGACGACGAGCTGGCGGAGGTGACCGTGCCCGAGATCTGGGGCGGGGTGGACATCGGCAAGGAACATCACCACTGCGTGGTGATCGACGCGCAAGGCGAGCGCCTTCTGTCGCGGCGGATCCTGAACGACGAGTCCGCTCTGCTGGAGCTGATCGGCGACGTCCTCGCGGTCTCCGAGGACGCGTTGCGGGCAGTGGACATCAACCACGGCGGGGCTGCCCTGCTCATCGGCCTGCTGATCAGCCACGGTCAGCCGATGGTCTACCTCACCGGACTTGCCGTTCACCAGGCGTCAGCCGCCTACCGAGGCCAGGGCAAGACGGACGCGAAGGACGCCTTCGTCATCGCCGACCAGGCCCGCATGCGCAAAGACCTCGGCGTGCTGCGGCCCTGCGACGAAATAGCCGTCGACCTCAAGATCCTGGTCAGACGCCGCACTGACCTGGTCAACGACCGCACCCGGCAGGTCAACCGGCTGCGAGGACAGCTTCTGGAGATCTTCCCAGCGCTGGAGCGTTCGTTGAGCCTGACGAACAAGGGACCCCTCCTCTTGCTGACCGGCTACCAGACGCCGGCCGCGATCCGGCGCAGCGGCGCCAGGCGCATCGAGACCTGGCTGAAGAACCGCAAGGTCAAGGGCGCTACCGCCCTGGCTCAGGTGGCCGTGGAGGCGGCTCAGGCTCAGCACACCGCGCTGCCCGGCGAGAAGCTGGCCGCCTCAATGGTGGCCCGTCTCGCCAAGGGGGTGATGGCCCTCGAAGAGGAGATCGCCGAGCTCGACACCTTCATCGAGGCCCGGTTTCACGAACACCCCCATGCCGAGGTGATTCGCAGCCTGCCCGGCGTGGGTGCCCTGCTCGGCGCGGAGTTCGTCGCCGCCACAGGAGGCGATCTGGAAGTCTTCGGGACTGCCGACCGGCTGGCCGCGTTTGCCGGTCTCTCCCCGGTCCCGCGTGACTCCGGCCGCGTCAGCGGCAACATGCGCCGGCCCCGCCGTTACCACCGCGGCCTCCTGCGGGCCTTCTACCTCTCCTCCATGGCCAGCCTGCGCTCGTGTCCAGCGTCACGGGCGTACTACGACCGCAAGCGCGCTGAGGGAAAGGGACACAAGCAGGCACTGCTGTCCCTGGCACGGCGGGGAGCCAACGTTCAGTGGGCCATGATCCGCGACGGAGCGTGGTACCAAGCCGCACCCCCAGTCACCCTTGCCGCTTGACATCCTCATTGGGAAGTTCTTTATCAACGATGGTAGAAGTTCCCGTTGCTGTGTGGTGGTGTTCAGCGACGTGCATCCAGGTATGCGTCGTGCTCGGCGTAGTGGATGACTGCCTGGCATTTCTCCGGTGGCTGGGCCGGCTCCGTGCCGCTAGCCGCAATACCGGTAACTTAGGTGCAATCTGGTCGTTGTTGGTGATGTGCCAAGAGCGGGTCAGCTGAAGTCATCTGGTGAGCGTCTGTCGGACCGGGTTGCGGTCGGGGTGCTGACGCAGGCGTTTCCTGCAGGGCTTGTGGACGAGGTGTTGGCGGAGACGGGCCGGGTCCAGCAGCGGAACCGGCTGCTGCCGGCCCGGCTGGTGGTCTACTTCGTCTTGGCGATGTGCCTGTTCTCGGGGCAGAGCTACGAAGAGGTCGCCCGCCTGCTGACCGCCGGTTTGCAGGGTGCGCGGCGATGGCGTGGGGCGTGGGCGGTGCCAAGTACGGCGGCGATTTGGAAAGCCAGGTCACGGTTGGGGGTGGCGCCGTTGCGGCAGTTGTTCGCGCGGGTGTGTCGGCCGGTTGCCGCATCGGATACTGAGGGTGCTTTCTACCGCGGCTGGCGGCTGACTGCGATCGACGGCACTACATTCGACCTGCCTGACACGAAGGCGAACGTGGAGGCGTTCGGTCGTCCGCCGCGTTCCGGGCGGGGCGAACAGAACGTCGGTTACCCGCAGATCCGCATGGTCGGCCTGGTGGAGTGCGGTACCCACGCTGTCTTCGACGCTGCGATCGGCCCTCTGCGGACCGGAGAGCAGGCCCTGGCCCGGACGGTCCTGCTGTCCTTGCAGCCGGGGATGATGCTGATGGCCGACCGCGGCTTCTACGGCGTGGACCTGTGGTGCAAGGCCGCGGCGACCGGGGCCGACCTGCTGTGGAGAGTCCGAAAAGACCTCGTACTGCCCGTCGTTGAAGAGTTGCCGGATGGCTCCTACCTCACGGAGATCTTCGACCGTGGCGATATCCACCACACCCGTCGCGGGGTCCCAGCACGCGCGGTGGAATACGCCATCGCCGGCCACGAGGGCGTCTACCGGCTTCTCACCACAATCCTCGACCCGGACGTGGCCCCAGCCGCCGAACTGGCCGAACTCTACGCACAGCGATGGGAGTTCGAGTCGACCCTCGACGAGATCAAGACCCACCTCGGCGGTTCCCACTTGGTGCTGCGTTCACAGCACCCCGACGGAGCCGAGCAGGAACTCTACGGGTTCCTGCTCGTCCACCACGCCATCCGGCATCTGATGCACCAGGCCGCACGGCAAGCCGATCAAGATCCCGACCGGATCTCCTTCATCCGATCACTGCGCGTCGTGCGCCGCCAGGTCACCGACCAGGCGGCGTTTTCCCCCCGGCAAACTCGCCCGCGCGGTCAAATCCACCCACGCTGAACTTCTCGAACGCCTCCTGCCGCCACGACGCAGCCGGGCCAACCCCCGTGTCATCAAACGCAAAGTTGCCGGTTGGCCCCTCAAACGCGCAGCCCACCATGGTGCAGAACACCCGCCCGCCCCGGCCATCACCATCGTCAAAGCCACCAAACCAAAACGGGTCAAGCGGATAAAAACGCCCTAAGTTACCGGTATTGAGGCTAGGGGGTGAGGACGATTTTGCCGTGGGTGTGGCGGCGCTCGAGTTCGGTGTATGCCTCGCGGACTTGTGCCAGCGGGTAGACGTTCGCGATCGGCACCTCGAGGTGGCCGTCGGTAATCAGGCCGGCCAGCGCGGCGAGGATCTCGGCCCCGGGCCCCGCCTCCGCTCCCCCGTCCGTCCTCACCCCGTGCTTCGCAGCGGCCGCGTAGTCGACGATCGTGTCGATCCGCTTGGGTACGACGCCGAGCTCGAGGGCCAGCTCGACGTACCCGTTGCCGTGGGTGTCGATGAAGGCATCCACGCCGCCCGGCGCGGCCGCCCTGATCCGGTCCGCGACGCCGTCGCCGTATGCGATCGGGATCACGCCGTGACTCTTCAGCCACTCCTGATTGCTCTGACTGGCCAGGCCGACGACCGTGGCGCCGGTTCTCCGCGCGAGCTGGACGGCGAGCGAGCCGACACCCCCGGCCGCTCCGGAGACGACGACGGTCTCACCCTCCTTGGGCTGGACGGCGCGCACCATCCCCCACGCAGTCACGCCGACGACGTACAGGCCGCCGGCCACCTCCCACGAGACGGCAGCCGGTTTGTGCGTCAGGTCGCCGGCCTCGACCAGGACCAGCTCGGCCTGCGAAGCCCTCCTGTTCGAGAACCCGATCACCTCGTCGCCCGGTGAGAACCCGCGGACCCCCGCGCCGACCTCCTCGACGACTCCGGCGAGGTCGCTGCCCTGCCCGGACGGAAACGTCGACGGGAACATCTGCGCCACCGCCCCCGTGCGGATGGCCGCCTCGCTGGGGTTGATGCCGGCCGCTCTCACCCGCACGAGAACCTGGCCGTCCCCGGGCTCAGGGCGCTTCACCTCATCAACCCGCAGAACGTCGATCCCGCCGAACCCGTCGTACCTGACAGCCTTTGGCATGATCGACCGATCTCCCTTCGGTTGGAACGCCAATAACCGCGCCGCGCGGGCTCGGTGGCCGCTGGTTCCTGATGGGTTCCCGCTGAGTGCCACTGCTATCAAGATTGCCGCCGAACAGGTGAGGAGGTATCACCTGCTCCCGGTGATTCGCGTGCCCGAAAGCTGCGGAACCGGGACCTGCGGACAGTCGTGCATACGCTGGCTGTGGCGGAAGCCGGACAAGTACCCACTGGGGCATGCCAACGACGGCGGGAGCAAAAATGAGCGACGAACAGGACTGGAACATGAAGAACATCGCGGAATTCCGAGCGAATGAGGGCAAGGTCGGCGGCGCCTTCGAAGGCGCCCCGATCGTCCTGTTGCATCACGTCGGCCGCATGAGCGGGCGAGAGCACGTCACCCCAGTGATGTACCTCCCGCATGAGACCGAGCCCGGCATCGTCTATGTCTTCGCCACCAGGGGTGGAGAACCCACCAACCCTGACTGGTACTACAACCTGGTCACCGCTGGTGACGGAAGTATCGAACGTGGAACCGCGTCATACCGAGTGACCGTCCGCGAGCTGCCGGGCGCCGAGCGCGACCGGATTTACGCCGAGCAGGCACGGCGTTACCCAGGCTTCGCTGAGTACGAACGCAAGACCGCGGGAATCCGCACCATCCCGGTTCTCGAACTCAGCCGCGCGTAGTTCATCGGCCGCCATCCACGGCCACAAGAAGGAAATTGCAATTCGCGACCATTCCTGACGGCCGAACGATCAGTGGCACCGACCTTTCCGTAGTGTGAGTGAACTGATGGATATGCCCCCGGTTGTGTCCCTGGAAGTGGTGTGCCTGGAGGACTGCAGGCGCGGGGAAGCAGCCCAGGCCGCCTACCACGAGTTCCGCAAAGTGCTGCAGCGTGTGGCTGTCCGTCCCGCGGACACCCTGGAACTCGACGACGATCTCGCCGAGGAGCAGCATGGTGACTCACGACACCGAGGACGCCGCCGCCAGCGTGCCGGCACCAGACGACCATGAGGAGAAGTCGTTCGCGGTCGTGAGTCCGCAGGTCACCTGGAGGTCCTCACCGCCCGCACCCTGGCGGAAGTACGCGCGGTGGCCGGTGAACCTGGCGGCTTGGCCGAGCACATGCGAATCGACGCCATCGATCGGTGTCGTCGTCCCCGTGTTCATCGATCACGGCACGCACCCGGTCAACGCCGTGGCTGCCGCGATGCTCGCCCTCCTGGGCGCTGGGCCGGACGGCGCCAACGGCCATGTGGCCTTCTACCAAACCGACGGGCGCAACAGATCCGTGGCCATGAGCGATGACGTCCGCGACCTCATCCAAACAGCATTCGACGCCGCGTACGCGCAGGTGACCGTCGACGCCGACTGGCCGCCCGCGAGAATCACATGCAGCGCGCCGGCGGGAGTGTAGGCCAGCAGCGCTGCCGTCCGTCGAAGTTTCGACCCGGCCCGTACCACCACGGGTACGTACCCGTATGCTTCCTCGAACGTGGAGGGAGCACGATCATGGCTGATGCGAACGTCCGTATCCCAGAAGAGGCGCGGGACCGCCTGGCGGCGGTGGCCGCGGCAGAGGGGATGTCGCTGCGGGCCTATCTGGCCCGGCTGGCCGAGGCCGTCCTCACCCCGGAAGAGCGCGCTGCGCAAGCTGAGCAGGCCCGCGCGGTGCTGCAGGAGTGGACGGGATACGCACCCGGCGAGGCGGAGCAAAAGGGCCTGGACGCGGAGTTGGACGCGCGTCTGCGGCAGGCGGCCGCTCGGTGACCGATCCGCACGAGCCCGTGCACGTCATCCTGGACGACACGGCGATGGCAGCAGCGGGCCGGGGCAACCTCCTGGCCTCCCGGCTGATCCACCGGGCGCACGCCGAACCGGGCTGGTACCTGTATGTCACGGCGTGCGCGCTGGTCGAAGCCGACCGCGCCCGCCCGGGGACCGGCGAGCACATCGCGGCCCTGCCCGGTGTCACGGTGCTGGACCTGGATCTGACCGCGGCGCTGTCGGTGGCCCGCCAGGACTCCTGGGCACTGGCCCACACCCTGTACGCCGCGCAGCCCACACCCGAGCGCCCCAGCGGAGCGGTGGTCGCGACCGCCACCCCCGATGCGTGGGCCGGTCATCCCGTGCGGGTGCTGGACCTGACTCCCTGAACCGCCCTCAAGGATGGGTCCTCGCCGGCTCGGCCTCTCCGGCCGGCCGAGGGCAGACGGCGACAGGAGATGGTGCAACCGCTTCATGGTGGCTAATGTGGTGGCATGTCTGTGATGACGCTTCGTATCCCCGATGACCTGGACCCCTCGATCCGTGCCAGCGCGAAGGCGGCCGGCATCAGCCTGAACGCCTACATCGTGCGCGCTGCGCGCCGCCAGGCCGTGCTGGATGCCGCGCAGAAGCTTGCCGCGCTGGGTCTGGGCGATGACCTGGCGGGCGAGGGCGACGCTCTGTGAGGCGTGGAGAGATCTGGGCTCTCGCCGACGGCCGCAACGTCTTGGTGGTCTCCCTCGACGGCCTGGAGACCACGTACGGAGCGGTGGTCACGATCGTGCTGCACCCCTCGGGCCGGTATCCCGACACGGCAATGTCCGTGGTGATCGTCGATCCGCTGCCGTGCACAGCGGTCGCGGTCAACCTTCAGCAACTGCGCGTCGGCCGCTTCGAGGACGCCACATGCCTCGGCCCGGTCGATTCCGCCGTCATGGACCGCGTCGACCAGGCGCTGCGCGCGGTCCTCGATCTTTGAACAGCGCGGCCGCAGACCAGGCACCGCGCGGCCATCGTGGCCGGCGCGGAAGCAAGTTGCGCTACAGCGGGCGTGCGGTGCGTGCGCGCCGCGTGGTGACCAGGGTTCGCCAGCGGGTCCGTGCGGTCTGTTCGCCGTCCAGCCACCGGGCCTGAGAGGCGGGCTGGTCGGGCAGCGGCAGGTCGGCCATGAAGTGGGCGATGTCGGTGTAGTAGGCGTAGTCGCCGTCGGCGGTCAGCTGGTGCAGCCGGCTGGTGGTGGCCTGCAGGCCGGGGGAGTTGCCGGTGGCGGCGTGGTGGGAGCACACGGCGAGTTCCAGGGTGGCCTCGATGGTGGCCAGGCCGGCGTCGGTGAGGTCGGCGCGCAGGGTGTCGGCGCGCTGTGGGAGGTCGCTGGTGGTGCCGGCGTCGCGCATCAGGGCGGCGATGCGGGTGGTGAAGGTGGTCGCGCGCGGTGGAGGCCGGCCAGGAGCTGGTGGGCGGGTTCGAGTTCGTCGTCGGCCTGGCCGGGGTCGGTGAAGGCGGTCACGAAGGCCAGTTGCGCCTGCGCGGTGGCCGCTTCGCCGGCGACGCCGTGGTCTTCGGCGTCGGTGCGCGCGTTCCGGTAGGCGGCCGCGGCGCGGGTCATGTCGCCGTGGACCCACCACAGGTCTCCCGTGACGCGGTGGTGCCGGCCTTCCCAGCCCAGGGTGGCGGCGGCCTGCAGCGCGGTGGGGAAGTCGCCGGCCAGGCGGGCCAGGCGGGCCAGGCGGGTAAGGCCGCGGCGTGCGGCAGGTGCGCGGCCGCCGCCGGCGACGACGCGGGCCATGTTGGTGCGGGAGCCGGCGGTGCGTCCGAGGTCGCGCTGGGCTTTCGCAAGGTGGTACAGGGCCAGGTCGTTCAGCTCAGGTGGGAGCAGGCCGGTGGCGATGACGGCGGTGAGCCGGGCGACGGTCTGCTCGCGGTGCTCGTGCTGGCGGCGGGCGAGCGCGCTGAGGAGTTCGACCAGGGCGTCGGCCGTGGTCGCCGGCGCCGACGGATCACCGCCGGCCGCAGGGTCGGGGGCTGGCGCGAGGGGCTCCCAGATCGAGTCGTCGACTTGCTCACCTGGAGAGTGCTTCTTTCCGTGCAGCCAACAGGACCCTAGACAAGTCCCATCGTTGCAGGTCAGGAGTACTCTCCGCCTATTTGATCAAGGCATGGACGAGCACGCTCATAAAAGCGCGAGGTTAGTGACCGTGGGCGGGTGGGGCGGTACCGCCTATGCCGGCGGCCGGCGGCTCGGGGGCGATCGGGCGGGCGGAGACGACGGAGGTGTTCGTCGGCGTGGGCCAGGCGCGTGGCGATGCCGGTGACCGTGCCGGGGGCTTCTTCGAAGTCTGAGGCGGGACGGGGGGAGGTTCGGTGCTGGCGGTAAGCGCCTGCTGGCCAGCGGCCTGGAGGAACTGGGTCAGGGCTGGCGGGAGGCCGTGGACGTCATCGACGACCTGATCGGTGAGGTTGGCTGCGGAGTCGTAGGTCTCGGCGCCCATCGCCTCGGTTGGTGCGCGCAGTTGGTCGCTGAGCCGGTACCCGCTGTGGGGGTCGTCGACCGGGACGGCATGCCTGGTATTGAGCTGCGGGTCGAGGTCGACGCGATACCCTGCGAGGGTGAGCATCTGTGCCGCGTGCGTGGCCTGCTCGTTCTCTCGGCCGCGGCGCTGATCCCATTGCAGGTGGTGGTTGCGGGAGTGGGCCTCGCCCGTTGCGGCTCACAGCCATCACCCGATCGGTGGTCACATCGAAGAAGCTCAGTCACGTCGTCTTTGAGCTCGGGTCGCAACGCGACAGGTTGGCTGCCACAGGCAACCCGCCGATTGCGATTCGCTCGTCAAACGCGGCCTGCCGACTTCGGCGGCACGTCTTCGCACTGCTCACTTGGCAGGCGCGAAAGCCCCAGGCAGGCGGCCAGCGGGTACCGCGTGCTGTAGTCAGCGTCTCGGTCTCCGCTGTTCGCGCCAGCGAGCGCACCAACCAGGTGGACGCCTCCACGCTGTGGACAATCCGATGAGGCTGGACGGCCCGTATCGTCGGCGGCATGACGTCCGACATCTCAGGAGACAACAACGCAATCGACGGCCTCGGTGAGCCACTCATCCCCTTGCGGGAACCGAACCCGGAAGCCCTCCGGGCGGCTGTCGAGGTGATCGCACCGCACCTGCTCCCAGCCCTCACCGCCCATCTCTTCCAAGCAGCCACCAGCGCCCAGCAGATCCAGAGCCTCGACCCGCTGCGGGCCTTCGTACACTCCTGGGCTGTCTTCGTCGCGATCAACCGGCGTCCGGAGCGTGCCGCACGATTCCGCGAGCTCGAGCAGATCGTGGACACATCCGCGAACGGCACCCTGGCCGCGATCGAGGAGATCAACGCCATCCGAGAGTCCGCAGAATCAGAAGCCGGTCTGTGAGGAGGGCCGTTGGGGAGTTACCCCCACCTGTGATCGTGCCCGCGGCAGGTCCCGCGAGTTTGATGGTGGTACCCGGTCTGGCCAGTAAGGGCGGCCGGCCCCCCGTGCCGGTGAATGGTGGGCGTCCTGGCGTAACGCCTGGTGGGCATCGGGTAGTCGGCTCAGGTGCAATCGCTGTTGAAGTCCTGCTGGAGTTCGAGTCGACACCGATGGTGTTGCCGGCTTGGCGCAGGGCCTGGTCGCGGCACCGGCGTAGTGGGCTTCCTCGCAGTCGGTGCGCACCAGTACCAGGGTGTCCACGTCCTGGCGGGGCACCTGCTGGAAGGCGTGGACGAGCAGGGCGGGCGGCGCTCGCCCGCGGTCCGTCGATCTGGTCGAGGACCACGCTGTTGTCCTCGGGGCGCGGGTCGAGTCGGACATCGGTGGGTGCGTAGGTCATGGGCCTCCGGGTATCCAAGGGGGTCAGTGGTGACGGGCCGGCCCGATGGGGCGGCTGTGTCGGCGGTGGCCTTCTGGTCAGTGGGCTGCGGGGCTGGCTGGGGCGGTGCCGGGTGTGCTGGCTGTTCATCGGTGAAGGCGGGCCGGACAGTGTCGAGGCCGTCGGCGAGGATACGCATATGGGTCGTGGCGTCGCGCAGCCGTTCCCATGCGGGGTTGTGGCTTTGGACGCGAGAACGGACAGTACTTCGACATCAGTTTGGGAGGCATTAGCCTCGGGCTTTCCTGACACGGGGGTGTCCGACGGTTGGTCAGGTAAGCGAAAAGTGCCTCTGACCAGCAAGAATGAGGATTTTCGAGGTCCTTGTTCCTGCCACCGTCGGAGGCACTTCTCAGGTGAAGAAGCGTATCGGGTCGTACCCGCGTGTCCGCGTCGAGGGCGGCGGACGGGCGGTGGTGTCCCAGGCCGGGGCCGTACTGCTGGTCGAGACGGTTTGCAAGGCCGGGCTCGACCGGGCGATATCGACGGCGCTTGCGCCGTGGCGGCGTCCGAGGGCGGTGCACGATCCGGGGAAAGTC
Organism: Actinacidiphila yanglinensis; assembly: GCF_900107965.1. Lineage (GTDB taxonomy): Bacteria > Actinomycetota > Actinomycetes > Streptomycetales > Streptomycetaceae > Actinacidiphila > Actinacidiphila yanglinensis. The sequence goes on along the minus strand of NZ_FNVU01000031.1, from coordinate 62,533 downwards.
CTGTTGGATGTGGCTCTCGCGGTCGCGTTGGGCGGGGACTGCCTGGCGGATGTCGGGATGTTGCGGGCCGAGCCGGCCGTGTTCGGGCCGGTGGCCTCCGACCCGACGGTCTCCCGCCTCATCGACACCCTTGCCGCAGCAGGGCCGAAGACACTTCACGCGATACGGGCCGCGCGGGCCGAAGCCCGCGAGTGTGTCTGGAGCATGGCCAAGACCGCGGCTCCGGATGCCGGCGGGCAGGTGATCGTGGACCTGGACGGGGTGCTCGTGCTGGCCCACTCCGAGAAGCAGGACGCCACCGCGACCTGGAAGAAGACCTTCGGACACCATCCCCTGATGGCCTTCGTCGACCACGGCAGCGGCGGAAGCGGTGAACCGGTGGCCGGCCTGGTGCGGCCCGGCAACGCGGGCAGCAACACCGCCGCTGACCACATCACCACAGGCCGGCTCGCCCTGGCCCAGTTGCCGAAGAAGTACCGGCGGGGACGCCGCACGCTGATGCGCACCGACTCCGCAGGCGGCACCCACGAGTTCACCGCCTGGCTCGCCCGGCAGGGAAGGTGGCTGTCGTACTCGGTCGGCATGACCATCACCGACGCCGTCCACGAGGCCGCCCTCAAAGTCCCGCCCGCCGCGTGGACACCCGCGATCAAGTCGGGCGGTGAGATTCGCGCCGGCGCCTGGGTCGCCGAACTCGACGGCGACGTCCTCAAGGGCTGGCCGAAGGGGATGCGACTGATCGTCCGCAAGGAACGCACGCACCCTGGAACCCAGTTGCGGTTCACCGATGCCGACGGCCTCCGGCTCACCGCGTTCGCCACGAACACGTCCGGCGTCCCGATCGCCGCGCTTGAACTGCGGCATCGCCAGCGAGCCCGCGCCGAAGACCGCATCCAAAACGCCCGCGCCACCGGCCTGCGCAACCTGCCCGTGCACGACACCGCGCAGAACCAGATCTGGCTGGAGATCGTCCAACTCGCTCTCGACCTGCTGGCCTGGATGCCGATGCTCGCCCTGACCGGCAAAACCCGCAGGTGGGAGCCCCGCAAACTCCGGCTCCGCCTCTTCTCCGCCGCCGCCCAACTCGTCACGACCGCCCGCAGGCGGCACCTGAGATTCGCATCCCACTGGCCCTGGACCGGCGTGATCACCGACGCCCTGGCACGACTCGAAGCCCTCCCGAACCCCGCTGACCAATACCTTCCCGTCCCTACGAGCGGCACCACCCCGACCGGAACCACGTGGAACCCGGCGCCCACCCGACGCGACAGCCGGGCCCTCGACCTGCCGACTATCAGGCACAAAACGCGAAATAGCCCACCGACTTCGTCGGCAGACCGTCACGAAAGTCATCCGGACCTCTGGCAACGACACCCTGGAGCCGGGAAAATCGGGGTGGGCGGCCGCCCGGCTGACGTCGTTCGATCTTGGTGCCGATTCGAGCCTGTACGAAAGTCTGGCGCTGAGGACCTGGCGCAGCACCCCGAAGTGTTGCCACGAGCACGCAGAGCAGATTCTTCCCTCCTGCCGGTTCCCCGCCGGGCGGTCGTCCGCTGCGGAGCGAGGCACAACGCGGGAAGGAGACGGGCATGGATATGGTCCGCGAACGCTGCGCAGGGATCGATATCGGCAAGGCCGACTGCAAAGTGTGTATCCGCGTTCCGGGGCGGAACGGGCGCCGGCACACCGAGATCCGAACGTTCACTACGATGACCGAGGGATTGCTGGCCCTGCGCGCGTGGCTGGTGTCCGAAGGGATCACTCTGGTCGGGATGGAGGCGACCGGCTCCTACTGGAAGCCCGTGTACTACATCCTTGAAGAGCACATAGAGACCTGGCTGCTCAACGCCCAGCACATGCGCAACGTCCCGGGTCGCAAGACGGACGTGAGGGACTGCCAGTGGATCTGCCAGCTCATCGAACACGGCTTGGTCCGCCCCTCGTTCGTGCCGCCCAAGCCGATCCGGCAGCTGCGTGACCTCACTCGCTATCGCACCGAGGTCACCCGGGAACGCACCCGGGAAATCCAGCGTCTGGAGAAGCTGCTAGAGGACCCCGGAATCAAGCTATCCAGCGTCGTCTCCGACCTCGGCGGCAAGTCGGCCCGCACGGTGGTCGAGGCGCTGATCGCCGGCGAACGAGGCCCACACACGCTGGCCCAACTCGGCGTCGGCGCCCTCAAGGACAAGGAGTCCCAGCTGGCCCAGGCGCTGACCGGATTGCGGTCAGCGAAGGATCTGAACTGCGTAGAGCGCGCCGATTCCGGTGGCGAGGGTGCCGAGCAGGAGCCGGAGGGCTGTCTCGGGCAGATGCGGCTGGAGGCGTGCGCCGAGGTATCCGCCCAGGAGGCCACCGGCCCCGCAGGACACGCCCAGCAGCCAGTCAGGGGCGACGTCGCCGGTGGCCGTGAGGGAGAGCAGCGCGTAGGTGGCCGCGCCGACGCTAGAGGTCACGAAGGTGGAGGCGAGGGCCGCGGGTGCGACGGTGCCGACCGGTACGCCGCGGCCGACGAGGATCGGGCCGAGCAGGGAGCCGCCGCCGATTCTCGTGAACGTCGACCCCGCCCCGATCCAACCGCCTCCCGAAACGGTGAACAACTGCCGTCCAAAATCGCAAACAAAGCCAGGGTTGGGTAGTTGACGCTACTGAACTTGAATGTGTGATGTCGGTCAGTGACCCGTGATCAGACCGGTGGCGGTCAGGCAGCCGTCTACCAGGTCTGGGCGGTACTGGATCCGTTTGAGCCCGCGCTTGACGGCGCGGGTGCATGTAGTCGGGGTCGCGCAGCAGTTCGGCACTGAGCACGGTGGTCATCGCGGCAAGGAACTCCACCGGCAGGTCACCGCCGAGGGTCGCCTTCCACCGTGCGGGCCGGTCGGGGTGGGTTCGGGCGCTGAGGAACAGGTGCGGCGCATCAGGGTTGCCGGGGCGGTCGGCGTGCACGGTCACCAGTCCACAGGGACTGGGCGCAGTCGTGGTCAGGGCCGTGGCCTGCCGCGTCCATGCCGCGGTCCGGGCCAGGTGGACCAGGTGGGCATGGTGGTCCTCGACGGAACTGGCGGCCAGGTAACGCGGAGTGATGCTCAAAGCGGCGTCGTTCACCGGCGGGCTCCGCCAGCGGTCGGTGTGGTCGCGGGCCTGGGCACACCGGCAAAGAGGGAGACCGGGGTGAGGTATTCCGGCGCGGGGTGCTGGCCCACTAGGGCGTTCCACGCGGCGTAGTAGGCGGCAGAAGCCGGGAGCTGACCCGGTGCGCGGTCTTGGCAGGGTGGGAGGTGACGGCGATGCCGTGCGGGGTCTGCGGCACCTCGCGGTTGCTGATGTCGATGCCCAGTGGGGTCAGGGCGCCGACGAAGAACTGGCTGGGTCGGGCTGGGCGGTTGATGACCAGGAGTTGGGTGAAGTCACCTGCGGTCAGTAGCGCTCCGCGGGTGAGGTGGTAGGTGAAGACCACGTGGTCCATGGCGGCGTGGTCCCACAGGAAGTCCGTCACCTGCCGGCGTTCGGCCTGGTCGGACCAGTCGAGGTCTGAGCTGATCCATTCGCCGGGAAGCCGGGTGGCGAGCGCGGTCGCGAAACGGGACAAGCGGTCGGCAGGCGGGGCTGGCGATCCTTCGGGCGATGTGGTGGGTGGGGTGTTGGGGGTGGCCGAGGTGGTTCTCCTGTCGTACGGCGCGAGGTGTGGGTCAGCGTCGGGGGCCTGCGTGCGGGCCGGATACCGGTTCTGCGGGCGTCGGCGGGATTCGGGGCGCCGGTCGTGGACTGCGGCGAAGTGTCGCGGTGGCCTTGCCGAGGTGGTCGCGGGCCTGGGTGTAGAAGTCGGCGGCGATGATCCGGGAGGTGGCCTCCTCGGCGCGCAGGTGGCTGTGCTCGACGCCGGAGGCCGCCGCCGTGCGGTAGCCGTGCGCTACATGTGCCAGTGCTCGGGTCAGGGCGTGCAGGGTGTCGGCCATCGGAAGCATCGCGTCGGTGAGTTGTTCGATGGCCTCCCGTTCCGCAACAGGAACGGGTTCCCCGGTGGAGGGGGTGGTGGCGATGCAGGCCGTTGCGCGCTCGGAGCGCTGGTTCAGCCACGCTTCGGTCTGCGCGAGTTCGGAAAGGCCATGCACGCCGCTGGCGAACCGGTGCGCGTGTCCGATCCGCCCACTGCCTTGTTTGCCGCCAGCAACCGCGACACCCGACATGCTCGGCCTGCTACTCGCCCTGGTCTCCTCTGCCTCCGGCGAGATCGGTACCAGGTCCGCCGGCTTCTTCTTAAGCATCGCGTAACCCGACAACGCCGGGCTCCCGGAGCGTGTAGTCGTCGCCATGACGCTCGCGCACTACGGGTAGTTGTTGGACCGCGCGCGGCTCGGGAGGTCGTGACAGTCGTGACGGGCTGCGAGAAAGGGTGTCGGCCGGGGGCGGGTCGTGTCCGTTCCGGGCCGGGGGCGAGGGTGGTGACCGGGGGATCGGTGTGGGGGTCAGGTGAGGGTGATCCGGATTCCGATGCTTCCGTCGTTCCCGTGCCGCAGTCGGCTGCCGAGGACGGTGAGTCTGCCGGTCAGGCTGTATTTGCGGCGCACCAGGTCGCGATAGCGCTGGGTCTGCGTGGCGTCGAGGAGTTCGGCCTGGCCCGGGACCTGTTCACCTGAGAGGTTGCCGCGGATGTCGCACTCACCGACCAGGACGTCTGCCCGGTTGCGGATCCGCTTGACCTTGCCTGAGCCAGTGGCCGTCCAGATGCCGAGTGCGTCCCCGTCGCGGACCACCCACACCGGTGTTGCCACTTCCCTTCCGTCCCGCCGGAAGGTGGTGACCAGGAGGTATTTTCCCGATGCCAGTCGCTGGAGGGCCGCTGGATGGGTGTGTTCGGAAGTCATGTCGTTCACCGTGGTCCTATAGCCGTTTTCTGTTGGGGGGATCATCTCTCGATCGTCTCCGCCATGCGCTGGGTGAGCCAGCCGGCGTCGACGAGCGACCCGTCCCAGATCGAGCTGAGCCGGGTGATCTTTCCGTCGGCGTTGAGCTGGAGTGCGCTGGCGCCGCGCGGGATGGGGCTGGAGCTGTTCGTCCACTCGTATGCGCCGCCCGCGCTGCCCCCGACGACGTGGCGCACGCGTGCTCGCTGTCCGTAGGGGAGGTTGCTCACCGCTTGTTTGAGGTAGGCCGCGATGGATTTTGGGCCGGCCACGGCGGTGTGGAGTGTCAGATCCTCCAGGACGCCGTTGGCGTCGAAGAGCGTTGCCATGCGCTGATGGTCGCCGGCGGCCGCGCTCCGGGACAGTGCGGCGACCGTGCGCTTCAGCGGTGACGACGCGTTCTCCCCGGGCAGGGTCCACCCGAAGTCGCTCGGGAACTGGGCGGGGGGCGAGCGAAACGCGCTCAGCTCCGAGATTCCGAAGTGCCGGCCGTCCCAGTAGTCGATCCAGCGGACGAACTTGCCTTCGCGGATGTCGACGACGGAGATCCCGCGGATCTCCTGCCCGAACTCCTGCGGGCTGTTGGTGAAGAACAGTGCGGCGCCGGTCTCGCTTCCCAGGAGGTCCGTCTGGTACGAGTGCGCGTCCGGGCCCCAGTTCGGCATGTAGTTCTCGAACACACCCTTCAGGGTGGCCCAGTCGGGGAAGCTGAATCCGGCGGTGGCGTCCCAGTAGGTCATGTCGCTCCGGCTGAAGAACGCCATGGTGCGGTCGACGTCGGCCGCGCTCTTCGCCGTCAGGAAGGAGCTGAAGAGGCGCCGGATACCGGCCGGGGCCTCGGCACTGATGCCGGGGGCTGCCTCGGCGGACCCCGGGAGCATCCACGTGCCGGCGAGCGCGGCACTTCCGGCGGCGACAGCGGTGAGTGCTGATCTTCTGGAGAGGAACCTCGCGTTGTCGTTCTTCATGGTCTCCACCCTTCGACCGGGACGCATGGCACCCGCCGTATGGATGTACGACTGGGGACATGCATACTGAGCGTCCAGTATGGTAAAACATACCAGTCGTTTAGTATGTGGTCAAGATCGACGGGATCCGGTGCTAGTCGGACGCCCGGCCGCCCGCATCGAGGGTGGCCGCGGCGGCTTGGAGCAGGTCCAGCCGCATCTGGTCGGTCAGCTTGCCGCCACCCTCCACCAGTGCGGCCATCGCGCCCTCCTTCACGGCGACGACGGCCATGCGGGCACGGATGAGTTGGATGGGCGACGGGTCCGGGCCGGCGATGGCCAGGATGATCAGTTCCGTCCTTCCGGCGAAGTCATGGCGCTGGGAGTGTTCCTGCAGGACGGAGGCATCCCCGGACTGCAGTGCCATGTAGGCGGCCGGGTGGTGGGCCTGCAGGTCGATCAGGGCGCCGAGCAGTTCCCGCGGCGTGCGCTCGCCGGCATGGGCCGCGAGTTCGGCGATCTCGGCGGCCGGCTCTGCGACCAGAGCGGAGAGGATCGCCTCCTTGGACTTGAAGTGGTAGTAGAGCGCGCCCTTGGTGACGCCCAGGGCCTCGGCCAGGTCGGCAGTCGAGGTGACGGTGTAGCCCTTGGTCCCGAACAGCTTCCGCGCTGCATCGAGGATGTCTGCCCGCATATCACGGCGCTGGCGTGGAGTCATGACCACCAGCATACTGATCGTTCGGTATGACGTTGCATACTGAACGACCGGTATGTACTCTGGGGTTGTCGTCCTGGGGACCAGCCCCCGCAAGGCCATGAGGAACGAAATGACTCCCGAACAGACACTGAGCCTGGTGCGCCGCTACCACGAGGCGTGGACCACGACCAAGGATTTCGACACGGCAGCGCAGTTCCTCGCGGAGGACCTGAAAACGGACCTCCCCGTCAACACCTACGCGGACAAGCAGGAGTTCGCGGCGGCGATCCGCGGTTTCGGCGAGATGGCGTCGAGCGTCCGAGTGCTGTCCGCATGCGCCGGTCCGGGCGAAGCCGCGATGGTCTACGACCTGGAGCTCGGGCCGATCGGCACGCTGCGGATCGCTGAGCAGTTCGTCGTCGCCGAGGGCCGGATCACCTCCATTCGCCAGGTGCACGACACGGCGACCATGCGCGCGGCGGGGTTTGTACCGCCCCTGCCGCAGTAGCCCCTCCGGCCGGCGATACGTCTACCTCTGCGCGGCGCCGCAGTCCTCACCCCGGAAGAGAACGATCCATTCCCCTCACCCTCCCGGAGCCAGCCTCCGGCGTCCGCGGGTAGCGGAGACGAAACCACCACAACACACCTCATGCACATCGATGATTGGAGCTTGATCACATGTCACAGCGCACTTGGTTCATCACCGGCACCTCCCGCGGCTTCGGCCGCATCTGGGCGGCTGCGGCTCTGGACCGCGGCGACCGCGTGGTCGGCACCGCCCGCGACGTCGGCGCGGTGAGCGACCTTCAGCAGCGTTACCCCGACACCTTCCTCGGACTGCCGCTCGACGTCACCGACCGCCCCGCGGTCTTCGGCGCGGTCAAGACCGCCCACGCCCACTTCGGCAAGCTGGACATCATCGTCAACAACGCCGGTTACGGCCAGTTCGGCATGGTCGAGGAGCTGTCGGAGCAGGAGGCCCGCGACCAGATCGACACGAACCTGTTCGGCGCACTGTGGGTCACCCAGGCCGCCCTGCCCTACCTGCGCGAGGCCCGGAAGGGCCACATCCTCCAGGTCTCCTCGATCGGCGGAATCACCGCGTTCCCCGGGATCGGGATCTACCACGCCTCCAAGTGGGCCCTCGAAGGACTCAGCCAGAGCCTCGCCTCCGAGGTCGCCAGCTTCGGCGTGCATCTGACCCTCATCGAACCGCAGAGCTACGCCACCGACTGGGCCGGTGCCTCGGCCAAGCGCGCCACCGTGATCGACGCATACGGACCGGTGCGTGAGGCGACCTACAAGCGACTGTCGAGCAACAAGCCCGGCGACCCGGATGCCTCCGCCGCCGCGGTGCTCAACATCGTCGACGCAGAGACGCCCCCGCTGCGCGCGTTCCTCGGCTCCGCGCCCCTCGCTGTCGCGGAGAGCGAATACGCCAGCCGCCTGAAGATGTGGCGTGAGTGGCAGCCGGTCGCCGAACTCGCCCAGGGCAGCTGATCCCCTCGCCTCCGGCGATGATGTGCGGGACGCCACGCCTGCGCAGGCAGGCGCGGATCTTGCGCGAATCGCAGCGACTGTCACCAATGATGAGGCGGGGCACACGCCGCGCAATGCGCACCCCGCCGCGAACGACACCAGAAAAGCCACCATTCGCACCAAGATCACACCATGGGAGGCGGGATCCACAGAGCAGGTTGGGCCCACCCCCAAGCACCAGGTGGCTGCTTTCAAAGAGCGCCATCACCGCCGAGGCAGACGAGCATCCACGGCCTTTCAACGTTGTTCATCAGGCAGCTGTCAGGCCGGCGCGCGGCCGGGCGAGGGCGGAGGCCAGGCCGTTTCCGGATCTCCAGGCAAAGATCCGGGCGGCGTCTTCCAGGTCGTTGTAGTCCGGTTGCTTGGTGAGCTGGGCCTCGTTCCCTATTAGATAGGCGTGTCGGAGCCGTACGGAGCGCCTAGGAGGAGGGGCCGGATGTGGCGTGTGTTTTGGGTGCCGCGAGAAGGGCCGGAGGTGCTGGCACGGCTGCCCGTGTTGAGGACCCGGAGCGACCTGCGTGAGCGTGAGGCCTCGGTTCAGATCAGGCCGGGTGATCCGATCCTGCTCGCCCCGGACTATCGGGTCGACGAGCTGATGACACCACCCGCATCACGACCGAAAGCATCTGACCGGTGCCCCCAGCCCCCGACGAACGCGACCGCATTCGGGCTGCGATGGACCGCATCCTGTCCGGCACGCCCCAGCACTCGAAAGGCGCGCTGACGATCGTCGCCCTCGCCACCGAAGTCGGCGTGTTCCGCAACGCGCTCACCCAGCGCCACCTGGATTTGAAGAACGAGTCCTACCCCAAGGTCAAGGAGCGGGGCCAGCCAGGGAATGTCGAGATCCGGCTCCGCCAGCAGGTCGTCAAGCTCAAGACTCTGCGCCAGAACGACCAGACGGAACTCGCCTCGCGCGGCAGGACGTTGAGGCCCTGGTGCCATCGTGAACCAGCTCACTGCCGAGAACCGGCGCTGCCGAACGCAGTTGACCGCTCCGGACCCCGTCGTTCGGCTGCTCCCCACCTAGCCTCAGCCGCCCAGGCCGTGAGCGGGCTGGAAGGTCTGGGCCGCCTCTCGTGAAGCGAGGTCGAGCGAGAGCGCGTGATCTTCGTACGGCCCTACGAGGCTCGGGAACAGGCAGAGCTTCAACAGTCGCACGATCGCTGATTTCCGAAATCGGCGGCGTTGTCTACGTTGGGGCGCTGGCTCTCGCTCCTTCGGGGGCCCGGCGCATGATGCCGTGGTGTTCGCGGGACCTGGCCACGCGGGCGCGTCCCGCGTGAAGTGCGTGCCCGTCGGGCACGACTGCGCCGTCCTCCGCGCTCCGGACGTGGCGTGCGAGGTGTGCGTTCAGCACTCTGTTTCGTTGGCAGCGACGACTTCACGCTGCGCGGTCTGTGCCACGCGCGCGAGCAGCGTCCGCAGTTGCTCGGTGTCCGTGGGGTCGAGGTCGGTGAGGAGGCGCGCTTCGGCGGCGCCGAGGCTCTCCCGTACCTGGGTGAGGCGTGCGCGTCCGGTGTCGGTGATGAGGACCTGGCGGGCGCGCCGGTCGCGCGGGTCCGGCTTGCGGGTCACCAGGTTGTGGGCCTCGAGGTCGTCGAGGAGGTAGGTCATCACGGTGCGGTCGAGGCTCACCTCCTTGGCCAGGGTGAGCTGTGACGGCGGCTCGCGGTCGCCGGCCAGAGCGACCAGGACCAGGTAGCCGCGGGCTCCGCCGGGCAGGTCCGCAACGGAGTCGGTGGCGACGCGGCGAAACGCAGTAGAGACCATGCGGATCGCCCAGCCCAGGTCGGTGTCCAGCGCCAGCGGTTCTGACTCGTTACGCGGCTTCTTGTTCTCGGACATGGGTGCGGCGGTCGGCCGAGCCGGAAGGTGTTCGCCCACGAAGGCGCGGGGCGTGCAGGCACCGTGTCGGCCGCCTGACGTCAGGGCGCTGTGGTCAGCGCTTCGTTGGCTGCGCGGAGCATGTCCGCGTACGGGGCGCGGGGTTGTCCGGTCTGGAGGACGACTTGGCGGGCGGCTTGGTGGACGAGCATGGGCAGTCCGCTGATCACGGTTCTTCCGGCGTTCCGGGCGGCGACCGCGCAAGGGGTGGGCCAGGGCTGGTAGACGACGTCCAGGAAAGCTCCCGCGCCGCGGGGCCAGTGCGGTGCGAGGTGGTCGGCGGCGCCGGGCGGTACCGCGGAGATGACGAGACCGGCGGACAGGTGGTCCGAGGCGGTTGCCCACGAACGGACGCCCGCGCGGATTTCGATCCGCTCTGCGGCGTTGAGCAGGTGGTCGGCCCGGTCGGGGTTACGGGCGATCACGTGGGCGTGGTGGCAGCCCAGGTGCCGGGCGGCGGCCAGGGCGGTGCCGGCGGTTGCTCCGGCGCCGATGACAGTGACCGAGGTCGCGCTGGTCACACCGGCTTCGCGGAGGGCTTGCAGCATGCCGTGCAGGTCGGTGTTGTCGCCGAGCAGGCGCCCGTGGTGGACGACGATGGTGTTGGCGGTTCCCGTCTGCCGGACGGTTTCGGAGGCGTCGTCCAGGAGTGGCAGGACAGCGCGTTTAAGTGGCATTGTGAGGGACAATCCGGCCCAGCTCCCGTCCAGGCCGTGCAGGAACCCGGGCAGCTCTTCGGGCAGGCATTCGATGGCGTGGTACGCCCAGTCCAGTCCCATTGCTTGGTACGCGGCCCGGTGCAGCACCGGCGAGAGCGCCTGGGCAACGGGGGATCCCAGGACAGCGAGCTGCTTCACGGCCGGCGCTTTGGGGCGTGGTGCAGGATGGCGGCCACGCCTTCGTCGCTGGGTTGGTAGGTGATGCCGCGTAGGACGGCGACGGGGGCGCCGCGCCCACGCTGGCCGAGGATCAGCCCGGCTGCGGCGGCCACCAGGTCGGTCAGCGTCTCCTCCTGATGCTTGGTCCGGCCGCCGGGTTCGGTGTGCTCGGTGACGCGCAGGGAGGCGATTCCGGCGGCGCCGATGCTGATGACGGTGGCGCCCCGGCGGTCGGCCCGGCCGTCGGAATCGGCGATCACCACGGCGACCTTCGCCCCGCTGGAGGTGGTGAGTGCGTCGCGCAGCCGGCGGGCGGAGGCGTCCGGGTCCTCGGGCAGCAGCCACGCCCCGTCCGGTCCGGCGCGGTCGATGCCGGCGGAGGTGAGCTGGTAGCCGAGGTGGTGTCGGGCGATGATCGGCCCGCGGTCGGTGGCCAGGAAGTGGTCGCTGGATTCGTCGAGGATGAGCTGGACGATCTCGGCGGGCTTGCCCGTGAGGGCTGCCAGCTCGCGAGCTTGAGGGCCTGGGGTGACAGTTGCCAGGTCCCGGTAGCGACCCTCGGCGATGGAGACGACCTTCGAGGCGATCACCACGATGTCGCCGTCGCACAGTGCGGAGCCCTGGCCGGTCAGGGTGGTGGTGATCGTCGCGGCGAGGTCGTCGCCGGGGCGGATGGTGGGGAAGGGCTCCGCGGCGAACGCGGACAAGGCGCTGGTGTTCATGGCGTGTGGCTCCGTGCGGTGCGGGAGGTGAGGGCGGTGACCAGCCGGGCGTGGGCGGCAGCGAGATCCGCGGCGCGCCCGCCGCAGGGTGGTGCGGTCAGCCAGGTACGGACGCGGTCGACATAGGCCGGCCACAGGGTGCGGGCCGCCTGGTCCGGCGGAGTCCCGGATCTGACGGCTTGCCATGCATCGGCTACCGGCAGTGGCCACGGTGGAGCATCGTACCCGGCCTGTGCGGGGGCGAGTTTGTCGAGCACGGCGTGCATGGACGCCAGGCGGTCGGGGGTGACCTGCCGTTCGGCGGGTCGGTACCGGGCAGCGGGCAGGGCTTCGGCGGCTCGGGGCTGGGGCTGGTGGGTGGTGAGGGCGAGCAGGATGGGGACGGCCTGGTCGTAGATCTGCTGCAGGTGGGGGAAGGAAGCGGCGTGCTGTTTCGGCGTAGGCAGGGTGACGGAGCTGAGGGGGCCGGTGCGGGCGCCGGTGAGCAGGAGGAAGGCGTCGATGCCGTAGCCGTCGACCGCGGCGGCGAGGTCCGGGGCCAGTTCCAGGTCGGCTCGGAGGGCTGCGCGGACGGCCCGGGCCGGTAGGGCGAGGTCGCCGGCCAGCGGCTGGGGGATGTCGTGGCCGGTGGTGGCGGCGATCAGGGGGCGGGCCAGGTGGGAGGTGAGGTTGGCTTCGTCCCAGTAGCGCGGGTAGTTCGCGGTGGCACACCCGCCCGAGGTGCGGGCGAGGTTGAGGAGGGCGCGGTACACGGCCGGGTCGGGGTTGCGGGTGTCGGTGTCGGCGATGAGGACCGGCCCGGTGCCGCCGGGCAGGTGAGCCAGGGCGTTCAGGATCTGGGTGCCCTTGCCGCGTGGGACGCCGGTCAGGCTGATCTTCCGGGCCCGGGTTGGGGTCGCGGCGAAGTGCCTGGCGGTGGCGGGGTCGTCGGAGGAGTCGGTGTGGACGATGACCGCTTGGGGATCGTCCAGGGCGGTGTCGACGGCGGTGGTGACGGCGGCGATGGTGGCGGGTTCGTTGCGGCTGGGCAGGATCGCGGCGGCCGTGCGTGGTGTGGTCATGTGGTCATCTCCCGGGTGATCAGGTCGGCGGCGCTGTCCGGGTCGGGCGCGTACAGGTACAGGTACCGGTGGTTGCCGAGGCGGGAGATCAGGTGGGTGCGCCAGTGGGCCAGGGCCGGGGTGTCGATGTTCCAGACCCGCCCGTACGGGGCACCGGCCGGCCCGCTCAGCGGCGTGGGCAGCCCGGAGATCTGGCGGGCGAGGGCCTCATGCAGGCGGAGTTGTTCGTTGATGCTGAACGGCAGAGCGTTCACCAGCAGCGGGCTGGGGACGGCCGGGTTCACGGTGAGGCGGACCACCGCGGCCAGTGCGGACGGGCTGGCGGCGAACGGGGCCAGGCGGACGACGGGTTTGGGTACCTGCCACCTGGCCGCGTCGCGGGGGCGGGCGGCGGCGGTCGCTTGGCCCGGCCACAGCAGCAGCTCCGACCCGTGTTCGCCCAGGACCGCGAGGTCGTCGCCGGCGTGGGTGAAGCCGCGCTCGCCCAGTGCGAGGGTCACGCTGGTCTTGCCCGCGCCTTTGGACCCCAGGAGCAGCACGCCGCAGCCACCCGGGGTGATCACGGCGTTGGCGTGCAGGGTGAGCATCTGCCGGTGCTGGCGGGCGCGTTCCAGCGCTGTGTACGTGGCGTAGGCCAGGGTCGCGGTGCCGGCGACCGCGCGGGTCAGGCGCAGGCGGACCGCACGCCCGGTGGCGGTGACGTCTGGATCCCCCGTGGTGTACTCCACGATCACTTCGGGAGCTTCGGGCGGCGGCGGGCGGTCGTCGTGGTGCCAGCCGCCGGGGAGCCGGTCGCCCACCGCGGTGGCCGGTGTCGTGTCCAGCCCGGTAGGCAGGTCCATGGCGGCGGTGACGTGGCCGGTGGCCACGGTGCCCCGGCTCATGACGGGGTAGTGGGCGGGTCGAGTTCGGCGAGCAGGTCCTCGACCGGGGCCACTTCGGGCAGGTAGCGGTGGTGCTCGACGAGGTCGGGCATCCAGTCAGTGCGGTGGAACACCGCGCGGACGACGTCGTCGGCGTAGGGGGCGGGGTGGGTGGTGGTGATGTCCAGCGAGGCGGGGTCGGGGTAGCGGGAGCCGTTGGTCCACATCACCGCGATGCGGCAGGGACCGGCCCGGCGGGCGAGTTCGGTGGCTGCGGTGTCGGCGAGCCAGCCGCCGACCTTGCCGACGTGGTAGGCGGGGTTCTTGCCGAACAGGGTTTCGTTGCCTGCCTGCTGGCCGGGGGTGATCAGCCCGGAGCGGGCGTTGCCGCGTCCGACGAGGCCGTCTTCGCCGTAGTCGATCGCCGATCCGGACACGGTGAAATACTGACCGGCCAGCGGACCGGTGGGGGTGTTGCGTGTGTTGCAGACCACGGTGACGGGGCCGGGCAGGCGCTTGGATAGCTCCGCGGTCAGCTCGCCCGTGGTGTGGGTGACCGCGTCGTGGAGTTCGGCTGCCGAGGACAGGTGACCGGGCAGGGCCGGCACGCAGGTGGTGACCGTGAACATGGTCCCGTCCCGGATGACCAGGGCCTTGATGTCGCTGCCCGCCCAGGGCCGGCGGCGGAACCATGCTTCGGTGAGCAGCGCGGTCGTCTCGGCCGCGGTGCGCGGGCCGGTGCCGACCAGGAACGCGGTGTCGTTGGAGTACGGTGCGGTGCGCTCGGGCAGGTCGGCCAGGGTGCGGGGCGCGAACCAGTACGGGAACTTGGAGGAGTCCGTGGTCTGGTGCAGGACGGTGTAGGTGATGCTGTCGAAGCCGGGCAGCGCGGCGCGTAGTTGGTCGGTGGCGGCCTGCTCCAGGATCTCGCGCACCGGCAGGGCGTGGCCGGCGAAGGTGGTCGAGATCCGGCCGCCGAACACCACCCGGACGGGGCGGTCGTAGACGCCGTCGCTCTCCCCGAATCGGGCCCGGCCGCCCAGGACGGCGACCTTGTCGAGGTTGTGGTGCAGCACGGCGCCGAACTCCCGCAGGCAGTAGGCGCTGTAGTAGAGCGAGGCGCGTTCGGCTATCGCGTCGGCCAGGGTGTCGGGGTGGCCGATGCCCTTGCGTTCGACGACCTCGACCCTGAGTTCACTGGGCAGGACGGGCCGGGGAGAGGTGGCGGGCAGTGCGGTAGACATGGTCGATGACCTCCAGCGGGCGCACCAGGGCGCCGAGGGGGAAAAGGCTCGGATGGTGGTGGGACGGACCGCTGGTGCCGGGGGCGGGCAGGGCGCGGTACATCTCGCGGCGCAGCGTGCGGTCGTCGGGCGCGGTGGTGGCCGGGCCGAGTCCGGCTTCGAGGTTCCGGCCGTGCACGTGGACTTGCTGGCCGTCGGCGAGGTGCAGGAGCACTTCGTGCCGCGGAGGTTTGTCGCTGTCGACGCGGGCGTCCACGGTCAGGACGGCGCCGCTGGTGAAGGTGACCTCGGCGGTGACGTGGTCCTCGGATTCGGCCCACCGGCGCTCGTGGCGCACCAGGCCGTCGCAGGAGGCGATGTCCCCGGGCGGCAGCAGTCGCAGGGCCAGGGCGAGTCCGTGGATGGCCTGCTGGTGCAGGACCCCACCGGACGTCGCCCAGTGGGTGCGCCAGGTGCGGTAGTAGGCCCGGTCCCGTCGGCAGACCAGCGTCACTTCGGCCCGGTCCACCGCCGGCCCGTGGTCGAGCAGTCCGGGAAGGCCCGGTGCGAAGTGCGGCTGGAACGCCACGAAGATCCGCTCGTCCGCAGGCTCGGGGCGGCCGAGGTCCGCGGCGCGGACGGTGACGGGTTTTTCCACCAGCACCATGGCACCGGTGCGTGCGGCCCCGCGCGCGACCGTCAGCGCGGTCCCGGGCGGTGCGGCCACGACCACCAGGTCCGGGGCCAACCGTTCCAGGGCGTTTTGCCAGTGCGTGAGCCGCGGCAGCCCGGCGGGCAGGCCGGTGATCGGGCGGGGGTCGGTGACCCCCACCACGGTCATGTCCTCGACGCCGGTTATGGCCTCGAGGTGCTTGATGCCGACCTCGCCCGCGCCGACGAGCAGGACCCGCCTCACGCCAGGCCGCCCGGTATGGTCCGGCGCAAGAACGCCGCCCCCTGGGTGATCGCTCCGGCCGGATCGTCGCGCACGTGGGTCTCCAGCGCGTACGGCAGGGCGGGGCGCACGCGGTGCAGGGCTGCCAGCAGTTCGCCGTACGGCACGCTTCCCGATCCGGCAGCGGTGAAGTGCTTGGTGCCGTCGGCGGCGGGCCGGTAGTCCTTGACGTGGACGTATTCCGCGTACGGGGCAAGGGCATCGACCGCGCCGGCGGTGCCGTGTCCGACCTCGTGCAGGTTGCCCAGGTCCAGCCACAGGCCCATGTCGGGGTGCGTGCGCAGGACGTCCAGCAAAGCGGCGGGCTCGGCGATCGTGCACACCGGCTCGTTCTCCAGCAGCAGCCGCACCCCAGCGGCCTTCGCCCGCTCCAGCGCGTAGGGCAGCAGCGGGTCGTCGGGGAACGTCTCGGTCAGTGCGCCCTCCACCCGCAGATGGGAGAAGACCCGTATCCGGCCGGTGCCCAAGATTCCGGCGACGCTGATCGCCCGGTCCACCCACCGGCGGCGGTCCTGGTCCGGCACCCGGGTGGGGAAGCCGAAGCTGTCGACCCGGCCCGGGGTCGCCTCGGGACGGCACCACTTCCACAGCGGCGACGCCAGCGCCGCGACGACCAGCCCCCGCTCGTCGGCCAGCCGCCGCACCGTGCGCAGCCGGTCATCGTCCAGGACCAGGGCGTTCGAGCCGTAGGCGCTGCGGATCTCCAGGTGACCGACACCCAGGGCGACGGCCAAGTCCATTCCGGCGGCCGGGTCTTGGCCCAGCTCGTCAGGATTGAGTACGACGAATCCCTGCACGAGAAGCTCCTCGTCATCAGTTTTCGGGTGAGGGCCGTTCGGCGGGTGCGAGCGGGCCCGGCTCCGGGCGCTGCACGCCGATGCGGCGCCGCGCACGTGTAGCCGGGCAGGCGCGCCCGGCTACACGTGCGGCGGAGGCGGTGAGGGAGTCGGAGGGGCCGGAGGGGCGGGAGGCGGCGGGGGAGGGGGCTGGGGGCGCATGGCGGAACTCCTCCTCGGTGCGGGGCAGGCGGCGGCCCCTGCTGAGGCGCCGCGGTCGTCGGCTGTTGTCCCAGCCTGGGAACTCCGGGGCCGCAAACCCATCCCGAGGCCCTATAGGGCCGGCCTCTGGCCGTCACCCCAAAGCCATGACAAGCAGTCACCGCGCATCTACGCTGGCGCAGTCGAGACTGGTCCCCTGAGAGGGGAGATCACCGTGCGCAGCCACCACCAGCCCGCCGTGCCCGCCGGCCTGTGGGACCAGGACACGGTCCGCCCCGCCCTCGAACAGCGCGACGTGGCCGTCCTGTTCAAGCACTTCCGCAAGTACGCCGGTGCCAGCCAGACCGCCGTAGGCGCCTTGGTGGGTCTGGCCCAGTCCGATGTCAGCGCCATCGAACGCGGCCTGCGCCAGGTTCAGAGCCTGGAGGTCTTGACGCGTATCGCCGACGGCCTGGGCATACCGCCGGACCTCATGGGTCTGGCCGCAGCCGGCAGCGCCACGGCCGCCGCCGGCCCGCCGATCCCCCGTACCGTCCCCACCCCGCCGCCGTCGGCCGCTAGGCTGGCCGAAGCCGATCAGGAGGACGACGTGCGACGACGCGAACTGGTGGCCGGCGCACTCGGCCTGGGAGCCGGGATGATCGCCGGAACCGCGTCCCCGGCCGCCGCGCAGGAAGACGGCGACAACCCGGCTGCCGCCATGGAACGTGCCTTGTTCACCCCAGTGGCCGCAGCACCCGCCGGCCCGCGCGCCCTGGCAACCGCCCTGGCCGGGGCCCGTGATCAGTTCACCGCGGCGCGCTACGCAGCCCTCGGCCGTGCCCTGCCCCCGCTGATCGCGACCGCCGAAGCCACACGCGACGCCACCAGCGGGCGGGCCCGCGAACACGCCCAGGCCATGGTCGCCCGCGCCTACGTCCTGGCCACGGAACTCGCCGTCAAGCAGCACTCCGAAGCCGCCTGGGCCACCGCCGACCGTGCGCTGAACGCCGCCCGCGCCAGCGGCGACCCTCACGCCGTCAGCGAGGCCGCCCGCGTCCTGGCCATCACCATGCGCCGCGCCGGCCGCAGTAGCGACGCCGTGCACTTCCTCACCGGTACCGCCGCGGCCCTTGACCTCGGCCCAGGCTCCCAGCTCACCGATGCCCTCGCCGCTCGGGTCTGCCTGCTCATGACTGCCGCCTACACCGCCGCCACCGGCGGACAGCGCAGCACCGCCCTGGACCTTCTGGGGGAGGCGGAGGAGTCCGCCGACCGCATCACCGTTACCAGGACCGGGCCGCCGGCCGGGCTCTTCACCATTTCCGCCAGTCCGGCCGAATGCGCGATGTACCGCATCAGCAGCCTCACCGTCCTGGGCACGCCCGATGACGCCGTCCCTTACGCCGCCCGCGTGAAACCGTCTCAGCTGGCCAGCACCGAACGCGTTGCCCGGTACTACACCGACACCGCCAGGATGTGGCACCAAATCGGCGACAACCGACGCACCTTCAGCGCGCTGACCGCCGTCGAACGCACCGCACCCGAAGAAGTCCGTCGCCCCGCCCTGCGCTCCCTGACCGCCGACCTGCTGTACGCACCCCAGAGCCTCCCCGGCCTGAGGGAGTTCGCCGTCCGCACCGGCGCTGCCGCCTAACGCGGCTCTGTTACCGGAGATAGTCGACAGTGGCCCACGGAAGTAGGCACGGCCTGCGCCGCGGGTGCATCCGCAGCGCCATCCCCGAGAAGATCGACCTGATCCCCGGGTTCACCCGGGACGTCACCGGCCTGGGCCATCACGGAACCGGTGACCTGGAGGTCCGGCTGCGTACCGAGAAGGACCTGGAGCGCGCCGGCGACCTCCTGCGGCTCAGCTATGCCGCGGCCTAGCTGAGTGCTGCGGATGGCGTTGGTGGGTGTCGGCCGGACTGGTCGGCACCCATCGGCGTGTCCGTGGCTGTGCACCTTGCGTCCACGGGCTCATCGTGGGTTCGCTGGCGGTCTTCCGTAGGCGACGTGCGCGGCGTTGTGGGAACAGGTGCCAGCCGGACGAGTCCTTTCGTCGGCGGACAGGGCGTGGCGGTGTGAATTCCATGATGCTGAGAAAGCGCGTTTTACCTGACGGTATATTTTTTCCGTGCTATTACGGGCTGCGTGCCGTGCCTCGGGCTCCGGCGGCCTTGTTGTGGGAGGACTTGTGGCTTGAGCAGGTCGGAGCTTGTCGATCAGTTGCCGCCGCATGACTGCACGCGGGGAGGATGTGCGATCTCGGGCTCGCCGAGCGTCTCTTGTGTCTGCGAGCAACTGACGCGTGTCCCTGCCTGCACGACCTATTCGTCATTTCGTTCACGGTCCCCGCGAGCCGCGCGGCGTACCTCACGCCAGGCTGAGAAGAGGTCCGGAAGCTGGCGCAGCAGCGAGGTAGCCAGATACACAAGGAGCCGGAGGAAGCCGAATGCACCCAGTGCGGTGCCCGTAGCGACGTACATGGCGGGTAGCTTGGACGTGGAACCCGGATGGCGCAAGCAGCAGCGGCGAAAGTGAAGGCCGTATTTTCCGGCACGCCGAAGTGGGGCGAATGCGTCCCCTCGCTGCCCCAGGTCATGGTACCGGAGGCGGCTGCCCCGGTTGAACTGCGGGAAAGAGAAATCATTAAAGTACATGCGCATATAGAGTTAAGCAATATAGGCCACGTCGTTAGCGATCTGAAAAATGGCCGGAATTGTCATGGGTGGCGTGAACTAGACGCTTTCGGGCGGCACTATTGGCGGGCGGCTTCGCGGCTGCGGCGTCGCCGCCTGTGTGGGCGGGGTCGCGTTCGTCGATCCGGTGTGCCGCGTATGGGGTGTCGCGGCGTCGAAGGCGGCGAGAGGACCGGGTCGTCGAAACACGGTGTGGTGACTGGGCGGCGCCCCGTACCCTGCTCTGGCACAGGCCGCGTCGTTTGGCCCCGACCGGCTCCGTCCAGCAGCGGGAGAGCCGGACATGACAGGCAGTGGACAGACGGACATCACTGAGCTGGCCGACATGCTCACCGGGCAAAAGCGTGTGAACGTCCGTATGGCCCTTGTCACGGAGGGCAGCCAGTGGCGGATTCACCTGGGCGAGATCAGCATCGACGGCGTGGGGATGAGGGACGGGCGCACCTGGCGTTACAGTACGGCGGCCTTCGTGGAGCGACGCCTGCCCGGCAAGGTGGCCGCGGCACTGCTGATCGGCGAGCCGCAGGAGATCGCCGGACTGGAGGTCTGCAGCCCGAGCCCCCAGCACTCGTCCGCCACGACCAGACGACTGCACGGCCGTCAGGAATGGGGCCGGGAAATCACCGCTTGGCCACGCACGGAGTGGACCATCACCAGGGACTCCGCAGCCAGCCAGCATGGCGGCGGGATCCTGGTCGGCGACGGCGACATTCCCTCGTACATGACGTTCGACGCGGCCTTGAGCGCCTTCTTCTACGGCAGCCCGCACAACAGCAATACCCACTACTCGTACCTGTGGCGGATCGCCCTGCCGCAGCGTGATGCATGGCTGCAGAAGATCACTGTCTCGCCGGATCTTCTGACAGCCGACGTCACCGGCGAGGATCTCGCAGACGTGGTACTGGAACTGAGCGAGCCCGCCGGCCACCAGACGCGGCAGGTGACCGGGCCCGGCACCTACACCTTCCCCCTTCCCGACGGACTTGCTTCCGACTGCCTGCTCATGCTGCGCCGCAAGGGCGACTGGCTGGACCTGCGGTCCTTCCCCGCCCCCGTCTTCGGCCGTGTCCGCGACGACTCGGTTGTCTGGGAGCAGCCGGGAGCTGAAGTGGACATCCTCCTGGCTGCGGGCGAAGGCCAGCACCTGGAGGCGAAGCGAGAAATTCCGTCGGCGGGCGAGAGCCGCAGGAAGATGCTCATAACCATTGCGGCCTTCGCCTCCCAGCACGGCGGCGGCACCCTGCTCATCGGCGTCGAAGACGACGACCTGCAGATTGTGGGACTTCGCGAAGATCAGACCGTCGACCAGCAGATGCTGCAGGTCGGGAACATAATCCGCGACAGCATCGAACCGGCTCCCCTCTACACGCCGCGCGTGATCGACCACCGCGGCAAGAAGGTGCTCGCCATCGAGGTCGCAGGCGACGGCCGGCCCCACGCGTACCGCTTCCAACAAAAGCCGCTTGAGTTCTACGTCCGGCGCGGCCCGAACACGGTTGCTGCGCGGCATCACGAGATCGCGGACGGGTTCGGCCCGCCGCCGTCCGCACGCTTGTACTGAGCGTCCCATCAGCGGCCGCACCCTTTTGGATGGTCGTGATCGTCGCTCTGTGGTCGGGCCCCGGCGTCCGTTCACTGGGGTGCCCCCGCACAATGTCCAGACGGTCCGGTTGTGGAGGCTGCCGTGTACCGCTTTGCCGGCCTTGCCTTCGCGGTGTTCGTCCTGGTCGTGCCGACAGCCCTGCTGGCCAGCGTGGCCGTCTCGGCGGCGGTGGGCCGCTGGTGGACGGCCGCGGTGTGCAGGATCTTTGTGGTGTACGCCGCCGCCTTGATTCCGCTGGAGCGTTCCTTAGGGCGAGGCAGCCGCGGACAGCAGGTCCACTACCGGAGGCTGCGGGAGGTGACTGCTGGCAACGCCCCCCTCGGCGTGACCCGACTGCTGCGCCGGCGGCACGGCGACCCCTTCTTCTACACCGTCGGGCGCCATGCGGGCAGGTTTGGCACCTGGTGACTACTCATCCAGCGTTTCGATGACCGGGACATGCTGACCTAAACCGGCTCCGCCGTGGCCGAAGGCGTGAAGCACTTGTGTGCACGGGCTATCTACGCGGGTTGGCACTTCTTGCCAGTTGTGGTCGTGGGGCGAGGGATCCGATGTGCGCCGTTTCCGTCTCAGGTACATCCCCCTCTTCTGGCTGCTTCACGTCGTGCTGACCTTGTGTAACACCGTCGAAGAGATGCCCTTTAGCAGCAGGCTGTGACAATTGGCCGGGGCGGCCACGAAGTTTCCGCCGGTTCGACGGGCGCCGGTGAGGGGTGCTTGGCCTCTCTCGTTGCCTGGGTACTCAGCCCTGCAGGCAGGTGAGGGTGCAGGTCGCGGGCTTCGGTCGGAGGCTCGGACATTGGCTTGATCGCGATGGTTGGCGATCGTGAGCGCCACGGCAGCCGCGACGCTTGCGGTTCTGTGACTCAGTCGGCGAGAGAGGGAGATCAGCGTGGCCAGCGAGGCGCTCGTGTCGGCGGTGCGGAAGTTGCTGGATGATCCGCATGCGGACCCGGGGTTGGAGGTCTCGGGGGTCGAGCAGGCTGCGGAGGCGGTTCGTCTCCTCGACGAAGGACTGCGTGGAGGGTTGGGTGTCTTTCGCAGCATGGCGGCGGGCGCGCAGCAGGGTGCCGAATCGCTTTCGTCCGACTCCTTGCAAGTGCTCTCTGAGTTCGTACAGAACGCCAACGACGCCGGCGCTGGGCGACTGCGCTTCCGGTTGAGCCCGGAGGCCCTTCTGGTCGCCCACGACGGTGACCCTGTCCGCCTAGGCGACATCCTGCTGCTGGGAATGCCCTGGCTTACCGGCAAGACCACCGACGCCCAGAGCACGGGCCGCTTCGGCATCGGTCTTTCGACGCTCAGGGCTCTTGCCGCCACTTGGGAGGTCCACTGCCGTCCCTTCCACCTGAGGTACGCCGGTCTCACTCTGGAACCCGCTACTCGCCCCGAGCTGCCGGAGGAGATCTCCGGGCCCAGGTGGACGGTCTTCCGGATCCCCCTGGAGCCGGGACAGCTGCCCGCTGACGAGCTCTTCGCATGGTTCGAGAGCTGGAGTGACTCCTCCCTGCTCTTCTTGCGCCATCTCGAACACATCGAGGTGACAGACGGCGAACACAGCACCGTACTGCGGCTGTCCTGGGAGGAAGCCGCACGCACGCGCGTGGAGATAGGCGGCACGGAGTCCAGCGTGGTGGTGCGGCACGCCACGACGAGCGAGGGAGCGGTCTGGCGCATGTACGAAGCGCAGGTCACGCCGCGACCCGAATGGAAGCGTCACCACAAGGCACTCGGGGACGAGGTTCCCGTTGCGGTGGCGCTACCCCTGCAAGTCCACGGCCACGGCAGCGTCCACGCTGGCCTGCCCGTCGCACCGCTCGACATGGCCGCCCGCGTCCACACCCAATTCGACCCCGTTGCCAGCCGCGAGGGATTCGCGAGCAGTCGCCTGAACCAGCAGCTCGTGCCGCTGGTGGCCGATCTGTGGGAGGGCGCCGTCCGCGACGTGCTCGGACACGTGGATCCGGCCGCCTGGCACCTCGTGCACCTCTCGCCGACGGGCGGAGCCACGCCACCGCACCACCTGCAGGACGTGATCAGGTCGACGCTCCAGACCCGCGCTCGACAGTCGCTCGCTGCGAATCTCGTCCTCCCGGCGTCCGACGACGGCCCCCCGGTGTCCCTGGTTGAGTTCGCCGTCGAAGAGATCGCCCTGACCGGCGTGATTGACGACGCGGAGGTCGCCCGTCTGTCCGGCGCCCCCTACACCTTTCCGCACACTGCCCGCGACCGGGCTGGCCACTGGCGTCGCGTCCTTGCTGACTGGCGCGCGGCGGGGGCGGCCGAGTTGCGCCCCGAGGTGCGGGTCACGGACGCGCTCGTCCTCTTTGGCGACGCGGAACGCGATGTCGTACGAACCGTCCGGCTTGCTGCGGTCGCCCTCGAATCCGGCCACGAATACACGCTGGCGCAAAAGCCGTGTCTGGTCAGCGCCGACGGGCGTTCGCTGAATCCGTCCGACCGTCGGCACGCGTACGCCGAAGGGCCCGCCAGCGATACCGGGACCCTGGACGGCCTGGGCGTCGTGCACGATCTCCATCCCGCCTTCTGGGCTGAAGACCCTGCCGCGAAGAAGGTGCTCGACTGGCTGCGGCGTCGCGGATCGCTTATCCGGCGGGACGACACGGCTGCCGTCCTCGGGATCGTCGCCCGGCTCGGCGAGTCGGGCGGACGACTGCCCGACGCCGACGAACCAGAGGAGATCGCCCGCCTCGCCTCCCTCCAAAGCGCCCTCGGCGACCTGCCCAAGAGGGCCCGGAACACTCTCGGGCCCAAGATCGGGCGGGCTGTACGGCTGAACGCCTTCACGTTCGACGACCAAGGCGAGGAGCAACCCTGCGTAGTGGAGCCCCGCGCCGCCTACCTTCCGGCGAAGCTGGAGAGCGCCGACCGCGACCGGTTCGCTGTCGCTGCCCGCAAGACACCGGGACTCGTCTGGGTGCACCGCTCCTACGAGCGATCGCTCCTGTCGGCCGCACAGGGCAATGGTCTGAGCAGAACGGCCTTCCTCCGGCTTCTCGGCGTCGCGGACATCCCTCGCCTGACAGCGCTCCCGCGCGACCGCTTCGATTCCGCGTACTTCAAGCAATACGCGGCGGACTCCCGGATCGGTCTGGCACGCCATTGCATGTGGAACCTCCCGGACCGCCGGAGGGTGATGTGGAATGAGACCGCGACGCACACGCTGGACGACCTCGTCAGCGACGACCTGCGCGCCGTCGTGGCCGATATCGTGGCCGAGGAGAACGTGGGCGAGCGTCGGCGGCGCACGGCCGCACTACTGCGCACGCTCACGGGGCCGCTGACCAGCTCCGAACAGGGCCGGGTGCAGATGGCCCAGGCGGACCGCAAGTGGTTCGTCGCGGCGAGACGTCGGCCCTGTGGGTCTGGCAGCTGCGGGACGCCGCCTGGCTGGAGGACGCCACCGGTGCTCTGCGGCCCCCGACCGCGCTTCAGCTGCGCACGCCGGATGCCGTGGCCCTCTACGGTCACGACGACCCCGACTACCTGCACAGAGACATTCAGCAGGCCTTGGCTAGCCGTACCGACGTCCTCACCCTCCTCGGCGTTTCCGGCGACCCCGACGTTCCCCGGCTCGCGGACCGGCTCCGCGAACTGCGAAAGCGCACATGGGACGGCGACGAGATCGGAGATGGCCTGCGAGCGGAAGCGCTGCTCGTCTACCGGGCCCTCGCACGACGTCTCACGGACCGCTCGACCGAGGTCCCGCGGACCGAGGTCGAGCGAAACATCCGGCACGCCTTCATGGGGGAGGAGCTCATCCTGACCGACCAGGGCTGGAAAGCCTCGGACGACTGCTTCAGCGGCACCGCTGTTCTGCGCGGCTTCCGCCCCTTCACCTTCACCGAGCCTGGCCTCGAACCGCTGTGGCAGCTCCTCGGCATCGGCGAGCCGGAAGCCGAGGACCTGGTCGACGTACTGAAAGAGATCGCCCGGCAGGACGAGTTTCCCGCCTCCCAGCAGCAGGTGATGCTCAACGCCCTGCGCTCCCTGCGGGACCGGCTCGCTTCTGTCGGCGGACCGGCCCCGCTCGCGGTGCGCAACAAGTTGCGGCCGCTGCCGCTCTGGACCACCTCTGGGTGGACGCGGACCAGGCCGGTGTATGCCGTCGATCATCCTGGCGTCGAACGCGCACTCGCCGAGCGGTTGCCGCTCTGGAAGCCGGGAGGCGACGTCCAGCAGTTCACGTCTCTGTTCGCTCTACTCAAGGTCATCCCGCTGGACGTCGCCGGCGCACTGGTCATCGATGGCCAGGATTCGGTGCCCGACAGCACCCTGACCGAGGACTTCCGCCGCGCTGTCGTCGCACTGCAAGACCTTCTCGTACGGGACGAGCCCGAGCTCGCGGAGTCCTTCTCCGACTGGAATTGGCTGGCGGGCCTGGAGGTACGGATCCATCCCCACCTGAGGATCCGTCTTGAACCGGACGGAGCGCACGAGCCCGTTGAGCTGCCCGTCGACGCGCAGATCGCCCGTGAGCAGGGCGCCCTCTTCCTCCGCTCCGCTGAGGCACTGCCGACCAAGCCGGGCACGGGCACGGCCATCGCCGCCCTCTTCCCCGGGCAACGGCACCGAGTCGGTCACCGTTGGCGCGACGTCTGGGAGGAGCGCCTGGCGGACACTGCAGTCGAGACTGCGTTCACGTCGACCGGGCAGCAGGACCAGGAGGACCGCCGGCGGCTCGACGAACAACTGCGCCGAAGGCAGCAGGAGACCCCGGCCACGCACCCCACACCGAGTGTTCCGGCCTCACGTCAAGCACCGCCACCACCCCTAAAGAGGGTGCCAGCCCAGAGCCTCCCCTCCGCCCCGTCACTTACTACCCTGCCAAGCAGACCATCGCCCTCGCCGCAGCCGGCCCCGCCGTCGTCCGCGCGCCGCCTCGTCAGTGAAGCTGCCTTCGATGCTCCGCCCCTCACGGTCACCACCACCGGTCCCTCACAGCCGCCCACGAGTGATCCGTCCGCCTCGGGTTACACGCGTACCGGCGGAATGAGTCCATGGCCCTCATCCCTTCCCCTCTCCCGGCCCGGCGGTAGTCCGCCGCGAGAGCAGTCCGCTCCGCTGGGCTACCGGGACCCCGATAAGGAGCGACTCGCCCTGCGGGCGCTACGGCGCATCCTGCGGGACCAGGGCATCGACCTGGAGGATCAGCGCGGAGTCTCGGGCTTCGGGGCCGACGCCCTCGACTCGACCGGGCGCTTCTTCGAGATCAAGGCGCACGGCGGTGCGGTCCCCCTCGAACTCTCCCTCACCCGTGCTGAGTTCAGGCGGGCAATGTCCGAAGGGGACAACTACATCCTGGTGATCGCCTCACACCTGGAGAAGGGCAAGGGCACCCCGACCCTTCGCCTCATCCCGGACCCGGTGAACCGCTTCGAGATCGAGCTCCCGACGGAGACCAGGCTCAAGGGCGTCCGGTACACGGGGGTGGCATCCACGGTGTACGAGTGGCCTTCGGAGCAGTGAGCCGCACCAGTTCCGGGTGGCGGCACCAGATGATCGCGGCTCATCCCGCCCTCCAGGCACTTCAGGGAAACCCGGCCGGGCAGGCGGACGCCGCGGTGGGCGCCGTCGCCGGCTCGGCGGTTGGTGATCAGGTCGTCGGCTTGGAGCCGGGGCAGGGCGGCGGGGTGTCCGGGCACGGCGCCATTGTCGTGGGCGGCGAGGATGCGAGCCCCGGTGAGAGGGTGAGGGGGTGCAGACGATGCCTTTCTCGGGTGCGGCTCTGACCCGTCGGTCTGCGGTGCGGTCGGGTGTGAGGAACGCGGCATGACAGTGTCCCTGTGGCCATCGACAGGTGCCTCCCGGCTCGATGTCCGAGTGACTCCTCGGCGACTCAGGCGTTAAAGGTGTGTGGTGCGCTGCATGCGTCACACCGGCCCCACGTACACCGGCGCATTAGTCGGGGGCCGTTCGAGCGGGAGGCCCTGGCAGTCATGGCAGCCTCCGGATCCGGGGCCTCCCGCTTGCACCGCTGCCGCTCGCGACGGGAACGACCACCACCGCGTGGGGCCGCCATCGCCTCGGTTGCAGGTGACCTCTGCCTCAGTTGCGCCTTCGGGCTGTTGGCCGTCAGGGGTTGCCATCAGCGGGCTTCGACCGTGGGCAAGCCGCCCTGTGTGTGAGCCCAGGTCTGCCGGTGCTGCTACGGCCCGGATCCGACGGGCTGTGACCATGGAATGTGGATGGTGTGGTGTGCGAGGCGTTCGTGTCGGTGGTGGCGGCGCGAAAGGGAATGGGGGCGCGGGGAATGCGTATTCCGATTTCTGCGTGTACCAACCTTAAGGCGCCGTGTGCGCTCCCGGGCGCTCCGCCGTATGGCTGACGTCGCCCCGAACCGCTTGATGGCGAGACCGCTCAGATGGGTTAATCCGGGCATCTGCTTCTTTGGGCGGTGATCCACGGAGCATACGAAAAACCCCTCGACTGGGATCGGTTGTTCCCCGTCGGGAGTCACGTCCGATGTCCTCGCGCGTGACGGTTCATGCGGGACTGCATCGCAATCCGCGCACGTCACGAGGCCATCGAACGAACCACCTGCCAGTGGTTGTTGTGACGTCGGTGTGCACCTTTTCGGGATGTCCGTGGATCTGAACGCCCCTGTCACTGCTCGGAAGAGTACCGCATTCCGAGCGAGGAGGAACAGCTCATGCCAATTACCCCCAACCAGGGCCCGAGTGGCGGCGGAACTCTCGTCACCATCACGGGCACCAATTTGAGCGGCACCACCGCCGTTCGCTTCGGCACCCGTTCGGCGACGTCCGTCACCAACGTCTCGCCCACCCAGGTCACCGCCGTCTCGCCTGCGGGCAACGGAGCGGTCGGTGTCACCGTGACCACGGCCGGCGGAACGAGCAACCCGGTCTCGTTCTTCTACGTCGGCGCGCCCTTCAAGCAGTCGCTCAGCCCGGACACGGGCTCGACCGCGGGCGGCGAGACGGTCACCATCAACGGCACCGGGCTGGCCACGGCCTCCAGCGTGGCTTTCGGCGCCAACAGTGCGACGCCGACGGTCGTCTCGGACAGCCAGATCACCGTTACGGCGCCGGCCGGGACCGCCGGTTCCGTCGGTGTCACCGTCACCACCGCGGGCGGGAGCAACAACGGCCTGACGTACACGTACGTGGCCGACCCGACGCTGACCGCGATCACGCCCACGTCGGGGCCGACCTCGGGAGGCACCGCGGTGACCCTCACCGGCACCAGCCTGACCTCCACCACGGGGGTCACCTTCGGTGGTGTCCCCGCGATCTTCGGAGTGCTGTCCGACACTTCGGTGTCGGCCGTCACGCCGGCGGGGACCGCGGGCGCCGTCGACGTCGTGCTGACCAACGACGCCGGCAGCGACACCCTGGCGGCTGGCTACACCTACGTGGCGGGCCCGGGCATCTGACCGTCCATCAAGGGCGCGGTGTCCCTCTGTGGCCCCCGCCAGGACACCGCGCCCTGCTTTTCGCGGTCCCCGGCCCGATCCCCGGGTCGGGGACCCTGCACCCGCCTGCCGTCGACCGTGCGCCGCGGGAGACAGCCCGGCCGGAATTCCCCCTGCCACACACCCGTGCAGGGACCACGCCGTAGCGCCTGGGACCTGCCGCTCACGGCCCCGCCGGCGCGATCGGGCCGACCACACCTCTTGGAGTCACCGTGGCCCCTGTCCTCACCTCGGTCGTGCCCAACACGGGTCCGGCGGCGGGCACCAATCCCGTGACCTTGAACGGCAGTCAGTTCACCGGCGCCACCGCCGTCACCTTCGGATCGGCGGCCGCCCTGTCCTACACGGTCACCAGCCCCTCGGTGATCTCCGCGACGGTCCCGCCCGGCACCGGCATCGTCAACGTGACCGTGCGTACGCCGGCCGGGCTCAGCAACGCGGTCACCTACACCTACGCGGCGGCGCCGACCCTCACCTCGATCGCGCCGTCCCAGGGCCCGGCGTCGGGCGGGACGACGGTGGTCCTCACCGGCACGGGGCTGACGGGGGCGACCGCGGTCACGTTCGGCAGCAGCCCGGCGGCTTCGTTCACGGTCAACTCGGCCACCCAGATCACCGCGGTCACTCCGGCCGGCACCGGAACGGTGGCCTGCACCGTCACCGGCCCCGGCGGCACCAGCAACACCGTCTTCTACACCTACCTGACGGCGCCCGTGCTCACGGCGCTCTCGCCTGCGCAGGGCCCGACCGGCGCCGGCGCCAGCGTGACCCTGACCGGCACCGGGCTGACCACGACCACCACCGTCCTGTTCGGTTCCACGCCCGCGGCGTTCACCGTGATCTCGGACACCACGGTGGTCGCCCTCGCCCCCGCGGGCGCCGCGGGAACGGTGGCGGTAGGGGTGACGACGGCCGCCGGCGCGAGCAACACGCTCACCTACCTACGGGTGGCACCCCCCGCGATCTAGCCCGAACCCGCAGCCCCCTGCCTGCAGATGGCCCCACACGCCGCCGCCGGACCGGTCCATTCGAGCGAGCTGATCACCCAGGAGAGTTCGGGCGGAGCCAGACCTCCCCGAAATGCTCTGAAAAGCGACTTAAAGTCACGCCTCGAACGATGTTGCCCCCCACCAGACGTTCCTATCGAGGAGGCCCCCGTGATTTCCTGGCGCGAACGACGTGTACGACCTGAACGACGCAGCCCCAAAGCCGCCTTCCTGGTCGCCGCGGCGGCCGCCGCCGCTGTGGTCGCCCTCGCCCCGTCGGCCGCCGCTGTCGATACGTCGACCACCACGGTGGAGGCGTCACCCTCGCCGGCGACGACCGGGCAACTGGTGGTGCTCGACGCAACGGTGACGTGCACTTCCGACCCGAGCACCGGACTCGGCGTGTCGTTCTTCGACGGCGACAACCTCCTCGCCACCGCGCCCGTCTCCACCGACGGGCAGTCCTTCCTGACCACCGGCTTCACCACCACCGGCACCCACCACATCATCGCCGCCTACAACGGCGACGCCAACTGCGGCGCATCGAACGACGACACCGACATCACCGTCACCCAAGCCACCACACCCACACCCCCACCGAACAACCCGGGCTGCCTCCTGTGCGGCCTGATCAACTACCACGTCGGAGACATCCACAACGAGATCAACATCAACAGCCACAACACCACGAACATCGTCAAGCCCAGCTCCCGTTGGTAGAACCACCCGGGGGACGCCACGGACTCGTGGCGTCCCCCAGGCACGCCGCGACCCGCACCTCAATGATCGGCCCCTCCCCAGTCGCCACTGAAGGCGGGAGATGCTGGCCCCGGTGGGCGCAACCACCCGACGCAACCAAGGGCCCGGCAGAGTCTCGGGAATTCCCCCCGGCAATCCCACCGCGCCCCGCCCACGGGCAGGGCAAGGGAGTTTCCGTCGCAACATGCACCGGGGATTCGGGCGACCCGGTAGGGACGTGGCAGGCCACCGTAACTCCGGTGCGACATTCTCTGGGCAGCCGAAAATCTGAATGGGCGTGTCGTTGAGGTACGGGTAGACCAGGCGCGCATAATGGACATACCGGCTCCTCGTTGAGCAGGTGAGCCCGGGACAGTCGCAGGTCAAGAAAGTGGTCGGCTGTCCCGGGATATCCAATGCGGAGCCAAGGTTCCCGGGTGGCTCGCTGAACGCACCCGACAGGCTAGACGTGGCGGTCGAGACTGACCGACGTCTCTCTTTCTTCGCCGAGAAATACTGGCTTTAAATTCCTGGGCGCTTGCCGCTCGATGGCATTCTTTCCGTGGGCGTCGCAGGCCGTCCTTGGGCACTGCATCGGCGGTCGGGTGGCAGCAGCTCCAGCGGCCCCGCCCACCGCCGGAGTTGATGGAGCGGACGGCGTCTTGGACGCGGCCAAGGACGTCCTGGGGGACCGACTCGGGCGTCTGTCTGCCCCTCGGGGGGCATCCTGCGGCCCGCCACGCTGAGCCTGGCGGGCCGCTTCGGTGCGACGCCATCACGGCACGGTGCCGTTCCAGAGACAAGGCCATGTGCCCGCCGGGCTGGGAGAAGGTCCTGGGAGACATCCGTCGCGGGCGGTAGCCCGGGCAGGGGAACCGCCGTCGTCTTGTGCCGACATCCGCGGTCCCGGTCGGCGTCGCGTGGTAGGCGTCGGCGCATGCAGATCCCGGAGCCGATGCTGGCCGCGCCTGTCAACGAGTGGGCCCTGGACGCCCACACGGTCGCGGAGCCGAAGTGGGACGGGTTCCGAGCGATCCTGGCCCGGCGGGAGGACGGAACGGTGCTGGTGCGCTCCCGGCGCGGCACGGACATGACCCGGTTCTTCCCGGAGATCGCCGCCCCGCTGGAGCGGTTGCCGGCGCCGGCGGTCCTGGACGCGGAGCTCGTCATCTGGGTCGACGGCCGTCTCGCGTTCGAGCGGCTCACGCCGCGGCTGAACCGCACACCGGCCGCAGTGGCCCGGCTCGCCGGCCAGGCCCCGGCGGCCGCGGTCGTCTTCGACCTGCTGTGCTGGTCCGACACCGACTACCTGACGATGCCGTACGCGCGGCGCCGCACCGACCTGGAGGCACTGTTCGCCGCCCAAGCCCTCAAGCCGCCGTTCAACCTGTGCCCGTCGACGTCCCAGACGCCGGTAGCGGAGCAGTGGCTGAGGGACTGGGTTCCCCTCGGTATCGAGGGCCTGGTCCTGCAGGACACCCGGGCGAAGTACCGGCCCGGGGCGCGAGGGGCGCGGGGGTGGAGGAAGTGGCGGGTGCGGCACACCGCGGAGGGAATCGTCGCCGCGGTAACCGGCCGCCCGGCCCGGCCGCGCACCGTCCTGCTGGGCCGCTACGACACCACCGGCCGACTGCGGTACGCCGGGTACCACCAGGTCCACCTCGAGCGGCTCACTGCTGCCCCAGGCGGCGGAGAAGCGGCGACCCTCCCACGGATGCCCCTCGCCTGCCGGGATCAGGAGCGGCCCGAGACGGGCCGCCACGGCGGCGGGCACCGTGGTGGAGCGGGGAGTTGGTGGTGGAGGTCTCCGCCGACGTCTCCCTGAACGCCACGGGCCGATGGAGGCATCCCGTGCGGATCGTCCGCGACCGACCCGACCTCACCCCCGCGGACGTCACCGGCTTCGGACCCTGACCGAAGCATCGGCCCCGCGCCGGGTAGGGCCGGAGTGAGGGAGGCGACAGCGTGCGTGCACGGGTCTGCCAACAGGCGACCGATGCCGGGGGACTGCGGATCACCCACCCGCGGCCGCGGCTCATCTCTCAGATCGTCTCGCCGGACCGCGCGGGCCGTATCCTCGCCGCACGCGAGGCGGGCGCGACCGATGCCGAGCTTCAAGAGCTGGTTGCACAAGCACTCGGGTGCGCATACTTTCGGAATTCCGGCCCGGGATCGAACGGACCCGACGTTGCTTTCGCGGACGTTGATTTTATAGATTTAAGCTTCTGAGCTGCCTGTCCGGAAGAGCTGGTATACCTGGCTCACCGAATTACCGGTCGCACCACGGCCGGTATGTTTTTCCGTCTGAAAGCGAGGCGCTGATGACCACGCGCCGGCAAGCTGTCCACCGCCCGCCAGTCGCCCGTGAACCGGTCGACCCCGCCCGCATCGGACGGGGCTGGGTGCGCCGCCTGGCCCGGGGCATGACCGCCGGCGCGGTCGCGGCCGCCCTGGAGGAAGCGCGGTTCGACGCCCGGCAGACCTCCCGGCACGAGGATCTGGCCGACAACCCTCGCGGCGACGCGGAGTTGGCGGAGTGGGAGCGCATCGACCAGATGCTCGCCGCGGCCGGCCCTGGCGCGGTCTACGACCCGGACACCGATGACGTCGCGCGGGCGGGCCTGGCGGCTGACGCTGCGGCCGACGCCGCGCGTCAGACTGAGCTGCGCGAAGCCGCCCGGATTCAGGCCCGCGCCGATGAGCTCCAGTCGCTGCGTCAGCTCGGCGTGCTCGCGCAGGCCGAACCGCACGCGGGCGACGAAGCCTTGCGGGACCTGCTCACCCGCCGCGCCGGCCACTACGTCCAGCCGGATGTCGACGCCTGGTTCGCGCACGCCCTGGCCACCCACCGCGGGCACTACCGGGAGCCGGCTGCCCGGCAGGCCGCCGCCGATCTGCTGACACGCCCGGTGCTCACCCATGCCGCGCTGCTGGCCGCGCTCACCCGCCTGCAGCCCGGCGTCGACGTCGACCGGCTGGGCTTCGCCGGCCGCCTCGCTGCCGCTGACCCGGAGGCGGCCGCCGACCTCGCCGCGTTCCTCACCGGCGCCGGGGACGGGTGTCACGCTGACGGAGGGTGAGCGTTGCCCCGCCCTGGGGAGCGTGGCACCCCGCGTGACACCCCGCAGTGCCGTCCGGTGAGGCGAAACCGCAGCTCAGCCCGCACAGTTGCGTCGTCGGGAGGCGGCGCCGTGTCCGGGTTCCGGGTGTCGCGTTCGCCCCGGGCCGGCCCGCCGGCGAGCCGATCCGGGCACCCCTGGAGCGGGCGGGCAGCGTTACACCCGTGCGGATCTCACCGGCCGTGAACCCCGAGCCGGGTCGGGGCCGGCTGCCCGTACGGTCACCTCAGCCCGGGGCGTGGCGCCGCGTAACCGATGAGGGCGGGGTTCGTTGAGCATCGCAGCCCCATGACGGAGCCCCGGACTGATCACGGCGGTCCGGGGCTTCGTGTCGTGCTGTTACTGGCGGGCCAGGCCCGCGGGGTCGATCTCGAACGGGAACGGCACATCGACGTGGGTGACGGCGCCGGCCAGCGCGGTGGTGCGCTTGATGTACCGGCCGCCCCGCAGTTCGGAGATGACCAGCACGGGGTCGGGGTCGGCTTCCAGCCGCCAGTAGGCGGGGATGCCTGCCTCGGCGTACAGCATGGGCCTGAAACGGCGGTCCATGGTCGCGTTCCCGGGGGAGACCAACTCGACGACCAGCAGCACGTCCTTGACGTTGATCGAGGCACCGTCCTGGCCGGTCGCGCCCGCGTCGGCGACCACGATGTCGGGGACGACCAGGCCGGACGGCAGTGTGACGTTGACGGCCTCGAAGACCTCCACCGGGGCGCCGGCTACCAGGGCCGCGGCCTCCAGGAAGTTGGCGAGCCGGCGGCTTGCCCGCTGGTGACGCAGGCCGGGGGCAGGGGACATGACCAACGACTCTCCGAGCAGCTCGTACCGATACCTGCGGTCCTCGTCCAGGGCGAGGACGTCGTCCACGGTCCAGGGCCCGTGGTGCTGCTCGAAACTGCCACCGATCACGTCCTCCACCTCCTTTCGATCGCCTTAGTTTGCCCCGGCCGCAGGGCCGGTGTCGCCTGGTTCGGACGGCTTCAAGGCCACCTCAGCCGGGAACGGGCCACCCCGTTCCGGGCCGGGCTCGTTGAACACAGCGGACCCCCACAAATAAAGCCCCGGCGCCGCCCCACCGGCGGGCCGGGGCTTCGTGCTGCGCCCTGTCCCTGCAAGGCCGCCCGGGCGGCCCCGCGGCGGCGCTACCGTGGGATCAGCCCACAAGCGCCCTGGAGGCCGTGATGAGCGATCAGCCCGTCCCCGACGACGTCCAGCCCGGCGCCGCCGGCCGTGAGGCGCTGACGCCCGACGGCGCGCAGGCGCTGCGCGCGTACGCGGCCCGTACCCGGGAGAACGCGGACCTGCTGGCCGGCGTCCTTGAGGACATCGCACTCAACGGCCTGCCCGACCCCGCGGACTGCACGCCGTGGGAAGAGCTGCGGGAGCGCAAGCTCGCGCAGCTGCACGCCGCGCGCGGCCACGTCGCCTGATGCCGCGCCACTCCCGCCCCCGGGCCCGGATCACGTTCTCGGAATCGGCGCAGAAGCAGATCGAGGCGCTGGCCGACGAAGCCCAGCTGCTCGCCCTGGACCGCGCCCTGGCGGTACTGTCCGTCGATCCCGACGCCGGCGCCCCGATCCCCGGCTCTCGTCCCGGCCTGCGCGACTACCGCGACGACGTCGACGACGTGCGGGTCATCTACTTCGTCACCGCGCTGGGCACCGTGGTGGTCGTGTCGTACATCGAGGCGTAGCCCACGAAGGAGACCAGGATGCCCTCCCTCTTCGCGCAGCTCGCTGCCGGACGGCAGTTCACCTCCCTGCGCGCGCTGCTCAGCTGCTCCAAGACGGCGACCACGCTGCGCCAGGGACCGCCCGTCGAAGCCGGGGCAGCGCCGGCCTGGATCGGCTTCCTGTGCCCTGCTCATGTCGACGCGCTGCCCGCGTGGCCGGGCACCGCGGCCGACGCCGACGGCACCCGGCAGACGTGCGGCGCCTTCCTGGATTTCCGGCCCACCGAGCAGCTGCTTCAGTCGCACGCCGACTTGTGGCTGACCCCGCTGACCGGCGTGGACCCGAACGCGTTCGACGGAGTCTGGGCCGATGTCCTTCAGCAGGCCGACCGCGTGCTGCAGGCCCGCCTCGAAGAACGCGGCGATGCCGGCGAGGACGAACCGCTGCTGGACCTCGCGTCCGTGCTCGGCATCGCCTGCCAGAACGCTGCCGAGGGCGACCTGCACCAGGCGGCCGTTCCCCTGGCCATCTGCGAGACCATCGCCGGGACCCTGTGACCGAAGGGTCCAGGTACGGCGCCGTGCTCACGGCCAGGTGGTGAGGGCGTCGACCAGGACGCGCAGCTGCAGCACGACGTCCTCGGCGCCCGCGGCCTGGTCCACGATGCCGGCGGCCGGCGCGAGCACGTCGACCAGCCGCCCGCTGCGCACCCCGGGCGACACCTCCCGCAGGACAGCGCGCAGCACGTGCGCGTCCCAGCGGCTGCGCCCGAGGCCCTCGGCGAGTTCCCGTTCGGCCGGGTCCGGCACCCAGGCGCCCGACCGGTAGTCCTCCAGTAGCACCGCGGCGTCGCGGCGCAGCGCCTCCGCTAACCCGCTCGTGATCATCACGTAGCTCCAACGAACGCCCGCATTGCCGGCGGGCCGGGCCGCGCAGCCGTTTGCGGCGCGGGACGTCGCCCAGGCGGCAGTCGAGTTCCTTCTTGATCCGGGCTGCGGGCACGTCGAGGTGGGCCAGGACTCGGGCGGAGGCGAAGCCTGGGTCGAGGGCGAGTGCGAACAACAGGATCTCGGTGCGCACCTGTACCTGTTCTTGCTGAACGGTCATCTGCGCGGCCCGCTCCATGGCCTCTTCGGCAGCGCCGTCGCCGATGGTGCGCAGCCCACTGCCCGCGTCAGAGTCCTGGCCGGGCGGGAAGAGGCGCTCGCAGGCGGCGCCGACGTTCTGGCGGGTGATGCGGGCGCCGATGCGCTTGCCCCATAGCCATCTCCTCAGGTGAGGGACGGCGTGCGCCTTGTCGGCATGCAGGCGCTGGGGCTTGAAGTAGTGGCCGCGGTGGGGGTCGTGTCTCGTTGGGTGGCCCTCAACCATGGGCTTCAGGGCTTGGCTGTCGTGGACGTTGGCCGCGGAGATGCCAACGATGAGGGGCAGGCCGTTCGCGTCCGACAGGACGTGCATCTTGGAACCCGGCCTGCCCCGGTCCACGGGCTTGGACCTGTGAGTTCGCCCCGTTACCGTTTTCACGGCCCTGCAATGGGGTTCCCGGCCTCCTGGCCCGGCATGACTTGTGCCCCTTGTCGATCATGATCGAAAAAGCGGTGTCACCGGGTTCGGAGGCGTTGGCAGACCGCTGATGAGGGGCTTGAGCGCCGACCCCGTTCCCGGGTGAAGCAGACTCTCCGTAACGTGGATGCCGGCACGCCGATGCCGCAGGGTCGGGAGGACGAGACCAGGGGAGGCCCAGTTGACCAGCACCGACGCCATAGATCTCTATCTCGGATTGGACGTCGGCAAAGGCGAGCACCACGCGGCCGCACTCACCCCCAGTGGCAAAAAGGTCTTCGACAAGGCACTGCCCAACAACGAGCCCAAGCTCCGTGAGCTCTTCACGAAGCTCCAAGCCAGGCATGGGACCGTGCTTGTGGTGGTCGATCAACCCGCCACCGTCGGTGCGCTGCCGCTGGCCGTCGCCCGCCACGTCGGTTGCCGGGTCGCCTATCTGCCCGGCCTGACGATGCGCCGGATCGCCGATCTCTATCCGGGCGAGGCCAAGACCGATGCCCGCGACGCACACGTCATCGCGGACGCGGCCCGCACCATGCCGCACACCCTGCGAGACCTGGAGCAGGCCGACGAGACCATCGCCGAACTGGAGATGATCGCAGGCTTCGACGACGACCTCGCCGGCGAATCGACCCGGATCAAGAACCGGCTCCGCGGCCTGCTCACACAGATTCACCCCTCGCTGGAGAGAGTCCTGGGCCCGCGCCTGGACCATCCCGCCGTCCTGGGCCTGCTCGAACGCTTCGGCTCTCCCACCCAGCTGCGCAAGGCCGGCCGCCGCCGACTGGTCACACTGCTACGGCCCAAGGCACCCCGCATGGCCGAGCGCCTGGTCGAAGACATCTTCACCGCGCTGGACGAGCAGACCGTGGTCGTGCCCGGCACCGAAGCCGCCGCACTCATCCTCCCCAGCCTGGCCGCCTCGCTGAGCTCAGTCCTGGAACAGCGCAAGCTCCTGGCCACAAGGATCGAGCAGCTCCTGGAGGCCCACCCTCTTTCCCAGGTCCTGACCTCCATGCCCGGCATCGGGGTCAGGACCGCAACCCGCATCCTCATCGACGTCGGCGACGGCACCGCCTTCCCCACCGCCGGACACCTGGCCGCCTACGCAGGCCTGGCACCGGTGACCAGAAGCTCCGGGTCCTCCATCCGCGGCGAGCACCCCTCCAGACGCGGCAACAAGCAACTCAAACGCGCCTTCTACCTCGCCGCGTTCGCCTCCCTGTCCCAGCCGGAGTCACGCGCCTATTACGACAAGAAGCGACGCGAGGGGAAACACCACCTCGCAGCCTTGGTCGCCCTCGCCCGACGCCGCATCGACGTGCTCTTCGCCATGCTCCGCGACGGCACCTTCTACCAAGCACCCGCTACAACGGCCGCTTGACGAAAACCATAGGGGCACTTTTTAGCCCTGACATGCGCGGAGTCGAGCACGGCCCGCGACAGGTCGAGCATTCCGGCGTCGTCCAGTCGGTGCAGGATCTCCTCCTGGAGCCGGCCCCATACGCCGGCTCTGGACCAGATCAGGAACCTGCGAGGCGCCGTCGATTTCGATATCCCGAAGCACGGCGGCAGTGCCCGCCAAGCGCAGCCGGACACCAGCACGTAGATGATCGCGGCGAACAGCGTCTCGTCAGACGTGTCCTGTGTTCCGCCGCCCTGTCGGCGCACCCTCGACAGCGGGATCAGCGGCTCCGCGATCTCCCACAGCCCGTCCGGAACAATCCAACTCCACGTACCCCGCCCCATGCCGATCTCAACGTCCGCCTCACCACGTAGGACACGGTC
Source organism: Actinacidiphila yanglinensis (assembly GCF_900107965.1). Classification (GTDB taxonomy): domain Bacteria; phylum Actinomycetota; class Actinomycetes; order Streptomycetales; family Streptomycetaceae; genus Actinacidiphila; species Actinacidiphila yanglinensis. The sequence continues at coordinate 24,255 of NZ_FNVU01000031.1, read as the reverse complement.
TTAGCCACTTCGTCCGCGCGGGGGCATCGGCTTCCCTGCGAAGAGGTCGGCGGTCATTGGCGAGGGGTGCGCGAAGGAGTCCGGCCACGGCGGAATGCCCAAGGAGTTCGCCTTCCCGAGCGCCTTACGTGGTGGCTCGACGCGTTCGGCCCTGGCGAAGTACCGGGTGTGCGGGATTCCGGTTGTCCACGATGACATCGGCGTGGGATCGAGGATCGGCCTCGGTGTCGTAGATCCGCTCGGCGGGGATGTAGTAGTCGCGATAGTGCTCCGCCGCCGCCTGCTCGGATTCCATCCAGGCGGCGTCACGCGCGGCGCCCCTGGCCAGCACCAGGTCGAAATCGATGTCGAGGAAGATGCGGAAGTCCCAGAGTTCGAGAAGTTCCGGACGGAGCAGGTACGCGCCGTCGGCGATGACGACCGCGTCCTCGGACACGGACCGCGCCTCGTCCGGGAACGGTTTCTGGTTCCGCTGGTCGAAGAACCTCACGCGGATCCGTCGATCCCCGCCCGGTCCAAGGGGTGCCAGCAGGAGAGAGTGGATCGCGTCGAGATCGAACGCGCCGCGGTAGAAGCCGGCCGGGCCCGGAGGGCGCTCGGACCGGGGCCGCTTGAAGTCGTCCAGTTCGGCCCGAAGGCAGGTCCGCCCGAGATCCGTTACCGCGGCGGCCAGTTCTTCGGCCAACGTCGATTTGCCGGCCGCGGAGAATCCGTCCACACCGACGCGAAGGGGATGCGGCCGTTCGATCTCGCTGATCATCCGGGCCAGATGGTGGAGAACCGCCGTGCGTTCGCCGGTGTTCGTGGCACGTCCCGACCCCTCGTCCATGCGGTCAAGCATAGAACGGTCCCCTCTCGGTGGAGGCCGGTGATCCGCTTGTTTCCACGGCTTCCGCCTGAACAATGGGGTTCCCGGGCTTCCGAAAGGCAGGAATTTCATGACGACTTCCGCGTTGGACGACGTCCGAGCGGGCGGTGGCGGCGAGCCGGGGGAACGGGGCGGGATCGCGCCGACCAAGGCCTTCACCTGGCTGCTGCTGACCGCGGGCGCGCTCGGACTGCTCGCCTCGTTCGCGCTCACGAACGGCAAGTTCGCTGTGCTGCTACAAGCGCTACGTCCGCCTCACCACGTAGGACACGGTCTTAGGCGCCCGAGCTGATGGGCTCACAAGTGGCGGTCGGGAGGGGAACGGCGTGCCGCCTCGGGTATGACTTCGGCGCCGCTCCTCGGGAGTGCGGCGCCGAAGGACTTCAGCAGGTTCTGGAGGACTGTTCAGCCGGCCAGGCGCAGGGATGGCCGGGCGTCGGGCGCGGGGGCGTCCTCGCCCCCGTCAGGGTCCGGGTCGAAGTCGGTTCCGGTGCGGGGGTCGCTGCTGCGCGGGGGGCGGATGTCGCCGGTGGGGAAGTTCAGCGGCCACAGGAAGGTGGCGGGGTCCTGGAGGTGGTTGAGCATGTGGGTCAGCGACTCGTAGCCGGCCAGCAGCGGGTGGATCAGCACGGTGCCCCTGCGCTGGCGGTCCCCGAGGATGCCCTTGTCGCGCAGCTGGCCGATCGCGCGGGAGACGGCGGCCTGCGTGATGTCGAGGCGCTGCGCGAGCTCCTGCTGCCTGATCCGGACCAGCCCACCGGGCTCCTGGCGGGCCGTCAGGACGTCGAAGACGTCGCGGGCCGTGGGGGACGGGCGAGCGTTCGGCAGAACCTCGAAGATCTCCGGGTTATGGAAGCCGGGCGTGCTCATCGCGAGGTCTCCTTCCTGACCGACGGGATGACGATCTCCTTGTTGGTCAGTGTGTCCTTACCCAGCTTCGCCAGCAGCGTGCGCTGCTTGCGGCTGCCCCACCGGTAGGCGTACAGCGGGTGCAGCCGATACTGGCCGCGCCGCTCCTTCCAGGCGAAGTTGTGCCGGGTCAGCTCCCCGACCGCGCGGGAGACCTTCGACTGCGAGCAGCCGAACTTCACCGCCAAGCTCGCCTGGGTCATCTGCACCAGGGCCTGGTCGTCGTGATGGACCGTCATATGGTCCAGCACGTTCCGCGAGGTCGCCGACAGGTGGAACTTCCACAAGTTCGCCCGGATGACCTGCGACACGCTCAGGTGCTGACCGCCGTAGAAGGCATACGGCTTGACGTCCGGGTTGGTGCTGAACGTGCCACCCTTGCGAGCGAGCTTCTCCAGCGACAACAGCAGCTGCCGCGCGGACTCCATGCCGTCGAAGGTGTCCGCCGGCGCCGGAGCTGGAGACAGCCGTCCCGCCTGCACCGGCGCGGACGTGCCACGCCTCAAGGGCTAGCCCACGGGCTCTCCTTGCTTGATCGGGAATCAACGCCCTGCAGGTGAGACGGTTTTTGTGTCCCAGCTGCAAGCGCATGGCGGGGGGTGGCCCTCCGTGTCGCGTTGCCACATCGAGACCCGTTCGGGACCGTCGCGCGGCCCAGGGCGCCAGGCGATAGCTGGCACCCTCGGAGGTATGGGTCAGTTACAGGAACGGCCAGATGATCCCGATGCTCACCGGGCGGACAATCCCAAAACCGGGATGGACAGGCTCAGTAGTTGCTGTCTGACGGCCTGGATCATCGTATTCATCGGTTACATTCTTCTCTACATTCTCGTTGCCTGGGCCATGTCGCACGCCCGTTTCGTCTTCTAGCCGGCCTGGACTCGTTCGCCGGTTACGAGGGCTCCGCCCGCCGCCTGTCACCAGTAGGGGCTTTGGCCCGACCGCACGCCGTCCCGGGGCCACCTTCTCCCTCGTAGCCGGCGTGCTTGTTGCCTGCCAGGGCCTGATCTGCCTGAATGGGGCAGGAGTAGAAGTGGTCGTCTGCAAGGTGACCCGCGCTCCGGGGAGGGGAATGTGGTGAGGAAACCGTTCCAGGACCGTGAGCCGAGCAGTGGGGCGTTCGAGCTGGAAGCGGATCGATGGGTTCACCGAGATGTCGGACTGATCCAGGATGCGTCGTGCGACCTGCGGCAGACCAGCGTCCGGTATCTGTCGGAGGCTCAGCCCAATCCGCTGACTCTTGGAGCCAGCATCCTCCGGTATCGGTGGCATGCCCAGGCGTTCGAAGGCCGGCGTCATCTCGCGGTGGGTCAGGTAAACAAGACGCGCCGCTACCGTGCCGACCAGTGCGCGCAGTTCCGAACGATCCCTGTTGTCGTTCATTGGCCGATGGTCGCAGAATCCGAGTAGCGGGGTGGGTGGGTCGGTCAAGCAATGTGAGCGCATCGCCGGCAACTTGAGCCCCGTGCGACGTGATCCCTCGGTCCTTATCGCCCTCCTGCGTGAGTCCGTCGACTGGTAAATGCCGAAGGAGTTCGTTCAGGGGGCTGCCCCGCAGGGTGCAGCAGCTTTATGAGGACGCACGGCGCCCGCCCAGCAGGTGCCGCGGGGCGGGCGCCGTGCGGAGTGTCGGGTCAGGCGGGGGTGATGTTCTCCGCCTGGGGGCCCTTCTGACCCTGGGTGACGTCGAAGTTCACCTTCTGGCCCTCCACCAGCTCGCGGAAGCCGGAGCTGGCGATGTTGGAGTAGTGGGCGAAGACGTCAGGGCCCCCGCCGTCCTGCTCGATGAAGCCGAAGCCTTTTTCCGAGTTGAACCACTTCACGGTTCCACTGGCCATGTTGCCCTCCAAGGGGGTTCGAAGTCGGTTCCCGCGTCGTTCGGGAACCGGAGGTGATCGCCCTGGTCCTCAGAGACTGTGAACAGCAAGATCGCCCGTGCACGTGCTCACGGGCGACCGGTACTTCGGAACCATGACAGCTGGTCCTGACACTACACCGGCAGCCGCACACTCACCGCCGAATATTGATGGCAGTGCCTCGAATTTTTCTCCGGCCAATGCCGCCCTGGTGCCACCCGAAGCCCGCCTCATCTCCGCAGTAGGTTCGCGCTGGAGAACTCGGTGGCGCGAGCCGGTTCCATGGCAGACAATCCATGCATGGATCACGGCGCCGTTGTCATGGGCGGCGAGGATGCGGGCCCCGCTGGGGGTGAGCGGGTGCAGATGATGCCTTTCGTGCGCGGCACTGGCCCGTCTGTCGGCGGTTGCGGTCAGCGGGTGGCGTGGGCGGGTGTGCTGGTAGTGAGTGCAGGGGGCCGTTCGGCGGATGTCAGGCGGCTTGGCTGCGATGAGCTGCGCCGCACGCCGACGCGCATGGAGCATGGGTCACGAAGTCCCGTCGAGGGTGCGGCTTGTCTGCCGCAGACGAACGCCCCGTCATTCGGACGTGAGTTGGTTCGGGGGAGGGCGCGTTGGCGGATAGGGGTTGTGCGTCTGATCATCGTGGTCGTGTGACGGCGTCTCAGCGTGTTCTGCGGATGGCGTCGGTGGCGGCCTTGGCGATGGCGGCGGGGGCACTGGAGGGCCGGGGCAGGTGGAGCGGGGTGGTCCCCGGTAGGTGGAGGGAGCTTGCGGTCTCCGTGCCATCACGTCCTCCTTGGACGGCCGACGGTGCGGTGGCGCGGGGGAGCCCGCGGCGTCCGCGCCGGCCCGGGAGCGTTTCGCTCCGGGGGACCTGAGGGGTAGTGCCCGGTATCCGGGTATGGACGGGGGTCGGCGACTGTGTGCCCCCGGTGTGAGCCCTCCCCGACGCAGAAGTGGACGGAGGCGTGGGTAAGGCCCTTTCTGTCGAACGCGGTCGCATGGTCGGTGATGGGCTACCGGCCGGTGGAGGCGTACGGCTGGAAGTGGGCGCGGGGGTGGTCGAGCGGGAGGGCGGGGTTCCAGGCGGTCAGGCACTGGGCGCTGGGCACGAACAGCGGTTGCGGCATTGCGATAAGGGGCCAGAACCGCCAGGATCCGATGGTCTCTTCGCGCTGATGGGGGATGCCTGACCAGCGCGTGACGAGGACGGGCACCGTGAGCCGTGCGACATTGCCCACCCGGTCCAGGAGCGTCCCCAGCACCTGTACGTCGTCGGGCCGGGCCATGAGGCCGGCCTCCTCGTGGAGCTCGCGGACGGCGGCCTCGGCGAAGGTCTCGCCCAGTTCGACGGTCCCGCCGGCAAGCTCCCAGGTACGGCGCCGGTGTCGGCCGAGCAGGACGCCGTCCGGGCCGTACACGATCACTCCGACTCCGAGGGCGGTGTTCGGCGTAGGAGGTGTGTTGGTGCGGGGGCGGCTGGGCACGCGTTCCGGGCGGCGGGCTGTGTACAGCCGGTAGGAGAGCGCGTTGTCGGCGGTCGGGGAGGCGATCGCTGTGACCGATTCCAGGGTGAGCCCGTGCTGGACCAGGAGGTCTTCCCACAGCTGCACGCTGAGGACCCACATGTTCACGGGGTGGTCCTGGGTTGTGCCAGGCAGTCGCAGGATCTCGGGGCGCGGGGCCACCTCGTTCGAGGGCCCGGCGCCGTGCGAGTTGGTGTGCAGGGCGGAGAAGACCAGGCGTCCACCCGGTTTGAGGCCGTTGGCCAGGGCGGGTAGCAGCCGGTTGGGGTCCAGGAACGGCATGGAGCGGACGGAGTAGATCAGGTCGTACGGGTCGGCAGTGCGCAGGTGGTCCACCGCGTCGGCGCACACCAGGTGCAGGCCGGGGTGGTCTGGGTAGCGGGTGAGGGCGCGCTGGTGCTGGGCGGATGAGGCGTCGACGGCGGTGACCTTGGCGCCCAGGGTGGCCAGGTTCGCGGCGTGCCGGCCGAGGCCGCTGCCGAGGTCGAGGACGTGTAGTCCCGCCACCCCGCCGAGGGCTTTGGTGTCGGGGCCTGTCTTCGGGATTCCCCAGTCCCACCGGTCCAGCTCGGGCAGTTGAAGTCCTCTGGTGATCTGGTGGGTGCCGTACGTGTTCCAGATGTCGACGGTGTCCTTCTCAATGGTCACCAAGTCCTCCATCGGTAAAAGGTGAGTGGGTCAGGGGCGCAGGGCGCAGGGCGTAGCAGCGGAGCACGTCACAGCCGGAGGTCTGGACGGCGGACCAGCCGGAGGTGAGGGCTTGTCTCGGCTGATGGCGGCCGCGTCGTGCACGATCTTGGTGATGCCCAGGACGACGGCGAAGGCGGCGGCTGGGATGGTCGCCAGGCCCGCGGCGGCGGTGAGGTCCGCGGCGATCATTTGGGGGCGCTTGGCGGTCCGAGAGCGCCCCGGCCGGGAGCGCCACGATGGCGTTGGGTAGTTGGCTGAGGAAGGGGAGCGCAGCGACTTGGGTGGCGGAGACGTGGAGTTCCAGTACGGCCAGAGTGGGAGGGCGACGGTGCTGACCGCGGATCCGGACAGGCTGGCGCACTGGCTGGTGACCAAGCGGCGCAGATCCGGGGAGGTGACCTTCGCCGCCTTGGCAGTCTGGATGGAGGTCGTCACCCGGCCTCACCGCTCAGCAGTTCCGGGGCGATCACGTTGGAGTAGAGCCGGCCGGTGGAGAAGCGGGTGAGGACCGCCTGGGTGAAGGGGTGGCAGTCGGGTGGCGCGGCCGCGGGGTCGACCCACACCAACTCGGTGTGCGTGCCCGGCTCGCGGTTGTACGGGGTGCCCTCCCACTCCCGGACTGTGAAGGCGGCGCCGATCACCCGTTCACCGTCTGCCGCGTGGAAGTGGAGCAGCTGGCAGAACCGAAGGTGGTCCGGGCTGATGTGGATGCCGACTTCCTCGGCGAGTTCGCGCACCGCTCCCTCGTCGAGGAACTCGCCATGCTCAAGGCGTCCTCCGACGACCGTGAGCATCCCGGGGGAGTGCCACGACGTCGCCTGGTGCCGGAGGGTCAGGACCCGGCCGTCGGCGGGACGCTGGAGCAGGACCATGACGTTCCCGATGCTCCGGTGTACGGCGCTCACGACCGGTCCTCCTTCATGAGCCTGTCCAGGGTCCGCCGACCGCGGGCGGTGACCTCGGCGTCGCCGTTGTCCGGGCCCCATGCCAGGCAGTTGACCGCGTCGAGCGCGGTCAGGCAGCGCAGGGCGTGCCGCTCGGCGTCGGACAGCTCCCGCCCGTAGGACCGGAGGAATGCCTTCTCGCGGTCCGGATGGTCGGCCCACTGGGTGGTGGCGAGGATGACGAGATCCTGGACGCGGGCGGCCGGCCGGGAACGTTCGAAGTCGACGAGGGCGAGCCCGTTGGACCACAGCCAGTTCCTCGGCTGGTTGTCACCGTGGATGTAGCCGACCGGTACCGGGCCGACGCGGCGAAGACGGGCAGCGTGGTCCCGGATCAGCTGCTGCTCGTCTTGGTTGAGCCGGTCCCCGGCGCGGGCCAGGTACTTCTCCGCTCCGTCAGCGGCGGAGGGCAAAGAGGCTCCGGCTTCCACCCGGTCGCCGCGGTCGAGTGGCCCGGCCACGTGGAGCCGGGCACAGAGCGCTCCGGCCTGTTGGTGCACGGTCCGCCATTCGGCGGCGCCCAAGCCGAGTTCCTTCGCTGGGGCGCCGGGGACTGCGGTGAGCAGCAGGGCGAGGTCCTGGGCGCGGCTGTCGACGAGGCGGGGCGCCCGGGTGTGTCCGAGTGCGGGGACGACGTGGCGGTATGCCCGGCTCTCACGGGTGAAGAACTTCACCGAGGGCGAGACCTTCAGGTAGTGGTGCCCCCCGCGTTCGCTCTCCAGGTCCCACACCCGGGAGCGGTCCCAGTCGTGCGAGGCGTCGCGGACGGACACCACGGGGCCGATCCGCTGTTCCGCCCAGCGCTGCAGTGCCGCGGGCAGCAGCTTCGTCGGGCTCATCGGACAGACCTCGCGCCCGTGCGCGGGACGGCGGAGCGGCAGGGCCCACCACCATCAGGTTCGGTGCGGTCGGGGAACACGATTCCTCCCGGGGGTTGTCGTTCGCGTCAGTCGTCGGGGCGCCGGATCGGCCGGCCAGGTCGGCGGACCCGGCGGACCCCGGCCGTCGCCGGACGGCCGGGGCCGGCTCAACACTGCGGCGGGGACTCAGGTGGGGCTGGGCGCACCGCCGGTTCGCTGCTCCAGTTCCCACAAGGTCCGAAAGAGCCCGGGCTCGCGGGTGAGCTGCGCGTACGTCCCTTCCTGGACCAGCCGGCCCTGGTCCAGAACGACAATCCGGTCGGCCACCGCGACATTGGCGAGCCGGTGCGTGATCAGAAGGATGGCGCGGTCCTTGGCCAGGTCCCGCAGGCCGGTGAACACATGGTGCTCGGCCCGGGCATCGAGGGCGGCCGTGGGCTCATCCATCACCAACAGGCTCGCCCTCCTGTGAAATGCCCTGGTCAGGATGACGCGTTGCCACTGCCCGCCGGACAGTTGGTGACCGCCGAACCATTCGCTGGTCAGGAGGGTGTCCAGGCCGGAACGGAGGTCGGGCAGCATGTCCGCAGCTCCGGACGCCTCGCAGGCCGCCATGAGCGCGGCATCGCTAGTGTCGTCCTGCCCGAGGGTGACGTTGTCGCGCAGCGTCAGCGGCAGGTAGGTGAACCGCTGCGGTGCCACCGCAACGTGCTTCCACGCCTCCCACGGCTCCAGCCGCGCGGTGGTCTTGTGGTCCCACGCCACTTCCCCGAAGGTCGGCAGGAGAAGCCCGCAGATCAGCCGGGACAGCGTCGTCTTCCCCGACCCGTTCTCCCCGACCAGCGCCACGATCTCCCCGCGCCGAACCTTCAGCGACACCCCGGCCAGACTGTCCTTCTCCGCACCGTCGTACCGGTAGATGACGTTGCGGACCTCGAACCGCTCCGGCGGCGCCGGCAGCACCTCGGAGCCACGACAGGTCACCATCGCCTGCCCGTGCGCGTTGTCGATGAAGTTCTGCCAGTCCTGCACGTACCAGCCGGTACGCACCAGCCGGGCCCCGCCGTTGATGATGCCCCGCACCGAGCCCGTCGCCGTCTGCAAGGCGAAGACCGCGCCGCCGCCCGCCGCCAGGTCCATCCGGCCGGAGACCAGCAGCCACAGCAAAGTCGCCCAGACCGCCGCCGAGGCGACGCCACCGGCGGCCGCACCCGCCAGGCCCATCCAGGCCCCAGTGTTCGCGGCCTCGCGCTCGGAGACGTTGACGGAGACAGCCAGACGCCGGTAGCGATCAAGGAGGAACGGGCCGGCCAGGCAGGCCCTCATCTCCTCGCTGGATTCCATGTAGGACATGTGCCAACGCAGCTTGTGCAGCATCCGCCGTCGCCCCGACGTCTCCAGGCCCGCGAGGTACACCACGCGCGCCGCACGCACGTACGCGGCGGCCTGCGGCAGGCACGCCACAAGAAGCAGAGGCAGAAGAAGGGGATGGATCACGGTGAGGACGGTCGCGCCGGCGGCGAGGGTCGCCGTGGCGGCCAGCACGTCCTGGGCTTCCTCCACGAGGTCGGGAGTGACCTGCGCGCCGCGGTCGGCGATGTCGTACTGGTCGTTGTATCCCGGCTTGTTGTTCGCCGCAGCCTCGGCGCCGAGCGCCGCCTCGACCATGCTCACTTCTGCAGCCCGGGCGAGCACCGGCCGCAGCCGCCCGGTCAGCCAGGTCACCGTGACCCCCAGCAGGGCTCGCAAACCGGCGGCCCCGGCGATGACGGCCAGCTGCGGAGCCGCCTCCCGCACCCGGTCGGTGATGTCTCCGGAGGAGATCAGTGCGGTCAGGGTCCCGGTCACGGCGAACAGGCCCAGCGCGGCCAGCACGCCGGTGCCGATCTGGCACGCGAGCAGACCCGCCGTCGCGCCCCGGTCCACCTGCCACGCCATCCGGAGCGACCGACGTACCAGCACGGGCAGACGCCGCGCCATCGTGGTCGTCGTCATCTGCCCGCCAGCTTGGAGCCGGGACTCGTCCCGGTACTGGAACTCCTCCTCCTGCGCCGCGTCCCCGCTGTCCGGTGGAGTCCCCTCCGCTTCGTCCGCGCTCGGCTGCGCGGCTGTGCTGCCCGAGGTCAAGTCGATCCCCCTGTCGGTCGGTCACGGCTGGTTCGTGAGGCTCAACGACACAGCCCAGTTATCGAACACACGTTTTTCGGTCGGCTGTGAAATCCCGAGATAGAGCGTTCGAGGAACCCTGCAAACTGCACCGACCCAGCTCCTGCAACGGCGCTGCCACAAAGAGCGGTTGGCCGAATCGCCGAGGATGCTCTTCGCGGATCCAGGATTGGCGCGTTGGTCCGCGCCGGCTCGTGCTCAGCTTGTAGAGTGCGGGACTTCCGGGCACAGCGGATCGAACCAGAACGGGACCTCGTGGAACTCGCCGTCCCCGCCGGGTTCTTCCCTGATCGTCATGATGGATGCCGTCCCGTCTTCGTATGGGGGCTGCATGGCGTGTCCTGCCGGGTCTAGATGTCGAACAGCCCGCTCTGCACCGGCAGGTTGTGCTTGGCGGTACGACCGGCGGCCTTCACCAGCGCCGCGAGGGCGTCGAGTTGGGGATCCTGGTCGGCGGCGCTGATGAGCTGGATGAAGACCTTCGCGGTGACCTCGACGTCGGCCAGGGCCCGGTGCCGGTCTCGGGGCTGCGGAATGCCGAAGTGCGCCAGCAGCGTGTCGAGTTTGTAGTTCGGCAGGCCCGGGATGAGGCGCTTGGCCAGCGGGATCGTGTCGATCAAGTCGGTCCGGGCCAGCGTGGGGCAGTGCTCGGCCTGGTGGTGGATGACGCCGGCCTCGGTGGCCGCATGCTGGGCCACCAGCAAGTACGAGGCGCCGGTCGTGAGCCGCCGGTCCAGAGCCCCCAGTGCCTCCGCGGGGGTGGGTGCCGTCTGGAGCTGCTCGGCGGTCAATCCGGTCTGGGCGGTGTCGGCTGGGGTCACCGGGGCGAACGCGGGCGGCCGGATCAGAGAGGTGCTGCGGCCGGTCTCCTGCCACACGCCGTCCGGGCAGCGCAGAGCGAGGGCCGCGACCTCGATGGGCTGGGCCGGGTAGCCGGTGGGGGTCGTCGTCTCGAAGTCGATGACCACGAATGTCGTTGCCCGGAAGGCCGGGTCTTCGGTCAAGGCGCCCATGGAGTGGAGCTCACGCAGATCCTGGTTTCGAAGGCGGCCGTCGGTTTCAAGGCGGGCGACCATCGCGGCGCGTGTGACGCCAACTCGATGTTCACAGCCAACGCATCCAGGGAGTCGATTGGTTTCACTGGTTAGCCCACCAATGCGTGCGGGGCACTGCCGTGTCGCGCTGCTGACCCAGGAGCCCGCGTAGGCGCTCTTCGGCAGCTGACGCTGCCCTCTTGAGAGCGTCGACCAGCGTCGCGGGGAGCGGGCTGCTGCCGAGGCTGGCGGCGTCCAGGACGGCATTCAGATCGCTCAGCTGCCGCTTCGTCATCGCTGCCCTGAGTGTCGGGTGGTCCAGGACGGTACGGGCTGCGTGCGCATCGTTGCGCGCGATAGCGAGCAGTGACGAGCTCAGGTGTCGTTGCTTCGGGGTGTCGTGGCCATCGGCGAGGTCGAGGGCGGTGATGCCGAGCCTGGTGTGGAAGACGGCCAGAGAGGGGTCGGGACGTTCCGTCTGTGTCCGGACCGTCCCGAGAAGCGCGGAGGCCGCACGTGCGTGTTCCTTGGCCGCCGGGCGGCACAGGACACGCAGCAGAAGCTTGACTGCAGACTCCCAGGGCTCGTTCACCAGGCTCTCGTCGACCAGGGTGCGGGCGCGATCGCACTGGTCCTCTTGGATCAGCGCGAGGATGGCTGCTTGCCGGCCGTCGAGCAGGCGCGCCCCGATCCCGCGATGCGCAGCAGCCTGTTCGGCGGCCTCGCGCCAGCGCCCGGCCAGGGCCAAGGCGCGCGTGCCGTCGGCCAGCAGTGCTGTCCAGATAAGCGTGTAGGCGGTCTTGTGGTCATCTGGCGCGCTGGTGAGGCCGCGGAGGTTGACGGTCCATCCGTCGATGTCGAGGTTCGTGCGGTCGCGGGCGGCCTGGTAGAGCTGATCGAGCAAGGCGTACGCCTCCTGCCCGTTGCCCTCGCGGATCATCTGCCGGGGCAGATTCAGCAGCGGCTGCACGGCGAGCTTCACGGCACTGGCCGGGAGCGGGTGGGCGTGGTCGAAGACGTCGTGCTGCCGCCGGCACAGCGCGCGGGCGAGCTCGGGCAGGCCGCAGTCGGAGGCGATCAGCGCCGCCTTGTTGCACACCTCGGCCGCCTGCACCAGCTGGCGGTGCGGCTCATCTTCGGGCGGCTGGGCGAGACGGGCCTGCAGTTCCCCGATCCGGTCTCGAACCGGTCGGCACGGCGGCCGGGACCGGGGGACGAGGGGGAACCAGCCGGGGTGGATGAGGCCGGTCAGCGGCGTGCGGGCGTCGTGCACGGCTCGCCTCCTTGCGGCGGTTCGCTGCTGGCGGCCGGATCGGTCCCGAACACAACGGACTTGGCGACATGGGCCAGGGCGCCTTGAGTGGTGTGGGGCAGGCCGTGCCGGTTCCAGGCGAAGATGATGTGGTGGGCCAAGACGGCGCGCAGTCCCCGGTGCAACTGCCCCGTCGCCGCGAGGGCGGCGAGCTCCTGCCCGGCGCCGGTATAGGCGCGGGTCCAGTCTGCGGCGAAGGCCAGCGATCCGCCGTTGCTCGTCAGGTGGGTGACGTTGGCGCTCATCAGCCGCTGAAGGCTGTTTTGCAGCGCGGGAAGGCCGTCAGGGGGAATGTGGTCGGGCCGGTCGCGGTGGTCTGCGACCCGTGCCCAGACGTCGCCCTGCTCGTACCAGTCGAGTCCTGCCGCGCGGAGTAAGGCGGTGCACAGCAGGATCGACAGTTCCCGGCGGTGGCTGCTCGTGCCGTTCGGGGGTAGAGCGAGGTGGGAGAGCAGGTGGTGGCTGTCGCGGTGGAAGAGGCGGTGCGCGCCGGCCATCGCCTTGTGTCCGCCGAAGGCGTGGGTCTCGGGTTCGTAGACGATGCCGGCGGTGATGTCGAGGTCGTGCGCACTGCCGAGAGTCACAAGGCGCTCAGTTGCTGCGTCGGCATCTGGTGATGCGGAGGCGGGTTGGTAGCGCAGGCGCCAGGAGGGTGACTTACGGATGAAGAACCACGACTCGACCAGCCCTTCGACTTCGGCGGTGGCCAGCAGCGGGCCGAGGTGAGCCACGGCGTCGTGCTCGGCCGTTGCCCAGTCGGGGAAGGTGACGTGGACCTGGCGCCAGGGGCTGGGTGTCATGAGGGAGAGCTCCGGGGGTCAGGCGATCAGGAGGAAAGCGTCCCAGCCCGAGGCCGGGGCGGCGCCGGTGCCGAACGTGTGGAGGGCGAGCGCGGCGCCGGCGGCGCCGTCGAGCAGTTCCGGGTCCGTGATGCCTTGTGCCAGTTGCGTGGTGAGCCGGGCGGCCAGCTGGTGCAGTTCCGCAGGGATGCCGGGGATCGTGGCGTCGGCGGCCATCCGGCCTGCGGCGTGCAGGAGACCGGCGGTCCCGTGGCACAGCCCGATGCCGTCGAGGAGCTGCAGCTGGGCGGGGTCGCGGAGAACGGAGAGCAGGCCGCGTTCGGCGGTCTGCTGACGGCTGCTGTCGCCGAGCGCACGTGCGGCCAGCTGCTGGGCGCGGGCGGTCCCGGCGACGCCGTAGCACCAGGAGGGCCGTGGCCGCAGCGTGGCGTCGACGCTGTGGGCGCGGACTTGGCTCGGGGTGATGAATCCGGGCCACCAGGGGGAGTCGTTGTCGCCCTGCTGCCACTGGTCGGTCCATGCGCAGATGCGGGCGATCGCGTCGTGCGCCCCGGGGGCCTTCTGCTCGCCGAGCACGGCCAGGGACAGCAGCGCCAAGCTGGCGCCGATGCCGTGTGCGAGACCGAAGTTGCCGTGTCCGCCGGGGAACTGCGGGCTTGGTTCGCCGTTCGGTGCCACGTTCGTCCACCAGCCGGGAAGCCCGTCGTTGTGGCCGGGCAGCGGCTCGGTCAGCTTCACCAGGTAGGCCAGGACCTCGGCGGTGATCGGGTGGTCGGGGTGGGCCCTCAGGTGGTACGCGCCCAGGCCGGTCAGTCCTCGGATGGCGTCGAACTCCTTCATCACCGGCCGGTCGCCGCGGTCGATGCGTGCGTAGGCGGCGGCCAGTCGTGCGCGGGTGAGGGTGAGGGTGGCGGCGTCCAGCAGCGCGAGGGTGCGTTGGTATCTGCGGGTGGAGCCGGCGGCGGTGTGGGTCGCGAATGCCATGGCCGGGGCGCCGAGGTAGAGGCCGGCGTTGGGCGCGGCGGTCAGGTCGTCCGAGGCTGCCGCCGACAACCAGGCGTGGACGGTGTCCGAGTCTCCCCGGCCGGAGCGGGCGCGTTCGATGTGGAGCAGGGCGATGCCTGCGGCGCCGCCGGCGAGCGACTGGGGCCAGGCACGGTCGCTGGGAGGCGCGGCGGCACGCACGGCGTCGGGGTCGGACAGCGCCTTGGCGACCGTGTCGGCCGCGGCGAGCGCGTTCGGGTCGAGCACGTTATGCCTCCTTCTTCGCGCGAGCCGACCAGCTCAGTGCCGCTGCTCGGGCCAGGTGCAGGCACGTTCGCTCTCCCTCCGCGGACACGCCGGCCATGCGGGCGTGGTGCAGGTGGAGCAGTTCGGGCAGCAGTTCGGCCGCGCCCAGGGCCGGGCCGGCCGAGAGCACGCTGCGGTAGGCGGTCAGCGCTCGATGGCGTTGGGCCCAGGCCGAGAGGAGGGCCTCACCTTCCGGCGCCGCCGCCAGGCTGCGTGGATCGTGGGGGTTGCCCAGAGCGACGGCTTGGTCGTAGAGCGGGCGGGCCGGTGCGGAAGGTGCGGTGCGGGCGTGGGCGATCATCCAACGCATTGCCTCATCGCCGCCGCCGAGGACTGCGGCGACGGTATCGAGCATGCTGGCGGCGGTCATGGCGCGCGGGTCCGGGCCGCCGGGCGCGGAGCACGCCGTCAGCTGCGCCAGGGCTGCAGCGGAATCGGCGGCGAAGTATGCCTCGGCGGCGGCCATCGCGTCCTGGCCGCCGAAGCGGGCGGTCTCGGGGAAGTAGGTGTCCCACTGCACCCGGCTGGTCAGCCCGGCCTGTTGGAGCTGCCGGGTCCAGGCGCCGATGTGTTCCGCGGCGGCCGCGCGGCGGCCGGTGGGGACGGTCAGTCGCAGTCGCAGATGGTCATCAGGATCGCGGTAGCGCAGGAACCACCCCGCGATTGGCTTGTCCGCCCTGTCGTCGATGACCTCGCCGAGAGCTGTCAGCAGGCGGGGGAGATGGCCGGTGAGGAGAGAGGTGTGCCGGTCGGGGTGTGCATAGAGCTTGAGGGAGAACCGGCCCTCGCAGCCGGGGAGATGACCGTGCTCACGTCCGCTGATCGTCGCGCCGTCCAGCCAGCGCGGCGCCGGCAGGGGTCTGTCGGCGGCGAGGGGAATCACGACCTCGTGGACGTGGCCGTTCATCCACGCCACGGGACTGCCTGGGCTCCCGCGCAGGACGGCGGTCGACTTCCGGTCCAAGTGTGTGCGCAGCAGCGCCCGGTGCGCAGGCTCGGCCAGATCCAGGGGAACGCGCTGGTCGCCCTCGCCGAGAGCAACGTCATCGGGCAGGCCCGCCTCGGCTCGCCTGGCGGCCAGGGCGTCGTCCCACTGCGTCCACGGCGCTGCGGCGGGCGGCAGTTCGTCGGCGTGGAGGATCCACCGGGCCGGGGAGAGGACGGTCCGCCCGTACCGCAGTGCCGGAAGGAACGGTAGGCCCGCCGCGGCCCCCCAGTCGAAGACCACGCACGGGGTCCGCGCGGCGTTGGTGGCTTCCAGGACGAAGCGCGTGAGCGGGTGCATGTGGTGGACGGGCTCGACCGCGTTGAAGGCCACCGGTTCGACCGGGCGGCCCTCGGACAGCGAGACGAGGTAGACGCGATCGGCGTCGGCGGTCACAGCGATGTCGTCCACGGCGATCCGGCCCGTTGCGGAGCGGTCGTCGAACTCGCCCAGCCGCAGCACCTGCCGCATCACCTCCGGCGAGCGGGCGACGTTCTCGGTCGCGGCGTAGGGGAGGGCTGCGGAGATCTGCGGGCGAAGGGCTCCTTCGTGCGCGGGGGGTATCTGCGCGTACGTGGCGGCCATTCGCTCCCGGTCCGTGGCCTCGAACAGGTCTAGGAACCGGCCCGTGGTGGTGCCGGCGCTGCGCGACACCCCGACGATCGACAGGGTGAAGCCGTCCTCCTCGGCGGCGGGTGCGTGGATGCGCACGGTCAGCTCGGTGGTGGGTTGGCGGGGCGCCGCCGGGTCGACGACGGCGAGTTCGGCGACCGTCGCGTCGTCCAGGATCACCTCGTGCCGGCCGGTGAGGGCGGCTTTCTGCGCCAGCGCCAGCAGTTTCCGGTCCCGTTCCGTGATCGCCGCGGGGGCGGGAGCCGGCGTCCCGAGGTACCCGGAGGGGTAGCCGAGACCGGTGTCGGGGTCGATGGCGTCTTGGAGCGGAACCTGGGCCCGAGGGCCGTAGCGTTCGAGGAACCGGCCGTGCCAGGCCGCCCATCCCGTGCTGAGGGGAGCGCGGGGTGCCAGGTGTACGAGCACGTTCGCGGCTCTGGCTGCTTCGGCGGCCACCGCGACGGGGAGCGTGAGATTCCAGCTGCCCTCGCCTTCGACCCACAGGTCGACCCCGTCATCGAGGGGCAGCCGCCGCTCGGTTCCCGCGCCGTCCCCCTGCATGGGCACGAAACCGCACAGCCGGTAGGCCTCACTGGCCAGGCCTGTCTCGGTGCGGTCGAATGCGATCGTGCGGGTCAGGCCCTTCAGCCGCAGCGGCACGACGATCCTGCCGCTCTCGGCCAGCTGCTCCAGCCACGCGGGGGGGATGTCCCACGCGCCGGCTGTGACGATGATCCGGTCGAAAGGAGCACGCTGCGGTACGCCGCCCTCGGCGTCGGCCTGCACCACCTCGACCTGGTCGTAGCCGGCGGCGGACAGGCAGCCGCGGGCGCGCGCGACGATCTGCGGGTCGATGTCGACCGAGATCACCTTCCCACCCGAGCCGACGAGCTCCTGCAGCAAGGCGGCGTTGTAGCCCCCCGATCCGATCTCCAGGACCCGCATCCCCGGCTCGACGCCGGCCTGCTCCAGCATCACCGCCTGGATGTGCGCGGCGCTCAGCGAGCTGAGGGCTTCACCGTCGTCGGTGCGCTTGATTACCAGTGCCCGGTTGGCGGCGTAGGCGGCCTCCAGTGGCTCCCCGACGGCGAACAGGTGCCGCGGCACCGTGGAGAACGCGGCGGCCACCGCATCCGACGCGATCGCCTCGTCGCGTCGCAGCTCAGCAACCATGGTGGCGCGCAGGGAAGCCGCATCCTCAACGCCTGCATCTCGCACAGTAGTCATCCGGTCACCCTATTCATGAGGATCGCGTCGGCGGCTCCCGCGAACTGCGGTGCCGCGCCACGGACTCCAACCCTGGCCGGAAGCCCCGAGCCGTTAACTGCCCCGCAACGTAGGGCCTGTTCGCCACAGGTAACCAGCAAGTTGCAGAAACTTGCAGATTGACGAACATCCCACAGTCCGTGAGGATGACGTCACTGCAAGTTCCGGCAAGGTCCTACGGTGGAGGCAGGCGTGAAACTTACCTTCGTGGCCAAAGATCCCGAGTCCGAGCCGAGCGGCTCACCGACGCTCTACCGCACCGACCGAGGGACGTGGCTGGTCCAGGGCTGGGTGGTCGCCGACCCCGAGGCGCTCGCCGAGATGGGCATCCCGGAGGGCGAGACGTGCGTGGAGATCCCCGACCGGATGATCCCGTTCTTCCAGCAGAACCCGTGATGAGACCGGCCACCCACGACGAGCTCAATGAGCTGTGCAAGGGCATCACGACCTCATTCGTGCATCTGGAGACCCGGGATGCCTACGGGACCGAGACCGAGCTGCCGCACATGGCCAAGTGGCGCCGCGGTGAGGCCGACGACTTCGCCTGGCTCGGCTGGTGGCTGGACATGCTGCGTGGACACCGTGCCGCTGGCCGGACCTGCCGCCGGGCGCGGATCGTTTCCCAGCCGGTCAGTGACTACCAGCGGTGGACGATGAGCCACGCCAAGGTGCTCATCGACGCCGGCGAGGACATCCGCTACGTCCCGCGCCCCCGCCTGGCGACCGTCCCGCTGCCGGGGAGCGGTGACTTCTACGTCTTCGACGACGAGATCGCCCTTTTCCTGCACTACGCCGGGACCGGCACGAACGCGGCATTCGAGATCACCGAGGACGCTCAAACGGTGCGTACCTGCAAGCAGGCATTCGAAAGCGTCTGGCAGTTGGCGACACCGTTCCGTGACAACCGACCCCAGTAGCCCCCTCGCCACAGCGCGCAGAGAACTCGGCTCCCGGCTGCGTCAGCTCCGCAAGTCCGCAGGGCTGACGCAGCAGGCCGTGGCCAGCGCCACTGGCCAGCACGTCACCAGGGTCAGCCGGATCGAGAACGGCGGACAAGCACCCACCGAGCACCACATCCGCGACTGGTGCGCCATCTGCGGCGCCGACGCCCAGATCCCCGAACTGATCGCGACCGCCCAAGCCGCCGAGACCGCCTACCTGGAGTGGGCCCGGCAATCCCGCGCCGGCATGCGGCGCCTCGGCGACCTGCACTCCATCCCCACCTACCAGCGCACCACGACGTTCCGCATCCACGAACCACTCGTACTACCAGGGATTTTCCAGACCGAGACCTACATCCGACAGATGCTGGCTTTCTGGTACGCCTTCCTCGACGCTCCTGATGACACCGACGAGACCGTTGCCATGAAGGCCGAACGCACCGCCGCCGCTCTCCATCCGACCAAACGCATCCTGGCCGTCCTGGGCGAACAGGCCCTGCGCACCCGCCGCGGAACCCCTGAAGACCACTCCGATCAGCTCACCCATTTGCTCTCGCTCATGCGCCTTCCGTACATCTCCGTCGGCGTCATACCCGCTGACGCTCAGCGTCGCGCGATCGGCACCATTGGGTTCTGGATCTTCGACGACAACGCCGTCGCGCTGGAGACACCCACCGCAGCGATCAAGGTCACCAGGCCGCAGGAAGTCGCGCTCTACGCGGCGATGTTCGACCAGCTGCAAACCGAGGCGGTCTATGGCCATGAAGCGCGCCGTCTGATCGCAACCGTTCTTGCCCACCCCTGATATTTCCAAGCGCTCGGACCATCTGAGCGGTTTGTATGATCCGGGAGGGAGCAGTCCAGATACACGGCGTCGGCGCCGGCCAATGCCTGCAGTCGCGGCCGACTGAACGCCGAGGGTGTCTCTGAGGAGTCCGTGGTCCTGGATGCGGAGAGATATCGGCTCTTCGATAGGGGCGGACATTGGCGAGGGTCCGATCAGTTGGCCGCTCTTCGTTGAGCGGGGAGTGTGAGGGCCAGGGAGCTGGTGGTGGACCACCGAGCCGATCCGGACGGGCATCGCCAGGTACGCCAGCAGCCGCACCTGGTCGCGGCGGCGCTCGCCAGCGCGCTCGCGTACCGCGGCATCGCCTTCCGCAACGAACAAGACAGTCAGGACCTGACCGCGGAGCCGGCAGCCGCGCTCGAATTCAACTTCATCCGTGTAATTGCCGACGACAGGCAACCCGATGCGTACGCCGACCTCATGAGGATCGCCGCTCGACCGAGTGCGCCCGAGCACGAGGCAGCACGCTTCAACGGCCGGTTGAAACGGATGATCGGCGACGCCCGAGAGACCGTACGCGGCCCACAGTTCGAGACGGCAGACCCTGGCGCATGGAGGACCCTCGTCCACCAGTTCCTGAACCTCGTGTCAGGGCCCGTGCTCGCCGCGCTGTCGGCCGGATATCAGCAGGGCACCTGGCTCGACGACGTGTTCGAGGGCGAACTGGACGCTTTCAGCAAGGAGCTCACCTTGGACGGGGATCCCGTCCAAGCGCTCCGGCGCCTGTCCGAGGCGGACGCTGTCCGCTTCCTGACCATCCACAACTGCAAGGGCCTGGAGTTCGAGAAGGTCGTGGTCCTCGGGGTCGAGGAAGAGCTCTTCTGGGGCACCCCCACCGAGGCAATCTCCGAGTTCTTCGTCGCGGCATCCCGCGCGAAGCACCATCTTGTGCTGACCCACGCCAAGCACCGTGATCGACCAGAGGGGTTCACGAAGGGGTGGGACTGCAGCGTACGCCCCACCAAGGGTTCTGGGGCTTCGCCCACGAAGACGAGGTTCCGGCAGGCCAAAGCCTCCGGGCTGCTTCCGTGGGCAAGATATCCGTCCCTGACGGTGTATCAGGCGTCGATCATGGGCAACGGCCAGGGTTTTGCATAACTGCGAACGTACGGAGCGAAGCCTCCCCGCGACGAGGTCCTCATGGGCTTCCGCACCGTCTTCCGCCTCCACACCGACGGCGGCAAGGTGCCCGAGGGCGCGTTCCTGCAGGCCGAGGAGTCGACCAACGACCACGACCTGGCCTTCCTTCAGATCGAGGGCCCGGCTTCCCCGCAGAGCCCGCGCCGACGCCCCGGGCTCGCGCACCTGGCGTGGGAGGTGGATACCCTGGCTGAGTTCCAGCAGATCCGCGGCAAGCTGCTGCAGGCAGGTGCGCTGACCTACGAGACCGACCACGGCACCACCAAGTCGCTGTACGCCAGCGACCCGGACGGCCTGGAGTTCGAAGTGTGCTGGCTGGTGCCCGCCGACAGGATTAACGAGGTGGACCGCGAGGCCTTCGCACCGCTCGACCTGGACGCGGTCATCGCACAATTCGGCGCCGACCTCCCAGGCGGGACCGGCATCTCCGCTCCGGCCCGCCACTGAATCAGCAAACGCTGTCTTTCGGCCCCGGCTGGCCATCACACCCGGCCCGCCGGGGCCCCTCTCAAGGGCTCACCCGACCCACTGGAGGGCACGGCGGGCGCGTCACATCCCCCGACGATCTGCACTTCGGCCGTGGCGCCGATGGGCCGCACATCGCGTAGCGGCGCTCAGTCGGCAGATCCGCGCGCTGAAACAAGAAATCGGACCCTACTGCTGACAAGAGACTGCCACGGCGTGGCGCTGACCGACGCCGGCAGGCAGTTACTGACCGATGCCGGCCTGCTGATGGCCTCCGCGCACGCGATCCGCGGTGCCAGCCGTCCCGATCCTGTCGTCCCGACAGTACGAAGGGCCCGCTGAACTGGCATTGAGCCAGGCCGGCGGGCCCTTTCACGTTATCGGTGACCGTTCCCGGATGACGCTCCGGGAACGGTTGACCATCCGTGGCGGTGGGAGTCGTCGACGAGAGCCGCGAGCCATGCGGCGGGCCACGGCACGCTTCGGCGTTCCCCTTGGTGTTCGCCGCGGGGGATGTGGACCGTGACATAGCGGCCGGACGCGGTGGGTCGGCGAGCGTGCTGGTCGATCTCTTCGCCCCACACCTCGAACCGGAAGGTCATGGACGACCTCCCGATGTCCTCCAGCACGATGGTCGTCGTGGCCTCTTGCCCGAACCACAGGGGCGAGCGGAAGTCGACTTCGTTCCGTACCCGGGCGCGGCACCGAAGTAGCCGGTGATGCCTGAGCCGGTGCCCTCGGCTCGGTGGGCCCTTCTGGTGCGGCCCGGGGCTCCCCGGGCCGCACCCGCTTCGCTCTGGCGCGCTACCTGCGGCTAGCTTGTGCGCATGACAGGTTCGCAGGCCCATGGTGACGAAGGCGCACGGGCATGGGAGGTAGGGAAGAGTGTCGCTGCGCGGAGGTGACCCAGCCGAGATCGGCGGCTACCCGCTTGAGGCGCGGCTCGGCTCGGGCGGCATGGGCACCGTCTTTCTGGCCCATACGAGTTCGGGGCGGCCTGTAGCGATCAAACTCATCCACCAGCAGTTCGCGGGGGACGACGAGTTCCGTACCCGTTTCCGGCAGGAGGTGGCGGCGGCGCGGCGGGTGAGCGGCGCGTTCACCGCCGCCGTGGTGGACGCTGCCACCGAGGACGAGCAGCCGTGGATGGCGACGACCTACATCGAGGGGCACACCCTCGCCGAGCGCATCTCCGCGAAGGGCCCGCTGAACGGGGCGGAGCTGAGGAGGCTCGCCATCGGTCTGGCGGAGGCGCTCCGCGACATCCACCGGGTGGGTGTCGTCCACCGTGACCTGAAGCCTTCGAACGTCGTGCTCTCGCCGGAGGGCCCGCGCGTCATCGACTTCGGCATTTCGCGCGCTGCGGACCAGCAGACGCTGACGATGACCGGGCGGGTCATCGGTACGCCGCCCTTCATGTCGCCGGAGCAGTTGCAGGCGCCGCGCGGGGTGGGCCCGCGGTCCGATGTCTTCTCGCTGGGGACGCTGCTGGTGTACGCGGCGACGGGTCGTGGGCCCTTCGACGCGGACAGCCCCTATATGACGGCGTATCAGGTGGTGCACGAGGAGCCGTCGTTGGGCGCCGTGCCGGTGGCGCTGCGCGCGGTCGTCGAGTCGTGCCTGGACAAGGAGCCCGCGGGGCGCCCCTCGGCGGACGAACTCCTCGTGCTGCTGCGGGACCTGCCGACCGATCTCGGCGGGACCGACGCGGACGGGCTCGGCACCGGCCACACCCGCGACGTGATCACGCAGCATCACCTCGCGATGCCGCCCGCCTCGACACCGTTTCCAGTCCCGGCCCCGGATGCCGCAGCTCCGGGCGAGGCGTCCGACCCCGATGCCCGAGCCCCGACTGCCCATGCCCCGGCCGGACAGGATGCCCCGGCTGCCCCGGCCGACCTCGACACAGGCAATATCGTCATCCCCACCACTGGCCGCCGTACCCGCCGCCGTACCCGCCGCCGTCTGCACGGCCGTTGGCGTCCGGTGCTCGCGGCCGCGCTCGCGGTGGCAGCGATCGGCGGCGGGATCGCCGCGCTACAGGGGGGCCGCCACGGGGGGAACGGCGGCGGCGCCAAGACCACCAGTGTCGCGGCGGCGCGCACTACACCCGCGGACCTCGTCAAGCCGTGGCGCACGAGGGTGCGGGGCGGTGACGTCCCCGACGAACTGCGTTGCGTCGCGCGCGACAACGCGCTGTTCTGCGGGGGCGGCAGTGTCGTCGCGACCCGCATCAGGCCCGCTGACGGCTCGCAGGTGTGGACGGTGAAGAGCCCGGGAGCCCCCGTCTCGGGCATGCACCTGGTGGGTGCCACCGACGACACGGTGATCGGTTACCGCATCGCCCCCGACAACGCCTCGGACGAACCTCTCGTTACGGTGATGGCCGTCGACGCCGACAGTGGCAAGGTGCTGTGGTCCACTCCGTCGGGTGCCGAGGCCGAGGCTGTCACCGGCCAGGCTCAGGCCGCCGTCGTGGCTGGCACCGCCGTCGTGGCGGTCGACGGTTCCAACTCCCGCTTCGAGGCCCGGGACGCGCACAGCGGTGACGTCCTGTGGACGAAGTCGTTCCCCGCGAGCGCGGAGTGCAGTCCTGTCCTGGCGGGGCAACAGCTCCTCGCGATGTGCGCGCCGAGGGCCGAGGTGACCGCCTTGAAGGTGCTCCACCCCACGCTGTACACCCTCGACGGCACCTCGGGGAAGCTGGGCGAGCCCATCGCGATCAAGGGCTCTGACGTGCCGATGGGTGTCGCCGACGGCAAGTTCGTCCTCCTTCGGGAGCACCCCCAGGGATACTCCGAGTACGGGTACGACGAGGTGGTGCGGGTGGACCTGGCCACGCGGAAGGTGGCGTACTCCCCGCTGGCCAAGACCTTCGACGGGGCTCCCGGCATGGTGGACGGCACCGTCTACATGACCGGGCACACCGGTGTTGTCACGGCGCTCGACCCCGCGACCGGCCGGCAGAAGTGGTCGCGGCAGACCGTCGTGGAGGGCGCGTCGGGTCCCACCGCCGGAGCCGGCGCGCTGTACTTCAGCTCGACGACCGGCCGGGTGGTCGCTCTGTCGCCGGACGACGGCAAGACCCTGTGGGCGACGAACCCGCAGGCCGACGGTCAGGAGGACGATCAGAACGACGGCACGCGCGTGGCCGTCATGGGGCACGAGGTGGTCGTGGCCGCGTCGAACAACACCCTGTCCGCCTTCGACGCGCGCAACCCCCCGAAGGCGGACTGACCCAAGCGCGCGCCCGGCGGCGGCCGCTCATGTCCCGGACCGGCTCCCGCGAGCGCGGAGCCGCCGTACCGTCCCGGGAACACCGGGCGCAGGAGGCACAGTAGACATAGCGATCACGGGCGGGTTGGGCGCGCGGGCACTAGTACTCCAGCCGGACTTCTCCATCAGTGCTGGTCAGCGGCTTGGGTTGGGGAGTTTAGCGGTTTCGCGTGGTGGTGGGGCGGTCTTGTCTGGGCCGTCCCACGAAGGTGTGACCGCGTCTTTTGTAGTGGCAGCGGCGGGCGTGTGCTTGGTGGCGGCGTCGCCAGTGAGACCACGTCATCGCGTGGTCGCTGTCCGGAGCACGCTGGCGGGGTCCAGTTGCCAGCAGCCGTCGAATCTCGGCCGGCGTGAGGTCCACGAGGTCGGGTGTGTCCCGCCCTGTACCCCCCTTTCCCGTTCCTGGCCGGCCATGACGGCGAGGAAGGCATGCGCGAGCATGGCGAGGGTGATGTGCCGATACCA
>NZ_FNVU01000030.1 GCF_900107965.1 Actinacidiphila yanglinensis | reverse complement strand
GGCACCACGAGGAGGAATAATCCCCGGGTGCACAGCGTCCTCGCTGTGTCGCCTCCCCCACCCCAACGGGCAGGAAAGGACTTTTTCAAAGGAACCACATCCCGATCGGAAAACCGATCCGGACGGGGTATCAACATATCTGGCGTTGACTTTTGGCACGCTGTTGAGTTCTCAAGAAACGGAAGCTGCCATCGGCTGCCCTTCCGGGCCCCTCCGGGCTTTCCCTTCGTTGTGTTCCGACTCTATCAGACGCTTTCCAGTGCCTGACCCCCAGTCAGCGGGGCTTGTCTTTCCGGCCCTTCGGCCGTTCCGACGAGTGAGACTTTAGCGGAACCGTCCCGTCCGACCAAATCGGCCGGGCGCTTCGAAACTCCACTCGCATTCCGCAAAAGCGCACATCGAAACGAGAGCACGCCGAAGCGGCTTCGAGTCGAGAGGTTCCTGCAGGATGGCCGCCCGGGGACCGACCTGGATCGGCACTCACGTCGGACAGCTCGCGGTACGTTACGCGTCCGTTCAACCCGTGTCAACCTCGGTCCGCCGGACCCCTGGAAGAGGGGTGCGGGCGGTGCGATCCTCGGGCCGATCCGTCAGTCGAGGTCTTCCAGCCGGCCGCCCGCGTCGGGCTGGTCGGACTCCACCCGGCGGAGCAGGCGGGTGAGGATCTCGCCGAGCGCCGCGCGTTCGACGGGGGTGAGGTCCTGGAGCAGCTCGTCCTCGAAGGCCGCGGCGAGGCGCATGGTCTGGAGCCACTTCTCCCGGCCCTCGTCGGTGAGCTCCACGATGACGCGGACCCGGTTCGACTCGTCCCGCTCGCGGGTGACCAGTCCCTCGGTCACCATGCGGTCGATCCGATGGGTCATGGCGGCGGGCGTGAGGCCGAGCCGCTTCGCGAGGTCGCCCGGTCCGAGCTGGTAGGGCCGGCCGACGACGACCAGGGCCTTGAGGACCTCCCACTCGGAGTTGCTGATGCCGAGGTCCACGAGCTGGCGGCCGTACGCGACGTTCATCCGGCGGTTGAGCCGGCCGAGGGCGGTGACGACCTTCTCGACCTGGGGATCGACCTCGGGGAACTCGCGCTGGTACGCCGCGATCTGTTCGTCGAGGTCCAGCTCCTGGGGGGCGCCCGCAGGGCCCGCAGCAGAGGTCATGCCCTGAGTATGCCACGGAAAGACATTGCACTAAAGCCCTTCGCCATGTAGTCTTTAGATTCGAAGTTTAGTTCTGAAGTCTTCACTCCGAAGCTGATGCGTCAGCATGGATGGCGGTGCCGCTCAAGGCCGGACCGTTCAGGGGTGGTCGAAGCTGCGTCGTCCCCGGACAGGGGGCGACCGTGATCGAGTGAGGTGAGTGTGAACACCGCGATGGGCGCCGCGCTGCGCCGTATCCAGCTGGGGAACGCGTTGAGTGCGTTCGGCAACGGATTCACCGTGCCCTTCACCTTCGTCTACGTGTCGCAGGTGCGCGGGCTCGGTGCCGGTGTCGCCGGCGCGGTGCTGGCGATGTTCGCCGTCGCCGCGCTCTTCGTGCTGCCCTTCACCGGCCGGGCGATCGACCGGCGCGGTCCGGTGCCGGTCGCCGTCGCGGGCACCGTGCTGGCCGCGTCCGGCTCGCTCGGGCTCGGCCTGTCCGGCAGCGAGGTGGGCGTGATCGCGGCGGCCGGCGCGCTGGGCGCGGGGATAGCCGTGGTGCAGCCGGCGCTGGCGACGATGATCGTGTGGTGCTCGACCACGGCGACGCGGTCGCGGGCGTTCGCCATGCAGTTCTTCCTGAACAACCTGGGGCTGGGCGTCGGCGGGCTGATCGGGGGGCTGATCGTGGACACCTCGCACCCGTCGTCGTTCATCCGGCTGTTCGCGATCGAGGCCGCGATGTTCCTGGTGCTCGGCGCGGTGGTCGCGACGGCGCGGGTGCCGGGCGCGCCGCGCGTGGTCGCCGCCGGGCGGTCCTCGGCCGGCGACGGCTCCGAGGGCGCCGAGAGCGGTTGGCGCACGCTGCTGCGGGACCGGGCGATGGTGAGGGTCTGCGTGCTCGGGTTCGTGATGTTCTTCGCGTGCTACGGGCAGTTCGAATCGGGGCTCTCGGCGTTCGCGGTGGAGGTCACGCACATCTCGCCGGCCACGCTGGGTGCCGCGCTCGCGGCCAACACCGCGGTGGTGGTGCTGGCGCAGTTCGTGGTGCTGCGCCTGGTGGAGCGGCGGCGGCGCAGCAGGGTGATCGCCGGAGTCGGTCTGGTGTGGGCGGTGGCATGGGTGGCGGCCGGTGTGTCCGGCCTGATGCACGGCAGCCACACGCTGGCGGTCGCGGCGATCATCTCCACGTACGCGCTGTTCGGGCTCGGCGAGGCGATGCTGGCTCCCACCGTGAACCCGCTGGTGGCCGATCTGGCGCCGGAGCGGATGGTCGGGCAGTACAACTCGGCGTTCGCGCTGGTGAAGCAGCTCGCGCTGGCGCTGGGTCCGGCGGTGGCCGGTGTGATCGCGGCGGCCGGGGCGTATGACGCGTACATCGTGATGCTCGTGGTGTGCTCGCTGGCGATCTCGGTGACGGCGCTGCGGATGGCGCGGCATCTCGCGCCGGCGCAGGACCGCCCGCTGCCGGTGGCCCATGTCGTGGCGCGGTCCGTCCGCCCGGAGCCGCTGGAGGCCGAGCGCGTCCCCTGCTGAGCCGGGGACGCGCCGGTCCCGTCCGGTGAGGCGGCGTTCCGGGCCGGGCTCAGTCCGGCCCGGCGCCGGTCACGTCGGCAGGGCGAACTCGCACCAGACGGCCTTGCCGCCGCCCGGGGTGCGGCGGGAGCCCCAGCCGGTGGCGATGGTCGCGATGATCGAGATGCCGCGGCCGGCTTCATCGCCGGGTTCGGCGCGGCGGCGGCGCGGGAGGTGCTCGTCGCCGTCGGTGACCTCGATGATCAGGCGGCGGTCGGTGCGGCGCAGCCGCAGCCGCATGGGCGGCACCCCGTGCTTGAGCGAGTTGGCGACCAGTTCGCTGGCCGCGAGGACCCCGAGGTCGCGCAGTTCGTTCGGGAAGCGCCAGGAGGCGAGCACCCCGGAGGCGAAGGCGCGGGCGCGGGGTGCGGCCTCGATGCCGCCGAGGAGGTCGAGGGACGCGTTGCGGAAGAGTTCGGCGTCGGACCCGGTGTGCTCGGGGTACTGCAGGACGAGCACCGCCACGTCGTCGTCGTGTTCCGAGGTGACGCCGAGCGAGCGCAGCAGCCGGTCGCAGATCACCTGGGGTGCGCCGGTGGCGCCGGCCAGGGCGCGGGTGAGGGCGGCGACGCCTTCGTCGATGTCCTGGTCGCGGCGTTCGATGAGCCCGTCGGTGTAGAGGAC
Organism: Actinacidiphila yanglinensis; assembly: GCF_900107965.1. Classification (GTDB taxonomy): domain Bacteria; phylum Actinomycetota; class Actinomycetes; order Streptomycetales; family Streptomycetaceae; genus Actinacidiphila; species Actinacidiphila yanglinensis. The sequence goes on along the minus strand of NZ_FNVU01000030.1, from coordinate 98,187 downwards.
GGCGGTGCAGCCGGGTCCGAGCGGGACGGTGCCGGAGGTGTGGATCCAGCCGCCGGTGCCCAGGGGTGGTCCGGTGGGTTCCTCGACGCAGTGCACGGTGCCGTCGGGGTCCCGGATGAGGATGGGGAGGTGGCCGGCGCTGGCGTAGTGCAGGCGGCCCTCGCTGGGGTCGTGGACGGCGTAGACGCAGGTGGCGATCTGGGTCGCGTCGATCTCGGCGGCGAGCTCGTCGAGGAGCTGGATGACCTCGTGCGGAGGCAGGTCGAGCCGGGCGTAGGCGCGTACCGCGGTGCGGAGCTGGCCCATCACGGCGGCGGCGCGTACCCCGCGGCCCATGACGTCGCCGATGACCAGGGCGGTGCGGCCCGCGCCGAGGGTGATGACGTCGTACCAGTCGCCGCCGACCGCGGCGTCGGTGCCGCCGGGCTGGTAGGTGGCGGCGACGCGCAGGTCGTCGGGTTGTTCGAGTTCCTGCGGGAGGAGGCTGCGTTGGAGGGTGACGGCCGTGTCGTGGAGGCGGCGCTCGCTCTCGCGGAGGCGCTCGGCGGACTGCACCTGGTCGGTGACGTCGGCGCCGAAGACGAGGACGCCGCGGTTCTCGGGGTCCGGGTCGCCGTGGTGGACGGGGGTGCAGGTGAAGGTGAAGTAGCCCTGGCGGGCGGGGGTTCCCGGGCCGGCCGGTGAGCCCTGCGTGACCTTGCGGGCTTTGACGGTGCGCGGTTTGCCGCTGCGGTGGACCTGGTCCATCAGCGGGAGCAGGCCGAGTTCGTCGAGTTCGGGCAGGGCGTCGCGGGCGGGTGTCCCGGTGGTGCGGGGGCCGAAGACCTCGGTGTAGGCGTCGTTGACGAAGCGCACGCGATGGGCCGGGCCGCGGGTGACCGCGATGAGTGCCGGGAGTCGGCTGAGTACCCCGCGGACCGACTTCTCGCTCGCGGGGGTGGCGTCGGCCGGGACCGCCGGAGGCGGGTGGCCGTCGCTGTCGGGTGCGCCGTCGCCGGCAGCGGTGCCGATGCCGCCGGGCATGGGGTCGCCGGCCTTGCCGCGCGCTGCTGGTACGGCACTGCGTCGCTGTGTTCCGGGGAGCCGGGCGCTCCAGCGCGTAAGGTTCAAACGTCCGATTCCTCGTATTTGTCACTCTTTGGCAGTGCTGCTGCACGCGTGGTCACCCGCCCAGTGTGGCCGAACCGGGGCGCGGGCGGGAATCGTGGAGCGGCCGGGCCCGGTCAGGAGGGGTCGGGTGTGCGATCGGATCCGGCCGCGAGTTCGAACTCGGCGCGCGGGTGTTCCAGCGAGCCGAGCGAGACGACCTCCCGTTTGAACAGGCCGGACAGCACCCATTCGGCGAGGATGCGGGCCTTGCGGTTGAAGGTGGGCATCCGGCTGAGGTGGTAGATCCGGTGCACCAGCCAGGCGCGGTAACCCTTCAGGGCGCGGCCGCGGACGAAGGCGACCCCTTCGTGCAGGCCGAGAGAGGCGACCGATCCCGCCTGGGCGTGCCGGTAGTCGGTGAGCGGGCGGCCGCGCAGCTCGGCGATGAGGTTGTCGGCGAGCACGCGGGCCTGGCGCAGGGCGTGCTGGGCGTTGGGGGCGCACTCGGCCCCGGGCCGCTCGACGCTCAGGTCGGGGACGGCCGCCGCGTCCCCCGCCGCCCACACCCGCTCGGCCCCCTCCACCCGCAAGGTGGCGTCGGCGCGCAGCCGGCCGTGGGCCGTCAGCGGCAGGCCGGTGTCGGCGAGCAGCGGCGCGGGCTTGACGCCGGCGGTCCACACCAGGGTCCGGGTCGGCAGCCGGTCCCCGTCGGACAGCACCGCGATCCGGTGCTCGCAGGAGTCGAGCCGGGTCTCCAGCCGGATGTCGACGTTGCGGCCGCGCAGTTCGCGCATCGCGTAGCGGCCGAGCGCCTCGCCGACCTCGGGCAGGATCCGGTCGGACGCCTCGACCAGGACCCATCGCAGGTCGTCGGTGGCGATGTTGTGGTAGTACCGCACGGCGTAGCGGGCCATGTTCTCCAACTCGGCCAGGGCCTCCACGCCCGCGTAGCCGGCGCCGACGAAGACGAAGGTCAGCGCGGCCTCGCGGACTTCGGCGTCGCGGGTGGAAGAGGCGATGTCGAGCTGTTCGAGCACGTGGTTGCGCAGCCCGATGGCCTCCTCCACGGTCCGGAAACCGATGCCGAACTCGGCCAGGCCGGGCACCGGCAGGGTGCGCGAGACCGAGCCGGGGGCGATCACCAGATGGTCGTACGGGATCTCCAGGGCGTTGCCGCCCTCCTCCAGCGTGACCAGGGTGGCGACGGTGGCGACGCGCTTGTCGGGGTCGACGCCACGTGCCTCGCCGACGATGATCCGGCACTTGCCGAGCACCCGGCGCAGCGGCACCACCACATGCCGGGGCGAGATCGAGCCGGCCGCCGCCTCGGGCAGAAAGGGCTGGTACGTCATGTACGGCTGCGGTTCGACGACGACGATCTCGGCCTCATGGCGTTTCAGCTTGCGCTGGAGCCGCAGGGCGGCATACATCCCGACATAGCCACCGCCGATGACGAGAATACGCGGTGTGCTTGTCCTGCCCATGGCTGCCGACTCCGTCGTCATTGCTCCATGACGCAATGGACCAGAGCCGTTTGTCCACAGGGCGGACACGACGATTCCGGGAGATCGGCAACGACCCAGGTCAGCGAGGCCGGTTCCGATCGTCTTCGCGGTACGGCCACGGGGGCCGGCGCGGTGCCCGCTCGGGCTCCCCGCGGAGCACCGGAAGCATCCCCCTTCTTTCTTGCCGCAGCCTCAACTATGTTCGTATCTCGTAGTACCGCGCCACTGGCGCGGCGCACTTCACAATGGGTGGGGAGTCTCCGGGGGGAGACATTGATTCACCGGGGGATGGGACAAATGCACATTCAGGACTCTCAGCGCACGTCGACCGCCGCTTCGGACGCGCGGGGCGGCATCGGTCGCCCCGCGCCTCTGCGGGTCGACGCCCAGCGCAATCTCGAACACGTACTGCGGGCCGCCCGCGAGGTGTTCGGCGAACTGGGCTACGGCGCACCGATGGAGGACGTGGCCCGGCGTGCCCGGGTCGGCGTCGGCACCGTCTACCGCCGCTTCCCCAGCAAGGACGTGCTGGTCAGGCGGATCGCAAAGGAGGAGACCGCACGACTGACCGAGCAGGCCCGTACCGCGCTCGGGCAGGAGGACGAGGCGTGGTCCGCGCTGGCCCGCTTCCTGCGCACCTCGGCCGCGTCCGGCGCCGGGCGGCTGCTGCCCCCGCAAGTGCTGCGCGTGGACGGCGGATCCGCCGGCAAGGAATACCGCCCCGGCGGCGACGAGCCGGTCCGGGTGCCGCCGCAGCGCACACCGCTCGCGGTGGGTGCGGGCGGACCGTCCGACCTCGGCATTCCCGCCGACGCGGACCACACCGCCGCGCACACCGGCATCCAGGGCGACCTGCAGCACGCCCGTGGCCGCGCCGAGCAGCGGGCGGACGACGACGGGGTGGGCACCCTGCTCGACGTCGTCGGCCAGCTCGTCGAACGGGCGAGGGACGCGGGCGAGTTGCGGCACGACGTCTCGGTGGCCGATGTGCTGCTGGTGATCGCCGCGTCCGCACCATCGCTGCCCGACGCCGGCCAACAGGAGGCCGCCTCGGCGCGGTTGCTCGACATCCTGCTGGAGGGCCTGCGTTCGCGGCCGGCCGGCCGTGTCGCGGGGCTGCGCCACCACGCGGGCAGCGACTCGATCGAGTGATCGTGGAGGATGTGTGAACGGTGTGGCCACGGATGGGTGGTTCCGCCGGATCACCTGACACCGCGCTCCGGTCCTGTGCCACGCTTGCCCGGTGGATGAGGCAAGCGGGGAGTCCGGCTCCGCACCAGCGGACCCGGAGACCGGGGACGCGGCACCGCAGAACAGGGTGCCGGGACAGCGCGATCCGTTCGCACGACCCGAATCCGCCGCCACGGAACCCGCCGCCGCATCCACATCGATCCCGGCTCCTGCCGCGGCGCCCCCGACCGGCCCTGCGGCAGGGCCCACCGGGCCGCCCACCGAACTGCCGGCCGACGCCGACCTGTACGCGGCGGACCACCCCGGCATGGATTCCGGCGCCGGCCCTGACACCGGCGCCGGGCCCGCACCTGGCACGGAAAGCCGCACCGGCACCGGCCTCGACGACACCGTGCCGATCGAGGCGGCGGCCACGGGGCATCCTGCTCCCTCCGCCGCCCATTCCGGCTTCTCCGACGCCGAGTTGGTCGACCAGGTCCGGGCCGGGCAGGACAGCGCGTACGAGGAGCTGTACCGGCGCCACGCCGACTCCGTACGCCGCTATGCCCGTTCGTGCTGCCGTGACGCGCACACCGCCGAGGACCTGACCGGCGAGGTCTTCGCCCGCACCCTCCAGGCCATCCGTGGCGGCAGCGGCCCCGAATCCGCGGTGCGCGCCTACCTGTTGACCACGGTGCGCCGGGTCGCCGCCTCCTGGGGCAACACCACCCGCAGGGAGCAACTGGTCGAGGACTTCGCGGTGTTCGCGGTCTCCGCGGCCGGTGCCACCGCCACCGCCCGCAGCGCGGACCTCGGCGCCGACGTCCGCGCCATGCACGAGGCCGAACGCTCCCTGGCCATCCGGGCGTTCCGTACCCTGCCCGAGCGCTGGCAGACCGTGCTGTGGCACACCGCGGTCGAGGACGAGTCGCCCAGCGAGGTCGCCCCGCTGCTCGGCCTGACCCCCAACGCGGCGGCGGTACTGGCCCACCGCGCCCGCGAGGGCCTGCGCCAGGCCTACCTGCAGGCACACGTCAGCAGCACCCTGACCGCCGAGGGCGAGTGCGCCCGCTACGCCGACCGGCTCGGCGCCCACGCCCGCGGCGGCCTGCGGATCCGCGCGGACCGGGAGCTGAACCGGCACCTGAAGGACTGCGCGCGCTGCACCGCCGCCTCGGCCGAGCTCGCCGACCTCAACTCCGCGCTCAAGGGCCTGCTGCCGGTCGCGTACATCGGCTGGTTCGCCGCGGCCTACGCCACCAAGGCAGCCGGGCTCGTGGTGGCAGGAGGTGCGGCCGCCGGTGCGGCGGCGGGCGGCGCAGCCGCCGCGGCCTCGGGTTCGGGCGGCACCGCGGGTGCGGCCGGGGGCGCTGCGGCAGGCGAGGGTCTGGGCGCGCCCGCGAAGGCGGGCATCGCCGCGGCGGTCGTGGTCGCGGCGGCCGGGGTTGCCTTCGCCTTCGCCCTCACCGGCGGGCACGAGAAGGCCCCGGCGAAACCGCAGGCAAAGCCGCCGGCCACCATTCCCGTCACCGTCGCGCCGCCACCCCCGCCGAGCCCGGCGCCGAAGCCCGCGCGACCGAAGCCGGTGCCGCCGCCCCCGGCCCCCGCGGCCGCCACCTCCCCGCCCGAGCCGTCCCCCACGCCCACACCGAAGCCGAAGCCTGCGCCGCCGCGCCCCACGCCGACGCCGGTGAAGCCGACACCGACCCCGACGCCGCCTCCCCCGGCCCCGATCGCCTACCGGGTCAACTCGCTGCCGGTCGGCCTCCTCGGCCAGAGCGCGGACGAACCGACCATCACCCCCGAGGGCCTGGGCGACTGGTGGTGGGACCGGTCGGACCCGACCGTCGACGGCACGACCTACGACCACGGCATCACCGTCCACGCGCCCTCCACGGTGACCATCGCCCTCAACCGCTCCTGCGTGTCCTACGACGCGCGTGCGGGCATCGACGACCTGGTCAGCCCGCTGGTACGCACAGCGGTCACCTTCGCGGTGTACGCCGACGGGACCCGCCTGTGGTCCTCCGGGCCCATCCACCCGGGCGACCCGGCCGTCCCGGTCCACGTCGGCCTGACCGGACGCACGTCGATCCAGCTCGTCGTCACCCCCAGCTCCGGCTCCTTCGCGTTCGCGAACCTGGCGGACTGGGCCGACTCGGTGATCACCTGCGCCTGACGGCAGGCCGAGGACCGCCGGCCGTCAGGCACCGACCAGGACACCCATGAGCCGGGGCCGGGGTTACTTCACCTCGCACACGCCGTCGGCGCACGCCCCGCCCGCGTCCGTGTCCCCGCCCGCGCTCACGGCACCGGGCTGCTCCTCGCCGGCCGTCTCCCTCGCCACCTGCTCCAGCACCTGGAGGAACGTGGAGGTCTCCTGGCCGCCCTGGACCGCCCACTTGCCCTCGAAGACGAAGGTCGGTACCGCGGTGATGCCGAGGTCGCGGGCCTGCTCGATGTCGGCGGTGACCTCGTCGAGGAGGGCGTCGCCGTCGAGGAACGCGGTGACCTCCGCCCGGTCCAGCCCGGCCGCGACGGCGGCCTCCGTGAGCTGGGCGGGGTCGCCGATGTCCAGGCCCTCCGCGAAGTGCCCGGTCATCAGCCGCCCCTTGAGCCGGCTCTGGACGGCGGGGCCGTACTGGTCGAGCGCGAAGCGCAGCACGCGGTGGGCGAGCAGCGAGTTGTTCTCCAGCACGGAGTCGAAGTCGAACGCCAGGCCCTCGGCGGCACCGAGCCGCGCCAGCCGGTCGTCCATGGCGACGGCCTGGGGACCGTACTTCGCGGCCAGCACCTCGCGGTGCGGGCGGGGCTCCGACGGAGCCTCCGGGTCGAGCTGGAACGGCCGGTAGACCACTTCGACGGCACCGCCCTGCGGAAATGCCGCCAGCGCCCGCTCGAAGCGTGACTTTCCGACGTAGCACCACGGACAGGCGATGTCCGAATAGATCTCGACCTTCACGCTGCTCACTCCCAGTGATCCGTTGCACGGAAATCCGATTGAAATATCAATAACTCGCTCCGCGAAACCGTACGCCACCGCCCGGCTATTCCCCCGGCCGCACGCCTTCGCGCCCCCGGCCCCGGTTTCCTCCGGCCCGAGCTACCCCGGCTCCACCCGTTCCCCGGGCTCCTCCGTCCCCTCCGCCAGGTCCAGCAACTCCGCCATCCCCGCCAGCTCCGCGGCCGCCGCCTCCCGGCTCAGCTCCGCCCCCGCCGTCCGCAGCCGGGCCGACTCCCCGGCGCCCAGCGCGGCCGTCACCCGCGCGCGGACCGCGTCGTCCAGCGCCCGCTCCGGCAGCGTCCGCGGCAGCTTCGCGCGCACCGCGTCCGCGGCGCCGGACATCCGCACCGCCGCCCGCAGGTCGCCGAGCGCCGCCAGCACCTCCGCGGCCGCGTCGAGCTGCGTGCCGACCACCACCTCGGTGCAGCTCGCCTCAACTGCCATCCGCACCGCCCCGGCCACCTCGCGCAGCGCGGCCCCCGGATCGCCCTCGGCCGCGATCAGCCGCGCGGACAGACCGCGCAGTATCACGTGGAACATCGGCGGCGGGGTGCCGTCGCCGATCCGTCCCACCGCGAGCTCCTGCACCCGCCTGGCCTCGCGCAGGTCGCCGTGGTCCAGCAGGATCAGCGCCCGCAGGTAGCGGATGTAGGTGCGGGCGTCCAGCGCCGCGTATCGTTCGGCCTCCTCCTCGGCCTCGCCGAGCAACCTGTGCGCGTCCTCGACGTCGCCGTCCCGGTACGCCAGCTCGGCCACCCGGGCCAGCAGGAACGGACCCTCGCCGAACGCGCCCAGTTCCCGGCCGAGCCGGTACGCCGCCTCGAACTCGGCGCGGGCGGCCGGGTGGTCGCCGCGCAGCGACTCGACCTCGCCGCGCGCGGAGTGCATCTGGGCCTTGATCCAGCGGTCGTCCAGCCGCTCGTCGAGGGCGCTGAGCTCGTCCCGGTCGCGGTCGGTGAGTTCCAGCCCGCCGGGCGAGTCGACGGTGACGTGCAGCCGGAACATCAGCGCGGCGGCCAGTTCCCAGTCGCCGCCGTGGGCACGGCAGTTGTCCACCACGGTGTCGGTCTCGGCGAGGAGGTGGCTGTTGTTGCCGCCGGACAGGTAGATCATGAACGGCCACAGCATCCCCGGGAAGCGCGCCGCGGGCCGGCCGGCCTGCCGGTAGACGACGCAGAGCCGGGCCGCGGTCGCCCGCGCCTCCGGCAGGGCCCACTGATCCTCCGAGGCGGCGTCGGACTGGACGAAGAACAGCAGCATCCGCAGGTCGTTGCGCGGCCAGTACAGCGGATCGTCCGGGTCGCCCGGCACCTCCCCGCCGAGCGCGGCCACCCGCTCGAGCCACCCGCACGCCTCGTCACGGTAGCTGCGCAGCCACCAGAACCAGCCCATGGCCAGCGCGATCGCGATCGCGTCGGACTCCGCCCGGTCCTCCAGGGCGCGGTGCAGCGCGGCCCTGACGTTGTCCAGCTCGGTCTCCAGCACCTCGAACCAGTGCAACTGGTCCGAGCCGCGCAGCTCAGGGTCGATCCTCGCGGCGAGGTCGCGGACGTACGCGGTGTGCCGTTCCCCGGCGGCGACCAGTTCGGCGGGACGCTCGTGGGCCCGCTCGACGGCGTACTCGTGGATCGTCTCCAGCAGCCGGTAGCGGGTGCCCTCGGTCCGGTCGTGCTCGGCCACCACCAGGGACTTGTCGACGAGTTGGGCCACCGTGTCCAGCGCGTCGGGGCCGCACACCGCCTCGGCCGCGGCCAGCGTGCAGCCACCGGCGAAGACGCTCAGCGCGCGCAGCGTCGTCCGCTCCCGCTCGTCCAGCAGGTCCCAGCTCCAGTCGACCACCGCACGCAGGGTCTGCTGGCGTGGCAGGAGGGTGCGGCTGCCGCCGGTCAGCAGCCGGAACCGGTCGTCCAGCCGGTCGGCGATCTGCCGCGGGGTGAGCGCGCGCAGCCGGGCCGCGGCGAGTTCGATCGCCAGGGGGAGGCCGTCCAGCCGGCGGCAGATCACGCGGACCGCCGCGTCGTCGTCCGGGGCCGGCGGGACAGGGGTGTCCGCGGGCCCGCGCCCGTCGGGGGTCCGAGCCGTGCGCGGCGCCGTGGGCGGGCGGACACTTCCCGCGCGCTCGGCGAACAGCCGGTACGCGGTCGGCGGCGGCAGCGGCTCCACCGGGCGGACCACCTCGCCGGGCACGCCGAGCGGCTCGCGGCTGGTGGCGAGAACGGTCAGGCCGGGGCAGCGCTCGAGCAGTTCCGCGGTCACGTAGGCGGCGGCCTCGATCAGGTGCTCGCAGTTGTCCAGCACCAGCAGCAGGCGGCGGTCGGCGCAGTACTCGACGAGCCGCTCCATCGTGTTCTCCGTGTGCGGCTCGCCGGTCAGCGGGTCGCGGGCCGGGCCGAGGACGAGGGTGTCACGCCGGCCCAGGGCGCTCAGCACGGCGTGCGGGATGGCGTACGGGTCGTCCAGCGGGGCGAGTTCGGCCAGCCACACGCCGTCCGGGTAGTGGTCCTGGCCCGCCTCGGCCGCCTCCTGGGCCAGCCGGGTCTTGCCGGAGCCGCCGGGCCCGGTCAGCGTCACGAGCCGCGCGGCCCGTACGTCGACGTGGATCGCCGCGAGGTCGCTCTCCCGTCCGACGAAGCTCGTCAGGCGGGCCCGCAGGTTGCCGCGGGGCGGCCGGTCCGCGGTCGCCGGAGCCGCCGCTTGAGGACGGGCCGGGGGCGGCGCGGGCTCCTCCGGCGGCGGCGCGAGCAGTTCCGCGTGCAGTGCCCGCAGTTCCGGGCCCGGGTCGGCGCCGAGGGTGTCGGCGAGCACGGTCCTGGCCGCTTCGTACGCCACCAGGGCATCGGCGGCACGGCCGGCCGCCCGCAGCGCGCGGATCAACTGCGCGTGGAACGGCTCGTCCAGCGGGTGCGCCGCCACCGCCTCCCGCAGCGCGGGCAGCGCCGCGGCACTGTCGCCGAGGGCCAGCTCCGCCTCGAACTTGGCCCGCAGCGCGGCGAGTCGCAGTGCTTCCGGGCGGGCCGCGGCGGCCTCGCGGTCCGGCAGGTCCGCGAAGGCGGGGCCGCGCCACAGGCCCAGCGCGCGGTCCAGGGCGCGGGCCGCGCTCCGCGCCCGGCCCTCCCGCAGATCCGCCTCGCCGGCGCGCAGCAGCGCCTCGAACGCGAACAGGTCGACGCTCTCGCGGGGCGTGTTCAGCCGGTAGCCCCCCGGCTCGGACGCCACCGCGTCCCGGCCGAGTACCCGGCGCAGCCGGGCGACCAGCGCCTGCAGGGCTCCGGGCGCGTCGGCCGGGGGCTCCCGCGTCCAGACCTCGCCGATCAGGGCCTCCGGGGCGACCGGACGGTTCGCCCGCGCGGCCAGGACGGTCAGCACGGCCCGGACCTTCGCGCCGCCCAGGGGCAGGACGTCGCCGTCCTCCGACCTGGCCTCGGTCACCCCGAGTACGAAGTAGCGCACGCCGTCCATTCTCCCTGTCGGGGCCCGGCCGGACCGCTGTTCGCGCACCGCCTGCGCCCGCCGGCGGGCGGGCGGGACGGTCGGCGGGTCAGGAACGCGGCGGCGGGGGGTCCTCGCGGTCGTGCGGGCCGAGGAGTTCGTCCGCGAGCGTCGGCAGGTCGTCGAGAGGGGTCTCCTCGGCCCACTGGGGACGCGGGCGGCGGGCGGACTCGACGGCGGGGAGTTCGCGGGTGCGCTCGTCGCCCTCCGGGCGGAAGAGCCACGGCGGTACGCGGTCGGTGGGGTCGTCGGCCCGGGCGGTTCCGGGGGTGGGCGGCGGCAACTCGGTGGTCTCGTCGTTGTTGCTGTCACCGGGCTCGGACCCGGCCCCGGACTCCGGCTCGTCCTCCGCTTCGGGTTCCGGTTCGGGCGCGGGCTCGGGCGCGACCGGGGTCATCACGGTCGTGGTCTCCGAGGAGGACGGCGGCGCCACGGGCGGCAGCACCGCGGTCTCGTCCGCGTCGCGGCCGGCGTCGGGAGCCGCGTCCTGCCCCGCGTCGGGCTCGTCGGTGACGGCGGGCAGCACGGTCGTCTCGTCGGAGCCGGAGTCGGTGTCGGAACCCGAGCCGGAGCCGTCGGGCGCGGCCGGAGCGGGGGCGTCCGTGCCCGGGTGCCGGTCGCCGACGGCGGGCAGCACCGCGGTCTCCTCCGAGTCCGGGGACGCCGCGGCAGCCGCGGCAGCCGCGGCAGCGGCGGCGGCCGCTCGCGTCGCCTCCGCGCGCTGGAGCGCCTCCTCGGCCTTGCGCTGCTTCTCCTGCCGCTTCTCCGCCGCCTCGGCACGCAGCCGCGCCTGCTCCTCCGCGAGCCGGCGCAGCCGCTCCTGCTCGGCGGCACGAGCCGCCTCCTCGGCGGCGATCCGCGCGTCCTCCTCGGCCTGGCGGCGTGCGGCCTCCTCAGCGGCGAGCCGGGCCGCCTCGGCCTCCTGCGCGGCCTTGCGCTCGGCGATCTCGCGCCGGGCGGCCTCCTCTGCCGCGAGCCGGCGCTCCTCCTCTTCCCGGCGCAGCCGGTCCAGCTGCTCCTGGCGCTCGCGGGCCTGGCGCTCCTCCTCGGCCTTGCGGGCGGCCTCCTCGGCGGCCAGCCGGGCCGCTTCCTCGGCGGCCTTGCGCTCGGCCTCGGCGCGGGCCTCGATCTCCTGCGCGGACAGCGGCAGCAAGCGGTCGAGCCGGTGCCGGACGACGGTGGTGACCGCCTCCGGGTCCTGGGCCGCGTCGACCACGAGGTAGCGGGCCGGGTCGGCGGCGGCGAGGGTCAGGAACCCGGAGCGCACCCGCTGGTGGAACTCGGCGGGCTCGGACTCGAGGCGGTCGGGTGCCTCGGTGAAGCGTTCGCGGGCGGTCTCGGGCGAGACGTCGAGCAGTACCGTGAGGTGCGGTACGAGTCCGCCGGTGGCCCAGCGGGAGATCCGGGCGATCTCGGTGGGCGCGAGGTCGCGCCCGGCGCCCTGGTAGGCGACGGAGGAGTCGATGTACCGGTCGGAGATGACGACGGCGCCGCGTTCGAGGGCGGGCCGCACCACGGTGTCGACGTGCTCGGCGCGGTCCGCGGCGTAGAGCAGGGCCTCGGCGCGGGGCGAGACCCCGGCGGAGGACACGTCGAGAAGTATGGAGCGCAGGCGCTTGCCGACGGCGGTGGCGCCCGGCTCGCGGGTGACCACCACCTCGTGGCCCTTCGCCCGGATCCACTCGGCGATGGCCTCGACCTGGGTGGACTTGCCGGCGCCGTCGCCGCCCTCGATGGCGACGAAGAAGCCGGTCGCGGCGGGTGCGGAGGCGGGCTCGGCACCGCGCAGCGCCTCGCGCAGGTCCCGGCGCAGCGGCACCCCGGTGCGGTCGTCGGTCTTGCCCAGGACGAGCGCGGCGACCGGCAGCAGCAGCGCGCCGACGAGGATCAGGGTGTAGGCGGCACCGCTGTGGTCGAAGGTGAAGTGGCCGTTCTGGATGCGGTGCGGGCCGATCGCGGCGGCCACGAGCGGTCCGCCGATCGCGGCCGCGCCGAGGACGGCGCGCACCACCGCGTGCAGGTGCTCGACGGTCCGCACCCGGCGGGACTCCTCGGCCTCCTGCTCGATCAGGGTGTGTCCGGCGTTGGCGGTGACGCCCGCAGCGACGCCGGCCAGCAGCGACAGCGCCAGCACCGTCGCCTGGTCGGGGACGACGCCGGTGAGCAGCAGGGCGAGGCCGGTGAGGCCGGTGCCTACGGCCAGCAGGCGGCGGCGGGACAGTCCGGGCAGGGTGCGCGGGCCGACCCGGATACCGATGACGGTGCCCGCGGTCAACGCGAGGACCAGCAGGCCGAATCCGGTCGGGCCGAAGCCGAGGGCGAGGGCGTGCAGCACGGCGACCGCGACGGCGACGGCGATCGCCCCGGCCACCGCGGCGGTGGCCGGCACCAGCAGCGGCAGCGCGCCGGTGCGGCCGCGCTCGGCGCCCGCCGGGCCCTTCGGCAGCCGCAGGCCCTGGAGCGGGGAGTGCGGCGTCGCGACGCTGCCCGCGGGCAGTTCGAGCAGGTACAGCACGGCCATCGAGGACGAGAAGAGCCCCGCGGCCACGTACGAGGAGAGGGCGGCCTGGTGCAGGTCGAACCAGTCGACGCCCACCGCGATCAGCGTGTTGACGAGGGTGACCACCACCAGGGCGGCCGCGGCCAGCGGCAGCGCGACGAAGCTCGTGCGCAGGTCCAGCCGGTGCAGCGTGGCCAGGTGGTCGGGGGCCGGCCGTACCGAGGTGTCGCCCGGCGCGGGCAGCAACCCGGGGGCGGCGCCGTCCTTCGCGATCACCCACAGGCGTTCCGCGAGCCCGGCGACGAACGCGGTGCCCAGCAGCCACAGGTGCGCCGAGCCGGGCACCCAGGTGATCCACAGCGGCGCGACGATGAACAGGGCCAGCCGGACCGCGTCGGCGCCGATCATGGTCCAGCGCCGGTCGAGCGGTCCGCTCTCCGCGGTGAGGGCCGTCAGCGGGCCGAACAGCACGCCGCCGAAGAGCAGGGCGGCCACCAGCCGCGCCGCGAACACCGCGGCCACGGCGAAGGCCACGCCCCGGTAGCCTCCGCCGAACGCGTGCGCGGTGACGGTGGCCTGCACGGTGAGTAGCAGCAGGACCAGCAGGCCGAGGCGGTCGGCGACCGCGCCCGTCAGGTGCGCGCTCCACAGCCGGCGCAGCGCGGGAATCTTCAGCAGCGCGCCCACGGCCCGCTCACGGGAGTCGGCCGAGAGATCGGTCGCGAACGCCTCGGTGACGTCCTTCGCGGGATGCGCTGGCTGCTCGGATCGCGTCATCCTGACAGCCTATCCGCCCCGCCCGAACCAAACGTGCTCCCCCGAACAAAGCTGCGCCCGGCAGCCCCGGACCCCGGACGGCTGCGCGGAGAACCGCGCCCCGGCGGCCCGGATCGCCGTCCCGGTCCCCGCGCCGCGGTCCCCGGGCGCGGGGACCGCGGCGCCGCCCTTCGCGGGGGCGGCGGGGCCGCTACTCCTTGGCGGAACCGGCCTTCTTGGCCGCCGTCTTCTTCGCGGCCGCGGTCTTCGCCGGGGCCTTCTTCGCCGCCGTGGCCGAGGCGGTCTTCTTCGCGGCCGTCTTCTTGGCGGTGGTCTTCTTCGCCGGCGCCTTCTTCGCCGCTGCGGCCTTCTTCTTCACCGGGCCCTTCGCCCGCTTCTCGGCCAGCAGCTCGTAGCCGCGCTCGGGGGTGATCGTCTCGACGTCGTCCTCACGGCGGAGCGTCGCGTTGGTCTCGCCGTCGGTGACGTACGGGCCGAAGCGGCCGTCCTTGACGACGACGGGCCGCTCGCTGACCGGGTCGGTGCCCAGTTCCTTCAACGGGGGCTTGGCGGCGGCGCGACCGCGGGCCTTGGGCTGGGCGTAGATCGCCAGCGCCTCGTCGAGGGTGATGGTGAAGAGCTGCTCCTCGTTCTCGAGCGAACGGGAGTCGGTGCCCTTCTTCAGGTAGGGCCCGTAGCGGCCGTTCTGCGCGGTGATCTCGACGCCCTCGGCGTCGGTGCCGACCACGCGGGGCAGCGACATCAGCTTCAGGGCGTCGGCGAGGGTGACGGTGTCCAGGGACATCGACTTGAAGAGGGAGGCGGTCCGCGGCTTCACCGCGTTCTTGCCGGTCTTCGGGGTGTCCTCGGGCAGCACCTCGGTGACGTACGGCCCGTAGCGGCCGTCCTTGGCGACGATCGGGCGGCCGGTCTGCGGGTCGTCGCCGAGCGCGAACTCGCCGCTGGGCTTGGCGAAGAGCTCCTCGGCCAGCTCGACGGTCATCTCGTCCGGCGGCAGGTCCTCGGGGATGTCGGCGCGCTGGTGGTCGTCCTCGCCGCGCTCACCCTTCTCCACGTAGGGCCCGTAGCGGCCGACCCGCAGCATGATGCCCTCGCCGACCGGGAACGAGGAGATCTCCCGGGCGTCGATCGCGCCGAGGTCCTCGACGAGTTCCTTGAGGCCGCCGAGGTGGTCGCCGTCGCCGCCGGTGCCGGGGGTGCCGGGGGTGCCGGGGGTGCCGGAGGCGCCCGAAGCGGCCGGGCCGGAGCCGGCGTCGCCCTCGGGACCGAAGTAGAACCGGCGCAGCCACGGCACGGCCTGCGCCTCGCCGCGCGCGATCCGGTCGAGGTCGTCCTCCATGGACGCGGTGAAGTCGTAGTCGACCAGCCAGCCGAAGTGCTTCTCCAGCAGGTTGACCACCGCGAAGGACAGGAAGGACGGGACGAGCGCGGTGCCCTTCTTGAAGACGTAGCCGCGGTCGAGGATGGTGCCGAGGATGGTGGCGTAGGTCGACGGGCGGCCGATCTCCTTCTCCTCCAGCTCCTTGACCAGGCTCGCCTCGGTGTAGCGGGCGGGCGGCTTGGTGGAGTGGCCGTCGGCGGTGATCCCGTTCGCCGAGAGCGGGTCGCCCTCGGTGACCTGCGGCAGCCTGCGCTCGCGGTCGTCCAGCTCCGCGTTGGGGTCGTCGGCGCCTTCGACGTACGCCTTGAGGAAGCCGTGGAAGGTGATGATCTTGCCGGAGGCGGAGAACTCGGCGTCCCGGCCGTCGGAGGCGGCGCCGCCGACCTTGACGGTGACGGACTGGCCGACCGCGTCCTTCATCTGGGAGGCGACGGTGCGCATCCAGATCAGCTCGTACAGCCGGAACTGGTCGCCGGTCAGGCCGGTCTCGGCAGGGGTGCGGAAGCGGTCGCCGGAGGGGCGGATCGCCTCGTGCGCCTCCTGCGCGTTCTTCACCTTGCCCGCGTAGACGCGCGGCCGGTCCGGCAGGTAGTCGGCGCCGTAGAGCTGCGTGACCTGCGCGCGGGCGGCCTTGACGGCGGTCTCCGACAGCGTGGTGGAGTCCGTACGCATGTAGGTGATGAAGCCGTTCTCGTACAGCTTCTGGGCCACCTGCATGGTCGCCTTCGCGCCGAAGCCCAGCTTGCGCGACGCCTCCTGCTGGAGGGTGGTGGTCCGGAACGGGGCGTACGGCGAGCGGCGGTACGGCTTGGACTCGACGCTGCGCACCGAGAACTGCGAGTCGGCGAGCGCGGCGGCCAGCGCCCGGGCGTTCTCCTCGTCGAGGTGCAGCACCGCGGCGCTCTGCTTGAGCGCGCCGGTGGAGGCGTCGAAGTCGCGGCCCTGGGCGACCCTGCGGCCGTCGACCGCGATCAGCCGGGCCGTGAGGGTGGAGGGGTCCGAGGCGTCACCGGGCCGGCCGGTGTCGAAGACGCCGGTCAGGTCCCAGTACTCGGAGGTGCGGAAGGCGATCCGCTCCCGCTCGCGCTCCACCACCAGGCGGGTCGCCACGGACTGGACCCGGCCCGCCGACAGCCGCGGCATGACCTTCTTCCACAGCACCGGGGAGACCTCGTAGCCGTAGAGGCGGTCGAGGATGCGGCGGGTTTCCTGGGCCTCGACCAGCAGCTGGTTCAGCTCGCGCGGATTGCGCACCGCCTCCTGGATGGCGTCCTTGGTGATCTCGTGGAACACCATCCGGTGCACCGGCACCTTGGGCTTGAGGGTTTCCTGCAAATGCCAGGCGATGGCCTCGCCCTCGCGGTCCTCGTCAGTGGCCAGGAATAGTTCGTCGGAGTCCTTGAGGAGATCCTTGAGCTTCTTGACCTGTGCCTTCTTGTCGGCGTTCACGACATAGATCGGCTGGAAATCGCTGTCCACATTGACGCCGAGCCGCGCCCACGGCTGGCCCTTGTACTCCGCCGGCACTTCGGCGGCCCCGTTGGGGAGGTCGCGGATGTGCCCCACGCTGGCCTCGACGACGTATCCAGGGCCGAGATAGCCCTTGATCGTCTTCGCCTTGGCAGGCGACTCGACGATGACGAGTCGGCGGCCGCCCTGTGCGGTCTCGCGGGTCGGGGACAACTTCGCTCTTCTCTCCGGTTCGAAGGGGTGTCGCTGCGGAGTGTGACCGTACCTCCTGGGCCCGTGTCAAACGGGAAAAGTCCGCAACGCCACTCGAACGGTAACCCGATGTACGTTCTATCCACACCAGCGGGGGTCACCAAGCAGGCTACGTCCACCGGCTTGATCCTGCCCGAAATCCCGTTTTCCGATCCCCGGGGCCGGGCCTGCTCCCCTTCGACCCTACGTCCGGTCGGGCGTCGGCCCGGGCTCCTTCTGCACTCGGTCGGGGGATCGGCCCGGCTTCCCCCGGGACGATCCGCGAGGCGCCCCCCCCGGCAGCGTGATCGTGAAGACCGACCCCTCGCCGGGGGTGCTCGCGGCGGTCGCCCCGCCGCCGTGCGCCTCGGCGAGTTTGCGCACGATGGCCAGGCCGAGGCCGCTGCCGCCGGTCTGCCGGCTGCGCGACTTCTCGGCCCGCCAGAAGCGGTCGAAGACCCTCGGCAGGTCCGCCGCGGCGATCCCGGAGCCGGTGTCGGCCACCTCGATGACGGTCCGCCCGCCCGCGACCGCGGCGCTCAGCGTGACGGTGCCGCCGCGCGGAGTGTGCCGTATCGCGTTGGAGACCAGGTTGCCGACCGCCTGCCGGAGCCGGACCGGGTCGGCGACGGTGAACGGCCGATTCTCGTCGGTGAAGTCGGCGAAGTCGGCGGGGTCGGTCGCGTCGGTCGGGTCGGTTGGGTCGGGGCCCCCGGCGGCGTCAGCCCTCCCGGTTCCGTGGACGCCCCGGGTGGTCCGCAACCCCACCCCGGCCGATTCCGCGGTGCTGCGGTGGGCGGTGGCCACCTGCGCCAGGAGGTCCACGACGTCCACCCGCTCGGTCCGCAGCCGCAGCTCCCCCGCGTCGGCCGCGGACAGGTCGCGCAGGTCGTCGATGACGTGCTGGAGCAGCACCGCCTCGTCCAGCAGCGACGACAGCAGCGCGCGGTCGGGGACGACCAGGCCGTCCTCTGCGGCCTCCAGCCAGCCGCGGATGTTGCTCAGCGGGGTGCGCAGCTCGTGCGCCACGTCGCTGACCATGGCCTTCCGCAGCCCCTCGGCCTGCTCGCGGCGGTGCGACATCTCGTTGAAGGCGGCGGCCACCCGGCCGATCTCGTCCTGCGCGGACACCTTCACCCTGGCGGTCAGGTCGCCGTCGGTCACCCGCCGGGCCGCGCCGGACAGGGCCCGCAGCGGGCGGACCATGCGGGTGCCGGCCAGGGCGGTCACCGCCAGCGTGAGCAGCAGCACCAGGCCGGTGACCTCGATGACGCGGGCCCGGTTGCCGGCGGAGAGGTCGAGGAAGGTGGAGGCGGTGCGCTGCGGGCTGCTGACGAACAGCAGCGCGGGCGGCGCCACGTAGGGCGCGAGCTGTTCGCGGCGGGCCGTGTCGAGGCAGGACGCGGTGAGCGCGTCGTCCTTGGCGGTGCGCGCGGCGGTCCCGGTCCAGCCGAAGTCCAACCCGACCTTGACATGCGGGGCGTCGTGCCGGTCCAGGCAGGTGTCGACCAGCGAGTCCAGCTGGGCGAGAGCGCGCTGCTCGGTCGCGGTCGGCGTGCCCACGACCGTCGTATCGCAGTCGGTCGGCAGGTAGAGCACGCTCGGCGCGAGGGTGATCACGGGCCGGCCGCTGGGCGTGGAGGTGACCTGCACGTTCGCGTGCAGGCGGTCGTGGAGGCAGCCGGCGGTGCGCTGGGCCTCGGCGTCCAGGACCGTCCGCTCCCCGGCGGTGAGGCGGAACGGGCCGACGGCGCGGGCGTCGATGGAGCTGCTGCCGACGGCGGTGCCGGACGCGAGCGGCGCGGAACCGTCGGAACCCGTTGCCGGAGCGGAGGACGGGCCCGCGGTGTCCAGGCAGCGGGTGCCGGGCGCGCAGCCGCCGGCGCCCGTGCCCCGCTCCGGCGCGGGCTGCGGCTGGGTCCGCGAGGTGGCCTGCGAGGGGTCCTGGGCCTGGGGGCCGCCCGCGCTCTGGGTGCGGGCGGCCGGCGAGGTGTCCACGGACAGCGCGTCGACCGTCGCCGACGCCTCCGCGGGCAGCGCCGCACGGGGCGCGCCCGGCCCGGCCGAGTCGACCAGCGGGCGCCGCTGCTCGTCGGTGAGGGTGATCCGGTGTCCGCTGCTGCGGGCGAGCTCCCGTACGGTCGCGGCCGCGCCCGCCCAGTCGTGGTGCGTGGCCGCGTAGCCGAGCAGCTTGTCGTACGTACGGGCGTCGTCGGTGAGGGCCTGTCCCTGCTCCTGCCGGATCGCGACCGCCGTGGTGTGCACGGTCAGCCAGGCGGTGGCCGCGATGGAGCAGGCCGAGACCAGCGCGGACAGCAGCAGCAGTTTCAGCAGCAGGCTGCGGCGCAGCGGCACTTCCCGCCGGGCGGCGGCGCCGTCCGCACCGCGCGAACGCGCTCCGCCTTCCCTTCGTTCGTCCCCCCTTCTCCCCTTGCCCCCCGCGTCACCCCGCATCGCGTACCCCCGGCCCCTCGACGAGCTTGTAGCCGACCCCGTAGACGGTGACCAGCCGGACCGGGTGGCGCGGATCCGGCTCGATCTTGCGGCGCAGGTTCATCACGTGGACGTCGACCGTGCGGGAGGTGAAGTAGCGGTCGATGCCGTGCTGACGCTCGATGACCTGGGCGCGGGTGAAGACCCGCCCGGGTTCGGCGGCCAGCAGGGCGAGCAGGTCGAACTCACCCGGGGTGCACTCGATCCGCCGCCCGTCCACGGTCACCTCGTGCCGTACCGGGTCCACCGCGACGGCGCCCACCCGCAGCACCGGATCGGGCCGCCGGGGCACCGCGGCGCCGGCGCTCCCGGTCGCGCCCGCGCGGCGCAGCAGCGTACGCACCCGGGCCATCAACTCCCGCGGGCTGTACGGCTTCGTCATGTAGTCGTCCGCGCCCAGGTCGAGCCCGAGCAGCAGATCGTCCTCCCCGGAGCGGGCAGTGAGCATCAGCACCGGCAGGTCGGCGGAGGCGGGGTCGGCGCGCAGCACCCGGCAGACGTCGAGGCCGTCGACCCGGGGCATCATCACGTCCAGCACCATCAGGTCGGGCCGGTGCCGGCGGACCGCCTCCAGCGCGGCGCGCCCGTCGTGCACGACGACCACCCGGTGCCCCTCGTGCTCCAGGTAACGGCGGACCAGTTCGGCCTGCTTGGGATCGTCCTCCGCCACCACGACATGTGCGCCCATGTCGCGAGTGTAGGAAGGCCGGAGGCCGCCGGACCGGGCCGGACGGCGCTCACCGCCCGGGACCATCGGATGGCTACGGCTTCCTGACAATCTCCTGACAAGTGCTGCCTAGCGTCCCGGGCATGCCTCGAAACTTCCTACGGCCGCGGCGGCACCGAGCACCGTGGCCGACCGTGCCCGCCACCGCTGCCTGCCTGCTCGCGCTGACCGCCTGCGGGGGCGGCGGGGGCGCGTCGCACCCCGGCGTGGCCTCGCTGCCGTCGACCGCTTCCTCCTCCGCAACCGCCGGGACCACCGGCGGAGGCGGTACGCCGGAATCCGGTACACCGGTCTCCGGCGCCGTGGTCCCCCCGAGCAGCGGCTCAACCGCAGGGCGCCCGCAGGAGCGCCTGGACGACACCCCCGCGGAGCGCGAGGCCCTCATCCACGCCTGGGACCAGTGCCTCGTCGACCACGGCGCCAAATGGACGACCACCCGGCCCGGGATCGCCGGCTCCCCCAAGACCGTGGCCGACCCGATCCCCAAGACGGCGGCGGCGGCCTGCGAGAACAAGCTCCCGCTGGAGCCGCCCGAGCTGAACCCCGCCCTCAACGCGCACTACCGCGACGACACGCTCGCCGAGATCAAGTGCCTCCGCAAGCACGGCGTGATGGTCCACCTCGTCGCGGACACCAGCGTCGATCCGGGCGGCCTGTCCTGGACCTTCGACGACGGCAGCCCCGAGATCCCCGCCAACGAGGGCCAGTTGGAGGACCAGTGCGAGCAGCAGGCGTTCGGCGGCGGAAAGGGGAAGTGACGGTGTCAGGTCACAGCGCCGAGCGCCCCGCCGGGCGGTACGGCAGGCGGTTCGCCGTCCTGGCGACCGCCCTCGTCGTCATTGGCGCCGCCACCGCGGGGGGCATCGCCCTCCACGCCCACTCCCACGCCCCCGCGGGCGTCCCCACCAGCGCCCCGAAGGTCGCCACCGCGACGGTGACCCGGGCGGACCTGTCCGACAGCCGCAGCCTGCCCGGCACCCTCGGCTACGGCACCCCCACCCCGGTCGCCGGCCGCGGCACCGGCGTGGTCACTGCCCTGTCCGCCACCGGCTCCACCGTCAAGCGTGGCCGCACGCTCTACCGCGTCGACGACCAGCCCGTCGTCCTCTTCTACGGCGCCACCCCGCTCTTCCGCACCCTCGTTGCCCCCAAGTCGGCGGCGGCCAAGCCGGTTCGCGGCCGGGACGTCACGGTCGTCGCGGACAACCTCCAGGCCCTCGGGTACGACATCGGCCACCGCCCGCCGGACTCCGACGGTCTCGGCGCCACCTACACCTCCTCGCTGGCCGCCGCGGTCAAGCGCTGGCAGCAGCACGTCGGTATGACGCCCACCGGCACGCTCGGGGTGGGCCGGATCGTGGTGCTGCCCGGCCCGGTGCGGGTCGGTACGGTGCAGGCCAGGCCGGGCGATCCGGTGCAGGAGACGCTGATGTCGGTCACCTCCACCACCAAGACCGTCACCGTGCCGGTCGAGGCGGACGACGCGAACGGCATCACGGCCGGCGCGAAGGTCACCATCACGCTGCCCGACGACCGGAGCGTGCCCGGGAAGGTGGCGTCCGTCGGCCAGTCCGTGCAGTCCGGGGCCCCCGGGGAGGGCGACCAGGACGGGCAGGACAGCCCGCCGACCCTCGATGTCGCGGTCACCCCGCTGCGTTCCTCCGACGTGGCCGCGCTGACCTCGGCGCCGGTCCAGGTGCGCTTCACCACGAGCACCCGGCACGGCGTGCTGACCGTGCCGGTCACCGCGCTCGTCGCCGTGAAGCAGGGCGGCTACGCGCTCCAGCGGCCGGACGGGACCCTCGTCGCCGTGACGACCGGGCTCTTCGCCGACGGGCGGGTCGAGGTCGGCGGCGCCGGGGTCAGCGCGGGGATGCGCGTGGAGACGGCGTCGTGAGGGCGGGGACGGCCGGTGGGAGCACCGTGCCCGACGAGGCCGCGACCGGGTCCGGGCGGGTGGGCGCGCCGCGAAGTGCCGCACCGGGCACCGCCGTTCTCCGCGTCCGCGATGCCACCAAGTCCTACCCGGGCGGCGTCGTCGCGCTCGACCACGTCTCGTTGACCGTCGAGGCGGGCGAACTGCTGGCGATCCTGGGCCCGTCCGGCTCGGGCAAGTCCACGCTGCTGAACATCATGGGCACCCTCGACCTGCCGACCGGCGGCACCGTGGAGGTCGCCGGGCAGGACGTGGCGGGGCTGTCCGACCGGCGCCTGTCGGTGCTGCGCGGACGCTGGCTCGGCTTCGTCTTCCAGCACTTCCACCTCACCGACGGCCTGAGCGCGGCCGAGAACGTCGCCACCGGCCTGCTCTACGCGGGCGTGCCGCGGCGCCGCCGGCTGCCGCTGGCCCACGAGGCCCTGGGCCGGGTCGGCATGGCGCACCGCGCCGGCCACCTCCCGCACCAGTTGTCCGGCGGCGAGCGGCAACGGGTGGCGATCGCCCGCGCGCTGGTCAACTCCCCCGCGCTGGTGCTGGCCGACGAGCCGACCGGCGCCCTCGACAGCGCCAACGGGCAGGCCGTACTCGATCTGCTCACCGACCTCAACGAGGAGGGGACGACCATCGCCGTCATCACCCACGACCGGGACATCGCGGCACGGCTGCCACGCCGGATCGAGCTGCGCGACGGCCGGATCGTCGCGGACACCCGGGGCGCCGAACCGCGCGACGGCCGGGTCGTCGCGGGCGTCCCGGGCCCGGCCGCACGGGAGGGCGACGGATGAGCGCCCCTTCATCGCACCGCCGGGCGCGGCCCGACGACCGCCGGCCCGTCCGGCTGTCACCCGGTGACGTACTGCGCCTCGGCCTGATCGGCGTCCGCATCCGCAAGTTGCGCGCGGCCCTTTCCGCGCTGGGCATCTCGATCGGGATCGCGACGATGATCGTGGTGACCGGCATCCCCGCCTCCAGCCAGAAGTCGCTGCTGGAGCAACTGACCGCGCTGGGCACCAACATGCTCCAGGCGCAGCCGCAGCCGCACCAGGACCCGCCGGTCCAACTGCCGGAGAGCGCCGACGCGATGGCCCGCAGGATCGGCCCGGTCCGCACGGCGAGCGCGGTGGCCAACACCCATCAGCGCGTGCGGCGCACCGACCGCTCCGACCCCAGCGACAGCGTCGGGATCAGCGTGCTGGCCGCGCGCGACGGGCTGCTGTCCGCGATCAACGGCTCGGTGCACGCGGGCCGTTTCCTCACCCCGGCCACCGACCGCTTCCCGACGGTGGTGCTCGGCTACCAGGCCGCGACCTGGCTGGGCTTCCGCCAACTCCCGCCCGGGCAGCCACAGCCCCAAGTACTCATCGGTCAGCGCCTGTTCACCGTGATCGGCATCCTCGATCCGATGCCGCTCACCCCGGACCTGGAGCAGTCCGTGATGGTGGGCTGGCCCGCCGCGACCCGCTACCTGCACTTCGACGGCCATCCGACGGTGGTCTACCTCAAGGCCCGAGAGGACGCGCTCGAGGACGTCCGCGCGGTGCTGCCCGCCACGCTCTACCCGCAGTTGCCCGGGCTGATCCAGGTCAGCCGCCCCTCCGACGCGCTGGCCGCGAAGCGCGCCTCCGAGCAGACCTTCTCCGGGCTGTTCCTGGGGCTGGCGGGAGTGGCGCTGCTCGTCGGCGGCATCGGGGTCGCCAACACGATGATCATCTCGGTGCTGGAGCGGCGCCGCGAGATCGGGCTGCGCCGCGCGCTCGGCGCGGCCCGGGGCCAGATCCGCGGCCAGTTCCTCACCGAGGCGGTGCTGCTGTCCGGCCTCGGCGGTCTGGTCGGCGCGGCGATCGGCGCGCTCGGCGTCCTCGGGTACGCCACCTCCCAGGGCTGGCCACCGGTCATCCCGGCCGCGTCCGTCGCCGAGGGCATCGGCGGGGCGCTGCTGGTCGGAGTGGTCGCGGGCGTCTACCCCTCGGTCCGCGCCGCCCGCCTCACCCCCACGGAGGCGCTGGCCGCGACCTGAGTGCGCGGTTCTGTAGCCGGTTTGTGTCAAGGGCGGAACGGGACGCGGCGGGTCGGGTGCTGCAAAAATGGGTGCGCGCGGGCGGATGACCGATCCGCGTGACGGCGGGAACGCAGGGCAGGGGGACGCGTCATGTCCGACCAGAATCCGTACGCGGGCAAGCCGTACGGCGACAACCCGTACGAGAGCCGGCCGGAGTACTCGGAACGGCCCACGGCGTACGGCGAGACCCTCGGCTACGGCGACCCGGCGGGCTACGGCTACCCGCAGCACCCGCCGACGATGATGAGCGGCGACAGTGGCTGGCAGCACAACGCGCCGGCCGTGTACGGCGGGGCGGGTTCGGCGACGCTGCTGACCATCGGCGACATCGCGGTGACGGGGGACAGCATCGTGACCCCGGCCGGCTCCCTGCCGCTGCGCGGCGCGGTGTGGACGGTCTCCGACATGAGCCGCACCGAGGAGAGCACCCCGGCCTACGCGATCGTGCTCGCGGTGATCTTCTTCTTCGCGTGCCTGCTGGGCCTGCTGTTCATGCTCATCAAGGAGCACAAGACCACCGGGTTCATCCAGGTCACGGTGCACAGCGGCGGCCGCTACCACGCCACGATGATCCCGGCCCGCAGCCCGAACGACGTGTTCGCGATCAACCAGCTGGTCAACAACGCGCGTGCGATGTGCGCGTGAGCCAGCAGGCCGTCGCACCCCGCTCCGCGCGGCGGCTCCCGCACCCGGCGGTGGTGCCGCTGGCCACGCTCGCCGCCGGGGTGGCGGCGGCCGCCTACCTCTACCGCACCGACCCGCACCAGAGCGGGCACTTCCTGCCGCGCTGCCCCTTCAACTGGCTCACCGGGCTGCTCTGCCCGGCCTGCGGCGCCACCCGCCTCGCCTACGACCTGCTGCACGGCGACCCGGTCCGCGCCTTCCACGAGAACGCCCTGGTCCTGGCCCTCTCCCCCGCGCTGGCCTGGATGTTCGGCCGCTGGGTCGTCGAGGGCCTGCGCGGCCGCCGCTGGCAGCCGATCCTCCGGCCGCGCACGCAGTACACGTTGCTCGTGGTGGCGGTGGTATGGACGATCTTCCGCAACGTGAACTGAGCCTGCCGCGACCGCCAGGCGCCGGCCGTGCAACGTGCCGCTACTCCGGATGCGGTGCCAGGAAGCCCTGTTCGACCAGGAGACGGATCGACGCGGGAGTGCGGTCGCGCAGCACCACCGGGTCCTCGTTGAGCAGTTGGGCGATCGCGTCGATGATGCGGCCGGCCGGCAGCGTGCCGTCGCAGACCCCGGCGAACCCGGCGCCGACGGTGTCGACCTTCGTCGCCCTGCGCATGCCCCGCGCCGAACGCAGCACGACGTGCTCGGGGTCCTCCGCGCCGGGCAGCCCGACCTGCTCCTGCACCACGTCGGGCGCGAGGGTGAACCGGGCGGCGAGCAGCGCCGCGTCGTCGTACCGCCGCAGGAAGTCCTGCCGGGCGAACCAGTCCGCGATGTGCGGCCCGAGCGGCTGCTCCACCGGGTGCGGCCACTCCTCCGCGGTGACCGAGGGCTGCTCGGCGCCGGAGCGGCGCAGGGTGATCCAGCCGAAGCCGATCCCGCTGACCTTGTGCCGCTCGAAGTCGTCGAGCCACGCGTCGTAGCGCGCGGCGTACGCGGCGGGGTCGGCGTGGTGGTCGCCGCCGTCGCGCAGCCACAACTCGGCGTACTGCGCCACGTCCTGGACCTCGCGCTGCACGATCCACGCGTCGCACCCGGCGGGCAGCCAGGACGTGACGCGCTCCCGCCAGTCCTGGCCCTCGGCGTGCTGCCAGTTGGCGAGGAGCTGGCAGTAGCCGCCCTCGGTGAGGTGGTCGGCGGACTGCCGGACCAGTTCACGGCACAGGTCGTCCCCCGCCATGCCGCCGTCGCGGTAGGTGAAGCGCCCGCGGGGCGAGATGACGAACGGCGGGTTCGAGACGATCAGGTCGTACCGCGCGTCCCCGACCGGCTCGAAGAGGCTGCCCTGCCGCAGTTCGGGCTCCGCGGCGCCGGACAGCGCGAGGGTGAGCCGGGCGAAGTGCAGGGCGCGCGGGTTGACGTCCGTGGCGGTCACCTGCGTGGCGTGCCGGGACGCGTGCAGCGCCTGGACGCCCGATCCCGTGCCGAGGTCGAGCGCCCTGCCGACCGGCTCGCGCACGGTCAGCCCGGCGAGCGTGGTGGACGCGCCGCCCACGCCCAGCACCAGGTCGGCCCGGTCCACGCCGGGCGCGCTGCCGATGCCGCCCGCGCCACCGACCGCGCAGCCCAGGTCCGAGACGATCCACCAGTCGGCGCCGGCATCGCCCGCGTAAGGGCGTACGTCGACGGTCGCGCGTACGTCGTCCCCGTCACGCAGCAGCCAGCCGGCCGCCTCGTACGTGTCGAGACCGGAGCCGGTTCCGGTGCCGGTTCCGGTTCCGGAGCTGGTGCCTGCGTTGCCGAGGGCCGCCCGGGCACGGGCGAGCGGGACCGGCTGCTGGAGCAGGAAGAGCCGGACCAGGGTCTCCAGTGGGCTGCCGCCGCGGGTGGCGCGCAGCGCGGGGACGGTCTCGGCGCGCGACAGGGCCGCGTAGGCGACCGCTCCGAGCAGTTCGAGGCAGCCGTCCGCGGTGAAGTCGGCGGCCAGCAGGTCGGCGCGCAGCGCGGGCGCGGCGCCGGGATCGGGCAGCGGGCGACCGGAGGCGCCCGGGGAGTGCGGGGCGTGCGGACCGCCGGTCGTCTGGTGCGGGTAGCTCGGATCGCTCACGCCGCTCATTGTCCCGGAATCCGCGAGGGGGCGCCGTACCGCGGAACGCCCGGTACCGCTACGAGGCCGTCGAGGTGGCACCCGCCGAACCGCCGGACACGCCGTGGCAGCCGGGCTGCTGGGCGAGGGCCTTGCCCACGTCGCCCTGGCGGAGCGTGTCGAGCGACTTCTGCCCGTTGGTGGTGGTCTGCGTGAGCGCGGTGGAGACGCCGCCGAGGCCGGTCGCGAACTTGGCCTGGTCGCTGGCGTCCAGCCCGTCGACCTGCTTCTTCAGCGCCGCGTACTGCGCGGACTGCTGGTTGAACACGCTCACCGCGTTCTGCTGGAACTTCGCGCCGTCATCGCCGGGGGCGGCGCCGGCCTTGCTGAAGATCCCGGCCAGCGCCTTGTACGCGTCGGAGATCGACTGGAAGGCGGCCGAGTCGGCGGTCTTCACCTCCTGCGGCTTGCCGCCGCTGTCGACCTTGCCGAACGACGCGTTCGCGGTGTCGATCTTGTTGAGCTGGACCTCGGCCTGGTCGCAGACGCCCTTCGCCCAGTCGTCCTGCTTCTTCGCGGTGTCGTCACCGCCGCACGCGGACACCGCGAGCAGAACGGCCGCGCTGCCGGACAGCGCGGCCAAGAGCTTCTTCTTCACCTTCACCGGGTGATCCCTTCCGTGGCCTTACGGCCCCGGAACATACACGGCCCGGCGACACCGTCTCCGCGGACCTGACCTCGGTTGACCGCTTTTATCTGCTATTCGAGCCATTCGTCGCACCTGCTGAACCGCAGGTGGGCGGCGGGTGCGCGGGCCACGTACGGGTCTGCCCGCGCCCCCGCCGCCTCACCGGCGGTGTGACATTTCACACGGCGTCAGGCCGCGACCGTGGAGCCGCCGCCGGAACCTCCCTCGTGCGCGCTCCCGCCGCTCGTGGCCGCGTCCCCGGAGCCGCCGCCGCTGCCTCCTCCGGCGCCGCCGGCCCCGCTGTCCGCGCTGTCGTCGCCGACCGCGATGCCGCGCCGTTTGGACACGTACACCGCGACCACGATGATCACCACCGCCGCGACCGCGACCGGTACCCGCACCGCGAGGTTGGCGTGCACGCCGTAGCTGAACTTCACCACGGCGGGCGCGATGAGCAGCGCCACCAGGTTCATCACCTTCAGCAGCGGGTTGATCGCCGGTCCCGCGGTGTCCTTGAACGGGTCGCCGACGGTGTCGCCGATCACCGTGGCCTCGTGGGCGTCGCTGCCCTTGCCGCCGTGGTGGCCGTCCTCGACCAGCTTCTTGGCGTTGTCCCACGCGCCGCCGGAGTTGGCGAGGAAGACGGCCATCAAGGTGCCCGCGCCGATCGCGCCGGCCAGGTAGGAGGCGAGCGAGCCGATGCCGAGCGAGAAGCCGACCGCGATCGGGGCGAGGACCGCGAGCAGGCCCGGAGTGGCCAGTTCGCGCAGCGCGTCCTTGGTGCAGATGTCCACCACCCGCCCGTACTCGGGCAGTTCGGTCCCGCTCATGATGCCGGGGTGCTCGCGGAACTGCCGGCGCACCTCGAAGACCACCGAACCGGCCGAACGGGACACCGCGTTGATCGCCAGCCCCGAGAAGAGGAACACCACGGCCGCGCCGAGCAGCAGCCCGACCAGGTTGTTCGGCTGCGAGATGTCCAGGCTCAGCCAGCGCGCGTCGGACGCGGGCGGGTGCGCCGTGCCGACGGCGGTGTCGACCGCCTCCTTGAACGACCCGAACAGCGCGGTCGCGGCGAGCACCGCGGTGGCGATCGCGATGCCCTTGGTGATGGCCTTGGTGGTGTTGCCGACCGCGTCGAGGTCGGTGAGCACCTGGGCGCCCTCGCCGTGGACGTCACCGGACATCTCGGCGATGCCCTGCGCGTTGTCCGAGACCGGCCCGAAGGTGTCCATGGCGACGATCACGCCGACCGTGGTCAGCAGTCCGGTGCCGGCCAGTGCCACCGCGAACAGCGCCAGCCACACCGAGGTGCCGCCGAGCAGGAACGCGCCGTACACGGCGAGCGCGATCAGCACCGCCGAGTACACGGCGGACTCCAGGCCGAGCGAGATCCCGGAGAGGATCACGGTCGCCGGCCCGGTCAGCGAGGTCTTGCCGACGTCGCTGACCGGGCGCCGGGTGGTCTCGGTGAAGTAGCCGGTGAGCTGCTGGATCAGCGCGGCCAGCACGATGCCGATGGCCACCGCGACCAGGGCGAGCACCCGCGGGTCGCCGCCGTGGCCGGTGATGTCGGCGCCGACGCCCTTGAGGTCGGCGTAGGAGGAGGGCAGGTAGGCGTAGCTGGCGATCGCCACGCCGACCAGGGAGATCGCCGCGGAGACGAAGAAGCCGCGGGTGATGGCGGTCATGCCGCTGCGGTCGCCGCGGCGCGGGGAGACCGCGAAGATGCCGACCATCGCGGTGAGCACGCCGATCGCGGGGATGAGCAGCGGGAAGGCCAGCCCGGAGTCGCCGAAGGCGACCTTGCCGAGGATGAGCGCGGCCACCAGGGTGACGGCGTAGGACTCGAACAGGTCGGCGGCCATGCCGGCGCAGTCCCCGACGTTGTCGCCCACGTTGTCCGCGATGGTGGCGGCGTTGCGCGGGTCGTCCTCGGGGATGCCCTGCTCGACCTTGCCGACCAGGTCGGCGCCCACGTCGGCCGCCTTGGTGAAGATGCCGCCGCCGACCCTCATGAACATCGCCAGCAGCGCAGCGCCGAAGCCGAAGCCCTCCAGCACCTTGGGCGCGTCGGCCTTGTAGATCAGCACCACCGCGCACGCGCCGAGCAGGCCCAGGCCGACGGTGAACATGCCGACCACGCCGCCGGTCCTGAACGCGATCCGCATCGCCCGGTGCGAGACGGTACTCAGGTCCGCGGCCGGCTCACCCGGCTCGGGGGTCGCCGACCTCGCCGCGGCGGCCACCCGCACGTTGCTGCGGACCGCGAGCCACATTCCGATATAACCGGTCGTCGCGGAGAAGATCGCGCCGATCAGAAAGAAGATCGATCGGCCGATTCGCTGCGACGTATTGTCGGCGGGCAGCAGCATGAGCAGGAAGAACGCCGCGACCGCGAAGATCCCCAGGGTACGGAACTGCCGTGCGAGGTAGGCGTTGGCGCCTTCCTGCACGGCAGCGGCGATCCTTTTCATCGTGTCGGACCCCTCGTCCGACACGAGCACTTGGCGCACCAGCACCCAGGCGAGCGCGAGTGCAGCGAGTGCGACGACCACGATGATCCAGACCAGGGTACGGTTCCCGCTGGTCAGGACCGGTGCCGCCGCAAGAGGGTGTGGAGAGTTGAGCGCCCCCGCGTGAGGGGTGAGTGGCCCCGCCATTCGTCCTCCTTGACGTTTGGCGCATGGGCGTGCGGCTCCTACGGCTGATCAAGCCGCAACGCTCAGGCGAGCTGAGCAAGATGGACGGATTGTAGGGAGCAGCGAAAGATCACAAAAGGGTGCTCGCAGGGAATTCCCACGCTAAAGGAGGCCACGCGATGGCGCGCGGCAAAAAAAGAGGCGGGCTGCGGGCCGCTTTATGGATCTCCAAGGACCCGCAGGGGGTCGGCAGGGATCTTCCGGGGTCTGCTTGGACCTGCCGGGAGCGTGCCGGGAGCTGACGGAATCAGCGGAGATCCGCAGGGATCCGCGGGGATCCGCGGGGCTCTACACGGAGACGGTCGGCCAGGTCATCCGGATCACGCCGCCGCGGTCGCCGTCGATCACCTCGACGTCGTCGACCAGGCCGCTGATCACGGCCAGGCCCATCTCGCCCTCGTCCTCGGCGGCGTCGTCGGTGGGCGGCCCGCCGGTGGCGCCACCGCCGGTCGCGTTGCCCGGGACCTCGTCGACGACCTCGATGGAGAACTTCTTCTCGTCCTCGTTGAGCAGCACGCGCACCGGCTCTTCGACGCCGTTGTTGCGGTGCAGTCCGACGGCCCGGCTGCAGGCCTCGCCGACCGCCAGCCGGACCTCGTCCAAGGACGCCTCGTCCACCCCCGCCCGGCGCGCCACCTGTGCGGCCACGAGACGTGCGGTGCGCACGTGCTCGGGCTGGGCGCTGAAGAGCAGTTCTACGGTGGGCATGGGGCTTCCCCCTCCGGTCCTGTGGTTGGGCATCACAGGGGCCCGGACGGTGATCCGTCCGGAGCCCCTCTCGACGAGCGTCAGTCGGTCGCCGCGACTGCCTCGTCGACCGAGGTGTGAATGGGGAACACCTTGGTCAGACCGGTGATTCGGAAAATCTTCAGAATCCGCTCCTGGTTGCAGACCAGGCGCAACGATCCTTCGTGCGCACGTACCCGCTTGAGCCCGCCGACGAGCACACCCAGGCCGGTCGAGTCGAGGAAGTCGACTCCCTCCATGTCCACGACGAGGTGGTAACTCCCGTCGTTCACGAGCTCCACGAGCTGCTCACGCAGCTTGGGGGCGGTGTACACATCAATCTCGCCGCCGACCTCGACGATCGTGCGATCGCCGACGGTTCGGGTCGACAGGGACAGGTCCACTGATCCTCCAGCACCTTGCATCGACGCGGCGCCCCCCTGGGGCCTCCACCGAAACGTTATCGGTAGGGGCGACTCCTCCACCGACAGGTGGGGGAAGGAGTTGCGCCGCGATGGCATTCAATCACTTCGCGGTGGGCCCGCACGACGCCTTACTGCGATTGTCAGTCATGCCGGTGACACACTGAGTGCCGATGGCCCAGGATCAACTTCCGCAGTCGGCGCACGGCCGCCCGTCCCCACGGACCGCTTTGGAGCGGCTCGCCGAGGGGGCGGACCGCGCCGTACGCATCACCCATACGGAGCACCTGCCCCCGCGGGTCGGACGTCATGCATCCTGGCCGGAGGGCATCCGACCGGAGGTCATCGACGCGATTCGCGCCGCGGGAATCGACCGTCCGTGGGAACACCAGGCGATCGCAGCGGCGCACGCGCTGCGCGGCGAGTCGGTGGTCGTGGCCACCGGCACCGCCTCCGGCAAGTCGCTGGCGTACCTGGCGCCGGTGCTGAGCGCACTGCTGCCGGAACAGGGCGGCGAACCGGGTGAACCGGGCGTGTCCGGCGCCGGGCGCCGTCAGGTACCGGCACAGGGCGGGCGGGCGGCCGCGGGGGCCGGGCGTGGCGGGACCGCCGCGGCCGGGCGCGCCGGGGCCGGGGCGGCCGGTGCCCGGGGGCCCACCGCGCTCTACCTCGCCCCCACCAAGGCCCTCGCGGCCGACCAGCGCCGCGCGGTCAGCGCGCTCGCCGCCCCGCTCGGCACGGCGGTACGGCCGGCGGTCTACGACGGGGACACCCCGTTCGAGGAACGCGAATGGGTCCGCCGGCACGGCACCTACGTCCTGACCAACCCGGACATGCTGCATCGCGGCATCCTGCCCGGACACGCGCGCTGGGCCTCCTTCCTGCGCGGCCTGCGCTACGTCGTCATCGACGAGTGCCACACCTACCGCGGCGTCTTCGGCTCCCACGTCGCCCAGGTGCTGCGCCGCCTGCGCCGGATCTGCGCCCGCTACGGCGCCGAGCCGGTCTTCCTGCTCGCCTCCGCGACCGCGGCCGAGCCCTCCCAGGCGGCCACCCGCCTGACCGGCCTGCCCGTCGCCGAGGTCACCGAGGACACCTCGCCCCGCGGCGAAGTCGCCTTCGCGCTGTGGGAGCCGCCGCTGACCGAACTGTCCGGCGAGCGCGGCGCCCCCGTCCGGCGCACCGCCACCGCGGAGTGCGCCGAACTCCTCACCGACCTGGTCCTCCAAGGCGTACGGACCGTCGCGTTCGTCCGCTCCCGGCGCGCCGCGGAACTCGTCGCGGTCATCGCCCAGGAACGCCTCGCCGAGGTCGACGCCTCACTCCCGCAGCGCGTCGCCGCCTACCGCGGCGGCTACCTCCCCGAGGAGCGCCGTGCCCTGGAACGCGACCTGCACTCCGGCCGCCTGCTCGGCTTGGCGTCCACCTCCGCACTCGAACTCGGGGTGGACGTCTCCGGCCTCGACGCGGTCCTGCTGGGCGGCTATCCGGGCACCAGGGCCTCGCTGTGGCAGCAGGCCGGGCGGGCCGGACGCGCGGCCCAGGGCGCCCTCGCGATCATGGTCGGCCGCGACGACCCGCTCGACACGTATCTCGTCCACCACCCCGAGGCGATCTTCGAACGGCCCGTCGAGTCCACGGTCCTCGACCCGGACAACCCGTACGTCCTCGCACCGCACCTCTGCGCGGCCGCTGCCGAGCTGCCCCTCACCGACGCCGACCTCGAACTCTTCGGGCCCGAGGCCGCCGACCTGGTGCCGCAGCTGGAGAAGCGCGGGCTGCTGCGCCGCCGGGCCACCGGCTGGTACTGGACCCGCCGGGAGCGGGCCGCGGACCTCACCGACATCCGCGGGGAGGGCGGCACCCCGATCCAGGTCGTCGAGGAGGGCACGGGGCGGCTGCTGGGCACCGTGGACGCCTCCTCGGCCCACACCACCGTCCACGAGGGCGCCGTCCACCTCCACCAGGGCCGCACCTACCTGGTGCGGCACCTGGACCTCGGCGACTCCGTCGCCCTGGTCGAGCGCGCGGATCCCTCGTACGCCACGATGGCCCGCGACACCACCGACGTCCGCGTGCTGTCCACGGACATCGAGGAGCCCTGGGGCGAGGCCCGCATCCACTTCGGCTCCGTCGAGGTCACCCACCAGGTGGTGTCCTACCTGCGCCGCCGGCTGCTGACCGGCGAGATCCTCGGCGAGTCCAAACTCGACCTCCCTCCGCGCACCCTGCGCACCCGCGCCGTCTGGTGGACGGTCACCGACGCCCAACTCGACGCCGCGGACATCCACCCCGAGGAACTGCCGGGCGCCCTGCACGCCGCCGAGCACGCCTCCATCGGTCTCCTTCCGCTCTTCGCCACCTGCGATCGCTGGGACATCGGCGGGGTGTCCATACCGCTGCACGCCGACACCGGTCTGCCCACCGTCTTCGTCTACGACGGCCACCCCGGCGGTGCGGGCTTCGCCGAACGCGCCTTCCGCACCGCCCGCGGCTGGCTCGCCGCCACCCGCGAGGCCATCGCCTCCTGCGAGTGCGACCACGGCTGTCCCTCCTGCGTGCAGTCGCCCAAGTGCGGCAACGGCAACGACCCGCTCGACAAAGCCGCCGCCGTCCGCCTCCTCGACTGCCTGCTCGCCGCCGGCGAAGACCCGCAACCGCAGCCGTAGCCCGCTGCCCGGGTGCCGTCGCTCCGCCAAGCCGAGCGACGGCAACGCATCCCCCGGCGCACCCGGCACCGGCTCCGACGCCTGCCCGGCCCGCGACCTCACCCGCGCTCCCCCGACCTCGGCGACGACGTCGGACACCTCACCCGCCACCGCGCACGCGCGCAGCACCGCACCCTGCGCGGCCGCCACCCGCCGGGCCAGCCCGCACGCCGCCTGCTCACCCTCAAGGGCGTGGTCGGCGGCAGCGAGAGCCGCCAGATCCGCGGCACCGCCCGCACGATGCCTCGCCACCACCGCCCGACCCATCAGCGCCACCACCGCGAAGACAGCCAGCAACACCGCCATCAGCCCCAGCGACCACACAGTGGCCGATCCCCGGTCCCGTCTCACCGCCCACCACCGCCCACCGTCGCCTCGTCCAGCGCGGCCGCCTCCGCCGTCAAGGTGACCGGGAACCGCGGCCGGGCAACGGTCACCCGCACCCGCACCAACCCCCCGCCCCGGGTCACCCGCACCTCCGCTCCCTCGGGCGCCGCCGCTCGGGTGACCCGCACGACATCCGCCCCGCTCTCCGACCGAGCAGCGGCGCGCGCCCCGGCCCTCGCGGCGTCCACACAGCGGATCTGCGCGGCCGCCGCCATCAATCCCCACACCAGCAGCCCGGCCAACGCCACCAGGGTCGGGATCACCACGGCCGCCTCCGCCGTGACGTACCCCCGGTCCCCACGGCCGACCGGTCCGGCGCGCCGGGGTCGCATCGACCGCTCAGAACGGCGCATGGAGTGCCTTCTCGATCACCGAGGTCATCGCCGTCCGCACCGGCCCGCTCGTCACGATCTTGTACAGCACCGCCGCGAACCCGCAGGCCGCGATCGTGCCCACCGCGTACTCCGCCGTGCTCATCCCCGCGTCGGCCACCGCCCGGCACCGTCGGACCCGCGCGGCCCACCACGACGCCACCCGTACCGCCCTCTTCTGCTTCGCCATTGCCTTCTCCTTCTGGTTCCGTGACCGACGGCGCTCCTGGCGGCGTCGGTGCTGTCGACTGCTGTCCTGCTCATCTGTCATGGCTCGTCCGCGCCCTCGCGCACTCACCGTTCATGCACTTTTGCGAGATCCATTGCTGTTTGCCCTGTCGCGGGCCGGTACGTGGGGTGGTGTGTCTCCCCGCCCAACTCCCGGTTCCTCCGCGGTGGTTCTCCCGGTGCGGCCCGCCGAAGCGGGCGTCCGTCCGCTGTCCCGCGGCCGGTCTCACCCACCTCCTGCGCCCATCGGGCCTCCCAGGACC
Organism: Actinacidiphila yanglinensis; assembly: GCF_900107965.1. GTDB lineage: Bacteria > Actinomycetota > Actinomycetes > Streptomycetales > Streptomycetaceae > Actinacidiphila > Actinacidiphila yanglinensis. The sequence continues at coordinate 63,158 of NZ_FNVU01000030.1, read as the reverse complement.
GCCCCTGCCAGCCCCATCACCACGGGGGCGACTCCGATCAGCAGGAAGGCGGGCAGGAAGCACACGCCCAGGGGTGCAGTGGCCAGCACGGCCGCCCGACGCGCCCGGGCGAGCGCCGAACGGGCATGCGCGGCGCGGTAGTCCACGGCCAGCCGGGCCATCTCCGCGACCGGCGCGCTGCCCGTCGTGGACGCTCGGGCCAGGCAGCGGCCCATCGCGCGCGCCGCCGGCAGCCGGCCGAACCTGCCCCAGGTCTCCGAGGGATCTCCGCCGAGCCGCAACTCCGCCTCCGCCCGCAGCAGCGCGACGCCCAACGGCCCGTCCAGGCACCGCCCCACCGCCCCGGCTGCTTCCCCCGGCGTGGCTCCCGCCGCCAGGCAGGCGGCCATCAGGTCTGCGCACAGCGGCAGTTGGCCGAGGTCCGGCCCTGCCTCGACCGCGCGTCCCGCCGCGGCAGCACGGCGACGGGCGAGCGCCATCCGCATCCCGACGCCCGCGAGGATCCCGACCGCTCCGCCAGGCAGCCCACCCACGAGGACGGCAGCACCGAGCGCGGCAGCGACCACCGGCAGCCAGGTCCGCCCGGCACCGCGCGCTCTCCCCCGCCACTCCCGCTTCGCCCTCGCCGGCCTCGGCCCCTCCAACACGCCCCGCAACCTGCGTACGCCGCCGCCCCTCGGCTCCTTCCGCACCATCACTCCCGCACACAGGGCCGCCAGCACGGACGCGGTCATCCCCAGGCTGTGGACACTCGCGCCGCTCATGACCGCCTCCCCTCCCCGACCGGCTCCGGCACCGACCGGGTGGACGACGAAGCCGTCCCGTCCGGCCGACCGTTCGCGCAGCCCGGACCGCCCTCCGAGCCAGGCGGCGGACCGCCCTCCGCCGCCCGGATGATCCGCGCCGTCCATGCCAGCCCGGCCCACTCCAGGAGCACGCCCGAGGCCAGGCAGGCCATTCCGGCGGGTGTGTGCAGGAGCACCAGCGCCGGATGTGCCCCCAACGCCGTGCCGAGCACCAGTCCGAACACCGGGAGCAGCGCCAGCAGCACCGCCGTCGAGCGCGGTCCGGCCAACTGAGCCCGGAGATCGTCGCGTTGGTCCTCCTCGGCCCGCAGCGCGGCGGCGACCCTGTCCAGGGCCGCGGCCAGACCGGCGCCGCCGTCCACCGCGACCTGCCAGCACGCAGCCACCGCTCCGAGCCCGTGAGCGCCGGGACCGCCGCGCGCAGCGCTCCGCAGCGCTCCCGGCACGTCCCCACCGAACCGGGCCGCGGACAGCAACAGACCCGCGATCCGGCTCAGTTCGGGCGAGGCCGGCCAGCCGGCCGACTGCACCGCCTCCGTCAGCGCCGCATGCGGCGGCCGCCCGGCCCGCAGATCGCCCGCCACGGTGCCGCAGAGCGCGCTCACCGCGGCCGACGTCCGCTCGGCCGCCGCTCTCTCGGCTCGGGTGCGCAACGCGCCCCGCACCAAGGGCACTCCGGCCGCTCCCGCGACCAACGGCACCGCCGACCACGTCACCATCGCCAGCACTGCTCCGGCGGGAAGGCACAACCACTCCGGACCGCGCCGTCCCTGCGACACACCGGTCCACCCGCCTACCCGGTGCCCGGCAGCGCCGCCTTCGCGCCCCCGTCCGCCCGGCCGCCGGGAGTGGCGAGCACCGGCAACTGCCCCGCGCGATCTCCCCCACCGGCCCGGCCACCAACCGCTCATGCGTTTCCACCCGCGTCGCGCCATGTGGTCCCACCACGCTCTCCACCCCTCAACTCGGCCTGAAACAGGGCCAGGAGGGGCGTGAGAGCCCTTCAGCAGGCCGCACACGCGGCGGCGGCGCCCATGCCGCTGCAGAGCCGCCCAGGCGGGCACGCAGGCCACCAGAAGCGCGGCCCACAGGACAACCGCGGGGGTCACGGCCGGAGCCGCCCACACCGAGGCGACGGGCGTCAGGGCCCCGTACGTCGTCGCGCTCATGACGCACCCACCGCGCACAGATCCATCAGGCGCTGCCAGCCCGCGCCGCGTTCGAGTCGGCCCTCCGCATCCCGCAGGAGCGCCGGAACGGTGCCGACCAGGCCGTCGGGGCGGCGGCTCAGCACGTGGATCTCGGCCACCCTGCGACGGCCGGCCACGTCCCGCACCAGGTGGACGACGGCCGACAGAGCGGCCGACAGCTGGCTGTGCAGCGCCGCCCGGTCCAGGCCCGCGGTCGAGCCGAGCGCTTCCAGACGAGCGGGGACGTCTGCCGCGGCATTCGCGTGAACGGTCCCGCAGCCGCCCTCATGGCCGGTGTTGAGCGCACCCAGCAGATCCAGCACCTCGGCGCCGCGCACCTCCCCGACCACGAGCCGGTCCGGCCGCATACGCAGCGCCTGCCGGACCAGGTCCCGCAAGGTGACCTGACCGGCGCCCTCCTGGTTGGCGGGCCGGGTCTCCAATCGCACGACGTGCGGGTGGTCCGGGCGCAGCTCCGCGGAGTCCTCGGCGAGGACGATGCGCGCCGCGGGATCGACCAGGCCGAGCAGGCAGCTCAGCAAGGTGGTCTTCCCCGATCCGGTGCCCCCGCTGATCATGAACGACAGCCGTGCGTGGAGCATCGCCCGCAGCAGCGCCGCCGTCTCCTCGTCCAGCGTGCCGGCCGCGACGAGCTCGGCGAGGGTGAAGGCGCGGGCCCGGACGACGCGCAGGGAGAGGCAGGGCGAGCCGACGACGACGGGTGGCAGCACCGCATGCAGCCGGGTTCCGTCCGGGAGCCGTGCGTCGACCCAGGGCCTGGCGTCGTCGAGGCGGCGTCCGGCGGTCGTGGCCAGTCGCTGGGCGAGGCGGCGCACCGCGGTGGTGTCGGCGAACCCGATCGGGCTGCGCTCAAGTCCGCGGCCCCGGTCGACCCAGACCTGGTCAGGGGCGTTGACGAGGATGTCGGTGACATCGGGGTCGGCCAGCAGGGGCTCGAGGGGGCCCGCGCCGACCAGTTCGGAGCGCAAGACGGCGACCACATCGAGCACTTCGGAATCCCCGATCAGGCGTCCCTGCGCGCGCAATGCGGCGGCGACGCGGGCCGGGGTGGGTTCTCCGCCGTGCTCGGCCAGGTGAAGCCGGACCGCGTCGAGGAGTTCGGCGCTCATGCCGCCACGCACCCGGTGGCCGCCAGCGCCTGTCCGAGGAACGCGCTGCTGAATCGGGCGAGGGGGCCGCGCGCCACCGAGCCCGGTGGCGCGCCGCCGGACAGCGGATCGGCGAGGGCGGGCTCGGGCGGCAGCTCACCGGCAAGCGGCAGGCCGATCAGCCGGGCGATCTCGCGGCCGTCCAGACCGGTGCCGAACGGGCCGCGGGCGACCACCCGCAGATCCTCGAGCTCCAGGTCGAAGGCCGCCGCCACCCGGCATCCCGCGGCCACCGCGCGGAGTTCGGCGGGCACCACCAGCAGCCCTACGTCGACCTGGGCGAGTGTCTCGGCGACGGTGTCGTCCACCCGGCGCGGCAGGTCGACGACGACCACGCCGCCGCGCCGCCTGGCCGCACCCAGCACCGACCGCATGGCCCGGGGCGGGATGAGCACGGACGTCCCCCGGTCCCAGCTCAGCACGCTGAGCGAGCCCAGCCGGGGCAGCGACTCCTCCAGCACACCGCTGTTGACCCTGCCGCGGGAATCGGCGAGATCGGGCCAGCGCAGCCCGCCGGTGCGCTCCGCACCGAGCAGGATGTCCAGGCCGCCACCGAGCGGATCACCGTCAACGAGCATGGCGCGCAGCCCAGTTCGGGCCGCGGTGACCGCGAGACCGCAGGCCAGGGTGCTGGCGCCGGCTCCGCCGCGACCGCCGACCACGCCGATGGTCAGTGCGGGCCCGTCGCCGCCCTCGGCCACGTCGGCGAGGCGGTCCACCAGCCAGCTCTCGGCCGTCGGCAGGAAGAGGACGTGGTCGGCTCCGACCGCGACGGCCTGGCGCCACGCCTCGGAATCCGTCGAGTCGGGGCTACCGCGGCTGATCAGCAGCACGCCCTTGCGACGGCCGGCGCCGCGGACCCTCTCGCACGCCTCCGCCCCGAGCAGGACCAGTGGGGCGCTGTCCCAACTCTCCGCGCGCGGGGGTGCGGTGAAAACGACTTCCGGTTCCGCGCCGGCCGCGGCGCACAGTCTGAGCAGATCATCGAGGAGGCTTTCGTCCTCGGTGACAATCAGCGGTCCGCGCGTGCCTTCGGCAGCGGCGAGCGCTCGGTCGGTTGCGTTGGTTCGCGTCATTTCCCTGTCCCCTGTGGCTGGTCGTGCGAGCACGGCGTGCTTCGCCTGCGATCAGCTTGGGACAGGAAGTGGAATTGAGATGATCTTGGTCGGAATCTGTGGATAACTCGGCGATTGTGGATAACTCCACCACCCGGAAGGGTGAGTTCCACGGAGCCGGGAGTCGATTACCGAACGTGACGCGTTGTACGCGTCGAAACGTACACACATGCGAAGGAGCGGGAGCGACATGGACATGCAGGGCGTTGCAGCAACCCCGGGCCGAAGCGCCCACATACATCCGGACATGCGACGACCCCCGCCGGGGGGGAGAGCGGGGGTCGTCCCCACGGTCCGACTCGGGGGGGAGGAGCCAGACCGGGTTAGCACGGTCGCGAACGATCCGTGACTTCCATGGTGTACCCGACGGCCCTCTCAGGCAAACCCACGCGCCGAACCCTTACGCCGAATGGTGGTTGCCTATGCTCGTCCCGTGGAAAACCACCTGCCACCGCGCACCGCAGCGTTCTTCGATCTCGACAAGACCGTGATCGCCAAGTCGAGCACCCTCGCCTTCGGGCGGTCCTTCTACCACGGCGGGCTCATCAACAGGCGAGCGGTATTGCGTACCGCATATGCCCAGTTCGTGTACCTCCTCGGCGGCGCGGATCACGATCAGATGGAAGGTATGCGCAAATACCTCTCCGATCTGTGCCGCGGCTGGAATGTGCAGCAGGTCCGCGAGATCGTCGCGGAGACGCTGCACGAGCTGATCGACCCGATCATCTACGACGAGGCCGCCTCGCTGATCGAGGAGCACCACGCCGCCGGCCGCGACGTGGTGATCGTCAGCGCGTCCGGGTCCGAAGTCGTGGAGCCGATCGGGGAGATGCTGGGCGCCGACCACGTCGTGGCCACCCGGATGGTCGTGGCCGACGGCGCGTACAACGGGGAGATCGAGCACTACGTCTACGGTCCGGAGAAAGCCGAAGCCATCACCCGGCTGGCGGAGTCGGAGGGCTACGACTTGCAACGGTCCTTCGCCTACAGCGATTCGGCTACCGACATCCCCATGCTGGAGTCCGTCGGACATCCGTACGCGGTGAACCCCGACCGGGCGCTGCGGAAGGAGGCCGTCGCCCGCGACTGGCCGATTCTCACCTTCAGCCGCCCGGTGCGCCTGAGGCAGCGCATCCAGTCGCTGCCGATGCCGCCGCGCCCGGTCCTGGCCGCGGCCGCGATCGGCGCCGCGGCCGCCACCGCGGGGCTGGTGTGGCTGGCCTCGCGGCGCCGTCGCCCCCTGCCCGTCTCCTGAACCACCCGGACGGACCATGCGGGAGGGACCCCAGGGACCTGCGGGGTCGGAGCGACGACCGAAATGCCCCGGTTGGCGGCAAAAAGTAAAAAGTGCAGCGAGGGGTTCCGCTACCTGCCGGTCGGGAGTAGAAAAGAGTTAGCGGCCCGCGAGACCACGGAGTTCCGAGAGGAAGACCGCAGATCGGTGTTGGCCCCACGGACCGGGCACGAAAACCGGGCACCCACGCGTAGCCGACCCGCCAACCGGGCCAGCCCCACCAGGAGCGGGCAAAGTCCCCGCCCTGATCGGCAACTCTCGCGCACGCACTGGTAACTCGGCGGACGTGCTTGCGGCGGCACCTTCGGGTGCCGCCGCGTCCTCGTTTCAGGCGGCGCCGCGCTGCAGCGCCTCGCAGACCGCGACGCTCTCCCGTACACCGAGCTCGAGCGCCCGCCCACAGTGGCCGATCCACTCGGCCATCCCCTCGGGGGTGCCGGAGACGTATCCCTCCAGGGCCTTGAGATAGCCGGCCAGGCCCAGCTCGGCGTGGCCCACCTCGGCCGGGCAGATCGACTTCGGGTCCAGTCCGCTGCCGACCAGGACGGTCCGCTCGGCGGCCCGGGCAACGGGGCCGTTGAAGGAACCGAAGGGGCGCAGGCAGAGCAGTTCACCGTGCACGACGGCTCCCACCACCAGCGCCGGCGCCGCGGAGCCGGACCGCAGCAGGTCCGCCAGCCCATCGAGCCGCGCGGCTACCTCGGACGGTTCGGGCAGCGGGATCTGTTCGAACCCGACCGACGACTCCGCCACCGGTTCACCGGCCAGCCGGGGCCGCCCGACGGTGGGCTCCGGAGCGGCTCCACCCGCCGCGACCAGGTGCAGCCGCGCCAGTGCCTGCACCGGCGACTGCCGCCACACTCCGAGGAGTTGCCCCGCCTCGGCCGTCAGCCGCAACGCGGCACCGACCGTACGGGACTGGTCGTCGGCCGAGAAGTCACTGCGACGGCGTACTTCCTCGAGTGACCAGTCGGCGCCGGCCAGCGCCGCGGACGCCCGGGCGCCGCGCAGTGCCGCCTCGGACGCGACCTCGCCGGCCCGGCGGCGCATCACCCGGTGGCCGTAGACCCGGTCCACGGCCTGGCGCACGGACTCCACCGCCTCGGGCACGCCGGGAAGCGCGGCCAGCACGGCCAGCGGGTCCGGCTGCCCGGAAGCGGGAGAGGGAGCAGCGTTCGTAGCCATGTCCACGACCCTAAGGCCCTCCGTGGCGCGAAAAGGCCACGATCGAGTGGCCTTGCCCACTCACCGTCAGTTGCTGCTCGGTGGGGCCCCTACGCTTAGCGAACATGAAGATCGCTTTCGTTGGGAAGGGCGGCAGCGGTAAGACGACGCTGTCCTCCCTGTTCATCCGCCATCTCGCCACAACCCGCGTCCCCGTCGTTGCGATCGACGCGGACATCAACCAGCATCTCGGTGCCGCGCTCGGTCTCGACGAGGACGACGCCGCGGCGCTGCCCGCGCTCGGCGCGCACCTGCCGGAGATCAAGGAGTACCTGCGCGGGGCGAACCCCCTCATCGCCTCGGCCGACAGCATGATCAAGACCACTCCGCCGGGGCGCGGTTCCCAACTCCTGCGGCTCGGCGAGGACAACCCGGTCCACTCGGCGTGCGCCCGCACGATCGCCTTCGATACCTGCACCGACAAGGACGCCGCGGCGGGCAGGAGCGGCGCCGGCAGCGCGCGGCTGATGGTCACCGGCCCCTTCGCCGAGGCCGACCTCGGCGTGGCCTGCTACCACTCGAAGGTCGGAGCCGTCGAGCTGTACCTGAACCACCTGGTGGACAGCCGCGACGAGTACCTGGTGGTCGACATGACCGCGGGCAGCGACTCCTTCGCCTCGGGCCTGTTCACCCGGTTCGACCTGACCTTCCTCGTGGCCGAGCCAACCCGGAAGGGTGTCGCCGTCTACCGCCAGTACAAGGAGTACGCCCGCGACTTCGGCGTCGGCCTGGCGGTGATCGGCAACAAGGTGCACGGGGAGGACGACCTCGCCTTCCTGCGGGCCGAGATCGGCGACGACCTCCTGGTCGCCGTCGGGAACTCGGACTGGGTGCGGGCGATGGAGAAGGGCGGCCCGCCCCGCTTCGAACTGCTGGAGGAGCCCAACCGGCAAGCACTGCGCACGATGCACGAGCGGGCGGATCGGTCGTACGAGGCCCGCGACTGGGACCGCTACACCCGACAGATGGCGCACTTCCACCGCCGGAACGCCGAGAGCTGGGGCAACGCCAGGACCGGCGCCGACCTCGTCGCCCAGATCGATCCGGGATTCACGCTGAGCGAGAGCCCGATCAAGATGTCGACCGCACTCGCTCATTGACCGCAGGGTCACTCCCCATCACGCGAGTCCAACTCACCTCCGCGCAGCACAATTCACTCGAAAGACGGAAATAGCACAGGGATTCGGGCTCCATACTTCACTCTCCGCAATCGCTCCATTACCCTCCATTTACAGATGCTTGGGAGTGTCGAGGGAATGAGGAGTGGGGAGTCCATGAGAAGCCTGCGGCCTGATCTGTCCGCGTCGATCACCGTTTTCCTGATCGCCGTGCCCCTGTCGCTCGGCATCGCGCTCGCGACCGGAGCCCCCTTGCAGTCCGGTCTGGTCGCGGCAGCCGTCGGCGGCATCGTCGCCGGGTCGCTGGGCGGAGCGCCGCTACAGGTCAGCGGCGGTGCCACCAGCCTGGTCGTGGTGACCGCGGGCCTGGTCGACCGCTACGGCTGGCGTGCCACCTGCGCGATCACCGTGCTGGCCGGCCTGGCGCAGTTGCTGCTCGGCGGGCTGCGGGTGGCCAGAGCCGCGCTCGCGGTCAGCCCGGCCATCGTGCACGGCATGCTCGCCGGCATCGGTATGGTCATCGCGGTCGGCCAACTGCACGTCGTGCTCGGCGGCACCCCGCAGATCTCCGCCGTCGCCAACCTCGCGGCGCTGCCGGAACAGTTGGTGCACGCCCATCGCACCACCCCGGTCATCGGAGCCCTCACCCTGGCCGTGCTGATCGGCTGGCCGCGGCTGCGCGGCCGGGCCCGGATGCTGCGTGCGGTGCCCGCACCGCTGGCGGCGATCGCGCTGGCCACCGCGGCGAGCGCGGCATGGTCGATGCCGCGGGTGGAGTTGCCCCGTTGGAGCGCCCCAGGACTGCCGGCCGTCCCCGGTGGACCCGTGACGGCCGTCGTCGCGGCGGTCCTGACCGTCACCCTGGTGGCAAGCATGGAGTCGCTGCTGTCGGCCGTCGCCGTGGACGCCCTCCAGAGCAAGCGCCCGGGACCGCACGCACCGCCGGCCCGCCTCGACCGCGAACTGCTCGGCCAGGGTGCCGCCAACGTCATGTCCGGTCTGCTCGGCGGCCTGCCGGTGGCGGGCGGCGCGATGCGCGGCTCGGCCAACGTCGAGGCGGGCGCGCGCACCCGCCGGTCCACGGTGCTGCACGGCGTCTGGGTGCTGTCGTGCGCGGGGCTCGCGGCGGGCATCCTGGAGCAGATCCCGCTCGCGGCGCTCGCCGCTCTGGTGATGCTGGTCGGCATGCGCATGGTCAGCTTCGCGCACATCCGACACATCCAGCGCCACCGGGAGTTCCCGGTGTACGCGGTGACCCTCGGCACCGTGGTGGTCTTCGGCGTGCTCCAGGGCGTGCTCGCCGGCATCGCCGTCGCGGTCGTCCTCGCGCTGCGCAGCCTCACCCACACGCGGGTCAGCGTCAGCGCGGAAGAGGGGTGCCACCGGGTGCGGGTCAGCGGGCAGTTGACGTTCCTCGCGGTGCCACGGCTGACCAAAGCGCTTGCCGAGGTCCCGGCGCAGGCCAGCGTGATGGTGGAGTTGGACGGCTCGTTCATGGACCACGCCGCCTACGAGGCGCTCAACGCCTGGTGCACGCGGCACCGTTCGCGCGGCGGCCACGCGATGCTCGGCGACGCGGCCGGCCGGACCGTCAGCGAGCCGGTCAGCTCTCACGCGTGCCGGCCCTGGACACCATGGCGAAACCACCACTGCACCCGGCCGGTGGCGGCCCCGGCGACCAGTGGCGGCCAACTCCTGGGCGGGGTCAGCAACTTCCAGCGCCACACCGCGCCGCTGGTGCGGGACGAGCTGGCGAGACTCGCGCGGGAGGGCCAGAGCCCCGGTCACCTCTTCCTGACCTGCGCCGACTCCCGGCTGATCACCAGCATGATCACCTCCAGCGGACCGGGCGACCTGTTCACGGTCCGCAACGTCGGCAACATGGTGCCGCCGCCCGGTTCCGACGATTCCTGCGACTCGGTGGCCGCCGCCGTGGAGTACGCCGTCGATGTGCTCCAGGTCTCCGGCATCACCGTGTGCGGGCACTCCGGATGCGGGGCGATGCAGGCTCTGCTCGGCTCCGATCACGAACCGGGCGCGCAGACCCCGCTGGCCAGGTGGCTGCGCCATGGCCGACCCAGCCTGGCCCGCCTCGCCGGCGACAGCACCGACAGCGGCCGGGCCCCCGCTCATGACGCCCCTATCCCCGCCACCCCGGCCGTCACCATGCCGGCCGCCGTCCCCTCCCTCGCCGACCGCCCCGTGGCCGACGACCAGGAACGCCTCGCGCTGGCCAACGTCATCACCCAGCTGGAGCATCTGACGGCCCATCCGCGCGTGGCCCGCCGGGTCGTCGACGGCACCCTCCAGTTGCACGGGATGTACTTCCACGTCGCCGAGGCGCAGGCGTACATCCTGGACCGCCCGACCGGGGTGTTCACCGCGGTGCTGCCCGAAGCCGCCGCACCCGGACCGCCCGCGGACCCTCCCGGCGAGCCGGCCGCCACCCTGATCACAAAGGTCTAAACCATTTCTCGATGAGCTCTTGTCAGGGTGCGCCAGGACTGATGAGGTAGTGCCGGGACATCTGGGACACCCTGACAAGGAGCTGGCGTGAGCAGCAACGAGAGCCTGGCCAACCTGCTGAAGGAGGAGCGGCGGTTTGCTCCCCCGAAAGAACTGGCCGCGGCGGCCAACGTCACCGCGGCCGCGTACGAACAGGCCAAGGCCGACCGGTTGGGCTTCTGGGCCGAGCAGGCCCGTCGCCTGACCTGGGAGACCGAGCCCACCCAGACGCTTGACTGGTCCAACCCGCCGTTCGCCAAGTGGTTCGCCGACGGGCGGCTCAACGTCGCGTACAACTGCGTGGACCGACACGTCGAGGCAGGGCACGGCGACCGCGTCGCCATACACTTCGAGGGCGAGCCGGGCGACACGCGGGCCGTGACGTACGCGGAGTTGAAGGACGAGGTGTCCCGCGCCGCCAACGCCCTGACCGAGCTCGGCGTCGGCAAGGGCGACCGGGTCGCGGTCTACCTGCCGATGATCCCTGAGGCCGTGGTGGCGATGCTCGCCTGCGCCCGGATCGGCGCCGCGCACTCGGTGGTCTTCGGCGGCTTCTCCGCCGACGCGGTCGCGTCCCGGATCGACGACGCCGACGCCAAGCTGGTCATCACCGCCGACGGCGGGTACCGCCGGGGCAAGCCGTCGGCGCTCAAGCCCGCGATCGACGACGCGGTGGCCCGCACCCCGCAGGTCGAGCACGTCCTGGTGATCCGCCGCACCGGGCAGGACGTGGCGTGGACCGAGGGCCGCGACGTGTGGTGGCACGAGATCACCGGCCGGCAGTCCACCGAGCACATCCCCGAGGCGTTCGAGGCCGAGCAGCCGCTGTTCATCCTCTACACCTCGGGCACCACCGGGAAGCCGAAAGGCATCCTGCACACCTCGGGCGGCTACCTCACCCAGGCCAGCTACACCCACCACGCCGTCTTCGACCTCAAGCCGGAGACCGACGTCTACTGGTGCACCGCCGACATCGGCTGGGTCACCGGGCACTCGTACATCGTCTACGGCCCGCTTTCCAACGGCGCGACCCAGGTGATCTACGAGGGGACGCCCGACACCCCGCACCAGGGCCGGTTCTGGGAGATCGTGCAGAAGTACGGCGTGACGATCCTCTACACCGCGCCGACGGCGATCCGCACCTTCATGAAGTGGGGTGACGACATCCCCGCCGGCTTCGACCTGAGCAGCCTGCGCGTTCTCGGCAGCGTCGGCGAGCCGATCAACCCCGAGGCGTGGGTCTGGTACCGGGAGCACATCGGCAGCGGCCATACCCCGATCGTGGACACGTGGTGGCAGACCGAGACCGGTGCCATGATGATCAGCCCGCTGCCCGGTGTCACGGAGACCAAGCCCGGCTCGGCGCAGACCCCGCTACCCGGCATCTCGGCCACGGTGGTGGACGACGAGGCGAACGAGGTGCCCGACGGTTCCGGCGGCTACCTGGTGCTCACCGAGCCCTGGCCGTCGATGCTCCGCACCATCTGGGGCGACGACCAGCGGTACATCGACACCTACTGGTCCCGCTTCCCCGGCCGCTACTTCGCCGGCGATGGCGCGAAGAAGGACGACGACGGCGACATCTGGCTGCTCGGCCGGGTCGACGACGTGATGCTGATCTCGGGCCACAACATCTCCACCACTGAGGTCGAGTCCGCGCTCGTCTCGCACCCCAAGGTCGCCGAGTCCGCCGTGGTCGGCGCCGCCGACGAGACCACCGGGCAGGCCATCGTCGCGTTCGTCATCCTGCGCGGCACCGCCGAGGACAGTGCCGAACTCGCCGGAGAACTGCGCGACCACGTCGGGAAGACCCTCGGCCCGATCGCCAAGCCCAAGCGCATCCTGATCGTCTCCGAGCTGCCCAAGACCCGGTCCGGCAAGATCATGCGCCGCCTGCTGCGCGACGTCGCGGAGAACCGCGCCCTGGGTGACGTCACGACGCTCACGGACTCCTCCGTCATGGACCTCATCCAGAGCAAGCTGCCCTCGGCGCCCAGCGAGGACTGACCCCGGAAGTCCCGCACAAGCACACCGCCGCACCCCCGGAACGAACGGTACGACCGGCACGACCCCTCGAAGGGCGCCCTCACTCCTATGAGTGCGGGCGCCCTTCGCGCTTCACTCCTCCGGGCTAATCCGATCCCCCCTCACCCCGCCAACGCGACAAGACTGGTGGACGCGCCGGTACGTCTGGTCGGCACACAGGAGACCTGTGTCCCCGCAGGCATCGACGCCCAGGAGGCCGCGCCCGTGACCGAGCAGTCACCCCGCCGCTCCTCCGTGCTGCTCGACCGCCTCCCCCTGCCCGAACGGAACTTCGTCGCCGACGCCCTGCGCACCGAGACCGTCGGCGGCATCCTGCTGCTGCTCTCCGCCGTCGTCGCCCTCATCTGGGCGAACACCCTCCACCACAGCTATGAGACCGCCTCCGACTTCCACTTCGGCCCGTCCGCGGTCGGCCTGTACCTGTCCGTCGCGCACTGGACCGCCGACGGCCTGCTCGCCGTGTTCTTCTTCGTCGCGGGGATCGAACTCAAACGCGAGCTCGTCACAGGCGAGTTGCACGAACCGGCCAAGGCGGCGCTCCCCGTCGTCGCGGCCGTGTGCGGCATGGCCCTCCCCGCGGTCGTCTACACCGTCGTCAACGTCGCGGGGGGCGGCTCCCTCAAGGGCTGGGCGGTGCCGACCGCCACCGACATCGCCTTCGCGCTGGCCGTACTCGCCGTCCTGGGCACCGCGCTTCCCTCCGCGCTGCGCGCCTTCCTGCTCACCCTCGCCGTCGTCGACGACCTCCTCGCGATCCTGATCATCGCGATCTTCTTCACCTCCGACCTCGACTACGCGGCGCTGGCCGGCGCGGTGGCGTGCCTGGTGCTGTTCTGGCTGCTGCAACGCGTGGCGGTGCACGGCTGGTACGTGTACGTCCCGCTCGCACTCGTCACTTGGGCGCTGATGTACAACAGCGGTGTCCACGCCACGATTTCGGGTGTCGCCATGGGCCTGATGCTGCGCTGTACCCGCCGGGAGGGCGAGGAGCAGGCACCCGCCGAACGCATCGAGCACCTGGTGCGGCCGCTGTCGGCGGGCCTGGCCGTCCCGCTGTTCGCACTGTTCGCGGCCGGCGTGTCGGTCTCCGGCGGTGCGCTCGGCGACGTGTTCCGCCGCCCCGAGACGCTCGGCGTCGTCCTCGGCCTGGTCTTCGGCAAGACGCTGGGCGTGTTCTGCGGCACCTGGCTGGCCGTCCGCTTCACCCGCGCGAAGCTCAACCCCGACCTGAGCTGGCCGGACGTTCTCGCCCTCGCGACCCTGTCCGGGATCGGCTTCACCGTCTCCCTCCTGATCGGCGAACTCGCCTTCGCCGCCCACCCGCGGCTCGCCGACGAGGCCAAGGCCGCCGTCCTGGTCGGCTCCCTCATCGCGGCGCTACTGGCCGCGGTTCTGCTCAAACTCCGCAACAACAGGTACCGCGCGCTGACCGCGGAGGAGGAGCGGGACGACGACGAGGACGGCATCCCCGACATCTACGTGCAGGACCGGTTCGCCTACCACGTACGGATGGCCGAGATCCTGGAGCGCAAAGCCGCCGAGCACCGCAGGCTCGCCGCACTGGCGCGGCAGGACAGGGACGCGGGCGGCCCTGACGGCGCGTAAGGCATGATCGGGGCAGACGTTCACTTGACCGGACCACCACGACCCGCAGCGAAGCGGCGCAACAACCACGGAGGACTCGATGAGCCCAGCCTCGAACGGTGACGAGCGCAGCCTCGGCGAGCTGTTCTCCGCTGCCACGGCAGAACTGTCCGCCCTGGTGCACGACGAGATCGCGCTGGCCAAGACCGAGATCAGGCAGGACGCGAAACGTGCCGCGGTCGGCAGCGGCGCCCTGATCATGGCGCTGGCCGCACTCTTCTTCGCGGTGCCGGTCGGCAGCGTGGCGGCCGCGCTGGGCATTCACGCGCTGGGCATCACCCTCGGCTGGTCGTTCTTCATCGTGTTCGGCGCTTATCTGCTCATCTTCGCGGTGCTCGCACTTCTGGCGTACGGCCGGTTCAAGAAGGTGAAGAAGCCGGAGCGCTCGATCGACTCGGCCAAGAAGACCGCCGCGGTCCTCCAGAAGGCGAAGCCGCACGCGCGCCCGGTCGAGCCGCAGGACGCCAAGCCGGTCGGCGCAACGGCCGCGGCGCCCGCGCTCGAATCGAAGATGTGACACGCTCGTCAGCATGAACCTCGCCGCCAGGTCGCCCAACCAGCCCAACCGGCCCAGCCCGGTGCAGGACGGAACCGGCCGAAGCGGCCCGGAGCGCGGCCGAGGCGTGCAGGTCCCCCGCCTCGACGGTCCCTGGACCCACCGCGACGTGGCCGCCAACGGCGCCCGCTTCCACATCGCCGAGGCCGGCGACGGCCCGCTCGTGCTGCTCCTGCACGGCTTCCCGCAGTTCTGGTGGGCCTGGCGGCACCAGCTCACCGCGCTCGCCGACGCGGGCTTCCGCGCGGTCGCGATGGACCTGCGCGGGGTGGGCGGGAGCGACCGCACGCCCCGCGGCTACGACCCCGGCAACCTGGCGCTCGACGTGACAGGGGTGATCCGCTCCCTCGGCGAACCCGATGCCGCGCTGGTCGGCCACGACCTCGGCGGCTACCTCGCGTGGACCGCCGCGGCGATGCGGCCCAAGCTGGTACGGCGGCTGGCGGTGTGCTCGATGCCGCACCCACGGCGCTGGCGGGCCGCGATGCTCACCGACCTGCGGCAGAGCCGGTCGGGCGGCTACATCTGGGGCTTCCAGCGGCCCTGGGTGCCCGAGCGCCAACTCGTCGCCGACGACGCCGCGCTGGTCGGCAAGCTGATCCGGGAGTGGTCGGGCCCGCAGCCGCTGGACGAGGAGTCCATCACCGTCTACCGCGAGGCCATGCAGATCCCGTCCACCGCGCACTGCGCCGTGGAGCCGTACCGCTGGATGGTGCGATCGATGGCCCGGCCCGACGGGCTCCAGTTCAACCGGCGGATGAAGCGCCCGGTCCGGGTGCCCACCCTGCAGATGCACGGCTCACTCGACCCGGCGATCGGTACCAAGAACGTGGCGGGCAACGGGGAGTACGTCGAGGCGCCCTACCGCTGGCGGCTCTTCGACGGCCTCGGGCACTTCCCGCACGAGGAGGACCCGGCGGCGTTCTCGGCCGAGCTGATCAACTGGCTGAGGGACCCGGAACCGGACCGCTGAGGACCCGGACGGAACCGCCGAGTGACCCGGACCGGACCACCGAGGCCGCGGTACGACCATCCGATGATCGTCATATTGCCGGGCGCATAAGCCAATCGGTCGACCCGAGCGCGATTACCGACCAAGAGGCGCGGGCACGTAGCTCGGTATGGGTTGGACGCACGACTACCGTGACGTATCACGCACGCACCGCGGCTTCACCGCCTCGGATCAGGCTGTCCGGATGACCCTGCTCCCCACGGGGGCAGGCCGGCTCGGCATTCCCCGCATACTCGGCCGTCGGGCGCGCTGGGTCAGCGCGCGGCTCCGCCATGTGAGGGACTGAGCCCCCACCGCCTCACCGCACGCGGCTGACCGTACACACCTCTTCACCTCGGGTTCGCCTCGGGTCGCACGTCACAGCGCGCATCCCTGGGTGTCGACCTGCCGGTCCGCGGTACGCCCCGCCGTGACGTCCGGCGCCACCTCGGCTGCGGTCAGTGCGTACCCCGTGTGGGAGTCGTCCAGGGACTTCGCGAAGACCACACCGGCGACCTTCCCGTCGGTGCTCAGCAGCGGCCCGCCGGAGTTCCCCTGCCGGACGGTCGCGTACAGCGAGTACACGTCGCGGTGCACGGTGCCGCGGTGGTAGATGTCCGGCCCGCTGGCCTTGATCCGGTCCCGGATACGCGCGGCACGTACGTCGAAGGGGCCGTTCTCCGGGAATCCCGCCACGATGGCGTCGTCCCGGCTGTGCTCGCTCCCCGTGGCGAACTGCAGGGTCGGCGCATCCAGTCCGGGCACGTCGAGGACCGCGATGTCGCGCTGCCAGTCGTAGAGCACCACCCGGGCGTCGTGCAGCCTCCCCTTCCCGCCGACCTGCACGGTGGGTTCGGAGACGCCGCCGACCACGTGCGCGTTCGTCATCACCCGGTCCTTGGCGAACACGAAGCCCGAGCCCTCCAGTACCTTCCCGCAGCTCGGCGCGGTGCCGACCACCTTCACGATGCTGCCGCGGGCGTCGGCGACCGCGGGGCTGCCGACCAGTGCCGGGTCAGGGGCGGGCACCGACGTGATCGGCTCGGAGCCGAACGTGCCGAAGACCTGCGGCAGGCCGTTCTGCGCGAGGGTGTCGCTGAAGTTGGTGAACCAGGTGTCGGCGGAGGGCGGCACCACCTGGGACACCCCGAGCAGCACCTTCGAGGACCGCACCTCGCGGCCTATCGTCGGCAGTGTCGTGGTGGCCAGGGCGCTGCCGATCAGCCATGCGACGAGGAGCATCGCGAGCACGTTGACCAGCGCCCCGCCGCTCGCGTCCAGCGCCTTGGCGGGCGACCAGGTGATCCGGGTGCGCGCCTTGTTGCCCAGGTGCGTGGTGAACGCCTGACCCACCGACGCGCTCACGATCACGAGGACCACCGCGGACATCACCGCGACCGAGCCCGGGGTGGCGCTGTCGGTCGCCTTGTCCCACAGCAACGGCAGCAGGTAGACGGCGGCCAGGCCGCCGCCGAGGAAGCCGATCACCGACATGACGCCGACGACGAAGCCCTGCCGGTAGCCGATCACGGCGAACCACACGGCGGCGAGGATGAGCAGGATGTCCAGCACGTTCACGGGGAACACGTTCTCACGTCGGCCTGAGCGTGCGGGGGCGTACGCCCCTGCCGGATCGATCGGCACATCCGGGCGGACCCGCCGCGGGCGGGGCCGGCGACTAGCCGAGCGGCACGGTGCGTTCGCGGTCCCAGGGCCGCTCCCAGCCCGCGTAGTGCAGCAACTTGTCGATCAGGCCCGCGGTGAAGCCCCACACCAGGGCGTCGTGGACGAGGAAGGCGGGGCCGCGGAAACCGCTGGGGTGCACGAGCGTCGCACGGTTGGCCGGGTCCGTGAGATCCGTCACCGGCACGCGGAAGACCCGGGCGGTCTCGGCGGGATCCACCACGCGGACCGGGCTCGGCTCACGCCACCAGCCCACCACCGGGGTGACCACGAAGCTGCTCACCGGGATGTAGAGCCGCGGCAGGACGCCGAACAGCTGCACGCCCGCCGGGTCGAGGCCGGTCTCCTCCTCGGCCTCCCGCAGCGCCGCCCGCAACGGCCCCTCGCCCTCCGGGTCGCCGTCCTCGGGATCGAGGGCGCCGCCGGGGAAGGACGGCTGCCCGGCGTGCGAGCGCAGCGCGGCCGAGCGCTCGATGAGCAGCAGATCCGGCCCGAACTCGCCCTCGCCGAACAGCACGAGGACCGCCGACTGCCGTCCCCCGGCGTCAGGCGGCAGGAAGCGGCTGAGCTGCTCGGGCCGTACGGTGCCGACTGCCTCGACCACCGGCGCCAGCCACTGCGGCACGCCCCTGGCGCTGACCTCCACGCCCGATGCGCCCGCCCCCCGGGCCTGTGTCATGAGGCGCCCAGCGGGGGCGCGGGCTGCCCGGGGTAGTCCGGCGGGGGCTTCAGCCGCTGTCCGGGGTAGCCGCCCTTCTCGTACTTCAGCAGCTTCTTCGCCTTCTCCGGGTCCATCTCGCCCTCGCCGTACGACGGGCAGAGCGCGGCGATCGGGCAGACACCGCAGGCGGGCTTGCGGGCGTGGCACATCCGGCGGCCGTGGAAGACGACGCGGTGCGACAGCATCGTCCAGTCCGACTTGGGGAAGAGCGCGGCCACATCCCGCTCGACCTCCTCCGGGTCCTGCGAGGTGGTCCAGCCGAAGCGGCGCGAGAGCCGGCCGAAGTGGGTGTCGACGGTGATGCCGGGCACCCCGAACGCATTGCCCAGCACCACGTTGGCAGTCTTGCGGCCCACCCCGGGCAGCTTCACCAGGTCCTCCAGGCGGCCGGGCACCACGCCGCCGAAGTCGTCCCGCAGGGCGGCGGACAGGCCGAGCGCGGAGCGGGTCTTGGCACGGAAGAAACCGGTCGGGCGGAGGATCTCCTCCATCTCCGCCGGATCGGCCGCCGCCATGGCCTCGGGGGTGGGGTACTTCGCGAACAGGGCGGGCGTCGTCTGGTTCACCCGCAGGTCGGTGGTCTGCGCGGACAGCACGGTGGCGATCAGGAGCTGGAAGGGGTTCTCGAAGTCCAGCTCGGTGTGCGCGTAGGGGTAGACCTCGGCGAGTTCGCGGTTGATCCGGCGCGCCCTGCGGACCTTCGCGACCTGGGACTCCGCTTTGGGGGCCTTGCGGACCTTGCTCTCTGCCATGAGGGAAGGCTACGCCGAAGGTCCGACAAGGTGCGGCCGATCACACCGGCGCTCTCCCGGGCCGGCTCCGGTACCGTGTTCGCTTACAGCGGAACCCCCCGTGGCGGCCACCCATTTGGTCGCAGGGCCGCCCCGAATCACGCAAATCCGACCGCCAATCGGACCCCCGCGGCACGGCGGCGCGCACACATAAGACAAACTTGTGATTGATCGCACTGTTTCCCGTGTCATGCATCATGGGGGGCAGCCCGGCGGACACCCCGGCGAGGTCGACTGTCGACAAGGAGAGAGCTCGTGGACGACGTTCTGCGCCGTGCCCCGCTTTTCGCGGCGCTCGACGACGAGCAGGCCGCTGAACTGCGCGCCTCCATGACCGAGGTCACGCTGGCGCGTGGCGACGCGCTGTTCCACGAGGGTGACCCCGGGGACCGGCTATACGTCGTGACCGAGGGCAAGGTGAAGCTGCACCGCACCTCGCCCGACGGCCGGGAGAACATGCTGGCCGTGGTGGGCCCCGGCGAGCTGATCGGCGAGCTGTCGCTCTTCGACCCCGGCCCGCGCACCGCCACCGGCACCGCTCTCACCGAGGTCAAGCTGCTCGGCCTCGGCCACGGCGACCTCCAGCCCTGGCTCAACGTACGACCCGAGGTCTCCACCGCGCTGCTGCGCGCGGTCGCGCGGCGCCTGCGCCGCACCAACGACGTCATGTCCGACCTGGTCTTCTCCGACGTTCCCGGCCGCGTCGCCAAGGCGCTGCTGGACCTGTCCCGCCGCTTCGGGGTGCAGTCGGAGGAAGGCATCCACGTCGTCCACGACCTCACCCAGGAGGAGCTGGCGCAGCTCGTCGGCGCCTCCCGCGAGACCGTCAACAAGGCCCTGGCCGACTTCGCCGGGCGCGGCTGGCTGCGCCTGGAGGCCCGCGCGGTCATCCTCCTCGACGTCGAGCGGCTCGCGAAGCGCAGCAGGTAACCCCACAGGGGTCGTTCGCACCACGGGAAGACCCGGGCCGCCCTCAGGGGCCGGCGCGGGTCTTCTTTTTATCGCCGTCGGCCATCGTGCACCGTCGCCGTGCGCGAGCCGCAAGGGTCAGAAGGCGAGCTGGCCGATCTCGTCGAGGACGGCCGCGCAGGCCGGGCTCGCCGGGTCGATCAGCGGGAAGTGGCCGGTCGACGGCAGCCACGCGACCACGGGCCCCTCACCCGCCGCCTGAGCCGCACGGGCGAAAGCGGCGCTGACCTGCGGCGGGACGACGTTGTCAGAGGTGCCGTGCACGATGGTGGTGGCGATACCGGTGGGCAGCAGCGCGGCCGGATCGGCGTGGGGCAGGCGGTCGGTGGCGTGATCGGGACCGCCGAGCAGGTCGAGCACCGCGCCGGAGCAGACCCGCAGCCGGATCGCCGAGGTGAAGTCGGCGATCGGGGCGAGGGCCACGACGCCGCGGAGGGCGGGAGGTGTGGGGCGGTGCCAGGGAGAGTCGAGGGGCAGCAGGTGGCGGGCAGCGGCCCACAGCGCGAGGTGCCCGCCCGCACTGTGGCCGGTGAGCACCATGCGCCGCGGGTCGACCGTCTCCTCGCCGAGGGCCTCGCGGGCGAGGGCCGGCAGGGCGTCGATCGCCGACGCGATGTCGTCGAAGGTGTCGGGCCAGCGGCCCGCGGGCGGAAGCGCGGGCTCGCCGGCAGGCGTGAGCTCGGCCGCCCCGGTCGGCTGCCGCAGCGCCGGCTCCGCGCCACCTGCTTCGCCGCCCTCGCCACCGCGGCGGTACTCGACCGAGGCCACCGCGAGGCCGCTCGCCGCCAGGTGGGCGGCCAGCGGGGACACGTAGGTGCGGTCGTACGCCGCCCGCCAGGCGCCGCCGTGCAGCAGCGCGACGAGGGGTGCCGGGCGTGCGCCCTCGCCGCGGGCCGGCCGGTAGAAGTCGACCACCTGGTCGGGGTGGTCGCCGTAGGCCGCCATGACGTCGGGCGGCACGGGGTCGTGGCCGAACGCCGAGGCCTCCTCGGCCGCCGCCCGGTCAGCGGGCTGGGGCGAAGGCGGGCGGGGCACGACAGCGGTCATCGGTTACGGGGTCCCTTCGCGTTCGCCGCCGGCGGGCGCGTCAGCGCGTATGCCGGCGGGGGTGTCCGGGTGGGCGTCCGGACGGGTGTGGGGGCGTTCTTCGAGGATGTCCGCCAGCACCCGGGCGGCGCGCCAGGCGTCCGTGTAGCGGGTGTAGAGCGGGGTGAAGCCGAAGCGCAGCACATCGGGCCGCCGGTAGTCGCCCACGACGCCGCGTGCGGTCAGTTCGCGCATCATGCCGCCGGCGTCAGCGCAGCTGAGCGACACCTGGCTGCCGCGCTCCGCGTGCGGGACGGGCGTCACGGGCCGCAGGCGTTGTGCGGGTGCCGCCGCGGCCACGCACTCAAGGAAGAAGTCGGTCAGGCCGAGACTCTTGGCGCGCACGTCCGCGATGGCCACCCCGTCCCAGACGTCGAGTGCAGCGTCCAGGGCGAGCAGGGACAGGATCTCGGGGGTGCCCACGCGTCCGCGCGGCGCGCCCTCCGCGGCGACGTACTCATCGGCCATGGCGAAGGGGTCGGCGTGCGAGTTCCAGCCGGGCAGCGGGGAGTCGAAGCGCGGCTGGTGCTCGGCCCGCACGTAGAGGTAGGCCGGCGCGCCCGGGCCCCCGTTGAGGTACTTGTAGGTGCAGCCGACCGCGAGGTCGACGCCCGCGGCGTCCAGGGTGACCGGCAGGGCCCCGGCGCTGTGGCACAGGTCCCACACGGCCAGCGCGCCGGCGGCGTGCAGGGCGGCGGTGACCGCGGGCAGGT
This sequence comes from Actinacidiphila yanglinensis, assembly GCF_900107965.1. GTDB lineage: Bacteria > Actinomycetota > Actinomycetes > Streptomycetales > Streptomycetaceae > Actinacidiphila > Actinacidiphila yanglinensis. Next base: position 41,537 of record NZ_FNVU01000030.1, on the reverse strand, counting down.
CGTACAGCCGCCCGGTGCGGTAGTCGACGTGGTTGACGAGGGCGACGGCGGTGCGGTCGCCGGCCGCCTCGGCGATCGCGTCGGCGGGGACGGCACGGACGGTGCGGCCGGTGAGCCGGGCCGCGGACGCCGCGATGTAGCCGTCGGTGGGGAAGGTGGCGGCGTCGACGAGGATCTCGTCGCGGTCCTCGGGCGCCATGCGGACGGCGGCGACCAGCGCCTTGAAGACGTTGACGCTGGTGGAGTCGCCGACCACGACCTGGCCGGGTGCGGCGCCGACCAGCGGCGCGATCCGGTCGCCGATCCGCTCCGGCGCCGTCCACCAGCCGCTCTCCTCCCAGGAGCGGATGCGCAGTTCACCCCACTCGCGCTGGACCACATCGGTGAGGCGGGGCAGTACCGCGGTGGGCAGGGCGCCCAGGGAGTTGCCGTCGAGATAGACGGTGTGGTCCGTGGCGAAGCGGTCCCTGACGTGGGCGAGCGGATCGGCGGAGTCCAGTTCGGCCGCCCGGTCGGCGAGGGCGTCGAGGGCGAGCACGGGGGGCACGTCAGACATGGCTGCGCGCCGTCCACAGCTCGGGGAAGACGTTCTTCGCGGCGCGTTTCTCCAGCCAGGCCACCCCCGCGGAGCCGCCGGTGCCGGCCTTGGCCCCCATGGCCCGCCGGGTCGCCACGAGGTGGTCGTTGCGCCAGCGCCACACCAGTTCGGCGACGTCGGTGAGCAGTTCGCCGAGCCGGATCAGGTCCGAGTCCTGGTCCTCGTCGGCGTAGACGGCCAGCCAGGCGGCCTCGACATCCGGGTGCGGTTCGTAGCGCAGCGCCGGGTCGCGGTCCAGGACGGCCGCCGGAATGGCGTGGCCGCGGCGGGCCAGCAGCCGCAGCACCTCGTCGTACAGGCTCGGCTCGGTGAGGGCCTTCTCCAGTTCGGCGTGCGCGCTGGGGGTGCCGCGGTGCGGGACGATCATCGACGCGGACTTCTCCCCGAGCAGGAACTCCAGCCGCCGGTACATCGCGGACTGGAAGCCCGAGCCCTCGCCGAGGGCGGAGCGGTAGCCGTTGAACTGGGCGGGGGTGAGGTGGGCGATCGGTTTCCAGGACGCGTTGAGCGACTCCAGCTCCGGCAGGCTGCGGCGCAGCGCGGCCGTCGCGGTCGGCAGGTCGTCCTGGCGAAGTGCCGCCGCCGCGGTACTCCATTCGTGCACCAGGAGGGTGAACCACAGCTCCATCACCTGGGTGGTGACCAGGAAGGCCATCTCCCCCGGCTCGTTGGAGAGCGGGTGCTGAAGGTGGGTGAGGACGGACGCCTGGACGTAGTCCTCGTAGGGCGTGCTGCCTTCGAACGAGAGGTTCGGGGTCGCCGCCTCGTCGGTCGGTGCATCGGACATGGTTCTACCTCCGTCGTGTCCCGGGGTCACCGGGCCTGTGCCGAGATCATCTGCGGTGCGGGCGGATCCGGCAAGGGCCGACGGCGGCAGGCGGAGGCGTGGCGCGGCCACGAGCGGGGCGCGGCGCGAAGGGAGCGGGAGGATGGCGCGGTCCCGGGCCGGGCCCGAGATGGCGGACCGGTCAGGCGACCGGCGGTCCCTGGATGTAGTGGCCGTTGCTGTCGTACGGCCAGGCGTTGGCCTTGCAGCCGTGCAGGCCCTTGATCTGCTGCATCATGACGGGGGCGAGCTTGCCGGTGCCGGGGCAGCCCTCATGGCCGTGGCCGATGCGGTGGCCGACCTCGTGGTTGATGATCAGGGCGCGGTAGTCGTGGATCGGGCCGTCGAACTCGGGCGAGCCGAGGATCCAGCGCTTGAGGTTGACCACGACGGTCGCGCCGACGTCGCAGTTGACCTCGCCGCGCGTGAGCAGGCCGGCCGCGCCGCAGATGTTGTCGACGGTGTCGGGCGTGGCGATCTTGATCACGAAGTCGGCCGATCCGGACGAGACGAGCTGAAAGCCGTCACGGCCGTCGTTCTCCCAGCCGCGCGGGTCGGCGAGTATGCCGGCTATCTCGCGGGCGGCGTCGCCCGCGGAGAGCTGTATGCCGCCTTCGACCTCGACCTTGTAGCGGCGGATGTCGCCGTGCCCGGACGCCTCGCCGGAGGCGTGTGCGGTGGTGAAGACGCCGGTGCCGGACTTCGGCACGCTCGACGGCTTCGGCGACGGGGAGTGGCTCGGGGCGGTGCTGGTAGGCGTGGCCGAGGGGGAGGGCGAGGACGGCGTGGGCGTGCCGGTGCCTATGCGGCTGTCGGCGTGCGCCGACGGGCTGCCTCCGGCCGTCGCCGTCTGCGACAGCGGCGCGTCGATCGCCGCGGCGGAGCCGTCACCGCGGGACTTGTGCCAGGCCGCGTAGCCCCCGCCGCAGCCGAGGACGACGACGCAGAGCACGACGAGCGGACCGGCGAACGCAGCGCGGCGCTTGGCCGCCCGACGGCTGTGCTTGTGGCGGCCATGGCGGCCCTTTGCTGCCAAGGCTCCCCCTGAAGGCGTCGGCAGCCGGAACCGCGGCCCCGGACCCCCCGTGGCGCTTCCGAACTGCGTGTCGGCGTGATGCGTACGCACGCAATTGGTGCCGTACGTGCTGATGCCGCCCTGCGAGGAGGACGGCATGCACACGATCGCACAGGGATACGTGAATATGCCAACAGACGGCCGACTGTTGCCGAACCGCGACATTTGGGCAGGTCAGCGGGGCCAGCGGGACGCCGGGGGCAGTTGGGGGAGAAGAGGGCGGATCCGGGCGGCGCCCCGGGCACCGAAGGCCCGGAACGGCGCCGCCCGGCACCGACGAAACGGGGTCAGCCCAGTGTGTCGGCGGCGGTCGGCGAGCTGTCCCGCAGGAAGGCGCTGCAGCGCTCGTACTCGTCCTGCTCGCCGATCGCCTGGGCGGCCCGGGCGAGCGCGTGCAGTGCCCGCAGGAAGCCGCGGTTCGGCTCGTGCTCGAACGGCACCGGGCCGTGGCCACGCCACCCGGCCTTGCGCAGGGCGTCCAGACCGCGGTGGTAGCCAGTACGGGCGTAGGCGTACGACTCCACCACGCGGCCGCCCTCGAACGCCTCGTCGGCGAGCTGCGCCCAGGCGAGCGAGGAGGTGGGGTACTTCGCCGCCACCTCGGCGGGCGCGGCACCGGAGGCGAGCAGTTCGCGCGGCTCCGGGTCGTCGGGCAGGTGGGTGGGGGCGGGACCCCCGAGCAGGTTCTCGTGATTGGCCATGGGTTCCAGTCTGCCCGAGCGGACAGGCGGAAGGCCCCCGGCAGTTGCCGGAGGCCCGATTCCGTACGCCTGGTGACGCCTGATGACGTCCGCGCGCCCGTAGATGCGACACGGCCGCCCGCACGCGGACCGTGTCTGCCGGAGCGCTGTCAGCCGGAGCGCTACTTGCGGCGGTTGCCCGCCGAGCGCAGGTCCTTCGCGGCGACGACGACGCGCTCGGCCATCCCGGCCTCGGCGGCCTTGCCCCACACCCGCGGGTCGTACGCCTTCTTGCTGCCGACCTCGCCGTCGACCTTCAGCACACCGTCGTAGTTGCTCAACATGTGGCCGGCGACGGGGCGGGTGAACGCGTACTGGAGGTCGGTGTCGATGTTCATCTTGACCACGCCGTTCTCCAGCGCCTCGTTGATCTCGTCGGTCGTGGAGCCGGAGCCGCCGTGGAAGACGAAGTCGAACGCGTTGGCCTTGCCGTACTTCTGGGCCACGGCGTCCTGCAGTTCCCGCAGGATGCTCGGGCGCAGCACCACGTTGCCCGGCTTGTACACGCCGTGCACGTTGCCGAAGGAGGCGGCCAGCAGGTAGCGGCCGTGCTCGCCGAGCCCGACGGCCTCCACGGTGCGGAAGGCGTCGTCGACGGTGGTGTACAGCGAGTCGTTGATCTCGTGGGAGACGCCGTCCTCCTCACCGCCGGTCGGGGTGATCTCCATCTCCAGGATGATCTTCGCCTTGGCGGCCTCGGCCAGCAGTTCCTTGGCGATGGCGAGGTTGTCGTCGAGGGTCTCGGCGGAGCCGTCCCACATGTGGGACTGGAAGAGCGGGTTGCGGCCGGCCGCCACGCGCTCCTGGGAGATCTTCAGCAGCGGGCGGACGTACCCGTCGAGCTTGTCCTTCGGGCAGTGGTCGGTGTGCAGCGCGACCGTGACCGGGTACTTCTCGGCGACGATGTGCGCGAACTCGGCGAGGGCGACCGCACCGGTCACCATGTCCTTCTTGTACTGGCCGCCGAGGAACTCCGCGCCACCCGTGGAGATCTGGATGATGCCGTCGCTCTCCGCCTCGGCGAGGCCGCGCAGGGCGGCGTGCAGGGTCTGCGACGACGTGACGTTGATGGCCGGGTAGGCGAAACTGCCGGCCTTCGCCCGGTCGAGCATCTCGCCGTAGACCTCGGGGGTTGCGATGGGCATCGTTTCCGCTCCTCATGACTGTGCGGGTGGTACTGCTGGCGTGCGTGGCGACGTCATCGTCGCCCTTATCTTCCCAGACTCGATCGGAGACACCACCTCCGCCCGAACGGAGCTCGTGCCGCAGGCCCGGCAGGCGGACGACGCGCGGGGGCGGGATGTGCAACGGCTCCCGTAATGTTTCACGTGAAACATCCCGGGAGCCGCGACGTTGCAGGTCAGAGCCGGTCTCTCAGGACAGGTCGAGGTCCACGAGCGAGTAGGCCGCCAGGTACGGCAGGCCCATCTCGGCCACCTTCGCGGCGGCGCCCCGGTCGACGATCACCGCGACCGCGACGACCTCGCCGCCCGCCTCGCGCACCGCCTCGACCGCGGTCAGCGGCGAACCGCCGGTAGTGGAGGTGTCCTCCACCACCAGCACGCGGCGCCCCTTGACGTCGGTGCCCTCGATCCGGCGCTGGAGGCCGTGGGTCTTGGTGGCCTTGCGGACCACGAAGGCGTCCAGCCGGCGGCCACGCGCTGCGGCCGCGTGCAGCATCGACGTCGCCACCGGGTCGGCTCCCAGGGTCAAGCCGCCCACCGCGTCGAACTCCAGGTCGGCGGTCAGGTCGAGCATCACCTGGCCGGCCAGCGGCGCGGCTTCGCCGTCCAGCGTAATCCGGCGCAGGTCGATGTAGAAGTCGGCTTCGAGGCCCGAGGAGAGGGTCACTTTGCCGTGCACAACGGCCTTGTCCTTGATGTGCCGCAGGAGGGCGGTGCGTACGTCGCTCATACGGATGAGATTAGCCGAGCGTCGGGCACGGGTATGTTCCGGACAGAAGGGCGGAAGAAGGTCCCGGTGCCGGGGCGAACCGCCGGTCCCGTCGCCGGGCCGGCAGCTCGACCGGACTTGTCCCTGGTTCCCTCAGCCGACCTTGTCCCAGCTCCACGTCGTGCTGATCTCCAGCGGGTCGATCGGGGTGACCAGGCGGGGCTGCGTGTTCAAGCCGTTGGGCGGGCCCGACTGCGGCTCCACGCAGACCGCCTCGGGCTGCTCGGTGTAGACCACGACCCACTCGGCCGCACTGGTGACCCGCACCGTCATCTCGCCCGGCCAGTTCAGCGTGACGTCCACTCCGTCCGGCATGCCGAAGCAGTCGTCCCACGGTCCGGGCTTGGGGTCGATGCGGTTGCCGTTGGGCAGGTGGTTGTCGCCGCGCTCCTCCTGCCACTCGGCGCTGAACGCCAGCTCGACGTCCTGGCCGCCCTGGCCGAGATTGCGCAGCCACCAGGGGTGCCAGCCGGCCTGCGCCGGGAAGGAGTCGCCGCGTGCCTCCACGCTCAGCGACAGCTTCACGGAGTGCGGGGCGAGTTCGACGGTGTGGGTGACCCGGCCGGGGTAGGGCCACGGGTCGGCGAGGTCGTAGTAGAAGGCCGCGGTGGTCTCGGTCGCCGGGGCGGCCTCGTGCCAGGCCGAGTGCCGTCCGGTGCCGTGGATCGCGTGCGGCGGCGCGTCGACGGGGAGCCGATGGGTCACCCCGCCGTTGCGGAACACACCGTTCTCGGTGCGCCCGCACCACGGCACCATCAGAAAGGCGCCGAATTTCTCGCCCTGCCGGAGGAGTTCGGTCCCGCCGACCTTCAGCGAGGCGATCCGGCAACCGTGCTCGGGCTGCAAGGTCAGTTCGGCGTCGCCCGCCGTCAGTTTCGTTTCAGTCTCCACGGAAGTGAGCGTAGCGGCCGTGGTGCCGCAGGCTCGCGCATGCTCGCCCCGTGCCGCCGACCGCCACCGACGGTCACCACGGCCTCACTTGCGGCGGCGCAGCACCCTGCCCACCACCACCGCCGACGCCAGCAGTGCGGCCGCCGCCGGGGCCGCCCAGCGCAGGGTCGCCGCGGAACTGGCGTCCGGGGCGGGCACCGGTGCGTACCGGCCGCGCGGCGGCGCATGGTCGACCTCCTCGGCGCTGCGCCCGATCATCGTTCGCCGGGCGTGCGCGGCTTCGGCGGGCGGGACGAGGTCGTCCAGCGCGGCGGCGCTCTCGGGGACCTCCACCTCGACCTCGACGAGTTCGAACTCCTCGAGGTCGGGGGCGGGGTCGCCGAGGTCGTCCACGACGTCGGGTTCCTCGGAGTCCTCCGCCTCGGAGTCGGGTTCCTGGGAGTCCGGTTCCTCGGAGGCGGGGCCCTGGACCTTGGGCTTCTCGTGGTCCGGGTGCTCCGGGTGATCCACGCCAGGCTCGTCCGCCGGGCGGGGCTCCTCGGAGGTGTCCGTCGCGGACGGTTCGGCGGCGGACGCCTGCTCGGCGATGCCCGCGGAGAAACGGTCCAGCAGACGCCGGACAGCGGCATCCGCCACCGCGGGGTCGTACGACGTGAGGCGTCCGGTCGCCGTCGCCGTGCCCTGGTACTCCAGCGTCGTGCCCGGCTGGGGCAGGTCGGTGTCCGCCAGCGTGATCCGCGCGGTCACCTCGACCACGCCGTCGCCGCGCACCTCCGTGCCCCGGGCCTCCACCGTGAACGGCGAGGAGTCACCCTCCACGGTGACGAAGCCCCGGTACGTGATGGTCGAGCCCGCGATCCGCAGTCGCAGCCTTCCCCGCACCACGTGGTCGCCCGCCGCCGCGTCCGGATCCGGCTGCCACCCGGGCAGCGCGGACGCCACGGCGCCCGGCGTACGGAACGTTTCCGCCACCCGGGCGGACGGGATCGGGACGAAAGACTCGTGCTCCATGCGGCGGAGCCTACCCACGCGGACCGGGGATGACGGCTCCCCGTGCCGTTTTCCCTCGCCCGCCCGCCCCTCCCCCGCCTCGCTCTACGCCGCCCGGCTGCTTTCCCACGCCGACGGTCCCCCGCGAGCGCGCTTCGCGATCTTGAGAGAGCAGGCTGCACTATCGTCGTTTCTGCCCGAATTTCCCGGGAAGTGCGGAGCGGAACATGCCTCGGCCCCAGCACGGCACCGCCGCCGTGAGCCTCGTCCTCATCGCCTCCGCGTTCGCCCCGTTGACCGCCGGGTGCGACACGTCCTCCCGGCACCCCGCGCCCCCCGCCACCACGGCGCCCCGCAGCGAGGCGGAGCTTCGTCAGCAGGCGGAGGGTGCGCTGACGCGCTCGTCCGAGGTGCGGCTGCATTGGACGGGGCCGGTGAACGGTCCGACCGTCCTCCCTCGGACAACAGTCGGTCTTCCCGATGGCACGTCGTACGTGGTGGAGGCGGCCTGTGCCGGAAATGGATCGTTGGGACTCTCCCGCGTCACTAAAATTCCACACAGCGGCAGTCCTACGGTGAGCTGCGATGGCGGCACATTGCGGTACGCATTCACCGGGGGCGATCTTATTTCGTTCAGCTTCCAGACGTATAAGCCCGCCTCGGCCGTCCTTGCTTGGCAAGTCATCTCAAACCAGGGATAGACTTCTTCACTGGCCCATGATTTGGAAGTAGACCCCGTCATCTCCAAGCTTGGCCGCCACGGCCGGGTCCTCCAACCAGGCGGCATACGCGCCTTGCTGCCTTGGCGTCATCTTGGCCACGTCCACCTGACCATGGTTGCTCTTGATCGCCGCAACAAAGTCGTCCTCCGGTCCAGCGATGTAGCGTGGTCCGTCAGCGGGCACATGTGGCGCATAGGGATTTCCGGAATAGAAGGGAGGATTATCTGCACCACCAGGCGCCACGAAGGTAACCTTTTTGATCGTCGAAAAATGCGTGGCAATCAGCGCGCCAGCCCTGATAGCGAAGGCAGACTTCCAAGTGGACTTCAGGCGAGTGTTCTTAAGGCCTTTGATTCCCTCGATCAAGTCCGACGGGGCCTTCTCTGGCGGAACTTGAACCTGCTCTCCGACCCATGCTTCCAGCAGGCTATGTGCGTAACCTTGCCCTTGCTCCTTCGCGATCTCCGCTGCTCCCTCCTCTCCACCAGCCGCCACTCCCACCGCGGTGAGCACGAGATCCTTTCGAACCTTGGTCATGTCATCAGCCCACGCTTGGGCCTCATTCCCCAAGTGCAGTTCAGTCTGGGTGAATGCGTCACTGTAGAAGTTGTCGCTCAGCCCCATCTTGAAACTGATGAAGTCAACCGACGCGTCAGAGCTTCGGCCGATAGACGACGTGAGCGCAGCGAGCTTGTTGCCGTAGGTCTCGAACAACGCACTCATACTCGCCGCCGCGTGCGGCTCGCGGATCGCCTCCTCCATGAACGCCTTCCAGACGGAGGGGTGGAGTTCGAGACCGTCGCGGGTGGGGTTCTGGGAGCGGGTGAAGGCCGTGGGGTTCCAGGTGGGGGCGGGCCAGAAGGCGTCCTGGGCGGGGGAGGTGAGGGCGTACTGGAGGTCGTCCCAGTGCTGGGCCATCACCTCGGAGAAGAGGAGGGAGATCGCGGGGTACGGGTGGGTGCTCTGGAGAGCGGGGTCGCGGGTGTGGGCGAGGTTGGTGGTGAGGAGCCACGCGGTGTTGCGGTCGGAGAGGGCGGGGTCGGTCGCGCGGAGGGTGATCGTGGCGGCCTTGAGAGCGCGAGCGAAGGCGCCGACGCGGTCGGGGGTGGTGTTGCCGCCGCCCGGGTAGAGGGCGTTGGACGTGATGTCGGGCCGTAGGGAGACGAACCGGCCCGCGGCCAAGGGGCACTTGGCGAGGGCGTCGAAGAGCTGGACGTAGTGGTCGGCCTGCCAGGGGTCGGCCGTGGGGGAACCTGACATGCGCGGGGTGACGCTGCGGGCCGGGTCGGTGGTGAAGACGCGGTCGGCGAGGGCGACGAGGAAGTCCGTGTCGTAGGTGCCGCTGTCGACCAGCGGAAGGAGCAGGTCGGGGCGGAACCCTTGTCCGGGGTCGTCGAAGCCGTCGAACCAGGAGGCCCAGAAGGAGCGTTGGGCCGGGAGCGGGCGGGTGTCCGCGGCAACCCGGGTGAAGCCGCCGAAGCTGCGGGCCAGGACGTCGCGGTCGTAGGCGAGTTGGTCGGGGTGGTCGGCGTAGCGGCGGTCGTAGGGGTTGCCGGACATGGAGTTGGAGAGCTGGGAGAGCCGGCGGGGGCCGAGCGCGGCGAAGAAGCCGTGCAGGAGGTCCCCGTCGTTGCCGCCCGCGGCGAGCGCGGCGAAGAGGTCCTCGGGGACGGCGCCGTCGTGATCGGCCATCTGCCGGGCGAAGCGGGTGGCAAGCGCGCGGCCCTGCGCGGCGGCCCGGGCGGCAGCGCCCGGGGTGACCGCGCTGTCGGGCACGGAGATCAGGGTGCGGCCCGAGCCGTGTTCGCCGATGGCCGCCGCGAGGTGCTGGCGCCGGCGGAGCAGGGGCACCTGGTCACCGGCCCAGTGGGAGATGGCGAGCAGCCGGTCCAGCGGCCCGGTGTCGAGGGAGTAGCGGGTGAAGCGGGTGCGGAAGCGGGCGGCGCTGTCGTACAGCCGCTTCCGGTCGCTCTCCAGGGAGTTGATGGTTCCGGGCAACTTGTCCGGGTCGATTCCGGAGAAGGTCGCGGTGTGTCGGGGGTGTCCCACGTGTCGTCCCACGGTGGTTCCGGACGCGGTACGGCCGGCCGGCGGGCACCGCGCGTGTACGGGATTGCGGACGCAGGTCTCCGTCGAGGAGCCGCCTCCGCAGGGATACGGGTCAGGACTGGAGCAGATCGATCCGGAGGCTCTTCGCCTCGCCGAGGGTGACCTGCTCCGGGCAGGTGCGGATCTCCGCGTCCACCAGCGGGACCAGCCTGCCGAGTTGGGCGAGTATGTCGGTACGGCGACCCTCGGCCTCGGCGTGCCAGGCGTCGGCGGCCGGGCCGACCCACGTCTCGCCCTGGCCCACGTCGGCGCAGGGACCCTTGAGCAGGGCGCGCAGTTCGTGCATCTCCTTGAGGAGGTCGCCCCTCAAGGTCACCAGTTGCTGCCGCCACGGGTTGTCCACCATGGGCCCGTGGCCGCCGTTGTCCGCCGACACTCGCCAACTCCCCCGTACGCGTCCATGCCCGTCCGGGTACGGGCCCGCCCGGATCGGCGCGCACCCGTCCCGGCACTCTTCAACTGCCCGGGAGGACAGGGGAATTCTGGCACAACTCGGACACCCGATCCCTCGTCTCACCACCTGGGCGCCCCCGCGCGTCGCCGCCCCCACTCCTCACCGACCCTCGCCACTCACCGACCCCCGCTACTCGGTGATCCGCGGGCGCAGCAGCGTGGAAGGGAGCAGCGCATGCGCAGGACGGGAGTGGAGGGCCCTGCGGCCGGCGGTACGCAGCATCGCCGCGGTGACGACCTGCCCGGGGGGCGAGTCGGGCGGAAGAGCGAGCCGGGGCCGGGCCGAACCGGGCGCGGCCAGCAGGAGGTTCCAGTCGGCGGCGGCGCCACACGCGCGGACGGCGGTCATCGCATACGGGGTGGCGCGCAGCGGAACGGTGCCGAGCGTGGCGTCGGTTGTCCACAGGCTGTGGGTGGACGAACCGGCGTGGACGGCGAGCCGCCCGCCGTCCGCCAGCGCCCGCGCGGCGAGTCCGTAGAACTCCTGGGAGTAGAGCTTGGCGCTGTCGGAGGCGGCGGGTTCGGGCAGATCGGCGAGGATCACGTCGTACCTCCGGCCGGCGGGGCTGCGGCCCGCCGCCTCCCTCAACCAATCGAACGCGTCTCCCGCCACCACCCGCACCCGCCGGTCGTCGAAGGCGTGCGCGTTGAGCGCGGTGAGCCCGGGGTCGGTGCGGCCCAGCCGGGCGAGTTCGGCGTCTCCCGGCACGACGGTCACTGTGTCGACGCCCGGCCGGCGCAGGACCTCGCGCAGGGCGAGGCCGTCACCGCCGCCGAGGAGGAGCACCCGGGCATGCGGTCCGCTCAACGCCGGTTCCACCAGGGCCTGGTGGTAGAGGGCCGCGTCGGCGCCGCACACCGTGAGGTCCCCGCCGACGTAGAGGCGCAGCGAGGTGGCGCCGCTCGCGCCGGTCCCTCCGGTGAGCACGATCTCCTCGGCCCCGCTCTGCTCGGCGACCCGTACCCGGCCGCCGTAGACGGCGTGGCGGGCGGCGCGTTCGAACGGGCCCGCGCCGAGGGCGGCGCAGGCGAGCAGCGCGAGCACGCCGACGTTCGCGGTGAGCAGCCAGCCGCGGGCGCGCGGGGACATGTCGCCGCGGAACAGCCACAGCACGGTGGCGCCGCCCGCGACCGCGTTGACCCCGCCGGTGGCGAGCGCACCGGTCAACTGCCCCAGGAACGGCAGCAGGAGGAAGGAGAAGGCGAGGCCGCCGACGAGCGCGCCCACGTAGTCCGCGGCGAACAGGTCGGCCACGGCGCCGCCCGCGTCCTGCCGGCGGATGCGCTGCACGAGCGTCATCAGCAGCGGTACCTCCGCGCCGATGAGCACGCCGATCGCGAAGGCGCAGCCGACCATCGCGAACCGGGCCTGGCCGTACCAGGCGAAGACCGCGTAGAGCGCCATCACCGACAGCCCGCCGACCAGCGCGAGCGCGGACTCGACGGCGACGAAGGCGGCGGCGGGGCGGTTGCGCAACCGCTTCGCCAGCAGGGAGCCGCACCCCATCGCGAAGACCATCACGGACAGCACGACCGACGCCTGCGTGACCGAGTCGCCCACCAAGTACGAGGCGAGGGCGACGAGTTCGAGTTCGTAGACCAGGCCGCAGGCGGCGCAGACGAAGACGGCGGTGAGGACCAGCACGCGGGCCGCCCGAGCGGGGACGGGCAGTGCTAACGAGAACTGGCGGGGGACGTGCGGGCGGCCGCGCTGGTCAAGCATGAATGCACGCTATGTCAGGCTTGGTCCGCAACCGGTCACCCACAAGGGTGTAATCGGTGCGGCCCGGCCGGCGGACGGCGGCGGTCGACGGCGCCCGGAAGCACGCGGGAGTACGCCACGGCCCCGGGCCCGGACGGCGCGCGCCCCGCGAACGGCGGGGCCCGCCACCGGGCGCCCGCCCCCCGCTCACCCCACCACCCGCACCCTGGTCCGGGTGGCGACGAGTCGCCCTTCCTGCGGATACGCGTGCCAGGTCCGCCACCGCACGCTTCCCTCCGCGCACTGCACCAGCATCGCGGTGAACGCGTTCGGGTCGCCCGGGAACGTCCCCGCGAGTCCGCGCGGGTGGTCGGCCACCAGGGCGAGCAACTCCTGGGCCCGGCCGGTGAAGGAGTCCGCCGACAACTGCTCGATGCGGGCGGCGAACTCGTAGTCCCAGGTGCCGATGCGGCGGGACACCCCGAAGGGCAGCGGCGCCTGGCTGCCGGGCATGCAGGCCACCGTCTCGGAGCAGCCGCTCCGGCCGGCGTCGACGAGCACCTGGTGGGAGGCGCCGAGCAGGCGTAACTCGATGTCGGCGTGGAGTCCGCCGGCGTCGCCGACGCGCACGCCGAGGGTGGCGAGCGCGGGCAGCGCTTCCTTGTCCAGGCACCAGGCGAGGTCGCCTGCCCGGGTGTCCGTGTACGCGGTCTCAAGGCTGGTGAGCATGGGTCGGCTCCGCTGGGCACGCTGGGATCGCACACGCGGCGCGGGTCGGGCCGTCCCGCCCCCGCCGCGAGGCGAAGGTGCGGTGGCTTGCGCCGGCGTGGGCCGAGTGGATCAGAGGTCGTTCGGGAGCGGATCGCGGTGGATCAGGACTGACCCAGAGCTTCGGGATGACCGGGATGATCGTGAGGCCCCGAAGGGATCCGGGACCAACGGAATCACGGATCGCACCCCGCGCTCAGCGTTTTTACCCATCTGCGCGTACTTTCCATCCCTTGGAGCGTTTACGAGTTCAGGTGTTCCGATATGACCACCCGGTACCATCGGCTGATCGGAATCGCGGGCACGCGGGAAGCGGGTGGAACGCCATGGCGGGTGCGGCTGGCGATGCGGGTGCGGCCGGCGACGTGAGCGAGGAGCGCCCCCGCCGCGCCCTGCTGAACCGCCGGCTGGACGGCCTCGGCACGACGATCTTCGCCGAGATGTCGGCGCTCGCCCTCCGCACCGGCGCGATCAACCTCGGCCAGGGCTTCCCGGACACCGACGGCCCGGAGTCCGTACGGGAGGCCGCCGTCCGCGCGCTGCGCGACGGGCACGGCAATCAGTACCCGCCGGGCATGGGCGTGCCCGAGCTGCGCACCGCCGTCACCGACCACCAAAAGCGCTTCTACGGGCTGGACTTCGACCCCGACACCGAGGTGCTGGTCACCGCGGGCGCGACCGAGGCGATCGCCGCCGCCATGCTCGCCCTGCTCGAACCCGGCGACGAGGTCATCGCCTTCGAGCCCTTCTACGACTCGTACGCCGCGTGCGTGGCGATGGCCGGGGCGGTCCGCGTCCCGCTCACGCTGCGCGCCCCCGACTTCCGGCCGGACCTGGACCGGCTGCGCTCCCTCCTCACCCCGCGCACCCGGCTGCTGCTCCTCAACTCCCCGCACAACCCGACGGGGACGGTGCTCACCCGCGACGAACTCACCGCGATCGCCGAACTGGCCGTCGAGCGGGACCTCCTGGTGGTCACCGACGAGGTGTACGAGCACCTCGCCTTCGACGGCGAGCACGTCCCGCTCGTCTCGCTGCCCGGCATGCGCGAGCGCACCGTCTCGATCTCCTCCGCCGGCAAGACCTTCTCCTTCACGGGCTGGAAGGTCGGCTGGGTGACCGGCTCCCCCGAGCTGGTCGCGGCGGTCCGCACCACCAAGCAGTTCCTCACCTACGTCGCCTCGGGCCCGTTCCAGTACGCCGTCGCCGAGGCCCTCGCCCTCCCGGACACGTACTACGAGGACATCCGCGAGGACCTGCGCACCAAGCGCGACCTGCTCGCCGCCGGCCTGGCCGACGCCGGCTTCACCGTGTACGCCCCTCAGGGCACCTACTTCATCACCACCGACGTCGCCCCCTTCGGCGAGAAGGACGCCCTCGCCTTCTGCCGCGCCCTCCCCGAACGCGCGGGTGTCGTCGCCGTCCCCAACTCCGTTTTCTACGACCACCCCGATGCCGGCCGCACCCAGGTCCGCTTCGCCTTCTGCAAGAAGCAGGAGGTCCTCGCCGAGGCCGCCGACCGCCTCCGGAAGGCGTTCGCCCGGCCCTGAACCGGGCCCCACGGCGACCCGGAATCCCGCGCCGGGCTCAGGTGAAGGGTCGCGCGGCCGGGTCCGTGGCGAGGCGGGCGTGCAGGTGGCAGTCGTGCCGGACGCCGTCGCGCGCGATGAACGCCTCGCGCATCACGCCCTCCTCCGCGAAGCCGGCCCGCAGCGCGGCGCGGCAGGAGCCGGGGTTGTCCAGCACGTGGTCGAGGACGATGCGGTGCACGCCGAGGCCACCCCGGTGGGCCGAGGTGAAGGCCCAGCTCGCGGCAGCGTCGAGGGCGCGGGCGGTGATCCCGCGGCCGCGGGCGGACGGCGTCACCCAGTAGCCGGCGATCGCCTGGTCCGGGATGCGATGGACATCGCGCAGGCCGAGGTAGCCGATCATGATCCCGTCGGCCGGGTCGGTCACGGCGAACGCGGCGGTGCCGGTCGACCAGGCTCCGATCCGGGCCGACAGCCACACGGTGGCGCGGTCCTTCGGCGGCGCGTCGAGCACCGCCATGCCCGCGGCCCACTGGAGCACGCCCGGGTCGGTCATCGCCTGTGCGACCGCCGGCTCGTCGGCGGCGGTGACCGGGCGCAGCACCAGTCCGTGGGCGTGCAGGATGGTGGGCGTGCCGAGAGCGGCACCGCGCGGAGAGGCCATGGCCAACACCTTACTGATCGTCCGCGTCGTTGCGCCGTGCATATACGGGCGGGCGCCCGGGAGGCGTGTTCCGCCGGTCCCGGGCGCCCGCCCGCGTGGTCCTGCTCGGCCCGCGAGGGCCTGGTACCCCCTCGCGCGCCCTCGCTCAGTGCCTTGCTCGCTCAGTCCTCGGAGTCGCCGTCGTCCTCGCCGGTGGCGTCCTCCAGGCCCAGCCGCTCGCCGAGCCACTTGTTGAACTCGACGGACGCCTGGATCCAGCTGACCGTGGTGGCCACGAAGTGGTCGAGGTTGACGCCCATGCCGATGAGCATCTGGGCCTCGCCGATGAGGCGGACGGCGCCCTCGTCATCGGTGTTCGTGTACACCTTCGGCCACAGCGTGAGGTGGTTCCACTCGTCGATCGCCTCGTGGAGCTGCGGCTTCTCGTCGACGGAGTAGGTGCGCTCGTAGAAGGTGCGCACCGCGAAGACGTGCTGCTGCTCCTCGCCGCGGAACATGAAGTAGGTACGGAACTCCTCCCACGGCGCCAGGAGGTCGTCCTCGTCGTCGACGGCGTGCTTGAGCCCCATCTGGTCGAGGAGCTGCTTGACCAGGTCCTGGTCCGGGATGACCACGCTGCCGGAGGCTTCTCCGCTCGGCTGGTTGGGGTCCGGCTGGCCCCCGAAGTTCGGAATCGAGGAGGGGTCGATGCTCACCGTGAAGGTTCCCTTCGTGACGTTTCCCCGCCATCCTCCCCCATCACGATGAGCCCGTCGACCGCCCGGTCCACCCGGACGGTCTGGCCGTCCAGTACCTCGCCGGCCAGCAGGGCCCGGGCCAGCGGGTCGCCGATGGCGGTCTGGATCAGCCGGCGCAGCGGGCGGGCGCCGTAGGCCGGGTCGTTGCCCTCCTCGGCGAGCCAGTCCAGGGCCTCGTCCGTGATGTCCAGGGAGAGCCGGCGGTCCTTGAGCCGTGCGCCGAGGCGGCCGGTCTGGAGCCGGGCGATCCGGCGCAGCTCCTCCTGGCTGAGCGCGGAGAACACCACGATGTCGTCGAGCCGGTTGAGGAACTCGGGCTTGAAGGAGGCGCGGACCGTGGCGAGGACGTTCTCCTTCTTCTGCTCCGGGTCCAGCTTGGGGTCGACCAGGAACTGGCTGCCCAGGTTGGAGGTGAGGATCAGGATCGCGTTGCGGAAGTCGACGGTACGGCCCTGGCCGTCGGTGAGCCGGCCGTCGTCGAGGACCTGCAGGAGGACGTCGAAGACCTCCGGGTGCGCCTTCTCCACCTCGTCGAGCAGCACCACGCTGTACGGGCGGCGCCGGACCGCCTCGGTGAGCTGGCCGCCCTCCTCGTAGCCGACGTACCCGGGCGGGGCGCCGACCAGCCGGGCCACCGAGTGCTTCTCGCCGTACTCGCTCATGTCGATGCGGACCATGGCCCGCTCGTCGTCGAAGAGGAAGTCCGCGAGCGCCTTGGCCAGCTCGGTCTTGCCGACGCCGGTGGGGCCGAGGAAGAGGAACGAGCCGGTCGGGCGGTCCGGGTCGGCGATGCCGGAGCGGGAGCGGCGGACCGCGTCGGAGACCGCGCGGACGGCCTCGGTCTGGCCGATCAGCCGCTTGCCGAGCTCGTCCTCCATCCGCAGCAGCTTCTGCGTCTCGCCCTCCAGCAGGCGGCCGGCGGGGATGCCGGTCCAGGCGGCGACCACGTCGGCGATGTCGTCGGGGCCGACCTCCTCCTTCACCATGTTGGTCGAGGGACCCTGGGCGGCGGCCTCCTGCTCCTCCCGGGTGGCCTCCTCCAGCTCCTCCTCCAGCTTGGGCTTCTCCGCGTAGAGCAGCTTCGAGGCCGTCTCGAAGTCGCCGTCGCGCTGGGCGCGCTCGATGCGGGTGACGATGTCGTCGAGCCGCTCCTTCAGCTCGCCGACCCGGTTCAGGCCCTGCTTCTCCTTCTCCCAGCGGGCGGTCAGTCCGCGCAGCTCCTCCTCGCGGTCGGCGAGGTCCTTGCGGAGCTTGTCCAGCCGCTGCACGGAGGCGGGGTCGGTCTCGTTCTTGAGGGCCATCTCCTCCATCCGCAGCCGGTCCACCGAGCGCTGCAGCTCGTCGATCTCGACCGGCGAGGAGTCGATCTCCATGCGCAGCCGGGACGCGGACTCGTCGACGAGGTCGATGGCCTTGTCGGGCAGGAAGCGGGAGGTGATGTAGCGGTCGGACAGCGCGGCGGCGGCGACCAGCGCGGAGTCGGCGATCTGTACCTTGTGGTGTGCCTCGTAGCGGCCCTTGAGGCCGCGCAGGATCGCCACGGTGTCCTCGACGGTGGGCTCGGCGACCAGCACCTGCTGGAAGCGCCGCTCCAGGGCCGGGTCCTTCTCGATCCGCTCGCGGTACTCGTCCAGCGTGGTGGCGCCGACCATCCGCAGCTCGCCGCGGGCCAGCATGGGCTTGAGCATGTTGCCCGCGTCCATGGCGGAGTCGCCGCCGGCGCCCGCGCCGACGACGGTGTGCAGCTCGTCGATGAAGGTGATGATCTGCCCGCCGCTGTCCTTGATCTCGGCGAGGACGGCCTTCAGCCGCTCCTCGAACTCGCCGCGGTACTTCGCGCCGGCCACCATCGCGCCGAGGTCGAGGGAGACCAGCCGCTTGTTGCGCAGGCTCTCGGGCACGTCGCCCTTGACGATGCGCTGGGCCAGGCCCTCCACGACGGCGGTCTTGCCGACGCCGGGCTCGCCGATCAGGACCGGGTTGTTCTTGGTGCGGCGGGAGAGCACCTGGACCACCCGGCGGATCTCCTGGTCACGGCCGATCACCGGGTCGAGCTTGCCCTCGCGCGCCGCGGCGGTGAAGTCGGTGCCGTACTTCTCCAGCGCCTTGTAGGTGCCTTCGGGGTCCTGGCTGGTCACGCGCTGCCCGCCCCTGGCACCCTCGAACGCGGCCAGCAGCGCCTTCCCCTTGGCGCCCGCGGCGGTGAGCAGGTCGCCGGCCGGACCGCCCTTGACGGCGATCCCGATCAGCAGGTGCTCGGTGGACACATAGGCGTCCCCGAGGTCCTTCGCGCGCTGGGACGCGTCGGCGATGACCGCGAGCATGTCCCGGTTGGCCTGCGGCGGGGCGACGGTGGCGCCCTTCACCGACGGCAGGTTCCCGACCAGGCGTTCCGCGTCGGAGCGCAGCGCGGCGGGGGCGGCGCCGGACGCGGTCAGCAGGTCGAGCACGTTCTCGTTGTCCGTGCCGCTCAGCAGAGCGAGCAGCAGATGCGCGGGCGTCAGGTCCGGGTTCCCCTCGGCGACGGCCTTGGCGTTGGCGCTGTTGAGCGCTTCCCGGCTCTTGTTGGTCAGCTCGGCTTCCACGGGCGTGCTGTCCTCCTCATTCGATCGTCGCTACCATGTACCCCAACCTGATCACGGGAACATGAAGCAAGTTGAGTCTATTCCACTCAAGGTGATTCCGGGCACAGGGCGGGGCACCGTCTCGGAAGGGAAGCCCCCATGGACGTGGCACACCCGATGGACCCCGACGGCACAGCCGTTCAGGCCGACGCCGCCGCACTGCGCGAGCGGGCGGCCGCCTGTCCGGTGGTGCTGCCGGGCGGAGTCCCCGGCATGATCGTCTCTCGCCACCGGGAGCTGCGCGACTTCCTCACCGATCCCCGCGTGGCCAAGAACGCGCGGCACTTCGCCGCCCTCCAGCAGGGCCGCGTCCCGGCGCAGTGGCAGCTCAGCGCGTTCGCCCTGGTCACCGGGATGACGACGGCCGACGGTGACGACCACCGGCGGCTGCGGGGCCTGGCCGCCGAGGCGTTCACGCCGCGCCGGGTGGCTGCCCTGCGCCCGTGGATCGAGCGGCTGGCCGGCGAGCTGGTGGCCGAACTGCCCGGCCGTACCGACCCGGACGGCATCGTCGACCTGCGCGCGTCCTTCGCGTACCCGCTGCCGATGGGCGTGATCAGCGAGCTGCTCGGCGTGGACCCGGCGCACCGCGACCGCCTGCACGACCTCACCCACCTCCTGGTCAGCACCTCCAGCCCGGCCGCCGACGCGATGGCCGCGCAGCGCGAGATCCACGCGGTGCTCGCCGACGTCGTCGCGGACCGCCGCACACACCCCGGCGACGACCTGACCAGCGCGCTGATCGCGGCCCGCGACCGGGAACGGGACGACGGCACCGAGCGGTTGAGCGACGAGGAGGTGACCGGCACCCTGCTGCTGATGATCGTCGCCGGACACGAGACCACGCTCAACCTCATCACCAACGCGGTACGCGCCCTGTCTGCCCACCCCGCCCAACTCGACCTCGTCCTTTCGGGTGAAGCCTCCTGGGACGCGGTGGTCGAGGAGACGCTGCGCTGGGACGGTCCGGTCGCGAACTTCCCGTTCCGCTATCCCACCACCGATCTGGAGGTCGACGGCACCCTCGTGCCGCGCGGCACACCGGTCCTCGCCGGTTACGCCGGTGCCGGGCGCGACCCGCGCGCCTACGGCCCCGACGCCGACCGGTTCGACATCACCCGGCCGCCCGGCACCCGCCACCTCGCCTTCGGGCACGGCGCCCACTACTGCCTGGGCGCCCCGCTGGCCCGGCTCGAGGCAACGGTCGCGCTGCGCACGCTGTACGGTGCCCATCCGCGGCTGGCGCCGGCCGTGCCCGACGCGGAACTGCCCCGGCTGCCGGGGTTCATCGGGAACAGCGTGGCGCAACTGCCGGTCGGACTCGGAGGTTGAGCGTTCCCACGGCCGACCGGGCCGACGGGTTACCGTTCGTGCCATGCCGCACCGCGATCCCCGCTCCCCCGAGCCCGGGTACCTCGCCTTCTGGCGCGAGTACCACCTGTGCACGCTGACCACCACCCGCCCCGACGGCTCCCCGCACCTGGTCCCGGTCGGTGTCACCTATGAGCCCGAGGCCGGACTCGCCCGCGTGATCACCAACACCGCCAGCCGCAAGGCCGCGAACGTGCGCGCCGCCGGGCCGTCCGGTGCCCGCGTCGCCGTCTGCCAGGCGGACCGCGGCCGTTGGGCCACCCTGGAGGGCATCGCCACCGTCTCCGAGGATCCCGAACGGGTCGCCGACGCCGTACGCCGCTACGCCGAGCGCTACAAGCGCACCCCGGCCTACAACCCGGACCGGGTGGTCATCGAGATCGCCCTCACCCGGGCGATGGGGAACGCCTGACGCGTCCCCGCCGATGATCCCGCTCAGGCCACCCGTGCCGCGGTCACCTTCGCCAGGAAGGCGTCGAGATTGCGCACGGTGCGCGCGATCTGCTCCTCCAGCGTCAGGGTCTCCTCCATCCGCTTGACCAGCGCGGAGGTCTTCTTGCCCCGGAGGTACAGCGAACAGGCCAGGTCGGCGCACATGTAAGTGCCGACGGTGTTGCCCTGCCGGCCGGCGGCCCCGGCCAGCGGCGCGGCCAGCAGGTCCACGCCGCCGCCGGAGTGGCCGGTCAGGCAGATCGAGCACAGGCTGCTGCGCATCAGGTTCCGCCGGGCGCCCGGCGCGACCCGCAGCGCGATGCCCGTGGGACGCGGGCCGCCGGTCACGAGGTACGCGCGGTCCGGGGCACCGGGGTCGCGCCAGCCGAAGAAGTCCAGGTCCGCCCACGACACCTCCGCGAGCTCCCGCGGCAGCCTGACGCGCTTCGCCTCGCCCTTCGAGCAGTTCACGAAGGAGTCCCGGATCTGCGCTTCACCAAGTGGGTCCATGGCATCCGAAGCTAACGCCACCACCGCGCGGTGTCGCCCGAATTTCCGCGGAGCGACGGCCCGGCCTCACGCGTCCCTGAGGTGGGCGAGCGAGGTGATGAGGCGCTCGGCGATGCCTTCCGGCCAGGGGAACGCCCGGGTGACCGCACGCTGGTGGGCCAGCCCGTGCAACCCCAGCCACAGCGCGACCGCGTCCCCGAACAGGTCGGTGCTGGTGGCCTCCCCGGCCGCGACGCAGGCGTCGAGCGTGTCGACGAGGAGTTGAAGGGTCTCGGCTCCCAGCTCGCTCAGATCCGCCTCGACCAGCGAACTGTCGCCCAGGGTCGGCACCCAGACGCCGCCGAACATCGCGCGGTAGCGCTCGGGACGGGTCCGGGCGAAGTCGAGGTAGGTCTCGCAGACGGCGAACAGCCGCCGCCGGGGGTCGCCCCCCGCCTCCTCCACGGCGGAGCGGAGGGTGCGATCGAGTTCCGCGAACTCCCGCCGCACGACGGCCAGCATGATGGCCGGCTGGTCGGGGAAGTGCGGGTAGATCGACGGAGCCGCGATCCCGACCCGGCGCGCCACGGACCGCAACGTGATGGCCCGCTCGTCGCCGGCCTCGTCGAGGAGTTCCACCGCGGCCGTGACGATGTCCTCGCGCAGCCGCCCGCCCTCGCCTCGACGGTTGCGCGCGCGGGCGGGTCTCGACGCGGCCCGCGCCCCGGTTCCGGTCTCTTCCACGCTGTGAGCTTACACCGTGAAGGTTACGGCCGTAACTTCTTGCCGCCCCGTGGTTACGTCTGTATGTTTACACGTGTAAGCCAACGGCCCGACCGACCGGAGTGCCCCATGACCAGCAGCGCCACCGTCCTCGCCACCGAGATCGTCCTGCCCGGCCTGGTCGACCCGAGCGGCCTGGAGGTCCGCACCCGCGAGCTTCCGCCGCCGGCCGCGGGACAGGTCGTCCTGCGGATGGACGCGACCGGGGTCTCCTTCGCCGAGCAGCAGATGCGCCGCGGCAAGTACTACGACCAGCCGCCCTTCCCCTTCGTGCCCGGCTACGACCTGGTGGGCACCGTCACCGCCACCGGGCCAGGCGTGGACGCCGCGCTGACCGGACGCCGGTTCGCCGCCGTCACCAAGACCGGCGGCTGGGCCAGCCACGTGCTGATCGACGCTGCCGACCTCGTGCCCGTGCCGGACGGCGTGGACGCGCCCGCCGCGGAGACGGTGGTGGTCAACGGGATCACCGCCTGGCAGATGCTGCACCGCACGGCGAAGGTCCGCTCCGGCGGGACCATCGTGGTCCTCGGCGCCAACGGCGGGGTCGGCTCCACGCTCGTGCAGCTTGCCCGGCACGCGGGGATCACCGTGATCGGCACGGCGTCGGAGCGCCACCACGCCACGGTGCGCGAGCTGGGCGCCATTCCGGTCGACTACCGCTCCCCGGACCTCCACGCCCGGATCCGGGAGCTGGCGCCGGACGGCGTGGACGCGGTGTTCGACCACGTCGGCGGCGCCGGGCTGGTGCGGTCGTGGCAGTTGCTGCGCCGGGGCGGCACGCTGGTCTCGTACGGCACCGCGGCGACGAAGGACGACGAGGGCAACTCGCAGCTGCCGGTGCTGACGCTGTTCGCGCGGCTCGCACTGTGGAACTGCCTGCCCAACGGCAGGAGCGCGCACTTCTACAACTTCTGGGCCGGCCGGCGCCGCAGGGCGAGCTTCCGGCGCCGGTTGCACGCGGACCTCACCCAGGTACTGGAGCTGCTCGCCAAGGGCGTCCTCGTTCCGCAGATCGCCGCGCGCATGCCGCTGGCCGACGCCCCGGAAGCGCTCCGGCTCGCGGAGTCGCGCACGGTGGCCGGCAAGGTCATCCTCGTCCCCGGCGCGTGAGCGCGTGGGCGGCGGCGGGCGGGAGGGTGCCCGTCGGGAGAGCGTCCGCCGGGCGGAAAAAGGACGTCCCTTGCGAAAGCGGCGCGGGGGGTGCGAGCGGCGCCGGGGGTGAGAGCGGCGCCGCCTGCCCCGGGGAAGGGCCCCGGGAGTCCGGAGCAGCGGTCAGGCCGCCTCGACCGCCTTCTTGATCCGCTCGCCGAACGCGGGTGCGTCCTTGCGTGCCGCGCCGAGGGCGACGCCCACCAGCAGCTTGCCGATGCCGTGCCCTTCGAGGACGTTGAACAGCCGCACCCGGGTCCGCCCGTCCGCGATCGGCTGCAGGTCGTAGCCGCCCTCGCGGGAGGTCACCGAGTTCTTCGACGTCTCCGACCAGCGGATCGTCGACGGCTCCTGCAGCTCGGTGATCCGGATCTCGCGGTGGGACGTCAATCCCGCGTCCTTCACCGTGCTGCGGAACGTCGTGCCGACCGCCGTGGGTCCCGCCGGCTCCTTGGTGATCTCCTGCACCCGGGGGCTGAACTCCGCATCGTGCGTGCCCTGCGCCAGGTAGGCGAAGACCTCGTCGATCGACCGGTCGACCTCGGTCACGGTTTCGAACTGTCCGCTCATGGATGTCACTCCTCGATCCGGAAGGACGCACACCCGCCGGCCGGTGACCCGCGCGGGGGCTCAGGCTCCTACCGCCTCGTTCTCAACGTACTGCGATTCGTGCCGTCCGCACACTGCGCCGATCCGCCCCCGGTCCGGAAAACGCGAGCGGACCACGGCCGAGGCCATGGTCCGCTGAATCCGCCTGCTGGTGCGCTCAACCGTCGCGCTTCGGCCGCCAGACCACCAGCGCGCTGGTGTGCTGCACGTCCTGGTACGGCACGAGGTCACGCCGGTACGACGCGTGCACGGCGGCCTCGCGCTGCTGGATCACCGCGGCGGCGCCCTCGACGGCGGCGGAGAGTTCGGCGACGCGGGCCTGGAGCGCGGCGACCTGGTTCTCCAGCTCGATGATCCGCTTGATGCCTGCGAGGTTGATGCCCTCGTCCTGCGAGAGTCGCTGCACCTCGCGCAGCTGCTCGATGTCGCGGGAGGAGTAGCGCCGCCCGCGGCCGGCCGTGCGGTCCGGGGAGACCAGGCCGAGGCGGTCGTACTGCCGCAGGGTCTGCGGGTGCAGCCCGGACAGCTCGGCCGCCACCGAGATCACGTAGACCGGCGACTCCTCCGTCAGCTGGTACGGATTGCGGCCGCGTCCCATGCGGGGCCCGGAGGCCCCGCCGCCGTCGATGCTCATCCGCTCACGCTCCCTTTGCGGCCTTGAACAGCTCCGCCCGCGGGTCGATGTCCGCGGTCGCCTCACGGTACGACTCCAGTGCGTCCAGCGCCTTGCCCTCGGTCCGCTCCGGCACGGCCACCTCGACCGTGACCAGCAGATCGCCGCGCGTGCCGTCCTTGCGGACCGCGCCCTTGCCCCGGGCCCGCAGGGTCCGGCCGTTGGGCGTGCCCGCGGGCAGCTTCAGGGTGACCGGCGGCCCACCGAGGGTGGGCACGCGGATCTCGGCACCGAGCGCGGCCTCGCTGAAGCTCACCGGCACCGTGACGGTCAGGTTGGCGTCCTTGCGGCCGAACACCGGGTGCCGGCCGACGTGCACGACCACGTAGAGGTCGCCGGCCGGTCCGCCGCGCTCGCCGGGGGCGCCCTTGCCGCGCAGCCGGATGCGCTGCCCGTCGGTGACCCCGGCGGGGATGCGCACCTGCATGGTGCGCGAGCTCTTCGCCCGCCCGCTGCCGTGGCAGACCTCGCAGGGGTTCTCCGCGATCAGGCCGCGGCCCTTGCAGTCCACGCACGGGTCGGTGAGCGAGAAGCCACCGCCGCCGCCGCGCGAGACCTGCCCGGTGCCGACGCAGGTCGGGCACACCCGGGGCGTGCCGTTCTTGTCGCCGGTACCGGAGCAGGCCTTGCAGGGTGCCTGCGAGGACATCCGCAACGGGACAGTGGCCCCGTCGACGGCCTCGGTGAAGCTGAGCGTCACCTCGGACTCGATGTCCTGGCCGCGGCGCGGCTGCACGCGAGTGCCGCCGCCCCGGTTGAACAGGCCGCCGAACACGTCGCCCAGGCCGCCGCCGAAGCCGCCGCCCTGGCCGGTCGTGGTGCCGCCGGGTCCCTGGGCGCCGCCGAAGAGGTCGCCCAGGTCGAAGTTGAACCCGCCGGTCCCGCCCGCGCCAGGACCGGGCCGCATGCCGCCGTTGCCGAACAGCGCGCGGCCCTCGTCGTACTCCTTGCGGCGCTTGGTGTCGGACAGGACGTCGTTGGCCTCGGAGATCTCCTTGAAGCGCTCCTCGGCCTTGGCGTCGCCCTTGTTGGCGTCCGGGTGGAACTCCCGGGCCAGCTTCCGGTAGGCCTTCTTGATCTCGGCGTCGGTGGCGTCCTTGGGGACGCCGAGGACCTTGTACAGGTCCTTCTCCAACAGGTCCCTACTGATACTCATCCTCGGCGTCCCTCCTCTCCGTCACAGCCGCCGCCCCGGGGTACCCGGTGCGCCCTGCTCCGTCAGCCCTGGTCCGGGCCACCGGTCTCCTCGTCGTCGTCCGCCTTCCGGTCGGCCTGGTCGGCCGGCTCACCCGACTCGGACTGCTCGTCCTTGCCGTGGCTGCCCGGCTGGGGCTCGGCGACCGCGACCCGGGCGGGCCGCAGGTTGCGCTCCCCGATGCGGTACCCAGGCTGAAGGATCTGCACGCATGTCGTCTGAGTGACATCAGGCGAGTAGCTGTGCATCAGCGCTTCGTGCACCAGCGGGTCGAAGGGCTCGCCCTCCTTGCCGAACTGCTGCAGGCCCAGCTTCGCGGCCACCGTCTCCAGCGACTCGGCGACCGACTTGAAGCCGCCGAGCAGCTCGCCGTGCTCCCGCGCCCGGCCGATGTCGTCGAGCACCGGGAGCAGTTCGGACAGCAGGTTGGCGACCGCGATCTCCTTGACGGCGACACGGTCCCGCTCCACCCGGCGGCGGTAGTTCTGGTACTCGGCCTGGAGGCGCTGGAGGTCGGCGGTGCGCTCGCCGAGGGCGGTGCGCACCTGGTCCAACTGCGCCTTGACGGCCGTCAGCTCCTGGGAGGTCGCGTCGTCCCCGCCACCGGACCCCGGGCCCGCCTTACCGGCGGCCCCGGTGCCCGAGCCGGACTTGCCCGCCTTGCCGGACTCCGGCTTGTCGGCGGCGTCGGAGGGGACGTCGGGCTCCTCGAAGCCCTTCGGCTCCTCCGTCACGCGGCACCATCCCTCTTGCCGTTCTCGTCGTCGACGATCTCGGCGTCCACGACGTCGTCGTCAGCCGGTGCGGCCTGCTCGTCGCCGGGAGCACCCGCGCCGGCACCGGCCGCGCCGCCCTCGGCCTGCGCGTTGGCGTACAGCGCCTGGCCGAGCTTCTGGCTGGTGGCCGCGACCTTCTCGGTGGCCTCGCGGATCGCCGAGGTGTTGCTGTCGTCGGACGACTCGTTCTTCAGCTTCTCCTTGAGGTCGGCGACCGCGGTCTCGACCTCGGAGCGGACGTCCTCGGGGAGCTTGTCCTTGTTGTCCGCGATGAACTTCTCGGTCTGGTAGACGAGCTGCTCACCCTGGTTGCGGGTCTCGGCGGCCTCGCGGCGCTTGTGGTCCTCGTCCGCGTACTGCTCGGCCTCCTGGCGCATCCGGTCGACCTCGTCCTTGGGCAGCGAGGAGCCGCCGGTGACGGTCATCCGCTGCTCCTTGCCGGTGCCCAGGTCCTTCGCGCCGACGTGCATGATGCCGTTGGCGTCGATGTCGAAGGTGACCTCGATCTGGGGCATCCCGCGCGGGGCCGGCGGCAGGCCGGTCAGCTCGAACATCCCGAGCTTCTTGTTGTACGCCGCGATCTCGCGCTCGCCCTGATAGACCTGGATCTGCACGGACGGCTGGTTGTCCTCGGCGGTGGTGAAGATCTCCGAACGCTTCGTCGGGATCGTCGTGTTCCGCTCGATCAGCTTGGTCATGATGCCGCCCTTGGTCTCGATACCGAGGGACAGCGGGGTGACGTCGAGCAGCAGGACGTCCTTGACCTCGCCCTTCAGGACACCGGCCTGGAGCGAGGCGCCGATGGCGACGACCTCGTCCGGGTTGACGCCCTTGTTGGCCTCCTTGCCACCGGTCAGCTCGCGCACCAGCTCGGCGACGGCGGGCATACGGGTCGAGCCGCCGACCAGGACCACGTGGTCGATCTCGGACAGCTGGATGCCGGCGTCCTTGATCACGTTGTGGAACGGGGTCTTGCAGCGCTCCAGCAGGTCGGAGGTGAGCTGCTGGAACTGCGCCCGGGTGAGCTTCTCGTCCAGGTGCAGCGGGCCCTCGGCGGACGCCGTGATGTAGGGCAGGTTGATCGAGGTCTCGGTGGACGAGGACAGCTCGATCTTGGCCTTCTCCGCGGCCTCACGCAGCCGCTGGAGCGCCATCTTGTCCTTGCCCAGGTCCACGCCGTGGCCCGAGTGGAACTGCTTGACCAGGTAGTCCACGACCCGCTGGTCCCAGTCGTCGCCACCGAGGTGGTTGTCGCCGTTGGTGGCCTTGACCTCCACCACGCCGTCGCCGATCTCCAGCAGGGACACGTCGAAGGTGCCGCCACCGAGGTCGAAGACGAGGATCGTCTGGTCGTCCTTGTCCAGGCCGTACGCCAGCGCGGCGGCGGTCGGCTCGTTGACGATGCGCAGCACGTTCAGGCCGGCGATCTCGCCGGCCTCCTTGGTGGCCTGCCGCTCGGAGTCGTTGAAGTACGCGGGGACGGTGATCACCGCGTCGGTGACCTTCTCGCCCAGGTACGACTCGGCGTCCCGCTTCAGCTTCTGCAGGATGAACGCGGAGATCTGCTGCGGGTTGAAGTCCTTGCCGTCGAGGTTGATCCGCCAGTCGGTGCCCATGTGGCGCTTGACCGAGCGGATGGTCCTGTCGACGTTGGTGACAGCCTGGCGCTTGGCCACCTCGCCGACGAGCACCTCGCCGTTCTTGGCGAAGGCGACGACGGACGGCGTGGTCCTGGCGCCCTCTGCGTTGGTGATGACGGTGGGCTCGCCGCCTTCGAGAACGCTGACGACGGAATTAGTCGTGCCCAGGTCGATGCCGACCGCACGTGCCATGGTGAATCCTCCAACAAACTGACTTGAGTGCAACTGGCTCAAGAGTGCACGACCGGGAGCCCGCTGTCAATTGACATGAGTCGAGGCGACTCAACTTAACGGCGCGTGGTCGACGCACTACAGCCACTCGCCCCTCCGAACCTCACCGCACCCCTTCACACCCCTTCTCGCCTCACCGCACCCCCGACACCGTCGCCCCCGCGCAGCCCCACACCCCGCTCCACCCCTCTTCTTGTCTCACGGACGAGCACCCTGCGTAGTTCCCCTCCCCGAGCCCGATCCGCCCACTTCCCCCGTTCGGCGGCACGCCCGGCGCATCACGACCCCCTCTCGCGACGCAGATCACCAGCAGGGCGGCTTTATGGGCCCCGAATTCCCGGGTAACCTCAGCCGAGACCGGAGTAAGTTACCGCTTAGTACGTTTCGCTCGCGCAGGCCCGAGGAGCCCCCATGCAACTCGCCGCGATCATCGTGTCGCTGGTCCTCACGGCGGTCGGCGTCGCCCTGATCGGCCTCGCCGTCGCGCAGATCTACCGGTTCATCACGCTCGGTCAGCCCGCCCCCGCGGGTACCCGTACCGGCAACCCGGTCGCGCGGACGAAGACCCTGGCCAGGGAGTTCGTCGGCCACACCCGGATGAACAAGTGGGGCGCGATCGGCGTGGCCCACTGGTTCGTGGCGGTCGGCTTCCTCACCCTGGGCCTGACCATCGTCAACGCCTACGGCCAGCTCTTCAAGGCCGACTGGATCCTGCCGGTGATCGGCACCTGGCTGCCGTACGAGGTGTACGTCGAGTTCATCACGCTGTTCACGACCCTGGGCATCCTGGTGCTCATCGCGGTCCGGCTGATGAACCTGCCCTCCCGGGCCGGCCGCAAGTCGCGGTTCGCCGGATCGACCGCCTGGCAGGCGTACTTCGTCGAGTACGTGGTGCTCGTCATCGGGCTGGCGATCCTCATGCTGCGCGGCCTGGAGGGCGCCCTGCACGGCGTCGGCCACTACGAGGCGGCGTACTGGGTGTCGTACCCCCTGGTCGCGGGCCTGCGCGGGCTGAGCACCCACACGCTCCAGAACCTCGTGTACCTGGTCGCGATGATCAAGCTGGGCGTCACCATGATCTGGGCGATCACCCTCGGCCTCAACACCTCGATGGGCGTCGCCTGGCACCGCTTCCTGGCCTTCTTCAACATCTGGTTCAAGCGCAACGCCGAGGGTCCGGTCGCCCTGGGCGCGCTCCAGCCGATGACCAGCGGCGGCGTGCCGATCGACTTCGAGGACCCGGGCGAGGACGACGTCTTCGGCGTCTCCCAGGTCGAGCAGTTCTCCTGGAAGGGCATCCTCGACTTCTCCACCTGCACCGAGTGCGGCCGCTGCCAGTCGCAGTGCCCCGCATGGAACACCGGCAAGCCGCTGTCGCCGAAGCTGCTGATCATGTCGCTGCGCGACCACGCCCACGCCAAGGCGCCCTACCTGCTCGCGGGTGGCGGCAAGTCCGCGGAGGGCGAGGAGAAGGCGACCGAGGAGCAGCTCGCCGGCGTCCCCGCCGCGGCGCTCGCCGAGGCCGAACGCCCGCTGATCGGCACCCTGGAGGAGAACGGGGTCATCGACCCCGACGTGCTGTGGTCCTGCACCACCTGCGGCGCCTGCGTCGAGCAGTGCCCGGTCGACATCGAGCACGTCGACCACATCGTCGACATGCGCCGCTACCAGGTGATGATCGAGTCGGCCTTCCCCAGCGAGGCCGGCACGATGCTGAAGAACCTGGAGAAGAAGGGCAACCCCTGGGGCCTGCCGAAGAAGCAGCGGCTGGCCTGGGTGAAGGAGGTCGACTTCGAGGTGCCCATCGTGGGCGAGGACATCGAGGACCTGACCGAGGTCGAGTACCTCTACTGGGTCGGCTGCGCCGGTTCGCTGGAGGACCGCGCCAAGAAGACCACCAAGGCGTTCGCCGAACTGCTGCACATCGCCGGGGTCGACTTCGCCATCATGGGCGGCGAGGAGAACTGCACCGGCGACTCGGCCCGCCGCCTCGGCAACGAGTTCCTGTTCCAGCAACTCGGCCAGGAGAACGTCGGGATGCTGAACATGGCGTTCGGCGAGGAGCTCGACGACGACGGCAAGGTGGTCCCCTCGAGCCGCAAGCCGCGCTCGTCGAAGAAGATCGTCGCCACCTGCCCGCACTGCTTCAACACCCTTGCCAACGAGTACCCGCAGCTCGGCGGCGAGTACGAGGTCGTGCACCACACCCAGCTGCTCCAGCACCTGGTGGACGAGGGGAAGCTGGTCCCGGTCAACCCCGTCGAGGGCCTGATCACGTACCACGACCCCTGCTACCTCGGCCGGCACAACAAGGTCTACACGCCGCCGCGCGAGATCATCGCCAAGGTGCCCGGGCTGCGGAACGAGGAGATGCACCGCCACAAGGAGCGCGGCTTCTGCTGCGGCGCCGGCGGCGCGCGCATGTGGATGGAGGAGCGGATCGGCAAGCGCATCAACAACGAGCGCGTGGACGAGGCGCTGTCCCTCAACCCGGACATCGTCTCCACCGCCTGCCCGTTCTGCCTGGTGATGCTCACCGACTCGGTCAACGGCAAGAAGAACGACGGCAAGGCGAAGGAGTCGTTGCAGGTCGTGGACGTCGCGCAGTTGCTGCTCGACTCCGTGCGGACGCCGGTGGCGGTGCCCGCCGAGGCCGCGCCGACAGGCTGATCATCCGACCGGCCGACCTTCCGACCGGGTCGGCCGGACGTCGGACCGGCTGATCGGCCGCATACCCCCCTGGCCGGCTGCGGGACCGTCCCTCAGGACACCCCGTGGCCGGCCAGCAGCTTGTCGAAGCCCGCGGCCGTCGAGACCCCGTCCTGGCCGGACACGTTGTCACCGTCGATCTTCACCACGGGCGTGCCGCTCGCCCCGCTCTTGGTGAAGGCACTCTCCGAGGCGGTGACGAAGCTCGCGTAGGTCTGGCCGCGCACCGCGGCGTCGAAGGCGGCAGAGCGCAACCCCGGGACCTTCCCCGCGAGTTCGAGCAGGAAGTCCGCGGTGAAGCCGTCACTGTTCTCGTTCGGCTGGTACTCGTACACCAGCGTGTGCAGCGTCACGAAGCCGCTGCCGTGCCCGTCCGTGCCCAGGGCCGCGCGCAGCGCGTTCACCGCCCGCTTCGAGCCGCCCCCGCCGAGGCTCTGGTCGAGGAACGACGCGAAGGTGTACTGCACCCGGATCGTGCCGGCCTTCTCCAGCTCCTGGATCCGGGCGGCGTTCGCCTGCTCGAACCGCTCGCAGTACGGGCAGCGCGGGTCCTCGACGACGGTGAGGGTGTGCGGCGCGGCGGGGTCGCCCACGGTGACGGTCGTGCCGTCCGCTTCGAGCCGGGCCGGGATGGTGCCCTGGCCGGCGGCCGGACTGCTCGTCGCGGTCTCCGGCGGCGGCGGGGTGGCGGTCGCGGTGCTCGTACGGGACTCCGGCAGGCGCGAGCCGTCGGCCGGGCCGGAGCCGCTGTCGCAGCCGGCGAGCGCCAAGGCGAGCGTGAGGACGGCCGCGACCGCCGGCAGGGCGGCCGCCCGCCGCCGGGATATCACCCGATCGGCCCTGGACCGGGCGTCCTTGTTCGTCCGGTTCGTCCCGGTGTTCCCACCTGTCGTACCGCTCATGGTCGGCTTCCCCCCGCGCATGTCGTGGCCGTCACGCGTCACCGCCCGGCAGGCTACCGGGCGTGTCACAGGTTGGCAGCAATGGCGGCCTGTGGACAGCGGGCCGTCCCGGCACCACTGGGTAGCGGGTACGTTCGAAGGCGTGGCTGGTTTCAAGGGACGACGGGGCGAGGGCCGACAGCGGGGCGGGGCGCAGCCGGCGCAGTACCGGCCGCCCGGTCCCTCCGGTGCGCCGCAGCAGGGCCAGGGATACCCGCGGGGGTACGGCAACGGGCACCCCGGGAGCGGCTACCCCGACGGCGCGCCGCGCGGCGGCGCACCCCGCGGCGGCGAACCCGAGTACTTCGACCGCGGCCCCGCCCCCTCCTACGACGACTCCCCCGGCAGCACCCGCGCGTTCACCCTGGGCGCGGACGCGCGCTACTCCGACCCGTACGCGGACCAGGGAGGCGACGGCGGGGCGTACGACCGCGGTTCGTACGACCGGCAGGGCTACGAGGGGGCCGGCTCCGGTTACGGCGGGCAGGGTTACGGCGGCGGGCCCTACGGAGGCGAGCGCTACGACGAGCGGGGCTACGGCGACGACCACGTGGCCACCTACCGCGCGGGCCAGGCGAGCGCGACGCCCGCCGCTCCCCGGCTGCACTGGAAGCAACTGCTGAGCGGGATCGTGCTGCGGCCGGGCCGGACGTTCTGGCAGATGCGCGACCACTCGGTGTGGGGCCCGGCTCTGACCGTGACCTTCCTCTACGGGCTGCTCGCCGTCTTCGGCTTCGACGCCGCCCGCAGTGACGTGCTCAACTCCACGCTGACGGCAAGCATCCCGTGGGTGCTGACCACCGGGGTCGTGGTCGTGCTGTGCGGGCTCACCCTCGGCGCGGTCACCCACACGCTCGCCCGCCAGCTCGGCGGGGACGGCGCCTGGGCTCCCACGATCGGCCTGGCGATGCTGGTGAGTTCGCTCACGGACACGCCCCGGCTGTTCTTCGCGCTCTTCCTGGGCGGCGGCAACGGCTTCGTGCAGTTGCTCGGGTGGGCGACGTGGATCGCCTGCGGCGCGCTCCTCACGTCGATGGTGGCCAAGTCGCACGACCTGCCGTGGCACAAGGCGCTCGGGGCGTCGTCGATCCAGCTGGTCGCGCTGCTGATGCTGTTCAAGCTGCCGCTGATCTGATCGGGTTTCTCCGGCGGGGCGGTCCACCCGCGTGGGCCGCCGACTTCCCGGATCGGGCAGGAACGTACAAGAACGCGGGGTGGGGCGGGCGCGAGAGTGGCGGTATGAGCAACGCGAACCGCACCTCCCCCGAACCGCTGCCGCAGCCCGAATCGGGCCCGCCGGCGCCCGTCCGCTTCGACACGAAGATCGCCGTCCTGCTGCGGGACGACCTGGAGACGTGGCAGCGGCTGAACGTGACCGCCTTCCTCGTCAGCGGGCTCGGCTCGCAACTGCCCGAGGTGGTCGGGGAGCCCTACGAGGACGCCGACGGCACGCCCTACCTGCCGATGTTCCGGCAGCCGGTCCTGGTCTTCGAGGGCGACAAGCAGATGCTGGTCACCGCCCACGCGCGGGCGCTGTCCCGCGCGTTGCCGCGGGCGATCTTCACCGCGGACCTCTTCGCCACGGGCAACGACCACGACAACCGGGCGGCGGTCCGGGCGGTGCCGCGGGACGGGCTCGACCTGGTGGGGCTGGCCGTGTACGGGCCGAGGAACGCGGTGGACAAGGTGTTGAAGGGTGCGCGGATGCACCGGTAGTGGGTGCCTGGGCGCACGGGTTCCCGTACCCGGGTCTTCCGTCGCGGCGGGTCGTGCGTTTGCGCGGGCCCTGCGTCGGGGCGGGTACTGCGTCCGGGGGCGGCCGCTCAGACCTGCGTGCGGTGGAAGTTGAGGAACGAGCGGGAGGGCGTGGGCCCGCGCTGGCCCTGGTAGCGGGAGCCGTACCGGGCGGACCCGTACGGGAACTCCGCGGGGGACGACAGCCGGAACAGGCAGAGTTGCCCGATCTTCATCCCGGGCCACAACTTGATCGGCAGCGTCGCCACGTTGGACAGCTCCAGCGTGACGTGGCCGGAGAAGCCGGGGTCGATGAAGCCGGCCGTCGAATGCGTGAGGAGGCCCAGCCGTCCGAGGCTCGACTTGCCCTCCAGCCGGGACGCGACGTCGTCCGGGAGCGTGATCACCTCGTACGTCGAGGCGAGCACGAACTCCCCCGGGTGCAGGATGAACGCGTCGTCGCCCTCCGGCTCCACCAGCCGCGTCAGGTCCGGCTGCTCCACCGCCGGATCGATGTGCGGGTACCGGTGGTTCTCGAACACCCGGAAGAACCGGTCCAGCCGCACATCGATACTCGAGGGCTGCACCATCGACGCGTCGAACGGCTCGACCCGCACGCGCGCGTTGTCGATCTCGGTTCGGATGTCCTTGTCAGAGAGAAGCACCCCCCGAGACTAACCGAACCGGATCTCCCGCCCCGCCGCACCATCCCGCAGCTCAGCGCCCCGTCGCCGCGGCGCCCTCCGCGCCGTCCCGGCCCGTTACTTCCCGACGCCGCCGCGCACCTCGTCCACGGGCACCGCATGCCGCAGCCGAGCGCACTTCGGACACCTCAACAGCCGCCCGGGGCCCAACCGCTCGGCTCCGAGATGCTGCATCGGAAACGACGTCGTGCTGAACACATGTCCCTCCGCACACCGAACAACCGTGCGCTCCATGTAGCCCCTTCCCCAACTCCGCGTGGCCGACAAACCCACACATTAGGGGATCCCCCGGCGCCACCCACGCCACCACACCGACCCCAACGTACCCCTCCCCCCACCCCCGATTCCCGCCCCACCCGCCCCTCACCATGCGGTACAGTAGCCCCGGAGCGCCTTCCCCAAGGCCACCCATCTGCGGATGTAGTTTAATGGTAGAACATGAGCTTCCCAAGCTCAGAGCGCGGGTTCGATTCCCGTCATCCGCTCCATATGAAAGCCCCAGCTCAGCGAGTTGGGGCTTTGTCGTTGTCCAGACCAATTAGCGAGTCGCGCACCACTTGCGCACCACATGCGGCGGCCAATTGGGACTATCGGGCGGCGCCGAACGTTGGGTCGGATATCAGTGCGGCGAAATTCTCGAATAATGAGACGCATTATGAGTGACCTGCGCCACAGGGTGAAGTTGCGTTCCGTCACGCGTGATTGAAGGCTGCATAGCGGCGCGGACGCGAGCCCACGTACAACGCCGCTGCTCAGTAACCGGATTGCGACGCGCGCAGCGCATCGCCTGGCCGACAGGTTCCGCCACGGAGTGTCGCGGTGGGCAGGGTTCGGGGGCCGACACGGGATCGCGTCGGCCCCCGGACGGGCAGTCAGGCCGGTGTCAGGCCAGCCGCACCACTTCCGCACCAGATGCGTCGTCGGCCGCCGCATTGAGGCGCTCGGCGCGGACGCGGTCGTCGAGACCGGCCGCGACCTCCTTCTGCCGCTCCAGCGTGGAGTGCTGGTAGATCAGGGCAGCGCGTTCCGAGGACTGGCCGGCGCGGACCATGGCGTCCTTCAGCGTGCCGCCCGACTGGGTGACGAGGGTGTTTCCGGTGTGGCGGAGGTCGTAGAAGCGGAAGTTTCCGGGCAGGCCGACTTTCGCTCGGGCCTTCCGCCATTTACGGCCGAAGGTGGATCGGCGGAAAGGCGCCCCGCGCTCTCCGACGAAAATCAGTCCGTCGTCTTCCTTTGCGGCGAACCAGTCGAGATGCCGTCGGAGGTCCACCGTCAGGAATGCGGGCAGCACGACCACCCGCTTTCCCGCCCGGGATTTCGGGTCGCCAGTGACGCGGCGACCGGTGGTCAGTTCCGGTGAGGCTCGGGCGATCCGGAGCAGCGCGGGCTCGCGCGCTGCGTCGCGTCGCCGCCTCGCCTCCTCCGGTTCGTCCGGCAGCGTCACGTCGGGGCGCCGCAACTCCGCCTGCTCTTCAGGGCGGAGGCTGCCGTAGGCGGCGAGGTAGACCATCAGCCGCCAGCGCGGACCCATGACGTCGGCCAGGGCGTCGACCTGCTCGACGGTGGCGATCGGACGCTCCTCGGCCTCTTCCTTCCCCGCGCCCTTGATCCGGCACGGGTTGCGGCGGATCAGCTCGTCGTCGGCCGCCGTCTCCAGAACGGCCTTCAGCAGGCGGTAGCTCTTGGCGACGGTCGTGGCCCCGGTCGCCTCCAGCCGGTCGGCCCGCCAGGCACGGACTCGGCCGGGGGTGATCTCGTCCAGCTCGTACGGGCCGAACACCGGCAGCAGGTGGAGGCGGAGGAGACGCCGGTAGAGCTCGTCGGTGGTCGCGGCGAGCCCGCGTTCGGCGACCCAGCGCAGCGCGTACTCCTCGAAGTTGACCGCTCCGGCGTCCGGGTCCGTCCAGTCGCCGCGCGTGAGGTCGGCCTCGATCTGGCTCAGCCAGACCTCGGCGTCCGTCTTCGTGGCGAAAGTCTCCGGGGAGGGGCGGCGCAGCCCCGTGGGATCGACGTAGCTGGCAGTCCACCGGCCGGAGCGGTACTGCCGGATCGAGCCGAATCGGCGCTTGCCTCCCTTGGCGTTCGCCATCAGGCCGCCCTCCGGTAGGACGCCCGTCCTCGGCGACGGGCGGTGACGGGCGGGACGGTGTTGGCGAGGACGTAGGCGTCCAGGACGCTCTCGGCGAGGCGGACGTGGCGGCCGACTTTGACGAAGGCGATGCGGCGCTCGGATATGAGGCGGCGCACGAAGCGCTCGCCGGCTCCGAGGCGTTCGGCGGCCTCGGCGACGTTCAGCAGCCGCCCGGGCGCGGGGGCGGCGTTCGCATTGGCGAGGCGAGGGCCGGGATGGGGTCGGGTGACGGTGTGCGGGCATGCCGCGGCGGAGCACATGGCGGTCCTTGTCTGCCGGCGCGGGGTGGCAGCCCCGGGTGATGCCGGCGGGTGGCGCGGGGATGGGCGGGTTTCGGGTCGGGGGCTTTCGGAGGGACGTCATGTTGTACCTCTGGAAACGCGTTTTGGGAAACGGCATTTTCGGGTGTACAACGCGCCCCGCTCAATTCCTCGGCCGCGATGCCGCCCGGACGGTAGCACCGAATCCCGGACGCGCCCTGAATGCACTCAAACCAGACAACGCGGACCGCATGGCGGCAGGTTGACCTGTCCGGACCTGCTGTTTGGCCGATCCGTGATCCATGGCTAGCGTGCCCGCCCATACGCCGCAAGGATTTTCCGTCTAAGTTTCACGGATAACTAGAGCTATGTATGGACTATTCAGCCGCGGTGTGGTTTTACTGTCCGTCCCACCGTCCGAGAACGAGAAAGGCCCCCGGCGCTGAGAACGCCGGAGGCCGAAGTAGAAACCCCGTCCGCCCATCCCTGAACGGTCCGCCAGCACGCCGGGGCTGCCACCCCGCATGGCCCGCTGACAAGGAGCTCTGTGCACCACCCTACGACCCCGCGCCCCCGCCGCGCACTCCGCTTCGGCCGCCCGGCCCCGAAGGCGGGGTGCTGAGGCATGGCACGCATCCGCACGATCAAGCCCGAGGCGTTCGCGTCCGAGTCCCTGGCCGCCGTGTCCCTGTCGGCCGAGCGGACCTTCTTCGGCCTGCTCACCCAGGCCGACGACCACGGCCGCTTCCGCGACCAACCCGCCGTCATCGCCGGCCTGCTGTGGTCACTGCGCCCCGACCACGGCCCGATCGGCGTCGAGGACGACCTCACCCAACTCGCCGCCGCCGACCTCGTGTGCCGCTACGAGGGCCAGGACGGCAAGCGGTACCTGCACGTCGTCTCCTGGCACCGGCACCAGAAGATCAACCGCCCCAGCGGCAACCGGGCACCCGCCTGCCCGCACCATGACGACCCCACGGACCGTGAGCCGTCACCGCGCACGCACCGCGCCCTCCCTGAGGATTCAGGGAGCCCTCACGGACAGCTCCCCGAGGGCTACCCGCATCCGGGCGAGCCCTCACCGATTCACGAACCAGCAGGTCAAAGCCCTCTCGCCGAGCCCTCGGTGACGCCTCACGGAGGACTCAGTGAGGCTGCGGTGATCCCTCACGGTCCGGATCTAGGACCTAGGATCCTGGATCTAGGATCAGTACCTGCGGAACGCGCGAGTGCGCCGCCGCCCCCGCCCGACCTTCCCGCCACGGCCTCGGACCTCGTCGGCGAGTACATCGCCGCCTGCGCCCACCGCCCGCCGAAGGCGTTCCTCGCGCAACTGTGCCGTGCCGTCGAACGGCTGCTCGCCGAGGGCATCGCCCCCGCCCACGTCCGCCCCGCCCTGGAGCGGCTGCGGGTCAAGGGGTTGAGCACCAGCGTGCTGCCCAGCCTCGTCAACGAGGCCATGAACGCCATCTCGGTCCAGCCGAACACCCGCCCGCGGCATCGGGCCTGGACCAACCCGGCCGACGTGGAGTCCGCGTACGGCGGTGAGCTGTGACCACCGCCACCCGCGAACCCCGCACCGCAGCAGGCGCGATCACCCGCCTCGCCGCCATCCTCACCGCCCGCGGCATCAACCCGGCCACAGAACCCTCGGCAGCCCCCGAACCGGTCACCGCCCTGGAGTCGGCCGACGCCCGCATCCCGCCGCGCTACCGCCACGCCCTCGCCGACCACCCGCGCACCACCGCCTGGGTCACCGAGATCGCCCGCACCGGCACAACCGGGCCCGGTGGAGCGCCTGGCATCGCCAGCGGCCCGTCCCTGCTGATCGCCGGCCCCACCGGCACCGGCAAGACCCATCAGGCGTACGGCGCCATACGGTCCCTCCTCGCCGCAGGCGTACGGCTCCGCTGGGAAGCGACCACCGCCTCCGACCTTTACGCCGCCCAACGCCCCCAGCACGGCGCCAACCCCGAACAGCAGCTGGGGCGCCTCACCCGCAGCCCGCTCCTCCTGCTGGACGACCTCGGCGCGACCAAGCAGTCCGCGTGGACCGAGGAACTGACCTACCGCCTGGTCAACCACCGCTACAACCACATGCTGCCGACCCTGGTCACCACCAACCTGCCCGTCGCCGAACTCCGCGACGCCGTCGGCGACCGCGTCGCCTCCCGGCTGGCCGAGATGACCGAACGCGTCATCCTCACCGGCCACGACCGCAGAAGGCGCACCGCCGCTTCGTAAACGGCCCCGGGCCGCCCCGCGGACCCGCCGTCACGCTCCCGCCTCGCTCCTCCGCCGACGCCTGCCCACGCGCAGAAGCAGAACCCACACCGGAGCTCCCGCATGCCACCGAACACCCGCACCACAGCCCACCAGGCAACCACCTGGGACCGCGCCGCCGTCACCTTGCTCGGCGCCGCCGGCTGCACCCTCTCCTACGACGCCCTCCAGCAAATCGCCCTCGCCGTCCACGTACGCCCCGCGCTGACCTACCTCTTCCCCCTGGTCATCGACGGCTTCATCGCCTACGGGGTGCGCGCCCTCCTCGTCCTGCGCAACGCCCCCTTCCGCGCCCGCCTCTACATCTGGACCCTGTTCGCCACCGCCACCACAGCCAGCGTCTGGGCCAACGCCCTCCACGCCATCCGCCTCAACCAACAGGCTCCGACCGCAGGACTACACCTCGGCGACACCACCGTCGGCATCCTGTCCACCATCGCCCCACTCGCGCTCGCCGGAGCCGTCCACCTCCACATCCTCATCACCCGCGCCGACGCCACCCCGCCCACGACCGACACCGTCACGCAGCCCGAAACCACCGAGCGCCAGCACGAGACTCCGGTCGGCCCCGAGCAGGAGATCCAGCACACCCGTCCCGAACTCCCCCCGGCACGCCACGAAACATCCCGCCCGGTCCGCCGCATCGGCAGGCCGCCCAGCGCGGAACTCGACCAGCTCCTCGTCCTCGCCCGCCCCGCCTTCCACCTGCACGAAACCCCCACCCGCGCCGTGGTCCGCGAGGCCATCCGCGCCGCCGGCCACACCATCAGCGAGGACCGCCTCACCCAGCTCATCGCCGCGCTCCGCCGCGAACGCGACGGCCACTGACCGGAAGTCTCCCCAGCTCAACCCGCGGACCAGCCCCGCCTGGTCCGCCCAACCGGTCAACACCCGAAGCGGCGGTCCCCCGCCCAAGAGCCTCCGGACCACAGCCCATCGGCCCTCTCTACACGGCCTGCCGGAAGCTCATCCTGCTCAGTTACTGAACACGCGGGCCGTTCAGCAACTGAACAGAGCTTGTTCTTTATCTTCCGGCCGCGTCGTAGGGCGGGGTCGGAAGATTCCAGACGGCGTCTGACCGGTGGACGATCTTTCGAAGTTCGCGGGCGCTTCGTGGTGATAGGGCCTGCATCACGGTGTCGAGGAGGGCTCGGGCTTCGAGAGGGTTGCCACAGCAGTACCAGTGCACGTTGCCCCACTCGTAGTCGTGCCACAGGGTGCGCTCGGGCTGGTGGACGTAGTCCTTCCACAGACTCACAGCCGCGCTGACGTCGCCTGGCTGCAGATAGTTGCGGGTGTGCTCAAGGCGGATGATCTCGGAGACCGCACGCGAAGACAGGCCGTCGATGACCGGCCTTGTACCGGTGGTCTGGTGGCTGCCGGGGGCGCCGGCACGGATGTGTCCTGGCCGTCTACGCGGCATGGACCTTTCGGTTCGTCGTCATGCGGTACATGGTGCCACGGTCTCGAATGGCGTCTCGAACGGATTCGCTCACCTGAGGATTCGCCGGACGTGGGGACGACCTTCGTCTGATCATGTGCTCCGACCAAGGTGCAACGTGACCGAGACGAAGGCCGTGAGAGTGAGTCTGCTGCCTGACTCTGTCCGGAGGGAGGCGTTCGCGGAAGCGTCACGCTTCCGGGGCGAGTTCTACGAGTGTCTGACCGCCCGGCGCGACGAGTTGTTCGAGTTGGCTGACGCGGTGCTGTGTGCGGACGGTGCGGTGAAGTCCCCGGTGGACTTGACTCTGCTGCCCGAGCACCGGCGTGGGCACGGAGCGATGTATGGCGGCTTGAACCACGGCCGGCTCGACACCAACCGGCTGCGGACGGTGCTGGCCGGCCTGCCGCTGCCGCGCTTCGACGGCGGCCGCATGGTCCTGGCGGTCGATGTGTCGCCGTGGCTCCGCTCGGACGCGCCATGCTCGGCGGACCGCCTGTTCTGTCACGTTTACGGCCGTGCGAAGACCGCCTCGCAGTTCATTCCGGGCTGGCCCTACTCCTTCGTGGCCGTGCTGGAGCCGGGCGCCACGTCGTGGACCGCGATCCTGGATGCGGTCCGGCTCGGTCCGGCCGATGACGCGACCGCTGTCACCGCAGCCCAGCTCCGAGGGGTCATTGAACGACTCATCGCCGCCGGCCAGTGGCAGGCCGGGAACCCGGACATCGTGATCGTCAGCGATGCCGGCTACGACGTCACCCGCCTGGCCTGGGTCTTGCGCGACCTGCCCGTCGAGCTGGTCGGCCGAGTCCGCTCCGACCGCGTCATGCGCCTGCCGAAGCCGACCCGCCAACCGGGGACGAACGGCCGGCCGCCCAAGCACGGCCCGGAATTCCGGTTCACCAAGCCGGAGACCTGGCCCGAGCCCGCGATCACCACGGTCGCCGACACCACCAACTACGGCAAGGCCGAGACCCAGGCATGGGACCGGGTCCACCCCCGGCTGACCCACCGCTCCTCATGGCTCGACCACGACGGCGAACTACCTCTGGTCGAGGGCACGTTGATGCGGCTGAAGGTCGAGCACCTGTCGAAGGAACGGGACGCTCCACCACTGTGGTTATGGTCCTCCAAGACCGGTGCCACCCCCGACGATGTGAACCGCTTCTGGCAGGCATTCCTCCGCCGCTTCGACCTGGAGCACACCTTCCGCTTCGCGAAGCAGACCCTCGGATGGACCACCCCGAAACTCCGCACCCCCGAGGCCGCGGACCGCTGGACCTGGATCCTGATCGTCGCTCACACCCAGCTCCGGCTCGCCCGGCCCCTCGCCGCGGACCTCCGCCGGCCCTGGGAGAAACCCGCCGCCTCCGGCCGGCTCACCCCGGCCCGGGTCCGCCGGGGGTTCAGGAACATCCGCGCTCATCTCGCCTGCCCGGCCCGTGTTCCCAAACCCCGAGGGGCCGGTCCTGGACGGCCACCCGGCGCCAAGAACAAGCACCGGGCACCCCGCTACGACGTCGGCAAAACCGTCAAACGCCCCGACACCCTCAAAGCCATCGGCAAGCCCGGAAGATCTTGGTAGATAAAGAACAAGCAGAG
>NZ_FNVU01000032.1 GCF_900107965.1 Actinacidiphila yanglinensis | reverse complement strand
CGGCCTGGCCGCGCAGTGATGCCGCGGTGGCGTCGTGCCACAGCCCGTATTCGATCCGGTGGAAGCCGGTGAAGCCGGGGTCGGCCGCGGGGTTGGTGCCCAGGGTGGTGGTGCCGTTGATCACGCTGTCGGCGTCGCCGAAGGTGTCGTAGGCCGCGCCCATCCGCTCGTAGACCAGGTGTCCGGTCAGCCAGTCGCGGCGGGCTGCTGCCAGGTTGCCGTGGTCGATGTCGCTGTTCAAGGTGCCGGTGTCGGTGGACAGTTCCGCCATCCGGGCCTGGATCCACTTCTGGTAGTCCAGGGTCGGCGGGATCAGGTCGTGCACGGTCACCGGCAGCGAAGAAGGTCCCTGCGGCACCTTCCCCGGCACCGTCACCGTCGGCCCCGTCACCGAATCGGTGTCCTCCTGGAGGCATTTGAAGGCGTACGTGCCGCTGCCCAGGTCGACCAGCATCGGGCGGCTGGTGGCCGGAGCGAGGCCCTCGACCTCGCCGTAGACCTTCCCGGTGCGCGGGTCGACCAGGTCCACCTCGGCGGCCGCGGCCGCGGAGTTGTGCAGGTCGAAGACCTGGGTACCCGGGCGCGGCGTGACCTTCCCGGGCCCGCCCCATCCCTGCCCGCAGCCGCCCGGCGAGGCATCCACCGAGGTGTGCCGCAACCCGTCCGCAGGGGCGGACCTGGCGGCGGACCGGGTGTCGTGGTGGCCGACCGACACCAGCACGCCCGCGGTGATCGCGGCGGCCGCAAGGGCGGCGACGGCTGCGGTGCCGATCGGCCGACGCGGTCCCCACTTGCGGGGCGCCTCCCCGGTGTCCGGGCGGTCGGGCGGCGAGCCGTGCGCGGGTCCGTCCTCGTCGGACGCGGACGCGGGTTCGGGTTCGGCAGCCACCGGACCTCCGCAACTCTGCTCGGCGTTTCGCGGTCGCCGGACATGCTAGGCCGCCTCGGCGCACTTGCTCATCGGTACGAACGCCGCGAACCCGCATTTCCGAGGGGCCGTGCCCTTGAAGGGAGTGGCGCGGGTGAGGCCCGATCCGTGCGGCCCCGCCGGGCGTTCGGGCCTCCCTGGTCACCCCACCTGCAGCCATGCCTCGACCGTGGCGAGGTCCGCGTCGGTGATGCCGCGACGGGGGTCCACGCGGTGGAGAAGGCTTCGCGCGGGGTGGCGTGCTTCCACCCAGACGCGGTCGCGGTCGGTGATCTCGTCGTCGAGCCAGGCGAAGGGGCGGCCGGCGGACCAGTCGACGAGCGTGCGGGTCTTCCAGTGAAGGCCGGCCGGCTCGGGCCCGTCGGACGGTTCGGGCCAGGTGACGACGGGGAGACGCGGCAGGCCCAGCAGGGGCGTGAGGCTGTCGTTGGCCTCGGACTCCCACGTGGTGGCCCACACCAGGTCGCACGGCAGCGCGAGCAGCCGCGGCCCCAGGGCCGGATCGACCCGTGCCAGCAGCGGATTGGCGCCGGGGCCCTGCGGCACGAACGTCGGATAGCCCTGCGGATACTGCTCCCGTGTCGCGCCGAACGGGATGAGTGGGCCGTCGACGTCCAGAAAGAGGAGGGGCCGCTGCTCGGAACTGATCACGGCTGCACCGTAGTCGCCGCGACCCGCCCCCCCCGCGAACGCTCACCGGGGGGTTGTCCCCCGCGCCGGACTGAGGACAGCCCGCCCGCACGTCCGGGGGAACGCAGGATGGGCCGACGCGCGCTCCGCTGATGGAATGTCGCCCAACTCCCGGCCGCCGGGGCGGAATTGCCGGCGGCCACAGCCCGAACGGCCTGCGTACGCGCGGGCGACCCGACGGAAGAGGAAACCTCATGGGTGTGTCAGGAAGGCGTCGGCGGAGGCTGCTCGTCCCGGTCGGCCTGGCCGCGCTCCTCGTCGTCGCGTCGACCGGGCTCACCGCGGCGGCGGCCCCGTCGCGGGCGGACCCGCTCCAGCAGCAGGTGGACGCGATCCACGACACCGGGACGGTC
Source organism: Actinacidiphila yanglinensis (assembly GCF_900107965.1). Classification (GTDB taxonomy): domain Bacteria; phylum Actinomycetota; class Actinomycetes; order Streptomycetales; family Streptomycetaceae; genus Actinacidiphila; species Actinacidiphila yanglinensis. Next base: position 87,134 of record NZ_FNVU01000032.1, on the reverse strand, counting down.
GGAGTTCTCGCCGAGGTGACGTCGCCGGGCACGCGGGACATCGCGCGCGCCGGGACGGCCGAAATGGGGAGCGGCAAACCGATGCCGCAGAACGGCAGGTTCCGGATCGGCAGCGCCACCAAGACGTTCACGGCTGCGGTGATGCTGCAACTCGTCAGCGAGGGGCGGGTGTCGCTGGGGGACACGGTCCAGCGGTGGCTCCCGGGAGTGGTTCACGGCAACGGCAACGACGGCAGCCGCATCACCGTACGGGAGCTGCTGCAGCACACCAGCGGCGTTCCCGAAGTACTGCCGTACATCCCCGCGTTGGGGAGTGCGGACGGGTACCGGACCGAGCGGTTCCGCAGCTACACCCCCGAGCAGTTGGTGGGGCTGGCGATGCGGACTCCGCCCGAATTCCCGCCGGGTACCGACTGGTCGTACTCCAACACCAACTACATCCTCGCCGCGATGATCATTCAGCGGGCCACCGGGCGGAGTTGGGCACAGGAGGTGGACGACCGGATCATCCGCCCGCTCGGACTGACGGGCACCGGCGTTCCCGGGGCCTTCCCGTTCATCACCGGTCCGCACGCGCGGAGTTACGCCGACTTCGGTACGGACACCAGCACCGACGTCACGGCACTCGATCCGAGCATGGCCGTCGGTTCCGGCTCGATCATCAGCACCACGCACGATCTGAGCCGGTTCTACGCCGCACTCCTCGGCGGCCGTCTGCTGGCCCCGGCGCAACTCGACGCGATGACGACCACCATGCCTGCCCCCGAACTGGGCGACGGGCTGCGGTACGGGCTCGGCGTGGGAGAGATCCCGCTGTCCTGCGGCGGCAGCTACTTCGGTCATGTCGGTGAACTGCTCGGCTACCACAGCTGGGTCGGCGCCACCCGCGACGGCACCAGGACGGCCGTGGTGTACACCACCAGTGACGGCGACGCCGACACCCAGCAGGCCATGGGCACGCTCATGGACGAGGAACTGTGCGGGTCCCACTCCTGAGTCGCGCGGGCATCGAGGCGCGGTGCAGGTGCTGCCGGCCCGACGGCGTGGCTGGGCCGCGCGGGCACCGGGGTCTGCCCGCGAGTGAGGCCGTGCGGTCCTTGCGGCGTCTCCGCCGGCTGTCGAAGGTGTTGCATGAGGACTGCTGCGATTCAAAAGCGTCCGGCATGACATGAGAACGAGGAGATCCTTTGACGCGCGACCACTTGGCGAAAGACACGTCCGCACAGCGGGCGCCGAAGGCCAAGCCGGTGTCCCGGGCGGTCGACGCGAAGGGGTGGACACCCGGGGCACCGCTGGACCGGGCCGGTCTGACGGCGCTCCAACGGGCCGCGGGCAATGCGGTGGTCGCCCGGCTGGTCGAGGAGCGGCGGCACACCCACGGTCCCGGCTGCGGCCACCCGGACGGGACCGTGCAGCGGTCGGCCGTCCATGAGGTGCTGCACGGCGCGGGCCGGCCGATGGACGGCGAACTCCAGCAGGAGATGGAGACCCGGTTCGGCGGTGCGGACTTCTCCGACGTACGCCTGCACACGGGGGCCCAGGCGCGCCGGTCGGCCGAGGAGGTCGGGGCGCGTGCCTACACCTCGGGCAGCAGCATCGTCATCGGTGACGGCGGCGCCGACAAGCACACCCTCGCCCACGAACTCGGGCACGTCCTTCAGCAGCGGCAGGGGCCGGTGGGCGGTGTGGCCGACCCGCGGGGACTGAGCATCTCCACGCCCGACGATCCTCTGGAGGTGGCGGCCGAGCGGCAGGCCCACGAGGTGATGCGGGGGCAGGTGCCGGTGCTGCGCAGCGCCGACAGCGTCCCGCCGGTTCCGCAGGAAGCCGCGGCTCCCTCGGGGATCGAGCCGGCCGTCCAACGCGTCCCGCTCCACGTCGCGCACGAAGGGGACGAGACGACGGGCCCGCAGGACGTGGACTCCGACAACGAGCAGGACGTCCGCCGGTTCGTCTTCGATGCGATGGTCAAGGGCAACCACGAGGCGATCTCGCTCGTCATGAGGCGTCTCGAAGCCCTGGATCCGCAGCCGGCTTATCTCCCCGGCCTCCGCACGGTGCTGTCCCAGGCACCGGCCCGTGAGCGCCCGCGCATCCCGCCCCTGGTCCACTTCATCTGGATCGGCGGGGGCATCAGCAAGGCCGCGCTCGACAACGTCCTGGGGTGGGCGGAGAAGGCCCAGAACACCGACTGGCGCATCAACCTCTGGACGGACAAGCGCAGTACCTGGTCGTGGGCCGCCTCGCTCCGGGTGAAGGCGGCCAAGGCGATCGAGTTCAAGTACATCGAGGACGCCCTCGACGAGCGGGTCGCGGCCACGTACGAGAAGGCGACCGCGGGTCCGAAGAAGGCGTACCCCCTGGCCTCCGACATCGCCCGGTACTGCATCCTCAAGAAGCTCGGCGGCGTGTACGCCGACGTGGACCTGGGGTCCGGGACGATCGACCTCAAGCAGACCCGGCCGGCGCTCCGCGAGAAGGATGTCCCGATCCTCGGGCCGCTCATCCGGGACAACAAAAGCCTCAATGCCCCCCTCAGGGCGGTGGGGGCCCCGCCCGTCAAGGGGCTCCCGACCGCGGAACAGGTCAGGACCGCGGCGCACTACCTCCTCGAAACCGGTGGCTACGGCAACCACTTCATCGGCGTGCAGCGGAATTCCGCCGTCATGGAGAAGATGATCGACAGGGTCGCCGCTTCCATCGAGAGAATGAAACGCGAAGATCCCCACATGACCGCCGAAGATCTCCACGAGTCCGGCCCCGCGTCGACCGGGCCCTTCGCCCTCCTCCCGCTGGTCGACGAGCACATCAGCTCGGAGTTCGGCGTCAAGAGCCTTCAGGCCGGAGAGCATCAGCTCTTCCAGCAGGCGGGGCAGCAGTTCCACGCGCACATGCAGTGGCTGACCCCGGAGAGCAACAACCAGGACTACTGAGACCGTGGGCGGCGGGACCACTGGGCCGACTGGACGTCGGCCGGCCGCGTCACGTGCAGGAGGATGCCGGTGCCGATCTCGACGCCCAGGCATGCCACGCCTGTGCCCGCCAGGAGCAGTACGGCCGGCCCCGGTTGACGGCTGTCCCGGCACATGACGGTGACGCACGAGGGCCTTCCGGGTTCGGCGTGGACGTCGCCATCCACACCGAGCCCGGAAGGCCCTCACACGTGCACGATCACCGGCCGTGGTCACCGCCGCTGCCCGCAACCGCTACTTCCCTCAGCCTTCGATGGCGACCGGGTGGACCTGGATCGTGCTGCTGCCGTACGGCCCGGCCAGCGGCGGCGCCCCGGCGGGCCACTTCAGCGACACGCTGTGGGTCTCGTTCGGCGGCGTCGTCAGGATGGCGACCGGGTTGTAGAGGTGGTCGCCACTGGTGTCGACTGAGTACGAGATGCTGAAGCTGGCGGTCTGGCCGGGCCTCAGGTCGGTGATCTTGGGAACTTCGCGGCCGCGGGCGACGGAGACGGAGGTGCCGTCGCTGTCCTTGAGGTCGGCGCCGGCGAAGCCCGCCGCCGAGCAGGTGCCCGAGCCCCTGTTGGTCATCAGGACGGTGACGTCGCCCGTCCGGCTGTCGGGCGAGGTGTTCTTGGCCTGCATGGTCAGGTCGGCCGTGCGGCAGGAGGGGGTCTTGCCTCCGCTGCTCGCCACGTCGTTTCCGGACCCCCCCGTGCTGGAGCTGCCGGCGGACGGCGCCGCGGCGGAGGGCGCGCCCGCGGAGGGGGCCGAGGACGGGGCCGCGGCCGAGGAGGACGGGGCGAGGGGGGAAGCGGGAGCCGTGGAGGAGGCGGGCGCGGAGCCTGCCGCGTCGTCGTTTCCGGAGCCGCAGGCGGTCGCGGTGGCCGCGAGGGCCGCCACGACGGCAGTGGCGAGGAGAAGGCGGGCGGAACGGGCGGCGGGACGCGTACGCATCGAGATCTCCAGCGGCTGTCGGTGGCGGTGTTTCCTGCTGACACCTACGACCCTAGGGAGGCGTCGATCCTGGAATGATCCTGTGAATGTCCGGGTTCGGTTCCGGTGACTTCGGTTCCAGGAAGCGGCGTTGAATCCGGAAAAGGGGTGGTGGCGTGCCCGGAGCCGGGCCAGGTCGCCGGCCCGCCGGATGGGTCCGCGCAGGACCGTACCGGGGCGGGGAGCATCCGTTCATGACGGGCTCCCGGACCTGGTTCAGCGCTGCGAACGGAGCACGGCAAGGAATCCGCCCGAGGTTCATTAGGAAACTTTCCTTACGACCTTGACGTGGTGTCACCGTCGCTAGTTAACTGCGGACGCGACATCGATCGAACAGGCCTCCCAGGCAAGAACCGGCTCCGGCTCCCACGTCGGGATGGGGTCCAACTCGGCCTCGGGTCCAGCCCGTTCGCAGTAAGGATTGCCTGCTGACGAGACGCCGGACGCTGGACGGTCCGGCAACTCCCTGGCGGTCGGGGCCATCGGCCCCGCTCGCCGACCCCGAGTCCCCCCACCGACCTCCCCACCCCCCACCCGTTCCACGCACCCTCCGACCGCGGCCTTGGCGCGGCGGGCCCCTGGTGTCCCCGGGGTCTGCGGCGCGGGCGGTCCGCGGAAGAACCCCACGCTTCCGTCTGCACCAGGAGTACGCCTGTGACATGGTCACTCAGAAGGAAAATGCTCGTCGCCTCCGCGCTGCCGGTGGCAGCAGTGGCGATGACCTTCTCCACCGCCTCCTCCTCCATCGCCGCCTCCGAGGCCGCCTCCAGCCTCCCGGCCCATTACGCCGCGCCGTATCTCTACATCAACAGCGGGAACGCCGGTGACATGGCCGCGGACATGGCCGCCACCGGGCTCAAGAACTACACGCTGGCCTTCCTCGTCCCCCAGTCCGGGTGCACTCCGCAATGGGGCGCGGGGGGCTCCGTGGGGTCCTTCACCTCGCAGATCAACGCGCTCAAGTCGGCCGGCGGCTCGGTGATCCCGTCGTTCGGCGGCGAACCGGACGGCAACAACCCCAACGAGATAGCGCAGACCTGCACCTCGGTCACCTCACTGACCGCTGCCTACCTCAACATCGTCAACACCTACGGGGTCGATCGCCTGGACTTCGACATCGAAGGCAGCGTGATCAGCGACTCGGCCGCCAACACCCGGCGGAACCAGGCCCTGGCGGCTCTCCAGGCCGAGGACCCCTCGGTACAGATCGACTACACCCTCGCGGTCGACCCGAGCGGCCTGCCCTCCACCCAGCTCAACCTGCTGAAGGACGCCAAGAGCAAGGGCGTGAACGTCAACCTGGTCAACATCATGACCATGGACTTCGGTGACGGTCAGAACGCCTTCAACGACGCCGAGTCGGCCGCCAAGGCCACGGCCGCCCAGCTCGCGAGCGTGTACGGGATCTCCACGTCCGCCGCGTACGGCAAGATCGGACTGACGCCGATCGCCGGGCAGAACGACGACAACGAGAACTTCACCCAGGCCAACGCCACCGCGCTGGAGTCCTTCGCCGCCGCCAACGGCGTCCAGGAGCTGTCCTTCTGGGAGGTCGACGGCTACGACAAGGGCACCTGCTACGCCTACTCCCGGATCTTCAACCAGATCACCGGCGGCACCACCACTCCGCCGCCCACCGGAGGCGGGCAGATCACCGGCTACGGCGGCAAGTGCGTCGACGTCGCGGCCGCGAGCAACGCCAACGGCACCGCCGTCCAGCTCTACACCTGCAACGGCACGACCGCCCAGCAGTGGACGTCCTCCAACGGGACGCTCCAGGCGCTGGGCAAGTGCATGGACGTGACGTCGGCCGGGACGGCGAACGGATCGACGGTGCAGCTCTACGACTGCAACGGGACCGCCGCGCAGCAGTGGACGCACCAGTCCAACGGGGAACTGGTCAACACCGGCTCGGGCAAGTGCCTCGACGCCACCGGCCCCAGCTCCGCGGACGGCACCCGGCTCCAGATCTGGACCTGCGCCGACAGCGCCAACCAGCAGTGGAATCTCTCCAGCTGACGCCCACTCCGTACACCGGCTCCGGCTGAACCTCCCAAACGACGAGAGCCCCGGACCGCCCACTCGGCGGCCCGGGGCTCCCGTCGTCCTCCTGCCCCCGGACGCGGTGGAGGTTCCGCGATCGCCCCGGGATGCGGCGCGACGCCGGCCACTGCGGCCTGCCGCCGCGAGCTCCACCACGTACGTCGAAGGGCCCCGCGGTTCGCCGCGGGGCCCTTCTCTGCCCGGGCGTCGGCCCGGCTTGCACCTGACACCCGCGTCAGGTCCTAGCGTGGTCGGCGTCGGCGCTCGCCGACCGTTCACCCCATTGATCCCATGAAGCGGCCGGTTCCGGCCGTGCGGAAGGCAGAACGTCATGCGCGCAGCCCGTTATCACGAGTACGGCGGTGTGGAGACCCTCGTGATCGAGCAGGTGCCCGACCCGCGTCCCGGGCCCGGCGAGATCCGCGTCCGGGTCGCGGCGGCCGGCGTCAATCCCGTCGACTGGAAGGTGCGCTCCGGTGCGGTGAGCGCGGTGTTCCCCGTGGACCTGCCCGCGATTCCCGGCCGCGAGGCCGCCGGCGTGGTCGACGAGACCGGTGAGGGGGTGCAGGGGGTGAGCGTCGGCGATCGCGTCTTCGGGCTGGGCGGCATCACCGGCGCGACGGCGGAGCTGGCCGTGCTCTCGGCCTGGGCACACGCGCCTGCCACGTGGACCGACGAGGAGGCGGCCGGCGCCGCTCTGGCATCCGTGACCGCGTTCGGCGGGCTGAAGCCGCTCGGCCCGCTGCGGGGACGCACCCTTCTCGTCGAGGGTGCCGCCGGTGGCGTGGGCAGTGCCGCGGTCGAGTTCGCGGTGGCTCAGGGCGCCACCGTGATCGGGACGGCCAGCCCGCGCAACCACGAGTTCCTCATCTCGCTGGGAGCGGTTCCCACCACCTACGGCGCCGGCCTCGCGGAGCGCCTCGCCGCCCTGGCCCCGAATGGTGTCGACATCGCCCTCGACACCGCGGCCTCCGGGTCCCTGGCCGATCTCGTCACGATCGTCGGCGATCCTGCCCGCGTGTCGACGATCGCCGACCACGCCAACGCCCATCGCCTGGGTGTGCACCTGGCCAACGCGGAGAACGACCCCGCGCTCCTCGACGAAGCGGCCCGACTCGCCGGGCAGGGCCAGTACACACCGCGCATCGAGCGGACGTACCCCCTCGAAGGGATCGCGGAAGCGCATGCGTACGCGGAGCGCGGACACACGCGGGGGAAGATCGTGGTCCGCATCTGAACCTGTTCCACCCGGGGCGGGACATCCGGTCCCTGGGGCAGCGGAGCGGGTCGGGCCCGGCGGGCCGACCGTGCCTGTCGGCGGTCGGCCACGCACGCTGCGCGAGGCACGGGATCGGCGGGCCGGGGGCCCACGGGTCCCTCGGCCCTGCCGGGGGACCCACCCGAGTGCACCGGGTGGAGGGCCGGATCCGCAGGATCAGTGTGTCGACCTGTCCTCGTGTGGTCACGCCGGCCCGTGCGGACGTTCGGGCCTTTGTCGGCTTCTCCAGCGCGGGGGAGGGATCAGCGCGCGAGCAGTGAGCGCAACTCGGCTGCCTCACGCCCGCGGCCGGCCGCTTCCAGCACGACCGCGAGCCGGGTGGACACCTCACGGACCGTGCCGGTCAAGCCGGCCATCACGTCCATTGGTGCGTTCTCTTCCAGCCGCCGGCTGATGGTGAGGGATTCCACGACCGCCCGCAGCGCTTCCGTGAGGTCCGTTCCGGTCTCTGCTCGCAGCCCGGCGAGGCCGGCAAGCGACACGACGAGCTGGTGCTCGTGGGCGGCGGGATCGCCCGCGGCCAGCCGCCGGTTGACCGCCACCGCCTCCTCGACAGCGGCCAAGGCGTCGGACACCCTGCCTGCGGAGAACAGCAGGCTGAAACCGAGACTCAGCAGTCCCTCGGCGAAGGAGGATTCATACGCGGCGGGATTGGTCCCGGCCACCAGCCGCCGGTAGACCGCCACGGCCTCCTCCACCGCAGCCAGCGCTTGCGCTCTGCGCCCCGCAGCGAGCCGGCGCAGGCTCAGACTGGTCAGCCCGTCGGCGAGGTCGGCTTCGTGGGCGGCGGGATTGGCCGCGGCCAGCCGCCGGTTGACGGCCACGGCCTCCTCGACTGCGGCCAGTGCCTCCGGCATCCGCTGCAGGCGGGACAGGTCCGCGCCGAGGTTGTGCAGTGCGGTGGCGAGGTCGGGCTCGTAGCGCGCCGGGCTGCGGTCCGCCAGCCGCCGGAGGATGGAGACGGCCTCCCGGGCCGCTGCCAGTGCGTCATCCCACCGCCCCACATGGGTCAGGCAGATGCTCAGTCCTCCCAGTGAGGCGCTGAGGCCGGATTCGTGCGCGACGGGGTCGCTCGCGGCCGGCTCCCGGTACCTCTCCACCGACTCCTCGACCCGGGCTGTGGCCTCGGTCCATCGGCCCACCCTCGACAGGTGCCGACTGAGGTCCAGCAGCGCCGCGGAGAGCTCGCCCCGGAAACCGTTCGGGTCGTGGGCGGCCAGCCGGCGCAGGATGGTGACGGCTTCCTCCGTCGCGTCCAGCGCCTCGCTCCAGCGGCCGAGCTGGTACAGGCGAAGGCCGAGGCTCCGGAGGGATATCCCACGGTTGGCCTCGACCCTGTCGGAGTCCTGAGGGGCCAGTTGGTCCGCTGGCAGTGCACGGTAGAGGGTGACGGCCTGTTGCGATGCGGCCAGTGCCTCTTCGTGCCGGCCGGCGTTGAACAGGCGGATGCTGAGGTCGTGGTGGATGGCGGCGCGGTCGGTGGGGTTGCCGGTGCCGGCGAGGCGGTGCCGGGCCAGCCGGGAAGCGACGGAGGCGATGCCGATGTCGAGGTCGACGTGCCTCTCTTCGGGGAAGCGGGATGCGATTGCTTCCAGGAGGGCGGGATCGATGTCGTCCAGGCCGGCCAGGGCGGTGAGGGCGGCGCTGCCGGCGGTGAGGGCGAGTTGGGGGTCGGCGCGGAGGAGGGGGAAGAGGTGGCGCGGGCCGAGATGGGGCCAGCGTTCGGCGGCGTTGGCGAGGAAGGTGACGGCACGGGAGGTCCAGACGCGCGCGGTGCGATTGCTCTCACGGGCGAGCAGGGTGGTGCTGACGGTGGACGCCCAGAGCTGGGCAGGGTAATCGGCCTGGTGGCCGGGGAGCGTGAGGGCGAGGAAGTCCTCGGCCAGGCGGTCGGGCGAGAGCGGTTCCAGGACGGTGTCCTGCCCCGGGGCGGTCGGTGGGTAGCAGACGGCGTGATCGGTGGCGACCTGTTCCGCGGGTGCCGGCAGGTGGAGGGTTTCCAGCACTGCGGTCTGCGGGGCGGGAGAGAGGGCCGGTGAGGGCGGCGGTGAACACGGCCTGGTTCATCACGGCGGACGGGGTGGTGTAGGTCCGCTCAGCGGGGTCGATCTCATGGGTGGCGTCGCCGTGCAGGCGTTCCCAGTGCAGGTGTTCGCGGTCCAGCAGGTAGATGGTCATGGCGGCCATGTCGCTCGGTGGACGGCGGCCGGTGACGTGGGCGTCAACCGCCACCAGCGCAGCCATGTGCACGGCCAGCGTCAGCCCGAAGTCCGGGTGCTCCAGGGGCAGCGGACGGATTCCGGTCGCTGGGACGGCGTAGCGCGCGGCGAAGCTGTCGCGGGCGGCGGCGAACATCTCCATCCGCTCCCCGGTGCCGTCCGTGCCGTCCGGGCTGTCGTGGAGAGGTGGCAGGTGCTGGGCGGAGGTGTCGGCCTGGTAGTTGGCCAGGGTGGCGCGGACGGCCGGCCAGGTGTCGGCGCCGCGGGCCAGCATCAGAATGCGGGTGCGGACGGCGGACTGGTGGAGAAGGGCATTGCTGAACAGCCAGGTCAGATGGGTAAGGGGCCAACGGTCGGCGTAGTCGACGATCAGCAGCAATCCGGCAGCGCCGTCCAGGCGCAGGTCCTGGCTGCCCGGGGGCGGCAGGACGGTACCCGGACCGTGGGTGGCGGTCACGACCTTCCACCCTTCGGCGAGTGACTCCTGCGCGAACTGGGCGACCAGGCGGGTCTTGCCCGAACCACCGGGGGCGTGCAGCCATCGTGCAGCCAGCCGAGGACCGTTCAGGCACCACTGGTGGAGGCCGGCCAGTTCCTGGCGTCGGCCGGTGAAGTCGACGACGGCGAAACGGGCGTTGAGCATCCTGCTGGGCATTGCCCTCAGGAACTCCGGGTCCGCCTGCGGTGGCGGGCGCCAGTTCTCCAGCAGGTACAGCGGCACGCCGTCGCCGAAGACGTGGATGTCAGCGCCGACCGTCCCGTAGGCCACACCGTTCTCGGCCCGCACCACCTGCACCGTGCCGTCGGGCTCCTGCGCCATCTGATCGGGCCCAGGCGGCTGTCGGTGCTCCGGCGAAGGGGAGGTCACCGGGAGTTTCCTGCGGCCGGATCGGCCGGATCAGCGGACCCCGGGGAACCGGGGGGATCGGCCGGACCCCCGTGCGGGAGGGGCAGTTGGTGCCCGGAGTCGGCGTGGTGGTGGACGTTGACGCTGCTGCCCGGGCCCTGCGCGCCGTAGGCCGACCCGCCGTCGCGTGCGGTGATGTGCTGGACCCATTGCTGCCGTACCGGCGGAAGCTGCCGCTGGATCTCCTGGATCAGGCCCCGCAGCTCGCCCTCGGCCTCCGGATGGTCGCGCAGGAGATCCTCGAAGTCGTCTCGCCATCGTCCGATCTGGCCGTCACGGACGCCGTCGGTTTCCGCGGCGCCCTCCACGCGGGCGGCGCTGCGGTCCAGCCGGGTCCCGACGAGCCGCTCGTCCTCCCCACCGCGGTGGAACAGTGCTGCGGTGCGGGAACGGGCGCTCTGCCAGGCGCTGGTGGCCATCGAGGCCACCAGGGTCGTCGCGCCCGTCATGGCCAGAGCTGTCAGCGGGTCCGCCATGGAGCCTCCTCGTGTTCTCAGCGCGGGACGGAGGTGTTCGAGCGGGCAGGCGCGCTCCGGGGACACGGCTGGGAAGAGGCCGAGGGCCCGCGTCCGCGGGCCGCGAACGCCCAGGAGCTCGCGTATCAGAACCCGGCGATCCGCTGCCGTGCCGGCGGTCCGCTGAGCGTGCGCCCGGCCCGCCATCCCCGTCCATCATGCCGCTCGGCCCGGACCGGTGTGGACGGAACGGCGAGACCGTCCGCACCGAGGATGCCCACGGCAGCTGCGCGCCAGGCCGGCCCAGGCCGGCCCAGGCCGGCCGCGCCGGAGTCGCCAAGGGAGCTTCGCCCGCGTGCCTGGCCGATCCGTAAGTCCTTACCCGAGATCCGGGACGGCGCTGGCGTGGGCGGCAAGGACGCGCCAGCTGCCGTCAGCGTGAATCCAGGTGCGGGTGTAGCGAAGGCGCGCCTTGAACGGATGTCCTCCAGCGGTGCCCTCAAGCCGGGCCAGTACGCGAGTGATCCCGGTGGAGTCCACCACGGTCACGTGCAGGTCCTGCTGGTCGAAGACCTCGACGGCCAGGGCCCGGGACCTGTGCGCTCCCAGGTCCTCCTCCTTCGTCATGGTGCTGCCGTCAGGTCCTGTGTAGATGACACGGTCGTCCAGGAGCCGGTCCAATTCCTGCGCATCACCTGCGCGAACAGCGGCCTGCAGCCTCTGCTCGGCATCGTGGAGAGCGGCTTCAAGAGCCACCTGGTCCATCCCCATCCCGATCCTCCTTGCCTTGCCGGCCTGCGAATCTTCAGCCGATTGCGACGGCACCCGCCGCGCCGGATCCAGCGGCCACTGCACCGATGGGGTGACGGAGACCGCTGAAACGGCCGTCGCCACACCGCTGACCAACCGCAACCGGAACCATAACCACAGCACGGGACCTTCCCCGACCTGATCTTGGTCGGACTCGCGTTCTGACTGGCCAGCCCTGCGCGGCGTACGGGACTCGAACTTGCGCGGCCCCCAACAGGCTTTGCAACTGTTCGTCGGGACGTACGGGATGGAGCGGGGAGGTTCCGTTCTGCGGTGGGTGGGCGGTGGCGGAGGACTTGGACAGGGCCGGGCGGGACTGAACGAGACCAGAACTCAGACCGGGGCGCTGGGTCTTACTTCCTTGACGACGATGCCCTCGGGGAGGCGCTTCTCCAGACCGCCCACGTCCCAGGTGAAGACGCTGACCTCGTCCTTTCCGATGTCGGCGACATTGAGCCGGGAGAGCACCGAGTCCCAGCGTTGCTCTCGGAACATGGACCAACCTGTGAACTTTCCCGTAAGCGCTCGCGCGATCGTGCTGTGTCACTCGGTCATCCCGCGCAGTTCACTCTTACTGGCACATGCTCTGCCGGATACGGATGGCTGCCCTTAGCAGTGGTGAGCCTCCTCCCGTTGGCGAAAAGACAGGAGGAGTGTCGATGTCCTTGCTGCCTTCGGCAGACGTCTTCAGGTCGGTTGAACTCAAGGTTTCGCAGTTGTTCGGTGGACAGCTGCTCTGTCCGCATGTGCCCGGGGTGAGGTGCTCGGTGACTGAGCACCTCACCCTTTCGGAGGCGAGGGAAGCGGCGGCACGAGATGCCGCTGACGTTGCTCTGCGAGATGCGTTGTGGCGGTCTGTGGGCCGCGATGCCCGCAGCGACATCCCGCACTCGGCTCAGCGCGGTCAATTGCTCGCTCTCTACTATGTCGCCCCCTACCTGCGGAAGTCGGCGGCGAAAGTATCGAGGAGGCTCTGCGTCGACGTTGCTGACGTGAGGTCGGCCATGGTGTTCGGTGCGTTGTACGGGCTGGCTCTCGCCGTCGAGGGTGACAGCGTCCGTGAAAAGGTCGTCCGAGCCGCCAACGCCGCTGGCTGGGCCGTGGAGCGGGCTGATCCGGCTGAGCGCACGGCGGATCCGCACAGTCTTGCCGTTCGCGCGAACCGATGGGGTGACGACTACTCGCCTGTCCGCGGCGAGTCGGACATCCAGATGATCGCCGAGATGGACCCTCTGGCGCAGGAGCACATCGACGGCGAACGAATGGGCGCTACGCTCTACCGCCTCCGACTCTTGGGCGAGTTCTTCGCCTCGGCTTCGGGGCCGGCGCCGGAGGGCGGGTCCGACCAGGACGACGAACCGCGAAAGGAAGCCGCGTGAGGCCGAGTGGAAGGCGGCTCTCGCAGTGGCTGACCGAGCCGATGCCCCTGCGCAAGGTGGCAGATCTCCTCGGGGTCGACGTTTCGAAGGCACCCGGACTGGTGAGGGCAGGCCGCTTCCCATGCCGCGTCACAAAGGTGAACGGAAGGTACGTGGCCTTTCCAGTCGATGTGATGGTGGCCATGGGGATCGATGATCCGATCGTGCGGACCGATGACCTGCTTACCGGAGCTGAGTTCGCGAGGCGATGGGACTGAAGCCCGGTCGTCGGAGCTGAGGCAGAGGCAGGGGGCTGGGCCGCACAAAACGGCCCGGCTCTCTGGGTCGGCGTGTGCCAAATCCCAGAGCCTGCGGGAACCTGTCACGATGCGCCTGCACAACGACGTCCTCACCCATGTCTCCGCGCCGGAGCGGCAGCGAACGACCCGGACGTGGAGATCGGTGCGTTGGGATTCCTCGCTGAGCGGGGACGAGTATTCACACCGGGTCCGCGTGAGTGTCAAATTTGTGATCGTCGAGTCACCGTGGCCATCGGCGCACGCTGGTTTTGGCATCTCTACCCGGGGAGACCGAGCTCCCTGAGGTAGGTGAGGCGTGCGTTTATTGCCGCAGAGAAGTGCCGCCAGTCGAGGCTCTCCACCAGCTCGATTGGCTTGGGATTCTCCGCCGAGGACGTGACGAAGCAGGCGGCATCGTAGAGTTGCTCAGCCACGAGCCGCTCGCAGAAGATCCCAAACCGGTCTTGGTACGAAGTGTTGTTCCAGACGCTGTCGGCAGGCAACGCTCCGCGTGCGGTCGACACGGGCCTTCGGGATCCTTCGCCGTCCTCCATTATGAAGAAGTAGCCAAGCCATGGCTTCTCCTTCGGGTACAGCTCGGCCAGCGTCGCTCGGCGGAGGTCCACCGCACTCCCCAGCGCCTCCTCCACGCGATTGTTGTAGTTGTTCCCGTAGGACGGGCCCCCGAGCGCCTTCATCTCGAAGGCTGCGACGAGCACGCCCTGATGGACAACGACCAGGTCCCACTGCTTCTGCGGCCGGTAGTAGCCAGGCAGTTCCAGGCCTTGGGACTTGCTGACGCGGATGCTCTCGGGTGGATAGCCCGCTTCGAGGAAGAACTTCGCCAAGAGGGATGCGATCACGTCGAAGTGCTTGCCGCCACGGACTGACCCGGCTGTGCCGGCGCCGACTGCGTTCTTGATCGCCGACTGGTCGCGCTGCAGTTGCTTGGCGCCCCAGTAGGCTGCGGTAGCGTCCTCGAAGTGTTGGCGGGTGACCGTCAAGATCTGTCCATCCCTAGTCAGGCAGCTCGGCAAGTCCGTAGACGCGAAGGGCAGCCTCGGTGGCGGCCTTCACGTTGCGCTTGTCGAAAGCCTCTGCGAGGGCAACTCGGTCGCCCTCGCTGATTCCGGCTGGGTCGGGTACACGGATCTTGCGTAGGTATTGCGCCTGGAAGCGGAGCGTCCCTCCCCGCATCTTGACCGCGTAGGCCTCCACGAACGCTTCCGCGACCTTGGACAGCAGCAGACCACCGAGTACCCGCATGTCCCAGACATCCGAGACGATGAAGTACAAGTTGTGGTGAGGGTACAGGCTGCCTTCGTCCAGGACTGGATGGATCGTCAGCTTCATGTCCGGAAACAGCAGCTTGGGGCGTCGGGTCAGGCGGTGGTCGACCTTGTCGATCGTCTTGTACCAGCGCTGAGGCTGTTTGACCGCGACATAGCGCTTGCGCAGGGCGGCTCCGTGCTCCTCGAAGTAAGTGGCGAGCCGGGGGTAGGCGGAGAGGTCGACCAAGTCCCCGTGTGTGGTCCACGGGTTGACCAGGAAGGTGCCGTGCCAGTCGAGGGCGCCGGTGGTGGTGTCACGGACCATGGCCATCGGCAGGAGCCGGTCGCTCTCAACGAGGTCGGCGTCATTGGTGAGGAAGACCTTGTCGGCACCGGTCGCGATGCCGATGCCGACCCGAGTCCCGGTCTTGCCGTCCTCCAAGAGACCGAAGCGTTCAGTGAGATCTTCCAAGACTGCGAGCCTGGCAGGGGAGGCGGTCGGCCAGGAATCCTCGTCGGGGAACCAGTGCGGCATGCGGGCAGCCTGGTACGCCTCAGTCGAGACCGACTCCGGTTCGCTGTTCACGTACCAGGCCGCGAAGTCGCCGGCCTGAGGGGCTCCGAACGCCCGTGTGGTGTCCGCGGCCACGGCCGAGCCTTGCGGACGGTTCGAGATGACCGTGATCGCCGGGTAGGCCGAGACCTGATCGTCAAAGGCGTCAACGTCATGCATGACGAGGGCC
The DNA here is from genome assembly GCF_900107965.1 of Actinacidiphila yanglinensis. Taxonomy (GTDB): domain Bacteria; phylum Actinomycetota; class Actinomycetes; order Streptomycetales; family Streptomycetaceae; genus Actinacidiphila; species Actinacidiphila yanglinensis. The sequence continues at coordinate 71,803 of NZ_FNVU01000032.1, read as the reverse complement.
AGGTCCATGCTGTAGTGGGAGGTCACCAACTGGCGGAGCTGGCGGCCGTACTGGTTCCGCATCCAGCGGTCCGCACAGATGAAGCCCAGACGTCCGTCGGGAGCCAGGCTCCGCATCGCGACCTCGTAGAAGCCGACGTAAATATCCGCTCGGCCCCCCATCGTCGAGCAGACGCTCCGATAGGCGGCCATCCGGTCATTGGGAACGTCCTCAAGGCGGATGTACGGAGGGTTGCCGACCACGTAGTCGGCTCGTTGGGCTGATTCCGGCCGAAGAAGGTAGTCACCTTGTTTCACCCAGGCTGCCGCGACTTCCTCGACTTCGCTGGGCCGCCACCCATCGCCTGTCAGCTGCTTTGCAACCACCGCGCGACTCTGCTGCACGTTGCGGTCCAGTAGATCAAGGGCGCTGACCGCCGCAATCGCGTCGCCGATCGGGCGATTGTGCCTACGGCAGGAGGCGCTGATCCGTGATGCGACTGCCCCCAGAAACGCGCCTGAGCCGCAGGCCGGCTCGACAATCCTGACGTCACAAAGGTCTTTGTCGGTTGTGTAGGCGAGCAAGTCGAGGATCAGGTCGACCACCCAGCGTCGCGTGAATACCTCGCCGTGCTCGACGCTTTGCGCCGGGAGCACGGAAAGGGTCTGCCAGTCGGCGTCAGCGAACGGGAGCATGGTCACAAGCCGACCCTACAAGGGGAGATTCCGGTTACGAGGGTTGTCCACAGGTAGGTTGCGCGGTCGTGGATCTGCCTCAACGTGACGGACCCGCTTCTCTCCGTCGCGATCTTGGCCTGGGCGGCTCAACTGCAACCAAAACTGCAACCACACGCATCGAAGGGCCCCACCTTGCGGTGGGGCCCTTCGACGTCGTGCCCGGTGAGGCACTGGCGGAGGATACGAGATTCGAACTCGTGAGGGGTTGCCCCCAACACGCTTTCCAAGCGTGCGCCCTAGGCCACTAGGCGAATCCTCCGGGGGAGACATTACAGGGTGGAGAGGGGTGGGAGCGAACTCGTTCGGGGGGTGGGCGGTGGGGTAGGGTGGGCACAGCCCCTCACGTGGCGCTATCTCGCTGAACTCCCCCAGGGCCGGAAGGCAGCAAGGGTAGGTGGGCTCTGGCGGGTGCGTGGGGGGTCTTCGCATGCCCGGGGGCAGATACGGGCGGCCGGCCGCACCGGCTGAGTGGGGGTGGGTCGGGGCGCCGGGTGGGGCGCGGTGTCGGTGGGCACGACTACTCTCGGGGGCGTGTCACTCGCTCTGTATCGCCGCTACCGACCGGAGACCTTCGCCGAGGTCATCGGGCAGGAGCACGTCACCGACCCGTTGCAGCAGGCGCTGCGCAACAACAGGGTCAATCACGCGTACCTGTTCAGCGGGCCGCGCGGGTGCGGGAAGACGACCAGCGCGCGGATCCTGGCGCGCTGCCTGAACTGCGAGCAGGGGCCCACGCCGACGCCGTGCGGCGAGTGCCACTCCTGCCGCGACCTCGCGCGCAACGGCCCGGGCTCGATCGACGTGATCGAGATCGACGCGGCCTCGCACGGCGGTGTGGACGACGCCCGTGACCTGCGGGAGAAGGCGTTCTTCGGGCCGGCCGGGAGCCGCTACAAGATCTACATCATCGACGAGGCCCACATGGTCACGTCGGCGGGCTTCAACGCGCTGCTGAAGGTGGTGGAGGAGCCGCCGGAGCACCTGAAGTTCATCTTCGCCACCACCGAGCCGGAGAAGGTCATCGGCACGATCCGGTCGCGTACGCACCACTACCCGTTCCGGCTGGTGCCGCCGGGGACGCTGCGGGACTACCTCTCCGAGGTGTGCGCGCGCGAGGCGATCCAGGTCGAGGACGGGGTGTACCCGCTGGTGGTGCGGGCCGGGGCCGGCTCCGTACGCGACTCGATGTCGGTGATGGACCAGCTGCTGGCGGGCGCTGCCGCGGACGGTGTGACGTACGCCATGGCGACCGCGCTGCTCGGGTACACGGACGCGGCGCTGCTCGACGAGGTAGTGGACGGGTTCGCTGCGGGGGACGGCGCGGCCGTCTTCGAGATCGTGGACCGGGTGATCGAGGGCGGGCACGACCCGCGCCGGTTCGTCACGGACCTGCTGGAGCGGCTGCGTGACCTGGTGATCATCGCGGCGGTGCCCGACGCGGTGGAGAAGGGCCTGATCGACGCCCCCCGGGACGTGGTCGAGCGGATGCGGGCGCAGGCGTCGGTCTTCGGTGCCGCCGAGCTGAGCCGCGCCGCCGACCTGGTCAACACCGGACTGACGGAGATGCGCGGCGCGACCTCCCCCCGGCTCCAACTGGAGCTGATCTGCGCCCGGGTGCTGCTGCCGGCCGCGTACGAGGACGAACGCTCGTTGCAGGCGCGACTGGAGCGGCTGGAGCGCGGGGTCAGCCTCGGCGCCGCGACCCAGGCCGGTGGCGGGGTGGCCCCCGGCGTCGCGGCACCAGGCGCGGCCACGGGCCCGGCCGGACCGGCCGCCGCGAGGGCCGCGCTGGGACGTACGGCATCGGGCGCGGCCCCCGCTCCTGCTTCCGCCCCCGCGCAGGAGGCGCCGCAACCGGTCGCCCCACCCGCCCCCGCCCCCGCGCCTCCGCCCGTGGAGGCCGGGCCGCCCCCCGAGGAGGCGCCCCCGACTCCCGCCCCGTCCGCGTCCGGCCCGGGCCCCGCTCCCGCCGCGCGCCCAGGCGCCTGGCCGACGTCCGGTCCGCCCGCCGCCCGCCCGGGTGCGTGGCCGACCACGGCCGGCCCGTCGCAGCCGCAGCCCTCGAACCCGCAGGGTCCGCCCCGCCCCGCGGGGCCCGGCGCCGTACCGTCGCCTGCGCCCGCCCCGGCGCCGAGCGGCCCGGCCGCGGGCGGGCCGAGTGGCGACGCCACCCGGGTCCGCGAGCTGTGGCCGCAGATCCTGGACGCCGTCAAGCACCGCCGCCTCACCTGGATCCTGCTGCTCAACAACGCCCGGGTGGTCGGCTTCGACGGCGAGACGCTGCAGCTCGGCTTCGACAATCCCGGCGCCCGCAACAGCTTCGCCAACGGTGACAGCGAGGACGTGCTGAAGCAGGCGATCGGCGCGGTGACCGGGGCGCAGTGGAAGATCGAGACGCTGGTCGATCCGGGCGGCGGCGGCTCCGGCGGGTCGGGAGGTCCCGGCGGCCCGGGCGGCGGCGGTCGCGGCGGCCCGCCGCGGACCCAGGCACCCGGCGGACCGACGGGCCAGGCCCAGGGTCCGGGCCCGGCGGCCGCGGGCCCCGGCCGGCAGCCGGCGGGGCAGCAGTCCCCCGGCCCGACGGCGTACGGTCGCCCGGCGGAGCACGGCCAGGGCGGCGGGCCGGAGGACACCTCCTCCGCGTACCGCTCCACCCTGACGATCAGCGCCCCGCCCGCCCCCCGGGACGGCGCGGCCGGTGCCGCGACGGCGGTCGGCCCGGGAGCCGGACCCGGTCAGGGAACCGGCACGAGTACCGGCCCGGATCGCGGTGGCACCTACTACGGCGAGCCGCCGCCCCTCGAGGACGACATCCCCGAGGACGACGACCCGGAGCTGGTGGACGCGCCGCTCAGCGGCCATGAGCTGTTCATCAAGGGTCTCGCGGCGACCGTCATCGAAGAGATCAGCAACGACTGAGGCCGCCGGGCCCGCTGATCCCGTTGATGACGTGGCGGCGGGCGCACCCGCGGGCGTGTTCGCCGGTCCGTACGCGGGGATGACGTGCCGGCGGACGCACATGCGACCAGGGGACTGGTGCGCGCCGCGCCGATCCTCCGTACGGCGTAGAGCGCTGGGCCGTACGAGCACGTAGGCTCGCTTCTGTCACGCAAAAGCACGTGGCAGACCCGTAGGACCCCCGTAGAACCCGTAGAAACGCAAGACCTCGAAAAAGCTTCAAGCTTCAGAGCTTCGAAGACCTCGAAGACGACAGACGGCACAGGCAGGAGCGATTCCGTGATCCCCGGTGGTGGTCAGCCGAACATGCAGGCGCTGCTCCAGCAGGCGCAGAAGATGCAGCAGGATCTCGCGGCGGCCCAGCAGGAGCTGGCCGAGACGACGGTGGAGGGTTCGGCCGGTGGCGGCCTGGTCCGGGCGACGGTGACGGGTGCGGGCGAGCTGCGTGGGCTGGTCATCGACCCGAAGGCGGTCGACCCCGACGACACCGAGACCCTCGCCGACCTGGTGGTGGCCGCGGTGCACCATGCGAACGAGTCGGCGCAGAAGCTCCAGCAGGACAAGCTCGGCCCGCTCGCCCAGGGCCTGGGCGGGATGCCGGGACTTCCGTTCTGACGTTCCCGGCCGTCCGGCTTCGGCCGGGCCGCGCCGGTCGTGTCGGTCGTGTCGGTCGTGTCGTCCGGGCCGCGCCGGTCCCGGCGGGGCGCTGACGACCGGCTCCCTCCGTATCCGATCCCTCCGACTCCCCGGCCCTCCGACACCTCGAACCCCCGAACCCTGAATCTCGAAACCCCGAAGATCCGAAGGAAGGCACGGCGTGTACGAAGGCGTGGTGCAGGACCTGATCGACGAGCTGGGCAGGCTGCCCGGCGTGGGTCCCAAGAGCGCGCAGCGGATCGCCTTCCACATCCTGCAGGCGGACCCGGCCGACGTACGCCGCCTGGCGCACGTGCTGTCCGAGGTCAAGGCGAAGGTGCGGTTCTGCGCGGTGTGCGGGAACGTCGCGCAGGACGAGCGGTGCCGGGTGTGCAGCGACCCGCGGCGCGACCCGGCGGTGATCTGCGTGGTGGAGGAGCCCAAGGACGTGGTGGCGGTCGAGCGCACCCGCGAGTTCCGTGGGCGGTACCACGTACTGGGCGGCGCGATCAGCCCGATCGAGGGTGTCGGCCCCGACGATCTGCGGATACGGGAACTGCTCGCCCGCCTCGCCGACGGCACCGTCACCGAGCTGATCCTGGCCACGGACCCGAACCTCGAGGGTGAGGCGACGGCGACGTATCTGGCCCGCATGGTGAAACCCATGGGTTTGCGCGTCACGCGACTGGCCAGTGGGCTCCCTGTGGGCGGCGACTTGGAGTACGCGGACGAGGTCACGCTGGGGCGGGCCTTCGAAGGGAGGCGGTTGCTGGATGTCTGACGCCGTGGTGGACAAGGACGCGCGGGCGAAGAAGAGGAAGAGCGTGAGCGGTAGGAACGTGAGCGTGGCGGGCAAGAAGGACGCGCCGGGCAAGGGCGCGGTCGCGGGTGCAGGGGCCGGCGCGGGCGCGGGGAAGGGCACTGCGGCGAACCGCCCGGACGCCCCGGGACCGATCCCCGAGCCGCAGGAGCCGGACGAGTTCGCCGTCCAGATCAGCGACCAGATCGAGAGCTTCATCCTCTCGGTCCGCGAGGTGGCCAAGGGCGACGACCCGGACAGCGCGGTGCCGTACCTGCTGCTGGAGGTGTCCCAACTGCTGCTGGCCGGCGGGCGACTCGGCGCGCACGAGGACATCGTTCCGGACGAGCGGTACGAGCCGGACGCCGGACCCGAGCCGGACGAGGACTCCCTGCGGCAGGGCCTGGCCACGCTGCTGGAGCCGATCGACGTCTACTCCGAGGTCTTCGACCCGTACGTCCCGCGGTCGACGCCGGTGGCCTGCCGGATCTCCGACGACCTGGCCGACGTGGTGGTCAACCTCTCGCACGGCCTGACCCACTTCCGGGCCGGCCGGGTGTCCGAGGCGCTGTGGTGGTGGCAGTTCTCGTACCTGTCGAGCTGGGGGCTGACAGCGAGCGCGTCGCTGCGGGCGCTCCAGTCGCTGGTCGCCCACGTGCGTCAGGACAGTCCGCTGGACGAGCTGGACGGCCTGGACACGGGCACCGACGAGGACGACGAGGAGCAGCTGGCCAAGGAGGCGGGCCGGGTGATGGAGGCGGAGCTGGGCACGATGGGGCTGCGCCGCCGCCGGCAGTAAGCAGGGCTTGGGTGGGGGGCACCCGGTGATGTCGTGCCCGGGCCCCGGGTGCTTAGGTGTCCGGGTGGGCGCCTCGTGGCGTCGTGCCCGGGTGCCGCCACCCTCCCACGGGGGAAGGGCCGTTGCGCGCCCGTCCGCACACCCGCCGCCGCCTGGCAACGGGCACATCCTGGTGAATCGCGCGTCTCAGTATGTGATAAGGGACGGGCGGCCGCAGAGCCCTCGTTAAAATAGGCCGACCGTATTCCCCCCTGATCCACCCCTGAGCGAGGAGCGCACGTGGGCCTTGTCGTGCAGAAGTACGGCGGCTCCTCAGTCGCCGATGCCGAAGGCATCAAGCGGGTCGCCCGCCGCATCGTGGACACCAAGAAGGCCGGCCACTTCGTGGTCGTCGTGGTGTCGGCGATGGGCGACACGACGGACGAGCTGATCGATCTCGCCGAGCAGGTCTCGCCGATCCCGTCCGGTCGCGAGTTCGACATGCTGCTGACGGCCGGCGAGCGCATCTCGATGGCGCTGCTGGCGATGGCGATCAAGAACCTCGGCCACGAGGCGCAGTCCTTCACGGGCAGCCAGGCCGGCGTGATCACGGACTCGGTGCACAACAAGGCGCGCATCATCGATGTGACGCCGGGCCGGATCCGTACCGCGCTCGACGAGGGCAACATCGCGATCGTGGCCGGCTTCCAGGGGGTGTCGCAGGACAAGAAGGACATCACCACGCTGGGGCGGGGCGGCTCGGACACCACGGCGGTGGCGCTGGCCGCGGCGCTGGACGCCGAGGTGTGCGAGATCTACACGGACGTCGACGGGGTGTTCACCGCCGATCCGCGGGTGGTGAAGGCGGCCCGCAAGATGGACTGGATCGCCTTCGAGGACATGCTGGAGCTGGCCAGTTCCGGCTCGAAGGTGCTGCTGCACCGCTGCGTGGAGTACGCCCGCCGCTACAACATCCCGATCCACGTACGGTCCTCGTTCTCCGGGCTTCCGGGCACCTGGGTCAGCAACGAACCACCCCAAGGAGACAGGCCGATGGAACAGGCGATCATCTCCGGCGTTTCGCACGACACGACCGAGGCGAAGATCACCGTGGTCGGGGTGCCGGACAAGCCGGGCGAGGCTGCCACGATCTTCCGGGCGATCGCCGACGCGGAGATCAACATCGACATGGTCGTGCAGAACGTGTCGGCCGCGGCCACCGGTCTGACCGACATCTCCTTCACCCTGCCGAAGGCGGAGGGGCACAAGGCGATCGAGGCGCTCACCAAGGCGCAGACGGTGATCGCCTTCGACTCCCTGCGCTACGACGACCAGATCGGCAAGCTCTCGCTGGTCGGGGCCGGGATGAAGACCAACCCCGGGGTCACCGCGACGTTCTTCGAGGCGCTCTCCAACGCCGGGGTGAACATCGAGCTGATCTCGACCTCGGAGATCCGGATCTCCGTGGTCACCCGGATCGACGACGTGAAGCCGGCCGTGCAGGCGGTGCACTCGGCGTTCGGCCTGGACAGCGACAGCGACGAGGCGGTCGTGTACGGCGGCACCGGCCGCTGAGCGCCGGAACTCCCGCACGATCCGTGGGACCCGAACCCGTCCCCGACGACGACGCTCCCCCTCGGCTGCAACCGACAGCGACGGGGGAGCGTCTCTGTCTCAGCGCGCTCCCCGAGGGTTCACAGAGCTCCCTTAGGGTGGTGCGCACCGAGCGCCGACCCGGGGGCGGTCGGTGCAGGCAGGGCACTGAGGAAGAGCTGGTACGCATGGCGATATGTGGCACTCGTTCGAGCGAAGTGCCGTGCGCGTACAACCCTCGTGGGGGGATGCGTGTCCAACTGGCGTGGCGGAGGCATGGGGTATCGAGACGGCATTCGGACGGCGCGGCGGAACCCTCGCGCCTCCGCGTCCGCCGCGACCCCGCCCGTCGGGACCGGGGCGTACGGCGACCGGCGGCCTGCCGGTGATCGCGCCGTGGCCGGTACGGGTGGCCGCGGGCGACGGCGCTGACGAGGCGATGGCCGTCGGCACCACGGTCGACCACCTCACCGAGACCTACCGCGCCCACTACCGCTCGCTGCTCGGGCTGGCCGCGCTGCTGCTGGACGACACGGCCTCCTGCGAGGACGTGGTCCAGGAGGCGTTCATACGCGTGCACTCCGCCCGCAGCCGGGTCCGCGACCCCGAGAAGACCCTCGCCTACCTGCGCCAGACCGTGGTCAACCTCTCCCGCTCGGCGCTGCGCCGCCGCATCCTCGGCCTGAAACTGCTGGCCAAACCGATGCCGGACATGGCCAGCGCGGAGGAGGGCGCGTACGAGATCCTGGAGCGCGACCAGCTCAAGGCGGCGATGCGCACCCTCCAGCGCCGCCAGCGCGAGGTCCTGGTGCTGCGCTACTTCGTCGACATGACCGAGGCACAGGTCGCGGAGACCCTGGGGATTTCCCTGGGCTCGGTGAAGGCGTACGGTTCACGCGGCCTGGCTGCTCTGCGCGTCGCGATGGAGGCGACGACATGACAGCTCCGCACAGCCCCGACGGCCCCAACGGGACCCACGGCCCCGAAGCCCCCGACGACGCACCCGGTATGGACGAGCAGACCCCCAACGACGCCCAGCACGACGAGGCACCCGCGCCCGAGAGCGCGCCGGCGCCCGACGAGGCGACCCCGCCCCGTGAGACGGCACCGCGTGAGACGGCACCCCACGAGGCGGCGCCCTCCTCCGAGGCAGCAACTCCCGCTCCCGCGGCGTCCGACGACGACTCCACGGACGACGTGACCCCGGGCGGCCTCGGCACCGCCGCCCTGGGTGACCTGACCGCGGACGAGGCCTCGCTGCGCGCCCTGATGCACGACGCCGTCAACGGGCTGCACGCCTCCCCGGACGCCCTGGAGCGCCTGAGGCGCGGGGTCCCGCTGCGCCGCCAGCGCCGCCGCCAGGCGATGCTCGGTGCGGCCGCCGCGGTGCTGCTGGTGGGCCTGGCCGTGCCCGCGGTGGTCCGCGCCGCCGGCAGCGCGGACCACACCACTGCCGCACCGGTCGGCTCGGGCAGTTCCTACACCGTCACCAGCGACCCGGGCGCCCACCGCACGGACGGCGCCGCGAACCCCTCCGGGGCGGCGACCTCCGCGCCGGACAGCAGCTCCAAGCACTCCTCCGACGCTCCGGTCGGCCCGCCGTCCAGTCCCTCCGACAGCGGCGCCCCGGCACCGGACTGCTCCAGCGCCCAGCTCGGCAAGGGCGCCAGCCAGGCCGGCAGCCCCGACACCGGCGGCCGTGTCTACGGCTGGTTCCGCGTCTCCAACGTCTCCGACGCCCCCTGCACGGTGCCCAGCGGCGGCATCGTCCAGGCAGTCGCGCACGGCTCGGCCGAGCAGAGCGCCATCCAGGTCGTCGGCCACACCCAGGGCGACCCGGCCTCGGACCTGCCCACCGACGTGTCCGACGGCCCGATCGTGCTCCTGCCCGGCCAGGACTACGAGGTCGCCTTCGCCTGGGTGCCGGCCGCAGCGGGGACGGACGGGTGCGCGGCCACCACGCCGCCCCCCGCCTCCTCGTCGCCGACGCCCACCGCGACGGACACGTCCGGCACGGACACCGGTGCGGAGGCGGACGGATCTGGCGGCGAGGCCCAGCCGCCCGCCGGCGACCCGCCCTCCGCCCCCCCGCCCACGGTGACCCTCGACCACACCCCGGCCGCGGGTGCACCCGTCGTCGCCGGCCCGGTCCTCCAGGACGCCTGCGCGGGCACCGTCTACACCACGCCCGCGATGGCGGACGCGAAGGACGCCCCGGCCCCGTAACCCCGCGCCGGCACCAGCGCCCGGCGCCCCGCCCGACCCCCACGCCCGACCCGACTCCCGGCCCGGCGCCGGGCTCCGCCGCGGACCCGTGCCCCGACCTCGCGCCCGACCGCGCGTCCGACCTGGCGCGCCACCGGACATCCGCGCGGCCTTCGCCCGGGCGCCCGTCGCCCACCCACCCCGTCACCGGGGGCGGTTGCGGTCCGCCGCGGGACGCCCCGTACCGTGGTGGCGTGTACCGGTTCCTGCTCACCCCGCGCTGGCTGGCGGTCACCCTGCTCGCACTGCTGGCCGTACCGGTCTGCGTGTTCATGGGCAGCTGGCAGCTGAGCCGGTTCGACACGCGGGTCGACCAGCACAAGCACGCCGAGCACGACCAGCAGCGGACCGCCGAGGCCGCACCGGTGCCGCTCTCCCGGGTACTGCCGAAGACCGGCTCCGTGGTCGGGAGCGACGACTCCGGGCGGATCGTCAGCGCCACCGGCCACTACGACACCGCGCACCAACTCCTCGTCCCGAACCGCCTGCTCGACAACCACGACGGCTTCTACGTCCTCACCCCGCTGCGGCTGTCCAACGGCGCCGTGCTTCCCGTGGTCCGCGGGTGGCTGCCGGGCAAGGCCGACGACGCCGCCCGGGCCGGTACGGTGCCCGCCGCGCCCACCGGGACGGTGACGGTCACCGGGGCCGTGCAGTACCCCGAGACCACCGACACCACCGGCGTGGACGTGAGCGGTGCGCTGCCCCCCGGTCAGCTCGGCATCATCAGCGGCGCCTCCCTGGTCAATGTGCTGCCCTATCCCGTCTACGGCGGGTGGATCACCGCCAACCACCCCGCGAAGCCGCTGGTCGCGGTGCCCCCGGCGGCGCCGCCCAACAGCGGCCTGGACCTCAAGGCGTTCCAGAACCTCGGGTACACCGGGCAGTGGTTCGTCTTCGCGGGCTTCGCGGTCTTCATGTGGTTCCGGTTCGTCCGCCGCGAGGCCGAGGCGCGGGCCGACGCCGCGCTCGGCATCCTCCCGGACCAGCCCGACGGCCCGGACGGTCCCGGTGGATCCGGTGGTCCGGACGGCCCGGGCGATCCCGCCGCCCCCGACCCGCCACTGGCGGGCGACGAGCCGGGGGAGCAGGACACCGAGGGAGCCCGGGAGACGGCGTCGGCCGGGTCAGCCGCCCACGTGGCGTAGCGCGAAGGCCAGCTCCAGCCGGACCTGCTTGATCCGCTCCTCGACGACCAGCGAGCCGTGTCCCGCGTCGTAGCGGTACACCTCGTGCGGCTTGTCGAGGGCGCGCAGCCGCTCCACGTAGTTGTCGATCTGGCGTATCGGGCAGCGCGGGTCGTTGGTGCCCGCACTGATGTAGACGGGGGCGGCGACCTTGTCGACGTAGCTGATCGGCGAGGACGTCTCGTACCGGTCCGGGACCTCCTGCGGGGAGCCGCCGAAGAGGGTGCGGTCCAGGGCCTTGAGCGCCTCCATCTCGTCGGCGTACGCCGTCGCGTAGTCGGCGACGGGGACCGCGGCGATGCCGACCGTCCACGCCTCGGGCTGGGTGCCGAGGCCGAGCAGGGTCAGGTAGCCGCCCCAGGAGCCGCCGGTCAGCACCAGCCGGGACGGGTCGGCGAGACCCGAGGAGATCGCCCACTCCCGCACCGCGGCGATGTCCTCCAGCTCGATCAGGCCGACCCGGTGCTTGAGCGCGTCGGTCCACTCCCGGCCGTAGCCGGTGGAGCCGCGGTAGTTGACCCGGACGACGGCGAAGCCGTGGTCGAGCCAGGCGGCCGGGCCGGCGGCGAAGGAGTCCGAGTCGTGCCAGGTGGGACCGCCGTGGATCTCGAAGACCGTCGGGAACGGACCGGTGGCCGGACCGTCGCCTCCGTCGGACTTCGGCCGCTGGATCAGGGCGTGGATCCGCCCGCCGGGTCCGTCGACCCACACGTCCTCCACCGGGACCGAGTCCGGGGCGCGCAGCCCCGGCGCCTCCAGGACGATGCCGCCCGCGGTGGAGCGCACCGCCGGAGGCTGCTCGGCCGACGACCACAGGTACTCCACCGCGCCGTCGGGGCGCGCGGTCGCCCCGCTCACGCTGCCGGCCGGCGTGTCCAGCCGGGTCAGCGAGCCGTCCGCCAGGTCGTACCGGAACAGCTCGCCGCGGGCGTGGAAGTCGTGCACCACCAGCAGGGCCGCGCCGTCCGGATACCACTCGGCGTGCACGTCGCCGGGCAGGTCGAAGGCCAGCTCGGTCTGGGTGCCGTCGGCGATGTCCCAGAGCATCGGCAGCCAGCGGTCGGTGCGCTGGTGGCCGACGAGCAGCCGGGTGTCACCCGGGACCGGCGCGAAGCCGAGGCAGTCCAGGCCCAGCTCGCGCCGCCCGCCGTCGGTGTCGTCCAGCTCCGCGACGGTGGCGCCGTCGGACACCCGCAGCACCCGCAGCGCGCTGTGCATCGCGTCGCCGTGCTCGGTGTGCTCGATCACGACGAGCGTGCCGTCCTCCGAGAGGTCGCCGACGCCGCCGGACTCGGGGTGCCGGTAGATCTCGTACCCCTCCCCGGTCGGGGGCACGACGTGGACGGAGGTGCCCGCGTCGTCCGTGGAGCGGCCGATCACGGCGAGGCCGCCGACACCGAGGGCGAGGCCCGCCGGGTAGGAGGGGGCGAGGTCCGGCGCGGCCGGTACGTCGTCACCGCCGCCGAACGGCTGCTTCATCCACACACCGAACTCGTCGCCGTCGGTGTCGGAGAACCACCAGACCCACGCGCCGTCCCTGCTGAGGGTGCCGTCCGTCGTGCCGTTCGGCCGGTCGGTGACCTGGCGGCGCCCGCCGGTGGCGCGGTCCCACGCGTAGAGCTCGTACGTCCCCGTGACGTTGGACACGAACAGGCTGCGGTCCGGGGCGTCCTCGGCCCATTCCGGCAGGCCCACCCGAGGAGCGCGGAACCGCGTCTCCCACGCCGGCATGGCGCCGGCTTCCGACATGGGCCCGACGGCGGACCCGGTGATCTCGTTCATGACCCCATGATGCTCCGCCGCGCCCGCCTTCGGTGAGGCCGCCCGCACAGCCTGTGGACAACTCCGCACATCGCGGGTCGCCGGGGTGGAGGTGGAGGAGCCCGGGATTCCGCCCGGGCGGGACGGGCGGAGGAACCGGCGGCCCCGCTCGGAAGGGGGCGGAGGACCCCGCCGGTCCCGCCCGGGCGGGACCGGCGGGGGCTGCCGGAGCCCCGGCTCAGTCCGCTCAGGCTCAGTCCGCCTGCTCCGCCTCGCCGCGGATGACGACCACCGGGCACGACGCGTGCAGCGTCACCGTGTGGCTGACCGAGCCGAGCAGGGTCGCGCGGAAGGTGCCGTGCCCGCGGACGCCGACCACGATGAGCTCCGCCCCCTCGCCCCGGTCGAGGATGACCTGCGCCGGGTTGCCCATGACCGTGACCGGGTTGGCGGCGGCGGCCCGCTCGGGCGGCAGGGCGTTGTCCACCGCCTCCCGCAGGGCACGCGCCGCGGACTCGCCCATGTCGTACCCCTCCGGCAGGCCCGGCACCGCGCCGCCCCAGCCGAACGACGCGGGCATCTCCCAGGCCATCACCGCTTCCAGGGACGCCCCGGTCAGCAGGGCCTGGCGGTCGGCCCAGCGCAGCGCGTGCAGGGACGGGTCGGAGCCGTCGACGCCGACCACGATCCGCCCGTGCGCGGTCGCCGACTCGCTGGTGGGCGCGCTCGTGGCCTCGCTCCGCTCGGCGGCCGGCTCCGTCATGGCGTGCTCCTCGTGTCTCGGTCGCGCGTCCCCGACCTCGCGGCGTCCCTGCCGCCCGCCCTCGGCAGCGGACGCAGGGACGCCGACACGGTGGACCGGAATACCCACACCCTACTGAGAAAGAACGGAAATGCCCGGTGTGTCGGCCGACGCGCCGCCCAGCAGCTTCCGCAGCCAGCGCAACTGCACGCCCCGCTGCTCGGAGCCGCCTCCCTCGTGCTGGTTGTACGGCCACACCGTGATCTCCTTGGGCGCCGGCCAGGCGTGGTAGGCCGCGAAGACGGTCGACGGCGGGCACACCGGGTCGCGCAGCGCGACCGAGTACAGCGCGGGCACCCGGCCGAACGCGGCCATGTGCAGGCCGTCGAAGTACGCCAGGGTCGCGAACACCCGCTCCACGTCGTGGCGTCGGGTGGCCAGGTACCGCACCAGTTCCTGGTACGGATCCGCGTCGGTGACGTCGACCGCGCGCCTGATGTGGGTGAGGAACGGGACGTCGATCAGCGCGGCGATCGGCGCGGGCGCGTCCGGCGCGGGTGCGACGACGGTGTGCAGTGCCGCGACGGCCTGCGCGATGGCGCCGCCCTGGCTGCCGCCGGCCACCACCACGCGGTGCGGATCGACCCCCGGCGCCACCGCGGCAACCCGGACGGCACGTACCGCGTCGGTGAACACCCGCCGGTAGTAATACTGTTCGGGGTCCTGGATGCCCCGGGTCACGAACCCCGGTACCTGCGGCCCCGATCCGGTGTGCGGGTCGGGCGTCGATCCGGGCAGCCCCGACACGCCGCTCACCCCGCGGGTGTCCATCACCAGCACCGCCCAGCCGGCCGCGGCCCACAGGGTGTGGTCGTGCGGGTAGCCGCGCCCGCTGCCGTAGCCGAGGTACTGCACCACGCACGGCACCGGGCCCGGGGCCGCGCCCGGCACCAGCAGCCACGCGTGCACCTCGTCGCCTCCCCAGCCCGCGAACCGCACGTCGTACACGGCGACATTGGGGAGCGCCGCGTCGTGCCGGACGAAGCGCGGCGCGAGCGGGAAGGTGTCCGCCTCGGCGAGTGTCCTGGTCCAGAACTCCTCGAAGTCGGCGGGTGGTTCGGGGGTGTGGTGGTACTCGTGGAGCTCGCTGAGGGACAGATCGAACAGTGCCATTGCGGTGGATTCCATTCGTCGGACGGCGGTGCGGAGTTCGGGTCCGGGCGTACGAACACCCGGACCCGAGAGCGTGCGGGCGCACGTACCCGAGGGCACGGGCGCTACGGTCGCGGGCCGGGCGGTCCGGCAGCAGCGGGCGCGGTCGGTTCCGGGTCGAGCGGCACGACGTCGCACGCGCCGTCCGGCCAGGTCACCGTGACGACGTCGCCGGGCTCGTCCGGACCTCCGCGGCGCACCGCGATCCGTACCCCCGCCGGGGTGTTGTCGGATCCGCCGAGCACCACGGCGACGGTGTGGATCTCGCCGCTCACGACCGGCGCGGCCGTCTCCACCCACGGGCAGGCCGACCACCGGCCGAACGCGTTGGCGTCGCGGCGCCGGATCACGCCGTACCGGCCGGCCCCGGAGAGCATCAGCACGGCGCTGGTCAGGCCGCGGTCCGGGGCGGTGACGCGGGCACTGCCCCCGCCGGTCCCGGTGACCAGCGCGTCCGGCCAGGCGGCGGCGAGTGCGGCGCCGCCGACCCGCAGGCGCCACGGACCGGGGCGGTCGGGAGGGCGTGCGTGCGGCTCGTCCGCCGGAAAGGGTTCGTCCGTACGGGAGTCGGGGCCATCGATCCGGACGATCCGCACCTCCACGGCGCCGCGCAGCACGGACGCGGTGGTCAGCACGGGGCCGAGCCGGGTGCGGGGCGGGTCGCCGTGGCGGGCCGGCTCGTGGGGCCAGTGCGCGCGGTGCCGGGAGACGCCCACCCGGCCGCGCAGGAACAGGCGTTGGTACGGGCGGCGGACCGAGGCCCGGCCGTCGGCGGCGATCAGGGCCACGTGCGAGTCCACCGGTGCGGCGGGGTCCGGCTCCCCCAGGTCGGGGCCGCACGCGGTGGAGTAGGCGTACCGGTCGTAGCAGGGCTCGTCGAACCCGGTACGGCCCGGCGCCGTGTGGTCACCGCCGTGGTTGACGACCCTGACCACTCCGTCGCCGCGGGTGCCGGACACCAGCCAGCCGGGCGCGGTCAACGTGACGTGTACGTCGCCGCGTTCGACCGGCAGCGGCTCCTCGACCGCGGTCCACACCGGATGGTCCGCGGGGAGCAGCAGCCCGGCGAAGCCCTTGCTCGCCCAGTACGGGGAGCCGGCGCCGGAGTACGTCTGCCGGATGGCCGGGAACGCGCCGTGCCAGCCGAGGGGCAGCAGGCCGTGCGCGTCGACCGCCCCGGACCGCAGGAAGTACCGCAGCACCCCGCTGCCGATCCGCCGGGTCAGCCCGGGGCTCAGCGGGGTCGCGTCGAAGAGGGCGCCGGTCCAGAACGGCGCGAGCGTCGCGAACCGGTAGGTGAGGGAGCGCCCGTGGAAGAGCGGGCCGCCGTCGGCGCCCACCAGGTACTGGGCGTCGGCGAGATGGCGGTCGAGCCGGCCGGAGTAGCGCTGCCGCAGCCCGGGTTCCGCGTCCGGGCCGGAGATCGCGCAGTACCACAGGGGGTAGAACAGCATCGCCCAGCCGTTGTAGTGGTCGAAGTTGCGCGGTCCCGCGCCGAAGTCGCCGTCGGAGTACCAGCCGTCGCCGGCGTACCAGGACTCGGTCCGCTCGATCGCGTGCGCGATGTCGGCCGGGCTCCAGGGGCCGCCGACCGAGCGCAGGAACGCCTCCGTGACGCAGCGGAACCAGAGCCAGTTGTTGGCGGGGGTGGCCGCGCCGAGCATCGCGGACATCCACGCGACGGTCCGTGCGCGCACGTCGTCGTGCAGCCGGTCCCATATCCATCCGCGGGTCAGGTGCAGGGCGAGCGCGATCGACGCGCACTCCACCTTCGCCTGGCCCTTCTCCCGCAGTGTCGGCCAGCGGTCCGCGGCGCGGGGGTCGGTGCCGTGTGCCAGGCCGCGGGCGTAGAAGTCGGCGAGCTGCGCCAACGGGCCGTGGGAGACGGGTGGGTGGCCGCCGAGCCGGAAGGCGGCGAGCAGGAAGGTGCGGGCGAAGCCCTCGAGCCCGTCGCACCAGCGGCCGGAGTCGCTCGGGTGGTCGCCGGGCAGGTCGATCAGCGCGTTTCCGTCGGAGGCGAAGGGGCGCACCCCGGAGAGGAGCCGGTCCGCCGCAGCCGTCCAGTGCGCGCGGGTCCAGCCGGTGTACGGCGACAGGTCGCGGTCGGGTGCGGGCGGTTGCGTCATCGGGCGGGTCCTCTCCGGGGAGCGCGCGAAGGTGCGCGCCAAGGTGCGCGCGTGGGGCGGTCAGGACGAGGCGCCGGGCTGCCGGGGCCGTACGGCCGGGGTGGGGGCGCCGGGCCGAGCGCTCAGGCGGTGGCAGCGGCCAGGTCGTCGAAGGACGCCGACGTGCCGGAGTAGGCACCGGAGTAGATGCCCAGGCCGACTTCGAGCGAGGTGCCCATGGTGGCGGTCGTCGTGCCCATCGCGGTCCAGCCGGAACCGGTGTTGTAGGTGGCGGTGAAGGTGGAGCCCGACTTGACCAGCTTGAGCTGCACCGGCAGCGTGATCACCGGCTTCGCGGTGGTCAGGTAACCGGTGTTCGGCAGGGTCGACTCGTTGCGGTAGACCAGCCGCAGCCCGCCGTCCTGCGAACGGAAGCTGATCTCCTTGGCGTTCGCGGCGCTGCCGTCGCGGATCATCAGGCCGACGCCGCAGGGCGGCACGGACTGCGCGGTGATGGTGACGGTCGCCGTGACGTCACCGGTGCCGGACACCTCCGTGTGCAGGAAGCTGCCGCTGTCGGTGCTGCTCCAGATGTTGTAGCCGGTGGTGGCGATGGTGCCGCTGCCCGAACCGGATACCGTGGCATAGCCGTTGGTGGCGCCGCCGTAGAAGTCGGTGCCGAGGTGGGTGAGGCTGTATCCGGTCGGCAGCGTGGAACTCGCGGGTGGCACCGTCACCGTGTACCTGCCGTTCGCCACCTGGCCCTGGTAGACGGCCTGGACGGTGACCACCGTGGTGCCCGTGGCCAGTCCGTGCACGGTGCCGTTGCTGTCGACGGACGCGGTGGCGGGGTCGACGACGGTGTACGTGGCGTTGCTGGCGGCCACGTTCGCGGTGCTGCCGTCGGTCATGGTGGCGTTCAGCGGCACCGCGGTGCTGCCGCCGGCCGCCACCGTGTAGCTGCCGGTGCCGGCGGTGGCGAAGAGCAGCCCGGCCGGGACGGTCCCGGAGGCGCCGGCGGTCCAGTAGGGGGCGCCGTACTGGTAGGCGCCGATGCTCGGTTGGGGGTCGGTGTAGTTGAGGGTGATGCCGGACACGACGGCGCCGGCGTTGCGGGCCGGGGAGCCGGCCTGGAGGCGGTAGTCGGTGCCGCCGGGGGCGGGGTCGGCGTAGAGCGGGGCGGTGGCGGCCGGCAGGTTGTGGCCGATGAGGACGCCGCCGGAGGAGACGGCCGCGAGGTCGGCGCCGATGTTGTTCTCGACCTCGGTGCCGGAGTCGTAGGTCCCGGTGTACAGCTGGACGCCGCCGTCGTTGTCGTAGACCTTGGTGCCCAGGCCGTGGGTGTTCATGAAGACGGTGCCGAAGATCTGGTTCCAGCCGACGTTGTCGTAGACCTCGCCGCCGCCGGTCCCGCCGTCGAGGTAGATCCCGGCCAGCGCGTAGGTCTTCACCAGGGGCAGCGGGGTCGCGTCGTGCACCCAGTTGTGGTCGATGGAGCTGCCCGGAAGGGTCAGGTTCACGCCCGCGTAGATGCCGCCGGTGTCGACGCTGAGCCGGGCGTAGCCGGAGATGTCGTTGTAGGAGAACGTCTCGCCGGAGGCGGTGGTGGCCGGGGTCAGCGCGTGCCAGTCGACGAGGATGCCCGAACGGCCGGTGCGGTAGATGGTGTTGCGGGTGACCGTCTCGCTGTTGCCCGCGATGTTGACGCCCGCGGTGTAGGTGCCCATGGCGTCCACGTCGTGGATCACCGTGCCCGAGACCAGGTTGCCGGTGCCGAGCAGCACCACGCCGTTGCCCGAGCTGTGCGCGACGGTGCTGTCCCGCAGCGAGTTGCCGGTGCCGCGCAGGATGATGCCGGTGTCCTTGCTGCCCTGGATGTAGGTGGCGGCGGTGGAGAACGACGAGGGGTACTCCGCGTCGATCCGGGTGAGCACCACGTCGGTGCTGCTGTCACCGGTGGTGACGGTCGCGCCGTTGAGAGTCAGGGCGTTGACCGCGATGTGGCTGACGGCGCCGAAGTCGAAGGCGTACGTGCGCTGCTTCACCTCGACCGCATGGGAGGCCGGCGAACTGCCGTCCGGGGACCAGAGGTAGAGCTTCTGCGCGGTCCTGTCGTAGAACCACTGCCCGGCGTGCGAGAAGGTCTCCAGGGTGCCGAAGAGGTAGTAGCGGACCTGGTTGCCCGCCTCCAGGCCGAGGTTGGGGCTCGACGCGAGGGTGACCGACCCGGGCGCGGAGGAGGTGACCGCCGTGGTCTGCACGTCGTACCAGTGCGAGGTGTACGCGCTCGCGCCGGTCCAGTAGCCCGCCGGCTCGGTCAGCGCCGGGTCGGCGATGGAGGTGGCGGTGGTGCCGGTGCCCGCGTACTCGATCGTCGGGGTGAGGGGGTCGACTCCGGGGTCGGGCCACTGCGCCTGGTTGGCCGCGGTCCCGTCGTAGAACAGCTCGTTGCCGGCGAGGGAGGCGTTCACCGACAACGGCGCCTGGTACATGGTGCCGGCGCCGACCGCGCCGGCGAACGGCGAGCCGGTCACATGGGAGTCGGCGGCGGTGAGGGTGGACAGGTCGGCGGCGGAGACCTTGCTCCAGCCGGTCACCGGATCGGCGCCGTCGATGACGACGTGCTGCCCGCCGTAGGGGGTGAAGCTGATGGGCGCGCCCGCCGTTCCGGAGTGCGCCGGCGTGACCGTCTCGTGGTACGTGCCGCCCATGATCGAGCAGGTGTCGCCGGCCTGCGCGAGGTCGGCGCACTTCTGGACGGTGCGGAACGGCGTCGTGGTGGCGGTGCCGTTGTTGCTGTCGCTCCCGGTGGTGGAGACGTAGTAGGTGTGCGCGACGGCCGTCGCCGCCGACGCGGGCGCCGTGGCCAGCGCGCCCGCGGTGAGCACCGCCGCCGCGGTGCACGCGAGCGCTGCCGCGGAGACGCCGAACAGCCGCGGTCGGGATCGAGGTAGCGGACTTCTGCCGTGCTGCGGTACGCGGTCCTGCCTGGATGTCGTGAACACGGTTCTCCCTCGGGGGAAATGGGTGGGGTTCACAAGGGCGGTGTCGGTCAGCGGTGGGACGGCTCGCGGTCGTGCAGATCGAGCGTCATGACGAGTTCGGTGGCGCAGCCCGCCCCGAGCAGGACCTCGAACTCCGGTCCGTGGACGGGGAGTGCGGGGCTCGCGTCCTGGCGCAGGGTGCCGAAGGTGTGCTGGCCGAAGGAGCCGGCCCGCACCCGTACCCGGCGCGGCGCGACCGGGTCCAGGTTGACGAGGGTCACCGCGGTACGCGCGGGATCGATCGCGGTGACCAGCGCCGCGACGTCCGGCGGCAGGCCGGGCCGGTCGCGTTCGGCGTCGTGGTACCGCAACCGGGCGTGCCACAGGCCGCCGTTGTACAGCGGCTGCGGCGCGCCGCAGGTCAACTGCCCGAGTACTTCGGTGAGTACGGGGTTGAGGTCCTGCCAGTGGTGGATGTCGGCGGTGCCGGGACCGATCGCCGGGTCGGTCGGGTCGGCAGCGATCCGGCTCGTCCGCTCGCGCACCAGGTCGAGCGTGACCAGCAGGGCGCGTTCCGGGTAGTCGGGGTTCGCGCCGGCGAGGAACGCCAGCCACGGCACTTCGTGGCCCGCCTCCTCCTTGGTGCGCATGGCGGCGATCCCGGTACGGTCCTGGCCGGTCGCCCGCTCCAGCCGTTCGGCGTCGGCCGGGTCCTGGCTGACGTGCCACAGCGCCGTCGGCAGCGCCATCTGCATCGGCCGGTGGCCGTGCCAGCCGGAGTCGTCGTGCTTGTACGGCACCGTGGGCACGCCGTCCGCGCCGGTCCGCAACCCGGCCAGGACCGCGTCGAGCGGGCTGCGGCCGAGTTCCAGGTACTCCTTCCCGCCGCCGACCAGCACCGCGTTGCAGGCGGCGATGACCGCTGCCGCGCCGACGCTGTGCAGCCCGTGCGGCCAGGCCCAGCCGTAGTGCCCGCCGTACCAGCGGCCGTCCAGGTAGGCGCCCGGGCGGCCGTCCAGGCCGGCGTTGTCGGGCAGCACCCCGCCGTTGGCGCGGGCCCGTTCCAGCCAGCCGGCCGCGTAGCGCAGCACCCACACCCGGAACTCCTCCCGGCCGGTGAGCAGGAAGGCGTTCGCCACCAGGCTGGTCGCGGCGAGGTTGACCGCGGTGTCGCCGCGGCCCATCCGGTCGCGCATCTCCTCGCCCATCCGGCGGGCGAGCGCGGGGTCGGCGGTCAGCGCGTCGTAGGAGTCGATGCCGTCGATCCAGTCCAGCGGCAGGCCGTACCAGGCGAAGACCGGGCTCCAGGGGAAGACCGGTTCGCCGCCGGTCAGTCCGGGACGGGCGCCGTCGGAGCCGGTGTGCGGGGCGGTGATGACGTTGGCGACGGGATCGTAGGCGCCGGGCGGGCCGCCGAGGTACATCTCGGCGGAGCGGATCGCCTGCGCCCTGATCCGCTCGTCGTCCGGCGCGGCCACGCACAGGTGGTAGAGCAGCAGCAGACCCTCGCCCTGGTGGAACCAGTCGTAGCCGCGGTCGCGGCCGTCGCTGACCATGCCGGCCTCGGTGAGCTGCGCGGTCACCCCCAGCCAGTGCCGGCGGGCGGCGGGCAGCAGGTCGTCGGAGCCGCCGAGGGCGTACAGCAGCGGCCAGTTGAAGAAGGGCTCGTAGAAGTCGTCGACGCCGTCGCGGTCGTCGGGCGGGACGCCGAGACGGTCGTGGAAGACCAGCCGGCCGTCGCCGTCCGGCGCGCAGTAGCGGGCCGAGAACTCCCGCCACGCCTGGTCGAGTTCGTCGAACAGCCGGCGCTGGAGCACCGCCCAGCGCGGTGGCCGGGGGTACGTCGCGTCCGCGCGCAGTCTCGGCGGGCCCGCAGGGGGACCGTCGCCGTCGAACCAGCCTGACACGGCGTCACTTCCCCTTCGCCCAGGTGTCCATCTGGTCCTGCGTCGCCGACAGCAGCGTGTCCAGGCCCGCGCGGTCGAGCTGCTTGAGCAGCTTCGGGATGCCGTCGGAGGGCTTGACCAGGCCGATCGTGACCTGTTGCTGGTACTGGGTGATGGCCGCGGTGACGGTGGCGACCTGGGTGCGCAGCTTGGAGGTGTCGAGCGCGAAGCCGAGGGCGACCGAGGTCGCCGCGGACTTGTTGAGCGCGGCCTCGACCTCCCAGCGCTTGGACTTCGCGTCGTCCGCGGTCCGATAGAAGGCGTTGAACTGGTCGCCGTACTGCCAGTCCAGGTTGGGGTTGTAGCGGTCGCTCTTGGTGTCGACACCGGGCGGGAAGGTCGCCACGCCGTCCTTGAGGACGTAGTGCTTGCCCTCGATGCCGAAGCACAGCAGGTTGTAGAGGACCTTGTCGGTGTTGATCAGTTCGAGGAACCGCACGCACTCCTCCGCGTGCGCGGTGTCCCGGCTGACCGCGGTGAGTGTCGAGGCCACGCCGTCGGTGTTCAGCAGCGGGGTCGCCACGAAGCTCTTGCTGAGGGTGGGGAAGCTCTCCAACTGCGGGTTGGTGGGCGGGGCCTGGGTGCTGAAGGCCGCGATGGAGCCCGCGTGCTGCTTGGCGGCGCGGTCGGCGGCGCTCAGCGGGTCCTTCGTGGTGTAGCCCTTCTGCCGCCAGGAGTAGACGAGTTCGGCTGCGGCGCGGTACTCGTCGGTGGCGTAGACGTTGAACACCTTGCGGCTGGTGTCGTCGTACTTCACCGCCAGGCCGTACTGGGTGGCGACCGGGTCCCACCCGTACAGCTCGGGGTAGAAGGCGGTGCCGGAGGTGGCGTTGTCGGTGGCCCAGCAGATGACGTCCTTCTCGCCCGCCCTGACCTTGGCGAAGAACGGCTCCAGCTGGGCGTACCCGGTGAGCGAGGCGACGTCGAGGTCGTACTTCTCGGCGAGGTCGCGGCGCAGCGACACCCCCCACAGCTTGGGGAAGCGCTGCTGGTTGATCGCGGCGTAGATCTTGCCGCCCACCGTGGCGCCCTGCCAGATCGACTTGGGAAGGCTGGCGTAGAGCTTGGGGGCGTGCTGCGGCAACAGGTCGTCCAGGGCGAGGAAGTTGCCGCTGCCCGCGTTCTTGAAGAAGTCGTTGGTCCAGCTCGCGGTGAAGACCAGGTCCGCGACGTTGCCGGCGGACATGTTCAGCGTCATCTTCTCGGTGTAGTCCAGCACCGGTTGGAGCGTGACGGTGAAGGTCGCGCCCAGCGCCTTGAGCCGGGCGTCGAGGGCCTTCTGCACCAGCGCCTGGTCGGGCTGGGCGAGGAAGGACATGTACTGGTAGGTGAGGTTGACGGTGCCGCCCGGGCCCTTGGACGAGGAGCCGGAGCAGGCGGCGAGTGCGCTGCTCGCGGCCGCGGCCGCACCGGCGGCGAGTACGGATCTGCGGGCGAGCGGTGTACGGGCGTGGGACATGGTGGAGGAACCTCCGGGGTGCGGGTGGGAGGAAGGCGGAGCCGGCGTGCGGGCAGGCGCGACCGGGCGTAAGGGCGTTCGTGCGTAGGGGTGTTGGGGGGACGGGTGACGTGCGGTGGCCCGGAGAGGGCGGGTGGCGGGGAGAGCGCGTCAGCCCTTGAGCCCGCCGATCGCGATACCGCGGACCAGATAGCGCTGGATGAAGCCGAAGGCGATGACGATCGGCCCGATCGCGAGCACCGCGACCGCCATCCGCACCGTCTGCACCGGCGCCGTGACGAGTTGCCCGGCCTGCGGGGTGCTGGCGGCGTAGTCGATGTTGGAGATGATCCGGTACAGGAAGAGCTGGACCGGGGCGAGGTGCTCGTTGTCGATGTAGAGCAGCCCGAGCCACCAGTCGTTCCAGTAGACGAGCCCGGTGAACAGGCCGACGGTGGCCAGCGCGGGCGTGGACAGCGGCAGCACGATCTGGAAGAACGTGCGCAGTTCGCCGGCGCCGTCGATCCGGGCGGCGTCCATGATCTCGGTCGGCAGCGAGGCGAAGTACGTGCGCAGCAGGATCACGAACCACGGGGAGGCGAGGTAGGGCAGGATCAGCACGAAGAGCGTGTCCTGCAGGTGCAGGTACTGCGTGATGAGGATGTACGTCGGCACCAGGCCGCCGTTGAAGAGCATCGCGAAGATCAGGTACAGCGTCAGCGGGCGGCGCAGCGTGTAGTCGCGCCGGGCCAGCGTGTACGCGAGCATCGACATCACCAGCAGCGACACCAGCGTGCCGGTGACGGTCACCAGGATCGAGACGCCGTACGCCTGGAGGACCTGGCTCGGGTCGCCCGCCACGTAGCGGTAGGCGAAGGTGGTGAAGTGCCGGGGCAGCAGGGAGTATCCCTTGTCGTTGATGGCGCTCTCGGAGGAGAAGGACGCCGACACCACCATCAACAGGGGCGCCAGGAAGGCGATCGAGCACAGGGCGAGCAGGCCGTGGATGGCGATCCGGCCGGCCGTGAAGCGGTTGGTGCCGACCGGGCCGCGGCGCGGGGTGCCACGGCGCAGGGGGCGGCGGCGTGCGGTCCCGCGGTGCGGGGATTCGTCGGTGAGGGTCGCAGCGGTCACAGCAGTCTCCAGATCCGCACTCAGAACAGGGCCTTGTCGGGGTTGCGGCGGCGCACCAGCCAGTTGGCGCCGACCACGAGCACGAAGCCGACGAACGCCTGGTAGAGGCCGGCCGCGGCGGACATGCCCACATCGCCGAGCGAGGTGAGCGAGCGGTACACGTAGGTGTCGATCACGTCGGTGGTCGGATAGAGCGGGGTGCTGTTGCGTGGCACCTGGAAGAACAGCCCGAAGTCCGCGTGGAAGATGTGGCTGACGTCCAGGAGCAGGTTGATGCTGATCATCGGGGTGAGCAGGGGGAGGGTGATCCGCCGGTTCTGCTGCCAGCGCGAGGCGCCGTCGATCGCGGCCGCCTCGTAGAGTTCCGGGTCGATGGCGAGGATCGCCGCGAGGTAGGCCACCACCCAGAAGCCGACGCCCTTCCAGACCGCCACCACCACCAGCACGATCCGCCACGGCCCGGGGTCGGCGTACCAGTCCACCGGGTGCCGGCCGAGCGCGGTCAGGACCTGGTTGGCCAGCCCGTGGTCGGCGTCGAGGAAGGCCAGCACGAAGTAGCTGACCACCACCCAGGAGAAGACGAACGGCAGGAACATCGCCGACTGGTAGACCTTCGCGACGCGCGGGGAGAGGTCGCGGATCTCGTTGAGCAGCAGGGCCAGCGCCAGCGAGCACACCAGCGTGGCGGCGATGATCAGGGCGTTCATCAGCACGGTGTTGTAGGTGATGTGCCAGGTGTCGCCGCCGGTGAACAGGTAGCGGAAGTTCTCCAGGCCGACCCAGGAGCTGTGCAGGAAGCCCTCGCGCGGCCGGTAGTCCTCGAAGGCGGCCACCAGGCCCGCCATCGGCAGGTAGTTGAAGACGAGCAGGAGCAGCAGAGCGGGCGCGCCCATGAGGAGCAGCACCGCGTCGGAGCGCCGCCGCGCCTGCCGCCTGGTGCGAACTCGGGGGTCGGGTGGCGGGGTTGGCGGGACACCGGGGGAACGGCCCTGCGGTCTGCGGCTCTTGCGGGAGGAAGCGGCAACGCTTGGGGCTGGCATGGGATCTCCGTGGCTGTGCGGAACTCCTGGCTCGGTGCGGTATGAGATATGCGCCGTTGGTCGTCGGGATATTACTTGCGGTGTAACCGCTATGCAATATACTTGCGCCATGGCCTTGTTGGAACAGCCGCCTTCCCCCGGCACCCGCACCGCTGCCCTCGACCGCATCCGCGCCGCCCTGCCGGACCTGTCACCGGCCGAACGCCGGGTGGCCGAGCGCGTCCTCGCCGAACCGGCCCGCGCGATCGCCCTGTCCATCGGGGAGTTCGCCGAACTCTGCGAGGTGGCGCAGCCCACCGTCTCCCGCTTCTGCCGCAGCGTGGGCTTCCCCGGGTACGCGGCGCTGCGGCTCGGGGTGGCGAACGACTTCGCCGCCGAGAGCCACGGTTCCCGTGAGGCGCCCACCGACCGGCTCGCCGCCCTCGCCGACCGGCTGCGAACGGACGCCTCGCTGCCGACCGTTGCCCAGGCGGTGCGGACCGCCGCGCAGGTGGAGATCTGGCCGGCCGCCGAACTCGCGGGCGCCGCGGGCGTGCTGGCCACCGGACTGGCCGAACTCTCCGTGCACGCCGCGCAGTCGGCCGTCCCCGCGCACTGGGCCGCCCGCGCCCGCGGGCTCGCCCCGGGCGCCGTCGTGCTCCTTCTCGCCTACGGCCCCGCGGACTTCGGGCAGACCCCCGGTGTCGAGGCGGCCCGGGAGGCCGGCGCCCGCATCGCGTACGTGGCCGCGCAGCCGTCCCGTCCGCTGCTGAAACGGGCGGACCTGACGGCGCCGCTGCCCGAGCACACCTCGCCCGAACTCGTCGGGCAGCTCTTCGCCGAGGCGCTCGTCGAGGCGGTGCGCGCCGCGTCCCACCTGGCGGGGCCGCTCGGACCGGTGTCACCCTGGCGGCCGTGGCCGCACGCGCGCACCGTCTTCCTGCCGCGCGGCGGCGGCGAGGACCCCATCCCGTGCGTGCAGATCGACGCGCCGCCCGAAGCCCGGCGCGACTGCCTGGTGATCTTCTACAACGGGTTCACCGCGAACAAGGAGCAGGCGCTGCCGCCGGGCGTCGCCGGCAACCGGGTCAGCCCCAACCTGGTGGCCGCGCTGCTCAACGCCGGGTACGACGTGCTGGTGCCCGACGCGCCGGGCCACGGCGATCGCAAGCGGACCTGGGAGGACGCCGTCGCCCTCCACCAGGAGAGCCTGTCCGGGAAGGGCCCCGACCTGCTCGCCCTCGCGCGCGAGGAGGCCACCGCGCTCGTCGACGGTGCCCTCGGCCTCGGCGTGGTCGCGGGCGCCGACCGGATCGCGCTCGTGGGCCAGTCCTGGGGCGGCCTGCAGACCCTCCTCAAGCTCGCCGGCGACCGCCGGATCGCCTGCGGCGCGGCCATCATGCCGGTCTGCGACGTCACGCTGCTCCCGCAGTTCGCCGACCTCGGCGCCGCGCCCCGCGTCCGCGAGGGCGGCCCCGGCCCCCACCTCGCCGAACTCCTCGCCCCGCGCCCTCTGTTGCTCATCGCGGGTGACCGCGATCCGCTCACCACCCCCGCGCACATCGCGGACTTCGCCGCGGCGCTCGCCCCCGCCTACGCGGACGTCCCCGACCGCCTGCGCCATGTCGTCCTCGACGGTGTGGCCCATGAGTTCGACGCCCGGCAGGTCGACGAGGTCCTCGACTGGCTCTCCTGGCACATCCCTTCGGCCTGAATGCCCGCCGCGCGACCCGTAGTTCGGTGATCAGGTCCGGTCCCGGCCGGTGGCGCACCCGTCGAGCAGCGGCCCGAGTTCGCGGGCGACCGTCTCCAGGGGTGCCGTGGACCCCTCGGCGCGGGCGATGAGCAGGGCGCCCTCAAGGGTGCTGATCATGAGGAGGGCGAGGGCGGGCGCCTGCGCCGCGGGTACGCCGAAACCGGTGAGGGCGTCGGCGAGGGGCGCGTTCCAGGTGGCGAAGGCACCGGCGGCGCTGCGCCGGGTGGACTCGGCGGACTGCGCGCAGTCGACGGTCGCGGCCGCCACGGGGCAGCCCGCGCCGAACCCCTCGGTCTCGTACTCCCGGATCCACTGCCCGACCATCGCGGCGAACAGCGCGCTCGGCGACGGCTCGGGCAGGGCGGCGAGGAAGCGGCCGATCCGGCGGGCCGCGTACCGTCCGGACCAAGCCACCGCCTCGTCGACCAACTGCTGCTTGCCGCCCGGGAAGTAGTGCTGGAGTGAGCCGCGCGGCGCGCCCGCGTGGACGGCCACCTCGCGCATGCCGGTGGCGTTCACGCCGTCGCGGCGGATGAGCTGGGCCGCGCTGAACACCATGCGTTCGCGCGGTCCGTACGTACGAGGCCGCGGCGCACCGCCGTCGCCCTCTCCGGTGCCCTTGCCGTCGCCCGCCTCAGCCGTGCCCCTGCCCGCGTCCACCGTCTCCCGCCTCCGCCCACTGCTCGGCGTCCAGCCTATAGACGCCGGTCAGGGCGTCGATGTCGCGCGTCATCCGCACTGTCGGGAGTCGCCGCCCCAGCACGTCCAACAGCCCTCGCCTGCCCGTGAGTACGGACGCCGACACCAGCCGCATCCCGCGCGCCCGGGCCCGGTCGAGCAGCGTGTCGAGCATCGCCCCGCCCGCGCCGCGCCGCTGCCAGTCGTCGACGACGAGCAGGCCCAGCTCACCGACCGGGTGCGCATCGTCGCCGGGGTAGAGGGACGCGCCCGGGGCCAGGCCGCCCGCCGTGAGGCTGCCCAGGCCCACCGGACCCGCCCAGCCCTCCGGCGCCTCGGGTCCCTCGGGACCACCGGCTCCCTCCGGGTACTCCGGATAGGCCACGACCGCGTCGTGCGTCTCAGGACGCCCCGCGAGCATCGCGTCGAGGTAGGGGCGGGGCAGCTCGCGCGGCCGCCCGAAGAAGCGCAGCCGGACCGTCTCCGCCGAGCAGCGCGCGAACAGCTCCGCGAGCGCGGCCTCGTCCTGCGGCCGGACGGGCGCCACCCGCCACTTCGGGGCGGGCCCGCGTGGGTCCGGCTCCCGATCCAGCTGCCGATCCGGCTTCCGTGCGGGCGTCGGAGCCCGTCGCGCGGTCGGCCCGGGGAGCGGCCGCTGCGTACCCACTATGACCGTCGTCATAGTCTCAGTATTATGACCGCTGTCATAAACCGCAAGCGATGACAGATCACGCACCAGAGGACGGCGGGCGGTCCGCGATGAGCGCAGGCAGCAACGGCAGCACGGGTAGTGCCGACGGGACAGGGGACGGGGGCACGGCGAGCGTTTCCCCCGGCACGGATGACGTGAACGACGTGTACGACGCGAGCGGGGCGGGCGCGGTGGCCCACGTGCACGGGGCGGCCGGCGGAATAGGTGCGGGCGGCACCGGGGGCACCGGCGGCGAGACGGGATTCCTCGGCCTCGGCGTCATGGGGCAGCCCATGGCGCTCAACCTGGCCCGGTCCGGCGTCCCCCTGGTGGTGTGGAACCGCACCCCGGAACGCTGTGAGCCGCTGCGCGCGGCCGGAGCGAGTGTCGCGGCCGAGGCGGTCGAGGTCCTCGCCCGCTGCCGCACCGTCTTCCTCATGCTCGCCGACGACGCCGCCATCGACGCCGTACTCGGCCGCGGCACCCCCGCCTTCGCCGAACGCACCGCCGGCCGCGTCCTGGTCCACATGGGCACCACGTCCCCGGAGTACTCCCGCGCCCTGGAGGCCGACATCCGGGCGGCGGGAGGGAGTTACGTGGAAGCACCGGTGTCCGGCTCGCGACTCCCTGCGGAGCAGGGGCGGTTGGTGGGGATGGTCGCCGGGGAGGAGCGTGCGGTCGCCACCGTCCTGCCGCTGCTGGCCCCGATGTGCCACGAGACGTTCGTGTGCGGCGCCGTCCCCGACGCCCTGGTGACCAAGCTCGCGGTGAACCTCTTCCTGATCACGACGGTGACCGGCCTGACCGAGGCGTTCCACTTCGCCGACCGGCACGGCCTGGACCGCGACCGCTTCCTGGCCGTGCTCGACGCCGGTCCGATGGCCAGCGGGGTGTCCCGGATGAAGGCGCCGAAGCTGCGCGACCGTGACTTCTCGGTGCAGGCGGGGGTGGTGGACGTGCTCAAGAACAACCGGCTGATCGCGTCCGCCGCCAGGCAGTCGGGCGTGGCCTCCCCACTGCTCGACGTCTGCCACAGCCTGTTCCAGGAGACGGTCCGGCTCGGCCACGGCGGCGCCGACATGGTCGCGGTGCTGCACGCCCTCGAGTCCAGGACGGACGTGCCCGCAGCCGCGGGTCCCCTCCCGGAGCGAAGCGTCTAGGCTGCAACCGCCGTACGCATCGGAGGAGTTGCGGCGGCGGGAACGGGCCATGGGGAAGTGCCGGTCGGACGGAAGGCGGACGTGTGATGGGCGTGGCGATACGCAGGGCCGGTGCGGAGGACCGGGAGGCCGTGGTCAGACTGCTGGACGAGGGCTTCGCCGACGACCCGGTGAGCAACTGGGTCTTCCCCGACAAGGACCACCTGCGCCGCAGCCACGGCGCCCTCATGGGCGCCTTCCTCGAGATCTCGCTCGCCGAGGGCCACACGGACCTCGCCGAGGACGGCACCGGCTGCGCGCTGTGGACGCCGGTGCCGGCCGGCGCCCACGGTGATCCGGACGACGCGGCGCGGTTCCGCGAGGCGGTCGATCCCGGCAACGAGCGGGTCGAGCAGATCGCCCGGCTCACCGCGGCCACCCACCCGACGGACCGCGCCCACGCGTACCTGATGATGATCGCCGTGGCATCCTCCGTACGCGGCCAGGGAGTCGGCGCCGTCCTCATCGCGGCGACGCTGGAGCAGTGCGACCGCGAGGGCCTGCCCGCCTACCTCGAAGCGAGCTCCGCACGCAGCCGCGGCCTGTACGAACGCCTCGGCTTCACCTTCCTCGGCACCCCGGTCGAGCTGCCCGGCGGCCCGCACATGTACCCGATGTGGCGCGAGCCGCGGACGGTGACGGGGGACTGAGCCCGCCCGGGGAAAGGGAAGGTCGGGCGAGTCGAGCCGCGACTCGGCCCCCGGGTCACGCGGGTGGCCGGGCCGCGGACGGTGACGGTGACGGGCGAGCCCCGCCCCGAGCGCCCCTCGCCCGCGCCACGCACCGCCCCCCGTCACCCGGAGAACCGTCGCCCGAACCGGAGAACCGTCGCCCGATTCGGGGAAACCGCTGCCCGCGCCCGGAAAACCGTTTCCGGTCCGCCCCGCCCCCGCCTAACGTCCCCGGGCATGGACGACGACCAGAGCCTTCCGCCACGCCTCACCCGCCTCACCTTCCACGGCCCGCTCGCCGAGGACCGCGCGACGCGGATCGTCGACCGGCTGACCCGCGTCGCCCCACCGGCCACCGTGCTCGACATCGGCTGCGGCTGGGGCGAGTTGATGCTGCGCGTCCTGGCGGCCGTGCCCGGCGCGAGGGGCGTCGGCGTGGACCTCAACGCGACCGACCTCGCGCGCGGCCGGGCCGCCGCCGAACGCCGCGGGCTGGCCGATCGGGTGGAGTTCGCGGAGGAGTCCGCGGTCGGCACGTTCCGCGGCCCGGCCGACCTCGTCCTGTGCCTCGGCGCCTCCCAGGCGCTCGGTGACCAGAGCCCTCCGGCCCACATTCCGGCCGCCCTCGAAGCCCTCCGGGGCCTCGTCACGCCGCACGGGCGCGTGCTGTTCGCCGACGGCATCTGGGAGCGGACTCCGCCGCCCGAGCGGCTCGCCGCGATGTGGCCGGACGCCTCCGCCGACGAACTCCCGGACCTGCCGGGCCTGGTCGACCTCGCTGTCGCCGCCGGCTTCCGGCCCTCCTGGATCGAGACCGCCTCGCTCGCCGAGTGGGACGACTTCGAGTCCGGCTACCAGTCCGACGCCGAGGACTGGCTCGCCGCCCATCCCGCCCATCCCCGCGCCGCCGAGACCCGCGCCCGGCTCGACGCCCACCGCGCCGGCTGGCTCAACGGCTACCGCCGCCACCTCGGCATGGCCTACCTCACCCTCACCCCGTCGCTCTGACCCGATCCGGGCGCAACCCCGACCGTACGACCCCCGCACCGCCCCGACGCAGTCCCGACGCCCCACCGGCCGGGACCGCAACGAAGCCCTGCCCCGTACCACCCCGAAAGCGGCGGAACGGGGCGCCCAACGGCTGGCTGCCGCCCGGCAGCCGGCCGACCGCGGGGACGCGGCGCCGACCGCGCGGAGCCGCGCTCCACGCCGCCCACACATTCCTTCACCGAATCCCCATGCCCGGTGAATCCACCAGGCCAGCTGGGTGCGGGCGCCCACGCACGGCGGCCCGCCAACCTCCCGCAACTTCAAGAACTGTTGACACTCCTGAACCACAAGCGCAACATGCCGTGACACGGGAGAGCGCTCTCCGAACTCTCCCCGCCCGGCGGCGGGTCGACAGCGGTCCCGGGAACCGGAACCGCCGCCGCGCCACACCCACCGGAGCCACGAGAACGAGGAGGTCTCCGTGGCACACAGGTCGAGAAAACTTCCAGGGCTGCTCATCGCCCTCGCGCTGACCGCGGTTGGCAGCGCGGTGGTCCTCACCGGAAACGCTTCCGCCAGCCCCGCGCATCACTCGGCGAGCGCCGCGCACGCGGCCTCCGCGCAGCAGGGCGACCGGTCGATGTCGATGGACATGCCGGTGTCGACGCAGACGTCGGGCGACGACCCCGACGGGGACGGCTACATCATGGCCGACCCGCCCGTCACCGGCGTGACGCCGTCGACCTACGATCCGCCGCACGCCTACTTCCACGAGTTCCAGGCGAAGTGCGCGCCCTCGCACACCGCCCCGGACGACCCGATCGTCTTCCCGGGGCAGCCGGGCAAGTCGCACGACCACACGTTCATGGGCAACGTCAGCACCGATGCCGACTCGACCACCGCCTCCCTGGAGGCGGCGAGCGGCACCACGTGCCTCGCGCCCGGCGACAAGTCCGCGTACTGGATGCCGAGTCTGTACAACGGCGACCAGAAGATCCTTCCGGTCGGCCCGCAGACGATCTACTACAAGGCGGGGGTCACCGACTACACCAGCGTCCGCCCCTTCCCCAAGGGCCTGCGCTTCGTCGTCGGCAACCCGATGCAGACGGAGGACCAGTTCAAGAACCTCAAGGGCACCGTCGAGGGCTGGGAGTGCGGGGACAGCTACCAGAACTTCGAGTTCCCCGCGACCTGCCCGAACACCGCCGACGTGCAGCTCAACATCCGCCTCCAGGCGCCGAGTTGCTGGGACGGCATCCATCTGGACACGCCTGACCACCAGAGCCACATGGCGTATCCGATCGCGACCGGTGCCAACGAGAACGTCTGCCCGGCCGACCACCCGGTGGCCCTGCCGATGATCGAGTTCAAGATGGCCTGGCCGGTCAACGGCGACATGTCGCAGGTGCACCTGGCCAGCGGCACCGGCCACTCCTTCCACTACGACTTCTTCGCCGACTGGGACGACGCGACGCAGGCCGCGATGGTCACCCACTGCATCGACGGCGGCCTGCAGTGCGACGCCCACGGCTACGACCAGAGCCAGCCCGACAAGGGCGCCGTCCTCGACGACAACTACGAGCTGATCCAGTAACCCGTCCGCGGGTCTCTCCCGGGCGGGTTTTCCCGGGCCGCCCGGGAGAGCGCTCTCCCTGATCCAGCCTGTCCCCCCAACACCGCAGGTGACCTATGCAGACCCCCGCACGACCTCCGTACCGGCCCCCCACGTCCCCCACCCCACTGCCGACCGCGATGCCCTCGCCGCCGTCCCCCAGGTCCGAACCGCCCCCTGCTTCCTCCGCGTTGCCCCGTGCCGCCGGCCGGCTTCCCGTGACCGCCACGCCTCGTACCCAGGAGGAAGACATGCAGCGACCCCTCAGGAAGGGGCGGGCGCGTCGCGCCGTCGCCCCGCTCGCCGCGACCGCGCTGGCCGTGGCGGGACTCGCCGCGCTCCAGGCGCCGTCCGCGCACGCCGCGGGCAGCGTCGTCAAGGTGACCGGCTCGCAAGGTAATTGGCAGCTCACCGTGGATGGCGCACCTTACGAGGTCAAGGGCCTCACCTGGGGACCCTCGCCCGCCGACGCCGCCCAGGACCTGCCGGACGTCGCGAAGATGGGCGTCAACACGATCCGCACCTGGGGCACCGACGCGACGAGTGCGCCGCTGTTCGACGCGGCCGCCGCCAACGGCATCAAGGTGATCGCCGGCTTCTGGCTCCAGCCCGGCGGCGGCCCGGGTGCCGGTGGCTGCGTGAACTACCTGACCGACGACACGTACAAGAACGACATGCTCACCGAGTTCCCCAAGTGGGTGGAGACCTACAAGGACAACCCGGGCGTCCTGATGTGGGACGTCGGCAACGAGTCGGTGCTCGGGCTGCAGAACTGCTACAGCGGCGACGAGTTGGAGCAGCAGCGCAACGCGTACGTCACCTTCGTCGACCAGATCGCCCAGAAGATCCACGCGGTCGACCCGAACCACCCGGTGACCTCCACCGACGCCTGGACCGGGGCGTGGCCCTACTACAAGAAGGACGCCCCGGACCTCGACCTGTACGCGGTGAACTCCTACAAGGACGTCTGCAACGTCAAGTCGGACTGGGAGGCGGGCGGTTACGACAAGCCGTACATCGTCACCGAGGGCGGTCCGGCCGGGTCGTGGGAGGTGCCCGACGACGCGAACGGGGTGCCGGACGAGCCGGACGACCAGCAGAAGGCCGACGGCTACACCAACGCCTGGAACTGCATCACCAGCCACCAGGGCGTCGCGCTCGGCGCCACCCTCTTCCACTACGGCAACGAGGACGACTTCGGCGGCATCTGGTTCAACCTGGTGCCCGACGGCCTCAAGCGCCCTTCGTACTACGCGGTGAAGAGGGCGTACGGCGGCGACACCTCGGGGGACGACCAGGCGCCCGTCGTCACCGACATGACGGTCGCCGGCGCGACCGACGGTGTGCCCACCGGCGGTGACGTCACCCTCACCGCCCACACCACCGACCCGGAGAACGACCCGATCGGCTACCAGGTGCTCTACAGCAGCATCTACGTCGACAACAACGGCGCGCTGACCCCGGCCGACTCCACCGTCAACGGCAGCACCATCACCACGAAGGCCCCCGACAAGCCGGGCGTGTGGAAGATCTACCTCAAGGCCACCGACGGCCACGGCAACGTGAGTTACGGCTCCAAGTCGCTGAAGGTGGTGCCCCCGAAGGTCGACGGCACCAACGTGGCGCTCAACAAGCCCGCCACCGCCTCCTCGTACCAGACCGCCCCGACCGGCGGCTGCCCGTGCACCCCGGGCGACGCGGTCGACGGCAGCACCGGCACCCGGTGGTCGAGCGACTGGAGCGACCCGCAGTGGCTCCAGGTGGACCTCGGCCGGAGCACCACGTTCAAGCACGTCCAGCTGGACTGGGAGGCCGCGTACGCGAAGGCGTACGACATCCGGACCTCCGAGGACGGCACCAACTGGACGACGGTGAAGTCGGTGACCGACGGGGACGGCAACGTCGACGACATCGACGTGAGCGGCACCGGCCGCTACGTCCGGATCCAGGGGACGCAGCGGGGCACCGGATACGGCTACTCGCTCTACGAGTTCGGGATCTACACGTGAGCGGGGCCAGGCCGGCACCGGCGGCCCGGCTCGAAGGCGCCCGGCCGTACGTGCTCAGCCTGTTCCGTGCCGTGGTCGGGCTGCTCTTCCTCTGCCACGGGGTCGCCTCGCTCTTCGGCACCCTCGGCACCCACCGGATCGCGGCGGGCACCTGGCCGGGCGGCTACGCGGCGGTCATCCAACTCCTCGGCGGAGCATTGGTCCTGGCCGGACTCGGCACCCGCGTCGCTGCGCTGATCGGCTCGGGCTCCATGGCCTTCGCCTACTTCGACATCCACCAGCACCACGCGCTCCTGCCGATCCGGAACGGCGGTGAACCGGCGGTCCTGTTCTGCTGGACCCTCCTCCTCATCACCGTCACCGGCCCGGGACCGCTCTCCCTCGACCACGTCCTCGCCGGCGTCGCTCGCGGAGGTGCGGAGGGCGCGCCGAAGAAGCGGGCCGCACAGGTCGGCGCGCGCGTCTGACCCCCCATCGCCGTCCGCCTCGATCGGCGATCCTCGTCGCGGCCCCGCGGGTTCTCCCGCGGGGCCGCACCCGTGGCCGGTTCAGGCGCCGGTGGGGAGGGTGAGGACCAGGTAGGGGAGCCCGGCCGGCAGGCCGCGCGTGATCATCCGCCAGGTGAGGGACAGTTGCGGGCCGGGGAAGGACGACGCCTCGGGGACGGCCGCGCGTATCGCGAACCGGACCGAGCCGTGCGCCGGTACCCGCGTGACCGGGCGGTTGTTGAGCAGGTACTCCTTGAAGCCGTCGCTCAGGCCCTGGCGGCCGTTCGTGCCCGTGCAGGTGACCTCCAGCGTGAAGCCGGGTCGGCCCGCCAACGACACGGCGGTGCCGGTCGGGTTGGACAGCGTCACGTCGAAGTCGACGCTCCGGCCGGGGTGGACGCGTGCCGGCAGGTGGGTCGCCCGCGCGGTCAGGTTCCTGAGCGGGGAGACGACGGGCGGCCGGGGCTGGCCGTCACCGGCCGCGATCGGGCCTGGCGTGAGGGAGGAGGCGAGGTCGGGGTGCGTGTCGTCGCGCGCGCATCCCGGCACGCTCGGGTCCGTCAGGCGCACCGCGACGTCGCCGGCGCCCGGCAGGTCCGCGTCCAGCGTGTAGGGGCCGTGCGACGCGGGGCAGAACGGGGCGTCCCAGTCGAGGCGGAAGTTCGCCTTGCCGCCCGGCGGCAGGCCGACCGCGGGGCCGTCGTTCCGGGACCCGCCCTGGATCAGGTCGAGCGGCACCCCGCCCGCGGCCAGCCGGACCTTCGGCAGACCGTCCAGCCTGCATGCTGTGTGCGAGGTGTTGGTCAGCACCGCGTAGCCGTACATGGACGCTTCCATGACGGGGTCGTTCACCTCGCCGCCGGTGCTCTTGTGGATCCAGCGCGGGAGCGTGGCGTCCAGTTGGGACGCGCGGCAGGTCGGTCCGGTCGCGGGCGCCGGCCGGACCGCGGTCGTGAAGTCGGCCTCGGTGGCGGGCTCGTCGACCCACGGGACGGTGCCGTCCGGGCCCAGGGTCGCCGCCGCCGACACCCGTGCGGGCATGGTCGAGGGCATCGTCGTCGCCGTCCCGTGCACGGTGCCGCAGCCGGTGACCGCGAGTGCCAGCGCCACCGCCCCCACCGCGCTCGTCACCCATCGTCG
Source organism: Actinacidiphila yanglinensis (assembly GCF_900107965.1). Taxonomy (GTDB): domain Bacteria; phylum Actinomycetota; class Actinomycetes; order Streptomycetales; family Streptomycetaceae; genus Actinacidiphila; species Actinacidiphila yanglinensis. Next base: position 35,296 of record NZ_FNVU01000032.1, on the reverse strand, counting down.
TGCTGCGCGCATGTTCCCCCCGTGGTACGCGTGTTCCCGCCGCTCAGGCGTCGGCTGCCCCCCCCGGGCCACCACTGCGGGGAAGTCTACGGGCGCCGCGCGGGGCGGGGGAGGGTGATCCGCTGTGCCGATCGCCGGGCCGCCGGGTGGCGCCGCTTCACTGGTCGTCGCGACCGCCGAACTGCCAATTGTGCACCTCGATGCCTGCGTACCGGTCCGCGGTGAGGACGGCACGTGCGGTGTCCCCGTCCGGCGCGCGGACCAGCGCCGCGGTGCCCAGCCAGGTCGCCCCGTCGTCCGACAGCAGCGACCCGTACGCGATCAACTCGGCCTTGTCGACGGGTGGTTCGATGTCCGCGGGATTCCCGGTGCCCAGGCCGATCACCAGGTACCGGTTGCCCCCGGTCCGGCCGCCCGGGAAGTCCCACATGGTGCGTCCCAGCGTGTTCCGCCAGCGTCGCAGCAGCACGTCCCGGTAGACGCCCGCCTGGTACCCGGGTTCGTCGAAGGCGAACGCACGGGCCGCGGCGGCGTCTTCGCGGTCGAGGATGTGCACGCTTCCGGTCGCCGTGTCCGCCGCGTCGCCGCTCTCACCGGCGAGCGTCGGGCCGCGCGCGATCATCTCCTGCGCGAACCGGTCCATGTAGGACCAGTGCTCCTGCAGCAACTCGTCACGCAGCGCGCCGGAGCCGGGCCGGTCGCGGTGGTAGCAGAAGAACTCCATGCCCCCAGGGTTCCCCGCACCGACCCGCCGGGTCGAGCGGATTACGGTGCCGGCGCTCACCGTTGACGGGCGCCGCCTAGTAGTAGCCCTTCGCGCCGTCCAGGAGTTCGCGGACGATGTCCGCGTGTCCCGCGTGCCGCCCCGTCTCCTCCACCAGGTGGATCAGCATCCAGCGGAGGTTGGCGCCGCCCGCGCGGAATTCCTGGTGGCGGCCGACGTCGTCGAGGGACGCGGCGGCGACGATCTCGTTGCTGCGTGCGCACTGCGCCTCGTACTCCGCGAGGAGTTCGGCGATCGGGCGGCCGCCGGTGTCCCAGTCCGCGTCCTCGCGCGACTCGTCGAACGACGGGTTCTGCTCCTTGTCACCGTCGAGGAACAGCACGTCGAGCCACAGGTGCTCGGTCCAGCGCATATGGGAGACGAGGCCCGCCATCGTCATGGCCGGCGAGGTGGGGATGACCGAGCGGTGCGCGTCCTCGTCGCCGAGGCCCTCGCACTTCCAGCGCAGGATCTGCCGCTGGAGGTCCAGCCACCCGACGATGGCGGTGCGTTCGTCGGCCTGGAGCGGTGGGCGTTGCAGTTCGGATGCCATGTCGGCGGAGGCTAGCGGGGTACGTGCCGGAGGGCACCTGGATTTACGGTCGGCCCTGCCGTGGTCAGCAGTGGAACCGAAGGAAGGGCCGTTCAGCGGTGCCGCACCCACACGTTCGGCTCCACCAGTTCCCCGTGATCCGCGGCGTGGTCGAGGGCCAGCGGGGCGAGGGCGCCCGGGACCACGTACCGTCCGGAGGCCGGCAGGGCGAACCCGGCCCACTTCTCCCATTCGGTGACCGATCCCTCCATCGTCATGGACCGTTCGGCGGCACACAGCATGCGGGCGCCCATGCGCTGGTGCGTGCGCAACCACGGGTCCAGCGGCGCGCCGTCCCTCCGCGTCCAGGTCATGAACTCGGTCATCGGCGTGAGCGGGTAGCGGGCCTTCGAGGTCGGCCGCACGGGGGCGATCACGCGTTCCAGCCCCGCGTGCTCTCCGGCCGACGCGAGCAACCCGAGCATCTCGCGTGCCAGGCCGCGCCCTTGCAGGTCCGCCCGGACCTGGGCCGCGGCGATCACCAGGGTGTCGGCCCTGCCGCCTGCCTCGTGCAGGCCGACCGCCCGCAGCAGGGCGTCGTCGTAACCACCGGGCAGGTCGTCGAGGGTCCCGTCCCAGGACACGGGGACTCCCCAGCCGCCGGCGACGATGCGGTCCGCACCGTCCACCAGGAGGAGGTTCAACTCCCCGAACCACGCCCGGACCCGGTCCATCTGCCGGTCGGCGGCCGGGTCGTGGAAGATGAACTCGGGCCAGCCCGCGCTGAAGATCTCCTCGGCCTGCGCCCGCAGATCGGGCCGGTCGTCGAAAACGCATGTCCGCAGATCCACGGTGCCGGAGCCTACGCCCCCCCTGCCCCGGCGCCCGGAATCGGAGTGCTTCAGGCGATGACCATCGCGGCCGGGCTGGTGGTCAGGCCGAGGGCCGTACTGCCCAACGGCTTCAGCGACTTCGCGTCGATCGCGTCGACCGTGGACGACGCGTTGGTGGCGACCCAGAGCGTGGAGGCGGTCGCGGTGATGCCCGTCGGGACGTGCTTGACCGCCACGGTGGCGGTCACCCGGTTCTGGGCCGCGTCGATCACCGAGACCGAATCGTCCCTGGAGTTGGTGACGTACACCCGCGCGCCGTCGGGGCTGACGGCGACCTGCCAGGGGGTCCGGCCGACGCCGACCCGGGCGAGCACGCGGAGGGTGCGGACGTCGATCACCGACAGGGTGTCCTGCCAGGTGTTGACCACATACAGGCGGGTGCCGTCGGGGTGGACGGCGACGCCGTTGGACCCGGCCTGGTCGGTCAGCAGTGCCTGCTGCTCTCCGGTGCCGGTGTCCATCACGGACAGGCCGTCGGAGCAGGAGACGTAGAGTGCCTTGCCGTCCGTGCCGGTCACGAGCGAGTGCGGGGCCGTCCCGGACGTCCAGGTGGCCGTGACCTTGTCGGAGGCGGTGTCGATGACGGAGAGGGTCTGCGAGCCGCCGGGTCCGGTGTCGGGGCCGGTGTTGGCGACGTAGACGCTCCCGCCGTCGGGCGAGGTCGCCAGGCCGTGCGGATAGGCGCCGACACCGATGCTCGAAGCGACCTTGCCCGTACCGGTGTTGTAGACGGAGACCGAGTTCTCGCCCGAACTGCTCAGGTACAGCTTGCCGCCGGGCGCCTTCGTGAGACCGTACGGGCTCACCCCCGCCTTGACGCTGGCCACCAGCTGCCGGGTGGCCGGGTCGATCACCGCCAGCGTGAAGCTGACCACGCCGACGGTGTAGAGGTACGTGCCGCTGGTGGGTCCGACGCCGGGGACGGCTTCCTGGATGCCGGGGAAGTCGGTGCCCGCGGTGCCGTCCGGGAAGTCCGACCGGTGGGTCGTCGCGTTCTCGACGATGCGGCTGACGGTGTACGGGGGATGGGCGGCCGCGGGCGCCGCGGCGTCGGGGGCGGGTGACGCCGGGGTCTGGTCCGGCTGCGCGCCCGGCGTCTCCTGGTGCGGGGGAGTCTGGCCCGCGCCGGGGAACGTGGCCGGCGGCAGCGTGGCCACCTCGTCCTCGGCCGCCCAGAACTGCGCCTTGGTGTCCGGCAGCGCGGGGAACGGTGTGGCCGCGGAGAGCCCGAGGGCCGAGGTCAGGTCGCCGAAGGTGCGACGGCGCCAGTCGCTGATGTTGGTCTCCTGCACGCCGGTGATCCGCTCCAGGAAGCGCAGTACCGAGGTGTGGTCGAAGGGCTCACCGGCGACGTAACCGCCCTGCGTCCAGGGCGAGACGATGACGCACGGCACCCGGATGCCGGCACCGATCGGCACGCCGTTCACGAACTCGCCCGGCGTGCCGGCCGGCGGGATCGGCGGGATCACGTGGTCGAACAGGCCGTCGTTCTCGTCGTAGTTGACGATGAAGACGGTCTTGCTCCACACGTCGGGGTTGGCGGCGACCGCGTCGAGCTGGCGCGCCAGGAAGTCGGCGCCCGCGGCCGGGGTGTAGTCCGGGTGCTCGCTCTGCCCGGAGGTCGGGATGATCCACGACACCTTCGGCAGGCGGTCGTTGATCGCGTCCTGCGCGAACTGGTCGGCCGGGCCGATGGTCAGCGCGTGCTCGTGGAGCGCGTCCCCGGGGACGGAGTCCTGGTAGGTCTGGAACCACTCCAGCGGGTTGGTGCCGTAGTCGTCCTCCTGCTGGTAGACGTGCCAGGAGACGCCTGCCCGGGTGAGCCGCTCCGGGTACGTCGTCCAGCGGAAGGGCGCCGGGATCACGTTGCTGGTCACCGGCCCGCCGGCCAGGCCGTCCGGGTCGATGGTGCCGGTCCAGTGGTAGAGGCGGTTGGGCCAGGTCGGGCCGAGCAGCGAGCAGTGGTAGGCGTCGCAGAGGGTGAACGACTCGGCCAGCGCGAAGTGGAACGGGATGTCGTCGCGCCGGTAGTAGCCCATCGTGTACGGGCCCTTGGCCGGTCCGTCGGCCGTGCGGTGGGCGGGCAGCCACTGGTCCATCCGGCCGCCGTTGACCGCCGCGTGCTGCACCGTCCAGGCGTGGCTCGTCGAGGGGATCGCCTGCGCACTGGTGGTCTTGGTGTCCAGGTGGAACGGCAGGAGGTAGCCGTCGGGGTTGACCGCGTCCGGCTGGTGGAAGACCGACAGCCCGGTGGACAGCGTCGCCGCGTCCGGGTCGTCGAAGCCGCGCACCCCGGGCATCGTGCCGAAGTAGTGGTCGAAGGAGCGGTTCTCCAGCATGAGGATCACCACGTGCTCGATGTCCTCCAGCGAGCCCGGGTTCCGCGGTGTCGCGGACGACTCCGCCACGGCGCGCCGGAGGTTGGGCGGCAGCAGCGACATCGCCGCTGCCGCGCCCCCGGCACCGAACGCGGACTTCAGGAGCCGCCTGCGCGAGAACCCGGCCATGACACCCTCTCTGCGGGAGATCGTGGAACACCTTCACGCGGTGTTCCGAATGCGCCCTTTGTTCAAGGGCATTGACGGGCACTGACGGGCATTGACGGGAGCAGGGATCAGGCGTCGTCCTCGACGATGACCCAGGGGCGCATCAGGTCGTCGTCCTCGTGTTCGAGGATGTGGCAGTGGTGGATGTACCACGCCGGGTACTCGGCGCCGCTGCCCGGAATCCCCGCGAGCGTGTCCGTCGGCGGGGTGATGTCCGGGATGAAGACCCGGGTCACCGTCTCCGCATAGGACTTGAACGTGTCCTTGTCGGACCGCGCCTCGTCAGGGTCCGCCGGGATCGGCGGGCCGGTGAGGAAGTTCTCCAGCACCGGCAGGTCCTCCGGCCTGCGGCCGCCGTCGATCCACCGCTCGTAGGCCGCCTGGTAGCCCGCCGCGTCCAGCGGCTGCCGGTCCAGCACCTGGAAGTTGATCAGGTGGATGTGCATCGGGTGGGCGTCGTGGTTGGGGTTGACGTACTCCCAGATCTCGCTGGTGCCCGCCGTGACGGTGTCCTCCGGCGGCGCGTAGTACGGCGTCGCGTTGAAGGTCATCGTGCCGAAGAGCTGGTGCTGGTACACGACCCACTGCCGCCGGCGGGTGCCTGGTTCCGGCCGGACGTCCGCGGCCTGCGGCAGCCTGAGCTGCGCGGCCGGCCTCGTCCGGTCCGCCCCGGACAGCGGCTTGGTGACCTGGAACTGCATGATCTCGGTGATCTCGGGCCCGACTCCCGCGGGGTAGTGGACCGGCGCGTTGTAGTTCGTCAACGTGACGTTCGTGCCCATGGGCAGCTGGCTGAAGTCGACCAGCAGGTCGTAGCGTTCGGCCGGGGAGATCAGGAAGTTCAGCATCGGCAGCGGAGCGCGGAGGCCGCCGTCCGTGCCGATCAGCCAGAACGGCAGCTGGGGCTGGGGCAGTACGTCCCGGGGCGTGTCGAACCGCAGCCGCCAGAAGCGCTCGTTGGAGCCGTTGAGGAGGCGCAGCCGGTAGCGGCGCGGCTCGACGGCCAGGTACGGGTAGGCCTTCCCGTTGACGACCGGTGTGTCCTCGCCCTCCTGCTGCGTCATGGTGTACGCGAGCGAGCCGTCGGAGTGGAAGGTCCGGTCCTGGAGGACCAGGGGGATCTCGAACTCGCCCTGCGGCAGACCCAGTCGCTCGTCGGCGGGGTCCCGGATGACGTAGAGGCCGGCAAGCCCCGCGTAGACGTTGAGGCTGGTCATTCCCATGGCGTGGTCGTGGTACCAGAGCAGGCACGAACGGTCGTGGTTGGTGTAGCCGCAGATCTGCTCGTTGGGTGCGGCCCGGTTCGGGTCGAGGGTGGTGTACCCCTCGCCGTGGATGCCGTCGGAGGTGTAGGACTGCGGCGGCGTGCCGTCGGACTGCGGCGCGGTGTAACCGCCGTGCTGGTGCACGACGTTCCACACGTTGACGTTCGCGGGGAAGGGCTGCTGCGACTGGTACGGCGGCGGCGGGAACGGGGTGAGCTCGGGGTTTCCCTGGCGGATCTCGTCGATCACGAACTGGAACAGGTGGGTCGTGTTCGGCAGCTCGTTGCGCCACTTGACGACCGTCGGGTGGTCGATGGTCGTGTCGAGGGTCGGCCCGAGGTAGCCCATGCCGATCGGCTTGCGGGGGTCGTGCGGATTCGCGGCCCAGTACCCCCACACCTTCGCCGGTCCGAGGTCCCGGTGGAAGCGCCACCTGCCCTCACGCATGGTGACCTCGTAGTAGTCGGCGCCCGGATAGACCGAAGGATCCGGGATGGCCGTCCCCGGCACGGGCAGCGCGTCGACGAACTTCTCCAGCGGAGGCGTCTGCGGCACCGAGGTGTCGGTCGACCCCATCCCGCTTCCCGCCACGGCGTGCGCCTCCGCACCCCGAACTCCCCGTGGAAGCATCACCGCGCCGCCCGCGGCGCCGGCCATGAGGAACTTCCTTCGCCCGACCATTGTTTCTCCCGCTTCCCATCGCCTCAGATCACGCTCATGGGATACAGGTCGTGATCATGGAGTGGGTGCCCAGCGCGCCGTTGCGGTGCGGGAAGCCACTCAGAGAGTCGATTTCGGCATCATTCAGCAGGTAGCGGGAGTGGAATCGAATGATGATCGCCACCTGCCGACCGGTTCGGTCGCGGCACGCGAACGGCGTGCCGCGTGCGCCGTAAGTGGGTGCGCGCGGGGGCGCGCGATGTGCCGGCGCTCGGTGGGCGGGTGCGGGATCCGCTAGTCGAGCAGTTTCGCCATCAGGTCGACGAACTGGCGCCGCTGGGCGGCCGTCAGGGGAGCGAGGACGGCCGCCTGGGTGCGGTCGATCACCGCGTCGAGGCCGACGAGGGCGTCCCCGCCCTGGGGGGTGATCGTCACGATCTTCCGGCGCCGGTGATCGGGATCGACCCGGCGTTCGACGAGCCCGCGTGACTCGAGTTCGGTGAGGGCCGCGGTGACGTCGCTCCGGTCGATCCCCGTGTCGCGCCCGAGGTCGGCCTGGCTGGCGGGACCCCACTGCTCCAGCGCCGCGAGCAGCCGGTAGTGGTAGCCGCGCAGGCCGTCGCCGTCCGCTTCGAATCCGGCCGCGAGCAGCGCCGAGGAGCGCGCGAAGGCACGGCTGATCAGCCAGGTGGGGCGGTCCTTGAGCCGGTCCGGTGTGCGGCCGGGCCGAACGGGGTGCGCGGGCATGCCTCCAGGTTACCAATTGTGGGGCCGGCCAACATCGCCTATGTTGGAATGGCCAACATTGGACAGGCCAACACGGCGGCGGCCGGTGCACGCGGCGCTCACGCCCGCGCGCGGTGTCCGTGTCCCGCCCTCACCAGGGAGTTCCGACGATGAACATCACCCCCTCCGGCCGACCCGATCGCGTGCTCGTGGTCGGCCGCAGCCCCAGCGTCCTTCTCGCGGCGGTCGACCTCCTGCGCGCCAGGGGCTGCACCGCCGACGCGACCAACCAGTTCGACCGGGTGCTCGACGACTACGACGTCGCCGCGCTCGACGTCCTGGTCTTCGGCGGGATGGTCCCGGCCGGGACCAAGCAGTACCTGCGGGAGGAGGTGGCCCGGCGCAACGCCGGGGTGACCTTCGTGCAGGGGCTCGCCGGCATCGCCGGCGTCATCGCGGCCCAGGTGGAAGAGGCCGTCTTCGACCGGCGACGGGCCCCGTCCGGTGTCCGGATCGGCTACGACGAGGCCGGCCGCCGCGCGAGGCTGACCCTCACCGCACGCACGCGCGTCACCGTCGAGGCCCTGTGGGGGACCTCGTTCACCCCGCCGGAGCCGAAGAGCACCTCGATGCCGGTCTTCGACGGCGACCTGGAAGCCGGGCAGCACGAGATCCCGGTGCCCGAACAGGTGCCGGGTGAGGCGTCCTTCCTCACGGTCGCGGTCGGCGACGAGGTCCGCGTGTTCACGGTCGGCGCGATGCCCGCGGCGGTCACCGGGCTGGCCCCCACCTCCGCGAGCGACCAGCGGCTCCCGGCGGTGGCCCCGGTCACCACCGGCAGCGGTGAGCAGGCGTGAGCGGCCATGAGAGGTGAGGGTGCGGGGGCGGCCGGGCAGGGCTCCGATCCCGGTCCTGAGGCTCGCCCGCGGTCCGGTTCCGGCCGCCGCCCGTCCCGTTCCCGCCCGCGGGTGCGGACATTGCCGGGGCAGCGCCTGGTCAACCTGCTGGCGCGCGGCCTCCTGCGAACTCCCCTGCTCTCGCGCCTCGTCGGCGCCCGGCTGGTCGTCCTCCACGTCGTCGGCCGTGTCTCGGGACGGCGTTACGCGGTCCCCGTCGCGTACGTGACCCGGGGCGGCGAGCTCCTGATCGGCACCTCGTCCCGGTGGGGGCGCAACCTGCGCACCGGCGAGCAGATCGTGATCCGGCTCCGGGGCAGGCGCCGCCGGGCCGACGTGCGGACCGGCACCGGGGAGGCCGAAGTCGTCGCGGCCTACGCCGAGATGGCGCGGGCCAACCGGGCCTTCGCGAGGTTCAACGGTATCCGGGTCGGTGAGGACGGCGAGCCGGACCGGGAGGACCTGCGGGCGGTCTGGCGGGACGGGGCGCGGGTGCTGCGGCTGACTCCGCGCTGAGGGCCCGCCGTTGGTGCCGTTGATGCCGCGGGGGCACGCGGGAGCAGGGAACCGGGGCCCGCCGGCCGGGTCGATCGGTCGGCCGGGCGGGTCCCGGGACCCGTTTCCGCCGTCCCCGGCATCCCGTTCGCCCGTTCCAGGGGCACCGTATCTCCGCTGGTCGGAGGGGGTTTCGGCGTTCCAGCGTCCCCAACCCGCCGCTATACGTGGCGGCTGGGACGGACCGCGCCGCAAGATCAGGTCATCGAGCACCACACCCACCTCGAACAGCCAAGAAGGCAGGGCCTCATGTTCCGCATCCGCACCCCCCGCATCGGTGTCGTCGGCGCCGCCGCGACCGTCGCACTCGCCGGATTCGCGCTGACCGCGTGCACCGGTGGGCCGGGCACGAGCGACACGGGTGCCGCGAAGGACGCCGCCGCGGTCACCTCGACGCCCGCGGCCGCACCCACGGCCACCCCTTCCGCCGCGGTCCCGTCCGCGCCGTCGGCATCCACGCCTCCGGCGAAGGCGGCCGGGTCGCGGCCGGCGGGGGGCAGTTCCGCGACCAAGGCCCCGAACCCCGCGAGCAAGAGCGTGACATGCGACGGATCCGACACCAAGGTCGTCGCCGCGCCGGTGAGCCGTCCGGTGAACCACATGCTGCTGACGGTCACCAACACCGGCAGCAAGACCTGCTACCTGTACGGGTACCCGGCGCTGCAGTTCGCCGGTGCGCAGGCGGTGCCGTCGGTGATCGAGGACTCGCACCCGCAGGCGGTGACCACGCTCGGCCCCGGGGAGTCCGGTTACGCCTCGGTGATCCTGTCCGCGGGCGACGGGAGCGGCACGAACGGCCGCACCGTGAAGTCCCTCACCATCTGGTTCTCCGGCCGGTCCGGCACCGGGAGCACCGGCGCTGCGGCCCACCCGTCGCTGCCCGCGCAGGGCGTCCACATCGACGACTCCCTCAGGACGACCTACTGGGAGCAGTCGATGGACGACGCCCTGGCCTGGTGAGGCCGCAGGCGGCAGGAACCGGGGTGCCCCGCGCACCCCGGTCGCAGTCCCCGGCCCCCAACCCCCGTGTCCCGCCACCCGATCGGACAGGTGATCCGCTGTGCGCAGCACCCGTAGGCTCTCCCGTTTCGTGACCGCCCTCGCCGGCGCCGTCTTCCACGTGGTCATCCTCGGTGACACGGGTGACCCGGCCCAGGAGGCGGGAGTCTTCCGCCGCGCTGCCGGGTGATCCCGCGGATCGCGCGACGAGCGGGCGCAGTCGGCGCCCCGGACCTGGCTCCGACCCGGCCCCGCCCCCGGCCCGCCTCCGGCCCGACCCGGGCCGGCCACGGTCCTGTTCGTCCCGGACCGTCCTTCTTCTCCCGTACGAGGGAGGCCGGTTCAGGCGTCCCAGGCCGCACCCAGCGCCAGCAGGCGGTCCCGGTACTCGATGTCCCCTATCCATTCCTCGGGCCACGCGGCCAGACCGTGGTGCGCGCCGGCGAAGGCCCCGGCCAGCGCGGCGACGGAGTCGGAGTCCCCGGAGGAGTAGGCGGCCCGCCGGACCACCGCCTGCGGGTCGTCGGGCAGCATCAGGAAGCAGTACAGCCCGGTCGCCAGCGCTTCCTCGGCGATCCACCCCGCCCCGGTGGCAGCGCAGGGATCGGCCTCGGGGTCGGGCGAGCGCAGCGCGCTCTCCACGCGGTCCAGCGCGGCCAGGCACTCGTCCCAGCCCCGGGCGGTGTAGGCCGCCGGGTCGGGGTCGTGCGCGTACGCGGACAGGTCCCCGAGCCAGTCGGCGGGGTAGTGCCCGCGGCGCCGGTGGCCGTACGCGACGAGCGCGGGCAGCAGTTCGTCCGGCCCGGTGCCGCGCGCCAGCAACCGGACGGTGTACGCGGTCAGGTCGCTTGCCGCCAGCGCCGTGGGATGGCCGTGTGTGAGCGCCGACTGGAACTGGGCGGCGCCGGAGAGCTGGTGCTCGTCCAGGCCCGGGACCAGCCCCAGCGGCGCGACCCGCATGTTCGCGCCGCATCCCTTGGAGCCGACCTCGCTGGCCGACCGCCAGTCGCCGCCACGGCCCAGCGCCTCGCAGGCCCTCAGGCAGGTCGACCCAGGAGCGCGGTTGTTCTCCGGGGAGTAGCACCACTCCACGAAGCGGGCGCGGACCGGCCCCTCCATCCGCGCCGCCGTCAACGGGCCGCCGGCCAGCGCTTCGACCAGCCCCTCGCCCAGCGCCAACGTCATCTGCGTGTCATCCGTGACATACGCGAGTCCCGAGGAGAGCGGCAGCGGCATGGTGCGCCACGGCCCGCACTTCTCCTCGATCCGGGCCATCGTGTTGAACTCCGTCGGGAACCCCATGGCGTCCCCGACCGCCAGCCCCACCAACGCCCCCGTCGCCGCACGCTTCACGCCGGCCTCCCCTCCTGCTCGCCCTGAACCCCCAGGTCTACCCCAGCCGGGCCCGCGCGGTCCTCCGGGGGCGCCCGATCCGTCCGCCGGCAAGCCCTGGCGGCGCGGCCCGGAGGCGCGCGGTTCTCCTCGTGTCCGTGCCGGTGGTTAGCCTGGATCCGCTGAGGGCGTGCCGGGGCCGAGGGCGTCCCGGCTGCCGGAGAGCGGGTTCCAGGAGTGGGTGCGGTGACGAGGGTGTATCCGTCGGCGGGGAATGCTCCCTCCGGCCCGGCGCCGACCGGCCGTTCGTCCGCACCCGGGACCGCTGCCCCCGGCCGGGCCCGGTTGCTCGCGGCGCTGCCCGAACTGGCGGCGGGCGAGGCGGTGTTCCTTCCCGCGGATCCGCCCCGGCTGGGACGGATCGCCTTCTGGACGCCCGGTGGCGAGCCTCCGGACCTGGGGGTGGAACCCGAGGAGCTGACGGTGGTCGGCCCGCACGGGTCGTCGGAGCCGGCGACGGAGGTGCGCGCTGTCGCCGTGCCGGTGGACCAGGCACTCCCGCTGCTGACGCGCTGCCGCGCCCTGGGCGCCGACGGCAGCGGGCGGGCGTCGGCCGGCACGGCGTTCTGGGGCGCGGCGGCCGTGCTGGGGCTCGGCCTGCTCGCCCGGGGGCGGACGGAGCCCTGCGTGTCACCGGAGGGCTTCGACGCGTGGCGGGCCGGGCCCCTCGACCCGGCGGATCTGGAGCGGCTGCGCGGACTCGCGGCGGCAATGCCTCCCGAGGCCCGCGCCGTTCGGGCCCCCGGCCCCTCCCCGCTCGCCCCTGCCGCGGCCGAGCCGCTGCTGCACGCGTTCCTGGACGCCGTCGCCGACGCGCTGACCCGTACCCCCGCCTCGCGCCGCGCCGCCGCCGGGCCCGCGGTCGCGGCGGTCGCGCCTCGCGCGCGGAAGGCCGCGGTGCCCGAGCGGCCGGCCGAGGCCGCCCAGGTGGCCGCCGCCCGTGACGTGGGAGTCGAGGTGTCGCTGCGGCTGGAGCTGTCGGGCACGGTCGAACCGGCGGAGGAGGAGGCCGACCCCAGGGAGGCGTGGGAGGACGGGGAGGCGAGGGACGACCGGGAGGCGCGGGACGAGCGTCGCGCCAGGGCCGAGGACGCCAAGGGAGCAGGGGGCGCCCTCCGCTGCACCTTCCACGCCGTCGTCCAGCTCCGCAGCCTCGCCGATCCGACCCTGCTCATCGACGCCGTGGACCTCTGGTCCGGATCGGCCGCCGCGCCCGAGGAGTTCGGCCCGCGGGCCCGCGCGGACACGCTCCGGGCCCTGCGCCGCGCCGCACGCGTCTGGCGCCCCGCCGCGCGGCTGCTGGAGGCGGCCGCTCCGGTCGGCCTGGAGCTGTCCGACGGGGAGGCACTGGCGCTGCTGGATGACGCGGCCGAGGCCCTCGCCAGGGCCGGAGTGGCCGTGCACTGGCCCAGGGACCTGGTGCCCGGGTTGACCGCGTCCGGTGTCCTGGAACCGGTACGCAAGACCACGACCTCCTCGGCCGCCTCCTTCCTGTCGTCCGGCGCCCTGGTCGACTTCCGCTGGCGGGTCGCGCTCGGCGACCGGGAACTGACCGGGCCGGAACTGGAGCGGCTCGTCCACGCCCGTCAGCCGGTGGTGCGGCTGCGCGACCAATGGGTGGTCGTCGACCGGGAGTTGGTGCGCCGCCTGCGGCGGGCCGCGCGGTCCGGAGCGCCGTCGCTGACCGCGATCGACGCCTTGAGCGCCGCGCTGACCGGGAGCGTCGAGGTGGACGGTGAGCAGGTCGCCGTCGCCGCCGGCGGCGTGCTGGAGGAGGTGCGCGCCCGCATCGCCGACCCCGAGGCGCGTGCCGCGCGCGAACCCCAGGGGCCGCCCGAAGCCCTCACCGCCACGCTGCGCGGCTACCAGCTGCGCGGCCTGAACTGGCTGCACCGGATGACCTCGCTCGGTCTGGGCGGCTGTCTCGCGGACGACATGGGTCTGGGCAAGACCGTGACGCTGATCGCCCTCCACCTGCGCCGCCAGGAGCGGACGGCCACCGCCGGACCGACGCTGGTGGTCTGTCCCGCCTCCCTGCTGGGCAACTGGGAGCGCGAGATCCGCCGTTTCGCGCCGGGCACGCCCGTACGCCGCTTCCACGGGCCCGGCCGCGACCTCGCCGGCCTCGACACCGAAGCGCGGGGCGGCTTCGTCCTGACCACGTACGGCACCATGCGCCGCGACGCCGCGCGCCTGGCCGGGCTGCCCTGGGGGCTGCTGGTCGCCGACGAGGCCCAGCACGTCAAGAACCCGCACGCGCACACCGCGAAGGCGCTGCGCACGATCCCGTCGCGGGGCCGCGTCGCGCTGACCGGCACCCCGGTGGAGAACAACCTCTCCGAGTTGTGGGCGCTGCTCGACTGGACCACGCCGGGGCTGCTGGGCTCGCTGCCCGCCTTCCGGAACCGGTACGCCAAGGCCGTCGAGGGCGACCGCGACGCGCGGGCGGCGCGCCAACTCGCCTCCCTGGTCGGGCCGTTCCTGCTCCGGCGGCGCAAGGCCGACCCCGGTATCGCGCCCGAACTGCCGCCCAAGACCGAGACCGACCAGCCGGTGTCGCTGACGAAGGAGCAGGTCTCCCTCTACGAGGCACTGGTCCGGGCGCTCATGGCGGAGATCGAGGGATCGGACGGCATGGCGCGCCGCGGGCTGGTGATGAAGCTCCTCACCGGGCTGAAGCAGGTGTGCAACCACCCCGCGCAGTACCTGAAGGAGCGGGGCGACGCGAGGCTGCCGGGCCGCTCGGGAAAGCTGGAACTCCTCGACGAACTCCTGGACACCGTCCTCGCCGAGGACGGGTCCGCGCTGGTCTTCACCCAGTACGTCGCCATGGGACGGCTGTTGGAACGCCACCTCGGCGACCGGGCCGTGGAGACCCTCTTCCTGCACGGCGGGACCGCGGTCGCGCGCCGCGAGGAGATGGTCGACGCCTTCCAGGCCGGCGGGAAAAGGGTGTTCCTGCTCTCCCTCAAGGCCGCCGGTACCGGCCTGAACCTCACCCGGGCCGGCCACGTCATCCACTACGACCGCTGGTGGAACCCCGCCGTGGAGGACCAGGCCACCGACCGCGCCTACCGGATCGGGCAGACCCGGCCCGTCCAGGTGCACCGGTTGATCGCCGAGGGGACCGTGGAGGAGCGGGTCGCCGCCCTGCTCCACCGGAAACGGGAACTGGCGGACTCCGTGCTCGGCGCGGGCGAGGCGGCGTTCAGCGAGCTGAGCGACGCCGAACTCGCCGACCTGGTGGCCCTGTCGTCATGAACCACGCCGCCGACGGGCGTCCCGGGATCTCCGCCGCGGTCGTGGTGCGCGGGGGCCTCGTCCTGCTGGTACGGCGGCGGGTTGCCGAGGGGCGGCTCTCGTGGCAGTTCCCGGCGGGCGCGGTCGAGCCGGGTGAGACGCCGCAGGAGGCCGCTGTCCGCGAGACGTTCGAGGAGACGGGCGTCGACGTCACGGCGATCCGGGTGCTCGGCGGGCGCGTCCATCCGATGACGGGCCGGTTCGTGACGTACACGGCCTGCGAGATCCCCCCGGGCACAACCCGAGTCGCCCGTGTCGCCGCCGAGGAGGAGGTGGCGGAGGTGGCCTGGTGCACCCGCTCCGAGCTGGACTCCCGCATCCCGTACGGGGTCTTCGGGCCGGTCCGGGCGTACCTCGACCGTGCCCTCACGCGGTGAGGCGGCGCATTTCGCGGCGCTGCCACGCCCAGGTCCCCCGCTGCGGGCCGCACGTCGCCGAACCCCAGGCCGAAACCCCGCTGTGCGGCGACCCGTTAGGCAGAGCCGGGACCGCCGTTCCGGCTGCGCGCGCGGGTGGGGCGTTCAGGTGACTCCGGTGCGCTCCGGGGCGGGTGCCCGCCAAGCGTCCAACCAGGTCAGGAGCTTCGCATCGTGGGACACGACACCGAGGACGACCGGGACGGCCAGCCCGCTCGCTGCGAGCGCCTGCCGCGGCTGGGAGACGCCGAGCGGGCCGTGCTGTCCGCGCAGGTGCCCGCACCCGCCACGGGAGGCCGCGCCCTGGTGGTCGGCGGCGCGCCGGACGAACTCCCCGCCTGGCTGGTGGAATCGGGCTACACGGTCGACGTCGTTTCTCGTACCGGCGTGGATCCGGCGCCTGCGGGGCACGAGCCGCCGGCCGGGGTGCGTTGGCTGCCGCTGGACATCGAGGACGATGACCTCCACGCGCTCGACGGCGACGGCTACGACCTGGTCGCGCTCCACTCGGCCACCGTCCTCCAGGACCGTACGCGCGTGATGCACGGCCTCCGCCGCCGGCTGCGCGAGGGCGGAGCGTTCGTGGTGATCACCGCTGTCGCGGCCGCGGTGACGCCCGAAGGGGACCGGGGGACCGCACCGGACGACATCGGGATCGCCGCGCCGGCCGCGGGCTGGGAGCGGGTGGACCGGTTCGGGGCGGACACGCCGGGGGTCCTGGTCCTGCGCGGACCGCGCAGCCTCCGGGCCGCGGCGGTGGAGAAGGGGCGGCCGGCGCCGCACGCGCTGACCGGGGCGTACGCGGTCGTCACCGACCCGCGGGGGCGGATCCTGCTGGGCCACTCGCAGCCGGGCATGTGGGAACTGGCCGGCGGGAAGAACGCCGGAGCGGAGTCCTTCGAGGAGGCGGCCGTACGCGAACTGGCCGAGGAGACCGGCCTGTACGCCGACCCCTCCGACGCCCACCTGATCGCGATGGTCGCCGACCACCGGGACGGACTGCCCCGGCTGACCGCCGTGGTCCGGATCACGGCATGGTCCGGCACGCTCCAGTGCCGCGAGCCGGACCGGTTCACGCGGTGGGAGTGGCACGACCCGCACACCCTCGCCGCCCTCGGGCCGATCTTCGCTCCCTCCGCCCACGCGCTCGACGTCGTCTGGCCCGGCGTCCTGCCCGGCCTGCCCCCGGTCCACCGCTACCCGCACGCCGGCGCGGCCGTCGCGGTGCCCGGAGAGCCCGCCGCCGCAATCCGGCTGCGCGCGACACTCGTTGACGCCATCGTCGCCGGCGGATGGGTGCGCACACCGGCGGTGGAGGCCGCGTTCCGCACGGTCCCCCGGCACCGTTACGCACCCGAAGTCCCCCTGGAGACCGCGTACGACGACAGCCTCGCGGTGGTGACCCGCCGGGACGACGACGGCCGGGCCCTCAGTTCGGTCAGCGCGGCCTGGCTGCACGCCGACATGCTCGAGACCGCCCGGCTCGCGCCCGGCATGCGGGTTCTCGAGATCGGTTCCGGCGGCTACAAGGCGTCCCTGCTCGCGGAGATCGTCGGGCCGGCGGGCTCGGTCGTCAGCCTCGACATCGACCCCTACGTCATCCGCCGCGCGCGTCGCTTCACCGCCGAGGCCGGCTACGGCCGCGTCCGACTCGTGCTGGGCGACGGCGCGCTCGGGGCACCGGACCACGCGCCGCACACCGGCTTCGACGCGATCTTCCTCACCCACAACTGCTGGGACCTCGCGCCCGCGTGGACCGCGCAGCTCGCCGAGGGCGGCCACCTCGTCGTCCCGCTTGAAGTCGGCGGCTACACCCGGGCGATCACGTTCCAGCGGCAGGGCGAGGTCCTGGTCGCCCAGAACTTCACCGTGTGCGGATTCGTTCGCGACCAGGGCATCGGCGGCCGGCGGACGCCCACCACCCAACTCCTCGGTGGGAAGGCCGAGGTGCGGTTCGAGGACGGCGAACCCACCGACACCACCGGGCTGGACGCGGCCCTGGGGACGACGCCCCGCCTGGACACGCGGACCGGCGTCACCGTCGAGGACGGTGAGCCCTTCGCGACCCTCCAACTCTTCCTCGCCACCACTCTGGAGGGCTTCTGCCGCCTGTCCGGCCACCGCGTCGCCGACGACCCCGACATCGCCCACCTCGACCTGCCCAAGGGCGCCGACGCCGCCGCGATCACGCAAGGCAGCTCGCTCGCCTACCTGACCCACGTCAGGACCCGCGAAGCGACGGGGACGGCCAAGGCCGAGTGGGAGTTCGTCGTCCACGCCTTCGGCTCTCGCGCCCGGGCCCTGTCCGACCTCCTCGCGGACCGGATGCGGACATGGGACCGCGACGTACGCCCCGGCCCGGGACCGAGCCTGACCGCCCACCCGGCCGCCACCCCCGACGCCGAACTGCCCCCCGGCCACGTGGTGCGCAAACCCCTGAGCCGGCTGGTGTTCGACTGGTCGACGCACAAGCACTGATGCCAAGGGGGCGAGCCCCGTTACTCCAGCGCCGCTGCCTTGCCCAGGAGTACCGCCCGTTCGCGGGCGTTGCCGCACAGTCGGGCGGCGAGCTGCAGTTCGGCCCGGGCCTCGGTGGTCCGGCCGAGCCGGACCAGCAGCTCGCCGCGCACGCTCGGGAGCAGGTAGGACCCCGACAGGCGCCCGGAGACGGCCAGTTCGTCGACCATGTCCAGCGCCTGCTGCGGCCCGCTCGCCATCGCGACTGCCACGGCCCGGTTGAGCTCGACGACGGGCGAGGGCGCGACGCGGCCGAGCGCCTCGTAGAGGAGCACGATGCGCTCCCAGTCGGTCTCGCCCACCGACGCCGCCGTCGCGTGACAGCCGGCGATCGCGGCCTGCAGCCCGTACGGTCCCAGGCCGCGCCCGGTGCTCGTGGCCCGGCCGAGCGCGGCCAGACCGCGGCGGATCGCCGAACGGTCCCACCGGCGCCGGTCCTGGTCCTCCAGGAGCACCGCCTCACCGTCCGGCCCGGTACGCGCCGGAAAGCGGGCGGCGGTCAGCTCGAACAGCGCGAGCTGCCCGTACACCTCCGGCTCGTCCGGCAGCAGCGCGGCCAGCATCCGCGCCAACCGCACGGCCTCGTAGGCGAGATCGGGCCGCAGCAGGCTGTCGCCGGCCGTCGCCGTCGACCCCTCGGTGAAGATCACGTACAGCACGCTCAGGACCGCGCCGAGCCGCTCGCGCCGTTCCTCGGGCCGCGGCAGCTCGAACGGCACGTGCGCGGCACCGATCGTCTTCTTCGCCCGGGTGATCCGGGCCTGGACGGTCGGGACCGGCACGAGGAACGCGCGGGCGATCTCCTCGCTGGACAGGCCGCCCACCACCCGCAGCGTGAGCGCCACCCGGGCCTCGGGCGAGAGGACCGGGTGGCAGGCGGTGAACATCAGCGCGAGGACGTCGTCGTCGACCCGGGCGGGGTCCCACGGCAGGTCGTCCGCCGCGCCGGGCGCGGCCGGCCCGCCCGAGCTGAACTCGCCCTCGGCCAGGTGGCCCGCGAGCAGGGCGTACCGCTCGTCCAGTGCCGACCTCCGGCGGAAGGCGTCGATGGCCCGCCGCCGCGCGGTCGTCAGCAGCCAGCCCACCGGGTTGGCCGGCGCGCCGTCGCGCGACCAGGTGACGAGTGCCTCCGCCAGCGCCTCCTGCGCGACGTCCTCGGCGAGCGCGAAGTCCCCGGTGTAGCGGGCCAGCGCGCCGACGACGCGGGCGGACTCGATCCGCCAGACGGCCTCGACGGCCCGCCGAGCCGCGTCCGCGATCGGCGGGCCGCCGTCGGCCGACGGCATCAGAGCTGGCCGTTCCGCTCGCGCCAGGCCCGCTCCTTGATGATCCACTCGTTGTCCTGCGGGAACTCCTCGATCCCCGGCACCCGGCGGACCTCGGCCTTCGAACCGGGGAAGGCGGGGAGCCGCTTGGCCCACTCGACGGCCTCCTCCTTGGAGGCGACGTCGATCAGGTAGAAGCCGCCGAACAGCTCCTTCGTCTCGCCGTACGGACCGTCGGTGACCACCGGGGTCTCCCCGCTGAAGTCGACCACCACGCCCTGGGACGGGTCGTCCAGCCCCTCGGCGGCGACCAGCACACCCGCGCGGATCAGCTCCTCGTTGAAGCGGCCCACCGTCTCCAGCATCTCCTCGAAGGGCGTCTCCATCATCTTCCCGACGGACTCGTCGGTTCCTCGCATGATCAGCATGTACTTCGCCATCGTCGCTCTCCTTCATCGGGGGTCGCCTCTCGACCCTCTTTATCGGAGGTCGAACGGCGATGCCGGGGATCGACACGGCGAGCGGGCCGGGGACGGCTTTTTCTCGACGCGTACGTACGGACGGGCCGGCTCCGCGGGAACGGATCCCGCGAAACCGGCCCGTCGGCCGTCGGCCGTCAGGCGGCTCGCTGCCGTCTCTCCATGGCCTTGGCGGCCGAGCGGCGCCCGGCCGCGAACGGATCGACGAACGCGCCGGCGCCCTGGCCCGGCGTGGTCCGCGCCGCCGAGAGCTTCGCCGCGAGGTCGCGCAACGCGGACGCGCCGGGCGGGACGTCGATCTGGAAGTGCCCTTCCTTGGGGACGTCGGGGTCGTCGCCGCCCCAGCGCACCACCCCCGCGCAGGACGCGAGGATGTCGCGGACCACGACCTGCTCCAACGGGTGGAAGCCGCCCGCCACTCCGGCCGGGTAGAGGCCGGGCAGGATCGAAAGGGCAGTGCCGGAAAGGTAGTTGGACTCGTACGCCGTGGTGACCGAGTGCTGGGTGGTGTAGCCGAAGACGTCGCCGCTCTTCAGCGCCCTGATCTCGTAGTGGAAGCGGCGCGCGACGTACTCCAGCACCGTCGCCGCGTCCCCGGGGCGCAGGGCCACCACGGCGCTGGTGCCCTCGATGCGCAGGTTCGTGTAGCCGCCGCCGGCCGCGGCACTCACCACCGGCCAGCCGTTCTGTGTGGTGCCCTTCGTCCAGGTCCGGGGTGCGGGTACCGCGGGGTCGGTCTCCGCGGGAGCCGCCGGAGCCGCGGGCGCCGCCGCGTGGGCCGAACCGACCGGCCCGGCGACGGCGACCGCCGCCCCGCCCGCCACCAGGCCCAGCGACGCCAGCATGCGCCTGCGGCTGGGTCCCTGTCCGATCTTCTCGCCGGGTTCTTCGCTGGGTCCCTTGTTCTCGCTCATCTGTGACCAGTCCTCTGTGTTCGAAGTCGACGGGACGGCCCCGGCGGGGCTACTGCGTGCTCCCGAGCCTGTTCTTCGTCGCCTGGGGCCGGGACGCCTGCACCTTGGCGGCCTGCGCGTTCCGGGCCCGCACCTTTGCGACCTGCGCGTTCTCCTCGCCGACCCGGTCCGCGAGCATGTCGGCAAAGCCCTGGCAGAACTCGTCCAGCTTGTCGTCGGGCAGCAGGGACGGGTCGAGCGTCGGGAAGCCGCCGGTGGACTGGATCAGATATGTCCGGCCCGCGACGATCGTCGCGTCGCTGTCGGAGGTCAGCATGTCCTTGGCGGTGGCCTTGGCGCTGTCCTCGATGCCGCCGAAGCGGCTCTGGTAGTACTGCGCGAAGCGGGAGAGGTACCCGTTGGTGTAGTGGTCCTCGACCACGTCGAGGATGCTCTCGCCGTTCAGCAGCCGCGTGGCGATCAGGTAGCCGTCGGCGTCCTCGATCAGGTCGCGCAGCTTGAACGTGCCGACGTCGGTGAGCTTGGCGAGCTTGTCCTGGCAGTAGGTGAGGCCGGAGGAGTAACTGTCGCTGTCCCGGCGCCACTCCCCGTAGAAGGTCATCCAGTCGCCGCCCCAGCCGGCCACGTCACCGCGGTTGGTCCCGGTGCCGGAGGGCTTGCCGATCAGCCGGACCCCGTCGGCGGCCGCGCCCAGGTGGCTCACGTGCAGGCTGATCCCGTAGAAGGGGTCGACCACCTCGGTGACCTTGAGCTCGCCGATGCCCTGGCTGTTCGCGTAGCTGATCCAGTCCGGGTCGGTGCCGCCGATCAGCGCCTTCCACTGGATCGAGTCGTAGTCGTCGTTGCGCAGGTACTGCAGCGCCAGCTCGCTGGGGTCCAGGGTCGGGTCGTACTGGACGGCCAGGTCGTGCAGCGCGCCGACGTAGGCGATGAAGTCGTTGACCGGGTTGCCGGGGTCGCTGACCGAGGAGACGCCCGAGTACGTGCCGGGCTTGGCCACGTCCTTGTCGATCTCGATGGCGCCGGTGCCGGACCCGGTGGAGAGGGTCTGGATCTGGTTGAACGCCCAGTTCTCCGGCAGCGTGAACCCCATGTTGCCGGAGAACCCGGTCGACATCCCCGAGACGAATGACCAGCGCGCGTACGTCTGCTGGGTCACCTGCTCGCAGACGTTGCGGGAACCGTAGACGCCGTGCACGTACTTCTTGCCCTGGGAGGCGAGCCCGGCGACGACGCCCTCGAAGTAGGGCACGATGTGGGAGTCGATGTCGTCCTGGGTGGCGTCGTAGTCGACCGCGAAGAAGATCACCGTGCCGATGTCGAAGCCGTAACCGTTCGCCGCCGCATGGGCGTTGAGCGCGTCCGTGTAGCCCTGGGGGTAGCTGAAGTACGACAGCTCGCCGCCGTCGTACTGCGAGATCGGGAAGACCCGCAGCCCGCTCTCGAAGATCGTCAGCAGCTCTCCTGGCTGGATCTTCTTGTTCAGCGAGGTGCCGGCCACGTTGTCGAGGTAGCGGCCCACGATCTTGTAGCCGGCGGCCTTGAGCGCCGCCGCCCGGTCGGCGGTGATCTCGGTGACGCAGTCGCAGGCCGTGCCCGCGCGGTCCGGATTCCCGGTGGAGACCAGCAGTTCGCACCAGGTGTCGAAGTTCCCCGTGCCGGTGACGGCCAGTTCGGAGAAGGACTGGAACGCGTTCACGGCGGAGGTCTGGCCGGAGCCGAAGCTGTCGGTGAAGTCGGTGTAGACCGAGTCGTCGGACAGCAGCACCCGGTTGAAGATCATCGCCGCGGTGAAGATGCTGACCCAGACGCCGGTGGAGCCCTCGCCGAGCAGGATGCCCTGCAGTCCGGCCTGGGTGCCGGGGCCGAACACGCCGGTGGCCTGCGCGTCCGTCATGCCCAACTCGTACTGGATCGCCAGGTAGAGCGCCCCCTGCACGGAGCGGGAGAAGATCCCGTCGCAGGGGATGACGAAGAAGTTCTGCCGGCCGGTGTAGCGGCTGTTCATCCACTGCTGGACCGAGCGGACCGCCTGCGTGCCGCCGGCCAGCACCACATAGGCGTCCATGGTCAGCAGGGCCTTCATGACCTTGGGGGCCACCGCGCCGCCCAGCGCGTCGCCCAGGCCCGCGTCGTCCATCATCGAGGCGACGGCGAGTTGGGTGTCGAGCCCGAACTGGCCGTTGATGGCCCCGGCGTCGTAGCCCTTGCAGTAGCAGGCGGCCTGCACGATCGTGATGAGGTTGGTGTTGGAGTCGTCGATCTTGACGCCGCCGCGTGCGGCCAGATCGGCCAGCGTGGTCGGACCGAAATTGTCGGACAGCGCGGTGATGCCCAATTCGTGTTGCAGACCGCGGGTGAGGGCGTACATCGTCGACCACCCGGTGGCGCCGTCCTCGGTGACCCTGTTGTATCCCGCGACATTTCCGTACGTAGCGTTGACCCATTGCTGGGCTGCCAACACCATCTGGTCCACTCGGACTCCTTCGGCATTCTCGGCATTCTCGGCGCTGCCGTCCCTTTCGGCATGAAGCGGGGTGGGACGACGAAGCGTGCAGGTGGGCGCGTGGTGGATGGCCCGGCGCCCGGCGCGGAGCAACCGTATAAGGAGAAAGTCGGGTTGACGATGTGAAGGTTCGAGGGAGGGCGCGTTGTGATCGTCACGGTTTCCTCGACCCGCGCCCTTTTTCACAGGCTTCCTGGCGCGCGTTTGAATGCGGGAATGCGGTGGATCAACCCTTTTCGACGTTTCCCGTTCGCTATTAGGAGAGGCGCGGACGGGCCGGTTCCGTTTCTCCGGAGGGCCGGAAGATGCTCACGAGGGCGAGCGCCAGGAGCACGACCCCGAGGACGAGCAGGATCGCCATCAACGGGTCGACGAACGACGGCACCAGCTGCGTCGTCGTCCCGTCCGTCCAGCGGCACTTCTCGCTGGGAGGGAAGAAGCTCCCGCCCCCGTCGCCCGCGAAGGGCTTGGCGGTGCAGAAGGTGCGCTGGGCCCTGAGGTCGAACAGGTGGCCGTCCCAGGCGCCGATGACGTAGGTCGCGATGCCCGCGAGCAGGGAGGCGATCGAACTCGTGAGGAGCAGCCAGGATTTCACCCGGCCATTGTGGGGCCTGGGCCGAACCAGGTTCGGGTGGGGGCATGTTGGGCCGGTGTGGCCCGAGTGGACGGAGTGCGCCTGAGGGTCGGGGCGCCCGGGAGCGCGCGGCGCCTCGGCTCTTGACAGGATCATTGGCCTAGACCAAATATGGGCGCATTCACGCGCGTCAGGCCAATTCCCCTGGTTCGGGGTGGCCTTGAGGCCCGACGAATCGCGCCCGGAAGTCCGCCGGACTCCGGGCACGATGCTGTTCCGCTGTGTCCTGCTGCTCTATTTCTCCTGGTAGGAGCGTTGATGAGACGATCTGGACCTGTTCGCGCGTTGCTTGCCGCTTCGGCGGCCGCCGCCGTGTCCGCCGGACTGGTGGTGGCGGGGGGAGGCGCCGCACAGGCCGCTCCGGCTTTCCGGGCGCCCATGCCGGCCCACGTGGTCGCGCCGTACTACGAGACCTACGCCGGTGGGAGCCCGGCCGCACTCGCGGCCCAGTCCCACAACACCTACCTGACGCTGGCCTTCCTCCAGACCCCCGCGGCCGGTTCCTGCACGGCGACCTGGAACGGGGACGCCACGACGCCGGTGTCCAAGTCGGTCTACGGCAAGGACATCGCCGCCCTCCAGGCGCGCGGCGGCAACGCCATCCCGTCGTTCGGCGGTTACGCCGCGGACACCACGGGCACCGACATCGCCGACAGCTGCACCGACGTCTCGTCGATCGCGTCGGTCTACGAGGGCCTGGTCACCACCTACGGCGTGACGCGGATCGACCTCGACGTCGAGGCGGACTCCCTCTCCAACACGGCCGGCATCGACCGCCGCAACAAGGCGGTGGCCCAGGTCGAGAGCTGGGCCCACCGCACCCACCGCAACGTGCAGTTCTCCTACACGCTGCCGTCGACGACGACCGGCCTGGGCGCCACCGGCGTGGCCCTGCTCCAGAACGCGGTCGCCAACCACGCCCGGGTGGACGTCGTCAACATCATGACGTTCGACTACTACGACGGCGCGTCCCACGAGATGGCCACCGACACGGAGACGGCCGCGGCCGGCCTGATCAACCAACTGGCCGCGCTCTACCCGTCGGAGAAGCCGTCGCACCTGTGGAGCAGGGTCGGCGTGACGGACATGCCGGGGATCGACGACTTCGGCCCGGCGGAGACCTTCACCACGGCGGACGCGGCGACGGTGGAGCACTGGGCGGCGGCGAAGGGGATCAACACCCTCTCGTTCTGGGCCCTCCAGCGGGACAACGGCAGCTGCGTCGGTACGGCGGGCGCGGGCGCGTGCTCGGGTGTGGCGCAGAGCGACTGGTACTTCAGCCACACGTTCGAGGCGTTCACCCACTCCAAGTGGACATGGGGCAAGGGCCGTTCCCCGTGGTCGGAGCCGAAGCCGGCGCCGCGCCAGGCGGAGCGCGGCTCCCGCATGTGACGCCTTCCCGCCCCCGGCCGTCCTCTGCGGGGGCGGACCGGGGGACGGGGCAACCGGCGGCTGAACGCCGACGTGGATGTCGCAATGGAATCGGGACCACACTCGTCCCCGACGTCACGCCAGGTCGAAGGGGCCTTTCAGGGCCCGATACGAGGTTGTCCGATTCTCAGTGCTCGGGGAGGGCGGAGGATCGTCGGTCGACCACGGCGTCATGGATCCGTCGGGCGACGTCCTCCGCCGACTCGTGCTCCCAGAATCGCATCACGATCCAGCCCTCGGACAGGAGATGCTCGGTTGTCTCCCGGTCGCGTGCCTTGTTCCGATCCAGTTTCGAGCGCCACCAGTCCGCATTCGCTTGGGGTCGCGTGGCGTGGACCGGACAGCCGTGCCAGAAGCAGCCGTCGAAGAAGACCGCTATTTTCAACCCGCCGAAGACCACGTCCACGGTCCGGCGCGGCATCCCCGGTACGGACATGTGGAGCCGGTACCGAAGGCCGGCCCTGTGCAGCAGTCTCCGAACGGCGAGCTCCTGCATGGTGTCGCGTGATGCCTGACGACTCATGCGTGCCGCCACAGCCGGTGATGACGCGGTCGGGGACATAAGAACAGTCTCCCACCTACGGGAGCGGGCGGCTCCGGCGTGGGACCGGCACGACGAGCCCCTGCGTTGAGCAGGCGCGTCCACTGCGACGAAGGCGGAGACACGTTACGGCGGAACGTCACTCCGTGAACGCGCGACGTAGTCGTTTGGTGGTCGCGCCGACACTTTTTCGGTATGTCGGACACCAAGGCGCCGCCACAGCCGCGCGGGCAAGGCGCCTTCAATGTCCTCGTCCCGAAGCATCGAACTGCGGAAGCAACCTGTTGGGGAGCTCGGAGCGGACGGGGTGAGGGCCGGGCTGATCGGGGAGTGATCGGGTGGGCACGGTCAGGTTCTTGCGGCGACCGTCAGGGCCGGTCGGGGGCCTTTGAGGGCGGCGCGGGTGAGGGCGCGGCCGCGGGCGGCGGTGCGGGCGCGCTCGGCTACGGCAGCCGGTGAGGGCGCGTTCAGGCCCGCGCAGGTGCGGCAGATGCCCTCGTCCGGGGTGGGCCGGGCGCACGTGGTGCACTCGTGCCGGGGCGGGGGTGCGGTGACCGGCGCAACTGCCGGAGGGAGCTTGCGGGTGAGGCGGTCGCGGAGCAACGCCGAGGCGCTGTGCACGCGTTCGGGCAGCCCGTTGAGCAGGGCGTGGGACAGGTCACGGGGGCCGTGGCCACGCTCCAGCCAACGAGCAACCAGCGGTGCGAGGTTGAGGGCCTCCGCAGCGCCGAGGCGGAGTCGGGGCTCTGCCGCGGTCACGCGGTGGAGCAGGGCCGCGGCCTCGCCCGTCGCCGCGTCCGGCGGCACCACCGGGGTGACGGCCGTCGAGGGCGGCCGCTGCCGGGGGAGGGAGGGTTCTTTCGCCCGGTTCTTTACAGGGTGGGCGTCAGGACCAGCATCGGCCGGTGGGCCGGAGCCCGGAGGTGTGGCATCCGGCCCCACCTGGGGGGTGTCGTACACATGGGTCTCGGTGACGATGGTGCCGTCAACCTGGCGCACCCGCTCGACCCGGTAATAGCCGGAGGCGGTCAGCTCGCGCAGGGCCTTCGCCACCGAGAGGCGTCCCTGGGGGCTGGTGTCAGCCATCCCCCGGCCGTCCTCGCGCCAGCCGTCGGGGCGGGAGAGGAGGTCGGCCAGCAGGCCGCGCGCGGTGTAGGACAGCCGGCGATCCTGCAGGACCGTGTTCGGCAGGACCGTGAAACCGCTCGTGTGGCGGTTACGATGAATCTGCATGGGGAGCTTGGACTCCTTGTGCCGGACCCCGGAGCGTTGGCGCGCTGCCGGGGTCACTCATTTAAGTTCACTGGTGACAGAACGTACCACGTGATTCGTCCAAGATCGATCGCTCTTGGGTGTCTTCTTGACCGGCGAAACGTTCCTCCCGCGTGTCGGACGCGGCCGGTGCGCCGCTCGCGGCTACGTGTACGGAGTGCAGACATTCCTTCCGTACCCGGACTTCGAGGAAGCGGCGCGTGTGCTCGACCAGCGTCGCCTCGGCAAGCAGCGCGTGGAGGCCATCCAGGTGCTGCGGGGACTGACCGTGGCCGGGTACGGGTGGCGCCATCACCCGGCGGTGAAGATGTGGGCCGGGTACGAGGAGGCACTGGTCCGCTACGGCCTGGAGATCTGCCGGGTGTGGACCGCGGCCGGCCGGGCCGACACGTGCGCGGACACGCTGCTGCACGATCTGCCGGCCGGGGCGCACGCGTCGCGGGGCCGGCACGTGCGCTCCGCGGACGAACTCGCTCGGGATGGCGACCTGCCACCCTGGCTCGGCGATCCGGACTTCCACCTCAGCCATCGTTCGGCCCTCGTGACCCGGGCACCGGAGCACTATCGGCGCTACTTCCCCGACGTGCCCGCCGGGCTGCCGTACGTGTGGCCGTCCTCGGACCGCGAGCCGTTCGTCTGACCGCCGCGGGATCGGAGCGCGTGTGGCGCGGCGGCCGGGGCCACCGCGCCACGTCGAGAGGTACGTCGCGCGGTACGACGTGCGGTCTTACGTGCGGTCCTACGTGAGTTCCTACGTGCGTGGGGCTCAGGTCGCGCGGCAGGAAACAGTTGGCCAGGTCCAGGTGCCGTTGGTCTGGATCGTCACGCCCCAGTTGTTGCCGCTGCCGTTGGGCGTGGCGGTGAGCACCTGGCTGCTGGGCCAGGTCGCGTTGACGTTCCAGGTCGCGATGATCTTCTCGGGGGAGGGGACGTTCATGGTCACGGTCCAGCTACTGGCCCCGCTGACCGCCACGTTGAGGTTGTAGCGGTCTGACCACTGCTGGCCGGCGGAGAGGGTCGCGGTGCAACTGCCGCCGCCCGTACCCCCGGTCGTACCGCCTGTCGTGCCTCCGGTGCCGCCCGTACCACCCGTGCCACCCGTACCGCCGGTGGTGCTGCCTCCGCCGTCGGGGGCGACGGCGCGGCCGGTCTGCGGGGAGATCATGCCGGCGCACAGGCCCTTGCCCGCCAGCATCTGCGCGATCCGCGGGATGGCGGCCAACGTGTTCGCGGGCCACTCGTGCATGAGGATGATCTGGCCGTTGCCGAGCTGGGAGTTGGCCTGCACGATGGCGTCCGTGCTGGCGCCGTTCCAGTCCTGCGAGTCGACGTCCCAGATGATCTCCGTCAGGCCGTACTTGGCCTCGACGGACTTCAGCGTGGCGTTGGTCTCGCCGTAGGGCGGCCGGAACAGTTTGGGCGTCCCGCCACCACCGGCGGCGATGGCCTGCTGGGTGCGGGAGAGCTCCGAGTCGATCTGCGACTGGCTCTCCTGGATCAGGTGCGGGTGGGTGTAGCTGTGATTGCCCACCCACATACCGGCGTTGATCTCGGCCTGGACCTGGGCCGGGTATGAGGCGGCGTACTGCCCCTCGTTGAACATCGTGGCCCGCAGCCCGTTCTGCTTGAGCGCGTTGAGGACGGCCGGGGTGTGGTCGTTGGACGGCCCGTCGTCGAAGGTCAGCCCGACGTAGCCGTTGCAGGTGGCCGCATTGGACGGGGCGGCGCCGACACCGAGGGCGAAGGCGCCCGCGACGGCCATGGCGAGGGCCACCAGTACGGTGACGAGGGTCTGGGGCCGGGCAGCGCGGATCTTCCGTCTGGGGCGCGTGGATCGCGTGGACATGTCTTCCATGGGAGGCGCTTCCTCCTGATCACATGTGGGGGGAAGGCAGCGCGAGTTGACGCTGCGAGGGTCACCGGTGGGGCAGGCGCCGCAACGACCGCACGGTGGTGTTCCGCGCGGTGCCGCGAGCTCCACGGACCGCCGCCCGAGTTCCACGGACCGTCGCGCGTTCGGCGACCGGGGAGTCGGGGGCGGGGCAGTGACCCGAGCCGGCAGGTGGGGTCTGCCGACGGCGAACAGTGTTGGCCCGCCCACCGCCACTGTCAACACTTTCGGCATTCCGCTCGAATGATTCGGCGAGGAGGCGAAGTTGGCCACCCGGAAACATGCAGTTCAGGCGTCATCCATGATGTGCGAAGCCAACATCCCGCGACGCAAGCTGATTTGACGGGCTGAGTCGCTGCGAGTTCCGTCGAAAGTTTCGAAGCTCTGGCCGGGCATCCGCGTGGGACCGGACAGCCACGGCACAGCGCGGCTGGCCGCGCCCCCCTCGCCTCCGTAGGGTCTGCTGCATGGCGATCAACGTGCGCAGGTCCCTCCCGGAAGATCACGCGGCGATCCTGTCCCTCATGGACAGCGCCCGGGGAGTAGGGCTCAGTGACGAGGAACGGGCGCGCCGTGGCTTCGTGCAGGGCCAGTTGACGGGCGAACTCCTCGACCGCTTCCAGGAGGGCCCGGGCATCTTCGTCGCCGACGCGGACGGCGATCTCGCCGGGTTCGCGATCACGAGCGAGCCGGGCTCCCTGCCCCCGCAGCACCCGGCCGCGGCGGCGGTCGCGGCGGTCACGAGGGCGGCCGACGGCCGCGACCCGGGCCGGCTGTTCCTCTACGGCCCCGTCGCCGTCGACGAACGCTTCCAAGGCCGCGGGGTGTTGACCCAACTCCTCACGGCCCTCAGCCGCGCCCTGCAGGACGACTTCGACCTCGCCGTCGCCTTCGTCGAGACGGCCAACGAGCGGTCCCTGGCCGTCCACCGGCACTACGGGATGACCGAGGCCGCCCGCTTCGAGATCGGCGAACGCGCCTACGTGGCCTTCACCTTCGCGCCGTCCGCTTTCGCGCAGGGCCGTTCCTGACGCTCGGCGGACCGGGACCCGTAGCGCGGAAGCACGTACGCGCGGGGCGGTAGGTTCGTGGGGCGGCAGGTGACGCCCACCGCCCCGTACCCGGAAGCCCGTTGCCTCAGCGGCCGCCCTCGCCGTACGCCGCCGCGATCTCCTGCGACGACGCCCAACGGCTGTACGTCGGCGACTGGGGCCAGCCCTCGGGGGAGTCCTGCCACTCCTCCTGGCGGCCGTAGGGCAGGAGGTCCACCAGGGCGAACAGGTAGCTACGTTGCTCGGTCCCGCGGCCGTCGGTGTGCCAGGTGCGGTAGACCGAGTCGCCGTCGCGCAGGAACACGTTGACCGCGAATCCACCGTCGGGCGGCGCGCCCACGTCGCTGCCGAACGGGCTGTTCGCCGTCGAGTACCAGGCCATCTTGTTGCCCACCTTGCGCTGGTACGCGAGCGCCTCGTCGATCGGCCCCTGGGTGACGATGACGAACCGGGCGTCGAACTTCTCCAGGCCCGCGAGCCGGGTGAACTGCGAGGTGAAGCCGGTACAGCCCCCACACTGCCACTCGGCGCCCTCGTGCCACATGTGGCTGTAGACGATCAACTGCGGCTGGTCGCCGAAGATCTCGGCGAGCCGGACGGGGCCCTCCGCGCCCTCCAGCACGTAGTCGGGCAGCTTCACCATCGGCAGCCGGCGGCGCTGGGCCGCGATGGCGTCGAGCTCACGCGTGGCGGCCTTCTCCCGCACGCGCAGGGCGGCCAGTTCCTTCTCCCAGGTGGGAGCGTCGACAACGGGGGGCAGGGCGTCGTTGCTGCTGGTGGGCATGGTGCCTCCGGTCAGGTGCGTTTTCGGTGCCTTCGGTGCCTTTCTGGAAGTGCGGACTCCGTGGCGAGGCGGAACTCATCGGTCCGCCCGGAATTCCGTCGAGTGGACGGCGGCGGAGGGAGCGCGGCGGTGTGTGCCGACGAGCGGTGACCGCGGCGGTGGTCAAGGCAGTTCGATGGCGTAGCCGCCCGCGGCTTCGATGAGCCAGTGCAGCGCCAGGCGGCCGCCGTAGGGGTGGCCGTCGGTGCCGAAGCGGACCCAGCCGGTGTGAAGCCGCCTGACCCCGCCGTCCCACCAGCGCCAGGAACGGCTGTCGGCCATGCCGTCGGGGTCGAAGAGGTTGATCCAGTCCAGGAGCCGCCAGTCGGCGACGGCGTCCGTCTGCAAGTCGGTCATGCGCTGCTGCGGGGTCTGGCCGCGCCACCTGGTCAACCAGTCCGCCGTGGCGCCCCGTCGGACCGGAACCTCGGGTGCGCAACGCTCCACGAACCAGGTCGGCAGGATCTCCGGCCACCGTTCGTCGGCGGGCCATGCGTCGGCCGGCCCGACGGCGTACGGGAGGACGGCGAGCAGCACCTCGCGCATCAACGCGATGGTTCGGTGCGGGTCTTCCGCGGTGAAGGTGGCTTCCACGTCCAGGAGTGGGTTCGTGGTGTCGGGGTGCGGGCCGTACCGGACCCTGAGCAGTTCCGTCGTGGGGGAAGCGGGGTCGAGCTGCTCCTGGAGGAGTTGACGTGGCCGGTGGGGGAGGAGCGCGGCGGCGGCCCCGGCCAGGACGAGCAGTTCGTGCCGCTCGTCGGCGGTCGGGTCGAAGGCGGGTCGGACCCCGCTGGCGCGGGAGTGCCATGGAGACGGGTGGAGTTCGCGAATCAGGGCGGCGGCCGCGCCGGCGGCCCACCGGGCGAGCCGCGGGTCGGGATCCGTGGCGATGCGGAGGTTCGTGCGGAGCCGCCGCAGCGCGTCGGGTTCGTCGAGGAGGCGGTACCCGGCCCGTCGGACCGCGGCGCGGTCGCGGTCCGCCAGCAACGACTCCGTTGTTCCGGGCGGGAGTTGGTCGAGGCAGCTGCGGAGGGTCGTGGTGGCCTCGCGGATCACCTTCGTGGACGGATCGCGCAGCAGCGGGACGGCGCGTTCGACGGCTACCGCGTCGAGCGCGCGCAGTCCACGCAGGGCCGCGGCACGTATGGGCGCCTGCTGGTGGCCGAGCAGGGGAGCCAGCAGGTCGGCGTCCTCTTTGCGGCCCGTCTCGGCGAGACCGGCGATCAGGCCCGGAGCGGGTTCATGAACGGCGGCTCGATACCAGCCGAGCGCGTCGGTTCCCGTACGGCGGGCAGCGTCGCGCGCGACGGAACGGACGAGGGGAGACGTGTCACCGAGGGAGGGCGTGACTTCCGCGGCGAGTCCCCTTCTGAGGAGCCCGACGAGTGCTACGACCCGCACTTCGTGGTGAACGCTGGTCGCCAGTTGCCGTAGCAGGTCGGTCTGTTCGGTCCACACGGCGTCGCGTACGGCTGCTTCCGCCGCCAGCCCCCGGCACTGGCGGTCACCGTCCCGCCTGGTGATCGCGACCAGTGTCCTGAGCGGGAGCCGACGGTTCGCGAGCGCCGTCCGCAGGGCAAACCGTCGCAGCCGTACGTCCGGCGAGGCGAGCAGGGGCTCGAAGAGAGTCGTCCCGGGCGAGGAGACCAAAGCGCTCACGAGTTGCTGCCGCGCGAACCCGCCCCGCTCACGCCGGACGACCAGGAGGGTGAGCGGCGCGGTCGCGGGGACCATCACCTCGGGATGCTCGTGCAGCAGCAGCGCCAACGCCCCACGGGCACGGTCCCGTACCGGCCCCGCCCAGTCGGCGGTGCGCAGCACCAGGAACGGCACGAGGTCCAGCGGGGGTTGGGGTCCTCCCAGCAGCAAGTGGATTCTGCCCACCGCGCGTTCGCGTACGCGGCCGTCCGGGTGGCAGGCGGCCAGTGCGACGCCGAGCGGGCTGGCCTCGGCGGGGACGGCACCCTGGCTCACCTCCGCCCGACCGGCCCGGTGCGTGCGCCCGAGTCGGTATTCGGCCGTCTGCCGCACGGCCTCGTCGAGTCGCAGGACCACGCGCGGCTGGTCCGAGAGAAAGCGGAGCGCCGTGGCGGACTCGCCGGCGGTATCCATGCCGCGCAGCGCGGCGACGAGGTTGCGTTCGGACTCCGGGGTGTTCATCGCCGCAGGCGTCAGCGCGGCCTCGAACGCATCAAGGGCGGACGGGGATACGGGGTGCGGCACCTGCGCGGGCTCGGGAGTCCTGGACATGCAGCCATCGTGCCGGACGCGTCGTCCCAGGGCCCCGGCATTTTTTGGGGCGCCCCACGCTCGGTCCTGGCAAGAGGCGGGACGTCGATCGCGCGCTTGGTCTGCGCGATCGGCAACCTGGAAGCTCGGAATGGCCGAGGTCACCCGTGACAACGTGCGGCGGACACCCGCTGATTGCGGTGCCTCGGGAGTCGTTCCCCGCGTGCCGCCACCGAAGGGCGCGGCTTCGGTGGCGTCGGCACGGTGACGTGTTCTGACCGGGGTCGAGCTTCCGAGTACTCGCCTCGTGCGCCCAGAGGTTCGGCTCAGGCGCGGCGTCGCAGGACGTAAAGGTCCTCGCTGTCGGGGTCGCCGATGAAGACGTACAGCTTCGGATGCTCGGTGGTGCCGAGGACCCGCCAGGTCTGCGTGTCGCAGCCGGCGACGGAGACACTGACCTCCTGGGACCACGCATCCGTCCCTGATCCGTACACCCACGTTCCCGTGCCGGTGCACCGGTGGATCGCGTCAAAGTCGTAGGTGCGGAGCCCGGTTGCCGTGCCTTCGCCGTCCGGCGTGAGGACGAGCGTGCCTCCTTTTCCGTCGGTCCACTTCCCGGCGACGAGCTGTGTGCTCAGCCGCGGTGGAACGTATCCGAGGACGGCGGAGAGACCGATCGCGGCGACGACGGCGGCGACGACCGCGAGCGCCCCGTAGGCCGTCACCCGCCCGAGTATCGCCCTGCCGGAGAGCCGGGGTCGGTGCGACAGCAGCAGTCTGCGGGAGACCAGTGCGGGGCCGGCGAGCGCCGCAGTCCCCACGAGCCATCCGACGACCACCTGTACGAGGGTCACGACCGACCCGGCAAGTACGGCAACAAGTACGGCAAGGGGAGCCTCGGCTGCAGCCGCCAGCGTCGGCGTCCACCACCACTGTGCACGCCCCCTGCCGCGGCGACCCAGCCACCCCGCCGCCGCCAGGAGGGGCATCACCACGCCGGCCGACAGCAGCATGAGAAGTACGGTCAGGACCGGTACCAGCATGATCAGGACGAAGAAGCCCAGCCCGCTGTAGGCGAGGCCCGGGTTCTCCCGAGTGCCCTGCCACGCAAGGGCCGCGATCCCGCCGACCACGGCTTCCACGCACAGCGCCCCGGTCGAGGCCACCAGAACCCCGCCGAATCTGTCCCGCACCCGGCCTTGCGCACGCGGGGGACCTCCCACGTGCATGGGTTCTTCGATTTTTGAACGCATTCAAATCCCCTCCCGCCGTGCATCCTCCTCCATGCGGGACGAGCCGACCCACCCGGGCCCTCGTCTGCTCAGCGGGGGTGGGGCTTCGGTTCGGGAATGACCTGCCGGTGGCGGCTACGGGACCGGAACGAGGCGAGCGTCTGCCGGGACTTGCGCGCATTCCGGCTCGCCGAAGTTCGTGCCGGCGGCTTACTGAGCGACGCTGATGGCAGGACACCGTCCGACTCGCCGCCGGTCGTCCGCACGTCGCGCAGGCCCGGCAGCGCGGCCGTCCAACTGCCCTGCCTGCCGGTCGAACCCGGCCTGTCCCGCTCATGTCCGCGGGCCCGTACCCGATCTCCGGGTTCGGGCCCGCATCCGGCGCGGGTGTTACGTGGTCGATTACCGTCGTGGCACCATCAGACGCGGAAGGCCTCCCGTACCGAGCCGCCGACCAGGGCGCACCACGTGCTGAGGTCCACCTTGCCGTTCGGGGTGAGGCCGTGGAGGCGCTGCATGTCCTGGACGGCCTTCATGGTGGCGTGGTCGTATTCGCCGGTCGTGCTCACGGTGTCGGCGTAGCCCTTGATGGCCAGGATGTACTGCACCGCGCTGACCGGCAGCCCGGCGGCGTGCTTGTCCAGGACGGGCGCGAGCGCCTCCCAGGTGGCGGTGTCGAACGTGGCGTCCGGGGTCACCGAGATGCCGTGCGTGGTCTGGAAGTCGGCCAGGATGTCGATCATGTCGGTGCCGAAGACGCCGTCGATCGCCAGGGTGTCGTACCCGGCGTCGACCAGCAAGTACTGTGCGATCTGCACCACTTGGCTGTCGACGAACCGCCAGATGTCGGGCCAGCGGCGGTCGGGGACCTCGGCGAGCGGGGTGCCCATCGCCTTCAGGACGCGCGAGCGCACCATCGGGAACTGCGCGTAGAAGGAGATGCCGGGGCAGTCGGTCCCCAGGCGGAAGTCCCAGTGTCCGAAGATGTCCCACGCGTGCAGGTCGAACTGCCGGCACACCGCGACGCACAGTTCCACCAGCGAGTCCAGCAGCGCGTCGGGCGGCGTCTCGGTGATGTAGGTGCCCTCGTTCTCGATGCCGATCGCGTTGCCGTTCTCCCCCGGGCAGTGCGCGGCGATCACCTGGTGCTCGCCGGTCTCCAGCGTCGACAGGCTCTGGTGCCGGCCCTCCAGGACGTACCCGCCGCGGCTGACCGTGAAGTGCTGGCCGGTGTCCGCCCACCCGTTGGTGTCCATGTGCAGGTTCTGGCAGTCCTTGGCCAACTGGATCGCGTGGTCGCGCGAGTAGTCGGTCACGTTCGGGAAGGCCATGTGGTGCAGGATGATCTTGTTGGTCTGGTTGCCGGTGATCTGGATCGGGCTGGACGGGGGCCGGGCGCCCCAGGTGTCGCAGTCGATGATCCAGGGGAACTCGGCGGACGGCGTCGAGGGCGTGGCGCCCGCCGCCCGCGCGGCACCGGGGAAGGCCAGTTCGGTGCCGACGACCGCGGCCACCGCCCCTCCCAGACCCACCTTGAACAGGGTGCGGCGATCGACCTCGTGCTCGT
>NZ_FNVU01000038.1 GCF_900107965.1 Actinacidiphila yanglinensis | reverse complement strand
TGGGGGAGGCTGGCTTTGATGACGGAGGTGGGGATGCCGGGGAGTGCTTTTTGGGCGACGGTCTGGACGGTGGTGGAGTTGATGTTGGTGTGCATGTAGGCGGTGGCCTGCTGGACGGCGGTGGCGAATTTCTTGGCTGTGTCGGGATTCTGGGTGAGGTAGCTGTTGCGGGCGACGACGATCTGTCCGTAGCCGGCTTGTGCTTCGGACCAGGCGGGGACCTTGATGGAGTCGGCGACGACGATGCCGTCGCCGGTGTCCTGGATGGCCAGGGGGGTGGGCTGGGAGGTGACGAACCAGTCGATCTGGTTGCTTTTGAGGGCTGCCTTGTCGGCGGCGGGGCTGGGCAGGGAGACCCACTTGACCTTCGAGGAGTCCACCCCGTAGGCCTTGAGGAAGACGGCTGCTTCGCCCTTGGTGTTGGCGGAGCTGGCGCCGCCGGTGGAGCCGTCGAGTGCTTTGGCGACCTGGGCGGCGGGGGTGTCGGCGGTGAGGCCGTGCGCCGTGGCGAACTTGGTGCTGACGATCAGGCCGAGGGGGTTGCCGCCGCCGTCCGCCGCGATCGCCGTCTCCGGGACGTTCTTGCCGATCGCCGAGACGAAGTCGGTCGGACTGTCGTTGAGGAACTGGATGGAGCCGGACTCCAGTGCGGAGGTGCCGGTGGCCGCGGTCGTCGTCACGTACTTGACCTTCAGCTTCTGCTTGCTGAAGTAGCCGTTGGCCTCGGCCAGCCGGATCGGCAGGTCGAAGATGTTGCCCGCGACCCCGACCGTGACCGTGGTCGTGCCGTCGGCGTTCTTGCCCGAGCCGCTCCCGCCGCACCCGGTCAGTGCCACCGCGCAGAGCGCGACGGCACTGCCGGCCGCGAGGACCCGGGCGCCGGCCCGGGTGAACGCCACGCTGCCGCCCCCGGCCTGTCTGGGGGCTCCGGCGGCGCCGGTCTCCGTGTCGTCGTGAGTCATGAGATCTCCTGTCACGCTGATGGTCGAGGGTGGTCCGGTGGATGAATGCGTTGCCATGGCCGGCAACGGCTAGCCGAGGACGAGTGCGTGCCGCGCGGTGGCGACGTGGTGACGCATCGCGGCGGTGGCCGCCTCGGGATTCCGCGTCACGATGCCGAGGAGGATGGTCTGGTGCTCCTCGAACGACCCGGTCCTGGGGTGCTGCGCGGAGACATTGCGGTACTGGCGCATCACGAGCGGGTAGAGCAGGGTGTCGTAGGCCCGCGCCAGCGTCGCCTGATGGGCGGCCGCTTTCACCTGCTGGTGGAATCGGCGGTTGCCCTGCGAGTACGCCGCCTGGTCGTTGCGCGCCCGCGCGTCCGCCATCGCCTCCAGCGTGGCGCGCAGTTCGCGGATCTCGTCCTCGGTGGCCCGCTCCGCGGCCTTCCCGGCCAGTGCGGATTCGAGGGTCTCGCGGGCCTCCAGGATGTCCTTGGCCTCCTCCGGGGAGAAGATCCGGGTACGGACACCGCGGTTGACCTCGCTGGTGAGGTAGCCCTCGTGCGCCAGGCGGACGAGAACGGCCCGCATCGTCCCGCGGGAGACGTTGCACATCCTGGTCAGGTCGGCCTCGGTGAGCCGGGTGTTGGGCTCGATGCTGCCCGACAGCAGCAGCGAGCGCAGTTCGTCGTACACCTGGCTGTGCCGGGTCTCGGATGCCCGGGTGTCGTGGGTGATGCCGTTGTTGCTCTGCACCGTGATCGCCTACGTGTCTGGAAGGGGAGAGCGCCGTCCGTGCCGAACCGGTGGGCGGCGAGGCGCCCTTGTGCCGTCAGGTCAGTCGCCGACCACACCGAGGCCGGGGTAGAGCCGGCGGGCCGTGCCGGCGAGGATGTCGGCCCGTGCCGCCTCGGGCAGCCCGGCCAGCACCGTCTCGGCGAGCTTGCGCAGGTCGGGCAGCGACTGCTCGGCGGCCGGGCAGTTGGAGCCCCAGGCGATCCGGTCGGAGCCGAAGGAGTCGAGGACGGGCGCGAGGAAGTCCGCGGCCCGGTCACCGGCGTCGTGCAGCCGCTCGAGGTTCCGGTGCGTCAGCTTCAGGTGCAGGCCCGGGTTCTTCGCCAGCGCGGCGATCCCCCGGCCGGCCTCCGCGGGCGAGTCCGCGATGTCGGGGTAGCCCATGTGGTCCAGCAGGACGCGCACCCCGGGGAACCGCACCAGCACCGAGACCAGGTGCTTCGTCGCGGGCCCGTGCCGCATCTGGAGGCAGACGGTGACGCCGAGTTCCTCGGCCGAGCGCCAGAAGTCGTACGTCTCCGGCGTGGCGAACCACTGCCCCTGCTCGGGCACCGTGCTGCCGCTGGTGAACAGCCGCACCCCGGCCAGGCCGCCGTCGCCGACCAGATCGGCCAGTCGGGCGCCGGCTCCGGGCTTGAGCGGGTCGAAGGTGCCCACGGCGACGAACCGCTCGGGCCACCGCTTGCGGCTGTCCAGGACGTAGGAGTTGTCGTATCCGTACGCGGTGGTGGCCTGCACCAGGACGGCCTGGCGTATGCCGGTCCCGTCCATCCTGGCGACCATCTCCTCGGCGGTGACGGGCCTGGAGGCGGCCCACTCCGACTGCTTCCCGCCGATCGGCGCCCGCGGATAGCGCGCCAGGTCCTGCGAGATGATGTGGCAGTGGGTGTCGACGATGTCCATGTTCGTGCGGTTCCTTCGCCTTGAAGTGGTGCTGACGGTCGCGGTGGACGCGGTGGGTAGGGTCGGCGGCGAGGACGCGGGCCCGGTCGCCCCGGGCCGCGCCCGGCTCAGGCGCTCGGGTAGTCGCCCTCGGCGAACAGCCGGTGCGGGTCGCCGGGGAAGTCCGGGTCGAGCAACCCCTGTTCGCGGGAGTAGCGCACCAGGGCGCCGAGGCTCGCGGCGTTCGCGTCGACGCCGTAGGGGATCGGGTCGCCACCGACCTGCCGCGCCTGCAGGCCCAGTCGGGGCAGTTCGGTCCACTCCGGGTCGTCGGCGACCTGGAGCTGCTTGCTTCGCGCCAGCGCCGCGTACAGGGCGGTGGGCAGGTCGGGGTCGGCCTTGACGAGGTCGGCGCGGACGGCGACGACCGAGTGCAGGGGGTAGATCCCGGTGCGCAGGTACCAGTCGTGCCCGAGCACGTCGGCGTCCGCGAAGAGCGGGTACGGGCCTTCGTCGCCGGTCGCCCCGCCGGCGGCGGGTTCGGCCGCGGCCGTCCAGCCGGCCGTGGGCGCGCCGGCCCGGCCGGTGCCCGCGTTGCCGGTGAACGCGGCGTCGATCTCCCCGGCGCGCAGCAGCTCGCCGAGGGACCGCCCGTCCGTGACCCGCTCGACGTTGCCGGGCGT
Source organism: Actinacidiphila yanglinensis (assembly GCF_900107965.1). Lineage (GTDB taxonomy): Bacteria > Actinomycetota > Actinomycetes > Streptomycetales > Streptomycetaceae > Actinacidiphila > Actinacidiphila yanglinensis. The sequence goes on along the minus strand of NZ_FNVU01000038.1, from coordinate 10,639 downwards.
GCGGCCCTCGATGTGGTCGTCGTCGTCGACCACCCAGGTGATGCTGTCGACGTCCACGCCGTACTCGCCGGCGAGGACGCCGCGCACCCACACGCCGGTGGTCACGGTGTAGGCGCGCACCCCGACGCGCCGCCCCTCCAGGTCCTTCGGGACGCGGATGCCCGAGCCGGCGGCGCACTGGACGTCGCCGTGGTGGAAACGGCGGTTGAGGAAGACCGGGACGCCGGTGAGCGCCACGTCCTCCTGGAGCGCCATCAGGTAGGAGGTCGGCGCGAGTTCGCACACGTCGAACTCCAGGTTCCTGATCATCCGCCGGTAGGCGCCGATGATCGGCCTGACCTTCACCTCCTCGATGTCGTAGCCGTCCACCGGGACGCCGCCGTCGATCAGTGCCTGGGCGTGCCGGTAGTTGCCGAGGGCCACCGTGAGCTTTGCCATGACCTGCCTTCCAGTCGGATGTGTGCGTGCGGACCTGGTGCCGGGCTGGTGCTCAGCCACCCAGGCGCGCGGGGGTGACGCCGAGAGCGGCGCAGGACTGCTCCAGCAGCTCGTCGAACTCCACCGGCCGCGGGAGCACTTCCTGCTCCAGCGCGTACCGGGCGGCCAGCGTGACCGGGCCGCGCAGGGCCTCGAAGCCCACCGCGCCCGCCCCGTCGGCGTCCTTGGCGGCCACCTCGCGGATCGCGTCGTACAGGGCGACGACGGTGGCGGAGTGCTCCGCCGCCGCTTCGGCGGTCACGCCGATCACGTGGTTGAGGGGGAGGAACCCCCGGTCCGCGGTCCACTGCGCGGCGACCTCGCGCGCAGCGGGGATGGCGGTGCGGATGCGGTCGTCGTCCGGGAGTTCGTTGCCCATGATCCCGTAGTCGAGCCGGCCGTCGAGGAAGTCCGCCTGGAGGCGGGCCCCTTCGGGCGCGAGGGTGATCCAGGCCGGGTCCTGGTGGTCGTCGACGTGGCCTCCCTCGTACACCGTCCAGTCCACCGCGCGCGGGTCGACGCCGTACTGCTCGCTGAGGAAGCCGCGCACCCACACCCCGGTGGTCTGGCTCCAGGACCGGACACCGACGCTCCTGCCCTCGATGTCCTCGACCGACAGGTCGCCCATGGTGACCAGGGTCTGGTGCTGGGTGCGGCCCAGCGCGGTGACCGGCAGCAGGACCACCGGCTTGTCGTGGGCGACGGCCTGGAGAAGCGTCACCACGGCCAGTTCGCACACGTCGACCGCCTGGTCGTTCACGAATCCCCGGGACGCCTTGTGCACCGGCTTCACGTCCAGGCGCTCGACGGCCGCCCCGCGTGCGGCGGCCGCGCCCAGCGCGGCCGCCGCGAGGTCGTCACGGCCCACTACCAGCTTCATCTCCGGCTCCTTCTGCTTCACGTCTGGTCCGCCCCGGTGCCGTTCCGGCCCTCGCGCCCACGCCGGTGGTGCCGCTCGTGGTGCAGGCGCAGCAGGTCGGCGCCGTAGTCGTTGCCGTTCGGGGTGCGGACGACGGTGTGGATGTGCCGCCGGGTCGGCACGTCGTTGTCGAACATCACCCCGGCCTGGTGCTCGAACTCGATGAGGATCACCGGGCTGTGCACGCGGTAGTAGAAGGCGCTGTCGGGGCCGCCGTCGCCGATCCAGGAGAACCAGGTCTCCTCCCGGTGGGCGAGCACCTCCTCCGTCCGGACCCGGGCGTGGCCGTCGCCGGCGCGGCCGACGTACAGGCCGACCAGCTCGGCGGCGGCCTCGGCCTGGCGGGCGTCGAGGTCGCTGAGCAGCAGTCCCTGGTAGTCGAGTTCGTGGTTGTCGCGGAAGGCGCCGACGAACAGGTCGGGCGGCAGCACCTCGCCGATCACGGCCCGGGCGCGCTGCTGCCCGGTCAGGCTGTCGAACAGCCGCTGCCCGAGGGCCTCCTCATGCCGGAAGACGTGCGTGCCGGCGTACTTCCCCGAGGTGGCGTGGACCGGCTCGGCGCCGAGGAACGTCGGGGTGAGCACCATCTGGTCGCCGACGAAGGCGCAGTTGACGTTGACGTGGTGGCCGTCGAGCTGCCAGCCCCACGGCTGCCCGCCCCGGTCCGGCTCGCCGTAGACGGTGAACCAGTACAGCCACTCGTTGAGCAGGTCCTCCTCGCCGCGCAGCTCGCCGATCGTCAGGTTCAGGTGCATCAGGTCGAGGACCTGCGCGAACCCGGCGTCGCTCAGGGCGGCGCGGACGACCTCCAGGGCCAGCCGCCGGGGTTCCTCGCCGAGTTCCTCCAGGCACAGGCCGTGCCGCAGGAAGTAGCGGGCGCCGTTGGCCCAGTGCCGCCAGGACACGTCGTCCATCGGCAGCCGCCCGCCCGCCAGTTGCCCGGGGGTGAGCGCGGCGAGGTAGTCCTCCCCCGCGCGGCGCACGCCCGAGACGTCCACGCCGGTGGAGCGCAGCGGGAACAGCCCGGGCCGGATGCCGGCCGGGGCGGCGACGCCGCGGAACGGCTCGTCCGCCGCGCGCCGGCGCCACTCCACCCGCTCCAGCAGGTCCGGCGTCCACACCTCGGGTTCGCGGGTCGGTGCCTTCGGCCGGTACCGCAGTCCGTCCGTACTCATCGCTGCCTCCGTCCCGTCTCCGTGCTCGCCCTTGCTCCGGCCGTGTCCTCGGCCCTGTCGTCGGCTCTGTTACGCATCGAGGAAGGGGACCTTCCGCTCGATCCCGTCGAGATCGACCGCGGAGCGCACCACCTGCTGCTCCAGGGCGTAGCGGGCACCGATCTCCAGTGCCGCCCGCAGCGGCCCGCTCCAGCCCGCGGCGACCACCCGGCCGGCCGGGGAGGCGTCGCGTGCCCCCGCGGTGGCGGCGATCGCGTCGCGCAGCGCCCCGCACAGCGCGGCCACGGCCTGTGGCGCGGACTCCAGTACCTCGTCGCGCACCACGACCATGTGGTTGACCGGGATGGTGCCGTGCCGCTTGATCCAGGCCTGCCCGGCGGCCGGCGCGTCCTCGATCACCGGCACCAGGTCCATGCCCTGGGTGCCGCCGGCGCGCGGGCCGAGGACGGCAGCGGCCACCTCGCCGCCGCGCAGCAGGTCGGGGACCTTCGCCGCGCCCGACCGCAGGACGTTGTCCGGCTCGCGGTACCCCGCGACGTGCGGTTCCTCGGTGGTGACCCAGGTGACGGCCGACGGCTCGACGCCGTAGTCCTCGCGCAGCAGGCCGCGCACCCACAGGCCGGTGGTCTGGGAGGAGGAGCGCACCCCGACCCGCCGGCCGGCGAGCTGCTCCGGGGCGAGCGCCGGGCCGCCCGGCAGGCGGGTCAGCGACCGGTGGTGGGTGCCGCCGATCATGACCACCGGCAGCAGCGTGATCGGGACGCCGGCCTCCCGCGCCTGGAAGTACGTCGCCAGCGCCATCTCGCAGACGTCGTACTCCAGGTTCCGGACCATCCGTGCGAAGGCCGAGTAGAGCGGGGACGCCTGCCCGAAGCGGCACTCCACCCCCGGGACCGGGAGGGTGCCGTCCTTCAGCGGGCGCGTGTGCGGGTAGTCCCCGAGCAGCACCGAGAGCGTCGTCATCACACGTCCTCGCCGTACTGCAGCCGCCGGTACGGAACGCTCAGCACGTTCCGGGTGATGCGGACGTCGACCACGGTCGGGCGCGGGTCGCGGACGAACTCAGCTAGGGCGGCGCGCAGTTGGTCGGTGGTGCGGACGGTGGCGCCGGCGCCGCCGAGCGCGACGGCGACCGGGCCGAGGTCCGGGTTCGGGATGACGGCCAGCTCGGGGTCCAGGCCCTTGGCCTTCGCCTTGTGGAACTCCGCGCCCAGCCCCTCGTCGTTCATCACCACGACCAGCACGGGGATCTCGTAGCGGCAGGCGGTCTCGAACTCCGCCAGGTGCATCAGGAAGCTGGCGTCGCCCTCCACCACGAAGGCGGGACGGTTGCCGTTCGCCACGATCGAGCCGATGGTCAGCAGCGGGGCCTGGCCGATCGCGCCGAACATGCCGTAGTTGGACAGCACGTCGCGGGAGCGCTGGAAGAGCATCGTGCCGAAGTCGGTCTGGTGGCCGCTGCCGAGCACCAGCCCGATCTCGCGCGGCAGTTCGGCGTCCAGCACGCGGATGGCCTCGCGCGGGTCGAGTCGGCCGGGCTCTGCCTCGACGCCGGACGGCGCCGCCAGCGGCTCGGTCAGCCGGCGGCGCACGTCGTCGGTGTGGAAGCCCTCCAGCTGGACCGCGCCCTGCTCCAGGGCCTGGTTCAGCTCGGCGAGCGCGGTGCGGGCGTCGGCCCGCACGTAGCAGTCCGCGGCCCGGCCGTTGCCCATCACCACGTGCTGCGCGGAGTCGATCTGCACGTAGGTGGCGTCCGGGAAAAGCAGGCCGTGCTCGGTGGTGTAGTGGTTCAGGCTGGCCCCGACCGCGATCACGCAGTCGGCCTCCTGCAGCAGTTCCATGGCGGCCTTGTTGCCGTACAGCCCGGAGATGCCGACGTGGAACTCGGTCGCGTCGCACAGCCAGTTCTTCGCCTGGAGGGTGGTGGCCAGCAGCGCCCCGGTCCGCCGCTGGAGCCGCAGCACCTCCTCGCCGGCCTCCGACGAGCGCGCGCCGCGCCCGGCGATGATGACCACCCGCTTGCCGGCCCGCACGATCGCCGCGGCCCGTCCGATCCTCGCCGGGTCCGGCAACAGCCGTGCGGTGTCGATGAGTTCGGTGGACGCGACGTACGGCCCCGCCTCCTCGTACTCCTGGACCTGGACGTCGACGGGGGCGCTGAGCATCACCGGCCGCGACTCGGTCCTGGCCAGGTAGAACGCCTGCCGCACGGCCTCCTCGGCGAGGTCGGGCCGCGACACGTGGACGAAGCCGCACTCGATGGCGGCGGCGAACCGGCGCTGGTCGAGGTACTGCACGGCCGTCTCGTCGCCCACGGGCGTCTCGCCGCAGAACGCGACGAGCGGGGTGCCGGCCCGGCTGGCGACGATCATCGAGGTGGCCAGCTGCGCGGTGCCGGGACCGCTGGTGGTGGTGACGACGCCGGGCCGGCCGGCGGTCCGCGCCCAGCCGTCGGCCATGCCCAGACCGGAGCCCTCGTGCCGCACCTCGTACAGGTTCACCCCGCGCTCGTGCAGGGCGTTCATCCAGTGCATGTTGGCGTCGCCCATCATGCCGAAGACGTCGCTCGCGCCCTCTTTGACGAACGCTTCGGCGAGCGCCTCGTAGACCTTCACTTGCCGGACTCCTTCGCGGTGGTGACAGTGGTGCCGGCCGGGCCGGATGCGCCGGGCAGGGCGGACGGGTGAGGTGCCGCAGGGGCGGGTCCGGCCGGGGCGGCGGGTACGGCGATGCCCCTGGCGGCCAGGACGGACGGCAGCCGGCCGAATACCCGCAGCGCGTTGCCGGCGAAGATCGCGTCGAGGTCGTCCCCGCCGAGCGATTCCAGCGAGCTCAGCAGGTGCCCGGTGTCGTCGAAGCGGTGGCCGGTCTCCGGGTCCACCCCGCGGACGGCGCCGATCATCTCCGAGGCGAAGAGGACGTTCACGGTGGGGACGATGTCCACCAGCAGCTGCATCCCGCGCCGGTGGTACACGCAGGTGTCGAAGAAGACGTTCCGCAGCACCGACTCCTCCAGCGGCGGCCGCCCCTGGTCCTGCAGGAACCCCCGGTACCGGCCCCAGTGATAGGGGACGGCGCCGCCGCCGTGCGGGATGACGAGCTTCAGGGTCGGGAAGTCCCGGAACAGGTCCGACTGGCACAGCTGCATGAACGCCGTGGTGTCGCCGCCCAGGTAGTGCGCGCAGGTGCCCTGGATCGCCGGGTTGCGCGACATCGCCACGTGGATCATCGCGGGGACGTCGAGCTCCACCATCTTCTCGTAGAGCGGGTAGTAGACCTTGTCCGTCAGCGGCGGCGCCTGCCAGTACCCGTCCGACGGGTCGGGATTGAGCAGGCATCCGACGAAGCCCAACTCCTCGACGCACCGCTGCAGTTCGACCGCACTGCGGCGCACGGACGAGGCGAGCGGCTCGCCCGGGGACTGCGGGAGCTGGCACACCCCGACGAAGCGCTCGGGGAAGAGCCCGCACACCCGGGCGATCAGGTCGTTGGCGACCTGCGACCAGGCCAGACTGGTCTGCTCGTCACCGAAGTGGTGCGCCATCTTCCCCGCGCCCGGCGAGAACAGCGCCAGGTCCGTGCCGCGTTCCCGCTGCAGCTTCAACTGCCCGTTCTCGATGGCCTCGATGATCTCGTCATCACCGATACGCAACTCGGCCGGTGGGACCCGCGCGCCCGACTCCTCGAACGCCTGGATCTGCCGCTCCCGCCACTTCCCCAACGCGGCCGGGGCCGTGGTGAAGTGGCCGTGACAGTCGATACGCATGGAAACTCCGCAACTCACGTGCCGGGTCCGCTTTCCGCGGACACGGCGGGGGCTTGATGGCAGTCGGAACGCTGCACGGACGCAGCCCGAAGGCAGCCCGGGCACCGCCCGGACGTGCCGGGGGCGGTACGGGCAGGGGGCGTTGGCGGGGGGGGTCCGGCGCGGGGTCGATATCGGACGGGGTCGTAGGCGGTATGGCGCGGGAGGGCTCAGTCGCGGCCGGTGAGCGACCGGCCCAGCTCCAGGCCGGGATAGGTCCGCACCGGCATGGACATCAGGAAGCGGTAGCCGTCGTCCAGCACCTGCTTGACGTTGCCGGCCGTCACGTGGGGGTGCCCGACCGGGACACCGCGGGCCGCGCAGATGTCGAGGATGCGACGCTTGCACTCCAGCATCCGCGGGTGGTCGTACTGGCGGGGGATGCCCAGTTCCTGGCTCATGTCGCCCTCGCCGACGATGATCAGGCCGATCCCCGGCACCTGGTCGAGGATGTCGGGCAGGTTCTCGATGGCGAGCTGGTCCTCGATCATGAGCGCCACCAGGATCTCGCCGTGCGGATCGAGCGGCCACACGTCGGCCTTCGCGTAGTACTCCGCGTTGGTGACGCCCCAGTAGCGGGCCGCGGCCGCGGGGCTGTCGCCGCGCAGGCCCGCGGGTTCATGGCGCGGGCGGTCCGGCAGCCGCGGGTAGCGGCAGGCGGCGACCGCGTTGTACGCCTGCTCCACGGTGGACACGTGCGGCCACACGATGCCGTACGCCCCCAGGTCCAGGGCCTGCTTGGCCTGCCACTGGGCCTTCTCGACGCCGTTGACCGGGATCCGGACCAGCGGGGTGAGCGCGGGGGCGACGCTGTCCGCGTCGAAGACCTGACGCCTGTTCAGGAGGTACTGGAGGCTGTCGCGCAGCGCGGGGACGTCCCAGGGCTTGTGCTCGGTCTCGAACACCAGGGCGTCGTAGTCGGTGCCGGCGAACTCCAGGGCGGCCGACGGGTCGGCCGCCGCGAAGGACGCGAAGACGTGCTGTCCCGCCGCGAGGGCGCCGATCACCTTATTGAGCCGGGGCGTTGCCACTGCCGACCTCCTCGGTCTGCTGCGTCTGCTGGGTCTGTTGCGGGTGGAGCGCGCCGTCACCTGAGGGCCGGGGCGGTGACGGGGGCGGCTGCGCGGCCGGGTGCGCCGCCCGCCTGCGGCGCAGCAACCGGCCGAACCATGCGCGCAGCCGGTTCAGCCGGGTGGGATGCGCCTCCCCGCCGGCAGCTGCGGGGACCGGCGCGGTGCCGGGTGCGCCGGCGGCGGCCGGTACTCCCTCGGCGGCGGGGACTCCGGCGGCGGCCGCGGCGGGCTCGCCGCACACCGCGATGAGCTTGGCGGTGAAGTCCTTGGTCATCCGGGAGACCACCACCCCAGCACCCGACTCGACCAGCGAGGCGAGCTTGCCGCTGAGGGTCACCTCGCCTTCCATCAGCACCCGCGCGCTGCCCGCCTGCTCGCCCTCGACCACCCGGAAGGTGGCCTCGCCGCGGAAGCGGGTGGCTCCCTGCCCGTCGCCGCCGCGGGCCGAGAGGCGGCCCTCGAACTCCTCCGGGTTCAGGTCCAGGGTGATGCGGGCGGCGAACCGGACCCGGATCGCCCCGAACTTGATCACCAGCGCCCCGTCGAACGAGCCGTCGTCGTGAGCCGCGCCGAGTTCGGCCCCGGCGATGCACGACACGACGTCCGACGGGCTGGACACGACCTCCCAGACCCGGTCGCGCGGACTGGGGACGTCGATCACTTCCTTGATCGTTATCACTGCGGTTTCCTTACGCGGGAGCGCCGGACAGGTCGATCTCCGACTTGAACAGGCTCCACAGGTCGTTGTAGAGCTCGGAGAACTCGCGCGACTCGACCAGGGATCCGATGTCACGCGGCCGTTCGAAGGGGACGTCCAGAACGCGGCGCACCGTCCCGGGGCCCTTGGACATCACGATCACCTGGTCGGCGAGGTAGAGCGCCTCGTTGAGGTCGTGGGTGACGAAGACGAGCGTGCCCTGCTGCTCCTCCCACAGGTTGAGCAGGTCCTGCTGGAGCTTGAGCCGGGTGATGGCGTCCAGCGGCCCGAACGGCTCGTCCATCAGCACGATGGACGGGTCGTAGATCAGCGCCCGCGCGATGGCGACGCGCTTCTGCATGCCGCCGGACAGCTCCCGCGGGTAGTGGTCCTCGAAACCGGTGAGGCCGACCACCCTGATCCAGTGCGCGATCCGCTCGTTCCGCTCGTCCTTGCCGACCCTGCGGAACTTCAGCGCCAGCCCGATGTTGGCCTTCACGCTGAGCCAGGGCAGCAGGTTCGCCTTCTGGGTCACGTACGCCGCTTCGGAGTTGACCCCGGTGACGGGTTCGCCGTCGAAGTGGACCCCGCCCCGGGTCGGGGCGAGCAGTCCCGCGGCCAGGTTGAGGATGGTGCTCTTGCCGCAGCCGCTCGGGCCGATCACGGCGACGAACTTCCGTCGCTCGACCCGGAGCGAGACGTCCTCGATGGCCGGTTGGTGCCCCCCGGGGAACTCCAGGGTCACGTGGTCGAAGCGGAGTGCCTCCGCGTTCGGGTCATGCTGGTTGGTCGACAACTCTGTCTCCTTGACCGGCTACGGGAGAGGCGATCCGGCATGTGCGTACGGCGTCCGGGCAGCCCCGGCGCCGGACGCCGCCGGCCACGGTTCGGCTCCCTCACTGCAGCCGGGTGCGCGTGGCCCCGGAACAAAAGGGGAGGGAGGGGAACACGCGCCCCTGGCTGGCGGATTGTCCAACAACTTGCGAGCGACCGTAACACCGCCGAATCATCAGCTCAAGGAGAAGGTACGAAAATCCTTCGATCGGATCGGCCGACGGCAGCGGGGCGACCCCGGCCCGTTGAACAAACCAGCGGGGTCCGCGGGGCGAGGGGCGTCGCCAAAAGGTCTCAATCCTGCTTCCAACAGGGCATATCTCAGACGTCACACCGCACGCCCGTCCGCCGGGCGGCCCCACGTCCCCCCGTCCCCGTGACTTCGAAGCGGATCGCCGATCCTGAGCATCCTGCGGCATGCCGTGTGGCGGGAGAGGGGCGCCGTGAGCGCCGCGGGCGACTTGTCGAACAATCCTCGTTCCCCCTCGACGAGCCCGCGGCGGAGTCCGCCACGCCCGGCAGCAGGCGGCTCCGGCGCGGCACATTGTCGACCACGCTTCGCCGTCGCCGAACCGGCTTCGGCACCAACACACCTGTCCACGGCCGAAGTTGTTGCGGGGCCAAATCCGCGGTGTTACGGTCGCTCGCACCTTGTACGACAATCGTGACTCGGTGCGACCCATGGAGGAGTAACCCCATGAGACGTCTTCTCTCGGACGCCAGTGACGCGGAACCTGCCAGACGGGCCGCGCGAGCCCCACGAAGGGGCGCACGCACCAGCACCCGCGCGGTCGCACCGGCCGTCGCTATGGCACTGGGAACCCTGACGCTCACCGCGTGCGGGAGTAACGGCCCGGGCAAGAACGCGGACGGCACGACCACGGTCACGGTCGGGGTCGCGGGCAACATCTTCGACCTGCCGATCCGGCTGGCCGAGGCCAACGGCTACTTCAGCAAGCAGAAGCTGAAGGTCAAGTACGTGACGACGACCGCGGCCACCGGCACCTCCGCACTGGAGTCCGGCTCCATCCAGTTCCTCAACGACAGTCCGACCGACTTCGTCTCGGCGATCGGCAAGAACGTCCCGGAGACGGCGATCGCGGCGGACGGCGGCGGCAACCCCCTCGGCCTGATCGTCAGCACCAAGTTCGCCACGGCGCACGGCCTCACCGCCGACACCCCCGCCGCCCAGGTCGCCAAAGCACTCGACGGCTCCACCGGCGGCGCCAGCTCCGCCAACACCAAGGGCGAAGCAGCCGTCTTCCTCAAGGCCTACGGGGTGGACTCCTCGAAGGTCAAGTGGGTCTCCCTGCCCAGCCCCGCCGCCGACAAGGCAGCCCTCAAAAGCAACCAGATCGACTGGTTCGTCACCTCCCAGCCCACCCCCCTGGCCATCCAGGACACCGGCGACGGCATCGTCGTCGCCGACTCCATCAAGGTCCCCGCCTGGTCCGAAGCACAAGCCGGCTACGGACAGATCGTCGTCGCCCGCAACAGCTACCTCACCCAGAATCCCGACACAGCCAAGAAATTCGCCACCGCCGTCCAGCAGGCCACCGCCTACATGCACACCAACATCAACTCCACCACCGTCCAGACCGTCGCCCAAAAAGCACTCCCCGGCATCCCCACCTCCGTCATCAAAGCCAGCCTCCCCCA
>NZ_FNVU01000040.1 GCF_900107965.1 Actinacidiphila yanglinensis | reverse complement strand
ATGTCGGTGTCCGACGGTTCGTCGCTGGCGGTGCTGGCGCATCCGGAGTGCGACATCGGTCTGGTCGGCTACGAAATGGCCCTGCTCGTCGACCGCGCCGGCGCGGTCCTCACCCCCGACCTCCGTGCCGAGCTCCAGGGCAGCCTGATGAACTGAGCACCGCATGGCAGCACCACGTACAACAGCCCGTACAACAGAACGTTCCCGTACTTCCGCACCAGCGACAGCACTGCCCGGACACGGAGGACCCTCATGACCCCGCCACCCGCCTCGCCGGGCCCGTACGGCGCGTCCCACCACGCGCCGTACGGGGTGGAAGGCGACCAGCCGCTGGTGCGGCCGTACGCCATGACAGGTGGCCGTACCCGGCCTCGCTACCAGCTCGCGATCGAGGCCCTGGTCAGCACCACCGCCGACCCGGCGCAGTACGCGGGACTCCTTCCTGAGCACCAGCGGATCTGCCATCTGACGCGTGAGATCAAGTCGGTGGCCGAGATCTCCGCGCTGCTCGCGATACCGCTCGGTGTGGCCCGGATCCTTGTGGCCGACCTCGCCGAGGCCGGCATGGTCGCGATCCACCAGCCGGGCAGCGGCGAAGCGGGCGGCCAGCCAGATGTGACACTGCTTGAGAGGGTGCTCAGTGGACTTCGGAAGCTCTAGGCCGCAATCGCAGCAGCCGGCGTACGGTACGCCGCCTGTGCGGTCGACCACCTCCGCGAAGATCGTGGTGGCGGGTGGCTTCGGCGTGGGCAAGACCACGTTCGTCGGTGCGGTGTCGGAGATCAATCCGCTGCGCACCGAGGCCGTGATGACGTCGGCGTCGGCCGGCATCGACGACCTGAGCCACGTGCAGGACAAGACCACCACCACGGTGGCGATGGACTTCGGCCGCATCACGCTCGACGACGACCTGATCCTGTACCTGTTCGGTACCCCCGGGCAGGACCGTTTCTGGTTCATGTGGGACGACCTGGTGCGCGGTGCCATCGGCGCGGTGGTGCTCGTGGACACCCGGCGGCTGGCGGACTGCTTCCCGGCGGTGGACTACTTCGAGAACAGCGGCCTGCCGTTCGTGATCGCGCTCAACGGGTTCGACGGCCACCAGCCCTACCGGCCGGAAGAGGTCCGCGAGGCGCTGCAGATCGGTCCCGAGGCGCCGATCATCACCACCGACGCCCGGCACCGCGGCGAGGCCAAGAGCGCGCTCATCACGCTCGTCGAGCACGCTCTGCTGGCTCGCCTCAAGTAGCTTGTGCCGCTGGCAAGTTGCCAGTCGGCGGTCGGGGCCCGTTGTGTCGCGCGACACAACGGGCCCCCGCCGTCTTCATAACATTTCGAGAGAGTTTCCTGGGCATGGCGAACACGGCTCGCGCTCGTCCGGTGTCACCGCGTGTACGTCTGTCCTATGGTTTGCTCAGCCTTTGGACTTATGCCCGTTTTATCTCTAGCCTTCTCCCCGGAGCCCGCCGCAAGCCGGACGTTTGGCGTGCACCTGCATGACGTGCTGGAATTCGCAGAACCTGAGCGTAGGAACGGCCGTCGTTGTTGCGCCGTCGCCGAGAGGTTGTTGGTCCAGTGAGGAACACGAGGCGAGCTGAGGCGGGTCCCGAACGCGGCCCGCGTGGGAACTTCACTCCGCCGCAACGCACGGGCAGCGGCCCGGATCCGGTGGCCGCGGACGTCGCCGAGCTGCCCGATCCCGGCGGCCGGTTCAGTATGCGCAACTGGCGGATGGGCACCCGGCTGAACGCCATCCTCCTCATTCCGGTGCTGGTCGCCCTCGTCTTCGGCGGCTTCCGGGTCAACAGCGCGGTCGACACCTGGCGGCAGTCCGACGACGCGGTGCACATCGCCAACCTGGTGCGCGCGGCCGCGACGTACAGCAACGCGCTGGAGAACGAGCGCGACTCCACGGTCGTGCCCCTCCTGGAGGGCAACCGCAACTCCCAGGCGGTGTCGTCCGCGTACGCCGCCACCGACGCCGCCGCCCGCGCCTTCGACAAGGCCGCGGTGGGCCTGCCCGACAGCTCCGACCTCAAGCGCCGGATGGCCAGCTTCCGCAGCGTCGAGCCGCAGCTCCCCTCGCTCCGCAAGTCCGCCTTCACCGGCCAGCTCTCCGGCGTGCAGACCGAGGAGTGGTACGTCAAGATCCAGCACCCGCTGAGCGAGCTGTCCAACGAACTCGGCTTCGGCACCAGCAACAGCGCCTCCTTCGGCCGCACGCTGTACGCCGTCTCGCTCGCCAAGGCCGCGGAGTCGCTGACCCGTTCCATCGGCACCCACATCCTGGTCGAGAAGAAGCCCTCCAGCCAGGAACTCGCCCTCCAGAAGACCGCGCTCGGCTCGTACCAGTACCTGGAGGGCATCGCGCTGGAGGAGTACGACGGCGGCGGCAGCACCGACGACCAGGCCCGGCTGAAGGCCGCGCAGGACGAGGCGGTGAAGAAGGGCCAGGCGCAGATCACCGCGGCGCTGAACAAGGCGAAGGCCGACCACACCGGCTACGTCGTGCCGCCCGACCTCACCAAGATGGTCACCGACCTGACCGACCCGGCGTACACCGTCACCCGGCTCAACGCCGAGGGCGTCACCCCCGAGTCCTACCTCGCGGCGTCCACGCTCTCCTTCGACGCCTACCGCTCGGTGGAGCTGCACCTGGCCGACCAGGCCGCCACCGACTCCTCGCACCTGGCCTCGCACGCCAGGCGCGACGTGTTCATCAACTCCGCGATCGTGCTGATCGCGCTGATCATCGCGTTCATCGTGGCGGCGCTGATGGCCCGCTCGATGTCCCGCTCCATGCGGCGGCTGCGCGCCGCCGCCTTCGACATCGCCGAGACCAGGTTGCCCGCACTGGTCGACCAGCTCTCGCGCACCGACCCGGGCCGGGTGAACACCCAGGTCGCGCCGATCCCGATCAACACCCAGGACGAGATCGGCGAGGTGGCGCGCGCCTTCGACCAGGTGCACCGCGAGGCGGTCCGGCTGGCCGCCGAGCAGGCGCTGCTGCGGGGCAACGTCAACGCGATCTTCACCAACCTCTCGCAGCGCAACCAGGGCCTCATCCAGCGCCAGCTCACCCTGATCACCGAGCTGGAGAACAACGAGGCCGACCCGGACCAGCTGGCGAACCTCTTCCGGATGGACCACCTCGCCACCCGCATGCGGCGCAACGGCGAGAACCTGCTGGTGCTCGCCGGCGAGGAGCCGGGCCGGCAGTGGAACCAGCCGGTCCCGCTGGTGGACGTGCTGCGTGCCGCCGCCTCCGAGGTGGAGGCGTACGACCGGATCGAACTGGTCGGCATACCCGAGACCGACATCCACGGCAGCGCGGTCAGCGACCTCGTCCACCTGCTCGCCGAGCTGCTGGAGAACGCCACGTCGTTCTCCTCGCCGCAGACGAAGGTGCGGGTCACCGCGACCCGGCTGCCGGACGGCCGGGTGATGGTGGAGATCCACGACAAGGGCATCGGCCTGACCGCCGAGGACTTCGCGGACATCAACCACAAGCTCGCCGACCCGCCCACCGTCGACGTCGAGATCGCCAAGCGGATGGGCCTGTTCGTGGTCGGCCGGCTGTCGGAGCGGCACGGCATCCGGGTCCAGCTGCGTCCCTCCGGTGAGCAGGCCGGCACCACCTCCCTGGTGATGCTGCCCGAGCCGATCACCCACGGTGGCGGCGGCGACCCGCTCGACGACGACACCGACTTCACCGTGTCCCGGATCGTGCCGGAGCACGAGGCGGTCCAGCCCGGCCCGGTACGGCCCGAGGCCCTCGGCCAGCGCACCGCGGCCGAACTCGGCTTCGACGACTCCCGGTACGAGGAGGGCGCCCCCCGCTCGCTCGACCCGGTGGGCCGCTCGCTGCAGCGCGAGGAGCGCCGCGCCCAGCTGGAGGCCGCGGCGGCGGACCGCCAGGACGACCACGAGGTCGAACTGCCCGGCCAGCGGCGGGATTCGGCCGCATTCGACGGGGCGGGCCAGGACTTCGGCGGCGGGCAGTACGACGGCCTGGAACCGGCCGGCACGCAGTTCGCCGACCCGAACTCCGGCCAGGGCTACCCGCAGGACTACCCCCAGGGGTACGCCCAGGGCTACGACCCCAGCTTCGATCCGGCCTACCAGCAGCAGGCGTACGAGCAGGGCTTCCAGGCCGACTACCAGCAGCTTGGCTACCCGGAACCGGCGAGCGCCGAGCAGAACGGTTTCTTCGAGCAGCCGTACGAGAACGGTTCCGGCCAGTCGTACGACCAGGCCGCGCCGTACGCCGAGGGGCCCGGATACGGCACGGAGTACCAGGACAACGGTCACCAGGCGCAGTTCTCCGGTTACAGCCCTGCTCAGGAGGGATGGCCGCAGGGCGCACCGGAGGTAACGGAATCCGCTCCGTCGCTCCCCGAGGGGCCCTCCGAGAGCGTAGTCTCCCCTTCACTGACGGACGCTGGCCTACCACGCCGCGAACGGCAGCGCACGAGCCCTTCCGACCAGCAGCCCAGCGAGCCGAGCCAGCAGCCGGGCAGCCCGAACCCGCAGGCGCCGCCGCCCGCGGGCGAGCAGCCCGCCCAGGAGACCACCGATCCCCACGAGCAACCCCAGCCGGACGGCGACGACTGGCGGTCGACGAACGACGAGCACTGGCACCGGGCCGAGTCGGTCCGCGAGCCCAAGGCAGGCGGGGTCACCCCCTCCGGCCTGCCACGGCGGGTACCCAAGGCCAACCTGGTCCCGGGTGCCGCGGCACAGACCCCGCAGGGGGGCCCACAGGTCTCCCGCGCACCCGAGGACGTACGGGGCAGGTTGAGTAATCTGCGTCGTGGCGTCCAGCAAGGGCGCACTGCTGGAACTGACACGAACGGACAGGCCACCGACAGCCGATTCGGCGGCCCCCAGAACCAGGAGCGCTAGTTGAGTCCGATGAGCCAGGCGGCACAGAATCTGAACTGGTTGATCACCAACTTCGTGGACAACACCCCGGGGGTGTCCCACACGGTGGTGGTCTCCGCCGAC
>NZ_FNVU01000041.1 GCF_900107965.1 Actinacidiphila yanglinensis | reverse complement strand
CCGGTCATCCGCCCTGCACGGTCAGGGAGTCGGCGTTCCGCCGGGCCGTCCCCTCACGCAGCAGCTCCTCGAAGTCGCGTACCGCGCTCCGCTCGGCGAAGGCCCGCAGCTGGTACCGGACCCGCTTCAGGTACTCCACGCCCAGCCCGGACCGGACGCGGGCGAGCACGCCCACCGCTTCCGTGGCGGTGTCGCACGCCTCGTCCACCTCGCCGGCCTGGATCTGCGCGGTCGCGAGCAGCAGCAGGTTGATCGCGCGCCGGCGCACCCGGTGCTCCGGGGTGCCGATGATCGCCTCCTCGGCGTGGCGTACGGCGAGCCCGGGGTGCCGCAGATCGACGTAGCAGTGCGCCAGTTCGCCGGCGAGGCGGGCGCGGTCGAAGTGTGCGATCCAGTCGGGTTCGCGGTCCGGCACGGATCTGTCCATGGCCTGGAGCGCCCGTCCCGCCGCGAGGCTGCAGGACTGGCGGTCGCCGAGCAGCGCGTACCCGCGTGCCTCGGCGGCATACAGGCACGCCTCCAGTGCGGGGGTGATGTTCCTTCTGGCGCCTTCCTGGGCGGTGCGGGCGAGTTGCGTCACCTCCTGCGGGTAGCCGAGTTCGGCTGCCAGGTGGCTCATCCCCGCGGCCAGCACGTAGGCCCCGTAGCGGCGGTCGTCCGCGGCCTGGGACAGTCGCAGGGCCTGGATGTAATAGCGCTGGGCGAGGGCGGGTTTGCGGCTGTCGGCCGCCATGGAGCCGGTCAGCTTGGTTAACCGCGCGGCGGCTGCGGACAACTGCGGTCCGACGTCGCCGCCGTAGGAGCCCTTGAGCATGCGGGAGACGACGGTGTCGAGGTAGTGCACGGCGAGCGGTCGGACGTGTTCGCTGCCGTAGAAGTGGTCGAGGTCGGCGATGTACGGGGTGACCCGGGCGACCAGTTCGGCGTCGTCGGAGGTGACGGGCTGGTCCCCGATGTGGGCCACCTCGCGGTCCGGTACGGCGATCAGCCAGTCCCGGCTGGGCGCGAGCAGCGTCGAGATGGCCAGTCGCGATCCGGTGTGGAGGTTGCGGCGGGTGGCGTCGCCGCGCCACAGGCCGGTCGCCTGGTCGATTGCCTCCTCCAGGGTCGCTGCGAAGGCCAGGCCGATCTCGGACGCGTTCGGTTCGCGGTTGCGCGCCATGCCGACCTCTTCCACCGACACCTCGCGCCCCAGCTTCCGGCTGAGCACGCGGGCGATGATGGAGGGCGTCGCGCCGCGCGGTTGCTGGCCCCTCAGCCAGCGGCTGACGGACGTCTTGTCGTAGCGCAGGTCGAGGCCGCGTTGGGCACCGTCCTGGTTGACCCGGCGCGCCAATCCGATGTTGGAACAACCGGCCTCGCTGATGAGGGCCTGCAGCCGCTCGTTGGGCGGGCGAGTGACGATTCGTCGAGCAGCCATTCGGGTGCGTCCTCCTGGAAGTTGTGACTGGTATGTGACAGAAGAATATGCGAAGCGAAAATGCCCGTGAATCTGACAGTCATTTTTACGACCGAGGGTCTCATCAGCGCCCGCCGCAGGGGCCGACGGGATCGTCTGTTGGGCGCGCTGGGTGCTCGCGTATATGTGGTTGAAGATCGCGTGGGCCGAGTGGCTGGTGTCATGGGGGGCGGCGAGCGGCTGAGATATGCCTGCCGACTGTGATTGATGAGGTTGGAAATGTCGGCCATCGGGATTTGTGGGTCTGGAGCGAGTGTGCGAATGAATAGTCAGTACAGGAGCAAACGAGCGAGCGGATGCGACCTTGGGTGAGCGCGTTTCCGCGTCTTCCTATGGCGGTGCTCGACGCCTGATGGTGCGCCAAGAGATACGCAGTGCGAGACGTTGTGACCGTGCTTCGGGGCTACACGAAATTTCCGCCCGCCAACCTGGCTGCACTGTCCATCGAGTCCAGATTCCGACAGAGCGGTAAGGGAGTTACAAAATCTGCACGTGCATATTCCGTTGACCGGCTGCCGTCAGGCGCGCGGGGGCTGGACGCGCTCGCAGCGTCCCGTCGGATCGGTCTAGCGGTCACGCCAACGGGCAAGGCTGACGCGGTGCCGTTCGGCCCAGGGGGCAATCCCGAGCAAGAACGACCGCCACACCTTATCGGTATCCCATGTGGTGTTCAAGTAGAAGTATTCCTCGGTCAAGAAAATTTGACGCTTCATCATATTGATGAGATTTCCTTGGCGGCGCATCTGTTATGCGGAATGATGTCCCGATAAATTGCCGCCCCGTGTGTGGGTTTGTTGCGCTGACGGGCCCAGGTCAGCAGGTGGATCCGACGAAGTCCCGGAAATTCCGAATCGGATGGAGTGCTCGCAGATCGTCTCGATCTGGGCTGGCGGCGCAGAGGCCCGGAAGTCGGCGGGCGGCGGGTCGTCGCCGGGTCCAAGCGGACACTGGGTCGATGCTGGCGGGGAGATGTGGGTCGGCCCGTGGGTCGGCCCGCCCACCTCCTCTGGGTTTCCCAGGGAGAGGGGGAGCTGCGCATCCCGGGGGGAGGCCGAGCGGAAAGGGACTTCAATCCTAAGTCGTCCCGTATGGCGTTTGGTTCGGTGACCGAGCAGGCTACGGAGTGCAGTCCCGTTAGCCGCCGAATGGGGAGAGCGCCGCCCAGCCCAAGGGGCGCAGTTTTCTGCATGATAGGCTATTGACGTCGCGTCAACTATCTGGCTGCCGACGCCCAGGTGAGGCTCTCCACCTCTTCAGTCGCGTGTTGGCGGGAAACGGGTGTGAGATTTCGAAGATTTTCACTGGCGCTCGGGTACGCCAAATCGACGCCGAACGGGGGTCCCCATGATTCCCATTCGACGTCGACGGCGAATCGAGTTAATTGATCAGGCAGAGGTTCCCCGCGGTGCCGGACAGCACGCTTGCGCCAGCCGGCGTGTGGTTGGCGCAGTTGTTCAGTGGCTCGGACGCGACGGTGGCGACAGGTGCCCCGGACAGAAATCCAGGACTATTGAATCCTACGGCCGTCGCATGGTTGTCCGCGACAGCAGTTCCGGCGCCGACCATCATCAGGCCGCCGACGGCGACCACGGCGAGTGGGATTTTCCGCGCAATGGACATCTGAGAATCCTTCGTGTGAGCTATTTCGCAGCGCTGCCGGTGATGACAGCCAACCGGATAACGAAGGGAATGCCGGAGCTGTCACGCTTCCGGTCGCCAATCACTGGGCTGGCGGGTGGTACAAACTCGGTCGCGCACGAAATGCTCTTTTTCCTGCGGAGCTGCGAATGCATCGGTCGGGCTTGCCGGATCAGGGTCGCGGGCAGCGACCGGCCCCGACCGACAGCCTTCGCGGGGTCGGGGCCGGCGTACTTGCGCTTACATGACGGTCTGGACGTTGATGGGAGAGGTGGAGACGTTGATGTTGGTGCTGCCGCCGTAGACCGCTGTGAGGTTGTGGGTGCCGACCGCCAGGGTGCTGGTGGTGAGGGTGGCGGTTCCGCCGCCGAGGGTTCCTGTGCCCAGGAGGGTCGCGCCGTCGAAGAAGCTCACCGTGCCGGTGGGAGTTCCCGCGCCCGGGGGCGCAATGGCGACGGTCGAGGTCAGGATGACCGCCTGCCCGAAGGTTGAGGGGTTCGGGTTCGAGGTGAGGGTTGTGGTGCTGTTGGCCTTGTTCACCGTGGAGTTGATGGTGGGTGAGGTGGAGGTGTTGAAGCTCGTGCTGCCGTTGTA
>NZ_FNVU01000042.1 GCF_900107965.1 Actinacidiphila yanglinensis | reverse complement strand
TCTTCGCTGCCGGTGACCGTGCACGACCTGATCCCGCCGACCCTGGACTACCAGAAGTGGATCCAGGCCCGGATGGCGGAACTGTCCACCGACACCGGCACCTTGAACAGCGACATCGACCACGGCAACCTGGCAGCAGCCCGCCGCGACTGGCTGACCGGACACCTGGTCTACGAGCGGATGGGCGCGGCCTACGACACCTTCGGCGACGCCGACAGCGTGATCAACGGCACCACCACCCTGGGCACCAACCCCGCGGCCGACCCCGGCTTCACCGGCTTCCACCGGATCGAATACGGGCTGTGGCACGACGCCACCGCGGCATCACTGCGCGGCCAGGCCGCGACCCTGGACAAGGCCGTCAAAGCCCTCAAGAAGCAGTGGAGCACGCAGCAGATGGACCCCGCGAACATGGGACTGCGCGCGCACGAGATCATCGAGAACGCCGAGCAGTTCGAGCTGACCGGCCGCACCGACTACGGCAGCGGCACCAACCTCGCGACCGCCTTGGCGAACATCGACGGCACCCGCGAGATCCTCGCCGAACTGCACCCGCTACTGAAGACCCGCGACCCCGGACTCGCCGAACTCGACGCGTCCCTGGACCGCACCCAGGCGGCCCTCGACGCCCAGCACGACGACGGCCGGTGGACCCCGCTGCGGGACCTGACCCGAACCGAACGGGAGAAGATCAACGCCGACTTCGGTGACCTGCTGGAACAACTCGCCCCGGTAGCGGCGATCTTCGACGTACGGAGGACGGTATGACCAGCGGCACCCACGACCCCCGCAGCGAGGGCGAGCTGCGGCGGCGCGGCTTCCTGCGCGGCGCGGCCGTCGGCGTCTCAGCCGTCGGCGCCGTGGCAGGCGGCGCGGCCGCCCTGAGCGGATCCCACGCCGCCGCCGCGACCCCCTCCCCCGCCACCAAGCCCGCACCCGCACCGTTCCACGGCCCCCACCAGGCCGGCATCACCCAAACCGTCCAGCCCTCCAGCGTCTTCCTGTCCTTCGACGTCACCGCCGCCGACCGGCGGGAGCTGACCGAACTGCTGCACACCCTCACCGCACGCGCCCGCTTCCTGACCACCGGCGGCACCCCCGCAGCCCTGGGCATCACCGACTCCCCCTCCGACAGCGGCACCCTGGGCCCCCGCGTCCCCGGCGACGGCCTGACCGTCACCACCGGCGTCGGCGCCTCCCTGTTCGACGACCGCTTCGGCCTCGCCGACCGCCGACCCGCCCGGCTGACCACCATGCCCGCCTTCGCCGACGACGACCTGCAACCCGACTGGTGCCACGGCGACCTCAGCCTCCAACTCACCGCCCCCCACCCCGACACCGTCCTGCACGCCCTGCGCGACATCACCCGCCACACCCGCGGCGCCATGCAGGTGCGCTGGCGCATGGACGGCTACACCAGCCCACCCCGCCCCACCGGCACCCCCCGCAACCACCTCGGCTTCAAAGACGGCACCGCCAACCCCGACATCACCGACCCCGCCACCGCCCAACGCCTCCTGTGGACCGACGGCAACGGCGAACCCCCCTGGACCACCGGCGGCACCTACCAGGTCGTACGCCTCATCCGCATGCTCGTCGAATTCTGGGACCGCGTCTCCCTCACCGAACAAGAACGCATGTTCGGCCGCGCCCGCGACACCGGCGCCCCCCTCGACGGCGCCCACGAATTCGACACCCCCCACTTCGCCCAGGACCCCATGGGCGACGTCATCCCCCTCGACAGCCACATCCGCGTCGCCAACCCCCGCACCCCGAAAACCGACGACTCCCGCATCCTGCGCCGCGGCTACAACTACGACCGCGGCATGGACACCGACGGCAACCTCGACATGGGACTCATCTTCATCTGCTACCAGCAGGACCTGGAACGCCAGTTCACCACCGTCCAAAAACGCCTCGCCGGCGAACCCCTC